>CAVOJP010000001.1:0-1469573 GCA_963696285.1 uncultured Acidobacteriaceae bacterium
CCACGTTTTCGGGATCCGCTTAAAGCGCAGACCACGAAGCTTGTTCGCTTCACGCCGATTGTCGCGGGATTGCCGACCGGAAAACAGCAGAACGCGGAATGCGTGCGGAACGCTGTTGATTATAACAAAGCACGGAGTAGTCACGGTGATCGAGGCCGCTTTTGATTTTATTGAACTCTTCCGCGGGCACCGCGGATAAACGAACTGAAAGAGTGGGTCGGCGGAGCCTGGCCCACTCTTCAGTCTAATCACGATTGCAAATGACGTCCAGATTGGCTTTCGGTTTTACTGTCCTCCGGCGGCAGAGCCGTGCTCTCCTAGCCACGACGCGAGTTTCGGTTCTTGCTGCGATTTCAGTTCTATGCAGTCATTGATGCGTTCGATCGACTGGCGGTAGGTTCGTTCCGCGGATTCGATCTTGTGAGCGGTGAAGAAATCCGCCACCTGATCGCGCATGTGAGCATCGCAGAAAGAACTAGTGGCTCCCACAATTTCGGCGCTGGCAAAAGGTCCGCCGGCTTTTTGCACTGAACTCCAATGATTGAGAACGAACTCCCACGCCAATTTTTCTCCCGCCGGATTCTGCATCACGTTTCTGACCAGTCGCAGCGCGTCCTGCGAACGCACGTCCGGAGAAATCGCGAAGTCGAGAGTCCGTTCCAGCAGTTTTGGGTTGTCGAAGTGGGGTAGAGCAAAAAGTGCCATGTAATATTCTTCAGGAGATTTTGCATTCTTCAGTAGCGCCAGCAACTTGTCGTAGAGTGTCTCGTCACCGTTCAACGCTGCGAGTCGAAATGCATTGGCCGCCATTTCGTGGCTCACGGACGCGGGGTTGTCCAAAGCTTTTTCTGCAAGCTTGCTCGCCTCGGCCAGCGCCTCCGGATCGCGAGCGTCGTAGCCTAAAGCGTAGAACACGCGAGCCCGCAGCGCTTTTTGCTCGTCACTCTCACCCGGCTTCGATTCCCACCCCACATCCTTCATCATGGGCGAGAGATACTGTCGTAGCCACGCGCGATAGGATTCGCGGTCGCTCTCGGTTACCAGATACTCGTCAATGTAGTTGAGATGATCGAGAGCATCCTCGATCACTGCGCGATTGCGATCCGCGCCCAGACCTTGTGCCAAAGCCAGATAGTCGCCGACCGGTTCGCGCCCCACTCGCACCGAAGCCCAGACGTCGGTCTGCAATGCGATTCGTTCTGCCGGAGAAAGCTTCGTCTCGGCATCTGCTGCCAGAGCGCGCACTGCATCGGGCTGATACCCGACGCGATAATAACCAGTGGCGCCGGCATTTCCCAAAACCCAATTCGAACAACCCGGCAAAGTAAAGGTCTGCTCTCGCTGAGTGAGAAGTTTGCATTCCGGCGTTTCCTTCCCAGCGGATCCCTTCATGCAGATAGGAACCTGCCAGAGTTGATCATTCGGCGCCTGGAATTTCTCCCGATCATAGAAAAAACGACGCTGATCCAGCGTTACCTTGGTCGAATTTCCTGAGCACGCTTGCTTCACACTAATAATCGGCACGCCCGCCTGATCCACGAATGTCGGCATGATCTGATCGACCGGCTTCTTGGAAGTCCTGGTCTGCGCATCCCAGAAGTCTGTTGCGGTGGCGTTCGCATATTGATGCTGTTGAATGTATGCATTGACCCCAGCACGGAAAGTCTCCTCGCCCAGGTAAGATTCCAGCATTCTTAAAACCGCTGCAGCTTTGCCGTACGCAATCCCGTCAAACAGTTCCATGATTTGTGCCGGCGTATTGGCGGCTTGATGGATGGGGCGCGTGTTGGCCAGCGAATCTGTGTTGAGAGTCCTGCCATCGTCGATGACGTCGTCCAATTTGACATTCCATTCCGGCTTCCAGGCCTCGATCGGCTTGCTCGACATCCATGTGGCGAAACCCTCATTGAGCCAAATATCGTCCCACCATTGCATCGTCACCAGATCGCCGAACCACTGGTGTGCCATCTCGTGAGCAATCACCGATGCGATCTCTTTCTTCAACTCAATCGCGCCCTGCTTTTCGTTGATCAGCAGGATCACTTCGCGGAAGGTAATACAGCCGGTATTCTCCATCGCGCCGGCAGAAAAATCCGGCAGGCCGATCAGATCGAGCTTTCCGTAGGGATATTTGATGCTGAAGTATTTATCGTAATAACTGAGAACATGCTCCGCGGTTTCCAGAGCAAATCTACCCATCTCTTTCTTGCCGGGAGTGGCGTAGACGCGGATCGGAATGCCATCCGCCTCGCCTTCGATGTATTCAAAGTTGCCGACAACCAGAGCAGCCAGATAAGAGGACATCTTCACCGTGGTGGCAAAGCGCACGGTGTGTTTATCGCCGGGTCCGGGAACATCGGAGGCGACTTTCTGATTTGAAATCGCCACCTGCCCCTTATCGGCGACCGCAGTGATATCGAACGTGGCTTTGTACGCGGGTTCGTCGAATGAGGGAAACGCGCGGCGCGCGTCGGTGGCTTCAAACTGCGTGGCGGCATACTTGCGTCCCTGATCGTCCTTGCCGATATAAAAGCCGCGCATCTCATCGTTCAGAATTCCCGTGTACGTGATGTGGATGGTCGCTGCTCCCGCAGCTAACGGCTTCTCGACTGTGAGAACCACCATTTCTTTATCTTTCTCGGGCGTGACCGTAGCCTTCTGCGTAGTTCCGCCGCTGGTGATGGCGATGTCGTCAAAAGTGATGTCGACCGCGTTCAGCGTGATCTCGGAGGTTGGCTTCAGGACCCGGATGGAAATGGTTTCATCACCATCAAACGTGGCCTTTTCAAGATGCGGCGTAAAAGTGAGCTTGTAATTCTCTGGTGTCGCTATCTCAGGCAGACGCTGCGCAGACGCTAAGGATAATGCTACCGACACAAAAATGAGTAGAGCAAGAATTCGCTTCATAAATTCCCCTGGAAAATTATTTACTTGAATCATTTTTTATGGCCGTCAACCCACGGGGATACCGATTTAAACTGAGTCCCCAAATGACGCAATTGCTTTATTTCACTTTCAAAGCTGTAAGATGCCGCGATGAGCAGCAACGTCAATGCTGAATTCGTACGATCGCAGTGGCGCGCGGGGTTGCGAAGCGGAGATCCAAGCTTCGCGCTACTCAGTACGCGAGTTTCCGGTAGCGAAATAGTTCCCCTGTTCGCATAAAACTCGCACACGTCGTAGCGGACGGTAAACCAGTGCCAATCCTCGCGACGGCCTTCGATCTACCTGTGCCTGGTCGGTTGTGTCTGTTCTACGCCCCCCAAGTCTGCAGATTTTTCAGCGAGCGCACAAGCGTGATGCGATACAAAGATCGTAGACAGGCCCGCGAAGCGCATAGTATTTCGTGATATTCTGCATTCTCTATCCTGAATTGAAATTATCCTAGAGGCTGCCATGCGTTTGAAAAGATTAGACTTTTCCATGTGTTTTCGCAACCTCACGGAGAATGTTGATGGTCAGGAAGCGGTGGCCGACCAGGAAGTTTTGGAAAGAGTTACAGCCTGCTCCAGACGCGAAAAGCCGGAAAGGCTCACAGGAGAAAACAAATGCGAGCGTTGATTACGGGAATTACGGGACAGGACGGTTCGTATCTTGCCGAACTTCTCCTAGGTAAAGGCTACGAAGTGTTCGGATTGGTTCGCCGGAGCAGCGTAAAAAGGTTGGAGCGAATTGAATCGTTCATGGAGGATCTGAGTTTGGTTGAGGGCGACTTGACGGACCAATCGTCTCTCGACAGCGTGATTCATGAAGTGAAGCCAGATGAGGTATACAACATGGCGGCGCAAAGCTTTGTGCCCGCTTCATGGAATCAAGCTGCTCTGACGGGAGACGTGACTGGGCTTGGCGTCATCCGCATTCTAGAGGCTATCCGCAAACACCACCCCCAGGCTAAATTTTTACAGGCCTCGAGTTCCGAGATGTTTGGTAAGGTTCGAGAATCTCCGCAAACGGAGAAGACACCTTTTTATCCGCGCAGCCCATATGGCGCAGCCAAGGTTTTTGGTCACAACATCACCGTCAATTACAGGGAAAGCTACGATCTTTTTGCATGTTCGGCGATGGCTTTTAATCACGAATCGCCACGTCGTGGCACGGAATTTGTGACGCGGAAAGTGACGAACCAGGTGGCTCGAATCAAATGTGGGCTGGCTAAGAAACTGATCATGGGAAATCTCGACGCCAAGCGTGACTGGGGCTTCGCAGGCGACTACGTGAGCGCGATGTGGATGATCCTGCAGCAGCCCAAACCGGAAGACTTCGTATTGGCTACCGGCAAGACGCACAGCGTTCGGGAACTCCTGGAAGTTGCTTTTGGAGTCGCGGGCTTGGATTGGCAGGAACATGTGGAATGCGATCCCAAGCTCATACGACCGGCCGAAGTGGATTTTCTGTGCGGCGATGCCACGAAAGCTCGTGAGATGCTGGGTTGGCAACCACAAGTAAAGTTCGAGGAACTCATAAAAATGATGGTAGAAGCCGACATAGAAGCGGTGCAGAGAGCCAAGAACAATATGGCAATCGCAGGCTCCGATAGCGACCAGCGCGCAGCCGCTCAGCAAGGCCTTGTCAAGCGGGCATGAAAGAAGTCGCCGGTCTGTAGATGAGGGTCTTCCTACTTTCTACGCTACGTTATGTGCGACTGGCTTTTGGGAATGGCCAAATAGCGAGCCACGCCCAAGGGCGAGACGTACGAATGGTGCAGGGCATTTTTTCCGGGATAGCGGGACGAGGTGTGGCGACCGTTGTCAGCTTCATCTCAGTTCCTCTTACCGTGAGATATTTAGGGCCGGAAAGGTACGGAGCGTGGGTAACGATCAGCACGCTCATTGCTTGGATGGCTCTGGCAGATTTTGGCTTGAGCAATAGCCTCACAAATGTAGTTTCCGAGGGCTATGCGAAGAGCCGGCAGGACTTGGCGCAAAGTTATGTTTCTGCAGCATTCTGGTCACTGGCGGGAATTGCAGCCATATTAGCTCTGATATTTTTCTGCATTTGGCCACACGTGCCCTGGTACCGGGTTTTCAACGTGCAATCCATACAGGCGCGCGAAGAAGTGGGCCCCGCAGTCGCGATCGCCTTTGCGATTTTCGTGTTGAATTTTCCAGTTTCTATCGTTGGGAAAATTTACGGCGCGTATCAGGAGGTTGCTAAGGGTAACGCTTGGTCCGCGGCGGGCAATCTTCTTGGACTTGCAGCTCTCATCCTGGTGACCCAACTCAAAGGAGGCTTGGTCTCCTTGGTGATTGCCGTATCTGGTGCGTTGTTGTTGGTCAACGCGCTCAGTGCGGTTTGGTTATTCGGGTGGTCTAAGCCGTGGCTTCGACCACGGCCTGATCGGGTCACCTATTCGGCCATTCACGAACTGACCTCGCTGGGAGGCATGTTCTTTGTCATTCAGATCGCTGCTCTCGTTCTTTTCCAGACGGATAATCTGATTATTGCCCATTACCTGGGCGCGGCGGCGGTCACCCCATACAGCGTGACCTGGAGGTTATTTACTTATACGGCGCTTTTTCAAGTCTTAGCGAGTCCCTCCTATTGGCCAGCATATGCTGAAGCATTTTCACGCGGTGACCGGACATGGGTGCGCCGCAGATTCCGAATGAACCTTAACATCACGATTGCATCGACCTTGGCATTGGCGCTGCCATTGGTGTTTTTTGGCCGATGGATTATCGGAAAATGGGCGGGAAGCGCAGCCGTTCCTCCCGCGAGCCTGCTGCTTTGGATGGGAATCTGGAGCGTTATCTATAGCGCGATGAACTCCCAATCTTGTGTGCTGGCTAGCTCGGGCAGGGTTAAAATACAGATGATTTATTCGATTGCGGCTTCCATCGTCAATCTCATTCTTTCGATCGTTCTGGTACAAAAGCTTGGGCTGACGGGCGTCATCATCGGAACGGTGGGTGCTTTCCTGATCTGCGTGGTGGTTCCACAGTCGATTGAGGTCGAGCGCTGTATGCGAGCGTAATTGCCCCTGAGCGGAACATTCAAGAGGACAACGAGGATCGAACTTGCCGGATTCAGCGCTATTGCGTCACATCAGGTCTTACTTTACCCGGCAAGTTCAAGCAACGGCCGATGTTTCTCTTCTTTTGCTTGGCCGCATGGCGAGTCGGCAAGTTCGTTCGATGGATGCAATCTCCTCTCTGGATGAAGTGGAATTTAAGGTTTTCTCCCAGTGGGGAGAAGACGGCATTATCGATTGGCTCATCGAGCGGGCCGAGATCCCTCCTCATCTGCATAGCTTCATTGAATTCGGGGTTGAGTCCTACGCAGAAGCGAATACTCGATTTCTCCTGCAGAATCGCAACTGGCGGGGACTCGTGATGGACGGCGACCCGGCACGAATCGAACGCCTCAACAAACAGAAGCAATTATTCTGGGGATATGACTTGACCGCAAAATCCGCTTTTATCACGCGGGAAAATGTAAATGATTTATTCGTGGACGCCGGATTTTCGGGAGAGATTGGGCTGTTGAGCATCGACATCGACGGGAATGATTATTGGGTGTGGGAGGCAATTCGCGCGGTTCGTCCCATTATTTGTGTCTGCGAGTACAACGCCGTATTCGGTGACATTTGGCCGATATCCGTTCCTTATGACCCGCATTTCGTTCGGACTCGACCGGAATTTAGAAATTTATACTTTGGTGCGTCCATTGCGGCATTTCGATCTTTGGCGAGTCAGAAAGGGTATCAATTTCTTGGCACAAATTCGGGAGGAGTGAATGCATTCTTTATTCGAGAAGACTACGCCTCCAGGTTTGACTCTGGGCTTGCGAATCCCACGGCGTGGCCCTCAAAGTTCCGCGAATCTGTGGACGAGGCCGGGCACCTGTCCTTTGTTCGAGGACTTGAGCGCGCGCAATTGATTCGCGAGCTTCCTGTGATCAACACCGAGACGCTGGAAAAGCAATCTCTCGGACGATTGACGCCTTTGTACAGTGAGGATTGGTTGCGAATTCTCGAACCAAAGATCGCGCCGGGAATGGGTGTAGCAGGGCCAACTTAATGAGAATCGCGGTCTGGCATAATTTGCCGAGTGGCGGCGCGAAGCGGGCTCTTTACGACCAGGTTAAGGGACTGGTTGCGCGGGGCCACGAAGTGGAAGCATGGAGTCCTCCCACTGCGGATGAAGGATATTTACCACTCAGTGCCCTGGTGCGCGAGCACGTCGTGCCTTTGGCCCTCACGATTCCCAAAGATCCGGTTCTTTCACTTTTCCAAAAGTTGCGTCCACTTCATTGGAGTGTCCGCGCCCGGCTGAGAGCTATGGATCGGCACTGCCTGGAGTGCGCTCGACAAATCGACGCCCAGGGATTCGATCTGTTATTCGCCGGTTGTTGCATGTTCTTTCACACCCCGCTCATCGCGCGATTCATCGAGATTCCGACCGTTCTTTATTTGCAAGAGCCAAATAGGCAATTTTATGAATGTTCTCCCGAACTGCCATGGGTGGCGATGTCTTGGAAGCGAAGGCAATTACTTGATTTTCATTTCTGGCAGACAGCCTTGAAGCGGAGGCTAAAACTTCCCGGCATCCGTGTGCAGGCAAGGGAAGAACGAATCAGCGCGATGTCGTTTGACCAGATTCTGGTTAATTCCTTTTTTTCTCGAGAGAGCGTCCTGAGAGCCTTTGGAGTTGACTCCAAAGTTTGTTATCTGGGGGTCGATACAGAACGGTTCACCTGGCAAAACAAGAAGAGAGAAAATTTCACGGTCTGCGTGGCAGCCTTGCTGCCCACAAAAAACATAGAGTTCCTCATTCAATCCTTAGCGGCGATTGGTGCGGATCGTCGTCCGAAGCTGGTCTTGATCTCCAACATGATTGATGAAGCTTATCTGGAGCGGGTACAAAGTCTGGCCAGTAAGAGTGGTGTGGATTTCGAATTGAAACATCGCATCGCAGATGCGGAACTGATTGACCTGCTCAATCGAGCGCGCATGATGCTATACGCTCCGCGTCTGGAGCCGTTTGGATACGCGCCCCTTGAGGCTAACGCTTGTGGACTTCCGGTTGTCGCGGTTGCGGAAGGCGGGGTAAGAGAAACCATTCAGGACGGAATCAACGGGCTGCTGGTTGAACACGAGCCCCGTTGCATGGCCCAGGCAATTGAGTGCCTATTAGTGGATGACGGACTGCATCAGCGCCTGAGTCAGGCAGCCCTCCAGTTGGCGCGGCAGCAGTGGGCCCTGGCCCCCTCGTTGGACCGCTTGGAAAGAAGGCTGCAAGATGTGGTGAGCATGTGCCCCGAAGTTCGGTCCTGCGAAAAACGGGATGGCACTTCACTCGTGAATGCGGGACGGATTTAATGCGCGTGTAGGGATGAAGTTCTTTCTCGTCTTGCTTCCCGTTGCTTTACATCCTCTTTTACAGCCGTCCCTGCGAAGTCGCGATCCAATTTGATTGCACCTCAGAGCTTGGTGCTCGGAGAAAAATCCGTCGAGCTCATTAGTGCCACGTTGCGAAAACTGCGAAACGTAAAGCCGCTTCTTTGGTGGTGGCGGAGAAATACCCGGGCCTTACTTATCGGTTCAATCGGTGTGTCCGTGGGGCGCTGAAATCGGATTCTCTTGGCGAGCGAGAATAAAACTGGCGGTCGAGCGATCGCGACTGGCGCTGGCAATACTGAGACATAGCGCACCCGCAGAAAAGAAATAATAATTGCAAAATGCTTGCTTGTTGGCTACGAAGAAGACTAAAGAAACCAGGGCAAGCGATGCGGCGAATCCAGAAGGCGTACGCGGGGACCTCGTCAGTACGAAAACGGTTGTGCCCAGCACGGCTGCGACAATTAGCCATTGCGGAACGGGAGAGAGCCCATGTCTCGCGAGTAGAGCCGAGATACTGAGAGCGTCCGGGCGAAATGGCGCGGCAACTTGGAACGTTACCAGACTCCACCAGAAGCCGTGGTGGTCCCAGAATGCGAAGGGAAGAGTAATAGCCGCAGCGAAGGCCCCCGCCCCCATCACAAGAGATAGGTAACGCTTCCAGGAAAATGTTGGCAGAAGGAGCGCAGCCAGGGGTACGGCAAGAAGCGAATACTGTTTGGAGGCCAGAAATAGCCCGAGAGCGACCGGTAGCATTCGAGGGACCTTGCAAGCGGAGAAGACGGTTATTGCCAGGGTGACTACCATCAATGGTTCAGTCCAGCCCATAGTCAGTACGAAGAAAGTTTCGGGAACAAACAGAAGCAAACCCGCGGCTACCAGACCGTTTGGGTCAGGTGACAGCAGAAAAATTAAAAAGGATGTTAAGAGAACGGCGAGCAAGAAGGAGTAACGCACATCCCCGAGAAGATAGGCGGGCAAAACCCAAAATAGAGTCAGGGGAGGATATGGAAAGCCGACTCGTACTCTACCGTTTGCAAAGATTCCTTGACCATAGTAGACGACCCCTGGCGACCCTCCAAAAACCTGGTGGGTAACGGCGGTTGCGTAGGGGTCGTGGCCCAGAAGCAAGGAGCGCACGCTATCGTTTTCGTAAACCAAAACATCTATCGACGGATGATGAGTGTGTAGGGAATAGAAACCGAGCAGAAGATATACGATTGAAATCGCCAAGTAAACTCCCCAGCGGATTGCGCGCTTGCCGAGCCGTAGTGCAAGAGAAATTCGTGGGCTGGCGACTGCGATGGCGGAAAGAGCGATAGCGACCAGAACCGCCGCAAGAGCTTTGGTCTGAAAGAACCCCTCTGCCAACTGAACGCCGAATCCTAAGGCGAGAACCGCAAACCCACAGAAAACACTCGATAGGTGTATGGATGTCGACTCTTTCTCCGTCCTCGTGGCAGAAGTTGGCTCCATGGCGTCACTCATTTCCTCGAATGCTAATCGTTTTAAAGATAGATGTGGACTACGGCTTCGGTATCGCGAAAAATGTGAATTGCCATTGGCGCCGGCGACCGCCTTAGCGAATCACCAGGTCCTTCGCGATACTGTTCCACCCGGCTGAATAACGCCAGTAGCCGCCGTTGAAAGCCTCCTGGAGAACTCTCGGGATTCGTGCAACTCTCATCGCCGGCAACTTCGCTCGATTCGTAAGATGAGAGACCTTTCTCTCAATTTCCTTTCGTGCGTACTCCGCGCCGGGGAAGTGCGCCTGGCACGTTCCAAGCTTATCGTACAAGCGATGGAACCCCTCAATCTCCTCAAGGTGATAGTTTGCGCCCCTGGTGCGGGCCTGTGCGATCAATCCCGTCGTGGTTTGAGGCGGCAGACCCGCTTGTTGTGTTTCATGCCGGCGATACTGCATGAGCGGATCGGAAATCACCTCGAAGGGGCCGCGTGCTGCCAGCAGGAAAGATATCCATCTATCGTGAATATCCTTCGAAGGAATAGGATTCAGGATATCGAAAAGCTTCCTGCGAAACGCCATGGTCGCCCCCGTCACAACGGGATGCTTTACCAGAACTTTCAACCCGCGTCCGTTACTGAACTGGCGTTGCTCTGCAGCATCGAACGAGAAGGCATTCCAAAGTCGCAGCCCCAACAGCCGGGAGTCGTTATCAATCAAATCAGCATCGCTGAAAGCGGCGACGATTGTGCTTGACCGCAAAAACGCCTTCTCAATGCGCTCAAGTTTGTGCCGATACCAGATATCGTCTTGATCGGCGAGTGCCACGATCTCACTCCGACAAAGTGAAATGGCTTTCTCAAAATTTCTGGTCGACCCCAGATTCTCGGGGTTGACCACAAGTTGGACGGGGAATGGCGCGCGCCGAGCAAACTCCTTTATGATCTCTGGGCAAGCGTCTGACGAGCGGTCATCACAGATCACGAGTTCGTCGGGAGGTCTGTCTTGAGCGGCGATACTCTCGAGTTGCGCCTGGAGAAACCGCTCTCCGTTGTAGGTGCACATGGCAACAGAGATCGTAGGATTTTGTACCGGTTTCAACGTTGTTCACCCTCCGCCAACTGGCAGCCAGAAAAAATAGATCCGGTCTAAATCAAACTGAGGCATGCTTGTAGGTCAGACGATTTGACGCTGCGAAACATGTATTGGGAAGTCTCAATTCGGGTTGCCAACCAGCATGCAGTCCCATGTCAGCGAGTTGCTGACTCCGGCCGTGATGGTTGCAGTCGTTCCCGCCACACTGCACTTTGCTGAAATTGCGGCTGGTGGAGGAGTCGATGCCTGATCTATCGAAACGAAGGATACGTAGTCTTTGTACGTCGATCCGATAGCAAACATGCAACTCGTGCTCGACGCCATTGTGCACTTACCGGCAAAATTGTTGGCCGCCTTCTGATTGAGGCTATGCTCGGCGAGCGATCCCGTTACAGCCAATTCGCCGGTGACAGAGAACCCCGAGATGGAGCCACCAGCAAACGATGGCTGAACGCCAGCGTTCCATACCCCTGACCACGCTGGAATCTGGTAGTTGCCGCTCCCCTGCACATACGGACCAACCCAGATTTGGCCGCCGGTTCCGTTGTTCGCCACGTATGCCTTGATTCTCTGTCGAGCCGGCGCTGAGATGAGCGTTCCCGCATCGATATAAACCTGTGGTGCGTTACCCGTGACCTCGATAATGCCAGGGGTCGTTAATGAGTGCGCCTCATCGACGTTGGTAAACTCCGTGCCTCCTCCGATCGTGATGACAACCCCCGCGCTGGAGTTCGAAACTATGTGCGGGCCCGAGCACGTCTCGAAATGCGTTCCAGTCGCGGTCAGGTGTCCGTCGTTAAAGAGCAGTTGGCCGTTCCCAATGTGGTTCGGGCAGCCGTGCAGATTATCGGCTCCCCAATAGTCGAGACTGGCGTGGTCGAGATTGATCGTCGAGCCGTAGGCATCGGGCATGTAGAGCGCATAACCGCTGTTTCCTCCGCCGCCCACAAACATCGTGCTTACGAATGTCATATTCTCCGCGCCCGTGGCGTGGGTTTGCATCGCGACCCCGTTCTCAGCGGAGTTATATCCGCCCATAATCGTCCCGCCGATCCACGTATCCTGGAAAGCGTGAGTTCCAATCTCGTACTGAGTTCCAAAGTTCTGCACCTGCAAGTTATCGAATTGCTCCAGGAAGTCGACGGCTGTGGAAGCAATGAATTTGTTTTTGTAATCCCCGCCCAGCCATATGCCGTATGGAGTGTTCGCGGCGCCATTTCCCAGCAGTGTGAGGTCGCGTATCCCCCGCCGCGCATACGAGCCAGGATACGAAGGAGCGAGCGCGACTTTTGTCGCGGCGATGATGGCAGGGGTTGTCAACGAACTTGCTTTGAGGACCGAGTTATTGCCGTCGATGGTCACCCACTGCGGTTTCACGATGGTAGTTTTCAGCTCGTAAGTGCCAGTGCTAAGGCTGCAGATGCCAGGTTGATTCGGTGAGAACTGCGCGATACAAGCGTTCGTCCATGCACCAATATCGGAGCCCGAACACCAGGATGGTTGCGAAGCCGAACCACATGCAGAAGCATTTAATGTTCCGATAATCGTCGATCCAGTCATTCCTTCGATCACTGAGCCATGCAAGATGCTCCCGGTTTTCTGCGCGAGCATTGTTACGACCAGCACCAGGCAACTAGAGAGCACTCGCATTGTCATCTTCGCTTCCACGATATTGTTGCTCCCATCGCTGCGGTGGTTTTGGGTTGCCAAATATTGCGCGCTAGCCCGGAAAGGTTACGAATATCAACACACCAGGCGTTCTTTTTAAGAAGCCTTCTCCCTGCAATTTGTTTCCAGACAGGAAGCTGTCCTTGGATCCAGCATAATATGACACAGCGTGTCATCTCTCGGGAATTTGTCAGCGTCTCCATCGCGGCAAAAAGTGGCGATTGTGATCGGAAGTGGGCGAATGATGCTCCATTTGGCCATTTCCTGGCCACGAAATCGTGATCCGATACTGAACCGTTGCTGGATCAGATTCCGGAGGCCACTGCAATGACATCCTTTTCCAGCGGAGAGTCGATCGTTGTTTCGCTCGCGTGCAGTAACCGTTTTTTTTTGTGCTAGATTGAGTACCAACGGAGTGCGGCACGGGTTACCAGAAGGTTCGCCGCAGGACCGAGAGGCTCGGCATTACGCCAAAGGAGATTGGGCCGGCACGCTTGAAGAGGTTTCGAACAATATCCGAAGAGGTGGAGACATGAGCCGTTGTACGCTGGTCCGAGGATGGTTTGACAAGACCCTGCCACTATTCGACCGTGAGATCGTCCTCGCCTATGTGGATGTAGACCTTGAAGCCAGTCTTGACACATGTATCAAGAACCTTTGGCCGAGGCTTTCGAAGAAGGGATTCATTTTTATCGAGGAGTGTCTTTCTAGCAACTATTGCTCGCTATTCTATTTGGAGCGCTGGTGGCGGACGAATTTCAATCGCACGCCGCCGGCCTTAATCGGCGCCGGCACCGGACTTGCGATTGGCAATTACTACGTCGGGCCGATCGGAGAAATCAGCGAAAATCCGAGGCATCAGTTCAGCTCTAGTGCATATACATTTAAGCAGATGTCCGGAACTTGGACCTATTACCCTGAGGATTTGGTCCAGGATATGCCGCACTCACAGTGATCGCTGCCCACCATGACAAGTATTCATTCCGTTGCGAGCGTAACTGTGGCCACGAATGCTGCCCACCTACTGCCGCGGCAATTGGACGCACTCAGGCGGCAGAGTCGGAAACTGGATGAGATTATCGTTGTGGATAACGCGTCGACTGATGACACCGTTGATATGCTTGCGTCTCAGTATCCCGAAGTGAAAGTTCTCAGTTTGCCTGAGAATGGCGGGGTCGGAGGCGGGTATGCCGCGGGACTTGCCTATGCCGCGATCACCAAGAAATACAGCTGGGCCTGGCTCCTCGACGACGACAGTGTGCCGCCCCCTGACGCTCTTCAAAAGCTTTTCGAGGGGCTGCAATATCTGGACGAAAGTACAGCTCCAACCGCGATTCTAGCGCCGCTGTGTATCGATTCGAAGAGTTCCACGTCATATCCCGGGCTGTCGTGGCAAGGTGGACGTCTTGTGCCAACCCCGGGCGATCCGAGTCAGCCTCTAACTTTTGTTGATTGCGTGATTTCCTCCGGAAGCCTGGTGCGGAGAGAGGCTGTAGAGGCCGTAGGAATGCCGCGCGTGGATTTTTTCATGGACTTTGTAGATTACGAGTACTGCCTTCGCCTTAGACGCAAAGGATTCCGCATCGCTGTTGTGCGCGACAGCATTCTCGACCACGAAATCGGGGCGCAAGCAACCTTCAACATTCTCGGACAGAAGATCTTCTGGGCTGACCATGCTCCATGGCGTGAATATTACATGGCCCGTAATGAAACCTTTACGATATGGCAAGACTTCCCACAACTAGTAACCAAGCTCTCCGTCGTGTACAAGTTTGCGCACCATGCGCTTGGTATTGTTTTGCTTGGCAAGCAAAAACTGGCCTGCCTGAGGATGATGTGCCGCGGCTTCCTGGACGGGCGGGCGGGGAGGCTCGGAATACGTTTCCTGCCAGGGAAAGTTGGACACCCGCACTCGTTGGACTCCATCCACGCCATCAAGTGATCCTGCCGTTCTAAGGACTGCTTTTTTGCCGATTACACTGGCCACATAATCCGCGCAAGAAATTGCGTGACCTCTTGGACCTTTTGGAAGTAAAGGCTCGACCAAGAATCGGCGAATGGTTTCGGTACTTCGGCGATCGGGCGTGGGTTCTACATTCTCGCGGCCGGACGGATTTTATATGGCGAGATGGGGATGTATAATTTGCAGGCAGAAGCACCGATCCTTTGGAATGGTCTGGCTAATTTCGGCCAGCGGTCAGATCGCATCAGGCGGCAGACGACCGGTTTCGTCGAAATCGGGGAGTTTTCAATAATCCGGTAGAACTGGAATTTCGAGGATGAACGGGAGCCGAGAATGAAATTGCTGATTGCCGGAGGCGCAGGGTATTTGGGATCGGTATTGATTCCAAGACTCCTGGATCGGGGTTATGACATCGACGTAGTGGAGTTATTCTGGTTCGGGAATCAATTGCCCAGCCAGGTGGGCATTCTCAACAAGGACATTTTCCACCTGACGGTCGCGGATCTCAAGACTTACGATCAGGTGATTTTCCTTGCCGGTTTGTCGAATGATCCGATGGCCGAGTATTCGCCAAGCAAGAACTTCATTTTGAATGCCGCAGCCCCGGCCTACCTTGGCTACATCGCCAAAATTGCCCAGGTCAAACGATACATCTACGCTTCCTCCTGCTCTGTATACGGCTATACGGAGAATGACCTTTACGACGAGACGCGGCCAGTAGGTTCAAGTTACCCCTACGGGATTTCGAAGCTCCAAGGCGAACAGGCAGCATTGCAACTAACGAATCGCGAATTTTCCGTGATTTGCTTGCGGAAGGGCACGATTTCAGGGTACAGCCCGCGGATGCGTCTGGACCTGATTGTGAATGCGATGTTCAAGACGGCACTGCGCGATGGTGTCATAACCGTCAATAATCCTTCGATTTGGCGTCCCGTTTTAAGCATTGAAGATGCGGCAACCGCCTACGTTCGGGCACTTGAAGCGAACGCGAACATCTCCGGAGTATTTAATCTGGCTTCAGGAAACTATACGGTTGGGGAAGTGGCCGATGTGGTGAGAAACAGAATTGAGGAGCGACTCAATATTCGTATTAACCTGACAATAAAACATATCCAGGATTTTCGGAATTATAAGGTGAATACGGATAAAGCCGCGAACGTGCTGAGTTTTCATCCGACCGGCAGCGTGAGATCGATTGTGGACGATTTGATCGCGAACATGGATAAATTTCGTGATTGGGACAATCCCTTGTATTCGAACATTCATACATTCAAAATGTTGGACGAAGGAATTGGCATCCCCGCCGTGTCGGGTGCGTTGAGCGCGCAATGAATGCGCCGGGTCATGGGTGGAAAAGGTCCACCGGGCGGCGCATTAGGAAAGTGGTAATAGATGGAGAAATTCGGGGCCTCGGTGGCGGAGACGACAGACAAGCTGAGGGAAAAATGGGCGAGGAGACCTGGCTCTAGGCCAAAGGTCTCAGTGTGCATTGCATCTTTTCAAGGTGAGCGTTATATCTCACAGCAACTGCGTTCGATCCTTGACCAGTTGTCTGCCGAGGATGAAGTGATTCTTGTCGACGATGGTTCAGAGGACGGGACCTGCGACAAAATATCCGCTTTGCAAGATCCTCGGGTTCGCGTAATGCGGAACACCAAGAATCAGGGTGTCCTTCGTGCCTTTGAAACTGCGCTTTCCTGCTCCTCGGGAGAGATCGTATTTCTCAGCGATCAGGATGATCTTTGGCTGCCAAAAAAGGTAGAGACGGTCGTGGAAATATTCCTCGATGACCCGGATTTGGTGTTGGTAGCAAGCGACGCGATACTCATTGATGAGAACGGAAACAAGATCGGTGATTCGTTTTACGCTCAGCGAGGGAGCTTCCGGCCTGGACTATGGTCGAACTTGCTAATTGGGAAATTCCATGGGTGTACGATGGCATTTCGCTCGACCTTGCTGCGAAGTGCATTGCCTTTTCCACCGGCGAAAGAAGTGCATCATGACACCTGGATCGGGTGCCTCAATGCGCTGATTGGTGGTAAGACAAAATATATCTCCGAGCCTCTCGTCGCGTACCGGCGGCACTCGACAAATGTGACCGGGCGGACAAGGTTAAGTACTTACACCAGATTAAAGGTGAGGTCCTTACTTGTCTTGGGATTGCTGGCATTCTGCCTGAAGCGCGCAAGAAGGGCCCCAAGGTTCCTGTGGCGCCGTTCCTGGTCCTAAGCTACTGCCTAGGGGAAGGCTAGAACAACAGAAGATGCTGTTGCGAAAACTAGAATATGCCTGCTTAGTCGGCAGCATCGGATTGATAGGCGCTGACCGCATTGACCTGGCGGCCGGACATCTTCCTTTTACCTTGACGCCCTTCCTTATTCTTGCCTCGCTGGTTCTTTTGCTGCATCTCGTGCGAACGCCTCCGGACCGGTTGTTTCAACTTACCATCACGCCACCGATTCGCCGACAACTCCCTTTTCTGGCCGCGTGCGGGCTTTTTTTGTGTTTTACGTTTGCTTCGATTCCAATTGGATTGGACCCTGACCGTGGGCTGGTAGCGTTTTGCGATTTGTTGGTGGTGAGTTTCCTGGGGTATTTCATTTCGGTGCGCATACTCGATGAACCGGCACAAGCAAAGCTGATTGTGCGCTCCGTTACTTTCGCTTTGGTTCTCTACATCCTCTTCTGCATCGGCGAGTGCATCGCGTGGAGTCATGGGATTTTTGTCAACACGGAAAGGGCCGGTTCCTGGCTGGAGGTTACATTTGGGGCCAGTACATTAGGACCCTGGGTGCCGGCGCTTTCCGGAACTACATTCGATCCCAATCGCTCTGGGTTGATACTCACGATGTATTTGGTGTTACTCGATACGTTTGTTCCTGAATCCAGCTCCAAGAGGGTGCGCGTGCTGCGCTACACCATCGCACTTCTTGTCCTGCTCGCCCTATCGAGATCCGCTGCGCTCTGTTGGTCGGCGTACTATTTATTCTCCAGAAAGTTCTGGAAGCGTTTGGCATCGCGGCGAGTAGTTATACGGCTAGCAGCGATTGTGATTGTTACTACGCTGGTGTGCGCCGTGTATCAAGCGCAGATTGCCAACTTGCTGGAGGCCTGGGAAATCTCAGATGCCGTCTCGACCAAGCTATCCATGGCTCAAGGTACCTCCGGAGAGAGTCATGTTCTTTTGATCGAGCGAGGTTTTGAAACTTGGTTGTCTTCGCCGAAGACCATTATGACGGGCATTGGATATGCAGCTGCCCCGAAAGTTTTGGAGGATATGTTCGGAAACGATAAACGCGGGAACTTTCACGATATATATGTCACAGTTTTGGCTGAAATTGGTTTGCCAGGGTTTGTTGTTCTGATGTTCCTCTTTGGTTATCCCCTGGTTGCCAGGAAGGGATCTGTACCTTGCATGGCCGCCATCATGGTCTTTAACGTGAGCTATCAGTCCCAGACCGAGCCAATATTTTGGCTCGCGCTTGCGCTTCTTTGGTCATATGAGCGGAAGGGCTCACCGGTGCTTCGATGGTTTTCATTCTTTCGGGAGGTCGGTGATCGACAGCTTCTGAGTACCAGTTCATAAATGTCTCAAAGCTAGCGTTAGCCGGCGAAATGTCGGTGGCATAATCAAGACACCGTCATGAGGCGCCGGGCGAAACGAGATGAGGGCGGCGCGCGCTTGAATGAGATTGCCTCAGCAACGCGCATTTCGAGATTTCGGAACAGAAACTATGGCAGGAGATTCAAACGTGCACGACCATGAATTGTCAGGGTTACCACCTGAACTCGCCGAGCGCATAAGGGAAGAGGCGGCGGAAAACGACGAGATTTATCGGCGTCGTTCCGCCGACACCCTCGATTTATCACGCGTCCACTATTTTCATTCAGAAATGGTCGATTGGGCGATCAAGCAAATGGGTAATTTGAAAGGTGCGCGGATTTTGGATGTCGGTATTGGTGACGGTCTAACTTCGGTTCTGATGGCTTTGGCGGGCGCACAAGTGACCGGAATCGAGGTGTCCTCAGTGGCGCTCGCTCGCGCGGAGACTTTGGCACAACGTTACAATGTCGGTCTGAATTTACAAGAAATGCCTGGTGAGGATTTACGCTTCGAGAAAGATACTTTTGACGGAATTCTGTGCCTCTCCGCATATCACCACATGGACCAGAAGCGAGCCGCATTTGAGTTTGGCCGCGTTCTAAGGCGGGGTGGCCGTCTTGTAATGATTGACCCATTCGCCAGCAACCCACCCGCCTGGCTGTACCGACGCATTGGCCAAATTTTCTCTCGCGAAGCGACCTCCAGAGAGACGCCGTTGCGGGTGCGCGATCTGCGATTTCTGCGGGAACATTTCGACAAAGTGGACTGGCGGGGTATGTACTTTTTGTCGGTGGGTCTGATTGGATTGGAGCGCATATGGAAGAACCCTCATCCATCGATCTTCCGATTTACTGAGTCGGCGTTCAAGTGGACTTCGCCTTTTGACTCGTTAGTACTTAGGGTTCCGGGCCTTCAACGCGTTGCTTGGAAGATTGCAGTCGTGGCGCAACGATGAGGGTGGGGGCGCTGGATCGAGTATCACTGATCGAGCACCGAAAAGCTGCTTAATCCCGGCCGTCAGCGAGATCATCCCGATCTGGAGCGGCAGCATTTTCCCTCACTTCATCTTCTTGTGAGACCTTTGGAGCTTTCAAGGAACGACATAACCCAGAAGCTCGTCCGTGGTCTGACCTTCGCATTTCGGGTCTTTGCTAACGAAGTGGTCGTGTCCGGTACGGCAACGGTATAGCGCGACCAGGTCGAGTCCGGGAACCGGTTGCGAGAATGCATATCCGTCTTTGCCGAGGCTCAACTGCCCTTCGCAAGCAACATCGAGCGATACAAAGTAGTCTTTCTGATCTCGTTTGCAGCCGTAGAGTGGCAGCGTGGCCCCGTGGAGTGGATTTGCGTAAAGATGGCCGAGAAGCGCCTCCAACCGAAACCCGCTGTTCGGACCAACCCACCCCGTAGTGACTTCATGCACACTGCCGTTGAAATAGCGATTAAAGGGGAGGGTGGCGCTGGCATCTGGTGTCCACTCCATCGGCATGAGAATCCAGCTTGAGCTTGTCGCGGACATTGCTGCTTCGGCCGGACCTGCTTCCCAGCTCGGGGGTGGGTACGAGATCGAAGTGTACATCTCGACCTTGGGATACGATCCGACGTTAATATTGCCGTAAAGGTCGCGAACCAAGCCGGCGAGGAAGCCCTGTTCGAAGCCAGTTGAATTCGTGTCCATCGTGACCAGTTGCTGCCAGGGCGAGGATCCAGTCAGGAGCGCGTCCTGAGGAATCTTGTAAAGCTCAACGCCGTATGGGTCGAGCTCGAGTACGCCTCCGGTGGTCGACATTGGACGATCTTGGCGGTCGAAAATAGCGTACCATTCGCCCGTTTTCGAATCATAAGCCATGTCCCCCCAACTCGGATTCGGATCGTCTGGATCTAATCCGTTGAAGGTCAGCGTTCCTTGAACCGCGAAGTGCACACCATCGGTGGAAAGCGCGGCGACGTGATGTGAAGTCGGGTAAGTATCTTCATAAAACATGTAAATCTCGGATTTATGATCAGCATTGTAAAGAGCTGGCTGGCCCACGCCATATCCAGTTTGGGTACTCGAGGGGATAATTGGCTGCGGATACTTGTTCCAGCGGATGCCATCGTTCGAAAAAGCCACACCGATACTGTTAATGAGCCCGTTGGTCTCTGGCGTGGCTACGTAGTACATCGCATACGTATAAGTCTGCCCGTCGCCAAGGGGATTCTCGAAAACTCCACCAATTACCTTAGGATTGCAAGTGAAAGCAGAGTCCCAGGCACCGGGAGTTTCGGCCAGTACCAATACCGGACGGGAGGACGCATGCGTGGACATATCGATCGATTGATAATAGATTGCATCCGTATCCTGGGACGGATCGTTTGGATTGACCCCCGGACTACACCACCATATCTTTCGCGTATTTCCGGTTTCAATCACAGAGGGCGAGTAATTGTACGTCCCGGGATTGCCTACTGCTCCGGCGGGAAGGGACGGCGGATCACCACAACCGGTGGTGAAGAGCGTGACACTCAAGAGAACCAATACCGTACTTATAGTGAGAAGCGGATTCCAGGAAAGGTTCATGCAGATTCTCTTTCGACGTATTCGACTCAAGAGTTTCGCACATTTCGAGTTGCGACTTGACGGTTCTTCGGCTGTAATTGCCGGGTGAGTAGAGATGTGCTTCCCGGGGACGATGCTGGAAATCAGCACGCGCCTGCCGCACGACACGGGTAGTGTCATACTTTCCAAATCCAATCGCCGATCCGCATAGGTCATGTTGAACTATGAGACGTCATGCATTGCTACTGCAATATTGCTAGCGCTGCGGCTGTCAATGCCAACTGGGAAGAAATCTGCGTCCAGCCCTGCAGGCCGCGGATGAAGGCTCCGGTCGGCAGCTTGTAAGGCACAACGATCTGATCCCCAGGGTACAAGCGGAGGCGACTGAACTTCGATCCCTCGAAAAGGCTGTTGATATTATTGGCTGCGACCACCACCCCATTGGCGCGCAGTACGAAAGCATGGTGCAGGTCAGACTGCGGTTTCCCCTTTCCAGCAATCTCCAGATAAGCTCCGGCGCTGTTACGCGCTTCGTAAATAAACGATCCTGGGTTGTATACATCCCCGACCACGGAGACCGTTGAAGGAACGTGGGGAATTGAGAGTCGGTCGTTGTCTTCCATGGCGATGTCGGGAAGGTCGGTGATGCTCGTATCTTTGGGCTTCACCGGCAGGGCGACGCGTCCGCTGGCGCGAGTGTTTCGGAGCTGCGTGATGATTGCTTCCTGGGCCGCCATCAATTCCGGCAGATCCCCTGGGTTGGCGGAAGCCGCCGCCGACATTGCCGACTGCCGGATTTGCACTTCCATGGTTTGCGCCAATTCGTTAAGGCTCTTTTGCTGGTCCACTCGCGCCGACTCACGAATCAACTGGGAGCCGTAAACGTAAGCGTCGGGCGTCAACCCTCCGGCCCGAATTAAAACTGAGCGCAGAGTTTCGTTGGTTTCCAGCTTATAAACCCCGGGTCGCTTCACCTCACCTTCGACGATCACGTATTGCGAACGGTCCGCCTGCGGCACACTGATATCGCGCTGCGAGAAAATCGTAACGATATCCCCCGCCTGCAGTTCCAGATTGCTGGCTTCGTCTTTTTCGATAATCGCCTTGCGTGGGCTCATCCAAACCAGCTTCGAGGAGAGGTCAACCGGATTCACCCGCTGGATGATGGCGTAGTCCCAGTTGATTTCGGGAGCATAGCGCCGCACATCCTCGGCAATGTCCTTGATGACATTAGGGTAGGGAGTCGCGGTTGACATCTGTAGAGATTGCTGATTCGAAGGAGTGGTGGTGCCACTGGGACTCGGCGTTTGGTTAGCCGATGGGCTTAACTCACTCTGCGCGTAAAGAGATCCCGCAGCATTTGCAGAACCGCCCGATCCTGCGGGCAACGCACCCGGAGAATTGTTGGTCTGAGTTGATTGCGGGAGGCCCGGCGTCGCTGTGCCGTTAGGTGCACTGCCATTACCCGGTGCGCCACTCGAGCCGGTGCCATTGGTTTGGGCTTGATTCAGATTGTTGGGGCCGTTCTGAGCGGCCTCGCCGGGAATGGGGTACTCGGTGGCGCTGCCGTTCACGATGGCGGCGCGGTTGCGCCAGTAGCGGCGAGTGAGCAGCGCCTGCGCATCCGGAATCAAGTCACGTACTCGCATCCCCGGCTTCCAGGGATATCTGCCCGGATTCGCTACGTTGCCGCGCAAGGTTACAGTGTCTTCAAAACGTGGAACGATGGAGAACACGCGAACAATGTCGCCATCCTTGAGCGGCTCGCCGCTGGACTGCGCGTCGTAAGGGAACTCTAAAGTTTTTCGAGCTGTATGCTCCACGAAACGATCGATCGTGATTTTATTGGTGTCGGCAACGGGGCTGAGGTCGCCGGCAATCTCAATCAAATCGCCTAGCGTGGAGTGATCCTTCATCTCATAAATTGCTGGTGAATTTACCGACCCGGCAATCGCGACCAGTGGACCAACGTGCGGGATGTAGATCACGTCGCCCGGCTGCAGGCGGACATCCTTGGATTTGTCGCCCTTGATCACCAGGTCATAAAAATCGAAATCCGTGATGGTCGCGCCGTCACGCCTCACCTGGATGTGCCGCAGCGAGCCTTGCGGGGTTGGACCGCCGGAGGCGAAAATTGCATTCACCAGCGTGCTTAGCGAGCTGATGGTATAAGTCCCGGGATAGCGCGCATCACCCACCACGATAACCTGGATGGAGCGAAGCCGGCCGATATTCGCCGTGACGTTAAAATTCTTGAATATCTTCGAGATCTCACTTTTGAGGTGCTGCTCCAGATCTCCGTAATGAATGCCCGCAACGGAGATCTGCCCCACCTGCGGGATGTAAATCTGTCCGGAGCGGTCCACCACGACCCGCAAATTGGCCTGCACCTGGCCCCATATTCGAATCTGCAATTCGTCGCCCGGTCCAATGATGTAGTCACTTGGAACCTGCATCCAATCGACAGGAGAAAAGGTGCTGGGCGCCTGCACAAATAGCGATTGCCCGAACAAGGGCAACGGACGGCCCACCGAGTCAGCAACCATCTGCTCGAACTCCGTCTCCGGCCGAGTCGGGCCCTGCGGTTGCCAAATCTGCGAAGGATTGAGCGGAGGCTTGCTGGGTGTGTACTGATCTGTGTTGAACCCGCCAGCGTTGATCAATGTGGGGGTGCGCATGTAGGAAGGCGAACTTTCGTCCGCCGGGACGCCACTCGATCTTTGACCTTGAGCACTGCTGCATTGAGCACTGTTCGCCATCGATGGATCGGAGCAATCTGCCGTTGCACCCTGAGAATTTGTACCTTGAGCAAGAGGGTCGTTGAGCGACTGCGAAAAACATCCCGCAACGGTCAGAGTGACAAACAGGGTGAGAAGCAGCGACTTTTGCATGATCAATTCAAAAATCCTGTAGTTCCTAAGAGTCCAAGCCCCGTAATTTTACGCGTGCCGAACACTGGGTCGTTGACGGCGGCGTTTGCCCGAAATCCGTTCGGCAGTTGGAGATGCTCGACTGCCCTAGGTTACGCAACCTTTACTTTCTCGGCAAGAGGTACGCGAGAGCCATGGGAGCATTTCAACCATTTGTTCGCGCTACGTTGAAGTAATTCTTGACCAGTGCAAACGGCGAGCTCGAGTCATGGTGGGAAGGAAGCGGGAACTGGGTCGAGAACAGACGCAGTTCTCGGCAGGCCGTTTTCTCGTCGCGGCGTCTGAATTTACCACTTCACTTTATACCGTCGCCTTCACCCGGACGCAGTAATGAGGAATCGAGCCTGTAAATAAGAATCGACCACCTTTACAAATAATTGCTTGGCTTCTTGATTTTTTGAGGTATGATTCCGCCCACACGGAACACCTGCAAATGATCGTGACAGGACGGCCCGGCTCTGCCCGACCGTTGCTGTCATCCCTGGAGGGGACTAGACAGACAATGAAACACCTGGCTCCGCTACAGCCGTTCCTCTTGTTTTCCATTTTAACTTTGTGCGGTTTTACCATCGCTTGCGGAAGCGCAACTTTCAATGATCCCCCGGGTTTTACGGCGTCGGTTGCGAAGACGCAAAATCCGCTGGTAGCACAGGTCAGCGTAGCCGCAGCTTTGGGAGGATGCCCCGGCCAAACCATGGTCGAGTTCGGTCCCGATACGTCCTACGGACGAAACACGGCATGGTATCCAGTTTCAGGGTCTGCCGCGAATTCGGTAGTCCTCGTCGCGGGAATGAGACCCTCGACCACTTATCACATGCGAGCTTTGGTCCAGGCTCAATGCACGAGCGGAACCAATACATATACCGGCGGCGACCTAACCTTTACAACCGGCGCCCTGCCTGCCCTTCCTTTTCCCGCGATGACCGTGACCCGCCCTAGCCCATCCGCCACTTCTCCTGAAAACCCGGGCATCGAACTGATAGACATCACCACTGCCGGGGTGCCTGCCTTTTTCACTGATCGGGATGCCAATCCCATTTGGTATTACGATGTAGGACCGCAAAATTTTCCCTATACGTTTAAGTTGCTGCCCAATGGGCACATGATTTTAAGTATTACCACAAGTATTACTGCTCCGGTAGTTTCTCTGATACGTGAAGTCGATCTTGCGGGAAATACCATCCGTCAAATGGATGTCAACACTCTCGGAGAGAAAATGCAGGCCGCTGGATTCGATTTCGCTGCGCAAAGCTTTACCCACGATTTCGTTCCGCTTGCTAACGGACATCTGGTGGCCATTGTCAACTTCGCAAAAAACTTCACCAACCTTCCCGGCTATCCAGGATCATTGGCCGTGGTTGGAGATGGCATAGTTGACTTAGACCAGAACTGGAATCCGGTGTGGGCATGGAGCACCTTCGACCATCTTGATGTGAACCGTCATCCATTTGGCTTGCCTGACTGGACACACGCCAACGCTCTGCTCTACTCCCCGGCTGATGGCAACCTGATCTTCTCCATGCGCAATCAGTCTTTGATTTTAAAGATCGATTACAACAACGGGTCTGGCGCGGGGGACGTGATCTGGACTCTTGGTTATCAAGGAGATCTGGCTTTATCTCAAGGAGGTATCCCCACAAATGACCCAAGCGTCTGGTTCTCGGCTCAGCACTTTCCGAGGATCATAAGCCAAACTGGGGCTGAAACCACGCTTGCAATTTGGGATAACGGAGACAGTCGCGTCCTGGACAGCAGCGGCGACATTTGCCCATCCGTCCTTTTAGACATTCCGTGCTACTCGCGGGCGACAATTTTTCAAATTGATGAAAATGCAATGGTCGCCGACCTGACTTGGGAGCTTTTCCCCGGTGAATACTCTCTGTGGGGAGGAAGCATCAATCAATTCAGTAATGGAAATGTTGAGTTCGATATAAACTCCGCTGCTCCGCCCATAGCCCCGAACATCGCCTCCGAGGTGCAAGAAGTCACGGAAACCTCCCGGCAGATAGTCTGGAAACTCGACATTACTCCAATCACCGATTACGCTTATCGCGCCTATCGTGTCCCCAGTCTCTATCCCGGGGTGAATTGGTCGTATTGAAGTGATGGATTAGTGGCGTAGCGCTCGTCAGCGTCGATGAACTCCCAGTCGCCTCAGGGAAAAGGCATTCGGACTGCGGTGACTGGTCAGAACAGCTTGAAACTCTTTCGGCTCTTTCTTGTCTGCTGGACCTCGCCTCTTTCTTGCCTAAGGCACAATGACGGTCAGCGCGACTCGGTGGCTCAAGCTTGCTGAAGTGGCGGTAATTGATGCAGCGTAAGTTCCGGCCGGCGTTCCCTTCGACGCGAGTGGAGGGTGGCGGCGTAGACGATGAATTTCCTCCTCCGCAGCCCAGCATCAGGA
Organism: uncultured Acidobacteriaceae bacterium; assembly: GCA_963696285.1. Classification (GTDB taxonomy): domain Bacteria; phylum Acidobacteriota; class Terriglobia; order Terriglobales; family Acidobacteriaceae; genus Sulfotelmatobacter. Next base: position 26,007 of record CAVOJP010000001.1, read on the forward strand.
AAACCAAAACGATCAGTGGGCCGGGCCGCGCAAGCGCGGCCCAGCTCGAGGGGCCTTGCCTAAAGCACGTCTCGGATAGTTTTGGTAATCAGGCCCACCGTGCCATTGCTCGCTTCGCCGACTGCGTATGCGAAGTTGGCGCTCTGGTCGGCTAAGTCGATTTGCTCCGACGCCAGCACAGTCGTGCTGCCAGAGGCGAAAACCTGAACGAGATACGTTCCGTCTGGCACGTTCATGCCTTGCTGCTTGCCAGGATCGGCGGTTACGGTGAAGGTCTTCGGGTCCTTCACGCCTAACTGCGTCAGCGTAGCTTGCAGCGCACCGGCGTCAGCCGACTGCACCAATACAAATCGAGCGTAGCCCGGGGTTACGGGCGTCAGGTTATCGGCGAACTGCAGCAGAGTAGGTTCTCCGCCGCTGATCGCGGCGACGGCGGTCACGTTCGCTCCAGCCGGCAGAGCCACTTTCGCGGTGATGATCGATGGATTCGTGCAGGGCGCCAGCGTGTTGGCCTCGCTGATCTGCACGTCATACGTTCCCGGGGAAAAACTCAGCGGGCCGCTGGTGGTGCCGAATGCCAGTCCTCGTTCCAGACAGGACTCGCCATTCACTAAGACATCGATGGGAAAGCCGGGATTGAGACTCTCGGCAATATCGCGCCCGGGAATTCCGTGCACGATGTAAAGGTAAGCGTCATCGGCCGCGAATCCGTATGCGGCCAGAACAAAACACAGAGATGCGAGTTGCATAACGACACGTGTGCGACGTTTCATAAGTCTCCTTATTTAGTTGTGAAGGTTCGGCGCTGATGTGGAATGCACCGCTCTCACGCAAAAGATCTACGCGTCAGGGCAGTTCACGTTTCACTGCTGAGATCTCAACCGGGAAGCTGATGAGCTTCGTTTGAATCGAACCCTCGACACAGAGAGAAGTTGTCTGAATTCGAAAAAAAATGTGAAGCTTTTGTAAACGTGAAAAAAGAAAGTTTCGATCCAGACCACAGCGCCGCTTGAATCGGCTTTCCGAGTATTCTTTTAGCTATGGAAAGATTTTCTGCGGCCAGTGAGTGCGAAGGGGATGTCAAGGAATATTCGAAGTCCGCGGAAGCTCCGAATAAATCAGGTTGGGAGCGGTCGCAACGAATCTGCTATGCGGGAAAAAACCTGGTGAGCGCGGCAGGATTCGAACCTGCGACCCATGCCTTAAAAGGGCATTGCTCTACCAACTGAGCTACGCGCCCCACCGTTCTCCAAATAGTTTACCATTGGCTGAACGTGGGACTTTTCTTCTGGGCGTGATAACGACGAAAATAACAGCTTCGAACTGAGGAAGAGCCCAACTCGTGGGGAACAACGCTTTGGCCAGGATGCCAATCGCATGACGCAAGTCTCGGGAACTCCGCACCTCATCGGTGTGGATGTGGGTGGGACCAAAGTAGCTGCCGGCCTGGTGAACGCAGCCGGCGAAATTACTTTTCAGACACGAACTCCCATGGCAGCCCATGACGCCGCAGCTGGGTTGGCGGCGGTAGTTTCGGCGATCGATGCGGTTCGGGCTTCCTTTTCTGCGACGACAGACAGCCCGATTTCGGGCATTGGCATCTGCGCTCCCGGACCACTCGATCCGCGCAACGGCGTCGTCATCAATCCTCCGAATCTGCCGGGTTGGCGAAACTTTCCGCTCGCTGCGGAAATATCCAAGGTCTATAAAGTTCCGGTTCGCGTCGATAATGACGGAAACGCGGCTGCTTTAGCCGAAGCACTATGGGGTGCGGGACGCGGCTTTCGCAATGTTTTCTGCGCCACCATCGGTACCGGCATTGGAACCGGGATTGTTTTCGATGGCCGCATTTATCATGGCCGCACCGGCGCCGCCGCGGAAGGCGGTCACAACACAATCGACTATCACGGCCCGCGCTGTGGATGCGGCAAGCTGGGCTGCATCGAGGCGCTGGCGTCGGGTCCGGCGATCGCTCGCAGAGCGGCGGAAAAACTTGCCCGGTCCGGCCAGTCTTCGAAGATTCTCGATTTGGCCGGCGGCCATCTCGATCGTATTAGCAGTGAGATGGTTGGCAAGGCCTACGCCGCCGGAGATGTCGTGGCCAAAGAAGTCTTAGAGGAAACCGCGGGCCTGCTCGCCATCTGGTTAGGAAACATTGTGGATTTACTTGAGCCGGATGTGATGATTATTGGAGGAGGCGCTGGAGCAATGTTGCGGCCCTTCTTCGATTTGATTCGAGAGCGGCTTCCCGAGTGGTGCGTGAATTCCCATTGTCAGGATGTTCCTCTGGTCGCTGCCCACTACGGCGCGGATGCCGGTATCGCCGGGGGCGCGGCGCTCTGCCGAAATTAACTCTCGTTTCCGAATCCAAAATTCCCGCCCGAGCTGAGCTGAGCTGAGCACAACTCACTCCCTAGGCTAAGTCGGTGTACAGAGCCGAAAGACCCCAACCAGCGCGACTTGTAACGTTTCCCGAACGATTGACACTATCCTGCTTGGGGCCGCAAAGGTCTTAGGATTTCAGCAACTTCTAAGCAAACGTCGCGTGCCAAAAAAGCGATTAATGCTTGACTCCGGTTCCTGCATATGATAAACCGTTGCTCCACGACTCGTATGGGTGAACTGCGGTGACGAGCCGCTTCCATCCGGGTGGTACCCCCCGAACTAATACGCTCCGCACGGATAAGCCCGGCTTGTATTTGGGCGGTCTGACGTGTCAGTTCCTTCACAATTCGATCGGATCAACATTGACGGATAAAGGGAGAACACATGGCTAAACAAAGCACGCAGCACAAATTGGACCGGGTGCGTCCGCCTCGCGTTCAGATCACTTATGACGTAGAGACCGGCGGAGCCATTGAAGTCAAGGAACTACCGTTCGTGGTTGGCGTCCTCGGAGATTTTACCGGCAATCCGGAGCAGCCGCTGCCGAAACTCAAGGAGCGGCGGTTTGTCGAAGTAACGCCCGACAACTTTGATTCAGTCCTCGAAAGCATGAAGCCGCACTTGTCTTTCGCCGTAGAAAACAAGCTGAGCGAGGACTCCGACGCCGGCCAGATTAAAGTCGATCTCCGCTTCAAGAGCCTGGAAGACTTCGAACCCGAACAGGTGGCGCGGCAGGTGAAGCCGCTCAAGGAATTGTTAGATCTTCGAACGCGCCTGAATGATTTGAAGGGAACGCTGCAGACCAATGAAAAGCTGGACGAAGCGTTGCTGGATGCGGTAAGCCAGACAGAAAAATTGAACAAGCTGAAGACCGAGGTTGGCGCGAAGGAGGAGAACAATGGCTAAGCCCATGGTAGAAGAAAAGCCCGCAGCCGGGCCAGTAGCGGTGGAACAGAGCAGTCTTCTCGACCAGATCGTCGAACAGGGGCGGTTTACCGATACCGGCACGCGCGAGCGCGGCAAGAGCCTGATCAAGGAATTCGTCTCTCAGGTGCTCGAAGGCTCGATGACCATCGGCCGCGACGCTGATCAGATGATCACGTCCCGCGTTGCGCAGATTGACCATCTCATCTCGCTGCAATTGAACGAGGTGCTGCATCATCCTCAGTTCCAGAAGCTGGAAGGAACGTGGCGCGGGTTGAAGTACCTGCTCGATCAGTCTGAAACCAGTTCTCAATTGAAGATTCGTATCCTCAACGCTTCGAAGAAGGAATTACTGCGCGATCTGCAGCGGGCGCCGGAATTCGATCAGAGCGCGATGTTCAAGAAAGTGTACGAAGATGAGTACGGCATCTTCGGCGGTGAACCCATCGCAGCTTTAGTGGGAGATTACGAATTCAGCAAGCATCCGGAAGATATGGAGTTGCTGGAAAAAGTATCGCAAGTAGCGGCCGCCGCACACGCGCCGTTCCTTTCCGCCGCTTCTCCGGAGTTACTGAACCTGCAAAGCTTCACCGGACTCGACCAGCCTCGCGACATCGGAAAGATTTTCGACAGCACTGAATACGCCAAGTGGAAGGGTTTCCGCGAAAGCGAAGACTCGAAGTATGTCTGCTTGACCTGTCCACGCATTCTAATGCGGCTGCCCTATGGCCGCGACACGAAACCGGTCGACGGGTTTAATTACGAAGAAGGCGTCGATGGCACCGACCATGAAAAATATCTCTGGGGCAACGCCGCTTACGCGCTGGCATCGAGAATGACGCAGGCTTTTTCTTTATATGCCTGGTGCGTTTCAATCCGCGGCGTCGAAGGCGGCGGCCTGGTCGAAGGGCTGCCCTCGCACACTTTCCGCACCGATGAAGGTGACGTGGCGCTCAAATGTCCAACGGAAATCGCCATCACTGATCGTCGCGAAAAAGAACTTGCGGATCAGGGTCTGGTTCCGCTGGTGCACTGCAAGGGCACCGACAAAGCGGCGTTCTTCAGTATTCAATCCTGCAACAAGCCGAAGCTTTACGATAGCGATTCTGCCACGGCCAATGCGCGCATCTCGGCGCAACTGCCTTACATGATGGCGACCTGCCGGTTTGCGCATTATCTCAAGGCGATGATGCGCGACAAGATCGGCAGCTTCATGTCGCGGGACGATGCCTGGCGCTTCCTGAATCGGTGGATCAGCCAGTACGTAACTCAGGATGACAAGGCGAACCAGACCACCAAGGCCAAGTTCCCCTTGCGCGAGGCGCGCGTGGATGTGGAAGAAGTCAAGGGCAAGCCCGGCGTTTATCGCGCCATTGCTTATCTGCGGCCTCACTTCCAGCTCGACGAATTGAACGTTTCTCTCCGGCTTGTGGCGGAGTTGCCGGCGGCGGCAAAAAGATAACCCCGTTGTATTTGGCGGGAGATTCACGCGGGAGCGGTAAACAAGGTCCGCACGGTCCTTGAATTCAGATTGCTTGTGAGGAGGAATTGCGATGGCGAGTGATGCATATCTCTTGATAGACGGAGTCACCGGGGAATCCCAGGCACAAGGGATGACCAATAACATTGAGCTCGACAGTTTTTCATTTGGCTGCAGCAATCCCGCGGATGTAGGCGGGAAAGGATTGTCCGCCGGCAAGTGCTCGTTGTCGGATTTCAGCTTCAGCTGCGCCGTGGATCAGGCCAGCTACCAGATTTTGAAAGCCATCTATACCGGCCAGCACATCGCCAAGACGACTTTCTCTCTACGTAAGTCGACAGGCGCCGCGACCCCTTACACCTACCTGACGGTGCTCATGACGAATTGCTACATCACGAGCAATAGCATGGGTGGAGGCGCGTCCGGACCACCGAGTCAAAGCGTCAGCATCGCTTACGAACAGATCGAATTCCAGTACTACACGCAGGATACGTCGAGCGGCGCGGTCACCCTGGCCGGAGCTGCGACTTATAACATCGGTGCCGTGCAACAGACATAAGCACGCGGCATTGAGTGTTATAAATTCGAAATCCGGAGGGCATCTTCGCGGCATAACTGCCGCGAGGGTGCCTTCGCCGGAGTTGTTCTACGACGCGGCTCGATCGTCCCGGTATTGAAATCGAGCTGAGTTTATTTGCACGCTGGGTTATCTGAGGCGGAGAGCTTCTCGCATGAATGCTCAGGAACTATATCGCGCGGGTCGTCTGGGAGATGCTCTCAAGGCATTGAGCGCCGAGGTGAGAGACAATCCCACCGACGCGCGCCGCAGAACTTTCCTTTTCGAATTACTCTGTTTCGCCGGAGAATATTCCCGCGCCGATAAGCAACTGGAAGTACTGGCGCAAGCCGGACCCAGCAGCGAAATTGGAGTTCTTCTGTATCGCAGCGCATTATTCGCCGAGCGCCAGCGCCAGGATCTGTTCGAGAGCGGCTCTTATCCCAATAAGGTGGTTCTTCCCGAGCGCATCGGCGCTATCAACGGCAAGTCATTCAAATCTTTTTCCGACGCAGACCCTCGCATCGGTGCGCGGCTCGAGCTGTTCGCCGCAGGCAATTATTTATTGTTGCCCTTCGAACACATCGCCTCCATTCACATCGAGCCTCCCAAGCGCCTGCGCGATCTCTTGTGGACTCCCGCTGCGGTTCGCACCACGCCTTCTTTCAAGGGAACCGAACTGGGCGAGGTTATGCTTCCGGTACTTTCTCCGTTTTCGTGGAAGCATCCCGACGATGCGGTTCGTCTGGGACGGGCAACAGTCTGGGAGGAAAACGAATCGATCGACGATCAAATTCCGGTTGGCCAGAAGATGTGGCTGGCGGACGACGAAGAGATCCCGTTTCTCGAACTGCGTTCGCTCGAATTCAATCCAGCCCCGGTGGCTGTCTAACCCATCATGCCCTTTCCCGAAGAGTTGTTGAATCCTATCGATGGACCAAACCCCAGCGGCGCAAACCTGCGCTACGAGCCGATTTATGACAAGATCAAAGAGGCCCGCCGCGAAGAAGATCAGCCGCCGCCGGGCATGACCGAGCGTGACCGCAAAGTCGCCGACAACGCCCAGGTCATCAAGCTCACAAAAGATGTTCTCACCACCAAGACAAAAGACCTGCAACTGGCCGCGTGGCTTACTGAGGCGTTACTGAAACAGCAGGGATTTGCCGGCCTGAAGGATGGCCTTTCTCTGTGCTTTGGCTTGATCGACAAGTTCTGGGATACGGTTTATCCCGAACTTGAAGATGGCGACGCGCAAGCGCGCGGCGCACCACTTGGTTTCATCGGAACCAAGCTCGAGATTCCCTTGAAGTTGGTTCCGCTGGTCGAAAAAGCAACTTACGGTTCCATCGACTACGAACAGTCTCGCGAAGTCGGGTACGAGGAACTGGCCAAGAGCGATGACGCGAAGAAGAAACGAGCCCAGCTGATCAAGGAAGGCAAGCTCGCCCCCGAGGTCTTCGACAAGGCGTTCGAGGAGACTCCGAAGAAATTCTATGCCCAGGCCGAAAAGGATCTGGATAGCAGCCTGCAGATACTTTCGCAATTGAAGGAAGCTTGCGACGCGAAATTCGCCGACGATGGTCCGTCGTTCGGCCCGCTTCGCTCCGCGCTCGAATCAACGCGCCACGTCGTCCACGGTTTTCTGCAGAAGAAGCGCGAAAAAGAACCCGACCCGGTGGAGGAGGTTGCGGCTCAGCCTGGATCGGCGGCCGACTCGACAGCCGCATCCGATGCTCCTGCCACTCCGGTGCGTGTCGGTGTTCTGCTCTCGGTCGAAACTTCTTCTGAGCCCCCGGATCGAATCGAGGCCGTGCGCAAAGTCGCTGAAGCCGCAGCGTTTCTGCGTCGGCGCGAACCTAAGAGTCCGGCTTCCTATTTAATGCTTCGCGGATTGCGTTGGGGAGAATTGCGAGCCGCAATCGACCGCGCCGATCCAACTCAGTTCGAAGCTCCGCCTACGGAACTTCGAAAGCATTTGAAACGCCTTGCCCTCGACAGAAAGTTTGAGGAATTACTGGAAGCAGCGGAAAGCGCAATGGCTCTCCCGTGCAGTCGCGCGTGGCTGGATTTGCAGCGCATGGTCGTCGAAGCGTGTCAGGCACTCGGCACCGACTACGAAGCCATCGCCCGCGCAATTCGTTCCGAAATCAAGGCCCTGATTGCGGAATGTCCGCAATTGCTCGACGCGACTCTGATGGATGATACTCCCGCGGCCAATGCGGAGACCCGCGCCTGGATCAACGGCCTGAGCCAGCCAACCCCTTCTTCCGATGGAGCCGCTGCGCCCGTGAACGGTGCCCCGGCCCGCAACGGTTTCTCTTCGCGTTGGCCGAGCCAGGCTCCCGATGTTTACGCCGCGGCGCTGCAAGCTCTGCGCGAAGGACAGGAGCGGAAGGCTTTTGAAATCCTGCAGCAGGATGTCGGACGCCTTCGATCCGGACGCGAACGATTCCGTCGCAAGATGCAGTTAGTAGAAATGTGCATTTCTACCAGCAAACAAAATATCGCGCAGCCCATTCTCGATGATCTCGCGGCGATGATCGAAACCCACAAGCTCGATGAATGGGAAGACCCCGGCCTCGTCGCCTCGGCGCTGGGCACGATCATGAAACTGAGCGTGCGCATTCAGGCCGATAAAGCGCAGCAGCAAAAAATCTTCGAGCGCATCTGTCGCCTCGATCCCGCGCAAGCCATTGGGGACGGAAAGTAGGCCATGCCCAGGCGCGACATCAGCGGCCCGGTCACCCTCTCCGTGCTTGACCGGCTCATCGATAAAGATCCAAAAGTTAGTTCGGAAGTGCCTCTGACTCGTGCGCAGTCGTTGCGCGAATTGAAAATCGCGATCAAGCGCGATCTTGAATGGCTGCTCAATACGCGGCAAACCATTGAGCCTGCGCCCGACTCCGCTCGCGAAACCGCGCGCTCGGTCTACCAGTACGGGTTTGCGGATATATCGTCGAAGTCGCTGCTCTCGAGCCGGGATCATAACGACCTGGTGCGGGAAATGGAATCGGCTATCGCCGTCTTTGAGCCTCGGCTGAAGCGTGCCAAGGTCCGCATGGAGCGCGTGGAAGGCGGCTTTCGCGCTCTTCGCTTTGTCATCGAAGGTTTGCTCTGCATGGATCCTGCGCCCGAGCCGGTGCGCTTCGATACCGTGCTCGAACTCGGAAAAGGCGAGTACGAGATCAAGGGAGAAGACAGTGCGCGATGAGCTGAGAAATTATTACGAAAGCGAGCTCACGTTTTTGCGCCAGATCGGAGCGGAGTTCGCCGACAAGTATCCCAAGATCGCCTCGCGTCTGCTGCTCGAACCCGACCGCTGCGAAGACCCGCACGTCGAGCGGATGATCGAATCTTTCGCGCTGCTGGCGGCGCGTGTGCATCTGAGGATCGACGATGACTTTCCGCAGATCACCGAAGCGTTGCTGAACATCCTTTATCCACACTATCTCTGCCCTATCCCTTCCATGTCGGTCGCGGAGTTTCACACCGATCCGGAGCGAGGGAAGATGACCAGCAGTTTGCAGGTTCCGAAAGGAACTGTGCTGTATTCCCGCCCGGTGGAGGGCGTTCCGTGCAAATTCCGCACATGCTATAACGCGACGCTGTGGCCCTTGAAAGTTTCTCAAGCGCAGTGGCTTACGCCAGACCGTCTCACTCCAACGCTGCGCTCCTCCGATGCTGCCGTGTTGCGAGTCGAGCTCGAATGTTTTCCCGACATCACCTTTGACAAGCTCGAGCTGGATAATCTGGCCTTCTACCTGAACGGGGAAGGCTCGGTCATCCACACACTTTACGAATTGATGTGCCGCAATTGCACTCGCATTCTGGTGCGCGATCCCGCGAACCCAAAAACGCCGCCGCGCGAGTTGCCGGTGCGCAATCTGCGTCCCATGGGCTTCGGAGAAGACGAAGACGTGCTGTGTTACCCGCAGCGCTCTTTTGTGGGATACCGATTGCTTCAGGAATATTTTTCCTTCCCGGAAAAGTTTTTCTTTCTCAGTCTGAATGGACTATCAGCTCTGCAGGGGGCGGGATTCAAATCCAAAGCGGAAATCCTTTTCCTGATCGCACCCGTTCGAGCATGACGGCCGTCACCAGCGCCTCGAAGTCGCTGTTGATGCGAAGACGCTGCGCCTGGGCTGCACTCCGATCATCAACTTATTCGGCCAGACTGCCGAGCCCATCCTGGTCGATCAGACGCGATACGAATATCCCGTCGTTCCCGATGCGCGCCGGCGCCAGACGATGGAGGTCTATTCCGTGGATGAAGTGGTCAGCACCGACCCTGACTCGCACGAGACTGTCACGTATCACCCGCTGTATTCGCGCCGCCACGAGATTCAGGATTCAACTCCCGCCTTCTGGTATACCACGCGGCTTCCTTCCACTCGCAAGGGTGACGAGGGCTCAGATGTTTTCGTTTCGCTCGTGAACATCGCCGCAACTCCGATGCAGCTGGACTACGATACCGTGACGGTTCGCTGTACTTGCACGAATCGCGACCTCGTAACCCGCCTGCCGTTCGGCAGTGAGAATGGCGACTTTGAAATGGCCGGGGCCGCTTCGATCAAAAAAATTGTGGCTTTGCGCAAGCCGACTCGAACTCTGCGTCCGCCGCTCGACGGCAAAACTCTCTGGTGCCTCACTTCGCATTTGTCACTGAACTATCTTTCGCTGGTCGATGAAGGCAAAGCGGCGCTGCAAAAAATTCTCGATCTCTACGATTTCTCCGATTCTCCGGAAGTCAGGAAACAGATAAGTGGAATCACATCCGTAGACGCGCGCCGTCATTTCACGCGTGTGATTTCCGAACACGGCGTCAGCTTTGCACGCGGCACGCGAGTCGAGATGGAATTCGATGAGGAACAATTCAGCGGCGGCGGCGCGTATTTATTTGCCAGTGTGCTGGAAAAGTTTTTTGCCCTGTACGTATCCATGAACAGTTTCAGTCAACTGGTGGCCCGCAGCCGCCAGCGAAAGGAGCCTTTGGGAGAGTGGCCTCCGAGAGCGGGACAAGCAATACTGATTTAGTCGAGCCGGATTTGAAGGAGTCCGTGGTCGGCGAAAAGCTTCGGCAGGAGCCGTTCCGCTTCGATTTCTTTCAGGCGGTGCGTCTGCTCGAAAAACTCTTTCCCGAGCGCACACCCGTCGGCAGGTTCGCGCATCCCTCTCACGAAGTAGCGCGCTTCGGCGTGAACAATTCGCTGGCATTTCCAGCCAGCCAGATTCAGTCCATGGACTGGCCCGAAAACGAAGGCGCTGCCCCCAGAATGACCGTAAACTTCATGGGCCTCACTGGTCCCCAGGGCACTCTGCCGAATCCCTATACCAGTTTGATCATCGAGCGGCTCCGCGCCTCTGACGGCACTCTCCGTGACTTCCTCGACATTTTTAATCATCGCTTCATTTCGCTTTTTTACCGTGCGTGGAGAAAATATCGCCTTGATGTTTCGGCCGAACGCGACGAACGCGACCGTTTCTCCCGCCATCTTCTCAGCCTATTGGGCCTTGGCACGGATGGTTTGCAGGATCGCCTGGCGATTCCGGACGACAGCCTCATCTATTATTCGGGCCTATTGGCGCAGCGTCCTCGTTCCGCACAAGCTTTGAGCCAGATTCTCACTGACTACTTCTCAGTGCCGGTGAAGATCGAACAATTTGCCGGAGCGTGGTATCGTCTTGATCCAGCCGCGCGCTGCTGTTTGTCCGACAGCGCAAGCGATAGCGAATGCCTGGGCCTCGGAGCCGTAGTCGGCGACGAGGTCTGGAGCCAGCAATCGAAAATTCGCATCGTTCTCGGTCCGTTGAGCCTGAAAAAATATTTGGAATTTCTTCCGGACGGCTCGAGCTGGGAACCGCTGTGTTCGTGGGTGAGATTCTTTTCCAACGAAGAGTTGGATTTCGAAGTAAAGCTGATTCTCGAACGTGAAGATGTCCCGGCTTGTGAACTAGGAGCGGAAGATGCATCCGGGCCGCAGTTAGGCTGGGTTTCATGGTTGAAGTCAAAGCCTTTGGGGCGCGATCCGGACGATACCGTCCTCCCGATTCAGGCGGAACATCAGGCACAAAGTTGATACGGAACTGTGATTGGGAACAAGGAGTACGAACATGAATCTGAAATCTCTGATCGGCAAGCTGAATGATTCGACGCGCGGCGCCATGGAAGCAGCGGCCGGACTCTGCCTCGCTCGCACTCATTACGATATCGAAGTGGAACACTTCCTGCTGAAGCTCCTCGACTCTTCCGACAACGATGCGGCAGTAATCTTCAAACACTTCGAACTGGACACCTCCAGATTTTCCGGCGAACTGTTCCGTTCCCTCGATCGCTTGAAGTCGGGCAATGCGCGCACCCCAGCACTGAGTCCAACGCTCATCAAAATGATGACTGAGGCTTGGACACAGGGCTCGATCGACTATAGTGCTGGACAAGTTCGAACTGGTTTCACCATTCTTGCCCTTGCAACGAACGGCGAGTTGGTTCGTCTGATGCGCGACGTCAGCCGCGAATTCCAAAAGGTTCAGGCGGATGCGCTATCGAAAGATTTCTTCGCCATAGTCGCGAATTCAAGCGAGGAAACTCAGGCAGCCGCGGCTACATCTTCCGCATCCGGCGCTTCCGCAGGACCGCGTCCCGGGGGCAAAACTCCGAACCTCGATCAGTTCACGATCAATCTCACGGAAAAAGCGAAAACAGGAAAAATCGATCCGGTGCTGGGACGCGATCTCGAAATTCGTCAGGTCGTCGACATTCTGATGCGCCGCCGGCAGAATAACCCAATTCTCACCGGCGAGGCCGGAGTAGGAAAGACCGCAGTGGTCGAGGGTTTCGCCATCCGAGTCGCCGACGGCGACGTGCCGCCACCGCTTCGCAACGTAACCATTCGAACTCTGGATCTCGCGCTGTTGCAAGCAGGAGCTGGCATCAAAGGTGAATTCGAGAACCGCCTCAAAGGTTTGATCGAGGAAGTCAAATCCTCGCCGACGCCAATTATTCTCTTCATCGACGAGGCGCACACCATGATCGGCGCCGGGGGAACCGCCGGCCAGGGTGACGCCGCCAATTTGCTGAAGCCGGCTCTGGCGCGCGGCGAGTTGCGAACCATCGCAGCTACCACCTGGTCCGAATACAAAAAATATTTTGAAAAAGATCCTGCACTGGCGCGCCGTTTTCAAGTCGTTAAAGTCGAAGAGCCTATCGAGACGCAATGCATGACCATGTTGCGCGGCATCGTTCCTTCGCTCGAGAAGCATCACAAAGTCCGAATTCTTGACGAAGGCCTCACCGCAGCTGTTCATCTATCGCATCGGTATCTTGCCGGACGCCAGCTTCCCGACAAAGCCGTGAGCGTGCTCGATACGGCCTGCGCGCGGCTGGCTCTTGGCCAAAGCGCCACTCCACCGGCCATCGAGGATAGTGTGCGCCAACTCGACGATCTTGCTGTCCAGCAGCGCATTCTGGAACGTGAGGCGGCGGTAGGCTCCGATCATCACGAGCGCCTCGAAGAAATTGCCAGTAAGAAAACAGAAATCGAAAACAATCTGGAAAAGTTGCGTGCCCGCTTCGATAAAGAGAAAACGTTAGTCACCCGGATTCGCGATCTGCGCGCGCAACTTGAGGGCGCGGTGTCGGCGCACGCCTCTTCCCGCCGATCCGGGCGGAAATGGCTCCGGCGGACACGGTATCGCGAGCCCAACCGCAGCAGCGGCCGATGGCATCAGCGCATCCTCGTCTACCACGGCCACCGCCGTCGCGGAAGCGCCGCCGGCAGTCGATCTGAACGCCGCTCGCACCGAACTCGCTCAGGCAGAATCGGATCTCGCAGCTCTCCAGGGCGAGACTCCAATGATTCGCGTTGCGGTCGATGCCCAGATCATCGGCGAAGTCATCTCCGCATGGACCGGAATTCCTGCCGGCAAAATGATGAAGGATGAAATTTCAACTGTGCTCTCGTTGCCAACGCTTCTCGGGCAACGAGTCATCGGTCAGCTACATGCGCTAGAAATTATTGGCCAGCGAATTTCCACATCGCGTGCTCGTCTCGACGACCCCAACAAGCCCATCGGCATTTTCATGCTGGTCGGTCCCAGCGGGGTAGGGAAGACCGAGACCGCACTCGCCCTCTCCGACCTGCTCTACGGTGGCGAGCGCAATCTGATCACGATCAACATGTCGGAGTTCCAGGAAGCACATACTGTTTCAACGTTGAAGGGATCGCCTCCGGGCTACGTGGGTTATGGCGAAGGTGGCGTTCTTACGGAAGCGGTGCGGCGCCGACCCTATTCGGTGGTGCTTTTGGATGAAGTCGAAAAAGCTCATCCCGACGTGATGGAACTTTTCTATCAGGTTTTTGATAAAGGAATGATGGAGGATGGCGAAGGCCGCGAAATTGATTTCAAAAATACCATCATCATTCTCACCACCAACGCCGGCACCGATACGATGGCGAAATTGAGCGCTGATCCGGAAACGATGCCCAGCCCCGAGGGGCTGGTGAAAGCGCTCAAGCCAGAACTGAACAAAATATTCAAGCCCGCATTTCTCGGCCGCCTGGTGATCATCCCCTATCTTCCGATTCGCGACGAAAATATGAAGCTGATCATCAACCTAAAGCTGGGGAAAATTCAGCGGCGCATTCAGGAGAATCACAAAATTGCGCTCTCCTACGACGGCGCCCTGGTCGACGAAGTGGCGAAGCGTTGCACAGAAGTAGAAAGTGGCGCTCGCAATGTGGATAACATCCTGACCAACACTTTATTGCCGGAAATTTCCCGGCAACTGCTGGGACGAATGGCGGAAGGCGAATCGATGGAACGTATCCACGTCGGTGTTGGGACCGATGGAGCTTTCGTGTATTCGTGAAATGGCGGTGTTCGCGCCGCTCTGAACGAGGAACAATTGAAGGATATTGCCCTTTACGCGATCGACCGCAACTGGAATCCGCAAGTGGATACCTTGGGCCTCGAAGCCTCTGTGGTCGAGACGGACGGCGACTTCGAACTGGTTGATCCTTTGAAAAATATGAGCGGTGAGCAGTACGTCAAGGGCCGCTCCGTCACGGTTGTGTTCGACGATCTTCATGAACTGGTCGAGAGTCTCGATAGTTTCCAGGGTTTCGCGGCGGATGGCTTCCAGGGAGCGATCGAGAAGCACGGCATAAAGTATCTGATGATCATTATTCATGGCGCCCCCGGAGCATTGTTCATCGATGGCAACAATCGGCCGGAGTTTCTTGCGCCCTTAACCTTCATGAACTATGCCGACGATCTGGATCGTCTGGGTAAATTTCTGGCGACGAATGCGACGGTGCGATTTGACGGTTGCAACGTCGGCAGCGATGTGAACGGACCCCTGCAAGCTCGCGGCTCCGAGTTGTTGATTGCACTTTCTAAAATGTGGAGTGGGGTTAAAGTTGTCGGGTTTATCGATTACGGTTCGGGACATGAAACGATCAGCGATCGAAGAGTATGGGGCGCAGCCGACACCAATGTTTATTTTCCGGCGCCGGAGCCTGATAATTCTGGGTTTTTCAGGAGGGTGTGGAGTAATCTCTGGGACAAGAATCGGTCCGAAAATTCTCCCAACGCAAAGATCGCCCAAGACGGCGCAATCATAAAGACGCCCGCGAGCGAGGTACTGTGTCCGAAAGATGACGTTCTTCTTTTCGTAGACGGAAAAGGGACAGCTCATACTCACTGCATGGCGAGGACTTCTGCCTTCGCTCCGGACGGTGGCGCGGCATCTCCTCCTGGAAGCATCGGAGGAGCCCACTGATGGCAACCTACACCCAAGCCGGCCGCCTGATCTCCCTCTCCGTCGATGGACTCGACGAGGACGAAGTCCTTTTGCAAGGTTTCACCGGGACGGAAGCTCTGTCCCGTCCGTTTTCGTTTCATCTCGAACTGCTTTCGCAGAAAGACTCCATCGACTTCACCAAGGTTCTGGGGAAAATGGCGGTCATCACCATCGCTACGGCTAAACCAGATAAGCCGCGTTACATCAATGGCTACGTGAGCCGCTTCGCGCAGAGTGGTTTTGACGAGACATTCTTCCACTACCAGATGGAAATCGTTCCCTGGCTGTGGTTTCTTACCCGGCAGGCGGATTGCCGCATCTTCCAGAATTTGAGCGTCCCCGAAATTGTGACCGAGATTTTCAAGAAACAAAAGAGTACGTCGCACCCCGCCGATTTCAAGATGAACATACAGACCGGGGACTACGACAAGCTCGAATACTGCGTCCAGTACCGCGAGACATCTTTCAATTTTGTTTCCCGTCTCTTCGAAAACGAGGGAATTTTTTACTACTTCGAGCACACGAAAGACGGCCACACTCTGGTTGCGTGTGACAGTTCCGTTTCGCTTCCTGCCTGCCCAGTTTCGCCGACCGTGGAGTACGATCCAACCGCCGGCGCCTCTTATGGCAGTGCGGAACACATTTCCGCTCTGCACTCGCGCTGCGAGTTCAGGACCGGCCAATACACCTCTACCGATTACAACTTTGAAACTCCTTCCACCAGCCTGCAGGCGCAGGAAGAAAGTGTCATCAAAGTTGGGGGCAACGATCCTTACGAAATTTTTGACTACCCCGGTGTGCACGGCACATTGGACCAGGGCAGAGACTTTTCGAAGATCCGCATGGAGGAGCACGAGGCCGCGCACCAGATTATCGTTGGCTCGGGGCGCGTGCGCGACTTCGCACCCGGCCGAAGCTTCACTCTGAGCGATCACTATCGCAAAGATCTGAACGCGGCGTACCTCATTACCGAAGTGCGGCACACCGCCTCGCAAGGCGGAACTTATTTCTCCAACAACTCAGACGACGAGAACGCCACGGTTCAATTCCAATGCATTCCCATTGCAGTTCCTTATCGCCCGCCGCGGGTCACTCCCAAGCCGTTCGTACAAGGTCCGCAGCCCGCGCTGGTGGTGGGCAAAGCCAACGAAGAGATCTGGGTCGACAAATATGGCCGTGTGATCGTGCAATTTTATTGGGACCGCCTGGGACAAAAGAACGAGAACAGTTCCTGCTGGATTCGCGTATCGCAGCCCTGGGCCGGCGCCAACTGGGGAGCGATCTGGATTCCGCGCATCGGCCAGGAAGTCCTGGTAAGTTTTCTTGAGGGCGACCCGGATCGTCCGATCATTATCGGGCGTGTCTACAACGCCGAAGAAATGCCACCCTACACTTTGCCCGATTACCAGACGCGAAGCACCTTCAAGTCCCGCAGTTCCAAAGGTGGCGGGAGCGCGAACTATAACGAGCTTCGTTTCGAAGACAAAATGGGCGACGAGCAGATCTTCATCAACGCCGAAAAGGATATGGATCTGCGCGTGGAAAATGATTCCCGCGAATTTATCGGAGCTAATCGGTCCCTCATCGTTACCACCAATCAGCTGGAGCAAATCCAGACCGACAAGCACCTGCACGTGCAGGGAGACCATTTCGAAAAAATCGATGGCAATATGTCGCTGAATGTCGGTGGAAATCAAACAGAGAGTGTCACCGGTAACAAGTCTCTTTCAGTGACCGGTAATCAGAGCGAGAGCATAACCGGGAATGTCTCATTAGCCGTGACCGGAAACAAAGATGAGACGTCCATGGCTTATGCCTTGAAAACTGACACTACCATTCACCTGAACGCGGGAATGAGCGCGGTGATCGAAGCCGGCATGGACCTCACCCTGAAAGTCGGCGGAAGTTTCATCGATATCAATCCCAGCGGTGTGTACATCAGCGGGCCTATGGTATTCATCAACAGCGGCGGTGCCGCTGGGAGCGCTCCCGATGCGAGTCCGCAATCACCCGACTCCCCAACCGCCCCCAAGGATCCCGATACCGCCGACGATGGCAGCAAGGGAACCAAGTTGAATTGAACATCGTTTAGCAGGTAGGGAAACGCCTGCACCGGAAAACTCGGAGGGGAACCCAATGGCAAACTTCTGTAGTTATCCACAACTGGAGAGAATCACTGAAGTTGGAATGCCGAATTCTCTCGATCCGAAAGCCTCATCCATAACTATTGGACTCAATGGATACAAGGATTTTGAAGGTAAGCCTTTGGAGATTCTGACGACTCCCTATCTGAGCGTACGGAAGGGAAACGTGGTCGGCGACGTTCAGTTGTATGAATTGTCCAGCTCCCACTCTGGCCGGTGGGTGCTTCAGGCCAGGACACAATCAGGTTCTGTGTGGGACGTGTTAACCGTGAATGTTGCTGAGAGAGACAGCTTCTATGCCGGGTTCGATCGTCTCGTTTATCCCGGCGATAGCATCATGCGAACCATGTTCGAGCAGACCAATCTCTACTGGTGCGGTTTTTACCTCGCCCCGGCGCCTTCACATCCGGATACATCATGGATGACCAAGCTTGACACGCTGCAACAGATTGGATGGGGCGTGGCTCCCACCTATGTAGGGCAGCAGATGGTTGGTCCCGGCAGCAAGAACGTGACCGCTGCGCAGGGCACCCTCGATGCACGCGATGCCGCCAAGTTGGCTTCGGGGGCCGGGTTGTCCACCGGATCGATCATCTTTCTCGACATCGAACAAGGTCCTCCCATCGGCGCGGCGGCCTTGGCATATTACAACGCTTGGGCGACTGAACTGGAGGATCACACGAATTATTCGCCGGGCGTTTATTGTTCCTTTTACCAGGTCGCGCAGTCCCTGCACGACGTTAACAGTACGCCGATCTTTTGGATCTTTAATGTCAACAAATTCACCTGCGGCCCGGCCAAGGGTGGACGCCAGACAATCAGCCCGAGCTCTCCGTTTCCGGCTCCCGATCCGGCGCTGTCAGGTGTTTCCTTCGCCAAGCTGTGGCAACTCGGCCAGGGAAATAACTGCAATATTAATGCCGGCGGGCACATAGTAGCTCGCGTTGATTTTGACAGCTCCACCGCGATGGATCCCTCTGACCCCTCTTCTTACTGATCAGATTCGATCTCGTGCGGAAGCCGCTTCAGTCGGGAGGAGTACGTGGGCAGCAAGAGAATGCAATTCATCACAAAAAGTCACGCCGGTTGCGGTCGCTCTCCGCGAGCCCCTGTCGCAATGAAACTGCTGTGCGTCGCGTTAGTTTTGGCCTTCGGCTTCTCGGGCTCGGACATAACGGCCCAGGTTGCGGCGAAGCCGCAGGCAGCGCTGAAAACGTTCGTCAGCCGGGATGGTTTTTTTCGCTTTAAGTATCCCGCGGAGTTCATCGTCTGCAGGAAGAATACCAGCGAGGCCGCATGTCTGACCTACCTGCCGATTTGCGATGACAACGCCGCAGCCTGCGTCGCTTATCCGACCGCCCATTATAAAGGTTCTAACTTTGAAGGGGCGGCATTCTCGGTGAATGAGCTGGCCCAGGAAAAAACGGGCAGCGAATGTCTAGCATCCATGCCGCCTCCGGTTCATATGGAATCAGTGAATGGAGTAAAATTTCAGGCCGGCCATCAGAGCAACGCCGGCATGGGACACGGCTTGTATGAGGACTCTTATCGGACTTTTCACACCGGCCAGTGCTTCGAACTGGATATAAGAGTTGCGACCGCGAGCATGGGAGGGTATCCTCCTGGCGCAATCAAAGAATTTACCCAAGAAGACGAGCGGAGAGTGAAAGCAGCTCTGGCGAAAGTGATGTCTTCATTTAAATTCTCGAAGTCAGTGAAAGATCCTACGGAACCATTACCGTAAACTCTCCCGGATCGACAAACGTGATAACCCCGCCCCACATGCACATGAGCTGCGAAGTATTATCCAGCGTGGGCATATCGCCCAGCATCACAGTTGGAGCCCCCGGAACCCAGGGTGCGACCGTTGCCGGAATGCACGGCATCGGAGTAAGCACGCCCATGGCCGCAGCTGTGGCAGCGGCTACCATCGGATTGGCCGGTGACATGCACATGCCAAACGGCATGATGTTTACCAGCGGAATGTTGTCCATGATGTTGGCATCGGGCATTTCACTGGTGAATACCCGGTTGGTGGGGAGTACGACCAGCGAACTCGGTGCCATGCCAAAGCTGCACATCATGGTTGCGCCCATACAAACCTGCATTGGCATCGAAGCACCTCGCGCCCTTTTTGGCTGTCCCGCATTCTAGCAAAGTCGTCTGCGAATGCAACTTGAGCGATTCTCCTTCTTAAGAGTTCGGCTTAAGCGTAAGGGTCGCTGCATCTTACGTCCCATTCGACCACGCACCATTCTAGTAACTGCAGTAACCTTGATGGATGTAACGGCATCCTAGACTATAGCCGATAGATAGAGGGGCGGGCTTTCGAGAGGTGCAAGCAAATGGCAAAGAAAAAAGTTACCCCGGGAATGTGGAGAATCGATCCGCAGAAACAGTCACGGGTTATGGATCAGTTTGGCCGAACCGTTGCGTCGATGGAGCCTGAGGTCGATCCCAGCCTGATTGCGTCAGCCCCTGACATGTTCGAACTGCTGGAAAGACTACTGGAAAAACTGGAAGACGAGAACTCGGTTCCGCAAGAAATGTGCGAGGAGATTCAGATGGTGCTCAGCCGCGCCCGCGGGGATTTTGGTCTGGCAGTTTTTTCCCGCAACTCTTTTAAACGTCGCATGATGAACAAGGAATGGCTGGAGTTCATGGACGGATTGCTGAAACCGCCATTTGGCGCGCAGTAACCATCCGTCGGGATCATAACTAAGCTCCGCGACGAAGCCTGATTTTCGACTAGAGTGCCGTCGTGCCCAATCTCTTCTGCCTCTCAAACTTCACGGTAAATTAAGCTCGTCAAAGCTGAACGGTTCGGATTGCCTTTGCTTCCTGGAGAAATAATTGTTATTGTGGGCAGCCGCGGGAAAACCCGCGCGAACTCGGCGATTCTATGAAGCAATTGCAACCTGTCATCTGGACCAAGGGGACTTTTCTCACTCCTCAGCATCTACAGACCCAGGATAGGTTCATCGAAGATACGTTGAATTTTCGCCTGCAGGCGCTCAAGTTCTGCGCGTGGGGATTCAATGAGTTGATCATCAACCAGGAACTTCTCAGCGAAGGGCAGCTGGTCGTCTCCCGGGCCTCCGGCATTTTTCCGGACGGTTTGCTGTTCGATGTTCCGGATGCCGATCCAGCGCCGCCTTCCAAGGCGCTCGCCGAATGGTTCGACCCCGCAACTCAGAATCTGGATATCTACCTGGCGATACCCGGCTATCGCCAGCGCGGATTGAACATATCAGTGGCACAACGCGATGGCAGCGCTCGATATTCAGCGGAGGTCACTTCATTTCGTGACGAAAATACCGGAGCTACCGAAAAGCCAGTTCAGGTTGCAAGAAAAAATCTGCGTTTATTGGTGGAGGGCGAAAGCCGCGAAGGCTGCTCTGCGCTGCGCATTGCCAATGTCGAGAAGACGAAGGCTGGCACATTCGCTCTGAACCATCGCTTCGTGCCTCCGCTCATCGACATTAATGCCAGCGAATACCTTGCCGGCTTGCTCCGCGGCCTGATCGAAATTCTTTCCGCGCGCAGCACACAACTTTCCGGCGGGCGTCGGCAAAAAAATCAGAGTCTGGCGGATTTCACTGCATCCGATATCGCAAATTTCTGGCTGCTCTACACCGTAAATTCGCATTTCCCCATTTTCAGCCATTTATTTGAAAGCAAGCATGCCCATCCCGAGGAGCTGTACTCGGCGATGGTTTCTCTCGCCGGCTCATTGACCACTTTTTCGCCGAAGCTCCGCCCGCGCGATCTGCCACTCTATGCACATGATGAGCTTGGTCCCGTCTTTTCTGAGCTCGATGAAAAACTGCGTTCGCTACTGGAGACGGTTGTCCCCACAAACCTCGTGTCTCTGCCCTTGAAGCCGGTGAAGGGTTCGATCTACGCTACCGCCATCGACAACGAAAAGTATCTCGCGAACACGCGTATGTATCTTGCCGTAACCGCCGAGGCCAAAGAAGATGTAGTCATCCAGAAAGTGCCGCAACTGGTGAAAGTCTGTTCGGCCACACACATCGAACATCTGATCAAGCAGGCCCTTCCCGGGGTGCAACTCAAACATCTGCCAAATCCGCCCAGCGCGATTCCAGTAAAACTAAAGTATCAATATTTCAGCTTGAACCAGTCCGGACCCGCATGGGAAGCCGTCAATCGCGCGCGCAATCTCGCGGCATACGTGCCCGGCGATCTGCCCAATCCCACCATGGAATTATTGATCTTGCTGCCGCAGGTGGGCTAATTGCACTGGCTCCTTAGTCCAAAGCTCCGGGGAGAAATACTACAAATCTGTAATTCTTGGACAGTTCCATGACGGAATCGAACCCGAGGATCCGCCCCATAGTATGTGTGGCCATCAGTCCAAAAGCCAACGATGACCGCGAAAGCCTTGACCGTGCACTGAGTGATCTTGCCCAACAAGATCCGACCCTGAAGATTAACTCTCAATCCTCAGATGCGCAGGCCATCATCGGCGGGATGGGAGAGTTGCATCTGCAAATAATCTGCGAACGTATCTTGGATGAATACAAAATCGAAATCAACATTTCTGCGCCCACAGTTATTTGCTTGGAGACCATTCGCAAACGCGCGGAAGCGGAGGGGAAGTACATACGGCAGACGGGTGGCCGCGGCCAGTACGCTCACGTAAAGCTTAGGTTGGATCCGCGGGCACCGGGAAGTGGCTATCAATTCGTCGACGAAATCGTCAACGGCGCCGTTCCTCCGGAATTCGTTGGGCCTGTGAACCTCGGTATTCGACAAGCGATGAAAGGCGGAATTCTGGCTGGCA
Organism: uncultured Acidobacteriaceae bacterium; assembly: GCA_963696285.1. GTDB lineage: Bacteria > Acidobacteriota > Terriglobia > Terriglobales > Acidobacteriaceae > Sulfotelmatobacter. The sequence goes on from CAVOJP010000001.1 coordinate 48,102, forward strand.
ATGAAATGGTAGACCTGCGAGCTGTTCTCTATGACGGCAGCTACCATGCCGAAGACTCGAACGACCTGGCTTTCGAAATAGCCGCGTCTATGGCATTTAAAGAAGCCGCCCGCAAGGCCGACCCTATTAATTTGGAGCCGCTCATGGCGGTTGAAATAGTCACCCCCCAAGAGTTCGCGGGCATGGTCATCGGCGACCTGAGCCGGCGTCGTGGCCGGATAGACGCCATGGAGCATCGCGCCGGTTCACCGGTAGTTCGCGCGACGGCGCCAATGGCGGAACTGTTCGGCTATGCAGCGTACCTTCGAGAGGCCACGAAAGGCCGGGCAAAGTGTTCGGTCAGCTTTGCTCGTTATGAAGTGCTCGTTGGAGACGGAGAATCCGGAGCTGAAGAAGCCGGGGTTACCGCAAACAGACCCAAAAGTCCAAAGCCAAGAAGCGGCTCGGCTGCTGCCCAGCCGGAATCTGACTCCCAGTGACCGCGCTCTGTTCTCGCATCAGCGCTTGATCGCAAAATAAACAATCAGCAACACAGCGATGATCAGCGATACGTTCAGGATAATGATCATCGGCAAGTAGGACGATTTTGGCTTGGGGACCAATGCGCCCACCGGTGGAATCTTGGGAGCCGGAGGCATCTTCGGCAATTTCGGTGCTGCGATCTTGGGCAGCGGCGGAGCTGCTGCTGCGGGCATCTTGAAGGTGGGCAGTCCGCCTGCCGCCGGTCCTTCTTCGGCAGCCGGCTGTTCTGTTGAAGAATTCAGACCCAGCATTCCACCCGAAATAATCCGGGTGTATTCGCTCGGTCCACTGGGCGGCGGAGCAGCGGCCGGGACCGAATGTCCCCCGGGCACGGAGAAGAGTTGGGTCGCGCCGCCTTGGACGGAAGGCCTCGATTCGCGAGGCTTGTCCGCATTCACTCGCGGAACGGCCGGCTCCGGCGGATTAGCTGGAACGACTACGGGAGGCGGAATCGGCTGCGTCCAATTCGGTTCCGCAGACGCAGCAGCCTTTTGATTTCCATTTCCTTTGGTTTCAATGCTTGGCGAAACCGGGTCAGCAAATGAGCGCGTGAAAGAGCTGGGTTCTGTTCGCAAAGGAGGCTCTTCCACCGGACCCGAAGGAGAAGGCGCGACAAATGGATTATCTTTCACCGCGCCAAACATCTGGGTAAATTCTCCAGGAACTTTTCCTCTCGGCGTGCTTGTGACGTTTTGCGAAAGAGTGGGAATCTCCGACGGACGCTCCCCATCAAACGGTCCCTGAAAGAATTTTGTGAAGTCTTCCGATTTTGCATCATCGGTCTTGTGGGGAGCGTCACTCTTGCTGGAAGCGATTTTTATTTCCGCGACGTCCACCTTCGGCCCTGGGGAAAATAAAGCAGTGAATCCTCCGAACTCGGTCGAGCCACCAAGCGGGCTGGTAGACTGGCCGACGCCGCTGGTCCTGTCCGGTGCAGCGATCTGATCGTCACGCCGCTCCGCTGGGACTGATTCAGCTCGAACCGGTTCAAGTGACGCGGATTGAACCGGCGCTGCTACAACTGGACTTGCAAGCGCAGGTCGCGATTCACTCGATCCCACAAAAAACTGCTTCGTGAACTCGCCCTGTTCCTGTCCTTTAGACTCCTGCCGCGGCCCAAAATTAATTCCTTCCAGTTCATTTTCGTTTCCCGCAGTATCGTGAGTTTCCTGAGTCAACGTCAGAACTGGATCAGCTGGTTTCCCACTCGCCTCAGCCGGTGGCCGTAGTCCAAAAAAACCTGTGGGAGGATTCGCCGGCTTACTTTGCGGCGGTGGCGCCACAACTTCGGGCTTTGGGCTGAAAGAAACGCCTGCAGGCGGACTCTGCGGCGCGACCGTGCGCTCTATCGGAATCTCCCGCGTCTCCGCCGTGGACGATTCATAATTCTGCTTCCATTGCCGCAGGGCCGCTTCGTCGGGAACCCGGGTTACCAGATAGGCAAAATTTGTTCCGTCGTATCTTCCCGCCGCAATCACCAATCCAGGTGCCTCAGGAGCGAGGGCCCGAAACGATTCCAGCACCCACATGACTGTTGGTTGTCCCGGTTGTTTTACCGGCGCGTCGAAAATATGTACCAGCACCCGCTCACCACTGCCCAGGTCCCGGCCCAAAAATGTTTCCAGCCTGCCGCTCGTGACGGCGTCAGAAAGCTCGTATTTGTCTGCGAACTTCATCGCTCCAGAGGCTCACCCAGACTCTCAACCGTCCCCGAAAACACGTCCACTATATTACGAAATATGCCGGCCCGTACCACAAAAGTTCGGGCCGCAATGCTCGCTGATCGCACAGCAATTGCTTCTCCAACTCGGCAAACCGGCCATCCGTGCTCATTTCCGGAGTTTGCACTCCATCGTCTTGACAGTAAAGAAGTAAACCCCTAGCATCGCTGGCCAGGCGTCGTTTCGTTTTTTATTGGATTTTGTTTCAAAACGCGGCCGGGTGCGGAAGAGGATTCTTGCCGCCGTTTTTCCCAGGGTGATTCAGCATGAAGTCGCTTTCCAGAATCGTATGGGCCGAAGGAATGTATCTCGGTCCGCATCACTTTCAGGCGCAGAACCGCTATTTCGAAGAGTCAATGCATTTCGCGACTGCGAGTCTGTGGAAAAATGCCTACGGCTTTTCCGCCTGCCAGTTCGATGCTGACGCCTTGCGCAACGGAACAGTCGCGCTGGTCCACGCCCGGGGAATTTTTGAAGATGGCTTACCGTTTGACATTCCCGGATGCGATTCGCTCCCGCAGTCTCGCAATATTGCCGGACTCTTTCCTCCCACTGCCGATCATCTGACGGTCTCCTTGGCCGTACCTCGCTGGCTTCCTGATGGACAGAATTGCGATCTGCAATCGGCAATCGACTCGAACACGCGTTATACCGGAGTGGTCGAGATGATGCATGACGAGAACACCGGACGCGACGAGAAGCCAGTGCAACTCGGGCACAAGAACATCCGCCTGATTCTGGAAATCGAACCTCAGGAAGATTTTCTCACTCTTCCTCTGGCCCGTTTAGTGCGCGATGGATCGGGTCATTTTGCTTTCGATCCCACGTTTGTTCCGCCTTCTGTGCGCTTGAGTGCGAGTGAGCATTTGACTGGCATGCTGCGGCGACTCGTCGAGATTCTTGAAGAGAAAAGCGCCGTGGTGTCGCGCGAACAACAACAGTCTGCAGGGAAGTTTCAGGCCGGGATGTCTGCCCGCCACGTTTCCCAGTTCTGGTTTCTGCACGCCATCAACTCCAGCCTCACTCCGCTTCGCCATCTGCTGCTTTCCAAGCACGGCCATCCCGAAGAGCTTTTCCGCGAGATGTCGCGCCTGGCCGGCGCTCTCTGCACTTTCGGCTTGGACGTCCATCCTCGCTCTTTGCCGCACTACGATCATCGCGATCCCGGGCCGGGCTTCGATGCTCTGGATGAGCACATCCGCCGCCATCTCGAAATTGTTGCTCCGTCGCAGGCGATTCAGATTCCTCTCAAAGGGGTTCAACGTTATTTTTACGAAGGCGAAGTGAAGGACCAACGCTGCTTCGAGCGTTCCCGGTGGATCCTGGGAATTCATTCGCAGATTGGCGAGGCCGATCTGATTGCCAAGGTTCCCCAACTCGTCAAAACATGTTCCGCAAAGTTTGTTCCGGAACTGGTAAAGCGTGCGCTCCCTGGCCTGACTCTTACCCACTTGGAGGTGCCGCCCTCCGCCGTGTCCGCCAAAGTAGAAAGCCAATATTTTACGGTGAGCCGCAGCGGACCGTGCTGGGAACACATTATGCAAACGCGCACCGTCGGAGTTTACGTACCCGGCGAACTGCCAGCTCCTGAGATGGAGTTGGTCGTGATTCTGGAGAGTTGAACATGTCTTCCACCCATTCATCCCCGCTAGGTAGCTACCGTGGCTCCAGTCCGGCGCTCGATCGGCGCGGCTGGAATCTCGCTCTCGGCTTCCAGGAAGTGTTTACCGCCATCGTGCGCTTGCGCTACAACCGTCAGGCAGTCTCGGACGCGGAATCCTTTCGCGCGCAAATGAAACAGGCGCTGCGCGTGGCCGAGCAGGAAGCTCGAAGCCGCGGCTGCAACGCCGAAGACGTGAAGCAGGTGATTTTCGCGGTGGTTGCTTTTCTCGACGAGTCCGCTCTCGGTTGCAGAAATCCGGCCTTTGCCGACTGGCCTCGTCTGCCCCTGCAAGCCGAGCTTTATGGCCATCAGTTGGCCGGAGAAGGTTTTTTTCAAGAGCTGCAGAAGGCGATGAATCGTCCTGACTCGGTGGAAACCGCGGATCTGCTCGAAGTCTATTACTTGTGCATGCTGCTCGGCTTCAAGGGCCGTTACGCCGCTGGCGGCGACTTGCGCTCGATCATGTCGGCAGTGCAGGAAAAAATTCGGCGTGTGCGTGGACCGCTGACTGCTCTTTCCCCCCGCGGCGCGATTCCCGCCGACGCAGTCCGCCTGGTGCAAGCCGATCCCTGGGTCCGCAGGCTCGCGATTGCCACGCTGGTCACCTCGTTGCTGGCTCTGTCATTGTTTCTGATTTTTAAGTTTCTTCTGGTTTCAGGCGCGTCGCAGCTCTCCGCTCTGGCACAGTTGGCAATATAGTTAGCGAAGCGTTGTTGTTGGCGAAATCGAAATTTGTTGCGATCGAAATCGAAATCGAAATAAAGAGGCGAAATGGTTTACATAGCGACCGGCGTAATCTTGCTGGCCTATCTGGTGCTCGTCTGGTTTCTCGGCGGATGGTTGCATCTGCGCGGTTCCGATATCTGGATTTTGCGCGGCGGCCTGGCCTTCGTCGGACTCATTGCCGCCGGTTCGTTCGTTTGGTTTTATCGAAAAAATAAAGCGGAAGAAGCTGGCACCGAAACCGAGTCCGGTCAAGCCCCCGCCACCGACGACCTCGATCTGGTGGTGCGCGAAGCCATCCGCCGTCTGAGAAGCTCAACCCTGGGCCGCGGCGCGAACCTGGGAAATCTGCCGCTGGTGTTTGTTCTCGGCGATACTGGTGCAACCAAAACCACCACCGTCATTCATTCCGCGCTCGATCCGGAATTGCTCGCCGGACATGTCTATCAAGACACGACGGTGCTTCCAACACGTCTGCTCAACATCTGGTACACGCGTCAGGCAATTTTCGTGGACCCGGCAGGTGATCTGTTAACCCAACCGCCGCGTTGGAAACGCCTGGTCAAGCTGGTGCAGCCCGGTCGCGTCTCTACCGCCATGGGCAAGGGATTGCAGGCCCCTCGCGCTGCCATTGTCTGCTTTGACACTGAAAGTTTTCTGAAGCCGGGCGCCAGTGAGACCACTCTTTCCGCGGCGCGCAAGCTAGCCGTTCGCCTGCAGGAGATTTCTCAACTGCTCGGCATAAGCTTTCCCGTGTATGTTTTATTCACGAAGTTGGATCGGGTTTCGTTTTTCCCCGAGTTTGTGCGCGGTCTTAGCAAAGAAGAGGCCTCCGAAGTTCTTGGCGCCACTCTGCCGGTTCGCTCTCTGGCCACTGGTGTGTACGCGGAAGAAGAAACCCGTCGTCTTGGTAAAGCGTTCGACGAGCTGTTTTATTCTCTTGCGGAACGCAGGCTCGATCTCCTCGGCCGAGAAAACGATGGCAGCCAGCTGCCGGCGATTTACGAGTTCCCGCGCGAATTGCGAAAGCTGCGCACTTTGCTGGTTCAGTTTCTTGTCGATCTGGCTCGTCCCAGCCAGCTCAGCGTGAATCCATTTCTTCGCGGCTTTTATTTTTCCGGCGTCAGGCCCGTCATGGTCGATGACGTGGCTGTCGCTGCGCCGCAAGTGCAATCAGCGGATATGTCATCCAGTGCCGGAGCCGGCGCGACTCGAATCTTCAGTAGCACGGCGTTCAGCGCAAGCGGCACGGGATTCGGCGCTACGCCGTCCGCGCCTTCCTCGCGAGGCGTCAGTTCGCGAAAAGTTCCGCAGTGGGTTTTTCTAAGCCAGCTATTCAACGACATCATCGTCAAAGATCGCGTCGCTCTCGCCGCCAGTGGCTTCAGTTCCCGCGTCAGCCTCTTTCGTCGCGTGGTTTTAATCGCGGCATCCTCAATCGCGATCGTGTGCGGAATTGGCTTTCTGATTTCGTTCGTCGGCAACCATCAGTTGGAAAGTGACGTCCGCTCGGCAATCAATGATCTGCCGGCGACTCAGAGTGCAGTGAATGACATTCCTTCGCTGGCCAGCCTGCAAAAACTCGATCGGCTGCGCCAGCAAGTGGCTACACTTGCTGAGTATGAAACTGATGGTGTCCCGCTGCATCTTCGCTGGGGACTCTATATTGGAGATCGCTTGTATTCCGACGCGAAGATGGCCTACTTCCAGCGTTTCCGGCAGATTCTTTTCGCTTATACGCAAGGCAAGTTGTTGGAAGGTCTCCGCGCGGTACCCGATACGCCAGGCCCCAACGACAGCTACGAGAAAACCTACGACGAACTGAAAGCCTACCTCATCACCACCAGCAACAATGATAAAAGCACGAAGGAGTTCCTCACTCCGATCCTGATGAGTCACTGGACCGCGGGCCGAGACATCGATAGCGACCGCGCGGCACTTGCCAAAACCCAGTTCGATTTCTACGGCACGGAACTCGCGTCTGCGAACCCGTTCCCTTCAGATAATGATCCGAAGTCAATTGGCCGGGCGCGCTTTTATCTGTCTCAGTTCGCGGGTATCGACCGCTTTTATTTGCCGCTGATCGCGAAAGCAAAAATTCCCGATGTCAGCTTCAATGAGCAGTTCCGCGATTCACTCGGAGTAGTCGTAAGCAACCACAAAGTGCGAGGCGCATTTACCCGTGATGGATTCACTTTTGTGCAGGACGCGCTCCGCAACCCATCGTTCATGAGCGTTGAGGAGTGGGTGTTGGGAAAAGCAACCGCTTCGGAATTAGATCCGGCAACCCTGCAGCAAAAGCTCACCGAGCGTTATTACGACGACTTCACGAAAGAATGGCGCACCGTTCTTCAAACCTCGTCCGTGGTTGGCTACGGAGACTTTGCCGATGCCGGAAGAAAGCTGGAAAAATTAACCGGACCTACGTCACCGCTGCTGGAATTGTTCTGGTTTATTTCGAACAATACTGCGGTCAGCATTCCCGATGTCGCTGCGCCGTTCTTGCCGGTGCAAGCCCTCGAGCCGCCGGGCGCGCCTGACAAGCTTCCCGACCAATACATTCTTCCTTCCAACAAAGACTACATTGTTGCTCTCACTAAGTTGCAATCTGATATTGCCCCGTTGGCCGGCAATCCCTCGGACCCAACTTTGCTCTCGCAAGTTGCGAACTCGGAAGGCGCAGCCAAAGTTACCGTCACGCAAGTCATGGGTACACGTGTCGATCAAAAGTTTCATAACGAAAATCTGGTCCGGGCGCTTCTCGAACAGCCCATCACCAACGTAGATGTCCCGCTGAAGCTCGGTCCGGCGGCAGCCGTGAATGCGGCGGGTAAAAGTTTCTGCGGCCGTTTCGCCCAGCTCACCAGCAAATATCCATTCAATCCCGCCTCCGATCAAGACCTCCCGATCGATCAGTTGAATGAGATTCTTGCTCCGAAAACCGGCGCGCTGTGGGCCTTCTACGACGATAAGCTGAAGCAGATATTGGTTAAGCAGGGGGCGCACTACGAAGTCGCTCCGGGCAGCACGATCAAGCCATCGCCAATCTTCGTGGCGTTTTTCAATCGCGCCGCCGCGCTCAGCGATGTGCTCTATTCAGGTGGTTTACCCACTCCCAAATTTGCCTATATCTTGAAAACACTTCCCAGCAATGTGGAAGTGGTCCTAAAAATCGGCAACCAGACGATGCTGGGCACCGGCAGTCAACAACAATTCACTTGGACCGGCGCCTCCGAAGATGTGCAAGCGACCACTCCCGGTGGCGATACGTTAGGCTCGTTCAAGGGACCATGGTCCGTCTTTCGATTCGTGGCCGATGCCCACGCACAGAGTTCCGGGCACGTCACCAATCTGGAATGGATCATGCAGTCGAATGGAAGGACGATCATGCTGCCGAATGGCAAGCCAAAGTCCTATGACTATCAACTGAATGTTGCCGGAGTGAATCCCTTCCAGTCGTCGGAGTTGGCGGGATTGCGCTGCGTGTCGCAAGTCGCGCACTGATTTTTGCGAACGGCCTTGTTTAGGTGATTTTCTTACGTGGAACTCTGCTGCGAGTGATTGCCCCGCCCCGGCGTCAGACAGTCAATCAGCCGCTCGCCCCACGATTGCTCGGCGGCGCGCACCAATACGCAGGTGATGTTATCGTCACTCGCGCCAGCCTTTGCCGCCTCAATTAATGCTTCGCATGCTTCATTCAACGAATTCGCGCTGCTCACTACTTCAAGCATTTTTTCTTCTTTGACATAGCGCGACATTCCATCGGTACAAAGCAGCAACACATCTCCCGGTGCGAATTCGTGGTCTTCCAAATCTGGTTCGACAATATCCTCCGAGCCGAGAGCACGCACGATCACATTTTGAATGTCGGATCGTTCCGCCTCTTCTACGGTCATCAGACCGCGGCGAACCTGCTCCATCACCAGAGAATGATCGCTTGTCAGTTGCTGAATGCCACCGCCACGGACCAGATAAATGCGGCTGTCTCCCACGTTCGCGATGGAAAAAAGATTTCCGTGCAGGCACACCGCAACGATAGTCGAACCCATTCCAGCCCGATTCGGATTATTCGCCCCAGCTTCCTGAATGGACTGGTTGGCCAGCTGAATCGAATTCGCCAATGCCGCGGCATATTCCGAAACGCCCTCAAACTTTCGTCCCACCACCGGCGATTCGGCTCGCCCGGGATTCTTTCGGAAGTACGCGAGCACCGTATCCACCGCGATCTTACTGGCTACTTCGCCGGCAGCCGCTCCTCCCATGCCGTCGCATACCACAAAAATTCCCCGCCGCAGGTCGAAGCCAAAATTATCTTCATTGTTGGTTCGCACCAGACCAATGTCGGTTTTCCCCGCAGCTTGGAATACTAAATTCATTTCTTTCGTTCTTTCTTTCATTCACCAATACGATGTTGCGTAAGATCGTGAAACTCCGCCTAGTCTTCGGGAACCGCCCTGGTCGAAGCGGTTCGACCTCTGCGGATGCCGATGCGTGCCAGCATCCGGGCGCGCAAAGCCTCTTTCAGCAGTCGCTCGCGTTCACCCTGCAATTCAATCCCAGCGTAACCAGTGGCGGCTGCGATCGATCGAATCAAATCCACAGCTGATCGTGGATCTCCTGCCGCCAAAGCCTCGCGCGCCCGAGCCAGCGCTGAAGAAATCGCCGTGTCTGCCGTGACTCTGATTCTCTGTTTAAAGGTCTCCTGCACCCGCTTTAATAATAGCGAGTTAGGATTCGATTGCATTGCAGTCTCCAGAGTTGCGAGGGCTCCGGTGAAGTCAAGATTATCGAGCGCGGCGTACGCGGTTCCTACGATGTTCAATAAATCCGCCTCGTTGTCGCCTGCTGCCCGCAACTTCCGTAGTTCTTCCTGCACCGCCGCAGCTTGCAAGACTTGCTCGGGCTGCGATTCGATGAAGGTTACTGCCTCCTCGTAAAGTTCACCCTTCACTAATTCCTGTGTCGCACTCAGCACTTCGGCGATTTTCTGCTGCAGCGCTTGCTCCTGGCTTCGAGCTTTATCCAATAGAGCTCGCATCGATACATCATTGGTTTGCTTCACTACCGGTTCGAGAAATCGGATCGCCTCTGAGTACGCCCCCTTTGCGAGCAAGGCCTGTGCTTCCGCAAAACTTGATTCCACCAGTGACTCTCGTTGTTGTTGCTCGGCTTCGTGCCGGGCATACTCCAGCAACTCGGCAATCTCCCCGGAAAAGATTCCATCAGCTTGGCACGTTTCCAGCAGCCTCACCGCTTGCCGGTATTGATGCTGCTCGATCGCTTCGTGAGCCTGCGCCAAAAAGTGCTCTCGAGCCGCCTGCAACTTGCCGCTTTCAATGTGCTCTTCAACACTGGCTTGCAGAAGCAGCAGCCGTTCATTGCCGGGAAACTCCTGGAGCTTGTCGCGCACCAGTTGCAGCGCATCCTGCGGAGCGGTCTCCAGCAATGTGCGGCACCGCTGCACCGTTTCGTCTACTTCGCGGCGCGCCTCAGAGTCCCGAATCTGCCGCGACAATTGTCCCTTGAGCTTGAGTAAGGACGGTTCGTTCGGCATTCTCTCCAACGCAAGGTTCACCCGCGCCGCCGCCGTGGTGAGCTGTTCGTGCTTCGTCGCCACGGAAATTTCGTTCTGCAGTTGTTCTACGACGCGTCGCCGCTGTTCTTGTTCCTGTCCGGCCTTCGCCTGCTTCAGAAGCGAGATCACTTCTGGGTTCGCGGGATCGATCTGCTCAACATCGCTCAATAATTTCATTGCCGCTGTGAAGTGCCGGCTCCCCATTTCGTTGCGCGCGGAATCCAGCAACTGCCGCGTCTTCGCCAGACGGGCTGCTTCTTCGGCCTGTTGCGCGACCACCGCAAAAGCGGCACGCACCCGCGAGTCGTCCCTATCCAGATCCAGCGCCTTCGCAATAATCCCCCGCGCCGCCTCTAGATCTCCGCGGCTGCGTGCTCCATCCGCCTGCCGTAAGTACACTTCGATCTTTTCCCGTGACTGCTTTTTCCGCCGTACCGATTCCAGCAATTCCACCAGTTCCGAACTGGACGGGTCGATGCGAAGAGCTTCCTCAAGATGACCGATAGCGACGTCGTATTGCTTCTCGTGCAGCGCAGCGCCGGCCTGAAACCTTAATTCTTTGATCTGGCCCGCGCGCTGCTGTAACGCCAGATTCTGCTGCACGAACACCAGCATCTGCCGTGCCTTGGTGTGCTGCGCATCCAGCTTGGTCACCTGCAGAAGGATCTCGCGTGCCTTCAGGAACTCCTGCCCGTTTACCAGAGACTCGGCTTGCTCCAGCATCTCGAGCACCTGGCCTTTTTTCACTTCGTCGGCGATGGCGTAAAGGTCTCCAGCCATTTCATCGGCGGAGTTGTAGCGTTCATCCGGATTCTTGGCTAATGATCGATCGAGGATTGCATCGAGCGCCGCCGGATAGTCATGCAGATAATTGCTGAGTGGCGGATGCTTCTCATTCAATAATTTCTGGACCACACTGAAATCTTCGCCGGTGAAAGGCAGTTGTCCGGTCAACAGCTGGTAGAGCATGATTCCCGCTGAGAAGATGTCGGAACGGCCATCGAAAGCGCGGTCGCGCAACCGCTCGGGCGCCATGTAATGGATGGTTCCAATCACGTTTCCCGTGCGGGTCAATCCGCGCTCCTGTTTTTCCTGGCGCGCAATTCCAAAATCCAGCAGCTTGGCTTCTCCATCCGGTTGCACGATAACATTCGCGGGTTTCACGTCCCGGTGAATGACGTCATTGCGATGCGCATAGGCGAGCGCAGAGCAGACCTGTTCGATAATCTTCAGCCGCAGGACCAGAGGCAGCGGGCGCGCCGATTGGATCACACGATCCAGCGCTTCGCCCGCGACATACTCCATTACGATGTAGGGAAATTCCTGTTCTCCCAAATCGTAGACCGTCACAATATTTGGGTGTTTCAACATGCCGGTCTTGGCCGCTTCGCGATAGAAGCGCTGCAGCATTTCCGGATCTTCGGCGAAACCTTCGGTGATGGTTTTAATCGCCACTTCGCGCCCCAGATGTTTATCGAAGGCGCGATAGACCAGACCCATGCCGCCGCGGCCGAGAAGGCCGGTGATCTCGTACTTGCCGATGCGCGTGAGGGGTGGGGTACTCAAACTTTCCTGCCGATCTGTTGTGTCGACGCCAAGAATTCTTACGAGGCTGAGCTCGCCACCCAGCGGATGTTGAAATTACCCTCGAGGAATTTTTTGCCTTCGCTGCGTTCTTTCGTATCCGCGTCCGGCGTAGCATTCAGATAGAGAATGTAAGCCTCGGCCGCTCCGTCCAGATCACCATCCTGAAGGCGACGGTGTGCCAGATCCAGAATTTTTGCCGGCAGGCCTTCCACTTTGTCCCGCGCCGCTTTGATCAGCGCTTCCCGGGCTTCTATTTCAACATCGTTTAAATATTGAATTTCATCGGGCGGAGAACCTTGCGCTTTGATCCCTTCGGTATCCTCTGGTTTGACATTTTCCAGGATCACAAACGTGCCTTGATTCTCTTTTTTGAAAGCGGGCACAATTTCAATTGCGTTCCCCGAAGCGTCGACAATCCGAAAGGCCAGCTCGACCACGGCTTTCAGGTCAATTGTCTTCTTCGTATAACTGTAAGGCTTTAGTACGTCTTCGGCATTGGTCTTCGGAATCGCATCCAGTTTCTGGTGGGCTTCTTCAACCTTCTTCTCCGCGGCAGCCACACTATCGTTAGCCTCGGAAATTTCTTTCTTCTTGCCGTGTGCCTGCGCACCCTCCAATGCTTTTTGCGCGCTTTCCAGTTCCAGGTTTGCGGTCTCATACTCCCGGTTCATCTTGTTCCATTCTTCGTTGGGAATGTCCCGCGAACTGAACCGGTATTTCGACTCTTTCGCTTCTACGGTGGAAACCACCGTCGGCCGGTGCTGCAACACGTCGCCTACGAGCTGGAAATTCGGTTCGGCATTGGTGGTGTCGTTGGAGCGTACGACTCGCACTGGCAATCCTGACGTTTCAAGACCAGTGGCAATTGCATCCGAAAGTTGCTCCGCGAAACCCGCGCTATCACGCCGCGATGTCTGATCGCGAAACACCACGCGAATCGAAAGCTTCGAGCGCATCTGGTGAATCGCCGTGCTCCGCGTCCGCTCGTCGCGAACGTCGTCGCGATTCGGTTTGTACTGTTGCGCCAGGTCGAGATAGAGCCAGGCCAGCCCTACTCCAGACCCCAGCGGTTTTTCCAAATAACGCTTGCCGACCTCGAGATAGTGGTCGCTGATGGTTTCAGACAGCAAATCAATCCGCAGCTTGAGATTTTTATCTTGTTCTCCGCCGACTTCATAAGCACGCTGCAATAAGTCGTAAGCACGCTCAGCTTCTACTTCGTCGTTGCGGCCCTGAATCGGGGTGTGAGCCGCCTGCAACACTTTGGCCTCATCCGAAGCGCTCTTGATGTAAACATCACTCAGCGCTTGCATGCGCTCCGCCACCAGGGCTCGCGACCCAGCCGGCAAATTGGCCAATACCTCGTAGGCCTCCACGTTCTGCTTTTGCGCCTCGAAGTCCGCGCTCTTGGCGAGCGCAGCGTCCGCGGCCGCGCGAGTGTTCGCGGCCTCCAGCCCTTGTTCGTCCTTCTTCAAAGCGGCTACACCTTCCGGCGTCTTCTTGATCTCATTGGCTTTTTGCAGTTCGTGGACCGCATCCTGCCACTTCTCGTTGCTGGCAAATGTTGCGCCCTCGTCAAAGTGAAATTTGTAATCGGCGTCTACAATTGCGGCAATGCGAGGTTCTTCGTCCGCAAAAGAAACGTAGGCGGAGATTGCCGCCAGCGCCGCGTCAAACTGCTGTTTATTTTTCAATGCTTCGCCCGCCAAGAGCGCAGATTCCAGCGTGCGGCTCTCCGCGGAAATGGCGGTCTGCAAGGCTTGCAACTGATCGAAACGTTGAGTCAATCTCAACCGCCTGTGTCGATAAGTCACGCGCCTTCACTAGATGAACGTAGCCCACGCTGTGCGCCGCTAACGCCGACTTGTAGGCCTGGAATTCAGCCCGTGTCTTCTCGGTCAAAGTCTCCAATTCGCCGCGCAAATCATCTCTCAATTTCAACGCCGCAGCCGACGATGGCGCCAAGTCCCGTGCCTCGTCGTCGCGTTGCTTCGCAGCTTTCAACTCCGCATATGCCGGAGTCGCCGTCTCCGCCGATTTGCGAAACGCTGCAAGATGATCCTCGCCCTCTTTCACCAGCAGCGCGGCCAGCGCTTGCTTGGCCTGGGCGACATGCGGAGCCGTTGGATATCGGCCAAGATAATCCCGCCATCCGGCAATCGAGTGCGCACGATCGGCTCGAAGATATTCGGCCAACTCCGTATCCGCTTCCGCCACGAACTGAATCTTCACTCCGCGCTTAATCGGCTGAGGTGCGTCCACTCCAGATGGTGACGAAGCCACCACGTGTCCCTGCACCACCGCCATTTCGGCGAGTTCTGCTGGGGTCGACCCCTCGTTTTTTTCCAGCTTCAAATTGGAAGGAACCACGCAGGTCGCCACCGAGTCACGAGTGATGGTCATCACTCCATCAGCTCCACGCTCCAGCGAAGTTGCGCCGGATAGCGGTACTTTTGCCAGCTTCGAATATGCAGACTTGTCTATCCGTTCCGCCGCTCCGCAAGCTCTCAGTTCCGCCTTGCCATTGATCAGGAATTCCGTGATTTGTACGTAGGCTGCCCCGTTCGGGCCGTCGTAAAGTTCAATGGCGTTAACTGGAAGTTCTTTCGCGCCAACTGCGGTTCGGGGAAGGGAAGCCAACAGCACAACCGCAAGCGAATTACACACGACGACGCGAAGCGCGCATGGCCAACAGCTACGAAACGAGGACGCCATAGGTTTCCTGGAAATCTCGCGCCGACAGTGACACTCGGAGCACCGAGCCACTGGGCTGCCAGAGGTACGGCAATAATACTCACACATAACTTGAAGTCAAGTAGGGAAACGCCCGCAGAACGCTGCTCAGGGGCACTTCTGTGCCATGGGGATTTTCTAAAAATCCACCACTTTCGTGGGGTTTGCGCGCCGGGGTATTTTGACGTAAGCTGGCAGTCTTGCCGAGACCCCCGGCGCGTCGGCTCGATTTCGAAGAGCTACGCAGACCGCAAGTGGATGCAACACCCAGAAGACATGAACGCGGGACTTCAGGTTCTCCGATCCAGCCGCGACCTAAAGGCTGAAGGCGCCAGGCAGCCATATAAGGCTGAGGCGGATATCTCCATCCGTCTTTGGACTTCGGCTCAGTTGCGGCCCAGAGCGCCGGAAATCTCGTGGAAGACAGACAGCAATTTGGTTTGCCTGATTGCCGATATAGTCATTGCCGCTGAAGGCGCCCCATTGTTCGAACTGCGCAGCGGCATGTCGGCCCATTTCAATAATGCGGTGCAGGCGCTAAAAGCTGCAAAATCCATTCAGCGGGCGGTCACGGAATTTTCCCGGCGGCGCCCAGAAGATTGTTTCGGAGCGGCGATCGCTGTGCATCGTCCGGTTGAGCTGCGGCCTTTTCTGGAAGGGGACGCCGGCTCCGCGTCGCCTGCTTTTTCCTTGCTTCGCCAGGCCCAGCCCGGCCAGATTCTCGTAGGCCGCGAAACCTACGATCATCTACGCGACTTGCCCGGACTCCAATTTCGCTTCCTGGATCCTGATACAAACCAGGTCGCGGGCGGTGACGCCGAACTGCTCTGGACTTCACCGCAAACCTATGCGTTGTTCGCAACCCATCTGCAGGAAGCGCTGCAAAGGCAGCCCATCCCCAACGACCAGGATCTTCTGGTAGCTGTCGAAGAAAATCGCGCGCAGCCTGCGCGAACGAAATCATCCGATGTTCGCGCCGGTGGTTTTTCCACGACAAAGTTGTCCGCCTTCGACGTACCGGAAAGCGAACCCAGTTGGATGGCTTCCCACTGGCTGCTGGTTTCTCTCGGGGCGGTAGCGGTGCTGGCCCTCGCGACTGTGTATGCGATCCCTGCGCTGCACAAGCGGCCTGAGACGGTGAATGCGCCGGTAAATACCAAGCTGCCGGTGAATGGCAAGATCGTAAGTAACAATGTCAACGATGCACCGCAGCCTGCGACACCCGCGGCTCCGCAGAATGATGCTGTCTCGCCTGTGCGCAATCCAGTGCAACCTGCGAAAGTGGCGCCGGCCACGGCCAGCCTCAGCCGCAAGCCGGAAACGCCGAAAACAATTCCCACTGCGTCCGCGCCTGTTGAAGTAAAGCCGCTCGCCGAGTACGAGGGCTTCACGGTCAGAGATGTTCCTCTACTTCTCAGGAAGGCCGAAGCCGATGCCGGGGCTGGCGACTATGACTCCAGCCGCCACGAATACGACATCATCCTTCACCTCGAACCTGGCAATCAGACTGCTAAGGCCGGCCTATCTCGCGTAAACCTGAGCGTCGACCGCAGCCACTGATCTGTCCTCTGATCTGTCCTCGGGATTTTTCTTGACTTGTTCCGCCTCCGAGGAGCAAGATTTCGGTCACTTCCCTGTGTGTGCGACGTAGCAGGCCCACGGGGCCCCCCAACCAGATGAGGTCGAGATTCTCCCAGGCAGAACTTGGGTGCGTAACGTTTTTGCCGATGAAATCACTATAGGAATTAACGCTTTCTGACCCTCAGGAGGTTGCAATGAAATCCGATAACACAACTATGAATAAGCTGCAGAGCTTCGTCCTTTTCTTCGTGATAATGGCGCTACCATCTTTCGCCTGGGGCCAGAAGAAAAGCGTCCCGTCAGCGCCCAAGCCAGCGCCGCATGTTTCCGCGCCCTCTCATCCCGCCGCGCATACCTCCACTCCGAGCCATACATCCACTGCCGGACATTCCACCACGGGCGCGAGGCCCGGTACATCCCGACCGGGAACTACCACCAGAACCGGCACCACGGCCCGCACTTCAACCGCTGGACGGACCGGGGCAGCAGGCAGATCGAATACCACGGCGGGCCGCGGCAATACTACCGGCAAGCCCGGAACGGTGGGGAAAGGCGGAGCACCCGGAAGACCCGGCGGAGCAACTCGCGCCAGCGCCAGCCGAACGCCTCCCGGCAGAACCGTCGCCCTGAAAGGCGGAGGTCACGCCAGCATCCGGCCCAACGGCCAAATCCGTTCCGTTGATCGAAACGGGATGCACATTGAGCACGGCATGCACGGCGGCCGAACCGTGGTCAGCGAACATAACGGTGCTCGCGTCGTCACCACCGGAAGACATGGGGGTTACGTGCAGCGTCCTTACGCCGTTCGCAATGGCCACACTTACGTTTCCCGCACCTATGTTGTGAACGGCCACGCTTACGCTCACGTATATCGCTCTTACTATTACGGCGGACATCCCTACTACGGTTACTATCCTGCCTATTACTACAATCCCGGATTCTATGGCTGGGCTTACAACCCGTGGGCGGCGCCAGTGGCCTGGGGCTGGGGTTGGGGCGGAGCTCCCTGGTACGGCTTCTACGGGGGATATTTCGCTCCCTATGCGGTATATCCGAGCGCCGCATTTTGGCTGACGGATTACTTAATTTCCGCGAATCTGCAGGCCGCCTATGCAGCTCAGGCTGAGGCCAACGCCGCGCAAGCCGGCGGCGGGGGCGGCGACGCAGGCGCCGCTCCGGCTCAAGATAACGGCGGCGGCGGAGACCAGGATGCCTCAGCGTCCAACTCTGGCACCGTCGCTCTTACTCCCGAAGTGAAACAGGCAATCGCTGAAGAAGTAAAAGCGCAACTTGCCGCCGAGCAGGCATCCTCGGGTCAACCCGCCGCCGCTGGCGCTGCAGCCGCACCCGCCGCAACCACGGCGAGCACGGGCGAAGTACCAGCCGCGCTTGATCCCGCGCACACCACGTTCATCGTCGCCAGCGATCTCGCCGTAGTTGCCGACGGTCAGGAATGTGGACTCACCGGCGGCGACGTACTCACGCGCACCAGCACCACGCCCGATTCCGACCAGAAAGTGACGGCCATCGTCACCAGCAGCAAGAAATCCGATTGCGCCTCCGGCAAAACCGTCGCCGTTTCCGTGGACGACCTGCAGGAAATGCACAATCACTTCCAGGAGCAGATGGATGATGGCCTGAAGACGCTTGCTTCCAAACAAGGCACCGGCGGTCTTCCCAAGGCGCCTGACACCTCCACCGTTGGCGGAGAAGTTCCACAACCTCCGCCGGATAATTCCGCGGCAAACACGCTGCAGGATCAGCAGGCCGCCGCCGATCAAACCGAAGCGCAAGTTGTGAAGGAGGCCTTCAACCAGGGCTCGTGATCCACGCCCACAGAAAATAGCCACGGATCGCACGGATGATCACGGATAAAGAATGTGCTCTTAGGTCCGTGAAAATCCGTATTGATCCGTGGCGATAATTTTTTACTGCCGCGTCTTCAACAATTCTTCTTCAGTCTGTTGTGCACGCTGCGCCTGATCGAGCAGTTGCTTCGCCGCTTTATTATTTGGATCGGCCGACGCTTGCCGGAAGCAGTCGATGGCAGAGACATAATCCCCTGTATCTAAAAACGCAATCCCTTTGTTGACCAGCGACTCGGAAGTTATGGTGGCCACAGCCGGCATCACAATCAGCCGGTTGTGCACGTGACTCACGCCCGGCACGGAACCGGCAAGCCATTCTGCCAGCGCAGAGTCCTCAATGCCTTGCACCGCTCCATCGAGTGTTACATCGCGATCGTTTGATACCCAAACTCTAAGGTCTGCGCCGCGCAAAGTTGGCGACGGAGCATCCTTCAAGGTTTGCATCACGTCGCTCTTTATTCTGGCGCGCCGTGCCGATTGAAATTTCAGATATCCCGCTCCTCCAACTAACGCCGCTGCGAGCAAAACAATTACAACGCGAAGTAGCAGTTTCGCGTTAAGGCTGCGGGGCGGTAGAAACACATGTTGCGCAGCGCTATTGATCACCGCCGGATCGGGCGAAGCAGGGGATTGCACAATCACACCGGAGGGTAGGGAACTGACGGGCATAGAAGCCGCGCTCGTCGTCGGCGGAACTCCTGTGGAAGTTACAACCGCAACGCCTGAGGCCGCTGAAGCCGGCGTAGCCTGCAAAGTCGGCCCTGGAGTCGCAGCGCCTGCTGTGACCGCGGCAACACCGCCCGCCGTGACCTGATCCACATTAATCTGATCCAGAGCCGCAACAAATTCTTCTGCCGTCTGAAACCGGTTCTCCCGCGATTTCTCCATCGCCTTCAAAATCACCTGCGACAGCGACGATGGAATATGCAGCTCCGGCTTCACTTCATGCGGAGGCCGCACGCTCGTCTGCAGATGTTGCAGCATCAGCGCGTATGGAGTCTCTGCTTCGAACGGAAGTTGCGCAGTGATCATCTGGTACAGCACGACGCCAAGTGAATAGATGTCCGTTCGCCCATCAACTTCTCCGCCAGCTTTCTTTCCTAAAAATTGTTCCGGCGACATATATAAAGGAGTGCCGACCACCATGCCGGTCATCGTCATCTCCGGCCGGTCCTCGCCCGCGGCCTCGCGCAGCTTCGCAATTCCGAAATCGAGCACCTTGGCGGTCTCCTGCCCCTGCTCGTCGACCGTAAGAATAATGTTGCCCGGCTTCAAATCGCGATGCACGATGCCGAGCTTGTGCGCCACTCCAATCGCCAGTCCTACCTGCCGCGCGATGCGAATGGCGCGCGGAACCGCCAGTGCGCCCTCTTTCTGAAGAACCTCGCTCACGTTCTTCCCCTCCACCAGTTCCATCACGATGAAGGGTCGGCCATCTTCCGTGTAATCGAAGTCCTCCACACGCACCGCATTCGGATGCCGCAGCTTGCGCGCAACAATGGCTTCTGTCTGAAAGCGCTGCAAAAAGCTGGCATTGCCCGCAATGTCGTCGTTGACAATCTTGATGGCGCAAATCTCGTTGAACGTGAGATGCCGCCCGCGATAAACCAGTCCCATGCCGCCGATCCCAATGCGTTCGATGATCTGATATTTATTGCGAATGATCATCCCCGGCTGAAGTTCGTGTGCCACCTGCAGGCGCGTGTGATCGACCGGACACACATCATGCTCGGTGGAATAAGTCTTCTGGCATGCGGTGCAATATTTCATGAGTTGCTCTGGGAACCGGCAATACTTACGTGGGGACAGCCGCCCCTTCGACAAGCTCAGGGCAGGCTCTCGGCTGTCCGCCGAGCACAGCTAGGATTCAGGTCACTCGCCCCAAGCGGCGCCAAGCCGCCAATTCGCGTAAAAGAGTAGCACGGAATCCGCACTCAGCGTTACTTTCTAACTGTGGCAGGAACGCCCGAAGGATGAGCATTCCGCATTGACTTCGTCTCCCAGCCGACTTAATATCGCCCCCATGTTCCCGCGGGATTTCAGGCTGAACGGGAATCCGCTCATGAACTTTCGCAATCCACTCATGAATGTGGTTTTAATCTGTGCTGTAGCGGCAGCTCTCACTTCTCCGCTCGTCTCGGCGCAAACGCAGAATTTCGCCGCACTTCACAAACAGGCCAAAGAAGGAAACGCCGAAGCTCAGTACGAATTAGCCAAAGACTATTACACCGGCACAGGCATTTCAAAGGACTCCAAACAGGGGCTTGAGTGGTTGCGCAAATCCGCCGATCAGGGCCATCCTGGCGCGGAGTTCGCTCTGGCCGTTCTTTACAGAAAAGGAGAATTAAAGGATCCAAGGCAGGGATTAGTGTGGTTGCAAAAATCTGCAGCGCACAACCATGCCGCGGCCGAGTATGAATTGGGCTGCCTGTTTCGTGACGGTGAAGGTGGAGTTTCGAAAAATCCGCATGAGGCCGCATTATGGCTGGGCAAAGCCGCGCGTCAACAAAATCAGCCTGCGCAAAACGCGCTGGAACAGCTGCTCAAGAAGGGCGCGATCTCGCGGCAGGAAGCAAACTGGCGAGCTCCGGATGTGGTGGCAAAACGTACAGAACCGGTGATCGTAGCGAAAAGCGAGCCGAAGCCGGACGCAAAAACAGAAAACTCAAAACCCTTCTCGCTGCTGGAAATAGAAAAAGGACTGCAGGGCGGAATCACCTGCAAGCGGCTCGCAACTCTGGTCGACAAATTTAAAGTAGATTTTTCTCTGAGCGACGAAGTTCGTCAACGCCTCAGCAAAGCTGGAGCCGACGACAATTTGCTGGCCACGATTTCCGCTTCCCGACGTGCGTTGTAAACTGCGCCTGCGGCCGCACGCGCGAAACTCAAACCTGGTCGTCCTCGGCAGTTAAGCGTTGGTTGCGCGATGCTTCGCGGCGCTAATCTTTGCAGTGCGCGCCGCAAGCTCTTCGAAAGAAGGTACAGACTCGGGTACGATCAGTTTCCGCTCGGGTGGCTGAACTCCTGTGCGAATCGCTTCGGTCAGCATCTCCAACGCCAGGTCAGTGATGGGCCGTATATAAATTGTCGCCGCCAGCACTCCGCTTCGTACCCATGCTTGTCCGGTCTTCGGCAAGCCATCGCATCCGGTGAATGGAATCTTCAGCCAGCGCTCGCGGTCACTCCCTGCGATCTCCTCAAAAGCTTTTCTCGCGCCCGCTGCCATGCTGTCATCTTGCGCTCCCACCAGATCGATATGCGTCTCTTGTGACGTGCGCAATCGCAACCACGAAGTGACTGCCCGGTGTGCGCTCTGTTCCGTCCAGTTCGCTCGCATCGTCTTCACTTGAATATTCTCGGGCTTGGTCCGGTTCATGCCGGCGGTTCGCTCGTGAGCCGCGGAACTATTCGCAGGACCCTCTATGTATAAAATCGAACCGCCCTGCGGCAGCAACGCCGCAAATTGTTTGCCCTGAATCTCTCCGACTTCGCCGTGATCGGAGCTGATAGAGAATACCGGCACCTGGCAAGTCTGCCTTAGCTGGTGAACGTAGTCCGCTTCGTGATTCAGAATCACCCAGCCAATATCCGCGGCGGTGGCAGCTTTCGCCACTTGCGGAAACCCGGTTCCACCCGCAGGCTCAAACACAATCGCATCGGGACGCGTCGCAGCCGCTCCCTGAATGTAGTGCAGCAACTGCTGGCTCTGCGTTACCGCGTCATTATTGGCGTGGATGATTTTCAGGTCCACGCCCAACCGACGAGCAGCTTTCTCGGCCGCCGCCGCCTGCTCCTGCTGGTAGTCGTTGTCGTCGTTGGTGAGAGAGACCAGGAAATTGAGTTTTTTCATCACCGCCCCAAGCCCTCATCATAGCCAACTTTCCCGCTCTCCGATGGTAACCAGAGTAACTATGGATTTTGCCTTCGATAGATTTCAGCAACGGCGATTCACCAAACAATCGGACGACCAGAAAATTGTCATCCTCGTTTTTATTTTTGTTTCAAAACATCGCCGATGCCGTAACTCTTTGTCGCGGCTATATTTCTGAACCATCACGGGTGATAACCAACCGAATACCTCCGCCCAACGGCGCAATTGCTTTATAGGCGCAGTTCTGCGGTAATCCAAAGCAGAGGATGTTTCTCAGAATTTTCTATGGGCACTCTCACCCCGCACGATACGGAATTTGCTGAAAACTCCGCCGGTCAGCTCGTGGCGCACCTTTTCGTGCGCTCGCAGTCCGTAGTATCACGCTGCGTCGCCGGAGAAACTTTGATCGTTCCCGTGCGCGGCAAAGTCGGAGATCTGGCGTCGATCTACAGCTTCAACTCAACTGGCTCTTTGATCTGGCAATCGCTCGAATCACCCAAGTGCTTTGACGAATTGGTTAACGTTGTCGAAAGCGAGTATGCGGTTGAACACGATCAGGCGGAGCAAGACGTAAAACAGTTCTTGCACGACATGCTGGCGGCAGACTTGGTACAAATTCGCGAGCCGCTACAGATGGTGGGATAAATCAGGGGGACCATGGAACAACTGAGTTACGGGGCATTCAGCGCAGATTTGCACCACCGCCAATCCGGCAAGCGCGCGCCAATGCAAGTTTCCATCGAAGTCACACGCCGCTGTCCGCTGGAATGCCAGCACTGCTACAACAATCTTCCCATGGGCGATCAAGCCGCGCGCAGCCGTGAAATGACTACGGAGGAGCATTTCAAAATGCTCGACGAGTTAGTCGAGATGGGCTGCTTCTGGCTGATCTATACGGGCGGCGAAATTTTCGCCCGGAAGGATTTTCTCGAGATCTACACCCATGCCAAGAAAAAAGGTTTCCTGATCACCCTCTTCACCAACGGCACGCTTATCACGGAAAAGATCGCAGACTATCTGGTGGAGTGGCCGCCCTTCGCCATCGAAATCACTCTTTACGGGCGCACCCGTGAAACCTATGAAGCCCTTACCCAAATCCCCGGCTCTTACGACCGCTGCTTACGCGGAATCAAGCTCTTGCGCGAGCGCGGATTGCCGGTCAAGTTGAAGACCGTAGCCACAACGATCAACAAGCATGAAGTCTCTGCCATGCGGCAGTTTGCGGAAGAGGAATTGGGCGTCGAGTTCAAGATGGATGGCCAGATCAATCCGCGGATTGACTGTTCCCAAAGTCCGCTCGCAGTGCGGCTTTCGCCGGAAGACGTTGTCGCTCTCGATATGCATGCCCCCAAGGGCGTCAGCGAATACCGCAGACTGGCGCGGGACGAAATGGATCATCCTCCCAGCCTGTCGAAGAACGACACCCTGTATTTCTGCGGTGGAGGTTTGAATTCGTTCGCCATAAATGCCTACGGAGAAATGGGAATTTGCGTAATCTCGCAGCAAGAGACATTTGACATTCGCGGGAACGGCTTGCTGCCCACGTGGGAGCATTCTCTTAAAGAGCTTCGTACGCGCAAACGCTCCCGCGTGACCAAGTGCATCCAGTGTCGAATTCAATCACTCTGCGGAATGTGTCCGGCGAACGGCGAAATGGAAAACGGCGATCGCGAGAGTCCAGTCGATTTTCTTTGCAACGTGGCACATCTCCGCGCAGCCGTGATCGGAGTTGAAATCCCGGAGCACGGAGCGTGTGAGTTCTGCTCCGGTGGTAGTCGGCACCAGGACTTGCTGGAGTCTGCTCGCCGTATTCAAAGCAAAGAGATCGACGTCGACAGTTGGACGGGTACGCAGCAAATTCTTCCGATCCTGAATAACGGCGGTGCCACTGCGGGCTGCGGCGGCTGTGGTGGTCACTGAGCATAAACCAGAATCGAAGGCCCTATGAATCAGAAAACAAATCAAGCCGAGGGCAAGAAGCCTTACGAGTCACCGAAACTGACGACCATCAGTCTCCGCCCTGAGGAGGCAGTTTTAGGCCATTGCAAAGTTGCCGGGACCGGGGGGCCGGGGGGCATCTGCGGATTCACTTGCATGAACGCCGGATCCTAGCCTATGAATTCCCGGAGGGTACGGTCGGAAATGACGAGCCATCCTGCGCCGCCGCTGACGAAAATCGACGATTCTGGTGCCGCACTTTACGGTGGCTTTTCCGTTGGCGGCGTATCTGTCGGACTTGGCGGTCAGCGCAGCGCCGATGTTGCGTTAGTCCCGCCTCTTCAGCCATTTCGCATTAATACAAGCGCTTCCGATATTCAAGTTCGAGTTGAGTGGGTCGCGGAAATCGATTCGTGCCTTGCTCCCCTGCTGTTTGAATCCGGTGCTGTTTGGCGCGCGTACGAGAGGGAAGATAGCCTTCAATTCGACTTCTGCGTTCCCTTTCTTGGAGCGCAGCCTTACAAGAGGCTGATCGTAGACGCCCGCTTCCGCCACGCGACGCTGCAAATGAATCAACAATCCTTCGCTACCATATCCAGCGTTCCAGAGCCCCTTGAATACCCGCTCGATGAACTCTTGATCATGCACCGCCTCACGCAGGAACCTGCCATCGAACTCCACGGAGTCGGCATCGTCGGCCCGAACGGCGCAAACAACTTATTCGTCGGCCACTCCGGAGCAGGGAAGAGCACCACCGCTCGCCTCTGGACCTCGCTTCACGAAGTAGAGATCCTTAGCGACGACCGCATCATCGTTCGCGAACACCCGGTTCGCGAACGCTTGGCTAGTGAAGATAAAATACGCAACAAGAGATCTTACGAAGGTAACCGCTCAGCGGACCTCACTCAGATCTACATGTACGGAACTCCGTGGCATGGCGAAGCCCATTTCGCCCTTCCGCGACGCGCTCCGCTGCAAAGAATTTTCGTTCTCGAACACGGCCACGGGTAACGTTCATCACCCGCCTGACTCGCAGCCAGATGGTCGCCGAACTTTTCGCTCGCGCTTTCGTCCCCTTCCACCGCCACGAATACGTGGAACACGCCCTGAGCTTCCTGGAGCGCGTTGCCGATTCCGTCCCCTGCTATCGCTACTCCTTCGAACCCGACGAGCGCGCTGTGGAAAAAATTCTTCAATTCAATGACTGAAAGTGAGTCCGATTCAGAGAGGTTCGAGGCCCTCAGCCGCGAGCTTCTGAACAAGGGATTAACCGTGCGCTTCGAGGCGCGCGGCGCCAGCATGTCCCCCTGCATCCGTGACGGCGAGATTGTGCATGTTACCGCCGTAATCGTGAGCAAATTACGGAAGGGCGATATTGTACTTACGAAAGGTCATAGCGGATTCCGGGTTCACCGCCTCGTGCGTATCGATCATGATAAGAATCTTTTCATTACTCGAGGCGATTGCGGACAACAAGACGATCCCCCGGTGCACGCTGACCAAATCCTCGGCATTGTTCTTGCCAAAGAAGTGAGGCTAGGAAAAAAATTAGTGCGGACTGAACTCAAAGGTATCGGCGGAAAATTACTGCGGGGCGCGGCGCGGGGCCAGTACGCGGCCGTCAAACTGCTGAAGCGTGTCCTGCGGTCAAAAGCCGGAACGTCACTCGGCATTCTGGTTTTACTTCTGTCTGCTGCGTCTCTGATGAACGCGCAGGTTACCTTCGACCGGACCGCGAACTTGGCCGCCAATTCATACTGTACTGGCAGCGGGACATGTTCATTCACCTGGCAACACCAGGTGGGCAATACCGCGAGCAACTACATTCTTGTAGTCACCGTTTCGCTGAATATCAAGAATTCTCCATCTTCGTCCGTGAGCAGCATCACTTATGACGGCCTCGCTTTGACGTTCCAAGGAGCCCACAATGATGCCCAGAGCATTATGCGCACGGAGATTTGGACCCTCCTGGCGCCTCCGACTGGGGCCAACCACAATACTGTAATGGTCGTTGATAATCCAGCTGCAGCCACGATTGGAGTGATGGCCGGCTCTGCGTCGTTTTCCGGAGTGGATCAGACGGTGCCAGTGGGCCAGTACGTTGCTAACGATGGAGGGAACAACGCCAATACCGGTTACTCAATGCTTGACGTCCCAAGCGTGGTGAAAGGCATGGCAGTGGATGCGCTGGCAACCGGCGGGCAGACCATCACGATCCCAGCTCCGGAGAATAGCGTCTACACGCAACAATCCAGCAGCCAGACTTCCGCAACGAACGTCTATGGGGCGGCGGCCTATGAAGCCGGAGCGCCGAGTGTGCCCATGGCCGAAACCTTCACGATTAATGGCGGCGAGATCCCTAACTGGTCGGAGAGTGCAGTCTCGCTCAATCCCAGCCAAGCTGATATTGGCGTGAGCACAACTGTCACGCCGGTGGCGCCAGGCACAAACTCGGTCTATAACATCACGGTCTACAATAACGGGCCGTCCGCCGCGGCAGCTGTCAAGCTGGTCGATACGCTGGGAACTGGGACTACGTATGTCTCCTATACGGCAAGCGCCGGCGTGTCGTGCACGGACGCCGGGGCAACCCTGACCTGCACCGTTGGCGCCTTGGCTCCGAATGCCACGGCTACGGTCGCGCTCACGGTGAGCACCACGGCGGCGGGATTTTATCCCAACACTGCGGTGGTGTCGGACTCCGGGACGCCGCCGGATTACAACCAGGGCAACAACACCTATGTTGCGGTGGCCCCGGTGCAGACCGTTGTGTGTGCTACAAGCAATTTAACGGTGGGCGGAACTCTAAGCGGGGTGATCAACACCTATTATCCAGGCTCGGCAACTGTGGCCGAAGGCGCGACCTCGATCCCGGTCGGCACGCCCACAGGGGCTGGGGCAACCATTGCCAACGGAACCGAGCTCCTGGTAATCCAGATGCAAAACGCCAGCGTCAACGACTCCAACAACGGTGCCTACGGCAATGGATTCACCGGGCAGGGATTCACGGCGGTGAACAAGAGCGGCAACTACGAGTTCGCGCAGGCGACCGGGCCGGTCAGCGGCGGATCCATTCCAATTCACGCCGCGGGGCCGGGCGGCGGGTTGATTTTCACCTACACCAGCGCGGCATGGAGCGCGACCGCTGGCGCCAGCACGTATCAGGTGGTGGTAGTGCCGCAATACAGCTCAGCAACTCTGAGCTCTGGACTGACCGCCCTGGCGTGGAATGGCTCGACCGGCGGCATTTTGGCGATGGACGTGGCGGGAACTCTGACGCTTGGCAGCGCTACCGTGGTCATGGATGGAAAGGGATTTCGCGGGGCGGCTGGCCTGTCGCTCGTGGGCGAGAATGGCGCAGCAGATACGGACTACGAATTTGCAGCACCTGCAACCTATACCACA
Organism: uncultured Acidobacteriaceae bacterium; assembly: GCA_963696285.1. GTDB lineage: Bacteria > Acidobacteriota > Terriglobia > Terriglobales > Acidobacteriaceae > Sulfotelmatobacter. The sequence goes on from CAVOJP010000001.1 coordinate 75,289, forward strand.
CCTGCTCTTAACAATCTGGCGACTACTACCGGAGCCGATGGCTCCAAGGGAGAAGGAATCGCTGGGACGCCGTTGTGGGTGCAGAGTGGCACGTCGCCTTCGAATACGGGTTCGGGTTATCCCAGCGGAACGGCCGGAAAAGATGGAAGCATGGGGCGCGGCGCGCCGGGAAATGCGGGAGGCGGAGCAACCGATGGGGCGCCGACCGTAGCTGGTCAGAATAACGATAATGCCGGCGGCGGCGGCGGTGGCAATGGCGGCGCGGGAGGTTTTGGTGGAAATAGCTATGGCAACAACCTTAGCGTTGGCGGTGAGGGCGGTGTAGCGTTTCCGGTCACAGTGAATCGCTTTGCCATGGGCGGCGGTGGTGGCGCCGGGAGCAATAATTACTACCAGGATTCACAGGACTCCAGCGGCGGAGCCGGCGGAGGAATGATTTTTATTCGTGCGGATGCGCTGAGTGGAACTGCCACGATCACAGCCAATGGGATAGGAGCCTATACCGGCACATCCTCGAACGCCGGTGGCGGCGGCGGTGCAGGTGGCACCATCGTTGTGGTCACGGCCAACGGCGGGGAGACTGGGCTGACGCTGCAAGCCAACGGCGCGTCTGGCGGCGGCAATGAGGGATGCACCGCGTGCGGCACTCAAACATTCCTGCAGGGCCGAATTGGCCCCGGGGCGGGCGGCGGCGGTGGAGCGGTGTATACGAGCAGCGTGAGCGGCTCGCCGGCCATTAGTGTGACTGGCGGTGCGAACGGCTTGACACAGGACACAAGCTCTACCCCGATCCCCTACGGCGCGACCTCTGGCGCTGCTGGCGTCAGCGTGACCAATGTGGCGCTCGCCCAACTCACCGGACTTCAATCGACAGCGCTATGTACTCCTGACATGACGCTGGCCAAGAGCCACGTCGGCAATTTTGTTCGCGGATCAACCGCCACCTACACCATTCCCGTCGAGAACGTGAGTCCTTACGGTTCAACCAGCGGCGTGGTAACGATGAACGATACTCTGCCAACTGGCCTTACTCCCATCAGCGCAAGCGGCACCGGATGGTCCTGTTCGATTGCGTCGCAGACCGTAAGTTGTGTCGATCCGACGGTCCTCGCAGCTAACAGTTTTTATCCCTCGATCACGGTCACAGCCAATGTTCTGCAGACCGCTCCCTCTACCGAAACCAACACGGCATTAGTAAGTGGCGGTGGTGAAGTGAATCTGGCGAATGACAGCGCTACGGACGTCGCCAATGTAATTTCAACTGCGGACCTCAGCATTTCCAATACAGCGTCACCCAATCCGGTAGCCGCGGGCAGCAACATTACTTATACGCAGGTCGTCACCAATAACGGTCCCAGCGCCGCCGACAACGCCTCGCTGGTGGAAGCCGTTCCCAACAACGCCACGTTCGTTTCGATGGCAACGCCCGCCGGCTGGAGTTGCACCACTCCCGCCGTTGGCAGCACCGGCAACGTGGTCTGCACGGATCTGAATATGCCCGGCAGCACCGCGGCAACTTTCTCGCTGGTCGTTAAAGTAAACACCGGCACTGCGAACGGCACTGTAATCACCGACACCGCGAACGTAAGTTCGTCAGTGAGCGATCCAAATTCGGCCAACAATACCGCCTCTGCCTCCACTGTGGTTGGAGCCGCTGCGGGAGCCGACCTGATTGTCACCAACGCCGCATCGCCAAACGGAGTCGCGCCCGGCGGCAACATTACTTATACGCAGGTAGTCACAAATGTCGGCTCCCTTACAGCCACGGCTGCAACTTTCACTGAGTCGACCTTGCCGGCAGCCGATGTGACGTATGTTTCCATTTCAACCGCGGCCGCCCCAGGTTGGACATGCACTGCTCCGCCCGTGAGCTGTACCAATCCCAGCGTGGCCGCAGGTGCAACGGGCACCATCACCGCCGTCTACAAAGTGAATGCAACGACACCAGTCGGGACGACCATCACCAATACTGCGACGGTGAATGCCGGCAACCAGACAGGCGGTGCCAACTCCGCAATCGCAACCGATACGGTGACCGCAACCACTTCGCAAGCCGATTTTGGTCTCACCACCGCTGCAACCCCGCTCTCAGTTTTTGCCGGCAATGACATTACTTACGTCCAGACAATAACCAATAGCGGCCCCGCGGCAGCCACGAGCGTGAGCTTCCAGGAGGCTGTACCGACCAATACTACTTTCGCTTCGGTCTCGGCTCCCGCCGGTTGGACATGCACAACGCCCGCCGTAGGCGCGACCGGAAATATAACCTGCACCGATCCCACTATGGCCGCCACGACCTCGGCGTCAATCATCGTCGTCGTCAACGTTCCGTCGACCGTCACCGCGGCAGCCATCGCAGCAACTTCATCGGTTTCCGCGACCAACGCCCTCACCATCACAACCAACACAAGCACCCCTGTTACCGCCGCTTGCGATTTGGCGGTCAGTAACAGCGGCACACCCAGTCCGGTCGCCGCCGGTGGCACCATCACCTACACCCAGGTGGTGACGAACACTGGTCCGAGCAACTGCGCCAATCTGACTTTCAACGAAGCGATCCCCGCCAACACCACCTTTACGTCGTATGGCGGAGCACCCGCGGGCTGGACTTGCACATCCTTCGCCGCCGGTTGCACCAATCCCAGCTTCGCCCCCGGATCGATCAGCACCTTTACTGTGGTCGTGACGGTAAACGCGGGCACCGCCGCGGGCACCATCATTACCGACACCGACACGGTCACCACCACAACCCGCGACACCAATACGAGCAATAATTCCGCCACTGTAAATATCCCGGTTGCGAGCGCCACTCAAGCCGATCTCAGTGTTTCGAATTCCGCCAGTCCGAATCCCGTCTCGGCCGGGAATAACATCACTTACACGCAGACCGTTGTGAATACCGGACCTGCAAGCGCCAGCACGATTTCGCTCGCTGAAACCCTGCCGGCCAACACGACCGCAGTGTCGCTGACCGGACCGGCGGGCTGGACTTGCTCGGTGGGAACGCTGACCTGCACCATCTCAACCCTGGCTGTCACGACCGCGAACTTCACATTCGTCGTGAAGGTGAACGCCAATGCAACTCCCGGGTCCACGATCACGCAAACCGATACAGTCACTTCCGCCAACGATCCGAATCCCGGCAATAACAGCGCCCCTGCCAGCGTGCTCGTAGCCGGTTCGGCTGACCTATCCGTCACTAATACCGCGACCCCGGTGCCCGTTGTAGCAGGAAACAACATCACTTACACGCAAGTTGTTACCAACGCCGGACCAAGCATAGCCACCGGTGCCAGCTTTACCGAGACTACGCCCGCGAATACGACATTCTTCTCCATCGGCGCGCTGCCTGCCGGTTGGTCCTGCAGCACTCCCACAGTAGGAAGTGCGGGGACTATCAACTGCACCAATCCCAGCTTTGCGGCGGGTTCAGCCAGCTTTACGGTCGCGCTCAAAGTTACTGCTGGAACCGCCGCCGGAACCGCGATCAACGATACTGCTTCTGTGAGCTCATCAACGTCAGATCCCAACCCGGCCAACAATATTGCGATCGCCAGCGATGTCGTCGCTCTTGCAACTCAAGCCGACTTAATCGTAACCAATAGCGCGACGCCAACCGCCGTTGTAGCGGGAAGTAACATCACTTATACGCAGAGCGTAACCAATAATGGTCCGGCTGCGGCAACAACCGTAAGCTTTACTCAAAGCACACCGCCCAACACCACTTTCCAATCCATTACAACTCCGGCCGGCTGGACTTGCACCACCCCCGCCGTCGGAGCCACGGGTACGATTACTTGTACGATTGCCACGCTGGCGCTCAATGCAAGCGCTGCCTTCACGTTAGTGTTGCAGGTAAATGCTGCAACCGCCTCCGGCACAAACATTGCCGATACCGCGACGGCCACTTCCTCGAACATCGTGCCCAGCCTTACCAGCAACACGGCGGTCGCTGCCGTTGTCGTGGCCAATGCGAATAGTGCCACTATTGCGATCGTGAAGACAGCCATGCCCAGCCCCACCGTCGCCGAGGGCGATACGCTGACTTACACAATTGGCATCACCAATAACGGTCCGTCGTCCGCAACCAATGTAATCGTCACTGACCCGTTGCCAGCGGATGTTACTTATCTCTCTTTCACCACGAGTTCGGGCAACTGCTCAGAGGCGGGTGGAACCGTAACTTGTTTACTGGGTAGCATGGCCAACGGTGGCACAGCTACGATAACTATCCTGACTCTTGCGGGCGCACCAGGAATCGCTACAAACACAGCCAGCGTGGTCGCGGACCAGATGACCACCCCAAATACCTCCACGCAAATCGAGACCATCACTGCGGCCACCAGCATCAAGCTGGAGTCGTTCTCCGCCCAGGTTGGCCAGGATAAAACCGGCGCCAACCGCGTGGTGCTCCTCTGGAAGACCGGCACGGAAGTGCACAACCTTGGCTTCAATATTTATCGCGAACAAGCAGGCGAGCGCGTCCGCCTGAATTCTTCGCTGGTCGCCGGCTCGGCGCTGCTCATGAAAGGAGCCCTCCCCAAACATTCCGGCCGCACTTACACCTGGATCGATTCTTCCGTGGGCGCCGGCAGTGCTCCCTATTGGCTTGAAGATGTGGATGTGAACGGAACCCGCATTCTTCACGGCCCAGTTTCCGCTACCGCATCCGGCAACTCACAGATCGCGAGCAACGCCAACGCAACTCCCAGCGTGATGTTGAACCATCTGAACCAGAGTCAGCCGGCCGCATCTGTCGACGAATCCAGTCATCGCGTAGAAAACACATCGCCGAATTCTTCGCCTACGGCCACGCAACAACAGAAGCAGTTCGCTCTTGCGGCACATTCCGCCATCAAGATTTACGTAAAGCACGAAGGCTGGTATCGCGTGACGCAACCGGAACTTATCGCTGCCGGCCTCAGCCCCAACGTGGATCCAGCTTATCTTCATCTTTACGCCGAAGCTGTCGAGCAGCCCATCGAGATCAGCGGGACCACTGCGGGTTTCCGGGGTTTTGGTCCGCAAGCAGCAATTTCTTTCTATGGCACGGGCATCGACACCCAATATTCCGGGACCAGAGTCTACTTCCTCGTCACAGAAGATTCGAAAGGGGCGCGCATTTACGACCTGCCCGTATCAACGGGCTCGAATCAACCTCCCGCAAGTTTCCCCTTTACCGTGGAACTCGCGCCTCGTACAACTTATTACTCGGCTCTGACCAGCGCGAATGGCTACAATTTCTTCGGACCGCTAATCTCCTCGACTGCCGTCGATGAGAGCATCCAAGTTCCCCATCTTGATTCCACATCCGCGGAATCCGGAAAGTTAGATGTGATTCTGCAAGGCGTCATTCTCGGCGTTCCTCACGACGTCAGCATCACGCTGAATGGCACCTCGCTCGGCGATGTTACTTTCACCGGCGAGGCGAAAGGTACGCTCGACTTGACCCTGCCGCCGGGTGTTTTGCAGGAAGGCGCCAACACGGTCACTCTCACATCGCAGAACGGTGAATACGATTACAGCCTGCTGCAGTCGATCCGCATCACGTATCCGCATACCTATGCCGCCGACTCCAACGAATTAACTTTCACTGGCCGCGCCGGCGATGAACTCAAACTCACCGGATTCACGCAATCATCGGTGGCCGTGGTCGACATTACCGACCCCAACCAACCCGTACAACTTTCGCCCCAGGTTACTACCGATGCGAAGTCGGAAACTTACACAGCTGCGATACAGGTGCCGTGGTCCACTACCAATCCATCAGCCCCGGCCCAGCACACGCTAATGGCTGTGGTTGGTACCACTGTCGCTTCTCCGGCCGGAATCCGTCAGAATCACCCGTCACGCTGGTACAGCGCTCAAGCGGGCAGCGAGATCGTAATGGTGACGTCTGACGACTTCTCCGGAGCTCTCGGCCCGCTAAAACGCGCGCATGAGGCGTTAGGCAAGTCATCCGCACTCGTGTTGGTCGACGATCTCTACGACGAATTTACTTTTGGCCAGCACAGTCCGCTCGCCATCCGCAGCTTCCTGCAAACCGCGGTCAACGCATGGCACACTGCGCCCCATTACCTTTTGCTCAACGGCCGCGCGTCATTTGATCCACGTAATTATCTCGGCTTCGGACATCTCGATTTCGTCCCCACGCAGATCATCGCCACCAGCGGCCTGATGACCGCCTCTGACGGATGGTTCTCCGATTTCAACGACACTGGGATTCCGACCATCGCCACCGGCCGCTTGCCCGTAAGCACATCCGCAGAAGCCCAGCTGGTAGCGGGAAAGATTGCCACCTACGAAGGCCAGTCCAGCAACGGCCCCTGGACGTCGCAAGCTCTCATGGTTGCGGATACCAACGACACCGAAAACTTCACGAAAGACAGCCAGCTCGCCCAGGCGCAGCTGCCTTCTTCCATGCAAGTGACGGATGTCTTCCTCACCACCACAACCGTTCCGGACGCGCAGCAAACGATTCTCAATTCCATCAACTCCGGCGAGTTGTTGGTGAATTACTCGGGCCATGGCTCGGAAGATGAATGGTCAGGCGAAAATCTTTTCAACAGCACCGAAGCGAGCGGCTTGACCAACGGCACTTCCTTGCCCGTCTTTCTTATCATGGATTGCCTGAATGGATTCTTTCAGGATGTTTACGAAGAACCGCTGGCAGTTTCTCTCATGCTCGCACCGGATGGAGGCGCCGTCGCGGTTCTCGCTTCCAGCGGACTCAACCAGGCTCCGCCGCAAACCACGCTCGACAAGCTAGTCGTACAATCCGCCATGGGTCCATCGCACTTGCCGATAGGAGATGCGATCATCAAGGCGAAATCGGGCATTTCAGATCTCGCCGTGCGCAAAACCTACAACCTGCTCGGTGACCCGGTGATGCAGATCAAGCCTCCGGTCTCAACTCACAAGCACTAACGAGCTCGCAGTTTAGGCCCGCGCCATATCCGCAACCACTGCTGCTCGCCGTAGCGGTTCGGAGATCGCCTTCATCACTCTCTCAAATCCAGCGAAGTCGAGGGATTGCGCTCCATCAGAGAGCGCCCGCTCCGGGCAGGGATGCACTTCGATAATCAATCCATCCGCTCCCACCGCGACCGCTGCCCGTGAAACCGCTGCGATCAAACTCTGCTTCCCAGTTCCATGCGAAGGATCGGCGATCACCGGCAGATGGGAAAGATCGCGAGCCAATGCCACCGCTGCCAGATCGAATGTGTTTCGCATCTCCGTTTCGAACGTCTTAATCCCGCGCTCGCAAAGCACGACTTCGCCGTTTCCTCCCGAAAGCAAATATTCCGCCGCCAGCAACCACTCCTTAACCGTGGCCGACGGACCGCGCTTCAGTAGGATCGGCTTCTTGACCGTAGCCAGCCTCCGCAACAGCGCAAAGTTCTGCATGTTGCGCGCGCCCACCTGCAGCATATCCACGTATTCGCAGATCGTGTCCACATCCTCCGTGCTCATCACTTCCGTCACCACAGGAAGCCCAGACTCCTCACGCGCTTCGCGCAGAATCTTCAGAGCTTCCACGCCCAGTCCCTGAAAGTCGTAAGGCGATGTTCTTGGCTTGTAAGCCCCACCGCGCAGCATGGTCGCGCCAGCCCGCTTCACTGCATGCGCCGTATCCAGCAACTGCTCGCGAGACTCCACCGAGCACGGCCCCGCAATAATCACCACGCCGGGGCCGCCAATGCTCACCCCTCCCACATTCACCACAGTGCGCTCCGGTTTTACCTGCCGGCTCACCAGCTTGAAGGGCTGCGCAATGGCGACCACATTCTCCACTCCGCCCGCCACCGCCAGCGCCTCGATTTCGTGCCGGCGTCCATTTCCCACCGCGGCCACGATGGTGCGCTCCACGCCCCGCGTGACGTGCGGCTGGTAGCCTGCCTCGCGAATGCGTTCGATCACGTGAGCAATCTGCTGCTCGGTGGCTTTTTCTGACATGTTCACAATCATTGGTCTGCCCTCCTGAAGGCGTTGCCAAAAGCAAAAGCCGCGATCCTGGGATCGCGGCCTTTGGCTGAACTCGCTTGAATCTAGTCGATTATCGATGACTCGATCTTCTCGCAAGCCCTGCCGCAGCCGCTACCCTGGTAAACCAGTAGTAGCGAAACTGCCCAGTAAACGAGATAAATCGCGTCATGAAGAAAACCCTGCTTGCGCTTTAAGACGGTACCTGCGACGCTAAATTCGCCGCCCTATTGTATCGAGCTGGCGGTATTGGAGAATACGTTATTGGCATTGGACCCGATCAGACGAATCGTGCCCACCACCAAGACCAGAATCACCGCCAGCATCACAGCATACTCGGCGATGTCCTGCCCCGCATCTTCTACCCATAATCTGCTGATCATTTCGGACATGCTTGCCCTCCAACTCGAAACGTCTATTGCCGCCGGATGAGAAAAACAGTGGACCCATAATGCCGCAGCCCGCTGCGCTTGTCAAACCAAAGTATTCAAGATTTCCACAAGTAATGCACCTGCAGCTAAAGGGGTTCCCGCGCCATAGAAACGGGAATCGGCAAAGCCTGGACTGGCGCTGGCAAACTCTGCTGGACCAGCTGTTGTGCCGATTCCTGCGCAAACTTCAACACGTCGCTGGGAAATATTCCCAGGTAGATGGTCGCCGCAACACACGCCCCCAATCCGAGGCTCAAAGGTATCGGAACCCGGCTCACCGGAACCACTTTGCGCGCTTCCCGCATGTACATCACTACGATGATGCGCAAATAGTAATAAGCGCCGATTCCGCTGTTCAGCACGCCAATCACCGTCAGCCAGATCAGGTTCGCTTTCACCGCAGCGCTGAATACGTAGAATTTCGCAAAAAATCCGCCAGTCATCGGAATGCCGATCAGCGATAACAAAAAGATAGTAAGCGTAGCCGCCAGCAGCGGGGAGCTGCGCCCCAGCCCTTCATAGTCCTCGAGCGTCACATAACGTTCACCCGCATTGGCGAAATGGCTCACCACGGCAAACGCGCCCACGTTCATTGCCGCATAACTCGCCGTATAAAACATCGCGGCCGAAATGCCCAGCTTAGGCGCAGCGGCGAAAGCAACCAGCAGATATCCCGCATGAGCGATCGAAGAATAGGCCAGCAGCCGCTTCACATTGTTTTGCACCAGTGCGCCCACGTTGCCCAAAGTCATCGAAAGCGCCGCCGTCACCCAGATGACCCAGAAAATCGCATGAACATTAATCACGAATACGATGCGCAACAGAACCGCAAACGCCGCTGCCTTGGGTGCGGTTGACATCAATCCCACAATCGGCGCCGGCGCTCCTTCATACACGTCCGGCGTCCACACGTGGAACGGCGCCGCTGCCACTTTGAATCCCAAACCGACAAACATAAACGCCACGGCCACGAAGGCCAGCAACGGAATCGGTCCCGCCAGCAGCGCTCTGCTGATCTGGTCAATGTTGGTCGATCCCGTGGCCCCAAACATCAACGCTACGCCGTACAGAAAAAATGCTGTCGCAAACGATCCCAGCAGAAAATATTTCAGCGATCCTTCCGCACTGCTCGCCTCATGCAGCCGAAATCCGGTCAGTACATAGGAAGAGATTGAGGAAATTTCGAGGGCGATAAAAATCAGCACCAGCTCCACAGCTGAGGACATCAGCGCCATGCCCACCGCGCCAAAAAGAACCAGCGCGTAATACTCCCCAGCGCGAATCCGCTGTACCGCCATGTATTCGTACGAACTCAGAATCACGACGGCAACAATCGCGATCACCAGAACGTGAAAAAAAACGCTGAACCCGTCCACCTGTACCGTGTTCCAGAACGCCAGTCCCGGAGCCTGCGCCATGATCCAGGTCGCTCCAAGTCCCGCCAGCGATCCCACAAACGCAATGATCCCTAAAACTTTTTGCCCGGTCCGCTCGTCAAGCAGCGGCTCCATCACCATCACAATCATGCCGAACACCGAGAGCACAATCTCAGGCAGCACGCGTACGTAATCCGTACTCTGCGGCAGCGTTGGCGAATAAGCGGGGAAGAAGGTTGCGATCACTGTCCCACCACCCTGCTCGCCACCCGCACGAACGGCGTGAGCGCCGCTTGTACCGCCGGATCAATCGCTCCCAGCCACAAAATGGGAGCCACTCCCATTACCAGCGCCGCCACAGCGCACGGCCACACCGCCCATTTTTCGAATCCCGAGAGATCGCTCAACGAATTATTCACCGCGTGCGTAACCTTGCCGTAAAACACCCGCTGATACATCCAAAGCAAATAAACTGCACTCCAGATAACTCCGGTGGCTGCCAGAATTCCGTAGATTGGCTTATCCTGAAAAGCTCCACTCAACACCAGAAATTCACCGATGAATCCGTTGAACAAAGGCAATCCCACCGACGCCAGCACAATTACGAGAAACGACGCAGAGTAAATCGGCATGGGCGAAGCCAGGCCGCCAAATTCGCTGATCTCGTAGGTATGCCGCCGCTCGTGCAGAATCCCCGCCAGCATGAACAGCCCGCCAGTCGAGACTCCGTGCGCGAGCATCACGAACATTGCGCCATTCAACCCCGCCTGCGTGAAGCTAAAAATTCCCAGCACCACAAATCCCAGATGGCTCACCGAGGAATACGCGATCAGTTTCTTCATGTTCGGCTGCACCATCGCCACCAGCGCGCCGTAAATAATCCCGATCAGTGCCAGAATCATGATCCACCAGGCGTTGTGCCGCGATTGCTCGGGAAACAATCCAAGGTTGAATCGCAACAGGCCGTACGTTCCCATCTTCAGCAGAACGCCCGCCAGCAACACCGAACCCGCCGTTGGCGCTTCCACGTGCGCATCCGGCAACCACGTGTGAAAGGGAAACAGCGGAACCTTCACAGCGAAAGCCAGGAAGAATCCCAGAAACAGCCACTGCGCAGCAGCTGGAAAACCCGGCACAGAGCCGCTCGCGATCTGATCGCGAATCACCACGAAATCAAAGCTCCCCGTGTGCGCATAGAGCCACAGAATCGCCGCCAGCATGAACACCGATCCAATCATCGTGTACATGAAGAATTTCACCGCGGCATACACCTTGCGCTCGTGGCCGAAAATGCCAATCACCAAGGCCATGGGAATCAGCGTGGCTTCCCAGAAGAAATAAAAGAGGAAGAGATCCAGCGACGTGAACACGCCAATCAGCGCGGTCTCCAGAATCAGCAGCAGGATAAAAAATTCCTTCACTCGCTCGTGAATCGAGTTCCAGGAAATCAGCACGCACAGCGGCGTGAGAAATGTCGTCAGCACCACCAGCCACAACGAGATTCCGTCAATTCCCATGTGGTAGTGGATGTTGGGAGTCGAAACCCACTGCCGGTCGACCTGAAACTGAAATTCACTTTGCCCGCGATGGAAATAAACCGGTAGATGCAGAGAAAGAACAAACGTCAGCAGGGAAATTACCAGCGCAAAAATCCGGATGTCGCGGTCCCGTCGGGGAAACATCACCAGCAGCAATCCGCCCGCCAGAGGAAGGAACGTGACCAGCGTAAGAATGATGGAGCTGAGATTGTCCGTACTCATCGCGCTCCCGTCCACATCCAGATCATGAAGGCGATCACGACCGCCGAACCCGCCGCGATCCATCCCGCGTAGGAGCGAATGTTGCCCGATTGCATGTGACGAACTTCATCGGAAACATGCCTGGCGCCGTATCCTGCGTCGTTCACTGCTGCATCGATAATTCCCTGATCCACCCCGTGCCACAGAACCCGCGTTGAAAAACTGATCAGCGGCTTCACAAAAACCGCGCCATACAGTTCGTCCACGTAATACTTGTGCACCAACGTCTGGTAAGCCCCTGCCATCGAAGCCGCAATCTTGTCGGGTAAATCCGTCCGCCGGTAATAAAGCTGCCACGCCAGCCCGAAACCCAAGAACGCCGCCAACACGGAAATCCCCGTGAACATCAACTCGGTTGAAACTCCAGTCTTCGGCTCAGGTCCTTCAGTCTCTTTTTCTGGCGCTCCTTTTTCATCTACGGCCGAGGGCTGCGCATTGCCCGGAGCGCTGCCGTGAAATACCGGTCCGAGAAATTTGTCGAACCGATTATTTCCGCCCAGCGATCCCGGCACTCCCACATATCCGCCCACCACCGAAAGCACCGCCAGAATTACCAGCGGGATCACCATCACCCTTGGGCTTTCGTGGATCCCGCCGTGTCCATGCCCGCCATGCGCATCAGCCGCCGAATGGCTTCCATGGCCGTGTTCCGCCTCCGCCTCACCGCGATACTCACCGAAGAACGTCATAAACCACAGCCGGAACATATAAAACGATGTGAGTAGCGCCGTGACCACTCCGACCAGCCAGTAAGCCCAACTCGCCTGGTAAGAGCGCCACAAAATTTCGTCTTTGCTGAAGAACCCGGAGAACCCGGGAATTCCAGAGATCGCTAACGTGGCTGCAGTCATGCACCAGAACGTCCACGGAATCTTCTTCCGCAGCCCGCCCATCTTGCGCATGTCCTGCTCGCCGCCCACCGAATGGATCACCGAGCCCGCCGCCAGAAACAACAGGCCTTTGAAGAAGGCGTGCGTCATCAGGTGGAAGATTCCGGCGGAGAAGGCCCCCACTCCGCAAGCCATGAACATGTAACCAAGCTGCGAAACCGTCGAGTATGCCAGAACTTTTTTAATGTCGGTCTGCGCAATGCCAATTGTTGCGGCGAAAAATGCCGTCAGCGTTCCAATAATCGCAACCACCGTCAGCGCAATCGGAGCCCGCTCAAAAATTACATGCGACCGCGAAACCATATACACGCCTGCGGTAACCATGGTCGCCGCATGAATCAACGCAGAAACCGGAGTCGGACCTTCCATCGCATCCGGAAGCCAAATGTATAGCGGGATCTGCGCCGACTTTCCGCACGCTCCCACCATCAGCAGAATGCCAATCGCCGTCAGCAGCCCCGCTCCAGATTTTTCCGCTCCCATCGGCAGAACGCTCTGAAACACCTGATCGAAATTCAGCGACCCAAAATGCTTGATGAGCAAAAAAAGAGCAATCAGAAATCCGAAGTCTCCAATGCGATTTACGATGAATGCCTTCTTGCCCGCCGACGCCGCCGAATCCTTGGTGAACCAGAAGCCAATCAGCAGATACGACGCCAGCCCTACGCCCTCCCACCCGATAAACATCATCAGGTAGTTGGCCGACAGCACCAGCGTCAGCATGAAAAACATGAACAGATTCAGATAGCTGAAGAAGCGGTAGTAACTCGGATCCTCCCACATGTAGCCGACGGAATAGACATGGATCAGAAATCCAACACCCGTCACCACCAAGAGCATCACCAGCGAAAGTTGATCGAGATAAAACGCGAAGTCAACGCTGAAACTTCCAGACCGGATCCAGTGCGCAAAATACTCATGATAGGGAAGCGACAGCGACGAAAACCGCATCGCCACCCACAAAGCCATCGCAAACGCCGCTCCGCTGAAAACCAAAGCAATCGTCGTAACGGCCTTCCGCGACGACTTTTTCCCGAAGAAGCCGTTAATCGCAGCGCCCGCCAGCGGCAGCAACGGGATCAGCCATAGATTGAGCATCGAATTCATAGCTTGAGCAGGTTCACCTGATCCACGTTCAACGTCTCCCGCGTGCGATAAACCGCGATAATGATCGCCAGTCCAACCGCCGCTTCCGCCGCCGCCACCACCATCACAAAGAAAACGAATACCTGCCCCGCCAGCGCGTGCCAATGCGCCGCGAACGCCACAAACGAAAGATTCACGCCGTTCAGCATCAGTTCAATCGACATGAAGATGGTGATGATATTGCGCTTGATCAAAAATCCAACCACGCCGCAGCCGAATAAAAATCCGCTGAGCAGCAAGTAATAAGTTAGCGGCACATACGACGGAACCATCAGTCCACCTTTCTCGCCGTCGCTTCCGGCTTGCTGGCCAGCACCACGGCGCCCATGATGGCAATCAGGATCAATACCGATGTAACTTCAAACGGCAGCAGAAAATCGTGAAATAGAAGCTGCGCGATATCGGTGGGATGCCCCGGCAACGCTCCGATCGGCACCGACTCTGTTACCGAATGCCGCACCACCACCCACACCATCAGCACGCTGCTGGTCAGCACCCCAGGCACTCCAAACAATATGGCAACTCGGCTCCCCTTGGTTTCTTCCTCCACGCCGGCATTGAGCAGCATGATGACAAAAACGAACAACACCATAATCGCCCCGGCGTAAACTATCACCTGCACTGCCGCCACAAACTCGGCGCCCAGCAATAAATATTCCCCGGCCAGCGCCGCCATCACCGCAATCAGCGAGAGCGCGCTGTTGATGGGATGCCGCTGCGCCAGCAGGTTCACCGCCCCGCCCACGCAAACCGCGCCAAACGCCAGAAATAAGATGAGATGGAAACCCATGAATCAGTACCGTCTTTACCAGGCCACGGCAATCGCCGTCGCTACCAGATTCGCAATGGCCAGCGGCAGCAGAAACTTCCAGCCAAAAGACATCAATTGGTCATAACGGAAGCGCGGCAACGTCCCACGCACCCAGATATAGAGAAAAAGAAAACAGAAAACCTTGGCGAGGAACCAGAAGACTGGCAGCACCGCTTGCAGCAACGGAGGCCCAAACAACGGCCCGTGCCAGCCGCCGAAAAACAACAGTGTGGCCACGCATCCGACCGTAATCATGTTGGCGTATTCCGCCATAAAAAACATGGCAAACTTCATCGAACTGTATTCCGTGTGATATCCCGCAACCAGTTCGGTTTCAGCCTCGGGCAGGTCAAACGGAATGCGGTTCGTTTCCGCATAGGCGGCCATCAGATAAATAAAGAATCCGATAAACTGCCCGTGAAAAATATTCCAGCGCGGAATGAATCCCAGAAACCGCCCGGCCTGCATGTCCACAATCGTACGCAAACTGAAGCTCCCCGATTGAATCAGCACTCCCACCAGCGAAAGCCCCAGCGCAATTTCATAACTCACCATCTGTGCGCTGGCTCGCAGCCCACCCAGCAGCGAATATTTATTGTTCGATGACCATCCCGCCAGCGCCACTCCGTACACACCCATCGAGGTCACGCCCAGAATCAGCAACAGGCCGATGTTCACATCCGTAATCTGCAGCGGAATGTTGTAACCGAAAATTCGAACCGGATTGCCGAACGGAATTACTGCAATCGAAGTCAGCGCAAAAATAACCGCCATCATCGGCGCCGCCAGAAACAGCGGCTTGTAAACGTGCGGCGGCGTCAGGTCTTCTTTGAATAAAAATTTCAGCCCGTCGGCCGCGGGCTGCAGCAGTCCGAACGGTCCCACGCGCGTTGGTCCCCAGCGATTCTGCATGTGGCCCACAACTTTGCGCTCCAACCAAACCGTGTAAGCGACCGCAGTAAGCAGAGCGACCAGCACGATCAGCGACTTGATCACCGACACGAGTATGAACACGCCAACGGACAAGGCCTTCTCTTCCTCTCCCAATGCTGCTATTAAATCCGTGAATCAGTCCGCCGCGACTTCGGCAGGCTTCACTTCGTGGCTTTCCATCACTGACTTCAAGGCGCGCGAATATCGTCCCAAAGTCCCGGAGGTGAAAAGATCATCATTTGCGGGTTGAATCGATTCCGCCCGGTGCGCAACTCCAGGACCCGCGTCAACCAGCGATGTATGCTCGCTGTTACCCGCCATCAGGTTCATGCGCGAAACGTCGTAGCCCGGAACCAGTCGCTGAATTTCATCCAGAATCGCCGTCGGATCGAACGGGCTCATCTTCGGCTCCAGTCCGTGAGCCTCCAGCCATACCGCGTGACGGTCAGCCTCGCCGGATTGCGCTCCGCGCGACTGCCCCATATCCGCGTGCGTACCCGCGCGCACTCCTTCGCCGAACGGCACCAGTCTGCGGACATCAAAGCCCATCGCGTCAGCAATGCGCACGATCATTTCAAAATCCGATTTCGTCCCCGTAACCTCGCCCGCTTTTTTCAGAAGCTGCAAATCACCGCAAGTATTCGTAAACGTTCCTGTCTTTTCGTATGCATTCGCCGCTGGCAAAACCACATCAGCCATCACCGCAGTCTCCGTCAGGAACATGTCCTGCACCACGACAAAACTCTTCGAGAAGGCAAAAGGATCGATATTCAGCCGTCCCACCGGATTCGATCCCACCACGTAAAGCGCCCGCAGCGTGCCCGCTTTCCCCGCCTCCACCATGCCCGTCAAATCAAGTCCTGCAGACCGGGGAATCTCGCCCCACTCGCGATGAAACTCACTGTTGCCTGCGATCGGGTGATATCCCGGCAGCAAATCCGGATACAGCCCCATATCGGCCGCCCCGCGCGAATTTGCATAGTCCGCCAGACAGACAAATTTTGTTCCCGCCACCGCAGATCCAAATTTCACAAGATTCGGCAAGTCATCGCCGCGGACCTCCGAACCAAACACAATCACCAGATTCTGCTCGCCGCGCAGTTGGTCGCGAAGCCCAGTCCACTGCTCGCGCGACGAATGTCCTGCAATCGCCTCCAATGCCGAATCCTCTCCGGCGAGAAAGGCCGCAACTTTTCCCTCTGCTCCCTCCGGGATTTGCGTGAAATTGACCGCCTGCCGCCGCAGCTTGATCGGCCGCGAATTGATCACGTACAACCGCGCCCGATGCAGCCGCACATTATTGCGAATCTGCCAAGCCAGCAGCGGATGCTGCTCCGTAGGATCGTTCCCAATCAACAGCGTAGCCGGGGCAGTAAAAACATCGGTCATATTCGCGGTCGAATTCGCTTTTCCGCGCAGAGCCGCGGCCAGGGCAGGGAAGTCCGCTGTGCGGTGATGATCGACGTTATTTGTCTTCAGAACCACCCGCGCAAACTTCGAGAGCAGATAATCTTCCTCGTTCGAGGTCCGCGTCGAACCAATCACGCCAATCGCCTCGCCGCCTTCGACATCACGAATGGACGCGAACCTCTTCCCGATCAGTTCGAACGCCTCTTCCCACGTCGAAGGCGTTAACCTTCCGTCCTTCCGAATCAGCGGACGCGTCAGCCGCTCTTCATGATTCGCAAAATCAAACGCGTATCTTCCCTTGATGCACAGGAAGTCTCCATTCGCCCCACTCTTATCGCGATTGTCCCCGCGCACAATCTCCATTCCCTTATCGGCGCGGCGAACGCCCAAAGTCGTCTTGCATCCATCTCCGCAATGGGTGCAGATCGTGCCCACATGCTTCATCTCCCACGGCCGCGTCTTATAGCGGTACGCGCCGGAGGTCAGCGCGCCTACCGGGCAAATGTCGATGCACATCCCACACTCTTCGCACTCCAGATGATCTTCTTTATTCGGCGCAATGATCGAACTCACGCCCCGGTTCTGCACTCCCAGCGCCCAAACGTCCATCCCCTCGCCGCATACCCGCACGCAGCGATAACAAAGAATGCATCGTGGACGATCGAAAAACACCACCGGCGACCACTGCTGCTCATCCTTATGATTCTTGGCCTCCATGAACTTCGATTCGGCCGCGCCATAAGAGAACGTCATGTCCTGCAATTCGCACTCGCCGCCCGCATCGCACACCGGACAGTCCAGCGGATGATTCCCCAGCAGCAACTCGACCATCGACTTCCGTGCCTGCTTGATCTCTTCACTATCGGAAGTGACGATCATGCCTTCGCTGATCACCGTGGTACAAGCGGTTTGCAGCTTAGGCATCTTCTCAATCTTTACCAGGCACATGCGGCAAGCGCCCTGTAGAGACAGATTCGGGTAATAGCAAAACGAAGGCACCTCAATACCCACACGTTTGCAAGCCTCGATCAGCAGCGTTCCCGCTGGAGCCGTTACTTTCTTGCCGTCAACTGTAAGTGTTACGTCAGCCATGAGAAATTTAGTGAGTTAGTACCGGTAGTTCTTCCACCGCGCCCTCTTTTTCAAACGGACACGGTCTGCCTTCCAGATGATCTTCAAATTCTTTTCTAAACTTTTTCACGAACGCGATGGTCGGCATCGCCGCCGCATCGCCCAGCGGACAAAACGTCCGCCCTAGCATGTTCTCTGACAGATAGCGCATGTTGTCGATGTCTTTCATCATGCCACCGCCGCGATGAAAACGAGTCAAGGTTTTTTCGAGCCAATCCGTGCCCTCGCGACAGGGAATGCACCATCCACAACTCTCGTGCTTATAAAATTTCATCGTCCGCAGTGCGAACTTCACAATGCACTGCGCGTCATCGACCACCACCACACCGCCCGAACCCAGCATCGACCCAGCCTTGGCCACGGAGTCGAAATCCATCGCGACGTCGATTTCATCGGCGGTAAGAGCCGGACAGGAAGACCCTCCCGGAACCACCGCCTTCAATTTGCGCCCGTTCGGAATTCCGCCGCCCACTTCGTAGATCATCTTCTTCAGGTTGTAACCCATGGGCAGTTCATAGACGCCGGGCTTCGCAATGTTTCCGCTCAGGCAAAACAGCCGCGTGCCGCCATTTTTCGGCGTGCCCAGCTTGGCGTACCACTCCGCGCCACCAAGAATAATGTGCGGCACGTTGGCCAGGGTTTCCGCATTGTTAATGACGGTAGGTCCACCCCACAGCCCCACCACAGCAGGGAACGGAGGCCGAATCCGTGGAATCCCACGCTTGCCTTCGAGCGACTCCATCAGCGCCGACTCCTCACCGACTTCATAGGCTCCCGCACCGCCGTGCCAGAAAATATCGAAGTCACGCCCACTGCCAAAAATATTCTTGCCCAGAAATCCCTTGGCGTAAGCGTCGCGAATCGCCTTCTGCATGATGATCGACAGATATCGATATTCCCCGCGAATGTAGATGTACCCGCTCTTCGCGCCCACCGCCAGCCCGCCGATCATCACGCCTTCAATCACCGCATGCGGATCATGCTCAAAAATCAGGCGGTCTTTACAAGTTCCCGGTTCGCTCTCATCGCCGTTGCACAGCACATACTTCGGCTTCGCCGATTGCTTTGGCACGAACGACCACTTCATCCCCGTCGAAAATCCCGCTCCGCCGCGCCCGCGCAACCCGGAATTCTTCACCTCATTAATAATGGCGTCAGCTTCCATCGCCAGCGCCTTCTGCACCGCCTTATAACCGTCGAGCTCAAGGTAGCGATCAATATCGGTCGCGCCCTGGCCGAATCGCCGGGAGACGACCTTTACTTCGTCGGGATGTGAAACTAAAGAAGCCATAACAAGAGCGTCGATTTTCGATTGCCGACTGCCAATTGAAAAGCAATCCAATCGGAAATTGGCAATTGGAAATCGGTTACTGAGTCGCCTTCATCTTGTACTCGTCCAGCACTCGATCAATCTTCTCCGCCGTCAGGTTCTCGTGAAAGTCGTAATTCACCTGCGCCGCCGGAGCCCAGCTGCACGCGCCAATGCATTCCACTTCTTCCAGAGTAAACAATCCATCCGCCGTCGTGCCGTGGTTGCCCACGCCTAGCTTTTTCGCGCAATGCCGCAAAATCTCTTCGCCGCCGCGCACCAGACAACTGATGTTCGTACAAACCTGCACGTTAAACTTGCCCCGCGGCTTGGTTGTCAGCATCGAGTAATAGCTGATCACGTTGCGCACTTCGAGTTCCGTCAAATCCAGGCGTCCGGCCAGTTCCGCAATCACTTCCTCAGACAGAAATCCAACCTCATCCTGCGCGTAAAGCAGAGTAGGCACCAGCGCGGACCGTTTTGTTGGATAGTGAGGCAACATCTCGTTAAACCGCGCCTCGAATTCTTCCGAAAACTTCATGACCGAAATCCTCTGTGAAACCTCTGCGTCCTCTGTGGTGAAGGGTTAGCCTGGATCGCCGAAAAACTGCAAGGCCTCACCGATCAATCTCTCCTAAAACAATATCAATACTTCCGATCGCCGCCACTACATCCGCAATCAGCCCGCCCTCACACATCTTCGGCAGCGTCTGCAGGTTCGCCAAACAAGCCGCCCGCATGTGCACCCGATAAGGCTTCGCCGTCCCGTCGCTCACGATGTAATATCCCATCTCACCGCGCGGCGATTCCACCGCCTGATAAACCTCGCCGGCCGGCACCGCAAAGCCTTCCGTAATGATCTTGAAGTGATAGATGAGCGCCTCCATCTGCGTCTTCATCTTCTCGCGATCGGGCAAAACCACTCCTGGCGCATTAGCCTTGATCGGTCCCTCGGGCATTCCCTCCAGAGCCTGTTTCACAATCGCATTCGACTCCCGCAACTCGCGCACTCGGCACATGTACCGCGCAAAAACATCGCCTTCCTGTGCCACCGGAACCTTGAACTTGAAATTCTCATATCCCGAGTAAGGCATATCCCGGCGCAGATCGATATCCACGCCACTGCCGCGCAGCGTAGGCCCGCTCGCGCCCAGCGCGATGGCATCTTCCGCGGTCATCCGCGCCACACCCTTGGTGCGCATCCCCCAGATCGGATTCCCCGTCAGGAGATTTTCGTATTCATCCACCTTGTCCGGAAAATATCCCGCGAACTTTTTTACGCGATCGAAAAATCCCAACGGCGGCTCCAGCGCCAGCCCGCCAACGCGAAAGTAAGAGGTCATCATCCGCTGCCCGCTGATCGCTTCGAACAGCTTTAAAACTTCTTCCCGCTCGCGGAAGCAATAAAGGAAGACCGTCATCGCGCCGATATCGAGCGCATGTGTGCCCAGCCACACCAGGTGCGAATTAATGCGGGTCAACTCATTCATCAAAACCCGCATCCACTGAGCCTTTGGCGGAATCTCCAGCCCCAGCAATTTCTCCACCGCCAGCACATAGCAAAGATTGTTGGTCATGGGGCACAGATAATCGATGCGATCCGTGAGCGGAACCACCTGCTGGTAAAACTTCGCCTCGCACGTCTTCTCGATTCCCGTGTGCAGAAATCCGATGTCGGGCATGATCCGCACTACGGTCTCGCCATCAATCTCCAGCAAAACCCGCAACACGCCGTGCGTCGACGGATGCTGCGGCCCCATGTTCAGGATCATCGTCCGATCCTGCCCGGGCTCGAGAACCGGCGTCGCTGTCAGGTGCGCCATCAGCGGTAACCCTCCACCGGATAATCTTTTCGCAACGGATAACCTTCCCAATCTTCCGGCATCAAAAGCCTTCGCAAGTAAGGATGCCCTGTAAAGCGAATCCCGAACAAATCGAAAACCTCGCGCTCGAAATAATTCGCGCCCGGCCACACCGAACAAATCGATTCCACCGCAGGACTCGCGCTGTCTAAGCGAACCTTAAGCCGCACCCGCTCTTTCTTGGAAATCGACAGCAGGTGATAAATCACTTCAAACCGGGGCTCTGCTGGATACCAATCCACGCAAGTCACATCGGAAAGAAAGTTGAAGGCGCAGTTAGCATCGTCCCGCAAGAGCGCGCAAGCTTCCCGAACGCACGATCGATCCACGGTAATCGTCATCTCGTCGCGGTCGAACTTTCCTTCCGTAACCGCCGCCGAATTCCACGCCAGCAGTCGAGCTACCGCAGGATGGCTCTTCAGTTGTTCAAGATCGGTGATCGCAGGCGTCAGTGCCATTACCGCGTTCCTCGCCGCATTGCGTCTGGACCCCAATCCAGCACGCCCTTTTTCCACACGTAGAAAAATCCCACCAAAACGATGCCGATGTAAACGAACATTTCCCACAAACCAAAATGCTTGAGGTCGTGCAGGATCACCGCCCAGGGGTAAAGAAACACGGCCTCGACATCGAACAAAATAAATAGCATCGCCACCAGGTAAAACTGCACGGAAAATCGTCCGCGCGAGTCGCCCACCGGGTGCATGCCGCATTCGTAGGCTTCCATTTTGGCCCGCGTCGGCTTACGCTGCCCAATCAGCCACGAAAGCGTAATAATGGCAGTCGCAATCGCCCCAGCCAGCAGAATATGGATGAGAAAAGGCAGGTAGCTTGCGAAGTAATTGTCTGGCATAGGAGAGCGTATATATAATTCGCGCCAAGCGTTAACTAAACATTCTAGATTAGGTGTTGGTGCGCGAGAGTGTCAAGGGAACGAGGAAGAATTTGCCATTTTGTAATCGTGTAGTTGGGAAATTGAAATTCAAACCCTGATAACGCCGCGAACGTTGTAAGCTCAGGGGTGCATTAGGTTTTTCGATTACACAAATTATCGAATTTTCTGCTTACAAATCTCTTATGATTTTCGGCTTCAATACCGACGTCAAACACGGCGACACCATCTACCACGTGCAAAGCGAAGCGCGCGAGAGCGAAAAATTGCTGCAGACGCAAGTCTTCATGCGCGGAAGGTGTATCGGCAAGAAAGCCATCTCGTATGCGGCCTCCGCCCAGCAACCCGACTTCGGCGACACTCAAAAAGAGCAGCAGTTGCGCGACCAGCATCGCCTCGTCCTCGAAGCCATCCGCGAAGGAAAGTTGGACGACGTCCTCGATCATGCCGAGACCGAATCTCTGGCCGGCATCAAACAACTCGACGTGCAATGGGAAAACGCCGCCTCCGTTCACACCGATCGCAAACTCACCATGCAGTTGCACGTCACCGAGGCTGGATCAGCCGTCCCAGCCGCCCGCCTGATCTTCCGCTTCGCCCGTCCCGACGCGGCACCTTTCTATACGCAGGCCGTGACGGATTCCGCTGGCAACGCGGCAATCTCCATCGAGGTCGATGAATCCTCGTTGCCCGATTCCTCCGTCATGGTCCAGGCCAACCACGAAGGCCGCACCGTAACCCGCAAATTCGCCTTGCGCAAGAGCGAATAGGGAACTCATCGCCGTTCGTGAGAAAATCAACGCGATGAACTTGCACATCAACGGAGAAGCCCGCACTTTCCCGGACCCTGCACCGCCCGCTCAATTCACTCTTTCGTCCTTGATCGACTTGCTCAACATGAAGTCCGACCGCGTCGCCGTCGAACTGAACCGCGAAATTGCCCCCCGCGACCGCTGGCCTGAAACTATCCTTAAAGATGGCGACCGCCTGGAAATCGTCCACTTCGTCGGGGGCGGTCTGAACTTGACGCGGCTTTGAAAGGGCGCGGCTTCCGCCGCGCCGTAAAACCCAACCGGAGCCAACCGCGGGCTTTAGCCACCAATCGGCCGCACTCTTCTAGTTACCCCTCCCCCGCAGTTTCTCCATTGACTCCCATCCGCTTCTCTCTAAAATGTTTGAAACATTCAGCATTCAAATTGTTTCAAACAAATCGGGGACCAATGCATCACCGCTTCCGATCTCACGACGTGATCGCCCTCACCGGCATCACCGCCCGCCAGCTCCAGTACTGGGACGAACGCGGAGTAGTCAAGCCCGAACGGGAAGGTCATCGCCGTCTCTACTCCATGCAAAACCTCACGGAAGTGGCCGTCATCTGCGAGCTTCGCCGCAAGGGCTTCTCCCTGCAAGGGGTACGAAAGGTCATGCGCTTCCTGGCCCGCGAGGTCGGCAAGCCCCTCGCTGAAATCGTCAGCCGCACCTCCGACGTTCACCTGCTCACCGATGGCACCCACCTCTATCTCGAAACATCGGCGCGGCAAATCGTCGATATCCTGAAAAATTCCAGTCAGCCGATTCTCGGCGTCTGCCTCAGCGACGCTGTCCGCCAGGTGCGAGCCGACGTGATTGCCAGAAAAGTGAGTACTTCCGTAATAGCGCCGGCCGAGCGCCGGCGTGCTAGAAAGGTCTCTTAGACAAAGGGTTTAGTGGCTAACAAAGTCTCGGTTCACAAGGGGGAAATATGGTCGGCGAACTGGACATGATCAACGAATGGATCCCGGAACATATGCAGCCTGGAACCGTCTTTGTGCTGGAAAATGCCGGCGAAGTCGGCGAGAAAGAAGATCCCTACTGGGCCGTACTGGCCTGCCCGTCCTGCGGCATGCTCGGACTAATCACCCGCCGCCAGATCAGCGGCCTTGTCCCCGTCATTTGCGGCTCAGAAAAATGTTCAGCCCAGTTTTTCATCCGGGATAGCGAAGTGCTCGTCCGCAAGCCGTTCTGATAGCCACTCAAACTTCGGTGCATGCGCAACCGTGAAAGAGCGGCGCTTCAGCGCCGCGTAAAGCTTCAAGAATAAAACCGGGCTTTAGCCGCTGTGGTCGAATTACGCGTCATCCAAATCCGTCACGCTGATAAACACTAGGACCGTGTCTTCGTCTCTCTCAACTGCACCGGAACCTGATCCACAATCTCAATCCCAAAACCCTCCAGCGCGGCAACTTTCTTCGGACGATTCGTCAGCAGCCTGATCCTGCTGAGCTTCAGATCCGAAAGAATCTGCGCCCCAATTCCAATCTCGCGCTGCGTCTGCCGTTCGTTATCCAGCAGGGCGGGTAATTTCCGTCCCTTATGAAAAGTCAGCGCCGTTCGCTCGCCGACTTTTTCCTTAGAAAATCCCTGCGAAGTCTGATGCAGATAAATCAAAGCCCCTCGCCCCTCCTGGGCAATCCGCTGCAACGATCCTTCCAGCGTTGCGTGGCACTCACAACCCGTTGATCCAAACACGTCGCCCATCAGACAATGCGCGTGCATGCGCACCAGCACCGGCGCATCGCTCCCCTCCACATCGCCCTTAATCAGCGCCACGTGCGATTCTCCACCATCCACTTCGCTTTCGTAGGCAATCAGACGGAACTCGCCAAACCGCGTCTCCACCAGCGCCTCGCCCACACGATGCACATAGCGCTCATGCGCCATGCGGTAGCGAATCAATTCCGCCACCGTCAGCATCTTCAGCCCATGCTCGTGACAGAACTCAATCAAATCCGGAACTCGCGCCATAGTCCCGTCATCCTTCATGATCTCGCAAATAATTCCCGCTGGAATCATTCCCGCCAGCCGCGCCAAGTCAACGGAAGCCTCGGTCTGTCCCGCCCTCACCAGCACGCCGCCCTTTCGCGCGCGCAGCGGGAACACATGCCCAGGCCTCGCCAAATCTGACGCGTTCGTCGCCGGATCAATCGCCACCTGAATCGTGCGCGCCCGGTCATACGCCGATATTCCCGTCGTCACACCCGCTCTCGCATCGATGGCCTCGCAAAATGCCGTTCCGTATTGCGAAGTATTTTCCGCCGACATCGGCCCCAGCCGCAGATGATCGAGCCGCTCCTCGGTCATCGCCAGGCACACCAGCCCGCGTCCATACTTGGCCATAAAGTTGATGGCTTCCGGCGTAACTTTCTCTGCGGCCAGAGTTAGATCGCCTTCGTTTTCGCGATCCTCGTCGTCCACCACCACAATCATGCGTCCCGCGCGGATCTCCTCGATCGCCGCAGGAACATCGATAAATGAATTTTGCCGGCTCATCCTGAAAGATTGTAGCAAAGGGCCGTAAGATTACATCCCGGCCTGCGTAGATGGACAGAGAGACTACGCGAGGACGCGCAAACAACATCTCACCGTGGGATATTCGTGAGACCGCTCACGCGAAGGCGCTGCCTTCATCGGTTACGCGGCAGGGGGGCTTGTAGCACGCTTCAGTTTCATTTTAAGCGTGTAGCACTCTTCATGAATCGTTCTCCCGTATTCATCAGCCTTGGCATTTTCAAGGCTCACGGGTTTCTCGCAAATACTACAACGCACGTTCTTCGAAGAATTTTGGAATGACGGTCCCACAGATGATGGAGATCGAGGAATAGGCCTGTCCATACTGAGACTCCTCTTTAATATCAGCCTACTCATGTGGAGTTCTGACGTCTGTCTGCTAGCGCACACACGCAAAGAGCCCACGAACGCTTCATGGAATCCTCCGCCTGTCATGCGGCCCCGGCAGGCTTTTCTCCCTTAAGGCGTAGTTCTTTTTCTTCCAGCAGTCGATTGATTTCTTTTGCTAGTTCAAGCAGCTTCTCTGGATCTTGCTCGTTGGCCGCCTGCTCGCACAACTTCCACCAGAGTTCCTTTTTCTCGTGTTCCACCTACATCCTCCAGCCAGAGGGATGCAGCGAAGCCTAATACGATTTGATTGCGACTTTCAAGCCGGCATTCGCCAACGGCACGAAGATATTCCCCTTCGAATTACTGAGGATTCGGCGTTCCAGGTCCCTGCCCTCCAGCCGGCCCGATTTGATTGCCAATCACGTCGCCCGATACGATCATCTCTACCCGCCGGTTCAACTGTCGTCCTGCGGCTGTGCTGTTATCGGCCACCGGATCGGCCTTTCCCATCCCCTGCGCGGTCACGCTATTCATCGATACTCCCTGGCTCACCAGATAATCGCGCACCGCTTCCGCCCGTTTGTCGGAGAGTGTCTGATTGTATTCATCGCTGCCGATCGAATCCGTGTAGCCTTCGATCTGCAACTTCAAATCCGGATAAGCCAGCACGATCCCGGAGATCTTCGCCAGTCGCTCCCGCGCCTCCGGTTTAAGATCGTATTTGTTGAAGGCAAACAATACGTCCGGCATGCTGACGATCAGCCCCCGCGCCGTATCTCGCGTCTGCAATACCTGATTCAACTGCGCCAGCAAGCGCGCCCGCATCGCTTCTTTTTGCTGAATCGCTTCCTGCCGCTGCTGATCAGCCAGGCTCGCCGCCTGTTGTGCCGCCGCTGCCTCAGCCTGCGCTTGTTGCTGCTGCGCTAAAGCCGCTGCCTGCGCTGCCTGAGCCTCTGTCTGGGCTTGCTCCGCTTCCGCGCGGCGGCGTGCATCTTCCTCTGATTGTGCCTGCGCCTGGGCTGCCTGTTGCTGCGCCGCCGCCGCATCGGCCTCGGCCTTCGCCTGCGCTTCCTCGCGCGCCCGCCGTTCCGCATCCAGCTTCGACTGCTCCTTGCGCCGCAGCGTCAGCACCCGCGCATCTTCCGCCATCTGCGTGGCTCCCCGCGCCGCCGTCCCAATCGGGGTCCGTCCCTGTTTCCGCTGGTAATAGTCCTCCGCCCGCTCTAGCATGTCTTCCGCTTTCGCCAGGCTATCCGGAGCATACTGCTGCGCTCCGGCCGCCTTCGCAATCACAACCGCATTCCGCGCCTCCAGCAGATCCAGCGGGACCTTATCGCTCGCCCGGCTCGACGGCAACTGGTCCACCGGAACATCGATCGTGTACTGCTGTCCTTCCAGCACATCGAACTTCGCCTCAATTGGCTCCTCAAATCCTTTCGTCCCCGGTTTGATAATGTTTTCCGCAATCACCTTATTGCTGGGGTGTGTCACCGCATAATAAGGTTCTGCCGTCACAATCATTCCAAACGCCTGCAGATCCGTAGTTACGTCAAGCTTGTCCTTGCCATTGCCTCCCGGCACCACTTCCCCGAGGTTCACCGCGCGCCCATCCGGAGTAATCGCCCACAGCACATAAGTAAGGTATTGTCCGCCAAACATCCGCACCGGCTGCAAGTGAGCAAACTCCGCGTCAATCGTCAGCCGTCCGCCCTTGCCTTCCACCTTGGCGTGCCCGGTCACCTCCGGCATCAGATCCGTGCCGCGAAAATCCACTTCGGTTGACCCACCGCGGTTCCGGTAATTCACCGCCTTGGTCGTGCGCTCCGTCACCGTTACCCGGAACACCGGCATATCGTTCTGGCCCGTATTCTGATTCATCTCCTGCGGGGCTTGGTCCTGACTCGGATTCGGGGCCTGATCCGGATGGGGGTTCGCCGGATAAAGCGGCGCAGCACCACTCTGCGCAAAAATTGCACCGGCCATCGCAACCTGCGTCACCAGCACCAGCAAACCGTTCGACACACTCATCTTCATAAGGCCATCTCCAGCTCCTGTGGATTCCGCACTTCAGCTCACGTAAGTCCCTACCGTACCAGCGCTTTTCTGCCCGCTTCAATACAGGACATCACCTAAGAATCTCGATCCCTCCCCGGATCGCGTCCGCATCTACGGTGGGCAGACCAATTTGTTCTCGTCCCCATTCATCTCCACTACTCCTGCACAGAAGCGTCATTCGGTGAAGAACCTCATTGACAACGAATGCTTGCCGGAGTATTTTTCTTGGTACTTGGGGTGTGTGTCGTGAAGCTACTTCGTTGGCTGCTGATTCTCTTTCTTCTGGCAGCATCAGTCTGCGTATCTGTCATCCCCCGAGTCGACCTGCCCGAAACCAAGTTCAATGAAGCGGATGCCCCTGTAAACCTGGCGCCTCCCCTGCAGCTTCGCACTCAGGCCATCGTCCCTGTGGTCGATTCGAACGTTATTTTGCCGACTCTGCCGGCGTATTGCGCAGGCTGCGTCTTCAGCGCGCGCACGGCTGACCGCGCTACCGCCCCCAGCCAAGGCCATCGGCGGTCTCTCCTTAATCTTCTCTGTACGCTCCTGATCTGAACCAACCTCGCACTCAGACTGAATCTCTGCGCCATCGATAGTTACTCCGTCGCATGCGCGCAGCATCTTCCCCGACTTCACTGAGTGGACGCAATCTTCGCCGCATTGGCTTTCAGATTGCCGTCTGCAGGAACCGATGGTCCCTTAGGAGCGATCACATGAGGTTCAATAACTCTGACCAATCCTGGCTTTCTACCCTGTGGAAGCCAGTTCTTCTATTCGTTCTCGTATCCGCTCTTCTGATCGCGGCCGATCAGCTCTCTCTACACTTTGGGCTTGAGGGAGCCCGCCGTATCGTCGACGACTTGCTCGGAGGTTTGATTGCCGGATCCATCTTCCATCTGTACGAACGCCAGAAAGCGCGTCGGTTAAGCGAACACCTTCACCTGATCGATCTCACAAATCACCACATTCGCAACGCCCTTCAGCCCCTAATGTTCGTCGCCCACGGATCGGAAGGCAAAGCGCAGATGAAGGTGGTCGAGGAATGTGTGCGTCGCATCGATTGGGCTCTCCGCGAAGTTCTTCCCGGCAAGTCCCAGGAACGATTCGTGGTGCACACTCGTGCATCCACTCAAAGGAATGGCCTAACCCTTAAAACCCAGGAGCCGGCTTGGTCGTCGGGAACGGAACGTTCTCAACCAGAGCCCGCAAAAACCCAGCCCAAACCGTTTTTTACACAGTGGCTTGACACCTGGAGGAACCGGAATGAAAAAGCAAGTTAACCAACTATCTAGCATTTTTTCCGGGAGCTTGGAGGGCGAGCAGCCGATGGGTCCCGGTCAGGGAGGCAGCGATGAATAAGACAAGCGAGCTGTTTCCTTACTGGTCCACCGAACCCTTGCACCCGGACCGTACATTCGGCAAGGCTTACTCTGATGCGCGCTTGTATCTGAAGGATGAGAGAGTCTCTCAGTTAGTAGTGCTTCTGCAACGGGTCCAGGAATCCGCTGGGGGTTTGGCAGCATTGCCGAAACCTCAAGTCAATGAAATCGTTTCCAGCGCGGTTCAGTTGTGTGGCTTTGCGGACGCAATCCTGGCTGAGGACGTGATCGCCACAGTTCTCGAAGCATTCGAAATGCGAGATTCAGTCCCGTGGAGTCCATGACTTGCTGCGTGACGGAAAAAACCAAGCTTGCACGGCTCCGCCTTTTCAAGTCATGTGCGGCGCGGTGCGCGGCTGGATGTCCGACTGCTGTTGAGTGAACGGCCGGGGGACCGTTACTCAACGCAGTCGGACGCCACCTGCAACCAGCGACATGCAGACCCGATTCGGGTGCCCCGTCCTTGTCCCTGAGTATTTTGAAGGGACAGGGCGGGGTCTTTGATTTCCTCGAAGTATGATAGTTCGAGGAGTAAGAGCCGTGACCAAGCGTCCGCCGCAAATTCTCCCTCGAGTCGCCCACTTTCCACTCGCCCAATCCGCAGCGCAGATCTTCACCGCCAACGATCGCATGAACCAGATCCTCATCGAACAGCTTGATCTTGCCGCCTGGAGAGCTAAGCCGCCCGGCAACGTCCGCACCATTGCTGCAATCTTCACTCACATGCACAATGTCCGCACCAAGTGGATTAGGCTTACGGCTCCGCACCTGAAGGTTCCATCGCAGCTCAACCGCGTCCGCTGCACGCCGAGGCAGGCCAGAGCGGCATTGGCCGAAAGCGCGGCTCGCTGCGCCGAAATGCTCGCTGAAGCGCTCGGCGGTGGAGGCCGCATCGAGAAGTTTTGCAGGGATGGCTGGGCGCAGCCTTGGCCGGTTGGCCCGGAAATGCTGTGCTACATGCTTGCCCACGAAGCCCACCATCGCGGGCAGGTGAGTATGCTGGCGCATCAACTCGGCTTTCCTTTGCCGATGAAAGTGATGTCCGGGCTGTGGAATTGGGAAAAGCTGTGGAAAGAGTGCGAATTATCCGGCGGTCCGGGCGACCGCCTCTGAGGAAGCTCAAACCGCACGACGGTGCGCAATAACAATCCCCCAACCTCAGCTCAATGCAGCACCGGTGTCGCCGACGCGGACACGCATACCCAGCTCCCATTCTTCTTCATCCAGGTATCAACGAATCTGTCCTGGCGCAGATACGCCTTGCCGCCCTTAATCCCCTTCGAGCGAAACACACCCGTGGCGACCGCCACCTCGCCTTGTACATGCACGCTGATCGATTCCGGCGTGACCTGCTCTTCTTCCGAGGCCTTCGCCGAATGGATCAGATTGAGGAAATCGGTCTTCGTCTGCAAACTCCCGTCGTCATTGATGAGGACGATATCGTCTGCCAATATCCCATCGACCGCCTTTGCGTCACGAAGCTTGAACGCCTGGTTCCAGGCTTTTTCCATGGCGACAATTTTCGAGGTTACCATCGCAGAATCGTCCTGAGCCCAAGCCGTCGCGCACGCGCTCGCTAGCAAGAAAACACCGAAATACCGAGCTTTCATTTGGACCTCGTTTGTTCCCAAACAAGCAGTATCGCGGTAAGAGCTGCGTTTGGGAACCTCTAACGATGGCGTAAAGCACTCGAAAGTAATGGTCCATCCGTGCAGACCTAAGACCTTGTCATCCTGATGATGAGGAGTCCGCGGCTTCGCCGAGGACTCCCGAGGAAGGACCTATGCAACTCACCAGTGGCTCACCAGCTGCCAAGGCGGGCGGCGCAGGCCCCTACTCTCGTTGACATTTGCAATAAAGTGGGATGCCCCGTTCCTTCGCGTTCTTTGCGAAGGGGCGGGTACCACGAACGCCTGCGGCGACGGTTCTTGGCGCCCATCTCGAAACGAAATCTTCGACCATCCCTCATCACCGGGCGGGTTCCCAAACCCAAACAATCAGGCCACCCCAAGGCGGCCTGATTCTTATTGCACCTAAAAGTTAAAAACTAGAAGCTGCTTCTAGTCCCCCGCTACCGGCTCACCCACTTCCGGTTTCGGGGCCGGAGCGATTCCACCGTTCGGCTTGCCCAGCGCGCCCAGCGGAATAAACCCATTTTCGGCGACCACAGGTTTCTCTTTCAGCACGACTTCGCGGTACATGGCAGCCATGCGCGCGTTGTAAGCTTCATCATTTTTCTGTGGCCCGCGATGTCCCGGAATCGGAGTCTCGGAGTGATCCACCGCCAGCGCCGCCTTCGCGTCCCGTGCCCGCTTCTTCTCCTCGCGCGCATTCTTCGCGATGCCAAGATCATCCAAATCATGCTGCAATTCGGTGGTTACGATATTTTCGCGCAGCAGCAGTGAATGCGTCTCGTCGTCCATCTTCACTTTCTTGCCGCCGGCAAAAATCTCGTGACGTCCATGCTCCTCATACCATTTCGTGAGCGTGGCGGTCATGTGCATCTTCTCAATAATATTTCTCCAGCCCACGCCCGTGTTATAAGCGCAGAACGAAATCTCGCCTTCCTGCGTCGCATACGGAATAATGCACTGCTCAGTTCTTCGGAAATCGTAGTTGAACAAATCCTGGAACCACATTCCCGCGATGAACAGGAAGTTCCAGCGGTCAGTGGTGCGCCGCTTCATCACGTCCTCGACTGTCCGGTCCGGACCAACCTTGCCGTAGTTCTTTCCCGTGATGTGATAGTTCTTGTCGAACTTCTTCAGCAGATCCATCAGCTTGAAATGTGTCGGGGACTGGAACGGATCGTAATTCTTCATCAAGCACAGCGCCATTCCAAACCCCGTCAAGAACTTTCCGCGCGACGCATCGTTCACCTTGGCGATGTCTTTCGCCAGCTGATCCCCCGCTAAAAACGCGGTAACCGGCACCGCTTCCTTCGTTTCCTTATCAATCATCACCGCCATCCCCGTCCCACAATTCGGGTGGCAACCACAACTTAGTTGGCCCCAGTCGTTCTTTACGTCGTTGGCGTGCATTAGGTCTGCCCAATCGCTGAATGTTCCCATGAAGCTGATGGGGAACCAGTCGCGGCTGGGTTCGCCTAATCCGGTTTGATTTTTTACGTCGTGGGCTAAGTGAGAAAGCGTGTAGCGCTGGGCCTGACGGCGATCGTCGGTGACGGCTTCGTCGCGGCCGGTAAAGCTTACCGGCTGGAAACTCAGGAAGCTGATCGTCTTCGGATTATCGAGCGCAAACTTGATGATGCGTCCGACTTGTTCGTTGTTGATGCCGTTCACGATCGTTACCACCGGAACGATTTCTACTCCGGCTTTGTGAAGATTTTCGATGGCTTTTAATTTCACATCGAACAAATTTCCGACCATGCGGTGCGCATTGGCGGCGTTTCCGATGCCATCGAATTGCAGATACGCGTAGCGCATTCCAGCTTCTACTGCCTGTTGGCAGAATTCAAAACTTTTTGCGAATTCAATTCCGTTCGTTGCCGCTTGCACGGAGTTGTATCCAACTTTGCGCGCGTAGCGCACGGCGTCCAGGAAATAGGGAGACAACGTGGGCTCGCCACCGGAGAACTGCACGCTCATCTGACGACGCGGCTTGATGGTGATCGCGTTGTCGAGCATCGTCTTGATTTCTTCCCACTGCAGTTCGTGGACGAAGCCGACCTGATTCGCATCCATGAAGCAGGGATCACACATCATGTTGCAGCGGTTGGTGAGATCGATAGTCAGCACGGAGCCGCGTCCATACTTCACGGTGGAGGAGCCGTGATGGTGAAGCTTCTCGTCGTTATGCGCGGCGATATCGCGGCCGGGGAAAACATCTTCGAGGTGCTTCGAGAAATCGGTGTCGATCGACATCACGTCTTCGAAGTGGCCGTGAACTGGACAATCTTTTACCATCAATATCTTTCCATCTCTTTCGACGATGGTGGCTTTGATTTCGCCGATCTTTTCGTTCATCAAAACTTCATGCGGAAGTTTGCCGTCGAGAATCTGCTGACGGATTTCAGGCACACACTTCGGGCAAAGAGAATCGGTGGAGCGCGGCCAGCCGAGCGGCGGCTTGGATTTTTCGTAGGACTTGAGCAGAGGCTTGTCGGACCATTTCGGGGTTGGGGACGCACCTGGGTTGATGCGGTTCAAACGATCGAAGACCACCCAAGCGCCTTTGGCGGCGACTGTGACTGCTTTCTCTACGTACTTAATCGGCTTGCGCATGTTCGCTTTAGCTCCTGGCTTCTAGCTCTTCGCTTGAATCTCCGGCTTCCTAGGCTGGCTTCAGCTTGATGGGACGCTTTCACCCGGCGCGGAACCTGAAATTCTAACGAATAGCTCAAGTTTTCCCAAGGAGTTGAACCTGGTTTGTACACGTTTCCCTGGGAGTTGTCTGTGGCTATCCTATGGGAGGAGAAGAGGATAAGCAGCTTTATCCCAACGAATGGGCGAAAAACGGGGTTTAGCGGTTGGATGGGGGATTGGATGGCGGTAAGTGATTGAAAGGAAAAGGGGCTCTTGTTAGCGGTGACGCAAATTTAACGTTTGTCGCGTTCCAGACGGGGGACTAGAATCTGTGCAGGTCCAACGGAGGCAGCGTGAAATTCAAGATTGAGTTCGATCGGGAAGAAGACGGTCGATGGATTGCCGAGATTCCCGAGCTTCCGGGAGTGATGACTTACGGCGCGACCAAGGTTGAGGCAGAGGCAGCCGTCGAGGC
This sequence comes from uncultured Acidobacteriaceae bacterium, assembly GCA_963696285.1. Lineage (GTDB taxonomy): Bacteria > Acidobacteriota > Terriglobia > Terriglobales > Acidobacteriaceae > Sulfotelmatobacter. The sequence goes on from CAVOJP010000001.1 coordinate 109,093, forward strand.
GCTCGCGCTGCGGGTGATTGCGGACCGAATTGAAGTGGGGAATGCGAGGTTCTGATGGCACAGATGACGCCGCAGGTTTCGGAGTTGCTGGAAAAGGCTCTTAGTCTATCCACACATGAGCGCGGTTTGCTGATTGATCGTTTGGTGGAGAGTCTCGATGATGGGCCGGCTGAGGAAGGAGTTGAGGCGGCTTGGGAAGACGAGATCAAGCGGCGCGTCGATGATATTCGATCGGGGCGGGTGAAGATGATTCCGGGCGAAGCAGGTGCTCAGGAGGCTTGCTCGAGAGTACCCCGAAGGAGGGCGCTAGTAGCTCCGCCCACTTCTCCCTAAACCCCTTGTAACTTTCGCTTCAGCACCAGCCCCGGTGCGCCATAAATAGGCGAAATGAGGCAGTCCAGTGAATCGTGCTCAATATCATTAAGATCTCCGACCTTGCTTGTCCATTTTCCGTTTGGTAATTGCCGCGCGAAGTGCTGAGGAACTCCTTCGTCGTCGGAATAAAATACGACCTTTTCGTATCCCGGCTCAACCTCGCTATTATCTGACACGGAGTAGTTGTGCTTCTCAAAAAGAAGCCTGAGGGTTACTTCGTCCCACTTTCGCGGGAGTCCCGGAAACCAATAATATCCAGCACATTTCGGTTCGGGATCATATCGGGTCCAATTTATCCCTAGTGCCCACGCGAGACAATTATAGGCTGCCGTCTCATCGCTGGTGTCTCGATAACCAACTCCACCCCTTAAAGCAGGGAACTCCCACTCTATTTTTTCCAACGAAGAAAATTGATCGTAGTTCTCAGGAAAGTCCGTCACAAATAGTCGTTGTCACGTCCCCACTTCAGCCAAGCTTGCCTCGCGCCCTCTACCGTCGTTAGACCTTCAGCCGGATCTTGACCGGCAGGTACGAGATTATGCAGCGCCCAAAACCAGTGCGCGGGTTTCTCGGCAAGGTCTTTTATGATGAAACTGATCACTTTCGGTCCCATTGCCATAATCCGTTGATAGTCCGGATGCAAAACGATTTTGGACAGATTCCCGTAGAGCGCCGTTTCTCTCTTCCAACGGGTCGCGTGTTTATAGAATTCTGCTTCGAGGGAGCACTCCCCTGCGTCCAGAGAATCAACAACTTCGCTTTGTATTTGACTTACTGTCCATACCAGTCTAGCGATGTCGTCGAGTCCCCACTCGTTTTCGCACACGTCTGCACAAGGGCCACTCTCGAAGATCGGGTGCCATTCTTGTATTTCGTCGTCGCAATATTCGATTTGCGCCATCGCTTCCTGTCTTAAGTAATATCAACCAATTCGATTCCTACCGAGGCCATCTGCTTCTTAAGCGCCTTGGTCTTATCTTGGGTGCGCTTCAAGAGCGTTGTCAGAGTAACAATGTCGTCTTCATCCAGCGCTACATACATCTCCTTGTGCGTTTGGCTCGCAGAATCGTGATACCCCAATTTCAGGGTATGCACAATTATCATCGCCTCTGGAGAATCCGAAACGTTACTACCGAACACCGGCCGGATATCGGTAATCATTCTGGCATCGCAGAAGCTATGCTCCGCTTCCAACTGCAGTTCCCTAGCCTTTGCATCTACCAAGTTAAGTGCATTTATTGCCAATAATTGCGTGAGTCTTGATCTCACGATGTCGGCAGAAGTTCCCAGTCGAGCATCCTTCGATGCCGCATCCGCCACGTCGGTTGCGAGAACTTCAGAAGTCACATTTGATTTAACTCGCAAACGATAAAGGGATGCCAACGTGTCCACAAGTTTTCGGAGATCAGTGGGAGTTACGCTCTTGGCTTCCGAAGACAGCCACGCAGTGAGCTCTTTTTGTCCCCTTGGGGCAGACGGGGTCGTATCAAGGGTGGCGATCACCTGATTAAAAACCTCTTCCGGCAGTGCCGCCAGTACCGCCAGTCCAGGCTTGTACCTGTCCGGAATCTTGATCGTGGCCAATGACTCCTCCACAAATAGGGTAACGCAAAGTGATAGTCTCTGTCGTCATCTCGTGTCAACGCCCAATTTCGGGGCAGAAGTTGCAGGGGTTCTCGTGTGAACTTGGAGCCTCTGGCGTCTTCCAAGGTTACGGGTGAGCCCAAGTGTAAACTAAGCTCAACAGCAGGTTCCTCACCGCGCCTTCGGCCCGGTTCGGAATGACATCGGTTATATGAGTGGGTGGGGCTTACACGGCGCTGAAGCGCCGCTCTTCCACGGTTGCGCTGGCTGTTGTGGCATCTTCCATCGCTTCGGTGGTGCGTTGAGAGGCAGAATCTAGGTCAAGGGCGGCGGACAGGAGTGTCCGTCCCACATGAGAGTTCGAGCTGCGCTCGAATGGACAGCCGAGGGCGGCTGTCCCCACATAGGCCTTAGCGGATCAAAAACCTTTAACACCGGGTCGACCAGGGTAGGGCGGGCTAGTTCTGGGCCAGGTTTTGGGTTGGCTTTGGTTTGGGGTGGGCTGAGGCGGGTTTTGCGGCGGAGGGTTTTTTCGTGGGCGCGGCGGCGGATTTGGCGGCGAGTTTCTTCTTGTTGAAGTCGCGGACGATGCGGGCGACGTAGGCTTTGGTCTCGTAGTAGGGAGGGACTCCGTTGTATTGCTCGACGCGCTGCGGTCCGGCGTTGTAGGCGGCGAGGGCTTTGATGAGATCGAAGTTGTAGCGCTCGAGCAGGGTACGGAGATAGCGGGTTCCGGCTTCGACATTGGCTTGCGGGTCGAAGGCGTTGTGGACGCCGAGTTGGCTGGCGGTTTGCGGCATGAGCTGCATTAATCCTTGCGCGCCTTTGGGCGAGATGGCGTGGATATTGAAATCGCTTTCGGCGCGGATGACGCTGGTGACGAGATCGGGATCGAGTTGATAAGTGCCGCTCGCGTCTTTCACGGTTTGATTCAGGTCGAAAGGATGCGGGGTGATGGCGGCGGGATGTGGGAGCGGGACTGGAGTCGGCGGGTCGGGGACGGATTCGAAGTGGTCGATATCAGCGGTGGGAATGTCGACGAAGTTGGATTGACCGGGGTCGATGTAGAGACGAGTGATGGAGCCGATGGTTTGGCGATGGTCGTGAGCGATGGAGAATCCGTTGCGGAGGATGGCGGAGTCGGAGGCGAAGGCGTTCGCAGCGACTAGCGCGATGAAGAGGCCGAGTTGAAGCGATTTTTTCATCCCGCGTGCTTCAGAAAAGAATAAATCCCCCAGGGGCTAAAGCCCAAATCATTTTGATGCTTTACGCGGCGCTGAAGCGCCGCTCTTCCACGGTACAATTTGCGCCGCTTCGACGAACCGAGTCCAACAGGCCAGAGCTCAGTTTCCAATTACATCTGCGATGGCGGCGGCTACGCCGCAATGGTCGTTGCCTCGTGTAATGCTCCAACCCCGGGAGCGGAGTTCTTCGCAGGCATTCCCCATGATAAACGGATGGCCGGCAAACTCAAGCATTTCGACATCGTTGTGGTTGTCACCGATGGCCATGACCTGGCCGCGATGGAAGCCGCGGTAGGCAGCCCAGCGGGCGAGAGCGTGGCCTTTGGAGCATCCGGCGTTGAGGACGTCGATCATGGAAAGATCGCGCTCGGGATATTCGGTGCGGAGGACGGTGATGCGGTTGTCGAGGCCGGCGGCTTCGAGGGCGCGTAAAGCTTGGGCCATGCGAGCCATCGAGCCGCAGAACATGGTCTGGATGGGATCGGTAGTGATGGCGTTTTCGAGGGGGACGACAAAGTCGATGTAGGCCATGTTCTTTTCGAGCCAGCGGCGGATGCTGGCGTTGAGTGCGTCGAGGTGTTCGAGGACGATGGCTCCTTTGGTTTCTTTATCAAAGGTAAGAACGGTGTGGCCGCGGAATTCTTGCATGGCGGTGCAGAGGTCGCGGCAGGTTTGGCGGGGCATGAGATCGCGGTGGAAAGTTTCTCCGGAGAGCGAGCGAGTGACGGCGCCGTTGGAGCTGATAAGCCAGAGATCGAAGCCGAGTTGCTGGGCGATCGGCAGGGCGAAAGTGTGGCGGCGTCCGGTGACCAGGACTATTTCAATGCCGGCGGCGTGGGCGCGGCGCAGCGCGATGAGATCGTCTGGGGAGATTTGGAATCGAGGGTTTAGGAGTGTGCCGTCGATATCAGAGGCGAGAAGACGGATGGAGCCGAGAGCGGAATTCGGAGATTGCCGCGAAAGGCTGACAGTTTCAGTCACACTGTTATTGTGACATACGCTGGGTGAAGCTTTGCCGAGTCAAGCTTTTTTGCGTTTGTCCATGGCGACGGGAAAATTGATCAGATTGTAGGTGGCGACGTTGTGAGCATCATCGATGAGCGCGGTGATGGCGGATCGAAGCTCCAGGATTGCTTTTTCCAGTTCCTCTCCCTGGGCTGTGTTAATGAGCGAACATAGGCGGCGCACGCGCTCTTCGGGGGAGGTTGCCATCGTGTAAGAATTGCAGAAATCAGGAATCAATGCTGTACGGACTTTAACGTAGAGAACCTTAAGGCGTCTTCTGTAGCAGGAGGATGTGCTTGCGCTTGGGCGTGTTATATTTCGCATTCCATGGGATTTCTTGGCTTTTTCTTTCACTGGTGGTCATTTCTGCTGATGGCGGTGGCGATTGTGCATTTCATTCGTCGACGTCCGGATTTTTACTGGATTTTTATTATTCTTTTCTTGGGATGGATTGGGGCGGCGATTTATATCGTGGTGGAAGTGATTCCAGATGCAGGGTTGCTGCGAACATCGTTTCAAGTGTTTCCGCGGAGGCGAAGGATTCATGAATTGGAGCGGGCAATTCTGGATAATCCGTCGGCGGGGAATTATGAAGAGCTGGGATTGTTGTATCTGGATGATGGAGATTTTAACAAGGCTCGGGGATGTTATGACCGGTCAATTTCACAGCGGGCGGATTCGGTAGATCCGTTTTACCGGCGCGGAGTGGCGGAGATTGAGTTGGGAGATTTTGCCGCGGCGGTGCCGGATTTAGAGCGGGCGGTGGAAGAGGATCCGACATATGACTTTCATCGCGGGATCGGGCTGCTGGCGCATGCTTATGCGCAGACCGGGAAGACGGAAAAGGCTGAAAAGCTTTTCCGCGAAGCGACAAAGATTTCTACGAGTTCGGAAACTTATTACAACTACGCTTTGTTTTTGCAATCGCAGGGGCGAGTGGAGGAAGCGCGGCAGTGGGTGCAGAAAATTTTGGATAAGCGAGCGACGATGCCGGGATATCAGAAGCGGCGGGAGCGGCCGTGGTTTCGGAAGGCTTACGGGATGATGGCGCGGTTGCGGTTGTGAGGGGCTAAAGCCCGGTTGAATTTTGGGGAGTACGCGGCGCTGAAGCGCCGCTCTTCCACGGTACTGCGAGCGTTCGGAATTCTCTGCAACGCTCGATCGGTCTTAATTCTGCAGGAGATCAAGCTTTCGCAGAAATCTTCGCGTCAGGGATGGCGACGGAAAGCAGGTTCGTCGAGTTCGCATGGCCATTCGCTTCGCGAATTGTCCTGCGAATTCTCGGAATGACAGAGGTTGAGGATGCTTGTCGGCGCGGCTGAAGCCGCGCCCTTTCAAATCTGTCTCCCACGCCCTTTCAAATCTGAGCTTAGCTTGTGGGCGGGGATAAGCTGCGTTCTTTTCAGTCTGAACTTAGTAGCGGTCGTTGGTGTCGATGTTGAAGCCGAGGATGGCGTTGACTTCGACCGGCTGGGAGCCGCGTGTGGCGGGGCGGAATTTCCATCCGGGTAACGCGGCGATGATTTTTGCGGTCATGGTGGCGGGGCCGGGCTCGAGCACTTGCAGATTTTTTAGATTGCCGGAGGCGTCGAGTTTGCATTTGATGACGACGCGGGCGTGGGGAAGATTTGCGGGGAGAGTGGTGCGCAGGCCCTCGGGTCCGGTGAGAGGTCCGGCGTTGGGATGGGAGCTGGGATCTGCTTCGGCGAATTGCATGACGACGGTGCCGATGACGGTGTCGAGATAGACGGTGTAGTTTTCGCCGGGAAGTTTGCCGTAGAAATCGAATGCGCCGCCGGAGCGGGAAGTGGCGACGATGGTGATGGCGGGACCCTGATCAGCTTTGACGGAAGAGCGGCCGGGGACGCTGGGAGCGCTGCTGTTGCTGGCGTCGAAGCTGGGAAGATTGACGATGGCGCTGCCGCCACGAATGTCGACGCCGGGGGCTGCGGGTGATCCAGTGGGCGCCGAGCCGGCTCCGCCGGGGCCGGGAGTGGGAGAGATTCCGGCGCGAGCGTTGGGGTCGGAGCCGTGGCCGGTGCCGGACTTTCCAGCGCCGGAGTTTTCCGCGGTCGTTTTATTCGATAAACCGCTGCCGGGGCCGGAACCTGTGCCGATGCCGGAGCCGCCTCCGGAGCCGCCGATGCCGGGTTTATCCCCACCCGAGGGGGACATTGCGAGGGAGCCTTTACCGCCAGTTCCGGGCAGAGCGCGTTCTGCACCGGGGTTGGTGGATACGACTACTCCAGAGTTGTCTGTGTTTCCGGCCGCGGACTTGGGTGGAGCGAGAGGTGAGCCGATATCTCCGGGAGCGCCGCGGCCGATGCCCGCTCTGCCAGAGGCTGAGGGACCTGAGCCGGCTGTGGGCGGCGGGGGGATAATGTTGCTGGCGAATGAGCCGTCATTTCCGGAGCCAATGGAATTTCGGGCGCCGTTCGGCGAGCCTGCGGCTACGCTTGGAGGCGGGGGGACGATGGTGGAAACATTCGGCGAAGATCCGGAATATTTTCTGAACGATCCTGAAGAGTTTGATCCTGAGTTGCTGGTCGAAGGTGGCGGCGGGATCACGGAGGGCGAAGGTTGAGAGCGTCCGGATGAGGCGCCTAGAGATGAGGAACTGAGATTTGAGCGCGAGATTCCGGCGCTGGGTGGAGGCGGGATGATGTTTGTGGCGAGAGTCTTACCGGTATTGCGCGATGAGGCGGCGTCTGCGGAAGCGACGACTGGCGGGGGTGGGACGACATCCTGGGTGCCGAAAAGCTTTCCGATGATGCTGCTGACGAAAGATCCGTTGGCCGGTTGAGCAGGTGGTGGAGGAATAACAGCAGGCGCGGGCAGATTGAGTTTTGCGGTGCGCTGAGTTTCGCGTTCGGGCGCGGAGACGGGCGGGGGAACGACGCTGCTGTTCATCTGCACGCGGGAGGGAGAAATTTCGCGGGAGATTGACGAAGGTGCGGGAGCGATGATTGATCCATTGAAAGAAGGAGCGGGACGGGACTGATCACGGCTGACGCGCGCGGAAGCGGGAGCGATTACGACGGAGTTGAGGGATGGGGCGGCTTGGGTGCGGTCGCGGGAAATGTTTGGGGCGGGGGCGATGATGGTGGAATCCAGTTTCGGCGCGTACAGAGTGTGCTCGGAACGGACGGTGGGCGCGGGGGCAACTACATGAGCGTTTAGAGCTGGGAGGGAGCGTGAGGTTGGCGAAGAAATATCCGGAGCTGGTTGGATTACGGAATTGTTGAGCGTGAGAGCGGCGCGGGATTGATCTCGCGCGATCTGCGAAGGCGCCGGGGCGATCACATTCGACGCGAGACTAGGAGAAGTCAGGGAAGAGTGCAAGCCTTCCAGGGGAGGTGGTCCGGGAATGGATTTTACGGCGAGGAGATTGGCGACCGGGTTTGGGGAAGAGGGAAGCTTGAGGCTGGGAGCGTCGACGACTTTCGGGACGAGTGATGCTCCGCGAGCTACGTGGATGGTCTGGGTACGGTGATGAGCTTCCTGGCCGCCGGCGTGACCGGAGGCGCCGGATTGAGCTCCGCCTAAATCCTGGGTGCGGGGGAGTTCGTTGGCGGAGTAGTAGATGACCTCCTCGCGCTGGATGCGCGGGGCGGCGTAGGGACGGAGATTGGCGACTTCGCGGGGGAGCACGATGACGACAAAAATCAGAAATGCTTCCAGCAAGAGAGATGCGATCAGGCCGCGGTAGGGGAGGATTCCGAAGGGAGCTTCTCCGGCGAGGCGCGGTGCGGAGCGGGAAAAAGCGGGACGGATGGAGGTGGTGAACTCCTGCCAGCGCGGCGACCACTCGACCAGGAGCTTGGGAGCGTCGTGGAGGGCGGTGAGTTCTTCGGCTTGGAGAGTTTCAATCACGGTTCGGGCTGAACACGGGGGCTAAAGCCCATCTTATTTCGTTCAATTACGCGGCGCTCAAGCGCCGCTGTTCCACGGTATTCCTTCGGTCCAAAACGTTTCGCCAGACCTTCGAGCGCGGCTCCCTCTGCAGTATTTTCTAAGTTCTGGCGGATTCGCCAGGCCGCGAGCGCCGCTCTTCCACGGTACTCCAATGGGGTCGGGATAGTTCGTAAGCTTTGACGAGACGCTCGCCTGATTCTCATCGAGCAAGTGGGTTCAGATGTCCTCCTGGAGTTGGATTTCTATTTTATCGCCAAGTGCGGTTTCTGTTTGGGCGATGGTATGGGTCGGGAGTTCCAGCACTGACGCGGCTTGCAGACGGACGGGGGCGAAGCGCCAGGGTTGGAGGTTGGCGATGACGTGTACGACGATGTTGGCGCGATCGAGGTAAAGCACGTCGATGGGATAGCGCATGGCTAGAGTATGCACGCCACGGCAGGGGCGAATCCAGAGGCCGCAGCCATTACGGAAGTCATCCGCGGAGGCTCCGAGAAGACCGCGCAGACGGGACCAGTGGGTCTGCGCCACGGCAAGATGGGTGGCGAGGAATCGCTGGCGGGTTTGGTTGAAGGCGTGACCGCGTGGAGTGAATCCCATAAGACTGGAAAATATGTGAGAGTCTCAGGCGTCCCTACGGGACGCGTTCTGATCGACTGCTCTACCCGGCGCTGAACGCGCCGGGCTATTGTCGGGTGCCCCTCCGGGGCATCTTTACGTCCGCCACGTTAAGGCTCAGCGTCTTCCCAATTCTTCTATTCGATCATCGCCAGTCATTTTTAGGCAGTCATCCCCGAATTATTTGCTGACGAGGGAATGGTAGGCCTGGATTAGCGCCGGACCGATGGTCACGAACAGGAACGGAACCAGAATGAAAATGACGAGCGGGGGGACCATTTTGATGGTGGTCTTGGCGGCTTGCTCTTCGGCGCGCTGGCGGCGGGCGGTGCGTAGGGAATCGGAATGAACGCGGAGAGCTTGCGCGATGCTGGTGCCGAAGCGGTCGGTCTGAATGAGAGTGCCGACCAGGGAGCGGATGTCATCGACACCGGTGCGGTCAACCAGATTGCGAAGGGCTTCGGCGCGGGGTTTACCGGCGCGCATTTCGAGGTTGACGAGATGGAATTCGTCGCTGAGATCGGGATGGGCGTGGTGAAGGTCCTTGCCGACACGCATGAGGGCTTGATCGAGGGCGAGTCCGGCTTCGACGCAGATGACGGTGAGATCGAGAGCGTCGGGTAAAGCGATGCGGATGCGATGCTGACGGTCTTTGATCATGCGCTTGAGCATGAAGCGCGGGACGAAGAAGCCGAAGGCTGGAACGCAAACCAACAGAGGCACGCTGCTGAAGCCGGAGAAAAGGATGACGCCGGCGAGGCCAACGAAAGCCAACATCATGCGAGCGCCGAAATAAAAGCTGACGTGGCGGGATTCGCGCAGTCCGGCTTGGATGAGCCAGGCGCGAGTGCGGGAGACGTCGGAGGGGGAAAGCGGGATGGCTTTGCTGAGGGGATCGAGAGCCTGCTCGATGCGCTCCCGAACTTTGACGGCGGGCTTTTCCTCAGCGACAGCGGAGTGCCCACCGAGGGCGCGGAGGCGGGCTCCCAGCACGGAACTGGGGGTGACTGCGGCTGCGCCGAAGGCGAAAACCACCAGAACGATGGTGATGAATACGATGATGGTGAGAATCAATGGCATGTTAGATCTGAATCTGTTTTACCGCAGCGGCAAAAGCCGCCGACTTGTGAACTTCATACCTGAATCTTAATGATCCTGCGAATCACAAAATAACCAACGGTTTGCAGTGCAATGCTGCCCACCAGCAGGATGTGGCCGATGGGATCGTAAAAGAGCGGATGAACGAATTCCGGGCTGAAGATATAGAGAATTGTTAAGACGGTTGGGGGCATGCCCATGAGGAGAGCCATGGTAAGGCGTCCCTGAGCGGTGTGAACGCGAACCTGGCGCTGAATCTTGAAACGCTCGCGGATGACGTAGGACAAGTTGTCGAGAATTTCGGCGAGGTTGCCTCCGGTTTCGCGCTGCAGCATGACGGCGGTGACGAAAAATTTTACGTCGACGAGCGGGATGCGCTCGGTGAGATTCATGAGGGCATCCCGGACGGGCATGCCGAACTTTTGTTCTTCGTAGAGTTTGCGGAATTCGGAGGCGAGGGGTTCGGTAGTTTCGTTGGAGATCATCTCCAGAGCGGTGGTGAAGGCGTGTCCGGCGCGGACGGCGCGGGCGAGGGTGTCGATGGCATCGGGGAAAAGCTCTTCGAATTTTTCGAAGCGTTTCTGACGGCGATAGGAGACAACCGAGTAGGGAAGAAATGCGCCGATGACGAGCGCGGCCCATGCGATGGCGGCATTCCGGGTGTAGAGAACGGTGGCGAGTCCAGCGCCGATGCCGCAGAGTACGCAGAGCAGAAGAAAATTTCCGGCGCGGAACTTCATGCCCGCCTGCAAGAGGGCATCCTGCATAGCGGAGACGCGGGCGGAGCGGCGCAGCAAAGTGTCAAAGGCGGGGATCTTGCTGAGTTGTTCATCGCGGAGCAGGGCGAGTTCTTCGTCGGGTTCGCGCTCCGGAGCTTTCTGAACGGTAGCGAGGCGGTCTTTGATAAGGCGGGCACGGGCGTTGCGTTCGTCGAGCAGGGAGAATGCGGCGAAAGCCGCCAGAGCGACGACGATGAAGACGAGAATTGCGATCAGGAGCGGCATGGTGAGTTTTTTTCGAAACCCATTCCCTCGGGGGCTAAAGCCCCCCAACCTTCTTTAAAACTCTTTTCGCAGCGCTGAAAGCGCTGCGCCACCCAAAAACTTATTCGCCAGCTTTTTAGTATTCGCAAATTTTGGTCCCTAGACTTCGGTTTTTGATTCGAAGAGTGCGGGACGGAGACGAGCGCCACCGGTGGCCAGACGATCGGCGAACTGGGGGCGCACTCCTGTAGCTTTAAAGCAGCCACGGATTTTTCCATTTTCATCCACCGTGCGGCGCTCAAAAGTAAAAATTTCCTGCATGGCGATCAGATCGTTCTCCATGCCGGTGACCTCGGAGATAGAGATGACTTTGCGCGTGCCGTCGGATAATCGCGCGACCTGCACGACGGCATGAATGGCGGACGCGATCTGGTGGCGTACGGCGCGCTCGGGAATATTCAGGTTCGCCATGGAGACCATGTTCTCGACGCGGGCGAGTGCGTCGCGGACGGAGTTGGCGTGAATCGTGGTGAGCGAGCCTTCGTGGCCGGTATTCATGGCCTGCAACATGTCGAAGGCCTCTTCGCCGCGGACCTCGCCGACGACGATGCGGTCGGGGCGCATACGCAGACTATTGATGACCAGCTGCCGCATGCGGACGGCACCTTTGCCTTCGATGTTGGGAGCGCGGGTTTCGAGGCGGACGATGTGTTCCTGTTTGAGTTGCAGTTCGGCAGCGTCTTCGATAGTGACGATGCGCTCGACGTTGGGAATGTAGCCCGAGAGAACATTAAGCAGAGTGGTTTTGCCGGCGCCGGTACCGCCGGAGATGAGGAGATTCAGCTTTCCCTTGACCATCACGGAGAGCAATTCGAGCATGGCCTCGGTGAGGGTATGATTCTCCAGCATATTGCGGGCGGTAACGGGATCGCGGCCGAAACGGCGGATGGAGAGGCAAGCACCGTCGAGGGCGAGCGGAGGAATGATAGCGTTGACGCGGGAGCCATCGGCGAGGCGGGCGTCGACCATGGGAGAAGATTCGTCCACGCGGCGACCCACGCGGGAAACGATGCGTTCGATGATCTGCATGAGGTGCGGATTGTCTTTGAAGGACAGGCCGGTGAGTTCAAGCTTTCCGGCGCGCTCGATGTATACCCGGTCAAAGCGGTTGACCAGAATGTCGGAGATGGTGTGGTCTTTTAGCAGGGGCTCGAGCGGACCGAGGCCGAAGATTTCGTCGAGAATTTCGCGGGAAAGGCGTTCACGTTCGGCGAAGCTGAGAGGAACGGCTTCGTTGTTGACCGCATTGCGGATGAGAACGAGAACTTCGTCGCGGGCGGCGTCGCCGTTGGAGCGGCCGAGTTTTTCGAGATCGAGGCGGTCGAGGATTTTGCGGTGCAGGTCGGATTTTACCTGCTGGTATTGGCTATGCTCGAAGGTTTGTTGCAGGTTACCCATTTGGTTTTTCGAGGACCGAACCTCAGCGGCTAAAGCCGCTTACTTTTCTCCTGCAGCTTGCGGGCTAATCACGGACTAACATCTGGGGTCAAAATCCCCGCCCTGTCTCTCCAAAGAGCGGAGAGACAAGGACGGGGCACCCTTTTGTGACTTTTAGTTTCATACGCTCTTGAATAAGGACCAGGCGGCGCGTTTTACATCTACGTCGTTGCTGGTCAGTTCTTGTGCCAGCCCGGAAAAGCAACGGGCTATATCCGTATGACTTTGTTCCATGACCGGCGAGCCGCGATCGATGGCCGAAGAGATAGCGAAATATTGGTTCGGGACGCGCCACAGCAATTTTACTCCCGCGGCATTTTCGGCGTCGGATTCGGTGAAGCCGGGGACTTTTCGAAAACGATTGAGGACGAGGCGCAGGCGCTCTCGATTTCCGGTTTCGCCGAGATATTGTTGGACGCGGGCTGCGCTCCACAGGGATGCGACGTCGGTACAGGCGACGAGCAGTACGCACTCCGATAGATTCGAAACCAAACGGCTGGCGGCGTCGAGACGGGAAGAGTTGTCGACTACGACGTATTTGTAATGACCGACCAGCATGTCGAAAAGGCGAACAAACTCCGCGGTGGAGGGTTCGATCGCTGCGGGTGCATTGGTTCCGGCGAGGAGTTGCAGGCCGCCGCTGTGGCGGGTCATGAAACTTTCGAGCAGGGAACTGTCCATGCGGTGAAGGTTGCGAGTGGCGTCGGAAATATTGAACAGAGGCTTGAGATTGAGGTGCAGCGCGGTATGGCCGAGCGGAGCAAGATCGACCAGCGCGGTGGATCCATGGGCCGATTGCAGGGCGAGAGCGAGATTGACGGCCACGGTGGTGGCTCCGCTGCCACCTTTGGCATTGACAACGGTAAACACCTTGCCGCGCGGGCCTTCTTTGTGAACCCGGCGCTGGGCCGCAGTGAGACGAACAAAAGCCTCGAGCAGATCGGTAGTGGTGGTGGGACGCTCGATGAATTCGCGGGCACCGGCGCGCATGGCGCTGACGATCACCTGAGGCTGGCTCAGGCTTCCGATGGCGAAGACGGCAGAATCGGGGAGTTCCTGACGAAGAAGTTCGATGGCGCGCATGGCCGGGGCAGGATTGTCGGTAGGAATATCGATCAGGAGAACGTCAGGATTGGCGGCCTGAACGCGGCGCATGATGGGATCGGAGCCGGCGACGGGGAAGTTGGCGCAAGTATGCACGGTGCTGGCCACGCTGGTACCGTCGACCAAGACCTGGAGCACGGTTCGCTGCTCGTTATCGGTGGCGACGATGACTACGGTGAGCTCTGGCATTTGCGGACTTCCGATTTCCGACTTCCACCTTCCAATTTTTAATTCTCGCTCGTTACTTTCCTGATGGCTTGTTTTTGGTTCCGTCGAATTTGTCGTTGTTGATAAAGGGTTGCGGATTCGTGGGCCCAGGCGAGGGCTGATTGTCGGGTGAGATCTTGTGCACGGTGCACAGGACCATCAGCTCCGAGTTGCTTTTGGAAATGTTTTTACTTTTGAAAAAAGCGCCCAGGATCGGAATATCACCCAGGCCAGGAATTTTGTTCCAGGTGTCGGTGACGCGATTATCGATTAATCCGGCGATGACAAAGCTTTGTCCATCGCGCAATTCGAATTCGGTTTCCGCTTTGCGGGTGCTCAGGGCGGGAACGGTGAAACCGGAAATGGTGAGCGCGTCGGCGAAGTCGAGAGTGCTGACTTCGGGCGCGACCACGAGATGAATGTTGCCGTTGGGCATGATCACGGGAGTGAATTCAAGTTTGACGCCAAATTCCTTGAAGGAAATGGTGACGGCGGTGAATCCCGCGCCGGGCTGCACGATAGGAAACGGGAACTGGCCTCCGGCGAGGAAGCTGGCTTTCTTGCCGTTGACGGCTATGAGATTGGGTTCGGACAAAATCTGAAGAAGATTTTTGGTTTGCAGAGCCTGGATCACCGCGCCCAGGTGAATATTGGGCTGGAAGAGAAACAGGTTGAGCACGCTGCTCAGGGTTTCCGTCGCAGAGAACGGAGGGCTTTGTCCTTGCGTCTGGGTTACGGATGGAGGGCTAAAGCCGCCGTACTGGCCGGTGGTAGAAGTTCCGACAACATTGGCTGCGCCGGTAGAGAAGACGTTAGCGCCGAGTTGAGTGAGGGCAGAGCGGTCGACTTCGGCGAACTTTACTTCGAGGAGAACTTCTTGTGCGCCGACGGGGCCGAAGGTGAGGACATTGATAACGTTTTTGGAGTAGGCGGAGGCCAGTTCTCCGGCGCGCTTGGCGACGTCTTCGGTGGTGACGTGGCCGGAGAGAACGATAGCGGCGCGGGAGGGTGAGACGGAAATTTGTTCGTCGGGGAAGACGCGACGCTCTTCTTCGGCGCAGGCACTGACATCGACGTCAACGCGCAGATCGAAGCTGCGCGAGCGTTCATTTTCGTCCCAGATGAGCAGCGAAACTTCGCCGGGGGCGAGGCCGTGGACGAGAATCTGGGTGGGAGTGATGACGCGCACCGTGGCGATGGTGGGGTCGGTGACGGAGATGCGTTTAAGGCGCTCGGTGGTATTGATGAGGAGCGATTTGTCGACCATGACGCGCAGCGGGGCTGAGCCTTGCGGCTGCGAGGACTGAGGGGGAAGCGTGGTCTGATTGGAATGATTAACCTCTTCTTGCGGCGGGGGAGGGACAGGGGCGTTGGGCTCCTGAAGAGAGGCGAGAGCAAACGAAGGTGTGGTGAAGAAGAGGGCGATGGCTGTCAAAAGTGTCGTGCGAAACTTCATCGTATGATTCGTCTCCACGGGAGAGAAGCCGCCATGCAGTACTGAGAAACGCATGCAAGATTCGTCTTTCAACTATTTGGGCTCCTCACTACCTTCGGGGAAGTTGACAACCTCTTTTTTCTTGTCTCCCTGATACACCTCAATACCCAGAATGGAAGCGGGCTGGGGCTGAACTTTGAGCGGCCTCACGGAATGCACGTGCGGCGCGGGCGCAGCTGCGACCGGAGTTCCACCTCTGTAGAGTCCTTTGGCATTGACTGCGCCGACATCGTCCTGGCGAGTATCGAGGGGATTGCGCAGGGCGAGTTGGATCCGGCCTTCGGCGCTGGCCAGAGTAAGACGCTCGGCATCATCGGGGGAAACCAGAACCGTGATGACGGGAGTGTTCTGGGCATCGCCGGCGGCGTTGCGCTCCAGACGCTGGCCGGACGCGATGACGGCGACGTTCTGCAATACCGTGGTGGTTTGATCCTCCGTGCTGCCGTTGGGAGTTCCGGTGAGGAGTATGTCGACGCGAGTGCCGGGACCGACGAAGCCGGCGACGGAGACGACCTCATTGACGCGAACCGAAACGGCGCGCATTCCGGGAGGAATGAGGGAAGGCAAACCGGAGCCAGCATTTTCGGGCGCGAGCTTACTCGGAAGGATGAACTCGCCTTTGGAGATGGGAAGGATTACGCCACGGCCCATAACCTTCGAACGCGCGCTGTAGGTTCCGGAGGGCAGGGACGAGGCCGGATACTTGACGGCCCGAACATCGTGCTCCTCGATGCGGGCGCCGACCTGAATGTCGTCGGCAGCCACCAGAACGTCGACTCCGGGCTCGCCGGAGGAAGCGCCTTTTCCCTGCAGATTTTTATAGACGAACAGGCTGACGAAAGCGCCCAGGGCCAGCGCTACGACTCCGATCATCAGCAAACGCGTACGATTCATAGCACTCCGTTACGAACAGCAGGGACGACAATGCGCGCCCGAAATTCGGTGGTCAATCCTGCTCCGTTACGCCGGGAGAAATTTTACCGAGCAAAATCTTACTGAATAGAACTGGCGACGTTCGAAAACACATTGTTTGCATTCGAGCCAATCAGCCGGACGGTGCCGACGACGATGACCAGGATGACCGCCAGCATCACGGCGTATTCGGCAATGTCCTGGCCTTGGTCGTCGCGCCAGAGCCTGTAAAGATGTTGCATAGTTTGTCTCCTGAAAAGAAAACCTCAGAGTTTGTACAGAAAATTGAAAGCGCACACAAGCGTCGGCCTCCGGAGAACCATTACCGGTTGCTTGCTTTGCTCTGCGGAGGATTGTTCAGAATATAAACCATAATCGGGAGGGAGTTGGCCAAAAGTGTAATTTATTGCATACCGAGAGTAACTGGTGGCGGGGCAGGGAACCGAGCTTTGCTCGATTGGTCAGTTGAGGGCGGCTGTCCCGGCATTGGCCGTCGGTGGAGCGCGGAGCGTTGTCAGGATGATGGATTGGGAATCGTGGTAGGAGACGGTCCAACCGGGGGCGCCCTGCAGGCCGACGGCCAGGGCGGAGTTGGGGGGAACGATGACGGTCTGGATATTCCAGCGCTGCAGGATTTGCTGCCAGTGGTTTTTGAATTGGTAGGCGTCGGCGAAATCGTGGAAGAGATCGGGGCCGTAGAGGTCGGCGCGTCCGTCGATGAAAACCGGAGTGGTGGGATAGAGCTTCCAGATGAGATAGCCGCCCCAGTCGTAGAGGTTGAAGATGGCGCCGGCGGGCGGATGTTGCTGGAGAAAGGCGACGGCGCGGGCGGGAAATTCTGAAGTCTCGGCTTCGCGCTGGCGGTGGATTAGCTGGGAGACGCGGACGATCGCGAAGATGGTCATTGCAAGGATGATGGCAGCGTTGAGCGATGAGCGGAAATTACTGCGAGGGTGGGGACGGGAGTGGGGCCAATTTCCGAGACGCTTCGCGATTAGCGGGGCGGCGATTAAAACGAAAAGAGGGATCATGCGGATGGAAATGAGGCTGGCGTAGAGGGCGACGAGGAGAAGAATGAGATCACGCGGGCGTAGGGGATTTTGCGACCAGAAGAGAGTGGCGAAGGTGGCCAGCAGGATCAGGAGGAAGGGCCAGTACTCCGGGCGATGGAAATTGGGAGAAGCCCATTCCGCGATGTAGTTCTGCATGGTGGTGGAGCGCAAGGTTTCGAGGGGGTAGGAGAACATCCGCAGGCCATTGGGATTCAGCGGTACGAGAGCGAGATCGAGAAGGAGGATGAGCGCTGCTTTTGGGAGATGTGAATTAGTCCTGGGGAGAGAGTTGTGACGGTGTGCGAGACGATGTTCGATGAAGTCGCCGGCGAGAAAAAGTGCGGAGAGGGCTAGCCCTAAGGCGAATCCAGCGTGCAGGTTTACCCAGAGGAGGGTGAGCGGAAGAGTGAGCCAAAGGAGATTGGGACGAGTTTGGGAGCGCTCGAGAATCAGGAGCCAGAGACTGGTCAGAAGCAGGGAGATAATTTGCGGACGGACGCCCCAGAGCGGCGCGGTAGCCCAGGCGGCGCAGAGGGTGGCGATGCCGGCGAGGTAGGCAGCGGGTCCGCAGCGCAGGTAGAGAAGGAAAAATGCGATTGAGGTGATTGCGGCGAAGAGGACGATGAGAGATCCGAATCCGGCGTGGAGTTGAAGTTCGTACATTCCAAGTTCGGTGAGCCATTCGTGAGCGACCCAGGGGTGTCCGGCGCGAGTATAGGAAAAAGGATCGGTGTGGGGAACCGATTTGTGTTGGGCGATGTACTCGCCGGTTTTGAGGTGCCACCAGACGTCGGGATCGATGACGTTGCGCGCCGTCATGGCGAAGAGCCCGAGGAAGAGGACGGCGAGGAAGGTGCGCTTCGTGGTGAGGGCAGAGGTCATGGTTATGGAGAGAGCGTGGCTTCATCCGGGGCGGATTGAGAGCGGAAGAGAACAATTACCAACATGGGCAAATAGAGAAAGATGACAGCGATGCGACCAACTTGGGTGAAATTGTGCGGCGTGTAGTACCAGCGCCAAATGCCGGCGCCCCAACTGATCAGAACCGTGGCTGAGAGCTCACGCCAGGATTTTGGGATAAGCCAAAGCGTCAGCATATCGTAAAACCAACGCTGAGGGACGATGGCCATCAAGAGGAGGAAGCGGGCGTCGTTGGAGCGGTAGCGGAACAGAGCCAAAGCGAGCAGCGGACCGGGCAGGACAAGCAAGGGAAAAAATCGCGCATACTGATGAAAGCTACCGACCCACAGCCAGGGCCAGTTCGGCAGAAATATAAAGCTGAGTGCGATGACGATGATGCAGGCGAAGAGGCCACGGCGGGAAAACCGCGTGAGGAATATGGGAAGCCCGATTTGCGGCTTCGCGAGAGTGGCGGGCAACAAGGGCGGAAGGAAAGCGGCGGCCACGATGAGAGGTGTCCACTGTGCGGTGATGAGACCGGCCCAGTACGGGTAGGCGAGGAATACGAAGAGGCGGCGGTAGCCGTGGCGAGTCAGGCCAAATGCCATGAGAGCGGAACTGATTCCGTAGAAGATGCCGCCGGCAAGTTCGGGGCGGATGCGCAAGAAGGGAAATCCAAAGATACTGGCGGTGAGCGGATAGAGTTGCATGGGCCGGGCGTAAGGATTGCGATGAGCGAGCACGTCGCGCGCTGCCCAGATGGCCCAGGTGAAATCTCCCGCGCCGATGTGAAGGCGGGTTAGCCAGAATGTGCAGTACATGCCGGTGGCGATGCCAATGACCGCCGCAACGATGATTCGTTTTCGCATAAAGAGAGAAATTGTCCACCAGTTGTAACATGGGGCGGTTGGTTTCAGTTCACTGGAAAGAGTTCGGTTAATTTAATTTGCGGCGCGGCGGGAAACTCGTTGGGTTTTTTCTTGTGGCAGCGCTGGCGGCCGCGAGCATGTGGTTCTACGTGGACCGGATTCTGGTGAGCTACCAGGTGGCGGATGCGGCGGCGCACCAGAGGCCGCGGGGAAATCTTTCGGATCTGTATCCGCGCTGGCTGGGGGCGCGCGAACTGCTGTTGCATGGGCGCAATCCTTATAGCGACGACATCACGATTGAAATTGAGAAGGGATATTACGGGCGGGCGCTGGATCCGGCGCGGGCGGATGATCCTAAGGACCGGCAGGGGTTTGCCTATCCCGTGTATGTAGTGTTTGTGCTGGCGCCGCTGGTTGGGCTTCCGTTCCACGAGGTGCAGATATTTTTTCACTGGCTATTGCTAATGGTGACGGCGGCGAGCGTTTGGCTTTGGCTGAAGGCACTGCGATGGCGCTTGCCACCCTTGGCAATTGCTGCGGCAATGGCACTAACGCTGGGGGGCGTTCCCGGAGTGCAGGGAATCAAGCTGCAGCAACTGAGTTTGCTGGTGGCCGCTTTGCTGGCGGGAGCGGCAGCGTGCGCAGCCAGAGGGTATTTGTTTTGCGGCGGAGCGTTGCTGGCGGTAGCGACTATCAAACCGCAGCTGGCGTGGCTTTTCGCGGGATGGTTGCTGGTGTGGGCGGTGAGCGACTGGAGAGCGAGAAGAAGGCTGGTGTTTGGATTTGGATTGGTGATGGCGCTGTTGCTGGCGGGCGCAGAGATTGTTTTGCCGGGGTGGTCGGGGATGTTTGCCGGGGCGCTCGGGCAGTATCACCGTTATACGCAGAACCAGTCGGTGCTGGATCAGCTTGTGCCGTGGGGATTTGCGGGAAAGATTTTGGCGGCAGCGGCGGTCCTGGGCTGCGTTTTTTTTCTGTGGAAAGTTCGCCGCCATCCGGGCGATGCGGTGGAGTTTGGTGCAGCGATGGCGCTGGTCATGGCACTGACGGTGTTGGTTGTGCCGATGTACGCGCCCTATAACCAGGTGCTGCTGGTGCCGGCGATTCTCGTACTCGTGCGGGACCGGGCGATGTTTTTGTCGCGGTCACGGGTGCGGCGGTTCGCATATCTGGTTGGAGTTTTGGTGGTGGGGTGGGAGTGGGCTGCGAGTTTGAGCTTGACTGCGGTCTACCTGGTGGGGACACGGGGCTGGGCGATGGAGCGGTGGAAATGGCCGTTCCTGGCTACGTTTGCGTTGCCGGTGTGGGTGTTCGCACTGATTTTCTTCTGCGTGAATAAAAGCGGAGGCGAGTCGAAGGGCGGAGTGATGATTCGCAAAAGCGAGTTGACGAGCGATCCGGCTTGACTGATCTCTCCCGTTCAAACTGTGTGATAATCCTGCGCGTATGAGTTCTCGAGCGACTGCGTACACTCTGGCTGTCGCAATTCTGGTAACGGTGCGGCTGGTGGTTGCTGTCCGTGAACGGGGCAAGCGCGATTTCGCGATTGCGGAGCCGGAAGAAGAATCGCGCAGGGTATGGCGATTATTGCTGGCGAGTTTTCTTGTGTTGTTCGCCGAACTGGCGTTTATTCGCTGGATCGCGGTGGAAGTACGCATCTTTGCCTATTTCAAGAATCTGGCTTTGCTGTTGTGCTTTCTCGGCTTTGGTGTGGGATGCGCGCTGGTGCGCAAGCCGAATCGGTGGAACACCGCGGTGACAGCGCTGTTCGGCTTATTGCTGGTGGTTCGGATGCCGTGGTATGCGGGACGCGTGCTGGAAAATCTGTCGCAAAATCTGGGCGCCGGGTCCGACATGAGCATCTGGGACACAAGCGCTTCCGGCAATGTGCTGGGATTTTTAACAGCGGCGGCGCTTTCGGCTGTGCTGTTTTTGCTCGTGGTGTGGGTGTTCGTGCCGTTGGGGCAGGAAGTGGGCCGCCAGATGAACCTGACTCCGAAGCCTCTGACTGCTTATTCACTCAATCTGGCCGCGAGTCTGGCGGGCATTCTGGCATTTCTCGGGGCCAGCCGGCTGATGCTTCCACCCTGGGTGTGGATGGGGATTGTGCTGCTGGGATTTGCGGCGCTGCAGAGAAATACTGAACGGCGAATTTTGCTGGCGTGCCTGCTGGTTCCCCTGGTGCTGCTGTTGCACGAGCCTTCGGATCGCGATCACTACAGTCTATGGACGCCCTACCAGGAAATTAATTTCACCCGGATTTATGCCTCGAATGGCGAGATGGCAGGCGGGCTGGTGCGGGTAAATCATATTGGGTATCAATTTATTGTGAACCTGGCCAGCGATTTTCTGGGCCGGCATCCGAAGGCATTGAAAGAGCCGGTCGACGAGAATCCGTATAACGTCCCGTTTCGTTTTGCGGAGCCGGAGCCAGCGGTGATGATTGTGGGCTCAGGCACGGGCAACGATGTTGCCGCGGCTTTGCGACACGACAGTTCGCTAATCGATGCGGTGGAGATCGATCCCGCCATTCTGGAAATTGGAAGGAAGGAGCATCCGGAGCATCCTTACGATTCTCCGCGAGTCTCGGTGCATTTGACCGATGCGCGCGCGTTCCTGAAGCGCAGCACGAAAAAGTACGATCTGATCCTTTTCGGATTGCTTGATTCGCACACGCAACTTTCCGATTACGCCAACATGCGGATCGATAACTTTGTATATACCGAGGAATCTTTTCGCGAAGCGAAGGCACACTTGAAACCGGACGGAATTATTTTTGTGAAGTTTGAAGTACGCCGGCCATGGATGGCGCGGAGGCTGAAAGAGATGCTGGCTTCCACGTTTGGCAAAGAGCCGGTGGTCTTCAATGCGGATTCGAGTTACACGGCGCGGGCGCGTTGCTTCGTGATTTCTGCTTCGAATCGCGTGGAGGAAGCGTTGAGCAGCGATCCGCGGCTGGCCGATTTCGTGGCGCGGAATCCTGTCGATAGCGGAGGCGGCGATGTGCCGGTTACGACCGACGACTGGCCATACTTGTATCAGCGCGATAAGACAATTCCGCGGCCTTACTGGTCGATCTCCGCGATTATTGTGCTGTTGGCTCTGGGACTTTATTGGCGGATTTCCGGGGATGCGCCGCGGAGACCGCAATTATTTTACTTCTGGATGGGAGCGGGCTTTCTGTTGCTTGAGACCCAGGTAATCAGCCGATTGGCGCTGTTCTTCGGCACCACGTGGCAAGTGAACGGAATCGTGATTTCGGCAATGCTGGCGGCGCTGCTGCTGGCGAATGCCATCGTGGAGCTTAGCACCAAGCCTGTTTCATCGGCATGGAATGTGGCCGCACTGTTGGCTGGGCTGGGGCTGGCGTTCTGGTTTCCTTTCGAACGAGTCGGGGGATCTCCGGCCGTAGTGGGGACGGTGGCGGTGGCGGTTTTTTCGATTCCGGTGGTGTTCGCCGGGATCTTGTTTTCCTCGCAATTTCGGACCGTGGAGTCGCAGAGCGCGGCCTTGGGAGCGAATCTTTTGGGCGCGGTGGCGGGAGGTTTGATGGAGAATTTGTCACTGGTGTTTGGCATGCGCGCGTTGTTGCTGATCGCAATGGGGATCTACACTCTGGCAGGGGTCGCGCTGTGGCGGCAGGGGAGTAGGGTGGGAACGGAAGCGTCAAGCGATTTTGTTCGCCTTTGAGTTAATCGGACGGAGAATGCGCCGGTTGTTCCCGGAGGTCGCTACGAAGGCTCTTCCCGGCGGGGTATGATTCCTGTCATTATCTTAATCGGCATGGCATTGGTTTGAAGGTTGGGGAAATCCCCACCCTGTCTCCGCAAAGTCCGCAGAGACAGGATGGGGCACCCGTTTGAAAAATCATGGTTCTTAATGCGATAGGGCGACCGCAGTCGTCGGGGTCGGGAGTGTTTCCCGCGCTGGTGCTAGTGCAGGGCAACGAGCAGAAGAATATTGTGCTCAACCGAACTCCGTTCAGCGTGGGGCGGAAGGTGGACAAGGATCTGGTGATTGCCGATCCGCGAGTGTCGCGCGATCACGCCCTGATTGTGCTGGAGGAGGAAGGATTCTTCCTGGTGGATCAGGGCAGCAAGCATGGGACGTTCGTTAACGGCGAGCGGGTGCAGCGGCAGAAACTCGAGCGCAACGACCGGCTGGAATTTGGGGCGCGCGATTCGACTTACCTGATTTTTAATCCGGCGCATGGGACGTCGAATACCGCGCGAGAATTTCTTAGCCAGATTTCCGGGATACAGATTTCGCAGGAAGCTACCGACCTGGAAAAGTTGACGCTGTTTCTGGAAGCGGCGCGCAAATTAAATACGGCGGGAGTGCTTGATGAAATTCTGATGACGATGCTTGAGGTAACGCTGCGGCTGACGCGGGCCGAGCGGGGATATGTCTTCCTGAAAGATGATGAGGGGAATCTGCGGCTGGCTGCGGGAAGGAATAATAAAGGCGAAGCACTGCTGGATGACAAGACGATCTCGCATTCCGCGCTGGATGAATCGCTGCGATCGAACTCGGAATTTTTGCTGACCGATACGGGGAGTTCGGCGGACCTGGCGGCACGGCAAAGTATTGTGGCTTACGATCTGCGGACGGTGATTTGTATTCCGCTGCGCAAACGGCAGGTGCAGGCTACGCGCGACCAGCAGACTCCGGCACCAAACGTGGCTTCCGAGGTGGCGGGAGTTTTGTATGTGGATTCGCGGTTTGCGTCCCGGGAATTTTCCGGAGTGGGCCATGATATTTTGCGGGCGATTGCGACAGAAGCGGGATCGCTGATCGAAAATGCGCGTTTGGTGCAGGCCGAGGAGGAATCGAGGAGGTACCAGCAAGAGTTAACGATTGCGGCGAGCATTCAGCAGCGGCTGATGCAGGTGAAGATTCCGGAAGTGCCGTTTGCGAAATTGCGCGGGAAGAATCTTTCCTGTAAGGAAATTGGCGGAGACTTTTTCGATGCGGTGAATACCAAGGAAGGGCTCGCGGTGGTGCTGGCAGACGTGAGTGGCAAGGGAGTTTCGGCGGCGCTGCTGGCTTCCACGCTGCAGGGAATGATTTATTCGCACTTGAGCACGGGTATGCCGCTGCTCGATGTGGTGTCGGCGGTGAACCGCTTTTTTACCGAGAAGCTGGTGGGAGAAAAATACGCTACGGTGCTGCTGGCGCGGCTGCGGCGCGATGGGGATCTAGAATATGTGAATTGCGGGCATGTGCAGCCATTGCTGGTTTGCCGCGGTGAAGTGATGCGGCCTCCGCATGGGAATGTTCCGGTGGGATTGCTGGCGGATGCGACGTATGAGAGCGCGCGCTGCCAGTTGAATTCGGGCGATCGTTTTATTCTGGTGACCGACGGCGTGACCGAAGCGGAGAACGCAATGGGAGATTTCTTTGAGGATTCACGGCTGGAAGCGGCCGCGGCGAAGACTCCAACGCTGGAGGGAATTTTTTCGGCCGTATCGGAGTTTTGTGCGGGGAATCCCTTGAATGACGATTGCACGGTGGTGGAGATTATTTATTCGGAGCCGCGAGCAGACACATAGGATCGAGTCGCAGTGAACCTGCGAAAAAGAGAGAAAGTCTCGTCGGAACCTCATTCACTGCTAGATTAAAGACCCCGCCCTGTCTCTCCAAAAAACGGAGAGACAAGGACGGGGCACCGGGTTTACTCGACCACTACGGTGTAGTTCTTGCCTTCCCAGCGATTTTCTTGTGGCCAATAGAAAGTGAAGACGACTTGCGCGCCGACTGGGAGAGAGGCGGTGGGCAGGTCGAGGATGTAGGTATCGAGGCCGGTGTCGCGGGTGGGAGTGTCTTGTGAAACTTTCCAGTTGTCGATGGTCCAGCGCACGACCGCAGGAGTCATGAGGACGAGGCGAAGTTTTTTAAAGCGGGGGACGGAGCGGGTCTTGTTATTGAACCTCCAGCCAAAGATCTGGCGGATAGGTTTCTCGACCAAATATCGCTGAACGGTTTGCGGAGGCTGGTCGAAAATCTTGCGG
The DNA here is from genome assembly GCA_963696285.1 of uncultured Acidobacteriaceae bacterium. Lineage (GTDB taxonomy): Bacteria > Acidobacteriota > Terriglobia > Terriglobales > Acidobacteriaceae > Sulfotelmatobacter. The sequence goes on from CAVOJP010000001.1 coordinate 133,959, forward strand.
TCGTGCAGGGAGCGGCGGAGCTTGATGTATTCGGAATGGGCCCAGACCAGGGGACAGGCGGAGCCGCTGGGCTTGCCGCGGAAGAGTTCGAGCGCTGGGATATCGTCGGCGTCCCAGACTTGCTCGGGGAGCAGGCGACTGTGACCGGTGGTGGAGTTTTCCATGACGGTTAGTAAAGCTTCGGCTTCTTTGGGGCGTCCGGCGGCGAGTTCATAGTGGGCGCGCTCGCCAGCGAGCAGAGGCCAGGGGCGGCCGATGCCGGTGCCGTCGAAGGGAGAGCCGTCTTTGTGTTCGCCGTATCCGTCGCCGTTGTAGCGGTACCAGCAAGGGCCTTGTGGGAGTTGCACGCGGAGCAGAGCGTCGATGACGCGGACTGTGTTGAGAATGCGGGGATCATCGGCGGCGCGTAATCCGAAGCGGACCAGAGCAAGGGAGTCAGGACTCACGATGCGAAAGGCACGCTCCATGCCTTGACCGGGAGGACGATTCTTGATGGGGACGAAGCCTTGCGTGGGCGAGGCGGCAGCATCGGTGATAGGCGGCGCGATGCGGACGTAGTAGCCCTCGACGCCGACTTGTTGGGCGAGGTCGCCGCCCGTGGCGTAAACCCAGCGTTCGATATTGTCGTTCCAGGCGTCGGCGTGATCGCGAAGCGTTGAGGCAATGTCGCTGTGGCCGGTGAGTTCGGCAATGTCGGCTGCAGCGAGAAGGGCGGAAATTTCCGCGGCGAGAGTAAAGGGCGAATATCCGCCGTCTTCTTCCCATCGATCCTGTTGCGTGACTGGGCCGTTGCGGACGATGAAGCTTGCAGCTTTGCGGACCATGGGCCACCAGCGTTCCAGTTTGCCTAATGGCGTCGCAGCTTCGCGGCGGAGAAGATCGAGCAGGAGGATGGGAAAGGCGGTCTCATCCATTTGAACCCCACTCCAGTAAGGACGGCCGTCGAGCCAGAGATTTTGCGCCCAGTTGCCGGCGGCTTCCTGCGTGGCTTCGAGATAACGAAGCACTCTCACGGCGTCCGTGACGGCGCCGGCGGCCAGTAGAGCGCCAGCAGTTTCGACGAGGTCGCGGGGCCATATCAGGTGATACCCGCCAAGATCTTCGTCACCTTTGCTGAAGCCCCAGGGGATGGAGAGGCTGGCGATGATGCCTCCGAGAAAATCCTTGGATTCGTGGGTGCGCAGGACGCCCGTGGAGGCTCGGTAGAGATCGTTGGCGCGCAAAGGTTCATCGAGCTTGATCAATGTATTCTGCCAATTCTTCCAGTGGAAGACGTAATGCTGGCGAAGCTCGTTATAGTCCTCGAACAAAGTGGAGCGGACTTGCTGACCGGCTTCGGTGACGATGGAGCCGAAGCCGAGGGCGAGGATAAATTCTCCCTTGCAGGCGGCGAGATCGATTTCTCCAGTGCAGGCGACGTTACCGTTTTCGGCGCGCTGGTATTCCCATTGCATCTCGAAGTGAGCAGACAGATCCTGCCAGCCGTCGGAGGCGCCGACGAATCCGACAGACATTTTTTTCCAGGGCACGGAACAGGCGAAGGCGAGCGCGGTGCCATCGTGCTGGGCGAGGAACATGGGCACGCCTTTGTAATCGCCGACCCAGGCGGTATTTTCTGCCCCGCAGTTCGCGAGATGGGGCGAGAGCAGGGCGTAGAGGCGGTAGTCAGAGAGTTGGCCTTGCAGCGGTTCGAAGCGAATTTTTTGCAGGAGGACGTTGCGGTAAGGGTCGGTGAGAATTTCTTTATGAATGCGGTAGCGGCCGTTGATTTCGGTGTTCGTGAGTTCGAAGGCGGGGACGCCCGGCTCGAACGGGATGTTGTCGAATGTGCAATGGCGTTTTTCTTCAGAAAAGAAATCGCGTCCGTTGGTGACCATGAAACCGAGGTCACGAGTGCAGGCTTGGTCGACGCGGGGGAAATACACTTCGTTGACAATTCCGTGACTGGTGGTAAACCAGATCTTGCTATGTTGATTCAGGGCTGTTCCCACGCCGGTCTTGGCGCTGGAAGTCCAGCGCGGAGAGATACCGGGCCAGCCGGGGGCGAAGAGGGTGTCGGTCATGAAAGTTTTGTCCTCAGCGATTGAGGGAAAGTTCGGCCGCGGGGAAGCGCCCGAGCCACGCAGCGCTCAAAGTGCGTCATAGGGACAAGAACTCTGCTTCGCAAGAGTGTAATCATCGATATGGTAGCAGCCTTGAGGCTGAGTTTGGCGCCGCCGGTGCGCTGGTGCGTGGGGATGGGTGGATTGCCGGCGGGGAAACAGGGTGGGATGTCGCTGACCTGCGGCTGACGACGCAGCACGGAAGATATCTGGCGCCATTTGCGCGGATTCTGCCGGCGATCGCTAACGGGCGGGGTAATGATTAAGACGCGGGCGCTGAGGGGCTAAAGCCCTCCTCGGCCCAGGCGTTTTTACGCGGCGCTAAAAGCGCGGCTCTTGCACGTTACTTACTTCGTCATATTACTCTCCACCATCACATTTCTATCTCAAGTCATATTTCTGTCTTCACGTTACGTTTCTGTTTCCGGTCGTATTTCTATCTTCACGTCACATTTCTATCTCCACGTGCAGCTACGATCGGCATCGATCGGGGAAAAGAAGGGGCGTGTTGCTGCAAACGTGCCAAGTTCTTTCTCTCGATCGTATTCCCATTCATCAGAAATTCATCGACTTGTAACCGTCCTTTAACACGGGGCCGTTAGAACCTAGAAGAATATTTTCAAGGAGAAAATTGTTAATGCGGAGAACTCTGCTGCTGTTTGTGTGCGCACTTCTGGCGGTGCCGGCGATCGCTCAGACCACGCTAAATGGAGCGGGAGCCACGTTTCCTTATCCGATGTACTCGAAATGGTTCAGCGAATATCACAAGCTGCATCCTGACATTCAGATTAACTACCAATCGATCGGCAGCGGCGGCGGAATCCGGCAGGTGATTAATGGCACGGTGGATTTCGGCGCGAGCGATGGTCCAATGACGGACGAGATGCTGAAGGAGGCGAAGACAAAGATACTTCATCTGCCCACGGTGCTGGGAGCGGACGTGCCTGCTTACAACATTCCGGGGGTGAATGTGGAGTTGAAATTTACTCCGGAGGCGCTGGCCGGGATCTTTTTGGGAAAAATCACCAAATGGAACGATAAGGAACTTACGAGTGTGAATCCGGGAGTGAATTTGCCGGACAAAGACATCATTGTGGTGCATCGTTCGGATGGGAGCGGAACGACTTACATCTGGACGGATTATCTGTCGAAGATCAGTCCGGAGTGGCAGAGCCAGGTGGGAAAAGGAACGTCGGTGAAGTGGCCGATTGGGTTGGGAGGAAAAGGGAACGAAGGCGTGGCGGGTTCGATCCGGCAATTGCAAGGGTCGATTGGATACGTGGAGTTGATCTATGCGGTGCAAAACAACATTCCCTACGGCAGCGTGAAGAATGCTGCGGGGAATTTTGTGAAAGCGTCGCTGGAGAGCGTGACTGCGGCGGCCGCCTCATCGCCGAAAATGCCGGCTGATTTTCGGGTTTCGATTACCAATGCGCCGGGCAAGGAAGCGTATCCGATTTCGAGTTTCACCTGGTTGCTGATTCCGGCGCAATCGAAAGATGCGGCGAAGGGGAAAATTCTGGCGGATTTTCTGAACTGGATGATTACGGATGGCCAGAAGATGACGGCCGCGCTTTCTTATGCGCCTCTGCCGGAGAGTGTTGTGGCAAAAGAGAAGGAAGCGATCAAACAGGTTAAGTGAGTTTCAGCAATTTTTTCGGTCCCACGTACAGGAAGTTTTCGGTCATCGTGCAAAAAACTTAAGGAGAGTGTGATGAATTCTGCAGGGAAGTGGTGTGCGATTCTGTGTCTGGCTACAAGCGTGGTGGCGCAAACCAGTACGCCGCCCAAACCCAAAAAAGCTAGAGCTGCCGCAACGGCTTCGGAAGTGCAGGCGTTAAAGGAAGCAGTGGCGGCGCAGCAGGCGGCGTTGGCGGCCCAGCAGCAGGAAATCCAGGCGCTGCGCGACGAATTGCATCACAAGGATCAGGCGGTGAACCAGGTGCAGGCGACCGCCGCCGATGCAGCGGCCAAGGCGGACGCGGCTCAGGCCACGGCAAGCCAGCAACAGGCGACGGTAACGGAACTAAAGAGCGACGTAGCCGATCTGAAGACCAACGTGAACAACACGGCGCTTTCGATACAAGAGACCCAGAAGAACGTGAAGGCGGAGATTGAGAGCCCGATTGCCCTTCACTATAAGGGAATTACGATCACGCCGGGCGGCTTCGCGGCGGCCGAATTTGTGAGGCGGTCGCGGGCGCTGGGATCCGATATTAATACGCCTTTCAACTCGCTCACTATGCCGGGTGCGAGCCAGAGCGCGATATCGGAATTCTTTGGTTCCGGTCGTCAGTCAAGAATTTCAGCTTTGGCCGAGGGGAAATTGGCGAGCGCCAAGTTGTCGGGCTATGTTGAAGCGGACTTTCTGTCGGCGGCTGTGACCTCCAACAATAACGAGAGCAACAGTTACTCGCTGCGGCAACGGCAGGCGTGGGGACAGGCGGCGCTGGACAACGGCTTCACAATCACGGGTGGGCAGATGTGGAGCCTGGCGACCGAGACAAAGCACGGCACGGATAACCGAACCGAGGCTCTCCCAATGACGATCGATCCACAGTATACCGTCGGCTTCAGTTGGGCGCGGCAGTACGGTTTGCGAGTGTCACAGAACTTTGGCAACAAATTCTGGCTGGCTGCCTCAATCGAAAACCCCCAGGCAACGGTTACGAGCCACAACAACGCGGATAACTTTGTTGTGGGTTCGGCGGGAGCCGCCGGCGGTCTCTATAACGCCGCGATTTCCACTTGCAGCACGAGCTTGAATTCCTCGGGCGCGCCGGTCACCACGTGCAGCCCGATTGCCAACTATTCGTTCAACCCGTCGCCGGACATCCTCGCCAAGGCGGTGTTTGAGCCGGGATTCGGACATTATGAAGTGTTTGGTATCTACAGCCGGTTCCGCGACCGGGTATTTCCCTGCGGCGAAGTGGCTTCCTCGACGACGCTATGCGGCGGCAGCACGACAGCGGGTGCGAACGCTCTGGGAGCAACCAACGTTTCGAACAACGGAGGCGGCGTGGGTGCCAACGCGCGCTGGTCCTTTGACAACAAGCATATCGATTTCGGTTTGCATGGTTTGACCGGACGTGGCATTGGGCGCTACGGTACGGCCGGCTTGGCGGATGCGGCGGTTTATGCAAACGGCGGGCTCGACCTGATTCGGTCGTATCAGGGCCTGGCCACGCTGGAATGGCACAGCAAGAAGCTGGACGTGTATTTCAACGGTGGAGCGGAATATGCAGGCAGAGCGGCAGGCTACGATCCGATCGAGAACAAATTCATCGGATACGGTTCGCCGAATTTCTCCAACAAGGGCTGCTACACCGAAACCGCGCCGGGAGTTGGAACTGGCTTCATTCCGGGAAGTCTCTCGAGTTGCACGGCGGATACGCGGGTGGTGCTGGAAGGTACCGCTGGCTACTGGTACCGCTTGTATACCGGCCCGAAGGGACGGTTGCAATACGGCATTCAGTACTCCTACGTAGCGCGTGACACATGGCATGGAAGTGGCTTTACGCCGGGAATTGGCGTCTCGCCGAGCGGTCTGGACAACATGGTGTTTACGTCGTTCCGCTATTACCTGCCGTAGGGGTGAGGGTGAAAATTGCGTTTACCGGCGCGTCGCATGGCGGAGTTTGCTATTGCGACGCGCCGGAAGTTTTTTCCGCTCGATTTACGCGGGTTGTGGGAATTCCTGCTCTGTTTGGTAGTGGCGCAGTTTGGCTTACGCGTTGCGCCGGTTAAGCGGGAGATCTCTCACGCGGCTGAAGTACGCCGCGTTTCGGATGACGGCAGTCGTGAAGGGAATAAATCGAGGTGAACGACTCACCTCTAGATCCCTCAAGTGCGGTTGCGTTGAGGATGTTTTATACTAATCTCAGTCGGTGGAAATCTCCCCCATTTTGAAAGTTTGCGGCTCGCAGTCGACCTCGCAGTCGACAAGGAAAAAATGAACGTAGTGTAAGACCCTGCACATGGCTCGCCTCTCGCTGGAAAATCCTGAGTATTACCTCAACCGCGATACTTCGTGGCTTGCGTTCAATGAGCGTGTGCTCGAAGAGGCGGAGGATACGGGCAATCCACTGCTGGAACGCCTGAAATTCCTCGCCATCTCGGCCAGCAATCTGGACGAGTTTTTCGAAATTCGCGTAGCCGCCATGATGCAGCAAATCGAAGATGGGTATAACGAAGCCGGCCCGGACGGGCTGACGCTTACGGATAAGCGCGAAGTTCTAGCGCGGCTTACGCACAAGTTTGTGGACGAACAATATGAGTGCTGGAACACTCTGCGGCCGGCGCTGGCGGAAAACGGGATTCGCGTGCTCGGGATGCATGAACTGGATGCCGAGGCGCGGCGGTTCGTGGACGAGTATTGCGAGAAGGAGTTGGATCCGCTGCTCACGCCGGTGACGGTGGATCCGGCGCATCCGTTTCCGCGGGTGATCAATAAGGCATTGTGCCTGGGACTGCTGTTGCGCCGGCGTCGGCGTTCGGCATTGACATATACGGGAGTAGTTTCGGTGCCGCGCAGCTTGCCGCGGTTGGTGCGGTTGCCGTCGGAGAACACGGCGGACTTTATTTTCCTCGCAGACCTGGTGGCGCATCATGCGCAAAACATGTATCACGGCTACGACATTGTGGCGGCTGCGCCATTCCGGGTGACGCGGAACAGTAATCTTTATCTGCAGGAAGAAGAGGCGCGGAATCTGTTGGAGTCGGTGCGGGCGGAGCTGCACAACCGGCGCAAGGGCGATGCGGTACGGATGGAAATTGAAGCGGACGCCGATCCCGAGATGATCGAGCGTTTGCGAACCGTGTTTGAACTGGATCCGTGGCAGGTGTTTCAGGTGAATGGTCCGGTGAATCTTTCGCGGCTATTCAATGTGTATGACCAGACGGCGCGGCCGGATTTGAAATACCGTCCTTTTGCGCCGCGGGAATTGCGGTTAACGGCGAAATCGCAAAATCTGTTTGAAGAGTTACGGCGGCACGATGTTCTGTTGCACCATCCCTACGATTCTTACGATGCGGTGGTGGCCTTCATCGAGTCGGCGGCGGAAGACGATCAGGTGCTTTCGATCAAGCAGACGCTGTACCGGACGAATGAGCATTCGCTGATCGTTCCGTCTTTGATTGATGCGGCTTCGCGAAAAGAAGTGACGGCGGTGGTGGAGTTGAAGGCGCGGTTTGATGAGGCGCATAACATCCGCTGGGCGCGTGATCTGGAAGATGCGGGAGTGCAGGTATTTCACGGGCTGGTGGGATTGAAGACGCATTGCAAACTGTCGTTACTGGTTCGGCGCGATCCGGATGGGGTGCCGCGCAGCTACGCGCACATCGGGACGGGAAATTACAACGCAACCACAGCCAAGATTTATACCGACCTGAGTTTGTTCACGGCGAATCCGGAGATCACGCGTGCGGTGCATGATGTTTTCAGTTTTCTGACGGCGTATGCGGAGAATCCGAGCTACGACCCTCTGCTGGTGGCGCCCCTCGATCTGGCGGAGAAGACGATCGCTCTGATTGATCGCGAGGCGGAGCACGCGCGGCAGGGACTGCCGGGACGGATCATCGCCAAGATGAATGCGCTGCTGGATAAGAACTTGATTCAGGCCTTGTACCGGGCTTCGCAGGCGGGAGTGGAAATTGATTTGATCGTCCGCGGGATTTGCGCGTTGCGGCCGGGAGTGCGTGGACTGAGTGACCGGATCAAGGTACGCAGCATTGTGGGGCGATTTCTGGAGCACAGCCGAATCTATTATTTCGGCAACGCAGGGGAAGAGGAAATTTACATCGGCAGCGCGGACTGGATGCCGCGCAATCTGTACGAGCGGGTGGAAGTGCTGGTGCCGTTGCGCGACGAATTCATTCGCGAGCGGGTGCGGCGGGAGATTCTCGATTCATTACTGGCGGATAACCGCAAGGCGCGGATTCTGTTGCGCGATGCCACTTATATTCGGGCATGGCAGCCGGTGCGAGGGAAACGGAATCGCAGGCCGCCTACCGGAGCAGCGGCGTTCAGCGCACAGGACTATCTGATCAGTGTGGCGGAGGGAAAGCAACTGGGTTCGGTTCCGCTGGCGGTTCCGGCCAGGAAGCGGCGGACAGCGGTGGGAAGGGAACGATAATTCGCAATGATTATTTATTTTTTGCGTCATGCCAGCGCCGGCGAACATTTTGTAAATCCGAAAAAGGATGAGAAGCGCGGGCTCGATAAGGAAGGAATTGAGCAGTGCGGATATGTGGGGCGTGCGCTGGCCGCGATCGACGCGCAGGTAGACATGATTATTTCCAGTCCTCTGAAACGGGCTACGCAGACCGCTTCGCTGGTGGGGAATGAGATGGGATACGAAGGCAAGTTGCAGATGGATGCGGGGCTGCGTCCGGAGGCGAGCTTTGCGGATTTCCGCAAGTTGCTGGAAAAGTACGCGAAGCAGGAATCGATCATGGTGGTGGGGCACAATCCCAACCTGAGCCAGTTTTTGGGAACTGTGATCAGTGAATCTGGATGTGAAGCGTCGGTGGACTTGAAAAAAGGCGCGGTGGCGCGAGTGGATATGCGGCGGAGTTCAGGGACGTTGCAGTGGTGCTTAACGCCGAAGGCGCTGCGCACGCTTTACACGGTGGCGGTGGAGAGTGCGCGGCCGAACACTTCGCGAAAATAAGGTGCGTCCTTCTCGATGGCCCAGAGTTCCAGATCCACGCCCATGCGGCGGCGGGGGACGAGAGTCAAGTGGACGTCCGGCCCCTTCTGAGTGACTCGAACTTTTTGTACGGCGCGGGTGCGGCCAAGATTCAACGCGCGCGCCAAACGCAATAACATAATCGCCTTCTGCACGCCCGGGCGTTCGGCGGGGTCAAGAGCCTTCATGGGAGGCTCATCCAAGGTGGGGCGCGACTTTCCTAAATAGCGGGCGATGGCGGCGATCAAGCGGCGCTGCTGCGGCGTGTAGCCGAGGATTTCTGAGTTCGAAATGATGTAGTAGGTGTGACGGTGATGGCCATTGCGGTTGACGTAATCTCCCACCTCATAAAGCATGGCGGCGGCGGAGAGCCACTCGCGGAATTCGGGCGCAAGGCGGTGCACTGAACGCAACGCGGAAAATAAGAACATCGCGGAGTCACGCACGTCGAGCGCGTGCTTCATGTCGACGCGGTAGTGAGTTACGGCTTTGGTGATGGATTCCCAGCGTTCGGATTCGATCTGCCTTCCGGAGCGCGTGCTGCGATCGTGTTCGGCGGCCATTTGCGCCAGCAGACCATCGCGCAGGCCCAGCGGCGAATAACGAAAACCTTTGAGGTGCAGGCGGTCGAGAAGCTCGTGATAGACCATGGCTCCGGCGACCACGATCTCTGCGCGGCGCAGACCGATGCCTTGAATCTTCCGGCGCTCATCGAGGGGCAGGCGAGCGAGGCGCTTGGCGAGGCGAGTCATTTCCGCGCGGGAGACCATGAGACGCTGTCGAGATCCGTTCTTACGAATGTTGCCGGCGGCGGTGGCGAGGGCATCGGCGGTACCGGAAGTGGCGATCACGTTTTTGACTTTGGCGGCGATGATGCGCGACGCGACGCGGTTGACTTCTCGAGCGATGAAGCCCTGCAGTCGCTTGAGTTCGCCTTTGCGCGGCGGATCGTGGCGCAGAAATTCGTCGGTGAGACGGACTGCGCCTAAGGGAAGGCTGACGGTTTCGCGAATCTGACCGCGAGTGGAGACGGTAAGTTCGCAGCTTCCGCCGCCCAGATCCAGCATGAGCGTGGGAGCGCTATCGACGCGCAAGTTGGAGACGAGGCCGAGGTGAATCAGGCGAGCTTCTTCCAGACCGGAGATGATCTCAACGGTCCAGCCGGTGGCGGAGCGAACCCATTCGAGAAACGCCTGGGAATTGCGGGCATCGCGGAGAGCGCTGGTGGCAACGACGCGGACCGGATCGGTGACGACTTGCTGGGTGGCGCGGTGAAAACGGCGCAGCACTTTGACGGTTTCAGCCATCGACTCGGGAGTGAGGAAGCCGGAGCGGAAGACGCCTTCGCCCAGGCGAGTGACTTCGCGATCTTCGTGGATCTCGCGAAGATGGCCGCGCGTGAGTCGCGCGATCTTCAGTCGAACGGAATTTGAACCGATATCAACCGCGGCAAAGGTCGGCATGGGAGCGAGGGGAACAGTTTACAGGGATGGGGATGGTGAGTCATCCGTTCTGAGAAGAGCGAAAGGAACGACAAACCTTTAACACGGGGGACACAAGGTAATGCCAGCGACGTTGGCGATTCGTGGGCAGTTGGAGGTCGAAGTTTTATTTGGGAGATTGGGGTTTAACCTTGGCAAGAGCCGCGAGGATGTTGAAGGCGCATGCGGTGCAGCATTGACCTTGCTGCCGTGATCGATCCTGGTCGGAAAGGACATCAAAGTGAAGCACCGCGGGATTGATGGAACAGAGGTCGCAATTCGCCTGGCTGTCCAGCGCGCGAAAGGTCATCGAGTCCTGCACGGAGTGCCCCCATGAGCAATTGCATAGCATGAAGCTGCGGTTAGACGCAGTGACGCAGGATACGGTTGTATGTGAAGTTCATCACAAAAAAGGATGGCGGCTAAGCCGCGGACGCCGAGTTGGCATTTGCGACCACGGGAATCGCAGGTGGACGTCTGGCGGCGTGATCCGAGCCGGGTGCAGCAGCGTTGCCAATTTGGGAGAGGACCGCGATGGCGCGGCGGTATTTCGCTCCGGTTACATTGTGAAGTTCAGCAACCAGAGGCGATTCGCGGACGTCGCCGAGGTGCGCAGTGGCAGTTTGGGTCAAAGTGAGCCAATCGTGCCAATCGCCGAGAGCATCTTGTATACGCTTTATCTGGGCGATGAAGCGCTCGGACTCGGGGGACGGGATGGCGAATTCGGCGGCGTAGCGCGCGCGCTTGCTGAGAATGCGATATTGGTGCAAAACGGTCTCAGTAAGAGGGGCACCGGTTCGATGCAGGGAATCGAGCATGGCGCGGGCAACGGCCAAGGGGTCGCGACCGGCCTCGGGATGGAAATGCTTGGCGAAACGTTTGAGGCGCTTGCGAATTTCGCGGACGGTAGCTTTGTCGAGCTCCCTGGCGAGCTTCTTTTCCTGCTGGCTGCGGAGTTCGATCAGATGGCTTACCAGTTGAGATTTGCGCCGCGGTTCGCGGGGAACTTTGAGGCTGCGTAAAGCCGCCGCCTGCATGTCGAGGTCGCGAACTTTGCCGGCGCGCTTGCGGATCCGCCCTAATTGTTTCAGAAGTTTTTTGTCACCGCGATCGAGCTTGGGAGAAAGTTCGGAGAGCAATATTTGAAGCCGGCGGGTTCCGGTACGGAAACGGTGTACCGTCTTCGCCTGAGGGTTTGAGGCGAGCTTGATCAAATCCCGCTCGAGGTTCTGAAAAACCTCACGGCTACGCTTTGGAGCAATCGGCATAAGGCAAAACGAATTGGTAGAAGAAAATACAGGCTTGTCTGCGGAAAGGCAATCCCGAAAAGCTGGCTCATTTTAACATCCTGTTAACAGGATTCTGCTACGGTAAAGCGGAATGGCCTTGCCCGCACAACCACGGCCCGATATGCCTCCTCCGCAACCGATAGAATCCACAAACGTTAGCTATCAAGCCTCGGCAAAAAGACGTTCCGCCCATTTATTTCTGAAAAACGGCGAAACCGGCGACCAAATCTTCAAATTCGCGATGCTCATGTGCGGTTTGGCGGTGCTGGGGACGCTGGTGCTCATTGTCTATGAGTTGGTGCTGCGATCCGGACCTTCGTGGCATGCTTTTGGCTTCAAGTTTTTTGCCGGACGAGACTGGGATCCGGTAAACGAAAAATTTGGGGCTCTGCCTTTTATTTACGGAACGCTGGTCTCCTCTTTGTTGGCGCTGATTATTGCGGTGCCGTTGTCGATCGGAGTTGCGGTATTCACCACGGAAATGTGTCCGAAGGTGTTGCGCGGGCCGCTCTCGTTTTTTGTCGAGTTGTTGGCAGCGATTCCGAGCGTGGTGTATGGGCTGTGGGCGATCTTTGTGCTGGTTCCGATCCTGAGCAATTATGTAGAACCTTTCCTGGCGCGAACTTTGGGCTGGACGGGATTTTTTGATGGCCCACCGTATGGGATCAGCATGCTGGCGGCGGGGATTATTCTGGCGATCATGATCGTTCCGATTATTTCCTCGATTACGCGGGAGGTGCTGATGGTGGTGCCGCAGCATCAGCGCGAGGCGGCGCTGGCGCTGGGCGCGACCCGGTGGGAGATGATCCGGCTGGGAGTTCTGCGTAACGCGCGGGCAGGAATTATGGGTGGGATCATCCTAGGATTGGGGCGGGCTTTGGGCGAGACGATGGCGGTGACGATGGTGATCGGGAACCGGCCGGAGATCGCGAAGTCCTTATTTGCACCGGGATATACCATGGCGAGCGTGCTGGCCAACGAATTCAGCGAGGCGACCGGAGATTTGAATCTGGCGGCGCTGATTGAGATTGGGTTGGCGCTGTTTCTGGTAACGATTGTGGTCAACGCGCTGGCGCGATTACTGGTGTGGTCGGTGACGCGCGGGCAACCTGCGAGGGCCAGTGCCTGAGACTAAAAAATCCGCCGAGAATGTTGTTCCCCAGATTTCCTTGCGACGACGGGTCACCGATCACGCGATGACGGGAGTCGCGGTGTTGACGGTGGTGCTGGTGCTGGCGCCGCTGTTCGCGATATTTGCCTACCTGGTTTATCGCGGAGTGGGATCGATCAACTGGGCATTTCTGACGCAGACGCCGAAGCCGGTGGGTGAATCGGGCGGAGGTATGGCGAACGCGATCGTGGGATCGGTTTTCATTCTGGCGCTGGCGAGTGTGATTGGAGTTCCGATAGGAGTGGGCGCCGGAATTTATTTGGCGGAGTATGGGCGCAACCGCTTTGGCGATGCGATTCGCTTCACGGCGGATGTGCTGAACGGAGTGCCGTCGATTGTAGTGGGAATTGTCGCTTATTCGATTGTCGTGTTGTACCAGAAGCATTTCTCGGCATTGGCGGGAGGGGTGGCACTGGCCATTATGATGATTCCCACGATCACGCGCACCACGGAGGAGATGCTGCTGCTGGTGCCGCGGGCGTTGCGGGAGGCGGCTTACGGCTTGGGGATTCCGCGGTGGAGGACGACACTGTCGATCACGCTGCGCACTGCGACCTCTGGCGTGATTACAGGAATCATGCTGGCGTTTGCCCGGGTTGCGGGGGAGACGGCGCCGCTCCTATTTACGGCGTTCGGAAATCAATTCTGGAATCTGCGGGCGAATCAGCCGACCGCCGCGCTGCCGCTGCAGATATTCAATTACGCCATCTCTCCGTACGATGAATGGCACCGGCAGGCGTGGGCGGGAGCGCTGGTGCTGATTGTCCTGATTGTTACCGCAGTTGCGGCGGTGCGCTTCGCGGTGCGCCGTGGTACGTTTGGAGCCGCATAGTCTATGGGCGTGGGAATCAAAGTCGAAAATCTGAATGCGTGGTACGGGAAGACGCAAGCTCTCTACGACATTCAGCTGACGATGGCGGCCAACCACGCCACGGCGCTGATTGGGCCTTCAGGTTGCGGCAAATCGACGTTCATCCGATGCTTGAACCGCATGCATGAAACCATTCCCGAGGCGCGAGTTACGGGCCAGGTTCACATCGGAGAGATTAACGCTTACAACGGAACTTCGGCGACGCAGTTACGTCGCCGGGTAGGGATGGTGTTTCAAAAGGCGAATCCCTTTCCGACGATGTCGATCTACGACAACGTGGCTTCGGGATTAAAGCTGAATGGATTTAGCGACCGCCGGAAGCTGGATCAGATTGTGGAAAGTTCCCTGGAAGCGGCGGCTTTATGGGAAGAAGTAAAGGATCAGGTACATAAGAAATCGGGAGCTAGCCTTTCGGGCGGGCAGCAGCAGCGGCTTTGCATCGCGCGGGCGCTGGCGGTCGAGCCCGAGGTGTTGCTGATGGACGAGCCTTGCTCGGCACTCGATCCAATTTCGACGGGCAAGATTGAAGAGTTGATCTTTCAGTTGAAAGAGCGCTATACAATCGTGATTGTGACGCACAACATGCAGCAAGCGGCGCGGGTGGCTGAGTTTACGGGATTCTTTTTGCTGGGTAAGATGATCGAGTTCGATAAGACGGAGAAGATCTTTACCAAACCGACGCACAAGCGGACGGAAGATTACATCACCGGCAGGTTTGGTTAGAGCAGTTTCGCATAGGGAAAGGTTGAGAGAATGCGCACGCGCTTTCAGCAAGGGTTGGACGATTTGCGGCAGAAGTTGCTCCGCATGGGTGGATTGGCGGAGCAGGCCGTGGATCGCGCCCGGCAGGCTTATATTGATCGCGATCTCACGCGTTGCCAGATGGTTCTTGAAGGCGAGAGCCTGATCAATACTTCGGAACGAGAGATCGACGAGGCGGCGTTCGATTTGCTGGCCATGCAGCAGCCGATGGCGGTGGATCTGCGATTCATTCTGGCGGTGACGAAGATTAATTCTGATCTGGAGCGCGTGGGCGACCAGGCGGTGAACATTGCGGAACGCGTGATGGACATGATGGACCTGCCGAGCGTTGACTTGCCGGTGGATATCGCGCGAATGGGCGCTGCGGTAAGCGCCATGGTTCGCAGGGCGCTAGAGTCATTTATTGAAGGAAAAGTTGAACTAGCGCAGGCCGTGCTGGAGATGGATAATGTGGTGGATCGCATGAAGGATGATGCGTTCATCCAACTGGTGAAGACGATGAACCAGCGTCCGGATGTGGTGCGGCAGGCGCTTGACGCGCTATTGATTGCGCGCAATCTGGAGCGAGTGGCCGATCACGCGACGAATATCGCTGAGGATGTGATCTTCTGGGTGCAGGGAGCGGACGTGCGGCACAATGTTGGCGCGGAGGAGCATCCGGAGTCTGCGGCCGGGGTTGAAGGGTCGTCGAGGGCTTCGGGAGCTTAGGAAGATTCCGGTTTCGTCCTAACTTCTGTCCTAACTTCTATTGCGGCTTTTCCGTGGTGCGAAGTTCAGCGTCTTTCTTAGTCAGATACTTTTCCAATCCATCCTGCTTTGACCGCAGATTCCCGCTTCGATTACGCTCATCTCTGCTTCATCTTCCACACGCACATCAGCTGACCGGAGGTTGTGTGATCCGATTCTTCCGCATAGTTTTTTTCGCGACCGCACTTTTTTCTTTGCGAATAGTGCTTTCGGCACAGGAGGCACAGCCGGCGCAATCCTCGATCCCGCTTGCGACCAGCAAGAGGCTGACTGTTCCGGCGCCGGGGCGCATTGGGAGTACCAATAGTTTTCCCGCGACGATTGCGATCAGCCCCAACGGGCGCTACGCTGCTCTCCTGAACGACGGTTACGGAACTCAGGAGACGCTGGGAACGCAATCAATTGCGGTGCTGGATCTGAAGACGAATCGACTGGCGGATCATCCGGATAAGAGATTCGGGGAGAACGCGCATCAGAGTTATTTTCTTGGCTTGGTGTTTGCCTCCGATGGAAAACATCTTTACGCTTCGGTGGGGTCGATTACTGATCCGAGCGGGGAGAAGGAAGGCGATACCGGAAACGGAATTGCGGTTTACAAATTCCATCGGGGCACAGTCGAGCCTGAACGGTTCATTGCGATTGGTCCGCAGGCGCTGGCGGCGGAGAAAAAAGTTTCGCTTGAGTTGCGGAAGACGGCAGCGGGAACGGCGATTCCTTATCCGGCGGGGTTGGCGCTGGTCGGCGGGCGAGGACGGGGAAAACATAAAGATCAACTGCTCGTGGCGAACAATCTTTCCGACAATGCGGTGCTGCTCGACGTGGCGAGCGGTAAGGTGCTGCAGAGTTTTGATTTGAGTACCAATCGTTTGGTGCCAGCGTCTTTTCCTTATGCGGTTGCGGTAGCACGCGATGGCCGGCGCGCGTGGTGCAGCTTGTGGAATGGGTCCCAGGTGGTGGAATTGGATTTGACGAATGGGAAGGTTGCGCGGTGGATCAAGTTGAAAGAGCCGGAGGATCCGATTGCGCCGGGCTCGCATCCGACAGCGATGTTGCTCAGTCCGGATGAGAAGTTGCTTTACGTAACGTTGTCGAATGCGGATGCGGTTGCCATGGTCTCTACTGACACCGCGCAGATGGTTGCGCTGCTGAGCACGAAAATCAAGGGTCAGGAGTTTGCCGGAACTTATCCTGCCGCGCTGGCGCAGTCCGCGGATGGGAAGCGATTATTTGTAGCGGACGCTTCTTCGAATGCAGTGGCGGTATTTGATACCTCAACCGAGCCAAAACCGATGGGCAACGAGGCTGCCGCGTTGCTTCCTCTAGGCTTCATTCCTACCGACTGGTATCCGAGTGCGCTTGCGGTGCACGGGGATGATTTGCTGATCGCCACGGCTAAAGGCGAAGGGACGGGGCCGAACAATCGAGAGGGAAAGACTGAGTGGGAGTTGAAACATCACGACCATGCCTATATTGCGACGCTTTTGCGAGGGTCGATTGCGCGACTGAATGTTCCCTCCACACTGGAGAAGCTTGGCGAACTTACGCGAACCGTGGAGAACGATAATCTGCTGCACGCTGATCCAGGGACGATTCAGTTTGCGGGAGGGAAGAATCCGATCAAGCATGTGATTTATGTGATCAAGGAAAACCGCACTTACGATCAGATTCTGGGCGATCTGCAAGCGGGCAATGGCGATTCAAGTTTGACCATGTACGGAGCTGACGTTACGCCCAATGAGCACAAGCTGGCGTTGCAGTTTGGCGTGCTGGATAACTTTTACGATAGCGGGGAAGTTTCCGGCGACGGGCATCTGTGGTCAACGGCGGCCATTACCAGCGATTACAACGAGAAGACATGGCAGATCGCCTACCGCGGCAAGGAGCGGACGTATGATTTTCAGGGAACGGTTGCGGGAGAGTATCCGCTGGATCACAAGGAGGCGGATATCGATGATCCCTCTACTGGATTTCTTTGGGACAATCTGGCGCGACATGGAGCGAGTTATCGCGATTATGGCGAGTATGTGAACGCGGAGTGGTGCAATAAAATCCCAAAGGCTTCATCGCCGAAGCAGGGAACGTCCTCGCAGGAGGAAACGGCGTGTCCGCGGACGAACGTGGAAAAAGGCGGTGATCTGGAGCCAAATGTGGGCAATCCGCATGGCGGATCGAGTCCGTGGCCATGGGCGGTACCGCTTTTCAGCGGAGTGAAGCCGACCAAGGCGGTGCTGCGCGATCATTTTGATCCATTGTATCCCGACTTTAATACGGATTATCCCGACCAGCTTCGCGCGGATGAGTTTTTGAACGAATTCGCTGCTTATAAGCGCGCGCGGGAGGAGAACGAAGGGGCGGAATTTGAGTTGCCGGCGTTCGTGTTGCTCTATTTTCCTGACGATCATACCGGAGGAACGCGGCCGGAGAAGCCGCGTCCGCAGGCCTCGGTGGCGGATAACGATTTGGCCGTGGGGCGCTTGGTGGATGCGGTTTCACATAGCCCGTACTGGGACGACACTGCGATTTTTATTCTGGAAGACGATGCGCAGAATGGAGCGGACCATGTGGATGCGCACCGATCGACCGCATTTGTGGTGAGTAAATATTCGCCGGGAACCGCGAGTGCGGCTTATGTCGACCACCGGTTTTACACGACGGTGAATCTGATTCACACCATGGAGACGCTGCTGGGGTTGCCGGCGATGAACCAGAATGACGCTTATGCGCCACTGATGGCGCCGATGTTTTCCGGTGCAGGTGAGCAGGCAGCGTTTCAAGCGGACTACCGCAATCTGAAAAATGGATTGATTTACGAGACCAACAAGCGGGATGCACCGGGTGGAAAGGAATCGACGAAGATGGATTTCTCGCGGCCGGATGCGGCCGGGGCAGCGCGGCTGAATAAAGTTCTATGGCGGGATCAAAAAGGCGATGCGCCGATGCCTGCGCCGAAGCACACGGTGCTTCCGGCGGGAGCCGATGATTAGAGGTCTTTTCCGGGTGAAATCCAGAATGGGAATATTTTAAGCCGAGAATCAAATCCGGAACTCCTCCGGTTATGAACTCATTTTATTTATTGCCGATAGACTTCGCATGAGCACCGCTGCGCGCGAAATTCGAATCGCGGTAATGATGCTGGCGGAGGTGTCGTGGGAGGATGCAACCGGAAAGTTGCAGAGTGCGTCTGCGCGCCTGGAAGATAAATCGCAGAGTGGCGCATGTATACGGATGAAGAAGCCAGTCGAAGTGGGGACAAAGCTGAGAGTGTGGGGCCGCTTCGAGGAGTTTTCCGGAGTGGTCAGATACTGCCGTAGCGAGGATTGGGATTACGTGGTCGGGTTGCAGCGGGAGAGCGAAAGTGCGTCAACTGAAAAACAGGCCACGGTGCAGGACGGGTCTGCGTTCCATGGAGAGACAGCGAGCAAGGCTGCGGCAGCGAAGCCCGCGATCAAAAACGACTCCGACAAGCGCATGGCGAGCGGTCCAGCGGTTGCACCCATGCGGGAAGATGATCGCGGAATGGATGGCGAAACTGGGCAGGCGATTTCGGGCCATCGCCCGGATCGTATTCGACCCGCGAACGATTTTGGGGCGCACCGGCGAAGCAGATTTCGGGCAATGCATCAGGCAAGAGTGAGGGAAGCTCCGAGGGAGAAAAAATCTATGGCACGCAAATGGCTCGAACTGGCACCCTGGCAAAACAAGCGGGAGAGCGCGAGCGTAAAAACGGCAGAAAGCAGTGAACACGGTCAGAGCGTGAAGGGAAGGGAGAATTCCATGCAGCAGGCAGATTTGTCCGCAAAGAAGGAAGCTGAGGATCGCAAAACGGAGTGTGTCTCCGGATTTCAAATCGACCTGTTGCCCATGGAAGACATCTACCAGGCAGCAGGGATCGCGAATTCCAAGAAGGGGTATAGCATTCACAAAGTAGTCGAGATGCTCAACAGCGAACATATGGTAGGACTGGCGAATGAGACGAAGCGAGCGGCGGTTATGGTAGCGCTTGAGGCAGCCGACATTTCGCTGGGGCAGGTGCAGCAGGATGCGAAGACGCGCCAGGAGGCTCTCGATCGTTATGAGGTCGAGCAGACGAAGCTGATTGAAGCGGAGTGGGCGCGGAAGGCGGAGGAAAATATCCGGATTGAAGAAGAGTTGGAGCGGGTGAAAGCGCAGTATGCGGCGCGGGTGAAGCGTAATCTGGACGAGGCGGCGCGGGAGAAATCCAAGTTTGACCGATGGCTGGCGATGAAACAGCAGGAAGTGAAAAGCATATCGGCGGCCATGGATCTTTGTTTGAAGCGCGAAGTTGCTGAGCCGGGTCGTGCACCGCTGACGAATGCGGCCGCGGCGGGTGCTGGGTCGAGTCCCGCTCTGCTCGCATCCTCGACGAAGTCGTAGGCGCGGTCCGTCTTAGCGTCGTGAGCGTAGATCAATACCCGAACTGCCCCTCCAGCTTTGCCCTGCCCTGACCTCGGCTTTACACTAATGGTGTGAAGATTGCGCTCGGACAGATTAATCCCACGGTTGGCGATTTTTCCGGCAATGCGGAAAAGATGATTGAGTTTTCGCGGCGTGCCCAGGCGGCGGGCGCGGGGCTCATTCTGTTTCCGGAGTTGTCCGTGTGCGGCTATCCGCCGCGAGACCTGGTGGAGCGGCCTTCGTTTGTTGCGCGCAATCGTGAGACTGCGGAGCGAATTGCCGAAGCAACGCGAGGGATCGCGGTAATTTGTGGGCTGGTTACTCCGGCCAACTCCGATACCGGCAAGTCGGTGATGAATTCTGCCGCGCTGTTGCAGGACGGGAAGATTGCTTTCCTGCAATCGAAGATGTTGCTGCCCACCTACGACGTTTTTGATGAGATGCGCAACTTTGCTCCGGCAAAATCGCAGGAGCTTTTTCCTTTCTGCGGGAATCGCATGGCGCTCACGGTTTGCGAGGACGCGTGGAACGACAAACTGTTCTGGCCGAAGCGGCTTTATGTAGTGGATCCGATTGAGGCGCTGGTTCGCGCGGGCGGCAATTTTGTTCTGAATATTTCTGCGTCACCTTTCTGGATCGGCAAGCGCGAGGTGAGGCGAGACATGCTGGCCTCGATTGCGCGGCAGCATAAAGTTCCGGTTGCGATGGTGAACCAGGTCGGGGGCAATGACAGCTTGCTCTTTGACGGCTCGAGTCTTGTGCTGAATACGGAAGGGAAGATCATCGCGCAGGGACGTTCGTTCGAAGAAGATTTGGTTTATTTTGATTCGAAAACGCTGACCGGCGATATGCATGCGCAGATCGAAGGCGAAGAGGCCAGCGTGTATTCGGCGCTGGTGTTGGGGACGCGCGACTACATTCGTAAGTGCGGATTTCAGAAAGCTATCATCGGGCTGAGTGGCGGGATCGACTCAGCGCTCACCGCGGTGATTGCGGCCGATGCCGTGGGGCCGGAGAATGTGATTGGCGTTGGGATGCCGGGGCCTTACTCTTCGGCGGGATCGATTGCGGATGCGCGCGCGTTGGCCAAGAATCTGGGCATACGGTTTGAGCTGCTTTCGATTAACGGCGCGGTGGATGCGTACCGGGAAACTTTGAGAGGAGTGTTCGCGAATCAGAAGGAAGATGTGACCGAAGAGAATATTCAGTCGCGGGCGCGCGGCACGCTGCTGATGGCACTCTCGAATAAATTCGGCGCCATCGTACTCTCCACCGGCAACAAAAGTGAACTGGGCGTGGGCTACTGTACACTCTACGGAGACATGGTGGGGGGACTGGCGGTGATTTCGGACGTGCCGAAGACGCTGGTTTACCGGCTGAGCCGCTACGTGAATTCGCGGCGTCCGGTGATTCCGCAAGATACGCTGGAAAAGCCGCCATCGGCGGAGTTGCGGCCAGATCAGAAAGACAGCGACTCGTTACCGCCCTACGAAATTCTGGACGCGGTGCTGGAGGATTATGTGGAAGATGCGCACACGGCGGAGCGCATTGCCGCAGATCATGACTTTGATATCGAAGTGGTGCGGCGCGTCCTGCGCATGGTGGATCGCGCTGAGTACAAGCGGCAGCAGGCGGCGCCGGGGATCAAGATTACTCCGAAGGCCTTTGGGTACGGGCGGCGGCTGCCGATTGCGGCGAAGAGCGAAGTTTGAGGAGCTCCGGTTTCGCAGTGGTTATATTCTCTGAGCCTATCTAAAAGAGATTCTTAATTCGAGTTGAAAGGAAATCATGCGTCGTTCGATCAAGACAGCTCTCGTCCTAGTACTGACATGCGGTTTGGGGGCAGCACAATCGTCCACTAAGGGGAAACCCGGGGACAAAACCGCCGCACCCTCCATGAATGGTCCCGCGGTGAATCTTCCATCGGAAGCGACGGTGGATTCATTCATGCAACAGACTTTTGGATATGAGCCGGGTGTGACGTGGAAAGTTTCCAGCATCAAACCCGCGCCGGTGCCAGGGTTGGCGCAGGTGGACGTGGTACTGGCCAGCCCGCAGGGGCAACAGGCCAGCCGGTTTTACGTGACCGCGGATGGCGAACATGCGGTCGTGGGGGAGATTATTCCGTTCGGCGCGAAACCCTTTGAGCGGGTAAACAAAATACTGGAGAAGGGAATTACTGGACCTTCGCGCGGACCGAAAGATGCGCCGGTCACGATCGTGGAGTTTGGTGATCTGCAATGTCCAGCGTGTAAAGCGGCGCAGCCTGCGATCGAGGGCCTGATCGCCGCGGAACCGAACGCGCGCTTTGTATTTCAGAGTTTCCCGCTCGAGATGCACAACTGGGCGGCCAAGGGTGCGGCTTACGCCGATTGTGTGGCCCGTGCATCGAACGACGCGTTCTGGAAATTTATTGCGAAGACCTATGAAACTCAATCCGACATTACGGCCGAAAACGCCGATCAAAAGCTGACTGCGCTGGCGGATGGAGCGGGGGTGAAAGGTGCGGACATTGCCGCTTGCGCCAGCCAGCCTGCGACCAAGGCACGGGTGGATGCCTCGATTGCGCTGGGCAAATCAGTGAACGTGAATGGCACCCCGACCTTGTTTATCAATGGCCGAAGCATTGGGAATGTAAGCCAGGTTCCGGCAGAGGCGTTGAAGCGGTTGGTGGATTTTGCGGCGAAGCAATGAAACTGAGAGAGCAGCTTGCGGGCTTGCGGACCTTGCCTCAGTGAGATGTGAAGCCGGTGTCGGGTCTCGAGCGCCGAAACCGGAAGGGCTAGTTCTGGGTTACCCAGATCGCGTCCGTCTTCAGGCCGCGGTTGGCCACGATGTGAGGAGTGATGACGACAAGCAGTTCGTCGTTCTCGGTGGTGAGGGAATTATTCACCATGGCTTGATTGAGGCCGGGGATGACGCCGAGACCCGGGATGCCAGTCATCGAGCGAATATCGCTACTTGTGATTTGTCCAGCGACCACGGCGGGCTCGCCATCCTGAAGCCGGATACTGCCCTGATATTCCTGGTTGGAGATGACAGGTACGCCGTTCGCGCTCTGACCGGTGAGGGAGCGCATCTGCAAGTCGAGCTTCAGACTCACGTCTGAAACTCCGTGAATGACTGCGGTGGTTTTGATATTCAGCCCCAGATCTTCATAGCTCACTGAAGGAAAGGGCGCGACGTAGCTCTGATTCCCCAGCACCGCGGAGATTTGGGGGGAGTTGAAGATGGGCGCGTAAGAGGCGTTCAGGATAGGATAACGCTCGCCTACGTGGAATGTGGCCTCTTTGCCCTGGCCGGCACGCAATGTGGCGCGGCTGACGGCGCGGGACCAGGATTCGTTGAGGGACAGAGCGGCGCTCAGTTGATCGAGGCTCAGTCCGGAAAACGTGAGGCCGCCGCCGAAGGTGGCCAGGGGCTGGCTGAAAATGGAATTCTGCTGGCCTTGTAATTGCGCGAGGAGTCCAGAAAGCCCGGAGGTGCCCGCCTGGTTGATTCCGCCGGAAGAAATCAACTGATTGACGAGGGACTGGATGCTTTGTCCGCCCAGGGCGGCGAGTGCCGCGACCGGAATATTGTACAAGTTGAACGTGTCGGGAATGTGCAGGCCGATGTTGCGCGTGAGGTTGTGACTGATCTGGTAGATCTCGATATTGAGTGAGACCTGAGGAGGCTCACCGCTCAACTGTTGCATGAGAGTGGTGCACGCTCTCAACATCGCTTGGGGAGCGCGCACTTCGAGGACTCCATTTTGCCCGGGGCTTATCTTTTGAAATTCGCAGATGTTGCGCAGAGAGCTGACGAGTTCGGTCGCCTCCTGTGGACTGCTGCCTCCGGGCACCGCAAAAGTAGCCAGGGACATGCGATCAAATTGCTTATGATTTTCCGGAGTGTTTTTTGCGATTAAGAGTTGATGAGTGTCGAGTGGCGACCACATGGTTTTGCTTACGCGGCAGGCCAGATTGAGAGCGGTGAAGAAGTCAACATCGTCGACGTAGAACCGAACCGTCATGGGCTGAACGGAGTCGTCAAACTCGGCGGTAACGCCATAGGCGGAAGCCAATTCGGTGAACAGGCCGCGAACATCGCCGGTGTAATGAAAGGTGGCCACTTCTGGCCTGGGCTGCAAATGGATTTCTGAGGACTCGGCGAGCAGCGGCGAGGGTATGGGGCTTGCGGGATCGTCGGTGCGGAGCGCTTGCGCCAGGCGACTCTGCAGGTAGTCGTTGTCGGGATCGAGTTTTAGGGCGGAGCGGTACTCCGCCATTGCAGGGTCGCGCTGGCCGTCGGCCAGCAGATTGTCGCCGCGCTCGGTGTGCTGAAATACCAACTGCGATTTCGCAACTTCCCGCGCCGCGAAGAATTTTGTGTCCTGAGCAACCAGCCGGGACGCCTCATCGAACTCGAGGAAGGCCTGATCGATTTTCTTGTGTTCTTCGAGCTTCAGGCCGCGACTGTAAGCTGTGCGTGCTTCCTTCTCATCTTTTTTCGAAGGAACGCAACTGATGCCGCCGGGCACGCCGTTGCCGCAGGAAATTATGGGAGTATCCAACGACGCGTCGCTCGCGGCGAATAAGGGACTGGCCGCAAGGGCCAGGAGGCTGAGCGCAGCGATGAACTTGAGGCAACGCATTCGGATGATTTTAACCCGCCGTGCTGCTTTCCTGAGAGAGCCAGAAGTGCCGGGTACCTTGGATTGAACCCTAGGTGGACCCTCGCTCTGAGTGCGGCTGTTGCCCACATTCTTTTTCTTATCTTCAGTTTCTGCTTGGGCATGCCCGGCGCATAGCGTCGATAGAACGGAGGGATGTTAGTTTCTTGCGGGAAAGTGGGATCAGCTCAGCATGAGGCGCTCGATGTCGCGGGCTTGGCCGGTGGTCTCGTCACAATCGACAATTACGGCGCACAAGCGAACGTCGCCGGTGGCAGGCTCGAAGCGTACGGGCATGCCGTTGAGGAACTTGTTGACGACCAGTTCTTTTTTTACGCCGATCACGCTGTCGTAGGGGCCGGTCATGCCGACATCGGTGACGTAGGCGGTTCCCTTGGGGAGCACGCGTTCGTCGGCTGTGGGGACATGCGTATGCGTTCCGACCACGGCGGTAACGCGGCCATCGAGATACCAGCCCATGGAGATTTTTTCGGAGGTGGCTTCGGCGTGGAAATCCACGAAGATGATTTTGGCGTCGATTTTTTGCAGAAGCTGGTCGGCGGTGCGAAAGGGATCGTCGTTGGAAGCCATGAAGACGCGGCCCTGCAGGTTGATCACAGCGTAGGGAACGTTTCCTTTCTTGCCCTGATATAAGCCCCAGCCGGGCATATCCGCCGGATAATTTGCGGGGCGCAAGATGCGCCGCTGCGGACTGTTGCCGTTGCCTTCGACCATTTGAAAATAATCGAGAATCTCTCGTTTGTCCCAAACGTGATTGCCGGTGGTGATGACGTCGATATTCAGTTCAAAGAGTTCTTCGGCGAGAGCGGGCGTGATGCCGAAGCCGGCTGCAGAATTTTCGCCGTTAGCGATGACCAGATCGATGAGCTGATCACGTACGATGCCGGGTAAGCGGTCCTTGACGATGGTTCGTCCGGGGCGTCCGAAGATGTCGCCGATGAAGAGAATGCGCATGTGAAAGACGAAGTTCGATGGTAACACGCGGAGTTGGCGTGTATTGCGGCGAGGCGTCGTGCTGTGCTCGACTGGACCGCCGAGGGCGGCTGTCCCCACACGTGCGTCTAGGGAGCAAGTTCCGCAGTGCGAAGGAAGTCGTAGTTGCCGGCGGGATTGAGTTGCAGATTGCGCACGCGTTTGTTGTGGACGAGAACGTTGTCGAGATACCAGAGATCGATGTAGGGGAGTTGCTCGGCGAGAATCAGTTGAAGTTCGGCGTAGAGTGACTTGCGCTTGTTCTGATCGACTTCGCGGCGAGCCTGGTCGATGAGGGCATCGACTTTAGGATTTGAATAGTAGCCGCGATTGGCGCCGTTGGGCGGGAATTTTGCCGAGTGAAAGGCGTATTCAAAGATATCGGGATCTTCGTTACCTCCGATCCAACGCAGGCTGTAAAGCTGGAAGGCGCCGTGAGTGACGTCGGCGAAGAATGTGGCGAATTCGAAGGTGCGAATGTCAAGCGCGATTCCAACTTCGCGCAACTGCTGCTGCATGACGGCGACCATGAGGCGCGTGTTCTCGTCGGTGGAAGTCTTCATGGTGAGGTGAAGGCGAATTCCGTTGATGGCGGGATAACCGGCGGCATCGAGCAACTGGCGGGCTTTTTCGGGATCGTGATCGTAGGCAGGAACGTTTCCGTTGTACGCCCAGCTTTGCGGAGGGAGGATGCTGCGGGCGGGTTGCGCTTCGCCGCGCCAGAGATATTGGATCATCGGAGTGCGGTCGAAGGCATAGGCGATCGCCTGGCGGACGCGAACGTCGCGCAGGATGGGATCGCGCAGATTGAATCCCATGTATGCGAGGACGGTTCCTGGAGCGCGCTCGACGGCGAGAGCGGGATCGCGCTGCAGGGTAAGGACGGTATCGGGCGTGAGCGCGTTGATGGTCGCGTCGCCGCTGCCCTTGCGCAGTTCGAGGGCGCGTGTCGTGGCATCAGGAACCACGGCAAACCGAACGCTGGTGAGTTTCGGTTTTTCGCCCCAGTAATTGTCATTCCGCTCGAGGATGACTTCTTTATCAGTTTCTGCGCTGACGAATTTGAAGGGGCCGGAGCCGATGGGATGCGTTGCCATTTCTGCGCCGCTGCCGTAGGGGACGATGCCGATGGCGCCATCGGAAAGGTTCCATAGCAGGGTTGCGGTGGGTTCTTTCATATGAAAGATGACGGTGTAGTCATCGGGCGCGTCGATGCGATCGACGAAACGGTACACGGCCGTTTTGGTGGTGCGGACTTTACCTTGAAGAGAATCGAACGTCCATTTCACATCGCGTGAGGTCAGCGGGCGGCCGTCGTGAAACTTTACGCCGTGATGCAGATGAAAAACGTAGGTGAGCGGGTCGGGGATCTCCCAACGTTCGGCGAGGCCGGGGGCGACATCGAGATTGTCGCCGCGGGCAAGGAGGTCGTCGAAGATAAGATTGTCGATGCGCTCGGATTGCGCGTCGACTCCGATGCGGGGATCGAGATTGGTCGGGCTGGATTCGATCAGCATGACCAGCGTGTTGGGATCAGCCTCACGAGAACACGAGATCTGAGCGAGAGCTAGCGCAAGCGCTGCCAGAATGAAAATTGTGCGGCGCATCAACGGAAGTCCACGCACATTTGCTGGATGGTGTTAACGGTTCTCCAGTTTCGCATGGTTGTCGGAATCGCCAGAACGCGATCGATCGGCTTCTTCATTACAGCGCTTTCGGCGACGCCGTTGGGAAGATAAAAATAAAGTTCTTTGCCGAGGGACCGGAGTTGGTCTGGTTTCAGAACAAGCATCTCCAGTTGCTTGAGAGCGGATTGCGCGGGTGGTTCAGGGAGAAACATTACGTGCAGCTTTGTCTGATCGATGCCTGCTTGTTTCAGAAAAGGATTATTTGCAATCACCTGCTCGATCTCTTCTGCGGTCCGAATAATAACCGAGACGGAATGACCAAACTTGGAAAGAATTGTCTTCTCGATTTTCTGTCGAGAGCGCCTTATCTGATATTTTTGCGGCTTTGAATACGACGTTTCCGCTTTGAATATAGGTTTTCACCTCAGCAAAGCCCATCGCCGTGAGCGAAGCACGAAGCTCCTGCATCTTTATTTTCTTGTGTCCACCGAGATTGATTCCGCGCAACAGTGCGACGTAAACCGGCATAACTGACCTTTCTCGTAATCGGCTGTCTAAGGATACGAAATCTTGCCCAGAATTGCTGGACGCTCTGCTCCCGTTGCCGATGGAACGTTCGACGAACGCCGATGCCAGGTTTCGTGAGCGAGCATGGCGAAGGCTACCGCTTCCTTTGCGGCCGAGGGAAGGCCAAATTCGTCGGAGAACCGGAGACGTAATCCGAGCGGGGTGAGCTCGCTGGTTAACATGGATACCAGCGTAGAATTTTTCGCGCCGCCGCCAGAGAGAATCATTTCGTGAAAGCGCTGCTTGCGCGTTGGTTTTTGCGCCGCGTAATGCCGTAGAGCATCAGCGATTGATCTTGCCGTAAGCGCTGTAGCGGTGGCGACGATATCTTGTTTGGAGCGGCTGCCACAGGCTTGCAGGAATTCGCGAACGAATTCGCGGCCGAATTCTTCGCGTCCGGCGGTTTTGGGAGGGAGCTTGCGGAAAAAATCGCGCTGCAACATTTTGCGAACAACTTTATCTTGCACTTCGCCAGAGGCGGCAATTCTGCCTCCGCGATCGAACGGCTGGTGAAATAGATGGTCGGTGACAGCGTCGATCACCATATTGCCGGGGCCGGTGTCGAAGGCGATCACTTGGCTGGCAGATGCACCTGCGGGGATTGCGGTGAGGTTCGCAATGCCACCGATGTTTTGCACGATTCTTCCCATGTGCGCGTCGCGGAAAAGCAGGTAGTCGAGGAAGGGAACCAGCGGTGCACCTTTACCTCCGGCGGCCAGATCTGAGGGGCGGAAATCCGAGACAACCGGTGCGCCCACTCTGGCGGCGATGATTGCCGGCTCGCCGGTCTGCCAGGTAGCGTTGAGTTTGCGGCCGAGGAAACGCGCGGGATCGCCCTGGTGATAGAGCGTCTGTCCGTGGCAGCCCACCAGGTTGGCTTTTACGCGAACCTGGCGCTGAGTGGCGAGGATGGCATCGGCATAGAGTTCGCCGAGAAAGAAATTCAGGCGAGACAGATCGGCTACGCTGGCTCGTGTGGCGTTCATCGCCGTCAGCACGGCCGCGCGAACTTTCTTCGGGTAAGCGTATTCCGCGTGACCGAGTAACTCGAAGCTGGGGTGGACGCGCACGTCTGTTTTGCGCGATCGCTGCTCTTTTATTCTTACCAGAGCCACGTTAATGCCGTCGGCGGAGGTGCCGCTCATCACTCCGGCTACGATCATTGGTTTTTTCGTCATGTTCGCGGAAGTCCGGAATTTTTCCTACGAAGTTCCCGGCGACTGGAGTTCGCACTTGCGGCATCTTCATGCACCAAGGCTTCCAGCCGGACTTGCTCGCCGAACTCCCAGAGTTTTCGGGAAAGTTTTTCAATAGTTGCAAGGGAGGGAGTGGTTGGTGTGGTGCGCAGAAGCTTCGCCGATTTGTTTTTGAATGCGAGCACTCGACGTATGGAGTCGGCGGCGCGGCGGGCGAATTTCGGGTCACGGTCTGCAGTCGCGATGAGTGCGTCGCAGGCCTGCGTAATGTAATCTTCGCGATGGCAGATGAGGCAAAGGTCTCCGCCAGCACGGATGTGCGTGACGGCAGCTTCGCCGATGGGAGCTGCCGATAAGACGCCGCCCATTTCCAGATCGTCGGAGACGATCAGGCCGCGATAGCCGAGGCGCTTGCGCAGGATGTCGGTGATCCAGATTCGGGATAGCGATGCGGGAGTGTGATCATGCGTGACTTGCGGGTAGGCGGCGTGCGAAATCATGATTAGCTTTAACGAGGAACGGAGCAGGCGATAGGGAAGCAAATCTTCAGCCAGAAGTTTTCGCAGCGACTTCTCGATTACGGCGAGGTCGTGATGGCTGTCGAGAGTGCCTTCGCCGAGGCCGGGGAAATGCTTGCCACATCCCAGCACGTTGGCGGAGCGCAGACCGGCGAGAAACTCGCGCGCATAGGTCACGGTCTCGCGCGGATTGGGGGAAACGGCGCGAGAGCTCATCACGCTGCGCGAGGCTTCGAAGGCTAGATCGAGGACAGGAGCGAAGTCGAGGTTGAAGCCAAGGGCGCGGCAGTTTTCTCCGATAAGTTGACCGTGCTTGCGGAAGAGTTTGCGATCGCCGGTGGCGAAGGCCTCGGCGGCGGATGGGGTGGGGCCGAGAGCGTCGCGGAAGCGATCGACCTGGCCGCCTTCAAGGTCAACGCAGGTAAAGAGCGGCGTGGAGACGCACTTCTGGCAATCGCGCAGGAGGCGGGAGGTCTGCTCAGGAGCTTTTATATTTCGTGCAAAGAGGATTACTCCGGCGGGCTGGAGACGAGTGAGCAAGGAAGTGAGACGCGGAGTCATCTCGGTGGCGTCGAAGCCGATGATGAGGAGTTGGCCCATGTTGTGCTGCGAGATGTGGTTCGCGCGCACTTTCATCTCAAATTTCTTTTTTGAGTTGCGCCAGCAAATTGAGCGCCTCCAGCGGGGTGAGACGATTCAGATCCACTTCGCGCAGCTTTTCCAGCACCGGTTGCGAGATTGGGGTGAAGATGGTGAGCTGCGTCGGAGGAGGCGTGGCGCCCGGCGAGAGATAGCTGGTGAGTTCGCGCTCGGCTGACTCGTGCTCGGTCAATACTTCTCTTGCACGCGTGATTACTTCATTGGGCAGGCCTGCGAGTTTCGCGACTTCGATGCCGTAGCTGCGGTCGGCTGCGCCGGGTTCCACTTTGCGCAGGAATGCGATTCCCCCGCCGGTTTCTTTCACCGAGACGTGATAGTTTTTCACCCCCGAAAGTTGTTCGGCCAATTCGGTGAGCTCGAAATAATGAGTGGCGAAGAGAGTTTTAGAGCGCACGCGGGCGTGGAGATATTCGATGGCGGCCCAGGCGATGGCGAGCCCATCATAGGTGGATGTGCCGCGACCGACTTCATCGAGCAAGATTAAGGAGCGGGCGGTTGCGGTGTGCAAGATCGCCGCGGTCTCTGTCATCTCGACCATGAAAGTGGAGCGGCCGCGGGCGAGATTGTCGCTGGCGCCGATGCGGGTGAAAACGCGGTCGATTACGCTCAGGCGAGCGGAGCGGGCGGGAACGAAGGAACCCATTTGCGCGAGGATGACGATCAGCGCGGTTTGCCGCAGATAGGTGGATTTGCCGCCCATGTTTGGCCCGGTGAGCAGGAGGATCGTGTGAGTGGAGGAATTGAGGTAAAGATCGTTGGGGACGAAGCGGTCGGTGCCTCCGACCATTTCCTGCTGCTCAATTACGGGATGGCGGCCTTCGAGGATTTCAAGATCGCCGGCGGTGTTTTCTGCTGCAAGAACGAAATTCGGACGGCAGTAATTGCGCAGGGCGGCAACGTGTGCCAGGGATGACAAGACATCGACTTCGGCCAGGGCCAGCGCGGTTTGACGGATCCGCTTGGCCTCGGCAGCGATGGCAGTGCGCAGTTCGGTGAAGAGGCGGCGCTCGATCTCGACGATCTTTTCCTGCGCGTCGAGAATTTTGGCTTCGTATTCCTTTAATTCAGGGGTGGTGAAGCGCTCGGCGCCTACCAGAGTTTGTTTACGCTCGTAGTCTTGCGGAACGAGGTGCAGATTCGATTTCGAAACTTCCAGATAGTAGCCGAAGATGGAATTGAATTTTACTTTGAGCGAGCCGATTCCGGTGCGAGTACGCTCGCGCTGCTCGATCTGGGCGAGAACTTGCTTGCTGTTGCGGGAGAGTTCGCGCAGGTCATCGAGATCGCGATCGAGGCCGGGGGCGATGACGCCGCCGTCGGAGAACGAGAGCGGCGGTTCGGGGACGATTGTTTTTTCGATGCGCTCGCGGAGATCGGATAGGTCGTCGAGCAGTCCGCGCAGAGTGTGCAGCCTCTCGGCATTTAGTCGTGAGGCAGCGGCTTTTATCGCCGGAATTTTCGCGAGCGACGAGGCGAGGGCGAGGACATCGCGTGGATTTGCGGTCTCGAGCGTGACTCGGCTAAGCAGGCGTTCGAGATCCAAAACACCGTCGAGGGCGTGGCGCAACTCTTCGCGCGAGATTGTTTCTTTTACACCGGCTTCAACGGCGTCTAAACGCGCGTTGATCTCCGCGAGATCGAGCGAGGGGCGCAGTAACCACGCGCGCAAGAGACGCTTGCCCATGGGAGTGACGGCTGCATCGATGGAGCGAAACAGAGTGAGGCCTGCATCCGTACCGGCGAACAGAGGCTCAATCAGTTCGAGATTGCGCACGGTAACGGCGTCGAGCACCAAACAGTTCTGGCGCTCGTACCAGCCGATGCGGTCGACGTGATCGAGCGATCCGCGCTGGGTGGAGCGAACGTAGTGGAGAATCGCTCCCGCGGCAGCGGCTGCGGCGGGGCGGCCGGCGAGGCCAAAACCTTCGAGGGATAAGACTCCGAAGTGATTTTCGAGGAGTGGGATGGCGTGATCGGGGGCAAATATCCAATCGTCGAGCGGGGTTTCGGTGCAGGTGGAACCAGAAGCGCGGGGCTGAGGGGATTGAGAACGCCGAGCGCTCGAATCGAACAGTGGGGCGGCGGAACCGTATAACAATTCCTTGGGCCGGAGTTGTTCTAACTCTTCCTGCACGCGGCGGAGCGCGGACTCGCCGGAGAATTCGGTGGCGCGAAATTCGCCGGTCGAGAGATCGAGCGCGGCGAAACCTACGCGGTCTTCGACTTGGGCGAGTGCGGCGAGAAAATTGTTTTCGTCCGAATTGAGAGACGAATCGGCGGCGGTGCCGGGGGTGACGACACGAGTGACTTCTCGTCGTACCAATTTTGTGCCGATCTGTTTCCTGGCGAGCTTGGCATCTTCCATCTGTTCGCAGATGGCGACTTTGAAACCTTTGCGGATGAGCTTGCCGATGTAGCCTTCGGCGGCGTGGTGCGGCACTCCGCACATGGGGACGGCGATGCCTTTTTCTTTGTTGCGTGAGGTCAGCGTTATTTGCAGCTCTTTGGAAGCTACAATCGCATCGTCGAAAAAAAGTTCGTAGAAATCTCCCAAACGAAAGAATAAGAGCGCGGCGGGATGTTCTTTTTTGACGGCGGCGTACTGGCGCATCAGCGGAGTGGAGGGCTCGGTCATTGCTTAAATCGAGGAATGGGCTGGCGCGGATTATAAATCATTGTGATTCTTTACATTCGGGGTGGGCTAAACAGGTCTGCAGTGTAAATTCATCCACTGCAAAGTCCACTAAGGGACACCAAGTTCTTGTTTCCTGAAATGTAGGTTGACGTGGCTTCTACCTGAGTGTTTTCCTAATGCATGGAACTCCGCAAAGATCCGATTACTCGGTCCTGGGTAATGACCGGGGACGAGACGGCGGTAAGCCCGCAGCCTGCTGAATCGGCCTGTCGATTTTGTCCCGACTCTGCTCAACCAACTCAGATCATCTCTTCCGTGCCGAGTGGGGCAGGATGGTCGGCGCGATCCATGGTGCATCCGGCGCCGCTTTATCATATTGAAGGCGAGCCGGGGCGGCGCGGAGACGGGATTTACGACCGCATGAGTTCGGTGGGCGCACATGAGGTGCTGGTGGAGAATCCCCGGCACGACCGGCAGTTGTGGAATGCCAGCGACGAGGAGATTGGGCAGTTTCTGCGGCTGGCGGCAGAACGCATTCTGGACCTCAAGCGCGACCCGCGGATCAAGTACGTGAGTTTGTTCAAGGATTACGGCACGAATGCGGGGCAGGAGTTCAGTCATCCCACTTCGCAGATTACTGCGACCATGTTTGTGCCGAGGCGCGTGCTGTACGAATTGCGGGCCGGGCGGGAGTATTTTCAAGCCAAAGAGCGCTGCGTGTTTTGCGACATTCTGAATCAGGAGGAGCGGCAGGCGTCGCGGGTAATCGAGGCGCGTGGCGATTATGTAGCAATTGGACCTTACGCTCCGCGCGTGCCATACGAAACGTGGATTCTGCCGCGCAATCATGAGGCGTCGTTTGAGCGCACTGGTTTGTCGAAGCCGGGACTGCGCACGAACCTTGCAGCGCTGTTGCGGCGCACGCTGCAGCGGGTGCGTGCGCTGACGGAGGGGTTTCATCTGGTGCTGCACACGTCGCCCAACAGTCTGCATCCTTCGAAGACGCTGGGTTACTGGAAGACGATCGATGATGACTATCACTGGCACATTGAAATCATGCCGGTGCTGGCGACCAAGGCGAAGTCTTACACGTTTAAGGAAGTCTATTATTCGCCGGTGAGTTCAGAGACCGCGGTGAAGCAGCTGCGGGAGGCGAAGATTGACGGGTGAGGTTTCTGGCTCTTGCCAAAGCTGGCGGGACGCCGGGACTACGGACGGCCTCCGGCGCGGCGGAGAAGTCGGATGACTTCGGCATTGTTGCGAACCTGAGCCCAGGTGAGGGCGGTATAGCCGTTGCGGCTGCGGAGATTTACGTTGGCGCCAGCCGCGATGAGAGCTTTCACCACATCGGGATTTGCCTTGATGTTTTGACAGGCAAGAATCAGGGCGGATTGTCCGCCTTGGTCGAGTGAGTTGATGCCAGCGTCGGGGCCCGCCGAAAGCAGTTGTTTTACAGTTTTCAGGTCTTCTGCGACTGCGGCGCGCATGAGCGGGGTTTGGTCGGGGTCTTCGAGGGTTTCGCCTCCGCTCCCCAGGGCAACGGGCCACGCTATGGGAAGAATCCTGGCGACTTTGACGTTGAT
This sequence comes from uncultured Acidobacteriaceae bacterium, assembly GCA_963696285.1. Classification (GTDB taxonomy): domain Bacteria; phylum Acidobacteriota; class Terriglobia; order Terriglobales; family Acidobacteriaceae; genus Sulfotelmatobacter. The sequence continues at coordinate 167,921 of CAVOJP010000001.1, forward strand.
GTCGCCGTTCATTTTAGGCCAATCATTCATCTTGAAGTATCCGCGTAGCAGAGGCTGGAGCTGGATTTCAACCATCCATAGCAAGACCGGGCTTTCTATCGGACGCCAGGTAGCGGAGGCTTCGTCCCAGGTTTGAAGGCGAAACACAGTGAAACCATCGGCGGTATTCCACTCAAAGTGCGCGTCCAGATCGCGAACGAAGCCGGAAGGACTGATCCAAATCAAAGCGCAGCACAGAAGCAGAGCGATGACCGCGTAAGGCCAGGAGCGGCGGCCGGCGAGGCGCGAGACAATCACTCCCAAGGACGCGAGCAGGGCCACTGCTGCGATCAGGAGGCCGGCAGCGGCGAGGATTTCGGCAGCGGCATTCCACCAGTGGACCCGCCAATCCAGAAAACCGGCTTCATCGAAGTGCCAGAAGGGATTGAGATAAAGAAGAGTGAGCCCTCCGGCGAAGAGGACGGCTCCAGTTTCCAATGCGATAAGCGCCCAACTGGCGCGACGAATGTGGCGGGCGGTTGGACTGAGCCGGGGTGGTTGCAGCGTGGGCGGATTGAGCATCGATACCTGCCGGATCTATAGGCCAGATCATTCTGTTCGGATCGGCGTCTTTTTTCAGAGAGAAGAGTATAGGGAGTGAGCAGAAGATGGGAAGAGGAATTTGAATGGAGGATCGAATCGAACCCTGGTGATTACGCTCCGGCAACTTTGGCTTGGAGAAGCCGCGCGCCTTGGGCTAATAGCTTTCCAGCAGCTTCCGGTTCGACTGGCTGCGAGAAGAAATAGCCTTGGCCAAGATCGCAGCCGATCTCACAGAGACGGTCTAAATGCTTTGCGGATTCAATCCCTTCAGCGATAACCTTCAATTTCAACTTGTGGGCCAGAAGGACGATCAGTTCCACCATTTCCGCGGTGCCGCGATCAGCCAGCATGCCGCTAATCAGGGAACAGTCGATCTTCAGGGCTTGTGTAGGGAACATGCGCAAAGCGCTTAAAGAAGAGTTCCCGGTACCAAAGTCATCGAGGATGACACCGACGCCCAGGTGTTTTAAATAGGAAAGGACCTTGACAGTGAGTTTGGGGTCCGTGGCGGCGACAGTTTCCGTCATCTCCAGGCGCAGGCGCGATGGTTCGACTCCAGTTTCGCGAAGGGCTGCCTGCAATTCGGGCACGAAGCGGGCATCGGCAAATTGCTTGGCTGAGAGATTGACGCCGATATTGACCGAGATGGCGGGATGCTCACTTTTCCAGGTTTGCAGCTGTTTGCAGGCCTCAAGGATCAGCCAGTGGCCAAGAGTATAGAGCAGGCCGGAATCCTCGGCAGCGGCAATGAAATGGTGTGGCGAAATCAGACCCTGGTCAGGATGGTGCCAGCGCAGGAGAGCTTCGAATCCGACGATTTCCCGGCTCGCAAGTTGCACGATGGGCTGGTAGTGGACACGGAATTGGCCCAGAGTAATGGCTTCTCGTAACTCGGCTTCGAGCTTCATGCGGTTGACGGCACGGTTGTGCATGGCTTCGTCAAAAACCTCACATCGTGACCCTCCCAGAGATTTGGCGCGACGCATGGCCACATCGGCATCCTGGAGCAGATCTTCGGCTCGAGCATGAGTGATCGCGCTGATCGCGATTCCTACGCTGGCTGCGGGGCGCACTTCTCGGCCTTCCACCAGAAGTGGTTTGGCCAGCGCTAACAGGATGCGTTGCGCGACGCGCATGGCGTCGCTGGGATCGGTGATGCCCTCGAGCAGGATGGTGAATTCATCTCCACCCAGCCGGGAGAGAACGGCATTTCTAGCGGTGGGCTGATTCTGGGGGCGCGCCACGGTGTCTTCGTCGCGAAGTCCGGCTTCGATGCGATGGCCAGATTCAACCAGGATCAGATCGCCGGCGGCGGGGCCCACGGTGTCATTGAAAACTTTAAAGCCGTCGAGATCAACGAACAGAATGGCGTACTGGTCGCGGGGATTGCGCTGGGCGCGCTCGAATAATTGCTGCAGCCGATCGAGGAAGAGGCGCCGATTGGGCAGTCCGGTCAGGCCATCATGAAAGGAATTGTGTTCGGCTTGTTGTTCGGCGCGCTTGCGGTCGGTAATGTCGCGATTCACGATGACGAGTTTAGTGACTTCGCCTTTGGCATTGCGGATGGTGCCGGCGATGGATTCGAGAACCCGCCAGCTGCCGTCTTTGTGCCGAATGCGGTATTCAAGTTCTTTCCCGACGCCGGTGCTGCGGGCTTCCCGGGCAGCTTCGAGTACCTTAAAACGGTCGTCGGGATGAATCTGATCGAAGGCTGAGGTTTCTCCCAGTTCGGCGGGGGAATAACCGAGGACGCGGCGGTAGGCGGGGCTGTTGTACAGTCGGTTGCCTTTCACGTCCACCAAGGCGATCATGTCGGCGGCGTTTTCAGTAACGATCTGAAATAATTCTTCGCGTCTTTTCGATTCGCGGTGAATCCGATAAATGCGGATTTCCTCATAGATGGCGAGCAGAATTAGTGTGCCGAGAGCAATCCAATGCCAGTGGTCGGTCATTTTGATTTGGGAATGGAGGAGAACATCCAAGGAAGATATCGGCATATCTCCGGGGAAAGTTAATTCTTTTGGACCATTCCGTACTTTGGTGCGGGATGGCTGGGATAAAGGATTTGCTGCGGCCGAGCCTGCCGATTGACCATAAGCCGAAAGTTTTATAGACTTTTGCGCATTGAATCGGATTAATTTGGCCTGATCGTTCCTCCCATTCTGTGGGGAGGAAAAGATGCTGAATTGATCCGAGCGGCTCGAGCCGGTTCGGGGTTCGCCGCGACGTCTAGCTTGCTCATTCTTCCCGTTCTCATCACCTTAACCCAGCGCGTTCGCAAGGGTTTTATCGGCCATTCGCAGAAAAATTGATCTGGAGGGAGGAGAAGAAAATGTGGAAATACAAGCTTCTATTCGCAGTGGCGGGCATGCTCGCTATGGGTGCTCCCAGCAAGACAACGTTCAGCGCCGGATCGTGGAAGGTGGACATGCACCATTCCGACGCTCAACTCATCACGGACGCGACCACGGATTATGGGAAGACGAAGATGGACGTCACCCTCGGCTTCGGTCGGATGAATGGCCGAGTGGAGCTGGACAATGACAACCTCACCAAGTCCTCCTTCGATATAAGACTCTATCCCGCCGATTCCATGACGCCCGACATTAACGAAGAGGGGAAATTCCTGCGCGAGTGGGTGGCGAACCTGTCGAATCACACGTTGGTATGTTTCCATTCTAAGGGGGCTGTGCTGATGCCGGACGGGCGGCTGAAAACGACGGGCCAGTTGGTGCTCACGCGCGTGGATCGCAACGTCGAAATCACTTCGGGGGAAGGCTACATGGGACCAATGTATGGTCCTCCCATGGTCCACCGGGTTTCCCATGAGGCCAGTTTTGTTTTCGATGCTCCCGCCGAGGGAAAGGATCAGAAAGCTGGCAGCATCGCGCTGTCGGGATCGACGAGTATGTTCCGCGAAGATTACCCACAATTAGTGAGGGCGGTGGTAAGCACTTACTGGCCGCCGGTGGTTCAGGATAAGATCTGCCCGGCGTCGAGTGGCGGGGGCGAGGACTATCACGGGTCGCAATGCACGGGAACGCTACTGATGGCGCCTGCGCTGCCCGAAGCGCCGCACGCGGCAAATGCGGAAGACGTGGGCGCTGCGCAGAATTTCAATGCCATCGTCGGCAATCACCTCAATATTGTGGTTCATATGAGACTGACGGCGAAGGCCGCGGGAGAAGAAATGGCGGCGAACTAATGGGGTTCGCGAAGCCTCTCCAACGGGCAGCGCATCGGTTGAAAGGTCTCAGCATCGAATGACTTGTGTTTTGAGCCGGACGAAGATGAGCGTCTTCGCGAGGAGCGGAGCTCGGCAACGTGTCTCTAGTAACAGTATTCAAAATAGAAGCCGAAGCTGGTGAAGTAAGTTAGGAAACCAGAGAAAATTCATAGGAGGATTTATGGCAACGAGCAGAGTAGTACCCATGAAGATAACGAAGATGAAGGCGGCGCAAGTCTCCAGGCCCGGCGCCGATTTTGAGATTGTTGAGCGTGGGATTCCCGAGCCAGAGCCCGGACAGGTACGCATCAAGGTGCAGGCCTGCGGGGTTTGCCACAGTGACGTGCTTACGAAAGACGGCTTGTGGCCGGGAATTCAATATCCGCGCGTCCCCGGACATGAAGTTGCGGGCGTCATTGATGAAGTGGGTGACGGCGTTTCCGAGTGGAAGAAGGGACAGCGAGTTGGCGTCGGCTGGCATGGCGGGCAGGACAATACCTGTCGCGAATGCCGGCGCGGAGATTTCCGTAATTGCCGGAATCTGAAAGTTTGCGGCATCAGCTATGACGGGGGATACCAGCAATACATGGTGGCTCCTGCGGAGGCGCTGGTGTCGATCCCTGAGACTCTGAGTGATGTCGACGCGGCCCCGCTGCTCTGCGCTGGAATTACCACGTACAACGCACTGCGCCACAGCGGTGCGCTTCCCGGCGATCTGGTTGCGGTGCAGGGGATCGGGGGACTGGGTCACCTAGGGATACAATTCGCGAACAAGTTTGGTTATAAGGTGGTCGCGATCGGGCGTGGGCCGGAGAACGCAGCGCTCGCCAAGAAACTCGGAGCTAGTGTGTACATCGACAGCCAGTCGGTGAATGCAGCCGAAGAACTACAGAAACTCGGTGGAGCGCGAGTGATTCTGGCCACCGCCCCCAATTCCAAAGCGATGTCGGAGTTGATCGACGGCCTGGGCCCGAACGGCGAGCTCATGGTGGTTGGTGCGTCCTCCGATCCGATTGAGGTCACGCCGCTGCAACTCATCAATGGAAGCAAAACCATTCAAGGCTGGGCCTCCGGAACCCCAGCCGATTCCGAGGACACATTGCGCTTCGCCGAAACAAGCGGTGTGCGCGCCATGATTGAAACGTATCCGCTCGAAAAAGCCGCTGAGGCCTATGCCCGGATGCTGAGCGGCAAGGCGGAATTTCGGGTGGTTCTGACGATGTAGATGGTCGACAAAGCACGCTAGGGAACCAATCGATAACCGGCGCCTGACCTTCGTGTTCTCGATGGGAGCATTTTGCATTGGACACGGCGGCCTCTGAATCGCGAGGTCGGTCGGAGACTTTGTTGGTCCTTAGCCCTAACGTCCATAAACGCGGTGCGCCGGATAAGCCGCAGCATGCCGACGAGAACGGTTTGCTGAATCCATCGCTAACCGGGCGACAAATCTCCATCGACCGTTCATAATGTCGGCATGACCCTACGCCGGCTCAAGACTTACGCGGGCACCCAGGGATACGTGTACCAGTATTATTTCGTGGGTAAACGGGCTGCGCTGGCCGAGGACCCCCAATCTCCGGCCACGGAATTTGTGTTTGATGTGACTTCCGACCGCAAGATGACCTACGCGGTCAGCGTCTTTCTACCGGATAAGTCATTGACCCGGTGGGCCACCACCCACGGGCGTAGCCTGACAGAAGCAGAGCAGTATGCGGCAGCCAAGCTGCGCTTGTTCCGTGCGTTCGACGAACTGGAAGATGTTCTGGCGGAGGGGCGACGTCTGGTAATTGATCCGGCGGGCCTTGAAGGATCGCTGACTACCCTGGGAGTGGAGTGAACCGATTGTGATGGGGATCACAAGCGCGCGTGATGGTTGGCGTTTCCGCCTCCCAGGTTCTCTGTGCAGAATATAATCCGTGGAGGGACGGGGTTCCTGGGGCAGCCGACAACTTCTTAAAAAACTACGGCTGGCTTGCATTAAGGTCAGCGGACTCTGATACTTACCTAGCCTATGGCATTGCTTTGGTTGCGCTTCGCGCTGGCTTGTTATTTCGTTGGGCTGGTTTATGCCTTTTTTGCGCTGAGCCGCACCAGCGATCTTTTCAGCCGGGTTGCGCTGCACGCGGCCAGCCTGGGCATGGTCTTCCACTTCGTTTCACTGACCGAACTTTTTCTTTCCGGACATGTGGCTTGGGCATCGGTGCACAATGGCGAGTCGCTGCTGGCGTTTTTTTCCATGACGTTTTTCATGGTCATTTATGCAATTTACAAAACCACTTCGCCGGGCGTGGTGGTGTTTCCGATTGTGTTTTTTCTGACGTTTGTGGCGGCGGTGGATGAACAGCCAGTGCTGCTGACATCGTTTGTACAGCACAAGGGATGGCTGATTGCGCATATCATTCTGATTTTTACGGGATATGCGGCGCTGGTGCTCAGCTTTGGAGCCAGCCTGCTATACCTGCTGCAGGAGCGGCGACTCAAGGCCAAGAAACCGAGCAGCTTGATCTCTTTTCTGCCCGCGCTGGAAGTGATTGACCAGATCGGCTACCGGTCGTTGCTGCTGGGGTTCCCGTTCATGACGCTGGGGCTGATCACCGGATCGATTGTAGCCATGTCGACCTATGGGCACATCGATTTTGAGGATCCGAAGATTCTGCTCTCGATTTTGATGTGGGTCGTGTACATGATCATGGTGTTCACGCGCTGGAATTCGGGATGGCGCGGACGGCGCGCGGCGGTGCTGGCTACGTTTGCGTTTGTGGCCGCGATTGTCGCCTGGGCCGCGAATTACTTCTCTGCCATTCACAGGTTTGCCGCTTCATGAGATATCAGCTCATCGGCGTGAATCACAAGAGCGCTCCGCTCGAGGTGCGGGAGCGGCTGGCGATTCCCGAGTCGCGGTTGCCGGATTGTTGCCGCGATTTGACGGCGCATCCGGGAATCGAAGAAGGAATGATTATTTCCACCTGCAACCGGGTGGAAGTGGTGACTCATACAAGTAATGGGTCGGCCGACCTGCGCGGATTTCTGCACGATCATTTTCATTTGACGGCGGCGGAACTCGACGCACATCTCTATGAGTTTCGCGAGAAGGATGCAGTGCGGCATATTTTTCGCGTGGCCTCGAGTCTGGATTCGATGGTGGTGGGCGAGGCGCAGATACTGGGACAGGTGAAAGAAGCTTACGCTACGGCGCGCGCCGTGGGCGCGGTACGCGGCCAGTTAGACCAGCTTTTTACGCGCGCGTTTGCAGTTGCCAAGCGGGTACGCACCGAGACAGCGGTAGGAACATCGTCGGTTTCCATTGCTTCGGTTGCGGTGGAATTAGCGAAGAAGATTTTTGGGACGCTGCAGGGCAAGAATGTTTTTATCGTCGGTGCGGGAAAGATGAGCGAACTGGCGGCCCGGCATTTAATGGCGCACGGCTGCGCGTCGATTTTTGTAGCGAATCGTACTTATGATCGAGCCATTGGGTTGGCGCAGAAGTTTAATGGTCAGGCGATCAAGTTTGAAGATCTTTATAACTCGTGCGACCGCGCCGATATTGTCATTACTTCGACCGGCGCGCCTCACGCTATCTTCCGGCGCGAACATGGGGAACAGTTTCTCGCGCGCCGCAAGAACAAGCCGATGTTCTTTATCGATATTGCGGTGCCGCGCGACGTTTCGCCTGAGATGGCCAAGCTGGACGGCATCTTCGCTTATGACATCGACGACCTGCAGCAGGCGGTCAGCAGTCACGTCGCCGATCGACATCACGAGGCCGAACTCGCCGAAGCTATTATCACCAGCGAAGTGGAGCGCTTCGAAGCGCGGCTTCATACGCTCGATGTGGTGCCGACTATCGTGAGCTTGCAGGATCATCTGGAGACCATCCGGCAGGCGGAGATTGATCGGGTGCGGGGGCGCATGGGCGCGCTGACTCCAGAGCAGGAGATGGCGGTAGAGGCCTTGACGCGTGGAATCATTAACAAGGTGATGCACACGCCGATTACCACGCTGAAAACGGCGGCCCGCGACTCAGAGGCGACCACGGTGATTGATGTGGTGCGGAGGCTGTTTAATCTGCACGACAAAGAGAAAGGGCCAGCGTCGCAGGCTGGGCGCGGAGTAGCTTCCAACAAAAAAGAAATGGGGACGCGCCACTGATGGCTAAATTGCGCATCGGCTCGCGCGGCTCGCAGCTTGCTCTTTGGCAGGCCAATCATATCTCAGCGTTACTGCGTGCTCGCGGACACGAAGTTGAGATTGAAATTATTCATACTACCGGGGACAAGATTACTGATGTTGCGTTGGCGATGGTTGGCACCAAAGGCATGTTCACAAAAGAGATTGAGGAAGCTCTTGCCGACGGACGCGTGGATTTGGCTGTGCACTCGCTGAAAGACCTGCCTACTGAGCTTCCACCGGGATTTGAAATTGCGGCGATCACGGAGAGACAAGATCCGCGGGATGCGTTCTGCTCACGGAGTTATTCGAGTATTGAGGATCTGCCGCGAGGGGCGCGCGTGGGAACATCCAGCCTGCGGCGGCAGGCTCAGCTCAAGGCGATTCGACCGGACCTCGATATTCATCCTTTGCGCGGGAACGTGGATACACGGCTGCGAAAGCTTGAACAGGGCGAGTATGACGCAATTATTCTGGCTTCGGCCGGGCTGAAGCGTTTGGGGAAGACGGAGCTGATCAAGCAGATTATTCCGGCGGAGATGATGTGTCCGGCTGCAGGGCAGGGAGCGCTGGGGATCGAGATTCGTGAAGGTGATGCCATCGTCCGCGAGCAGTTGGCATTTTTGGATGACGCGGCGGCGCACGCTGCCACCACCTGCGAGCGGGCACTGTTGAACAGATTGGGCGGTGGTTGCCAGGTTCCTATCGGTGCATTCGCGGAAATGCGGGACGGGAAATTGCATCTGGAGGCGATCGTGGCCGATCCGGATGGATCGAAATTGTTGCGCGAATCGCGGGATGGGGATGTGAACGATCCTGAAAAGCTCGGGAATGCAGTGGGCGATATATTACTAGGCCGCGGAGGCGACGAGATTCTCGACGCCGTGTACGGGCGCGGGTTGGCTGTTCCGCCGCAGCCGTGATCGGCACGGCAAGGGCGAGTAGCAAGCAAGCTGTAACAATCGATCTGTGTATATTCCTGAGCATTTTCGTTTGCGGCACGATGCGGATGCGGTTGCGTTCATGCGCGCGAATCCGTTTGCCATTTTGATTTCATCCACTGAGGACGGGCCGTTTGCCACACATCTTCCTCTTTTCGTGCGGGCAGAGGAAGAGAGGGTGCTGCTTCACGGGCATGTGGCGAAGGCAAATCCGCACTGGCGATATCTCGAACAGAATGCAGAATGTTTAACCATTTTCCACGGGCCCCACGCCTATATTTCGCCGACAAACTACACGGCGCGGGAGAGCGTGCCTACGTGGAACTATGCGGCGGTGCATGCATATGGGAAGGTCCGGATTTTCTCTTCGGAGCAAGATGTGCACGGAATGCTGCACGAACTGATGGAGACATTCGAACCTGCGTATCGCGCGCAATGGGAGGGGTTGAGTCAGAAATATCAGGAAAACATGCTGCGCCAGATTGTCGGCTTTGAAATTATCGCGACGAAGATTGAAGGCAAGTTTAAGCTCAGCCAGAATCGTACTCGCCAGGATCAGGCGAATGTGATTGCGTCGCTCGAGAAGGCGGAGGATTCAACGGTGTCGGGCGTTGCTTGCATGATGAAAGAGCAGGGCCTCGGCGGAGTTCCGGAGAAGAAGTCAGGAGAATGAGGAAGCGACCCAAAGCCAGCGGCGCAGGAAAGGGAGCGTTATCGGGCGTGCGCGTTCTGGTGGGGCGGGCGCGGCATCAGGCGAGCGCGCTATCCGGCAAATTGCGCGAACTGGGCGCTACAGTGATCGAGATTCCGTTCATTGAAATCCGCAAGCCGCGAAGTTTTAGGCCGCTGGATTCGGCGTTGAAAAATCTTGCGGAGTACGACTGGCTCATCCTTACCAGTGCGAACGGGGTGGAGGCGATGTGGGAGCGGATGCACCGGCTGGACTTGAGCAATAAAAATCTCAAACGCCTGCACATCGCCGCCATTGGTCCGGCGACGAAGAGCGCGATTGAAAAACATGGGGTTCTAGTAGATGTTGTCCCGAAGGAATATGTGGCGGAATCTGTGGTGCGGAGCTTGCACAGGCGGGTGCAGGGAAAGCGTGTGCTGCTGGTGCGGGCGAAAGTTGCGCGCGATGTGATTCCGCGCGAGCTGCGAAAAGCCGGGGCGAAAGTAGATGTAGTGGAGGCTTATGAAACCATTGTCCCCCAGACCTCTCGGAAGCGCTTGCTGAAGGTGTTCGGGAATCCGCGGCGGCGGCCGCATGTGGTGACGTTTACCAGTTCTTCGACGGTACGGAATTTTGTGGAGTTGCTGGGTGGGGTGCGTTCGGCAAAGCGAGCGGTGGGAGCGCTCCCCGGACGAGGCGTCCGGGGCTCCATGATCCAGCCTGGCTCCATGATCCAACCTGGCTCTACGATTCGACTTGCTGCTATCGGGCCGGTGACGTCGTCGACGCTGCGTGAATTGGGTTTGCAAGCAGATATAGCCGCGAAGCAGTTCACCATTCCCGGGCTGGTCGCAGCGATTAGGGCCGCGCAATTCTCTGAAAGAAATTAACTATTCATTCAGGGAGCAACTGCAATCCGCCGGCGGGACGTGCGCTTGCAGAAAATCGGCAACGCGTTTGTAGGCGTCGATTTGATTTTCAACTTTGGCGAAGCCGTGGCCTTCGTTTTCGTAAATCTTGTAATCGACTGTTCCGCCGCGCTTTTTGATGGCGTCGACCACCTGCTGCGTTTCTGACTTGGGGCAGCGCGGATCGTGGCCTCCAGCCAGGAGGAGCAGAGGGGCTTTGATCTGGTCGATGAAGTTGATGGGCGAGCGGTCTTCGTAGAGCGCTTTATTTTTTACGACGTCGCCCATGGTCGCGAGATCGGACTGCTGCAGCACCGGATCTTCGTTTTCGATTTCGGTGAACCAGTTTACGAACGGCACGATGGGGACGCCTGCGGCCCAGACGTCGGGCGCTTTGGTGACAGACATCATGCTGAGATAGCCGCCGTAGCTGCCGCCCATTACCGCGATTTTCTTGGGATCGAGATGGCCGGTCTGCTTGATCCAGTCAACTCCGGCGAGAACGTCCTGCAAGTCGCCGCCGCCCATGTCGAATAAATTTGCCTGCTGAAATTCTTTTCCGTAACCAGTTGAGCCGCGATAATTGGGCGCGAGCACCATATAACCTTGATTGGCGGCGTACTGGATGAAGCGGTTGAAGGAATTCATGGTTTGCGAAGTGGGGCCGCCGTGGATATAAACGATGGCGGCGTTCTGTCCGTTGCGCGCCATGTTGAAGGGCACGTAGAGCAATGCGGAGATGGTCCACTTGCCGTCGCGGCTGGGATAGTGGATGAGGTAGGGTTCGACCATGTCTTCGGAACGAACTCCGGCAACGAGCGAATGCGTGACCTGATGCGACTTGCCGGTGGCCAGCGTGTAGACCCAGAGATCGCCGGGAGCGGTGGGACCGTTGTGATAGTAGAGAAGTCGTGAGCCATCTTTCGTAAAAGCGGAGTGGCCGCCGGCAGGCTCATTGACACCTTTCGGGATGGGCAAGGCAGTTGATTTGTTTGAGACGAGGTCGAGCAAATAAATGTCTTCGTTGCCGTCAACGTCGGCGCTGAAGGTGAGGTGCTTGCCGTCGGGGGAAAATTCGCCGCCGCGGATTCTCCATTTATCCTGGGTAAGCCAGGAAATCTTTTTGCTGGCGATATCCAGGAGGCCGATGTTGTCGTAACCGTTTGCCGCGTTGGATGTGATGAGTATTTTGCGCCCGTCTGGAGTCGAGCGAGGATCGATATCATTGGCCCAGTAGCGCTGCTCTCCTCCATGAGGTGTGAGTAGGGTGCTGTTTCCCGTGGCAACTTCCGCAATAAATATGTTCGAGTCTGTGCCTTTCGCTTGTTCCTGCGAATAGACGATATATTTTCCGTCTTTCGACCAGATGGGATCCGAATTGCTTTGATCTTGCGGCGTGCCGGTGGTGATGTGCTTCACTTCGCGCATCAGCGTGTCGTAGACGTCGATCTCATAAGCCGCTGATGTTTTTGGCTTGACCTCGTAGGCCAGGTAACGGCCGTCGGGCGACCAAGTGGGGTTCTGCTCCGCAATCTCGCGAGTGCTGGTGAGGTTCACCACCTTGCCGGTTTTCGGCGAGACCAGAAAAATATCCCATTGCTCGTCGCCGTCGAAGTCGGATTGATAGGCGATCCATTTTCCGTCGGGCGACCATGCAGGCGCGGTCTGGCGCTGATCGCTGACTGTGAGTTGAACCGGCCATCCGCCTTCGGCGGGGACGAGCCAGAGGTTGTTGCGTCCGCTCATGTTCGAGATGAAGGCGATCTGTTTGCCATCGGGCGACCAGGTGGGGCGGCCGACTTGGCGCGTCATAAAGAGCTTTTCAATCGTGAGGCTTTTGGGTTCGACTTCGGCGTTGGGCTTGGAGGCGATCTTCTTGGGATCGGTTACTGCCTGCGGCGTTGGGAGGGTTTGGGCCAGCAGGTTTTCGGCGACGACTGTGCTCATGAGTATGACGATAGCAAAGAGGATGAAAGAGCGCATATGTGGTGACTCGGAAGGGAGAGTTTAGCAGAGAACGCGGGCGGCAGTGGCAGCGCGAGTGTGGATGTCGCTATGCCTTCGCGTTTTTGTGAAGGTCGACCGTGCTCCAAGTTTTGTCGGCGGCGTGACAGATGTTTTCGAGAAGACAGTCGACGCATTTGGGTTTGCGGGCGATGCAGAGTTTGCGCCCGTGCCAGATGAGTTGATGGGCGAAGAGAATCCATTTTTCCCGCGGGATGATGCGCATTAAATCTTGCTCGATTTTTTGCGGATCATTGTTGGTGGTGAGTTCGAGGCGGCGCGAGATGCGGTGGACGTGGGTGTCGACGACTACGCCCTCAGCAATTTTGAACCATGAGCCCAGGACGACGTTCGCAGTTTTGCGGGCAACTCCAGGAAGGGTGAGGAGGTCGTTCATATTGAGCGGAACCTGGCCACCGAAATCAGCAACGATTTTCTTGGCCGCGCCTACTACAGATTTCGATTTGTTGCGGAAGAAACCGGTGGAGCGGACATCAGGCTCGAGTTGTTCGGGAGTAATCGCGGCGAAGGCTTGAACCGTGGGATATTTTCGAAAGAGCTCCGGTGTGACGCGGTTCACATTTACGTCGGTCGATTGCGCCGAGAGAATGGTTGCCACCAGGAGTTCCCATGCGTTGGTGTGAGTGAGGGCGCAGGTTACGTCAGGATAGAGTTGGTCGAGGCGGCGCAGGATTTCGGAGATGCGCTCGGGCGCGAGGGGATTGTAGGGTTGCTTCTTCAATTTTGTAACCGACTGAGCGGTGGCGCTGCCCGGACGGCCGAAGGCGGTCGTCCCCACATGGGCTGTTTTACCTCCGCCTTCAGCTTTGCTCCCGTGCGATTTTCTTGGCGCTGCTTGCGCGGACGAGGGCGTCCGCGCCACACGCTCTTGGCGGCCGGTGCGGGCGGGTTGGCGAGGGGTTTGGCCGCGGGGCATGAGGGCAACATCTTAGCAGAGACCTCGGTAACCAGAGCGGTGATTGACTGGCTTAACATCACTCGGTAGTCTTGAGGTTCAGTCCTTCATCTTCTGAGAATTATTATGGCCGTGAGTTCCATTCAGCTCGGGCAGGTGTGGCGCAGCGATACGGATGGCCAGGATTATCTGGTCACCAAGGTGTACAGCGAGGTGTTCACGCAATATGCCATGCTGAGGCCGGCGGGGATTACGGCGCCGGATGCTCCGACTGTCCGCATCAAAGTCACCAAGACTCCGCAAGGGGCGGCGCTGCCGGGATATACGTTTACGCAGGAAGGGTCATTTTAGGGCGCTCATTCTAGCTTGCAATTTCCGATACACTGATCCAGCCCATTCTCTGTTTCAACTTTCATGACTGAAAAACTGCTCGCTGTCATCTTTGTGTTCATTAATTCCGTTATCAGCGCGACTGGCTACGCCGGCGTGATGCTGTTGATGGGGATTGAGTCGGCGTGCATTCCGCTGCCCTCGGAATTGATCATGCCATTTGCGGGATATCTGGTTTTCACCGGAACATTCAAGTTGTTGTGGGTTGCGACTGCGGGTGCGATTGGATGTAATTTGGGCTCGCTGGTGGCGTACGAAATTGGGTGCTATGGCGGTCGTCCGCTGGTGGAGCGGTATGGGCGATGGATTCTGATGGGCCGGCGTGAGCTTGATTGGGCGGACCGCTTTTTTCTGCGCTGGGGGTATCTGGCAGTTTTCTTCGGGCGGTTGCTACCGGTAATACGAACGTTCATCGCTCTACCTGCGGGAGTGGCGCGTATGCCGCGGGGGCGGTTTCATCTTTACACGTTTCTGGGATCGTGGCCGTGGTGTTTGGCGCTGGCTTATTTTGGAATGAAACTGGGACAGAACTGGCGCGAGTTAGGAAAATACTTTCACAAGTTTGATGCGGTGATTGGAGTGATGCTGGTGGCGGCGGTAGCGTGGTTTGTTTGGAGCCATTGGCAGAACAGAATGCGCACCGAGAGCTAAGTATGCGTGCGGGACGTCGCGTCTACGCCGGCTTTGCCAGTTGCGACGCCACGATTTTCCACTTGCCATTGCGTTTCATAACCACATCCATATACACGTAGCTAACAGGAAAGCGTTGACCCCCTTGTTCGACGTCGTCGTCTTCCGAGCCGTGGACGATGGCTACATCTTCGCTGAGCAGGCGGATGCGGCGGCCGGTGGAGATCATCGAGAGGTAGCGGATCTGGCCTGACTTGAGATTGTGTAGGAGCTCTTGCTTGGTCGAGGCATCGCCGGATTCGTTGTATTGGATGTAGTCGTCGGCGAAGATGCGCGCGAGTTCGGCCTCATCGGCGGCGATTAGGGCACGGTCGCCATCTTCGAAGAGTTTCAGGATTTGCTGCTCATCGTTTTCCATCGGATTACCTAGCCTAATCGACGCTTCTCTTTAACCCTCCGTTAGTGTACAAGGCTGATGTTCACCGGAGGATCCTGTGATTTCAAACTCTCGCGCTCTCGCGTTGTTTCTGTTCTTCGTCACGCTATCGCCCCTCGCTTGCCGCGCTCAATCTGCAGCTGCAACTTCCGAGCGGCCATTTGTAATCGAGTATTACTACAAAACCAAGTGGGGACATGCGGATGAGTTTCTGAAATTGTTTAAGAAGAATCATTATCCTGTGCTGAAGAAGGAAATGGAGATGGGTCGGATTGCGAAGGTTTGGATGGATCAGCCGCGCTATCACACCACTGAAGACGGGCGCTGGGATTATCGCGTGACCATCGTGTTCAAGAATGCGACCGTAGCCAATGAACCGTTCGATGAGGCGGCGCTGCAGAAGCAGATGTATCCGGATCAGGAGACTTTTCAGCGGGAAGAGCAGCGGAGGTTTGAGATTCTCGATGGGCATTGGGATTTACCGCTGAAGACGGTGGAGCTGGATGGGAAACCTTGAAAATCTTTAACACTGGGGGCACAGGGACCACAGGGTAAACCATTTTGACTTCGGTTTGTACTCCGATGCTCTGCGGAAGAAAAAGATTGTTAAAGGACAGTAACAATCGTGCGGAAAAATTCCTATGACTGTCATTGAAATTTAATGTTAGACAACGTGCTCCGAAGACCCATACTGTTAAGCATGGATCCCTTAATATCAGTCGAAGAACTACATGTTGATTTGCTGCACGAAATCGGCAACCGGCTGGCCACAGCCGATGGATTTCATGATGTGCTTACGCGCGTGGTCGAATTTGCCACAGCTCTGGTCAAGTGCGATTCCTGCCTGATTTATGTTCTGGAAGGGGAAGAACTGGTTCTGCGGGCTTCGAAGAATCCGCATCCCGATGTGGTGGATCGGTTGAAACTGCGCGTGGGGCAAGGCATTACGGGATGGGTGGCGGAGCATAACGAGCCGGTGGCGGTGGCGGAAGGCGCGGCGCTCGATCCGCGCTTTCAGTTTTTTCACGAACTGCCGGAGGATAGTTATGAAGCGTTTCTGTCGGTGCCGCTGATGTGCCGCGGACGAGTGGTCGGCGTAATTAACCTGCAGCATCGCGAGCATCATCTTTACCGGCGGCGAGAGATCCGGTTGATTTCAACGGTGGGATTTCTGGTAGGCGCAGAGATCGAGATGGCGCGGCTGGAAGATGCGAATACTACTCTGTTTGAGCAGTTGCAGACGCGCAAAGTAGTCGAGCGGGCCAAGGGAATTTTGCAGCGCGAGTTGGGATTGACCGAGGAGCAAGCCTACCTGGCATTGCAGAGGCAGAGCCGGCAGAAGCGCAAGGCGATGAAGGAAATTGCTGAAGCGATTGTGCTGAGTGAAGAAGTGAAGGGGAATTCCCGGACGCCCGGTCCGTCGTGAAGCCAGTTTCCGCGGTCAGTTGCTGTTCCATTCCGAAGGGCTAACTGAATAATTTGCGCAAAAAAGAGAGCAGACCTTTACCAGGTCTGCTCTCGAAGCGTTGAGCGGCTAGCGGACGGCTGAGACGGTATGCAGTTCAGCCACTACCTTGCCTGAGTTTGCGGGCGCTGCGAACTGCAGCGTAACTTCAAACTGGGGAAGGTCCATAGCGCTGACGTAAGCTTCACCGAACTTCGACAGGATTACGAGACGTCCTGCCTCGGAACTGGGGGCGGCCTCGCTGACTTTCGCGATCAGCATGAACGATGCTGGCCTGCCGGTAATTTTGGTTAAGGTGAGCATCTCTAATGGACCCTTGGGTTGAAGGGTGAAGCGGTAGTCTCCGGGCGGCACTACCGAGTTTTGCCAATGGACTTCGTGAGCCAGCGTGAAGCTTCCGCCTTCGTCCTGGGCAGAAGCCAAGCTGGGCGCGAAGTTCAGGGCACTTGCAGTCAAAACAGCAGCATAGGCTAACTTGCGAATCGATTTCATTGGAGTCTCCTGTTGTTTATGGCATGTCCGAGGGCGCACGACGAGCGGCGGTTACCGCGTCACGCGTGCTCAGATTGAGTGGAGAAACAACGAGGTCAGGAGAATTGCAATTACCGACGGCAGGGCCGGCATGCAAACATCAGCTTCGCGGGACCGGCTGCTGAGCTGGTTTGCGAAGTGATTTCATGATGCAGGATGCTGGCGCTAGAGTCCAACTCAAAATATTTATCGCTTGTATCGGCTGGGCAAGGGTGTGGTCGCGGCCGCTCGGCTGCGCCATCGCGGGACAGCCGAGGCGGCTGTCGCCACATGTGCCGAGGCGCACGCGCATCTGGATTACCTTACCGCTTGATGTTGCGGTTAGGCTGTTGAATTGATTTTCTGCGCGTTTGGCCGCACTGGTTTGCAAAAGTCCTGCTGGATACGAGAACATACAAGGTTTGCACATCCATATAGATTCTTACTGAGGAAGCGGCCAAATTATGGCGACACGGAATAAGTCTGCAAAGAAGACGACGAAGAGCACCCACATTGAAATGAAATCGGAAGCGAAGGCGCGCAGCAGCTCGAAAGACAATAGCGGGATCCAGCCGGCGAAAGGGAAGTTGGGAGTGATGATCCCGGGCATGGGCGCGGTGGCGACGACGTTTGTCGCTGGCGTGGAGGCAATTCGCAAGGGGCTGGCGAAGCCGATTGGATCGCTGACCCAGATGGGCACGGTGCGGCTGGGCAAGCGGACAGACGGGCGTTCTCCGAAGATTAAAGAATTCGTGCCGCTGGCCGGACTGGACGATCTGATGTTTACGGGCTGGGATATTTTCGAAGACAACATGTACGAAGCGGCTTCGAACGCGGGCGTTCTCGACCAGCGGTTGCTCGACCAGTTGAAGCCGTTTCTTTCCACGGTGACGCCGCGGGCGGCTGTGTTCGATCACAATTATGTGAAAAAGATCGACGGTCCGAATGTGAAGAAGGGCAAGACGAAAATGGATCTTGCTGAGCAGTTGCGTGACGACATTCGCGACTTCAAAAAGACCAGCGGGGCGAGCCGGCTGGTGACCATGTGGTGCGGGTCGACGGAGTCTTATATCGCGGCGACGGAGGCGCACCAGACAGTGAAGTCGTTTGAAAAGGCGCTACGCGAGAATGACGAAATGATTGCGCCTTCCATGGTTTACGCCTACGCGTCGCTGATGGAGGGTGTGCCATTCGCCAATGGCGCGCCAAATCTGACCGTAGATCTGCCGGTGATGCTCGAGCTCTCGCGGCAGAACGAAGCGCCCATCTGCGGGAAGGATTTCAAAACCGGGCAAACTTTGATGAAGACGATTCTGGCGCCTGGCTTTAAGGCGCGCATGCTCGGATTGAATGGATGGTTCTCGACCAACATCCTGGGCAATCGAGACGGCGAAGTGCTGGACGATCCGGGGTCATTCAAGACCAAAGAAGAGTCGAAGCTTTCGGTGCTGGAGCACATTCTGCAGCCGGAGCTTTATCCCGAGCTCTACGGCGATATGTATCACAAGGTGCGCATTAATTATTATCCCCCGCGCGGTGACAATAAAGAGGGTTGGGACAATATCGATATTTTCGGATGGCTGGGGTATCCGATGCAGATCAAGGTTGATTTTCTGTGTCGCGATTCGATTCTGGCCGCGCCCATTGTGCTCGACCTCGTCCTGTTGATGGACCTGGCAAAACGTTGTTCCGATCTGCGTGGGCTGGGAATTCAGGAGTGGTTAAGCTTTTACTTTAAGTCTCCGATGACCGTGCCGGGACTTTATCCAGAGCATGATTTATTTATTCAGCTGATGAAGCTGAAGAACACGTTGCGGCATTTGAAGGGCGAGGAGTTGATTACGCATTTGGGGCTGGAGTATTACGACTAGGAATTACAACTATTAGAACGGGCGATGCTACCAGACGGTTCTTAGCAGTGGGCTTTTGCGGATTCTGTCGTCCCGGGTTATCAGGGTGAGGCCCTCGGCGCAGGCGGTTGCGCCAATCAGGCGATCTGATGGATCTCGGGAGTAGTCGTTCGGAAACTGGGCAGCGAGAGCAGCGATCTCTGGCGTAATGGGGCGCACTGAGACATCTTCAATTAGCAGACGGACAGAAGCCTCAACCGTGCCATAGCCCTGTATCTTACCGTTCGCGAACAGGGTTGCTATTTCCCAAAGGCTAATGGCCGAAATGGCGAGACCACCGTCAAGACGTGCCCGTCTTATGGCCGAAGCTGCGGCCCGCGATAGCCGATTCGGGTCGTTGTTAGCCCAAATCAGAACGTGAGTGTCAAGCAAAATCAACGCGAAGTTTCCCAATCTTCTGGCGGTACAGCCGGAGACTCTATGTCGCCAACGATCCGGAAAACGCCCTTCAATCTGCCGATGAACTCTCGCTTCGAAGGTTCTGCAGGCACCAGTTTTGCAACCGGCTTGCCACGCTTGGTGATCACTATGGGTTCCCTGGTCGAGCGCACGTCTTCCATAAGCGTAAGACAGTGCGCCTTGAACTCCGCAGCTGCGATCGTCTTCATGGACACATTGTAACACACATGGTCATCTGAAGATGACCATGGCTACGCCAGGTTCTTGTCCTTTTTGTACTCGTCGAATTTCTCCAGGAAACGGTCGATGTCTTTCTTCTGCAAATAATAAGGGGTCGACAGGCGCAGCTTGTTCGGATCGCCGCCGCGGATGCGGATTTTGTGGGTCTTCCACATCCAGTTTTCCAAGTCCATCCTGGGAACGGGCGGGACATTGATGGTGACGATGGCGCAGCGCAGCGTGGGATCGGGCGAGGTCCAGGATTCGGCGCCGCGCTTTGTCATTTCACTGAGGATGTAATCAGCGAGTTGGCGATGGCGGCGCTCGATGCGGTCGAGGCCGATGTCATTAGCGAATTTAATGGAGGCGCGCAGCCCGTAGAGAGCGGGGACGTTGGAGCTGCCGATGCGCTGGAAGCGCTCGGCGCGGAGGGAGGGCTCGTCCCAGCCTTCGGTGACGATGGTGTTCCAGAGGCGGTCGATAACCTCATCGCGCACGTAGAGAAAACCGGAGCCTTTGGGCGCCTGCAACCATTTGTGCGGGCTGGCGGAATACATGTCGCAGCCGATGTCGTGAACGTTGAGACGCATCATTCCGGGCACGTGGGCGCCGTCCACGGCGGAGAGAATGCCTTTTGATCGGGCGAGCGCACAAAGTTCCTTCGCCGGGAGAACCACTCCAGAAAAAGTAGTGATGTGGCTGAAGAAGATGACGCGTGTGCGCGGAGTGATTGCGTCGTTAAAGAGGTTGAGGACTTCGGGCCGTATTTTTTACTGGACGCGGCAGCGTGACCCTTTTTACGACGATGCCGTAACGCTTGGCTTTGAGGTTCCAGGGATGTTCGCCGCCGGGATGCTCCTGATCGGTCATCAGGACTTCGTCGCCGGGTTTGAGGTCGATGCCGTTGGCGATGTAGCTATTAGCTTCGGTGGCGTTACGAAGGAGCGCGATTTCGTCGCGATGGCAGCCGACAAAGGCGGCCAAGGGGTCCCGAAACTCGTTCCAAGCGGCGTATCCCCAGATGGGGTAATCTTCGGGATCCTGCTGGTCCATCTTTTCGGTGGTGGTATAGCTGTCGAAGACGGCGCGAAGAACCGGCGCGGGACTGGAGCCGACGGTGCCGTTGTTGAGATAAATCTCGTCCGCCGGGATGAGAAATTGTTTACGGATTTCGGCCCAGTAGGCGTCTTCATTCTTCTCGAACAAGGCAGAATCCGGAGGATTGGCGGGGGCATTCGCGAGTTGAGCGGAGAGATCTCCGCGAAAGGCCGTGGTGGCAGCAAGGCCAGCGACAGCCGTGGAGAGAAAATGGCGGCGATTAAGCAATCGGGACCTCCGAATCCAGAGGAAAGACGGGCTATGTTACGACGCCCTTCGGGATCAAACAAGGGCTGGGATTAGCAACCGCATCCCATTTCGCGGGCGGCTCCCGAATGCGGATAACCCAGCAGGCGAAATACAGCGTCTAAGGGTTTAAGGAAAGTTGCGCCTGACTGGGGAACGCCAAGCGTATAATCCGGGTAAGAGTGCAGCAGGGAGTTTCTTATGAAATTGCGTTGGTTGGCAATTACTGTGGGATTGGCGGCGTTCAGCGCGGTGCCCTGGACGATGGCGCAGGATCAGGATAAGAACGACACTCAACCCAAGGCCGGTGACGTGCAAAATGCTCCCGCGCAGCCTGCGGCGAATCTACCGACGCAGGATGACAGCCAGATCAAGCATGATGGCTCAAAGACCGACGTGGACGCGGTGGGGAACCGCAACGTAGGTTGCGGGCGCGGCGTGGGCAACTGGTACAGCATTGAGAAGCAAGTTGCCATGGGGCGCCAGTACGCGCAGCAGATTGAGTCACAGGTCAAACTGGTGAATGATCCCGTGGTGACGGAGTATGTCAACCGGATCGGGCAGAACCTGGTAAGGAATTCGGATGCGCAAGTACCGTTCACGATCAAGGTGATCGATTCCGACGTGGTGAATGCCATGGCGCTGCCGGGCGGATTTTTCTATGTGAACTCGGGATTGATTTTAGCTGCGGACGAAGAAGCCGAACTGGCCGGCGTGATGGCTCATGAGATTTCACACGTGGCAGCGTGCCATCTGGCGCGTGAGCAGACGCGTGGCACATTGATGCAACTGGCCACCATTCCTCTGATTTTTGTGGGCGGCGGAATTGGCTACGGAGCATACGAAGCGGCGGGACCGGCCGCGATGCTGGGCTTTCTGAAATTCTCGCGCGGCTTCGAAGCGGAAGCGGACTATCTCGGCGTGGAGTATATGTACCGCGCCGGATACGATCCCTCAGCCTTCGTTTCGTTCTTTGAAAAGATTCAGGCGATGGAGAAGAAGAAGCCGGGGACTTTGGCGAAGACGTTCGATACGCATCCGCAGACTCCGGACCGGATTGAAAAGACCCAAGAAGAAATCCGCAAGATTCTACCCGCCAAGGCTGAGTACATTGTGACGACGTCGGAGTTCGACGATGTGAAGGCGCGCCTGGCATCGATTGAGAACCGCCACAAGGTCCTGGATCAGAGGGACGAAAACAAGCCGAGTTTGCGCCGCACCTCGACCAGTGGCGGGGACAATACAGGCAACACGAACCCGGATGACGATCGTCCGACACTGAAACGGCGGGATGATTCGTCTTCGAACTAAAAGACTGTGCAGTCGATTGAACCGGCGGCCCATGGCCGCCGGTTTTGTGTTTGTGATGGCCGAATTGGGAAGTCAAGTCACCAAGGTCCGTGATCTTTGTCACAGCAGTTTGTTCTGGAAGCGATTAAGGATAAGCTAGCGTTATACGCGGATAAAGGAGCAGCTCTTCCATGCCAGAGGACACACTCACAATCACCGACAATCGAACCGGAAAGACCTACTCAGTACCCATTGAGGATGGCACGATCCGTACGATGAGCCTGCGCCAGATAAAAACCGGTCCAGAAGATTTTGGACTGATGACCTATGATCCGGCGTTCATGAACACAGCGTCGTGCCGCAGCAGCATCACTTACATCGACGGAGACCGAGGGATATTGCGCTACCGCGGGTATCCAATCGAAGTTCTGGCGGAGCGCTGCACGTTTTTGGAAGTTGCCTATCTGCTGTTGTTTGGAGAATTGCCCAGCGAGTCTGAACTCAAGAGCTGGACCTATGACATCACGCACCACACCATGCTGCACGAGAGCACGAAGAAGTTCATGGAAGGCTTTCGCTATGATAGCCATCCCATGGGAATGTTTGTCAGCACGGTGGCCGCGCTCTCTACTGTCTATCCGGATGCGAAACACGTGCATGATCCCGCGAACCGGTTGCTGCAGATCAAGCGTCTGATCGGCAAAGTGCCTTCGATTGCAGCCATGTCCTACCGGCATAACGTAGGCTTTCCTTACGTTTATCCGGACAATGATTTGAACTACGCCGAAAATTTCATGAACATGTTGTGGAAGATGGTCGAGCCGAAGTATGTGGCGAATCCTGCGATTGCGCGCGCGCTCGATATCCTTTTCATTTTGCATGCCGATCACGAACAAAATTGCGGCACCAATGCCATGCGCTCGGTGAGCAGCGCACAGACCGATCCCTACCTTTCTATGGCGTCAGCCGCTTCGGCCTTGGCAGGACCTTTGCACGGTGGGGCCAATGAGGAAGTGTTGAAAATGCTGGATGAGATTGGCTCGAAGGATAAAGTTCCCGCTTATATCAAGAAAAGCAAAGAAGGTGGGGTAAAGCTGATGGGCTTTGGCCACCGTATTTATAAGAACTACGATCCCCGGGCAAAGATCATTCGCTGGTGCGCCGAGCAGGTGTTCGAGGTCACGGGGCGCAATCCGAAACTGGAGATTGCCTTGGAGTTAGAGCGGATCGCGCTGGAAGATGAGTATTTCGTGAAGCGCAAACTTTATCCGAATGTCGATTTCTATTCGGGGATTATGTACCAGGCGATGGGATTCCGTCCAGAGATGTTCACGGTGTTGTTCGCGATTCCGCGCACGGCGGGATGGCTGTCTCAGTGGCAGGAGATGATTACGGATCCGGAGCAGAAGATTGCGCGTCCGCGGCAGGTC
The DNA here is from genome assembly GCA_963696285.1 of uncultured Acidobacteriaceae bacterium. Taxonomy (GTDB): domain Bacteria; phylum Acidobacteriota; class Terriglobia; order Terriglobales; family Acidobacteriaceae; genus Sulfotelmatobacter. Next base: position 191,358 of record CAVOJP010000001.1, read on the forward strand.
TATACGGGGCATGAGGAGCGGGAGTTTGTGCCGATGGAGAAGAGAACTGGTGCGGCGGTCACGGCGCGTTGAGTCAACGGATTCGCCCAGGAGAACAAAGTTAGCTAACCGTTAGCCAAAACAGCTTCGCATCGTCATTATGCGGCTTGCTTAGTCGCGAGCGCAGCCCTGTACTGGCGGGTTTCGGCGGATGAAGTGATCACCTTCATCTCCTGCCAATCGTAAGGAAATTCTTTTCCGCAATCGAGGCAAGCCACGTAGGTTCCAGTCAACGCGCCAGCCTGGGGGCGGCGCGCCTTGCCGCGAAGGGTTACAGGGAAGCTGTAACGGGGATGTCTGCAGCCGAAAACCGCGTCGATCAATCTTGCAATCATATAGCACCTTCCACGCGACCTGAGTCCTGGGAACAAACTGGGGGAGGCTGCCTACGGAACTCTACTATAGTCCTACCCTCAATCCCTTAGATTCAGAAATCTGTGGAATGGTTTCGGGTTCCGGTGAAAGGGTTCCGTTTCGGTACAGGGCCATTTCCAACTCTTTGCCGTAATTGGGTTTAGACAATGCGGGTAGGCTTTGTGCAACTATGCAAAAAGGGGAGGAGCTAGCCAACCTTCGCTGGGGCGGGGTACTAGCCCAGGTTCAGAGCTTTCCGGATGGTTCCGCGCTCCTTCTGAATCTTCTCTTGCAGAAGGGTGATGGAGTAGATCAGTTGCTCGGGACGGGGTGGGCAGCCAGGGACGTAGATATCGACGGGGATAACCTGATTCACGCTCTGCACCAGCGCGTAGTTATTGAAGACTCCGCCAGACGTTGCACAAGCCCCCATGGAGATGACCCACTTCGGTTCAGGCATCTGCTCCCAGAGTTGGCGAATCACAGGCGCCATCTTGTTCGAGACGCGGCCGGCGATGATCATGAGATCGCTCTGGCGCGGCGATGGGCGAAAGACCTCCGCTCCGAAGCGCGCGATGTCGAAGCGCGATGCTCCCATGGACATCATTTCGATGGCGCAGCAGGCCAGGCCGAAAGTCATCGGCCAGATGGAGCCCTTTCGCATCCAGTTCACAGCGGAATCGAGCGTGGTTAGAACCACTCCCTCTGGCGTGGGATTGCCGAAGGTCAAATCCTTGACAATCTTCTTGCCATCTTCGAGTTCGACGTAGGGGCCAAAATTCAGTTCGGGAGCCATGAAGTTATTCTAAACTACAGATGCTCACAAATTCCCAGTCCTCGCTCCTGGCAATGCAAATCTTTGGAGCCTGATTGCATCTTCCCCTGCTGGAAGCCAGGCCCAAGCCACGCGTTTAACATAGTCGCGTGCTACGCCGCAAGGCGGCGAAATTTATCAACCGGCTCACGCCCCACAATCATCGAAGGAGATGTATATGAGTCCATTACATTCGTTCAGCACTGGAATGGGCGCCGGGAAACGACGCAGCCACGTTCCTCCAATTCCTGCAACAAATTTTCCTGTGCAAGCTTCGCGCTCCGGAGCGCAAGTTCAACTGCCGCACTATCCCTTCCAGCCACTACCCACACCGAATGGTCCGTCTCCTTACCGATTTGATTTATCGCAGTTACTCTCTGCCGCGGATGTTACAAAAATCAAGAACGCGGGCGTGATGGCCTTCCATACCGTGGGCGACACGGGAGACTATCGAGATTCAGGGCCACAGGATCTGGTGGCCGCGCTGATGACGCAAGACGCGCAGAGTTCGCCCCAGAACAAGGAGCCGGCATTTTATTACCATCTGGGCGACGTAATTTACTTTGCCGGCGACATCGATAAATATGGCGCGTACTTCTACGACACCTATCAGGATTATCCGGCGTTCATCGTTTCGATTCCCGGCAACCACGATTGCCAGCCGGATGATCCGCAAGACGGGCCAGTCGATCCCAACAAATTTCCGCTCGATGGCTGGATACAAAATTTCATGTCGAAGAATCCGGCGCAGTTGGGCTCGTTGAAGACCGCGTCGAATCGAACGCAAATGGATTTGCCGAATGTGTATTGGACTTTTACCACTCCGTTCGCGACGATCCTCGGATTATTTTCCAACGTTGGCGAAACCGAAGCGGAGATTCATCCGGATCAGATCGCTTGGTTCAAAGAAGAGTTGGCGGCGGCAGATCCGAATCTGGCTTTGATCGTAACCATTCATCACCCGCCATTTTCCGGTGACGTCGAGCACTCAGGAAGCAGCGTGGCGGATCAAATTCTCTCCAGCAGTTTTCAGGCGACGAAACGATATCCGAATCTAATTTTGTCAGGGCACGTGCACAACTACCAGCGTTTTACAAATGTGGTGCAGGGACCGAAGGGAAAGCTGCAGATTCCTTACGTGGTGGCTGGTGCTGGCGGATACACTAACCTCGCGGCACTGCATACGGTAAACGGCGCGCCGCCCAAGGCTCCGCTGACGTTGGAGAATGGCCTGAGTCTTGAGCAATACGACCAGAAAAACTTTGGATTTCTTCGCCTGGAAGTAAGCAATACCCAGATTGTAGGAACCTACCGTTCCGCTCCTTACCCGAGCGCTGGAACCTCCAGTGGCATCTTGATTGATAGTTTTGTGATCGATCTGAAGAAGAATACTGTGACAACTTTGGCGGCGGGGAGCGCTATCCAGGCAAGCGGCGCCGGCAAGATGGGGAAGGGATCGAAGTCCGCGAAAGCTCCAACCAAGAAGCGCTGAATAAACGCCGGTATATGCTCGAAAACTACTTGACTGTCAGGGCTGGAATTTAAGGCCAACACTGCAGTCGGGGATCCACCATTGGCGAAGAGGCGGCATTGCGTCGGCGTCCACTGCGAACTTTTGTCGAGCCGCCGGGAGGACGGCTTCCTTCGCAAGCCGGATGACATCAAACAAAGCCAGCGCGGAGCTTCGTTATACTTAATCTGCTCCGAGAGTTTCGCAAAGGAGCTGAACCAATGACCACGCGCCCACTTTTCGCCGCCCGAATTGTTCGAATGACTCGACAAAAAGGAATGATTGCGCTCTCTGTCCTCACCCTCTGCACGCTCGGACTGAGCCTGCCTGCGAGTGCGGAAAAGTCTGCCGTAATCACTTTTGATCCTCCTGGCTCGATTGAAACCATTCCTAACAGCATTAACCGATCGGGTGAGATCACGGGATATTACTTTGATGGCAAGATTTTTCACGGCTTCCTGCGCTCTTCCCGCGGCGCCTTCACGACCTTCGATTTTCCGGGAGCCACCGCTACCGTCGGGGCAAGCCTCAACCCGGCAGGTACGATCACGGGATATTACTTTGAAGGAAATTTGGTAGGACACGGGTTTGTGCGCTCTCACGATGGCGCCTTGACCAGTTTCGACCCTGTCGGCTCAATAGAGACCGAACCGGCAAGCATCAACGCCGCCGGAGAGATTACGGGAAGTTACACTGACACCAGCGGCGTCTCGCACGGCTTTCTGCGCGATTGCGATGGGGCCATTACAAGCTTCGATCCACCGGGCTCGAATGGAACCTTCGCCACGGCTATCAGCCAGACCGGAGAGATTACTGGATACTACGACGAAGGGCCGTTTCTTCAACACGGGTTCCTGCGCTCCCGGGACGGCGCGTATACCACGTTTGATCCGCCGGCCGCCTTCGCCACCATGCCGTCTTCGATCAACGGTGCAGGGGAAATCATAGGGTCCTTCTATAAGAGCGATTTGTTCAAGGTGCATGGCTTCGTGCGGAACCGCGACGGAGAGATCACCGTCTTCAATGGTCCGGGCGCGGTTGGCACTTTTCCCGAAAGCATCAACGCCGCGGGAGTGACTACGGGAGACTACATTGGCAACGGCGGGCAGCACGGCTTCGTGAGGGATCGCGAGGGCAAGTTAACCACCTTCGACCCTCCTGGTTCTACGGACACCGCACCCACGGGCATTAACGCCGTGGGCGTGATTACGGGAAGCTACACGGACGCGAGGGGCGTCTCGCGCGGCTTTCTGCGCAGTCCCGACCACGACGAAAAACAAGCTCAGCAAAGAGCCGAAGATGAGCAGCAAAATTAAGACGGGGATCGTGTTGGACAGCCTAAATGCTTAGTACCACTTTGCCGAACATTTGACTCTTTTCCAGATGCTCGTGTGCGGCGCGTACTTCGGCGAGTGGGAACACGCGATCGACTACCGGCTTTAGGTGTCCGACGAAGATATGTTTTAGAACTTCGTGCAGTTCGCCCATAGTTCCCATGTAGGAGCCGAGCAGATTGAGCTGCCGGGCGAACAGATGCCGCAGATCGATGTTTACATTTGGACCTGTGGTGGCACCGCAGGTGACCAGCGTCCCGCCTGATTTGAGAGACTTGACACTCTCTTCCCACGTAGCGGCGCCTACGTGCTCGACAACGATGTCGACGCCTTCTTTGTTGGTGATCTTGCGGACCTCCTCGGAAATCTTTTGCTGATAATGGTTGATCCCGTAATCGGCGCCCAGTTCGCGGCCTTTTGCCAGTTTCGCATCGTCGCCAGCAGTTGTGATTACGCGGCAGTGGAAGAGTTTTGCAATCTGGATGGCGGCGATGCCGACGCCGGAACTCGCTCCCAGGACCAGCACGGACTGTCCGGGGCGAATGCCGGCGCGGCCTACGAGCATGTGCCACGCTGTTACGAATACCAGCGGCACGCTGGCGGCTCGAGTGAAATCGAGCGAATCGGGAATTGGAATCACACTGGCTGCAGGAACTGCGATCAGTTCGCAATTGCCGCCATCGACGCCATTCCCCAGCACGGTAAATTCGCGGCACTGGTTCTGCAGGCCAGCGACGCATTTCGAACAATGTCCGCAGAAGTGCATAGGAGCGATCAGCACACGCTGTCCCGCTTTAAATCCGCTGACGTATTCTCCAGCTTCGACGACTTCGCCCGCGATGTCGCTGCCGAGAATGTGCGGCAGTTTGACTCCCGGCAATCCCTTGCGCACCCAGATGTCGAGGTGATTGAGGGAACACGCGCGGACGCGAACTAATATCTGGTCCTGGTGCGGTTTGGGATCGGGGATATTTTCGTACGTCAAGACTTCCAGACCACCGAACTGATGAATGCGGACTGCTTTCATGAGTATGTTCTCCAGGGCATCGATAATGTAAGAATACTTGTCAGGCGCGGAAATTCTCAAACCTTGAAACGCGGAGGGCGCAGAGAACGGCCGCAGAGCGCGCTGAGGTACCGATTCTTTTTGAACAATTGTCTATTTTGTCGCAACTGGGAGATTGGCTTGAGCGGCGAGATCACTTGGCAGGTTAAGATATTTCCGGGCTCATAATCTGGATGACCAAGAACTCCGCTCGCACCATCTATTTTGTAATTGTCATCGCGGTTGTGGCGCTGGACCGCTGGACCAAGCATTTGGTGGCTCAGCGGATCCGGCTTTACGCGCATATTCAGGTGATTCCAGGCTTTTTTCGCATTACGCACACCGAGAACACGGGTGCTGCGTTCAGCCTTTTTGCCGACCCCACTGCTCCCTGGAAAACGGGATTGCTTATCGCATTTTCCGTAGTCGCGCTCATTGTGGTTTCGGTCCTGCTGTGGAAGAACAATCAAGCTCACATTGTGACGGGTGTGGGCTTGTCGTTGATTATGGGGGGAGCGTTGGGGAATTTGTGGGATCGGCTGGCGCGTGGTCGCGTTGTGGATTTTCTGCTGGTGTATATCAAGCAGTATCAGTGGCCGGTTTTCAACCTGGCGGACAGCGCGATTGTGGTGGGAGCGGGACTGTTGATCGTGGAGATTCTATTCGCGAAGTCGCGCGCGGACAAGGAACCGGTCCAAGGCTAGCCGCGGACGCGTATATCTGTCCAAGGAACCACCACTCATAATCTTTTTACAGCCCCATATTTTTAATGTGTTCAGATTCGCCGCTTCCGTTTATTCTGTTCCGTCGCCTGTGTGAGTCGTGTTCCATCCTTATGTCTGCGAAAAGTGCGCATGAGACCTCTGAAACGCTGGAAAAGCCGGACCCTACTGTTCCTGGCAGTCGTGGGGCCTGGGATCATCACGGCAAACGTCGACAACGACGCGGGCGGCATCCTGACCTATTCGCAGGCCGGAGCGCAGTACGGATTTCTTCTGCTCTGGACAATGATCCCGGTCACGCTGGCCCTAATCGTGGTGCAGGAGATGAGCGCTCGCATGGGCGCGGTGACCGGCAAAGGTTTAAGCGATCTGATCCGCGAGGAATTCGGCCTGCGCATCACGTTTCTGATGATGCTGGGAATTCTGATTATCAACTTCGGCAACGTCGTGACGGAGTTTATCGGCATTGCCACCAGCCTGGAATTATTTGGCCTCTCGCGCTATATAACGGTGCCGATTTGTGCGGTGATTGTCTGGCTGATTGTGGTAAAAGGCCAGTATAAGAGCGTAGAAAAAGTCTTTCTAGCGGCGTCGTTCTTCTATATCACTTACATCTTCGCTGGGGCGCTGGCGCATCCATTGTGGAAAGACGCCGCCATCGCCACGATCAAGCCGCCAGCGCTCAAGGCTTTCCGCGACCAAGCTTACTTGTTCATGGTAATCGGGGTGGTGGGAACAACGATTGCACCCTGGATGCAGTTCTACCTCCAGGCTTCCATTGTGGAAAAAGGCGTGACCCGGCGCGGGCTCAAAGCTTCGCGCTGGGACGTAATCACTGGCTGCATGTTTACCGATATCGTGGCCTGGTTCATCATTGTTGCCTGTGCCGCCACACTCTATGTGCACGGAGTCCGCGATATTACTTATGCAGCCGACGCTGCGCAGGCCCTGAAGCCGTTGGCTGGACAATACGCCTACATTTTGTTCGCGGTGGGATTATTCAATGCCTCTCTCTTCGCCGCGTCGATTCTGCCTCTTTCTACTGCGTACACGGTCTGCGAGGGATTGGGCTTTGAATCCGGAGTGGACAAAAAATTCAGCGAGGCTCCATTTTTCTACTGGCTTTACACTCTGCTGATCGTTGCCGGCGGCATTCTTGTGCTGCTGATTCCCGGAGCGCAACTGGTGAGAATCGTTCTGTGGTCACAAGTGTTGAACGGAGTTGTGTTGCCGTTTGTGTTGATCTTCATGCTGCTGCTGATCAACAAGAAAGAATTGATGGGCGAGTATGTAAACTCACATCTGTTCAATGCTGTCGCGTGGGCGACGACTATCTTGATTGTGGGATTGTCCCTAGCCCTGGCCTGGGCTTCCGTTGCCGGAAAGGCAGGCGGCTAGCGTGTGAAATTGAAATTAAGGATCTAGGGAAGCTTTCCGGCTGCGAGATCCTTCACCAGTGACGCATCCGCTTCAAGAAAATCATAGGACGGCAATGCGTTCGGGGCGGCCCACTGCAGATCGCGAAAGATGCGGTTTTCAATTTCACCGTCGTACTCGCGCACGATAAAAAATCTAAGTTCAACCGCGGCGCCGTTGGGATAGACATGCTGCACGCGAGCGATCTCGTCGCCCACCTTGGCGTGAATTCCCAACTCCTCTTCCAACTCCCGGCGCAGGGCGTCGCGAGGCTGCTCGCCTTCTTCGATTTTTCCTCCGGGAAACTCCCACTTGAGCGGCATGGTTTGATGACGCGTGCGCTGGCACACCAGAAGCTTGCCTTGCTTCTCGATCACCGCGGCTACGACCCTTTTCATGATTCTGCACTGATCCTGAACAACTAATAGCCCATTCTTGCGAACCACACGTATCGCCAGAGAAAACTCAGCCGAGGGATTGCTCCAGCTTTTTGCCTACGAGTTCGGCGCAGAATTGGACAAGTTGCTGATCTTCCGCGCCGAACGCGGCCGCAAAGTGGCTATCGATATCCAGTTCGCCGGCAACTTGATTCTTCACGAAAATCGGCACAACAATCTCCGACTTGGTCTCGAGCGAACACGCGAGATAACGTGAATCCTTGCTGACATCGTCAACGACAATCGTCTTGCCACTGGAAGCGGCTGCGCCACAGATACCCTGGTTGAGCGGAATGCGCGTATGCGGAGTCATGGCTCCCACAAAACTTTCCAGCACCAATATTCCAGGTTTCGTACCCGGTTCGAGTATGTAAAAGCCAACCCAGTTATATTTCAACATACGCTCGTGTAAAAGTTTGCAAACGCCTTGCATTAAGGCTTTTGCCGTGGAGGACGCTTCTGCGAGCGCCGAGATGTCTTGGCGGACCTCATCCATCCTGGTTTGTGTGGGCATATGCAAAATCTTAACTCAGAGCGTGAGGTGCGCGTCCGTAGAAGATGAAACGCGGGTAATTTGCCGGATTCCATCCGGTCGAGCACATACATCAGGATGAATAGCGAATGCCAGCGCTTCGAGCCCGTGGAGCAGCGTGGGAGCCGGCGTATTGAGGTATTCGTCGCGAACGCAGAAAATGCGGGAAGTATGAACCGCGCGAGTTCGCTGCCACTGGCGATCGGCCACGATCCTCTCCAGCGGAACGCGGTCGCCGGCTCCGCACCATGAGGCAATCAGAACGTCAGGATCCAAGTGTGCAACCTCTTCCGTCGAAATTTGTTTGCCCGGCACGCCCAGAAATTCGCCGCCAGCGGCGTCCACGAGTTCAGCGACCCAGGCTTGCGATGCGATGAGAGGCTTACCCCATTCTTCGCAGAAAACCTTTGGACGAGGCAATCCAGCTGTACGCATTCGGAATTGCTCGATTTGTTTCCGCATAGCTTCAATCAGTTCGTTGCCCGGACCGCTTGCATCCACCGTACCCGCGATGATCGCGATGTCCATGTAAATGTCAGCGAGGGTCTTTGGAGCAAAGCCCAGAAATCGGGTGCCCGACTTGAGGATCTCAATGACCGCTTTCTCCTGGTACGGCACGGAGGCGACGACAAGGTCGGGATCGGCGGAAATAATCTGTTCGGAATTTGCGGTCCAGGAATCGGAAAGGACGACACATTGCTGAGAAGCGATCTCCGGAACCACATCAGCGCAGTATTTCGTGCAGGCCACGACACGTCTGAGTTCGCCGATCGCGGCGAGGATGACGGTGGCGCTGGGTTGCAGGCAGGCGATGCGGCGTGGGGAATCGTTCGTCATTCGTTTTAGACTAGCGATTAATCTGGCGCAGAGCGGCGGCAAGTGCGTCGATCGCCAACTGTGCGGCGTGAGTGGAGGCTTGAGGCAGGCCGCCAACAGCCTGGCTCACATCTTCGCGATCCAGGTTCTTCGCCGTGAGCAACGACGTGCCTGCAACTAATTCCGTCAATGCCGAGGCAGAGGCGATCGCCGCCACACATCCCTTGGCTTTGAACTTTGCCTGGATAATCTGGCCGTCGGTTATTTTCAACGTCAACCTCAAGAGATCTCCGCAGGCTGGATTTTCAATTTCTGCGGTCGCATCGGCGTCGGCAATTTCTCCTGCATTGCGCGGGTTCTGAAAATGATCGAGTAACTGTGGGGAATACATTGGCAGCTCAATCGTAAGCGCAGAAGCCTTTGGCAATGTTAACTGCGCGGTCCTGTTCTTTCGGGAAAATAAATCTGCCAACCACGTTCTTTCGCAATAGTCTCCAGGTCCGGATTCGGGTTCACCGCGACGGCATGTTTTGCCATGGCTAGCATTTCCACATCCCAGCGGGAATTGCCAAACGCTACGTCGATTTCCTTTTTTGCTATTTCGCGAAGCGCCTCAGGTTTGCCGCCGCCAGAGGGCACGCGGATCAATCGATCCGTAGCGACCCCGCGATCGAGTTGCACCTTAGCGGCAAGGATGTGGTTTTCGGGTACGCAGAAATATTTCATGCCGGCGCGAATTACCCATTCGTTCGACGAAGAAACTACCCACACCTCGCAGCCGGTTTCCTGCAGACGGCCCACCAGTGCGCGCATCTCGGGAAAAATCTGTTCGAAGAAAAATTGATCGAAGAAGCGAACCGCGGCGCTGAGCAGGCGCTCCTCTGAAATGCCACGATGCATCGTAACCATTTCTCCGCACATTGCAGTTTCGTCGACCTCGCCACGTTTATACGCGGCATACCGGTCTCGCATCGGACGATCGAGGTCAGCGGGAACCACATCCCCTTGCCTGAGCTCCCAATCGAAGAAACGCTCGCCCAGGTCGCCTGACCAGAGCGTGCCGTCACAATCAAATGCCACGACCCGCGGCTCGAGATGCAGAATCGAATCGAGAAATGCGTTTGTAATCGGATGAAATGTCGGAACCTCGGCCGCGTTCATCTATTGAACATAACTGGGTTGGTGAGCGTTGTGCAACCGGAGCGATAACATTCGATAACATTGTTGATTGCTGATTTTTGATTGATGATTGAAGGAACAGATCTTGGGTCGAGTTAGGAATTCCAATCATCAATCAGCGATCAACAATCAGCAATTCTGCGGGCGCGCCGCCAATGCTGCGTAATCTTCCGGTGTATTGATATTAAGCGCGACCAACGGATCATCCACCGGGACATACTGAATGTGTGCCTGATGCGCATGTTCGATATCGCGGGCCACCGATGTGGGTGGGACCTCGAGAAACTTTGTGATCATTTCACGGCCGATGAGATAGGGATGGCCGTGCTTGCCGGAATACTCGGGAACCACTGCCCAAATGTTCTCTTTCGCCATAGAGAAGGCGTGGCGAAGCATTTGCAGCGTCGCCGGATTTACTGGAGGACGATCGACCAAGGTTACCATCGCCGCGTCGCGGCCGCGGTTGAGCGCTTCCTGCAAGCCAACCTGCAGCGAACTGAACTGGCCACGGGCGGGGTCTTCGTTGACGATTAGAGAAGCGCCTTCCGCATAAATAACCGGCGCCAGCAGTCCCACATTGTTTCCCACGACGACCAGAACGAAGTCAGTTGCCGGTGAGAGGGAACGAATCGCAGCGGAGAGGAACGTGTCACCGGATCTTGTCTCTCCTGAAGGAGGCCAGGGCAGCAAGGCTTTGTCCCGACCCATCCGCGACGAGTCTCCAGCCGCGAGGATTATACCGGCGAAGCTGGCAGCGATAGTCATGCACGGAAGATAGCAGGAATAAAGCAATTGATGATTTGTGCTTGCTGGCTGTTGTGTGAAAAGACAAAAAATCAGCAAATCGAAAATCATCAATCAGCAATCAAAAATCATCAACTGCCTTGTGCTCATCAAACGCCGGCGCAGGCTCATCGTCAGCATTATGCTGAGGGCTTTCCGAGCGAACCCACCTCATGTGAGGGAGGGGCGAAGTGGCGTGCCGCCGGGTCGCAATCAACTCTGCCGTGATTGCAACCGCAATCTCTTCGGGAGTGACTGCGCCAATATCCAACCCGATCGGTGCGTGCACGCGATCGAACAGATGCGCAGGTATGCCTTCCTCCTGCAGCGTTTTGAAAATTGCGATCACCTTGCGTTTGGAGCCGATCATGCCGACATAGCGCGCACGGGTCTGCACCGCCCAGCGCAAGATGCGCATGTCATCGCGATGCCCACGAGTAACGATCACAATGTACGACGTTTCGTTGGGATCAAACTTCTGCATGGCTTCATCGAATTCCAGCGCGTGCACTTCGCGAGCACCAGGAAAACGTTCTTTGGTGGCGTAGGAGGTGCGATCGTCGGTAACGATCAGTTCAAAACCCGCATTCGCGGCAACCTGACAAAGGTTTATCGCCACGTGACCCGCACCGAACAGATAAAGTAATGCTGGAGGCAAGACGGGTTCGACGAAAACTTCGAGTGTCCCACCGCATACCAGCCCGGTATCGTATTTCGGATCCTGATTCAGATCAAAGGTGAGCGTCCGCGGTTTTTCCGATTCCATTACTTCACGGGCAGCCTGCCAGACGTCCGCTTCCACGCAGCCTCCACCAATCGTGCCTACGATGGAGCCATCGTCACGCACCAGCATTTTTGCCGTGCGGAAAGAAGGTATCGAGCCGCGCACATTCACGATGGTAGCTACGGCTCCGCGGCGTCCCTCACGCCGGAGTTGCACGATTTGTTCGTAGATATCCATACGCGAATCAGAATGCAATTTAATTATCAAGCGGTTAACAGTGGGAGTCAATTAAGATTGCGTATCTTCCTGCTAGGGCGTGCCGTAGAGTTGCTTGTAAACGCTGGCGTTGCGAAGGATGGCCTGGACGTACTCCCGGGTCTCGGTGAAGGGGATTGACTCGACGAATTCTTGCGGGTCGCGGTACTTTCCTTGGGCGAGCCAATCGTCCACGCGATCGGATCCTGCGTTATAGGCGGCGAGGGCGTACTCGAAGGATCCGCCGAACTTGTCAACCATGCCGCGGAAATAGCGCGTACCCAATTGCAAGTTCACCGCTGGCGTATATAACTGGCTGGCGTTATATCGTCGCAATCTCACTTCTTTGGCGACGAGTTTGCCGGTCTTGGGCAGCAACTGCATCAGGCCGACCGCATTGGCGCGGGAGACGGCGTTGGGATTGAATTCAGATTCCTGCCGGATCAAAGACGCGACCAGATAAGGATCGAGTTTATTGGCATCTGAATTTCGCTTTAGATCATTCCAGTAGGGCTTGGGGAAAAGAGCTTCCCAGTATTTTCGCGGTAGATCGGGAATATCGAGAGCAAAATAATTCGGCGCCGAGTGCTTCATGAATTCGATGGCGCGGTCGTAGTGTCCAGTTTCCACGTAAAGTTGGGCGGTTTCCGCGGGGGCCCAGCTACCGCCGTCCGTTGCGGCGGCGGCCTGCAATTCGCGGACGGCAAAATCGACCAGCCCTCCATTGCCGAGCAGTTGAGCTTTTTGCACCCGAAGTTCGTCGGTGGGTGGATCGGTTTCCGTTATCTTCTCGGCATGGTTGATGGGCGGTACATGGTCAAGAATCGCATACTGCGTAACCGCAGCCGTATCTGTTGTGGCAGGCAGGTGCTTCATTCGCTGCCGGGCAAGTTCCGCGTAGTAAAAGTTGCGATAGCGATCAGAAAGCTTTTGGTAGAAGGCGCGCGCCATTACGAATTGGTTGTCTTCCTCAGCCAGGCGAGCGCGCCAGTAGAGAGCCGCCGGGGTTTCCGCACCCGAGGGATACATCGCAATCTGTTCCTCGAAAGCCTTCTTGGCATCTTCGTTGCGTCCCTGCCGCAGCGTGAGCCATGCCGCTTTCCAGTGAACGTAGGAAGCGCGCGGACCGTCAGGAAAGCGCTGCTGGGCTTCGCGGAAGGCATCAAGGGCTTGATCGTATTCGTGATGCACTAGATGCAAATTCGCGGCGGAGAGCAGGGCTTGTTCGAGCCATGGGCTGGTCGCATCGGCTTGGCGCAGCTCGTCGACAGTCCGGTAAAAAGTGTCGTTGTCATTTGCTGCCCATGCGACCTGGCCGAGCAAATAGAGGCGCTGCGCGTTTAGTTCGCCGGAAACGTTGCCCACGGAAGCCAGCACTTGCTTGGCATCGCGGTTCTTCCCACTGCGATGGAGAGCATCCGCCAGGGCGAGCTGCATGCGTGGCCGCTCTTCGGGTGTGGCCTGGTTTGCTAGCGTGCGATATTCGTCGGCCGCCTCGGCATAGCGCTTGCGGCTAACCAATCCTTCGGCCCGCGTTTTGAGCTGAGTTGTGGTTGGAGGTGGGGCGGACGGCAATTTCTTCAACTCGACATAGGCCGCATCCGCTTCGGTAGCCGCAGGCATGGTGTAGTAAATGTTGGCGAAGATCTCGGCGGCTTTGGCGTTATCGCCTGACGCGGCATAGGCGCGGCCGAGCGCAAATTCCAGGTCGGAGCGCATGGGTCTGCGAATATTTTCTAATAACGCGACTGCGTCTGCTGCCTGACCTTCAAGCAGCAGCGCATCGGCATAGCTCACGTCTGCATCGCGGACGAGCAGGGAATCGGGATGCGTTTTGCCAAAGTCTGCCAGCATGGCCAGCGCTTCGGCCGTGTGTCCGGTTTGCAGGTAGGAAATCCCGAGATAATAGTCAACGTAATCGAGCAGATCCCCAGCGTGAATTTTGGCGCGGTTCAGCGGGTCGATGGCTTTGGCGTAGTCTTTGTCGAGTACGTGCGCGTAGCCCAGCACCAGCCAGGCCAAGGCTCCGGCATCTTCTTTGGCATGGGAGCGGGCATAGGCTTGTACCCCGGCGTAAGCGGGCAGAGTGCGATCCTGAAGGAGTTGCTGTGCCATGGGCCGCAAGCTGGCCGATGCGACAAAGGCTTGCCGCATGCGGCGCACACGCGGAGAAACATGGTGCGGCCTTCGCGCGTTGGCGTAATGATGTTTGGCGCCGCCGGTTGCGGGTCTCCGGGCAAGCGGTGCCTGGTGAGTCGAAGATTTTTTGGAGGGGCTGTGTTTTTCAGAGCGCGGAGCAGCTTGAGCTGGTTTGGCGGCTGATTCGGTTCCCTGATCCTGTAACGAGTTAGACGCTAAAAACGGGGGCACTTCGGCTGCTGCCAGCAGAGTGCCAAATAAGCTGCAGAAAAGTGCAGCTGCGAAAATCCACCAGACCTTGGAGACTGATCGAACCACTTTTTACTTTTCGCGCAAACTAAGACTGCCAGAGAAATCCACGCGAAGTCTAACGCCGGAAATTTGGTCCCATGATGGAGATGTCATCCTCGGCGAGACTCCGCACCAACTCGTTCTGAAAATAATCCGCGCTCGCTGCTACAGTGCTGCCGTAACGCTTTTGAAACGTGCCGCGGCTCTTATCGATATCTTCTTTTAAACGATCATACAAATCTTTGTTGCGGCGACCCTCGGCAACTTTAGCCTGGTTGTAGAGCTTGATTTCATCCACTAGCAGCCGGGCGAAGCGCTGGGCTTTGCGATGGGTATCGGCGTCTTCCGGCGAGAGCCCAGCCAAAGGATCGGTGGCCGTGGCGGGCGCCGCAGCAGTAGCCCCGTGCGCTGATGCAACCTCGACAACTTCCGCCGCAGGCTCGGGTTCGACGGGCACGCTGGCGGGAACATGTTTGGGAGCGTGGCTGGCGAAAGGATCGGAATACGACGAAATGGTCTGCACTGGCGGAGCGGCGCGCTCAACTTTGGGAGGCGCCTCGTATTCTTCTTTGGGCGCCGCATGCTGCTTGCGCAGGGAAACGACTTCCAACCACGCGCTGGTGGCTAGCACCAGCAACTCCAAGGCGTCAGAATCCAGTTGGCCGCTGTCGCCGCCGTCGGCATAAACGAGCGCTGCCACTTTGTCTTTGAGAGCGAGCGGCAACACCAAAACCTGTTCGTTGGCGGGCCTGCCGAAGTGATCGACAAATTGGCGGCCCATCTCCGCAACATTTCCCGGAGTGGCTACGCGATTCTGATACGTGTGCGCGGACGGGCCGACGCTGAGATCGAGCGCGAAATCCTTTACGATTTCGGCGTCCCCGAAACCGCGGGCTTGCCATCCTGAAGCCGCCCCCGCTTTTACTACGAATAAAGCGAGGCGAGAGCAGTACTCACTGCCGGCGTCCAATAAGCCACGAAGAATTTCTTTTTGCGTGGTGCCAGCGTGAATCCTGGCGACGGAATGAACCAAAGGCTTGGACGACGCGCCACCCGGCGGGGGCGCATCGGCGCCACGACGCGGCAAAACATCCAGTACTTGCTGCACAATTTGCGCTTGCAGTGCGGGAAGGTGCGCATGAAGCGCCTGGGCAACGGCGCTGGCGACGATCTCCTCGATCTGACCGGCCTGCGCTTCGTCTTGTTTGTGGTTCCGATCCGCCATGCTGGAAAACCGTTTGCCTAGATGGGGTTCATGCCCGTGGGACGACCCCGAAAACTCGCGGTTCTAACTGCTGATTATACGGCACTTGTGGGACTGTCCCAGAGTACGTCGGGACGTGTTCGACTGCGTCATAGTCTCCTCCTCGACTCTACCTCAAAACACGGTTCGCTAGAAACCTGAAAGCGATTGGGCAAAGACGCGGGTTACCAAGTAGAATAACAGTTTGCTCTTTCAGTAATCGCGTTTCGTGATTCGCAGCCCGCAAAATACTGCATCGCCGAGAGAATGGAAACCATCCAAAACAAACTAGAAGGGCCTGTCACCGATGAGCTAACCCTGGTGCGGGCGGCCAAGCAGGGCGACGACTCGGCCTTCGAAGAGTTGGTACGCAGGTACGACCGTAACGTTTTTCGCATTGCGCAACACATCACGCAGAACCGCGAGGACGCGGAAGATGTGGTGCAGGAGGCATTTCTAAAGGCGTACGGAAATCTGCAGAAGTTCCAGGAGCAGTCGAAGTTTTATACCTGGCTGGTGCGCATCGCGGTCAACGAAGCATTGATGAAGTTGCGCCGGAAGAAGCCGGAGCGCACGGTTTCGCTGGACGAAGACATCAAGACGGAAGATGATTCTCTTCCGCGGGAAATTGCGGATTGGAGCCCCAATCCCGAGCAACAGTACACGCAGTCGGAACTGCGGGAGATTTTGAGTAAAACGATCCAGGGGCTGCCCCCGGGGTTTCGGACCGTGTTTGTGCTGAGGGATGTGGAAGGACTTTCGACCGAGGAGACTGCGGCAGCGCTGGAGTTGAGCGTTCCAGCGGTGAAGTCGAGGCTACTGCGGGCCCGCCTGCAGTTGCGCGAGCGGTTGGGACGTTACTTTCAGAAACGCGAGAGTGGAGATGGCAACCAGTGAAATGCTCTGAATTTTTGCACGAGCTGACCAATTATTTGGACGGCGTGATCGACGAAAACACCAAGGTCGAGTTGGAGAACCATCTTTCCTGGTGCCATAACTGTTACGTGGTTTGCGACACAACCAAGAAGACGATTGAAATCTATCGCGACTCGCAATTGTACGAACTGCCCGAAGACCTGCGCACCCGTCTTCGTTCGGCGATTATGACCAAGTGCCAGCAGCACAAGAAACGCGGTCCGGAGAGCATAGGATAGCTTCGCGTTTATCTTGAGTTGACAGCAACCCGCAAGCCCTGGGTTCCATCGCATATAATAGGCGTCACGCCCTGGGGTGTCGCATGCGATCACGCCGTACTCCTCTTCTCGCTTGCCTGATTCTTTTCGCGCCTTACGCGTCTTTCTGCCAATCGAATGATGCGGGGCAGTCCCAGCTTCCGCCGGCCAGACCGACGGTTCAGCAGACGGCCGATCGTTCGGTGCAGCCCGCATCGGCTCCGATTCCTGCTAATGCTCCACGTATTTCCAAGCAAACCCGATTGGAGATTATTCGCGTGTTCGAGACTCAACTCGTCTATGCGCGGACAGCCTTCCCTATGGGAACCAAGGGGCTTGCTCTGAAAGATGGGGTGGTTTCCCCGAATGGCGTGGAGTTGGAACAGGCGTTGAATCTCTGGGGGCCGGCGCTGAAACCCGGCGATCCGGCGCACATCTCGTTTGTGCAAATCAAGAGCGATCACATCCGTTTCGAGATTAACGGCGGACCAATACTGAGGAAGAAGTGGTACCAGCGAGTCCAGGTTTATGGGGCCAACGGACCAGTAGCGCAGACGGAGGCGATGCCGCAGACCAATGCACATGGTTCCTGCGTAGACCTCTATTTTGACAAGTACGTTCCTGAGATGACCGCCGCGCAGGTGCGCGATCTGTTATACCCGGTGCTTGATTTCAAGGCGCGGAACAAAGAGCAGGCGTATTTGGACAGCGTGCCTCCTAAAGTGAAGGAGGCTATTCAAGCGCATCATGTGCTGGTGGGGATGAATCAGGAGATGGTGCTGCATGCCAAAGGGAAGCCGCCGAAAAAGGTTCGCGAGCGGGACGGAGAAACTCAATATGAAGAGTGGATCTATGGCGAGGCTCCGGCAGATGTCGATTTCGTTCGCTTTGTAGGCGATGAAGTAGTCCGGGTTGAGACCATGAAAGTGGACGGCGAAAAAATTGTTCGCACGCAAAAAGAAGTCATCCTGGACCATCCGGAAGAAAAAGAAGCGAAGCAAGAACCGCAGGAACGGCCCGCGAACGCACCCAGTCTGAAGCGCCCCGGGGAGGATTCACAACCAGGAGCGGGGGCGGACGACGGTTCTACTCCTCGGCCTATCGTTCCTCCTCCTCCCGATTTGCCGTCACCTCCAGGCGGGCCCGGCGACATGGCTTCCGGAAAATAAGGGCACATCGGTCACTTTTATAGGACGTTGACTTGAGGGCTATTTCATCGCCACTGCCGCATCTACATCGGCAAATGAGAAAGCCAGAGAGACGTTCGGATACTCGCGCCCATCCACTTCCACGTAAGGATAAACAAAATAATTCAGCGGCTTGCCCTGCTGCGGAGGACTTAGGCGCAGATCACGGCCCATGCTGAACTGCACGCGATTCACGTCGTGGGCGCCAAAGAAATAGTCGCGCTTCTCCGGATGCTTCCAGGCCTCAGAAATGTCCACGGGAATCCAGCCGTTGCCGTCGATATAAAAATCCGACCAGCAGTGGTAGCCAGCGATTTCGGCGGAGTGTTGATCGGAGGGAAGCGGGAAACCGATTTCGAACCGGGCCGGAATGCCCTGCGAGCGAGCCATCGCAATGAATAACGAATGGAAGTCGGTGCAGTTTCCCTTCTTGGCGTCGCAGGCATAAAGCACGTCGCCGTGGCCCCATCCCGTGCCAGTTTTGTCGTAACGCATGGTAGTAAAGACATAGTCGTAAATGGCACGAGCTTTATCGAGCGCTTGAATCTTTCCATGCGTGACCTTCACCGCGAGATCGGCCGGCAGCCCGGTTACGGGAACAAGAACGTCGGGCTGCAGGTCTTCCTGACGTTCCGCTGGCGAGAGAGAAACCGAAACCAGATGTGGCGTGCTCGGCCCCAGCGCGATACGCTCGTGGCGAAGCACGTCATATTCGATATCGAAGTGCAACTCGGGCTTCGCGGAATCAGTTTCGGCATAATAAATCTGGTTGCCGTACTTTAATTCGCGTGTCTTTTTCAAAAGAAGATCGCCTTTCGCCGAGATGATTTTTACTTCCTGATAAGCATCGGAGTGGGCAGCGGGAATCCAAACTTTAATTTTTTCGCCAGGGGAAAGATTCTTGATCGTGAAGGCGTAATGAAACGTGAAGTGGCGGGAATCCTGGGCAGCCAGGGATACAAGCAAGACGAAACAGAGGGATGACAATACGCAAGCTTTGCGAAGCATAAGCGGCTTCCTCTCCTGTTCTCAACGGAGAACCGTCAACTGGGACCTCAACCTGGTGGGAAACGACACACGGGCGTCTTAGAGGGAACACCGTCAAGTGAAGCCGCGCTTGGGCATGCGCATGGGATAAAGATGCCGCCGGCAGATACGGCGATGTTGTATTTTAGCAGGACGGCACTTGCCGCGGAGGCTGGGGTATGTCAAGAAAAGATGCTGTAACGGTGGCGAGCCGAACGCTGGCGCTCCTTTTAGTTGTGTGGGCTTTGGGAGAGGCCTCCAGTCTGCCAGAGAGCCTTTATTCATTTCTCCGCTACGTAACCAAGAGCCCCTGTCGTCGACCGTCCAGTATTGGCGCCACTATCATTTTATCAGCCTCGGTTTTCTTATTATCAGGATCGTCGGGTTTTCTTTGCTTGCTGGTTGGCTCTACAAAGGCGGTCCGGAAGTCGAGGAACTGTTGTTGCATACTGCATCTCAGGAAGACGCCGTCCACAATTGATTTGTAGGCCCATCCATTAGGGGTCATCCGATAGAATTTGTCTGTGACGGTTGCCATCCAATGTCGCGATCTGCGCAAGACTTACGACGGAAAAGTCGAAGCCGTACGCGGGCTCAACCTGCAGATTGAAACCGGGGAATGCTTTGGGCTGCTCGGTCCGAACGGAGCGGGAAAGACCACCACCATTGAAATCCTCGAGGGACTGCTCGAGCCGACTTCCGGAGAAGTGTCGATTTTCGGCCATACGTGGCGCGAAGATGCACGCGAGATGCGGGAGTGGCTGGGCATCTCGCTGCAGGAGACGCGATTATCGGAGAAACTTTCCGTGCGCGAAACGGTGGAATTATTTGCCAGCTTTTATCGCGAACCGCGTTCGTCCGATGAAGTGTTGGAGCAATTGCAGCTTACGGAGAAGGCGGACGCGTGGGTAGGCAAACTTTCCGGCGGCCAAAGACAGCGGCTGGCGGTGGCGACGGCGCTGGTGTGCAATCCGAAAATCCTTTTTTTGGACGAGCCGACCACGGGTCTTGATCCGCAGAGCCGGCGCCAACTCTGGGATATTATTCGCGAATTCCAACGCAACGGCGGAACAGTTTTGTTGACCACGCATTATATGGACGAGGCGGAGCGGCTGTGCGACCGGCTGGCCATCGTTGATCACGGGGAGATTATCGCGGAGGGGTCGCCCGCAAGTTTGATCGAGCGGCTGGGCGGTCATCATGTAGTGGAGTTTGCGGTCGGGCACGAGACAACCGAAAATGCCGACGGAGCCGCACTCGAGATCTGGCGCGCTCTGCCCAGCGTGGAATCCGTCCGCGAGGATGATGGGATGGTAGCTCTCAGCGTGAAGGAACCTCATCTGACCATTCCAGCTCTGCTGGATGCGATTGGAAAGCAGAGCAGGGAACTGCAGCACCTTACTACCCGGCAAGCGAGTTTGGAAGATGTGTTCGTCCGGCTGACGGGGCGGCATTTGCGAGAAGAGTAGTACAAGCGGATCGGTTCAATGGCTACAACAGAACAAATCCCGAAAGCAAACCAGCCGGCGGCGCACCGCAGACTTCCAAAGCGCAACGGACGCTGGTCGGGATACCTGCATCTTCTGGGCGCGCGCATGTTGGAGTTGAAGCGCGAGCCTGAGGTCGTGTTCTGGGTATTCGTATTTCCATTGTTGCTGGCGCTGGGCCTTGGAATTGCTTTCCGCAACAAGCCAGCGGACGCCTCTTCCGTCGCGATCGTATCCGGAGCAGGGGCGGACCAAGTGCGGACATTGTTAGAAAACTCGCCGCAACACGCGTCATTCAAGGTCGAGGTGCAGGATGAAAAGGCTGCCAGAAAAGGATTTCGGCTGGGGAAATACGATCTGGTGATTGAGCCTGACGGCAATGGCAGGTTGCGATATCGTTACGATCCGGCGCGTCCAGAGAGTGTACTGGCCAAAACGGAGGCGGATAACGCTTTGCAAACGGCCGCGGGCCGGAAGGATGTGGTGGCAACAACTGTGGTGACTTCGTCTGAGCCGGGATCACGCTATATCGATTTCCTGATTCCCGGATTACTCGGAATGAATCTGATGAACTCCGGAATGTGGGGGGTCGGATTTGCGTTGGTCGATATGCGCCAGCGCAAATTGCTCAAGCGCTTTGTGGGCACGCCAATGCGGCGCGGAGATTTTTTGCTGGCGCTGATGTCGAGCCGTCTGGTGCTGATGGTCATCGAAATCGGATTGCTGTTGACCCTTGGCGTTCTGGTTTTTCACATGAAAGTGATGGGATCGATTTTCGCAATCGCATTCGTCGGCGCAGTTGGAGCATTGACATTCGGTGGAGTGGGGTTACTGACGGCCAGCCGGGCGCAGAAAATCGAGAGCGTAAGCGGCCTCATGAATCTTGTCATGATGCCGATGTGGATTTTTTCCGGAGTTTTCTTTTCCTATGAACGGTTTCCCGCCGTGATTCAGCCCTTGATCAAGGCGCTTCCGCTCACTGCACTGAACGATGCGTTACGCGCCAGCATACTGGAGGGTACTCCGCTGATCCATCAGTGGCCGCGCCTGCTCATCATGATTGTTTGGGGCGCAGTTTCTTTCGCTCTGGCGTTGAGATGGTTCCGCTGGACCTAGTCGAAGATTACTAGAAGATCGGTAAGGGTTTCTCAGATAAGTTCCGAAGCTTGGGCCTCGTCCGCGATCAGTTACGAACGAGGCCGGCTGCGGTGCTTGCGAAAGCATTACTCTACTTATGACTTCGCTACCTTGGCGGCGGCCTTTCGGACCTTCGCCCAGCGTAGCCTTTGTGCTTCGGCAATTCGGCGACGAGCATCCTTGCTCAAGGTACGGCCAGTCAACTTGAGCTTTGTCCCTTTCGAATGGCCGAGGGCGTCCAGCGCTTTCCCTACTTGTCCCATCTCTTTTTCAAGACGGGAGTACTCTTTCTGCAGGGAAGCTACTACCTTGTTCATCATCATTAACACCCCCTTGCAGGTAAGGCTAACACGACAATACATGGCGCAAGATATATTAGAGTTATTTTCAACTGGATAAACCATCGGAGATGGTTGCTCTATCGCTTCCGATGCGTGCTCCGCTTACTGGCCGGTTCCGATCGTAGATAAGAAGCGCGGCGCCTGACGTGCCTTAGTGGCTTGTTCGAAGGCGTAAGCCAGACGGATCAAGGTAGGTTCACTCCAGGCACGTCCGAAGAATGAGATCCCAATTGGCAGACCGGAAGTAAAGCCCGCGGTGACGTTAATGTTAGGGTAGCCTGCGACGGCGGCGGCATTCGAGCTTCCACCGGCTACGTGGTCGCCGTTGACCAGGTCGGTAAGCCACGCCGGACCGCCGGTGGGCGCGACAATAGCATCGAGATGGTACTTATCCATGGTTGCGTCGATGCCTTCGGTGCGAGCTAGTTGATGATTGTTCTCGAGTGCGTCAAGATATGGCTTTTCCGTGAGTGGACCCTTAGCCTCGGCTTTCAAGAATAGATCATGGCCGAAGTAAGGCATCTCTTTTTGCCGGTTGCGTTCGTTAAAGTCAATGATGTCTTTTAATGTCTTCACGGGGGCATTGGGCCCCAAGGCCGCCAGATAGCTATTCAAATCGGCCTTAAGTTCATACAGGAAAACCAGCAGTTCGCTCTTATCGAACTTACCCAGAGTTTCGATATCTGCCGGGTCAATCACCGTGGCGCCCTGCTGCTTCATAACATCAAGAGATTGCTCCATCAGAGCATCGACGGCGTCGTTGAATCCGAAGTATTTCCTGGCGACTCCAATGCGGGCGCCTTTTAGACCGGCGGGATCGCAGAATTGGGCATAATCCGTTGCCGATTTGCCTTGGCTATTTGCGGTGAACGAGTCTCTGGGATCGACGCCCGTAAGCGCGCCCAGCATAATCGCAGCGTCGCGCACGGTACGGCACATAGGCCCCGCGCCGTCCTGACTGTGGGAGATAGGAATGATGCCGGAGCGGCTCACCAGCCCTACGGTCGGCTTGATGCCGGCGATCCCGTTGGACGACGATGGACAGACGATGGAGCCATCGGTCTCGGTGCCGATTGCGGCGGCACATAGGTTCGCCGACACTCCCGCGCCTGAACCCGAACTTGAGCCGCAGGGATTACGGTCAAGGGCGTAGGGATTTTTGGTGAGCCCGCCGCGCCCGCTCCATCCGCTGGTGGAATGGCTGGAGCGAATATTGGCCCACTCGCTGAGATTCGTCTTGCCTAAAATAACCGCTCCGGCGGCCCGCAATTTTTCGGCGACGTAGGAATCTTTTGCTGGCTTGGAGCCGAGTAACGCGAGCGAGCCGGCCGTGGTCATCATTCTGTCGGCAGTGTCGATATTGTCTTTGATAAGGACTGGCACGCCGTGCAAGGGTCCGCGCGGGCCTTTTATTTTGCGCTCCTGATCGAGAGCTCCGGCTATGGCGAGGGCCTCGGGATTGAGTTCGATCACGCTGTTGATCGCAGGACCATGTTTATCGATTTCGTCGATCCGGCTGGAGTATTTTTCCACCAGAGAGCGGGCCGTGAACCTGCCAGACTTCATTCCAGCTTGAAGATCTGTAATCGTCAACTCGTCTAATTCGAAAGCCTTGATGCGCGCAGACGAGGAGTAAGATATTAGCTCACGCGCTGCGGCCAGTGCGGGACGGACCGGGGCCAGAGCCAACGTGGCGCTGCCGACTACTGTAGTTTTGAAGAATTTGCGGCGGCCGGCAGAAAACCTGGAATTGCTTTTCTTTACGGACATACCTCGATTCATCCCCTTATCAAGTCAAGCTCTTGAAATTGCAGAGAACATAATAATTGACTGGGATGTCGGCACGGGCGGCCATCGCATCAGAAAGTTTCGGTTTAGCAGGGCGCTCAAGGACACTAAAGCGTGGCGGGAAAAATTACAGCCGGCTGGACCGTTGTTAGTCGTCCTCTGTGTTCGCTCTCTTCGTGGAGGGGTTCTCCGGACTTTCGCTCTCCGATTGCGAATTGCGCGAATCTTTTTCCCGGTCGCGATAGGGCTGCCGAGCAAGAGACTGAGGTGTGTCGGTTTCGGACATTTTGTCCCAAGCGCCACTGTTATCGGGGGCGGGCTCGCCGAACGGCGATAGAGAGGTCGACTTTAGCAGAAGTTCCAGCTCGCTGATACGATTCGTTTTCTTGTCGTAGTCGGCTCGTTCCGATAAAGATAAGCCGCCAAAGATTTCGTCTTGTCGAGTTTTACGCAGCTCTTTAAGCAGGCGCAGCACTTCTGCTCGTGGCGTTTCGCGATCCATGGTGGACTCCGGTGAACCGCGATCGCTCAGATCAGATTTGGAGGAGCGAGGGAGGGACAAGAAGACTGTACGACTAATGACATAGCTGTGTCTATCAGGGATCATTCGATTTCGCAAGGCTTTCCCGTTAAGGGCCAGACGGGAGAGTACGAAGACGACAGACATAAAGGGAAGGGGCTCGAAATCGCGTCCGGCGCGGTGCAATATTTTGTGTGCATTTTTTATTTGATGTGTATATAATAAAGGTCAGCTAAGTTTGACTCACAAGCAATTGAAGGTCGGTATCGCCAACCAGCGTCACCCCCGTCACTAGCAGCGAATCTTCTCAGCACAATTCAAGAAACAAGAAAAGAATAGGACTATCAATGGCAGAACAAGGAACAGTAAAGTGGTTTAACGACGCCAAGGGCTATGGTTTCATCAGCCGTCAAAATGGCGAGGACGTCTTCGTGCATTTTTCCGCTATTCAAGCAGGCGGCTTCCGCAGCCTGCAAGAAGGCCAAACCGTGCAGTTCGACGTGACTAAAGGCCCCAAGGGCTGGCAGGCGGAGAACGTTCAGGCTGTCTAAGTGACACCGCTTTCTAAGCGATAACAAAGTGCCCGCGATCCGTGAGGATTGCGGGCATTTTTGTTGTGAAAGCGGGACTCTCTTACCCCTCAGGGCCGACGCGCCTGCTGTACCATCTCCACCAGAACTTTTCGGGCATCTGTTGCATTCCGCACTTCGTGAAGGAAAGCAACGCGCGCTCCACGCATCCCATCTGCGGTTTTGAGACGCACCTGGAAGCCAAGCCGGTCCACCGAGGTCATCGTAGCCTCCTGCGACTCGATCCCGGCGTTTTTGCGGGCCAGCAAAATAAGCGCGTCTTTGTGGTCGGTATTCATGTGCTCGATGATCCCGGCCGCAACGTCGGCCAGCGGATCGGGTTGTGCCTGATCATAATCTGACGCTTTAACCCAGCCCATCACGCCGAAGCCTCCGACGTAATAGACGTCGACCACATCCATCCGGTAAAAAGAAAAATCTTCGAAATCTACCCAGTATTTGCTGTTGGCGTAACGCTCCACATAGAGCTTGCGGGCGTTGGCGATTTCAGGTTGAGCAATGTTCTGAACATTCCCGATCAACGTGACACGGGATGCGCCCAGCGGATCGCCTTCTCCATCCGCTTGCGTAACCAGTAGGCTGGCGCGAGGATCGGCTTGCAGATTCTGAGTATGCATCGCCATGGTGCTGATGAGAAATATAGGGCGCCCCAGCGCGTCCAATCCGTAAGGCATTACGGATCCAAAGGGAAACCCAGGCTGCTTGCGCGAAAGCGTGGACAGGCTTCCGATGCGTGCCAAATAAACCAAGGTGCGCGCCCGCTCGGAGAACGAAGGTTCTGGGGGCGATGGCTGACTGCCTGCTGTGGCAGTGCCGCCGTGATTTCGGGTGGATGAAGTAGTCATAATTTAAGCTCTGCATTTATGCTACTCCAGCAGTCTCAATAAATGATTGTCTTGTTCTGCGCGGTCGATTGTTTCTCGGGCGTGCGAATGCTAGACTCTGGTTGATAAAAGAGGAAATTCGAAGCTCGTCCTGATTTGAGCGGGAGTAGTTCAGCGGTAGAACGCCAGCTTCCCAAGCTGGATGTCGCCGGTTCGATCCCGGTCTCCCGCTCCATTGTTTCAACAAGTTGGAGCTTGACAAGGTTTTCAGGTCAGCATAGATCAGCGCTGGAGGTCAGCACCCATGAAAATTCAGCGCGGTTTCTACCACACTTCGGTTGGCAGTGTCTGTGATGTGCTAACCGATCCGTCTAGTACCTTATTCGTTCTAGAACCTGTCTCATAAATATCTCAGTAGAATCAGAGACGAGGCGAGTTGGAGCATTCCTAGAAAGTTCTCCACACGACGCTTATACCTAACGACCACACGTTGGAAGTTTTGCAACCAGGAAAACAACCTCTCGATTTTCCACCTTCATCGGTATCGCCTCAGCCGACGACCACTCCGAGCGGCGCGATCGATTGTCCACCTTCGGTAAGTACAGAATTAGAGTAGATCCCGATAGCGCTCTAAGGCCACACGAACCAGTTGACTTCGAGTTCGAACCTCGGTCTTGGCAAACAGTTGCTGTAGCGTGTTTTTGACTGCACTCTCCGAAATGTTCATGCTTGACGCAATCTCTTTGTTCGCTGAACCTTGAACAACCAGCCGGAGTACATCCATCTCCCGGCTATTGAGAGCAGGCCGCTCCTTCTGATCCAGAGGCGCCGCACCCGTTCCCGGGACAGTCTGTTCCTCGCTAACGTCCGCGATGATGGCTGCCAGCTTGGGTGTCGCCCCTTCCTTGTAGCTGGAAAACCAAACCTCGGCCAGAAAGGACTCGCCATTACCGCGATGGCCCCGGCACTGCATCGAAGCCCGGAATTGAGGTCCCTCTTCGGGGCGCAACGCGCGATGCAGATCGGGCAGGAACGCCGCGATTGGTTCCCCGATCAAACGCCCATCGCGGGGAGCCAGCAATTCTGTGGCGGCATGGTTGGCTAATTCGATCAACCCTCCTTCATTGACCGTAAGAATGGCCGCCGGACTGGTTTCCACGAGTATGCGCGTTCGTTCCTGAGCTTCCTGGTGTAAACGCTGGTTACGCAGCACCTCGGAGGTCAATAATCCGCAGCCGCAAAGAGCCAAGGCCTCGAATCCCAACCGAATATTCGCGTCCGCCGGGTCGAGGTTGCTGAATCGTTCACTTAGCAGTGCG
Source organism: uncultured Acidobacteriaceae bacterium (assembly GCA_963696285.1). Classification (GTDB taxonomy): domain Bacteria; phylum Acidobacteriota; class Terriglobia; order Terriglobales; family Acidobacteriaceae; genus Sulfotelmatobacter. The sequence goes on from CAVOJP010000001.1 coordinate 218,382, forward strand.
CATGCGAGCCCCAATAAAACTATTGCCCATCGCGGCAGGAATCCGGCAGCCAGCATGATGGGAAACAAATAGAGGAAGCCCAGTGAGAAATAGGGCTTCGTCCACCAATCGACTATTGCGATCGCCAGGACAAGGACAGCACTGGTCAGCAGAACACCTGTTCGGTTCCGGCGGTCCCAGATTATCTCCAAGTGTGGCATGGATTTAGTTGCAATGTCCCTTATCTCACGCTGGCTCCTGTGCAAGGAACGTAATCAAACGATTTATCCATAAGATTGGGATAGCAATCAAATTATTCCAGCCCAGCGAGAACAATCAAACGATTGGCCGTGTAATTCCCGCGCCATAGATCGAAATACTGTTCGCGCTGGCTCTTTGAGTGTCTCCCCCGAACCACACGCTTCCCGTACAAAGGATTTCACAGTTCACATTTTTCACGGTGGGTAGGCGTAGTCCCGTGAAGCTGTGAATCAAGTTGAGACGTAGCGCTGCACGCTGGGGCGAACTCCTTGAATTATGAAGCATGGAACGGCTACGTCTTGATGGCAATCGGCCTTTTCGGAGCGCTCTTGTATATCGGCTTGTTGTACGCGGGTGTGGTTGAGTTCATCAGACGCGTTGCAAGGAAAGATAGCCGCAAGAGGCGGCGCAGGAATACGCGGGCTAGTGGATTTTGAAATCAGCGAGGGTATGTTTGACCAACCCTCAGGCGGGAACGACGTTCGAGTGAAAATTATGAAATGTGCAGTTCACATTCGCAAGGAGGTCCGTTCGGCGGTTGTCATTGCCGCGGCGATGGTTGTCGCCCTATCGCTTCTCGAATCGGCCTGTAGTCGGGGAGAAGCCACAAATATGAAGGTCGCGCCGAGCATGAATTCGACCGCTGATCCGACGGTGGACCTTTCGCCGAGCCAACTGAACTCGATCAAAATTGAACCAGTAAGAAGCTATGCATTTCCCGTCGAGAAGGAAGCGGTGGGCAACATTGATTACGATGAAGACCTTTCTGTTCAAGTGTTTCCTACCTATCAGGGAACAATCATCAAAACTTTCGTGGAACTAGGGGCCGAAGTTCATAAGGATCAACCTCTCTACACGATCAAGAGCCCTGATCTCATACAGGCAGAGTCCAATCTGATCGGAGCTGCCGCCACCTACGAACTGACCACGAAAGAACTGGCACGCGCCAAAGACCTTTACACGACCGGTGTCGGCGTTCCCCAGAGAGAGTTGGAGCAGGCGATTTCTGATCAACAGACGGCTGATGGCGCGCTCAAAGCCGCGCATGACGCGGTTCTCGTGTTTGGCAAAACGAATGCGGAAATCGATCAGATGATCGCATCACGCAAGGTCGATCCTGCGCTGGTCGTGCGCAGCCCGATTACCGGCAAGGTCACCTATAAGGTTGCGCAGCCGGGATTTCTCGTGCAGCCCGGAAATCCACCGGCACCCTATTCGGTCGCGGACGTGAACCTGAAGTGGATGCTGGCCAATGTGCCGGAAAGCGACAGCGGATTTTTTCACGTGGGGCAGCCAGTCGCAGTCAAGACGTTGGCGTACGACGGCCGAGTTTTCAAGGGTAAGGTTTCGAAAATCTACGAGACGGTGGATCCCAATACGCACCGTGTCACCATCCGTTCCGAAATTTCTGACCCCAAGAACGACCTGCGACCCGGAATGCTGGCTAATTTTGTCATCCGCGTCGACGCTCCGGTCGAAGCCACGGCGATCCCGGCAAACGGAGTGGTCCGCGAACCCGACGGCACAATGGGCGCGTGGGTGACAACCGATCGCCGGACATTTACAGAAAAGGTGATCAAAGTCGGCCTGCGCAATGACGGCAGGGTTCAGATTCTCGACGGGTTACAACGGGGAGAACTGGTGGTAAGCGACGGAGCGGTATTCCTAAGCAATATGCTCCAGGCCCCGCCGAGCGATTAGATCGGATCACTAGATACCACTTCATTCAAAAGATAATTCATGTTCAAGTCACTGATCTCGTCCTGTCTCAGCCGCCGACCCATCGTGATGATGGGATTGCTTCTCTTTGCCGGCGCTGGCTTCGTTGCTTTCAAACTCTTGAACATCGAGGCGTATCCCAATCCCACTCCGGTCATTTTGGAAATTACGGCGCAAGCTCCGGGGCTTTCGGCAGAAGAGATGGAGCGCTATTACACGATCCCGATGGAGATTGGGCTTTACACCACGCCCGGGATCGAAGTCATCCGTTCCACTTCGTTCTATGGGCTCTCGTTTGTTCGTGTCAGCTTCAAGTACGGAATCGACTATTACTTCGCGTACAGCCAGGCTGCGATCGCCCTGCAGCAGAATGTCACCCTGCCCGGCGGTGTGTTACCTAATATCCAAGCCAACAGTTCAACTGGGGAGATCTACCGTTACCAAGTGGTTGGCCCGCCGCATTTTGGAATTACAAATCTGCGCACGGTTCAGGATTGGATCGTTGCCCGCCGCCTGCTGACTATCCCAGGCATTGCCGCCATCAACAGCTGGGGAGGTCCCACCAAAACGTTTCAGGTCGAGGTCGATCCGCACAAACTCGAAGCTTACAGCGTCACGGTTCCTCAAATTCTGACGGCGCTGGGCAACGCAAATGTCAACGTCGGCGGCCGCGAGATTACTGTGGGTCAGCAGTCGATCAACATTCGTGGCGTCGGCCTTATCGACGACGGTGGCAACGACGATTTGCGGCAAGGTTATAAAGTTCAGGACATTGAAAACGTCGTGCTGAGCCAGGAGAACGGCGTTCCCGTGTTGATCAAAGACGTTGGCACGGTTTCAGTTGGATACCGGCCACGGCTCGGTATTTTGGGGCGGGACACGCACGATGACGTGGTTGGCGCCATCGTGGTGCAAAGGCGGACAGAAAAAACCGCGGACATGATTCCCAAGGTCGAGGCAGCCATTCGCACCTTGAATCACGATGGCAGCCTGCCGCCGGGAGTGAAAGTCGTCCCTTTCTACGACCGCTCGTCGCTGATTGCGTTAACCACGCATACAGTCCTGCACAATCTGATTTTCGGATGTCTGCTGGTCTTCCTCATCCAATGGATATTTCTCGGAGATCTCCGTAGTGCTGTGATTGTAGGAATCAATATTCCCTTCGCGCTTTTCTTCGCCACCATTCTTCTGGTCGTCATGGGAGAGAGCGCGAATCTGCTTTCCGTCGGTGCAGTTGATTTCGGCATCATCGTGGATTCGGCCGTGATTCTGGTCGAGAACGTCTTCAAGAACTTTCAACGCCCGCCCGAAGAACGGAACGTCCTGCTCCAGCGTTTGTCGGAGGGTTTCTGGGGTCATGATCCGACGCGAGCGCCGGACCATGTCACGCAAGCGCAAGGCTGGACGGATCGTTTGCGGCTGATTCTGGTCAGCGCAATGCAAGTGGACAAGGCGGTTTTGTTCTCTGCGCTGATCACTGTGGCCGGTTTCGTGCCACTTTTCACCATGCAGGGAGTCGAGGGCCAGATCTTTGGCCCTATGGCGAGAACCTACGGCTATGCGTTAGCCGGCGCTCTGATTGCGACCTTCACGATCACACCTGTGATCGCTTCGTATCTGCTGCCTGCCCACGTGAAAGAGGTTGAGACGCTCGTCGTCCGCACCTTGCACCGGCTATACAATCCCGCTCTCCGTTTCGCCCTGACTCACCGCGCTCTTGTAGTCGGAATCGAGCTGGCTATTTCGCTTGGAACTTTTTTCCTGATCGCGCCACGCCTCGGCAGCGAGTTTCTCCCTCACCTGGAAGAAGGCAACTTCTGGATTCGCGCCTCCATGCCCACCACGCTTTCGCTCGAAGATGGTGAGGCTGCGACGAGGAAAATGCGGGAGATTCTTCTCCGGCATCCTGAAGTCCTCACCGTCGTTTCGCAACATGGCCGGCCAGATGACGGCAGTGATGCTTCTCCGTTCTCGAACGTCGAACTGTTCGCGCCGCTCAAGCCTTTTGATGAATGGCCGAGAGGGATGAACAAAGACAAACTCACCAACCAGATTCAAGCCGAATTTGATAACGAACTGCCGGGAATCGTGTTCAATTTCTCGCAATACATCGAGGACAACATCGAAGAGGGAATCTCGGGCGTCAAAGGTGTGAATTCGGTCAAGATCGTCGGCCCCAATCTTGAAGTTCTGACCAATCTCGCCAATGAGGTGCGCGACCAGATGAGCCAGGTCCGCGGCGTTACCGATCTTGGCATCTTCCCGGTCCTCGGCCAGCCCAACCTGAATATCAAAGTCGATCGCGAAAAGGCAGCACGCTATGGTCTCAACTCCGGTGATGTAAACACGGTAATTCAAGCAGCCATGGGAGGAGCGGTCGCAAGTGAGGTTTTGGAAGGCGACCGGCAGTTCGATCTGGTGGTTCGGTACACGCCGGATTACCGCGACAGCATCGACAAAATCCGCAATATCAAGGTTGCCTACACGACGGCCGCGGGCAGCAATGCTTATATTCCCCTCAGCGAACTGGCCACCATTAACCTCCATACTGGAGCGTCGTGGATTTATCACGAGAGCGTGCAGCGGTTCATCCCCGTCAAGTTCAGCGTGCGTGGCCGCGACCTGGGCGGGACCGTAGAAGACGCGCAAGCGCGCATCGCGAAAAACGTCCAACTTCCCTCTGGATACCATCTGCTCTGGGCGGGTGAGTTCGGCGATCTTCAGGAAGCAAAGAAGCGATTGGAGATCATCGTGCCGATCAGCTTCATCCTGATTGCCGGGGCTCTTTACAGCCTGTTTAACAATTTCAAAGACTCGATTCTGGCCCTCGCTGGAATTCCTGATGCCATCGTCGGCGGTATCCTCGCACTCTACGTCACCGGTCTGCATTTCAGCATCTCCGCCGCGATCGGCTTTGTTTCACTCTTCGGTGTTTCCGTGATGGATGGGATCCTGATGATCACGTTCTACCATCAGGAACTGACTCACGGACTGACACACATCGATGCCATGTATCGCGCCGCGTCAACGCGAATGCGGCCGCTGCTGATGACTTCTCTTTCCGCTTGCATAGGCCTGTTGCCCGCGGCTATTTCGACCGGCATCGGCAGCCAGGTACAGCGCCCCCTCGCAACCGTAATCGTGGGCGGGATGCTGGTTGGCCCGGTGATGCTGCTTCTCGCTGTGCCTGCCCTGCGGTTGATCTTCCTCGGCGGTGAACATCACCTGACGGTTCACTCGGAAACACGGGAACAAGAGGAATCAGAATGATGACAGTGCGCTTGTTTTTCGTGATGATGATCGCAGGTCGTCTTGCTGCCGGGCACAAGTCTCGCGCGCCAGGCGGATCATTCGTCGCAACAAGCGGCTTCGCGGAGCAGCGACAAATCTAATCGTGATCATCAGAGAAATGTCGAAGGTCGGGACAAAAATGGCCAGACGCATTCGGGAGAAATTGATCAGATCTCAAGACGCTTAGCATCCTCGACGAAAACCGCAACCAAACGTCGTTCGAACACAATCCACTCCCAGGCGGCTTCCAGTCATCCGCGGCGTCCCAATAAAACGCCAGCAACGAGTGGCGCTCGGATCGACGCTGCGTCCATCGTCACCGCGCCTCAGCAGACAAGCTTAAGGACCGCAGTTCCCGTCCGAAACCAAGCGGTCAGCCACCGCGGCCTGTCTGCTCCCTCATCGGCTGTCTCCGTGAACGGTCAGCAGTTTAAGAATTCTCGCGATCCGGGTGGGCATCTTGCAATCAGCGGCGGGCCAATAACATCAGCCAGGGGCACAGCAGCGATCAACGGTACCAACATGAAGCACAAGCCTTAAGTTGCTATGACTTTTACCGGCAAATCCCGCGTCATTGCTTTCACCTCGGCTCTCTTTGCGATCCTGGCGTCGCTAATTACCGCAGGCTGTGCGGTCGGCCCGAACTTCAAGAGACCGGCGGCGCCAAACGTTCCTGGCTATACACCCTCTTTGCCAGCGACCACGAGCAGCAGTCCGAAGGTTGCCGGTGGAGAAGCACAAACCTTCGCTCAAGGACGCGACATTCCAGGAGACTGGTGGACTTTATTTCACTCGAAGCCGCTGAACGACTTGATTGAACGCTCCCTCAAGAACAATCCCGACCTTAAATCGGCGCAGGCGGCGTTGCTGGTCGCACGCGAAAACACTTTGGCGCAGCGCGGCGCTTACTATCCCAGTGTTTCTGGGAGCTTCTCAGCCACTCGGGCGAAGACGTCAGAAGAAATTTCGCCTGTTCCGAGCGTCACTCAGTTTGAATACAGCCTGTTCACGCCGGAGGTTAGCGTCTCTTACACCCCAGACGTCTTTGGACTCAACCGTCGTACAGTGGAGTCGCTGAAGGCACAGCAGGAGCAAGCGCGCTACGTTGTGGCTGCGACAAATATCACTTTGAGTTCAAACGTCGCCGCCGCTGCCATCCAAGAAGCCTCCTTGCGTGCGCAGATAGACGCCACCAACGAACTCATCAAGATCAATACCAATATGCTGGACGTATTACGTAAGCAATTCGAGAAAGGATATGTCGGCCGGCTCGACGTAGCCGCACAGGAAGCACAACTCGCTCAGATCGCCGCCACATTACCACCCCTCCTAAAACAACTGGCTCAACAGCGTGACCTGCTGGCAGTATTGTCTGGCGGGTTCCCGAATGAGGATCTGATCGAGAAATTTGAATTGTCCAGTTTACAGCTTCCGCAAGAACTTCCCCTGACCCTCCCCTCCAAGCTCGTCGAGCAGCGTCCCGATGTTCTGCAGGCCGAGGAAAACCTGCATTCCTCGAGCGCCCTCATTGGGGTTGCGCGTGCGAATCGCCTGCCAAGCTTTAACTTGACGGGCGATATTGGCAGTATGGCTTTGGCGTTCGGCAACATATTCTCAGCCGGAAATGGCTTTCGGGACGCAACGGCTGGCGTTACACAACCTATCTTTGAGGGCGGAACTTTGATGCACAAAGAGCGAGCCGCCAGGGCAGCCTACGTTCAGGCCGACCAACAATATCGCAGCACGGTGCTGACTGCGTTTCAAAATGTAGCCGACACGCTGCACGCACTTGAACAAGATTCTGACGGTCTAAAGGCCGCGGTAGCTGCAAGAGATGCCGCCAAAGTAACGCTCGACCTCACTACGCGGCAGATGCACGCCGGCTACGTGAGCTATCTCGCTCTCCTAAGCGCGGAACAGGCCTATCAGCAAGCCGTGATCAACGTCGTGCAGGCGCAGGCCAATCGCTATGCCGACACCGCGGCCTTATTCCAGGCGCTCGGTGGCGGATGGTGGAACCGCGCGGATGTACCGAAAAGTTGAGGGTCGAAAGTGTTGTTTGATCCTCGGCCTTGAGCCATCGATATGTTCGAAACGCGAAAGCGCGCGTGGCGCGTGCAATTGATTTTGTACTCAGTGCTCACAGTCATTGGCTCGGACGAGTTCGTGAATGCACAAACACATGCCGAAGCTGGCACCGGTCCTGCCCCTCCTCCCACACGCCAGCCGTCGATCGATCTCGGTCAGTCGGCAGTTGACCTGAAATCCCTGCCCGCAATCTTTCTCGACCAGAAGAAATTCTGAACTGCGTCCTTCCGCATGACCGACGCGCGATGGGAGTGGAACATTCCGCTGGGAGCGATTGGCGCGGCCCTGGTCGCGAGCGACACGGCTATCGAGCAACACGTTCCCACCAACCCGACAACGGTCTCCCATGCCAATACCGCATCCAACGCCGGCCTTGCAGCCATGGCGGGGGTCGGGGCTGGAATGTTTCTTTGGGGGCACGCTACCCATGACGACCAGAAACGCGAAACTGGAATCCTCAGCGGTGAAGTGGGGATTGATACATTGTTGGACGCCGAAGCTTTCAGATACATCTTCGGCCGCGATCGACCCTTCACCGGAAACGGCAAAGGGCGCTTTTTTCAAGCGGGCAACATGGGCTCGCCTTATGTGCCTTTGGATAGTTGGGTCCGGTCTCCCGCTCCATCTTGTTCAGTCACATACGCAGGTTTGCAGCGGTGGTTGAGCGTTAGCGCGTCCCATCTGGTATTTCGTGGTTCCTTCCATGATCTGGGTTCTGCGGAAGCTTTCTTTTGTAAAGCCGTGAGTTGAAGGAATCGTACTGCTCGAACCACCTCTTGGTCTGAAGACTAAAATAGCGGGTAGGGTGATGTTTTGCGATCGCGTTTCTCAGGCGAACTTCGATGAGTCGTAGTGCATGCGTAATCGGTGCTGGCCCTAATGGGCTGGCTGCAGCCATTGTTCTGGCGCAGGCTGGAGTGCGGGTGGAGGTGCTGGAAGCGCAGGCCACCCTGGGTGGGGCAGTGCGCACGCTGGAATTGACCTTACCGGGATTTCGTCATGACTTCGGTTCGGCAATTTATCCGCTTGGGGCGGGCTCGCCGTTCTTCTCGTCGCTGCCTTTGAGGGACTACGGATTACAGTGGATTCATTCCCCGGCTTGCTTGGCACATCCGCTTGATGATGGAACGGCGGTGATGTTGGAACGTGACCTGGATGAAGCAATCAAGTCGTTTGGGGTGGATGGAGCGGCATGGGACAAGCTCATGCGTCCGTTCGTCGAGCATTGGAGTGAATTTGCTCCGGAAATTTTGCGGCCGGTTTCATTTATGCCGAGGCATCCGTGGCTGATGGCGCGGTTTGGCATGGTTGGGTTGCGGTCGGCGAGAGCCGTTGCCCGGCGGTTTCGCTGTGAACGAACGCGTGCTTTATTCGCGGGGTTGGCGGCGCATTCTTTTCTTAGTCTGGACGAGCCATTGAGCGCGGCATTCGCAATCCTGATGGCGGTGCCAGCCCATGCCGTGGGTTGGCCGATTCCTCGAGGTGGAGCGCAGGCAATTACTCAGGCCCTGTGCGGCGTTCTCTCCGGCCTGGGGGGCACGCTGAAAGCTTCATCGCCGGTGCAGAGTCTTTCAGGGTTGGAAGACTACGACCTGATTCTTTGTGACTTGACCCCACGTCAACTCATCGCGGTTGGTGGCGAGAAATTATCTAATGATTATCGGCGGCAGTTGGAAAGATTCCGTTATGGGCCTGGCGCCTTTAAAGTGGATTACGCACTGAACGCACCCATACCCTGGAAGGCTGCTGATTGCCTGCGGGCAGCCAGCGTGCATCTGGGCGGAAGCTTCGAAGAGATTGCCGCTTCGGAGGATGCGGTTCGAAACGGACAGCATGCAGAGCATCCGTTTGTTCTGCTGGCCCAGCCCAGCTTATTCGATAGCTCACGCGCTCCGGCCGGCAAACATACCGCGTGGGCTTATTGTCACGTGCCGAATGGATCCAAAGTAAACATGCTTGAGAGGCTGGAAAATCAGATTGAACGTTTCGCTCCCGGCTTTCGTGAATGCATTTTGGCGCGCCGTGTGTTTTCTCCGGCCGATCTTGAGAACATGGACGCCAACCTGGTGGGAGGCGACATCGGAGGTGGCGTCATGGATAGTCGTCAATTTCTGTTTCGACCGACATGGCGGCACTATGCTACCTCGGCTCGGAATATTTACATTTGCTCGGCATCGACTCCGCCAGGCGGTGGAGTGCACGGCATGTGCGGATATAACGCAGCAAAGATGGCATTGTCGAAGCTGGGTCTCGGTTAGAACTCGCGAAAAGGAAGTCTGCTTAAGCCACCATCGTGATCTAGAAGCCTGAGAAGGGATTGACGCCTCAGGCTACCTTGATTGTTCAAGTGCGCCGCTGAAAGTAGTTGCGGTGCAAGGCAAGTAGCGTTAGTTTTACGGATGAACGACTAACGGACGCACTGAGATGCTCGCTTGGAGCTCCCATGAGCTACCCCTGCAACGCAAACGGCATCTAACGATCGATTTCGGCAGGTTGTCATAAGGTGGTATGTGTATCCCCTGAGGTCGCGCTTATTGTTTGCCGCGCTGTCCACGCTCTCCGCCGTTCTCCTGACTAGTTGCGGAGGGGGGGCGTCGGTGTCGCAGTCGCAAACGACCGCTGCGTCGATTGGGGTAACCGTCGCCGGGCCCGCAGCGGGGGCGGGAATTGTAACCAGCAGTCCGGCAGGCATTCACTGTCCACCCACGTGCAGCGCGAACTTCGCGCAGAATACACAAGTCGAGTTGAGCGCGACCCCCGGGGACAGTTATTTCTTTGGCGGCTGGAGGGGAAGTTGTTCGGGTATGACCACCTGCGACCTTAACGTGGCTTCGAAAGAGAACGTCACCGCAATCTTCACACCGGCTACCAATGGAACGAATGTGGTGGCATACGTTTTCACAGCCGATATCTCCGCGTTGAAATCCTCGGAATTCGCCCTGCTCGCTGATGGACAGTTACAAGCAACAGGCCGCACTTTCCCACCGCTCCTAATGACCGGAACCGCTCACGGTCTGGTTATGGACTTGCCTGGGGCCGGTGGAGAGCCCACGTCAACTCTGCAATCTTATGCCGTAAGGGAGAATGGATCGTTACGACAGAGAGGGCTTCCTGTGAGCGTCGCGATGAATCAGTCGGTAAATCTGGTCAGTGATCAGACCTTCGTCTATGCCGCGACAGATTTGGGTTTATTCGGTTTCGTGGATGAGAGCAGCGGCTTGAGCCCGTTGCCGCCAATCGAGCAGACGATACCTCCCCCGGCCCCGTGCACTGCAGCCCAAGAGAGTGCGTATGAATGCCGCAACAGTGAAGTGTTACAGCTAGCCAACACAAGCGCGTTTCTGTTACAGACCTCAACCGGGCAGTCGAGTCCATCGTATGAGTTAAACAGCTTCGTTCGATCAGCGGGGCAATTGACCAGCGAGCAGTACTTCGCAGGCCACACGGTTAGTACCGGCATCTTCGCACCCACGCCCGACGGCAGCTTCGTCTATACATTGGATCTCGCCAGCAACCGTGTCTTCAGATATGCCATGGGCGGAGATGGATCCTATGTTACGAATGTTCTTTCCAACGGAAAGCCACTGCAGGATGGTTTTGTGCAGCTTATCGTGAGTGGCGATGGGTCTTTGCTTTTCGCCCCGGTGTCCGATGCAGCCGAATCACCCCGCATACGTGTCTTCCGCATCGATCCTTCCTCCGGCGATCTCACTGAAGTGGCGGGGTCTCCCTTCCTTACCGGGGAGTATTACCTTGTGGGGGCTACGCTGGACCCCACGGGCAATTTTTTGCTCGCCATACACTCCTATTGCGTTGGTTCTCCACCTTGTACAAGTCCTGGCAAACTTGTCGCCATGAGCATAGACGCGTTGACCGGAGCATTGTCGATTACAAGCGACGTTGAAGATGGTCAAGATCCTTTTACGGTCACTGCTGTCCCGATCTCCCATTAGGAAAAATGAGCCGGTCGGCATGCTCGACGACTTTGCTCCCTCGACGCGTATACCAACTCGAACAAAATCACTGCGAGCGTTCACTCGCGAGGAGCCACGGCGGGCCATTCGACGGCGCGAATCTGACCTCCTGGCTCGCGCGTGAGCGCCGGAGCGTAAAGTCCTAGGTATTGACGCCGCCACCAAAGTCCCGTACTGCGTTTTTCCGACGTCGACGTAAACCAATATTGCCACAGCACCGCGCGTATCTCCCGCGGCGGCTCTTTCGGAAAGGGATTGTCCGCGAACAGAGCGAGAACGTCTTTGTCATTCGAAAGCAGACGCACTTCGGTTCTGGGCACGATGGGATAATCTTGCCACGAGCCCAACGAAGCAAACCAGAGGTTCCAATCGAAGCGCGGCTGATAAGGCGCGTAAATGCCAGGCGGCTTCGCCGGATCCTGCGGCTTATAGCGGAAGGGATATGCGATCCAGTTTTGTCCATCTTGGGAACCCTGGAACTCTATCTCGTAGCGGCCTCGGGTCATGATGCCGAAAAGCCCGTAACGATTCGCGATGCGCAAGGGCTCCAGTGCCTCTACTGGCACCATTGGCAGGGGGAAGGCGGAGAACATCCAGATCAGCTGCGCGGTGGTGGCGTAGAAAATCCAAGCGAGGACAATGCCGGTCAGAGATAGTTGCACCGATTTGAAGAAGTGGGCGAGGCTTCCTGAACGTTGCGCTTGGCTTTGCTCGGTTGACGAATCCAAAGAAAGAGATTTCCTCCATCTTTGCGGCAGGAATCGCTGCAGAAAGCGATCATCGAGCAAAAGAAATCCTAAAGACAGAACGAGATAGTTTAGAAACGTGTAGTTGGCGGTGAGAATAATTCCCAATTCCCAGGGAGTCACAATCAAAAAACAGACGATGCGCCAGCGGCGCGGAAGAAATAACATCCAAACCAGGACTAACTCGAGTGCTAGCGTGGCAAAGACAGATGCGGCGTGAAACGAGTGCGGCAGGCGTTGCACGTACCAACCGATCCACGTAGGCAGAGGACCATTTTGATAGTACTCGTCCATGGCGGTGAAGTGGCGCCATTCGGGATCTCCTCCGATAATCTTGGCCACACCGGATTCGAAATAAATGCGGAACCATTCCCATTGCAGCAGAAATAGACTGGCGCGCGATGGCGGTGACGTCAGACCCAAGCCAGGGCGGAATCCGCGTGGAGCATAGAAGAGGGCGATGAATCCCGCTTCGAGCAGCATCCCGTCCGACTGGTAATTGGAGAAATCCTGCGCGGTGCTCACAAAGGAAAGGAAGCAGACGAAACAGATCGCCAGCATTCCGCGCGGCCATACATTCACGACCAGCAGTAACGACGCGATCATGCCTACCCAGCACAGAACGGTGAGCATGTGCGGGCCGCTCGAAAACCAAAACAGGGTAGGAGCAAACCATAAGCCGCGACCATATCCCAGCGAATGAACCACGGCTCGAAGATATTCGTTTGCTGGAAGAATCCCATCCGGACCGATGAGCCCACGGATCTGAAATACCAGAGAGAAAAATGCAGAAAAATAAATGCCGCCCAAGGCGCGCAGAAAAAGCCATCGCGGAGCCATGCGGTCGCGAGGGCCTTGCTCCGCGTCAAACAGCCAGCGGGTTGCGGAAGCAAGCCGGGGCATGAGCTGCGTTCATTATAGCGATCTGACGAAATCCTCCACGATGTGTGGGTCTAGCTTTTATACACCGCGCGGCGAAGGACGGGCGGTTTGAGAATGTTCGCCCGTTCTTACCGCGCTCACCTCCGATATGGTTGGCAGACCTCATCTGTTATCAGGCGTCGTACTGATCACTCGCAACAGAATTCCGCTGCCCGCCCTAATATTTACGTCGCTGCGCTCAGATGCGAATGTGATCTGACCAACTGGATGGGTTCGACCCGCGTGCACGATTGTTAAATCTGAGAACCCGTAGGTTCCGCAGGCATCGGAGGAAAATAACCAAAGCGCTTGCGGCCGATCGTTGCCTGCGACGTCAGCGCGGCAGTTCGTCCCAGGCTTGGCAGAGACCTGTGCCAGGATGCCATTGGGTGTTGGCTGACCAACAGCGCGCCAGCCGTTGGCAACCGGTCCGCCTCCGCGGTAAACCACTTCGCCGCCGATCTGGTCTGTGGTCCAGGCGTTTTCCGGCGTGCCGCGGTCCGGACCAAATTCCGGAACTTGCGCGTCCTCCACATCCATCATCGATGCGATTGCTCGTACATTCGTGATGACGGGGATTCTGCGGCCGGAGACAATCAGCGCATCGAAGCGGATGGACAATTGCGCGGCATTTGCAGCTTTGCCGCGTTCAACATTTATCACGTGGCCAATCACTTTGGCCCCGGGGTGAAGTGTTGCTCCTGACGGGAGATGAATGTCCTGCATGAGCCGCGCACGGATGACCTGTCCAGGTCTGGCCTTGCGCGAATTGAGCTCAGAATTTAAACGAACCGGCAGGATTGTACCTGCGTCGATTGCGGTCTGAGCCAACAATGGAGTTGCGAACATTGTGGCGAACACTGTCGCGTAGATTGTCGCGACCACTGCGCAAGAAAGAACTCGCGAGGTACGAATCGAGTTCATAATATTTCTCCTTCCTGATCCTTCATCTTTCGATGGACTGAGGCTGACTCAGCCCGTTTTTCTTAACGCAACTTCGCGATGAGGCCGGGTGGTTTGGCTTAATGTCTGGTTGCGCTCCAGATCCTCCTGGCAGTCAAGACAGTACTGCGTCCAAGGGAGAGCCTCAAGCCGACGGGAATTGATACTGTCGCCGCAGCCAATACAAATTCCGAAACTATTTTTCTTGATTCGGCTGAGGGCGGCTTCAATTCGTCGAACCATGACGCGGCGTTCCCCACTCTGGTGGAAGAGCGCTTCCCGAGAGAGACTGAGCACGCACTGATCGGCGGAGTCAGAAGGTGAGTCAGAATTGATGCTTCGGGTTTCGTCGTGCAATCGATCGAGTGATCTTATCGTCTGCTCCAGGCGAACTTTGAGAATGTGCTCGAAGCGTTGAATTTCTGAGTGATTCATTCTTATCGTCTTTTGCTGTGTTTTCATGCTTCCAAGGCTCCTAAATCGCTTGCAAGGCGTTCCATGTTCCTGAGATATGCATCGAAAAAGCGCAGCATGACCGGAGTTTCGCTGCCGATTCCATCGAACAACAACACGGGAACATTTGGCCGTATGGCTTTGAGCTCGGCACGCAGGCTGGTGCCAACTGCGTCGGGCAGGTTATATTTCAGCAGCACTCCGTCGACGGGTTGGTCTGCAAAAATATCAATCGCCTGTTTCGCATTGCTTGCCGCGATGACTTCGTAACCAATCCCTTCCAGCATGCAGGTGAGAGTTGCCATATTGTCGAACTGATCCTCGATGCACAGAATTGTCATTCCGCTCATTGTGTCCCTCCCCAGGGTCTTCGATTTGCTCCACTTCACGTTGGTATCGGCTGAAGTGACAGGGTCAGCCAATCGCTACGCTTGGATTGACTGAGGCTCAAATACCAGGCGATCAGCTGGACGGAGGCGGGCGGTTGAAGTGGAACCCCTTGGTTTGAAGAATAGAGAATAATTGCGGCGCTGGGGTCAGGTGCGCCGATTTGTCGAACATAGGAAACGGCAGGATAGTGGGTGCTGCAACATTCCAATCCAAAGTGTAATGATCAAACCGAGGCCTCTGATCGTGCTGAGAATCGGAAGTCAGGGTGGAGTGAGTTTTCGATGTGGTCTGGAAATGCGAAGGGATGTCGCGCGCATTCAGCAGGGCGAAGAGCACAACGGACGCAAGCCCGGCTCGAAACATGAGTGCGTGGCTGTGTCTCCGAAAATGCCGCTCCTGCGACATCGGTTTTACCCTGGTCTATAGGATGATCGCGCAACAATTTTGGTTACTTACTTTGATCTATCGGAATCCGCCATTCTCTCTGCATAGACGTACTAGGGATTTATGCCGACGACGTAAACTTTATCCGCTGAGACTAAATCTGCGTTGGGAACCTCAGTCTTCAATCTTATGGAGCGCCAGCCGCTCGATTTTTGCGGCTTGGGAATGAACGTCAAGAAATACTGATGAGCGAGATGAGCAGCCATATCGCCGAGGTAAGGGTCGAAGCTTACGGGTGGGCCGTTGAATCCGATGTAATAGGATTCGCCGCCGGTCTCGCCGGCGAGCCGCGAAAGATACATCTGGCCCCAGTAGGTGCGCCCAAAACTGTGATCGAAATGACCAACTCCAGGGGTGTAAATACCAAAGACCACTACGCCGGCGCGCTGGGCGTCCCCGATGGCAGCACTGAGATAAGGATCCTGTGGATCCCAACCGCCATAGTAGGGATCGATTCCGTCCGTAATCATGAGAACCTCTCGCCGGGCCGAGGTTTGCGGCCAATGCTTGATCAGATCGGTGAGAGAAAAATAAGGGCTGCCGTTAATTCCGCGCTCACCCAAGGGCAGCCTGAGAGATTGCGCTGCCGCATTATGATCGGCAGTTAAACCCTGTTGCACTTTCGCAATCCCGTTCTGCATGTAGGCAACTCCGACCTTGGTCGATTCCGGCTGAGAGTTGATAAATTGGCGAAGCTCGTTCAGTTGAGACCCGAGACTCGCGGTGGATCCATCATCAAGAAGAATGAAAAGTTCGAGCGCTGCGTTGTCTCCTTGCGCAGGCACCCAATTGCTAACTTCGTCACGGTCCCGGCCTTCGAACACGATCACATCCGGACGCGTGACTTCGGGTACATCCTTGCCGTGAAGCGCTTCGACCGTCACCAGCAAACGGGCTGACGCCGACGGCGCGTTCGCTGCTTGGGCTGGCAGGAGGGTGGGCAAGAAAACGCTCAATGCGACTGTGATACACGATAGAAAAGACAGTTTGTACATGACTGTTCTCCGATAAAGCCTGCGCGCTGGTCGAGAGGCCCAACGCTTCTTGCAAGGCTTTCATAATTAGATGCACGCGGGAGGTGGTTTGAGCGTGTCTTTAATCCAGGAGCAACGAATGGGAGTCCCCGGTCAATCAAATCCGCAAAGTCAGAACGGGGATTTGTTTCCTTTGGACTGGTTCTTGAACTGCTCGGCGGTTCCAACAAAAAATTCCTCGTACTTTCGTTGACCTGATTTGCCCAAGGCTTCTCCGTTGAGCTTTCCCCAAATCATTGCGGAGGCTCCGGAATCTGGAAGCGAGAGCAAGTTCTGGCCGGAGTAGTAATAGTATCGATCGTGCGCCCATCCGTATTGTTCAGCCGAAGAAGTTCGCAATACTCCGTCTGAGGGGATTTTAATGGTGTATTCGCCGTGATCGATGGGCAGCGGCGGAGCGCCTGGCACCTCGAACTCGACGCGTATCCAACCGGTATAGGCGTCAGGAATTAAAAACCGCGAGGAGCGCAGGCTTTCATGCCGGGCGCCGAGCCCGAGCCAAATTGAAAGCGCAATCAACGGAATGAGAACGAGAATCCCGACAACGATTTGTGCCGACCGTTTGACGGCGTTTGGGAAAAACCAGCTGGGAGGGACGTCCTTTGCTTCCCGAAAGCTCACGATTGCGGAATAAACGGTAACGAGCGCGAGAAGAGCCAGAGCTGCAAATGGCAGTGTCATCAGCGAGTGATCGATGGGGTCGCGTCCCACCCATATTCGTGGTTGCAGGAGACCACTTTGTGTCTACGAAACCCATGCCGCACCAGGTTCGCGGTCGCGGGGGCATAGAAAGACCAGATTAACAAGCACGCGATCAACGCGACCCTGGCGGCGACATTCGGACGAAAAAGGCTGATGCACGCCGAGATTAAAAGCAGAAGCGATCCCAGTAAAGAAACCAGTTCGAGAGGATTGAGTGGCACTCCATACAGGGTCAGAGCAAGCAGAGTATAGACGTGGAAGCCGGTGATCACGCCGGTGATGAAATAGAGGCAAAATGGAAGCATGTTTAAAAGTCGACAGCGTTCATCCTGCTGTCAGTCCCAAGCTCAGTCTAGGGCGCGACTCCTGTCTCAAAGTTTAACGTTGAAAGCGATAATCGATATTGATACTCCGCGTTGACATAGCCAATTGCGGCATCGGTCTGGTTCAACTGTGCCTGGCTGAGTTCGACGATAGAGCCTAACCCCAACTGATAACGACCTTGGGCGAGAGTCAATCCCAGGTCGGCCTCCTTGGCGAGTTCGGCTTCCACGCCGACGCGCTGAAACGCCGTGTTTGCGGCTAGCCAGGCGGTGCGAACATCGCGCACGACATTGTCCCGTAAATCTCGAGTATTCTCCTTCGCCGCTTTGGCTCTGTAATTTGCCTCGGAGGCTTCCGCAGAGAAAAGAAAGCCATTAAAGATGGGGACGTTCATATTTACCCCGATGGCGCCGTACCAGCTGGAAATGAAATAGTTGGAAGAGCAGACCGGGCCACCGAAGCAGTCGGGACGGACTGGAGTGACTCCAGCTATGCCGAGAGCGCTGATAGTAGGCAAGAGCTGTTCCTGCTGGGCCCGATGGAATTTTTCCGCTGCCTGTTGATTATAAGTAAGAGCCTGCAAATCGGGACGTTGCTGCAAGGCAGTATTGATGAGCACGTCGAGATCAGGGGGCGGCGACGGAAGCTGTGTTTCTTCTTCGGTCAATTCATAGCTAATCTGCTTATCAAATCCGAGAATCGCCGTGAGCGCGGCAATCGTGGAATTGACATTATTTTCGGCATCGAGTTGAAGCAGCTTGGCTTGCGACAAGTTCACATCGGCAAATGATAAGTCCAGAGTGGATTTCAACTTACTCTTCGTAAGCTCATCGATTTGATGTTGAACCGACCCTCGAGTAGTCACGGTTTGTTGTGCGACCTTAAGCAGGGCCTGGGCTTGCAGTGCGTTGTAAAAGGCCTGATCGGTTGCCAGGACAATATCTTCGGTGGTGGCGAGCGCATTAGCGTTTTGAGCTTTTTCCTGAAGCTTGGCAGAGGACACGAGATTCATGGTTCTGCCAAAGTCCGTGATCAGCTGGCTCAGTACGACTCCGGCGCCTGCATGCTCCAGCAGGCGCGAAGCAGTGAGGGATCCGGCCCCGATGCGGCTGCCTTCATTGCCATCGACTGCGGTAACCGCGCCATTAAAATTGGGGAGTTCCGCTGCCCGGGTCTGTCGATAGATCTGATGCTGGACTAGTCCAAGCAAACGTCCGACACTAATTCGAGGATTGTTTTTGAGGGCCAATTGCTCGGCCTGAGTACGGGTTAGACGGATGGGCGCGCCCCGGCAGCCTGCGCGGTTTGCGGATCAATGGAAGATGTTGTCTGTAATCCAACCCCGCGCGGGAAGCTGGCTACCAGCGATGCTTGAGCCTGAGATGAAACGACACCAGCTGGGCTTTGAGTTAACTGCGGTTGCGGAGCGGAAGGCAAGTTTTCGGGTGGACGCGGCTGGTCCGGTGTTTGGGCCGCACTACTTTGAGGCATACTCGCCAGTAAAGCTAAAAATAACGCACAGAGGGCAAAATAATTAGGCCTGGTCATCGCGTGGCCTCTCGATCTCTTTCATCAAGTAGCATGGATATCTCGGTGCGATTCCAAGCGAGAACTTTTCGCTTCTTCATTATTCCGCCGGCTCCGTCTGCGGAGTTATCGCGGTTTGCGGATTCTTTTTGCCATATACCAGCAGATAAGCCGCCGGCACGATGAAGATGGTCAGCACCACGGAAGAAGTCAGCCCTCCGATGATCGCCTTCGCCATGGGGGCATACTGTTCAGCGCCAGTGCCCAGTTTTAGCGCCATCGGAATCATTCCAATAATGGTTGCCAGAGACGTCATTAGAATCGGCCGCAGACGCACCCGGCAGGCAGTGATTACTGCGTCTGCTGGGGTTAGTCCCTGGCGCTCAAGATTGTGAGCGAAGTCAACGATCAGAATGCTGTTCGAGTCGGCGATACCAACCAGCATCAGCACCCCCATCAGCGACATGACATTCAATGTGGCGTGGGTAAGCGGCAGTATGATCAGCACACCGACAAACCCCATAGGGATTGCCAGCATGATCAGAAAAGGATCGATGAATGACTTGAATTGCGCGGTCAAGATAAGGAACAGGAGGAGAAAAGAAATCAGGAATCCAAAGGCAAAGCTCTTGAATGAGGCCTCCATGCCCTGCACCATGCCGCGCAGATTTACGCGCACGTTGGAGGGAATCGATTTTTCCTTGGCGAGAATATCGCGAATGGCACTGGTCACGCGTCCCAGGTCTTCTCCGTTGGGGGTAACGAAGATATCGACGGCTCGCTGGATCTGATAGTGATCCACTTCAGTCGGGGTCAGAACCTGTTTCACGTCGACGACATTCTTGAGCACCGTAGTTGGCCTGCCCGGTCCAAGGCACGCCCATGAAGAGTGGCCGGTACCTGGTTGGGGTGGCCCAGAGGGGCCGCAGGTCAGCCCCGCGCCGCTCCCAGGGTCGCGCAGCGGAATCTGTCCCAGGTCGGCCATATTGTGAATCGCGGCGTCGCCATGTTCGAAATATTGGACAGTGAGGTAGTAGTCGTTTCCGCTCTTGCGATCGACCCAGTAATTGGGAGCGATCATGTAATTAGAATTGAGCGCGGTGATGACATTGTCGACCACGTCTTTTTGCGTCAACCCTAGCTCACCTGCATGTACCCGGTCTACGTCGAGCCGCAGAGCTGGATAATTCATATCCTGCGGGATGAAGACCTGGCCGACGCCGTGCACGTCTCGAATGCGAGCAGCCAAATGCTGCGCGATGCCGTAGATCTGATCCAGATCAGGGCTGCTGACCTGCACGTCGATCGGAGCCGGCGCGCCAGAATTCAAAATGGCATCGACCATCGATCCACTGGAAAAGAATGTGCGAACGTCGGGGAACTGGCTGGCCATCGCCTTCTGCACCCGATCCATATATTCAAAACTGCTGAGCCGGTGCGGTTCGTTCAAGGCTACCTGGACAGTTGCAGTGTAGGAGCCAGAGTTGGTGGTGTAGAGCGCGGAAAAATCAGGAACGACGCCGATGTTCGACACAATGCGTTTGAAATCTTTGGGTTCAACTTCATGCCGGATCAGATCTTCCACCTTCGCCACATATTGGTTCGCCAGTTCAATGCGGGTTCCGGTCGGAACTTTCATGTTGATCGTGAACTGGCCGGCATCCGTCTTGGGGAAAAATGCCAGCCCCAACAATGGATAAATAGCCAGGCTTATTAGAAACACGCCGCTTAGAATCAACACAGTAAGTCCTGGACGCACCAATGCTCGTCTCACCCAGTGTTCGTAGTAATCGAGGAGCTTATTGAACATCCGGTTGAAGCGGGCGTTGAACCGGTCCATCCAAGAGCGACTCTGTGCAGCGGTCGGCTCGACCTCATACTCATCATCCTTTTTTGCGTGCTCCGGGACGTGATGTACGGCCTTCAAAAAGCGCGAGCAGAATAACGGGATTACCGTCATTGCTACGACAAACGAAGCCAGCAGCGACAAGCAGAATGCCAGCGCCAATGCCGAAAAGAGAAACTTGGCCACGCCATAGAGAAAAATGACAGGGAAAAAATCGACCACGTCGACCAGAGTCGCGGCCAACACGGCCAGGTTTACCTCCGCGCCGCCGACCTCAGCGGCAACCATGGGAGCGGCGCCCATTTCCAGATGACGGTAAATGTTCTCCAGAGAGATGACCGAATTATCGATTACGCGGGAAAACGCGAGCGCCATTCCGCCGAGGATCATTGTGTTGATGGTTCCACCCATCAAGGCCAGCACCACAAACGCGGCCAGCGCGGATAAAGGAATGGACAGCAATACCGCCGTCGTCGCACGAAAACTGCCCAGGAAAATAAGAATCATCAGGCTGGTAAGAATCAAACCCAACGCGCCTTCGTGCAATACAGTATGAATCGCCTCCTTCACATACACTGACTGGTCAAACACCACGCTGGTCTTCATCTGCTGGGGAATGTCGTAGAGGTGCTTGATGAGTTGGCGGACGCCATCCACCACGGCGATCGTGTTGGTATCGCCGCCCTGTTTCATGATCGGAATATAGGCAGATCGCTGGCCATCGATCCGCACTATGTTGGTTTGAATCCCGTGTGCGTCCTCCGCTTTTCCAATGTCATTGACCGTTACCCAGGAGTGGCCCTTTACCTTGATCGGAACCTCTCCCAGTTGCTTCATGTTGTCAACCAGGCTGTTGGAGTATACGAAGTAGTCGTAAGGGCCCATTTTTACGTCGCCCGCGGGCAGAATCAGATTGGCATCATTGACCGCACTGACCACGTCCATCACGCTAAGTTGACGGGACTCCAGTTTGTAGGGGTCGACGTAGACCATGACCTGGCGGTAGATTCCGCCGAATACGCCTGGAATTTCCGCGCCGGGAACGACTGCGATCTGGTTGCGAATCTGAAACTGAGCGTAATCGTGAAGTTGAGTTTCACTGAGTCCTTCGCCTTTGACGGTAACCAGCGCCACTGGAAGACTGGAAGCGTCGAATTTGAGAACCACGGGAGGCAGAGTGCCCGGGGGCAAACGCTTCAAGTCTGCGAGCGCCAGGTTCGACAGCTGGCTTACATCGGCATCCGCGCTGGTTCCCGGTTGGAAGTAAACGCGGATAATGCTGACGCCTAACATGGAGCGCGATTCCATGTGGTCGACGCCGGATGCCAAAGTAAAGAAGCGTTCCAGTGGATCGGTAATGTCGGTTTCAATATCCTCGGGCGGCATTCCCGTGTAGAAGGTAGCCACTACGACTTCGGGCAGATTGATCGGAGGGAACAAATCCACCGGCATCCGCGCCAGGCTGGTCACGCCGATGACCAGAAGTGTCAGGCAGATCACGACAATGAAGTACGGATTGCGAATCGAAAACCCTGGCATATTGTTTGTCCAGTTGCGCCGCAGAGCTGGCTAGAGCGGTCTGCGGATTACTGCGTATTGTCCTCGTGGTACTGCATCATGGCCACTTCCCGCGCCTGAACTTTTTCTCCCGCTTTTAGCCCACTGCGATCACTGACAACGACCTGCTCACCCGGGTTCAATCCCGAGAGAATTTCGGCATCGCTCGCGGTCTGAAGCCCTACCTGCACCGTTCGCTCTTCCAGCACGCCGTTTCCGTTGACCACAAGAACGGTGATTCTCTCGCCTTCGTGGTTTAAAGCCTGGATGGGCACGGTGGGAACATCGTGTTCTTCTTCAAGATTTAACTTTGCTTCCGCATAGAGGCCGGGCAGCAAGATGCGCTGCGGATTGGAAACATCCACCTCGGTGTGCATGGTGCGGGTGTCTTCCCGCACATCTACGGAAAAGCGCGCTACCTTGCCGGGAAAAGTGCGATCTAGTGAAGGCACATGAACATCCACGGGATCGCCCACTTTGATATATCGAACATAGGATTCCGGCACTGGAATCACCAGCCGGAATAGATCGTCTTCTGACAGGCGGACGATGGGCATGGCCTGAGTGCTCGAACCGGTTCCCGCTTGCACCAGTGTGCCGAGGTTCGCATAACGCTCGGTTACCACTCCAGCAAACGGCGCTGTTATTTTTGAATAATCGAACAGACTCTGGTCGTGAACCAGCTTCGCCTTAGTCGCGCCCATCTGGCTCTGAGCAGCTTCCAGGGCGGCCTGGCCAGCATCCACTTGAGAGGATGCCGCGAGATCCTTGCCCTGCGCATCGTCCACTTCTTGTTGCGCCACAATTCCGGGCTGGCTTTGAAAGACCCCGTTCAAACGCGTGTATTGCAGGTGTAGCGCTTTATACTGTGCTTCATAACGAGATAGTTCGTTCCGCGCCCGGGTCACTTGGTTTGCTGCATTTTTGATCTCCGCCTCATCTTCCTGGAGTTGCGCCTGCAGCTCGGGAATCTCAAGAACTGCCATCACCTGGCCCGTCTTCACGTGAGTTCCGTAATCGACATTCAGTTTTTGTACGAAGCCTGATTCCTTAGCGTAGACATCAATTTCCTGGAAGGGCACCAGTTCGGAAGATAAAGTCAGACGCTGGCTGAGGGATTTTTTCACTACTCTTGTCACTCCAACTGTAGGTACCTCGGTGCTCGCCTGCACCCGCTCATCGCGGCTTCCTGAGCAGGATGACAACACCGCCGTTGCGGCCAGCAGGCTCGCAAGGAGGCTGGAAATCAACGGCATCGAAGAGCGGAGCGGCAGCTTAACGAATCGAATGCAGGCTTCCATCATCGAATTGTCCTCGCCTCATTGCGTTTCGCTTCCTCAAGCGTCTTCATGATCTCGCCTAATTTCGCGACGGAAAAATCCTTGGATTGGCAAAAACGGATTATTTCTTGCTCCGCCTGTTGCATTCGAACTGCTGCGGCGGGAATGAACGGCGCAATTTCAGGCGGTATGGTAAGAATGCCGTGACGGTTGCCGTGCAATAAATCCCCCGGCCGCACGTCCATCCCTGCCACCGTGACTCGTGTTCCAATCTCAAAGATATGGGCGTAGGCATGAGAAACCGCTACGCTCCCGGCGAAGAGCTGAAATCCCATTTTGCGCACGGAAGGCAATTCGCGCACAGCGCCATTCGTGACGTAGGCGACGCAACCCAGAGCCTGCAAGATGGCAGCATGCATGTCTCCCACAAATGCCCCTCGTCCGGGATGAGTGTCCATATCCTCCAGGACCAAAATGCGTGGGGCGGGAATTTCGAGAATGCTATTCCAGAAATCGGCGCGGTCATGAAAAGTACCGCCGCCGATTGGCGGCTCTCCGCTGCGCAAATGGGCGGTTGCCGCGTATCCGACGGTGGATGGTGCGTCCTCGAACATGCAACGGATGCGCGCGTCGGTAAAGCCTGTGTTACGGAGCCTGACATTAAACGACTCGATGGCATTCGCCACCGTGCAGGTATCGAATTGGCGTAGAGCGTCGAGCTCATCTCCCATCAACGAAGGCGCAGCCTGCATAGCATTTCCTTTCTGGAACTGAAACATTTACCACACCGGCACTTCTCGGCATAGCCAACCCCGTCATGGCCACATGACCTCCGAATTCGTTCCTAATGAAGATGCATGAAACTCGGTCCACGGACATGGGGCTTCCAGTCTTGACACTGAGCTGCGAGCAGCCAATTCAGAGAAATCCGATGATCAGGAACTTATGAACGGGATTTAGGCGCGGGAGGAGGCCGATTGTAGAGGCTCGTATCGCACATCAGACTTCGTAGCAGAGGCCGGGCGGAATCAATTCGAGGATGAAAACTGGGGACTTGCGAAATTGCAAAAGTGAATACTGGAGGACTCCAGATCGCGGCGTTTTTGGTAAGGCGCTGCGGTCTGGCATCCGGAACAGCTTGTTTTTGGACGGTGCTGACGGGACGAGAGGAAGTATCCTGAAGGGAATAGTAGCGCGTCGCCACACTCATCGTCAGAGCGGCCACAGCAATTACAACCACCACTGCACTCCAAATTTTGCGCTGTTGAGTTATAAGATGGTTTAGAAGTGGCATGTTGCGTAATTTTTGCGACTGGTCGTTTGTACCATAGGAAATTCCACTGTCGCAAGTAACTACCGGTCGTTACCGACTCGTAGCCCTGTTGTTGGATAACATATTTATGCTGTAGGTTGTCCGACTTCCGTCCGGTGTGTCGAAAGGGCCGTGCATCGCGGCCGGTACGGGGCATAAGAGTAAAATCGTCTCACTCCGGACGTGACTCCTTTAACAATCTTCGGGCTGTTTGCGGTAACGGCGATGCTTGTCTTTTATGCTTTAGAAGCGCGGAGCCGTTGGTTCATTCTTGCTTTTGCCGGAGCGTGTGTGCTGGGGTCCATCTACGGATTTTTGCAAGGGGCGTGGCCGTTCGGACTGGTGGAGGCGATTTGGTCGGCGGTCGCGATACGACGCTGGGCGGTTGCGGGGCCCTCAAAGTGAAATGCTCCGTCCGCACGATGTGGATTTATTCTCGGCGAATCTCTTCCAGCATCTGGGGATCGATATTGCCACCGCTGATGATCGCAACGTTCAATCTTGGCTTTCGAGAGTTGATCGCTACGGAACAGGAAACGCGGCGACGGCCACGGCTCCGCTGGGCTCGGCGACGGTCGCTGGATTTGACGCCAGCAATCGGACTGCGCGGCGTATTTCCTCTTCGCTTACGGTGACGATGTCATCCACGTAGCGGCGGATATGTTCGAAGTTTATCGCGCCAATGCTTTGCGTACGCAGTCCGTCGGCGATGGTGCGCGAAACGTCCTCGGCCTTAAAGTGCACAATCTTTCCCGCACGCAAACTTGCCTGGGCATCGCCGGCCAGTTCCGGCTCGACGCCAATTACTTTAATTGAAGGTCGACTCAGCTTGATGGCGGCAGCGACGCCGCTGATCATTCCTCCGCCGCCCACCGGGGCAAACACCGTTTCCACCTCCGGCAAGTCTTCGAGAATCTCCAATCCCATCGTGCCCTGCCCGGCGATAATCTGCTCGTCGTTGTAGGGAGGCACGATCACATAGCCGTGTTGCGCCGCCAATTCTTCTGCTTTAGTTTGGCGCTCGGCGCTGCCTGGGCCCACGATGACGATCTCCGCGCCCAGCGCCGCCGTTGCCTCTCGCTTGATTGCCGGCGCATTATCCGGCATCACGATGATGGCCTTCACCCCCAGAGCGCGCGCCGCGTAGGCCACGCCTTGCGCGTGATTGCCGCTGGAGTAAGAAATGACTCCGCGTTTACGGTCTTCGGGCGCGAGGGAAGCGATTTTGTTATAGGCTCCGCGCAGTTTGAAAGCGCCAATGGGCTGCTGGTTTTCCGGCTTGAGAAAAAGCCGGCGAGTGTCGGATTCCGGATGATCGAATTCGATGAGGTGGGTGCGGGCGGCGACGCCTTGCAGGCGAGATTGAGCTGTGCGGATGTCGTCGAGGGTGACAGTGGAAATCATACAATTGGTGGCGTTGGTTTGGTCCTGGATGAGACGAGCAGTCAAAACTGTGGAATCCGTAATTTTAAATCTCCAATATCACCGGCATGATCAGCGGTCGCTTCTGCGTCTGCTTGGAGATGTAACGCTTCAGGTCGGCGCGGATTTTTTCCTTGATTACACCGTAATCGGCTTTTTCTTCTTCGCTGGAATGCGCCAACGTATCTTCAACGATGCGCCGGGCTCCATCCATTAAGCCATTATCACCGGGATTGAAGCCTCGGGTTACGATCTCGGGCGCGGTTTCTACTCGGCCCGTCAGCTTATTGATGGCGATGATGGGCAGCACGATACCGTCTTCGCTCAAATGCCGCCGGTCCTTAATAATTAAATCCTCGACCACGTCGGTGCGTGAACCCGAATCGATGCAGACGCGGCCCACGTTTACCTTGCCGGCCTTGCGGGCGCTGTGTTCGTCGAATTCCAGCACGTCGCCGCTCTCGATCAGCATGACCTTGCCCACCGAGCTGTGCATCGCGCCGGCCATTTCGGCATGAAGCTTCAACTGCCGGTACTCGCCGTGGACGGGAATAAAATATTTCGGCTTCACCAGATTGATGATCAGCTTCAGTTCTTCCTGGCTGGCATGTCCGCTGACGTGTATCGGCGGTGAACTGCCGTCTTCGTAGATGACGTGGGCCTCGCGGCGAAACAAGTGATCGATCATGCGATAGATGGTCTTCTCATTGCCGGGAATAATGCGCGAGGAGAGCACGACCGTGTCGCCTTTTTCAATCTTTGCGTGCTTGTGATTGTCGACTGCCGCGCGAGATAGGGCAGACATAGGCTCGCCCTGAGTGCCGCTGATCATCACGCAAACTTTTTCCGGCGGGAAATTCTTCATCTCGCCGGGATTGATGACGAGCCCGTCGGGAATTTCCAGGTAGCCGAGATCTTCTGCGATTTCGGCGGAATTGTTCATCGAACGGCCGATGAAGGCCACTTTGCGTCCATGCTGGTGAGCCAACTCGACCGCTAACCGGATGCGGTGAATGGAAGAAGAAAAACACGAAATGAAGAGCCTGCGCTGAGTGTGCGCAAATACTTCGTCAAACTTGCGGCGGACGGCGCGCTCACTGGGGGTGTATCCCTTGCGCTCGACGTTGGTCGAATCCTGGAAACAGCGCCAGCACGCCTTGTTTCCCATACTCCGCGAACGAGTGCAGATCGAAGAGGTGATTATCCGTGGGCGTGGGATCGACTTTGAAATCGCCCGTATGGATAATTACGCCGAGCGGCGTGTGAATCGCGAGCGCAACACAATCCACCAGGCTGTGGGTTACGCGGATGGGATGAACCGTGAACGCCCCGGCCTTGAAGCGCTCGCCGGCCCGCATCTCGCGGAGGTCAGCGTCCTCGAGCAGTCCATGCTCATCCAGTTTGTCCTCAACATAGGCCAATGTGAATTCTGTGCCCCAGACGGGCACGTTGAGTTCGGAGAGAATCCAGGGCAGAGCGCCAATGTGATCTTCATGGCCATGGGTGAGAATGATGCCGCGCACCCGCTGCCGATTCTCGATGAGGTAAGAAATGTCGGGAACAACGATGTCCACGCCGAGTAATTCGGCTTCGGGGAACATCAGTCCGGCATCGATCACAATAATATCGTCGCCCCAACGGACGGCCATGCAGTTCATACCGAACTCGCCGAGGCCCCCCAAGGGGACAACTTGCAGTTTTCCAGTTGGCATGGAGTAGTCTTGATGCTAGCAGAGTGTGTCAGGTAGCGTACAGAGCGATTCTGCCGTTCCTACCCGATGGCGGATGGAATTCGATTGCTTTCTGAGCTAAGGTAGATCGATGGCGATGGTGGAATCGAAATCGTGGTTGCGCCTGCGTGCCGAGAAGGCCGTTGTAAAAGGGCTGACGCGGGCTTATTCAACAGTACAAGTCGATCCGCAAAAATTCCTGCTGCAGTTGCGCACGGCTTACCGGCTTCCGGTCAGCGGGTATCACGGCGTGTATTCGCTTGAAGTAGGCGAAATCGACATGGTGGCGGAGGATATTATTCGCGGTGGAATGAAGTTGGCTGCCGCCGAGGGCGCCGGTTTTGGTTTGGGCGGATTGATCACGATCATTCCCGACCTTGGCATTCTGTCAGCCATTACTATGCGCACGATTCAGAAGCTCAGCCTGGTGTATGGATTCCAGTTCAATACCGACAATGAAATTGCGGAGTTGTGGATCGCGGCTGCCAGCGCGGCTGGAGTTGATATCAGCCGTGATTTGGTGGAGAAAGAATTCGTCAACAAGTTTGTTCCGCGGGTGATTCAGCGGATCGCTGCCCGTGCCAGCGCGGAGGTGGTTGAGAAATGGGCAGGACGCATGATCCCACTGGTTAGTTCAGCGTTGGGTGCGGGCTTGAATTACTGGTTCGTACGCGCCTGGGGCGAGCGCGCCAAGGCTCATTTCCGGCAGCGATATTTGCAGGTCCGTCAGCAATCTCAACAGGAGATGCTGTCTGCGTCAGGGCCACGGATTCTACCGGCGCCGATTAGCTGAGGGTCGCGGTGTGGTACAAAAACAAGAATGAGCAAATTTCGCTGCGCCGCCATTCTGTTTGATCTTGACGGAGTTCTCGTCGATTCCACGGGCTCAGTGGATCGGCAATGGCGAGCGTGGGCGCGCGAGCAGGGAATTGACGAAGATAGCGTAATCGCCATAGCCCATGGCGTCCGTTCCGTGGAAGTGATTCGAGCGGTCGCTCCCCACCTTGACGCGCAAGCCGAAGCTCGAAGGCTGGAGAACCGCGAAGCCTCAGACCGCGGCATTGTTGTGATGCCCGGTGCAATCGATCTCATTCGCTCGATTCCGGAGAACAAATGGGGCGTGGTGACTTCGGGAGCTCGCCACTTGGCTAGCGCGCGCCTGAAGCTTGCAGGAGTTCCACTTCCGAAAGTGATGGTTACCGCGGACGATGTGGTCAATGGAAAGCCGCATCCAGAGCCGTATCTGAAGGGCGCCGAGTTGTTGGGAGTGGATCCTGCGGAGTGTTTAGTGATTGAAGACGCTCCTGCGGGAATCCGCGCGGCGCATGCGGGCGGGATGAAAGCGATCGGCTTGACTAGTACCTATGCCGCGGCTGCACTGAGTGAAGCTGACTGCGTGGTAGGGAAGCTCGCGCAAATTCAGGTCAGTGTCGACGAAGCTGGGGAGCTTGCAGTTACCGTGGCATAGAACGCTGCCGCCCGATTCGATCTTTCGAAAACAGCATTCCGAATCAGCGCAGCCATTCTTCCAGTTCAATTCCTCGATCCGTCTTCTCGTCACGGTACTTAACAATCACTGGCGTATATAACGAGATTCCTAACTCAGCCGCCGCGCCTTTCTTTACTGCGCGCGACCCCGGGACGACCACCGCACCTTCGGGAACTTCCAGCGGTGCCTCCGGCGTGGCTCGGTGCACTTCGCCACGCACCAGATCATACAGGGGAGTGGATCGCGTCAAAATCGTTCCCGCACCGAGCACCGCCCGTGCACGAATCAGCGTGCCTTCATAGATTCCGCAGTTGCCGCCGATCAGCACGTCGTCTTCAATAATGACTGGCGCGGCGTTCACCGGCTCGAGCACTCCTCCGATTTGTGCGGCTGCGCTGACGTGCACGCGCTTGCCGACTTGCGCGCAGGAGCCAACCAGCGCGTGGGAGTCGATCATGGTGCCTTCGTCAACGTAAGCCCCCACGTTGATGAACATAGGCGGCATGCAGATCACGGAAGGCGCCACGTACGCGCCCAGCCGCACTGAGGAGCCTCCGGGCACGACACGCACACGGTCTGCGATGGAAAAGTGCCGGGCAGGGAAAGTGTCTTTGTCGATGAAAGTAAGTGTTCCCGCGGCTGTCTCTGCCAGTTCTCCAAGCCGAAAGCCCAGCAGGATGCCGTGTTTCACCCAGGTGTTCACGATCCAGCGGCCGTCGATTTTTTCGGCGGCGCGGATCTTTCCTTGGGTTAAGGCGTCACGGAATTCGAAAAACGCCGGACGTGCCTCGGGATTATGTTCGACCTCGCCCAGCGCGGCCAGGCGCTCGATAGAAGCTTTCAGAGATTGCATGAAGTTAGGGAGATTGTTGATTTTTGATTGCTGATTGTTGACTAAGAAAACTAGGCCGAATTTTCTTAATCAACAATCAGAAATCAAAAATCAACAATTGTTATACACACTTGCACTCGCTACGAATCAGTACCCCAGCCATTGCATGCGCCACTTCGCGTCCCTGGTGCAGCGAGGGATACGGTCCGTGCCAGCGCGCGTGGTTGGCATCGTGGCCAGCGGGACGTCCTTTGCCCTGGTTGCATTGTCCGCAGGATCCGCGATGCAGCACGATCTTATGCGGGCCCGCCACCCAATTTTCGTAAATATAAAATTCAGCCGCCTCCGGCCCCGGCGTTGCCGGCTTGGCGATGAGCCCGACTTCAGTTGCGACTCTTTGCAATTTCGATCGGGTGTCGCGGCGCATGGGCAATAAAGGCAAACGGTAGTTTTCCTCGATCTTGCCCATCATTGCCAGCACAGCCTTCACGGGAAGGGGACTGGACTCGATAAAATTTGCCTGCATCAGAGGCAAGTATTTTCGATGAAGGCTGCGTGCGGCGGCCCAGTCGTTGTTGAGCGCAGCCCGCGTCATGGTTCCCATCTCACGCGGAATTTCATTTGATGCTACTGATATGACTCCCACGCCGCCCAGCGCGATCACCGGTAAAGTGACAGCATCGTCTCCCGACAAAACCAGAAATGTTTCGGGCACGGAATTGATGGCTTCGGCAATCTGCGTCATATTGCCGCAGGCTTCTTTCACGCCGATGATGTTCGGAATTTCGGCGAGGCGCGCCAGGGTTGCAGGTTCGAGATTCGATCCGGTGCGGCCGGGGACGTTGTAAAGAATGATTGGCTTGTCGCTGACGCCTTCCGCGATGGCTTTGAAATGTCGATACTGGCCCTCCTGCGTTGGCTTGTTGTAATAGGGAGAAGCAGTGAGGATGGCGTCAACTCCCGGCCGCGCAGCAACTTCTTTTGCCTTTTCTACAGCTTCGTGCGTGGAGTTCGAGGTCGCGCCCGCCACGATCGGCACGCGCCCCGCCACTACTTCGATCGTGGTATCAATCACGTGTAGCCATTCGTCATGGTTCAGCGTGGGGGTCTCGCCGGTGGTTCCGCAGGGAACCAGAAAATCTATGCCGTATTCCACCTGCCACGCCACCAGGTTGCGGAGAGCGGTGTCGTCGATCGCGCCATCCTGATGAAAAGGAGTGACCAGCGCAGTACCACATCCACGAAGTTGCATGACAATAAGATAGCGCGAATGGGCTCGTGTGGGAACGGTGAGCTACGCTAGAGCTGTTTCCATATATCTTTGAAATCGTAGAATCCTTTTTTGCCGACGATCCACTCCGCCGCCCGCACCGCACCCTCGGCGAAGCCTTCACGGGATTTAGCGTCGTGGCAGAGATAGAGCCTATCGGCGGAGGATTCCAGCACAATCTCGTGCATACCGACGACTTCGCCTTCGCGAAAGGAAATGATTTCCAGATCTTCATCCCGGCCGCTGGCTTCGCGGATTGTGTGTTGGATCGCGATGGCCGTGCCTGACGGCGCATCTTTTTTAGTAGCGTGGTGCCGCTCGAAGATCTGTCCGGTATAGTCGTGACGTAAAGCGGCGGCTGAGGTGCGCGCGACTTCCAGGAAAAGGTTCACTCCCAGAGAAAAGTTCGCTGCATAAACCAACCCGGTATTGCTGCTCTCAACTAAATTCCTGATCCGATCTTTCTCAGCGTACCAGCCCGTGGTGCCGACCACCATGCTCTTGCCCGCTTTAACGGAGGCTTCGATATGCGAGACGACGCAATCCGGGGCGGTGAAATCAATGACTACGTCGATGTCGCGCAGTTTGTCCGCTGAGAGGGCCGCTCCTCCGGCGTTTTCTGTGGCCCCGGCGACAAGAACGTGATGTCCGCGTCGGCGGGCAACGTCCGCTACCAGTAATCCGGTTTTTCCACGGCCTAGTAAGAGGATGTTCATGAAAAATCCTTGGCACGAAGATCGCAGGGAACTGCCGCGGAGGTCACGGAGAAAATAGCTGTCTCACCTACGTTTTCTGCGAGTCTTTCTTAGTGAGTCTCTGCGATAAAAGCTCCTACGCAAATACTTGCGGATCCAAATCTTGAAAAAATGTCTTGTGCAGACGCTGGATGACGTCAGGCACTTCGTCTTCCTCGATGACGAAGGTCAGATTAATTTCGGAGGCACCTTGTGAGATCATGCGAATCTTTTTATCCGCCAACTCACCAAAAACCAGAGCGGCGACGCCAGGCTTGTCGCGGAGGCTTTCGCCCACCAGGCAGACGATCGCTTTGCGGCCTTCGTACTTTACGTCAGCCAGTTTAGCCAAATCGGCGGCCAGCGCGGGGATCGCCTGATTCGAATCCACCGTGAGCGAAACACTGACTTCCGACGTAGAGACCACGTCGACCGCAACCTTGTGCCGGTCGAAGGCCTCGAAGATGGCACGCAGAAAGCCGTGAGCCAAAAGCATACGCGGCGCAGCCACGTCCACAATAGTGATGCGTTTCTTCGCCGCAATGGCTTTGAAAATGTTTTTCACCTGCGGGGCGCGGGTGGTAATCTTCGTCCCTTCACACGACGGGTTCAGCGAATTCAGAACGTAAACAGGAATATTCTTCTGAATCGCCGGAAGCACCGTGGCCGGATGCAACACTTTGGCGCCGAAATACGCCAGTTCCGCGGCTTCATCGAAGCTGATCACTTTGATGCGGCGCGCATCTTTGCAGATTCGCGGATCAGTAGTCAGAATTCCGTCCACGTCCGTCCAGATTTCAATGCGCTCCGCGCTCAATCCTGCGCCCACAATGGCCGCGGAAAAATCAGAGCCGCCGCGTCCGATGGTCGTCGTGATGCCGGCGCGGCTTGCTCCCACAAACCCACCCATCACTGGAACCTGCCCGGCATCGAGTAACGGTTTTACTTTGGTCTGCAACCGTTCATTGGTTTCTTCCTGCTGGGGAACGGCTTGCATGTAGCTACTATCGGTTACGAGAACTTCGCGCGCATCCACAAACTCGCTGTTTAGGCCTTGCGCGGAAAATGCCGCTGCCACAATCTTGCTGGAGAGGATCTCGCCGAAGGCCGCCACATGATCGGTAGTTCGCGGGGTTAATTCTCCGACCGCAGAAATGCCGCGCAGCAGTTCGTCGAGCGCTTCAAAATCGCTTCCCAGTTCAGAGTGGAAGTCGGTAAAGAGCGCCGTGCCGAGCAGTTCGCTGGCGGTATTGTAGTGGCGCTCTTGCAGCGAACGGCAGAGTTTCAGCGCGGTTTTGCGTTCGCCGGCTCCCGCGGCGCGAGCCATAGTGAGCAGCGTGTCGGTGACTCTGGCCATGGCGCTGACCACAACCACCGGGTGCTGGGGCAGGCGCTCTTTGACGATTGCAGCCACACGCTCGATAGCCCGGGCATCTTCCACAGAAGTGCCGCCGAATTTCATTACGATCATCGGCGTAACTTCCTGACGAAATGATGGGACTGCGGCTCCATTTTCATTCTAGGGAGCGGCGAGGTAGCCTTTGGCCCTGAGCAGTTCAGCGTTGAGCACGGCCGCGCCTGCCGCTCCGCGAATTGTGTTGTGAGAAAGCACGGTGAACTTCCATTCCAGCACACCGCAGGGGCGCAATCGGCCCACGGCGGTCGTCATGCCAGCACCCAGATCTACGTCGAATCGTGGCTGCGGACGATCCGCTGCTTCCATGTAGACCACGGGACGCTCGGGTGCGCTAGGAAGTTTCAATTGCTGCGGCTCGCTGCGATAGTCGTTCCATGCTGCGATGATCTCTTCGCGCTTGGCCTTGGTTTTCAAACGCACCGAAACTGATTCTGTATGGCCGTCTTCCACGGCAACCCGGTTGCACTGGGCGCTCATAGCAAATGCCGCGGGAATAACCCTTGTTCCGTTGACTTGCCCGAGGAGCTTGAGAGTTTCCTCTTCCATTTTTTCTTCTTCGTTACGGATGTAGGGAATCACGTTGCCCAGAATGTCGAGTGAAGCAACGCCGGGATATCCCGCACCGCTTACTGCTTGCATAGTGACAGCCATGACCGCTTCAAGGCCGAAACGCTGGTGCAGAGGAGCCAAGGCGAGAACTAATCCGATCGCCGAGCAGTTGGGATTGGTCACCACGTAGCCACCGGATTTCTTGCGCCAGGTCTGCCCATCGATCAGCTTGATGTGTCCGGCGTTGACTTCAGGAATGACAAGCGGTACGTCAGATTGCATGCGCAGTGCGCTGGAATTCGAAACTACTGCACAACCGGCATCGGCAAAGCGAGGCTCCATCTCGGCGGCGATGGCGGCATCGAGGGCGGCAAAAATAATCTTGGGAGCGCCCTCGGGGGTGGCCGGTGAAACTTTCATCGCGGCCACGTTCGGCGGAATTGCGGTTTTCAGGCGCCAGCGTGCAGCGTCGGAATAAATCTTGCCTTCGGAGCGGTCAGACGCAGCCAGCCAGGCTACTTCGAACCAGGGATGGTTTTCCAGCATCTGGATAAATCTTTGGCCGACGACGCCGGTAGCGCCCAGAATTCCAATGGGAATTTTCCTGCTCATATGTTTTGGATCATAAAAGGATATTGGAATTCTACATCAGGCAATGCTGTGATCGATTTGCCGAAAGTAACCTGCGTTCTCTTTAACCAGCCCATAAATTGCGGCCCGGCGGTCGCTGCAGTTTTTTCTTCACACGCCGATAGAAATATAGAGGACCAACATGCCTGAGCTACGCCAGAATTTCTTCACCAAAGAGTGGGTCATTATTGCCACCGAGCGCGCCAAACGTCCGGAGGAGTTGGCAACACATCGAGCTGCACAAATCATGCCATCGTTCGTCGAGACTTGCCCGTTCTGTCCCGGAAACGAAAATAAAACGCCGCCGGAGGTGACGCGCTTTCCCACAGATAAAGGGGAGGCCTGGGCGGTGCGAGTGATTCCCAATAAATTCGCCGCGCTCTCCAGTGAGGTGCAACCGACCCGCAACTTGCAACATTTGCGGCGGCGCATCGATGGCTTTGGCTTTCACGAAGTGATCATTGACGGGCCTGACCACTCCTGTTGCATGGCTCTTTTGCCGGACGAGCACGTTGGCAAGATTTTGCGAGTCTACAAGGAACGATACAACGCACTCAGCGCCGACCAGCGGGTCAACCACGTTACGATTTTCAAAAATCACGGCGCGGATGCTGGGGCCAGCCTGCAGCATCCGCATTCCCAGCTGATCGCCACTCCGGTAATCCCGAGTCAGGTGCGTCATCGACTGGTTGAGGCTCTGCGCCATTTCGATGATGCGGGAGAATGCATGTTCTGCCATATGGTGGAGAGCGAAATCGAAGACCAGTCGCGCATCGTGCTCAAGAGCGACTTGTTTGTGGCCATGGAGGTGTTCGCTTCCGCAACTCCATTCGCTACTCACATATTTCCGCTGCGCCACATGGCGAGCTTCGGCGAAATAACCTCCGCGGAGATCGCTGACCTTGCCCACGTCTTGCGCAGCTTGCTGGCCAGGATTTATGTAGGGCTGGAGAATCCCGACCTGAATTTTACGATCCGGAGTGGACCTTCCGATTACGTTCGTGCCCGGCATTTTCACTGGTATGTGAGTGTGATTCCACGTCTCACGCGCGTCGCCGGATTCGAACTGGGCTCAGGAATGTTTATCAATACGGTGCTGCCTGAGGCGGCTGCGGAATTTCTTCGAAATGTGAGTGTCGATAAATCAGTGGGAGCAGCGGGTTAAGTATCTCCGGCCGGAGACACGGGCGTTCTCAATATTCAGAAGGGAAGGTAGCCTAGCGCAGCGAGCCGTCGCTAGCTGGCTCACTTTTTGGCTCTGACTTGGCCGTCGATCACATACTCATCAAGCGGGCCGAACTTGCGCTTCTCGGCATAGAGCCGCCAGCGCCGGAAGACAATGCGCAGGCTCGCCATCACTGGAATCGAAAGGAAAATTCCTAAGATCCCGGCGACCTCGCCTCCCGCCATTACTCCGAAAATTGCCGCCAGAGGATGCAGTTCCACACTCTGACCCATGATGCGCGGTGAAGTCACATAATCCTGAATCAGCCGCCATACGCCCAGAAAAATTATCAGCCAGAGCCAGTGAGGGAAGCCGACCAGCAGCGATACGCTTACGATGACAAGGGCGGCGACCAGCGGCCCAATCACCGGAATGAATTCCAGCAATCCGCCTAATGTTCCCAGGACCAAGGCGTAGGGCATCCCCATTATGCTTAAGACGGCGGCATACATGCCCAGCGTAAGCGCGGCCAGAATGAGTTGGGCGCGAATAAAATGCGCCAGCATCTGGTTTAGATCATTGAGCACGCCCTGCAAAAGTTCGCGCTGCGGCCTGGACTGAACCAGATCGAGCAGAACCTGGCTGAAAGAGCGGCCGTCTTTCAGGAAGAAAATCGACAACAGGGGGACTATGACCAGTAGCCACGCCTGTTTTGCCACATCCGCCACCCAGAGTCCGACGGCCTGTGCGAGCTTCGTGATCTCATCACTGTGGCTGGCAAGATAGTTCTGCGCGACTTCCACCAGGCGCGTATTCCAGCCATGTTCCTGTCCTAATTGTTGCGCGATCTGTCCGGAGCTCAGGCGAGAAAGAGCGGGGAGCGATTGAACTAAGCGCGCGCTTTCGCGGCCAATGCGCGGTCCCGTGGAGACGAAGAACAACACCACCAGTCCCAGCAAGAGCACGTAGATTACGGCAATGGCGCGTCCCCGGCCATGCAGGAATTTTTCCAGGTGGGAAACCAGAGGGCTCATCAGGTAGGCGAAGAAAATCGCAAACAGGAAGGCGATCAGGGTCTGGCGGGCGGCGTAGAGAAATCCCAAGCCCAGCGCGAAAAGCAGCACCGTGATGATAACCCGGGCCGTACGTCCATCTGCCAGCGGCAACTATTTTCTCCAATCAATCCCAAGTCGACCCCAGTGCGTGACGGCAACATCATTAATCCCGCACCACCTCGGTATTATCGTCCAGGATCTGAACCCGCATAAGTTTGAACTGATCCTTGTCATCTACCCAAAGATTCCAGCTGAAGGCTTCGCCTTTCAGGTTTAGTCGGAGGAGTTCGCGCTCAGTGCCGCGGATCATGACCTTCTCTCTGCCTACGAGTTCCATGCGAACCGGCATGGACGTGCGGTCTTGCGGCACCAGCACGCCGAACTCCACCGGCCCTTGCCGGCATTTTAGAGTACCGTTATCGGTGTGGCAGTTGGTTGCCAGGTAACGCCAGGCCAGCACTTCGCGCTGAACAAAGAAGTTGTTATCGAGAATCGCCGAGGTATTTGGCATCAGAAACGGCTGTTCAGCCGGTTTGGAGGACCCCCCAGTTGAAATCCTTTCCAGGAGAAATTCGTTCTTCGGCGTGACTACCAGCGAACTGTTGCCATCATTCCAGTCATAACGAATCAGTTCTCCACTCCCCGTCATTTGGAGTTCGGAGGTTTGGCCCGCGTTCGAATTGCCGGCTTCCTGCAGATGGGACTTGACCGTGCTCGCGCCGTTATCCTGCTGCACGCTGAAGGTCTCGGTCATTACACGCTGGCCTCTGACAAAAATGCCAAACGAACCGGAATCGACCGTTTGTGAGCCCGGTGGCTTCGCATTGACTTTCTTGTCGGCGGCGTGACCTACAACCGCGCAAGCCAAAATCGCTACTATTCCCCACCGTGAGTGTGCGATCCGTGTCACTTCATCTTCTCCTGGTCTCCGGCGCTATCGAGTTCCCCGCTGCCGGCCAAACCCAAAGCCTGAATCAAGTTTGTCACGATCTCCTGAACCTCTTTCCCATCTGTTTCTTGCCTGAATCTGGCTTGCAAATAGTAGGGTCGCCGCTTTTCGTAGAGTTGCCGGAAGTCCTCCGGAGTTCTGAGTAACGGACGTTCCACGCCTTGCGTCTCCGACTGGCGCTGACAACGCGCCAAAAGTTCTTCAACGCTCGCATCCAGAAAGATTGTCGGAAGGTTCGCCGCGTCAAGCAAGCTGATATTGGATTGCTGAACGAAGGCCCCGCCACCGAAAGCTATTACTTTCTCAGCACCGCTGCTTAGCCCCTTCAGCAATTCTTTCAGAGCTTCGTGTTCAGCTCGACGAAATTCGGCTTCCCCGGCATTACCGAAGATTTCTGTTATCTTTTGCCTTTCGCGCCGTTCGATCCGGTCGTCGAGATCCTCAAACATCCAGCCCAGGCGCTGGGCGAGCGCGCGTCCGACGGTGCTTTTGCCGGCGCCCATGAATCCAACCAGGATGATGGCGTGCATCTTCTCTGGATGGCGGCTGGTCATCTCGGGCCTGCGACCGGATAAATCGATACCTGCGATTTGGCCGACCTCCAGGACGCCGCTTTCGCTATTCAATTTTTATTGGTTATCGGCGCGTTTTCTGAGATGAATTTTACCACTGAAGGTGCGTAACACCACCGTGGATGAGACCGCCACCCGGCCCACCGTACCTGCGAAGGCACGTCCCTTGTCGAGAGGTAAAGTAGGTGTGACTCTTGGGCTGGAGAGGGATGTCGTCGTGTACTTCGCCGCGGACGGAACGAGCGCTCACGTCAGCGGAGGTCCATTCGGGAATGGTGGCGTCAATATCGCCGCTGTGGCTGGTCAACCGGTATTCGCCGCTGTTGCCGAAATCGCCGATGTAGTTGATCCTGCCGCTGGTCGAGACCACCTGCACCAGCGAGCCGTTCACGCCATTCAGCGTGACTTCTCCACTCAGCGAGTCGACTTCGACGTGCCCATTCTTGATGTTGTCCAGATTGACCGCACCATTCATGGTCTTTACATGCACATGGGCGTTGGAGATGTCCCGAACATCTACGTTTGCCCCTGGGCCTTCCAGATTGACGTCTCCGTGCAGCTTCTCGGCATGCAGAGTTCCGGTGCTGGAATGCAACGTGATGCTGGCATCGGCCGGGACCAGGATTTCGTAGTCCACGCGTCCGGAGCTAGCGTCTGCACCAGGCAGCAGGTGCGATTGAATATCCACTCGATTACCGCTCTGGTTGTTATCCACTTCGACTTTGTCGGAATGCAGAATGGCGGTTACCATCACCGTGTTCCCTAAAGAGGGTTTCACCGAAATCGAGCCATAAGGATTGATCACGGATACGCCGGCGCGCGGTCCCACCGTGAAGTGAAGCTCCTTCTTGCTTTCGGCCACCAGCGTCCCCAGCAGAATGAGGGTGACCGTGGCTAGCCCTGCCGCGCGTTTACTCAACATAGGTGACTTCCCCCACGCTAGGTGCTTTTGACTCTGCGGTAAATGCTTCACGAATAGTTCCACCATCAAGGCCGATCCATCTCACGCCGATGCATCTAAGGCCGGTCCATCGCCATTTCGAACAACATGGATTTCTGCTCATAAGCGTCCATCAGAGCGCGCCGCGCGTCTTCATCATTCGGGCTTTCGTTGACCGCCATCTGGTCTTCCCGAATGGAATCATTCACCCGGCGCAAATTTTCTTCGTATTGACTTCGCACGGTGGGAGGATTGTCAGATACTTCCTGCAGCAGGTCCTCATCATTCAGCCCGGATTGGTTCATGACCGGCTCTACCAGCGTGGCTCGCTGATTTGACTGCTCAGAGAGGGATTGCCGCCGTTCGTGGATTCCGACGGTAAGAAGCAGAAGCGCAGCCGCCGGTACCAGCCATCGGGCCCAGCCCCAACGGGCAGCAAAGGGTGCCAGGCCGAACCGGCCACCGACAGGTTGAGGACGGATCAGCCCTTCCTGCCGCAATGCGATTTCAATGGAATTCCAAACTCTCGGGCTGGGTTCGTCGCAGGCCTGCAATTCGCTTGCGCTGGCGACGATCAACTTAAGTTCTTGCAATAATTCGGAACAAGCTGGACACGTTCTCAAGTGAATACTTTGTTCCGGAGTGCTTCCGTCTTCCACATCCGCCAAGCTTTGCTGCAGCTCAACGCAATTCATACGACCTCTCCCCGAATCTACTGCGATTCAAACTTTTACCGCAGTTTAAACGCCCCTGCCGAGGTTACCAATGTTCCTCGTTACTTTTTCTTGCCGATCTACTAACCCGCTCGAGACTTGGTGGCCTTTTCGGCTCTATTCATCTTGAGCAGGTCGCGCAGCTTCATGCGCGCCTTGTGCAATTGTGACTTGCTGTTGCCGATCGAGCATCCCACCAGTCCGGCGATTTCATTATGCTCGTATCCTTCCACATCGTGAAGAACAAAAATCGTTCTGTAGCCGGGAGGGAGATCGTTCACTGCCCTCTGTAACTGCAACCGGTCAATCGATCCGGCCAACGCCACGTCATCCGCCCCAAAATCTTTCTTGGGTAAATCATCCTCGCTACCCTGTGTGGCTTCTTCCAGCGAAACCACCGGAAGACTCTTTTTCCTCAAATGCATCAGCACGACATTCACCGACAGCCGATGCAGCCAGGTGGAAAAAGCAGACTCTCCGCGAAATGTTCCAATCTTGCGATAGAGCTGCAGAAACGCTTCCTGCGCCAAATCTTCCGCCTCAGCCGTATTCGCCGTCATTCTAAGACAGAGTGAATACACACGACGCTTATGCCTGTCATAGAGCACCTGAAACGCTTCCGCGTCCCCCTGCTTGGCCCGATCGATGGCTTCGGCCTCGCTGAGTTCAGTGCTGGATTTCTGTCGTGGGTCGGTCAAATAGTCTTTTCCGGCCGCACTCATTGGGATGCGGCATAAGTAGTTTATGTTGTATCGTTTGCGTCCCTTCGCGAAATGAGCAGGGAGCTCCCACAGTTCCAGAATATCAGAGTATTTCTACCGAGTTTTGGAGTGCTTTTGCCGAGCATTCACGGAATGAACACAGTTTCGCAAAGCCTTTGCGTTAGCAGGTTTGGATGCAGGATCCTCCCTAAGCTGTAAACCCTAAGGAGCCACAAGAGTAGCGATTGTGTGAAAAATGGTAGGGTTCGCGGGGAATGAAATGCCATCGTCGCCGTGTTGGAGTCGGCATTTTCGCGATCGGTCAGTACTTGACAATGGCCGCGAATGATTTGGGATCGAGGGATGCCCCGCCCACCAGCGCGCCATCGATTTCTTCCTGGGCCATAAGCGCTGAAGCGTTGTCGGGTTTAACCGAGCCTCCGTAGAGGATGCGGAGCTTCGCCGCGAACTCGTCGCCAAAGATTTCCGTGGCTTCGCTGCGGATCACGGCGTGCGCCTCCGCAGCCAGTTCGGGGGTGGCTGTTTTGCCGGTCCCAATCGCCCATACCGGCTCGTAGGCAACCACCATATTTGCCGCTTTCTTGGCGGAAACCGCATGGAATGCCCGAACGCACTGGCGGCGCAGCACATCGTCGGTTAGTCCCGCTTCACGTTCTTCCAGCACTTCACCGACGCAACAGATTGGCTTGAGACCAGCTTCGAGCGCTGCCTTCAGGCGAAGGTTCACCGTGTCGTCGGTCTCGCAAAAGTACTGCCGGCGCTCGGAATGGCCGATGATGACATGCGTTACTCCAATTGCCAGCAGCATGGCCGCGGAGGTTTCTCCTGTAAACGCCCCCTCAGATTTCCAATGCACATTCTGTCCGCCAATCGCCACGTTCGAGGCCTTTGTTGCCTCCACGGCCGCCGCCAGATCAATATCTGGAGGGCAGACCACGATCTCGTCGCGATCATGGTCACTCACCAGCGGCAAAAAATCGCGGAAGAACTCGCGAGTTTGATCAGGAGTTTTGTACATCTTCCAGTTGGCGGCGATTACTTTCTTTCTCATGAAGGTCTCTTCTCGATTTTGTAAGACGAAGTGGATTCTAGTTGCTGCGCGGCGCGGGAGTAGGCGTTCAATGTCGCGAGATCGAAGAGGATGAATCGAACCCTATTTACGTGATTTGCCAAGGTCAAAGCCTCAAGCGCAGAAGAAATTGCGATCAGCGCCGCTTCGGAAACCGGGTATCCGAATGCCCCCGTCGAAATGGCAGGAAAGGACAAGGACTGAAGGCGGTGTTCATCGGCCAGGCGAATGCATTCCCGATGACAACTTGCCAGATCTTCAGCTTCCCCGTGGTCTCCTCCGCGATAGACCGGGCCAACGGTGTGGATCACATACTTAGCGGGAAGATTTCCGCCGGTTGTGAGAACGGCCTTCCCGGCGGCCAGGCTCCCAATCTTGCTTACAATCTTGCGGCATTCGGCGAGGATCGCAGGTCCGCCGGCGCGGTGAATCGCTCCGTCCACGCCGCCTCCGCCCAAAAGAGATGAGTTTGCCGCATTGACGATTGCGTCGGTCGTCTCGGCAGTGATATCGACTGGCCCGTGGAACTCGATCGTCCTGCCGCGCTCGAGGACCAGTCGAATTTTGAAATCCTGCACGCCCGTATCCTGAGCGATCACTTTTTGTCCGTTAGTGCCTCGACCCCGGGCAGCTTCTTGCCTTCCAAAAATTCCAGCGACGCCCCGCCGCCGGTAGAAATGTGAGTGATCTTGTCGGCGACTTCGGCGGCATGTACCGCCGCCACAGTGTCGCCGCCGCCAACGATGGAGATTGCGCCCACATTTTCCGCAACCGCATGAGCGACCTTGAACGTTCCGCGCGAAAATCCTGGAACTTCGAACACTCCCATCGGTCCGTTCCATACAATCGTGCGAGCCCGCGAAATCTCCTCCGAGAATAGTTCGATCGTCTTCGGACCGATATCCAGCGCCATGCGGTCGGCTGGAATTGGCTGGCCCTCGCCGATCTGCTGCACCACCGCGTTGGCCTCAGGCTTCATGGCTACCACGTGATCAATCGGAAGAAGAATGCTCACGTTTCGTTGCTTGGCCTCCTCCAGTAGTTGCCGCGCGAGATCGACTTTGTCGGCCTCCAGCAGAGATTTTCCAATCTCTTGTCCCTTGGCCTTGAGGAAGGTATAGGCCATGCCGCCGCCGATGATCAGCGAATCGACCTTATCCATGAGATGGCGGATCACGCCAATCTTATCGCTGACTTTTGCGCCTCCGAGAATCGCTATGAAAGGCGGCTCAGGATGTTCCAGAGCCTTGCCCAGATACTGCAGCTCTTTTTCCATCAGTAAACCAGCGGCTGATTTCGACACG
Organism: uncultured Acidobacteriaceae bacterium; assembly: GCA_963696285.1. Classification (GTDB taxonomy): domain Bacteria; phylum Acidobacteriota; class Terriglobia; order Terriglobales; family Acidobacteriaceae; genus Sulfotelmatobacter. The sequence continues at coordinate 261,734 of CAVOJP010000001.1, forward strand.
AACTTCGTAATTCCCACCGTGGATGCATGCGCGCGATGCGCGGTACCGAACGCATCATTCACATAGAAATCGGCCAAGCTCGCAAGCTGCTTGGAAAACTTTTCATCATTGGCTTCTTCTTCAGGGTGAAAGCGCAAATTCTCCAGAAGCAGCGTCTGACCTTTTTCCAGTTGCATGGCAACTTCTTCGGCTTCGGGACCGACGCAATCCGGGCAGAACCCGACGTTCTCGCCGCGCGCCAGTTCCTTATCGAGCACCATGCGCAGCCGCTCGGCCACCGGCTTCAGACTCATCTTCGGGTTCGGCTTGCCCTTGGGGCGTCCCAGGTGCGATGCGAGAATCAGTCTCGCCCCGTGCCTCAGGGCGTACTCGATCGAGGGCAAGGTTTCGCGGATGCGCGTGTCGTCCATAACGCGTCCATCTTCGAGGGGAACGTTGAAGTCGACGCGCATGAAGATACGGTTGCCGTTGAGGGGTAGATCACGGATGGAAAGCTTGGGCATTTGGCTGGTCGTCCTTAGATGTAATGAAATAGCTCCGCTGTTTCGACTTTGCTTAGGGCAGGCTCCGCGCTTGCCAGACGGGCGTTTCCGCCCATCTGGCAAAAAGCCAGCGAAACGCCGGCTACAAAATCCTAGAGGCCCTTGCCGGCGATGTAGTGAATCAGATCGCGCACGCGGCAGGAGTATCCCCATTCATTGTCGTACCAGGAGATTACCTTGACGCAATTGCCGCCGACCACCAGAGTTGAGGGCGCATCAACGATCGAAGAACGCGGATCGCCTTTGAAATCCGACGATACCAGTTCGTTCTCTTCGTAGCCCAGATACCCCTTTAGCGGCCCGCTCTCCGATGCCTTCTTCAGCGCCGCGTTCACTTCTTCTTTGGTCGTCTTCTTTTCAACCCAGACCACCAGATCGACTACCGAAACGTTCGGCGTCGGTACGCGCATGGAGAATCCATCGAGCTTGCCGGCGAGCTCCGGCAGCACCAGCTTCAAGGCCTTCGCCGCGCCCGTAGACGTGGGAATCATATTGATCGCCGCCGCCCGCGCCCGCCGCAGGTCTTTGTGGGGAAAGTCGAGGATGACCTGATCGTTGGTGTAAGAGTGAATCGTCGTCATCGTCCCGCTGACGATTTTGAATGCGTCGTTGATCACCTTGGCGATTGGCGCCAGGCAGTTCGTGGTGCAGGAGGCGTTCGAAATAATGTGGTGCTTGGCGCCATCATATTTTTCCTGGTTCACGCCGAGAACGAGTGTGATGTCCTCATTCTTCGCCGGAGCGGAAATGATTACTTTTTTAACCGACCCGCGCATGTGCTTCTTGGCGTCGTTGGCGTCGGTGAAGTGTCCGGTCGATTCAATCACCACTTGCGCGCCCACGGATTCCCAGGGCAACGCACCCGGATCCCTTTCTTTAAACACCTTGATGGTTTTGTTGTCGATGGTAATGCCATCGGCTGTCGCGCTGATTTTGTTCGGCAGATTGCCGAGAATGGAATCGTATTTCAGCAGATGCGCCAGCGTCTTGGGATCGGTGAGATCATTGACTGCCACAAATTCCAGGTTGGGATCGTTGAGAGAAGTCCGCAAAACATTGCGGCCGATGCGTCCGAAACCGTTGATGCCAACTTTGATTGCCATGCTTCCTCCAGAATAGTTATGAGTGCAACAGCAGATTCCACGCAGCCTTATATGGGAACTAATGATGTTAGCAGGAGCGGCAATCGGCGTAAATGATCGCCAGCAGATTGGACGAGTTCTATTCCTGATCACGGAATGAGGTGCGCCCAATCCTTGACAATATTACGGAAACGTTAATTCCAGGAAGGTATCCGCCCGGCTAAAGATCGATGTCAGCCGGGCCAACCAGTATTTCCGGTTGATAGTCTGCCGTGCGTGGGACTGTTCCTCTCGCGGCAGGATGCGCGCCGAGGCGGCAAAATCTTGTCCGGTCACTCTTCCTTTAATGGTGCATGGCGCGACCCGCACCTGAGGATTATTTCGAATACGTTTTGTTTTACCCATGACGCTGCGCGTCATCACGTACAACTTGCCGGTGTCCTCTCCAAACCATACCGGAGTGGCAACCGCCACGCCGTTCTTTCGAAACGTTGTCAGAGAGATATATTTCTGGCCGCGAATAGTGGGCGGGATTGGTTTTGCTGTGTCTGACATGGTACAGCTCCGATCTCAAACTCGCGATGCATGGCCCAGATTTCGAGCCCCTGTCGCGAATGGTTCCCTCGCAGGACGCAGATTGATCCGGCACTCTCTTCTGTGTTAAAAGCCTTGCATGCGTAAATGGATGCGCGACCGCTTGCAGCGTCGCAAAAAGACACCCGCTGCGCCGTCCGATAAACCGGCTCCGCCTCCCTTGCAGCCAGCTTATTTTGACGCGGAACAAGCGTCCGGCGCGGACGACAGGGAGAACATCGAATCAGAAATTTCCCCGCCGCCTCCGTTTTCTGCGGAGGATCGACCTCCGCAACAAGGTCGGCCAGCGGAAGAGCGGCCGGTGCGCGTGGCAGATTCCGGTGCTGAAGAAGTCTCGCAAGAAGCTGATCGCGTAGCATCGCAGCCCGGGGCGCGCAGTTCCGAACCAAGCGGGCGGAGTCGCCGGCGGCGAGGAGGTCGAGGGCGGGGAGGTCGAGGACGTGAGCAGGCTGTGGCCCAGGCTTTCACTCCAGCAGCGGTGAAAGGATCAATTCCTGCAATGCCTCTCGAGGCCGCGGAAGAAGAAATGCCGGAGGCAGGAGACGCAGCTACGGAAAAAGAAGCAGAAAGTCGACCAGTCGCTGCGGCGTCTAAGACACCCGCGCCTGCGGCAGTGGCGCAGCGTCCGCCAAAGGGCGTGGTGGTGTTGGCTATTGGATTGCCCGGCTCAGGAAAGAGTTCATGGTTCAAACGGCACAATGTGGTGCCGCTCTCGAGCGATATGGTTCGCGCGTTGCTATTCGACGATGTCCGCGAACAGCGATTTCAGGATCTCGTTTTTTCCAATCTGCGCTCGATGCTCAAAGCGCGGCTCATCGCCAAGCGTCCGACAAACTATGTCGACGCGACTAACCTTACACCGCAGGAGCGCCAACACTGGATCAAGCTGGCGAAGGATTATCAATACGAAGTGCACGCTGTCTTCTTCGATGTACCGCTTGAGGTTTGCATCGAACGCCACGAACGCCGCGACCGGGTTGTTCCGGAGGACGTAATGCGTCGCATGGCAGCTAAGCTGAAGCCGCCGACATTTGAGGAAGGTTTCGCCAAGATCACAGTGGTGCGGGTGAAAAAGAAAGAGTCGGAAGCAAGCTAAGCGACGCTTTGTCAGGAACTCGCTCTATCCCTTGAGATGCGGTAGCAGTTCTTTGAAGGCTGGCGACGAAGAGGATCGCATCAACTCGTAGATCATCATCTCGGTAGAGGAAATCACCGCTCCGGCGGCGCGCATTCGGTCGAGACCTATTTTCCAATTCCACTCCGTGCGCGAACTCACCGCGTCGGAAGCGACGTGAACGAGATACCCTTCACGCAGCGCTGCCAGCGCCGTCTGCATCACGCAGATATGGCTCTCCATGCCGCATAGGAGCAAAGTGTTGCGATTGCCCGGAAGCCGTTTCAGTAACGTGCAGAAAACATCGCTGCCGAAGCAGGAGAAAAGATTCTTATCGATCGCCTCGGTTTCGGGAAGCAGCGAAGCGATCTCCGGAACGGTTCCGCCCAGACCCTTCGCATATTGCGTGCTCACAATGGCTGGAATCTTGAGAATTCCAGCCGCGCGGATCAGCAGCTGAGCATTGCGCACGAGCTGCTCTTTCTGGAAAATCGGAGGCAAGAGTTTTTGTTGGATATCCACCACGATTAGAGCGCATCGGTCCGCTTCGAGCGGTTGTCGCGCCACCTCGGAGTAATCGCGAGCCGGTGTGGAGATGTTTTCAAAGACCGTTGACATGGCTCCTCCTCGTAGAACGGCAATCGTGATTCTATTCCGGTGGAGGGGAGGAACAGCAACATTGTTGACCGGGCTCGGAGGGAAACCATAGAATCAAGATGAGCTGATGACAGATCAGTTCTGAGATTGCCCCCTCGTTCAACGGCTAGGACACCTGCCTCTGGAGCAGGCTATCGGGGTTCGAATCCCTGGGGGGCAGCCAAATTTCATCTTCGCGATTCTCGCCGCTACACCTTTCCCGCAATTACGCTTTTGATTCGCCGAGAGCTTTAATCTGATCGCCGATTTCCTGCCGCCGACGTCGCCGGCTATCAAAATCCGCAGCCTGGAGGTTCGATGCCAGGCCTTTTTCGTCATCTTTATCCAACTCCTTGAGCAAGGCGAGCTCCTGCAATAAATCCATCATCTGTTCCGAAGGCTTGGAGCTCATTCAGTTCTCCCGCTCACATCCTGAGATTTTTTTCCAAGTTTAGGATGCAATTTCCGGCTGCCAGGGCCATGCGGGAGAATCAAAAGTTGCTACAGGAAGTGTGTTCGCGGCGCTGAACGCTGCATCAGTAAAAGGATTCCAGCGCAATTACCACGAGGATCTCATGTCGCTGGATGTGCCCCCGGCGGCGGGAACGTAACCTTTCTGCGTGTAATCCATCACCATGCGATCGGCGTTGAATCGCCATCCCAGGGTACGGATGGTTCGCTTCATGCGCTTGATCCAGCCGCGCGGCAAACCGTCACGATCGCGCTGGTAGTACAACGGGATGACCTCTTCGCGCAGAGCGCGCATCAAGTCTTCCGCGTCGCGGGTATCATGAACGCTCATATCAGCGTGAGTTCTTCCGGTGCCAATCGCAAATCCGTTCCTTCCGTCGTAAGCCTCAGCCCACCAGCCGTCGAGAACAGAAAGATTAAGGCCGCCGTTTAGAACTACTTTTTGACCGCTCGTGCCCGACGCCTCAAACGGACGCCGCGGGTTATTCAGCCATACGTCGACTCCCTGCACGAGATAACGTCCGACGTTAATGTCATAGTCTTCGACGAAGACAAACTTGTCGGCGAAACGGGGATTCCGCATAAGCTCGGCGATCTGCTGTAGCACTAATTTTCCGGGCTCATCGTTGGGATGAGCCTTGCCCGCAAACACGAACTGTACCGGGCGCTTGGGATCGTTCACCATCGACGCCAGGTTTTCGATGTCTCTTAAGAGCAGGTTGGCTCGTTTGTAGGTGGCAAAGCGGCGGGCAAATCCGATGGTGAGCGCGTCTGGACTGAGCACCTTGGCAAGTCTTTGTAAGGATTCAACAGGCTCATTGCGGCGCTTGGCTTGCTCGATGGCGCGGCGGCGAACGAAATCAAGGAGCCGCGATTTCAGGCTGAGATGCGTCTCCCAGAGTTCGCCGTCATCCACATCCTCAATGCCTTCCCAGATGCGCGCTTCGCTGCTGTGCTCGTGCCAGTTCGTGCCGAGGTGTCGATCGTATAAACGGAACATCTGCGGCGCAAGCCACGAAGGAACGTGGACGCCATTGGTAATGTGCCCGATAGGGACTTCATCTTCCGGTTTGCCGGGACAGAGCCCGGTCCACATGGCGCGGGAGACTTCGCCGTGCAAGGCCGAAACCGCATTGGCGCGCCGCGACAGCCTGAGGCCCAGCACAGTCATGCAAAAAGTCTCCTGCTGGTTGCTCGGTTTCTCGCGTCCCAGACCCATCAGGCTCTCTTGAGACAAGCCCATTTTTTCGCGCAACGGTCCCAGATGTTCTTCGATCAGTTCGGCATCGAAGCGGTCATGACCCGCAGGCACGGGGGTGTGGGTGGTGAATACCACTTCCCTTGAAACCCGAGAAACGGCGCTATCGAAGGCAATGCCTTCTTCCTGCATGCGAGTGTGAAGCGCTTCCAAAACAACAAATCCGCTGTGTCCCTCATTCAGATGAAGAACACCGGGTGTGATGCCCATGGCTTTTAGGGCGCGGAAGCCCCCTACTCCCAGCAGCAACTCCTGCCGGATTCGAGTGCGTGCATTTCCGCCATAGAGGCGGGAAGTCAGCTGGCGATCGTCTTCCGAATTGCCTTCTACATCGGAATCAAGCAGGAAGCAGATCGCAACGCCCGACTGCCACTCGCCATACTTTGGCGTGAATCGAACCTTTGCGAGTGGCGATTTCGATTTCGACCGGCCGGCCGTTCTTGCCGATCGCGGCCTCGAGCGGTAGTTGAGTGACATCCGTCTCCAGATATTCTTCCTGTTGCCATCCGTTGCGATCCAGACGCTGACGAAAATATCCCTGGCCGTAAAACAAGCCGATGCCGACCAATGGAATCCCAAGATCGGAGGCGCTCTTGATGTGGTCTCCCGCCAGCACGCCAAGGCCGCCGGAATAAACCGGCAGCGATTCGTGGATGCCGAACTCCGCTGAAAAATATGCCACTGGACGCGGCCTCAAAACTCCCGCATGCCGCGTTCCCCAGGTGCGGTCGGCGTGTAAATATTCCTGCAACCGGCGGTAGGCATAATTGATGCGGCTGTGAAGTACCAGTTCGGCGGCCCGTTTCTCGAGCCTTGCGAGGGGAAACTCCGCCAGCAGTGATACCGGATTCTGATTCAGCTGTTGCCATCGCAACGGATCCAGATCGCGAAACAGACTGGCGGTATCGTGGTCCCAACTCCACCAGAGATTGCGGGCCAGAGTCCACAGCCGTTCCTGCGCGGGAGCGATGAAGCGATCCAGCGTGCGCGCTTCGCTCACTACCGGCGCAACCTGAGCCGCTGCCTCGGTGAGCATGTGAATTTCATTCTCGCGGAAAAGCCGGGGCTCCATGGTTTGCACCACGAGAACGCCCTGCAATACTCCACGGTCGATCAGAGGAACGCCGAGAAACGATTGGTACTCATCTTCACCGGCTTCGGAAAAATACTTAAAACGGGGATGCGTGTGAGCTTGCTCCACGGCTACCGGGCGCACTTGCTCGGCTACCAGTCCGGCAAGACCTTCATGGATCGCCATGCGCAACTGGCCGATACACTCCCGCCGCAGGCCGACCGTCGCGGCCAGCACCAGATTGGCTCGATCCGGCTCCAGCAGATACGCTGAACAAACGTCGGTGTCGAAACGCTTGGCAATCAAGGCCACAACGTTCATCAGCGTCTCGGCAGGTTGCCCTTCCTCCGCAGCGAGGTTGGCAATTTCCTCCAGGGTGAGAACGTCAGTTACCTCGCGCTCGGGTCCGGTCAGATCCAACTCCTGAACCTCATGATCTCGTACCTCGTGGTCTTGCACCTCGCTGTTTTTGTCTTCCAATCCCAGGCTTTCTGGCTCCATTCAATTCGACTCCTGCGGGTCCACGCCGTCCTTTCCTGAACACTTAATTGAAGCATGAAACATTAAAGCATATGACAAGACACACAACCGCGAATCGCGCGGCGCGTGTGCGTGTCTTTCGTCGGATAATTAAAGCCGAATCACTACTTTAGGGGACGCCGGACCGCTTAGTCCAATCTAAATTATCGATTTCCTCCATGTGCAGGGAGAGCTGAACACGCAAGATCGCGAGGATAGGCGAATGTGGCAGTTCATGACTAGGCGGGTGGTGCGAGCTGTTGCACCGCAGGCGTGTCACCGCCCAGCCAATCCGGATTTTTCGCCGTGGAATCGAAGTGTGACGAAGTCTTGAATAACTCGTACTTTCCGGCCATAGCAACCTCTTTTGTCTTTGCCAGCAGTTTGGTAACTTGCTCACGATTCATGGGGTTGAATGTTTTTGCCGCTTCGATTGCCTGATCCAGAATTGCCGGCCGGTCTATTCCGGTAATCACTACCGAAGTGGGAAGGCTCATCGCGTAATGTAGACATTCCGTCGGCGATACAGTCTTGCTCTTCAGGATCACGCCGTCACCCATGGATTTCATACCGAGGATTCCGATCTCCTGTTGCACCAGTTCAGGCACAACCAGGTGAGCAAAACTTCGGAAGTGAGCGTCCATCACGTTGAGCGGCATCTGTGCCGCATCGAAGTGGAAGCCGTGGTCAGCGGCAACTTTCAGCATGTACAGATGAATCTGCGGATCTTTATGTCCGGTAAAACCGATGTAGCGGATTTTGCCGGCTTTCTTTGCCTCGAGCATCGCCTCGTTGGCTCCGCCTTCCGCGAATATGCGGTCGGGATCGTCGAACCGAATTACCTCGTGATGCTGAATCAGATCGATATGATCCGTCTGCAAACGTTGCAACGAGGTTTCGATCTGCTTCGCGGCGAGTTCCTTAGTTCGGCCATCAATCTTCGTCATCAGAAAAACTTTCTGACGATAGCCGTCCTTCAGCGCCTTCCCCATTCGCAACTCACTCTGGCCTTCGTTGTAATCCCAACTGTTATCCATGAACGTGATTCCGCGATCGATGGCGGCGCGCACCAGCCGGATGCTCTCTTCTTCAGTGAGTCCATGCTGAGCGATGTGAAAACCTCCCATGCCGATGACGGAAACGCGCTCTCCGGTTCGACCGAGAGTGCGGTAGAGCATGTCACCGCTTCGTGTTCCCGGCGACGAGAGTAAGGGAATCTGATTCACAGGTTCGTTCTCCTGGCGCGATCAGTTTGTTGCGATGAATGCGATTACTGTCCACAGCAACGTAGCGCCGCAGTTTTTGAGGAATGTTCTCACTTCATGCTACAAAGATTATCTCAATACGAATCATGAAAACTATTTCAATACGAATCACGGATTCGTGTATCAGATGATCGCGCATCACCGAGATGTTGCCGCCCATTTCGAGAGGAGCTGACGGGCGATCCTGACCTCACAAAGCCGCCGAAGCAACCACTGAATCGCGACAACCCGATGGGACGATTCCTTGTCTAAGTGCCAGGAGGGAAACTACATGGCAGCGAAAAAGAAGGGCTCGGGAAGAAAGTCAGGCGCCCGCAAGTACGGGAAAGCGGCGAGCAAGAGCGTGAAGAGCGCCATGCACCGTGAGAAGAAAGGCACGCTCAAGTCGGGCCGCGGTGGCAAGGGCGGCACCGTGAAGAGCCGCAAGCAAGCCATTGCGATCGGATTATCCGAAGCCCGCAAAAAAGGCGCCAAGGTCCCACGGAAAAAGAAAGCGGCGTAGCAGGTCAGCTCGACCTGCAATTTGTTTGCAACGTGGGATCAGTAATTGTGCTTTGAAAGGCGCGGCTTTCGGCTGCGCCGCAAAGCTTCATCGGAATCGAAACATTATCAAAACCTTCCAGCTTCTCCCTCATTCTCTCGAATTCCTTCGCGCCTGCTTCATCCCCGCACGTAGTCCGCTCACGATTGATCGTTGATAGCCACAGCCGTCAATGGTACTCATGACAGCAGCGGCGATACCGCCCGGGGTAGCCGCCTCCTGTGACAGTTCTTCCAGCGATGCGTCGCCCGCGCGCCATGCGGCAATCCCATCCGCCAGCGCATGAGCGGCGGCCAGTTGCGCGGTTCTGCGGTCTAACCCGATTCCTTCGGCGGCGGCAATCAACGCTGCGAGCGCGTGATATCCATGACTGCTTGAGTAAGTAACGGTGAAAGCGTCAAACTGCTTTTCAGGAATTTCGATCAGCGTACCGACAAGCGAAAACAGTTCGCGTACACGCTCCCGTGCCGTGACCGGATAGTCGCGTGCAAAAGTCAGTGCAGTCAGGCCTTGGCCAATTCGGCAAACCGGGCTGGGCATGGCTCGTGCCCACTTCACCGGCGATCCGAGTGTGGAACGTAATTTTGATAGGGGAATGCCAGCAGCCAGGCTCACCGCTGTCAAAGGTCTACTGAGTTTGAAGGCGGCTATTTGTTTCAAAAGTTCGCGCACGGACTGCGGCCGGACCGCAACAATCAGGACAAGAGCTGATTCGACTGCGCGGCGCAAATCCGGTTCGACAACTACGCCATGTTTGCGACTGATCGCTTGCAGTTTTTCTAAATTCCGGTCGTGAACTAGGATCGGCTGGCGATAGCCCGCCAGCCGCAATCCCGCAACCAAGGCGCTGGTGATGCGTCCCCCGCCCAGGAAAACTGTGGCTTTCACACGAGCCCCATGCATGCCTCGTCTGCGGCCTCCACTAAAGTTTGCACATCGACTTCCGTGTGGGCTGTCGAGATGATCCAGTGCAGACCGTTAGAAGGCGTCATATATATTCCGCGATCAAGCAGCCGGTGGACGAATCGTGAGTAAAGCTTCGTATCAACATACTTGCAGTAGTCACGGTAATCGTAGATGGCATCGCGACCCGTGAAATAAATTTGGAACATGGGGCCGAAGCCCTGCACAATCGCCTTGACTTTGTGGCGGAGGAAGACCTCGCGAAGTCCGGCGATGGCCGCGTTGCCGACTGCATGCATCTTCTTGTAAGTGGCTTCGGCGGAGAGCATGTCTAGATTCGCCGCGATCACTTTCATGGTTAGCCGGTGACCGTTGAAGGTGCCATAGTGAAGAACCATCTTGTCGCTCCACTGCATGCGCTCGAGGATTGAACGCGGCCCAGCTACAGCTCCCACGGGAAATCCCGCTCCCAACGCCTTACCGAAGGTGCTGATGTCCGGGACGACGCCGTAATATTCCTGGCATCCGCCCGGCGCGTAGCGGAAGCCGGTGACCACTTCATCGAGAATTAACAGCGCGCCGCACTCGTGTGTGAGTTCGCGGACGCGCTGCAGATATCCGTCTCGTGGAAGAATGCAACCCATGTTGGCCATGATCGGCTCGGTGATCACGGCAGCCAGTTCGTGTCCATGCTCTTGCAGAATGCGTTCGAGCGCGGCCTCGTCATTCCACGGCGCAAGCACTACGTCGTCAAAGGTTGACGGCGGAATTCCTTCGGAGTCGGGGATACGCGCCGGCTTCTCCACCGTACCCAAATGCTCCGGCGGATGACTGTGCGCATTCAGCAGGTACGGATCGTACCAACCATGATAGTGACCTTCGAATTTCAGAAACTTGTGGCGTCCGGTATGTGCGCGGGCCAGCCGCAGGGCGAGCATGGTGGCTTCGCTGCCCGTATTCGTGAAGCGCACCACCTCGGCCGAAGGCACCATGCGGCGAAACCGTTCCGCGGCCTCGATCTCCGCGGACGTTGCCGCCGCGAAATGCGAGCCGTCAGCCATCGCATCAGAAACAGTCTTAACTAACCTCGGATGAGCATGGCCGTGGATGAGCGCGCCGAACGACATCATGAAGTCGATATATTCATTGCCATCGATATCCCAAGCGCGCGATCCCTGCCCGCGCTCCAGCAGGATGGGCCCGGGCGCGTACACGGCAGCGCCACGCGAAGGCGAGTTGACGCCCTCGACCAACGATTGCTGGGCGCGGGCAAACCATTCCTCCGATCGAGTACGGATCTGCGTTGGTTTCATTGGAGATCAAATTCTCTAGCCAGAGCCGGCCAGGCCCCCACCATCCACAACCAGCGTCGTTCCAGTAACGAACGTAGATGCGTCGCTGGCAAGGTAGAGCGCTGCCTGTGCGATCTCCTCGGCTGTGCCGACTCGCCCCAGAGGACGGTTGGAGGAATCGGAAAGAAACTTCTCTTCCGCTTCGCCTAATTGCCGCGCTTCACTGCGCAGCATGGCAGTATCGGTATCCCCGGGACAGATACAGTTCACTCGAATATTTTGCCTGCCGTGATCAATCGCCATGGCTTTCGTAAGCAGAACCACTGCGCCCTTCGAAGCACAATACGCTGCCGCGCGCGCCCCGCCAGCCAAGCCCCATCCGGAAGCGGTATTAATAATCGAACCTCCGCTAGCCATTGCCATCAGCGGAATCACTTCGCGAGACATAAGAAAGACGGATTTTACATTGACCGCCATCATGTGATCCCAATCTTCTTCGCTGATCTCGACTACCGAGGCTCTGCGGATAATGCCGGCATTGTTGACGAGTACGTGAATGTCGCCAAACTGTTTGGCAGTGTGCTCGATCGCGCGGCGGCAATCCGCGGCGTGAGTTACGTCCGCTCTCTGGAAAGTTGCACGTCCCCCGCGAGCGGAAATTTCCTGCACGATAGCAAGTCCGGCTTCCTGGTTAAGATCGACGATGCTTACGGCCGCGCCTTCGCGGGCAAACAGCAAAGCCGTGGCTCGGCCGATGCCACCCGCGCCGCCGGTAATGATTGCCGTCTTGCCGCCGAGTTGGTTCGTGAGCATCGTTTCTTTCAGATATCAATGTGTCAGTGTTCGGCGAGACCACGTCGAAACCACGTGTTGACGTCGGGAGCCGCGACGAGCGTTCGCACGGCCTGCAAAGTGATATATTAGCTACGAATCCGGCGATGTCCACCGCTAAGGAACAAGTCGAATCGCTCCTGCACAAACTTCCCGAAAACTGCTCGCTGGAAGACATTCAATACCATCTCTATGTACTCGACAAGGTCCGCCATGGACTGGAAGAGGCAGAGCAGCAGGGAACTATCTCACAGGATGATGTAGAAAAGCGCCTAAGCCAGTGGCTTACCGAGTAGTCTGGTCGCCGCGCGCTGTCGCTGACGTTGAGGCGATTGCAATCTATATCGCTGCAGATTCGCCGTTCTATGGCCACTCTTTAGCTTCCGACGAATCTCGCGTACAAACTGCGGGCGACGCCAGCATCGGTCGTTCCCTTGATGATGGCGCGGCCGTCGGGGAATAGCGTCATTTCATAGGGCTCGCGCCAGAACTTCAAGACGAATTCGTTGTGCCGGACGGTGCCAAGGCTTTCCAATCGCCGCTGCATCTCGGCGAAATCGATCGGTCGGGCGCGCTCGTGAATCTGCACCGAATTTCTTCCGCACATCGTGATATGGGGACGCGCTTCGCCGGCCAGATGCACGAAATCCCTTCTCGCCGCACGCCCGGCAGCCCGCTCTTGGCTTTCCCGCTGCAATTTCGGCGTGATCATTGTTCCAAACATCGAAGGACCAAAGCGTTTTCCGCAAATGCTCCAGCGCCGCGCCGCCCAACAGCAACTTCAAGGCTTCAGAGGCCGCGACCGACGCAACTACATTTACCGCGGTATTCAATATTCCCGAGGTTTCACAAGTCTCCACCATTCCTCGCGGCGAGTCGGGAAACAGGCATGCTAAACAAGCGGTCTTGCCGGGAACCACATTTAAAGTCACTCCATAACTTCCCACGGCAGCGGCGTAAATCCAGGGAACGGAGGCCCTGACGGCGTAATCGTTTATCAAATATCGAGTCTCGAAATTATCCGTTCCATCAAGAATTACGTGAACTCCTTCAAGCAGATCTTCAATATTTCCAGGTACCACGTCCTCAACCCGCGCCTCAAGTTTTACGTCGGAATTGAACAGCGCAATTTTGCGCGCGGCGGCCACGGCTTTGGGCAGAGATTCGGAGGCATCCTGCTCGTCAAACAGTGACTGCCGCTGCAAGTTGCTGGCTTCCACATAATCGCGATCGATGATCCGCAGTTCGCCGACGCCAGATCGCGCCAGCAATGAGGCGAGCGCCGACCCGGTCGCGCCACAGCCAACAATCGCGACTCTACCCGCGGCGAGTTGCTGCTGGCCTTGCGCTCCGATTCCGCGGAACAGAATCTGCCGCGAATAGCGTTCCTCGAACTTGTCTTTTGCTGTTGCACCTGCGTGTTCCAAGCCCTGCCTCAAGGAGGTCACCAGTTCCTTCCCGCAAAACCTTTATTATAGTGGGATCGCTCCGCCATCCGTACGCGGGACAACGAGGGTCCTCCGCGCCTCATCGAAATATGAAACGGACCTAAGGAAATTATTTGCTGAGAAGGTACGCCGCATTCGTCATCGCGATGATGGTTTCGCTCGGCTCGGTGGCTCATGCCGGGTCACCTCGCGTTTCCTCTTTATTGCAGGAGGCGCAATCCTCACCGGGGATGGCTGCCTATTTCGGACGCACCGTCGGATCTATCGAACTCCCCGGCGTTCAGGATGCTGAGAGATTTTTGCAGATGCTGCCGCAAAAAACGGGTGAGCCCCTGGACCGGGATCAAGTGCGCGAGAGCATCCGCATTCTTTATTCCACTGGCCTATTTGCTGACATTCAGGCCGAAGTCACTCCTGTAGATGGCGCCGTCGTTCTCAGGTTCACCACGTCGCCGAATTTGTTCGTGGGCGCCGTGGATGTGGAAGGGGCTCCGCGCCATCCCAGTTATAACCAGATCGTGAACGCCACGAAACTCCAGCTCGGCGAACTGTATACCGTCGACAAACTCAACCGGGCTCTGCAGAACATTCGCCAACTGCTGCAGGAGAATGGATATTACCGGGCGCGTGTGACTGGGGAAAGCATTTCGAATTCCGCTACGCGAGAGACTAATATCCTGTTTCACATCGCAGCCAAGGACCTGGCGCACGTGGGCGAGGTTAGAGTTAACGGGCAGTCGGATTTTTCGCTAAGCCAAGTTGAGGATATTGCAAAGATGCACCCAGGCGACCGGATCACGGCCAACCGGGTTACTAACTCTCTACAGCGCCTTCGCAAAAAACTTCAGAAACAGCATCGAGTTCTGGCTCAGGTTTCCATCGCCGAGCAGAACTACCATCCGGAATCGAACGCAGTCGACTATACGTATCTTATTCAGCCCGGTCCCGTGGTGGTCGTATACGCCGTAGGCTTTCCTGTTAGCCGAGGCGTTTTAAAACGAGAGATACCCGTCTATCAGGAGAACGCGGTCGACGACGATTTGCTCAACGAAGGTAAGCGGAATCTGCTCAATTACGTCCAGACCCGCGGGCACTTCGATGCGTCAGTTAGCTTTCAAAAGGAAACCAGTCCCGACCTGGTCCGCATAATCTACCATGTTGATCCTGGACCGGTGCACAAACTCGAGTCTGTGGAAATCACCGGAAACAAGTATTTCCCCGCCAAAATGCTCCGCCAACGCCTGCAGATTCAGCCTGCCGGCAGATTCTTTTTTCCCGGACGCTACAGCGAAGCTTTGCTCAAGAGCGATGTTGTCGGTCTTCAGGCCTTGTATGTCTCCAACGGCTTCCGTCAGGTCAAAATTCAAACCAAGGTGGACGACAATTATCGACAGAGGCAAAATCATCTCGCGGTGCATATTCAAATCAACGAAGGGCCGCAAACCCTGGTGGCTGCGCTGCACATTGTTGGCAACGAGAAAATCAACGCCAAAGCATTTCCTGAATTGAATACCGCCGCTGGCCAGCCTTACTCGGAGCAGAATTTAGCCACGGATCGCGACGACATACTCAACTACTACTTCAATCACGGTTTTCCCAACGCCACACTGGATATCATGGCCAGTGCTGCTCCTGCTGTGCCGGATCGCGAAGATATTACCTACACAATCCACGAGGGAGAACAATTTGTTGTTAACAAGGTGCTGGTCGCCGGGCTTGAGCATACACGTGATTACGTGGTGCAGCGCGAGGTGCAAGTGGCTTCCGGGCAGCCTCTTAGTCAGCAGGATATTCTCGACACTCAGAGCAAGCTCTACGATCTTGGCATCTTTAGCCAGGTCGACACGGCAGTACAGAATCCCAACGGCACGGACCCTGAGAAAAATGTTCTGGTTCAAGTTCGGGAGGCGAAACGCTACACTTTTACTTACGGTGCGGGCCTGGAGTTCGAAACCGGCCTACCTGCCGGTAAGCAGGCCCCAGGGGGTGAGACGGGCGTCAGCCCACGCGTGGCATTGGACGTCACCCGTCTCAACGTCGGCGGACGGAACCAGACTCTCACCTTCCAGTCGCATGTCGGAACCCTGCAGCAGCGCGGCTTGATCGGTTACGAAATTCCGAAAATTTTGAACAATGACCGCTTCAAACTCTTTTTTACGGCGTTTTACGACAACAGTCTCAACGTGGCCACTTTCACCTCGCAGCGCCTGGAGGGCAAGATCGATTTGCGTCAGCAAATCGGCAGGCAGGAGGTGAATCATTCCACCTCGATCACCTACCGGTTCGACTATCGCCGGGTGAAAGCGAGCGACATCGTGTCGGATTTTTCGCCCGCGGAGTTCAGCTTATTTTCCTTGCCTGCCCACGTGGGCGGCCCGGGCTTCACGTTTATCCGCGACCAGCGGGACAATCCTCTGGAAAGCACCAAAGGGCAATACTTTACTCTGGATACATTTGTGGCATCAAGCTATGTCGGTTCGCAATCGGATTACGGCCGCGCGCTCTCCCAGGATTCCACGTATTACGCCTTTGGCCGACCTAATCATCAGTTCGTCTTCGCCCGCTCGACTACGCTGGGCGCGGAACAAGTCTACGGAGGCACAAGGATTTTGCCGCCCGGGTCCTGTCCGCTGAACAATCTGCAGACAGCCTGTCAGCAGAATATTTCGATCATCCCGCTGCCCGAACTTTTTTTTGCCGGTGGTGGCAACTCTCACCGCGGCTTTGGGTTAAATCAGGCAGGACCCCGCGATCCCGATTCCGGTTTCCCCGTCGGCGGCTCAGCTCTGTTTGTGAACAGCGAGGAGCTGCGGTTTCCTTCGATCAGCCTCCCCTACCTGGGGGAAGGGTTCGGCTTCGCGATTTTTCACGATATGGGCAATGTTTTTACCGCTGGACACGACATGCTGAAGGGCCTGTTGCGCTGGCACCAGCAGAATCCGGCGCAGTGCCTGCAATACAGTCCGGTGACGGCCGCCGCAGCCTATGATTATTGCGTAACCAGCTTCGACAATTCCGGTTATGACTACACTTCACACGCGGTTGGCCTGGGGTTGCGCTATAAGACACCCATTGGCCCTTTGCGTTTCGATTTCGGGTACAATTTGAATCCGACGCTGTATCCCACTGGCTACACGCCGAGCACACAATTGGCTCCAACGTCGGCGTTTACTCCGCAACGCCTGCAGCATTTCAACGTATTTTTCAGCATAGGGCAGCCGTTTTAATGAGAATTCATGCTAAAACTACGATCACTGCGGCGTTCGCGCTGCTGCTGTCTGTTTTCGTCTTTGTCATTCCCAGTTCAGCGGCTGCTGCCCAGGTGATCGATCGCATTGTGGCGACTGTGAACGGACGCGTCATTCTGCAATCTGATTGGGATGAAGCGTTATGCTACGAGGCGCTTCTCGGTAACCGCTCGGTGGCTGATTTTACCGCCGAGGACCGGCGCGCGGTGCTCGATCGTCTAATCGACCAGGAATTGCTCCGCGAGCAGATGAAATCGGCAGAATTTCGCCATGCCTCTGACGCCGAAGTCGCGGCCCGGATCGCCAGTGCCCGCAAACAATATCCGCAGGGCTCTTCGGATGATGGTTGGCGCGCTCTTTTGGCGCGTTATAACATCACCGAAAAAGATATTTTTGCTCACGTCCGGCAAGAGATCGATGTGATGCGCCTGGTCGATGCGCGGCTTCGTCCCGCGGTGCAAATCGATGCCAAGTCGATTGAAGATTACTATCGCGATCAGTTCGTTCCGAAGTTGAAGCAGGCGGGCTCCTCGGAAGTTCCTCTAGCCGAAGTTTCGGCGAAGATTCGCGAACTGCTGACCGAACAAAAAGTCAGCGAGATGCTTGTCTCCTGGCTGCAGACTCTGCGTTCTGAAGGTCAGATTCGTCTACCCGGCGTCACTCCTTCCTCCAATGACCCGGGAGTTCGATCGCAGTGATCGCCGAAGCTGCCAAGCCCACTGGCCGGTGGTGGAAATATCTACTTGTGCTAACGGCCGCTGTGTTCCTTTTCATCGCAGGATTGGTTGTTTACACCACCACAGATTCGTTTCAGTCCTTGGTTCGCCGTCGTCTGGTGGCCGAGATCGAACGGATCACCGGAGGTCGCGCCCAGATCGGTGCCTTCCATACCATTCCTTTCCGCATGCAGGTCGAGGTTCGGAATATCACAGTGCAGGGACGAGAATCCGCGACCGATGTTCCCCTGGCGCATGCTGATGGCATTGTCGCGCGTTTGAAGATCAGTTCTTTGCTGCGTTCCGAGTTGGCCTTCGAGGAAGTTGTTCTCGACCAGCCGGTTGTTCATCTGGCGTTCTATCCTGACGGCACTACAAATTTTCCGCAGCGCACGGGGCCGCAGTCTTCTATTCAGACTACGGTGGAACAGCTCTTCGCCCTTTCGATCAATCGCCTCGAAATCCGCCACGGACGCATCCTTTGGGATAACCAGATCATCCCCCTCGACCTGGCTGCGCGCGATGTTTGGCTGCAGATGGATTACTCCTATCTTCACTCGCGCTACAATGGCCGCCTTCTGGTTGGCTTGGTGGATACCAAACTGCATGATTTTCGCCCCTTCGCCTGGATGAGCTCTGCGGAATTCACGCTCGGAGCCGACTCCGCGGATATCAACTCTCTGAAATGGAATTCCGGCCATTCCAACCTCTTCGCCAGTGGTCACATTACTAACTTTCGTCGCCCTCAAATCCGAGGAACATACGAAGCGCATGTTGACCTCAGCGAAGCGGCATCGATCGCGCGGCGCCATGACCTTCGCGCCGGATTTCTCGACCTGAAAGGAGAAGGGAATTGGTCGCTCGATCAATTTGCCTCCACAGGCCTGCTCACAGTGAACGACCTGGCTTGGAAGGACGATCAGATCGCATTTTCGAAGGCTGCCCTGACCACCGGTTATTCCATTACCGATCAGCAACTCAAATTGTCCAAGATGCAAGCTAAGATTCTTGGAGGATACGTCAGCGGAGAAGCGGAACTGAATCAGTGGCTCGCAGCCGAGCAGCACCTTTCGCCAGCGGCTAAAAAAACATTTGAGACTGCAGTGATTTCCTCGGCTCCTCCGTTGAGTAAATCCCGCCAGCCAATTTCCAGACCGAAAGCCCCGGCCGTCCAAAATGCTCTGATCGACCTTCGACTCCGAGATATTTCAAGCGAGGAGCTTGCACTGGCACTGAATGCTTCCGCTCATCCGCTCCCGGATTTTCGTCTTGCGGGGCTGGCTTCCGGCACTATCGACGCCCGTTGGAAGGGGACTCGTCGGGACGCCGAAATTAAATTTGTTCTCGACGTCAATCCGCCGCCCATTTCGCTTGCCGCGCGAGTTCCGCTCACTGCCTATGCCACAGGTGTTTACTACGTGGCAACCGATAGTCTTGATCTTCCGCAATTTAACCTGGCCACGCCTACAAGCCACGTTCAGGCCTCGGGCAGGTTGTCTTCCAATTCGGCGCTTCGGCTGTCCGTTTCGGCTTCCAGTCTGGCGGATTGGCTTCCGCTGGTCGCTGCGGTGCGCGGACCTGCGCTGCTTCCCGTAGTTCTAAACGGACGCGCTACTTTCAACGGCAACTTGACCGGTTCGTTCTCTTCGCCGCAACTCGGTGGAAGTCTGCAGGTAGAAGATTTCGAAGTTAATATTCCCGCGACGCCTGACACCCACGCGCTCAAAACCCAGTGGGATTCTCTTTCGACTTCGTTACAGCTCTCCTTCGATGCCATTGCTCTACGCGGCGCGAATCTGCGTCGAGACGACACCTCCGCGGAGTTTGAGGCTTCTTCCTCCCTCGGCCATGGCCATTTCACCGGCGATAGTCAATTCAGAATCCGCGCCAACCTTGAAAATACGGATCTTGCCACCGTGCAGGCGCTCACCGGATCCAACTATCCGGTAAGCGGTGCAGCCGATATCTTCCTGCAGGCCGCGGGCACAGCCTCGAATCCTCACGGTGACGGCAAGATTCATCTCAACCACGCTACCGTTTATGGCGAGCCGGTCCAGCAGTTCGATTCCGCCTTCCACTTCTCTAACGGCGAACTGGCACTCGATAATATTCATCTCTTCCACGACGATTCTGTGCTCACTGGCAGCGCCGCCTACACTCCCGCAACGCGAACGTTTCGCCTCGACGTGGCCGGCAGTAATTTCGATCTTGCGCATATCCACCAGATTCCCCCCAATCGTCTCGGACTCGAAGGCCGCGCCGACTTCAGCCTTAAGGCATCCGGGACATCTGAAGCTCCCGTTGTCGACGCCAATGTTCATGTGCGCGACCTTACACTCGATCACGAACTCGTGGGAGGCCTTAATCTGCGAGCCGTCAGCGAGGGTAGTGATCTGCAGCTTAGCGGTACTTCCCAACTGCAGCACGGTTCTCTGCTCATTGGCGGGCATGTCCAAATGCGCGACGGCTACCCCGCCGACATTTCTTTGCAGATGGATCAGCTCGATCTTGATTTCTTATGGCACGCCTATCTTGGCAACCAACTCACCGGACATTCATCGGTGGCCGGTTCTCTCGACCTTCACGGCCCGATATCTCATTTTTCACAATGGCGCGTGAATGCCGATCTCGGTGCGGTCTCACTCGACCTGGAAAATGTGAAGCTGCAAAATCAGGATCCGGTTCGCCTGGTCCTGGCAAATCAACTTATCAAGATTGAACGATTGCACATGCTCGGTGAGGGAACTGACCTCAGTGCCCATGGTTCGCTGCAGCTCTCGGGTAGTCGCAGCCTCGATCTGGCCGCGGATGGGCATCTCGATCTCAAGCTGCTTTCTGGTTTCGACCCTGACATTGCCGCCTCGGGACTCGCTACCCTGAATATGACGGTCGGCGGAACTGTTGCCGATCCCCTGCCTCAAGGCCGGCTGCAATTTTCCAACGGGTCGCTCTCTTACGCGACGTTGCCCAGTGGATTGAACGGATTCGACGGTACTCTGGTGTTCACTCGTGATCACGCCCACATCGAATCGCTGGCCGCCCGCACCGGTGGGGGCACTCTGAGTTTTCAGGGCGATGCCACTTATCTCAACCGGCAACTGAACTTCAATCTGACCGCCATTGGCAAAGACGTTCGCCTGCGCTATCCCCCAGGCGTGAGTTCGACAGCCGACGCTCAATTACATTGGGTGGGGACGCGCTCCGATTCGAACGTCTCCGGCCAAATCACGATCAACAAGATCGCCGTAACCCCGGGCTTCGATTTCAGTTCTTACCTGGAGCGCGGCCGCCAGGGCGCGAGCCTGACCGTTGCGAACTCTCCGCTGAACAATATCAAACTGAATATCCATGTGCAGACCGCGCCGGAACTGCAGATGCGCACCGCCATCGCACGGTTATCCGGCGACGCCGACCTCCGACTTCGAGGTTCCGTGGCTCGTCCCGCGGTCCTTGGCCGGGTCGACATTCTGGAAGGCCAAGCCACATTTCACGGCACGCGTTATACCCTCGAGCGTGGCGACATCAGCTTCACCAATCCGGTTTCTATCGAGCCCCAACTCAATCTGCAGGCCTCCACCCACGTTCGCAATTACGATCTGAATATCACCATGACCGGGACGCCTGATCGCGGATTGAATATTAATTACCGCTCTGAACCTCCGCTGCCGAAATCGGACATCATTGCGCTCCTGGCACTTGGGCGCACCGGCGATGAATCCTCCCAACTGCAGGAGCAGTCAGGCCAGAGCGTTTTTTCCGACCAGGCGACTGCTCTTATCCTGAGCCAGGCTCTGAATAGCACGGTCACCAGCCGGTTTCAAAGGCTGTTCGGCGCCAGCAATATCAAGATTGACCCACAGGGACTCGTCACCGAAACTAATCCCATCAGCAACAGCCCACAGATCACCATCGAACAGGAATTTGCCAATAACGTTTCCCTCACCTACTCCACCAACGTCTCTCAAAGCTCGCAGCAAATCATCCAGGGCGAGTACTATTTCAATCGCAACCTTTCGGTCGTTGGAACACGCGACCAGAACGGTGTGGTCAGCTTTGACCTTCAAGTCCGCCAGCGGAAAAAATAAAGTTATTGAGCTTTACGTTTATTCTGCCTGGGATCTTAGCTCCGTTTAGAAAGTCGAAGCTCAAGCACGAATATGATCGACTTCAGCTCCGCCCGCCAGCGCATGGTAGATTCGCAACTTCGCGCCCGCGGCATTTCTGATGGGAGAATACTCGACGCGATGCTGCGCGTTCTGCGGCACGAATTTGTCCCAGAGGCCCTTCGCGCCGAGGCCTACGAGGACCATCCTCTGCCCATCGGTGACGGCCAGACCATCTCTCAGCCTTACGTGGTGGCTGTGATGCTGGAATCACTTGAGCTGACCCCGACGTCTACCGTCTTCGAAATCGGCACTGGCTCTGGATACGTTACTGCGCTTCTCGGGGAGCTGGCAGCCCAGGTTTTTTCCATCGAACGCCACCCGGATCTTGCCTCTCATGCACGCCTTGTCTTAGCGCGGTTCGGCTATGCGAATGTGCAAATCTCTACGGGCGACGGCACGCTCGGCCTTCCCGCGCATTCTCCGTTCGACGCCATTCTGGTTTCGGCCGCCGCCTTCGAGATTCCCTCCGCTCTGCTTTCTCAGCTTCGCGAGGGAGGACGCATGATTATTCCCGTCGGCTCCCCCGAGTCACAGCAACTCCGATTGGTCCGAATGCACAATGGCCAGCCCGTAATCTCGCTCCGAGATTCGGTACGTTTTGTTCCACTGATCTCTGACCGTGAGATCTCTGACCGTGACTAAGCGTGTGTGGGAAGGGTTTCGCCTTTCACCGTTATAAACTGCGAGTGGATGCCTAAAGCATGAGCGCAATCGGAGTGCTGCACGAGAAGCTGGTATTCAACCGCAGAGTAGAAATCCTTGCAGGCTGGTTCGCGCAGCTGGCGCCGCAGTCCGCCCGGGTGCTCGACGTGGGCTGCGGGGATGGGCTTATTGCAGCCGCTCTACAATCCCGCAGGACGGATATTGTAATCACGGGAATCGATGTGCTTCCCCGCAGCCACACTTCCATTCCGGTTGATATGTTCGACGGATCGAGCATCCCTTTCGATGACCAATCGTTTGACCTGGTTCTTTTCTCCGATGTCTTGCACCATACGTCCGATCCAGCCATTTTGTTACGCGAGGCTTGGCGCGTGTCGAAACAGAGTGTGCTTATCAAGGATCACAATTGCAATGGCTTGTTGGCCGGC
Organism: uncultured Acidobacteriaceae bacterium; assembly: GCA_963696285.1. Classification (GTDB taxonomy): domain Bacteria; phylum Acidobacteriota; class Terriglobia; order Terriglobales; family Acidobacteriaceae; genus Sulfotelmatobacter. Next base: position 284,523 of record CAVOJP010000001.1, read on the forward strand.
CCGCGCCTGCGCTTGATGGACTGGGTGGGAAACGCAAGATTTGGCGTCGCACTACCCTACAATTATTGGACCGAGCGCCAGTGGCACGAAGCCTGGCGAATAATCGGACTGAAGCCGGAGCAAACGGTGACCAGGATCGGTCTGTACCCCAAGCCCATTGACTGGTTATTCGGAGCCAAACTGCACTTCATCACGCTTCTCAGCCGAAGTTGAATAACGAGCCTGCAAGAAGTATTTCGGTCGGATCGTTCGCTGGCGAAGGGTCGCGGGATGCGAAAACTCATTTCCGCCTTAATCCCAAAACGCTCATGAAGAAACTGGCGAAGATGGTCTGCGCCCCGAGCGTGAGCAGTAACGCCGCCGGAATTACAATTCTCATCGTCCGGGAATAGTCCATCATGCCGAAGTGTTGTGCGCTCCACGCGCTGACCGCATACACGGAAGCACTGAATCCCGCGATTGTCAGCGCCGCGCCCACGGCTACCCCAAGCTCAAGCGTGATGTAGCGGAAAAGTTTATCCAACGCAGCATCCGGAGGTAGCAGTCCCTCGGAAATCGCAAAGATTTTTGTAAAGCAGGCGAAGGCGATTGCCTGAAACCCCAGCAGCACGAACGCCGCGGCATATACCAGGGTATGAACGTCGAAGGTAATTCCGCCGAGCTTGCGCGGTGCGGGCAGCAGCCACAGACCGAGTGCTGTGCCCAGCAGCATCAGTGCGATGCCGGGATAAAGAAATAGCCAGCGCGGACTATACAGCAAAAAAAAGCGCAAAGTACGCCAGCCATCGCGCCACGTACGTAAATGGGGAGGACGATTTCGTCCATCGGGAGAAAGCGTGGTTGGAACTTCCGCAATGCGTAGCTCGAGCAGCGTTGCCTTCACCACCATCTCCGTGGCAAATTCCATTCCCGTGGTTCGCAGGGCCATGCGCTCGTAGGCGTTTTTGCGAAAGCCGCGCAGGCCACAATAGAAATCTCCGACGGGACTCTTGAAAAATAGCTGTCCCAGCCGGGTTAGCGCGGGATTGCCAAAGTAACGGTGCAGCGGAGGCATTGCGTTTTTCTGGATTCCGCCTCTAAAACGATTGCCCATCACTACGTCTGCGCCCTTGCGCAACTCTTCGATAAATCGTGGGATGTGTCCGAAATCGTAGCTGTCGTCGGCATCTCCCATCACAACGTACTGACCGGATGCGGCTGCGATCCCTCCCATCAAGGCGCTGCCATAGCCCTTCGCCTGCACATTCACCACTCTGGCGCCTAACCGTTCCGCAATCTGCAGCGAGCCGTCGGTGCTACCGTTATCGGCGATAACAATTTCGCCCGCAATGTGAGCTTCCTGCAGAGCCCGCTGCGCCTTCACGATGCAGGCTTCGAGGGTTTCGGCCTCGTTCAGGCAGGGCATTACCACGGAGACTTCGATGGCGTCGACACTTTTTACCGGAGACACGACCGGCTGAGGATCCACTTCCGCTCTATGGGCAACCGCCACAACGACTCCTTATCCGGGAAAAGCGTCTATCTGTTTTGAGTACCGGAATCATAACAGCAACCCGGGCGAGTTTCGGCACTACTTATGCTCGAAAAATGCGCGCCATCACGCCAGGTTGCGAGCTCTACACACCGCGTGATACAAGGCAATTGAACGGCATGTCAGTGATTCGCAGATTTACCAGATCGTGCGCAATTTTCTTGTTGGGAAGTGAATCCAGGCCCCGGACCATCGTTCGAGGACTCGCATCGGGCTACCGGATGAATATTTCGCCCGCCGAGAAACTTGGGTATCTTCTGGGAACTGATGAACCCCATCTGCAAAAGGCGATCCGGAAGTACGTCGTCGCCGGCGACACTGTGTATGACATCGGCGCGAATGTAGGTTACGTATCCCTGTCACTGGCCAAGCGTGTCGGACCGAAGGGGCATGTGATTGCCTTCGAGCCGATTCCGAGAAGTGCCGATGCCTTTCGACAAAACATTGAGATCAACGGAATTACCAACGTTCAGGTGCTGAATCTGGCGGCGTCAGATAGGTCTGGCGATGCCGTGATTCGAATGATTGAGAACTCAGCCACTGCAAGCCTGGTCTGGCATCGAAATGAGCCTTCGGTTACTGAGTTGCACGTTCGTGCGGCGGTCATCGACGAACTCGTGGAGGCAGGCGAGTTTGGGCTTCCCAGCTTTGTGAAAATTGATGTTGAAGGTGCAGAGGGATTTGTTTTGCGGGGCATGCGCCGCACAATTGCCACCGCCCGGCCTGTCCTTTTTGTTGAATGCTCAGATATTGGCCGCGAACAAACGTGGCAACTGCTGGGGGAGTTAAACTATCTCTGCCACTCGGCGATCACGGGAAAGGCAGTGAAAACATTCGACCAGTATCGGCACGCCGATTTTCTTTGGCTGCCCGGGCATTCGTAGGGCCGCCCGTTGGCAACTTACGCTACTTCGATAAGAAGTGCGCGTAGTAGTTAGTATTCGCGACTCTTCCCCACCCTGGGTCCACGCCATTCGTTGGTGGGCTCCAGACCACCACTACTATTGCTCCCGTGTCGCGAAGCTTCTGATAAACCAAGCTCCGACGTTCCCAGGATGAGGCCCAGAAGCCGCGGTTTCCCGGCTCCAGGGATGAAACCTCCGAAACAATCTTGAGTCTTGCCAGGCGCGCCCAAATAGCGAATGATCCGTCACCGATTACCGCAACCTTGTCGCCCGGTGTCAGTCCCAGGCTTTGTAATCCCACTGCCGCTTCCAGTTGATCCCTTTCGCTCGGATAACCGTCAACGGTCATGGTTTTGTAAGCTGTTTCCGCCACATGCGCCACAACCGAAAACAGGATGGTGGCGATTATTGCGGCAGTAAGATGCTTCGTCACCGGGCTGAACTGATCGGTCTTCGGCAGGCGAATCCCCGCAAGAATGCCCAATGTCAAAAGTACGAGTGAGGCGCCAATATATCGAGGCCTTACCAACACCAACGAATAAAGCCCAATGCTGAGGCCCGCTGCCGCAATCAGCGGCCAATTGGAGACGATCGCTCTTCGAGTCGGGACCCCACCCCACAAAACAAATGTGAGCACCCCTGCGAGCAATCCCAATTGGCTCGCGAGCAACTTCGTATAACTCAGCGCACTCTGCACCAGAACCCGAACCTGGGACCGCAACCGGAACGTTCCCCGCACCCCTTCATTCCAGTACGAGGGATCGTACCAGGGTGGGTAAGTGCCGGCGACCGGTTCGGCGAACTCGTACACAGGAGGATTCTCCAGGACCTGCCGGGTTGTATGTCTCGGGGTGCCGCTACCGACCGGTTCGCCGTGCCAATGCACCTGCGGGGCGCCGGGATTCACGAGGCTGGCATAATTCAGCCTGCCGCTGTCTCCGAAGGTTAGCCTTCCTTTTTGCTTCGAGAGGGCGGCGATAAAAGGCGAACTTACAGTCAAGAACAGCAGGGCAGATAGTAAGACGCCACAGATCCTTCTCTTCGACCACCTGCCGGACAAGAGCAGGATCCCGAGGAATCCAAATCCCAGTGGAAACATGATTGCCTTACCCAGATAGGCTGCTCCGCACAACACGCCGAAGATCGCAAATTTCCCATAGGATTCGTGAACGCGCAGCTCCACCAGGCAGCCGCCGATCAGGAACACAATCGCCGCAACAAGAAGATCGGGTGTGACTAGTCCGGGATCGATCAATACCAGGGACGCCCAAAGGAAGACACTGTATCCAAGTCCCAACAAAACCCAATCGGGCAAGGGAACCGGGCCCTCGGCGCATTCTGCGGCTTGTTCTCTGACAGCCCGGAGCACCGAATGAAGAAAAAACCGAAAACACAACAGAGCCGCCAGATAAATGACGAAATTAACCAGGTGCACGATGATGAATTCCCAGCGCAACGAAGGCTTGAACACATAAAGCGCAAGCCCTAAGCACCAGGAGTACATCGGGCTCCAATAGCCATTAATTGCCGTGGACCAGTTGTGCCGAAAGTACGCATCGCCGACGTCGAGATAAGAGACTCCATCGGAAATCATCGCATATCGACTGATCCAGACCTGAAGCAGTCCCGAGGTGAAGCAAAGAATAAGGAACGAACGCTCGACGAGCGCAGTTTTTTTAAGAATTTCGGTCGAGTCCGCATGGGAATCGTAAGTCAAATGCACGCAGCGGCTGATGCCGGGACCTAATTCAGTTGGAGTCATTTCTGTGGTGTTGTTTATACCATGGGCTTGAATTCTACTTAACTGTTCGGCGTTCGGCTAAACACCGATATTTTCGCTGTTCCCGCCGCCATAGCAGCGCACACCGCCATAGAAAGATAGAAGACCCCGAACCATCGCTCCTGCCAGTTGGGAAGTATCACAAAATGCAGGAATACGTAGCCTAAGGTCACAGCAAATAATGGTCGCGTCCTCCTCAGAGCAATGCCGGCGGTTCCGAGTAAGAGGAAGGGAAGGAAAAAACTTGACATCATTAAAGTTATTCCCGCGCGCAAAGCCAGGAAATAGTCCTTCGCAGACAACCGAACCGTCATTTCTCCGGGCGCCACAGGAACGCCGGTAAAGTTGCGGTAGTAAAGCATGCCTATCCCGTAATCTCCTGCGAAATAATTGATGCACAAAACCGAAATGACCGCCACAATTGAGAGCACGGCCGCTTTCCAGAGTTCAATCCGCCGCTGCAACCAGCAAGCCAGAATTACCGGCCCCGCCAGCACCACAAAGTCGGTTCGAAAATAAATGGAAGCCAGCAGCAAGATCATGCCGGGAAAAAGGCGTTGTTTTTCAAAAATCAAGTACAGCGATGCGAACGCTATCAGCGTGGCCAGCGGATCGGCCGTTGTTTCCCGTCCCAAACCTGTAAGCGGAGGGCTGATCATCAGCAGAATCGAAAACGCCAGCGTCAGCACTGGACTGATATACCTTCTAAGCCAAATGAACGCTAGAACTCCAAGCAAGAAATACGAAGTTACCGAAATCAACAGTCCCGAACGCACCAATCCCAAACCGGTTTTGCTGACCAGCCAGAGTGTCTGATTGTAGAGAGGACGAATTGCGAACAAGGGAAGAAATTCCGCGAACGTGTCAGCATTCGACGCCCGTTCCTGGCGCGATTTGTTCTGATCCGCGGGCGCACCCACCTCGTACCCCAGCAAGTCCTCACGCTCCCGTCTCGGCACATATCGCTGCACCTCGGCATACACTCGCTGGTGAATTCGAACTGGATTGCGCTCCTCCATGAGCAGGGCGTTGCCCATGTATTGAATCGAATCCATACTGTAGATCGGCTTGTAGTAGAGGTGTCTCGCGACTCCGGCGAGCAGGAAAATATACAAGAAGAAGATCCCGACCTTTATCTTGCCTTTTGGCTGGTGCCTTTCGAGGAGTGGCTTTTTAGCGGGTAAGGCAATCGTCACATTTTGAACAGCGTGCATCATTCCCTCAACTCAGGTGTCCGCTAGTTTCTCATAAACAGAGGATGTCGGCTTGAAACATCTGGAGGGTTCGGTTTGATCTCGCCGCGCTACTCTGAAGACAGAGAATTGTATTCCTGCCTTACAATCTTTCTTGTGGCTGTTTTCCGCAACCTGCGCGTCACGCTGGAAATGATTAAGTGGGAGCACTCCGTTTTTGCTCTTCCTTTTGCTCTCTGTGGGGCCATGCTCGCGGCCTCGGGTCTGCCTACTGCGCATCAACTGGTGTGGATCGTCGTCGCTATGGTGGCTGCCCGGTCTGCGGCGATGGCCTTTAACCGTCTGGCTGACGCGAGTATCGACGCCGCCAACCCGCGCACTCGCACCCGTGCGTTGCCGGCTGGACATTTATCGCCCGCGTTTGTGGCCAGCTTCGTGATCGTCTCCTGTGCCATTTTTATTCTCGCCGCCTCGCAACTGAATCGGCTCACTCTGTGGCTCGCGCCGGTGGCGCTGGCGATCCTGCTGCTCTACTCGTATACAAAGCGCTTCACGCGGCTATCGCATCTCGTGCTTGGATTCGCGCTCGGTATCGCGCCCTCCGCGGCATGGATTGCGGTTCGAGGTTCGCTCGATCCCCGCATCCTGCTGCTTACCGCGGCTGTGACTTTCTGGGTTGCGGGCTTCGACATTCTCTATGCCTGTCAGGATTTCGAGTTTGACCGCGACGCGGGGCTGCACTCGATCCCCCGCTATATCGGCATTGGCCCGGCTCTTTGGGTTGCACGGATTTTCCATCTCATCATGCTCGGCCTGTTAGTCGCCTTGATCCCAGCCTTTGGGCTGGGCAGGCTTGCATGGGCCGGCATTGTCGCGGTCATGCTATTGCTCTTGTACGAACATTCCCTGGTCAAGCGCGACGATCTCAGCAAACTTAACGCCGCATTCTTCACCATGAACGGCGTCATCTCCGTGGTCTTTGCGTTGTTCGTGGCCGCCGATCTTTTATTTCGCAGGTGAAAACGCCAACCTAAACAAAACAGGCGCCTCACCCCCTGCGGCAAGAACGCCCGTTTCCCCCATCCCTCTGCGTGTTTGAGGGCGTGAAGATCAACGATCAGAACTCTCTCCTTTCTGATCTACTGTCATACTGCTTCACTCCGAGGCCCTAGTTGTCAGGCATATGTTTGGGATTTGTAAAATTGGCATCCAATCAGTGGCGAATATGGCATTCTGGAGGCCAGTCGCAGCAGTCGAAACTGATAGCATAAAGATTCTTCGACTCAAATTGTGCGCTCATTCTTCCACTTCGCGATTCTCATCCTTGCTCTTCCGCTCCTGGCGCAAAGCCTGTTTGCACAAAGTAACGAGGGAGAGCTTCGTGTCAAGGTCATTGGTCCGGATGGTAATCCGGTTAAGGCATTCATCGATCTGTCCAACGAAGCGATTCAGTTCCACCGCTCTTTTTCCGCCGATGACGGAGGTCTCGCGATCGTTCGCAATCTTCCCTTCGGCGTCTATCGTCTCGAAGTTCATGAGCCCGGGTTCGCTGCTTACGACGGACTGATCAATATCCAGTCGGTCCTGCCGACGGAATACATCGTCAAACTCAGTATTGCTGCAATCAGCACTGCGGTGAACGTCACCGCCGCCGCCACTCTGCTCGATCCCGAACGTACCACCACAATCAACCACATAGACTCCAAAGCCATCGCGGAGCGGCCCGCGTCGCTGCCCGGCCGCTCCCTGCCCGACCTGATCAATACGCAACCCGGCTGGCTTTATGAAGGCAATGCGGTTCTGCATCCGCGTGGTTCCGAATATCAAACGCAGTTTGTCATCGACGGCATCCCGCTTACCGACAATCGTTCTCCCGGTTTTGGCCCCGAGATCGAGGCCGATGACGTTGACTCGCTCACCATTTACACCGCCGGCATTCCGGCCGAATACGGGCGGAAGATGGGTGGGATCGTTGAAGTCAATACGCTCCACGACTCCCAACCGGGGCTTCACGGACAAGCCATTCTTTCCGGCGGAACCTTCGACACCGCGGGCGCCTTTGCCAGTGTTCAAGATTCCTGGGGACACAACACTGTGGGTGGCAGCGCATCGGGAAACATGACGGCGCATTACCTCAACCCAGTGGTGGCAGAAAATTTCACAAACCGCGGAACAACTGGCGATTTCTCTTTAAGTTATGAGCGCGAGCTCACTCCCAAAGATCGCCTTACGCTAGTGGTCCAGCACGAACTGGCGCGTTATGAAATTCCCAACGAGCAGCCGCAGCAATTTCCCGATCTCCGCACTCCGCCCACAACTGTGCCGCAGCTTCAAACCGCCGACAACTTCGAAACCATGGGGATCACTTCCTATCAGCATATTTTTTCATCCGACATTCTTGCCAATATTCGTGGCATGGTGCGCGACAACTCCAGCGACCTGAACTCGAACAACGGCTCCTGGCCGATCGCCGCGTTTTTGCACAATGACTTCAAGGAGGGATATTTCAACAGCACAATCTCTATCCACCACGGCCGTCAAGAATGGAAGGCGGGCCTGGAATCCGACAATCTTTTTCTGCACGAGAACTTCAGCGACGTCATTACCGCCAGCCCCAGCGATCCTCTCTATCCGTTTGATCCCGGCACGCCGCCGTCATTCGCATTCACCGGTAACCGGCCGGATCTCGAGCAGTCCGCCTTCGTTCAGGATCTTATCCATCTCGGCAATTGGACTGTCAATGCCGGACTTCGCTGGGATCACTATCAACTGGTGGTGAATCAAAATGCCGTCAGCCCACGCGTTTCCATCGCACGGTATTTTCCGCGTGCGAACCTGATCGTTCATGCCTCTTACGACCGCGTTTTTCAAACCCCTTCATTCGAAAATATTCTGCTGGCCAGTTCGCCGGATGTGGTTTCGCTCAATCCCAACGTACTTCGCTTGCCCGTCGAGCCTTCGCATGGGAATTACTTCGAGTTCGGTGCTACTAAGAGTTTTCTCGGGCAGTTTCGCTTCGACGCCAATTATTTTCGCCGTTACGTGAATAACTACGCCGACGATGACCAAATCCTCAACACGGCTGTCAGTTTTCCTATCGCCTTTCGTAAAGCCATTATTTATGGCGCGGAAGGAAAACTCGAACTGCCGCACTGGAATCGCCTTTCATCTTTCCTGAGTTATTCCTACATCGTTGGGAATGCGTGGTTCCCGGTTACGGGCGGCCTTTTCGTGGGTTCAGACGCCCTTAATGCCACGACGCAGCTCACCGGACATTTTCCCGATTCACAGGACCAACGCAACACGGTTCGTGGACGCATTCGCTATCAACTGGCATCGCGTTTGTGGCTGGCGGGAGGCGCCGAATATGGCAGTGGCCTGCCCTTCGACTTTACGGGAACGTACGATCAAGCGCTGGCGGAATACGGCGCGGCGGTGGTGAATCGCATCAACTTCGCCGACGGACGCATCAAGCCAACGCTAACGGTGGATGCTTCAGCAGGGCTCGAGCTTTACCAAAAAGAAAAGCGTTCGCTGCGCCTGCAGGCGGACGTTGAAAATCTGAATAACCGCCTGAACGTTATTGATTTCGGCGGACTTTTTTCCGGCAACGCCATCGGGCCGCCGAGAAGTTATGCTCTCCGGCTGGCCACGACTTTCTAGCGATCGCTGGGTTCGTCACGCCCTCTTGAAATACTGCACCGCACGCTCATGCTTTTGGGCTGCCGCCCGCGACGAAAAAGTTCCGAGATTTTTCCGTTTCCCGGTCTTCGCATCTTTCTTCCGCGAATATAAGCGATATTCGCCCGACTGTAATTTTCGAATCATGTAGCTAAAAGATGTGATCCGGTCGTTTATGGTTGGAAAAGAAAACGGGACGCTCGCGTGGCGTCCCTTTATCACTCACATATACCTATTCAGCAAACGCCGGCTTTCAAACATAGCGAACGCTAGCTTCCCGCCACCATCTCTTTGGGAGCACCGCCATCTACGTCAGCCTGATTGAACACGACGTTCGCTCCCATATGCGCGGACCGCGGGGCCAGCATTTGCTCCTTGCGGTAAACCAGATTGCTGGCGTTAAATGTGGCCAGCTCGAAGCCGTGGCCATGCGTAATGGCATCGGTGGGGCAGGCCTCTACGCAGTAGCCGCAGAAAATGCATCGATTGTAGTCGATGTTATAGACCTTGGCGTAGCGTTCGGCGCCGCTCACACGCTGTTCCGCGGTGTTATCGGCAGCCTCGATGTAGATGCAGTTCGAAGGGCAATTCGCGGCGCATAAGAAACAGGCTACGCACTTTTCCAGCCCATTCTCGTCGCGCTGCAGAACGTGGGCGCCACGGAAGCGGGCCTCAATGCGCGCGCCACGGAGTGGGCCTTTGCCATCCGGATAATTTTCAACCGTCGTAGGCTGGAACATCTCCATGAAGGTAATGCTCATTCCCTTGGCGACGGCGGCGATGTTTTTTAACACTGACATACTTTTCTAGTATACCGAAAAGCGTGGCAGGGATTCGTACTCACCCATATGAGCTCCATCAGCGCCACTTCCACAACTGCTTCCAAGCTTGAACCAGCATCTGCATCTGCTTCGGACTGGGCAGGCGATGATAAATCAGGCGGCAATCGCGGTATGCCTGATCATAAAAGTCTCGAACCGCGCCGATGCTGAGGTGGGCAAGATTATGCCGAAGTTGCTTCAGGTCATCTTCACTCAAAACTTCAGCTTTTTTATGATCTGGACGGCGGGCCATGCGGACGATGCTATCATGTTCGCTATTTGTTCGCCTTTGAATATATAATTAATATCCGAAGTTCGGATCACCCTTTCCTGGTTTGTGGGGCTGACGTTGGCGCCGCGCATTCGTGCTCGGCAAATTGTAGTCTAAGATTCTCTTGAGCATCCGCTACGCGCTTTGCCGACTCTAAAGGTATCTTGAATTCGCGGTTGCACAATGTGCAGATGGCAACGGCAGGAGTCGATCCAAGCCACTTCAGCACTCGAAGATTACGTTTCGGCATGACATGGACTATCTAACGCATGGTTTGCTCAATTTCAGAAATCCAGTCGGGACGCTTCAACACTTCGCGAGGCTTGGGACCGTCAGCTGCGCCAACGATGCCATCCTGCTCCATGAGATCGATCAGATGTGCCGCGCGTCCATACCCGATGCGCAGCCGCCGCTGTAGCAGGGAAGTGGAAGCTTTGCCAAATTCTACGACCAGTTTTACGGCATCCTGATAGAGAGGGTCATCTTCGCCTCCGCCTGATCCTTCAATATTATCTGCGCCACTGGCGGATTCACGTTCGTCCTTGGGCGCTTCCAGGAATTGCTGCTGATACTCTGCCGAGCCTTGCGCCTTCCAGAATTCGACCACGGCGGCAATTTCTTTTTCCGTAACCAGCGGTGCATGCAAGCGATGGACACGCGCCGATCCTGAAGGCAAGTAGAGCATGTCACCTTTGCCCAGAAGCGCTTCGGCGCCGTTGGCGTCGAGAATGGTTCGTGAATCCACTTTTGTTGCCACGCGAAACGAAATTCGCGCCGGGAAGTTTGCTTTGATCAATCCCGTGATTACGTCGACCGAGGGGCGCTGCGTTGCCAGCACCAGATGAATGCCGACCGCGCGCGCCATCTGCGCCAGTCGCGTAATCGATTCCTCGACGTTCGAGGAATCGAGCATCATCAGATCGGCCAACTCGTCGATGATGATCACGATGTAGGGAATTGGCTTATCGTCGGAATCTTCTTCAAACAAACTCGGTGTGCCACTATCGAACAACCGGTTGTATTGATCGATATTCCGCACACCCTTCGCGGCCAGCAGTTTCAACCGCCGTTCCATTTCCCTTACGGCATTGCGGAGTGCATTTGCGGCCAGCTTCGGCTCGGTAATGATTGGCGTATAGAGATGCGGGACGCCTTCGTAGTTGCCCAGTTCCAGCCGCTTCGGATCCACAAGGATTAGTCGAACCTGATCCGGCGTGGCCTTGTAGAGAATCGACATGATGAAAGCATTGATGGCCACGCTCTTGCCCGCGCCAGTGGAGCCGGCAATCAGCAGGTGCGGCATTCCGGCTAAGTCGGCGACTACGATGCGGCCGTTGATGTCTTTGCCCAAGGCCATGGTCAGCTTGGACTTCTGGCCCATGAATTCCTGCGACTCGATATTTTCCCGCAGCCAGATAATTTCGCGTTCGCGGTTCGGAACCTGAATACCAACCGTTGATTTTCCTGCCATGCGCTCGATCAGAATGCTCTCAGCTTTCAATGCGAGGCAGAGATCGTCGGTGAGGTTGGTGATGCGGCTGTATTTGATTCCGGCATCGGGCTTGAATTCGAACGTAGTAACCACGGGACCTGGATTGATTTGCGTAATCTGCCCGTGGACTTCGAATTCGGCGTACTTTTCCGTGAGTACCTGCGCCAGTATTTTTAGTTCGTCGGCATCCACCGCCTGCTGCTCATCGGGACGCTGCAGCAAACTGCTCGAGGGCAATTTGTATCCGCCGGCGATCTTCGGCATCGTTGTCTTGGCCTTGTGATCGCTGTCGGCGCGCTGCGTGACTTCGGGATCGCTGGCAGCTTCGGCGGCGGCCAAAGATTGGGATAGGATTCCGCCAGTTGGTGCAGGCGTATACCCCGCTGGGGCCGGTTCTGGCTCGAACATGCGCTCGATGCCGGTGCGTCGAGGCTCAGCAGCGGCTCTAGGCTGAACAGTTGGCTCGGCAGAAGCGGTTTGCCGCGAGGGGATCAGCTGGGTCTTTACTACAGGCTTAGAAACTCGGCGCTTGTCCAGTTCCTTTTGCTGGCGCCGCTTGGTGCGATCTTCCTGCCAATCCTGGTAGCGGTTCCACAGCGCCGTCGCGAATGCGAACCGGGTCGGTACCCAAAGTTGAATGGACGAAAACGAGAACGCAGTGGATAGATACAGGGCGACCGCCAGTATGCTGGCGCAAACGATGTATGCACCGGCGACGTTCAAGTAGTGGATCAAGTACATCGCCCACAACGCGTCCAATCAAGCCTTCAATCGGTATGACGCCCAGCCAGCGGAAATTTCCTGGCAGCAAAGCGAGCAATGCCGGAACGAACATGAGCAGCCAGATTCCGCCCAGAGTCTTGGCTACCGGAGATTGAATCTTGCGCGAAGCAAACCAGCGGATGCCCAACATGAAAGGAAATATGGGCAGCAAAAACGCTCCGATGCCGAAGAACTGCAGCATCAAGTCGGAGATGAACGCTCCGACCATGCCAATCCAGTTACGGGCGGCATGGGTTCCCGTCAACACGGAGGCGCTGTTTAGAGACGGATCGAGCGGCGAATATGAAGCGAGAGCGAGGAAAAGGAGGAGCGCGGAGACGCACAGCAGGAAACCGATCAGCTCATTGAGCCGTCGATTGCCCGTGGGCGCAAAGATTCTTGCCAGAAAACGCATGTGGGCCGCTTTTTTGCACGGAGGTGAAACTGTCCGTGGCGCAAATCGGCCAGAGCCTCATCATTATGCCAAGAAGCGGCTGCGGCGGCAATGACGGAATTGGTTGGGAGTGTACAGTTGGCTTCCGGCTGGAACGAGAGTGGGAAACCACGAGGGACGCGAAATCTCACGAAGCTTTGTGTTCTCACGCATTCCCTCGTGGTCCCAGGAGTCCTTCGTGGCTAAAAAGATTTTATCCAGCCAATCGCGAGGCAAACGCCAGCACCAACGCTCCCAAGATGATGCGGTACACAGCGAACGGCGCGAAGCCGCGCTTTCTCACATATGCCATGAACCACGCGACGCTGGCGTACGCGACGATGTAGGAGACCACGAAGCCAATAGCCAGCACGATCCATCCATGCGCATCGATCTGCGAAACGCCAATGGGATTCGCTCCCTTGCCGCGCAATGATTTTAGCAGGTCATAGCAGGTCGCCGTTACCATTGTCGGAATGGAAAGAAAGAACGAGAACTCGAGCGCCGAAGCCCGCGACATTCCTGCGATTTGCCCAGCCGCGATCGTCGACATCGACCTCGACGTTCCCGGAAAGACTGCCGATAGAATCTGGCATGCGCCGATCCAGATGGCTTGAGCCAGGGACATGCTTTCCATCTTCCATGTGTGGATGCGGCCTCCGCCGGCTGATGGGCCGGCCGCCTCTGATTTCGAATTCATGGCGTCCACGATCCACATGACGATTCCGCCCACCAGCAGAGCAGTGCCCATGATGGTGAGACTTTCCAGATGTTTGCCGATCACTTTAGTCAGCAGAAAAGCCGGAATCGCGGTGACGACGAAAGCCACCATGGTGAGACCCAAAGGATGAGTCAGAGCGTTTCGGTCCCCACGCTCGCCGCGCGGGAAGGTCGATATGAACTTGGCAATGCGGTCGCGAAAATACACTGGCAGGCACAGGATCGCGCCCAACTGAATCACGATGGTGTACATCTTCCAGTAGCCGTCGGACAGACTGATGTGCAGCAGCGCTTCTGAAATCCGCAGATGTGCGGTGGAGCTTACCGGAAGAAACTCGGTGAGACCTTCCACGATTCCCAGCACAAGGGACAACAAGTAGTCGTTCAATCTACCTCCGAAAGTAAGGGGAACAGTATCGCAGAAAAACTTCACGAGGTGGTTGCCAGATCGAGTTCACGAGCCTCAATCGCAGAGGCCGCGAAGAAAAGCTTGCGGAGTCCGCCGAGCGATTAATAGCTGACGTTACCGAAGGTTGGGACGCCTTTCTGGATGTAAAAGATGAGGCGTTGGGCGCGGTAGGCCCAATCGGTTTGTCCGTATTGGCTGACGACTTTCTGTGCCAGCGAGAGCGCCTGTTCTTTCGATTCGGCCGATTTCTTTTGATTCGGTTCGGTCTTATAGATTTCGATGAGCGCAGAGCGGCGCCAGGCTGCGTCGTACAGAGCCTCCCCGGCCGCGGGAGATTGCGGGTGCTCTTTCGCGTACTTTTCGTAGAGGTCGGCTTCTTTCTCAGGACACTTCGATAAGCCTTCCCAATCGCCGCAGAGTTTGTTTTCGAGCAATCGGAAGGCGGCGAGGTCGGCCCACTTCGTGCTCGGGTATTTCTTGATCACCAGCTTCATCCAGTCTTCGTTCATCTGGCCGCGCATGTAGGATTCGCGTGCGCGCGCGGAAGGACGGGTCATAACGTCGGCGCGCTCGATCTGCCAGCGGATATCGGCGGCGCGGTAGAGCCCTTCGGCGGCCAGCGGCGAAGCGGGCATCAGATCATAAATGCGATAGTAGAGTCGCATGGCATCCTGCGCGGCATCGCGCCGGCCACGGCGGCTGCTGGCTTGGTCTTCAGAGTCGACTGCTTCGCCGAAGATCACCTTATCGCCATCCTGGGTGGTGCTGAGAACTACGGAGCGGCTCGGGAGCCAGCCGGTGATCGCTTTACCTTCAGCCTCGTCTTCAGTAGCACCTTCTTCGTTACTCGGCTCGCGGAGAATCGCCTCCACGTGAATCCAATCGCGACTGGTGTCGATGACGATAAGCTCGTTTCCCCGATTGGCTTCGCCGACGCGGGCGGCGTCAGTACTCGGCGCGACGCGGATGGTTTCTTCATGCACCAGCGTTCCGCGCAGAGCATCAGCGCTGGCGAAGGGGATAGTGAACGTGAAAACAAGAACAATGTAGACAAAGAGGGAAAAACTCGAGACCCGCGGCTTCATAAGATTTTGGATGCTGTTCGCTGAGACGTTCTAAGCGATGGTCAAGGAGAGTTGGGGCGGTTGTCAATCTCGGGCGCAAAACAAAACGCCCCAGACTCATTCGAGTCGTGGGACGTATGTTGATCAGCCCTCCCCCAAGTGCTGCTCAATCGGAAGCATAGGAGAAGGCCGAGAGTTGGTAAATGGCACCCAAGTGCTATATGCCCCCACTAGAGTGTGGCAATTGGCTATTCCTTGCCAATTCATATAGTTGCAAGCCCCGGCTTGGTTTGCCCTTCGAAGTGCGCCTCAATCTCCTCTAATGTTTTGCCCTTGGTTTCGGGAAGGAAGAAGGCGGCCGTGATGAAGTAAATCACGGTGCAAGCCGCGAAGCTCCAGAACATAACCGCATAGCCATACTTGCCCACGGTCGGCAGGAATACTGCGGCAATTCCGGTAGAAACTGCCTGGTTGATCAGCAGGGCAATGCTCATGCCGTTGGAACGAATACGGGTGGGCATCAGTTCCGATAGTGCCAGCCACACACAAACTCCGGGCCCGATGGCATAGAACGCCATGAACACAAAAAGTGTAAAGGCCACCCTCCATCCGCTACCCTCGCTGGGGAGTGGAGTAATCAGAGCATCGTCGATTTTCAGCGGAGCCGCGCGAGCGGCATCGAGATCGCCGAAGGGATTAGAAAAGAACGCCACCACTTTATTGGCGGGGACACAACTCTCGCGGGTGATTTCGATCGGAGTCGCGGCGGTGTCATCGGAACGCGCTGCTTTGGTGGAGGCATGGAAATCGCCGTAAGAATAGATGACGACCAGAGAGGTGGGACGGTTGGCGATCTGCGGCGCGGTATTTGCGGTGGTGCTTAGTAGCTTCTTGGCCAGCGTTTGGTCATAAGTGAGGGTGATCGTCTGGTCGGGTTTGACCATCGATTGCACGGGACTTCTGGAGTCCACGCGCAAACGTTCCGTCTGCCGGAAGAGTAGGCCGGTGCAAACCAAGGAAAGAATAATCCCTGCTGTTCCGACTGAAAGCAGGAACTTCCGTCCCTTGCGATCGACCAGCATGACGCCGCCAATCGTGGTGAGGAAATTGATGATTGTGAACAGCACGTATCCCCAATGCGCCTGCACATCAGAAAGGCCGCTTTGCAAGAGGATATTGGTGTTGTAGCCAATGATGGAGTTGACGCCAGTGGCTTGATTGCAGGCGAGGATAACGCAGGCCAGAACAAATGGGATCACGTATTTCCGGCGCAGAAGAGATTCTTTCACTTTGGTTCCGGTGGAAGACTGGGCTTTCTCAGAAGCAGCGGCCTGTTCCATTTCCGCGAGTTCGATATCCGCCTGTTCGGTGGTGCGAGAACGAAGCAGAGCTGCGTAGGCGGCATCGCGCTTTCCGCGGCGAAATAGCCAGCGCGGAGATTCGGCCACGATAAAGCTGCCAATGACGAACAAGATGCCGGGAGGTAGCGAAACCCAGAAGATGCTGCGCCATGCGGCGTCTTTAAAGGCAAAGAGCCTGCCAGGGTCGCCGAGTTTCGCGACTTCTTCGACGCGAATACTGAAATACATCCCAACCAGGGCCGCTGCTACGATCCCAAGCGTCAGAAGCCACTGGAAAATGCCAGTGCCCTTGCCGCGACTGGATGCGGCCAGACATTCAGCCAAATAGAGTGGAACCACTACGCCGATCAAGCCGGCACTGATGCCTTGCAACAGTCGGCCAAGAATCAACGGCTCGTACCCATGCGAGAGCGCAATTACGGGAATGCTGGCAACAAACAGAAGTCCGCTGAGCGCCATCAAAAGCTTGCGGCCCATGAAGTCCGCCAGCAGTCCGGCAAATAGAGTGGAGATCACGCTCCCCAGAAGAACGGCGGCCACGATGTTCGAAAGCTGGCTCGCGTTCAACTTCGACGTGGCTTCCAGGTAAGGATAGGCGCTGGCAATGATGCCTACGTCCACTCCGTAGAGCAGGCCGCCTAATCCCGCTACCAGCAGCAGGAAGCGGTTATAGCCAGCTTTTTCGTTTTGCGGCACGCGTTTAAGGTCCTTTGGCTAAATTGGAGAAGCCCGAGTTTATTCCTCGCGAGAGCGCTACGGCAAACGGAGGCCTATAATGGGAATATCATGACGACTCGCAATCTTGAATCTGCCTCCATGTCAGAAATGTGCGCGCACATCAAACATCTCGGCTATGCGGCATCCGGCCACATTCGACTTTACGGCGAAGAATTTGAAGTGATTTCCGACCCGTTTCCGGAAGATGACGGCATAGCGGTTCATGTTAAGACCAAGAGGAACTCGACCATTCGAGTGCTCCAGCTGCCGGCGACGGTGGTTCAAAGTGTGAGAGGACGAAGTACGAAGGCAGCGTGACCGGTCAGGCCGGCGCTTCCGTCTTCTTGGGATGAGTAGCCAGTTGGCGCGAAACGGTGATAAAGGCTTTGGCGGCGACCGACAAAGTGCGGTCACGCCGGTAAGCAAGACCGAGCTCACGCCACAATTCGGCTCCCTCTAATTCGACGAGCTTTACCCGTCCTGCCGCGACTTCATCGCGCGCGAAAGATGCGCTGATCAAAGAGATGCCCAAATCGGCGGCCACAAAGCTCTTGATCATACCGATGCTGGGCAATTCCATTCTTACTTTGAGTTCGGAATTGTACTCGCGGAAGAGCTTATCCAGCAGGCGGCGCGTGTGTCCGGTTTTGGGAAGGAGCAAAGGATATTTTACGACCTCGGCGATGTTGGCTGATTTCATCTTGGCCAGCGGGTTTCGCGGGCTAACCATCAGCATCAGGCGGTCGCGGAAAATGGGTTGCACCTTCAGGCTGGGCGATTGGATGGGCAGACTGAGCACGCCCACGTCGAGTGAACCGTTCTCCAATTTCTCGACAATCTTATAGGTGAAATTGCGATAGATGCTGATTTGCACATCGGGATAATGGCGGCAGTATTCGCCAAAAACCTCGGGCAAAACGTAAAGGCAAGTGGCTTCGTTGGCCCCCACCAGAAGCGTTCCACGCGGGGTTTGCCCATGGTCGGCCACAGCCACGAGCGATTCATCCCGCAGGCTCTTGAGGCGTACGGCGTACTCGTAGAAGATCTGGCCGGCCGGCGTCAGCTTCACAGTCTTACCCGAGCGGTCGAGGAGCCGGTCGCCATACTCCTGTTCGAGTTGGCGGATCTGTGCGCTGACCGCCGATTGTGAGCGGAAAACTTTCTCTCCGGCACGAGAGAAACTGCGTTGCCGGGCAACTTCCAGAAAGGTAATGAGCTGATCGAAGTCCATGCGTTGGTCGGAGAATTATATAGGACTTCGCGTTCGTACGGTTAAATCCGGCACTCCGATGTTCCCAGGTTGTTATTGGCTAATCTCTGCGTCGATAGTCACGCTGAAGAGCCGGGCTTAACGTTCTGTGGGTTCTGGCACCATACGCGCCGACGGGTTACTCTAAGGCATGTCCAGTTCCTGCCCCGAATGTGGCGCGTCGATGCCGGATATTGCCGCGTTTTGTCCGGGCTGCGGCCAAGGGATACCGCCAATTGATCGCGTACAGGGCAACGTGGGCGCCATGCCTCGAACGATCGCTGGCGCGCTGGCCTATTGCACGATTATTCCGGCGATCATCTTTCTTGTAGTCGAACCTTACAACCGGGATCGCTTCGTTCGCTTTCATTCATTTCAATGCATCGGATTCTGGCTCGCCGCATTGGTGATTGGAGCTGTAGTCCGGGCGGTAGCGTTTCTATTGTTTTTTGTTCCGCTGTTGGGTTATTTGGTGGTACTGCTGCTTTCCATGGTGACCAGTCTGGGTTTGTTCGCGATTTGGGTCGTGCTGATCGTAAAGGCGCTGCAGGGAGAGATCTTCAAGCTCCCGCTTGTGGGTAACTTTGCGGAACAGCACGCCGCCACAAATTAACGCGCCACCGGGGCCAAGTAATTGATTGCTTCTCCACAAACTTTCTGGTATTTTGCCGCGACGTCGCTTGGGGCGGTTTAGGCGGCGGCAACTCAGTGAGGGAGGGAACTCCGATGGCGTTCTGCAATATGTGTGGTGCTCAGGTTGCCGATGGTGCGACGGTATGCGCGGCATGCAGCGGACGGGCCGCAGTTCTTCCGGCTACCGCGGCTTCCGGTCTTACAGACAATGTGGCGGGGATGTTGGCCTATATTACTTTCATTCCCGCGATCATCTTCCTGGTCACGGCACCCTACAATAAAAGCCGGTTTATCCGCTTCCACTCCTTCCAGAGTATTTTTCTCTTTGTAGCAGTCGTCATTATTCAGGTTGCTCTGACGTTTCTCACGATCGTGCCCTTCCTGATTCTGCTTACAGCGCCGTTGCATATGCTGGTCGCGTTGGGAGCTTTAATTGTATGGATCATCATGCTGATGAAGGCTAACCAGGGACAGATGTACAAACTGCCTTTGATTGGCGACCTGGCGGAAAAGCAGGCTGGATAAGCATTAGCACGGCAACGATGCGCCCCGAAGCAGGTCAACTCTGCTCGGGCTGGGGTATCGGTTTCTGAAGTGTAGGATCCTGCGGCCCTTGACTTTCCTCCTCTAAGCTGTCATTCCTATTAGCTTTTACTTCGTAGCTGCATTTCGGCAGTTTTGCGGCCGATGCGAGCGGCGAAAATTCGCGCCAAACTGGGGATTGGATTGAAAGTCAAAGTTTTCTACCACGACAAGTGTTTCGACGGAGCGTCGTCGGCGGCGCTGTTCTCCCGCTTCTATCGCGAGCGCGTCCGCGGTGATGTGGATTTTGAGTTTTCTGGCCTGCTGCATCGCGCAGGTTCGCTCTTCAATGAATCGGATTTCGACGGCGACGAAAATGCGATCGTTGATTTCAAATACTCCAGTTCGCCAAAGATCACCTGGTGGTTCGATCATCACGAGAGCGCGTTTCTGTCGCCGGCGGACGCTGCACATTTCGAGAGCGACCAGAGTAACCGTAAGTTCTACGATCCCGCTTTCAAATCCTGCACCAGTTTCATTGCAATGATCGGGGAACAGCGTTTCGGATTTAATCCAAAGCCGCTGGCCGATCTGGTTCACTGGACTGACGTGATCGATGGCGCGCTCTATCCCGATGCCAGAACGGCGGTGGAAATGCAGGCTCCTGCCATGAAGCTGACCATGGTTATCGAATCCGCGCCGGACCAGAAATTTGTTCCCAACCTGATTCCACTGCTGGCCACCAAGCCGCTGGCCGCCATTCTGGAGGAGCCATTCATCGCTCCGCTATTGCCGCCGCTTCTCAAGCGCCATGAAATCTCCATCGACATATTGAAACAGCGGGCCGAGTGTACGGACGGCACCATCTTTTTCGATATCACCGACCAGGAGCTTGAGGGTTACAACAAGTTTGTTCCCTACTACCTGCATCCAGAATCGATTTATAGCGTCGGGCTCAGCAAGAGCAGCTTCCGCGTGAAAGTGTCAGTGGGATCGAACCCCTGGGCGCCGCAGGAGCCGGTGGTCAATCTGGCGAAAATTTGCGAACGCTACGGCGGAGGCGGACACGCCCGCGTGGGCGCGATTTCCTTCAATGTTGATCAACATGCGGCGGCGATCAAGGCATCCAGCGAAATTGTGAATGAATTGCGGGCCGCGGTGCGAGCGGGAACCGGTAGGTAGAGTTAAATCGGCAAAAGCCGGCGAGCGAAAAGCTCGCATGCGCATCTTCCATTGCCTGGGCTGCGACTCTGTTACGGCAGCGGGATACCGCTCTCCTGACAGGTCGCGGCGCTGCCATCTGTCGAGTAGCGGATGGCTCCCGATTGGTCGGTGCAGAAAGCGCGACGTCCGAAACTGTTCCCTGCGGGAGCCGCCGCAAGGTGGAATGAACTGGCTGGTATTCCTTGGCATCCGGAAAGCGTGAATAGGTAGCCCTGTTTTTTCCCGCTAGCCAGGCCGCTGGCGATCAACATCGCCTGATGTTCATTTGGCTCGCCACCTCCGAAACCGTCCAGATCGGAAAGTGTGCAAGTGTAGCCGACGGAGGCGTAGGTGCTCTTGTAGGTTTTTTCCGCCGTCAGAATGCTTCGCATCGACGCGACCACCGTCGAATCGCCGCCAAAGGTAATCGTCGAGGGCGAGCCTTGGAGCTGCGTTTGTGTCATGGTGGCGGCTCGTGATTTCATTCCATCTGTGATGCTTTTCAGGAAGTCGGGATCGGCAAGGGGAACGCGCACACTGAAAAGAATCTCATTCAGTTTCCAGACACCAGATTCCATTTTCATGCAAAACGTAATTCGAGGCATGAATGGCGTGCGCTGCGGTTGCTTGTCTTTGTAAGTTCGAAAGGAGAGTTCGATGTTGTCTTTATCACCCTGCAGAGAGTCGCTCTCCACGATGACCTCAACTCTTTGGCCGGTCTTAGCGTCGTCGTTGGCCAGCAGGACAGGTCCGGTTTCGAAAGTTTCGAGCTGATTTCCAGTCCTGCGGAATTGGCTGGCCAGCATTGAGTACTGCTGCAAGGCCTTCAGCGCGCCCGCATTCTCCAGAGCGCTTAAGGTGGCCGCGGGCAGATGTTTTACGAAGGTCCCAGAGCCATTCGTCGAAAACATCTCCATGAGCGCCTGCCGCGCGGTTTGTGGAGTGGAGGTCTGAGAAATTTGTGTCGTGCCAAATGAGCAGGCGGCGAGCGAAAATATCAGCAGTGTTGCGAGCTTTCTCATGATGTCTCCCTCGATACTCTACGATCCTGCCATTAAGGGGGAATCCTCTCTAGTTACCGACGTAAGAAAGGGGATAAGTGGGGCCGCCATGGTAATCTGAGGGAACTCCAGCGCCGCGGCATGTCTTCGCCAGCAACGAAATCCGGTCTCCGTCCCGCGCAGCGGCGCCTCCTGCGAGCGGTCGCTTCCATCGAATTCATCAAAGGTATATTTGTTTTGCTGATTGGCGTGAGCGCGATTCTGCTGGTGCACAAGGACGCATGGGTAATCGCGGAGAGCCTCCTGGCCCTGTTGCACATCAATACAGACCGCCATTCTGCGCAACTTTTTCTTGATTTTGCCGATGACATCACGGACGCGCGCTTGTGGGCCGCAGCGCGGCTGGCGTTCGTCTACTCCGGGTTGCGGTTTGTGGAAGCATACGGACTGTGGAACGGACGCACCTGGGCGGAGTGGGTAGCGTTTGGATCGGGAACATTGTTGATCCCACTTGAGATCCGCGAACTCCTACGCGGTGTCACTCTTTTGCGCTCAGTTGTATTTGTTGGCAACTTGGTGGTGATTGGCTACATGCTGTATCTTCTGCGCACCGGCCGCTTGGCAACGCCTCTATCGGACGTTGAACCCGCGCCGGACAAGGCAACTAGGGTCGAATGAGAAGTTGAGTCTTACGGTTTGGAAGGACTGACGGGATCGTCGGTAGGGCGGCATAAAAGACCCAGGCAAGTAATAACCGCTATAGCGGCAACTCCTGTGCCCCACGCCAACGGCCGTTCCAGGATCGGTCCGTCACCATGAGTAGGCTGGACCAAGGCCCCGCAGCGATCTCGTCGGGTGGCTTGTTCGCCCTCTCGCACAATCAAATCGGAGGACTCGCCCTGTTTCGATCTCCGCGCGGCGCCATGTAAGTGAATCTTCACGTCATTCTTCAAAGCGACGACCTTAACCCTACCGTCGACGTCGGTCACATTGTATTGGGTTCGGTCTGACGTTATCGGAGTCACCGTGACACATCCGATCAGAACCTTCATCTCCCGCGCGGTATCAAGTTGTAGGGCGCCATGATCGAGGGCAAGTTCGTTGCCCTGGAATTGCACAATCGTTTCGGACCCAATCAGTACGGTTGACCCATCCAAATTGATTCTGGCACTGTGGCCGGCTTGGGTTTGCACCAGAGAATCGGGGAAGATTGCGGAGACAGCAGGCGCAGGACTGCCATTCAACCAGGTTCCGCCATCACTATGCAGCAGGCCACGGTCCGCGATTTGGGCATTCAGGGACGCGGGGACAATAACGATCATCACGCCGCAAACGAGTTTGCGCCATTCGAGCAAAAATCTCCCGCCTTTTTCCCACACGAACTTCTTTGAGCAAGGATAGCTGAGGGTCCGGCAGGCGGATATTGTCTTGCTTGATGACCACTTGCGAGATGATTCGTGAATCAGGCGTGGGCGAAGTCGATGAATCCATGCACAATGTCCGTGCGAACCAGCTTGACGCGGAGTTTATCCCCCACATCCAGCCCCTGGGAGCCTTGGACTAACAAACCTTCTACATGCGGTTGCAGGGCGCGGACAAAGGTTCCGTGCGGCGTCACACCGGTAACGATGGCATCGAAGATAGCGCCGATTCGATTCTGCATAGCGACCGCGGCGAGACGCTTGGACATTTCGCGCTCGACCTTGCGGGCTGCGTCCTCTTTCGCAGTGCAATTCGCGGCTATGGCCGTGAGTTCGTCATCGGAATAAGGACTGGGTCGCCCGGCAAGCACAGCCTTGATCAAGCGCTGGGTGACGATATCTGGAAAGCGGCGATTGGGAGCAGTGGAGTGAGTGTAATCCTGCACCGCGAGACCGAAGTGCCCGGGCGAGGGTTCGCCTGGGCGCTCGAGGACGTATTCCCCGGGGCCGATTAACTTGACGACGGCCAGCGAGAGATCGGCGAAATGCTCGGGATCAGCCGCTTTGCGCTTTAGCAGAAAATCATTGAGAGCTTTGGAATCGGGATCCGGCGGAAGTTTCTCGCCGTGTGTCGCGGCGAGTTGCACGATGCGGTCCCAGCGTTCCGGCTGTTTCACGATACGGCGCAGCGACGAAACTTTTTCCAGCATGCGTGCCACCACGCCGTTGGCGGCAATCATAAAGTCCTCGATCAATTCCGTGGCATGATTTTTCTGCTGGCTCTGCATGTCTACTACTTGATCATCCACCAGGATGGGCCGGAGATCATCCGTTTGCAGGCTGAGAGCTCCATTTTCGAAGCGCTGATTTTTCAGTTTCTGCGCGACCTCGTCCTGCAGTCGAAGTTGCGACTGAAGATCAGGGGAAGCGGCCACTTTGGCCGGAGCCGCAGCACTTCCTTCCAGCCACGCTCCCACGGAGTTGTACTGGAGCTGCGCCTTGTTGCGGACCAGCGCGCGATAGACGTCGCTGGAAGTTACGTGACCGCTGGCGTCGACTATGAATTCAACGACCACACTGAGGCAGTCCTGATTTTCGAGCAGGGAAGTCTTGCCGGTGGAAAGCTCTTCCGGCAGCATGGGAAAGTTACGCACCCCAGCGTAGACGGTAGTAGTTTCGCGGGCGGCGTGCTGATCGATTGCAGACTGTTTAGGAACGAATGCGTCTACATCAGCGATCCCAACCTGAACTTTCACATCGCCGTTGGGCTGTCGTTCGGCAACTTCGATCTGATCGAGATCGCGAGATGTGTCATTGTCGATCGAGGACCAGAGAAGGTTACGGAGATCACGCACATCATTGCCGGAGGCGGCTTGCGGAGGGTGAGAGCGCAGGTCTGCGAGCTGTTGCTGGACTTCGGCAGGGAAGTCGGGTTCAAATCCGCGTTGCCGCACGACTTGTTTTGCGACAGCCTGCAGGTCAATGTGCGAGGTATTGTTGGACATGAACCTTGCGACTATTCGGTGACCACTGCCTTTACCAGATTTCTTGGACGATCAACGTTATAGCCTTTTTTCGTGGCCACATGATAGGCGAAGAGTTGCAGAGGGATGACTTCGACGATAGGTAGCAGCAGTTCTGGAGCGGCCGGAACAAAGAACACGTCATCGGCAATATCGGTGATCGCGCTATCGCCCTGCGTAGCCACCGCAACCAGGCGGCCGTGCCGGGATCTGACTTCCTTCATTACATCGAGCGTGCGGCGATAGCGCAAAACGGAATCGGGATCGTGATGGTCGCAGGTGGCAAGAACGACTACGGGAAGTTTTTCGTCAACCAGAGCGTTCGGTCCGTGCTTCAATTCTCCGGCGGGATAGCCTTCGGCGTGAGCGTAAGAAATTTCTTTGAGTTTGAGCGCGCCTTCGCGGGCGATGGCATAGTGAACGCCGCGTCCGAGGTAAAGAAATTTCTCTGCATGGAATTGTCTCTCGGCGAATTGATCGGCAAGATCGTCCCAGGTGCGAAGATTACGATCGATCGCTTCAGGAAGCTGCAGGAGCCGCTGCAGATAAGAGCGCGTCACCTCGCTCGTCATGCGCCCGCGCTTGCGTGCCAGGAACAACGCCATCAGATAAAGCACGGTGACCTGCGTGGTGAAGCTCTTGGTCGCGGGAACGGAAAGTTCCGGGCCAGCCCCGGTGATTAATGCCGCGCTGGCTTCGCGCGGAATAGTGGCGTCGGCCACGTTAGAAACAGCGATGGTTTTCACGCCGCGGGTGAGGGCCTCGCGTTGCGCGGCGATGGTGTCAGCCGTCTCGCCGGATTGCGTTACCACCATCACGATAGGATCCACCGCGGCGTGGGTCGAGCGATAGCAGTATTCGCTGGCGTATTCCACATCGACGGCGACACCGGAAAGATCTTCGATCATGATCTCGCCTGCCAGGCCGGCGTGACGGCTCGATCCGCTGGCCGCGATGATTAATTTCTCGAAGGTGAGCAGAGCGCTTTCGATGGCATGCAGCTCGCCGGGAAACAGAATGTCATCCTTCAGATGCTGGTCGATGGTTTTCGCAATCGCTTGAGGCTGTTCGTAAATCTCCCGCCGCATCGCATGGGAAAACCGATCGGACGTGTCAGACTGAGTTAGCGGATTCATGAGGGCTGCGGCGAGGGTAAATCATTTGCAGTGCCTCGGGCAAACCTGCTTGGATCGTTGCCCGGTCTGCGAGGATGGGTACAAATTTCGTTCCGATGCAATTCACGTGGACTATTCACGGACTTTGCCAGAGCCGGTTTCATTGCGCGTGGCAGGCGGCCCGTCTACAATCTCGATGATGTGGTAACAGGCACAGAATGTTCCATGTGCCGTTAGGATGCACAGCTTAGTGTCGTTCGTGCGGTCCTTCCAAAGCCATTAACGCGGCCCCGTAGCTCAGATGGATAGAGCAGCGGTTTCCTAAATTGCAAGTAGTGACTTGCTGTTGTCTGTTTTCAACAGTTTAGGATGTTGTTAATTGTGCTTGTTTGTGAGCTTATGCTAGATTTCCGGCGCATTTTGTGCACAGACTATGCACAAGATTCCGGGCGGCGTGCTAACGTGGAAATCAGATGGCCCCGTAGCTCAGATGGATAGAGCAGTCGGTTCCTAACCGAGAGGTCGCGTGTTCGACTCACGCCGGGGCCACCAGAATATCACTTCCCGGCTGCTGCGCTCTTCGGGTTCGCTGCATTCTCAAGCAAGTCTTCTAAGATCCACTCGTCGGCGAGTCCGCTCAGTTGGTAGAACCATCGGAAATCGTCCGGGGTGCGCCGCCCGTGCTTGCGCCAGTCGATAGCTTTGACTGCGATAGCAGAGCCTTCCATCTTGATTGCTCTCGCGATAGCGTTACGCTCGAAATCGTAATCATCGTTCTCGTAGAATCCGGGGTCTCCGTAAACTCTCAACCGCACCCACTCACCGACCTTGAATTTTGGCTGTGGCTTGTTTGTGCTCATCACTTGCCCCCTGCGGCTGCGCTCTTCACTTTCGGCATTTGGCCTCTTTTTCTTCGGACTTTGCAACAGCTTGTTACTGTTGGGTGTGGCACCCTGCCGATAGCCGGACGATGCAACTCGACACAGGAGGAATGGTGCCCATCTCACGACAGTCCTCAGACCTTGTGGGCATATCGAGCCAGCCGTTCGAGCACGAGGCTTTGAGGTTCTCGGCCGCGATGTCAGTTGCCAGTCGAGCGGCTTCCGAAGGGCTCTCGGCAGTTGCCGAGCCTGTGCCGCTAACGCTCCGTATCGTCTCGGCATACACTGCAATGCACAGTCCCACCAGAACGACGGCTCCAAGTATTAGTCTCTTCATCATCGGCCTGCTTTCGCAGCGACGGACTGACGTTCTATTGCATCTAGCGCCCTAGCGATTTCCTTGAGCACGTCCACAATGGCGTTGACTGCATTCTTCGTATCCGTTTCCTTCAGAGCCAGTTCAACAGTGTTGATCCTGCTTCGTACAGCGTCGCCGACTGACATAAAAAGATCCTCCAGCGATCACGATACGAGAGCAGCGCTGAAGCCGCCAGATTACCGTGGTTACCAAAGTAGCATTTACTGTCACCTGCTATCGTGTGATACTACGTGACATGAAATCAAAACGCTTCCCCGTCAACGTAGATGCTGAGGATTTTCAGAGGCTGAAAGCGCTCTCAGACCGCACAGGCATTCCGGCGGCGAATCTGCTACGCCGCGCCATCAGTGCTTGGCTTGATGAGAATGAGTCGAAGCTGTTGAAAGTTCTCGGGGACAAATAACAACGCCCCGCCTGACGGCTACGAACCGCCAAGCGAGGCTAACCGAAGTACACGTGCACAGAGGGCACGCACACATGGCTGTGAAAGATGGTAAACCATTCCATTATCGCCTACACGGACGGCACGACGAAATCTCACTGCACATCTCTCGCGCTGAAGCGCTAAAGCTGATCGCGGGACTCACTTCTCAACTCAGAAAGCGGAGCGCCAAGGGGCACCGAGAGTACTTCGTCCTCCATGCTCACAAGGGCAGAATCTGGCATCGTCTCTCAATCACTCATCACTCATCTAGCCGCCGTCATGCTGGCGCCCGACTCGACGCTATCCATGCCGCCAGAAAGTGGGTGACATGCTGATGCGTGACATTCAACTTCTCCTGAAGCTACTGGCGGATCGCGTCTATGATGCAGAGCCTCGGTTGCTGGACGCAACAGACTTCCATGCTTGGCTCTTCAAATGTTCTGAGCTGGCGGGGTCTTGCGCGACCATGCAGGAGTTTTTCGACCGGCTCTAACGTTACCGTTCCTTCACTCAGGCGCTCTGCTACGGCTGAGCGCTTTTTCATTTGCAGAAACAATCCTGCTAAGATTCGACCATGAAACGGAACACACTTCTAGCCGTACCCCTTGCTATTGCGTTGGGTCTTGAGATAATCGCGCCCGGTGGAGAGGAACAGCATCCGCACACCGAGAAGGAAATCATCTTGGCACCAGAGCCGACAGGTGCGGAAGCTGACAATCTCGCGCCGTTTGCCACTCCACCTGAAAACCCCTACCTCATGGGCTATACGCTTCGCGTCATCAAGCCGGACGAGTTGAAGGGGTGGTGGGTGAATAGCACCACGACACGATCTGGTGGTTTGGTCACTGTGATGCGCACGCAGACTTGCGGCGAAGTGCGGTTCAAGGAGATTGCCAACATCAAGAATTTGAACATGCCTGAGGGAAAGCAAGAGGCTCCGATGCGGGTCTATATCAATGAGGACTACTGCATCTCGTGGATGAATCGAAAGATGGCTGAGCAGCTTCAGGACTGGTTATTGCAGCGCGGCGTCACTACTCAGGTTCTACTTCACGTCGGTAAAGAGAAAGAACATCCGCCAGACTATCGCACGCTTGCGTCCAACTACGCGCCGATCTATGACGATTGCGATGGAGTCTAGGAGGACTTCGGCGGAAAGTGTACCACCGCGCTCAGCAGACTGCTACGGCAGGAGCGCTTTTTCGTTGCAGCACTTCGCCGCTGTAGATGTGTTTGACGTGATATGCATCACACGGCACAACGCAGTAGACAACCTCTTCGCGGTGACCTTTCTCTTGGAAATTCTTCTCTTCGGCGGCTCGTGCATCTTCGAGCGTCCGAAAGCAATCAGGCTTCTGTGTCCTCGCGCGTGTCATTGCAGGTCCGTTTCCAGCATCAAATTGCCGCCCACATGGTACCCATTGCAAACGAAGGGCACGAGGCTTCGGGTTTCTAAGTTTCTTCTTGATGGGCTGCGCTCCGGCAGCGATCTGCGCAGCGCGTCTCTGATCGTATGTCGGTCTGTCCGTCAAACGGACAATTTCGTCTTCAGCATCGAGATACTCTTTCGGACTGCCGCGTCCCCCAGCCAAAGCTCGTTGCACCATCGCTTGAACTTCTTCCTGTGCGCCTGAAAGATCGACCTCGACTGGCTGGTAAGGCTCTGGGGTAGCGCTCGTTTCGGGGTGCTTCTCAGCACGCTGAACATCATTCCCATCGCTAGGTGAGCAGGTCCTTGTGTCCCTTTCTGCTCCCTCAGTCTCATCGCAAGCGTTCTGCACTTTCCGCGTCCATTCCCGAGTCTTGTTGCCCGAGGCTGGCTGGCGCTCAACAGGGCTGCCAACGAGCCACGATTCTAAGATTTCCACCACCAATGCGCTCACTTTAGGGGAACCGGACTTTTCTACGATCTTGTCGGCGAGACTGGTCGAAATCCGCACGGTGCGATATTTCTTTTGCTTGCGCCATTCCTGGGGATCACTGCCGTACTCAGCGCAGGCACGCTCTCTCAATAGTTTCGCGCTGAGTCTGCTGTCGGCAATCGTTGGAATGAACTTTTCAAGAAACGACAACGGAAAAGGGCGTAGCAGAACGTACACCGACCACGAAAGATTCTCGAAGCGCAAAGGCTTGGGAAAGTAAGATGCGACACCCGCTATTCTGTAGAGCGAGAGCCTGTGCCAGCCCGTCGCAGTCTGGGCGAGATCGTAGCATGGTCTGCGCCCGAATGCTGTTTCTCCCTGACTGAGTGCGTCTCCAAGTTCCCACTGTGAACTGTCCGAAGACTTCACGATGCTGCGCAGCCGCTTGATCCATTCGCTCTGATTGATGGTCGTCATAAGAATTTAGGGGGAGGAGCGCCTCAATTTCACACAACTGTAGGGTGCTGGCAGAGAACAGCGCGGGAGGCTGAGGCGCTCCCCATAATCTCTTGAGAATTGTTACGCTACAATTTTCTTACGCCCACGCGGTTGTACTCTGTCTTGCCGTCTGGCAGTTCAAACGTGGCTGACGAGACGCGTAGACGTGGATTCTGCACTGTCTCAAAATAAGGGACAACTTGCTGTTCGCGGAGCACGGCTGTGTCTTTGAAATTTCTGGTCAGAAACTCGACAAGATTGTCGTCAGTTAGCGGAATGAAAGCCTGCTTCGAATAGGTTCCCGAAGTCGTGCGAATTTGCTGCGGATCGACGTTTATACCGACGGTCGCCCAGAGCGCCGCTGCGACTTCTTCATTCGTGAAATCTAGGGGCAGGTTTCTCATCACAACAGTTACGGAACGGCTCATATTTCCTCATCTCCCCGTATCTGATGGCTGAGCAGTTTCTCTACAGCCACCAGAACGAGAACTTTTGTGCAGGGTCGCAGTCCATAGCGAGTGAAGATACGACCCTGCACTATCGCGGCTGAGGTCTCACGCGCAGCCGCAAACTTTTGCTAAATACCTACGATGATGCCATTGTCATCTGGACCGCACTGCACAAGCGTTGCCGCACTCCCCGGCAGTGGACCGAGAACGAGCTTGGCTTCTTCCGGGGTAAGAGGGCGCCCAACTTTTTGGGACGCATCCAGTAAAGCATTGAGTTGCTGGTTGGAAAGCGGCGCGGCTGGCGCGAAAGAAATCCATGTATGTGCTCGGCGCGATGCTTCGTCTTCCTGAATCGCTATCAGTTTGCGCGGCTTCTTCTGCCCATCGGGCATTGCTTCATTTCTGACTAACAGTGTTGCCATGTCTTCTCTTAGATTGCCTGCAAGCGTGTCACCGAACGTATGCCTCGATGTGCGTCTTCCCCATGCGCAATGCAGCCGCCACTCTGTGGTGCTCATCTTGAACGGTGATCTTGCCTTCACTCACTCTGCAAACGATTGGCGGAAACTTAAAGCCCTTGCTGAGTGCTGCCGCGTAATCATCGACGAGGCGCGGGAACTTCGGATCCGCAGCAGTGATCTCGCGCAGTGAAATCATGATTGGACGGCTCATTTATTTCTCACGAATTCGCAACGCGGTAAGCGCTTCGCGAAAGGCGATGGCGTAATCTCTTTTTTCCTTTTGCTGCCGCTCATACTTGACGCTGCCGTAGAGAGCAATCTCTCTTTCCTGATCCGTCAGCATCGACTCTTTTTTCTGAGCAGCATCTCGAATGCGCTGCAAATGCTCGGGCGTTAAAGTCATAGCGCCACCAGATTCGTTGCTACTGCGCCGTACTCTGCTGCGATCACGTCGAACGAGACGCGCTGCCCTACGCACGGCACGAAATCTAAATAAGTACAAGCGACCTGAATCATCAGTGGATCGCCATATCCGATTGGGGCACACCCGCCAGATGACGGAGCAAAATCCCACTGTGAGTTCGGAACGAGCTGATTGTTGTCAGTGTGGATCATCGCGCTAACTGCGTTCTCATAGCCAAGAGGTACAGTGACCGCTACCACTATCCCTAAAAGCGCAGTGTCACCGACCCCAGGGAAAAAGTGCGGCGCGAGTTGCCCTTGTAAATTGTAAAATTGCCCTATCATCGCAGTGCCTCGATGTCGCGGAGTAGGTCTTGAAGCAGTGAGCGAAAGTGTCGGTACGAGTTACCCTGATGTTCTGGGCGCCCGAGTACTTCAATGTTATGAACGATGCGTGCGATATATGCAGCGTGCCGCTCTACTATCGCGCGGCGCAGCTTCTTAACTTCCACAAACAGTTCATCGGGACCGATGTAGAGCACATCGCCGGCCGGTCCGACCGGACCAACAATGCTCTGCCCGTCCACTCCATCACGCCCCGGAGCGCCGTCAACACCGTCACGAATCTGCCCACGCAGAATGTTGCGAGCATCATTGATTCGCGTCTGGAGTTCACTTTCTACAAAGGCGAGCAGATTCTTGTTGGCTGTCTCAAGACTGAGCACACGCGCTTGCAAATCTGTAATGCGCTGGTTGACGGTGTACCTGTTGTCGTTATGCGCCATTGACTTTTCCCTTCACTTCGCGCCACGCATCATTTAGAAAGCGGATAGACATAATTTGATAATCAAGCAACTCGTCCAGTAGCTCGAAGCCAGCAGCATCATTCTTCTTGGCGAAGTGCTCTGCCAGCTCTGTTGCCGCTAAACGGTGCTTCTCCAAAACGATTTCGAGTGCTGGCAGCATTTACAGCCCTGGCTCTTTTTCTTGGCGCAGACTCTTGCTGGCTTGACGAGCAGCTATGCTTGGGTTCAGATCCGGATACTGTCGCGCTGCGGCTGAGTGCAGATCAGCAGCTTGGTAATGCGCACACGCGGAATCCAACGACGTTGCTTTTCGTGCAACGGCTCGGTGATAGTCCGCTGCACGCTCATGTTTGTCCGCGTTCCAGTCGTCATCGTCCCAGCCAAAATCATCATCATCATCTCTGAGGCTCGCCGTGGGATCTTGAGACTGCCCCGGCTCCTGCCGCATCGGGCTGACTTCAAAAGTGGGTCCGCCAATCTCACGCGCATAAGCAGCGCCGCGAAGTTCCAGCATCAAGTCCTCTGAATATCCGAGTTTCTTCATGCGGACGATTTCTTCTGCCGACAGCGGAGAGTATTCCGCGAAGCGGCTCCGAGCATCAGCAATGCGCTGGCGCTTTTTGTCCGCTTCCAGTTTCTCGAAGGCTGTGATCTGCGCATGAATGATGGTCTGGTCACTGATGACAGGGCGGGTTGCCACATAGTCAGCAGCGCGAGCCGCGACGCTGGTTCCGACCGGATACGCAGGTGCAAAAACTGGGGAAACATCGAGCAGGAATGCTCGCTTGACAGTCCGCGTTAGCAGCCCTGTACTATCAGGTCCAGAAAAATCTTGACCGTCATCACCATCGACCGCAAAAGCAAATGACATTGAATCTATTTTTCCAGCCTGTATTGCCGCTCTCGTCGATACAGCGATGGGGTCATTCGGGTCAATCTTGCACGAAAAATCGAGACCTGCGGGAGAGTCTTGCAAAGTGAGTGACCCGTCCCTCGTGCTTCCGAGAAGAAATCCATCCTGATGCTCGCGCAAGCACTTAACTACGCGACCACTTGCGATTGAGCGCGAAAAACAGCCGGGGGCTAAAACTTCTTTGAAGCCGCCCAGATTTCCAGAGGGCGTGTTGTAACTCAGCGCACGTCCGGCGATTGACATATCTCCGCCTTGCGATGCGCGAAGAGCAGTGCCACGAAATGTCCTGACTTCTGTTTTGACTGCCATATATGAATGTCTCCGTGCTCTGCCGTTCCCCTGTGACTGCGAAACTGTGACGCTATTTTTTCTTGAACACCGGATTGCTTGGCGTGAGGTCCATCTTCTGACCGTCGCCAGGGTTGGGGCGGGCGTTTTCCCAGCCATAGTTATTGTGCTTTGTGTTCACTGGATGGTCGAAGAGTACCGGCGGACCCACAACGACACCGTTGATCTTTTGCGGGGAATATAAATCAACGCGCTCACCATCACCCTTGCTCTTGGCACAATTGTGGAAGTAGTTCGCTACGTCAGCACCCACCTCCGCCGCTGGCGCGAACAGTTTTCTGTATTGGTCACAGACCACAGCCGGAATCTTTTCTTTCGCGGTGCCGCTACAGGAGTGGACGAAAGTGATTGACTCAAGCGACGCCGAAGGCGGTGCATCGTAAGCCAGCGAAGTGCAGTTGGCACGAGAACATTTGGCGCTGATGTGATAACGCTCGCTGAAGGCGCCCTTCACGCATGCCCACTGAACGGTCGCAGGAACCTCAGCAGCTTGATTCATTTTGCTGAGAGATGCTAGGCGCTCGATGTAGTTTTTGTATTTGATTTCTTCAGCGAACCCGCCGCCGATGAGTGGTATTGCAATTTCAGGTTTGAGGTCTTCGACACCGAGGGGAAGATCAGGACGCAGCCGTTGACCAACTTTTGGACCGTACAAATGGCGTATTAACACGTTATTCTCCTTTGTTTCGTTATTTTTTCAGTTTCACTAATCTTGCGACGAGTCACTTCAGTCATGACACGACCGCGATTCGCATCACCGATAACGCGCTTGTGCTCTTCTGAAAGTTTCCTGCCGCGATGTGCTTCGCTGATCTTGCGGCGGGCTTCTTCCGAGTGCTTGTGTCCGAGAGCGTATTTATTCCCGCGATTTCCGTCGTGCAACTTGTGACAGTGCTCGTTGGAGAGTTTCCTGCCAGTACAGTTTTTGTTGCCGCCAGCAGCTTTGGCGATCTTGTAGAGAGTCTCTTCTGTGTGTTTGTATCCTGTTGAGCCTTGTCCGCCAGCGGTCAGGTTCCACAGAATGCCAGTACCGTTATCTTTGCGTCCCCAGAGTCGAATGAAAAACCTCTCCATCTCGAACGCTGTCGCTTCGTCTGCCCAATATTGGATGCGAATGTGAGCATCATCTTTGGGAATAGAGACGCGGTGCGGGCGCCGATGGCGCTTTCCGAAACCCTTGCCGACGTAGTACGGGGTCCAGTCATCGCGTAGGTATTCGTAGGTGAAGAACTTCAAGAGGTTTCCCTTTCTTATTTCAAGAGTTTTACCGCAGTCAGCATCTAGCACGCTGACCCACTATTACCTGATTGGTGTGACAGCCTCTAAAATAAATTCGTGAAGCCGGGGTCGCCCGCATCGAATGCGGCATCACGCGCTCTGTCCTGTTTGCCGGACCACGGATCACGAACTTTCTCATTGCCGACTTCCACATGACGCGGACCTTGCGGCTGCTGCTGAGCAACAGGTTTGATTGCGAGATTGTGCAGCCCGTGTGTAAGCGCTGCAAGATTCACGTTGCCAGCAGGGTCGATGGCGTCCAGTGAGCGCAGCAGGGAGAACTCACGCCCGCAGCCGCACCTATGGACGGTGCTCACGTGCGCTTCATCAGCGCTGTACAAGTGCTCCTGAGAGCACAGACACTTGAATTCATAGGCGCGGGTAACTTCTGATCCGCGCGGAATTACTCGCAGCCACACTCCTGTAGGCGCGGGCACGTGAACGAGCGCCACTGACTCTGGCGCTGTTAGTTTGTGGATAAGACTTCTCAGACTTCGAAGTAACGGTCGCATTTTGATTCTCCTTTTGGTGCATCTTCTATTTTCTGACCGAGCACAGCGGCTCTTTCCCTATCAGTCAGCGGGCGCCCTGCGGATGCTGCGAGATTTCTCAGCGCCGCCAACTGCGCATTGGTGAGAGGTGCTTCCGGTCGTGGCACTCCAGGGAAATTGTCCGAGTAGTTGTCCTGCTGCGGAACTTCCGTCTTTACTTGCTCTTTCACTGGCTCAGGGCGTGGCAGACTGTATTTCTTACGCAACTTTTCTGCCCGCGCTTCAAAGACCTCAGCAGCAGCCACGTTGCCGAGCTGGCGTTCACTGGCAGCAGACCGTTCGAGTTTTTCGATCATCGCTTCTGTATTCTTCATATGCTCCTCACTTTGATCCGTTCTCGCATCGCGCGCAGTTCTGCTGCTGACATCTGCTTGAGCGCTCCGAGATAATCGGTCTCCGAGAAAGACCCTTTCGTGATGACGCGTGCGCGACTCTTGACTTGACCCATGATTGCCGTGGCTGTGGCGTAGCAGTTTGACCCGCTGAATTGCGATACGTCGTATCCTGCCAAGCGGCACAACTTTCCGTACTCCGCAATCAAGTACTTTTCGTGGCGGAGAGAGAACAAATCAGATTCACGATTCATCGTTCTCCTCATTCAGCAGCGCATCCGCTTCTCGGAGCAGCGCATCGTTCTCACTCAGGGGTTCGGCATCATCGAGATTTACGCTCCTGAGCAAATCCTCTTCTTCTTCGATAGCAGGCTCATCTGCGCCAGCATCTTGTGCTTCCAGCGCCGCAATTTCTTCGTCTAAGCGCTCCGCTTCGGTCTGCTCTTTGCCAGTTGCTACTGGCGCAGTCGGGCGCACGTGCTCACGATCTTTTGGAGTGAGTCCTAATTTGCCGAGGTATGACAAACAGGCACGCTCGCTGACTTCGATGATCTTCAGTGAGATATTTGGACGCTCGACATCATGTGAAATACCGGCAGCATCCAATCTCGTGTAAGTCACGATCAATCCCTCGACGCGAACGTTTGCGCAAGCAGCCTGCCATCTTTCCCATGTGCTGCAATAGATGGCAATCAGGTCCGCATCGCCTGCCGTGACTGCTCGCCGTGATGCAAGTTGCTTCACCAGCGCCCGGAACTTCTTCTTCGCATCCTTGCTCAAGAACTTCGGCGGGCGCGGCAGTGCTCCCTCGACATAACTTTCACCGAGATTGCTGCGCTGTTTGGTCCCATGAAGGTCATGGAGCGCAGCGTCTTTTGCAGGTCGTCCCACGATTTAAGTTCTCCTGTTTTTGTTCTGCTCGTTGCGCGTTGCCCAACGCACGTTCCCCGGCTCATAGCTGCCGTCGTTGTTGATTCGGTCGAGAGTCTTGCCTTCCGGTCGCGGACCTAGCTCAGCAAAGAACTGCTCGAATGAAGTGAACAGGAACTTGATGCCGCGTCCGCCGTAGTCTGCCCAGTGAATCACGTCAGTTGGGTTAGTGCAGCGTTTTCTGGCGTCATGATAGGCGCGGTATTCAGGTCGGTTTGCACAGCCGTGCTTCTTAGGATGAACGTGTCCTTGTATGAAGCGATATGACTGTCCTTTGACCCTGCCACGGGGCGGATCGTTGCGCGTTGCAATCGGAGCAGGCTTTCCGCAGCCGCATTCACACAAGCCGTTAGTCGTGTTCATTTTTGCCACCAGCAACTTCGAGCGCGGCTTGCTCGGCGGCTACAATACCCTGTGCTGTGCGCAAGAGCGTGAGTGCCTGCTTACAAACGGACGCATAAGTGACGTGGGCGCCGAGGTTGGTCGGCTGAAGTTTAAGCGCGGCTGCCAAGACTGCGACTTCGTAAGCTGTGGGGAAAGTGATACGGGAAGGTGTTGACACGTTTGATTTCCTCTCTTAATTCTCGGTTCTGACCGCTTCACTATCTCCGAAGCCTGTGACAGCCTCTAAAACGGTTCAGGAATAGCGTTCCAATTGCGCTACGGAATACGAGTTAAAGTCTGACGCTGGTAACCGCGCTGCATCTGCGAACGACCTAAACGTGCGGCTGGGAAGCCTAAACGGGCAAGAAAAAGGGCGAAGAGTTTTGCATGCGAGCCCGTGTGAGCGCAATACGCACCCTAACAACGTTTCAAATTCATTTCGACCCAGGCTATCCCCCTTCCTGCGGTGGCGTAGAAGGTGGCGGCGTGGAGCGGGGCTGGTCATGGCATGACTACCATGTGGTGTCTGTCACTCAGCAGCCAAGCCACTGAGGGAATGACAGGCTGCTGCTTTCCCTATTAGCTGCTCTGTCTGCTGGGCAGGGTGTAAGGAATGCCACCAAAACGATTCAAAAAACGAACGGAATCCGCACGGAAACGATTTATTTCTGCACGGTTCTGAGCGGCTATCGCGCTGGCGCGGTCGGCTACTAGGGAATGTTGGGACTGTTTCTTCCAATGGTGAGTTGTGTGTCTCTTCTTATGGAGTGATCTGTGTTTGCGGTTCACCCTACTCCACCTGTTCACTTGCTGAACGCCTCGTGCAGCGCGTTCAGCCGAGCTTCGATTTGTTCCATCGTCAACTCGACTACGACGAATGTTTTGCGACCGAGATGAATGGCGGTTCGTAGACGATGCCAGCCATCTTGCAGCGAGTACCTATTTTGCTCAGGAATCCACACCACAATTGCGGGCGGCAAACTATCCAGATTGGCGATGTAGAAAGATAGATCGTCTGTGCGTCCCAGTTCTTCACGCGCACCTTGATTGGCTTTCAGCGCGGCGCTGAGGAAGTCTTTTATGGACAGCAGAAACGGTTCGCATCGCACGATATGTGGGTTCATGCTGCTCATTTTGTGACCAAGATTTTTCGGATTGCATGACCGTGGGAAACTCGTGGACGCCGGTGTGCGCTGACTGACACTTTCACTATTCCATCCTGCCTACCGGCTTCCCTAACGCGCCCTAGTGCCAAGGGTAGTGGATCCCAGTCAACATCAGCGGGTTCGGTGGAGTGCTGCAAGTACTGCTCTGCCATCTCTGGGGTTCTGAATGTCTTCTTCACCGACGCTCTCTTTCGTAGTGACGGTCTGGAATCTTTGCGAGCAGTGCTTCACCGTCTACGCCCAAGTCAACGACTTGCGCATATCGAGGATCGACGATTTGGCGAGCAGCTTCCGTGTATGAATCGAAGAGCAGAATCTTCGACATCGGACCAGCAGCGGGGGAATACACTGCGAATCTTCCGTTTCCTCCAACACAATGCGATGGAAAACGACGCTTACATATTTCGAGATAGTTGCTCACGGCTTTCCCTCTGCTTTCTTCTCTAATGCCGCGATCACGGCACGCCGTATGAATTCGCTCACGGAGCAGCCGGTCCGCTGGCGCTCAGCCTTGAGCGCGTCAACGGTTGACTTCTCGAAATGAACAAGGATCGGCTGCATATATATGAATAGCTGCTCATATATATCCTCCCTGTGTGACAGCCATGATATTGGACGAGCAATTACCTCTTGCGCGGGCGCGGTTCTATGCAGGGCGCATCGGTGTTGTGTCTGAATCCGCACTTCGCGCAGAGCGGTCGCGACTCATACTCTGCCTTCTCTTCTGCCAAGCTGTCTTCAGTCTTAGCGCGGCTGAACTCCAGCGGTGACAACACGTCGCGTTTGCGCCCTGGCTGCTTCACCTTCGGTTTTGCTTCTGCGGTGCTCGGTTCTCCAGAAGAAACAACCTCACTCACACGCTCTTGCCTTTGGGGTTGCTCTTGCTGTCGCTTCTGAGCCTTTGACTTCAGAAACTGTTCGTGATGCTCAAGCGCTTCTTGGCTGAAGTCAGGATAAGAGGGATTCTTCGGATGTTCGGATACATCGGATAACCGGATACATCGGATAGGACCGCCGGGTTGCATGCCATCTGCAAACCACTTTGCAATCTCCGCATCTGTAAAATCAATGAAATCAGATTCATGGAAAGATTTACCGGGCTCATGTTGGGGCTCACGTTGAGGCTCATCTATGACAGGCACCGGGCTCACGTTGAGGCTCATCATGGGCTCTTGTTGAGGCTCATCATGGGCCCTCGTTGAGGCTCTATCCGGGAGCACGCAAACGCCATTGCGCACATGGCAGAGTGAGTCATGAGGCGCAACTACGAAGCCATACCGACCATCATTCGTATCGAAGTATTTGCTGATGATGTGCTGCGCTCTCAACTCCTCCAAGATGCGCTTGAGGTGCTGGATGCTGTAGTTCGGGGACTCTTTGCGCTTGCCCTTGAAGCACTGCTTTAGAATCGTGGCCCGATGCACTATGATGAAGCGCCGACCACGAGCGTTGGGCTGGCCGATTGTCGCCAGTGGATCAGCGCCGCCTTCATTCGGAGCATAGCGCGTAGCCCAGCCGTCAAGCATGCCGAGCACTTCACGGAGCGCCGTCCCTGTCCGGGCATGTTTCTTCCAAGAGCATTCTCGACCGGGGCGCAGCAGAACGTTTCGGATCCATGCATCGCGGTTCATCGCGCACCCCCGAGCAACTGCTCCGCCGTAGAACGGGCGCGGTTGACATTTCGCATACAGCCGCTGGCATAGCGATAGAGTGCTTCTTCAGTTGGAAGCGATGCTCCATCTGAGCGTGTAATCTGCCGCTTGTACCAGCCAGCAGTCACGTTCACGCCTTTTTGAATTACTTCATCGGGGTACTGCTCTGCCCAAGTGATGAGTTGGGTGCGATTAAGAGCGACCGGAAAACTGGCGGCCCATTGATCGAGGATTTTGCAGAGGAAGGGTGTGTCTTCCGCGGTGAGATTTCTCATTATGTCCTTTCTTCTGTGTCCCGTTCAAGCCACGGGATAACGGCTACTTCATTTTGCAGACTTCACCGATCAGCAGCTAGTTACTGCGGTCATGAGCGCGATTTTCGACATCCGCGATGACGCCGCACAGGAGGCTGGATTGCCATCCAAGCGCAGACAGCCGTCCATGAAAAGCGCAGATGCCTGCCAGCACGTAACACTGGCAATGAGGTCTTTCGAGACGGGCGCATCATTTCATAGACCCAACTCTGCGGCACTTTCAGGCGCTCAGCGAGTTCAGAAGGCGTGAGAAGATCGGACGGAGCAAAGGCTAGAGCATTGCTGTTGGTTGTAATCTTAGTGGGCACCAGATGAGACTCCGAGTGAGATTCGGAGTTCCCCTATTCCAATGCGGGAACCTCATCTGTTCAGGCTGCTCAGGGCTGAGCAGAACATAGAACTCGCAGCTTAACGGACCGCGGATGGCTTATTAGGCGCCGATTGCAAGCTGCCGTACAGCTTGACTGAAGACAATATATCTCAAACACCCACCAAACTTCAAGCGTTACTTTAACGAGCGCGTTTGTAGGCCCGTTCGAGTTTCCGCATGGCAGCATGACCCTCTTTCGATACGGACTGACGATAGATGTCCATCGTTGTCGCGAGTTCACCATGCCGAAGAATCGCTTGTATATCTTTCGGGTTGACTCCCAAGACTCCGAGGTTGGTAGCCAGTCCACGCCGGAATGCATGCCACCCTTTCCACTCGATTTCATTGGTCTCAAGCAGGGGCTTCATCACACGTCGGTACAGGTTCTCGATGCGAAGTGGCTGGCTGGTGCGCGGACCAGCAAAGATAAAACCGTCTCCAGTCGTCCGTTTTCTGTGGGCCACAAGAGCTTTGTGAACTATCGCGATGATAGGCACTGGAGCTTTGCTCGTCAGAGTCTTCGTGTCGGATATGATGCCGCTCCACACAGAGCGCTCAACATCCAGTTCGTTACCCTTGAAATCTTCCCAGCGCAGACCCTTGATCTCGGAGAGCCGCAGTCCAGTGAAGCCAGCAACGACGACGACTGTACGCGCGGGCTCTGGTAACACTGCGATCATGGTCTTGATTTCTTCGAGCGCGTAGGCGAGCTTTGGGCGAGAGGGAAGACCACGCGGGATGACCGCTTCGACTACCGGATTTCTGCTCACCATCTCACGGCTGATCGCGTACCGGAAAGCACCTCTCAAGAAGTTCCGCAAATTGCGGTGCGTGGTGTGGGCGCGGAGCTTGTCGCTTGTGGCAGAAGTCAGCAGGTCTTCGATATCAGATGTGCGCACTTCGCGCAGTTCCAGCCCGTTGATGTGATCCTTCACCATCCGCCAGACAGCGCGATATGCGTGATGGGTGCTGGGGCGCTTTTTCTCTTTTACGTGAGGCAAGTAGACGTGCTCAAGAAAGGTAGCCAGTCCCTGCCGCGACTCAGGGTCTGCTGTGCCAGCATTGATCGGCGCGAGTATCAAGTCAGCAGCAGCGCGAGCCGCCTTCTC
This sequence comes from uncultured Acidobacteriaceae bacterium, assembly GCA_963696285.1. Taxonomy (GTDB): domain Bacteria; phylum Acidobacteriota; class Terriglobia; order Terriglobales; family Acidobacteriaceae; genus Sulfotelmatobacter. The sequence goes on from CAVOJP010000001.1 coordinate 325,839, forward strand.
TTGTTCTTTTTGTGAAATCGCTTTTGGGTCCAGCTTCAGCTTCGTGGTTTTCTGCCGCATGACAGAGCGCCCGTTTTCATAGACTGGCTCGTAGTAGCGCAGCAGCCAACAGTTTCCGACTTGTTTGATCTGACCCTTTTGCATAGGAATCTCCGCTCCCAAAGTGCCTTATGCACAACGTATGCACAAGATCACCTTTGTAACCGCATAAACAGCAGCGATTCCTAGTTTGTCACTGAGTTTCCTAAACCGTTGGTCGGCGGTTCGACTCCGCCCGGGGCCCCCAGTTTTCGGATATAGCCGATATCCGGTAGTTCTCTTGATCCCAGGTCATTATCAGCATTAGATCGAGCGCGTGGTACCATCGCGTATGAAACGAGTCGGAGTTTTCTTTGGATCCATAAGCGCGCTATTGCTGGCACTGTTAGTCTTTCAAGCCTGCAACGCACTTAATCCGGCGTGCGGAAGCGCGCGGCCAGCCCCGACCATCGCTTCTCTATCTGCCAGCACAATTACGCTAGCTCAGGTGCAGCAGGGCTTTGTTCTCACTGTGAATGGCAGCCAGTTCGTTTCTTCTACGGTCGGGGAGATCAACGGAACCGCGCTGAGCACACTGGTCACAAGCAGTACACAGCTTCAGGTTACGATTACGAGTGCCGTGATCTCGGCGGCCGGAACAGCAAGCGTGACGGTGAACACTCCGAGTGGAAACACGGGTGATTTGGGCTGTACCAGCGGCGGGACGAGCAGCGCGCTTGTGCTGACAATTACCTAGCGGCGGCGGGAGGCCTGTTCCGCGGAACTGGTCGTTCCGCGAAACTGTACCTCCGCCAAAGTTTCCCTGCTAATACTCAATCGCTGGAATCGCTTGTCCAGCTTCCGCAGCATCCCTACACTTACAGTCAGCGCTAAGCCGCTTTCTTCGCCGCCCTTACTTTGGCCCAGCGCGCCCGCTGTGCCGCGGCGATTTTTTTGCGGGTCGATGCCGACATGGTGTGCTTGGCAAGAACCGGGCCAGTTGCTTTCCCTGCTGCCACTGCTGGTTGGGATTGCTTCCGAACCCGAATCCATCGAGCCTTTTGCGCTAGCGCCATTTTTCGACGTGAAGCGGCTGATATGACTCGTTTCGCGGGATTCGTTTTCAGAGATTTTCCCGATCCGTTTAACGACTCGATTACCGAAATTGCCTGATCCAACTTCTCTACATGTGACTGCGCTTCTCGCCGCTCCGCACGAAGTTGCTGGAGCGCATTCTCTAGATTTGCCATAATCCCCCTCAAGATTTACAGCGACCCTGATTGTATAGGATAGGGATGCTCTTCCCGGCAGATATTAGAGAACCGACTGCATCGACCGGTGTGTCCAGTTCCAATTCTGCTAAGCTGGTCGGCGTAAATATTCGTGGGTAAAGGACGCAACAGTGGAAGTAGTGGCCGGTGTCGATCTGGGCGGGACTGCCATCAACTATACCTTGGTGGACCGGGAAGAGCACTTTCTCATTGAGCAACTGTGTGAGCATCCGGCTCTCTCGAAACAGGGACCGGAGATATGTCTCCAGCAGATCGCCGATGGCTTGAAGATCGCAACCGATCTGGCGGGGATTACTGTGGATGACGTGGTGGCCATTGGACTGGACACTCCGGGGCCGGCCAGCGCCGCCGGCCAGCTGAGTGCGCGCGGGTCCACCAACTTTGTGCATCCCAAGTGGGCAGGATTCGATATCCGCGAAGGGCTGGCGCACAAGCTCGGCAAACCCGTTTCCTATTTGAATGATGCTAACGCTGCTGCACTGTGGGGTCACTATGCGATCTTCGGAGCCAACGGCTGTGAGACGTCTATTTCCATCGTAGTCGGGACCGGCAACGGCGGAGGCATCATTCTCGACGGCAATGTGGTCAAAGGCAAGAATGGGTTCGGGGGAGAACTTGGCCACGTTCTGATTCCGTACCAGAGCATCGCTGGTATTGCCGGCATCAGACCGCAATGCAACTGCGGACGAATCGGAGATTTAGAGTCGCTCTGTTCGCTCACCGCGATCGAGAAAACTCTGCTGCCGTATTATTTGCCGCTCTACCCTGGCCACCAGCTCACTAAGCAGGACTCTCACCAGGCGGCCAAGCTGGTTCGCGGCCTGGCGGAGCAAGGCGATGCCATGTGCAAAGAGATTTTCCGAGTGGAGGCCCACGCCCTGGGACTCTTCTTCGACGAAATGATCAATACATTCGATCCCGATGCCTTGATTGTGGGTGGCGGAGTTCTGGAAACCAGTCCGGAATTTCAGAGTTGGTTTCTGGGAGAAATCCGCATGGGGATGCCGAGTCAGCGTGAGGAGCAAGCGGGGATTCCGATCCACGTGATGCCGAATGGCGACACCGCCGGCGCTCGAGGCGCGGCTCTGGAAGCCCTGAAGCTGGCGAGGCAAAGCGGGCTCGCATAGCAGACCTGCAGGGCCCTCATTCTTATACGCGCATATCTTCAGCAGTGCGTCAGGTGTGGCACCGTGCGGGACGTGAGATAACGGCCTACTTTGGCGGCGGGCCTTCGACGACTTCCACGAAATCTGCAGGCCGGATCCATTTCGCAAAAGCCGCACGGACCTCTTCGGCCGAAAGCTTTTGGTATTGTTCCGCAGCGCGAACGGGCTCATCGAGCGGCAGTCCGATCATGGCGCGGGCGAGGAATCCATCCGCAATCTGCGACTCGCTGGATTGACCCAGCGGAATCTGGCGAATCAGCATGGCGCGGGCTTGTGCCATTTCCTCGGGAGTCGGCGCTGCAGTCTGCATCGCGGTAAGATCCTGTTCTATTAATGCCCGGGCCTTCGGCACGTTCACCGGATCGGCGCCGTACGAAACCGTGAAGCGCGTACGCGTGCGGTTCGCTTCCAGCTCTTCGTCGACGTTATAGACGTAACCCGTTTTTTCCCGCAGATCGCGGTAAAGGCGCGTGGCATAGAAGCCGCCGCCCAGAACGTGATTGGCCAGCTGCAACGGATAGTAGTCCGCATTAAAGCGATTCATGGGAACTTCTTCGGACAGTGTGACCTCGTCTTGAACGCGCGCGGGATCAGGAACCTGGCTGGCAGCGGGCTTGTTCGGGGGAACGGCAGGCAGATCCAGTTCTGGCTTCGGCTGTTCCGTCTTCCATGAGCCGAAGTTCCGCATGATTTCTTTCTTAGCCTCTTCTGGTGAAATATCTCCGATCACCACGATTTTCGTCAGATCTGGACGGAAGGTTTTCTTGTAGTAGTCGTTGACCTCCTGCAGCGTCAACGAGGAGACTTTCTCCGGCGTAGCTTCCCGTAATGCCGGATCGCCGGAAGGCAAAAGGCCTTCGAGCAGCGAGCGACTGGCGCGGTAGTCGGGACTTTTCAAAAGACCGGCAACCGACTCTGCTGTCTGCTGCTGCACTATTTTGAACGCGGCTTCTGGCAGCGCAGGACTGAGCTCGTTTTCCGCAAGTAATTGCAATCCACGATCGAAAAAGGGTTTCAGCACCTGCAGTTCGAAGCCTTCGCCTGCGCTTTCGCTGGCGGCAATATCGTCCAGAGCCTTCTGAAAAGCGACCCGGTCAAGGGTGGTGGTGCCATAGGAAAACAGGCCGTCGAGTACAGTTGCGATACCTTCTTTTCCCGGCGGAACCTGCAGAGCGGTATCGTGGCGTATTTCGCCGGTGATGGTTATGGTCGGGGTCAGCGTTTCGGTTTCGACGATCAGGTCAATTCCGTTCGGTAGCGTGCTTTCCACTGGGTGAAGATTCCACGTGGGCACTTGCACATTTTCTAATAACGACTGCGCCCACTTTGGCAGTTCGACGGCTTTCGTAGGAGTGGGCGTCACTTTTTCTGCCCCGCCGAATCCCTTGGCAGCGACGGCCTGCCCGGAGGCCTCAGGCACGAGTGTAGCGACAATTGCATCCTGGCTGATCAGATATTGTTTAGCGACACGGTTTACATCCTGCACGGTAACCTGCTGAACCGCGTCTACGTCTTCCTCAGGCGAGTTGCGACCTTCGGCGGCAAGGGCCTGGGACCAAAGCGAGGCCAAGCCCGGAATGGAGTTACGTTCAAACTCAAACGACGCCACTTCGCTGCGCTTCGCCGCTTCCACCAGATCGGGTGGAACGCCGTTACGAGCATATCGTTCGAGAATGCCCCGAAGCGTTTGCTCCATCGCAGAGGCATTGGCGCTGGTTGGCGTGACTGCGTAGGCCAGTGCGGCACTGGACTTACGGTAAGTCTCGCCAACTTCAAATCCGGCATCCAGAGCTTTTCCATCGGGCACAAGGCCGTAAATATCGGCGCGCTGGCTCGCGAGCACGTCGCTCAGGACGCGCGCTGCGGCGTAGTCGCCACTGTCGGAGCCGGGCATGCGGTAAGCCAGGATCGTGATCGTATAGGGATAATCGCTCGGTAGGGTGAAATGCTCGGCCTTGACGGGCTGCAAATCAATTTTTGGTCGCGTCGGAAGAGGCTTTTTGGGAATGTCCCCGTACAACTGCTTAATCAGGTCCAGGGCTTTTGCCGGATCCACTTGCCCTGTAATCACGAGAATCGCGTTGTTGGGCGCGTACCATTTTTTCTGGAAGCTTTTCAACATCACGCCCGTGGTGAGCTGAAAGGAAGGCCGTGTCCCGAGGGCATCTTCTTTGTAGGGCGTACCAGCGAACATATCGTGATTCATACGGACCAGAAACTTGTAAGTGGGATTGGATAGATCGCGCGAGACTTCCTGTTCAATGGCGCCGCGTTCCTGTGCCCACTGCTCCTGGGTATCGTCAATATTTCGCATGCAGTTGGCATCCGCATGGAGAGCAATTTCCAGGTCCTGAGATGGTACTGTCTCGAAATATTGCGTGATGTTCTGCTGCGTATCAGCGTCATTGTCGCCGCCCAGTTGGGCGAAAATTGCCGCAGTTTGATCGGCTGAGAGGTCGGTGCAGCCGCGAAACGCCATGTGCTCCTGAGCATGGGCCATGCCGGGAAAGCCGGGAGGCGTTTCGTCTCCACCCACCAGATAGTTTTCTTCAACTGTGACGACGGGAGCGAGATCATTGCGCACAATGACAACGCGCAAGCCGTTAGGCAGTGTGGAGCGCGTCACGTCCTCCACGGAGGATTTGGGCAAGGGAATAGTTTGCGCGGGGCAGAGCGTCGTTCCCAGGCAGATGGCGAGCGCGAGAATATGGCGTCGCCAAAAAAACAATAAGGTTTCCATCGTGCTCTTGCAATAACAATCGAACGCCGAAGTGATGTCGGCATTCAGTTTAATTGGAGTGTCAAAACCTACCCGAGGTTGCGTCCTGTTATACGAGTATAGGAATCCTCCGGATAGATGATTCCGGTAACAAATGTACTGTAACCGTCCGATGGCAGGGCAGCGGCCACCGCACTAGCTTTTAAGTTTTGGGTGGTTGGACGGTGCGCAATAATGCACATTCAGGAGAAGTTGCGAAATACGGTTGGACGAAGTAAGACCGGACGAAGCAAGACCGGACAATTCTTGCTGCCGTCTCGCCTTCTTACCTTAATACTCCTTCTGACAATACTTTTGACTGCCGCCGACGCCCCCGCCTACTCGGTCCTGACTCACGAGGAGCTGATCGATCTGGCTTGGAACGGTTCCATTCGACCGTTGTTGCTGGCGCGTTTTCCCGGCGCGACCGAAGAACAGCTGCGCGAGGCGCACGCCTATGCCTATGGGGGCTGTGCTATTCAAGATATGGGCTATTACCCCTTCGGAAAGCAATTCTTCAGCAACCTTACGCACTACGTGCGAACCGGCGATTTCATCGCATGGCTTTTTCAGAATGCTCGCACTATCGATGAATATGCGTTTGCTATTGGCGCATTGTCCCATTATCTTGGCGACTCAGTCGGGCATTCCGAAGCCGTGAATCCAGCAACCGCGGTCGAATTCCCCAAGCTGAGGGATAAGTATGGCCGCATTGTCACCTACGGCGAAAGTCCCCACGGTCATATTCGAACCGAGTTCGCTTTTGATATTGATGAGATTTCGCGTGGCGCGTTTGGGCCTCCAGCGTACTTGCGTTTTATTGGTTTCAAAGTGCCGAGGAAGTTCCTGGAATCGGCTTTCGCCAACACTTACGGATTTGACATCCATGAACTCCTGGGTCGAGCACATCCGGCACTGCGAAGTTACCGCACCTCCGTGCGAAGTTTTATCCCAGCATTTGCGGAAGCGGAAGTTGTGTTGCACCGGCATCAGTTTCCTCCGCAGCCGGATGATGAGGCGTATCACATTTTCGCCGAGCGCGTGACCCGCACAAACTATGAGCGGAAGTGGAGGCATACCTACCGTGGCCCCGGAATAGGGGCACACTTGCTGGCCGTGCTGGTCTTCATTATTCCGAAGGTAGGCGCCGCTTCTGATCTGGCGATAAAGATTCCAAAACCTGACACTGAAGAATGGTACTTGCGCAGCGTTAACCGTACCGTGGATGACTTTCGGAGAATCCTGGATAAATTACGCACCGATGGCAACGCCCCAGTTGCCCTCGCGAACCTTGACCTTGATACGGGAAACCGCGCCAAACTCGGCGCTTATCGTCTGGCCGACGAAACCTATGCTCAACTACTGGCGCGCATCACGTCGAAACCCGGCCGGGTGATCCCCGATGGCCTGAGGCAAGATATCGTCGCTTACTACGCGGAACCGGATGCGACGAATAGTCTAAGTCAGCAAGTGACTGCGCAACTCGGTGTGTTGAAGGGGATGAAATCTACCGATACCGTGAGCAGAACTGCAAGTCCCTTAGCAAATCGATAATGAAGGACGCATCCAAGCGACGCGCAAGGATGGTGTTTTGCGCGCGGGCCGGACACGCTAGACGTGCCCGGCTTGCGCGGAGTGATAGTTACAGTAAGATGTCCGTCGCGCCCTCAGCCGCCTACATTCCTGGAGTACCTTGTGTTTGACGCCTGCTGTGCAGCGTAACCCGCACACCGCGCTGCGCATTCACCCGAGTGGTGGTCGCCCAGTCGATGTCGTCGGTGCTGATCAAGCCGCTTCCGCCGCTAGCCAATGTGTAGGTAATGCGGCCATCTTGATATCCATAGCCGCTGACGGAAAGAGCCATTCCGGTGGTCAGAACGAACACGGGCATGCCCGGCGAACTCCCTGGATTTGCCGCCGCAGAATTTGTTACGAAGGAGGCGTAGGAAGCCTGCGGAGCCACGGTCAACTCCATATCTGCGGTTGATGTGAGAGCACGCACCGCGAGCCGGGGCGTGTTCTGCTGCAACCGGGATTGATCGTAGGATTCGTTCCTGGGCTGAGTGAAATAGTGCCAGCCCGAGCCAAGAGACGTACGCTGCGCCACCTGAGGCACCTGCACGTCATCCATGAGGCGAAGAGTCATCACGGACTCACCCTTGAGCGCCGGTTGCGGTCCCCGCGCGGGCAACATGATCACCTTCCACGGCCACAACGGCGGAAGCATCCATTCCACGACGTCGCGTTTGGCGTGACCTTTTCCCCTGATATCACCGTCTTTGTCCACCTTATACCCCCGTGTGGCGATGACCTTGGCATCCAGGGGAAGATCGCCGCTGGGCAACCCAATCCGATCGAACTGCAGTCTCATGTTTCCCTTACCAACAAAATGTCCGGGCTGCTTTGCGGACTCCAGATGTCCGACCAGATAACTGCCGCGGGGGAACGCCTGTTGGCCGAATTCGGTAATACCACGCAGATTGCAGAGAACGGGATCGCCGACGGCCGCCGTTGAGGGAGAAAAGTTAGGTTCATTCAGAGTGCATTGCAGAAGCGTGCCGGCGGGCAGGACAACGTCCCGCGCGCTGGCGCTTAGGGTCAAGCCTAATGTGAGAGTTGCAAGGGTGGCATACACGATGGACTTCATGGGGCATCTCCTTGTAACGCAGTAACGAAACGCAATAACGAAACGCACTAATTGGCGATGTGGGATCGCGCCGAACCCGACCAGTCCGCGAAGTTAATCACAAATAAGTGGCACGGTCAATCGGGAACCCAGGGTAGATGAACCCTTCGGCTTGAAATAAGTTGCGAATTAAGTTGCGAATAAAGAAGAGTGGGTCAAAGGACTACAGTCTCCGCGAGCTCGATTGAAGGGCGAACTTTTTTGCCAGTTCTGATTGTACAGATAAAAATTGGCGTCTCGCGCAGCGAGACGCCAATTCTATTGTGAGACCGAACTTACGCCCCCGCGCTTGCCGTTCGCGAGAGTGGCGTAGTACGCATTGCGTCTGCGATGCGGCCAAAGTACAAACGGTATGAGTGATGGATCCCGTACATGACCGGGAACACCACAACAGCCGCTTGCCAGCCGAAGTGATGGCCCACCAGGCTGAGCATCGATGCGATTCCCGCGCTAAGCACGTAGTACGGGAATGACATCTGCACGATGCTCCTCCAGGCTCGACCCATTGACGTGTTCTCGCTCAGTTTGATGATGGCTGCCACCGGAACCGTTTGCCCCAGAAAGAAGGCAGCAGTTGTCGCCGAGAGAGTAAGTGGTAAGGATCCCCAACTCGCCTGGTTTAGCCACGCGGCATTCCAGATCAGGTTTGCCATGCTGGCGGCCACTGCCATCATGCTGATATTGAACACCATCTGTTCCGGCCGAAACTTCTTGCTCGGCTGCGGCCAGCACTGCACGACAGTGGAAACAGTTGCTATCAGGATTGCCTCCACTGCGCTGAGGTTGACCACCGCCAGCAACAGGAACGGCAGGTTGACTGACATGTTGCCTTCTATGCCTGGCAATCTAACTTTCATCCGCGACGTCGCCGCCGCCAGCGCCAGTAGCGCCAGGGCATAGAAGGGGTGAAGTGTATGGCTTCCGAGTCCTGTATATATCGTGCTTGCCATCGCTGCCAGGACCATCATTCCGATGAATGTCCGAGTTCGCCGTGTAGTGTGATTCATGATCTTCTCCTTTCTCTGGTTTAACTGCACACGGCTACTGTTCGTCGTCTCCGGCATCGGAGAACGCACCATCGGTGGTCGATACGGCGGCGCCCCAAACCACGCTTGTGGCTTGCGTGCCTGTGCCCGTGCTCGAGCCCCAAACTACGCTAAAGGCACTGAGAGAGTTGGTATTCCAGGGCAAGGAAGCTCCCCAAACCACAGAGCTACCCGTAACGCTTGCGCCCCAGACTACCGACGCTCCCCACACTACTGAAGTTCCCCAAACCACCGATCCCGCTGCGACAGTGCTGTTCCCCTCAACCAGGGAAACCGCGCCTTTGGAGTTGACGGTGACGGATGGAGATAATGCTGCTCCCACTGTGGCCGGGGCAACGTTTGTGTCGGCCACGGCGTTCTGCATATCGAGCAAGCCCGCGCCCACTGACAGGAGATCGTAGAAGTCAGTGAAGGTCTGCAGAAGATGCGGAACATAGGCGCTGGTGGAAGTTGGCCACGCTTTGTACGTGGTCTTCATCAGGCGCGCTTTCACCTGGTCGGGAGTCAGCGCATTGTTCTGCTGAAGCAACAGTGCAACCGCCCCGCTTACCACGGGTGTTGCCATGCTGGTGCCGCTAAGCGTGAAATAGTCGCTGTTGCCATCGCTGCCGTTGACCAGCTCAGATGGATAGCTTGCTTCCAAAGTGGCGCCAGGAGCGGATAACGAGACGATATCGTTGCCCGGTGCCATAAGGTCAGGCTTCACCACGTGATCGTATGTGGTAGGACCCTTTGAGCTGAAACTCGCTTTGGTCTCCGCCGCGGGATTCGAAGATCCGTTGCTCTTCATCGCGCCTACGGTGATCACGAAGGGATCATTGCCCGGCGCGGTGATGGTTCCGAACCCGTTGCTGCCGTTGACGCTGACCCGTCCGTAGTTTCCCGCCGCTACGACTACCACGATGCCAGCCTTCCAAGCGGCTTCCACCGCCTGGCAGAGAGGATCCTGTGTGTAGCTGACGAAAATGCCACGGCCGAGCGACAGATTAATCACTCGGATGTTGTAAGTGCTCTGCAGCGCGATGGCTTGCTCGATGGCCGCAATCACGTTGCTGTCGCTGCCGGAACCGTTAAGATCAAGAACGCGAAGGTCAAGCAGGTTGACCGCCGGTGCTACCCCGACGTAGTTTCCACCGGAGAGATAACCGTTGCCGCCGATGATTCCCGCGACGTGCGTGCCGTGACCGTAAAGGTCGTACATGGCGCCGCTCGAGTTGGAATTCGCGGTGCCGGTGAAATCCTGGCGATAGACAACGCGCGAGTTAGACTCAGTGGAATCTTTCAAATCAGGATGGCTATCGTTGATACCGCTATCGATCACAGCCACGCCGATTCCAGCTCCGTTGTAGCCGGCACTCCAGGCTGAGGGTACGCCGGTGGCGATATCGGAAATGTCATCGAGCCCCTTCATGGGATGGTCGACGCTTACAGAGAGAACCTCAGGGTCCGCTTCCAAAGCCGGCAACGCATTAACCGGAATGGTCAGGGCGATGCCTTTGACCGAATGGAGCCGGTGATTCAGGCGGCCACCCAGACGCTGCGCCCGTCCTTCTTCGGCAGCTTGCGGGATCTGCTTGTACTGCACGATGACTTTCACCATGTCGGTGGCCTTCGCGCCGTGATTGGCTCGCGCGGCAATCGGCGCGAGATCCGGAGCAAACTTGCCAACCGCTTTGCCGCCCTGGGCGAACGCGGTCTCTGCCAACAAGAGCAACAGGATCGCGCTCCAGCGTTTTCCCCAAGCCGCGCTGTGACGCTCGCCTCGGCTCGGGCTCTTAGGTTTCAGTGTCTGCGACATAACTCTCGCTTTCTGTGGCACAGAATTGTGCTTCGACTCGGCTAAGCTAGTGCACGGGCGCTGCCAATTGAGCCTCCGTAAGTTGTTGCTGCGTCTAGGAATCGCCGGTGTGGTGTGGAGTGTTGCGGGGCCAGTCTGTCCCGTACCCATGGGCATGGGCCAAGTTGTCCCGTCCGGTGGAGTCTGATTACTTCGGTTCGATCGTGGTGGTTACTTGCGAGATGGTCAGAGGATTGGAGCAGGTTTATCGCGCCGTTGCCGCTTCAGTTTTTACTGGCGCTTTTTCAGTTGCCAGCAAAATTCGCGGCAGCGCTGCCATTAATTGCTGCGTGTATTCGTGCCTGGGATGGGAGAATATCTGGGCTGTGGTTCCGCATTCTACGATTTTCCCATGGTCAAGAATGGCGATGCGGTCACAGATTCCCGCGACCGATGCCAGATCGTGGGAGATGTAAAGGATAGCCATACCGGTGGAGCGATTCAGTTCGCGAAATAAAGCAAGAATTTCAGCCTGCGTGATCACATCGAGGGCGCTCGTCGCCTCATCGGCAATCAAAAGCGCGGGGCGATGCAGGATGGCCATGGCGATCAGCACCCGCTGCGCTTGTCCTACGCTCATTTGGGAAGGATATTTGCGTTGAAATTCGTCGTGCGAGGGAAGCGAAACGCTTTCGAGACAAGTCCGAATCGCATTTGCACAATCCGCTGCAGTGCCTGACGCATGCGCCCGCCATGCCTCCTTGAGCTGAGTTCTGATCTTGAGCGCTGGATTCAGAGAAGCCAGAGGACTTTGCAACACCAGCGAGATTGCCCGCCCTCGCAGCTGGCGCAATTCGCGCTCCGAGAGTCGCAGAAGGTCGGCATCTTGAAACTTGATCGTTCCTTCGGATCGGGAGTGCTTTTTGTCGAGCAGGCCGAGAATCGCCATGGCCAACGTGCTCTTGCCGGAACCGCTTTGTCCCACCAGACCCAGCACTTCGCCCGCCTGGATGGCGATTTCCACGTCACGCAAAACCGGCTGCTTATTTCCGTAACGCACGGAGAGTCGGGCAGAAAGCAGAGGTTGGTTTGGCGAAGGTTGAGACATTGTCCGCGTACCTGGTGATCTTTCAATATTATGATCTTCGATATTTCGGTTCTCAGATCAGTGTGAATCCGTGTAATCCGTGGCGAAGATCGTATTACTTTCCGGCCACCGTGAGCCGATCCGCATTCCAGAAGGTCTGCGGTGACAGAATTACCGGCGCGGCCCCGTGTACCGTCGTTGATACAGCGGAGAGCGCGTTCTTGTTAATCAGGAAAATGAATGGTTCCTGCTCAACCACGATTTCCTGCACTCGATCGAAGGCTTCCTTGCGTCGCTTCGGATCCGTGGAAGCGGCTTGCGCCCGCATCAGACGGTCAATTTCCGCTTCCCAGGAAGTCTCTGGAACTTTCTGTTGCGGATTCCACTGGTGATTTTCCGAAGAACTCAACCAAACATTCATCTCTCCATTCGGATCCAGATCCACATTGGTCAATCCGAGAATGATGGCTTCGTAGTCGAAGCTCTGCGTCATGCGCTCAATCAGGGAAGGGAAGTCGAGGGTAACCACATTTACGTGGATGCCGATCTTTTGCAGGTCATCCTGAATTAACACCGCCATGCGCTCGCGGGTTTTACTGCCAGCGTTGGTAATGATCGAAAACACGACCTCGTTGCCGTCTTTGTCTTTGAGGGCTCCGTTTTCCATGCGAAAGCCGTCAGCCTGCAGCGCCTTCAATGCCGCATCGGGACTGTAGGTCTGGGGCTTAAGTTTGGCGTTGAACCAGAATTTATTTGCCGGCGAAAACGGACCGACGGCCGGTTGAGCGTGTCCGTGGTAGACGATGCGGCTCAGATCTTCGCGATTGATCGCCTCCGAAATCGCGCGCCGGAAGTTAGCCGAGCGGAACCAATTCTTTTTATAAGCAGGAAGCGGTGCCTTCGCGACTTCGTTAAACCATAACTGCTCGCTATCGAGCGAGGGGCCGGCATCGTGCACCAGTTGCGGAGAAGTCGTAGCCAGCTTATCGAAATATTCACTGTCGAGAGAGTTGATCAGGTCAAGCTCTCCTCGCTTGAAGCGTAGCATCTCGACGTCGCGGTTAGGTTGGATATCAAGTCGAATCGAATCCAGATATGGCAGCTTGCGTCCTTGCTCGTCGGTCTTCCAATAATTCGGATTCCGCTTCAGGAGCACGGTAGCTCCCGGTTTGTAGTCAGCAAGCATGAACGGTCCGAGCGCCGCCGTGTCTTTCTTTGGCGAATGTTCGGAAAGAATAGCGACCTGGTCGAAGAGGCGATCCAGCCCGGCTACGGGTGCGGGAAAGGTAATTGAAACTTGGGTTGGGGAAATAATTTTAGTTTCCACGTTCCCCGTACCCGAACGAAAGGCATCGCCGGTCGCCGAATGCAATGCAGGATCCATCAGTTGCTGCATGGTGTAGGCCACGTCCTCGGCGGTAAACGGCGTGCCATCAGAGAATGAAATTCCGCTGCGCAAGTGGAAGGTAATCTGCCGGCCGTCTTTGGAGATCCTCCACGATTGCGCCAGCTCCGGTTCGAGTTCCTGAGTCTGCCGGTTCACCCGCACCAAAACTCCGCCGGTCAGGTAACGGATTGACGCGGACGCTTCATCCTCTACTTTCAAAGGATCAAAAGTCTTAGGTTCCATGCGCAGACAGAATCTCAGCTCGCCGCCATTTTGCGCCACAAGCTGCGTTGCCAGAGAACTCAGGCAGATCGCAATGATTACGACTGTTCTGCCGTATGTCTTCGTCATTGATTGCCGAATTGTTTCTCGGACTCTTCACGCCACCACCTCGTCCTGCCGCGAAAGCAAAAGCTGAAATGACATCACCACCAGCACCAGCAGAATCAGCGGCACAAACTTCCACGGCTCATCGCCTATGGAAATCAAGCCTTCCAACTCTTTCAACAAGCTTCCCCAGGAAGGCATGGGCTCGGCGACTCCTAGTCCAAGAATCCCCAGGTTGGCCTCGCTGAGGATGAATACTGGAATCGAAATCCAGAACTGCGCATATAAAACTGGAGTCAGGTTCGGCAATACATGCATCCAGAATAACCGTTGTGCTGGAACTCCGGCGGCCCGCGCCTGACGTACAAAGTCGGAAGAGCGCAGCGACGCTGAAGTTGTGCAAAGCACGCGCGCAGCGGTAGTCCAGCCCAGCAGACCGAGCAGCAGAAAAGTCACCAGCACTGAAATCATCGGAGAAACGTTCAACGGCATCAACGCTCGTGCTGTGATCAGTAAAAACAGCCACGGCAGCGATAAGAAAAGATCGGTCACAGCCATCGCCATCTTCGCCCAGATTCCACCGAGATATCCCGCCAATCCTCCAATCAAAGCCGCCATCAAGGTGGAAAGGAACGCCGCGGCTGGAGCCAGCAGTAAAGAAATTCTGGTTCCGTAGAGTACGCGGGCAAAACGGTCGCGCCCAACTTCATCTGTTCCCAACCAATGAGCTCGCGATGGAGCAGCATCCGTTGCTTCGCGATATTGCCTGGAATATCCCGCAGGAGCCAGCCAGTTCGCTGCCGCTGACGCACACAGCACCAGAGCCAAAATGACGCACGCCAGCTTCCGCCAGAGATTCATGACTCGCGGTTCCGAAGCATATGACCGATTACATCTGCTCCAGAGTTTGCCAACAAGGTTACGAGCGTCACTAGAATCGTGATGTTGACCAGAAGTGGAAGATCGCGTGCCAGCGCAGCCTGCCATGCGAGTTGTCCCACGCCCGCCAGCCCGCACAATGCCTCTACTGGAATGGCCGCACCCACGGCCATACTCACCGATACACCAGCCACGGCCAGCAAGGCCGGAGCTACGCTCGGGATCACATGCCAGAAAAGGATGCGGACTTCCCCCAATCCCTTTGCTCTCGCCGTAAGGATGTGAGGCGAGCGATAAGACTTTGCCAGCAAGTTGCGCGCATATCTATAAATGTGTGGGAAGACAATGAGCGCGATCGCCAGCGAACCGGGTACATTCCAGAGTACCGAGAGCAGTGCCAAGACGGCCGCAGGAATACAAAGAAAAGTTCCACTCACAAGCGTGGTGAGCAAGTCATAACCCGCAAGCCGCAAACCGGCGGCACTCAACGCCAGCGTCAGGGCCGCTATCCATCCCAGCCCCAGCCCAAGGACCAGCAAGCGCAGCGTGAGTGGAGCACGGTCCCGTAGCAGAGTGCGCACAGGCTGCCCCAGGGCCAGCGAGGTTCCCAGATCACCGTGCGCCGCGCGATTCATGTAAGAAATGTAGAAATGGAATATGTCGTGTTGCTGATGCCGGGCTGCCCGCAGGGCCTGTACGCTCGCCGCACTCAGATGCGGATCGAGCTCCTGCTCATCCGCGTCGAATCCCGGCGCCAGCCTTACTAGGGTTGCGGAGATTAGTCCTCCAAGCAAAACCGTCGCTACCAGTGCCAGCGCATGGCCAAAAACTTTTGCTCTCAACTTGCTTCGCATTTAGGTCCCCGAAGCGCCCTGAGCCAGAGTGTCTTGCCGCGCCGCCGCTTCCGCATGGTGGACCTGCTTTACCGAATACATTCGCCGGTCTGCCTCGGCCAGTAGTCCCTCAACATCAAAACCATTTTCCGGACAGAATGCCGTGCCTACGCTCAAAGAGATCACATCTCGTCCGCAAGTCTGGCGCCCAGCTTCGACCGCTGCCTGGTTCAAGCGGCTTGCTTTCTCTATAGCAGCTTCTGGGGTGAGACCTGGCGCGGTGACTACGAATTCGTCTCCGCCCATGCGGGCGACGTAGTCGTAACCGCGGCAAGCATCTTTTAATCTCATGCTGAATTCGCGTAGCAATTTGTCGCCTTCGAGGTGTCCGAAGGAATCGTTAATTTTCTTGAGCCCGTCGATGTCGCAGACCATCACCGCGAGCGAGGTCTTCATGCGGCGGCAGCGCGTCACTTCTTGCGCCAGATGAACGAACAGCGAACGTGCGTTGGGCAAGCCAGTGAGGAAGTCCGTGGTTGCCGAACTCTGGGCCTGCTGATACTTCAGAGCGTTCTCCACGGAGAGCGCCACTTTGGAAGCCACGGCCAGCAATATCCGGAGATCGTCGGGCGTAAATGCGTCCAAGTTCGAGTGGTACATGGCCAGAACGCCGACGATGCCATTCAATCCCTCCAAGGGGACGGCCAATGCCGATTGCAGGGTCGCAAATTTCTCCGGATCCGAGCTGTATCCGGCTTCCACTTGCGGATTTCCGTTGATGATTGGTTTGCCATTCTCAGCCACCCACCCGCACAAGCCTTCGCCCACGCGGATTTTCAGCGATGATAAAACGCGGAAATTCTCTCCGCTCACCAGTTCGGGGAGCAGCCAGCCGTTGCGGTTCACGTAGACCGCGATCGAATCGTATTGGATCAGCCTGCGTAAGCGCATCGATAACACAGATAATGTTTCGCTGAGGCTGAGCGAGTTTCCCAGGTCCTGGCTCAAATCGAACATAGCTTGCGCCTCTTGCCTGGCGGAAGCGATTGACGTTAAGAAGTCGGATTCGCCGGCGGGAATCTCTTCCGATCTTTCAAATCCCGCCGCTGGCGCCAGACCGCGCTCCACGCGAAGATCCTTGGAGAACCCTGCAGGAATAAAGCTGGCCTCGTGGGTCTGTGCCATGCGTTCGAGGTCTACGTATCGACGCTCGAGCAGGCTCACTACTTTCGGATCGAACCAGATTCCCGATTTCTCTTTCACCGTGCGCATGGCCTGATCGAGGGGAATGGCCGGCCGGTACTGGCGATGAGAAGCGAGAGCATCAAGGCAATCGACAGCCGCAAGAATTCTGGCTCCAATGGGAATATCTTCGCCAACCAACCCCGCCGGATATCCTGATCCATCCCATTTTTCGTGGTGCGAACGCACGATGGGAGCGACGGGATAAGGAAAAGCAACGCGCTCGAGAATTTCCGCGCCCACCAGCGGATGAACTTTCATCTTTTCGAACTCTTCTGGAGTGAGCTTGCCGGGCTTGTTGATGATGTGTTCGGGCACGCCGAGCTTGCCAATGTCATGCAGAAGAGCTGCCGCCCGCAGGGCCTCGATCTCATCGGGCGAGAGTCCGATCTCTTTCGCAATTTCTATCGCGTAGATGCGTACGCGTTGCAGATGGGTATGAGTAGTGTGATCTTTGGCCTCAATGGCTAACGCCAGGGCTTCGATGGTTCGCATATTCAGCGAAGCAATTTCTTCGACATGGCGCTTCTCGATTTCAACGCGTTCCTTCTCGGCTTCAAGCCGTCCC
Source organism: uncultured Acidobacteriaceae bacterium (assembly GCA_963696285.1). Taxonomy (GTDB): domain Bacteria; phylum Acidobacteriota; class Terriglobia; order Terriglobales; family Acidobacteriaceae; genus Sulfotelmatobacter. The sequence continues at coordinate 342,905 of CAVOJP010000001.1, forward strand.
AAATAAAGCCGGTAAGAGCGGTAGACCCAGTAGATCACCGGCAGCACGAGTAACGAAGTCTCCCAACCGGCCTGACGATTGACAATTCCGACCAGGCCCACTGCAGCCGCGCCCACCAGATAGTAGGGAAAAGACCAGAAGTAGCACTCCGACCACACCTTGCGGCTCGACTTGCCCTCGGTTAGCGAGATTACGATTGAAACCGGTAACGTGTTTGCCAGGAAAAAAACCAGCGCCGCGACCATCAGAAGGATGGGCTTATTCGATCCCACTCGGGCGTCCAGCCAGTGATAGCTGGCATAACAGAATCCGCTGGCATTGGCCATCATCCCAAAAACATTGAACAGGATTTTTACCGGATCCCGACGGCCGCGGGTTTGCCAAACGCTCTGTACCAAACTCGCGGCGCAGCCGATCACAAGGGTCTCGGGCAGGCTGAGTTCCATTACACCGAGAAGAATAAAAAGAAAATTCACCGACATCGTGCCGTCGATGCCGGGCAATTGGACTTTCAGGCCAGATGCCAGAATGGCGACTCCGAGGTAGCAAAGGAAGCGCGTAAGATCGGCCGATTGCCAGTGCCATAGGGCAGAGCACAGCACAGTCAAGCCCATCGAGACGGTGATCCCGACAAATAATTTCGTACGAATCGACATCGCGTCGTCAGCTTGGTGCCAGGGGCAGGCGAGAGAATTTGACTGCGCGCGGGTATCCGCGCACACTTCCGCCATTCCTCGGTCGATGAAATCCTAATTTTCTTATAGGGTTTTAAGTAGCTTACTGACGTAACATCGCCTGTGTTGTTTCAAGGAATTGGTGATTGACAGGATTGAGACTCGTCGTGTGTTGTTGTCTCTCTGCCGGTAACCGGCAGGAAGGCTAGCGATTACTTTCGTTATCCTCCTCCGCTGCATATTTCCTGCGCTGCTTGGTCGCTGTGTCAAGATCAACTCCAAACGTGCGGAATGACAACAGCCAATAGCAATTCGCAACTTCCAGTAGCAGGCACGGCCGGCGGCGCGGGGCACCCTGCGAGCGCAATATCCAACGCGTTCACGCGACGCATCGATAGTTCCGCTGACGTCGTGATCCTTCATGCCGATGTTGAAGGCAACATCACCGCTTGTAATGAAGGCGCTTTGGCGGGGTTCGATCGCAATCCTTCGGAAGTCTTTGGCCGACCCATTGCGGCATTTCTCACCGGTGAAAGCGCCAACGAAACGCAGAATCTGCAGCAGTCCATCCTGGCCTCTGTGCTCAAACTTGGCCGACATCATTGTTCTGTACGGTGTCAGACGAGAGACGATAAACAATTCCGCGCGGACCTTTCCGTCACCCTGCTTCGCGACGGTCGCTCGGTTCCGACAGGAATCGTTGCCGTGATCTCGGTTGCAGACGAAGAGGCGGAGCCATCATCCGTTCCTCATCAGTCACCATCCCGGGAATCAGAGGAAGACGAATCACCGCGCACCGTACGCCGCGAGATTGAGGGTTCGGCTTTTGTTCTGGCCAGTCCTCTGATGCATCGATTCGTGCGCATGGTGGATCGCGTGGCCGGCCATACAGAAACGGTGCTGATCACGGGAGAAACTGGAACCGGTAAGGAATTGATTGCGCGCTCGATTCATCAATCGTCGAACCGCCGCGGGCGGCCGTGGATCGATATCAACTGCGCCGCGCTCCCTGAAAATCTGGTGGAGAGCGAATTGTTCGGCTATGAGAAGGGCGCGTTCACCGGAGCCGATGTTTCCAAGCCCGGACTGTTCGAACTTGCCGATCGGGGCACGCTCTTTCTCGATGAAATTGGAGAGCTGCAGCTTCACACGCAAGTCAAACTGCTGCGAGTTTTGGATGGATATCCCTTCTACCGGCTGGGCGGACATCGCAAAATTAAAGTGGATGTTCGCATCGTGGCCGCAACGAATCAGGATTTAGAAGCCGCCGTTACAGCAGGCCGCTTTCGTCAGGATCTTTTTCACCGTCTGGGGCAATTTCAACTGCGGGTTCCGCCGCTGCGCGAGCGTCCGGAGGATATCGTTGCTTTGGCGGAACACTTTCTTCACTTGAAAGCGCCGCGAAGTTCCTTTGCTCCCGATGCGGTTTCGGCGCTCTTATCCTATTCGTGGCCGGGAAACATTCGCGAACTTCGCAACCTGGTTGCTCGGGTCGCGGTGCAATCGACGCATCCGGAGATTCAACCAGCACAGATCGAAGCGGCGATGTCGGGCAGTCCGACGGCTCAGCGCCAGTCCGCTTCTATGCCCGTGGGCAATCTTGACAGCATGGAAGAGCAGATGATTATTCGCGCTCTCGAGCGCAGCGGCGGCCATCGCGGCCAGGCGGCGGATCAACTCGGAATCTCCCGGCGCACACTGAGCCGCAAGCTGAAGGAATACAACATCAACATCTCGCCGGGCGAGGGCTCGAATGCTTTGGGGTTCATCAGCCTCGATCAGCAGAAATTTTTCCGTGCCCGCATCCAACTTGCCGTTACTTTGAAAAATCAGCATGGCGAGGAAGCATCCGTGCAGGGCGTCAACCTGAGCACCGGCGGCATGGGACTGGATGGCTTAAAAGAACCCATGCGGTTCTCAGGGCTTCTGGACGTCAGCTTTCCGCTTCCGGACACCGAAATTGTCTTTCGCGCCAAGGCTCGAATTGTCTGGATGGGCGACGAAGGGCGCGTCGGTCTTCGCTTTGCCGTTATCGACCCAGCCCTCTTCGAGCAGCTCCAGCACTGGACTAACAAGAGGATGAAAGACGAAGGCTGGGATCTACCCGCCTGATTTGCTAGGTTGAACCTTTGAAAATTTCTAATGTGCCGGTGCAGGCTGCGGCGTGGCTTGCGGAGCCGTGGCGCTGGGAGTTGAGAAGTTTACCTTCGGAACTTCGCGCGATCCCGGCGAAGCTTCGAAATAAGCTTCATTCGGTTTGAATCCCGCAATCCCCGCAAAGAAACTATTAGGAAACTGCTGAACGTAAGTGTTGTAATCCCGCAAAGTATCGTTATAACGTTTGCGCTCGACTGCAATGCGATTCTCCGTGCCGGCTAGTTCATCCTGAAGACGCAGGAAATTCTCATTCGACTTCAGCTGTGGATAGTTTTCGACAATCAGCAGTAAACGTCCGAGTGCTCCATCGAGCTGGCCGTTGGCGGCAATCTTCTCCTGCGGGGAGCCTGCGGAAAGCAGGGCCGAGCGCGCCTTCGCGATGTCTCCGAACACGGTCTGCTCCTGCTGCGCGTAACCCTTCACGGTTTCCACCAGGTTTGGAATCAGGTCGGCGCGGCGTTGCAAGACAATATCCACCTGCGACCAAGCCGCCTTTACGGCTTCATTCTTGCTGACCAGTGTGTTCTTCACCCCCACGTACTGGCCGAAAGCAACCAGGACGATGAGCAGCACAACTGCGATAACAACCACGACCGCGATAAGTGCCTTGGTCATAGATTCTCCTGAGCCCCGCCTGCACTACGAAGAGCTTGGCGCGCCCGAGTCCAGCATTCTATCAACAGCTGCCGTTATCTGTTCTAACGCCGCGAGGTAGCGGGCAAAAACGTCCGACACATCAAACTGCTTGGGCTTCGCAATTTTTTCGCGGACGTCTAGTACCTGTAAAAACGCGGATGGATCGAAGCCGATTTTTTCCGCCAGAACCTTGATCGCCTGCCGCTTGCCCGTCGGCGCATTGGCGCCTAGAACTATCAACGCATGGCGAAACAAAGTTGCAAATGATGAGACCGACCGCGTCAGCAACTCCCACAGACGCGAGTCGTTGCCGCAGGCGAGCAGCAGGTGCTGGCGCAGCAGCGCGAGTTTTTCCCGCAATTCGTACTCAACCTGCACGCGATGCAGGCTGGCAGAAATATGTAAATTGTTGAAGATATCTTCCCCGAAAAGCACTCGATGGTGCTGTTTCATATCCATCAACTCGATCGTGAATACGTCGGTTGAGCGCTCAACTTCATCCCGCGTCATGAACAGAGGAGGCGGCTGCTTTCTGGCGTTCCACCATTTCACTGCAGGCGCGAGCGCCTGCATCGCCCTGAATGAAGTGTCGCGAACCACGCAGAACAGGTTCACGTTCGAAAACTCAGAATGAAAGTCTCCCGTGACCGATGATCCGAACAGGATCACGCTCTCCAGATTTGCTCCCGCAGCTTCCCGCAGACGGCCGACGAAGTCGTTCATTTGTTTATCGAGAGCCATCGGGTCTTTCTCAGGATCCATCATGCTTTCATCGGGCTACCAACTGCTGCTCGCTCCACCGCCGCCGGAGCTTCCGCCGCCAAACCCGCCAAAACCACCGCCGCCGCCGAATCCGCCGCCGCCACCACCTCTGTATCCGCCACCACCGCCGGACAAAAGCATCCAGAAAAGTATGCCGCGAAGCGGAGTAAAAAGAATAACCAGTATAACGATAATCAGCAGCACCACACCGCCGGCCGACATTCCCCCGCTCGGTTGCTCCACCCGTTGCGGCGGAGGCGGCGCGATTTGTGGCGTGGTGAGTTGAATGCCCGCGTCCTGCGCGATTACGCTGGCCACTCGAGAAGTCACCAGCAGAAGCGCCTGGCTGTAATTACCGGCGCGCATAAGCGGGATAGCTTCACGCTGAAACGCACCAACCTTCCCATCCGGCAAAATGGGTTCGAGCCCATAACCAACTTCAATGCGGGCGCGATGATCGTTAATCGCATAGAGAATCAGCACTCCGCGGTCAGTGGACTTGTTTCCTACGCCCCACTGATGGAAGAGATCGACCGCGTAACTTTCGATTTCTTCTCCGTCAAGCGAATGGATGGTTACAACCGCGATTTGCGCATGCGCCTTCTCGTCGACCTGCCGGCAGATCTCGTCAATTTGCGCGATGGTGTTCTGATCCAGAACGTGGGCAAAATCGTTGACGTAGCCGGTCGGTTTTAACTGCGAAATCGGTTCGGCCTGCGCCGCCGGAACGAGAATAAGGATAAGCGCCAGCGCAACGAGTGAAATGACGCGCGATTTTGAAGAAAAGCTCACGGGAAACAAAATTGTACAGCGTCGTCATTCATCCGGCGGTCCGTCCTTAAAGGAATAACAATCATCCAAAGGGCGTTGGAGGAAATCAAAATCTCAACGTCGAAGAAACAGATGGCCCGGTGAGAGAGCGCGACACAGCACATCTCCTCGGGCCTTTGTATAGCAGTTTACTGGTTCACGCGCAGCAGCATCAGCGTCCCGCTCTCCAGCTTGACATTGTTTTTTTCTGAAGTGATTACCGACCCCTCGGTCGAATTGCTCGCGGGCGGGCTGAGTGTCAGGTTCGCGATTCCCACTACTCCCTGCGTCTGCGCCGTGATTGGGGGCCGCGAGCTCTTTGCCGTTGTGGTATCGCTCGGCATGTCATTGCCGGCGGATGCTGACGTCGAGGCGGGCGCAGATCCTGACATACCTGGACGCGCTCCGCTGCCGTTGCTGGGGCTCGTACTTCCGCCGGGCGCGGCTGCGTCGCTGTTCCCGCCGCCCGGATTATTCTGCTCGTTCTGCGGACCGATGATCGCCTGAATCGACATCGGCATCTGCATCGTGTCTCCATCTTTCATTACCGCCCTGTCGAACAGGATTCCCACCTGCGATTCCTTCTGTTGCTTGTTATGCGGTTGCGCCTCCGTTACGTGGCCGATCACTTTCGTATCCTTGGGTACGAGTATCTCGCCGCTATTGGACTTCATGTCCTGTGTAACCTTGGCCACAACTTCTTCGCCGGCTTTTGCTTTCTTTGCGTCGATGGTCTTGGTCAACGAGACCGGAATGACGCTTCCGGGTGCAATTCGCGGAGGCGCGCCCGGCTGGGTCGCCGCAGGCACGGCCTGCTGAGTCTGAGATTGTGCTTGAGTTGAGGTTTGCGGTTCTAAGGCGCCCGAGTTTGGTGTGGACGGAGCGCTACTGCGCGCAGCCGCAGCGCCAGCAAATAGTGTGACGGTACATAGACTGATAAAAAATGTTTTCATTAGAGTTTCCCCTTACGTAAGTGCCCGAACTCACGAAACCATGACTGCGAGGGCGCGCAAACGTCGTGCTAACAATTCGATGCACCGCGGGATGCCAGAGTAGATCGGGAAAAGTGCTCCACTGATCGTAATTGCGGCGCCGCGCAATGTTGTCGCCAACCGGCAACAGTGATATTGCATCGAAGTGTAATGACTCGTTATCTCTCGCTCACCGCTCTCGCCTTAGCACTCACCACCATCGTTGCCTGTACGACCAAAGACAATCCTGACGAAATCCGCCAGCGCACGGCGGAGGCCACCGAAACCATGCGCCGCGACACGAAAGCGGTTGTGGAAGGCGTCAAGGAAGGGATGGGCCACGATAACAAGGCGATTAATATCAACAAGGCCTCGCGCGAGGATCTTTTGACCCTCCCCGGCGTGACAGATCATGAGGCCGATCGCATCATCGCGCAGCGTCCCTACGACGATGCCCACGACCTGGTGACTCGACGTGTGATTCCTCAAGCCGAGTACGACAAAATCCAGGACCGTATCATCGCAGGCCACTAGCGTCACGCTTTCTGTGACTTCCGAGTCGATCCTGCGATATCATCAAATGGATGTCTGCTTCGCGACAACAGCATTCATTTCAAACTGACGATCCGCGCCTGGAGCCTATTTACGCCAAGGTGATGGCGGGTCATCGTCTCGATTTCGCCGACGCGGTTGCTCTCTACCGCAGCGGTGATGTGCTCGCCGTGGGCTGGATGGCCAACCACGTTCGCGAACGCATGCACGGCGACAGGACATATTTCAACGTCAATCGCCACATCAATCCCACCAATGTATGCGTGGCGGCCTGCCGGCTGTGCGCCTTTGGACGCAAAAAAGATTCTCCCGGCGCCTACACCATGGCGCTCGACGAAGCCTACGAAACCGCAGCGTCCGGTTACAGCGAAGCTGTAACGGAGTTTCATATCGTCGGCGGATTGCATCCGGATCTGCCGTTTCAATATTTCCTCGATCTCTGCTCCGGCCTCAAACAGCGCTTCCCGCAGGTCCACCTCAAAGCCTTCACCATGGTGGAGGTTGCATATCTCTCAAAGCGCGCCAAGCTTTCGATTCGTGAAACGCTGGAACAATTGAAAGCCGCGGGAGTGGACTCTTTACCAGGCGGCGGCGCTGAGATTTTCGCCGACCGGGTGCGCCACATCATCTGTGATCACAAGATCGATGGCGATCAATGGTTGGACACGGCGAAAATCGCCCATCAGATCGGACTCAAGTCCAACGCCACCATGCTTTACGGCCATGTTGAGAACGACGAGGATCGCGTCGATCACCTGCTCAAGTTACGCGCTCTGCAGGATGAAACCGGCGGCTTCCAAACTTTCATCCCGCTGGCTTTTCATCCCGAGAACACGCCGTTGCAACATCTGCCAAAAACTACCGGCATGCTGGATATCAAACAGATCGCGGTGAGCCGTCTGGTGCTCGATAATTTCCCGCACATCAAGTCTTACTGGCAGATGATGACCGCCAAGATTGCGCAGATTTCGTTGCGCTTTGGCGCCGACGATATGGATGGCACCGTGATCGAGGAGAAGATCTATCACGACGCCGGCGCGACCACTCCACAAGGGATGCGCCGGGAAGAACTGGAACGCCTCATCCGCGCCGCCGGCCGCGAACCTATCGAGCGCGATACGCTCTACCGCCCGGTCACCAGAACGGAAACCTCGGTTACGGTCGCGGTATAGCGCAGGTTTTCTCGGATGTCCTCTCGCCTATTTGAAGAATTCCGTCATTTGCGGCGCAGTAGCTGCCGCCCCTGGTAAGTCCGTCACGCCCAGACCCTCCATCATCAACCGCAACGTGCTCTCATGCTGATAGAGCGTAGTGGATTGATAGCCCGCCTTTGCCAGAGAGCTAACGATCACCGCCGGAACATGTCCGCCTCCATGTTCCGTATCCGTGTCTTCAGCTTCATCAAAGGTGATCATCAACAGCGAATTCTGAAAGCTGGTGCTGGTTAGCAGCGGACTGATATTCGTGGAAAGCCATTGATCTGCAGCTGCCAGCATTTGATCGCTGGTACATGTGCTCAGCCCGGCCGGACAGTTGTGCGCGTCATCGTTTACGTTCGGAACGATAAACGCATAATCCGGCAAACTGTTATTCGCCATATCGGCGGCCAGTTGCGTGAACGGAACCACATTGCTGGCCTGTGCCGGACTGTTCTGTACGTCGGAGAAATAAACGAAGGGAACGTGATGTTGAAGATAAGCTCCAGAGTCCCCGCCAAGATAGCCCACCGACGGCAGCGATTCCGCATAACACTTCCAGGTTTTGCCCGTGGCCGTCAGTGCGCGCACCACATTATCCTGAGTCACAACCCCGGCATAGGCGTCGCCGGCGCTGCCCGTGATCGAGGTTCCGGCGCCCACGGTCAACATGAAGTAGTTGGGCAAGGAAGGATGAGCGTCGGCATAATACTGCGTCGCCAAGCCGTAAGCCGATGCCAGGCTGTTTAGATACGGCATGCTGGAGTTGCCGATCACGTCGCTGAAGCTGTGATTTTCTTCGATCACGAGAAAAACATGTGCGAATGTCGGAGGGCTCGAACTGGGCGGAGGGGTTGGGTTGGTTCCGCCTCCGCCGCCAGTTCCGCCGGTGCTACTGGTGCTGGAGTTATTTCCTCCTCCGCAGGCACACTGCAGAATAATGGCTGCCAGCAGCACAAACGGAATGGCGCAGTTTCGCGACAAAGTTTGCTTTTTCTCCCGACCAGCAACGAATACCAATTTCCATGTTCGTCGAGCTACGATTGGATGGTGAGATTGGAGTGGGGAGTTGCTCCGCCGGGATTGCCAGCTAGCGAAGCCAATTGATCAGGGTTCGGCGTTGTCAGCAATAACAAAAGCCGGAGAAGGGAAGTTGGTTCCCTTTTCTCCGGCTGAAGCAGAAATCCCGCAGGGCTAAAGTTTTTCGAAGAACTCGCAGGCCGAACAAGAGATATAAATTCCACCCGGAACCCCGCGTTCGCGATCCTTCATTCTTTTCACAATGCGCGTAGTCTTGCCGCACTTGGGACAATCCGTACTCTTGCTGGTGTCCATAACCTTTTTTCGGTCTGCCGTCTTTGCTATTTTCGCTCCAACTGCCATAGTTCGTTTCTCCTGATCTCGATGCGCAACTTCAATCCAGAAAATTCCGGACGATTGTGTATGGAATGGTTCAGAAAGCCAGATTAGTAGTGCTCAACCTTGTAACCCGGAATCCGCGCGGTAAGACTCTGCAGCCTATATACGGGCTCGCTTCCGTCATCTAATTTTACAGTAAGGTGGTCTCGATTGTCTCGGTCAACGTCCATGCGAGAGCTTCCGCGCGGCCAGGAAGTAGGAACTTTTCGTCTACAATTACGTACTCTCTAGCGAGGATTGAACCCATGTATTGCAACTACTGCGGCAAAGTGATTCAGGATGACGCGGCGGTTTGCGCCTATTGCGGGATCCGAATTGGCGCGTCAGTCGCGCGTAAGCGTTTGGTGCGCCCCCGTCAAGGGCGCAAGATTGCCGGCGTCTGTCTCGGCGTCGCGGAGTATTTCGACATCGACGTAACCGTCGTCCGCTTAGTGTGGCTGATCGCATCTTTCATGACCGGCATTGGGTTGATCTCCTATCCCATCGCTTGGATTGTCATGCCGGAAGAGCCGTTAATGTTAAATGCTCCGGCGGCCGCCCGACAGGCGACGAGTTCGTAGATCGATAGTCCAATCGGAAAAATTGGGTTGATAAAAAACTACCTCGCAACACGCACGGCTCTCTGTGATTAAATCGGTGGGATGCAGCGCATCCAAAGTGGCGACGCGGAAATTGTCTATCACGTGCTGGGCCAAGGCCCTTCTGTCGTTCTCCTGCACCCCTTTCCGGCCAATCACGATTTTTGGCTACCCGTGGCAAATGCTCTCGCGGCGCGATATCGACTGATTCTCCCCGATCTCCGCGGACACGGTGATTCCGGCGTTGGCGAAGGGCCGGCCACAATGGAGAAGCACGCTGCCGATATCTTCCGCGTGATGGACGATGCTGAAATTGGCCGGGCTCCGCTGATCGGCGTTTCCATTGGCGGATATGTACTGTTCGAATTTTGGCGTAAGCATCGCGGTCGCGTCGCTGCTCTCGGACTATGTAATACGAAGGCGCCCGCGGATGCTCCGGAAGCCCGCGCCGCTCGCCTGCAGGCGGCGAATGAAGTAATCGAGCGCGGGACCGAACCATTCTTCGAAAGTATGATTCCGCGACTTCTGGGCAAGACTACACGTGAAACGAGGCCTGATCTGGTCGAAGGCGCTTTGCGCATGATGCGCAAAATGTCGCCCGAGGACGTCGCGCAAGTACAGCGTGGCATGGCGGAGCGTCCGGATTCAGTTGCTACATTGAAGACCATCGATGTACCCACCCTGCTGGTGACTGGAGAGGAAGACGTGCTCACCGGCGCGAATGAAGCTGAACTCATGCGCCAGCAGATTCCCAATGCTCAGTTGCGCGTGTTTTCGAAAGCGGGCCATTATTCACCATGGGAACAGCCAGAGGAAGCTGGCAGAATACTTCGCCAGTTCCTCGACGGAATTTAAAATGCGCGCCCAGTCCGGTTCGGTAAAATCGAGCACATGATCATGATGAGGATCACCAAAATCATTGTCGCCGTGGCACTTTGTTTCGTTGCCTGGGAATTCTGCGCATACTCACAGGCCGCTCCCGAGCGTCCTCGCATTCTCGACATCGACCACGTTTCGTTCTACACAACCGCGCCCGATGGGGTGAAAGCCCTTTATAGCGGTACGCTTGGCCTGGCTTCGGCCGCGCCCGTGGAGTCTGGCGGCCTTGTGCGATACCTGGTTGGCAGGCAGTGGGTCGGCTACAGCGCGGCGCCCGATCCCAACGCCACGAACCGCATGGATCACGTCGGCTTTGCCACCGACAATGTTGCCGCGCTGCGAGCGTATCTCATGGCGAAGGGCGTGACTGCAACCACAATCGAGACTCATGTCGACCGCAGTTCGAGCTTTACCGTAAAAGACCCCGAAGGCAATCGCATTGAATTCGTTGAGCGGAACAAGACGGAGGCGTTCGCCAAGCCCCCCGATTCGGCCGTTTCCCGGCATATGATTCATGCGGGATTTGTCGTGAACAATCGCGATGTGGAGGATCACTTCTATCGCGACCTGCTCGGATTTCATTTGTATTGGCACGGCGGGATGCGGCCCGGCGAAACCGACTGGGTCTCCATGCAAGTTCCCGACGGCACAGATTGGCTGGAATATATGCTCAACCATCCCGAGCATCCCGATTTGAGGCTGATGGGCGTCCTGAATCACATTTCGCTTGGCGTCGCCGACATGAAAAAGGCACAAGCGATCCTCGAGTCCCACGGTTGGAAACCTCATGGCGACGAAAAAGCCCAGATGGGAAAAGACGGCAAGTGGCAACTGAATTTATTTGACCCCGATTTGACTCGGATCGAACTGATGGAATTCAAGCCTGTCGAGAAGCCTTGCTGCTCCGATTTCACTGGGCCGCATCCATCGGAGTAAATTCGGAGTAAGTGAAGATCACTGACTACCGTCGTCACCTTTGTTAGAATCCTCTGGCCATGATTGATACGCTTTTAGTAGCGGATAAAACGGTGGTGAATGCCAAAGGCGACGGGCCCGTCGTCGACGTCGGCGCTGCGGCGAATCGTGTATTCCTGCTCACTCTCGGCATTACCAATATTATTGAGCAGGAATCCTTCGAGCTCAGCATTTTCGGCTCGGCGGAAGGCACATCGTGGGATGCGAAGCCCCTGGTTTCTTATCCGCAGGAGTTTTATCGCGGAGAGTATCCGCTCATCCTCGATCTCACGGGGCATCCCGAAGTGAAGTTTATACGCGCCCACTGGGAAGTGGCGCGCTGGGGACGTGGCGTTGAAACGCCGATGTTTGAGTTCGGAGTGAGGCTGAAAGAAATCCCTCCCGAGCTTTTGCGCGAGGCCACGGCGCAAACAAACATTCCAGCCTGATTTGTTCTCGATTCGCACTTCCTGGCATGAAAAACGAATCACAAGTAATTGTTCGTCCCGCGCGCGGTGTACGTGGCAGCGTTAGCCTTCCCGGGGACAAATCCATATCCCATCGTTACGCAATGCTGGCGGCGATCGCCGATGGCCCATCGCGGCTCGAGAATTATTCCACGGGAGCGGACTGCGCCAGCACTCTCGGGTGTTTGCGCACTCTGGCAGTGACGTGGGAGCGCAAGAGCGTTGCCGGAAATGTCATCGAAGTGCAGGGAAGCGGTACTACGTTGAGCGCCCCGAGCCAGCCCCTGGATTGCGGAAATTCGGGTTCCACCATTCGCATGTTGAGCGGGATTGTCGCGGGTCAGAAGTTTGCCAGTGAAATGTCTGGGGACGAATCTCTGTCTCGGCGTCCCATGGAGCGCGTGATTACTCCACTTCAAGCCATGGGGGCGGAAATCACATCCGAAAACGGCCGCCCTCCTCTACGCATCAAGGGACGCATTCTTAAAGGCATTAATTACGAGATGCCCGTTGCAAGCGCGCAGGCGAAGACTTGCCTGCTATTTGCGGGGTTATTGGCTGACGGTGAAACGCGCATAAAAGAGCCGTTGAGGACGCGGGACCACGGGGAGGTTGCTCTCCACGCCTTCGGCGCAAAACTTGAACGCACGGGAAACGAAGTGAGCATTCACGGCGGACAGCGCTTGCGCGGCATTGAAGCTCTCATCCCCGGCGATCTTTCCAGTGCCGCATTTTTTCTGTGCGCCGCAGCTCTTTTTCCAAACTCGCAATTGAGTATCACCAATTTGCTCATGAATCCTACGCGCGCCCGACTGCTCGATATCCTGATTCAGATGGGGCTGCGCATTTCCGTAACCCAGTTGGAAGAGATTCACGGCGAACTGGTAGGTACGTTGCAGGTGGAGGGTGGAAAGTTGAAGGGCGCGCTCCTCGCTGGATCGGATACGGCTGCGTTAATCGATGAGATCCCGGTGCTCGCGGCGATCGCGCCTTATACGGAAGATGGGATTGAAGTTCGGGACGCGAAGGAACTGCGGGTGAAAGAGTCAGATCGCATCGCATCGATAGCCATCAATCTACGCGCCATGGGTGCGCAGGTTGAGGAACACGACGATGGCTTAAAGATTCCCGGTGGGCAATCGCTGCACGGCGCAGAACTCGATTCATTTGGCGATCATCGCATCGCAATGGCTTTCAGCATCGCAGCGCTTCGGGCTCAAGGCGAAACCCTTATTCGGGGCAGCGAATGTGTGTCCATCTCTTACCCGGAGTTCTTTTCCAAACTTGGAGAGTTGGTCGAGCGCTGAATACCCTGACCCACTGTACGAGTCTCCGAAAAGGACTGTAGCGATTCGCTGATATATACAGCGCGGCCGAAACCCGCGTCCAGCAACCCTTCTCCGGCTTCTGCTCATCTGAGGTTGCACGTCCTGCCACGACGTTCTCCGCATGCTCTGCCAAGTGTAGCGGGAGTGTGCGCGGACGCAAACTATGGATGGAGTGAACCTGAACATGAAACGCTATCTCGGAGCTGCCGTTATTTTGTTGTTGTTTGCCGCCCCTGCGCTACTGGCGCAGGACGACTCTGACCACATTGAGATCGGCGCATTTGCCGAATATTTTCGAATGACTGATGTGAGCCCCGCAGAAAACTTCTTCGGTCTTGGGGGCCGCGCGGCATTCAATGTTCAGCGCAGCGTTCAGATAGAAGCAGAGATGGGCTACGATTTCCAGCGCGCCTATGCGCAAACATTCAGCAATGGCGTTTCCACTGAAGCGGTGACTTCTCATATTCGCACCCTTCACGGATTCTTCGGGCCAAAATTCCAGACGGGATCGGGACCGTTCCGTTTCTTTGTCACTGGTAAGGTGGGCTTTGAGAATTTCAGTGTGACCAATGACAACGCAACCACCGGCTTCACCAACAGCGTTGGGCTGACCAACGGAACAACGCGCTTCGCGGTCTATCCCGGTGGAGGCATTGAAGCGTTTGCCGGGCCGATTGGGGTTCGCGCCGAAATTGGCGACGATATCTATTTTCTCAATGGCGCGCACAATAACTTGCGAATCAGTCTGGGACCGCAATTCCGCTTTTAGTGGAAACATCTCGCTCTGTTCCGTCGACGGGCGGCCCTTCGGGGCCGCCTTTCTCGGTTCGGCACCGACGCTCGCCTTCCGTACTCCTCATTCTCCTTCAAACTCTTCCCATCAGGTCGAGCGAAAGCAGCCAGCCTGGAGGTTGCCTGCTGCGCTCTTGGTAAAACTGAATTACTTCTTTGCGTCCCGGCAGTGATGGGATTACGCCTTCCTTCGTGACTGCTATTCCGCCGGTGACCACGGCAAACTCGACCGCCGAAGTGAGGCTCTCGCCGCATGCTAGTGCGGTCGCAATTCCAGCGTTGAAAGCATCTCCCGCCCCTGTGGTATCGACGGCGCGCATCTGCATCGCCGGGATATGTTTGCAAGATGACGCGGTCACAACTAGAGCGCCTCTTTCTCCCAGCGTCATCACAACCTGCCTGACGCCCTCGCGAATCAGGTCGCGAGCTACTTCTTCCGGTTCATTTGTAGCATCCGGACTTCGCCCGGTCAGCACTTTCGCCTCCGTCTGGTTTGGAGTCAGCACATCTACTAACTGCAAAACAGAGGCCGGCAAAGGCCGGACTGGCGCGGGATTCAGAATGGTGATTGCACCTTTCGCTCGTCCGCGCGCGAGCGCCGCCTCAGCCGTTGCCACGGGAATTTCCAGTTGCGTCATCACCACTGCAGCGGCGTCGAAAGAAGAATCACACTGGGCAACATCGGCAGCGGAGAGGAGTTCATTGGCTCCGGGATCGAGAGCGATGCAATTATTTCCCGTCGCGGCTTCCACCAGAATAAAGCCCACTCCGGTAGGATGCTCGGCAGTCCGGTGAATGAGGTCAATATTGATACCCTCTTCGCGATAAAGCCGAAGCGCCATTTCACCAAACATGTCTTCACCGATGCGAGCTACGAAGACAACGTCCATGCCCAGTCGGGCGCACGCCACGGCCTGATTAGATCCCTTGCCCCCGTAGTCGACGCGATATCCCGAGGCCAACACGGTCTCACCCATGCTGGGCAATCGATTTACCTTCAAGGTCAGTCCGGTCGCGTAGCTTCCGACAACCGCGATGCGAGGAATGCGCAAGCTCAATGGGAACTCCGTCGTCTCAAATCGGATGCGTGCGCGACTTCCAAGCGCTGCAAATCACCAACTCAGCATTCCGTTAGAGTTTGGATTTGAAGGTTAACATAGCAGGCTTCCAGCAGCTTTGTTCCCTGCTGTTATCAGCTTCTCGTTTGATTCGGAAATTCTCAGCGTCTATCCTGATTGCCGGAGTGGTTGCTTTTTGCAAGGCGCCGCACTGCATCGTTTCGTTATATCAAGCGTCAAAGAGAGAAGTTATAAGGATAAAGAATGGCACGTGTATTTATCACAGGTTCTTCCGACGGCCTCGGCCAAATGGCCGCAAGGCTTCTCATCGAGCAGGGGCATAGCGCTGTACTGCATGCCCGTAACCCGGAACGAGGCCGGCAGGCGCTGTCCGCAGTTCCCGGTGCGGAGACCGTCGTTATCGGCGATCTGTCGAGCATCGCCCAAACCCGCAAAGTCGCGGAGCAGGTCAATGCACTGGGCGCCTTCGATGCGGTCATTCATAACGCCGGGATCGGCTACAGGGAGCCCGCGAGAATCGCTACGGAAGACGGGCTTCCGCAGGTGTTTGCTGTCAACACGCTCGCGCCATACATCCTGACAGCGCTGATTCAGCGGCCGAAGCGCCTGGTTTACCTGAGTTCCGGGCTACACAAGAGCGGCGATGCGAGTTTGAAAGATCTCGCGTGGGAACACCGTCCATGGCAGGGACAACAAGCTTACTCGGATACCAAGCTGCACGATGTTCTGTTAGCCTTCGCGATTGCCAGGCGCTGGCAGGATGTTCTGTCTAACGCTCTTGAACCCGGATGGGTGCCGACAAAAATGGGAGGCGCGACAGCGCCCGATGATCTGGACGCCGGACACCGCACTCAAGTGTGGCTTGTGGTTAGCGATGATCCTGCGGCGGCGGTTACGGGACAATACTTCTTCCATATGAAGCTACGAAAACCGAATCCCGCCACCCACGATACGGAACGTCAGGAACAATTGCTCGAGGCCTGCAAGAAATTCTCTGGCGTGGATATGCCCAGAAACTGAGCGAATACACTTCACCGAACAAAGCTCCATTTATTGTTTGACAGCAAGAAACGGAGTGTCGCCATCGGCGCGCAACGTAAAATAATCGGCAGGTGATTCAGAATGGACCAGAAAGAATTCCGCGAGTTAGGCCACGAGGTCGTCGACGTGTTGGCTGACTATCTCGATCAGATCGAGGAAAAGCGCGTATTTCCTGACGTTGACGCGCGCACAGTGAACCGTCTCTTCACGGAACCGCTGCCTCAGGATCCAAGTTCACCTCAAAGCGTGCTGGATGAACTTAAAGACAAGTTGCTCCCTTATTGCACCAACGTCGGCCATCCCGGATATATGGGATTGATCACCCCATCGCCAAATCCCGTGGGTATCATCGCAGACTTTATCTGCTCCGCCCTCAATCAAAACGTCGGCGCATATTCGATCGGACCTTCGGCGGTTGCCATGGAGCGGAGGGTCGTACGCTGGTTGACCGACCTTTGCGGCTACGATGAAAACGCCGGAGGCAATCTCACCAGCGGCGGAATGATGGCGAATTTTATCGGACTCAAACTCGGCCGTGATGCGGTGACACGTGACCGCGGACAATACGACGGGATACAAGATCGGTGGGCCGTGTACGTCTCCGAGGAGCGGCACGTTTCCGTGGACAAAGCCGTCGATTGCATCGGCCTTGGCCGAAATGCACTGCGTGCGCTGCCTACGGATTCGCAGTTTCAGGTTCGCATTGATGCGCTTGAGGAGGCGATTGCTCAAGACAAGAAAAACGGCATTCGCCCCATGTGCGTCGTAGGAGTGTTTGGAACAACCAACACCGGGGCAGTCGATGATATTCGCGAACTGCGGCGCATCGCCGATCGCGAAGGCATGTGGCTGCACGCAGACGCCGCATATGGCGGTGGCATGCTGCTTTCCCACGAATGGGCGATGCGCAACCGCGGACTCGAACTCGCAGACTCCATCACCATCGATCCTCACAAATGGTTTTACGCGCCGCTTGATGCCGGCGCAGTGCTGGTGAAAGATCAGCGTCGCCTCACCGCATCATTCGGCATGAAGCCGTCTTACCTCACCGATGAGTTCGACCAGGAGAATGAACGTTATCAATATTACGTACACGGATTCGAGCAATCCCGCCGTTTTCGCAGCCTGAAAGTGTGGATGAGTTTCAAACGATATGGCGCGCGCCAAATTGGCGAGTGGATTGATAACAATGTGCGCCAGGCCAAGCACCTCTACGGATTGGCCGAAAAAGACCCGGAGTTTGAACTAGCCAGCGTTCCGCCGATGTCGGCGATCTGCATTCGTTACAAAGATGCAGCGCTCAGCGAGGTCGAGTCGAAGACTTTACATGCGGAGGTCGCGCAGCGGGTGGAGCAAAGCGGCCGTTTCTGGATCTCCACAACTGAACTCAAAGGCAAATCCTGGTTTCGCATCAACCCGGTAAACTTCCGCACGCGGCGGGAGCACATGGACGAACTGTTTGCACTGTTGAAACAGGAATGCCGCGCAAGGTTGGCTGTTCGGGCCTAGCTTGCGCGGCGGGGTCAGAAGTTAATCTCAGAAACTGATTTTCAGAATCTCGCCTCCATTGCCTACGAACCATCCCGCGTGCGGATTGGCAAAAGCGACCGCCCAGTAACCGCTTACATTCGGCAGTTTGAACCAGGTGTGGCCTTCATCGGGAGTCCAGGCCGCGGATCCGCTATCGAAGTTTGGTTGTGTCTCGGCGGTGATGACCACGGTGCGATCGAGTTCATGGTGATGGTCGCGGTCATCGGCATCGCGGTAGTAGGTATCATCATCGCCGTCCGCGTCACGGCCGTCGCCGAGGCGCATTCCGCGCGCATAGGCGAGGCAGAAAATAGCGCCTTCAACGGGCGGCTTTTTGGTGAGCGTCCAGGTTTGGCCGCCGTCATTCGATGTGGCTGCGTCGGCGCTCGCGTTGGTGGATAGATCGCCTCCACCCACGATGCCGTTCCACGGATCACGGAACGCCACCGACAGGCCGCCCGCAGACGGTGAACTTACCAGCGGAGTTTCATAGGCGTTCCACGTATCGCCACCGTCTCGAGTAGCTAGAATTCTCGAGATGGTCGAGCCGCCGGTGGTGATCCAGGCATTTTCGCTTCCTTCGGTGGTAATGCAGGTTCCGCTGGAAGAAAATGAAGCTTCTCCCGACAATGCGGGTGGCATATTCGGGGCAATCGATTCCCAGGATTTTCCGTCGGTGGTGCGAATATCGGGAAATACTCCGTCCACCGAATCGCTATGAGCGATGCCGCGATCGGGCGTCCAGAAGGCGAAGCAGTCGTAGAAGGCGTTCGCAAGTTCGTTGGTGAATTGTATTTTCCAGTGCGCGCCACCGTCTTCAGTTTTGTAAATGCGAAAATCCGTGGTGTTATTCCCGATCGACATGAGATAGGCGATCTGATCGCTGACTCCCTGCACATCGCGGAATTGCAGACTTTCGGCTCCGGGCACGATGCCCGACTTCCAGTGTTTGCCGCCATCTGTAGTGACCACATAAGTGCCACCTGTGCCAGCCGCCCAGACCACTCGGGAGTCGACGGGGCTGACGGCGATCAGCAACTGGGTGGTGCCGCTGTTTTGTGGAGTGAGCGTGGGCTGGTGAATTTTCCAATCGTCCTGCGCGAAACATGTGATGGCAAAGGCGCAGATAAGAAACACGAACAGCGAGCGTTTGATCATAGGAGTCCTCCCCGGATGGGAAGAAGTGGCGGCGAGAAGTATAGGAACGTTGTGGAGCGAGTGTCAAACGGGAGCTGGCGCAGTGGTGAATCAGCTCTGGCTTTTGGGAGATCCATCGCTTGCCCTAAAAAGCGGTTGGAGCTTCTCGATTTCAACCACCCAGCTTGAAGTAAATCCGCATCAAGTCGGCGAATTTCCGCATGCGGTAGAAGCACACGGTCACCGACCGTAATCACATAGGGATGCGCGAGCTACGATCAACTATTTTTTCCGACCCGGATCATCTTCGGGATTGACGTAATTGAATTGCACCGGCGACATCCCGTGGATCTGGACCACGACCTCGCCGCTGGCCATTGCGTAGTGGTGCATATCGGGATCGAGATAAGCAAAGCTACCCGCCGGGAACGTGAGCATGCTGCTCTCGACAAAGTGGTCTCCCATCCCGACTTTAAACGTCCCAGAAATTACAGTTACGTTTTCGCGCTTGGGATGCCAGTGCGGCGCAATGCGATAACCGTCGGGCATTTTCAGGCGCACGGTATAGTCTCCGGTCGAGGCCATCGGATCGCCTTCCAACACTGCCAGTTGCGCTCCCGGCTGCACAAATGACGGCGCGGGACCGTACTGAATTGCGTCGGGTGTGAAAATATTTTTCTCCGCTACGGCAGACGCTGCCATGGCATCAGGCGTGTCGTGCGGGCGCATCCACCACACGACTGCAAGCAGCGCAACAACCAGACAAAGATTCCGTTTCATAAATGTTCTTCTCCGTTATCCGATGTTCAATCTGCGAAAAAAGAAATGTCTCTTTCCGCTCTTTTCTCTTTGCTCTAGAGTGTTTGCAGAAAATTGACCAGGTCTTGCATCTGTTGCTTCGAAAGCCCGATCTGAAAACGTTGATTATAAAAACTCACCAGCTGCTGAAGGTTGGCTGCGACTCCGTTGTGAAAGTATGGGGCACGCGCCGCCAGACCTCGAAGAATAAGGCCCTTGCCTCTTCCGATATCGCTGCATTGACCGCTGATCAAGGCTTTTCCAGGATCGGAAGTGTAGTAGGTAGTTCCGGCGAGCGCGCCCTGCGTGCAGACTAATTCGAACACCGGCAACGTCGGAGCACTCAGTTCTTTTAGCGCGGCAATAATATCGGGATCGGTTTCATAGGTAAGTGAGTGACCGGTTCCAATATCCAGCGGCAGCGGGAAAGAATGGTTTCCAACGTTAAATGTATCGTGGCACGTAGTGCAGGTCCCCATGATCTGCTGGCTGCCCGTGGTCAACCCTGGGACATCGCTGATCGTGAGCGGCTGATTGTCAAAGATCTGCTCGCCCCGGGCAATCGAAGCTTGCTGCGGATTGCGCGAATTCTGAAACGACGAATAGATCGTAAACACGTTGGGATTGAACGTTTTGCCCTGCGGGTCAGCGCCGAGGCTGTCGTTGATTCCGGGATAGTAGGGTTGCGTAGACAGAAATTGCGCTCCACCTTGTGCTCCCTTGGAAAGATCGCCCGCCGCAAAATCGAATAATTGAGCTGAGTTGAGCGCCAGTTCGAATCCCACAATCTGGCTGAGTTGGTTGGCCGTAGGCGGCTCCGTGGCTTGCGCGTGTTCCAGGGTCGCATCGATGGCCTGCTGAGTCAGATCAGTATTTAGATTGGCGGCAAAAGTTTCAGCGTTGTTCAGAGGCGATGTCAGGGACTCGCGGCCGTCAAACATGACTGCGCTTAAGAAACCCAAATTGGTGGTTGGCAATGGCCGGCGGTACACGGAAACTACCTGCTGCCCCGCGCTGTTGGTCGTGAGGGCGCAACCATAGGGATCCTGCACCGCTGCAATTGTGTACTGCGGAGCGGAAGCATCCGTGGTATTTGGCGGAACCGTCAGTGGGATGCGAATCAGTCCGTTGTTTAGAACCAAGCTATTGTTGATCGGGCCGGTCGGGCAGGTCGAGCCATCGAACTGTGCGAATAAGGGATCTTTGCCTCGGGTGATGAAGTAACGGAATTGCGCGTCGAGGGCGCTCAATCCGAAAGCGTCGCTCGGCCGGTGGCAGCTTCCACAGCTTCTCCCGTTGGTGCCGAGACTCTGGAAGAACGGACCACTCAGATCCACGCTCCCACTGCTGCTGTAGGTTCCGGAAAAACCGGTGGGATCGAGAAATGGAAAAAGATTGGGAAGGTAAACATCCGCGATGGCAGAACCCGTAGCAATGACGATCAAAGCTACAATTGAGAAAATGACTCGCCTTCGAAGTCTGACATTTCCCGAACCAAAGAAATGTTTCCGGCGATCCCTGACAAAAGACGATGTGGACGCATTCCTCGACATACGTACTCCTCGACAGAATTTAAATTCGCGCCGGCTGATCGCCCCCCCAATCAGCCGGCGCCTTGCGAGCGCGACTGTCGCGCATAAAAGCGATCCGGAGCAATGCACTTAAGGTGAAATGTTGGTGAGTCTGAAGGTGAGTTGTTACCTGTATGAAATCTAAACACTTATAACCGCCGCGGTTTTGAGAGCAGACTGTAGTGGTAGAATTTGCCACGGCTGGGGGGCCGGGGGTAATGGAAGGCGGCAGTAATTATCGGTTTGGCCCGTTCGAATTGCGCACGGGCGCGCGCCAGCTTTCGAAGGGTGGAACCAAGGTAAAACTTTCCGGTCAGCCTTACCTCATCCTCGAAGTATTGTTAAGCCGAGCCGGCGAGATTGTTACCCGCGAGGAACTGCGCCAGAAGTTATGGCCGGCCGACACTTTTGTCGACTTCGAGCATGGGTTGAATACCTCGGTCAAAAAACTCCGGCAGGCGCTCTGCGATTCCGCGGAAACCCCCCGCTACATCGAAACAGCGCCGCGTTTGGGCTACCGCTTTATCGCCACGGTGGAAGTCCTCCCCGAAAAGAAGCCGCAATCGTTGGTCGAAGCAGAACCTGCTGCTTCACTCTCTCCCGTCGTTGTATCTGACGCTTCTCCTCGAGCGCGAATAAGTCGGAGGGTTTTCGCGTTCGCGTTTCTCGTAGTCGTGCTTTTTGGTGCTCTCTGGTACATACAATCAACGGGCCGACTGAAGCGGTTGCGAACTTCGTCGAATGCAGGGCAGGCTACCAGTCCTAAGAAGGTAATTAGCTCAATCGCTGTCTTGCCCTTGGATAACCTTTCGAATGATCCCAGCCAGGATTACTTTACTGAGGGAATGACCGATGAACTCATCAGCGATCTGGCTCAGTTGGGCGGACTGCGTGTCACGTCGCGGACGTCAGTCATGCATTACAAGGGTGGAACCAAGACGGTTCCACAGATTGGCCGAGAACTCGGGGTCGACGCCTTGATCGAGGGAACCGTGGAACGGGTTGGCAACCGAGTCAGGATTCGAGTGCAACTGATCGACGCCGCCACGGATCGCCATCTCTGGGCCCGCAGCTATGACCACGAACTTAAAGACGTGTTGCTCCTGCAGAGTACTGCGGCGCATGACATCGCCACCGAAATCGAAGGACAAGTTGTGGCATCGCCGGCCCAGGTGCGCGCCTCAAATGAGCGCACGGTTCAAACCGATGCCTACGAAGCCTATTTAAAAGGTCGGTTTTTCTGGAACAAGCGAAGCCTGCAAAGTTTGCAGCAAGCAGTTAAGTATTTTCAGCAGGCGATCGCCTTAGATCCCACCTATGCCCGTGCGTATGCCGGTCTGGCCGAGTCTTACGCCATTATGGGCTACATGGTCTCGCCCTCCAACGAGCAAGCGCAGAAAGGACGCGCTGCCGCCCGGCGGGCGATTGAACTGGACGATCAGTTGCCCGAAGCCCACACTGCCCTGGGATTCATTGCGGAAAATCACGATTGGGACTGGCAAACCGCGGAAAAGGAATATCAGCGCGCCATTCAGTTGAACCCAAGCTACGCCACTGGCCACCAGTTGTACGCGGAGTGTCTTGCCCTGCAGGGCCGATTCGACGAAGCCTTCCCCGAAATTGAGCGCGCCCGCCAGTTGGACCCGCTCTCCCTCATTATCGCCACCGATAACGGAGCGATCCTTTTCTTCTCCCACCAATATGACCGCGCGATTGAGCAGTTCCGCGCCGTGCTTGAAATGGATCCGAATTTCCCTCGCGCCCACATGGTGATTACTGCTTACGTCCAGAAAGGATTGTTCGACGATGCGTTGGCCGACGCGGAAGGATTGCACCGCCGTGAGGCGTCGAGCTGGAGTTGGGGAGCGCTTGCCTATATCTACGGCCGGTCCGGTCAACGGGCGAAGGCGAAATTTGCCCTCCAGCAACTAGAACGAGTAAGCCGGAGTCAGGTGGTCGATCCGATTTCGTTTGCCACGGCCTACATCGGAATCGGCGACAAAGAGAAAGCTCTGGTTTGGCTGCAGAGAGCCTACCAGTGGCATTCCAGCAGTCTCACCGCTCTCAAGGTCGACCCCACCTACGATCCACTGCGTAACGATCCTCGCTTCCAGGCTTTAGTCCGGCGCGTAGGGTTGTAGTAAATGTTGCGCGATCGGGGTAGGAAATATTTACGTCGCAAGCAGAGGCTTGCCGCCAAAACGCCAACGCCGCCCCAATCGGGCATTCGATTGTTGAGTCAATTCTTAAAGAGCGCTAGTCACGATTTCAGCTGTGCCAGTTCCTTCCTGGCATCCTCCGCGTCGGTTGAATTGGGGTTCAATTTCACCGCCGCTTCCAATTGCCGGCGAGCCAGCATAGTTTGGCCGGTCTTTGCATAAGCCATTCCGAGGTGGTAGTGAAAACGGGAATTGTCCGCGGGAGTGCTATCGTGCGCCAGCTTGAGTGCTTCCCGGAGCGAATCGACCGCAGAGTGATAAGCACCTTTCTGGTAGTAGATCCAACCTAAAGTATCGGCGACTTCGGCAGATTCCGGCAGCCCGCGTCGGGCGGTTTGCGCCAGCGACAAGGCAACGTCGAGGTTTGCGCCAGATTCAGCCATCACGTAGGCGAGGTTACAAGCGGCCACGGGATCATCCCGGCTGATTCCCAAAGCCTTTTGATAAGCATCTTCGGCCTTGGCCCAATTCTTTTGGGACTGAAAAATCTGGCCCAGTTGGACATAGAACGTGGCTTCCTGAGGATTATCCGCGAGAGCTTGCTGGTAGGTAGCGATGGCCTTGTCGACTTGCCCGTCAGCTACTTGTACTTCGCCGAGTTTGATTAGAGCATCGGTGTTGTGGCTATCAAATTGTGCCGCTTTGCTCAGCGCAGCTGCCGCACCGGTGAGATCTTTTTTCTCCTGGAACAGTATTGTGCCGAGGAGATCGTAAAACCCACTGCTGTCTTGAACCTTGGAGATCTGGAGATTCACTGCTGCGATTGCAGCGTCGATCTGTTTCTGAGCTACATACGTGTTCATCAGGCCGCGGAGAGCATCGTTTGAATGCGGATCCCGGTCGAGAGCTTGGCGGAAGGCCGCTTCCGCCTCTTTGAATCGTTTCTGCAGGAAGTTCAGATTGCCCAGCTGAACGTATCCCGCTGAATTGTCGGGCGCCACGGCGATTGCCTTGCGTGCGTCAGCTTCTGCTGCCGAGAATTGTTTTTGATTCATCTCAGAAACTGCGCGCAGAGCGTACCCATCCGGAATGGTCGGTCGCAGATTGATCATTTGTGAGCTGGTCTGACTTAGAGTCGCCATATCTCCCCTTCGCATCGCGACTAAGGCGAGATCGCGTTGCGCATCGGCAAGATCGGGGCGCAAGCGTACGGCTGTTCGCCACTCGCTCTCTGCGCCTTCTGAGTTTCCAGCCTTCTGAAATGCAACTCCCAGGGAATAATGCGCCAGTCCATTGTTCGGGTCATTTTTGATTACGGTTTGCAGTATCCCGATGGCAGCGTTGGCGTCTCCCGCACGAATTTGCAGTTGCGCACGAAAAATCAGGCCTTCATTGTCGTTAGGATCAGCCTTCAGGATTTCCTCATCGACTTCTCTGGCCTCGTCCAGTCGATTGGTGTGGATAAGAAGTTCGGTATACGTTTTTTCCACCTGCAAATCTTTGGGGTGGGCCTGATACAGTGCCTGATATTCGGCCGCGGCTTTGTCCAATTCGTTGGTAGCCAGATAGAAGTCACCGAGCAGTCGATAACCGCTCGATGTGTCGGGAAAATTCTGCTTGGCCTGTTTTAAGAAATCTTCTGCTTCGGCCTTCTTACCTTGGGCGAGGTACAAGCGCGCCAGCGCTGCTACGGGTTCGGGATTTTTGGGATCAGATTGGATTGCGGCGCGGAGTTGCTGCTCCGCTTCGCTGAACCGGCTCCGTACCTGATAGTAGTTGGCCAACATCAGGTGTGCGTCCGTCGCTTTCGGATTGAGCTCGATTGCCTTCTTGAAATTAGCCTCGGCCGCGTCCGGTTGATTGCTTCTCAGCTGCATCAAGGCCAGGTTCAGATAGAAACTCCAATCGCCTGGATCAAGCGTGATCGCTTTCTGCATTTCCTGGATTGCGGCAGGGAAGTGAGCTTGCGCCGCCAGCAGGTTTGCATCGATAAAGTGGGATTGGGCATCGTTTGGGCGGTCGTGCAGGAGCGTGTCCGCTTGTTCTTGCGCCCCCTGTAGATCGCCGCGAGCGATCAACAGTTTGGCCATTTCAACCCGAGCCGGGTAGTTTTTAGGTTCGAGGTCGATAACACGCGCGAGTTCGTGATTCGCTCGCTGCCACTGTTGCGTCTTCAAATAAGTCATGGCCAACTGGAAATGAGCGGCTGCATAGGAGGGATCGACCGCAATGGCATTGCGAAACTGGATGGCGGCCTCGGCAAACTCGCCTTTTTCGTAGTAGGCCTGACCACTCTGCACATATTTCTGCTTCCGGACGTTGGGATCGCGCGAGCATCCGGTGAAAACAGACGCTATAAGGGCCAAAAGTAAAGTCAGACGCAAAAAAGAAAAGATCGTCACCTGGGATCCTCCCAACCACCGTAACACTGCCGACTTTGGTCTATTCGTGAACTATAAGCCATGGTAATTGGAACGTTAACAAGAAAACACCGGGAGCTCACCTTGTCTTATTCTGATCGTGCCGCCTGAAACGCGTTGCAAGCACAGTGGTTGCAAGGGTTTGCAACCGGTCGCAAAAATTATCAGGCTTGACAGTCAGGGATTTTCCGCTAGAGTAGCAGAGTCGTTAAAGGTGTAGACCGACAGGTTTTCCCCCGCCTGAACGTGACCCAGGGAGCAGTAAAAATGAAGAGGGTGTTTGGAGTTGTTCTATTGGGGGTATCAGCGGTTTTCTTCCTTGTTCAAGGTGCAGTAGCTCAGGTCTCCATGACCCTGACGGGTCCACCGCCGGGCAATACCTATGATGGCATCTATATGAGCCCCTACTACGCCACGGTAGGTGGATCGACCAATGTGCCCGTTATCTGCGATGACTTCGGCGACGACACTTCAATCGGCGATCATTGGACCGCGACCGCCAGTGCGTTTCCAACATCCAGCGGCCCACTTTCAACATCATGGGGTTTGGCGGGTAAGACTACGGCGCAATATGACGAAGTTGCGTGGTTGGCCTTGCAGCTTTTTAGTCTGCCATCTTCCGTCCAACCCGCCAATGCGCTCACACTGCAAGTCGAAGATTCGTTCGCCCTTTGGGCTGTGTTTGACCCCACCGGAGTCGCGAGCTATTTGAACAGTAATTATCTATCTACCAACGCCGCCCTCTGCGCTGACATTTTTGGTTCAGCGGGCTGCACCAGTTCTTGGGTGCCGAAAGATGGGGGTCTGCTGGCGAGTGCTTACTATGCGCCCGTTCCCAGTGGTGGATACAGCATGGAAGTACTCTCACCTGACTCAGCCGGTTCTGTTTGCACTGCTGGGAAGGGTGCTTGCCCGGCTCAGGAATTCATCGCGATGGTTCCCGAGGGCGGAGCTGCGGTCGCCTACCTCTTCCTGGCAGGCCTCTGCTGCTTCGGCGCAATATACACCCGGTCTCGGCGGCAAGTTGCAAGTGCGGAGTCCGCCTAACGAAGTCGGCCTTCCCCCAAGTCAAGAATAAAAGGCGCGCCAAACCAGGCACGCCTTTTTCTGTTGGAATATACAAAACTGCGTTTTGTCTAGCTTATGCCTTGGTGAGCCCACCTTCACCTTCCTGCAAACGAGCGGTTGACCAATCCATATCGAGCTCTGCCCCGGGTTGGGAGAGCTTCGCAAGCGCCTCTCGATGCGCCTCCTCAATCTGTTTGGCCGTCAGCATCTTGGTGATGAGGTTCTTAGCCTGCGCCGCCCTTTCGAGTGCAACCAGGTACCACGAATAGGCTCGGACGACATCGCTGGGATCGGATCGCCGCACTAGATACATCTGAGCCAAGGCAAGTTGCGCGGCTGGCAAACCTGCCTCCGCCGCTTTCTGCAACAGGGTTAATTCGTCGCTACGCGCGCCCAGCTCCGCACTATTTGTTAAAGATTCCGCACTTGACTGGCCGGAAACAGGCTGCGTCAACGTCATGAACAAGAGTTCAATGCGGCTGGAGACTCCCAGTTTGTCAAATACCCGAAACAAATGATTCTTCACCGTGTGCTGGCTGAGCTTAAGGCGCTCGGCAATCTGGCGGTTGCTCAGCCCCTCGGCCAAGCAATGTACCACCTGCAATTCACGCTTCGAGAGCAAGCTCAAACCATGTGCATTCACTGCCCGGACAATCGGAGCGCTCGCCAATGCGTCCAGGGCCAATGCCATCTCTCGGCTGCTGGCCCAGACTTGTCCCTGATATACGCAGTGGACACACTTTCCCAGCAATTCGACCGGTTGGCGTTTGCTGAATATACCTCTCGCCCCCACGCGAAACGCATGCAAAACAACTTCATCCTTCAGCGAATCCATTAACACGACGGCTCGAACGCGGGGGCCGTTGGGGCGCAATTCGCGCACAATCTCAAGGCCGCGAGCCGGCTGTTCGTCCAGATTGGCGCTGATCACTAGGACATCAGCATTCAAACTTGTGACCGCCGCAACCAGACTATCCGAATCGGAGTCGAAGGGAATTACTTCGAGCTGCGGATCCCGCTTCAAGACCTCGGCCAGCAAATGGGTATGGATGCGAGAACTGTCGGCGACCAGGACACGGATTTTACGGTCCCGACTCTTCTCATCGATGTACATCGGATCTGGTGACATGTCTTCGAATGCCCATCTTAAGGCATGAGATTTGGATTTGGAGGAGAATTCAGAAGCCGAGGCTGGGTCATGTTATCGGTTTGGAAAACTCAATGCAACACCGGTCTTCGACGCATCGACTATACTTTTTGAACAAGCAAGCAGTCCGGTTTCAGCGGGAAGCAGCGAGAAGCATGGAGCTTCCCGGCATTCAAGCTGAACTCCATTACACATCGTCGCGGCCTGATGCTGCAAGGATGCTACGGATATCCGGAAAACTGCATCACACGTGTATGAGCGAAAACCAGACTTCCGTGACCGAAGCGACGGTTAACTCCGGGAAGTGGATCGGTCAGCTGGTGGCTGCGGTGATTCTGGCGGAGGGAATTTGGGGATTCCTTGCTTCTCTCACTAACAATCTAGTTTTACCGCTACTGGCAAGAGAGATGGGATCAGACCCGCAGTCACCGTTGTATCTCGGCAAAGGCGAGTTCGATTTTCCTGCGCTATTCAAGTCGGTGTTGGCGCTTTGCCTGGCCGGAATTGTGTTCGTGCTGCTGCACGAGTGGTCGCGAAAGAGGCGCTCTCCAGTACGAGTGAAGACCGTGCGAGTAACCGAGAAAGTTTCGCCACCCTCGGCAGCACAGTCTTCTGGCATGGCTGCGTCAGATGCACTTTCCGCGCCCCAGCAAACACCGGTGAATGCCTTCGCAACGCCGGCAATTTCGCCGGTCGCGCTGCAACAGAAGTCGGCGTCTGCGTCTGTCGCCTCGAGTAAACAAACAAAGCCCCAGACCAACAAACCTGTCTATTACAACATTGTGGGTGAGCCGGTTAATCCGACCGAAAACGACTAGAAGACTTTGCGACATAGGTTCGCGTCATTGTTTAAGCGGACTCCTAGTTGCAATATCGTTCACACCCCAGGTAAATGGGCGAAGACGGCCATTTCGGCGGCGGTTCACCCCGGAACTCGGTGCGTACTAGCGGATTTCATATTCGATTCATCTCTAACATGATAAAGGGCATGTATAAGTATTAGATGATTTGAGTTCGCTTCTCCGATGGACCTTTCAATGAGGTGCGGCGCAAAACGATCTTTGCCGGAGTGAGTGTCTTTTCTTACTTAGGGCTAATAATAACTAGAAAGGTATGAGAATAGTTACCCTAGGTATTTATATCCATTGCAAAGGTCTGCGACGGTGTATACTGTATCCGCAGTAGGGCGAGGAACATCAGCCAGGTCACAGTTCCAAGCCTCGAAATTACCATGATTTACCGGGCAGCCGGTTCTCCCCCTTGGCTTCCTGACCACAGGCTAGAAACTCCGACGC
Source organism: uncultured Acidobacteriaceae bacterium (assembly GCA_963696285.1). Lineage (GTDB taxonomy): Bacteria > Acidobacteriota > Terriglobia > Terriglobales > Acidobacteriaceae > Sulfotelmatobacter. The sequence continues at coordinate 372,325 of CAVOJP010000001.1, forward strand.
GAGGTTTCGAGACCACAATGTATAAGGATTGCGGCTTCGGCCGACTTTCCCAAATGAGCACTAAATCACGACACATATCATTGATTGCAAAAGTAACGCTGGTTTGCCGGTCACGCTTCGGGTCACGCCAGCCGGGTGTCCAGCTGATGATATTTCAGGCAAGTTGCATTTGAAGTAAGCAGGAAGCTAGCTTCTCCCCCCTGTTTCCTGATCAAAAGGTCTTTCCCCCTGAAATCTCCTGGTTGAGATTTCTAAAGCAACAATCCAGGTCTGTCGGTTTTGGGGTCACTCTGAGAAGTGTGACTTAGAGGGCGAAGCTATGTCCGTCACCAGCCTATCGTTAAATTTGCCGCAGCCGCTTCCGCTGGTCGAAAGCGAAGGCCAGCAGTGGTACGGGCTCCAGACCCGTCCGCGGCACGAGAAAATCGTGGCGCAACGCCTGGGGGAAAGAGGCGTGACTACGTTCCTGCCTCTGGTTAGGGAAGTTCATCGCTGGAGCGATCGCAAGAAGACTGTGCAGCTACCGCTTTTTAGCTGTTACGTTTTCGCAAAGTTCAACCCCAACCGGTTGGAGCGGCTTCGGGTTATGCGCGTCGAGGGAGTGTTTGGACTAGTTGGCGCGTGCGGCGAAGGCACTCCGATTCCTGACGCGGAGATCAATGCGGTGCGCAGTCTAGTGGAAACAGATCTGCCCTGGTCCGCTCATCCCTTCCTGAAAATTGGTCAACGCGTTCGAATTCGCAGTGGAGCCCTCGATGGCATGGAGGGCATACTGGTCTCGCGCAACGGAGACCGAACCCTGGTTATTTCTGTAGAAGCGATCCAGCGCTCGCTGGCGGTGCGCGTTGAAGGATACGAAGTCGAACCTGCCTGAAGCTACTCGGAAGTCCATCTCTAACCTCCGGAAAAGGTCCACCACCATGGCGGCAAACTTAACTGAAACTCTTCGCTTGCTGGTCGTAAGCAGTGAAGCTTCGATTCTTCGTCTGCTTGGTTCCACCGCGCGCGCCAATTCCTGGCACCTGGAGACTTCTTCCAGCGGCTGGGATGCGATGGAACGAGTTCAATTCGGCGCCGCGCCCGATTTGCTGCTGTTGGATGTTCCTCGTGGGGAAAACGATGGACTGCAGCTCCTGCCGTGGCTCCGGCGACTCCGGCCTGAACTTCCGATCGTTGTGGTGTGCGACCCTCAAGACGCGGACCGGCAGAAAGAGGCCACCCGGCTGGGCGCCAAGGATGTGCTCCTTCGTCCAGTGAGTGAATCACAGTTTGAATCCGTGATCCGCCGACACCTTGGTACGGCAAACGATGATGCGGAGATGGCCAGCGAAGACCTTGAGTCACTGGGAGAGGATGAATTCTTTCTGAGTGTCAGTCCCGCCATGCAGCAACTTCGCGCACAAGCAGAGTTGCTGGCGCAAGCCGATGTTCCGGTGCTCATTCTAGGAGAGCCTGGCAGTGGGAAGGGAACGGTTGCGCGGTTGATCCATCAGAAGTCCGTGCACTCGGGGTTTAAATTTCTGCGCGTCAATTGTGCTGAGATGCCGGCAGACTTGCTGGAGATCGAATTGTTCGGTCGGGAGAACGGATCTTCGAACGGCTCGGTAAAAGCTTTGGGCAAGCTGGAGATGGGCCAGAGAGGCACGATCTTGCTGGATGAAATCACCGAGATGCCGCTGGCTCTGCAATCGAGAATTCTCAAAGTTTTGCAGGACCGGCAATTTGTGCGTTCGGGCGAGCCCAAGCCGGTTGACGTCGACGTCCGTATTCTCGCCGCCAGCAGCGATAAATTAGACCAGGCACTCGCAGAAAAGCGGCTGAACCCCGATCTTTACTACCGCCTCAGCGCGTTTACGGTTAATGTTCCCCCGTTGCGACAGCGCAAGGAAGAAATTAAAATCCTTCTGCGCTATCTCATGCACAAGCTGGCGAAATACTACGGCCTGGCTCCGCGGGAATTTACCCAATCAGCGCTGGAGGCTTGTCAGAATCACTCCTGGCTGGGAAATTTGAAAGAGTTGGAAACCTTCGTCAAGCGTTATTTAATCGCCGGCGACGAAGAATTGACTTTAACTGAACTGGAAGCAAACTCCGTCGGCGAGAGTCATCGGTCGCCAGCCCTTGCAGGAAATTCGCGGGAAGAAGTGGAGGCTGCCGCGGGCGCTGCTATACCGCAATCTTTGAAATCCATGATTCAAAGCGTCCGCTGGGAAACCGAGCGGAACGCAATCGCCGCGGCGCTGGAAAAAACCGGATGGAACCGCAAGGCGGCGGCTCGCCTGTTGGGTGTAAGCTATCGTACGATTCTGTACAAGATCGAGCAGTACGAGATGATCGCTCCCGAATCCTATCTTTCATCGCTTCCGGGCGCGAGATTAAGTTTTGCCGGCCAAAATAAGGGAAACGGAAAAGCCAGTTGAGTAAACAAACCATACGCGGCATCAGCGGCACTGCGGTGAGAGGCGCATTCTTCGTAGCCACCATGGGATTTGCTCTGTCTGTCGCAGCCATGGCGCAGGCGGGATCCGCCACGAATGCCGCGTCATCGCCACCCGCGGCATCCGCTCCGAACAGCGACTCTTCGTCAGCCCCGAAAGCCCACGACAACAGTTTCGTGATCGGCAACGATGACGTGTTAGCCATCAGCGTGTGGAAGGAGCCGGAAATTTCTCGTTCCATCCCGGTGCGGTCGGATGGAAGGATCTCCCTGCCATTAGTTGGAGAGGTGCAGGCTGCGGGACAGACGCCGCTCAAACTGGAGCAGGAAATCGCGGCAAGACTGAAGAGCTACATCGACGAACCGGAAGTCACCGTCATTGTTCAGCAAATTAACAGTCAAAAGTTCAATATCCTGGGAATGGTGAGTCGACCCGGCTCGTTTCCGATTGCCAGTGCCTCAACCGTGCTGGACGCAATCGCGCTGGCCGGGGGATTCCGTGATTTTGCCAAACAGAAATCCATATACGTGCTGCGGCAAAATCCCGACGGCAGTCAAACGCGAATACCCTTCAATTACAAGCAGGTCGTCAAAGGTCAAAACCCCGCGCAGAACATTAAACTTCAGCCCCGCGACACCATCGTTGTTCCGTAAATCATGTTCCGTAATCGTGTCCCGTAATCGTGTTCCGTAATGAAATTGGTTAAAGAAATCTGCGTTGGGCTTCTGTTGCTACCCGTGACGACACTCTGGTCGCAAGTGGATACCACCCCGACAGCTCCGGTGCCCGCCGTGACCGGTCCTGCGCCGGCAAGCAGCTCCGATCAGATGATGACGCCGCCTCCCGTGAGTGGACAATCGTATCCCACGGCGCCCGCTTCGGCGGAGCGCTCGAACTATCTGCGCGGCGGAGTGGCTTTCACCAGCGCTTACACCGACAACGCTTTGGGCTCGGTCAACGGGCATCCGGTGAGCGATGTGAGTTATTCGGTAGCGCCCACCATCGCGCTCGATGAAACGACGAGTCGCCTGCACCTTGTCTCGACCTACGCTCCTGGATTCACTTTCTACCAGCGCGAAAGCAACCTGAATGAGGCGGACCAGAATGCTGCCATCGATCTCCAGTACCGGCTCAGCCCGCATGTGACGTTCAGTGCACGAGACGGTTTTCAGAAAAGTTCCAGCGTATTTAACCAGCCGGATCTGAGTGCGACGCTGGCGGTCTCCGGAGCTGCACAGGAGCCAAACTTCTCGATCATCCCGCCAATCGCGGATCGTCTCAGCAATTCCGGCAATGCGGGCATCAGCTACCAGTTTGCAGCGAACGGTATGGTCGGAGCCAGCGGAACATTCAGCAATTTGCATTATCCGAACCAGGCGGAAGTTCCTGGACTGTTCGATTCCAGTTCGCAAGGCGGTTCCGCCTTCTACTCGTTGCGGATTTCGAAGATGCACTACGTCGGTGTGACCTATCAATACCAGAGACTTTTGTCGTATCCGACTCAGGGCCAGAACGAGACTCAGACGCAATCGATTCTTCTGTTTTACACGCTTTACGCCTCGTCAAGATTTACCCTGTCAGTCTATGGAGGACCGCAATACGCCAACGTCGGTCCGCAGTTTACCGCGAACGCGTCGACCCCGGCGCCCGGATTCAAAAGCTGGAATCCGCAGGCCGGAGGAAGTCTAAGCTGGCAAGGGCGTTTAACCAATGTTGGGTTTAGCTATGCACACGTTATTTCGAGCGGCGGAGGATTGATCGGAGCGGTCAAAATGGATACTGCCAACGCGTCGGTGCGGCAACAGATGTCGCGCAATCTGAGCGGCTCGATCGCTGCCGGATACGCGCAGAACAACGTGGTGGGGTCGGCTCTTCTGGGAACTACGAACGGGCATACGATATCGGGTACGGCGTCGTTGCAGCGGCTGGTTGGGCAGCGCGTCACGGTGCAAGCCGGCTACACCCGGTTGCGTCAGGATTACAGCGGAGTGGCCGTTCTGGCCGCGACGCCCAACACCAATCGCGAATTTGTTTCGATCCTCTATCGATTCTCCAGACCATTGGGACGATAATTTTATGGTTGACGATTTCGACGAGAAAAGTTCGGAAGACTTCGACCTGCAGCGCTATCTCGGAATAGTGCGCCGCCGCCACCTGCAGTTTCTCATCCCGCTGTTTCTGGGCTGGGCGTTGGTGTGGGGGGCAAGCTGGGTGTTGCCGCCAACGTACCGTTCCGGCACGCTGATTCTGGTGGAACAGCCCACCATGCCGAAAGATTATGTTACGCCCAACGTAAACGACGATCTGCAGGACCGGTTGCGCAGCATCACGCAACAGATTCTAAGCCGCACCCGTTTGCTACATATTATTGATCAGCTGAACCTGTACGCCGATCCACACATCCACATGACTCCCGACGAGAAAGTCGAAGGGATGCGCAAGCACATTGAGATCGAACTGGTGCGCGACGCCAGTGACCACGTGAGTTCCTTCAACGTATATTACTCGTCGCATGATCCCCACGTGGCCCAGCAAGTAACCAGTGAACTCACCAACCTTTTCATCAACGAGAACCTCGAGGTGCGCCAGCAACAGTCGGAAGACACGACGAAGTTTCTTGAGAGCCAATTAGAGACCGCCCGCCAAACCCTGTCGGACCAGGAAGAGAAGATTCGCGAATTCAAGGGCCAGCACATAGGTGAGCTTCCCACTCAAGTAGGGAGCAATCTGCAGATTCTGGCCGGACTCCAGTCCCAACTGCAAACTGAAGAAGACGCCCTGAACACGGCAAAACAACAACGCGTGTACCTTGAAACACTTGTGAACCAATACCGCACGCTACAAGGGACGCCAAAGAGTGCCGGTGGCGGCCCGGCGGTCGGGTTGCCTGCAATCGATGAAGAGCTCGAGAAGCTGCGAGCGCAGTTGGCAGATCTCAGTTCGCACTATACGGATCGTCATCCCGACGTTCGCAAACTCAAGGAACAGATCGCCGAAACTGAAAAAACGAGAGATCGCATCATCGCCGACCTGAAAGCCAAAGCTTCGGCCCCGGCGGATCCAGATGCGAATGCCACTCCGGATTCCTCTATGACGGATGCAACGTCTCCGATGGTGCAATTGCAAGGGCAGATGCAGTCCAATCGCATAGAGATCGCGAACCGGGAGCGCTCGGTCGCCGATTTGAAAACAAAGGTTGTTGATTACCAGGCCAGATTGAACCAGGAACCGGTGCGCGAGCAGCAGCTCTCCGATCTCACCCGAGGCTACGAGCAGTCGAAAGCGAATTACGACGAATTGCTGAAGAAGAAAAATGAATCAGCCATGGCCACCAGCATGGAATTGCTGCAGCAAGGCGAACGTTTCCGGATTATTGATCCTCCCAGTTTGCCGGTAAAGCCGGACTTTCCCAACCGGTTGAAGTTCTGCGGCATTGGTCTGGGCATAGGTTTGGCGCTGGGCGTTGTAGTAGCCGGGGCATTCGAAATGCTGGATGACCGCATCCATGACGAGAAAGAATTGCAACGGCTGCTTCCGATCGCTGTCATCTCCGAAATTCCTGCTCTCACGGTTCCATCCGACGAACAGCGAGAGCGCGGCAGGTTGTGGCTAGGCTGGGCGACGGCGGTATTTGTATCTGTTACGATTTTGCTGGGTTCGGCGCTAAGCTACCTGCGCGGTTAGTGAATCGACAATGTACAAAGCATTCTACAATTTGAAGCGCAATCCGTTTGAGATCACTCCCGATCCTTCGTTTCTGTTTCCCACCCGCAGGCACAATGAGGCTTTGGCGGCTCTCTACTACGGGGTTCGACGGCATAAAGGTTTTGTTGTTCTGACCGGAGAGGTGGGGACGGGTAAGACTCTTCTTCTCCATTACCTTCTGCAGTTGCTGAAACAGAGCAATGACGTTGCTTACGCTTATATATTCAATGGCCGCCTGTCACCGATCGAATTCCTGCAATACTTCGCCAACGATCTCGGACTTCCCACCACCAGCAAGAACAAAGGCGAATTGTTGTTGCAGATCGCTCATTACGTGATTGCGCGCAACCAGAAGAAACTGACCACGGCGCTCGTGGTGGACGAAGCTCACCATCTTTCGGCGGAAATTCTCGAAGAAATCCGGCTGTTGAGCAATCTGGAGACTCCGCACGAGAAGTTGCTGCAGATTCTGCTGGTCGGGCAACCTGAACTGGATGAGAAACTCGATTCCGTCAGCTTGCGGCAATTGAAGCAGAGGATCGCTCTTCGGTCCCATCTTGAACCTTTAAATTCCGAGGAGACCAAGGGCTACATCGAGCGTCGGCTCCAGTTGGCGGGGTGTCCGTATCCCACGGCTCTGTTTCCGCCAGAGACCGTCGCCGCTGTGTATCAACACTCGCAGGGCCTTCCACGATTGATCAATACGGTCTGCGAAAATGCGCTGATCGCGGCTTATGCCCGGCAGATGCGAAGTGTAAGCCCCGACATTATCGACGACATTGCCACCGACTTCCGCCTGGGGATTCAGACTCCATCGCTTGAAAGAAGCAAGTCCTCCGACGAGCTCGATGCGCGGAAAGCCGCTCAAACCTTGCTTGAACTCTATGCCCATTTGCAAGCGGAGCAAAAGCGGGATGAGGAACTGAGACCGCGAATGCGCTTTCGGGTCAACGAATAATGAGCAATATATTCGACGCGTTGCAAAGGGCCGAGCTGGAGAATTCCGGCGCCGAAGGCCCATCTCTCGCCGTAGCAACGGAGTTGCTGCTGGCGGCAGAGCAGAAGCTGCGCGCTTCCGGAACATTGATCGAATCGCCGCCGCCGGTGGTGACGGCGGATGCGTTTGATGTGGATCCCGCAGCTCCCTTGGAAGATCTGGAACGCTGCCCCGTTCTTTCCGTCGCCATCCGGGAAGACAGTCGGCTGGTATCGCTGGGCAAAGAGGGTAGCTTGGGGGCGGAAAAATTTCGCTTTCTCGCGGTCCGTCTGCGCCAGCTGCGACAAAGCCGTCCGCTGAAAAAGATTCTCATTACCAGCAGCATTCCCCAGGAAGGAAAGAGTACGGTTGCATCCAACCTGGCTTGCACGCTGGCCCGAAGAAAGCCGCAGAAAATCTTATTGCTGGAAGGCGATTTGCGGCGGCCGAATATCACTGCCCGCTTTGGATTAGGTCCATTGCCCGGAATATGTGAGTGGCTCAGCGGACAGACTCCGACTATCAATCTCTACCGATTGGAGAATCTTGGGTTCTGGTTGTTGCCGGCAGGATCTGCTCCGCAAAATCCTCTGGAGCTAATGCAGTCCGGAAAGCTCTCGCCGTTAATGGGACAACTGGAAAGCTGGTTCGACTGGATCGTCATTGATTCCCCCCCGGTGCTTCCCTTAGCCGATACGAGTCTCTGGTCTCGCCTGGCGGATGGAATTCTGTTAGTCACCCGCAACGGTACGACGGAAAAACGAGAGCTGAAGCGCGGCCTGGAAGCGCTGGAGAAATCGAAACTTCTGGGGGCACTGGTCAACAGCAGCGCCAACGCAGCCCACAGCGACTATTATCAGCGGTACACCTCCCCTATCGCCGATAGCCCCAAGCAATAAGCGGACCGCACAGGCGGCCGATGTGTTTGTTGTGAACCTCCCCCGTTCATCCAATCCCTAGTACTCAGAAATATCTCGGGCCCTATGCCAGCAACCGATCAAGCGGAGGACACTGTGCACGCACGACGCTCTGGAACTAACGGTGTAACTTTGAGCGCGCTTTCCGAAACCGCATCGAGCGGGGAACGCGTTGTGTTAAACCCGGAAGCTTTTCGCCGCATGATTGCGCTCGAGAGAAAGCGAAGCGAGCGCTCGCGAAAACCTTTCATACTCTTGCTGCTCGATATGGGCGACCGCCCGTCGGAGAAAAACGGAAAGATACTGGGCAAGATCTCGTCCGTTCTTTCCGCTTCCACGCGTGATACCGACGTTACCGGCTGGTACGCGAAGGAATGCGTGCTGGGAGTGATGTTCACTGAGATCGCCGCCGAAGATAGCGCTTCGATTCCCGGCACGGTGATTGCCCGGGTGACCGACACTTTGCGCAGCAATCTCGCGCTCGAACAATTCAACCGGGTGCGGCTTTCGTTTCATGTTTTCCCCGAAGACTGGGATCATGACGATCATCAGGGCTCGAGCAATCCCACGCTCTATCCGGATTTGTCGCAACGCGAGGATGGCCGGAAAGCATTCCGGGTAATGAAGCGCATCATGGACGTGGTCGGCAGCGCGCTGGCTTTGCTGTTTTTCCTGCCCGCCTTTCTGGCGATTGCCGCCGCTGTCAAGGCCACCTCCAAGGGGCCGGTTTTCTTCCGGCAACGGCGCATTGGCCAGCATGGAAAATCGTTTGTCTTTCTGAAATTCCGCTCCATGCAGGTGAACAATGACGCCGCCGTTCACAAAGAATATGTCCAGAAGCTGATCGCCGGAAAAGCCGAGAAGCAGCCCTCGAATGGCAACGGCGAAGGCGTCTACAAGCTGACGAAAGATCCCCGCGTCACGGGCGTCGGATCATTTCTGCGAAAAACCAGCCTGGATGAACTTCCCCAGTTCATCAACGTTTTGAAGGGCGAAATGTCGCTGGTCGGCCCACGTCCTCCGGTTCCCTATGAAGTGGAAGCCTACGACATCTGGCATCGCCGGCGTCTGCTGGAAGCAAAACCCGGCATCACCGGACTATGGCAGGTCAGTGGACGCAGCCGGGTGAAATTCGATGACATGGTTCGCCTCGACCTGCACTACGCGCGCACCTGGTCCCCGTGGACAGATGTGAAGATCCTGTGGCGCACGCCTGGAGCAGTCGTTCTTGGCAACGGCGCACACTAAACCAGTTTCCTCAAACGAAATTCCCCCAGCCCTCCCTACTCCGTTCGCTTCAGGTAAAAATCATGGCCTCTATCGCTGAGCCTTCCATTGCAACCCCAGAGCAGGAAAATATCGCAATGATCAAGTTTGGAGTTGTCGGTTACGGATACTGGGGCCCGAATGTTGTCCGCAACCTTGACCGCCTGGATGAGACCAAAGTTGTCGCCGTATGCGACAAGAGTCCGGCGGCCCGGAAGAAGGTGGCCAAGGCCTATCCCGACGTCCGGGTGACGGACGATCCGGCAGAGCTGATGTCCTCTCCTCAAATCGATGCCATCGCCGTGGTCACGCCAGTGTGGACGCACTATGAACTGGCCAAGGCGGCGCTGCAGAATGGCAAGCACGTATTTGTCGAAAAGCCGTTTACCAGCAACGCGGCGCAGGCGCAGGAGTTGATCGAGCTCGCGGAGCGAAAAAATCTTAAGATTATGGTCGACCACACTTTCCTGTTTACCGGGGCGGTGCAGAAAATTAAACACCTTCTCGATGATGGAGCTTTGGGCAAGCTCTACTACTACGATTCCATGCGGGTGAATCTTGGCCTCTTTCAGCACGACGTCAATGTGGTCTGGGATCTTGCTCCGCACGATCTCTCGATCATCGACCACCTGATCCGCAAAACTCCCGAAGCCATCTCCGCAACCGGCCAGACTCACCTTAACGGACACGAAGACGTAGCCTTCATTACGCTCTATTTTCCCGATAAAGTGATTGCTCATATCAACGTGAATTGGCTCTCGCCGGTCAAAGTCCGGACGACGCTGATCGGCGGCGAAAAGAAAATGCTGGTATGGAACGACCTGGAAGCGGACGAGAAGATTAAGATCTACGACAAGGGTGTAAACGTCACCAGCCGCGAAGGACTTTATAATTTGTTGGTGCACTATCGTTCAGGCGACATGTGGGCGCCGCAGATCGAGCAGGTCGAAGCACTCTCACGCGAATTGGCCTATTTCGTTGACTGTATCCTGAACGACCAGACTCCATTTAACGACGGTCATGCCGGGCTTCGAGTGGTGAAGATGCTGGAGGCCGCCAATCTTTCCATGCAAAAACGTGGCGAATTGGTCTACATCTCCGACCCGCAAGTTCCCAATACTCACGCTTCAGCCAGCGAGGCCGTAATCGGCGCAAGCCGATAATGCAGCTTCACGAAGTTGGATAGAACTAAAGGAAACGTCAACGAATGCAGATCAAGATTGAATCCAGATTACTGGGGGATGTAGTTGTAATCGTCCCGGAAATTTTTCAGGATGCCCGCGGCTTCTTCACCGAAACCTTTCGCGCGGATCAGTTCAAGGCGCTCGGTTTGCCGACCGAGTTTGTTCAGGACAACCACTCGCGTTCCGCTAAAGGCGTGGTGCGCGGCCTACACTTTCAATGGGATCCGCCCATGGGCAAGCTCATGCGGGTTACGGCGGGAAGCGCCTTCCTTGTGGCCGTCGACATTCGCAAAGGCTCGCCGCACCTGGGCAAGTGGGCGGGAGTGGAGGCCTCGGCGGAAAATCGGCGGCAGGTGTGGGCGCCCGCAGGTTTTGCCCGCGGCTTTTGCGCTCTCAGCGAGGGCACGGAAATCCAGTACAAGTGTACTGGGATCTACAGCAATAAAGCGGAATCGGCGATCCGGTGGAATGATCCGGCAATCGGGATCAAGTGGCCGCTCTCCGACGTAACTGTCTCCGACAAAGACCGCAATGCAGCTCCTCTGGCGGACTGGCTGCGTTCGCCCGACTCAGACAACTTTCGATATTCCGAAAGCGCGGAACTGTTGGCGAAGCGCTAATCAGAGAGTGAATCGATGACCACTGCAACAACGGTAATTCTGAACACGAGGCGGGCATGAAGGTCGCGGTAATCGGCGCCAACGGCCAGCTTGGCCAGGATGTGGTTCGTGCTTTTGCCGATCGGGGCGACGATGTTCAGGCGCTGAATCACGAGGACGTCGAGCTTTCTAGTCTCGACTCGGTTGTAGCGGGTTTGCGCTCTGCGCAGCCAGAGGTTGTAGTCAACACCGCCGCCATGCATCATGTCGAAAACTGCGAGCAGCAGCCAGCCAGAGCACACGAAGTAAACGGCATAGGTGCGCGGAATCTGGCCATCGCGACCCGCGATCTAGGATCGGTATTGATCCACGTCAGCACGGACTATGTATTCGATGGAAAAAAAGGCCAGCCCTACGTCGAGAGTGACGAGGCGTGTCCGCTGAACGTTTACGGCAGAACCAAGCTCGAAGGCGAGCGGTTTGTGCAGGAAATCAATCCCCGGCATTACGTTTTGCGCACCGCCGCTCTTTACGGCAGCCACCCCTGCCGCGCCAAAGGGGGACAGAATTTTGTCGACCTCATGCTGCGATTAGCGCGGGAACGCGGTCGCGTGCGGGTGGTCGATTCTGAGTTCACAACTCCGACCGCAACTGCCGATGTGGCGCGCCAGGTTGCCGCACTCAGCCGCTCCGACGCCTATGGCCTTTACCATGCCACGGCGGAGGGCAGTTGTTCCTGGTATGAATTTGCTCGCGAAATCTTTCGTGTAGCCGATGTTTCGGTGAATCTCGAAGTGGCTGGGGCTAACGAATTTCCCGCCAAGGTGCCCCGTCCCGCGTATTCGGTGCTCGAAAATCGAGGGCTGAAGTCCCGCGATTTAAATCTGTTCCGTCCCTGGCAAGAAGGCCTGAATGCTTACCTTTCTGAAAAGCCAGCCACCGTCGCCAGCCGTTAATTCTTAGATCATCCAGCTCTGAAAATATAAACGCATAAAGTTTAGGAGACAGAAATGAAGATCCTGATCGCAGGTGGGGCAGGCTATTTAGGTTCCGTACTGGTTCCCAAGTTATTGGAGCGAGGATATGAAGTCGATGTAGTGGATTTGTTCTGGTTTGGCAACCATCTTCCGCCCGAAGCCGGAATCATTCGCAAAGATATTTTTGATATTACCGTCGAAGACTTGCAGCGCTATCAGCAAGTCGTCTTCTTGGCCGGATTGTCGAATGATCCCATGGCCGAGTTTTCGCCCAGCCAAAACTTCATCTTCAACGCCGCTGCGCCTGCCTATCTCGCCTACGTCGCCAAGAAGGCGAATGTGAAGCGCTACGTATACGCGTGCTCCTGCTCGGTCTACGGATACACCGACAACGAGTTATTCGATGAGAGTCGGCCGGTTTCCTCTTCTTACCCGTACGGAATTTCCAAATTGCAGGGCGAGCAGGCCGTAATGAACCTGATGGATGAAAATTTCTCCGTCATCTCGCTGCGCAAAGGAACCGTCTCCGGATACAGCCCGCGCATGCGGCTCGACCTCATCATCAACACCATGTTCAAAAATGGCGTGCGCAACCGCGAGATCACGGTAAATAATCCTTCGATCTGGCGGCCGATTCTCAGCATCGAGGATGCGACCAACGCTTACGTTCGGGCGATCGAAGCCAGCGAGCGAATCTCGGGAATCTTCAACGTAGCTTCCGGCAACTACACCGTGGGAGAAGTTGGAGACCTGGTGAAGATGGCGATTGAAGAGCATCTCGGGATCTCGGTGCGTTTGAACATCCACCACAAGAAGGATTTCCGGAACTACAAAGTGAGCATTCAGAAGGCGGAGAACACGCTCAGCTTTCACCCGAATCACAACGTCAAATGCATCGTGAAAAATCTGATCGAGCACATGGATCGATTCAGCGATTGGGATAACCCCCAGTATTACAACATCGACACCCTGAAGCTGCTCTCGAAAAATGGCGACCGGTTACGCAGCCTGGTTGAGGTTGGATAGACCAGCGAAGGCGGTTTACGTCAATCGACAAACGAAGCCTTTCCTATGACCATTCGAGAACAATATACAAACACAGCGTCTGCGCCGGGCGATTCAGGGTTGAGTTCGCGTCCCACTGTCCTGGTGGCCGCCACATCGCGGTGGTATCCAACTGCTCGACTGGCGATTGCGCTGGCGAACTACGGGTGCGTTGTCGAAATGCTCTGCCCCTCCGGCCATCCGGTTACAAAGACCATGGCGGCGACCAGGATTCACCGTTATCAGGGTCTGACGCCCTTACGTTCATTCGCCGCTGCGATCAGGAATGCTCAGCCGGATCTCATCATTCCGGGAGACGATCTGGCTGCCCAGCATCTCCATCGTCTTTACAACCTTGAACAAAGCAATGGTAAAGCTGGTTCTTTGATTTGCGCCGTGATTGAACGCTCGCTCGGACCGGCGGAAAGTTTTCCGGTCGCCTATACGCGATCTGCATTCATCAAACTGGCACAGCAAGAAGGCATACGCGTGCCGGCGACAAAAGCGATTAACAACCTTGATGAACTAAAAGATTGGATTATCCGCAACGGATTCCCGGTGGTCTTGAAGGCTAATGGCACATCGGGCGGAGATGGCGTGCGGGTCGTTCGCACTCTCGACGAAGCAGAACGCGCCTTTTGTTCTCTACAGGCTCCTCCGCGCTGGCTACGCGCCGCGAAGCACGCTTTGGTGGATCATGACGTGACGCTGGTCGGCCCCGCATTGCTGCGCCGACGCTTCGAAATGAATGCGCAGTCCTTCGTGGACGGGCGGGAAGCAACCAGCGCCGTCGCCTGCTGGCAAGGCAAGGTGCTGGCGGCTCTCCATTTTGAGGTGATCAACAAAAGAAGTGCGGCTGGGCCCGCCACAGTAGTGCGTTGGATTGAAAATGCGGAGATTGCGACCGCCGCGGAAAAGATGGTGCGGCGGCTGAATCTCTCCGGAGTGCACGGCTTCGACTTCATGCTGGAAGAGGAGACGGGCAAAGCCTATCTGATCGAGATGAATCCCCGCGCCACGCAGGTCGGACATTTGCCTCTAGGTCCGGGTCGCGACATTCCCGCAGCCTTATACGCCGTGTTATCCGGCCAGAGTTCGCAACCGGCACCCAAAGTTACGGAAAATGACACCATCGCGTTGTTTCCCCAGGAGTGGACGCGGGATCCGCAGAGCCCATTTCTGCGGTCGGCGTATCACGACATTCCGTGGGAGGAGCCCGAACTGGTGCGTGACTGTGCAACGAATCGCCAGAAACAGAGTGCCTGGTATTCACGGGCAAACTGGATCAAATCGTCATCCCCAGTGCAAACGGGCAAAGGAATGTCGGCGCCGGTAAAGAGTGATAACGCGGCACTTGATTGGCAGGCAACCAAATCGCAATCCGGAATCGTGAAGCCGCAATGACAAAAATGCGCCCGCTGCGAATTATGAAGTTTGGGGGAACGTCTGTGGGGGACGCTGCCTGCATCCGGCGCGTCGCCGAGATCGTTCGCTCAGCTGCCTGCGACAGCGATTTGGTAGTGGTCGTGTCCGCCATGGGTGGCGTGACCAACCGGTTACTTGAGGCAGCGATGCGGGCTGAAGCAGGCGATCGAAGCTCGGCGGCGGCGATTTTCGTTAATATTCGCAGCCAGCACGGCGCTGCTGTCAACAGCCTGATCCCTTCCCCGGACCAACGAAGTGCTGTTTTGCGCAAGATGGAAGAATGTTACGAACAGGGCGAGCGGCTTTACCAGCGCGGCGATGCTCAGCGCGAGTTCACGCCGAGGGATCGCGATGCAATTTCCAGCCTGGGAGAACGTCTTTCTGCTCCGCTGGTGGCGGGCGCGCTGATGGAATGTGAAGTAAGGAGTCAGGCGGTCGAAGCCACTGAAATCATCGTGACCGATTCCTGCCACGGAGCCGCAGATCCGTGCATGGACGCAACCCGCCAACGCTGTGAGATCCGTTTGCGCGAACTGCTGCGGCAAGGAATCGTTCCCGTGGTTACCGGCTTCATTGGCGCCACCCCGGAGGGAGTGCTTACTACTCTGGGCCGCGGCGGATCGGATTATTCGGCGACTATTCTGGCTGCGGCACTGGGCGCGGACGAGGTCATCATCTGGACTGATGTGGATGGACTGATGACCGCCGATCCGAGAGTAGTCGATGGCGCCTGCACGATTCCCGAGATCTCCTACAAGGAAGCCGCCGAACTGGCTCACTTCGGCGCTAAGGTTCTTCATCCGAAAACTCTCCACGCTTTGGCCCGATGCGGCATCCCGGTTTGGATTAGAAATACTTTTGCACCCCAGCGCCACGGTACGAGAATCACTCCCGCAGGCCCTGCTGTCGGTGGCGGAGTAAAGGGTCTGACCGCTGCGCTGCGTTGTGACCTCGCGCAAGATCCGACTCACCCAAAAAAGATAGAAGAAGGTGGCGGCGACCCGACCGTCGCCGTTGTGACCGCGGTTGGCAAGAACATGCGCCACCCGGCATTCGCGACCCGTATGCTCGGTGCCCTTACTCTCGCTAAAGTGAACGTGGTTGCCGTATCCGAAGCCTGTTCCGACTGCAGTATTTCGGTGGTGATAGCTGGAAAGGACAAGACTTCAGCGCTGGTAGCTCTGCATCGCGAGTTTCAACTGGATGCCCCATTTTGGATTTCCACCTCCAATCCTACAGTCGAACCAGCAGCATATTGTCAGTCTGAGCAATCCCCCGCCAACGGGGATTGAGCGAAGCCACGTTGTCCGTTCCCGCCCGGTGATTTCAGAATCGTCAATTGAGTTGCTGGAAAGGTTTTGTTTTCTATGAACGAATACGTGTGTATTGCTCCAGACGTAAAGCTGGGCCGCGATGTGAAACTGTCCAAGTTCATCAACCTCTACGGATGCGAGGTCGGCGATGAATCGAAGATTGGAGCGTTCGTTGAGATTCAGAAGAATGCCAGCATCGGCAGGCGCTGCAAGATTTCCAGTCACACCTTTATCTGTGAAGGGGTCACCATTGAAGACAATGTTTTTATCGGGCACGGTGTGATGTTTATCAACGACAGTTATCCACGGGCCACCGCGATAGATGGCAATCTTCAAACCGAAGCCGACTGGAAGGTCGAGCGAACCGTGATCAAAAGAGGAGCATCGATCGGCTCTGGAGCCACCATTCTTTCGAACGTCACTGTCGGTGAAAACGCGATTGTGGGAGCCGGCAGCGTGGTCACCAAAGATGTACCGCCCAACAGCATCGTGGCGGGGAATCCTGCGAAATTTATGCGTTCTGTCGAACAAATCACGGAGGTTTCAAAGTGAGTATTTCTCATAACAGTCCGAATAGCATTCCTTTTCTCGATCTGATTACTCCTCACGTAGAACTCGAGCACGAACTTGTCGCGGTATTTCAGCGGGCTCTGCGCACCGCCGGCTTCATCGGCGGCCCGATGGTGGAGGAATTCGAAAAATCGTTTGCCGCGTTTTGCGGCACCAAATACTCCATCGCCATCAGCAGCGGAACGGATGCCTTGCGCTTCGCCCTCATGGCCTGCGGCATAAAGCCGGGCGATGTGGTGGTCACCGTACCCCACACTTTCATCGCTACTACGGAAGCGATTTCGCAAGCCGGAGCTCTTCCCGAGTTCGTCGACATCGACGAGCGCACTTACAACATGGACCCGGAAAAGCTGCAGCAATATTTAGAGCAGCAGTGCGAAAAAGATAAATCGGGCAAGCTGATCAGCCGCCGCAGCGGGCGCCCGGTCACTGCCATCGTTCCGGTCCATCTCTATGGACAGATGGTAGATATGGACGCGATCCTGGCTCTGGCAGCGCGTTTTGGCCTGGTGGTGATTGAGGATGCTTGCCAGGCGCATGGCGCCGAATATTTCTCGCGCAAACAAAATCGCTGGATGAAAGCCGGTTCGATGGGCCGGGCGGCGGCATTCAGTTTCTATCCCGGTAAGAACCTCGGTGCTTGCGGCGAAGCAGGCGCAGTGACCACCAATGATGCTTCTCTGGCAAAAAAGATCAGCATGCTGCGTGACCACGGGCAGGCGGAGAAGTATTATCACGACATCGAAGGTTATAACGGCAGGTTGGATGCAATTCAAGCCGGTCTGCTGCATACGAAACTCACGCATCTGGCAGCCTGGAATGCCAAGCGCCGGGAGCGAGCCGCAGAATACAATCGCCTTTTCGCCGCGGCGGACGAAGTAGTTGTTCCTCCGTTCGAGCCTACCTGGTCGCGGGCTGTTTATCACTTGTATGTAGTTCGCACCGAAGACCGTGACGGGATGATGAGGCACTTGAAGAAAACAGGAATCGGCACTGGAATTCATTATCCAATTCCGCTGCACTTGCAGAAAGCGTACGCCGGAATGAATTACAGCAAGGGAGACTTCCCGGTAACAGAAAAGGCCGCCGCGGAAATCATCTCTTTGCCGATGTTCCCGCAGTTGACAGCAGAACAACAGAGCCGGGTGGTCGAAGAAATTCTTGCCTTCACTTCCAACGGCGCTCGTAAACAGGCTGAAGGCGAAGTCAACATGACGACTACCGCAGAAATCACCGCGTAACTGGAAATGCCGACAGCCGTTTGTATCGTGGTCGAAAACCTGCCGGTACCTCTGGATCGTCGCGTTTGGAAAGAAGCATGTGCGCTGCGCGATGCGGGATACCGGGTGTCTGTCATCTGTCCCAAGGGGAAGACTCTTCACAAAGCTAGCTACGAGCTTCTTAACGGAATCGAGATTTATCGGCATCGTCATTGGGAGGCCTCGACCGCATCCGGCTACCTTCTGGAATATGGCCTGGCTCTGGTTTCCGAGTTCTTGCTGGCGCTGAAAGTTTTTGCGCGCACCCGATTTCGGGTTTTGCAGGCGTGCAACCCTCCGGACACTATTTTCTTAGTCGCACTGTTTCTGAAGCCATTGGGTGTACGGTTCATTTTCGACCAGCACGATCTGGGTCCCGAACTGTTTGAAGCAAAATTTGGAACGAGTGCGGGCATGCTTTACAAGCTGGTCAGTTGGGCCGAGCGATGCTCGT
The DNA here is from genome assembly GCA_963696285.1 of uncultured Acidobacteriaceae bacterium. Taxonomy (GTDB): domain Bacteria; phylum Acidobacteriota; class Terriglobia; order Terriglobales; family Acidobacteriaceae; genus Sulfotelmatobacter. The sequence continues at coordinate 390,452 of CAVOJP010000001.1, forward strand.
TTCGAGCCGCAAATACCTGCATCGCTACGAACGAATCGTTCAAAGAGATTGCAGTAGCGCGAGGAGGCAAGGATCCGGACCGCGTTTTCGTAGTGCGGAACTCCCCCGACCTTAAGACTTTCCACCGCGCCGCAGTACCAACTGCCAATAAGTTCGGAAAGCCGCTGCTGGTCGCCTACGTGGGTTTCATGGGGACGCAGGACGGCGTCGACTTGCTGCTCGAATCCATCGAGCACATCGTGAAGCATGAGAAGCGGGAGGATACGCATTTCGTGCTCATCGGCGGTGGCACGGTTATTTCCGAGCTGCAGGCAATCATCGCCAAGAAGAATCTGGAAGCCTTCGTAACACTCACCGGTCAGGTTTCTCACGAGGACGTGGCCGCTCACCTCTCAAACGCGGACGTGGGAGTCGCCCCTGATCCCAAGAATGCCTTGAACGATCACTCATCGATGATCAAGATTTTTGAATATATGGCGTTCGCCTTACCCGTGGTTCTCTTTGATTTGAAGGAAGGACGGAGACTGGCGGACTCTGCGGCTCTTTACGCCGTGCCTAACGATCCCGTCGACTTTGCCGGGAAGATCAGCAAGCTGCTCGATTGTAAGGAACTGCGCAAAGAACTGGGTGAAATCGGCCGCCGGCGAGTTGAAGAAAAACTGAACTGGGATGTAGAAAAAGTATCGCTGATTCGAGCGTATGAAACAGCGCTTCAGTCCGGACACGCCTGATGCCTATGGAATCATTAATGCGCAACGGGCGTCTCAAGACCTGGAGTGCGAAAGGCATTGTACGGAGCACATGCCACGTTCTTCTCTTGGTCTTTGCATCGTCGCTGTTATGTTATTCGGCTGACACGGTTCTGATTCGTTCCGCCGGAGAAACGCCTTCCGAGCAACGTGAACTGGAGATTGCCAGTCAGTTTTATGGGTTAAACCTTAGAGTCGTTACCGCGGGAGAACCTGCTAAGCAGATTCTTGCTTCGATTCGGCGCAGTGGGACTGTGGCCGTCGCAATTGAAGCGGACGCTCTGGCTCATCTGGATCAAAAAGCGGTGCTGCGTGCTCTGCATCGAACCGGTGGAAGCAACGTACCGTTGCTCATCTTGGGCATCACGCCAGAGACCAACCCAACTGTCCTGAAGGCTTGGTCTGGCGGTCTGGTAGCCGGTGTTCAACCGCTCTCCCGTGCAGGGCCGCTTCGGTATTTAGTAGGGAGTCTTTCAGGTGTAACCGATCAGCTAAGTAGGCTTGATATCCCAGCTCCCGGTGACGATGCGTTCTACTTCGCCGGGGCAAACTTCAGCCGGGCTAGTGCAGTCATCTCGCTGCACAACGGAGCACTAGTCGCTCCGGTTTTCCTCGAAGTCGAAGTGAGCCAGCAACGAATTTTCCTGCTGTGCAAGAAGCGCTCGCCACAGCGCGAAGCCGAGCGAGACGCCGAAAATACAGAGACCGCATTTGCGGAAGTGGCTCCGGAGATGATCTTTGCAAAATACGGAGCCGGCGCTCGAGGCTGGCATGCGCTCCATCATGACGCCAATCTTACGATCGATGACCCGTGGCTGCGTGAGCCTTATGGACACTTGGATTACAAAGATTTGCTCAGGGAGATGGAACGGCACAACTTTCATACGACGATTGCTTTCATTCCGTGGAATTACGATCGCAGCGAACAATCGGTGGTTGCGCTTTTTCGCGATCATCCGGAAAGGTTTTCGATCTGCGTTCACGGGGATAATCACGATCACAAAGAATTTGACGACTATGAAAGCAAGTCTCTCCGTCTGCAGATCGCTGCCCTGAGACAGTCCCTGGCGAGGATGGATAAGTTCCAGACTCTGACCGGAATTCCTTACGACAAGGTATTTGTTTTTCCCCACAATATTGGTTCGGAACGAATTCTGGAACAGCTGAAGACTTACAATTTTGACGCCACCGTTAACTCCCTAAGCGTTCCTATGGACCGTACGAGGCCGGCGTCCCCCCTCTTTATGCTGCGGCCGGTCACATTATCGTTCGGAGATTTTCCCAGTGTTGCACGCTATGGCGCGGCAATGCCGAACCCTACAACCTTCATTGCGATCAACGAATTCCTCGATAATCCCATCTTCTTCTACGGTCACCAGGATCTGTTTGCCAACGGTATCGGTGCCTTTGATGGAGTAGCAGACGACGTCAATCGAATTGAACCGGACGCGCGGTGGGGCAGTCTGGGGGACACGGCGAAGCACCTTTATCTGGTTCGGTTGAGGGACGACGCGAACTACGATGTGCTCGCATTTTCCAGCAGCCTGGATCTGGGGAACACCTCGGGACGGAATTCAGTTTTCTACATTCAGAAGCCGGAATCCGATTCTGCCGCCATCGATTCCGTGAGTGTGGATGGTCGACCGGCTCCTTTTGAGTTAAATGGTGGGTCTCTTCGGCTCAGCGTAGCGATCCCGGGTGGGCAGTCCCGCAGCGTTCTAATCCGTTACAAGAATGATCTTGACCTGGCTTCGGTCAGTATTGCCAAGAGTTCTCCTCGCGTTTACCTTCTCCGGATGATTTCGGATTTCCGGGACATAACATTATCCAAATACCGCATCGGACGTGCGGTCACGGAGTACTACTATAAAGACAAGATGTCGCCCGTGATTGTGATTCTGTGCGGATGCGCGATAATAGTATTGAGCCTATGCGGTATCTACCTGCTTGTATTGATCATGAAGAAAAAGGCGATCGTGCTCACGCATGATCTCTGCGTCCGTTCCTAAGCAATCCGTTACATGGTCAAACTGTATCCCCAAACGCAAGACGGAACTGAGGCGACAAGAGTGGCTTCGCACCAAATCACTTTAGCCCAGGAGGCAGTGACGCGATATGTAATCGTCACTCCGATCCGCGATGAAGAGAAGTTTATCGAAGCTACCATCGCGTCCGTGCGGACCCAAACTGTGCCGCCTGCCGAGTGGGTGATTGTGGATGACGGCTCTGTTGACAGGACAGGCGAAATTATCGATCGGTACGCCGCTCAAGTCCCGTGGATACACGTGGTGCACCGAGAGAACCGAGGCTTCCGCAAGTCGGGCGGTGGAGTGGTCGAAGCGTTTTATGATGGCTACCAAGCGCTGCGATCGAGCGGCTGGGAGTTTATCGTTAAGCTCGATGGCGACTTGAGCTTGCCTCCAACCTACTTCGAAAAATGCTTCGAACATTTTGAGCTGGACCCTAAACTCGGCATTGGCGGAGGCGACATCTATCACGAACTTGGTGGAGTACAGAAACTCGAAGCGACTCCTAAGTTCCACGTAAGAGGTGCCACCAAGATCTATCGAAGAGCCTGTTGGGAGGCGATCGAGGGGTTGTGGCGGGCTCCGGGGTGGGACACCATCGACGAAGTAAAGGCCAACATGCTGGGTTGGAAGACTTACAGCTTTAACGAACTGCACATTGTTCATCATCGTTTCACGGGCACCGCGGAAAGCTTGTGGCGGGATAAGATTAAACGTGGAGTGGCTTGTTACGTTACGGGATACCACCCCCTCTTTGTTGCCGCCAGTTGCATGTCGAATCTGGTGCGCAAGCCTTACATCGGCGGTTCAGCCGCAATCGCCTACGGATTTCTGAAAGGCTATTGGAATCACACGCCTCGGGTGAACGACAAACAACTGATCAAGTACGTACGCGCGCAGCAACTTCGGCGCCTTTGCGGTTTAAAAACGATTTGGAGATAAGCGTCAGCAGGGAAGAGCTTTCAAATTAATATGTGCGGAATCTGTGGAAAATTCGAGTTTGATCGGACGGCGACTGTGGGCGCTCCGCTCATTCGTGCCATGCTCGACACGATTCGCCACCGCGGACCGGATGATCAAGGAGTTTATCTTTCGTCGCAGGTAGGATTTGGCCATGCGCGACTCTCGATCATCGACTTGAACAGCGGCCACCAGCCGTTGTCTAACGAAGACGGCACGGTGTGGATTGTCTTCAACGGCGAAATTTACAACTATCGTGAGCTGAGAACTTTCCTTCTGGCGAAAGGACATACGCTCAAAACGCAGTCCGATACGGAAGTGATTGTTCATCTGTATGAAGAACTCGGTCCACAGTGCGTGGAAAAATTGCGGGGAATGTTTGCTTTCGCCTTGTGGAACGAAAACACGAAGGAACTCTTTCTGGCGCGGGACCGGGTGGGGATCAAGCCGCTTTATTATTCGCTGAACGACCGGGGAATCGTCTTCGCTTCCGAGATTAAAGCGATTCTCGCTGATCCTACGATCAGTCGAAATCTTGCTCCAGAAATTGTTGACCGCTTCTTGACCTTCCTCTATGTCCCGGGAGAAGAGACGCTTCTTAAAGGTATTCGCAAGCTGGCACCGGGGCACTATCTGCTGGCTAAGAGCGGCAAAGCAGAAATAAGGCAATACTGGGATCTAAGCTTCCGCAAGCCGGCCGATAGTCTGAGCATCGACGAAGCCGAGGGCCATTTATCCAACTTGCTGGCCGAAGCGGTCGAATTGCACATGATCGCAGATGTGCCGGTAGGTATTCTGTTGAGCGGCGGCGTGGATTCGACTGCGGTACTCAGTTGTGCCGCGGAGCGAACGGACAAGCAAATCAGCACCTTCACCGTGGGTTTTTCCGATGCCGGATTTGCCGATGAGAGGCCTTATGCCCGACTGGCTTCCGAGGCTTTCGGCAGCCGTCACCATGAGATGACGATTACGGCTGAAGATTTTATCGACTTTCTTCCGAAATATGTCTGGCACATGGAAGAGCCGGTTTGTGAGCCTCCGGCCGTAGCCCTGTATTACGTTTCAAAGCTGGCCAGAAATCACGTGAAAGTGTTGCTTTCAGGCGAAGGCGGAGACGAGGCGTTCGCCGGCTATGACAATTACCGCAATATGGCTTGGCTGGAGCGCCTGAAACAGGTTTGGCCAGCTGGCAACGGCGCGGCTTCGTGGGGCCTGTCTCGGCTTAATTCGTTGGTCCATTCCGGAAAAATCGCCAAGTACATGCCGTTAATGAACGCAACCTTTCCTGATTACTACTACAGCCGCACTTCAACTCCCTACAGGTACGCAGGCAACGGAATTGGCGAACTGTACGCAAGCGACTTCGTGAAGTCGATCGACAAGGAATATACGATCGAGCCGGTGCGGCGGCTGTTTTCGAAGATAGAAAATCAGGGCGTTCTCGACCAGATGCTCTATATCGATACCAAGACCTGGCTGCCGGATGATTTGCTCATCAAAGCCGACAAGATGACGATGGCGAACTCACTCGAATTGCGAGTTCCTTTGCTGGATCATCGGCTTTTGGAATTTGCCGCATCCCTGCCGGCGAACTTCAAGCTCAAGGGATTTGCTTTGAAATACATCTGGAAGAAAGCTTTGTCCAAGCGCGTACCGACGAGCATTCTGAAACGAAAAAAGGCTGGGTTTCCCGTCCCTTACGAATTTTGGCTACGCAACAATTTCAAGGATCAGGTTCACGATATTCTGACCGACCGAAAGACGATTGAGCGCGGTTACTTCAATAAGAGCGCGATCGAAAAGCTGATCCATGCCAACAGCAATTCCGGGGCTTACTCCAAAGAAGTCTTCTCGCTGGTCGCTCTGGAATTGTGGCATCGCATGTTCTTTGACGGCGAACCAGTGACGCTGAGCTGAAAGCCCACAGTACGCCAGCGTCAGATCGATGCTTGCAAATTCTTCCTTTTTCAATAATGTCACCACTTACCGCAAACACAGAAATTCAAACAGACGCTCGGCGCGCCACGCTGAACCTGGTCGCCGGAAGCCTCTGGTATGCTCCCGGATCTTTCGGCATCGCTCGGGCTCTGAGTTCGCAATACTCGCTGCGCAGCATCCTCTTCCACGACATCGCGGATACAGAATCGGTTTTTACCAAAGGGCTCGGAGTCACGGTCACACGCAAACAATTCGAGGCAGCACTGAAGTTTGTCGTCAAGCATTACACTCCGGTCAGCCTGCAAGATGTGCTTGCGGAGTCCGACGGCAACCCGCTTCCGCCCCGGCCCGTGCTGCTGACTTTCGATGATGCCTACAGGTCCGTCAGGGAATTTGCGGCGCCGCTTTGTTTCGAATTGGGAGTGCCCACAGTGTTCTTCGTTAACGGCAGTTGTCTCAACAATGAGCAGTTGGCGCTCGAAAATCTGCTGTGCTATGTAGCTAACATCCGGGGCCTTGATTCCGTCAATGCCGCAATCCAAGCGGTCGATGGTGCAAAGAATCTTGCGGTCGGCTCGCTGCTCGAAGTTTTTTCCCGTTTTCTGCCAGCGACTTCTTTGCAGGGCAGACAAGCCTTCCGCTCGGCCCTGGTTCGTTTGGCTGGCATTAACGAAAGCGAATTAGCGGCCGAAGCCGGTCTTTATTTGAGCAGCCAGCAACTCCGCGATCTGGCGAATTTCATGTTCGAGATCGGCAACCATACCTATTCGCATGCGAACTGCCGGACATTATCCGCCACAGATTTTGCCGGCGAGATCGATAGAAACAAGATGCTCCTCGAAGACGTCTCGCGCACAAAGGTGAGATCGTTCAGCGTGCCCTATGGATCTTCGGTCGACCTTACCCCTGAGTTAGCCGAGCACCTTCGCCGCGAGGGATACAAGGCAGTCTTCCTGGCCGAGGGCCGTGCTAACTCGTCGCGAATCCAGTCATCGCGAATCCATGATCTTACCCTCGACGATCTTATGCTGGACCGGGTCAGCATTAAGGCCGGCTCAGACGCCGCCTTTTTTTCTGAAATTGAAATTCTGCCTCGGCTCCGCAGTCTAAAAACCTCGCTGTTAAACTGAGGATAACGAAAGGAACGTGCAGTTGTTGTTCGATCTGAGATAAGCTTCTTTCAATATGCCTACACTGAATCGAAACGAATTTCTTTTACAAATGGATGAGATTCTCGACTTGCCCGCCGGCACCCTCCGCGGGGACGAAAAACTCGAGGAGCTGACGAACTGGGATTCCACTTCGCTGATCACTTTTATTGCCATGGCGGAAAGCACGAATGGTGTGAGCATTTCGCCGGGCGAGATCGTGACCTGTTCCACGGTCGCCGATCTTCTTCAGTTGGCTCAGGTCGAACGCAGCGTCTAAAAGATCCGCTGACCTTGAGCGGAGATTCGAATGGCATCCGAGAACAACAGCTCGCAACCGGAGATTTTGAAGGCGCTCAGGTTTCCTGTCGCCGTGGGAGAAATCCTGCGAAAACGGCAGTCGCTGAAGAGGGAACTGCTGAAGCAGACCAATCTCGTCCCCACGCGGATTGCGATTCTGGGCGGCTCTACGACGACCGAAGTCAAGAGCATGCTGGAGCTGTTTCTGCTGGACCAGGGAATTCAGCCGGTTTTCTACGAATCGGGATACAACCGTTATTTCGAAGACGTGGTATTCGAGAATGCCGAGCTGTGGAACTTCAAACCGAATATTGTTTTCATTCATACCACTTGGCACAACCTTTCGGGATTTCCCGAACTGCTGGAGTCAGAAGCCGAGGTCGAAGGCCGAGTGCGCCGGGAGATGGCGCGGTTTGAATCCTTGTGGGAAAAAATTCACACCGAACTTGGGGCGGTCATTATTCAGAACAACTTTGATCTTCCCTCCCTCAGGCCGCTGGGGAATCTGGAAGCTTCCGAAGCGTTCGGAAGAGTCAATTTTGTGTTGCGGCTGAACGCCGAGTTTGCACGTTATGCCCGCGCCCATTCGCATTTCCTGATTAGCGACATCCTGTACCTTTCCGCACAAGTTGGCCAAGCGGCATGGTTCCGGCAAAGCTATTGGTACAACTTTCATATGGCTCTGAGCCCGATGGCCAGCGTAGCTCTGGGCCAAAGCGTCGCTGCCATCGTCAAATCGATTTACGGGAAATCCAAGAAATGCCTGGTGCTGGATTTGGACAACACGCTTTGGGGCGGAGTCATTGGCGATGATGGCCTGCAAAATCTGGTTCTCGGCAAGGATCATCCGGTTGGCGAGGCGTACCTGGACTTCCAGCGGTATGTTAAAAATCTGCGGCGTCGTGGCGTGATTCTGGCAGTGTGCTCAAAGAACGATCCGGAAAATGCGAAAGAAGGATTTTCCCATCCCGACGGCATTCTGAAGCTTGAAGATTTCAGCGTCTTCAAGGCGAACTGGAATACCAAGCCGGAGAACATCCGGGAAATTGCCGCCGAGCTCAACATTGGCCTGGACAGTATGGTATTCGTGGATGACAACCCGGCCGAGAGAGCGCTGGTCGAGGAGCAACTCCCGGAAGTCGCGGTGCCCAATGTGGGCTCGGACGTTTCCAGTTTTGCGCAAGTTCTCGAACACGAGCGCTACTTCGAGATCGACAAAATCGTTGCGGACGATCTCAACCGGTCAGCTTTCTACAGCGCCAATGCGGAGCGAAGCGCCGTCCAGTCCAAGTTCGCGAGCTATGGCGATTTTCTGGCCTCGCTTGCAATGACGGCTGAGATTGCGCCCTTTCGTCCTGTATATCTGGAACGGATCACGCAGCTCATCAACAAGACGAATCAATTCAACCTTACAACCAGACGGTATACGGGCGGGGAAGTGGAAGCCATTGCTCAGGACCCGGCCTTTGTCACTCTGTACGGGCGACTGACGGATAAATTCGGCGACAACGGTCTGGTGTCAGTCGTGATCGGGAAAATTGTTGATGACAGTTTGCAACTCGACCTTTGGCTGATGAGCTGCCGCGTGTTGAAGCGCGAAATGGAATTCGCCATGTTTGATGCCCTGATCGAACAATGTCAGGAGCGCGGAATCCGCAAAATCCTCGGCATCTATATTCCCTCCAAGAAAAACAGTATGGTCGCCGGTCACTATGCCGAACTCGGTTTCAAATCGATCGGGACATCGGATGGTCGCGAGTTGTGGAGCTACGATGTGCCGGCCACCTACTCGCCGCGAACCCGCTACATTCGCCGGACTGCGGAAGCGCTGCAGACGGCTCCCATCTCGGATGGCGCATCCGTGGCGTCGGAGGTTTAAGTGCAATCCATCTGCGACCAAAGCGTCGCCGTTGAAGAGACTACGCTAAACGCCAGGCGGAATCCGGTTTGGCAGGTCGAAGTGGATCGGACAACGCCGGAAGAATGGTCCGGGATGCTTGATGGTTTCGAAGACGCGAACATCTACCAAACCTGCTCGTATGGCGTGGTTCGTTGGGGGGAAAAAAACCTCAGTCATCTGGTCTTGAAGCGCGACAGGGATGTCGTTGCCATGGCGCAGCTCAGGATTGTTCGCCCTACAAAACTCAACTTCGGCATGGCGTATCTGCGCTGGGGGCCTCTGTGCCATCGCCGCGGAACAGAACTGGATGCCGAGGTCGCCATAGGCATGGCTGACGCTCTGCGCGAAGAATATGTTGGCAAACGGCGTCTCTTGCTGCAGATTCTTCCCAATGCATTTGTGGGGACGCAGCGTGGGGCGCTATTTCAATCTGCTTTCCACAGCTTTACGCAGGAACCTAGCACTCCGGCGAACTTGTATCGGACTTTTGTTGTCGATCTTACGCCTTCGCTGGATCAATTGCGGAAGAACCTCGACGCGAAATGGCGCAACAAACTCACTCAGTCCGAAAAAAAGGGACTGAAAGTGACGGCTGGAAACCAGCATCGAGCAATACCGGACTTTCTGCCGGATGTACAACGAGATGTTCAAGCGAAAGGCATTCGAAACTACCGTCGATATTGAAGAGTTCGGGACGGATACAGGAAAGCCTGCCGGAAACCCATCGCATGCGGATTTTGATCTGCGAGCAAAGCTGGAGTTCCCGTGGCGGGCATTGTGGCCTCGGCGATGGGTGATTCTGCGATCTATCTGCTGGGGGCGACCAGCGACGACGGCCTCAACTCAAAGGGCGCTTATCTGCTGCAGTGGACGATGATTCAATGGCTCAAGGAAAATGGATTTAAGTCTTACGACCTGGGCGGCATCAATCCGGAAGGGAATCCCGGCGTTTACTCTTTCAAGAAGGGATTCTCCGGCGCTGACGTGTCGCAATTGAGCCCGTTCGCAGCCTGCGACAATGTGGTTTCTTCCACGATCGTCCGGGCGAGCCTGGTGGCAAAAGGCCTCGCGCGAGGTATCGGCGCTTGGCGACGCGGGCGTTAAACCATAAAGTGACATTTAAGATCATGGTACAAGGCATCGAAACTCTAAGCGGATCAACTCGAAGCGGATCAAGGAAAAGCAGAGGGCTCAGCTCCCAAGCAGGTTGAGCGGGCTGGATTCCTGCCCAACGGCAACTGCACACTCCATCATCTGGGTTTTGTGGTGGCATCGATCTCAGCGGTAGCTGAGGAATTTGCGTTTTCCATCTCGGCGCAGTGGGATGGCGAAATTACGCATGACCCGATCCAGCGAGTTCGCGTCACTTTTCTTACTCCGCTCGACGTACGCAACCCCGTCTATGAGCTGATCGAGCCTGCGAGCGAAGCCTCGCCAGTCAGTAATTTCCTCAAGAAACGCGGCGGCCTGCATCATGTCTGCTACGAAATCGACGACCTGGAGGCGGGGCTGCGCGATGCGCGGAGTGCCGGCCTGGTGATTGTGGCCGAACCCGCGCCGGCCATGGCTTTTGCCGGCCGCAGAATCGCCTGGATTTGCTCCAAGCATCGTTTGTTGATCGAGCTGCTCGAACGCAATAAGAAGTAGGCGGCAAATTTCCATGGATATCGATATCTCAGTTGTCATCGTCGGTTGGAATGCCAAGCACTATCTGGAACTCTGTCTTCAAAGCCTTGCCGATGCTCCGCCACACCGCAGTATGGAAGTGATTGTGGTCGATAACGCCTCCGTGGACGGCTCGGCGGAGATGATCGAAGCGCGATTCCCCAGCGTGAAAGTGATTCGCAGCAGCGAGAACCTGGGCTTCTCGAAGGGAAACAATCTGGGCATACGCCAGTGCCAGGGACGATATATCGCGCTGGTGAATCCGGACGTGATCGTGTTTGAGGGCTGCCTGGATGCTCTGGCCGATTTCCTGGACGAGAATCCCAAGGTGGGAAATGTCGGTCCGCGCGTCTTCAACCCGGACATGACCCAGCAGAGCACCTGCCGGCGGTCGCCAACGCTGTGGAACAACTTTTGTTCGGCCACGGGATTGGCCTCGGCGTTCAAGAACTCCAAGCTGTTCGCCGGCGAACACATGTTCTACTTTTCCCACGACCGTACAATGCCCGTGGATGTGATCGTGGGGTGCTTTTCGATGATCCGCCGCGAGACCTTCGACGAAGTGGGCCTGCTCGATGAAAACCTCTTCATGTATGGCGACGACGTCGATTGGTGCCGCCGCTGCTGGAAGGCGGGATGGCAGGTCGTCTTCTTCCCCGGCGCGCGAGCGATTCATGACCGAGGCAAAATCACCGCATCGTATCCGGTGCGCTTCGCGGTCGCACAGCAGAAGTCGGTTCTGTATTACTGGCGCAAACATCACGGCTTCTGGGGCGAGCTGGGAATGCGCACCATCATGTTTTTCCGCCACCTGGTCCGTTACACGCTCAGCGCAGTTGCCGGCTTGGCTCGCGGCAAGGGGACTGGGGAAGATGACGTCCGAAAACAAGTGAGCGGCGCCTGCCTGCGCGAACTATTTTCCGGCGTGTCGCCGGCCACCACACTGAAGGGACAGACAGCGGCATAAATGGCGATTCCAGCATCCATCTCCCGGCTGGCGGCGTATTACAAGCGGCATGGCTTCGCCGCCACGCTTCGCACGTTTCAGCCTGCAGACGAAGAGAACGCTCTTCGCCAGCCGCATGGTTCTGTTTTATTGCGACCTGGCGACCCTGGCTCCGCCCACCACGGAGATGCCCAGCCGTCTGAAAGTGGAACGGTACAGATCTCAGGCCGACATCGCCTCGCAGGACTTGCAAGAAATCACCAGCTTCTGGAATCCTGACCTGGCGCGCCGCAACATCGATCATCGCTTCGCGCTCGGCGCTTCGCTCTGGCTCATCCGTTTCGAAAACAAGCTGGCTGGCTACGGATGGACTCTGCAGGGGCGCACCGTCGAGCCGCACTACTTTCCTCTGGGCAAGGACGACGTGCAGTTTCTCGACTTTCACGTATTCCCCAAGTTTCGTGGCCGGGCGCTGGACTGGTTCCTGATGACCCACATCCTTCACGAACTGGCTAAAGAGGGACGCGCCCGGGCCTTCGGAGAAGCGGCGGAATGGAATAAGGCTTCGTTATCTTCGTTTGGAATGACCGCGTTTCGCCGCCTCGGTCTTGCCAGAAAGTTCAAAATCCTGGGCCGGACCGTCGTCCGCTGGGAAGAGGGTGGCGACGTAGAAAAACCGCAAAAAGCGCAAATCAAGAACGCTGCCGAAAGCCGCGGCAGGCGGCCAGGAAGGCAATCCCCGGCTGGCCAGCTTGAAGCGCTAAAACCTTTGAGGCGGGATTTTATTAGAATTTCCAAGGAATAGATTTGCAACCACTTACACAGACCGAGGCGCCGACTGTCCAGTGGAACAGGGCGGGTATCGGCCCTTTCGGCACCTATTCGATCTCTGTCACCGCTGGCTACACTGACACCAGTAGCCTCCCCCTCGGTTTCGAGCAGGCTGCAAATCTTTTGCAACCCGATCGGAGATTCAAACATGGTGTCGAACGGAGTAATTTGGAATGTTAGGCAACACAACAAGTTTCATTCAGTAGTTCAAGGAATCACCCTCCTGTTTTTGATTACGCTCAGTTTATCGTTTGCAGCGAAGCCGGCTCTGGCCGCCGCGGGCGGAAGTTGCCCCTCGGGTAATTATTCGATCAATAATTCCACGGGCACATTGTCGACCTTAGGAATTACCGGATGCTTCTATGTTTCGAAGTCAGCCGGTTCTGACTCCAACAGTGGAACCTCCGAAAGCTCGCCATGGGCGCACATGCCAGGGATGCCAAGTTGTTCGGCCAACTGTGCTTCGACTACGCCCGCCTCTGGCGAGGGATTCATTCTTCGGGGCGGTGATTCATGGTCCGCGTCCGACCTTGGAATTTCGTGGACGCACAGTGGAACCACATCCGCTCCGATCTACATCGGTGTTGACCAGACTTGGTACAACTCAGCCAGTTGCGGAGGTTCGTGGTGCCGGCCTATTTTTAACCCGGCAGGCAGCTCCATGTCAGGGAATGCATATTTCTTTATGAATTCCGGTTCGACGGCTGCAAATGTGACCTTGGATAACATTGAAGAGACGGATGGTCCTGCGCGGCAATGGAAAGCGGGAATATGAACAGCACGATCTCCCCCAACACCGAGATCGAAAATCTCTACGTCCACGGCTGGAGTTACAACGCCGGGATTCCGACAATGTCAGGCTATTTCTCCCAGGGCGGTTCGGGGCCTTCAGCACCAATATCAGCAACGGGACTTCGGAGTTCTGGGCGCGAATTTCACACAACGTTCTATTCTGACTGGACGCCAAATCCAGTATCGAATCCTAGCGGGACCAATCCTTAGGTTGTGCTCTGCAGGCGACATTTTCGCAAACAATGTCTGCCGCTACATCTACAACATCAAGGGCTTTTCAATCAGGTTTCCGGAAACCTCATCGAATACGTTCTTGTCGGAAACTCGGCGATCACTGCAACATGACAAATTTTCAGGGTATTCTGAACGGCTCCACGGGATACGCTTTTAAACGTCTATCGACAATGGAGTCGCGAGGGTCATTCTGTGGCTCAGTGGAAACACCGCAGACGGGAGCGCCACTTACTACGCATTCGGCAACGTTTTCTACGACGTCAGCAGCGGATCCTCGCAAAGGAATTATCGCAACTTGCACCCATCCCGAGCCAGGGAAGCGCCTGCGGCACGTATCTACATTTTCAACAACACCGATTCGGCATCCGGTGGCCAGCTCGCCGGCAATGGCGAGGCCTCTCCTAGAGGCACGGTCAATTTACGCCAACAATCACATCATCGGCAGATCGACACGCTATGTGAAAATTGCGGAGGTACACCTGCACCGATCGCGGCAACGAACTGTACCAATGCGCCGGGAACCGGATCGGGTTGCGCAGCTCAAAAGTGTCCGCCGCATTCAATCAATACGCCGACACTCAGGTTCCTTATGCTGACGCGCCCGTGGCTTCCACCAATTCCACCGTGGGTGCGGGACAAAATGCGAGCAGCACGCTTAGCCTGCCATGCTCGGGCACTCTGACCGCCCTATGCAGCGACACGAGCCTATGCGACGTATGAGAACGAGGGCACCAACCATACGGTAGTGATGAGAACCGCGAGTGCTCGCGGCTGCAACGTGGGACATCGGAGCCTATCAGTTCGGTGGGGCATCGTCGACGGCGCCAAACCCGCCAACCGGCCTATCGGCAGTCGTGAACTAGACCGAAAAAGGGATTTCCGCCGCTCCGCGAAATCCCAAGTGCTTTCATTGATTCTTCCGATTATCATGACATCAACGCCAGCCCGAAGCACAGGGCTGGCGCCGATGTCTGAATCGCATGATACCCAAAAATCTTAGATTTGGAGGCGGAGCCGGAGGCACGATCCTGCATCCGCTGGTCGCGCTATGGATGCTGATCGCCATTGTGCTCCTCCTGACGCTGCCCCGCAAAAAGTTAATTGTGCCGTTTGTTCTGGCCTTCTTTTCCACTCCCATGGGCCAGTTGCTGGTGTTGGGCGGCGTGCACATCACCATGCTGCAGCTTCTCATCCTGACGGTTTTGGCCCGGATGGCCGCATTTAAAGAAACGGCTTCGGAGAAGAGATTCTCCGGCGGATTCAACTCGTTCGACAAGCTGGTGGTGACCTGGACTCTGGTGGCTCTGCTCGCGTTTTCCCTCGAGTTCATGGAGATGCAGGCCGTGATCAAGGGCCTGGGCGATTTAGTGATCAGCCTGGGCGGCTACCTGGCGGTACGATTTCTCATTCCTGACCGCGAAGCAATCCGGCGCACGGTTAAGGTGCTGGCCGTAGTTTGCGTGTTCCAGGGCCTCTGCATGATGAGCGAGCAGTTCACCCATCAAAATCTTTTTAGCTTTGCCGGAGCCAATCCGCCGGCCTTCAGAAACGGGCATTACCGTTCTGAAGGGGCCATGGGCACTCTTTATGGCGGGGCAATGGCCGGAGTTTTGATTCCTTTTTTTCTTTGGCTGTGGACGGAAAAAAAATCGCGGATGGCTGCCCTCGCAGGCATTGGCGGAGCGACGGCGATGGTATTCGCATCCCACGCCAGCACGTCGTGGATGGCCTACGGTGCGAGCCTCTTCGGACTTGCCTTCTGGCCCTTACGCAAGAATATGCGGCTGGTGCGCTGGGGACTGGTCGCGCTGCTGGTAGCGTTGCACCTTTCGATGCAAGGCCCGGTCTGGTCGCTGATCGCAAAAATCGACATAACCGGCGGATCGTCCAGCTACCACCGTTATTACCTGGTGGATAACTGCATCCGCCATTTCAGCGACTGGTGGCTTCTGGGATGCAAGAATTACGGAGACTGGGGATTCGATATGTGGGACCTGTGCAACCAGTTCGTGGTGAATGCGTTGACCGGCGGATTGCTGACCCTGGTTCTTTATCTCACGATTTTCAAGCGCAGCTTTCGAGCGATCGGGATGGCCAGGAAGCGCGTGCAGGGAGACCGGCGGCAGGAGTGGTTTGTCTGGTGCTTTGGCTCAGCCCTGTTCGCCAACGTCGTAGCGCATTTTGGAATTAACTACATGGCGCATCTATCGACGTATTTCTTTATTTTGTTGGTCTGTATCTCCGTAGCAACTTCCGAGGTCGAGCAAGAGGGCCCGAGCGCACGCTGGCCTCGCCCAAGCCGGGCCCGGCGTAGGAGTTCTTGATCCATCGACGGTCGAAGAGACCGAAACGGCAATGGCAATGATGGGACGCAACTTAACAGGAGGAATTTTACAATGATCGCAACAGCGAGAGAAGCGCTAAGCGAAGGCTGTCACCCCAAGCCTACGAAAATGCACGATTTCTTTGGTGGCAGAACAGTTTCTATCTCCCCCGCCGCGCCGCCTCCGTATTAATCCACCGGAATCCGAAAGTCCATGGGTTTCCGGCTGGCCGCGAATCAGACCTTGTTCGCGAGGTTCGCTCGATCAATGTCTTCTCCCCGACGGAAATGTGCCGGGCAATGACGAGGCATGGAAGCGACAAGGGTCATGCTTATCACAACTACACGACCGTCTATTCTGTGCTCCTAGGCAGATTCCGGGGCGCGAATATCCGCATCTTCGAGCTGGGTCTCGGCACCAACAATCCGAAACTTGTGTCAAGCATGGGGGAGCACGGCCTTCCGGGCGCGTCGCTCCGAGGGTGGCGCGAGCTCTTTGCGGGCTCTGGTAAACGGTGCCGATATCGATCGCGAGATTCTTTTCCAAGAGGACCGGGTACAGACCTTCTACTGCGATCAGCTTGATGGCGCAGCTATACGCCACCTATGGTCGAAGCCCGTTCTGAGCGAGGGATTTGACATCATCATTGATGATGGCTTGCACACCTTTGAAGCCAACGTCTCGTTCTTAGACGGCTCGCTGGAGCTACTTCATCCCGGCGGAGTCTTCGTCGTGGAAGATATTATCCGCGAGGCCCTGCCTCTCTGGGAGGAGAGGTTGGAAGGATTTTATTCACGACGGTACCCAAACTATGAGTTCGCACTCACGGAGCTGCCGAACTCATTCAACGGCTATGACAATAACTTGTTGATTATTCGTAGATCCGCATAACAGGCTCCATGCGAATGCCTGAAGCAAACATAAGAGTGCTGTACAGCTTTCCGAACAAGCTGGGCGCAGCCCGGATCTGCTACACCGCTTGGCAGCAAGTGAACAGCCTGGCGGAAGCAGGGGCGGACTTGCTGGTTTTTCCTGGAGCGCTTTCGAGGCCGGTTCCAGCGGGCGTGAAGGTCCGTCCGACGCTCGCAAGGGGACGGTTTCGTGTGCCCTACAAGCTTCTCGGCACAATGCGGACGGTGCTCTGCACGATCGCATTGTGGCGCGCCGGATTGAGAAACTCGTGGGCAAGATCGACATCATTCATACCTGGCCGCTGGGTTCGCTGGAGACTCTCAAGGCGGCGAAGAGGCTGGGAATTCCGACCGTTCTGGAGAGATGCAACGCACACACTGGCTTCGCGATGGAGGTCGTGCAGAAAGAGTGCGACCGCCTGGGGATAACGCTTCCAGCCGACCATGAACACGCCTACAACGCGGAGAAGTTGCACAAGGAGGAGGAGGAGTATCGGCTGGCCGACCCGTTGCTTGTGCCCTTCGGATTTTGTGATGAAGACCTTTGTAGACAAGGGATATCCGCCGAGCAAATTGGCGCGGCACAGTACGGATACGACGAAAGAAATTTACATTCCCAGCAACGAGCCTCGCGACCCGAAGCGCGGATTAACGATGATCTTTGTGGGGGTTTGCGCCGTGCGGAAAGGTTTGCACTATGCGCTTGAGGCATGGCTGCGATCCCCGGCTTCGAAGGACGGCACCTTTCTTATCGCTGGCGGATTCCTGCCCGACTACCAGGAGAAACTGGCCCGATGCTGGCGCATCCCAGCGTGAAAGTGCTCGGCCACCGCAGGGACGTGCCGGAATTGCTGCGGAAAAGCGACATCCTCGTGCTCCCCAGCATCGAGGAGGGTATTGGGCTGGTGGTTACGGAGGCCGTGGGCAGCGGTTGCGTTCCGCTGGCCTCACGAGGCTTGCACTGAAATCTGCAGCCACATGAAGACAGGTTTGATGCACGCGTAGGGGATGTCGACGCGCTCGCGCAGCATATCACGATGCTGCATGAAGATCGGGCAATTGCTGTCGAAACTCCGAGAGGCGGGTCTAGCGGCCGCGGCGCCGGAGCTGACGTGGACAGCAGCGGGACGAATTCTGCTCGACGTATATCGCGAGACGATTGCGGCTCACCGAGCAGGAACGGCGCGGGAAAGCAGGCAGAATCCGGCCGCCGTGTGTGTGCGAGCATGAAGAATCCTAAAGTATCGGTGGTGATCCCAACTTATAACCGGGCGGGCACGGTTCCGCGCGCGATTGAGAGCGTGCTGGCCCAGACTTTTACCGACCTTGAAGTCATCGTGGTGGACGATGGATCGTCGGATGACACGGGCAAGGTTCTGGGAGAGAGGTTCGGGGAGCGCATTCGCTACTTCGCCCAGGTGAATCAGGGGGCGAGCATCGCCCGCAATCGTGGAATTGAAGAAGCGCGCGGGGAGTGGATCGCGTTTCTTGACAGCGACGATCTTTGGGAAAAAGAAAAGCTGGAATGGCAACTGAAAGCTCTGGAGCAGTTTGCTCCGCAGTGTTGCGGCTGTTATACGGACACACGATTTTTCAACCATCCCGAAACCCGGACGATGTTTCAACTGGTGGAGCACGAATTCCCGCATGAAGGCACGATGGGCGCTAAGCCGGATGTGCTGGAACGGCTGGTGAGACCGGGGGGAGCCGGTATGGTGGTGTGCTTGTCGTCGTTTATGGGGCGCGCCGATGTGATCCGCAAGACCACTGGATTTGATCCCAAGCTGCTGTACAGCCAGGACAGTGAATTCCTGTTCCGGCTGGCCCTGTTGACCGGATTCTGTTACGTCAACCTGCCGCTGGTGCGGTTTGACCGCTCGCCGGCGGAAGTTCGTCATGTGGGAGTGCAAGCGGAGTGGAACAAATTTGAATTCTGGCTGAAGGACAGCCAAATGCGGCTGGAAGGGTTGTTGCGGATAACGGAAGGCCAGCCGGAGGGAATTCGCAATGTGATCCGGGAGCGGCTGAGCACGATTCACCGGGGATGGACCAATTTGTATTTGGAAACCGGCCAGTACGGGAAAGCGCGGGAAGCGGCGAGAAGAGCCGCGCAACTCGATTTAACATTTCCCGTCGCAGCCAAATGGCTGCTGACCTGGGTGAGCCCAGCGCTGGCCCACCGTACGGTTCAACGCAGAAAAGAGCGAGGGAAGGACTCAGTGGCATGAGGTTGACTACTGTTCAGGAACCGAACTTGGCGGCGGAGCGCGAGGAAGTGACGGCCGAGACGAATCAGAATCCAGAGGCGTGCCCCGTATGCGGGAAGATGGGAGCGCGGGAATTTCTGCAGGGCCCCGACCGCTTCCACGGCAGAAAAGAACGCTACACGCTGGTGCGTTGCTCCGGCTGTTCGCTGGTGTGGTTGAGCCATCCGCCGACGCCGCCAGAGATGCATCTGCATTACACCAAGGCGTATGACCGGTTAATTTCAGCGAGCGGACAAAACTCGCCGCACCGGTGGCGGGAGCGCAAGGCAGCGATGATGCCGCATAAACAGTCCGGCGTCCTGCTTGACCTGGGATGCAGTTCGGGATCGTTCCTGGAATCGCTGAAGGGCGAGGGATGGAGGCTCCACGGTATTGAGATGTCCGCGGAATGCGCGAAGGCCGCTGAGGCGAAGACTGGCGCGCAGGTGTTTGTGGGACATATTCTGGATGCGACTTTTCCCCGCGAATCGTTTGACGTAATTACCTGCTTCGATGTGCTGGAACATCTCTACGAGCCAAGGCGCGTGATGGCGAGGGTTGGGGAGTGGCTGAAGCCGGGAGGAATTTTCTACGTCCTGGTGCCCAACATCGATTCCGCCGAATCGCGTGTGTTTGGCAGCTACTGGCATGGCTTGGAGTTGCCGCGCCACTTGTTCCACTACTCGCCGGCAGCCCTCCAATGTCTGGCCGAATCGGCGGGTCTGCAGGTGGTGTCGCTGGAGACTCGGCGAAACCCCGCGGTAGGAACCAGCCTGCGCTACGTGTGGGATGATGTTTTCGGCGCAGCCGGTATCCGCCGAAACCCCGTGGCGTACCGCAACGAGCCCGGCCTGGTCTGGAGAGCGGGGCGAAAGCTGGTGCGCATGACCGCGTTGCGCGCTGCGCTAGCGATGGCTCCTCTGGTCGGAGGAGGGGAGTCGATTCATGCAATTTTCCGAAAGGGAACGAAATCGGCGTGACGCGTATGACGCGCCCAATTCACCAGGCTTCTCGCAGTTTCGATGATCATGAGGGATTTTGTTCCCGCATGCTGACGAAACTGAACAGTCTTTGGGTGAGATTGACCTATCCGTTCGCGAGTTGCGGGCGAAACCTTTCGCTCCACTATGCGAGTGAGATTTCGCGCACTCTGGCGACCCGCATTCAGCTGGGGGGTGGCGTTTCGATCGGAAGACACACATGGTTCCACCTTGGCATGGAGGGGGAACACGCAATCAAGATTGCCATTGAGCAAGACTGTCGAATTGGGCCGCGGTGCACAATTTCGGCCAAGAATTCCATCCATCTCGGGCGTAACGTCGTGCTTGCGTCCGACGTTTTGCTCATGGACCATAATCACGCTTATGAAGATGTGACCACCGCAATATGGCGCCAGGGGCCGACACCCGGAGGGCGAATCAAAATAGGGGAAGGATGTCGGATCGGGCAGGGCGCGGCCATTTTGTGCGACAAGGGTGATCTTGTGCTGGGCAAAAATTGCGAGGTGGCTTCAGGCGCCGTGGTGACACGAAGCTTCCCGGCGGATTCAGTGATTTCGGGAAATCCTGCCCGCGCCGCGAGGAAACCGGGCACGGTCGCAGCAACCGGGCACGCTACCGGCAGATCCTCCGAAGCGGACGACGCGACCGAAGCAAAGCATGGCGGCGAGATTTATGCCCAAGATTCGCAAAAGCCTCAGGAAAATTCTCCCGACACAGATTCAAACAGGTACTCGGAAGAAGCGACCAGCGACGAGGATCTTTTGTCCTGGATCTCGCGGCTTGCAGGCAAAATCCACATCATTTGGATGGCCCGGACGTTCCCGTTTTATTCGTTCGGTAGAGGAGCTTGGGCGCATTACTCTTTTGCGATAGCCCGAGCTGCCGCTCCCTACATCAGCATTGGCGAGCACGTCGGCTTTGGCCGCGAGGCTAAGCTCGAGGTAAGCGCAGCTTCGGGCGCGCTTCCGCCGGTTATCACCATGGAGGACCGCAGTGGTCTTCAGCGCCGTTGCGTGATTTCAGCGCGAAATCACATTCATGTAATGCGAGACGTTATATTTGGTCCTTCCGTGCTAGTTACGGATCATGGCGACGACTTGCTAGAAGGTCGAGCAGCAATGCAGGACGATCAGATGGCGGGCGGGACAATCCGGATTGAAGAAGAGTGCTGGATTGGTTTCGGATCGGTGATAGTCTGTGAGCAGGGCGAGTTGACCATCGGGCGGCACTCGGTGGTGGGGGCGAATTCGTTGATCACACGCAGCATTCCTTCCTATTCGGTTGTGGCTGGCAATCCAGCGAGGATCGTTAAACAATACGATTTTTCTGCGGGCAAATGGGTATTAGGATGCATCCGCCCGAATGCGGGTGCGAATTCGCTAAACCCGGTTCCAGTTATCGCCGCTCCTTCGTAAGAATGGTCTTTGAAGAACCTCCTCGAGATCAAACACAACTAATTCTGCCGTTCGCCAAGAAAATAAGAAGGATTAAAAGGATGACTCCCCCGTCTGGCAGACCGCAGGCCCGTTTCGAAGATCCCTTGTCGCTGGTTTCCCGGGTCCTGACCAAGCTTTATACTCTTTGGATAAGTGCAACCTATCCGTTTGCCTCCAAAGGCCGAAACTTAACGATTCAATATCCCTGTATTGTGAACAGGCTCGCGGCTCATCGGATAAAGCTCGGCAATTCGGTGATCATTAGAAAAGATGCGTGGCTTAGCATCATTACCGAGTCAGACAGTGAACTGAATCTGGCGATTGATGACAACTGCCTGATTGGCGCCCGCAGCGTTATTTCGGCAAAGAATTCCATTCACCTGGAGCACGATGTCATCCTGGCAACCTCAGTGCTGATCATGGACCACAATCACGCTTACGAAGACATCCACTTGCCCATTCGGTTACAGGGAATTACCGGTGGAGGGAAAATCCGCATTCAGCATGGATGCTGGATTGGCCAAGGGGCAGCGATCGTGTGCAACGAAGGCGAACTGGTGATTGGCCACAACAGCGTCATCGCGGCAAATTCTCTGGTTACGCGGAGCTTTCCACCTCACTCCGTGATCATAGGCAATCCCAGCCGGCTGGCCCGATATTTCGACCCAGAGAAGGGGACTTGGAGTGGGGGCCCGCAGCGAACGGCAGCCAGTGAGGCGTCCCAATAATCTTCAACGGCTGTCAGTTTAATCGGTCGGCGAGAACAAAATGGGTGCAACCTCTTATGAACTCATACAATTTGCCATCGTCGTCTGAGCAGGAGAAGTGAAATGGATGAGATGGGGACGCGACTTGCTGAATGCTTCCTAACGGTTTTCCCGGATTTAGACATACACAGCGTGGCCTCTGCATCAGCAGGCTCGCTGCCAAGCTGGGACTCCGTAGGTACGGTCACTCTGCTGGCCGTCGTGGAAGAAGAATTTGGAATTAACGTCGATACCAGCGACTTAGCCAGTTTCGATTCGTTCGAAAGCATTCTCGGTTTCATAAGAGAGTCAAGACCGGCACTCACAACAAATTCCTATGACGAGGATCTCGCCGTCTGAAACCCACGTCTGCTTCGGAAAAGGAGGTTGGCTCAACGAAAATGAAAACTCTGATGAAAGCGAGTACGACTGACTCCAATCCGACAACCCAGGAATGCGCAACTTCAGATGGTTACTCGAATCCGGCAGCGAATCCAGTGCGTGAGTCCTCCGTCGATGAAGAGAGAAAAATGAGCAATTCCCGCGAAGAGGTTATGGAAGATCCTCTGTCGGGATTTGCGCGGTTAGCGAGTAAGCTCCATACTCTCTGGCTCTCGTGGACTTACCCATTCGCGTCCATTGGCAAGAAGATTTCCGTGCACTACTCGTGCGATCTACCGCGGTCCAGGGCAAAGTATATCCGTCTGGGGAATCGGGTGACCTTGGGGCGAGAGGTTTGGGTAAATATCCCAAATGTCGAGATCTGCAACGAGGCAGCGATTATTTTGGAAGACGGGTGCGGGATCGGACGGCGTTCGGTCATCTCGGCCAAAAATCAGATCCACATTCAGCGAAATACAATTTTTGGCCCATCGGTCCTCGTCATGGATCACAACCACGCCTTTGAGGACGTGACTCGTCCAATCGCTCAGCAACCTATGACGGAGGGCGGGACCATTCGCATCGAAGAAGGCTGCTGGATTGGTTTTGGAGCGGCGATCATTTGCAGCCGGGGTGAACTCGTGATTGGGCGCGGTTCCGTGGTGGGAGCGAATTCGGTGGTGAGCCGCAGCGTACCTGCCTTTTCCGTGGTGAGCGGCAATCCGGCGAAGGTGGTGAAGCAATATGATCCGGAGAAGAAAGCATGGGTGATCGGATCCAGAGGATTCGCGGGAGAGGAGCCCCATCGAAGAACGGATTCCGAGCCAGAGCGAACTCGACAACTGGTTCCGTAGTGCTGGGGAATCATAAGACCGGAGATATTTTGTCCGTTTTCGAAATTCGGCCTCTCAACGATCCTCGGTGGGAGGAATTCTTGCGCTGGCATCCGCGAGCGGGGATATTTCATACGTCGGGATGGTTGTCGGCGCTGCAGCAAAGTTATGGATACGAACCGATTGCGTTTACCACCAGCCTTCCCGGCCAGCCGCTGAAGAACAGCTTGGTTTTCTGCCAGGTGAAGAGCTGGATCACGGGCCGTCGTCTGGTATCGCTGCCGTTCTCCGACCATTGCGCGCTGCTTGTAGATTCCGCGGCCGAGCAGGAGGAACTGCTGGCGCACGTAGGTGAGAGAGTTAGAAGTGAAGGTTACACGTATGCGGAGATTCGGCCGATAACGACCGGGGAGGCCGCGCCCTTTGCGGCTACGAACTTGCACGCATCAGAGGCTTTCTGTTTGCATACGCTGTCTTTGGAACGGCCAGCCGGAGAACTCTTCCATAATTTGCATCCAAGCTGTATTCAGCGCAAAGTGCAGCGGGCGAGACGAGAGAACCTGGTGTATGAAAGCGGGCGATCTGAAGAGCTTTTGCGCAAGTTCTACGGACTATTGCTACGCACGCGCCGTCGCCACTGCCTGCCACCCCAGCCGCTGCAATGGTTTCGCAATTTGGTCGACGCCATGGCCGAAAATCTGACCATTCGTCTGGTGTCTAAGGGCGAACATACGGTGGCGGCGATTCTCACCGTGTCGCATAAAACGACACTCACATTCAAATATGGCTGCTCCGACGAGCGGTTCCACAGTCTGGGAGGAACTCCATTTCTTTTTTGGAAGGCCATTCAGGAAGGCAAAGAACAAGGAATGCGGGAGCTTGACCTCGGACGTTCCGAGTTAAATCATGCGGGCCTGATCCAATTCAAAGATCGCCTGGGCGCCGTTCGGAC
This sequence comes from uncultured Acidobacteriaceae bacterium, assembly GCA_963696285.1. Classification (GTDB taxonomy): domain Bacteria; phylum Acidobacteriota; class Terriglobia; order Terriglobales; family Acidobacteriaceae; genus Sulfotelmatobacter. The sequence continues at coordinate 414,772 of CAVOJP010000001.1, forward strand.
AAGTCTCTCTTATTGGCGATATAAGAACGGATCCCCTGCGGCAGCCACCCGTCCCGGTTGGCAGATTCAAACGGCAAAAGCTCTGATTTCCTGGTTACCAGACCCTATCCTTGCGGCATCTGGCCGAATGCTGTATCGCCACGTAGGATAGTCTCCTCCACCTAGAAAACTAGCATGCAAAATGAGAGCAAAGATTGCGCAGTGCGCGCCGCTTCAGCCACGGTAGAGAGCGGCAGTGCGCAAATGAGGACGGGTCCTGAGAAAGATGAACAATCTGTTTCTTCGAGGGATCCATTTCGTCGTATCGAACTTAGCGATACGAAGATTTCCTGGTCTGACGACGCCATGAGCCGGGCTCCGAATCCGACCATCGAGGGCGATTCCTTTAGAAGGAATGCGATGAACAGTGCGCTGCTCGATTTTTATTTGTGCCCGGAACACTTTGTTAATTTCGAATTTGCCGGCAAGTTATCCGATGAAGCGGGTTATTTCCGATGTGGGCAAAATGCGACCTGCTTCGGGAGATCAGTTTCCGGATATCGACGAAACCGGCCTGACGTTCCTCTCTATGACACGCTTGCCGATATCGGGCTTCACAACGGGGAACCAGTTCTTCCTTTTGATCCGACTGAAGTGATCGACAACTTACGGCTGGAACGTTATGCGAACCCGGATGGCCGCGGCCTGTGGAGTGGATGCGAGCGGCGGTTGAAAGAGATCTATTACCTCCTGCGACCGTTCATGGGCGTTAGCGTGCGCCGCCAGTTCCAACGAGCGCGATTGATGGGTTGGCGGAAGGTCTCGTTTCCGCATTGGCCTGTAGACACCACCGTCGAAGATTTGTGCGAGCGGCTATTACTGATTTCCATGAAAGCCAAGGGCCTGGAAAAGATACCATTCGTATGGTTTTGGCCCGACGGCGCTCAGAGTTGCGCGGTGATGACACACGATGTCGAGACTGAAAAGGGAAGAGACTTTTGCTCCGCGTTAATGGATCTCGATGATTCTTTCGGTATCAAGGCGTCTTTTCAAATCGTGCCGGAGGGACGATACGAGGTTTCGGACACTTTTATTCGAGTAATTCGCGATCGGGGTTTCGAAGTCAATCTTCAGGATTTGAACCATGACGGCAACTTGTTTCGGAAGCGCTCCGAGTTTCGCCGTCGAGCGGAAAGAATCAATCAATACGGAGCGAGACATGCTATTTCGGGCTTTCGCTCAGCTGTGCTTTACCGGAACCTGGACTGGTACGACGCGCTTCAGTTTTCCTTCGACATGTCCGTTCCCAACGTCGCCCATCTGGACCCCCAGAAGGGTGGCTGTTGCACCGTGATGCCGTATTTCTTCGGGAATACGCTCGAAATTCCGGTTACGACAACCCAGGATTACATGCTGTTTCATCTGCTCAACGACTATTCGCTAGATCTGTGGAAAGAGCAGGTCGTCCTGATCGTCGCGAGAAGCGGGCTGGCGAGTTTTATTGTTCATCCGGACTACGTGATCGAGGAGAAAGCCAGGAACACTTACCGGGAGCTGTTGGCTTTCCTTTGCGAGACCGGTAGGCAAAAGAAGATGTGGTTTGCCCTTCCCAGTCAAATCGACGAATGGTGGCGAGCGCGACGTGGTATGCGCATCGTTGGCGAAGAAGGCAATTGGCGCGTCGTAGGCAAAGGCGCGGAGCGAGCCAAAGTTGCCATGGCTCGAATTGCTGGGGACCGATTGCAGTACGCACTCGAAAGCTAAGTTAGGAAAATTGAAAAATCAGATGTCGAAAATGAATATCAGGCGTAGTTACGACCGCGGCAGGGAGATGATCGGCGCCCTTCTGCTGGGCGATGGTCTCAGAGCCAAAGTGGTGCGCGGCGGAACCTGGCTGGGAGCGGGAAGCTTCGCGGAACAGATATCCCGGTTCGCCCGGAACATGATTTTGACGCGGATACTCGCTCCCAACGCTTTTGGAGCGATGGCGATTGTCATGTCCTGCTCCTCGATCGTCGGGACTCTGACGGACGTGGGGCAGAGGGCGGCAGTCATACAGAATCCGAGGGGCCGGGAGAAAGCTTATCTCAACGCTGGATGGTGGATGGGGATGGGCCGGGCGGTTTGCATGTACGGCATTATTTTTGCCGCCGCGCCCTTCATTAGCCATTTCTACGGAAACGCGGAACTGAGCGGCCTGCTGCGGGTCGCGCTGTTGAGCACCCTGTTCGAAGGTGCGATGAGTCCGCGGTCAATCCTTCCTGAGAAGAACATGAAGTTCGCACGCTGGATGGCCATCAGCAACGGCGGCGCTATCTGCGGAGTGGTCACGACTGTGGTTTTGAGTTTCTATATTCGCGATGTATGGGCGCTTGCGATTGGTTCTTGCAGCGAAAATTTTTTCCGTTGCTTGTTGTCCTATATCTTGTGTCCGGGATTACCCTCATTGGGATTGGACCGTCATGTAGTGCGGGAGCTTTATAAGTTCTCGAGGGCAGTAGTCGGACTGTCGTTTTTGAATCTTATTTTTTCCCGCACTGACATATTTGTATTAGGGAAGCTTTATTCGACGACAACACTAGGGCTGTATACGATGGGAGTGTTACTGGTCCAGACTCCCTCCAGCTTCCTGACAAAGATGATGGGACAAATCCTTTTTCCCAGCTTCGCTCACGTGCAGGATGACAAGGGTCGCATCAATCGTATCTTGATTGAGACAACTTCCTGGATGATCCTGTTCGGGCTCCCCGGCGTGGTGGCGATTTATTTGTGCGCCCATTCTTTACTCACGGTTATCTACGGTGCTCGATATATCGCAGCCGCCGGACCGCTTGCCGTTGCGGCCGTGGTGGTTTTCCTGAATGTGCTGAACGCCGCAATTACATGCGTCTTTAATGGAATCGGACTTCCAGGGTTGCATCGCCGTGCAGTGGCCGCGTCCGCCGTGGTGATGTTGATCGCGATCTATCCCGCGTGCAGGTTATTGGGAGTGGTGGGGGGCCAGGTTTCCGCCCTGCTGGCGATTATTCTCAGCTATATCCTGCAAATGGAGCGCATGCATGGGCTTACGGGTTTAGATTTGCTGCGTTATGGAAAGGCGTTTGTGCCTGCTGCTCTGGGCTCTTTCGGAATGTTAGGCCTCGTGCTGGGAGGCCGCCGCCTTGGCCTCACTCCTGGCCCTGTCTCCGACATCGCGCTTTGCGCGGGGTGTTGCTTCATTGCTTACGCCGTATGTACATCCATTCATCTGCGCGGCACCAAAAAAGAGGATACGTTATACCGCGCAGAGACGCCGGAGTCGGCGGCGGTTCTTTAAAGCGCCCACGGAAGTCAGAGAAATAGTTTTCTTATGTGCGGCATCTCAGGAATATTAAAACTTGATGGCGGCCTGGTGGACCGCAATCTGCTGGGCAGGATGATTGCCCGGCTGCGCCACCGAGGGCCGGACGCCAGCGGTATACAGATCGCCGGAGCTGCCGGTCTGGGCCATGCGCGTCTCAGCATCATCGATCTGCAGGGCGGAGCCCAGCCGATGTCCTCCATGGATGGCCGCCTGTGGATTACGTTTAACGGCGAGATTTTCAACTACATCGAACTGCGTCAGCAGCTCCTTGGCAAAGGACATCGATTCGCGACCCGTTCCGATACGGAAGTAATTCTTAACGCCTACCGTGAGTATGGCGAAGACTGTGTACACCACTTCAATGGCCAGTGGGCGTTCGCAATCTGGGACGTGGAAGCGCGAAAGTTGTTTTTATCCCGGGATCGATTCGGGGTTCGGCCTTTGTTCTACACGCAGACGGAAGACAGCTTCTTGTTCGCCTCCGAGATCAAAGCGCTGCTGGCTTGTCCCGAGGTTCCAGCGGAAGTTGATCTCGCGAGTCTGGACCAGATCTTCACGTTCTGGGTGACTCTTCCACCTAGAACGGCCTTCAAGAATATTTTCCAGGTTCCTCCGGGGTGCTCTCTTACCGTTGAGAATGCAGATGTTCGGCTTCGGTCATATTGGTCGGTCTCGTACCCGGAGATTTCCGGGAATTCCGATACCGACGAGCAGCGTCTGGCGGAAGAGTTGCTGCACTTACTCGAGGACGCCACGCGAATTCGCCTCCGCTCCGATGTGCCGGTGGGAGCTTATCTGAGTGGAGGAATCGATTCTACGGTGACGACGGCCCTGATGCGAAAGATTGCCGGCGATCGGCTCCGCAGTTTTTCCATCACCTTCGAAGACGCGGAATTCGACGAGAAAATCTATCAGGATGAGGCTAGTGCTTTCCTGGGCACGCAACATAGCAATGTTTCCTGCTCTTCTGACGACATCGCGCAAGTCTTCCCCAATGTGATCTGGCATACCGAACAACCTGTAATTCGCACAGCGCCGGCGCCCATGTTTTTGCTTTCCAGGCTGGTGCACGAGAATGGATTCAAGGTGGTATTGACGGGCGAGGGAGCCGACGAAGTTCTGGGAGGATACGACATCTTCAAAGAGGCGAAGATCCGGCAGTTCTGGGGACGGAACCTGGAATCGCAATGGCGGCCGCTACTGCTAAAGCGTCTGTATCCGTACATGGAAAACATACAGCGGCAGTCAGGGGAATATCTGCAACGTTTCTTCCGCGTGACTGCGGAGGACCTGGCCAGTCCATTCTTCTCGCATCTGCCACGCTGGGAACTGACGGCAAAGTTGAAGCAATTTTTTTCTCCCGAGGTCCGCGAGGCGAACGCGAATTGCGACGGATTCCCGGAGATGGAAAGTCGGTTGCCTCCGGCCTATCGGTCTTGGTCATACTTTCGCCAGGCCGAATACCTTGAGGCCAAATACCTTCTTCCCGGCTATATTCTTTCTTCGCAAGGTGACAGGATGGCTATGGCTCACTCGGTGGAGGGACGCTATCCCTTCCTTGATTACCGGGTGGTGGAATTCGCCGCCAAGCTTCCTCCGAACCTGAAAATGAAAGTGCTCGACCAGAAGCACCTGCTCAAGCGAGCATTTGCTGGACTCATCCCAGAGTCGATTACACGGCGTCCCAAACAACCTTACCGTGCGCCGGATGGGAAGAGTTTTTTTGGCGTCCACTCTACCGATTATGCAGAAGAGTTGCTTTCGCCGGAGGCCATCCGGCAAAACGGAATCTTTAACGCGCAGGCAGTGACAGGGCTAGTTCAAAAGTTTAAAAATGGTCGCGCCAGTAGCGTAAAGGACAACATGGCCATGGTTGGCGTTCTCTCTACCCAACTGTTGGTCCATCAATTCATCAATCAACGATCACAGGAGCCCGCTAGATGCTCGCAACCGATATTGAACGAGAAATCCATAGCTTTGTCTTAACCAACTTCCTCTTCGGCCAAACGGTCGATCTACAGCCGGATGACTCACTGTTGGGTCGAGGGCTGATTGATTCGACGGGTGTGCTCGAACTCGTCGATTTTCTCGAGGAGCGCTACGAAATTAAAGTGGAAGACGAGGAAGTAATCCCGAACAATCTCGATTCCGTGGGGAAGGTCGCGGCATACGTGGCGAGGAAGCTTAGCTGCGTCGTCTAGGAGGATAGATGCAGGTCGAACAGTTTCTGGAAAACAGTGCGCGGCAATTTCCCGACAAGATAGCACTGATCTGCGGGGACGAACGCCTCACCTACCGCCAGATCGAGGAACGGGCGAACCAGCTGGCCCACGCACTGATCGCGGCGGGCGTGGAGCGAGGGGACCGGGTTGTCACCGTCCTGCCGAATTCAATAGAGTCGGTATTAGCCATCTTCGCCACGCTGAAAGCGGGCGCGGTATTTGTCGTGTTGAATCCGACTACCAAGGCTGACAAGCTTACCTACATACTCAACAACTGCCGGGCATCGGCGATGATCACACGGGGAGGCAGGTTGTCCGCCCAGCCGGAGAGCTGGACAGACAGGCCACACCTTGGTTGCGTGTTCATGCTGGGAGCGAGCGAATCGCAGAGTGCATCTCTGCAAGCTGCGGGCAAGAAGATGATTCCGCTCGAGCAACTGGGCAAGGAGGCCATTCAACCTCCCACCAAGAAATGCATTGATATCGATCTGGCTGCACTCATCTACACTTCGGGATCGACGGGCCGACCGAAAGGAGTCATGGTCACACACCTGAACATTGTCTCGGCTGCGACCTCCATCACGACATATCTGGAGAGCACGGCCGACGACGTTGTGATCAATACCTTGCCCTTAGCCTTTGACTACGGTTTGTACCAGTTGTTGATGACGTTCAAGGTGGGTGGAACCCTGGTGCTGCACGACTCCTTTGCGTTCCCGACCGTGGTGATCGAAAAAATAATTCAGGAAGGTGTCACCGGCTTTCCCATCGTTCCCACGGTTTCTGCGCTTTTGCTACAGATGGATCTTTCGAAATACAAGTTTCCGAAGCTGCGCTATATCACCAACACCGCCGCCGCCTTGCCCGTGGAGCACATTCGGAAACTACGGGCGCTATTTCCGCAAGCGAAACTGTACTCCATGTACGGGCTGACGGAGTGCAAGCGCGTATCGTACCTGCCGCCGGAGCAGCTTGATCTCAGACCCAGTTCGGTGGGCAAGGGCATGCCCAACGAAGAAGTTTACGTTGTGGACGAAGACGGAAACCGCGTGGCGCCTGGCGTAGTAGGCGAACTTGTAATTCGCGGCGCCAACGTGATGAAAGGCTATTGGGAACTGCCGGAAGAGACCGACCGCTGCCTGAAGCCCGGGCCGCTCCCCGGAGAAAAAGTTCTATACAGCGGCGATCTGTTCCGCGCGGATGAAGAAGGATACCTTTATTTTGTTGGGCGGAAGGACGATATTATTAAGACGCGCGGCGAAAAAGTGAGTCCGCGTGAGGTCGAGGACGTTCTCTATGCGCTCGAAGGAATAGCGGAAGCAGCCGTCATCGGCGTGCCCGATCCCATCCTGGGCAGCGCAATCAAGGCAGTGCTTACACTTCATCCCGGAGCGCAGATTACCAGGCAGGATGTATTGCGTCACTGCGCCGCGAAACTTGAGGATTTTATGAGGCCGAAGATAGTGGAGTTCCGAGTATCGCTGCCAAAAACGGAATCCGGCAAAATTAGTAAACGGTTGATCGCGGACGAACATCGAGAAACCGCCGATGTCGCGCCGATAGCCTAGCAAAGTTTTTGAGTTTGCGTCTCGAGGTTTCTCACGGCGGTTGACGCTGTTTTTAGAGGAGAAAACAATTCCAACGACTTCACGACCAGTTGCCGATGTTTTGCGTATCGATGCAGCCAAGGAAGTTGACCGCATCGCGAATGCGGTTCGGGACCTGGTTTTGACACAGTTTAAACGTAAGGGTGCCGTAGTGGGAGTATCTGGAGGCATCGACAGCAGCGTAGTGGCAGCGCTGTGTACTTACGCTTTGGGGAAGGACCGAGTTATCGCCCTTTTCATGCCCGAGACGGAGTCTGCCGCAGAGAACCTCGTGCTTGGTCGCATGCTAACCGAGAGTTTGGGAATCGCTGCGGTCACGGAGGACATCGCTGCCATTTTGGAAGGCGCCGGCTGTTATCGCCGCCGGGACGAAGCGATCCGCAGCGTAGTCCCCGAGTACGGCGAGGGATACAAATGCAAGATTACGCTACCTAACCTCCTGGCCAACGAAGGCTACGCGATTTTCTCCGTGGTGGTGGAATCGCCGGCAGGTGAGACGAAGAAGGTTCGCTTGCCACTGAACGCATATCTGGGAATTCTGGCGGCCAGCAACTTCAAACAGCGCACCCGCAAAATGATCGAGTATTATCACGCCGACCGTTTGAATTACGCTGTTGCCGGCACTCCGAACCGTTTGGAATACGATTTGGGATTCTTTGTCAAAGGCGGCGACGGCGCAGCCGACTTTAAACCGATTGCCCATCTTTACAAATCCCAGGTCTATCAACTGGCCGAGCATTTAGGCGTTCCGGAAGAGATTTGCCGGCGTCCGCCGACCACAGACACGTATTCGCTGGCGCAGTCTCAGGAAGAATTTTATTTTTCTATGCCCCTGGAACAGATGGACTTGTGTTTGTATGGAAAAGATCACGGTATCCACGCGGAAGAGATGGCACCGATTGTGGGTCTTACCGCCGAGCAGGTCAATAGAGCGTATGCGATGATCGATTCCAAGCGTAAGATGGCGCGCTACCTTCATATGCCCCCGGTGCTTGTCGGACTGTGAACGTTTTGGCAGCTTACAATAAGTCCCATGCACACTCTTCACGTCCTTCACGTCGTGGGCGCGCGACCGAACTTTATGAAGGCCGCCCCAGTGCTGCACGCGCTGGGTAGGCGGCCGCCGATAAAACAGACGCTGGTGCATACGGGACAGCACTATGACGTGAATATGTCAGATGTCTTTTTCTCCCAGCTGGAGATGCCGTCGCCCGATGTGAACCTAGGGGTAGGCTCGGGGAGCCATGCGCAACAAACTGCGGAGGTCATGAGTAAATTTGAACCCGTCGTTCTAGAGAGGAAGCCGGATGTCGTTCTAGTCTATGGCGACGTCAATTCCACGGTAGCGGCGGCGCTCGTGAGCGCGAAGTTGGGAATTCGCATAGGACACGTAGAAGCGGGATTGCGTTCCTTCGATTGGACGATGCCAGAAGAAATCAACCGGGTCGTGACCGATCGTCTCGCGGACTTGCTCTTTACTCCTTCCGAAGATGGCGACGTGAATCTCGCGCACGAGGGCGTTCCCGGTAAAAAGATATTTCGGGTCGGCAACGTGATGATCGATTCTTTAGTTCGTCTGTTGCCGGCGGCAATGCGTTGCCCCAGGAACGGATTTCCCGAACGTTATGCTCTGGTTACACTTCACCGGCCATCGAATGTCGATGACAGCAAGACCTTGAGAAATATTCTTGAATCTCTATTAGAAATAAATAAAGACCTGTCCATAGTATTTCCAGTGCACCCTCGAACACGTCAACGTATTGAAGAATTTGGACTCAATGCTGAGAAATTGCATCTGTCCGGACCCTTGCCTTACGTTGAATTTCTCGCTATGCAACAGCGTGCCGCGGTTGTCATAACCGACTCGGGAGGCATCCAGGAAGAAACGACGTATCTGGGAGTTCCTTGCTTAACGTTACGCGACAATACCGAACGGCCGGTGACTGTGACTTTGGGGACGAACGTGATTGTCGGCCAGGAAAGAGACAAGCTTAGTTCGGAATTGTCGAAGATTGTTGCGGGCAAAGCAAAGAAGGGAACTATACCCCCGCTCTGGGACGGGCACGCAGCAGAGCGTATCGCTGATGTTTTGTTGACGTTAGAGTGAAAAAATCGGGATGCATTCCTTTTTCTCTCTCAACTCTCTAGGTGCGCCTGCGTTCCGGGAAACACTTGCAAAACCATAATCCATCGAGTTCCACGCTGAATCTCTCTTCGGGGAGTCGAGCACGCGAAACATGGGTGGCTGATGCGTGGCGCCATTCGCGCCGGTTTGTCCGCGAGAGCTGGTACGTAGTACGTCGCGAGGATCGCGTGACTTTTCCAAACGTGCAGCAAATAAGAAACTCGATTGCCGCACTGCATTCACGCGCATCGGATGTAACTCAGGAGAAAGCAGACACGGACGCACCAATTTTCCTACTCTCTACGGGTTGGAGGGCTGGTTCAACCCTGCTTCAGCGAATTCTAGTCACCGACCCGCGACTATTTCTCTGGGGTGAACCGATGGGAGAGATGACGTTTGTCCCCCGGATCACGGAGATGCTGAGCCAGTTAGCCACACGGGACTTCACGATGTGGCGCAGTCAACCGAGTCTCGAAAAGTTGTCTCCAGCCCGAGCTGGCGACGTCATGGATCGCGACGTTAACCCCTCCCAGCGAGGATTTCCGCTTAGCCCTGCGAGCTCTCTTTGATCGATGGCTCGCGGAGCCGACGCGTCGAAACGGCTTTGCCAGATGGGGATTTAAGGAAGTTCGCCTGGGAGCATCGGAAGCCAGCTTGCTCTACTGGCTATACCCGAGTGCCAAGTTCGTGGTGTTGTCGCGTCATCCCTATGATTGTTACCTTTCGTTGTCAGATGCGAACTACCATCCCCTTTACTACAGATATCCCAACCTCCGTGTCGACTCCGCCGCCGGCTTCAGCAGACACTGGAACCGGATCGCGCTAAGTTGGGCTGAGTTGCCAGAAGGGTTTCCCTGCCGTCACATCAAGTATGAGGATGTGACTAGCGGCCGGTTCGATTTCAGCGAACTTGGATCCTGGCTCGGTCTTCAGATTCGGGAAGAAATCGCTCTTCCCGTCGTCGTAGGTCATACTTCGAACCGTCCCGAGCTTACCTGGTACGAGCGCCAAATTATCGCTCGTAAGGCCGCTCCGGGGATGCGATCTCTGGGTTATGCCGCATGATGACGGCGGATCAAGGTCCTTGGAGTCGTTGCTGTGCGCCTATCGGCACCTCAACATAAGAAGGATACTGTTGAGAGTGGTAAATTTCCTGCTTAGCTTTCTGATAATCGGCCGGAGTAGCGTTAAAGATATTGGGCACGTACTTCTGCGGATTTCGATCAATCAGCGGGAACCACGTGCTCTGAACTTGCACTATGATGCGGTGACCTGTGAGAAACGTGTGGTCGTTTGTTTGCAGGTCGATAGTGAACGGTGTGACCTGGTTGCTCACTAACGGCTCGGGATGCTCGAAGCTTTCGTGAAATCGCCCTCGGAACACTTGGCTGGAGATGATTAATTCGTATCCTTGCATCGTTGCATCCGAATACTTGTCTGGGTAGGCGTCGATCAGCTTTACCACCCAGTCACTGTCTGTTCCAGATGTCGAAGCGAAAAGGTGCATCACGATATCGCCTGAAACCGTGACCGCGTCCGTGAGAGGAGCTGTGGACCATGTCAGTACGTCGGGACGTCCACTGAGGAATCGCTGGTCCTGAAGAAGCCAGGTGTGCCATCGGCTGCCAGTGGAATACGTTACTTCAATGGGGCGCTGACGGTAGGGGACTGGGGTTGCCGGATCGGAGAGATAGGAATCGAACGCGTTTTCTGTTGCCGATGGTGGATCGAATGACAGCTGACCGTGGGCGTGAAGATACAGTTTGCTCCTGGTGATTCCTGCTCGAGTCGGCCAAGCTTCGTAGGATTTCCACTGATCGGATCCGGTCTCAAATATCATCGCTTCCTTCAGGGGTAACGCTCCGGTGCCGTGCAACCAATATGCAAACCATGGTGCTTCGATTTTTTGGCGGAAAAACGCGCCGGTGTCGCTACCAAGATCCACGACGCTAAGGCTATTGCCATGAGTATGAATCCAACCCGAATGGTTCCACGGTCCGACAACTAAAAAATTCTTGTGATCGGTGTCGTGTGATTCCAAATCTTTATAGATCGACAGCGGCCCGTACAAAGCTTCCGGGTCCCACCAACCCGCCACGTTTAAAGTAGGGACGACGGATTTCAAGTCCGAGAGATACCGATGGAATGCCCGGGACTTCCAGAATTCGTCATAGTTCGGATGGGCAACGAACTCATTCCACGTTAGCAGGTCTCCGTGAACGTAGAGTGCATTGATGTTCGAGAGCGGACCGAGGGCAAGATACCAATCGAACATATCGTGTTTGTCAAAGGGAAAAGAAAAACTCGTCTTCGAGGGTTCTCCTGCTGCGGTGAATTCGAACCCATAGCTCAGGCGGAACGCACCGTTACGATGAAAATCATCTCCCAGGAACTGGTCCGCCGGCGAACCCTGCTCGGAGACTGCTTTGAGGGCGGGATGCGGGTCGAGCAATGCCATGGTTGCCAGCCAACCGTTGTAGGAAACCCCCGATAATCCCACGGCCCCGTTATTGTTCGGAACATTTTTGACAAGCCAGTCGATCGTGTCGTATGCATCGGTACTTTCGTCGGTGGCTTTAGGATCGCTATGGTCGCGGGGAGGACGGAACATCACAAATTGTCCTTCCGAGGAATACCGGCCGCGGATTTCCTGGAAAACGAAAATATACTTGTCAGGAAACATCTCCGTGAGATCCGCGAGTTCGGGCGTGTAGTGGGTGGCATCGCTTTGAAGCGTGTAGGTGGTTCGCTCCATCAGAAAAGGTAACGGTTGATTTGAGCCTTTTGGTGTGTAGATCTCGGTATGAAGCCGGATGCCGTCTCTCATCGGAATCATGACTTCAATGCGATCAAAGATATGGCGATAGTCCGGGGTACTCTGGGTCGCTGTCTCGTTGGCATGAGAGCGGGAGACGAGGTGAATCGTCACAGCAATCAGGAAAAAAAATCCCACGACGCCGAGGGCCTTCAGAAGTTGCAGTTTGCTGCCTCGCGTGCTGAACAAAGCTGCAATTGAGGCGGGAAGAAGAAGCAAACAGAAGCTGACTCCCCAGACGCTGATCGCGGAAGCCAGACGAAGCGCGACCAGGCAATCCATCTGCGTGTAAGCGATATTCCCGAATGTACGGTGCGCCCAGAGAACGGAAGAAAGGTATTCGTAGAGGACCCAGGTGGTTGGAACCACCAGAACCCCTTGCCATAGCGCGCCATGACGAATCAACCGAACGTGAAGGAGAACTGCGATGCCGAAGACGCAAGAGGGCAGGAGGAGAATCAAGAACACGGTTCCTGTTGGAAGGTCCAGTACTCCTCGAAAGTAGTGCCACATGTTGAGGCATCCGATAAACCATGACGCCGAAGCTATCGCGAACGTGGGGAAGTCAGTGAGGCGTGGAGCGATTAAGAGAACTGGTAACGGAGCGAGCCAAGTCAACCAACATATTGGACGAGGGCCAGTGCCGAAGAAGAGTAAGGTTGAGGATGCAATGAGCGAGCAAACCGCCGGTGCCAGCATCTTATTTGAGTCATGCTTAATCGGGGGCATTTGCAGCATTCCTCATCCAAGTTTCATCGTGAGCGAATTCAAAACCGGATATCCTTGTGAAAAAAATCATCCTACCATCTGCCGACCGGTCACAGCGGCGCCATTCGTGCGGACCAGTCGTCATGGTGCCAGCCGTTGACAATCGACGCGGGCCGGATAGAGTCCGCGTAGCTCGCGATGGGAAGGCAGTTTAGTTCGTCGAGCTAATCTCGACTGGTAGAGTTCGAATATGGAAATTCAACAAGGACAGATCCCACCCGGCCCTCAGGAGAAATATAGAAGTGCCGATGATCTTTTGGATTGGATGGGAGAGCAGTTCAGAAGTTTCGGTGACATCTATAAAGGATCCGTATACGGGGTCAGTATGTACGGAATCCGGAACGTCGAGTTCGCACACCATGTCCTGGTTGAGAATTGGCAAAATTACGTAAAGGGCCAGGGCATCCGCCGCGTCGCGTTACTGTTGGGAAATGGGTTGATGGTAAGCAAGGGAGAACTCTGGAAACGTCAGAGGCGAATGATACAGCCGACGTTCAATCATGAATCGGTTGCTCCTACAACCAAGCTGATTTCGGCGGTGAATATGAAACTTCTACGGAAGTGGCAGCTGGCAGCCCAGAAAAATGAAGGCGTGAATGTCACGCGCGACGTGAGCGGCATGGCGCTCGAGGTAGTGTTGCGTTTCATTTTTGGCGAAGATTACGAGCGCGTTGCGGTGCATTTCGAACTGCTTTCTCAGGAACCGGCACGCAACATGGAATTTGCCTCCTCGTTCCGAGCGTTAGGAAGGATCATTCTTGAGGTTACGGCTCGAAGACAAAAAGATCCGGCGCCTTCCGCCGATGCTTTAGCCATGTTCATGAAGGCGCGCGACCCGCAGAGCGGCGAACCAATGTCTAATAGCCAGTTGGTCGACGAGGTTCTGACCATGATCGTCGCCGGTCACGAGACTACGGCCAGCACTCTGAACTGGACCTGGTATCTGATATCCCAGCACCCGGAAGTCGACCAGAAGCTATCCAACGAACTCGACACTCTTGCACCGTTTTCTACGTTCGAGGATCTGCCAAGGTTTGTCTATACTCGGCAGATCGTTGATGAGGCGATGCGTTTGTATCCGGCGGGTTGGCTGGTTACCAGACGAGCATTGCGCGATGACCGGTTGGGTGAGTATTTCGTTCCGGCGGGAACTGAGATCTACATTCCGCCTTATTTCATCCAGCGACATCCCGACTTATGGGAGGAGCCAGATCGATTCAATCCGGGTCGCTTCAGTCCCGAAAATTCAAAGCATCGCCATCGACTGGCGACGATCCCTTTTTCCGTAGGCCCGCGAAACTGCATCGGAGCGCTTTTTGCCCGCATCGAGATGCAAATTCACCTCATGACTATCGCCAGGCATCTTCGGCTACGGTACGTCCAATCGAAGCCGATCGAACTCGATGCGGGTGTAAACCTGCGCAGCAAGTATGACTTCATCATGTATCCAGAGGCTAGAATCGTACACGACTTGCAGGCGGTTGCTTCATAAGTTCCCTAGACAGGCGTCTAACCTACAAAGAGCTCAGGAAGATGTCAGGAATGGACATGAGAAAGGTCTGAGGTAGACAGGTAGAGTAAAATGTTGTTTAGTACCGTATCGGCGCAGACAAGAGAGCTCATATCCCCCTCCGCTCTCTGAGACCGGATTCTTCAACAAAAAGTATCTTCAAAAACTGACAGCAAAACACAAGGGGGATTTCGCAAATGCAGACGACAGAAATCGGACAGGAAATTCGCAGCTTTCTCACAGAGAACTTTCTTTTCGGACGCACGGAGGCACTCAATGACGATGCGCCGCTACTGGGGAATGTGATCGACTCCACCGGAGTGATCGAACTTATCGTGTTCGTTCAGGAGCGTTTTACCATCGCAGTCGATGACGAAGAGGTGACGACGGACAACTTGGGGTCCGTGAATAATGTCGTCTCATTCATCGAAAAAAAGCTTCGTAGCAAAGGATAGGACGAACCATCGGCGGATACCGGAGATTAAGCCCATGAGCAATTTCGCTGAGAGCCGTCGCAGCCGTTCTCCTAATGCTGGGCGAAACCCGGCTTGTCAAGCTTTAAAATATTTGTCTTCCATCTAGTTAAGAAAAAAGGACTTGCGAACGTATCCCCCGCCACTCGTTTTCGAAGGGAGATGGATTTTTTCAGTTCCGTTTTCGGAAAAACGTGCTACTATAAGTCCGTTAGTTTTTCTCCCCCTTTTACTTCCCCCTTCCAGTTTTGCTGCGCTGTTACCTCATTGAAAAGGTGGGTTCTCATCAGGCTATGCTAAACACCGTAATCATTGGCGCCGGTCCCTATGGTCTTTCCATCGCTGCCCATTTGCGCGGTCGCGGAATCGACTTCCGCATTTTCGGCCGTCCCATGGATAGCTGGCGGGCACACATGCCGAAGGGTATGTTGCTCAAGTCGGACGGTTTTGCGTCCAACATCTCCGATCCTGAAGATCGATTCACTCTGGGAAAATTCTGCGCGGAGCAGGGAATTGAATACTCCGACACCGGAATTCCTGTTCACCTCGATACCTTCACCAGATACGGGCTGGCATTCAAAGAGCGGATGGTGCCGGAACTAGAGGACAAGCAGGTGGTCAGCATCGAGCGCTCCTCACAAGGATATTTACTGCAACTCGATAGCGGGGAAAGATTAAGCGCTCATAATGTCGTCTTGGCGGTGGGCATTACCCACTTCGATTATGTTCCGGAAAATTTGGCGCACGTGCCGGGGGAATTTTTATCGCATAGCTCTCGCCATCACGACGTGGAACAGTTCCGCGGCCGGCAAGTGGTCGTAATCGGCGGCGGCTCTTCGGCGCTCGACTGGGCTGCGTTGCTGCAAGAAGCTGGAGTGGATGTACAACTCGTGGCTCGCCAGAACGTTTTGAAATTTCATGGCAAGCTCACCGGCAAGGAGCGGTCTTTGTGGGAGCGCATTCAGCGTCCGCAGACGGGGCTTGGGCCCGGCTGGAGAGCCAGTTTCTATGCCAATGCGCCGGCAGCCTTCCATCGCTTGCCAGAGAGTCTCCGGTTAGAAATTGTTAGGAAGACTCTGGGGCCATCCGGCGGTTGGTTTGTTAAAGATCGAGTGATGAATCACGTGCCCCAGTTGCTCGGGCACACGGTGCACCGCGCCGAGGTGCGTGACAACAAAGTGCACCTGCACCTTCGCGGGCAAGATGGCGCGGAGCGGCAGATTCAGGCGGATCACGTCATCGCAGCCACAGGCTACAAAGTGAACCTGGATCGCTTGAGCTTCGTGAGCTCCGAGATTCGCTCCAGATTGACCACGCTGGCTGGTACGCCTGTTCTCGCTTCCACGTGTGAGTCGTCGGTACCCGGACTTTATTTCGTGGGCATTGCTGCGGCCAACAGTTTTGGTCCGGTCATGCGATTCGCATTCGGTGCGGATTTTGCGGCACGCACCGTGGCGCGGGCGATGACAAAATCGCTCTCGCGAAGTGCGGAAATGGTCTCCGTTTCAAGTGCGGTGTCCGCGGCAAAGTGAACGGTAGAAACAATCGAAGCAGATCTCCAAACTAGTGGAGATCGTTCTACCGATTCGCTGAGTACTGAAACGCATGAAGAGAGAGACCATCGCAATTCACGCTGGGTATGACGGTGACCCGACCACAAAGGCCGTGGCCGTGCCAATCTACCAAACTGTTGCCTTTGAGTTTGACAGTGCGGAGCACGGAGCGGCCTTGTTCAACCTGGAAGTGCAGGGGAACATCTACACGCGGATCGGGAATCCGACCAACACTGTCCTGGAAAAGCGCATGGCGGCTCTCGAGGGTGGAGTGGACGGTCTCAGCGTCAGTTCCGGGATGGCTGCGATCGAGTATTCGCTGATTAACATTGCCGAAGCGGGCAACAATATCGTTTCCACTCCACAGTTGTATGGCGCGACCTATACGCTCCTTGCGCACATTTTTCCGAAACGCGGAATCAGTTCGCGCTTCGGGGAGACGGACCGTCCGGAGGATATTGAAAAGCTAATCGACGAGAACACGCGCGCGGTGTATTGCGAAAGTGTAGGCAATCCGGCAGGCAATGTGGCGGACATCGAAGGTTTGGCCAAAGTGGCGCACAAGCATGGAGTGCCATTGGTGGTCGATAACACCGTGGCCACGCCGGTTCTGTTGCGGCCCATCGAGTACGGTGCCGATGTGGTGGTGCATTCGATGACCAAGTTCATTGGCGGAGGCGGCACCAGCATCGGCGGAATGATCGTGGACAGCGGCAAGTTTCCCTGGCGGCAACACGCAAAAAAGTTTTATATGCTGAACGTGCCCGAGGTCGCCTATCACGGCGTGGTCTATGTTGACCATTTCGGAGATGCCGCCTATGTGGCGCGCTGCCGCACGGTATGCCAGCGAAATACCGGCGCTACCCTTTCCCCGTTTAACGGATTCTTGTTCCTGCAAGGCATTCAGACTCTGGCCTTGCGCGTAGAGCGGCATGTGGAGAATGCGCGCAAGGTGGCGCAATTTCTGCGTGAACACTCAGCAGTGGATTGGGTAAACTACGCCGGCTTTCCCGATAATCCGCTATATCCGATGGCCCATCGCTATTTGGGATCGAACTTCTGCTCGCTGCTGACTTTCGGGGTGAAAGGCGGGTACGAAGGCGGGAGGAAGTGCTTCAATGCTTTCCGCTTGTTCAAGCGCATGGTGAACATGGGAGATGCAAAATCGTTGTCGTGTCACCCTGCCTCAACAACCCATCGACAACTGACGCCCGAGGAACAGGCGAAGGTGGGAGTGACTCCGGAGATGATTCGGCTCAGTGTGGGTATCGAGCACATTGACGACATTCTCGAGGATCTGGGCCAAGCGCTACAAAAGGCGGCAAGTTGAAGTTCTGCGGATTGAGAACACGCACCGGAGTGGAGGAGATGACATGCCACTGATCATCGAGGGCGGAAGAGTTCCAACTCGTTGGGCGGAAAAGAAACGTTCCGGCGCGGTGGTTGCGATCGACCGGTATATCAAACGGCGAGAGTGTGTGAGTATTGCGCTCATCAATAACATGCCAGATGCAGCGCTGGAAGATACGGAACTGCAATTTTTCAATCTTTTGGATATCGCGTCAGAGGATGTTCCGGTTCTGATCAAGCTTTGTTCGTTGACTGGTGTTCCGCGAACTGAACGCGGGCAGCGTCATCTGAATGACTTCTACTTTGGATTAGACGAACTTTGGAATAACCGTTTTGACGGTGTCATCGTCACCGGAACCGAGCCCCGGCAGCCTGACTTGCGCCAGGAACCATACTGGGCACACTTAACGAATGTCCTCGACTGGGCCGAGCGCAATACGATTTCGACCGTTCTTTCATGCCTGGCGGCGCACGCCGGCGTGCTGCACAGCGATGGGATTCAGCGTCATCGTTTGCCGGACAAACAGTTCGGCGTTTTCGAATCGGCAAAAACTTTGGAGCACCCACTTACAAGGCAGGCACCACCACTGGTACGCTTTCCGCATTCCCGGTGGAACGAAGTTCAGGAGAACGCACTGACCGCCTGCGGCTACGAGGTGCTTACAAAGTCCGATCAGGCTGGGGTCGACGTATTTGTGAAGCAAAAGAAGAAGAGCCTGTTCGTCCATTTCCAGGGCCATCCGGAGTACAAGGCGGAGACATTGTTGAAGGAATACCGTCGCGACATAAAGAGATTCTTGCGGGGAGAGCGGGACACCTACCCTACGATGCCGCAAGGATACTTCGCCGAAGGAGCGGTCGAGGTTCTCGCCGAGTTTCAACGAACGGCTCTAGCGGATCGACGCGAAGAGCATCTGGCATCGTTTCCTGAAGGGCTGGAGAAGACGTTGCAGAACACGTGGCAGTCCTCGGCGACCTGCATATACCGAAACTGGTTGCAGTATGTGTTAGCGAAAAAAGCAGAGGAATCGGCTTTCACGCCGGTTACCGGCTCATACGGCCCAATCGAGCGAAAGCGCTCCGCGGTACTATAATCACGAATCGATTTATCCCTTCGTCCACGAAATGAATTCGGCGTCCCCGACCATTCAAGAACAAGCGTCTGAGATCCTTAGGACGCTGCCTGCTCGCATCAGCGATGTAGTATTTCCCTGGGCGGAGCGTTCGCCCGACAGCCCTGCTTTGGTTGAAGCCTCCGGGACTTGGACCTACCGGCAACTGGCTTCCGCAATCTCCGTGACGCAGTTGCGGCTGTCGAAGTGGGGCGTCCGACCCGGCGATCGAGTCATGATTGTTGGCGAAAATTGCCGCGAGTTCGTCGCCCTCTTGCTGGCTTCGGCCGGCCTGGATGCGTGGCCGGTGTTGGTGAATGCGAATCTTTCAGCGCGCGAAATCGATCAGATCCGGGACCACTGCGGGGCGCGTCGGGTCTTCTACACCACCAGCGTATCCACTCATGCGGCGGAACACGCGAAGCGGCACGATGCCGAGGTTGAGGAGGTCGACGGCCTGGGAACGATCGCTGTGGGTGGTCTTAATGAGAAGGTCGAAGCCGAGCGTCTCGAAGCAAACGTACCTGATCGCGTAGCAGCGCTGATTTACACATCCGGCACCACAGGCCTGCCGAAAGGCGTGATGCTAAGCCACCAGAATTTATTATTTCTGGCGGCTGGCTCAGCGAAAATACGATCGTTGACTGCGGATGACCGTTTTTATGGAGTTCTGCCGATCTCTCACGCCGTCGGCTTGTCCGTCGTCCTGCTGGGTTCGCTATTGAGCGGCACGGCTCTTTACTTAACGGCGCGTTTCGACCCGATGAACGCACGGCTGACTCTGGAAAAGGAGCGGTTGACGGTAATTCTAGGTGCGCCCGCAACGTTCAACCAGTTTCTGCAATATGCAAAGTTCAGGAAAGTTCAAGCCTTGAAGTTTCCTGCGCTTCGAATCATTGCCACTTCCGGAGCACAACTCCACGAGTCAACCAAAGTTGGGACAGAAAGTCTTTTCGGCATGCCGCTGCACAACGGCTACGGCGTCACGGAATGTTCTCCAACTATTGCGCAAACCCGAGTGGAAGCGCCGCGCAGCGACACTTCGATCGGTCCACCATTTCCTGGCGTCGAGATTAAATTGGTCGGTCCGGATCGTAAACCGGTCCCGGAGGGAGAAGCTGGGGAACTGATGGGTGCGTGGCCCGAATGTGATGAAGGGCTACTATCGAGCTCCGGAGGAGACGGCGGCTGCTATCGACGTCGACGGATGGTTCAATACCCGTGACCTGGCGCGTCTGGAAGATGGGAATCTGTTTATCGTCGGCCGAACCAAGGACTTGATTGTGCGCCGCGGCTTTAATGTCTACCCCGCCGAAGTGGAAGCGGTGTTGAATGCTCATCCGGCTGTGGTGAACTCCGGCGTGATCGGGCGCAGTGTCGGCGGGGATGAGGAGGTTGTCGCCTTCATTCAGCTCTCGCCGAACAGCGAGGTGACCACTACCGATCTTGCCGTCTATGCGGCTGAGCGTCTCGCTCAGTACAAACGTCCTTCGCAGATTTTTCTCGTTTCCAACCTCCCGCTCACTCCGACGGGAAAAGTTATTAAGGCTGAGCTGGCGAAAATGCTTGAAAACAGCCTTCAGTCCCGTTGAGAAAATCGGTCTGTCGAGCCTACAGCGGTACTTCGATCAGGCTTGGCCCCCCGCTCTCAAATCCTTCCTGCAGAGCCTTCGCAAAGCCGTCCAGCGACGTCACGCGCACTCCCGGCATTCCCATGCCCTTTGCCAGGCTCACCCAGTCGAGGTCTGGACGACCGATCTCGAACATATCCAAAGCACGTGGTCCCGGATTTCCCACCCCCAAATAAGAAAATTCACGCTTGAGTACTGCATAGTCGCGATTGGCGAAGACTACCGTCGTGACCTTGAGGCCTTCGCGCGCCATGGTCCACAGCGCTTGCAGGGTGTACATTCCGCTGCCATCGGCAGTGAGGCACAACACTCGACGGTCCGGAGACGCCACGGCTGCGCCGACGGCGAGCGGCAAAGCAATTCCAATCGAGCCGCCGGTATTCCCCAGCCAGTCATGCGGTGGAGCGCCTCTGGTGGCGGCCATCATGCCTCGTCCGGAGGTCATGGATTCGTCCACTACGATTGCGTTCTCCGGCAACAATGCACCAACAACTGCGGCTAGCCCCTGCAGCGCGATGTCGCCACGCGGCAATGCGGGCCGTGCGGGCTGCTCCACCGTCGGTTGCAGGCGAGGTGCTGAGAGCGCCGATTCAACAGATTCCAAGGCCCCGATATAATCTTCGCCGGGATTCGCCAGCGTAAAGATTTGACATTCCGGGGACGTGAAAACGCTGTCTTTTCCCGGCTGCGCGAAATATCCGATTGGGGCCTGCGCACCCACGAGGATGAGGTTACGAAAATCCTTGAGCTGCTCCACGGCCATTTCGCGAACATATTGAACTCGTTCGACCGCAGCAATGCCAGCACCTCTCTGCATACGCACGAGGGGATAGGGAGCAAGGAGTTTTGCCTTCGCAGCGGTCGCTACGCGACCGGCTGCCGCGAGTCCTTTTCCGTAGAGCGCATTCCCCGAAATCAAGATCGCTGTCGGCAAACCGGAGCGAAGGATGGCCGCAGCTTCTTCGATCGTCTCCGCGGCCGGCAACGGAGCTTTGGCCAGAGTAGGAAGGGAAGCCAGCATCCCACCTTCGGTCCACGCTACATCAGCGGGGATAATCAACGTGGCAATCTGACCCGGGGCTGAGCGCGCCGCCACCACTGCTTCGATCGCGTCGCGCCCGAGTTCAGTCGACGAGAGAGAAGTCCGCAACCATTTGGAATATGGCCTGGCGATCCCTTCGATATCGGAGACGAGCGGTGTGTCATAACGTAAATGATATGTGGCGTGCTGGCCGACCAGATTGATGATCGGAACGCGCGCCCGGCTGGCGTTGTGCAGATTCGCCATGCTGTTTGCGAGTCCTGGGCCGAGATGCAGCAGAGTGCACGCTGGCTTCTCCGCCATCCGCGCATAGCCGTCGGCCGCTCCGCTGACCACTCCCTCGAACAAGCCGAGTACGCAACGCATTTCAGGAATGCGATCGAGCGCGGCCACGATATGCATTTCCGAGGTTCCCGGATTGGTGAAGCAGGTCTCGACACCGGCGGCGACTAACGTGCGAATTAGGCTCTCTGCACCGTTCATCTGTTCAGATATTCCTGCGCTGTCTTATGCTGAGCAGTAAGCTTCAAAGTGTCTCCGAAGGGATCCGAAATAATATGGCTGACAATGCTTAACAAGAACACTCGAAAAAACTCTCATGACCGATAAACCGTTCGTCTCTGTCGTTATCCCTACCTACAACCGACTGCGGCAGCTTTGTGCTGCGCTCGACAGCGTTCTCGCGCAGAGCTATTCGAACTTCGAGGTGATTATAGTCGATGATGGCTCCAAGGACGGTACGCGAGAACACATGGAAAGCCTCATTAGCGGCCGTTTGGAGAGCGACAGACCGATCCGTTACATATTCCAAGCGAATCAAGGCTCGAGCGTAGCTCGCAATCGCGGAATCGCCGAAGCACGCGGCGAGTGGATTGCTTTTCTGGATTCCGACGACATTTGGTATCCAGATAAACTGCAATGGCAAGTCCGCGCAGTCGAAACCTACAAGGGCGTCTGCGGCGCATGCATCACAGATGCGCGCTTGGTCAAGGACTCGGGGACGGAGACAACTTCTTTTCGCGAAGCTGGCAAAGCCGTATGACCAAGAAATCGGTATTGCCGAAAATGCAGTCGAGAGATTGGCTTGGACGTTCGACCACTTCTGGGTTACGTGTCTCCTGGTTCGTTCAGAGATCGCCAGGCAGATCGGCGGATTCGATTCGAGTATTCAGTTCTGCGAGGATCACGATTTTAACTTCCGCCTGTCTCTGGTGACTTCCTATTGCTATGTGAATAAGGTTTTGGTGCAGTTGGATCGTAGCCCCGCGCCAGCGGCCATCCGCCCTTGGGAAAAGGCCGAGGTTCGGCTCTTGAATAAACAGCGCATGCTGGAGAAATGGGCTAAGAATGCGACGTTGCCGCCGCAGGTTCGAAAAAACGTCACGCGAGGCTTGAGGCAAGCGCAAAGTGCCTGGGCGAACTATTGTTTGGAAACAGGACGTTTCACAGAAGCTCGCGACGCTTTATCAGCGGCTATGAAAATTGATCCCACGGCTGCGCTGACGATTAAGTGGATCCTCGCATGGATAGCGCCGCCTCTCGCTCAGAAACTCGCGCCAAAGACGAAAGCATATACCGCGTAGAACAGACTGACTTAAGTTACCCTCGGTTCGACAACCCATGCCAGCCGCGCATAATATCTCGACGACACGCTAGCCCTAATGCGGTCCAGCCAGGAAACCGCCATCCAGCACCAGGGATTGCCCTGTCATGAAGGATGCTTGGTCGGAGCACATCCATAGCACGGCTTCGGCGATTTCTGTCGGCTTTCCCAAGCGGCCGATCGGATGCAGGCC
This sequence comes from uncultured Acidobacteriaceae bacterium, assembly GCA_963696285.1. Lineage (GTDB taxonomy): Bacteria > Acidobacteriota > Terriglobia > Terriglobales > Acidobacteriaceae > Sulfotelmatobacter. Next base: position 438,098 of record CAVOJP010000001.1, read on the forward strand.
AACAACGGCTTGGTGGACCGCTGGGGCGCCGAAGAGCCGTTGACCCATCGCTGTTTCGATCACTCCGGGACAGACCGCGTTGATTCGAATCCCACTCTTGGCATTTTCCAGCGCGGCCGTCTTTGTCAGGCCGATCACTCCATGTTTACTCGCACTATAGGCTCCCGCTCCCACCGAACCGGTTAGGCCCGTGACGGACGACATGTTGACGATGGCTCCGCCACCACCCTGCTTCAGCATCTGCCGAATTTCGTACTTCAAGCATAGCCACACGCCCTTGAGATTAATATTGATAGTCCGATCCCAGTCTTCTTCCGACTGTCTGACGATGGGTTTCCAAACACCTTCGATTCCGGCGTTGTTGAAGGCAATGTCCAGGCGGCTGAATTTCTCGACGGCTCTTTGAACGAGGGCATCCACTTCAGAAGCCTTCGACACGTCAGTTTTTATGAACAAGCCATCGCCGCCAGCAGCGCGGATCAGGTCGATGGTTTCATCACCTTCCGGTTCACGCCGGCCCGCCACCACTACCTTAGCTCCGGCCTTCGCAAAGAGAAGGGCAGTCTCACGGCCAATACCCGACGTTCCTCCCGTCACGAGCGCAACTTTGCCTTGCAATTTCGTCGTCATGTTTTCTTGCAAGAGTGGGACCTCTCCCCGCTAGAACGGAGAGTGTAGGCCTGGCGCAAAGCCTCCGTCAAACGAGTATTCTAAAATATTATGGGAAGAGAACTGGGGAGCATCCCGTTGCTTTTTCGACGGCGCAGGTGCACTTCACAGACATAGAATCATAAGGAACATAAGCATGGGAACTGGCGCAATTCCGCCCGCCGCGTCCGGGCACTTGAACGACAAACTCGTGGGCACATGGAAACTGGTCTCCGCTTCGAGCACGACATCCGCCGGAGAGCGAAGCGAAAGTCCCTACGGTTCCCAACCAGCGGGTTTTCTCACGTACACCAGCGATGGCAGGGTAAGTGCGCTCATCAGCTACGACGGCCGAAAGTCGCTCTCTTACGGCGGAGGCTCGCCCGAAGAACAGGCCGAAGCCTTTAAGACTTTTCTAGCTTACGCCGGAACGTACAGCCTCCACGGCGACAAAGTGACCCATCACGTCGAAGTTTCGTCGATTCAGAACTACGTGGACAAGGATTTGGTCCGTAGCGTGAAATTTAAGGATGATCAAATCATTTTGCTTACACCGCCGATGCGGATGAACGGAAAAATGCAAACCATAGAATTGATATGGCAGCGTCTAGCGGCCACTCCGCGATAAGCGCAGCATGGTCGCAAGGCATTAGCTTTGCGGCTTGGGTTGTGGCGCGCTCTGCGCTTAAACCTAATCTTCCCCTATATCGGCTATCGTTCTGAATCTGTGGCTCTTATTCCATGCAGTTTGGGATGGTTGCAGGAGCGGAAAGCTATGCTAAACTCGTACATCGCAACGGCATTTCTGCGTGACTGAAATCTGATTTCGCCAGCAGGTGAAGGTTGTCCAAGGTTGTCGCTCCAGTTAAGAAAGTCGTTTTCGACGATGACATTCTGCAGGATCCGTATCCGACTTATGCTCGTTTGCACGAGGAAGGTCCGATACATTATTTGGATGTTGGAAGCAAATGGGCAGTGTGGTCAGTTATCGGCCACGCCGAGTGCTCCTCGGTCGCGAAAGACCCGAGGCTTTCCGCAAAACGCGCGCAGCAGATGCTGTTGCCTTTGCCCCTCAGCCGCCAGGCCGAGTTCAGCGAACTGGCGCGCATGTTCAGCTTGTGGCTGATTTTCATGGACCCGCCGGAGCACACCCGGCTGCGGAAGCTTCTGAATAAAGGGTTCTCACCCGCGGCCATCGAAGCCTTGCGTCCTCAGGTCGAAGCCATCGTTGACCGAATGTTAAGCCCGCTGCAACATGGCTCCGAAGTCGAGCTTATGGGCGAGTTCGCAAACCCCATGCCGGTGCGCATCATTTCGGAAATGCTCGGAATACCGCAGGAACTGAATGACACATTCGTCAATTGGTCGCGGGCCATCGCGGTGTTTCGGGGCAGTCCAGATCGCACGGTGGAACAGGCACAGGCGGCGCAAGATGCTCTGATTGCGTTAACTGATTTTTTCCGAAAGACAGTCGAGGAACGAAAACGCAATAAAGGAAACGACCTGATTAGCCTTCTCATCGACATCGAAGAGGAAGGTGAGGTGCTGACCGAAGAAGAGCTCTATGCGCAGTGTATCGCGCTACTTTTCGCCGGGCACGAAACGACTCGAAATCTGATTGGCAACGGCATGTACACACTTTTGCAAAACCCCGAAGAGACGGCGGAGTTGCGCGAGAACCCGGATATGATCCGCCCGGCGGTCGAGGAGCTTCTTCGTTACGAAAGCCCGGTGCAATTCACAGCTCGCGTGCTCAAGGAAGACATCGAGATTTGTGGCCAGCACATCCCGAGGAAATGGACGGTCCTATGCATGCTGGGCGCGGCAAACCGCGATCCAAAACGATTTAAGGACCCGAATCAACTGGACCTCAAGAGGCTCAACAACCAACACCTCGCGTTCAGTGCGGGTCCGCATGCTTGCATTGGAGGCCAGCTCGCGCGGTTAGAGGGACAAGTCGCAATTCTGAATCTGGTGCAGCGCTTTCCAAAGATGAAGCTCACTGGCCCGCGACCGGAATGGGCATCAACGTTTGGTCTCAGAGGACTAAACGCTCTTTCGGTTATTCTATAAATCGCCTGTCAAGCAGAGCGATCGCTTATACTGGATCTCCCAGATCCCAGAATGGCTCCTGCCCGCGCTTCCGCTTGTACCAGCGGTAGAGATTCTTAGCTTTGAGGTAGCCTGATCGTCGCTCTCCTTCGGGCGGAATTCGTATCGGACGAGCGGCCGCCACCATAACAATATTGCCTAGTTGTCGGATGATCGGGGTCCAGCCTGCCGCGCGCGTCATAGGAACAGATAGCCACAACGGCAACTTATGAACCAGGGGAAGGTGAACGCGAATGAGCTGCGTATTGAGACGCCCGAAGTATGCTCCCGCTTCACGTTTTAGCTCGGCCATAGCGAGATGTTCGATGAGAACTCCGCCGGGGCTATAGCGCCTCATCACAGGAAGGCCGAACAGCCTTCGGTAGAGATCGTCATATTCGACTCCGCACACATAGATTCCATCGTCCTTCAGAGCGTCAGCAATGGTGTGAAAAAGTTTCATCCGTTCATCGCGGGAATCAAGAGGTGTTGCGGAGATACATCGGTCAAACATCCGTGCTGCAAGGCTTAAGGAGGTGACATCGGCCTGCACAAGCCCAACCTCGCCTCGATTACGCGCCGGTTTCACTTTATACGATGTGGGCGCTGTGTTTTCCGTAACATTCTTGCTGGCTCTTTGAAGCGCTGCGATGCTGAAATCAAACGCTAATACGTGAGCGCCAAGTTGGGATAGCAGCACGGTATAACGCCCGTCGCCGCAGCCGATTTCAAGAACTTTCTGGTCGGGATGCGCCTTGAGCATGTTCAGGTGCGGTGGAATTTCGACGCTATCGTTTAATCTTGAGCGCCATCCGCTTTTCGCGGGTTCGAATACGTCGGGCATCGAGCCATAAGCTTGATTCAGAAGCGTGATTTCGAGTTGGTTCTCTCTTGTGAGGCTATCGCTCATCAGCCGCAGAATTCCATTTTCGATGGTATATTCTCGCGAGCATTCGCTGCAGCGCAGAGTTCCTTCCGCAATGCCGCTTGTCGTCTGCGCGAACCTCCGCAAAGACTGATAACTCTCCGCCGTCTTTAATGCAGCGGAGCGCGGGAAGAAAACGTCTCGGAAAATTCATGCTTTGCGCCTGCGGCGAATTAGGACCAATACTTTAACACCTTGCATTGGCCAATACTATAAGCGAGTTGCAGTCATTGGCGGGCAGTCGATGCACATGGAGAATCCATTTCAGTGCACCAAAGAGTGATAATTAAATGTCTCACCGTTCACGAACGCTTGCCCGTTGAGTTTTAGACACTTTCTGTAAACTATTACGATGAATCGCTTGAAAAGCAAAGGAAAGCATCCTCTTAAAACCTTGCCGTACCAGGAGCGCCAACCAAGCCGATCTCCCGATCGAATCGCGCTGGGCCGTCTTCCACATGGACGATAACAACTGCAGCCGCTCGCGATGGCTCACATGAATCTTCACTCCCCTGGCAGCAATGGTCTCGTACATCCGTCGCTCCAGCCGAGCAGAACGAAAATCCTTGCGCAGCGATTCTAAAAGGGACAATGGAATGAAATGTTCAACCACCGCCTCTGGCACAAACAGAGGCAACTCGCCAGCTTCGATCAAACTGGCCAACAAGAGCGTGTCTTCTCCTCGGAGCGCGACAGGATCAAATAGTCCATTCTCAACGTCCACTCGCTTGCGCCGAATGGCGAATCCGGCGGTATTCAAGTATCGAATTCTCCCATCCGGCTGAAGCACGTGCTCCTGGAAATTTATCAGCCTTAGTTGCTCCGCTCGCCCAACCAGGGTTGCACAATTTCCAGTGAGCCTGAGCTGGAAGTAATCGTGCTGGGGCGATTGCGCAACCATTGAACTAAGGGAAGCAAGACAATTCCGCTGAAGCCGGCTATCAGCATCCACAAACAGCAGGAGGGTGCCTTTGGATTCCTGAACTCCGCGATTCCGCGAAGCCGGAATGCCCGCGTGCGACTGTTGTATCAAAGTTAGGGGATAATCCGCGTTTGAGAGGCGAATAAATTCCGGAATGGCGTCGGTGCTGCCGTCATCCACCACAATGACTTCGAAACTCGGCGCATTCCCCTGCTGGCGCAGGGATTCCAGACAATGAGAGAGGGGACCCCAATCATTGTAGACAGCTATGATAATGCTGAATTCTGGAGCTAAGGACAAGTCGAATTGCTCCCAACGATCTCTTTACGCATCCGCACCTTTTTATGCGTCCTGACGGTGTAGAGTGTAGGATTGCACAGTCAAAGCAGAAACCCAATCTCGGTTATGTAACTTTCGTCACGCAACAGTAATGATGCCGTAGCCCTCCGTGGATGCCGAACCGATCCCTGAACATTACGACAAGAGACATTTGTAAGCACTATGTATTCGGATTGCTCTGTGTATGCGTTCTGGTCGGCATCCTGATCGCGGGATTATGGCCATTCCACGCTCCTAAGAATGATGTGAGCTGGCTAGATCATGGCAATGGTCTTCATTTCGGTAAAAACGGTGTGATACTGGGCGCCGAATCGTGGAGTCCCCGCGATTGGAAAGAGGGAACTGGCTGCAGTATTGAGATCTGGTTGCAACCAGATCATGTTGATCGAGGAGGCACCGCACTCGGCTTCTACTCGCCGGAAAATCGCATTGTTACATTCTCGCTTCATCAGTCGCTCGATGACTTATTGTTGCGGCGTACGGCCGCCTATTCGCAACGCCTTGTAAAAAATAAATGGTACATCGAGCACGTTTTCGGCGAGAACAAGCAAATATTCATCACGATCACTTCCAATTCCCGAAGCACCGCAGTTTATGTGAACGGCAATCTTACCCGGACTTCTCCGCGTTTCGGACTTTCAAGCGCCGACTTGACTGGTCAGCTTGTCACTGGCAACAATCCGATCATAGATAACGGCTGGCAAGGTGAATTGAGAGGCTTGGCCATCTACGATCGGGAACTGACTCCGGCCGAAGTTAGGCAGAACTATTCTGCCTGGACCGCGCTCTCAAGGAGGAACATTAAGAGTGAGAATCCCGCCGCCCTTTATTTGTTCAACGAGGGCGCAGGCAACGTGGTGCATAATCAAATGGATTCCGGAGATGATCTTCAAATTCCGCAGCGTTATCTTGTTCTGCATCAGCAATTCCTTGAACGACCCTGGGACGAATTTGATCCCAGCTGGGGCTATTGCAAGGATGTCCTGATAAACATTGGTGGCTTCATTCCGCTGGGCTTTTTCTTCTGCGCATATTTCTCGATGGTATGGCGCCCCGCGCGACCCGTGCTGGCTACCATCGTCTTTGGTGCAATAGTCAGTCTTGCAATTGAAATCTTACAGTCATTTCTTCCAACCCGGGATTCTGGCATCACGGACATCCTCACAAACACTCTCGGAACCGCCATTGGGGCCGCGTTATACAATTGCGAACAGATGCGGTCTCTCTTAGCACGAATTGGTTTAGAAATGCCTCTGGATCACAAGGAGGTTTCCGGCTGATACGGCGCAACCAACTAAGCCGAGTTTTTCCCCCGCTATCCGCAGCATGACCCGAAGAAACAGGCGGGTTGCGGCTTTTGCGCCCTGTGCAAAGTTTTGCTCTTTTAACAAGTACTTCTCCTTGATCAAGAATCTGGTTGACACGCAAGCTCTCCACCGTAGTATGATTCGTGGCCGATGATCGGCGGTGGTCTCGCAGCCATCGTCTGATTTGAGCGGCCCTCTCCCCCCGCGGCTCTTGCTTTTGCTCAAACGGCACTCCATGCTCTCGCGGCCCAATCCGCCGTGTGTGTTCGATGCCGGAACTGCGAAGGGGCCGAGGTTCGCCGTTCGATTGTACAGACGATTCCAATCAGTTATTTCAAAGGAGTTTCTATGAATTTTCCCGGGAAGTGGCTGTGCATCAGTATCAAACACATTTCGATACTGACTTTGCTGGCAGTAACTGGGTTTGCTCTATCAGCCGGCCGAAGCGCGCAGAAGGCGCAGAATCTGGGTCCGGAGGATCCTTCCAAAGTCATCAGTGTAACGGTATGGCTCAACCAGCATAACAAAGCGACGCTCGATGAACTGGTTCGTGAGATGTATCGGCCCGGCTCCCCCACTTATCACCATTTCTTGACGCATGCTCAGTATCTCTCGCGCTTCGCACCGACTACCGGCGATGCGGCCCAAGTGAGAGAGTACCTGACCTCACATAATCTGACGGTGACCGCTGCGGATAAACTCAACCACTACATGGTTGCGCAAGGACGTGTCAGTGACGTGCAGAATGCTTTCAGCGTGCAATTAAGCCGCGTGAGCACAAAGGATGGAATTCATCGTGTGACCAACCGCGCGGCATCAGTTCCCGGCGCGGTCAGAGCACTGATTCGCAACGTGCAGGGATTGGCCGATTTCGCGCCCAAGCCCATGTACCGGGCGGCGATCGACCCGAGCACCGGCAGCGCGCCGCGTGCCCGAACTCTTTCCGACGTGGTTTCTTCTCAGAATCGCTGTCTGAATGGTACGCAGACTGTGAGCTTCACTACGGCGGGTGGCCCTCCGACCGCAACCTACAACGGCAATCGTTACGCCACAGATGCCACGAACACTTGCCCCGGATACAACCCCGCGCAGCTTCAGACTGCCTTTGGTTTCAACCCGCTGTACAACAGAGGATGGGACGGAACCGGGCAGACGATCATCATCATCGACGCCTATGGTTCTCCGACGATTCAACAAGACGCAAACACCTTTTCGGCGGTTTACGGGCTGCCCCCGCTAACCTCCTCGAATTTTCAGGTTTACTATCCGGGTGGAGTCACCACATGCAGCACCAGCGGCGCGGATTGCAATGGCTGGAACACCGAGGTGACGATCGATGTGGAATGGGCCCATGCGCTGGCTCCCGGAGCCAATATCGCACTGGTAGTGGCGCCGGACAATTCCTCGCTGGATATCGCAAATTTCTGGGCGATTGAGAATCCGGAGGTTTTCACGTCTTATGCCAACGGAGATTTAGGATATGTAATCTCCAACAGTTGGGGTGCATTCGAAATTCTCGATGTGCTCTACGGCGGCCAGTCAGGGCTCTATACCGAATACGCAATGACCGAGTTAGCGGCCGCCTTGGGCATTTCAGACAACTTCAGTTCCGGGGATGACGGCGACAACGTACAAGCCATCGCCGATGATTATGGCATTACTGTTCCTCCCAGCGTGCAAACGCCGGCGTCTGCACCCTATGCCACAGGCGTGGGCGGGATCAGCCTATTTCTGAACAGTAGTGAGGAGATCCTCCATCAGACGGGCTGGGGAAACAACCTGACCCGCCTCACATACCCAAGTCCAAATCCGCCTTACGATCCTCCGGACCTCATTGGTTTTTACGCCGGAGCAGGAGGAGGCTCGAGCGCAGAATGGCCTGAACCGGCATTTCAGAGCAGCCTCGGGAAAACGTCCCGGCAGGTACCGGATATTGCATTACTTGCCGATCCATACACTGGGGTCAACATCATTATTACGGTGAGCGGTCTGCCCGCCGTGCAAGTGTGGGGAGGCACGAGCGTGGCGTGCCCACAATTCTCGGCCCTATGGGCGATTGCCAATCAGGCGGCAGGGTCGGCCGCGCCGCTCGGTCAGGCTGCCGCAATGCTTTACAGCTTGCCGTCAGGCGCGATCACCGATGTTGTACCGGTGAATAACGGGCTTGATGTGAAAGGAAAGATTGTCAATCCGCCGAATCCCGTGCTGGTTGAAACCGCGGCGGATTTGGCGCAACCGCTCGAGAACACGACCGTGTTCCTCAGCGCGTTGTATCACGGCAGTTCAACCCGGTGGTACGACATTACATTTGGTACCGATTCATCGCTGGTCACTGCTCCTGGTTGGGATAACGTAACCGGCCTCGGCACGCCAAACGGCTTAAAATTTGTCGAAGCTGTGGTAGCTGCCGCCGGAAAATAAAAACTAAACAATTCGAAAACCTAGGCGGGCTGCCGTAATCCGGCAGCCCGCAATTTTTTTGGCGTCAATCAGGGGACGCACTTTTTCGGGGAAGCAGCAGAGACTCGTACGCGATCAGTGTACAGGCAAAAGACCGATCACCACGATGCTCCGCGATTGCTGTGGAACACTGCCGGACGTTTTACGGAAGTATTCTGCCTGCCTTGGCTCGCAGCGCGAGAAGCTCCAAGACCACCTTGTTCTCGGCTTGAGCAAGCTGCTCGACCGATTGGCCGTTTGCTTCCTTCAGCACGCCATCGATAACCGTCTGCATCAGTGCTGGCGTGACGTCGGGCATTTCGAGTTTTTTCATTTGGCTCACGAAGCCGGTCATGAAATGCTCTACAAAGTGTTGGATTCCGCCAGGGCCGCCGCCCAAATGCCACTGCAGACTCGGGCCCATTACGCCCCACCGAAGTCCCGGCCCATAGCACACGGCGATGTCCGCGTCCTCGACGCTGACGACGCCTTGCTGGATGAGATAGAGCACCTCCCGGTAGAGCGCGAGTTGAAGCCGGTTCCCAACATGGCCTGCGATAGCCTTGCGCAACCGGATTGGCTTTTTGCCGATAGACGCGTAGAACGTCATGGCTCGTTCGATCACCGCCTCGGAGGTCTTCGCCCCGCCTGCCACTTCCACCAAAGGAATAACGTGCGGAGGATTAAAGGGATGGCCTAGCACGCAGCGCTCGGGATGCTTACAGCTCGACTGGATGACATCCATGGTGATACCGGATGCGCTCGAAGCGAGGATCGTGTCCGGAGGAGCGACTTCGTCCATCTGGGAGAACACCTTGACTTTCAAGAGCGGTCGTTCCGGAACGCTTTCCTGGACAAAATCGGCCTTCGAGACCGCCTCCTTTATATCGGCAGTGAACGTTAATCGGTCGCGGCTTGCACCTGAAGCGAGGCCGATCTCGGTGAGTAACTTCCATGCCTCGTCGACACTCTTGCGTAAGCTGGCCTCCGCGTTTGGCGAGGGATCCGTCGCGATGACGTCAAGACCGCTCGCCAAATACTGCGCCGCCCAGCTCGCACCGATCAAGCCTGTACCGACGATTGCTACGTTTCGAATCTGCGTATTTATCATGGGCCGCCATTCTATCCCCGGTGTGATTGTCGTGCATAGCCATCTCTGGCACACAATTTATGGAAGCAAAAGAGCGAGACTCTCGCTCGAGATTTATGGATTGCGAAAAGAAGGCAACAAGGTCTGTATTTTCAGGAGACAAAGGTGAAGCGAGATTCGGCGCATGGGTTTCCGGAGGAATTCAGCCGTTGCTACCGGTTCCCGGCCCCGCTGAATCGATTGTGTTCTCGCGACTCCAACAAGGCTTTCTTGTGGGATCGTACTCAACTTCGCGATTTGGACAAGTTCGCCGGAAAAGGCAAATTCGGCATGTGGGTTTGCGAAGCCTGTGCACAATCACTATCCCCAGGAAGGCGCAGGTGACGCTAAACGCGAACAATGCGGTTATGAGCATATATTTTCCCCGACGCGAATATTAACGCCCGCATGGCACCAGTGAATGTGATGCAGATCACAAATGATTACTGCGATTGTTGGCCGTTGCTTCCCCAGCCCAAGCGCGTCGCCTAATCGCTATGGGATAACTGCTTTGACCGCCGCCGTCTTCCTGCTTTCGCGGCCCTCGAGATTGACTGCTGTCGTAGCATAATAGTACGCGGTGTCATTGGCGACGGTGGAATCACTGTAGAGGGTCGAACCAATCAGGCTCGCGTTGATCCTCGTCCATATCTTTCCGTTCGGACCGCGATAGACGTTGTATCCGGCAATGTCGCTCGACGTCGAAGCTTTCCAGTGCAGATCGACGACATGCTCAGCGGTGGCTTGGATGACGACCTTATACGATTTTTTCGAGACAAGGCCGCCACACCCGGTGGCCTTTACGACGAAGGAGTAGGTAGCTGCCCTGGTCGGCTTTCCGGCGAGGTGCAGCGCCGTCGTCGCGCTGGACACTTTAGCCGTGACTCCTGCCGGCAGCCTTCCCGAGGCGATCTCCCACTTGTAAGGAGTGCAGCCGCCCTTCGCCTGGACGACTTCAGAGTAGGCAGTTTCGACCGTTCCGTTCGGCAGGCTGGGGGTGGTGATGGCTACGCTGGATGCCACGCACCGGGACACCAGTAAGACCAGCAAGAGGGAGAGGAGCCAAGATTTCATTGCCCAATGCTGGTTTGATCGGGGGATGACCGACAAGATGTCAAAGGTTTCAAGACCGCCGGCTTAAGCCCTAAAGTGTTGGAAGGATTAAGTTTAGCTTCCGTTCCGCTGCCCGAAGAAAACTTATCAGCGACTTGAGGCGGATGACACGCACGTTGTGGCGGGTTGTTCGTCGGTGAGAGCGAGGACTGCATACGCGGTCGCTGCGTCGCTCATAAAAAGTCCGGTATCCGAGGAAATATGACGCCGTTTGTTTACCGAAGAGGCCGGCCATGAACCCTCGGCATTCTGATTACTCGTCAACCAGGATAATCCATGCTGAAGTTGTGCATTGTTGCGGGAGACGCCCGCCTGCTGCAATACGAGAGTGATAAGGCTGGTGGCGACACCGTCGCTCTTTCCAGATATTGGAGTCCCGTCCTCCCGGTACCACATGTTCAGAAATGATTTGACGCTCCAGCCGTTCCACTTCCATGCGATGGAAGCTAATCTCCATCCGCCATCGGCCTGTTGCTTGTTCAGAATGTCGCGAATGATTGCTTGCTGCTGATCGGGCTGAAGGAGCCCGGGCAACTTGGTGGAAGCCCAAAGCAGGAACACGCGATTGATTACGGATTGTTCTGCACTCTCGCGCGTCAGATACTGCCGCAGGCTCGCGACGTGACCTTGGATTTCAGCGTCGGACGCATAATTCCCAGGAGCGGTTCCTACCGCTATGGCGGCTAACGCCGCTCCGTAGTAGGCGGAATCGTTCGCTTCCCAAGGTTCCTGGTCGAACTGCAGCCAGAGCCATGAACCTCGATCGTCTCCTGCAGTCTGCTGCAATGCCCACATATCGTTGAAGGCGTCACGCGTGTCGCTGCTGAGCGTTCCATTTTGTGCGTCGCGGCTGGCAAGAATCAGGGCGTTGAGAACGGCCTCGGTGCCGCGGGACTCGGCGGTCTTATGGTTATATCCTGCACCGCTGTAATACGGCCCAATATCTTTCCAAAGCCGCACCCGCTTCGTGACATTTTCGATCAGCAGCCGCTCGTTTTCTGACGGCCCTGATTCCGCGAGAGCATTCCGGAGCGCGGGTCGCGACAGCGCGTAGGGCATAGCGGTATGGCACGATACACAAAATGTGCCGTGATCACGAGCGGATCCAGTCCACTGCATCCACCAGCCCTCACGGTAATCCAGGTACGCTGCCGCCGCTTTCGGATCCCAGCAACTGGAGACCTTCGGCGCGGCGTGCGAACAAGCTACCGTGGCAGCGACCGAGACGCATGTCAGAACGACGGCCAGTCGTTGGCAAACTGTCCTCATTGAAAATACTCACGCATCTGAGCAAGAAGTGATCTGGCGCTGCCAGATAAAAAGGGGGAGAACTGGGTGGTGAAAACGACCAACCAGCAGAGCCACAATTATACAAGATTAAGAAGATGCCCTCGATTCAAATTCAGGTCTGATCTCAGCGGATCCTACCGCCGCGGCATCGAGTTGTGGGCTCGAGTCGTGCAACGGAGTATGCGATGTATATCGCAACGGAAGCTGAAGATTTTGGAGGTAACACGACCGCCGGTTACGGGATCTGCACATTGGCGACGATGTTAGAGTAACCGCTTTCTTCATTGCTGGAGTTTACGGCCGTAGTCGCATAGCAATAGTTCATGTGGTCCGCCACGGAAGAGTCTACATAAGCAGTCTCCGTATTCAGCGATCCATTAATCTTTGAGTAAATCCCGCAGGAAGTGGTGTAGGGCGCGCGGTAGACGTTGTATCCCGCTATGTTCGAGGAAGAGCTGGCGTTCCACGACAGGCTGACCGAATGGATCGATGCAGCCGTACCCGTACCCGTGGCGGATTCCGTGGTTGTGGAAGGCTGAGCATTACTGGTAAAGGTAAGAATTGCGCTATCTGCACCGGCAACTTGCGGGCTGAATGTCAACGTGAATGGCACGCTTTGACCGGAGGGAATGGTTACCGGCAGCGACAAACCGCCGATCGTAAATCGGGAGTTGTTTGAAGTCGCAGCCGTTACAGTTACGTCGGCTCCAGTGGCGTTAAGAGCTCCCTCGGCTGTACCGCTGCTTCCGATGACCACCTCGCCGGCAGCCAATGTCGCCGGAGTTGCGGTCAACTGCGTGGTTGTCGAACCTCCGGATGTTCCAGACGACGCGGCTTTAGCGGAACTGAACCCCTGGCAACCCAGCGTGGTCCCGAGGCCGAGAAGAACGAGTGCCAGGCTGACTGCCCTGAGGCTCTTTGCGTAACGACGGGGCTGAGACCATCTATTCATAATTGGTTTCCGAACAGCGCTCGGTTTCGGATCTTCCGTTACGAATTTGTATCAACTAAGTTTGGGATATTACGCGGGAATCGAGAAGATTGCGAAGGTTCACTAGACGGAAGAGTGACATTGGTGACGATAGTCACGTTACGCACAGGCTTAAAGCACAAGCAACATTCGGCCAGGCGCAAGAAGTCAGGGTCGATCGTCAGGCTCAAAATGCTTGCTTGAGGCCTCGCGGAGATAACCGGTAAGGACCGATCCCAGTTTTTTGAATTCGGTCGTGAGCATACTCCAGTGATCTCCCGGTATCGTCTCCAGTTCGAACTGTGCAGCAAGATGGGACCACACTGCGGCGGGATCCTGGGGGAAATCTGTGACGATTGCAGGCCTCACGAAGTTTATTCTGCCGCCATAGTATTGAGGACGATAGCGCTTCAGAGCCAGATAAGCAGAGTCGCGCATTCGTTGCGTCACGCTGCTCGTCGATTCTGAGATTCGGCTTGCAGGCGATGGGTTTGGGTCGACGCTTTCTGAATGTTCAGCTCGAGCCTTGCCCAGCGGCGCACCAGGGGACAACATGCGCCGCTTGGCCAGACGGAAGGACAGCAGCGCATTTTGGACAAGACCGAGCTGAGTTCGGTGAGGATAGGAATCCACCAGCGCTAGCAGTGCAACCTTTTCTCCGCCGTTGGATAAGCGCTGTGCTATTTCGAGCGCCACTAAACCTCCGAGCGAATAACCGATCAGAAGATACGGACCCTCGGTTTGTAGTTTTTTGATTGCTTCGAGATGGAACTGTGCCATTTCCTCGACCGATGCCAGTGGCGGGTCTATGCCGTCAATGCCTCTGGCCTGCATTCCGTAGATCGTATGCGGGGACTCAATTGTATTGACCAAGCGAAAAAGGTCGAGCACAGTGTCGCCAAGGCCGTGGGCGATAAAAACGGGAGTTTGCACGGCTCCAGCCTTTAGCAATAAGAGCGGCGGAAGGCGCGGAGGTTCAGGTTGCTCCAGCACTTCTGCGAGCGCTTCGATCGTCGGAGCAGAATAAATGAGCACCGCCGGTAGATGCCGACCACAGCCTTTGGCAACCTCAGAAAATAATTGCGCGGCCGATGCAGGGCTGCCACCAAGGTCGAAGAAATTGTCTTTTGTCCGGATCGAGGAGCGCTGCAGCACGGTTTGCCAAATGGGAAGCAGGAACTCCACGGCGGAGGTCTTTGTTGCGAAGGCGGTCATGGTACGGTCATGAGTACAGTCATGAATGCGCGAACTCCCAGTAGAGCTCTCGAGCCTTGGTATAGAGTGGTCCAAATTGCAATGGACGGTCTCCGATCCGAGTCACCGGAACCACCTTGGAATAGTTTCCAGTTGCGAAAATCTCGTCCGCCTTCTCGAAATCGGAGTAGGTTAGAGTTTTTTCGACTACTGTCACACCAGATTCGCGCAACAATCCAATCACCCTTTGCCGCGTAATGCCGGCGAGAAACGTTCCATTTGGAATCGGCGTAAATACCACACCGTCCTTTGCCAGGAAGACGTTCGACGTGGCTAGTTCGGCGACGTTGCCCAGCATGTCGCATACGATCGCATTATCGAAGCCCCGTTCATGCGCCTCGAAAAGAGAACGGGAATTGTTAGGATAAAGACATCCCGCTTTCGCATCCACGGGCATCGTTTCGATGGTCGGGCGGCGGTAAGGCGACAAGGTGACAGAGAATCCTTTCGGCACACGCATCGGCGCCTCGTAAATTGAGAGACACCAGCGAGTGGATTCGGGATCGTGCGCTTGCACCCATGGTCCTTCCTTCTCGGCCCAGTACATCGGTCGAATGTAGAGTGCGGCGTCCTTATCGAATCGCTTTATCCCTTCGCGGGCGAGTGCCACCCACTTTTCAGCCGCAACCACGGGCTTGAGAAAGAGTTTCTTTGCGGAATCGTTCACCCGTGCACAGTGGAGTTCAAGATCGGGTGTGACCCCCTCGAACGCACGAGCGCCGTCGAACACCATGGAGCAAAGCCACGCTGAATGCGTTCGTGGTCCCATAATCGGTACATTGCCCTCGTGCCAGTCCTCTTCAAAATAGGTCCAGGTCTTGGACCATCCAGTTCCAAGTGCCATCGATTTCCTCCTGCAGCGGTTACCCTCCATGGTAAGGTATGCCGCCTAATTTGCGATGTGAATTACTCATCGCGCATCCTGTTGCGCACGGCTTGCGTATCCCAAGGTCGATTTCAACTCCGAGCAGTCTTCGAGGCCCGGCTTGATTCGCGGCGTTCTTTTCTACCTCACATCAGGAACGATTTCCGTGGCGGGCCAGTGCGATGGCTGCGCATTGAGATTGGGGACGATCGATACTGGGCCGTCGACCGGCTTAACATCCACGTTAAATCCATCCACTTCGACGAGCGGTTGATCTCCCTGCAGATCCTTGGTCGCCGCTTCGATCGAAACAGTTGAAGATTCGCCGGGCACGAGGGAAATGTAGTTGTCCGAGTAAAAGACGGGCAGCACGCGCCGGCCACTCTTCTTTTGATGAAGCTGCAAATGCGAGAGCAGAGCCACATTGCTGGTGTTGTTGTGCAAGCTTACGGTGAGTAGTGTTTTGTCGCCCTCTGTGCGAGAGCTGGCTTCGGCATCGAGGACGACCCTGGGAAGGTTCATGAGACCGTCGAACTGATCTTGAGCGACATGCTGCCAATAGAAATTCGTGGAGAGTAAATTTCCGTTCGCATCGGTGAGGTTGAGCTTGATGAAGTAGAGCGGGGTAATGCGTGCGCTAACGTCAATTTGCGCGGCCTTGATTGTGCTACTGCCGGGGACCTGAGCCACCGGGTAGGTTTCGTGCGAATCCAGCGTGCCGTCGAAACGATAGATAAGCACGTTCACATTGACTGCATTCAATGCTTCTGGACGATTGTTAACCACCTCAATGCCGCGGTTTTCTTCATTAAACTGTACATGCACGGTCTCGGCCGCCTTTTTCACTGCGTATAGAGCCGCGTTGGGTTCGAGATCGTAGTGGTAGAGCTGCCAGACGAAACTGGGTTGCGCCGGGTGGCTCATCCACGTGAGTACGCCTGTAGTGGTCTTGAACATTTCCGCGTTTCGTCCTTCATACATGGCGCGAAAAGCTTCATACGTAGCGAGCTGGCCTTTCTGGACGAAGTCGGCAAGATTTCGAATGTGCCCGTAGCGTTCCGCCAGCGAGGTCGGAAACTCGTTTCCGCGTTGCGCTCCCGCCGCCATGTCGTGCTGCGCCCAGTCGTCGTTGATCGTCTCCCAATCTTTCTGCGGCATCATTCCCTGGATCGATTCGATGGTAGGAATCGAGACTGAGCCAGTTTCGGTCTTGAAGCTTTCGTTAAACGCATAGAAGAAGCGCGGGGAACGCCAGTAGTAAGGTCCATGGGACGAAACGCCGCGTCCGTCAGCGGAGTTCGACTGGTAGAGCCGCGTGGGATCGAGACGCGCCATCAGCGTCTTCAACGTGTCGTCCAGTTCCTTCGGCGGATAGCCCTCATTACGCGCGCACCAGACTGCGATCGACGGATGATTGCGATAGCGAACTACCTTATCGGTAACGTTGGCAAGGTAGGTGGGAATATCACTGACGTCCGGACCGTCATTTGGATTGGGTTGAAAAAACTCATCCCACAGCAGAATTCCATACTTATCTGCCATATCGTAAAAATCGGGACTGGTGCTCTGTCCCACCCAGTTGCGGATGATGTTCAGATTGGCCAGAGCGTGCATGTGAAACTGCGCGTCCAGGCGTTCTCGCGAAACCCGCTTCATTGCCTCATCGAGGCCCCAGTTGCCGCCGCGCGCCATCACACGCACTCCGTTGACGGAAAGCGTAAGGTTCTCGGAGTCTGGCACCTGGTACTCGATCTTGCGAATACCGAACTGGCGTGACGCAATATCCGAAGTTTTTGCTTTTGCCCCGACATCGAAGCGCAGCGTGAGAGTGTACAGATTTTGCGGACCATAACCATTGGGCCACCACAGCTTCGGATTAGAAAAGTGCAGTTCCGGCGTGGATTGGGAGTCAAGAGCAACGGCTTCCGTCCCGTTTGCCGCAATCGTCACAGGTTTGTGAAAAGTAATTTCGCCTCCCGGAGCATTCTGGTTATCTGCATTCTGCAACTGAATGATGCCAGTAAGCGTGCCGGTGACAGGCTTCGGCGATTTGTTCTCCAGCGTTGTGGAAACGTGAAGGTCAGCGCTGTCGTGCGATGCCGCCAAATCTGCGGTAACGAATGGATCCTTCACCACGACCGGCCCGGTTGCATCCATAGTAACGGGAAGCCATATTCCCGTATCCCGGTCGCGGACCGCGGGAAGCCAGTCCCATCCAATCGTGGAGAGGAATGTAGGCCCGTCGATAGCAGTCTCGCCGCCGTTTTGGCCCACGCCATTCGCAACCGTGTGCTCGTGGGGCGCCCCGGGATGCGGTTGCGGCGCAACCAGAACGGCCAGGACGGCGCGGCGGCCGGGCTTCACAAACTCGGAGATATCGAAGTCACCCCGTATGAAGGCGCCGCGCATCGTCCCGGCCTCGTGCCCGTTTACCCAGATTTGTGCGGTGTAGTTGATACCGCCGAAATGCAACCAGGTGTGACGGCCTTTGTAAGCTGCGGGCACGCTAAAGGTCGCGCGATACCAGTAGCTGGTCTTGTTCAGGCTCTCGGGAATCGCGCGCATGTTTTCGCCGTACAGCGGCTCCGGATAAACACCGTCGTTGACCAGGGTGGTAAGCACCGTCCCGGGCACCGTTGCGGCATACCAACCCTGCGGGTCAAAATTGGCTGTCGAAATAAGCGCGGCTGCGGTCCGTAACTTTTGCGGAGTCTTGCATTTTCCACCCATCAATAGTTTTCGTCTCGGGTTGCGACTGCCCCAGCAAACATGCGGGTACGAGAATGGCGAACAAGACGAAGAAACGAAGCATCATTACAAATATTCCTCTCTGGACGAATTCATTATGGGAGTTTGTAGTACATCCGGAACGCGAGCAATAAAAAAAGTTTCGTCGAGCAAGCACCGTCAGGATATTGAGATTTCCTGAAACAGTCTACGCTTTCCAGAATTCGCCACGTGACTTGTTGCCGGCGTTGTATTTTCGCGAGGAGCGCATCGGGTCATTATCAAAAAACGCTGACAACAAACGAAAATTCCGATTAAGCTGTCCTCTTACATGCGGGTTCCCCTATCGAAATGCCGTTGCGGCTTGCGGTGCTGATTGCAGCGGTCGCTTTTCTTGCTGCGCAACAGTCTAGCGCTAACTCTGGAACGGGTGGGCAGGAAGGCAAAGCCTCATCCGCAGCGCGGCCGGAAGAGACGGAAGTGTGGGAACCAGTCCCCGCAGTGGTTACACCGGCGGCCACCGACGCGGCGCCTCCCTCCGACGCGATAGTTCTCTTCGATGGTAAGAATCTCGACCAGTGGGTTTCGACTCAGGACAAGTCACCCGCGAAATGGATCGTTGCCGATGGCGTGGTGACGGTGAATAAGGCCGCGGGAAACATTGAAACCAGGCGCACTTTCAAGAACTATCAACTCCACCTCGAATGGAAGATCCCCGAGAATATTTCTGGCAGCGGTCAAGGGCGCGGCAACAGCGGAGTGTTTCTAGCCTCTACCGGACCGGGCGATGCCGGATATGAGTTGCAGATCCTCGATTCGTATAACAACAAGACGTACGTCAACGGTCAGGCCGGCACCGTCTACAAGCAGAGCATTCCACTGGTGAACCCGAGTCGAAAACCTGGTGAGTGGCAGAGCTACGATGTAGTGTGGACTGCGCCAATTTTCAACGCTGACGGCTCGCTGAAAAATCCTGCATACGTCACAGTCTTTTTTAATGGCGTCCTGGTGCAGAATCATTTCGAGCTGAAGGGCGAGACGCTGTACATCGGTCAGCCATCCTACAAGAAGTACGAAACTGCGCCAATTAAACTGCAAGCCCACGGCGACCCCAGTGAGCCGATCAGCTTCCGAAACATCTGGGTCAGGGAGCTTCATTAGCAGTCGCAAGACGACCGCTTTGCCTGCCGAAGCATTTTCTCAGCCAGCGCCCGTAAAATCCTACCTAAACGCTATCAACTGTTCTGGTGATCCGGGACTTATAGTATTCAGCGTAAGTAGTTATTGCAAAAGCAGATAGCCAAGTGCCGCACAATCAGGAAAGAAAAAGCAAGAAAAGTCTTGCAATTTTCACAGTGTTATAGTTAAGTATAACAGTAGATCGCGTGCTGTTCGTTGCTTGCTCAGCGAACCTCATGAACCGGAGAGCTCTTGTTGAAGCCGGAAACGCCACAAGGGATCTCCAGTAATCGATCGCAAAGAGAATTCCAGGAGAGGATTGAAATGAAATCACGAATCGCACTTTCCGTTTTGTTTGTTCTGTTCGCCATTGCTGCGTACGCCCAGTCTGACGCCCAGAAGTCCTTCGCAACCATGAAAAGCCTGGCGGGAGAATGGGAAGGCCCCGTCAATATCCCCGAGATGCCAGAGGTTTCTGGGGGCAAGCCGCTCCACGTTTCGATGCGCGTGGCCTCGAGGGGGAACGTCCTCGTGCATGAGATGCAGGAAGCAGGAACGCCTTTGGATCCGACAAAATACGACCACCCGGTCACGATGCTGTACGTGGACGGAGACCAGCTTACACTGGTTCACTATTGCGATGCGGGGAATCGGCCACGGATGACTGGCAAGATGTCGCCCGATGGCAAGACAGTCGAGTTCGATCTCAAGGACATCAGCGGGGACCCGGAGGAGCACATGCACCATGCCGTGTTCACCATCATCGATGCCAACCATCACACCGAGGACTGGACGTTCATGATGAAGGACAAGCTGATCCACGCGCACTTTGACCTGCAGCGGAAGAATTGACGGGAGGGAGAATCGCGGTAAGGGTTATCTTGGGAAAAAATCATGGATCGTGAGTGGAATGACAGTCAGCCGATATACCGCCAGCTTCGCGACCGCGTGGTCGCGATGATACTCGACGGCGTGCTCAAAGAGGGCGATCCGTTGCCCTCGGTACGCAATGTTGCGGCCGAATATCGGGTCAATCCACTCACGGTTCTAAAAGGTTATCAACAACTCGTCGACGAGGGATTGGTCGAGAGCAAGCGAGGCCTCGGCATGTTCATCAATACTGGTGCCCGAGATTTATTGTTGCAGGGCGAACGGCAGAAGTTTCTGGGCGAAGAATGGCCCAGGGTGTACGCAAGCATTCAGCGGCTCGGCCTGAGCGCGGAGGAACTGCTGAACGGCTCGGCAAACCGCGGCTCGTCAAATGCCGCAGAGAAAGAGAAGAAGGAGCCCAAGAGATGACAGTGATCGAAGCCCGTGGTCTCCGGAAAGCCTTCGGCAAAACCATCGCGCTTGACGGCATAAATTTGCACGTCGAAGAAGGCCGCATCCTCGGCATCATCGGCCCCAACGGTGCAGGGAAGAGCACTGCGCTCAACGCCATTCTCGGCCTCACGCAATATCAGGGAGAGCTGAAGGTGCTGGGGCGCGAGCCCTGGACCGAACGCGATCAGCTTATGCGCGATGTCTGCTTTATCTCCGATATCGCCGTGCTGCCGCGCTGGATCCGGGTTTCGCAGACGCTCGACTACGTGGCCGGTGTGCATCCGCGATTTGACCGTGCCAAGGCGGAAGGTTTTCTTGCCAAGACTGACATCAGCCGAAGCAGCAAGGTCAGGGAATTGTCCAAGGGTATGGTCACCCAGCTGCACCTGGCTCTGGTCATGGCTATTGACGCGAGACTACTGGTGCTGGACGAACCTACGCTCGGCCTCGATCATCTTGTACCGCAAACAATTCTACGATTCGCTGCTGAACGACTACTTTGATCGCAACCGCACCATCGTGGTGACTACTCATCAGGTGGAAGACGTCCAGCACGTGCTCACTGATCTCGTGTTCATCAACCGCGGGCGCATCGTACTCGATTGCAGCATGGAAGAATTCGAATCGCGCTATGTGGAAGTGACGGTGCATCCCGAGCATCTAGCCGCAGCACGCGCTCTCACTCCGATACACGAACGTCAGGTGCTTGGTCGCAGCATCCTGCTGTTCGATGTAAAGCTCAGTCACGCCGATCGCCAGCAACTCGCCGCCTTGGGCGCCATACGCGTGCCCAGCATTGCCGACTTGTTTGTCGCCCTGCTGGAAGACAAGCCAGCAAATCATAGCAACCAGCCGCAAGGAGCCTCCCGATGAATAGCCAATCGAATCCGATGGCCGAGTCCTTTTCTTCCTCGATCGCAGCACCGGCACCGATCTCGGTTACTCGCCCGTTCTACTGGTCCGTGCGTCGCGAGCTATGGGAGAACCGTTCCATTTATCTCGCGCCTCTGGGCGTAGCCGCCGTATTTCTGGTTGGCCTTCTGTTTACTACGATTCTTCCGGGCACAACTCTTGGACTGCAGTCGATCAGCCCGGAACACACCGCAACCCCGTACGATATCGTGGCCGGTCTAATGATGCTCACGACGATTCTGGTGAATGTGTTTTATTGCGCCGACGCTTTGTATGGGGAACGTCGCGATCGCAGCATCCTGTTCTGGAAGTCGCTGCCGGTATCCGATCTCACAACGGTGCTTGCGAAAGCCAGTATCCCGCTCGTGATCGTGCCGGTAGTCGCATGGGCCAGCGCTGTTGCCGTGCAATGGATCGTGCTCTTACTCAGCTCTTTAAGGCTGCTGGCGAGCGGTTTGAGCGTGTCCGCGTTGTGGACCGAGGTGTCTTTCTTCCGCATGTCGCTGCTGCTGCTCTACCACATTTTTACAGCCCACACCCTCTGGCCCGCGCCGGTTTATTGCTGGGTACTATTGGTCTCCGGCTGGACGCGCCGCGCAACGTTGCTATGGGCGGCGCTGCCCGTGGTTGCCATTGCCGGGCTCGAAGGGATTGTCTTCCATACTTGGCATTTCGCCGCCCTGGTGGGTGGTCGGTTGATCGGCGCTGCGCCTGCAGTCGACTTCAGATCGCCTGACACCTTCCCCACCAATCCAATGACGCACATCACTCCGCTCCATTTCCTGAGCAGCCCGAGTGTATGGATCGGGCTGTTGGTTGCGGCAGTATTTCTCGCCGCAGCGGTGCGGCTGCGGCACTATCAAGGACCAATCTGATTGGGATGCAGGCTTTTAATTTCGCCGGGAGGACAAAATGGTTCGAGAGAGAATATTGAAGGTCGTCTTGGTGATCGTGGGAATGCTCTTCTTAGCGACGGTTTACCCTCTGGTCGCAATGCATTTGGAAGAGAGCCTGCAGATGATGCTCAGCATCTATGTCACGCTGGGAGTTTTCCTGCTGCTGGCCTCACGTGACCCGTCAGAGCATCGCAGCCTGATTGCCTTCACGGCGTGGTCGAGCTTTGCGCATGCCGGCGTTATGGCGGTCCAGTCAATGCACGATCTGCCCGAACGCGTACATTTGCTGAGCGGCGCAGTTGCGTTTGCT
This sequence comes from uncultured Acidobacteriaceae bacterium, assembly GCA_963696285.1. Taxonomy (GTDB): domain Bacteria; phylum Acidobacteriota; class Terriglobia; order Terriglobales; family Acidobacteriaceae; genus Sulfotelmatobacter. The sequence goes on from CAVOJP010000001.1 coordinate 460,737, forward strand.
GTCATCGGTATTGTGCTGGTTGCGCTCGCGCCCGCAAAGATAGAAGCGCTGGATCCAAGCTTGCCTCCGCTGCGCCCCTCCATGAGCGGGATAAACCGGGCATAAGCAGGCTAGACATCAAGCCAAACATTAATGCATGGGCTGGCGTCTGAGACAAAGGCCTGCCTCTGGGTTTAAGCTGCTTGCCATGAAGATGTTTCCGTATTCCTACCGCGAACGATTACATATTTCCCACTGCAGCGAGAGGTTGGCATGAACCGGCGCGAAGCGCTTCAGGGCTTTGGATCGGCAGCTGTGGCACTGTCTCTGAATCGATTCGGATTTGCGTTACCGCGTATCGGGGCAAACGATAAGTTGACGATTGGGTGCATCGGCGTTGGATCCCAGGGGCTGCGCGTCATGTTGGATGTGTTGCGGCTACCTGAAATCCAGGTAGTTTCTGTTTGTGACGTGAACCGCGGCAGCAGCGATTATCTGGATTGGGGTCCCAACGAATTGCGGAATAAAGTGCGCATGGTTCTGCAGGATCCCTCTTGGGGCGCAACGCTGCCCGGGCCCACTGCGGGTCGCGAAGTGGCGCAGAGCATCGTTAATGCGTTCTATGCGAAAGAACGCGGCAAGGCCAACTACGCGGGGTGTACGTCTTACGAAGATTTTCGCGAACTGCTCGCGAAAGAGAAGGACCTCGACGCCGTGATCGTGAGCACACCCGATCATTGGCATGCGCCGATTACGATCGCCGCGATGCGAGCAGGAAAGCATGTGTATAGCCAGAAGCCAATGGCGCATAGCGTGTGGGAGTGTCGCGAGATGGTTCGTGTTGCGAACGAGACGAAACGCGCGACGCAGGTTTCAATCTTCAATTCGAATTCTCCAGAATCGCAACAGGTGCACAATCTCTTGAGCAGCGGCGTGATCGGGCCAGTGCGCTCCATCGACATCTGGACCAAGCGCGCATCGGCGTTCTGGAAGCAGGGACTTCCTACACCAACCCATGCGGATGAAATTCCTGACGGACTGAACTGGGATATGTGGCTGGGGCCTGCGCCGATGCGTCCCTTTAGCAAGAGTTATCTGCCGTTTGTTTGGCGCGCCTGGTACGACTTTGGATGCGGCGCTCTCGGAGACATGGGTGAATATGGCTTCGATACAATCTCGCGTGCCGTCGGACTGCAAGCCGCGCGTCACATCGAGGCGAGTACGACCGATTTGTTTCCCGAAAGTTTCCCCGTCGCCTCCTCGGTGCATTTCAATTTCGCGAAGACTCTGGCTCGGCCAGAATTGAAACTGAATTGGTACGACGGCGGTATTGAGCCGAGACGTCCTTCGGAATTATCCGATGACGCGGAGATGGGGACGGACGGCGAGGGTGTGATTTATACAGGCGACAATGGCAAGTTGATGACGGCATTTATGGGGCAGGATCCGCGTGTGTTGTCAAAAGATGGAAAGATGACCATGCCCTTCGGAACGCCTGCGAAGAAGGAAGAACCGTTTCAGCCGACAAGACCAGAGCTCGGCGGCAGCGCCAGTAGCGCAGATGCAGCGCACTTTCTCGAGTGGGTGCATGCTTGCCAGGGCGGTCCACCGGCTCGCGCGAATTACGCCTACGAGGCTCCGATTGTGGAGACGCTGATGCTGGGCTGCATTGCCGTTCGAACGCATGAGGTTCTGGAATGGGATGCGGAGAACTTTCGCCTGACCCGCGGTTCAGACCGGGCAGCGGGCTTGCTCAGGCCGCAACATCGTGCTCCGTGGGGGATTTCATGAGTCCGACGTTTCCGCGTGCAAGTTTTGATTCGCCTGGATCTGAGCTGCGAACTGGGAATTTATTGGTCAGGCTAGGCGGCGCAGTTTTGTGACTCTGCCGGCTTCAACCCATTCCACGACAAAAATGTTGCCCTCGTGATCGAAGCAGGCGCTGTGCGGACAAACAAATCTTCCGGGAACGAATGTTCCGTGTTCCTGATTTCGAACCGTGCTCCAATCTGTTTTTGAAAATTCCCCCCGTCCCAAACTGGCGACCACATTGTTCTTGCTATCAAGAATGACGACTTTGCTGAGAAGATCCGGGATCACGACTTCTCCATTCCGTTCGTGCAAATAACATGGCATCTTCGTGGTGCCCAGAATGAAGTCAACGTGCTTGCCATCCAGGCTGAATCGGTGCAACCGGCTGTTGCCCCGGTCGGCGACCACCAGTAGCGGCATCTGTTCGCGGGTATCGATCCACAACCCGTGCGGACAATCCAGTTGATCGTCGCCTTTGCCTAACCCGCCAAAGGTGCGAATAAACTCGGCTTTCTGGTTGTACTGATTGATAAAACTCGATCCGTATCCGTCGCCTACGTAGATATCGCCGTTGGGAGCGATCGCAACATTCGTAGGTCGATATGGTACTGCCGCGGTTTTGTCTTTGGGCTTGTAGGCTTCCGATTCGGCCGGGTATCCCAGGGTGAATACTTCTTCCCCCTTCAAAGTTCGCTTGGTAACGATGCCATGTTGGAAATCGCATAGATAGAGAAAGTCTTGGCTGCCTTCTTTGCGGATCGTCAGTCCGTGGGCGCCGCCTTTGAATTGCCGACCCCAGGAGCGGACGAATTTACCGTCGTGGTCGAAGACCACCATGGTGTCCAGGCTCTCGCTGGTCGCATTCACGGTGTGATGGATGTAGATATTGCCCTGGGAATCTTCGCAAACGCCATGGGTATTCCCGTATTTGATGGTGCGTGGCAGCTCACCCCAGTCGTGAATAGCCTCGTACTGATGGTCACTCTGTCCGAGGATTGGCGCCTTTCGTTCCAGCCTTGTCGGTTGCACCTAGCAGTGCAGGAGCGCAAGCGGCAGTAGCGGCGGAGACTAGAAAATTGCGACGCGTAACTTCCACAATCAAGCGCTCCTTATAAATCGACGAAAAATCGAAAGAGAAATTGCGTTGGAAAAGAGACGACTCAGATTCGATATTGAGATGTTAAGCACCGCTGTTCATTTCACTTGCTGGCCACCGCAGCCTTTTCGTCGACCAGTTTAGGATCGGCGAATTGCAACCAGAAGCCCATCATCTCCTCATCGCTGGGTTCGCCCCAACGAAGTGCTTTCGAGGGATCGGGATTCTGGGCATTATCGAACGAGTTGTCGAAATATGCGGTGGTCACGAGTTTCGTACCCTTCGGCAGCAGGAACGGGTGTTTCAGAAAGTAAGTTTCCTGCCAGCGGAAGTTGTAGTGCGGCACATTTAATAGAACTTCGTGATGGCCGTCGGGATAGATGGCTTCGGTGGTCATACTTTTTCCGCGAAAATGCATGTGAGCGGTGTAGGCGAGGACGGTTACATCTTTAGGCAACGTGTAACACGAGGTCACCCGGTGATCGTCGTCGTTGGGCGGAATCAGAAAGAGGTCATTCCAGATTTCGTATTGCGCAATCTCGTGCTTCACTGGTTCCCGGGCAAAGACAAGTCCAATGCTCGTGCGATCTTTTAGGTCTTCGCCGGTATGGTTGCTGTAGTGAACTTGAAATTGCAAATAGGAGCCTGCTGGAATTCTCAGCGCGTAGCCTGCAGGACGAGTCTCGGCCAGGTGTCCTGGCAAATAGATTCCTGGAACGATATTTAGATATCCGGATCCCTTGCCCGGAACGCCGCCACCATCAGGCGCCGAGCACCCATCGTCGATTATGGGTGCATCGGGTCTCATATGCAGTACCTTGCCGGTGCGGTAATGATATTTGTCGACTCCAGCATCTGCTTTGCCATGCTCTGCTACTTCTTTCGCCACTTTATCGGCAGGAATCACTGACACCGTTGCATGATGCACTACGCGCCGGTCTCCGGGAAGCACCTCTGCGGCCTGGATCCATTTGTCCTCGGTGAAATTGGTTGGAACATAAATGTATTCGTAATCGTCCTGGCTGCCGCCGCTTACTGTGAACTCGGGAATCGTGAATACGACGTCTGGCTTGATGTGCCAGCCCACGGGAAACACGGGAGCCGGCGGCAGGTCTTTGGCGTCGCCTTCCTTGGTGCCCGTTCTGACCCATGCGTCGATGGTCTTGATGTCCTCTTCGGTGAGCCTGGGATCGTTGACGAAATCGCCTACTTTGGGGTCGGCATGCCAGGGCGGCATCTTGCGTTGCACTACGGCTTCGCGAATAGCCGGCGCCCAGAGGCGCGCATCCTTATACGTCATGAGAGACATGGGCGCGATGTTGTTCTCGCGATGGCATACAACGCAATTCTTGAACAAAATGGGAGCGACATCCCGGTCATAGGTGACTTCTTTCGGAGCATTCGAGCTATCCTGACCCGCACCCATGAATGCACCGCAAAACACTATGACACCCAAGACAAGACCGATTCTGCTCGACACTATGTATCCTCCCAGGCGACGTCGCTATTCTAGAACTCATCGTTCGCGAGCACAAGAAGTGGAGCCTTCTCCCGCGCGGTAGCGCAGCCGTCAGGCCTCCGTGCGTTTTAGGCGTCAAACAAACGTCAACAGGAACGCGACCCAGCCTAGCGGATGACAACTATTTATTTCTCTGGCAATGCTTCCAGATTTATTACCTCAAAAGGCGCAAGCGTCAGTGTCTTCGGCGCGCCCGCAATAAATGAGACGGGTTTGCGGTCTCGGTCTTTGAGCCACGGGCTGCGGGCCTGATATCTCCGTGGCGCCTTTACCGGCAACTCAAACGCCTTCGCCACATCGAGCGCATAGATCTGCCTCTTGTCGCTTGGATTGCGCAACGTGATGATGCCCTTTTCGGGCGACCAAGCCGCCCAACCGTAAACTTGCAACTGGCGGGGATCGCCTCCGATCCAGTGAGTGTCGATCATGATATTCGCATTGTTACGTGCCCATTGCGCAGCCTCCGCCAGCATGTCCCAATCTTCTTTCGATAAAAGGGAGTGAGTGATGTAAAGCTCTTGCAACTGCGTGCCACTACCGAAATAGGAGTGCACCTCGTTCAGAAAATCCTTGCCCGGATCAGAATCAAGATGCTCGGCCTGCCGGGCATAAACCATTCCGTGCAACATGAGAGAGTTCAAGGGAAACAGCGGCCCTGCTTGCACGATGCCGTGATACGTTGCCGCATCGCGATATGTGATCCAACGTTCGCGCCAAGAACCCACACCCGCAAACGCAGTATCGTCCCCGCTCCTCCAGATGGAGTCGGAATACTGCAGCCAGAAAGGGGATGGATAGGTACCGGTCGTCAGATTGATGAAAATGTTCGGATTAAGCGAGCGCCATTCGCGCATCAGACTAATGGCCGCTTGAAAGTCACTGTCAAACTGGCTACCCGGCAACACGCTATTCACATTTCCCGTGCCATCGATCTTGAATTGGTTTACCCCATAATCAAGGATGAACTTCAAGGTGACTTCGCGGAAGCGGGCATAATATTTCGGTCCGGAAAGGGCAAATCCCCCGGCATTGGTTTCGAGACCTTGCTGGCGTCCGTACTTGAGCCGCTCTTCCTTGGATTTGTCGTATCCCCCCCAGGGCGAGAGCCAAACGCCCGGCGCAGCACCGTATTTTTCAGCAGCAGCTTTCAGAGGCGTGAAACCATTCGGAAATCCTGGACCGAAACTCCACAGGGTATGAGGATCATCCCAGCCATCATCGAACAGGAATGAATCCAATTTTACGTTTCGCTTTTGGACCAGCTCTTCGCCGAAAGAATGAATTACATCCAGAGCGGCAGCCTCGTCGTAGGAATTATTAAAGCCAATGTCATACCAGGAGTTGTAAGTAAGAAACGGCGAGTAAGGGCGTGCCCGCTCGCGCTCGATGTAGCTTAGGAAGGCGCGTCGCATCTGCCCCGGTGGGCTGACCCCGATTACGGAAGAGTAAGTCACCGTCTGGCCGGCGCGCAGAGGCAATTCGCGATGCATGGAACAGGTTACGACCTCATCGTTCACACGGCAGATTGACAGAGGATGTTCAAAGCCAAGAAAAATGTGTTCGATGATTACGGGGGAACCTTTCACCTTCCCGTCCACGCGCGCGGTTGGCGCCTTGAAGTCGAATAGTTCGATCTCTGTGATTGGTCGGTCGGTCGTGGCGTGGAGCGAGATCTCCTGTCTCAGATAATTGGATCCATCTCGCAGTGTTCCTTTCCATGTCACGGACAATTGCCTTGTGTGATCTTCCAGGTTGACGATCACCTGTTGCCCCGGAGAGCGCTCGGCCGATTTTAAGGCGTTTGGTTCGGCGCGCAAACTCTCTATCCGTGGATCACCCTGAGGCGCCATTGTCGAGGAGCGAAGAATCTCCCCGTCGCGGAACTTCAGAATAAAGAGATCTTTGGACAGAGGGATATGTTTTTCTGAAGGATGCTCGATCAGATCCAGTCCGCCGATTTTAGCGTGAATGAACGACCAGCGAGCCGCGAACAGGTTATTTTCTAAGGTGATCCGATTCGACCGGATGCTCGATCGAGCTTCACCGGCGTCTACGCCGTAGGCATTCGAGGATTCACTTGCGGTGGTAACTCCCACCGTAACGATCAGTGAACACAGACAGAAGAATAAAGAGCTGCTTGATACTCGCATAATTTTGCCAACGCATTCCGCTTCCGTGCAGCGCGATATTATATTAGACTCTGATCGCTAGTGAAGCATTTCGTAATAAATGGAAACTACGCACATAACAAAACGAAACTTGGGCGATCTTCCGTCGAAACCCCGGATCGCTGGGGAGAGATCTGCGTGAGCAACAAAGCGGAACAAGATCCTTTTGTTGCCATGGTAACCGCGAAGGCCGAAGTCGATTTGCGCCTCGGCGATTTTCAGCCGCGCTCCATGCTGGTCTCGCCTGCTCCACGAGATTCTTCGACCGAAATTTCCCGTAATCGATTACCACAATCATCTGGATGCCCTGGATCCTTCTGACGTTCTGCGGGTGATGGACGAGTGCGGAATCGAGCGGATTGTGAACATCACGATGCGCACCGGTGAAGCTGCATCACGAATGATTCATAAGTTTCAACAGGCTGATAGCGATCGCTTCTCCACGTACGGCTGGATGGACTGGAGCGACCTGCACTCTTCCGGTTTCTTCAAGCGGTCTGTGGATCGCCTGGAAGAGCTGGTGGAGCGCGGCGCCTGTGGCTTGAAGTTGTGGAAGGATCTGGGAACCAGCGTCCGCGATGTAGACGGAAAGTTGTTGCGAGTGGACGATGAGCGCCTCGCGCCGCTATTTGAGAAAGCTGCCGAACTGCATGTTCCCATTATGTTTCATATTGCGGACCCGGATGCTTTTTTTCAGCCCATCGACAATCGCAACGAGCGCTATGAGGAACTGGCGGCTCATCCGGAGTGGAGTTTCCACGGCTCGCAATTCGACAAATCCCAATTACTGAGCCAGCGCGATAGGGTGTTTGCGCGGCATCCAAACACTACTTTTGTGGCGGCGCACGTTGCCGAACATCCAGAGGATCTCTCCTATGTCAGCCGGTTGCTCGATTTGCATTCGAATCTCTACGTCGATATCGGGGCCCGTTGCGCGGAACTGGGGCGCCAACCCTACACCGCTCGCGAGTTTTTTCTGAAGCATTCGGGCCGCATTCTCTTCGGAACGGACCTGATTCCTGACGTAGACATGTATCGGCTTCACTATCGTTTCCTGGAAACCCGCGACGAGTATTTCGAGTATCCGTCGCACGCCTCTCGTCAGGGACGCTGGAACATTTATGGTTTGTTTCTTCCCGATGATGTGTTGCGCTGGGTCTACCGGGAGAACGCGCTGCTACTTCTAAAAAAATGAATGGATCCCATGCACCAGCATAGAATTGCACTCTCTTCAGTCCTCATCTTGTTCCTGGTTGCGACGGCCTCTCCAACTTCTGTTGAACAGAATTGGACCAACTACGTGCGCATCGGCGCATATGGGCTTGCCAGGAACAGCGCAGACAAAATTGTGGCCGACGCTCAGGCGACCGGTGTCTTCGGCATCGAGGTAGACAACGACATCCCGGGCCGTTACGAGAGCTTTCTCGATCCGAAGGCCAAACTGGAGGCGATTCGAGCCGTCGCAGAAAAAGCACACTCGGTAGGAAACTATGCTTTCGTCTACATCGCTGGCACGGAATGCATCACGGCCCATGGCGATAAGGTGGCTCACACTCTTGCAAAAGATCATCCCGACTGGTTGCAACGCAAAATCACCGGTGAACCAGCGATCTTCGGCGGCGGCACGGCTTTTTGGATCGCTCCCGGCGATGAGGACGTTTGGGTTAGTCCCTACGCTCCCGAGTGGCGCAAAACTTATATGGAGCGCGTCCGGCAGATTGCCGCGACCGGAATTGATGGCATCTACGTCGACATTCCGTATTGGATGACTCACTTCGAGGGCTGGGAGGATACGTGGGCCAGCTTCGATGATTACACCGTGGCCGCGTTTAAAAAGCAGACGGGACTCGATGCGAAAAAAGATTTAAAGATCGGCGACTTTTCCGATCCTAACTTCCGTCGTTGGGTTGATTTTCGTATTCAGACCATTACCGACTTTCTGCACGAGATCGACCTGAACGCCAAGTCGGTGAATCCGCATATCAAAACTATCCCAGAAATTTATCCCGGTATCGAATTCGAAGCTGTTCGTGTCGGGGCTGATGTTTACAGCCTTTATCCCGTGGTCGATGCGGTCGCACACGAATATGAATTCGGCAACGGGAATCATATGGCGTCGGCTCGCACGCCCCTGAACTGGTTTTACTACCAGGTCGGGATGCAGACGTTCCGAGCTTTCGCTGAAGGGAAGGCGACCTGGATTCTGAACTATTCCTGGGACGGAGATAAAGTTGTCGACCGGCGCGAGGCCATGATGAATCTGGCGATGTCCCAAGTTACGGTGGGAGCGAATTTTTGGGATGCGCCCGGCCATTCCATGGCGGGATCCAACGATCCGGCCACCCGCAAAAAGATTTTCGCCTGGATTAAGCAAAACGAAAAGACGCTTTACCTGCCGCGCACTCCGATCCATCCCATCGGAGTTTATTTCTCGCCGCAGACGCGAAACTTTTATGCCGAAGATTTTCTTCGCTCCTATCGTGGGATTCTCATTTTGCTGATGCAGGCTCATCGAGAATTTCAGATCGTCACCCCGAGAACCCTGCACGAATTTCGCGGCGAAGCCCTCGTTCTCCCAGATGTTCGTATTTTGAGCCCGGACGAGCAGGAATTGCTCAAGCAGTACGCTGGAGGGGGAAAGAAGTTGATCATTACGGGCAACAATGCCCTCGAAGGCGGGAATCAAGGAGGCATCACGCGTTTTCCAGATTGCCCGGGGAAAGCGTATGTCACGTCTCTGGAAGCTGGTTTTGATCAGGCGACCCCGAAGATGCAGCAGGGTTTTCTAGACAGCCTTCCGCCGAGCGCGGGTGCTGAAATCTCGGCATCGCCTAAAGTAGCCACCTCCATCGCTCGCGTGAACGGTGAGACTCACGTTTTCCTGGCTAACTTTGCGGGGCTCGTAGGAGGCAAGAATCCCGTTCAAACTCCTCAGACGGTCACAGTCACAGTGCCAGATGGCAGCGGCCATTCGGCGTATTTCTTGCCGTTTCTCGGGGACACGCAAAAACTGGAGGGCACGCCGAACCAAGGGAAGGTTACTTTCACATTGCCGCCCATCTCGAAGGGCGCGGTCTTCTGGCTGCAGGCCAATTGATTCAAAAATCCGATCCCAGGCATTCATGGCGCGGTACCCCGACATTCCTCTTGACAAGCAGCGTTCCCAGTCAGTAAAAGATTGGTTTCGAAAGAAATCGTAAGCAATCGCAAGCCAGAAATACTGCGGTTCGTGCAGGCGCCATTCGAATGTTCTTGGAGGATGTCATGCGGCTGACTCGGCGGGTGCTTTCCTGGTTTCTGTATGTCTCGCTCTTCGCAATCACGAGCCTGCTTTTTGCGCAAGGCAACTACCGGGCACAACTACGCGGCATTGTCTCTGATGCTTCAGGTGCTGTAGTGCCGAATGCTACGGTCACCATTCGCGACACAGGTACCAACATTTCGTCCTCTGCGCGAACAGATGATAAGGGTTCTTATTTCTTCACCGGCCTGCGCCCATCGACCTACGACGTAAAGGCCGAAGCGCCGGGATTTCGCGCGTCCGACCGCACCGGAGTGGTTCTCGAGGTCGACCAGGAGTCGTCGCTAAACTTCAAACTGCAACTGGCGGGCGTTACCTCCACAGTTGAGGTCAGCACTACCGCCCCGCTGCTTGACACCGGCAATGCAACTCTCGGCACCGATGTCACCAGCCAGTACGTCAAGCAACTTCCTTTGGTAAATCGCGATTTCTTCGGCCTGACCTTTCTGGCGGGAGGGGTAACGGAGGCTGCCGGCTCGGGCACGCAAGATAATTACCCCTCGGGAACGAATTTTGTTTCGAACGGTCAGAGAAACGCCACCGCTGAAGTCCGGCTCGACGGCTCCCCGCTGAGTGCGCCGGAACAGGGCGAAGGCGGAAACAGCAATGTTTATTATGAGCCGCTGGTCGAAGGCGTGCAGGAATTCAAAGTTCAGAACAACAGCTTCTCGGCGGAATTCGGCAACAATGGCGGCACTGTCGTAAACATGGTCATGAAAAGTGGCACCAATAATTTTCATGGCAGTGGATGGTATTTTCTGCAGCGTTCGGGATTGGACGCGCGCGACTTTTTCAATCCTGCTCCGAATGCCAAGCCGGATAGCGCTCGCGATCAGGGCGGATTCTCGATTGGAGGCCCGATCCGGAGGAACAAAACTTTCTTCTTCGCCGATTTCGAAAAGGTTCGCGCTAATTCGGCATTCAACGGCATTGCCACTGTGCCGACTCAGGCGGAAAGAGAAGGAAATTTTTCCGCGATAGCAACTTTTGGTCCCGGCGGCATTTGCGTAGCCAACTGTATTTATGATCCAACTCTGCCGTTGGTTGGGTGCGCGACCGGTATGTGCCGGCCGCAGGTGCCGGGCAACATCATTCCGGCAGGCGAGATCGATCCGATCGGTAAGGCCATCCTGAATCTTTATCCACAACCAAATCAGCCAGGGACAATCAACAACTACCTTTTCAGCGGCACTTCGCATGCCCCGGATTATCAGTTCGATATCAAAGTCGATCATCAGATCAACGATCGAAATCACATTAGCGCCCGTTACAGCCGCGAAACTTCGAACTACTACACGCCGATGATTTTCGGCGACAGCTTCGACAACAATGGATCTGGCGACGGCATTGCCGGGTCTCCGACGCGCACGCAAAACGCATCGATCGAATACTCCCGCACCATAAATTCACGCATCGTCTGGACGAGCCACTTCTCCCTGGACCGCGTACATGAACATGCAACCTCCGGCATCCCAACCATTTCAAATTTCAACTCTACCCTCCCTTCCGGGGTTCAATTGTCGCCAATCTTTCAGCAGGCAAACGGATTGGATCGCATGCCCGCAATTTACATGTCCTCCGGCGGGCAAACCACCCCTTGGACCGATCTCTACGATCAATGCTGCATCGATACGACCTTCGCGCACACGCTCTACACCTATTCGTCCCAGTTCGTGGTTTCGCGCGGATCGCATCTGATGAAATTCGGCGGCGAACAGCGCCTTTTTTATAACAATTTCTTCCAACCCAACGATCCCACGGGAACCCTGAACTTCACCGACTATGTGACTTCTCCGACTCCCAACAACGACGCGGACGCGAACGGAAATCCAACCGGCAATCCTTTGGCCAGCACGCTCTTCGGCTACGCCGACAACGTCAACCCGGTTCCCAATATCAATACGTCCCTGCAAGTTTTGCCCTCGGTCGCGAACAAGTCGGCCGAAACCGGTTTCTATTTCCAGGACGACTGGAAGATAACCTCCAAGCTCACCTTGAACCTCGGCATTCGCTACGAATGGAGCACACCGTACGACGAGCGCTACAATCGAATTCAGTTCAGCAATTTCAACGCGCCCACGGGTGTCGGCATCAACCTGGCGAATGTGTTGAGCGCTGCACCTGCTGGCACAAGCAGCGCCCAGGTGACGCTAGCTGGTGTCGGCATCGGTCTCCCGACCACGGAGCAACTGATCGGCACAACGGAATTTGCCGGCTCGAACATGCGGCACGTGCCGGTCTATCGAAGTGATGTCGGCCCACGGCTCGGTTTTGCCTACTCGTTCGATCAGAAGACGGTCGTGCGCGGCGGCGCCGGAATTTATTTTGGCATGAGCCCGGCCACGAACTTTCAATATCCTGGAACTGCGTTCAGCAAGACGGCGCCCATCATCTTCACGAATAATAATTTCGAGACGCAGTATGCCACGCTTGAAAATCCGTTCCCTTCCGGATTTACTCCTCCGCAGAACCGCCAGTATGGTCAGTTGGCCGAGTGGGGATATGGCAACAACAACGATCTGGGTACTACGGCGGCACGCGATGCCGATCTTTACATGTGGAATATTGGAATCCAGCGCGAACTGCCGAGCCAAATCGTCCTGGGCGTCGACTACTCGGCCAACCGCAGCACCCATTTGCCCTGGTCCGGAACGAACAACAGAGATTTCATATCGTCTGCATTGCTGGCGAAGGTCTCCGCTGCCGTCACACCCACTGACCCTCAATGCCAGAACGACAGTTGTGTGAGCGCCTTTCTGGCGAACCCTGTAAGCAATCCTTTCTATCCGATGTTCAGCAGTCCATGTACGCCCACGCCATCGTCGCCCTGCTTCAACGAGCCGAATTCGCTGTACAGCGCGCCCCAAATTCCTCTCGGCGATCTACTCAATCCCTACCCGCAATTCACCGGCGATTTTGAGGGGCTGATGATTGAAGAAGCATCATCCTGGTACAACGCCATGCAGGTTCGCTTCGAGAAGCGCACGACGCACCATGTCAGTTTCGAAGGTAACTACACGATCTCGAAGATGACCGATAATTCGTCTGCTGGCCGGAACAATTGGGTGGGCTCACTCGGAAGTGGAACGCCGCAACAACTCGATCGGCTGTATCTAGAGCATAGCATCAGCGCCAACGACGCTCCGCAGCGCTTGGCGGCCGCGGTCGTTCTCGATCTGCCTGTGGGCCGCAAGGATTGGATCGGAGGCAACATGAATCGCGGCCTCGATGCGGTGGTCGGTGGATGGTCGCTTGCCACCATGATCACAGAACAGTCGGGTCAACCCGTCGCGCTAGGCATGAGCAACCCACGGCTGGCCAACGGCACGCAGCGTCCCAATATCATCTGCTCTCAGCTCAAAACTGGACTCAGCATGAAAGATGTCGCCGCCAATTGGCAGGCTAACGGCAATGCCGAATCAAGTGGAGCCGCACCCCCATTTGCCTTCATCAATTCCGGCTGCCTTGCCGACCCAGGCGATCAGAATCCTGGCAACGCTCCACGTTATTATCCTGGTCTTCGAGTGAATGGCATTCACAACATTGATGCGAACCTTTCCAAGTCGTTCGTGCCGAAAGAGGGAATGAAGATCGAACTGCGGGCTGAGATGTTCAACGCGTTCAATCATCCTCGCTTTGCTCAGCCCGATGCTGCACTGGGAGATTCGGCCTTCGGCACGATCACCTCTGACGCAAATGGCTACCTGCCCCGTTACTTTCAGTTTGGATTGAGGTTCGAGTTCTAGAATTCGGAGCCTGACCGAGCCAGGTAATTCTGGACGATGTGTCTTTTCAGGAAGGTGGTAGACTTTCTTTATTATGGCTGCTGAAAAACGACGTAAGAAAAGCACGAAGAAAACTGCCGCGAAGAAAGCCAAATCGGCAAAGAAGAGCGTCCCAAGGAAACTGGCTACGAAGAGGGTGGTCGCGAAGAAGAAGTCGCAAAAGAAGCCTGCGGCGAAAAAATCGGCCACGAGAACGTCAGTGCCGGCAAAGAAGATTACAAGCGCGAAATCCGGACGAGCACTCACGAAAAGCGCTCCAACAAAAAGGCAGCGCCTCGATGACGATGCGTTTACAGGCACCGGGCTGAGTTCGCAGGCAGGGCAATCGGGAGATTTGCAGGGACTATCGAACCGCGAACGTGCTGATTCGGAAAGTGTGGACGAGCTATTGGAAGAAGGGAACGCGTTCGAGGCCGACGTGGTATCGGGTGTGCAGAGCGCAGGCGATCATGAAGGTCAGGAAGTTCACACCCACGAAGTGCCCGAAGACGATGTTCCGGGCGAATACCTCGACGAAGACTGATTGCCGGCGTTGGCCGAACTTTGGTCCGCTGGCGAGTCGGGATCTGATTTCGTTGCCTAATCCACAAATCAGAACCCTCGACGGCTATATGACAAATAGGGGCATATCTCTCGATATGCCCCTTCTTTTTATCCCTCTTACCCTTCACTCGTAATTGAAATTCAGTTGATCCAGGTACACGGAATAAGGAGATTGTTTGGAGTTTCCGTCTTCCTGATAATTGATGGTCACCCCATACCAGCTCGAAGGAGCCGAGCCGTGGTTGTAGTATTGGTTGAGATTTGCTGTCGAACCATTCAGGGTAATCGATTTATACAACAATTGATTATCCGAGGTGCGCTCCACCTGGATGGTTAAGTGATTCCAGGCATTGTTATTCGGATGGCAGGCAACGCCGGTTGGAACCCAGTGTTGATTGACATTGTCCCAGACGTCCCATTCATTCCCCCCAGCCACCCGACACTCATGGCCCCAAATGAAGCCCATGCTGTCGAAGAACTGATTGATATCGAACTCCAGCGCTTGCGCCAGCCCCAGGTTGCTTCCCCAGAAATAAACGTCATAGGTAAAGTCATGCAGAGTAGGAACCAGCGTGTGATTTGTATCGGGTAACCCTTGCGAAGAAAACGGACCAATCAGGTGATTGTTCCAGAGTCCATCGCCATATGCTTCGGTCCCCGCTAGATACATCTGAGTGGCTTCCCCGGTCATCGAAGGATTCTTGATCCCTTGTGACATGGAGAAAACGATGTTGTCGCAGGGCGAAGGGGAACAGTCGACGAATGTAGGAGCTCTCTGTCCATATTGTCCCCAGCCTCCGCTGTGCTGCAGGTTCGAGAACACTTTGCCCCCGCCTCCGCTGCCACCACCGACTGTGATGGTAACGGGAGCGGTGCTCGCTCCGCCGCATCCATCCCACTCTTCGACCACAGCCTTGTAAGTCCCAGGGCTCAGCGCCAGGCTATGGTTCAATTGATTTCCATTCTCGACATAGGCCAATTGGTAAGGGGCGGTATAGACGCCAATCGCGGAGACGCCCTTCGAACAGGTCGTGCTCGCCGTCGCAGAAAAATTCACAGGCGAGCTGACGGTGCTGTTGTTGGCGGGCGAACTCACGGAGACGCCTGAAGATTTTTCACTGACGGTAACGGTAATCGAGGTGGTCGAGGCCCCACCGCAGTAATCCCAGGATTCCACCACGGTTTTATAAGTCGCGGGATTCAAGCTAAGACTTGTGTTGAGGCTAGACCCATTCACGACGTAAGCCAAAACGCCCGGGGCAGTGTAAATTCCCATGGAAGCGACCCCTTTGGAACACGAGGTCGTAGCCGAAGCAACGTAATGCACGGACCCTGCTACAGTTGCGCCGTTAGCGGGAGCGTCCACGTTTACGCCTGCAAACGCAGCAGGCGCGCAAATTACAAGCAGGCACACTAATCCTGAGAGAGACTTCTGCATGTAGTAGACTCCAATTTATTTATTGGCTTTCGATCGAGCAGAACTGCAACAGCACCCTTTGCGCGCGAGCGGGCGCGCCGTGGGACCGAATCAAAGTGGCGTGACTGCTGAAGCAATCAGGAATATCGAATCCAAGAAAGCACTCGATATCTTCCCGGCTGCGCTTCAGAATGAAATTTTTGTTAAGTCAAAATTGAAAGGAAAATACCAGAAAGACCCTATTCCAACCAAGGAAAATGTGTGGTTACGGGTAATCGGAAGTTCATGTCCCTCCAGTTTCGGGACTGCAATAAATCTGGGAAGATTTCGCCCCGCGCCGTTGGTCCGCTACTTTAATTTTCCGCGACCGTACGAAACAAAATTTAACGATTCAATGGGGTGTTCAATCCGTGAGCACCGCGAAGAGCGTCGGCGGTAAGCAAGGCCAGGGCAACGGAACTCGCGTCAAGAATTTCTATTTCGCAACGCTGGCGTACCCAAAGATCGCCTTCAATTCAAGGAATTCTTCCAAGCCACTTTCGCCCCACTCCCGGCCATTGCCCGATTGCTTGTAACCCCCGAAACAACCGGCGAAGTCCACTCTTGCTCCATTGATGTGAACATTACCGGAGCGAATTCGCTTGGCAACTCGGCGCGCTCGCTCAATATCTCCCGCAGTAACAAAACCGGAAAGTCCGTAGGCAGTATCATTCGCGATGCGGACGGCGTCCTCTTCGTCTTCGTAGGGAATAATGCAAAGAACGGGCCCGAAGATTTCCTCGCGCGCGATCGTCATGTCATTGCTCACGTCGGAGAAGACTGTTGGTCTCGCGAAATAGCCCTTGGTGAGACCTTCGGGGCGGCCGAGTCCTCCGGCGATCAACGTTGCGCCTTCAGAAATCCCCTGGCTGATTAGACGCTGCACCTTCTCGAACTGCGTCTCGTTGGAAAGCGGCCCCACGCTAGTGTTTTCCGAATGCGGATCTCCAACTTTCGTGGAATCGGCAGCCGCCTTTGCCGCCGCTGCTGCCGCAGCCATCTTGGAGCGAGGAACGAGCATTCGCGTGGGCGCGTTGCAGGACTGCCCGGTGTTGCGAAAGCATTCCTGCACCCCTTGCTTGACCGCCTTGTCGAAGTCGGCGTCGTCCAGAATGATGTTGGCAGATTTGCCGCCGAGTTCCTGCGTAACCCGCTTCACAGTGGGAGCCGCAGCCACCGCTACTGAGACGCCGGCTCGCGTGGACCCGGTAAAAGAGACCATGGCGATATCTGAATGCGATGAAATTGCCGCACCCACAGTAGGCCCATCTCCATTCACCATATTGAAGACACCGGCAGGAACACCAGCCTCATCGATGATTTGCGCAAACAAGCAGGCGGATAGAGGGGCGATTTCGCTGGGCTTAAGAACCATGGTGCATCCCGCTGCCAGTGCGGGCGCGACCTTGGTCACGATCTGGTTCATCGGCCAGTTCCAGGGAGTGATCAGCCCGCAGACTCCGACTGGCTCTTTTCGCATCAACGTCGAACCCTTGAGCTCTTCGAACTTGAAGTGCTCCAGCACCTTCACGATCTCCAGCAAATGGGCGAGGCCGGCCGGCGCCTGCGCTTTTCGAGATAGTGAAACAGGTGCACCGATTTCCTCAGAAATGGCTTGCGCCATTGGCTCCATCTTTGACTGATAGATATCGGCGATTCGGCGAAGAAGCGTCAAGCGCTCATCGCGACTGGTTTCCGAATACGACTCGAAGGCGCGTTTGGCGGCCGCTACTGCTCGGTCAACATCTGCGGCGCAACCCAGCGAGATGGTTGCAACCGGCTCCTCATTAGCGGGATTGAGAACTGTGAAGTCTCGGACGACAGCGGGATCGACCCACTTTCCGTCGATATAGAATTGGCGAAAGTTTTTCATGGGTTTCGGATGCGTCTCAGCTTGGATTTCTCGGCGATGAGCTAGCTGAAATTGTATAAGAAGATGGTTGCCAAAATCGTAACCGGGCCGTTTCCTGATCGGTTCCGAGATTTGGTTCGTGATTTTATTCGAAGCGACGCGGGGAGAGTGTATGGGCATCGTATGCCAAAATACGAATCCCGGCATTGAGCTTTCCGTTTCCCGTTACCCTCGTAACTTTAGCTTCGGTTACTTCTTGCTTACCTTTAATCTGGCATGAATTTCAGCTCCTTATTAGTGTGCTCGGACGAACGCTCGCTGCGCGTTCTCAGCAACGTCCTGAGCGAATTGGAAATCGATGTTGAGCACTGCCCGGACCACGCGAGCGCCACCAAAAAGCTGGCACAGCACAGCTTCGAAGCTGTCATTGTGGACTGCAAAGATGAGCACGGATTCGCTTTGCTGGGAAGCGTCCGTTCCGGAAAGCAAAATAGCAAGTCCATGGCAATCGCCATTATCGAAGCCCGTACCAATCTGCAGACCGCATTTAAGCTAGGGGCAAATTTCGTTGTCTTTAAGCCCATCTCAACTGAAAAAGCGAAGTCGAGTTTTCGCGCCGCCCGAGCTCTGATGAAGCGAGAGCGTCGCCGGTCCTTACGAATGCAGGTGAACATCGCCGCCTATTTCCGATTCCAGAATGGAGAAGGGGAGCATGGCTCCATCTCCGGACTGAGCGAGGGCGGAATGTCGGTCCGCTTTTCCAGTTCGAACAAGAAGGTGTCGCCGATTGGCTTTTGCTTTGCCCTTCCTGACACCACCACCGTGATCGAAGCCAATGGAACCATCGCCTGGCAGGATGCGCGGCGCCATGCCGGGCTTCAGTTTGCCGCGCTTCCCGCCGCCACGCAGGAGAGTCTGAAGGAGTGGTTGCGCCTGCAGAGTGGAGAGAAGCGGGATCCGCCGATTCACTGCACTCTAATATGCCTCAGTCAAGCTGGATGCTTCTTGCGAACCCAGTCCGCCTTTCCCGTCCAGACGCGCGTGGAGTTGCTGCTCCGTGTCGCAGATTATTCAGTCAAGACGCAAGGGAAAGTACGATTCATGGATCCGGAACTTGGTATGGGCATTGAGTTCCTGGCGCCGACGGCGGGCTATCGGCATCGATTAGAGGAATTCATTCAGCAGATCGAGGCCAACCCAGATGCACTCGCCGACGTATTGGTTGAGCCGGAAGGAATCGACTGGGAAAATAGCGTTGCCGCTTCGTCGTCGGAAATCTCAGGTCCAACAACGAACGCTCTGGAACCGGATCCACTCCTTGAGCTCTTCTGTAAAGGGAGCACCCTTACCAAGGGAGAATTTCTGGTTGAACTCGGAAAACACGAACTGGCGAATTCTCCTGCGGGATCGCTGAAGCGCGCTCAATCCGAGCCGGTTTCCTATCAGCGCCGGGAGCCAAGATTGTCCGTGTCTCTGCCGGTACAGATGGTCAGTCCAGCTCAACAGGATCCCTCCGACGCGTCCATCGTCGATGTCAGTCACCGCGGCGCCCGTCTCGACGGCGCTGCGTTTTATCCCTGCGTGGGAGAGATCGTTCATCTCGTCTCCGGCGGCGTCGACGCACGCTTTCGCGTCATTTGGGTGGGAGAGAAGGGAACTCCGGAAGAAGGACAGATTGGCTTGCAAAGTCTAACGACTGACAACTGACTCCACGCGGCGGCCTGGATCGAGATCCGAACCGGATGGCAACTGCACATTTCATTGCTCCGCCATTCGGCCGCAAATAACAAAGCCGGCATCCTCCCGGGAGATGCAAATACCCACTATTTGTCTCACTCTAATTTCCTCGTCTGCTGATAATCTCAGTCAGGGGGCTTCTCTGATGCCTAAAAATAACCAGATGGAGATGAACTCAATTCGCATTGATAAAGTGAGGAACTCAAGACTGCAGGAAGTCGACTTCTCGACACTCGTCTTCGGCAGCGTGTTCAGCGACCACATGTTTACCGCTGAATTCCAGGATGGGCGCTGGAGTGACGGTCTGATTCAGCCCTATGGACCGCTGCAGATCGGTCCGAATATCAGCGCGCTGCAGTATGGAATCTCTGTCTTTGAGGGCATGAAGGCGCACAAATCAGGCTGACGGGCACGCTCTCCTATTTCGCGCTCGTGAGAATGCGTTACGGTTGCAGCGTTCTGCAGCCCGGCTCGCCATGCCACCGGTTCCCGAATCTTTGTTCATGGATGCCGTTCGAGAATTGGTTCGCCTGGACCACGGATGGATCCCTCCCGCCGAAAAGGGAGCCTTGTATATTCGGCCCGTTCTATTTTCGGTGGACCCATCGCTGCGCGTGAAGCCAGCTGACCGATTTCAGTTCGTAATCTTTACGTCGCCTTTTGGCGCATATTTTTCGGCGCCGATCGACGTTCTGGTCAGCGAACGATACGTGCGGGCATTTCCCGGAGGAACCGGCGACATTAAACCTGCCGGAAACTACGCCGCCGCTCTGCTAGCCGACCAGGAAGCACGCGACGCAGGCTGCAATGCCGTCATGTGGCTCGACGCTCAGGAACGCCGATACGTGGAAGAATGCGGTGTGATGAATGTGTTCTTTGTTCTTGGCGAAGATGTCGTAACTCCGCCCCTGAGTGGAACGATCCTGCCTGGCATAACTCGCGAGAGTGTGATTACTCTTCTTCGGGATTTCGGATATCGCGTAAAAGAGGAGCGCATTTCCATAGAGGAGTTGCAAAGCAGCTACGACCGCGGCGAACTTCGCGAATGTTTTGGAACCGGAACGGCGGCCACAGTTTCTCACGTCAGGCGCATTGTTTATCAGGGTCGCACGATGGAACTGCCGCCACTTGAAAAGCGAAAAGTGGGGGCTGCGTTGCGCGATAAGCTTCTCGCCGTGATGACCGGCCGGGAACCAGATCCGCACGGTTGGGTCGAGACTATCTGACCGAATAGTTTTCACGAAAATAAGTAAGTGAAAGCTTCTGTAATGCATTAGGCCGGCCCGTCGAGATTTCTTTTGTACGGAACGTGAGCATTGCGGTTAAGATGTCAAAGCTACAGTTTTGCCGCGAATGATAACCAATTTCTTGAGGACTCTCCGGCGGGGGTTAACGCTTACTCTAGTCTTTTGCGGCGTTGTCCTATCGACCGCGAACACTCAAGACGTCCCTGCAGAGGCCAATTCAACGCAGGGCGAGGGCCTCAAACCCATTCTGCAGTACATCTCCTCCGCTTGGGATACTTTGACGCGATCGATGTCGGAATGCGAGAGCGTCGTCGATCCTAAGATGAAAGTGGCCGCCGTATTGTATTTGCCTGCGGGATTCAACGAGCCACCTGCTTTGCAAAAGCTCGCCAAGAATTGTGATGTGCGAATTGAACATCTGCCCATCGAGATCCATCATTTGGGAGAGATCGATGCCTCGAAGATTCAGCCGCCCGGACTGCTCTATCTCGAGAATAAATATGTCGTTCCCGGGGGCCGGTTCAACGAAATGTATGGGTGGGATAGTTATTTCATCATCCGAGGATTGCTGCGTTCCGGGCGAGTGGAGTTGGCTCGGGGCATGGTCGATAACTTCTTTTTCGAAATTGAGCATTATGGCGCCATGCTCAACGCGAATCGCACTTACTATCTGACGCGCTCCCAGCCACCGTTTCTGAGTTCGATGTTCGTCGATGTTTACGACGCTCTGCAAAAATCGGGAAAAACGGATCCAGCCTGGGTGGCCAAAGCTTACGCTGATCTGGAAAAAGATTATGAGATGTGGAACCGTGATCCTCATTTGGCCGGCGAGACTGGATTATCGCGATATTACGATTTTGGAGAAGGCCCGCCGCCGGAAGCCGCAGAGGATGAATCGGGATCCTATCGCAAGGTGTCGACCTACTTTTTTTTCCATCCTTCACAGGCCGATAGCTACATTGTTCAGAGCGAGTCTGGGGATCAGCAGCACTCGGTTGCGTGGCCCACATTCAGTCTCCAAGTCTGCAGCGTTTCTTACACCATGGCTCGTGCCGACTGCGATCAGCGCAAAGAGTTTCAACTGAGTTCTGAGTATTACAAAGGCGACCGCTCCATGCGGGAATCGGGATTCGATGTCACCTTTCGTTTTGGGCCATTTGGCGATGCCACGCAGCACTACGCGCCGGTCTGTCTGAACAGTTTGCTCTACAAAACTGAGAAGGATATGGAGCAGATCAGCCGCTGGCTGGGGCACGAAGCTGACGCCGCGAAATGGAACCGGCGCGCCGAAAAACGCAAGCAACTCATCACGCGCTATCTGTGGGACGATGCAGCGGGATTTTTCTTCGATTACGATCTCGCGACCGGCCACAAATCGTCCTACCGTTATGCGACCACCCTATATCCCTTGTGGGCGGGGCTGGCCACAATGGAACAGGCGAAACGTGTAGCCAAAAATCTTCCGGCGCTGGAAAAAGTTGGTGGGTTGGCGATGAGCACCGAGGATTCCGGAGCGCAGTGGGATTTGCCTTATGGTTGGGGAAACATCGAGATGCTCGCCGTCGAGGGCCTGCGCCGCTACGGCTACCAGCAGGATGCGGATCGGATTTCGTATGAATTTCTATCGATGGTGGCGGAGAATTTTCGTCGCGACGGTTATATCGTAGAAAAATACAATGTGGTCACGCGTTCCTCCGATGCCCATGCGGAACTTGGCTACAAAATGAACGTTGTGGGTTTTGGCTGGACCAACGCGGCATTTCTGGAGATGCTGCACGCCTTGCCCAAGGAAGCCGCGGATCGACTGGCGGCTGAGCAAAATCGTCCCCTGCCGCCTGCGCCGCAGTGAAGTGAACTACGGATGCGAATTCTGCTTAGTTTGTAGTTGTTCCGCCAAAGTTAGTTCGCTCTCGGCTTCTTCTTTTTTCCCCATATCGCGATAGGCCTGCCCCAGCAAATGATGAGTTGTGGGATTGTTGGGGTCCATGGTCGCAGCTCTCTGCAGAGCGCGTACTGCCAGTTCGAACTCGCCCTTTTTCTCCAGTACCTTTCCCATGAGGATAAAAGGACCTGTGGAAGTGGCGTCAAGCCAGATGGAGCGCTGCAAAAGGCGTTCGGCCTCGTCGAACTTCTGGATGCGGGAATAGGCGTCGGCTAATTTGTAGTAGGTTTCAGCGTTTCCGGGATCAATCGCCAGCTCCTTCTGAAATTCACCGATCGCTTCAGGAACGCGCGATTTGTACAAGTAAAGTTCGCCGAGCAGGAAGTGAACCAGAGGAAGCTTGGGGTCGAGAGTGGCCGCCTTCTGCGCGTACTCCTCGGCCACGGGATCGAATTCCTGGCGAAGCAACATTCTCGCGGTGAACATATAGCTGGCGGCAGAATCGGAAGGAACGTCGAACATTTTTGCGAAAGCCACGCGGGCGTGGGGATAATCTTTGGTTTGGATATAACAGATGCCAAGAATATATGCAGCATCCACATTCGCCCGTGGATACCAGCCTTGAACTTTTTCGAGAAGCGGGATCGCATCCGCGGGATGTCCTCCAAGATAATAGGAAAGACCCAGCAACTGCGTGGCCTCACTGTTGCGAGGGTCCGCGACGGAAGCCTTCTTCAGATAGTCAATAGCTTTAAGGAAATCGCTCTTCTTGTAATAGGCTGTGCCGAGTTCCAGGTCGAGTCCGTTCGCGTGGGGGTTGGCTGACTGAATCGATTCCAGATTCGCAATCGCGTCATCGAACTTTCCCTGTTGCATGAGCCTGCGCGCTTCGGCGAAGTCAGTGACGGTAGAAATCGATGGCGTGCGTTGCGCACCCGGGGCGTCCGGAGGAGATTGCTGCGCCAATCCGTAAGGCGAGAATATCCAAAGACAAGCCGAAAGCAATATCGTTTGAATGAACTGAGCGCGTTGCATTTGAATTTCTGAAAATCAAATCTCCTGCGGTCGACTATTGGTTCATCGTTCTTTGCAGTTCCGCCAAGTTTTCCTTCGCCAGTGCGTTTCCTGGATCGAGCTGCAAGGCGCGCTCAAAATGAATCTTGGCTTCGGAGAATCTGCCCATCTCCGCGAGGGCGCTACCCAGATTCGCTTCTGTATTAGCGTCGGCTGGCCGCGCCTGCAAGGCCAGCAGAAACTGCTTCGACGCAGCTTCAAAATCGTCTTGCGCGGCCAGCACGTTCCCGAGGTTGTAGTGCGCATCAAAGTAGTCGGGACGCGCTTTCAATGCTGCTTCCAAAAAAGGGCCGGCCTGTTCGGGATGACCCTGCGCCAGCAACACTGAGCCTATCGCATTGTTGGCAATTGCGTCCCCGGGACGAAGACGATGGGCAGCCTGATATTCGTCCATCGCGCGATCCAGCTTTCCCTTGGCCTGAAGCATGGCTGCCAGATTGTAATGCGCTTCGAAGTCCGCGGGATTTTTATCCACCTCGTGTTGCGCGAGAGCTTCCTGCAGGAGCATTCGCGGGTCGCCTTGTGTGGGATCGAAATTCACCGGAAGCACCTGCAGCCAGAGGTGGCACATTTCGTCGCTGGAGCGGTTGCCGCTCCTGACGCGCGCCGGCGGATGGTTTGGGTTCAGCGGATTTGCATCCGAATTGTCGTACACGTACCGCAGACTCACGACAGTGCCCTTTGGCAGCAGCACCGGCTCGGCATAACGGTAGACGGCTTGCCAGTTCAGGTTCCAGTGCGGAATATGAATCAGCGTCTTCTTCTCACCATCCGGTAGTGTCGCGAAAGCCTGAATGTCTTTACCGAGATAATGGGCATGCGGATAGATCGCGAGTAGATCAACGTCGACCGGAAGCGTGAAGTCATCCGTGACCAGGAAGTCTTTGTCCCCGGCGGCGATGTCAAGCTTGGCATCGTTTTCCAACTGCAGCAGCATAGGAAATTTAGTTGCGTGGTGCGAAGAAAAATAAATTCCGATGCTTGGCTGTATCACTTCAGTTTTTCCGGAGGGTTGCAAGTGTGTATTGAGAATGAGATCCGTGCCTTTATCCAGCCGGAGTTCCATCCCTTCCGGTTCCGTGTAAGGAACCGTGCCGGGCTTCCAGAAAAGCAAATGGCTGTCGGGATCGAATACCTGCGACTCGATTCGGATCTCCATTCCTCCAAATCCCGCGCCGGGCGTGGCTTCCCGCCGTCGCGACGATCCTTCGCGGTCAACCATAAGGTTGGCGTGGTGAACAAAGCGTTTATCGCCCGGTCGAATTTCGATTGCTTTGACCCAGCGCGTCTCCTGAATTGGCAGGCGGAAGATAAAATTCCAGTAGGTATCCGTACCCTCCGGGGGAAGGACTAGCGGCTTTTCTGCTTTCAGAATCAGATCCGGCGTCCCCAGTCGCCAGCCCTCGACGAACTTTGGTGGCCGCGCCCTGTCGGCGGGATTGCCCGACAACTCACCCTGATCCACCCACCTTTGAATGAGATCGATTTGCGCCGCGGGGAGCCGCATCTCGTCGGCAAACTTCAATTGTTGTGGCTCGGGCAGCCACGGAGGCATATTCCGCGTGCGCATAACATCCGCGATCTGCCGCGCATGCTTTTTTACATCTTCATAAGTCAATAGCGAGAACGGGGCCGCTTCGCCGGGGCGATGGCACGACGCGCAAGAACTAAAGATGATGGGAGCAATGTCTCGATTAAATGTAACCTGCGTTTCGCTCGCATCCGCTTTTTGGTCCTGGCGCGGAAATGCTCCCGCGAATGCCGTTCCCAAAGCCCATGCAGCCACGGCCAGAGCCAGAGTCCAAGTGTGCCGTCTCATGAGCGGGGCATTTACTCCAGGTCTGAGATGTAACATCCCACTCCTTTGACTGCGGGGTTAGCGAGCGGCCTGCCTGCAATTGCCGCAGCGATGGCGTCGCTGAGCTCGTGTGTCGTAGGAGCAGGACGCGACCGGCCAAATTCCACATACCAGTTATCGATTCGTCCGTGATAGATCAGCTTGCCCTCACGATTAAACACGGCCGCCTCAGGAGTAATCTCAGCCCGCGCCTGTTTCACCAGTGTGTGCTCCGGATCACGCAAGGCAGGCAAATGATATCCGTAATCGGTCAGATATTTTCGAATCGTCTGCGCCGATTCATCCTTGTCGGGATAGACGAGAAAAAAGCTGGCGTCACGCTGGTAATGCTGGCTGATCTGCTGAATCGCCGGAGCATATCGGCCGGAAACCGGACAATCCTGGCGGAGAAAGACCAGCACCACGACTCTGCCCGACCCCTGAGCCACGGGATTCGAGGGTTTGCCATCCAGATCGAAGGCGGTTTGTTGCGTCTGGGCTAGGACTCCGCAACTCAGGCAGGCAAAAAATATTCCCGCCAGAAAAGCGCTAGCCCGGAAAACGAATCGACTTCTCCCCATGCTCTTCTCAAAGGCTGCTGAAATTCTAGGACTCCCGATCTTCTGTGTCTACGGCCTTTGGCAATCTAAATCGCGCCCGCCGGCCCTGCATCATCATTCAGACATTCACTTACAGCCCACACTTCGCCGGGACCTGACTCAGGGACTTCAGCATAGTCTTCGCTGTGGCCTGATCAGGATTGAACTCGAGCACTCGCAGCGTATAATCGCGAGCTTCCTGCACTTTGCCTTCGTCACAGTAGGCTCGTGCCAGATTCAGGCCAATGCCGCTTCGTGCCGGTGCGTGCTCGAAAGCTTTCTGCCAGAGAGAGATAGCATTTCCCAAGTTCCCGGCTCGCGCTTCAATCACGCCAAGGTTGGTCGTTGCATCCACCAGGTCCGGATCGATTGCGAGTGCTTTGTTATAGAGCGAGCGCGCATCTTCCGTGGCGCCGTGCTCTTGTTCGATGTAAGCCAATGCCGAAAGCAATGCAGGATCATCGGGAGATTGTTTCAAGGCCTTCGAAAGCAGGCTGCGGGCTTGGGGTTCGGCTGCAGTCATTCCACTCTGTACCAGCGATTCCCAAGCCAGCGCCAGATCGCGCGGATCGGTTTCGGTCGTGCTCGTACGAGGGAAGGGAATCAGGTTCGGGAACGAGGACTTGCTTCCTGCATCTTGCAGCAGTCCGGCCTCGATTTGCGGTCTCCGCAGAATGCGATGATCGGTGACTTCAGTATGTGTCACATCGCTGCTGGCGGAAGCGGGCATGTGGCAGGTTAGACAGTTTGGCTGATCCGCATGATGTTTGGCCGCGAAGGGTGCCGCGTGGCAAGCCAGACATTTCGTCTCGATAATAGGCGACGCGCTCCGCGGGAGCAGGCGACTGGTGCGGATTATGACAGCTTGTGCATGACATGGCATCGCCCGACTTTTTCTTGCACTGGCTCTGCGCCAGCGCTTCCACTTGACTGACGGCACCGAGGTTCGACGCTTGCGAATCAGTCGACATGAAATATCGAACGTAATCGGTGAGCTCCTGTCCGGGACGAAATTCGTAAACGTGGCGCCCCGGCCGCTCGATCGCCACTTTTCCTTCCAGATGGCACTGCATGCAAATTTCGTCGCGGCGAGCGGGAGTTAACTTAGCCGGATTGATAATCTCGCCACCGTTCGCATGTGCGGTACCGGGCCCATGGCATCGTTCACAAGACACGCCGTTGTGCAGGAAAGGCGGCGTGGGGTAGCGGTTATCCGTATCTTTTGCAGGAGCTTGCATTCCGCTCACATGGCAGTTCAGGCAACTCGTATACGCGGGAAGGTTCAGCGGCATTTCGCGCGCCTTCTGGTAGGCGGGAGCCATGTCCCACACTTGTTTGTCTGCATACCAATTCACTGGAGATTCGAAGAGGAATCCATCAGTCTCGAACAGATAGCTTCGGCCGCGGCGTCCCGAGCCGATGTAATAAAGCAGTTCCCGCTTCCCTTGAACCGCAGGATCACCCGGACGGTCAAAGCTGAGCCACGCCCGCCCATTCTCGCCGTAGATGCGGTAGTGAATGCCCGATTCTTTGTGCGTGAATTCCGCCGGCGTGAGGGCATCGATGGCCGGACCGCTGGCATGAGCCATGGAGGTCTTCTGATAAGACTCGTAGATCGCGGAATGGCAGCGCGCGCAAGCCTTGTTGCCGGCATAATCGCTGCGGTTGGTAGCTTTGGATAGAACCGAGGAGGTTTGAGACTTTTCCAGGCTTTGCGCACTGGATCCCAACATGGACAGCACAATCAGAAAAGAAAATCCTACCGCTATGTCCCGCGTGCCAAATAATTCCGAGGAAATCACCGTGGCCTGTTCACCAATTCGCCCTCCATTGTAAGCGAGAAAAAGAGGGAGTCCCGAAGGACTCCCTCTAGGATGAATAGTTTCTCCTCAGAAGATGAGCTTCAGGGCGAATTCAAGCTGGCGCATACCCGTCGCGGAGCCGGGGGATGCGTCATGCTCGATATCGGTAATAATTCCATTGCCGGAACAATCGATGCATGTTCCGCCGTTCTGGTTGTTATTGAAGCCCAGCACTGGATGATTGAACACATTGAACGCATCCATGCGGAACTGGAGTTTTAAACGCTCAAACAGCGGGAAATTCTTCAGAATTGAAGCATCCGCGTAAAACACCCTTGGCCCCCGGTAACTGAAGACCCCAATGTTGCCTAACTTGCCGTTCCCTGGATCTGTAAATGGCCCAGTGAGCGAAGTTAAAGGCGTGAAGAATTGCACGAAGGGCGGAGCGTCCGCAGGGTGCTGAAGCGATCCGGCACCGATTGGAAACGAACCTGAGCCCTTGTCGGGACGGCAGACTCCTACGTCTTCCTCGCCGCCGCACTCGTTCGTACTTGGCGTCCAGGGCAGGCCGCTGCCCCACGTAGTTGTTCCGGTGATCTGCCAGCCTCCGATGATTAAGTCTTCGGCTCGGCCGGAATTGCCGGCAAACGGTTTTCCTCTTCCGAACGGCAGTTCGTAAACCGCATTGTTGACCCAGACCTGATTCCGGACTTGATCATCCGGTCCGTAAGCCACGGCGGGGTCGTCAGGATAGTACGAACTGTCGTATTTATAGGCGTGGGCAAAGGTGTAATGCGAAAGAACCTGCAGGCCATGCGAGAAACGCTTTTCAAACTTAATTTGCAGCGCGTCGTATTTGCTGCTGGCGTCATTGCCCAGGTAATTGCCCTGATCGGTCGAGCAGCACTGCAGGACACCCGGTACGAGGCGAGGCGCACCCGGGAAATTTGCGAGCGTGTTGGTCGGATCGGGGTAGCCCGCGTAAGTAAAGTTGTTGTAGTAGGGACGACGATACACCTGAGGAGTCTTGGCGGTGCAGCCGGCGTTAGCGCAATATCCAACCATAGAAGGATTATTGACGTTGTAGGTCGGTCCATCCCCGGCGAACACATGCGTTCCTTTATTACCGACGTAGCCGATTTCGATGGTAGCCGTATTAGTAACCTGGCGCTGCACTGTGGCGTTCCAGGCATCGAGGGTTGGCAGTCGCTGAGTGGTTGGACGGATGTGCGGCTGCACGCACAGCTGAGTATTTTGTCCCGCCGTATTGAAGACCGGATTTTGATAGCAGTTCGGTCCTGACACCGGCAACAATCCATTGGCAGGAATTGCGGGGAAAGTGAAGATGGGAGGTCCCTGCGACAAAGTAAACGCAGGCACTTCTTGACTTGCACCTTGGGCGAGTTGGGCAGCGAGCACCGGTAGTGTCTGAGTGACCGTGTGTCCGAAGTTCGAACCGAAAACTCCCATGTCGAAGCTACGACCGTAACCCATACGAACCACCGTCTTGGGATTGAGCTGGTATGCGACGCCCAATCGAGGGGCAAATGCATCCCATGCATTGTTGATATTGCCGTTCAAGGGGATTCCGCCTTCGCCCGCCACTCGGTCTAGACCTTGAGTGAGATTCGCGAACCCGCCGTTGTCCTTTCCGTTGACATACTCAGGGAAGTAAACTTCCCAGCGCAGTCCATAATTCAAGGTCAGTTTGGGAGTCATGCGCCAGGTGTCTTGACCGTAGTAAAACATACGGTGTTGACGTTCTGCCGCAGTCAGAGTTGTGCTGACGTAGCGGCTGACCTGAGTGACATCGCCGAGCAGGAAGGTGGCCCAGTCAAGGCCCCCGACGCCACCCGTCGGTCCGCCTGATGTGGTTCGATAATCAAACGTGTAATCACCCGTACGTCCGGCATCGCTCGGGACACGCAGGTTCATGGCGTAACGGAAATCTGCGCCGAACTTGAACTGGTGATTGCCATGGATCTTTGTGATGTTCCCGACCCATTGAAATTGCTGCTCGCTTTCCGTCAGCGGGCAGTTACAACGTGCTACACCTAGCCCGTCTCCCCAAGTCACAGTGGGCGCACCGAAGTTTCCCCCGTCGCCCGAGGAACTCGAGGGCGTCTGGTTCAAAATAAAACCGCCCCAGCCCGAAGTCTCAAGCGCTTGCGATCCGGTTAAATTCGCGTTCGGGATTCCAACCTTCGTCATTGGGGTTGCGCCGACGTCCGGTTTCGATGCCACAGGGTTGTACTTGAAATAGCCAAAGCGGAAGTCAGCCAGTAAAGTTGAGCTGAAGGTTTTGGTGACGCCGGAAGCCAAGCTGTAGTTATGCGTAATCGAGCTACCGGACAAGCCGCCGGGTCCAAAGCCGACGCCTTCAAGCGCACCGTACGAGCCTTGCCCGGCGACGTTGAAATAATCCAGGCTGAACCGGCCGAAGATCTGAACGGTCGGAGCCGCACTGAAATCGATTCGCGTATCGAAGCTGTCTTGCTTGTATGAACCGGACCCCGAGGCGATGAAATTGTTGAACACTTGATCGTTTGTCGGCGCCGGAAAGAGTGCAAGAATGTTGGCTGCCTGCGGAGAAATGTCTCCGATAGGAATTTGGTTGTTGACATAAGGAACACGCCCCAAGCCACCGTCTCCCAGCACAGGTTTGAAGACTTGGCCACCCAGGATGCCCAAGGTTGTGCTGCCACCTTGCTCGACATTGAGATACTGGCTCAAGTCGCAGACACCCGTGGAAGTTGCTGGATTGCAAGTCTTCTGGGCTTCCGCCGTCGGAACGGTCAGAAGGTTCGTTGTGCCGTTGGTTTCTCGGGTGGCCTGATAGTCGCCAAAGAAAAACAGCTTATTCTTGATGATCGGGCCGCCGATCGTGCCTCCGAACTGCTGCCATCTATCCGATGGAATGAATTTTCCGGTCACAGGATTCGGCGCATATTGAGTGAACGGATCGCGCGCCGCCGTCGCATCCGTTCGCCGGAACCAGAAACCCTCGCCGTGGAAGTCGTTGCTGCCCGACTTTGTCTGAACGGTGACGACGCCGCCGAGTGCCTTGCCGAACTCAGCATCGTAGTTCTGGAGATCAATCTTGGTCTCCTGAATCGCATCGAGGTTAGGATTGACTACGATAATCCCCAAGATAGGATCCTGATTGTCAGTGCCATCCAGCTCAAACGCGGTACCGCTGAAATGCTGGCCGTTCACAAAGATTTGCTGACTGCCTTGCGGGTTCTCCGTAGCGGCGTGGCTCCAGCCCACCATCTTCTGCGTGCCGGGTGAGAGAAGTTCGAACGAGGTGAAGTTCCGGTTCATGATCGGCAGGTCTTCCACATACTTCTCGTTGAACTCGATGGAGACGTCGGCTCGATCGGTCTTGAGTTGATCCGCTTCCGCAGTCACTTCGACCTGCTCCGTGGCGGACCCAACCGCAAATTGGCCGTCGACACGCTGGTCAGTGTCCGCGGATAGGGCGATATTCTTAAACTCAATGACCTTAAAACCGGGAGCCTCGATCCGAACCTCGTAAACGTCGGGGATCAAGTGAGTGACGGTATAGTTTCCGCTTTCGTTCGTGGTCGCCTGGTCACTTGTACCCTTGCGCTGGTTTAGGACGGTGATTTTCGCGTTTGGAACAGCCGCCCCAGAGGGATCGGTTACGGTGCCGATGATGCTGCCGAAAACCGCTTGGCCAGATAGTTTAAGGGTCCACAGACTGCTAAGGAGCAACAGGGCTACCACAGCTGCCAGAACTGACCTCTTCATGAACTTCCTCCTGGGGAATCACGCCATCCCACAGAACACAGGGAAATGCTAAATACCGAGCGTGCAAGTCCTAGTACAAAAACACTATTCACTTAAGTTAAACTAGGTTTCATATAGTTACAGGCGTATAAGAGCTTGGGGTTGCAGCAAGATACAGGAGTCGGTTACTCCGCTGTCACATGGCTTTGACATATGGTTTCGACGCGGGACGGCAGCAGTGCTTCCAGCAAATAGATAAGCTTATTAATAGTCATAGCCTGCGCGGATCAGAATCTTTGTGCAAACTGCTCCGTTATCTGGCGGAAACTTCGCTGGACCATCACGGTGCAGCGGTGAAGGAATACCAGATCGCAACCGAAGTTCTGGGGCGGTCTCCTGGCTTCGATCCCCAGAACGATTCGACGGTTCGCGTGCAGGCAGGGCGCCTGCGGGTAAAGTTGGAAGAGTATTACGCCCATGAGGGTGCCAACGACGAGATTGTCGTCGAGTTGCCGAGAAAGTCCTACGCCCTCACCTTTCACGTGCGCGCTCCAGCCGCTCCGCCTCACAACCTGGCGGTGACTCCGCGGCAGGATGCCGCTACGGACCGGAGAGTCCAAACACATCTCTCCAATCGGGGATGGCTCATCACTGTGTTGGTGCTTTCGGTCTTTCTTGCGGGAGCATTGCTGTTCGCATTTCGTACGCGAACGCAGGCTGCATTGAAACCTGCGGTTCCCGCCGTCTACCAGATCTTTTGGCAGCGTTTCGTGGGTGGCCCACAGCAGCCGTGGGTGATTTTTAGCAACGGGAGCTTCGTGGGCCGCCCGGAGACCGGGATGCGCTACTTCAACCCATCGGGAGATTCCGGCGCCCTTATCCTGGATCATTACACCGGTGTGGGCGAGGTGCTGGCGGTCCACCAATTGGATCGTGTCTTCGTGTTACTCAACCAGCCGCTTCGCGTGAAGCGCGGCAGCTTGTTTTCTCTGGATGACGCCAAGAACAACGACCTCATCTTCGTCGGCTCTCCGGCCGAAAATCTCACGCTGCTGGATATTCCCTCAACTCAGGAGTTTGTTTTTCGGAGAGTCGCCTCCGGACCCCGTAAGGGAGATCTGGCGGTGGTGAACGTGCATCCCCAACCTGGCGAACCACACTCTTTCCTGGGAAGCACTCCGAGTTTGCCGACCACCGAGGATTACGCGGTAGTTGCGTTAGTGCCGGGCATTGATCCCGCGCGATCGGTTCTCATCCTCGCCGGAACTACCACTTTCGGCACCCAAGCGGCGGCGGAATACGTCTGCCGGCAAGATTCTCTGGCAGTATTGTTACAGCGCTTGGGAGTCTCCACTGCGGCTGATCTGAAGCCATTTGAAGCGCTTCTGCACGTGAAGGTGGTGCATGGAGTGCCAGTGATTACTGACCTGGTATCGGTCCGCAAGCGCAGCTAAGATTTCGACGCGCATTCTACAAATTGATCTAGTGGCCGGCACCCGCGGGAGGAGCAAGTTGAGGATCGAGTTCGGCAGCTTTGCGATACTCTCCGCTGGCCTCGTCTTTCAATCCTTTCTGGCTGAGCGCCAAACCGAGTTCATAGTGCGCCAAGGCATAAGAAGGAACGGCATGAATCGCGGTGCGAAACTGGGAGATGGCGCCGTCGAGGTCCCCGGCATTGAGCAAACGGCGACCGGAGTTTGTGGCGAAGGTGGCTGCCTGCAGATCGGTTTTCTTCTTGCCCATCTCGGCTCCAGCTTTGCTTTCGGCGGCCGCTCCCGCGCTATCGCCTAGTTGGCGCAAGACAGCAGCCAGCGTGGTGTGGGCGCCCGCGAAATCTGGGTCAAGTCGAATCGCCTGTCGCAGCGCGTCTGCCGCCTCCGGTAACTGATTCATCTGCTTCAAGACGGTGCCCAGGGTGTAATAGGCCTCGGCATAATCCGGCTTGATTTGAATGGCTTGCCGCAATTGCTCGGCTGCCGCTGGAAAATCCCCCGATTGCCAAAGGGTAACTCCCAGGCTGTAGTTCGCATCCGCCAGCTTCGGATCGAGACGAATCGCTTCCCTCCACTCCGCAATGGCACCGGGAAGATCATCTTTGAATTTAAGTGCCAGAGCTAGATCGTGATGCAGAATAGCTTTGTCCGGATCGATTCTCAGGGCCGCACGAAATTGTGCCTCGGCCGCGTCGAAATCAGTCTTCTGCAAATAAGCCGTTCCCAAATTGCCTTGAAAGCCGGAATCGCTGGGACTCATCCTGATGGCTTCGCGAAATTCTTTGATAGCGGCGTCGGCATCTCCGCGCTGCACCAAAGCCAACCCTAGATTATTGTGAGCCTCGGGGTCGGATGGCGTGAGTTCGATGACCTTCTTGAAAGCAGTTACGGCGGCATCCGGATCTCCCCTGCGCTGCAACAGCAGCCCCAAACCGGTTTGCAAGGGCGCGGAATCAGGTTTTAGTTCGACGGCACGCTTAAAGCAGACTAATGCCTCTTCCGGCTCTGCTCCCGCTTCCAACGCCGTACCCAGGTAATACCACGCCATAGCATCCGCAGGATCCAATTTGACCGCATGCTGCAGTTCAGCTTGCGCCTTTTCCTGTTCGCCTTCGCTCGAAAGCGTCACCCCGAGGTGGAAGTGGGCGGGCTCATATTCCGGATTGATTCTTAGCGCTTCTCGAAATTCCCTTTCTGCTTCTTCAAATTGTGATTGCTGGGCGAGCAGCGAGCCCAGTTCGTCGTGTAACTCGGACTGCTGTGGCGCAAGTCTCGTCGCTTCCTGATATTCGAGGATGGCTTCGTCCGTCTTATGCTGCAAACTGAGTGCACGCCCCAACGCCTGGTGAGCCTGCCATTGTTGCGGCGCTAGATCCACGGCGGAGCGAAACTCAAGGACCGCTTCGTCCAGCAGCCCCTTGGCTTGCAAAGCCTGAGCTAGATAAGCGCGGGCGATGCCTAGTTTTGGACGAAGCCGGACTAGTGCGCGAAAGTGGGCGATCGCGCCGTCGAGATCGCCCTGCTGCAACAACACTTGACCAAGCATGTTCTGCGCATCCGGGCTTTGCGGGTTGAGACGCAACGCTTTCTCAAAAGCCGCGCGGGCAGCCGGTAAGTCTCCCCGCCGCATCGCGTCAACTCCCACTTGATAAGCTTTGGGCGAGGCGCTGCTTGCGGGCGTCTGAGCTGCAGTTCGCGCCGATCCGCACGTCAATGCAAAGATGAAGATGAGGATCAGTCCGGCACAAAATCGAGAGGAATGCATCGTAATCCAGTAAGAATGTAAGCCATTATTGCACCCAATCACAGTCGATACGGTCTTGAGCGGAGAGAACGCACTGGCTTTTACTGGGCCACAGAATAACGCAACTCAATTCTTATTTCGCCTCGGGAGAGCGAAAGCGGCATTGACCAATATCCGTTACGCTCCTAACATTCACAACTGAGACATGGGATTCAAGATTTTGTTCGGCATGCGCCTCGGTCACCGTCTGTTGATCTCCGCCGCGATTCTGGCCGCATGTCTGGTTTCCAGCTTCGCCCAGCAGCCTAAACTTCCCCCGCCGCCGGCCAAGCCGATAGCCGACTTTACCGACGTAGCCGAAAAAGCTGGCCTTACGATGCAGGAAATTTTCGGCGGCATCGATACTAAGAAGTACATCATCGAGACCACCGGCACTGGCGTTGCGATCTTCGATTACGACAACGACGGTTGGCCCGATATTTTTCTGGTGAACGGAACCAGACTCGGCGCTGCCCCCAGCGGACCCGCTCCCAGCAACCACCTCTATCGCAACAATCATGACGGAACTTTCACCGATGTCACCGCCAAGGCCGGACTCGCTGCGACAGGCTGGGGACAAGGCGTTTGCGTTGGCGATTACGACAATGATGGTTGGGAAGATCTCTACATCACCTACTATGGCAAGAACCGGCTGTATCACAATCAGGGGGGCGTGTTTACTGAAGTTGCCGCAAAAGCTGGTGTCGCTGGCTCGGGAAAAGCCTGGGGAACAGGTTGCGCATTTGTTGACTATGATCGCGATGGCCGGCTCGACCTGGTCGTAGCCAACTACGTCGATTTCGATCTAGCCACGGCGCCAGCGCCGGGCGAGCGCCCGACCTGCATTTGGAAAGGCGTTCCCGTGATGTGCGGGCCGCGCGGCTTACCGGGCGCTAAGAATATTCTTTATCACAACAAAGGCGACGGTACTTTTGAAGACGTTACCACCAAGGCACATATCGATCGCACCGACGGTCATTACGCTTTCAGCGTCTCCACGCTGGACTTCGATGAAGATGGATGGCCCGATATTTTCATTGCCTGCGACAGCACTCCCAGCATTCTCTACCGCAACAATCACGACGGTACATTTACCGACGTCGCGGTAACGGCGGGAGCGGCATTCAACGAAGATGGCCGCGAACAGGCCGGAATGGGATCGACCGTGGCCGACTACAACGGCGATGGCCATTTGGATATTTTCAAAACAAATTTTTCCGACGATACATCCACTCTTTACCGCAACAACGGCGATGGAACATTTACCGACGCGACCTCAGCCGCGGGACTCGGTTTGTATACGCAATATCTCGGACTGGGGAACGATGTTTTTCGATTTCGATAACGATGGTTGGCCCGATTTGATTCTGGTGAATGGTCACGTTTATCCCGAGGTCGACAGCCAGCACCTGGGCAGCAATTACAAAGAGCCGCGCATTCTTTATCACAACAACGGCGACGGTACGTTCACCGATATTTCGGCGTCAGCAGGACCCGGGATTACGACGGTGGCTTCATCTCGCGGCCTGGCGGTCGGGGATTTATGGAATGACGGCCGCGTATCCGCCGTGATCAGCAACATGAACGCCATGCCCAGCTTGCTGGTAAACCAGATTCGCAATCCGAATCACTGGATCGCGATTCGGCTGATTGGAACCAGGTCGAATCGTGATGGCATCGGCGCCAGGATTTCAGTGAAGACCTCGAATCGGACATTGGTGGACGAAGTGCGCAGCGGCTCCAGCTACATTTCCAACAGTGATATGCGGGTGCACTTTGGATTGGGATCAGCAGCGAAAATCGAATGGGTCGAGATTCGTTGGCCGAGTGGCCTGCTAGAAAAGTTTTCCGATGTCTTGGTCGACGCGATTCATACCGTAAAAGAGGGAACTGGCACGGCAGTAACGCCTGTAACCAAGAAGTAATAAGAAATCACTTTCCCGGCCCCGCCTTCATCGGAAATTGGACTGTACGGCTGATGCCTTCGCCTTCCTTTACGAAAATCAACTGATTCGCCTTCACGTCCTTGAACGTATCGACCTGGCCGCTGGGCCAACGGATTTCGAGCATGGCCACTTTCTCGGCCTTGCCCAGACCGAAATGAATACGCAAATCGCTCTGCGAAATGTAACTGCCGCCGCTGCGCACTTCGTCGATTTGTTGATGAGGTTTCGTTTCGCCGGCGGGATGCGTAGTGCAAATCAGGCGCGCGCCAATCCCGCTGCGATTTGATTTTGTTCCGATAGTGCGAATCTTGATCCAGTTATTGTCCGACTTGGAATCGCAGCGCAGCAGTTGCGGATAATCGTTCACCGCGTTGACCACAACATCGATGTCGCCGTCATTGTCGAAGTCGCCAAAAGCACAGCCCCGGCAAGGCGCTGGATTGGAGATCCCGGGGCCGGCCTGCATAGAAACATCAGCGAAACGGCCATTATGCAAGTTGTGGTAAAGCAATTTGCGTTGCGGATAACCGGCTTCGGTTTTCAGTTGTTCGACCTCGGGATAGACATGGCCGTTGCAGATCAAAATGTCAGGCCAGCCATCGTTGTCGAAGTCGAGGAATCCACACCCCCATCCCAGAAATTGGGTGTGTGCACCTAATCCCGCGGCAAATGTGGCATCTTCGAAATTGCCGCCACCAAGGTTGTGGTAAAGCGACGGCGTGTCGCCGGCGAAGTTCGTTTTGAGCAGGTCGAGGTTTCCATCCAGATCGTAGTCGCCGGCGGAAACGCCCATACCCGCCTGCGGCTTGCCATCGGGGCTTAGAGCGCAGCCCGCTTCGATGGCGACATCTTCAAACGTGCCATTTTTCTTGTTGTGATAGAGAGCGCTGGCGGTGGAATCATTGGCCACATAAATATCTGGCCAGCCATCATTGTCGAAATCGGCCGTGAGAACGCCCAATCCGTAAGTTCCGTTCGCCCGAAAGATTCCGGCCGCCTCAGAAACATCGGAGAAAGTGCCGTCACCATGATTGTGGTAGAGAATGTTTTTCCCGCCCTGCAGTCCCGGAGGTCCGCAGGCCACCAGCACACCCTTATAAAGGCAGGGCCCTGACTCCGGCACCGGTGCTGTGGCTAAATCCATGTCGATGTAATTGGCGACGAAAAGATCGAGATGACCATCGCGATCGTAATCCACAAACGCACAGCCGGTATTCCAGCGCGTGCCTTTGCCCGCCACGCCCGCCTTCTGGCTGACGTCAGTAAACGTTCCGTCACCGTTGTTGTGATACAAAACATTTTTGCCGTAATAAGTCACGAACAGATCTTCCCAGCCGTCGTTATCGTAGTCCCCGATGCAAACGCCTTGGCCCCAACCGGAGTGTCCCACTCCAGCCTTGGCCGTAACGTCAGTGAAAGTGCCATCGCGGTTGTTGCGGAAGAGATGTGATATGGGTTCGCTGCCGGCGGGAAAGCCTTCCAGGCGCCAGCCATTTACCAGAAAGATATCGAGCCAGCCATCGTTATCGTAATCATAGAAAGCTACTCCGCAGCCCGTAGTCTCCAGCAGATATTTGTTCTTGTGCTCGCCACCAAAAATTGTTTTTGCGTTAAGCCCGGATTCCCGTGCCACATTCAGAAAGCTCACGCCAAGATCTTGAGCTTCAGATGCATTCGCTTTGGCAGCGTTCTTCTCTGGCTTAGCACCAGCTCGCAGCCAGCGTGGACTTGCCAAGCCCAGAATGCTTTCCAGCGAGAGCACGAGGCTTGATCGGCTGAGAGATTTCAAGAATACGCGACGTGAAGAAGACAAAAGGTTGGCACCTGCCCGACCCAGACCGTGCTAGAATTCGCCCCTAATTCTTATATTCAGGGAACCCAGACTTTGCAAGCTCCGGAAACCGCAAACGTGCTCGTTGTTGCCCTATTGGCTTTGACGCCCCAGCTCTTGTTCGTGGTCGGGTTTGCACTCGTATCGAAAAATGGCCAGCGGATACCGAGGAAATATTGCATCGAACTTTAGCGGCCACTCTCGCTAGCCCTAAACATTCAGCGAGAGATGAGGATTACAATCTAACTTCGTCGCGTTTAGAATCCGCTCGCTGACGAAGGTCAGTCATATCGAGTTTTTGTGTGGAGGCTCTTCTGATGAAGGAACGTGCTCGATCGATGGCAATCGTTTTATTTA
This sequence comes from uncultured Acidobacteriaceae bacterium, assembly GCA_963696285.1. Classification (GTDB taxonomy): domain Bacteria; phylum Acidobacteriota; class Terriglobia; order Terriglobales; family Acidobacteriaceae; genus Sulfotelmatobacter. The sequence goes on from CAVOJP010000001.1 coordinate 499,589, forward strand.
TGTTCTGCTTTTTTGGACTGACTGCTTACGCCCAAAAATCCACCCACACGACGGAACACGCAGAGAATGCCTGGTGGCAGCACGCCGTTTTCTACGAAATCTATCCCCGAAGTTTCGCCGACAGCAACAATGACGGCGTCGGCGATCTGAACGGAATTGCGTCCAAGCTCGATTACCTGAAAGATCTCGGCGTGGATGCGATCTGGATTTCGCCGTGCTTTCCTTCTCCGCAAGTGGATTTTGGTTACGACGTTTCCGATTACGAAAACATCGATCCCATGTACGGCACGCTCGCCGACTTCGATAATCTGGCGCGCGAAGCCAAGAAGCGAAACATTCATATCATCCTCGACTTCGTGGTGAACCACACCTCGGATCAGCACAAGTGGTTTCTGGATTCGAAATCTTCGCGCACTTCCGCCCATCGCGATTGGTACATCTGGCGCGACGGAAAAGGACCGGGAGAGCCTCCTAACAATTGGGTGTCGACGTTTGGCGGCTCGGCCTGGCAGTTTGACCCGACCACGAATCAGTACTATTACCATTACTTCTATCCCCAGCAGCCCGATTTGAATTGGCGCAATCCCGCCGTTAAAGACGCCATGTTTGATGTGACGCGTTTCTGGTACAAGCGCGGAGTCTCAGGCTTCCGGCTGGATGCGGTGGATACGCTGTTTGAAGACCCGAACCTGAAAGACAATCCGATCAAAAAGCCCGGGAAAAATGCCTTCGGCGATCCGTTCGAAGAGAACAAATACAACACAAAACTTCCTGAAGTGCATGACATTTTGCGCGGATTGCGCCAGATCGCTGATCAATATGACGCCGTTCTGATCGGCGAAACCTGGACCGCGAATGTCGCCGAGCTCAATCAGTATTACGGCAAAGGGAATAATGAGTTGCAGCTGCCCATGGATTTTCTGTTCACCATGGTCAACAAGCTCTCGCCTGCGGAATTCCGCAAGCAGATTGCGGAGGTGAACGCGGCCTCGGGTTGGCCCACGTTCGTGATCAGCAACCATGACATTGTCCGTTCCTACGACCGCTACGGTGATGGCAAGCATAACGACGAGATCGCCAAGCTAATGGCGGGTCTTTATCTAACCTTGCGCGGTACGCCGATCCTGTATTACGGCGAAGAGATCGGAATGAAGACGACTCCGCCCACGCGCCGGGAGGATGTGAAAGATCCGATCGGTATCAAGGGTTGGCCAAAAGAAAAAGGACGCGACGGGGAACGCACGCCTATGCAGTGGAACGAGAGCGAGAACGCGGGCTTTACCAAAGGCACGCCGTGGCTGCCCGTTCCTCCTACTTACAAGACTCATAATGTAGCCGATGAGTCGAAAGATCCCAATTCAGTTCTCGAGTTTTATAAGAACGTGCTCAAATTGCGGCATGACAATCAAGCCCTGCTCAGCGGAAGTTATCAAGCGATTAATGAAAGCGATCCGAACGTGCTTTCGTACCTTCGCGTCTATAAAGGTCAGGGTGTGGTCGTGGCGCTCAATATGTCCGGCACCGCGCAGAAGATCAGCTTGGAGCTGAAGAAGAACGGATTTAATTCCGCTTCGAGTCTTCTGGCCACCAGTAATTCCTCGGCTCAAGGAAACGAAGTTTCACTTGAGCCCTACGGAGTTTTTATCGGCGAGCTTACCAAGTAGAACAATCTGTAAGGTTGGCTGGTTAGAAAAGTCACGCTCGCTCAACTCTGCGGGAATCTCGCGTCGCTGCTTTTATCCCCGCATAGCTCTCGCGGCAAGTAATCTTCATCTCCGATAGCCATATCTCATCCGCAGACGTTAACCGCTCCTCCAGGCTTTGTCCCGGACGAGGAACGCTCCACTTCAGAAGCCGCCATCGACATGCCGGACAGGTCAATGCTATCTGTGACGAGCTTTGGCAAAATTCAATGTGTGTATATGGATTTGTTTTATCGGGCATAGAATCCGCCTTCCACGTTTAATAGGCGCCTTCCGGTAAAAGACGCACACTAATCAGAATGGCGAAAGGCAGGTTGGAGGCCGTACAGCGGAATATGCATGGTTCGGGCCGCCTTTCCCTAGATGGCCCGAAGCGGACGTTTACTCCGGTTTCTTTTCTTCTTTAGGTGGCTCCTTCTTTTTCGGAGGAGGTGGATTTTTGGCTTGAGCTTTAGCCGGCGGGTGTTGCTCCGGCTTTGCCGCTGCATGCGGCGCCGGGTGTTGCTCCGGCTTCGCGGCTGCGGGCGGAGCGGGCTTGGCTTCAGATTTCGGAGCAGGCCGGTTCGCGGGACGCGCGGTCGTTTCCGGTTTTGCCGGTTGCGGATGTGCCGCTGGTTTTGCCGGTTCAGGTCGCACCGCGGGAGTCGGGGACGGCTTGCCGCGTTCCGCTGGCGCTGTCGGCTGCGGCGCTGGGCGTGCCGGCTCCGCTGCTTTCCTCGCAGGTTCAGCCGGTCTCGCCGGTGTGGGCGAACCCGCACGTGCCGGAGCCGCCGCTGGCTGCGGTCGATTTGGCTGCGCCTTCTCTGCGGCAGTTCGCGGCGCCGCGGCGGCGCGGGCCGGAATCACCGGAGCAATGGGTTTGCCCGCGGCGATCGGCTTGGCATCTGCCACAAGCGTCGGACGTCCTTTGTTCACAGAAGCAAGCTGCTGGCGGTTCTGTGCCGCTTGCTGCCGCTGCTGCATCTGCGTGGTCATCGGCGGGATGCGCTGTTCGCGCGTGGCCGCCACTTCCGCCGGCAGAGGCTTGCGAGTCACGCCCCCTGGACCGTTATAACTGGCGCGGCTGTTGGTGACGTTGACCGTCGTATTGTTGATGATCACCGTATTGGTTATGGTCCGGTTGTAAACCTGAACGCTGCTGCTGTTCACGTTGTTAACGGAACGGTTGTAGTCGAAACGATCTCCGTTCCAGTATCCGCCCTGATAACCGGCTCCGACATAACCGAACCCATAGTTGACGCCGCCGTAGTAGCCGATGTGGCGGCCCCAATAACCATTGTAGTAGCGATAGCGGCCACCGGAATATCCCCAGTAGCCGGGCGTCCACAGATAACCCACCTCAGGCGGCCGTGCCCAGGCTCCCGGCACCCAGTAGTAGCCCTGCGATGAATAGCTCCAATATCCTGGCGTCCACAGGTAGCCTTCGCCGGGGCATTCCGGCTGCGAATATTCGGGAAGCGCGGGCGGCGGGTCTGGCGCTACAAGTGCCGGCTGTCCATAGCTGGAGTCCTGATCGTCGGCATCATAATTGCTGTCCGAATCCTGGTCGCTGGTTCCAGAGGTCTGGGCCTCACTCGCGGGCGCCAGATTAGCCGCAGCCGCCGGATCCTGCGATTGCGTCTGATCGGGTTGCGCCGGTTGACTTTGAGCAGTGTTGTCTGGCGCCGGGTTCTGGTTATTGTTGCAGGATGCCAGGCCGAGTGTAAGTCCGATCGATGCGGTTGCCGCAAGAACGAGAGAGGAGACATTGTTTGTCTTGTTCATAGTTTGCCGGACCTCTTAGATGCCAAATTTCTGGACACGGTCAATAATAATTGCCTCACACCGCAATTAAGTGAAAATTAACGGAGCCGTAGACTTTTTGGTGCGAAAGGTACGACGCTATTTTTCGGCCACTGGCAAGATCACGCTGGAGGCAGCATCGCTCGAGCGATAAACTTTCTGGGTCGCCTTCACGTAATCGGAGTCAGTCGCTTTATAGATGTTGTCCACGAATTTTTGCGGGTTGCGGTCATACAGAGGAAACCACGTACTCTGCACCTGCACCATGATCCGGTGTCCCTTCAGGAAGACATGATCGTTGGGGTGCAGATCGATCTTGTATTCGACGACTTCCTCGCGGGGGAACGCGCTCTGGCTTTTCCAGGCTGTTCCGATAGCGCCCGCGCAAAATGTCATCGGCAATCATCAGTTCATAGCCATTCAGCACCGGCCCAGCGCCCTTCTCGGCATCTTCTTCACTGATCTCTTGATAGTCTTCAGGATAAACATCGATCAGCTTTACCACCCAGTCGCTGTCACTCCCGGTGGTTGAAGCGAACAGGTCGGCAACGATATCTCCGGTCACAGCCACATCGTCGGTCAGCGGTTCGGTTTTCCACGTCAGTACGTCCGGACGGTGCTCCACGAAGCGTTGATCCTGCACCAGCCAGGTCGTCCAGGCAGGAGCGGGATAAGTGGGTGTGACTGGCCGATTGCGATAAGGCACAGGATTCGCCGGATCCGAGACATAAGAATCAAAGGCGTCGCGCTCCGAGGGTGGCTCGAATGACAGCTTGGCACCGGAGCGCAGATACAGCTTCTTCTCGGTGATGCCCTTTTTCGGCGGCCATTCGTCGTAACTCTTCCAGACGTTCGTGCCGGTTTCGAACGTCAGCGCCTCGGGCTCCGTGAGTGGCCTATCGTGCAGCCAGTGCGCGAACCACGGAGCGAAGATGTGCGCGCGATAGTAGCGCGAAATGTCACTGCCCCAATCGATGTCTCCCAGTTTGCGTCCCGATTGATCCATCCATCCACCGTGATTCCACGGGCCCGCGACGAAGTAGTTCAGATGTTGCGCATCAGTTTGCTCGAGAGTCGCATAGATGCGCGTCGGACCAACGAAATCTTCCTGGTCGTACCAGCCAGCAACGTTGAGGTTGGGCACAGTCGTGTGTTTCAAATATGTGGTCACGGCCTGCTGCTTCCAGAAATCGTGGTTCGGATGTTCGACGAAGTCGTTCCACGTCGGGAGGTTGCCATGGAAATAACGCGGGTTCGCGTTGGAAACTGCGCCCAGCGCCAGGTACCAGGCGTAAGTATCGTATTGATCGAACTTGAAATTGGTATTTTCCTCTTTCGAAGTTTCGAGCAGGGCGGAGTATTCGAATCCATAGCTGAGCCGGAAAGCGCCATTGTGGTGGAAGTCGTCGTTGACAAACATGTCGTCAGGTGACGCTTGCTCGCTGGCGGCTTTCAACGCAGGATGCGGATCGAGCAGCGCCTGAGTGACCAGCCAGCCGGGATAGGAAATTCCCCACATGCCGACTCGACCGTTATTGTTCGGAACATTCTTAACCAGCCAGTCGATCGTGTCATAAGCATCGGTCGACTCGTCGATGGATTTGGGATTGTTCTTGTCGCGTGGTGGACGCTGCATGACGAACGTTCCTTCAGACTTAAAACGTCCGCGGATGTTCTGCGAAACGAAGATATAGCCGTCTGCAATGAGATCGTCGAACAATCCTGATTCGGTGAGCGAATTCGTATTCTTCGGTACTCCGTATGGAGATCGCACGAACAAGATCGGCAAAGGTGCAGTTGCATTTTTCGGCGCGCGGATCACGGTTTGCAGACGGACGCCATCGCGCATCGGAATCATCACTTCCTGAAACGTGAAGTATTCCGGCTTATACTTCGATTGCACTGGAGGTGCCTGCGCGAAGACATGAGCAGAGAGGACAACGATCGAGAACAGCGTGATTCGTCTTGCCGTGATTCGTCTTGCGAGGATCATTTTATTTATGTCCGCAGTTAGAATGTAGCGCCGGAACGGGTAGGGTAGCACGGCGTCAACCACTCGTCACGAAGGCAGAGTTGAAAGTTGGTTACAGCTAACGGCGGGAGTCTCGTGCATCGACTATTTTTATCCGACGGTCGACAGCTAAGATCGCTACGATCGAAATTGATAATCTTGTTTTCCGTCGAGTAAGTCCTTCAGCAGATTCCGCGCGTCTTGCGTAGAGAGCTTCTCCAATTGGATCAGCAACTCGTCCTGGCTCGCGTCCGCCGTTGCTGTCTGTCGGAGGCCGTGCAGAATTGGGGAGCGGGCTTTCAGGCCCGTGGCCTGTGCCTTCTGCACTTCCAGCGCCAGTCCTGCGATCGTCGGAGCTTCAAACACACTGCGCACCGCCAACTCCACTTCAAAGATTCGCCGGATTCTCGCCGTCACCTGCAGCACCAGCAGCGAATGTCCCCCCAGCTCGAAAAAGTTCTGCTCAATTCCTACTTGCTCCACCTGCAGCAACTCTTGCCAGATTTCCGCCAGCTTGGCTTCTATCTCATTCCGTGGAGCGGTCAACTCCTCGCGGTCCACCAGCGGTTTTCCATAACCTGCCAGCGCCGACCGATTTACCTTTCCGCTCGGCAATTGCGGCATAGCGTCGATCTGCCAATAGATGGCCGGCACCATGTGTTCCGGCAACTTCGTTCGCAGATAACGGCGCAACTCTCCCGGTGCCAGCGCTGCGTCATCTTTCATCACCAGGTAAGCTGCCAGTTTCTGCTGCTCGCCTTCACCGCTTAGGATCACCACTGCTTCGGCGACGCCTTCATGCGCCGCGAGCACCGACTCGATCTCTCCTAACTCGATGCGCAATCCGCGCAGCTTGACCTGGTTATCGACTCGCCCGAGATATTCGATTTCGCCATCGCTGCGGAAGCGGCCCAGATCGCCGGTGCGATACAGACGCGGTGACAGCTCCGGAGCCAGCCAGTTGGTGACAAAACGTTCCGCCGTCAACTCCGGCCGGTTCAGATATCCGCGCGCCAGGCCGTGCCCGCCAATGTAGATTTCTCCAGTCACGTTCGGCGGCACAAGATTGCCCTGCTTATCCAATATCAGGATCGACGTATTCGCAACAGGGCGACCAATCGATATGGCGCCATGCTCATCGCCGGTTACCCGATAGATGCTGGACCATATCGTGGTTTCAGTGGGCCCGTAGACGTTCCATACGAAATTGCTGCGTGCAGTTAAGTCTTTCGCCAGCCCCGGTGGGAGCGTCTCACCTCCGCAAAGAATTTTCAGATTCGGAGAACCCTGCCATCCCGCTTCAATGAGCAGACGCCATGTGGTGGGTGTGGCTTGCATTATGGTGGCTTTGCTGTCGGTGAGCAAATCTTGCAGGCGAGGACCCATCGACAACGTCGTCCCCACTCGCAATCACCAGCCGTGCTCCGGAGATCAGCGGGAGATAAATCTCCAGTCCTGCAATGTCGAAAGAGAGAGTCGTCACCGCCAGCAGCACATCGTCACTTGTAACTTTCACTGTGCGCTGCATGGAAGCAAGTAGATTAACCACGCCCCGATGCTCTACTGGAACTCCTTTCGGTTTTCCAGTAGAGCCCGATGTGTACATCACATACGCGAGATTTCGCGGACTGCTCACGTTCTCTATATTCGCTGTATTTTCCTCTGCGATCGCCGCCCAACTTCCATCAAGGATGATGGCGTCTTTTCCGAAGGGCTCGCGCCACAAATTCTGCTTCGTAAGAACGAACCGAGGCCGCACATCCTCGACCATAAAGCGCAGGCGCTCGTCTGGGAGTCTTCGATCCAGCGGCACGTATGCTCCTCCGGCTTTCAAGATGCCCAGCAGAGCGATAACCATCTCCGGTCCGCGATCGATGCACAGGCCAACTGGCACATCTGGCCGCACGCCTCTTTTTTGTAGATACCAGGCAAGCTGATTTGCGCGCCGGTTCAGCTCTCGGTAGGTCAGGCCCGAGTTTCCAAAGATGATGGCGATCGCGTCGGGAGACCGCTCCGCTTGCCGCTCAAATAATTCATGAATGCAGGTCTGGGGATAAACGCATTCGGTATCGTTCCACGCGTACAGTAGCTGATGCCGCTCTGACGCAGGGAGGGCTTCAAGGTTGCGCACGGCCGTGCTCGGCGTTGTCTCCAGTGCGGTAACCAGAGATTCGAGTGCGGTCTGCATGTATTCGCAGATTCGGCTCGGATTGACCGATGCGAGCGTCTGGGCCGTCAGCCAAAAACCTTCGCCGTCTACATCATCCACCGACATGGTGAACGGATAGTTTGTCCGTTCTACAACACGAATCGTGCAAATCCCCTCCCAGGCGCGCGGCGTGTGCCCAGCTCCCGGGCTATGACGGTAGTTCAAGATTGCAGAGAACAGTGGCGCGGGCGCCGGTACCGCGCTGCAACGTTGAGCCAACGCCAGCGAGGCGTGTTCATGGCGCATCAGGCCAGCCAGCAGTGCGTGGGTCTGCCGGACACAACTCTCCACTCCTTCGTCGCCAATATGAATCCGCACCGGCAGCGTGTTGGTAAACAGTCCCATCACTCGGTCTGAGCCCGCACCGCCCTGCATGCGGCCAAACAAAACCGTGCCGAACACCACATCTTCACGTCCCGAAACCTTGGCGAGTACGCGTGCCCAGGCCAGGTGACACAGGCTGGCCGCGCTTATCCCCAGTTTGCGTGCGCGCTCCCGAACTCGCTCGGCCAGCGCCGCATCCAGGGCTACTCGCGCTTCCTCGATCCCCGTGCCGTCTCCTTGTACATCGGACAATCCGAACGGAGTCGTGGGCTCTTCCACATCTGCCAGCATCTTTCGGAAAAACGCCTCATGTTCTTCTTTGCTCACGCCCAACCGTGCTTGCGCCACGAGGTTTCGAAAGGGCAACGGTGCTGGCAACTGCTCTGCTTGTCCCAGCAAATGGGCCTGGATTTCCTCCTGCATCACTTCCATGGTCGTGTGATCGGCAAGCAGGTGATGCAGCAGCTGCATCATCAGCCAGCGATTCTGGCCTTTATCGAATGCAATAAAAGCCCGCAGCAACGGCGCCTGGCGCAAGTCGATGCGGTATCGCCGCGGATCGAATCGCCCGTACAACTGCTCGCCCACATCGCCGGCAGCCGGATCGAGTTCAATCTCTTGAACCTGTAACAATGCCCTGCGCTGGACCACCTGCACCGGTTGGGTGAGACCTTCCCACATCACCGCCGTGCGCAGGATATCGTTGCGGTTGATCACCGACTGCATCGCCTTCAGATATGCATCCAATCGCTCCCGCGTGTCGAAGCTGAGAAGAGTGGCCAACAGGTAGGGGTCACCTTCGCCGCTCATCAGGTGATGAAAGAGAATCCCTTCCTGAAGCGGGGCCAGCGAATAGATATCCTGCACGTTCGCTACTCCCCCCGGCACGCTCTCAACCACTTGATCAATTTCATCCTGGGTAAGCGTTGCGAGTGGCAGCATCTCTGGGGTGAGAGCTGTACACCCTGCGGGAATCCGGTTCGGCGGTATCGCGATGATGTTTGCCTTCGCCTCAACCGTGGCCGCCAACTCAGCCAGAGTCGAAGCAGCAAACAGAGCACGCACATCCACCTGCAGGCCTTTGCGGCGCATGCGCTCGATCAGGATCACGGCCAGCAGGGAGTGTCCACCGAGTTCAAAAAAGTTGTCATGCCGCCCAACCCGGTCGAGTTTGAGAACGTCGCACCAGATGGCGGCCAGCGCAGTTTCAATCTCTCCCTGTGGTGCTTCGTAGCCATGTAGCGCGTAAGCATCCGCTTCCGGCGCGGGCAGCGCCTTGCGGTCCAGCTTTCCGTTCGGAGTGAGCGGCATAGCCGTCAGCCGCACGTACGCCGTCGGCACCATATACTCCGGAAGACGCGCCAGCAGAAGCGACCGCAATTGCTCCGCATCCAACGCTGCTGCATTTGCCGCGCTCGTTTCCACCGCCGTGTAATACGCAACCAGACGTTTGTCTCCGGGCGTGTCTTCCCGTGCAATCACCACCGATTCCCGTACAGCGGGATGGCTAAGAAGTGCAGCCTCGATTTCTCCTAGCTCGATCCGGAAGCCCCGCACCTTCACTTGATGGTCGATACGTCCCAGATACTCGATATTTCCATCCGGCAGGAAGCGGGCCAGGTCGCCCGTTTTATACAGGCTCGCACCCGGAGTCCGATCGAAGGGATTCGGAACGAATCGCTCGGCGGTGAGCTCCGGGCGGTTCCAATAGCCGCCAGTCACGCCCGCACCTCCAATGTGTAATTCCCCCGGCACTCCCACGGGCACGACCTGCATATGAGAATCCAGAAGATACAATTGCGTGTTCGCGATGGGTCGTCCGATCGGAACCCGATTCGATTCGTCTCCCGGTTCGCACCGGTAAACCGAGCACCACACAGTGGCCTCTGTGGGACCGTACTCGTTGTAGAGAGCCGTAAGCGGTAATCGAACGAAATGATCTTTCACTAAAGTTGCGGGACAAGACTCTCCCGCGACTATGGCAACCTTCAACGAAGCCAGGCGTTCGCTTGGACTGCTCTCGATCAGGGTTTTGTAGAGCGAGGGCACACACAGAAGGTGAGACACGCTGTGTTTCTCGACCAAGCGACTTAGGGAGTCCAACTCCCATCGCGACTGGTCGGGAGGAAGAACCAGGGCGCCACCGACGCTCAGAGTCCAGAAAATTCCTGCCAGAGAGCTGTCAAAGGTAAACGATGAAAGAAGCAAAAAAGATTTCACCGCCTCGGGATAGTACGCGATGCGAGCGAATGTTGAATTCGCCAATCCCCGGTGTAGAACCCGAATGCCCTTGGGTTGGCCAGTCGAACCCGAGGTGTAGATAACGTATGCGGTATTGTCTGGGTTTACCTCGCACGGCTGTGACGAGTGGACCTTATTTGAGGAAGAAGGAAAGGTATCGATACAAATTATCTGAGCCTTGCTGCCAGGCACCTGGCTCTGCAACCGCGAGTGCGTAAGCAAAACCGGCGCCTGCGTTTCTGCCAGCATGAATGCAATCCGACTGACAGGATGGGCTGGATCGAGTGGCAGGCACGCGCCACCGGCCTTCAGTACACCGAGTATTCCGATCAGCATTTCGATGGACCGCTCAAAATAGAGCGCGACCACAATCTCCGGACCGACTCCCAGCTCTTTTAAACGGCCCGCAACTTGGTTGGCCTGAGAGTCAAGTTCGGCGTATGTCAGGGACTTGCCCTCAAACGTCACGGCTGAGGCCGCGGGAGTTCTCTTTGCCTGCTCCTCAAAATACCTGTGAATTAGCTGTTCGCCGGGCACGCCAACTTCGGTGTTATTCCAGTCGACCACAATTTGGCGTTGCTCATGTGCTGCCAATAGCGGCAACTCTGAGATTCTCTGGTCCGGGTCCGCGACCGTACCCTCGAGCAGTCTTTGCCAGTGAGCCGCCATACGAACTATCGTGGCAGCGTCGAACAAGTCGGTTTTGTAATGGAAGCGGGCCAGCACTTCTTCGCTGCGCTCGTCTAATTCCAGGGAAAGGTCATATTTTGAAGCTCCGGTGTCTACGTCCATCTGCGTCAAACGCCATGCGGGATCAATTTCCGGCAGCGGCGGCTCGAGCGAGAACAATGCCTGAAAGAATGGATTTCGCCCTGGATCTCGCTGAACCCGGAGCTCGCGAACCAGAAGCTCAAAAGGCGCACGATCATGATCCAGCGCCTCGATGGTCAAATCGCGTGCACGACGGACCAAAGCTGCGGAAACTGGGATCTCCTGATAGGTCAGTCGGAAGAACTACGGTATTCAGAAAATATCCCAGTAGTGGCAAAGTCTCTGGACTATTGCGGCCAGCAGTGACGCTTCCAATGGGAATGTTCTCTTCGCCAGAGTAGCGATAGAGCAACGCGGCGAAACTGGCCAGCAAGCGTGTGAAAGAGCGATACCCCTTCCGCACGGCTTAACTCCCTTAAGTCGAGAGGTCAGGCCAGCGCTCAAGCGGAATGGGTACATCGAACCCCGAAACGATTGCGATCGCCCATGTTGACGATCGGTGGGTAAATAGCTTTCGGGCAACGGACCACTCAGCTTTTCCCGCCAGTACTCAAGGTCCTTTGCGAGAACTTCACGCGTAACGGTGCGGCGCTGCCAACAGGCATAATCGGGATACTGAATATTCAGTTCCGGTAACGGCGATACCGCGCCGCTCGACATACGCCTTGTAGAGTGTCGCCAGCTCCGGCAGAAATACACGATAAATCGCCACGCCATCGAAAATGATGTGGCTGAGCGTCAGATACAGGCGGTGCTCTTCTTCGTCAAGACGAATCAACTTTGCTCGAAAAAGTGGAACCTGCTCAAGATTGAGAGGAATGCTTGCGTCTGCGGTGGCGAGCGCAACGGCCTTTGCATCGCGCTGCTCTCGCGGCAGAGTGCGAAGATCGATCACCGGAAGCGAGACGGAGAGATTCTCTTTAACATCCTGAACCGGTTGTCCATCCACCAGAGTGAAGCAAGTTCGCCAGGCCTCGTGGCGGCGGAGAATCTCGTTAAAACTTTGCTCCAGGGCGAAGACATTCAATGACCCCGAGTAATGAATCGTAACCGGTTCGTTATAGAGCGGAATTTCGGGGGCCAGCTGCGCGTGCAGCCACAGCTGCTCCTGGGCATACGATAAGGGAACGATTTCTCCGGGCTGGCGCCGTGGAATCTCCCCAGCCGCGGGCTGTGACGCCAGTTCGCCGCGAAAATATTTCTCCAGCAGCTTTCGTTTTGCGTCGGAGTATTCAGATCCCACTTTGTATCGCCTAATTTGAAATACCGAGGTTTTGCTTTGGATCGCTCGCAGCAAACTCTACTGGAAGCGAAGTCAATCCCCGCAGTCCGAGATTATGCCGCCACACCAGCGGGCCCGGCGCACTCAGCCTCAATTGAGGCAGCCGCCGCAAAATCGTCTGAAAGGCGATTTGGCCTTCCAGCCTAGCCAACGCCGCGCCAAAACAAAAATGCGCGGCCCACCCGAAAGCCAGATGCTGATTGTTCTTGCGCGTGATATCCAGCACATCGGGTTCTGGGAATCGTTCAGGATCGCGATTGCCCGCGCCCATGACTGCGATTACAGCTTGGCGCTTTCGAATCTGCTTGCCTCCGAGTTCGACATCGGCGGGAGCCAGTCTTGCAGTGTGCTGGCTGGGACTTTCATACCGGAGCAACTCCTCTACTGCGCTCGGAATCAGAGATAAATCTGCACGCAAGCGATCCAATTCTGCGGGATTGCGTAGAAGGGTCAGTACTCCGTTGCCAATCAGGTTCGTGGTGGTTTCCTGACCGCCGACCATGGTGACGATCAGATTGGCGATGATCTCTTCTTCCGTAAGCCGGGAGCCCTCGATCTCGGCGCTCATCATGGCTTGGACCAATCCTTCGCGCGGATGCGCCTGCTGCTCTCGCATGGCCGAGCGAAAATAGCTGGTAAGGTTTTCGACACTTTGCAATACGCGCGAAAAGCGATCCGGATTATGCTGAAAGTTCCCCAGCATCTCGGCAAAATCCTGCGACCATTCCTTGAGCTGAGCATGGTCACCGGCGGGCACGCCAAATAGTTCGGCAGTTACGATTGCCGGAGCCGGACTGGCGAAGTCCGCAATTACATCCATCGATCCTTTGGCAACGACCGCATCGAGCAGTGAGTCCATCACTTCCTGAATGCGCGAGCGAAGCTGTTCCACTCTGCGCGGCGTGAAAGCGGCGGAAGCAAGCGTGCGGAGGCGTGTGTGATCAGGCGGATCCAGAAACAACATCTGGCGCACCATGACCTCGGCAATCGGGTTCAACGCCGACAGGTTCAGCGCACTCAATTGCTCTGGCGTCGGCGTGCGATCAGCGGAAAAATGGTGCAGCACGTGCACGACATCGGTATACCGGGTCACAACCCATGCGTGCAGAAAAGGATCCCAGTGCACCGGGTCGTGACTGCGCAGTTTCTGGTAGAGAGGATACGGATTCGCCAGCACTTCAGGATCCAGCAGTTGATACAGACTGAGGACCCGGTCTTCAGTATGCGTATGCGTCACGGAGGAGGGTGGCGCGCTGGCCGCGGTCATGCTGGGATTCCGGGAAGAGATTCTAAGAGGCGCTGTGCTTGCTCATCAGTCATCGTCTCTACTTTGGCGAAAAGTAATCGTTCAATTTCAGCCGAGATTCCCGCAATTGTAGGATGGTCGAAGAGACTTCTCAGTGAAAGCTCCACTGCAAAGCGTTGATGCACCTTGGCAATCAGTTGAGCTCCCATCAGCGAATGGCCGCCCAGGTTGAAAAAGTTATCGCTCCTGCTGACGCGATCTACTTTCAAAAGACCGGTCAGGAAACCGGCCAGCCATTGCTCGATTTCAGATTGCGGAGGCGCGAACGGCGCATCGTCCAGCGTGTTGTCAGCAGTGGGCTTTGGAAGAGCGGCGCGATCCACTTTGCCGCTTGCTGTCAATGGCATAAATTTAAGCTTCACAAAAGTTGCCGGAACCATGTATTCGGGAAGAGACTCCCCGAGAAAGGTGCGCAGCTGCGCCGATGTCAGAGGTGCATTCGCTGTCGAAACTATATACGCGGTCAATCGGCTCTCGCCGGAATCGTGTTCGTGAGCAGCGACGCAACTCGAACTGATTGCCGGATGCCGGTTCAGCGCCGCGCTGATTTCGCCCGGTTCAATGCGATACCCCAGGATCTTGATCTGGTCATCCATCCGTCCCAGAAATGCAATTTGACCGTCTGGAAGTTTGCGAGCGAGATCGCCTGAGCGGTAAAGACGCGCCCCTGCCGCGTTACTGAAAGGATCAGCGATAAATTTTTGAGCCGTAAGTTCCGGCAGGTTTAGATATCCGCGTCCCACCCCGGCGCCTCCGATCAAGAGTTCTCCCGGAAGACCGTCAGCGACGGGTTTCAGTTCGTCATCAACGATGTAGATCTCAACGTTGTCGACCGGTCTTCCGATGGAGGGGACGTCTTCGGTTCGTTCGCTGCACCCAATTTCTCCAGACGTCGCAACCACCGTACATTCCGTTGGACCGTAATTATTAATCAAAGTAAAAGGCAGGCCACGTGGTGGGTGACGGCTGAGACAATCTGCCCCGGTCAACAAAAACCGAAGTGAGGTTTGAGTTGGCCATTGCAGAGCAATCAGTTGTTCGGCGACCGCCGTAGGAACGAAGCTGACAGTGATTCCGTTAGCAACCGTCCAGTCTCGAAGGCGATCGGGCGCGCCGCGAAGCGAGTCCTCCACAACATGGATGCTCGCGCCCCTGGTAAGGTAAGGCCACATTTCCCAAATGCTCGCATCAAAACCCGGACTGGCTTGCAGCGTGGCCCGGTCAGCCTCCGTAATGTTGAACGCGCGCTGGTGCCAGCGCACCAGGTTCAGCAAGTTCGCATGCGTGATCTGCACACCTTTAGGCCGGCCAGTGGAACCTGAGGTGAAAATAATGTAGGCGCAATCCTCAGGATTGGTTTTAAAACTTGGCGCAGCGGCGGCATGGTCAAGACTCTCGCGTTCCACCGCATCAACCGCGATTATCTTCCAACTTCCCGAGGGCAGTTTGTTGGCCACCGAAGAATGAGTCAGCACGACTGCAGCAGCAGAGTCTTCCAACAACATCGCAATGCGGGCTGCAGGGTAACTGGGATCGAGAGGCATGTAGGCCCCGCCCGCCTTCAATACAGCCAAAGCAGCTGTTGCCAATTCCGGAGAGCGCTGCAAAAAGAGGGCGACGGGAACCTCCGCTCTGACTCCGAGCGAACGTAGAAAGTTGGCCAGTTGATTGGCCCGCGCATTCATCTCCCCGTAAGTGAGCTTCTGATCACCGGCTACGACAGCAACCGCGTGAGGAGCTGCATGGGCTTGCATTGCTACTAAATCGTGGACGCACATATTGAGAATCCAAAAATCGAGAATTCAAAGAATCTAGCGATCAAAATTCAATTGCTCCACTTGTAACCTATGCCATTACGCTGGCTGCTTACCGTCAAGTACACGCTGAAGCAAACTCTGCAATTCCGAGGAAGACAGAGTATCCAATTGCGCGAGCAGAGCTTCGCGGCTTGCGGCCTGGTTTCGCGGACGCCGTTGCAGAATCGGAGAGCGAGCTTTCAATCCCATTGCCTGTGCCTTCTCCACTTCCAGAGCCAGTCCTGCGATTGTCGGGGCTTCAAACACGCTGCGCACCGCCAACTCCACTTCAAAAATTCGCCGGATTCTCGCCGTCACCTGCAGCACCAGCAGAGAATGTCCCCCCAGCTCGAAAAAGTTCTGCTCAATTCCCACTTGCTCCACCTGCAATAACTCCTGCCAGATTTCCGCCAGCTTGGCTTCTATCTCATTCCGTGGAGCGGTTAACTCCTCACGGTCCACCAGCGGTTTTCCATAATCCGCCAGCGCCGAGCGATTCACCTTTCCGCTGGGTAACAACGGCAGCGCTTCCACCCGCCAGTAACTGGCCGGCACCATGTGTTCCGGCAATTTCGTCCGCAGATAACGGCGCAACTCTCCCGCTGAAGCTGCTGCCTCATTTTTCATCACCAGGTAAGCGGCCAGCTTCTGCTGCTCGCCTTCACCGCTCACCATGACTACCGCTTCGGCGACATCGTCATGGGCTGTGAGCACTGACTCGATCTCGCCTAATTCGATCCGCAGCCCGCGCAGCTTGACCTGGTTATCGACTCGGCCTAAGTATTCAATCTCTCCGTTGGTGCGGAAGCGACCCAGATCGCCCGTGCGATACAGACGCGGCGACAATTGCGGCGTCAGCCAGTTAGCGACAAAACGCTCCGCCGTCAACTCCGGCCGGTTCAGATATCCGCGCGCCAGGTTATCCCCGCCGACAAAAATCTGTCCCCGAATTCCAATGGGTGCTGTCTCACCGTTCTCATCTACCAGATAGACTTGCGTGTTGCTGATTGGTCTGCCAATCGCCACCGAAGAAGCCAGGTCTCTCTCCGAAACGTGGTGGCAAGTTACATCGGCGGCAACCTCCGATGAGCCATAAATATTCAGCAGAGTGGCTTCCGGAAAAGCCTCGCGAAACCGTTTGGCCAAGTCTGCCGGCAGAATCTCTCCGCTGCACGACCAGAGCCTCAAGTCCGGCACCCTCGTTTGCAGATCTCGCGCATGATCGAGAAGCGTGCGCAACAAAGAGGGAACCAGAACGATGCGAGTCACGCGCTCTCCAGCCAGTATCTTCAACATCTCCTCGGGATCGCGAACTGCCTCTTGCGGAATGATTACGTTTGGAATTCCCGCCAGCAACGGACCAAAAATCTCCCAGATGGAGTCGACAAATCCCAGATTCGTTTTCTGGCAGCACACCTCTCCGGTTTTGAAAGGATAGGCCTTCCACATCCAGGAAAAGCGATTCATCGAGGCCCGGTGCGTTCCTTCCACGCCCTTGGGAACTCCCGTTGAACCGGACGTGTAGATTACATAGGCGCGTTGATCACTCGAGACTGAGACCTGAGGATTGCTGGGGGCATCATCGCTGAAACCATCGTCTTCCGAATCAAGCACCACAATGTTCGGCGCATTCATGTTCGGCGCATTCGTGCTCTGCGCGTTAGCTGGAAGTCCGCCCGCGATCGATGAGTGAGTAACAATGCTGGAAAGCGCGGCATCTTCAATCAGGAATTTAAGGCGTTCGAGCGGATACGCTGGATCAAGCGGAACATATGCAGCTCCA
The DNA here is from genome assembly GCA_963696285.1 of uncultured Acidobacteriaceae bacterium. Lineage (GTDB taxonomy): Bacteria > Acidobacteriota > Terriglobia > Terriglobales > Acidobacteriaceae > Sulfotelmatobacter. The sequence continues at coordinate 516,797 of CAVOJP010000001.1, forward strand.
GCCTTAAGCACGCCTAGAAGCGCGATCACCATCTCAGCGGAACGTTCGAGAAAAATCCCAACCAGAGAACCTGGACCAACTCCGCTCTCGATGAGCCGGCGTGCCAGGCGATTGGCACGGTCATTGACTTCGCGGTAGCTCCACTTTTTCCCTTCGAACAGCAGCGCTGTCGCACCCGGACGAGCCTCTACCTGTTCCTCGAATGCACGATGCAACGGCAGATCTCGGGGATAGTCGGCCGCAGTCTGGTTCCAGTCGACAAGCACCTGTTGCCGCTCCTCGGTGCTCATGATCGGAATCTGCGCTACGGTTAAATCAGGATTCTCAACCACCGTGCTCAACAGAGTTTCGAAGTGCGCCAGCATGCGGCGAATTGTCGATTGCTCGAAGAGGTCGGTGTTGTACTCGATTTGGCAGTGAAATTCGTCGTTTTCCCACACTTCGGCGGAGAGATCAAACTTGGCGATCCCGGCCTCGAAGCCCATCTCCTTGATCCTCAGTCCGGGAATCTCAAACACTTGTTTGGGAATATTCTGGAAGGTGAACATTACTTGAAACAGAGGATGCGTCTCCAGCGAACGCTGCGGGATCAACTCTTCCACAAGTTTCTCAAAAGGAACATCCTGATGGTTGTACGATTCCAGAGCAAATGATCGCGTCTGCCGAACCAGTTCCCGGAAGCTCAGGCCGTGCGTGAAATCAGCGCGGAAGACCAGCGTATTCACGAACAAGCCAATCATATTTTCAATTTCAATTTCGCTGCGCCCGGCGATCGGTGTTCCAATCAGAATGCTTTCCTGGTTGGTGTACCTCCAAAGCAAAGCCTGAAATGCTGCCATAGTGAGCATGAACAGGGTGGAGCTCTCAGCTTGCGCGAGCCCTTTCAGCTTCGCCAGGATGGAGCCATCCAGGCTGATTTCCTCGGTGGCGCCGTGCCAACTGTAGCTGCTGGGGCGCGGGTGGTCGGTGGGCAGATCGAGCAAAGTCTGCGCTCCCGCAAGCTTGTGTTTCCAGTGTTCGATCTCCCCCTTCAGCAGTTCGCCACTCATGTACTCGCGTTGCCACTGCGCGTATTCTGCGTACTGCAGAGTAAGCTCAGGAAGCACCGGCGTTTCATTCTTGGTTAGAGCTGCGTAGATCTTGGTCACTTCGCGGAACAAAAGCGCGATCGACCAGCCATCGGTGATGATGTGATGGATCACCAGGACAAGGAAATGCTTTTCCGGATCCAGGCGCACCAGCATCGGGCGCAGCAAAGGGCCCTCGCTTAGATCGAATGGCTTCTTACCCTCTTCACTGGCAATCCGCAGAGCCTCCGACTCGCGCTCCGCTGTCGGAATTCCCGCCAGATCGATGACTGGAATCTCCACTTCCACATCGGAGAGAACGATCTGCCGGGCTTCGCCATCGACGGAGTCAAATACAGTGCGCAGGCTGGAGTGGCGCCCTACAACCATCTGAAAAGCTTGCTTCAGGATGTCAACATCTAACGGGCCGGTAATCCGGAAAGCACGCGGAAGGTTATAGGCTGCGGTTTCAGGATCCAGTTGATCGAGAAACCACAGTCTTTGCTGGGCAAAGGAGGCTGGGTACGCCAATCGAGTCATCCGTTGTGATCCTTACATCCTTGATGGCGCCAGTGGGGGAGAGCCGTACTTCAGCCGCCCGCATCAAACTTTCAGGCAGCATTCAAGCACCCAGTATACCCCTGCTGGCAAGGCCAGAGGCCGACAGTTCAGCGACTATGCTCTAAAAAGGTCGAATGGAATATCAGTATTTCACTGTATGTGATTTTCTGTCGATTTTGAACATTCTACAAGCCCATCCTGGGTTATAGTGTCTTGAATAGCTCTGGTGGGGCTGGCGCGATTTTCGGAGAGATTCCGGTTCGATTGTCAGCCAGCGCGTCGAGTCCAAGACTGCATCTTCGCAAAGGTGTAGACAGAAGTTTTCTTGGCCCAGCGCGTATTGGTAGTTGAATGCAACTGATCGTAAAAAGATAGCCTTTAAAACTCTGGCCGGTTGATTGGATTTTTTTTGAGTTTTGAGACGCAGTATAGGATTACAGATGTCACTTCCGTCTTTTGTTTCCATAGGTGTACCTCGAAATCCTTCCCCCGGATTCATACGCAGACTACTGTGGTTACAGATCACGGTTCTCCATCTTTCTTTTGGCAAGACGATTCCTTAACTGGCGACACGTGTGCCATCGAGTAGGAAGGTTTACCCGGTATGTTGTCTCGAAGCCAGGATATGGTGACCCGCGATGCGCAAGAGAAGAATGAGTTAATCGAGCTTCTCCTGCAGGCGAGTCCGAACTATACCTATCCGGCATCTTTGGCGCAGGTGCGGCTGTGGTTCCTGGATCAACTGAGGGCAAGAAATACTGCTTACAATGTGCACCTCGGCGTGTGGCTGAGAGGCAAACTCAATTTCGCGGCGCTCCAGTCAAGCGTGCAGGAAATGGTCAACCGGCACGACAGCCTGCGCACATCATTCCGCATCGAGCGTGAGCAACTCCAACAAGTTGTAGAAGGCGCGAGCCGCGTAACCATACCGATCACAGACCTGAGCGGCGCCACCGACCCGACTGCGGAAGCTTATCAGCTTGCCCGCCGGGAAGTGCAGGAGCCCTTCGATCTCAGTAAGGCGCCTCTGTTTCGTGCACGCCTGTTTCGCGCCACACCCCTCGACCATGTTTTTCTTTTCACCATGCATCACATCATTACCGATGCCTGGTCAGTACAAATCTTCGCGAAAGAATTGGAACAGCTTTACACCGCCTTCTCGCGCGGCGAAGTGTCGCCCCTGCCCGCGCTGCCGATTCGCTATGGCGATTTTGCCGAATGGCAGCTGGAATGGTTTCATACCAGCGAAGTCCAGCAGCAGCTTGCTTACTGGAAAAATAAGCTCCAGGGAGCGCCAGCACTTCTGGAATTGCCGACCGATGCACCCCGGCCGCCGGAGCAAACTTTCGACGGTGCGGTTGAGGTCGTGGCTATCGCGGAGGATGTCGTCGAGGGAATTGAGCACGTCGCCGCCCGGTGCCAGGCTACTCCGTTCATGGTGCAGTTGGCTGCATTCAAAGTTCTTCTTTCGCGCTATGCCCGGCAACCTGACGTCGTGGTAGGCATACCAGTCGCTGGACGTAATCGTGTGGAGACCGAGGGCCTGATTGGCTTCTTCGTCAATACGCTGGTGCTGCGTGATAATCTGGCGGGCAATCCGCGCTTCACGGACGTGGTCGCTCAGGTGCGCGAAACAATTTTAGGCGCTTTCTCGAACGTCGACGTTCCCTTCGAAAAAATAGTGGAGGAGCTCCAGCCGGAGCGGAATCTCAGCTACAACCCGCTTTTTCAGGTCATGTTTGCCACGCTGAAGTCCGCGGTGCGATCTCATAAATTCTGCGATCTGACGGCGTTTCCCTATGTGGTCAGCGGTGAAACATCCATCTTCGATCTAAGCATGACTGTCATCGAGGATGTCGACCGGAAATCGTGGGCGCAGGTTGAATACAACACCAACCTGTTCCGGCAGGAGCGTATCCGCCGCATGTTAGGTGATTACACGTCCCTTCTCGCAGGAGTGGTATCTGATCCAGACAGCCACATCCTCTCGCTCCCACTACCAAGTCTGCCAGCCACGACTGATGACCTGATCTCAACCGTAGAGAAGGGAAGAAAAGAAAAACAGAAAGCAACGCCGTCGGCATCTACCCGTCGCGCTCCTGAACGTCGTTCTGAACCCTTAGACCAAGACCAGGAATTACTCGTCGAAATCTGGAAAGAAGTTCTTGGTCTGCCCAAGGTTGGAATTCGCGACAGCTTCTTCGACATGGGAGGTCACTCGCTGCTCGCTGTCCGGCTCGTTGCGCAAATACGGGAGATCACCGGCAGGCAAATCCCTGTCTCGGCCATCTTTCGTGCCCCGACGGTCGAAGCCTTCGCGCCCCTCTTGCGTGAGAACCTGGACAATCAACCCGATCCCGTTCTCCTGAAACTACAGGAAGGTGATGGGATTGTTCCATTCTTCGCGATCGCCGCCCCCGGAGTGGATACCTTCGGACTATCCTTGCTTGCCCGCCACATGGGGAGTAATCAGTCCGTCTACAAGGTCCAGGGACACGCGCCCGTGGCGTGGGGGCGTCCTTTCACGCGGCAAGAGTTGCGAACCCTGGCGCAGGAGTATGTAGCAGCTCTGCGATCTGTGCAGCCCCGTGGCCCTTATTGCCTCGGGGGCATGTGCGGCGGCGTTCTGATCGCGCAGGAAGTGATTCTCGAACTCGAATCGATGCAGGAGGAAGTGGGCGTATTCTCGATTTTCGACACCTGGGTGCTGGAAAATTCTCAGATCCACCCGCTCTGGATGATCGACTATTACCGCAAGAGATTCCAGTACTTCCGCAGCCTCCCGCGGCAGGAACAGCTTGGCACAACGAAGAGCTTCGTAAAGCGCCTGCTTCTTCGAAAAGGAAACGGTACAGAAAGCGGTTGGGATCGGGCTTATTGGCCTGGGGATAACTTCGATGAGCCGAGATTTCGGGCTCCCGTACTCTTGTTTAAGAGAGTGCGCCAGCCCTACTACTACGTTCGCGATCGACAAATGGGTTGGGGCGCTCGTTCCACCGGTGGGGTAGAAATCTGCGAGCTGAATTGCAAGCACGATGAGTTCTTGCGGCAGCCCCAAGTTGGTATCATTGGCCAAATTCTGGCCGCCAGGCTTCAGGGAATCAGAGAAGCGGAGATGCATAGAGCCGACGCGTTCGCTCCGCGTGCGGATTTCTCGCCCGGAATCGGCGCCTGAGAGCCTGCAGCCTCATTTTCACAAAAAGGGGAATCAAGGATGGCCGATCGTCCGGATGGAGCGCTAGGTTCATCCGCCGTTCCCTCGGACCAGGCATTGTCGTCCCCTGTGGGTTGGCAATCGGAGCCGACTCGCGACGCGCATCGCCCCGTGCGCGTAATTCGTCCCCCGGCATTTTCGCTTGGCACAATCATCAGTGGTGTGCAGACTCTGGTTAAGTACGCCGACCTGCTTTGGATACTCAGCCTCTTTCGACTAAAAGTTCGCTACAAGCAATCGGCTCTTGGCTGGATCTGGGCGGCGCTCCAGCCGCTCGCCTTGATGACCATCTACACGATTGTCTTCACCCGTGTAACAACGGTTTCTACCGGCGGCATTCCTTACCCGCTTTTCGTTTTGTGCGCTCTTCTCCCCTGGCTATTCTTTTCCGCATCGATCTCAAATGCGGTACATGGGCTGGTTTTGTATCCAAACCTGCTTACCAAAATGTATTTCCCGCGCGAGATCATTCCACTGTCCTACCTGGCGGCGGGCTTCATGGACTTTCTGATCGGCTGCGTGATTCTCGCCGGCTTCATGGCTCACTACCGTGTATTGCCGACTTGGAATCTCCTCTATGCGATTCCAATTATGATTGTGTTGGCCGCGTTTGCCGCCGCCGTCGCTTTATTGTTCTCCGCCATACACGTTCGCTTCCGGGATATCGGACTCGCCTTGCCACTCCTCCTGCAAGTGTGGATGTTCACGATTCCCGTCGTCTACTCGCTGCAGGCGGTGCCTTTGCGCTTTCGCAAGCTCTACCTGCTTGATCCCATCTCCGGCTTGATCGAGAATTTTCGCACCGTGTTGCTCGAGGGTCGGAGGCCGGACACGTCCAGTCTGGCGATGTCAGCTGGTATTGCCTTCGCGTGTCTTGTGATCGCGTACGCTTATTTCAAGTCTTCCGAAGCCTTAATGGCCGACATAATTTGACATCGAAATTGCCGTAAACAAGATTTAAAGATGATCGACATAACCCTGGATCGAGTCTCGAAGCAGTACAAGCTGCGAACGCCCGGCAAATCTCCGAAGCGCTGGTATTCGGACGTTTTCCGGCGGCGATCGACTCCCATGTGGGCGCTTCGTGATGTCAGCTTTCAGGTGCGACAAGGGGAGGCACTGGGAATCGTCGGACACAACGGCGCCGGCAAGACGACCATTCTGAAGATTCTGTCCAGCATCACCACCCCCACTGCCGGCGAGATCACGGTTCGAGGAAGAATGGCTGCGTTGGTTGAGGTGGGCTCGGGATTTCACCCGGAGCTCACCGGCCGCGAAAACATCCAGTTGCACGGCGCAATGCTCGGCATGAGAAGGTCGGAAATACGCCGGAAGCTGGACAGTATTGTCGAATTTTCAGGCGTCGGCCAATACATCGATGTACCCGTAAAACGTTATTCTTCCGGAATGTATGTGCGTTTGGGATTCTCCATTGCCGCACACCTGGATCCCGACATTCTGTTGCTGGATGAAGTCCTCGCGGTCGGCGATGCCGCTTTCCAGGCCAAATGCCTCGAGCGTCTTTCAGAACTACGGCGCACGGGACGCACGGTGGTCTTCATTTCGCACGATCTGAGTGCAGTCTACCGTCTCTGCGACCGGGCCATCCTGATGAGTCATGGCCGCGTGGTTGCCGAGGGGCCTCCCAGAGAAGTCATCGACGAGTATCAGCAGATGACTTTCGGCGACGATGCCAAACCGATCTCTGCTACTGAACTGGATTCGCCGGCACAATGCACCGGCGTTTCCTTTAGTGCGCCCGACTCTGCCGAAGGAATTCAGACCGGTCATCCCATGGTCGCTCGCTTGGGCTACCGCGCACGCCAGACGGTCCCGGCGGCGGTGTTTCGAATTTCAATCTATTGGCCCAGCGGCTATCTTTGTGCTCAGCTCACCACTGATTCCTCGCAGGGAGGATTTACCCTTGGACCGGGCGATGGAACGGTCGAGTTTTACTGCCCTGTTCTACCCGTGGTCCCCGGGCTTTATCGGATAGACCTTTCCATCGAATCGAACGGGCAGGAGATCGAGTTGCGGCAGCGTTGCGCAACTCTGAACGTAGGCTTGGGAAAATTTGTTGCCGGCGACTTCTACATCGAAAACTCATGGAAGCTGGTCGAGGGAACATCGCCGCAGGGAAGCCTTCCCGATCGCTGATCGGATCGAAAATTGAAGAGCCAGCAAAAGGGCCGGAAGTGGAATTCCGGCCCTTTTCTCATTGTTCACTTTCGGGGAGAAAATCGACGCTCAGTAGTGTGGCAACGAAGTACCGTTCAATGCCGCGAGGACCAATACGCCCGCATAAGCATTATCCGTTTGAACTGGCGTTGTGAACTTCATACCGTACCGCCAGCTCGCAGGCGCCTCGGGGTGGATGCCAGACAGGATGACCCATCCGCTACCCGACTTGCCCTCGACGATGGCAGGGGTGCCGTTCGAATACTCGCCCACAATCGTTCCCCATCCAGAGAACTCGGGACCGTCCTGCCAATACTGGTCAAGGGTTTCTCCTTGGGAACCTCTGACTTCCACCGCTGCTTTATGAATACCCTTTTCTTCATCGGCGTAGTAGTTAAACCAGACTCCGGAGGTGAGATTCAAACCGTTGTGATCGGAATAGCCGCCAAAAAATCCGCCAGCGCAAATTCCGAGATAATGTAGGCCAGCACCCACCGCATTGTGGATATTCTCGGTTGTGCTGGAATGGAGATTTTCGCCAATCGTAATCGAGTTGCCGCCCGGCACAATCAGCAGCTTATAAGCTCTCAAGTCGCTCTCGCTCATGTCATCGAGCTGCACTGAATCTGCCGTCGCATAGGAGAGACCAAGGCCTGAAAGGATTGTCTCGACTGCCTTGACATCATTCGCAATCGTACCCGTTCCGTTGAAAAGCAGAACCTGTGGGTGGCTCGCAGCCGCCGCCGGGACAGTGAAGGCGATCGGAATGAGGGCTGATAGAGCGATGATGGTCAGTCGTTGCAAGCGGTTGGCGACGTTAAAAGAGTGCACGATCCCTCCTGGAAGCTGGTCTTAGGCGACCCGGAGCGGAACTTTTCCGTCCGCCGGAACCGAATGAGACCAAAGTGTTTACTGAGTTTTTACGATCCTATCCGCACGCGAAAAATTGGCAAGTCACACTAGTACATGCGGGGACATGGCCAATAACACAGAAGTGCATTCCGCAGGGCCAGTTCTGTGAAAGAATCTTTCAGGGGCGAACAACAGCCTTTTCGGGCTATTGACGGGCCATCCCGCCGAAATTATGGTTGTTGGGGGACGGCGAAACGGGTGTATGATTCTCGCCGCTTCGAACCTGATTTTGAACCGATATCGAGGAGATTCCGACTTACAGAGGGCAACGCAGATGCCGCCGTTCAATGCATGTCAGCGCGGCATGTCCGGTAAGGTTGCGCCGATACCTGGAGAATTAGTATGCAGTGCTTATGGAACGGTAAGGCCGCTCTCCGCCCGGAGATTGTAGACACACCAGCTGAAATGAATTGGCAGTCTGTCGTCTCTCATTTTTCCGCACCTCGCGCCATTACTTACTTGGCTCTTTTGTTCTTGACAATGTTGTTCGCCGCATTGCCCTTGCTGGGCCAAACCCCCATCACGACGTGGCATTACGACAACGGCAGATCTGGCGCCGACACCACCGAAACCCTGCTCACCCCGTCCAATGTGAACACCAAGAGTTTCGGAAAACTGTTTACCCTGCCGGTCGATGGCTACATCGTCGGCCACCCGCTCTATCTTCCGGGAATCAGTATCTCCGGCCAAGGGACTCACAACGTCGTCTATGTAGCGACGATGCATGACAGCGTGTATGCCTTCGACGCCGATAGCGGCAGCACATCGCCTTTATGGATGACTAGCCTGTTGAGCTACAGCCCTGCGGGAGCCACCACCGTGCCAGCGGCATCGGTGAAGAAAGATGCCGGAACCACCGGTTGGACCGAGCTTGGCATCATCTCCACTCCGATCATCGATCCCTCTACCAACACCCTGTACGCGGTTGCCGAAACCTACGAGAGTGGGAAGGTTGTGCATCGGCTGCACGCACTTGACGTCACCACCGGATTGGAAAAGTACGGCGGCCCCACAACCATTGCTGCAACGTATACGCTAAACGGAGTCACCACCACGTTTACCGATCTTTATCAGATGAATCGTCCAGCATTGCTCATGGCCAATGGCCACATCTATATCGCTTTTGGCTCGAACGGAAACAACACTACTCCCTGCCAAGGGTGGGTGCTGTCTTATAACTCCGGTACGCTACAGCAGGAGGGCGCGTATACCGTCGAACCCGGCAAGGTTCTGGCGTCCATATGGCAAAAGGGCGCCGGACTTTCCGCCGATACTGCTGGGAACATTTACGGAGAATCGGGAGAGGGGCCGTATGAGGACGGTACGAACCTCGCCAGCAGTGTGCAGAAACTGAACCAGATTGGAACCACGCTCACACTTGCAGACTGGTTCACTCCCTATAATCAGACATATCTTTCTGACAATGATTTGGATCTGGACGATGGCATTCTGATCCTGCCCGACCAACCCGGTCCTTATCCCCACGAACTCATCACCGGCGGCAAAGAAGGGACGATCTATGTCTTGAACCGGGACAACATGGGTCAGTTTTGTTCGAGTTGTACCACTGCCGATACCCAGATCGTGCAGGAGCTTCCACAAGCCGCCCCGTATAGCGGCATACCCGTTTATTGGAACAACACCGTTTATCTTACGCCCCAGCACAGCCCGGCTTTGGCATACACGCTCAGCAATGGCACACTAGTAACTCCACCTTCGGTAAAGTCCATCCTGCTGAGCGGCGGAGGTCACGCCATCATTACGGCAAATGGAACTTCCAGCGGGATTCTCTGGACGATGAACGGAAGCAACTTATACGCTTTCGACGCCGGCTCACTGAAAACTCTTTATTATTCCAACCAGGCTGCGGGCGGGCGTGACACGCTTCCGCCGTTACCTCACTTCGCCAGTCCGATCGCCGCGGACGGGAAGGTTTTCATCGGAACGCAGAACAGCATCGTAATCTTTGGATTATTCCCAGCCCTGTCCCCGACCGCGGGTAATGGGCAGTCGGCCGCCGTTGCCTCAACCCTTCCAGTTCCTCTAACGGTTCAAGCACTCAATCTTTATACGCAGAATACTTTTCCCGGGGTGACCGTAACATTCTCCGACGGTGGCAAGGGCGGTGCTTTCAATCCTCCTACAGCGGTTACCGACTCATCCGGTTCAGCGTCGACTTCTTATACCTTGCCTGCGAAAGTTGGCTCTTACAGTCTGACCGCTTCTGCGACGGGTTACCCGGCCGGGCTTTTCACGGAAACGGCACTTGCCGCCACGGCGACGAGTTTAGCCAGTTGGAGCGGCAACAATCAGTCCGCACAAGTTACAACGCCATTGCCAAACCCACTGGTTCTCAAGGTGAAAGATAGCTTGGGCAATGGAGTGCCTGGGGTGCAGGTGAGTTATACCGATTCGGGCTCCGGGGGCAGCTTCTCACCCAATCCCGCAACGACCAACAGCGCAGGGCTTGCCAGTGTGACCTATACGACGGGAACGACCGCCGCGGCTCTGCACGGCAAGATCCTTGCCTCAGTCCCCGGACTCACTAGCCTGGTTTTCTTTGAAACCGTCACTGCTGGCCCCGCGGCCAATATAGCTGCAACATCGGGAAACGGTCAGTCCACCCCGCCGAGCAGTCAACTCACACAGCCCTTGATCGCAAAAGTGACAGATCAATACGGAAACGTGGTTTCGGGAGTAGCCGTTACTTTCAACGATGGGGGCGCGGGAGGAACTTTCTCGGCAAATCCGGTTTCTACTAGTTCGACTGGCGTCGCCAGCGTGACTTATACAACGTCCCCGAATGCCGGAACCGTGAATATTCAGGCTGTGGCTGCTGGAGTTTCCACCCCCGCCGCCTTTACCGAAACAGTACAATAACATGCCGTGAACAGAGGTTGTGGTTGGCTCCGCCTTTACCTGCTTGCGCCGTCCCGTGAAATAATTCCATCAGATCGTCAGCGGCGAACGCTCCGAGCCGCTGCAGGGAGGCTTTACGCATGCGATGTCGTCGCACGCTTTCGTTCCTGGTGTTGGTCCTCGCTATGGCTTGGCTGGTCCCACTCCGCCCAGTCTGCGCCCAAGACGCACCCCCGCTGATTGCTACCGATATCATCATTCAGCACGACGTACCCATGAAGACACGTGACGGCATCACCCTCTATGCCGACATTTATCGTCCGAAATCCGCGGACAAATTTCCTGTCATCCTCATGCGCACTCCCTATGACAAAAGCGTTGACTGGGCTGTCTCTCCGGTTTTTAAGATGGTCCCGCGCGGCTATGTTGTCATTATCCAAGACGTCCGCGGGCGCTACACCTCTGAAGGAGAATGGTATCCCTTCAAGCACGAGCAGGCCGATGGCTACGATGCTGTCGAGTGGGCGGCCGCGCTTCCATATTCGAATGGCAAAGTGGGCATGATAGGCGCCTCGTATGTGGGCGCAACCCAGATGCTCGCGGCTATCGCTCAACCACCGCACCTCGCGGCCATCGCCCCCAACATGACGGCCAGCAATTACCACGATGGTTGGACGTACCAGAGCGGTGCCTTCGAGCAATGGTTCGATCAGAATTGGACTTCTCAGCTCGCGCAGAACACGCTGGAACGTTTGATCCATGAGAATACTGACGCACGCATGGGCGCAGCCACGCTTCCAATTGCCAATTATCCCGTCTTCAATTTCGGCCAGTTGCCCGCCGATGCAAAGCTCACCGCGGCGATCGCGCCGTATTACCTCGACTGGCTCGCGCATCCTGATTACGACGATTACTGGAAGCAGTGGTCGATCGAGGAGAATTTTTCAAAGATTGCCGTTCCCATGCTGCAGGTTGGTGGATGGTATGACATTTTCAATGCCGGCACTCTGCGCAATTACATGGGCGCCAAGGCTCACGGGGCCACGGAAGCAGCGCGCACCGAGCAGCATCTGCTGATCGAGATCGGAGGCCATTCCGGTTTCGGTCGCCGCATCGGGGATGTTGACTTCGGTCCTCACGCCGTAGAAAACGTATACACAGACGTCATCCTGGATTGGTACGATTTTCTTTTTAAAGGCATCAAGAATCAATTCGCCACCGACAAACCCGTCAAGCTTTTCGTGATGGGCGCGAATGAATACCGCCAGGAAGACGATTGGCCTCCGCCGCAGGCGCGGAACACAAAATATTTTCTGCACTCTACCGGCAAAGCAAATTCGGTTCGAGGCGACGGCTCGCTCTCCACCTCTGCACCCAAATCCGAGCCGACAGACAGCTACGCTTACAATCCCGCTAATCCTGCGCCCACCATCGGTGGCCCGCTCTGTTGCGATGCGGAGCACATGGAGCCCGGTCCGCGCGACCAGCGTGCGGTAGAAAATCGCGACGATGTGCTGGTTTATTCCATCGGCCCGCTAACAAGCGATCTCGAAGTCACGGGACCGGTCACTGCCGATCTTTTCGTCAAATCCTCAGCTGTGGACACCGACTTTACCGCAAAACTTGTCGATGTTGCGCCAGACGGTTTCGCGCAAGATCTGACCGAAGGCATTCTTCGAATGCGTTATCTTTCTTCCCCGGAGCACGCCAGCCTGATGAATCCTGGGCAGATCTATGAGATCACCGTCGATCTCTGGGCTACCAGCAACGTGTTTCTCAAAGGCCATTCGCTGCGCCTGGAAATCTCCAGCAGCAATTTCCCGCGCTTCGATCGCAATCTGAATACCGGAGAAGAAATCAAGTTCGCCCGAACGATGGCGACGGCAAACAATACGATCCTTCACGACTCACAACATCCGTCTTCGCTTATGCTTCCGGTTATGCCCTCAAAATAAATTCGCGTGGGAGAACTTGGCGAAAGGGTCTTTGTCCTCAAGGCTGTAGGAACCTCTAAGCATTAATCCTTGAGCCCTGCCACTTTGCCTCGCAAGACAGTGATGGAGGCCTTCGGCAGAGTAAATGCCGAGTTCGCACCTCCCGTTAGAGTCGTCGCAACCGGCGGGTGATCCGGATCCGCGTGACTGTTCGGCCCATCGTCAATCCACACATACTGGTCGCTTCCGAAAGTCACGAAAGTGACCGGCCCGGAAAATGTTGCATTCTGTTTGCTTTTGGAATTCTCAAACTGTACGCGAACTCTGTGCGGGTTAGTCTGATCGCGATTGACCAACATCAGCGACCAGTTTCCGTCCGGGCGGTGTACCGCATACGACGTAACCAGCACATTGCCTTCGGCGTCCCTGATATCCGTGGAAGAAGGAAACATCTCATGCACTCCCGAGCGGTGCTGTACCCACTCTAAATTGATCATATGTGCGGCGAAGTACGGCGATGTGTATCCCTTGATGTCGTACTCCTCGTCAGAGACAAAATTCGACCATGAAGCCCAGCCCAGACAGCTATTCTGAAGACCCTGCGGCTGAATCGGCGAGTGATAGAAAGCTGCGCCTCCGCCTTCGAAGAATGAGCCCACGTTGTCTGCTAGCCACAGCGCCGCGAAAATCGTGGTCATCGGTCCGGTCAGTTCGCTGGCCAGATGATTCTCAGTCACCATCAGCGGTACGTCTTTGGGCACTCCGTCCTCTCTCCAGACTTGGAGAATGTGCTTCATCAAATGAGGTTCGGAGTACAAAGTCTTCCAGGTAATGGTGCAGGGATCAAACGGATAGTGCTCGAACGAAACGAAAGCCAGGTCCGAGATGCGGCCGTGCGCTTTCAAGTAATCGACGAAGCGTCCCATCCACGAAGAGCGCCCCTGCGCGTCAGGCCACACGCGAATGTCTTCGTTGACTCCTTCGAACACCGGCCCACCCAGCCTGAGTTGCGGGTCAACCTTGTGAATCGCTGCGGCCCATTGAATGTACAGGGCAGCATAATCCTCCGGCATTGCGTGCTTGCCGTCAGGCTCCTCGCCCATCTCGATGTAGCCGATGCGATAGCCTCGCTTCTCAATGTAGGCAATCTGCGCGGCTGCATCGTCGGGCGTGCCATAAAGCAAAGTGACCGGAATCATCGCCGGAAGATTGTTGGTCAATCCGCTGTTAAAGAAAATATCGAAGCCGCTGTGCTGGTAGCCTCCGTTGGCGTCTACATCAGCTGCGGAGTGCCAGGGATCAATCGACGATGTGCAGTAGGTGGTTGGCTTATCGCCCAGATTCTTCTGGATCTCAGCAAATGCGCCACTGGAATCGACTGTGCCGACACGAATTTCCTGAATGGCATATCCCACGCAGTTGCGCACGTCATCCGCTCCATGCAGATCGCAGGTGTTCGATGATTCCGTCATCAAAACGCGCACGTATCGAGCGTTGACTGGGGCGTCGGCGAGTTTCAGATTTACTGTTCCGCCCTGAGCATTCCTGGTCGTGCCAGAAGTAAAAGTTCTCCACTCGCCTTGAGGACCTTCATCAAAGTCGAGAGCGCGCGTTCCCACCCAATACTGCACCTCATAGCTGGTGGCATAGGGATTGGCCCATGCGATGCGGAGAGCGTTCACCGGCTTTTCAGCCTGCAGATCCACTACCACCCATTGCGGATGCATCGCGTCGCTTTCCCCGGTGAATTTGCTGGTGAGGTAGGGATTGCTTTTCCAATAGCTCAGGTCGGGCCCCCGCAGCGGGCGGTCGCCGCTGGTCGAGAAACCGCGATGCGGCAACGCGTAAGAGAGAATGTAGCGAATCGGTTCCTTGAGGTCGGTGCTGCCGGTAAAGTATCCGCTCTGATGCGCTGGATCGCTCCAGGTTCCGTTCGCGTTCCAGTGCCAGGCTGCCATGCGCAGTTCAGAATTGTTGCGATAAGTGATCGGTCCCCAGCCCGCCGAGAGCGATTCCTGAATAATGTGTGGCGTATAAACTTTGTCGATTCCGTCATGAGAGAGAACATCAATGGAACTTCCTAAAGCGCTGTCAGGATCGAAGGAATTGATGGCATGGCCGGGTGTTACATCGACGTGGACAGTTGCGGTTTGCACGTCGGCAGTGGCGCTCAATTGAGCGTCGGCCATCGTACGGTGAAAGATTGCAAAAAGAATAGCTATTACGACGGCCGAACTACTCGGTAATTTTCCGCCAGAGCCTAGTCTGATGTTCCGCATTCTCAAACGACCAAACTGCATGGCATTCTCCTCGCAATCTGGACGTTCTAATGTAAGGGAATTTTCTCAAAAGCTAGATCAGCTGGCTTAACATTAAGTTGCCGCGACGGATCCACAACCAGCCAACTCGCCGCACCAACGATGCACAACCCAGCCGCAACTAGAAATGAAGTCGTCCAACCGAACCGGACTGCGATCCACGGCGTGAGCGAAGCCGTGATAGCCGCTCCGATCTGGTTCCCCATATTCATGAATCCTGATACCGACCCCGAAGACGCTCCGGCTATATCGGCGGTTACCGACCAGAAAGAGCTCTGCGAGAGATACAACGCTCCCGCGCCGCCGGCGAGTACAACGCTCGCCAGCCGTGCGCTCTGAACCTGAGAGCCGAGCGCAATAAATATTCCTGCAACTGTGATCGCGAAGGCCGCCAGACCACAGCGTCCCATGCGTGCACCCAGCCGTTTGGTCAGCGAGTCGTTGACGGTGCCCCCCAAAAGGCAACAAACCAACATGGCCAGAAACGGCAACATGGTATAAAACGCGCTCGCCTTTAAATCCAGTCCGCGTACTTTGGCCAGGTAGCGATAGAACCAGCTGAAGAAAATCCAAGCGACATAGCCGTAACAGAAATAGCTGAGGGTAACGGCCCAGACTTCTTTACTTCGCATCACACTCGCCCAGGGCACGAGGATTTTTGTATCACTGGTCGGCTCTGCTTGCGTCAGTCCGGAATTGATGAGGTTCAGCTCTGAGGCAGACACGCCAGGATGTTCCGCAGGCGTGTCGCGAGCATTCACGAACCACACGGCTCCGGCAGCGAATCCGAGGATGGAACAAACCCAGAACGACGAGCGCCAGCCATAATGGAGCATGATGTAAGTAATGATCAAGGGCGTAAGTCCTGCGCCGGCTCCCACACCGGCAAAGATCCATCCGTTGGCAATGCCGCGCTCGGTTGTCGGAATCCAGCGCGCGATAAATTGATTGGCCGACGGGTAGATAACAGCTTCCCCCGCGCCCAGAAGAAAACGTACAACAACGAAGATGAACAGTGCGCCTGCAATATGGGCCGGCACGAGAGCGGTTAAGGCAGTGAAGATTCCCCACCACACAACTCCCGCAGCCAGCACGCGCCGAGCACCGAAGCGATCGGCAAGCCTGCCACCGATTGTTTGAAATAGCGCATAACCCACCAGCATGGCACTGAACACTTTTCCCAATTGCACATCGCTCAGATGGTAAGCCTCGGCGATTGACCCGCCGGCAATCGAAATGTTGACCCGATCGAGGTACGACACGGCGCTGAGGATGAAAAGCCAGAACACCAGGAACCAGCGCACACGGCTCGTTTTGGCGCTACTCATCGCAGGCCTTCTGACCCGCAGCGGAGAGGACATGCCTGATGCGAAGCAAGTTCGCTAACCGATGTGCGATTGCTGTGAAGACTAGCGTGTGATATTTTCGCGGTCGCGACAAAGTTGATGTTTATTGAAATGTTTCCCGGAGTCTTATGAAAAGAACTAGCTTTCTTACAGGAATGACGTTCTCTCTGGCATTGTCGCTGGCCGCGCCGGCCCACGCCCAACTCGACCTCTTCTCCAAAGAGCAGCGCGTCGAATTCACGCCGCAGTGGCATGGCGACCGGTTTCCCGACGGCAGGCCGAATTTGCCGGATGCGGTGCTGGCGCGGCTGAAGAATGCTACGGCTGAACAGGCGTGGGACGTGCTGCAGGATGCCGGATACCGCAATCAGTTCGAGGGCGGCTGGAAGGTAATCAATCCCGGAGAGCGGCTGGTAGGTCGCGTCGTCACCGCGGTTTTCATGCCGCAACGCCCCGACGTCGATTCCGTGATTCGCGCCAATGGAAAAAAAGAAAATCGCATAGGAGATGAGAACTCGTGGATCATCGACATTCTGAAACCCGGCGACGTCCTGGTCGTTGATCTGTTTGGCAAAATTCGCTACGGCACCATCGTCGGAGACAATCTCTCGACTGCCATCTACGCCAAGAGCCAGAACGGATTGATCGTCGACGGAGCAGTTCGTGATGTAACCGGCATTCAAGAGATTCCCGGCTTTCAGGTTTACACGCGCGGCGCGGATCCCTCTGCGCTTGAGAACGTGATGCTCACCGGAATTAACGTCCCCATTCGAATCGGAGATGTCACGGTGATGCCGGGCGACATAGCGATCGGCGACCCCGAAGGCGTCACTTTCGTTCCTCCGCAACTTGCCGAGAAGCTGGCCGACGACGCAGAAATGGACCACATGGTCGACGAATGGGGCCACACGATGCTCCGCGAAGGCAAGTACACGCCGGGCCAAATCGACGAAAAATGGACGAAAGAAATGGTCGAGCAGTTCAACGCCTGGCTGGAGAAAAAAGGATCCAAGCTCCGCATGCCAGTGCCGTGACCTCATCTCGCTCGTCAGAGCATTGGGTTTTTCGATGGCCAAGCTTCTCCCGGGTACGCAGCTCTCTGCGAAGATTCTTCGTTTAAGCTGCGTGTTCGCGCAGAAGTCGCGTCAGTTGCTCGGCAACAATTTTGTTTTCGCCGGGCTGCAACATAAACGAATTCATGACCAGACCCGCGTGCCCCTCACCGGTTCCCATCACGATCGACGGGCTCGAGCTGCGCAACATCTTCGACACTTGTTCCGGCGTCAGTGAAATGCGCGCAGCATCCCAGGTAATGCTCATGTGCGGCACGTGATTGGCGATATCCGGAACAAAGTACGAAGTGCTGACGCCAGGAACTTTCGTGACTTCGCCCGAGATCACTTCCAGCCGCGCTTGCCATTCTTTGGCTAGCGCGTCATGGTCCTCGGCAAGAAAAAGTTCGAGCGCCTTGACCATCCCTACAATTTCTTCCTTGCCCACCTTCTGGCTGCGACCGAGTGTGTCCTCGTGCGGACTGTTGTTGAGCAGCGCATTCGCCACCATATCTTTTCGCCCGATCAACATGCCGGCACACTGCGGACCACGAATCGCCTTCCCGCCGCTGAAGGTCACCAGGTCATAGCCCATATTTGTGTAGTCCCAAAGATGCGAAACTGGCGGCGTGTCGGCCGCGGCGTCGTTCATGCAAGGAATGTTGTATTGCTTTGCCAGTCTGACCCACTCGTCGACTTTGATCTGTCCGGCGGCATTGGCGAAGTTGGAGAAGTGCATCATCGCCGTACGCTCGTTCACCGCGGCTCGCAATTCATCCTGCGTTTCGATCTCGACGAGCTTGATTCCCGTGGATCGAAGTTGATGATCGAATGGATTGCGATGCGTCTTCTGGATAATCACCTCTGACTTCATGCCGGTAAGATCGGGCAATTGCCGAATGAGAGCTTCGTTGCCGCCAGTCAGAATCCCAGCTAATCCCGATTGAATCGCTGCCGCCGCGCCCGACGTTACCAGCGCCGTATAACCATCCGGCAATTTCAGCATTTCTGCGATACGCTTGCCTGCGGCCACCTCCAATTCCGGAATGCTCACAAAGTGGCGCCCGGCCATGGTCATCACCGCTTCGAGCTCCGGATGGGGCAGGGAACCGCCCAGCATAGTCATGGTTCCCTCGCAGTTAATCACCGTTGTGACACCGAGCTCATCGTAAGGATTGCCGGTCTGGCCCAAACCGCTAATCCTCGGGCTGGCGCCCCCATTGGACGCACGATTCGCAGAAAACAATTTGCGCGGTGCCAACATTGAGCTGGCAATTACCCCTACGCTGCCGAGAAAACTACGCCGGTTCCATTTCGAGTTGAATCGCATGAATGAAGCTCCTTTGCCGCTTACTTCGAGGTGACTGCGGCAATGCAATTGATTTCTACCAGCGAGTCTCCGGGCAGCGCCGCAACTGCAACCGTGGTCCGCGTCGGTCCGCCGTGAGGAAAATACGTGGCGAATACTTTGTGCATTCCATCCCAGTGTTCGATTTTCACCAGAAAGACATTGGCCTGCAGAACACTGTCCATAGTGCCCCCGCCAATCTCCACGTGCTTCTTGATTTTATCCATGACCATCGTAGTGTGGGATTCGATGGTCCATTCTTTGGCATCCCGAGTATCGTGGGCACCTTGCCCGGAGACATAGATCAACCCATTGTGGACAATCACCGGCATGATGACGTCTTTTTCGCTGCCCGGTTTGCCTTCGCTGTTCAGCTTGCGGATTGCCCCCGCATCTTGTCCCGACGAGTTTTCCGCCGCTGCTTGATTGCTCAAGACCGACGCGACTCCCAAGGCGGACAGCAGGGAAGCAAAATGCGCGGCAAAATTTCTACGCGTGAAGGTCTGATTCATGTTTCTTTTCCTCCAGAATAAGTTTTCGAAATCGTGCAACCATTAAGGCAATGCAAAACTGAAAACGTCGCTTCCCGCGGCAATCGCCACATACTGTTTGCCGGCGATCGCATAACTCATCGGAGATGCACTTATTTCTTGGCCCATATTAAAGTGCCAGAGCGGCTTGCCGCTTCGAGCATCCGCGGCTTCAAGCGAACCGGCATCATCGCCAAAAAATAACAAGCCACTCGCCGTTGTCATCGTCCCCCCAGACGACCGGCCCGCGCCCACTTGCGGGTATTTCCACGAAATGGAATTTGTATCCAGGTTGAATGCGACGAGAACCTTCTGAGAAGTTTCCTCCGGAATCCGCTTTACTCCCGTTGAGTAATAGCCTTTACCCTCCTGAAAACTCTGAGGCTTAAAGAAATAAGTTTCGCACTCCTCGAGAGCCATGAAGTAGACCGAATGAGTAGATTCGCTATACGAGGGCGCGAACCAGTTGGTTGCTCCCGAGTAGCCTGGGCAAATTCGAGAGCCGTCTGCCGTCGGCTCAATGCCGGTTCGTATCGGCTTGCCCTGAGCATCGATTCCTTTTGCCCAGTTTAGTTTTTCCACGAACGGCGTTGCAGAAAGAAATTTTCCGTTCGTGCGGTCGAGCACATAAATGTAGCCATTCCGGTTTGCCTGCACCAGCAGCTTTCGCGCTGAGCCCTGATACATCGCGTCGATCAGAATCGGAGTTTCTACCGCGTCGTAGTCGAACAGATCGTGCGGCGTGAATTGAAAATACCATTTTAGTCTTCCGGTATCGGGGTCGAGCGCCAACACGCAGTCGGTGTAAAGGTCGTCTCCCGGACGCACGCCGCCTTCGAAGTCCGGCGCGGGATTGCTGGTGCCCCAGTAAATCAGGTTGAGTTGAGGATCGTAGGTTCCAGGCATCCACGTAGTCCCGCCGCCGTGCAGATAAAGTTTTCCCGGCCAGCTTGCGGAACCGAATTCCCCCGGCCCCGGAATCGTCCAGAATCGCCACGCCAGCTTGCCTGTCATCGCATCGTAAGCCGAAACAAAACCTCGCACCCCGTCATCGCCGCCAGACGTGCCCACCAGCACTTTGTCTTTCACCACCAGCGGCGCGCTGGTAGCACCATAATTCTTGTTCCAATCCGCATAGGCCACGTCCCAGATCAAATCGCCGGAGCGCACATCCAGGCACAACAGATGCGCATTATCTGTCTCCATGTAGACGCGATCATGCCAAAGTGCAACGCCACGGTTAATGTGGCCGGATGCGTCATCGATTAACCCTTCCGAGATTGGCCAGGAATGGTGCCATACCACTCGCCCCGTGCGAGCATCCAGCGCGGAGGCATCGTTCGCCGCGGTAACAAACATCATTCCATTCGCCACCACTGGAGTTACTTCCAACCGGCTGGTATTGGGCGCGTGAAATACCCATTCCGCGCGCAGCCCTGCAAGATTTCCGGAATTGATTTCCGCAAGGCCGCTGAATCGTCGCCCCGAATAGTCTCCGTTGTAGGAGATCCAATTGGCAGCCGGAGGTTGAACCTCAAGATCTTCGGAGCGAACGTCGAGCGCTGCGGATGAAGGCGAAGCGGCGTTGTCACCGGCAAGAACTGGTGAGCAGATGAGAACGACGGCGATCAATACAGCCATCCGCACCCTAGGTTTCCTTCCTCCACTTCCGCTCAGAGAGGTTTCGCAACCGCTGCCTCCCCGCCAGTGCCTTTCCGCAACGCTGCAAAGCTGGCAGTCCGGTATCCGAGTTCGCGGGAGATTTGCAATCCAGCGCTCTGTATGGTTGGAGCGAGTTGCCGCAAACGTGTGACTGTCATGCGCACCATCGGCGCCGTAATGCTTAGGCTCGCATTCACAGCACCGGCATGGTCCCAAATAGGCGCTGCCACACAGCGTATGTGTAGTTCGTTCTCCTCCAGATCGCAGGCGTAGCCGTTCTTTCTTACTCGAAACAATTCGGCTTCCAGTTGCTGAAGGTTTCCCACAGTATTTGGTGTCAGGCGCCTCAGCCCCAACTGAGGCAGAACTTTCTTGCGCTCATCCTCCTCCATATACGCCAACATCACCTTGCCGACTGCCGTGCAATATAAGGGAACGAAGGCGCCGATGCGGGAGTGAATACGCAAGGGCTCCGGTGAATCCAGCTTCTCCACGTAAACCGCGGAAAGCCCGCTCCGCACCGTGAGGTGAATGGTTTCGCGGGTTTCCCGGTTCAACTCCTGAAGGTAGGGCAAGCTCACTTGGCGAATATCGAGCTGAGCCAAAGCCGCCTGACCAATCGCGAAACATGCGATTCCCAAGCGGTACGCTCCGTCCGCACCGCAGTTCAGAAACCCTGCGCCTTCCAGATTCGCGAGGAACCGGTGGACGGTGCTCACCGGCAATCTTGAGCGCTCTGCCACATGCTTTGCAGTGAGACCTTGCGCCGACTCGCTGAAGAGCTGCAGAAGTTGCAACCCGCGCTGCAGTGCCGTGATGTTGTAGCTCCGCTTTGGCGTCTCGGCCATGAGTAAGGAGGGCACTTAAAGATTTACAAAATGAAAGTGCAAATTATCTGATGAAAGTCACGTTTGCGCAAGTGGGCCTTTCTTTTAAAGCCTGCCAAACCTCTTAACCGCTTCGAGGATTGATTTTGTCTGTTCGATTACGGCATACATCGAGTGCTCTTTGAAATCCATCTGTTGCGCCAGAGCTAATACTTCCTGAGCTTTCGAGCGGGGAACGACCACCACTCCATCGCTGTCTGCCGCGACGATGTCACCCGCATTCACAGTCACGCCGTCGCAACTTACCGGAATCTGAGAACCTGCGAAACGGTAGTGATGCACCGACGTCGACGGTACGATGCCTGTGGCATAAACCGGAAACTCGATTTTTCTCAGATACGCGACATCGCGAACTCCTCCGTCAATCACCGCTCCGGCATAACCCCGCGCCGCCATGGCCGTGCCCATCAGCCCGCCCATTCCTGCAATGTTTTCGCCGTCCTCCACCACCATCACGTAAACCGAATCGGCGGATCCCTGATCAATCGCTTCCAGCATTCCGTTTAATGCTGCGGGGTCGGAGTTGCCCTCGTCTTTCTTCAGCAGTACGGTCCGCGCAAAGCCGGCAAATTTGGCGGTGAATAGCGGATGCATGCGGTGACTCATATACATGCGCTTACCGGTCAACTGCTCCAGCGCATCCGAGACAGATGCGACTTCCACCCGGCGATAGTCCGCAAGCAAGGCATTGTCGGATAAGCCTGCGGTTCTTTCAGTCGCCGATTGCGCCCCCAGAAATCCAGCCCCACCTAAAGCGGTGGTAGAAAATGCGATGAATAGGACCGATACTGCGATGATGTGCGATTTGACGAAATGAAGAAACTTGTTCATTTCCTGCTCCTCAATGTATATATGTGCGCGGACTCTAACATTGTTTTTCCTCAAGTGGAAGAGCCAAGTTGTGGACGAACCAATTGATCACGGAGGCAATCAGAAATGGAAATTCCAATGCACACAAAAGCAATCCAGATTTTTATTTGCGCCGTCGCGGTAGCACTGACCATCGGCGCAGCCGGGCAGAGAGCGCAATGCCAGGAAAGAAAAGCGATCAATCTCTCACCAGCCCGCGGACTTCCATTTAGCGACGCCATCCTGGTGGGAAATACTCTGTACATCGCGGGTCAGGAGGGCACGGATGACTCTGGAAAACTGGCCGCGGGCGGTATCGGTCCAGAGACCACGGCGGCGTTGCAGAACATTCAGAAAGTAGTCAAGGCTGCGGGCTTCGAAATGAAGGATATCGTCAACGTTACGGTCTTTCTTTCCGACATTCACGAATTTCCCGACATGAACAAAGTTTACAAGAGCGTAATGCCTGATCCGAAGCCGGCTCGTGCCACGGTTCAGGCAGCGGCACTGGTGAATAACGCCCATATTGAAATCTCTGCCATCGCCGTGAAACAGAAGTAAGCAGTCTTGGCGTGCGGTTTTCGTGACGCCATTTGCCAGAGGCTGGAGAAGCCGTTCCCGACGGGTAACGCTTTTCCCTTTCGTACGCGCAAAAAGGGTTGACATGTCTGCCGGGATTGAGATAAACCCTCAATCCAACGGGCATTAGATTTTCAAAATTGACCGGCAGGTTTCACCAGACGAAAGTGGTGAGTGAAACCTGCTGAATAGGGTAAAACCCTATTCCGGCGGGAGATCAGCTATGGGTAGCCGTTTGTGTGTTGCCGCAGTCCTTCTGTTCACGGTTATTGCGTTAACGCTTGCGTCGGCTAGCATCACCGGCAGTATCTCCGGCGTGGTTACGGACAAATCTGGCGCTGTTATTTCCGGAGCATCCGTGGTGGCGACCGACACGACGACCGGGGTCAAGACGACTCAGAAGACCGACGCTAAAGGTTTTTACAATCTGCCGACCCTCGCCATCGGCACTTATGACCTCGAAATCAGCCAGGCCGGGTTCAAGACCTACCGGCAGACCGGGTTGGTGATCGATGCCAATTCGGCGCTCCGGGTGGATGCTAGTCTTCAGGTCGGTTCGATCAACGAGAAGATTGAAATCAGCACGGAAGCCGCTCAAGTCGAAACTCAGAGCACGCAAATGGGAGAGGTTATCGAGGGCTCCAAGATGACCTCCGTTCCTCTGAATGGCCGCAACTATATTGATCTGCTGGCTTTGCAGCCGGGCGTTTCGCCTTATCAATGCACGTCAAGCAATTGCAATGACACAACACAGGGCGTAGGCGCAGATGAGACGGCGGTATCCGGCGATCAAACCAACGGAACTCAGTCCGTAAACGGTGGTCGGCTTGGTTCGAACGGTTTCATGGTGAATGGAGCAGACGCGCAAGAGGGCGTTCACAGCGGAGCGGCCATTCTTCCGAATCTGGACTCCATCTCCGAATTTCGCATCATCACCAACAATTTCAACGCCGAATATGGAAACTTCAGCGGCGGCCAAATCAACGTCGTCACCAAATCTGGAACCAACCAATTTCACGGAGACGTGTTCGAGTTTCTGCGCAATACGGACTTTGACGCGTCACAATACTTCGTGGGGCGCGGGGATTTTATTCAGAATCAGTTTGGTGGAATTTTTGGCGGTCCGATAAAGAAAGACAAAGTTTTCTTTTTTGCCGATTATCAGGGAAACAGACAAATCCTGGGCCAACCACAAAATTACCAGGTTCCGTCCGCACTGGATCGCAGCGGAAATCTAAACGACCTATTCAGTCAAGCCGCGGCCGCGGCAGGTGGTCCCGTTGGTTCGGTCGACGGACCCTTTTGGGCGACGACCCTATCGAATGAACTCGGGTACCCGGTGACAACGGGGGAGGCATATTACGCGCCGGGCTGCGCGTCAACTGGCGCTAACCCCTGCGTATTCCCCGGCGGGATCATTCCAATGACTGCCTGGTCTCCGGTGGCGCAGAAGACCCTGCAATACATCCCGCAGCCAACGACGACTCTTGGCGGGCAACCTTACTACGCAACTTCGGCCTATAACCAGCGCTTAAGGGATGACAAATTCGGAATCCGCCTCGACACGAACACCGTCGGGGGTACTTTCTTTGGATATTACTTTTTCGACCAATTCAACGTGAACACTCCCTATGCCCAGGGCATCACAACCCCCGGCTTTCAGAGTAGCGTTCAGGGCCGCGCCGAGATGATCAATCTCGGCCTGACCACCACCATTAGTAATTCCAGCGTCAATGACGTTCGTCTGGTCTATCTGCGAGACCGTTACTACGGAGGAATTCCAATCGGCGGAACGGGTGTTCCCCTGACATCTTTAGGTTTTTCCCCTCCTGCCGGTTCAGGTCCCGGCTTCAACGGTGGTATCGCCCCTATCACTCCAGCACTGGAAGGAGTTCCTTCTTTCGCCTTTAATAACTACGAATTCGGACTGCCCCAGGATGTTCTGAAGCAATACAACAATACCTACCAGGTTATTGATAATTTCACCAAAATTGTGGGCACGCACACGCTCCAGTTCGGGGTGGATTTTCATTACGATCAGATCAACGAGCGCAACTACGATGATGCCAACGGGGCGTACGTCTTTAGCGGGCAAGAAACCGGGGTCGACTTCGCCGACTACCTCATTGGTGCTCCGCAGAGTTTTACGCAGGCCAGCCAGCAGCTTCTCGACTCACGCGACAAATACTTTGGCGTTTATGCCCAGGATGGCTGGCGCGCAACACCGAACCTCACCATCAACTACGGCCTTCGCTACGAGATCATGACACCCTGGTATGACACCCAGAACAAACTGGAGACCGTTATCCCCGGCGAGCAGTCCCAGGTTTTCCCGACGGCTCCATTAGGATTGGTGGTCCCGGGAGATCCCGGTGTGCCGCGAACCTTGGCTCCCATTCAGTACCACAACTTCGCGCCGAGAATTGGATTCGCCTATGCGCCGGATCACACAGAAGGCCTGCTCGGCAAACTGTTTGGCGGACCGGGGAAGAGCAGTATCCGTGCCGGCTACGGCATCTTCTACAGCGCCATTGAGGATGCAACCGGTTTTGTTGAGGTTGGGGACGCACCCTATGGATTGTATTATTCCGCCGAGTCAACTCTGCTCGCTAACCCATTCGTCGCTCGCGCTAACGGAACCGTCGAGACTCAAAAATTTCCTTTTACGTTTCCACCAGCGAACTCGTCGCCAAGCCACCCGGATACCTCCTTCAACTGGGGGCAAGCCACGCCACTTTCCGGTTCTGACTACTTATATCCTCATGACAAAATACCCCAGGTGCAACAGTTTGAGCTTTCTCTAGAGCGGCAGTTAGGACAGTCCACGGTACTTAGCGCCAGTTACGTGGGATCCGTCGGCCGGCACCTCTTAACATTTGAAGAGTCGAATCCAAGTAATCAAGCGCTCTGCCTCTTCTTGAACAATCCGAATAATCTCGCATACCTGGCAGTCCAACCTGCGGCCCAGGGAACGAGGACCCGGGACCAGGTTCGCCCATACTGCTCAAGCACCCGGAGTGTCTGCTCCCGGATATCCCGGCGTTACTTCCTTCGCCACGACCCGCCTGCTCACCGGACTGAGTACGCCAACCAGTGATAACTTCATCAGCAACCCGTACATGATCACTGCCGTCAGTTCGAGTTTTAACTCTCTTCAGGTAAGTCTGAAACACACCGAGAAGTATGCCAACTTCCTGGTTGCCTACACTTACGAAAAGTCGATCGACAACGGGTCGAGCTCGTTCGATGCAACCAATCCTCTTGACCCCAGGCAAGATCGTGCACTCTCTGTTTTCGATGTCCCACAGGATTTAACGGTAAGCTACACCGTCCAGATGCCGTTTCAGATGCTGACTGGCGGTGCCGCGAAAAGACTCACCGAAGGCTGGGCGTTGTCGGGCATCATGATCTTGGCCAAAGGTGAGCCCATTCAGTTGAGCGAAAACGATGACAATTCACTGAGTGGAACATTTGCTGACACCGTCGATAAGCCCAGCTATAACCCCGGAAATGGGCCGCTGTTTATAAACAAGAATCCGCGCAATTCAGCGGGGCAACCCTATTTCAACCCAAGTTACTTCACCTTTGAACCACTAGGGCAGGTCGGAAACGCCATGCGGCGGTACTTTACCGGGCCGGGGATATACAACTTCGATATGGCCTTGCTGAAAGATACGAAGATCACCGAAAGCTTCCACGCGCAGTTCCGCGCAGAAGCGTTCAACATCTTTAATCATGCCCAATTCAACAATCCAACAGGCAACATCAACGACCCAGAATTCGGGTTCGTGACGTCAGCTCGAGCCGCGCGCATCATGCAACTCGCGTTGAAGTTCGTGTTCTAAACCGTGCTTCGCTAATGGCCCCAAATCCCCGATCGCGATCTGTGCTGGTGCTGGCGCTGGCGGTCCTAGGGGCCAGCGGATTTGCCGCCTGGTCACAGGTGCAATCGCAGGATCCTTCGCAAAGAAATGCCAGTCCGTTATCAGCCCGAGGCAAACAAACTTTTGCGTCGACCTGCGCCGGCTGCCATGGCCTGGACGGCAGAGGCGGGGAACGCGCTCCAAACATCGTCGAAAATTCCAGAGTGCAGCGTCTGTCCGATCCGGAGATTGGCAGCATCATTGAGAACGGCATTCCTCAAGGGGGAATGCCCGCCTTCGGCTCGCTGGGAGACTCCCAGATCAAAGCGGTCGTCACGTATTTGCGCACACTCCAGGGAGCGAACCATTCAGCTACGTTACCCGGCGATGCCGATCGCGGAGCAATACTTTTCTTCGGCAAAGCCCACTGTTCCGGATGTCATATGGTAGCCGGCAAGGGCGGCTTTATCGCGTCTGATTTGTCAGCCTATGCCGGCACTCACGGTCTGGATCAAACGCGAAGTGCCATCACCAGCCCCGCTCTGCGCGGTAGCCGAGCAGTGCGGACTGCAACTGCCATCACTCGCGCCGGCGAAAAATACGTTGGCAGAATTCGCAACGAAGATAATTTCTCTCTGCAGTTGCAGGGCTTTGATGGCGCCTTCCATTTTTTGTCGAAATCAGATCTGCAGACGCTCGAGTTCAGTCCGCAACCACTGATGCCGACGGAATATAGTTCGATACTGAGCTCCAATGAACTCGATGATCTGATTAGTTATCTGATGAGCGTGGCGAAGGTCAGCAAGCCGGAACCGCAGCCGAAACCGAACGAAGAAGAGGAGCAGTGATAACGAAACGTGTGCGAGCGACTTAGCGACATATTGAAGATGAAAGGCGCTTTGTGAATCGCGGCATAAACATTCAGCGCAGTTGCGTGGTCATTCTGCTGCTCTTTGCGGTTGGAGCGTCAGACTCACTGACTGCGTCCCCGGCAGCAGCAGAGTTTCATTTGCAAGCTGAGTCGCCGCAGTTCTGGAATCTGGTTGGCCGCAACGCGAAACTAAGTGTGGTGGCCACTGGTTTTGGTTTTACTGAGGGTCCGGTATGGGATCAGTCCGGCTTCCTTTATGTGAGCGACGAAACCATCAACAAGATTTACCGTCTTCATCTTGATGGCAAAAAGGAAGACGTGATCGCACTGGGCGACCCGGATGGCAACACGTTCGACCGCCAGCATCGCCTGATCGATTGTGCCAGCGTGTTGCGCGCCATCATCGAAGTAACTCCCGATGGCAAATATAAAATCCTCGCGGACCGTTACGAAGGCAAGAAATTTAACAGCCCGAATGATGTGATTGTTGGGCCGGATGGAGCTTTGTATTTCACCGATCCCACCCTCGATCTGGTGGCCGGCGAAAAGCAGGAGGTCCCTTTCCAGGGCGTCTACCGCTTGGATGCTAAAGGGAACATTCGATTGCTGACCAAGGATTTGACTCAGCCCAACGGTCTCGCTTTTTCACCGGACGGCAAGCACTTCTACGTCGACGACAGCGAACAGAGAAATATTCGTGAATACGATTTCGGAGCGGGCGGAACTCTGACGAACGGCCGCATCTTCGGCGAGGAGCCGGGCGGCAAGGGCGAGGGCGTGCCGGACGGGATGAAGGTGGACCAGAACGGAAATATTTTTGTCACCGGCCCGAAGGGCATCTGGGTATGGGATGCCAAAGGAAATCATCTCGGTACAATTGTCATGCCGGAACAACCAGCAAATCTGGCCTGGGGCGATAAGGATTACCGCACGCTCTACATCACAGCGACAACCTCGGTGTACCGGCTTGAGATGAAGACAACAGGCTTCATCCCGTACCTGCGCTGAAGCTTCGAGAGCGACGCTTGAATGTACGCGCGGGTGAAACAAACCGAAGATTGCTGACCAGGGACTGCTGACCAGAAATTAATGATTGACACCACTCGCCAGAAAGCCGCCATCCACGGGAAGCACGGTGCCAGTCACGAAGCTGGCAGCATCCGATGCGAGAAAAACGGCCGCTCCGATCAGCTCGTCTAATGCGCCGAACCGGCTCATCGGCGTGCGGATCAACACCTCTTCTCCGCGCGGCGTTCCCACCAACAACTTCTCGCTCAGCGGAGTCCGGAAATAGCCAGGCGCAATCGCGTTCACGCAAACTCCGTGCCGCGCCCATTCGATAGCCAGCGATTTCGTCAAAGAGGCGACCCCGGCTTTACTCGCGCAGTACGCCGCCACTTCATAAAGCGCGAGAAACGAGCCCATGGAAGCAATGTTGATAATGCGACCATAACCGCGCTCGATCATGTGGCGTCCGAAAACCTGGCAGGCGCGTAGTGTGCCAGTCAGGTTGGTGTCGATAAGCCGGTCCCAGTCGGTCTCGGAAAAGTCGAGCGTTGGAGCGCGCTGGTTAATTCCCGCGGCGTTCACCAGGATATCTACCTTGCCCAGCGTCTCGACCGAAGCTTGCAAAAGTTTTTCCAGCGATCCGCGGTTCGTCACGTCGCAGCTTACCCGCAGCGATCGTCGGCCGAGAGTTTCAATTTCGTCGGCAATCTCGTTCACCAGTTCCATTCGTCGCGCGCTGGAGACCACATCTGCGCCAGCTTCAGCCAGTCCGCGCGCCAGAGTGCGGCCGATTCCAGAGCTTCCACCGATCACCACTGCCACTTTGCCATCGAGGTCCAGGTGCTTATATCCCATAGCTTTTCAAAGTGTATTCAAGCAGCAGCCGCAATAACCCTGGAGCAACTCGGATTACTCAATACTGTCATCGCTTTCCGCGCAGCCTATTCGATAGGACACACAGTCTTCGATCCAGGTACACAATGAAGCAATTGTCTGCTAAGAGCTAATCGTAACCTGTGATTCATCATTCCGCGTATTTTGGTTCAGTGCATCCTGCAGGGGTGGACTCAGCAGCGCAGCCGAATCCCTGTCGAGATAGACCGTGGCATTAGGATGAGTGCGCAGAATCGATGCCGGCGCCATCGGGCTGATCGCGCCCTCTAAGCACGCCTTCACCGCTTGCGCCTTTCGCGGTCCAGGCACAACCGCCAATATCTCCTTGGCTTTAAGAATTTGGCGCACGGACATCGAGATCGCCTGCGTCGGCACCTGCGAAATATCAGCGAACCAAGCCTCGCCCACCTGCTGCTGCCGGCAAGCTTCATCCAGGTTCACAATGATATAAGGCTCCTCAGTTTCAAAGTCGGCAGGAGGATCGTTGAATGCGATGTGTCCATTTTCGCCGATGCCAAGAAACGCAATGTCCACGGGCAGGGATGCCAGTTGTTTGCCCACTCGGCTCACCACTTCCATCGGGTCATGGGCGTCCCCGTCGAGCAGGTGGTAGTGGACGATGCCGGTTTTCTGCACCAACTGCTCCAGCAGCATTTTTCGGAAACTTCCCGGATGGCTTATAGGCAAGCCGATGTATTCGTCAAGATGAAAGGCTTCCACCTTGGACCAGTCAATTCCCGCAGCGCTCGTCAACGCATCCAGGAATTCCAGTTGTGATGCAGCGGTCGCTGCGATGATCCGCGCGCTGCCACGTTCTGTGATGGAGCGACGAATGGCCGCCGCTGCCTGCAGGGCGGCCGCATGCCCTGATGCAGCCCGATCATCGAATACTCTCAGCAACATGAAGAAATTCGCTTCGCACGAGGAGTGACGAACTCTGAGCTGGAAGATTATACAAAAACACGTGGCTGGATCATGGCTCGCGCACCTCGTCGGTAACGACCTGGAAGTTCGTCAGCCTCGCTCTTCCAAATGAAGTGGTTATTGCGCAGTCTGTTGCGTCGCGCCCAGTTGCCATCAACACTCGTCCGATCCGCCGGACGTTGTGCCGGGCATCGAACGTCCACCAGCGTCCGCCGAGAAAGACTTCAAACCAGGCGCTGAAGTCCATGGGACTGGGAGCCACGATCACTCCGATGTCACCCAGATACCCGGTGGCATAGCGAGCAGGAATGTTAAGGGCCCGGCAGAAGGTAATTGCCAGATGCTGAAAATCTCTGCACACTCCGACACGCTCGGTATAAACCCCCAGCGCGGTGCGGACGGGATTCGAAAACTCATATCCAAACGTGACCTTGCTGTGCACCCAACCGCATACGGCTTCAACCCGCTTCCATCCCCGCGGAGCATTCCAAAATAATTCTGCCGCAGTATTCGACAACAGATCCACTTCACAATACCGGCTGTTCATAAGGTAGGGCAGCACATTCACCGGCAGTTGATGGATGGGAACCTCAGGGGCGTCGCGGTCTTCGATGTCTGGTTTTCCCGAGTCTTCAATCAGCGTGGAATTCTGGAATCGAATCTTTCCCGGCGGAGCGACCAGGCGGCAGCCATGATTGCCGAAGGTGTCCTCATAGTCTTCGACTTTCACCAGTGGATCGGTTTGAAGCTCGTCTGGCTCGCGGAGATCTTTTTTTCGCGAGGGATGCACGTTGAGCAGGGTGACGATCGGTACTTCTCCAACGGTCTCGAATTGAATGTCATAACCCAGGCGAATCAACATGAATGTCAGGATTCCTCAAGCGAAGTGCATGCGTGCGGGGATGAGATGCCGAAACTATCACGGAATCTGGCTGGCCTTCTATATTTTTTCTTGCTGCCACGGATTAGAAATTCGTTCCGAGCGATCAGTGTATTATGCGGTAGGTTCACAATCGAGGGCAAAAGTGACATATTGTTTGGGAATTTCGACGCGCGAAGGTCTGGTACTGGCTTCCGATTCCAGGACCAACGCTGGATTTGATCAGGTCAACGTCTGCCGCAAGATGTTTCGCTTCGTCCAACCGGGAGAGAGAGTTTTTGTAATTCTCACCAGCGGAAGCCTCTCCATAAGCCAGTCCGTGATCACTTTACTGGGCGATGATTTCGATTCCGGACGAGGCCTTGCACAAGCCAACTCGCTCTACGATGCCGCCCGCATTGTAGGGGACTGCGTGCGCAGAATCTCCGATATCGACCGCGCTTCGCTCGAGCGCGATTCCTTCAGCTTCAATGTTCATTTGCTCCTTGGCGGCCAGGTTCGAGGCCAGGAGCCGAACCTTTATTTGATCTACCCTCAAGGCAATCCTCTCGCAGCCACCGAAGACTCGCTGTACTTGCAGCTCGGTGAATGCAAATACGGCCGGCCCATCCTCGATCGCGGCATCCAGGCCAGCACCTCTCTGGAGGTAGCCGCGAAATATGCGCTCCTCTCACTCGATGCCACTATGCGCTCGAATGTGACGGTCGGTCCTCCCTTCGATCTCTTGCTTTATAAGAAGGACAGCCTGCAAATTACCCGATATCGCCGCGTTTCAGCTGGAGATAGGGACCTGAATCTCATCCATTCCAGTTGGGAGCAATCCCTTCGCCGCGCGGTAGAGCAGTTGCCGGACATTGAATTTCAGCCTTCAGGCAACGAAAACCCCGTTGAGAGCGTCAGAGAAGTCGCGCGATCCAGGGTATAGGCTCGCCAAAGCGCTCCGCGCGGTTTCTTCAATGACGCGAATCGCTTTTCCCGCTCATCAATCGCGGGCTAATGCGCTATGCTTGCGGGGAAACTGGCGCGGTAAACATGATTATAGAAACCGATGCGTCCGATCGCGGCGGAGCAGAAACTCTTCACCGGTACGAACTCAACGGCGCTTACGATGAGATGTTCCGCGCCGCCGAGCATCCGCGAAAACAATATCGCCCGCTCTACAACCTGCTCCTGAGCCTCGGGCCCGACGAGTTGCGCCGCAGCAAGCAAGAGGCTGACCAGTCGTTCTTCAACCAGGGAATCACTTTTACCGTCTACGGAAGCGACAAAGGCACGGAGCGGATTTTCCCTCACGACCTGCTGCCCAGAATCATTACAGCGGCGGAATGGGAGACGATCGAGCGCGGACTCACTCAGCGGATCACGGCTCTGAATCTCTTCCTGAAGGATGTTTATCACGAGGCAAAAATAATCGAAGACGGGGTCGTGCCCGGCAACATCGTTTACACCTGCAAACATTACCGCCGCGAAATGCGCGGCATTAAAGTTCCGCGCGATATTTACATCACCGTGGTCGGTACGGATTTGATTCGAACGCCTGAGGGTAACTTCGTCGTCCTGGAGGATAATCTCCGCGTCCCCAGCGGAGTTTCCTACATGCTCACCAGCCGCCGCGTGATGAAGCAGATATTTCCCGGGCTATTTCAAAAGTGCCGGGTGCGGCCGATCGAGCAGTACAGCCAGGCGCTCCTTTCCACATTGCGATTCCTCGCGCCCGAAGGCCGGTCGGAGCCCACCGTTGTCTTGCTGACTCCGGGTTCTTACAACTCTGCTTACTTCGAACACACGTACCTGGCACGGCAAATGGGCATTGAGCTGGTCGAGGGACGAGACTTGGTAGTCCACGACAATATTGTTTACATGCGAACCACCTTCGGCCTGCAGCGCGTCGATGTGATCTATCGGCGAATCGATGACGATTACCTCGACCCCTTGGTATTCGAAGGCGGCTCTGCGCTCGGTGCCGTGGGTCTGTTTAATGCCTATCGCGCGGGAAATATCGCATTCGCAAACGCACTAGGAACAGGCGTGGCGGACGACAAAGCAATCTACGCCTACGTGCCCGCAATCATTCGCTACTACCTCGATCAGGACCCGATTCTGGAAAATGTCGAAACCCTCCTGATGTCCGATCCTGCGCAACGCGATCACGTTTGCCAGCGGATGGATGAGTACGTCGTAAAAGCTGTGGGCGAGTCGGGCGGCTATGGCATGTTGATTGGTCCGCATAGCACAGAGAAAGAGCGCTCGGACTTTCGCGACAAGATTAACGCGCAGCCGCGAAACTATATCGCGCAACCAACCATCAATCTTTCCACTGCGCCCTGTTTCGTGAACGGAACCATCGAGCCCCGTCACGTCGATCTCAGACCATACGTCCTCTACGGCGAGAAAATTACCATCATCCCGGGCGGCCTGACCCGAGTTGCCCTGCGTAAAGGTTCACTCGTGGTTAACTCGTCGCAAGGCGGCGGTTCGAAAGATACCTGGGTGCTGCAAAATTAAGACTTCAAGAATTGAGTGACAAAATGTTGTCCCGCGTCGCCGACAGTCTTTATTGGATGAGCCGCTATTTCGAGCGGGCCGACAATGCTGCGCGTGTCCTCAAAGCGACCTATGGCCTGATTCTCAATCCCGCCAAGTTTTCCACGGAAGAGCGTTGGTTTCGCGCCGTCTCATCACTGGCTCCTGGCGCAGCGGCCAGCAACGTCGATCCGCAGCGTGCCCTGTTTTTGTTGGTGGCAGATCCGGAAGGTGCTTTTTCAATTGTGAAGTGCATTGGGGGCGCCCGTGAAAATGCCCGTCAGGTTCGCGAAGAAATCAGTTATGAAATGTGGGAGCACCTGAATCGGCTTTTCCACGAGGTGAACGGCTTTGAACTGCGTCCCGATGATGATGCGGGTGCGATGCGAGTAGTCAGCCTGGTTCGCGAAGGCTCGTACAGATTCAGCGGCGTCACCGCCGCCACCATGAATCACGACGAAGCCTGGCACTTTATCCAGCTCGGAAAATATATAGAACGGGCCTGCAATCTCTGCGTCTTACTGGACGCCTATTTTGTCGCCGACAAGCATGCTGACGATCTGGATTGGGTCGGCCTGCTCAGCAGTTGCACCGCGTTTGAAGCTTATTGCAAGGCGTGTACGGCCGAACTTAAACCGGAGAGGATCGCGAATTTTCTGTTATTGAAACCGGAATTTCCGTATTCGGTGCGTTATTCGCTGGATCGAATGCACGAGGCTTTGACCGCAATCAGAGATCTTTCCTTGAGCCGCCGCACGGAAAAAATCGAAAGGCTGATCGGGCGGCTGCGATCGATGGTCGCCTACGTACAGGTCAACGAAATACTCGCGGGAATGCACAAGTATCTTTTGGCGATCATCGACCAATGCCGCGAACTGCACGCCGCGGTAAACGAACTCTATATCGAATATCCCATTGAAGTTGCTTTCCAAAACTGATGTTTTACGCCATTCGCCATTTCACGCGTTATCGCTACAGCCATCCCGTCTGGCAGAGCATGATGGAAGTTCGCATGCACCCAAGAAGCGAAGGCAACCAGCGCTGTTTTGTCTTTCAGTTGTCCGTCAATCCGCGTGCCCGCATCTTTGGCTATACCGATTCCTACGGCAATCTTGTGCACCACTTCGACTTGCCCGCCCGTCACGGCCAACTCACCATCATCTCGGATGCCCTGGTAAATATTGATGATCAGCCATCGATTCCCGAGTCCATGAGTTACGAAGCGTGGAATGATCTGGAGCAACTGATCGAGAAAAAAGACTACTGGGACATGCTGATGCCGAGCCACTTCGCCCGTTCATCACCGGAGCTTGAGGAGTTAGCTAAGGAAATCGGCGTAGCCGAAAGGGAAGGCCGAAGCCCATTGGCATTTTTGCAGGATGTGGTTGCCGGGGTGCATCGCACTTTCAGCTACGTAAAGAAAAGCACGGCGGTAAATTCTCCCATCGAGGACGCTCTGCGAGCACGACAAGGTGTTTGTCAGGATTTTACTCACATCATGATCGCTCTCGTGCGAAACGCGAAAATTCCCTGTCGCTACGTGAGCGGATATCTTTACCAGGAAAGCCAGAAACACGACAGCCAGAAAAAGGACAGCCAGAATCAGGACAGCCAGAATTCACATCCCTCAGCCGACGGAGCCACGCACGCGTGGGCCGAGGCCCTGCTTCCCGGCGTGGGCTGGGTTGGTTTCGATCCCACAACCAACCGGCTCGCGGGCGAGAAGCACATTCGTACCGCCATCGGCCGCGATTATGCCGATGTTCCCCCAACTATGGGCGTGATGAAGGGAAAAGCTGAGACCCAGCTCCAGGTTCGAGTCCGAGTCACGCCGTCCCAAGCCGTGCTGCCTCCGGATGAGGAATTTGCCGCCGACGAAGAGTGGTCGCAGTTCCTGGACGAGACCCAGCAAACCCAGTTGGTTGACGCGCAACAACAGCAGCAGTAAAAGCGTCCGCATCTTCAGTAAATGCACATGCGGATCTTCCTCGACCCTCCAGTTTTCCGGGCCAAATCTTCAGATGTGAAATGACACTGCGTTCGGGCCGCCTAAGACGCGAATCCGTTGTAAGCTTTTCATAAGCTGCCATATGGAGGAGCGATGGCCTCTTTTTCTCTGCGGGTAAACGGTCACGACCACACCGTCGATGTCGACCCGGAAACTCCGCTGCTGTACGTCCTCAGCGACGAATTGCAACTGCGCGGTCCCAAGTTCGGCTGCGGCCTTGCCCAGTGCGGAGCCTGCACAGTCATTCTCCAGGGACAGGCGGTGCGCTCCTGCGTACTACCCGTCAGCGCCGTGAAACAGCAGGAGGTCACAACGCTCGAGGGTTTGGGAACTCCGGAAAAACCGCACCCGATTCAGCAGGCGTTCATCGATGAGGGCGCGGCGCAATGCGGGTTCTGCCTGAGCGGGGTAATACTCACTGCAAAAACGCTGCTGGATGAAAACCCCAAGGCCTCGGACGAACAGATTCGTGAGTCGATGTCGAATGTTCTGTGCCGGTGCTTTACCCACACGCGAATGCTGCGCGCCATCAAGCGATATCAGTCGGAGCGCGCATGAGAACAGAAATCTCTCGCCGCGATTTTGTAAAAGCGTCAGGTGCTCTTATCGTCTCCTTCAGCGCAGCATCCATTAATGGAACCGTTCGCCGTGGCACAGGGCCCGTTCGACACGCATCGCTCGCATGTCGATCCAGACAAACTGGATTCGTGGCTCGCCGTCGCTTCCGATGGCACCGTGACCGCGTACACGGGAAAATGCGACTTCGGGCAAGGGATGTATACCGTGCAGACACAGCTGGTCGCTGAGGAATTGTGCGTATCGCTGAGCAACGTAAAATTGATTCAGTGCGACACGTCCGTAACTCCCGATCAGGGAACTACGTCTGGTAGCCAATCTACGCCAACCAATTTCAATACGCGGAACCTGGCGCAGGCCGCGGCAACGGCGCGCGAGGCTTTAGTTGCCATGGCGGCGCGCAAACTCGCTAAGCCCGTCGACCAGCTTACGATTGCAAATGGCGTCGTCAGCACGAAAGGTGGACAGCATGTCAGCTACGGCGAACTCATCGGCGGCAAGCATTTCAACATTGCTGTGAACTCCACGGCGAAACGCCGATCACCCAATCAATGGAAGGTGCTCGGCAAACCTGTTCCGTCGCTGGATCGAGTTGCTCTCATGACCGGCACATTCGAATTCGTTCACAACGTGCGGGTGCCGGGGATGGTTCACGGTCGAGTCGTTCGTCCGCCGCGGATTGGAGCAACCCTTGCGCACGTGGACGAGAAATCGGTGCAGCACGTCCCGGGCCTTATAAAGGTGGTTGTGCGAAACAACTTTGTCGGCGTGGTTGCGGAAAAGCAGTGGCAGGCCGCACAAGCCGCCAAAGATCTTAAAGTCACATGGACGCCGGGACCCGAACTGCCGCCGCAGAAAGATTTTTACAACTACATGCGCCAGCAGCCATCCGGCGATTTAATGCTCGTCGACTCCAGGGATACAGATGGCAAGTTGAAGGCGTCTTCTCGAGTTTTGCAAGCCACTTATTCGCATCCCTATCAGGCCCACGGTTCAATCGGATCTTCCTGCGCAGTGGCCGATGTGGAGGCGGATCATGCGACCGTCTGGTCGGCCACGCAGTCGGTCTACCCAACGCAGCATGGCATCTCGGCACTCACGGCTTTGCCGCTCGAGAGCGTACGTGTGATCTTCGTTCGCGGTTCGGGTTGTTATGGACTGAATGCTGCGGACACTGTTTCCTTCGATGCGGCTCTGCTGTCGCAAGCCGTGCACCGCCCAGTGCGCGTGCAACTCACGCGCCAGGACGAGTTCATTTCGGAAAACTACGGCTCCGCCTGCGTGATCGCGCAACAAGCCGGACTCAATGCCAACGGTGCCATCGACGTTTGGGCGTGTGAGACCTGGACGGCATCGCTCGGCGGTAGGCCCGGTTATGACAAGCCTGGCAACGTAATCACCGGATTGTTGGCTGGCTTTGATCCGGAAACGATTAAGCCGCAAACCGCTGTAGAACCTAGGGAAGAACTGCGCAACGGCAATAATGCCGTCCCGTCGTATGTCGTGGGATGCGTGAATGGAAAGTGCGGCGGAGCCGGCACGATCCGCAGCGAGCGCGTCCTGACTCATGCGGTAAGGTCGCCTTTCTTTACCGGACCGTTGCGCTCGCCGTTGCGCCTGCAAAATACTTTCGCGCACGAATGTTTTATGGATGAAATCAGTTCCTACGTTAAGGCCGACCCGGTCGCATACCGGCTAAAACACCTGAGAGAGACGCGGATCATTGACGTTGTCAAAGCGGCAGCGAAGGCAGCGAACTGGGATGCCCGTCCCTCACCCAATCCCGACGCACCGCGCGGCGGCACAGTCAGCGGACGCGGGATCGCTTGCGTCGCCTATGAAGGCGACAACGGATATGCCGCACTGGTGGCCGAAGTGGAGGTGGATCAATCGACGGGCGAAATTCACGCAAAACGGTTCGTCGTCGCCCACGATTGTGGACCGATTTCCAACCGTGACGGCTTGCGCAATCAAATCGAGGGCGGAATATTGCAAGGGACCAGCCGCGCTATGGGCGAGGAAATTACCTGGGATGATCGTGAGGTGACTTCAATCGACTGGCGGAGCTACCATACGCTCCCGCTTGGGATTCCAGTTCCGTTTATCGATTGTGTCCTCCTCGACCGTCCGGCAGCGAAGGCCACCGGTGCCGGAGAAACCGCCATCACATTGGTTGCGGCCGCGATTGGCAATGCGATTTTCGATGCCACCGGCGCACGGATTCGGGAAGTTCCCTTTACCCCCGATCGCCTGAAAGCGGCTCTGGCGGCCCGTCCGTGAGCTCGACGCGGTCCGAATCCTCGCTTTGCCGGTTGACAATTGCCGCACGAGAAGGCAGTATGGATGGGCCTTCCAGGATGGTTGAGCCGATCGACGCCGTGGGTTGCATCATTGATTGCTGTATGTGCCGGGATGGCTTCACTTCGTTTTCCGGTTTTTGCTGAGTCGTAGATTAAGAATCATCGCGCGATCACTCTGGCTTCTAACTGGATATTACCTCTCCCCCGTTCCAGCGAGGATGCCAAAAAGAGCGGAGCTATTCGCACCGCGCTAATGCCTGGTAATCGATTCCCCCGTAACGTTAGCTGTCGCTGGTCAATGTCGAGTCCGCATCCCTGGAGAAGAAACCATGAGATCGTTTAAAGCCAATTTCCGCCTGCTCGCATTTGTTGTCTCTCTATTGGCGTTCGTCATTGCTCCTCAGGACTCTCGCGCCCAGACTGTGTCAGTGTCACCCGGCGATCTTTCTTATGGGGTACCAACGCAAACGCCGTTTCCCACGATGGGATTACCCCTGGCCAGCGCTCCCGACAGCGTCACGGTGATTCTCAGCGGGAGTGGCTCGGTTAGTTTCTCGGGAACGACCGTGGGCACACCAGGCTCGAATCCCGGCGACTTCGTCGTCGACGGAAATTCCTGTACCGGAACCATTACCTCGCCAAGTACCTGCCAGGTAACTCTGCATTTCAACGCCTCACTGGCCCCCGCATCCACCTTGGAGACGGCCACGCTCACGATCAGCTTTACGATCGGCTCAAGCCCGGGAAGCCTCACGGTGCCGATGAACGGCGCCTATGGAGCGATCAAACTTTTCAGCGCGCTGGATATAAATCCGTCCCTATTCTCAGGCGTCACCTGGCCCAATTCGCCAGGAAATCCGGTAAATACGGTCCCAGTGAATCTGTCCTGCCCCGCCAATCCCACCGCTGTGCTTTCCTCCACGCCAGATGGTTCGGGGAATGTTTTTCAGGACAATACGATCCAGATTGCGGATACCATCGCCGGTTCGACGACAACTACCTTAAACGTTTGCTATGGAGGCGACCCTAATTTTCAGGGATTCACCGGTTTTCCCGCAGGCACGTCCAATTGCTTCCAGCCGAGTTACGAATCGGCAGCTTCAGGCTTCATCGGCCAAAATCCCGATTTGGCGGGCGTTCCCGCCAATTATGGCGTCCAACCGTTGAATCTGATGAATGCAGTTTACCCGCCGGGCACACCACCACTGTATTCCCCGGTGTTGCAGGCTGGCCCTCAGTCGCTCACCGTTCAGCTAACCGATGCCGGCGGTGATCTTGGCGCGGCCACGCTTCATCTGGTAACCAATTGCAGCCTGGCAGGAGTCACGCCCGGCGGCACCATCACCGGCAATCCCATCAACCCGTCCAATCCATCTTCGCTGTCACAAACCTATACGCTCGACAGCGGCCCCGGCCAAAATATCTCGATCGTCGACAACGATGCGCAAAGCCCGCCACCCTCGGGAGCCGTGCCTAGCATCACCGATATCGGCGTGCCTCAGTCGCTCTTTGCTCAGCTCGTAGCCGGCTCCTCCGCTGCCCCGGCGGTTTGCCTGCGAATGGCGGGTGAAGTGGATTCGTTGGGGAATCCGATGTGCAAAGGATTTCTAATTCAGTGCACCAATAATGGAACCACGAGCGGAAGTAATTGCGATCCGACCAGTCCAAGCACGGCCAGAAGTCTGTACGACGCCGTACAGTTTGCCTCGCCAGACGGTCCGGTCAACGGGTTCAACTTCCTCTATAGCCCCGTTGGTACTCCCGCGGCCGATGCCTGCAGCAACATACTCACAGGCGTGCCCAGCGCAGCTTGCGCCTCGGGCACCGGACCGGGCATGTTGATGGGCAGCGACAACTGGTTGTGCGCACCGGGCCAAACCGCGCCCTGCTCTCCGCTGGAACCAAATACCGCGACTCCTACGTCGCCCCCAACCTATTCGGCAGGGAACTGCGAACTTACCGGCAGTGTCACGGGCGACCTTTGCCCTCTCGACACGTTAACCCAATTCAAGGGTGCG
Source organism: uncultured Acidobacteriaceae bacterium (assembly GCA_963696285.1). Classification (GTDB taxonomy): domain Bacteria; phylum Acidobacteriota; class Terriglobia; order Terriglobales; family Acidobacteriaceae; genus Sulfotelmatobacter. Next base: position 557,958 of record CAVOJP010000001.1, read on the forward strand.
GCCGATGTGCTCCCCGGCGGCACGACTTCCGGGAAAAACTCGATATTCATTCCAGTAGTCAACATGCCTCTGCCCTCCACCACGTTAGCCAGTTCGTTTCAGTCGAACGGGTGGGTGAAGGCGCCGAATCCGGCAAGCGTTACTTTCACCTCAAACCCGGCGAGTTATAGTCCGGGGGCAATCAATCCGCCGACCAACGGATTTGTTCCCGCGTCTGCCTACAGCGTCACCTACGGCGTAACGCCAGCCGCCAGCCCACTTCCGGATACTACGTATCCGGTTCCCAGCGATACAACTCTGTTCAACCCGACGGCGAATCCAAACTTTGGCGCACCGCTTTGCTCGCCTTCGACCACGCCATCCTTTTCCGCGCCTCCGGTCAACCTCACCACTTCCGGGGATGGCATTTACAACTTGCACTTCTTCACCACCGACTGCGCCCTCACGGAGGAACTCGTCTTCAATCCACAGGGATCACAACTCACCGATCCCACGGCAAACTGGGCATCGTTCCGCTATGTAACCTTCGGCGTAGATACCGTGGCGCCTACTTTTTCCTGCAGCTCACCCAACACCAGCGTCTGGTACAACATGAACCAGACCGTATCCTGCACGGTGACCGATCAGGACTACGTTGCCAACGTATCGGGATCGGGCTTCCTGCCGCTGGTAAGCGGCATCCAGGGCAGCCAGTCGGAAACGGTTTCTGTTTCCACTAGCGTGGCCGCTAACAGTGTCAATTCGGCTGCGCCCACCAACACTCTGCCGGCTTGCGATTTGGCGGGAAACTGCGTCTCCGTCGCTGCCGGTCCATTCAAGATCGATCTCCAGCCACCAACCATCACCGGGCCCACACTTAATCCCGCTGCACCGTACTACTTGAACGGACCACCGGTCACGGTGACCTACGCCTGTTCCGATGGCCTCGGCTCTGGCGTCGCCAGTTGCATCGGTACTGAAACTCTTCCCGGCGGCGGCACGATTAACACTCCCAGCGGCGGGACAATCAGCACGTCTACCGCAGGAAATTACAGCTTTACCGTTACCGCAACCGACAACGCCGGAAATCAAAACACCTCTTCCTTGCCGTTCTCGGTGTCCGCTGCGCCTGCTGCGGACTTGGCCATCGTCGAGCTGCCTGTTACCGACAGCATCGAACGAGGGAAGACCGGGCACTACTACGCTGGTGTGATAAATCTCAGTTCACCCACAGCCAACAATGTGGTGATCACCTCAACCTACACCGTTCCAAATAACGTATTGAATGGAAGCTTGAGCGGCAGCTACGCGCTCGTAAGCTGCAGCCTGACAGGGTGCTCAGTCCCGAGCTCCGGAACCAGCTGCTCCGTGACTACAACCGTTGGCGCCAGTACAACCGTCGCTGTTCTCACCTGCAACGTCGGGCAGTTGGTAAGTATCTCGAAGTTGAAAGGCGAGGTCCTGACGGTTAACATCCCGATCTTGTCCACGGCGGCCGTGAATACGAAGTTCAGCTCCGTCACCACGGTGACCTCCGATAACGATCCCAAGCCCTCAAACAACACCGTCTCGGAAAGCTATACGGTGACGAAGTAGGATTCGGTCAGGGAATTAGCAGGTAAAACACCCGATAACGCATTCCCGCACAGGAAGGCGTTATCGGGTGTTCTTTTTGAATGGAGGCGTCGCCCTGGAAGTGGCAACTCTATTTCGCGGCAGTTTTCATCTGATCAGCCGCAAACATGGTGCGGAGGTCGGAGCGGTCCAGCAGATGTTCCGCACCAGGATCTTTCTTGAGTTCCCCGAACAGGTTGCGCGCTAGTTCATACTGGTGGTTCGATTCGCTGGTGTTTCCACTGGATCGATCAGCGTCTCCCAGGAAGGAATGAATGCGGGCCGTTTCCAGTCGCGTTCCAAGCTTCTCGCTGCTGTTCAACGCAGTCTCCAACTCCTGACTCGCGTGGGCATAATCTCTGTTCTTGATCATCGCGCCCGCAAGGTCAACGGAACTACGCAGCGAATAATATTTTAAATGCAGGGCGTCGGCTTGCTGCACGGCGGCGCGCAATTCGCCCACGGCGGATTGTGAACGGCCTTCCGCAATGGCAACCCGAGCCAGGTTCATCCGGGCGATCAGTGTATTTTCGCGATCTTTACTTTTGGCTGCAGCCGCGGCGGCTTGTTCGTAAGCGTGATTCGCTGGCTTATAGTCACCGCCGTAATAAGCCACGTCTCCCTGAGTGTTAAGAAGTTCGCTGCGGACGGTTTCGTTCTTCAGGTCAGCGGCAATCGCGTTTGCCTCGTCCAGAAGCTTGCCGGACTCACTGCCGCGGCCAACCAGAGCTAAAGTATCCGCCAGATTATTCAGGGAATCGGCCAGCTCAAAACTCCTATTGTTGGTCGAGCGAAAACCATTCACGGAATCCTGCATGGCGCTCACCGCCGCTCCCAGCCGGCCCTGATACATCAGCACTTTTCCGATGGACTCCGAAGCTCCCGCGGCATCCTTGGTGTCTGCAGCTTTGCGGGCAACGTCAAGGGCATTCATCAGGTTCGCCAGAGCTTGATCGTAATCTCCCATGGCCGTATACACTTCGCCCAGCGAGGTGAGTGTCTCCGCCAAATAGAAAGGCTCGTTCAGCTTCTGTCTTAACTGCAGAGATTGCTGGTAATAAATGAGTGCATTGTCCGTGTCATATTTCGCGAAGTACACGTCGCCAATGTTGCTCAGGCACAACGCCTGATAATTCACGTCATTGGCGTCGCGCTGGATTTGCAACGCTTCTTTATAGTCCTGCAGCGCTTTGTCGTTGTCTCCGCGCGTCTGGTAAAGCACGCCACGGTTAATCAGGATATCGCCGTAGTCCTTTTTTACGCCGATATCGCGCAGGATCTGCAGCGCCTGGTTATAGCTGGCCGTTGCGGCATCCGGTTTGCCGAGCGTGATCTGATCCTGAGCCAATTCCGACAGGCTGTTGGCCAGCAACCGCTGCATGCCAAGCTTGCGGGTAATTTCCATCGAGTCTTGAATGTTGCGGATGGCTTCATCTGGTTTATTCATCTGTCGGTAGGAAATTCCCAACGCCTGCAAAATCAATGCCTTCTGCTCCGGATTATCCACCTGAACCGCCAGGCTTAAGCCTTTGCTGAGCGGCTCTAAAGCTGCTTCCGGATTGCCTTGCAGAAATTCCACGCTGCCAATTTGCCAGAGCGCCTTTATGTTCTTGGGATCGGCTTTCAGAATGTTTGCAAACTGCGCACGAGCCTTGTCGAAATCTCCATTGTCTGAGTAAAGGCTTCCCAGCGCATACTCCACATCCGTGTTATCAGGGAAGGTCTTGGCGAGGTTCTCGTAGGCCTCAATAGCTTTCTTGTTGTCCTTCATGATCTGGGCGTGATTGGCTTCGATCAGGTATTTTTCGGCCAAGGGAAGCGTCTGGCTGAGTTCAAGAGCTTTGCGCGAATACTGCTCCGCCTGGGTGTCGTATCCGAGAGCCGAGTCGGCCTCGGCCAACCGCGCGTACGCGAGCGCAAACTGAGGATCTTCCTGAATGGCGGCTTGCAGCGTTTTTACTGCATCCAGATTCTTGCCTTCGCGTAGCAGTTGCACACCCTGGCTGAAGTCGCGCAGCGCGGGCCCGGATTGAGAGGACGGCTGGAACGAACTGGCCTTCAATTCTTTCAAGACGTCCGAAGAGACAGAGAGATTCTGACGAATCTGATCGGCCAGGCGATCCACGGCAGCAGGAATTTCTTTTTCACTGGCCGCTTCGATTTTCACCGGCACACGGCGGTCGCGCTTTAGATCTTGCAAAGTCGCATCGATGCGAATCTGGTCGCCGAACTTGACGTACTGGCCCCACACCACGATGTCGGCATTGCTGAATTGGGCGAGGCGGCTCACCGTGGAGGGGTCGATGGCTGCGCCGGGGGTGATTCGCAAGTCGGAAAGAACCTGATGGAGTCGCTCCGGCGAGATAGTGCGAAGATGCGAAGACTCTCCCACATCGGTGCTCAGCATATCCGCCAAACTCGGCCCCAGCCAGTCGAAACTCGGATCCCCGGAAGCATTCCTAAACGGCAAAATGGCCAGCGACACTGAAGGTGCAGAGCTCGTTTGTCCGTGGGATGGCGAAAAAAGCGCTCCGCGAAACACGTATCCGAGAATTCCCAACACCAGCACAGAAACGATCCCAGCCAACATTGGCCAGTGAATCGTGCGTCCCCATGGCTCAACGGCAGGCTGGAAGCCCAACGTAGCCGCCGCACGATTCCCTTGCCACGTGTCCAAATCATGCAGGAATTCCGTGGCCGTTTGGTAGCGAAGGTTGGGGTCGCGCTCCAGGCACTTGCTGACGATATTGCTGAGCGCGCGCGGAATCGTCCCGTCATGGTCGGAGACCGGAATGGCTCGCTCCTGGTTGCGCTTGATCAAGCTGGCTACGGCGCTCTCGGCTCTGAACGGCGTCTGGCCGGTCAGCAACTCGTAGAGGATCAGGCCCACGCTGAAAAGATCGGAGCGCTGGTCCAGTTCCTTGGCCAGTGCCTGCTCCGGCGACATATATTCCATCGTCCCGACCAGAGCTCCGGTCTGCGTCATTCCGTCGCCCTGAACGGTGCGGGCCAGCCCGAAATCCATTACCAGAATGCGCCCGCTCCGATCCCGCATGATGTTCTGCGGCTTCATATCCCGGTGGATCACGCCCACGCCATGAGCCGCTTCCAGCGCGCGGCAGACTTGCTGGATAATCTCAACGGCTTCTTCCGGAGGAAACTTTTTTCTCTGCAGAATGAGAGCCCGCAGGTCTTCGCCTTCGACGAACTCCATGGTGATGAACTTCACGCCATCAGCGTCGCCCAAGTCGTAGATACGGATCACATTCTTGTGAGTCACCTGGTGCGCCAGCAGTAGCTCCTGCTTGAATCGCGCCAGAATCGAGGGATTGGCGGCCAGTTGCGGACGGATGAGCTTCAGCGCCACCGGACGGTTCAACTCCCGGTCCATGGCCTTGTAAACCGCTCCCATTCCGCCTTCGCCCAGCAGTTGCAGGATTTCGTAGCGCCCCCCGAGCACATCGCCGATCTGCAGAACTGCAGCGCTCATCGGGGAGCGAGGTCGCGGGGCGGGAGAGCGGGGAACAGGACTTACATCAACCTGAGTGGCCTCGTAATCCACCTGCCTGTCGGGCGGAGCGGAAGATGGCTGGGGGAAATCGACTAATGTGGCGTCGGAATCAGCCGAAGAGTTTGAGGCAGCGCTGTCCCCTTTGACCGGAACGCTCACTCCGAGCGTGTTCGCCGAATTCGCTCGATCTTTCGGATCGGTTCGCCGATCCCGATTGTGCATGACTCGCCCTGCTGGGAGGAGACTGAAATCCCCAAATGCCGCACCAAAAAATTACCTCGAAGTATATACCGCGGGGGGAGGGCAATACACCAACAAGTGTCGATTATAGCAACTTCATTTTGATTTTTGCTCGGCGATCCACTGGTTCGTTCGGGCGTCCAGAAGATCGAGGGGAAGCGTTCCCCCATCGAGCATTTCGTCGTGAAATTTGCGAATGTCGAACTTGGGACCTAATTCTCTTTGAGCTCGATCCCGCAGTTCCCGAAACTTGAGCTGCCCCAGCTTGTAGCTGAGGGCTTGCGCAGGCCATGCAATATAGCGGTCAGTTTCGGACTGGATGGTCGGCTCGTCCACAGCACCGGACTTGCGGAAAAACTCCACTACCTGATCGCGCGTCCAGCCCTGGGAGTGGATTCCGGTGTCAACCACCAGCCGCACCGCTCGAAACAGCTCAGACGAGAGCCGGCCGTAGTCCGAGACGGGATCCTGATAGAAACCAACTTCCTTGCCCAGTTGCTCCGCATAGAGTGCCCAGCCCTCGATATAGGCATTAAACCCCAGGCCGTGCTGGCGGAACTTCGGCAGGCCAGTCAACTGCTGCTGCACCGATAGCTGCATGTGATGTCCTGGAATGCCCTCATGGTAAGCGATGGCCTCATCGTCAATCAGGGTACGCTGCGCAAAGTTGGATGTGGCCACCACGACGCGGCCGGGGCGCTTGCCATCCGGCGTGCCCGTTACGTAGTGGGTGGCGGCCGCAGCCTGGAAAGGCGGTATCGCTTCAACTGTAACCGGCGACTTGGGGAGCACTGTGAATAGTTCTGGCAGTTTCGGCTCCATCTGCGCGATGTAGCGGCGGAAGTCGTCGAGAATCTGCTCGGCAGAAGTTGGAATGTATTTCGGATTCGTCTTGAGCGAAGCGCGAAACGAGGCCAGATCGGCGAACCCTTCTTTCTTGGCGATTGCCGTCATCTCCGCCTCGATGCGGTCGATCTCGCGCAAGCCCAGTTGATGGATCTCGTCCGGCGTCATGCGAGTGGTTGTCCGGGCGTAGATGTCGTTCTGGTAGCGCTTCTCGCCGTCCGGCAGGGAAGTGACCGCGAGCGTAGTGCGGCCCTGTGGAGCGTATTCCGTGCGCAGGAAGACGGCGAAAGTCTTGTAGGCCGGAATTACATCACCTTGGATAGCGTCAGTAATCTGCTGAGTTAATCGCTTCTGGTCGTCGGCGGAAATACTCGCTGGATATTTCTTCGTCGGGATGAGAAACGGATCAGCATCAATGATCCCCTGGCATTGCACCGGAAGTTTCTCAATCAGGAATCGCACCGGCATGAGCTTGTCTTTCATGCCCGCGCGAAGCACTTCTGTGGTCTGGTTGAGCACGCGTGGAATCTGATGCAGGCGCGCGATGTAGTCTTCGTAGTGCTTCACCGAATCGAAAGGCATCGAGAGTGGCAGATCCGCCAGGCTCGTATGAACGCCATTCTGCTGATTGATCGGCATCTCATACTCTTTGAGATCGAAGTCCGCGATTCGCTGCTGCAATACACGGACCAGCAAATCGTGAGAGAGCTGGTCTTGATCAGAAAAACCTGTCGTCGGAATAGCCTCAATCCTCGTCAGGAATGCCTCGTCGGATTTATGCCGCTCATCGATAGCGTGCAACGAATACTCAGCCAGCTTGTCGTTGTAGCGATAATCGCCGTAGGCGGTGGCGCGCTCTGGAAAGTTCCGCAGATCCGTCTCGTAGTGCTCTTCGAACAGCGCGTTCTGCGCGGCGAGGCGTTCCGCAACTGGCTTGAGATCCTGGGCCTTGAGATCCCGGGCGAGCAGAGATCCGGCTAACACGACGGCGAAAAACACGATCGAGAGGAAGCGCATAGTCTATGCAGCCTATCAGAGCAACCGTCACTGTGAGAAGAAAGAGATTTAGCGTGACCTCGTTCCATCCACAGGGGCACTTCAAGAACACCGCTTTCTTCAAGTAGACTAACTATCCCATGAAGAACGGGTACTCGCGTAAACTCAGGTTTTCCTTCCAGCTCACCATCGCTGCAATCTTATTTACCACCGGAATGATTGCTCAGTCCGTTTCCCCGCAACTCTTGGATGGGTTGAAGTGGCGATTGATTGGCCCGTTCCGTGGCGGCCGCGCGGTCGCCGTGGCTGGGGTGCCAGGCGATTCCACGACTTTTTATTTTGGCGCAGTCAACGGAGGCATCTGGAAAACCACCGATGCCGGAACTGTGTGGACGCCAATTTTTGATAGCCAGCCTGTCGGTTCAATTGGTGCGATCGCCGTGGCGCCCTCCGATCACAAAACGATCTACGCCGGAACCGGCGAGTCCGACATTCGCTCCGACTTGTCCTCCGGAAATGGCATCTACAAGTCGGTTGACAGCGGCGCAACCTGGACCCACATCGGCCTTGAGGACACTCGTCAGATCAGCCGCATCGTGATCGATCCGCAGAATCCAAACGTCGTCTATGTCGGCGCTCTCGGCCACGCCTACGCTCCGAATGAACAGCGAGGCGTTTATAAATCTGTGGACGGCGGAACACACTGGGAGAAGGTTCTTAACACAGGAACAGACACCGGGATTTCCGATCTGGCGATCTGTGCCGGTAACTCACAACTTCTGTTTGCCGGAAGCTGGAATACTCACCGCCCTCCCTGGAGCACGTATGCTCCCATCGACGGACCCGGCGGCGGACTCTATCGCTCCCAGGACGCAGGCAAGACTTGGTCGCGTCTCAACGGCAACGGATTGCCCGAAGGCGATTGGGGACGCATCGGAGTCGATGTGGCCCCGGATGGCAAGCGCGTCTACGCGCTGATTCAAGCGAAGAAGCCCGGCCTCTATCGCTCCGACGACGGAGGCAATAACTGGACTCTGGAAAACGCTGATCCACGTCTCACCAGCCGTGCCTGGTATTTCAACGGCATCACCATCGACCCACAGAATCCCGACGTTTTCTACGTCCCGAACGTCGCCTTGTACCGGTCTGAGGACGGCGGCAAAACCATTTCGATCGTTCGCGGCGCTCCCGGTGGAGACGATTACCACCAGATCTGGATCGATCCCAAAAACTCCGCCAGCATGGTTCTTGGAACAGACCAGGGAACCACCATCAGTCTTGATCGCGGCCAGACCTGGAGCACCTGGTACAACCAGCCCACTGCGCAGTTCTATCACGTGATCACTGACAATCAGTTCCCCTACATCGTTTACGGCGCGCAACAGGATAGTGGAAGCGCAGCCGTTTTAAGCCGCACCGATCACGGTCAAATCACCCCGCGCGATTGGTTTCCCGCAGGGGACAGCGAGAGCGGTTATATCGCGCTCGACGCCAAGGATCCGAACATCATTTACTTGAGCGGAACCTACGGCACCGTGGACCGCTTCGACCGGCGCATCGGACTCAGCCAGAACATCGCTCCGTGGCCGGCGCTTACATTCGGCTCCGAGATCGATCAGCGTAAATATAGGGACCCATGGACTCCGGTGCTGCTCTTTTCTCCTGCCGACAAAACAACTCTCTATCTCGGCACGCAATATGTAATGAAGACCGTCGACGGCGGTCTGCACTGGCAGACCATCAGCCCTGATCTCACTGGATCGACCCGTGCGCCCGGAGACGCCAAGCCCGAGGGGCCGCCAACAATCGAGAATGCAAAACAGCGAGGCTACGGCGTCGTCTTCACCATTGCACCTTCGGCTCTGAACCGCGATCTGATTTGGGCCGGAAGCGATACCGGATTAATTCACCTGACGCGCGATGGCGGAAAAAACTGGAAAGACGTCACGCCCCCAGGTCTTTCACCATGGAGCAAGATCTCCTTCATCGAAGCTTCGCACTTTGATCCTGCAGTGGCGTATGCGGCGGTGGATCGCAGCCGCCTCGACGATCGCACTCCCTACTCTCTATCGCACCCGCGATTATGGAGCTACATGGCAACTGATTACGAATGGAATTGCGGCTCCCGCGTTCCTCCGCGGAATTCGCGAAGACACCGAGAAAAAAGATCTGCTCTTTGCCGGAACCGAGTTCGGAGCATACGTTTCGTTTGACGCGGGCGATCACTGGCAATCTTTGCAGCTTAATCTGCCGGTCACTTCCGTGCGCGATCTCACCATTCACGGTGACGATCTCGTCATCGCCACGCACGGACGTTCTTTCTGGATTCTTGACGACATCACTCCACTTCGTCAGGCACTGGAGGCTGGAAAAGCTAACTCGTTCTATCTTTATCAACCTGCGCCAGCCTACCGGATCGATAACGATTCCTTCGCCGGCACGCCGCTTCCCCCAGAGGAACCCACTGCCGAGAACCCGCCGGCCGGCGCCACGATTGATTATTTCCTCAAGTCTCCGGCGAGCAGCGTCACGCTCGAGATTTTCGATCCGCAGCAGAAACTGGTTCGCAAATTCTCTTCAGAAGATAAACATCCGGAGAAACATCCGCCAATTCCGATTGCGGAGCGTTGGTTTCCCAAGCCTGAGGTTTTATTAAGCAATCCCGGGACGCACCGCTTCGTGTGGAATCTTAAATGGGGAAACTCCGGCGAACCGAGCCCGGACGAGGAATCTGAATTCCGCAATCCCAGCGGCCCTTTGGCTATTCCCGGAGACTATTCGGTCAGGCTCACGGTGAATGGAAAGCCGCAGACGCAGCACCTCAAAGTGGTCATGGACCCGCGCTCGCCCGCAACTCCCGAAATTCTTCAGCGGCAACTGGAACTCGGTCAGCAAATATTTGGCGAAACACTCGAAGCTCGCCGCGCGCTTGCTGAAATCACGTCGGTGCAAAAACAGCTGACTGATGCTCAGCAGAAACTGGGCGAACAAAATCCATCTCTCAAGTCGGCTTTAGCAAACGTTCTTTCCGAACTCGCAGGAATTCTTTCCAGAAAAGACGATAAGCAGCAGCCAGCAGGACTGCAAGACGGCTATACAGAAATGGTTTCGGCTCTGCACGTGGTAGAGGGCGGGGACCGTGCCGTGCCTGCCCAGGCGATCGCCGTCTATGAGGAATCGAGCCCGCGCGTGAAACTCGGTATTGCGGAGTGGACCAAATTCAAAGAAACGAAATTGCCCCAGCTAAATCAGCTATTACGCGAGGCAAATCTTGCTCCGATCGCCATCTCGGAAATTGAACAGGAGGTGGAATTTCTCATGTCGCGCTAAGACCAAGAACTTTCGCTTCATTGCGGATCGATGATGTGAAGTCCCTTGACCCTAGCGAAGTGCCGCTTGTTAAACGTGGCCAGACGGCTGCCTCGCTCCAAAGCGGTGGCGGCCACAATCAGGTCGTAAGCCCCGATCATCTTGCCGGCGGACTGCAACTGCGCCCAAATTCGCGCATGTTCGTAAGCGGTCTGCTCAGTGTAGGGGACGATGGGTAGCGCGCTCACAATAGTCTCCAGATATCGCCGGCGTTTCGACCTTTGTGGCTCGACGGCACGCTCCACGCCATGCCAAAGTTCCGCTACCGTGATGGCGGCGATTTCAAACTGATCGTCGGGCCGCGATGCGACCCAACTCCCCAGATTGAAAATATCCTTCTCCCCGCGAATGACAACATCTGCATCCAGCAGGACTACCACTTGTCGACCGCTGGTTTGAGTCTTCGCCGAGCGGTCTGTAGGTCACGGCGCCATGCCCGTGCCGCCTTATCCGGTAATTCAGCGCCGGCCAATACTTCCGCGAAGTCCCGACCCGAACAGAGTTTTGCTTTGTCCGGTACCAAGCGCGCCAAAGGAGCGCCATTCCTGAGGAGAACAAAAGTGACGTTCTGGTAGTGAACGCGGTTGACGCAGTCGGCGAAATTCCGGGCCGCTTCTGTAACGCTAATGAAGGTAGTCTTCATAGAATCATATTATCAGATTCTACGCAGAACCGCCGGATTTCGATCGTCCGCCAATTAGCGCTACCAAACCCTGCACGCTTTAACCGCAACCATGGGCTGTCCCGCTTTACAGCCGAAGGCTTTGCCGAACTCTGGCATGTTGACCAGGACTCCGTTGGCTCGGAAGCGGTCCGGCGAATGTGGATCGGTGGTTGCGACCAGTCGCTCCATTTCCGGACGCCACACTGCGCACCAATCCTGCGCGAATCCGAGAAAGAGCTCTTGCAGCGGTGTAAAGCCGCTCGCCGTCTTCTTATCCAGATCAAGTTCCTGCATTGCGGCGTGGGCCAGAAATGCCATGTAGGCCAGGCGCATGCCGCCGTTGTCGGCCGTATTCTCGCCCAGTGTGAGTTTGCCATTGATCTTGGTATCGCCCACGCTGAACTGGCTGTATTCATTCACAATGCACTGCGCCTTCTCCGTGAACTTGTCGGCATCCTCTTTGGTCCACCAATCGTGGAGATTGCCGTGCCCGTCGAATTGCCGCCCCTGATCGTCGAATCCGTGAGTGATTTCGTGGCCCATGACAGCGCCCATGTGCCCGTAATTCACCCCACCTGCGGAGGACGGATCGAAAAATGGAGACTGCAATATCCCGGCAGGAAAATTAATATCATTCATGCTGGGATCGTAATACGCGTTTACGGTGGGCGGCGACATCTCCCATTCATCTCGATTGACCGGCTTGCCGATCTTCGCCAGTTGCCGATGGGATTCAAACTCGGCCGCGCGGAAGCTGTTTCCCAGCGCGTCTCCGCGCTCAACTATCAAGGTGGAATAGTCTCGCCACTGATTCGGATAGCCCACCTTGTTGGCGATCAAGTGCAGCTTCTCTTCCGCCAGTTTCTTGGTCTCCGGGCTCATCCACTCCAGGCTCTCAATGTCTCGGCCCAGGGCCGCTTCAACGTCGTGAATCATTTGTAGCGACTGCTCTTTGCTGGCCGCTGGAAACTTCTGCTCCACGTACACCTTGCCCAAGGCTTCGCCCAATGCCCCGTCAGTACTGGTTACGCAACGCTTCCAGCGGGGCTCCTGCTCGGGAATACCGACCAGCTTACGTCCGTCGAAATCGAACTTTTCTTCATCGAGCGCCTTGGGTAAAACCGTGCCCGGAACCGAGTGCACAAGTTGCCAACGGAGATAAGCCTTGATTGTCGGTAAATCCGTTTCCGCAATCACCTGATTCAGGCCCTTAAAAAACTCCGGCTCGGCCACATTAATTTCCTGGAATTGCGGCGCGCCGGTTCCGGGATAAAAGTTCCCCCAATTCAGAGTCGGGGTCAAGCGCCTGCAAACCGCTGTCCGGCATCACGTGATAAATATTGTGCGGGTCGCGTTGCGAGGTGACATCCAAGGATACTTTTGCCAGCGCGGTCTCCAGCTTCATAATTGCTTGTGCATCGCTCGCTGCCTGCGTCTCACTCGCCCCCAGCAACTTCAGCATATTGCTGATGTGCTGCACGTATTGCTTGCGGATCTCTTCGTCCTTTTGTCCGGTGCGCAGGTAATAATCTTTTTCCGGCAAACCCAGCCCGCCCTGCGATACCACAGCGATTTCCCGCGTCGCATCCTTAAAGTCCTGCTGCGATCCAAACCCCAGAAAAGCGTTCACATTGATGAGCTGAAAATGCGCCAGCAGTTCTGGCAGCTGATCTTTGCTGGAGAGCGCATTAATGCGCTCCAGCTCAGGCTGCAATGCAGCCATACCTTTCTTTTGGATTCCGGCGTCGTCCATGCAGCTCGCGTAATAGTCGCCGATCTTCTGCGAATTCGCGTCGCGTCCACTGCTGGGCGCCGCCGCAGTCTCAAGAATTTGGTGCAACACCTGCCGGTTATATTGTTCGAGATTGTAAAACTGGTCGGAATAAGGAGAATCGTTGGGGATGGGATGGAGCTTGCTCCAGTTACCGCAGGCATAACGGTAAAAGTCAACACAGGGATCGGCCCCAGTATCCATAAGACCTTTATCCAGGCTGGGGATCAACTGGAAAGTTTGTGGCGCCGTATCGCTTGCTGGAGTTGAACCGGTTTGCGCAAGCACCCTGCTGCTCGCCACACTCATGCCCGCCAATACGATGAGATAAATGAATTTCCATCCCCGAGTGGATCGCATATTGTCCCTCCGGCTAGGAATCATACACCGCCAAATCGCCTGACTTGTCTTGTCGTAGTCCACAGGAAAGAACCATATTCGGTTCGCCACGCGAAATGGTTTCTGCCTGCACTACTGTGTGGGTACTTTAGTGTGGCCGCATCCTCCCCGAAACTTCCTCCATACTAGTGTCCGACGCCCCAGGATCGTATCATCGAGACACGCGCACAGACGCGATTCCATGACTCTGTTTGAATCGTCCAGATCCGATCGCAGCACCGCTTCTGCAACCGCTCCTGCGATGGTCGAGGCCCTGATCCCGATCTGGCAGCGCGTATTGCAACGGCCCTCCATCGGGATCGAAGAAAATTTCTTCGATATCGGTGGCAACGTTGAGTCCGCCGACTTGCTGTTTGCAGAGATTGCTCGAGAGTGCGGGAGGGAAGTTCCCACCGCTACCATCTTCCAGGCTCCCACGATCGCGGCCTTGGCTTCCATGCTCGAAATGCCCAGCCTGCCGCGGTTCTCCCCTTTCGTTTCTTTGAAAGCTGGCGCAGCGCATCCCCCGGTCCTCATTACTCATGGTTTGGGCGGCCGTGCCAGATTCACCCAACTCGCGAAGCACATTCGCACCAGTCACCCCATTTATGGAATTCAAGCCCGTGGAATCGATGGCAGGGAAGAACCGTTTGATCGTATCGAGGACATGGCGCAGTTCTATCTCGCGGACCTGAAGAAGCTTCAGCCCGAAGGCCCCTACGTGCTCATCGGCTATTCATTCGGTGGACTGGTAGCTCTGGAGATGGCGCAGCGCTTGTCTGACGAGGGCAAACATATTCAGTTGCTGGTAATGGTGGATGCCTATCCTCATCCCAGCCAGATGTCCAGGCGCCAACGCTTGCTCCTGGGCCTGCAGCGAACGAAGCGCCGTATCTCCCAGATGAGCCAGCGGTCCCTCCCCGATGCAATTTCGTACGTCATCGGCGGCCTTAAGCATCGGCTCGGCCTCGCCGCCGGGCATGATCCCAACCCTGATTCTCCTGAAGCTTCGCGGTTATCGCTTGCTACCACCACTTTGCAGGTGAAACGAAAAGCTTATCTCGCTTTAGCCCGATATCAACCGCGCCCTTACGCCGGAAAGATAAAATTCTTGAAGAGCGAGAGCGACGAATACTTTCCCGGCGATCCGGTGCCGGTTTGGACAAAGTTGGCTGCCGACTTCGAAGTTGAGACCGTTCCCGGCAGTCATCTGGATATGGTAACCACCCACTTCGAAAGCCTGGCTGCGGTGCTTACCCGGTGCCTGCAAGAAGCGTTTTCTCAGAAGTAGATCGAGCATTCCTGGTGGAAAATTTGGCGATGCCCTCAGAGCCATATCACAACACGAATAAATTGAAACCATTCTTCTTTAACCTGGTGCACCTTTTTTGTCTATTGTCCTTCGTCCTTTCCGGCACACTATTTTCCGGCGGATGCGACCGCAACCAAGATTCCCCCGACAGGTCCAAAACCCCGCCGCCCGCAGAAACAGTCAAGCAATCTGCATCCCCCGCGAAGTCTCAGGCCATTCCAGATTGCCCTCCTGCCGAGGGCCCGGACGTGGTGCCCCTGGCCGAAAAAACTGACCACGTTGTCATTCTGAAGTGGCGAGCCAGCGCTTCTGACTCCAAGCACCCTGATCCCGTCGGATATTGCTTGTATCGCAGCCTGCACGGCAAGCGCCAGCCACCGCAACGGATCAATATCCATCCCTTGCCGCAAACCGCATGTACCGATGACTTGGTGGAGAATAATAAGAAATACGATTACACAGTGATGGCAATCAGCCAGAAACGAATCATGAGCCGTCCGTCCAATGTAGCTCGGGCTGAAATTCCAAAAGATAAGCCGCGAAAACATACTGAGGAGGAGCCCCCTTTGTGCCGAGCCGCGAACGCGCAGAAATAAATTCTTAGCGAGTTGGGATCTTGCTTAATGAAGAAGCAGCTTGGAACCAATGATTTCCTGACGTACTAAATTACATCGTGCCCCGTATATCGAACCAAAATTTCGTCTCCTATGGGTCGCCTCTGTTGCGCTTTTGCATCCTTATTGCATTTTCTCTGGCGATCTGGTTTGGTCCGCTATTTTCCTCATTCGCCCTCGCCTACCGCGACAGTGAATACACGCACCTCCTGCTGATCATTCCCGTGAGCCTGACGTTGATTTTTCTGGATTGGAGAACCCCAGCGGAAAGGTCCCGACTCACCTTGAGCCTTGGCACAATCCTGATGGTCTTAACGCTGGCTGTTGCTGTTGCCTTACGACTGGGCGTTGTCCATCTTCATCCCGATGAGCGACTTTCCTTGAACATGCTGGCTCTTGTCCTCTGGTGGATCGGCGCCTTTGTCTTCTCCTTTGGTTTTTCTGCTTTCGAACGCGCCGCATTTCCTCTCGGTTTCTTGTTCTGGCTCGTTCCGATTCCGCAGGTCTTGTTAGATCCCATCGTGCGCCTGCTGCAGGAAGGCTCTGCCGTCTCTGCCGATGTGATCTTCGCCATCGCCGGTGTTCCGGTTGTCCGGGAGGGAACGATCATTACGATACCGGGGTTAGCCATCGAGGTGGCGCGAGAGTGCAGCAGTATCCGTTCCAGCCTCATGCTGGTGGTCACGACCATGGTCCTTGCGCAGATGCTTTTACGTTCTCCCTGGCGTAAGGCCCTGGTGATTGCCGTTGCCATCCCTCTCTCGATAGTGAAGAACGGCCTTCGGATTTTTGTTCTTGGAATGCTGGGAACCCGCGTCGATCCCAGTTATCTGACGGGAAGATTGCATCATCAGGGCGGAATTATTTATTTCCTGATTGCCCTGGGAGCCATATTTCTATGCCTCTGGATTGCCCGCCGCGGCGACGAAAAATTGCTGGTCTCCCCCTGACGGATCGATGCCCTGGATTGTCGGCCGCCGGAAGCCTATCGATGGGCAAGGCCGAAGCTCACAGCCGCCGCCGAGGAGCCCATATTCAGCATCGAGACTGCGCGCTCAAGCCTATGATGTCCAGTCTTATGGAAGAAGTAGCTGAGTCCCATCACGCCAGCGGTTTCGCCGGCGAAATTCATCGCTAAACCCGTGGTGCTGCCCGCGAATACCCGCGTGACTGGATTCAGTTCCTGGCCGCCGTTGCGCAAATTGTCTCGGGTTACGACGAAGTCGGCAGCGCTGAACGCCGCATTCGCAGCAAACAGAAAGCTGTTTTCACGATCCCAAAATCGATGGCTGCCGGTCTCCGGAATGCTCGCCGGATGCACCGTTGTTGTTGACGTGGAAAACGGCTCCCCCAACGATGCCGGTCGCAACAACGCCATAGAAACTTGCTGCGCATTGGCCAAGCCACAAAAAGCCAAAACTGCTAGCAGGATTGCTGTCCGGGGCCAAATGATCGTGCCAATCAATTTTGTCAGCATAACGTTAGTCATCGGCGCCATTGGCCACCTGTACTAGTACTAACGGAAATGCCGCGCCCCGAGAATGGCCCTTACGTGCCACTAACCTTCAAGCGTTACTTTATGGGATTAAAGGATGTTACTGAAGTAACAATGCCTGCCAGCTCGCACGTAGGAGAAGGCGAGCGCGGTATCTTCCCGGCCAGTTGGGATTGAAGCAGGGCCTACGGATACATAGAACTCGCACGATAAAGGATTTTACGGTCAGTTAAGAACTCTCAAGGACATATAAAAAGGGAAGCATCAAGGAGTGACCCTGATGCTTCCCAAGGGGAAAACGAAGCTGTCCGCTCTGGATGTCGAACTCTTACGGTACCGCTGCCACCACCGGCGGCGTCGACCGCGCACTCTCCTGACCGCTCGAATTTACTGACGTAGCCTCGTAGTAGTAAGTCTGACCGGCAACCACTGTGCTGTCGGTATAAGCGGTGTTTGCGTCCACACTGGGATTGATTTTGGCATAGGTGCCGGTGGCGCTGGTGCTGCGGTAAACGTTGTAGCCAGCCACGTCGCTGCTGGCATTCCACGAGAGATTCACGCTATACGTGGTTGCGGTTCCAGTCCCGCTGAGCGACGCCGGCCCTGACGAACTGTTGGCGTTGCTGGCAAACGCCAGCGTGCCCGATTCAGCCCCGCTGCTGGTGGGCGTAAAAGCCACGTTAAATGTCACACTGCTCCCAGCGGCAATCGTCAGTGGAAACGCAGCGCCCTCCAGGATAAATTGCGAATTGCTGCTGCTATCGGACGACACGATGACGGCCGCGCCCGAGGCGCTCATCGTAATCGATTCCGTCTGCGTAGTCCCCACCGGCACGCTGCCAAAACTCACTGCTGCGGGACTCACTGTCAACTGGCTGGTCGCTGTCGCGGTACCCGTGCCCGTAAGCGATTCCGCAGCCGACGAACTGGTGGCATTGCTGGCAAAGGCCAGGGAACCCGACTCCGCGCCGCTGCTGGTCGGTTTAAACGCTACGCTGAACGATAAGCTTTGGCCGGCGGCGATGGTCAAGGGAAAACTGGCCCCCTGCAGAGCGAATTGGGAATTGCTGCTGCTGTCCGCCGAAACCGTTACCGGCGCCCCTGAGGCGCTCATGGTAATCGTTTGCGTCTGCGTGCTTCCAACCGGTACGCTGCCGAAGTTCACCACTGCAGGACTCACCGTCAACTGGCTCGAAGCCACAGCTGCGGTTCCAGTGCCTGAAAAAGGCACATTCAGGCGAGGATCCGAAAAAAGAAGACTTCCGCCGACCATACCGGAAGACTGCGGCGTAAAAGTCACTGTGAAAGTCACGCTTTGCCCGCCAGCCAACGTTAAAGGCATGCTCGGCGCGCTGGTGGAAAATTCGCTTCCGATCGTCTGGAAACCAGAAACGGATACCTTCCAGGTACGAGCGTTGGTCACCGTAATGGTTTTTGTGGAACTGGATCCCACCGCTACCTGCCCAAAAGAAACACTGGCTGGACTCGCCACGATCGCGTCGCTCTTTACCCCTGATCCATCGAACTGCAGCTGAAGGGTTGGGTTTGCCGCGTTACTCTGAAACGTCGTGTTCCCTCCGGTCCATCCCGTGGCGGTCGGGGTGAACGTGACACTAAGGTCGATGCTCTGTCCCGCGGCTAGCGCAAGCGGCAGGCTCATCTCTGGAAAGCCGAATTGACCTTCACGAACGAAGTTCATCGCCGTGAGGGTGACGCTGCTCGCTCCGGTGTTGGTCAGCGTGATCAGCTGAGTCTCCGTCTGTCCGAGCGGGACGGTGCCAAAGTGCAGAGTCGAAGGGCTGCAGGTTAACTGTTGGATGGTGGTTTGCGCGCCCCAGGAAAATGTTGTGGCATAGACTGCCACTAGGACAACGAAGAAGGCGCGGGTAGAAAGGGAATGAGAGATGGACCGGGGGAGTCTCATGTCAAGCAGTGTGAAGTCAATCCCGCGAAGTGAAAAGGTCTCGACAGGGCAGCGCTGCCCTTGGCCCTTCGGACATCGGCCCTTACGCTACATGATTAAAATCTCCTGAGAGAGCCTGTTTACGCGCGTAAACGCGCTCCTCTCGCTCTCTCGCAGGAGAAGTGCAGAAAAGGGAACCACGAAGCACACGTCTGACACAAAGGTTTTAATACCGACTGAGCAGAGGAAGGCCGATCAAAAACGACCGTTTAGAAAACGACCGAGCACAAAACCACGGCCATTTATGGCGCAGGAATCTGAACATTAGAAACAATGTTCGAGTAGCCGCTTTCTTCGTTGCTGGAATTCACCGCAGTAGTTGCGTAGCAATAGTTTGTGCCGTCGGTTACGGAGCCGTCGGAATACGTGGTCAGCGTGTCCAGCGTAGATCCATTGATCTTCGAATACGAGCCGCAAGAACTGGTGTAGATGGCTCGATAGATGTTATATCCGGAAATATCCGGCGAACTGCTTGCGCCCCACGACAAGCTCACGCTGTGAGTCGGCGCAGCCGTGCCCGTACCCGTAGCCGCTGCCGTAGTCGTCACAGGCTGCGCATTGCTGGTAAATGTGAGGGTCGCGCTGGCCGCTCCCGCCACTTGCGGACTGAAGGTCAAAGTAAACGCGGCACTGTGTCCGGCGGTAATAACCGCCGGCAGTGACAAGCCGCTTATCGTGAAGCTCGAATTGTTCGAACTAGCGGCCGTAACCGTAACGTTTGCTGCAGTAGCATTAAGACTTCCCGATGCAGTTCCACTCGCGCCCACGAATACACTTCCCACCGCCAGGGTAGCCGGAGTAGCGCTTAACTGTCCGGTCGCGACCGTCGCCGTACCCGCAAGCGGTATGGTCAGAGACGGATTCGTTCCATTCGAAGTAACAGTCGCGTTTCCACTGGCGCTGCCCGCCGCTGTGGGCGTAAAAGTCACATTGAAATTTGCGCTCTGTCCTGCCCCCAACGTCACTGGGGTCGAAAGCCCACTTAATGCGAAGCCCGCGCCGCTCGCCATAACCTGAGAAATCGTCACGCTCGAACCACCCGTATTCGTCACCGTCTCTGACAGGACCTGGTTATTACCCACCTGCACGGTTCCAAATTCGAGGCTCGTGGGGTTTGCTCCGAGCGCGCCCGGCGCAACTCCTGCTCCGGAAAGTGTCATGGATAACGCTGGATCAACCGCATTCGAAGTGATCGCCAGATTGCCGCTCGCACTGCCGGTGGATAGCGGAGCAAAAATGATGCTAAAGGTTGCATTCGCGCCCGCGTTCAGCGCAAGCGGAGTCGAAAGCCCGCTCAGGCTGAATCCCGCTCCGCTCACCACAGCCTGCGAAACCGTTACGCTCGAAGATGTATTGTTGGTCAGCGTAACGGTCTGGCTGCTCTGGCCGCCCACCGTCACGTTGCCGAAGCTCTCGCTGCTCTGGTTGAGCACCAGTTGACCATTGCTCACTCCGGTTCCGGAAAGAGACACAGTCGCTGCACTGCCGGAGCCACTACTCGCAATGGAAGCCGTGGCACTAAACGCTCCCGCGGCGTTCGGAGTAAAAACTATACTGATTGTGGAATTCTGACCGGCCGCCACCACCGCGGGAAGGCTGGGTGAACTTAACGTGAAATACTTGCTGGAAATCGAGACGCTGGCAATGCTCAACGGCGCCGCACTTGTATTCGACGCGGTCAACGTCAAGGTTTTGCTGGTGCCCGCAGTAACACTGCCGAAATCGAGGCTGGCGCCGCTTAACACTAAACCACCAACTTGCGCTGGTTGAGTTGTCGCTGGCTTCGCCGCGCTGAAGCCCTGACAGCCGACCATCGTGGCCAGGCCTAGAAAAATCAGCGCTACACCTGCACAGGACTTCTTTGCGGCGCGAAATGTAAGATTGCGTCTTGCCATAATGGAATCTCGAGAAAATCTGCGGCCGATCATGTTGCGCTACGGAATTCAGTCTGAGTTCCCAGACCCGATTCGAGTAGATTTCCGAAGGCCATTACTAAAAGCGCCACAAGGCCAGTCTGCAAACGCGAGATTTCATCCCGGTGATGGGCGTTTGACAAAGCAAGTGAGAGGCTTCTAACGAAGGAAAAGAATTGCACTTGACGAACCACTCGCGATGCACGTGAGGGCACGCCCGCATGGCCATGTCCCTTTCCCCGTCGTAACACTCCCGCCGCTCAACTCTCCCCGGCCAATTCGCCGTCCTCTACAGCGTCCTCCTTCTTGACGCGACCCCGCCCGATGCATCATCATGCGCGGTGCTCTTATGGCGGCGATCGGTCGCCTGATCGAGGAGGCATCTATGGCCACACAAACTCGTCCGGAAACCAAGGCCCGCAGTTTCGGGGAAAATATTGAAAGCGACCTGGCATCCCGATTCCTGCGCGTGGTGGAAGTTGCCGCAATCGCTTCAGCGCGAACCATGGGTCAGGGCGAGCGCAAGCTCTCTGACCAGGTGGCCACCGAGGCGATGCGCCGCACCATGGATTCCATCCCGATGCGCGGAACCATCGTCATCGGCGAGGGCGAGCGCGACGAAGCGCCCATGCTTTACATCGGCGAAAAAGTCGGTGCCGAATTTACCGACGGACGCGAAGTGCCCGAGGTCGACATCGCCGTCGATCCACTCGAAGGCACCAACCTCTGCGCCACCGGCGCTCCGGGAGCGATCACCGTACTCGCCGCTTCGGAACGCGGAGGCCTGCTCAACGCTCCCGACTGCTACATGGAAAAAATTGTCGTCGGTCCGTCTTGCAAGAACGCGGTCGAACTCGATGCCCCCGTCGCCGACAATCTCAAGAACATCGCCAAACGATTAGAGCGCGATGTGGAAGACCTGGTAGTGATTGTGCTCGATCGCCCGCGCCACGAAAAATTGATTGCCGATATTCGCGCCGCCGGAGCCCGCATCCGCCTGATCGGCGACGGCGACCTTTCGGCGGGCATCGCCGCGGCTGTCATCGGCACTGGCGTGCACGCCGTCATGGGTTCGGGCGGCGCGCCCGAAGGCGTGATTACCGCCGCCGCCATCCGTTGCCTCAACGGATACATGCTCGGCCGCCTGGTCGTCAAACCCGATCAGGAAGAACGCCTGGTCCGCATGGGCGTCAAGGATAAGAATCGAATCTACGAAGCCGAGGATCTTGCTCCCGGCAAGCAACTCATCTTTGCCGCCACCGGCGTCACTGACGGAGCGCTGCTCAAAGGCGTCCGCTTCTTCGGCGAAGGCACCCGAACTTCGTCAGTCATCCTCACTCAACAAACCGGCAAAGTTCGATTTATCGAAAGCATCCACCTTGAAAAGGGGCCGGATGTGAAAGTAAGATTCGCCTGATTCAGCACCTGATGCTTCCATGAAAGGACGTGGGCCGCATGATCTCCGCGCCTGCGCGCACACTTTTTCTAACTTTCCTTCTGTGTATCCCTCTGCGCCCGGCTTTCGTTGCGGCACAGACCATCGTTCCCGAGATTTCCCTGAGTGCCAGCATTTCATCCCATGTAATTCGCGAGGATGAACTCCTGCCGTTCATCATCACCATCAGGAACAAATCCGACGCAAAAATCGGCCTGGGCACCGCCCTCACCTCGATCAGTCTCTGGAAACTCCCCGACAGTTACAAGCTGGACGAAACTCAGCCGATCTGTATCGTGCCCCCGCTGCCACCGCGCACGGAGTCGTGCGAAACTTCGCAAGCCTTCCTCGCCTCCCACAGCCTCATCGCCAGCTCCCTGGCCCCTGGAGCCATCGTTACCGTTCAGGGTTACCTGAAGCCCACGGCGCTTCACAAAGCGTCAACTCTAACCTCAATCGTGACCTGGAATGTTGTGAGTAGCGACAAAGCCACCGGAGCGGTCACGATGTCGTCCTCCCAAGCCGTAAACCTCGGAGAGAATCAGGTCGTCGCCTCGTCCTGGCTCGCCCGCTTGAGTTTGGATGAACTCCTGAAGATCCTCGCGGTTCCGGCTCTGCTCCTGCTGATAGGTGCCATGGTTACGGCGGCCGTGAATTCCATCAACGTCTGGCGGGAAAAACGGGCGGCGACCGCCCAGGCTGCCATCGACGCTGCACGGCACGTTCAGGAACAAGAACGAGCTGTGCGCTCTGAGACATGGAAGCAGATGCTTCCCATCAGTCACAATTACGCCGCCAAGTTCTACTTGCCGCTTTCGCTGGCTGCCGAAAGATTCGCCGATAGCCTGAAACAGTCCAACAGCAGGCTGGCCTTCTTCTATCTTTTATTCTGCGGCAGAAAGATGATTGCAACGCGCAACGAAATCGGAGGATTTTACTTCAAGGATCTCAGAGGCGAAACCCTGGCCGCGGCCTGTTGGAAGAACCATCGTTTGGCCTGCCTTGGAGAAGAGGACAGTCCCCTTTATCGCGCGGTGCGCGATTCCATCGATCAACTGGAGGAGATCGACAGCTTCGAGGGTTTTGAAAAAAGATTCGCGGAGGTCTCCGGCACAGTCGTTGAATTCACCGAGGATTCTATTCAGCAGGCTTGGACTCTGTTCCAGGTCTGGATCGGCACAAAGAATGTAGCACCCACAATTCAACATCTGGAAGGCTTCTACGCCGTTCTCGATTTCGAATCGAATCGTCCCTACGAGTATTGGTACGATACTCCGGCGAAACTGAAGGTCACCGCGGAGACGGAACAGCTTTTGCGAGGGCTTTTAGAAAGTGAGAAGAAGTACACTGCGGAAGAAATTGCCGAATACTTTATCAACACGGTGCGCCCATAACCCGGAACACCGTCGGAAGAGATTAACTGCGGGGAATCTTGGTTGCCGGGATCGTTGCTGGAATCTTGGTCGCCATTTTACTCCTCCCCTTGCTCAACTATTATCTCACTCTCGCCAGTGCGCGGCAAGCCGTTTCCAATACTGCTCGCAACTGCAAAACCGCACCAGCACTTACTTAGATGCCAATTGCACCTACTTGGATCCTGCCCAAATTCTACCCTCGGATTCTCATCATTTCCAGCATCGGAAGTGCGTAGCCAGGTTACTTCAGGTATTCCGAACCTTTCTTCAGATCCTCAGGAATATCCGGAAACGGGGGAAATTCCTGCGAGAACCCTTTGAACAAGCTCACGGTTACCTCGGCGCGTAGGTTTCCATCGTGCACGGCAATCTTATGCGGATGCCCCTCCGAATAGCCCTCCCACAATGAAACCCCGGCGTAGGCTCCATCCTTGCGCAGGATGTAATAGGTCATATCCATTAATCTCAGCTTGTTCCTGTCGCCGTTGTAATTGCGGACGATCCGCTTCAGCGCGTCCATGCCGGCCTCTTGCGGCGGCATGCCGTGCCGCATATTTTCAACAATCGTGTGCGCGCCCGCGACTTTGATATTTTCCTCGCCGCTGCCCGTCGCGCCCGCCGAACCCACATCCTGATCGGTATAGCAACCGGCAGCGATAATCGGCGAATCGCCCACCCGTCCCGGCAACTTGAACGCCAGTCCACTGGTAGTGGTGCAGCCGGAAATCTCGCCCTTATCATTCAGCGCGGAACAATGAATCGTGCCCGTAGGCGGAAACAGAACTTTGCGCACCGCCGCCAATTGAAGTTCAGGCTCAATGCCAATATCGGCAGCACGCGCCTGCATTTTCTTGACACGCTCTCGCCACACTTCCGCCTGCGGTTTGTCCTTATCCGGCTCCGTCACCGGAGGCTGCCAGTGCGGATCGGCGATGCCCGGCCCCCACCAGTCATCGTTCGAGTGGAACTCTTTCCACAGCAGCCATATCTTGCGCGAACGCTCGGTCAGCAAGTTCTCCCGTGGAAAACCGACGGCCACAGCGAACCGTTCCGCGCCTTCGCCCACCAGCATCACATGGCCGGTATGCTCCATCACCGCCTTCGATACCAGCGACACATTCTTGATGTTGCGCACGCCTCCAACCGACCCCGCGCGCCGCGTCGGTCCATGCATGCAGCAGGCGTCGAGCTCGACCACCCCATCTTCGTTAGGAAGTCCGCCGAGGCCGACGGAATCGTCATTGGGATCGTCTTCCGGACCTCTCACCACTTTGAGCGCGGCATCGAGCGTGTCGCCTCCGCCCTTCAAAAAAGCGAATGCATTTTCCAGATAAGCATAGCCATTGTTAGCGCAGACAATGATAGGACGCTTCGAAGTTCCAGATTGCGCACTGCGGTCTTGAACGACGGCGTCAGCCTTGGCGTCTGTTCCCTGAGCCTCAGCTCCAACTCCAACAGCAACCGCTCCAAGAACAGAAGTTTTAACGAAATCACGGCGCGAGAAAGACAAGAATGGCCTCCGTATCCGAAAGCGGGAAGCATATCACGCACAGAGGTACTTGGGTGCGAGGGTTTTGCCTGGGAACTAGTCCTAGCCGCTGGCCGCGCCGCGGTATCGCCCTACCAATCCTGCCTGGCGGCCGAGGGATTTGGTCTTTCGCGCTTCCGTAATGGGTTGCACATTGTTATTGCCCTGCGCTGACCGGAAGCGCAACAGGGCTGCGATATTTCCCACGTTGTCGAACTCGGGATCATCCTTGACATAGAAAAGCTCAATGTTATGCCGGATGACCCAGGGCAATATCGCTTCCGCCACGTCCACTACTTCGCGGGTTTCGCGTCCGCAGACCGGGCAGTAACTGACCAGGTGCGCGTCGAGGTGGCCACAACCGGTGCACTCGACCGCTTGCGCAACATAATTTTCACCGATCAGCAGCGTCTGTATTTCGCCCATTTCCAGTGACCTAAGCACGCGCCGCAGTCCAGTGACTCCGCGGCCATTGCTGCGAGCCTGACTCATGGTTTCGCGAAGCGCCTCGGCGCAGCGGCGCACCTGCCAGTCGGCGAAAATCTTCTCCGCCTGCGTGCGAATTTCCCCCAGGCCCACTCGAGCTACTTCGGCGGAGAACCGGCCAAGCAACTTCTGCGAAGCATCGGGATGCAAATGCGGCCCGAACTGCGACCAATGAGTCTCCTGGCAACCCAGAATCCAGTTTTCAAAAAGCCCTTTCTCCAGGGCATCCTGGATGAAGTCGGCAACAAACTTGAAATGCAGGCGGGCTTCATCGGCAACTCGGCGTTCGGCATGACCTCCGTCGTAGCCGGCGAATCCATCACTGCGGCCGCGGCGCGAGAGCGGATGAAAAAACCCTTCGCGTTCATTGAGTTCGCCCAAACGCAGATCGAACAAGCGCGCGCGATGGCGATCCACGAGAACCACACCGAGGCTGGGAAATGCTCCCAGTAAGTGTGCCAAAGGCTTCAGATGAAAATGCCGGTCAACCAGAAGTTGCGTGCCGCTCAGTTGTGCGGGCAGATCATACTCGCGCCAAAAGCCTTGCCCGGAGCACGCGAAAACCGCTTTGGCATGTACTCCGTTGCCGCGCAACTCCTGCGCCAGGCGCACAATGCGGTCAACATCCGCGCGAGCCGTTTCCGTTTTGCTTTTCTCTTTACTCTTGCTCTCCAAATGCCGCACCGCTTCGCGAGCCAGATCTTTGGTAAGAATGGCATCTTCCTTATGCGCTTTATTGCGCGGCGCGGTGGGCTGAAAATAAAAACTAAGAGCGCAACTTTCCGGATCTTCAAACTCGGCTAATTCCTGGATCTGTTCGCGAGTAATCATTCGAGGTCAGTCCCTTTCTGAGGAATAAAATTTACGCGGTCCCAGTATTGGCGAACCGCCCCTTGAACTGACCAGCAAACTGGGGCGATTTGCGCAAGTGATCGCGCGCGGCAGAAATGGAGCTCAACACCCGCTCCGGCGCATTGCCGGTGATCGCGGAAATTTCATCAACCCCGAAGCCTTCGACGGCATGCAGAATGAAAGCTTCGCGATGGTCGCGGCGCACATCGCGTAGAGCGGAGGCGATCAGCCGCACCATTTCATCTGAACCGACAATCTGTTCCGGCGTGGCTACCCGGTCGTCGGCGATGATGCTTTCTTCCGTAATGGATTCGTCAGGCTGGTGGAATTGCAGTTCGGGCTCGTCGCTGGCTCTGACGTTCGGCTTGCGCGCCGATTCCTCCAGCCGTACGGCGCCGCCATTGGTTCCCTCGGGACGCGATAGCTGATCGAGTGCATCGAGGGCCAGGCGGTAAAGCCATGGTTCCAGCGCGAGACGTTCCGGTTTTTCGCGCCCTGAGTTTTCCCCATCACCGCCCAACGCGGCTGCGATGGTTTCGTCAATCACTTCCTCTTTGCTGATCGAATCCGGCACAACCTGATCCGCAGTCTCGCGGAAATAAATCTCCCGCTCCACAAAACGTTCCAGCCGCGAAAGATTTACGTTGACGTAGGATCGCACGTCCTCAGCCGAAACCGTTGCCGGAAACACTACGGCCAGAGTTTTCTCGAAAGGCACGCCAATATTTTTCCGGCGGGATTCGTTAGTCTGCCGGCGCGTCCACTTGTGCGTGGAGCGTAATAATTCCTTGTGCTTATTAACCTGTTGCAGCAGGTCTTCGAAAGCAGTTTTCACCGCGGCAGACGCAGTTGTGGCCGTAGTCTGCGCTGCCATCTGCCCTGAAGGCAAACGCAGATTCAGCGAAACGCTGGTGCCCTCGCGGGCCGAAGCCTCTTCCACCATACCCTTCAGGTGAACGAGTTCCGGACGGAAAACTTGCAGCCGTTTTCGCAGTTTTTCGATTTGATGTTGGATGTCTTTTTCTACGGCGGGAGTTTTGTGAAGCCGGTAACTGATATGAACGTTCATTAGCACCTCGAGCTTGCAAACGAAGGACGCAAACCAGTGCTTTCTACGACGATTGTACACCCGCTCGCGCGGTGCAAAACTGTGAATCGAAATAGTCAACTTCGACACTACCGCTTTCGGAACTCGGTTCACAAAGCCACTGCAGGCAAAATTATTTGCAGCGTGTGATAGCAACAGCTATGATCCGTGCACGATGAAACTGGTCAAACTTTTTCTGCTTGCATTTCTGATTGGTCCGGCATTTGCTCAGGCTCCTGCCTCGAAAGAAGTAGAGAGCGTCTATCCCGACGCGCACGCTCTGTATCTCGATTTGCATCAGAATCCCGAACTCTCATCGCACGAAGCCCAAACCGCCGCGAAGCTGGCGGCCCACTTACGAAGCTTGGGTTACGACGTGACGGAGCATGTTGGCGGCACGGGAATCGTGGCCATTATGAAGAATGGTGCAGGCCCAACCGTCATGCTGCGCACCGAACTCGATGCCTTGCCCGTCGAAGAGAAGACCGGGCTCTCTTACGCGAGCAAGGTCCACGCTAAGGATGATGCAGGTCATGATGTTCCCGTGATGCATGCCTGCGGACACGATCTACACATGGCTTCGATCCTGGGCACGGCCGAGATTATGGCGCGCAGCAAAGATACCTGGCACGGAACTCTGATGCTCATCGGCCAACCCGCTGAGGAGACGATCGGCGGCGCTAAAGCGATGCTCGCCGACGGATTGTTCACGCGCTTTCCCCGGCCTGACGTCGCTGTAGCTCTGCACGTTGGAAACACACTTCCCGCAGGCATGGTAGGAATTACGCCCGGAGTCTACAACACCAATGCAGATTCGCTCCGCATCACCATCTATGGCAAGGGCGGCCACGGTTCAGCGCCGCAAACCGCGATCGATCCCATTGTGATCGCTGCTCGAACCATTCTGGCCCTGCAAACCATTACCTCGCGCGAAGTGAAGCCCGGAGAAATGGCGGTGGTCACAGTTGGCTACGTTCACGCCGGCACCAAGAACAACATCATTCCGGACCAGGCTGAGTTGGGTTTGACTGTTCGCACCAACAATCCGGAGGTACGTAAGCAAGTGCTGGCGGCGATTGCGCGCATCACTAAGGCCGAGGCCGAAGCGGGGAATGCGCCGCGTCCACCCTTGGTCGAGCACATCGAGGGTACTGACCTCGTATACAACGATCCCGCCCTGGCACAGCGGCTGAAGGTGGTCCTCCAGTCGGCGCTGGGCAAAGAAAATGTCTTGATCGAGCCGCCGATCACGCCCTCAGAAGACTTTTCATTTTTCGTGGAGCAGGGAGTTCCGGGCTTCTACTTTAGCCTCGGCGGAGCTGATCCGGAAAAGTTTGCCCAGGCCAAAGCCGACGGCACAACGTTACCCTCCAACCATTCTCCGCTGTTCGCCCCTGACGTGAATCCAGCGCTGCACACCGGAATCGCCGCGGAGGTCGCAGTGCTGCGCAATTTGTTGAACGGGTCAGTCGAAGACTTGCGAAAGACGATCACGGCGCACACTACTCCATAGTCCATGGCAACGCTGGACGGTTCTCAGCGATTGGCCAATGTCGAGATATCTCCCAAGCCGAGGAGCTTTACATCTGCTGTCACAAGAGTAAGTCGAAGCAGTTGAGCGGTAGCTGCGAGAAATCGATCCGCAGGATCATCGTGAAGCAGGCGCAATTGCCGCGCAGCGAGCGCGATCTCATGGGTCAAGGGCGCCTCATGGAAGCCGGCGGTCGCTGCGGCAACCCAGGCCGAAACGTCATCAGGTAAGCGAATCCTTCCCTTTGCATTCAAGGTGAGCGCCTCCCAAGTGCTAACGGGAGAAAGCCAACGCTCGTTTGCCGGATTCTTGATTTCTTGTGCGGTTTTTTTCCCGAGGCGATGAGACGCCTCGAGGCTCCAAAGCCAGATGTGAGTGTCCAGAAGCAATCTCAATCGCGCAATACCTCCCAGTCGCTTTCATCATTGGCTGGGGAGACAATATCGCCAAGAATTTCCATTTTGCCCTTCATCGAGCCGAACCATGCCGCCTCTGCTGTTTTGGCAGGGGCGGGCCCGACTTGTGCGATCGGTTTTCCAAACCGGGTGATGCAGAGGGGCTTTTTCGTTTTCTGCACTTGATCGATCAAGGAGAGGCATTTCGCTTTAAATTCGGAAATCGCGACTTGCTTCATAGTAATATCCATTAGATCATGGTCAATAAAAGTAGTCAAACATTAAAGAGCACTAGATAGCACCGCTCCTATCGAACCTGGTGCCTGCTCTTAGATTTTTACTCGGCTGTTTTTTTGCGGTGTGTCTCGGCTTGTCACTACGCAACGTAGCGGCGCGAACGCGGGCCGCATTGCACAGCGAGGACGCGGTACTACTCTGCGATCTGAGCCAGGATCGCCCTTGCCGCAGCCGCCGGATCGTCCGCCTCGGTAATCGGTCGACCCACAACGATGTGGCTAGCCCCGGAAGCAATCGCTTCGGCTGGGGTAACGACGCGCACCTGATCTCCGTGCCCCGCGCCCGCCGGGCGCACTCCGGGAGTGACGATGGCAAAATCCTGTCCAAGCTCCACACGCAGTTTGGCAGCTTCGCGCGCCGAAGTGACGATCCCCTGACACCCGCTCTTCAGCGCCAGAGCGGCGAGGCGCAGTACCTCATCCTGAACGGTGCTTGGAATACCAATCGTTTTCAGATCGTCTGCGTCCATGCTGGTGAGCACAGTTACGGCCAGGACCACCAGATCGGGTTTGACGGCGCGGGCCGCGTCCACCGCCGCGCGCAACATCTTGGCGCTGCCCGAAGCATGAACCGTCAACATGCTCACACCAAGCTGCGCCGCTTCGTGAACCCCTGCCGCAACAGTGTTCGGGATGTCATGGTACTTGAGGTCGAGAAACACTCGTCTTCCTGACCGCACCAAATCCCGCACCAGTTGCGGGCCTTCCGCGGTATAGAGCTGCATCCCGACTTTATAGGTAAATGCCGAATCCCCAACGGCCGCCACAATCTCACGCGCAGCTGCTGCCGTAGAGACGTCGAGCGCCACGATCAGCTTGCGGCGCGGATCGTTTTTTAGAGAATCGGCAACCAGAGAATTCTGTTGCTCGCTGCCAGGGATGAGAGGGGGCAGAGTGGTCTGCATCCCTAGCAGTCTAAGGTGTCTAGTGAAATTCCGCCAGAGGGTGATTGGCGGCTATGGTTTGGTAGACCGGCCGGTGCTGGGATGTACCCCTCTTCACCACGTCGAGTCTCACCTTTTGCAACCCGCGGTGCTGGAATTGGAGCGCCTGCGCCGCGCCGAAGGAAAGGTCAATAATCCGGCCCTCCACGATCGGTCCGCGATCGTTGACTTTTACCACCACCGCTCGTCCGTTACGCAGGTTCGTCACCCGCACATAGCTTCCCAAGGGAAGCGTCGGATGGGCTGCGGTCATGTCGTACATATCGTAGTCTTCGCCGCTGGCGGTCGGTTTTCCGTCGAAATACTCACCGTACCAGGAGGCTGTCCCAACTTGAAAAGGCTTGGTTTTGCCTGCCTGATTTTGGTTTGCGGGCTTTATCTGGGCGGATCTACTTGGAGCTGAACTGGCCTCCGAGTTGTTCGGTCCCTGAGCCGCTCCCAGCCCGACGACCAGCAAGCCGATCATCAGTCCATGAGCTATACATCTTCGCATTCAGTTCTCCTCGCATCTCAAAAAGTCGTCCTAGCTAGGCTCTTTCGTTAACGATCTCTGAATCGTATGGGTCTACCGGCACCTTGTCAATCCGAAAGTACGTGGTCTATAGTGACCTGGTAGTAATCGATATCTTACGTAACTTGTTGTTTATCATGATATAAGTGCATCATGTTCATCAAAACAATAGGCTTAGTTGTTTATTAAATAGTAACTAAGTGATAAGCCGCAGGCAAAGAAGTATTTTCATCTCCAATGAAATCAGTAACTTGCAAGCAGAGTGTGTGTAACCTCTTTAATGCCAGTTCTTTACCCAGAGGGTTGCCGTCAATGCCGATGATTTTTTTTGATCCCACCCGCAATTTCAGACAAGTCTCAAGGGCTTTCGCCCAACTCGTGAGACACTCACTCCGGCACCGCCCGAAGCGCGCCCCAATTCAAAGGCTCCCAGATCATGGCTGAAAGACCACCTGTAGTCCTCACCATAGCCGGTTTTGACCCTTCTTCAGGAGCGGGCGTTACCGCCGATATTAAGACCATCGCTGCCCATGGCTGCTATGGCGTCGCCTGCGTCACTGCCATGACCGTCCAATCGACCGCAGGCGTCAGACGAGTCGAGGCCGTCGATCCCTCTCTGATAACGGAAACCTTGCAGGAACTGGCGGCCGATATGCCCATCGCCGCCGTCCACATTGGAATGCTTGGTACCGGCAAAGTCGCCCGCGCGGTTGCCGATTTCCTGGCGCAGACTGCAGGCAAAACTGGCCTTTCGAAGCTTCCTAACATCGTCCTGGACCCAATCCTTAAATCCTCTTCCGGAGCCGATTTGCTCGACCCTTCTGGCCTGAAGCTGCTGGTCGAAAAACTGATTCCGCTCGCCGATGTGCTCACCCCGAACGTCGACGAAGCTGCTCTCCTCAGCGGACTAAAAGTTACCGATCTCGACCAGATGCGCTCCGCGGCAAATAAACTCCATGAAATGGGATCACGTGCCTTGGTCATCACCGGCGGCCACTTGGACAAAGCCATCGATCTTTTGAGCTTTGCCAGCAAACGGGGAATCGAGCAGGAAGTGTTCAAGGCCGAACGCCAGCGCTCCAACTCCACCCATGGCACGGGATGTGCTTTCTCGACCGCCATGGCCTGTCACCTCGCCTTGGATCGCGGACTACCCGAGGCAGCCCTTCTGTCGAAGACCTACGTCACCGCGGCGATCGCCGCCGGTCATCCGCTCGGTCGCGGCACCGGACCCGTCCACCATCTCTACCGTATGCACCAGCAGCGCCGCGCAGCCGGTTCGGGAGGCGAAGCTTAAGCTTTTAAGGTCGAGCGCTAACCCAGGACTTAGAAAAATCGCCGGGAGGGACTTAATCGCCGTCGTTCGAAGGGTTTTTCAGCAGAATTCCTGCCACAAACGAGGCCGTCGCGGCCAGCAGCCATTCAATGCGCCACATCTGGATCGCCTGAAACTCGGCCAGATTCGATGCGTGATAGAAGAAGCTGACCGCCAGCGCCCCAGCCACGCACCCCAGGCCGATCATGAATGCGACCAGTGCCGCCGTCGGTAGACCAACCCGACGCTTGATCTCGTGGAAATGTAAATAATAGAGCCAGCCCGGAAACTCAATCTCACGCCACGCATGAGCCACCAATCCCGTCGCGGCCACGACCGTTGCCACACTCCTGGCCCATGCTCCAGAGATGTCGGCTACCGCCGTCTCCAGGGTCGTATCAACTTTTGCGAGCACGGGCCGGCTCAAACCACAGGTGTGGCAAAACCGCGCTCCGATCATGAACTCGCTGCCGCAACCCTGGCAGGTATCCGCTAAATCCTGGGAAGACAATAACGGAAGTTTTGTTTCGGCCACCGCGCCGATTACGGACGGTGGCCTCCAGAATTCTTGCTGCGCATCGTGAACTACTTCAGCCATAGCTAGGAAAACTCTTTAGGACTTTATCTTCGGTAAGGCAAACCAACAGCCAAAAGCTCTAGCGATCAAAATGTTTCTAACTCAGGTACTTGCAAATTCTCAGCTGCGCGATGCTCCGATTTTCGCGCAATTATTACTCGCAAACTCGCGTAAAGATGCCCCGGTTACCGCCGTCATCTGCTCATACCGACTTGAACTCGGCAAATACACGACCTGCTCTTCAAACGCTAACCCAATTCCCCGCATCTTCCCCATAACATCGGTGGTTCTCCCTGCGTTTCGCCTAAGAAACTCGGTTCCATTCCCCGCCGTCAGCACCCTTCAAGTTCGGTTAGACTAGAATCAAGATCACACCCGCGGGGATCAGTTGCGTCGGACATTTGCGAAAGCTCATTTCTTAAGCGCCAGCCTGTTGTGCATCGCCGGACTATGCCTGCTGCTGGAAACCGCTGGCGCCCAAACCCGTGCCGCCGCTCCCGCTTCAACTCCTCCTTCTTCGGCGCATGATCCTCTGGTCGAGACTGCCTTTGATCACTTTTACAACATGGATTACGACCGCTCGATCCAGGAGTTCGAGAAAGTTCTGGATCGTCATCCCAACGATCCCTCCGCGGTCAACCATCTTCTGGCCACGACGCTGATGCGCGAACTCTATCGCATGGGCGCCATGAACACGGGCGAATACGCCACTGACAGCTTCATCGGCCAGGCGCACCGCCCCGCTGACCCCAAGGTGAAGGAACAGATCAAGCAGCTGGTCGACCGCGCCGAAACCCTCGAAGAGCAGCAACTCAAGGAGGATCCAAATAATGTAGATGCGCTGTACGCGCGCGGCGTCACCCGTGCGCAGTTCTCCCTCTATACGGCATTAGTGGAACGAGCCTGGTTTTCGGCGCTGCGCAATGCCGTCGGCGCACGCCGCGATCACGAACGCGTTCTTGAGCTGAACCCCAACTACGTGGACGCGAAACTGGTCGTGGGCGCTCACAACTACGTGATGGGGAGTCTGCCCTGGAGCGTCAAGGTGGCCGTAGCGATGGTGGGGTTAAGCGGAACCAAGGAAAAGGGTCTGCAATACTTGCGCGAAGTAGCCAACAGTGGTGGAGAAAATAGCGTAGATGCCAAGGTCGTTCTCGCCTTGTTCCTACGCCGCGAGCACCGCTACGACGAATCTCGCAATCTCATGCACGACCTCGCCGAGCGCTATCCTGGAAACTATCTGTTCCCGCTGGAAGAGGCCAATCTGCTGCGCTCCAGCGGTCACCTTCAGGAGGCTGCTGCCGTCTATCGGAGGGTCTGGCAAAACGGACGGGAAGGGAAGTACGGTACTTTACACTACGAGATCTCTGCCTGGGCCCTGGGCGAGTTACTTCGCAGCCAAAAAGATTATCGCGGAGCCGCCGCCGCCTACGAACTGGTGGGTGAAGTCCCCGCTCCCGATCCCGAAACCCAGCAGAAAGCCAATCTGGCCGCTGGCGAAATGTACGACCAACTCCAGCAGCGCGATCTGGCCATGAAAAAATATCAGATCGTTCTCGCCGAAAATGCCACCACCCCTCCCGCGGACAAAGCTCGCGCCCACATCAAAGAAGCCTATCGCGAGTAAACTTCTCGTCGTGTCATCCTGACGGCCATCCCGAGGCTGAGTCGTATGGTCGTCTCCGCTATTTCGCCAGAACGCTAATGTTCTGCGCGTTCGCGATCGTGTACGGTGATCCCGTAACCTGGCTGTGACTGGTCGGAGTAATCGTAAACACGAACAACTTTCCAGCCGACTGGCTGATGGCATAAAGATGATTGTCGTTATCCCACGACATCTGATCGATCTCTGCGCTGTTGAGAAGTCCGGTGAACTTCGTGACCGGATTCGCGCCATTGAAGTGAAACACTTGCACCCCCGCTGTTCCGCCAACCGCTAAAAGCTCCCCCGAAGGCGACATCGAAATGCTCGTGACACTCGCCACTGAAACTTTGGGCATGTTCGAATAAGTGCTGCTCGTTGTCAGATTCCCGGAGCTGTCCGCGGTATACACAGCAAGCTGGTACGCCCCCGATGGTTCGAACGAAGCATTGCTCATCGGCTGCACCGGCACCACAACATGATCCGCCCCATCCGCCGCCGATAAATAAGGACAATAAAAATTCCCGTTCTCCGCCTCTGGCATTGCAGGGTCTATGGCTAAGGATGTCAGCGCTCCATCGCTGTCACGCGCGAACCCGAAAATTACCTGGTTCCAGTGATAGCAACTCGCACCGTAGGCGTACTTGTTGTTTCCGGCAAAACTCAACGGCACTTCGAACTCTGGGGTCATGCGCGCAGTCGTTCCCAGATAATTCAGATCGCCGGTAGAAGCGCCGACGCCGAAAAATTGGTAAGCATTGTTTGCGCAGTCACTATAAATGTCTTCGTCGTACAAAGTTGCGCCACTCCGATCGAGAAATAAACTTACCGGCCCACCACAATCGGATTGATTAAACCCTTGCGCATCGCTCGCGGCAACGTGATGCAGCGCGCCATCGGGCGCAACCGCGAATGAAGTGATATCCACCCCGTTCGTGGCAAAAAGATATTTTGCGTTTACCGCCAAAGACCCTCCGTAGGCAATCGCTGCGGCGAAAGGCGATCCCGCCACCGCCGTCAGCTTTCCATTCGCTGCCGCTCCGTAAGCGTAAATTTCAGGATTGCTCGCATCAACATTGCTCGAGACATACACATAAGCCACCGGAGCCGTGCTCACCACGGCTTCACCGCTGCCTTTAACTTCGTTGGGGGATGCCTGGCTGAATGCCGCCTCCGTGCACAGCATGGCAGCCAGGCAGACGGCGAGTTGGACGTGGCGCGTCATATCTATTCTCACTCCTGCAGTTCGTTGAATGGGATCGAGCGCCCTATGAGATGCCGGTTCCCAATGAGCGATCGCGCCTACCGATTTATTTCGCTGGTTCTACGGTCTTTCCGGCATCGGTGGAATCATTTTGCTGGTCGAGTTAGTGGTCCAGTTGTCTATCACACGACGACTGGTCATCCTGAGCGGAGCCGTTTTTCAGGCGTAGCGAAGAGCCTGCCCTGAGCGAAGCCGAAGGGATCTCCCACGCAACCGGCGCAGGGCGTTAGCCAAGCCGCCTATCCACTCCCAGACGCGTTGACCCCCACTCTTCACTCCTGCTACCGTCATATGTTTGCCCTTCTGCGCGCGCTGCTTCCGCGGGCGGTCAAACCTCTGGCTTCATCTGTCCCAGGTTAGAGATTCATTTGCTCACGGAGATTCCTCATGTCTGCCATAAAATTCCGCGGCGTCGATTTCATTCAATTCGATTCACTCCTTACCGAAGAAGAACGCCTGGTCCGCGACACCACGCGCCAGTTCATCGAAGACAATCTCATCCCCATCATCGAAGAGTGCAACCGCGCCGGCCGCTTTCCCCGCGAACTGGTCAAGCCCATGGCCGATCTCGGCTTCTTCGGCGCATCGCTGAAAGGTTACGGCTGCGCCGGCATGGGCAACGTTGAATACGGCTTGATGACCCAGGAACTCGAACGCGGAGACTCCGGCGTACGCAGCTTCGTCAGCGTCCAGTCCGGACTTTGCATGTACCCAATCTACGAATTCGGCAGCGAAGAGCAAAAACAGACCTGGCTTCCGCCCATGCAGAAGGGCGAAAAGCTTGGCTGCTTCGGCCTCACCGAACCCGGCTTCGGCTCAAATCCCGGTGGCATGCTCACCCGCGCCCGCAAAGTTGGCAACGAGTACATTCTCAACGGCGAGAAGATGTGGATCACCTCCGGCACCATCGCCGACGTCGCCATCATCTGGGCCAAAGTTGAAAACGAAGATAATAAAATCCGAGGATTTCTGGTGGAGACGAATCGCCCTGGATTCTCCGCGCAAGATGTTCACGGTAAGTGGTCGCTGCGCGCCTCGGTGACTTCAGGATTGTCTTTGCAGGACGTCCACATTCCAGAATCAAATCTGCTGCCAAAAACCGGCGGATTAAAATCCCCGCTCATGTGCCTGAATCAGGCGCGCTACGGTATCGCCTGGGGAGCGATCGGCGCCGCCATGTCCTGCTACGATTGCGCCCTGCAGTATTCCATTCTGCGCAAACAGTGGCGCGACCAGCCCATCGCCTCGCACCAACTCGTGCAAGACAAGCTCACCTGGATGATCAGCGAGATCACCAAAGCGCAATTACTCGTACTGCAGGTCGGACGCCTGAAGGATGCCGGCAAAGTGGAGCACCAGCACATCTCGATGGCAAAGCGGAACAACGTCTGGATGGCCCTGGAGTGTGCCCGTATCTCCCGCGACATCCTCGGCGCCAACGGCGTCGCCGACGATTACCCCATCATGCGCCACATGATGAACCTGGAATCAGTGAAGACTTACGAGGGCACGCACGATGTGCACTCACTGATAATCGGGCAAAGTGTTACGGGAATTGACGCGTTCTAACCCGATATTGACATCTTCGCGATTTGCGAACTACAATATTCGCAGAATGCGAACTTACTCGTGAGCTCATGCATGTGATCAGCCGTAAGAAGCTCAAAGATGCTGCTTCCCGGCACATCGACCTTGAGGGCCCGCTCGACGCTTGGTTTCGCATTGCCAAGAAAGCTGAATGGAAAAAACTGATGGATGTCCGTAAAACCTTTTCGAGCGCCGATGCTGTCGGCAAGTGGACGGTTTTCAATATTAAGGGAAATGAGTATCGCTTAATCGCCGAGATCAATTACCTCTTTGGCCGTATATACATTCGCCACGTTTTGACCCACGCCGAATACGACCGCGGAGGTTGGAAGCGATGAGCGCGACCGCAGTTCGATCGGAATACGCGTCCTTATTGTCTACCACGTTGCCGGCGGTCATTCGTACCGAGGCGGAGAACGAACGCTACATTGCGATGCTTCAGGACCTCGACCGCAGGGGCAGCCGATTGAGTGCAGCCGAAAAGCGCATGGCCCAACTGCTAACTCTCCTCATTGAAGATTTCGAGGAAAAACATTACGCCCTCAAGCCGTCTGATCCGGTGAGCGTGCTGCGCGAATTAATTCTGGCGAATAACCTGAAGCAGAAAAACCTCCTGGACATTTTCGGAACACCCAGCATCGTTTCGGAGATTCTTCACGGAAAGCGCCAGCTCACTACAGAACACATTCGGCGCCTCAGTCGACGGTTCCACGTGTCGCCAGAAGTCTTTTTTTAATTCCTTCACGCGGTCGGTTTGTCCCGCGGCGGCTCGACCGCCAGAAAATCCTCTGCAAATCGCCGTGCGTAACTTTCCAATAGCGCCGGCACGCGCCCCGGATCACTCGAGCGCAAAACTAACCCCGCGTGGTGATGCCTCTTGATCCGCAAGAATATCTCTGGATCGTTGTACGCCGAAGTGTCTGGATCTTCCTGCCGCGCCAGCGAAAGTACGACGCCCGCATATTCCTCGCGCACCTCCGGAAGTCTGTAGGAACCATCTCCTCCGGCGATTTCAATGCGCGCCCACTCCTGCCAAAGATTAATGCCGGTAGCGGCCTCCACCATCTCGTTGATATAAGCCCCACCCACTCGCGCCGCGCACTCCAGAAAATAAAATTCACCATCTTCATACGCCTGAATAAATTCCGCGTGCGCCACACCTCGCACCAGTCCCAGCGCTGCAATCAACTCCCGATTAATTTCCCGCAGCCCGTTATCCACTTCACTTCCGCGCGGCACCGTATACGTCGTAAAAACTCCTCCGCCTTGCGCCACGTTCATGGGCGGCTTGCCGTATTTGCTCACGTTGGCGAAGACCACCTCATTCTCTGAGACAACCGCGTCCACGTGATAAACCTCGCCGGGAACGAACTGTTCCAGCAAATAAGAAGACTGTTTGTCCCCCAATTGTTCCAAGACCGGCCACAGCTCATCCGCCGCGTGAATCTTCCTGATCCCAATGGCCGATGCTTCCTGCCGCGGCTTCAGCACCCAAGGCCCGCGAACATGGTCAAGATAGTAGCGAATATCTTCGTGATGGATGACCGGAACAAAATCCGGCACGCGCACTCCGTGATCCAGGGCGCGCATGCGCATGGCCAGCTTGTCACGAAAATATCGCATGGTCGTCAACCCCATGCCCGGCACGCGCAGGTGTTCGCGCAGGGTCGAGGCTGTCTCCATATCGAATTCATCCAGCGCCACAATGCGATCGATTTTCTGCGTGCGCGCCAGATGCGTCACCGCCTGCACAATATCGGCAAGCGGGAGTTCGTTCGGAAGATAGAACATCTCGTCCAGACATTCCCGCGGCCAGTCGGCATCTCGCAACTTTTCCGCCGTCACCAGTAACACCCGGCAACCCTGGCGCTTGCACTCGCGCATGAAATCCTGCCCCTTCTCATACGTCGTAATGCAGAGCAAGGTCAGCGGTTGCGATACCGGCATGAAAATCCCTTTTCCTGAACAGGTTTGAGAGAATAACACGACGCATTGCATGCCGCAGAAACCAGAATGCAGAAAACCAGAGTGCGGAGATCATGATCCTTCTCCTGATGGGCGTAGCTGGGGCAGGGAAGACAACTGTGGGAAACTTACTGGCCTCTCAACTGGGCTGGGAGTTTGCTGACGCGGATGATTACCACTCTGCAGCCAATGTCGAGAAAATGCGGCACGGAATTCCGCTGACCGATGCAGATCGCGCCCCATGGTTGCAGGCGTTGCGGGCGCTGATCTCGAATTGGCTCTCTGCGCACAAGAACGCAGTACTAGCCTGTTCCGCATTGAAGCAATCCTATCGGGATATTCTGCAGATCTCGCCCGAAGTCTGGATTGTCTATTTGCGAGTGTCCCCCGAAGTCTTGCGTCAGCGGCTGCGCGAGCGCCACGGACACTTCATGACCGAAGCCATGCTGCAGAGCCAACTGGCAGACCTGGAAGAGCCGAAAGGCGCGGTAATCATCGACGCCGACGCCCTTCCGGCAGCGATCGTTGCCGAAATTATCG
Organism: uncultured Acidobacteriaceae bacterium; assembly: GCA_963696285.1. Classification (GTDB taxonomy): domain Bacteria; phylum Acidobacteriota; class Terriglobia; order Terriglobales; family Acidobacteriaceae; genus Sulfotelmatobacter. Next base: position 597,993 of record CAVOJP010000001.1, read on the forward strand.
GTAGACTCCAGCTCAGCAATATCCCTTAAACCATCTCATCTGGCGAGCGTTTGCGCCTCCGCCAGCAGCTTGCCGCAAGCGCGTCCACGAAAGCCCAGCACCATTAGGGTGGCAGTCGAGTTCCGAATGCTCGCTATTAAAAAATATTGATCGAATTTCATCGTTTTTTAACCGATACGCCTTGAACCGCGGCTGCCGCCTTTGCTATAACGTGCCGTCGTTCCGAAGGAGGGTTCTCCTGTGACCTCTGGTCGTCGGTCGTCCGCCCTGCTAACCGCAGTTTTTCCTGGTCCCGTACTGCCAATCCTTTTCTTCTTCATTATTTTCAGTTCTTCATCGCAACTCGCGCTCGCACAGCAAACCTTAGGCGCCATTAACGGGACGGTCAGCGATAGCAGCGGCGCGGTCGTGTCCAACGTAAGTATTAAAGCGCGCGCGACCGCTACCAACCTTGAAGTCACAGCCACCAGTAAGTCGGATGGCAACTTCAACATCTCCGATCTTCCAATCGGAAACTACGAAGTGACGTTCAGCAAGGAAGGATTCCAAACACAGGCCTATACGCAGATCATCGTGCAGGGCAATCGCACCGCGACATTGAATGCCAGGTTGAAACCCGGCGCCGTGTCCTCGACCGTTACGGTAGAAGCCACCCCATTGCTGAACCAGACTGACACCACGACTGGCTACACCCTGAACGAATTGCAGATCAATGACATTCCCTTGGGAACGGGAAGCTTCACCCAGTTGGCGATTCTAAGCCCCGGCGTAAGCGCGGACCTTTTGAACACCGCTGGCACCAACGCTGGCCTGGGCAATCAAGCGATCTGGGCCAACGGACAGCGCGACACCAGCAACAACTTCACGGTCAACGGAATTGACGCGACCAACATCTTCAATGGGAAATCGACCAGTCAGGTGACCTCCAGCCGCGTTGCGGTGAACATTGGCGAGAACGGCAACGGAAATAATCCCAGCGGGGAAATTGTAACCAGCACTTCTGTCTACGGCGCCATCGGCGAGGCATTGCCTTCACCACCTCCCGAGACCATCGAGGAAATGCACGTAAACTCCGCCATGTACGACGCCTCGCAAGGTTCCAACAGCGGCGCACAGATCGGGCTCACCACCAAGTCCGGAACCAATCTTTTTCATGGCGGCGCCTATGAGTATCACCAGCAAACCGGATGGAACGCCAACGAGTGGTTTTTCAACTACAACGGTCTGGCACGGCCACAAATGCATCGCAATGTTTTCGGAGCTTTCATCGGCGGTCCGATTAAGAAAGATAAGTTGTTTTTCTTCGGTTCCTACCAGGGTCAGCGTGTCAGCGACCAGCTGTTGGCGACTTCTTACGTTGCCGTGCCGCCCGATCTCACCAACGCGCGCGATGCCGCCAGCATTGCCGCTGCGGTGAACACGGATTTCGGTACCACCATTACGGCAAGCCAGATCACGCCCCAGGCTCTCGCATTGTTGCAGGCTAAAGCGCCGGGCGGCAGCTATTTCATTCCCAGCCCCGCGTCAGTCGCTAGCGCGTATGCCCTGCAGAGCCAGTTTGCAGATACGATTGTCCAGGGCCCCAATTCGCACTTCACCGCCGATCAGGTAAACGGCAACATCGATTACAACTTCAGCGCCAAAGATCGCCTGGCCGCGAAGTATTACTACCAGCGCGACCCCAACAGCACACCGTTCGCCGAGAGCGAGCTCCTCGGATTTCCGCAAACCATGAAAGCGGGAAGCCAAACTGTTTCCCTTGATAACACCACCGCCATTACGCCCAACATGACCCTGGAACAGCGCATCGGGTTTATTCGGCAAGACGCTTTTGCTACCACCAGCCAGTCGCTAACTCCCGCAGATGCCGGAATAAATCTTCCCGGTCTGAGTCTTTTTCCTTCCATCAACATTAAGTACGCGGACAATGGATCGGCCACGGACAGCCTGTCCATCGGCCCCACCAACAACTTCGCCAACGCCGGTATTTTCCAGAACAAATACGATGCCGGAAGCAATTTGAAATGGGTTCACGGCAGCCATACCTTCGCTACCGGCTTCAACTACGACTTCACCCAGCTCAACGTAATCAACAAGAACAACGATGTAGCGCGCATCGACTTCGAGGATTTCCCTGGTTTCCTGCTGGGCGATGTCTGCAGTCCCAATGCAGGCGATGCGTCATGCTCAGGCCAAGATCCTTCCGAAATACTGAATGGCGCCAGTAACCGCCACTACCGCGCCAAACAAGCCGGTGCTTACGGCCAGGATTCGATTCGGGTCAAGTCAAATTTGACCGTCAATATCGGCCTGCGCTGGGATTGGGACGGTCCTCTCTATGAGCAAAATGGACTGCTCACCAATTTCTATCCCCAGAACTATTCCTACAACGTAGCTTCCGATACGATTAACAACATCGGGCTCGTAGTTGCCGGCAACAACAAAGCCTTCGGTACGCCCGGAGTGAGCAACTCCACAATTACCGGTCGGCAGTGGGGCTTTGCTCCGCGCATCGGTATCGCCTACAGTCCGGGAATCTTCAATAACAAACTGGTCATCCGCACCGGTTTCGGCATGTACTACGATCGCGGCGAGTATTTCACCGAGCTCTCGCCACCGGCCGGAGGAGGAATCAGCGGTCCTTTCGGTGTGACCGTCGAGGAACCATTCGTCGTTCCTTACTACGCCGTAAACAACGCAACCTTCGCCGAGCCTTTCGGCGCGACACCACCCCCGCCGCCCCCGGCGAACTTGTCTTCCGTCAAAGCTCTCGTCCCAAATGCCAGCCAACTGATTAACAATGAAACTCCATATTGCAATTCCGTTGGCGAATCTTTCTGCAGTCCGCTTTTCTTCGGCGGCTATGATCCTAAGAATAGCTTGCCTTATTCAGAAAACTGGACTCTTGATTTGCAATGGCAACCCAAGAATGATCTGGTTCTGACGCTGGGATACGTGGGCAATCACGGCGTACACGAAACCATCCCAGTTCCTTTTAATCAGGCTGGCATCGCCACACCGCAAAATCCTGCTCTCCGCGGCGGTCCGAACGAGCAGATCTATTCCTACGGAACACAAGTGCCCGGAGTTGCCGCGGAAAGCGTTTGCACCCTGGCCGTAGGCTATTGCGCAGGAAATGTGGATCTGAGAACCCCCTACATCGGCTACGATCCAAATTCAGATTTCAATCGCGCCTTCGGGATGTCGAATTACGACGCTTTGCAGTTTCACGTCACCAAGCGCATGAGTCATGGACTCACCATGACCGGCTCCTATACTTACTCTCACACTCTGGACGAACAGAGTGGACTGGGCCTCTTCTACAGCGGAAATGATCCCAATAACCCTCGTTCTTCCTATGGCAGCTCTGATTTTGATCGCACCCATCAGTGGACGATAAGCTACGTTTATCAATTGCCGTCGTGGAACTCCGCCAATGGTTTTGCCAAGCAGGTGGTTAACGGATGGGGCATCAGTGGCGTCACAGTTCTGCAAAGCGGCCAGCCTTACAGCGTGATTGATTACAGCGGCGGCGCGGCCAGCATTTACTGGGGCGATGGCCAGGATCAAATCACCAATCCGATCGTGCCCGTAGGCGGATTCGGCGCCACCGCGACCAACCCCATCCTGCAAGGCACGACTGGAGTGAACGGGCAAAAGCCGGTGCTGAATGCGGCCGCTTTCGGCATTCCGGCTCCTTACACGCCGGGAACAAATGGCGTGCCGCCCTGCGATTCCAGCTCTGGAACTCTAGTGTGCGATAACTTCGAAAACGGTTATGCTTCCGGCGGCCGGAACATTTTCCGTGCCCCGTTCCAGGAACGCTGGGATTTCGATCTCTTCAAAAATTTTGCATTTACCGAACGCTTCCAGTTAAAGTACGACTTGAAAGTCTTTAACCTCTTCAACCATCCCAGCTTCGACATTCCGAGCAATAGCGTCGAGTTCAATCCTGGCTACTGTTACCCGCCTTCGCCGAATTACAGCTGTACACCCTATGGCTACTCATTCCCGCCCGCGGGGAATCTCGGAGTCCTGCAACACACCATCGGCAGCCCGCGATTCATCCAGATGGCATTGCACTTGACCTTCTGAGGACGCATGGTTGCCAAACGATAAAGGTAGTTAATAATCTTGTTCGAAATGAAAACGGATAATTTCAAACGAGGGCTGATCAGTTGCATGCTGATCGCCCTCATTCTTTTGCAGTCCGATGCCGCGGTCGCCTGGGGCAACGAAGGTCACATCTGCGTAAACCGCGTTGCGGCGGAGAAAATTCCCGCCAGCATGCCGCGTTTTCTGCGCCGCGCCGTTACTGAGATTGCTTATCTTGGGCCCGAGCCTGACCGCTGGCGCAGCCCTACAGAATTCGCCCTGAAAAACTCGCAGGAGCCGGATCACTTCATCGATCTCGAGCGCGTCGACTGGCTCAATCCTCTGCCGCCCGGGCGCTACGAGTTTTATCGCAAGCTCTACGAGAAGCGCGCCGCGACCAGGGACCACCCCGACGACTACCTTCCCGAACACGTCGGCTTGCAGCCCTACATCACCATGGAAGTCTTCGGACGCCTGAAAGTCGGCTTCCGCGAGTATCGCAAGCTGAAAGCCGACCACCAGCCCACCAAGCCAATTGAGGACGCAATCATTTTCTATGCAGCCTGGCTCGGCCATTACGTCGCCGATGGCTCACAGCCATTGCATACGACGATCCAGTACAACGGCTGGGTGGGACCGAATCCCAACGGCTATACTACGCAGCACGATATTCACGCGCAGTTCGAAACCGCCTATGTCGGGGCGAATATCTCGGCAAATGATTTTGCGGAACTCGTGCACGCTCCCGAAAAAGTGGACGATCCCTTCGCGGCCTACATTGCTTACCTGAGGCAGTCCCACGCGCTGGTGGAAAAAGTCTACGCGATCGACAAGGCAGGAGGCTTTCATGGCAAAGGCTCTCCCGAGGCCTTCGAATTTACCACTCATCGCCTCGCCGCCGGATCACAGATGCTGCTCAATCTCTGGTATACCGCTTGGCTCCAGAGCGCCGAGCCTGTTCCTTCCCCGGAGCATTCAGTAACCCGCAGCCCCGTTAAGAAGTAATGCTAGACGAATCTGGGAAGCTACTGAGAAATCCACAGCTTATATTGTGCAAACCATTTCTCACTCTGCTAACATGGTTCGAAATTGAACGCGGATCTGCTTTCGTTTGTTTAGGTCCGCGAGTCGCGACGTGGCACTCCAACTGCCGCTAAGTTCGTGGGAGAGTGTCGCCGGTTTTGAGCCCAGGGCCGTCGCCTCAGGCAGGAGCAGTGAGTGAGTGATCCCGTAGGAGGGAACGTCCACAAAATACGGCGCCGTCGCAGCCGCCGGCACCGCCGCAATCGAAGCATTCGCCGTTGGCTCAGCCTTGTAACTCTCGCCACCTGTGTCGCCGCCGCCTCCGCTGTTGCCTTGCAGTATCTCAGCCCTTCGTTATTTCGCACGCGTCAGTCCGCCGTTCCCAGCTTTGAACAAGCCGAACTGAGTCGCAGTCGCGTCGTCGAAATGAATGAGATTCTTTCCCAGGCGCAGCCCTCCGCCGATCGTCCCGTCTATCCCTATTCGCTGGTGCCGGGCGGAGTGCAAGACGCGAAAGAATTGAAGTGGGTTGCCGAGCACGATCCCATTGTCGCCGCACACTACGCTGGTTTCGATTATGATCACGCGCGCGTGGTCCGGCTCACACTGGCCAAAACGGTTTACCTCTCTTACCGGATTGGCAATCACGTTTATTGGACTCGCCACCGTGTCACTCTGCACAAAGGAGAAAAACTAATTACCGACGGTCGCATGACGGCTCGCGGCCGCTGCGCCAATCGCGTCGAAGAAATGCCGCAACAAGCCACCTCGCGCGCCGAGCCTCCTGCGGAGAAATTCGATCAACCCATCGCCACCACCGGCGGTACGGCCATGCAATCTCCTCCTGCTCCCTTTCAGTCAGCCCTTCTGCAACAGCCTGCGGGTCCGGGCCTGGGGCCGGCAGGGCCGTTGGCTCTGTACGATCCATTCGTCGGTGGAAATTGGATTCCCATTGCTCCGCCGCCGCTCGAATCTTCGCTATGCGGCCCCGTTAAAAAGAACGGCAATGTCGAGGCGGGTTGTTGTGCGGGCGAGGTGAGCATCCCCAAGAAAAAAGGAGGCCCTTGTGGCGCTCCGGGCGTCGTCCCCGAACCCGAGACCTGGATCTTGTTCGTGTCTGGATTGGCCGCCGTCTACTGGGCGCGCCGCAAGCTCCGCGTGTGATATAGACCGCGGCGCTCACGCACTAGCCATCGGCATGAACTGTCGACTCGAAGGCGTAGTCCTTTCGTAAGCCTCGCCACTCGCGGACGCTGCTAAAATCGCAATATCGCACCGCGTACGTTCGCATAACATTCGGGATATTTATGAAACCCTCCCTCAGGGCCGCCGCTAGCCTGCTGCTTTGCGCTGTCGTGTATCTTTTCGCCCCAATCCAGGCACAGGCGCAGGAATCTCCGTCGGTGCGCCGTGTTCAGGTATTAAGCAAACAGAATCCGCTCGAGATAGAAATCGAAGGCAGCGAGAGCCTCGTCCCGCAAGCCCAAATTCTCTCCGATCCCGATCGCCTGGTGGTGGATTTCGCCAACGCCGTTCCCGGTGCTCAACTTCGAAATCAAACCCTGAATAGCCAGGAAATCAAGAGCGTTCGCGTTGGCCTGTTCTCCTCGAAGCCTCCGGTCACGCGGGTTGTTCTGGATTTAAACGGTCCGCAGGCTTATCAGATTTTTCCTTCTGGCCGAACTGTGATCATCAAGATTGGCAGCGGCAGGTCGCAAATTTCCAGAAGTTCTGCTTCGCCCGCCGCACTGGTGAATACCACCTATCACGTAGGATCATTGGAAATCACGCCACCCCCGCCACCACCTCCGCTGGTGGTTACATTCCAGTCAGGGCTACTCACCATTACTTCCAATCAGGCAACACTATCGGAAGTTCTTTTCGAAGTGCACCGACGCACCGGAGCGGAAATTGCCATCCCGGCCGGAGCCGAGCAGGAAAAAGTAGTTGCCGCACTTGGCCCCGCGCCCGCGCCCGAAGTTTTGTCTCACCTGCTGAACGGCTCCAGATTCAACTTCCTCATCTTGAGTTCGGCCAGCGATCCTCGCTCCCTCGATCGAGTGATTCTCAGCGCGCGTCCAGAAGGAACCGCGCCCGTCTACAGCGCCCAGTCGCCGGCAGTCGCTCAGTCCCAGGAAAATGGCGAACCCGAGCCTCCGGTTCAACCAGTCCCACCCGCCGCACCCGAGACCAAAGCGCCCCAGAGCAACGACGTTCCAGACTAAACTCCAGGGCTGCCGCTTTCATTCAATTGGAGATGATATACCGAGTCGCCGCCGAGCTATGGCGTAACCACTGGTGGCGTAATCAGCCGCACCGGTACCGGAGAGGTCCCATATAGGGGCGGATTCCCAGCGTTACTGCTGCATCCAACGACATTTAGCACCGTCACGTTCGGGTGCCCATTTCCATCGATGTCATTGATGAAGACCTGCAAAAAACCCACAATCGTAACGGCAGGATTAGGTGGCGCGCCAAGCGCTGTGCCATCATAGATAGGCAAAGTCACGATGCTGTTGCTCGTGGTAATGATGTCGTTCGAACTCACAACTTTCGACTGTGCCAGCGGACTGCCAGCCCCTGCCTTGATCTGAAAAGGAAAATTACTCGTGTCAAGCGAGTCCTGACCGTTTGCTTGATTAATCAGGCACTGCACCGCGGTCCCCGTGTCGCCCGCATCACTCGACGGATTCACCGGATTTTCATCCAGATTGATTGTGGTCGCTCCTGTCGTGGTGCTCGGCGTCCCGCATGTATACGCCGTACTCTGATCGCATCCTGCAATCGCAGCTTGAAAACTTCCGACGGCGCAAGCGGGGACAGCAATAGGAGTGCCTTGCACCGCTGCCGGAACGTATTCCAGTTCTGAACTTGCGCCTACCGTCACGACTTGAGGAGGGTTATTTCTCAAATTACCCAGCCAATGCAGTTACTCTGTCCGCGCCTGCAATCGGCCGTGAGGGTGAGGCTTTCGCCGATCACGCCTGCGCCGAGCTGCTTGACCCCAGAATTAGCGATTGTCCCGTCAGGGTTGAGAAACGTGCCGCCGTTGGGATCCTAGTTTGGGATAATCAACGGCTTCACGCATCGCGGCTGTACCGGAATTATGTCCGGAGTTTTTGCCGCACCCAAATTTGAAGGATTAAACGCCTCTGCCGCAGCCGTTGCGCTGACCGTCGCGCCCGAATAGTTGCCCCCCATCAACGAAAATACCCGGGCAAAGAAGATCGGCAGCGTTGCACTTTGAACCGTGACCGTTACAACGGGATTAACCGCAAAGCCCGCCCCTGCACCGCTGCAATCCGCGTTAAGCGCGCCCGTACCCGCTGAGTAGCTCACGGAGATCGAACCACTTGGAATCGTACTCCCAGCAACCAAGTTCTGTTGCGCGACATTAGTCGCGATTAAAGTGCTGTAAGGATTCTTCCCCCCACAAACATCGGCCCAACTTCCGTCAGCCGCGCCGTTCGTATCGCCCGTAAGACCGGAAATCGAGATTACCTGCGCCGCCGCTAACGCCCCCGCGTCCGCCGCGCGCTGCGCCTCAGCCTTTGCTTCGTACAATGTACCGATATCGATCGACAGCGCCGCCATGGAAATGATGGCCACCATGGTGATTGCCACGAACGCCATGGTGAAACCCCGCTGCCTCGAGCAGCACCCCACATTTTTTCGTGCCCGGCGGATGAGTGGTGGCAGCATGGAAATTCCTCAGTTCTGGTTGAACGCCTCAGCAGCAGTGTTAATGGTACTGGGACCAAGGAACCTTGTGCCCACCAGACCCCCGACGCTGTTGAATTGCCATTTGTAAGAGTAGCTGATAGTGACGTAAGTGCTAATCAAGTAGATGCTGTTCACCTGTGTCGAATAACCCCGGTTAATGGTGAGCGTGATTCCGCTTCCCGGACACGAGCCCGTAGACGTATAAGTCCACGTCAGCGCGCTCTGCGTCGGCGCCGGCGGTGTACCTCCGCCCGACAGGCCGCAATCGTTGATCTTCTCCGAAAGCAGATAATTATCCACTACTTGAAATGCATCGCTCACAGCTACCGGCACAGATGGCAAGGCTACCGACATATCGCTCGCCGGATCGGCGGCAGCCACGCGCGCGCCTTCGCGGGCAGCATTCGTAAGTTTCTGCTTCAGCGTGAGAGCCCCGCTGAAATCGAAAATCCCTACCACAAACAACACCAGCACCGGAAGGGACAGCGCCAGCTCCACCACCTGCGACGCGCGATCATCTCCCCAGCCCTGCCATAGCGACGCGATCAACCCAACCCACCGGCTCGCGCCCCACTTCATTGCGTCTCCGCCCTCATCTGCGACTGCCCCGGAACCAGCACATTCCCAATATCCAGCGTGGTCAGCGGAATACTGAAATGGTAAGGATACTGATACCGCGCGCTCACCGACACTCCGCAAGTCCCCGCTCCACCCTGGCTGGGATACGACAACTGCACATTTACTTGAACGCAAGCGTCGGTGACGCCAGTGTCGCATGGAGCCGCGGTTGTGCATGCAGAGCTCGACGTCGCCGTACCGCAAGTGCACAACATCGGCACAGTCCACTTCGGCGATGTCCCACCCCACGGAACCAGATTGTTCTTATTCAAATGCGCCGCAGCCAGCGCATTGTAGACCGCCGTTTGCGCGCTCGCCGCCGGACTCGGCGTGGTCCCACAGGTCGCGCAAAACGGAGCCACAGCAGCTTCAGCCCCGGCTCGTGTTCCTTGCGCGAGCGTCCCGTAAATCAGAAATACCAAGCCAAACCAGATGACCCCGATCACGAACATAAAGACGATCGGCAACACGAAAGCGCTCTCCACAATCTCCGTACCGCGCGTATCTTTCGCGATGTTCCTTACGATGTTCCGCAATGTCACCCATCGCGCCTTCCGCATGGTTAAAACCTTCCCGTCAACTTGCCAAGTCCAAAAAGTAGCGTGGTCAAAGCCAATGCTACTCCATAAGGAATTTTCAGCGACCGCGGATTGTCCAGCGAAACCTCGGCTCCCGGCATGCGAAACGTCAACATCGATCTCAGCATTCCTCCGATGTTGCGAAAAGTCTCCCCGACCCGCCGCTTGTAGATGACCAGCAAAAGCGCCATAACGCCGGCGACGAAAATCGAGCCCATCAGCAAATCCAGCAGCGCTCCCGGTCCCACGATCGCACCCAAAGCTCCCGCCAGCTTCCAGTCGCCCGCGCCCAGACTGCGCAAAAGAACAAACGGCAACAGCAGCAACAATCCCAATCCCGCGCCCAGCAGGGAAGTCTTCACCCCGCTCAGCCCACTCGCTGCCGCATTCACCGCAATCCCCACCAGTAGCCCCGGAACCGTCAGCCAGTTCGGGATCCGCCGCCACCGCCAGTCGGTCCCACCAGCCGCCAACGCCAATGCCATCGCCAGCCCGAGCAAGACCGGCTTCAAACCGGCTCCGCTGGACTCTGACACTTCGAAGTCGCGACCGCAAGCGAACATCTTTGCAACTGGTTATTCATCTCGCTGATTTTTCATCTCGCCGATTATTCATCTCGCTGAGTATTCATCTCAATGGATCGGATTTCGCGGAAGCGAGCCGCCCTGGTCACAGGCGATTTTCAGACACCACTGACGCGGATTTTCACATAGCCCGATAGCGAAGTCAATGAACCGCCAGGGCTCTGCCATTACTAAAAGAATAGCCACCAAAACAAGAGCCCGGATTTTCATCCGGGCTCTCACACGCTCAAAATCAGACTCAAAAACTGATTATCGATTAAATGATTACCGGTTAAATGCCCCCGCGCTGTTATGCTCCGCCACAATCTTCTTGGCATTGTCGGCCAGCGCCTTGGCTTGCGGCAAAAGCTCCAGTGCCTTCTGCACCTCCGGATCCGATTCCGCCCGCACTTTCAGGCCTTCATCCTGACCGAACGCATCCACAAATATCTCCGCCTTGATGTTCGATTTGATCCAGTCATTGTTATCCACCAGATCGGCCTGTGTGTAAGCGATGTTCGCTTCGTCCAGCGACTTGCGGAAATCCTGCATAATCGCGTCATCCACTTCGAAGCTCTTCGTCGGATGATGATTCACCACATACAACTTCGCGAAGTTGAAAAACGCATAGTGTTGCAGCAGCGTGTCCTGGAAGTGGTTGCCCTTCACCGGAGGAATCACCACATCCGGCGTGATTCCTCCACCGCCGTAAACCGTGCGCCCGCTGTCAGTCAGCTTCACTTCGCGATTCGCATTGCTGCCCGATTCCGCATCGCGGTTGTAATAGTAATCGTAGAGAGAAATGTTGCTGTAATCGCGCTGAATCAACCGTCCGCTTGGCGTGTAGTAGTGCGCCGTGGTCAGCGCCAACCCAGTATTCTCCGAAAGCGGATACACCGTCTGCACCAGCCCTTTACCGAACGTCACTTCACCCGCGATCAAGCCGCGATCATGGTCCTGAATCGCGCCGGAAACAATCTCCGCCGCAGAAGCAGTCAATCGATTCACCAGCACCACCAGTGGATAATCTTTTCCCCCATTGCCGTGTTGCGCCACATACCGCTTCTCCGCCGAAGCGCGCCCGTGATGTGACACAATTAGCTGGCCCTTCTTCAAAAACTTGTCCGCAACGCCAACGCCTTCGCTGAGCAGACCTCCGGGATTTCCCCGCAGATCCAAAATCAAGCCTTTCAGGTCGCCCATCTCATCCAGCGCCTTCGAGACTTCTTCCTCCGTGGTTTCGTTGAATCCGGTCACGTGCAAATAACCAATACCCGGCCGGATCAGGAAATGCACATCCACGCTGTAGCGAGGAATTTCATCGCGCACCAGCGTGAACTCCATGGGCTTCTCCACGCCTTCGCGGGAAATGCTGATGTGCACCGTCGTTCCCTTAGGCCCTTTCAGCAGGTCCGCGACATCCGGTGTACTCATATTTTCCGTAGACTTCCCATCCACCGCGATGATCACATCTCCAGGATGAATGCCGGCTTTATACGCGGGAGTTCCGGTAAACGGAAAAATCACAATCACTTTATTGTTCCGCGGACCGACCGTCATACCCACGCCGTAATACTTGCCGCGCTGGTCTTCGCGCATCAGCGCATAAGACTTGGGATCGAAGAAATTCGAGTGCGGATCGAGCGCATGCAGCATCCCGGGAATGGCGCCATTGTAGATCGCCTTATCTGGATTCACCGTGTCCGCGTAATTGTCCTCAATCACCGCATAAACGTCGGTAAACTGTTTGAGGCTGTCCTTAACGTCAGAATCGCTCGAGGACGAGGACGCCTGCTGCCCCGTCCGCTGGGCAAACAGAATCCCCAGAAAACCGCAGGCGAGCAGAAAAAAAACTACCAGGAAGAGTGAGCGGCGAGAACTACGTGCCATTTTGAATATTTCCTTCGGTTGAGGGATCTCGAGCGTCCCCAGCTAGCGCACTGAATAGACGCAGTATATCACCACTTTAGACGGCCGCGAACCGGGAAGGTCACCGTCGGTAACCCTCCTATGCCGCTCCTTTATTGAGATGCGCTAATTGCCCTTCAGGTTCCATTTTTCAGCGCTCTCCTAAATGTCGACCGAGCAGCCGGAGGCTCGACTACCCACGGAAATGCTATTGACGCAAGCACTCAACCGCTATATTGTGGCGACACCAAAACGCGGGGGGCCCGTTTTGGTTATCACCGAAGCGCTCGGAGTCCGAACATGCTACTTCGTCGAGTAGTGTTCGCGGCGAGTTGTGCCCTGTGCCTGGTTCTCGCCGCCGGTAATCATTGGAGCCCCGCAGTTCACGCCAGCGAGGGCTTCCCGCCTATTTCTCCGGAAGAACTTAAGATGACCAGCGAACCGCTCGCCCCGGGCGCGCCCGCCATCATTCTCTACCGTCAGGTCGACCGCGACGACAACGGCCGTACCTCGCACGAGGATAACTACATCCGGATCAAGATTTTGACCGAAGAGGGCCGCCAGCGCGCCAACGTCGAGCTCCCCTTCTCCAAGGAGAGCGAGAACGTGGTTGCCATCCGAGGCCGCACCGTCAAGCCCGACGGATCCGAGGTCCCCTTTGACGGCACCGTGTTCGAGAAGTCACTGGTCAAAGCAAGAGGCCTGCACTACCTCGCGAAAACCTTCACCCTGCCCGACGTCGAAGTCGGCTCCATCATTGAATATCGCTGGACCTACGATCTCAGCGAGAAATACATCTACGATTCTCACTGGATTCTCAGTCAGGATCTCTTCACCAAGACCGCCAGATTTTCTTTGAAGCCCTACAAAAGCAATTACATGCCTGGATGTCTCTGCGCTGGAGTTGGCAAGGCTTACCTGCAGGGAACGAGCCAAAAGAGGGCCCCGACCACGTGGTCCGTATGGAACTCAGCAACCTTGCTGGCTTTCAGACCGAGGATTTCATGCCACCCGTCAACGAACTCAAAGCGCGGGTGGATTTCATTTACCAGGATGATCTGATCGAAACCAATCCTGACAAATTCTGGAAAAACGTCGGCAAGCGACGGAACGGGCAATTGGAAACGTTTGTGGGCAAGCGCCAGGCTATGCAAGAAGCGGTCGCCCAAATCGTTTCCCCCAACGATCCTCCCGAAGTGAAGCTGCGGAAGATCTATGACCGGGTCCAGCAGATTCGAAATAAATCCTACGAGCTGAAAAAGACGGAGCAGGAAGAAAAACGCGATAAAGAGAAGCCTCCGGAAAATGTTGAAGAGGTTTGGAAGCGCGGCTACGGCAGTGGCGTGCAACTGACCTGGTTATTTCTGGGCTTGGTGCGCGCCGCAGAGTTCGAAGCCTACGGCTGCTGGGTCGCCAACCGAAACCAGTATTTCTTTAATCCCAAGACCATGCAGCCCGGAAAGCTGAACGCAAATGTTGTGCTCGTCAAGCTGAACGGCAAAGATCTTTATCTCGATCCCGGAGCGGAGTACACCCCTTTCGGTCTGTTGACCTGGTATGAAACCGGAGTACCCGGCTTGAAGCTGGATAAGGATGGTGGGACCTGGATTCAAACCACGCTTCCTGCAGCCTCCGAGTCGCGCATGGAGCGCAAGGCCAACCTCAGGCTCTCCGATACCGGCGACCTCGAAGGCAAGCTTACCGTGACTTACACCGGGCTGGAGGCGATGTACCAAAGGCTGGATGTGCGCCATGCGGATGACGTAGCCCGCAAGAAATTTCTGGAAGATCGATTGAAAGCGCAAGTGCCCGTGGGGGTCGAAGTTGAACTGGTCAATCAGCCTGACTGGAGCGGCTCGGAAACCCCGCTGGTCGCAGAGTTCGATGTCAAAATTCCCGGTTGGGCCTCGAATGCAGGCAGGCGTGTGCTGGTGCCTGCCGGGGTATTCACCGGCGTCGAAAAGCATATCTTTGAACACAACCAACGCACCCATCCCATTTATTTCGAGTATCCCTATGAGAAGGAGGACGACGTAACCATCGAGTTGCCGCCGGGTTGGCAAGTAAGCAGTGTGCCGCCGCCTCAAGCCAAAGACGGACACGTTGTGGCCTATAACATCAAGGTCGAAAACAACAAAAACACCCTGCACTTAACGCGGAAGTTGACCGTGGATTTCTTGATGTTGGATGCCAAATATTACGGCGCTTTGCGCAATTTTTTCGAAGTAGTGAGGACAGGCGATGAACAGCAAATCGTGTTGCAGCCCGGTGCCGCGACCGCCAGTAATTAAAAATCCGGCGCGCGCAGCTTGCGCCGTGGCGGCTTTGAGCTTTCTGTTCTGCGCACCCCATGCTCTCGCCAGCGGCGATGCACCCCAATGGATGCACGCCCTCGTCAACGCTCCATTGCCCACCTACGACGAGAAAACCGACGCAGTTCTGCTGTATTCCGAAACCAATGTCACAGTTATTTCGACCGACAAAATCAGGACTCAGGTTCGCGAGGCTTACAAGATTCTCCGGCCCAATGGTCGTGGGCATGGCACCGTATCCGTTTATTCAAATCCGCAAAGAAGAGTACGAACCTTGCACGGCTGGTGTATTCCCGCGCAAGGCAAAGATTTCGAAGTAAAAGACAAGGACGCGATCGAAGCGGCGCCCGGCATCAACGGCGGTGAACTGATCTCAGACGTGAAATACAAAATACTTCGTATTCCCGCGCCCGATCCCGGCAACATTATCGGCTACGAGTATGAAGTGGAAGAGCAGCCCTTCTTCCTTCAGGAGATGTGGCATTTTCAGCAAGCGGATCCGGTGCGCGAGAGCCATTACTCGCTCCAACTTCCTGCCGGCTGGGGATATAAGGCGTCGTGGCTGAACCACGATGAAGTTTCGGTAACTGCGGCCGCTGGAAATATCTCGCAGTGGGTCGTTCATGATGTGAAGGGGATCCGGAGAGAACCGGACATGCCGCCGCGAGACGGCGTAGCTGGCTTCATGATCATTTCTCTTTTTCCCCCTGGCGGTGTTTTAAATGGCTTTGCCAACTGGAACGAAATGGGTAAGTGGTATATCAATCTGGTCGGCAGCCGCGCGGACGCGTCGCCGGAAATCAAACAGCAGGTCGCTGCGTTGACTGCGTCGAAAACCACCACTTTGGAAAAAATGCAGACTCTCGCCACGTTCGTCCAGCGCGACGTTCGTTATGTCGGTATCGAGCTCGGTATCGGTGGCTGGCAACCCCATCCCGCAGCTGAGGTTTTTGCGCATCGGTACGGCGACTGTAAGGACAAGGCTACTCTCCTCCGCTCCATGCTTCGCGAGATTGGCATTGACTCCTACCATGTCGTTATCTACACCGAACGGGGCGCCGTCACGCCGAAATACTCCGGCGCACAGCGGCTTCAACCATGTGATCACTGCTATCAAGTTGCCCGACGGATTGACTGACCCCTCGCTGATAGCCACTGTCCAGCATCCCAAATTAGGCAAACTTCTCTTCTTCGATCCCACCAATGACCTGATCCCGTTCGGCGAAATCCCAGGTTATCTCCAGGCTAACTATGGCCTCCTCGTCACTCCAGACGGCGGCGAATTGATCGAACTCCCGCAGCAGCCTTCTACGATGAACAGTATCCGCCGCACGGCCCAGCTCACTCTCGATAAGAACGGTACATTGAAGGGCAACGTCGAAGAAGTGCGCATGGGCCAGCGCGCTTCCTCAGAACGCGGGCGATTGCGCTCCGTTAGCAAAGACGCCGACCGCATCAAACCGATCGAGGAGCTTTTGGCCGCCTCCCTGGGAAGTTTTCAAATCACCCGTGCGTCTCTCCTCAACGTTCAACAGACCGACCGGCCTTTCGGCTTCAACTATTCGTTCGAGTCTCCCAACTACGCCAAGAACGCCGGCAACCTGTTGCTGGTCCGGCCTCGCGTGATCGGAATGAAAGGCTCAGCATTTCTGGAGACAAAAGAACCAAGAAAGTTTCCCATCGAATTCGAAGAACCTGCGCAGGACACCGATTCTTTCGAAATCACCATACCGCCGGGTTACGTGGTAGACGATGTTCCGCCACCCGTGGACGCCGACTATGGCTTCGCCAGTTACCACTCGAAGACAGTCGTGAACGGCAACGTGGTCGACTACACTCGTACCTTTGAAGTCAAAGAGCTAAGCGTGCCCGTCGACAAAGCCGAAGACCTGAAAAAGTTCTATCGCATCATCGCCGGCGACGAACGCAACACGGTAGTTCTCAAGCCTTCTCCGTAGCAATCTCTGCAAGGGCCTGTCAGCGGAATTAAATTGCTCATCTGACGGAGAACGAAGTTCGAAGATTGCCGCCTAAGCACTCCCGCATTATGATGAGTGAGTATGAGTTTTTCCGAGACGATCTTCCTGTTCGTTCTGGCCCTGGTCGTATTCGGGCCAAAGAAGTTGCCGGAGATCGCCCGTCAGGCTGGACGTCTGCTTGCCGAACTTCGCCGCGCCTCGAACGAATTCAAATCCCAGATCGAAACCGAAATCGCTCATTTGGAAGTCGAGAAAAAGCAGACAATTCTGCCTCCCGCCGCGCCGCCCCAGGGCGCAGTCGCCAGTCTTAGTTTGAACCCTGCAGCGGGTGAAGCCACGCCGCCCGAATCGCGCGCAACTTTAGCCGCTCCCGCCGAGGCGACGCTCGCAGGCGGCAGCTTAGCCACTTCGAATTTAGCCACCGCGAACGTGATCGCGAAAAATTCCGAAATACCTCCCGCCGCGCCTCCCGCATCCGTCGCTGAGTCAGAAGTCCCCTCAACCTCGCAGGATTCGCATGTTTGAAAATCTGACGCGTGCTCTAGGGAATGACCCGAAGCGCGATCCCATGCCCACCATGGGCTTTCTCGACCACCTTGAGGAGCTGCGCACCCGCCTGGTTTACTCCATCGCCGCAGTCGCCGTTGGTTTCTTCGCCTGCTGGTGGAAGGTTGAAACCATCTACGACATCATGCAGCGCCCCATCATGAAGGCGCTGAAAGACAACGGCATGTCCGAGCGCCTGGTCTACCTCAACCCCACCGAGCCCTTCAACCTTTACTTGAAGATCGCCGCCCTCGCCGGCTTATTTCTGACCTCGCCTTTCGTCCTGTACCAGGTTTGGATGTTCATCTCTCCAGGCCTCTACCGCAACGAAAAGCGTTACGTGGTTCCGTTCATGGTCTCGACCATCGCGCTCTTCACCGCCGGAGGATATTTCGGATACAAAGTCGTCTACCCGCAGGCGCTGGGCTTTCTTATCCATTTCGGCCGCCAGTTCCAGCCCATGATCACCATCGGCGAGTACACCTCGCTGTTTCTCAGCATCATCCTGGGTATGGGTCTGATCTTCGAGCTGCCAATCCTTATCTTTTTTCTGGCGTTGATGGGCATTATCACCGCGGGGTTCATGTGGAAAAATTTCCGCTACTCCATCCTCGTCATTTTCATCGTGGCCGCGATCGTCAGCCCCACTCCCGATGTTTTGAACATGTGCATCTTCGCCGCTCCCATGATCGCGCTGTATGCGGTCAGCATTGGCATAGCCTGGGCTGTCCATCCCAAGCAGCGCCGCGCGCGCCAGGAAAAGAAATCGGCGGCCTAATATGGAAATTTGCCGGCACTATCCGCTGAGGTTCAATCCGTGATCGCAAGAAAAATGTTCAGCAAGAAAATGTTCAGCAAGAAAATAACGCTGCGAATTTTATTGCTGTCCATCGCAATTGCTATTGTGGCCTGCAACCGCGATCAGGATCCAACTCCCGTAAAAGCGCAAACCCAGCCCGCGGCCGCACCTTCATCGCTTCCAACTCTCTCGCTCCCCGCCGACAGCGGACCGCCTCCGGCCTTCGATTCCGCGCGCGCCATGCAGTACGTGAAAGAAATAGTTGCTCTGGGCCCGCGCCCCGTCGGCAGCGCGAATCACAAGAAAGTGGAATCTTTCATCACTTCTCAGCTCAAGGGAGACGCAGTCGAAGATGACGTTTTTACCGCCGATACTCCCGAAGGCAAATTTCCCGTGCGCAACATCGTCGCGAAATTCCCCGGCACCCGCGACGGCATCATCGTCATCGCCAGCCACTACGATACGAACTATCCCCTGCGCAACACTTCCTACATCGGTGCCAACGACGGCGCGTCCTCCAGCGCGCTCCTGCTTGAAATAGCCAATCAATTGCGCGGCAAGAACCTCGACGGTTACAGCGTCTGGCTGGTTTGGGACGATGCCGAAGAAGCCATGAAGCCGGATACCGAAATGCCCTTCGAAAAAGATAGCCTGTATGGAATTCGTCATCTCGCAGAGAAGTGGCAAGCAGATGGGACTCTAAAGAAAATCAAAGCATTCCTCCTGGCAGATATGATCGGCGACGCTGACCTCAACATCGATCGCGACGAAAACTCAACCCCTTGGCTGGAAGAAGTGGTCTATCAGGCGGCTTCGCGGCTCGGTTATCAGTCTCACTTCTTTGCCCGTGACAATCAGGTGACGGACGACCACATTCCTTTCATGCAACGAGGCGTAGCCTGCGCCGATCTCATCGATTTCGACTACGGCTACAACAACGTCTTCTGGCACACGCCGCAAGATACCGTGGATAAACTTAGTCCCAAAAGCCTGGAAATCGCCGGCAGCACAATTCTGGAGACAGTCAACATACTCGACAAAATGAATCCACTTCCACCAAAGTAAGCTGAAGCAAAGCCTTTTCTCCGTGCACTCCGCGTCCGCACTCAGCGCACTCTGCGATAAAGCCTTTTGCTCTTTTCCGCAAATTGATTTCTAATGCACCCGATGCGACCAGTGACAATTATTTGTCTCTGCCTGATCTTTGGCTCCCTGTCCCAAGCGGCGCCCCAACCCACTGACTCCGAAAACGACGCTCGCATCATTGAATTCGCCCTTCAACCATCCCCGCTAGAGCACAACCTGCGCGAACTGACCGACGAAATCGGTGGCCGCGTTCCCGGCACGCCCGCCATGCAGCGCGCAATCGATTGGGGAGTGCACGTGTTCAAAGTGGCCGGCGCCGATAGCGTCCATACCGAAGAATTCACTATCCCTCATTCCTGGGCCGAAGGCGCGACCGAGATGGCCGTCAGTGCCACCGGCACTGCGCTTGATCCCAAGCTCACGCAGATTCCCACTGTCCACTTCCGTGTCCGGTGCGTATCGATCGCCTGGGCTCCCGCGTTGGCACCAGTCAAACATATACCGGTAGTCGACGTAGGCAACGGCGGCGCCTCGGAATTCAAAAAGGCCGGTGATATTTCCGGCAAAATCGTGCTCGTGCATTCTGTCGTACTGAAAACCTGGGACGATCTTTTCGCTGAATATGCAATTGCACCGCCGGTCATCACTGCCGCTGTGCAGGGCAAAGCCAAAGCCGTAGCCTTTATCGCCACCCGCGAACATGACATCCTCTATCGTCACACGAATTCTGTTGCCGGAGAAATCGACCGCATCCCTCAGGTGTTATTAGCCCGCGAAGATGGCGAGCGCATCGGACGCCTCCTGGCCTCCGGCCATCCCGTGTGGGCAGACCTGAGCATTCCCGATCGCACCGGTGGCCCCATCGAGTCCGCCAATGTTGTTGCTGAAATCAAAGGCAGCGAGAAGCCCGACGAATTCGTGATTCTCGGAGCTCATCTGGATTCCTGGGAGCTGGGCACCGGCGCGCTCGATAACGGCTGCAATGCCGCAATGGTCGTCGATGCGCTGCGGGCGATCAAGGCTTCCGGCCTGAAGCCGCGACGTTCCATCCGCTTCATTCTTTTTTCCGGCGAAGAAGAAGGTTTGCTCGGCTCGCGAGCCTATTCCACTGCCCACCGGCCCGAACTCGATAAAGCTGCCGGCGTCATCATCTACGACTCCGGAACCGGCAAGACCACAGGATTTTCCACCGGCGGCCACAAAGAAGTCATCGAAACTGCGAAGACCATCATCGCGCCTCTCCGACAATTCGGACTCACTGAACTGAAAACCGACATGGAGTGGGGCACGGATCATTTCGATTTCATGCTCGAAGGCGTCCCAACATTCGTCGCCGATCAGGACGAGGCGAACTATCTCGAAAACTACCACGCCGTCTCCGACACCTACGACAAAGTAGATTTCGTGCAGCTCAAGAAAAATGTGGCCGAAGCCGCCGAATTTTCTTTCGCCCTGGCCAATCTTCCTGAGAAAATCGGCCCTCGTTTCACCCGCGCACAGATCGAACAATCCCTGCGCGAAACCGGCTCCGAACAAATGCTGAAGGATTCCGGGATGTGGGATGCCTGGCAAAGCGGAAAACTCGGCCGGCAGAAGTAATATGAATTTCCAATTGTCGATTTCCAATTGTCAATTGATTCATTCGGCCGTTCCAATCGACAATTGGCAATCGAAACTCGACAATCGACCTTGCTCTACTTCTGGATCATCTTCAACCTCTTCGCCGTCGGCATGCTGGTGCTGGATCTCCGCATCCTGCACCGGCGCGGACGCGTGCGTTCCCGCGATGCGCTGGCTCGCAGCGCCCTATGGTTCGCCCTGGCTGCGGCTTTTGCCGCATTGGTTTTTTTCTGGCAAGGCCGGCAGGTTGCCATCGAGTTCGTCACCGGCTACGTACTCGAACTTTCGCTCAGCGTCGATAATCTTTTCATCTTCCTGGTAATCTTCCGCTATTTTGCCGTCCCCGAAGAGTACCAGCACCGCGTTCTTTTCTGGGGGATTCTCGGCGCTCTGCTGATGCGCGCCTCCTTCATTCTCGCCGGCATTGGTCTCATCCAGCGCTTCCATTGGATCTTTTACGGTCTCGGCGCTTTACTGGTTTACAGCGGAATAAAACTTGGATTCACCGGTGAACACAAAGTCGATCCGGCAAAAAACCCGGTGGTGAAAGCCATGCGCCGCCTGATACCCGTAACCGACAGTTATCAGGAAGGCCGCTTCTTCGTGCGCGGCTGGCAAGGACACTCCGGCCTTTACGCCACGCCATTGCTCCTTGTGCTTGTGGTAATCGAAACCACGGATCTGCTTTTCGCCGGAGATTCCATCCCGGCTGTTCTCGCCATCACGCTCAACGCCTTCATCGTTTACACCTCGAACGTCTTTGCCATACTCGGCCTGCGCTCGCTCTTTTTCGCAGTCTCTGGACTAATGAAGGTTTTCCGCTTTCTCCACACTGGTTTGGCGCTGATTCTGATCCTGATGGGTTTGAAGATGATTGCAGCGGATTACTACAAGGTGCCGACACTGGCAATGTTAGGTGTGGTCGCTGGAGTACTTATGATTTCGATGGTGGCGTCGCTGCTATTTCCCGGGCAAAATCGAGCAAAATAAAAATGCGCGGTCCGATGCTGAGTCTCGTTGAAATTCCTACTGATGCAACTCCTTAGTCCTACACAAATTTCAGACTCTCACCTTTGCACACCGAGTGCTTCAGAAATTTCTTGTCATCGTGAGTCGGATAATCCGTGCGGTAATGCGCGCCCCGGCTCTCCTCGCGTGCCAACGCTGCTCTCACAACCAGCGTTCCTGCCAGATGCAGATTCGCCGCCTCCCATGCCCGTCTGCTCCGCGGATTCGCCACACGCGGAGCCAATGCCTGCAGTTTTCCAAGCGCCTCCTGCATCCCCATTCGGCTGCGGACAATGCCCACGTCTTTCCACATGATGTCTTGAATCTGCCCGATCACCTCTTCCAATCCAGCATCCACCGGACCGTTCTGTGTCGCCGCTTTCGGAGCCCTCGCCGATCCGCGCGATTCCTTTAATTCCTCGCGCATCGCTTTTCCCGCCCGCGCCCCATATACCAGCCCTTCCAGCAGGGAATTGCTGGCCCACCGGTTCGCGCCATGCACCCCGTTCGCCGCCGCTTCCCCCGCTGCATAAAGACCGGCAACATTTGTCTCGCCGTTCAAATCCGTCCGCACTCCTCCCATTGCATAGTGAGCCGCCGGACGAATCGGAACCAAATCCTCCGTTATGTCGATGTTGTATTGCAGGCAAGTCGCGTAGATTCGCGGAAAGTGCTTCTGTACCTGGCTCGCTTTCAGATGTGTGACATCAAGATAAACGTAAGGATCCTTGGCATGGCTCACTTCCATCTCATGCATAATGGCGCGCGCCACTAAATCGCGCGGCGCGAGTTCGGCCAGCGGGTGATACTTCGCCATAAAACGGTCCATCTCAATATTGCGCAGATAGCCGCCCTCGCCCTCCAACGCCTCTGACAGCAACAATCGTGGAGCCTTCTTCAAGTACAGCACCGTAGGCTGAAACTGGATGAACTCCATGTCGCTCACTTCCGCGCCTGCGCGAAACGCCATGGCAATCCCGTCCCCGGTGGCCTCTTCGGGATTGGTCGTATTGCGATAAACCTGCCCCATGCCTCCCGTAGCCAGCAAAACCGCAGAGCACGCAACTTGTTGCGGCAAACCTTTCTCGCTGATCAACCCAATGCCCGTCGCGCCTCCGCTCGAGATTTCGAGTTCGGAGGAGAATTCGAACTCACAAAAGGAAATGTTCTTCAGCGACTGCGCTTTGGCATACAACGCCCGCAAAATCTCCCGTCCTGTCGAATCCCCTTGCGCGTGCAAAATCCGGTTCCGGCTCTGCGCACTTTCGCGCCCGAACACCAGCTTTGTTCCCTTGCGGTCGAACTGCGTCCCCCAGTCAATCAACTCCTCAATCCGCTGCGGACCCTCTTCCACCAGTGTTTTTACTGCTTCCGGCAAGCACAGCCCATCTCCCGCGATCAACGTATCCTGCAAGTGCGGGCTGATTTCGTCTTCATCGCTTAACGCCGCCCCAACGCCATGCTCGTTCTGCGTATTCGAAACCATGACCTCCTTCTTCGCCAGCACCAACACCCGCCCCGCACTCGCCAGTTCGATGGCGGCGCGCAGCCCAGCAACTCCGGCTCCAATCACCACAAAATCGGTCTCGGATGGCAGGCCTTGCATAGTCGCGCAAATGGTAACACTTCCGGGTCCGGCCCCGAAGCCCACCAATCGAAGTCCCCCAAACCGCGCTGCCGCATAGGCTATTATGGAATTCCATGGCGCAAGTCACCATCCACGTTCCCCCGCGGCCCTACCAGGCGCGCATTGAAAACGGCCTCCTGCCACGCGCTGGGGCTCTGCTCGCCGAGCTTCTGCCTCAGGCCAGCAAACTTTTTGTGCTTACGGTCCCGCCTGTGCGTCGTCGCTTGGGTAGCAAACTGCTGAAATCGCTGGTTGCCGCGGGCTTCAAAGCCCAGGTTCTGCAGATTCCTGACGGCGAACCCGCCAAGAAATTGGCTACCATTGAAACCATGGCGGAACGGTTGGTCCGCCTGGGCGCCGACCGCAAATCCGTCCTGATCGCGCTCGGCGGAGGCGTAGTCGGCGACGTCACCGGGCTGCTCGCCTCGCTCTACATGCGTGGCATCGACCTGGTTCAAATCCCCACCACGGTCCTCGCCCAGGTGGATGCATCGGTCGGCGGCAAGACCGGAGTAAATCTCGGAGCGGGGAAGAACCTGCTCGGAACCTATCACCATCCCCGCGTCGTTCTCATCGACCCGGAAGTTCTTCACACTCTTTCCGACCGGGTGTACCGCGCGGGTCTTTACGAAGCGCTCAAGTGCGGCATCATCGGCGATCTGGATCTCTTCCTGCGCTTCGAACAAAAGCGCTCACAGATCCTGAAGCGCGATCCCGTGGAACTGGAAGGCGTAATCGCGTCGAGCGTAAAGTTGAAGGCCGAAATCGTCTCCGCCGACGAGCAAGAAGGCGGCCTGCGCCGCGTTCTCAACCTCGGCCACACCATCGGCCACGCGCTCGAGGCCGAAACCGGCTACAAGAGCCTGCTTCACGGCGAAGCCGTCGCCTGGGGAATGATTGCCGCCACCAACATCGGCCTTACCGTCGGCCGCACTGACAGTGTGACCGCCGGCCGCATCGCCGATGCCGTCCTCAGCCTGGGCCGTTTGCCCGAACTAAAAGTAAGCGCCCGCAAAATTCTCGCGCGCCTGCAGGCCGACAAGAAAACTCAAAACGGAGCCGTACACTTCGTTCTTCCCCGCGAAATCGGCAAAGTCGAAATCGCCTCCGATGTGCCCGACAAAGTCATTCTCAATGCGGTAGAAGAACTTCGCCGCCTGTCCCACGGCGGCTGGGTATGGAAGAAGTAAGTCGCGTGGCCCAAACTTCCAGATCCGAGACTGAAAGACCCGAAACTCAGGGATACAATACTCAGAGACTCGAAACTCCGACGCCGAAGGTCGTCGGTGCTGCGCCCGCCGGCGCCAATGATTCATCCTCCGCGTCTCGCGCCGTCCGTGAGATGTTCACCTCCATTGCTCCGCGCTACGACGTTCTGAACCACATATTGTCGTTCAACGTAGATCGCCTGTGGTGGCGGCGTACGGCCCGCACTTTCTCGCACATTTTCTCCCAGCCCGATTCCCGAATCCTCGACCTGTGCTGCGGCACCGGCGACATGACTTTCGCTTTACTCAAACGGGCGAGCAGGCCCGATCAACAAATTCTCGGCGCCGATTTCTCTCACGCCATGTTGCAGCGCGCCCGTGCGAAGACTCGCGATCAGATCGAAAACAACGGCAACGCCGCGCCACCGCGCTGGATCGAAGCCGATGCGCTGTGCCTCCCATTTTCCAGCGCCCACTTCAACCTGGTCACCTCAGCCTTCGGCTTCCGCAATCTCGCGGATTACGACGCCGGTCTACGCGAAATCGTCCGCGTGTTAAAGCCCGCCGGCGAGTGCGGCATCCTCGACTTCAGCGAACCCAAAGGTATGATGGGCGGTCTGTATCGCATTTACTTCAAACAAGTGCTGCCCCGCGTAGGCACTTTCATTTCTGGTGTTCGCGGCCCCTATGCTTATCTTCCCAACTCCGTCGAACGTTTTCCCCAGCCGGAAGAAATGCTCGATCGCATGCGCCGCGCCGGCTTCCGCGAAGCCAGTTGGACTCCCTACACTCTCGGTATAGCCGGTCTCTACCGCGGAAAGAAAATTTAAGCTTAACCTGCATCCCGCAGCAACTTGCTTAACGCCCGAATATCATCCGCGCTCGCATCACCCACAACAAAATATCGCAGTCCATTCTTCGTCCAGGAGTCCATCTGAAACGAGAGAGCATTGACGGGTCCCGAGGACAGCCGCGTCATCTCATCCACGCGCTCCGGCAAAATGAAAACTGAAATCTCGTGCTTTCTGACCTGATAGATAAGATGTGCGCCAGCCGTTTGCTCGAGATAAAAAACTCGTCCCCCGAGCAGCGTAAAGTTCGATCCCGCCAACTCCGGCAAATTAAATGTGAACGGAATCTTCCCTTGAAACCACGGCTTCACCGTATGCCGGTCCGTGGAAACCACATCCACTGGCGTAGGGCTAGCGAGGGTGGCCACGTGCAGGTCGGCCAGTTCGCTATACACCCTCCGCTGCGCCGCTCGTTCCCGCTCGAAGTAAACACTGAGCAGAACCGCCACAATCAATATTGCCAGCACTGGAACTAAAACCAGTCGCCACTTCCTCACATTTCCCGCTCCCGACCTCGCCAACACTTGCTTCGTAATCCTGCTTCGTAACTCCGCGCTCGGCGCATACCGCTTTCCGGCCATCTGCACCGACCGTTTCAATTGCACTCGCTCCAGCATCTCCCCCGCGCATGCGGAACACTCTCGCACGTGGGCCGACAACCCTGCGGCCTCAGCACCCCCGAGTTCGCCATCGAGATAGAGCGCAAGCTGCTTGCGCCACTCTTCACACCCCATGCCGTGCTCCCTCTCTCTTAGCCAGTAAATCGATACGCAGCGCCTTGCGCGCGCGAGACAATCGCGACATCACCGTGCCCATCGGAATTGACAGAGTCTCGGCAATTTCCTGGTAGGACATCTCTTCCACTTCGCAAAGCAGCAATATCTCGCGGAACGGCACCGGCAATCTCTCCAACGCCTGCTGCACCATTTCGCGATTGGCCTGCTCGATCAGCCGAATCTCTGGCGTGGGATCCTCCGCTTCCAATTCGGCCGCGCCTTCCTCATCGAGCGCAACCATCGTTTTCAATCCCGTCCGCGAACTCAGAAAAGAATTCCGCAGAATGCGATAGATCCATGCCCGAAAATTCGTACCAGTGCGAAACGAGGAAAATCCGCGCAGTGCCTTGGTGAAGGTTTCCTGCACCAGGTCCTCGGCCTCGCTCCTGTCCTGCGTAAGCCACTGCGCGAAGTTATAAAGCTGATCGAACAGGGGTATCGCCAGCTCTTCAAACGTCGCCGTGTTGGGCTGCTGTTCTGGCACCCGCATAGAGTAAACCGCCCAGCCGCGGATTTATTCCCGAAACTATCAGGATTGTTTATGGAGGGGTTTGGAAGCGAGGGCATCGTCCCCTCAACAGGAAAGGCCTAAGTTGAAATGGCGGTCTGCGGCGCTGGCGCTGGTATCTTAAAACTGTCCGCGAAGGCGTCGGCGATCGTATAACGAATCACGCTCTCGTACTCATTACCCAGGAACGCCCGCAGCCGGTCGGTATTCATAATGTACTCGCCGGTCATGTAAGGCAGCGCCTCCGGCGGAATCGCCGAGATCTGCCGCTTCCATAAAAATTTCAGCACCATCCCCATCGCCCACTTTCCCGGTACGCGGATCAGTTTGGCCTGCGCCATCTCAATGCAACGTCCGAAAGTAAGCGGTTCTCCGCGCCCGGCAACATTCAAAACCGTCAGCCGCTGCTGCTCCGGATCGCGATGCAGAATGTGGGCCAGCAGCCGCGCCATGTCGTCTACGTGCACAAACTGAATTTTGTGATCCAGATACTCTTGCCCGTGTGGCAACATGCAAGGCAGTCGCTTTCCCGCGCTGCGCATCTTCTCCGCCCGCGCGCTTTTTCCGTTGGGCGTTCCGCGAAATGCTCCCAAAAGATAATTCTCCACGCTGGCTCCGGCAAAAATATGCGGCCGCAAAATGTACACGCTGCAGCCGCGCAGCGCCGAAGACCGTTGCTGCACCACCTCGTCGCATTGCTTCTTATGAATCGCATAAGGCAGCGTATGCGCCGCGCGCGCCGACTCCTCCGTTGCCGGAGCCGCAAGGTTGGGACCATACACCGCAACGCTGCTCGGAAAAATAAATTGTTTGATCCCGGAATCGGTCGTCCGATTATTCTCGGTAATCGCTTCCATCACCCGCGCCGTGCCCGCCACATTGATCTGCCACATCCGCTCCGGTTCAAGCACGCCCGAGCGCACCGGATCAATCACAAACGCAAGGTGAACCACCGAAATCGGACGCGTGTCGCGCAATAGTTCGTAGAGCACGCGGGTGCAGGATTCGTCACCCAAATCCATGCGCTCAAATTGCAGCGGCAAATCAGTTTGCGGCGGACTCACGTCCACCCCGATCACCGAGAAATCTCCCAGCAGCGGGAGCAACCTCGATCCCAGGTTTCCCGCGATGCCAGTGACCACGACAGCAGGTTTTGCGCTCTCCATCAGTTCGGCTTGGAGGGAGGAGCCGGTTGCGCCGACGGTTGCGACTGCGAGCCTGCCGCTGGCGCAGCGTTCTCCGACGGCTGAACTCGCGGCGGACGAGGCAGCATCGGCCTTCCTCCCGGCCCCATCGGCGTCGACGGCCCAAAATACGCCTCGTTGGTTTCCGCCTTGTACGAATTGGTGTACTTATCCATCATTTCCTTCATTCGTTGCATCTTCAGCGTGGCGTGAATTTCCGGCTTCACCTGCTCCAGCGGCAGCGTCTGTTCGCTGATTACCTTGTAAACATAATGCCCGCCATTGTCGGAAAGCACTTGTGAAACCTCGCCCACTTTCAACTCAAATACCGCCGCGTGTCCGGGAGGCAGCCCAGTGCGCCGTACCGTAGGCAAACTCACCGTCGGCGCATCCATCTTCATGCCCGCAGCTTCAAACGCCTCTTTTTGCAGCTTGCTGAAGTCTTCCCCAGCCGCGGCCCGCGCGCGCAGGCTGTCCGCCAGTTTGGTCATTTCCTGCTCACCCTGCTCCTGCTTGGCGCGATCCGCCGCTTCTTTGGCCTTCTGCTGCTCCTCGCTCAACTTTTCTTCTGGATTGACCTTCTCGGTATTCTCCTGTTTGAAACGCGGAATGAACAGTCGTTCCAGAGAGAATTGTTCATAAGCCTCAGGATTTTTCTTATAGTACTCATCAATCTCCTGCTCCGGGACGTTATCCGCTTCCTCCTGCACCGCGTGTTGCAGCTCGGAACTCAAGACCCGCATCTTGAGGAACTTCATCGTCTCCTCGAATCGCACGCTCTTCTCCAGCCCTTTTTCTTCAGCCGCCTCCGACATGGCGATCAGCCCAGGAAGCTGCCCGGCCAGCATGTGTTTTTGCTGCGCAGTCAGCGGAGTCGTCCCTTGCTGCAGCGCGCTGGCAAGTTTCTCGAATTTCGCCCGCGTAATCACCGTCTTGCAGTCTGCAGGCTTCTTCGCAGCCTCGGCTTTTCCCGCTGCAGTTTTCGAAACCGTAGCCGCCTTCGCCGTCGGCGAGCAAACTCCCACAATCGTAATCACCGCCGCACTCTCCGGCACCTCCGCCGTGGAGGGAGTGCCGGCACTCGCAGCCTTCGCACCCTCGCCGGGAGCCGGAGTCTGCCCCGGTTGTGCCTGTCCCCAAGCCATCGCTCCCAATAACGCACACAGCAGCCAACTCTTACGCATACAAAAAACCCTCCAGGATTGGTACTTCAGGAAGTTGAAAAAACTCGGACCAAACATCCTAGCATAGAGCCCTTGGCCGCACTTTGACTATCACAGAAGGACTGTCATCCTGAGCGCAGCCGTTTTTCAGGCGTAGCGATGGATCTCCTGCTTAACCGGCGCAACGCGTAAGCCATACCGCACCACTACCAGAACCAGCGCATTCTTGCTCTCCCTTCGTGCACCTTCGTGTCCTGCGTGGTCAATGAATTTAGGATTAATGAATTCAGTTCGATGAATTTAGCCGGCCGCTACCCGTTTGCGCGTATTCCCTTGGCGCAATTTCGCATTAACGGCGATAATCCCATCATGTCCGGGACTCCGGCCCTTTACTCGCCCCATGCCATGCGCGCCGAGAAGCGCGCCGTCGCTGGCAACTCGGTCATTGCCGCTCTCCTCATCACCGCCGGCAAGATAGTCGTCGGCGTAACCACCGGTAGCCTGGGCATTCTCTCCGAAGCCGCGCACTCAGCCCTCGATCTCATCGCCGCTCTACTCACATATTTATCCGTCGGCGTCTCCGATAAGCCCGCCGATGCCGACCATCAATATGGCCACGGCAAAGTAGAGAATTTTTCCGCCTTCGTCGAAACCGGACTCCTTCTGCTTACCTGCATCTGGGTCGTCTACGAAGCCGTCATACGCCTATTCTTCCGTCGCGTCGAAGTCGAGCCTTCCGTATGGGCTTTCGCCGTAATGCTGGTTTCCATGGCGGTTGACGTGTGGCGCTCCCGCGCTCTCGGCCGCATTGCTACCAAATATGAAAGCCAGGCCCTCGAGGCCGACGCGTTGCATTTTTCCACGGATGTCTGGTCCGCCGGCGTCGTTGTCCTGGGCCTCGCGCTTATCCTCGCAGGCCGTATCTATCATGTGGATTGGCTTCGCCTTGCCGATCCCATCGCCGCGCTCTTTGTCGCTGGAGTCATCGTCTCCGTCAGTTGGCGTCTCGCTCGCCGCACCATTGACGCCCTCCTCGATGCCGCTCCCGCCGGAGTACGCGCCCAAATTACCGACGCCGTTTCCCACGTGGACGGCGTTCTTGAAATCGGCCGCGTCCGCATTCGCCGCTCCGGCAACCGTTATTTCGCTGATCTGGCGGTCGGCTTCGCCCGCACGGTTACCTTTCAGCGTTCCGAACAACTCGTCGAAGCGGTAACTGCCGCTGTCCGCAATATTCTCCCCGACGCCGATGTCACTGTCCAGCCTTTACCCCGCGCCCAGCGATCGGAAAATATCTTCGACCGCATCCGCGCCGTCGCCACTCGCCACAACCTCAACGTCCACGACATCAGCGTGCAGGATCTCGCCGGCAAACTCCACGTCGAGCAGCATGTCGAACTCGACGAACGCATGTCGCTCAAAAGCGCTCACGATCAAGTCACCGAACTCGAAGCCGATATGCGCCGCGACGTACGCGAGATCGGCGACATCCTCACCCATATCGAAAGCGAACCTGCCACCATCGAAACCGGCGACGAGCCGGTACGCGACGCCGCTCTCGAGCGCCGCCTGAAATCCCTAGCCGCGGAGTTTCCAGAAATTGTCGATATGCACGACATTCAAATCAAGAAAGTTCGCGGACGCCTCTACGTCTCCTGCCACTGCACATTCTCCGACGATCTCTCCCTGTCCCGCGTCCACGACATTCAAACCGAACTCGAAATCCGCTTCAAACAAGCCGCCCCAGAGCTTTTCCGCGTGCTCATCCATCCCGAGCCCAGCACCGACAACCGCAGATAGCAAGTTGCCTGTGACATCTGTCACAGACGGATGCAGAGAGTAGGTTACAAATTGTTGAATGCTGATTGTTGATTGTTGATTGGAGACTGCCGGTGGATCACAAAGCCGAAGCGCTGAAGGACCGAACCAAGGCGTTTGCATTGAGAATCATTCGCGTTGTCCGGTCACTGCCGGCCGGAAGTGAGGGGCGGATTATCGGCTATCAATTGCTGCGGTCAGGTACTTCGGTAGCCGCTAACTATCGTGCAGTTTGCCGTGCCCGGTCTCGCCCAGAGTTCCTCGCGAAGCTCGCGATTGTCATCGAAGAAGCCGACGAGTCTGCTTTCTGGCTGGAATTGCTGGTCGAGAGTGGACTAATATCAGAAGCGAAGCTGAAAGATCTTAAGTCCGAAGCCAATCAGCTAGTGGCAATTTTCAACGCGTCACGCGTAACCGCAAAAAAGAGTTCTCAATCAACAATCAGCAATCAAAAATCAACAATTTCACAGAAGAGAGCTTCATGACCAACCCCCGCGCCACCGCCCGCGCCACCTGGATAGAAAAACAAAAATTCAACGGCGTCTCCGACAGTGGCCACACAATCATCGTCGATGGCGATAAGACGGCCGGCAACAGCCCCATGGAACTCGTCCTGATCGGTCTCTGCGGCTGCACCGGTTATGACGTTGTCTCCATCCTGCAGAAAAAGCGCGAGCCCTTCACCAGCCTGGAAGTCCGCGCCCAGGCCGAACGCGCCAAAGACCCGCCATCGGTATATACAGAAATCAAACTGATCTACCGCGTCGGTGGCAAAGTATCGCGCAAGGCTGTCGAGGACGCGGTCCGCCTCTCGAAAGAGAAGTACTGTTCAGTCTCCGCCATGCTGCAAAAGACCGCAAAAATTACCAGTGAGATCGAATACGTGGACGCGTAGAATAAAAATCCTGTGACTCCTAGAATTCTGCTCTTCACCCAGCCCGGCTGCCTCTCCTGCGAAGTCATGAGAATTTTTCTGGAGGCCAGGGGCTCTTCCTTTCGAAGAGCGTGATATGGAGTACCGACTCTGCCGCCCGTCTCGAATTGCTCGAGGTCTACCACAGCCACACCGCTCCAACTCTGGTGATTCTCGCGCCCTCCGGCCCAGAAGTGATTGAGGGCTTCGATCCCGATCGCCTTGACCTCTTACTCTCCGCTGCCTGATCATCGAAGCCATCCGCGAGGACTCACCATCTCCAACACAACCTACCCGAAGCCCGCAACCGCATCCTCTTCGCGGATATTTCTTCATCGCTTCCGCCGCATTCCTGTGGGGCGTCTCCGCGGCACTCGGTCGCGCCGTCTTTACCGGCAGGCTGCTCTCCGGCAGCCTTCTCCGTCCCATCGATCCGCTGATTCTTTCGCAGACGCGCACCACATTCTCACTGCTCGTACTGCTTCCGCTTCTCGTCGCCTCAAAAGGCTGGCAGCGCATCAAGCTGCCGCTGCGCGATCTCGCATATTGCTTTCTTCTCGGCGTGCTCGGCGTCGCCGTCTCCAACTATTTTTATTACGTCGCCATCCAGCGCATCAACGTAGCCACGGCCATCATCGTGCAATACACCGCCCCCGTATGGGTGCTGCTCTACGTAGTCGCCCGGCGCCAGCAAAAGCTCACACTCCAAAAAATTGCCGCAGTGGCTTTGGCGGTAACCGGTATCGCTCTCGTCATCAACCTGCTGGGCGCACGTTCCGGGGCTGCGCTCCATCTCGATACTTACGGAATCATCGCCGCGCTGCTGGCCTCATTCTCCTTCGCCTTTTACAACGTCGGCGGACACCGCATTCTCGCCCGCCACGATCGCTGGCGCGTCCTGGTCTGGACCCTCGCCTCCGCATCGCTCTTCTGGCTCGCCGTCAATCCTCCTTGGAAAATCGCCGCCGCCCATTACGTTCCTGCGCAATGGATTTTTCTTTTCGTGTTCTCCATGATCTCCGTGCTCGGTGCGTTCTCTCTTTACTTCCTCGGTCTGCAGTATCTGGAGCCCACCCGCGCCATCATTGCTAGTTGTCTCGAACCCATATTCTCGATCCTTCTCGCGGCTCTGCTGTTAGGCGAAGTCCTCCGTCCCATTCAGACTTTAGGAATCGTCTTCGTCCTCGCCGCGATTGTGATCGTGCAAAAAACCGACAACTCAGTCGAAAGTCCCGTCGTTCTTGAGCCCATGGAATAGATTGCGGGAGCGTAAGCTTTTCCAGAGCCCAGCCTCCAGAGCTGTATCCCTGGCTCACTGCAGGTCCCGACCCTTGGTCTCCGGCAGTTGCGTCGTCATCAGCGCCGCCAGCAGATACCCGGCAGCGCACAAACAAAACGCCCAGCCCAATCCTCGGGCCTGTCCCACTCGACCAATAATCAGCGGAGAAACCGAACTCAACGTGCGCGCGCCGTTGTAAGTAAATCCCAAGCCACGGGCGCGCAAACTCGTGGGGAAAGATTTCGCTGCCAATAATTCCCGAGCCGGAAAACAATCCAGTCCCGAAGAATGCCACGACCGTTCCGAGAATCATAATCACCACAGGCGACCGCGCAATCGCATAAAGGGGAATCACAACAGCCGCCATTAAGCTGTAAAAGATGAATGCCCTCTTTCGGCCCAGCTCGGTCCGCCGCCCATCCGAAGCTGGCGTACCCAGGAAACATTCCGAAAAGATTCAGCACCACCAGCAGAGTCGTTGTGCCCATTGCCCCAAAACCACGTCCACCCTGCGACACCGGAAGCGACAGATAAGGCGGAATCCAGGTGAACAATCCCCACCACGCAAACATGCAAAACAGGTTAAACAACAACAGCGCGACCGTCGACTTCAAATACGGCGATCTAAAAATCATCCAGAAGCTAGTCGAATCTTTTCTCTCCGTAATCACCGTCAGCGCCGACACTCGACTGTCGGAGAGACCGTCGCGTTTTATGTCTGCGGTTTGCGGCCCATTCGCACTCTGAGTTTCACTCCGCAAGATTTTGCGCTCCTCCCATATCTTCGACTCCGGCACTCCACGCCGCATCCATAGCGTCAGCACCGCAGGCAGAATTCCCACGAAGAAAACGGCCCGCCAACCAAAGTAACGTGCCACCGGCCCCGCAACCAGCGCCGCCACAGCAAAGCCGATTGCCCACGAACTCTGAACGATCGCGATTGCCTTTGCACGGAGTTCGGTCGGCCAGGTTTCCGCCACCAATGCGGCTCCCGTATTCCATTCGCCACCCATGCCCAGCCCCAGCAAAAATCTCGCCGTCGCCAGCATCGCAATGCTCGTCGCCAGCCCCGACGCGAACGAGCACACCGAATAGGTGAGAATGCTCGCCATCAACGCCCGCTTGCGTCCCATGCGGTCGGCCAGGAAACCAAACATCACTCCACCCAGACCGGATGCCAACAGCGTAAGCGTCCCCAGAAACCCCGCTGTTGTCTTGCTCATGCCGAAGTCCCGTATCAGCAGCGCCAGCACCAGCGCGTAGAGCATGGCGTCAAAGGCATCCAGCGCCCAGCCCAGCGCCGCCGCCAGTAGCGTCCGCCGCTGATCACGTGTGGCCTCTCGAATCAGCCGAATGGGACCGATTTCCATGCCAGCGGATTGTACGGCGCGCTCGGCAATTGTCAATTGCCGCCAGGAAATGCCTTCGATCTCGCTGCCACCCAGGAATTCAATCAGATGTTTTCTTCTCAGGTACCTCCCCGCGATTTGACAATGTTTTGACGTCCCGCTCGACAATTCTCAATTAGTCTCGTGATGGCCCCTCAACTCACATTTCAAGATGGATGTGCTCATGAAACCTCAACGACTTGCCGTACTCTTTGCTTTTCTCCTGACCTTCCTTACTCCTTGTTTCGCCCACCATATGGCGGTCGTGGTCAACAAGGAAAACAATGTCGGCACCGTCACTGCCGCGCACCTCTCCAGGATTTTTCGTTCGGAGGTCAGAAAGTGGCCTGACGGCACCTCGGTCGTCTTGGTCTTGCACAAGGATTCTGCCGGTGAAATCGAAACCCTCGAGCGCTTGAATAAAATGAACGTTGGCGAATGGAAGGCCCTGATCGCCGCTCACAAAGATTCCATCGTGGTCGCCGACTCCGACGCTGACGTCCTCAAGATCGTCCAATCGACTCCCGGGGCCGTAGGCCTCGTAGACGTCCGCTCCGTCGACAACACCATCAACGTCGTCCGCGTCGACGGCAAATTGCCCATGGAATCAGGCTATCTGCCGCATTAGCGCACTGGAATTCGTGATGCCCAGACGATCGATTTCGATTGAAGTGGGAATAAAAAATTAGGAAGGGAACTACTACGTGGTAACGGCTTCGCCCGATCGCTGCCGGCGAAGTTCTTCTAGAAAATCATCCTCTTGCATGCTGCTCGCCTGGCGCAACAATTCGAGCAAGGGATCCTGCAACTCTTCATCTTCCGAGGTTGCGCCTGCCGCATCTGGAGCCGGTTCGAACTGGCTCAAGTCTGCAACCAAAGCCCGCGGTGAAACACTCATTTCCAGCATGGATTGCGGACAGCCGCGTAGAAAGCTGATCAAATTGCCCACCTGCGCCCGTTGTTCCGGCGTGCGCGACGGAAATTCCACTCCCATCCCGTAGCCGGGATGAGCGACTCGCACCATTCCTTCCGTATGCACCGCCATTTCATCCGTGCGCAAACAAAGATCAACCAGCGCGCGCTCTGGGAACGGAGAATCGGTTTCCACATAGCACCCGCCCAGGCTTAGATCAGTAAGCTTGCAATGCGGAACCGTCTCATCCTCGCCCGCACGTAGCGCCGACGCAGCCGAGTGTAGCCATTCCTGAAGTTGTGTCTTGATCGATTCGTTTAAATCCAGAAAGTGGACGCCGGTTTGCCCGTTCGGCTTTGCCCACGCCACTTGCCCGTGAGCGTCAATTTCCAGCGATGCGTCGGGCAGCGTGAAGCGGAATTTCAGCAACGCCGCCGGAACCTGGGGTTCGGCGGTCAGTACATCCATACCGGTCTCGCTCAGATCGAGAAGAATTCCCTCCATCGTGCGTTTGTCCGGCAAGGTCAGCTCCACCGGAGCCTGCACCGGCACTCTGTAGGCGCGCCGGCGTTCGCGATTCAGCAACGCACTCACCGCGCGCAATCCGGCCTTTGCTCTCTCCTCCGTGAGTGGCTTATACAGAACGAAATGCGCGCCGCTGCTCAAAACTTCCCGCACCTTGGCCCGTTCGGCCACCAGTGCCACCGTTACCGGAGCCACTCCCGAATTCAACTTCTGCGCTTCTTCGAACACTTCGGCCGCTGCTTGGGCATCTTCAAAATCGATAATCAGAGCGTCGAACCTCTGCTGCCGAAGACGATCCAGTGCCGTCGCCAGATCGCTGAATCGCTCCATCGCGATCCCGGAGGCCGGCAACACCCGGCCCAGAACCTCGCAAGCGGAATCATCAGTGGAAATCAATAGTGCCAGAAGAGTCATAAAGTGGAATCCCCGCCTAACTCAGGCGAGATTACAGCCCAGGATTACGGCCAGCGCGGCGCCGTCGGACGTGCAGCCTTGGCCGCCGTTCCTCCCGATCCCGCCGCTGCCGCTTTTGCCGCCGACGCATCCGCGCCCGGCACTTCGTCCACTTCCATCAACACCGCGTTATCTTCATCATCGTTCTCTGCGAGCAAGGGAGCCACCTCTCGGAGCTTCTCCGCCGCCTGCTGGAGCATCTCAATCTGCTTCCCCAGTTGCGCGTACCTGGTCTGCTTCTGCCGCAACACCTCATGAATATCTTTCATACGACCCCCTGTGGCGAATGTAAAGACGCGCACTCACCAGCGTCAACGGTAATCCCCCGGGGCTGGTTACTGCGGTAATTGAAGTTTTTTTCGGGAAGCCAATCCGGAAGGGAATGCGACTTACGCGCGAAGATACGCTGACAGCCGTGCAGGAACCAGCACGCAGAAAGCAAAGCGAAAGCCCCGCAGAACGCGAGGCTTTCGTGAGGCGGATTTGAAAATGAATTACGCTTTCAGCTTACGCCGCAGTGCACCAGCCAAACCAATCAATCCGGTTCCCAGCAATCCGAGTGTGCCCGGCTCTGGAACGGTGCTGATGTTGGTGTCGCCGCTGGAGATCATCGTGCTTCCGCTGAAGTAGCCTTTGCCCGTGTTGATCGTCAGCTGCACGGTTGCGCCATTCACGGTCGCCCCCGTATACCAGGTGCCCTTGATGCTTCCCATGAGCGTGTAATTGTGAGTTCCGTTGGCCAGCGTTACCAGCGTCCAGGTCACCGGGCCACTGAACGACCCGTCAAAAATCGTACCCGTTGGAATGCCGTCCGTCCCATTGCCGGTAATGTCAAAAGCCCCGCCGCCGGTGAAGGTGCCGCCCATCTGCAGAGCAGTAATTCCGCCTGAGGTTAGTCCACCAGTGGAAAAGCTTACGCTTCCCAATCCGCCGGTAACCAGGCCGAGGCCGCCGAGACCGTTGGCGGCAATCAACTCAGAACCGCTTAGGGTCAACCCGGCCGTACTGCCCGATAGAACACCCCCGTCATTGGTGAAGTCGACCGATGAACTGGCGAACATCGCCATCGGCAGTGCCATTGCCAGTAGAGCCATCAAAACAATCCGCTTCATAAACGTCTTTCCTCCTGAACCTGTGTAAACCCGAAGTAGTCGCGTGGAGGTCGAAACCCCTCCAGGGAGCAAGAGTCCACTGCCCCCCGCCACTAATCTGCACCCCGGATGCCAAACCCCGTGAATCAGCAAACTACTGATTACAAACCTGTTATTTAGCCATCTCCCTGGCTTCTCCGAGGGGATACTGCAAACCGGTGCACACTAATACTTTCGTTTTGCATTTTGCCTTCTCGATGAAACTGCTGGCCAACTCCATCAGATTCATCAAAATAGCGCCTCCGTCGGCTGGCAAAAATCGCTCAGTCGCTGTTCTTACTCATTAGCACGTGACTCTATTTCACCACCGCAAGCGGCACAAGTAATCGAATTGGTACTGGGAGAGCTTTTCACGAACCACGAGGACAAGACCAGCTCACGCGCTGTCCATCCTTAGACCTTACCGCGAGCTTCCCGGCTCCAGTCCTAAACCGGAGCCGTAATACTGCGCGAGCGCTCGTCTTTCCTCGTCGGTAAGAAGAGAAGAGATCGTCCGCATCTGCAGGTTGATGTCGTTGGCACGACCCCCATTCGCAAATGCTTCCAGCTGGTCCAGAACATAGTCAGCATTCTGGTTTGCCAGGGATGGAACTCCGATCTTGTAAGCTACCGGCCCATGGCATGATTGGCACGGCGGAATACCACGCTCGCCATCGCCGAACGCAACCAGATGAGAAGCCACGCCTGCCCGGCTGGGATCAGGCTTCGGCTGCGGAAAATTTCGATTGTCCTGCAAGTCCTCGAACACCGGCACCTTCGCATAATAGGCGACCACATCCGCCACATCGTGCGACGAAAGTGATCCCGCAATCCCTTCCATCACTCGCGATTTTCGTTTATGACTGCGAAAATCCTGCAACTCCTTCCACACCGCCAACCGATTCATACCGGCAAGATTCGGAGTCATACCCACAGCGCTGAAACCCTCCGGCCCATGGCAGTGCTCGCAGCGCTTGGCCAGCAGCATCCCACGAAATGCATCACCCACGGAAGCCGCTGCAATCGTCTCCGGCGTCCACGCCACATAAGAGGGAATTCGTTCCGGCGGATTGTCGCTCGCCGCCACCAGCAGCGAGCCCGCCGCAACCAGAGCGGCCGCGATCCACGCCATTTTCCAGCTGCTAAAACCTCGCTCCTTACTGCGCCGCACAGGTCCCTCTTTCTCCTGCCTGCAAAGCCGGGAACTGATCGCGCGGTACCACTTTTACTCTGGATCGCATGGCGTAATGTCCGGCCCCGCAGAATTCAGTACAAGCAGTCTTGAACTCGCCCGCGCTGGGAAACTGCAGTTGCGCCTCGCTGATCGTGCCCGGCAGAACTTTCACGTTATATTTCGTGCCTTCGAAAGCCAGCGAGTGGACCGCGTCCGCACTCGTGATCCGCAGATGAATCGGAACTCCGGCGGGAACCAGAATGCAGTGCGGAACAAACAGATATTGTTGCGCGATCATGCGCACCGTCACCGAGCCGTCGTTCCCTTGCTCGGTTCCCAGATTGCTCTCCATGAACTCGCCCGCCAGGTGCAGCGAAAGAGGATCCACCGCCAGAGGCCCTTTCAAAAGCCGTATCAGCGGTTGATCGATCTGGTAATAGCGCGTGGCCGGAATCAGGCTCAGAAAAAAAACCGTCAGCAGAAACGTTCTCAGCTTTCGCCAGTTCACAATTCCTTCGATCTCTGTTCAGTTGTTTGAATAGGTGCAGCTCCAGCTGCACCGCGAATTCCCTCCGCTCGATCGCAGATTCAGAAGCGAATGAGAGGGTTACTCAACGCATGTGTACCAGCATTTGCAGCGCCGTGGAAGAGCGGCGCTTCAGCAGCCTGCCCTGAGCGCAGTCGAATGGGCCGCGCACAGCTTCTAAAATGACTCGGGCTTTAGCCCCTAAGGTTAGCCTCCGCCAATTTCCTTCAACACCGCGCTGCACCGCTCACACACCGTCGGATAATTCTTGTCCTCGCCCACATGGATCGAATAATTCCAACAACGCTCGCACTTCAAACCGTCCGCTTTTTTCACCTCGACATGCACCCCGCCCGTGCCATTGCCCGAACCTTGCACCAGCGAAACCGCGGAAACAATGAACAGATAACGCAACTGATCAGCATGTCGCGACAATACCGTATAAACAGGCTCCGAAGCCGCGACGATAACCTGCGCCTCCAGCCCCGTCCCAATTAACTTATTGTTGCGCGCCTCTTCCAGTGCCTTGAGAACCTCATCGCGCACCGCGCGAAGCGTTGTCCAGTCATCATTGTTTCCGCCGTCCTTCACCGAACTCTCACCCAGGATTTCCCCCGCCGACGGAAATAATTCCAGATGCACGCTTGGTTCCCGCGCATCGATTTTCGGCAGATAATCCCAGACTTCTTCGGAAGTAAAACTCATGATCGGCGCCAGCAATCGCACCAGCGCCTCTCCAATCCGCCAGATCGCCGTCTGCGCGCTACGCCGCGCCAGAGATTTCGGGGCGGAAATATAAAGCCGGTCTTTCAGAACATCAAAATAAAACGCGCTCAAATCAACAATGCAAAAGTGATTCAGCCGGTGATAAATCTTATGAAAGGCAAACGCCTCATACGACTCTTTCACCTCCGAAGCAAACTCCAGCGTTTGCCGCAGCATGTACTGGTCCAGCCCTTCCATGCGTTGAAACGGAACCGCGTCCGCCTCCGGATTAAAATCTCCCAGATTCCCCAGCACATAACGGAACGTATTGCGAATCTTGCGGTAATTCTCCGCAATCCGCAGCATCAGCTTCTCCGACCCCACCACATCTTCCCGAAAATCAACCGACGCCACCCACAACCGCACCACCTCCGCCCCCAGCCGGTCCGAAATATCCACCGGATCCACGTCGTTCCCCCGCGACTTCGACATGGCCTGGCCCTTTTCGTCCAGCGTCCATCCCGGCGTCACCACTTCTTTATACGGAGGCGTTCCCCGCGTCCCCATGCCGCACAGCAGCGATGACTGAAACCACCCGCGGTACTGATCCCCGCCCTCTAAATACAAATCAGAAGGCCACGGATAGCTCGGCTCATCGGAAATCAACGCCAGATAACTCGCCCCCGATTCCAGCCAAACATCAAAGATGTCCGTCTCTTTCTCAAATTTCCTCGCGCCGCAGTGTGGACACTTCGCAGTTACCGGAAGGATCGAGTTCGACTCCGGCGTAAACCACGCATCCGCCCCCGACCGCGCAAACAACTCCACCACCTTACGATTCACATCCGGATCATTCAGCGGCTTTCCGCAACTCTCGCAAAGAAACACCGCAATCGGAACGCCCCACACTCGCTGCCGCGAAATACACCAATCCGGCCGCGTCGCAATCATATTCGACATCCGTTCTTCGCCCCACGCCGGATCCCACTTCACATGCTTGATGTCTTCCAGCGTCCGCTTCCGCAAAGTGTCCTCTTCGGACTTCCCGCCCGGCATCAGCGTTTCCATCGAAATGAACCACTGCTCCGTCGCCCGAAAAATCACCGGATTATGGCAGCGCCAGCAATGCGGATAAGAATGCTCCGTCTTCTCCGTATGCAACAGCGCTCCGCGCTTCTTCAGCAATTCGATAATCGGCTGGTTCGCATCCCACACGCGCAAGCCGGTATATTCCGCCAGTCCATTGCGCAGAATTCCTTTCTCGTCCACATTACTGGTCGCATCCAGCCCGTACTTCACTCCGGTAATAAAGTCCTCCGCGCCATGCGAAGGCGCAGTGTGCACCACGCCGGTTCCCGTATCCATGGTGACGTACTCAGCCAGCACGCCAAGAATCTTCCGATCGAGAAATGGATGCTGAAAATTCAGCCGCTCCATCTTTCGTCCCGGAAAATGCGCAATCTCCCGCGCATCAACAAGCCCGCATTTCTCCGCCACATCCTTCGCCAGCTTCGCCGCCACAATGTAAACTTCACCACCGGATTCCAATCCCACATACTCTTCATCCGGATGAAACGCCACCGCCATCGACGCCGGCAGCGTCCACGGAGTCGTCGTCCAGATAATCGTCGAAACCTTTTTCCCCGCCAGCGCCGGATCAATCTGTGATGGATCATCCAGCAACGCATACTTCACATAAACCGTCGGGCTGGTGTGGTTCTCATACTCCACTTCTGCCTCAGCCAGCGCCGTCTCGTCATGCATGCACCAGTAAACCGCGCGCAGTCCCTTGTAGACGAATCCATTTTCGTAAAACGAAAAGAATGTCGACAGCACCACCGACTCATACTGCGGATTCATCGTCGCGTACGGACGATCAAATCTCCCAAATACTCCAATCCGCTTGAACTGCACCCGCTGTAAATCCAAAAACTTCTGCGCATACTTCCGGCACTCCGCCCGCACGTCGAGCGGACGCATCTGCAGCTTCTTTCCACCCAGCTCCTTATCCACCTTGATTTCAATCGGCAGCCCGTGGCAATCCCACCCCGGCACATACGGCGCATCGAATCCCGCCATCGTCTTCGACTTCACGATGAAATCTTTCAGACACTTATTCAGCGCCGTTCCCATATGAATCGGCCCGCTGGTATAAGGCGGTCCATCATGCAAAATGTATGTCGGCGATCCCTTGCGCGCCTCGCGGATGCGCTCATAAATCCGCGCCTCCTCCCACCGCGCCAGCATTTTCGGCTCATTCTGCGGCAGATTCGCCTTCATCGGAAAGGCAGTTTTAGGCAGATTAATAGTAGTTTTCAGTTCGAGCGGCACTCTATCGGCTTCTCCCAATGTGTGAATCCCTTCATTATAGGGAGCGCCGCCGCGAACGTCCACGAACTCCGATCCTGAAGCTCTACCCTGTGACCCCAGTGTCCCCCGTGTCAAAGATTTTGATTTCTCTTTCCAGCACCCCCCGAAATACACTTCGTAAACTACCCAAAGAAGAGGTACAATTTTCCAAACAGGCAAATGGAAGTTAATCTTTGCCCAGTACGGTCGCTAAATTTCACAGCCAGCCGTAGCCTTACAGGCAACTCGCTGGAACGACTCTTCATCTGTGTTGAGCAGGGCGTCGGGCCGAGCGCAGTGCACTCACCGTCCGACCTGGGAAAGCCGAATCGGGGAACATGTCATCTGTAGAAGTGAATCCGACACCAGCTGCAAAAGAGCCGGAACTCCATCTCCTGCTCGCTCCCGACACCTTCGAGCCGTTGTACAAGTCCCTCTTCCGCGGCTTGGACGATTTCTTTTTCCCCAAGAAACTTCCACCGCTCAAGCTGGAATCGAAGCCCATCCCCGTCAAAGATATCTGGGGCTTCTACAACTACAAGAAAAATGGCGTCCTCGGTTCCACCGCCGCCCACGTCGTAGTCCTGGCATTAATCATCGGCGGCACAATTTGGGCGCACCGTTGGGTCACTAAAGCCCAGGCCAAGCCGCAGACCGTCACCACAGCCCTGATCGATCCCGGTGATTACTCGCTAAAGCCGGCCAAGACTCAAGCCGGAGGCGGTGGCGGCGGTGGCGACCGCGACGTCCTCCAGGCCTCCCGTGGCAAGCTTCCCAAATTCTCCATGCAGCAGATCACTCCGCCCACCGCGGTGATACGAAATTTCAATCCCAAGCTGGCGGTTGAACCCACGGTGATCGTCCCACCCGAGATCAAAGTGGCAATGAATAATTTGCCCAACCTCGGCGACCCCAAATCCTCCGCTATCATTCCTTCGAACGGCACCGGCTACGGCAGTGGCATCGGCTCAGGCGATGGCGGCGGCGTCGGCTCCGGCCACGGCCCCGGTGTAGGCCCCGGCGAGGGCGGCGGCATGGGCGGCGGCGTTTTCCGTCCCGGTCGTGGAGTCACTCCACCCCGCCCCATCTATTCTCCCGATCCGGAATTTTCCGAAGAGGCTCGCAAAGCCAAGTATCAGGGCACGTGCACCCTGATGATCGTCGTCGATACCGACGGCAAGCCCACCAATCTCCGCGTAGTAAACTCCCTCGGCATGGGCCTCGACGAAAAAGCCCTCGAGACGGTCAAGACCTGGCGCTTCGAACCCGGCAAGAAAGACGGCCACCCAGTCAAAGTTGAAATGGCAGTAGAGGTCGACTTCCACCTGTACTGAGTTTTAGCGAGTTCCTGCTCCGAGCTTTAGCTCCAACGTACCCTAGACTCCTGATCAAACTGTCATTCCGACCGGAGCCCGAGCGCCAGCGAGGGCGCAGCGGAGGAACCTGCTGTCCACTGCAGAACCGCTAAAGCCCGCCATTTCACGGATACCCGCACAACCGTGGAAGAGCGGCGCTTCAGCGCCGCGTCAAGGCTCGGAATGGAAAGGGCTTTAGCCCCTGAGCCCTACTCCTTCAGATCCACATGCTCCACATTTTCGATTGGATGCCCCAAAAATCTCTCCCCCAACC
The DNA here is from genome assembly GCA_963696285.1 of uncultured Acidobacteriaceae bacterium. Lineage (GTDB taxonomy): Bacteria > Acidobacteriota > Terriglobia > Terriglobales > Acidobacteriaceae > Sulfotelmatobacter. Next base: position 641,970 of record CAVOJP010000001.1, read on the forward strand.
TTCGAAACTTCTCCACCGAATCCGTCGCAAAAAACTTAATCCGCGGAGCCCTCCGCCTTTCCTCACCCGCCGCAGGCATTGCGACCAGTCCTTGAACCTGCCCCGCCACCACCCGCGCCGTCGATTCCGCCGAATCCACAATGCTCACATGCGCCGGTGCCGCCCGCCGCAACACCGCCTTGAGCAACGGATAATGGGTGCACCCCAGCACCAGCGCGTCCGCGTCATGGAATCCGTCGGCAAACGCATCCTTCAAATAAATCCCGGCAACTTGATCGGTGACCGGGTGCTCCACCCATCCTTCCTCCACCAACGGCACCAGCAACGGACATGCCTTCTCCCGCGCCTCCACCCCCCGCGCCTCCAGTGCCCGCTTGTAAGCATGGCTGCTGACCGTAGCCTCAGTCCCAACCACAACCACTCTCTTATTCTTGCTCACCGCGGCCGCAGCCTCCGCACCCGGCTCAACCACCCCCACCACCGGAACATGCGCCGCCGCAGTAATTCGATCCAGCGCCAGAGCAGTGGCTGTATTGCACGCAATCACCAGCACCTGCGCCCCATGCATTTCCAGATAATGCGCAGCCTCCACCGCATACCGCCCCACCGTCTCTACCGATTTCGACCCATAGGGCAGCCGTGCCGTATCTCCAAAATAGAGATAATCGGCCTCGGGAATAAGTTCAAGCAAAGCTTTAAGAACAGTCAGCCCGCCAAACCCCGAATCAAACACCCCGATAGTAGGACGCCGCATAATTCGCTATTAAAGCTTGCCGTGCACACTGAAATAGTGTACACTATTATAGTATGAAAAATGTGACCCTCAGCGCGGACGAGGCCTTAATCGAGCAAGCCAGATTGGTGGCACGATCTCAGCATAAAACTTTGAATTCCGCTTTCCGCGAGTGGCTCACCCAGTATGCTGCCCAATCCGGCAGCGGCGCAGCCTTTGATGCTCTGATGCGCCGCATGACCGACGTCCAACCCGGACGGCGCTTCACGCGCGACGAAATGAATGAGCGCTAGATTCTTTCTCGACACCAACATTTTCGTTTATTCCTTTGCATTGACTGAGCCAGCCAAAGCCAGCCGTGCCGCGGAGCTGATTCGCGACGGTCTTGAAACTCGCAAGGGTATCGTCAGCTATCAGGTCGTGCAGGAGTTCTTCAATGTAGCCATCAACCGTTTCGCCAGGCCAATGTCGGCATTCGCCACAGAAGAATATCTTGGCACCGTGTTCCGTCCGCTGCTCGCCGTTCACTCTTCGCCCGCTCTCTTTGTTTCTGCGTTGCAACTCCACCACCGGCACCATTTGTCGTGGTATGACTCGCTTATCGTGGCCGCCGCATTGGAAACCAACTGCGAAATCCTCTATAGCGAAGATCTGCAAGACGGGCGGCGATTCGACGCCCTGAAAATCACAAATCCGTTCCGCTGAGCAAGCGTCTACTTCGAGCGCACGACCTCATTTCGCGCAACGAAAGTCTGCTCCACTACGCTCCCGCAGCACCCTCCCGGCGGAATCGGCGCCCCATGCGGACAGGTCCGTGGATGCCCCAGAAACGCGCAAATCTTATCCGTCGCCTCGGGCGACAAAATGTGCTCAAACTTGCAAGCCTGCTGCTCAATCTCCGATTCACTATCCATCGCCAAACTGTCGGTAAACAACCGCTCCGCCAGCCGGTGCCGCCGGATAATGCTCCCCGCCCGCTCCCGCCCGCGCGGCGTGAGTTCCACGATTAAAGTCCCATCGCCCACCGAAGCCGACACTGGCTTCAACGCATCATGGCACGGATTCACAAAAGGTTTATGCCCATGCGCCAGCGGTGGATGCGGCGCCGACACCACCAGCCCCATTTGCATCATCTTGTCAATCGCCAGGCTCACCGGCAGCGCTCCGTGAACCTCCATGCGCTCCACTTCCGCAATCTCGCCATGCTCGCCCAGTACCCACAACTCCTCCAGCACTTCATCAAACTGTTCTTCATCCGCCATGGCAAACACTTCTTGCGATTCGATTTTGCCATGATGAAATTCGATCCGCCGGTCCGCCAGCCGCGCCACCACCGGATCATGCGTCACCATCACAATCGTCCGCCCCTGCTGGTGAAACTCGCGCAGCAGCCGCAGGACCAACTCCTCATTCACCGCATCCAGATTTCCCGTCGGCTCATCCGCCAGAATAATTTTCGGATCATTGATCAAAGCCCGCGCAATACAAACTCGCTGCTGCTCGCCGCCCGACAGCTGCGAAGGCAAATGATGCCCGCGATCTCCCAGCCCCACCCGCGTGAGCGCGTCCATCGCCTCCTGCTCATCCGTCATGCTGTGAAAATACTGAGCCAGCATCACGTTCTCCACCGCCGTAAGAAACGGAATCAGATGGAATTGCTGAAAAATAAATCCAATCTTTTCCGCCCGCACCCGGTTCAATTCACTCGCCGAAATCCCCGCAACATTCTGCCCATCCAGCCAAATCTCACCTGACGTCGGCCGATCCAGACATCCAATCAGATTCACCAGCGTCGATTTCCCCGACCCCGAAGGCCCCATAATCGAAAGCCATTCCCCCTGCCCCACATGCAGCGAAATATGATCCAGCGCGCGAATAGCATCACTGGGGCTGCCCCATTTCTCGCCTCTTTTGCGAGACGTGGGATCCTGCGCCGTCGAAGCCTTACCCGGGTAGAGCTTGGTCACGTCTTTGATCTGTATCATTTCACTCTCCCCGCAAAATGACCGCCGGCTGCACCCGCCGCAACATCGAGATCGGCAGGATCGCCGAAAGCAGCGTAACCACTATGCTACCAGCCAGAATAAAAGGTAGGACGCTAAACCGCGGCGCCACCGCCGCATGAAAATTCACTCTTCCAATCCAGGCCGCAATCCCCAGACCCAAAACAAATCCAATCACGGCCCCGGTAGCTCCCAACACCGCCGCCTCGGCTGCAAAGAATCCATTCAGCATTCCATCCGATGCGCCCAGCGCCTTCAAAATCGCAAAGTCGCGCCGCCGATCAAACACCCATCCCATCAACGTTGAGAGCACACACAGCGCTGCGGTCAAAATAATCAGCGCAGCCGCCGCCAGCAGCGTGGCCCGCGTCTTGCCCAGCACCCGCGCCTCGCCCTCCATGATCTGCCGCACCGGACGCACCTCCGCCGCCGGAATCGCACTTTGCAGTTGCTGCAGAATCGCGCCGATCTCCTCCGGCGAACCGCTGGCCGCAACTTCAATCGTCGAGGGCTGCACTCCACTCCACGCCACAAAATCCGCCAGCGAAATATACACGCGGCTGTCTTCCGCCGCTCCCGTCTCTACCGTTCCCGCCGGCTTCAGCTGAATCTTATGTCCCTGAAAGTTAAGATCGAAATTCTGATTCTTCGGTGACACCACCGCCCACGCCCGCACTCCCACCAGCGCCTGCTGTGGACCTGAAGGCCACGCGCTCACCGACCACCAATGATCCAGTTGCCGCACCCGCTCAAAGTCCGTACCCGCGACAACCACTGCCTGGCCATCATCGGTTCGCGCCACCACCAACCCAAACGGAGCCACCACTCCACGATTTCCAACAACGGATTCCACCCGCGCCATAGCGTCCGCGGGAAGGGAACCGCCGTCCTTGCCTACAACCACAATATTGGCGCCGTAATTACGAAACTCCCGCCGCAGCTTGGCCTGCACATCGACATAAAGATTCAACATCGCCGTCGCCACCGCCGCCGCCACTACCATGGCAAACAGCGCTGAGAGCGCCCGCCCCCGCCGCAGCACCGCCGCACGCACCAGCATCCGCATAAACATCGAAGTATGCGGAGACTTCGCCCTTGCGCGGAACTCTCGCGCCGACTGCATTCCTGGCCGTTCACAATTCACCCCGCAGCGCAAACACCGGATCCAGCCCCACCGCCTTGCGAATCGCCACCGCACTTCCCGCAAAAGTGACGACCACCGCAATCACCAGAATCACCGGCAACAGTACCGGCGAAATCGCAATCTCCGAATTAAATATCGACCTTCCAATCTGGTGCGCCAGCATTCCGCCGGCCGCAAATCCCACCAGTCCGCCCAGCAAAGCCAGCAGCGTCGCTTCGGCAAAAAAGATGGAAGCAACCGCCACCTTTCCCGCGCCTAGCGCCTTCATCAAGCCCACTTCTGCCCGCCGCTCGAAAATCGCAGTCGCCATGGCCGCCGAAACCGCCAGCGCCGAAGCGAACAACGCCGCCAGCGTCACTAAGAAGATGAGCCCTTCAATCCGCGTCAGCACCGCTCCTTCATTCTGCGCCACCTGACGAATCTGCTCGGCATGCGAATTCGGAATCGCTTCCTGCAACTGGAACGCAATCGACTGCGGATAGGGCGAGCAGTACCACCTGTCATAGATCGCACCAGACATACTCTTTGGATCGCGCCTCGCCAGCGCATCCTCCGGCTTGGTCAGCGCGCTCACATAAATGCGCTTCACCGCGCCCGGCTTTCCCAGAATTTCCTGAGCCAACGCAATCGGTGCAACTACTTCATCGTCCTCACTACCACCAGCCGAAAGAATTCCACTCACCCGCAAGCGCCGTCCAGAAAGCGTAATCTCATCGCCCGTCCGCTCCGAAAGCCGCGCTGCCAACCGCTCTCCCAGCAACACGTCACGCGACGAATCCTCCGGCCACGCTCCGGAAACTTTCCACCAGGAGTTCGTCGAACGTACTCCAGTCGTAAATTCTTCTTTACCAAAAGAAATCTGCTTGGCAAAGTAAGTGCCAAGCAGCGTAACGTTCTCGGTCTTCCCATCGCGCGCCAGTGCAACCTGTACCGGCAACATCGGAGCAAATCCCGTAATGTTGTTATGCCAGAACGTGCCTTTGATCTTGGGCAGATCGGCCTCGTTCAGAAAAGCTCCATCGCTTGGCGGCTTTAAATTCACTCCGCCAATTTCCACATCCAGCGTATCTTCTTGCGGAGTCACCAGTATGTTCGCACCAATCGTGCGTAGCTCGCGATTCATCTTGTCGCCAATATCGGTTGCGACCCCAATCATTGCGGTCGCCACCGTAACCCCCAGCGTAATCGCCGCCCCCGCCAGCAATTTACGCCGCTTCTGGCGCCGGAACGATTCGTAGACGAGGCGTACGAACATTCCTTATTGCCTCTCGAACATGTGGCTCTCCGCCGCAATGTCCGCCTCCTGAATCACCACCGAATCCGCCGTCTCCGTCGCCTTCAGCGGAATCGGATTACATCCTCCCGTCGTCCCCACCGATTGCCCATTGATCGGCGCCGCGCAATTCTTGCAAACAATCAGGTTGCCGGATTTATAAAATCCCACCGCCCCGCAAATCTGGCAGGCATCAAACACCGTTGCAATCTTTCCATCCGGTTTCTGATAAAGCCAGAAGCGTACCTCAACCCCATTCTCCCGCGCCTCATAGCGATGCAAATCTCCATCGGAAACTTTCGCCAGCGGAATCGTCACCTTGCCATTCACAAAGCTCACTTCCGTCGCCGGCGACAGCGCGCTCTGGCTCTTGGCATAAACAAACTCCGCCGTCACCATCGAAATAAAAATAAAAGAGAAGACGTAAACTGAGACCATCCACAACCGTTCTTTGCGCGAAGTCCACATCGCCTTGCGCCGCTCCGCCCCCGAGGCAAACTCCGCCACCGGCTGCCGCCGCTTCGCATCAAACAAAATCATCAGCGCTGCCATCGCGATAATCGTCACAAAAAAGAACCATTCGTTGCTCACGATCGGCCCAACAATAGCCATCTCCGTCTTCGACGATGCGATCACTCCGCTTTCCGAAAGTTCATGCAAACCGGCAATCACCAACTGCGCCGCCACCAGAATCAGAATCGCGCTGGTGATCCGGAAAAACTTCTGCAAATTAATCCGCACGCTGCCCTTCACGAACATCACGCCAAAAGCAATCGCTCCCCCCACGCCCAACAGCGTTCCCAGAAAACTCATCAGCTCGGTCGAATTCAGCGTCACCGCCGACAGAATCAGCACCGTCTCCGCGCCCTCGCGCAGCACCATCAGAAACACAAAAAAGAACAGCCCAATCCACGCGTCATTCCCCGCCAGCAGCCCAACCTTGCCTTCAATCTGCCCCTTCAACTTCCGCCCCGTCTTCATCATGAAAATCACCATGGTGACGACGAAGAAGGCGGCCACCAGCATCACCCAGCCCTCGAAAACATCCTCATTCAGATTCAGCTTGGAGAGCAAAATCGCAACCCCGATGCTGCCCACAAAAGCCGCGCACCAAGCGCCGCATACACCGCCTTCCGCAGATCGTTGCGCCCAATCTTCGCCAGATAGGCCAACGTAATGCCCACAATCAGCGCAGCCTCAACCCCCTCGCGCAACGTAATAATAAAAGCCTGTAACATGTGTGCGTAACCTTTATAGAAATAGTTAAACTGCCCCCGGCGTCATTCTGAGCGGAGCCGCTTTTCAGGCGAAGCGAAGAATCTCCCGATGCCTAACTCTCGCCCTCGACACCACGATCACCATCTTGAAAATGAATTTCAATTTCAACTTCAAGGATAAGCCGTCCCCGCCGAAGGCGTCAATCAGCTCTGTCACAAACCCACGTGATCCACATCACACGGCGAAATAGGGGATTAAACGGAGGCGGGTGGCCCACCCTTGCGTTTTGTGCAAGGGTGGGATTCCCAAATGCGAACACTACAGGATTTTGATCTTGATCCTTCCATCCCTCCGCTTCTCCCTTCGAATAGAGTGAAGATATGCCCGCAGGCCTCAAGCGCTACTCCGGCCACGACTATCTCCACTTTCTCACCTGTAGTTGTTATCATCGCCAGCCCTGGCTGGCCAGCCCGCGCCGGCGCGATCTATTCCTGCAAGTCTTCGAGGAGGTCCGGCAGAGCTACCAGTTTGTGGTGGTCGGCTACGTCGTGATGCCTGACCACATTCCCTTGCTCATGAGCGAGCCAGACCACGGAACACCCTCAACGGTCATGCAAGTCGTGAAGCAACGATTCGCTCGCCGTGTTCTGAATCGCAAGCGGCACAATCCGCTGCAGGCCGCACTCTGGCCCGAACCTCCGCAGCATCTCTGGCAAAAGCGATTTTACGATTTCCACGTGTGGAGCGAGCGCAAGCGTGTGGAAAAGCTGCGCTATATGCATCGCAACCCGGTGAAGGCGGGGCTAGTGGAGGAACCCGAACAATGGCTCTGGAGCAGCTATCGCAGCTACGCTCATGACGAGGCCGGCATGGTCAAGATCAATCAGTGGCCAAAGGCGGAGTTGCTAAGCCGGCCCGCAGCCCAGCCGTCGCTGCTTCCAGCCTATCGAAATCCCACCCTTGCAAACTACGCAAGGGCGGGCCACCCGCCCTTCAGTGCAAACGGTGAGTGCGTTCAGGCGCGTCCGGGTCTAATTCTGGATATTGGCTAATGATTCGAGAACGATGCCTGCGTTTAGCTCGGACATTACGGTGCCAAGGCAGAGGAGCAATCGCCTTCTTTCATCAGCATCCTTGATCTCTCGCACGATAGGGTCAAGACGGTTAAATCCCTCGGCGAGATTCAGCACCGATTTCAAAATAATCTCAGCAAGACCTTTGTCCATAAAATTTATGGCGGGTGGCCCACCCTTGCGTTTTGTGCAAGGGTGGGATTCCGGAATGCGAATACTACAGGATTTTGATCTTGATCTTCCGTCCTTCGGCCAAGCCCCTCGAACAGCAGTCTCACAACCCCTTCAGAAACCCCTCCGCCCTTCCCCACTCCGGAAACAACTTCTCCTCCGCCTGGAACTCCGCCGAATGCACGCACCGCCGGCTCCCGCGCAGCCGCACCGGATGCTTCAAGTGCAGCATCTCGTGGTACACAATGTATTCCACCGCATACCGCGGCACCGCAGGATGATCAAAAATCCGGCTGATCACAATCGCATTATGCGCCGGATCATAGTGCCCCAGAATCCTCCGCGTCTTCGTCGGACTCCAACTCATGCGCGGCCGCCCCATCAGCCCGTGAAAAAATCGCGCATTCAAATCCTCAAAAATCGCATCCAGATCGTAAACGTGACCCTGCGGAGAATGTAGCCGCTTCCGCCCCCGCATCTGCCGCACCAGATGCGCCTTCCGCGCCACATCATGGCTGCCCACATATTTTCGATATCGCGCCGCCTGCCCGCGATCAATCGGCTTGCGATACATCTTTGCCAGCAGGATGTGCGCAATCGCCCGAACCACCGCCTCCGGCGCGCCCTCCAGCAGGTCGGAAAGCCGCACCAGCAGCCGCCCCTCGCGCAACCGAATCGTATTGTTCACATTCGCAAACGCAAAAAATTCAATTTTCAGTTCAGGCGTCGCCGTCCCCGGACGCAGTTGCCGGTGCTCTTCCTGGAAAAGTTCGAGCAATCCCTCACGCACAATGAGCCCAGATTAGCACGGACGGAACGAGCAACGCGCCACGGCGTCGAGGTTTCGGATGGAAAGGCCTTTAGACCCTGGGACTTCTCTTCAACTTGTCATTCCGACCGGAGCACGAGCGCTAGCGAGGGCGCAGTGGAGGAACCTGCTGTAGCTCTGCGCAACCGCGTTGCCTGCGCAACCGAGAAAGAGCGCCGCTCCGTCGTCTTTGACCTTCGACACAACCCGACCGCCCGCAGCACCGTGGAAGAGCGGCGCTTAAGCGCCGCGTAAGATCCTAGGAGGAATCGGGCTTTAGCCCCCGTGGTCGCACTTGCTCGCACCTTAATGAAGCACTTAAGACGCGCTACTCCGACCTGCTCCCCGCGGGCGTGGAATCGCTCCTCTTCCGATGCTTCGCCGCCTCTTCCTGATCGGCCAGAGTCTGCTTATGATCTTCCGCCGTGCTATCCACCGTATCCAGCGCATTACTCAAAACAAATTCATATTGCTTAAACTCCTCCGGAGAAACACCCGCAGCATCCCTCAGCGCGAGCAGCTTCGCCTGGAACTCCGTATCCGCATCAATCACCAATTTCAACGGCTTGCGAATATCATTCTTCCGGTCCACATAGGTATCGATGTTGTCGTTCAACTCGTCATAGATCAGCAGGAAGTCATCCAGCTTGTCATGCGTCTGCTGCGCTCGATTCTTGGTCTTAGGGTCGGCGCGCATTTCCTCCATCCCCACCAGCCGCGCCCGCGCAAACTTCACGTAAAGTCCCAGCCGCAATTGCGGCTCCCAGCTGGTATCTCGGATCTGATCGATCTCCGCCTGGGTAAACGGATCGCGATGCCGCTGCGCCACTCCGGTTCCCACGAGAAGCGCTACCAGACTCATGGCAGCGATCATTCGAAACCGGCAATCTTTCATTTCTTCCCTCCGTTGGGAAACATCGCCGCGAGCAGATCGTCTCGAACCCGCTGCAGCCGGTCGATTGCGTTTTGAATTTGCGTCTGGTCGTCGTGCGAAACCGCATGTTTCAAATCCGCCAGTTTGCGGGCCATCTTGCGGATCGCGATTTCGCTCTGCTTCTCCCGCTTGTGGGATTGAATGGCATAGTCGCGCGCCAGTTCGGCAAAGGCCGTAACGTCCACCAGCGCGGCTTTCCCCTGATCGCTGTCGCCAGCCACGTACTGCCGGTTGGCCTCATCCAGTTGCCGCTCGCAGATCTCAACACACAATGCCGGCCGCTCGGCAATCCTGGCATTGGCAACTTCCTGCTTCAATTCCGCGATGGTCACTGCGCGGCGCGCCATCAACGCGAGCGGTCCCGAGAGTGCGATTGCCACCAGCCCTGCCGCCATCCACCAATCTCGCGAAGCTCTCACTCCGAAAGCCATTTCACTTCCGCCAATCACTTCTGGGGTTCAATCGCAATCAGCCGGTGTTTCGCCTTCCACTCGTAATCAGGATACTTCCCATTTGCCATGTCAAGAAAGAGGTGATAATTCGCCGCCGCCGGCTTGAACTGCCGCAGATGATCGTAAGCCGAGGCCCGCAGAAAATAAGTCACCGCATTCTCCGGCAACAATTTGCTACGCACATCCAGCGCTTTAATCGCCAGTGCATAATTTTCATTTTCCCCCGCGGCAAACGCCAGGTCGCCATACGCCTCTCCCAGATCTGGTTTCAGCTTCACCGCCGTGAGGAACTCCTGCTGCGCATCTTTCGATTTCTTCTCCCGCAGCAGCGCCTGCCCCAGTCGGCGATGCAGCTCTGCATCATTAGGATGCAGGGCCATGAGGCCGCGATACTCCGCCTCCGCCAAATCATTCTTTCCCGCCGTCGTATACAACTCTGCCAGGTCGCGCTGCGCCGCTTCATCCCCCGGAGCCAGCTTGATTCCCGCCCGCATCGCCGCGATCGCATCCTCATTCTTGCCCTCCGCAGCCAGCACCCGCCCCAACTGTATTTCTACCGGGCCCGAATCCATATTTCGCGCCAGCAGCTTCCGCAAATAATCTTCCGCCTCCGGAAACCGCCGCCCCCGCATGTAAACATTGGCCAGCCCCATCACCGCATCCCGCGATCCCGGGTCCAGCTCCAGCGCGCGCTTGTATTCCTGTTCCGCGTCGGCAAACTTATTCTCCTGCTCCAGCAGCATCGCCGCGGCAAAATGCGGCTCCGCCTCTTTCGGCTGAAACTCGGCCGCTTTCCGATAAGCGCCGAGAGCTTCTTCCGGTTTAGATTTTTCCAGCGTCTGGCCGAGCGCCAGCCATGCCCGGTATTTGCCCTCCGCCACGTGGCTCGTCGGCTTCAGCTGCGTCGCCGCCCGCAAGAATTCCTCCGCATCCGGCTGCCCGAAGTTTTCGCCAGTTGCAATCCCAGATTCAAATTGGACTCGAACACATCCGGCTTCGCCGCCACCGATTTGCGATAAGCCGCAATCGACGCATCCACGTTCCCCAAAGCATTTTCCACGAACCCCAGATCAAACCATCCCACATAACTCGTCGCATCGTGCTCCACCACCTTGTGCAGCAGAGATTCCGCCGCGGCATAGTCGCGCTTCTCGATTGCCGCTTCCGCTTGCGTGAGTTCAACGGTCGGCGCCGCAGCAGCGTCATCCGGCACTCGAACGTAATGGCCGGACCGATGGCCAGAAGAAGATGAAGATGATGATGATGAAGTCGAAGTCGAAGAAGAGGGCAGGGAAGACGCGTCCGGAGCCTGCCTTGTATCCTGCGCCAACGCGCAGCCGCATGCTAGCTGACCAGCAGCGTAGCTCGCAACGAAACTTACTTGCTGCCATCGGGACGCGACGCTCCGTTGCCACTGCCATGTCCGTTCAGCACTCGAGCCAGATATTTCCCAGTATATGAGCCCGGCAGCTTCGCAATTGTTTCCGGCGTCCCCGCTCCCACAATCCTGCCGCCGCGCGCTCCGCCTTCCGGACCCAGATCGATCACCCAGTCCGCAGTCTTGATCACTTCCAGATTGTGTTCAATGACAAGAATGGACCCGCCCGCGTCGATCAGTCTTCGAAACGCCGCCAGCAATTTGCTCACATCATCAAAGTGCAATCCGGTTGTCGGTTCGTCAAAAATATAAAGCAATCGCCGTCCTCGGCGCGCCTCGTCCGGCCGCCCCGAATTCGGCCGCCCAATCTCGCGCGCCGCCGGTTGCAGATGCGCCGCCAATTTCATCCGCTGCGCCTCGCCGCCCGACAATGTCGTCGCCGATTGCCCCAGCCGCAAATATCCCAGCCCCACTTCATCCAGCACCCGCAATTTCTCCGTGATCTTCGGAGCCTCGGCAAAAAATTTCAGCGCCTCTTTCACCGTCAAGTTCAACACTTCATGAATATTTTTTCCCCGGTAACGCACCTCCAGCACCTGCGCCTTGTACCGCGTCCCCTTGCACTCCTCGCAAATCAGTTCCACGTCCGCCAGAAATTGCATCTCCACCGTCACGGTGCCATCGCCCTGGCAAGTCTCGCAGCGCCCGCCCGGAATATTGAACGAAAAATGTCCCGCGCCAAACCCGCGCTTCTTCGCCTCGGGCAGAGAAGCGAACAGCTCGCGCATCGCATCGAACGCCTTGATATAAGTCACCGGATTCGACCGTGGCGTCCGCCCGATCGGCGACTGATCCACCAGCACCACTTCGTCAATAAACTGATCGCCCTCCAGACTTTCCCACGTCGCCGTTCCTCGCGCCCCGTTGGAAACAGTCTGCTGCTTTGCCTCCGCCAGCGCCTGATACAGCACCTGATGCAGTAAAGTCGATTTCCCCGATCCCGATACTCCCGTGATCGCCACCAGCATCCTCAGGGGAATCTCGATATCGATCCCTTTCAGATTATTCGCGCGCACATTCTTGATCTTGATCTGTTGCGTGCCCGGCTGCCGCCGTACCGCCGGAATCTGGATCCGCAAATCATCCGACAAATAACGCCCCGTCAGCGATGCCGGATTTTTCAGAATCTCGTCGTAAGTCCCCGCCGCCACCAGCTTCCCGCCGTTTTCTCCCGCGCCCGGCCCCAGATCCAGAATCCGGTCCGCCGTCCGCATAATGTCCGGATCGTGCTCCACCACCAGAATCGTGTTTCCCAAATCCCGCAGATCCTGCAAAATCTTGATCAGCCGGTGCGTATCCCTGCTGTGCAACCCGATCGAAGGCTCGTCCAGCACATACAAAGTTCCCACCAGCCGCGATCCCAGCGACGTCGCCAGTTGAATCCGCTGCGCCTCGCCCCCTGAAAGCGTCGATGCCAACCGGTCCAACGTCAAATATTCCAGCCCCACATCATTCAAAAACCGCAGCCGCTCGCGGATCTCCTCCAGCAACCGTTCCGCAATCTCCGCTTCTTCCGCGCTCAGTTCCACTCCCGCAAAAAACTTCGCCGCGTCTTCCACCGTCATCGCGCACACATCGCAAATATTTCGTCCGTTGATTTTGACCTGGCGCGCCTCCAGTCGCAGCCGGTTTCCCCGACAATCCGGACAAGTCGAATACCCGCGATACCGGCTCAAAAATACCCGGATGTGCAGCTTGTATTTCTTCCGCTCCAGATATTGAAAAAATCCGCGCACTCCCAGAAAATCATCCTCGCCGCGCAGAATAAGTTCCTGCTGTTCCGGCTCCAACTCGCCCCACGGCACATCCAGCGGAATCTCATTCTGTTTCGCAAACCGCTTCATCTCCGCAAACACCGGCCGGTATTTCGGCTTGTTCCACGGATCGATCGCGCCCTCGCCGAGCGATTTCGTCTTATCCGGAATCACCAGATCGAGATCGAAATCAATCGTGTTTCCAAATCCCTGGCACCGCGCGCATGCCCCATAAGGATTATTAAAAGAAAACAGCCTCGGCTCCGGCTCCTCGTAGCGCAAATTGCAATGCTTGCATTCGAAACGCTGCGAAAACCGCAATTGCTGTGCAGGCTGGTCATCATGTGCCGGCAAATCCCGAGTCGGCAGATCAAAGATCACTTCCCCCGCTTCCCGATAAGCCGTCTCCACCGCATCCACAATCCGCGTCCGCGCCTCCGCCGAAACCGTAAGCCGGTCCACCAACATGGATACCGGCTGATCGAAATCAATATCCAGCAAAGATTCCGGCGTGGAAAACTCGAACACCTGTCCTGCCTGGTACAACCGGTTGAATCCCGCCTTCCGCAATTCAAACAGCCGGGTCTTCAACTGCTCGGTCAAGCCCGAATTCGCGCCGGCACTCTTCTTGGTGCTCTTGCGTCCGCGTGCAACTTTCTTCGCTGGCTCCGCTGCTCGCGCTGCCCGCCGCCTGCAGCGGAAACACAACTTGTACCCGCGTCTCCGGATCCAGCCCCAGAATCGTATCCGCAATCTCGTCGACCGTATCCTTCTTCACTTCGCGCCCGCAGTTCGCGCAGTAAGTCCGTCCCACCCGCGCAAACAGCAGCCGCAAATAGTCGTAAATCTCCGTAGCCGTTGCCACAGTCGATCGCGGATTCCGTGTCGAGTTTTTCTGCCGGATCGCCACCGCCGGCGCGATTCCATCAATCGAATCCGCGTCCGGCTTCTCAATCCGCTCCAGGAACTGCCGCGCATAGGCGGACAGCGACTCCACATACCGCCGCTGCCCCTCCGCATAAATTGTGTCAAACGCGAGCGAAGATTTCCCCGATCCCGACACTCCCGTGACCACCGTCAGCGCATTGTGCTCTACCTCAAAATCAATGTTCTTGAGGTTATGCACCCGCGCTCCGTGCACGACTATGCTATTTTCTGTGGACATCAGGTGAGACACCGCTCTGGCAATAACCCGTTTTCCAGGACTCCGCGCCCGTACCGCCCTTCAGCAGCCTCAGCGAGCACTGCCGAACCCTCTATTATAAAGCAGAGATTTAGATCGCACGCTGGCGCGCAAAAGGTGGGCGAGGAGCCCCCGAAGCGGCAAGTAGAATGTCTTTACCCGCGCAGAGCCGCTCTCAGTCCCGCAGAGCCTCTTCCAGACCCGCAGAGCTTCTTCCAGTCCCGCAGAGCTTCTTCCAGTCCCGAGGAGAGCTTCTTTCAGTCCCGATGAGCCTCTTTCAGTCCCGCAGAGCTTCTTCCAGTCCCGCATGGCTCTCTCCGCCCCGCTGAGAATGCCTGCAGTACCGTGGAAGAGCGGCGCTTCAGCGCCGCGTTAAGGTCCTAAAAATCCGGGCTTTAGCCCCTGTGGTCCCTACTACATCACAACCTCAATGCTCTCCACCCGGATCGTATTACTATTCATCTCCAGCTTGCCCGTCACTTTCACCCGCTTGCCCACGTACTGCTTGGCTTTCGCTGGATCGTCGAGCTTATAAACCACTTTTGTCACCGGATCCTTAAGTACCAGTTTCCCATTCTCCCTTACAATATTGCCGCTGAATGACTTAGCCTCTTGCGTCGTAGCCTCTCCAGAAGCCGGAATCTGCCCCTCGTCCTGCTGCTGACCCTGCGCCGACCACCCGCCAACAACCACCAGCGTTAAAATCACCGCGAATGCGAACCGAAGAAGGAATCTTTTCATAGCCCAGCTCCGAACGGCCCAGTTGTTCAAATCGCCCTGCAACAAATGTGCCAATCGCCCCCGCCTTTCACCCTTTCTCAAAGCCCGCCAACATGAGGGAACAGAGGAAAACCCCCTCCATCCCTACATGATTCACCCGAGTTTAAATTTACTTGCCGCAGTGTAACTTCCGGAGTGTCTGGCGTACTACCGTTCGCTGGTTTTCCTCATACAACGTCATTATCTTCACCCGGTCCGGTTGGCAAACGTTCGCAGACTTGGAGAACTCACATGCCACTCAACTCCCCCGCCGCCTACGGAATGTACTCGCATGACGTTGCTCTCAACGACGTTGTGCACACCCTCAATCAGGCCGGATTCGAAAACGAAGATATCTGCATGATGCTCTCCCCCACTCATCCCATTGCAGCTCTGGTGCGCGACGCCAGCCTGTTCAACTCTGAACGCGAATCCAACGCCATCACCGCCCAGTTGATCGGCTGGCTCTCCGGTTTCGGCGCCGTCCTCATCCCCACCGTCGGCTTCTTCATCAAGTCGCAGACCTTCTTCCACGCACTCATGGTTTCGCATGAAGGCCCTGCCCTCTGTGGCAATGCCAGAACCTTGGTGGGTTTGGGTTTTTCCGACGACGAAGCCGACCGCTTCGAAAGCCAGCTCCGCAAGCTGGGAGTCCTGGTCTACATTTCCTGCGCGGAGAGCGCCAAAACAATGTGGGCCTGCGAAGTCCTGCGCCACACCGGCGCCCGCGAAGCCGCAACCCTGGAAGAAAAAATGGTCGCAACCGCCGCCTGAAAAATGCACTCCCGGAAGCGTAAGCGTGACCTCGGAATCGTTGGAGTAACCGCTGGCCTTCTCAGAGTTACAGTGGAGTGATCAGAACCACTGCGGAAACAAGCTTGGAAACTGCCCGAACAACCGTGGTGCTGAAACAACCGTGGAGCCGGAACAACCGTGGAAGAGCGGCGCTTTAGCGCCGCGTAAAGCTCTCAATAAAGATGGGCTTTAGCCCCTGTAGTCCTCCGCATCCTGCTCTTCATCCCGCCGCTTTCCATAGCGAAATTAGAGTTACCGTGGAAACCGCCGGAACAACCGTGGAAGAGCGGCGCTTTAGCGCCGCGTAAAGCTCTCAATAAAGATGGGCTTTAGCCCCTGTAGTCCTCCGCATCCTGCTCTTCATCCCGCCGCTTCCCGTAGCGAAATTAGAGTTACCGTGGAAACCGCCGGAACAACCGTGGAAGAGCGGCGCTTTAGCGCCGCGTAAAGCTCTCAATAAAGATGGGCTTTAGCCCCTGTCCTCCGCATCCTGCTCTTCATCCCGCCGCTTTCCATAGCGAAAAGCAAACCCCACCCCAACCACCATCATGCTGATCGGAGGAACCAGCATCACGAGAATCGCCCGGTTCAACGCCCGCTGACCTTCTTTCGGCGTGGCTCGCGCCACCGCGTTGCACATCGCGCATCCCTGCGCGAGCGCTGGCACACTGAACCATCCCAACATCAAAAACAGCGCCATTAAGCGAACGTTGTCTCGCAGAAATCTCATGCCCAAACTCTATCCAACTCCAAGCCGCAGAATCCGTCCCGCGTCCGGGAAGAAAAACAAATACATAATCACAAACAGCCCAAACACCGAAATCACAATCATCCATCGCATGATCGCGGTCTCAAACTTCAAGTGCATGAAATACGCAATGATCAGCGCCGATTTGATCACCGAAAGCACCAGCAGCACTTCCAGCATTCTTACCGGCTCGAAAACCTGCCGGTAACCCAGCCAGACCTCAACCCCAGTCAGAACCAGCAGCGCTCCCCACACCCAGAAATACTGCCCCTTGCTATCATCGTGCGTCGCCACGTCATGCATGTGCTCATCCCCCAAACAGTCTTGTCATCCTGAGCGCGTTTTTGCGCGAAGGATCTATGCACCTTGACCGCGGCCTCTCCCAATCCTTTTGAAAACGCGCGGCCTCAGCCCGATGAACCCTACACCTTCGTCGACATCAAATACACCAGCGGGAAAATAAACATCCACACCAGATCCACAAAATGCCAGTACAGTCCCGAGACTTCCACATCGTTCGCGTCGTAATCCTTCGGCTTCAAAAACAAAATCACGCTGGCCACCACCAACCCAATCAGCAGCACATGAATTCCGTAATGAAAAACATTATCCGCCGGAATCAGGAAAACTCCCGCCAGCCACAACCCTCCCAGAAGCGGCAGAAACCATTTCCGCAGCGCCACCACGCCCAAATAGATGACGCCGATCGTCACGTGCAACATATGCATCGCTGTCAGTCCAAAAAAAGTCGCCGCAAACTGCGGCACGCCCGCCGAGACTTTCGCATATTCTCCGCTTCCCACCTCCACCGATTTCGGAAATCCCGGCAACGTCAGCCCTTCGTGGATCAAGTGAGTCCACTCCATGCCATGCAGCACAATAAACGCCGTGCCAAACACCATCGTTCCCAGAATCCAGTTTCGTGTCCACGCGCGATCGCCGCGCTTAGCCGCCAACACCCCCAGCACCATGGTCAGCGAGCTCGACAACAGGCACGCTGTCATCACCGTCGCATTGATAATGCTTTCCTTGCCAAACGGCGTCGGCCACACCGTGTAAATACGGTTGTAACTGAAGGCAAACAGCAGCGCCCCAAACGTCAGCGAGTCCGAGGCCAGGAACAGCCACATCCCCACCTTCTTCGAGTACGCCCCAAACAGCGGAGCTTCGAATTCTCCCGCGGCCCCTTGCACCGCAGAAGCGTGATGTTCCAACGCGGCTTCAGCCATTCCCCAGATTCCCCTTTCTCTCGCTTGTCATCCTGAGCGCGTTCTTTGCGCGAAGGACCTATGCAACTCCTGCTGTCATCCTGAGCGGCGCTCTTTGCCCCGAAGGACCTATGCAACTCGCCTGAAGCGTCTACCCCTGTCACTTCACCGCGCCAACCCCAGCAACGCAAAAACATAAACCCACAGCACCGCCATAAAATGCCAGTACCACGCCGTAACGTCGACCACAATCCGCCGTCCCTCAACCGGACGGTGCAGCAGGGAAGTCATCCCCGCCCACAGCAATGCAATAATTCCTCCCGCCAGATGCACCGCATGCGTTGCCGTCAGCAAATAAACAAACGAACTATTCGGATTCGTGTCCACAAAAAATCCCCGCGCCTTCAACTCGCCCCACGCCATCCACTGTCCCACCAGAAATCCCAGCCCCAACAGTACCGTCACACCCAGCCAGGGAAATTGTTTTTCTTCCCCCAGCGAAATTCCCGGAATGGATTGCAGCGGAGCCAGCGCCGCCCGCCGCTTGATATCGCGCCGCGCAAATTCCATGGTCAGGCTGCTGACCAGCAACAGCACAGTGTTGATGCCCAGCAACAGCCACGGCAACTGCACCTGGCCCCAATCGCGCACGTAAGAGTTCGTCGCACCATCGAAGGTCGGCAATCCCTGCCTGACCACGTATGCGCTGGTCAGCGAAATAAAAATCATGCTGACCGTCGCAATCCCGCAGATCAGCCCCAGCCGCGCCCGCCGCAATCGCGCCCCATAATTTGGAAGATTCGAATCTTGTGAGTTATCGCCGCCGCCACCGCCATTCGGCGGCGCAGGAACATCCCCGCCGCGGCCCAACTTGTTTACCGGAGTGCTTGGACTATAAGTCGCCATGATCACATAAGATGCTTCAAGCCACCGCCGAAGTTAACAATGATTTTCGGTGCGATAGCCTTACCCTGTGTTCCTCAGTGTCCCCCGTGTTAAAGATTCTGTTCTTACGTTTTCTCAATGCGTCGCCGCAGTCACCGGATCCGTCTGCATCACATAATCCCGCGCCGCTCCCGGCACTCCATATTCATAGGGCCCATGATGCACCACCGGCGTCTTCCCGCCAAAATTATCGTGCGGCGGAGGCGTCGTCGTAGTCCACTCCAGCGTCGTCGCCTCCCACGGATTATCACTCGCCTTCGGCCCCTTGAAGATCGTCCAGAAAAGATTGATCACAAAAATAAACTGCGCCGCAATCGTGATGATCGCCGCATAAGTCATGAACTCATGCAGCGGCATCAGCTTGTGCAGGTACGCCACTTCCGTGTATTGCGAATACCTCCGCGTCCCGCCCGCGATCCCCAGATAATGCATCGGCATAAAGATCGCGTAGGTTCCCGCCAGCGTCAGGAAGAAATGCACGCGCCCCCACGTCTCGTTCATCATCCGCCCAAACATCTTCGGCACCCAGTAATAAGTCGCCGCAAACATGCCAAAGATCGCCGCCACTCCCATAATCAAATGAAAGTGTCCCACCACAAAATAAGTGTCGTGCAACTGAATATCGAGCACCGGCTGCGCCAGAAATGGCCCACTCAATCCGCCCGAAACGAAAAGCGAAACGAATCCAATCGCATACAGCATCGGCGTCTGAAATCGAATGTGTCCCTTCCACATCGTGCCCAGCCAGTTGAAAGTCTTGATCGCCGAAGGCACGCCAATGCACATGGTCAAAATCGAAAACGCAAACGCCGAGTATGGACTCATGCCACTCATGAACATATGGTGGCCCCACACCATGAATCCAAGAAATCCGATGGCCAGCATCGCGTAAACCATCGCCTTATATCCAAAAATCGGCTTGCGCGAGAACGTCGACAAAACCTGCGAAGCCACGCCCATCCCCGGCAGGATCGCAATGTAAACCTCCGGATGCCCGAAGAACCAGAACAGATGCTGCCACAGCAGCGGCGATCCGCCCTTGTGCCCCATGATCTGCCCGTTCACCACCACCAGCGGCACATAAAAACTCGTCCCCAAATTCCGATCCATCAATAGCAGAATTCCCGCCGAGAGCAACACGCCAAACGCCAGCAATCCCAAAATCGCCGTGATGAACCACGACCAAACGGTCAGCGGCATGCGCATCATAGTCATGCCCTTCGCCCGCAGATCGAGCGTAGTCGTAATAAAGTTCAGCGCCCCCATCAGCGACGCGACGCAGAAAATCGCAATGCTCGTGATCCACAAATCCGCGCCCAACCCCTCGCCCGGCCCCGCCGACGGCAGCGCACTCAGCGGCGCATACCCGTCCACCCATGCAGCGGCGCTCCGCCCGTTACGAAAAATGCCGCGATGATGGTCACGAACGCGACAAACGTCGTCCAGAACGAAAGCATGTTCAGCACCGGAAACGCCATATCTGGCGCGCCAATCTGAATTGGCAGAAAATAATTTCCAAACCCGCCCTGCGGAGCCGTCGTCAGCACGAAAAACACCATGATCGTCCCGTGCATCGTCAGCAGGCTGAGATAAGTCTCTGGCTTGATCTCCCCCACCAGCGGCAGCACCGCATTCGGCCACACCAGGTGGATGCGCATCAGCAGCGACAAAAACATCCCCACAAAAACCGCCGTGAGCGCCAGAAAGAAATACTGAATGCCAATAACTTTGTGATCCAGGCTGAAAATATATTTCCGGATAAATCCCTGAGGAGCGTGCGAATGAACCGTAGCCGCGGTCGCCATTTTATTGTTTCTCCGCCTCCCGTGCCGCTATCCACTTATCGAAATCTTCCTGGCTCACCACGTGAACCATGCCATGCATCTTGTAGTGTCCCAGCCCGCAAAGCTCGGCGCATGCAATCTCATACTCGCCAATCGCCGTCGGAGTGAAGTGCATATGAATATTCAATCCCGGAACCGCATCCTGTTTAAATCTCAGCGAAGGCACAAAAAAACTGTGGATCACATCCACCGCGCGCAAACTGATATCCACCTGCCGGTCGACCGGCAAATACATCGTCCCGGTCACCACATCATCTTTCGCCGCTGGATCAGACGTATCCAGACCCACCGCCGCTTCTCCGCCCGCCGATGGATCCATCAGCTTCGGACTCGTCGCCCCATACTTTCCATCCGGCCCCGGATAGCGGAAGTACCAGGCAAACTGCATGCCGGTCACCTCCACCTGCACCGCCCCCGGCCCCGCCTGATCAAAGCGTTGACTCGCCCACACCCGGCTGCCCATCAGATTCAATCCCACGAACAGAATCGTAGTAAGGACAGTCCACACAATTTCCAGTCGAGTATTGCCATGCGAATAAAGCACCGGCGGCGAGGAAGGCGTTTGCCGATATTTCCAGACGATGTATCCCAGCGACAATTGCGCCGCCAGGAAAACAATTCCCATCAAAATAAATGTGAGTGTGAGTTGTCCGTCAATGAATGCCGTGGCAGAAGAGGCGCCCACCGGCAGCCACCAGGTTTTGGCAACAAAGAAATAAGTACTGGCCAAGGTGATCAGCCAGATCAAAGCCATTAACGCGAGGCCCATTCCCCAGTCCTCCCAACCACAAGAAGCGACGTCGAACGATTTCCCCACGGCGGTTGCCGCGCCCCACAGCGCAAAGCAACAGTCGGCGGCGAGTTTATCACAGCCGCCTGAGAAAAAAACAAGCGACTTATGCGAGCAAGAAAAAATTACGAACGATCTTCATTCCGCCCTACCCTGTGCCCCTCCGTGTCTCCTGTGTTAAAGATTTTTTTCTTCGAACTCAGCTCCACTCCTACTTCTCACTCCACTCCGGCACCCTCCCCGGAGTCCACGGCGCACCCGCAGCCTCCATATCCTTCTCCAGCTTGACCAAATCAACCTCAACCAGCGTATGAAGTTTCCCGAGCTGTTCCGCAAACTCCGCCCCCGCAATGTCGTAATCATCAACATGACTCTGCGTCGGCTTCGCCAGCGAAAATCTCTCGCCCTCCATAATGGCCTCGACGCGGTCGTTGATCGACGACGCCACCGGCTCATTCCGTTTCTGCATCTCCTTATCCCCGCTGAGCGCTCGCAAAATCAACCGGTCATTCTTCTCAATCGCATCCGCCTCCGCGTCCAACTGTTTTTCCGCCGCCGGAGTATCCCGCAACGCCTCGCGAATCGATTTCAACCGATCCTGCACCTCGTGCGCCTCTCGCGTCGCTCCCGATACCGCCCGGTAAAGCCGCGCCACCTTGCGATGAAATTCCTCCCGCGCCGCCAGATCGCCCGCACTCATCGCTCCCTGTCCCTCCGTCACCACTTTAAAATTCTGCACCGTGCCCAGTTCTGTCACCACTCCATCCACATCCTGAAAACATCGCACCGAGTACGACCCCGGCAGTACCAGCGTCCCATGCGACGAAGCCGGAGGAAAATCCTCCTCCTCATCGTGATGCTCCGGCAGCGCCATCACCGGATATCTCAAATCCCACGCCGCCCGCTGAAATCCCGATTCAATACTCCCCTCCACCCGGCGAATCGGCGCGCCCGCTTCGTCATAGACCAAAAAATAAACTTCCGGCTTCCGCTCCTCCGCTTCCGCCCGCAACTCGTCATTGGTCGGATAAGGCAAAGTCTGATTTTTCTTCGCCGCCTCTTTCTCCGCCTCCTGCCGCTTCTCCTTCTTGGTCTTTAGCTTCTCCTTCAAATAAATCGTGAACACCGCTCCAAACAGAGGATTCTCCGCCGTATAAAACGCGTCCCCCTGAAATCCTTTTCGCGGACCACCCAGCGGATGCCGCTCGATATAAAGCAACGCATCCTTCATCGGAAAAGTCGCCGCGGTCTGTTCCAACGCTTCCGCCCTCATCCCTCGCAGCGCGGAAATATCATCGAGCACATAAAACCCGCGACCAAACGTGGCAATCACCAGATCGCCTTCCCGCGCCTGTTCCACCACATCGCGCACCGCAATCGTCGGCAGCCCGCCCTTCAGCTGCACCCAGTGCGCTCCGCCGTCAACGGTAAAAAACGCTCCATACTCCGTCCCCGCGAACAGCAGATTCGCATTCACCGCATCTTCCGCGAATCCCAGCACCGGCCCGTTCTCCGGCAAGTTCCCCGCAACCGAACTCCAAGTCTTCCCCGCGTCCATCGACTTCAACAGATAAGGTTTGAAATCCTCATTCTTATGATTGTCAAACGCCGCATAAACCACATTCGCGTCATGCGACGAAGCCGCCAGCCGGCTCACGTAAGTCATATCCGGAACCCCGGCAAACTTCTCGTACTTGGTCCAGTTCTGCCCGCCATCCGAAGTCACCTGAATCAACCCATCATCGGTCCCCACGTAAATCAGCCCTTCTTTTTTCGGAGACTCCGACAACGCCACAATGTTTCCAAACAAAGACGTCGACTGATTCTTCGCCACCGCATCCGGCTCCCAAACTCGTCCCATCACCGGAAACTTATTTCGATCCAATTGCCGCGTCAGATCGCCGCTGATCGCCTTCCACGAATCTCCTCGATCGTCGCTGCGAAATAATTTGTTCGCCGCAAAATACAACCGCGTATGCGAATGCGGAGAAATAATCACCGGCGAATCCCAATTCCAGCGCAGAGCAGGCTCGCCCTTACCCTCCTGCGGCTGCAACACCATCTCCTGCCCGGTCGGCTTGTCATGCCGCACCAGCACTCCATACTGCGACTCCGAATAAATCGTGTTCGCATCCACCGGATCCACCACCGACCGGAATCCATCTCCTCCCGTAGTCACAAACCAATCCGAATTCATAATCCCGTTTACGTTGCGCGTCCGCTCCGGACCGCACCACGAAAAATTATCCTGCGTCCCGCCGCACACGTCATAAAAGGGAACTGCGTTGCTCACCGCCACATCGTAAAATTGCACCGTCGGCAGGTTCGCCTTGAATTGCCAGCTCTTCGCATCATCCCAGGTCTCATACATCCCGCCATCCGACCCCAGCAGCCAATGCTTCGTATCATCCGGATCAATCCAGATCGCATGATTGTCCCCGTGATGATTCACCTCCGCAACTTTCTTCAAAGTCTTCCCACCATCCAGCGACTCCCGCAAATTCACGTTCATCACAAAAATCCGATCCGCATTCTTCGGATCGCAAACCACCCGCGCGTAATACATCGCTCCCAAATCAAATTCGTTCCGCTTCTCCCAGGTCGCCCCGCGATCATTCGACCGAAAAATTCCACCCTTGCCATCTGCCGCCTCAATCGTCGCGTAAACCACATTCGGATCCGCCGCTGATACCGCCAGCCCAATCCGCCCCATATCCACCGTCGGCAATCCGGATTTCAATTTGTTCCACGTCGTCCCCGCATCGGTCGATTTATAAATCGCGCTCTCCGGCCCGCCATCGATCAAAGTAAAAACATGCCGCCTCCGCTGGTAAGCCGCCGCATAAACAATGTCCGGATTCGAGGGATCAATCGCCACATCCACCACGCCCGTGTTTTCACTGATGGTCAGCACCGCCTTCCAATTCTTTCCGCCATCGACGCTCTTATAAAGACCGCGATCCCCGCCCGCGCCCCACAACGGCCCCTCCGCCGCCACATAAACCACTTTCGAATCCCGCGGATCAATCACCACCCGCCCAATATGCTCCGATTTCTTCAACCCCAAATTCTGCCAATCTTTCCCTCCATCATCCGACCGGTAAATCCCGTCTCCATACGAAACGCTGCGCTGCGAATTGCTTTCGCCCGTCCCCACCCAAACCACCGCCGGATCATTCGGATCAAGCTCGACCCACCCAATCGAATACGACGCCTCCTTATCAAACAGCGGAGTCCACGTCGTCCCATCATTCACCGTCTTCCACACTCCGCCCGAAGCCACGCCCACGTAATACTCAAACTTATTCTTCGGATTCACTGCAATCGACATCACCCTCCCCGAAGCCACCGCCGGCCCAATCGACCGAAACTTCAGCCCGGAAAAAGTCTCCGCATTCATCCCCGGCTTTTTCTCCTCATCCTTCTTATCCTTATCTTGAGAAGACGCAGCCTTACCCTCATCCTTCTTCTGATCCTTCTTAGGATTTTTCTTGCCCGCAGCCGCAGGCATCGCAGTCTTATCCGAATCCTGCGCAACGGCGATCAACGTAGAAAACGCCAAAAAGAAAACAGCAAGCGCAACCGCGAGACGAAGTTTCACAAGAGCTCCAATCAAAGTTTTCCAAAACCGATATGTATACAGCATCCGCCCCCATCTGAGAAGCCTTGTCATCCTGAGGAAGTGAAGACCTATGCGACTTGCGAGCGCTATCACCACCGTGGGTGCCCCACATCTCGCTTCCTTTGCGAGATGTGGGAATGTTTCGTCCGCCCTAATCCCTCCAGGCCGACAAGATGATCTCCAAATTCCGAGTCTTGTCATCTTGAGCGAAGGTTGTGCTTCGCAATCGCGAAGCACAACCGCAGTCGAAAGATCCCCTACCTGTCGGCACGAACGCGGACTCTGCTGGGAGTTTCTACCCGGCCTTGGCTTCAATTGTGCCGCTTTTCCGGGGATCAAGGGTCGTGTCCGCTCATCGCGAACCACCCGCACTGTCAGTCGGATGAGCAACTTTTAGATGTTCTTCAAACTGACGTTGCAGTAATTCTCGGTAACGTTCGCGGTCAGGCTGATGGAACGGCCTACGAGGATCATGGAGTAATTTGAACTGAGCGTTGCCGCAGGCCGAGCATTCTCCTTCCAGTGGGATGTCTTCATGGATGAACCTGATGATCCGGAGCGAGGGTCTTTGCCTACGCATCGCCCCTTATAGCATATTCAGATGAGGTAACTTAAGCCTTTGGGTTTTCTCCGCGTCCTCCGCGGCCTTTCTTCTGCGACCTCCGCGATCAAAAGCTTTTTGTTCCTCAACCACACCCCACCGACATCACGTAAAATCCCTCCATGCCACCGAAGCCCCAACCCCAAGGCCACGACACCCGCTACACAAAAATGCAGAAAAACTACTGCTTCGTCTGCGGACAAAACAATCCCCACGGCATGCGCCTCAAATTCCTCCTCGACGAAGAACGCCAAACCTTCGTCTGTAAATTCCGCCTCAGCAAGCGCTACACCGGCCCTCCCGGCCACACTCACGGCGGCGTCATCGCCTGCATCCTCGACGACGCCATGGGCAAAGTAAACAAACTCCACCACGTCGTCGCCCTCACCCGCGAAATGACCGTCGAATATCTGAAGCCAGTGCCACTAAACAAGCCGTTACGCGTCGAAGGCCGCGAAGAAAAAGTCCACGGACGCCAGCACATCAACGTCGCCGAAATCCTCAACGACAAAAACGAAGTCCTAGCCCGCAGCCGCGGCATCTTCATCACCATCGACCCGGAAAAAATGTTCGCCAAATTTGTGGAACGATAGCCCGCGCAGTTTGTCATCCTGAGCGAGGATTTTGCTTTGCGATTAGCAAAGCAAAGCCGCAGTCGAAGGACCCCTTTATGTTTATCCTGACGACGGCTACTCGAGGCATCTCTTCCTCGAACCTTCGTTTTGCCCGACCCCTGGGGTACCGCGAATGATGAACACACTGTAAAATGGAAAGAGCCGGCGGCTGTGCCGCCGGCCTATCCTTCGCGATCGCGAAAAGAGTCCACCATGTCCAAAACCAACGGCTCCAACACCACCCCCACATCCCTCCGCCTCAAAACCGGCCTCGCCGAAATGCTCAAAGGCGGCGTCATCATGGATGTCACCACCGCCGAGCAGGCCGCCATCGCCGAAAAAGCCGGAGCCGTCGCCGTCATGGCCCTCGAGCGCGTCCCCGCGCAAATCCGCGCCGAAGGCGGAGTCGCACGCATGGCCTCGCCCAAAAAAATCCGCGAGATCATGGCCACCGTCTCGATCCCCGTGATGGCCAAGTGCCGCATCGGACATTTCGCCGAAGCGCAAATCTTGCAGGAACTCGGCGTCGACTACATCGACGAATCCGAAGTCCTCACTCCCGCCGACGAAGCTCACCACGTCGATAAGCACGCCTTCAAAGTCCCATTCGTCTGCGGCGCGCGCAATCTCGGAGAAGCCCTGCGCCGCATCGCCGAAGGCGCAGCCATGATCCGCACCAAAGGTGAGGCCGGCACCGGCGACGTAGTCCACGCCGTCAAGCACATCCGCCAGATCGTGCAGGAGATGCGCATCCTCACCGTCCTCGGCGAAGAAGAACTCTACGCCAAAGCCAAAGAACACGGCGCGCCCTACGAACTCATCAAGATGGTGGCGAAAACAGGGAAGCTGCCGGTGCCAAATTTCTCCGCCGGAGGCATCGCCACCCCCGCCGACGCCAGCCTGGTCATGCAACTCGGTGCCGAAGCCGTCTTCGTAGGCTCCGGCATCTTCATGAAAGACTCGACCACCTTCGCCGACCCCGAAGAAGCCGCAAAGCGCGCGAGAGCCATCGTCCAAGCCGCCACCCACTATCAAGACCCTAAAGTATTACTCGAAGTCAGCGAAGACCTGACGGGCGCAATGAAAGGCCTGGCTATTGCTGGAATGGATGAGGCCCAGATGTTGCAGACGAGGGGATGGTGAGCGCGACGCATCGCTTTTGGGTGACCGCGTGGCGTCCAAAAGAAATTCGCTCTCTCTCGGGGCTCGAATCTGCAGCCGTGAGTCAGACTGAGAGCCAACCGGATGCACCTGTCAACCGCGTTGCGCAAACAGTTCAATAGAGAACGATCATAGTTCGAACATAGTTGGGCACAATTGCACCAAAACAGGGCAAACTCAAAACTCGGGTTTGCCCTTTAACTTGCTTGTTTTCTGGGAGAAGATGGTGCGCCCTAAGAGATTCGAACTCCCGACCTTCTGGTTCGTAGGGAAAAACATCACGTGACGCCATACCAAGGCAGGCAGCTAAGTACCGGTAAATCCCCCAGAACATGTCGCTACTGTTGGTCGCTTTTGCCTCAGGTTGCACCCCGTTCACGGACAAAATGCGGACAATTGCCGCGAGTGGCTTGATCCGTGCGGTGATCCGTTTGCACGTTGAGAGACACCATACTGCAGGCTGCCGCTTCCGTCATGAACGATCCGATGACGTATGTAGAATGGTTTGGCGGGAGCACCTTACTCGCCGTCGGCGGAATGACGCTGCCGGACGCCTATGTAGCACTGAACGACCTTGCATATGACCCAGAGGTCATATCGAATACCGTCGATTTTCTTAGCAGTTTTGATCCCAATCCGGCAGCCCCTCTTGCTGTAACTTTCGGAGGCATGGCCGGTTGGGTAGAAAGTGGGGGCCTAGACGATCTCGTTGATGCGTTACTCGGTACTGGGAATCAGATGTTAAATTACGTTCAGCCGCTAGGCCAACAGGAAGGCCCAACGCCCTAGTTATACACGGCACACTAAACAGGGAGAGACGGATCTCGCACATAACCCGGAGTTCTGGTCGAATGCCACTGATTTTGTGGAAACCCTTGATCCTATTCCTGGTCCTGTTACAGTGATCCCACGCACGGCGGACATTCTCGCTGGGCGGCCTCTGGGCACGCAGAAGAACTTTGGAATGATTTTAGCAGATTTTTCCAACTCTACACTTAATCAATCCGGTGCATTAACGACTAGCTGACATGGCGACAGTCGCCTAGCCGGGATCAGTGGCTTGGGAGCATTTACGTCGATGCCAACCGGGGGCAGAGGTCAGAGTCACATGAATATTATCACTGCGGCGAATACGAATTAGGTGGAAAAATCAAATGCGGCCACCAATGCCAACTTTTGAGTGCCCCCAATGTGGCGCGAGTATGGGCGGCGAACAGGCTAAGCGCAGGCCGCCTTGGACCTGTCCAAAGTGCGGCCTGAAACTTCGGCCCTCGCGTATGTACGCGCGTATAAACGGATTTGTAGCATTAGCGCTCTCTATGACGCTGTGCGCTGTCATGGGACTCCGCGGCCTACTTCTATTAGTAGCCGCTCTCCTAATATCCTTTCCGATTACCGTAATTCTGGCTGTGCCATTCGCCTGGATTACAAGACCTCCGCTAGAGCCCTATTACTCGACTGAGGAGGAGTCGCACTTTACTTCCCTGTCTATTAATGAAAGCGACAGCTCGGAGCGACCGAAGCAGCCCTAGATTTTGACCGAAAAAGGGGATCAACGCTATGTTGAACAACTAAGGGGTCCATCTTTTCTGGCACACTTCTACTGTGTGTTCCCGACGCTATGACGGCTGGCTAGGCGCGAATCAGTGTAAGAAGAGAATTTTTTCAAGCAGCCGGAGGTTCACGGGGAGTGATGGCCAAGGCCGCTGCTCCCGTGAAAAAAGCCTCGTAGGAGCCGAGCGGCTAAATGATCGAAAATGGTGCGCCCTGAGAGATTCGAACTCCCGACCTTCTGGTTCGTAGCCCGATTTCTGGTACTAAGCCCTTCCAATGCCGCCTGTACGGTACTGAAAAGGCTGGAAGGGAATTGGGGTTTCTTTCCTGGCCAGAGTGAGCGAGACTCGTCAGAAGGAAAAACCATCCACGATGACAAGCCGGCGCCCCCTCATCCTCCTAATTGTTACTGCACACTGGATCGTCGCAGTCGGGCACCTGTTCCTTGCAGCAAAGGTTCTGCCCGCCCCAAACAACCACGTTAGTTGGCTGGCCATTGCTCTGATAACGCTCGGGCATTTAGTGGTCTCCGCTGCGGTGTGGTGGCTCAGCAATAAATTCGCCGGTGCCATATTATTGATTTTCTTATTGCTCGCTTTAAGTGCCGATCTTTATGAGCACTTCCTGCATGCATCATCTAATAACGTTTTCACGGTGGCATCCGGCGATTGGACTGCCCGGTTCGACGTAAGTGTCTTCGTCCTTCTGGCGCTCGAAATAGTGGGCTGTCTACTTGGAGTGCTATTGCTCATCCGCCGGGCAAGGTACAGCGGTCAAGCGAAAGTCGCCGGGTGAGCGCCCGTTAAAGGTTTGGCGCCCAGCAGGTGTGATTACTATTCGGGGACCGGATCATTAGTAACTTTCCCGCTCTGCCTCGCCTACGTAAAATCCCACCCAGCACATGCTCGAATCCCTGCAATCAATATGCGACCAACTAGGCCTCGACCTCGGCCTCGACAAGCCCTGGGACCCGGTCTCCCGTCCCGCACTCGTCGCCTGGCTGATTTTCTACGCCGGATTCCTCCTGTATGCCTTGCACGCCAACGGCGGAATGCTCTTCATCGATCTAGCCAATCTGGTCGTCCACGAAGGCGGCCACAATCTTTTTCGCTGGTTCGGCCCTACGCTCCAACTCTGGGGAGGAACTATTCTCCAGTGGCTCGTCCCATTCCTCCTCGCGGCCTACTTCTTCGCTCACCGTCAAACCACCGGCTTCGTTTTCTGCTCTGTTCTTTTTCTTCGAGAACTGGCTCTACACCGCAACCTACATGGCCGACGCGCGCGCCCAGGTGCTGCCTCTGGTCACCACCGGAGACCCGGAATTTGCCGAGCACGATTTCTTTCGCATCTTCAGCGATCTCGGCGTTCTCAACTACGACACAAAAATCGCCGCCGTAGTTCGCCTGCTCGGCTGGTGCGGAATGATCTCCATCGTCGTCTGGTTGGCCCTTCGCCCCACCGGCAAGGCACCGCAGTCCGCAGAAGACAACGCATTGGACGAACGATTCATCGACTTTTTAGGAAAATAATTTCACCGCGCTTTGTCACTCCCATCCTCCACCCGCGTCTGGTCCGTAATCCAGTTCACTTCCCAGGTCTTTCCGCCATCGTCCGAGAATGACTGTTCAAAGTGAGGCATATTCGAAGTCGTATTCGACCAGATAAATCGAACAAAGATCAGCTTCCCGTTCAGCGTGTCCTGCGCGTAAAACTCGCCCCGGCCATTCTTGAATTCACCGATCTGCGGCACGAACATTTTTCCATCTTTACTGTTCGCCCAATAAAGGCTCCACTGATGGGATTGCGGATTGTAAAGCCGTAACGTCAGCCCCTCAATATGCCCGGTCGGGCTGTCCGTCTCAAATTCTTCAATCTGCGATCGCCCGTCCCAAACCTTTCGTGTCACAGACGTGCCGTCGAACTCAACCCACGTGTTCGATCCCGTCAGCGGATTGAGACGCCGCTTAAGGTGAATCTTCCACGACCCTACCTCGAAATCGAAGTCGTGTTGCCCATCCCGCTCCACCGACTTTTGCGCAGCTCCACTCGCCGCCATGTTTGCGTTCTGTTGTGCCAGCCCCTGCATGGAATACAAAATCACCAGACTGCATACCACGAAATAACCGCGAATGAATTTCATATTCATCACTAGCCTCCGATCATTCGACTCACGCGCCAGAAAAATGTTAGTCGAGCGACCCCTGTCGATGTTACCCTCGCCGCGCCGATTTCTTTTTGAAGGTCGTCATCCCGAAACGTGGCGTACTTCAGCCGCGCGAGGGATCTCCCGCTTAACGGGCGCAACGCCTAAGCCAACTTGCACCACCATCAGGCCCCTCGCGCTCTTCAAAGAACTTGATCTCCTCCTGTATCATTTCTCCCCAAAAGGTAGTGCTCCGCTTAGGAGGAACACCATGGGCCACCACCCAATCGAGGAGTCCTATAACCGGCTCCTTCAGCGTGCCACCACGCTCGAATCCCTGGCCGATAAACACACAGCGAAGCCCGTCAGCCTCGCACTACAGAAAGCTTACGGCAGCCTGAAAGCTTGCGCGGAATTGTTGCTGGTCATGGAAGACGAGTCGTACTCGAATATGAAAAAAACTTTGGCCAAGGCCGCCGCCGTCGAACGGCCCGCGCACCAGATCGAGGCCATGGCCACCATGATCGCGGTTCTCGACCAGTTTCCCAACCTTCTGCAGTCCGCCGTGCTTTTGTCCGAGGCAAAAGACGGCGAAGCCATGAAGCACATCGCAGGGCATGTTCTGAAAACAGCCGTCGACCTTGCGATCATCTTTTCCGGCGCCAAAACCATCAAAGACGTTGCCGAACTCCTCAAGGTTCTCGAGGAAGTGGCCAAGGCTGGCGAGTCCTTCGAGATGCGAAAAAAACAAGTCAAAGCGGCGACAGACGTTCTCGATTGGATCGAGGGGATAACTTACGCTTGCCTGGTATGGGCTTACGCCGCACAACGCTACATTTCAGACATTACCGGCCATCCTGATACCAGCAACGATGACGTCATGCAGTTGGTCATCGAGCGAATGGCTCGCTGCGCCAGTTCATGGAATCCCAAATAGCGCCCTACCTCGCTATTCTTTCCCCTCATGCGCCCGTTTCAACCCCTCCACATCAATCTTGATCATCTTCATCATGGCCTGCATCACTCGCTGCGATTTCTGCGGATCCTTGTCTCCCAGGAATTCCATCAGAGCCTTCGGGATGATCTGCCACGATATTCCAAATTTGTCCGTGAGCCAGCCGCACTGCATCGCTTTCCCACCCGCCAAAAGCTTTTCCCACAACTCGTCTACCTCTTTCTGCGTCTCGCAGTTCACAAAAAACGATATCGCCGGCGTGAACTTAAATTCTGGACCACCATTCAGCGCCATGAATTCCTGCCCCTCAATCTGAAATTTCGCCGTCAGTACCGATCCCTTGGGACCGGGCCCCGCGTCTCCACACCGCGTGATTTGCCCAACCTTCGAGTTCTTGAAAATCGAGGTATAAAAATTCATCGCCTCTTCCGCATTGCCATCGAACCACAAGAACGGAACAATCTTTTGCATAGGTCTATTTTTCCCTTCCGATATTTTTCTTACGCACTCAACCTCTCGCGCCCTGCCAAAGGCAGGAAGTTCTCCAGCCGGTCATAACTCATCGCCATACCAGTCTGCATCGGCGACTTCAGCACCGCATCGCGCGTCTCGCGCGAGTTATAAACAATCGTCTGCGTCAGCGTGGTCTTGCCGTCCCGCTCGCTCAGCACGATCGTATCCAGCGCCTCGCCCGGATACCACGCCTCGTCGAATACTTCCGTCGCCACAATCCGCTCCGGCGCCACCACCTCGCGATAGATTCCACCCATCCCCATCTCACGCCCGTCGCTGTCGTTTCTCCAGACGTAGCGATATTTGCCGCCAGCCCGCAACTCGATCTCGCACACCGGCATCGACCATCCATCCGGACCCAGCAACCATTTCTGAATCAACTCCGGCCGCGTGTAGGCGTCAAACACCAACTCCCGCGGCGCATCGAAAATTCGCGTTACCACAATCTCGCGGTCACCGTGCGCCTTGATATGGAAGGTTCCACTGTTTTTCATCTCCGTCTCCTCTATGGCCTGTTTCTTGAGATACGCTTTCTTCGCCGCGGGCTGACTGCACTTTTGCTGGTCCGCGCCGCACCCGTCTGCAGGTCAACGAGAAGTGCATCCAGCCGCTGGAATTGCGCTTCCCAGAACTGCCGGTAGTGTTCCAGCCATTGTGTGGCTTCCCTTAGTGGTCGAGCTTCCAGCCGCCGCGGACGCCGCTGCGCGTCCTGGCCGCGCGAAATCAATCCTGCTCGTTCCAGAACTTTCAAGTGCTTGGAAATCGCCGGCTGGCTCATGGCGAATGGCTTTGCCAGATCCGTCACCGACGCTTCGCCCTTCGCCAATCGCGCAAGAATCGCACGTCGCGTGGGATCCGCGAGAGCCGCAAAGGTCGCATCCAGCCGCGGCGAAGATCCCGAATAAGATCGTAAATAACCGTCCAGTTCCATAACCTAAAGGTAATATACACGAGCCGCTTTCTTTGTCAAGGGGCCTTCAAAACCCTTCTCCCGCCCACGGTACAATCCCTCCATGCCACGCTGGCCTGGTCGCCTCGGAATTAGCCGCGCCGTACTGATCACTTCAGCACGCGCGACCCTGGCCGCCGTTGCATCCATGCTGCTGTCACAAAGCCTCAAACTGCCTGAGTTTTATTGGGCTCCCATTTCCGCCATCGTCGTGATCCTCTCCACCGTGAATCCCCGGACTATCGCCTGGCAGCGTTTTGTGGGCACCGCCCTGGGAGCGGCGGTGGGCGCTCTGATCACGACTTATTTTCATCCCACCTGGATCGTCTACGGCGCCGGCATTTTCCTGTGCGGCATTCTCTCCGCCTTGCTGCGGATTGGCACCGCCTATCGCTTCGCCGCCATCACCTTCAGCATTGTTCTTTTGATCGCACACACCCGACCGCCCTGGATCATCGCCGTGCACCGCTTCGTAGAGGTATCGCTGGGGATCGCCGTGGCTCTGCTAGTAGCCGTGGTTTGGCCCGCCCCCGCCGGACTCGCCCGCTGACTAACGAAGCGAATGGATGCCTGGGCCAACGCTACCCGCGAGATTTCCCGTCTTCGCCCGGATGCTGCCCCGCGGTCTGCGACGTGAACAGAATGCAAAAAACCATAAAGCCCGCAATCACCAGGGACGAAGTAATCCGGCTGAGGTTCAATCCGCCGTTCGCATGAGGCTTAGTAAGAATGTCTCCCAGCGTCGCCCCCAGCGGCCGCGTCAGAATGAAAGCTGTCCAGAACAGCAGCGTGTGCGAAAGCTTGGTAAAGAAATAAGCCGCGGCCACCAGCGTCAGCGCCCCCGCAAATACTAGCGCGCCCCGCTCATAACCCACACCCTGCGTATCCGCCAGCCAATCGCCCAGCGCCGTTCCCAGCGTGTTCGAAAACAGAATCGTCGTCCAGTAAAACATCTCAACTTTTGGCGACGTAATGTCGCGAAACGAAATCGCTCCCGCCGACCATCGCCATAATCCCAGAACCAGCATTAGTAGCACGAAGAGACTCAGCGATCCGCCCAGGTAGCCAAAGCCCAGCGACCGGTCAGCGAAATCCGCCATCGTTGTGCCCATCGTGGTCGTGGCCACAATCACCGTCCAATACAAGAACCGGTGAAACCGCTTCGCCTTGATCTGCGCCGTCACCGCAATCAGAAAAAAAACCAGAAAAATCAGCGTGCTCACCAGGTAGCCCAGGTTCATCGTCATGGAGAGCGCATCGCCGCCGGTCTCGCCCACCGTGGTGGCAGCAATCTTAATAATCCAGAATGCAATCGCGACCTGCGGAACTTTGCTGGCAACCGCCCAACTGCTGCCGCCTGCGCGTTCATTTTCGTAGGGAAGGGAAGAACCTTGAAGATGGAATGTAGAAGAGATTGCGTTCATAGTTCTGACAGATTAAGGCAAAAACCGAATCGACGCATCCCCATCTGCAAAAAAGTAGCTCAGACTTACCTGGCGTGCTGATTGTGAACTTCGTCCGCTCCGGTAAAATCAAATCAATATGAAAATCGGAGTGCTCGCCCTGCAAGGCGATTTCGATGCCCACCGCCGCCGCCTCGAAGAACTCGGCGCCGAAGTTGTGTTGGTTAAAAAGCCCGAGCAACTCGACGCTATCGACGGCCTCGTCATTCCCGGTGGCGAGTCCGGCACGTTCCTGAAATTGCTGGGAGAAAAAGGTTTCGAAAAACTAAAGCAGTTCGTGCGCCTGAAGCCCACCTTCGGTACCTGCGCCGGAGCCATCCTTCTCGCCACCGAAGTCGAAAATCCAAAACAGTCAGGCCTCGGCGCCCTCGATATCACCATCCGCCGCAACGCCTACGGACGCCAGCTCGACAGCTCCATCCGCGAAGGCAAACTGCTCCAGCTCGACCGACAAAATCTCGACCGAACAAATAAAGACGGAAACAAGAAAAGGGAAGACTCCCCCCTCGAAATGGTCTTCATCCGCGCTCCAAAAATCGAGCGCATTGGCCCCAACGTGAAAGTCCTCGCCACCGAAGGTGCAGACCCCGTCGCCGTCCGGCAGGGAAGAGTCATGGCCGCGACCTTCCATCCCGAACTCTCCGACGACCCCCGTGTCCACCAGGCATTCCTCGACCTGGTCGGTTCGTGTGGGTCGGACACTCCTGTCCGTCGTTCTTGACTTTAAGTTCGGACTTCGATTTTGATTGCGGCTCCCCAAGACCGCCGCGCAAAGCGGCTTCCAGCGCTATAATGGCAATCGCTTCAAACCTACCGCTTCGAGTAACGTGGGAGTTGTTCTTTTGCCAGAGAAGAGAATTCGATTCGGCGATTTCCAGTTAGATTACGGCAGTTACCAACTCTGCCGCCGCGGCATTCCCGTCCGCCTCGAGGGCCTGCCCTTACAACTGCTCATGTTTCTTGTCGACCACCGGGGACAACTGGTTACCCGCGACCAAATCGCCAGCGAACTATGGAGCAGCAAAGATGTGTTCGTCGATGTCGAACAGGGAATCAATACCGCGATTCGCAAGATCCGCCGCGCTCTATGCGACGATGCCGACGAACCGCACTATCTTCAGACCGTCGTCGGCCGCGGCTATCGCTTCGTCATCGCTGCCCCCGAGGATGACCTCAACAGCCCCGCGCCCGCCGCGGAATTTGTCTTCTCCCCGGAAGACCTGGGCCGCGCCATCATGAGCGCCGCCGGTTTGGATCCAGAAAATCCCCGAGGAACCCCGAAGTTTACATCCCCAGATGGGATCAAGTCCGAATCCTGATTCCGCATCTCCTGTCTGCTAAACGTCAACAGAGCCGACGGCAGCTCCCCCGCTACCGTCGGCTCGTGACTTTGTTGGGAGGTGCTACAGTTCACTAAGTTCCCCCCTGCACGCTCCCAACGCATGTCATAGTGCGCGAGATCCGTTTCCGGCGCAATGGAGAGCGTCTGAAGTTCATCTGAATTCATCTGAAGAATCTATCTGAGGCGAACCATGTGGGACGGGCACTCCTATCCCTCCCTCTTGACGTTGGTTCTGCCTTCGATCTTGATTGCGTCCACGAGACAAAATTTTCGCGATTATTTACTTGATGCGGATACGCGATTAGACTCGTCGAGGATGGGGATGCTCCTAAGATTCTGCCGGGTGTGATCTTTCAACCACCACCAATTCCAGAGTCGATCCCCGATTCCGTTCGCTGGAAGCTCCTCCGGGCACAGGAACACATCGACGAACTTCACGCCGAAGTTGGAAGGTATTTTCAAAAAGACCCTGCAAAAGTTGTGCGAGATGAGAATGCTTCCCCAGACGAGTACATCGCCCAAGTGACTGCCAGAATATCCGTCCCTGGCAGAGTTCCCATGATAGTCGGGGATTTCCTCACAAACGTTCGCTCCAGTCTCGATTATCTGATATGGGAACTTGCGCTTGCTGCGAAGAATAATCCCACCGACAAGAATATGTTCCCCATCTGTACGACACTGGAAGCGTTTAACCAACAACTTGCCAGACACAGGCTTGACGGGGTTTCCGTTGATGCGGTCGCGGAGATTCAGGCTTTACAGCCGTATCATGACGGGCAAGATGCTGAGGGACACGTTCTCGCCATGCTCGATGCCCTATGTAACGTTAATAAGCACAGGCGGGTATTGACCACGGTCCTGCGCGGCAAGCCCGCCCCGAAGGACTTTGTCACCAAGACCATCAATGGACAAGTTTACGGGTCGGTGAACTTTGCTGCCCTGCTCAACCAAGATACAAAAATCGGCCCCTTCCCGATGGTTGACGGCCCCCGGGGACGCGGCCCTAAACTGGATGTGCCACTTCAACTCGTTACGTATGTAGCGTTCAATGAGAGAGCCGCACAGGATGTAGAAGTTGGACTCACGCTTAGCATCCTCGGTGGGTACGTGGTTCAGGAACTCGCGAGGTTTGAGAAGTTCTTCATTTGAGGCCTGCATTTTGGGCACATATCCACGCATCCGTGGATTGCGCGGACGCGCCCAAAGTTTCGAATGAAAGACTGCCCCACTGGCACGGTGCTTTTTGTATTTTGCGCGGCCTTTGCTATCGCTCCCGCAAAATAGATTTCTCTTCCCTCACATCTCAAGATGTCGGACTACACCGAAGCTTCGAATACGAAAGCTTCGAAACCTCAGCCCCGTTCAACCGCCATAAAGATTCGGCGCATAAGGATTCGCCGGACCCTGCCGCCCCGTAAAATAAATGCGGCTCTGTCCCGACATGCAATACACCAGCCCCTTCGCCACCGTCGCCGTCACTTTTCCCAGCGACCGCACATTCACTCCGTTCCCCCCGCTATCTGCCGGAGCTCCGCTCGATTCCGCAATGTCCAGATCCACCTGGTTCGTCCCCGCAATCGCCGTTGCTGACGACACCACGCCAATATGAAACGCCTGCGATCCGGTTTTCGGATCGTACTTTCCGTCGTCTCCTTTCTGCGCCGTAATATTCGGATCATCATTCTTCACATCTTCAAAGAACACCGCCGCATCGTCCGCCTGAATCTCGCCCGCCGCTTTTCTCTGCTGCTTCGGATACATCCCCCAAATCGTCCTCGGCTTAAATCCCGTCGCCCCATTCGGATTCGGCGTCGTCACATCCGGACGCCCAATCCCCCAATAGTTCGCGACAAACCCACCGCAATCGATTCCCAGATTGCTGTCGACATAATTCTTCAGCGTCGCTTCATTCACCAGCCCGCACACCGACGCCAGATAAATCGCATTCTGAATCTCATCCGGCGCACCCTTGCCGTTGTAAGCCCGCCACAATGACGTGCTCACATACTTGTCTCCCTTCACCTCAAACACCGCCGGCAACGCCCGTCCCGCCGGCACTCCCGCAACCTTCGGCAGCGCACCCAACAGTTTCGCGTAAGCCCCCGCCGCCCGGCTGGCCTGCGTTCCTAATCCGCTCTGCAGGTAGTTGCGCACCTGCACCACGGTAAACGTGTCATTCACCCAGCACCAGAGCTGCAGGTAAGTCCGCACATAATCTTCCGCCGTCATCCATCCCCCTCGTTCTCAAACGTAAGAGATTCTCCCCATTCCCGAATTCTTGTCAATAGCGGGGATCAGGTAAGCAGGCAATCGTCTAACCCGACAAAATTTGAAACGCATCGCGACCACGACTCACTATAATGGCAACCGCTCTCAGGACGGCCGTGTCGGATCGAATCTGAACACTGCATCTGAACGCTGAATCTCAACCCTAAAGAGGATCGCATGTTACGAATGCTCGCCATAGGAATGAAAGGACCGGATGTTGTCATTTTGCAATCAAGACTGAACGCATGTCCGCCCTCGGCCATGGCGCCGTTGTCCATCGACGGAATTTTCTGGTCAAAGAGTCAGGCGCGCGTGAAAGAGTTCCAGCAGGCCAATCAGCTCAAAACCGATGGAATTGTCGGGCCGCATACCTGGAGAAAACTTCTTGAGGACCCGCCGGATCCGAGCGACTCCGCCCTCTCTTGCGATCCCTCCTGCGACAACAGCAATTCCATTCACCTCGCTTCCCTGAGTGAAGTTGCTCTCCCCGCCGCGTCGGTAGCGTCGGGAACCGCCGTAGTCTCGGGCTCCAGTGCGCCCTCCAGCCTGCTCGGCTTTACTCTTCCTAAATTGCCCAGCTTGCCAAAAATCCCCAGCCTGCCCAAACTCAGGCCCTATGCTGGCAGCCCCGAAGAGGCGATCGGAAAATCGGTTTACGGCGCCAGCATCGACAGCTCAACCGTCTATCTCTCGGATAAGACTGGCATCGACAACAGAGCCTTTACGCTCGCCATCCCCGGTACCGTGCTCACCGCGGCGCAGCAAATTATGAATGTCGGTCCTCCCGCACCAGGATCCTGCCTATCACGATACGATCGTGCATGAACTGGCTCACGTCTGGCAATCGCAGCACGCCACCAGCCCGACGCAGTACATGGTGAATGCGGTCGAGAGTCAGGGACTCGCCGAAGCCGCCAACCGGCTGCTGAAAGTGAAATCGTACTCGGCCTATGGTTACCGCCCCGGAAAAAAATTCAACGAGTACGCCGCCGAGCAGATTGCCGAACAATGCGAAAACGGCGAAGCCGCCATCATCGCCCACATGGTTTCCATCGCTCCGGGAAAGGTCGATCCCGATAACGATGTAGGACTGAGCACTGCTCGGCTCGAAGATACCAGCTTACCCGGCGTTAAAAAATAATCGCTGGCATACGATTGCTCCACCGGCAACTGAGAGTAGGGAACTGTGCTCAAGCAATACTGGTTCAAGCAATACTGGATTCCGGGCCTTTGGCTGTTATCGGTGCCGCTGTATTTCTGGGCAGGCACCGGTTCTGATTCCTATGCCATCGCCGTTCTCCACACCAATCCGTCCTACCCGGTTCGTGGAGTTCTAACTTGCATCGCCATCACCGCCATCGAATCGCTGGCGCTTTACGCCATCCTCCGCCCCAAAAGTTATCTGCGATCCTGGAAGCGACCCTTCGCCGCGCTGCTTCTGTTCTTTCCCTGGCTGGCCGTCTGCGCCATCCTGCTGATGCACGAACCTTTCTACGTCTTCATGCACGCCGCATGGCTCCTGCTGGTGAATCTCATCCTGGCAGCGCTTTGCATCTATTCCTTAGCCTCCAGCCTCACCCAACAGCGGCGCATTGCAGCGGATGTCGCCTTAAACCCTCCTCATCAGGAGCCGTAATCTCGCCACTCCGCCGGCCCGCCAATTTCTTGTCAAGCCTTTTTCACCCGGCTGTTTTCGTAAATGCCTGATTCGCCTGCAGATATAATTTCTGGAAAATGTCCCATTTACCCTAAGCTCTGTGATATAATAGAACCATAAGACAATAACTCAACGGCGCGGCCCTCACGGGTTCGCGCCGTTCGTCTTTCACCCATCAAAAGGAGTCACTCCGGCGCAGCCTCGGCTGCGCCTTTTTCATTATGTCCGCCACCATCGTGCTAAGAACCCAAAACTCGCGCCCCAACCTCGAACCCAAGCCCATCACCATCCACGCCGTCGCCACTCCCACCCGCAAGCGGCGCGGAGAAGCCGCCGAGGCCGCCTTCCTCGCCCGCGCCACCCATCTCGGCTTCACCGTCCTCATCCCCTGGGGAGACAGCAACCGCTACGATTCCGTAGTCGAACTCGACCGCGGATTCCTCCGCGTCCAGGTCAAATCCGCCACCCGCTGCGCCGAGACTCGCTACCGCGTCAAAACCACCGGAGCCAACGGCCAGGTCTACACCAGCAAAGAAATCGATTTCTTCGTCGCCTACGTCGTCCCCGAAAATCTCTGGTACATCATCCCCATCCAGGCCATCGGCCAACGCAAAGCTATCCGCTTCTATCCCACCACCCGCCGCCCCTCCCGCGCCATGTACGAAAAATACCGCGAGTCCTGGTGCCTCCTCGACAGTTGCCTCAGCGTCCGCCTCCGCAAATCCGCGCCCCGTCGCTGCCGCAGCAAAAACCTACCCTCCCGCTGCGCCCTCTGCCCCCAGCGCGGCTAATACATCGTCTCCTGAAGACGGAAAGCTCCTGCTGCTCATGGAGACGCGGACGCCTTCGTCCGCACGCTGTCGCCTCGAAACCGGGCCCTTGAACGGACGCGGCTTCCAGCCGCGCCGTCCAGCCCGTTGTGGACGGAACAGCTTTCGGGTGGCGCAGCGCTTCAGCGCTGCGATCTGAATTCGAAATCGGGAAGCACACGACTTCAGTCGTTCCGCCACGCAAAGAAAAAATGCGGGCTTCAGCCCCCGAGGAACACTGCTAAAGAATTCCGTCGCAGACGCCCGCGCAACCGTGGAAGAGCGGCGCTTCAGCGCCGCGTAAGCCCCGCCTCAAGGAACCTGCCTTCCCGAACCGCACCACCGACCGAGGGTGCCCCATCTTTGGCGTCCTTTGCCAAAGGTGGGATTCCACGCTCCTCACCCTCTCGGGATTCTGATCTACAACTCCGACCACGAGACCCACGCCGCGTCCTATTGCACCACCCCGTCATTCCGAACCCGGCGCCAAGCCCGATGAGTAACCTGCTGTTTTGAACTTCGCAGTTCTTCAAAAGGCGCTCCCGAACCGCACCACCGACCGAGGGTGCCCCATCTTTGGCGTCCTTTGCCAAAGGTGGGATTCCACACCCCTCACCCTCTTGGGATTCAGATCTTCAACTCCGACCACGAGATCCATGCCGCGTCCACCCTGTCACTTGGGTGGCGCAACGCTTCAGCGCTGCGATCTGAATTCAAGATCGGGAAGGGCACGACTTCAGTCGTGCCGTTAAGCCAAGAAAAAATGCGGGCTTCAGCCCCTGAAGGGTCGCGTAGTGCAAGACCACTTCCGGGATCTCAGCATCTTGTTTCGGATTCCGTAACAAAATAAAACAAACAACGAACGCCCTCTAGTCGGCGCTTATAGTGTCTGTGAGGGGAACCACACCCACCGGCACCTCAGGCTATAGGCCTAAGGCTCGGAGCTGACCTCTCACGTGACGATTGGTCCATCACAGACGGCCGCGGCCAAACGCCATAAACGGTTCCCTTCGGGCCGATCCCGGACATCTTAAGCAATAACGACCCGAGGAAACATGCGCCTAATCTCCATAACTGCAACGAACTATCGCACCCTTGAAGATATCAACCTGAAGCTTGCCAAAAACTACTGCACTCTCTCCGGCAGAAATAATGCCGGAAAGTCCTGCGTGATTCGCCTACTTTCCACGTTATTCGGAGTCAAGCCCTCGTACGTATGGACATCGGGCGAGACACGATTTGACTACAAGGAAGACAAGACTCAATGGGTCAAGCAACCCGCCAACATCGAGATCCACTACGTGCTGGAACTGACCAAGGATGAGGACCCCGCGCTAATCTCCTTCATTGAGAAGATCGCATCGACCAAGGTTGAGCAACCTACGGTATCGCTTGGTATTTCTTACACCATCTCGGAGGGCGACGGACTTATCGTAGCCGCGTCGGTTGACCACAAGATCGCCGACGAAAAGGCCGCAAAGGAGATCGAAAAAAGAATTAAGGACTCCAACCTCCTCTTCCTATATAACTCGACGACCCCGCACGAGGACTTTTATTTTGGCCGGGGGCGCCGACGAATGTTTTATGAGTTTGTTATGTCCGAGGAGGAGAAAAAGGCGCTAGACGAAGCCGGAAAACGAACCGAGCGGCGCTTGAGGCAACTGGCGAAGGAACACACGCAGGGCCTAAGTACAATGCTGGGGCGCCTCAGTGAGAAATACGACGTAGAACTGTCCCCGCCAGAAGCCTTTACAGCGAGGCGAATGCCATTGGGGATCAACCTCAAGGACAGAAATGTAGAAGTCCCTCTCAACAACTGGGGAAGTGGCACCCAGAACAGAACTCATATCCTGATGGCAATCCTCCAAGCCAACAGAATCAAGACAGCCGCCCTCCCAGACGATAAAATCACGCCGTTTGTCGTAATCGAGGAGCCCGAGAGCTTTTTGCACCCATCAGCACAGTCCGAATTCGGCCGACTACTGGGGGTACTGTCGGCCGAGTTCGGAATTCAGATAATAGTCACGACCCACAGCCCGTACATGCTGAACCAAGTCGAACCGACCTCAAACATCTTGCTGTCCAGAGAGGTCAAACGCAAGACCGCATACCAGACCATCATTGTGGACACCGCCGAGGACAACTGGATGGCACCGTTTTCCGATCACTTGGGACTCGCTCCAGCAGAATTCTCCAGCCTGCGGCCCGTGTTCTCCTCGTACAGATCTAAGGTCTTACTAGTTGAGGGATCAATAGACCAAGAATACTTCTGTTTCCTGCAGAAACATAAGTGCACCTGCGACCGGCTGGCCGAGGACATTGAGGTCGTGCCCTACGGCGGAAAAGACACGTTGAAGAACACTCTGCTCGTTCAATTTGTCCTAAGAAAATTCGATAAGGTATTCGTCACGTACGATCTCGATGCCGACGGCGAAATTCGTGGTGCCCTCGGGCGCTTGGGACTGAAAGAGAACACTGATTTCATACGGTCGGCCTAGGCCAGCCGGGGAAGGACTGCATCGAGGGGCTTCTACCCCAGCGTATTCTGGCGGCCGTAAACGGCAAGCAAACGGACCTAGTGATGAAACTTGGAAGCAAAGATAGCACCGAAAGGAGAAGGGCAAAGGAAGCGTTGAAGCGGAAATACTTGGAGGAATTTACATCCTGCTCGGATTACGAAAAAGAGGAACTCAAGGAGTTGGCAAAGGTTGTGAAAACTATCAACGCGAAACTATCCGAGCCAAACAAGCCCGTCTAGCTCCCCGCAGCCCCGCCACTAACCAACGTCAAAAGCGACGGACAAGAGAGCCCGTCCCACACGAGCATCGCGCTATACTGGCTTCATATATGTCTGGGGATTCCAAAAGACTTTCTACCTCGAAACCTTCGGCTGCCAGATGAACGTCCACGACTCCGAAAAGGTCATCGGCACGCTCATCCACGAAGGATATAAACAGGTAGAAACGGTCGAGCAAGCCGACTTGATTCTTTACAACACCTGCTCCATCCGCGACAAGG
Organism: uncultured Acidobacteriaceae bacterium; assembly: GCA_963696285.1. Lineage (GTDB taxonomy): Bacteria > Acidobacteriota > Terriglobia > Terriglobales > Acidobacteriaceae > Sulfotelmatobacter. The sequence goes on from CAVOJP010000001.1 coordinate 685,912, forward strand.
CGGAGCAGAAAGTTTTCCATCGTCTGGCGGACTACAAAAAACTCCTGGCCCAAGGCAAAAAGTTCGGCGTGCTCGGGTGCGTGGCGCAGCAGGAAGGCGAAAAGATTTTCGAGCGCGCCCCGCACGTCTCACTGGTCTGCGGATCGGCAAGCTACCGCAACCTGCCGCAGATGCTGGTGCAACTTGGAAGCCGGAAGCAAGACAGCACCCGTCACAGCAGGGAAGTCCGGAAGCCGGAAGCCCGATGCCCAAAGCCTGCTCCGCATCACCGGACTCGACGATCGCGAAACCGACGAATGCTTCGAAACCGAATTCACCGCCCGCACCAATCCGCATCGCGGATACATCACCATTATCGAAGGCTGCGACAAATTCTGCGCCTACTGCGTCGTCCCCTTCACCCGCGGCAAAGAGCGCAGCCGCACCTCCGACTCGGTGCTCGCCGAAGCCCGCCAGATGGCCGATCTCGGCTATACGGAAATTCAGTTGCTAGGGCAGAACGTAAATTCCTACAAAGATCCGGCAGGGAACAAAACATTCGCAGAATTGTTAGCAGCAGTAGGTGAAGTTGCCGGTATCAAACGCGTGCGCTTCACCACCTCGCACCCTCGCGACTTCGGACGCGACATCATCGACGCCATCGACGCCGTCCCCACTCTCTGCGATCACGTTCACCTGCCCGTGCAAAGTGGATCAGACCGTATGCTGAACGCCATGCAGCGCCTCTACACTCGCGAACAATATCTCGAACGCATCTCCTGGATGAAGTCCGCAAGACGCCCAATCAGCATCACCAGCGACATCATCGTCGGCTTTCCCGGAGAAACCGAAGAAGATTTCGCCGAAACTTTATCGCTACTCGATGAAGTCGGCTACGACGCCGTCTTCACCTTTAAATATTCTCCGCGCCCCAACACTCCGTCGCTGGCGTTAGAAGATGCCATCCCGGATCAAGAAAAATCCCGGCGTCTGGAAGCGCTCATGTCGCACCAGAAAGAAATACAAAGCACACGCTACAAGAGTTACGTAGGCGAAATATCAGAAGTAATGGTTGAAGGAAAAAACCAAGCCCGCAAACAATGGATCGGCCGCACCAGTCAAAACAAAACCTTGAACTTCACCTCACCCGATACATCAGTTCCGCAAATAGGATCGTACGTAAAAGTAAAAGCAACCCAAAGCTTTCCCAACAGCCTCCTAGGAGAATTGGTGATATAAAAGCGAAAGCAGCAGTGTTTTCAGGAGCTCCCCATGGAAGTAGAAATGACCATACGCGGCCTTTTGATGGATCCGGTGACGAATACGCCGATTGTGATTTTGAAGGACGTGGCGGGGGAATCGGTGTTGCCGATCTGGGTGGGAGTTTATGAGGCGAACGCGATTGCGCTGGAGATGGAGAAGGTGAACACGCCGCGTCCGATGACGCATGATCTGATCAAGAATGTGCTAACGGGGCTTGAGACTCAGGTGCACAAAGTGGTTGTGACGGAATTGCGCGAGGATACGTTTTATGCGGTGATCTGGCTGGAGCGGAGTGGCGAGGTGGTGAGCATTGACTCGCGTCCGTCGGATGCGCTGGCGCTGGCGTTGCGGGTGGATTGTCCGATCTTCGTGGATGAGATTGTGCTGAAGAATTCGAAGCAGGCGGCGAATATGTCGGACCGGGTGAGCGCGGAAGAGCTGCGCAAATATCTGGAAGGGCTGAACGACGATGATCTGGGCAAGTATAAGATGTAAAGTAACGTCAGTTGTCAGGTAGAGTTAAGACTCCTCCCCGATAAAATCCCCGCGCATCAGGCAGTTTACATAATACCTGTTATCGGACACTGCCTTGGTGTCCGATGGAGGAGAATTTCGCGTTCGTGGTACCCGTCCTTCGCAAAGGACGCGAAGGACGGGCCACCCTCTTTGTTGATGATGTCAGCGGGTTCAAAAGGCTCGGCCCCGCCGAATCCTCTTTAGCTTTCGCTTATGGCTGCACGGTTTCCGTTACGGAGGCCGAACTGCCTGAGATGTTTGAGTCTCCGTAATAATTTGCCGTGACTGTGGTGGTGCCAACGGGGAGCGTAGAGATTGTGAATGTGGCTTTGCCGTCCGCGAGCTGAACTGCTCCCAGCACTGTCTTCCCCACCGTAAAGGTTACCGGGCCTGTCGCTGCGATCGTTGGTGATTTGACGGTGGCGAGGAAGGTTACGGCCTGGCCGTCTGCTGACGGGTCCGGCGACGAGGTGAGCGTTGTGGCGCTTGCGGTCGGCGTTACCACCTGGGTGAGGCTGGCGGAAGTGCTGCCTGCGTTGTTTGGGTCTCCTACGTAGGTCGCGGTCAGAGGATAAGAGTCGGCGTTCAGGTTGGATTTTGTCAGCGTGGCCACGCCACTGGCGTTGAGCGTGGCGGTGCCGATGGTATAAACGCCGCCCCACGTGAAGTCTACTTTTCCAGTAGGCATGGTTAAGTATCCATATGGACTTGGACTTGTCACTGTCGCGGTCCAGGTTACTGATTGACCGTAGGCGGAGGGCGTCAGACTGGAACTCAGAGTTGTCGCCGTCGGATAGCCGGTTATTACTTGAGTGACTGCGTTGGAGTAGCTCGGCGGGTCGCCCTCTCCGGTTCCAGGAAAATACGCTTTGATTTTGTGGGTTTTGGCTGTGAGCGAATTGTCGGTGAGGGTTGCAATACAGGCTCTGTTGAGAGGGACAGAGCCGATGACTGTGTTGCCATCGTAAAAGGTGATTGGCTCATAACAACTTCCTTGCTGCTGATTGTTGCAGTAGCCGGCCGCATTTACGGATGCCGTAAAGACGACTTGATTTCCGACCAGGTTCGGCGATCCGTCGGTGGTGAGCGTTGTGGATGAGTAGCACCCTCCGGCACTCGTGGAGCGCGTAGTTTTCGACTGAATAGGAAGTTTCCCGTCGTCCTCGATCAGACTCGCCGCCGAACCGACGGTTTGTTTTACTGATGCCGAGCTGCCTGAGATGTTTGAGTCTCCGTAATAAGTTGCGGTGACTGTGGTGGTGCCGACGGCCAGCGTGGAAATTGTGAATGTGGCTTTGCCGTTGGCGAGCTGAGCTGTTCCGATGACTGTCTTCCCTGCCGTGAAGGTTACCGGGCCTGTCGCTGCGACTGTCGGGGACGTGATCGTGGCAGTGAAGGTTACGGCTTGGCCTGCGGTTGACGGGTTGGGTGATGAGGTGAGCGTTGAGGCGCTCGTGGTCTTCCCGCACCACTTGATTCAGCATGGCAGACACGCTGGGGCCGTTGTTGGCGTCTCCCGCGTACACGGCAATCAACGGGTAGGTATCAGCGTCCAGGGCGGACCTAGTCAGCGTGGCCACGCCGCTGGAGTTGAGCGCGGCCGTGCCGATGGAGTTATCGCTCCAGTTGAAATTCACTTTTCCTGTGGGCGGGGCTGTACCCGAAGTGGTCACGGTCGCGGTCCAAGTTACGTTTTGTCCGTAGGTGGACGGGTTCAGGCTGGAGGTGAGGGCGGTTGTGGTCGCGGATTGGCTGCTGGTATCGACTACCTGCTCCAGGGCGGGCGAGGTGCTGGCGCTGAAGTTGGCGTCGCCGGGGAATACTGCGGAAATGGCGTGGGTGCCTGGGCCGAGCGAGGATGCTGTCAGCGAGGCGATACCATCCGTCACGAAGGCTGGACCGAGAGCATTCTCGCCGTAATAGAAGGTGACGAGTTCTCCGTTGGGCGGATTTCCGCCAATGGAAGTCATCGTGGCGGTGAAGGTTACCGCCTGACCGGCCAACGAGGGATTCAGCGATGATGTCAGTGCGGTGGTGGTGGCTGCCGGTTTCACGACCTGATTGAGGGGTGCTGAAGTGCTGGATGCGAATGCAAGGGAGCCTTGATACGTTGCAGTAATCGAATGCGCGCCTCCCCCGAGCGATGAGACGGAGATGGATGCGCTCCCGCTTATCAGGGCTGCGCTACCGACTGTGTTTATTGACGAGGCATCGTAGAAAACAACCGTTCCGGTTGGAGTTCCCAAAGTCGACCTGACCGAGGCCGTGAGGGTGACTCTTTGTCCGTAGGTCGACGGGTTCAACGAGGAGGTAACCCTGGTCGTGGTAGGGCCAGCTCCGGTATTGTTCAGCAGCACACCCACGGAGCCGTATCCAATGCAGTCGTTGTTGCTGCCGCATGAGTTGGTTACCGCCAAGTCAGGCTTGCCGTCGCCGTTCAGATCTGCGACCGCCACCGCGGTGGAGGCGAAGCTGGACAAGTTATATCCTCCCGAGCCGTAGGTTAGCGCTGGTTGGAAAGTGCCGCCCGTCTTACCCAGGAGGACACTCGCGGCGCCTCCGAAACGTCCGACACAATAGCCCGCTGCGTCTAAGACGCAGACGTTCGCCGCCACGAGATCGGGTTTGCCATCACCGTTCACATCCGCAGCCACCACCGAGTCAGCACCATCACTCGAGCCGTATGACACGGCAGGTTGGAAGGTTCCTTTGCCGCTGCCTAACAGCACTCCGATTGTGCTTTGCCCGCAGGGGCCAAAATTAAGGGGGGGACAATCGCTGTTCGCTACCAGCAAATCCGGCTTGCCGTCCCCATTCACATCCGCGATTGCTACCGACGTGTCTGTCTGCCCGCCGGAGCCGTAGGTCACCGCCGTCTGGAAGGTTCCGTCGCCGTTGCCTAGAAGCACTCCCACGGAACCCGAGCAGTTGCCGCACGCGTTGGTTACAACTAGGTCAAGCTTGCCGTCGCCAGTCAGGTCTGCGGCCGCCAGGACTAAGGGGGTGGTAAGGCCGAACCCGCCGATGCCATACGTTGCCACCGGCTGGAAGGTTCCGTCACCATTGCCCAGGAGTACACCCACCGTCCCTTCCCCCGGATAGAAGGCGTAGTCACTATTCACCACGAGGATATCGAGCTTGCCGTCCTGGTTCACATCTGCGACCACTCCCGACCCAGTGCCGGTTCCTCCGGAACCGTAGATCACGACGGGCTGGAAGGTTCCGTCGCCGTTGCCCAGCAGCACCCCGACGGAGCCCGAGCAAAAGAGGCCGCAATCGTTCGTTACAACAAGGTCAAGCTTGCCATCGCCGTTGAGGTCTGCGACGGCGACCGAATCCGTTCCGGCGCCGCCCGCATTGTAGGTCACCACTGGCTGGAAGGTTCCGTCGCCGTTCCCCAGCAAGACCCCCACTTCCCCACTGGTATATCCGCAGCCAAGGCTATCGTTCGAGCAGCCCGCGACCAGCAGGTCGGGTATCCCGTCCCCATTCACGTCGGCGACTGCTATAGAAGAGGTGCCCGCCTCAGAGTCACCCGAGCCCGAGCTGTAGGTCACCGCCCCGACGAAAGAGACGGACGATGCGGGCACCGTGATTGAGAAGAACTGGGCGTTGGAAACGCCGCCGCCCGGGCTGGGGTTGACTACCGTGATCGTGGCCGTAGAGGCCGTGGCAGTGTCCGTTGCAAGAATGGCCGCGGTCAACCGTGAGCTGCTTACAAATGTTGTGGCGCGCGGGCTGCTCAGTTGCGAACTGCTTACAAAGGTCGTGGCGCGGGGGCTGCCGTTCCAATTCACCACTGAGGCCGGGACGAATCCGGCACCGTTCACCGTCAGAGTGAAGGCTGGGCCGCCGGGCGCGGCGGCATCGGGAACGAGCGGCTGGTCAATGAAGGGCACCGGGTTCTGGGCGGAGGTCGTCGCGGCCAGCGTGGCTAAAAGCGTGGCAGTTGCAAGAATCAGTGGGAAGGTTCTGAGGATGCGGATCGTGAGAATACGCGTGCTCGTCATGGGAGACCTCCTTAGAGTGCTACGGGGCCCTGACGTTTTTCGGAGTGGCGCTTACGGATTTTTTCTGATGGACGTCCTCTGTCGACTACCTCCTCCAGGTGAAGCGGCGCGCGGAGGTGCGGCAGGGGCGGCGGCCAGAACTGGCGAACGTTAGCACTGAAGCGGGGGCAAGTCAATGTGAATTGCGGTGTGGAGGCAAGGGGAGGTCAAATGGTGAACGAGAAGCGATCGAGCCTTCGGCTCGACGGACAGCCGAGGGCGGCTGTCCCCACATTTGGCCGACGGACAGCCGAGGGCGGCTGTCCCCACATAAACTTTCGCAGAATGCTTTCAATTCTTTCTTCAGATGAGTTATTCGCTTGGGAAGACGATTTTGGGGTGGAAGAGGGTGCCGGCAACGCGGGTGGCGATGGCGAGCAATTCGGTTTGGCTGGCGAAGACTTTGACCTGGCGGGCGCGGGAGAGTTCGGGGAGGTTGATGGGGCGTCCGCTGCGGATGCGGGCGGCGGTAGGCTCGTCGGCGGTGACGGAGGGAAAGTGAGGCAGGAGCTGGCGGGGGTGGATGAAGAGAGTGTGTAATTGCTGTGAGGTGAGGAGTTCTGTTGAATGCGTTGCTGCTGGTGGGATTGGCGGGCGGGGGCGCCCGCCCCACACTTCGGAATGACAAGTGGTTTCGATTTCTTCTATGGTGTGGGCCTGGGTGATGTCGAATTCGGCGACGGAGGTGCGGCGGAGGGATGCGAGATGGGCTCCGCAGCCGAGGCGCTGGCCCATTTCGTGGGCGATAGAGCGCATGTAGGTTCCGGAGGAGACGCGGGCGCGGAAGTGGGCGCGGTCGTTCTCGACGGCGGTGATGGTAAATTCTTTTACTTCCACTTGAACCGGCTGCAGCACGACTTCTTTTTGTTTGCGGGCGAGTTTGTAGGCTGGGGTGCCGTGGATTTTTTTCGCGGAGAATGGTGGAGGGGTTTGCTGGATCGGGCCGTGGAATTCGGCGGCGAGGGCTTGCAGAGCGTCTAGGGTGAGATCGGGCCTGCGGCCCGATGGACAGCCGGGGGCGGCTGTCCCCACATGAGCTGTGCCGGTGTCAGCTCTCCCTTCATGATTTGAAACTTGCTCGACGGGGTCGCCGTCGGCGTCGTAGGTATTGGTGGCGAAGCCGAAGCGGATGACGCCTTCGTAAGTTTTTTCGGAGGCGACGTAGAACTGAGCGAGGCGAGTGAGCGATCCGGTGACGAGGGGAAGCACGCCGGTGGCGAGGGGATCGAGGGTGCCGAGATGTCCGACGGAGCGCTGCTGCAGAATGCGGCGCATGCGGTTGACGACGTCGTGAGAGGTCCATCCGGCGGGCTTGTCGATTATGATGACACCATTCATGAGAGGATTGAGGGATCAAGAAATTGGGTAATTGAGTAATTAGAAATTTACTTAGCGGCGTAGCTCAAGCCACGCCTTTCAAATCGCAGATTAATTCGTGACGCGCCGAAGCAACTCTGGTTCGAACCAAATCTAAGTTAACAGATTCTCCATTTCTCTATGCTGCCGATTCGCGACGACCAGCCTCGATATAGCACACCGTGGGTGACGTGGTTTTTGATTGGGCTGAATCTGGTGATTTTTTTGATGGAGTCGGCGCTGGATCCGCGAAGCTTGAATCTGGTGATTCATCAATTTGGGGTGGTGCCGTATCATCTGGCGGCGTTTCTGGCGGGGTCGTCGAGGTTTCCGCTGCCGGTGGTCGTGCTTCCCTTCTTCACGTCGATGTTTCTGCACGCGTCGTGGATGCACGTGATTGGCAACATGTGGTTTCTCTATATCTTTGGCGACAATGTGGAGGACTGGCTGGGACATTTCAAATATCTGGTGTTTTACCTGCTCACGGGATTGATCGCGATGATGACGCAGGTCGCGATTAATTTGCACTCGACGGTACCCTCAGTCGGCGCGAGTGGAGCGATTGCGGGAGTGCTGGGAGCTTATTTTGTTTTGTATCCGCGGGCGCGGGTGCTGACTTGGTTCTTTGTTTTTGTGTTGTGGGTGCCGGCGTGGATCATCCTGGGATATTGGTTTGTATTGAACTTTCTGAGTGGGACAGCAACGGCGCTGGCGGTGCAGGGGCACAACATGGGGGGCGTGGCGTTCTGGGCGCATGTCGGTGGATTTGTTTCGGGGGCGTTGCTGGTGAAGGTGTTTGGCGAGCGGGAGCGGCGGTATCCGTATGCGTATCAGTGATGTTGAAAAAGAAAAGTAAATGGCCACGGGGAAGAATCGCCCAGCTACGGTGAGGTTGCAGAGATCCTTCGCTCCGCGTGAAGAACGGCTGCGCTCAGGATGACAGGCCTTTTTCTTGGTCGCTGGGCTTTTTGTCGCAGCCAACGGGTTATTTTTTGGGGCGTGATTCCGGGGGAACCAGACCGGAGACGCGGTAGTAGACGACGAGCTGGCCGTAGTGTTCGCCGGAATGCTCGATGAAGCCGTAGGCCATGTCTGAGAAACGCATCTGCTGGTGAGCGAAGGGATCGACGAGGAGATCCGACATTCCTTTATCGCCTTTGGCCTTGATGACGTCGGCACCGTCGGCGAAAGATTTTTTCACAAAAGAAACGACGTCGGCCTTGGTTTTATAGTCGGCGCGTTTAGGGTCTTCTTCCGGAGGCATCTTTTTACCCATGGCAGGATTGATGAGGAAATAATTTGCGCCAGCGGCATGCAGAAGTTGTTCGGCAAAGCTGCGCTGGGCGGGCGTTGGTTTGAAATCGTATTTATCCTCGGGGAAGTCTTCCGCCATGGCGATGAGTTTGCGGCCGATTTCGTTCCAGGAGTCGAGCAGGACTTTAGATGGACTATCTGCCGGCTTTACGGCCACATCTTTCTTGGCGTCCTGGGCATGGATGGGACAACTGAGAAATGCAACAGCCAGGAGTGCGGCAGTCAGAAACGGGGCTTTGCTCATGAAGGATATTCCTCGAGGAAATCGGGGTACGGACGGACGCCATTCTAGTCTGAAATTTCCGGGTTGTACAACTGCGGATCTGAAACCTCTTGGGGCTTGAATCTTTGAAAGGGGATCTTTAACACAGGGGGCACGGAGGGGCACAGGGTAAACCGTTGCTGATCTAGACTCGGTGAAGAAAGCCGATCGCGCGATCCAGTCATATGATCAGACGCCGTTGGGCCGCTGGCGGATCAGGGAGAGGAATTCCTGGCGGGTTTCGTTTTCGTTGCGGAAGCAGCCTAGCATCGATGAGGTGACGGCGGCGGAATGTTGTTTCTCGACGCCGCGCATCATCATGCAGAGGTGGCGGGCTTCGATGACTACGCCCACGCCTTGGGGCTCAATTACTTTCTGGATGGTTTCAGCGATCTGAGTGGTGAGGCGCTCCTGGATTTGCAGGCGGCGGGAAAAGAGTTCGATGAGGCGCGGAACTTTGCTGAGGCCGATGACTTTGCCGTTGGGGATGTAGGCGACGTGTACTTTGCCGAAGAACGGCAGCATGTGATGTTCGCAGAGGCTGAACATTTCTATGTCTTTGACGATGACCATTTCGTCGTAGGTGACGGAGAAGAGCGCGCCTTTGAGCAGGGCTTCGGCGTCTTCGGTGTAACCGCGGGTGAGGAACTCCATGGATTTGTGGACGCGCTCGGGAGTTCGTTGCAGGCCTTCGCGGTTCGGGTCTTCGCCGAGGCGGACGAGCATTTCCTGGACGAGGTCTTCGAAAGTGGCGCTGGTCAGGGTGGGCGGATTTTTTATCTGTTCAGTCGAGGCTGGTTTCATATTTAGCCGAATCGATCGACTTCTCTTTCTCGTAAGTGTCGGGTAGCGGCGGCCAGCTGCATAGATCCGGGGCAAAAAACCGCGCCTCAGGATGACAACGCGCAGATGCTATTTCTGCATCTCTCGGCCAGCATACTCGAACGAATTCATCATAGTCTCTTCCAAGCGTACCTTCTCCAGATGCGCGGGAGTGAAGCCACGCTGCACTATTTCGTAAATCTGGATGCACAGGTTTTCGGTGGTGGGTACTTCCTGGGCGAATTCCTGCAGCGTGTTCAAATTCTCCTGATCGAAGCGGGCGAGCACTTCCCTTTCCATGAAACCGTCGAGATCGGTGAGGTTGCAGACCATGCCAGTTTGCTCATCGACAGGTCCGCTGACTGTGACTTCGATCGTGTAGTTGTGGCCGTGGCCGTAGGGATTGTTGCATTTGCCGTAGGTTTCCTGATTCTCCCTTTCTGACATGGCTTCGCTGTGCAGGCGGTGCGAAGCGGAGAACATGTAGCGGCGTGAGAGGTGAGCTTTCATGGAGAAATTGTTGATTGCTGATTTTTGATTGTTGATTCAAAACTCACGATTCCGGCAGTCTGCATCGACACCGTTTTTAATCATCAATCAACAATCATAAAATCAGCAATGCCTTTCACTCCTCTCCGTAGAAATCGACGAATAGATCTGGGGTTTCGTAGACGCGCACGCGATGCAGTTTGGCTTTTTCGAGCTTGCTCGCCAGGCGCTGCCAGATTGCGATTGCTATATTTTCCGTGGTGGGAATGCGATGGAGAAATTCCGGGACTTCTTTATTGAGAAAGCGGTGGTCCATGGCATCGAGCACTTCGCGGTGCATCACTTCTTTCAGTTTTTTGAGATCGACGACGAAGCCGGAGCGGGGATCGACTTCGCCTTTTACCGTGACTTCCAGCGTGTAGTTATGGCCGTGGCCGTTGGGGTTATTGCATTTGCCAAAGACACGGCGGTTTTCTTCCGGAGTGAACTCCGGGTTGTGATAGACGTGCGATGCCGAGAATTCAGCTTTGCGCGTGAGATAAACCATGCTTCTCCTGCAATGTCGAATCTGATTCTTTCGCCGGGACCATGGCTTTCTGATTGCCCGGATACTGGCGGCCTTTCCATGCAACGGTTCCACGGTTGTGAAATCGTTTTGAGCGTAGCAGCAGATAGGAGAACAGAGGAAGACCGAAGAGCGCGAGTAGGTTTGTGTTCCAGGAAAAATGGGCGCGGCGAATTCGGGTGAGAAACACTGCATACAGAATCGCGCAGAGTGTCGCGGCCGCGATGGCGGAGTGCCGATGTCCGAGAAAAGAATCTGCGATGGCGATTGCGAGGCTCGCCAGGATCAGGATGAACTCGAGGGCACGCAGCGCGGCCAGGCGAACCGGATGTGGGAACAGGAGCGCCAGATTTTTGGTCCAGCCCTCGCGAAGTTGGGCGAAGGTGCGATACATGCGGGTGCGGACCGCTCCGGCGCCGAAGCGGAAGAATATTTTTCTGCCGGATCGTTTTACTGCACGGGCGAGTGCGACATCTTCGAGGAGATTGCGGGCGATGGCGGCGTGTCCACCGACGGCGTTGTAGGCTTCGCGCGTGATCAGGATGTACTGGCCGTTGGCGGCTGCGGCGGATGAATTTGGATTGTTGACCTGCGACGGGCGAAAACTGGCGGCCAGTTCGGCGAAGATTACGGGCATGACCGCTTTTTCCCAGAAGCTTTTTACGATCTGCTCGGGCGAGTAGGAGAGCAATGCAGCTTTCTGGCGTTTGGCTTCTTCGATGCTTCGCGCGAGAGAGCCGGGAAGATGGATGGTGTCGGCGTCCGTGAAGAGCAGCCACTCACCGCGGGCGATTTTGGCTGCGGCGGCGACGGCATTGTTCTTGCCGGTCCAAGCGGCTGGGAGGTCAGGAGCCTGGATCAGCTTTACACCGCTTGCGGAAAATGAGGAGGCGATCTCGGAGGTGCGGTCAGTGGAATGATCGTCGATGACGATGATTTCGAAAGCGACGGCTTGCTGGGCGACCAGCGAAGTCAGACAATCGCTTAGAGATGCTTCTTCGTTGCGAGCGGGGACGATGATGGAGACGGTGAGCGGATCGTTAGCTGTGTCTCTCGCGGGCATAGGCCGAATCTATTATTATAACGGGGTGCGAGTTATGATTCGGGTTTTAGGCGTGGTGGGAGCGTGGATGACGGAAGCGAAGAGCAAGTCGAGCTTTGCTCGACTGGACAGCCGAGGGCGGCTGTCCCCACATAAGTTATTTTGCTCAATTGCGGTTGGAGTAGTTTTGCTGGCGATGTCTGGGTGTTATAGCGGGTCGCGGCCGGCGAGGATTGGGTCGGCGGCTCCGGACTTTACGGTGCAGGACGCGGGACGCGCGGTCACACTCAGCCAATTCAAGGGGCAGGTAGTAGTGCTGAATTTCTGGGCGACGTGGTGTCCTCCGTGCATTGAAGAGATGCCGTCGCTGGTGCAGATGCAGCAGCGGATGAAAGCGAAGGGCGTCACGGTGCTCGCGGTCAGCGTAGATGTGGACCAAAGCAATTACCAGCGGTTTCTGCGGGATCATAATGTGGATCTTTTGTCGGTACGCGATGCCGACCAGAAGAGCAATGCGCTTTATGGAACGTTCAAATTTCCGGAGACTTACATCATCGATCGCAATGGCGTGGTGCGGCGGAAATTTATTGGGGCGGTGGATTGGACGGAGCCGGATGTGATCGAGTATTTGAGTAAGTTGTCGGATAAATCCCTCAGGGGCTGAAGCCCGGATTATTTTCTACGATATTGTGGCCCGTTCTTCACTCGGAATGCGGTCCTGAAGTTTCTCTCTTTCATGGTTGCGCAAGCAGACAGCGGGTTCCTCCACTGCGCCGTCGCTGATCGCTCCGGCTTCGGTCGGAATGACAAATTGGAGGAGTTACAACTTTGCGTTACGCAGGCGGAGGGCGTTGGTGATTACGGAGACGGAGCTGAAGCTCATGGCGGCGGCGGCGAAGATGGGGCTGAGCAGCAGACCGAAGAACGGGTAAAGAACGCCGGCGGCAATAGGGACGCCGACGGCGTTGTAGACGAAGGCGAAGAAAAGATTCTGGCGGATGTTGCGCATGGTGGCGCGGCTCAGATTGCGGGCGCGCACGATGCCGGTGAGATCGCCTTTGACCAGAGTGATGCCGCCGCTTTCCATGGCAACGTCGGTGCCGGTGCCCATGGCGATTCCGACATTGGCTTGCGCGAGCGCGGGCGCGTCGTTGATGCCGTCGCCGGCCATGGCGACGACTCTTCCCTGCCCTTGCAGTTTGCGGACGATCTCTAATTTTGTTTCCGGGAGAACTTCGGCTTCGAATTCCGTCAATCTCGAGGGCTTCCGCGATTGATTCTGCGACGGCGCGGTTGTCGCCGGTTAGCATCACAACCCGGATGCCGAGCGCGTGGAGTTGTCTAATCGCTACCATCGTCGACCGCTTGATTGGATCAGCAACCCAGAGATTGCCGGCATATTTGCCGTCGACGGCTACAAAGATGCTGCTTGCGCCGGGCACTGCCCCCAGAACGATCCCTGCGGTCGGCGAAATGGCGCCGATCTCGCGCATAAAACCAATATTTCCAACGGCGACGTTCCTTCCGTCGACGACGCCTCGGATGCCCTTTCCGGACACGGAAGCGAATTCCGTTGGCTCGGAAAGATTCAAATGGCGTTCCGCTGCACCTTGCATGATGGCGACCCCCAAAGGATGCTCACTGGCGCGCTCTAAGCTGGCGGCGAGCCTGAGTATTTCATCGCCTTCGGAGGCCGATTGCGCCCGGAAGTACTCGAGTTTAGGTTTGCCTTCGGTCAGCGTGCCGGTTTTGTCGACGACGAGCGTGTCGACTTTTTCGAGAATTTCTAAAGCTTCGGCATTCTTGACGAGGACGCCGGCGCGGGCTCCGCGACCGACTCCGACCATGATCGCCATGGGCGTGGCGAGACCCAGGGCGCAGGGGCACGCGATGATAAGCACGGCCACGGCATTCACAAGGGCGTGAGCGCCGCGCGGTTGCGGGCCGAAGAAGAACCAAGCGAAGAAGGTGATGACAGCGATGGCTACGACGATCGGGACAAACCATTTCGCGACACGATCAGCCAGGCGCTGAATGGGAGCGCGGCTGCGTTGAGCCTGGCCTACGAGTTGCACGATGCGCGCAAGTAACGTTTCCGCGCCCACGCGGTCGGCGCGCATGATGAACGAACCGGTGGTGTTGACAGTGGCTCCGATGACGTTGCTGTTTGGAGATTTCTCGACCGGCATGGACTCGCCGGTGATCATGGACTCATCGATTGCGCTGTGGCCTTCGAGGATTACGCCGTCTACGGGAACTTTTTCTCCGGGGCGGACGCGCAGGCGGTCTCCGGGCTTGACTTGGTCGAGGGGAATGTCTTTTTCGGTGCCGTCGGCAGTGAGGATGCGAGCGGTCTTGGGGCTAAGATCGAGCAGGGCTCGAAGGGCGGCGCTGGTGCGGCTGCGGGCGCGCAGTTCCATGACCTGGCCGAGGAGGACGAGAGTGGTGATAGCAGCGGCGGCTTCGAAGTACACGTCGGGATAGCCGGACATATTGCCAGACCCAGCGCGCAGAGACTCGGGAAAAATCCGTGGAAAGAGTGTGGCGATCACGCTGTATGCGTAGGCGACGCCGGTGCCCATACCGATGAGCGTGAACATGTTGGGGCTGCGATTGACGAGGGATGTCCAGAAACGCTGGAAGAAGGGCCATCCGGCCCAGAGGACGACCGGGGTGGCGAGAATGAATTCCAGCCAGGGAAGCCCCCAGCCCCAAAGAAAGAACTGGTAGCGGTATCCCGCGAGCGTGTCCACCCGCCGGACAAACAAATCCGGCCAGAGCATGCTGCTCATGGCGATCGCGAGCAGGGGGACGGTGAGCGCCACGCTGACCCAGAAGCGCCGAGTCATGTCGCGCAACTCTGGATTTTCTTCGGCAGGCGGCGGTGACGGTGCGAGGCTCGAGGGCCATGCCGCAGATCGGACACGAACCGGGCGCGGGACGGACGATCTCGGGATGCATGGGGCAGGTGTATTCGGTGCGCGTGGAGGCTACTGGGACATCGGGCTCAAGAGCCATGCCGCAGGAGGGGCAGGCGCCGGGCTTAGGTTCGCGAACCTCGGGACACATGGGGCAAACGTAGGCGGGCGCCGGGCCGGCGGCGGAGTGGGCGCTGGAGTGACTCTGGCTGTCGGGCGTGTGAGTGGCTTCGTGAGTTGAGGGCGCGGCTGGCTTTACGGCGCCGAGGGTAATTAATCCCGAAGACTTTGGCGGTAACGGCGCTTGCAGATACATGCTGGGATCGGCCTTAAATTTTTCCAGGCATGAGGCGCAACAGAAGAAGTAGTTCTTGCCGCCGAGACTGTAGACATGCTTGGCGGTAGCGGGATTGACGTTCATTCCGCATACGGGGTCGCGTTCAAGGGCGGAGGCAAGACTGGACGGGTTTGTTGACATGATGATCGCGGATTGCCGGCCGCAGCGAGAACTTTACTCCTTTGAGTGAGCTTTCGGTCACCAACCAAAATCTCAAAACGCAGAGGACGCGGAGAACCGCCGCGGGGAACGCGGAGACCTCAACGCGGGCCTGGGCTACGCAGTTGGATGGGGGATGCTCTATATTGGATTCAGCCCGGGATGACCGGCGACTTTCCATCAAGCTTTTTATTCAACGTCTGTGGCCGGGGACTTTTTACGAAGGCAAGGATCAAATCAATGACTTATCTGGACGTGGTTTTCCGCTATGGAGCTGTGCCGGGAGAGGCCGCGCTGCGAGCAATCGACGGGATGCGTGAGGTCTACGGCGTGCGCGGGGTGAAGTTTAACGAAGCCGAACGCACGGTGCGGGTGGGTTATGATGCTTCGCGAATGAAGGCAGATGCGGTGGCAAAATTGCTGCGTCAGGCGGGTATTGACGTGCGAGACGCCGTCGCGCTGGCTTAGGGTTATTTAATTCTTCTGAACCTGACTCAGAACAAACTTGACTCAGAACGAACCTTACTCAGAACCTGGGAGAATTGGGGGAGGCAAAAAGGACCGGGGGAGGTTGACCTTATTGCTTTTTATGCAAGGGGCGCCCAAGAGAACCTCTGGCCGAAGTCATCCTTGGAGCGCCCCGTTGCGCGCCACTTCGTCTGTTTCATATATAAGCACCTGGCTTGCCATTCTTAAGCTGCTCAAAATGCAAGGCCGCAGATTTGTGCGCTTTGTAGGAATTGCTCTGCGGCTGGAAAGATTTACTTTTGTCCGCCGTGAGCGGTCACATAACCGTAAAAGACGCGCCAATAATCGGCAGAGAATGAGGTGTTTGCCTCAGGTAATTCTGGTAGATGCGTTCCCGGCGCGGGCGACTTCCGCTATAATTCCTTAGCGACTTACTCACCGCGCAAAATCTGCGCCCTTAGCTCAGCTGGATAGAGCGTCTGGCTACGAACCAGAAGGTCGGGAGTTCGAATCTCTCAGGGCGCACCATTCCTTCGATCATTTAGCCGCTCAGCTGCTACGAGGCCTTTTTCACGGGGTGCAGGCGGGAGCGGTGCTCTTCTTTTCGCTGCTCCATGGAAAGTACGCGGCGACCGAGGTCGGCGACCTGGGCCAGTTCCTGCTGGATTTCCTGAAGTCTTTCATGCCTCTGGCCGTGAGCCACTTGAGCTTCTGTTTCGGGGCGGGGTTGACGGCGATACTGCTCGTTCAATTGTTGGAGCTGAGCGATTTCAGCACGAAGGTTTCCGATCTTTTCACGAAGCACTGCGAGATGATCCATGACAATAGAATAGCGCATTTGAAGCAGTTCTTTAAGCGGTATCAAGGAATCGTGGTAGCGCAGTTTGGTTCCCTTTTCTTGGGATCGTCGCCCGGAAGCCCGGCGCGGTTCAGCCAGGGCCAACTGGTCTCTCCGAGGACCGGTATCAGAGGAGATCCCTCGCTCGGCCTGAAAAGCGGCTGCGCTCGGGATGACGTACAAGAGATTCTTTCTGCGCGCGGGTAAGCGGTGGGCGGGGTAAGCGGAGGGAGTATCATCGTTATCAAAAGTTGGAAATCAAAAGTTGAAATTTTTAGTTGTATGAAAATGGAGTGAGGAATGCCTCAGTCGATTGACTGGCCACGACCGTCGTCCCCGCACCGGCGCCGGCGGTTTTTTATTGTTGTCATCGTACTTGGCGTCATTTTCTTTGGGAGCCGGAGCGCACTGTCGTATTACGTGAATCTGCTCTGGTTCCGGTCGCTGGGTTATGGAGAAGTGTTCTGGAAGACGTTGAGCCTGCAGGCGGGAGTGTTCGCGGCATTTGCGGCGGCTACATTTGTGGTTCTGTACGGAGCATTCGTAGCGCTGAAGCGGGCGCACCTGCCGGATTTGCCGGAGGGGCATACGATTTTTATTGGCGGGCAGCCGCTGAAGTTGCCGGTGGAACCGGTTCTGCGGCTGATTGCGCTGGGGCTTTCGCTGGTTATTGCGGCGGCAACAGGCGCGGCGCTGATGGCAGAGTGGCCGACTCTGGCGCTGTATTGGTACGCCCCACGAACCGGTGGAACTCTCGATCCGATATTCGGCAGGCCGGTTAACTTTTTTCTTTTTACGTTGCCGGCGTGGCAACTGATTGTCGGATGGCTGCTTACGCTGGCGCTGATTACGTGCGCGCTGGCAGGATTTTTCATCCTCATTACCGGGGGCGCGCGGGCGCTTTCAGGCAAGCTGAGCCGTGGAGTGATGTTGCCGTGGGGCGGTCTCTCCGTCGCATTTTCGTTTCTGTTGCTGGTGATCGCGATGGAGGTTTATCTCGGGCGGTTTGAACGGCTGCTCGAGGACCATACGATCTTTGGCGGCGTTACTTATACGGATGCGCACGTCACGCTGACGGGGATGCTGGTAGTGTGCGCGGCGCTGATTGTGGGTGCGGCGATTGCGGCGGTGAATGCGGTGCGGGTGCCGCGAGGGCGCTGGCTGGTGGCAGCAATTATTCCAGCGGCGGTTTGTTATTTTGGTGTGCAAGGCATTGCCTGGTATGTGAGCAGTTTTATCGTCAAGCCGAACGAGCTGGTTCGAGAGAGGCCTTACATCGCGTTCAATACCGAATTGACGCGGCAGGCTTATGGACTGGACAAGGTGACGCAGCGCCAGTTCCCTGCCGAGACCACGGTGGATGCGGCTGATCCACAAAATAATCAGGCGACACTGCAAAATATCCGGCTGTGGGATTGGCGGGCGCTGCAGGATACGTTGCGGCAAATTCAGGAAATTCGGACTTATTACGATTTTCCCGACATCGATATTGATCGATACAACATTGAAGGCACGACTCGCGAGGTGATGCTGGCCGCGCGGGAATTGAATGTGGATAAGCTGCCGGAGAGCAGCCAAAACTGGATCAATGAGAAGTTGATCTACACGCATGGTTATGGCATCACGATGAACCCGGTGAATGGATTCACACCGGAGGGATTGCCTACGCTGATTTTGAGCAACATGCCGGTACAGAGCACAGTGCCGGACCTGAAAGTGACGCGACCGGAGATTTATTTCGGCGAGCTGACCAATACTGATGTTTATGTGAAAACGCGGCAGAAGGAGTTTAACTATCCGCAGGGCGAGAGCAATAATCTCACGTCGTACGAAGGCAGCGGCGGAATTGAAATCGGCGGCTTTCTGCGGCGCATGGTGATTGCGTTCGATCAGGACGACCTGGCGAAGCTGCCGTTCAGCGATGATGTGAACAAAGATAGTCGACTGCTGATGCGGCGTAATATTCGCGACCGGGTGGCGGCGCTGGCGCCGTTTCTTACTTTCGATCCCGATGCCTATATCGTGCTCGACGACGATGGGCGGTTGTCATGGATGATGGATGCGTACACGGTTTCAGACAGCTATCCGTATTCGACGCATTACCGGCTTGGCGATAATTCCGTCAATTACATGCGGAATAGCGTGAAGGTGGTGGTTGACGCCTACGATGGAACTACCACATTTTATGTCTTCGATCCGGCGGATCCGATCATTGCGGCTTACCGGCAGGTTTTTCCCAGTTTGTTCAAGGATGCGTCCGCCATGCCAGCGGGTCTGCGTAAGCATGTGCGGTATCCGGAGTTGTTGCTGAAACTTCAAGCGGAAGTTTATGGGTTGTATCACATGACGGATCCGGAGGCGTTTTATAACCGGGAAGATTTGTGGACGGTGGCCACCGAAGTGGGGATGGGTCCGGGCGGTGAACAGACGACGCAGCCGATGCAGCCGAATTTTGTGCTGATGAAATTGCCGGGGGAAGATGGCGAGGAGTTCGTGGAGATTCTGCCATTCACGCCGGCGAACCGGAATAATCTGATTGGATGGATTGCCGGGCGCAGCGACGGGGCGCAATACGGGACGTCGGTGGTTTATAACTTTCCGAAGACGAAGCTGGTGGATGGTCCGCTGCAGATCGAGGCGCGCATCGACCAGAACGCGCAGCTTTCCGGACAATTGACGCTGTGGAACCAGCAAGGCTCGCACGTGAGGCGGGGGGCGCTGCTGGTGATTCCGATTGGGAAGGCGTTGCTGTATGCGGAACCAATTTATTTGCAGGCGGAGCGGAGTCCGATGCCGGAGTTGCGGCTGGTGGTGCTGGCGCTGCAGGATCGGCTGGCGTACGGGCCGACCTTCGAGTCTGCGTTGGCGTCGCTTTTTGGGGGATCGGTTTCGTCGTTGACTGCGACGGCGGCGGCGCCAAACCAAGCGGCGCCGGCGGAGGTGCGTAAGGCGGGGACATCCGCTGGAGCGCAGCCGGCTGCGGATTTGAATGCGCTCATTGCTGAGGCTGCCAAGGATATTTCTGACTACCAGCGGCTGACGGCGGACGGCAAGCTGGGCGAGGCAGGACAGAAGCTGGAAGAGTTGAAGCGGACGCTGGATAAATTGAACGCGCTGAAAAGGTAGTGCGCGATGCGGCAGCCTGGCCGTCAGGGTTTCGGTTCGTGGGAGGGATGCCGTCCTGCTTGCTGATTAAAGGCACGAACGGAAAGCTCCAACTCCCGCAAAACAGTGTCGGACATCTGGGTGAGATCTGCCACGAGGTTGCTCAAATCAATCACCAGGAAGTTGCGGCGTACGCATTCTGAAATCACGTCCTGCAGCAGGCGCGCCTCCACGACGAGCATGGGAATCGTGTAGCCCTGTTGATAGCGGAGGGTGCCATGCTGTTCGGCGGCCTGCTGGCGATGGATGGCAACCAGTCGATCGAAAGCATGGGCGATGGCTTCATCGAGCAATCCGGGAACGTGATCTTTTCTGTCTGCCTCTGTAAGCGGCAGGCTGGCGAGCTCATCGGTCGCCTTCACGCGCTGAAGCCAGTTCGAAATCACTTCATCTTTACGTTCTTCGATTACGTCGGGGACACGCTTGGCTTTCTGCGCTGAATGCGCGGGTTGTCCATGTGCGAGGCCGGTCTTGATCTTCTCCACCAGTTCTTCAATGGGCGTGCCTTTGATGAGGTAGTCGTTGACGTGTTGCCGCATGGCTTCGAGAGCGGTCTCGAAGGCGGGATATCCGGTCAGAATGAAGGTCAGAGTATCGGGATGAGTTCTGCGCATGGCGCTGACCACAACGAAACCGTCCGCGGGATGTCCTATGTTGAGATCGGAAATCAAGACATCGAAGTGGGATTGCGTGATCTGGGTCAAAGCCTCGCGAACGGTGCCTGCCGTGGTTACGACGAAGCCTTCGGTCTCGAGAACGAGACGGAGCATGGTCCGAATATTTTCTTCATCGTCGACGACCAGGACTGTCGAGCCGGTGTGCATGTTTGATGTCGCTTTAAAATGTTCTCGTTTAACTCAATTCGCGTAAAAGCTGGAGTAATCGAAACAGCTTTTCAAACCGCGAACGTGGATGGATGCGAGGAATGGCGCAAAGGTTTGATTCCGCGGTCGGCTTGTAGAGGTAAAGCCTCAGTCGCGGAAGGGGATGCTATCTATAGAAATGGTAGCCTACTTTTAATTGCACGCCATTGAACTGCGGATTATACGGGCCGAGATTGGCGTTGGAGGCGTGCGACCACTGCACTCCGAGGTCGAGAGTGCGATGGTTCCGCAGACGGATATAGACTCCTCCGCCACCTCTGGCGGTGACGTTGAAGGTAGAAGTATTGCCCGGCGGTAGATTGGCGGAAGTAAGAAGACCTCCGCCGGCGCCTTCGATGTAGGGCGCAAGCCGAGCGGTGTGGTAGCTGGAATTCCAACGGAAAATCACTGGATCGAAGGCACGGCCGCGAACCCTCTGGTTGTCGAAGGTGACAAATATCGGGATCACATCGAAGCCATACTCCATGCGGTTACGCAGCCAGCCTCTGCTGATTTCGCCGCTGATCGCCCTGCTGAAGGCGAATCCGGCCATGAAGATCTGCGATTGGAGGAAAGAGTTGGTGGTTTCCTCGCCGGTGGCGCCGGCAATCCAAAGGTCGAAATCCCAGGTTCCGGGGCGGAGAGCAGGAGTTGCTTCCTGCGCCTGCGAAGAGGCGATGAGGAGCAGGAGAAGAGCACTCGCCATTTGAGCGAAAGTTTGCCAGCGAGACATTGGATTCACAAGCTCGAAGCATGCGCGGGACGGAAGAATAAATCCGTGCAACCACAGTTTTCGGGGGGTGGAAAAACGCAGCCATTTTAACTCCGAACCGGGAGGTTTTTGCAACATTTATTTCGACATGATTTGTTTCACCATCGAAGAAGCGGACGAAAAGCTGTCCGCCCGGGCCGCGAGAGCATAGGTGAAAGATCGACAAATCCCGGTAAAGAATGGGTACTTCGGTGTCTTTACCGGGGGCCAAGGGCAGGTGACTTTGCAGCTTTTCTGCTAACCTTGCTTCAGCCCTGTTGTTTTAGCTGTTGCAATCGCAATCGACGGAGAACTTTCGAGAGCTCGGGTCCGCAGCCACCATGCCCAAGGTTATCGCCCAGGAAGTGTCAGTACTCGCTACGTCGAAATACGGATTGGTTTATCTCACCGCCAACGATTGGACTTTGGTAGCTGACAAGGCGAGCCGGGTGAACTTCCGCAAGGGTCAGGCGATAGTGACCCGGGGCAAGAAATCGAATGGGGTTTATTTATTGATAAAGGGTACGGCGCGGGTGCAGATTCCGTCCCAAAAGACCACTCCTGAAATTGGACCAGGGGAGATTTGCGGCGAAATGTCGTTTCTAGACGATGTGCCCGCGAGCGCGAATGTGATCGCGCAACAAGATGTGGAGACTTACTATCTTGACCGGCCTACGCTGGAGAGCCTTTTTGAACTTTTCCCTCATCTCGCGTCGCGCTTTTACCGATCGTTGGCTACGAATTTATCGCATCGTTTGCGGGAGTGGATTGAGCCGAGGTGAATCATTGAGTCAAAGGCCACCGACAAGAGTAGCTCTCTGACACGTAGTTGCCAACCGAAAACCTAGCCTTTACCCGCGGCTGCCTTTTTGGTGTCGGCGAACTGTTTAATTTCGACCGTTCCGTCGGGGAATTTAGCGGTTATCTTCAGTTCTCCGCCCATAGCCTTGATAAAGTCCTGAAGCGTGCTTACATACATGTCGGTGCGTCGCTCCATTTTCGACACCGCAGCCTGATTAACTTTGAGAATGCGGGCGAGATGCACTTGAGTAATAGCCAGAGCCTCCCGGAGCTCATTGAGCGGCATCTCGGCCCGATACTTGGCGGCCAGGGCACGGGAACGCGCGCGCGACTCCGGAGACATTTTCTTCCGAAGAGATTTGAAATTCTTTGCCATACGCATCATCCTTAATCCGCAGAATCATTATTCTGTGCTGCTACTTGTTCTTTTGCTCGATTTCCCTTAAATGCTGGTCGAACAAGTCGTCGGCAATCGGCACAAATTTGTCATACCAATGCGGATCGTCGGTCTTGTCTCCGCCCAGCAAAAGCAGAGCCGTGCGGAGGGGATCGAAGGCAAACAATACACGCAGGTGTCTTTCGGCGGCCTTGCCTCGCAGCTCTTTCATGTTCGAGTGGCGAGAGCTTTCGATCCGATCTGCGTGTGGGCGAGACAGTGTCGAATCTCGCTCTTCAAGAAGGGTCACCTTGGCGTCAATTTCCGCCTATTCCTCTTCTGAGAGATCGTTCCACCATGTCTCAAATTCATCGGTGAATTCGATCTCCCATGCCATACGAGACAATTATTCCAAGTATGGAATATTCTGTCAAGGGAATAGCAGGTGACGCGGCCAAAAGCCATGCACTAATCACATATGTTTGATTAGTTCCGAAGATTCGATCTAGCGCAGTTCCTCCATCGCGGCTTCAAGCGCTTCCCGGCCGGGGCGCGTTATCGATTCCGGAAGTGTGGCCAGAGGCTGATCGACCATGTTCAGCATATCGAGGAAGCTGGGCGCCTTGGTGTTGACGTAGAAAATTCCGGTGAGAACTTCGCCTTTGTCGTGGGCTTCGCTGAGGCGGGTCATGGCGGCGATGCGGTTGGTGGGATCGTAATCTTCTTCCAGCTTACGCAATTGGAGGTGTGAGCCGTCGTGCATCTCGACGCTGATGGTGGTTCCGGGATCGTATTCGACGTCGATCTCTTCAAAGTGGGGAACGAAGCTCATGTCCTGCAAAGTCTCTTCGTGATCTTTAACGTATTTGTAGGATTTTGTGGAGCCTTCGTGATCGTTGAAGGTGACGCAAGGAGAGACGACGTCGAGCATGACGGTGCCTTGATGGGCGATGGCGGCTTTCAGCATGGTGCTGAGCTGGCGTTTGTCGCCGGAGAAGGAGCGGCCGACGAAAGTTGCGCCGAGTTCGATGGCGAGGCCGCAGGTATCGATGGGCGGGAGATCGTTGATGACTCCGGATTTCAGTTTGGAACCGAGATCAGCGGTGGCGGAGAACTGGCCTTTGGTGAGGCCGTACACGCCGTTGTCTTCGATGATGTAGATCATGGGAAGATTGCGGCGCATGAGGTGAACGAACTGGCCGATGCCGATGGAGGCAGTATCACCGTCTCCGCTGACGCCGAGGGCGATCAGATTGCGGTTGGCGAGCATGGCTCCGGTGGCGACGGAGGGCATGCGTCCGTGCACGGAGTTGAAGCTGTGGGAACGGTTCATGAAATACGCGGGGCTCTTGGAGGAGCAACCGATGCCGCTGAGTTTGGCGACACGCTCGGGCTGCACGCCCATGTCATACATGGCTTCGATGATGCGCTCGGAGATGGCGTTGTGACCGCAGCCGGCGCAGAGCGTGGTCTTTCCGCCTTTGTACTCGATAACGCTGAGGCCGATGCGGTTGGTTTTGGGTTCTGGAGCTATCGTGGTCGCCATTATTTCCCCTCCATGGTGCTGAGTTCGTCGGTAACGGAGCGCGCGTCGAGCGGCAGGCCGTCGAGATGGGCGATGCTGCGCAGGCGCGTGGTTAATTCGGGTTTGAGGTCGAGCTTGAGCAGGCTGAGCATTTGCGCGTCGCGATTTTGTTCGACGACGTAGATGCGGTCGTGCTGCTCGATGAATTCGTGGACCTCGCGGGTGAACGGATAGGCGCGCAAGCGGAGGTAGTCCGTCTCGATTCCGTATTCGTTGCGAAGCTGATCGCGGCTCTCGGTTATGCCCCAGTGGGAAGTTCCGTAGGCGATGATGCCAATTTTCGCATTGGAAGAGCTGGCACTGAAAGAGCCGACGTTCGTCCCTTTGAAAATTTCTGGACGCGGAACAAAGGAGCGCGCGGTTTCAAACTTGCGGTTGAGGCGCTCCATGTTATTTTCGTAATCGTCGGGGCGCTCGCTGTAATTGGATTTGTCGTTGTGTCCGCTGCCGCGAGTGAAGTAGGCAGCGGCGGGATGCTCGGTGCCGGGCAGAGTGCGATAGCCGACGCCATCGCCATCGAGATCTTTGTAGCGGGCGAAGCCGCCGAGTTTGGTGAGCGCATCTTTGTCGAGAACTTTGCCGCGCTTGATGGGGATGGTGGGATATTCGAAGGGATCGGACATCCAGTTGTTCATGCCGAGATCGAGATCGGACATGACGAAGACCAGCGTCTGAAATTGCTCGGCAAGATTGAAGGCCTCGGACGCCATGGTGAAACATTCCGCAACCGAGGATGGAATCAGCATGATGTGTTTTGTATCGCCGTGAGAAAGAAAAGCCGTAGCGAGAATGTCGCCTTGCGAGGTGCGTGTGGGCAGGCCGGTTGAGGGGCCGACGCGTTGAATATCCCAGATGACTCCGGGAATTTCCGCGTAGTAGGCAAGGCCGGCGAACTCCGACATCAGTGAAATGCCGGGGCCGGCGGTTGCAGTCATGCTGCGTGCTCCCGCCCAGCCCGCGCCGATGACCATGCCGATGGCCGCGAGTTCATCTTCGGCCTGCACGATGGCGAATGTGGCTTTGCCATCGGGGCCGATGCGATGCTCTTTCATGTACTCGATCATCGTCTCGACCAGCGAAGATGAGGGAGTGATGGGATACCAGGTGACGACGGTGCATCCGGCAAACATGCAGCCGAGAGCGGCGGCTGAGTTGCCGTCGATGATAATTTTGCCGGCGGTTTTGTTCATGCGCTCGATGTAGAAGACGCCGCGTTTTTGCAGATTGGCTTTTGAGTATTCGAATCCGGCCTGGGCGGCGGCGAGATTTAAATTCGCAGCCTTGACTTTTTTCGCGAACTGCTTGCGGATGGCTTTTTCGACCTCGCCCATTTCAATTTCGAGGAGCTGCGCCACCACGCCGACGTAGACCATGTTCTTGACCAGTTTGCGCAGCTTGGCCTCGGGACAAACCGTGGCCACGATTTTGTCGTAGGGGACGGAGTAGAAGATCAGGTCGTTGCGCAACTTGTCGAGAGCGAGTGGTTCGTCATAAAGAACGGAGCCGCCGGGCGCGAGGGACATAACGTCATCCTGTGCGGTTTCGGCATTCATCGCGACCAGAAAATCGATTTCCTTCTTGCGGCCGATGTAACCATCTTTATTGGCGCGGATGGTATACCAGGTGGGCAGACCGGCGATGTTCGAGGGAAAAAGATTCTTACCTGAAATTGGCACGCCCATCTGAAAGATGGCACGCAACAAAACTGTGTTTGAACTTTGCGACCCCGAGCCATTCACGGTAGCGACCTGAATGCTCATATCGTTGACGATGCGCTTGCGCCCCAGTTGACCGCCTGCTCCCTGGGGCACGACATCCGTAGTGGCCATCCCAACACCTTCCTTCATGGTTAGAGGGCGGAGTGCTCCGTCCGAATTTAAGTTGAGGGAAACAGATTATTATACGGCGAAGGCGCCCTCAGGGTACGCCAAATCGCCCATTCGTGCGGGAAGGAACCTGTCTGGGAAATGAGAAGAAAGTTAGTCTGGGCTCAAACGGCTTTAAAGAACTGAGCCATGTTGCGGAACTTGTTATATCGCGCCGCGAGCAAATCGTCCGGTGAGAGTTTTTTGAGTTCCGCCAGGTGTTTTTGCAGGGTAATGTCGAGCAGATTGGCGGCGGCTTCGTAATCGCGATGGGCTCCGCCCTCGGGCTCGGGAACGATATCGTCGATGCAGCCGAGTTCGCTGAGGTCGGTAGCGGTGATGCGCATGGCTTCGGCGGCCAGTTCCTTCTTTGTAGCGTCGCGCCACATGATGGCGGCGCAGCCTTCGGGAGAGATGACCGAATAGATTGAGTTTTCCATCATGAGGACGCGATCGGCCACGGCGATCGCGAGTGCTCCGCCGCTGCCGCCGACGCCAATCACAGTTGCAATGATGGGCACTTCGAGGCGCGCCATCTCGCGGAGGTTGTGGGCGATGGCCTCGGCTTGGCCGCGCTCTTCGGCATGAATGCCGGGATAGGCGCCGTCGGTATCGACCAAAGTAAGAATGGGCCGGCGAAATTTTTCCGCGACTTGCATGATGCGCAACGCCTTGCGGTAACCTTCGGGGTGCGGCGTGCCGAAATTGCGATGCACGCGCTGCTTCATGTCGCGGCCTTTTTGCGTGCCAACGACTAGAACTTCGTCGCCGTGGAAGCGGGCCATTCCGCAAATAATGGCGGCATCGTCGCCGAACGTGCGATCGCCGTGAATTTCGCTGAAGTCGGTGAACAGGCGCTCGATGTAATCGAGGGTTTGCGGGCGCTGGGGATGACGGGCGAGTTCCGTTTTTTGCCAGGCGGTTTGCGGTGCATTCATCTCTTCCCGAAGAGTAGAAAGCCGCTCCTTGAGTTGCTCGAGTTGCTGGTGAGCTCCGTTGTTGCTGGCCGTGGAAGCCTCGATCTGGGCCACCTGGCGCTCGATCTCTTCGAATTCCTGCTGCGCTTTGTTATCGGCTTCCATGGATTGAGGCTGATCGTATTTCCGGCGACCGCTATCAGCTGATTACGCGTACACTGCCGCGGCCGCATAACTGTTCGACGCGGGCGATGAAGTTGCGGTCCGGTAAGACATTATAGCCTTGCGCCTCCATCACCACCATGAAATCGCCGGTCCGTTCCACGTCAAACAATACGCGCGCCTCGCCTTTTCGCTCCTGGAACAGCGCATGGAGATCATCGACCGTGGATTCTGCGGCGGTTTCGAGAGGGACGCGAATGCGAAGGGCGCGAGGGAGCGGGACTTTGGCGTCTTCGAGCGGCATAATTTCGGCGGCGGTGATTTTTGGATTTGCTCCTTCTTCGATACGCACGCCGGCTCGGATTAGCACGGGAACTTCGAGTTTTACTTTTTCAGCAAGCTTTTTGTAGGCCTCGGGAAAGACGATCATATCGATGGAGCCGGACATGTCTTCTAGCGTGGCCTGGGCGTAGAAATCTCCGCGCTTGGATTTGAGAACGCGAA
This sequence comes from uncultured Acidobacteriaceae bacterium, assembly GCA_963696285.1. Lineage (GTDB taxonomy): Bacteria > Acidobacteriota > Terriglobia > Terriglobales > Acidobacteriaceae > Sulfotelmatobacter. Next base: position 713,278 of record CAVOJP010000001.1, read on the forward strand.
GATTGGCAATGATGCCGGCGGTGGCGATGGTTTCATCTTTCCCGGTGGATTTTGTCATCGCGCCGATTTCGATAATGCTGAGGGCCTGCAGGTCTTGCAGCTTGTCTTTGTATTTTTCCAGGGGATGGCCGCTGATGAAGAATCCGAGAATTTCTTTTTCGGAGGCGAGGCGGGCTTGTTCATCCCAGTCAGGGATGTTGGGAAGCTTGTCGTTGTGGGCTTCGGAGTCTTCCTGCTGGAAGACGCCGAAGAGGCCATGCTGACCGGATTCCACGTCGCGCTGGGCTTTCTGGGCACGATCCATGGCACGGTCGAGGACGGCCATTAATTGGGCGCGGCGACCGAGGGAATCCATGGCGCCGCTTTTGATTAACGATTCCAGCACGCGCTTGTTGAGCAGGCGGAGATCGACGTTCTCGCAGAATTCGTAGATCGATTTGAAGCGGCCAAGTTTCTTGCGCGCGGTGACAATCGATTCGATGGCATTGCCGCCGACATTTTTTACTGCTGCGAGACCAAAGCGAATGGCCTCTCCGTGCGGAGTGAAGTTAGCGTCAGACACATTGATATCGGGGGCTTCGACGGAGATACCCATCTCGCGGCATTCGTTGATGTATTTCACCACGTCATCAGTGCTGCCGGTGACGGAGGTGAGCAGCGCGGCCATGAACTCGACGGGATAGTGCGTCTTCAAGTACGCAGTGTGGTAGGCGAGGAGCGCGTAGGCGGCGGAGTGCGATTTGTTGAAGCCGTAGCCGGCGAACTGGGCCATGAGATCGAAAATCTTTTCGATCTTTTTCGCTGGGAATTTGCGCTGGGCTGCGCCTTCGACGAAGCGCTCACGCTGTGCCGCCATTTCTTCGGGCTTCTTTTTACCCATTGCCCGGCGCAGCAGATCGGCTTCTCCGAGCGAGTAGCCCGCCAGCTTGTTCGCGGCCTGCATCACCTGTTCCTGATAAACGAAGACGCCCAGCGTCTCCTCTAAAATCTCCTTGAGCTCGGGCAGTTCGTACTCAATCTTGCGCCGTCCTTGTTTGCGGTCGATAAAGTCGTCAATCATCGCCATGGGTCCGGGGCGATAGAGCGCATTCAAGGCGGTGAGATGTTCGATCGAGTTCGGCTGATAACGCCGTAGGACATCTCTCATGCCATGGGATTCAAATTGGAAGACGCCGGAAGTTAATCCTTTGTGGAAGACTTTTTGGTAGGTCTCGGCATCGTCGAGCGGAAGGCTTTCGAGAGTGATCGGGGTGCCACGGGTTTGCAGGATGAGTTTCAGAGCGTCGGTGAGGATGGTGAGCGTGGTGAGGCCGAGGAAGTCCATCTTCAACAGGCCCATCTTTTCGATGGCGACCATGTCGAAGGCGGTGACGATTTCGTCGTTCTTTGGTTTTGTGCAGCGGGACGAGTTCGGTGAGAGGGCGCGGCGAGATTACTACGCCTGCGGCGTGGACGCCGGAGTTGCGCACCATGCCTTCGAGTCGCTTTGCGGTCTCCATGAGCTCGCGAATCTGGCCATCTTTTTCCATGGCTTCGCGGAGCTGCGGAGAATCTTCGATGGCTTGATCAAGGGTAATGTTGAGCTGGGTGGGAACCATCTTCGCGATGCGATCGACATCGGCGTAGGGGATGTCCATGGCGCGGCCGACGTCTTTGATAGCGGCTTTGGCGGCCATGGTGCCGAAAGTGATGATCTGGGCAACGTTGTCGCGGCCGTATTTTTGCGTGACGTAGTTGATGACCTCGCCGCGGCGGTTCATGCAGAAATCGATATCGATATCCGGCATGGAGATGCGTTCGGGATTGAGAAAGCGCTCGAAGAGCAGTTCGTGCTGGAGAGGATCGATATCGGTGATGCCGAGGGCGTAGGAAACTAGTGAACCGGCGGCGGAGCCGCGGCCGGGGCCGACGGGGATGTCGTGGTCTTTGGCGTAACGGATGAAGTCCCAGACGATGAGAAAGTATCCTGGGAATTTCATTTGCTGAATGATGGCGAGTTCGCGTTCGAGGCGTTGTTCGTAATCTGAGATTGGATGCTTGAGTTTCGCTTGTTCGTGCAGCGGGCGTAGCGCTTCGAGGCGGCGCGCGAAGCCTTCGCGGGAAACATGAACGAAATAGCTGTCGATGGTGTAGCCGGGTGGAACATCGAATTGCGGGAACGGCGTGGCTACTTTTTCCAGATGCAGACTGCAACGCTCGGCGATGTCTAGGGTGCGCGATAGAACTTCAGGCGAGTCTTTGAAGACGCTATACATTTCGTCGTGGTTCTTGACGAAGAACTGGGTGCCATCGAACTTCATACGGGCGGTGTCGTGGATGGACTTGCCGGTCTGGATGCAGAGCATGACATCCTGCGCGTGAGCGTCGTCTTCGCAGAGATAGTGACTGTCGTTGGTGGCGACGAGTGGAAGGCCGAGATCTTTTTCCAGCTGGAAGAGGCCGGGATGGATTTTGTGTTCCATCGCGAGGCCCTGATCCTGAATCTCGAGATAGAAATTGTCTTTCCCGAAGATATCACGGTAAGCGCCGGCGGCGGCGCGCGCGGCATCGTACTTCCCTTCCATCAGGCGTTCGGCGACTTCGCCTTTGAGGCAGCCGGAGAGACCGATGAGTCCGGCGGAATGCTCGGCGAGGAACTTTTTGCTGACGCGAGGCTTGTAGTAGAAGCCGTGCAGTGAGGCTTCCGAAGTGATCTTCACCAGATTGCGGTAGCCCTCTTCGTTTTGCGCGAGAACGAGGAGGTGGTTGTAGGTATCGCCATCGGGCGGGGTGCGTTCGATGTTATGGTCGTCTTTTTTGCAGATGTAGAGTTCGCAGCCGATGATGGGCTTGACGCCGTATTTGTGGGCGGCGTTGACGAAATGCACGGCGCCGAAGATATTTCCGTGGTCGGTCATGGCAACGGCGGGCATGCCGAGTTCTTTTACGCGCTGGCAGAGCTTTTCCACGTCGCAGGCGCCGTCGAGGAGCGAGTAGTCGGTATGGAGGTGCAGGTGGACGAATTGAGACGCGGGGCTCGAAGTCATTTTATGTTTGGGGTCATTCTAACGGGAAACGTTGGGGAAGGCGCGGTGAAGATATCCACAGCGTTTCTGTCGCGCGATAGGCGGTGCCTCGTGCTGTCAAAACACAAACCTTTAACACGGGGGGCACAGGGGAACACAGGGTAATTCGCTACTGGGCTTCATTTGCTCCGGGCGGGTGGAAATCGACACCCCGATCTTCATTCGCCTTTTCGGTTGCCGGCAGATCGAGAGTGGAGAGCGGGATTTTCTGGGTGCGCTGCGGGGAAAAATTCCAGAGCGTCTGGCCTACGATGGCGTAGTTATGGATTTCCTGTTTGTGCTGATCGCGGAAAACCAGCACAGTGGCGGGATCGGCTTCCGTGGTTTCGGCCGGATGCGGGCGAGCAGGCGAGTACCGCGCGTAAGCATCTTGATCGTTCTGGCGGCGCATTTGTTGCTCGTCGAGGCTTTGCTGATTCATCTCGTTAGCGAGGCCTGTCTGATATTGCTGGTCCTGATCGCCGGATGAATCCGAATCCCACCACCAGTAGGGATCGACTCCACCATCAAGGTAGGGATAGCCGTAACCGTAACCATAGCCGCAACCATACCCGTATCCGTAACCGTAACAGTTTCCGTAGCCGTAGCTGCGAAGCCGAAAGCGGGTGCCGGAACGGTCGAATGCATGGGAGCGATTGAAACGGTTGGAGCTGAATCCGCGCGAGTTGAGTCCGCGGGAAGCTAGCGGGCCACGAAAAGAAGATGTTGGCGAGAACGATCGCGATGCAAAGCCGGAACCAGCTCGCATTCCGCCGAAAGAGCGACTACCGGCGAAGCCTCCGCCAAAACTGGCATGGCCGGAAAAGCCACCATGGCCTCCGGCAGACGCATGGCCACCACCACCACGCTGGGCCTGAAGTTGCAGGGACGCCGCCAGGAACAGAAACGCCGCAACTGCCACAAGGCGCCGCATGACCATATTATAGGCCTGATTCGAGCCGCGGGCGCGGGAATTTCTTGCGGCGAAAGGCTAACGCTTCCTGGCCTTGATTGCCTTCTTCGACGGTGACTTTTTCGCCGGCTTCTTTGCCGAATGCCGGGCCGCGACTGGCTTGGGTGCGGGCTTGGCAGGTTTCTTGGCGAGCTTGGCAGGTTTCGATTTCGAGTCTGGTTTGGCGACGGCTGCCGGTTTTGTATTCTTGGAAGACGCCGCCGCTGGCGCCAAGGGCGGGGGAGCAACGGCGGCTGCCGCCGCGGCCTTTTTGCCTTTACCCTTCCCTGGCTTGCCCGGTGCCTCTACCACAGGTGCCGTCGCGACCGCAGCGGCTTTGGGTCCGCGTCCGCGCCTTGGCGGAGGGGGTGGTGGCGGAGGCGGTGGGGCGAATGGCTTGAGGAACTTTAAGGTCTCGGTGCGCGAGCGCAATTTTCCATCGAGCAGGAGCATGAAGACGTCGCGCGCGATTTTCGGATATTCGGGAAGCTGCGGAGTGATCAAGAGCTCCGTCATCTCCGGTAGAGGTATGCGCTTTTGTACGTCGCGCCATTTGGTGAAGAAATTCTTGATCTTCTGTGCGACGGATTGATTTTTCGCAGTTACGGCCAGGAATAGAACCATCTCCGGACGAGCGGAGGAAAGAAGATTCCAGGTGCGCGAGGGGGTTGCGGCTTCCTTGCCCATCAGCCGCTTGGCGAGTTCTTTGGCGTGATCCTCGATGTCGCGCCAGGCTTCGATCAGATCTTTGCGCGGAATCTGCCGCCGGATATCGGAGACATCCTTTTCCGACAGGTGTGCGGTCAGGAAGTGCATCACGGATGCAGAGGGGTCGACGGTGTAGCCGAGATCGACAATCTGCTGGCGGGTTTTCATTAACTGGCTGAGGCCGTTAGCGTCTACTTTGGCAACCGTCCAGTGAGGATGCAGAACTTTGAGGAAGTCTTCCTTCTCGAGCGCGCGGACGACGTTCAGCGGATCATCTTCGTGGGCGAGTTGAGCGATCTCGTGTCCGATGGCGCTTTTCGAGATGTGTTCGATGTAATTATTTTCCTTGGCGGAGTCGAAGCGTTGCTGGGTTTTCTCTTCGAGAGGCCAGTGGAAGCGGGCGGCAAAGCGGGTGGCACGAATCATTCGCGAAGGATCTTCGACAAAGGCGTAATTGCTGAGCACGCGCAGAAGTTTCGCTTCGATATCGGCCACGCCGTTGAAGGGATCAAGCAAGAGTCCGCGAGAGCCTTCGTTTAGCGAAAGCGCCATGGCGTTCACCGTGAAGTCGCGGCGGCGGAGATCTTCCTGGATGCTGGCGGGGGTAACGATAGGCGGCTTCCCGATTTTTTCGTAGTTTTCGGTGCGCGCCATACCGATTTCGGCGCGGACGTTGCCGGGGAGAACCAGGAACAAAGTGCGGACGTCCTCGTCGTGGCCGGCCAGTTGGGCGCCGGCGCGTTCGAAATCTTTCTGCAACTTGAGGGGATTTCCCTGGACGGTGAAATCGAGATCGCGGATAGTGAAGCCGCTGATGATGTCGCGGATTGCGCCACCGGTAAGATAGAGGGTGATTCCCGCTGTGCGGGCTACTTCTTGCACGAGGTTGACGCCTTTCATCTGATCCGGCGTCAACCGGATTTCCATGGTGTAGATGTAATCAGCCATTCGTCTTCAAACGATCGAGTTCAAGCAGTCAAACCGTCAGTTTCGGGTGGATAGGCTTATGTTTTCCACAGCATTTCCACAGCCCGAAAAGGTCCGACCCCGGCAAACCAGCCTTGCAACCTGCACAAGCCATTCAATACAAGCAACTTATGCTGACTTGAGTGCCGTTCAGGCAACTTAAAGGAATAACACAACGTTTACGATTTGGCTACTGCCATCGTGGATTCCGGGGAATTTCGGGGAAATGGTGCGAGAATCATGGGGGCGGACTCGGGCCTCGGCCCCCGGCTCTGCCGGTGTCTGAGACTTTTTCAACGAATCATAAAATAACTGGATGAAGGGTTGAGTTGTGCCTGGTGTCGGGCCTGTTAGGCGGCGCCCCGAGCTATGCCTTCGACGCACAAAAAGGTGATCGTCCGGAAGATGGACCGGGATTCGGTCTCAGGATATGTGTCGCCGGCGCAGTTTGTGAATGAAGGCAAACTGGAGTTGCTGAACACAGCCGGCAATGTGGTGGCGATGGATCTGCGGGAGATCAAGGGAGTTTATTTCGTGCGCGAGTTCGGCGACTCGGAATCGCTCACGCGGAAGACTTTCACTTCGCGTCCAAGGTCTGAAGGATTGTGGGTGCGGCTGCGATTTAAGGACAACGAGATTCTTGAAGGGCTGATGCCAGCCGACCTTACGCAGAGCACGCCGGAAGGTTTTCTGGTGAATCCTCCGGACCAGCGCTCGAACACGCAGCGGATCTTTGTACCTCGCACTGCGCTGGAGTCGCTGACAGTACTGGCGGTGATCGGTGGTACACGGCGGCCACGGCGAGGCGCAGCCGGCGATCAACGGCAGGTACCGATGTTCGAAGAGTGATCCGATTTATTCCAACAGTTTATTCCACGGGCGTCAGCAGGAAAGCGCGATTTTGTCCGTCCTTGGTACCGTAGCCGGTGATCTGTCCTACGGAATTGATCGCGTTGGCATTGATCAATACCCAGCCGGTGCCTTGGGGAATCAGATCGTTCAGGTCCAGCATGCCACGGGTGGAAGTCCAGAGCATGGCGTGGGGGACGCTGGGTGCGACGTCTCCGTAGCCGACGATCTCGCCGCTATCGTTGATGGCAAAGGCCACGCTGTAGGTTCCGCCGGGCAGGACGCCGAGATCATCGATGGCGTCGCTGGCGCTCCATTTGACGGCGTGCCAGGCCGAGTTCGCCCGCGAGTTCGACTGCCCGACGATGACGCCGGAGGAGTTGATAGCGTTGGCGATGCTTGTATTGCCGCCGGAAAGCGTTCCCAGATCTTTCAATCCGCCTCCTGAAGTCCACTTGAAACCGTGAGAGGTAAACGGAGGGCCGTAGCCGAATATCGATTCTCCGACGATTTCATTGCTGTCGTTCAGATCGAGGGCGGCGGTAAAGATGCTACCCGGCAAAGCGCCGAGGTTTTTAATTTTTGTATCGGTCCAGCTGGCCGCATCGACGATGGTTGCATTTATGAATGAATCCCCGGCAATGACTCCGGAAGTATTTATTTCGAAGGCGCAACTGGAATTTCCGCCAGAAAGCTTGCCGAGGTTGACCATTCCGCCGGTCGAGGTCCACTCGAAGGCAATGAAGTTGTACAGGTCAGCCGGGTTCGTGCTGGTGTTGGAATAGCCGACGACCTGTCCCAGGTCGTTAATGCCGATGGCGCCACTGATATTTCCGCCGGGCAAAACTCCCAGGTCTTTCATGCCGCCGGTGCGGGTCCAATAGAAAGCGTGCTGTCCGGCGCCAGTGCCGGTGCAAGGATAGCCCTCGCCGTTGGCGATGTCAGCACAGCCGACGACGGCGCCGCTGGAGTTGAGCCAAAACCCGCTGCTTTCGTTGGTGCCTTTCAGTAAACCAATTTCGGTGATGGTGAAAGTTTGCGCGGCGGCGCAGGCGGTGAGCAGTAAAACTGCAAAAAGTCCCAGCAGACAGTAAAGCTTCCCCATGGCTTATTCCCCGTTTTTTGCAGCTAAAAGTGCCTTCAATGAAGAAGGACGAAATAGCAGTTGGTCCACAATCATATTGCAATCCGAGGAAAGTTGGGATAAAAAGGCTGCTCCCGCGCGCCGAAAGTGCGGCGCGGCGAGATGGACGGGCCCACTCCTTCCTCTACCCTGTCTGTTCTCCGGGGCGTAGCTATATCTTGGTGAAGGTGTCGACACATGAGAGATCTCTGCCGCCTCTCCTATCGGTATTTTTGTGCCTTGGCTATGGTTGCTGTGGCAACGCAAATTCCTTCCGCGTTATTGGCGCAGGAAACAGACGCTGGGCCCGCCGCAGTGCCGGAGGTGTCCATTGCGCAGCCATTGATTACGCAGCCGGTCGATGAGGGACAACTCACCGTGCTGAAAGGCAATACGCATCTTTTGGCGAGGCCGGCATTCGACCTGGGAACAGCGCCGGCGACGCTTCCCATGCAACGCATGCTTTTGGTTTTGAAGCGGAGTCCGCAGCAGGAAGTGGCGCTGAGAGAGCTGCTTGATGAGCAGCAAAGTAAAGGTTCGCCCAACTACCACAAGTGGCTAACTCCGACGCAATTCGGAGAGCAGTTCGGGCCCAGCGACAGTGACATGCAGACGATTACTTTGTGGTTGCAGTCGCACGGGTTTCAAGTGGGATCGACCAAGGGGCGCAGCGTGCTGGAGTTTTCCGGGTCGGCCAGCCAGGTGAAGGAAGCGTTCCACACGACCATTCATAAGTACATTGTGAAGGGAGAGCAGCACTGGGCGAATGCCAGCGATCCGTCGATACCGACGGCGTTGACGCCGGCAGTGGCGGGAGTGTTGACGCTGCATAACTTTTTGAAGAAACCGCAGATTCATTTTTCGCAGCAGCCGGTGGCGGCGAAACTGGTATCGCCAGGGCCGGGTAAACGGCCGCAGGTTACGTTTCCGGCGCAGAATGGGCAACCTACCACTTATGCCTTAGCACCGCAGGATTACGCGGTGATTTACAACATCAATCCGATCTACAACGGATCAACCCTTAATAATGGAAGCGGTACGAGCATTGCAGTCGTTGGCCGGAGCAATCTCTACAACAGCGGAGAGGACGTCACTGATTTCTTCTATGACGCGGTTGGTGCCGCGCCCGGTTACGGCGAGCCTACTTTCAACATCATCTTAGATGGCCCCGATCCGGGTGATTTAGGCGGAGGGGAAGAAGCGGAGGCCACGCTGGATAGTACGTGGTCGGGCGCTCTCGCACCGGGAGCCACGGTGGACCTGGTAGTTTCCGCGTCCACCAATACAACCGACGGGATTGATCTGTCGGAGTTGTACATTGTGGAGAACAATCTCGCGGACATCATGACCGAGAGCTTCGGCAGTTGCGAATATTATTCTACGGATTCGCAAGTGGCAGGGGTGAATGCTGTGGCCGAACAGGCCGCTGCGCAAGGGATCACTTATTTCGTATCGGCGGGAGATGATGGAGCAGAGGGCTGCGACGATCAGGATTCTGAAACCGTGGCGACCGGGCCCTTTGTCGGTGAATGTGCTGGCGTCCACTCCTTTCACGGTTGCCGTCGGCGGAACGCAGTTTAACGAGAATGGTGATTACACGAAGTACTGGACGAACGCCACTCCGGTCTCCGAGTCAGCAGTTTCCTATATTCCGGAGGATGTGTGGAATGCAAGCTGCTTGAGTACGGCGTGCGGGGCCAATGCCGGCATTTGGGCGGGAAGCGGTGGAGTGAGTTCGGGAAACATCTTGAGCGGCGGGACGTTTGCGGGATTTCCCAAGCCGGTGTGGCAGACCGGTTTCGGAGATAGTTCTCAGGGACGTACCCGACGTTGCCCTTACATCGGCGGGGCACGATCCTTATTTGTTGTGCCTTGAAGGCTCCTGCCAACCGGACAGCTCAGGAAATTTTTATATTTATTTTGTATGGGGAACGTCAGCGGCGGCACCGTCTTTTGCCAGCATCATGGCGTTGGTGGACGAGCAGATGGCAACTTTGAATCCCACACAGGGGCCACGCCAGGGGCAAGCCGATTATGTTCTTTATCCTCTGGCCGCAGCGCAGGAGGCAAATACGGCGCTGACCGGACAATGTAATGGATCGAATACAACCACTTTGCCGAATATTACGTCTTGCGTGTTCAACGACGTGACAGTGGGCGACAATCGGTACCGGGCGAGCTTGATTACGGATTGGCTAGCGCTGATTACCAGGCTGGAGTTGGGTATGACATGGCTTCTGGTTTGGGATCGGTGAATGTTGCGAATCTGGTGAACCAGTGGAATTCGATCACGTCGAAGCTCAATGCCACCACAACAACCTTAACTCTCAATTCGTCGACGACGCTGGTGCATGGTACGCCTTTGAGCTTTACTGCGGCAGTCGCTCCCAGCGGGAGCGGAACAGGCGTTCCCACGGGCGATGTTGCGCTCTATTCAGTTCTTGGTCTGGGGACACTGGGTCAAGGATTTTTTACGCTTGCCGCTGGCACGGCTACTTCGACGATCAGCAGTTTGCCGGGCGGGAGTTACACGCTTGCCGCACAGTATGGCGGGGATTCGAATTTTGCCCCGAGCTTGTCAGAGCCCACGGCCCTTGTAACCGTTACGCCGGAGGCCAGCACGACTACGCTCTCAGTTCTGACCTTCAACCAGAACGGCAATCCAATTCCTGTAACCAGCGAGCCTTTTGGAACGTTTATCTATCTGCGGGCTGACGTGGCGGGAGCTTCGGGACACGGCATTCCTACCGGAGGCGTCAACTTCTCTGATACGTTTCGGTGCGATCCCTGGTGCTAGCAATCCGTACGCTCTGAACAGTCAAGGCAATACGGCGACTCCCAACGGAGTGCTTACGTTCGATACCGGCACGCATACAATCTCTGCCAGCTATGGCGGAGATGCGAGTTTTAATGCGAGCGCGAGCCCATCTTTGAGTTTCACCATTCAGCCGGGATTTTTTGCGGCGGTGCCGTCGAGTCAATCGCAAGTGGTGATCAGTGCTCCGGGTTCGTCGGGATCGACGGCGGTTTCGGTTTCTTATTCGACGGGATTCAGCGGGACGATTACGTTGGCCTGCTCGGGCCTTCCGACGGGGGCGGCTTGCGTGTTCAGTCCGGCGTCGATCAAAAGCAATGGCGCGGCCACGACGACCAATTGCACGATTAGCGTGACTACGACGGCTGCGACTGCGAAGTTGCTGCCGCCAGCGCGAGGAATTTACTTCGCTCAATGGATGACTGGAATGGGTTTGCTGTTTGGCTTGGTCGTGATTGGTGGACCAAAGTGGCAGCGGGCACGCGGAATATTTCTGGCTTCGATATTGTTGTTGGTCTGTATGGTTCCGGGATGCGGAGGCGGGAGCTCGAAGCCGACTCCGCCAACGCCGCCACCGGCGGTGAGCACCCCGGCGGGGAGTTATAACGTGGTGGTCAACGCCACCAGCGGAGCCGTGACTTCCAGCACGGGCTTCACGCTGGTTGTTCAATGAGACGTTCGATAAAGACGTTCACTGCGACGTGGAATAATCTGAAGCATCTCGCGCGAGCGTAGCAGCTGCCGACCGTCACCTGCCTGCCGTGGTGTACGATTTAATCGCGGATTACCCATATCCATGAAACTTTCTACCATTGCATCCAAGTTGAAGCTGCGCCTTGAAAACGAGTCGCGTGAGATTGAGATCACCGGACTTAACGGCATCGAGCAGGCGGGGCCGGGCGAGTTGACGTTTGTTTCGAATCCCAAGTACGCCGCGGCGGCGCGGTCGACCAAGGCTTCCGCTGTGATTGTGGCGGAGGATTTTTCGGGGGCATCGTCTGCTGTTTTGGTGCGGGCCGAAGATCCGTATCTCGCTTTTGCGCGGGCGCTGGAACTGTTTCATCCGCCGCTGCGCTATGCGCCGGGGATTCATCCGACGGCAGTAGTGCATGCCTCGGCGAAGATTGGACGCAACGCGCATCTTGGCCCTTACGTAGTTGTGGATGAACATGCGGAGATTGGCGATCACGCTGTTCTGCTGGCGCATGTAGTGATTTACCGCGGTGTAAAGATTGGAAACAATTTTTTTGCGCATGCTCACGCGGTGGTGCGGGAAAATTGCCGCATCGGCAATAACGTTTTGCTGCACAACGGCGTGGTGATCGGGTCTGACGGTTTTGGATTTGCTAAGACGAGAGATGCACGCTGGTACAAAATTCCTCAGCCGGCGCCGGTGGTGATCGAGGACGATGTGGAGGTGCAGGCGAACTCTTGTATCGACCGCGCCAGCGTGGGCGAAACCCGCATCCGGCGCGGAGTGAAGATCGATAATCTGGTGCAGGTTGGTCATGGGTCGCAAGTGGGCGAAGATGCTCTGCTGTGCTCGCAGGTGGGGCTTGCGGGGTCGACTGAAATCGGCAAGCGTGTGATTTTGACGGGACAGGTTGGAGTAGTGGGCCACTGCAGGGTGGGAGACGACGCCATCGTTACCCCGCAGAGTGGTGTGGCGCACGATATTCCTGCGGGCGCGCTGGTGAGCGGAGCGCCGGCGGTGGATCACAAATTGTGGCTAAAGTATTCGGCGCTGTTGTCAAAGCTGCCGGAGATGGCGAGAGCGCTGCGGGCAAAGAAGTAGCCGCTGACGCGGCGCTGAAGCGCCGCTCTTCCACGGTGCCGCAAGCGTCAGGTTTGTTCGCTGTCGCGACCTTGGCAGCAAGATCGCCCCGGTTCTGGAGGGTTGTGGCGCTGCAGGGTTAGCGGTCGCAAAAGGATTCCTGCAATTACTTCTTTAATTCGGCAGGCCAGTTCTGCACCAGAGTGAAGGGGTCGCTGCCTTCTTTGAGATTGCCGCTATTCAGTAAAAACTTTTTTCCATCAGCCGTGACATCGAACGGTCCAAAATCGCGCTGAATTCCAATTGTCTGAAACAGATCGCGAGGAATGCCGAGGTGGACTGCGTTACCGGATGTGTTTACATCAACGGCTACGATTTTGTCGGAAGGATCAAGGAAGAACAATTCCTTACCGTCTCGGCGCCATTTCGGACAGGTTCCCCCGTTGGTTGAAACCTGCCACTTCGCGCCGCCCGCGGGAAAAGCAGTGACGTAGATTTCGCGACGGCCGGACTCATTCGACTGATAGGCCATCCATTTTCCGTCCGGTGAAATCGCGGGAAATTGTGATTCAAAAGTATTCTGCACCACGGGAAAAGGTTTGCCGTCCCCAAACAGTGGAAGCGCCCAAATTTGATAGGTCGGCTCATTCTTGATGTCGCGCCTTAGATAGACCAGATAGCGGCCATCCGGAGAGGCACTGGCGGGGAGTTCAAGGGTGCCGTCGGTTTCGAGGACGACGCGTTCGGTGCCACTGCCGTCAGCGGCCTTGGAGTACATATGACTCATGCCTTTGGGGTTGGAAGCGTAGAAAACTGTTTTTCCGTCCGCCGACCATACCGGGAAACCGCGGGCGTTGCCGCTGAACGTGAGGCGTGTGCTGGTTCCACGCGCCAGATCGAACACCCATACATCTTCATTGCCCAGGGCGCCAGTGAAAATCATCGACGCCAGGCGCGTGCCATCGGGAGACAATGTGGGAAAGAGGTAACGGTCAGGCTGCGCTGCTGGACCGGTCAACTTGCCGTCACGGCCCCACCAGAGAAGATTCCAGCCACCTGAAGTTTCGCCGGTCTGGTAGATGAGCGTTCCGTTCTGCGAAGCGGAAAAGAGCGGGCGAGCCGTGGCGCCGTTGATGGCTACATGCTCGGCGATGGGGACCGGTTCGCCGGAAAGCTGTGTCCGGCGAGGGTCAAAGGGCTGCGCCATCAGATTTTGATCGCGCATGAACAGAAGGTAGCCGACGGCGTAGATGGCCATGGAATCAGTCTTGGCCAGGATCTTCGCCTGCGGAGATCCGAGTTCACCGACATAAAGCGTATTTTCCTGATTGCGGGAGCTTCGTCCCCAGAACAAGAAATGCTTGCCGTCTGGAAGGAACGATGGCCAGCGATGACTGTTTTCGCTGCGTGAAGAATCCAGCTTTGAGGCTGGCTCCGGGACTCCACCGGCAGCAGAAACTCGAAACAACGGTTGAGTCGAAGAGGGCGTGAACACAATTGTGCCGTCCGGACTCCAGGCCGCTCCGCGCCCGCTGAGAGCGTCGCAAATATTCTCGGATGGGCCACCGTTGGCGCTTATTTTTTTCAACTTGCCTGGGGAAAAAAAACCAAGCTCGCTGCCGTCTGGCGACCAGAAGGGGTACGTCGCATCTTCGGTACCAGCCAAAGGCTGAGCCGTGAGGGATGTCAGAGGACGGATATACAGGAGTACTTTGCTTTTGTCATCGCGGGCCGTGAATGCCAGCTTGGTGCCGTCGGGCGAAAGCACGGGCGGACCGGACGCCGGCAACATAGTCACGAACGACGTGCCGGCAGGCGGCAGGATGGATGATCGGACGATTGGTTCAGCTTTCGGGGACCGGAAAACGTAGGCGGCTCCAAGGCTAAACGCGATGAGAGTTGCGACACCGGCGAGAATCCAGGGGAGAAATGATCCGGCCGCAGTCTCTTTTTGTGCTGATGGTTGTGTTGCTTCGGAGTGGGGATCAGCGGCTAATGCTTCCAGCTGGATTCTTACATCGTGCATGCAACCGTAACGCTGATCGGGATTTTTTGCCAGGCAACGCCACACGGTTTCGTCCAGGCGTGGCGGGGAGTTGGGCTGTACCGCGGAGATGCGATCTGGCTCCTTGTCTAGGATCGCGCCCAGCACGCTGAACTGCGACTTGCCCTCGAAGGCGCGGCGCCCAGTGATCATTTCGTAGAGAACGCAACCGAAGCTGAAAATATCGGAGCGGGCATGAGCTTCGGAGCCCTGCAAAACCTCGGGCGCCATGTACTGAAATGTTCCGACCACAGTTCCCTTCTGCGTCAGAGGCGAGGCGGAAGCGCTGAGAGCGGCCACACTCATAGTTGGAGTGCTCGGCGTTAACGGATTTGAACCGGAGGCTGGGCTTACACCCGGGGCCGGTTTCGCTAAACCGAAGTCCATCAACTTCGGACCATTTTTCGCGAGCATGATGTTGGCTGGCTTCAGATCGCGATGGACGATACCGCGGGCGTGCGCTTTGTCCAGGGCATCGGCAATCTGAATTGCGACCTTCAGGGCGTCATTGAGCGGAAGCGGGCCGCACGCCAGGCGTTCGGCTAAAGTTTCGCCTTCCAGATGCTCCATGACCAGGAAGTCGAGGCCATCCTGCGAACCAATATCGTGCAGCGTGCAGATGTGGGGATGGTTGAGAGAGGAAATTGCGCGGGCCTCGCGCTCCATTCGCTGTCTCAGCTCAGGGTCGGAGGAAAGATGGGCGGGCAGAACTTTCACGGCTACGTCACGGCCGAGGCGTGTGTCGCGAGCGAGATAGACTTCTCCCATGCCGCCCGCGCCCAGCGGTTCCTGAATTTCGTATGGTCCGAGTTTTGTGCCAGAGGCTAGGCCCACGGTTGGGCGATTATATTCCTCTGGTGAGAAGCGGAATAGTGCGTGATTTACTGCTGGGCCTGCTGGGCGCGCAGGTTCGTGTTGTTCGAAAGTGGCGGGACTGTTCGAGAGTCCTCCGGCAGGCCGCTGTCGATCACGGCGCGTACTTTTTCCATCAGGCATTCGCGGCTGCTGAAATCTTTGGGCTCGATGGGCGAGTGGAAATTCACTGTCACAATTCCTGCTTTGATGGCGAACCTGCCTTTGGGCATAACGTAGTGAGTGCCCGTGATTGTGATCGGGACCACGGGCACGCCGCATTCCATGGCGAGATAAAAAGGCCCCTTCTTGAATGGAAGCAATTTGCCATCGAAGGAGCGCTTGCCCTCGATATAGATCGTCATGTTGAGACCCTGTTGCACCACTTCTTTAGCAGCCTTTACCGACTCGATGCCAGCGTCGCGATTGCCGCGATCGACGGGTACCAAAGATCCCATACGCATGGCACGGCCGAGGATGGGAAATTTGAACAACTCTTTTTTCACCATCACGGAAGTGCGTTTCGGAATAAGCGGGATGGTGATGGGCGGATCCAGATTTGAAACATGATTCGACATGAAGATGTAAGTGCGCGCGGGATCCAGTTGATCGAGCCCGATAGTTTTCACGCGGACTCCGGTAAGGCGGACGCCATTCCATGCGCCGATCATGAACATGCGGTAGAGCAGATTGACGTTTCCGCGAATGAAGCTCCAGGGAAATCCGATGATAGCCGCGATGGGCGCGGCCATGGCCCAGAAGACGAGCATTGCAACGGTGCGGATCATTGTTAATTTAGCTTTTCGGCGTGCTTCCGTTTTCTTACTCCCGCACCCGCGTTCGATGCTAGTGCGATTTTGCGGTTTGCGAGATTTGCGCTTCGCCCTTCAGCCAAGCCGTGCGGCGCGCCCGTTGTTCCCCGGTAATATGTTCGAGGTCGTGCAGGTCATAAACGGTTTCTGCGCGACGTCCGGCTTTCCATTTCAATTCGCGCTCGGCGCCGCGCCGGTCGCGTACTTTCAGCGTGATCGCGTCATCGGGAGCAAGGCCTGCCATGTCGTCGGAAGATTCGAGGCCGGGCGCCTTGCCGTTAATTTCTGAAATTGTATCTCCGGCGCGCAGGCCCGCGCGCTCGGCTTCGCTTCCCGCAGTAACCGAAGAGACAATCATGGGGCCGTCGAAATTTCGTGAAGCGGCGAAACCAGGATCGGCGGTGGTGTTATTTTCTGCGACTACAGAGAGACCTACGCTGCGAAAGAAATCATTCCAGGGAATCTCTTCGGTGCCTTGCACGTACTTTGTGAAGAACCAGCCGAGATCCGCATGGGTAACGGCTTCGGCGGCCTGGCGCACGCCATCGGAATCCGGAAAGAATCGTCCCTTTTTGGCGTAGTTGTCATTCATCCATTGAAAAACTTCGCGCAGAGAGGCTCGTCCGTCGCTGGCTTCGCGTACTGCCAAGTCTAAAATGATTCCGAGCAGTTCGCCTTTGTTGTAGTAAGAAACGCTGCGCTCCGGGCGGCGGTAGTAGGGGTTGCCTTCGAGCCACGCATCCAAGCTTGATTCTTCGGCTGACTGAGTGAGATGTGCAGGGCGGCGCTCGAGTTCGGCGATTCCGGCTGCCAGTTGTTGTTCGAAGTGCGGTTCGTCAAGGAGTCCACTGCGGAGTTGAATAAAATCCGCGGCGGTGCTGGTGCATCCTTCGCTGAACCAAAGCGCTCGAGTGTAGTTCTCTTTGGTGTAATCCACCGGCTCGAGGGTTTGCGGGCGAATGCGTTTGACGTTCCACAGATGAAAGAATTCATGCGCGGTTACCGAGGAGAGCACTTCGGGGGAATGCGAAAGTGCGTCCGCACTGACATCGATGGCGGTAGAGTAAGCGTGCTCCATGCCGCCGCCGGCGGGGCCGCGCGGGAAATGATACAGAAACATGTACATGTTAAAGGGACGGTCGTCCATCCAACTGGTCGCGGCAGTTACGATTTTGTGCAGCATGGCAGTAATCTTTGATGGATCGTAGTCGGCGGATTCGGCGTCGATTATGACGCGATAGTGCGCACCGGCCTCGTCGAAATCGGTTTCCTGAAAGGTGCCGATCTCGACCGGAGAATCGACGAGGCGATCGTAATTCTCGGCGGTGAAGATTCCCTCTGATGTGGAAGTCAGTGGTGTGGCTATGTGCCATGACTCGGGAAGCTGGTTGAAACGCACCGCCATCGGCTGATTTCGCGCGTCCACCGGGTACATCAAGAGTTGTGCCAGATTGAAGAAAGCGTGGTGCGGATTGAGTTGCGCGCCGAACGGACCGAAAGAATCGACGTAGATCTGATAGTTAATGACGGCTCCGCCTTCTGCGTCAACAATTCGCCAGCGGCTATCGTTTAACTCTTGCACCGGAAGTGGGCGGCCAGTGCGATCTTTGGCGCGGACCCAGTTCACAAATTGCGCGAAGTCGCGAACCTGATAAAGCGCGTTCCAGACGGGAAGCTGCAAATCGCGCTGCGCGGATCCTTCTGGCAGGATGATCTGAACTTCCACGAGATGTTGTTCGGGGTTTGTGAGAGAGATGGTGTAGTTCGTCGCGGCGAAAGCTTGCGCGTAAAGAACGCAGACAAGCAAAGCCACGCGGATCGGATGGTGGATGAGTGCGTCCCTGAAAGCGAAATGCTTCATCGGTTACCCGCTGCGCTTGCGGAATCGATAGCCGCAGCATCGACCGCTAGCGCTCGCAATCTCGCTGGCAGCTTTTCGTAGATACCGCCGAAGCCGCCGTTGGAAAGAATCGCTACCACATCGCCTGAGCGCATTTCAGGGGCGATGGTTTCGACGATCTCGTCGGCGTTTGCAACCAGGCGAGCACGGCGGCCGTGGTTTTGGATATCGGCTGCGAGCTCGGGCAACTCCAGGCGCTCATTTTCTGGAATAGCTTCAGATCGGAAAACGCTGGCGACGATAATTTCGTCTGCAACTGCGAGGCTCCGTGCAAGATCAGCTTGTAAGACCCGGCGCCGCAGGGTGTTGGAACGGGGCTCGAGAATCGCCCACAAGCGCGCGCCGGGGTAACGCGCGCGCAGAGCTTTCAAAGTTCCGGCGATGGCGGTGGGGTGATGCGCGAAGTCGTCGATGATGGTGATGCCATTTACTTGCGCTTTCACTTCGAGCCGGCGCTTTACGCTTTTGAATGTTTTGAGGGCGGCGGAGATTTCTTCTTTCGAAATGCCGTAGGCGAACGCCATCGCGGCCGCTGCGGTTGCGTTCCAGATGTTGTATTCGCCGGCCAAGGGAAATTCGAAATCGGACCAGGGCCGATCTTCGCGCGAGCACGGTCCAGGAGGTTTTCCCGGCTTCTAATTTTAGATTCGTGATCTTCCAATCCGCCGTCGCGCCGGAACCGTAACGTTCTACGGGGCTGAACGCCTTACTCAGGCAACGCTGCAGGCTGGCGCTTTCCGTCGCGTCTCCGGTCGCGCTATCGAAAGCGATGATCCGTCCGCGGCGAGGGATCAGGTTCACGAGGCGCTTGAACGCGGTCTCGACGGCATCGAGATCTTTGTAAATGTCGGCGTGGTCGAACTCGACGGAGGTGAGGATGATCGCGTCGGGAAAGTAATGCAGGAACTTCGGTCCCTTGTCGAAGAAAGCGGTGTCGTACTCGTCGCCTTCAAGAATGAAGTGTTTTCCCTGACCGAGATGAAAGCTGGAGCCAAAGTTTTCGGCGATTCCTCCGATCAGAAAAGATGGTTGCATGCCTGCAGTATGGAAGATCCATGCCAGCATGGAGGTGGTGGTGGTCTTGCCGTGCGTGCCGGCGACGACCAGCACTTCCCTGCCGCGCAGGAATTCGTCATGCAGCAATTGCGGGAGCGAAGAAAATGGGATGCGCTGGTCAAGGATGCGTTCGAGTTCAACGTTGCCGCGCGAAATTGCGTTGCCCACGACCACCAGGTCGGGGACAGGATCGAGATTGCGCGCGTCAAACGGTTGAGCAACGGGGATGCCCAGTTCTTCCAGAAAATCTGACATCGGAGGATATGCGGCGGCGTCAGAGCCGGTGACGCGAAATCCTCGCTGCTTCAGCATTCCGGCCAGAGACGCCATCGCAGTGCCGCAGATGCCTATAAGATGAATGTGCTTATTTTCGTCCATGATTTATTGCCGGGAATCGTTCGCCGTTACGGCGGCCTCTAAAATCTTAATTGTCACTTGGCTATTACGCACGATCAATTCAGAATGCACGCCTATGGGCAATGTGATATTTCCGGTAGTGACGTGGCCAGAGCGTAGGCCATAGGCAACTGGAATTTCTAAATCGCCTACGACGCGCAGTATGACGTCTTGCAGTTTGTAGCCTTGATTTGGGCTCTGCTGGCAATCGCGCATTTCACCAAAAATGATGCCACGCACATCGTTAAGTTTTCCCGCCAGCTTTAACTGCATTAACATGCGGTCGATCTGGTAAGGCTTTGCGGCGATGTCCTCAAGAAATAGAATCGTGCCCGCAGTCTTGATCTCATACGGTGTTCCCAGAGAAGCGACGAGGATGGAAAGACATCCTCCGTAAAGAACTCCCTCCGCTGTGCCATCGACCAATCCGGATGCGCCGGAAAGAGCATCGGAATCAAGTTCCCATGATGCGGCGCCAGCCAGCGCCGCCTGCCAGGATGGCAGATGCACGCCATCGGCATGAGCCCAGTCTTTTGCGACCATGGGTCCATGAAAGGTGACTAAGCCGGTGGCATCTGAAAAATAAGTGAGCAGAGTCGTGAGATCGCTGTAGCCCACAAAAATCTTGGGGTGCGATTTGATCTTATTGAGGTCCAAGGCCTGCAGCAGGTGGTTCGAACCGTAGCCTCCACGAGCGCAGATGATGGCTTTCACATCCTCGCGGGCGAACATGGCTTCGAGTTCGTGCGTGCGGCGTTCGACAGATCCGGCGAAGTAAAGATCCTGATCGAAGATAGAGTCGAAATAGAATGGCTTGTAGCCCGCGCTGCGAAGGGCTTCGCATCCGGCCTCGAGATCAGCACGCTTAACGTTGCTGGCGGGCGCCACGATACCAACGGTATCGCCGGACCTAAGGGCAGGCGGCTTGACGCGCGGAGTTGAAGGTGAAGACATGAGTCAGAAATCGATTCGGAAAAAAATGTTGCCACTTCAGTTGAGGCCAATCGTGTACGCGGCTACGCGCGAGATCCTTCGCTCCGCGTGAAAAGCTGCTGCGCTCAGGATGACGCCCTTAAGACTGGACCTGTCGAACTCCAACCTCACCATTGCTTAGAAAAAACTCTCCCTGACAAATCAAGCGTGCTGCGCCGCGAAGGAAGACGTCTTTTCCTTCCTGCCGCACCATCTGGATGCCACCGGGAGCATGAACGCGGACGGGCGATTCGACTTTGCCGGTGCTAAGAGCGGCTGCGGCCGATGCACAGGAACCGGTGCCCGAAGATTGCGTCTCTCCGACTCCACGCTCAAAAAAACGGACGCGAATATCGTGAGTTCCGTCGATCACCACCATTTCTATGTTTACGCCCCCGGTGAACTGAGGAGCGCTCTGAATCTCCGCGGCGGTCGCTTTCCAGCTGTCGGTAAAATCCGGCACCAGCAAAACAAAATGCGGATTGCCGATCGAAACTGGAATGCCTCGAACTTCTCGGGCAGACAATTTCACGCGCTCTTCATTTCCGACGATGGCTTCGCCCATTGCGACCTCAAACTCGTACTCGGATTCACCGTATTCAGATTCACTTCGATCAGTGAGCACGCAGGTCTTGAGTCCGGCACCGGTTTGAATGGCAATTCTATCTTTATTTTGCGATGAGCAAAGGTAGGCTGCGACGCAGCGCGTGCCATTACCCGAAATTTCAGCGTACGAGCCATCCGCGTTAATGAGACGAATCTCTATATCGGCTGTGGGGTGAGGATACATCCACTCCACGCCATCCGCCCCTATTCCGTTGTGACGGTCGCACATGCGACGCGTGAGGGCTGCGCGATCCAAATCATCAGCGAGAATGGACGCATCGATCAGGAGAAAATCGTTGCCGCAGGCGCTGGCTTTCACAAATGGAATTACCACTGACGCGAGACTCACTCGAGTTCCACCGGTCCCAGTGGGGTTACGCCGCCTAGAACTGTCGACGACTTTAATTCACGAAGCAAGTCTTTCTGTTCACGATTACACCCAGAGACGTCGAACTGCAGTCGAACATGCTGGTTTGTGCTGCCGGTGAGAACATTTTGCATCATGCGGTGGCGAGGCTCCAGGATGCGGTTCACTTCCTGCGTGATTTCTTCCACACTGCCCCCCGTAACTTCATAGGTGTTCAACAGCGTCTTCAGATTAAAAGTCAGCTCCAGATGGCCTAATGAAAACAGTGCGGCGAGAACCAGGCCGGTAGCAAAAATTGCCGTCAGGTAAAGGCCGCCACCCGTGGCCATTCCGATGGAGGCGACGACAAACAAAGTTGCCGCCGTGGTGAGACCCGTGGTGAGGCCGCGCGCATGCAGAATCGACCCGGCGCCAATGAAGCCGATGCCGGGAATAATCTGCGCTGAAATGCGGGTATGATCGCCGAGGTGCTCGACGGCTAACACATCCGAGAGAATCGTGAACAGAGCCGCGCCAAAACAGATAAACATATTGGTGCGCAATCCCGCGGGCCGGTGCCGCAACTCCCGCTCGAGGCCAACGACGCCGCCCAACACTGCCGCCAGCACCAAGCGCGCCACGGCACTGGAAACGATCCCGCTGGCCATTTCTTCGCGTAGCAAGTTGACGATATGTTGCCACACCATGTTTTCTGCTTTCTGGATTCTACTTTCTGTTCGGAAAAGCTTGAGATGGCCGGATTTTAACACTGCAAGGTACGAATGCAGCGTTACCGCGTTGATTACTGCGCGGAGCGTGGAGCAGCAGGATGGGTTGGAGTCGGCGGAGTTCGAGCTTGAAATATAGCCGCGGGCGGTTGTCCCGTGGTATGGATTTCGACTAAAACCATGAGGTGATGATCGTGCGCCGCGGCCCATACCGGGTCACCCTGGAAGCCAACGGCATAATCCGCGTAGGCAGCCGGATCCGCGAGAGCGCGCTCCCACAGGCCATCCGGGTCGACTGGTTGTTTCCACACGCGATGATTGCCTTCGTTGATGGTTCGACGCAGCGGGATGCCAACTTGCTCCAGGGCGCCGACGTGTTCGCCCAGATACATCAGCAAGGTGGAATCGGGGGGAAGTTTTTCGAGCCACTTCCCGAGTTGGCGATCGAGCGCGACACGGCCCTTCATATTTATGTCAGCCTCCTGATAGCAAATGGGGTTGACTCGCCAAATTGCGGCATCGCTGGCCGAACCGAAGAACAGGATGACGAGCAATGTCGCCGGAGCGGACCACTGGAGCCATGAAGCCGGAAGCTGAGGAAGCTTGGCGGCCGCTCGGAGAAGAAACGAAATCGCGAGCGGCACGAATACCGCGAACGCAGGCAGCAACTGCAATCCGTAGCGCACGTTATATTGCGAAAACGGCCACCAAGTAGGAACAAAAATCGGGACGCTGCCATAGGCTATCGATAGCGCGTAAAAAGGGATGGGGGTCCATAGCAACAAGGCTACGCGCCCACGGCGTTCGAACCACGAGACGAGGCTACCTAAGAGGGCAAGCGCGAGCCAGGTGCGTCCCAGCCAACCAGAGTGCGCCACATTCAACTCGGCCGCTTTCACAAAATACGACGTCGCGGCCCATAGATTTCCCTTGGCCGGATTTACCGTGGCAGTCTTCTGCTCGATCGATTTCGCAGAGTAAGGTCCGTTGGCGAACTCAAGCGGATTGCGGTACACGGCGGCGTTATAAGTCAGCCAGAGAACGGGGCCGGCCGCGGCGATCAGAACGAATTTGATGATGTGACTACGCGCGGGTAGGTTTGCAGGTTTCGGCGCCTCAACTTTCTCTTTGGGCTGGTTGCGCAGACGTGAAGATAAGATGACCGCGAGTAACACTAGAACGGCCGCCAGGAACCATCCGTCATAGCGCGTCAAAGTGGCCGCCGCCACGCACAGGCCGCACCTGGTGAGTGCCTTTTCATTTCCCCGAGCAAACTCGGCGAAGTAGACAAGGGCCCAGATAAAAAATGCTAGATACAGCGACTCGCCCATGGCAGTCGACTGCATGTAAATCAGATTTGGATTTGCAGCATACAGAATCGCGGCAAGCCAGGGCCCGAGTTTCGCGACGTCACCGACTTGACCATGATGCGCAAGCGCGATACGCACCAGACGGAAAATTCCCAGCACACCGAATACATACGCGGCCATCGATGGAATGGAGCCGCCGGCACCGGTTTGCCATAGCCGTTGCGAAACGATGAAAGGAAGAATCAGCAGGTGCGGGAGCGGGAGCCAAACGGTTCCCAATTGCAGCAGCCCGGGAGTTCTCGAATCGAATACACGGCGAGCGATGTTGATGTGAGCCACTGCATCCCCGTAGAGCAGGACATCGCCGTGACGGTAATAAAAGAGAAAAGAAAATACCGAGATGAAGATCGCCAGCCATAGCAACCGCACAACTTCGATGTCAGAGTAAAGCTTCGGGGGAGGAGGCGCAGGCTTCATTCGAGATGGGTGAGTTCGCGGAAGATCTGAAAGCGCGCGTCGATTTCCTCGCGGGACAGCGATTGCAGGCGCTCGGTGCCGAAACTTTCCACCGCGAATGATCCCATGACTCCTCCATAGAAGAGCGCGCGCTTCAGCACTTCACGATTGAGTTCTGGTTGAGAAGCGACATAACCCATGAATCCTCCGGCGAAAGAATCGCCGGCGCCGGTAGGATCTTTTACTTCATCGAGCGGTAAAGTGGGAGCGCGAAAGGGATGACGTCCGATTCCAAATGCTCCCTCACGAAAGAAAATTGTCGCACCATATTCGCCGTGCTTGATGACCAGCGCCTGGGGACCCATGGCCAGAACTTTCTGAGCGGCGCGCGGCAGATTCTTTTCATCGGCCAACATTTTGGTCTCAGTATCGTTGATCAACAAAACGTTGACCAGCTTTAGCGTCTCGCTCAATTCCTTGCGTGCACCCTGAATCCAGTAATTCATGGTGTCGCATCCGGTGAGGCGCACGCCGTTCATTTTGCGGCGCACGTTGGCCTGCAAGGTGGGCTGAATGTTGGCGAGAAAGAGGAACTCGGAGTCTTCGTACTCTTTGGGAATCTGCGGGTGAAATTTTTCAAACACGTTCAGGTCGGTGAAATTTGTTTTGGCCTCGTTGAGGTTGTCAGTGTAGGAGCCTCCCCATCGAAACGTTTTGCCGGAGGCGCGTTCGATGCCTCGGGTGTCGACTCCGCGTTTTTTCAGGACATTTTCGTGCTCGGGAGTAAAATCTTCACCCACAACGGCGACCATGCGGACCTGGGTGAAGTAGCTGGCCGCGAGGGAAAAGTAAGTAGCCGCCCCACCCAGGATGCCTTGCACGCTGCCTGAGGGCGATGTGACGTCGTCAAACGCAACCGATCCTACGACTACGATACTCATTCGCGATTCCTAATCTTATTTCGTGGGTGGCTTTGTTATTTCGCCTTTATTATTTCGACTTCAAGTATTTCCCTAGAATCAGCTTCAGCTTTTTTCGTGTAGCAGGCGGAATTTTTTTCTGATCGGTAAGAATTGCGTGGGCCAGGGCGGAACCGCATTTGCAGGAGCGCTCCCGAGGCATGGCTGCGACAGTTTCGCGGACAACTTTTGCCGCATTTTCGGCGTTTTTCAGCAGCACGGCAACGATCTGATCTACGGTGACGGAATCATGATGCGGATGCCAGCAATCGTAATCTGTCACCATGGCGACTGTGACGTAACAAATCTCAGCTTCGCGCGCCAGCTTTGCCTCCTGCAGGTTGGTCATGCCGATTACGTCCATGCCCAGGCTGCGATAGACGTTTGACTCGGCGCGGGTTGAGAACTGCGGACCCTCCATGCACAGGTAGGTTCCGCCGCGTTTGCCATTCACGCGGATTTTCTTGCAGGCCTGCTCGACCACGCGGGCCAGTTCTCCGCACACAGGATCGGCGAAGGCAATGTGGGCCACCACTCCGCCGCCGAAAAAAGTATCGATGCGGTGGCGCGTACGATCGAAGAACTGGTCGGGAATGACGAAATCCAGGGGCTTGTGTTCTTCCTTCAGCGAACCCACGGCCGAGATCGAGACGATTCTATCGACTCCCAGTTGTTTGAATCCGTGAATGTTCGCGCGGAAATTCAGTTCGCTGGGAAGAATGCGGTGTCCGCGGGCGTGGCGCGCCAGGAATGCCACTTTGCGACCTTCCAGCGTGCCGCAAACATAAGCGTCGGAGGGCGCGCCAAACGGCGTTTTCAGTCGGATTTCTTTTATCTTACTGAGGCCGGGCATCGAGTAGAGACCGCTGCCGCCGATAATGCCTATTTCCGCCTGCGCCACTCATCCTCCAAAGTTGTGCGCGAGCAGAACTTCTCGCGCGTCTCAGTCAAACCCATGATTATAGCAAGGCGATGTTTACAATCCTCGCTTACTGGGTCGCTTCCTTGAACGACACATTACAATCTCTTTATGCGATTTTCGTTCTCGACCGCGCTAATTGCGCTGACGCTTGTAGCGACGCTGGCTGTGGCTCAGAACGGCCCACCAGCCCCAGGTGCGCCTAAATCCGCTACGGTTCCCGTGACTTTGGACCACGGCCGCGTGATCATCGATGTTTATTTGCCTCTTGCGGATGGTTCAAGCAAGCGCGTTCGTGGCTGGGTCGACACGGGTGATTCTGAAGTCTGGATGTCGCGACAGGCGGCGACCCTGTTGGGACTTGCCGTTACCTGCGACAAAGATCGATGCTCAGCGCCGGCGCCACCCGCGGTCATGATCGGAGAAATGAAAATACCGCTCACGTCCGTTGAGCGCGTAGAAATCCCTCTAAGAGTATCGAGCGCCGCTGCGGTTATGGTTGCGGGCACGAGCGCCGAAATCAAGATTCCGTCTTCGCTGCTGCGCAATTACGATGTGCTGGTCAATTTTCCTGACCGCGAATTCAGTATCGGCGCGCCCGGCAGCCTGAAGTTCAGGGGCGTGAAGAGCAAGATGATTGTCGATGGCAGCAGTGGCTTTATTCAAATATCCAGCAAGATTGAAAACAAGAATTACAACCTCGGCCTCGATGTGGGGTCATCGATCAGTTTTCTCTCGGAAGAATTATTTAACAAGCTGGCAGCGGGCCATCCTGACTGGCCACACATGACCGGCGCGGTGGGCCCCGCCAACATGGGTGAAGCAGGCGATGATGAGACAAACTGGAAGCTGATGCGCGTGGATCGCATTCAATACGGACCGCTGTATTTGACGGATGTGGCCGTGGCGGAGTTTCCGAAAAGTTTTAGCGACTTTTTCGAAAGGGATGCCGGTGCTCCCATCGCCGGGCTGATTGGCGCGGACGCGCTGATGAACTATCGCATTGGTCTCGACTATGCGCATTCCGCGGTTTATTTCGATATCGGCAGGACTTTCAAGTTTCCTGACTTCGATGTGGTCGGACTGATCCTTCGTCCTGAGCCAGACACTCGCTTTACGATTCTCGGCGTTGCCGATTTTGAGGGCAAACCATCCGTACTGACGGGCGATGACGGAGTGCAAGCGGGCGATCATCTGATTGCGGTCGATGGCATTCCAGCTCCTGACTCCACGCTGGGGCAGGTGTGGTCGCTGCTCGAAGGAACCCCGGGCCAGGAGCGAAAGCTGACGATTGAGCGCGGCGGAAAACAGTTCACGGTAGTGGCCACGGTGCAGCACTTTCTCGGGGAGGCTGAAGAAAATCACTCCGAGGAAAAAAGCGGCCGCAGGAACTGAGCTCGCGGGGGCAAGCGGCAAGATTTAATTCTTGAATACTTCTTTTTCTAATGTCGCAGTGGTAGCTGCGTCCAGACTCTCACTCACCAGAACCGTGTCGCCGTGCTCTTCAATCACGACTGAACCTTCTTCCGTGGTCCACGCATGCCGGCCGTGGAGTAAAGCGACCTCGTTGGAATGGGAGTTGTCGGGAAGATCTGCGGACTCGGTCGACAAAGGCTCGTCTACTTGTTCGACTTTCTTATATCGCTTGGCCAGCGAGTGTGCGTAAATCTCGGCGAACTCGGATGCTTTTTCGGGAGTCGACCAGCGAGATACGTAGAAGAGACCCAGAGGTGCGGCGGCATCGCGCTTGGGACGCGCCGCATAATAATATCCGCCGCGCCATGCGGGATAAAGTTGATCTGATAACTTCTTCCCCGCGTATTGCTCGATGAGTACGGCAACGTCGAATTCGCCCATGGCGCCGATATCAAACTTAATGTAATCCTTGAAGTCGCGCTTGAACTGAACGACTGGCATGGGTGGAATCTGCTCGCCTGACAGAGTAAGTCTCGGGCTGCATGATCTGCCGCGTGGTATGGGGAGGACTTGCCAACACTCCAGCAAACGCCTGCTCTTTGCCGCCTTTTTCCAGCATCTTCACTTCGAACTTCAGACCGTAGCTGTAGGGGAAGGTGAGTGATTCGCGCAGGAAAATCGGAGCGTCCTTGAAGACTTTTGAGTCGTCAGTGCCACTGGACATCTGCGACTCCATGGCGTCCACCAGATCTGGAGAGTCGAGAATGGAACGGCCCACAGGAGCGAGTTCGTATTGCATCATCACAGCCTCGGCCTGACCTTCAATCACGGCTTCGCGGGTGTCATCCATTTCGTCGTTTTCGATGTCGGCGGGCGTGGGGTCTCTTCTTATCTCGCCCAGATCTTTTTCACCGCGCTTCATCCACTTGTCGAGGCCTACGGCCTGATCCTGCAGGGCATGGGTCAACTCGTGAGCCATCACGGGTTCCTGCTCTTCCATGGGAACCCAGTCGAGAAGATTTACGGTCTTGGTTTTGGGATCGTAATAACCGGCGACTTGCTCGCGCAGCAGCGCCACCAGTAACTTTTCCAGATCGAAGTCGCGAGGCAGGAGGCCGAATTTTTTGAGAACTAATTCCGAGCGCTGCAGACGCTTCACGTCTTCGTCTTTCATGTGCTTGGTCAGGTAGGCTTCCACTTCATCGCGGCTGGTCAGGCGGCGTTTGACTTGCTTCTTGATAGGCAGTCCAGTCTGTTTGCTGTCGAAGGCAAGAATCTCGTCGACGGAGTGGAAGAGTTCCTCGGCTTGGCGCGGGGTGATCTTGACTTCCGGCTTCTCCGTGGCTGGAGCTTGCGGTGGAGGATTTTGTGCTGGAGCGGTTTGGGCGGGTGGGATAGTTTTGTCGGGTGCGCTCTGATTCTGGTTCTGATCCTGCGTCGACTGTGGCTGTACTTGTGCGGCTACTTCGCTGCGCACTCCCAGGAGCAGCACAACCGCCAAAAGTATCCTCAGAAACCCGACGCACGGCAACTTAAAGATATTCATTAGGAACGAGTCTATCCTGTTTGCCTATACTTTCTTCAAGGACAAACCCTTTTCAAGGACAAGCATGCCCATGAATACTCCCATCAATCTTTGGAGCTCTGCCGACCATGCCAGCGACTACCTGGGAACGAGCCGGTTCGATACCACATCGCGGCGAAGGAGAAGCGACGCTGCTGGAATTTATTCCGCCGGATACGCGGCGGGTTCTCGATCTGGGCACAGGAGATGGACGATTGCTTGCGCTAGTCAAGGCCTCGCTGGCGGACGCTGTGGAGGCTACGGCCGTCGACTTTTCGCCGGCGATGATCGCGGCCGCCGGGAAGCGCTTCGCTGGAGATTCTTCCGTGACCATCGTGACCCATAATCTCGACCATCCTCTGCCAGTACTGGGGAGTTTTGACGCGGTGGTTTCCAGTTTCGCAATTCATCATCTCGTGCACGAGAGGAAGCGAGAGCTTTATACGGAGATTTACACTTTACTGAACGCGGGCGGAGTGTTTTGTAATCTGGAGCACGTGGCCTCGGCTACGCCGGCGCTGCACGAAGAGTTCCTGAATGCGCTGGGACTTACGGCGGAAACGGAAGATCCCTCGAACAAGTTGCTGGATCTGCAAATCCAACTTCAGTGGCTGCGGGAGGTTGGATTTGTGGATGTGGATTGTCTGTGGAAGTGGAGGGAGCTGGCGCTGATGGTGGGAAGGAAGCGGTAGGTGTGATTAAGATTAAAGGGATCCTTCGACTGCGCGTAGTGATTCGCATTCGCGAATCATTACGCTTCGCTCAGGATGACAATGTTTGACGGCTGATTGTCTCCGCTACCCACTCGCCGGCTTCGCGCGTGCCCAGTGTTCCGCCGATATCTTGTGTGGTTTTCTTTTGTTGAACAGCTGCCAGCACGGCGGCTTCGATCTTCGCGGATTCTTTCGCCAGTCCTAAATGCGCCAGCATCATGGCGGCGGTCAGGATGGCGCCGAAAGGATTCGCTTGGTTTTTCCCCGCGATCGGCGGGGCGGAGCCGTGAACAGGCTCGAACATTGAGGTCTTGCCGGGATGGATGTTGCCACTGGCGGCCATGCCCAGGCCACCCTGCAGGCCGGCGGCAAGGTCGGTGATGATGTCGCCGAACATATTATTAGTCACGATTACATCGAAGGGACGCGGGTCGCGCACCATCTGCATGCAGAGAGCGTCGACATACATATGTTGCGCCGCGATCTGAGGATGTTCTCCGCTTACTTCTTTGAAGACGCGTTGCCACAGGCCACCGGCGTGGGTCATGGCATTTGACTTGTCGACCATGAGCACGCGGCCGCGCGGAGAGCCATCGAGTTTCGAATGTTGCTCGCAGTACTCAAACGCGTAGCGGATGATGCGCTCGACTCCTTTGCGGGTGTTGATGTCTTCCTGAATCGCGATCTCGTCAGGCGTGTCTTGCTTGAAGACTCCGCCAGCATCGGTGTAAACGCCTTCTGTGTTTTCGCGAATGACGACAAAATCCACGTCCTTGGGCTCGACGCCTTTCAGTGGACAAAGCGCTGCATCGAGCAAGCGAACGGGACGAACGTTGGCGTAGAGGTCCATTTTGAAGCGCATGCCGAGCAGGATTTCCTTGGCATGAATGTTGGTTTTGACGCGAGGGTCGCCGAAGGCGCCGGCGAAGATGGCGTCGTAATCGCGAGCGAGCATGGCGAATCCATCGGGAGGGACGGTGGTGCCGTCGCGCAGGTAGCGATCGGCGCTCCAGTCGAGCTCGCTCAGCTCGACATCGGCTCCGGAGGCGCGAATCACTTTAAGAGCTTGCGGAATTACTTCCTGGCCGATTCCGTCTCCGGGAATCACGGCAATGCGTTTCTTGACAGGCTTTTGCGGGTCCACGGGTGAGAAGTTAACACAAGCGGAGAAGATGAGAGCGGTGATTTTCGATTGCCGAGTTCCAATTGCCAAGTGATGTCTAGTGATGTCTTTGGCAATCCGCCCGATGAATCAGGGAGGGCTTCGCTATAATCAATATTCCATGGCTAGCAGCCCACTCCAGGACGCACTACGCGTGCAGGCGACGGACCCGACCCCGCTGCGCGAGAGTGATTACCGCGGAGCCATCACCGCGGCTGTTTTTTCGGATGTGCAGCAGGAGTTTACTGCGCTAACCAGCGGGTGCGGGGTTTACGACCTGGGATTTCGCGCTCGAATTTCGCTG
This sequence comes from uncultured Acidobacteriaceae bacterium, assembly GCA_963696285.1. Classification (GTDB taxonomy): domain Bacteria; phylum Acidobacteriota; class Terriglobia; order Terriglobales; family Acidobacteriaceae; genus Sulfotelmatobacter. The sequence goes on from CAVOJP010000001.1 coordinate 744,024, forward strand.
AAAGGCGGAGATCGCATGCGGTGGATGAATGGCATGGTCACGAATAATATTCGCGATCTTGCCACCGGGCATGGGGTGTATGCCTTTTTGCTGAATCCGCAGGGGCGAATTCTCGGCGATATGAACGTTTACAACCTCGGCGAGACGCTTGAGGTGGAAACGGATCGTAGCCAGCTGGAAAAGATTCTGGCGACGTTCGATCACTACATCATTATGGATGATGTAGAAGTGACGAATATCAGCGAGGAATCGACTGCTTTAGGCGTGGCGGGACCGAAGTCACGTGCAGCTCTGAACGCTGCGGGGATTGTGGTTCCGGAACTGCGGCCGTTGCAGACCTATGTTGCGCAATGCCAATGTGAATGCGATTGTTTAGAGTGCACCGTAGTGCGTGGCGAGGGTGAACGGCGCGAAAGCTATGAGATCTGGCTGGCGCCGAAGGATGTTCTGAAAACCTGGCACGCGTTGCTGGCTGAGGGTGCGACGCCGGTGGGTAGTGAGGCGTTGGAGCGATTGCGGATCGCTGATGGCGTGCCGCTCTATGGCGTGGATATTCGGGAGCGCGACCTGCCGCAGGAGACCGAACAGGCGCGCGCGCTCAACTTCAACAAGGGTTGTTATGTTGGGCAGGAGATTGTGGAGCGCATCCGGTCGCGGGGGAACGTGCACAGGAAATTTACCGGCTTGTTGATCGAAGGCGCGGGAAACGTTGTAGCGGGGGAGAAGATTATTTCCGGTGAGAAGGAAGTGGGCGAGATCACGAGCGTCGCGGTGGTGCAGACGTCGACCAGCGGACGAACGCTGGCCTTGGGCTACATTCGACGCGAAGTGGGAGTGCCGGGGCGCGAGGTTACGGTTGGTGCGGTGAAAGCGGTCGTAACTCAATTGCCTTTCGACGGAGTTGTTGCGGGAGTTTGGAGCGAGTCTGTGTTGCAACAGCGGTGAAAAAGCTTTAGCGCGGAGTTCGCTGAGGTTTCGCGGAGCACGCGGAGAAGAAGTGTTTGCGATCGGGATCAGAGATCTGAATCATTAGACAAGGACATTACGCCATGGCTGACAAGAGACAGGAATCTGGGTTCACTGTAACGGACCGTCGATTATTCACAGAGGACGGAGAATTGCGGCAGGAGATTAGTAAGGAACCGGAAATTCATCAGAACACGGCACCTGTGGTCAACGCGCCACAGGCAGTTCCAGCGGGCCCGGAAGGCACAGGGCCTGAGGTACCTCCGATGCCGACTGCGGCCGAGCAGAAGGCGCAGGCCGACGCTTACCGGAAATCCTCCGACGCGTTGGATTCGCGAGTGGAACTCAGCGGACACTCGGCGAAAGAGCTGGAGATGACCTTCGAACGCTTCATGGCGTCGCTTTATATGACGGCGATGATGCAGCTGGGACTGATGCATCAGCAGGGCGAGCAGCCGCGCATGGACATTATCGGGGCGCGCCAGACGATCGACACACTGGCGCTGCTGGCGGAAAAAACCAAAGGCAATCTGACCTACACGGAAGAAAATTTTCTGCAGAACAGCCTCTACGAAGTGCGCATGGCCTACGTGGAGGTCACCAACGCGTTGTCGAGACCACCGCAGCCGGGAGCCGCCACGGGAACCACCGGACGATGAGCGGAAAGGCTTGCACATGAAGGCGACGCTCACGGTGCTGGGCAGCGGCACGTCCATGGGCGTGCCCACACTGGGGTGCGATTGCGCGGTTTGCCACTCGAATGATCCTCATGACCGGCGCACCCGGCCTTCCATCATGCTGGAATATGCAGGCAAGGTTGTGCTGATTGATACGACGCCCGATTTCTACGCACAGGCGATTCGCGAACGCATCACACGCGTGGACGCAGTTTTTTATACCCATACGCATGCCGACCACATTCTCGGCATCGACGATCTTCGGCCTCTGAGTTATCGACACAAACCGGCGCGCCTGCCGCTGTATGCGCGTCCCGACGCGGCGGCGTTCCTGCGGAAGATGTTCAGCTACATTTTTGATGCGGACTACAAATACGGAGGACTTCCGCAAGTCGAATTGCGTCCGATCGATGGTCCGGTCGATGTTTTCGGGGCGCGCTTCGAGCCGGTCCGGCTGATTCACGGCGAAGTGGAGATTTATGGATTCCGATTTGGCAACGCGGCTTATCTCACGGATCACAGTGAAATTCCTGAGGCGTCATTCCATCAACTGAAAGGTCTTGACATTCTTTTTCTGGATGCGTTGCGGCACAAACCTCATCCCACGCATTCGACGGTGGAAAATTCATTGCGCGTGGTGGAGCGGGTAAAGGCGAAGCGCGCGTTTTTCACGCACATTTGCCACGATCTGGCGCATGAGGCGACCAATGCGACGCTGCCCCCGCATGTACGGCTGTCCTATGACGGGATGAAGCTGGAGTTTGAGATTTAGGAGCTTTCACCGCCGAGGACGCAGAGAGCGTAGAGAGATTCCAAGGATCAGGGATTTCAAAATCCTTCAGGTTTTCTCGGTGCCCCCGGCGAACTCGGCGGTTCAATGTTTGGTATTAGCTTTGATCATGCAGGTTTTTCACAAACTCGAAGATATTCCGGCGGAGTTTGGGCCGTCGCTGGTGAGCGTGGGTAATTTTGATGGAGTACACCGGGCGCACGCGCATGTACTGGGTGAGATTGTGCGTGGCGCGCGGCAAAGTGGAGGCAAAGCTGTGGCGGTGACTTTCGAACCGCATCCGGCACGTATTTTGCGGCCGGATTCAACGTTGAAGCTGCTTACTCCCGTCCCGGAAAAATTACGCCTGCTCGAACAAACGGGTGTTGATGCAGTATTGATGCTGCCGTTTGGGCGCGATTTGTCGCTGATGACGCCGCGACAGTTCGTCGAACGGATTCTGAAGAAGAGGCTGCACGCGCGGGAGCTGCATGAAGGCTACAACTTTCGCTTCGGGCATAAAGCTGCGGGGGATACGAATCTTCTGGTGCAGCTGGGGCTGGAGATGGGATTTGCAGTGAAGGTCTATCCTGAGCAAAAGCTGCGCGGGGAGCCGGTTTCGAGCAGCCACATTCGGAGATTGGTGGGCGATGGGCGAGTCAGTCGGGCACGGCATCTGCTGGCGCGTCCGTTTTGCATTCTGGGAACGCCCGGGCGAGGGCGAGGTTACGGCTCGAAGTACACGGTGCCCACCATTAACCTTTCGCGCTATGAAGAACTGGTGCCAAAGGATGGCGTCTATATCACATGCACGCGCGTGGGGCAGAAACTTTTGATTCGGTGACGAATGTGGGCAACCGTCCGACGTTTGGTGCGGATTCGTATGCCATTGAGACGCACCTGCTGAATTTTCATCCGATTGAACTGACGCCGGAGAGCGAGGTGGAGATTTGCTTTCTCGACCGGCTGCGGGATGAGATTAAATTTCCATCGGTAGAGGCGCTGCGCGAGCAGATCGCCAGGGATGTGAAGAAGGCGAGAAGATATTTTCATCTTCTGGCGAAGCTGTGTCGTTGATCACAGACGTTCGCGCCTGAGTCTGCCAGTATGAGCCCGTGATTTCCCCGTACAGGAGGAATATGGCAACTCAGCATACGGCGCGCTTCTCACCACGGATCGGGAGATAACGTGAAGCTCGACAGGAGCGGGCGTCTTGTAATTCTGACCGGGCCTTCTTGTGTCGGGAAGACGCCACTCTACAAATCTCTGGGCAAGTTTCATCCTGAACTGCATGCCAAACTTTCCAAACTCGTGCTGGTGAATAGCCGCGCGCCGCGTCCCGGAGAGATTGATGGCGTCGATTATCATTTTCGGACGCGAAGTCAGGTGGAAAAGCTGCGCACGGATCACCGATACCTGGTGATCGAAGCTCGGGATGACTTACAAGCCTTGGATATCGACGAGCTCGACAGTTTGCTTCAGCGGGGCGATGTTCTGTTTGAGGGGAATCCCTATGTCGCGATGGCACTGCAGACGCACCCTCGGCTCGCGTCAGTAAACCGGCTCAGTATTTTTATCTCGCCGCTTTCGAAGGACGAGATCGCATATCTAAAGGCGCCGGAACACAATCTGTCGCTGGATCAGTTCGTTACGGATGTCATGCGCCGGAAGCTCTTGCGGCGAACACAGCGCCAAAAGGGGATTCTGTCAGCCAGGGATCTGGAAAATGTGGAGACTCGAGCCTCGAAAGCCCACCGCGAACTGCAAGTGGCCTGGCGCTTTCAGTATGTAATTCCGAATCACGATGGCGAGGACAGTGATAACTGGGAGGCGTTTTATTACTTGATCGGCGACGCTCGCAAAACACTTTCATCCTTCGTCGCGCTGCTCGAGGGCTCCGAGCCGCCGGGCGTGGAGAAGTGGCAGCAGGACTTTTTGCAGTAGGAGCACGTGATCTGCGGCGATCGGGGCCAATGGCAATGCGGCGCTAATCTCGTGGCAGGTGGTTGGAGAACTGGAGATCAGCGCCTGGCGGGAAGAACTGGGCAGCGGCAGCAGGAATGTGGGAATAGGGCCCGCAGAGCTACAGTGGAGTAAAGAAGAGCCCGAGCCCCGTCTATGGCGCGGGCTCTTCAGTCTCCGTGGTCTGTTCCACCCCTAATGCAGGCAGCTTAGCGGAGGATTGTTATGCGATGGTTTCAGCAATGTTAAATGTGGATGAAATCGAAACGGGGCTGACGCGCTGCGGGGCTGCGGGGCATAGATCAGGCTTATATCAGTCGGAAGCATGTGGCGCTCCGGCGGTTGTGGAAACACGGACAGCAACTTAGGATATGCTTGCGCACGGAGGCCGTAAGCGAAGCTGGCGACGAGCAGAAAATCCGGAGGGGCTGACCGCTCGAAGTCCGCCGCAGCGGAGTTCTCCAGTAACAGCAAACTTGCCTGGTGGCCGATTTTTTCTATCGCCACGGCAGCATTCGCAGTTGAGATTCCCTTCTTTTTTTTCGGAACTCCTTCGGGACACGATGTGGAGTTCCATCTTTACTCTTGGCTGGAAGTTCTCTCCCAATGGAAACAGGGGATCGGATACCCGCGATGGGCGGCGCTGGCGCACTTCGGCTATGGAGAGCCACGATTCATCTTTTATCCGCCGGCATCGTGGGCGCTGGGAGCGGGACTGAGCACCGTTTTTCCGTGGGTGGTGGTTTCCGATATCTACATTTGGCTGGTGCTCGTGGCGGCGGGCGCCTCTATGTTTCTGTTGGCGCGGCGATGGCTCGACCGGCGCGACGCAACTTTTGCAGCCGTACTGTATGCGGTGAATCCTTATCATCTGGTGATTGTGTATTGGCGGAGTGCATTCGCCGAATTGCTGGCGGCGTGTCTGCTGCCTCTGCTGCTGTTGCTGTTGTTGCGGGCAGAAGAAGGGCGCCCGCGAGGGACGATTTCACTGGCGATGCTGCTGGCGGCTTCCTGGCTGGTAAATGCTCCGGCGGCGGTGATGATCCATTATTCGATGATGTTGTTGGTTTTGGTGATCGCGTGGCAGAGGAGATCGGCGCGTATTCTGCTGACGAGTGGGATGGCAGTTATTTTGGGTGGTGCGCTGGCTGCGTTTTATTTGTTCCCCGCGGTCTATGAGCAGAAGTGGGTGAATATTGCGCAGGCGGTTTCAGCAGGATCGCGTCCGCTGGATAATTTTTTGTTTGTCCATACCACCGATGCGGACCATGATGCCTTCAATCGCGTAATTTCGTGGGTAGTGGTGGCAGAGATTGTTTTGACGATGGCGGCAGCGTGGGCGGCGCGAGGATGGCGCAGGGGCAATCGTGAACTTAGTCGTGAACTTGGTCGTGAACTCCGGTATTCGTTGGCAATTTGGGGCGCGGCTTGTACGGTGCTCATGCTCCCGATCACAAATTTGTTGTGGAGCGTTCTTCCCAAGCTGCGCTTCATGCAGTTTCCCTGGCGCTGGACGCTTTGCCTGGGTGTTCCCTTTACGTTGTTCATTGTGCTGGGCGTGCGCAGATGGCCGACACGCGTGGGTTTGTATCTGGCGATGCTGTGCGTGATCATTTTTGCGTGGCATCACTTTCAGGCTCCGTGGTGGGACACTAGCGCCGATTTGCGGGAGATGCAGGATAACGTGGCTACGGGTGTGGGATACGAAGGAACCGATGAATACACGCCGGTGGGAGCCGATCCTTCTGCCGTAGATAAAGATGCCCGCCGCGTGACCGTGGATGGGCCGGCTCGCGGGGCGATTCGAATTTTAGAGTGGAACGCCGAACGGAAACAATTCACGGCAGAGATGTCGGCGGCCGACAATCTCGCGCTACATTTATTTAATTATCCGGCGTGGCGCGTGGAAGTGAATGAACGAATGGTGCAGGCAGCGACGCGCGAAGGCACGGGACAGATGCTGGTTCCAGTAGAAGCAGGCGCGAACCGGGTACAGATTAAGTTTGTCCGAACCTGGGATCGTACTTTGGGGGCATGGATTTCGATGCTGGCGGTTGTTTTTGTACTGGTGTCGCTGAGAGGATTCGGCGCCTCAACTGCAAGAACAGGATTTCCCCGCGAGAGCCGCCCGCCCAGCGGCGTGACTACTGCGACGACGTGATGCGGAAGATTCTGATTGCGACTTCGAATCCGGGCAAGCTGCGCGACTTTGCAGGCGCGGCGATGCGCCATGGAGTTGAGATTGCGGGCATTCCTGACTTCGCTTCCCTGCCCCGCGTAGTTGAAGATGGGTTGACGTTTGAAGCCAACGCGCGGAAAAAAGCCGAGGCTTACAGCCGCTACGTGCCCGGAGAGATTGTGGTTGCCGACGATTCGGGGTTGGAGGTGGATGCGCTGAATGGGGCTCCAGGCGTGCACTCTGCGCGGTATGCTGCTCCAGATCTACAGAATAAGGAACCGCATGAGGCGGATGCCAACACCGACGATGAAGCCAATAACGCGCGCGTACTGCGCGAACTGAGGAATGTTCCGCGCGACAAACGAACGGGAAGATTTGTTTGCGTGCTGGCGGCGGCGCGCGACGGCAAGACGCTGGCGACGTTTCGAGGAGCAGCCGAGGGAATTATTCTTGACACACCACGGGGCGTGAATGGATTTGGGTACGATCCTCTTTTTTATTTTCTGCAGATTGGGAAAACCTTTGCGGAGTTGACGGCGGAAGAAAAATCCGAATACAGCCATCGCGGCGCGGCGTTCCGGAACTTTATTGAGTGGTGCGAGCGGGGATAGAGACGGTCTCGGCGCTGCGGAGACTAGTTTCATGGCTAAGGTCTAGTGGGCTGGAAAGGGCGGGATTCGTGGATGGGGAATCGAGCTTCGCTCGACCGGACAGCCGAGGGCGGCTGTCCCCACATTCAAATCCCGGCATTCAGGATTGACTTCGCTTCCATCCCAGCCGGATAATGAAAAGTTATTTTGTCATCTTCAAGCGCACAAGCAAACATACAAGCCAGTAATAAAGAAATCATAAGGAGCGATTTGTGGCGTCAGCAGCCAGTTCGACTGCTCCCGGAGTGAAGCGAGGCGCGAGGCAAGGAGTGGCGCCGTTGCGCGCGGGACAGGGTACGTCGTTTTTTTGGCGGCGATTGCATTCGCTTACCGGCATTATTCCGGTGGGCGCGTTTTTATTCGAACACGTTCTGATCTCCAATTCCACCGCGATTACTGGGCCTGACGCTTATGCGCGGCAGGTGAGCTTTCTGGCGAATCTTCCCCTGGTATTTTTTCTGGAGCTGTTCGGGATCTGGATTCCGATTGCATTCCACGCGCTCTACGGGTTTTACATCTGGTACCGGGGCGATGGGAACACGGTGGAATATCCCTGGACGGGAAACTGGATGTACACGCTACAGCGCTGGACGGGTGGAATCGTATTCTTCTACATCGTGTGGCATACGTGGACGATGCGTTTCAGCGGCGTCGATCTGCACGAGTACCCGAATGCATCCTTCGGCAAAGTTCAGGCGGAGTTGATGCACCCCGAATTGCTGGCTTTTTATGTGGTTGGACTGATTGCGGCGTGCTGGCACTTTGCTTATGGCATCTGGTTATTTTGTGCCAAGTGGGGGATCACTTCTGGAGAGAAGGCGCGACAGAGATTTCTGGCCGTGTGCTTGGGACTTTTTGTGGTGATGAGCCTGGTTGGGCTCGCGAGTTTGTATACCTTCCGGGAACGCTTCCCGCAACCCGCTGCGGAGCCGGGCACGCCTGCAATGCAGGGCAGCCCGTCGGCTGACCACGCGACGGCCGCTTACGGAAAGCCGGTGAAGTGACGATGGCAGCTGCGAAAATTATTGTGATTGGTGGCGGGCTTGCCGGCCTTTCGGCGGTCATCAAGATTGCCGAGATGGGTGCCAGCGTCGATCTGTTTTCGATTGTGCCGGTAAAGCGATCGCATTCGGTATGCGCACAGGGCGGCATTAACGCGGCGAAAAATCTGAAGGGCGAAGGCGATTCTACCTGGCAGCACTTTGACGACACGGTTTATGGCGGAGATTTTCTGGCGAACCAGCCGCCAGTGAAAGATATGTGCGAGGCGGCGCCGGGGATTATCGATCTGCTGGACCGCATGGGTGTTACCTTTAATCGCACTCCCGAGGGCTTGCTGGATTTCCGGCGTTTCGGTGGGACTTTGTATAACCGCACGGCGTTTGCCGGAGCTACGACCGGCCAGCAACTTCTTTACGCGCTCGATGAGCAGGTGCGGCGGTATGAATCCGAAGGCAAAGTAAAGAAGTACGAGCACTGGGAATTTCTTTCGGCGGTGCTCGATGGCAACCGCGTTTGCCGTGGAATTTGCGCGATGGATTTGCGCAGCATGGAAGTTAAAACCTTTCCGGCCGATGCCATCATTATTGCTACCGGTGGCATCGGGGCAATTTTTGGCAAGTCGACCAACTCTGTAGTGTGCACCGGGTCGGCGCAGTCGGCGTTGTATCAGCAAGGTTGTTATTACGCCAACGGCGAATTCATTCAGGTGCACCCCACTTCGATTCCGGGTAATGACAAGCTGCGGTTGATGTCGGAATCGGCGCGGGGCGAGGGCGGACGCGTATGGGTTCCGAAGAAGGCGGGCGACAACCGTGATCCGAAATCGATTCCCGAGAGTGAGCGCTGGTATTTTCTCGAAGAGTGGTATCCGAAGTATGGGAATCTGGTGCCGCGCGATGTAGCGACGCGGGCGATTTTCAGAGTGGTTTACGAATACAACCTCGGCATCGATGGCAAGCCGATGGTTTATCTCGACTTGACGCATATTGACCGCAAGATTCTCGACCGCAAGCTGGAAGGGATTCTCGAGATCTACGAGAAGTTTGTGGGCGACGATCCGCGCGACACGCCGATGAAGATTTTCCCGGGCATGCATTACACCATGGGTGGGCTGTGGGTAGACTTTAATCAGGCGACGAATATTCCTGGAATCTACGCAGCGGGCGAGTGCGAGTATCAATATCACGGAGCGAACCGGCTGGGCGCGAACTCGCTGGTGTCGTGCATTTACGGTGGAGGGATTGCGGGGCCGAATGCGGTGAAGTATGCGCGGGGACTGCAGGCGCTGCCCGACGGCAACGCTGTTTTCGATGCCGAGAAGAAGAAGCAGGAAGAGAGCAATTCCCTGCTCATGAACAATACGGGGACGGAAAATCCGTTTAAACTCTGGCGCGAGCTGGGCGAGTTGATGACGAAGGATTGTACGGTTATCCGCTACAACAAAACCTTGGTGGAGACGGATGCCAAGCTGGTGGAGTTCCTGGAGCGATTCCGAAGAGTGAACCTGAGCGACCGCACGCAGTGGGCGAATACCAGCGTGGTATTTACGCGGCAACTTTATAACATGCTGCAGTTGGCGAGGGTGATTGCTCAGGGCGCGAAGCTTCGGGACGAATCGCGTGGGGCGCATTACAAGCCGGATTTTCCGGATCGCGACGACAAGAATTTCCTGAAGACGACGAAAGCATATTTTGCGCCGGATGCGGATGAGCCGAAGTTTGAGTTCGAACCGGTGGATGTGTCGCTGATTCCGCCGCGGCCGAGGAAGTATGACGCGGCGAAGTAATGGTGTGCATCGGGGGGCGGACGCCCTCGTCCGCCCAGCGCAGCGGCGATGTAGTGAGCGTGGTTAGTTTTGTGGCGCTGCTCCCCGGACGAGGGCGTCCGGGGCTCCACGAATAACGAGAAGAGTCATGGAAAATGGCTGAACATAAATCCGTAATCATCAAAGTCAAGCGCCAGAACAATCCTTCTTCCAAGTCGTACTGGGAGGAGTTTGAACTGGCGTGGCATCCGGGCATGAATGTGATCTCTTCGCTGATGGAGATTGCGGCGAATCCGGTCACGCGCGATGGCAAAGAGACTACGCCCATCACCTACGATTCGAATTGTCTGGAGGAGGTTTGCGGATCTTGCGCCATGCTGATCAATGGACGAGCGCGCATGGCTTGCTCGGCTTTGATTGATAACCTTGAGCAGCCGGTGAAGCTGGAGCCGTTTTCCAAGTTCCCGATTGTGCGCGACCTGGCTACGGATCGCAGTGTTATTTTTGAGAATCTGAAGATTGTGAAGGCTTGGGTTCCGATCGACGGGACTTATAGTCTGGGGCCTGGTCCGCGGGTTAGTCCGGAGGAGCAAGAGCAAGCTTATCCGCTTTCGCGGTGCATATCGTGCACCTGCTGCATGGAGGCGTGTCCGCAATTTAACGAAGAGACAGGATTCGTGGGCGCGGCTACGATTGCACAGGTGCGATTGTTTAACATGCATCCCACGGGCAAGGAGCTGCAGCGCGAGCGGCTGGCGGCGCTGATGGGCGATGGCGGCATTCAGGAATGCGGCTACGCGCAGAACTGTGTGGAGGTTTGTCCTAAGGATATTCCTCTCACCAAAGCGATCTCCAAGGTGGGTGGAGACGTGATGAAGCAGGCTTTGGGCGACCTTTTCCGGAGCTGAGCCTGGTAGGTTTGATTTAGCTCAAAACTCCAATAAGCGTGTTTTTCGGGGGCTGCGCGCGATTTTCCGCTTCCGTACCGCCGATTTTTGTCACTCGGGCAACAACAGAGCTGCCCTTCCCTATATCTAATGAGCGCTAACTGGTTGCTGGGTTGGCAGATGAGTTAACGGTAATACTCCAATCGCAGATGGAGTTTGGCGTGCTCTATTTCCAGTGCATCCGTTGCGGGGACAGCATGGTAACCATGAGGTAACCAGCGGTTGGAAATGGCCCCAGATAACGCTGGTAACGGGTGTTCTTCAAGGATTGGTTGGACGGCTTGACAGCATGGCTTAGAATGACCGGACAGTTGCGGGGTTGAGCACTGTGGCCGGCTACGGAGAATTTCTGAAATCACGATTGCAGCGCCGCTTGATGTTTTTTTTATTTCTGGCCTCGGTTGGCAGCCCGTTGTTTGCGGCTACAACCACCGCAAGTTTGCATAAGCGCGTCCACCACTTCCGGCGTCCGCGGCTACATTGGACGCGTTGGAATCCGATGTTTCGCCCGTCGCACGAATCTCTTCTGATCCAGAACGCCGAAGTCGATCGGCTGGAATTACCACGCATTCAGGATGACGATGAACTGGAAGCGCTGAAGGCGAGCGGCGCGCTGCAGCCGATCATTGCCGGTGAGTCGTTGCGGTTTGATCCGCGGCTGGATCCTTCGCGGCGGTATTGCCGTCCGTGGACGCGGGATTTTGTGCAGGATATTTCGCAAGCTTACTATCACCGCTTTCACGAGCAGATTCAGGTGAACTCAGCAGTGCGAACGGTGAAGGTTCAGAAAAAATTGCGTCGCCACAATCGCAATGCGGCTCCGTTCGAGGGAGATACCGCATCATCGCATCTGGCAGGATTGACGGTTGATCTGCAGCGCCGTGGGATGACGCAGGAACAGATTCACTGGATGGAGCATTACCTGTTCTACATGAAGGCTTTGGGTTTGGTGGAACCGGAAGAAGAGCGGCATCAGTGGGTGTTCCATATTATGGTTTCCGGCCGTTATGCGGATTGGCGTGAGACGCAGGATATTGTTCCAATGGACCGCCCGGAGCCGGGGATGGTAACGGCCGACGCCGCGGCATCGAACTGAGTCATTACACGGTATATTGCGCTTCACCGTTGCCAAACGACCAGTTCTCCCAGGCAACTTCTACTAAATTGATCACCAGTTCCTGCGGCCGCAGGCCCGGGTTCTCCGCGAGAATTTCCGCCATGCGTTGAAACAGTTTCTTCTTCTGCGCCAGTTTGCGGCCGGTGGAGAGCGTGATCTGGACGAAGACAACGTCGTCAGTGCGCTGTATTCCCAGGTAGGTGGGATCGTAGATCAGTCCGCCGGCCGGGTGTTCGGTGATCACCTGGAATCTGTCCTGCTCAGGAACGGAGGCGCCTTCCACCATGGCTCGATGGACGCCATCGGCCAGAGCTTTCTTATATTGTTCGGACTTCCCTTCGCGCAATGAAATTCTGACCAGCGGCATTGCCGCCTCCTTTGATCGAAACTGCATGATCGGAAACGCAGAGTTGTTTTCCGAATGGATGATCTCGCGGCTTGACGGGATTCACGAAAGCAGGAGGCTCAGAGCGGATCGTGCTTTAATCATGGAATGATCGTGATGATGGCCGGACTGCCCGGTACGGGTAAAACCACGCTGGCACGGGAAGTGGCGAGGCGAACTTTGGGCCGAGTCTTGAGCAAAGACGAAGTACGCCATGCGCTGTTTTCCGCGGATGAAATTGAATATTCTTCGCGGCAGGATGATTTCTGTTTGCAGGTCATGCTGGAAACCGCGGGCTTTTTGTTGGAGCAAAATGGAGAGCGTATCATCTTTCTGGATGGGCGGCCGTTTTCACGGCGTTATCAGATCGAGAATGTGGTGCATGGCGCCGAGTTGCTGCACCAGAGTTGGCGGATTTTAGAATGCGTGTGCGTCGAGCAAGTGGTGAAGCAGCGCCTCGAAGAGCTGGGCCGGGAGCATCCGGCGGCGAATCGAGATTTTCAACTTTATCTGGAAGTGCGATCGAGATTTGAGGCTATTACATTACCGAAAACTGTGATCGATACCGCGCTGCCACTGGAGACCTGTACGCAGCAGGCGCTCGCGGCGCTTCCCTGAATTGCTTTGCGGGCCGTGCTTTCCTATACAATCGTGCTCGCGTTCAATCAAATTCTCCAAACATATAACTTATGACTCGTTTCGGCGTCGTTTTATTTTCATGCGTGGCCCTGGCTACATTTTCGACAGGGCAAGCTGCAAGTTCCTCAAACCCATCCGGACCAACGGTCAGTGCACAGGCGATGGCGATTCAGAAGTCAGCAATCGTCGTTGATACTCATGCCGATACGCCACAGCGTTTTCTTGACGAGGGCTTCGACATTGGCTCGACCGATCCGAACGATGTTGGCCATCTGAGCCTCGATAAAGCGAGGCGCGGCAATTTGGGCGCGGAATTTTTCTCCATCTGGGTGGATCCGGAGACGAATCAGGGACACTTCGCGCGGCATACGTTCGATCTGATCGATTCGGTTTATGAGCAGGTGGCGCGACATCCGGACCGCATGATGATGGCATTTTCAGTGGCTGACATTGAGCGCGCGCATCGCGAGCACAAACTGGCCGCGCTGATGGGAATCGAAGGCGGACATTCGATTGAGAACGACATGCATCTGTTGCGCGACTTTTACCGGCTGGGCGTGCGCTACATGACGCTCTCGTGGTCGAACACGAATGAGTGGGCAGATTCCTCGGGCGATATTGATGATCCTAAGGTCCAGCATCACAACGGGCTTACTGATTTCGGCAAGCAGGTGGTGTTGGAGATGAACCGGCTGGGGATGATGGTCGACATTTCTCATGTGGCCGATAAAACCTTTTGGGACGCCATTGCCACGACGAAGGCTCCGGTAATTGCTTCGCACTCTTCGGCACGGGCTCTGGTGGATGCGCCGCGGAATATGACCGATGACATGCTGCGCGCGGTGGCAAAGAATGGCGGCGTGGTGCAGGTGAATTTTTTCTCCGGCTTTGACGATGAAAACTACCGGAAAGCCGAGCAGGCGCAGGCCAAGGATCAGGCGGCGGCGATTCAGAAATATATTGACTCGCTGAAGGCGCAGGGCAAACCCGTCAGCTACATTGAGGTTGACCGCATCGAGCGGGAGTGGATGGCGAAGATTCCGCGTCCGCCGTTCAGCGTGTTGATCGATCATATTGATCACATTGCCAAAGTTGCGGGCGTGGATCATGTTGGGCTGGGATCGGACTTTGACGGCGTGAGCGGAGCTACGCCGCAGGGGATGGATTCGGCAGCGGATTTGCCGAAGATTACACAGGGGCTGCTTGATCGCGGATATAGCGCGGATGACATCAAGGAAATTCTGGGCGGAAATTTGTTGCGAGTTTTTCGGCAGGTCGAGGCGGTGAGCGGACAGATGCAGAGAAGCGCAGATACGCATTGAGCGAGCAGTCCTGCTTTTCCTAGCCGAGTTCCCTGTCGTACAATGCAACGTTGCTTTTAACATTTGGCAATCTGAAGTATGAGGAATAAGAATGCGTAATTTCCTTTTTGCCGTCGCTCTGTTGTGTTTGGGAGCGCTGGCGTGGGCTCAGACCAGTTCGCAGGGCGCGGCGGCCACCAAGCCGCCGGTGCACCATTTGGCTACGGGCGAACCTACCGCGATTATTCAAACCACCGTGGGAAATATGACTTGCACTTTATTTCCCGACAAAGCGCCGATTGGCGTGCAGAATTTTATCGGGCTCGCCACGGGTACTAAGGATTGGAAAAATCCGGTCAGTGGAGCCACGAAACATAAAGTCCCGCTCTACGATGGCACGATTTTTCATCGGGTGATTCCCGGGTTCATGATTCAGGGAGGCGATCCGAAAGGCGACGGGACAGGCGATCCGGGGTACAAGTTTAAGAATGAGGTCTCCTCCGATCTAACGTTTGATAAGCCGGGACGACTGGCCTATGCGAACGCCGGGCCGGACACGAATGGTTCGCAATTTTTTATTACTGAAGTGGCGACGCCGCACCTGAACGGGAACTATACGATCTTCGGGCAGTGCGATGACGCGACGGTAGCGCTGGTGAAAGAAATTGCGCACATGGCGACTGATCCGAGCAATGACCGTCCGTTTCGTCCCGTGA
Source organism: uncultured Acidobacteriaceae bacterium (assembly GCA_963696285.1). Classification (GTDB taxonomy): domain Bacteria; phylum Acidobacteriota; class Terriglobia; order Terriglobales; family Acidobacteriaceae; genus Sulfotelmatobacter. The sequence continues at coordinate 759,099 of CAVOJP010000001.1, forward strand.
AGATTATTCATATTAAGATTGTGCGGGCTGGCGCGGCAGCTAGGTCCGCGACGCCAGCGAAAAAGCCTGCAGCGGCGGCAACCAAGCCGGAGTGACGACACTCATTACTTCTTATTCACGGAACTGCCTGGCTCTGCCGGGCGGGACAGCCTAAGATGGCCGTCCCTACATAAGGAAGAAACAATACTGAAAGGAATTCATGACTCGCCAACCGGGACTCTACGCAACGTTTGAAACCAGCGAAGGAAATATCGTATGCCGGCTCTTTGAAAAAGAAGCGCCGAAAACTGTGGCCAATTTTGTGGAGCTTGCCGAGGGAAAGCGGGAGTGGACACATCCCTCGACGCGGAAGAAATCCTCAGATCGCCTTTATGATGGAACGATTTTTCATCGGGTAATTCCGGACTTCATGATTCAAGGCGGCGATCCGCAAGGCACCGGCATGGGAGGACCGGGTTATCAGTTTGAAGATGAGACCAAAGGTTCGCCGCACAAGCTCGACAGGCCGGGGATTTTGGCGATGGCGAATGCCGGACCGAACACGAATGGTTCGCAATTTTTTATCACGGTTGCGCCTACGACCTGGCTAACTGGCAAGCACACAATTTTCGGCGAGGTGGTTGAAGGTCAAGACATCGTGAAAAAGATCTCCGAAGTTCCGCGCGGACGACAAGACAAGCCGAACAAGGATGTGGTGTTAAAGAAGATGACGATCGAGAAGGTGTGATCGAGATCGGCGTGACAGCGGCTCGAGTCGAAAGAATTCCTACGCGGGGTTAAGGATCTCCCTCGGAAAAGGCTCGTGCTGGAGGAGATCCTTCGCCGCGCCGGAAAAGCGGCTCCGCTCAGGATGACACCATCGTTTGTGGTTCATTGACTTGCCCAACACCAGCACGTAGCATTCTTCTCGAATGATTGGGCAGACTATCTCCCACTACCGCCTGGTTGAAAAGCTGGGCGGTGGTGGCATGGGCGTGGTTTATAAGGCGGAAGACCTGAAGCTGCGGCGCTTTGTGGCGCTGAAATTTCTGCCGGACGAAGTTGCCAAAGATCCGCAATCGCTGGCCCGCTTTCAGCGTGAGGCGCAGGCGGCATCCGCGTTAAATCATCCCAACATCTGCACGATTTACGAGATTGACGAGTACGACGGTCAGGCCTTCATCGCGATGGAGTTCCTGGACGGGCGCACGCTGAAGCATGCCATCGGTTCCCGCCCGATGGACAATGACACCCTGCTAACCCTCGCGATTGAAATTGCCGATGCGCTGGACGCGGCCCACGCGGAAGGGATTGTGCACCGCGATATTAAGCCAGCCAATATTTTCGTGACCAAACGCGGACACGCTAAGATTCTCGACTTTGGCCTGGCGAAGGTGGGAGCGGGACGCGGCGGACAAAAGAGTCTAGTCGCGAACGCGCAAACCTTGGATGAGGCCCACCTCACCAGCCCTGGAACGATGCTGGGGACGGTTGCCTACATGTCGCCGGAGCAGGTCCGCGGGCGCGAACTGGATGCACGCAGCGATCTGTTTTCCTTTGGCGCCGTGCTTTATGAGATGGCTACGGGCGATGTTCCTTTTCACGGTGAGAGTTCAGCGGTAATTTGTGAAGCCATCATGAATCGCGCGCCGGTGCCGGCGGTGCGGCTTAATCATGAAGTGCCCGCGCGGCTGGAGGAAATCATCAACAAGGCGCTGGAGAAAGATTCGGGACTGCGTTACCAGCACGCGTCCGAGATGCGCAGCGACTTGCAGCGGCTGAAGCGCGATACGGATTCGGGGCGAAGCCAGTTGCCGATGGATGCGGGAAGCGTGGCCGGTGCCGCGGCAGCGGCGGCAAGTTCCGGACAGCGCAGCGCAGCGGCCCAAAGCGGCGTAGCGGCGGTTGCGGCGCCCAAACTTCCCTATGGAAAAATTGGGCTGGCCGCTGGAGTAGTCGCAGTGATCGTCTTGGCTTTTGTGTTGTGGCAAATGCGGCATCAGACGGCGCCTGCCGCGGGATCGGCCGGGCCACGAACCCTGGCAGTTCTTCCCTTGCAAAATTTGGGAGCGGACAAGGATCTGGATTTTCTCCGGCTTGGGCTGGCGGACGAAATTGCGACCTCGCTCAGCTATGTGCGTGACCTGACGATCCGTCCGTTTGCAACGACGCAGAAGTATGATTCGCCGACGGTCGATTTGCAGGAGGCCGGCCATGCCATGCATGTGACGGATGTGGTCACCGGACATTTCTTGAAGGAAGGTTCGCAGCTGCAGATCACTCTCGAAGCGATTGACATCGCGGACAATCGAACGATCTGGCGCGACACGATGACTGTGGCCACGCCGGACATGATTGCGATGCGCGGGCAGATTACGGCGAAGGTGCGGCAGGGACTTGTCCCGGCGCTCGGCGCGGCAACAGATTCCGCAGAGGGTGCAACGCGCCCGAAAAACGAAGAGGCTTACGATCTATACCTGCGCAGCATTGCGCTGCCGCACGACCCCGCTCCCAACAAAGACGCCATCGCGATGCTGGAGCGAGCTGTTGGGCTGGACTCGAGCTACGCTCCCGCGTGGGGCGCGCTGGGGCTGCGCTACCATTATGACTCGGCATACTCGGATGGTGGCGATGCCGCGTTTCAGCGATCGAACAGCGCATTTGAACGGGCGCTGGGGCTGGATCCGAATCTGGTGAGCGCGGCGGGACAACTCATTACCAATCGAGTGGAAAGAGGAGACACCGTTGGTGCCTACCGGGAGGCGAAAGAGCTGGTGGCGCGGCATCCAGAGAATGCTAACGCGCACTTTGCGCTGGCTTATGTGCTGCGTTATGGTGGCGCGACCGAGGAATCGGCGCACGAATGCGACACCGCTCTGGCGCTGGATCCAGGAAACTACACCCTTCGCTCTTGTGTGTTCACTTTCGACCAATTGGGCAACTATGCGCGTGCCGTGGAATTTTTAAAATTGGATTCGGGGTCGGTATATTCCGATACCAACCTGATGGCACACTACCTTCGGGATGGAAATCTCCGGCAGGCGAAGGAGCTCGCGGTAAGGGTGAAAAACCAGCCGATGATTGACTGTTTGAATGGCACGTTGCAGGCGAACCAGCTCGACCAGCAGGCAGCGGCCGCAATCATAGCCGACCCTGATCCTGAACCGCGTTATGTGATTGCTGGAGACTTCACTTACTGCGGTAGAAAAGACATCGCCTTGGGAATGATCAAGAGCGCTATCGATCACCATTTCTGCGCATATTCAGGATTGCAGAATGATTCTGTGTGGGCGAAGTTGAGAGGAATGCCGGAGTTTGCGGAGTTGGTTTCGGAGGCGAAGACGTGCCGGGATGATTTTTTGGCGAAAAGGGAGCAGTAGGGCGAGTCGAAATTAGCGATTCGCCAGCACGTGAATGCCGGGCAGGTGAAGAAGGTGCTCGTCCGCGGTTACGAGTGTGAGGTCAAAAACTTTTGCCGTCGCTGCAAGTAGATGGTCGGCGGGGTCGCCATGGGAAAAGCTGATCGACCCAACGGCGAGAGCGACTTCTATGGTAAGAGGCGCTTCGATGAGGTTCAGGTGCTCCATCGAAGCGGCCACCCATGCAGGGATGTCTGCAGGCATCTTGAGCCGTCGCTTTCGGTGCAGTACTGTCAATTCCCAGACGCTGATGGAAGAAAGCCATAATTCGTTCTCGATATTCGCAAGTGCCTTTGCGACGCGGGTGGTCAACCGACTCGGGTCGGTTACGCTCCAGAGCCAAATATGGGTATCGAGAAGCAGTTTCACCGGGCGGCGTCCCACTCGTCCCAGCTGCTCGTAGGGCCGACGACATCTCCCAGAATTTGCACGGTTCCGGCCATGGATCCGAGCCGTCTTCCGGTAGGGCTCGCCGGGGATGGTGGAACAACCTCGGCCACGGGCTTGCCGAAGCGCGTAACGCGGATCGGCTTGCGCGTCTTGCGGACCTCTTCCAGGATGCCGAGGCACTTGGCTTTGAATACGGAGATGGCAACTTCCTTCATGGGTCGTTTATACCATGGTCAATGACTATGGTCAACTATTGTTATCCCTGCGCTCGAAGAGGTGGAAATTGAAAGCAGAAGCGACGAAAGGGTTTGAGCGTTATCAGAGGGCGATAATGAAAGCGATGACCGATGCCCTCAAGCCTCTGATGGAAAATCCCATAGAACGCAAGGCCGCGGGCGAGGCTCTGTGGAATCATCTCTTTGACCTGCCAGGCCCGAGGCAGGCCGGCATACAGCGCACCTCAAGGGAACTATTTGTTGGGCAAATGTTCGAGGGGTTTGTCGAAATATCCAAATCGCTTGAAACGCTTAACGACATCAGGGCGCTCATCGGACGCCCCCCGGAGCGGAGGCCACGGATCTCCGAAGAGCGATACCTACAGCTCCTGTTCGAGGCCTATTTGAGCGAAGTGTATCTGCTGAGAGAAAGGATCGGGAAATATGTTAAGAAGATACAGCGGGCCTATAGATGCGAGCCGCGATCAGGCGAAATTCGTGCCAAGACAGCGAAGTTGATAGCTGCTGTCGAATCTGTCCTCAGCCCTATCCTAAAGAGGCGAAACCTTCACACGCACGAGGAGCGTTTCAGCGACGACGGAATCTCGCGCCTCATGACAGCCAAGCTCCTAGCGCACAGCGACGACGCAAAGCTTGTGAGTGTGATGCGGAGTCATTACAAAATCCAGAGCGGCAGGGTTAGGAGGCGCTGGCGCGAATTAATCAAGTCCAACAACGAGGCGATTCGCGCGATTATTGGTGCTTTCTTTGACGCCCTTTACCCGCTTCTGTTTGATAAAAACTCCCAACTTTGGTTTCCTACAAAATTCGCGTCGAAGACGTAACGATTTGCTACACCCCGATCACGGCGCACAACTCCTTCACCGCCGCCGCGCTCTTGGCGAGGCCGGCTTTTTCTTCCGGGGTAAGTTTGATCTCGATGATCTGCTCAATTCCTTTTGCGCCTAGCTTTACCGGGACGCCGACGTAGAGGCCGTTGATTCCGTATTCACCTTGCAGATAGGCGGCGCAGGGGAGAATTTTCTTCTTGTCTTTCAGAATCGCCTCGACCATTTCAGTTGCGGCGGCTGAGGGGGCGTAATAGGCGGAGCCGGTTTTCAGGTACTTCACGATTTCGGCGCCGCCGTCGCGGGTGCGCTGCACGAGGGCTTCGAGTTTCGATTTCTCGATCAACTCGGTGATCGGAATTCCAGCCACCGTCGAGTAGCGTGGCAGAGGAACCATGGTGTCGCCGTGGCCGCCGAGAACGAATGCGGTGACGTTTTCCACGCTGACTTTTAGCTCCTGCGCGATGAAGGCGCGGAAGCGGGCGGAATCGAGAACTCCGGCCATGCCGACGACGCGCTCGCGGGGAAATTTGCTTAGCTTGTAGGCGGCTTGCGCCATGGCATCGAGCGGGTTCGAAACGATAATCAGGATGCAGTTTGGCGAATGCTTCACCACCTCGCCGACTACAGCTTTCATGATGTTGTAATTCGTGTTGAGCAGGTCGTCGCGGCTCATGCCGGGCTTGCGCGGAATGCCGGCGGTGATGACGACGATGTCGGAGTTCGCGGTGTCTTTGTAGTCGTTGGTACCGATGATATAGGAGTCACGCTTCTCGATGGGCATGGCTTCGAGAAGGTCCAGGCCCTTGCCTTGCGGGACGCCTTCGATGATATCGATGAGTACGACGTCGGCTAATTCCTTTGAGGCGATCCAATGAGCGGCTGTGGCGCCTACGTTTCCGGAGCCTACGATGGTTACTTTCTTTCGCATGGATGAGTCCTTTCGGGGGAAATCTTTAAATCTTTAACACGGGGGACACGGGGTCACACAGGGAAGGGCTCTGCGATTTACCCTGTGCTTCTCTGTGTCCCCTGTGGTTAATCTTGTTACACCAGTACCGCTGCGCCCATGTTCTCGATGATGCTGTCGGCGAACTCGCTGGTTTTTACTTTGGTCGCGCCTTGCATCAGGCGTTCGAAATCATACGTGACTTTTTTCTGAAGGATGGTTTGTTCGATGCCGCGCTCGATGAGGTCGGCGGCTTCATTCCATCCGAGGAAGCGAAACATCATGACGCCGGAAAGCATTACGGAACCGGGATTGATGACATCTTTGTCGGCATATTTTGGGGCGGTGCCGTGAGTGGCTTCGAAGATGGCATAACCATCGCCGATGTTGGCTCCGGGAGCGATTCCGAGGCCGCCGACCTGAGCGGCGCAGGCGTCAGAGATGTAATCGCCATTCAGGTTCGGGACAGGCAAGGACTGAATATTCATCCGCGCGCGTGACCACCTGCTGGAAGATGGAATCGGCGATGCGGTCGTTGATCATGATTTTTTTCTTCCACTGGCCTTTGCCGTGGGTGGCGTAGATGCGGTCGAGCACTTCTTTCACTTCTTGTTCTACTGCCTTGCGAAATTCCGGCTGGGCGAATTCCAATCCGGGCTCAACTAGTTCTGCGTTCTGCGCGACCGTGAGATTTGGATTTTTATCTTTGTTGTCGAGGATCCAGCTCTCGCGCTCGGTTACGACCTGGTTACGAAATTCTTCCGTGGCGAGTTCGTATCCCCACTTGCGGAAGGCGCCTTCGGTGAATTTCTGAATATTTCCTTTATGTACGAGGGTGACGCTTTTGCGGCCGGTTTCGAGGGCATGAAGAATCGCCATGCGGACCAGGCGCTTGGTCCCGGTAACGGAAATCGGCTTGATGCCGACGCCGGAGTCCAGGCGGATTTGCTTTTTGCCTCCCTTCAGCATGTCTTTGTTGATGAATTCGATGAGGCGGGCGCAGTCGGCGGTTCCCTGCTCCCACTCGATGCCGGCGTATACATCTTCTGTGTTTTCGCGGTAGATGACGACATCCATGCGCTCGGGATTTTTTACGGGTGAGGGGACGCCTTTGTAATACTTAACCGGGCGCACACAGCAATAGAGATCGAGAATCTGGCGCAAGGCGACGTTGAGGGAGCGAATGCCGCCGCCGACGGGCGTGGTGAGCGGGCCTTTGATGGCGACGCGGAATTCGCGGATGGCGTTCACCGTGTCATCGGGCAGCCAATTATCGAACTTTGCCTTGGCTTTTTCGCCGGCGAAGACTTCATACCAAACGACGCGGCGCTTGCCGCCGTAGGCTTTTTCCACTGCGGCGTCGAACACGCGCAGCGATGCTTTCCAGATGTCGCGGCCGGTTCCGTCGCCTTCGATGAAGGGAACGATGGGATTGTCTGGAACATCGTACTTGCCGCTCGCGTAGCCAATTTTCTTTCCGTTGGACGGCACGGCGATGCCGTTATAAGAGCCTGCCATGATGAATCTCCCTGTAGAGTTTCGCAACAACGATTGTGAAAACTTTCAATTATAAAGAATACCCCCGGAACCCGTACGCTGACTAATTCCTCCATCACGCCTTTGTGTGACCGGGATCACCAACGCCGGGTGCCGAAATACTTTCGGACGCCGACCGTCATGTAACGTCCCCAGGGGCCGTTGTTTCCCAGGTCGGCGATACCGAGATAGGTATCGCGTGCGCCCAGCCGGTCGAAGAGGAAGTGCTGGGTTACGCGAAACTCGAATCCCTTGTCGATATAGATTCCTACTCCCCAGGAGTGTTCGATGCCAATGGCATCGGGCGACCAGGTGTAGAGGGTTTGGGGAATGGTTTTGCCAAACAGGAATGCCGGAGCACCGAATACCATGAAGCGGCGCAACTGACCCCGGCCAAAGGGACGAACCTCGAGCATTCCGGAGAGCATGTAACGGGCGAACATGCTGCAGGGCGCGTTTACACCGCCATACTGGCCGGCGTTGCCGGCGCAGATGTTGGGGTCGATTTCGTTATGCGGAGGCGCCAAGTCGAACTGCGCCCATCCCCAGAGCGTATCGCGGGGAAAGAACATCCGTTCTTGCTGCCCGGAATCCGGTGGTTTGGAGTTCGGAGGGGCGGTTGAGGAGGCCGAACTCTCGACTTGGCCTAAGCCGAAACTAGAAAGCAGAACAGGAACTGCAAGAATCCACACGAAACTTTTCATCCAGCCTCCGAGAATATGTCTTGTTGAAATGCGCCACAGACGCTCCGATCACGCGCCTAACCGGCGCAGAATCACGAAAGTGCTGTTTCAGAGAGCGGAACATTGTAACCGTTGCTGACGGGGATTGGAGAATCCTTCCGAGCGGTATGCTCGAAACGGCTATGGGCAGTCCCTTGGATCCGGACGGAACTGCTTCCAGAATCCATATCCAGTATTCGGATTTATTCCATTCATAGAATGGATGGCCCTGTGCCAATGTCGCAAGGGCTTGCAGTCTCAAGCACCTACGGTTTGGATAACCGATTGCTCACACTGGCTGGAAGTTCCCTAAAATCATGCCTCAAGAAGTGTCAGTTTCCTATCAGGCTATTAAAAGTAAGGTGTATCGGCTAATTGACACCCTCGTGGTGGGGGATAAATCGGAGGTCGAGGTGCAGGAATCGATCCGCCGTTGGTGGGAGCTGATCCACCCCGCCGACCGGCCTATCGCCCAGAAATACCTGCAGCTGGTATTGGACCGTTCGTGTACGGCTCTGGACGCAATTGAAGAGGGGCTGACGGACGCGACGAACCATGAGGCGTCTTGCCGATCAGACGCGGCAAAGGCGTTCAAGCTGGTCGAACGAGTCGTGAAGCAGAGCGCGAAACACACCGCATTGAGCAGTTCCATCTGAGATTCGCGCGGTAGGCATGTGCGCCAAATCCCGTTGTTATTTCTTCGAGAGACATCTCAGAGACATCTGGGAGACAGCGAATTTACAATTCCTCAGCTGCGTCACGTCGACTCTCGCTACGATGCTCACGTCGAATTCCTCGGAGTTCTGACGTGGCCAGGAGGATGCGATGAGATGGCATCTGCCGTAACATACACCCAGCAATGCATTCCGCACGGCAGATGAAGATTCTCCATTCAAACGCTTCGTGGCGCTTGCGATTTCACGCGTTCGCGCTACTGCTCTTTTCTTCCTGCATTTGGTGCACACCTGCAAGCACGCAAGTTCAGACATCGGTGGGGGCTCAGCCGGTTCCTGCAGCCGATGCCAAGCTGATCGAAGTGAAGGCAACAGGAAGCCAGCGCTTCACAGAGGAGGAAGTCGCGGCTGCAACTGGACTGATGGTGGGTACGGTTGTGGACGACGAGACATTCCGGAGAGCTGCTCGGCAACTGGGCGAGACGGGGGCTTTCGACGCCATCTCCTACACTTTTTCGTATTCAGCGGCCGGCACCAGACTGGTGTTTAAGGTAACGGACGCGGACAAGTTCGTGCCGGCTCACTTCGCGGATTTCGTGTGGTTCTCGGATAAAGAACTGCTGCAGAAGTTGCATGAACGGGCTCCCCTGTTCAACGGAGAATTGCCGGCTAGCGGACGCTTGCCGGATCAAGTATCGGACATTTTGCAGGCGATGTTGGTGGAAAATGGCATACCTGGCCATGTTGACTATCTCCGCACCTCGGGAAAAGACGGACAACTGGCGGAAATCGACTACAGCGTTTCAAACGTTACCATCCGGATCCGAAATGTCGAATTTACCGGCGCCGGACCGGATGAAATGGAACTGCTGGAAGATGCTGGCAAGAAACTCAGCGGCCGCGACTATTCGCGGTCTATGTTAGCGTCGTTTACGCAGCATGCGGTCCTGCCGATTTACCACGATCGTGGTTATCTGAAGGCGGCGTGTTCGGCGGCGCAGCCGAAGGTGATCAAGGCGGTAGTCCCAGAGGAGGGCGATCAGGAGACGATAACCACGGTGGACGTTGCGCTCCAAATTACGCCTGGCATTCAATATAAACTCAAGGGATGGAGCTGGTCGGGAAACAAAAACATTCCTACCAGCGAACTGCAACCGCTGCTGCACGCCAAGACGGGGAAACCGGCGAGTACGGTTCAGCTGGAGGATGATCTGCGCGCGGTGCAGGAGCTCTATGGCTCGCGCGGCTATGTCACCGCCAGCATCAAAGCTGACGCTCAGTACGATGATGGGGCGGCCACAGTCGATTACCTGCTGCTGGTAACAGAAGGCCCTGTCTTTCATATGGGCGAGTTGGAATTTCGCGGCATCGACAATGCGTTGACGGCGAGACTGCGGGAAGCGTGGAAGATTCGTCCCGGCGACGTTTACGATGCTACTTACCTGAAAGGATTTCTAGTTCAGGCGAGAAAACTATTGCCGGCCAGCATGGACTGGGAAGTCACTCCCCACGTGACGGCGATGGCTCGGGACAAGACGGTAGATGTAGATTTGCAATATACGGCGAAGGCGCCACAATAAGCCATCGGGACTGGTGTGGCAGCATCGTCCATTCGTGTGGGCCAGGCCCCCATGCTTAGGACTAAATTGAATAGAAGACAAGCGAGGGTTGGGGTGATGGGAAGGCCGCTTGTTCGGAAAACCGAAATCTAAAACTCTTTTGTTGAAATTTTCGCGCGGCGTGTTACATTATGACGCGATTTTGCCCGAGGCCCTCCCCCAATCAGGACCGGGCACAAGTGGGAACCTGCGCCAGCGGGTTCCCATTTTTTGTGATTGCCTTAAATTCACACTTTCTTTACAAACCATTGTGTTAAATTGTGCATTCTCACTCTCATAAATCTGTGAGCCGGAGGCTAGAGCGTTGGGCAAAGACATGGTTCCCAAGAAGATGTTCTTCACCAAGGGAGTCGGAAAGCACCGCGAGCGGTTAACATCTTTCGAGTTGGCGTTGCGTGACGCCGGTATAGCTGCCCAGAATCTGGTTCGAGTCTCTTCCATCTTTCCACCCAATTGCAAAATGCTGGCGCGTAAAGAGGGCGTGAAGTATCTGAGTCCGGGTGAAGTGGTATTTGCCGTGGTGGCGGAAAATTCCACGCATGAGGCGCATCGGCTGCTGGCTTCGTCGATCGGGGTAGCAATTCCGGCGGATAAGAATACCTACGGATATCTCAGCGAGCACCATTCTTTTGGCGAGACGGAAGATGCGGCCGGCGAATATGCGGAAGAACTCGCGGCGGAAATGCTGGCGACCACGCTGAATGTCGAGTTCGATCCCGACCGGTCCTGGGACGAGAAGAAGCAGATCTACCGCCTCTCGAATAAGATCGTGCGGACGGCCAATGTGACGCAGTCGGCGGTGGGGGATAAGAGGGGGCTGTGGACAACTGTGATTGCCTCGGCGGTGTTGATTTTTGATTAGGGATTCGGCGCCAGGCTAGACGGTGTCTATTTTGAGCGTGGGAAATGCTGCCCGGTACAGCCGTTTATCCGGCGAAAGTAGGGGATAGCCGCGGACATCGGCATGCGCGAAGTGTTACACACAAACAGGTTAGGTGGCTTCTGCGACCCTGACGATGCTGGCAGCATCAAATTGGTGTTATGGTTGTACTTTAGTAACCTTCCTCCCTCCCCATTGTAACCTTTCGTTAACAGATTTCCCGTATCATAAAGATCGGTTACGAAACACCTATTTCGACCTAAGGAGTAGTTTTGGATAACGATACACGTAGAAAAAAGCAGCAAGAGTTGATGACCGAATTGATTGAAAGAAAGATCCGGCTGCACGCCCAGCATCTTTATGATCAGCGCGGGCAGGAGGAAGGTCTTGCGCTGCAAGACTGGGTGGAAGCAGAGTCGCGAGTGCTGGAGAACAGTATTCTTGCGCCGCTTTACCGGAAGAGCCGTGCAGAAAATGGCTTATCGAACGAAGAGAATGTGGATTCGGAGAATCCGCAGTTTGCTCTGGCCGATGCTTGCAGCTCAGAGGCTGGCGCGAGCTAGTCCCCCTCCAGCGGCTAAAGCCCGCTGATTCCGATCTTTACGCGGCACTATGCGCCGCTCTTCCACGCGTACTAGGCGGTCGGGCGACTCCCATTCCGGCGCCGTCTGCGGTCAGGCAATGCCCTCGCATAACCGCGATTCACGCACTTCCGGGCTGTGAGAAGTTATTTCCTTACCGTAGCCTGCTTGGTCTTGGTCGCCTTACTTCCCTTCTTATCCAGGCGTTCCAGCACGGCTGCCACGATCAGCGGCAGGCCGACTGTCGCATCGACGAAGACTTCGCCAAATCTGCCGCCTTCAGCGGGAGGCACAAACTTTCCCCACGAAACAGCCTCACTATAAGGACTGCCGGACAACCCGCCCCAATACACCGGCTCGGGACAAATACGCAGGCCATAGTGATAGCGCTTTAAGGCGACGTTCTCGCCCAGGCGGCGGTGCCGCAGTTCGCAGAACGGACCGAACTGCTGCGACCAGTTGCGCGGCACGCCTCCGCCGATAGTGACGATGCCTAGCTTCTTCTGGCGCAGTAAAGTCGCGGCAAAGTGCTCCAGGTCTTCGAACGGATCGAAGCGAATCTTATGCCTGCCGGTGGATTCGCGCAGGCGATTGTTCAGCGCCGTATCCAGGCCCATTTCTGAATCGCTGAAGGCCGGCACAAATACGGGGACGCCCATCTCGTGCGCCGATTTCAAAATTCCGCGCTGGTCTCCTGAGTGTTTGGCCAGATACGCGCCGATGGCGTGATTCAGCTTGTAGGAACACATCACTTCGTTGTGATCCCAACCTTCGAGCACCGCCGACATCACTTCTTCCACATCGTCGAGGTTCTGCTCCGGCTCGAGCGTGTCGTAGACGCGGTTATAGCCCTGCTCGTAGAGTTCTTCATCCGAAACTTCGGGATTGTAGCGGAAGTGCGCGCGGCCGGTGGCTTCGACCAGGCCGTGAGCCATGAGCGCGCCGGTGGAAACGACAGCATTCACGATGCCGCGATCGATCAACTCGGTGACGATAAGGCCTTGCTTGGCCACGGTCATTGCACCGGAGAGAGTCATCACCACAAAACATTCCTCGTCGCGTGCCATGGCTTCGAGGACATCGGCGGCCTCGCCCAGCTGGCGTCCGGTAAACGCGGTCTTCGACATGGCGCGCACCAGATCGTCGATCGACTTCACTTTGCCCAGGTCGAGCGGCTCGAGCGGAATCAGCCGGTCTTCGATCGGATTGTGCAGGTGACGATCTTTTCCCTCACCCTCGTGCCCTGAAGTGGCATGCGATTTTTCCGCCGAGTGTCCTACTTTGTTGTGATGATTGCCGTTTTTCAAGATGAGTGCCTCCAAGCAAAATTCACCACCGCCGCAATCAACTACTTTACAGGATCAATGTTAAAGGACGCCACGCGTCTGAGGAGCACGGAACGAGTTATTTTGACTGTCGGCGGGAAACATATGGACCACGAAGGGCACAAATATCACGAAGGTGCTTGGTTTCGGATTCCTCTCGTGAACCTCGGTATGATCTGGGTGCGCAACGTCACGCCGTTGACGGCGGACATCGAGCTGAGGAGAATGAGGAGGTGTTTAACAACGGCTACGCAGTACTCGCTTTAATTTTGCTCGCCTGTTCTGCTTCGGGCGGGGATACCCCAAAACAACCAGCCCTCGGACATCGTTCCGTTCCTCTGCTCACGGTGGATGGGCTCACCTTCAAGGATCTCAACCGAAACGGAAAACTTGATCCTTATGAAGACTGGCGATTGCCGGCGGAGACGCGAACCGCAGATCTGGTTCAAAAGATGAGCCTGGAAGAATTGGCGGGACTGATGGTCCATGGAACTCTGCCGAGCACTGGGCCCATGGGCGCAATCGGCGTCGGCGAAGAATATGACTTGAAAAAAGTTCGGCAGATGATCGATGAAGACCACGTGAACACATTCATCACCCGGCTCAATGGAAGCGCGGAGAGTTTTGCGAGGCAAAATAATGAGGTGCAGGCTATTGCGGAATCCTCGCGGTGGGGTATTCCCGTCACTATTTCTTCGGACCCGCGTAATCACTTTGATCAGGTGTTGGGAGCGGGTACACAGGGCAAGGCCTTCTCCATGTGGCCGGGGCCGCTCGGTTTTGCTGCCTTGAACGATGCGGAGCTGACCCGCCGGTTTGGCGATGTTGTTCGGCAGGAGTATGAAGCCGTGGGCATTCGCGAATCGCTCGCGCCACAGGCCGATCTGGCGACGGAGCCGCGATGGGCGCGCATCAATGGAACTTTCGGGGAAGATGCTGAGATTGCCAAACGAATGGTCGAAGCCTATGTGACCGGCATACAAAATGGTCCGAATGGTTTGAACTCAGCGAGCGTCACCGCCGTGGTTAAGCATTGGGCCGGTTATGGCGCGGCGAAGGATGGTTGGGATAGCCACAATTACTATGGGCGCTACGCAGAGTTTTCCGGGAACAACTTCGCGCAACACCTGATTCCTTTTACTGGAGCTTTTGCGGCTCACGTAGGAAGCGTGATGCCGACTTACTCGATTCTGCAGAACCTCACGCTCGATGGGAAGCCGGTGGAGCAGGTGGGAGCTGGATTTAATCATCAACTGCTGACCGATCTGCTGCGAAACAAATACGGATTTGACGGCGTCATTCTGAGCGATTGGGCGATCACGAACGATTGCCCTGACGACCTGCCGCAACGGGGCGAGCGCCGGCACCAAGCCCGCGGTTTCTGACATTGGCATGCCATGGGGCGTCGAAGAGCTTAGCGTGGATCAACGCTTCGCTAAGGCGATCAATGCGGGAGTAGATCAGATTGGTGGGACCGAGCGATCGAGCGCCATCGTAGAGGACGTTCACAATGGGTCGATCTCGGAGGCGCGGGTGCGCCAGGCGGCAAGCCGGATTCTGCTGCAGAAATTTCAGCTTGGACTTTTTGAACAACCCTATGTGGACGAGGCACAAGCGGCTGCGGTCGCCGGCAACAAAGAGTTCGTGAAGGAGGGAGAAGCCGCGCAGGCCAGAGCGGTCGTTTTACTTGAAAATAAGCCGGCGGCTTCCACCGGCAGACCTTTACTGCCTGCTCCAGGCAAGAAAATCTACTTGTTCGGAGTGGCGGCTAATGCTGCACGGGCCGCTGGATTTACCGTGGTCACTGATCCGGCGCAGGCTGACCTAGCGCTCGTACGCGCTCCTGCTCCTTTCCAGAGCGAGCATCCGAACTACTTCTTCGGATCGAGACAGCACGAGGGCAGGCTCGCATATGTCGAAACTGATCCAGGCTATGCCGAGCTTCTTCGGGTGAGCGCGATTGTTCCCACGGTGTTTGTGACCACGCTGGAGCGGCCGCTGATTCTAACCAATGTTCGTCCGCACGTTACCGCGCTGCTGGGCGATTTCGGCATTTCGGACGAGGCGCTGATTGCTCTGATCAGCGGCAAAGCGACTCCGCAGGGACATCTCCCCTTCGAACTTCCGTCCTCTGTCGAAGCGGTGCGACAACAGAAGAGCGATCTGCCGCACGATTCACAATCCCCGCTGTATCCGATTGGATTCGGATTGCATTACTGACAGCGGGGGCGGCGATTGGATCTGATCGCATCGTACCGACGGTCATGCGGCGCGATCAGCTAACTCTTCTCGAATGCTATATTGAACGGGAAAGGGATGAAACACGTGCCTCCCGATAAATTTCGCGTAGCGCTGGTGCAGATGTCGTGTGGGCCGGAGCCGGAACAAAATCTGGCCAAGGCTCTGGAGCGCGTGGCCGATGCTGCGGGACGCGGCGCGCAAGTGGTCTGCCTGCCCGAACTTTTTCAAACTCAATATTTCTGCCAGCGCGAGGATCATTCGCTGTTCGATTTGGCGGAGCCGATTCCGGGGCCGACCAGCGATAAACTTTCCGCGGCGGCCAAACAGCACGGCGTGGTATTGATTGCGTCGTTGTTCGAGAAGCGCGCGCCGGGGATTTATCACAATACGGCGGCGATTTTCGATTCCAACGGATCGCTCGCCGGACTTTACCGCAAGATGCATATTCCCGATGATCCTCTCTACTACGAAAAGTTTTACTTTACTCCGGGCGATCTGGGATTTCGCGCGCTCGACACCAGCGCCGGACGGTTGGGAACACTGGTTTGCTGGGATCAATGGTTTCCCGAAGGTGCGCGGCTGACGGCACTGCAAGGGGCTTCTGTGCTGTTTTATCCGACGGCGATTGGCTGGCATCCTGCGGAGAAAGCGGAATTCGGCGAAGTGCAGCACGATGCCTGGCGTACGATTCAACGGGCTCATGCGATTGCCAATGGAGTTTATGTTGCGGTAGTGAATCGAGTGGGATTTGAAACCGGGAATGTACGGGGCAAATCTACTCCGGGGCATGGATTGGAATTTTGGGGCGGGTCGTTTTTTTGTGATCCGTTTGGGCGTGTCATCGCTGAGGCGTCGCATGACCGCGAAGAAATCCTGGTGGGCGACGTGGACTTGAAGGCACTGGAAGATATTCGGCGGAACTGGCCGTTTCTGCGGGATCGGAGGATTGATGCTTACGCGCCGATTTCCAATCGTTTGCTGGATGGAGGGTGAAATTGGGTCAATGAGCGTAAACGCCGATTTCAACAGTTGCGCTTAGAGCGCGCCGCCTAAACGGGCTAGAGAGGCATATTCGACGATGCGGGCTGTCAGTCCCGAGTTGTTCTGTAGGAATGCATCCACGATTGATTCGACCTTCTCAGCATTATGAAGGTGCCAGTGATTCAATCCATGCAGCGCGCTGAATTGGCATAACTCAGATGGCATCGTAAGTATTGCAGCCATCGCATTCAGGCAAGCGCTATCCAGTTTGGCTTCTGCGGCGCTTGGACTCCCGTAACTTGGAAAGATGTCCCACCACATGTAGCAGACGATGTGAAACGGATTCTTCTGATGATCCGCTCTACCCGATGCCACTGGAGCAACGAAAACGCGGAAGAAGTTTGTGATGGCATCTACGCAGTCGATCCTTGGTTGAAGCGGAATATCAGGCTTCATCAAAGTATGGGCCGACTGACCCGGTGACGATTCACCAATCAAGAACCATATCCCCTGTGCAACTTGTTCCAGTGAAAAACGCTTTAGACAATCAGGGACTAAGAACAGGCGGGTCATGTACTCAATTGTTAGTCGCTCGAATACTCCCAGAGCAGCCCAATACCGATCGAAATCCGAGTCCCAGTACCACTCGGGCTTGCGGAGCGGGTGATCAAATACCGCTTCCACCCATTGATCGAATGTCGCAGTCGGCATAAACCAAGTATTGCACGTTAGTTGACGTAAAATCCGATATCGCTCATTGAGCACATCCGGTTGTCGAGCATCGATGTCTCAGCTCAGGAATTGATCCGCGGTTTATGATCCCATGCAATAAACTATTTCGATGGCTCGATCGATTTCTTCAGGCAGTACTTCAGATTCTCCCCCGGCAACTCTCGGCTACCGCATGCCTGCTGAGTGGGAGCCGCACGCTGCAACTTGGCTTGCCTGGCCGCATTATCGCGGGGATTGGCCGGGAAAGTTTGAGCCGATTCCTTGGGTTTATACGGAGATCATTCGCAATCTGGCGCGGCATGAGCGGGTGGAGTTGGTTGTCAATGATGCGGCGGCGGAGCGCAAAGTTCGCAAGCTTTTGCAGAAGGCTAATGTGGTGCTCGCGAATGTTTGTTTTCATCGATGGGCGACGAATCGCGCGTGGATGCGGGACTCCGGGTGCATCTTTGTTACTGCAGGGCCGGGCCTTGCCCGGCTGGACGGCCGAGGGCGGCCGTCCCCACATGAACCCTGGGGCAGGACGGGGCGGATGTCCCCACAAAAATCTGGGGACGCGCTTCGCGCTACTAAGTTTCGGTTTAACGCGTGGGCTAAGTATTCTAACTGGCGACATGACAACGCAATCGGCACGTTGATGGCTGCAGCCGCAGGCGTTGAATTCCTGTTCCCCTACCATCGTGGCAAACACACCGTCCTCGAGGGGGGATCGATCGATGTGAATGGTCTGGGGACGTTGCTTACTACCGAAGAATGTCTGCTTAGTAAGGTGCAGCAGCGCAATCCTGGCATGTCGCGGAAAGATTACGAAACAATGTTTGCGGATTACCTGGGGGCGCCGCACGTGATCTGGCTGGGGCGCGGCATCTTTGGCGACGACACACACGGCCACGTCGATGACCTTACTCGTTTCGTTTCTGCTGACACCGTGGTGACGATGGTGGAGAATAATCCGCGAGATGTGAATCACAAACCCCTACGTGATAATCTTCGCCGGCTGCAGGCCGCTCGTGATCAGGCAGGCAAGGCGCTGAAAATTGTTGAGCTTCCCATGCCCGGCCCGGTGGTATTCGAGCAGCGACGACTGCCGGCAAGCTACGCTAATTTTTACATTGCGAATGGACTTGTTCTGGTGCCGGTGTTCAACGATCCCAACGACCGGGTTGCGCTCAATACGCTGGCGCAGCTGTTCCCTACGCGTGAAATTGTCCCCATTTATTCTGGTGATCTGGTGTGGGGACTGGGCACTATGCACTGTATGACGCAACAGCAGCCGGCAGTGAGTGTGCGTTCGCTTTGAGGAGCGCATTTTTGCAGACACGAAGGGTTCGTGAAGAAGATCCAAAACATTTGGGATCAGTGCTCAAGGATAGTTGCGTAGGTCCCTTTGCTGAGTCAACCCTTTGCGGGAAAGACGAATCGTACTTTTGCCGGAGGACCAACTACGTCGAACGCTGTAGGCCTAGTAGGCATGACCGCGTATAAAAATTATTGAGGAGAATCGGATGAATGCACTGAAGATTTTTGCGGTAGCTGCCGTTGCTGCAATCTGTTTTATGATGACTGCCCCGACAACACAGGCTCAGGTAACCGTTAACATCGGGCCGGCGCCCGATTGTCCCTATGGGTATTATGACGTCCCACCCTACGACTGCGCGCCCTACGGCTACTACGGGCCGGAGTGGTTCAACGGCGGCGTGTTCATCGGCGTGGGTCCGTGGTTTCACGGACCGGAAGGATTTCGCGGCCATGTAAATAACCATTTCCATCCTGACCACGGCTATCACGGCCCACACCCGGCACGCGGCGATCGACCGGAAGCGGGACGTCCTCCCGGACATGTGGAACATTTCAAAGGAAATGAAGTGCGGGATGGACGCGGTCACGTAGTGGGCAAGCGCTAAAGATGTCCTGAAACTGTTTTGGAATGGTGGTCCGGGTTTCGAGCCCGGGCCACTTCTTTTTTGGAGCGAATCTCGAACGCATGTTGGAAGTGATTGGATTCTTGCCCCAACAAAAAGCGAGCCCTACGCGGGGCTCGCAAATTGCTGGTATGTTAAAAACTTTTTCAGACTTATCGGCCGGGACCGGAAGGCGAAGCGCTGCCGGAGCCGGAGGTGCCAGGGTTGGAACCGGGGTTCGATGTTCCCGGATTCGAGCCGGGGTTCGAAGTGCCAGGATTCGTCGATCCAGGATTTGTAGTCCCAGGATTTGTGCTGCCGGGATTGGTAGTTCCGGGATTAGTTCCGCCGTTCGGCGACGCGCCCGGGTTCGAAGGCGAGCCGGGGTTTGTCGGGTTGGCGTTGGGACTGGTGCTGGGATTCGGATTATTCGGGTTCGTCGTCGACGGTTGGGAACTACCGTTCGGGTTCGACGGATTTGCTCCGGGCTCAGTATTAGGAACCGTGGAGCCGGTCGGAGGTTGCGCGGTGCTGCCGGTCGGCGGCGTGCCCGTGTTGCCGGTGGGTGGAGTTGAGGGCGATGTCTGGCCGGGCGTGGCGGATCCGCCTGGGGATCCTGCTCCGCCGGCTGATCCCGCTCCTCCGCCGGGCGCCGCTTGCGCCACCACCCACGTCGCGCAGAACAAAATCACAGACAATAACATAAGTTTTTTCGCTGACATTCCTGAAGCCTCCAGCATTGAATTTGCGGTCCCTTTCAATGCCGGCGAACCGGCGGGCTCAAGGGATCCATCGCTAGAGTGTGAGCGCAGAGGCGTGAGATGAATATCCAGCGGATGCGGTAGGCAGGAGTTGGGGATTCCTTAGTCAGAAGAAAAAAATCCTGCGCAGACGACATCAAGGTGGCGCAAGCGGAGCGGAGCGAATTACTTTTTATAGAGAGTTGGCTGCGGACCTTTTTCCAGCGTCTTGCGATCCCAGATCCAGCCTTCGCGGGTATAACTGGCGAGTTCGAAATCCTGCGTGAGTTCGAGGGCATCGACGGGACAAGCGTCCTCGCACAGGCCACAGAACATACAGCGGCTCAGATCATAGGTGAAATTAGTGAGTTCTTTGCGGCGGGTTTGTTCGTTGCGGGCGCTGGAGACAACGATCAGATTTTCCGGACAAGCCAGCGCGCACAAATCGCAGGCAATGCACATCGTCTCGTCAGTGTCGGGATTGACGTTCAGCCGGGGCGCGCCGCGGTAACGCTCGGCCACTTGCGGCCGCTCCATGGGATATTGCTCGGTATAAATTTCCTTGGGATCCTGATAACGGAATGTGACCTTCAAACCTTGCAGCAGGTCGACGAGGAACACTTTGCGGAGCAGGTTGGGAATCCCCATAACGGGGTAAGCATACCACTTGGCCGTTGCCGGTTACTAGTTTGCAGCTGGAGCCGGAGAGAAAACTTACTGGAACTTTCGAGGGCGCGGGCGCGTAGTTAAGAGCAGAGGACGTTATGCAAGGTTATCTCGCCAAATTGACGCCGAAAACACGGATGTTGGTCATGTTACCGCTGATCGTGATCGCATATCCTGTGGTAACGATTCTGGTGCCGGCGATCATTCACGCCATCATTCCCGACGTAGTGCGCTCCGTGTTGAGCCTGCTCTGATTCCTTCTGGCTGGCTTCTGTCCGGGGATAGAAAGCGCAGAAATGATAATCTGCGCGCAGGGTTTTTGCTTCAGCATCGGCAACCACCCACTGTCAATTAAGAACCGATTAGACCATCACTCATGAGCAACGACGAGCTTTGGATGGAGGAGGCATTGCGCTCTGCGCAACGCGCGCTGGAGGCTGGTGAAGTTCCAGTTGGGGCGGTCGTAGTATGCGGAGGACGCATCGTTGGGCGGGGATGGAACCGAAACATCACGGAATGCGATCCAACCGCTCATGCGGAAATTATTGCGCTGCGCGAGGCGGGCGCAGCCATGGGGAATCATCGTCTGGGGGAGTGCGACCTGTTTGTTACAATTGAACCGTGCGCAATGTGCGCGGGCGCGATGGTGCATGCGCGAATCAAACGCCTGATTTACGGCGCAGACGATCCGAAAGCAGGCGCGGTTCGGTCGGTGATGAAGCTGCTGGAACATCCTGAATTCAATCACCGCGTCGGAGTTCGCGGGGGAGTGCTGGCGGGGCGGGGCGCGGAGGTTTTGCAGGAATTTTTTAGAAGCCGCCGCTGAGTTTGCAGTGCCAATATTCCTGAAGGTCGACATCTAACAGCTTTTTCCATGCGGAGAGGTGCGTGAGTGGTTGAAACGATCCGCCTCGAAAGCGGACATACCTTAACGGGTATCGTGGGTTCAAATCCCACCCTCTCCGCCATATCTATCTAGCCGTGAGCGCTTTGATCCGTTCCTCGGCCTCGGGAATGGCGCGGAGTACTGCGTCAGACAGGTTCTCCTCCAATCCAAATATCGCCCCTGCGACAGTGACGAGATAGGCGCGCGAGGGCCGCTGCCCATAAAGTTCCTCTGCCAGCAGCAATAGAAATTCAGGAGAACATTGATGTGTGCTATCCAGCAAGGCGCTCCGGCTCGCCTGTAGTTGATGGCACGTAACTGCCCCCGGCGTCTCACCGACAGAGACATCGACGAATACTACGATCTCTGATTGGCTGATCGGTTCGGCGAGTTCGGGAGTCCACTGTTGCTGGCAATAAACTTCTATCGCCGGATCGCCTAACGGAATTCTTTAATTGATTTGCGATTCGAATTGCGACGCCATCGTCGCCGCGCAGAGAATTCCCGCAAGCCAGCACGAGCGCTCGACTCATAATCCCCTGCTCATCTGGTCAAGCACTCTGCCTTCCGCAGAGACCAGCCGCACTTGCAGCGGCATTTGACCGTACGCGTGTGTCGAGCAACTGAGGCAGGGATCGAAGGCGCGGATCACAGCTTCGACGCGGTTCAACATTCCTTCGTTGAGTTTTTCGCTCCGGACAAAATGACGCGCGACCTGGAGAATGCCGCGATTCATCGCCAGATTATTGTGCCCGGTAGCGATCACCAAATTGGCCCAGGTGATGAGTCCCTGCTCATCAACACGATAGTGATGAATCAAAGTGCCACGGGGCGCTTCGCAGCAACCTATCCCTTCGAGATTGTTCAGCGAGGCGGAGTAGCGTGCGTGGGTCTTGGTAATGATGGGATCCAACAGATACTGTTCAATATGTTCGAGCGCAAAAAGGATCTCGATGAGCCGCGCGTAGTGATAATGAAACGAGCTCAACACGGCGCCTCGTTCCAGGGCGCGGAACTCGATCCATTCCTGTTGGGCGAGGGGAGTGCCGCAATTCTCTACCAGGTTGATGCGCGCAAGCGGGCCCACGCGGTAGATCCCCCCGGGGTAGCCTAGGGGCTTGTAATAGGGAAACTTCATGAAGGTGAACGGCTCCACCGCTTCGCCCAGAAAGTCGGAGTAATTTGCCGCATCGAGGTTGTCGGCCACAATGTTTCCGTGAGAATCGGTAAACCGGATTTTCCCTTCGTAGTAGCCGGCGCGCTCATCCGGGGTGACCAATCCCATGAACAAGCTGGGAAAATTTGCGAATGTGCGGATCTCTTCCCGAAAGTTTTCGAATTCAATTTTGAACCACGCCAAGGCCTTCTGCGCGATCGCAATCACTTCCGGTATCTGTGCTAAAAGCTTGTCGCGCTTCTCAATGGTCAGGGGTTCGTTCACACCGCCGGGCACGACCCAGCCGGGATGAATGCGCTTGCCTGCGAGGGTCTCGATTACCTGCTGGCCGAACTGGCGCAAGCGAATTCCTCCGCGGCCCAGCTCCGGATTTTTGCGGATCGCGCCGAAGAGATTGCGTTCTTTGGGATCGGCATCCATCCCCATGAGAAAATCCGGCGCCGATAGATAGAAAAAACTCAAAGCGTGCGACTGAATGAGTTGGGCGAGATTCAGCATACGGCGCAGCTTGCCGGCGGATGGCGGAACTTTCATGGCCAGCAGCACGTCGCAGGCTTTTGCGGAAGCCAGCAGATGGCTCACCGGACAGATGCCGCAGATTCTTTCCATCAGGTAGGGCATCTCGTAGAAGGGACGCCCGACGCAGAATTTTTCGAATCCGCGGAATTGTGTGACGTGAAAATACGCCTCGCAGACTTCGCCCTGATCGTCGAGTTGCAGCGTGATCTTGGCATGGCCTTCGATGCGCGTAACCGGATCGATCGTGATCGTTTTGGACATCTTCCCTTTCTTTCTCAACTCCGGGCGCAAATCAAGCTTGGTTACGCCCCAAAGCGAGACAAGGCTGCTACGTCCGGCATTCGCCCCGCGAGCAACTCGCTGATTACTGCATAGATGGTATCGGCGGAGGGTGGGCACCCCGGAACGAAGACATCCACATTTACGACTTCGTGTACCGGCCGCACCCGCCGCAATAGTGAAGGCAGGCCCTGCGCCGGCACCTGCGGCTGCAACAAACCGTTTCCTTGGTAAACGCACTCGAACAGTTCTGATACAGGGATGGGGTTTCGCATCGCGGGCACATTGCCGGTTACGGCGCAATCGCCAAGAGAAACCAGAGTCCGGGTGTGGGCCCGCACCAACCGGATTTTGTGTTCGTCCTCATCGCTGCTTACCGAGCCTTCGATGAGCGCGATGTCGACCTGCGCGGGAAACTCTTTGTAATCCACCAGCGGCGAATACACCAAATCGAAATGTTCAGCCAGCTCCACCAGCCGTTCATCCATATCCAGAATAGACATGTGGCAGCCGGAGCAGCCGTCGAGCCAGACAGTGGCGAGCTTAGGTTTGCTCATCGCTGGCCTTCCCGCATGTCCTTCAAGTAAGAGAGAAAATCTGGATTCTTGCGCACTTTGCCGCCAACCTTGCCCTTGTCGAACAGCGCGCCGGTGGGGCACACCTGGATACACTTGCCGCAACTGGTACAGGTGTCGGACTCGCCCCAGGGCTGATGCAGATCACTGATGAGCAAGGAATTGACTCCGCGGCCAAGCAGATCCCAGGTGTGTGCGCCTTCGATTTCGTTGCACACCCGCACGCAACGCGTGCACAGGATGCAGCGATTGTGATCCAGGGCAAAGCGTTCGTGCGAAACATCCACCGCAAGCGACGGCGAGCGATAGGGAAAACGCACATGGGTGACGCCGTGCTCCTTCGCGAGATCCTGCAACTCACACATATTGTTGGCGACGCATACCGAACAGACATGATTGCGTTCGGCGAACAGAAGTTCCAGCACCATCCGGCGATACTTCTGCAGGCGCGGCGTCTGGGTCGTGACCTCCATACCTTCTTCCACCAGCGTCACGCAGGCGGGTTGCAATCGAGTCGAACCTTTCAGTTCCACCAGGCACATCCGGCAGGCTCCCACTTCCGTCAAGTCCGTCGAGATGGCATAGCGTGGGAATCGAAATTCCATTTTCTCGCGCCGCATCGAGAATGGTTTGGTTGACGCTTGCGCTCACGTCCTTGCCGTCGATGGAAAGCGTTTTTACAGCGGGCGCCGGATTCACGCGGAGACCTCCGCCAGTTTGTTGCATTCGCATACTCCGGCACGGCAATGTTTGTCGACGATGTGCTCGGTATACTCCTCGCGAAAATAGCGCAGAGTGCTCAGCACCGGATTCGGAGCACTCTGGCCGAGGCCGCAGAGGCTGGTGCTGCTGACCATGTCGCACAGTTCTTCCAGAAGATCGAGATCATTTGGGGTCGCCGTTCCAGTAGTCATGCGGGTGAGGAGTTCGAACATCTGCGCCGTGCCGGCGCGGCACGGAATGCACTTGCCGCACGATTCGGACATACAGAACTCCATGAAATAGCGCGCCACGTTCACCATGCAGGCGGTATCGTCCATCACAATCATGCCGCCGGAACCCATGATCGAGCCGACTTCCTTCAATGATTCGTAATCCACTGGAAGATCGAGAAACTGTTCTGGGATGCAGCCGCCGGAGGGTCCGCCAGTCTGAACCGCCTTGAAGCGATGTCCCTCTGGAACTCCACCGCCAATTTCAAAAATAATCTGCCGCAGCGGGGTGCCCATGGGGACTTCGATCAATCCCACGTTCCGGACTTTCCCGCAGAGCGCAAATACTTTTGTCCCTTTGCTTTTCTTCGTTCCTAGCGAGGCATACCATTCGCCGCCTCGGCGAAGGATGGTTGGGATGTTGGCGTAGGTTTCGACGTTATTGATCAGCGTGGGCATCTCCCACAGTCCGGATTGTGCCGGAAATGGCGGACGCGGGCGCGGGGTGCCGCGGCGGCCTTCAATCGAAGCGATCAGAGCAGTCTCTTCACCGCAGACAAATGCCCCGCCACCGATACGAATTTCAATGTCAAAACTGAACCTGGTGTTGCAAATCTGGCTGCCCAAAAAGCCCAGCCGGCGCGCCTCGCGAATGGCGGTTTGCAGCCGCTTGATCGCCAGTGGATATTCGGCACGTACGTAAATGTAGCCTTGGCTCGCTCCCACGGCGTAGCCGGCGACGATCATTCCCTCCAGCACGCGATGCGGATCGCTTTCGAGCACGCTTCGATCCATGAACGCGCCGGGGTCGCCTTCATCCGCATTGCAGATCACGTATTTCGTTGTCCCGATCGTTTTCGCGACCGTGCCCCACTTCAGACCCGTGGGATAACCGGCGCCGCCGCGGCCGCGCAGGCCGCTCTTTGAGACCTCCTGCACAATCTGTGCCGGGGCCATTTCCGCCAGCGCTTGTACCAGTGCCCGGTAGCCGTCCGCGGCGATATACTCTTCAATCTTCTCGGGATCAATTCGCCCCGAGTTCTCGAGAACGATATTGGTTTGCCGTTGGAAAAACGGTTGATCCCGAGAGTAGAGCAGGCGCTCTGGCATGGTGCCGGCGAGTCCTGCCACAATTTCGGTTACATCTGGCTCGGCCACGTTTCTTAAGAGATTTCCATCGGGCTCGCTGCTCACGAGCGGACCGAGAGAACAAAGACCCATGCAGCCGGTTCCGCGCACACGGCAATTCGCTCCCGTGCGCTGCACTTCCTTGTCCAGCGCAGATTTGATGGAATCGCTGTGCAAAGAAAGGCATCCTGCGGCAACGCAAACGTTGAGGGCACGCGGAGAGTGCTCCTTCACTGCCCGGGCTTCGCTTGCGATTTGTTCGAGATCCTCGAGCGTCATCAGTTTTTCCATCCATCCAGTTTTTTGCGAAGCACGGCCTCACTGACGTTGCCAGCTGTTTCTCCATCGAAGATGAAGGCGGGCGCCATGCTGCAGGAGCCGATGCAGCGCGCGCTTACCAGGGAGACATTCCCGTCCTGCGTGGTTTCCCCAGCTTTGACGTTAAGGGCCTGTTCCGCTACGGCAAGCAGTTGGTTGGCTCCTTTGATGTAGCAAGCCGTGCCCAGGCACACCAGACAGGTGTGCTTGCCGGGCGGTTTCAAAGTGAAGAAGTGGTAAAACGTGGCAACGCCGTAGGCTTGACTCAAGGGTACGTGCAGAGATTCGGCGACGAACTTCAGGGATGGCTTGTCGAGGTATCCAAAATATTCCTGAACCGTGTGCAGGGTTTCGATAAGAGCATCGCGGGCAAACCCGTGCCGCCTCATGGTTCCATTTATGATTCGCCACCGTTTGTCGTCCGAAGGTAGCTGGGGTTTCTTCGAGGTCGTAAGCATGATCTCATCGCCCGGGACTACCGCGTAGTATATACCGCAAAATTTTTCGGTCAGCTCGAGGCTGATCGCGTCTTCAAGTATTTACATCACCCCCTGTTCTACATCGGGAAGCTTTTTATTTCCCGGTGCAGTATCTACAGCAATGTAGCGCCTGTCGAAATTCGCAACAGAGAGTACCGCAGACTACTCGCGTGGCGATTTTTGCCAAAATGTCACATTGAAAGGTGATCTGTTTCCTTGTGCTGTTTGTAGATCAGGGCTGAAATGGATTGGTCAGTCATCAGACCAATTCCGATGCTAGCCACAGAGTCAGTCCGCGTTGAGTTCAAGGCCATCCCGAGAAATAAGGTTTACCAGCAAGTCGCCAAACGGCTGGAGCGGCGGATTGCGGAAGAACTGAAACCGGGTGACTTGCTGCCGCCGGAGCGCGAACTGGTTCGAATGTTGGGCGTGAGCCGCAGCTCCGTGCGAGACGCGATTCGTACGCTGGAACTGATGGGGCTGCTCGAGCCGCGACAGGGCATCGGGACGGTGGTTTGCAATCCCATCCCAACTGCGCCAGACCCTCTAGCTGCAGCGCTCCTGGAAAAGCGAAAAAAGATTGCGGACTTGCTTGATGTGCGCCGGATGCTCGAACCGGCTCTAGCGGCCCGGGCGGCGGTGCAAGTCTCCGCCGAGGCGATCGCGGATATGGATGACATCCTTTCGTGCCAGGAAGCGAAGATACGCGCGGGCGACCTGGGAATCGAGGAAGATTCCCGTTTTCATTACGCCATTGCATTAGCGTCCGACAATGCCGCGGTATTGAAAATTGTAGACGTCCTGATGGATTTGTTGCGTGAGACGCGGGAGAGATCGTTGCAGGTGGAAGGACGGCAGGAAAAATCGCTTGCTGGTCACCACCGGATTCTCTCCGCTTTGAAGTTGGGCGACGCTGCAGCCGCTGAGTCTGCCATGCGCCGGCACCTGCAGGAGATTGAAAACGTTGTGTTGAAAAAGCTTTAAGAGAATGGAGGTTGCCAGATGGGTCAATTATTCGCGGTCGAAGTAATTTATCGGGGAGTCTTTCAAAAGACTCTAGCGAAGAACATCACGCGCGACATTGTTTTAGCCGCGCACAACGAAGGCAAACTGGGCATTTCCTTTGGCCGTTACGGGGATGCTCCTGAACGCAACGGGATTCCAGCCAAGAGTTTCGCCATCGTCGCCAAAGACGAGTTGACGCTCGAAGCCGGAATGGCGCAATACGAGCCCAAGCAAGTCGATCTGACCGTGGTTCTCGATGACACGCTCTGCAAGGGCGGAGAGTCGTGGGCATGGTACGGATTACAGCCGGTGCATCACGCTCTGAAGCCCGGACACACCCTCATCGTAATTTCCCTTGAGGATGCGCCCACACTGCTGAAGAGCATTCACCGCCGGGAAGAGCCTTACAAGCTGGGAATCATGAAGGGCGTCACCAGTTTCTCGGGCATGTGGGTGTTTAAAGATGACCACACGGATGTGCGCGTCCTGGGCGCAATCGCCAAGGCGCTTCCGGAATTGTTCAGCCTGAAGTCGGTGGAGCAATTCATTAACGACAAGCTGAAGAGCGCACTGAAAGTCACTTCCGCTCAGACCGCGTTCGAGAAATTCACCACCGTGCCAGTAAAAGCTGGCCAGGGGAATCCCGAAGTGCCGTTCAAGTTTGAACTGCCCGGCTGGGAAGATATGCGGTCCGGCGCTTCGATCAAAGGTCAGCCCCAGGGCGGTCCTTATCCGGATCCAGTCACGGGTAAAGTCGGTGGCTTCCGGCCTGCCCGCAATGAGCTCTTCAAGAAGTACTCCACGCGCACGATGCGGCCGGTCATCAACTTCTCGACCTGCACCAAGTGCACGCTGTGCTGGCTGAATTGTCCAGATGCCTCGTTCGACGTCACCGCCGAAGGCACCTACGACGCCAATCTCGAAGCATGCTGCGGTTGCGGCGTTTGCGAAGAGGTTTGCCCCGTCAAGGGATGCGTCTCGATGGTGAATGAGTCTGAATTCCACGACAACAAGAGTCAGTGGGAAGCGTACGAGACAGACAAGAAAGCCTATTTGAAATGGCTGGAAACAGCGATTGAGAAGGCTGAACCGATCGAGAAGCGGTCGCATGGATTCCGTTATCGCGGCCAGTATGCAGAAGAGATCCCCGAGGCACTGGAGATCGCAAAGAAAGGCTAGCAGCCCAGCGGGCAATTAAGAATCAGCACCAATACTTGCCCGGATGAAAGACAAGGAGATTGAAATGGCGACATTAACATTACCAGTTGAAGAAAAGAAAAAAGGTACCGAGCAGGAAGCCCTGATCACTGGCGCCGAGGCCATTGCGATTGCCTGCAAACTGGCCAACGTGGACGTGGTCACGGCTTACCCGATCCGGCCTTACGACACAGTCATGCAATACATCAGCCAGCTGGTCGCAGATGGCGAAATGGATTGCGAATATATCGTGGCCGAAGGCGAGCATTCTCAATTCGAAATCGTGAAGCATGCGTCGGTGTGTGGAGCGCGCGTGTTCTGCGGTTCGAGCGGTGTGGGCTGGATGTACGCGATGGAATGTTTGACCGTAACTCCCGCGCTCCGCGTCCCCATGATTGCCATGGTAGGCAACCGGGCGTTGGACGATCCCGGCGCGTTCGGCGTGGAGCACAATGACGCTCTGGCCGTCCGTGACCTGGGCTGGATGCTGACCTGGGTCGATAGTGCTCAGGAAGCCCTGGACACAGCACTGATCGCGTATCGTGTGGCAGAAGACCGCCGCATGTTCGTTCCGTTGGCGATCAGTTGCGACGGCGCGTTTCTCACTCACTCGCAAGCATTGGTACAGATCCCGACATCGCAGCAGGTTAAGAGTTTCCTGCCGCCTTACGATCGTGGCGATCTGCTGCTCCATCCCGATAACGTAATTTCGGTGGCCCCACAGTGTAACGAAGATTGGGTCACGGAGATTCGGCGGCAGAACTACGCAGTCACCGAAGTCGCGTGCGATGTGATTCGCGAAGTGTATGCCGACTTCGAAAAGAAGTTTGGCCGCAAGTATGGCAATCCGTTCTTCGAAGAATATATGACCGAAGATGCGGAAGTCGTACTGCTGGGCATGGGAACACTTTCCACGCCGGTCAAGGTAGCCATCCGCAAGATGCGCGAACAAGGCAAGAAAGTCGGATTCATTCGTCTGCGCTGGTTCCGTCCGTTTGCCGGTAAGGAAATTGGCAAGTGCCTGGAGCGCTTTAAGGCCATTGGCGTACTCGATCGCGACATCTCGTTCGGTTCGCCGGACTTGAGTGGCGTGGTGGCGACGGAAGTCCGGTCTGCCATGTATAGCAACAGCGCCACCAGGCCGCCAGTCATTGGCTTCATCGGCGGGTTGGGTGGTCGCGAAGTGACTGTGCCAGATGTGGAAGACATGACGGAGAAAGTATTCGAAGCCGCTAAAGGTAAGGCGCAACCCCTGACGCAATGGATCGGGCTGCGGGGATAGCGCCGGTTGACACGGCGCTATTCATAGCCGGAAAGGACAAACTAATCATGAGCACATTTGTAGATGAAAAACCGACGCAAGACCTGGAAGCCTTCAAAGGAGTGAAGAAGGTTCCACACGAGGAGTACTACACGTCCGGCCACCGCACCTGTCAGGGCTGCGAGTCTGCGCAAATCATGAAATTGATGGCGAAGGCCGCAGGTCCCAGGACCATTGTTCTGGGAAGTACTGGGTGCATGTACGTGGCTAACACCTCTTACTACGCCACTCCCTGGGGCGTCCCCTGGATGCATACACAGCTGGGCAGTTCAGGCTCGAGCGCGCTGGGAGCGGCGGCGGCATTCCGCGTCCAGATGCGCAAGGGCGTGATGAAGGATGAGCCCATCAACGTCATCGCCTTCTGCGGCGATGGCGGTGGCGCGGACATGGGTCTGGGAGCAATCTCGGCCACCATGTGCCATCCCGATTACAACCTGCTGATCCTGATGTACGACAACGAGTCCTACGCCAACACCGATATCCAGATTTCCGGGACATCGCCCTATGGGGTTAATACCTCGTTCAGTACGCCAGGAAAAGTAAAGCGGATCATGAATCACCGCTGGAAAAAGAACATGGCGCCGCTGATGCTGGTTGGCCATCCCACAGTGAAGTATGTAGGAACCATTTCTACCTCATACCCGCTGCAGGCGATGAACAGCGTTCGCAAGGCGCTCTCCATCGGCGGCCCGA
Source organism: uncultured Acidobacteriaceae bacterium (assembly GCA_963696285.1). GTDB lineage: Bacteria > Acidobacteriota > Terriglobia > Terriglobales > Acidobacteriaceae > Sulfotelmatobacter. The sequence goes on from CAVOJP010000001.1 coordinate 790,003, forward strand.
CCTTCATTCACTGCTTGAATCCTTGCCCGAAAGGGTGGGACTTCGATCCCGTGCTTTCGTTCGAGCTCGGCGAACTGGCCGTCAACACCGGCATTTGGCCTCTGTACGAGGTTGAGAACGGCAAGCTGAAGCTCTACGGCAAGACGGAACAGATCGCCAGCGGCAGATTTAAACGTCTGCCGGTGCGCGATTACTTGCTCAAGCAAGGAAGGTTCGCGCATTTCATCGAGGAAGATATCGATTACTTCCAAAGCAAGATCGATGACATGTGGAACAAGTGGCTGGTGCCGGGAATCATTCCGCTCCAAAAGGACATTGAAACCGCAGAGTAATTAAGCCCGCCCCGTAAGGGGCGGGATATTTATTTACCGGATGCTTCCGGGCCGGAGTGTCTAGCGAGAACACAAAATCAATTCTGATTATTTCCCAGGAGGATGCCTATGGCCACGAATGTGACCTCCTTTGTACAAGCGCCGAAGACGAGCCGCAGCGCTGGAAACCGCTGGATCCAGTTGATCTGCGGCATCGTCGCGATGATCGTCATCTCCAACTATCAGTATGCCTTCACCCTTTTTACCCCAGGCATGAAACAAACATTTACCGGGGTGCCTTACGCGAAAATAGCGGCCATATTCTCGGCCTTTATTCTGTTTGAAACCTGGCCGATGCCGGTGTCTGGCTACTTTGTCGACAAGTTCGGCATCCGCAAGCTTATGACGTTCGGAGCGATTTGTATCGCACTGGGATGGGTGCTGGGTGGCACCGTCGCCAAGTCACCTCTCGAACTGTACATCTATTATGGCGTGATTTCTGGAACCGGCGCTGGAATCATTTACATCTCATGCGTGGCGAATGCCTTGAAATGGTTCCCCGACAGGCGGGGGCTGGCCGCTGGACTTACCGCTGCAGGATTCGGTGGTGGGGCTGCTCTCACGATCATGCCCATTGCCCGTTCGATCCACAGCATCGGATGGGCTCACGCCATGGCTGTATGGGGCATTGGCCAGGGCGTTGTTGCACTCATTGCCGCGATGATCCTCCACCATCCGCCTAGCGGCTGGGTTCCTGCCGGGTGGGACCAGCAGGCAAAGGAAGTGCATAAGGGCGTCGCCCAGTCGAAGGTCAACTTTACCTGGCTTCAAACTCTGGGAAGACCCGAGTTCTACCTGCTCTACACGATGTTTTTCTTTGCCACCGCGGGCGGGCTGATCGCGACTGCAAACCTTTCACAAATTGCCAAGTCCCTGCATGTGAGTGACGCTACGGTTTGGGGTTTCGCGATTGTCCCACTGGCCGCAACCCTAACCGCGGCTTGCAATGCTCTGTCTAGAATCGTTTGGGGATCCGTCTCAGACCGGTTAGGACGGGAATATACGATGTTTCTAACCTTTGGCGTAGAAGCGGTCCTTGTGTTCCTGGTAACCAAAATAGCTGGGGCTCCCGTTGCATTTGTGGTGCTGTTCTCGTTTATCTTCCTTTTCTGGGGCGAGATCTATTCTCTGTTCTCAGCGACGACGGGCGATGTCTTCGGCCCCAAGAACGCCTCTGCCAACTACGGCATGGTGTATACAGCCAAGGGAGCTGCTTCTGTATTTGCTGGATTTGGAGCGGCAACGCTGGCTGCCTACTTCGGCGGTTCTTTTGCGGTGCCATTCTACATTTCGGCTGTCCTGTGTGGGATTGCTGCACTTCTCGCGCTGTTGGTGCTCAGGCCATTGATCAGGGGCAGAATCGCGGAAGAAATTCGCGCAGCCGACGAGACAGAAGGTCGAGCGCTCTCAGCGGCATTGGCGCAGGCCGAAGAGGCTGATGCGGCGAGGAAAAAGAACCGTCTGGCCGGAGTCGGCCGCTAGTCGGTCGTCTTGCCGAGGCCTACGAATCCAGGCAGCCTGAGACCAAGCCGGTGACGGCTTGTGCTCAGGCTGCTGTGGCGTCGCGAATCCGTCTCGAAGCGGGGACCTGTGCTAAGGCTAGAGGAAACCTCTCGTGTGATCCCGGCTGCAGCTAACGAGTTGATTCTTGTACTCCCATGCGGCTCTTTGAATTCTCCACTCACATAGATCCTCCACAATCAGCAAAGCCCCCGGTTAGGAAATGAACTCAGACCGCCTTGAGCCAACCTCGGGATTCCTGCTCCATTTCTAATCTTGGGATTCAGATGAAAAAGTTGAAAACTCTTCGTCTTCCAGCGTTGCATTTCTCAGCTTTCGCTGTTGCACAATTCAGCTATGCCCCGTAAATCCATAAGACTCTGATTACACAAGGTGATTCTGTTCTTCCCTGCTCAAAAGTCAAAAACACCAATCCGCCTTGTTGTGATTTCTATCAAAGGGTGATTACAAATTCATCGCGAGAAAGCTCTATACGAACTTTCGTTCTTTCTATGTAGCTTGTTTCAAACGAGATTGCCAATTACCGGTGGAGTTGCTCGCAGTTTGCCCGTGTGGCATGGCGATTGCTTTTAGAAAGTGTGAGCGGCTGGCGAACGGCCCTCCGACGAGGTGACTTATGACAGTCCTACTGGTTCTCTTCACTTTCATATCCTTCTTACTGATCGATTATTTCCGCACGCGAAAGGCGACGGTACATCCCGCGTTCGAGATGACGGCGGCGAAGTTCGACGCCGCGCCCCGCCTTCAACCTGCATTGGTCGCGGGCTTCCAAGTCCCGGAGAATCTCCGCTACCATCCCGGCCACACCTGGGCATTGAGCGAGAGCCCGAACCTGGTGCGGGTTGGTCTGGATGATTTTGCTTCTAAGCTGACGGGTACGCTGGAGAGCATCACTCTGCCCCAACGCGGCCAATGGATTCGCCAGGGACAGAAGATGTGCACCCTCCATCGCGATGGTTGCACAGCCGATATGGTTTCGCCGATCGAAGGCACGGTGTCGGACATCAACCCGGCATTGCTGGCAGATCCGAAACTCGCGCTGCGCGACCCTTACGGCGAGGGCTGGCTGGTGACGGTGCAAGCGCCTGATGCCAAGACAAGCTTCCGCAACCTGCTCGGTGGGCCACTGGCACGCTGGTGGACCGAAGAGTCCGCAAGCCGCCTGCAGCGCCGCATACCGACTGCACTGGCGGGCGCGCTGGCGCAGGATGGTGGAGTTGCCATCGACAACCTCACCGTCGAGATTCCGGATCAAGACTGGTTGCCGCTGGCCAAGGAGTTCTTCCTGTCATAAACACGCTCGCCGCCAGCGCTGGCGAACCAGCCGCGCTGACCGGAACGAGGGCCGCTGAAGCACTGACCGCCCGGATCCAAGGCTGAGCCAGTTAGGACACTCAGCCAGGACACCGGGCGGTCAGTGTTGTTGACGACTCCAGTGCGATCAGGATTTTGCATTCATTGAGTGAGGCTACAACTGTCGCAGTGAGGGCGCGCCTTCAGGCGCTGTACTGGCGGCGGTGCGACAGGTTTGGCACAGCGCACTCTCTTTGAGGTCGATCCACTCCACGGCGTGCGACGAAGCCATGGCACAGAGGTAGTCATCGCAGTGAGTCAAGTTCATGGTGTGCCCCACTTCATGAATCGCTTCCTTTATTACGCGATTGCGAAATAGCTCATGATCGGATGGAAGGCCATAGAACTCCTGTCGCAGCCGATAGGTTGAAAGCACGGCGCACGGACCGCCCACCTGTGCTTCGCCGAAAACAAAAGTAAGAATCGGAATGTAGAGGTCGACGGCCGCAACGCCGAGCACTCGCCAGGAGTCGGCGCCAATATACTTTTGCATGCCATACAGGATTTCCGAAGAGTGATATTGCTGGCGTTCCCCGTGGAAGGCGAACTCCGGATCGAGACGGGCAGGAAGTAGTTTGCACCGCGTGCCAAGAATTTCCTCGATGGCGGGAGAAATATCCTTCAGCAGCGCATCATCGACGTTCCCGACCGGCAACAGGTGCAGCAGTTTCATCGCATGCCTTCATCGGGCGACTTCATCGGTCTTCGAGGTTTCCGGCTTCCTGTCGCTGCGGCTCCAGCCGTATTTCTTCAGCTTGTGATACAGCGTCACCCGATCGATGTCGAGTACATCGGCGGCATGGCTCTGATTGCCTGCACATTCCCCGACCACCTTGAGGATGTGTGCGCGCTCGATATCCTCAAGTGTTTTGCTCGAACCGTTGGAAGCGGAGGCGCTTTGTGACTTGAAGGCGAAATCGCCCTCCTGCAATTCCGGCTCCTGCCCGACGACCATGGCCCGCTCCACCGAATTCTCGAGTTCGCGCACGTTCCCCAGCCAGGATTGCTGCTGCAGCTGATTCATAGCCGCTGGCGAAACCCGGGTGATGCGCTTGTTCATGGCCAGAGAAAACTTGCGAACGAAGTGATCGACCAACGCGGGAATATCTTCGCGACGCTCGCGCAGTGCGGGCAGCTCGAGGCGAAAGACGTTGAGGCGGTAGAAAAGGTCGGGGCGAAACCTGCCCTCGTCGATCAGTTTTTCCAGGTCTTTGTTGGTGGCGGCGATACAGCGGAAATCCACTTTGATGATTTGATTGCCGCCGACGCGCGTGATTTCGCGCTCCTGCAGTACTCGCAGCAGATCAGTTTGCGTCTTTAAAGTGATGTCGCCGATCTCATCCAGGAAGACCGTTCCGCCTTCGGCAATTTCAAATTTGCCTTTCTTGCGATATTGGGCGCCAGTGAACGCACCTTTTTCGTGTCCGAAGAGTTCGCTTTCGAGAAGTGTTTCGGTCAGCGCTCCGCAATGAATGACGACGAGTGGATGAAACCTTCGCGGACTGGCCTGATGAATCGCGCGCGCAACCAGTTCTTTTCCGGTCCCACTCTCTCCGGTGATGAGCACGGTGGCATCCGTAGGACCGACGGTCTCAATGGCGTCGAAGATCTTGCGCATGGCGGCGCTTTGTCCAATCAGCTCTCCCGGACGCGCAACTTCGGCGACCGTCTCGCGCAAAAGCACGTTCTCCTGCGCCGTCCGCTTATGTGCCAGTGCGTTCGTCACCAGGTGGGAAATCTCATCCGGGTCCAGTGGCTTGGTAACATAGTCATAGGCGCCATTCTTCAGTGCCGCGACCGCAGTCTCAACCGAGGCATAGCCGGTCATCATGATTACGAGCAATTCAGGATCGACTTCGTGCATGCGACGCTGCAGTTCGATTCCATCCGTGCCGTGCATTTTGATATCCACCAGAGCCACATCCCAGCGTTGTTGCGCCAGGCTGGTAAGCGCGTCGCTGGCATTTTCCGTGGTTGCAACTTCGTAGCCTTCTTCGCGGAACCATTTGCCCAACGAGTCGCGCACGCTTAATTCGTCGTCCACAATAAGCAGTTTTCCCCGTGTGCTCACTTGAATCACCTCACGTTCATTGCGCCATTTCTTTCGTCAACGGCTAACAGAGAGAGCCCGGCAGCCCGCACTGGCAGAGTTACGGTGAAAGTAGTTCCCTGCCCCAACTCGGATTCGACGTCGATGCGACCATGGTGCCGCTCCACGATCCCACGGCTGATCGCCAGCCCAAGTCCGACTCCGCGCCCACTTTCTTTTGTAGTCACGAAAGGTTCGAAAATCTGCGGCAGGACATCGGGAGCGATGCCAGATCCGTCGTCGCGGACCTGGATGCTGATTTCGCTTTCATCGTGCTTCGTCTGAGTTTCGATCCAGAGATTGCCGCCGCGTGGCATGGCATCGATTGCATTGATAATCAACGCCAGCAGGACTTGCTGAATCTGCTCAGGATCACAGGGCACGCGCGGTAAATCATCGGCAAGCTTCAGTTGCAGCTCGATTCCAGCCGCATCGAGTTGATGCCGCACCAGCATCAAGCACCGGCTGATCACTTGATCCAGATCGGTCGATTGCACATTCATAGGCGCGGTGCGGGAGAGAGACAACAGGTTCTTGATCAGCTCACCGCAGCGCCGGCTTTCGGAGGCGATCAGTTCGAGACTCTCTATGGCCTCCTCGTGTTTTTCGTGCTCCACCTGGCCCGACGCCACCCACCTCCGCAGCAGCTTGGCGTAAGTCAGAATGCCGGAGAGCGGGTTATTCACTTCGTGTGCCACCACCGCAGCCATCTTGCCGAGCGATGCCATCTTTTCTACATGCAGAACGTGATCCTGCGCCCTGCGCAGCTCTCTGGTTTTTTCTTCGACACGATCTTCCAGCGTCTTTGCCCAGGTAACGATTTGTTCATTCGCCGCGCGCAACTGCAGGCTCATGTCGTTAAAGGAATGCGCCAGGTCGCCCACCTCGTCCTGGGATCGCACCTCGATCTGATAACCCAGTTCGCCTCGCGACAGATGTTCCGTGCCCTGCTTCAGCGCGTTGATCGGTCTGTCCACCACCCGCCATACGAATAGCCAGCTGAGGATTGCGACCAGCAGAATTGCTCCTATGGTGTAGGAGAGCGTGCGTGCGCTACTTACGGCAATTTGCGCGTCCGCTGTGGCTAGCGAGAGATTTATATCGAGCACTCCCAGCACCTGCTGGCTGGCGGGATGAGCGTGGCACGATGCGTTCGAACAGTTGAGTTGGTTTTCGATGGGTGTGATGATTCCCATGACCCGCGGGCCGTGATTGATCCGATAAATACGAAAACGGTCAGGACGGTTCAGCCGCGTGAGCGGCCGCGATTGATTGTGACAGCCGTAGCAAGCCTCTGCCGTCTTGTCCAGAACGCGGTTCACTTCCGATGCATCGGTGGAGTAGCTGACTCGGCCTTCCTGGTCAAGGATGCGCACCTTAACCATGCCGGGCTCGTCTGCCATGGTTTGCATGGTGTGGTAGAGGCCTTCGCGATCGTTGCGCAGCATGTAGTAGGTGGCGCTGCGCCGGATCACGTCGCTCACTCGCTCGGCACTGGCTAACGTGGCGGCTTCCAGATGTTGGCGGTGCAACCGAATATTCAAATAACCGAGCAGAGCGAAGATGATGAGCATCACCGCCAGCAAGGAACCAATCAATTTCGTACTGATACTGTAGCTCAGCCGCTTTTGCCGCAAAGTGTGGCGAATTGAGTCAGTCTCCCGCATGGGTTAATACCGCTGGGCTAGCTAAAGGTCTCGCCTTGGATAGGCGAGGGCGCTCCGCCGCGTATTCTTCTTTGGGAAAGATAGGTAGATACTTCACCGCGACGCTGAACAGGAAGAAACCCAATGCGACGATCATGAGAGTGATGGAGAATTCTGTCCATTTCGGAACGTAGTGGTGCCCCGCGTAAGTCTCAAAGCCGATAAGAGCGATATTGAGCCGGTTGGTGATAAAACCCAGCAGCGTAAAGATGGACGCAAGATATAAGAGCTGTGGCGACAGCCGGACCTTCTTGAAGCTGAGCATGGCGATGGGAATCACGAAGGTCAGCGTGAGTTCGAGCCATAGGAAATACGCTTCATAGCTCGGCGTTAATGATTTGCCTGAGCAGGCCGCGGTGGAAAAAATCGTCGAAACGCAGCAGAGCATTCACCCAGAGAGCGACCAGTAAAGCGCCACCCAGAGTGACCAGCACCGGGAGTTCCAGTTGACGACCGAAGGCCTTCGCGCTCTGCGTGGACTCGAAAATTGTCATTGCCAGACCAACCGCAATTGCTGAACCAAAGAAGAAGAAGGGCAGCGCCGGCGTGTACCAGAAGGGATGAAGCTTGCTCGGCATAATCAAATAGAGCGACCCCAGGGAACTCTGGTGCAGCGTGGAAAGCAATATCCCCAGAACAATCAGGACAGGGTAAATTTTGTTAATCCACTTGATTGGAGCCTTCAGATTGAAGCGCTCGAACACACTAGGAAGAAATTCGAAGAAAAGCACGGTGGTGTAAGTCATCACACACATGCCCACTTCGAACATGACCGAATGCGGGTTCATGTAGATGAGCTGGTGCCAGATGTACCAGGGACGGCCGAGATCGAACAGCAATCCAACAATAAAAAGTATGTAGCCCAGGAAGGCAGTCAATACGGCGGGGCGCACAACACTGTGGAGGCGCTCCACATTGAATAAATAGACTGCGCCCACCATGCAAAAGCCACCCGCCGCCAGCATGACCCCGCACAGGCAGTCGAAGCCGATCCATAGACCCCAGGGGAACTGATCACTCATGTTCGACACCGCGCCCAAGCCGCGGAAATAGCGAATAAAAGAGGAGTAGAGGCCCATGGCCATGATCACAATGAAAACGACTCTCCAGAAAGTCAGCTTGATTTTCATCGTGCGCTCCCGTTCTTCTTTTCTTCTTTTTCTTGCGCTTCGGCGGCGGCTACTTCCTCACGGCGATGCGAAATCCAGTAAATGCCTCCCAGCACCAATGACCACACTGGAATAAAGTCCGGAATTTTCTCCATCACTCGGCCGGTGTACTCCGGCATCGGCGTGTTGCCGATTTTTTCCGAGGCGGGATAGCCATACTCTTCCACTTTCATGCTGGAAAGAATGAGTACACAGGTTCCGCCAACTTCGTTGAGGCCATAAATGCGCGGCAAGTAGGTGGTTGGATTCTGGCGGAGGCGCTCTTTTGCTTCCTGAATGAGATCATCACGATCGCCAAACTTTGTGGCGCCGGTGGGACAGATCTCGGCACAGGCAGTCTGCTTGCCTGCTACCACGCGATCCGGGCACATAATGCATTTACGAACCCGTGGATTCAGCGACCCCCACTCGTACTTGGGCTGGGCGAATGCGCACGCCACCATGCAATAGCGGCAGCCAATACACTTCCAGACGTCATATACGACGGGCCCTTCCTTTGTCTTATGGAAGGCGCCGACGGGACAAACTGAAGCGCAAGCGGGATGCTCACAGTGCATGCAGAGACGGCGCATGAACTTATCGTCTTTGGTCATGACGACCGTATATTTATGTGCGGACTGCACCGACTCGGCGGCTACCGCATCGTTGTAGGGCAAGTTATTCTGCTGCGCGCAGGCGCTTTCACACTGTTTGCACCCGATGCACATGGTTGCGTCGTACAACAGGGCTTTACTCATGGAGATTGCTCCTCGCCTCTCCTGGGTAGGGCTTCCGTTCCAGCGAAATGAGGTAGGCAGCCAGCCAACGTGCGCTGTAATGGAACGGAGTTAGGTAACGCAAAGAAAATCTCTGACGTTTTGCTGAGCAAGAAGGGTCCGGGTCCGAAGTGGTGAACATCCGGACCCGGACGGGCTGTTCTCTGTGGCAGGTAACGAGAGGACGAACTCCCTGGCAGGACAACGAATCGGCAGGCTGGTACTTGCTTCCGCCGAATTAAACCAGGCATATTCATACCGCCCTCTCGCTTTCCGCCACCGCTATCGGCAGTTTGCGACAACGGGGGCGCGCAAAAAGGAACAGCCAATAACAGCCATCAGCACCTACTTCTGCAAGGTGCGAATGTAGGTCACGATCATTTTCACTTGATCAGGGGCCAGACTCTTAACGTTTCCGGGATGCTTGGCCGTTGTAGCGACTGATTTCGTCAGGTCCTCGTCTGAGGCTTTCTTGGCGTCGTCCGAAACCAGGCTTGGGATTTTGGCTGCGGGCTTACCTGTTGCATCCGCGCCGTGGCACATTGCACACTTTGCTTTGTAGAGGCTCGCTCCATCGTCAGCGGCCCATGACAGATTAGGAATCAGAATGAACAGGGCTACGGCAATTGTCATTACCAGCATCACCAGTTTCGTTGTCTTCATGATTTCGTTCTCTCCTAGTTAAAATTTGCAATCGATGAAGGCAGCGATGATGAACGCAGAAAGAGCGCTCCCAAAGCATGTAAGAACTCAGCAACGGCTTCGCTGCCTAGTTGAGATTTTCAACGGTAAGAGGAATAGGCGCAGTGACCCGGGTCACCTAAACTCGTGACTCAGACTCGCGGAATGAAGGCTCAATGAAATAGACGTGCTACATTTAGCAGCGGCCTTGCGGGAGGTGTTGGAACGAGCCTTTCTAACGGTCTTTTCGGATAGCCAAAAATAAAAATCCCGCCCGCTGGCGCGCGGGCGGGGAGGTTACCGGGTATGTCTTAATTCCGGTTCCCGATCAACCACCAGATCTGGATGCAGGCGACGAAATGTAGCGGCAACGTGGCAATTCCAGCAAACTGGATGGTGCGTGGAAAAAACTTCAGGAAGCTGCTCCGGGCGCAGCTCTTTCCACTCGACGGTCTTATGATCTGGGCCCAGTAGCCCTGGGGCGCGATCCAGATGATGAAGTTCGCCGAAAGGCTTGTGACAAATCGCGCAGTCCTTACCCTGATACCACTGCGAAACGACATTCCAGACCAGACAGTTCTCGGGATCTGCTTCGATCTGCTGCAGACAATCCTGACCACAATTTTCTCGCTCCGGCCACCGCGAGCATTCTTTCAGATGCAACACGGGTTCGGATAGGAAAGCACTTGCCGCAGCCTCACCGGCCGCGACATCCACAGCTACGGTCTGGTGAGTTTCCGGGCAGGTGACGAGGCGCTTGCCTCGGTAAGCGAAATAGGCCTTCACCGCTGGAATGGTCCGGAAGATAAACAGCCCGACTGCGATTGCCAGGATGGCAATCGCTATCAAAATGATTCCTGTCATAAGTCACCTCGGCGGCGGCGGCGAACTGTTTGTCTCGTTCCTGGATGGTTACCCCATCCCGACACTCAGTGTGCCGCAAATGGCCCGAGTGATCCGCACTTCTATGCGCGGATTGTCAGGACCGGACAGGTCGCATGTGCTACGACGTGGTGAACGGTTGACCAGGGCAGGTGGCTCATGCCGTCGACGCAATGCGCTCCCAGCACAAGCAGATCTGCGCCTTGTTCCGCTGCCTTGTTCACAATGCAGCGCCAAGCGGATCCGAATTCGACCAGAACTTCCGGCGCATATGCCAGTGAGGCTGTGGGAATTTCTTCTCGCAGCTTGCGGATCTCATCGTCCACCGGCTTGGAGAGAATTCCCAGCCTGGAGTCACCCTCAACTACATGAATCAGAGTCAATCGAGATTGGAATTGCGCAGCCAGCGAAAAAACGGTTGGCGCAACTCTCAGTGACTCAGCGGTAAGGTTCGTGGCATAGAGGATATGACGCAACTCGAATTCAACAGGAGCCGGCCCGCTCGCGGAAGATTCCGGCAGCCTGGCAGGACCGCAGATTCCGGGCCCGACGGTGAGCACCGGACACGGCGCGTGCCGCAAAATATCTTCAGCCACCGAACCCAGCAGAAACTTTCCTAATCCGCCGCGACCGCGCGTTCCTACTACGATCAGGTCGATGCCATTTTCTGCAATGATGGGACTGAGCTTGTCCCAGACTTCCCCGTGCCGTACGTGGGTACGCGTCGCAGTATCTCTCAAGCGAGCGGCGATCTGATCGACTTTCTGCTGCGCCAAGCTGCGCGCGTCCTCGTATAGAACTTCGAAACTAGCGTTGTCGGCTCCGCCCGTCATGAGCATCAAGGTGGAATCAGAAAAAACATGGGCTACGTGCAATGTGCTGCCGAACTTGCGGCAGATCGCGGTCGCGTAGGGAAAGGCTGCCTCCGACGTATCTGAAAAGTCTGTGGCGTAGAGCACATTCTTAACGGCGATCGCGGCGGGTAGCTTCCTGGTTTCTAATTCTTGGGTTACTTCCAGGACTGTCATATAGCACCTCCGTCACCAGTTTCAGACTTACACATCGACTCGATTTCGGCTGTGACTATCGTCACTTTTTTATGTGATGGTGGATACTCCAACGCAGGATGCGCTGGTAGCCTTCAGGAATAGTGAACCAACGAAAGAGCAGTCGATGGTTTCAGCTGGTCACGACTGCACGCTCGTGCACAGTCGAAGCCTCTGACTGTTCCTGGTAGCCGAGTGCCGCGAAATAGATCGCGTGATCGAAAAACTGCTCCAGCATCTGCAGCAGTTCGAGCTCTCCCATGATCTCCACCGCGCGGTCTGCAACCGCTTCGCTCTTCAGGAAATCCCAGAGATTCTCCTTGGTAAGCAAGATCACGTAGATAACTTCGGCCAGTGGTACATTCTGCTGTGCCCTTCGCGCCCCGATCTCCCGGTAACGCGTTTCAATATCCACCAGGTTCTTTCCCAGCAGCCAATCACCCAGATGACGGTATATCTCGTACACACGTTCGCGCAATTCGTGGGCGGGAATGGTACGGAAGCAACTTACTTGAGGGGAAGCGAGTACTCTATTCTCCAACCCGGCAGCCAGCGTGTCGGCATGGGTTTCAATCAGTCGCACTAACCTGTAGGAAAACATCATGATCCACCCCCTGTAACTTCCGACTTATGGCCGAGCCCAGCGGCCTTCGATTCTTCCCGTCGGCTCGGATGTCATCGCACCGGTTTGAGTTCCCTCAATTGGTTAGAAGGAAAATGACCGTCACGGTCGTTTCCACTTCCACTGGTTGCCCGTTTAACAAATAAGGACGGTAACGCCAGTGTTTAACTGCCTCTATGGCTGCCGGCACTAACATCGGATGTCCGCTGACCAATTGCAGATCCTGGATCACGCCCTCTTTGTTGATGATGGCCCTGAGGACAACATTGCCTTGTATGCGGGCGGCCTTGGCGATGGTTGGATATACCGGCTCGACCTTTTCGATCAGCAGCCCGCTGGTTACTCCCTGGGAGATCCGTATGCGTTGTGGCACGACCGGCTGCAACTTGGGTAAGAACGCCGTATTCTGAGTAGCGCTGACGATGCCTCCAATCACCCCGCCCAGCTGACCGCCGGGAATCCCGCCCGGTACGCCCCCTACCACTCCACCGGTGCCGGGCATCAGCGGCGCCTCTTCTTCTCGGATCATTTGTACTTTTTCAGGAATTTTGCTTGGCGTACGGAGTTGGCCTCCCGAGAGCAGGTCGCTCTGAATCTGCTTCATGATTCTGGCGGCTTGCGCTGCTGGCGGTGGTGGAGGCGGCGGTGGCGGCGGGGCCACCAGAAATGTCAGCAATTGCGACTTCGGCAATTCCTGCGTGAAATAAAGCGGCAATAAGAGCAGCACTCCCAACATTACGCACTGCAAAATGAATGAGGCGACTGTTGCCCAGGTCTGCCGGGTATGTTGGCCTTCGTATCGCAGTAAGCTGTCTGAGAATAAGGGCCGGACCTGTGCTGGAGCCGTCATCAGGCGCTCCAGGGAGGACTCAGACACTTTTTGTTGCTGTGGCTTAGGAGTTTCCTTGAGTTCCTTTCCCGGGATCTCGATAGTGCCCTTCATAGCGAATTTCCCCCAGTGCCCTCAGCAGTTCGATTTCCGGTTGTCGCCTCGACCGCGGGGCACTCCCAACCTCATATTGATTTTCGGCCAGAATCGCGAGAACAGCCATGACCAGCAGCACAACTGCGTGTGATTGGGATCACTCACCACAGCGTGGTAATGTAGTCCCTAGCTTTGTGCAGATGCCTCGCCATTAGCGCTGCGAGGGCTGTAGCTACCGGCAATTACGCCGACACCCAGTTTCGGCGTTCGAGAAAAGTCGGGGGTTCATAGGTGCATCCTGCGAGCAGGCGTTTCTGCTCGCGGCGTGTCGACCACAACAGGATCGGGCCCAGCGATGCCGCAGTCAGGCGCGCCATGATGGGAAATTCTTTTTCGACCTCGCGGCGCAGACTGCGAATTTTTTCACTCACGTCTTGATTGACTTTCTTGAACTCCCGCTCCATGACCCACAGCGCCGCATTGTAGGCACTGCTGAGCTTTTTCACTTCCCGCGTAAACCGCTCACGAACGCGAGCATCGGGATGGTTCTTGTAGCGTTGCCAACCCTGCAGCATGGTTTGGCACAGACGATAAAGGCTGGGCCCATTTCTCTCGAAGTCGCGCCAGAAGGCCCAATCCAGAAACCGCTTCGAATCGTCGCGAGAGATAGCGCCGTGCTGGAAATTAAATTTGTACTGTCCATGGATGTCGGCGTACTCGACCTCCGTCAGCAGACGGCCTTGTTCGGCCATTTCCTGGTACAACGGCGTGCCGGGGACCGGCGTGTAGAGCATGAATTGATGGAAGTCGGTCTGGTATTCGATTGCGGATTCGATTTCGTTGACGATGTTGTCTGGCGTATGGTGCTCCAGTCCGATGATGGTCGATCCCTGCACTCGTATGCCGTGCTGGCGCATTTCTTTCGTGAGTTGCGTAACGTCATGACCTTGCAACTTACCGTAATTTGACCGGGGAGACTCCAGGCCCATCCATACCCAGGAAACGCCGAGTTCCACCAGTTCCAGCATGGTGTATTTTCGAATGGCATTGGCAGAAGCAAAGACGGAAAGCTCCCAACTCTTACCGGCCTGCTTCATGCGCTCCAGTAACTGCATCGCGCGGGTGCGATGAAGCAGGAAGTTCTCATCCATCACAAAAAAGGAATTTACTTTGAGTTCTTTTTCAATTCCACACATCACGTCGAACAATTCATCGCCGGTCTCATAAAAATTGACGAACTTTCCTTTACCTCCAAAGAAAGCTGAAGTAGTACAGAAGTTGCATCCCATAGGGCAACCCACGGAAGGGATGATGGTTGCTGCCGTCCCGCCTTCCCGCTGCGGAAGACGCACGCCCATGATGCGAGTCTGCAGGCCAGAAACGATGGCTGGATGGCGAATCGGCGCGCTCTCATCTTCACCCAGGTAACGGCGCATCCAGGAGATACCTTCACCGCGAACGATGTGGTCCGCGTCGATCATCGCTTCCAGACCAGGAATCGCGGCCACGTGTCCGCCCACCACGATTACCGAATCCGGCGATAACTCTCGTACCAGCCGGCACATTTCCCGCACCTTCAGAACATTCACGATGATGGAAGAGATGCCAACGATATCGTAGCGGGTCTTGGTCAATTCACGAGCGAAAGCTTCGCGCGTGGGAAAATCCAGAAGGCTGCAGGGCGCCGAAATATTTTCCTGAATCATCATGAGTCCCCAGGAGCGGTGAAACATGCGCAATGAGAAGCTGCCCTGGGCGCGAGTTACCTGATTGTGATAGAGCTCCATCGGATTGATGGAGCGGCTGCCAAATTCGTCATCTTGTGCATAAGGTCCGAAGACGGAACTGAGCAGAATGCGAGCATGACTTCCCTTAGGATGAATTTCCATATGATTAATAGGAGAGTAACTCGCGGGAAGACAATTTGCGGTGACGCCCGATACATTACGAAACTATTACATGCCAGTTGTCTTCAACGAAGCCTTTGCTTCCTTTGCGCTCGCTCGCTCTCGCCCATCTGTGAGGTTTATGTGTGAACTCCTCGAGAAGCGCGAGCAGCTAGTTCTTTGAAGGGACATCGGCTATGATCTCAACTCAATCGGATATGAAGCATTCAACTTTTGCAGTTGGGCTGCTCCTGTGGCTCTCGGCCTTTGCTTCGTCGCCCTTTAGCGCGTTGAGCGACGCACGCCCGCCGGGCTCCGCTGTTCAGCCGATTTCCTCCGCCGACGACTTCGACTGGCGCGACATCGTTCCCTATCTTTTTTCTGCATCCACTCTGCCCGGGAATCAAGGAATTAAGAAGGTGCTGGAAAACTCCCGCGTGCTTCGCTCCTATGTTGCGAATGAAATTCGGGCAGAGTGCAGACCCGATAAAGGCCGGTGTGCGGCGAAACGCGAGGGGTTTACCTTGGAAGGGGAAGTCAACAAGCGAATCGACGGGATCGTGGAGGAAGAGATCTTTCATCAAAAAACGATGGAAGGAGTCGACCACTCATTGGCTGGCCAGCGATTTCCGTTCTCTGAGGTCGCGGCTTTTAAGAGCGCGAAGCACGCGGACGCGCACTACATTCTTGCACTAAGCGACCGCACATACACCGCAGCGCAGGTGCAAGCGAAGTACGGCGCCCCGTATGATACCGATATCTTTCAGATGTATAGCGTTTTTAAATACCGCCTTGATAGTCCGGACTACACCAGCAAAGCAATATTCGAAATCGATCCCGTCGATGGCGCGGTGCTAAAGATAGCGATCAGCCTGAAGCCAAAAAAATTCAAGCATCCGTCCCGCTAAATAGCCGAACTTAAATCTCCGCTTAATCCGCTTTGCGCCAGGTTGAGTCGGGATCGTATTTGGTCATGGTTTTCGCGATCGCGGCGGTTTTGGGGCCGAGATCTTTTTCGTACACAATTCCATCCTGATCTACGATGAATGTCATCACGCCCGATGACCGATATTCCGCGGGATAGGCGACGAAGGCGAAGCCGCGGGTCATCTTTCCATTTTCGAGGTAGCTGTGTGCGCCGCCGCGAGCCTTTGCGCCTTGAGCTTTCAAGATGCGAAAGTAATATCCCTCAAACGGCTCCAGATTTCGATCCGGAGGTTGAGGATAGTTTTCGGTGGCGGCCACTGCTACCAGGGGACCAATCGGACTACTGGTTTGCCCGGAAGCCGTTTCCCAGTACAGGCCATTTTGCTTGCCGGGATCGCTGAAGAATTTCTCCGCGTACTGTCGATCGGTTGCGCCGTCGTGAGGCTGTGAATAATATTCTTTTTCCGCGTCGACTAGCCCACTGCACGTTTGGATTACTGCCAGCTCATTTCTTCCGACTCTTCGATAAAGAATCTCCTGCTTACCGGCTGCGGTATCGAAATACCAGGAGCTTCCCTTGTGGACGAGTGGAATTGGGGTTGGCCAGTTTTCCGCACCGATGTAAAGCGTGGTGGTGCCATCCGGTTCCATCACCAGGCGATGCATCTGTTGGTATTTCTTAAGGAACTCGTCGCGGTCTTTCTGGTCTTCGGCATCGTCGCCGGAAGAGACGATGCTCTTCGCGTTTGGTCCCAGAACTTTTAACAACGACTGCTGATCGTTGTTCTTCATAGCTGTAACCAGCGCCTGGCTGGCTTCCTCTGCGGAAGAAAATGTTTGCTGTCCGGTTTGTGGCGCGGCCAGATGCCGATCCGCCGAAGTTTGCGCGGCAGCCGCTGGTTTTTGTGTGTTCGATTGGCCTGCTGCCAAGGTTGCCGAGAATCCCAACGCCGCGATAGCAGTAGCCACAAACACGTCACGCATGCCGAGAAAGTGCCTTCTCGAATCGCTTTTTGCCAATGTCATGATCAGTTCCTTTCTGTGACTTTGAAGCCGAGGTTTGATGGGCCCAGTGCGGGTCAGCGTCTGCCGCCGCCTCCGTGTCCACCGCCGCCGTGCATTCCACCACCGCCGCCGCGCGCTCCTCCACCAAAGCTCGACCTGCCCCGTGAGGAAAATCCGCGGGTTTCACCGCCGCGCCGAATTCCTCCAAAAGCCCCAGGACGTGCACCGGCGGCGCCACGTCCGGCGGGAGCAAAACCCCGCGCGCCGCGATCGCCGCGGCCATAAGGCGCGAAGCCGCGGTAATTGCCGTGGAAGTATGCATTGCGATCGTAGAATGCGTGACTGTGAAAGCCATAACGGCCGCCTCCATAACGCAGGTAGCCTCCACGCCAATCTAGGCCCCATCCATGCCATCCCCAGCCGAATCCAAAGAATGGGCCGATGCCAAACCCGACACCGAAAGATAGATACGGACCGCCAACACCCCACCAGGGGTAAAAGCCAGGCCACAATCCCACCGGGTAACCGTAGATGAGCTGCGGGTCATACTCCGGAACATAAACGACATCCGGATTGGTGGGCGCGATATCGATGTCGTCGCCTTCTTCTGTTACCGTCTGCTGCGGCGTGGTCTGCAGATGTCCCGCCTCTTTGGCCTTTTGGCGCATGACCTGGATCGCTTGCATCACGTCAGGACCCTGGTTGTAGTTCGCGTCGCCGAGTTCGGAGGTCCAGGAGAGATTTTTATTCAGATTTGCGAGCACGGAAGGAAACTGGGTGAGAGCCTTCACGCTGGGATCCCAGTCCTGCTGGTTCACCGCATCCCCTAAATCCTTGCCCTTCAGGTTGGGGTTTTGCTCGAGGAATCGCTCCGCTTCGACAATTTGCGTTGGATAGGCAGACGCGGCCAGTATCTGAGCCACGAGAGCATCGGGATACAACGCAATGGGAGCGACCAACTTCTGTAGCTGTTCCGGGGACAATGCGGAGGATTGAGGCGCGCCAGGCGGCGGAGGCGCTTGATCCTGGGGTTGAGCGGACGGCGGAGGCGCCTGGTCCTGGGGTTCATCCTGCGCCCAAGCCGGAGCGGTCATCAAACACCCTGCCAGCATTATCGAACCTAGGGCACTGGCAATAGTCTTGGGAAGTAATTTCCCCATCAATTTATAAATCATAGAGTCTCCTACCTGTTCGCAGCCCGTTACGGGGGCAAACATCCTCAGCGTGCTTACTGTCACAAACACTTTGAGATGCTAAAAGTTGCACTTCGGTATATCGGTATATCAGACCGCGCGTGAACAAGCGGCGATTCACAGTTATTGTCAAAAACGGCTGCCTACGCACCGAGGTCCTGCAGAGCAAACTCAGGCGCGTGGGAACTCCTCAGATACGAATCGAAAAAGCGAAGCAGAGACGGCGTCTGGCTGCCCACACCGGCAAACAGCAGCACTGGAACGTCGGGCTTGATGCGATTTATCTCCGCCCGCAGGGCAGCGCCGGTGGCATCCGGCAAATCGTACTCGAGAAGAACGCCATCGACCCGGCGAGTTTTCAGCAGATGTAGAGCCTGATCTGCGCGAGTGGCGGCGATGACCTCGTAGCCAGCGGTCTCCAGCATGAATTTCAGCTCGCCCATGTATTCAGGGTGATTCTCAATACAAAGAACTCTTATATCGCTCATTGCGCCTTGCTCCTTCGTCTTTGAAAATATCCGAGCTGATGTCTTTGGGCCTCGGCCAGCGGCAGTTCCCGGGGAAGTATTTCCCGGAGAGCCCAATCGATGCGGTCGACTGCTTCGCCGATGATGTGATTCAGTGCCTGATTGTCGGTTGCGTCCAGCGAAAGGGCGACGGGACTCAGCGCGTTTCGAATGTGATGATTCATTTCCGCAATCACTTGCATCCGCGCCATAACGAGGCGGTGCCGTTCGCGGCTCATGTGGACCAGCTTCGCGACCAGACAACTGACCACGAAAGCGGACAACCCCTCCGCCAGCAGTCTTTCGGGATGCGGTCCGATATCGGGCACGAGCAGGGTGTGCATCAGTTCGGTCGCGAGGAAAGAAACAACGCCTACCCCAAGTGCGGCGAATAGAATGAAGCGCCGCGAATTCGGCTCCATCCGAAGCGTGGCTCGAACTGCGCTCAGATCAGGGACGTGGGCCCACCGAGGCGTGACTCGGTGCTCGGGAGCGTCGGTGTTCAACATCGAACGTCCTCGGAAGTTTTGCCGATTTGGCTTTTTTGTAAACTGCGGTCGAGCTGCTCTTCACGCTTAAGAGCTTTGTTGAGTTTCTGAACGATCTCTAGCAATTCACCGGAATCTTCAGCCTCCAGCACGGCGCAACACAAGTCTTTCCAGTTCTTATCGTCCTGCTCGAGCATGGTACATTTCCTCCAGAACCATTGGCTTCTATGTGGAATATTGCTGCTGGCACTAGCCGAGGTAAGCAACGCGCCAAGGAAGAAGCGGAAGGATCAGTTGATAGGAGGAGGACGGTTGTAATGCCAACCGTCGTTTTCGAATTCGACAAAACTAGCTACTGCATAAATGGCGTGAGACGAAACGGCCGGCGGCGGAGCAATTCGCGGACCGCTCGGAGCACTCGCCAACTGAGAGTCTTCGTGATCAAAACATTGCCGATGGTC
The DNA here is from genome assembly GCA_963696285.1 of uncultured Acidobacteriaceae bacterium. Taxonomy (GTDB): domain Bacteria; phylum Acidobacteriota; class Terriglobia; order Terriglobales; family Acidobacteriaceae; genus Sulfotelmatobacter. The sequence continues at coordinate 809,589 of CAVOJP010000001.1, forward strand.
GTGGTCGGCCGCAGTGTGGAAAGTAAGGCTATCGGAGCTGTGCGCAAAATGCGTGGGAACACCGCGGGCCCATACCATGCTAAGCGCGGCGACACACATGATTACGGCGCGGCACGTCATCAGGCCGCACAGGCTTCTCGATATGCGCCGCGAAGGCGCCATGCGTTCACCCCACACCGTAGTTTGATTATTGTACTGCCGTTTTGGTTAGCTATTGACAAATCTTTATTGGCAAAAGAGGAACTGATCCACATCCATTTAAGGTTCAACAGAAGCGCAGAAAACCGATTAGCTGATTTGGGCAGCCATAAGTCAGGCAACAGCTATGCAAAGCTGTACATCTCTCGGACGTCCAAGGTAAGTTGATGAGCGTTCTCGAGTTTAGCTTGATTGTAGGGGCGGGTTCGCTGGTGGCCGGTTTCCTGGGAGCGCTGACCGGGCTAGGTGGCGGCGTGGTGATTGTCCCCATGCTCAGCCTGCTTCTTGGCGTGGACATCCGCTACGCCATCGGGGCGTCTTTGGTATCGGTGATCGCCACCTCATCAGGAGCGGCGGCGGCCTATGTGAGAGAAGGCATATCGAACATCAGGATTGGAATGTTTCTCGAGGTCGCGACCACTCTTGGTGCCATTGCGGGGGCTACCTTGGCGACGCATATCTCCACCGGTGCCGTCTCGATTGTTTTTGGAGTGGTGTTGATCGGCTCGGCATCGCTTTCCTGGAAGCGCCCCGCGAAAAATGCGAGTGACGATTCGCCGGATGCGCTTGCCACCCGATTGCGATTGAACGGAAGCTTTCCTGAGGGCCCCGACGTTCGAAAATATAACGTGCGCCGGGTGCCGCTGGGTTGGGGTCTGATGTTTGGTGCCGGGACGTTATCCGGATTGCTGGGCATTGGTTCTGGGGCAATGAAAGTTCTCGCCATGGACCAGGCGATGAAAATTCCGTTCAAAGTTTCGACAACAACCAGCAACTTCATGATCGGAGTCACGGCCGCGGCCAGCGCGGGAATTTATTTATCCCGTGGCTATATCGATCCCGGGCTTTCGATGCCGGTGATGCTGGGAGTTCTGGCGGGATCGCTGCTGGGCACGCGGGTTCTGGTCAAGGTGCACCCGAAATGGTTGCGGCGAATCTTCAGCGTGGTGATCGTGGCTCTCGGAAGCGAGATGCTCTACAAGGGGATTTCTGGAAGGATTTGATATGGGCGAGGAAGAGAGCCAGGAGCCAGGCCGGACCGGTAAGGGGTGGACCGATCAACGGATGGAAATATTAATCGGCCAACTGCTGCGCGCCGGGGTGATGCTGGCGGCAGCCGTGGTGTTGCTGGGCGGGGCTGTGTACTTGGTTCGGCATGGCCGTTCAACGGCAGACTACCACGCGTTTCATGGTGAACCGGAGAATCTGCGCAGCGTTGGAGGCATTGTACGTCAGGCGTTTTCGCTTCGAGGCAAAGGCATTATCCAGTTAGGGCTGCTGTTGCTTATTGCAACTCCAGTGGCGCGGGTGGCATTCTCGATTTTTGGATTTGCCGAGGAGCACGACAGGATGTACGTGGTAATTACGGTGATCGTGCTATTGGTTTTGATTTACAGTCTGATGGGCTCTCCGGGGTTGTAACGAGGCGGGATTCAAAACGCTGGCTACAGACGCGGAGAACCGCCCCCCGACGGTTCTCCGTCGTAAGTTTAGTTCTTCACCGAAGGCCCAACAAGCGGTCCCGTGACGAAGAACCAGCAAGTAGCAATTCCCAGGTTCGGACTCGCATATTTCTTCTCAGGTCCGAAAGCGACTCGTGAACCTGACGCCAGCTATCGCCGCGCCCCCCAGGAACTCCTACTAGTGTCAGCGGGAAATGTTAGAGAAGACTGTCATGTATTTGAAAAATATTCGACTGCTGAGACTTGCACCCTGAACCAGCGAGCTGGGTTCTGCATCAGCCTACTGCCCATGGGTGGTCCTAGATCGTATCGGCATTTCAGAGTGTTCTTTTGCCGGGAGCAGGCTCTGGAAATCGAACACCGAGGTCTCCTTGAAAAGGCTCCCTCTCTGCTACCGCTATCAGGTGGATGCTTCGTTTTTCAACTAACCCCCATAGAGCCTATACATTTTTGTCCAGAATTTATTTTCGGAGCCCCCCGGGTGGTTAAACATCCACTCTGGCTGCGTTAGATTTCGCAATTTCTCTTTGACAATGGGGGTCACTGCCGCCGCAGCTTTTTGAGCGTCGGGAAGGCCGTCTACTAATTTGTCGATGGCGTCATCCACAGATAACCTAAGCAACAATTCGGTAACGGCGCGGGCGTCGGTAGGAAACTCGGGTGCCAAGATAACCCAAGGAGCTGCGTTGAGCATGAGGGCAAGAATCTTGCCGTTTCGGATAACCTCTTGCATGTCATTCAGTGTCTTTACACAACAGGCTTTCATGGAACGTCTCCTTCTGCCTTCTGAACGGACCTCTCGCCTAACCGGACGGTCCCCTACAAGCTTTAGCGAGGAAACCGCGTAAAGACTGGCATGTTTTTTCGGAGCAATCTCAGACGGTCCGCCAAATGTTTTGGAACCCGCAAATCTTTGTGGTAAGCTTTTGGCTCAAATTTGGCGGGCAGTTTACGTCAAATCCTTCCCCAAGCTACCGAGGACTCCCGTCCCATGACCAGGGCTTCTTCCTCCGAAATCACCCAGCTCCTGCACGATTGGCGGGGCGGGGACCAGCTTGCCCTGAACCGGTTGACGCCGGTGGTATACGAGGAGCTGCACCGGATGGCGAAGCACTACATGGCCCGGGAAAGGGACGGTCACACGCTGCAGACCACGGCGCTGATCAACGAAGTTTATTTGCGGCTGGTTAAGGTCAAAGAGGTGGAGTGGCAGGACCGAGCGCATTTCTTTGCGGTATCCGCGCAAATGATGCGGCGCATCCTCACCGATTTTGCTCGCTCGCACGGTTACCAGAAGCGCGGCGCCGGCGCGCAGCATGTTCCTCTGGATGAAGCCCTATCGGTCTCGGCGGCGCCGGCGATTGACCTGGTGGCGTTGGAGGATGCGCTGACCCAGCTAGGTGCCACCGATGCGAGAAAAAGCAAAGTGGTGGAACTGCGATTTTTCGGCGGGATGACCGTGGATGAGACAGCGGAAGTGTTGCAGATCTCTCCTGAAACCGTGATGCGGGACTGGAGCCTGGCCCGGGCATGGCTGCTGCGCGAACTCGATGGAGGGGTGAGCGATGGAGCCTGAACGCTGGCAGGACGTGGAGCGCATTTACCACTCCGCACTGCAGTGCGATGGGAGCCAGCGGAATCACTTTCTGGAAAAGGCGTGTGGTGAGGATCAACGTCTGCGGGTGGAAGTGGAGTCACTGCTGAAGTACGCGCAGCGTTCTGAAGAAGTCTTCGAAGCGCCGGCTTTGGAGGTGGTAGCCCGCAGTCTGGCCGAGGATTTGCGGACTCAAGAGCGCCAGCGAGCCGACAAGATGATCGGCGCGCGAATCGCGCAGTACCGCATCCTGGATAAGCTGGGCGAAGGAGGAATGGGCGATGTATACCGCGCGGTTCGGGCGGACGACGAATACGAAAAACAAGTAGCTATAAAACTGGTGCGGCAAGGCCTGGACACGGAATCAGGCTACGAGCGCTTCCGCAGAGAGCGCCAGATTCTGGCCGGTTTTGAGCACGAGAATATCGCCCGCCTGCTCGACGGCGGAACCACGGATGAGGGGTATCCCTACTTTGTCATGGAACTCGTGGAGGGCCAGCCGATCGATGAATATTGCGATCAGGGCAGGCTGCCAGTGGACGCACGGATCAATCTTTTCCGGAGTGTCTGTTCCGCGGTGCAGTACGCCCACCAGCGTTTGGTGGTACACCGGGATATCAAGCCCGGCAATATCCTGGTAACCGCCGAAGGCGTTCCCAAGTTGCTCGATTTCGGTATTGCAACCATTCTCAGCGCTGAAGTCTATTCTTCCGGAGCCGAACCCACGGTGACCATGCAGCGCATGCTGACCCCGCAGTTTGCCAGTCCTGAGCAGCTTCGCGGCGAAGTGATCACCACGGCAAGTGACGTTTATTCGCTGGGAATGGTTCTCTACAAATTGCTGACTGGTTGCTCGCCTTACGTGCTGGATACCAGTTCCTCGTACGACCTGGCGCATGCTATTTGTGAAGTCGAGCCGGAGAAGCCGAGCACCGTGATCGGGCGCCGATCGAGGGAAGGCAAAGGGCGTCGGACGGTGGGCGCTCAGATCAAAGACCCTCAAAGCGAAGACGGCGAGATCACCGACCGTAAGCAGCTATTGTCAAAAGCTACGTCGGAACAGGTAAGCGGTCGCCGTAATACGACTCCAGAAAAGTTGCGGCGCAAGCTGTCCGGTGATCTGGATCAGATACTGCTGAAGGCGTTGCGCAAGGAACCTCGATTGCGCTACGGGTCGGCGCAGGATTTCGCGGAAGATCTGCGATGCTACAGCCTCGGTTTGCCAGTCTCGGCGGGGCGCGGAACATTCAGTTACCGCAGCGGGAAGTTCATAAAGCGCCACAAACTCTCTCTGGCCGTGACGACGTTTTTTGCCCTGGTTGTGCTGGCCGCAGCGGTCGCCATTGTGCGCGAAGCGCGCATTGCGGAGCGGCGGTTTAATGACGTACGCAAGCTGGCCAATTCCCTGCTGTTCGATATTCACGACAGCATCCGCGATTTGCCGGGATCGACAGCAGCGCGAAAGCTGCTTGTGGACCGGGCGTTGCAATATCTGGACAGCCTTTCGCATGAGTCGTCCGGTAACCCGGGCCTGCAGCGCGAGTTGGCGTCGGCGTACGAGAGAGTCGGAGACGTCCAGGGCAATCCCTACTACGCAAATCTTGGGGATACGGCGGGAGCCACGGAAAGCTATCGCAAGGCGTTACAGATCCGGCTTGCGCTGGCAGGTGATCAACGCGGCTCGGCAGAGGATCGAGCCGCTTTGGCGGCAGTCTACGTGAAGCAGGGTTTTGCTTTCAGAGCCGGCAACAATTTTCCGGCGGCGTTCGAAGCTCTCCGGCGGGCATATCCGATCACGCAGAAGTTGGCGGCTGACCAGAAGGATGATCCAAAAGCGCAAGATACTTTTGCCGGAGTTTGTTTTGCCATGGCGCAGTGTCTGGGTGATATGGGCGATGTCGCGGGCGCACTGGAGTATTACCGCAAGTCGGCGACGATTCGCGAGGCTATTACCGGCGGCTCGCCCGCCTTCCGGGTAGGCGTTCAAACCAGACTTGCTGGCGTGTATGGATACATGGCAGGCGTCGAGCACTTGAAGGGAGATCTGGACGCAGCGATTACACTTCAGGGGAAGGCGCATGACATCCTCGTTCCGCAGGTCAAGGCCGACCCGCAGAATGCCAGACTCCAGCAATTCGTGCTGGAAAACGAATATTGGACCGGATATTACCTGGCGGAGAAGAGCCTTCCAGCGCAGGCTTTGCCCCACTTTCAGGCCGCGCTCGCGGGATACCGAAAGATGACTTTAGCCGATCCCCACGACGTGCTGGCGATGCGTTACCTCGGCAAATGCTATATGAGCATGGGCAAGGCCCTTGCTGCGGATAGCAAACCCAGCCAGGGTATTCAGTCGGCTCGCGAGGGAGTTCGGATTCTTGAAGCACTGGTTGCAGCTGATCGAGGCGATACCGCCTTTAAGCCTTCTGATCTGGCATATGCACGTTCGGCCCTGGCGGAGGCTTATTCGCGTTTGGCGCAGGAGCATCGTGGGTCGGTAGCGGCACGCATTGCGAGTTGGCGCGAAGCCAGGTCCTGGTATGAGAAGAGCCTGGATACGTGGTTGCAGCTAAAGGAAAAAGCGCCGCTGGCTCAATTCGACGCGTCCCAGCCGGATTATATTTCTGGAGAAATTTCACGCTGCAATGCCGCTCTCGCGAAGTTGACTGCGCATAAAGTGTAAGCGGAACAGTGCGCATCCACCCTATTACCTGCTGAGATGGTAGAGCGATCCTAATATGGCCCCGAATGCGGCATGTGCGAGGAAAACTGAAACTGGAGTCTGTATTCCGTAGTTCAACGCCATGAACCCGGGCGGCTCAAGCTGGCGGTTCGCATTGAGACCGTGCTGCTCGCTTGCCATCCGCGGATGGATTCCAGGCATCAGCGACATTCCCACAGTCAAGATGGTCAGCGCATGCGCCAATCCGAGAAGTGCGCCAAACCACCAATTAACCATGTGCCGCGCCTCAAACACCAGCACGTAGAAAATGGAAAACAACAGACCGATGACCAGATGGACCAAAAACCCGTACACCTTAGCTCGATCGCGTTGGGGAGTAACGAAGGTTCCAATGAGGTAAGGCAAATTCATTCGGGTCAGGCCCAGACCCTGGCTGAGGGACAGCATTGTGGATAGAGCGATGGTCGCCAGAAATCCTGAAAGCAGCCAGCTTGTCCAGTTCACGAAGCCGCCTCCGGCGCGAGCTGTTTGGTAGCTGCCGGTGGACGATGCGCAAGTTGTTGTTCCCCCTTTTCGCGTTGCGAGATGGACAGAGCCGCACCGATGAGTCCCACGTGCGTGAACGCCTGGGGGAAGTTTCCCAACGCGGTGCCGGTCTTGGCATCGATTTCTTCGCCGTACAAACCCAGATCGTTTTGATATTTAGTTAACCGGTGGAAGAGTTCGCGAGCATCGTCCAAAGAACCGCCTCCTAAGGCGAGATATTCCACCTCCCAGAAACTGCAAATTGCAAATGTCCCTTCCGGATCGGACCTTTGATAGCGGAAGAGAAGCCCTTCGGGCGTACTCAGATATTTCCGGATAGCGCGGTAGGTGCCGAGCATGCGCGGCGAACCGGCTTCGGCAAAACCATACCAGGAGAGCAGAAGCAAACTGGAGTCCAGTTGATCCCCGTCAAGCACGCTGACATAGCTCTGCAATTGTTCATTCCAGGCACGCTCTTCGATCTGGTGCCGGATGGTGTTGCTGATGTCCTTATACTTGTCGACCGGCGCTCGTCTTAACATGCCGCACTCGGCTAGGCGGACGAGACGATCCATGGCGGTCCAACACAAGACCCGTGAATGAGTATGGTTTTGAGGTTCGCAGCGTGGCTCCCAAATACCCTGGTCGGGCTGGTCCCAATTTTGAGCTACGTAATCTCCGAAGCCGATCAAGACCTTTTGCATTTCGCGGTCAAGAGATCCGCCATGAAAGGCGAACTGCGCGGCCGCATCAATTACTTCGCCGTAAACGTCCAATTGGAGTTGATCTCGCGCCGCATTCCCAATGCGAACTGGCCGCGAGTCGCGGTATCCGCTCAAATAGGTCAATTGCCGCTCCGCGGGAGCATTATCTCCATACAGTGAATATAGGATTCTCAGTTGGGGCTGAGTCAGCCGCGTCGCATGCAGGAGCCAATCGAGAAAGTCTTCGGCCTCATCCCAATAATCCAATTCCAGCAATGCCCGGATGGTGAACGAAGCGTCGCGCAGCCAGCAATAGCGGTAGTCCCAGTTCAAATCGCCGCCAATTAATTCCGGAAGCGACGTAGTGGCCGCGGCAATAATTGCGCCGGAAGGCGCGTAGCTTAGTAGTTTGAGTGCGAGTGCACTGCGCATTACCGCGTCTCGATATTCACCGTCGTAGACGGCGTGGCTGCTCCATTGTTGCCAGATTTTCGTGGAATACTCGATGCGCTCGTCGAGCGAGGCATCGACTGGGGGCAGGACGGCCGGAGCCTGCTCGCTGTAACTGAAAGAGAAGCGCACGCTTTCACCCGCGCGCACACGGAAACGAGCGCGGGCCACTCCATCAGCGATCGTCAAGGCAATGCTGCTGCGCAAGAAATAAACCCCACGCCCTACGGCAAAGCGGAGGCCCAATTTGCCGAATTCGCGAATCTGCACTTTGTTCTTGCCATAGTCGGCCATAGGTTTGAATTCAATTTCAAGTTCAAAGTCGCCCGCAACACAAGTAATTCTGCGAAGGATTTCGTAATCCGGCACCAGGATGTTCGCGCGCGAAGCACGAGCGGTGCCCGGCATCACATCGGTGAGAATGGCGCTGCCGGTGGCGTTATGAAAGTGAGTTTCGAGCACATTCGAATTTGCCAGGTAGCGGCGTTCGATGGCAGCTTCGCTGGTTGGGGAAATTCGCCAATGTCCGCCTCGCTCTCGATCGAGAAGCGCAGCGAAAATGGAAGGCTTGTCGAAGCGCGGCCAACAGAGCCATTCCATGGAACCGTATTTCGAAATCAAGGCGGCTGACCGGCAATTGCCGATGATGCCGTAATCCTGGATGTGTGGCCACTGCAGGGCACTGTTGGAACTGCTAACTGTCTTACTCTGGTCAAGCTCGCGATCTGGCACTGTAGGTTGATGCATCAAACGGCCATACGTTTGCCAATGCTGTCACAAACTCGCGCTCTGTACCAGTCCGGTAAACGAGCACGCTCGATCTTTTGTCGCGATAGGATATACCTCACTCCGGCTGATGGCGTCTAACCGACTGGAGGGCGTTTCGCCCTGTGGAGGTGGTGATCCGATGCTGGTTTGGTTGCTCGCAGTGATTCTGGCGTCATCCGGATGGGCGGTGGGTCAGAACAATGCCGATGCGATTATTCAGCACTCCGTCGAGGCCAATAAGAGGGACTGGGACGCTGCACCCGGGTTCGATTGCCGTGAACAGGACCGCGTAAGCGGCGGGACCAAGACTTATGAAGACATGATGATTCTGGGATCTCCTTACCAGCGGCTGGTAGCGATCAACGGCCAGCCGTTAGGGCCTGCACAAACGGCGGCCGAAAAACAAAAATTGGAAGAGACGATTTCCGCACGGAAGAACGAATCGCCCGAGGAAAGATCAGAGCGCATTGCGAAATACGAAAAGGACCGAAGACGCAACCATCAGCTGATGGAGCAGATGGTAAAGGCGTTCAGCTTTAAGGTAGTCGGTGACACGAACCTGGATGGTCATAAGGTCTATGTTCTGAAGGCCACTCCGCGCAGGGATTATCGTCCACCGAATATGGAGACCGAGGCTTTAACAGGGATGGAGGGAAAACTCTGGATCGACCGAGCCTCCTTTCAATGGGTGAAAGTGGAAGCGCAGGTTATGCATCCTGTATCAATAGCCGGCTTTCTTGCGCAAGTGGAACCGGGTACGCATTTTGAGTTGGAAAAACAACCGGTAGCTCCGGATATCTGGCTGCCCCGACACTTTGCGATGAAGGCGCACGCCAAAATCCTCTTCGTGATACCGCACCGCGATCAAGAGGATGACACCTACTTCGACTGCCACAAGGCTGGGCCCGGCACGGGATCAGGTGATCAACGCTCATTGAGCGGTGCGAAATGATGACGCAGCCGATTTCGTCGACAGCGCCGTACCCTCAGGACGCGCTCGATCGCGAGCGTCCGCAATGGCTTCGCTGATCCGCTGCGCGCTTTTCAGATCGCACCGGCAGAGCACGCAACGCATAGCTACGGTGTAGACAAAATGTGCGTAGGCGGGACACTTGCTGTTGGTACAAGCTTTCGTCATCATGAGAACTTCTTGCCACTCACGCGTGAGTGGCGATTGCGATGAAGTATCTAACGTGACGGTAGCACGCTTCCTGCGGCTCCGGACGCGCATTTTCAACAGCCATCCATCGGATTTTCTTCTGCGCGCCGCTGCGCCAGTGATGAGGCAATGAGCGAAAAATACAAATAAAATGCAGTGGCCTTTTACTTCCCTGCCAGAATGCGCTCCACCTGTTGCAGGTGATTGATGTCGTGCCCGGCGAACATGCGAACGATGTGCTCAATGGTTTCCTGCCCGCGTTCCGCGTGCATGCCAAAATGCTTCCACTGTTCCGGCGTAAGCGACTTGAGCAGGGCAAGGTTCGCTTCGCGCAACGTGCGAAACAGCTCCAGGGATTTGCGCGGATCGCGTTTCTCGTAGTGGCCGCTGATAACCCAGGCATCCTGATCGAAGGCGGCGATCGGAGTTCCGGGCGCGCCGAGAATCAACCGCATGCGAAAGCTGCCAACGATTTCGGTATCGGCAAGGTGCGCAAGGATTTCGCTGACTGACCATTTTTCGGGAGCGGGGCGCTTGCGCAATTTCGCTGTCGATTTGCCGTTGATCAGTCGTTCGAGTTTTTTCGCCGTACCGGCCTGTACGGTGAGTGGCTGCTTGCCTTTGGCATAGCCGCTAATGCGCTGAATATATTGCTGGACGGTTTCTTTCATTTCTTCCTCGCTCGCTTAAACCGTTTGAGATTCCGCTGGCTTCGCCCTGGCGGGACAGCCGAGGCGGCTGTCTACATGAGTCGTAATGACTACTCGGCTTTTTGGCCGGCTTGGAATTTTGTCCATGGGCCGGCTTTCATATCGTGTAACAGGGGCTTTTGCCACGAGTATTCGGGATGCTGTTCCAGGAAATCAGCGGCCAGGAAATCTGCACCGCAGGGGTGTCCGGCTCGAGCAACGAAACTCATGGTCGCCGCCATTTTGCTGTCGGTGGCTTTTCCCTGTACCGCGCCTCCGGGATTGTAGGCATCCCATCCCCATTCCTTCACGCCGCGCGCCGAGGCATCCACGTGACCGCAGAGAGAGCGTTCATCCGGCTGAGTCTTCTTCTCGAAACTGTCGAAATGGTCCGCCAGAAAATTCTCTGCCATCTGCACGTCGATGGTCCCCTTAGATTGCTGCACCATTTCATCGGCTCGCACATGCCGGGCATTCATGGATGACGACATATCACTGGCATCGAATCCGTCTGTTTCTTCGCGAATCAGTTTTGGATCGCGAGGAAAATTTGAACTGACGTAGTATCCATCTTTGGTTCGCCACAGCGGAGTGTTCTTTAAGCCGAGCTCGAGGTAGGCAATCTCGCCAGTCTTGCGGTCGCCGATCAGCCAGTCATTGGCGTAGCCACCGTTGTTCCCTTCTTTGATAATGCGCACGTAGTCGTCGATGCTTTGCGCATATTGCAACGCCTTGCGCGAGCGCATGAACTCGGGCTTGCCGTTCGGGTCCCAGCCTTCGAATTGCGTCATCGTGGTTTCGGTGATCATGATGCCGGCGGCGTTCACGCCGAAGTCATCGTCGCTGGTGATCACGCCGGGAAATCCGTCCATCAGAATGCGCTGACCGTGTTGCGGCAGAATATCGAAGATGACTACCCAGCGCTCGCCCGCCAGGTAGCTTGTCCAGTTATTGTGCGCAATCACGATCTGATGATCCTTGGTGTAAGCGCCGGTGGCGATGAATGCGCTGCAATTTCCAGGAGCTTTCAGTTTCGGAGCCCGCGCCGTTTTTTCGCGTTTGTTCAACCACGGGACGTAGTAATCGGGAACTTCTTCAAAAGCGTTCAGCGCGACGATGTCGTAAACATCCAGGTCGACGCCATGGGCCTTCACGCCGTCGGCGATGCCTTGCAGCTCCTGTTGATATTCGCTGTCGATGTGCGGCCAGAGCATCTCGCGCGCGGTCCTGCGAAAGAATTCCCAATCGCGCTGAGTTTCGTGAGTGTCGAAAAGTTTAATGGCCTCGAGTGCATCGGCGATCTCAGGGGCCAGAAGATAGCCGTGCTGGTAGCCGATATCGGAGGGCGAACCTTCCAGATGAACGTAGGTCCAGCCGCCTTGCTGGAAGCGGTAAGCCTTCTGCAACCGCGAATCTGAGGACGAGGATGTCTTCGTTGACCCGGAAGCGGCGGCACAGGAAATCGAAAAAGCAGAGATACAAACAAAAATCACGATTAATGCCTGCGGTACAAAGCGGAGCTTGCCAGCCATCAGCGTCCCTCGGTCGATTCGAAGTGACCGCCATTGTAGCCGAATTCGCGGCACAAAAAAGCGGAGCGCAGATTGCGCTCCGCTTCATCCTTCAGCTGTTTCAGCGTCCGTGACCACCGCCACCAAAACCGCCGCCGCCATGGAAGCCGCCACTCGCGAAGCCTCCACCGTGGAACCCGCCTCCGCCGTGGAATCCGCCGCCACCGAAGCCTCCCCGAGCCATCACGGCTCCGGAGTGAAACGCCCCACGCGCGGCTCCAGTTCCGGTGTAGACGCCGTGCGAATAAGCGCTACTGGTCGCGTAGTGCGGTCCCGGTCCCCATGCGCGAACATTGGCCGCATTGAACGTGTGGTAGAAATGGCCGCCGTAGAACGGCGCCCGATAAACAAGTCCCGGCGAGTAAAATCCCCAGCCGAATGGGCTGTAGAAGATCCCATTCCAAGGCATGAAGGTATAGGCTCCAAACCACGGATCCCAATCCCATCCGCCCCAGCCCCAGCCCGGACCCCAGAAGCCAGCGCCCCAATAAGGACCCCAGCCGTCGGCGGCTACGATGCGCGCAGCATCGACGTTGGCTTCCGCTTCGTAGTCCGACCGCAGGCTGCTCCAGCGGTAAAGATCATCCCCGCTCATCGCTTTCTTGTCGAACTTTTCCGTTTTCTCCGGCGAGTTCGGCGTTACGGCAAGCTCGTGCCCGGACTTCAGTTTGATTTGTTTGTCGCCATCCTGAACCATGGCCTCGCCGTCGAATACGCGCATTTGATTTTGCTGCAAATCAAAGTCGTAGAGTCCCGGCTTCATGATTCTGGCAGTCACATTGCCTTCGATGATGCGCAGATCATTTTGCGGGTAGATCTGATCGACCTCGATCATGGCGTGGCCCTGCATCACATTTAATTCAGTATTTTCAAGACCCGCGGCCATCAGCTTCACCGAGGTGTTGTCGCCCTCACGCAAAAACACTCCCGGCGTCAGCAGAATTTCCGCCTTGCCCGTATCGGTATTGGCGTATTGGCCAACTTCCAACGTGGCCTTACCAATTGAAGTGTGATCGAGCGGCTGATCCGCGAAAAACGCTTGCCCCTCGACATAATTTAAAGTTCCCGGCACTGCTTGATTTGAGCTCGCATTATTGCTTGCCCATGCGGGCGCAGATAAAAGTGCTGCCAGGAACAAACTTCCCAATCCCTGTAACAGCTTCATAAAAGTTCTTATCCTCCTACCAATCCTTTACTTTCTCTTTACTGCATTAGATGAGGCGAGACGGGGCTACGATGCCCGCGCAGCCCATTGAGCGGGCAGAGGTTATGAGTGGTTGAAATGCACCAGCGCGGTTGAATTTAACCAGTTGGTTAGATATCTGTAGGCGGCCCGGGATCGCGCTGTAGGATGATGCGCTCCTGAGAAATGAAGTAGGCCACTCTATTGGGGTCGATGAAGTTGACTTCGTCGTCGCTGGAAGTTTTCCACTCGGGCGATTTTCGCGCTGCGATCAACGCATCCACATCATCGAACCAAAGCTCAGCCGTTCCGTCGAAGTCTGGCGGACGAGTGTCGCCGGGTATTGTAATGCGGTGACTTTGCGTAAGTTTTCGCAGGTGGGGAATGCGAGCCCCGATAGGCCCGTGAATGTTCTGCCAGTAGTGAAAGAACTCTTCGTCGGTTAGCCCCGGCTTCTTGGTGATGCAATAAACAAGTTTGATCATAAATTCTGTCAGATATCGGTGCGCTGCTCGGGATGGTGCTGCAAATACCAGCACGGAACGTAACCGGCGCGCGGGAAAAGCGAGTTCACGCAAGTTTGTGCTTGCGGTGGATTGAACAGGAATACGGTCTTGCCGCTTTTCTGCTGCACCGCGTCGTAGCTGGTGACAGTGACTTGTCCGAAGCCTTTATTCTCTGCGATTCGATAGCGGAAAACGACATAGTCCAGGGAATAAGCGATCAGCACTACGGCGGCCAGCGACAACACCGTAAGCAGCAACAATCGCAGCAAGAAACGCCGGATTCGAACGCTCAGCATGGGGCTCCCGGCGTACAATTATATGCGTCCTGGCGAGTCTGGCCCGGGGGGTAGGGCCGCATTTCTAACGTTACGATCGCAGTAACGCGACGCTCTCGTTGACAACTTGATGCTTCGACAGGCAAACTACCGCATTCGCTGCATGCGGCCTGCGGCGAGCCCTAACGGGCAACTCGGAAGACAGGTGCGGGTCTAAGACGTCTCTATCATCATGGAGCAACAGGTCTCCTATACGCTCGATTCCACTTTGGAAACAGTGGACCATGCGGAAGAAAGCGCCACCCGCATTGCCACGGAATTGGGCTTTGGGGAAGACGAAGTGATGCAGATTTCCATGGCGGTACGCGAGGGCGCGGTGAATGCCGTCCTTCACGGGAACAAATATGCACCTGATAAAAAAGTAATCCTGGCCTTCGAGCGAACCGCTGAAGACCTCGTCATCACGATTCGCGACCAGGGCAAAGGAATTGACTTGAACGGAATTCCGAATCCGCTCGCTCCGGAAAATCTGCTCAAGACTTCCGGCCGTGGAATTTTTCTTATGCGCTCTTTTATGGACGTGGTGGAAATCCGCCCGTCTCAGACAGGTACGGAAGTGAAATTGATCAAGCACGTTCACGGATCATCCGTGGGCAAGAAGGAGGGGTCTCAGTGAGCATGAAACTTAGCACTCGGCAGGTGGACGGGGTCACCATTGTGGACTGCAGTGGACGGATCACTCTGGGCGAGGGCAGCGTTACCTTGCGCGACACCGTACGCGATCTGCTTTCCAAAGGCAACAAGAAGATCATCTTGAACCTGGCCGAAGTTAACTACATCGACAGCTCCGGCATCGGCGAGCTGGTCAGCGCCTTCACTACCACCAAAAACCAGGGCGGCGAACTTAAATTGCTGCACCTCACCAAAAAAGTTCACGACCTGCTGCAGATTACCAAGCTCTACACCGTTTTCGACGTCAAGGACGACGAAGCTGCAGCGGTCAAGGCCTTCAAGTAAGCGCACACCATCAGTGAATCAAGAACCGGGGACTGGGCTGGCCGGTCCCTCAGCGTTCTTCTCGATGTCCGATTAACTCAACCGCGAGGATGCTCTTCTAAGCGGCGAATGCTTCCATAAGACTTCCATTCTGGGAACGCGAATACGGAATATTTCACGTCTGCTTGTTTGTGGCGTCCTTCGAGGACGTAGACTGCGAGCAGAGTTTCCAGGTCACGTTTGGAAGGAACGCCCGGTGCTATACCAAATTCTGCGATGCCACAATCTGCGATGCTACGATCGTAGATCGACAATCTTGACTTTCTTATTTCTAGCGCTGGGCAGTAGCACCCTGTTTGCCGCCTCTGATTGCCTTCCCATCGGTCAAGCCGCTCAGCACGTTGGAGAAACGAAATGCGTTACTGGAAAAGTATTACACGTGAAAGCCGGCGCTAAAGGAACCCACTTCATCCGATTCTGTGAGGAGCAAGCAGCCTGCCCGTTTTCAGTCGTCGTCTTCCGGTCTGACCTTAAAGATGTAGGCGATGTCCGCCGCCTGGAGGGACGCGTCATCGAAATCCACGGTCCGGTTAAGCTTTACGACGGACGCGCTGAGATCATCCTGAAGCGCGTCAGCCAAATCACCGGCGGCTCGACTCTGATTCCGCCCATGCCCAAGAATTACGACGTGGAAAAACAAGGCCACTACAGCGCCGGCAGCATGCGCCCCACCAAAAAGCCTGCTAAGACCTACGGCACGGCGGCAACTACGGTGACCTACGGCAACGAAGCCGATGTGAGTAGCGAACCTCCGCAATAAGACACCGACAGCATCCCCTGTGTTCCTCGGTGGCCTCTGTGGTTAAGGTCTTGCTACTGACCCTTCCCTGGGGAATCACACCATTCCCTTCCTCAGCTCTTCCAACGGATACATCGTCCCTCGCCAGATGATGCCATCATTCCACAGCGTAAGAAACATTGAGCGCAGCAACGTATAGATGAACAAGACCGTGCTGACCGGATGCAGCAGAAAGTAATAAGCCGGAACACCCGAGCGCCAGGACATGCCGACATAAATCGAGAACATCGAGCCCAGTGCCACAGCATAAGGCAAACGTTCCCAACCATGCGCGAACCACACTCCGAGAAACGGCATGAGATTGAGGAAGGCGAGGCCGAACGCCGAGATAAGAGTGCGCGGCCATTGGAAAGACAATACCGCGAAGAAATTTTTCGTGAGATTGTTAACCACGCCCATGGCGCCGTTAGCCCAGCGAATCGAAATTAAGTCTCCGCCAAAAACATTGCGCTGCGCGAACCCGGCATTTTTCACCAGCTTGCCGAGTTTCATATCGTCGAGCACTTCCATGCGCAATCTTTCGTAGGTTCCGATTGATTCGTAGGCGCTACGGCGAATCAAATTGAAAGCGCCCACGCCCATGTGATCGCGCGATTTCGGATCCGCCACCTTCCATGGGCGGTGGCCGAAGACAAACATCGTCTGAAAAAATGCGATCATCATGTATTCGCCGGGGGTTTTCATGATCATTTGCGGAAATAAGACGACGTGGTCTGCGCGTTCAGCCTCGGCGTAGGCGAGCGCACGACGCACAGAATCCGGCTTGAACAATACATCGGCATCGGTAAACAGCAGCCAGTCGCAGGTGGCTTCATTGGTAGCCGTCCACATCGCGTGCGCTTTTCCCAGCCACCCCGGAGGCAATTCCTTATGCTGAATGACGCGAAGACGGCCCTGAGTGCCGGCGCTTGCGGCCACCTCTTCCATGATGTCGCCGGTGCGATCGGTCGATCGATCGTTCACCGCAATCACTTCATAATTGTCGTAATCGAGTCCGAGCAGGAGGGTGAGGGTTTGCTCGATGTCACTTTCTTCGTTCCGGGCCGGGACGATGATCGAGACTCGCGGATTGCCCGAAGGTGAAACGGGGTTGCGGTTCCATTGCAGCTGAGCAATGTTGGCGACACTGGGCATTCCAAGAGCGGCATCCACGATGCGCGAGAGCCAGGCCAGGGCAAGAATCGTCCCGGCAATCCAGTGAAAGTAATGCATTCCGCTCAGGTGCTTCCCATCCGCGCGCCACTATTTTGAGCGGGCGCAAATTTCATCCCGTAAAAGAGTATGGCAGAGGAGGCGACCATCGCGACGACCGGCAACACGAACGCTGCCTGCAAGGAGCGCTTATCGGCCACGTAACCCATGAGAGTGGGCGAGGGCACATCGCCGAGCAAGTGAAAGATGAAGATGTTTACCGCCAGAGCTGTCGCGCGAATGTGCGCCCCCACGGAATTAATTACCGCGGCATTCAGCGGCGAAGTGTTGAGCAATAGGAAGAAAGCCGCCACAGCAATCGCGGGCAGCATGAGCGGACCTCGCATGAAAAGAGCCACGATCATGAACGGCACGCCCAGCGCCATGCCTGCCGCAGAGACAAAGTAATAAGCGCCCTTCATGCGTTGAAGAAGATAATCGCCGAGCCAACCGCCGGCCAGCGAAGCCAGAATTCCATCGACCACAATAATGATTCCGAACGTGAAGTTCGCCGACTCCAGTGAGTAGCCGCGGGCGCGGGATAAAAATGTCGGCATCCACACCTGGATTCCGCCCAGGGCGAAGGTCATCATCGCCATGCCGAGAGTGGAAGTCCAGAATGCCGGATTCCGTGCCAGACCGATTAAAGTTCCCCGCTCTGGAGTTTCTTTCTCGGTGTCGAACTGTCCTCGCTCGGGCTCGCGCAAGAACAGCACAGCCAACGCCAACAGAAATCCTGGCGCCGCGGCAATGTAAAACGGAAACCTCCACCCGTGGCTTGCACCTAGCTTCCCGCCCAACAAATATCCCGCTGCAGTTCCCACTGGAATCGCCAGATAGAACACGCCAAGGATGCGGCCCCGTTTCTCTTCCGGAAACAAATCGGCGACGAAGGTGGGGGCAATCGTCACAAACGTTGCCTCGCCGATCCCGACCAGAGTGTGCCGTATCAGCAGTTCGGTGTAAGTGTGCGTGACCGCGGTGAGGAGCGTGAGCCCGCTCCAGAAGATCGCGCCGCCGACAATAATTTTCTTGCGCGAATAGCGGTCGGCCAGCGGTCCCACAAAAGGGGCCGCGACCATGTAAAACAATAGAAACGCGCTGGTGAGATAACCGACCTGCGTGTTGCTCAGACTAAATTCGCTCTGCACCAGCGGCTGTACCGCGAACAGCACCGAGCGGTCCACATAGTTCAACAGATTCAGCGCGGTCAGCAGAATCAGCGCCGTGCGCGGATGGAGTTTCGCTGAAGTCACAAGTCCAGCGAATATAGCATGGCGGAAACTTGGCCTTGAACAGTGGCGACATTTGTCGCTATAATAGACGACAAATGGTAAACGAACTTCGAGCCGTCGTTAGAGAGCTTGGTGGGCGAAGCGTTCTCGGGCGAAATTTGTCCAGCCCGGGCGACCTTCGCAAAGCCATCCGCGAAGGGTTTCCCCCGGCTGTCGTGGAAGAACTGATGCAGTCCTCAGGGTTGACGCTGAAAGAGTTGGCGGAAGCCCTTGATCTTTCGCCGCGGAGCCTGCAGCGCAGACGCCGGAGCGGGCGCTTAGCTCGGTTCGAGTCCGATCGACTGTACCGGTTGGCGCGGATAGTTGCCCTGGCGCAACAAAGCCTCGGCAATCGGGAAACCGCATCTCGCTGGCTAAAGCGCTCCAACCGCGCGCTTGGCGGCATTCCTCCCATTGACGCGATCGACACGGAACCCGGAGCGCGCCAAGTGGAAGACGTGCTGGGAAGGATCGCTTACGGCGGAATCAGTTGACGCGCGTCTACCGGATCTTACGCAAGGCGTATGCCCGCTCTCCCCTCGATGGTGAAGGTGCCTACCGATACGGTGGGCGATGGTCAAGCGCCGGAACGCGGTTGGCGTACACTTCCGAGCATCAATCGCTGGCGATGCTAGAGTATTTTGTCCACCTCGACTCGGACAACGCTCCCGCTGACCTGGTACTGGTCACCACCGAAATCCCGGACGATGTGTCGCGAGAGCGAATCGCCGCACAGGATTTGCCCTCTTTCTGGCGCAAATCACCAGCGCCAGCTGACTTGGCACGGATTGGAAACGAATTCGCGCGGCGGGCCAAGCATTGCATTTTGATTGTTCCCTCGGCCCTGGCGCTAAACGAAAACAACTGGATCCTGAATCCGCAACATGCCGGTTTCCGAAGGATCGTCTTATCTGAACTGGAGCCGCTCCGCTACGATCCGAGAATGTTTGTGCAACGCGGTCGGCGCAGATCGAAGAACGTCTAACCAGTTTTTTTTCTCCGCGGCCACCTTGCCATCACCATCGTCGAAATCCCTCCGCGTGGGCGGAAATCGCCCTTCACTTCGGCCCACACCGGCTTCGCCCACCGCACCACATCTTTCAGCACCTGGTTCACCACGTTCTCCTGAAAAATTCCCAGGCTGCGATAGGACTGCAAATATTCTTTATACGATTTCAGTTCCAGGCACTCTTTGTCGGGCTGATAGCGCAGCGTGATGACGCCGAAATCCGGCAGCCCTGTCTTCGGACACACGGAGGTAAATTCAGGATCATCGATCACAATCTCGTATCCAGGAAATTGATTCGGCCAGGTTTCGATCTCGGGAAATTTGTGATCCAGCCCGGATTCAGCATGCTCAGGCGTATAGCGTGGCGATTTCTGCATAAAACTATTGTAGCGGCTGCGCCACGTGTTTCGGCGAACGCTAAGGCGACGACTTCTTCTCCGGGCCAGTTTCGAGCATCCGCGAAAGATCGCCCGCATCTAACCATGCAACGGCTCGGGAAGGCGCGCATCTCTGGGCAGCCGCCACAGTGGTAAATTAATGCTTGCAGTTGTCCCCGCCGCATCCTGAAAGATAACAAGTTGGCAGCCACCAACAATTCGAATGGACGACCCGCCTCGCGCAAGAGCCGCACCTGGATCACGGTGGGCGTGCTGGCGGCACTGGCAGCCATTCCCTTCATCCACCGGCAAACCCCGCTAAAGGTGCGCACCGCTACCGTGGAGCGCGGATCCATCCGCAGTCTGATTTCTACCAATGGCAAAGTGGAACCCATCCAGAATTTCGAAGCTCACTCGCCGGACGCTACAACGGTAAAGCGGCTGCTGGTGAAAGAAGGAGATCACGTCCGCAAAGGCCAACTGCTGTTGCAACTGGATGATAGCGACCTGCGCAGTCAGGCGGCGCGCGCGCAAGCCCAGATAAAAGCCGCTCAGGCGGATGAGTCGGACCTTACAAAGGGCGGTACACGCGAAGAGGTTCTTACGCTGGATGCGCAACTGATCAAAGCTCGCAGCGCGCTGAACAATGCTCAGCGCAACCTTGACGCGCTTCGCCATTTGCAGCAACAGGGTTCGGCATCACTGGGTGAGGTCGAGCAGGCGGAAGAGGCCGTGCAGCGTGCCCAGGCTGATGCCACCCTGTTGGAGCAAAAACAGAAGGAGCGCTACTCGAAACCCGAAGTGGCAAAGGTTCAGGCGCAGGGTGCAGAAGCACGGGCCGCTTATGATGCGGCGGAAGATGCCCTTGCGAAATCCAGCGTGCGTGCCCCCTTCGACGGCATTGTCTACACCGTTCCCGTCAAGCAAGGCGCCTATGTGCAGACTGGAGACTTGCTGCTGCAGGAAGGCGATCTCTCGAAGATGTTAGTGCGCAGCTTTGTCGACGAGCCTGAAATCGGGCGCCTCGCCGCCGGGCAGAAAATCGAAGTCACCTGGGACGCTGTGCCGGGACGCATCTGGAATGGAACGGTCAGCACGGTTCCGTCTACCGTTAAATTGCGCGGCGCGCGCAATGTGGGCGAGGTCACCTCTACGGTGGACAATCACGATCACCGGCTTCTGCCCAATGTCAACGTCGGCGTAACGATCGTCACGGCAGAACATAGCGACGTGCTCACGCTTCCGCGCGAAGCCGTACGCATGGATGACACCAAGCCTTACGTCTACCAGGTGGTCGATGGCGAACTGAAACGCCGCGATGTCGAGGTTTCCCTGCAAAACCTGACGCAAGTGGAAATTACGGCTGGACTTCCGGAGCATGCCCAGGTCGCGCTCTCTTCCGCCGACACTAAACCGCTGACCGACGGCGCCCATGTGAAGGTGGTTGAGTAAGTCATGAAGTATCTTGCAGGAAACCATTTTCATTCCGTAGATATTTTTCGTCAGCAAAACAGGATCGAAGTGGGGCGCGTTTTTTGTGGCATCCTGATCGCACGCTTAGCTCGCCTTGTCATCGTGCTTCCGTTACTGGTACTTCCAGCGGCGGCCGATACGCCGCAGGATCTTCTCGCCGGCGGCCGCGTCGACCAGGCGATGCGGATTCTCGAACAGCACATCCGGAGCGGCCCGACCGCGGAAGCTTACAACCTGCTCTGTCGCGCCGATTTCGAGCTCGACGACTGGGACGCTGGAATTCCCGCCTGCGAAAAAGCCGTCTCCCTCGCGCCCGATAATGGGCTTTACCACCTCTGGCTTGGTCGTATCTACGGTGAGAAAGCGGATCGCTCCGGATTTCTAAAGGCGGCGGGACTGGCAAAGAAGGTGCGCTCCGAGTTTGAGCGCGCGGTCGAGTTCGACCCCCACAACTGGGAAGCGCACACGGATCTCGCCGAGTTTTATCTGGAAGCGCCGGGCATCGTGGGCGGCGGAGAAGACAAAGCTCGCGCCCAAGCCGACCTGCTTGTTTCGATGAATCCCGCCATGGCGGATTGGGTAAGAGCCCGCATCGCGCAAAAGAAAAAAGACAACGCGGTTGCGGAAAAGGAATATCGGGCTGCGATCGATGCCAGTCACGGAGGTGCGCGGGCCTGGGTGAATCTTGCCGGCTTCTACCGCCACATCGGCCGCCTGGATGAGATGGAGCAGGCCCTGCGTACCATGGAGTCGCGTCCGCTGGATTGGCCGGCCGCACTGATGGATGGAGCCAGTCTTTTACTTCGGACGGGCCGCGATTACCCGTTGGCCATTCGCCTGGTGCGCCGTTATCTTGCCTCCGGCCCGGTGGAGGAATGGCCCGCTTTCAAGGCGCACTATCTCCTCGGCGAGTTACTCGAGAAACAAGGCGAGCGCGACGCCGCAGCTGACCAATATCGCGCGGCGCTGGCCATGGCCCATACTTTCGCGCCCGCCCAGGAAGGGTTACAGCGTGTAGCGCGCTAGAGCACAGGGCATCTCCAGCGCGACATCACTTACTCAAGTCTCCCGGCAAGTCGAAACCGTAGCTTCTCAGCACATCTCGGATTGCGGGGGTTTTCACGAACGCGAGGAATTGCTCCGCGACTTTCTTGTTTTTCGCGGAGCGAAGTATTACGCACGCCTGCTCGATGGGTGGATAGTCCGTGGTGGGCACTTCGACGTAACGCCCTTTGGCTTTCATATTGGGAGACAAGGCAAGCGAGAGGGCGACAATTCCAATGTCAGCCGCGCCGGAGACTACGAATGAGGCTGTTTGCGAAATATTTTCCCCCAGCACGAATTTGTCCTTCACCTTGTCGTAAATGTTCTCGTGCTTTACCGCTGCCACTGCGGCCTGCCCGTACGGAGCATGCAGTGGATTGGCGATTGCGATCTTCTTTACTGACGGATCCAATAAGGCTCTCACCCCGGGGCTCAAATCAATTTTCGAACTGCTCGGCACCCAAATCACAATCTTGCCCCTAGCGTACTCGGAATAGCTTCCGCGCTCCGTCAGTCCGGCAGCCTCCAGTTTTTTTGGATAGTCGAGATTCGCGGAAAAAAAGACATCGAAAGGCGCTCCATTCTGAATCTGTTGCAGAAAGTTTCCCGATGAACCGTACGTGGCCTTGACTGTCTTGCCGGTTTCCTTCTGGAATCTGGTGGCAATATCCTGCATGGCGAATTGCAGGTCCGCCGCGGCGGCGACACTTATCTCCTGCGCTAGACACAGGTGGGAACAAAAGCTGATTGCCAGCAGAGCCAGCAAGGCGAGGCAGAAAACAGAACGAAATCGCTTTCTCATGTCACGCGGAGAATCATTACTTCCGTGGCTTTTATCAAAGCTGCCGCAGTCTGCCCGGCTTTTAATTGCATCTCGCGGGCGGAGCGGGCGGTGATGATCGATACAATCTGCTGACCTCCAATCGAGATCGCCACTTCGGCCATCAGGCCACTGATGCGCACCGAATCGATCCGTCCCACCAGTTGATTTCGTCCGCTGACGCGGCGAACCACCAGCTTGCGCTCTTTTTCGGTTCTCCCCCGCGTTCTGAAAAGCAGACGGTCGACCTCCCTTTGCGGAATGCGATGATGTCCTCCCGCGGTTTGAATGCTGCGAATCTTCTTCTTGTAGATCCATTGCTTGATAGTCGGAAAACTGACCCCGAGCTGCAACGCCGCCTCGCGCAGCTTCAGCAATTCCTCATTCTTCTCATGACCGGATTGACCGTTCCCTGGCATCGGAACGAAATCCTACAAGCAAGCCGCAGCATGGTCAATTGCTGTTCGCCTTTGTCCCGCATATCGGGAATACCTGGATGATCTGCACTGAACTGAATTGTAATTGATCTAGTAACCGTATGTCATATACACTTCTTAATTCTTCGGCGGACTGATATTTACTCGGAGGTTGTATGCGTAAGCCCAGTTTCTTCTTCCTGGCCCAACCATTCTTGCTGCTTGTGTGGCTTGCGATAGGGGCTTTGGCGGCGTGGGCCCAAACCGGGGTAAGCGTTTCCGGCGTGGTGACGGACCAAGCCGGAGCAGCCCTTCGCGATGTCGCGGTGACGATCAAGAACATCGACACAGGTGTAACGCGTACGACTGCAACCGACGGCGGAGGGCACTATCAGGCGTCCGGCCTGACTGCCGGGCGTTTCGAGATTCGAGCGGCAAAACAAGGGTTTGCCGATGAAACGCGCGCGGGAATCAGCCTCGCTGTTGGCCAGGAAGCTACAGTCGACATTAAGCTGCAAATGAAGACGCCCTGACGCTTGCGCGAGCGGACGCGAGTTCGCCACCACCGATTGCGCGCTGACCTGGCACGGCATCACGCTGTATGGTGCGTATGACGTCGGCGTCGGCTGGGTAAGCCACGGCTTACCGGAAAATGGCTACAACTATGAAGGTGAATCTCTGGTAAACAGAAACGGCTTTCAACATCGATTTTTGCTGGCTCCGAACAATCTGTCACAGACAGGTGTTGGCATAAGAGGCAAGGAAGAGTTTCTGCCTGGCTGGTCGGTTGTGTTCAACGCTACCACTGGCATCAATCCGCAATCCGGACTGCTTGCCAACGCGTCAAAAACCGACATCATCAACAACGGCCTTCCCCGGGGCAGTTATTCGATCGCCATCGACGGGGCGCGCGCGGGCCAACCCTTCAATGACCAATATTATGGCGGTATATCGTCCACGCATTTCGGTGAGTTGACTTTCGGTCGTCAGCGCTCTCTGGGCACAGATGCAATGTTGCTTTACGATCCGGCTAACGGCAGCTATGCGTTTTCGTACATCGGATATAACGGCACGATGGCTGGCGGTGGCGACACGGAGAACTCCCGTTGGGATGACGCCGTGAAGTATCGCATCGCCTATGGCCCGATCCATTTCGGCGCCATGTATAAATTTGCCGACGGTTCTGGCGGCTGTTATTCGGCCTCCGCAACTTGGACGGCCACCACTTGCACGCCGGAACAGGCACATAACAACGCCTATGGATTCGACCTTGGCGGAACCTCCGGCAAGTTCTCCGCCGAGCTCGTCTTCCAGCAGTACAATCAGGCGATTAGCGTGTTGAACCCCTTGCTGGGACCACAGAGTCCGACGCAGTCCTATCAGTCGACCATGGACAGTATCAATACAAATCCCATCACCGGTGGGGTCAATCTGATCGACCCGAACAATACCGTATACGGCATCGTGACCGACAACCGCGCAATTATGATGGCCGCCAAGTATTCGTGGGACCCGGTCAAGTTTTTTGCCGGCTACGAATACATCTGGCAGAACAACCCGTCGAACCCGTTGGGCGTTGGCGCCTCGGACCAGGGCGGTTATTTCATGAGCGGGGTCGAAGACAACAATCTTGATTCTGAAAAGTTGGTGCAGATTTGGTGGACGGGCGTGAAGTACGCTATCGATAGGAAAACCGACATCACTTTCTCCTGGTATCAACAGCGGCAGAACGACTTCCGAGTTCCGCAGACCTGCTCGGCCACGGCGGGTTTCCGCAGTTCCTGTGCGGGAACTCTTAATGAGGTGTCTCTCTATGCGGATCATCACTTCACCAAGCGCTTCGACGGTTTTGCGGGATTTGCGTACTCTTACGTGAGTGGCGGTCTGGCCATCGCCATTCCTCATGGCCCCGGCGTCCCTTACATCGATGACAACAACTTTGCTCCGACAGTCGGGGGGCGTTTCACCTTCTGATCGTTTCCGGGTCGGTGTCAGTCGAGAAAGCCCCTGGGTTGTGGTGCACCAAAAGCTTGCGGCGGGTCTGATCGATACATTCCGGGGCCATCGCAAAAACCTCATTTGAGAATCTCGTTCTTATAGGAAAATGGAATGAGAATCCATCATGACCTCCGTACGAATGGACAAATGGCTGTGGGCCGCGAGATTTTTCAAGACGCGCTCACTCGCGGCGCGAGCGTGTGAACTCGGCAGAATCCAATCGAACCACCAGCCCGCGAAAGCCGCGCGCGATGTTCGCATCGGCGATATGCTGCGCATCAGCAACGAAGGCGGCGATTTCGAAGTGGAAGTTCTGCTTCTCAGCGACGTGCGAGGGCCCGCTTCGATTGCGCAGACCTTCTACCGCGAGACCGACGACAGCCGCGAATTG
The DNA here is from genome assembly GCA_963696285.1 of uncultured Acidobacteriaceae bacterium. GTDB lineage: Bacteria > Acidobacteriota > Terriglobia > Terriglobales > Acidobacteriaceae > Sulfotelmatobacter. The sequence goes on from CAVOJP010000001.1 coordinate 835,202, forward strand.
CGCCAGAAGGTCGCCGCCGAGCGCAAGGCGATGAGAGAGTTCGAACAGTTACCCGCAGCGCGGCCGTCGAAACGTGACCGACGCCGGATCATCCAATTCCGCGGAAGAGCCTGACTTCGAGCCTGTCTATCAGAACCGGATATCGCGGTAAAACACGCAGTAGCTTTCCACGTAACAGGAAACTACGAAGAGGATAAGCATGACGCTCGCAGACCAGAAAAACACGCGCATTGGAAGTGTGCCTGTGAGCCGGATGACTCCGCGGGCAGACTTCGAAGTGAACTCGCGAAAAACCAATCCGCCGACAACAGAGATTGCCGCCGCCAACGCCAGCATTTCTAAAGATTGGTAAATCCTTTGATGCAGGCTGCCGGATGGAATCAGGAAAGCTGTGTGGAACAAGGCATACAAAGAAAGAATGGTGGAGATTAGAGTGACCGGCCTGGCGACCTCTACCAGCATGTTGCACCGCCCACTACGCTTAGTTTACCGCCAGGCTGAGACAGTGCGAGTACGATTTTGAAGAATCAGAAATGAAAAATCAGGTCGCTTGCCACGGTTAGCTGGTTTTGCCTTTGGCCGTTGTCGTAAGCTTTTCGATCCCAGGCCCGCTCGAAACGCAGCTCAGGACGCAACTGGACGGTGGACCCAATCCAATGGCACCACATGATGGTGTTCTCGGAATATTTCGTCGCGTAGCCGGTCCGCTGGCCCTTCTTATCATCGAGAAAATCGCTGCGAAAGGAAATGAAATCATGCACCGACAATTCCTTCTGCAGAAAATTCACCGCGGCATATTCTGGAGCCGTGCATCGCGCTTCCCCCGGCAGGCAGTAAGCCCCGTCCGTTCCCGGCTCCGGATGAATCGGCCCTCCCACCGCCGGCACGTCACGCTCATACATGTACCAAGACTCGGTCGCCATGTGCCAGGTCTTCGAGAATTTGTGATACCACGTCGCGTCGTATTGCTGCAGATTGTCATAGGCGTACTTGCCATCGTTGATTCCGTTGGCGCAAGCGTAGAAACTATCGTTCACCGATTGAGTCGTGTAGCCGAGGCAAACCGTGCCGGCAGGCTTGGCATCGGGCGTCCACGGCGCAACATCGTGACCAGCCGTAATTCCCAGTTGCACCAGCCACTGCTGGTTCAGCTTCACCGTCGCAATCATGCCGGTATCGGTAAAGGGATCAATCGCGTAGAGCAGCGAGTGGCTGAAGATGTAATTATTTGGCGCCAGTTGCGCCTCAATTCCTGGAACCGAAATATATCTCCCTACTCGCACATTCATTCCCTGCGCGACTTGTGGAATGTAAACGTCGATATATTCCAGAGTAGGATCAAATCCATACTGACGATGATCGTTCACCCAGGGAGTGTTCCAGTAGCCTTTCCCAGTCGTGAAGCGATAATCCGTGCCGAAGAGTGCGGTGAGGTGGTAGCCCCAGTCAACGTGATCGCGTTGCACCGAATCGGGCAAGCGCTCCGCGTACAAAACAAACTGATCTAATTCCAGCCGGTTCGAGTAAACATCATTCTCCTCCGGGGCGTTGGTTTGCAGCGAAGTGCTGTAGTTCAGCGAGGGTTCAATCCAGCCATACAGTTTTGTACGGTTTTTCGCGCCGTCGATGGCAGTCATGAGGGGATAGCTGTTTGTGTCCGGCTCGCCAATCACGGGTGATCCACCATAGGACCAATCTGAATTCGGAAATGGTGGCGAATCCAGCGGCGATGGAAGCCCGCGCCGGGCGGGCGCTGCAGACGATGCTGCCGTCCCCGCTGCCGCCCCCGCCCAATCCTGCCGGTAGAAATCTGCCCAGCGCGCGAAGAGGCCGTTTGTGCTGGAAGTCTCAGCGGTGGGTGCTTCGGGACCGGAATTGGGGACACTCGTCTGTCCGAAAAGTACAGGAGACAGAAGCACGATGGATGCGAGCGGAAGGAGAAAGTGTGGAGAGAGGCGTGCTTTTGTCGACTGCATAGAGGAGAAGCTGCTCTAGTCTACAAGCTCCTAGCAGAAGCGGAGATTCCGCCTCGCGCCCCGTCTGACTCATCCTAATCATTTCTCTCGCATCAGATTCTCCGTAGAATCTTTCTAGCAATCGCAGAGGTGAGAATCAGAGGTGAGGATAAATGATAAGGAAAATGCACAGCGGCAGGGTGGTTCATAAATTCCTGTTCGCGGTATTTTTATTTTTGCCGGTCTCGCTGCTGGCGGAACCGCTGACCATGCGGCATGCCGTGGAACTTGCCTTGCAACATGCCAATGGCATCGCCATGTCTGCCGCTGACGAACAGCATGCGTCCGCCAGCTACCGCGAGCTGCGCAATAGCTATATCCCTCAGTTAAACGCCGGAGCGGGAATTGGATGGTCCGACGGATTTCCGCTCAGCCTGGAAGGTGCTGCGCCTTCGCTGTTTAATGTGGCGGCGCAGTCAGCACTGCTTAATCCGGCGCTGAAAGATTTTATTCACGCAGCGCAGTCCGACGCAAAAGTCAGCGCACTGCGGACAAAAGATCAGCGCAATCAGGTGGTTCAAGATACGGTTCTCAGCTATGCCGAACTGGAAAAATGGGAGCAACGCCTCAACCGCCTGCACGAAGTTTTTCCCGACGTTCAGAAAATGGAAGCTGCGGTTGCTGACCGGGTAAAAGAAGGCGTCGATAGCGAAATGGATGAAAGCAGAGCGCGCTTGTCCGTGGCCCGAATGCGGTTACGCCTTGCCGAGGCCAGCGGTGCGGCCGATGTACTTCGCGAGCGTCTTTCCAAACTGACTGGACTACCGGCCGCAGCGATCGAGATTGATGCTGATTCAGTGCCGGCTCTACCCGCGCCCAAACAAGACGCAGAGACGTTCGCAAAGGAGACCGAGGCAAATCCAAATGTGGAGGCGGCTGTCGAACACGCGCGGGCGCAGTATCTGCGGGTCGATGGAGAACGCCGATCCTTGTGGCCCAGCGTAGACTTCGCGGCTCAGTATGCTCTGCTTGCCACCTATAACAACTACGGCGAATATTACAAACACTTCCAGCCCAACAACGCCACCGTCGGCGTGGCGATCCACCTGCCTTTTTTAAATCTCGCGCAACACGCGAAGATTCAGGAGGCGGAGGCAGACGCCCTCAAAGCGAAGGAGCAAGCTCAAGCGGCACGCAACCAGGCTTCGGAAGAAACTCTGCGATTGCAGCGCGCTGTAACGCAGATGCAGGCCGCCCACGATGTGGCGGAACTGGAGTACGAAATCGCGCAAAAGAGTGTGGAGGCGGTCGAAACCCGAATGAAAGATGGTTCGGCAAATTTGCACGATCTGGATAACGCGCGCAGCCAATCCAGCGAAAAATTAATTGCGCTGCAAGACGTCACCTTTGAACTGGAGCGAAATCAGGTTGAACTGCTGCGTTCTACCGGAGATCTCGAGACCTGGGCTTTGGGTACAAAATAACCGCTAAATGTTGCCGGATGACTCTTTCGCACCATTCGCTGCATCAAAACCTATGTTTAACCACGAACCTGCATAAACACTGCTTTTGGGCCACGTTGGCGGCAGTGGAATGGTAAAATAGAAGCTCACCCATTATGCCTTTAAAAACCTTATTTCTGAACCCACCCTCATTTGAAAACTTTGACGGCGGCGCCGGTTCCCGTTGGCCCGCCACCCGCGAAATCGAAAGTTACTGGTATCCGGTTTGGCTGGCCTATCCGGCGGGAATGCTGGAGGGGGCGCGGTTGCTGGATGCACCGCCGCATTATATTTCGGCCGAACAGACCATTGAGATCGCCAAGGATTACGAATTTCTAGTGCTGTTTACCAGCACGCCGGGGTTTCCTGGCGACATTGGATTGGCGCGCGAGATCAAGGCCGCGAATCCGAAGATCAAAATCGCTTTTGTGGGGCCGCATGTGACGGTGCTGCCCGAGAAATCCTTGCGTGAATGTCCGGCGCTCGACTTCGTAGCGCGCAAGGAATTCGATTACGCCGTGGTTGATTATGCAAAAGGCAAGCCACTGGAAGAGATTGCCGGCATTTCTTTCTTGAAGGATGGAAAAGTTGTCCACAATGCGGATGCGCCGCAGATTCAGGATCTGGATGCACTTCCCCACGTCACCGATGTTTATAAGCGCGATCTGGACGTTACCCGCTACAACGTTCCCTTCCTCCTGAATCCTTACGTCTCGCTCTACACCACGCGGGGCTGTCCGGCGCAATGCACCTTCTGTTTGTGGCCACAGACGTTGAGCGGCCATCCGTGGCGCAAACGCTCCACGGACGACGTAGCTGCTGAAATGGCGAAGGTGAAAGCATACTGGCCAGAGGTGAAGGAATTTTTTTTCGACGACGATACCTTCAACATCCAGAAGGCGCGGACGATTGAGCTATGCGCCAAGCTGAAACCGCTGGGCCTGACCTGGTCCTGCACGTCGCGGGTTACGACTGACTTCGAAACGCTGAAGGCGATGAAGGACGCGGGATGCCGTTTGCTGATCGTAGGCTACGAATCCGGCGACCAGCAGATTCTGAAAAATATCAAGAAGGGCGCGACCATCGAGCGGGCGCGGCAGTTCACGAAAGACTGTCACAAGCTGGGACTCGTCATTCACGGCGACTTCATCATGGGATTGCCGGGTGAGACCCGCGAGACCATCAATAACACGATCGCGTTTGCCAAGGAACTTGATGTGGAAACCATTCAAGTTTCGGTAGCGCATGCTTACCCTGGAACCGAGCTTTATGATTACGCGGTGAAGAATGGGTTCATCGTAGGCGACAACAAAATGGTGGATGAAGGCGGTCACCAACTGGCGCACATTGAGTATCCTGGGTTGCCCGCGGATGAGATTCTTTCCGCGGTGCATCGTTTCTACGACGAATATTATTTCCGGCCGAAGGCGGTGTTCCGTATTTTGAAAAAGGCTGCGTTCGACAGCAATGACCGCAAGCGGCTTTATAAGGAAGCGAAGACTTTCATGAAGCTGCGCTCCGCGCGCAATAAGATGGTAAAGAAGCACAGTGACGAGGCGGCGGAACTGGTCAAGGCTTGATTATTAAAATTGCCGATTGTTGATTTCTGATTGTTGATTGCGAAACCGGCATGTTTCGGTGTAACTCAACAATCAGGAAATCAGTAATCAGCAATTTCCTAACGCATATCCCTCGCAGCGCAAAACGCCGCTCTGCTCGAATGACGATTGAAACCTACTACCGTCTAAGCTTCCAGTGAACTTTCGCAAGTATCTTGTGCTGGCCGGAGTCACCGTGTTTGCCGCGGCCGGAGACTCCATGCTCTCGCATGGGATGAAGCAAACCGGAAACATCTCACTCAACCATCTGTCGAGCGTGATTCTCGCTATTTTGAATCCCTGGGTTGCCATTGGAATTTTGCTGCTGCTGGCATTTTTTGCCACGTATATGACGGCGCTTTCCTGGGCCGACCTCACTTATGTGCTGCCGGCGACTTCGCTCGGTTACGTCCTGCTGGCGTTGGTTGCGAGATTTGTTTTGCATGAACATGTAAGTCCGTTGCGCTGGCTGGGAATTGCGTTCATCACGAGCGGGGTGGGATTTATTGCCGGAGGACCGGAATTGACGCCGCATCCTTGTGACAAAGGTCGAGCGGAAGAAGATGCTGCGGTAAGTGAAGTGAAGCAATGAGTATGGTCGAAGAAATATTCAGAATCTTAAATAAGTCTGGTGACGTGAAATGAAGGGTATTTATACCTGGAGTGCGATTCTGGCGATTGTGGTTGCGTCGGTGGTGGGTGATGTGCTGCTGGCGCGGGCCATGAAGCAGGTGGGCGACGTGGGAGCATTGCGGCGGCGCTTGGGTCTGCTGGCTGTGGTACGACGAACAGTTGGGAATCCTCACTTTTTAATCGGGGTTACGGCAATGGCTGTGGCTTTCTTCAGCTTGCTGTTCGCGCTGTCGTGGGGAGACGTGAGCCTGGTGGCTCCCGCGGCCGCTTCCCTTACATTCATCGGAAATGCCGTTGCCGCAAAGATCTTCCTCCATGAGCGGGTGGACCGACGGAGATGGATTGCTGCGGGGCTGGTCGCTGCAGGCGTTGCGCTGCTTGCGGGGTAAAGCGGCTCGAGCGTGGCTTCGAGCGGTCTTTCTTTAAAATTTATGCGCCAATTTAACTACGAGTAAACAGGCCAGCGACACCGTATCCTGCCAAAAAACCTAGCGAGGAGACAATGAAAGATGCGCCTAGGAGATGCTGGCGAGCGTTGGTATTCACGTCCAGCTTGGCTCGTGCGGCGCCGACTTTTTCTTTCAACTCACCGATAGTTTCGTGGACATGATCCCGTTGCAGCAGGGCCTGAAGCTCTAATCGATCGACTGGATTTGCGCTCATAGCTGGTTCCTTGCCTCATTCTGAAGCCAGAGTTTATCGGCTTTTAGTACTTCAATCGTTCTTCTGGGTAACACTCCTCGTAGTTCGAACTCACGCTTGGCGAAATAAGCAGTCATGCCACCCGCTAATAACCATAAAACTGCGATCGTAAGAAAGCCGAAAACCCAATGGTATGGACTGTCGGCCAAAGCGGCAGCTACTAATGCGGCCAATGTGAGGGTCAGAAGAAGGTACGCTGTGCCCAACAACACGATGGCAACTGCTGCCAGCAAAGCCACCGCCTTCAATGCTCCAGCTTTTTGCAACAGCTCAATCTTCAGGAGCTGAACGCGCGTCTGGACAAATTCCTTCGCTTCTTCTTTCATTGTTGCTACAACATCTGCCAAGGTACGGCCATTGGGGACATTATTCATCTTGATTGGACCTCCATACTCGAGTGGCAGCTCCGGCTGTTGCAGCCACGGCTGCGAGTATCGCCAGCACCTGAAGAGGTCGCTCATTCTTTAGCCGCCAGGCACGGTTTCGCAGATGTGCCGAAAACCTGCCGAACTTTTGAAACGCTATCGTCAGGCTGCCGCCTGGGGGTCTAACCGGTAAGTATGTACCGGCATTTTGCAAACTTCCCGTCATCTCGGCCATAAGTATTTTTCCCTCGTTGATAGAGAAAGGTCGGTTGAATATCTTCAGCCGCGCAAAGCGCGGAGAGAATCCCCTGATAAGCGATAACCTCTTCAGCGACAAGACTGATAGTGGACGTAAGAGAAGCGTAGATTAAGTTTCAGCCAAGCCCTATCCCGTTGAAGCTGTAAGTGAGCATGAAACATACCTGAAAATTCAGAGCGACCGACTGATGCCCACTGCGTAGCCCCTGATTTTCCCCGCCTGCCACCCGTCCGAACTTCGCGATTGGCGTTCCCTGGAGTAAACACATGGAACGGATTGCACACAGTGGGCGGAAAAGTTGCACTTTGCAAGACGAACTGGACGAGTGCTGGGTCAAGGCTTCCGCAGCGGAAGGCACTCCCCCAGAGGCTGATATGTCGGCTTTAAGCAGGCGAGCTAAGTGCAAGGTGAGCCTTAGGAAAGGCCTACAGTGCAACAGCCTCTCAGGTGATTATCCAAGGAAAGCAACTGTAGCGCGTGTTTTGTCACCGAACCTATGCCTTGGAGCTAAACCCCTTGCCGGAAAGTATGGCACGCGGAATGCTGATATACGGCTAGCCGCAGGCTGGATCGGTCGCGGACCTCGCCGCGGAAGGGTGGGATTATGGTGCGGCATGTTGCAGCCATTGGAATGGGTTCCTTTCTGTTCGTGGCTGTGTGCGTGATGGTAGCCCAAAACCCGGGCCAATCCCTCCCGGAAGATCCTTCGGTGAGAATCCCGTCACCAAGCCAGTCACAAAGAATGAATGCCTTCGAGCATGCCTGGCCGCTGGACGTGGGCGCGGGGAGCAGTTACGCGCCGAATCCGCACGGAGCAGAATTTGCGGTTTACCAGAATAACTTCTCCCGCCAAAAAGATTCGAACACTATTCTTGCCAAATACCTGAACCCACCCTCGTCGAACCGGAAACCCGCGTATTCGCCTGCGGACGCTGGAAACTTGATGGACCGTGCGGTGCATGCGGCTTCGCGCACTTTTGTCACGCGGGACGAAGCGGGAAGAGGCAAGATAAACACCTCGTATTTCTTGCGCACCTTTACAGCAGTGGTGGCGGACACTGCCTCCAGACCCTACTGGAGGCGCTCGGTGGGCGAGCCATTCAGCGACTTCGGCTCTAGCGTGGGCAACAGCGCAGGCATGAATGTGTTGCACGAATTCGAACCAAGCCTGCAACAGGCACTCAAGAGTCACGCCCCGAGGTTTGTATCGAGGATCGTACAGCACGTAGGCCACTAGGTTCATCCATTGCTCGAAGCACTACACGTCAATTTCAGCTGAAGAGACGCATCAAGCCGGTGGCGGGCAAGTCCGGCGAAACAAACCGACGTCCAGTGAACCCTGCCGAATGAGTGATAGCCTCTGCCGCCAGATAGCCGCTACGGACCGCGCTCTCCATAGTTGCCGGCCACCCTGTTGCGGTCCAATCCCCTGCGAGAAAAACGCGAGGCCACGCTGTGGCTTGTGGCGGACGGTAAGCATCGATGCCGGGACGCGGAGAGTAGGTTGCGTGAATTTCCTTGATTACGGTGGACTTCACCAGGTTCGCGCTGCGGGCCCCAGGAAAGAACTCGCGGACTTCCTTCAGGGCAAGGTCAACGATCTCCGCGCGCGATTTGTCGACCAGAGACTTCGAGGCGCTGACCACAAGTTCGATATAGCTGCCGGTTGATTCCGCGTTGGGAGCCACCGAGCGCGTGCTCAAAAGACGGGATTTGTGGAACATCCATTGAATGGTGCGGTCCAGCAAAACGGCGTGATCGAGATCGCTGATCTGACGATCGAACCAGAGATGGATACCGGTGATAGGGCAAGATTCGAAGTGCGCAAGCTTTTCACGCAGCGGTGCGGCGTCAGGCGTTTCCGGGAGGACGCGTGCGATGGTGTTGAAGGGCAGGGCAAGGATGAGATAGTCGAATGACTCTTCCTTTAGCCCCTCTTCCCTTCCCGCAGTGGAAATCTGCACCTTGCTTGATCCGGGAGAAAAAGCTTCGAGCGGATTGCGAAAGCGAATTACTCCACCACGGGCGCGGAGATAATCTCCAGCCTTGTTGTAGAGGTCAGTCAGAGGGATATTGGGCACGCCCATGTGGCGGGCGGCTGGGGATTTCATGGATTCGCGGACGACTTGGGCGGCATAGGAAATCGAAATCAGATCCAGGTCTTCGCTGAGCGCACTGACCAGAATTGGCTTCCAAAAACGTTCAAGAGCATTCTCAGTTTGCCCGTGGCGGCGGCACCAATCCAGAAAAGATTGGCCGGTGTCGCGCTGTGTCGTCAGGGTGAGAGAGGCAATGGCCCGCGAGATCGCGAACTTGTCTTTTATGTTTAGAAATGGAAATTGCAGGAATGACGGTGCGGTGTGCAATGGCGCGGGCAGCGGAGAAGCATGCATGACGCTGGTACGGCCGCCAGGTTCGATAAACGTCATCTCTTCATACCAGCGAATTTTGTCTTCGACGCCAATGCGGCGGTAGAACTCGACGAGATTGGTACAAACGCGAAACAGGACGTGTTGGCAATTGTCGACAACCTCGGTGGTGCCGGGATGTTCATAAGAAGACGCGCGCCCTCCGAGATAGGGACGGCGCTCGAAAACGGTGACGCGAAAACCGGAATCAGCGAGGGCGCAGGCTGCGGCTAGTCCGGCGAGGCCGCCGCCGGCGATGGCCACTGAGGGTTGAGTAGATTCCGGATTCATTCGGGGTTCAGAACCGATACCGCGGCAGCATTGCCGCTCCGAGAAAAAGCAGGTTCCTCACCGGGCTTTCAGCCTGATTCGGAATGACACGCATTTTTAATGTCGGAATGATAATCGCGACTCGTGTTTTCAAACGAACGCAAGAAATTCTTTCAGGTGACACGCTGCAGAAAACCTTTCCCGAGAACGCGCAGCTTTTCGCTGACCGTCAGACTGACTTTTCCACTGAATACGTCATACTGACGCTCGGCGATTTTTTCCAGCAGCTTGCGATAGATATTCACCAGCACAAAGAGCGCAGGTTGGCTGTCTTCAGAAATGTACGGAATGAGCTGATCGCCAGCCACGTAGCCTTCGCGCGCCCGATCAGCTTCGAGTTTGAGTAAGGGGCGGAAGCGGGCAGCATCAGGCGCGGCAAGCAAGTCCGCGGCGGTGAGATCGAATCTTGCGAGATCTTCTTCCGGCAGATAGACGCGGCCCATGGCGGCATCTTCTTTAACGTCGCGGATAATATTGGTGAGTTGAAACGCAAGCCCGCACTGCTCGGCGAGGGCTTCGGCGGCAGGGTCGCGATATCCGAAAATGTGAATGCAAACTAAACCTACGACCGAGGCTACGCGGTAGCAATAAAGCTTGAGATCGTCGAAGGTTTTGTATTGAACGGTGAGTTGCGGCGTTTGAGTATTCAGGGGAGTCGAAACACCAGAACTGACGGCTGCGAGATCAACTACATCCATAGCGGTGCCCATCGCAAGGTCGTCAAGCAGGCCGGCAGGAATCGTGTATCTGTGTTGCGCATCGTTGAGCGCGAGGAGAATCGGATCGTCGCTGGGCTGACCTTGTTGTACGCGATGCAGCGCATCGAGCCAGGTGTCAAGCTTTTGACGGCGGTCGTCGAAGCTGAGCGTGGGATCGTCGGCAATGTCATCGCAGCGGCGCATGAAAGCGTAAACCGCGCATAAGGCTTGGCGCTTGCGCTTTGGGAGAACGAGAAAAGCGTAGTAGAAATTTTTGGCATTCGCTCGGGTGATACCGCGGCAAACGGAATAAGCGATGGTGAGCTGCTCAGGAGCGGGACTCCAGGGGGCGAGCATGGGCTGGGTTCCGGCGCTCATAATTTTCGCCATAGCTTTCCCAGCGCAGCGTTCGCTACCAGCGCCAGTTTGCGAGGCCTCGCGATCACGGGGCGTTGGCCGAGGACGGCGAAGTGCTGGCGCTCGATGGCGTTGAGAACTTCCTGGCCACCGCGGCTAAAAAGTTCGAGATCGACGGCCAAGGATGCATCCACTTTTTCGATCAGCGGAAGGCCTCGCCGGAACCAGTCGCGGGCCCGATCTACTTCGAACTTCATCATGTCGCAAAATTGAGGAGTGTTGAGATTTTGAGCGAGATCTTTCTCGGTGACCGAGTACTCGTGCAAGTCTTCGAGCGGCAGATAGATTCGGCCTTTGGAGTAGTCAACGGTTACGTCCTGCCAGAAGTTCGCCAGTTGGAGTGCGGTGCAAGTGTAATCGGAAAGCTGCTGGCGCTCGGCATCTTGATATCCGCAAAGGTAAAGCACAAGATGGCCGACAGGATTCGCGGAGTAATGGCAGTAGGCGAGGACGTCGTCGAAAGTTTCGAAACGGGTGACAGTTTGATCCTGGCGGAAGGCGATGAGGAGGTCGGAGAATTCGTGCTTCGGGATGGAGAACTTTTTGACGGTCTCAGCCAGGGCGACGAAAACGGGATGGCGCGGGTTGCCGCTATAGCAGGCGTCGAGTTCGGCTTGCCATTGATCTAGTAAGACAAGAGCAGCAGCGGGGTCTCCGACTTCATCGCCCAGATCGTCCGAGATGCGGCAATAGGCGTAGACATTCAGAAAATCCTGGCGCAGGTTTTTCGGCAGGAACCAGGTGGCGACGGAAAAGTTTTCGTAGTGAGAGCGGGCGAGTTGGCGGCAGTATTCGTGCGCTTGTTCGAGGGATGGTGCGGAAGTGGGAATGGCATAGGCGGCCGGAAGACGGGACCAGCCGTTTGTGTCAGGCTGTGCGGCTGCTGAGCGAGGATCGGTGGTAGTTGCGGGAATCATGGAAGAAATTGTCTCTGGAGTCGCGATTTTACCTCAGCGGCTAAAGCCGCATGGATTTCATATCTATCACGGCACGAGTGGACTCATACCCTTCCCGATCTGCTGCGCTCGGGGTGACAGAACTTTTAGTTCGAGCACGTTCGATCAATGGCCGGGAATGATGGCGGTTTTGATGTCGCCTCCGCGGTTTAGCATGTGGCGCAGCACTTTCTGCAAGCTGGAGAGTGGAGCTTCGCCGGTGATGTAGTCCGTGGGGCGAATTTTCTTGGCCGCGATCAGTCCGAAGGCGCGGCGCACGGTTTCCGGCGTGTGATGAAATGTGGCTTTCAGCGTGATCTCGGAATAGTGCAGACGGTTGGTATCGAGTTGCACTTTCGATCCGCTGGCGCACCCGCCGAAAAAGTTTACCGTGCCGCCTTTGCGAACCATCTCGACCGTCCACTCCCACGCTTCAGGACGGCCTACGGCCTCGATAACCACATCACAGCCGCGTTTCTGTGGTGTGAGCGCGCGCACGGCTTCGATAACATTTGGAACTTTGGTGGTCTGAACGATTTCGTGCGCGCCCATATGTTTGGCGGCGACAACTTGTTCGTCGCGCTTGACGACAGAAATTACGTTGCAACCAATGGCGCGGGCGACTTGGACGAACATCAAGCCGATTGGGCCGCCGCCGATGATGGTGACGGTGTCTCCGATTTCTACTCCGGTTTCGTGCAGGCCGCGCAGAACGCAGGCCAGAGGCTCAGTCATCGCTGCGTCTTCAAAGCTGACGTTGGGCGGAATGACCAGCATGTTGGCTTCGACGATGCGGCGTGGAACGCGAATATATTCCGCGTAGGCTCCGTTGTTGAAGAGCAGGTCTTCGCAGAGATTTTCCTGGTGCTTCGAGCAGTAGAAGCACATCTGGCAAGGCGCGGAATTCAGGGCGACAACCTTCATGCCCTTCTTGAAACTGTGTACGCCCTCGCCGACCTCCTCGATGACTCCGGCCAGTTCGTGGCCAAAGAGGGCAGGAGGGACGATCATGCGGGCGTGGTAGCCACGCTGATAGACCTTGAGGTCCGTACCGCAGGTGAGAGCGACCTGCACTTTGACGAGTACTTCTCCCTTTTCGACGCGAGGGATGGGCACTCTTTCAATCTTTAGATCTTCTTTGCCGTACAGGACGGCGGCTGTCATTTTTCCGTTCACTTCTGTTTTCCTTCCCAGTCCTCACGCTTCCACGCAGAACCGGGCTGAATTACGATTTTCATCGATGCTGGCTGCGGATGGGCCGCGAGTTCCAAAGCTCGCGGGCTTTCCTGCAACGGGAACCGGTGGCTGATCAAGCGTTCCAAATCCATTTCCCGGTTCATCACAAACTGAACTGAATCCTCCTGCAAATCTACCGACGCACTGTAAGAACCGAGCAACGCTTTCTCATCGACACAAATCGCGGCCGGATCGACAACGACCTCGCCGCGCTGCGTCTGCGCAAACAATAAAACTCGCCCTCCGGGACGGGCCGCATCCATCGCCGGACGAATCAAAGCATTGGCACCCACAGCCAAGATTACCGCGTCCGCACCCCGGCCTTCCGTCTGCTGGCGTACATAGTCTCCCGCATCCTGCTGGGAGGCGTCGATTGCAAATCCGAATCCAAGGCTTTTAGATATTCTAAGCCTCTCGGCATACAAATCGGAAGTGATAACGGCGGCCCCCGCCTTACGCGCCAATACACTCAGTATGATGCCGATTGGGCCCTGGCCGATCACCAGCACGGTCTCACCAGGTTGCAATCGGAGGGCGTCGATTCCCTTCATACATGTGTTAACTGGTTCGACGAAGCAGGCTTGCTCGAAGGAGATGCCGTCAGGGATTTTCACCGTTCCCTGGTCGACGATCCAATCCATGACGCGGACGTACTCCGCGAATCCTCCGCCGGAGGGTTCGAAGCCAGCGGTGCAGCCGACTTTTTTATAAGTGGAGCACTGAGCGAACGTCTGGTGGCGACAGTAATAACACTGACGACAGGGAATGTGGTGGAAAACGACCACGCGGTCCCCAGTAGCAAAGCGAGAAACGCCGGCGCCTACTGCGGCGACTACGCCGGAGGTCTCATGACCAAAGATGCGCGGAGCAGAATGCGAACCGGTGGCGATCTTTTTCAGATCTGTGCCGCAAACCCCGCAAGTATGAACGCGAAGCAGCAACTCTCCAGCGCCGATCTGTGGAACCGGAACGGTTTCCAGGCGGACATCATTTACTCCGCGATAAACCGCGGCCAGCATGGTTGCAGGCACAGAGTGCGTTTGGTTGTCGATTGCGAATTGTCCGGCAATTGCCATCAGCGTTCTTTAGATGAAGTTTAACCGGGGTTCGCTTCACGCCAGTGTAAGCTGGCAAAGCTACTTCTGGATACCTTCCGCGGCCTTCGGATCACTATTCGTTAACTCCACCGCAAGCGTCATTGAATCCAGGTATGGAGAATCTGGAGGCGTGAAATGAGACGCTTTTACCTGAAGCACCACATAAAAGCTCTCCACCTTGATAATGCGCTTCGCTCGTAATGGCACCACCGCAAATCTGGAAGGATCCAACCGCCAAAGAGCATCCTTCGGGTCCGCTGAAGGCTGCTGCGTGGTCAAAAGCACGTTGTCATAAATCGTATGATGCTCGTCGGCCAATTTTACCTGCCAGGATGTGATCTCAGTATCTCCCTCTGGTCCGTGGGGAATAATCGAGAAGACAAAGCGGTCGGCGCCGTGCGAGTCTTTGATCGGCTCGCGATAGACGGAATCCTCAGGCGTGAGCTTGACTTCGAATCGCTCCTCAACGATGCGCGTGGGACCTTGGCGAAAGCTTTCCGCGTAGATCGGAGCGGAGGCCGCCTGCGCGCACAGTTGCATGGCTACGCAGAGCACGAATGGAACGAGGAATCCAACCTTCATCTGCCTCCCTTGGAACGTAAAGCAATTTCGCCGTCAGAAGATTCTGCTCTCGGAATTGCCGCAGCTTCCGACGCATCGCGGCAAAAGTCTTTGAGGTTGGTGCACAGTGCTCGCGAAGCTTTTCTGCTGTTAACGGCCAGCACAGCAACGGATCTCCACAGCCAGGGCCGCAGCGCAGCGAACAACACAAAACCGGGCATTCTAAACCGGCCCTCCATGCTGACGAATTCGCCGATGCCGGGCATGTCAAAATCTAACTCATCGGAGATTACTTTTGTAGCACCAAAGACGATGCCACGCGCTTGGGCCGCGGCAGCTACGGCGGCGGCCTCCATATCTACGGCGGCGGCTGAGTAAGCCTGCGCCAGCTTTGTCTTTTGCGCCGCGTCTGCAACGGCCATGAAGGTCAGGAGCGTTCCCGTGCCCGCTGTAGTCTGATGACGGCTTCCGTCGCGGGCATCAATTACCGAGGCGGGCGAGAAAATATCTCCGACGTGCAACGATTTGTTCAGGGCTCCGGCAAAGCCTACCGAGTGCAACTGCGCCGGATGGTATAACGCGATCACTGCGTCAGCAGCACGCCGGGCCGATTGCATACCTATGCCGCCACACACCGCGACGATGTCGCCCTGCTCAAAGAAGGTGAATTCACGCCCTTCATGTTCACGCGGAATGCGGGTCCAGTCCTTGATCAGCGGAGCGATTTCGCGCTCCAGCGCGGCTACCATTGCTACCCTAGGCATAGGCGTTCGAGCGAAACCATTCGACCGCGCGACGCAGAGCATCGTCGGCCGGTAGGATTTTCCATCCTAGTTCACGCTCGGCTTTGGCGGAACTGGCCCACATTTTCTTCTTGCCCATGCGCACAGTTTCCACAGTTGCGCGGGGCTCGCGCCCGAGCAAGCGGCCGGAGATGTTTTCGTCGAAGAAACCTGCCGCAAAGGCAACAAAATATGGGAGTTTTATGTTGGGCGATGGTAAACCAGAGATTGCGCCAAGTTTATCGAGAATTTGTTTGAGCGTGAGATTCTCACCGCCCAGGATGTAGCGCTCCCCGCTCTTGCCTTTTTCCATTGCCGAAATATGGCCGAGGGCGCACTCACGAACATCGACCAGATTCAATCCGGTTTCCACGTACGCGGGAAATTTGCCTTTAAGGAAGTCGACTACGATTCGCCCAGTGGGGGTGGGCTTGATATCCTGCTCGCCGACCGGGGTTGTTGGATTCACCGTTACCACCCGCATTCCGCTGCGGCCAGCGTCGAGGGCAACCTGTTCCGCCATGAACTTCGAACGCTTGTAGTGGCCGATCATGTCGGCCAGTGCGACCGGCGAATCTTCGTCGGCGGGGTGCCCGTTGCCATTGAATCCCATGGTAGCCACACTCGATGTGTACACGACGCAGCGAACATTGTTCTTGCGCGCCGCCTCCAGAATCGCACGCGTGCCTTCGACGTTGGAGCGGTACATTTCCGCGGGATCCTGCACCCAGAGGCGATAGTCGGCGGCGACGTGAAATACGGCTTCGCAGCCTGCGATGGCCTTTTCCAATGAGGCCGCGTCGCGAAGATCGCCAGTGGCAGTTTCAGCGTTCAGGCCTTCGAGATTTTTCAGGTTACTGGTGGGGCGCACCAGCAGGCGAAGGTTGGCTCCCTGCTCGGCGAGAACGCGGGCTACGTGGGAGCCCAGGAAGCCAGTGGCGCCTGTGAGGAATGCCAGCATTTATCGGGTTGACCTGAGAACGCCGCGCTTAGGTCCACCGCCAGTGCGCCCGACGGCACGCGCATCTGTCAGCAGGGGCTTTCAACAACAGCTTACCCTAGGCAGTCAATTCTTTGCATGTGACTGATCGCCATTCGACCTGATCCTTTTGGTTCTTTCAGTCTCCAGCTTTTGGGCGTAGATTTCGGAATGGAGGGCGCTGAAACCCCGCCGGCTTGTTCTGCTTCTTTGCTGCGGTTTCTTTACGGCTAGCACATTCGGACAGTGTCGCAACGCTGCCGTCGACGTGCGGAGTTCGGGCGCTGCTCTGAGTTCGGGTTCGGTCCAAGCAGTCAAGGCACAAGGTGGAGAGCAAGATCGTACCGTCCTACTGAACTTGGTACTTCGCAAGTCTGGAACTGTGCGAGAAGCGAAGGTGCTACAGGGTCCGACAGATCTGAGGGGGCTTGCACTGCACGCTGCAAAGCACCGAAAATACAAGGACGCTATCCATTCATGGCCCTTCTCAAACGTGATCATGGTAGAAGTGACTTTCCGCAAGGACATGGGTGGAGCACCTGAGATTCGACAGGCGATGCCAGGCGGTGTGCCTGGTTGCATTTACGCCAGTAAGGTGAGGGTTTCTCCGGGAGTCATGCAATCTCGTCTGCTGGAGCACGCTGAACCACGCTATCCAGCAGGAATTGAGAAGAGTGGCGCACTCATCCTGCAACTTAGCATCGACAAAGAGGGAAACGTATCGAGTGTGGAAAAGATCAGTGGACCGGATGCACTCGCTCCTTCCGCCTTCGATGCGGTGAAGAAATGGAAGTATCGACCGTATGAGCTGAATGGCGCTGTCGTCGAAGTGCAGACAACCGTGGAACTCAAGCTTCCAAACTAGACTCTTATCGCCAAAGTCCTAGTTGCTTTCCTTCTCCATTACTTTGGCGTAGGTCGTAAGAGCCAGCAGCGGGAAGTACTGGCGATAGAGGTGATACTTCAAGTAGAACACCCGCGGGAAACCGGTACCGGTGAAATAGTCTTCGTCCCACGAACCATCCTCTTTTTGCGTGCGCAACAAGTGGGCGATGCCGCGCGCGACGGAATCACTGCGCGTATCGCCCACTGCGAGCAATCCCAGAATTGCCCAGGCGGTCTGCGATGGAGTGCTATCGCCAACGCCGCGGAGAGTTGGATCGTCATACGAACCCACGGTTTCGCCCCAACCACCGTCTGGATTCTGCATCATGCGAAGCCATTCCGCCCCTTGCTGAATGTAGGGCTCGTGGCTGTCGATACCGATCGCTTCCAGGCCGCGCAAAACCAGCGCGGTGCCGTAGATATAATTCACACCCCAGCGCCCGAACCAACTGCCATCCGATTCCTGCTCCTCGCGAACGAATTGAATCGCGCGCTTCACAGCGGGATGATTTTGATCGTAGCCGTAAGTCGCCATCATCTCGAGGATTCGTCCCGTGATGTCGACGGTCGCGGGATCAAGCATGGCGTTGTGATCGGCGAACGGAATGTGCTGGAAAACCATCTTGTCGTTATCTTTATCGAACGACGCCCAGCCGCCGTTCTTGCATTGCATGGAAAGAATCCAATCAATGGCGCGTTGCGCGGATTCGCGCTGGTAGCGGCCGTTAGGATGTTCGACGCGGCTTAAGGCGAGGCAAACCATCGCTGTATCATCGACATCCGGATAGAACTCGTTGTTAAACTCGAAGTACCATCCACCTGGCTTGGCGGTTTTGTTTTTGACCTGCCAGTCGCCGGGATTGCGAACCTGCTTCTGCAGAATCCAGTCGGCGCATTTCACCATGCGAGGATCGTTGGCAGCCACTCCAGCTTCGCCCAGCGCAAAAATGGCATAGGCGGTATCCCACACTGGGGACATGCAGGGCTGCATCCGGAAGGTGTCGCCTTCTTCGATGCCAAGTTTTTCAAACTCATCGAGTGCCCGGATCACCTGCGGATCGTCGAGAGAATATCCCTGGCAGCGCAGGGCAATAATGGCGTTCATCATCGAGGGATAGATTGCGCCCAAACCATCGCTCATCTCGAAACGCTCGAGCATCCACTTCTCGGCGCTCTTTAAGGCGATGGAACGCAGCGGCCGGATGTGAACCCGCTCAAACCAATGCGTCATCCGATCGAAACACAGAAAGAAATTTCGCCACGAAATGAGCTTTTTCGACCAGCGCAAGTGCATGCGTGACTTCTGCATGCCTCCGACGAATAATTCTTCTACGCCCATTTCATGGGGAATTTTCTTAAAGGGCTTCTTGGCGTAGGCGATTGAGAGCGGAACCAGAATGGCGCGCGACCACGACGAAATCTCGTAGATGTTGAACCAGAACCAGTTGGGAAACAGAACGATCTCCGGCGGAATGGCGGGGACGGCATCGTAATCATATTGCCCAAAGAAACATAGATAGATCTTGGTGAATGTATTAACTTCAGTGACTCCGCCGAGTTCGAGAATCTTTTCACGGGCCCGCTGCAAAACCGGATGATCGGCGGCGAAACCTGCAAGCTTCAGTCCGAAGTAAGCTTTTACCGACGCGCTGACGTTTGAGGGTCCCCCGGCGTAGATGCTCCAACCACCGTCTTCATTCTGATGCTGGATAATCGAGTTCGCTGCCTTGCGGAAGCGTTCGGCATTGCCGGTGCCCAGCAGAGTGTGCAACAGAATGTAATCTGATTCCAGTGTAGTATCGGCCTCTAACTCACCGCACCAGTAGCCATCTTCGTGTTGCGCAGAGAAAAGAAGATTGCGAGCGGCACTGATCGCCGAACTGACGCGGGTGAAAAGACCATCGATCTTGCCGAAGCGAAGTTGCGGTTCGGAAGCCAGATTTGCGTCGGGGGAGTTTGTATCCATCAGTTATGCTCCGTTTTGCCCGAGATCCTTTGCTCCGCCTGGAGAGCGGCTGCGCTCAGATGACAACGGGAAGACAGTTTACGCATCACTAATCCGCGGTAGCACTGGCCGGAGCGGCGGCAATCGCCTCGACAATCTCCGGCGGCAGCCCGAAGCGAACATTTTCCGGCATCACTTCGAGTTCCTGCACATTATCGAAACCTTTGGTAGCGAGAAAGTTCACGGTTTCCTCAACCAGACATTCCGGGGCGGATGCTCCGGCTGTCAAAGCAATCGTCTTGACGTCGACCAACCATTGGGCCTCGATGTCTCGGTAGCTATCAATGAGGTGCGCATTAGTCCCCAGGTTTCTCGCAACCTCGACCAGACGATTCGAATTTGAGCTGTTTTCTGATCCCACGACCAGTAGCAGATCGGATTCCGAGGCCACCTGTTTCACCGCGACCTGGCGGTTCTCGGTGGCGTAGCAGATATCCTGGGCGGCGGGGCCTTTAATGTTAGGAAATTTTTTCTTCAGGGCAGCGATGATGTCTTTGGTTTCGTCGAGGCTGAGCGTGGTCTGCGTGAGATAGGCGACGCGGTTGGGATCCGGGACTGATAGGGCTTTAACTTGTTCCGGATTACCGACCACTTGGGTTACAAGCGGAGCCTCACCCAGAGTTCCAACCACTTCATCGTGGTCGTGATGACCGATCAGAATGAGCGAATAACCTTCTTTGGCGAATTTAACCGCTTCCACGTGGACTTTCGTCACGAGTGGGCACGTGGCATCAATCACGCGCAGGCCGCGGCGGGCACTGTGCTCACGGACTTCCGGCGAAACTCCGTGAGCGCTGTAGATGACGCGCTCGCCGTTGGGGACTTCATCCTCGCTATCGACAAAAATGGCGCCCTTGCCGCGCAATTCATCCACAACGAAACTGTTGTGCACGATTTCTTTGCGGACGTAGATGGGCGGGCCGAAGGCTTCGAGGGCGATGCGAACGACGTCGATGGCCCGGACCACCCCGGCACAGAAGCCGCGAGGCTTTAACAAAAGTAACGTCTTACCTTGGTTTGGCACCATTAAACTCCCACTGGTGAGATCATCCCCGCACCCCATGCGATGCAAAATAAAGGCATGAAAAAGGTACGATCAGCCTACACTATCCCCATTCTGCGGATAACTCATAGGCTATCGGAATGCATCCAGATGGTCAATGTAAGGCGCAGAAATGGCGGGAATTAGCAGTGAAGCGTCAGATCCGAGGTTTAAATGGCGAGGGGTCCCTGGCCAAATCACCAGAGCCTTTCCACGCCGTATCCATCGAGCGCCCGATCGTTGCTAACCAGCGGGATATTTTCAGCGATAGCCTGGGCAATGAGCATGCGATCGAACGGATCGGTGTGTGGACCGGGGAGCAATCCCGCGCGTAAGCCATGGTCCGCACTTACCGGGAGGATTCCTATCCGGTGTCGGGCGAGATCGGCAACAAAATCCTGCACCAAGCCCGCAGCGGCAGGCAGCCTGCCAAGACGAACTTTGGTAGCAATTTCCCAAGCCGAAGCCGCACTGACCAGTGAGAAATTGTGCTTATTTTCGATCAGCGCGTGGGCCGACTTAGACAAGTGGGAGTCGTTCGTCATCCACCAAATGAGAGTGTGGGTGTCGAGCAGACATCGCACGATCGCTTACTCCCAGCCTTCGAGTTCTTCTGGAGGCAGGGGCTCAAAGAATTCAGGCCCAATTTTGATTTTTCCCTTCCAGGCGCCAGGCTTTCGATCTCCCTGCATCTGAGCAAGCGGTACGAGCTTAACCACAGGCTCTTTTCCGCGAGCAATAATGATTTCTTCGCCGCGGCAAGCTTTCTCGATGAGGCGAGAGAGTTGGGTTTTAGCCTTGTGAATAGTAATGGTTTCCATGATTGCCGAAGGTCTTAGCTAACTTAGCTTAGCTAACCCATACACCGTTGTCAAGCCCTATCCGTTCGCCTTAATCATCTGTTCAGCATGCTTGCGCGAGGTCTCAGTGAGTTTGGCGCCGCTTAACATGCGGGCTATTTCTTCGGTGCGTTCTTCGCCGGAAACTGAGCGGATGGTGGTGCGGGTGCGCCCAGCACGTTCTTTTTTCTCGATGACATAGTGATGATCGGCGAAGGTGGCGATCTGCGGGAGGTGGGTTACGCAGAGTACTTGATTTGAACGCGACAGGAATTTCAGTTTCTTACCGACCGCTTCGGCAGCGCGGCCGCCGATGCCGGTGTCGATTTCGTCGAAAACCATGGTGCGCTGGGCCGCGGCACGGGCGCTGCCAGCTTTCGCGGGCGAGGGCGCCCGCGCCACACTTCTGGCGGCGTCTTCCACGCTGACTTTCAGAGCCAGCATTACGCGCGAGAGTTCCCCTCCCGAGGCGATGTGCTCCAACTGGCGCATGGGTTCGCCGGGATTGGTTGAAATCATGTAAACGACTTGATCGATTCCGCTCGCAGACCAGTTCCCTTCTTCCTCGCTGGTTGTCATCTGAATGCGAAAGGTCGACTTCATGGCCAGATCGTTGATCTCTGCCTCGACCAGTTTCTCCAGCTTGCGGGCAGCGTCATGGCGTGTCTTTGACAATGCTCGCGCCACTCGCAGATATTCCGTCGCAGCTTTTGCCAGCTCCGCACGCAGCTCCCGCAGAATTTCATCTTTGTTTTCGATCTCGGAAAGCTTGCGCGCGACATCGGCTCCAAAGTTGATTACATCGTCCAGCGTGGGTCCGTATTTGCGCTTCAGGCGATCCAGCGACGCC
This sequence comes from uncultured Acidobacteriaceae bacterium, assembly GCA_963696285.1. GTDB lineage: Bacteria > Acidobacteriota > Terriglobia > Terriglobales > Acidobacteriaceae > Sulfotelmatobacter. The sequence continues at coordinate 857,280 of CAVOJP010000001.1, forward strand.
AGCCGGTCTTCTACCTCTGCCAGATGTTCTGGCGAGGCATGAATGCCACCAGCATAGTCGCGCACAGTAGCGCCGACATCTTCCACGCTAATGCGGGCGGTTTCGAGCGCGGCCAGGGCTTCCTGAAATTTGGGCTCGAAGCGGGCCAGTTCGGCGATTTGCTTTTGTGCGGAGCGCAATGACGCGGAGGTGGAAGCGTCGCCTTCATAAAGCAAATCAAAGGCTTGCATCGCCGCGTTGTAAATTTTTTCGGCATTGGCGAGAATGCGCTTTTCTGTTTCCAGGCGCTCGTCTTCGCCGGGTTGTAATTTCGCTTCTTCGATTTCGCGGTTTTGAAAGATCCAGAGATCGACCAGGCGAAGGCGATCCTGCTCGCCTTGTTCTAACTCCTCCATGCGACCGCGGATTTTCTTCCAGGCTTGGTGCGCCGTAGCTACTGGCGCCAGCTGGCTTCCGGCGAAGGCATCCAGTAATTCGAGCCGCGCCGGTGGATCGAAGGCGAGGATGGATTCATTCTGGGCATGGATGACTCCGAGATGCGGAGCAAGCTGCCGCAATACAGCGACGGTTGCGGCTTGATTGTTGACGAATACGCGGCCTTTGCCGGCGGAGGAAATCTCGCGGCGGACGATCAGAGATCCGTCTTCCGATTCATCCAGTCCGTTGCGTTCGAGGGCCTGCTCGATCGCGCTTCCGGGCGGGCCCGCGCACTCGAATACCGCCGAAATAACTGCTCGCTCCGCACCTGCGCGAATTACCTCGCTCGATGCTTTTTCGCCCAGCAGCAGCGCCAGGGCGTCGACCAGAATCGACTTCCCTGCGCCGGTTTCTCCGGTGAGCAGGTTCAGGCCGGGGCTAAATTCGACGGCGGCGCTGTCGATGACCGCATAATTTTCCAGTCTCAGTTCAATCAGCACGGGCGATCCTAAAAGCACTTTCAGGTTTTGCGCAGCATAGCATGAAAGGTGGGCCGGGATAATGAGTTGGCGTCTTCCCCGGAATTCACCATGGCGGCAGGGCTGGGATCTGCATCGTACTCGCTAGAAATGCGGCTGTGGAGTTAATCTAGAGATGGATACAGGAGGGTATGTGCGCTGCGGACGATGCGGAAACGAGAATTCCGAGGGCAACCGCTTCTGCGGGATGTGCGGGGCGAGTCTTGTGCCGAAGATGGAGACCGCGAATCGGACGGTGGCGAGCAGCGCCGATAAGCGCCCCGAAGCCGCGACGGATCCTTCTGGGGAAGTGCGGCAGCCAACGCGGCTGGCGAGTGATGTGACGGTTTCGGCTGCAAATCGCCCGCCAGCGGCTGGTTCCACAGTTGCCGCGCAAATTCCCCGACCGCCTGCCGAACCCGCGCCCGCTTCGTCAATTCCTAATCCGCCAAGAAATGGCGGTCCGGTAAACAGTGATCCGGTGATTAGCGGACCATCGTTCCTTGGGTTGAATAAGCCCGCCGATGGACGGAGCAGACAGGCTTATTCGGGCAGAGGCCACGATTTACGCACATCGGGTAATCTGGATTATCTTCTCGACGACGATGAAGAAGAGCCGAAGCGCGGCGGCGGCAAGCTATTTCTGGTTGTGATCGCTCTGGCGTTGATTGGCGGCTTTGGCTACCTTCGCTGGAAACAAGGCGGATTCGACTTTTTGAAGCCTTCGCGAGCCGTGGCGCCCGCCGCGCAAAATGCGACGGATTCCGGGAACACACCTTCTGGGAACACAGCGCCCGCTCCGGCTTCGGCTCCAGAGGCTGCGGCGCCCAATCCTGCGGTACCTAATCCCGCAGCACCAACTGCCGTGACGCCGAGCAGCGCTAACCCAAATCCATCGAATCCCGCTGCTGCCAACCCGAATCCACCTGCAGCAGACTCGGGCGCTACCGGTGCCACTCCGGCTCCGGCTGCAAGTGGTGCGGCATCGAGCGGAACTGGAGCTACTCCTCCAGAGGCAACGCCGGCAAACTCCGGCCCTGCACCGAGCGTGCCAGCGGACATTGCTGCGCCCGACAAGCCGCAGAACAATGCTTCCTCGGATAAGCCGGCTCAGTCAGAATCAGCAGAAGACGCTGAAGCGGGGCCGTCGAAACCTGAGGCTCCTGGGCAGCCCGACGTAGCAAAGCCCTCTGCGGCTCGAACTTTGCGCGCGCGCAAGCCCACTCCGGTTACTCCTCTGGATCCTGTGGCTGAGGCTGAGAAATTTATCTACGGCCAAAGCGTGGCACAGGATTGCGATCGAGGATTACGCCTGCTCAAACCTGCAGCGACGCAAGCTAATACGAAAGCGATGATTCTGCTGGGCTCGCTTTACTCGAGCGGCACATGCACTCCGCGCGATTTGCCTACTGCTTATCGCTGGTTTGCCCTCTCTTTGCACAAAGAGCCCGATAATCAGAGGTTGCAGGATGATTTGCAGAAACTCTGGAGCCAGATGACACAGCCGGAGCGGCAACTTGCAATCAAGCTAAGTCAGTAGCACGGGCTAAGACTTTTAACACGGGGGACACAGGGTTTCGCAGAGGCAGCTTGTCGTTGGCGCTAATTCGGCGACGGTGGTCCCCCACAGCAATCCACTAAAGGCTGATTTTTCGTATATCCAGTGAAGGAAGAGCGAGAGCGTTTGTCGAGCGCGCAGCGAGATGGAACTACCGCGGATCTGTCCATTGTCACCGGCTTGAAGACCGGCGATCAAGGGGCAATGGCGGAGCTCTACGACCGTTACTCTTCCGTGGTGTATGCCGTGGCGTTGCGGGTGCTCGGAGATACGGGAGCCGCCGAAGACGTGCTGCAGGAGGTCTTCCTGCAATTATGGCGTAATCCCCATGCGTTCGATGCGGCCCGCGGAAATCTAGCAAGCTGGCTGGCTGTGGTCACACGCAACCGGGCCATTGACTCCCTCAGAAAGCGCCGTCCGGAAACCGATATTGAAAATGTAGTGTTGTCCGTAGCGCCTGACCTAGCCGGAGAGGCAGAGCGTGCGCGGGCAGCGGCGAAGGTGCGTGGAGTGATGGGAAGCATGGCTCCGGCGCAGCGTGGAGCTTTGGAGATGGCTTATTGGGAAGGGATGAGCCATTCGGAAATCGCAGAAAAAACTGGAGAGCCACTGGGTACGATTAAGACACGGATTCGAGCGGGGTTGATTACTTTGAGAAAGGCATTTCAGACTTAACGCTGTCGCACATTTTGGCTTCCTGTTGTTTGATTGATAGGTCATGAGCGAGCACGAACAATACGCTGAGGATCTCGCGCTATACGCGCTGGATGCGTTGTCGAAAGGCGAACGCGCAGAGCTCGAGCAGCATTTGGCGGGCTGCGCGACGTGTCGGCTGGAGCTGGAGCAGTTGCGTGCGGATACAGCTCTGCTGGCAATGTCGGCGGCCGGCCCGAGACCTCCACAGCGGGCGCGGCAACGATTGTTGGAAGCGGTGGCGCGGGAACCGAGATCCAGTGCGGTGGTTCAAAGTTCCCCGCGCAGTTCGTGGTGGGGATGGCTGGGATGGGCGGCAACTGCTGCCGTGATCGTGTTCGCGCTTTCGTTGTGGCGGGAGGATATTTCGCTGAGGGCGATGCTAGCCTCGGCGCGATCGAGCGACGCCGAAAGTACGCGACAATTGAATGAATTGCGGAAGATTGCCGCGCCCATTCTTGAGCCGGAGACGCAGCGCGTGACATTAGTGGCAGTGAAAACCTCGCCCCAGCCCCAGGGCAAGGCATTTTATTTGCGCAGCCGCAACAGTTTGGTATTTCTGGCCAGCAATATGCCGGCGCTGCCGCCAGAGCGAGCTTATGAATTGTGGCTGATTCCGACCAGCGGAAATCCGATCCCGGCCGGATTATTCAAACCGGATGCCCATGGAAATGCCAGCGTGGTGAATCCTCCACTGCCGCCGGGAACCGAGGCAAAAGCGTTTGCCATTACGGTCGAAAACCAAGCCGGGTCCGAGAAGCCGACAACGCCCATCCTGATGATGGGCGCTGGCGAGTAAATATTCCTTTCGGAATTTTCTTTTAATTGTTCGAGACGATTACAGCCTTCTTATCGAGCACATGTCCCTTACGATATGCGCGAGCTACATCGCCCAGAGGAACTTCGCGTTTGTCGGATGCAAACTCCCATAGCGGTTGCTCACCTTGGCCATAGCTGTAGGCGGACGTCTGGAGCAGTGTGGATTCCAGTCCCATGGCATGCGTGGCTGCATGCTCTGGATGGCTGGGCATAACGAGAGGCTGCGGATTGGTATACGTCACGCTGGCGGTTTGTCCGAAGGCTGCGGCGGCACAGAGAAAACACAAGGCGAAAATTGTGATCTTCATAAAGTTCCTAGTCTGGGGGACGCGCCCTACCGAATGGCGCCGTTTTTGTGAAAGAGCCAAATTCCAGTTCTTGATGGTTGCACCTATGAAAGGGCAATCCACATACCAAAGCCGAGAGCCCATGATTCGAGTTAGCAGACCCTTCAGGGGCCTATGAGAAAGATTTTGCACACATGTGGAAAAGGAGGGAAAAGACTGGTCTTCGCAAGACTTGCAAGCCCTTAGGCGACGGGTATATCGTTTCGGCGCCGGGAGGCTATGGACAAATGAAAGCAGAAATCGCTTTCAGAGCTTTCACACTGAGGATGCGCGCTCCGATTCCCTTCCCGCTTCTCGCGCTCTTTACGTTCGTCTCGCTGCTGCCGATCGCTTCGCCGGCGCAGACTAATTGCGAAGATGGCAATGGCCTGCTGGATTTCGCCCGTCCGAAAACTCTGAGCGTGGAAGAGGTTATCCGAAAGTTTGGCGCGGCAGAAGCGGAAACCAAAGCCGCGCGGTTGCACTACACCTACAAGCAGGATGTGCTGCTGCAGACCCTGAGCGGCACCAGCGTGACCGGCGAGTTCCACGAAGTCACAAATGTTTCTTACGATGCGAATGGCAGGCGGCTCGAAACGGTCACTTACGCAGCGCAGCCCTCATTACGAGGTATTCAGCTCGAACAGAACGACATGGAAGACATTCGAGTTTTCATGCCGCTCATGATGACCAGCGATGACTTGCCGCAGTACAACCTGACGTATGCCGGCCAGCAGCACGTAGATGATCTGGACACATACCTCTTCCATGTGGAACCGAAAAAAGAAGAAAGTGGAAAGCGATACTTTACCGGCCGGATCTGGGTAGACGCGCAGGATTTTCAAATCGTGAAAGTATGCGGCAAAAGCGGCCCAGAGAAAATTCAGGTGAAAAAACATGAGCAGGCGCATTTACAGCCGACGTTCGTGACCTATCGCCAGCAAGTGGATGGGCGTTACTGGTTTCCGGCGTATACCCGGTCGGACGACACGCTTCGCTTTCCATCGCGGTCTGCCCATCTGCGAGAAATCATCAAGTACACCGCTTACAAACGTACCGACAGCACGGAGCGCAGCGAAATCGGTTCACGCCAATAGCGTCATTTCCAAATCGAATTTACGAAAAACGAACATAGCGTCCGAAGGGTACCTGCGCGTTGACTTGAAGTTAGAGCGTTCAGAGTTTTGGGGCCCAGTGCTCCGCGGCGTGCTGTTTTTTTATTGGAAGGTAAGTCGGTCGATAAAGAACGAGCGATTCAACATGGGGAAATGAGCGTTCAGGTTCTTAACTTGTGACCTCGATCTCAGTGCTGCTGCCGTATTTCTTGAATACGGATTCGCGAGAAATGACACCCTCGAGACGTTTGGAGTCGGCACGGTTAACGACGGGGACGAGTAGGTAATCGTTCACGTAGCGAAGCGCGGAATCGAGCGGGAGATCAGGATACAGACTGGGTAGAGATTGAGCCGGAAGGACGGACGCTAAAGTGAGTTCGCCCTTGCCCTCGCGGTATAGCCTTTGAAGCTGGTCGCGCGTAGCGATCCTCCAGCCGCTGGGATGCATACGCACCAAAAAAGCGGCCTCGGGAGAATTCTGGACGCGGTGGAAGTTGGCATCGACGTAATCCTGGGCGCTGAGAATGACAACGGGAACCGGGAGCATCGCATCTTCCACGCGCAGAATCGTTTCTTCGCGCTCTTCTTCAAGCGAAGGCAGAATCAATCCGTCCTGACGAGTGAGCAGATCGAAAATGGGAACAGGCTGCAGCCAACGTGAAACCACGTAAGCAAAAGTATTGGCCACGATAACGGGAACAATGATTTCGTAATTGCCGCTGACTTCCAGAACCATGAAGACAGAAGTCATAGGAACACGCAGGAAACCGGCAAACAAAACTCCCATGCCCACAAGAACGTAGGTTCCGTTCGAGGCGGTGAGGTGCGGGAAATAGAAACGTTCGAGGTCTCCAACCGCGCCCCCCAGCATGGCTCCGACGAAAAGCGTAGGAGCAAACATTCCGCCAGGAGTGCCGCTTACAAACGATATGGTAGTGGCGATAATCTTTAAAAGGGCAAGCATGGCCAGCATTTTCCATGCGTATTGCCCGTGCATCGCCTGATCCATGGAGTCGTAGCCGGCGCCCATGACCTGGGGAAATCCGAGGAAGCCGATGAAGCCAACGAGGAGCCCGGCAATCGACGGCTGAAGATAATGAGTCCATCGCGGCAACACTTTGAGGCGGGGACGCAGATAGCCAATCGATTTTGCGAAGGCGACGGAAGCCAGTCCCCCCACGAGGCCGAGCACAGCATAAGCAAGCAGTTCGCTGGGGCGCTTGAAGGTAGTAAGAGGAATTCTGAACAGCGGCTCGCTGCCGAGGAATGAGCGCACCACCACCACGCTCGCAACTGCTGAGAGGACGACCGAACCAAGGATGCCAGCGCTCCACCGACCGATGACCTCTTCGATCACGAAGAGGACCGCCGAGATCGGAGCGTTGAAAGCGGCCGCGAGGCCTGCGGCGGCGCCCACCGGAGCCATGAGCCGCAGTTTCTCGCGGGAGATTTGGAGTTGGCGTCCTAGCGCTGAGGCAATTCCTGCTCCGATCTGTAAAGAAGGATCCTCTGGACCGAGTGACTGTCCAGATCCGATGGCCAGGCCGGCACAGATAAATTTTCCCACAGCGGTGCGAAATGGAATGAATCCGTTGAAGATGTAGAGCGCTGACTTCGTCTGATTTACGCCACTGCCGCGGATGCCCGGGAAAACATGCATCACCAGTACGGCGACCACCAATCCGGCAACGGCGGGAACTAAGAACAATCGCCAACTATGACTTTGCGGCAGTGGACCAAGCAACGCAAGGTGCGTCCAGTCGATGGCCAGACGAAAGCACACAACCGCCAGACCGGAGAAGATTCCAATAAACACGCAAAGTATTAGAAAAAATAATTCTTCGTTAAAAACGCCTTCAAGCGTGGAAAACAAACGGCGCGGAACCTTAACCCGCATTGGCGCAGGCACGGAAGGACCCGCAATAGGAGCCAGATCGCTCATTGGGTGACGGCCTCGCGTTTACGAGAGATCATCAAAAGGGCAAGGTCAAGGCCCTGCGGCGAGCCGCAGGTTGTCGACGTCTGCTGTTCGATTTGAAAAACCACGTCCATGATCGCGTCCGGAAGATCCGTCTCGGCAGGAGACCGCAGGAGCACAAGATCCGGCTTGGCGAGCAGCCAGCGCGCCTGGAGCCCGACCAGAGGTGACGGAGACGGATTATCCGTAGCTTTAAGATCGATGCCAGCCTGCTGGGCGCACGAGGTAAGGCGATCTTCGGCTTGATTGAACGCGGCAATGATTCGGCGGTTGCGCTCGGCGTCCGAAATATGACTGTGAAAGGGATTCGAACGCAGAACGAGGTCGGCTGAGGCCAGCAGCTCGCGAGATTGTGTGTCGTTCGCATTCGCGCTCACCGCACTGCGCAGATAATGCTGCGCGAGAATGTAATTGCCGGCGCGGTATGCGGTTTCGCCAGCCCCCGCCAGGGCAGCGGCGTTTTCCGGGTCCAGGCGCAATACTTCTTCATACTGGGCGAGCGCTCCGTTGTGATCCTGAGCTTGCTCAAAAAGTCGCGCCGCCTGGAGATGCGCTGCGGCATCGCGCGGCAACGCCGCAGCCAGGGCGATGAGTTCGGAATCAGCCTGCGCGCGTGCGTTTTCTTTGAGCAGGAATTGGATCAGCTCGATGCGGGCCCGATTGCGGTTGCCATCGGGATCGGAATCCCAGACGCCGTACATGGCGTTGTGGTAGTAACGAATGGCATCTTCAATCGAACCGCGGTGAGCAGCCACGCGCGCGAGGGCAAGATTGACCGCCGCATCCTGCGGAGCCCGCTGCCAGAGCGCGAGCAGATAGGATTCGGCTTCGTCGAGACGCTTCGGGTCGTTACTGTCGCGCAGGACGCGGGCCAGGCTGAGCTGGTATTGAGAGTTTGTGGGATCGCAGGTAAGTGCGGCACGGAACGCATCGATCGCGTCGGTGTAGTTGCCGGCATTCGCATAGTTCACCCCGAGCGCATAAAGCTTACGGCCGCGCGCCTGCTGGTTAAGCGTGTAACGGGTAACCAGATGGCTCACCGCGGCGAACCCGCTGGCGGCTGCGAGCGTAAGGACTAGCAGAATCATAGGCGCCGAACGCGGAATCAGTTTGGGAACCTTCCACGACATATCTCGTATCACGATACCATTTTGAGAGAAGCGAGCGGGCAATCGGTACCAAAGTGGAATACCTGCGCCTTGCAGTTCAGGTAATATACTTCGTCCGCTGCCGGAACGTCGAAAAATGAATCGCGAATACCACAAGAGATACAGCCAGGAATTGAATCGCGATATGGAAATGCTGGTCTTCGGGCACGCCGGAACGCCGCTGCTCGTGTTTCCCACTTCCATGGGTAAATTCTTCGAGTATGAAGATCGCGGAATGATCGGCGTTTTGGCCCCACAAATTGACCGCGGCGAATTGCAGATATTTTGTACGGACGCGGTCGATACCGAGAGTTGGTACAACAAGGGAGTGCATCCCAAGGTACGCGTGATGCGGCATCTGCAGTACGAGCGCTACGTGCTGCATGAACTGCTGCCGTTTATCCGGTGGAAGAATCAAACTCCACGGCTAGCGCTCACGGGTTGCAGCTTTGGCGCCTATCACGCGGTGAATTTTGCGCTCAAGCATCCCGATGTGGTGACGCATTGTGTCAGCATGAGCGGGGCATTTGATATTCACCAATTCCTCGACGGATATTACGATGATGACTGCTACTTCAATTGCCCGACCGATTATTTGCCGAACCAGAAGTGATGATTGGTTTCTGAGCCGTTACCGGCAGATGAAAATTGTGCTGGGCTCGGCCGACTGGGATATTTGTCTGGATCAGAACGTGAAGTTCTCCGCCATACTGAATGGGAAAGCGGTTCCGAACTGGCTGGATATTTATGGGGACAATTCGAAGCATGACTGGCCGCTGTGGCTGAGGATGGCAGAGAAATATTTTTAGGTACCCGGTGGTTAGACGGCGAGAATGGAGCAGGTTCCTCACCGCGGTTTCGGCCCGGTGAGGAATGCCTTAGGGAGACGGATGATCGGATTGGCTAGGTGAGGGGATGGGATGAAGAAAATTGGGATTCTGTTTGGGATGGAAAACACTTTTCCGCCGGCGGTGGTGGAGAAAATCAACGCGATGAAGGTTCAGGATGTGACTGCAGAGTTCGTGCAGGTGGGCGGGGTGCGCATGGACGAGCCGCAGAAATATGCCGTGATCATTGACCGCATTTCGCAGGATATTCCGTTCTATCGCGCATATTTGAAAAATGCAGCGCTACATGGAACGATTGTGGTGAATAACCCATTCTGGTGGACGGCGGACGACAAATTTTTTAATTATGCTTTGGCTCACAAGCTGGGCGTGGCGATTCCACCGACGGTGATTTTGCCGCATAACAAACATCCGGAGGGGACGACCGATCGCTCGATGCGGAACCTGATCTATCCGCTGAACTGGCAGGAGATATTCGACTACGTCGGCTTCCCTGCTTTCCTCAAGCCTTATTCCGGTGGCGGATGGAAACACGTTTATCACGTGCACTCGCCGGAAGAATTTTTTCAGCACTATAACCAGACCGGCGATTTGTGCATGACGCTGCAGCACGGCGTGGTGTTTGAAGAGTATTACCGCTGTTATGTCGTAGGCCAGGAAAAAGTTCACATCATGAAATATGATCCGCGGGCGCCGTTTCACGAGCGCTATGTGAAGGGGAATCCGCCGCCATCATCGGAGGCCTTACGGGCCAGGATTGAAGAAGACGCGCTGACCTTGTGCCGCGTATTGGGATACGACCTGAATACCGTGGAGTTTGCGGTTGAGAGCGGTGTGCCTTATGCGATTGATTTCCTGAACCCGGCTCCCGATGCCGAGATTACTTCGGTGGGACAGGAAAATTTTGATTGGATCGTAAACGCGGTAGCCGAGATGGCGGTAAAGATGGCCGTAACCGGAGAAGATCCGGCGCGGGAAATGCGCTGGACGGCGTTTCTGACGGGCAAAGCCCCATCGGAAAAAACTACGCGAAAAGGCGAACCCTCGTGGGTTGCCGAGCGTAAGCGGGGGAAAGCGAAGAATTAACCAAGACGTACCGCTTCGCGCGAGCTTTCGAAAGGCAGAGTGAGACATGATGAGAATTAAGTGGATGAGCTAAAGAAAAAGCGGTTTCTGTGGGGCGTTGTGCTGGCGTGGGCACCTTGGCTTCCTATCCTGGTTGGCCTTAGCCACACCATCCTAAGCATCTCACGACAAAAAGCGACCGGTATTGGCGCAGTGGCTGGCGGTCTCAACGAGATATTCATCGTTTGGGGCATCGGCGCGATCCTGATCGGTCAAGTGATCGCCATCTTCCTGTTATTTCTTGCATTTTCGCCGGGACACTGGATTCGCAGTCTATTTTCTGTACTTTCCATTTGCTTGAGCGCGTTGATGCTGATACTTGTCGGCTTTTTCCTGTGGCTGTCCTGGTTCCAGGCGCACCATAGCTTTTGATCGGCATTCTTGGCGCCGTTGTTATACTGTTTGGAATCTCGCTGGAAGCGAGAACCGGGGAACTGCAGGCAAACAGCGGGTTCCTCGCTTCGCTCGGAATGACAAGATCTTGAGGAGTGACTCCTTCGTACTGCGATGAAACCTACTTTCACCATCGGGATTGAAGAGGAATATCAGACGATCGATCCGGAGACGCGGGATCTGCGGTCGCATATTCAGGCCGAAATCCTGCAGAAGGGTCAGCTCATCTTGCAGGAGCGGGTGAAAGCGGAGATGCATCAGTCGGTCGTCGAAGTCGGCACCGGGGTTTGCAAGAACATCAAGGAAGCCAAGGCGGAAGTGAAGATGCTGCGGCGCGACATAATCCGCCTGGCGAAGGAGAATGGATTGCGGCTGGCGTCAGTCGCCACGCATCCTTTTTCGGACTGGCGAACGCAGGATATTAATCCCGACGCGCGCTACAAGAATATTGTGGAAGACATGCAGTTAGTAGCGCGGGCCAATTTAATTTTCGGACTGCACGTTCATATCGGGATCGAGGATCGCGAGACCGCGATCCACATGATGAATCACGCGCGATATTTTCTGCCGCACCTGCTGGCGCTCTCGACCAATTCGCCATTTTGGCTGGGGATGAACACTGGGTTGAAATCTTATCGCTGTAAAGTTTTTGATAAGTTTCCCCGAACGAATATTCCAGATTATTTTCCCAGCTGGGGCGAGTACGAAAACTTCATCAAGCTGCTGATTAAGACGAACTGCATTGATAACGCGAAGAAGATCTGGTGGGATATTCGCCCGCATCCGTTTTTCAATACCATCGAGTTTCGCGTGTGCGATATTCCCATGCGCGCCGACGAGACCATCGCACTGGCCGCGCTGATCCAGGCTACTGTGGCCAAGCTGTATAAGCTGCATACAGCGAATCAGGGATTTCGACTGTATCGGCGTGCGCTGATAATGGAGAACAAGTGGCGTGCGTCGCGCTACGGAATGGATGGAAAGTTGATCGATTTCGGCAAGCAGATAGAAGTTCCAGCGCGGGATTTGATCCGTGAATATCTGGAGTTTGTCGACGATGTGGTGGATGAGTTGGACTCGCGCGAGGAGTTAAATTACATCCACACCATGCTGGAAGAAGGCAGCGGTGCGGACCGCCAGCTGCGGGTTTACCAGGAGACTGGAGATTTGAAGAAAGTGGTCGATTACATTATTGAAGAGACCGAAGTGGGTTTGGCGGAAGTTGAGCCGGCCTCGGAGAGAAAAGTAGGGTAATGAGCACTCCTGCAGAACAAGTCAAAATCCCCACTCCTTCGTCGAGCTCAGGGCAGGCTCTCTCGCACAAAACGCGGGAAGGATGGGGCAACCGTACACCAGTTGCTTTCGATCTGGAATATAGCGTTGGAGCGCGAAATGCAGTTAACGTGTGTTTGCGCGTACAACCGGAGGAGAAGGTTTGCGTTATAACGGACGAGGCCACGCAAGAGATCGCGGCGGCCATCGTGGCCGAACTTGAGAAGCTTGGCTCCCCGCATCGCGTGTGGGTTTTGGAAGATGTGGCAGAGCGGCCGCTAAAGGATTTGCCGCCGCAGATCGCCGCAGATCTCGAGACGAGTCAGGTTTCTATTTTTGCCGTGTGGGCGCAGCGCAACGAACTGCGTTCGCGCATGCAGATGACGGATGTGGTGAATCGAAGAAAGATCCGGCATGCGCATATGGTGAACATCAACCGGCAGATCATGCTGGAGGGGATGCGGGCGGATTTCCAGAAAGTCGACCGGCTGAGCGCGAAGGTGGTTGCGATGGTACGCAAGGCGCGGCGAGTGCGGGCGAAAACTGCAGCTGGGACGGACCTGATTGCGGATTTGAATCCCAATTACCGGTGGTTAAAGACGAGTGGAATTATCTCTGCAGAAAAGTGGGGGAACTTGCCAGGCGGTGAAATCTTTACGACACCGGGTGAAGTGAACGGCACATTTGTAATCGACGGCGTAGTTGGGGATTATCTCTGCACAAAATTTGGAAATCTCCAGGAAACGCCGCTCACGGTACGCATAAAGGGAAACCGCCTCACCGAGGCGCATTCTGAAAATCGCGAACTCGAAGAGGATTTCTGGAAGTACACGCACACCGATGAGAACAGCGACCGCGTGGGCGAGTTTGCCATCGGCACCAATATCGATCTCAAGGATGTGATTGGGCAGATTCTGCAGGATGAGAAGTATCCCGGCGTACACATTGCGTTTGGAAATCCCTATGGGGCGCATACGGGCGCGGACTGGGATTCCACAACCCACATCGATGTTGTGGGGCGCAAATTTAACATTTGGGTGGACGACGAGCAGATCATGCGGGATGGGAAGTTTTTAGTGGAAGCGTAGGGCCTGTACTGTGACGGTCGAAGACTCCAAAGTGGCGCTGCTGAGAAAGGCGTATGAGGCATTCAACGCGCGCGATCTCGAAGCTGCTCTAGCTACAATGAAACCCGATGTGGAATGGCCCAATGGCATGGAAGGCGGTACGGTCCACGGGCGCGTGGGAGTTCGTGAGTACTGGACTCGACAGTGGAAGATACTGGACCCGCAGGTTGAGCCAAAGAAGTTCGCAACTGACTCGACCGGGCGGGTGGTCGTCGAGGTTCACCAAGTCGTTCGCGATTTGACTGGAAAAGAACTCCTCAATCGAATGGTGGAACATGTGTATTCGATCGAAGGTGGGCTGATTCAGAATATGGAAATCCGCGAGTGATTTTTCTACATTCCATTTCTCGCTATGATCCCTTCCCTCCGAAACAAATTCAACGCCAGTTTCAGTCCCGAAAAATATCAAACTTTTTTGCGACGAGTTGACGACGTTTGCGGAACGCATGTGAAATTCCGTCTCTCGGAGACGCCCTGTTTTTTTCCGGCGCAACTTCTGCGACGAATGGCCGACGACGGCAAGGTTCTGATCCGGCAACTGGTGGAAAGTCCGGAGTATCTGGCTCGCTCGGATGCCTCCATTCCCGAGGAATTTAAAGTTCCGCATGAACCGCCGCACCCTATGTTTGTCCAGGTGGATTTCGGATTAGTGCGCGATTCCAGCGGAGAGTTGCAGCCGAAATTGGTGGAACTGCAAGCCTTCCCTTCTCTGTATGCGTATCAAGTCACGCTGGCGCAAAGCTACATTGATGTTTACGGGCTGGAGGAGATGTCGGCTTCCGGTCCGCAACCGCCGGCTTCGGAGTTGAAGTTTTTTTTGAGTGGGCTAAACGAAGCTTCGTACCGGGAACTTTTGCGGACTGCAATCGTCGGCGATCACGATCCGGAAAACGTCATTCTGATGGAGATTGACCCCGAAGCGCAGAAGACTCTGCCAGATTTTTTGATGACGGAGCAGATGCTGGGAGTCAGGACCGTCGACATAGCCGCGATCAAGCAGCACGGGAACCAGCTCTATTACGAGCGCCGCGGAACTCAGGTTCCGATCCGGCGGATTTATAATCGCGCGATTGTCGACGAATTGCAACGCAAGAACGTGAAATTGGGATTCGATTGGCGAGACGATCTGGATGTGGAATGGGCCGGGCATCCGAACTGGTATTTTCGCATCAGCAAGTTTTCGATTCCTTATTTGCAGCATGAGTCGGTGCCGAAGACGTGGTTTTTGGACCGGCTGGAGGAGATTCCTGACGACTTGCAGAATTTCGCGTTGAAACCTTTGTATTCTTTCGCCGGCCTGGGTGTGGTGATTGCGCCGACCAAAGAGAATATCGCATCGATTCCGCTCGAAAAGCGGCGGGATTATATTCTGCAAGAACGGCTACATTTTGAGCCGGTGATTGCCACCCCGTTTGGCGGTACGAAGGCTGAGGTGCGCGTGATGTATATATGGCAGGAGGAACTGCAGGCAGTACTGACGATTATTCGCATGGGCCGCGGCTTGATGATGGGAGTGGACCACAACGTGAATATGGAGTGGGTGGGAGCGTCGGCTGGGCTGTACTTAACAACGTAGAACCGCTTGATGGTCTAACACAGCATCGGCACTGCAGTTTTGCATAGATCCCTTCGGCAAGCTCAAGCAGGCGCTTCGCGCAAAGGAGCTCGGGATGACAATTCATTTTAGCCGATTCGTTTGACGATGCTTGTTTCCAGTTCGCGGCCATTGGGCCGGCGCAGAAAAAGCTTTTCGCCTTCTAGGCGAATGGGAACTCGATCTCCGGGATTCCATTCGCCGGGCAAGTAACCATCGGCCGCCGCCAGGTCGTATTCTCCGGTGTAAACCACTCCCTCAAGATTAATCACCACGGCGGGACGAGGCAGGTGGGTACCCGTTTCGCGCAGAATTTCCGCTTCGGCCTGGCGCCAATTGTCGAGGTCGTGGCCAACTACGGCTCCGCCACGCCAGTAGAGTTCCGCGGCACGCCTGCGAATAGCCTTCTGAAGTTCAAGAGGATCCTTAAGTTTCTGCGCCATGGAAATTATATCCGGCGATCACTTGCTAGATTCATAGTAGCCTTCACTCTCGGCACCGGCGACATCGTCAGCAAACAAAAGGTCATGGCGGTTGTCACTTTGGGAAATGCGAGCGGTCGAACTTGCCGGCGTCCAGACCGGCGCCCTGCATCTAATTGTGCGCAAAGGCTGTAGTTGACCGGGATCATCGGCGAAGCCTAACATTACCGCCGTCGGGAGTAATGCGCTTTCATGATTGGCCAGACCGTATCCCACTACCGCATTCTGGGAAAACTAGGGGGCGGTGGCATGGGTGTGGTTTACGAGGCGGAAGACCTCAAGCTGGGGCGGCACGTTGCGCTGAAATTCATTCCTGAAAATCTTGCCGGCGACCCCAAATCGCTGGAGCGCTTCGAGCGCGAAGCGCGAGCGGCATCCTTACTCAACCACCCCAATATCTGCACCATCCACGGCATTGAAGACAATAAGGGCCATCCCTTCATCGTAATGGAGAAGCTCGAAGGCGAGAGCCTGAAGCAATGCATCTCCGGCCATGCGCTGGCAACGGAGAAGCTGCTCGACATCAGCATCCAGGTGGCAGACGCGCTGGCAGCTTCCCATGCCAAGGGAATCGTGCACCGCGACATCAAGCCAGCAAATATTTTTCTGACTCCTGATGGGCAGGTGAAGGTCCTCGACTTCGGGCTGGCGAAGCTGGTGCACAACGTCGGCACCGACAGCGATGGAGGCGCGAACGACAATTCCTTGACAGCCGTGGGCGTTATTCCGGGAACGGCCGTTTATATGTCGCCCGAGCAGGCGCGCAGCGAAGATATCGACTTCCGCAGCGACCTGTTTTCCTTTGGCGTGGTCATGTATGAGATGTCCACCGGGAAAAAGCCTTTCACCGGCAAAAACTCCTTGATGACTCTTGATGCAGTGCTGCATGACAAGCCGGTTCCGCCGGGAGAACTGAATCCAAAGGTACCGGTTGAGCTGGAAGGCATCATCGGCAAGGCGATGGAGAAGGACCGCAAGGACCGCTACCAGAGCGCCACGCAGATGAAGGCGGACCTGCAACAGCTGAAGCGGGAAAACGAATCGGGGCAGGTACGAAGCGGTTTGCAAACCGTCCGGCTCAGGGTTGCGAGCAAGACCTTCGGGCGACCCGGCAGTCGATGGGTTTTCTGGTTGTTGTTAGGGAGTCTGGCCATGTTGGCCACGGTGTTGGCGGCGGTGGGAGCGTACTGGTGGAAGCATCGGGAAGTGGCCAGCGCTGAGGAACGGAATGCCATTGCGGTATTGCCGCTGCAAAATATGAACGGCGATGTCAGCGTGGACTATTTGCGCTTCGCGCTGTCCGACGAACTAACCAGCGTATTGAGTTACTCTCGTTCGCTGGAAGTGCGGCCTTCCTCGGTCACCCGCAAGTACGTCGAGCCGGATCTGGATCCGCACAAGGTGGGACTGCAACTGCACGTGGGCCGGCTGCTGATGGGGCATTTTATGCGCCAGGGGGAACGATTGACGGTTACGCTTGAGGCAATTGATGTCCCCAACGACCGTCTGCTTTGGCAAGGCAGCGCCTCAGCGTCCGTGAATGATTTGATTTCTTTGCAGTCGCAATTGAGCACGCAGGTGCAGCAAGGATTGTTGCCCGCCTTGGGTGTGGCGGCGGGAACCATGAGCACTGCATCGCGCCCGCAGAGCCAGGAAGCCTACGACCTTTATCTGCACAGTCTCGCTCTACCGCATGATCCTGGGCCGAACAAGGATGCAATCGCGGTTCTTGAACATGTTGTGGGAGAAGATCGCAACTACGCGCCGGCGTGGGAAGCGCTGGGACAGCGTTATTACTTCGACTCTTTGTACGGCGGCGGCGGAGAGGCGATGTTCCAGCGATCGAATGCCGCTTATGAACGAGCGCTCTCGTTGGATCCGAACCTGGTGGAAGCCGCCAGCAATCTGATCGTGAACCGGGTGGACCGCGGCGAGTTGGGTCGCGCCTATGACGCGGCCACTGACCTCGTGCGGCGAAGACCTCAAAGTGCCGATGCACACTTCGCGCTCAGTTATGTGCTGCGTTACGCGGGGATGCAGGAGAAAGCAGCACAGGAATGCAATTCGGCACGCTCGCTCGATCCGGGAAACTTTACTTTCCGCTCCTGCGCCTGGGTATTTATGGCGCTTGGGCAGACCGATCGCGCCATGGACTTCGTTCACCTGGACGCAGGTTCTGAGTGGGCCGCATGGGCAACGCCTTATGTTTATCTGACTGCTGGCAACCTGGCGCAGGCGCGCGAAGCGGTAAAGAGTGTGGCCAAAGCTCCTATCTATCATCGTGATTTGCTGGTGGCCTGCACGGCGGCGCAGAAGCCGGCCGATATGGATCGAATTGTCCGCGACGAAGAAGCGTCGGTGATGACGGAACCCGACCCCGAGGCTTGGTACCACGTTGGCGCTCTCATGGCGTATTGCGGGCAGAAAGATGCCGCCTTGCATCTGCTGAAGGCGGCGGTTCAACAGAATTACTGCGCGTATTCCGCGTTATTGGAAGATCCGCTATTGAAGAGCTTGCGAAAAGAAACAGCTTTTGACGACGTGCTTACCGCCGCCAGCACTTGTCAGGAGACATTGAAAGAAGGACGAGGGCAGTAGAGTGATCTGATGGCGGTCAGGTTGCATCGCTGCCAAAGAATTTGCGTCCAAGCAGGGTTAGGCCCCATCCTTGTAGGGTGAAATATTTGGAACTTGACCAACTCGCCGGTCGCTGGCAGCGGCCCGTCCAGCATTTCTTGAACGCTGTAACAATCCAGGGCTCATTCTTGTTACTTCTTTTGGCGTGTCCCTTGCTGCTGCTGGCAGCGCCGCCGCAAACTGGAGAAACTGCTCACCCTTCGGCGGCGGCGCAGCCGGACAACCATCAATGGTCGGTAACGGATTTCCCTCAACTGCCTTACCAGGGAACTCCTCCTGAACTTCCGCAAGATCGAGGCACTCTCGGCTTGCGCTTGATGCTGCGGCGATTGGGCACAACGGCACATCTGATGCAGACCGTCGCGCACCCGGACGATGAAGATGGCGGAATGCTGACGCTGGAGTCGCGCGGACACGGTGACAGCGTGCTCTTGATGACGCTGAATCGCGGCGAGGGTGGCCAGAATAAAGTTGGCAGCAATTTGTCAGATGTGCTCGGCGTGCTGCGTACTCTCGAGCTTCTGGCGGCAGATGAGTATTACGGAGTGCAGGAACGATTTTCGCGCGTGGCAGATTTCGGCTTTTCGAAAAGTGCGGAGGAAACTTTTTCCAAGTGGGGTGGGCACGATGTTGCACTCGGCGATATGGTGCGGGTGATACGAACATTCCGTCCCGATGTGCTGGTGGCGCGATTCTCGGGAACTCCGCGGGATGGACATGGGCATCACCAGGCATCCAGCATCCTGACCCAGGAGGCATTCCGGGCAGCAGCGGATCCAAAGCGCTTTCCGGAGCAGATTGCGCAAGGATTGCTGCCCTGGCAAGCGAAGAAACTTTACATTGGAAATGTGTGCGGGTTTGGCGCGATGACGTGTCCGGATGCGAACTGGACGGTGAAGTTGAACACCGGTAAGCCAGACGCTGACTTAGGCATGTCATATATACAGTTCGCGATGGAGGGATTGCGGCATCAGCTCTCGCAGGGGTCAGGAAGCTGGACGGTAGAACCGGGCGATCGGTTTACATTCTACAAGCTGGTGGGTTCGGTCGAGCCTGCGAAGCTCGATAAGGATGGGCATGAAAAAGATTTCTTTGATGGGATCGATAGCAGTCTGCCGGGGCTAGCAACGCGTTTGGGAACGGAGGAATCGAAGGTTCCGCAGTTGCGGCAAGAATTGACAAGGATTGCGAGCGAGGTTTCCGCAGCCAGTGCCGACGCGAGCCGCAATGATTCGTCTGCTGCGGCTGCGCCGCTGATGAGAGTAATCGCGGGGTTTGAGCAGCTTGGAGAGGAGGTCGGCAAATCCGGCCTAAGTGCGGGCGCAAAGGCTGATCTGAGGGCCAGGCTGGAAGAAAAGACGGAACAGGCGCAGGCCGCGTTGAACGATGCTTTGGACATAAATCTTGCGGCAACCGTGGTTTCACGAGCGGAACCATCGAACGTTTTGCCGAAGGAAGCGGATGCGGTCACGACAGTTTCGCCGGGACAGGATTTCATGGTTGCGGTAGATTTTCGCAACGGATCAAAGAACCGGCTCCTGCTCGACGGATTGAAACTGGAAGTACCGGAAGGGTGGAGCACGATTTCCGATAAAACGAAGCAGGTTATCGTTAAGCCTGGTGATAATGTCCACGCGGTGTTTCGCCTGAAGGTTCCCAATGATGCGGCATACACACGCCCCTACTGGCATCGGGATAATCCCTTTACTGACAGCATCAATCATATCGACAACGAGAAATATGCGACGCTTCCCTTCCCGCCTCCGGTTCTGCGCGCGCGAGTGGAGTATGCGATTGCGGGCGGAGAGCGGGGAGAAAGTGCGATTGGCGCCACGGTTGTAGCGACCTTCCTCGACGGCAACGGAAAGGAACAAGCGCGTCCAGTGGCGGTGGTCCCGGCATTTTCGGTTGCACTGGAACCCGGAACACACGTGATCTCGACTCACAACGGCGCGAGTTCCACGGTTACGGTGGGCATCACCAGCAATCTGAACCACGAAATGCCGGGCGTGCTGCGACTGGAGTTGCCGCAGGGCTGGCGATCGGAGCCCGCGCAGTTGGATGTGAAATTCACGAAGCGCGGGGAGAAGCAAGATTTTAACTTCACAGTTTTCCCTGCCGGCCTGCAGGAAGGAAGAGATCAGGTGCGTGCAACGCTAGACGTGGAGGGCAAGAAATTCAGCGAAGGCTACACGCTCGTGACGCGAGAGGACCTGGGCAGCTTTTATTATTATCAACCGGCGCTTCAGCGCGTGAGCATAGTAGATGTGCAAGTTCCGCATGATCTGAAGATCGGCTACGTTATGGGGGCGGGAGACGATATTCCCACTGTGCTGCAGCAATTGGGAATGAATGTGACTTTGATTTCGCCTGAAAGCTTGGCCAGCGAAGATTTGAGCAGCTACGGAACGATTGTGCTGGGAATTCGTGCCTACGATACTCAGAAAGAAGTTGCTGAGAACAATAAGAAGCTGCTGGATTTTGTCGCCGCAGGCGGAACGCTGGTCGTGCAATATAACAGCGGCGTGGCGGATTTTAACAGTGGACATTTCACTCCATACCCTGCGGATCTAAGCCGGGCGCGGGTTTCCGTAGAGGAAGCCCCGGTCGATATTCTGGCGCCGCAGGATGATGTTTTTCATTATCCCAACGCAATTACGCCGCGAGACTTTGATGGATGGGTGCAAGAGCGGGGGCTGTATTTCATGGACAAATGGGATGACCATTTCAAACCGCTCTTAGCGTGTCATGATCCTGGTGAAGAGCCACAAAAGGGCGGCTTGCTCCAGGCGCGATACGGTAAAGGAATTTATATCTACACGGGCTATGCATTCTTCCGTCAATTGCCGGCAGGAGTTCCCGGCGCGGTGCGGTTGTATGTGAATCTGTTGAGCGCGGGGCATGAGAAGCAGTAATCCATCGCGTAGTCTTCAAAGAGGACGGACGAAACTTGATGCGCGCTATTCGCATTCATTCCTATGGCGGCCCGGAAGTCATGAAATTGGAAGACTTGCCCACGCCGGCTCCTGGCCAAGGACAAGTTTTACTGCGAGTCGAGGCTGCCAGCGTTAACTTTCTCGATGTCCAAAAGCGCCGCGGAGAACTTGTCGGCCAAGGTTTCTATCGTCGTGCGAATCCAAGCGAGCCTGAGCTTCCCGCAACCCTGGGCAGCCAGGGAGTTGGAATCGTCGAGGCGATCGGTACCGGCGTCAATAATGTTGAAGTGGGAGATCGCGTTGTCTTTGTGGGAAATTCGTACGCGACTCATGCGCTTGCCCCAGCCGCGTGGCTCAGCCGCGTTCCAGATGGCATCAGCATCGACCAGGCAGCGGGGGGTATGAATCAGGGTTTCCTGGCGTACGCGTTCACTCATTTCGCCTACCCAATAAAATCAGGCGACTGGTGCTTGATTCACGCCGCGGCTGGAGGTATTGGTTTGTTGCTCTGCCAGATGGCGAAGATCCGCGGGGGAAAGGTGATTGGCGTCACATCGAGTGAAGAGAAATCTGCGTTCGTGAAAGAAGCTGGCGCGGATGAGGTTATTATCTCCAAGCAAAGCGATGTTGCCAAGGAAGCGCGACGGATTACGAGAGGCCGCGGCGTCAGCGTAGTCTATGACGGCGTCGGTAAGGATACATTTGAGGCGAGCCTCGACAGTCTGGCTCCCGGCGGATATCTTGTGATCTACGGCCAGTCCAGTGGGTACGTGCCACCGTTTGATCTTATGAAGCTGCAGGAAAAAGGATCGCTATTCTTGACCCGCACAAATGGCAGCCCTTATGTCAAAGAATATCCTGGTTATCTCAAATACTTCGTCGACTGGGTAAGGCAAGGTAAGCTTTCTATCCGGATTGATCGCACGTATCCACTTGCGGAAGCTGCCCAGGCGCATGTGGCATTTGAACAGCGGAAGATAAGCGGAAGAGTCTTGCTTCATCCGTAACGCCCGAAACTCGCCTTACAAGCAATGCACGCGCCCCCGCAAAGCAATTCGGATTCCCACGGCCTGATCCGCGGCATGGGGTTGGGGAGCGCGACTGCGCTCAACATGATCGACATGATCGGCGTGGGGCCGTTCATTACCATGCCGCTGGTGTTGAGCGCCATGGGCGGCCCGCAGGCGATGCTGGGATGGATTGCAGGCGCGCTGTTGGCGGTTTGTGATGGGCTGGTCTCCGCCGAACTCGGCGCTGCCATGCCGGGATCGGGTGGACCGTATCGCTACCTGAACGAGATTTATGGTCCGCGCAAATGGGGACGGCTGATTTCATTTTTGTTTATCTGGCAACTTTCCTTCAGCGCGCCACTGTCCATCGCTACGGGTTGCATCGGGCTCGCCGGGTACGCGGCTTACTACTGGCCCAGCCTGGAAACCGTTTACGCCGCGCACACTGCGTCTGTGTCCATCCCCTGGGCGGGCCCTCTGCAAGTCAGCTGGATTGTGACGCAGGGTACCGCCGTCGCGGTCATCGTTTGCTTCCTGACGGTGTTGCTACTCTATCGGCGCATCACGGTGATCGGACGGCTCTCGAACATACTTTGGATTGGCGTGATGGGAACCATCGGATGGATCATCTTCGCCGGCCTGACACACTTCAACGCCGCCCGCGCGTTTGATTTTCCTCCGGGAGCGTTCACCCTCTCCCACGGATTTTTTGTCGGCTTGGGCGGAGCCATGCTCGTGGCGACTTACGACTACTGGGGCTACTACAACGTCTGCTACCTGGGCGATGAAATAAAAGATCCGACGCGGAATATTCCGCGAGCTTTGCTGCTTTCTATTTTGCTGGTGGCCTGTCTATATCTAGCGATGAACTTGTGCATTCTGGCGGTGGTTCCGTGGCGGGAAATGCTTCAGGCGGGGCATAACAATAATGGCTTGTACGTTGTGTCGCTGTTTATGCAGCGGATCTACGGGCCGTGGGCGGCGCGGTTGGTGACGGGGCTCATCATTGTAGCCGCGTTCGCATCGGTCTTCTCGCTCATGCTGGGCTATTCCCGGGTTCCGTATGCCGCGGCCCTGGACGGAAATTATTTCAAGGCATTTGCCAAAGTCCATCCCGTATACCGCTTCCCCTATGTGTCGCTGCTGGCGTTAGGAGTTGCAGCGGCGGCCTTCTGCTTTCTGCGGCTGCGCGACGCGATCGCGGCTCTGGTCGTCATCCGGCTGATTCTGCAATTTCTGGTGCAGGCAGTTGGACTGATCGTGTTTCGAGTGACGCGACCGGAGTTCCCGCGTCCATTTCGCATGTGGCTGTATCCGCTGCCGGCTTTGGCCGCGATTGCCGGATTTCTGTTCATCCTGTTCAATCGGGCGAACTGGCAAAAAGAAATACGATATGCGGTAGTAATATTGTTGGCCGGGCTGGCGATTTATATGGTTCGGGCGTGGCGAGGCGCGGAATGGCCTTTCATGCCCGTGAAATCTTGAGAGAGGAATCACAGGGTAGTTCAAATGGAGGAATTATCTATGAATAGGAAGCTTGGGAGTGTTGCATTTTGCGTGCTGCTGTTTGCGGGGCTGGTTTCAGCGCAGGCGAACAACAAGAATGAGCAGCATAAGACGGTCACTGAAGTCCTCGACCACGCGGTCACCAGTATGGAACATGAGTTTGTTTCTGCAGCCGATGCAATGCCCGAGGATAAATTTGGATTCGCACCTACCAACGGCGAATTCAAGGGGGTTCGCACATTCGGCGAACAGATAAAGCACGTGGCGGCGGTGAATTATATGTTTGGAGCGGCAATATTAAGTGAAAAGGTTCCGGTAGATGTGGGCGATGAATCAGGGCCGGCATCGATCAAGACCAAGACGGACATCCTGAACTACTTGAAGGATTCGTTCGCCTACGTTCACAAGGCGATTCAAACCATCAACGAAACAAATCTGGTCTCTCCGCTGAAGAGCCCGTTCGGTGAGGGATCAATTACCCGGCTGGGAGTGGCAACCAGCGTGACTGCTCATGGATTCGACCACTACGGGCAAATGGTGGAATATCTGCGCATGAACGGAATCGTGCCTCCGGCCAGCCGATAGAAATCTCTGACTGCTAGTTAGTGTCGCAGTGGCTCGTCGGGTTTTTTGCGGGAGGCCTTGAAGATGCCGGATAAATGTCGCCGGAAACTAACGCCGGGCTCCTTGGCCACACGCTCAGGATAGGAGTCGAGGGCTCGAAGAAACTTCTGGATCTCCTCAGTGGCTTGCTTATTCGAGGCTTGTTTATTGCGCAACCGCTCGCTCTCACGTGGCTGGACGTGATGATGCATCTTCGGCTTCATCCTGCACACCCCAAGTACTTACTAAGCTCTTCTGAAGCGGCGACCCTATGGTTGAAATTAACACGCGCAGGTGAGGAAAGTTTCTGCTTGAGGAAATCACTAGTTCATTCAAATCATACGATTCGGCGGATTTATGAATGCGCTCCGCGTGATGCAATCGAGGTGAGAAGCAACTCGGCACGCATTCCCTGCGCGGCAAGGTGAGCGGAAATAATTTTTCTAGCTTTCTGAAGTGAAGTGCGGGGATCGAGAAAGACGACCACTGATGGACCAGCACCGCTGAGGACGGCGCCGAGAATTCCAGGATTCCCCCGCAATCCCTGCAGGCATGGCAGCAAAGGACAGAGTGCAGAACGGTAAGGTTGGTGCATGCGATCATCCAGCGCAGCTGCCAGCAGCGCGTGCTGACCCTGCATAAAAGCGGCGAGCAACATCATTGAGTTTTGAATATTGATTACCGCGTCGGCACGGGAATACTGCGCCGGAAGCACGCGGCGCGCTTCCTCAGTAGAAAGAACCTGCTCGGGAAGCGCCAGCAACAGCGGCCAGTTCCCTTTCGGCTTGATGCTGACCACTTCAGCTTCCGCTTCTCCAGACATGCGCGCCACGGTGAGTCCGCCCATCCAGCAAGCGGAAGCGTTATCCGGATGGTGTTCGCGGCGGGATGCCTCGCCGATAATTTGCGCATCTGTCCAGCGCAAATGTCCGAAATGATTTGCTAATGCGATGCCGGCTAACCGTGCCGCCGCGGATGACCCACAACCTTTTCCGATTGGAATGTCATTTCGAATACGAAGAGACAGCGGAATAATCTCTTTGCTTCGCGCCTGAAGAATCTCTCGATAGGTGGTAAGAATGAGGTGATCTTTTAGAGTCTTGCAGATTTTCAGATCGCGGCCGGTGGCGCGAATCGAAAAATCCCTGGCGGGCCGGGCATCGATGGTGATGTATAAATCCATCGCCAGGGCGGCCGCGTCGAAGGCTGGGCCGAGATTAGCTGAGGTCGCTGGCAGAGCTAGGTGCAGCGGCGTTGCAGATGATTTCTTTTTCTTCTTAGACATTGGCGTGTTAGACATTGGCGTGCGTGGGATCAGATTTCTCGGCTCGTTCCAGAGTTTGGAGAATCGCGTCCAGATTGGCATCGAGCACAACCGGAGGATGGCGCAGTGAGTTCAGCGCAGCATCATCGAGCTTGTTTATGGCGTTGGGAAAGAGCTCGCCACGATGGAACTCCATGGTGAAGTCAGGATCTTTTAGCAGATTTCCAGTGAGCACCAGGACGACGGTTTCTTCTGGTTTTACGAAACCCTGCTTCAGGAATTTATTCAGACCAGCGAGCGTTACCGCCGAAGCAGGCTCACAGCCGATTCCTTCGGCCCCGATTTCAGCTTTCGCTATCGCGATCTCCGACTCGCTCACTTGTTCGCAAGCGCCGCCGGTGGCTTGAATCACTTTGACCGCTTTTTCCCACGAAGCAGGATTGCCGATGCGGATGGCGGTGGCACGGGTTTCGGGCTGCACACTCATAAGCCGCTTGCCCCCAGCTTCACGCAAAGTGCGAACCAGGGCGTTGGCTCCCTCGGCTTGGATTACAGATAATTTCGGAAGACGCGATATCAGACCAAGCTCGAGCATTTCCAGCAGCGCCTTGCCGATCGCCGAACTATTGCCAAGGTTTCCTCCGGGCACGATGATGTGGTCGGGGGGATTCCAATCAAGTTGCTCCATAAGTTCGATGGCAAGCGTTTTCTGCCCTTCCAGCCGAAATGGATTAATAGAGTTCAGTTGATAAACCAGGGCGCGCTGCACAATTTCCTGAAGCAGGCGCAGACAGCCGTCGAAATCAGTTCGGAGTTGGCAAGTGAGCGCGCCGTAATCCAGAGCTTGCGATAATTTACTCCAGGAAATCTTCCCGTCAGGCACGAGCACCAAGCTGCGCATGCCGCCGCG
Organism: uncultured Acidobacteriaceae bacterium; assembly: GCA_963696285.1. Classification (GTDB taxonomy): domain Bacteria; phylum Acidobacteriota; class Terriglobia; order Terriglobales; family Acidobacteriaceae; genus Sulfotelmatobacter. The sequence goes on from CAVOJP010000001.1 coordinate 883,559, forward strand.
AGCGGCGTAGGCCGCCATGGATGCTGATGTATTTCCTGTGGAAGCGCAGGCCACCCAATGATATCCCGCTTCGCGGGCGAACGTGGCGGCAACCGTCATGCCCGCATCTTTGAACGAGCCGGTCGGATTCATCCCCTGATGTTTGCCGTAGAGCCGTGAAACGCCCGTGCGACGGGAGGCTTGCGGGAGTTCATAGAGCGGAGTATTTCCTTCGCGCAAAGAAATGACTTGCTCGGCAGACTCGGGCATGGGCAGAAGTTCGCGGAACCGCCAAACGCCGCTGAGGTCGAGCGGCGAGTTCGAGGAGCGACGCTCCCGCCAAGTGGTTTTTAAAACGCTAGCATTCAAGGCGGGCGACTTCCAAGCTGGATCGGTTACCTCCAGCAAGTTATCGCAATGCGAGCAGCGAAAATGCTGAGCGGCTTCCGGAGTGAGCGCGCCGCAGCCGATACAGCGGAAGATGAACGTACACTTGCGCTGGCTCGGTAGAGAACCTCGTTTATCAAACTTCTGGCCAGGCGTAGCGGAGGGCGGCATGGAGTGAATGGTTATTTTTCGCCGCGCAGATACTGATCGGTTCTATTGATCCAATCCGCGCGCGGCGGGTTGAAAACGTCAAGATCCACCGTGTCTTCCAATGCCTCCGCTTTGTGCGGCATGTTCGCCGGGATGCATAGAACCTCGCCAGCATGAACGACAATTTCCCGGCCGTCGATCCAGAACTTCAGAGCACCATCCAATATGTAGGTCAGTTGTTCGTTGTGATGGCTGTGCTCGGGCACGATGCATCCCTTTTTCAGCAGGACTCGCGCTACCATAATTTCCTGACCGACCACGAACTGCCGCTGCAGAAGCGGATTCAATTCTTCCAACGGGATGGTGTGCCATGGAACGTACTGCAGAGGCGTTTTCGCAGCTGCATGTTTCGCGACGGCGCGTTGCGCGCGAGAATGCCGCTTTACGCTATGTTTTGCTTTTGATTTCTTAACAGATGACCGGCTGGTTTTGATTTTTTTCGCCATGGTTAGTGGACCCTGCCACCGTATAACTTTACCGCATTATCGTGCAGATAACCGTGCGCCAGTTGCAGAGCCCGGGCCTCAGTGATTTCATTCTCCGAGATCATTTCGGCGAGAGCAGCAGCCAGCGCCGTTCGCGCTGATCTCGCGCCCAGCCAGTAACTCTCTTCGGCGCCCAGGACTTCATTGTAAGGGAAAGCATCCGTGCCGAAGGTTACCTTATCGGGGAAAGTTTCCAGCCACATCTTAAGTATGTCTTTGAAAGCGGACGGATATTGCACAAGTTCTTCGAAGGACGAATCGAAATAAACATTCTTCATGGCGGCGAGCCAGATGGCCTCGCGCTCGAGCGGATATCCGCCGTGGAGCATGACGAAGGTTGTGTTGCGGTAGCGGGGATCGCGCAGCACGCTTTCGAAATTCATGATGTTGCTTTGCGACAGATTAAAGTAGTCGCCGATGCCTACCGCGGAGTGAATGTGTACGGGAAGATGCAAGCGGCCGCCCTCCAGAATGAGGTAGCGGAAAATGTAATCCTGGAAGGTGCGGTAATCCTTCTCGCTCGGAATACCACCTGTAACATAGCGATAGTACAGGTCTGCAGCCTGCTCGCGCGTTGGGTCGCCGAAAGTTGTGGGGCGGAAGTAGGCCACTTCAAACTTTATCGCGATGCCGCCTTTATTTCGATTGTCTTCCAATACCTGAGTGATGAACTTCAAATAACCATCGAGATCGACCGGAAGTTTCGTAACATTTTCCTGCTGCATCCAGCGGTGCAGCATTTTCTCCTGCAGCGGGATGTAGACTCCCTCATCAGGATTGCGCGCGGTCTCGCGCTGGTTGTTGAACGGCCACATAAAAGAGTCCACGAAGAAGACCCACGGAAAGCGCTTGGAGTCGAGATAGTCCGGCATCATGGCACGGTTGGCCGCAGAGCTTTCGGTGTTGATTTTGTCGAGAATCATGTCGAAGTAGGCAGTACCGGGATATTGTTTCTTCAGTTCAGCTTTTTTCGCGATCAGCCACCTAGCGTGTTCCGGCGAAAGATCTGTGTAGGGGTATCCGAACAAGGCTTTGGCGGCGGCGATGAGCTCGGGATTATCGTCGCGAGTGCGGACAGCTTCACTGAAATCGGGAGGCGCGGCCATGGCGTCGACATCGGGATCATCGGAAAATCCGGGATGTGCGTGGTGGTCGAAGGCAGGAATTTTATCGATCTCTGGCAGAAGACGCTGATAGATCTGCTGAACATCGGGACCGTGAAGTGGACGGGCCTGAGCGGGGGAAAGAACTGCCGCAAAGGCCGTGACGCAGAGCAGAAAACCGGACAAGACGAGCAGCCGTGCCAATTTCATATTTCCCTCTGGGCTGAAGCCCCAATTCGCTGAGCAATTTATCGCAGCGCTGAAGCGCTGCGCCACCCAAAACCTCGAACCAAAATCTCTGTGCTGGCTAGCTTTCGACCAGGCTTCCTTGCCATGCGGTCGAGATTTTCATGATGCGAGCCGCAGCTTCCTTCAGATTTTCGACTGACGAAGCGAATGAGAATCTCACGAAATGCTTGCCGGATGGACCAAACGCGGCTCCGGGAATGACGGCGACCCCGGCTTCGTCCAATAAAATCCGGCAGACCTCTTCGGCGCTGCAGCCAGTACCGCGAACGTCGACCCACGCGTAGAACGCACCTTCCGGAGGTTCGCACCGGAACCCCGGCACTTTGTTTAAATCTTTCACGAACTGTTCTCGCCGCCCGGCAAACTCGCCGACCATTCGCGGCGTGTTGCCTTCGCGATCGCGCAGGGCATCAATGGCGGCGTATTGGCTGAATTCGGCTACGCAGGTGTAACTGTTGATCGCCATCATGGCCAGCGCGGCCGCCACCCCTGGCGGCGCGAGGGCGTAACCCAGACGCCATCCGGTCATGGCAAAGCTTTTCGAAAATCCGTCAATGATCACCGTGCGTTCTTTCATCCCGGGATAACGAAGCATCGATAAATATTCATCGCCGTAAATGATGCGCGCGTAGATTTCGTCGGAGAGCACCCAGAGGTCGTGCTTTACGGCCAGTTCCGCTAGTCCTCGTTGAACTGCATCCGTGTATACGGTCCCGGTGGGATTTCCCGGAGAGTTCGTGATCAGCATGCGAGTGCGGCGAGTAATCTTCGAAGCAATCTCGGACAAGTCAGGTTGAAAGTGATTTTGCGACGAGAGCTCGAACGACACGGGGACCGCGCCAAGACCTAATGTGATTGAGGGATATCCGGGAAAGCCGGGATCGGGATAAAGAACTTCGTCGCCGGGCTCGAGCAATGACATCATGGCAAAGAACAGCGCCGCCTTGCAGCCGGGCGCGATCACGATGTCAGCGGCGGAAACACTGATATCGCGTGTGCGTTGCAAATACGCCGCGATTTCTTCGCGTAAAGCGGGAACTCCTGCTACGGCGCAGTAACGGTCCTTGCCGTCGGCCAGAGCTCTCGTGGCAGATTCGACCACCGACGCACCCGGATGAAAATCAGGCTCACCCAATTCCAGATGAATAATGGAACGGCCCTGACTTTCCAGTTCTTTGGCGTGAGCAAAGACCGAGAGCGCACCTTCGCCGCTCATAACTGATATCCGGGATGCTATCGAACGCATGCAATCTCCACTAACCTGAGAAATTTATAAACCTTTATACATGCCGCCATCGACGAGAATGGTTTGGCCTGTGATGTAGGAAGCGGCTTCCGAGGCTAACCAAACAATAGTCTCGGCAACCTCACGCGGCTCGCCCAAGCGTTTGAGCGGAGCATCGGCGGCCCAAGCATCAAAAATTTCCCGCTCGCTTTTTCCTGACGAGGAGGACCGTGCTGCGGCCAACTCCTTCAGGCGATCCGTCGCGGTGAAACCGGGACCGACGTTATTCACAAGAATTCCGTCTTTGCCAAATTCATTCGCAAGACTTTTGACCAGACCGACTACCGCAGCGCGCACGGCATTGGAAAGTACAAGATCGGCGACGGGCTGCTTGGTCGTGATCGAAGTCAGGGTGATGATGCGGCCCCAGTGCTTGCGCTGCATGTGCGGGATCGCTTCGCGCGCAAAATAAACCGTGCTTAGAAAGTTCATATCGATCGCGCGTTGCCATTCGTCGAGGGTGGCGGCAAGAAATCCTTTGGCCGGAGGCCCTCCGGCATTGGTTACGCAAATATCAATGCCACCGAATTTTGTGGCTACATCGGCAACAAAACGTTGAACGGCGATGGCGTCGGTTACATCGAAAGCTTCGGCAATAACACCAGTGTTGTAACGCTTTCTAATCTTCTCCGCTGCATCCTGAAGGGTTTGCTGATTTCGGGCGCACATGGCGACCCTGCAACCTTCCGCGGCGAAGGCTTCCGCTGTAGCACGACCGATTCCCTGGCTGGATGCCGCGACCACGGCGACACGATCTTTCAGGCCGAGATTCATGAATTCGGAATTATAAATGGTTCCCAGAAGAACGCTTCACTTGCTGGACATCTCTGCTGCAATTAATCTGAAGAAGCGAGGAACTCATGAAACAGGGCAAGCACCACTCCGAAACGAAGGCCGTGCGCGGCGTGGCTGATCTAAACAAGAAAAACGGACCGCTGGCCACGCCGATTTTCCAGACATCCACATTTGAAGTTACCGATAACGACGAACAGTTGCAGGCCACGCACACCGACCACTTTTATACGCGTTACGGCAATCCGACAAACACGGTCGCGGAGAAAACAATCGCCGCATTGGAAGGCGTAGACGCGGCTTTGACGTTCGCCTCGGGTATGGGTGCGGTCACAACCACGCTGATGGCGCTGCTCAAGAGCGGCGACCATGTCGTGGCGCAACGCGATATCTACGGTGGCGTAAACAAGTTTCTCTCGCAGTGGCTGCCGAAGATGGGCATCGAGACGACTTTCGTAGATACGATCGACTACGAACAGCACGCGCGCGCGATTCGTCCTAACACGAAGTTGCTTTATCTGGAGTCGCCAACTAATCCAACCTTGCGCGTGGTGGATTTCAAGAAAGCGGCGGCGCTTGCCAGGCAACACAAGCTGCTCAGCATGGTTGATGCGACATTTGGAACACCGATCAATCAGCATCCGGCAGAGTTTGGCATTGACCTGGTGATGCATTCGGGCACGAAATATCTCGCCGGTCATACTGACTTGATTTGTGGCGTCGTGGCCGGGCGGCACGAACTGATGGAAAGAATTTGGGAAACGCGCACGACACTGGGCAATTGCATGGATCCGCACGCTTCGTGGATGCTGGTGCGCGGACTAAAGACGTTAGCGGTGCGCGTGGCGCGACAGAACGAGAATGCGCAGCGGGTCGCAGAATTTCTGGCGGAACATGCCAAGGTTCGCAGCGTGAATTATCCGTTTCTCAAGCAGCATCCACAATATGCTTTGGCGCGCGCGCAGATGAGTGGTGGTGGCGGCATGGTGAGCTTTGAGGTGGAAGGCACAGGCGAGGACGCGCGCCGCGGTGAGCGAGGCCATGAGCCTGTTTACGCTAGCGCCGAGCCTCGGTGGAGTGGAGTCTCTAGTGTCAATACCGGTGCTGACTTCGCACGCGATGATCCCCGCTGCCGACCGCGCCAAAATGGGGGTAACCGAGCAGATGATCCGTCTCTCGGTGGGGATTGAGAATGCAGATGATCTGATCGCAGATCTGGAGCACGCGCTGGAGGCCGTGACAGAGCGACAACAGGTACAGGTCGGATAGCAATGCCCGCTTTGCCGAATTAAGACTGCAGTTGCCGCCCCTTGCAGAGGTTAGAAAATAAACTTCAGCGCGAGTTGCATAATGCGCGGCAAGTGCGTACCCGCAGAACGCAAGTAGCTGCTGCCCGCACAGCTTGAATCTCCCGCTGAGTTGTCGGCGCCGCCATAACAAGCGATTTCGTTAGAATTTGTTCCGCGTCCGGAATTATCGGCTGCCGACCCGGCGTCTCCTCCAAGCCACGTGTACTCCACGTGATTGAACACGTTAAACGCTTCCGCGCGGAATTCGAAATACGTCCCTTCAGTGACCGGGAAATGCTTGATCAAGGCCATGTCAAAATTCGTGCGCCAGGGATTGCGTAGAATGTTTCTCCCGGCATCGCCGAAAGTGAGTCCCGTCGGCAGCACGAAGACATCCGGGTTGTAGAGAAGAGGACCAAATCCCGAGAGCGGGCCCGCCAGAGGACTGCTCGACACCCCTGACTTCGGATTACCGACAAGGTCGGGATAGGAGCCAGCGGTGGAAAATCCGTTGCCCACCCCGGCATTGTCAGCAGTCGCGTTAAACCCCTCGTTGTAAACGCTGAACGGGGATCCACTCTGAATCAGGGTGATCCCAGACCATTGCCAGCCTCCCAAGAAGGTGTGGGTCAACCCTTTTCCTTTGAAGAATGGAAGATCGTAGACATAGGCGATCGTGATGTTATGCCGCTGATCGAAGTTAGAACTGGCCCGATATGCATTGAGGTTGTAAGAGTTTACGAATCCCGTGTCGTTGTAGTCGGAGGAGTCATCAATCGAATGGCTGTAAGTATAGGCAGCATTTAGTTCCAAGCCGCCGATAGCGTGACGCAACGATAGTTCCAAAGCGTTGTAGTTCGAAGATCCAGTCTGGTCTTTGCGCTGGATATCGCCAATGCCCTGATATGGACGGAAAAAATTAGCATTGTTGCCACATGCGACATATAAGTTAGTTGCGGCGCCCGACGGAGGCCCGCCGTTTTTTCCGGCAACGTAAGGAACCGGTGTCCCGTACGACGTTACAGCTTTCGTAGGTACACCGTAGGCATCAACAGCGTCGACACCGTTACTTATATTGGCGCAGTCTGAGGCGCTTATGACCTGGCCTGGAGCATAGGGATTTTGGCTCGGCGCAACGGGATACATCTGGTTGTATTCGTAAGAACGCGTGAGATGCACACCCGCGCTCCCCACGTAGGAAACGGTGGCAATGGTGCTTCTGCCAATATCGTGCTGCACGTCGACATGCCACTGTTGCATGTAGGGCCAAATCGCCTTATTTGGCAGAGAAACGAATTGCAACGGGGTCGTCGTGGCGCCGGAGACGCCGAGAAGACTCGAATTTAGACAGGCGTAGCCTGAGGTCGCGCCACAACTGGCACCCGACAAGGGAAAAGGAATACTGGTGATTGGAGTGCTCTTGCTTTCATATTCCAGAGATTCCGTATTGGACTCATTGCCGTTCGTGTGCTCGAAAAAAATTCCGTAGCCGCCGCGAATGGCCCACTTCCCGTCCCCTTTTGGATCAAACGCGAATCCTATGCGCGGCGCGGGATTGAACCATTTGTTTTTAAGGCAACCCGTGGGTACGCCCGGGGTCACTCCGCAGTCGACCCATCCGTTGTAAGGGTTACCGATCACAAGACCGGTTGCGGGATCGACACTGCTCGCGCCGGCCACATAAAGCGAAGGATCGAAATTCCAGGCCAGATTATTTTTCTCGCGATAAGTGCCAAAGAAGCTGAGCCTCAAACCAAGATTCAGAGTGAGCCGCTTGGTGGCGTGCCAATCATCCTGCAGGTAGGTTTCGTAGATGTTGTATTCCTCGTGCATCTTCAGCGCGGCACCCTCCTGGGTGTAGCTGCTGATGTTTCCGAGAAGAAGATCGGCAAAAGCGTTCCCACTGGTAACTGCGCTGGTGTTAGTGAAAGACAATTGGCCGTTTACCCCATACTGGGGCTGAGGGATTTCATTCTTATGCGCGTTCACGAAGTACGCGCCGAACTGAAGATTGTGCGCGCCAATGATTTTGGTCACATTATCGCGGTAAGTGAATGTAGGATTCGAGTTCAACGGTCCCTGAGGAACATAACCGGGATCTTCGGAGAAGCCGCCACCATACTCTCCACCAGAAACGTTTATGCCCGGTACCTTTCCGCCGTATCCATTGTTGTAAAGGCCGATTGCGGGAAATCCGCTCGGGCGCTGCCAAGGGCCTGTCAGGTTCGTGCTGATGTGGTCAGTCGTGTAACTGGCGACAAATTCATTCAATAGCGTTGGCGAAATATTCGCTGTAATCCGCGCCACCATACTGACGCCCGGGTTATTGAAATTCGTTTGAATGGTCGGAAAAGTTGTACCGTTGGTCCAGAGAGGAACAGGATATTGCTGATTCCATGAGTCGTGGATGTAGCGGAAGCTGGCGCGAACTTTTTCGCCGATGTTCTGGTCGACCTTAAACAGTTCCTGGCGCCAGTGCGTAGGTAATGTCGGTGTCGCGAACCATGTATCGAGAACGCCCGCACCCAAAGCACCGGATGAAATATTGGGCTCGGGAATCATGGCCAATAGCGCCTGATTGACGGGAGCGTTCGCTGCGAATCCGGGCACGACATTCAAGTTGGGGGTGTACCCTTGACCGTTGGTATAGCCGGGGACGACAGGGCAGTCACTGAACGACCCGGTGGTTACATTCGGACAGTCGTCAGCGAAGTTTCCACCGCGCTCCGCCATGGTCGGAACCGACGTCGAGGAAAAGAATCCAGATGCAGGTGTCAGTTCCCGGCGCCATTCTTCCGACCAGAAGAAAAATGTTTTCTGTCTGTCAGCGTTATAGTGTCCGGGAATGTAGACGGGGCCGCCGATGGTGAAACCGAAATCGTTTTTCTTGTAAGCAGGAACGGAAGTCAGGAATTCCGGAGTGGCGTTGAAAGCGTCATTGCGCAAGAACTCATAGGCATCGCCGTGGAAGTGGTTCGTGCCTGATTTGGTTTCCACTTCAACCGTGCCGGAACCGTTGCGGCCATACTGCGCGCCGTACTCAGAGGTCAGCACTTTCACTTCAGCGATCGCATCGATGCTGGGATAGACGTTCAGGGTAGAGTTGCTGCCGTTGTCCAGGGCGTCGCCGCCGTCGATTTCAAAGTTGTTGTATTCCGTACGGCCACCGTTGATGCTGAAAGCGACGGTGGAAGCGCCCGGTTCGCCTTCATCGGCGCCGGATTGATCGGTAACGCCAGGAGACAGGGCCACCAGTTGGGTAAAGTCGCGCCCGTTGAGTTCGAGCTGGCTAATCTCTTTGCCGGTGACGGTATTGCCCAAGTCGGAGGATTGGGTTTCGACTTGGGCGACCTCCGAGCCTTGAACCACAACCTCTGTGCTGATCGTGCCCACTTCCAGCGCCACGTTCACGCGCGCTTTCTCCGCGACCCGCAGCACTACACCCTTCGCTTCGTATTTTTTGAAACCCGGCGCGGAAACTATCAAGTCATAGGAACCGATAGGCAATGAACTAAACAGGAAGTCGCCCGTGTCATTGCTGGCGCCAGTGCGGTTAATCCCTCGTTCGGAGTTTTTTACTACGACCTCCGCCTTCGGCACGGCCGCGCCGCTCGCATCCGTGACCGTACCAGTGAGGGAGGCGGTGTCCTGAGCCCAAGCCGAGGCGCCCAAGGCGGCTATCAACAACAGAATTCGCACCAGCACACGATTAGATTTCATGGTCGAATCTTCTCCCTGCGCGCACAGCCTGTGCTACCGCAAATTTTTTCCCGATTCCCCGACCCGACTGAACTTCTCTCTGAAGCGGCAACTGGACCCCACAGAGTTTATTAAAACGTATGAATAGTGCTTTTATACGACATCCGCTGTCAAGAAAAAAAACGCAGGGCGAGGCGATTGGGACTCTAAAGCAGGCTGCGAGTCGACTCCCGAACCACCAACTCGGGAGCCACTTTACGGTGGTGCGCTGCGACTTCGCGTTTTTCCAGCACCGCCTTGATGCCTTCGATGACAATGTCGACCGCGCCCGCACCCATCGCCGCCATGGGCTGGCGCACTGTGGTGAGCGGAGGAGTACAGAGAGCCGACGCCGCAACATCGTCGAAGCCGATTACGGAACAGTGCTCCGGGACTCGGAGACCACCCTTGCTCAGGGCGCGGATGGCGCCGAAGGCGGTCATGTCGTCGAAGGCAAGGATCGCCGTAAACTGACGTTTCTGCTTCAGGAGATCCTCAGTGAGTTTTTGACCCATTTCAAAACTGGAGAGAGGGTCGCGCGACTCTGGCAAGTCGACGATCAAACGCGAATCGAGCTCCAGACCGCATGCTTTGGCGCAGTTGCGGATTCCGCGCCAACGCGGTGAACTATCACCCAGAGTCTTGGGGCCGCGGATGAATGCAATTTTGCGATGACCCAGGGAATGCAAATATTCGAGCGCGAGGCAGCCGCCGACTTCGTTGTCGACGATCACTGAACTCATGGCGTCGCCCTTCAGTTCGCAGCCGATGATCGCAGTCGGAATGCTGCTCTTCTCCAGGTCAGCCAACAAGTTGATATCGAGAAAAAGCCAATTAGCAAGAACCACCAGGCCCTCGATGCGGCGGTCGAGCAGCATTTCGAGATAACGTTCGAAACGGCTGCGCTCGTTATGCACATCGGTGAGAATTGGCAGATAAGAGGCCTGGTAGAGTGTGTTTTCGATGCCGCGCAACACCAGTGTGCAGTACGGATCGGTCATGTCAAATACCATGACGCCAACCGTGTGGCTGCGTTTGCTGCGCAGCGCGCGGGCAAACTGGTTGGGACGATAGCCCAGCTTTTCTGCCGCCCGCTCAATTCGTTTCTTGGTTACTGCAGGGATGTAGCGAGCCAGTGGTGCATCGTTCAGCACAATCGAAACTGTGGTGGAGGAGAAACCGCTCTCTTTCGCTACATCACGAATCGTAACCATCGACGATTTGACCTTGAATGGCCCACACCTGAAGCTAACCGCATTCCGTCCGCTTGAATTCACGCGGGGGTTGGCGGACACTACAGCAGAGAGTGAGACCAGTGTCAAGCGCTCGCCAACGATCGGTATTTTCTGCGAAGCTTTGGATTGGCTGCGTCTTCGCCGCCTTATCGTGCCAAATCGTGTGGCCGCAAGCGGCGGCGACCCAGCCACACTCCTCGCCGGTGGCCCCATTTGGGGCGACGGCAGATCCGGCGCAGATTTTTCTTTTGGGCCAGGAAGCCTTGAAAGAAAACCGTCTGGCCGAGGCGGAGAGAGACTTCCGGCAGGTGCTGGCGGCAAATCCTGAAGTGGGCGGGGCTTATGCGAACTTGGGCGTGGTCTACATGCGGCGCAAGCAATGGTCGAAGGCTCTAGAAGCGCTGCGCCAAGCCGAGCACCTGATGCCTGCAGTAGCGGGAATCCGGCTGAATATTGGCCTCGCCTACTTTCGCCAGAACGAATTCCTGAAAGCTATACCTTTATTCGAATCGGTGGTGCGCGACCAGCCGGACGCGCCCCAGCCGCGCTATTTGCTGGGCCTCTGTTATTTTTTCACGGAGCGCTGGGCCGATGCTGCGAACACGCTCGAGCCACTGTGGGAGCAAGAGTCGAGCCGGTTGAGTTACCTGTATGTGCTTTCGATTGCGGCGCACCGTGCCGGACAAAAAGAATGGGATGAAAAAGCCACGGCTCAACTGGTTAAGTCTGGCGAAGGTTCACCTGAGTTCCATTTATTTATGGGCAAAGCCCACCTTAACCTTGAGCAATATGATTTGGCGTTGGCAGATTTTCAAGCCGCGGAGAAGGCGAATCCAAACCTGACCTTCGTTCACTTCAATCTGGGATTAACTTATCTGAAGAAACAAGACTATGAACATGCTCGCGATGAATTTCGGAAAGACGTCGCTGTGGAACCCGATCTTGCTTTTAATTATGACGAACTCGGAGACGTCTATAGCCTGATGCAACAGTATAGCGATGCCGAGAAGGCTTACCGGGAGGCTCTGCGGCGCGATCCGCGGCTGCTGAATTCCTATGTGGGGCTGGCGAAAGCGTACCAGCATTCGCAAGATTACACAGCAGCTTTGAGCGCGATTGATTCCGCCGGAAAAATTGACCCGATCCGCACCGATATTCACTACCTCAGAGGACAAATATTGATCCACCTGGGACGCAAGGAAGAGGGGCGGAAGGAACTGGAAGCTTCGGTCCGCATCGATAATGAACGTCGCACGGAACGCCAGAAGCAGGTGGAAAACGGCACCGTTCCCTCGCCGGAGCTACTAGGCGACGACCAATAAATCCAAGAGTAAACCGACTTAACTAAGCAACTTTCCCATGGCTCGCGCCAACCAAGCTTAGTAAGGCAAACCCCGCCGGAGGTATCGGTTATGAATCCCAAACTTATGAATCCCAAGGTGAAGATTGCGGCCATCGTGGTCGGCGTATTGATTCTCATCGCCATTATCATTCCGTTCTTCATCAATGCGAATTCCTTCCGCCCGAAATTAGAATCTGATTTGAGCACTGCCCTGGGACGACAGGTGAAGGTCGGAAACTTGTCACTGTCGCTGTTTTCTGGTTCGGTGAAGGCAGACGACATCTCGATCGCAGACGATCCCGCCTTCAGCCAGACGCCGTTTGTGCAGGCTAAATCGGTAAAAGTAGGCGTGGAATTGATGCCGCTGATTTTTTCCAAGACGCTGAATGTGACTGACCTCACGCTTAACCAGCCGGAGATCAATCTGGTGCGCTCACAGGATGGCCAAAAGTGGAATTTTTCCAGCCTGGGCAGTCAAAGCGCCGCAGCCACGAACAGCCAGCCAGGCGGCAACGCCTCGGCTTCGAGCAATCCAAACCTGTCGATAAAAAAGCTCGAAGTGAGCAATGGACAGATGACCGTGAGCCGCGCTGGATCTTCGGAGAAACCGCGGGTTTACGACAAAGTGAATCTTACGGTGAAGAACTTCTCCTTCACCAGCTCCTTCCCGTTCAAAATGACCGCCGACCTGCCGGCAGCGGGCACGTTGACCCTCGAAGGCACCGCCGGGCCGATTAATGCCGGCAACGCGGAAAAGACTCCGCTGCAGGCAAAAGTCGCCGTGCACCAGATGAACCTCGCAACATCGGGCTTTATTGATCCGGCTTCAGGGATTTCCGGCATTGCTGATTTCGATGGCACTATATCTTCCGACGGCCACGAGGCGAAAACGAGCGGCACGCTTACCGCAGAAAAGTTGCAGGTAGTACCGAAGGGGGCGCCGGCGGGAAAGCCGCTGCAGGTAAATTACGCCGTGACATACGATCTCGCGAAGCAAACCGGCACTTTGACCCAGGGCGACGTGACGGCGGGCAAAGCCGCAGCGCATCTTTCGGGAACTTACGACACCCACGGAACAACCACCACTGTGAATCTGAAATTGGACGGCCAGAACATGCCGGTGGACGATCTTGAGGCGATACTGCCGGCCGTAGGAGTGATCCTGCCGCCCAGCTCCAAGCTGAAGGGCGGCACTCTTGCCGTCGATTTTACGATTGTCGGGCCAGTCGACAAACTGGCCGAGAACGGAACCGTTCGCATGCAGAATTCCGCCCTGGCGGGTTTTAGTCTGGGTTCGGAGATGTCGGCTATTTCGGCATTGGGCGGGAAAGGCGCAGGAGAGAAGGATACGGCGATTCAGAATTTCAGCGCTAACGTGCACGCGACTCCGGAGAGCACGCAGGCCGACAACATTGACCTCGTCGTTCCCTCGCTGGGAACGGTCACCGGCGCGGGCACCGTGAGCGCAAGCAACGCGCTCGATTTCAAAATGAAAGCCGACGCTATCCCTTTTTTGATCGAGGGAACCACCTCTGATCCCAAATTCGTTCCGGACTTGAAGGGGATGGCCGGCAGTGTAGTGAATGGCGCACTCGGTGGGGTCAAGAAGGGCGCGAAGAATCCTTTGGGCGGGGCTACTGGGCTGCTCGGGAAAAAACTCTAACCAAGCACCAGATTCGTTTTCCGGCGGAACGAGAAGTGTCCTTTTGAAACCGGCCACGCTCCCAGTGTGGCCTTACGAGGCCGCTGATTCCTTGTTCGGCACATCGGTGGTCACCTTAGTAACTTGCCTGCAGCGGTATCTAAGTTGCTATCTTGGAGTTCGTTGACAACCCCAGGGTTCCATAACATACTCGCGAACACGCTCTACAGGCTTTCAAACTTATACGACCTCATTCGCACGAGTGAGTTTTGTCAGCGTAAATCGCGTTTGGACCGAGGGTTTTTGCGTCCAGTCGGGTTTCACTGTGTCATCACAGGAGGATTTCGTGTTAAAACCATCTGCCTCTAAGAGACGGATCTACGCTGTTTGTGTACCGGTTATCGCTGCGATAGCCATGGCGCTGCTGGCCGTTTCTCACCAACCCAGGTCTCACCAGCCCAGGGCAGCGAAATCAGCTTCCTCCGCCAGTTCCCTGTCGAAGACCATTCCGGCCACACGCGATCGACTGCAGGCTGCCTACGCCGCGCTTCCTTTGGCCTTCGAACCGAATCAGGGCCAGACCGATGCGCAAGTCAAGTACATGGCTCGCGCCAATGGATACACTCTCTTCCTGACGAATCAAGATGCGGTGTTCGCGTTTCACTCCAAGAGTTCTGCGAGTCAACTCAGAATGCGCGGACGTGCGGCCATGGCGAATGCCAGCAGCACGCCAGTGGAAAAAGAAAAGGCCCCTGCGGTGGTTCGGATGCGGTTGATTGGAGAAAATTCCTCCGCTCAAATTACGGCGGCCAATCAGTTACCCGGAAAGTCGAACTACTATCTGGGAAATGATCCGCAAAAATGGCAGACCAACGTTTCGCAATATGCCCGCGTCGCTTACAAAAATGTCTATCCGGGAATCGACCTCGCTTATTACGGCGAGCAAAGTAAGCTGGAATTTGATTTTATCGTCGCTCCAGAATCTAGCCCGGTTCCCATCGATTTCGCTTTCAGCGGAGTCAAGCAGTTGGCGACTGACGCATCTGGGAATCTGATCGTCTCTTCTACCGCAGGAGATGTGGTGGTGCACAAGCCCGTCGCCTACCAGCAGCAAAATGGCAGCCGCCAATTTGTGGACGCACGCTTTGTTCTGAAGGGCAGGAACCAGGTCAGCTTCGATCTCGGCCGTTATGACCACAGTCGTGAACTGGTGATTGACCCGACGGTGACTTATGCCACTTATTTGGGCGGGTTGGCAGAGGATGACGGACTCGGAATCGCTTTTGATACCAGCGGGGCGGCTTACGTAACAGGGGAAACCGAATCAACAAACTTTCCCACTCTTGGCGGTCTGGCGCCCAATACTAACGCCGGTGGCTTCGACGCCTTCGTGACTAAGTTCGCTGCGGACGGATTAACTCTTGTCTATTCTACTTACGTAGGCGGCAGCGGCAGTGACAGCGGAAATTTCATCGCCGTGGATGCTTCGGGGGATGCCGTTGTGGCCGGAGGTACGTCGTCAAGCGACTTCCCGGTGACGACCGGGGCCTTTCAGACGAGTTTCAAGGGCGGCAGCCTCGACGCATTCATATTCAAGCTGAACCCAGGCGGTACGGCCCTAACTTACAGCACTTACCTGGGCGGCACCGGCACTGACTTCGCGGTTGGGCTCGCCTTGGATGGCTCGGGAAACGCTTATGTCGTAGGCTCTACGGGCTCCGCGGACTTTCCGACTCTGAATCCAATCCAAAAGCAACTTAACGGAACCACCAACGGATTTGTGACTAAGCTGAACGCTTCCGGCACTGCGCTAGTCTATTCGACTTGGCTGGGCGGCGGCACGGGCGATTTTGCGTCCGCGGTTGCGGTTGATTCTTCGGGTAACGCCTATATAACCGGCGGGGCCGCGAGCACCCATTTCCCTGTTACAAACGGCGCATATCAGACCACATGCGGCTCCTGCAGCGGCGGCCTCGATAACGCATTTGTGACTGTGATAAATGCAGCCGGAAGCAACTACGTTTACTCCACTTTCCTTGGCGGTGCCGACAATGATGAGGGTCTCGGCATAGCGGTAGACTCCGCAGGCGATGCTTATGTGACCGGCATGACAGATTCCTCGCTTACCTTCCCAATAAAGTCTGCGTATCAGAGCACTTATGGTGGCGGTTTGAATGACGCCTTCGTCACGGAACTGAACCCTGGCGGGACTGCTCTGATTTACTCGACATTCCTCGGCGGCAGTTTAGCCGACACAGGCACCGGTATTGCGCTGGATGGAAGCAATCATGCGTACATCACCGGACAGACCGCATCTTCAGACTTTCCCTTGGCAAGCGCTACTCAGGGCACACTGGGCGGAGATAATGATGCATTCGTGAGCGAACTCGGTTCCACTGGTTCGACGTTATTGTTTTCTACTTATTTGGGCGGCTCACTCGATGAGAACACCACCAGCTCCGGCAACGGACCTCTCGGTGCCATAGCGGTCGACGGCCCAGGCGCCAACATCTACGTGACGGGCAATACCGCTTCCACTAACTTTCCGGTTTTTCCGACGACAACGCCATTTCAACTTCACAATGGCGGGGTTATCGATGCGTTCGTCGTTAAGTACGGGCAACCTGCCTTTTCCCTGGCGGCCACACCGTTGAGCCCAGCCTCACTGGCAGCGGGCGGTTCAGCAACCTCCATGATTACTATTGCCTCGCTCAACGCATTCACCGGAAGTGTAGCCTTAACTTGCAGCGTCTCTGGGCCGTCAGGGGCAACTTCTACTCCTTCCTGTCTTTTCGTGCCTTCCACCATCACTGGAGGAGCCGGGACGGCCGCACTTACAGTAGGCACTACGAGCACAACCACACTAGGGGCGTACACGATCACGGTCACCGGCACAGGGCCCTCTTCGGTTCAATCGGCTTCACTCGTCCTAACGGTCGCAGTTCCGGATTTCAGCATCGCTGCCACGACGCCGGCAGCGGTTTCTCCTGGAGGAAGTGGGACATCGACAGTGACGCTGACGTCGATCGCTGGTTATGCTTCCCCAGTCCAGCTGACCTGCTCCGTCGCGGGCAGTGGCTCTCCAGCGCCAGCTTGCAGCGTAACGGGTACTAATCCCGTAACGCCGACCGGCGCCGGCGCTACCTCAACCATCGCCATCACTACCACTGGAGCCAGTGCGGCGATAGTTCACCCGTCAACGTTTTTCTACGCGATGTGGTTGCCCATTGCGGGCATTTCCCTCATCGGCTTGGGGTTCAGTTCTGCGGGATCCCGACGAAAAAAGCTCTTGGGCTTCCTGATGATTGCGATGGTAATGACGGCGCTGTTTCTAATGCCTGCCTGTGGTGGCAGCAGCAGCAATAGCGGCGGTGGGGGCGGAGGCTGCACTGGCTGTACACCTGCCGGAAGCTACACTGTCACCATTACCGGCACGGGCACCGATGCAGCTGCTACGACGCATTCGACCACTGTCACATTAACCGTCAACTGATCTCGTAGTTGAGCATGTGGGCCGCCTCCCGCGAGGCGGCCCTTGTTTTTTCCGGCACCTGCGATTGGCGCGATGGGCCACTCTAGTCTAAGATTCTTTTCGGGCGTATTTGGCAGAGGACTCGGATAACATTCGCTTTTGCTGCTATCGTTTATAAATCGAGGATTTAGACGGCGGTCGCCTGCGGAATCAGCGGCGGGACGGTATTGTTTGGTGCCAGCTCGGGCAGCGTTCGCGCCGTTGGAGGAATCGAAGGTAGTGAGTTCCTATCCATTCATGTTTAAAACCAGTATTTTTAAAACCAGCATGTCTAATACCAGGCAAGCGCTACGTGCAGCCGTCTTCGCGGTATTTGTATGTTTTTTCGTCGCGGCCCAGAGCACGTGTGCCCAGGCGCAAAACTTCACACTCACGCCTTCGGCGTTTTCCCCTTCCGCGGGCGTGGACCCGGGCGGCCAGGCAACCGCGACCATCGCGCTGAATTCGACTACCGGCTTTACCGGTTCAGTCTCATTCACTTGCACGGTCACCTCGACTCAAGTGACCACCGCTCTTCCCGTCTGCACTCCGCCCAGCCCGGATCCGGCTATCCCAAACGCCATTGTGTCGCTCACCGTCACGACGATCGGTGCGACCCCGGCTGGCCAATACACGATAACGGTCACCGGCACCAGCGGCGCGGAGACGGAAACCGCAACTTTGGTCCTCAATGTGGTAAATGTCCCGCAGGATTATACGCTGACGGTTACGACGCCGATTAGTCCGGGCACGGTTACAGCCGGAGATGGCGCGCAAGCGACTTTGTCCGTGACGCCCATCGCCAGTTACACGGGGAAGGTTACACTCTCTTGTTTCTCGATTAGTCCGGTGGTGACGGCTGCGCCGATATGCGCGTTCAATCCTCCGACCGTCAGCGTGACCAATGGCGCGCCACCCACTTCCGTGCTGACCATCAGCACTTACGGCCCCACGGGGACCGTCACCAAGCTTCAGACTCCGCAGATGCTGTATGGCTTCGCGCTAGCGCTGCCCGCGCTGGCGCTCATCGGGGCAGGCGCCAGTCGCGGCGGCAGAAAAAAGTGGCTGGGACTGTTCCTGCTCATGACCGTCACCGGCAGTATTCTCTTGTTGCCGTCATGCGGCCAGAATAACGTGATTCTTAACAATCCCAACAACCTGATCACTCCGAAAAATACTTACACGTTGACGCTGACCGGAGTAGATGTGAACGGCGAAGGGCCGAGTAACGCTGCTTCCACGTCCGCGCAGGCGACTATCGTGCTGACGGTCAACTGAGAGAGCCCAGATCAATGACGGACGGGACGCCACCGCGATTCTGCGTCGTGTGGTGTCAGGGTGCTGCGGGCCGGGGATTCGACCTGATCCTTAGGGCTCCTCTGATCGCGGCTGTGGTGTGCACCATAGCTTTCGCAGCGTCGGTCCCGAGTCCCGCTCAGATTGTCAAGATTAACGACAAAGCAGAGCCGCCCACGCTGCGTTGGAACGAGTCTCAGCCGGGATGCACGTTCTCTACAACGCAAGATGGCAAGTACCATTACGGACTATGGTCGGGAGATGTTGGCGTCATACTGGCCGTAGATGCTCGCGAAGTGCAGATCATCCGCCATCGAATCGAACCGATATTCGGAGTTCTCTTAACCATCCGGTACAGGGGAACCGCAGGAGTGGACGAGAGTCCCGATGCAATCACCCTGCAGTTTCTCAAACACTTCAAGGTGGTGCGAACGTCGATCGATCCCGACGATTACTCGCAAAAAATTCAGGCCGATGCGGACGCGCTCGATGATGAGACCCGGCGCATCGTGGCCAAGCACCCGGAACAGAAGCAGGCGCGGGAAGCGCGGTTGCAGGATTATCAGAAATCGGTCAGCGAACTGATCGAATTTCTGGGCAAGAACAGCCTGCGGGCGGAGCATTTGGATCGGGGAAATCCGGAAGCAAGCGGCTGGGTTTTTTTCAATACCGATAACAAGTGGCTAGGCGGATGGAAGGCGCAGGAAGAGTTCGTCTTGCGCGTGCCACTGGATGGAAAAATCTTTGAGTTTCCCTTCAAACTTCCGCCGAAGCCGGGGGAATTGCTGCTGAGAAAGCGTGAGTAGCGTTTGGATTTTGGCTGCCGGAAAAGCGGAATCTTACGACGCGCGCCGGCTCTGGCGGCTGAGTTCGGCCGCCTGGCGCTTCACAATGTCGCGCAGCGAGACCAAGCCTCGCACTTGTTTTCCTTCAACAATGGGCAGGTGGCGAAATCCAAATTCCTGCATGATGAAGAGGCATTCCTCTACCGTTTCATCCAGATTCACGGCGCGTGGATTTGCGGTCATCACCTCGGCGACGGCAGTGTGGCCGGGAGTGCGGCCAACCGCGACCACGCGGTTCATGATATCGCGCTCGGAAAAAATGCCGGCCAGTTCGCCGTTTCGAATCACCGGCAAGGCTCCAATATTGTTCTCCATCATCAAGCGGGCAGCCTCCAGCACGGTACCTGCAGCATCGATCGAATAAACTTTGCGGTCTTTCACTAGCTCGCGGAGCGTAAGCATAAACTTCTCCTTAAGAATTTCAAGCGAGTGCTGGAGCAGTGCTACCAATGCCCGGAGAAACCAACAACCGGCATTTCAAAGATGGGGAATACTTTAGCACAAATATGTGAATGAGGCTCCGATACAGCCTCGGGATCAGAGGTTTGCAATAATGATAATTCCTTGGAGGCATAAGCGATGAGGCGTCTACTTTTTCTGATTTTGATATTCGTTGCGGCTGAAACTGGCATGGCGCAGAACCCAACTGGCTCCGCGGCCGCACCCTACAAAAATCCCAAACTGCCAGTTGACCAGCGCGTTCAGGACTTGCTGAGCCGCATGACGCTGCAGGAAAAAGTTGCCATGTTGAGCGGGGCCGACTGGATGCAGAGCGTGCCCAATGAGCGGCTCGGAATCCCGTCAATAAAAATGGCCGATGGTCCGATCGGCATAAGGTCATGGGCCGGACCTTCCTCTGAGACCAACGCTGAGGTCTCCAAGAAGACAGTCACCACGACTGCCTTCCCTGCGGGAATCGCCATGGCCGCAAGCTGGGACATCGAACTGCTTCAGCAAGAGGGCGAGGCGATCGGGCAAGAGGTCAAAGCCGTCGGGCGAGACATGATTCTGGGACCAACCGTGAACATCAACCGCACTCCGTTATGGGGCAGAAATTTCGAAGGTTATGGAGAAGATCCCTATCTGACCAGCCGCCTGGCGGTGGCTTATATCAAGGGAGTTCAGAGTGAGGGCGTCATCGCGACCGTCAAACACTTTGCCGCGAACAATCAGGAGTTCGAACGCCATCGAATTAATGCGGTAGTTGACGAGCGTGCCTTGCACGAAATTTATTTTCCCGCATTTAAAGCGGCGGTACAGGAGGCTGGTGTCTGGTCGGTGATGTCGGCTTACAACAAGCTGAACGGAGTGTACTGCGCGGAGGACGCAGCATTGTTAAAAGATGTGCTGCAGAAGCAGTGGGGATTCAAAGGCTTCGTCGTCTCCGATTGGGGCAGCACTTACAGCACGGCAGGTACGGTAAATGCCGGAATGGATTTAGAAATGCCGGGCGGCGAGCCGATGAAGGAGTGGCTGAAAAGGCCGCGTACGCAAGAATCGGGGAACAGCGGCGGTTGGCTGGTGCCGGAGAAGGTGCTTGCAGACGTATCGGCGGGCAAAATATCCCCGGCGGTTATTGACGATAATGTTGGCCGAATACTGCGCGTGATCTTCGTCAGCGGACAATTCGACAAGCCGCACACCGCAACCGGCGAGATTGATACGCCTGAGGAACGAGCGGTGGCGCGCAAGGCAGCGACAGAGGGTGTTGTTCTCCTGAAGAACTCAGGCGACTTGCTCCCGCTTGATTCGTCGAAGATCCACACACTCGTTGTCATCGGACCGAATGCTGCCGTGGCCAGAACCGGCGGCGGCGGTAGTTCGCTGGTAACTCCAAAATATTCCATCGCTCCACTGCAGGGAATTCGGGATCGAGCTGGCCAGCGAATACAAGTGAGTTATGCCTTGGGAGCTGCCATGGAGGGCGAGGATCCAAACAAAGATCCGGGCAAAGACACTGCAGGGGCGCGCGAGCAACTCAGAAATGAAGCGGTGAGCGCCGCGGCCAAAGCCGATGCTGCTATCGTTGTCGTTGGCCGATCTCCGAAACTCGAGTCGGAAGGGTTTGACATCAAATCTCTCGATCTGCCGGCCGGCCAGGATGACCTGATCGAGGCTGTCGCAAAAGCTAATAAACACACTGTAGTCGTGATCAATGCGGGTGGCCCGGTCCTTATGTCGAAATGGATTGAGCAGGTTCCCGCGATTGTGGACATGTGGTACGGCGGGCAAGAAGGCGGCAATGCAATTGCCGATGTCCTGTTCGGCGACGCTGATCCTTCCGGAAAACTTCCTGTCACATTCGTGAAGGAGTGGAAAGATTCTCCGGCATACGGACATTATCCCGGTGAAAATTTACAGGTTGACTACACCGAAGGCATCTATGTGGGCTATCGATATTTCGACAAACAAAAGATAGAACCGCTGTTTCCCTTTGGCTACGGTCTTTCTTATACGAAGTTCGAGTACAGCGATTTGAAGGTTTCACCACACCGGACGTCGTCGGGTACGCCCGTGGAAGTTAGCCTCCGGGTGCGCAACAGTGGAACCCGTCCGGGTGCGGAGGTAGTGGAACTGTACCTTCACGATGGTCATGCGAGTGTCGACCGCCCAGTCCAGGAGCTGAAAGGTTTTCGCCGGGTCGAACTGGCGCCCGGCGAATCCAAGAATGTACGCTTCACGCTTGACCGCGATGCAATGGCTTTCTACAGCACTTCCAAGAAAGATTGGGTGACGGAGCGTGGCCAGTTCGACGTGCTGGTTGGAGCTTCGTCGCGGGACATTCGCGTGAAGGGCTCGTTTGTCTTGGAGCAGTGAGGTGGCGAAGAGCTCTCGGCTGCATATCGGTTCCGTCCGGAGCGATGGCGCGCGGTCACTTGGATTTTACTCAAACTGTCTGTGTTTTTCTGGAGGTTTCTCTTGACTGGTGTTTCCAAAATCGCTCCTGCGCTCAAGAAGCGTGCCGCTCAGATAAAAGTGCTGCTCATGGACGTGGATGGCACCATGACAGACGGCGGCGTGACATTGCTCTCGCAAACTGACGGCACTGCACTCGAAATAAAAACCTTTGATGCACACGATGGGCAGGGCTTGACGCTGGCGCAGACGGCAGGACTACGCACGGGCTGCATTACCGGTCGCGAGAGCGCGGCACTTCTCCGCCGCGCCCACGAAATGAAGATGGAATTCATCTATATGAAACAGCCACTGAAGATGCCGGCGTACGAGGAAATTCTTAAGAAGGCGGGGGTATCCGATGCGGCCGTCGCCTACATTGGCGATGATCTTCCGGATATCCCCTTACTGCGCCGCGCTGGCCTCGCCGTTGCTGTGGGCGACGCCGTCCCCGAGGTCAAGGAAGCTGCGCATTACACGACCAAGGCGAATGCGGGCCGCGGTGCGGTTCGCGAAGCGGTTGAACTCATTCTCAGATCGAAGGGCATTTGGGAGGAGATGATCGATAAAGCAAGGGCTTGATCGGCTCCAGCAGCTCGTGGATACATAACGCCGCAGGTGCGTGGAGTTAGTGGAAACGCAGCGTCAAGAAGGCGGATTTTCAGTACTTTGAAATGGTGGAGCTAGTCGGGCTCGAACCGACGGCCTCGTCGTTGCGAACGACGCGCTCTCCCAGCTGAGCTATAGCCCCACATTGCTAGGATGACTCGATTACTGCGTTATTTTAGCAGCGTTCCAGAATCAGTACCAACGGTGCTTGACCAACCCCCCGGTGGCGCGTCTAACCTTACAGATAATAACTGCTGTGGGAGTTTTCCGAGATGTTTGCACAACTGGATTGCGCACGATCAATCGGCGATCGGAAGATGCTGGCAAGTTCACTTGTGCTGCACGGAGTTTTATTCGCCTGGCTGCTGCATGTACCCGAGCCTCAGTTGTTGAATCCTACGTCCGTTGCGCTGGGACACGAGGGGCAACTAGTCACCCGAATTTACTTTCCCACGGCAACCCCAGACGACAGCACCACCAGTTCGCCAGCCCGCGCAACTGAGGTTTACCGTCATCAGCGGCTGGGCCACGAGAAACTGATTCTGAAACAGAATATTGCATTGGCAAAATTGCCGCTGCCGCAAGCTCCTCTCAGCCCATCTTCCGCCGAGGACAAATCGAAGACACCTACGCTGTCAAATCTCGGCCACGGAGCACCTGCGGGATTGCCTTATGGAAGTCTGCCCGGCGGCCCGGTGTACGGAGACGAAATTCGTCCGGCTCTTCCGGTTGCGACTGCCGATCCAGCGATCTATCCGTGGCAACGGCCAGACTCGGAAGGAAAAGTCGTGATCGAAATTACGATCGACGAACGAGGAGAAATCATCCGCAAGACCGTGCTGCAGAGCCTTGGTTCCGCGATCGATCAAAAATGTCTTGCCGCGCTCGAAAGCTGGCATTTTCGCCCGGCTACTCGCAACGGAGTTCCTATTCCCTCAAAGCAGGATGCCATTTTCCCTTTCAAAGCGCGTGGCTAGATTAATTCTGGACGGCCCGCACCTCTTCGCGTAACCGCTATAATCAAAGTGTGACCCAGGCAGTTCAGCAAATTGCGTCCGCGGATTTTCCCACTCGTTGGGGAAAATTTCGAATTTATGGCTTTCGGGCCGAGTTCGGTTCCGACGGAAACCGCCGCGTTGAGGAAGCTGTAGCCCTGGTGATGGGGGATGTGCAGTCCTCGCCGCCGCTGGTGCGGGTCCATTCGCAATGTCTCACGGGCGACGTTTTTCATTCCTTGCGATGCGATTGCCGGCAGCAACTCGAGATGGCGCTCGCCATGATTCGCGACCTGGGCGCCGGTATTCTGATCTACGAACAGCAGGAGGGCCGCGGCATCGGTCTCATGGCCAAGCTGCAAGCGTATGAACTGCAGGACTCGGGACTGGACACGGTCGAAGCCAACGAACGGCTGGGCTTCAAGGCCGACCAGCGCGACTTTGCCCTGCCCGGACAGATGCTGAAGGCACTCGGAGTAAGCAGAGTGCGCCTGCTTTCCAATAATCCTGAGAAGGTGGAGGCTCTGGAGCGTGCCGGCGTTGAAGTGGTTGAGCGCGTACCGTGCGAGGTCGCGGCGAGTCCGCACGCTGAAGAATATCTCAGGACCAAGAAAGAAAAGCTCGGCCATCTTTTCTCGTCGCGATAAAGCGATCCCGCCGTCCTCTGGAGCCTGATTCGGAATTGCCGGCCGTTTTTGCCTTCGCGGCCCTCGCATGCTTAAATCGTCACGGAATTTTTTCATGTCTAACTCTGCGGATGCATGGCGATCTGGCGGCATTCTCAGCGTCGTGATTGTCTGCGCCCTCTGCATGGTCTATTACCATCTGGTGCTGTTTGTTCCCCGAGTTTCGCAGGTCCGAACGGCGGAAGGGTTTGGGAATGGCTATTCGTTCGGCGCAGATTTCTATCCGGTCTGGCTGACCGCCCGAGAGGGCCTGCTCCATCATCGCAATCCCTATAGCCCCCAGACCACACGTCAAGTTCAGATCGACCTCTTCGGCCGCACCGTGGATGCGAGGGTCTTCGGCGCCCCACCAGCTTATTGGACATTCGCCTATCCCGCTATTGCAGACGTTTTGCTCTGGCCGATTGGACTGCTGCCATTTTCCCAGGTTCGAATCGGATTCGGATTATTTCTAGGAATCCTAACTGCGTACAGCGTCGTGCTTTGGATCCGAGTTATTTATCCTCGCGCCGGGCGTTTAAATGTTGCTTCATTGCTGATTCTCACGCTTTCCAGCTATGCCGTACTCGAAGGGTTGTTCGCCGAGCAAATGGGATTGCTGGTTGGATTTCTTTTGGCTGCATCGCTCGCGGCACTCGTCCGGCAAAAATTATTTTTCTCCGGAACTCTGTTGGCTCTTGCGCTTATTAAGCCGCAAGAGATGCTGTTGGTCGGAGCCTACCTTCTACTCTGGAGCCTGGCTCGATGGCGTAATCGATGGCGCTTTGCTGCCGGTTTTTTCCTGATGTGTGCCCTACTGGGCGCCTCTTCCCTGCTGATTTGGCCGCACTGGATTTCCGAGTGGCTCCGCGTAGTATCTTCTTACCGCCGGTATTCCGATCCGCCGCTCGTGAGTTATTTATCGAGCAATCAAATTCTCGGCGATCAAGCCAGCCGACTACTGGGCCCAATTCTTATAGCGATTCTGCTTATGAGCGCGGTCGCCCTTTCCTGGCGAATGCGCTTTGCTGCCACGGACTCTCGCGACTTCCGTTTAATGATCAGCCTTCTGCTTGCGGTTACGATCATCGCAATGGTGCCGGGACACGCAGTGTATGACCATGTCGTTCTCTTACCCGGAATAATTTTGATCGCATCTTGTTGGCGGGAGTTCGCCCCAAGCAAGCCCTTTCGCGTAACTCTGGCCGCAGCCGCATTAGCTTTATTCTGGCCATGGATTTGTGCTTCGGTGGTAATCGCGTTGTGGCCGATGGTTTCTCGGGAGTTTGCTTTTACTTTTTTATTGACGCTTCCGATCCGCACCGCCGCATCGATTCCCTTCGGCGTATGCGCGCTTCTCGCATTGATGCTGTGGCGAGGGCCCCGAAGGAAACTCATGCGGACAGAACAGGCGCCAATTGCGAAACCGCAACCTATTATTCCTTGAGGATCTTTTCCATTGCCGCACGATTCTTCCCGGGCAAGTCAAGTAGTGCTGCCTGCGCCAAAGCAACGTAGATGTTCCGCGCTTCAGGAATTGCACGTAACACGCTCAAATGTTTTTCGATGGTATCGACATCTCCTCGGGCAATAGGTCCGCTGAAGGAGTGAGATGCGCCCAGAGCCGCGTAATTGGCTAGCGTTTGTCTGAGAATTGGAAGCGCCCGCTGTTTGGCTGCACCTGTTCGGATCCCGGCAACCGCCGCAACCCTCTCACTTGCCGCCAACAGCGAGGTAAATAGCGGAGAAACAAACATTCCCCACGTGTGGTAAGCCCGCTTGTTGCCGCTTGCCGATGGGGAATGGCCGGCCTCGCAAATTCAAAACAATCGAACGCGCGGCCAGAGCTGCTTTCCGATCGCCTTCGATAGCAAAAGGGACTCCCGCAAGCAGAGGTCGCGATCCCGGGACGAATGTCATCAGCGGATGAACCGAAGCGACGGTTGCACCTCGACTGCGCAGTTCCGCGAGTTCGTCGCTGGTGAGGGCCCCGCTGGCATGCAGCGCAACTTTGCCATGCCAGTCGGCTGTATTAACCAGCGCAGCGGCTGCGCTGGCAATGGCTCCATCCGGAACGCAAAACCAGACCACGCCGGCACGAACGCGTGCTTGCGTAAGCCGAGCAGCGGAAGCGCCTACCTGCGCCGCCAGTCGCCGGGCTTTCCGTACAGATGCGGCGGTCTCGCGGCAGATGATTTCGTCGATCACGTATCCCACATCGTGTAACGCCAAAGCGAGCGAGGAGCCCAGACTTCCAGCGCCGACGATCGCAATGTGAGGCTTGACCACCCGCTTCGCAATTGGCCGTTTCGGCATGCCCGGCAGAATAGCAGAATCGGGACCGGCGATTGCTCAGGTTCTCGTCTGGATGACTTTCAGTCCCAACGCCACGGCTTAGACCTGGTGTTCTATATTGTTCTGATGTCAAAAATATCTGGAGCCCGAACCCAGTCGAAGCGTCGCAGTCCGCGAGCCAAGGCAAGGATTATTTCCTCTCACGTCGTTTATCGCGGTCCGGTTTTTTGGGTGACAACGGACGATGTACAGGAACCAAACGGGGTGCGCGCGCGTCGCGACGTGATTCACCACACCGGGTCGGTAGTGATTCTGGCGGTCGACGACTCTCGATCGACATTACGGGTACTTTTAGAGCGCCAATATCGGCATGCGGCGAATGACTATCTGTGGGAGATCCCTGCCGGACGTATCGATAGCGGGGAACAGGCGTTGCCAGCGGCCAAGCGTGAACTGCTGGAAGAGACGGGGTACACCGCCGCCCGCTGGCGGCGCATTTTCAAGTTCTATGCCAGTCCCGGCTTCGTCGCCGAAACCATGTCTGTGTATCTGGCCACTCGTCTTCGCGCGGGCAAAGCCCAGCCCGAGGCAGATGAAGTAATTCAGCAGCGGATGGTTCCACTATCGACGGCGGTTCGCATGGTGCTGAAGGGGACGATTCGCGACGCTAAAACTATCTCTTCCGTGCTATGGCTCGATCACGAGGTGACGCACCATCATCGACTGCATTCCTCGCGTTGATTTTTCGGGTCAACGTTCGACTAAGGTACCCAAGTGTGCTGCTCAGGTCATTCCGCGCAAACAGTCTGAGGTATGTACGGTAGACGACATACAGTGGTTACCCTGCGTACATATTTAGCTTGCTACTCCATCCTAATTATTCCAGAATGCATCCTAGTTTCTCAGTCACGTCTGTCGGCCCCCGCTTTTAGACGTGGGGAAAAGGGGGTAAGAGGAAAGTGAAAGGTACGGTCAAGTGGTTCAATAATGCAAAAGGCTACGGGTTCATCGGACGTGAAGATGGTCCCGATGTATTTGTGCACTATAGCGCCATCACATCCGAAGGGTACAAGAGCCTTCAGGAAGGTGACGAAGTCGAATTCGAAATCACGGAGGGGCAGAAAGGGCCACAGGCGGCAAATGTAAGTAAGAGCGCCTGAATCCTTGTAGCTGGTTCGAATCATTGATCGCAGTTCCGCTGCCCTCAAGACAAGGGGCAGTTCTGTTTTTGGGGAGATCAGTTCTTGTGCATCTCGGCTGGCGGTGCTAGCGCGACATTCAATTCTTATTTATCTTTAACCCGTGGACAATAAATCTATCGCCACGGTCCTGTATGAAACCGCCGATCTGCTGGAGATCGACGGACAAGATTCCTTTCGCATTCGTTCCTACCGCAACGCCGCCCAGGCCATTGAAAATCTGACTGACCAGATCCGCGACATCATCGGCGAGCCAAAGAAAGTTCTCGCGATCCCCGGCATCGGCAAGGGAATGCTGCTTAATCTGCAGGAACTGTTCCGCGACGGCGCCCTCGGCATGCAAACCGAATTGCTGAAGAAATACCACCCTTCGATGCTTCAACTCTTGAAGATCCAGGGATTGGGACCGAAGACAATCGCATTGATCTGGAGCGCCTACCAGGTCAGTGACGTTGATGGAGTAGAGAAACTTGCGCGCGAAGGCAAGATCCGCGAATTGCCTCGCATGGGTGAGAAGCACGAGCAGAAGCTGTTGAAGGCAATCGAAGACTATCGGCGGATTTCGGGGCGGTTTCTTATCGACGCGGCTGAGACCGAGGCAAAAAAGCTGACCGACTATCTGGCGAAGTTTCCCGGCTTCGAGCGGATCACTCCCGCCGGTTCTCTGCGTCGCGGCCGCGAGACAGTGGGCGATCTTGACATCTTGGTTACCGGCGCGGCTTGCTGCAGCGCGGAGGAGCGCGAAAATGCGGTGAAATATATTGCGCAGTATCCGCCGCTGATGAGCATTATCGCGCAGGGCGATAACAAGATCAGCTTCCGGCTGCGCAGCGACATGCAAGTGGATGTTCGCCTGCTTCCTCCCGAATCATTCGGGGCAGCGATGCAGTATTTCACCGGGTCGAAAGCGCACAATGTGGCGTTGCGCCAGCGCGCTCTGAAGATGGGTTACACGCTCAACGAATACAGCTTGGCCGATCTCAAGACAGAGAAGCCCGTCGCCGGCGCGACTGAAGAAGAGATCTATGCGAAGCTCAACCTCGATTACATTCCTCCCGAGCTGCGGGAAAATCTGGGCGAGATCGATGCCGCAGAAAAACATGCACTGCCCGCATTAATCGCTCTGGATGATCTCCAGGGCGACGTGCACATGCACACAGTTGAAACAGACGGCCGCAACACGATCGAAGAAATGGCGGAAGCAGCCAAAGCGCGCGGATACAAATACATGGCAATTACCGATCATTCCAAGAACCTGGCCTTCGCGAATGGACTCGATGACCTGCGCGCCGTGGCGCACATTCAGAAGATTCGGCAGGCCAATGAAAAGATCGACGGCATAACCATCTTCGCTGGGATCGAAGTGGACATCCTTGCCGACGGCGATCTCGATCTTTCCGACGACGTGCTCGCCCAGATGGATGTGGTTATCGCCAGTGTGCACTCGGTCTTCAATCAGGAACCGGCGAAGATGACCGAGCGTCTGCTGAAAGCCATCGGAAATCCCCACACTTCGATCATCGGACATCCCACCGGCCGCCTGCAGCTTCGCCGGGACGCTTACCAGTTCGATATGGATGCAATCCTGATGGCCGCGGCAAAGCACAAAGTCGCCATGGAGTTGAACTCTTATCCCGATCGTCTCGATCTCAACGACGTGCACCTGCGGCAGGCTAAACAAAAAGGCGTGAAGATCGTGATCAACACCGATTCCCATCACACTTCTCATTTGGACAAGATTCGCTACGGTGTCCTGCAAGCGCGGCGCGCCTGGCTCACCAAGCACGATGTCTTGAATACTCTGACCGCACAAGAATTTGCCAAGGCGATGAAGCACCACTGGAATTGAGCCTCAGCGGGCGAGTTGCTGCGTGAAGTAAAATCGAAAAATACTCGATCTCAAGAGCCTGCCATGGATCGCAGATCATTCCTGAAAGGTGCCGGAGTTGTTACGGTTGCGGTCGTAGGGGGAGTAGTCTTTCGCGCCTACGACCAAGGCGTCTTCAGTGTTGGCGAAGGCCCCGCTTACGAGCCTTGGAAACACTGGCGTACGGATTCGCAGAGCGGCCCTCTCGCGCTGGTTCGCGCCGCCATTCTCGCGGCCAGCCCACACAACACTCAGCCTTGGCTCTTCAAGATCACGAATTCTTCGATCGAGTTGTATCTCGACCCGAAGAGAAATGTGGGTGCGCTTGATCCATATCTACGCGAAGAGCACATCGGTATGGGTTGCGCTCTGCAAAATCTGCTGCTGGCTGCTGGCGCCAATGGCTACCAGGCTACGGTGACCACATTTCCGGGCAAGCTCGGCCCGATTCCGGCTGACCCCGCACCAAAGCTTCTGGCTCGTGTCGATCTCCTCTCCGGCAAGCCGGAGCTAAGTGAACTATACGATGCGATTCCACACCGGCACACGAATCGCAGCCTTTACAATTCGGGGAAATCGCTTTCTCCCGAGTTCGTCGATGCCCTGGGTCGTTTGACCAGCGATAGCGATTATCCGGACGCCAAACTTTTTCTCTTCACAGCAGAAGCCGACCGCAGAAAGCTGGCGGCAATCATCTCCGCGTCAAACGACGTCATCTATGCCGATCCAGAAGTCGACCGCGGCAGCGGACGGTGGATTCGCAGCCGTTGGAGTGAGGTCCAGAAATTTCGCGATGGCCTTTCCATCGATGCCTTCGGCCAGCCGCCGCTCGCGACTGCGGCTTATAAGATAATGCCTCTATGGCTGGATCGCTGGATTGTGTCGCGAGGCCCGAAGGATGGCTATTCCCAACTGATGTTGAGCGCGGCCCTGATGGGCATCATCACCGTTCGCGACCGTTATGACCAGGAAAACTGTCTGCGTGCCGGGCAAATCTGGCAGTGCGCGCATTTGTTGGCCACGGCTCGCGGCGTGGCCGGCCGTC
The DNA here is from genome assembly GCA_963696285.1 of uncultured Acidobacteriaceae bacterium. Classification (GTDB taxonomy): domain Bacteria; phylum Acidobacteriota; class Terriglobia; order Terriglobales; family Acidobacteriaceae; genus Sulfotelmatobacter. The sequence continues at coordinate 914,517 of CAVOJP010000001.1, forward strand.
CCTGCAATGAAGCAGTAGAAATGATTGACTATGGAAGAGCTCACGGAAGGCCCGCATTGCGCACTGCTCAACTTGATGAACTCGTCGGCGACCCGGCGTGGCAGCCGACCTTCGTTTTTTATATGGGTTATCCGACGTTGACCGCCCGAGCCAGTCCGCGCCGGCCAGTTCAATCTGTGGTTCTTTGATGCCTGCTCTGGCGCGTGCTTCGGAACAAGCGGAGAATAAGAATCGATGACCGATCAAGATGCAAAGCCCGGTGCCCATCCCCCTAGTCCAAGCGCACCCGCCAAAGCCGCGCCAACCAACATACAGCGCGGCCCGACCATCCACATTGCCGACGAATTCGGAACCGCTAAACGCAATCTCCCACCAATCAAAGTCCTGTTGCTGGCGCTCGCTGGGGTGCTGGTAATCGCGGGCATCTTCGCCTTTTTCCAGCGCGCCAAGCCGCAGGGGGCGGGGTCGCTTGATAACGTAACTGCAGTACAAATCCCAGGACAGACCACATCTTTAGTTGCGCTGACATTCACCCTGCGCAATTCCGGGCAAAAACCCCTGTGGGTGCATGACATTCAAGGCAAGCTCATTACCACCAGCGGTGAGCAGACCAGCGACGCAGTCTCGGCTGTCGACTTCGACCGTTACTATCAGGCTTTTCCCGCCTTGAAGGCGAATGCCCAGCCGCCTCTTTCGCCTGAAGACAAATTGCAGCCGGGTCAGGAAATCAAGCGCACGGTAATGGTCGGTTTCCCAGTGACCCTGGATGCATTCAATCAGCGAAAGTCTGTTAGTGTGATCGTTCAGCCGTACGACCAAACTGTGCCTGTGGTTTTGACGAAGTAAAAGCAATGGTTGCAAGATATCTGTCGAAGGCTCCCACAAAAATATGAAAACCAGTCAACTTTCGTTCTGCACAATCGTGTCGATTCTCCTCCTGCTCGTTTCGTTGACGCTTCCGGGCATCGTAAGCGCGTCCGACAAAAACGCCGCGCCAGCCGAGAACAAAAATTGGTATCTCATGTACGTTGGCACCTACACTCAGGATGGCAGCACCAGCAAAGGCATCTACGCCTATCGTTACGATGCGGGCAGCGCGAAGGTCACATCCATCGGCCTGGCGGCGCAGACCATTAATCCCTCGTTCCTCGCCGTGCATCCCAATCATCGATTTCTGTTTGCAGTAAATGAAATCGGCGATTACAAGGGCCAGAAGAGTGGTGCGGTCAGCGCTTTCGCCATCGATAGCACGACCGGCAAACTGACGCTGTTGAATCAAGTTGCATCCGGCGGAGCCGATCCCTGCTACATCACTGTCGACAAGACGGGAAAATTTGTTCTGGTGGCTAACTACACGGGCGGCAGCGTATCTGTTTTTCCGATTCTGAAAGATGGCAGCCTGAGCGAAGCGTCAGCTTTTGTACAGCACACTGGCCACGGCACGAATCCGAAACGCCAGGAGGCGCCACATGCTCACTCCATCGATCTATCGCCTGACGATCGTTTCGCCATCGTTGACGATCTTGGGCTCGACGAAACCCTGGTCTACAAATTTGACAGCAGCAAAGGCTCGCTCACGCTCAACGATCCTCCATTTGCCAAAGCCGATGCCGGAGCTGGGCCCAGACACTTCGCGCTTGATCCCAACGGAAAATTTGCTTATGTGATCAATGAGATGGGATCGACTGTTTCGGTTTTTGACTACGATGCTCGGAGCGGCGTTCTGCATCCGCTGCAGACAATCTCCACCATTCCTCAAGGCTTCACCGAACTGAATGAAGATGCTGAGATCGAGGTCCATCCGTCAGGCAAGTTCCTCTACGCATCGAACCGTGGGCATGACAGCATTGCCGTTTTTGCGATCGATCCGAATAAAGGGACACTGACGCTGATCGAATATGTCCCCACGAAAGGGCAGAGTCCACGAAATTTCCAGATTGATCCCACGGGCAGGCTGCTGTTTGCGGCCAACGAAAAATCGGACAACATCGTTATCTTTCGCATCAACGTCCAGACCGGCCGTCTTACTCCAACCGGTAAAGTGCTGGATATCTCTCAACCTGTCTGTGTGAGATTCGTGCCGGTCAAGTAGACGTGCGCAGCTATTGTTTTTTCTGAATGAATCTTCGCCGGGCGAGATGTGTATTGGCGTCAGGCTTGATTTCGTCATATTTCATGCAACTTATGGAGCCGTCCACTTCCAGTACAGCTAAGGCGACGTCCTGTACGTTCGCGATTCCGTGCTCGCGCAGGGCACGCTCCAGTTCGTCCACGCTGACATGTTCTTTGGCCATGTGAGATTCGATGGCTTTTCCATCATGAACCAGAAGGCTAGGCTCGCCCTGGACAACCCGGCGAAACCCGCGGCTAGTGCTGGAAAATCTTCCCACCACGTAATTCGCCACCAACAGTGTGGAGGCCGCGATCACGCCACCAATCAACGACGTGTCCGGCCCAGTCATCGCATTCTGCACAGAGTTGGAAAGAAGAAGCAATAGCGTGAGGTCAAAAGGCGTCATCTGCCCGACTTCACGCTTGCCGCTGAGCCGGACGCCAATCAGAACGACAAGGTAGATCACTCCCGTGCGCAGCGCGATCTGCAGCGCAACGTGCGCGCCAGCCGGGAAAAGCACTCCGTTCAATTAGCCGTCACCGGAACTGGGGCGCTCTTCGGCGTACTCAAATAGCCTGTCGCTTTGTTCTTGTCCACGGTCCACACCACCAACTCGAACAGCAAGTGCTCCCGTCCCGAGTAGAACTGGATCGGTTCCGCGATATTCCTATCTTTTTTCTCGATGGTCTTGTCGTCGGAGGTCACATCTATGGTGAACTTGCCGTGCTTGGCATCGGTCTTCTTGAGTTGCAGGCTCACGGTCGCCACCGGTTGTGGCTTTTTTGCCCCTCGCAGCAAAGTGAACTCGTAATAGTTGCGGTCGCCCCTGTGCTTCAGCACTTCAAGATCGCTGCGCGTATTAGCGATCAATCCACTCTGCACTCCCAGGTCGCCTACGGCGCTTTGCAACTTTGCCTTCGTGCTCTCCAGATCAGCTTTCGTTGAAGCTACGTCGGTCTTTACGCCGCCGACGTCGGTCTTCACACCAGCCACTTCGCCGCTCACCTGGCCAATCTGTTCCTTTTGTTCCTGCTCGAGACGCGACTCCGACTCTTTCTGCTGCTGCTGAAGTTGTAACGCCCGCTGATTCAGCTCTTTTTTCGTAAGGCCCAATTGATGAGCTAATGTTTCTTCGGACGCTTCGGCGGTCTGCATTCTGTTCTTGAGTTCCGTAACTTGATTCTGACTGTCGCCCAGGTCCTTGGTCAGCTTATCGATGTGTTGTTGGGTCGTAACGTATCCATACACGGAGGCCGCGATAAAAATAATCGCGACAAAGAACAGAATCCATTTACCCGCATTCGATTGCGGCTCTACAGCTTCAACAGATACCTCTTCGCCTTCGTCCGGCATAGCTCCTCCAGGAGTGACCTTCCCGTAAATTGTGGGATCGCATCAATTGTTGAGCACAAGGGCGGCGGTGTCAACTGCTTCCGGGGATACTGTCGACCGATCTTTCACGATCGCACGATTACAATGGCACGGTGAAGAATTGGGACGTGATCATTATCGGCGGCGGCATCATTGGGCTCTCTCTTTCGCTGGAACTGCGCAAGAATGGAGCAAGCGTCCTTGTCCTCGAACGGGGAGAACCGGGTCGAGAAGCTTCTCATGCCGCCGGTGGAATGCTGGTAGATTGCGGCCTTGAAACTCCGGCCGCTCTACAGTCCCTGGCAACGGCCAGCGCTCGCATGTATCCCGAGTTCGCGCATGAGTTGGAAGTGGAATCGGGCATGAAAGTGGATCTCAGGGACCAGGGTACGATTCTTTCTCTGTCCGCCAGACACATTCGCCATCCAGGATTTGCAAGCGCCGGTTTATATCCAGCAGATTTGAGCGAGTTGGAGCCTGCCATGGTGAAGTTGACGCTTGATCAGGAATTCGATCTCAAGGAGCACGGTCTCAAGCCAGAAGAGGTCGCGACTCTTAACGAAATTCAGGACTTCTATCGTCTCAAAGAACGCAGCGTTGATCCGCGCGCGCTCACCGCCGCCGCCATCAAAGCCGCCAAACATCGCGGTGTCGATTTCTCCTCGGGCGATCCAGTGACCTCGGTGGATCCCGGCGACGGTCGCGTGCTTAGCGTAACTACGACGAAGACCACTTTTCACGCTCCGACCGTGGTGAACTGCGCCGGCGCGTGGTCCGGCCAGATTCAGCCGCATGCGTTCCCTACTCGGCCGGTGAAGGGACAGATGTTGTGCCTTGTCGCTACCCGCATGTTGCTGAAACACGTGATCCGCACGTCGGAGGTTTATCTGATCCCGCGGAGCGACGGACGAATCATCGTTGGCACGACGGTGGAAGAAGCTGGGTTCGACAAACGCACAGACGTCGGTGCCATTCAGCGTTTGCACCGCGCCGCGATCGCTCTGGTGCCAGAGTTGCGGAACGCGAAAATTCTCGAAGACTGGGCCGGGCTGCGTCCGGGAACGCCCGATGCCTTGCCGATTCTCGGCGTAACTTCGATGCCCGGCTACTATGTCGCGACCGGCCACTTCCGCGACGGTATTCTTCTTGCTCCGATTACTGCTCGTGTGATGGCGCAAGTGATCGAGGGAGGAAACCCCGATCATGATCTGTCTGCATTTTCTCCAGCCAGGTTTACCACTTCTCTGCTACAGGAAGGATAGACGCCACTGATTTCCTCCGATTCCTTCCGGTATACTGAAGCGTTTTCCGCAACATTAATCTTCCTCGACTGTGCAGTGTTTGAGAAAGGATTTTTATGGCTTCCCCGGCAGTTGATTTTGCCCGCAATAATCAGCAGCGTTTCCTGAGCGAACTGAAAGACCTCCTTCGCATTCCCAGCGTGAGCACGCTTGAAGAACACAAGTCCGACGTCCAAAAAGCGGCAGAATTTGTGGCCAATGATCTGCGCCGCATTGGCATGGAAAATGTCGAGATCATTCCTACCAAAGGTCATCCGCTGGTCTATGCCGACTGGCTGCACGCGGCGGGCAAGCCTACCGCGCTTTGCTATGCGCATTACGACGTGCAGCCTCCGGATCCGCTTGACGAATGGAAGACTCCTCCTTTTGATCCCACGGAACGCAACAACAATATTTATGCGCGGGGCGCGGTCGACGATAAGGGCCAGCTGTGGATGGAAGTGAAAGCGCTCGAGTCACTGATGAAATCCGGCAATGGCAAGTTGCCGATCAATGTGAAAGTTATTTTTGAAGGCGAGGAAGAAGTTGGCGGCGAATCCATCACGGAATATGTGCAAAAGCAGAAGGCCAAGCTGAAGGCCGATTTTGCGCTGGTCTGCGACACAGAACTGTTCGCGCCGAATCTTCCTACTTTGTGTGTCGGCTTGCGCGGCCTGGTCTATACGGAAATCGAAGCGTACGGAGCTAAGGTTGATTTGCATTCGGGCGTGTATGGGGGCGCGGCGCCGAATCCTTTCTTCGCGCTGATTGAAATCATCAGCAAGTTGAAGGATGCGAAGGGCCACGTGCTGATTCCCGGCTTCTATAAAGGCGTGAAGGCTCCGAGCAAGGACGAACTCAAAGCCTGGAAGCGTCTTCCCTTTAACGAAGAGACTTATCGAAAAACCGAAGTCGGATCGAAAAGCCTTACCGGCGAACCCGGCTACTCCGTTCTTTACCGCACCTGGGCGCGGCCCACGCTCGAGGTTCACGGCATGCCGGGCGGATTTACCGCGGCTGGCGCGAAGACCGTGATCCCGGCGAAAGCTGCGGCCAAGGTTTCCATGCGGCTGGTGCCGAACCAGGATCCGGATGACATCCTGAAGCGGTACACGAACTTTGTGAAGAAGCTCACGCCCAAGGGCATCGAGACGAAAATTAAAGTGTGGAGCAAAGGTCCGGCTTGCGTGGTCGGGACTGATAATCCTTATATCAAGGCTGCGACCGAGGCGCTGCACGATACTTTCAAGAAAGAGACCGTATTCATTCGAAGCGGCGGCTCGATCCCCATCGTCAACGACTTCTACCGGGCGCTGAAAATTCCCAGCGTGATGATGGGCTTCGGGCTGCCTGACGACAACCTGCACGCTCCGAACGAGAAGTTCCATATCCCGAACTTCCATCATGGGATTGAGACGATTTGCTTGTTCTTCGAGAAGCTGGGAGCGAAGTAGGCATTGGCTGCGCTGGCTTTAGTCCTGACAGCAGGTACGCCTGCAGGGAAGCTTCGACTGCGCAGAAAGGACCTTCGGTCCTCCCCGCTTCGCTCTGCATGACATGGATTGTTTGAGGAAAGGGGCGTCGAGCGTCGCGCAAAAGAGTTAATTAAGCGAGCTTACACTTGTGTGCGTCTCGCCTCCGCCAGTGCCATGCCAGACCCATCGTGCCAATTGCAGTCAGAACGAGCCAGAGAAACGAAGTTTCATCTGGAACCGCGACTGCTCTCACGCTGCTTCCTTGGGTGGAAGTTTCCCCAGCACTATCAAGGCCGGTCCATTTCTGGCCGTAATCGCTGCCGCAGGTTTGGCTTTCGCAACTCCACATATAAAAAGAGAGCGTGTCGGTACCGGGCTCGATCTTAAAACCGCCGAAGTCGAGATCGATTTCGTCTCCCTTAAAATCGAAGAACCCCATGTAGTAACCGTAAAACCCACACCCGGCACAGGAAGTGGAGAACGAGCCCAGAGAACCTGACGCGCTCACGTCAAGAGTTCCGGGAACGAGGGCACCGACGGGATTTACGATAGACGGCGTTTCGTACAGAAAGCTTACGTCAATTTTTTCGCTGCAGTTGGAGTGACAGGTTGACGACGGAGCCGAAAAGGTAGCCCAAGCATTGACGTCCAATTCGATGCTATCAGCCCAGGTCGGCGCGGTGCAGAATGCAACGACTACGAGAACCATCAACAATCTGCGCATACAGAATTCCTCTCCTTACTCCATAGGAGATGATCAAAGTCACGCTTGGAAACCGCGGGAGCAAGGCTAGCGGAGTCCATACGGAGGGGAGGGATTCGGAAACTTGTTAATGTGGTTGTAGTTCCGAATCGGATGCTTTGTCAAGATTGAATATTTTTGCAACCTTGCACGGCGTTGCGACGTTGAGGCATTTCTGCTCTCAGCTTCGCTCGGCATGACAAAGATTGTTTGATGAAGAGTGTTTTCGAGCTTCGCTCGACTGGACAGCCGAGGGCGGCTGTCCCCACATAACCTTTCCTGGCGGAGCGTTGCTTGAGCCATTGACGCAGCGGGCAAGCTTGCAGGGATGCTTCGACTGCGCAGAAAGGACCTTCGGTCCTCCTTGCTTCACTCAGCATGACAAGGATTGTTTCACAGAGGTAGGAAACTGAGGACAGAGGGACGTTCTCCGTTTCTGCACTCGGCATAAGACAACCCACTCCGCAGGTTGCGAAGCGGGTTGTTCCAATGAGTTTTCCAAAAGCAGGCGAATTGGCTGCTTATTGTCCATTGCAGTTAAAGGCTTGCGGGGGTGAGAGGGACTTGAGCACACCTTCCCCCGGGTAAGCGTAGGCACCGTTAATCGCGCTGGAAGGCGATTGGAATTCGAACCACGGCAACAACGCCACGGTTTGCGGATGATACTTAAATCCGTCAATCGTCACCGGGAAGGTGGGGTTTGGCAGGTCTTCGATCACATCACCCACTTCCATAAGGTCCTGGCATTGGCCGGCTGGATTCAGCCAGAAAGGCGTGATGTTGTGAATACCGTCGAACCCGACGAACGGATCGTTGAATGTTTCGGCGATCTCGTGGCTGTGAGCTGTCACGTCCTCAACGTTGCCTGAGAAGAGCCCCGGCGTGATCCAACTGGAGTAGTTCATCACGTAGAAACGAAGAAGGTCGCCGTTGCTGGCATCACCAGGCTCCTCGTCGAAAGTGTGGAAGCCAAGCACGCAGCAGTCGGCGGGATTGTTGTTCTCATAGAGGTAAACGTTTGGAAAGAAGAACGTGGACATATCTTTGGTTGTGATCAAACCCGCCACTTCGGCTGCGCCGATGACGGTCGAGTTATCCGGGGGCGCGGTCGGTGGAAATAGCTCGCCTTCGAACACGGGATCGCTCACCAAAACAAAGGCGCAACAGCTGCCGTTGTTATTGAGCGAAAAGAAATATGTACCTTCAATTAGAGCCATGGTAAGGCCCGGCGTAAGGTTGGGCGCCAACAGAGTATGCCAGTTTGGCTGGGCGGTGCTCGCGAACTCTGCCCGCTGCTCGGCATCCGCGATTTGGGTCGGTACCGGGCTGCTGGTGTAGGTTGACACTCCATAAACTGGCCCATTCAGGAACCGCGTCACGAAAGCGTCTGGCGTGGAGATGAGCCGAATCGTCTTCCCTAGCTGGCTGGGTGTACACTTCGGGCAGTTTGCCGAGTTCGTAACCACTGATCGCGGAGTACCATCAGCGTTCAGCATGTCGATGGTGACTGGGATGACAGGCGCATTAATTAAGGTGGTCCCGTTGTGTGACGGCGCTCTTCCGACCATGCTGTATTGCCAAATATCGCGAGCCGTGCCATCCAGATAGACACCCTCGGCCTTGAACTGCCCCGTGAAGTTGATTAGCGTATCCACGCATGGGGGAAAGCCGGAGCAACTTGTCGCATCTGGCAAAGGTCGGAGTACGTTTGTCGCCCTTTTCTGTGCTGCGTAAGGTCCGCCGGGAGCAGGATGAGAGGCTATCGCGTGCATCCCGGACAGGAAATTGTTCGGCAATATATCTTTGTCTTTGTCTTGAGCGAATGCTACTGCACTGAGTAACGTCACGAGCAAGAACCACAGGGCGCATTTCTTCATACAATTCTCCTCAGCTTGGATGGAAGATCGGGACATTAGTCACCGGATCCCGAAATCGAGAGCGAATTTTACATCGCTCCTCCACTTTGCTTGTCACGAATTAGTAAAAAACCTCTCCACAGGTGAGTTTTGTCGAACTGGGCACGCCGTGCAGCCGGAACTCAGGGACGCAGCAAGTGGGCTTGCAGGGATGCTTCGACTGTGCAGGGAGGACCTTCGGTCCTCTCTGCTTCGCTCAGCATGACAAAGATCGTTTGACGCAGAGAGCTGTCGAGCTTCGCTCGACCGGACAGCCGGGGGCGGCTGTCCCCACATAAATCTGTATTTTCAGGTCTTCTCGCGATACCATACTTCTGCTCTCGCGATTCTCCCTACCTCGTGCTTCCCTCACCCGTAGAATAGGCATCTGCTGCAATGTGTGTGCAACCCAACGCGCTCGGAGGTAAGGCCATACAATATATAGTGTTATATTGCTTGACCCCGCCCCTATTTCACCGTTACAGTTGGTTAAATTTGTGGTCGCCCTTTCCAGCCTGGGACGGCCTTGGGTTCAGCGCGCATCTTTCTGGAAGGCGGAGGAATCCGTCTAGTAAACAGCCGGCGCGACGATATTGCCGGCGATCAGTCACTGAAAACTGGCCACTGTTTTCCCAAGGAGTTCACGTTGCTTAAACTGAAGCGGCTACAGATTCTCGGCTTCAAATCGTTTTGCGACCGTACCGACCTCAAGTTTCACGGAGACGGTATTGCCGCCATCATTGGCCCCAACGGCTGTGGCAAGTCGAATATTGCCGATGCGATCTCGTGGGTGCTGGGCGAGCAGTCGGCCAAGACGTTGCGCGGATCGCGCATGGAAGATGTGATCTTTGCGGGCACACGCGACCGCAAGCCGACGGGAATGGCCGAGGTGTCACTGACGCTGATCGATCCGCAGGAATATCCCGGGCCTGACGCCAACGCTCCGACTGAGATCGATATTCAGGACGAGCTTCCGATCAATCCAATGTCGTCGAAACATGCGGAGGACTGGGATGAAGCGGCGATCCGCGCCCGCGCTGCCTCGGAAACTGAGAGCGCAGTGGAAGAAGCGCAGCCGGGCAGAACTGAAGAAGTGGAGATTCCGCGTTCGAAAATTAACACCATTGCGATTGCTTTCCCGGACGATGAGCCGGTCTTTGCGTTGCCGGTGCACAATGTTCTTGCACAGAATGCCACGCTGACCGCGGCGGTCGCGGCGGCGCCGCACGTCATGTTGAAGATTCGGCGACGCAAGTTTAATCAGCAGCAATTTCATACGGGCGAAATCGTAGTCACGCGGCGGCTGTTTCGTTCCGGTGATAGCGAATATTTACTGAACGGCAAGCTGTGCCGGCTGCGCGACATTCAGGATTTGTTCATGGGCACAGGCCTGGGGCCGGAGACCTACGCCCTCATCGAACAGGGACGCATAGGACAGATTCTCAGCAGCCGTCCGACGGACCGGCGCGCGATTCTCGAAGAAGCGGCGGGAATCACAAAATTCAAAACTAAGAAGCGGCTTGCGGAAGCGCGGCTGGAAGATGCCAAGCTGAATCTGGCCCGCGTGAACGATATTTTTGACGAAGTGACGCGCCAGATGAATTCGCTGAAGCGGCAAGCCTCAAAGGCAGAGCGTTTTGCCAAGTTGCGCGATGAGATGCGGTCTGAATTGCGGGTTGTGTTGGCCAGCAAATTCGCCGCGATCGAGCAGGAGAGCACCGAACTGGATTCTCAACTGAACGCGCTTGCCGAGGACATGCTGCATCGCACGGAGACTGTGCAGCAACTTGAAGCGGAGCACGGCGAAAGTACTGAACGCGGATATGCGATCGAAACTGAACTGCGGGAGAATCGCGATCGGCTGAGCCAACTGGCAATGGAAATTGATCGCGCACAAGCGCGTCGCCGGCATAACGATGAACGTTGTGCCGAGTTGGTGGTGCGGTCGGCTTCTGCCGACGCGGAACTGGCTCAGGCCCGTCACCGTCTGACCTCGCTGGAGGCAGAACGCGATTCCAACCGGCAAATGCTGGAATCCGCTGCCGCCGATCTGTCGGCCGCGGAACAGGAACTTGCGCTATCGCAACAGGAGGCTGCGGCAGCAAATGCGGCTTTGGCGAAACTGGAACTTCAGCAGGAAGAATCTCGTGTGGCAATCTTTGACACGGTGTCTTCGGCATCGCGGCTGCGGAATCAACTGGCGCAGGCTGAAGAGCGGCTGGCTGGGGCGGATCGTGAAGCACAGCGGCTGGAGACGGAAATCAGCAACGCAAATCTTCAAGTGGAAACTTTCGGCGGCCAGCGGGGGCAACTTGCGCTGGAGTTCGAAACCGTGAGCCAGCGCGTGGTTGGAATCACGGAAGAAATCAGCCAGCTTCGGCGACTGATTGAGAACAAGAAACTGGAAGAAACACGGGCGAAGACGAATCTCGACGTGCTGCGTGCGGAGTTTGCCACGGCTCTCGGGAAAAAAGGATCGCTGGAAGCCGTGATTGCGGAACATGGGTACTCGACCGAGTCGGTGCGGCGGCTTTTTCAATCCGGGGTGATGCAGAGCGGCCTGGCGCCGGTGGGCGTCCTCGCCGACTTTCTGGAAGTCGAGCCACGCTTTGAGCGCGTGGTGGAAGATTTTCTCCGCGACGAATTGAACTACATCGTCGTGAAATCGTGGGACGCTGCGGACGAAGGGCTCCGGCTGCTGCGAAGTGATGTGGATGGCCGGGCTACTTTTCTGGTGCATCCCGAGGACTCGCAGGCTAAGTTTTCTTTCATCGTTGATGAAGCCGCGCACTGCGCGCCGCCTACGGCCTCCATTGTCCCGTTGAAGAATACGATTCGCGTTCTTGATGGATTCGGCAAGTCGCTGGAAGTAATTCTGCCAAAGCTGCGCGACGGCTACATTGTTCCCGGTTCGGATACTGCACGCGGACTCGCGCTGGAAAATCCTGATGCGTTCTTTCTGTCGCAATCTGGCGAATGTTTTCACAACGTGACGGTCACTGGCGGCAAACAGCGTGCCGAGGGCCCGCTTTCGATGAAGCGCGAACTGCGTGAAGTTCTGCGGCAACTCGAGGATCTGGAGCGCGCTCTACGGGACGAAGAGATGCGCGTGCTCACGCTGGGAAGAGAGATTAAAGAGTTCAATTCCCTGCTGGAGCGGCTGGAAGGCGAAAAACGCGAAGCCGAACACCAGTCGATGACTTCGGGCCATATGTTGCAGCAACTGGATTCGGAAATGAGCCGGGTTGTGGAACGCATGCGGATTTCGCAGGCAGAGATGCAGCGGCTTGGGGCTGAGCGGGCAGAGCAGGAGTCGATCATAACAGCGCGGCAGGCAGAGATCGCGGCGCTGGAACAGACTCGCGCCCAACTCGAGTTGCAGATTGCGACGGCCCAGGAATCGCTGGGCGCACTGCGTCAGCATCGTGAGGATGCGGCCCAGGCCAGTTCGCAGAGGGTTGCTCGGGTTGCGGCGCTCGAAGAGCGGCATCGTTCGGCCGATGCCGTGCTGGGGCGCATCGATTCTTTGTTCGTCGAAATGGATCAGCGCGTCCACACTCTGGTGTCACAGATTGAAGCGGCCGCCGCGGAAAAACTGCAACGCGAAGCGGAGAACCTTCACCTTGAGCAACAGGCCGCCGACTTCGAAGCTGAGCGCAATGCAGGTCGAGCTCGCGAGGGACTCCTGCAATTCGAACGCGATCAGCTCCGTGCCCGCTTAGCCGAAATTGACGAGCTTCTGAGAAATGCGCGGCAGTTGCTCGACCAGGCTCGAGATAGACGTGGTGAGCTGCAGGCAGCCGCCGCCAAACTGGAAGCCGATGCCACGTACATGGCGGAGACCTGCCTGAACGAACTCGGGATCGAGCGGGCCGCTCTGCTGGCCGATTCCGCAATCGCTTGCGTTACGGGCGACGAACTTAATGCCCGAGATCAGTCTTATCGGGAGATGCGTGCCAAGCTTGACGCCATGGGTCCGGTCAACATGATGGCGCTCGAAGAGTACCGCGAAACTGCCGAGCGGCACACTTTCCTCGACGCCCAGCGGAAGGATCTGATCTCTTCCATTGAAAACACCACCGCGACGATTCGCGAGATTGATGAGGTCTCGCGGCAGAAGTTCAAGGAAGCCTTCACCAAGATCAATGAAAACTTCCAGGCGACTTTCAAGAAGCTGTTCGGCGGCGGGCACGCTTTCATGAAGCTTACTGACGAAGAAAATTCGGCAGAGAGCGGCATCGACGTGGTCGCATCGCCTCCAGGAAAGCGTCTGCAAAGCGTCTTGCTGCTCTCGGGAGGCGAGAAAGCGCTAACCGCTCTGGCCCTGCTGGTCGGCATCTTCCAGTACACGCCCAGCCCGTTCTGCATTCTGGACGAAGTTGACGCTCCGCTCGATGAGGCCAACATCGGGCGATTCACGGAGTTGGTGAAGGAGATGAGCGTGCAGACTCAGTTCGTCCTTATCACGCACAGCAAAAAGACGATGAGCATCGCGCCGGTGCTCTACGGCGTAACGATGCAGGAGCCAGGGGTATCGAAGCTAGTATCGGTACGATTCGGGGCGGCGTAAGGCGCCTAAGAAATTGTCCGTGCAAAGACGCCCACGATATCCACGGTTATCCTCAGCTTTTCCACAACTGCGCGATGCGATAACTGCAATGATCCAGGCCTCTGTCGATTCTTCTCGCAGCCAACATTCTTCTGCTCAACGGGATACCGTCCTACCCCGGCAGTGTGATCTCTGCGATTGACAAAAGTTTCTGAGGGGCTAAAATACGGCTCGCTCCTGCCTTAGAATTTCAATATGAACTCTCAGCTTCTTGATCCCGTCCTCTTACAGACAAACTTTCCGGAACTCCACCTCCACGCCAGCGGGAAAGTCCGCGACGTGTACCAACTCGACGGCGAGCGATTGCTGTTCGTAGCGACCGACCGCATTTCCGCCTTCGACTATGTGCTGGCCACGGGCATCCCTCATAAAGGCCGCGTGCTCAGCCAGATTTCATTGTTCTGGTTCGACTTCCTTTCCGACATCGTTGCCAACCACTTGATTACCGCGGATGTGGCGCATTATCCGCAGGCATTACAGAAATACGCGGATCAATTGCGCGGCCGATCGATGATCGTGCAACGGGCGCAAATGTTTCCCGTCGAGTGCGTGGTGCGCGGCTACATTTCCGGCTCGGCGTGGAAGGAGTACAAAGCTACGGGAAAAGTCTGTGGCATCGAACTGCCCTCCGGACTGCTTGAATCCCAAGCGTTCCCGGAGCCGATCTTCACTCCTTCCACCAAGGCCACGAGCGGGCACGACGAAAACATTTCCTTTTCACAGATGTGCGAAATCGTAGGCACCGAGGTCGCCAGTACGTTGCGCGATCTCACCTTGCGTGTCTACAAGAAGGCGGCGGACTACGCCCGCCAGCGGGGCATCATTATCGCGGACACAAAATTTGAATTTGGAGTGACTCCCAAGGGAATTACGCTGGCGGATGAAGTGCTGACTCCGGACTCGTCCCGCTTTTGGCCCGCCGACAAGTATGCTCCGGGTCGGGCGCAGGAGTCCTATGACAAACAATACGTTCGCGATTATCTGGAGGAGATTCACTGGAACAAGCAACCACCTGCGCCCGCACTGCCGGCCGAAGTCGCGCAGCACACGAGCGACAAATATCTGGACGCTTATCAAAAGATCACAGGACACAAGCTGGATGTGTAAGACCGCGCTTCTCCGCCTCTCTTCGCTCCACGGGAGAGCGGCATGACAACGGCGGACTGGCTGATCATTGCAGTGATTTTGCTGAACGTAATCCTGGCCGCGATGCACGGCTTTTTCGCTGAGGCCTTGAGCATGGCGGGATTGGTTGTGGGCTACCTGGTTGCGGCGTGGCAATATCAGAGACTCGCCGAATGGCTGTTGTCGTTTCTGAATTCAGAAATGCTGGCTGAGATTTTCGGTTTCCTGATCATCTTTTTCGTTATCCTGATGATCTTCAGCATAGCCGGCAGGATTGCGCGTCGGCTCATGAAGGAAGTTGGCCTGAGCGGTTTCGATCGGTTTCTGGGTGGGTTGTTGGGCTTGTTAAAGGGTGCGCTGGCTGTGGCTGTCATTCTGATGGGAATGGCTGCATTCACTCCCACCACATCGTTGCTGGAGAAATCGGAATTGGCACCTTATTTTTTAGTAGTGGGACGGGCAGCGATATGGCTTGCCCCGTCGGAGTTGCGGGCAAAGTTCAACGACGGACTGGATTTCCTGCATCACGCACCGAGGGACTTATCGGGAACGCCTGCAGAATCTCGCAGATGAGCAGTGACGAAATTTTGGATTGAACACGGCAGAAAACGGACATCAAAACTAAAGCGCGAACAGAGAGAAACCTACAGTGAAAGATCAATTGGAAGCACTTATCCTGCAAATGTACAAGAGCAACATCCTCTACTCCGAGGGGGTGCGAGAGTTCAAAAAGCGTTTTATCCTCACCGTGCTTCAGGAAAATAAAGGAAACCAGTGCCGCGCCGCCCGCGAACTGGGAATGCACCGCAACACTCTGAGCCGTACCATCGATGAACTCAAAATCGATGTGCGCCAGCTTCGGGAAGGCGGCAAGCGTCCGCCGCGCAGCGCTCGTCCCATCCCGATGGAAAAGAAGGCCGTCCGCTAGCCAAACATCCGTAATCCCTTATCCGCCAGCAAAAGCTAAGGCAGCCCTTGCGGGCTGCCTTAGGATTTCGTTCCCACTGTGAAAACTACTGCGCTGCAGTTTTGTGATGCACCGGAGCTTTCTTGGCGGGCGCAGCAGCCTTCAACAGCTGCCCTTTCTCCATGACCATCATGAAGGGATTGGGCGTATAGGAAGCGGGTTCGCCTTGAAAGTCCAGACTGGCGCCAGCTTTCGGGATCAGCCTCAGCGGAACTTTCTCCTCGAACTTCAGTGTGATGTCTGGTTTCTTGGCGTCAATATCATCCGAACTGCCCGCGATATCGAACTCGGTGGCAGTGGCACTGATGACAGTTCCGTTCATCTGTACCGGTTTGCCTTTAATGGCATTCCAGACGGCATCCTGATCTTCCTGCTTGCCGTTGGAAAGGACGAACTCCCAGGTTGCAAAATCCATCTTGTCGGGCGGCGTAGCGACCACCATGTTGTGCGCCTGCTCATCCGGTGTGGGAGCCGGCTTGATAGCGAAGTTCGCCGGTGGGTCCGGGCTCGCCTTGGCTTGAGCCAGAACGTCGGTCCAGCCGTCTTCTCCGCCGTGGTATTTCATATACAGATTCTTCGCGTATTTCTCGATCTGCTGCTGATATTGCGGCGTAGGCGCGACTACGGAAGCGCGCGCCGCAAACCAGATCGCGTTCAGCGGATCCGGCGTAATTTTTGGATCTGGAGGAGTGGGTCCGGCGTACGCCAGAGCCAATGGATAAACCACGCTGAAGTCCTTCTGAAAGTCCGGACTGCTGTCCACGGCTGCGCGTAGATTCTTGCGCGCGTCATCATAGTCTTTGTCGGTGATTTCAGAGATGCCGATGGCCGCATTGAAAACCCCGGTCATCTGATCTTTCATCTTCTGAAAGTCCGCATCCGAAGTGCCTTCGGGTTTGGTGAATTTTGGCAGGTCCTGCAGACCCATCTCTCCGTACTTTTTAGCATCCACCAGATCCTGCTTCGCATTGGCGTCGCCGCCCTGGGCCTTCATGCGATCGAAATAGGCCAGCAGGAATAAGGCTCGCTCGCTGTTGGGGTCGGCGGCCAGTAGTTTGGTGGCCGCTTCGATAGTTTTCTGCTGGTTGCCCGTCCGCTCGTAGTCCTGCATGAGCGTTTGCAGCGCGGCGACCTTCATGACGCTATTGGGATACTGCGTCATGAATGCTTCGAGACCGCTGATCTGGGCAGTCGGATCTTTCTGCTGAATGGCGCCCACGTAAGCGTTGTATTCGGCGGGGTCCTTAATAACTGGCGCCTGCGAGGTCGACGCTGGCGGTTGTCCTTGAGCGGATTGTGCCGCTGGTTGCGAGGGTGGTTGCGCTGGCTGCGCGGCACTTTGGGTTGCTACGCTCGCAGCCACCCCAAGTACAACCGTGACCAGAATCTTTTTCATCAGTATTGGCTCCTTGCACCTTTGGGAATCATGTTGGAAATCGTAATTTGCCGGACTGTGCCATTCCGCGTGGGCACGCTCACGCGCTCGCCGTCCGTGGTTGAGGCTTGTCCGCTTCCGGGCAGACCCCGTGAACTCGGGGTAGACTGGGGGCTTGCGACCATTACCCTTCATTCCCGGTTGGCCGGATTATAAGGACGTCTTGTTCCGAAGGCAAGCAACTTCACGTTTACCCTCTCCGACATTGTATAAGATGCAGAAATGGCGCACGTTGGATGGCGCGTTTTCCGCCGTTGACAATCGTGCAGCCAGAAAAGGGGACAATACTCACCAAACTCATGGATAAAATCTCAAACGATAAGTCGCGCTTTCTGGTCGGGCAAGTGGCAGTTGTAACAGGCGCGGGCCGTGGAATTGGGGCCGCTATTGCAAAGACTTTGGCAGAATTGGGCGCTACAGTGGTGCTCTGTGGACGCACCCGTGCTGCGCTCGATTCATCTGCGAAGGCGATTGCCGAGGCTGGCGGGAAGGCTGAGGTCATTCCCTGCGATGTGACCAGTCTCGAATCTGTCGAGGCCGCTGCGAAACGCATCGAGTCTTCGTTTGGACGCGTGGACGTCCTGGTCAACAATGCCGGGATCGGCGGATTCGGCGGCCCACTCCACCAGCTTGCCCCCGATGCCTGGGACCAGATTTTGAACACGAATCTGCGCGGCGTTTATTATGCGATTCGTGCCCTGGCTCCCATGATGATTCGTGCCCGATCCGGCCACATCATCAACCTCTCGTCGCTCGCCGGAAAGAACGCTCTGCCGAACGGCGCTGCCTATGCGGCTTCCAAGTGGGGACTGAACGGGTTGAGCTATTCCGTGGCGGAAGAATTGCGCGCCTATAACATCCGCGTCAGTGTGATTTGCCCGGGATCGACCAATACGGAATTGAGTCCGCACGCCGGTAAAGATCCCAACAAGATGCTTCAACCGGAGGACGTGGCACATGCCGTAGAGATGCTGGTGACGCAGGCTCCGCAATCATTTGTGAGCGAGATTCTCTTGCGACCGACGCAGAAACCATAAGGTGAAGGACGGCTGCAGCGCTAGACTGCCCTCACTTCTTGAAAAGATTTTCAAACGCTTGCCGCGCGTCGTTGGGTCGAAGGCTGGCAGGCGTGGATGTTTCTTTTTCTCTCGTCACCCGCAATTCATAGAATGTGCAATCGTTGCGGACGTCTTTCTTTTCTATCCGCTTCGGCACCGGCTGCATGCACTCGAACCGGCTGCCGGGATCGAAGTACGCGCACTGCTTGCAGGAATGCAGCGCGAAGCCACATTTGGGACAGATCTCGCTAGGCGGCATCCCTTGCAGAACGGTCCCGCATTGCGTGCACCGGGAGACGGCGTGCGTGCCCGGCAAATTCACAGGTTTTGGCCCCATGCTGTAGTCGCGTCGTGCGGGTGGGACAGGCGCCGGCTTTTCGCCGGATTCCTTGCGCGGCTTTACCTCACGGTCACGGTCTTGATAACCATGCTGACGATATTTTGCTGCCACACGAACCTCCCCCAGCTACTTTGTTTATTGTCGTTCGGAGCTGTCTGGACGACAACTTCTAATCACCACTAAGGACGCAAGGCACTCGACGGAAAACTTCTACTGATCGATGCTTCATGTAACTACACGCGCTTTGTGGTCCACGATTTTTCGGAGCACGACCTGACCCTGGCTGCCGCCGCTCGCTACAATAGAGTCATGATCCACGAAATCTTTCCTGTCGGACCGCTGCAATGCAACTGCTCGATCATCGGCGACGAGACTACGCGCGAAGCCATGGTCGTTGATCCCGGCGACGACGTCGAAGACGTGTTAACACTCATCCGCAAGCATAACCTGCACGTCAAGCAGATCGTGATCACGCATGCCCATATCGACCACGTTGGCGGTGCCATGAAACTTCGCGCTGCTACGGGAGCGCCGATCCTGCTCAACCAGAACGACTATGCTCTGCTGAAGATGCTCGACATGCAGGCTGCGTGGGTCGGTATGGCAGCGCCCGGAGCAGTCGAGATCGATCAGAGCATAAGCACGGGCGACACGGTTAAAGCAGGGTCGCACGCAGCCAACGTTCTCCACACGCCGGGGCATACGGAAGGCAGCATCTGCCTCTACTTCCCTGCTGAGAAAAAATTAATCGCAGGCGACACGTTGTTCGCGGGCTCCATCGGCCGTACCGATCTGCCGGGTGGGTCGATGCAGAAGATCATGCAATCGCTACGCGGCACCGTGCTGGCTCTGCCTGATGATACCGTAGTGATCCCAGGCCATGGCCCAACGACCACGATCGGAGAAGAACGCGAGAGCAATCCGTTTCTCGTTAGAGGGTAGAGGGTTGCGCGACTCTCCATTGATGATTGCTGATTGCTGATTGAAGACGAAATTGTTCGAATCAACAATCATCAATCATCATTCAACAATTCGAAGACCTCGCTGACCCCCTCTCTAAATTCGGCCTTTGGAGTAATCAGACTCAGCACCAGGTATCCGTCGCTGGGAAAGTCGTAAAAATGTCCCGGATGCACCAGCACTGATTTTCGTCGAAGCAGCTCAACTGCCAGCTCTTCGTCGGCTTGCGTAACAGGAACGCGCAGGACGGTATACCATCCGGCTTCCACAATCAAGCGCTGGCAAGTTTTCTGAGCGGAGAGCTGTCGATCTAACTCGGCAAGATTTGAGAGCACGCGATCGAGCAATTGTTGCTGGACGTTCTTTCTCTCCTCAAGAAACGTCGGTAGCGCCCACTGCATGGGAGCATTCATGGAGAGATAGGTGTCGGAGATAACTTCGAGACGAGCCTCCGCCGCCTTAACCTCTGCCGCGGGGCCGCCGGTTGCGATCCACGCAACTTTCATCTGCGGCAAGGCGGAGATTTTGGAAACTCCGCTGAGAGTGAAGGTCAGTACGTCCTGATTAGCAGCGAAGGATCGTTGTGGCACTCCGTTGTGCGCGTAGTCCAAAAACACTTCATCAGCAATCACCGCAAGTTCATGGTCGCGGCAAAAACCATTGAGAAGTTCTTTCTCATTCTCATGCACGTACGAACCCGTGGGATTGTTGGGATGAACCACAACTACGCCACGGGTGCGCCCGGTCACAGCTTTTTGCAGCGAAGGAAAATCGATCTGCCATCCGTGATCGTAAATCAGCGGATACGGCACCAGCTTGACGTCCTGCAAGTCAGCCAGAAACTCGAACAAGGGATAACTCGGCTTGGGAACCAGCAGCTCATCGCCGGAGTTGCACAGCAATCGAAACACGAAAGAATAACCTTCACTGGTGCTGGTCGTCAGAATCAATCGCTCGGGATCGAAGTCGGGGAGGCCGTGAAGAGTCTGATAGTAGGCTGCAACGGCAGCCCTAGCGCCGGATAAACCTTTTGGCTGCGGATCGTAATCCATCGCTTGGGGCGAAGCCAAAGCTTTAAGAAGCAGCGCCTCGTCTAAAAGCAAACCAGCTCGGGTCGGATTCGACAACGTAAGGTCGAGCACGCGGGCACCGCTCGAACACACCTCTTCGAGTGTTGCAGTCAAACGATTGCGTGTGAGCTTCCAGTTGGTGCGATCAGAGAACATTCTGAGAAAGCGTACCATCCCGCTCCGAAACGAAGGTTTCGAATCGTTATTAGGCGGAAAAGTCGCCGCGTGACGGAGGCGAGCATGGCAGAGGTTTATTTTGGATTGTAACTAGGGCTGCAAATAGAATCCCAGGTCCTGCGGCGGCACCAAGGTTTTCGTGGCATCGTACTGCCGGCGCGCCTGGCGCACCGCGACGATCTTTTCTTGAAAGACTTGGGCCAGGGTATCGTAGCGCACCAAAACATTGTCGAGCCAATACGGTTCGTACTCCCGCAGCCATGCTGTACGGTACATCTCGCGCAGACGAGTAGTGGCATCGCGCAGATCTTCCAGGCGCGCGTTGATCGCCGTGATTTCTTCCAGGTCATTGCCGACGCGTTCAGCGTCCGTGGGATGCAGAAAAGCATCCCAATAAAAATTGTTAATCTCTTGGGTGTACTGGATCTTCATGCCCAACGCGTCCCACCTCCACGCAGCCAGCATCATGTCAGACAGTGTGGACTGGTTGGCATGCGCCTGTTTACCACTCTGGTCGAGCGCTAACAGTGCGTGCTCCGCGCCCAAACGCATCTCCCGAGCGCCGGGCAAAAGCTTTTGCATGAGCTTGGCGCCATCCGGCGTGAAGGGATCGACCCAGAACAAATCGTCCGTCTCGGTATCAACTTTGATCCCAGCCAGCGCCTGATGACCGCGATCGAGATTCTCAATGACGTCACGGAATGTGGAATTGTTATTGCGATAGAAGGCCCAGTCGTAGGAATTCTTGAAGGTATCGACATCCGATTCGTTGGCTTGCCAGCCCGCCGCTGCACCGAAGATCAACGCCGGCCAAGCCATGCCGTAGATTGACTCGCCATCATCATTCCACGTGGTGTTGAGCATTCCCATGGCGCCAAGTTTTTGTCCGTCGCGTACAAAATTTCGGATATTCACATACGCCACGTCCAGGTTCGGCCAGACTTGATTCCAGTTGTTTGCTCCGGGTGCGACCACAACGCGCAGACCAGCATCACGATAAGGTTTAATGATGCTCTCGTAGCTCGGCTTCGCATCGTAGTCCCACGGAACCGCGATCATGTCCTTTGGCAGGATGCTCAACAATTGTGGATACTTCACCGCGATATCGCCCCAAAACATCAGTTGCTTGTGATAGGGCTGGAGAATCGCGCTGACTTTCTGGATGTGATCGAGATAGACCCGGCCCAATCCTTCCTGGGCAGCCAGCGCCGCGGTTTGTCCATGGCCCAGTTCAAACGTCTCGTCGCCGCCAATGTGGAGGAATGGTCCGGGGAACAGCGGCACCAGATCCGCATACATCGCTTTGATAATTTCGTAAGACTGCTGCTTGGTCGGCGTGAGCACGTGACCGTGCGGCCGCTCCGCGACATCGGAGTAGATCTCGTACTTCAGCATATTGTGGAGATGCCCGAACGTCTGCTGCTCGGGAAGAATCGTGACATAGAGTTTTTTCGCGTAGTCGACCAGACTGTTGATTTCCTTCGGCGTGAGCGCAGCTTCTTTCGGTGCCACCAGAGGCTGGCTGGCGAAATCGAAGACATGCTCCATGTAAAGAGCAAAAAGATTCACCTTGTAAGCCGCCAGCATGCGGATCTGCTGCTTCATATAGTCTTCGGTGGGAATGGGACCGCGGCTGATGTCGTCCTGCATGCCGCGCCATTCCATGCTGGGCCAATCGCGAATCGAAACTGCCGGGCAAATGAGAGTGTGGCCATCGGCACGGAGCAACTGCCGCAAAGTTTGCACTCCGTAGAACAGGCCCTGGCCGGTGTTGGCAGCGACGATAAGATGCAGAGGATCTGAGTACAGAAGATATCCCTGGTCTCCAATCGAATCGGCCTTAAGCCCTTTTGATGCCAGGAATTTCTTAATCCTATCGTCCTGTAAGCGAGCGAGCACGATCGTGCTGGGCTTTCGCTTGGCATCAGATTTCTCGCCGGTGATGCTTAGCTTCAGTCCGGATTGATCGCGAATTTCCTCTGCCAAGGTTTCCGCGGCGATCCGATCTTCTGCCTGATGTCCGAACTCGACCAGGATTCTGGTACTTGGCTTCACTCGGAAGCTGCCACTATGCAACTGCACTTCTTTGGGCTGGGGAATTAACTTTAGTTGATCTGCCGGATCAGGAGTTTCGGCAGAACTCAGGCAAATCAGAAAAAACGGGAGCAGCAGGAAAGACAAAAGGGGTCTTTTCATTCGAATCCTTGGGACGCGAGAATCAGCAATCCATTCTAGCGGGGAACGCTGAGACGAGCTTCTATTAACTTTAATCGGGTACGAAAAACGCTAAAATTACCCGAAGATTTCAGTCGTGCAGGCCAAAACGGCCATTTGCTTTTTACTTGCTTTCTTTCGCGAACGCCTCTTTGTTAACTACATACGGCATTTTGGTGACGTCTCCGCCGTAATTCGCTTCGAGCACATCGATCAGTCCCTGCACGCAGCGGCCTGCCATGCCTTTATCGGGATCAGTAGAGAGTCGTGTAATGCGCGCGGCGCTGGCGAAGTGAGGATATAACCTGCAGCGGTCCGCGATTGCGGGATCGCGCAGCGGAGAGTCGGCGGGTAGCGGCTCTTTTTCGTAAACGTCGAGGGCGGCCCCGGCAATCCAGTTTTCACGCAGCGCTTTCGCGAGCGCGGCCTCGTCAACCACCGGACCGCGCGAGTCATTTACCAGAAAGGCAGTTGGCTTCATCAGTCTCAAGTTTTTTTCGTTGAAGAGATGATAGGTGGGAGTCGCGCTCTCGCCCGCACGCAGCAAGGGCACGTGCACGCTGACGAAATCGGCTTGCCGCAGCGCCTCCTCAAACTTCACATACTTGATCCAGGTCTTTTCTTTCGAGATACCGCGGGCATGGCGCAAATCCATGCACTCCTGAATCGCCTTGATGTAATTTTGGTTCTCATAAGCCGGGTCATAGCACAGCATGTTCATGTCGAAGCCGGAGCACTTTTTGATCATGGCTAAGCCGATGCGGCCTGTGCCGATAATCGCAATGGTCTTTCCCGTAACCTCGTCCCCTAAAAACGGCAAATAGGGATGCCAAAATCCCCACTGGTTATCGCGCGTGAGTTGTTCGGCAGGCCACATCTTTCGCGCCAGCACGCCCAGCATGAAGAAAGCGAACTCCGCGGTAGCTTCGGTTAAGACATCGGCGGTATTGGTGAAGGGAATCTTATAGCGGTTTGCATCTGCGCGATTGATGTTGTCGAAGCCGACGGCGTATTGGGCCACGGCCTTCAACGTGTTCTTGCCTGCTTCGAAAATCTCAGCATCGATGGGATCGCGGAGCGTGGTGATGAGGCCGTCGATTCCGGCTTTCACTTTATCGATGATCAGACTTTTCGGCGGCGCTTCCGGCTTGGGATAGAGTTCAAGTTCGTAACCGCGGTTGCGCAGTACATCAAGAGCGTCTCCGATATCGCAAGTCGCAAAAACACGGAATTTCTTATTCATAACTTTCTCTGGGACTTCGCGTCGTTCATTTTCGAGCGCACGCGCGGCGCGGGCGCGAATCATCGAAAATATCATACGCGAGAGTACAAAGTGCCTCGCGCGCCCGACTTTAAGGTGTATTTCCGCAAATGTGATGCAGCTCACAGACGCATGGAAAAGCCGCCCGTAGAGTTAAGGGGAATAAAGTCATTCTCCGTCGAAGGGCTTCCTCGCATGGCCACTATTGTTTCCCCGACCTCTACCCGGGTTTTAAATTCCCAACTGGCGCAGAAGATTATGAGCGCTGACGAGGCCGCATCCCTGATCAAATCCGGCGATCAGGTTGGTATGAGCGGCTTCACCGGCTCCGGATATCCCAAGGCAGTTCCGATTGAGCTGGCGCGTCACATTGCGGACGCCAACTTCCGCGGACAAAAATTTCAGGTCAGCGTTTTCACCGGAGCTTCCACCGGACCTGAGCTGGATGGCGCGCTCGCCATGGCGGGAGGCATTCACCTACGGCTTCCTTACCAATCCGATCCGGAAACGCGGAAGCGCATCAATGCCGGCGAAATGGATTACATGGATATCCATCTCAGCCACGTGGCTCAGTTCGTCGAATATGGATTTCTCGGCAAGCTGAACGTTGCGCTGATCGAAGTCACCGCTGTTCTGGAAGACGGACGCCTGATACCAAGCTCCTCGATTGGCAACAACAAGACCTGGGTCGACCAGGCGGAGCGCGTGATTCTAGAAGTCAATTCCTGGCAGCCGGCCGCGCTTGAGGGTATGCACGATATTTACTACGGTCTCCAGCCTCCTCCCAATCGCGGGCCGATTCCTCTGGTGCATCCTGGCCAGAGAATTGGCACACCGTACCTGGAAGTTCCTCCCGAGAAAGTTGTCGCCATTGTGCTCACCAATTCTCCCGACCGCAATAGCGCCTTCAAACCGCCCGATGAGGCGTCCAAGCGCATTGCCGGGCACATTCTCGAATTTCTGAGTTGGGAAGTGCAAAAGGGCCGCATGCCCGCAAATCTTCTGCCGCTGCAATCCGGTGTCGGCAACATTGCCAATGCGGTTCTGTTTGGATTGGAGGAGGGGCCGTTTGAAGGACTGACATCTTATACCGAAGTGATTCAGGATGGCATGATCCGTTTGCTGAAGTCGGGTAAGGTCACGTCGGTATCGGCGACTGCGTTCTCGATGAGTCCCGCGATGCTGACCGAGGTGAATGCGGATATGGCCAGCTACCGCGACCGCATCGTTCTGCGCCCGCAGGAAATTTCTAACCATCCTGAAATCATTCGCCGGCTCGGAGTAATCGCGATGAACGGCATGATCGAAGCTGATATCTACGGCAACGTCAATTCCACGCACGTGATGGGATCGCGCATTCAGAACGGTATTGGCGGATCGGGAGATTTTGCCCGTAACGGATATCTTTCGATCTTCATGGCTCCGTCGACTGCGCAGCACGGGGATATTTCGACCATCGTTCCCATGGTGTCGCATGTGGACCATACCGAGCACGACGTACAAGTCATTGTCACCGAGCATGGACTCGCTGACCTGCGCGGACTCTCGCCACGACAGCGGGCGCATCTCATTATCGAGAAGTGCTCAAATCCAGACTACAAACCATTGCTCCTCGACTATCTTAATCGCTCGGAGCGGCTGTCTTATGGCAAACATACGCCGCATCTCTTGACCGAATCGCTGGGCTGGCATAGCCGCTATCTGCGCAGCGGAAAGATGCGTCCGCAGCAAGAAAATTAGAGCTTTGAATCGAACATCCCAGCTTCTGACGCCGGAAGGTATAATTGCGGCCACCGATGGCACTGACATCTGGCTCGAAACTTGGTCCGTACGAAATTCAATCTCCACTGGGCGCGGGAGGCATGGGCGAGGTGTATCGCGCCCGCGATGCGCGCCTTAACCGCGACGTCGCAATCAAGATTCTTCCCGCATCATTCTCTGCCGATCCGGATCGGCTGGCGCGCTTCGCGCAGGAATCGCGCGCGGCCGCGGCTCTCAACCATCCCAACATTTTATCGATCTACGATATTGGCGAGGAGCATGGTGCCCCTTACGTAGTCTCGGAATTGCTGGAAGGCGAGACCTTGCGGGACCGTCTGCGCGACGGTGCAATTCCCTCCCGCAAGACGATTGATTACGCTCGCCAGATCGCCAGCGGACTGGCCGCGGCGCATGAGAAAGGAATTGTCCATCGCGACCTCAAGCCAGAAAACATTTTCATCACTCACGACGGACGCGCCAAGATCCTCGACTTCGGTCTGGCCAAGTTCACTCGCCCGGAGGCGGATGCTTCGGGCGAAGCACCCACGCAGCAAGTCGCTGGAACCGACGCTGGAACTGTCATGGGGACAGTCGGCTATATGTCGCCCGAGCAGGTGCGCGGCAAGCCGGCTGACGCGCGTTCCGACATTTTCTCTTTCGGCGCCATCCTGTACGAGATGCTTTCCGGAAAACGCGCGTTCCACGGGGACTCTCCTGTCGATACCATGAGCGCGATTCTCAAAGAGGATCCGCCCGACCTCACCGAGACCAACCGCAACGTCGCGCCCGCACTCGAACGCATAGTTCGGCATTGCCTGGAAAAAAATCCGGCGGAGCGTTTTCAATCCGCTCGTGACGTGGCCTTCAACCTCGGCGCGCTGACTGAAATCTCGGCCACCAGCCGCAGCGGCGTACAAGCCATCGAAGAAGCACCTTCCAGAAGACGTTGGCTCATGCCATTGCTTGCAGGAGTGCTCTTGCTCGCGTCGTGGATTGGAATTTATTTGCTCGCTCATCATGCGGCTGCCGCCAATCCGGTCTTCCACGAAGTCACTTTCCGTAACGGTACGATCTGGGCGGCGCGCTTTGCCCCGGATGGGCAGACCATTGTTTACGGCGCTGCGTGGGAAGGCCAGCCCCAGGAAATCTTTTCTACGCGCTTCGACAGCACCGACTCACGAACACTCGGTTTGTCGCCCGCACAAGTCCTGTCCATCTCTTCGAAAGGCGAGATGGCGATCTCATTACATCCCACGACTACAGGTGCCTTCGCGCAGGGAGGAACCCTGGCTCGCGTTCCGCTTGCCGGAGGTGCGCCGCGGGAGGTGCTGGATAAAGTTTTTTGGGCTGATTGGGCGCCCGACGCTCAGTCACTGGCGGTGATCCGGCCCAGCACGGTCGCGCAGTTGCACCTGGAATTTCCGATTGGCAATGTGATTTACGAACCGCGGGGCTGGGTCAGCCATGTCCGCTTCTCGCCCAACGGAAATTTTCTCGCGATCGACGATCATGTACCCGGCGGGGACGATGGACGCGTAGTCATCACCGACACGCATGGCAATGTGAAAGCGAGTTCTTCTTTTTATTCCAGCGTAGAAGGATTGGCCTGGGCTCCGAATGGCAAGGAAGTATGGTTCTCTGCGGTGCCCGGCGGATCGGAGCGCTCGATCTACGCGTTAGATTTCGCGGGCAAGGAACGGCTGATCTACCGCGCTCCGGGCGGGCTCACGCTGAACGATATCAGCCGCACCGGCCTGGTTCTGCTGACCGCTGACAAAGCGCGCATGAGCCTTGCCGCTCTTGCGCCCGGCGAAACCCGCGAGCGCAGCCTGACATGGTTTGACTGGTCCCTGCTGGCTGATATGTCTCGCGATGGCAAGACTGTCGTATTCTCCGAGACCGGCGAAGCTGAGGGAACGAACTACAGCATTTTTCTGCGCAAGACCGATGGCTCGCCGGCGATCCGGCTGGGCGATGGGGGCTTTGGCTCGCTCTCTCCGGATGGTCAATGGGTGGTATCGACCGTAGGAGCGCCAGCAAAGTTGATGCTATTACCTACAGGCGTCGGCGAACCGAAGCAGCTTACCGACGACAAAATCGATCATTTCAATGTTGCGTGGCTGCCGGACAGCAAATCGATTATTTTCTCGGACGCCGAAGCCGGACATGGCCCACGCACTTATCGATTGGATCTGCAAGGCGGCGCCGCAAAAGCTGTAACTCCCGAGGGTACGATAGGTTTTGCAGTCACACCGGACGGAAATAATGTTCTTGCTCGTGATTCGAAGCGCCAGCTTTGGTTCTATCCTGTTGCCGACGGCAGCGCGCGGAAACTCGATTTCTCTCCAACAACTGACGAAGTAATTATCGGGCTCTCAGGGGATGGCACCCACTTGCTCGTGGCGACGCGCGGAGTGCCGCTCAAAATCGACCGGGTGGAGATCGCTACGGGACGGCGCGAACCCTGGAAAGAAATCGCACCCGCTGATCTTGCCGGCGTGCAAGGTATCCCGATCGTCCGTTTCAGCGCGGACGGAAAATCTTATGCCTATTCCACTCTGCGCGTGCTCTCCGATCTTTACGTGGTCGATGGATTGAAATAGCACTGATTTAGCCGAGCCGTCACGTCTTCGATCGCAATGTCCATCCGGACAGTGCTCGCACGCGAATACGGCGCGCCCGCGCGCGCTACGCGAATGTACCTTCCAATAGTGTGAATGTACCTTCGGGCCGTTGACCAGAGTTCCTATCCATCCTAAAGTTCCGCCAACGTTCGACACTTCTTTCCTCACCTGAGGAAAGAATTCCTGTGTGGGATTCCGCTCCCACAGTGCTGTTCCGTTCGCGGTGAGCGCGGCACTGGCGCAATTCGCCGGACCGCAGCTTGAACCGAACAGCTAAGGCCAACCTCGCGCGCCGCCATCGCCAAAAAGCAATCACGAGCTGGAAGTGTGTTTATCCCCCTGATTGAGGTGCAACATGAACCGCAGGCATCTGATCGTCGCAGTGGCAGGTCTCGCATTCGCAAGCATTAACCTTTCTCCGCTTCACGCACAATCCGATCCCGGTCCTCGCCCCGGCCCTGCAGCAGCCGGAAGTTTTTATCCAACTCTCAATGCAAACGAGCAAGCTTTCTTTAACCAGGCGCAGCTTCGCTTTCAAGAAGTGGATTCGGTCTCAGGCGGCATCGCCGGCGAAACCGGAAGCGGACTTGGGCCAACCTTCAATGGAAATAGTTGTGCCCAGTGTCACGCGCAGCCAACCATCGGAGGAAGCACCCCAGGCATGGCTAGTCCGCAGAACCCGATTCCCAATCCGCAGGTGACGCTCGCTACACTGGATGGCGCCACGAACGCTGTGCCCGCATTCATTACTGAAAACGGTCCAGTGCGCGAGGCACGCTTTATCAAGACCTCAACGGGCACGCTCGATGGCGGAGTTCACGACCTCTACACTATTGCCGGCCGCTCCGATGCCACGGGCTGCTCGCTGCCCCAGCCGGATTTTGCCGCGGCAATCTCCGCCGCCAATATAATCTTCCGCACACCCACGTCTCTGTTTGGTTTGGGTCTGGTGGAAGCCACGCCTGACGCCAACTTGCAGGCGAATCTTGCCGCCACGCAATCGGCGAGAGCGGCGCTTAAAATTGGCGGCGTATTCAATACCAGCGGCAATGACGGCACGATCACGCGTTTCGGTTGGAAGGCGCAAAACAAATCGCTGATGATCTTTGCCGGAGAAGCCTACAACGTGGAGCAAGGAGTATCGAACGAAGTTTTCCCCAACGAGCGCAGCGCAGTTCCGGGATGCGTGTTCAACGGAAGTCCCGAGGACGCAAGTAACATGCTGAATCAAAATGCGAACAGTCCGAACTTCGGCACGAACCTGGGCACCGTCTCAGAGATGTCGTCAGACGTTGTGAACTTTGCAGCGTTCATCCGCCTTTCAGCTCCTGCCGCGCCCGCGCCTCCAACCACATCTACGGCCAACGGAGCCGCTCTGTTCAACAGTATCGGCTGCAATCTTTGCCATTCGCCGACACTCACCACAGGCCCTTCTATTTTTACGGGAATGTCGAACGTGAACTACAACCCGTATTCCGATTTCGCCTTGCATCATATGGGTTCGGGGCTGTCGGATGGAATTCATCAGGGCGCGGCTGGCCCTGATCAATTCCGCACGGCGCCACTCTGGGGCTTGGGGCAGAAACTCTACTTCCTTCATGATGGCCGCACCACCGATTTGATTCAGGCCATCGAATCCCACAACAGTAGCGGATCCGAAGCCAGCATGGTGATCCACAAATACAACGCTCTGAAAGCATCGCAAGTGCAGGATCTTTTGAATTTCCTGCGCTCGCTGTAATTGAGGATTGAGTCAACGAAGGTTTGGTAGAGCGTAAAACGACGGAGAGCCGTTCAGGCTCTCCGCCGTTTTACGTTTCAAACTTCCAGCGCGTGGCCTTGCCCACAAACTCTTTCTTAGAGATTTTTCCGCGTCCACTGATCAACGCGATCCAGCGCCTGCTGCAGATTCTCCAGCGAATTGGCTACGCTAAACCGCAAATAGCCTTCTCCGAACTCGCCAAATGCCGTTCCGGAAAGCGCTGCGACGCCTGCCTGTTCCAGCAGAGCATCGGCTAGCGGTTTGGATTTCCACCCTGTCTTCGTGATATTCGGGAAAACATAGAAAGCGCCTTTGGGCATGCGGCAGGAAAAGCCCTTGATCTTATTCAATCCGGTGACAAATACATCGCGGCGCCGCTTGAACTCGTCGCACATATGATCGACTGAACTCTGATCTCCGCGCAGAGCCTCGATGCCGGCTATCTGGGTAAAACTGGCGGTGCAGGAATTGGAATTCGTCATCAGCCGGGTAATGTGCGCGGCCAAGTCGGCGCGCATCACTCCGTAGCCCATCCGCCATCCTGTCATGGCATATGTTTTTGAGAACCCATCGAGCAGAATAGTGCGCTCCTGCATGCCAGGGACCGACATGATGGAGAAATGCTCGCCTTCAAACAGCAGGCGGCTGTAGATCTCGTCCGACAGAATAAAAATATTCCGGTCGCCGATGATCTTCGCGACTTGCTCAACATCTTTGCGCTGCATTACGCCGCCGGTGGGATTGTGCGGCGAATTCAGAATGATGAGCTTCGTCCGGTCGGTTATAAGCGGTGCCAGTTCGTTTACATCGAGCGAAAAATCGTGATCTTCCCGGAGTTGGATGGGCACAGCCTTTCCGCCCACATAATGAATCATGGATTCATAAATCGGGAAGCCGGGATTGGGATAAATAACCTCGTCTCCTTCATCAATCAAAGCCATGATCGTGAAGAAAATAATAGGCTTGCCGCCCGGAACCACAACCACTTCTTCAGCAGTCACTTTAACGCCACGAGTACGACTCACATAATCAGCGATGGCCTGGCGGAGATCAGGCAGGCCGGCGGACGGGCCATAGTGAGTCCATCCGTTGTGAAGCGCGTCGACCGCGGCTTCGATCACATTAGCCGGAGTATCAAAATCGGGCTCGCCGATTTCCAGATGGATGATGCTCTTGCCCTGGCGCTCCAGCGCGCGTGCTTTATTCAGAACTTCAAAAGCAGTTTCGGTACCGAGCCGCGACATGCGGCGGGCGAGTTGCAGTTCGTGTTGCGTGGTTGGGGCCATATTGACCGACGCTCCTAAGAAACCAAGTGGCACATTATACGCTGGCGAATGCAGGGTTTGAACTTCACGGCGCGCTTGCGCGGATCGCCCAGGCACCTGCGGGAAGCGCAATTTCGCCTCGGGTATTTGCCGGCAGAACTGCCCGCAGCTGGTCCCGTATTGACGTCCTGGTGCGCTCATCTAGCGTCGCAAGATAGTTGGGGGCCGAGCCCTGACCGGTTAGGAGCGGTTGCCAGTAATCGTCGAAGTTCTTGAAGCGCGTCACTACCTCGATGGGATGCACGTCCGAGTCTTGCAAACCGGCCTGTTCGAAGAGCGTTCGCAGCCCTTCGCGCGTACACATGGGGAAACGGAAAGCCTGATCAAACTCGGCTGCTCCGCTGTCTATCGCTGCGGCTGCGTCCCAGAATTCACGCAGGAATCTGGCACCCTCCGAGTAATCCCAGACGTAGGCCGCGACTGTGCCTTCGGGACGAACGACACGGCGGAATTCCTTCAGCCCTTGCTCCGGCTGCGGAATGTAGTTCAATCCCAGGCCGCAGACTGCAACATCGAAACTGGAGTCTGCAAACGGCAAGGCCATGGCATTCCCGGTTTGAAAGGTGACATTGGGATGTGCGCGGTGCTGGCGAGCGAACTCTATTTGCTCAGAGGAAGCGTCGATTCCATCGATGCTTGCGGGTTCGCAGAGTTCAACAATCGTTTCTGTGACCACGCCGCTTCCGCAACAAATGTCTATCCATTGAAGGCCCTGGGGAAGTTCGAGCCATTTCAGAAACTCGCGGGCAAGAAGCCGGCTCCAGCGGCCCATCCACTGGTCGTAGTCGGCGCCTGAGGTCCAGCGGTCAGTGTCTCGGCCCATGTCGAATAGATTATCAATGGACGAAGCTTGAACTGGAAATTATTCCGAGACGCTGTGCTCTTCGTTTTGCGAGCGCAGAACGCGGTCAACGGAATATGGCAGACGGTGCCGGGGCTCGTGGTAGTGGCGAACCTGCATCTCGCCAAGCAAGCCGATGGCGAGAAGGTTCAAACCGCCGAGCAGCAGGCCCATCGCTGTCATCATCAGCGGACCATGCTCGCCCATGACCGGAACATGGCGCAGAAACTTCTCTGCTCCCAGCCACATCACGATGCCGCTACCGCCCAACATGCTGAGCGCTCCTAGAGTTCCGAAGAAGTGCAAAGGACGCGAAAGATAGCGCAGCAAAAAGCGAATCGTAATGAGATCGAAGAACACGCGGAAGGTACGGGAGATTCCGTAGTGGGAAATGCCACGCTCGCGGTTCACGTTGCGAATGGGAACTTCGCAAATCGATGCGCCATACCACGACGCCAGGGCGGGAATGAAGCGGTGCAATTCACCGTACAGCGGCACCTGCTCCAGAATCTCGCGGCGATAAGCCTTGAAGGTGGTGCCGAAGTCATGAATCTCGACGCCGCTCAATTTGGCCATCAGCCAGTTGGCGATCCGTGAAGGAATGCGGCGCATCCAGAAATTGTCGATGCGCACCTTGCGCCAGCCGCTGACGATATCGTAACCAGCCGCAATCTTCTCGAGGAAAATTGGGATGTCGGCGGGATCGTGCTGCAGATCGCCGTCCATAGCGATGATGTATTCGCCGCGCGCGTGATCGAAACCGGCGGCGAGCCCGGCGGTCTGGCCGAAATTGCGGCGGAGTTTCACAACCGTTACGCGGCTATCTACGGCTGCAATCTCGCGCAGCATCGCAAAGGTGTGATCGCTGGAGCCATCATCCACCAGCACAATTTCGAACGTCTCACCAGCCGTCTCCATGACCGCTTTCAGGCGGTCGTAGAGATCGGTGACGTTCTCTTGCTCGTTATGCAGAGGGACGACGATGGAGTATTTCGGCACAGTCTTTTTATTATAGCGTGAAGCCTCTCAGGCGAACGCAAATTCGTCACGAAACGTAACCTTCGGGCCACCCCAACAGATCACTCCCTGAGGGTGCAGACGTGGGTCAGCCCTGTTCTTTTAGCTTTAATCGTGACTTGTTTTCTTCCATGAAAGCTTTGATGTCGTTGGCCGCGCCCAACAGCCGGTTCCACTGCTCGTAATAGAGGGTCACCGGAAAGCGGCCCAAGCCGTAAACGCTGACTCCACCCTTCTCACCTACCTTGAAGATCAGGTCGCCGCTGCGCTTTTTCGTTTCTACTTCTTTTTCCAGTTGGGACAATCGTGCTTTCAGTTCTTCGTAGCTCGGTTCAGTCATAGTTTCCTCGGCAATGATTTTTACGTCAGCTCTATAGTAACGTGCCCCCGCCCCGCCTCATCCGACCCAGATAATTGGAATCTCAATCCGACCCAGTGCGGGAAACGAATTGCGAGATGTAAATGTATGTAAAACCAGCACTCACGGCCCGACAATCCAGAAACACACTGTAATATAGAGTAAAGAGATTGTCGTCAGCAGCTGTGGTTTCCCTATTTCAGGAGAGATGATTGTTCATTCAGCGTACGGGTATAATTTTCTTGTTCTTTTTGCTGGTCAGCGCTCTTCAAAACGTTGCTTCTGCACAACAGGGTCAACCGCCGGACAACCAAAAGCCGCCGGGCCAAAGCGCGCCCTCAGACACGGCAGAGAAGCCGAAGGAGACTGAGCCCAAGGCTCTGGGCACGCCGGTTCCGGCGAGCACTGACAAGAACCCGCAAGACAAGAATGCAGGAACGTCGAACGATCGGCTTTTCTTTGCGCTGCCCAACTTCTTGACGTTGCAGAATGCCGGGCAGGTTCCCCCGCTCACCTCGGGACAAAAATTTAAAGTCGTGTTCCGAAGTTCATTCGATCCGGTCCAATATGCCTGGTATGGATTCCTCTCAGCGATCAGTCAGGCAGAAAACAGCGAACCTGGTTATGGACAAGGTTGGGAGGGTTACGCAAAGCGTTACGGGGCTGCGTTTGCCGACGGTACCATCGAGAACTTCATGACCGGCGCGGTTTTTCCGTCGCTCCTGCATCAGGATCCGCGTTTCTTTCAATTAGGCAAAGGCACTTTCACACATCGGACTGAATATGCCGTCAGCCGGATCTTCGTCACCCGAACTGATTCTGGCAAGTCGCAATTTAACTATTCCGAAATTGTGGGGAGTGCTGTGTCGGCTGTCATCTCCACCAATACTTATCATCCGCGAGCCTTCATCACGACTCGCTACGACCCGACCACCGGCATGTTGACTTATATTCACAATGCATCCGATCGCACTTTGACAAATACTTTGAGTGTCTGGGGAACGCAGGTGGGCTATGACACAATTACTATTGTGGTCAAGGAATTCTGGCCCGACATTCATCGCAAATTGGTGCACAAGCCTCAAGCTGAGGCAGCGCCGCCCGTAAGACCCAGTCCCTAGAACGTGCTTCAGCCCCGCGAAGCTTCTGATTATTGGAGCAAGCATTTCTGGCGTTATTCGCCTGTTGACCCGTAGCAATCTGAAGAGTAGTGTTTCTGACAATTTCGCGAAGCCGTTACCGGTTTCCCGGCTTTCACTGGAACGAGAGCGAATTCTGTTCAGGTTGTGGCAACGGCAGGGCAGGCGGCAGGAATCAGCGCGACCACGAATCAACCGGAGGGATGGAATGTTCTGTACGCAATGCGGAGCAAGTAATGCGGAAGGCGCCGGAGTTTGCGCACAGTGCGGCCGGCCCTTACAGCCGGCGCCCCTCACGGGGCAGGCGCTCGCGGCGGCATCGCCGGCGGGCGCCGTTGATGTTCCGAATTACCTTGTTTTCGCGATTCTGGCTACGGTTCTCTGTTGTTTGCCCGCGGGCATTCCGGGCATCGTTTACGCCGCGCAAGTCAACGGCAAGTTGCAAGCGGGAGATGTCGCGGGAGCACAGTCCGCTTCGCAGAACGCGAAGATGTGGTGCTGGATTTCGTTCGGACTGGGACTGGCGTTCTGCGTGATCTATGGTCTTCTCATGGCTGCGGGAATCATGCGTCACATGAACCGCTAGGAGAGTGCTTGCTTGTGGAACTCAATAGATCGTCGACTTCGGATCGGGATGGTTGCGGTTGCCGCCGCGGCCACGGTGACGCTTGACTTCTTCGATCCAGCCACGTCGGGTCTGTTTCCGCCCTGCCCCCTCCATTACCTCACCGGCTGGTATTGTCCGGGATGCGGTTCCCTGCGCGCTCTTCACCAGTTGTTGCATGGAAATCTGAGCGCTGCCTGGGCGTTGAATCCGCTGACCGTGTTGCTGTTGCCTTTTCTTGTTTACGGATTAACCTCCCACGCGATCAACGAAATTCACGGACGGCATTTGCCGCAACCATTTTTGCCGGCAGCGTGGATTCGTGCGCTATGTGCGGTAATTGTCCTATTTGGAATTGCGCGGAATATTCCGCTCCATCCCTTCGACTGGCTGGCGCCGGCGGCCTTGCTTCCATAGGCCGGCAAGAGTTAGTTCTTGCGGCAGTCTTCGCACACGCCATAGATTTGGAAAGTGTGGCGCGTAGTCGTGTAGTTGTACCGACGTCCGATTTCTTGTTCCAGCTGATCCACTTCCCGAGAAAAAAACTCCACGGAACTGCCACACTCCGTACACACCATGTGGTGATGGCTGCGCCGGTTGTACTGGTGTTCGTAGCGGGCAATACCGTCATGAAACGCGACTTCGCTGGCCAATCCGCACTCGGCCAGCAATTTCAGCGTGCGGTAAACCGTGGTGTAGCCGATGCCGGCATCTTTTTTTTGCACCAGGCGGTGCAGTTCGTCGGTAGATAGATGGTCGCGGGTTTCCAAAAACGATCGCAGAATCGTATCGCGCTGTGCGGTTTGCTTCAGGCCGACACGCTTCAGATGCCGGTGAAGGATTTCCTGGGCCTCGCGCACCATCTCGCGCGAGATGGAAGGCTGATCATCGATACGCTTCTGCAGCATGAAGGGACAGGATAGCATCGCCGATCTTGAAAATGAAATTCATTTTCAGCGGTGAGCGCCGAGCTGTCTTCCGAAACCTCAAACCCAAAAGCTTAAACACAGGGGACACAGGGGCGCACTGGGCTTGAATGCCCGCAGAGTAGCGATCGTTTATTTGTGTCGCATGCGGTTCTCACCCTAGAATCAAATTTGCTCATGGGTACATTCACTGCAACTGGCGTTCCGGCATCCCGGCGTTCGACAGGCTTTCGAATCGTTCTCCTGCTCGTCTTGCTCCTGCTTGTGTCAATCGCAGGAATGGTCGGCTACGCGTATTTCATCGCTCGCTCCGCACTGCCTCAGCTCGATGGAAGTCTTTCCGTCAAAGGATTGTCGGCCCCCGTAAACGTCACACGCGATGCCCACGGAGTTCCCGCCATCGAAGCCGCCAACCTCGACGACTTATTTTTCGCTCAAGGTTACGTGACGGCGCAGGACCGGCTTTGGCAGATGGACGTGATGCGACGCTTTGGCTCGGGAGAACTTTCGGAGATTTTGGGCGAGGATACCTTGAAGATCGACCGCGAGCAGCGCATTCTGGGATTGCGCGCTGCGGCGCAAAAATCGCTCGCTGTGGCAAGTCCACGCGATCGCTCTTATTTTGACGCTTATGCCCGGGGAGTAAACGCCTTCATCGTGGCGCATAGTAACGCGCTTTCCATTGAATTCCACATTTTGAAATATCGGCCAAAGCCGTGGCAGGCGGAGGATTCCATCGTCATTGCGAACCAAATGGTGAAGGACCTCAACTTTTACACCTTCGAGGACGCGCTGCAGCGAGAGAAGATCCTGGCCAAGCTGGGACCGGAGTTGACTGCGGACTTGTATGTGAACAAGTCATGGCATGATCGTCCTCCAACCGTCATGCGGGAAGGTGTTGACGATCAAAAAACTCAGCCAGACTCCGGCGACAAAGATGATGACGACGATGATGAAGATTCCGGGCCGGACAACGCGGTTACAAGACTCGGCAATGGCTTGGAAATCTGGGCGCAACAAACTCCAGAAGCGGCTAACGGATCAAACGACTGGGTAGTTTCAGGCACACACACAGTGACCGGCAAGCCGCTGCTCTCAAACGATATGCACCTCGGGCATCAGATGCCGAATCTTTGGTATGAAGCTCATCTGAAGTCAGGCGCATTGGATGTTGCTGGCGTGACTCTGCCCGGAGTGCCGTATGTACTCGTTGGCCACAATCAGAGCATCGCGTGGGGATTCACAAACGTTGGGCCCACAGTGGCCGATGTGTTTATCGAGAATTTCAACTCGGAGGGTGCTTATCAGACGCCGCAGGGCTGGCAGCAGCCGAAACACCGACAGGAAGTGATTCACGTCAAAGGGAAACCGGATGTGATGGTCGATGTAAAGATCACGCGTCATGGGCCGATAATTTCCGAAATAATTCCCGGCGAATCGCGGCAGGTCGCTTTGCGCTGGACCCTCTACGATGGGCTGCGCATGCCGTTTTTTGACGTCGACACTGCGCAGAACTGGCAAGACTTCCGCAAAGCTTTTTCCCAACTCGACGCGCCCGGGCAAAATGTTGTTTACGCCGACGTCGACGGAAACATCGGCTACCAGACTACCGGCCATATTCCGATTCGCGCCTCCGGCGATGGCAGCCTCCCGGTTAACGGAGCGAACGACGCTCACGAATGGACGAGTTACATTCCTTTCGACAAATTGCCGAGCATCTACAATCCACCGTCAGGCGTGATCGCAACGGCCAACGGGCGCATCACGCCGGATGGATATCCTTATTCGATCAGCGCCGGGTGGGAAGCCGCCTGGCGGACTGCGCGGATTTATCACGTGTTGGAGTCTGGCCGAAAATTCGGGCCCTCCGATATGCTGGCGTTGCAAAACGATGTGCAGTCGGAGAACGATCTGTTCGCAGCTGAACGTTTTGTGTACGCCGTGGATCACGCTGCCAAGCCTTCGGCGCGTGCCAGGCAAGCTGCGGATCTTATGCGCAACTGGGATGGACGCATGGTTGCGTCATCGACGGCGGCAACGATTGCTGTACGCTCCCAGCAGGAGCTGACGCGACTGTTTCTCGAACCGCGCCTGGGAGCTGCCCCGGACGATCCCAGGCAACAGGCAACAACGCTGAGTTGGAAGACTTACCACTGGCCGATGAAAACTGTGTGGCTTCAGAATGTCATCCTGCATCAACCCAAGCGCTGGCTACCGGATAAATATCCTAACTATGATGAACTGTTGAACGCAGCGGTCGAAGCTGCGGTCAGTGATCCGGTCGCGCCCAAGGACTTGGCGTCGTGGCATTGGGGACGCGTCAATGCAGTTGACATTGAGCACCCGGTGCTGGGAAAAATTCCGGGCCTGCGCCGCTGGAGTGCGCCGGGAATCAAAGAACAATCCGGGAGTGGCTACACGGTGAAAGCTGTGACGCCGCATCATGGACCGTCTGAACGGTTCACCGCAAATCTTGCCGATCTCGATCAATCGACATTGAACACGGTCACCGGCCAAGGCGGAAACTTTCTCAGTCCTTACTACATGGATCAATGGAAAGCGTGGTATGAGGGCTTCACATTTACCTTGCCCTTTAGTGAACAGGCGGTGAAGGCAACGGCCGCGCACCACCTGGTGCTGCAACCGGAGCAATAAGACTGTTAAGCTCCGAATCCGGTTAGAAAAAGTCGACCGACTTAACGTCCGTGATGTAACCGGGAAGGACGATGGTTCCGGTAGTGATGTAATAGTAGTTGCTCAATAGAGCATCGGTCACGGTGTAATAGACTCGCAGGTTGCCGCCTTCCGCAACATATTCCACCTGGCGCGAAGTAAAGTTTTGCAGGCCGGTCACATCGCCATTGTCAGGCGGAATGACGATATTTCCGTTGGTGGTGTTGAGAATGGAGAGGCATCCGCGCACTTCGCCGGTGACATTGTTGACGTCCCCGACGTTGGTGCACGTATGGGAGCCGATAAATAGTTGACCGCCGTTACCCATGTCAATCCGGTCGTGATAACCGTCGGTGATGACGTATTTATTCGTGACGGTCATCGAATTCAAGTCGACAATATCGAGTCGACCGCAGGTCGTGGCCGCCGTGGTTTCGCCGGTGCACGGATTATTAGCAGGCGGCGTGCCGGCCACATAAAGAGTGGTACCACTGAGCAGGCCAATGGTTGCGGCGTCTACTGGAACTGCCGCTCCGGCCGTCGGTGGGCTGGTGGTCAGGTTGAGAATCTGCACGCCGGCCTGCGTTCCCATGCATTCTGCGCCGCAATTTAAAATATAGGCCTGGCTGCCATCGCTGCTAAAAATTCCATAAACCGGGCGGTCAAATCCCGGCACTGAAACTGTCACCGGAGTGCTGGTGTTCAGCGAAGCCGGCGTCACCACCGTCACTGCGTCCGAGTCGTTGCTGAAGGCAAGTAGCTGAGATCCAGTCGAGTTTGAGACCACGGTCTGCGCGCCCGGCACACTGATGGTCGCCGCAATCCCACCCCCTGTAAGGTTCATCTGCACCACCGCACCCGGCGGATAACCGATGATTGGTGCCGAGGGCACGGCCGCGTAACCGACAGCGGGCTGCGGCACAACGATGCTGGTGGTAATGCCGGGCAAAGGGATACTTCCAGTTTCCGATTCTTTCAAGGTGTTGACCACGTCGACCTTGTTGGTCAACAGATCAAAAGCCACAAGGGTCGCTCGATTGGGGGATATGGCCATCAGGCCAGGGGCGCCGCCGGTGCTGACCCCGCCCCGGCCCACGGTATCGAATTGGCCGTCAATAATTACAAGACCGCCAAATGCCGACGGGCTGGAGGCGCTCTGCGAGGCAAAAACGCGTTCGGTTAATTTGCTTGGCGGAGTCGTGCTTGACTTCGATCCACCCCCGCAGGAGACAAGACCTAAAAGCCCGGACAAGAGTACGGCGTGCAGCAGAGCGGGTTTCTTCAAACTTCAAGCTCCTAACCACAGGAAAACTAGAGATTTAAGTGCGAAATACCGGATTATAGCAGAGCCCGCCAAAAGCCTGGTTACGGCGCTATCAAAGACCTCTTTACTAGCTTACGGCATTAGATGCAACAACTGAGATCATCTTGTATCCTCTTAAAATGGCGGATAACATTCTGGCGCGGCTCAAGCAGTCACCCGTTCTCTGCGACGGGGCTATGGGCACGCTGCTTTACTCCAAGGGAATTTTCATCAATCGCTGTTACGACGAACTGAATCTTTCCCAGCCCGATCTTATTCGCGCTATCCACCACGATTACCTTCAAGCCGGGGCCGAGATTGTCGAGACCAACACTTTCGGTGCCAATGCCTTCCGCCTTGCCAGGCACAGCCTTGCCGATAAAGTACATGACATAAACCGGATGGGTGCCCGGCTCGCCCGGGAAGCCGCTAAGAGCTTCGATGTTTGGGTAGCAGGATCGGTTGGCCCCTTGGGAACAAGAATCGAGCCCCTGGGAAAAACTTCGTTCGAAGAAGCTCGCCAGGCCTTCCGCGAGCAGATCGAAGCGCTGGCCGAAGGCGGGGTCGACTTGCTCATGCTGGAAACTTTCGGCTACCTCGAGGAACTCCATCAGGCAATGCTTGCGGCTAAGGATGTGGGGGCCGGCTTGCCGCTGGTCGTACAGGTGACGATTGACGAGGACGGCAATTGTCTTGACGGGTCCGATCCGCAGACCTTTGCTCCTCGGCTTGAAGATTGGGGCGCCGACGTTATCGGTTGCAATTGCAGTGTAGGTCCGGTGGCAATGCTCGACGCCATCGAGCGCGTGCGTGCGCTCACTTCCCTGCCGCTCGCCGCGCAGCCGAATGCCGGCATTCCTCGCTCGGTGGAGGGCAGGAACATCTATCTCTGCTCGCCAGAGTACATGGCGAGTTATGCGCGGAAATTTGTCGCGGCCGGCGCGCGCATCGTTGGAGGATGTTGCGGCACCACTCCCGACCACATCCGGGTCATGAAGTCTGCGCTGCGGGCGGGAGAGGCTCGGGGAAAGTCGGCCTCGGCCCAAGTCGGCAGCACGAGCGCGCCGAGGGCGACGCCAGCTCAGCCTTTAGAGGAACGCTCCGTGCTGGGCGCTAAGCTGGCGCGGGGTGAGTTTGTCACCATGGTTGAGGTTGTGCCTCCAAAAGGAACCGACATCCGGAAGGAACTGGAAGGTTCGCGGTTTCTGAAATCGGTTGGCGTGGATGCGGTCAACATTCCCGACAGCCCGAGAGCTTCGGCGCGCATGAGCAATCAGGCGCTCTCTTTGCTGGTGCAGCGCGAGGCGGGAATTGACGCCATTCTGCACTACACCTGCCGCGACCGGAATGTGCTCTGCATTCAAAGTGATTTGCTGGGCGCGGCAGCGGTAGGGATTAAGAACCTGATCTGCATTACGGGCGATCCGCCGAAGATGGGAAACTATCCGGACGCCACCGCCGTGTTTGACGTGGATGCAATTGGCTTGGTGAACATCGTTCACAATCTGAATCGAGGATTAGATCTGGGCGGAAATCCCATCGGCGCCGGCACGGGATTCGTAATTGGAGTCGGAGCGAATCCAGGGCTCACTGATCTCGACGAAGAGATTCGGAGATTCGAATTTAAAGTCGCCGCCGGGGCAGAATATGCGGTGACCCAGCCGGTTTTCGACATTCGTCTTCTGGAAAATTTTCTGCGGCGAATCGAGCATTGCCGTATCCCCGTGGTTGCGGGAATCTGGCCGCTGGTGAGTGTGCGCAATGCTGAGTTTATGAAGAACGAACTTCGAGTCTCGGTGCCGGATTCCATCCTGGAGCGCATGGCCCGGGCGCAGACGCCAGAAGCCGCTCGAGCGGAGGGAGTGGCTATTGCCCGCGAGATGCTGATTGCGGTTCGGCACACCGTGCAGGGAGCGCAGATCAGCGCCCCGCAAGGGCGTTACAGCTCCGCAGTGGACGTTCTGGAGGCATTGGGCACGAACACTCCGGCT
This sequence comes from uncultured Acidobacteriaceae bacterium, assembly GCA_963696285.1. Lineage (GTDB taxonomy): Bacteria > Acidobacteriota > Terriglobia > Terriglobales > Acidobacteriaceae > Sulfotelmatobacter. Next base: position 956,933 of record CAVOJP010000001.1, read on the forward strand.
TCGGCCTAGGCTTCCTTTATGGGGACACGAAAGTGCATTTTCTCGATCTATTTACAATAAAAGACTAGACATTGCGCGCGGATAGTAGCATTACAGTAGAGAAGGAGTTAGAACCCGTTGGCTAAATTTGAAGAATGTCTTCAGCGACTGGAAAGGATCGTTCAGGAGCTGGAAAAGGGAGATGTGCCTTTGGAAACCTCTCTCACCCTTTTTGAGGAGGGCATGAATCTTTCCTCCGCCTGCCGCAAAGAACTCGAGCAGGCGGAAGGCAAAGTGGAGATTTTGCTCAAGAAAAACGGGAAACTCCAGGTTGAACCGTTCGATTCCGTAGCGGAAAAGGCGAGTGCCCGCAGATAGGCAAGTCGCTCCGTTGCAATCTTTAGAAAAATGTCTGTGGAGTAGCGGTTTTGAACCCTTCCCCGCAGCCCAGGACCGTTGTAACTGACGGTTGTAAGTCAGGAGGATCTATGGGCCTTAGTGTCGTAGTATTCGAAACCGATCCCAGGGTAGCGCAAACTCTGGCCGGAAAACTTTCCTCTCACTTCCATCCCGTCCACTTGACACATTCCGGCGACGAACTTCGCCAGCGCGTCGCCAGCAATCGACCAGAGGCTGTGGTTCTTGATATGGAAGCCTCTCATCTCACCGATGTACGAAGCTTACACGAAGATTTTCCGATGCTGCCTATCGTGTGCACGCATCGCATACCCGATGAACAACTCTGGATTGACGCACTGGAGGCTGGGGCGAGTGACGTCTGCCAGTCCGATGATGCGCAGGATGTTTTGACTTCAGTTTTGCGAAGCGTGGCAGTAGCGAGAGCCGCGTCAGCTTAATGAATTACCAGACCAGCGAGGATGCCTTTGGGCATCCTCGCTGTTTTTTTTCGTTCCGCGGACCGAAAACCCGCTATTTCGGCATGACTACCACTTCCTCCTTCGGCATGGCATCAAGGGTTGCTTTGTCGATGCCTAAGTGCTGCATCACCAGTTCGGGCGGCGTGTGAGTGAGCCATTCCGAAAGCGCCAGGTCCTGATAGTAGCTGCTCTTGAACATCTCCAAAAACTTGAGGTCGGTGTTGCCCGTGTTTTCCACGTAGTGCGGAAGCGTCTTCAGGACGTAGCCAACATCTCCGGCTTGAAAGTCCATGGTGCGCGCGCGGCCTCCAGTAGCGAACACCGTCATTCTTCCCGAGCCGCTGATGTAGTACTGCCATTCGTCGGCATTAGGATGCCAGTGCAGTTCGCGTATTCCTCCCGGGTGCACGGTAACGATGGCCGCGGCAATCGTGGTGGATACTTTGAAAGTATTCGAGTCCACGATGCGCACCTCTCCGCCCTTCGTGGTTCTCGAGACAGCCTGCTGCGTTTTGCGAAATGCGAAATCAACTTTTGATAGACCGAGCGAGCCTTCCGTCGCTTTCAGATCCGCATTGAGTGGACCGGGAACCGGAGCCTGAAAAATAAATTTCTCTCTCCTCGGCAATTTCGTCAAAGATTGTTCGCTCACACCAAAGTTCTTCGACAGCACTCCGTGCGGCGTATGGGCCATCCAGTCGGTAAGCAGCACAGTTTCGTACTCGGAGAAGTTGCCGTCATCGAATACGAGCAAGAACTCACAACCATCGGGATTCAGCCCCTGAATGGAATGCGGAATTCCCGTGGGAAAATACCAGAGATCGCCTTCCGTGATGTCCGTGACGAAGCTCTTGCCCTCGGCATCGAGCCCGGTGATGCGCGCGTTTCCATAGAGCATGAGCGCCCACTCCGCGGCCGTGTGCCAATGCAGCTCCCGTATGCCACCGGCGGTCAGTCTCATATCGACGCCGGCGATTGTTTTCGAGACCGCGAGTTCCCTGATTGTGACCTCGCGCGACCATCCTCCTTCCTGCATCCGCTTGTGAGCGATGGAGAACGGATATTTGAAGGTTTGCACGCCACCCGCGTCGGTGGGCGGAGGTAGAAAAGAATCCGGATTCTGCCCGTCCAGCGTTGGATTGGTAGGCCCGGGGTCGCTGGCGCTTGGATCATCCTTCGTGGGATACGGTTTGCCTTCTCGCTCTTCCTTGCTGGAATAGGGTTGCTGGACCTGGCCTGCGGCGTCGACTGGCAGCATTCCGGCAACGGCCAGCGCGGCCGTTCCAACCCCCAAAAATCCACGCCGTGAATACGCGTCTTTCTTCAGATCATCGCTCATAAGTCTTACCCCTTTGAGTTACAAAGTGAAATATCGTCCTCTCTGTATAGCTTTACCGCTCCATAATAAGAGGATGAAAAGGCTCTCAGCGGATTATGCCAATACTAAAACGACTAAGCGAGACCTGTAAAAGACTCAAAAATCATTCAGTCAGGTGCTGGATAAGTTGTGCCTTGTGATTTCCGCAGGGGCATGTTATCCGACCACGGTGCTTGCGGACCTCGCGCCTTGCTATACTCACTGCGCAATGCTGCAAGAAACTCTGGAGCAAGGTCGTGCGCGAACGGACGCGGCGCTGGACCGCCTGATTCCGCTGGAAACCCAGGATCCCGTATCCATACACAAAGCGATGCGGCACAGCGTGTTTGCCGGTGGCAAAAGGCTGCGTCCGGTGCTGTGCATGGAGGCAGGCCGCATGATCGCGGGGTCGTTGCCCGAGAAGATCGAAGAGTTAGGCGCGGCGCTGGAGATGCTCCATACGTATTCGCTGATCCATGACGACCTTCCGGCGCTCGACAATGATGATCTGCGCCGCGGGCGTCCCACTTGCCACAAAGTATTTGGCGACGCGATCGCAATTCTCGCGGGAGACGCTTTGCAAACGCAAGCTTATGAGGTTCTGTCGCGGCTGGAGTGTCCGGCTGAGGCGCGTGTAAGAATTATCGAAGAGATCGCTCGCGGCACCGGCACTCTGAACGGCATGATTGGCGGGCAAGTCGTGGACCTGGAAGCCGAGCACATGAAGCCCACGGCGGAGATGCTTGAATATATCCATCGCGCAAAGACCGCAGCATTGATCACGGCTAGTCTGGTAAGCGGTGGCATCTATGCCGGAGCGAAGGATCGTGAAGTGAAAAAGCTCCGCGCCTTTGGTCAGTCGATTGGCCTAGCCTTTCAGATAGTGGATGACGTGCTCGATGTGACGCAGAGTTCGGAGCAACTCGGCAAAACTGCCGGCAAAGATACGGCCGCGCAAAAGGCAACCTATCCCGCACTCTTTGGAATTGAAGAATCCGTGCGCAAGGCAGACGCGCTGGTCGCTTCCGCATTGGCAGAGTTGGACGGCTTCGGGGAACGAGCCAGCAATTTGAAGGAACTGGCGCAATATCTGGTGCAGCGGAAGAAGTAGAAATTCAAGTCAGGCGAAACGAGGCAAATTCAACTGTCATGCCATCGGCTCCCGGCAATCTCGACATTCTAGCCATCGCCGCGCACCGCGACGATGTGGAGCAGACCTGCGGCGGAACGTTGCTGAAGATGGCGCAGCGCGGCCAGCGAACGGGCATTCTGGATCTCACGCAGGGAGAAATGGGCACGCGCGGCACCGCTGAAGATCGCGCGCGCGAAGCGACCGATGCGGCGACAGTTCTCAATGTGGCGTGGCGCCGGGCGCTCGACATCCCCGACGGCCGCGTGGAAAACACCTGGGAGAATCGCCTCAAAGTGGCGAGCGTGATCCGCGAAACCCGGCCGCGGGTTGTGATTCTGCCGTACTGGAAAGGAAGGCATCCGGATCATTACACGTGTTCGGTGCTCGGATACGAGGCGTGTTTTCTGGCAGGCCTGTCAAAGCTCGATCCGCAAGGCGTACTGAGCAATCGGCCGGCGGTTGGCGAGCAAGCTACGAAGCTCGCGCCACATCGTCCCTTTCAAGATTATCTACGCGACGCTTTACTACGATGTGCGTCCTACGTTTGTGGTGGACATAAGCGAGCAGTTTAAGCAGAAGGTTGCGTCCATCTTCGCCTACAAATCACAGTACAGCGATCAAGAGGCAGGTAAAGATATTTTCCCTGCCCATGATGAGATTCACGCACGTGTGGAATCGATGGCCCGCTATTACGGCGCCCTCGGCGGCGTGATCTACGCGGAGCCCTTTCTGCAGAAAGAAGTCGGCTTGGTTGAGGATCTGCTGGCGATTCCCGTGAAATCGATCTAATTTTTTCTGCGCTTACTTCTTCAAGCGCAACCGCCAGCCCATCACGAATCGGCAAGATCGTTGTGTAGAAATCCGCCGAGTTGTAGAGCTGGCGGTTGAACTCCAGAATCGCCTTGGTCGTCCGCCGATTTCGGATTTTTCTCCGCCACGCGCCCACTCCACAAAACATTATCCGTAATAAACAATCCGCCCTTGCGCAAACGCGGCGATACCAGACGCAACACGCGCGGATAATCTTCCTTGTCGACATCGTTGAAAATGATATCGAACTGTTGCTTCTGCTCGGAGAGAAATTCCAGCGCATCGCCGGTGTGAAGCGTGATTCGATTGGAAACGCCTGCCCGATCGAAGTAACCACGAGCCCGCTCGGCATTCTTGGCGATCGCCATCCGTATAGATCACACGCCCTTTTTCACCCACAGCCTGTGCCCACCAGATGGTGGAATAGCCGATAGCGGAGCCCAACTCGAAAACTAGTTTTCGCATTGATCATCAGGGCCAGTTGTTGCAACACGCGCGCCACCGCCGGCCCCACAATGGGGATATTGTGCTTGCTGGCATAGTCTTCCATCTCCACCAGCACGTCGCTGCGCTTCGGCAGCATGGAATACAGATAATCGTCGACCGGGCCGGCAGTGGTGAAGTTATAGTGTCGCCAATTCGGCTTGCTTGCCTTTTTCGGCTTGTTTTCTTTTTTCTGATTTATTCGCGGCCACTCGCCTCCTTCGTAGTTTCGAACTAGCGTTACGCGGTTGCGCGATCTAAATCCCGCAAAGTCACGCCCGGCTTCAAGGTCAAGATCTCGACGCTGCCTTTCACCAGCTTTTTCAATTCTGCAGGACTTCCCGTCAGCACCGGAAAGGTGCCGAAGTGCATGGGAATCACGGTTTTCGGCTTGAGCAGATTGCAGGCGTAAGCAGCTTCGCGCGGGCCCATGGTGAAGTGATCGCCGATCGGCAACATAACAATCTCAGGCGCATAAAGTTCCCGGATGATTGCCATGTCTCCGAAAACGTTGGTATCGCCGGCATGATAAATCTTGACCCCGTTCTCGAATTCCACCACATACCCGCAAGCTTCGCCGCCATATACCATCTGATCGCCATCCTGAATGCCGCAGGAGTGATCCGCGTGAACCATCGTGACTTTGATGTCGCCGATTTTCTGCGTGCCGCCCTTGTTCATCATGGCGATTTTCTTGGCGCCCTTTTTTTCCAGCCAGCCACAGAGTTCGGGAATACCAACCACCTGCGGATTATGTTCCTTGATAATTTCAACAGCGTCGCCAATGTGGTCGCCGTGTCCGTGAGTGACGAGAATGGTATCGACTTTCTTTACTTTTTTCTCGGAAGGCGGGCATGCGGGATTATTCATGATCCAGGGATCGATGATAACGGTCTGTCCGCCGGGAGTTTCAATGCGAAATGTTGCGTGGCCCAGCCACGTAAGATGGATGCCTTTCAGATTCATGGAAATGCTCCTGGCCCGCCAGCCACTTGCGGTAGATCTTTGAGCGGAAATCCACCCGGGATGGGCTGCGGCTGAATTTAGTTTAATATGAAACGCCATGAAAGAACTTAAGGTACTGATTTCGCGGGATCGAATCACAAAACGAGTTGCCGAGCTGGGCGCTGACATCACTCGCGACTTCGCAGGCCAGCCGATCATCCTGGTCGGTGTGCTGAAGGGTTCTGCGATTTTTCTCGCCGACCTGGCGCGACAGGTGGATCTCGATGCCACCTTCGATTTTATTGGGGTTTCCAGTTATGGCAACCGCCCTACACCCAGTCAGGAACTCAAGAGCGGATGGGATTCCACCGGCGAAGTAAAGCTAACCAAAGATGTCGATCAATCCATGAAGGACAAGAACGTGATCGTTGTGGAAGACATCCTGGATACGGGATTGACGCTCACGGTTCTGAAGAAGCTGTTGCTGGCACACGGGCCTAAATCGCTGAAGATTGCCGCACTGCTTGATAAGCCGTCCCGCCGCAAGCTGCCGCTGCAGGGCGACTATGTTGGCTTCACAATTCCCGATGAGTTCGTGGTCGGCTACGGACTCGATTATGCCGAACGGTACCGCAACCTGGCAGACATCTGCATTGTGCCGCGAGAGTAGTTCTCAATACAACGGCTGCTATCATAGAAAACCATGGGGGCTGTTCTGAATACGACGGCAAATTCTCTGCAGGTTGAGCCGCTGTTGCTGGAAGTGGCCGACGTGCTGGCGACTTCGCTCGATCTGGATACCACCTTGAGCCGGGTTGCCGAAGTGGTGCGCAAGGTCATCGATTACGAAATCTTCGCCATCCTTCTGCTCAATGAGAAGACACAGGAATTACGCTTTCGCTTCCAGGTAGGCTATCCAGCTGACTTCGCCGAGCGAGCTCGGGTGAAGCTGGGTGAGGGAGTGACCGGGCAGGCTGCGCAGTCGAGACAGGCAGTCCTGGTCGATGACGTTACGCAAGATCCCAAGTACATCGCCGCCATAGCCAACGTGCGCTCCGAGTTGGCGGTGCCGCTCATCACAAAGAACCGTGTGATTGGCGTGATCGATCTGGAAGCGCGCAACCCGGGCTACTTCACTGAGGAACACAGCCGTCTGCTGACACTGGTGGCTTCCAGGATCGCGGGTGGAATTGAAAACGCTCAGCTTTATACCCGCACCACGCGGCAGGCACGCATTCTGCTATTGCTCAATGAAATTGCGCGCGAACTGTCATCCATTTTGAATTTGGACGAATTGCTGAACCGCGTTGCAGAATTGCTTCGCCGGCTCATCGATTACCAGATGTTCAGTATTTTGCTGCTGGATTCTTCCGGCGAAAAATTGCAACATCGGTTTTCGTTGCGCTTCCGCGAAAATGTTCATCTCAAGCACGAGGTCCCTCTAGGGCGCGGCCTGGTCGGTTATGCGGCGCAAACCGGGCAGGCGGTGCTGGTGCCAGACGTCAGCAAAGACCCGCGTTATATCGCGGGCAATCCGGAAACGCGCTCCGAACTGGCCGTTCCGCTCATCTACAAAGACAAAGTGATTGGCGTGCTGGATTTGGAACACACGCGCCGCGGATTCTTTACCGACGATCATCGCCGCACCATGATGACACTTGCCGCACAGGTTGCGATCGCCATCGAAAATGCGAGGCTCTATGAGGAGATTGCACGCCAGGAACGCCGACTGGAGCGGGATTTGGCGCTTGCCCGCGAACTGCAGATGCGTCTGCTTCCGCAAACACTACCCAAGCTGGCAAATCTGGAATTGGCAGCGAAGTTCGTTCCCGCGCGCGCGATTGGAGGAGATCTTTACGACTTCATTCCTTACTCGCTTTCGCGGTTGGGAATTGTGATTGGCGATGTCAGCGGGAAAGGCGCGCCCGCCGCGATCTACGCGGCTCTGGTGAGTGGAATTTTGCGCTCGCATGCGCCGATTGAGCCCGGCCCTGCCGAAATGCTGCGGGCGGTCAATCTCTCCCTTGCCGAGCGCCGCATCGAAGCGCAATTCGTTTCGCTCATCTACGCCGTTTGGGACGATGAACATCGAACCCTGCAGGTGGCCAATTCTGGCCTGCCTCGCCCCATTCACGTGCATGCTGGAAAGAATCATGTGATCGAAGCGACCGGCCTGCCCCTGGGACTTTTCGACGACGCAAATTACGACGAGTTCCGCTTCAAGATGAAGCCTGGGGATATGTTCGTCTTCTTCAGTGATGGTATTCTGGACGCGCGGAATCGTAAGGGAGAGCTTTTTGGTCGAGGCCGCGTCGAAAAACTTGTTCTGGAGTGCGCCGGAAAATCCGCCGATTGTGTGGTCAACACGCTCTTCAAGGCTGCGGCGGAACATTCCGCGGGCGTCGAATCGTTTGACGATCAGACCGTGGTAGCCATCAAAGTGAAGGATAGTGCCGGTTCAGCCTCTCCAAAACGAAAATGACCCGGCCCAGCGAACCACTTCCCATGGAGCGCGCACCGGGATTTGTGTTGCGTAAAAGCCGCAAGGGACTATTTCATCGCAGTGAAAAGTTTCATTTGCATTGCGAAAATATTCCGCTCGCAACACTTGCCGAACGCTACGGAACGCTGCTCTATGTTTACTCCGCGACAACGATTCTTCAGCGGCTTGCCGACTTTCAAAATGCCTTCCACAGGGTTCCCCATACTGTCTGTTACTCGGTAAAAGCGAATTCCAATGTAAATATCCTGCGCCTGCTGGCGCGAGAGGGTTGCGGATTCGATGTAGTCTCCGGCGGAGAACTGGAACGTGTGCTGGTGGCGGACCGGCGCGCTGCCAGGAAAGTTGTCTTCTCGGGCGTGGGAAAATCGCGAGAAGAGATGACTGCGGCCTTGAAAGCCGGGATCCTGTTGTTCAACGTGGAGAGCGAGTCTGAACTTTGGGTTCTAGCGGAATGCGCAGCGCAGTCGCGCAAGGTCGCGCGAATCGCTCTACGAGTTAACCCAGACGTTGCTGCCGATACTCATCCTTACATTTCTACAGGGCTGCGCAAACACAAATTTGGAGTGCCGATCCGAAATGCGCGCGAGCTTTACGCCAAAGCCTCCGTCTCGCGATATCTGAAGGTGGCCGGAGTCAGCGTGCATATCGGCTCACAGATCACCGATATCGAGCCCTTCGCGGAAGCGGTCGTTCGAGTCGCTGCCCTGATTCGCGAGTTGCGCGCCGATGGACACAGAATCGATTACGTAGACGCCGGCGGCGGCCTCGGCATCGATTATCAGAAGCCGGCTTCCGACTTTGCTGAGTATGCTGCGCGCTACGCCCGCGCGGTGACCAACCCCTTGCGCGGATTGAAAGTTCATCTGTTGCTGGAACCCGGACGTGCGATTGTGGGTCCTGCCGGAGTCTTGCTCACCTCAGTGATTTACCGAAAGGAAAACGGCAGCAAACATTTTCTCGTGGTGGATGCAGCCATGAACGATCTAATCCGACCGGCGCTTTACGGGGCGTACCACGAGATTGTTCCGGTGATTCAGTCCGAAGCGTCCACTGCCAAAATGGAAGTCGTCGATGTGGTCGGTCCGGTTTGCGAGTCCGGCGATTTCTTTGCGCGCGATCGGGAGCTGCCGCGAGTGGAGGAAGGCGATTTGCTTGCGATTCTCGACGTCGGAGCCTATGGAATGGCGCTCGCTTCCAACTACAACTCGCGGCCACGGCCAGCTGAAATTCTGATTCGAGGAAAGTCAGCCAAGGTGATCCGGCGTCGAGAGATGAATCGCGAGCTATATTCTGCCGAGTTGTAGCATTGCTGATTGATGATTGATGATTCCGATTAAGCATTGCGGTTCAATCAACAATCAACAATCTCGAAATCAGCAATAGTTCTCATTATTTTTCTCCCCACTTCAACTTCGTCCTGAGCACGTGAAAGAAATCATGGTCGGTCCGGAAGAGACTGACACGATGTTCAGAGCGGCGGCAGCGTACTCGATCTCCATCGCGCAGATCCAAGCCAGGCTGACCATCGAGACTGAGATACGCTACCTCTTCGTCGCTGCGCAGCAGAAGTTCGATGACAACCGAATCCGGCACGACTAACGGACGATGGGTGAGCGAATGCGGCGAGACCGGCGTGATCACAAAAGCATTGACCGTCGGCATCAGCACCGGACCGCCCGCCGAGAGCGAGTAAGCGGTTGATCCCGTGGGCGTAGCCACAATCATTCCGTCGGCGCGGTAGCTGGAGACGAACACTTTATCCACGAACAGGTCATAATTATTCAGGCGCGCCAACGCCGTTTTATTGACCACTGCATCGTTGAATACAAGGTAGCTTCCCAGGATCTCGCCGTTACGCAGCAATTCACACTGCATCAGCGAACGCTGTTCCACCGCCGCCTCACCACGGGCGATCGACTCAAGCATGGAGAAAAGAGAAGACAGTGGCACATCCGTAAGGAAGCCCAGCGAACCCAGATTTACGCCGAGCAGGGGCACATCGATGGGGGCGGTCGCTCGGGCCGCGGAGAGCAAAGTACCGTCGCCGCCCAGTACCACAACCAGGTCCAAAGGACGCGATGACATTTCCGTCCGCGGAACTTCTTCCTCACCGCCGGAATATTTCGCCGTCTCCGGATCGACGATGACCGCGTATCCGTGCGCGTGAAGCCATTTCAGCAGTTCAGGGACGGTGCGGGCTACTTCCGGCCTTGCCGTACGCGAGATGATAGCCGCGACTTTGGATTGGGAAGATGAGGACGAAATAGCCATGTTGAATAGGAGAAAGAAAGATTGTACCGAACTTGCGGGAAAACCTTTAATTCAACTCAGCTTTGGCTCGTGAGCGCACGCGCCTAAAAAACCGCGCGCAGAAGGAATTCGCGGTTGCCCTCTGCTCCGAGGATGGGTGAATCGATCACCTCAACCTCAACGCAGGCAAGATCCCGCAAAGTTTTTTTTACTTTTTCAACGGAAGCCAGCTGCGGCGCCTCGTCGCGTACGATGCCGCCCTTACCTACGAATTCCCTTCCCGCCTCAAATTGAGGCTTGACGAGCACAATCGCCTGCCGCCCGCGACGACCATCTTGAGACGGCGGGAAGACGGCATTCACCGCTGCAGGAAGAACCAGTGTTGCGGAAATAAATGCCACGTCGATCACAATCAAATCCGCTATCTCGCCGATGACTTCGCTCGTCAGATAACGAGCATTCGTCTTTTCCAAGAGTCGAACCCGGGGATCCTGGCGCAACTTGAAGGCCATCTGGCCGTATCCAGTATCGGCCGCGATCACGCGACTCGCGCCGTGTTGCAGCAGACAATCTGTGAAGCCACCGGTCGAAGCGCCAACATCCAGGCAAACCGCACCTGTAACATCCATATGCCAATGTTCCAATGCTCGCTCCAACTTGAGTCCGCCGCGGCTCACATACTTCTGATCTTCCCCGAGGAGTCGAATTGCCGACTCGGCAGGCACTTGCGCACCGGCCTTCTCTATTTTCTGATCGTTGACCAGGACCTTACCCGCGATGATCAATCCCTGAGCCCTTTCTCGTGAAAGGACGAGTCCGCGGTCAACCAGAAGTCTGTCGAGTCTGAGTTTCAAAGTTTGTCGGGGTAAATCTTCGAGTGGCCTATCACGCCACTGAGCGGTTGTAACACGAAAGTGCCAGCACTCGCATCGGTGCAAAGAGCTGAACCATCTCTCGCTGAATCACTTACAAAGATACTTCCATGTTTTTCCACAGTCTTATCCACGGTTGTGTTGAAAACTTTTTTATTTGCGATGGTCGGCAAATGGCCGGCAAATAAAAAAGCCGCCCGCAAGGACGGCTGCGATGAACTGTGGCGAGCGACTAACCCGCCACTTCTTCCAGCAACTTCTGATCAATATCGAAATTGGAGTGCACGTTCTGCACATCGTCCTGATCCTCCAGAGCTTCCATGAGCCGAATCATGGTGTTGGCGGCTTGCCCTTCCAGCTTGATGTAATTCTGCGGAATCATGGCAACGCTGGACGATGCCGGCTCAATTCCGGCCTTCTTCACGGCTTCCAGCACCGCCTCGAACGCTGAAGGCTCAGTCAATATTTCCCAGTTCTCGCCATCATCGTTCAGATCTTCGCCACCGGCTTCGAGAACGATGTTCATCAAATCGTCCTCTTTCGCCGCTGTTTTCGGAATCACGATATCGCCCTTCTTGTGGAACATCCAGGAGACCGCTCCAGCTTCGGCCATGTTGCCGCCGTTCTTGCCGAAGCAATGCCGGATTTCGCTCACCGTGCGGTTGCGATTGTCGGTGTTGATATCGAGCAGAACTGCGACCCCGCCTGGCCCGTAGCCTTCGAGAGAAAATTCTTCGTAAGTGGCGCCGGGAAGTTCGCCGGTGCCGCGCTGTATGGCCCGCTTAATATTATCGGCGGGCATGTTCTCCGCCTTGGCGGCGACGATGGCGCCACGAAGCCGGGGATTGGAATCAGGATCGCCGCCGCCGTTCTTCGCGGCGATGCTGATTTCTTTAATAAGACGGGTAAAAATCTTGCCGCGCTTGGCGTCGAGCGCGCCCTTCTTGTGCTTGATTGTGGCCCATTTTGAGTGGCCGGACATGGCTAGACCTCGTATGAAAGATCTTGATTGGCGCGGGATTCGCCCGAAGAGAGAATCACTGGCTGCCTCGTTAAATCCGCAGGCGAAACGAGATTATAGCACGACATCGTTTCTCCAATCCGCGCTGCCTCGATAATAAACAGCAGACCGGACCCAGGGCAAGGTCATCCCGCAAGCGGCGATTGATGGTCCGTATTTCGGTTATTGACGGAATGAGACACGCGCCCTAACATGCCTGCGGGCGTCCTTTGCGCATGAACGGCCGAGTCATAGGTCACTATCGAGTGGTCGAGAAAATCGGCGCCGGCGCCATGGGCGAAGTTTTCCGTGCGCGAGACGAACGCCTGGATCGCGAAGTCGCCCTTAAACTCATTCGTCCGGCATCCAGCACTAATCCCGATCATCTGCGGCGTTTTGAGTTGGAGGCACGCGCGGCTGCCGCCCTCAATCACCCGAACATCGTGGCAGTTTACGATATCGGGGTTGACGAGGGAACTCCTTACATCGTTTGCGAACTGCTCGAAGGCATGACTCTTCGCAAACGGCTTTCGCAGGGAGCCCTGCCCGTTGCGCTGGCGGTTGAATACTCGCTGCAGATCGTACAAGGGCTAATAGCGGCTCATCAGCGCCGCATTATTCACCGCGATCTCAAGCCTGAAAACCTGTTTGTGACCACGGACGGCCGGATAAAAATTCTCGACTTCGGCGTCGCCAAACTCCAATCGGCACCGGAGGAATCGAGTCGCACTGTCGAAGAATTAACCACCATCACTAAAAGCGGTATGGTGCTTGGCACCGTGGCTTACATGGCTCCGGAGCAGCTTCGGGGCAAGCCGGTGGACCATCGCTGTGACATCTTCAGCGTAGGCGCGATTCTCTACGAAATGCTGGCCGGGCGTCGGGCTTTTCGTGGTGAGACGGAAGTCGACACAATCACGGCGGTGTTGCGCGAGGATCCCCCCGACAGCGATCTGGAGCAGGCAGGGATTCCCACACAGTTTCGGCAAATCGTGCGCCACTGTTTGGAGAAGGAACCTGAAAATCGCTTTCAATCGGCGAGCGACCTGGGATTCGCCCTGGAAACCTTGTCGGATGCAACCGGCGTTCCCGTCGTACGGCGGAAGTCTATAAGACTTCAAGCACGTGTGCTTCCTTGGACACTGGTTGGGGTATTTTTAGTCGCGATACTGGTATTGGCTGCACTTCAACTAACCCGAAAACCTCTGCCCGGTCCCACCTACCAGCGTCTGACATTTGAAGAAGGCACAATCTACTCGGCGCGCTTTACACCTGACTTTCATTCCATCGTCTACGGGGCGGCTTGGAACGAAAGGCCATTGCAGCTTTTCTCAACCGTCGGTGATTCCCTGCTGACTCAACCGCTAAACGTTACGGATGCAAGCTTGCTCGCGATCTCCAAACGAGGCGAGCTGGCATTGACTATGCACGGTGCCCATATGGAGCACCTCAAGATTGAAAAGGGTACGCTTGCCCGTGCGCCTCTGGCAGGAGGATCGCCGAGAGAACTGCTTGAGGATGTGGCGTGGGCCGACTGGGATGCAAACGGCGAAATCGCAGTCGTCCATCACGTTGACGGCCGCGACCAGATCGAATATCCGATTGGCCATGTTTTGTATCGGAGCAACGGCTGGATCAGTCACATCCGGGTCTCACCCCAGGACGACAGAATTGCCTTCATTAATCATCCTTCCCTCTGGGATGATCGTGGCTCCGTATGGCTGGTGGATCGTGCCGGAAGGGTTCGCACTTTGTCCCCAGTGTACGACTCGGCAGACGGCCTCGCCTGGAGTTCTGACGGAAAAGAAATCTGGTTTACTGCGGCGGCAAGCGGCTATACGCGCAGCTTGATGGCGGCGAACGACGCCGGAAAGGTTCGGACGATTCTAAACATTCCCGCCGGGTTGACGTTGCAGGATACGGCGCCCGACGGCCGGGTTCTCGTGAGTCTGGATGTCGAACGACTGGCTATGGCCACTTCCACGCGAGCGGGCAAAGCGGTGGATATTTCCTGGCACGACTGGGATGTCGCCAAAGATATCTCGCACGACGGCCAGTCCGTTCTGTTTGAGGACGCGAGCGAGGCCGCCGGGCCCAACTACGCGGTGGCCATTCGCAAAATCGACGGCGCGCCGCCCGTACAACTGGGAGAAGGCAGCGCCGGCGGTCTTTCGCCGGATGGCAAATGGGCGATATCAATTGTCACAGGTCGTCCGGGGCGCATCACTCTCTATCCTATCGGTCCTGGCCAGCCGCGTACGATTCCAGTGACCGGACTGGAACGTATACACAACGGTTCATCGCATTTTCTGGCGGACGGAAAAAGAATTACGATCAACGGGAACGAACCCGGTCATGGCGTGCGCTGCTATTTCGTAGACTTGGAAAGTGGCAAGCTAACGCCCGTCACACCTGAGGGGGTTACGGGCGGTTTGGTCTCTCCCGACAACCGATATATTGTTGCCAACAACGGGCCCGTAGCCACCGTATATCCGATTGCGGGTGGTCCTCCGCACCCGATTCCCGGCTTCGAACCTGGATTAATCCCGGTTCAATGGTCGGAGGATGATTCTGCTCTTTATGGATATCTCCCCGGCCAGATTCCAACCAAAGTCTTTAAGATCAATCTAGCTACGGGCGAGAAGAGTCTGATACAAGAACTACATCCAGAAACAAACGCTGGCTTGGTTATGATTGCGCCAGTAGTAGTAAGCCATGATGGTTCACGCTTTGCCTATAGTTACTACCAGGTCTTCTCGGTGCTGTATGTAATCTCCGGATTGCGATAGCCCCTGCGCGGCCTAATTAAGACGTCCTGAAAAATTTGCTGCCACGTAGTGGAAGAAAAGCGATGTCGAAGTATATCCTCGGGCCAACCCGTCCCGGTAATGCGGAACCCTCGTTCCCCGGTAAACCAGACCGTCGCCCAGAGCCTGGTAAGCGGTGACCGTTCCGGCGGAAGTGTCCAACCGAATCGGCCAGGGCGTTGCGAGCGCAGGTTCCGGAGAAAAATCCAGGCACAAAGTCACGCTGAACTCACACTGTTCACGATCGGTGTGCTTTTTCAGCTCTGCGCCACTCATGTAAGAAGCCAGATAAACGTAGGAGGGCTTAATGGGCTCGCCCACAATTTTAGCCACCGTCTTTGCAATCTGGTGGTGGAAATAGCGCGCCACCGGTTCGTTATGGGCAACATACCGGAGAGCGCTCTGCTCGTCGCCGAGCCAAATCGCTCCCCGCCGGATTGCATGCCGGTAGTAGCGGCGCAAAGCGGCAAGAGTGAAGGGGTGAATCAAATCGCCGAGGGGCGCGTAATTCTTTTCTCGAAATGTTTGACTTCGTTGGTTGACGATCGTGGACCACTCCGCATGGCGGCGCTGCGCGTGATCCTCCGGTATCAGTATGCCAGCCGCTGCAAGCAGAACTTGCTGCGCCTGTGGAAAGGATGCTGGCACCGGCTCACCGCGGCGCAGATTCGAAACCAGGGGGGCAAGTCGCGGCCCGAGCCAGAACGGATGTAGCGAGCCAGTGCCCGACTCCCGAACCCAGGCGACGGTGCTCTGCAAATGGAATCCTTCGAGCAACTCGCGGTGGGTTTCCAGTTCCGGTGGTACGACTCCGGCTGGCAACACCAAGCATTCCGGGTTAAGAAATAGTAGCTGAGAAGTATCCAGCCGTTGAAGCCGGCGATCTAAACTATGCTGCGGAATCAAGTGCACCGGTAGTTCGTCCAGCAGGCAATGAAACTTTTCTGGAGGCAGCATCGCGGTATGACGCTGCCGCGATGCCGCTCCCATCAGGCCTGCGATCCACTCAAGCCATGCTCCGTCTTTTATTGGTGTAGCCATCCATTCACCGTGAAACGGCTGTCCGCGAAGGCTCGCGACCGGCACTGCACTGGCGTGATTTCATGCAGTGTCGAGCACGGAAAAAATACAATCTGGTTCTGCTGTGGCACGATTGCCTGATAGCTGCCGGTGCTGTCGGAATGGTCGCCACTCTTCGTCGAGTCGTGCAGGCGCAACTCTCCTCCCTGGAACTGGGTCGGTTCGCGATGGAAGAAATAGACGAAGGTCAGCCGCCGGGAGGCGATTCTCTCCTGGGCATCATCACAATGAGCCCGGAAGAAATCGCCATCATTGCTGGCGGTGATCTGCACTTCGGTGCGCGCTACCGGAAACTCGTCCATTCCAAGCTGCTGCAAAACTCTTGGAAGCGTCAACCGAATTCGATCCAGAATCAAGTCTTCCCACGGCCCGGGATCCATGAGTACTCGAGAACGCCGATGATTGTAGTCCGCGACGCCGGGGTCGCCGCTGGGCGAAATCACTTCACTCACGGTGAACTGGTCTTCGTGCTCCAGCGTGTAGCGGAGAAGTTCCTGCACCTCCTGGGGCGCCAGAAATTCATCCAGTACAACACTTTCTGCTCGAGCGATCTCCGGTGAATCCAGAACAGCTGTGCCGCTCTTGAGATCGGCCTCTTTGAGTGCTGCTGTTTGCCGCGCCTCGCCGCGTTGCCGCAGACTGATGCTCGGTGGTTGCGGCCCGCTGGGAGGTTGTGGCCCAGCAGGTCGATCCTTGGGTGCGCTAGAAGGCGGTTGAGGCCCACTGGGGGGTTGTGGTCCAGCAAATACAACGGGATGGCTTTCTTCGCTGGAAGGAGTTACCGCTCCACGGGTTACGATCTGCTCTACGATGCTGCTCCCTAACAATGCAAAAGCGCGTTGCGCGACCGTCTCACCCACGGAGCGGGCAATCGCGGCAGTGACGGCGGTTTGAATCTCGGGATTGTTGCTGGATTCGTTCCGTGCATTGTGCACAAGGCTCATCAGCAATTCCCGCTCGCGAGGACTCAGTATGCGCTCATCGCGCATCAGAGTTTCAGAAAAAGCATCAAGTATCTGCTTCGACGTCATCAGGCACACTCCTCCCTAAGCTGTCTCAAACATTTTCAATTTTAGGGCGAATAGGGGAAGCGCTTCGCGCAGACACTAACAGGAATGATCCGGATTATCAAATAAAAATTTTACTTCAGGAAATCTGCGGCGCGATGTCAAGAAAGAATCTACCGGCTGGCCAGCACGCCCACCATGGAATGAAATATCTTCATTCCATCGGTACACCCCAGCTCGGGCTCAGCCGATCTTTCAGGGTGTGGCATCATGCCCACCACGTTACCGCCCGCGTTACAAATGCCGGCAATATTTTCCAGCGAGCCGTTGGGATTGGCCGATTCTAGAATCTCGCCACCCGCCGTCGAGTAGCGGAACACGATACGATTGGTCCGCATCAGTTCATGCAGCGTGGGCTGATCGCAGAAGTAATTACCCTCCATATGGCCAATGGGGATAGTTAACACTTCTCCTTGCGAACAGGCGTTCGTAAATGGAGTGGCAGCATTTTCAACCCGTACTTGCACCGGTTTGCAAACGTACTTAAGCCCTGCGTTGCGCATCAGAGCGCCCGGCAGCAACCCCGATTCGCACAAAATCTGGAAGCCATTGCAGATGCCCAACACCAGGCCTCCGCCATCGGCAAATCGACGCACCGATTCCATCACGGGCGAAAACTTCGCAATGGCGCCGGTTCGCAGATAGTCTCCGAACGCAAACCCTCCCGGGACGATAACGGCATCGCAATTCTCCAGATCCTGCGATTCGTGCCATAAGAACGTGACCGGCTGCCTGGCAACCTGCTGAATCGTCCAGAAGGCGTCGTGGTCACAGTTCGAACCGGGGAAGATGATGACTCCAAATTTCATCGCCTGTCCTTGGTGTGGGATTTGTGCTCAGTTTAACACGCTAAGGTAAGTCGTCGAAGCGCGGCGGCATCGTCTCTCGGTGTGCTCAGCGGCCGTTCTTCGCGGCCTCCGCGTTTTGGGATTTGATAACGCAGCGAAAAGCGAGAGACTATCGGCGTCGCTGCGAAAGATTGTAGCCCAGTGCTTAGTGGACCGCGGTCTCGGGATTGGAAGGAGTCGTGACCGGGGCCGAAACCGAAGTCTGCGCGGTCACATCGGGCGGCGGTGTTGAGGCAGCGGGCGGTACAAGGACCTGATCGAGTTCCGTTGTTGTTTCTGCCGGAGTCGGCGGTGGCGGAACTCCCTTAGCGCGCACGATCGCCCAGTGCCATTCCTGATCGGGGAAAAGAGCAAAATTTAATTGCGTCCGAAACAATGCCGTCGCAGCGGGCGCAGCCGATCCTTTCACTCGCAGTAACACCGTAATATCCGGCTGTTTCTGGGAAGAGTCTTGAATCGCTTGCGTAGAGCCTGCCGCCGCGGGCACAATTCGCGCTTTGCCATAAGATGCGCTCGCGTCGACGGGGTGGCGCAGGATCGTCAGGCCGATCACGACCTCACGCAGTTCCCAGGAACTTCCATTGTGCATAGTGACCTGCAGCGAGTCTCCATCAATCGTTGCCGGTCCATCCAGCTTGGCCAGTTCGCTTTGCGGCAACTCGTTCAGCGCCACAGGATCGGCGAGCAGCGCACTGGTCTTGGCGGTAAAAGAAAGGCTGCAACTTACGTCGGGAGAGGAAACGTGAAAATTCTTTTCTCCAGGATCAAGCGAAAACACCATCGTGGTCCCGGCTGCTCGCCGGCGCTCGGCGTCCTCCACGACAGTAGAAAAGTTATCGTTATCAATCACCAGTTCGGATGGAGCAATCTTCTTTCGAAAGCTGCGGGCAACATCCCCCAGCGGAGTATCGTTGGGATCCTCCTGGGCACTGGCCCATTGCGGCAAAGCGAGCGCAAACACTGCCACGAGAAGCAGCAGCATCGTCGTCAAACGGATTGTTGTTAGCGTTCGCACCAAAGACTTTCAGAAGCCTGCGCGCGATCGGGCGCCCGATTCCGCGCGGCTGCCAGACGGGTTCGCACTGCGGCTATGGCAGTGAGCCACCGCTAGCCAAATAGCTTCTTCCAGAATTGTAGTGAGAATAACGGGTAAAACAGAGATAACTCAGGCACACCGAAGTGCTAGCACTTCCGGGAGAGGTTTAACCCGAAGAGTGAAAGGGCGCGCGCTGGACGAAATGGAGGCGCAACGGGGCGCGCGCCCTATACCGGACCAAGCCTTTTTCTTCCTTACAAAAGGCCCGAAGAACGCAACCTGGTCATGGGGTCAACTACTGGCTGGCGACGAAAAATCCAGCGAGCCACCGCGAATCCGACCGCCGCGTAACAAAGATGCATGAGCCTCATAGACACCCCCATGTCGAATCAGACATCACCTCAGGGGAGGTTCAGCATCACTATCGACAAAATAGCAGCGGCGAATCCACCGCACAAGGCACAACAGTGCCATCGAACTGGCACGGAAGTAATACCATGGTCATCTCTGTACGGCGCAGACCCGCGCATTAGTGAGCCTCGGTATTCTCTACTTCCGCGGCCCGTCCCGCTGGCGGCACAACCACCGTCGACAAACTGCCTTCCGCGGTTAATTTCTGGAAAGCGGCGAGATCGCGACGCTGCAAGTCGTCCCAGCGGCTGAGCAACTCTCCACTCTGCCGTTTCAGCTTCTCGAATTCGACTTGTTCCGCCTCGGTGGGCGCCGAATCCGCGCTGCTTACATCCATTGCGAGGTAGGCCAGTTTCGCGTCGATCTGCGGCGGATAGGCCAGCGAATCTTCGTTCGCGCTAATAGTGAGATTCACCATCTGATCCCGAACGGCGACCAGCTTTTTCTCCAGCTCGTCGGCCGATGCGGAAATCGCTTTCGTGCTCGCATTCTCCGGCAAACGCCGTTTCAAACCCGCGACTTGGGAGCGCACATCTTGAATCTGGTTCACCGCGTCATAAACCCGGTTCAGCTCCTCGTGAATCTGCGACAGCAGTTTGAATTGTTCCTCCAAATCCGCCTGACTCACCTTCACCCGCGGATCCAGCTTCAACTCCAGGGGCGCAACCTGAGTGTCGGCGCCCACCGTCAGTCTTACCTGATAATTTCCAGGCGCGGCCACGGCTCCTTTCGCACCGCCGTTGTATTCCCAGAGATAGTAGCCGGGAACGCGGTGGGCTTCCTCGTAGCGAAGATCCCACACAAAACGGTTGAGTCCCGCATCAGGTTTTATTTCCTTTTCCGGCTTCTTGTCGTCCGGCCCTAAAGGCTCGTCCAGAGGCTCGGTTTCGGCGCTCGAATATTGTCGAATCACTTTCCCGGATGCGTCGAGAATTTCCAGCTTCGTCTCCGCCCCTGTCTTAGGCGCATCTTTCAGATAGTAATAAATGACCGCGCCAGCGGGAGGATTTTGCCCGGTACGTTTGGACGGATGATGTTCTCCAGACTCTCCCGCTTGAATGCGATACGCCGTATCGGGACTGTAGAGATGAACATTCTTCTTCACCACGTCGTCAGTGAACTGCCGCAACGGACTGATGTCATCCAGAATCCAGAATGCCCGCCCATGCGTAGCCACGACGAGATCGTTGTCTTTGACTACCAGATCATGCACCGGCGTGGTCGGCAGATTCAGCTTGAGCGACTTCCATTCCGCTCCATCATTGAACGAAACAAAGACTCCGTTCTCCGTGGCCGCGTAGAGTAGTCCGCGTTTTTTAGGATCCTCCCGCACGGCGCGAACAAAACTGCCATCAGGAATTCCATTGACCAGTTTCGTCCAACTCTGGCCGTAGTCGCTGGTCTTGTAGATGTACGGTTTAAGATCGTCGCTTTGATGGCGATCCACCGCCACGTAGGCTGTGCCGGGATCGTGCGGCGAAGCCTCGATCAGGCTGACGCGTCCCCACTCCGGCAGATCTTTAGGCGTAATGTTGGACCAGCTTTTCCCGTCGTCACGCGTAATCTGGACCAGACCATCGTCTGTGCCAACCCAGATCAGCCCCTTAGTAGTCGGCGACTCGGCAACTGTAAAAATGGTGTCGTAGTATTCGGTGCCAGAATCATCCAGCGTAATTTCGCCGCCGGAAACGTGTTGCTTGCTCTTGTCGTTGCGAGTCAGGTCTGGACTGATCGCCTGCCAATGCACGCCGCCATCGGTGGTTTTGAATAGACGCTCGCCGCCGTGGTAGAGCGTGTTGGGATCGTGCGGTGAAATCATTACCGGGGCAGTCCACTGAAAGCGATGCTCCAGATTGGCCGCGCCCCATGCATCGGATAACTCCGGCTGCTCGGTGATCGATTTCACCTGCCCGATCCGCTTATCGAAACGCGTAATGTTCCCCTGGTAGTCGGCGGCATAAACAATATTCGGATCGGGAGGATAAGGCGCAATGTAGCCCGCCTCGCCGCCGCCCACGTCGTACCAATCCGTGCGATCAATAGCGCCGTCATCGCTGCGGCTGGTGATGGCAACGGTTCCACTATCCTGCTGCGACCCGTAGACACGGTAGGGTGTAGCCGTATCCGTGATGACGTGATAGAACTGCGCCGTCGGTTGATTGTCTTCGAGCGTCCAGTTCTTGCCGCCATCCAGAGTGACAGTGACTCCGCCGTCGTTGGCCGCGATCATGCGTTGCGTATCTTTCGGATCAATCCATAATCCGTGGTTGTCTCCATGCGGAACTCTGACCCGGTCAAACAAGTGCCCGCCGTCGGTCGACTTATACGTTTCCACATCCATGATGTAGACAACATTTTCGTCTCGCGGATCGGCGAAGATGTGCATGTAATACCATGGCCGCTGCCATAGGCTGTGGCTGGGGTTGACGAAGTCCCAAGTCTCGCCGCCATCGTCGGATCGGTAGAGTCCGCCATCGGGATTGTGCGCCTCAATCAGCGCATACACTCGATCGGAGTTGGCTGCGACCGCGATGCCGATGCGTCCGTAAGGACCTTTCGGCAGACCATGTTCTTCCAGCCGCTTCCACGTGGTACCGCCGTCGTTCGAGCGGTAAATCCCGCTGCCCGGACCGCCGCTGGATAAACTCCACGAAGTGCGGCGCGCCTGCCAGAGTGCCGCGAACAAAATGTTGGGATTGTGCGGGTCGAAGGCTATATCGATGCCGCCGGTGTTCTCATCTCTGTAGAGAACTTTTTCCCAAGTCTTGCCACCATCAGACGTGCGGAAAATTCCGCGTTCAGTGTTCGGCCCATAAGGATGCCCGAGCGCGGCCACGAAAACGATGTCGGGATTATTAGGATTGATAATCACTTTGCCGATGGCGCGCGTGTCGTGCAGACCGATGTTCTTCCAGGTTTTGCCGCCATCGAGAGATTTATAAACACCATCCCCTTGGGCGATATTTCCGCGAATGCAAGCCTCGCCCGTGCCCACATAAATGGTGTTGTGATCCGAATTCGCGACCGCCAGGCTGCCAATGTCTCCGCTTCCCTCTTTATCGAATATTGGCGACCAGGTCATGGCTCCGTCCGTCGACTTCCAGACTCCGCCTCCGGTCGCGCCGAAATAATAGGTAGTCGGATCGCCCGGGATTCCCGCAGTGGTGAGCGAGCGTCCGCCGCGGAAAGGGCCGATCATGCGATACTTCATGCCCTTGAACAACTTGTCTTCCGGCTTGCCGGAATCGCTCTCAGACGCAGCGTTCTCGCTGGACGCATTCGCCGTTGGCAACGGCGAAGATTGCGTAGGCTTGGCAG
Source organism: uncultured Acidobacteriaceae bacterium (assembly GCA_963696285.1). Classification (GTDB taxonomy): domain Bacteria; phylum Acidobacteriota; class Terriglobia; order Terriglobales; family Acidobacteriaceae; genus Sulfotelmatobacter. The sequence continues at coordinate 979,709 of CAVOJP010000001.1, forward strand.
CTTTCGACTGGCGCTCCGGTTTGGTCTGCGCGAATACTAAGCTTTGCGCGCCCAGAGCCAGAATGGCTAGAGAAAAAGCTAAGCGCCCCGCCCTCGCTGCCTTACGAGAAATTCCCACAAAAAATCCAGCTTGAATCACCATGTTCGAATTGCTCCCAGAAACCGAATTGTTACGTGGTAATGCCGTGAACATATCCCCCAATAAGCGGGCAGTCTTCATTTTCCGGATAACAGTTTGCGTGCGGCGACGATTTCCTTGCGCTTCGCCGCGTCCACCTTGGGATAAGAGAGATTTAAATCTTCCAGCGTCTCCACAATTGCCGCCGCAACCACCAGGTGGGTGAACCATTTATTATCGGCTGGTACCACATACCACGGCGCATGTTTGCTCGCGGTGTGGCGGATCATATCTTCGAAGGCTTGCTGATAATCATCCCAATATTCACGCTCGTGAATATCCCCTTCGGAAAACTTCCAATGTTTTTCCGGTTCGTCGAGCCGCGCCAGGAATCGCTTTTTCTGTTCCTTCTTCGAAAGATGAAGAAAGAATTTTCGGATCACCGTTCCGTTCCGCGCCATGTGCCGCTCAAAGCAGCGAATATCTTCAAAGCGCTCTTTCCATATATCTTTTGTCACCAGTGAGGGAGGAAGCAGTCCGCCCTCCAACACCTTAGGGTGCACTCGCACCACCAGCACCTCTTCATAATAAGACCGATTGAAAATACCGATGTGGCCACGCTCCGGCAGATGCCGGGTTGTGCGCCACAAAAAATCGTGCTGCAGTTCGGTCTCCGAGGGCGCTTTGAACGAGTGCACGTTGCAACCTTCGGGGTTCACTCCCGACATCACGTGCTTGATCGTTCCATCTTTACCCGCGGCATCCAGCGCTTGAAAAATCAACAGCAGCGACCAGCGATCCTGCGCATAAAGCATGGACTGCAACTCTTCCATGCGGGCGATGTCTTTCTGCAACTGATCCTTGGCTTCATCGACCGAGTGCCAATGCCCGGTGTCGGCAGGATCAACGTCTTTCAGTCGGAAATGCTTTCCATCATCAACGCGGTAGGATTTTGCGAGTTTGGCAGTTTTCATTCGTGGTCGCTCAAATCAGTCTGCACCAGAAGTTTACACTGTGAGTCGACATGGCATGCCGCAATGCTAAGCGTGGACCGGCTTTTCGACTGCGATGGGAAGTTTGGCACCCTGCCAGGCGTCAAATCCTCCAATGACGTTTATCACATTCGGAAAACCAGCCCGCTGCAGAAGACTGCAGGCAATCATGCTGCGGTATCCGCCCTTGCAGTGCACCGCAATCGGAACCGTGCGATTAATTTCTGGAGGCGCGACCTTGAAATTATCCAGCGGCCACCACGATGCGCCCTCGATGTGCCCTTCTTCCCACTCGCGCTCGCGGCGAACGTCGAGTACTTGCAGGTCCTCATTTTGCAATCGTAGATTAAGCACGTCCACGCTCATTTGCGGCAGCTCTGCCAAGGGTAAACCGGCGTTCCTCCAGGCGTCGATGCCTCCCTTCAAATATCCTTGGGTATCTTCCAGTCCGATGCGAGCCAGTCTCATCCTTGCTTCTTCCACTGCTTCGCCTGAGTTAGCAATCAACACCGGACGCGCCGCCAGCCCCAACAGCGCTCCCGCCCAGGATGCAAATTGTCCGGACAGCGCAATGTTCACCGACCCCGGCACATGCCCCGCCGCAAATTCCTCGCCCGGACGAACGTCCAACGCAATTCCGCCATCCGCCAATATTGCCTTCACTTCGCCAGGATCGAGCGCGGCCAAAGCAGGCAGATCGGAGAGCGTCGCCGCTCCCGTCCGATTGATTTCCGCATCTTGCAGAAAATACTCCGGACGAACCGGAAGGTTGCTGGTTAATTGCTCGATGAACTCTTCCCTGCTCTTGATCTGCAAGGCGTAATTTGTGAGCCGTTCGGTACCGATCGTGGAAACCTTCTCCGCCCGCATGTTTCGCCCACACAAAGACCCAGCCCCGTGCGCGGGATAAACCAGAACATCATCCGCCAGCCTCAGAATTTTGTTGTACAGGCTGTCATATAGCATGCCGGCCAGCTGCACCGCCGTATAACGTTGCGAGAGATCAGGTCGCCCAACGTCTCCCAGAAACAAAGTGTCGCCAGTCAAAACAGCCCACGCATCGGCGGACTTCTCTTCATCCGCGATCACCAGACAGATACTTTCCGGCGTATGCCCCGGAGTTTCGAGGGCTGTGATGCGCATCTTTCCTACACGAAGCAGGAAACCGTCCGCGATTGCCATGTGAGGAAATGTCGCGCCGGCCTGCGCTCCCATATAGATTGTTGCGCCCGTTCTCGACGCCAGTTCCCGGTGCCCGGAAACGAAGTCCGCATGCAGATGAGTTTCAAAAATGTGGCGAATAGAAACGTGATTCTCGTCTGCAGCCTTTAGATAAATCTCCACGTCCCGCTGCGGATCCACCACAACCGCTTCACCCTCCGACGCCAGCATGTAGGAGGCGTGCGCCAGACAACCCAAGTAGAATTGCTCAAAATACATGCCTCCCCCTAAGATCGATTCACGATTCTACAGCAAGCTGAATTTTTCTGACTGCTGCTTGGAGGACGAATCGAACCCCACTCTCCCCGGAGTTGTGGGAGGATACCATCCGCTCGACAAAGTTCAACGCTGGCGCGGTTTTTGCGCGTCAGCAATTTTGAAGCCGCTACGAAACGTGTATCATCAACCTACGGCGATTAGAATGCGCGTGCGATGCTGACTTTCACGCCGACGAATGTTTGGCTATGACCTTCCCGTACCGCGCCCCAAGGCTCTCCCGCATCCGCAAATTCGTCTGTTACCCAAAGTCCCTATGGGCGCGTTGCGTCTTTGGGAGGATTCAATCCGCCATCGCCGTGCTAGTGCTGCTGTCGCTGGGGCACTCGGCGTGGGCCTTCGCGGCGAATCCTGACCTGGAGACGGTGCTGACTGGCTCGCGCCAGCGTATTGAAAACTTAGACTACCGCGCGACCGGGCACCTCACACGCGTGGAAGCCGATGGCAAGCGCACGAGCTACAAGTTTGTCGGCAAAGCTCGCTGGTTTCCCGATGGTCTGCATCTGCTGGTTGAGATCTCTGGGCCTGGCTCAGAGAAGACGACCCTTCTTCTTCATATGACCGCGACTGGGCACTTGACTATCGAGGCAATGCTTCCCGGCGCGAAGGCTGCTAGCGTGTTGCCATTCGAACATTGGAATGACCCACTCGTCGGAACCGACTTCACCTATGAAGACATGGTAGAGAGCCAGTTCTTCTGGAAGAATCAGCAACTCCTGCCACCGGAGAAATACGGCGCACGGGATTGCTTTGTGCTTAAGAGCACGCCCGGCCCTCAGGATAGGACTCATGATGATTCGGTAACATCTTGGATCGACCGCAGCATTTTGTTTCCCGTGCATGTAGTGAAGACGCTTCGCGGGACGGGACAGCAGAAGGAATTTATTTACTACGGGCTGCGACAGGTCGGCGGCGCTTGGTCTGCGTCGCAAGTGGAGGCAAAGGTGCAGGGCAAGCCCGGCTCCTCGATTCTTGCAATCGAAGGGGGCTCAGGAAACGCAAATCTTGGACGCAAAGACTTTGAGATCGGCCAGCCCAGCGCTCAAGAAGAGAAAGCGAAATAGATCGAATCGCTTATTTAGGCTGATGCGAGGCCCTGTGCTGCAACTGGAGCATTCCGCAGTGTTCGGCGTCAGGGGACAAGCTCCTTTTCAGAAGCTGCCGGGGCTCCATGTAAGCCAAAGGGCCACCAATTCCAGTCGCCGGCAAGTTGCAGGAGTGCCGGCCCGACAATCATCCGCACCACCGTAGCATCAATGAACACCGCTACCGCAAGAGTAAAACCCAGCATTTGGACGACCAGAAAGCTTCCCACGGTGAATGCGACGAAGACGGCAATCATAATTGCCGCGGCGCTGGTGATGAGCCCGGCCGTCCGCGCCAGGCCCTCGATCACAGCCGCTCTCTCGGATAAACCGCGCCGCCGCTCTTCGAGGACTCGGGTGACCAGAAAAACCTCATAGTCCATGCTCAATCCGAAGACGATGGCGAACGCGAGAATTGGCACGATTGGGTAGACGCTGCCAGTCGGTCCGTCGAGTCCAAAGAGTTTGCCGCCATGGCCTTCCTGAAAAACGACAACTAACGCACCGAAGGAAGCGCCAACGGAAAGCAGATTGAGCAGGATTGCTTTGACCGCCGCAAAGACACAACGCAACCCGATCAGGAGTGCCAGCAAGCTCCCCAATATGACTCCCAGGACCACCCTCGGCATCCGCTCTTTTACTACCGAGTCGTAATCTGCTTCGAGTGCGGGAACGCCGCCGACGAGCAGGCTAGCGCCAGGAACGCCTGTTATTGCTGCAACATCGGAGGCACGCACATCTCGCACCCACTCGTATCTGTTGATTGGGCGAAAGAGTGGTAGTAGGCAGCAATTCAATCAGGGTAGCCTGGCCATCGTTGCGAAGAAAACTCTTGCGCATTGGCTCAGGCAAATCCTTAATGGCATCTGGATTATCGGACATGCCCGTGAGCGTCGGAAGAGATAAAACTTCCTCTGCTCTAGGATCGCTCTGGAAGTGTTGGGTCAAGCGGCTGACGGCAAGCCAGCCAGCCGGTGAGAGAGCCGGCGATTGCGGAGGCAACTCCAGGATCACTCGCAGAGACTGCACAATACCCGACCGTCCCATCTTTTGAAGCGTGTGCAGCGCTTGCACCGACTCAGCTGCGGCCGGGAGTGAGTTATGGTCGGGGACCCCGGGAGAGATTTTCCGTCCTTGGTAAGCAAGTGCTAATAGCGGAATCCCGACGACAAGCAGCGCTGTCCAAGGCCGGCGGGTTATGATGCCGCCCCAGCGTACCCACCGCACACTGGCCGCGCACAGGCTCTCCCGCGTTTCCACCCGTCTGGCGGAAAGACGCACTCTGGCGGAATCGATGCGATGCCCCAGCAGACTAAGCACCCAAGGCAGAATGAATGTACACAGCATGACACTCAAAACGGTTACCAGCAGGCCGGCTATTCCGATGGAGCGCAGTTCGCTGATGGGGACAGTAAGCAGCGCTGAAAATCCGATTGCAACCGTGGTAGCCGAGATGATCAGCGTTCGCCCCGCTTGCCGGGCGGCGATATCGGCAGCAGGGCCGGGATCATATCCTTCGGCCAATGCTTCGCGAAACCGGCTCACCATCAACAATGCATAATCGATGCCCAAGCCAAGGCCGAGCATCGTTGCCAGATTCTGCACCAAAATCGAAAGCTGCAGAAAATGCGCAAGCAGCGCAGCCGCACCCATCGCCATAGAGATTGAGAGCAGTCCAACTCCCAGCGGCAATAGGGCGGCCACAAAACTGCCGAAGGCCAGCAACAGCAGCACGAGAGTGACCGGCATCGCCCGTTCCTCGGCATGGGTGACGTCATCTGCACTCACCTTGCGAAGATCGAAGTTGAGCGGCGTTTCACCCGTAATCTCCAATTTGATCTTGGGATATTGCGAGCGAAGCTGACCTTCCATCCATTCTGCTTTTGCCCTTAGTGTGGGAATCAACGCCTCGGTGTCAGCGTGCGGGTCCAGCCCAATGATGATCAGGGCCCCGCCATTGTTCCCCGTAAAGAGAGGATCTGGCCAATCCAGGCTCGAGATGGCACCCGACACCCCAGGTACGCTGCGCAATGAACGGGTTAAGAAGCTCAATGCATCTGCGCCGTTTGCTGAATCTGGATCCGGAATTCCGCTTATCACCAAAACCAGGCGATGGGCGTAGGGAGACTGGAAACCCTGCGCCAGTTCCAGATCAACTTTTTCGGATTCCCCGCCCTTGATGTGAACGGCTGTTTCCAGGTGACGTTCAACTTTGTAGGAAAAGGGCAGCAGCGCAAGCGCCATGACAAACCCGGCCATCGCGAACCAGAATCTGCGGCGAGCGGCATCGGGGCCAGTCTTCAGGCTTGGCGTGCTTGTGAGAGTTACGAAACGCCTTCGGGGATCGGGCATATCCATAATATAAGGTCAAACTGTTGATTTGCAGACCACGCGGAAGACCCATACCGCGCACCTGTCCGTCTGGAAACGATTCCGTGGGAGCCACAGGGTCAGGTTTTTTCCGTGCTCTAGTTCTGTCACTCTTCTCGCCTGGCGTCGGGGATCACACTTAATCCTGCACTAACACAACGTTCCGTAGATGGGATCGAGGCGCGAAGGGTTTTCGGCAATCGACCGCATGGATATCCGCTTACCACCTCGCCGTCCTAGCGATGAGATAGTACTCGTCCTTGCTGCACACGATCACCCAATCGAGTTTGATTTTCCCTTTTTTTCGGCAGGTTTTCAGTAGCCCCGCTTCTTTGCCGATACAAACGTACTTCCAGACGGCCACGCGTTGGTCCACCGGCGAATTCTTTCCGCCCACGAGACGGATCCCGAAATACCTGGGAAGTGGGTAGCGACCGCACGTGTTTGATCCCAGAAGTGCTGGTGCCGGGAGGGGGAATCGAACCCCCACAGTCCTTTCGGACCTGCGGATTTTAAGTCCGCTGCGTCTGCCAATTTCGCCATCCCGGCTCGCGATCATTTTAGACTAACAGGCGCGCGTCTTCGGCAATGCTCGCGACCTGTTCGTCTCTTTTGCGCGTTTACATGCCTGCGCTCATCGGCTACCCTTCCTCATGGAGCCGCATCTCACCAGCGGAGAAGAATTTCTTATGATTTCTTTTTTGCGGATTCGCACTTTGGTATGGATTCTTGTTCTCGGCTGCGCCGCCCTTCTTTCACTGCCCTTGCGCGCCGACAATAATGTGCTGGGGCAAGTGGACCTGGTCGGCGCCACCAAAGTCGAACGCACCTCTGGCGTCTGGATCGACGGTCAGTATGTGGGCTATTTGCAGGAACTCAAAGGATCAAAAAAACTCCTGCTGCTTCCCGGCGAGCACGAGATCACGGTTCGCCAGGGCGGATACATCGACTTCGCGCAAAAGGTGACGGTTCGTGCAGGGGAGACCCAGACGATTGAAGTCAAGATGGAAAAAGATACCCGGGTTCAGTTCCCTCACATTACGGCTCAGATTAAGCTGGAGGTGAATCCCAATCGGGCCGCGGTTTTTGTCGACGGCGTCTTCGTGGGTCATGTTGCGGAATTCAGCGGCGTCGGCCGAGCCCTGCTGGTGGCACCGGGCAAACGAAAAATCAGAATTACCCTGCCCGGCTATCAAGACTTCGAAACCGATATTGATCTGGTGGCCAATCAGAAATCAACAGTGAAGACGGACCTGGTAAAAGGTGGGCCGGCAGAGGGAACGCCGTTGCCGCAATAAGAGTGGAAAAGTTCAGCGAGCGAGCTGGATCAGGAGGCGGCCGCAGTGGATAGACCTCGCTGTTTGCGAAGTTCCGCATGAAAGGAGTCTGCCGCCAGCCCAGCCTGGTTACGAAAAAGATCGAGCAGCGGATCTTCTACGTCACTCAACTCGGCAGAAGCTGAGGAGTTGCTTTCCGTTTCGAAGCCTTCCGGTTCAACCATCAACTCCGGCAGCGTATCGGGATTTTCCGTGAGGCAACTCAGAAATTTTTCCAGCAGTGCGCGGTGCTCGGCGGTGGTTTGCGTAAATTCCACTCCCATCCCGATGTCAGGATGCATCACTCTTACCACCCCTTCTGATCGCAGCTCCACGTTCGCGGCCCTCATGGAAAGCGTCACCCGAGCAGAAACCGGGAACGGCGAAGGCATGGCAAGATAGCACCCGCGCAAACTTAAGTCGGTTAGTTGGCAGGGCGCTGGAGGGTCGTCCTTCTCTCCTTCTGGCGTATTGCGACCCAGCCACTCGCGCAGCCGGCGTGCCACATCCGGCGAAGGATTCACAAATCGCAAGCCCACCTGCGTACCGCTGCTCTCCCAGGCAAACTCTGCCGCGACATCGAGCTTGGTGGATCCGGGTAGCGTGAATGACAAATGCCATTGGCCCTGCGGCTTGGTGCGGCGCGGGATCGAAACCGCCAATCCACCTTCGCCGACATCGGTGGTATTCGCTTTAATGCGAGTGCCGGACTGGGCGCTGACCATCTCCACCGGAAAATTCACTGACACCCGCGAGTTACGCCTTCGTTCCCGTTTCATCAGGGCTCTCGCGGCACGAAAACTCGATTTGGCGCGCTCCGCGGAAACTGGCTTATACAGGATGAAGTGGGCGCCGATCTCAAATGCCGAGCGCAATCCGCTGCCGGGATCGAGAATCGCTACCGCGATGGCCCGTTTGTTGCATGGAGCGGTGCGGGCTGCGCGCAGAACATCGGCAGCTCCGGGGCCGGCACAGTCCACAATAATGGCCTCAAACCGGTCGCGGGTCAGATGCCGCAACGCCACTTCCGCACTCGTGCAATGTTCGACCCCGATGTCAAGATCACCCAGCGTACGTCGCAGCACGCGTCCAATTTTTTCATCGGAACAAAGCAACAGTGACTTCAAATTCATCGCGATCACTATCCAGGTGGAGCGCTATTATGCCGTCGTCCGGCAGGAAGAATGCACTCTCAAGTGTAGGTCGTCTTCTGACGTTACAGCAACGGAGCTCGTGTGCCGGAGGTTACGCCCGTAACTTCTGCAGGTTCCGTTCGAGCCGGTGACTTCAGTGGTCGCGAGTCTCCCGTGGATGATCTTATAAAAGTCTTATAAACATGCAGTTACGGCTGACAATTCAAGCGATCATGCGACGCAATACGGTTGACTTTCAGGCGTGAGTGACCTAAGATGCTCTTTCTCCAAATAGCTTTTGGGAACACTATCCGCGCATTTCTGTGGATGGCTTCATTTCTGTGAATCCCATTCGGCGTCAGGAGAATCATACACATAGAGAAATTATTATTAATTAGTTAATCCCCCATTTGTACGAAAGGCTTTTTCATGGCAAAGCGACGCGGAAATCCAAACTGGGGAAAACCCGAGCCGATCGGCCCGATCGTCCCCACCATTACAGAGTTCGAGCAAGTGGTGCGCGAATACAAGCTCACTCCAGACCAGTATTTGCGGTCGACTCGTCTGCGCGAGTGGGCCCGCCGCAATAAGAACTCCAAATACATCCCTGAGCCTCTTCTGGAAGCCTGGGGCTTTGAGATTGAGTCAACGCTGTAGCGCGATTGCAGCTAGAATCCGAGGGTCGCCTTATGGCGACCCTTTACTTTTGCACCGGTTTTTCTTTTAAGCCGCGCTTTGCCTTTAGGCTGGGGCTATTGACGTTGCATTTGAACTAGGATGCTGAACTGGGTACAAATCCCGTTGCCCGAACTTTTTGCCGTGCTGGCGGCTGTCGCATTCGCCGCCGGGCTGAATGTGTACGCGACGGTGGCCGCGTTGGGCCTGCTGGCGCGCTTCGGACAAGTGCCGCTGCCTCCGGAATTATTGCTCCTCGAAAGCTGGCCGGTGATCGCTGCCAGCGTCGTTTTATTTGTAATCGAGTTTTTCGCCGACAAAATTCCTGCATTCGATCTGTTGTGGAGCGCTTTGCACACTTTTATTCGCGTCCCGGTCGCCGGGCTGATTGCCTATGGCGCTACCAGGCAGCTCACGCCGCCGCAACAACTGTTGGCAGCTTTTCTGGGAGCCCTTATTGCTCTCGCTGCTCATGGCGGAAAGACGGCACTGCGTGCCGCGGTCACTCCCTCCCCAGAACCCTTCTCAAATATTTCGTTGAGCTTGAGTGAGGATGTTCTCGCCGTCGGCCTCACATGGCTAGCCACGCGCCATCCGTATGCCGCCGCCTCAGTTGCAGCATGCCTGACTGTCAGCATTATCCTGCTCGGTCGACTGGTCCTGCACGCGCTCCGCGCGCTCTTCGTCGGCGCCGAAAAAGAATTAGCTCGGGGTTCAGCCTAGCCGGTTCAGCCTAGCCGGTTTTACGCCTTCTCACGTAACTCCCAATGAAACCGATGCCGAATGTCCGAAGTTGGACCATTTCGGCACCCTCCGGTAATTACTGGCTATTCCCCCGGCATCGCGAGGCCTCACTTGGGCATCCAAGCAGCAAAGGCTCCTATGTCAATCTTCGACGAGAAATATCGGGTAGTTGGTGTCGAAAGTGACCGCCTGATGGTGCGCGGAGTTGAAACCGGCGAAGTGCTCACCATCATCAATCCTGAACCCTCGACTCCTCTGTCCCGAGAGGAATATCCGGTGGGTAAATTAATTGCCCTGTCTGACCCCTCCGGCTCACTCCACAACTGACGCCGCTCCGTTCTGAATGTATAAATTTGTGATACGAACAAAAAGCCACGGCCGAAGCCGTGGCTTTTTAGAACTCAAACTCCTTAGCTGGCTTTGGGGTACTCGTCGTCGCGCCTTAGTCCCAAGCCCACCACTTCCTTGCGCCGCTCCCGCAGTCGATTTTGAAACGTATCCCAGCGAGGGCCAATGCCCACCGCGCTGACATCGATTTCTACGGTGTCGGTTGAAGCCGCGTATCCGGGCTCGATAAACTCGGTATCCTCGATTTCCGCTGTGTCATCGGCTGCGCTTCGGGCCGCGTTCGGCGCGCCAGCCGCTCTTGCGGAAGGTGAGTTGCCCGGCATCTGCTGAGTCGTTGGAGTAATATTCCGGTCGGTTCCCTCGCGATGCATTACCGGGTCCGCATCCCACTTCGCACGGTACTTGCCTTCGTAATCCGACCATTGTTCGTCGGATTCTAAATCCGTTTCCTTGTAGGGTGGGAAGCCCTCTACTTGCTCTTTGGTCAGGTCAGCGACGAAATCATTGTCGTGCTTGGTGGATGCCCGCAGCCGGTCGGCTGGAACAATAAATTTCTTCGTCGAGAGCCACCCGCCCGTGTCCACCACCACGTAGCGAATCGTTCCTTCGGAGTGGTCGAAAATCACATCGTCAATCTTGCCCAGTTTCTCGTCGTTCAAACCGTACAACTTGGAACCCCGGATGTCTTCGGTGGTGTCGGTAAAGCGATAGTTTCGGAGCATTCCGTAATTCGCCATTCAGTTCCTCCCGGAAAATTCTATAAACTTCTGCTGCTCTTTGATGTCATCCTTGGCGAAAGCGTATATCAGCGAAACTCTGCGCTCTGCTTATCCACAGCTGCCACGTTAGCTTTGGGATACGTCCCGGTAAGACAATTCCGGCGAATCATCTATAATCCGGTCAAGGTATCCCCAAACCACATGCATCTGTTTTCATATCCTGCTCTGTTCATCGGCGGCGAGACTCTTGACCTGCTTTCGAACACCGGTCCGGTCGCCAGGTTTGTGCTCGTCACCTTGCTGGCTTTCAGTCTTATCTCCTGGGCCATCATCCTCACCAAGTGGAGCCTGCTACGGCGGGCTCGGGTTCAGAGTGGACGCTTCCTGCGCGCCTTCCGCAAAGCCCAGCGCCTGCAGGATATTGCCGCTGTCGCCGACCAGTTTCATCCCAGCCCTCTGGTGGGAGTTTTTGAAGGCGGCTTCCAGGAATACAAGCGGCAACTCTCCACGCCTTCCGCCACTCTCCGCAGTCTGACTGCCGTGCAGCGCGGCATGCAGATTGGTGCCTCGGAAGAAATTACGCGACTGGAACGTAACGTCCCCTGGCTTGCCATTACCGCGGCGGTTACCCCTTTTATCGGACTCTTCGGCACCGTCTGGGGCATCATTGACGCCTTCCACGGCCTCGGCACTGCCGGAGGCGCAACTCTTCGCGCCGTTGCCCCAGGAATTTCCGAAGCACTGATCACCACCGCTGCCGGGTTGGCCGCGGCTATCCCAGCGGTCATTGCCTATAATCTGATTGGGAATTCGATTCGCGTTTTCGCCGCGCGTGGCGACGACTTTTCCCTTGAAGTTCTCAATGCCATCGAAAGCATTCAGCCGCAAGCCGCCGAAGTGAGGCGCTGATGGCTTTTACTTCCTCGAATGGCCGCACGCAAACCGCACTTGCCGATATCAACATCACACCGCTGGTTGATGTCGTCCTTGTGCTTCTCATCATCTTTATGGTGACTGCTCCGGTGCTGCAGTCGGGCATCGAGGTCACTGTTCCCAAAACGCGCACGGTTAAAGAAATTACCGAAGAGAGAACCGTCATCACGATCAACAAAGATCAGCGGGTGTTCCTCGGCAACGACGCCATCAACATCAATCAGATCGCCGCGCGCCTGAAACAGAAGATTCGCGATCCCCACAACCAGTTTATTTTTATCCGCGCCGACGAGAACGTTCCTTTTGGCGCTTTCGCCACCGTCATGGACGCGGTTAAGCAATCAGGCATCACCAATGTGAGCATCGTCACTCAGCCTCTGGAACAAAATGGCGCAAAACGCTGAGATATTTTTCGAGCACGACAGTTGGGGACGCGCCCTCGCCTGGTCCGCAGGCTTTCACATCGTTGTCACCGCTGTCATCCTGCTTTACCCTCTTATCTTCAACGGAGGCAGTGGCTCGGATTGGGGCTCAGGCGGCGGAGGATCGGCTATGGGCGTAACCCTGGTCAGCAACATTCCCCTGACCACCGCGCCCACCCAGAATCAGAATGTTCTGGCTAACGAGTCGAAGGGAATAACAAAATCTGAGCCTAAGGTTGAAGAGAAAGAGCCCGACGCGATCGAGATTCAAGGCAAGAATACAAAAATCAAGCCGAAGAAAGTCTCTACTCCTACCAAAGCAAAAACTCAGCCTACGCCCGAACCAGAGACAAATCAGGTTGCGTTCGGTGAGGGTGGACCGGTCAGCGGCCCCTACGGCTCATTTGCTGCCGGAGGTGCGAAAGGCGGCTTCGGCATTACCGGTGGCGGCGGCGACTTCGGCACCAAATACGGCTGGTACGTTCAGGTGATTCAGCGGAAGGTTTCGGAAAACTGGCTGAAGTACGAGGTCGATCCTAGCATTACCACGGCCAATCGCGTTTACATCACCTTTGACGTAGCCCGTGACGGCCATCCCTACAACGTGCAGATTGAGCAGTCCAGCGGCGTCCCTTCGCTCGATGTTTCCGCTACCCGCGCCCTGCAGCGGATCGACACCTTCGGCCCGCTGCCGCCGGATTACAGCGGCAGCAAAATCTCAGTGGAATATTGGTTCGATTACAGCAAAAAATAAAGTTGCACGAACATGTACCTGATGATTCTTTAGGTTCCGGATTCTCGATTATGATCGTTGGTAACTTGCTAATGAGAACATATCGGACTACGATACTGTCGTTCGCTGGATATTTTTGTCTTCGCCCACGCAACACTTCCAAACGGATGGACGATAAACGCAGCTCATTTCCGTACTCTGCCACAGTTGGCGTTCGCCTTTTGAGCGCCTGCAGCTTCCTGCTTCTACTGAGTTCCCTGCTCTGCTCCTTCTCGTTCGCCCAGGATTGGGTTCGCACCGGCTCTGGCCTCGGAGTTGAAAAAGTACGACTCGCCGTTCCCGACTTCAAACCCGCGAACAACGACCCGCAGAACACCGCCCTGCTGAAGACGTTCAATGATACATTCTGGAACGACCTCGACAATTCGGGTGTAGTCGAACTGATTTCGAAAAGTTTTTACCCTTTGCAAGTGCCGGGTAATCCTGCGGAAGTCACCTTCGGAGTCTGGAACTCTCCTCCGCCCAACGCCGCCATGCTCGCCTTCGGCAATCTCGGAGTCGCCGCGGGCAAAGTGGTGGTGCAGGGCTGGCTGTACGACGTGAAAAACACTGCATCGCCGCTGGTCTTAGGGAAGCAATACACCGATGTCGCGACGGATGACGCGACCCGCCTTATCGCCCACAAATTCGCTGACGAGATTATTTTTCGTCTAGGCGGTGGCATTCCCGGTATCGCCGAAAGCAAAATCTATTTTGTCAGCGATCGCTCCGGCCACAAAGAAATCTGGGTGATGGATTACGACGGCAGCAATCAGCGCCAACTTACTCACCAAGGTTCGATTTCACTATCGCCAAGAATCTCTCCCGATGGTTCCCGTCTCGCCTTCAGTTCGCTCACTAAATCCGGATGGGAAATTCTGATGTACTCGACCGACCTGAATCGTCTTGTGACTTTTCCTCACTTTGGCGGCGCCAATCTATCGCCCTCATGGTCTCCCGACGGCTCTCGTCTGGCGTTCTCTTCTTCGCGCAGCGGCCATTCGGAAATCTATGTCTGCGACTCTGCGGGCGGCAATCTGCACGCGATGACTACAGGCAGAGGGCCCGATGTTTCTCCCACATGGAACCGGAAAACCGGAGCGCAGATTGCTTTCGTCAGCGGCAGCACCGGATTGCCTCAGGTCTATACGATGGAAGCCGACGGCACCAACCAGCAACGTATGACGGACCAGGGTTACGCCGTTTCGCCCAACTGGTCCCCGAACGGACAATTTCTGTCTCTTGCCTGGATCCGCAAATACGGGCCCGGCGAGCCCGGCTCTTCCGACATTTATTTAATGGATATCGCCAGCAAACAGTGGGTTCAGCTCACTCATGATGGCGGCCGCAACGATTATCCGTGGTGGTCGCCGGACAATCGGCATATTGTGTTTCAGTCCAGCCGATCGGGGAAAGAAGAAATCTGGGAGATGCTCGCCGACGGCACCAAGCTTCATCAACTGACTTTCACGGGACGTAATTCGCAACCGAACTGGAGTTGGAAATAAATTCACTTCGTCTGAACTCAAATTGTTTTCTGAGTTCGCAGGAGGAACATCGTGAACAGTAGCAACGGGAAAAAGATCAACCTGAAGCAGCAAACACTCAAATCTGTATCAACCGCCTTCGCCCTGGGCGCTATTCTCTTGTTGGGCGCTTGCCACAAGAAAGCGGCTCCCCCGCCGCCACCGCCGCCTCCACCAGCACCCGCGCCCACGGCTTCCATTTCCGTTAGCCCGGATACGATTCAGCAGGGACAGCCCGCAACCCTCAGCTGGCAGACTTCCAACGCCACTGACGTTTCTATCGATGGCATCGGCGCGGTCCAGCCCACGGGATCGCAGCAGGTGACTCCGACCGACTCGACTACCTATCACCTCACCGCGAAAGGTCCGGGCGGAACCCAGGATGCGACGACGCGCCTCACCGTCACTCCTCCGACCGCAGCCGCTCCTCCACCACCATCGCCTTCGGAAGAGGACCTCTTCGGCCAGAATGTCAAGGATATCTATTTCGAATACGATAAGTCTGACATTCGCCCCGATCAGCAGTCGGCCATTCAAACCGATATCCAGTTCCTCAATCAGCATCCCGAAATCAATTTCACGATTGAAGGACACTGCGATTCCCGCGGATCGACCGAGTACAACCTGGCGCTCGGCGATCAGCGCGCTTCTTCCGTAAAGAACGCGTTGGTTGCAGGCGGAATCAGCGCCAGCCGCATTAAGACCATCAGCTATGGCAAGGAAAAACCATTCTGCATGGAAGAGAACGAAGCCTGCTGGCAGCAGAACCGCCGCGGTCACTTCGTGTATCAGAAATAACTAATGTGTGCGCGGCCTGGGGTATCGCCCTTGCGATGCCTCAGGTCGCAATTCTTGGCTTTTGTTGCGAACCGCCAAGCTGCCAATGCCCCACTGGAAAACCGCCTATGCGCTTCCGGGTTCCCTGCCCAATCTTCACAACCTACGGCGGGTCTATTCCGTCTAAAATAGATGGTAGGACTTTCGGCTTATGAAACTAAAAATCCGCTCCCTTCGACTTGCTCTGATCTCAACGCTTTGCCTCGCCGCGATACCGGCCTTTGGCGTTAATAAAGAGACCATTCAGTTGCAAACCCAGGTTCAGCAACTGCAAGAGCAGATGACCGCCATGCAGCGCAGCTTCGACGAGCGCATGGGCGTGATGAATAATCTTGTCGAACGGGACAGCGATGCGGTGAACAAAGTTGCCGCCGCCATCACGGCACTGCAAACTACTTTGTTGAAACAGCAGGGCGACTCGTCCTCTCACGTGGACCAACTCTCAGGGCAGATCCAGGCGCTGAATGACAGTCTGGACGAACTGAAGGCGCGCCTCGCCAAAGTGAGCAAGCAACTGGAAGATATGCAGGCATCGCAGCAAAGCGCGGCTGCCACAACCGCCCAGCAACAAGCACAGCAGCAGGCTTTGGCGCAGGCCCCACCGCCTGACGTCCTTTATAACAACGCTCTGCGGGATTACAACGGCGCCAAGAACGATCTCGCCATCCAGGAATTTTCCGATTACATCAAGTTTTATCCGAACACCGATCTCGCGGGAAATTGCTACTTTTATCTCGGAGAGATTCAGTTCCGGCAGGGCAATTATCAGCAGGCGGCGCAGAGTTATGACCAGGTTTTGCAGAATTTTCCCACGGGATCGAAGGTCGCGTCAGCACAGCTGAAGAAAGGTTTCGCTCTGATCGAACTGGGCAAGCAGGAAGATGGAGTCGCCGAACTCCGCCACGTGATCCAGCGCTATCCGCGCTCCCCCGAAGCTTTGCAGGCTCGCGAGCGGCTGCGCAAGCTCGGAGTTGCATCCAACTCTCGTCCCGGCGAATGATTCCAGTGAATTGTTCTCAGCGTTTCACCGCACAATTTTGAAGTTCTGTATGACCGGAGTTCGATATGAGCAAAATTTCTGACAATGACCCCGATCGCGCTAAAGGCGCAACCGAAGAACAACACCATCACGATGGCAATACGGGTCTTGAGGAGCAGATCGGGCATCGCGATCCGGATCCGATCCTGAAAGATGCTGACACTGACTTCCCCGAACCTGGCAACAACCCCGAGCACTCCAGCGGTCGCCCTAAATCAGTCACGAAAAAGCGCAAGCCAAAAGTAGCCTGACGGCAGAGCAAGACAGGAACCACGGGGTGCTCCTCGGAGCCCAGTCGTTAAGTGTTTTTGGTTCTGGCGAAATCCAGCACAATCTTTTCGACTGTGGCCCACGCGTCTGACCTCGGATCCACGATCTCGAAATGCCCCGCGCCTGGAATCATCATCAGCCGTACATTTTCTTTAGCATTCGACTTGGCGCTCACATAGTCCCTGCTGAGACTTGGCGGCACAATATCATCCGCGACACCGTGGATTATGTACTGACGCGCTCGAATCGCCCGCTTCATCGGGTCGGCCTCGCGATAGTGATCGGCAACTTCTGTGGGCGTTCCACCAAGAAATTCCACCACGGCATTGTTGCTCAAATGCAATTCGTAAGCCCGCTGCAGATCGATTACTCCGGCCAAAGAAATCCTGCCGGCCAGCCCGACCTCATGCGCCGCCAGACACAGCGCCAACTGCGCTCCCGCCGAATGTCCCAGCACGATTAAATGCTGCGCATCGAAATGATACTGTTGCGCTTTCTGCATTAAAAACTGATATGCGGAGCGAATATCCGAAAAGGTTCCCGGCCATCCACCGCCCAGGTTCCCCACGCGTCGATATTCCACGTTCGCGGTTGCTATACTGGTAGCCGTTAAGGCCGCGCACAAATGGCCCAAATATTCCAGGTCATATCGCGCTCTCCAATACCCGCCATGAATGCAAATCGCGAGCGGATGCGGTCCTTTCGACTTCGGCAGCCGTAAATCCACAAACTGATTTTGATCACTCCCGTATGCCACGCGGGCATCAGCCTTCGGCGCCGGCAGGTTCAAAATGTCATCGCCCAATGAGATTTACCCCGTGTTCCCCTGTGCCCTCTGTGTTGAAGGTTTTCATTTTGATTCCTCGAACCGCGAGAAATCTCTTGCAGAAAGTTCTTTTCACTATTCGTATCGCAGCGCCTCAATCGGATCGAGTCTCGCAGCTCTCATCGCCGGCACCATTCCGCTCACCACTCCCACGACTGCCAGTATTCCCGTAGCCACCAACAGAATCATGGGCGAAACAATTAACCGTATGTCCCCCGCCTCTGCATGTTTGGCCATCGCGCTATAGAACGTAAGCCGCCCCACCGAGACCGATACCACGTATGACAACGCAATCCCCAACAAACCGCCCACGGCGGTGATGGCCATGGCCTCCGCCAGAAACTGAAACAAGATGTCCCGCCGGCGTGCTCCTAAAGCCTTTTCCACCCCAATTTCTCGCGTGCGTTGCGTGACCGAAACCAGCATCATATTCATCAGCCCCACTCCGCCAATGCCCAGCGTGAGCGTTCCGATAAATGCAAGCAGCACCTTCAACGCGAGCGAGATAATCCCGAACTGCGAAAGTTGCTTTTGTGCGTCGAATACAAAAATCGCGCGCTTATCGTCGCTTTTGAATCCATGTGCCGCGGCCAGCGTATCCCGGATCGTCTGGTCGAGTTTGTCATGGTCCAGCCCCTGCGAATCCATCCAGATTCCATCCAGGTAGTGATTGTCTTTCAAAACGTTCATCGAGTTGTACGGAATATAAATCGTCCGGTTATCGTCATCGTCTCCCTCCTGCATCCGCGGCTTCACGACACCCACCACCTGGAATTCCACTCCGTCGATTCGAATATCCTCCCCCACCGCCGGAGCCCCGGAAAATAACTTGTCCTTTGCCTCCGAGCCAATCGCGGCCACCAGCCCGTGCCGTGCATTGTCAGCATCGTCGAGAAAACGTCCCGCACCCATGTCAAGATTCCAAATCTCCTCGATGGACGGATCAAGTCCCATCACCGGCATCGTGAAGGTGCGATTTCCGTTTTGCACCGACGAATCTTTCTGTGACATTCGCACCACGTGTTTGCATAGCGGTACATTGTTTTGCAGCAGATCGATGTCGTCGTTCGTAAACCGCACCTGCACTCCCGCCTTATTTCCACCCGCCTGTTGCGATGTTCGTCCAGGAAATATTCCGACTGCGGTGGCACCGAAGCTTTCGAAGATATTTGAGATGGCCGTTCCAAATCCATTTCCATATGCCAGCAGCAACACCACGGTCGCGATTCCCCATGCCATGCCAGCCATGGTCAGCAGGGTCTTCCGCAAATCATGCCGCATCGCCGCAAATGCCTGTCCCAACAAATCTCGATGCATGAATTCTGTCCTACCCTGTGCTCCCCGGTGTCCTCTGTGTTTAAGCTTTTATGCGCCGCCATGCTTGTGTGAACTCGGGCCTTCGGTACTTCATTACTCCTTCCGCAGCGCCTCCACCGGCTGCAGCAAAGCCGCCCGCCGCGCCGGATACAATCCGGCTGCCACTCCAGCGATCGCCAGCGCCGCAACCGCCAGCGCCGCCGTTCTGGCTACAAGCTTCGGCGGATCAAACCCCTCGCCCAGCGATACTCCCGACAATGCCGCCATTACCCCGGCCGCCGCGGCGATTCCAGTTATCCCGCTCAGCAAGGTCAGAAATGCGCCCTCGACAAAAAACTGAAACATGATGCTCGCGTTCGTCGCTCCCAAAGCCTTCCGCAATCCAATTTCGCGCGTGCGATCCGCGACCGCCACCAGCATGATGTTGATAATCCCAATCGCTCCGAGTCCGAGCGTTACCAGGCCAACGCTTCCGAGAAAATCGTTCATCGCATCGAAAATCTTGCCTACCTGGTCGACCGTATTCACCGTATCCCATTCGTCGAAAGAATCCGGATTGTTGGGATTGAACCCGTGATTCCGGGCAATTACTTTGTGCACTTCCTGCTTTGCCGCCTCGTGCAGGGCGCGCGTCTTGGGCTGGTATTCAATAATACTGATCACATCGGGCGCTTCTCCCACATTCGTCGGCCGGAAATATTCCCGCATTGTGCTGAACGGGACATAACACTGAAGATTCTGCGTATTGTTGTCGCCGTGCCCAATACGCTGCAGCGTTCCTACCACTTCAAATTGCACACCGTTCAACAGGATCGTGCTGCCCACCGCCGGTCGTCCGAAAAATAAAGTCCGCCGCGCCTCGTCACCCAGCACAATTACCGGACGCTTCTGCGCATCGTCCATGGTATTCAGCCAGCGCCCATTCTGAATCGGCAGGTAGCGGATCTGGTCGAATGCAGCCGGCACGCCCAAAATCTGGCCACTCGCCTGGTAGTAATCGCTGACTGCCCGAATATCGTTACGCTTGATTACGGGCGACGCCGCTCCTACGCTCCGACACTCGCGCAAAATGTCCAGATAATCCCGGTACGTCAGGTAGTACTGCCGCAGAGCCGTGAAGCTCCCCTGCACGGCGGGAGCCCGTCCCGACCAGAGGAACATCACGTTCTCGCCTAAGGTATCGAACTGCTTCTTGTTTCCCGACCGAAATCCCTCCCCCAGTCCGACCAGAAGCAAAAGCGAAAACACCCCCCATGCAATCCCGAACATGGTGAGAAATGACCTCAGTTTGTGGCCCCACAGCGTCTGCAAGGTTTGCCCGAAGATGTCGAAAAGAAGCCGCACTTTGAATTGATTATACGGTCTGTGAATCGGGCCTCGATATCACACGTAAGGCTCTTCTTGTATTCTCTGAATCGCTGTTGCGAAAATGGCAGGGCGTGCAGTACCGATGGGTTGTGACCGGTGTGCCATAGCCAACCACAACTAGTGGCTTTTCTTTCGAGCTCTACAAAAGTGGCACGTTGGTTACCTTGTCGATGGACTTCTACTCGTTCATCCTCAGACGAATGCTGGAAACTGAACAGCTCGCGAATTTGGACTCCTGTGAGAACGCTCCGGAGTTGATTTGCGTCTGCGTGGCGAAGATTTTCCGCGTGGAAGAAACCGAAGTCGCGCTGCTGGAGTTGGGAGGAAGTCTGTTAAATTTCCTCTACCCTGCTCGAATTGAGCGCAGCGGGGGCGATTCCTCTATCCAGTTCGGCTGTGGCCGCCCGCACAGCCCGCACCAAACAGGCGGAGATTTTTAATGGCTTCACGCAGGTAAAACATTTCAGCGTGTTTGAGCTGGTTAAGCTCGGCAAGACCGGACTGGATGCGCAGGTCATTCAGAAACTGATGTCTGCGCCCGTTCTTGCCCCCAATGGAGCCGTCATCGGCGTGATCCAGATCTCTCGCAAAGCTCCACGTCCGGCTGCAGCCGGGCCGGACTTCACCCCCGACGATCTGCGGAAGCTGGAATCGGTCGCGCAGCGAGTGGGTAGACTGATGGCCGACGAAGCCCCTTATCCCGGAAAATGACGTTCGGCTCCCCGGCACACCCGCCGAGCCTTAATACGTAGATATGCCCTCCGAAAGATTATTTCTCCTCATCCAACAATTCAGTTCTCTCCTTCTTAAAACTCCGCTATCCTCTACCCGGGATGACCACGCTGCCTCTTTCCGAGCTTCTCGGCGCCACCGTGTACGACCCGTCTGGCGCGGCAACCGGGCGCGTGCGCGAAGTAACGCTGGCTCCTCAGGAAGATCGCACTCGGATCGCATCGCTCATTGTTAAAACCAAATCCGGCGATCGAGTTCTTCCCTTCTCCGCTATCTCTTCGATTGACGCCAACATTCACGCTTCCACGAAGCCCTCCGACTGGCCCGCTGCGAATGGCTCTGAAGGATTATTTCTTCTGGAACGCGATCTTCTGGACCAGCAGGTCATCGACATTAATGGCCGCAAGGTTGTGCGGGTTAACGATGTCGAACTGCAGATCGACTCGGTAACCGAGGCTGGACGCCCTCACGCCACCATACGCGTCAACTCCGTCGATATCGGCGCCCGCGGCGCAATACGCCGCCTCCTGCGTGGACTCGCACCTCGCACCGCTCTCCATGTTCTGCTGCAGAAGATTCCTTTGCGCACCATCCCATGGAGCTTTGTCGATCTCATCGAAACCGACCCCGCACGCCGCATCAAGCTCAAGATTTCCCACGCTGGTCTGGCTAAACTCCATCCCGCGGATATCGCCGACATTGTCGAAGACCTGGCTCCCGACGAACGCGAGGCCGTTTTCCGCACGCTCGACGAAGACGTCGCCGCGGAAACTCTGGAAGAAGTCGATCCCAAGGTTCAGAAATCGATTGTTGAATCTCTGGATTCCGAGCGGGCGGCCGACATCGTCGAGGAAATGGATCCCGATGCCGCTGCCGACCTTCTCGCCGATCTTTCCCAGGATCACACCGAACAGATCCTCGTAGAGATGGAACCGGAAGCTAGCCAGGAAGTTGTTGAACTTCTCGAACACCGGGAAGAAACCGCCGCCGGCCGCATGACCACCGAATTCCTCGCCCTACCCGTCACAGCCACGGTAGAGAATGCGATCGGCGTGCTGCGCGAATTCGAAGGTGGAGTTGAAACCGTCGGCACGATTTATCTGGTCGACTCCAAGGGCACCCTCGCAGGCGCTGTGCCACTGGCGAAACTCGTTCTCGCCCAGCCCCAGACTCCGCTGCTCTCGCTGACCTCGGAACCGCTTATCTCCACCCAGGAAGTCACCGGCGATAACGAGGTGGCCGAACTCTTCGACAAATACAATCTGGTCACTCTTCCCGTCATTAACGAGCACAACAAACTAGTCGGCGTCATCACCTCTGACGACGTAATCACCATGCTTCGCTCCAAACTCTGACAAGTCCTACCCGGTGCCCTCGGTGTCCCCTGTGGTTAAGCAGTTGACTCTCGATTCTGCTTTTTCGCGTCGTGCAATATTTGCCTCGCCGAAGTATTCGATCTCACCGCGCATCGGTATAATCAACAGTTCCCTGGAGAGACCCTTTGCCTTTCGATGACCTCCGCCAATGGATCGCCGCTCTCGACCGCGCCGGCGAATTGAAGCGCATTCAAACCGAAGTCGACCCCATCCTGGAAATCGCCGAAATCACAGACCGCGTCAGCAAGTCGAAAACGGGAGAACCGGGCGGCCCGGCGCTCCTCTTTCAAAACATCAAGCAGCATCCTGGTTCTCAAGTGCTGATTAACCAGTTTGGCTCCGAAGCCCGCATGAAGCTAGCCCTCGGCGTGAATTCGTTTGACGAATTCGCCGACCGCATCCGCGTCTTCATGGACCTTAAATCCCCCCAAGGTTTCCTCGACAAACTCAAAATGCTTCCGCTCCTCACGGAAGCGGGAAAGTTTTTCCCCAAGACCGTCCCCACCGGACCTTGCAAAGAAGTCATCAAGCGCGACAATTTTTCTCTGCTCGATTTTCCGATCTTGCAATGCTGGCCGCAGGATGCCGGACGCTTCATCACTCTCCCCTGCGTAATCACCCGCGAGCCGAAATCGGGTAAACGAAATGTCGGAATGTACCGTCTCCAGGTCTACGACGGCCAGACTACCGGCGCGCATTGGCAAAGGCAGAAAGTCGCCGCTGAACATGCCCGCCAGCGCATGCGCTCCGCCGCCACGAATCATGTCGAGACGGCCGCCTCCGCCGTCGGGCCGGGGCAAAGCCCGGCCGCCTCCGGAACATACTCCGCCAGCGCCGCCGTCGATCTCATGGCCCGGACTTCTGGCGGCCAAGTCCTCGCCGACGGAAACCATCCCTCGGGCAAAATGGAAGTCGCGGTCGCCATCGGCACCGACCCGGCTGTAACTTTCTCCGCCATCGTCCCCGCTCCTCCGGATGTTGAGGAATATCTGATCGCGGGCTTTCTCCGCGCTGCTCCGGTCGAACTCGTCAAGTGTGAGACCGTCGACTTAGAGGTTCCCGCGACCAGCGAAATTGTTCTTGAAGGCTACGTCAACCTCGATGAACTTCGCAGCGAAGGCCCGTTCGGCGACCACACTGGTTTCTACTCACTGGCCGATCTCTATCCCGTTTTTCACGTCACTTGCATCACCCACCGCAAAGATCCGATCTACTCGACCACTATCGTCGGCAAGCCGCCCATGGAGGACGCCTACATGGGCAAAGCTGTCGAGCGAGTTTTCCTTCCGCTGATGCGGCTCACCATCCCTGAATTGATCGACATCAATCTTCCTATTGAAGGCGTGTTCCACAATCTGATGATTGTCTCCATACGGAAGTCCTATCCCGGCCAGGCCCGCAAAGTGATGAATGCCGTCTGGTCGTTTGGCCAGGCGATGTTTACCAAGTGCATCATTGTCGTGGACGAAGATGTTGACGTTCAGGATCTCGCCGACGTAACTCTCAAAGTTCTCAACCACATCGATCCTGAGCGCGACATTCAATTCACGCTCGGCCCCATCGATTCGCTCGACCATGCCAGCCGCCTCGCCAACTACGGTTCGAAGATGGGCATCGATGCCACCCGAAAATGGCCCACCGAAGGCTTCACCCGCCCCTGGCCAGACGAAATCCGGATGGATGCGAAAACGAAATCTCTTGTCGATAGCAAATGGAAATCCTTGGCTAGAGAGCTAGGGATGGAATAATTGCTCTTGTGCAAGGTTACTTGGCCGGGAGTTTACCATCAGACCTGCCGGATAAACGTCTCTCTCGGGCTTCGAAGAGCCGGTTGATTTCGCTCACCAGTTCCAGCAATTTTTTGGGGTCTTGCTCGACCGCGGCGCGTTCACAAAGCGCCATCCAGGTCTCTCCACTCTGCACTTTCTCGTGCAGGGCGGCTCTTAATTCGGAGAGAAGTGGTTCGATCTGGCCGGTGTCAGTTGCGGCCAGGGCTTTTGAGCATAAGTCTTGGATGCGGCTTTTCGGGTCTATCCCCATGCGAAATAAGATGCCGCATGGGGGGGAATTTTCCGTGCTGTAAATCCTGTAAATTTTAGCCTGCCACGCATCAGTGAACGCGTCGCCTCTCTGGTTCACTCCCCCAATAGAGCTGTATAAGAGAAAAGCATAAAATCGCCGTAAAGCGCTAACCCGTAATATTTCTCTTCGGGCGTGGAATCATTGCACGAGATAATGGGCGGTGAACGCTGGGGGAAAAGACCTCGTCCATCTCTTGCCTGGATCTCCCGTTATCGAATCTCGGGCCTGCGCCAGGAGCGCAGGTTTACCGCGTAAAGCGCAATGCAAAACAGGTTCGCCGGAATGAAGCCAAACTGCGCGGTGCGAAATCCAATCAGGCAAAGGATCACGCTGTTCACGCCCGCCAGAATCCATCCCTCCCAACACCGTCGCCCCACTAGAATGGTCGAACCAATGGTAAGCACGCACGATAAATAATCAAGCCTCAACACAACGAAAACCTCCTCGACACCATCGAGTATGGGGCAGGAGGAGCCCAGAATTCTGTATCCATCAGCACTATGGGGGTAACGGAAGTAAGTGTCCAAAAGGCCAGTGGCAGGTCAGAAGTAAGGTCGACGTACTATAGGGATAACCTTTATGAAAGTCTTTACCGAATACTTGAAGTTTCATACTAAAACCCATCGAGCTTATGTACATATAACCCCTCAGATTGAGGCGATTGTAGGCAAGAGTGCCATCAGAGAAGGAATGGTGCTGGTTTCCGCCATGCACATCACCGCCGGAGTCTACGTCAATGACAACGAGAACGGCCTGATTGAAGACATCGATCAGTGGCTGGAACATCTGGCGCCATTTCGCAAGAACTATAAGCACCACGAAACCGGGGAGGATAACGGTGACTCCCATCTGAAGGCTCTGCTGATTCATCACGAAGTGATCGTGCCAATCACAGCCGGCAAGCTCGATCTGGGAACATGGCAGCGAATTTTTTACGCCGAGTTCGATGGCCAACGTGACAAACGAGTCATTGTCAAGGTGATGGGGGAATAACATTTTCAACGCCTGACAAACTGGGCCTTTGTTTCCAGCGAATGCGAAGATCCGATAGTTCCCCTTTTGCTCCCGATGGCTTGAGCTCTGCTTCAACTATCCGTTAGTTAGCTTTCAGCCCTTGTAGTATGCTGATGAGCCTGACGCCGGAACTCTAGACTTTCCGCAACCGGTTCAACGAGGATTTGGAAAAACATGGGAGACGAAGCCCAAGAGTTACGTGAAAGTGCTGAGAGAGCCAGAGAGGACCGTTCTTTGGCGGCCGTGTCTCTGACCATGGCTGTGCTGGCCGTAATGGTCGCGGTGGTAACGCTGCTGGGACACCGGGCGCACACCGAGGAAGTGGTGCTTCAGGCGAAAGCTTCCGACCAGTGGTCCTACTACCAGGCTAAGAATATTCGTCAGCACGAAGACGAATTGTTTGCGGACCTTACCGCCACTGTCGCCAACACTGACGCCGGAGCCACCGCCAAGTTTCGTGAAAAATCGGCACAGGATGCAGAGCGCTACAAGCACGAAAAAGCGGATATTCAAGATAAAGCACATGAACTGGAAAACGAAGTCGCCATGGAAAGAAAGCGCGCCGACCGTTATGACCTTGCCGAGGTATTTCTGGAGATCGGACTGGTGATTACCTCCATTACTTTGCTCTCCGGAAGACGAATCTTCTGGCATTTGGGCATCGTAGTAAGTGTGATCGGAGTAGTGGTGGCGGTTTTGGGAGCGGTTATCCACTGAGGTAATTCCCTCGAATCAGACTGTCATCGCGGATGCTATCAAGGCGCTCCGTGCGACGAAACTTCGGCAAAGTGCCGATTTTTCGGCACCCACGATCTGTCCAAAAGTCGCCCGGAATCGACCGCTAGCGATGAGAACATTTGGCCTGTCGCATGCACAGGTTCTGCTATCCGGCTAGAAAATGCGCCAACGCAGGAGTGAGGAGGAGGCTACGAATGCTGAGCCACTGCGCCAATTCCCAATGCTCAAAACCATTCCTGAAACTGCGTGAGGGCAGGCTGTTTCTGGTGGAAACAAACTCGATGGAACCGCCGGGTCTTAACAAACGCACGGCTCCTGTGCAGCGAAAGGCGGCAAAGCGTGTGGAACATTTCTGGCTTTGCGACCGGTGCGCCTCTCTGTGGACATTGGTTCCTCACCCCAGTCAAGGAATCGTACTCATTCCATTGAACCAGGCGACTAGCTGCGGACGGAGCTCCGAGGCGGAAGCGAGAACAGCGGTTTAGAGCTGCAGTCGCCGCCGGGTTTCCGCACACGGCGAATCCTTGTTCGACAACGCGCAGCAGTTGTCCGGGGTCACGACCCGACCTGGATATCTCATCTCCGCAGCCGCGGCACTGGGACAGACTGCTGTCCCACGCCATTGAGAGAATATAAGTCAGCCTTACGCCTAAGGTCGCGTTCTCGGAGCATGATCTGCAGAATCATTCTGCTATAATCGAGAACGCTCTCAGCGCTGTTTCCTATCCCGTGCGGAAGTGGTGGAACTGGCAGACACACCATCTTGAGGGGGTGGCGCCGAAAGGCGTGGGGGTTCAAATCCCCCCTTCCGCACCAGAAACTGCTAGCTATATACAACGTTCTCGGCCAAGTGTAGCTCTCGGCGGCAAGCAGTTTGGCCTTCCCCCGGCCAGACAGACCTCCCTTCACTCCTCGATTCTTTATGACAACCTAAGGGATTTGCATTTTCATCCAACCTCTCCCGATGACAATCTTACGTAGAAAAGCATCGCTGTTTTTGGTTACCTTTGCTGTTCTTGGGTTCGCGTTCGGATGCGGCAAGAGGCATGTGAACCTGAACCCGGCCAGTTCGGTGCCCGCGGTCACGGCCGCCGCGGTTCTCGATATTTTCGTGACTGCGGAAGACAGCGGAGACGTTACGCAGCCCACCGGTCAGGAAGTATTGCGCCAAACCGTCACAGGATAGTCTTGTGTTCGAGGATTTGGCAGCATTGGCTCGAGACAATGTAACCGCGTGCGGTGGGCCTATTCTCCTGGCTCACCGCCAATGGCGAGGAATCCGCTGTCGTAATTCTGGTCAATCCGTTTTGGTTAGATAAGAAAGACACGAAGTCACTGAGCCTCGGGCACGTCACTCCGTAGACTTGCTCGGCTGGCAGGAAACGCTCTCAAGCTTCGCGAAACCTGCGCAAGGGTTCGGCACCAGAGCAGTTTAGTTACTCTGGCTGCACCACCATGAAGTTGGTATTTCCTCCTCGGTTGATCAGCAGCACCAGCGATTGCTTTCCCGATTGCTCGATCAATTGTTGATAGTCTGCCACTGAGTTTACCGGTTTGCGGTTAATCTGCTCGATCACGTCACCCTGCTGTAGACCGGCGTCTGCTGCCGGCGAGTCACCCGCAACATTGGTGACAACTACTCCCTTCACGTCCGGCTTCAGCCCCAGTTGCTGGCGGATATCGGAGGTAAGTTCGTCGACTTGCACACCGCGCATCGGGCTGTTTTCGGCTGATCCGCCAGCCTCATTGCCTACCCCTTTCGTCGCAGGCGCCTCCCCGAGAGCCAGGCTGACGTCGCGCATCTGGCCGCTGCGTTCTACCTTCAGATGCACCGTGGTTCCGGGCGTCAGAGTCCCGACTTTCAGGCGCAAGTCATTGGGCCCATCGACGGACTGACCGTCCAATTCCGTGATCACGTCGCCTCGCTGCAGTCCAGCCTTAGCTCCAGGGCCGTTCGAATCGACGCTGCTGATCAAGGCGCCTTTTTCAGCAGTCACGTTAAAGGCTTTCGCCAGCTCCGGCGTAACTTCCTGAATACCTACGCCGATGTAGCCCCGCACCACCTTTCCATGCTTCAGGATCTGGTCCATCACGTACTGTGCCATGTTGATGGGGATGGCAAAGCCAATGCCTTGATTCCCCCCTCCGCCGGAAAGAATCGCGGTATTGATGCCGATCAGTTCACCCCGCGCATCCAGCAGCGCGCCACCGGAGTTGCCGGGATTGATCGCCGCATCCGTCTGAATGAAATCTTCATAGTCCTCGATAGAAAGACCGTTCCGCCCGGTGGCGCTGATAATCCCCATGGTGGCCGTCTCGCCGACGCCAAAAGGATTGCCTATGGCAAATGCATAATCACCCACTGCAAGCTTTGAGGAGTCTCCGAGAGGAATCGTCGGTAATCCGGTCGCGTCGATTTTTACCACAGCGATATCGGTCTGCGGGTCTGTGCCTATTACCTTCCCGGTAAACTGTCGTTTGTCCCGCAATATCACCTTGATATCGGTGCCTTTATCGACCACGTGGTTGTTGGTCAAGATGTAGCCTTCGGGACTGATGATTACGCCGGAACCGAGTCCCCTTTCGCGCTGCTGTTGCGGTTGGCGCGGCAGTTGCCCACCAAAAAATTGCTGGAAAAAAGGATCATTAAAAAGCGGGGATTGCTGGGTCTTTACGATTCGAGTAGAAGTGATACTGACCACGGCAGGAAGCGCAGATTTGAACAGAGGCGCGAAACCCATGGAGTTGGACGGAGGGGTGTTTTCCATTCTTCCCGTCTGGCTGATATAGACGGGAATGCGGTTGCCCGCTCCCAACACGGTATGACTGGCCCAGGAGGTTACAGCCATTCCCAAAGCAGCCCCAACGATAAGAATGCAGATTACAAAAATCAGAGCAACGGCAGGCCGTAGCTGAAAGAATCGCGCCACGATAGTTCTCCTCTTACATAAAACGAGACCCTGCAGGAAAGATTATCTCTGGTTACGGTTGGTTGCCAAATAAATT
The DNA here is from genome assembly GCA_963696285.1 of uncultured Acidobacteriaceae bacterium. Taxonomy (GTDB): domain Bacteria; phylum Acidobacteriota; class Terriglobia; order Terriglobales; family Acidobacteriaceae; genus Sulfotelmatobacter. Next base: position 1,008,964 of record CAVOJP010000001.1, read on the forward strand.
TACCTCTCATGACGACCGAATTAGAGACGAGCGAATTAAAGCGAACGACATGCGCCACCACTCACACTCAGGCCGCGTGGGGCAGATGCGAAACCGTCGACAGTTCCGAACGCGACTGCAGCGCTTGCAGAATATGAGCCCGGCTGACCACTCCCGCAATCTTACCATCGGCGAGAACGGGAAGCTGATGGACATCTTCACGACTCATAATTTCCAACGCTTCCAAGGCTGGCATCTCCGGTGAAACAAAATGAATACTCTCCTCTGGCCGCATCACGTCGCCGACGGTTTTGAACGGCCACATTCTGACCTCCACTCCGCGGATCTCGTTTGCAGTGATCATGCCGAGCAGTTGGCCGTTTTCCATAACCAGGTAGCAGCGCCTGCCGCTCCGCATCAATTGTTGATTCACGAACTCCTGTAGCGACATATTAGGACTTACGGTTTCGTAGCTGGCTGACATCAAGTCTTTTACTCGCAAGCCGCTGAGCAGGCTTCCAGTGCGAACCTGCAGATAAGTCGCACTCGCCGCCTGCAGGAGAAACCAGCCAATAAAGGCGAGCCAAAGCCCTCCCAGCCCGGCGCCTTCGAAAAAGCGAAAAATTCCAAAGCCAATAAAGACCACTGCAATGGCCTGCCCCACGCGTGCTGCCACGCGAGTCGCTCGTTCCACGTTACCCATAGCCCACCACAAAATCGCTCGCAACACGCGGCCACCGTCCAGTGGGAAACCGGGAATCATATTGAAGGCGGCCAAAGCCAGATTGATATAGCCGAGCCAGACCAGTAGCGCCGTTCCGGGGGTTGCCGGCGCACTTCTCAGCGTCCAACCCAAGGCAGAAGCCAGAGCCAGCAGAATGACGCCTAACACTGCACTGGTGATCGGCCCGGCAATCGCCATCCAGAACTCTGTCTTAGGATCGGTCGCTTCCTTTTCCATCTGGGCGACTCCGCCCAGCAAGAATAAGGTGATCTTGTGGATCGGCAGTCCGCGCATCCTTGCCACCAGGGCATGCGATAGCTCGTGAGCGAACAGACAGGCAAAAAACAACACACCGGTGAGGATGGCCGTGCTCCAGACCAGAGTGTCACTCCACGCAAGATTCGTGGCATGGAACTCGCCCGCCAGCGAGAACGTTATGAGCAGCGCTATCACGAGCCAGCTGTAGTGGAGCCCCAACTCGACTCCGAAAACGGTGCCTATCTTAATCTGAGATTTCACAGTACTTGCCTCGCTCAGGAACTGTTGGATATAGAAGAAGTCTTTACCGCCCGAATCGAACCAAGCTTAAACAGCTCCTTTTTATTAGATGCCATCGAGAGTAGTCGTGATTGTGTCGGATTCCACCCTGCCATCTGGCTTGCTTCAAGTCACGGCCCGCGATGCGGTCCCGGCTAATCAAATATCGTCCCCACGCCGATGGAAGATTGGCAGCTTGAGGAGACGTCGTCCTCCTTGGCGACCATTTCTCAACTCGGAACGGAAGGCACCCATGAGCCAGAGCGAGATTGTTAAGGATTTTCTAATCGAGAGCTACGAAAATCTCGACCGCCTGGACCGGGACCTGGTCGGTCTGGAAAAGAATCCGAAGGATCCGGAAGCCATGGCAGGAGTCTTTCGAACCATCCATACGATCAAGGGCACGTGTGGATTTTTGGGCTTCGGAAAGCTGGAGAAAGTCGCACACGTGGGCGAAAACCTGCTGACGCTGCTTCGGGATGGGCAACTCACGCTCAACCCCGAGCGCACTACCGCGCTGCTGGGTATGGTGGATGCGATTCGCCAGATGCTCAAGGAAATCGAATCTAGTGGCCAGGATGGCGAAATCGATTATCCGGAGCTGCGAGAGCAACTGACCCGCTTGCAAAGCAGCGGTGCAGGAGATTCCGAGACCGTTGCCGGATCAATCGCGCAATCCTCGTCGCCCACTCCGCTTGAATCTAAAGCAGAGACAAAAAGCGAAATCCAATCGTTGGAGAAAAACAATCTTTCTCCACAGCCGGAAGTGAACTCGCAGGTTGAGGCTCCGCGCGCTGCCGCCTCGCGAAAGAAAAATGAGGAGTCAATCCGAAAGCCCTCCCGGGGAAAAATCGGCGGAGTACTGGTTGAGCGCGGTCTGGTGCAACCCGAGAGTATCGTCCTGGCACTGCAAGAGCAGGAAAAGGGCGATCGCCGGCGTCTCGGCGAGATCCTGGTTGCGCTCGGTTTGGCAAAAGAAGAAGACGTTTTGGCGGCCCAACAGATTATTGAAACGAAGGTTCGAGACGCTGCACCCGAGAGCATCCGCGTGGGCGTGAACCTTCTCGATAAGCTGATGACTCTGGTGGGCGAATTGGTTCTGGCTCGGAACCAACTCCTGCAAATCTCGAACACAGTCGAAGACACCGGCCTGCAAGCGGTTTCCCAGCGCATGAATCTGATTGCCACCGAGTTGCAGGAAGAAGTTATGAAGACCCGCATGCAGCCCATCGGCAATGTCTGGGCACAGTTCCCCCGCACTGTGCGCGATGTCGCCCTCGGGTGCGGTAAGGAAGTCGAAATCGAAATGGAAGGTAAGGAGACTGAACTCGATAAGACCATCATTGAAGCCATCAAAGATCCTCTCACCCATCTCGTCCGTAATTCCGTCGACCACGGCATTGAACTCCCTGATGTGCGAGTACAAGCCGGTAAGCCGCGCTCCGGCCGCTTGGTGCTGCGCGCCTTTCATGAAGGCGGCCAGGTCAATATCGAAATTGGCGACGATGGCGCCGGGTTAAGCGCCGAGCGGATTCGCAAGAAAGCTATCGAGCGCGGAGTGGTTACTTCCGATCAAGCTGCCCGCATGAGCGAACGGGAGATTTTCAATCTTATCTTCCTTCCCGGATTCTCCACCGCGGAGAAAGTGACCAACGTCTCGGGCCGCGGCGTAGGCATGGACGTGGTGAAGACCAACGTCGAGAAGATTGGCGGCCTGGTGGATTTGCAGTCCACTCTCGGCCGCGGCACCACCGTTCGGGTAAAAATTCCTCTGACCCTCGCGATCATTCCCGCACTGGTCGTGACCTGCGCCGGCGAACGCTACGCCATCCCGCAGGTGAACTTGCTGGAGTTAGTGCGGCTCGAAGCGGAGGAAGCCAGCACCGGCATCGAAATGGTGCATGGCGTTCCCGTCTATCGCTTGCGTGGACGCCTGTTGCCGCTGGTGTATCTCAGCCGGGAGTTAAGGTTGGCGAGCGGCGATCATGGCACAAACCACGATGATGCGGTCAATATCGTCGTGTTGCAGGCGGATGACCGTCAATTCGGGCTAGTTGTCGACCAGATCAATGACACGGAAGAAATTGTGGTAAAGCCGCTGCGCAAGCAGTTGAAGACGGTAAAAACGTTTGCCGGTTCCAGCATCATGGGCGATGGCAAAGTGGCGCTCATCCTTGACGTGCTTGGCCTGGCACAACGCGCGGGCGTGGTCAGCGAGGCTCGCGAGCGCCCGGTGAGTGAGAAAGTTTCAGAGTCCGCCGCAACCGCGGGCGACAAACAAACTTTCCTTCTCTTCGCCGGACTGGGCGATTCCCGCATGGCCATTCCTCTCAGCACGCTGGCGCGGCTGGAAGAGTTCCCGGTATCGCAAGTGGAAATGTCGGGCAACGAGTGGGTCACGCAGTATCGCGGGCAAATCCTTCCCCTGGTGCGCCTCGCGGTGGTGCTCGAAGAGCGGCGGCACCGGCTGCGAAGCCTGCAAGCGCCGCCGGTTGCGGATTCCGGGCCGCTTCAGGTTCTAGTGATGCATCAGGATGGACTCTCTTTCGGCCTGGTCGTGGAAAAAATTCTCGACATCGTCGAAGCTCGCGCCGACGTGAAGTCGAAGGCGACTCGGCCAGCCGTTCTCTACTCGGTGGTGATCGGCGAACGAGTCACCGAGTTGCTGGATATTCCGGCCATCCTGCAAATCGCCGGAGTTAACGTCGTCGAAGCGAGCACGCAGAATTTGGGACTGGCTGCGAAATCAGCGGGGGCTGCGAACTAAGCCATGGCACACACTTCACAATTCTGCACTTTCTATCTGGACAAGCTGCTGTTTGGAGTGGAACTCAAAACCGTACAGGAAGTAATCCGCTCGCTGGAAGTAACTCAGGTTCCGCTGGCGCCGCAAGTGGTCAGCGGGCTGATTAATCTGCGCGGACAAATCGTGACCGCGGTGGATCTGCGGCGGCGGCTTGAAATGGAGCCACGCCCCGCCGGTGTGCCCGCAATGAATGTCGTGGTCCGTTCCGAAGATGGTGCGGTCAGCCTGCTGGTCGATGAAATCGGAGATGTCGTCGAAGTCGATGCCTCCACTTTCGAACGCCCGCCGGAAACTCTGCGCGGAGCGGTACGGCTGATCATCACCGGAGTGCACAAGCTGAACGACCGGCTCATGCTCGTGCTCGATACGGCGAAGGCTTGCGATATGACGGCAGACCCCGCGGTGGCAGGTCAGTAGGTTGCCGCATTTGTGACCGGGACTGTCGGTGGCTTTAAGAAAAGATTTCTGATTTTCGATTCGCCGGATATTCAAAGGAGCAGAAAATGAAACTCACGCTCGGAAGGAAACTTGGTTTTGGTTTTGGCTTGATCCTGGCCCTGACGGTTTTCAGCGCAACTATGAGCTACATGAAGTCGGGCAGCATTAAAGCCAGCCAGGACGTCACTTTCGACGTACGCTACCCGTCACTCGCCGCGTGTAAGGATTTGCAACGGGATCTCAATCAGACGCAGAGTAAAGGCCGCCAAATTGTTCTCGCCGGGACGGAGTCGGCCAGAAGAGACGCGGGCAAAAAGCTATTTGATGCGACCTGGAACGACATTGGGAAGGATGTAGCCCAGCTCGATGAACTTGCACCCAAGTGGAGCTTGCAAGAGAACCGTGACCGTCTGGCCGCCATGAAACCTCACCTTGCCGAGCTGCGCGCGGCGCAGGAAGCCGCAATGAATCATGCTGCAGACGGCGATAAGGACGCAGTTACCAAGGGGGGAAACGAATTCGCCGATCAGGCCACACCAGCCAACGAGGCTATCAAGGTTTCCCTTGGCGGAATGGCGGACTCATTCTCGGAACTGATCGTCAAGAACAAAGAAGATTTGCATGCCGAGAACCGCTCGCTCACTGTGACCATGGCGGTTACCACACTTCTGGCGTTGGGCATCGGAATCTTCGTGGCGATTTTCCTCAGCCGCAGCATTTCCGGGTCGACCCAAGCGGTGCTGCTCCAAGCCGAAGCCATTGCCTCCGGTGACCTGACCCGCGACGACTTGAAGGTTCGCAGCCAAGACGAACTCGGCGACCTCACCACTGCCGTCAACAAAATGAGCGGCAGCCTGAAGCGCATGATTATGGCCATCACGGAAAACTCTCTGCACGTCTCGACCGCCAGCGAGGAACTCTCCAGCACCAGCCAGCAGATCACGGCCAACTCAGAAGAAACTTCCGCGCAGGCCAAAGTCGTTTCCAGCGCTACCACGCAGGTCAGCCAGAATCTGCAAACCGTGGCCACCGGCGCCGAAGAGATGGGCGCCAGCATTAAAGAAATCGCCAAGAACGCCAGCGAAGCCGCCAAGATTGCCACCTCCGCCGTCCGCGTGGCCGAAACCGCTACTGCCACCGTTTCCAAGCTGGGCGATTCCTCGAACGAAATCGGCCAGGTCATCAAAGTCATCACTTCGATTGCACAACAGACCAACCTGCTCGCTTTGAATGCAACCATCGAAGCTGCTCGCGCCGGGGAAGCCGGTAAAGGTTTCGCCGTTGTCGCGAACGAAGTAAAAGAACTCGCCAAGGAAACCGCCAAAGCCACTGAAGACATCAGCCGCAAGATCGAAGCCATTCAGACCGACACCAAAGCCGCGGTCGAAGCCATTGCCTCGATCAGCGAAGTGATCAATCAGGTCAACGGAATCTCCAACACCATCGCCACCGCAGTCGAAGAACAGAATGCCACCACCAACGAGATGGCGCGCAACGTCAGCGAAGCGGCGCAGGGCAGCGGCGAGATTACCAGCAACATCGCAGGCGTGGCCCAAGCCGCAGAGAGTACGTCCCGTGGTGCCAGCGACACCCAGAAAGCAGCGCAGCAACTGGTGGAAACCTCCGCCGAACTGCGCCGGTTGGTCGAGCAATTCAAGATCGATCCAAACAGCGGCCAAGTGGCCGGAGGCCAACCGATCCGCAGCATGGCGGCGCACTCCGGCGCTTGAAGTTGCGAGAGCTCGGTCATGAGACCTCGCCTTGCTGTGTCCCCTAAACTATCCACCCTGCTCGCCTCCGTCACCCATCCCCGTGTTTGAGGGACGTATGAGGCTAAGGTTTCCTCGAAAAATGCCGAAGTGGAAGTGAGGGCCAATGCCGGTGCGCAGCAATCCTCGAACTACAAATGGCCCGCAGCAGGGAAGAATATGACAAATGCCACTTTGGCTTCTATATACAGAACGTCATGGTTGCTTAGCTTGTGCTTGTGCCTGGCGGTCCCAGCCCAAACGCAACAGTCTCCCACTCCTCCTACGAATCAGGATGAAGTGAACAAGCAGCTTCTGCAGCGCTTGCAGGAACTCGAAGCCGAGGTCAAGCAACTCAAAGGGCAACCCGTCGTCGTGGCCGCGACGCCTGTGCCTGAGCCGCCGCCGGCGGCGATCGAGGTTCCCGTGGTGAACGAGATCGCGCAGCGGCTGAAGCTCATTGTCTTCGGTGACGTAGGAGCCCAGGGCTACAACCATATTCCGGATACATTCCTATTCGGCTCGCTTGATCTCTTCATGACTGCCCATCTCTCCGACAAAGCCTCCGTGCTGGGAGAAGTGCTGTTCACCGCCGAGAATGACAATAGTATTTCGCCCGATGTCGAACGGCTCCTATTCATTTACCGCCAGAACGACTACTTCAAAGCGTCAGTTGGGCGCTATCACTCCTGGGTCGGTTATTACAACACAGCTTTTAACTATGGAGAGTTCCTGGAAACCACAACCGATCGTCCTTTTATTTATGCCTTCGACGATCAAGGTGGCGTTCTGCCGATGCAGGAGGTCGGAATCAATTTCACAGGCAAAATTCCCTCAGGAAAAATGGGACTCAACTATGTTCTGGAGCTCGGCAATGGTGAAGCGTGGGGAATGAACGTGGAGCCGGCGCAGAACAATCAGGATGCGAATAACAGTAAGTCCATCAACGGCGGCCTGTTCATGCGCCCGGAGCGGATTTCTGGCCTTCAGCTGGGATTTTCCCTCCGCCATGACAACCTCTCTCTTCCTGGCCCGCCAGCGGTCGCCGAAACCATCGCAACGGTTCATGCCGTATATATCAACAGCAAGTACGAAGTGCTCAATGAGGCTGCGCTGGTGCGGCACGTCGAGCCCAGCGGTCCGGTTTTCACGACCGCCGGCGGCTACACCCAATTCTCGCGAGCCTTCGGTCCGTACCGTCCTTACTTCCGCTACCAGTACTTTAATGCGCCCAACAACGATCCGGTCTATGTGCTTGCCAATACAAACGATTATGCGCCGGCTTACGTGACCGGATTTGTGGGAAGACTCAACGGGCCTTCGGTTGGAATTCGCTACGACTTCACGGAGCATTCGGCACTCAAGCTGCAATACGACCGAATTTCGGAGCGAGATCTGCCGACCACAAATGGACTGACTTCCCAGGTCGCTTTCACTTTCTAAGGGAGACATCATGAAAAAAAAGAACAGCAACACCGTGATGTTTTCCCTCCTCGCGATTGTCGCCCTGGTGCCGACCCTATGGTTGGCTTTGCCGCTCTCTCCCGTGCAAGCCGGAGGTGATCCGATTGTGGTCATCGTGAACGCTGCGAATCCTGTGGACAACCTGTCGCTCGGGGAACTCAAGAAGCTCTTTCTCTCGGATCGCAGCCGCTGGGATACGGGCAAGGCCGTCGCCCCGGTCATATTTGCCCCGGGAGCGCCGGAGCGCACTGCGTTTCTCAAAGAAGTGTGTGGCATGAACGACAGCGACTTTGGCAAATATTTCTTGCAAGCCGCGTTTACCGGGAAGTCTGCTACAGCCCCCAAAGAAGTGAGCAGTTCCGCGGGCCTGAAAACTTTCGTAGCCAATTCGCCCGGCGCCATTGGGTTCGTGAAGGCCGGCGATTTTCATGGCGACGGCAGCGACGGCGGCGTCAAAGCGGTGAAAATCGACGGTACCGCCGCCGGCGACGCGAGCTACAAACTCAGAATGTGAATATCGTGCCCAGCGGCGACCGGGAAAAGGAGTCAGATGCAATGGACTATAAAAAAACGATTGTTTGGACTGACTGCCAGCGGACTGCTGTTTGTGGCTTGCGTGAGCGCAACCGGTTACTGGGGCATTACGACGGTCGAAAAGACAACGTTCGACGTGGCCTCGACGGGCTCTGCGATTCGAAACCACATTGAAGCCGGAGTATATAACGACCTCACCCGCGCCGACATCTCCGCGGTGTTTACGCAAAAAGGTGACGACCAGCAGAACAAAGTAGAGGAATTCCAGCAGCACTGCAAACTGCTCCAGGAACGTGTCACCAAAGCCCGCGGATTTGTCGTGGATTCAGCCAGCCGCTCGATGCTTGACGCGGAGCAGGAGACGGTGGACCAGTACCTGAAAGCTGGCAATTCGCTGGTGAATGCGATCGTTCACGATCCTAACCAGGCCGCTTCCCTGCTCGGACCGTACATGCAGCTGTACAAGGACCTTCAGGGCAAGATTGAAGAGACCAGTGATCAACTGGCAAAAGGTGCCAGCGAGGCAGAGCTGAGTGCAGCCAGTAAGGCGAAGCGCGCCACTCGCGCCACATTCCTGATGTGCGGTCTTTCTCTCTTGTTACTTTTGGTTGTGGCCATGCGCGTTACGCTGAGCATCACTCGGCCGCTCGATGCATTCTCCAAGCAATTTAAAGCAATGGCGGAAGCCAATGATCTCACTTCAAGGGTAGACCAGAGCCGCAAAGACGAGATCGGCCAGTTAGGCGCGTGCCTCAATCTGTTTGTCGAGAAGGTGCACGCGATCCTTTCACAGATCGCCGGGACCGCGCAGGGAGTCAGCAGCGCAAGTGATTCGCTCTCCAGCACCAGCCAGCAGATCACAGCTAACTCCGAGGAAACCTCGGCTCAGGCCAACGTAGTTTCGAATGCGGCTCAGCACGTGAGTCAGAATTTGCAGACCGTGGCCACCGGCGCCGAAGAAATGGGCGCCAGCATTAAAGAAATCGCCAAGAACGCCAGCGAAGCCGCCAAGATTGCTACCTCCGCCGTCCGCGTAGCCGAAACCGCTACCGCAACCGTTTCCAAGCTGGGCGATTCCTCGAACGAAATCGGCCAGGTCATCAAAGTCATCACATCCATCGCGCAACAGACCAACCTGCTCGCTTTGAATGCAACCATTGAAGCCGCCCGCGCCGGGGAAGCCGGTAAAGGTTTCGCCGTCGTCGCGAACGAAGTGAAAGAGCTGGCCAAGGAAACCGCCAAAGCCACTGAAGACATCAGCCGCAAGATCGAAGCCATTCAGACCGACACCAAAGCCGCGGTCGAAGCCATTGCGTCGATCAGCGAAGTAATTAATCAGGTCAATGGCATCTCGAACACCATCGCCACCGCAGTCGAAGAACAGAATGCCACCACCAACGAGATGGCGCGCAACGTCAGCGAAGCGGCGCAGGGCAGCGGCGAGATCACCAGCAACATCGCAGGCGTGGCCCAAGCCGCAGAGAGTACTTCCCGTGGTGCCAGCGACACCCAGAAAGCAGCGCAGCAACTGGTAGAAACCTCCGCCGAACTGCGCCGCCTGGTCGAACAATTCAAAATCAACAATAATGACGGGTCTGCCGCTCATGCGCTGCAAAGCCGGGCAGCCAGTGCAGGACGGTGAGCAGAGATGAGAAACGTTGATGCATTAAAGAGCTTCCTGTTTTTTGCCGATTTGAAATTAAGAGGCGGTGCGTGTGCCCGATCCCGGCGCTGCGGGAATGAGTAGGCACGGATCGTGGCTCAGGCTGGGAGGATCGAATGCTGAAGAAGGCGCAGCTCACTGTAAAGATTGTGGTGGCGATCGTGGCCACGCTGGTGCTGACTTCCGCGGTTAGTTTTTGGATTACCCAGCACCGCGTTAACCAGCAGGCGGAAGACGCGTTTCGTGACAAAGTGCGGCAGATCGTCGGCATGGCCAGCGCCACCCGCGCATGGTTCTCGCAAAACCTTGCTTTAATGATCCCGGACAACAACTTCAAGCATGTGCAGCAGGTGCCGGTAGTCGTGGCCTGGAACGTCGCCGAGCAGTACGCCGCGGCGCAAGGCATGACGTTCCATACTCCTTCCATGACACCACGCAATCCCAAGAACCAGCCGGATGAATTCGAACGGCGGGCTCTCGAAAACTTTGAGAAAGATGCGTCTTTAAAAGAGTATTCCGAACGAAGAATGGAGAATGGCGAGGACGTGATGCGCTACGCCCAACCCGTTCGCCTCACCTCAGATTGTCTGGTGTGTCACGGTGGTCCAGTGGGAGAGAAGGACCCATTTGGCTACACCAAGGAGGGCATGAAGGCGGGTGACCTGCGCGGAGCTTTTGCCATAAGAGCTTCGGCGGAGGGTCTGGTGCAAACCGCCAGATCCAATTCGTTTTCCCTCTTTCTAATCAGTTTTCTCACGCTGCTGGCGGCTGCTGCCGTTGTGTTCTTCCTGGTGCGAAAACTGGTCACCAAGCCGTTGGCATCTGCCGTCGACCTGGCCGACAAGATTGCCCACAATGATCTGGCGATGGAAGATCTGCGGGTAGCAAGCGACGACGAAATTGGAGCCGCTACCTCCGCCCTGAATACCATGAAAAACAATCTGCGAAAGACAGTGCAGGCCATTTCTGAGACCTCGATGCAAGTAGCCGCAGCCAGCGAAGAACTTTCCAGCACCAGCCAGAACATCACGGCCAACTCAGAAGAAACTTCCGCGCAGGCAAAAGTCGTTTCCAGCGCCACCGTGCAAGTCAGCCAGAATCTGCAAACCGTGGCCACCGGCGCCGAAGAGATGGGCGCCAGCATTAAAGAAATCGCCAAGAATGCCAGCGAAGCCGCCAAGATTGCTACCTCCGCCGTCCGCGTAGCCGAAACCGCTACCGCAACCGTTTCCAAGCTGGGCGATTCCTCGAACGAAATTGGCCAGGTCATCAAAGTCATCACATCCATCGCGCAACAGACCAACCTGCTCGCTTTGAATGCAACCATTGAAGCTGCCCGCGCCGGGGAAGCCGGTAAAGGTTTCGCCGTCGTCGCGAACGAAGTAAAAGAACTCGCCAAGGAAACCGCCAAAGCCACTGAAGACATCAGCCGCAAGATCGAAGCCATTCAGACCGACACCAAAGCCGCGGTCGAAGCCATTGCCTCCATCAGCGAAGTGATCAATCAGGTCAACGGAATCTCCAACACCATCGCCACCGCAGTCGAAGAACAGAATGCCACCACCAACGAGATGGCGCGCAACGTCAGCGAAGCGGCGCAGGGCAGCGGCGAGATCACCAGCAACATCGCAGGCGTGGCCCAAGCCGCAGAGAGTACTTCCCGTGGTGCCAGCGACACCCAGAAAGCAGCGCAGCAACTGGTAGAAACCTCCGCTGAACTGCGCCGCCTGGTCGAGCAGTTCAAGACGAATTCGGAAAGCGACATACCTGGACCCACTGGCCCGGCGCGCAGCAGAACAGCGCACGCGGGGCGATGAACTTTTCGCCAGGTAACAGCTTGTTACAGCAATCAATGCGGCACAACTGAGAGATGACTCGAATTCGTATCCTCGTCGTGGACGATTCAGTAGTGGTTCGCAAAGTGTTGTGCGAAACTCTGGCCGCCGACCCTGATCTGGAAGTGGTGGGCTCGGCCAGCGATGGAAAAATAGGACTGGCGAAAATTGCGCAACTCCACCCGGACATCATTACGCTAGACGTCGAAATGCCGGTTCTGAACGGACTGGAGACGCTGCGAGAACTTCGCAAGCTCTATCCCAAGTTACCGGTCGTCATGTTCAGCACGCTCACTGAACGCGGCGCAGGAGCGACCCTCGATGCATTGTCTCTCGGAGCTTCGGACTATGCTACGAAACCGAGTAACACCGGCGGCCCGGAGGCATCGATCGCGACAATTCGCGCCGAGCTCATTCCCAAGATCAAGGCACTCTGCTCATCGTCCGTCAGGCGATTCACAACGCCGATTATGCCTCCTCCGCCGGTGAAGGTACGGAGGCCTGCCCACCGTCGCATCGAAATTGTCGCCATCGGCACTTCCACCGGAGGTCCTAACGCGCTGGCCGAAGTCTTGCCGCGGATTCCCAGAGACTTCCCGGTTCCCATCGTTCTGGTTCAACATATGCCTCCCATCTTTACGCGTCTGCTGGCGGAAAGACTGAATTCGCGCTCTGCAATTGCAGTTCAGGAAGCCATCGACGGCGCAATGCTCTCTCCCGAACAGGCCTGGATTGCGCCAGGAAACTTTCACATGACGGTGAAGCGCGCGGGCGTCGGCACACGTCTGCATCTCAATCAGGATCCTCCGGAAAATTCCTGCCGCCCCGCTGTAGATGTCCTGTTTCGTTCGGTGGCGGAGGTCTACGGGGCGAGCGTTCTGGCCGTGGTATTAACCGGCATGGGATCGGATGGAGTGATCGGGGCGCAACACATTCGCGAACGCGACGGCGAAGTCATCGTCCAGGACGAAGCATCCTCTATTGTCTGGGGGATGCCTGGCTTGGTCTACGCCTCAGGACACGCCGATGCGGTTTACCCGCTCGACCAAATGGGACACGAGATCGTGCGTCGCGTCTTGGAAAGCCGTTCGCAGCGCGCTATTCCAATTCCGAACTCTTCCCTTACTCTGGAGACTCGAGTCAAATGACGAGCGCAACCACTGCCGCAGCCCCTGCCAAGACCAGCGCACCCGTCGACCCGGTCTTTCGCCAAATCCGTGACCTGGTCTACAAGGTATGCGGCATTTTTCAGCTCGAAGAAAAACTCTATCTGATGGCCGATGCCTGCGGACGGCGCATGAAAGCACTCGGCGTCCGCACCCCTCGCGAGTATTGGGACCTGTTGACCGCTCACTCCAGCCGTGAAGCGGAACTGCGGCAACTGTTGAATGAAGTGACGATTGGAGAAACCTGTCTCTTCCGCAGTCCGCCTCAACTGGAGGCGTTGCGAAAAGTGATTCTCCCCGAACTGGTGGAAGACAAAAGCAAGCAGGTCGTAAAGAGGCTGCGCATCTGGAGTGCTGGCTGCTCCACCGGAGAAGAGTCTTATACGCTGGCAATGACCATGTTAGAGGAGAGCGATCGCTTGCTAAAGGGTTGGACAGTGGAGATTCTCGCCACCGATTTGAATGATCGTTCCGTGGACACGGCCAAAGCCGGTATCTATGGCGATTATGCGCTGCGCTCGACATCCGAATATTTCAAGCGCAAGTATTTCTCCCAACTCGATGAGAAAAAACTGGAGGTTCGTCCGGAGGTGAAAAAGCTCATCACCTTCAGCCGCCTGAATCTGCAAGATGACTCCCGGATGCTCTTCATGAAGGGAATGGATTTGATCTTCTGCTGCAACGTCCTCATCTACTTCGACGGACCTTCCAAGTCAAAAGTGGTCAATCACTACTATAGCAATCTTAATTTCGGCGGCTATTTCTTCCTGGGCACATCCGAGTCCCTGCTGAATTTGAACGACAAATTCCATCTTGTCCATTTTCCGGGCACGATCGCGTATTGGAAACCATCCCTGAAGAGCGGGAAGCTATGACTACATCGATTGCCAAAACAATCCGCGAGAGAGTTGCCAGCATTGAAGCCACGCCATCCATACCCACAGTTTTTCTTCCTTTGCTGAAGCTCCTGAATTTGCCTCCCGAGCGCGTCAGACTGGATGAAGTGGTGAAGTTGGTTTCTTATGACAATGCCATCGCGGCGCAATGCCTGCGCGTGGCCAGTTCGCCGTTATTCGGACTGGCGAAATCACCGGAAACCATCCGGGCGGCAGTCCTTACCCTGGGCCTGCGTCGGGTCGAAACTATTCTTCTCACGTGCTGCCTGGGGAACGCTTTCCCCACCGGCAACTGGGCTCTTGACCCCACGGTTTTTTGGATGCACTCCCTGGGCTGCGCCATGGTGTGCCGGAAGTTCAGCGAAAAATTGGCCGACGGCGACGGTGATAGGGCCTACATGGCTGGACTGCTGCACGATATCGGCTTCATGGTGAACTGTATTGCGTTTCCCAAAGAGTTTGCTACGGCTGCCGCAAAGGCTTCTCAAGAACAGATTCCCTTCGACGAAGCCGAGCGCGCCACCATGGGATTCTCTCACTGCGATTCGGGGAAAGCGTTGGCTGAAAAGTGGCACATGGCCGACGACATGGTTCAGGTCATCGCACACCACCATACACCCGAGAAAAGCGAAACCTCTCAACCTCTAATCGCGCTGGTGCACCTCAGCGATTTACTCTGTCGCATGCGCGGAATGGGATACGGATATTATGAAAAGCGGAAAGTAGATTTGGTCGGCGACCCGGCGTGGGCCATCCTCCTCAAAGAACACTCCGACCTTGCTAAGGTCGACTTGGCTCTGTTCTCGTTCGAAATGGATGAAGCAGTGGACGAAGTCGCCAAACTGGTATCGACCATCTTTGGCGGCAAGGCGTCATCCGCATCCGGCTAGATTCCTTCCGGACGACGCCCGCATTTGAATGCTTCCTTTCCCGGAAGTAACATCTAGTTATGCCCGTCGAAAGCGAACTCATCCAGGCCCCGGCATCCATTCGCGCGCCGCGGGGCAACTTTATCACCTGCAAAAGCTGGCAGCAGGAAGCCGCCATGCGCATGCTGATGAACAACCTCGACCCCGACGTCGCCGAGCGCCCGCAGGATCTTGTGGTATACGGCGGAACCGGCCGCGCAGCGCGCAGTTGGGAGGCCTACCACGCGATCATCGCAACCCTGAAAAAGCTCGAGAACGATGAGACTTTGCTGGTGCAATCCGGCAAACCCGTCGGCGTCTTCAAGACGCACGATCATGCGCCGCGCGTGCTCATCGCCAATTCCAATCTGGTGGGACACTGGTCAAACTGGGAGAAGTTCAACGAACTAGAGCGCGCTGGTCTGATGATGTATGGCCAGATGACGGCTGGCTCGTGGATTTACATCGGCTCACAGGGAATCGTGCAGGGCACATTTGAGACTTTCTCCGCGGCGGGCGAAAAACATTTTGGCGGAGATCTTTCGGGCAAGCTAATTGTCTCCGGCGGCATGGGCGGCATGGGCGGAGCTCAACCGATGGCCGCCACCATGACGGGCGCAGCTTTCCTGGGGATTGACGTTGATCCGGAGCGGATCAAGAAGCGCCTGAAGACCGGCTATTGCGACTTCATGGTGACTACGCTCGATGAAGCGCTACGCATTCTGAAGAATGCGGTGCGCAAGAAAGAAAATGTTTCAGTCGGCCTGGTGGGTAATTGCGCGGACGTGATTCCGGAACTGGCCGCGCGTGGCGTCGTTCCTGACATTCTCACCGATCAGACTTCGGCACACGATCCTCTGAATGGTTATGTGCCGAACGGCATGACTCTAGCCAAGGCTTTCGAGTTACGAAAAAACGATCCTAAGGCCTATCAGGAAAAATCACTCGATGCCATCGCCGCCCATGTCGAAGGCATGTTGCGGCTGCAGCAGATGGGATCGATCACGTTCGACTATGGAAACAACATCCGCACATTTGCCTTTCAGCGCGGCGTAAAGAATGCATACGATTTTCCCGGCTTCGTGCCCGCGTATATTCGTCCGCTATTTTGCGAGGGCCGCGGACCGTTCCGGTGGGTCGCGCTCTCCGGTGAGGCTTCGGACATTCACGTCACCGACGATCTCGTCCTGGAATTATTTCCCGAGAATCGCATCCTCCGCCGCTGGATTGATCTGGCGCGCAAACGCATCAAGTTTCAAGGACTCCCCGCCCGCATCTGCTGGCTGGGCTATGGCGAGCGCGCGCAGTTCGGCCTCGCGATAAACGAGTTGGTAAGGAAGGGTAAGATAAAAGCACCGATCGTGATCGGCCGCGATCATCTCGACTGCGGCTCGGTGGCGTCTCCTTTCCGCGAAACTGAAAGCATGAAAGACGGATCGGATGCGGTCGCCGACTGGCCCTTGCTGAATGCCCTGCTGAACACGGCAGCCGGCGCATCGTGGGTGTCGATCCACAATGGTGGTGGCGTGGGCATCGGATACTCGCTGCACGCCGGCCAAGTCACGGTCGCTGACGGTACGGACATGATGGCTAAACGCATCGAGCGTGTGCTGACAACCGATCCCGGCATGGGGATCATTCGCCACGCCGACGCGGGCTACGATGAGGCGAAGGAATTTGCGAAGAAGAGTGGAGTGAATCTGCCGATGGAAAGTAGATGACGGATCGGATCCATGGAATTTAAGAAAGAAGCGGAAGCCGCGATGCCTGCTAGACTGTTCCCTGCTTGAAATTAAACAACAACTCCAAAGCGCAAACGCTGTTGCTGATCGACATAGGCCAGTTGCTGACGCTTCGGTCTAATCAGTATGGTCCGCGCCGCGGCCCCAGTCTCAAAGAACTCGGCATCATCAAAGATGGCGCTGTCCTTTGCCTTGGCGGGAAAATCGTCTCCGTCGGCACGACCAAAGACGCACTCCGCGATCCCTGGCTAAAAAAGAATCGCAAGAAACTTATTGAGATCGACTGCGCAGGAAAGGTCGTCCTGCCTGGTTTTGTCGATTCCCACACCCATCCTGTCTTCGTCAGCCCGAGGCTCGTCGATTTTGAGAAGCGCATCGAAGGCGCCTCCTATGAAGAAATCGCAGCCGCTGGCGGGGGCATCCGTTCGAGCGTAGAGGGCGTCCGCAAGGCAAGTCGGCCAATCCTCCTGAAAAAAGTTCTGGCCGCACTGCACGACATAGCTGCGCACGGCACTACGACAGTCGAGGCCAAATCGGGATATGGGCTCACGACGGAATCAGAAATAAAATCTCTGCAAGCAATCCGTGAGGCTGCCTCTCGATGGCCAGGGACGGTCGTTTCCACACTGCTCGGCGCACACGTCGTACCAAAAGAATTTCAAGGTCGTTCACAACAGTACGTGGATCTCGTGTGCAAAGAGATGATTCCGCAAGCGGCGAAGCGCAAGCTCGCGCAGTTTGTCGATGTCTTTTGCGACAAAGGCGCTTTTACTGCAGCCGACGCCATGCAAATTTTTGCCGCCGCGGAAAAACACTGTCTTCACGTGCGCGCCCACATGTGCCAGCTCTCGGAAACACCGCTACGTCCGTTTTTGCGCTTCAATCCCGCTTCCTTCGATCACATGGATCATGTAAACGAAGATGACATAAACGAATTGGCCAAACGCGATACCGTCGCTACTCTGGTACCGGGAGCAAACTATTTCTTGGGCCTGAAGGATTATCCGCAGGCGCGGAAGTTTATTGACGCGGGCGTGCCAGTCGCACTCGCTACGGATTACAATCCCGGAACGTCGCCAACTTTAAGCATGCCGATGGCGATGTCATTAGCATGCACGCACATGAATATGTCTCCCGCGGAGGCAATTTCGGCGGCTACGATCAACGGGGCATGGGCCTTGCGGTTGGCGGATCGCAAGGGCTCAATCAAACCCGGGAAAGATGCTGATTTAGCCGTCTTCGCCGTGAAAGATTACCGCGAGATTCCCTACTGGTTCGGCGCGAACCGCTGTGAAATGACAATCATGAACGGGGTGCTGCACCATTCGCAATAATCTTTTCATTAACTATTCCGGATATTAGCAAGCGTCAACCCGAACAGACTTTTCAGGCGTGCGACTTCGTTGAAACCTGGGCGAGCTTGCGGCGCCCATAGATCAGACCAACGGTTACGCCAAGAACTTGAGCACACGCGCGCGCCGCTAGCAGCGCCGGAGAGAGCAGCCCGACAACGGGATCTTTCCTGATCGCCCGCATCGTGTATGGCAGAGTACTGACCAGAAACGCAGCCAGCACGATTCCTGACGCCGGCACCGCCGGCCGAATCACCAGATCAATAGCAATACCAAAAAGAAGCGCCGGCGCAAACAGCAATTGAAGCTTCATGAGCTGCGGCGTGTGCGTATCCTTCATGGCCTTAGCCGGGTTCTTGCGTACCGCCAGCACACGCCAGAAAGCAAATTTGTATTTCTTCTTGAGATATTTTGACAGTGTATCCGGATGGGTGTGATAGACGACCGCACCGGGAACAAAAGTCATTTTCCAGCCGCGCGCCGACATACGGTAGGAGAGCTCGATATCCTCCGCGCATGCCAGCGGAAAGGAAGTATCATAGCCGGTCATCTCCAGAAAGCGGTCGCGGCGAAAAGCCGCCGAGTAAGTGTCCACGAAATCGATGGAATCGTGAGCGGCCATCAGCCGGTAGCGGTCTTCATAATCGATCTGCACGAAACGAGCAATCAGACTTTTTTGATGGGTGCGGTACACTCCCTTTGCTCCCACGATATCCGCATCCTCGAAGGGCTTGAGCATCGCTTCCAGCCAGTCCGGCATGGGAACGCAATCGTCATCCGTGAATAGGATAATCGTTCCCCGAGCTTCGTTCGCGCCGCGATTGCGCGCTGTAGCCGGACCTGCATTGGCCTGAGTAATAAGGCGAACCCCGGAATAGCTCTCGACAACCTCCGCGGTATTGTCTGTCGAGCCATCGTTGACGACGATAATTTCTGCGTTGTGCCCACCGGTCTGCCGCAACAGCGCATCAAGACAGTTGCCGATGCGGGCGGCTCCATTAAAGGTCGGGATGATGATCGATACTGATCTCGCGTCGATGGGACACCCAATTGCCGCCCACGATGCCGACGGCGCTGCTAATCATACATCTCTGGGAAACAATGGACGATCGCTGGCTACGAGTCGGCTCCAACCGAGGTAACGCACGGCATGAGGCGATTTCTAATCGCCGCCTTGAGGACTCGGTGCCGCGGTCATCCCCGGCCGTCGCGGCGTTTGAGGAGCGGGACTTGTCTTTTCGTGTTGGGATCCGCGCAACAGATATTTCGATAGAGTAATGAAGCCCTTAACGTTGCGCTGCAGTTCGCGGCGATCTTTCAATGACTGTTTCAGTTTGTAGACAAGATAGGAAGGACTCAGATAAAAACTGCGCCGCGCCCGGTCGCAGAAGCTCACCAACTGCTCGTGCGTAATGTTGGGCAGAGTGACAACGCTATTGTGCAAGCCGTCTTTGGTTAACCACGCGCCCCAGTCTTCAATCTGAATGTAATCGCGCTTCTTGGCTTCCTCGTATGCGGTCGTTCCCGGATAGACCATGATGGGGAAAAACTGCGCCGTGTCGGGTTGGAGTTTCTTGGCAAAGCTGAGCGTCTTCTCCATGCTGGCAGGCGTTTCGTTCAAGTTGCCAACCATAAAGCAGCCGTGCACCATGATGCCGGAATCCTGGCAAATGCGCACGAAGCGATGCGCCTCTTCGTGATATTTCGCATCGCGACGGTCATCATTGTTCTTCTTCATGCCGTTGATCACTTCCACATCGCCACTTTCGAAGCCGACGCAGAACAGGCGCGCTCCGGCCTGATGAAGCGTGGTGAGCAACTCGCTTTCCGCGCCGATGTCAGCGCGGCAGTTGGCGTCGAATGGCAACTTGTTGCCACGACGAATGAGTTCCTTGGCTAGCTCCAGCGTGCGCGGCTTGCTGATGATAAAGGTGTCATCCTCAAGCATGACGGTTTTGATCTCGGGCATTTCGCGAGAGACGAAATCAAACTCATCGGCTACGTTGGCCACCGAGCGGTAGCGCATTTTATGTCCGCTGAAGGTTTGCGGATAAACGCAGAAAGAACAATGATACGGACATCCGCGGCTGGTATCGAACACCACCAGCGGCCACAACGAATGACCGTAAAAATAATCCGGCGTGTGCAGGTACTTTTTATAGACTTCGGAGACGAAAGGCAGCTCGTCAAGATTTGCGATGGCTTCGCGTGGTTTGTTGCTGACAATCTCGCTCGTGGCGGCCCGCCGCCATACCAAGCCATCGACGCCAGCAAGATCGGCCCCGCAGGCTTTCGCCTCCAGCCAATCGCGCACCGTGTACTCGTACTCGCGGATGGCGACAGCCTGTAACGCAGCCGACATTGCCAGTGTCTCTTTGGGCAGAGAGGACACGTGCCGCCCAACCAGTAACACATGCAGCGACGGCCGGGCCGCAACGAGCGACTCGATAACGCTGACATCGTTCAGAATACTCGGCGTGGAGGTATCGCAGACGACTGCTTCGATGTTTTTAGCGGCGATCCGATCGATGACCGCCTGCACCGAATAACCCGCGGCGGGCGCATCGACCAAGTCTACCTCGTGTCCATTCTTGATTGCGACACCGGCGGCGTGAGCCAGCCACTTGGGGTAATACAACGTTCCACTCTTAGTGACCGCAGGGCTACGCTGCTCCCGGGAGAATCTGGGATGGAAGGGTGGATTCAAAAACAAAACACGCATTCGTGAAGTATATCTCAAGCGTGTCTTACCATACCTCAAATACTACCTTTCAGCTATCAACTTTGATTACCAAAGGGACTCAGTATCCATCCCGACGAAGAAAGCGCGAAACAGACCGGCCGAGACTCTAAACCGCTTCTCGTCTTCGACCCCACAGCGCCTTGATGGTTCGCAGGCGCTGTCGGTTCTCCGGAAGCGCGAAGGCATTGTCCAGATTTTTCCTCATCCAGACCCAGAAGACGGCGACAAAGAAAGCCACAATTGTCGCTCCCAGAACAATCAGAGTTCGGTGCGGAGAGGACTTTGTGTCGGGAGGCACGGCAGGATCCACCACTTGAACAATCGCGCCTTCGCGCGCCTCATCCAGCTTCGCTACTTCATATTCCTTCGCCAGCAATTCGAATACGGTTTCCTGGTATTTGAGGTCGCGATACTTGCGGAGATATTCCATCCCCGATCCAGTTACCCTACCCTTCGAAAGATTGATGTCGGAACCGGCATCGCTCTGGGATCCTGCAACCCGTGCAAGTTGCGCCTGGAGCGCCGCGAGTTCCTGCTTGGCCAGCACCAGATTTGGATTGTCATCGGTCGCAAAGGACCGCATACCTTCAATCTGTACCTCCTTGGCCATCACCTGTGCGCGCAACACGGCGGCGGATTCGATCAGCGCTCGCGCCTGGCTATCGATTTGCAAAACGCCGGTGGATTGCTGAGTCTTGGTCATGGCATCTTCGGCCGCGGTCAGACTCTGTTTAGCCTGTTCAACTTGTTGCTGAAAGAAAAGCCGGCGCCGAGCGGCCTCAGTGATTGCCAGCGAGGCGGAGAGCCGTCGAAATTCCTCCACGTAACCGTTAGCCAGTTCGGCAGCACGTTTTGGGTCGTGGTCCTCAACCGTAAGGCGGATCAATCCATCCTTCGTACCAGCCACTGCGGTGGTGTGGTGCTCGAAAGCTTTGCGCGCTTCCGACATCTTTTTTACGCGATACTCCTTCATCAGGCCGAAACGCTGGATCATCGCATCTTCGACGGTCCGGCTTTGCAGCAAAGAAACATACATATCGGCCGGATTCTTAATGCCGAGACTACCCCCGGCCAGAGAGGCCAGCGAGCCCAATGCTCCAATGCCTCCCAGTTGTCCCAACAATGACGAACCAATGGACGAATTCTGAGCTGGGGGAAGCAACGCAATCTTCGCCTCATACTGCACCGGCAACAGCAGGGAGACTATCGCCGCCAACACCGCCGCGCCCACGACGAAGCGCACAATGAAGCGCTTGCGCTCGAGCAGAAGAACAAGAATATCCAGCACGGAAACCTCGGCCTCCGCCGGGGATGGGTCTGGGTGTGTATCCTCGACAATGGGTTCGGGCTGGATCTCTGTTTGAATCATCCGATTCGCGCGATTTGCAGCTTTACTATTATGCCATCTGGACCGAGAGTGATTCTATCAGGGTCTTTCAAACTGAATATTGGCTTCTGCAACACCTTGAGGGCAGCCCGCCTCCGGAAGGACGAATACCGGTCCCGTTTCGTGCTAGCTTTGAAAGAATTCCAAATTCTGTTAAGAAATCCAAGCGGTAGTTGGCGCGCCGATGACACCTGCGGTTAATGACATTCGTAATACGTTAAAAGTTATCCATTCGATTGAAATGGGTTACGGCGCGTCAGTCATCGAGAGGACGGGAAATGACGTCTGTTGAAGCCGCTGCCAGGAACCCGAAGACTAAAAACTACCAAGGGAAGCCTCCCCGGAGTTCGTGGCTCTCGGCGGCACTGGCCTTGGGTTGTCTAACTGCAAGTTATTTGACCGCAGGTGGTTTGGTGGCCCGCGCCCAGACGGCAGGCGATGAAAAACAGGCACCAGCTTCCGCTCAAAATCCCGCTGCAAAACCTCTCGAACTCCAGCTCAAACCGGTCGACTTGAAATCACTTCCCCGCAACTTGTTTGTAGATCAAAAGAACTTCTGGACTACTCCATTTCACATGACCACGGCGGAGTTGCAGTGGACCGTGCCATTGGCTTTTGTCGGAGCAGGGATGTTGGCAAGTGATACAGCCATCGAGAAACATGTTCCCACCAACCCCACGACCGTATCGCACGCGGTTACCGCTTCGAATGCCGGACTCGCCGCTATGGCCGGGGTCGGCGCAGGAATGTTTCTTTTGGGACATTTCGCGAACAACGATCAGGAACGTGAGACAGGACTTCTCAGTGGGGAAGCCGGCATTGACGCTTTCCTGGATACCGAGGTTCTCAAATATGCATTCGGCAGAGACCGGCCGTTCACCGGAGACGGCCGGGGACGTTTTTTTCAGGGCGGTGATTCGTTTCCCTCGCAGCACGCTGCTATCAGTTGGGCGATTGCCAGTGTGATTGCTCATGAATATCCCGGCCCTCTTACGCAAATGCTCGCCTATGGCGCAGCCGGAGGAATCAGCGCGGCGCGGTTTGTGGGCCAGCAGCACTTCGCCACGGACCTGCTGGTGGGCAGCGCTCTGGGCTGGTATATGGGCCGGCAGGTTTTTCGCTCCCGCTCGCATTACAGCGATGCGGAGATCGCCAGATGGGGCACGTTCAGTAAGGGTGACGAAGATAACGGCCGCGAAGCGAAGAATATGGGATCACCCTACGTGCCGCTGGATAACTGGGTCTACCCTGCTTTCGATCGGCTTACGGCTCTGGGCTACATTCATACCGGCTTCGCTGATATGCGTCCCTGGACGCGCATGGAATGCGCGCGGCAGCTCAAAGAGGCTGGGGATCGCATCGCCGAAGACGAAACCCCTAACACAGAAGCGGAACGTCTCTATCACTCTCTGGAGAAGGAGTTTGACCGCGAAATTACTTTGCTGGACGGCGGCGAAAATGCCGAACTCCGTCTGGAATCCGCCTACATGCGAGGCACACAAATTGTCGGCAAGCCGCTCACCGACGGCGACCACTTTGGACAAACCATCATCAATGACTTCGGCCGGCCCGAGGAACAAGGCTTTAACGATGTAACCGGATTGTCGGGATGGGCCGAGTATGGTCCCCTCGCTGTATATGCTCGAGGCGAATTCCAGCACTCTCCCTCGGCGCCAGCTCTCCCGTTGGCCGCGCGCCTCGCAATATCCAACGCCGATTTCAGCCAGCTCTTCCAGCCTCCAACTACAGTCCTCCCAGTTCCTCCCGACGTACCGACCTCCCCTTTTAACGAGGGCCGATTCCTCGACACGTATGTCGCCCTGAACCTTTCCAACTGGCAGCTCTCTTATGGAAACCAGAGCTTATGGTGGGGCCCGTCGGAGGGAGGGCCCATGATGTTCAGCGACAATGCGCAGCCTCTTCGAATGTTTCGCGTCAACCGGGTCACGCCTTTTACCCTTCCAAGTATTTTCAGTCTGCTTGGTCCCATGCGCCTGGAGGCTTTCATTGGACAATACTCGGGATATGAATTCATATATGCCCCTACGGGTGTCGTGGGCCAATATGGCCAGTCGCTGAATCCGCAACCAATTGTTCACGGCGAGAGAATCAGCTTTAAACCAACCGCCAATCTCGAGATCGGCCTGTCCCGCACCACAGACTATGGAGGACCCGGCTATCCGTTAACTCTGCATACATTCTTGCGGAGCCTGTTCTCGACCGGCAACACGCTCGCTGGCAATCCCAACAAACCGGGCGCGCGCCGATCAGGAATGGATTTTAGTTATCGAATTCCCGGACTCCGGGATGGAATGACCTTCTACGCGGAGGGTCTGGCCGAACACGACGAAATCACGCCGCTTTTAGGCCCTGACGTCGCAGCATGGCTGGCGGGAATTTACGTTCCCCGGCTGCCAAAGATTCCGAAGCTTGATTTCCGCGTCGAGGGAGGCTACACCGATCCTCCCAGTGGCGGTGGAGATATTTCCCATGGCGCCTTCTACTGGGATCCCGCCTGGATCACCGGCTTTCAGAATGCGGGGCGTTTAATGGGTAGCTGGATGGGGCGCCAGGGTCAGGGCGCTGAGGCCTGGACTACATATTGGTTTAGCCCGCGCAACAAACTGGAGTTTGGATTCCGGCACCAGAAAGTCAGCACCCAGTTTATCCCCAACGGCGGCTCACTGGCTGATGCGCACGTGCGCGCCGAGTTTTGGCCGCGGTCAACTTTCAGTCTGTCTGCCATGCTGCAGTACGAGACGTGGAATTTTCCAGTCATCGCGACTACCAGACAGACGAACGTGACCTCCTCCCTAGAGCTATCATTCTGGCCGAAAGGATTTTCACGGAAGCCGTCAAAGTGACGATTGACCCGCCGACCGGATGCCCTCCGGGAACGTAACAGCGGCCTTGCAAATTCAGTTTGAGCCGCATAAGCTGTTTCAGCATTCCCATTCTTCCGCCAATACATCAGGAAGCCAGCCGTGATCTCTGTACACTCACAGGCCGATGAGCACTCTCATCTTCATTTCGATTTCTATAGCGAAATTCAGGCACATGCGATTGTCTCCATATTTTTTATCTACGGAACATTTCGAGCAGCCCTGGGTTAGTTACTCTAAGGATTCTTCTCGATGGCAACGAAGGTCACCACGGATATCATTAGGGGCTAGACAAAAGCAATTGGAATAGGTTGATATATACAACGATCATTTTTGCCAGGGGGGCGGAATTGAGAAGGTATGATTCGCAGTCGCCTTAGCTTTGCGCGTTTGTACTTGAAAATCGTTACCCTGTTGTTGCCTGCCTGCGCCTATTTCATCGCGGTCAAGGTGCGGTTCGGTTTTAATCTGCTATTTTCCCGTATTCCTCCCGATGGCCTGCCTTCTTACTGGAGCATTCTCCTATTAACCACGATCGTCTGGGCAATTGCAGCCGAAGAGTCGGGTCTGTGGAACGTCGAGCAGTTGTACGCGCCCGGAGGCAAGAGCCGTCGACTGCTTGAAGCGCTGGCATTTACGTACGCGGTAGTGATGGCTGGCGGATTCATTTATCGCCAGGCGAGCTATTCCCGGCTGGTCGTCGGAATCAGTGCTGTAACGCTGTTTATCCTCGCCACGATTGCCCGCGTTTTTTTCCGGGTCATTCTGGAAGTCTTGCGCAAAGACGGCCGAAACGAAGTGAAGATTCTGATCGTTGGCACCGATCGTTTTGCGCGTCGCGTGGGGACATCTCTGCTGCATGGAGAGGTGCTGCCCTGCAGGATTATGGGCTTTGTACGGCTTCCGGATCAGGAAATTGCCGTGGAAGGCCCGGTATTCGAACTGGATCAGATTCCCGCATTTTCCAATGGGAGTTCTATCAACGACATTATTATTGCCCTGCCTGCGGCACGACTGAGCGAAGTTCAGAAAATCGCGCCCGTGCTGGAGAAACTTTGCGTTCCCACGCGCGTGGTCGTTGATTTGGGCGAAGGCATTGTGCTTCGCGACCGCCTGATCGACCTGGGCGGAATCCATATGCTTGATCTTCGGCCAACACTGGCTGAAACTGGCCCTTATCTTTTCCAGAAGCGAATATTTGACGTCGGCTTCTCCCTTCTTATTTTGTTGCTCACACTGCCTTTCACTCTGCTCATCGCGTTGGCCATAAAACTGGGAAGCCGTGGTCCGGTTTTCTTTATTCAGGATCGCGTGGGATTAAACGGACGAGTTTTTCGCATGTTCAAGTTCCGTACCATGAAAGTGGGTAGCCGCGAGGAAGGCGACACGCGCTGGACTTGCGACAAAGATCCACGTCGAACCGCAGTGGGTACGTTCTTGCGCAGGACGAATCTTGACGAACTACCGCAGTTTTTGAATGTTCTCCGGGGTGACATGAGCATTGTCGGCCCACGCCCGGAGCGGCCGTATTTTGTGGAACGGTTCTTGCAGGAGTTCGATCGCTATAACTCCCGCCATTTGTTCAAGGCTGGGATCACGGGATGGGCTCAGGTAAATGGCTGGCGCGGAGACACCTCGATTGCCAAGCGCGTGGAATACGATCTGTATTATCTCCGCAACTGGAGTCTGACTTTCGATCTGCAAATTATCACTATGACCATGCTGCGGTTCTTCACCAGCAAGAATGCCTATTAATTCTTAAGCTCTTTTAAAACTGCCGCGCCAAATCGATCGAGTTACATCTTGTACGCCCAGCGCAATTTCGGCCATCCCCAAGACCGCAAGAGATCCGCGATAGCATGACCGTTCGCGCGACCATGCGTTGCGGAATTGTGCTTGCTGCTGTCGTGTTCCTTGCGCCTGCACGTAGCTTCTGCCAGTCGTCCCCGGTTGGCTGTAGTGACATTTACAATCTGTTTAGCGATTGCAGCATCTCACGAAGAAATACTCGTACCGTTGCCCCAACTTTTCTCAGCAGTTCGTCGTCGGTAAGGCTTTGGAACGATG
This sequence comes from uncultured Acidobacteriaceae bacterium, assembly GCA_963696285.1. GTDB lineage: Bacteria > Acidobacteriota > Terriglobia > Terriglobales > Acidobacteriaceae > Sulfotelmatobacter. Next base: position 1,035,835 of record CAVOJP010000001.1, read on the forward strand.
GCAATCCAGTCGGGCCAGAATCTCCGTCGGCATTTGACGATGCGTCTGGCACCTCCTCTTCGCAAGGAAAAGAGAGCTTTCATTGGGGCCGGGCCTTGACTGAATCTTTAACTTTTCTTCTCATCGAGCAAGCCTATGTGGTCCATACCGACTTCCGCTGGGTTGTCTCGGAAAACGGAATACCGTTCAACCATTACTGGCGCGACTACAAACAGTCGCTCTCCGAGTGGACGCAGTCCGGCTGGGATGATGGCGATCCCAATTGGTTTGGCTATGTGGGCCATCCCATCCAGGGCGCTCTTACCGGCTTCATCCAAATTCAGAATGATCCGAAATCGCAGAGGCTCGAGTTCTCCAAAACGAAAGCTTATTGGAAGAGTCGCTTAAAAGCTGCGCTGTGGAATGCGGTTTACAGCACGCAGTGGAACCTTGGACCTTTGAGTGAGGTCACAGTCGAAAAGTACGGTACGAAAGACAGGGCGCCCTGGAACTCGAACGGGTCCTATCCTTGCAATACGAACCATTGCTACACCGGCGTTGGTCAAATTGATATTGTGATGACGCCTTTAGGCGGCACGGGCTGGCTGATCGGTGAAGACTTTCTAGACAAGAATGTTGTGCGGCGTATCGAGAATTCCACCGACAATCGCTTTTTGATCGACACCGCGCGAGTAGCTCTTAATCCGATCCGCTCGGGCGCAGCCATGCTCCATGGAGAACACCCCTGGTATCGTGCCTCCCGCGAGAATGATGGAGCAATGAGCTTTTCCACGGATCAGAAGGCCACAGTACAGCCGATTGAGACTCCGCAGCTACAGTCTCCGAATCATGGAAATGTGGCTTTCGGATATACCCACGCGGGTGTGTCTCATTGCGAAGTGCCGGCCTTCGGTACAACAACCGCCTGTGATCCGCTTTCCAGCGCGAGCTCTAACCTCGGCGGCTGGGACACATCTGTCGAGAAAATGTACCTCCGCTATTTTGGCGCGATTGCCGATTTCAGCGGTGAGTATGGCGGCGTGAGCCAAACTAATTTTTTGTTCGGTCTACGCGGGGGTGCCTGGACAGGAAGATTCCGGCCCTTTGGGCAGGCGATGATCGGAGCGGTGCGCGTCCACCAAGATGCCACTGCAGGGTCCACATCGTTAACATCGTTCGCTGAAGACCTGGGACTCGGAATCGATTTCCGGGTAGTGCGCCTGGTGAGTTGGCGCAATCAAGTGGACGAACTCAAGACCGGATCGCCAGATTTCGAGCGCCGCAATCTTCGCTTGTCTTCCGGATTCGCTGTACGATTTTAGCGACTTGTTTAGCAACCTGGTTTGAGCAAGCTGGTTTGAGCAAGATAGATCACAGGATGGAAAGCGTATCCGCCGCTCCCGCGTCACCCCGCAGAGAATTGCGTTCGCCCACATTCTGCATGCCCATTCGAAAATTTGCTCTGTTTATTCTGTTCGTGTCCTCCACGGCGTTCACTCAGGATCTGCCAGCGGCCAGACAGAAAGGAAGTCTCGACCTCAGCGTGTGGACCTCCGCGGAAACCGGCGAGGAACTTACCAACTCTTTTACGGAAGCGCAAATCTTCTCGGTGGGTGCATCCGCCGGATGGGAAATTACGGGCGAACACGGCAGTGGGTGGCGGCGCGGCAGTCTCGAGTACGCGTTCGATTTCGTTCCCGTCTTCGAGACCTTCGGAAATCAGCGTACCCACGGTATCGCCTTCGATCCCGTGATACTCCGCTGGAACTCGGCACTGCATTGGTCAGGCATTTCGCCCTATATTGATTTAGCCGGAGGGGGAGTCAGCACGCCCGTAAACCTGCCCCCGGGCAATACGTCCAGTTTTAATTTTATGGCGAAAGGGGGTGGAGGGATTTACCTGCGAACGCGAACCCGCCAAGCTTTCGACATCGGCTTTCGCTGGTCGCACATCTCCAACGCGAATCTCGGGATCCAGAACCAGGAGTTTAATGGCGTGCAACTGACGCTCGCTTATCACTGGTTCAGGTAAGGGCGGCTAAAGTAGGCGCGGAGTTCCGAATCAGCCTTGACCGATCGGAGGCATGGATGTCAAACTGTTGTTTGCACTCATTCTGTTCGGCCTAGGATCTCCTTTTCCATGATCATTCTGGTTACGATCATCCACATAATCGTCTGCTTGTTCTTGATTATTGTTGTGCTGCTGCAAAGCGGTAAGGCCGGCGACATTTCGGCGGCCTTCGGTGGCCAGGGTAGCCAGGCAGCCTTCGGCCCGCGCGGCGCGGCCACAGCGCTTTCCAAGGCCACTACAATTTCTGCGGTGCTCTTCATGTTGACCTCCGTGACGCTTTCGATTAATGCCATCAAACATGAAGGTCCGCGGTCCGTCTTACAGGGAGAGAAATCAGCCCCGGTTAAAACCCAGCCGGCCGCGCCAGCACCCGCCAATCCTACCCAGAAATAATCCGTTTTCCGGGGCAGCGAATTTCCAATGGCGTGCGGTCTCGCGGATGCGCTCCTAGGGGTTCTGCCGTAATTGAATTTCCACTATGCGGGTGCTACCATCCGATTAGTAATGCAGCACTTATAAGAGGAGGGTTTTCCATGTCTGATTACGATGGCGGCAGTTTCGTGTGGTTTTTAGCCGGTCTGGCTGTGGGTGGCTTGGTCGGAGTGCTTTATGCGCCGCGTGCCGGAAGCGAGACCCGCGAAGAGATCAAAGCCCGCGCCGAACAGGGACGGGAATACGTCCGCACTCGGGCGCGTGAGGCTCGCGAGCAAGCTTCCGGTTGGGTCGACAAAGGCCGCGATGTGGTGACCCAGCAGAAGGATCAGTTCAAAGCCGCATACGAGGCTGGTCGACAGGCCTATCAGGAGGCGACGACAGAAACTGCGCCTCCGAAGGGCGTATAAAAAGGCGGTTTTACTTTGGCTCTCTCCTAGGAGCTTTCCATGATGGAAAATCTCGTTCCGATCTTCATTGCCGTGACTGCGGCTGCCGTGGTTTTGCAGGCGGGGATACTCGTAGGTTTGTATGTGGCGGTGCGAAAGACCACTGCCAAGCTGGAGAGTGAAGTAGCGGAGTTGAAAGTTAAGACTCTCCCCATCATCAACTCCACGGATGGGATGCTGGTTGAGTTGCGCCCCAAGGTCGACAAGATCGTTGACAACCTGGTGCAGTTGCATCCCAAAATTTTGCAGATTGTCGACGCGCTTGTGGAATTGCGTCCCAAAGTTAACGTGGTGGTTGATAACGTCGCGGAGACCTCGGCGACCGTCCGTTCTGAAATCCAACGAGTCGATGCAACCGTAAGCGACGTCATGGATCGGGCCCGCTTACAGGTAATTCGTGCCGACGAAATGCTGACCCGCACCTTCGACCGCGTGGAGCATACCTCAGACGTTGTGGCCAAAACAGTGGTGTCGCCTGTGCGGCAAGTTTCCGGGATCGTCCGTGGCGTGACGGCAGGCGTTGAGTTTCTGCTGGCAAGCCGTGGCCGCAAGAATGGCGATAGTCGAAGCCCGCGCCGGCCCGTGCCGCAGGACGAAATGTTCATCTAACGAGTCTTCCGGCGTCGCGGCCTGACTGCCCGCGGCCCAAGTCTATCTATCGTTCCCATGCGGTATCTGGTTCACGCCCGCCTTAAATCCGGTTGCACAGCAGACCTTCGCCACGCAATCGAAAATGAAAAGCTTGGTCAGGGCTCGGTAGCCGAAGGCGAATACCTGCGAAACATTCGGGAGGCGCGCGTCGGCGAGGATGGAACAGTGCGATGGGTGGAGGTCTGCTATTGTCCCACGCCGCTGCAGGAAGAACGCTCCTACTGGGAAGAATATTTCCATCTCACCAAGGTGCAGGACGCGCACGACCGCCGCAAATGCCGCGACCAGAATAGTAGCGAGCCCTGGGCATGCGGCGACTGCGATTGCACAGCGCGCCTGGAACAGAAGCTGAAAGAGCGTGGCCAGCCGTTTCTCGAATCTTTGAACTCGAAGAAACAGTAGAGCGTCTTGCTTTAGCGAATATCTACTTCGCGAAAACCAAAACCTTGCAACATCCCCGCGATTGTGGTTCGCGCGTTGTCAGCCGCCGTCTTTAGAATTCCATCCTGTAATGCAGCCTGTTGAAGCTGGCGTTCAGCCTCTTCACGGACCTCGCTTTCAAGATTGGGATCCGGAGACGAGAACAAACCAGTGTCGCGAGAATAGACCCTCGTTCTTGCATTATCGATTCGAGTGCTGAATACTTCTGCCGCGGGCAAGTGAATGGAAACCGTCTGGCCCTTGATCAATACATCTCCCGGTCCCAGACTCGCCAGGTTGATTCCGGCCACCACCTCGCCGTGAACTACCAGCAGCAGCCGGTCGCCCGCCAGAAACTTAGGCAAATAAGCATTCTCGTGCTCGCCCGAAATTATTTTGTCCATCGTATAGCTCACGGTCTCGAGACGTTGAAGCTTTTGAATCTGACGAACCACCGTCGGCTGATCAACGTTCAGCCTGGTCGGCCCGCCGCGCAAAATTCCCATTAGGCGCGCAATCCCGAGGCCACTCGAAAACCATACTGCGCCTACCAGGATCAACGCCAGAACTGCACCGACGAAAATGCCGAGCACCCAGGAAGTTGCGCTCCTCGACGGAGGTCGGCCAACTGTGGATCTTTCGCCGGATGCAGGGTTGTCAACTGACATTTAACGAGTCCGCGAATGTAGGTATTTCGACCGTCTTACGCGATCCAGGCGCCGCCCACGACGCTATCCCCATCGTAGAAAACGGCCGCCTGACCTGGCGTGATAGCGCGCTGAGGCTCATCGAACGTCACTAAGACCTCATCACTTCCAGTCTTCTCCAGCATGGCTGGAGCTGGTTCATGCCTGTGCCGAATCTTCACCGAAACACGCATGGGTTCGTTGAGGTCATCGACCGCAATCAGGTTGGTTTTCCTCGCACGAAAGGTTCGTGAATAAAGATGCTCGTTGCCGCCCACCACCACCTGCTTGTCGGCTCCGTTGATCTGAATCACATAGAGCGGCGATCCAGTAGCCACGCCCAAACCCTTGCGCTGGCCCACGGTGAAGTTGTGCACGCCGCCATGTTCGCCGATCACTTCCCCACTCGTGGTTACCAACTCGCCCGCCGTATCCGGCAAGCTCTCCCCGGTCTCTGCGAGATAAGCGTCAATGAAGCGCTTGTAATCGCCGCCCGGCACAAAACAGATCTCCTGCGAATCCGGCTTCTCTGCCAGGGCCAGACCATGCTTTCGTGCAAGCTCGCGGACCTCTGGCTTGGTCATCTCGCCCAGAGGAAAGCGGGTCCGGCTCAATTGCTCCTGCGTCAGTCCAAAGAGGAAATACGTTTGGTCTTTGCTGCGATCCGCCGGACGCTTGAGCAGCCAGCGTCCTCGGACAGCGTCATATTCCACCCGCGCATAGTGACCAGTAGCCACGCAATCGGCGCCGATTTGCTGCGCGACAACCAGTAGCTGATCAAACTTCAAATGATTGTTGCAGAGGCTGCAAGGAATCGGCGTGCGTCCCGATAAATACTCCGCAACAAATGGACGCACCACATCCCGCTCGAAACGCTCTTCGTGATTCACCACGTAATACGGAATGCCGATGTGCTCGGCCACGCGACGAGCGTCATAAACATCGTCGAGCGAGCAACACCGCCCGGTCACCTGCTCCGGCATGCCCTGATGTCCAGCCATCCGCCGCTGGTTCCAGAGCTGCATCGTCAAGCCGATGATGTTATGCCCCTCCGCGCGAAGCATCGCCGCAACGGTGGAAGAATCCACACCGCCCGACATGGCTACGGCTATGGTTTGAGGTCGATTGGTCATTTGTCCTCAGCGTCTCGCCAGGGAAGTTGCCGAAACCGCATCGGCTGGGCTCACCTTAATCCCGGACTCAAATAAACTCGCGACTTGCCCGTTCGGCATAAATAGCATCCAGCACTCTTCATCGGGCGGGGCGTCGTCAAAGGGCTCGCAGCGCAAGTGGATGTCGCCATCGAAAGAAAAAGTCGTAGCCATGTTTTGCGGATCGAAATCAATCTCCGTTAGCGCTGTCCCATTGAGATTACCGATCGCGAGTTGCATCATGCGCTTCTTTGATTCGAAATCGGCAAGTTGCCTCGCCCCAGAAAAGAGCTTCCACTCGCAAAGATACAGCCACACGTGCCACTCCCCGTGGTAATGGCCATGGTAAAGACGCTTACGCCCGAACTCGATTGTGACGAAGCTTCCATAGCCAACTGATGCGCCCCAAGCCTTCTGACCAATCAGAGGTCGGAATAGAGCATCTATTTGTGATTTCAATCTCATCATCGTGGGAACATCGCACAACCCCAGTCTACTATCTCTTCAAGCCTAAGTCCGTGTCCGCTGATTTCGTCATGCAGCCTTCGCCGCTCGCTCGGTGCGAGTTTTCTCGCTAGCTCGGCTTCAATTCTCCGGACGGGTTGATCGAATTGACGATTCTGATCGCGGTTGGTCACACGAGTATGATGGACTCAATTCCCGCAGCCGCGCCACTGCCTCTGGCACCAACGCAAGCGCCAAGTCGACATCCTCTTCTGAATTCTGTTTGCCCAGACTGAAGCGAATACTCGCGCGAGCGCGATCGGAGCGCAGGCCCATTGCCGTAAGCACGTGTGAAGGCTCAATCGCTCCCGACGAACACGCAGCGCCCGTAGACACCGCCAATCCCTTCAGATCGAGGGAAATGACCATGGATTCGCCTTCAATGTGATCGAAATAGATATTGGCGGTATTTGGCACCCGCGGCGTGCCTTCGCCGTTTAGCCCAGCCCCTTCCACTTGCGCAACAATCCCCTGCTGCAGTCGGTCACGCAATGCTGAAATTTTCTTGTCGTCGCCGTGCTCGAAACCTTGCATGGCGAGTTCCGCGGCCTTGCCCAACGCCACAATACCAGGCACATTCTCAGTCCCAGCACGGCGCGAACGCTCATGCTGTCCCCCATAGAACAGCGGCTGCAGTTGTGTTCCTCCGCACACGTAAAGTGCGCCCACTCCCTGCGGCGCATGCATCTTGTGGCCGGAGATTGAAAGCACATCACAGCCAATTTTCTTCACGTCAATCGGTATCTTGCCTGCGGCTTGTACCGCATCCGTATGAAAAAAGACGTCGGCCTCCGCGGCAATTTTTCCAATCTCATCCACAGGCTGCACGACTCCCGTTTCGTTATTCGCCATCATGATCGAGATCAGCTTGGTGTCAGGCCTTAAAGCACGGCGCACATCATCGGGATCTACCAGGCTGCGACTGTCCACCGGAAGATAAGTGACCTCGCATCCCGTTTCCTCCAGATGCCTGCACGCATACAACACGGCATGGTGTTCAATGCTGGAAGTTATGATGTGATCGCCTTCGCTGGTCAAGCCTGAAATCGCTAGATTATCGCCTTCGGTCCCGCCGCTGGTGAACACAATCTCCTGCGGCCTGCAACCCAGCAGAGACGCGACCGAGTCGCGTGCGCGCTCAACCGCAGCACGGGTTTCCTGACCGTGATGATGAATCGACGATGCATTGCCAAAGTGCTCGCCAAAATACGGACGCATAGCCTCCAACACTTCCGGCAGAACCGGGGTCGTTGCGTTATTGTCGAGGTAAATGCGTCGCATCATCCTTAAGCTATTCTACCTGCTTTCTTCGGAATGCCTGGCGGGAATCATCCCGGCAGAAGGAACGGCGGCGCAGGGCGCCTATAGTGACGGCTCAGCTCGGCGAAGGATGATCTATCCGCGCTTCTCCATTGCGACGTAGTGGTTGGGATAATCCGGCCCCACATATTCCGCCCGCGGACGAATCAGGCGGTTATCGTCCAGTTGTTCGATCACGTGCGCCGTCCAGCCACTGATGCGCGAAACTGCAAAGACCGGTGTGAATAAATCTTCATCGATTCCCAGCGTGTGGTAAGTGGACGCAGAATAAAAATCAACATTCGCGTTAAGCTTCCTCTCCGCCTGGACGAACCGCTCGATTTTCTCCGACATGTCGTACCACTGCGGTTGCCCGCTGGAACGCCCAAGATCCCGTGACATGGCGCGCAGATGCGTGGCCCGCGGATCTTCGGTGTGATACACACGATGACCAAAACCCGGAATTTTTTTCTTTTGTGCCAGCAGGTTTTTTACGTAGTCAACCGGGTCGGCCTTTTCTCGATCGATCGCGTTCAATATACGGAAAACCGCTTCATTGGCTCCTCCGTGCAGCGGCCCCTTCAGAGTGCCGATAGCGGAAGTAATCGCCGAATGCATGTCAGATAAAGTAGCCGCGGTCACCCGCGCCGCAAAAGTGGAAGCGTTCAGCTCATGGTCTGCATGCAGGATGAGCGCGATATCGAGCGCGCGTTCCGCGGTTGCGGAAGGTTTGATTCCACTCATTTGCAGCAGAAAGTTAGCGGCGTGTGAGATCGAGCGATCAGCTTCCACCACCGGCTTGCCTTTGCGGATGCGCTCATAGGCAGCGACGATCATCGCGATCTGCGAAGTCAACCGGATCGCTTTACGAACATTGGCTTCGTGATCGTTCTTTTTATCGTCCGCGTCGTAAAATGCCAGCGCAGAAACCGCCGTGCGCAAGACGTCCATGGGCAATGCGCTGCGTGGAACCTCGCTCAGAAACTGGATGATTGCCGGATCGAGCTGACGCTCTTGCGCCAGGCGGTCTCGCAGTTCGCTCAGTTCCCCGCGCTTGGGCAATCGGCCAAACCACAGCAAATAGCAAGTCTCTTCAAAAGTCGAGTGATCGGCTAGTTCATGAATGTCGATCCCGCGATACGCAAGAACACCGCGATCGCCATCGATGTAACAGATGCCGGAATTAGTGGCAACAATGCCTTCCATTCCTTTCGTAGTTGCAGTGCTGGGTGAGTGAGTGCTGGTCAGGCTGGACATAGGTTCTCGCTCGCTGAGATCAATTGCCTGTTGCCCAGCCACGCCAGGCAGGGGACGAGGAGGCAACTTTCTTTTATACGCCAAAAGGCGTACGCCTTCAAAATGGAAGCAGGGCTTTCGGCACGGTCGGCGAATGGTCTGAATATAGATGACGCTTTGCCAGGGCGTCACGCCGGCCAGATAGTGAGGGCAGTTTTACTCAAGATCTGCTGCTGCAATTCCGCGCTCAGCGCAAGCGCCCGGAATTCATCCAGATTCTTCTTGATGTCGGGCACGCCCGGGCCCGGCCAATCGGTGCCAAACAAAGTCTTGTGAGCAATCTCTTCCAGGCGCGGAAAATATTTCAGCAAAGTCTTAGGCGGAATGCCGCTGATATCGAGATAGACATTCGCATGTCGACGCACCAGAAAGAAAGCTGTCTGCATCCATAAAGGCCGCCCGCCGTGCGCCAGCAGGATTTTAAGTTTGGGGAAATCGACGGCCACATCATCCACATACATGGGATCGCCATATTTGTTTCGGGCTCCTGGAAAAATAGACGTTCCCGTATGAAACATCACGGGCACACCATTGGCCTCGGCCGCCCGATAAATGATCTCAAGTTCTTTCAAGCCGTTCAGATAGTCATTTGGAAACAACAACTGGTGTGGAGGATGGATCTTGATCATGCGAATGCCCAGCCGCAGGACCTGCTCCATATCAGCCAACACATTCGTGGTGTGCCGCGGATGCAAGCTGCCGCACGACAAAAGTCGTTTTGGATTTTCCTTGACATAGTCCGCAATGAACTGATTCACGCCGTTCGTAAAGCCGATCACTTCCGGAGCCACGTAATTAATAAGCACGGCTCGGTCAATTCCACAGGCGTCCAGATAGCCGAGAAACTTCTCTGGGGAATCGCAGAACCCCACGATCTGCTCGAAGTTCGGACGGTTTTTTTTCATCAGCTCCAGCGCGTGGGGCTTGAACATCTCCATCGGCTGGATGTGGATGTGGCAGTCCGTGATCATTCGATCGAGTTCACCCGTTTCCGCTTAATTGCTCGCCGCAGCCAGAATAGCCCGCTTCGTGAAGACCCGAATCATCTCACGCCGGTACTCGGGAGTCAGCACTGAAGTAGTCAGAGGCTTGGCAGTACGCGCAGCAAGATCGCCAACGGCGTCGGCTAAAGTTTCATCCACAACGTTACCAATTAACATTTCGCCGGCGCGTTGCACCAGCAGCGGCGCAGGATTCACCGCTGTGATCGCGAGCCGGGCGTCGGCAATATGCCCGTTCGCGCGCTTCATCACGACGGCAACCCCGGCCAAAGGATAGTCGATCGATCCTCGCACCCGCAGCTTGCGATAGACTCCGCGATAATCGGCCGACTCGGGCGGCAGGAAAACGCGCGTCACCAATTCCGAGGGTAATAGCGTGCGGTATTTTTCGCCGTCCCCGGTGTAGAAATCTCGCAACGGGACGCGACGTGCGCCACCGGCGCCGACAATTTCAATCTCGGCATTCAAGCAAAGCAACGCCGGCGGCGTGTCGCCCGAGAAGGCCGCCCAACACTTGGTTCCACCCGGAGCGACGTGACAGAGATCGCCATCTTTCTTAATGCAAAAGCCGCAACCCTTGCGCCAGGTGAGCGATTGGTTGTACCAGAGGCAACGGGTGTCGAGACAAATGTTGCCGCCGATCGTTCCCATATTGCGCAGAACCGGCGAAGCCACCGTGGCTGCCGCCTGAGTGAGTACGGGGAAATGCTGGCGTAAGTATTCTGATTTCTCGATCGTGCTGAGCGTGGTCAGCGCGCCAATCTCTGCTCCACCATCGGATTGCTCGTCGCACTCCGCGCAACTCAGCAATACCGCGCAGATCGAGTACATACTCCGGCTCAAATAATTTCTGCCGCATCGACGGAATCAAATCCGTGCCACCCGCCAGCACGCGAATGTTACCAGCATGTTTTGCCAGACTCGCAACCGCCTCATCGATCGAGCGCGGTCGAAGCAATCGGAATTGAGGAAGACTCAATCCGCACCTCCGGCTGTCGCCGGCACTTCGCGACGCGCAGGATCGAGCGCATGACGTGCCGGCCCCTTGCCCTTGAAACAAAGTGCTCCGCCGTGTTCGCGGAAATGCGCTGGCGCAGTCGGGTCCACGCCCTCTGTAAGATTCAACGCCTTGTCATGTCGCTTGGCCCGCAGCGCGGCCAACACCCGCTCCGGCGTGAAGGGAGATTCATGCAGGCGCACACCGACCGCATCGTAGATCGCATTCGAAATTGCCGGGATGGTCGCCGCCAGCGATCCTTCGCTGCATTCCTTGGCGCCGAACGGGCCTTCAGGATCGATGCTTTCCACAATAATCGGCTCTACTTCCGGCGACTCCACCGACGATGGACTACGATACTCCAGCATGCCGGCGTTCATCAGCATCCCGTCTTTCCACACCATTTCTTCTGTAAGTGCCTGTCCCATGCCCATCCACACCGAGCCAATGATCTGCCCTTCCACCGAAACCGGATTCAAAGCGCGTCCACAATCATGTGCGGCCCAAACTTTATGTACAGTAACTTCGCCAGTCTCCTCATCCACACTCACCTCGGCGACCTGCGCCGAATACGAATAGGCCGGAGACGGCCCCACTCCACCGCCTTTGTGTTTACCGCCGCGCGCCTCCGGCGGAGGCGCATAAGAACCAGTCCCGGTCAGTGCACCATGAAAGTCAATCGCGGCCACCACAGCTTCTTCAAAGGTCATCCACTCCTTCGGCGCTTCCTCTTTCCGCTTCTGCTGCAGGGAACCGCGCAGAATCTGCCCTTCGACGCGTCCGCTCACCGATGCGCCCGCTTCCGTAACTTCCAATTCTTCTGATTGATCTTTCTTCCGGCTCGGTGGAACACTTCCCTTTCTGAAAACCAGATCGTCGCGAAACATTAGTTCGTCCGCTGCACAATTCATTTTCTTCGCTGCTGCCGCCGCAATTCGCGTCTTCACGTCTTCCGCCGCGCGCAGAGTAGCATTCCCTGCCATGAACGTCACCCGACTGGAATAGGATCCGATATCGATCGGCGTGAGATCGGTATCGGCCGCGATCACTCGTACACGCGACAGCGTGCAGCCAAGAACTTCCGCAGCCACTTGCGCCGTCATCGTGTCCGATCCCTGGCCAATCTCCGACGCTCCCGTGTAAACCACCACTCCGCCGTCGCGGTCGATCTTGATGTTTACCGTGGAATGCGGCATGTCAGAACGGATAATCGAATTCGCCGCCCCGCTCACATAATGGCTGCAGGCGATTCCCAGCCCGCGCCCTTTGGGAAGTTTGCCGTGGCGCTGCCTCCAGCCGGAGCGCTCAACCGTTTTCTCGATGCACTCCGGCAGTCCATAACTTTGCACGCGCAAGCCATTCACTGTGATGCACGGGGGCTTGAGTAGATTGCGCTGACGAAGTTCTGCCGGATCCATTCCAATCGCCGTCGCAAGTTCGTCCAGTTGCGACTCGAAAGCAAATCGCACGTTCACCGTGCCGTGGCCGCGCATGGCGCCGCACGCCGGCTTGTTGGTGAGAACGCGATAGCCGTCATATTGAATGTGCGGAATATCGTAGAGCGCGCCCAGCAGCGCTCCCGAGTAAAGAATCGTGACCACACCATAGGAGCAGTAAGCGCCGCCATCCTGCACTACGCGTGCCTTCACTGCAGTAATATGACCGTCATTCTTAACGCCAGTTTTCAAATCGATGATTGTCCGCGGCCGTCCGCGATGCGCCCAGAACACTTCTTCGCGCGTGTAAGTAATCTTCACCGGAGCCTGCGCCTTACGTGCCGCCACTGCCGCAATAATCTCCAGCGGAATTACTTCACTCTTGCCGCCAAATCCGCCGCCCACCAGCGGCTTGATCACTCGAATCTGCGCCATCGGCATTTCCAGCACCAGCGAGAGCTTGTGCTGCAAGTAGTATGGAACTTGCGTCGAGGACCACACGGTCAGCCGTCCTGCTTTGCCAGTATGTGGATCGAACTCGAACGACGCCAGCGTCGAATGCGGCTCCATGGCCGCATGCGTCACTTCATTCGCGATGAATCGCGCTTCCGCAACCTGATCGGCTTCGCCAAAGCCTTCATCCGGATTGCCAAAGACGTGGTGATAATCTTTTTCCAGGTTGCCCGGTTTGTTGTCGTGAATGAGATCGGTCTGAGCCTTCATCGATTCTTCGGGATCGAAGTAAGCGGGGAGCACCTCGTAAGCGACCTCGATGAGTTCCAACGCGCTTTCCGCGACGGATTCAGAAATCGCAACCACGCATGCCACGTTATCGCCAACGTAGCGTACTTTGTCGAGCGCGAGCGCGTGCTCATCGTGACCGACAGGGAGAATCCCATAAGGATTCGGCGCGTCTTTGCCAATTACGACAGCCACGACTCCATCCAGCTTTTCGGCACGAGTAGTATCGATATGCTTTATGCGCGCGTGCGGATACGGTGAATGCAGAATCTTCCCAACCAGCATTCCCGGGACGCTGAGATCGTCGGAATATTTGCCGCCACCGGTGGTTTTTTCCGCCGCATCGATCATGGCGGTGGGCTTACCGATAACTGAAAATTCGCTCATGGTTTTTACGTGGAAACCGACTCCGCCCGCTCTGCCGCAATTGCCGAACGAATCGCTGCATACATCTGGCTGTAGCCGGTGCAGCGGCACAAATTGCTGCTCAGAGCAGCGCGAATGTCGTCCTCCGATGGATCAGGATTTTCCGCGAGAAGCGATTTCACCGTCATGATGAATCCCGGGGTGCAAAATCCACATTGCGCTCCGCCCCAGTCCCCATAGGCTTTTTGAATCGCGGCCAGACTTCCGTGCTCGCTCACGCCTTCAATGGTCGTTATCTCCTGCCCGTCGCAACTTGCGGCCAGCAGCGTACAAGACATCATCGCAACGCCATCGACGAGCACAGTGCAAGCGCCGCAAGAAGATTCGTCGCAACCGCGCTTCGAGCCCGTGAGCCCCAAATCCCGGCGCAAAACATCGAGCAGCAACGCGCTCGGCTCGATTGCCAATTCGTGAGTGCGTCCGTTCACCCTGAGCTCGACGAGTTCTTTTTTCATGATTTCAAACAGCCGCCTGTTGCTTCAGTAAGTCGGAACATTCCCGTCCACCACACGGGACCAGGCATCGATCCCGCCTCGCATCGACTGCGCTTTCTCGAAGCCCTGCTGCCGCAGCCAAGCGGTCACATTCATCGACCGCACACCGTGATGGCACACCACCACAATGTGATCTTCCGGATCCAGTTCTTGATGCGCCCGCGATGGTATATCTCCCATCGGCAATAGCTTCGCGCCCTCCATGTGGGCAGTTTCAAATTCCCAAGGCTCGCGTACATCGAGCAGAGTGAATCCTTCGGCCTGATCGAGCTTGCTCTTTACTTCTTCAGGGCTGATTTCGTAATCCAAATTCATCGCCGCGTCTCGTAATCCAGAAACTATTTTCCCGCCCACTTCGGCTGGCGCTTCTCGATAAAAGCACGAATGCCTTCCTGCGCGTCCGCAGTCTTCATCAACTCTTCCAGATAAATCTTTTCGGCGCGCACCAGGCCTTTGTCGAAGTGCGCCGCGTCCCATGCATAGATGGCTTTTTTCGTGATCGCCAGCGAGCTTGGGCTCATGCTCAGCACTTGGCGCACTGTTCCCTCGACGGCGCTCTGCAGCTCTTCATCTGTGACGCTATGATTGGCCAACCCGATTTCCGCGGCCTCGGCCCCAGTAATCGTTCTGCCGGTCAGAATCAATTCCGAAGCACGCTTCTGTCCTACCAGCGCGGCCAATGCTGTACATGCCACCGGCGGATAACATCCCAGTTTGATCTCGGGAAATCCCCACCGCGCTGAGGTGGATGTATAAACCACATCGCAGACCATAGCCAATTCCGCGCCGCCACCGAGACAATGCCCATGCACCGCCGCAATCGTCACCTTCTTCGTGTTGAGCAGCGCACGAATCACGGCGTGGAACTTGGTCAGCATCTCTTCGACCCGATCAGCCGTGTGAGCGGCAACATCGACTCCGGCAGAAAACGCACTGCCTTCGCCGCGAATCACAACTACCGAAACATCGGAGCGCGCGTCGATGTCAGCCAGCGCCCGCGTCAGCTCCTCCATCATTGGAATGTCGATGACGTTAAGCGGACCATTGCGCAAAATAATTCGCGCCGCCGGAGAACCAATATCGACCGTGAGCCGAGCTAGAGCGGATTCCACCAAACCGGTTGCCATACTTGTTGGTTCTTTGTGTTTCTCTAGAAACAATCTCTTAACCCATAACTCACAAATTGATCGCCGACTTCCTAACTTCGCCAATGCTGGCCAGAGGGTCTCGCGCTCCAGCTTTTTCTGCAATCCATTTCTTTTCGTTCCCGATAATTTCCAGCAGCAGCTTCTTGTCTTCCGTGGATGGCATCACTTCTTTCACGTGCTCTTCGTAACTGCGGTCGCCGAGCGCCTCACCGGTTTGCGCGTGGAACTTCTGTCCCTTCCAACGTCCAATTTCGCGATTGAACTTAATGTCTGGAGCGTAAAGTTTCGGCTGGCCCGGCTTCAAAGAGCCATTGAAACGCTCGATCAGACCCGCCACTTCGTTGCGATACAAATTCCGGTTGTAGTCGTTCAAATCGTCCAGGTCCGGAGCTTGTTCATTTTTCGGCTCGTCATACCGTCCCTTAACCCCCCAAACGTAGGCCCAATGCGCCGAGGATGAATGATCCGTCCCGAACAGATCATAGGAACTGGAAATCCACTTGTTGAGATATTTCTGAATCAGCCATCCCGGAATGACTCCCGCTTCCACAATGCGGCGCAGGCCGTCATTTCCCGTCCCCATGTGAAACGCCTCTTCGCGCAGCATGTAAGACATCGACCGCCCCAGTGGCGCGAACGCGGAATATTTCAGCATCTGCAACTGGAATTTTCCGTCACGGTCCACAAAGTCCGTGTAGGTAAAAAAATCCATCCAATTGTCGACATCCACATTGAAAGCTCCGAGCAAGCGCTTGTTATCGAAGGCGCGCCGCTCCAGCATTTTTTGCGCTTCTACTTTGCCCGAGTAACCGAAGTGATCCACCAGCAGAGCGCACATCTGCCAGCCATGCCGCATTTCCTCGATCATCACCCGCGTGATGGCGCGTCGATCCCAGTCCGTGGGAGCGTTCTCCAGCAGGTTGCGCTGCTGCTCCACGCTGGCAAACTCGGTGTCGCCCTGATAAACAATCATGTTCATAAGCGCATCGCGCATCTGCTGCGTGGGAATCTGCCGCAGGTTCTCCCACTTGCGTCGCCCTTTGTACGAACCGAATTCAATCTCCTCGGTATCGATCGCACCGTAGAGCGTGTCGAACTGGAATGCTTCAATGTCCTTTGTGTTGACGCCAATATCTTTGCGCCAGTCGTTGAACATGCCGATCCAGTCGCTGAACGTACCGATTTTTGCTACTTTTCCCGGCATAACTCCCTCGAATTTCTTAGACTCGGTGCTCCAGTTATTTCGCTTTGAAAACCGCAGGCCTCTTCTCCACGTAAGCAGCCAAGCCTTCTTTCGCATCTTCGCTCTGGAAAAGTATTTGCTGGTTCTCACGTTCCACTGCCAGTGCTGACTCCATGGGAATCTCCCATCCCGTCTGCACCGCACGCTTGATCCGTCCCACTGCCTTCGCAGCCTTATTCGGCGGGCAAAACTGTTTGGCATACTCCATCATGTTTTCCATGAAGCCGTCGCGCTCGTAAATGTCATTGATAATTCCCAGTTCCTGCGCTTCTTCGAAAGAAAATGTGTTGCCCGTGACCATCAACTCAATAGCCTTGCTCTTCCCCACCAGGCGCGACAAGCGCTGCGTGCCGCCCGTACCGGGAAGCACTCCCAGGTTCACTTCAGGCAAACCGATCTTGCCTGCATCTTTTCGCGCGATACGAATGTCGGCAGCCATCGCAATTTCCAGTCCTCCGCCCACGCAGTGGCCGTTGATCGCCGCAATCACCAATTTAGGAGTGTGCTCCAGGCGCAGCAGCATCTCGTTGGCGTGCAGGCAGAAATAATATTTAAAAGTGGGATCGACACTGGACAGCATCTTGATATTCGCGCCCGCCGAAAAAAACTTGTCGCCCGCGCCGGTCAACAAAATGACATAGACGTCATTGTCCATGCGTGCACGCAGGATCGCCTCATCAAGTTGCCGGTTCATCTCGTAGGTGTAAGTATTGGCCGGCGGATCGCACATCTCGATTACTGCTACGCCGCCGTCGGTACGATAGTTGACGAGCTGTTTGGTACCCTCGCCGGTCGCGGGCTGCATCGTTGTCGCCATTTGTGTGACTCCTTTTCTCGAATTACCTCTTTACTCGAAAATTATTTCTTTCTTATCGCATTATCCCTTGTCAATCCAAGCCAAGCGAGGACCCCGCTTTCGCCGGAACCCAAAACAAACTCGATCAGCGCGTATCTTTGCGGCCCTTACCACCATTCATCACGCCGCGCAGAAAAACGTCGCCCATTTCTCGAGCAATATGTTCGGCATCCGCATCGACGCGCGGATTATGCCAGGTGTAAATCCAATTCATCATGCCAAACAGACTCAGCACTGCAATGCGAGTGGAGAATTGCAATCCATGGTCACGCTTCAACTCATCCAGTAATCCCACGCAAATTCGGTAATACTCCCTTTTAATCGCGGCGACTTCCGAAGCGAAGCCGTTTGTCAGCGCTTCGGCCTCGTGCGAAAGCACTTTCATCGCGGCGGGCTTGGCAAGAAAATAATTCAGATGATTGAGAATAAAGATCCGGATTTGTTGTTCCGGATCGTTCACCCCATCTAACCGCGCTTTCAGCCGCTGCACAATAGTGGTGAAGGTGTGCTTCTGAATCAGAAAAAGTAAGCGTTCCTTCGATTCGAAGTAGTAATACAACCCTGCTAGCGACATGCCGCTGGCGCGGGAAAGCTCGCGCATCGAAGCGCCTTCGTAACCCTTTTCGCAAAAGACGTTGGTGGCGTGGACGAGGATCTCGGATAGCCGCCGGTCGAAGCGCGTGGCTGGCGCAATCACACTACGACGCCGGCCGGAAGAAACTCGCGTTGCAGTAGATGGGCTGGCCATGTCTCCGAGGTCAACTGGCTAATTCGAACGTTCGTTCGAAGCTAGTATATGCCATTGTGATCCTGGTCACAAGACTTGGGTTGCTCGTTTTTCTGAAAACGGAAAGCGAGTTTTATAGGGCAGCGACGAAAGTCAGTTCCTCACATCCGTCAGCAATCTCTCAATCTCGCCCTTCACCTCGCCCGTAAGCGGCAACAGAGGCAGGCGCGCCGGGCCGCCGAAGTAGCCATTAAAGTCCATCCCATACTTCACGCCAGGAATTCCCAAATCCCCGACCACGCGTTGCGAAGCATGCACGATCCGCTCTTGCTTCAGCTTGGCCAATTCAAAATCACTCTCTTTCCAGGCCGCATAAATCTCGTAGCACGCAGTCGGCGCCACGCAAGCGAACGCAAGAATCGCGCCCACGGCTCCGACATCCAGCGAAGCCTGCAGTTTGTCGGCCGCGCCAACCATCACCTGGAAGCCGACTTCTTTCTGCCGCGTCTTCATCTTGCCAACTACGGTGACCGCCCCGGAAGAAGGCTTGCTAGGCGACGAACCTGGCGATCCCGCCATTGCGCCCACTTGCACGAGTTCCCCTCCATCTGCATTCGAAGTGCTTGCGGCTGCCGCGAGCATGCGTGGCGTGACCGCTTCAAATGTTTCCGTCACCGTCGCGCTTCGCCGTATATGCCGCGTGCCTTCCGCCATCGCGCGAACTTTATCCACGTCGCCACTCGACTCCTTGATCCCGACCAGGTTGGGATGCTCCGCCAGTTGGATCACCAACTCCGCGGGAATGTTATAGCCAGTGGCCTGCGGAAAGTTGTAAACGATGACGGGCAAAGGCGAGCGATCGGCCACTGTTCGGTAAAATGCCAAAATATTCTCTGGAAGCATTTGCTTCTTGTAGTAATGCGGAGTGCGGATCATGGCGACGTCGTATCCGAGTTCTGCCGCGTATTCAGTAAGTCGCAGAGTCTCGACAGCCGACTCGATCCCGGTGCCCGCAACGAGGACCTTATTCGGCGCAGCCGCCTCGCGCGCGGACTTCAGCACGTCGCGGCGTTCCTGATCGGAAAGCAGAATCGCTTCGCCGGTAGAACCCAGAACGACAATGCCAGCAGCCGGCGTTCGCGAATAGCGCTCAACATTGCTTTCAAGTTTTTTAAAGTAGACGTTGCCGTCAGGATAGAACGGCGTAGTAATGGGAGGAAAAATTCCGTGAAGTAACATGAAGACCTCGCGCACCAATTATTGCATGCCGGCACAACCTTGCATGATTTTAGCGGCTCTTGACCGTCCGCTCCGCGTGCAACTGCTGCAGTGCCCGGATGGTGACTTCCCCGCGCTGTAGAGCTGCAATTCCTTCCGCCGCCGCGAGTGCCGCCGACAGCGTCGTGATGGTGGGAACACGCGCCGTGACTGCCGCGCGCCGGATCGCCTTCTCATCGAACCATGGCTCTGGCCCGGTCGGCGTATTCACGATGAGATGAATGCGCTGACCCTTAATGAAATCGACCACGTTCGGACGTCCCTCCTTTACTTTGTAGACGCGCTCCACTCGCATGCCGGCGGCTTCGATTACATCGCCTGTTCCGGAAGTAGCCACCAGCTTGAAACCCATGTCGACAAATTTTCGAGCGACGTCAGCCACATGGCGCTTATCGTGATCGGTCACGCTGATGAAAACCGTCCCTTGCGTCGGCAACTTCTGGCCCGCCGCCAACTGCGCTTTTCCAAAGGCTTCCCCAAAGCTGTCGCCCACTCCCATCACTTCGCCAGTCGATTTCATCTCCGGGCCCAACACGGTATCGACTCCGGGGAATTTATTCCACGGAAACACCGGGGACTTCACGTAGAAGCAGCTTCCGGTATCGAGATCGGAGCGCCGCGCAATATTCTCCGGAAGAAATTCACGCAGCTTTCTACCGGTCATGAGCCGCGCCGCAATCTTCGCCATCGGCACACCGGTGGCTTTCGAAACATACGGCACAGTACGCGAAGCCCGCGGATTTACTTCCAGAACGTAAACTTTTCCGCCGTCCGCGTTCATCGTGCCGCGCGGGATGGCGAACTGAATATTCATCAGCCCCACAACCTTCAACGCTCGTGCCAGCTTAAACGTATAGTCGCGCATGCGCTCCATCAACGGCTGAGGAATATCCACTGCCGGCAGCACGCATGAGGAATCGCCAGAGTGAATGCCAGCCTCTTCGATATGCTGCATAATTCCGCCGATCACCACATCTTCGCCGTCAGAAAGCGCATCCACGTCCACTTCGATTGCATCTTCGAGAAAATGATCGATCAATACCGGACGGTCGTGCGAATACTCGACCGCTTCCTTCATGTAGCGCGTCACGGATTCTTCGTCGTAAGCGATGACCATGGCGCGTCCGCCCAGCACATACGAGGGCCTTACCACCACTGGATATCCCACTTGCTTGGCGCCTTCAATGGCCTCCTCGAGCGAGGTAGCCATTACTCCCGCGGCTTGCGGGATTTCCAATTCCTGCAGCAGCTTGTTGAAATGTTTGCGATCCTCGGCCAGATCGATCGACTCGGGAGACGTGCCAATGATATTCACGCCCGCAGCTTTAAGTGGCAGAGCAAGATTGAGCGGCGTCTGCCCGCCGAACTGCACAATCACACCACAGGGCGCGCCCTTCGAAGTTTCATGCTGGTAGATCGCCCATACATCCTCAAACGTGAGCGGCTCAAAGTAGAGGCGATCGCTGGTATCGTAATCGGTCGAGACCGTCTCGGGATTGCAATTGATCATGATGGTCTCGTAACCATCTTCGTGCAGCGCAAACGACGCGTGACAGCAGCAGTAATCGAACTCAATTCCCTGCCCAATGCGGTTCGGTCCGCTGCCCAGAATGATGATCTTTTTTTTCTCCGTGGGCGCAGCTTCGTCTTCATCTTCGTAAGTCGAATAAAGGTATGGCGTAAAACTCTCGAACTCAGCCGCGCAAGTGTCGACGCGCTTGTAAACCGGCAACACGCCATGCTTCCTGCGCAGATGTCGAACTTTCTCCTGACCCTCAAGCCGCCACACATTCGCCAGTCTTCCGTCGGAGAATCCCATGCGCTTGGCTTCGCGCAGTACCTCGGTCGGTATCGACTCCATCGGATGCTTCTCCAGCTCCAATTGCATGTCATTAATTTCTTTGAGCTGGTAGAGGAACCAAGGATCCATCGAAGTCATCTTGGCCAACTGCTTCACCGTGTGGCCCTGTCGCAATGCGTACTGCACGTAGGCCAACCGCTCCGGATGCGGCGTGACTAACCGTTGCGTCAGTATCTTCGGCTCAATCTTGTCAGAGCCCGTGCGCTTGCCGGTATCGAGCGAGCGGATGCCCTTCATCAACGCTTCCTTGAAGGTACGGCCGATCGCCATCACCTCGCCCACCGACTTCATCTGCACGCCTAAGCTTTCGTCTGCTCCAGGAAATTTCTCAAACTGCCACTTGGGAATTTTCACAACCACATAATCGAGCGTTGGCTCGAAACAGGCCGGCGTCTTGCGCGTGATGTCGTTGGGAATCTCGTCGAGCGTATAACCGACGGCAAGTTTCGCCGCAATCTTCGCAATCGGAAACCCCGTAGCCTTCGAGGCCAAAGCCGAAGAGCGGGAGACTCGCGGGTTCATCTCGATTACCACCATGCGGCCAGTTTCAGGATTCACGCCGAACTGAATGTTCGATCCGCCGGTGTCCACGCCAATCTCGCGGATCACGGCAATCGATGCATCGCGCATCGCCTGATACTCGCGATCAGTCAGCGTCTGTGCCGGTGCAACTGTAATCGAATCGCCGGTGTGCACTCCCATGGGATCGAAGTTCTCGATCGAGCAGATGATGATGACGTTATCTTTCGTATCGCGCATCACCTCCAGCTCGAATTCTTTCCATCCCAGCACCGACTCTTCAATGAGCGCCTCGTGCACCGGAGACATATCGAGTCCGCGCGTCAGGACTTCAAGCAGTTCTTCGCGGTTATAAGCGATGCCGCCGCCGGAACCTCCCAGCGTG
The DNA here is from genome assembly GCA_963696285.1 of uncultured Acidobacteriaceae bacterium. Taxonomy (GTDB): domain Bacteria; phylum Acidobacteriota; class Terriglobia; order Terriglobales; family Acidobacteriaceae; genus Sulfotelmatobacter. The sequence continues at coordinate 1,057,885 of CAVOJP010000001.1, forward strand.
AACGACGGCCGCACAATCACCGGAAAACCAATCTTGCCCGCGAACTCCAATCCATCTTTTGTGCTGTTCACCAGCGCCGACTTGGGCACGTCGAGGCCGATCTTCTGCATCGCGTCTTTGAAGAAGAGACGGTCTTCCGCCTTCTTGATCGCGGCAACGTTCGCGCCGATCAAGCTCACATCGTATTTTTCAAGAACACCGCCGTCGGAAAGTTCAATGGCCAGATTGAGCGCAGTCTGCCCGCCGACAGTAGGCAACACGGCAAAACCCGAGCCAGGCGACAGTTCCCGTTCAATGCGGATAATCTCTTCCAAATACTCCAGTGTCATCGGCTCGATGTAAGTGCGGTCGGCAATCTCCGGATCCGTCATGATGGTCGCCGGATTCGAGTTGGCCAGAACGACTTCATAGCCCTCGGACTTGAGCGCCTTGCAGGCCTGCGTGCCGGAATAATCGAACTCGGCCGACTGCCCGATGACGATGGGCCCGGAGCCAAGAATCAGTATTTTCGAGATATCAGTGCGTTTGGGCATTAGATTTCTATTCACTCTTACCCTGTCATCCCGACCAAGAATAACGATCAGCGAAGCCGATCGTTATTCGCGTGGAGGGACCTGCTTTCCGCTGGCAGCATACAAGCCGCGAGCCAACAGCAGGTCCCTCGACTGCGAAAATCGCTCGCTTCGCAGTCGATCTTCTTCGCTCGGGATGACCGGGTTAATCGCATCTAATCAGGACGCGCCTTGAAGACGCTCCCTTTCAAAACTCTTCGTTTCCCTTAATTCTAGACAGCGCCCTCACCCTTTCCATTCATCCATCATCTTCACAAAATCCTTGAACAGATAATGCGAATCATGCGGACCAGGCGCAGCCTCAGGATGATACTGCACGCTGAACAGCGGCAGATTGCGATGCCGTAATCCTTCCAAAGTTGAATCATTCAAATCGATGTGCGTGAGTTCAACTTCGCTCTCCGGGAGCGAATCCGGATCCACCGCGAAGTTGTGGTTATGCGCCGTGATCTCGATCTTGCCCGAGGACAACTGCTTCACCGGATGATTCCCGCCGTGATGTCCAAACTTCAGCTTGAAAGTTTTTCCGCCGAGCGCAATTCCCGTAAGTTGATGCCCCAGACAAATCCCAAAGATCGGCTGTCGTCCCATAAGTCGCCGAATCGAATCCACGGCATATGTACACGGCTCAGGATCACCCGGCCCATTCGACAGAAACACTCCATCCGGTTTCAAAGCCAACACATCCTCCGCAAGAGTCTGCGCAGGAACAACAGTCACGCGGCAACCTTCTCCGCGTAACTTGCGTAGAATGTTTTGCTTAATTCCAAAGTCATAAGCCACTACGTGAAACCGCGCCGGCTCATCTTTCACTCCAACCATAGCTACCGGCTCGTGCGAGCGCTCACCCACTTCCCACACATAAGGCCGCTTAGTACTCACCTCTTTGGCTAGGTCGGTGCCATCCATCTTTGGAATCGAATTCGCTTTGGCGACCAACTTCTCCGCATCGCTTTCCAGCGTCGAAACCACTCCACGCATCACCCCATGGTCGCGCAGATGCCGCACCAAGGCCCGCGTATCGATATCGGAAAGCACCGGCACTTTGAACTGTTCGAGATATTCTTCGGCCACCTGCTGCGATCGCCAGTTCGAGCTCACTTTCGAAAACTCGCGGACGATCAGTCCTTCAATCCACGGGCGGGTGGCTTCGTTATCTTCGTGATTGGTTCCGTAGTTGCCGATCTGAGGATTGGTCAGGACAACAATCTGTCCCGAGTAGGAGGGGTCAGTGAAAATTTCCTGGTAGCCGGTAATGGAAGTATTGAAAACGACTTCGCCGTAGCACTCGCCTTTGGCGCCGTAACCTTTGCCTCGGAAGACTCGCCCGTCTTCCAGCGCAAGGATAGCCTGCATTCTCGCTCCAATGTGTGGATTTTCAGAATTTTATCAGGGATTTGTTTCAGGACCAAGCTCGGAACGCGTTTGAGGTGTGGAAATCGTAGAAGGTTTCGCAAATTGCTGATTGATGATTGCTGATTGCTGATTGCTGATTAAGCACCCGCCTCACGGTTTTCAATCAACAATCAGAAATCAGCAATGCCCTACCGAACTCTGCCCAGCTTATCCATCGGCCAATAGCCAAACACGGCTTTGCCGTAAATATAACTTTGATCGACCGGCCCGAAATCGCGGCTGTCGTTCGACATCGACCGATGATCTCCCAGTACGAGATAAGAGTGCGGCGGGACTACTGTCTCGGGATACGACCGGGAATCGGCATAGGCAGGGGGAACATAATCTTCTTCTAGAGCTTCATCATTCACATACACTTGGCCGCCATCAATGCGAATCCGATCGCCAGCCACGCCAATCACCCGCTTGATGTAACTTTTCGAAGGATCGCGCGGATAACGAAAAACTACAATGTCTCCGCGCGAAATCGGTTCCAGCCGGTAGACAAATTTGTTAACAAAGATTCGCTCCTGGTCTTCGAGCGACGGCATCATGCTGGTGCCTTCTACCTTAACGGGCTGATAAATGAAAACAATAATGAATGCCGAAATCGCCAGCGAAACCACCAGGTCGCGCAACCATACCCCTAGCGCCGGACGCAGGCGCGCCCCTGCGCTCATCGCTTCGCTTTCTGCAGCCTGCGGAAGCGGCTTTACGGAAATAGCTTTTGGTTCGGTGGTCGGGACCTCTGACATGTGATCTCTATTGTATACAGATCAGAGTCCCATGGAAGCGGAGGCAGCAATTTCGAAGGGGCAACGAATGCTTCGCTCACAATATGGCTTAAAGCAGGTTAAAATATAAGGGATCAGGAGACAGCTATGCCAGCGAGTCGATTCTTTCGCCGCAAGTTTATGCACCGTGCACTTACTCTAAGTCTGCTCTTGTTGGTAACTCTGACCATGACTTCGCTCTGGGCAGCGCCTCAGGGCGAGGAAGAAGAAACTGGCATACCCGCCTATAATGCCGGGCCGCCGCCGAAAGGGACGAAGCTTCCTGCCATCCTTACAAAAGATCAGCTCTGGGGAGCCGATGCACAATACCCGTACCAGACCCACGCCTACGAACTGGCATCGAAGATTCCCGTCGTCCTGCATCAGCAGCCTTGCTATTGTTATTGCGACCGCATGGGCCATAACAGCCTACATAGCTGCTTCGAGGGCACGCACGGCGCCCGCTGCGCCACTTGCCTGAAGGAACTCTATTACTCTTATCAGCAGCACAAAGCTGGCAAGACTGCGGCTCAGATTCGCGCTGGCATTATCAAGGGGAATTGGAAGCAGATCGATCTGGAAACAGCCGCGGCAATTAACTAACACCGAAGACTCGTGGGAGTATCTCCGCCCAGCCCGGACCAATCGGATCAGCGAAGAAAATAAAAAGGCCAGCCAAATGACGAATTCGGCTGGCCTTTCTTCCCTTCAGCTCGTCTTTATTGTTGTGCCTTAGGTTTTGCCTCGTGCTTAGACCTCGACCTGGTTGGTTTTTTTGTTTCCTCTTCGTTGAGCAGGGTCAAAGAATCCGCGGCATTGAAGGGATACTCGCGCACGGACTGCTGCGACGTCTGGCCAACGTTACTGAGCGTGATGTCGACCCGGCGATTGCTGGCCAGGATGATCATTCTCATATTCTTGAGCACCTTTTGCCGATCCTCCGGGCTCAACTCGGGATTTTTTTCGACGGCGTCTCTCACTTGTTTGTCGGTAAGGTTTTCTTGTTCCCCGAACGCCTCGGTCTGGATATTGGCGGCGGGAATCCCCAGTGCTACAAGGAAACCCTTTACCCGCTCCACTCGCCGTTGGGAAAGCGCCTGATTGTATTCCGCCGAACCGCGCGGATCGGCGTGACCCTCCAGAGTCAAGCGAGCGTCCGGCTTGCTTTGAAGATAGGTCTGGAAATCGCTGGCCAGCGCAGTCAGAGTCGTCTCCTGGCTGGCAAGCAGGCCAGCATCAGGCTTCTCGACCGTGGGCTTCGCGGTCGCAAAATAAACGCTGTGAAGCGCGAGCCTTTTCTCGATGGCCGCCACATCCGGCATCGGAGGTGGAGGTGGTGGGGCTTGCAGGTCCACCGTGGTCGAGGCCGAAGCCGTGAGGGGCTGGTTGCGGTCATCGGCCACATTGCAGGTCACGCTAATCGCTCCCGGCTGCGCCCCCGTAGTTGCCAAGATGGCGGTTGAGGTATTACCGCTGATGCTTCCCGAACTGGTCGTATAGCTATAGGTCAGTACGCGCCCATCAGGGCTGGTAGCAGTTGAAGTAATGGTTGAAGTCCCACCCATCGGCACGCTCGCCGGATCTGCCGAACACGAAATCACGGGCGGACGCGGCTCTTTCACGGTAAATCTGGCATTGCAAGTCGCAGTACCACTGGCACTCCCATCGCTCAAACTCGCAGTAACCTGATAGGAGCCCGGCTGCAAGCCGGTGGTATCGATTTGCGTGGACGCGCGAGTCTCGCCAGGTCTGACTCCCGAGCCGCTCCAGCTGTATTGCAGCGTGCGCTTCGGGTTGAAATTGGATCCGGACACCGTCGCGGTTATCCCCTCACCGGCAAAAGCCTCGGCTGGTTGTACAGAGCACGCCGCACTGGGGGAAGTCACAACCGATTTGCCCCCCCACATGAATACCAAGCCACTTTGCAGCCTTGCACCTCTGACATCCGTGGCGGGAACGATCGACGATGGGCCATATTGATGATTCGAGAATACGTAGTCGGCCCGGATCACGCGCCAATAGAACCGCCGGGTCAACTTCAGATCCAGACCGCCGCCCGCCATGAAACCGAATTCGTAATCGCTTCTAAAGAGTTCGGACGCCAGGCGATGCTCGCCTACTAAGCCTTCGAGAAACGGGGAAAAACGGTGAGTGCGAAAAGTTATCTTAGGCCCGCCGGAAAAGTTATAGAACTCGGCGTCGTCGATTCGCATGGCTACGCCCCTTTCGCCACTGCTCAAATCCCCACTGGTGTCGGCGGTCAAGCCGATCCACCGGTTGAAGTTGTAAGTGATGCTGGCGCCTGCCCCCCGGGGGTTCGATTCCACGAGGCTGTTTACCGGAAGTAGTCCTCCTGGAAGCAGCCCGTGCAAATCTGCACCGGGATAGACAAACGAATATCCGCCGAAAAGTTCCCACTTGGGAGATGGCTGATCCTGCGCCACAGCAACCGTGCCCAGACTGCAAAAGACCACAAGCAAGAGCAACGTCACAACTGGAACCAGGCCACTATGGATCTGAAAGCGAGATGACATACGAAAACTCCTCCAAGAATATTGATGACTTGAATGCTGAGCAGCCAGTCCGGCGGAGGGACAGCATTGAACTGACCCTCCGCCAGAAGCATCTTGCTTACGGGGCTGTAACCGTATTGCTGTCCAAAGTGACTGCGCCATTGCGGGCCAGTGCTCGGCCCGTAAGAGTGGCGCCGGTATCGAGCGTGATCGATTGCAGCGACAGTATGGTTCCCTGGAAGATTGAGTTGGTTCCCAGCGTCGCCGAGCTGGAAACCTGCCAGAAAACGTTCTTGGCTTGAGCGCCTCCGGCCAGGATCACCTGCGTGCTTCCGATGGTCGTGAGCGTGGACCCGACCTGGAAGATGAAAACTGCATTCGCATTTCCCTGTGCGTCGAGGGTGACGTTGCCTGCGGTTAACATCACCGTGCTGGAATTCGTATACAGTCCAGGCGGAAAAGTCAGACCGCTCAAGTTCCCCGGCAGCACCGCACCTCCGGGTAATCCGGCCGCGTACAGATAGGCCGTGGTCAAATCGAGTTCGGCCTGTGCCGCGGTGGGGTCCGTCACATGCATCACCGCGGGCGGGGTCAGTGTTCCCGGAGGAAAGCCAGTGACGGCGCTACCGGGGCTTAGTCCCAAGTCGCCGCCAGTAATGATGGTTGGGCCAGTGTTCGTAACTGTGGACCCGGCCAGTACCTCAAAGCTCGCAGCCGATCCCATGGGCACCGGTGGTTGACACGCCAGAGTCGCGGTGGTGAAGCTCCAGAGATAATTGGCAGCCAACGCGTTGCCCGCCAGATCCTGAGCGCCAGTGGTTATCTTCCCGGTGTAGGTAGTGTTCAGCGCGAGATTGGCGGTCGGCGTAAAGGTAGCAATTTTGCCGGTGCCGTCCAGTGTCACAACTCCGGTAACGCCCGTCGCCACTGTGAAAGTTGTCGTATTGATGGTGACAGGATTCATGGCTTCATTGAACGTCGCCGTGACCACCGTGTTGGGGCACACGCCAATAGCACCATTGGGAGGAGTTACAGAAATCACGGCCGGAGGCGGAGGCGCAGCACACGATGTGGCCGCCGTGGTGAAGGTCCACGTGAAGTTGCTGGCGAGCCCATTGCCCGCTGTGCTTTTAGCGCCAGTAGTTATCGTCGCGGTATAGGCTGTGCTCAGCGCGAGATTAGCGGATGGTGTAAATGTGAAAATCTTGTTCGTCGTATCATGAGTCACTGTTCCGGTCACACCGGGCGCCACTGTAAAGGTTGTAGCGTTGATCGTCGTCGGGTCCATCGCCTGGGGGAATGTGGCCGCGATCACGGTATTGGGACAGATTCCGGTAGAGATGTTGGGCGGCGTCACGGAGATCGGCGCGGCTGGCGGCACACACGCTGTCGCGCTGGTAGTAAAGGTCCATACGGCATTACTGGCCAGACCGTTGCCATACATGTCCTGTGCGCCGGTGGTGATCGTTGCCGTATACAGCGTGCTCAATGCGAGAGCGGTCGCCGGTGTGAAGATCGCGGTGTCACTCGAGGCATCGAAGGTCACCACTCCCGTGACCGCCGCCGAGCCCGGACCGGTAACCTTAAAGGTCGAGCCATCGATCGATGCCGGATTCATCGGCTTGCTGAACGTTGCGGTAACGATTGAGTTGGGACACGCACCGGCTGCCCCATTGGGAGGGGTTAGGGAACTCGCGACGGGCGAACTTACGGTGGGATTTGTGCCGGACTTGTCGTAATCACTGCATGCGGTGGCGAAAATAAGCAATAAGAATGCCGCAAAGCAGATTGCTGAATTGTTGTATCGACGCGTGACGCTCATCTTTTTTCCTCTCGGCTGCTGCCGCGATTGCTTGCCTCTTTTCGCAAACTAGTCTTCGCGCCGCCGTGAACACAAGAATTTCGGTCACACTGATGGGCGTACGGTGACGCGTAGCTTCCCATTTCGGAATTGTGTGGGAGCGATTCAGCAGATGAGTTTGTGGCGGCACTTGCAAAACGAAGAGTGGTGCGCAGGCTAGTTCATCGATCCCGCGGACGCTTTTCTTGCTCAGTACTCGCAACCCGGTACCCGCCACTACCCACCGAATTGCCCTCTACCCGCCACTTGAGTGATACTTGAGGATCAGTTCTTTGAGGTTCATGCTAAGGAGTACTTATTACGACGAGCACAGGAAAAATTCTTCACATGGCTCAAAAGGCTAATCCCAAAAAATCTTCTATCGCGGACGATCCACGTGCGTCGCAGGCCCTGCAAAATTACGAAGCCGGGCTGCGCGCCTTGCAGGAGCACAAGTTCGACAAGGCCAAGCCGCTGTTTCAGAAAGTGCTGGCCGGGGGCAGCAAGGAGTTGGGCGATCGCGCTTCCATCCATCTCAGCATCTGCAACCAGCATCTCGAACGCTCCGCCACTACGCAGTTCAAGACGATCGAGGAGCATTTCGATTACTCGGTCTCGCTCATGAACGTCGGCGATTACGTCACCGCCCGTGAGCACATTGAAAAGCTTGTGAAGCAGGCGCCAAAGACCGACTTTGTTATCTATGGCTTGGCTGCTCTCGATTGCCTTACCGGGCACGTGGAAGATTCGCTCAAGCATCTTGGATGAAGCTCTTCGCCTGAATGCCAGTCTGCGCTACCAGGCGCGCAACGATTCTGATTTTCACAATCTGGCCGAAGATCCACGGTTCACGGAGCTGTTGTACCCAGATCCCGCTGCCGACCTGACTTCTCCGGAGGGTTCCTTCCGCGAAGACGAATCGTATTAGTAGGTCTGCAATCGAGCTTCCCTCGATGGAAACCAAACCCGCCACATTCTCGCCTTTGGAGAAGACCACCCGCGAGCGTGGTCTCCGCGTTGTCGCCATCGGCGGCGGCACTGGTCTTTCTACCCTGCTCAAGGGACTCAAACGCTTCGCGCTCACTCCCGCAGAACTGCCAGCGGCGCGTCCCGGCGTGCCGGTCATTCGCGACCTCTGCGCCGTCGTCACGGTTAGCGATGACGGAGGCTCCAGCGGACGCCTGCGCAAAGAACTCAACATGCTCCCGCCCGGCGACATTCGCAATTGCATCGTCGCCCTCAGCGAGGATGAAGCCCTGCTCTCCCAACTCTTCCAGCATCGCTTCAACAAAGGCTCCGGTCTGGAAGGCCACAGCTTTGGCAACTTATTCCTGGCGGCCTTAACTTCCATCACTGAGGATTTTGCCGAAGCGGTACGGCTTTCCTCAGAAATTCTCGTCACCCGTGGACACATCCATCCCGCGACTACCTCAAACATCGAACTTGAAGCCCTGATGGAAGACGGCACGCGCGTGCGCGGTGAGACCAAAATTACCGCCAGCAAAGGCCGCATCCAGGAATTGTTTCTGGTTCCTCCCGACGTCGAGCCCTTGCCCCAAACGCTCGATGCCATTGCCGGCGCCGATATCATCAGCATCGGCCCGGGCTCGCTCTTCACCAGCCTTATTCCTAATCTGCTGGTGCGCGGCATCGCCGAAGCCATCGTCACTTCGCCGGCCACGAAGGTTTACATCTGCAATCTGATGACGCAGGCCAACGAGAGCCTCGGCCTTACCGCCGCCGATCACATCCGCGCACTCAATCGTCATGCCGGTCAACAAATTTTTGACTACGCTCTCATCAACCGTACGCCGGTATCCGATGAGCTCAAGGCCAAATACGCGCTCGAAGGCGCATGTCAAATCGTCGCCGATCTCGATGCGATTGAATCTCTGGGCGTAATCCCCGTGCTGGGGGATTATTTGGAAGAGGCCGGAGTGGCGCGCCACAATACGGCCCGCGTGGCCAGCGATTTGGTGCAGCTTGGATCGCTACCCTCGGGCGAGCGCAAGACCCGGCCCTCCGAGAAAGCTTAATTTACTTCGTCTCTTCCGCGCGGACTTCACAATCGCTAGAATGTTTCAGGTATGAAGAAGGTCGGCAATTCTGAGTGTCGAGTTAATGAAGGGCAAATATCTATGGCTGCAGCGAAATGGCGAACCATTGGTTGCCTGCTCCTGGTTCTCACGCTAGCCGGCACGGCCGCGGCGCAGAAGGATGAGGAGGGGCCGGTTGCAACTCTGACCTTCCTCGTCATCAAAGAAGATAACGGCAAACCCATACGCAACGCCGCCGTAATCATGCACCCCGTAAGCGCGGACGGCAAACAGAGCCGTGGTGGACTTGAACTCAAGACCAATAATGACGGCAGAACCAGCTTCGACGATGTTCCTTACGGCAAACTACGCGTGCAGGTTCTGGCCAGCGGATTCCAGACCTTTGGCGAGGATTACGACATCGACAAAGCCAAGCTGGACTTGACCATCAAACTCAAACGCCCACAGGGACAATATTCAATTTACGAGAACCATCCAGAGGAAAAGAAGGACGACAAAGCACCAGCCCCTCCAGATCCAAACGCGAAGCCACAATAACTGACAACGAGCTTAATAAACGACGAGTAAAATCCAGCTTATGTCCTACCTTCTGAAAACCGAACCCACCGTATATTCATTCGCCGATCTGCAACGCGACCAGACCACGATCTGGGACGGCGTTACCAACCCCGTCGCCGTCAGAAATCTCCGCGGCATGAAGCCGGGAGATCAGTTGGTGATCTACCACACTGGAGATGAAAAGAGCGCTGTGGGAACCGCCTCGGTCGTCTCGGTGGAAAGCCAGCGATCCTAAAAATCCACAAATAAAAATCAAAGTTGGCAAACCCATCGCCAAGCCCGTGACCCTGGCGGAGATGAAAGCCAACAAACTATTCGCCGATTCTCCGCTGGTGCATCAAGGACGACTGAGCGTGGTCCCACTGACCGGCCCCCAGCATAAATTCATCACCGGCTCATAAGCCATGTGCCGGGAAATTCACTGCGCTTTCGCATCCCGCCGAATCAGTGCGTGATCCACAAAAAATCCAATCCCTACCGCCAGTGGAATGATGCCAAACGTAGCTGCGATCATCGCATCCGGCTCCACTCTTCCAATGAGAACGAAGGTCGCGATGTAGCCGAGCGCCCCCGCCACAAGAAGAATTCCCGATCGGCGCGAACGCGCCGCCTCGGAAAGTTCCGGCTGCATCGGTATCTCGGCGCCGCGCGCAATGGCCGCAAGGCGCTCTTCACTACGCAGCTTCCTTACCCGGAAAAACGTATACATCGCCGCCATCGGAATTCCCAGGGACATCACCACTGCAGCCAGCCCAATCAAATTACCGTCCATAAATGCCTCCTGATCCAGCGCGGATTCAGTCCAACCGTCTGGTCAAATGTAGTTACGACGGCCGGCTAAAAAAGTTCACCGTTTCAGGACTTCGGCTCACTTACAAATCTTTGCAAAACTCCCTGCCGCTCGCTAGCAACCCTGTGACATGCTAGGGGTTCTTAGCCAATGACGGCCTCGGGCCGTTCTCTGTCTGGTGAGCCATTTCGGTGTATGTTCCGAAACAATAGAGGAATTGCAAGAATGAAATTGAAAGTCTCCTCGATGAATCTTCCGCGCCTCCGTCGATCGCACTTCCCTCACCTGCTAGGTCTCTGTCTTCTGGGGTCACTCTGCTTACTCCCTTTGCACGCGCAAGACTCCCCAAAACCAGAGTCCCCGAAAAGTGATTCGCAGGAAAAAGCTTCAGCGGCGCAGGACTCGCAGGAAAAGGTCGACGTCAACGACGTGTCGCGCACCTACGTCGTGCATCTGCCCCAAGGCTACAACCAGCAGCAGCACTATCCGGTTGTCATTCTTCTGCACGGACGAAATCAGGATGCTGCTGATATGGCGGGGATCACCCACTTCAATCGTCTTGCCGACAAAGACAGCATCATCGCCGTCTATCCCAATGCCGCCCACGGCTCATGGAATATAGGAGTCCGCCCGGAACAAGTAAATCAGGCAATGCAGCCCCGCCGCGGAGGTCGTCGTGGAGGATGGGGAGGCTACCCCGGCGGTGGTGGCGGATACCCGGGAGGGGGCGGCGGTTATCCCGGTGGTGGCGGTGGTGGCTATCCCGGCGGCGGACAGGGTGGAGGACAGAACGGGGGCGAGAATCCCGACGAGAACAGGAATAAATCTGAGCCCCCTGACGACGTCGCCTTCCTCAATCAAATGCTCGATCAGCTTCCCATGAAGTATTCCGTAGACACCCGCCGCATCTACGCCACTGGCTTGGGCGATGGTGGCTTTATGGCGCTGCGCGTGGGTTGCAACATGGCGGATCGCGTAGCTGCAATTGCCGCAGTCGGCGCGGCGATGCCCAAGACCATGATCTGCCTGCCGGCACGCGCCGCGTCCGTTCTTTTCATCAATGGCACGGACGACCCGATCGTTCCCGACAATGGCGGCACTTACAAACCCGGACGCTTCCACGTGCTCTCCGCGGAAGATAGCGCGAAGACCTGGGCAAAGTTCGATCACTGCGGTGAAAAGCCAGAACAGGCAAAGTTGCCATCGGCGGACAAGGGCGGCAAGGAAACGAAAACCTACACCTACAGCGGCTGCCAGGATAACGCTCAGGTTGTGCTCTACAGCGTTAAGAATGGCGGCAACACCTGGCCCGGCGGCGAGCAATATATGAGCGAAAAAGAAGTAGGCAAAACCAGCAACGCTCTTAACGCCAACGATGCCATCTGGAACTTCCTGGTGACGAAAAAAATTACCGGCGAGAGCGGCACAGAAAAATAACGCTACTCCAGGTGCGACTGCGCATCGGGATAGAACTTGGCAATCATCCGTCCCGTCATCAGGCCGCCTTCGTATTCGGGAATGATCACTTCGTCTGCGCCCGAATTGCGCATGGCTTGCGCATAGCGCGACTGCCCTGCCCGCGTAATAATGCGTGCCTTCGGATTCAACGCCTTGGCCGTCACCGTGATATAGAGATTGTCGGCGTCGTTGTCGATCACAATGCACACTCCCCGCGCCCGCTCGATACCCGGCCGATTGCAGCACGTCATGCCGTTTCGCGTCGCCCTGAATGGCGAGGACTTTATCCTTCAACAGTTCTCGGCATAATCCTTCGTTGGTCTCGATCAACACAAACGGAATCTTCAGCCGGTTAAGTTGGTCGACTACCGTTCTCCCCACTTGTCCGTAGCCGCAGATGATGAAGTGATCGCGCAATTTTTCAATGCTGACGTCGTTCACCATGGTTCTCCAGGCCTCCATTCCCTGCCGGTTGAAGATCGTGACCGCAACCCGTTCCGCTACCCAGATCTGGAACGCGAACACGCCGCAATAAACAAAAATCGAAAACAGCTTGGTCGAATTGTGTACGCGCTGAGAATCGATCGCGTGAGGGTGAATCATCCAGAACAGCGCATCCTGCCAGGTCAGTCCCTCCAAATGCATGTAGACCAGAACACACATCAGGCTGAACGCAGCAAACACCGCGAAGGGCAGCCACAACCGCCGTAGGAACAGCAGCAAGATTCGAAACATGAGGCAGGAATACTACAGGAAGTGTACGCCGCGAACAATCGAAATGAGGATTCGCATAAACCTATCGAACAAATCGATTTGCCGAATGCCTGCATAAAAAAACCCACCTTCCGCTACCTTTGCGAAAGGTGGGTAGAGAGTGCGCCACTCTCTTAAATCAATGAAACACCGTCACTGGAACAGATTCAATGTGTTCGTGGCATCATCCACGTAATAAAGACTGTGGCCCTCGACCACCAATCCAAATAAAGCTCCTGCCCCGGGCGGTTTTCCATTGTTATCCAACAGGTCTTCAGTGAGCTGGTCACCGCCCGGTGTAATCGTAACCAGGAAGCCATTGTTTCCATTGGCTGCCAGGATGCTGCTGTCTGGCGCGACCGTCAGCCCCAAAGGATCATTCAGAAAACCATTTCGCGTAATCGCAGTGCCAGTTCCGGCAGAGGTAACCCGAGTCATCGGATCCGAGATCGCCACGATGCGATTGTTCAGGCTGTCAGCCACATACAACGTTTCCGCATTGCCGCTCAACGCCAGTCCGGTCGGCCCAATCACCAAAGCTGCAGGATCAGTCCGTCTCCGAGAAGCCCGAGGCAATCACGGTGATCGATTGCAAGCTGGGCATCGCTCCATATAAACCGGTCAGCATGAGCCGTACTACTGTTCCCTGGTGAACCACTTTCCCGCCCGCTGCCTGCGTGCCGTTTAAAACATTGGTCACAAAAAGATCTGCGCTGCTTCCGGAATCAAGAGCCGTCATATCCCATGGGCCATTAATCAACGAACCATAGAAAGTCTGAACCACTGCTCCGTCGCTATTCAGCAACAGTAAACATCCTGCTTGCACAGTCGCCGACGTGCCATCGGTGGTCGGCAAACTGCCCACGATCACCCATCCGCTGCGCAGCACTTCCAATGCCGTGGTCAAGCCAATGCCGCCCGGGCAAGGCCCCGGCAGCTTAGTCGCGTCGATTTGAGCAAACAAAGTGACCACACCTTCGGGCGAAACCTGCACGATCGTCGTACCCGTACCCTGGAGATTCGCGCTGTTGTTGAAATTGCTGACCAGAATATTTCCCTTGATTAACGAACCTATACTATTCGGCACCAGAGCCACTCCGTACGGGTTTACATCCCCGTTCGCCGGAACGGTCGATGCAATCACGCTGGTGCCGCCGGGTGAGGCCTGCGCGCTCGCGGACCAGCCGCAAGCAAGAATCAGCGCCAGAGCCGCGCTGCAAGCTTTGACTTTGTCAAAGACGTTCATAATGATCCTCCTGCGAGTGAAAACCTGGGTTTAGGTAGAAGCGCGTGGCATGTCCGCTACTGCGCGAGGATCAGTCTGGGACGGGCGTTGCAGGCGATTGTCAGAAAATTGTCAATTCCGTGTCATTTCTTAAAGACTGGAATCCGTCGCCGCGCTTCCGCGATCAACGAATGAATTGCCTCAACTCACGGCGCAGAATTTTCCCCGAAGCCGTTTTGGGGACGGCCTCCACAAAATGCACTTCGCGCGGCTGCTTGTAGTGCGTCAGCCGTTCGCCCACGAAGGCGCACAACTCTTCTTCCATCTTCTTGCCGTTTGCAAATCCGTCGCGCAGCGCGATGAACGCCACCGGGATTTCCCCTGCCGCGGCATCTTGACGTCCGACCACTCCACACTCCCGCACTGCGGGATGTTCCAGCAACACCGCTTCCACTTCGGCTGGCGCCACCGGAAAACCTTTGTATTTGATCATCTCTTTACGCCGGTCAACGACACGGTAAAAACCTTCACGATCCCGCGTGACGATGTCACCCGACCAATACCATCCGTCGCGCAGCACGGCCGCCGTTGCATCGGGCTCTTTCCAATACCCACGCATGAACTGCGGACCGCGCATCACTAACTCTCCCGCCTGACCTGTCGCAACCTCACTCGCGCCGTTCTCCGACGCGGCAAAATTCTCCGTCCCCACCACTCGGCACTCCGTCCGCACCAGAGGATGCCCAATCGAATCCGGCCGGTAAAGTTCGGGTTCCAGGTAGCCCACATGCGTGACCGGCGAAGCCTCCGTCATCCCATAACCCTGGCAAACCAGAATCCCTGTTAGCGCAGTGAATCTTCGCGGCAAATCCGGCGCCAGCGGTGCTGCCCCTGACTTCACCCAGTGCAGCTTGTGATTCGTTGGAAACTGTCCTGCCTCCGCCGCCAGGCACAACGCATTCATTGCCGGAGGTACCATGAGCATCGTGGTAATCGATTCCTCGGTGAGCAGCGAACAAACCTGGGCCACGTTGAAACGCGGCGTCAGTACCAGTGTCGCCCCCATCATCAGCATCGGATTCAGCGCTACGTTCAGCCCGTAAATGTGATACAGCGGAAGAAAGCAAAGCAGATTGTCGGTCGACTTCAGCGGCGCCGCACTCGGCCCAATCAACTGGTAAATGTTTGCCACCAGGTTGTAGTGCGAGAGCATCACCCCCTTGGGCAGTCCCGTCGTTCCACTGGAATAAGGCAGCGCCGCCAACGTTTCCTTCGATCCACGATCCGGCTGTGGCGCTCTGGCGCTCACCGGCTTCAGCAAGTTCGGAGAACGGCTCACCTACACTTGCCTGCTCCCGCGTGCAATACACTCGCCGGAGATTGGTGAGCCCACCCAGATGAATTCCAGAAATATTCGCTGCGTCGGTAATCAGCAGCGCCGCTCCCGAATTTTCCAACTGATATCGGACTTCACGCTCGCGATACGTGGGATTCAGCAGCGTCGGAATCGCGCCCGCCAACGTTGCCGCATGATAGGCCACGCAGAACTCCCACGAATTCGGCAAGAAAATAGCGACTACTTCACCCGGCGTGACCCCAGCAGCAACCAAACCGCGCGCCAGCGCTTCGACGGTTTCTCCATATTCGGTATAACTCATCCGCCTTCCACACGAAGCATCCACCAGCGCGGTTTTCTGCGCATGCTTTTGGCAGGAGGCCAGAATCGCATCGTGGACAAAAATATTTGTGGGATCGGCGTAAAGATCAGTGCGCAACATGGGCGGGATGATTGTAGCGGAAACGATTGTAGCGGAAAGTTTGCGAGTTCGCCGTGAACCACTTACCAGATTTTCGTGCGTCCTAAAGCACTCCACCAGTCTTCACGGCCAAAATGTTCAGCGCCATCTCCAGCTTCGTGATCGCCGCGCCCAGTTCCGGATGCGTTCCGATCTTCTCTTGCAGGGCCTTCAAAATCGTGTGAGCACTCGCAACATGTCCCGCTGCCTGGGCGGATTCCGCTTCAGGAGTGCGTTCGCTGTCTTTCTCCATAGTTATGCGCTTCCCTTGTGCTCCCTCAATTCTATACAGCATTCCATAGTAATTCTACGGATCCGGCAGGCACGTGCTGAATTTGAAGACACTCACCACAAAGAACACAAAGTGACACGAAGGAAGTCCGCCAATAAAGCCCTTCGTGATACTTAGTGTTCTTCGGGGTTGATGGATTTTATTTTGCCCGGGAGCTGAAAAAGGTCCTAGCTGGCTAGCTTGCGCAGAAATTCGCGTTCGTCCATGCGGTACTTGAAGGCTTTGCGCCCGTCGATGAACACCACCGGCACTTCGTCGTTGAACTGCCGCCGTAGTTCGGTGTCGCTATCCACGTCCACTTCCTGCCAGGTGAACCCGCCGCGACGCGAGAGTTTCGTCAGACTTTCCTTCACCACCTCGCAAAGATGGCAACCTTTGCGCGAGTAAACTACGACCTGGCGAGACTGCAGCACGCCGCGATTGTACCGTTGCCTGCTGACTTTCTGGCAAGAAAAAAGTAAAGCACGCCAAGTGGTCCGACCAGTTCGGGAATCGTTCAAGATATCCATTCCGGGAGTAGAATCCGAAAATGTTCGCACATCGATTCCAAGCCGCTGCGTGGCAAGGCCTGTCTCATCACCGGCGCGGCGCGCCGTCTCGGACGCGCCTCAGCCCTCGCTCTTGCCCAAGCGGGCGCGGATGTCGCCATCACTTACCGCAATTCTGCAGCCGACGCCCAGCATACCGTCGTCGATCTTGCCAGCTTCGGCGTGCGCGCCTTCGCTCTGCGCTGCGATGTCACCGACGAGGCCAGCGTCAAGTCCATGATGAAAGATGTGGGACGCGAACTCGGCCGCATCGACATCCTTGTAAACAACGCCGCCAATTACGCGACCGCCGATTTCGAGCGCCTCACCGTGCGCCAGTGGGATGATATGTTCGCCTCCAACACCCGCGGCCCCTTCCTGGTCTCGCGCGAAGCCCTGAAGTGGATGCGCAGAAAGCGCACCGGGGCACTTCGATCAGCAGGAATCGAAGCCAAGATCATTCACATGGGCTCCCTCGGCGGTTTGCGTCCCTGGCCGACGCACGCGCATTACTGTTCCTCAAAAGCCGCATTGCACATGCTGACGAAAGTTATGGCAAAAGCTTTAGCTCCAGAGATCGCGGTGAACGCGGTTGCGCCCGGCATGATCGATCTTGGCGAAAAATCAGCTGCTGCATTTATGCGCCGCATGGCCAAACAGACCCCCATGCAGCGAAACGGCCGCGCCGACGAAATCGCAGCCGCGGTTCTTTTTTTCGCTACCGCGCCGCAATTTATTACCGGTCAAATTCTCGCGGTCGACGGCGGACTCGGACTTTGAGTAGGAGGTCGGTGTCGGGAAGGGCACGCCTTCAGTCGTGCCGCTTCTTTGCTCGCATATGGCCGCGCTTTAGCGCCTGAGGTAACCCTCGAGCTCCGCAAACCTACGCTTCCGCCGACGTCGGATCGATCATCCTCTTCACTTCCGAAATCCGGTTCGCCGGAAATCCACCCTGCTTCGCGTGTTCGCGCACCATCTGTTCATTCGGCGCAATATAAATGCAGTAGATTTTGTCCGGGGTGACGAAACTCTCCACCCACTGAATCTCCGACCCCAGGTTCTTCAGCACGCTGCAGGATTTCTGCGAGATCCCCAGAATCTGCTCCTGAGTCAAACTTCCCGCTCCCGGGATCTCACGCTCGATCACGTATTTCGGCATCTCTTCCTCCTCCCAGATGAATGTAAGACGACGCATTTTATTCCGAGCTTTCGCAAATAGCTACTCCTCGCGCTCGAACGGACGCCGCCCCGGGCCTGCGACCATGTGGGGACACCCGCCCCCGGCTGTCCAGTCGAGCGAAGCTCGATAACTTCGGAATCTTCCCACGCACAATCCGAAACCGACAGATCTCTTTTGCCTGCTCCCATCCCCAAGGTATAGTTGGAAAAATGAAGAGATCCGCGAACGTCATCCCATCCACCACTACCACAACTGTCGCTCCTCGGGTTGCCATCGCCATCATGGCCGCCGGAAAAGGCACGCGCCTTAAATCGCAACTGCCGAAAGTGCTGCATGAGGTCGGAGGCAAGCCCCTGCTGGCGCATGTCATCGCCGCCGCCACGCAGGTCGTTCCCGCGAGCGATGTTTTCGCGATCATCGGCCACGAAGCCGATCGCGTCCGCGCCGCCCTGGCGCCGACTGCCGTAAGTTTCATCTTGCAGACTGAACAGCGCGGCACCGGCCACGCTCTGATGGTCGCGCAGTCCGCGCTATCCGCCTATGACCACGTGATTGTTCTCTCCGGGGATGCTCCACAAATCACGCCACAGACCATCGCCCAATTGCTCAACTTCCATCTCGACCAGCAAGCCGCGATGACCCTGCTGGGTGCGGATCTCGACCACCCCACCGGATATGGCCGTATATTAAGGAGGGGCCCGCGCAGCGCCGAAGTCCAGGCCATTGTGGAGGAAAAATCCGCCAGCCCCGCACAGAAGAAGATTCGCGAGATCAATGCCGGGTTCTACGTCTTTGCCGTACCGCAACTGTTTTCGCACATCACAAAACTCTCCACCGCCAACGCCCACGGCGAGTATTACCTTACCGATATGGCTCAGGTCTTGCGCAAAGCCGGGGAGCGCGTGGTCGTATGGAAGACGGAAAACTCCGCGGAAGTGCTGGGCGCCAATACCCGCGCTGAACTGGCCTTTATCGATTTGCGAATGCGGACGCGCAAGTGCCAATCGCTCCTGGCTGCGGGGGTCACCGTACCCTTACCCTTCTCGACGTGCGTAATCGATAGTGACGTTGAGATCGCGCCCGATACCGTCCTTGAGCCTTTTGTTCAGATCCTAGGCAGTTCACGCATTGGCGCTGGTTGCCGCATACGGTCTTATTCCGTGATTCGGGATTCCGAAATCGGCGATGGAGTCCTCATCCGCAACGGCTGTATCATCGACAGCGCCCGCGTCGGCCCCAATGCCATCCTTGGACCTTATTCTCATCTGCGCCCCGGCAGCGATATCGGCGAAGATGCACACATCGGTAATTTCGTGGAGACGAAAAAGATCAAGCTGGGCAAGGGATCGAAGGCCAACCACCTTACCTATCTCGGCGACGCCGAAATAGGCGCAGGCGTGAACATCGGCGCCGGAACCATCACTTGCAACTACGATGGCGCTCACAAGCACACAACCGTGATCGAAGACGGTGCCTTCATCGGAAGTGATACGACTCTCGTCGCGCCCGTGCGCGTAGGTAAAGGAGCCTACATCGGTGCGGCATCCTGCATCACCAGCGACGTTCCAGATGACGCACTCGCCATCGGACGCACGCCGCAAATCGTGAAGCAAGGCTGGGCCAGTGCGAAACGCGCCGCACGGAAAAGATCAACGGAACAAAAGAAGGCAGAGCAAGCACCGACTGCTGAGAAGAGGGCAGTCAGGCTTCAGGACTGAGTGGAGAAGTTCTTCGCGCGGAAGACCAATCAGGACAAAGCTCGGGAAGGGCACGACTTCAGTCGTGCCGCAAAACCATCCTGACATCACTCGGCTTTAGCCGCTGAGGTGCGCTAGATCCTTAATATGCTTGCCCTAGTGCGAAACCGCCGCAAACAACTCCGAGTGCATGATCGATTGAAACTGCTGATCGGTTGACTTGAAATGGAAATTCACATCCGAGCCGTCCGAATCCACGCTGGTATTGTCCATCGCCAATTTCTCGGGCGCGGTCGCACTCATCTTTTTGTAGAGCAAACCAGCCTTCACCAGGGAAGCTAACGTAGCCGCGCTCATCGAATCGGACGATACCACGGTCAGATCGAAGTTTACGCCTCCATTAAAACTCATCGTGTAACGAGATCCCAGCAACCGTTTCTTGATCGTGTCATAGTCGGCGACCTTCGCCGCATCGCCCAGCGCCGACCGCATCACGTTCTGCGTCCCCAGTTGATCGAGGATGCTCCACACCGGCGCCGAATCCACGCTCGACATCATATCGGCCATGGTCTGGTTGGTATCCAGGCCCAGGACCTCGCCGTCGCGCACATCGAGTGCGATCCGCACCGCGACCGGATCGCCGAACAGCAGCGTGCTGTCGTCCAAAAACGTCATCACCATTCCTCCATCCATGGGATAGATATTGGTGGTGTTGTGATACTTTGTCGGCTTAATTTTCAGCGCCGTCATCTTCTTCAGCACGGCCTTCATGGCAAACGGCCCAGCAGCTACGCCCACGCCCTTAATGCCCTGCTTTGCGGTGCGGAACGATGCGAAGGTCAGCGTGTCGACATCTTTATCAGGATCGATGCCAATCCCCTTCAGCGCGCCCTCAAACTGCTTCAGGTTATCCGGCAGCAGTTGCTGCTTGAGTTGCATCGCGGTCGGAGAATCCTTCAGCGCCCGGTAATCCACGGAAATTAATTGTTGCAGATCTTCCGGAATCACCGCGCGCCCCGATGAACTCAAGGGCATTGCGTTGGCGACGCCCAGAAAAAGCACAACCAGAACCGCAGTGCTTAGACAAGCCTTAACCGATTTCATAACCGATACGAACCTCACGTATAGTTTCCTGAGCTGAAGGTTTCCTGAAAAACTGAACGGAACAATCCCTGCATCTTGCAGCTTAGATGCGAGATCAGCTCCTGCCGTTACTGCGATCACCATTCTAAGCTACGAAACTGCCCTCGCGACCAGCCAAAGGTGCTAGCCCTATGACCAAATTGGAACCTCACGCTGGATGCAAGTTTCCACAATTCCCGTTGACTCCGCTCGAATGGTGTAAGATGCATTCTGGCGTCTGTACGCTACCGCACACATAAAAGACCCCAATTTTCTTGGGCGCACGAAACCACTACAGCAAGAGAAATCAGGGGACTATTGAAAATTCTACTGTACAACCCCGATAACGGGGTTACTCGCAATTTCATGCCGCATCTCTGGATGTTCCTCCTACAAAGTTTAACCCCCACCGGCCACGACGTTGTGCTGATCGACGGAAATGCCCAGCCCATGGACGAAGCCGGAATCGCGCGCTATGTAATCGAGCAGAAGATTGATCTGGTCGGCATCGGCGCTATGACCCGAATGATCGCCAAAGCGTACCGCATGGCAGATGCGGTCCGCGCCGTCGGCATTCCCGTAGTGATGGGTGGCCCTCACGTCACCGAAATGGCCGACGAGGCTCTTGGCCGCGACGGCGGCGCTCGTCACGCCGACGCTGTGGCTCTCGGCGAGGCTGACGAAACCTGGCCCCGAATCGTTCATGATGCCGCACACAGCGAATTGAAAGAAATCTATGCACCAGTCGATGCCGCAGGTAAAGAACTCAAGCCTTCGCTCAAACAATATCCCGTGATTCCCTGGGACACCATCGACCTCAAGCAATTCAATCTGGTACCCAAGTCAGCCAAGCGCTGGCTGCAAAAAATTGGCGAGGGCTGGGGAACCTTCCGCATCGTCCCCGTTGAGTCAGGACGCGGTTGTCCCTACGGCTGCGAGTTCTGCACCGTCACCGGATTTTTCGGCGACTCCATCCGCTTTCGCACCAACGAGAGCGTCGTCAACGAGTTGCTCCTGTTGAAAGCCCGCGCTCGCAAGGAGCGCGGACAGATTGCCGTCTTTTTTATCGACGACAACTTCGCCATCAATCTCAAGCGGACCAAGTCCTTACTGCGCGATATTATCGCCGCCGGCGCGCAAGTGAACTGGGTGGCGCAGATCAGCGCCAACCTGCTTCGCGATCAGGAGCTCGTCGACCTGATTTCCGCTTCCGGCGGAAAGTGGGTTTTCATCGGCATGGAGTCGATCGATCCCGCCAACTTGAAAGACGTAAATAAAGGTTTCAACAAGCCGGAAGAATATGCCGCCGTGTTGCAGCGCCTGGCCCAGCGCAACGTTTACGCCATCACGTCATTCATCTTTGGAATGGATAACGATACCGTAGGCGCCGCCGAACGCACGCTAGCTCAAGTGCGAACCTGGCCGCCAGGTCTGCCGATTTTCGGCCTGCTCACTCCCTTGCCCGGAACTCCGCTTTACAAGCGTCTCGACGTCGCTGGCCGCCTCACGCGGCCCAAACACTGGCAGGAATTCATCCCCTTCGCCATGGCCCACACGCCGCTGAAGATGACCATCGACGAAGCCCATGCCGAGGTCAATTACGGGTGGTCCCATGCCTACGGTCCGGAAGCGATCTCCCAAGCCGTCGACTCACTCGACGACCAGGCTCTGGGCTATCGCGTAAACATCCTGATTGCTCGTCTCTGCTTCCGCGGAATCTATTTCCCGATGCTCGGCCGTTTCGCCTGGTGGAAAGTGATCTCGGAAAATCGCGGCACTATCTCGAAACTTGCCCGCCAGGGATTCCACGCCTGGTGGGATTCGCGCTCCAGAACTGAAGAAGCACCAGCCACCAGCGCGGGAGACTAGAACGCTTGGCGAAGAGTAGGCGTCGGGACGAGTACGTTCGGGAAGGGCACGACTTTAGTCGTGCCGCAACGATCAACAAAATAATTGCGGCCTTTAGCCGCTGAGATTAGCCCCTGACCGTCGCCGCCCTCTTCCTCACTTCCGCCGCAAACGCCTGATCCTTGAGCGAGGCCAGATTAATCTCCACATTCGCCAGCGCCCCTGTCACTGCAGCCCGCGCGAGCGCCTGCGCGGTCGTCAAGTCCGATTTCATATTCGGATTCGTGATTCCTTCCAGACTGGCCGCAATCCGCGCAACTTCCTGCGCCTTCTCCGCCACACTGAGCGGAACACTCGTCGCCTCTTTCAAAGCAGAGTCGATCAGCGCCCCGCCCTCTTTCTCGCTCACCGTTTTCCCCAGCTTGTAAGCCTTCATCACGGAGTTATAAGCCTCCGCGTCCGCATCGATCGCCACCATCAACTCTTCCCGCAACCGGCTCAACTTCTCGACCGCCGCACTCAACTGCGCTTCATACTGCAGATACGCTTTTTTCCCCCGCGACATCGAAGCCACCATCGTCGCCAATCCAGCCGCCATTGCGCCGGATGCCGCCGCCGCACTCCCGCCGCCCGGCGTCGCCGTCGGCGCGGCCAGTTGCTCCACGAATGGCTCCACTCCAGCGCGCAATCCGCCTACTGCAGTTTTCCCGCTCATCACCGCCATCAGCCGGTTTTCCAGAATCAGCGACGAATCGAAATTCTCCACCTGCAAAAACCATTCCGCAGCCTGCTCCAAAGCCTTCTTCGGAATCAATCCCACAATCTCACTCGATACCGGCGTCACTCCATACCGCGCCGCCTCGCGCTTCACCATTTCAAAAACGCGATGCACCGGCGTCTGCTCAAAATCCGTAAGATTCATCGAAACCTGGGCCAATCCCCGCACCAGAAATCCCGCGCCTTTCACAAACCGCATTCCACCATTCGAAAATCGCACCGCCTTGGCAATCTTCTTCGCGATCTCCACATCCGGCGTGTTCAAAAACACGTTGTAAGCAATCAAGAACTTCCGCGCGCCCACCACAGTCGCACCCGCCGTCGAATGCAGCCGCGCTTCGCCAAAATCCGGCTTCCGCGCCGCATTCGTCGCAATCTCCGCCCGAATGCCCTCAAACTGCCCGCGCCGAATGTTCTCCAGATTCTGCCGCTCGGGCGTCGTCGCCGCAGCCTCGTATAAATACACCGGAATCTGATACCGCTTCCAGATTTCCTCCCCCACATGCCGCGCCATGGCGACGCAATCTTCAATCGTCACCCCATCAATCGGGATGAACGGCACTACATCGGTCGCCCCCATCCGCGGATGCGCTCCCTTATGCACATTCAGATCAATCAACTCCGCAGCCTTGCCCACGCCGCGAATCGCCGCCTCCTGAATCGCCTCCCGCTCGCCCACCAGCGTAATCACGCTGCGATTGTGGTCCGCATCCATCTCGCGGTCCAGCAGGTAGACTCCATCCACTTTCATGGCGGCAACAATGGCGTCGACTTTACCTCGGTCGCATCCCTCAGAAAAATTCGGCACACACTCCACGCGCGTTGACATAAGTGAGAAGAATAGCTGGGCTTCAGTAATCGAAGCAAGGCTCGCAGCCGACGGATAGTGGCTCAGGTTGAACTGTGAGTCTCACAAGGCGTCATCCCGAAGAGCCCGCGTTCTCACCAGCGGGTCGAGGGATCTCCCGTGGCACACAGCGTCGTAGCGGAGATCCTTCGCTCCGCCTGAAGAACGGCTACGCTCAGAGCTTGCCCTGAGCTTGTCGAAGGGGTGACGCCATGGACCGGGCGTGGATGCCATCGGAAATTCAAAATGAGCCACTACCAGCCGATGGTGGTGCCTTAGCATCACTCCCTAAGGGACGGCCGCTTCTGAATGAGTGTTAACTCCACAAGAAGGCCGGTCGGAGTCAAGTCGATCTGCGGTTCACTCTGTCCCGAGTTTCGCCGTCCCGGTTGCAATCCCACATAGCAGCCCACGTCGCGGCTCTTGCAAAACCGATGCGGATCCGCACAAACTCCGGAGCAACTACGGCGATCTGTTCGGGTGGATATTCGACACGAGCACTGCTAGTACGGTTTCATCGGATCCACATTCTCCAACTGGGTGTAGGTACCGCGCAGGTAGAGGTTTGGGTTGATGTCGTTGGGATTCTGCAGAAGGATATTATTGGTGCCGTCCTGCTGCCACGCGCTGGTGCCGTATTTGTTGGTGACGGTGCTCACCGCTCCGGTCTGGCGATTGCGCACGAGCTGGTTGTCTCCCGCGTAGAGAGTGTAGGCCAGGGCGCTGCGGTTCATGTAATCCATGTGCTGGGCGAATTGCTCCTGGTTGGCGTTGGCGCGGGCTTGTTGACCGGCCTGGAAAGTTGCGTTGCTTGAGGCCAGCGCACTCCGCAAGGCTCCGGCCTGTCGGTTAATCAGCGCTATGGCCGAGGTCGTCTGCTGGTTGAGCATCGCCTGGTTAGCCGCTGTATCGCTGGCCAATTTTTGTTGGAAGCGCTGGTTCCACTCCGTAGTGGGACCGTAACCTTCAACCAGCATCGAGGCGAGAATGCGCATCAGGTCATCCAGTTGACCCTTGGGTGCTCGAATGGTTCGAACGTTCGCGTAGGTGGTCCAGGTGAAATTTTCCGGACGGCGCGGAAAGATGTCTTTGGTTTTAAAAGTCTGTAGATGTACGGCGAAGTTTTCCTCCATCGTCTGGCCGCGGTAGGCGTACTGAATGCGGCAGCGAACGGCGCCGCCGCTAGCTGGAGCGGTGCCAAACGCGGCCATCGACCGCTGGTTGTACTGGTCGATGACCCCCTGCTGGAATTTTTGGGCGTCGTCTGTAGGCTCAATGCGGCCGAGTGTGGGGTCGGGCCGTACGAGGGGCGCAACATATTCCAGGAATTCCTCGGGCCGGATGGGCTCCATGAGCTTGCAATGAAATCGGCGGAAGTTTTCCATGGCGTTGGGATTCGTGGCCCAGTGCGAGCCGAATTCCGGCATCATCTGCGCGCCATAAAGTCCGTCGGGACTGGAAATGCGCCAGGCCAGCGTGGGCGCGAGGCCGCAACTGCCGTCGCGAATTAGGATTCCGTCAAAGTTCCAGTCCGCGGGAATTTGAAAACGCGCCGCCACAATTCCCCACGCGGGGTCCTGGATCTCGACCCAGCGCGTGCGGTTGGTGATGTTTACTCTGCCGGGTGCGGCGCCGTTCTCGCGGCTCGGCGGCGGGAGCTTGGTTTCGTATTCCGGCGCGGTGTGCGGAGCCGGATTGATGGCTGCCTGTCCCGCGAACCAGAGCGTCGCCGGCATCGCAGATAGCGCGGGAGTAGCAGCTTGCAATTCGCTCTGCGGGACCGAAGATTCGGCCACGAAAAAGCGTCCGCCCGGAGCCGCGATGCCGATCACCACCAGCGACACGCCTTCGCCGTCTTCGTCGATTCCGGTAAAGTGACCGATGGCGATGTCGAGGCCGTTTAACCTGTCCGGATCATTCTGCAGCACTTGGAAATTCTGGTACTTCGTGCTGAGGTGCGCGGCCACATTTTTCACGACGTCGGTAGGCTGCCGGGCATTCCCGGAGAACGGCGCCAGAAAAGCCCAGGTTCTGCCCGGCGATTGAATGTTGACTCCGGCGGCATTCTCCGGGCAATTGTTCGGGTTCGGTCCGTAACAACCGAAGTTTGGTCTCGCCGTCCAGCCCTGCGGGATCATGATGCTGAAAGCGCCGTGAGCATCCTTATAGAGCGTCCCTGCGCCCGCATTCGACGATGTTGGAGGCGGCGCCGGACTGTTGCTTTGCCACACACTCGATCCGGGGCTCAAACTGGTCTGGGCCGCAAGTCCGGTGGCAATCAAAATCATGGACATTGCGACTTCGATAAACCGACCTGGCCCCAACGCTATCGCGCGGGCACCTCGGCTCGCTGGCATCACCAAATCCTCCTGGACTGTGGGCGGGCAGCCTGCCCTCCACATCCGAAGGCAACGCCATCGCGCCGGGCAGCTTCGGCAGCACCTTATCCCACCCCTGTACAAAACGCAAGCATAGACCACCCGAGGGCGATTAGCGCCCTATTGCGCTGTATTCTGCTTTCGCCCGCTTCAGTATGGGGATACCTGCATTGGCGTCTTTTCACCGCGCGAGAAAATCTTTACAAGCGGCGAGGGTTCGGGCGCGGGCAGCAGCATCGGCATCAAAGTTTGAAGCTGGCTCCTCCAAGTCCGGGAGTGATGGCGGAAGCCGCCCGGCCTTTGCCATGGCGAACGACCGGGTCGCGCTACCTCTCGGGAACGGGTCCTCAACCAGCGTTTTCCACGCGATTACAAGCATTGTCATTTGCTCGTCCATAGCAATTCATCCCGCGGCACGGATGGGCGCCGACAATCTTTCTTTTTTCCTTTTTTCGTCCGCGCCGGACCCACTAGACCTTCACTCGCCCTTCATTTTTTCTTCCAGAACCTTCCCACTCCCAACCGCACCTGAACCGTATTCAGCCCCGGATTAAAGTCTCCCAGTCCCGCATTCGAAATGTGCAAATAACGCACATCCACGCTCCAGTTATATTTTTCACCGAGAATATGCGTGCCCAAAGCCGCACTGGGCGAGAAGTTCACCGTGTTCGTATACGTAGGAATATTGTGATTGCTGAAGAGCACTCCGCCGCTCAGTTCGAAATAAGGCGAGAACCGCCCATGCTTTTCGAAATTCCACTTCAGCACCAGAGCATTAAATCCCAATGCGTAGGCAGTATTGGCAGGTTGAAAGATCAGATAGACAGGAACCACATCCACCGCGTATTCAAAGCGTCCCCGAAGAATGCTCGGCAAATGCGGACCGGTTAGCACCCAACCATAACGCGCCCCGGCGTCAAATGCTTCCGTGTGCTGAGTCCCGCCCGGCACCGAGTGGCCGCCCCCGGCCCAAACTTGAACTTCATTTCCGCCTTCCTCCGGCCCCTCCTGCGCCCATCCCACTCCGATCGCCGCCATCAAAAACACGAAAAGAATAAATCCGTTCACTCGATCCATGTAAAGGAGGTTGCCCGACTACCGCTGATTTTGCAAGCGCCACCAGCCTGCTCAAGCGAAGCGCGTGATTGTGACGCCTGTCACAGCAGTGTTCTCTCTTCCGCCCTATGATTCGTGTTGAACCTGATTTACCTCAGTCATCGTTCATCGGAGGCTCCGATGTCCACACCGTTTACCAAGCCAACTACAAAAATTCTGCTGTTGCTTTCCGTTACCCTGCTTTTCTCGACCCTGCTTTCCGCTCAGCAGGCTCAGCCCGCTCCAAAAGCGAATCCGCCCTCTTACGCTGCTATTCCTGTCGAGGCGGTGCGGCAGAGCAATCCCGTCAAGTCCTCACCCGAATCACTTGCTCGCGCCAAGAAATGGTGGGCTCTGGACTGCGCCATGTGCCACGGCACCAGCGGAGACGGAAAAGGCACCCTGGCGGCCGACATGAAACTCAAACTCGTCGACTTCACCGATCCCAACACCCTGAAGGACCGCACCGATGGTGAGATCTTCTACATCATCAAGAATGGTCATCAGGATATGCCACCCGAGGGCGATCGCATCAAGCCCGAAGAAAACTGGGACCTGGTTAACTACGTCCGCTCCCTGGCCAAGACAAAAGTAGCGCTGCTGGCAGGAAGCCACTGAGTGTGACGCGGAGACTTTTTGTCTCTCGCTCTTAATCTGACTGCGCGATGCTCGGCGATTTCTGCAGGCCCACGGCTGCCCTGTAACGCTCGGCAAAAGAAAAGGCGCGGCTCATAAGCCGCGCCTCAGAATCCAACGGAAGCAAATTGTTTGCCGTTCTGCTAAGCGACCCGGCTTCGCCTTCCACCCTTTTCCCACCACACGGCAGGATCTTCCGGCCGATTCAGCATCTGCGACAATTCCTTCTTGATTTCGGCCAGGCGGTTGGCGCGCATCTCGACGGCCGACTGATCAATCTGAGTATCCGACCCCTTACCCGTAAAGCGCGCGTTCATGTTCCGCAAATCCGTGATTTCCTGACGAAGACTGGAGAGGTGTTCCAATATATATGGCATAGCTTCAATCTTACCTTAGATTCCGGATGCCGCCGGATTATTTCTGCCCTGTCCACAACGTCTTTATTATTTACGGGGTGGCCCATTCAAGCCCTCTTTTGGCTTGTGTGATAGTTATATGGAGATTCGCCACCCCACAACATTTCAGTCTAAGTTCGCGAATAACGAGAAGCCTAGAAACGCGGTGTGGTCGCACCCCAGCAAACACTAAGCCCTTCCGGTTCCTTATGTTAACGTGGCTACCGGTACGCCAACCAGAACCAAGAGGATAGGTCGATGTGGTCCAGACTAGGCCTCGCAATTTTGTACTTCATTGCAATCGTTTACCTGTCTTCGATTGTGTGGCCTTGCCTTTATTGTCTCCAGCATGGATGCAAGGGACCGGCCGAACTCGATGCTTTTCTGCCCGCCTTCGGCCTTACTCCGCTCGGCGCAATCGCTACGGCTTTCTCACTGCGCAACGCCATACAGCAGATCAGAAAAAGACAACCATGGTCCTGGGTTTTCTGGCCGCTCGCAATTATTTTCGCGATTGTTCTCCTGGCAGTAATTGCTCTTATCGCGCTCGTAATCTGGCACACAGCATTTCATCGTTAAGAGCGGGCTGCTGAGGCTGCCGCACCTGTCGCGCCTTTCGACAGGTGGGAACCCCAGACGATGGTTCAGGGCGCTTGGCTGTCCGTCCGCCGTGATGGGCATGCACTTGCCGGGTAGGTCAGGCATGAAGATCTAATACCCTACACCCTGCCGGGGTTTTGGAATCTGGAGGTTAGCGGGATTTTGCGAGTTGATCTTTGGGCTGCAATCAGTTAGAGGCAACATCTTGAGCCCCTACGAGTTAGTCGAGTCGCTTCCAATGCTTAGCTATATGGCTATTGTGTTGTATTGCTGGGGGCTAAAGCAAGGTTATATGAACATCGGGGGTGTGGGAAACGGCGGGGATTCTGCACAAAAGATCAAAATCCCAAAAGGTTGAGAGGTGTGGAAATCCCACCCTTGCGCAAAGAACGCGCAAGGATTGGGGAACCCGGTTGTGTCTTTGTCATTCCGAATCGGGCGTCAGCCCGGTGAGGAACCTGTTTGGGGGCGAGGCCGACTCGCAAGAAATTCGGCTGCTGCCCATTGTTTTTTGCGGCCTCGTGGTCTAGCATCCGGGACCTGGGAGGTTGCCGATGACAACTTCAGACAATATTTCGCTGATGAAGCGTTGGTATCGTGAGGTCTGGCGGGAAAGTAAGAACGAGACCATTTACGAATTGCTCGCCCCCAACGCGGTATTAACCGGGACAAATGGTCCTAAAGAACAAATCCACGGCCCTAAGGAATTCGCAGCCTTCGCCGAGCAGATTCGCAGCGCGTTCTCCACTACGGAGATCGTTGTCGAAGATTCTTTCGGAGTCGACGATAAGGTAGTTGCGCGATGGTCAGCCACCATGACTCATAACGGAAACGGCCTGGGAGTTACCGCTACGGGCAAGCAAGTCAGGATCACGGGTACCTCGATTGCCCGGATCGAAAACGGAAAGATAGTCGAAGGCTGGGACAACTGGGATCGTCTGGCAATGCTCGAACAGATCGGAGCATATAGTCCACCCGAGGCCGTGATCCTGGCTAAAACCGCTTAATCGCTTCCAGTTGGCGGGACGGGTGGCCCGTTCAAGCGATCTTTTGGCTTGAGTGGGGCAGTTCTATCGCTGGACGTATCGCGTTGTGGTTCGCCGAGCAGCAGGTGGACGCTCCAGGATGACTACCTACCCGTGAACCTCGGCCTGAAACTGCGCCGCACCCGCTCCAAGACATAAAGGGTTCGAGGTCCGTGGTGCCCACTCGTCGAAACGCGCGACGAGTGGGGCAGCCTTCTCCATGATGATGCCTCGAAAGAGGACCTACATTGTGTGGGCCAGCCCCCAGGACACTCCTGTCAGCCCAAGTGACGAAATGATTCCGCCCGCCATGATTAAAACGCATCAGTCCCCAAGAGCATTTTCGACAGTAAGCTTCAGCCCGACCGCCTTAGTCACAGCAACCAGAGTAGAAAGCCGAGGATTTCCCTTGGCCGAGAGTGCGCGATACAAGCTCTCACGCTCGATCCCGGCAGCTTTGGCCACCTTGGCAATGCCTCCTCGCGCTTCCGCGATGCGGCGCAGCGCGTTCAGCAGCACGCGAGGCTCTTCGGCGTCTTCCAATGCAGCCTTCAGGTATTCGGCGGCAAACTTCGGATTCTCGCGCAACCGTCGGCGCATGACTTCATCATGCGATTCACTGGTCTTGTCTTTCATGGCGTGCGGTCCTCTCTAGATAGTCCTTGAAAGATAATCCTTGAAATATCCACGTGCCCGCTGAATGTCGGACGATTGCTTACGCTTATCCCCGCCACAAAGCAGTAACACGCAACTTCGGCCGATCATCGCGCAATAGACCCGATAGCCCGGCCCAACATCGATGCGTAGCTCAAACAGCCCTCCACCCAAAGGTTTGCGATCGCCGAGATTGCCAATCGAAAGTCTTTCAATCCGGGCCAAAATTCTCGCCTCGGCGCGGTCATCTCCTAGCCCGGTGATCCACTCGTCCACCACGTTTCTTCCGGCCTTGGTGACGTAATAAAGAACATCCATCACGGGATCACAGTAACTTATAAATTACACTCAAATCCGCCCTAACGCAACCCCTTGACAACCACCCACTCACATCTCTACAATTAGCACTCAGTAGGCGAGACTGCTAACAGCCCGCCGAAATCCCTAAAATTTGATAGTTTCTTGCTCCATCAACCTTCTACTCAACTTTTGAAAGGAGTTGCAACCATGGCTAAATTTAGCCCGCTACATGACCGCATTCTGGTACGTCGCGTGGAGGAAGCATCCACCACTCGCGGCGGCATCATTATCCCCGACAGCGCAAAAGACAAGCCGCAAGAGGGCATCGTGGTATCTACCGGCAAGGGCCGCACCAACGATGAAGGCAAAACCTTCCCGCTCGCTGTTCACGAGGATGATCGCATTCTTTTCGGCAAGTATTCCGGCACCGAGATCAAGATCGATGGCGAAGACTACATCATCATGAAAGAAGACGAAGTCCTCGGCATCCTCACCGGCGCCGCCAGCCCCATCCGGCAGCAGCAAGAAAGAAACCGTAGGCGCAAAGCGCTAGATATAACGATACGCGAAGTATCGTAATAGGGCAAAGGTTTACCCTGTGAACCCCAGTGCCCCCTGTGGTTAAAGATTTTTTACACATCGAAGGAGAATCAAATCATGGCAAAACAAATCGTACACGGAGAAGAGTCCCGCCAGGCAATCCTGCGCGGCGTCAATCTTCTAGCCGACGCAGTAAAAGTCACCCTCGGCCCCAAGGGCCGCAACGTAGTCATTGAAAAGAAATTCGGTTCGCCCACCATCACCAAAGACGGCGTAACCGTTGCCAAAGAAATCGAACTCAAGGACGGCCTGGAGAACATGGGCGCCCAGATGGTTCGCGAAGTTGCCAGCAAGACATCAGACGTAGCCGGCGACGGAACCACCACCGCCACCGTTCTCGCCCAGGCGATTTATCGCGAAGGCGTAAAAACCGTTGCTGCCGGCGCCAATCCAATGGCGATGAAGCGCGGCATCGAAAAAGCAGTCTCACTGGTCTGCGGAGCCTACGACAAGAAGACCGGCGAGCGCGCCAAAGGCGAACTCGACAAATTCTCCAAGCCCGTCTCGGGAGAAATGATCGCACAAGTTGGTACGATCAGCGCGAACAACGATGAGACCATTGGTCACATCATTGCCGAAGCGATGAAGAAGGTTGGCAAGGACGGCGTCATTACCGTTGAAGAATCGAAGACGCTGGAGACGCAGTTGGAAGTGGTCGAAGGAATGCAGTTCGACCGCGGCTATCTCTCTCCTTACTTCGTTACCGATCCGGAGCGCATGGAAGTTGCTCTGGAGAATGCTTACATCCTGATCAACGAGAAGAAGATCAGCTCGATGAAGGATCTTCTGCCGTTGCTCGAGCAGATTGCCAAGAGCGGCAAGCCGCTGGTCATCATCGCGGAAGATGTCGAAGGTGAAGCACTGGCTACGCTCGTGGTCAACAAGCTGCGTGGCACGCTGCAAGTCGCGGCCGTCAAGGCTCCTGGCTTCGGCGATCGGCGCAAGGCGATGCTGCAGGATATCGCCATCATCACCGGCGGCAAGGCGATCACGGAAGATCTGGGCATCAAGCTCGAGAACGTGCAGATCAGCGATCTCGGCCAGGCCAAGAAGATCACCATCGACAAGGACAACACCACGATTGTCGAAGGCAAAGGCAAGCACTCGGAGATCGAAGGCCGCGTGAAGGAAATTCGCAGCCAGGTCGAAAAGACCACCAGCGACTACGACCGCGAGAAGTTGCAGGAGCGGTTGGCGAAGCTGGTCGGTGGCGTAGCCGTAATCAAAGTCGGCGCCGCAACCGAGACTGAAATGAAAGAGAAGAAAGCCCGCGTGGAAGACGCCATGCATGCAACCCGCGCAGCCGTGGAAGAAGGAATTGTCCCCGGCGGCGGAGTGGCACTGGCGCGTTGCGCTGCGGCGCTCGATAAGCTGAAGCTCGAGGGTGATGAGCAGATCGGTGTCAACATCGTGAAGCGCGCCATCCAGGAGCCTCTGCGCCAGATCGTCGAAAACGCCGGCCAGGAAGGCGCGGTCGTGCTTGGCAAGGTGCTGGACTCCAAGGACCCCAACTACGGCTACAACGCCCTCAACGATGACTATGAGGATCTGGTCAAGGCTGGCGTCCTCGATCCGACGAAGGTGGTGCGCACTGCACTGACCAACGCCGGCTCGATCGCTGCATTGATGCTGACCACTGAAGCGCTGGTAGCGGAGATTCCTGAAAAGAAGGAAGCTCCAATGCCCGGTGGACACGGCGGCGGCGGTATGGAAGGCATGTACTAAGAACGGCTGTTAGCTATTTAGCTTAGATCGAAGGCCCTGCTCGCGAGAGCGGGGCCTTTTTGTTCTTCGTGCATCCGGAAAATTGTTTCCGGTGAGCCGGAGACGGCGATCGAAATTTGAAGTGTACCGGGAGGGTTGGGAGTTTTTGGGAAATAAAAGAAGACATCGCTAGGGCTTGAGGGATTGGGCAGCGGCAGTGAGGGCTTCGGCTAGTCCGGTTGAGTTTGGCAGGCCGCCCTGGGCCAGGTCTTTGCTGCCGCCGCCGCGTCCGCCGATCGCGGCAAGGGTTTGCTTGAGCAGTGCATTCATGTCGTAAGGCTGGCCGGAAGACTGAGCGAAGACAAGCGCGGGCTGCGGTGATTGAGCGGCGAGAAGCGCGACGACGGTGGGCGAAAGACGCGTGAGTTTTTGGGCGAGAAGTTTTATAAAGGCCAGGTCGCGTTCTGGAAAAATTCGCACGATTAGTTTGCGGCCATCGGTTTCGGGGGTTTCGGCTAGTAGAGTTGCGGATTGTGACGCAGCCAAATCATCCATCAATTGCTCGCGCTGCTTGCGCAGAGACTTGATCTCGTCGAGAGATCTGCGGGTGTGCTCAGGGACGTCGTAGATATGAGAAGAAAAAAGCGCAGCAGTTTCGGTGAGGGTAGAAAAATCGCGGCGGGCGGTTCTGACGGCGCGCAGTCCGGCGACGAACTCCACGCGATATCCCTGGCGAACTTTTTCAGTTTTGCGCAGCAGCAGGCCGGCGATTTGTCCAGTGTGGTTGACGTGAGTGCCTCCGCAGGCGGAAAGATCGAAATCGTGAATATCGATCAGGCGCAACTCATCTCGTTCTGCAGGCGGAAGTTTCCGCAGGCCGAGGTTCGCCGCCTCTTCGCGAGTTACAAAGCGAATATCGACGGGACGATTCTCGAGAACGATTTCGTTCGCTAAACGCTCGGCGGATTCGATCTTCTCCTGAGTAAGCGACGGAGTATCGAGATCAATCGAGCAATATTCATCGGCCATGTGGAAGGAAACGGTTCGCATGTTGAAGAGTCGAACGAATGCGGCGGAAAGGACGTGTTGCGCGGAGTGCTGCTGCATGTGATCGCGGCGGCGGGCGGCGTCGATCTCGCCGTGCAGGCGGGTTCCGGGTTGCGCATTCTTGAGCGGCGTCTCCAGGTAGTGGACGACGTGCCCATCCTCGGAGTCGGCGACTTCCGTGACGCGAATCCTGTCCGAAGTTTCTGATGTGAGCCAGCCCGTGTCATGAATCTGCCCGCCACTAGCCGGGTAGAAAGCGGTACGGTCGAGAACCAGCGCCGGGCGTGGGGTTTCGACGGTCCTGAGCGGACCTCAGCGTCGAAATGGCAGAGAAAAGAATCGCGGTAATATAGGCGGTCGGTCATGCTTTCTACAGCATAGGTATCGAACGGAGGGTTATCAAGTCGTTCCCACCGGCGGCGGCTGCGCGTTTGCCCCGCAGTATTCAATGTTATCTTGAGGTGACTGCGCACCCCGTACATCGCCATGATAGATGTTCTCAGAAGACTTTTTGAGGAACGATTCCACGACGCTCCAGCGAGAATAGAGCCTCTGCAGGGCGAATTGGGAGGGTCGGGGCGGAAGATCGTTCGGCTGGCCAACGACAAAGTCAGCGCCATTGGAATTCTGTATGGCGTGCGCGAAGAGAATGCCGCGTTTCTGGAGTTCTCCAAACACTTCCACAAGCATGGCCTGCCGGTGCCGGAGATTTATGCGGAAGATTTGAGCCACGGCGCTTATCTCGAAGAGGATTTTGGTGACACCACTCTGTTCGACTTCCTCTCGAAGAATCGCGATGGGGAAAAGATTGCGCCGGAAGCCATCGAAGCCTACCGCAAGGTTGTGGCGGTGTTGCCGCGATTTCAGATCGAAGCGGGGCGCGATCTCGATTACAGCGTTTGCTATCCGCGCGGAAGTTTCGACCGACAATCGATTGCCTGGGACTTGAATTATTTCAAATATTATTTTCTCCGGCTGGCAGGAATTTCCTTTAGTGAGCAGGCGCTGGAAGACGACTTCGACAGCCTGACAAATTTTCTGTTGAGCGCCGACCGCGACTATTTCATGTATCGCGATTTCCAATCGCGCAACATAATGCTGAGGAATGGTCAGCCGTTTTTTCTCGATTACCAGGGTGGTCGCAAAGGGGCTTTGCAGTACGACATTGCTTCCCTGCTCTACGACGCCAAGGCAGACTTGCCGCCGGAGTTGCGGCAACAACTGCTTGATCTTTATATCGAGAGGCTGGGCGACTTTACAAAGATCGATCGCGAAGAATTTCTGCGCTACTTTTACGCGTATGTTTATGTTCGTATTCTGCAGGCGCTGGGAGCTTATGGCTTTCGCGGATTTTATGAGCGCAAGGCGCATTTTCTGCAGAGTGTGCCTTACGCGTTGAAGAATTTACGCTGGTTGCTGCACAACGTGAAGCTGCCCATCGCGCTGCCAGCCTTGATGGAGGCATTCAACAGCATGTTGGCATCCGAAAAACTGCAAGGGCTGGCTTCCGATGCCGATAATCTGAATGTGCGGATTTTGAGTTTTTCTTTTCATCGCGGGTTGCCGAAAGATGAGAGCGGAAATGGCGGAGGATTTGTTTTCGATGGGCGGAGTTTGCCGAATCCAGGGCGGCAAGAGCGATTCAAGGCGCTCACGGGAAAGGATGCGGCAGTGATCGAGTATCTCAATCAGCAGGAAAGCGTGCACCAGTTTCTGGCCAGCGTAATGTCGCTGGTGGATGCGAGCGTGAACAACTATCAGCAGCGCCACTTCAAGAACCTGATGGTGTCGTTCGGTTGCACGGGCGGACAGCATCGTTCGGTATTTCTGGCGGAGCAGGTGGCGAAACGGCTGCGCGGCAGGAATGGCGTGGAAGTGGTGCTGCAGCATCGCGAATTGGAGAATCTTAACGGGGAAAGACCGACCCAATGAAGGCGATGATTCTCGCGGCGGGCCTGGGCACGCGGCTGCGTCCACTCACGAATGATCGCCCCAAGGCACTGGTGGAAGTTGGAGGACGGACGCTGCTGGAGATTACGCTGGCGCGGCTACGCATGTTTGGGATTGGCGAAGTGATTGTGAATGTGCACCATTTTGCCGATATGGTCGTCGACTACCTGAAGGCCAACAATAATTTCGGAATGCGCATTGAAGTTTCGCGTGAAGACGAATTGCTGGATACTGGCGGCGGATTGAAGAAGGCTGCCTGGTTTTTTCTGGATTCTGCGGGACGCGACGAGCCCTTCATTCTACATAACGTCGATGTCATCAGCACCATAAATCTGGGACGCATGGTGGAGTTCCATAAGCAACGTCAGGCTTTAGCTACACTGGCGATGCAAGAGCGGGAGACATCGCGATACTTGCTGTTTGATGGACAGCTTCGACTTTGCGGACGGCGCGCGGGACGCGATGGGGTTCCTGAGCTGGTTCGAGATTGTCAGCAAGTCGAGGCACTGGCTTTCTCTGGTGTGCATGTTATTTCACCAGGTATTTTCCCACTAATGACTGAGGATGGTGCATTTTCAATTGTCTCAACTTATGTGGGATTGGCTGCGCGCGAAAAAAATATTCTTAGCTTTCGCGCGGATGAATATTATTGGCGGGATTTGGGTCGGCAGGAGAATGTGGCGCAGGCGGAGCGAGATGCCGCCAGCGGCTTGTACAACTCGAGGACTTGAACGATAGGTTTACGAGTGACACGCACTTCAATTGGGACCACCAATAGCACAAATCAAGGCATCAATCTCTGACCCGTTACCTGACGCGTCGATTCTTTGCAGGCGTCCCTTTGTTTCCCTGTAGATTCCTCCGTTGACGACGGTTCCCCGTTCGTCATTCGAGCCTGTGATAAACAAGCCGCCCTCCTTCAGCGAGTGGACGATATTTTCCGCCGCCTGTATTAACTGTAGTTCGGAAAAATAAGAATAGTTCAGAATATTCATTGCTCGAACAACGTCAAAACGCTCGGTGGAACCTGAAAAAATGTCATAGGCGTCAAAGCGAAAGTTGTTCTGTTTGCTCATGCATGCGCGACACGCCCGGCCGCATAGCTCTATTCTGGTGCGCTGAATATCAGGGCTCCCAGCTCTGTAGCGTTCCAACAATGGGCGTGCATAGAGAACCGTCAGCGAGGTGTCGTATCAGAAAATTCAGAGGGTAAGGCATTATCCTTTCCCGCCAGCCGACCTCGATGAATACAAATGGCGGCGTAACAATCTGCAAGACATGCTGCTGATCATCAACAATGAGTCGATTCGTGCCATGCGTCCGTTTCAGAACATACAAGAAAGGAGCGTAATCCGATGCCAGGAAGTCGAGCCGTCCGCAATACAAGCGGTTCAGAGGTTCGTAAAGATCGCAGGAGGTTCGTCCGTCCGATACACCGATGTCGTGCACCCGGATGAATTGGCTCGTGGGGAGGTGAGCAGCTATAGCCGAAATGGACAACCGATCGAAGTCGTCGAAACGCCGCGCATAAGTGTATTTTAAAACGCCGTTGTGAACTCGGAACCGGCGTAACATTCGCTCTTGGATCTTATCGATTTCGGCCAGTGGCAAACCGTCTAAAGAGTTGTATAGATCCAGGGCGATGAATTTACGGCTGTTTACGAAGCCTTCCAAATGGTCCGGCGTCAGTTGTTCCTTCTTAAATATGCCAAGTTTGAACATGTCGGATCCAGGAG
This sequence comes from uncultured Acidobacteriaceae bacterium, assembly GCA_963696285.1. Lineage (GTDB taxonomy): Bacteria > Acidobacteriota > Terriglobia > Terriglobales > Acidobacteriaceae > Sulfotelmatobacter. The sequence goes on from CAVOJP010000001.1 coordinate 1,096,025, forward strand.
TCGTGCGTCAGGTCGCCTAAGTGTCGCGGAGAGAAGGAAAAATCTTAGGAGTCGTGAGAAGGCCCGCTATTCCTTCGACGGCGTGACCCTTCGCGTTCTGTATGACGCACTTATGATACTCGTTTTCAAGCGAGAGCAAAGTGCGGCGAGGAAGTCCGCATCACGGGAGCGAAATCCGCGATCACATTGGTGATCGCAGCCTCAGGTCTACCTCTAATACGGCCCGATAATTCCGGCGATGGCGCGAGAAGCGGGCGAGGACGCACGCTCTACACTCGACGTATCCAGCACGTCCAGGTATTTCAGTCCCGAGCCGGTGTTGAAGAGAACGACTGTATCCTCTGGTGTGAAGAATCCGCTGGCTAATAGTTTATGGTAGGCAACGAGAGATGCGGCCCCTTCGGGGGCGGCGAATATGCCTTCGACTTTGGCCCAGTGGCGGGCGGCGTCGAGAATTTCTGCGTCGGTGGCGGCGAGAGCGAGGCCTCCGCTTTTTTTCAGAATGTCGAGTATCAAGTAGTCGCCATAAGGTTTTGGTACGCGCAGACCTGCGGCGATCGTCGAGGCGTGCGGCCACATTTCTGACGAGGCGCTGCCTTCATCCCAGGCTTTGACGATGGGAGCGCATCCCGCGGCTTGCACGCTGATCATATTCGGGCGCTCGGGGCCGATGAACCCGAGTTGCTCCATTTCGTCGAACGCCTTCCACATGCCGAGCAGGCCGACTCCTCCGCCAGTGGGATAGATGATGCCCTGCGGAACTTTCCAGGCAAGCTGTTCAGCGACCTCGTAGCCCATGGTCTTTTTGCCTTCGACGCGGAAGGGCTCCTTAGTAGTGGAGACATCGAACCATTTGTCTTTTTCCCAAGAGTGGGAATTTTTTAGCTCGGCGACCTTGCGTGCGCAATCGGAGATGAGTCCATCGACCAGGGTGACGTGAGCGCCGTAGTAATCGCACTCGACGCGGTTGGCGATGGGAACATCTTTGGGCATGAAGATGTGGGCTTCAATCGAAGCAGCGGCGGCGTAGGCGGCCAGGGCTGAAGCGGCGTTCCCGGCAGATGGGATGGCGAGTTTCTTTAATCCGAAATGGCGGGCCATAGTGACGGCGGCGGAAAGTCCGCGAGCTTTGAAGGAGCCGGTGGGGTTAAGGCCTTCGTCTTTGATGAAGACGTTGGGGTATTCGCGGCTGCGCAGCATGGGGGTGAACCCTTCGCCGAGCGTGACAGGCGCGGCTTCAGGAAGTACTGCATCGTAGCGCCACATCGTAGGAACGAGCGGCAGCAGCGATGCCGGAGAAAAAGTTTTTTTGATGGCGGCGAGGTCGTAGCGCGCATAAAGAATTCCACCATCTTTCGGGCAAACGGTTTGCGGACGATCGGCAGGATAATGCTCGCCGCAACGGGTGCATTCGAGGTACGTGGGGCGGGACACGGAGAGAGTTTAACAGGCGGCGAGCGCGGGATCACAGCCGCGAATGCTGTTGCGCAGGCTTATTGACTACTTGCGTTACTGTGATCGAAGACAATTGCCACATCGTCGCTGTAAACCAGCTTCCAGTGCGGCGTTTCGGCCAGAATGTTGGCGAGGGCGGAGTTTTTGGGAGCCACGACATATTGAACCGGATACTGCTGAAGAAAATTCTCCCACCCTGGTTCGACATGCATCATCTTCAAATACGACTTAAGAAATTGCTCACCATAAAAATCGTGGCGGTCATCAACCGCAACTTTTACTCGCGGATAGAGTCGATAAATCAGGTAACCGCCCCAGGAGTCCGGCGCAAGGATTGGGCCTGGCAGATTGTGGCTTTGGAAATAATCTACGGCGTGGGATGGGAATCGATTGGCGTCGAAGCGCGCGGTCACAAGCTGCTTCGTTCCGAGCGCGCCGCCATGAAAAATAATCCAGCACGTAATTGCGAATGCCGCGATGGGCCATATGTGTCCGCGAAGTCCGGCTTCGATATTCTGCATTCTTTGAAAGAAGTGCGGGGGTGAACCCAGTGCGGTCCGTCGCCGTTCCAGGCTTTGAAGCGCATCAGAGAGTCGAGGGCCTATCATCAGAATCAACAGCAACGCCGAAACCGGAATATTGCGCGCAGCGTAAAGACCCGAGTAAACAGCGAATAGTATTATCAGCGCTTCACTGAGTCGAACCCCTGCAGGCTCGCGCCTTTTGGCGGCGAATGCAATTAGCGTAAGTAACAGGAGTGCAGCGAAACACTTTTGCGCCACGCCGTGAAAATTGGGAGATTGAAACTCGTCGATATGATCCATCAAAAAGCGATTGGAAAGATAGTGATAGATGTGGACGTGCAATCTCCAGCCATAGGGATTCACCAGCGTAGCCAGAGCACTTAGCAGGACGATGAGCGCAAGGTCTCGACTTTGCTTGGCAGCTCTTATCTTTCGCACCGCGTCTTCGAAATGATCTTCGCTGAGCCGGAAATATTCCCAGACCGCGCTAAACCAATAGATTGCGAGCAGAACGAAGCCCAGCAGAAATCCTCCGTGGATATTTACCCAGAGGATCATCAGGAGAGGCAGCAACCACAGATACCAACTTTGCTTTCGAGCGCCGGCGGCGGCGGAGTCGCGCATTCTTTCTGTGGAAGAGTCCAAGACCCAGAACCATGCAACGGTGAAGAACCAGCTCACCACGTGCGGACGCGCGAAGAAATGGATCATCGACGCGGAAGCCGCCAGCAGCACCAGGATTAGGGCGACGGGAAAATTCGTGCCCCGGCGCAGAAGCAAATGAAACGTCCACGAGAAAGTTAGAGCAATGATTGAGGCGGTGAAGAGAACTACGCCATTGAGACCTGCGGCCTTGTCCAGCCAGCCGACGAGCACGTCGTAGAGCCATTCCCACGCAAACCATGGCTGGCCGGACATGCTCGAAGAGAAGGGATCGACGTGCGGAATCGCGTGGGTCGCCAGAATGAGCTGCCCGGTGCGGATGTGCCAGCCGATTCCCGCATCACCCAGCAAACGCACCGCGAGTGCGGTGTAGACGAGCAGGCCGAGCAGGGCAGCAAAAATTAAATCTCCGGTCGAAGGAATGAGCCATTGCATCCATACGGGACGAAGAATTTCTTTTCCAGAACTTATGGAGCCAATGGTCATCCGGCTGAATCTTATAGAGTGACGCAATGAACGGCAAGAGTACACACCGGGTAGTGATTGTGGGATCGGGCTTCGGAGGCCTGAACGCAGCCAAGGCGCTGGCTGGCGCGGACGTGAAAGTCACGGTTATCGACAAGAAGAATCATCACACCTTTCAGCCTCTGCTTTACCAGGTAGCGACGGCGGGGCTTTCGCCCGGAGAAATCGCAGAGCCGATCCGGTCGATTCTGCGGAAGGACACGAACATTGAAGTGCTGATGATGGAAGTGACTGGCTTCGACCTCGAGCGGAAGGTGGTACTCACAGCCGATCAGAAAATTCCTTACGATTCGCTGATCGTAGCTGCGGGCGCCAGCCATGCCTACTTTGGCCATGACGAATGGAGAACGCTCGCGCCCGGACTCAAGACCATCGAGGATGCGCTGGAAATTCGGCGGCGCGTTCTACTGGCCTTTGAATTAGCCGAGCGCCAGGCCGCTGCGGGAGAGACGGTTGAACCGCTAAATTTTGTAGTGGTCGGCGCCGGGCCAACCGGAGTGGAACTTGCGGGAACGTTGGCGGAGATTTGCCGGCACTCGCTGGCGGGGGACTTCCGTTTGATCGATCCGCGGCGGACCCGTATCCATCTTCTCGAGGGCGGCCCGCACGTGCTGCCAGCGTATCCGCAAGATCTTTCGCGGAGCGCACGGGAACAACTGCAGCGCCTGGGAGTGGAAGTGCAGACTTCCGCAATGGTCACGCAAATCGAAGCGGGAGCGATTTACGTCGGCGAAACGCGAATGAAGGCGGACATTATCTTGTGGGCCGCCGGAGTGGCGGCTTCGTCGTTAGGCAAGAAACTGGGAGTTCCCGTGGATCGTGCGGGACGCGTGCTGGTGGGGCCTGATCTCAGTGTTCCGGGCCACCCCGAAGTTTTCGTTATCGGGGATCTCGCCGCCCTCAATGATAAGAATGGAAAGCTGCTGCCTGGGGTTGCGCCTGTAGCAATTTTAGAGGGCCGCTACGTAGCTAAGCTTATTCGGCGCGAGGCGGAAGCCCGCGAAACATCGAAAGGGCTACTCCCGCCCCGCAAGCCTTTTCATTATTTCGACAAGGGCAGCCTGGCTACCATTGGGCGTGCGGCTGCGGTTGCGCAGTTTGGCAAGATCCATATCTCCGGATACGTCGCATGGCTGGCTTGGCTGTTCATTCATATTCTTTTCTTAGTTGGATTCCAAAACCGTGTGCTGGTTCTCACCCAGTGGGCATGGTCGTATTTCACATACGAGCGCGGCGCCCGGCTCATTACCGGCAGTACGAATCTTCCGGGGTGGCACGGTCTGTCCCTGGTGGAGAGCGGTGCTAACGAAGGCCAGCAAGAAATTCCTGCCGCGATCGGCAAATAAGAGTAAGAATATTCTTGAGGGCAGCCAACTCATGAAAAGCATTGCGCGAATCCTTCTCAGTCTCGCGGCAGTTCTTATTCTTGGGTCTTTTTCCCGCGCGGAGGTCCTGAAGATCGTCGTCGATGATACGGTCCAGCCCATCACTCAGGAATATATTTCGCGGGCCATCGATGAAGCGAAACGGCGCAACGACCAGGCGGTACTGATTGAACTCAACACGCCTGGAGGACTGGTCGACTCGACCCGGAAGATCATTGAAAATATAACGTCGTCCCAGGTCCCGGTGATTGTTTACGTCGCACCTAGTGGAAGCCGCGCGGGTTCTGCTGGAATCTTCATCCTCGAAGCCGCCGATGTCGCGGCCATGGCTCCGGGAACCAACGCGGGGGCGGCGCATCCTGTGGTGATTGGCCCGTTTGCGCCCAAGCTTGACGATGAGATGAAGCGCAAAATTGAGAACGATACCGCGGCCCTGATGCGCTCGGTCGCCTCGAAACGCGGGCGTAACGTAGAGGCCGCGGAAAGTGCCGTGCTTGAATCCAAATCGTTCACTGAGCAGGAGGCTCTATCGCAGCACCTGATCGACTACGTGGCTTCGAGCGAGGACGATCTTTTCCGTCAGATGGAGGGTAAAAGTTTTAAGCGCTTCAATGGACAGGAAGTCACGCTGAGGCTTTCCGGACAGCCCATCGTACCGTTCGGTATGACGCTGAAGGAACGGATCCTCGATTATTTGATGGATCCGAATGTTTCGTTCATTCTGCTCGCCATCGGGGCGCTCGCGCTTTATGCGGAGTTCAATCATCCGGGAGCGGTGATTCCCGGGACGGTGGGGGTCGTTTTTATTTTGCTCGCGGCGTTTGCGTTGAATTTGCTGCCCACCAGATTTGCCGCGCTGGTACTGATTCTGGGAGCGTTTGCGCTTTTTGCTGCAGAAGCCAAGTTTGCCAGCCACGGAGTACTCACCGTCGGCGGCATTGCGCTGCTCGCCTTGGGGGGAATGCTTTTGGTCGACTCGCCCATCCCGGAAATGCGCGTCCACCTGCTGACGGCGCTTGCCGTGAGTATTCCCCTGGGACTGATAACGGCCTTCCTGATGACCCTGGCTCTCAAGGCAAGGCGAAATAAAGTTGTAACCGGCTCGGAAGGTATGGTGGGAGAGATCGGTATAGCCCAGACGAACCTTTCACCGAAAGGCAAAGTCTTCGTCCATGGAGAGCTTTGGGATGCCATCTCATCGTGCGCGGTGTCGGCCGGGCAGTCCGTAGTAGTAAATCGCGTGGATGGACTGCTGCTTCAGGTCGAACCCCTGACGGTGACTCGACGCACGCCGGCGCCGGCGATTTCTTAGCGGGATCGCGCACCAGCACAAGCAACTAGCGGAGTCCGAATTCCGCGCTCGTCGCGGTTGCCTGCGTTACAATCCGGCGGTAGAGCGTTCTTGCTTCACACGTGGAGGCGCCAGTGGAAATCTTCGGACTTGGATTCTTCAGCATTGCCCTTATCATCATCGCGCTGTATTTCCTGAGTTCGATCAAGATTCTGGCGGAGTATGAGCGCGCCGTGATTTTTCGTTTCGGCCACTTATACCCGAGGGCCAAGGGTCCGGGTGTGATCCTGGTTCTTGCTCCCATGGACCGCATGGTGCGGGTCTCGCTGCGGCAGGAGGCGCTTGAGGTTCCGCCGCAGGACATTATCACGCGCGACAACGTCACGCTTAAGGTAAATGCCGTCATCTTTCTGCGCGTGATCGACCCCAGCAAAGCCGTTGTGGAAGTGTCGAATTATGTTTATCAGACCTCGCAGTTCGCGCAGACCACGCTGCGCTCGGTGCTGGGCGAGCAAGAACTCGACGAACTGCTGGCGCATCGAGAAAAGATAAATTTGCGGCTGCAGAGCATTCTCGACATGCACACTTCGCCGTGGGGTGTGAAAGTAACAAATGTTGAAGTGAAGCAAGTGGACATGCCGGAATCCATGCTGCGGGCAATGGCCAAACAGGCCGAGGCGGAACGCGAAAAGCGATCGAAGATTATTCACGCAGAGGGCGAGTTTTCCGCCGCGCAGCGACTGGTGGACGCGGCGCATCTGCTGGCAACCGAACCGGTCAGCGTGCAACTGCGATACCTGCAGACTCTGACGGAAATCGGAGTGGAGAAAAACACCACCGTCATCTTCCCGGTTCCGGTAGATTTCTTTTCCGGGCTGCAAAAAATGTTAGGCAAGGCGGGCGACGAGAGCGCGCCTGCGGTTAAATCAGCTTAGTTCAAGTTTGTGGCAACTTTTCGAGGAGTGGTTATGGCTTCGTCACCGGACACGGAAATCACGTTAGGCACAGCCAAGCTGTTAGGCATCTTTTTTGGCCTGGTAATGATCTGTGCGGTTTTTTTCGCGCTCGGCTATACGCTGGGACGAAAGTCGGAGTCGGGCTTATCTTCGGCTACAACGTTAGGTCCCGCACCCGCAGCGAACGGCGGGAAACCCGCCAGCTCCAATACGAGCGCCTCATCTGCGCCGATGACTTTTTATAAAGCTGTGGAGCAGCAGAATGCGAATCCGCAACTGACGCCGACGGATGCTGCGGCGGCACCAACTGATGCATCGACGGAGAAATCGACGGTCTCTTCAACCACAACTTCGGCGGAAGCGACGCAGGCCGCAAATCTTCCGGATCCCATGGCTCCGATACCCGGCACCGGTTACTTCGTTCAGGTGGCGGCCGTCAGCAAGCAGGAGGATGCCGACGCCTTAGTTGATGCTCTCAAGAAAAAGCAGTACCCCGCATTTGTTGTAAACAATTCCACGAGCGACAAGCTGTATCGAGTACAGACTGGGCCTTTCGGCGACATCAAAGAAGCTGAGGCCATGCGTGCGCGTCTGATCAACGACGGCTATAACCCAATCCTGAAAAAGTGAAAGCCCTTCTATGAAGCGGGACCGCCTGCTGAACCGCCGCGTGGTCTTCAAACTACGTGGCATGGATCCACTCGACGCGACAATTCTTAAAGAAGATGAAACCGGTTACTGGATCCGCGGCGGAACGCTAGCCGGTCAGCTTGACCGATCTAATTGTTCTCTTCCGGAAAGCGACGTTAGATTTCTTGAGTTCAACCGGATCGAGTGGATGCGCGCGCCACGGCAACGCGCAGGCTAAATCTCTCACTTTTTTAAATTGCATATTGACAAGCGTCAATTTACAGGATATTTGTGATTGGCCTATGACTCCTGTGACGCCGTCTCTCGACAGCGCGCTGCACGCAATTGCCGATCCTACGCGAAGACGAATTCTTGGTGCGCTCAAAGTGCATCCGCCGGGCACTGCCGTAAAGAATTCTGGTTTATGCGCAGGCGATATTGAAGAGCGTATAAGTCTCTCGCAGCCGACCATCTCGCATCATATGGCGATTTTGACGAAGGCTGGCTTAGTCGATTCTGTGAAGCAGGGACAATGGCGGTGGTACAGGCGCAATGAGAAAGCGCTTCGGCGCCTGGTGAAGGGTTTGCGGACTCAGCTGTAATTCGACGATCCGGCCTTAGAATTATCAGCTGGCGGCTGTGGCGGCGTGCGCTTTCTGCAGCAGGCGTCTAGCCTGGGAAATGAGATCGGCCACTTCGAAGGGTTTCACCAGATAGGCAATGTTATTTTCCTGGAGGAACGTTCGCTCATCACCCTGTTCTCCGCCGTGGGAGAAGGTGAACAGCAAATGATTTTCCATTCCGGGGCAATTCTGCTTGAGCCAGGCATAGGCTTCCTTGGCATTCCAATCGGAGGGCATTCTGCCGCTCATGATTATCGCGTCGAAAGGCTCGGAGAGTAAGCGTGTCTTCACGTCTTCACTCTTGCTAGCCGTTACCACGTTCGCGCCGGCGCCCATGAGAACGTCGCGCTCGAACTCCAACACCGCCTCTTCTTCTTCGACCAACAGAACGCGGCCTTGAATAGCGCCTTCGCGCTTCGCGAGAGCGACCGGGGCAGCGTCCGGAATGGTTCCTTCACTGGCGGCCATGGGCAGGCGAACCTCAATCACGGCTCCGCCATCCAGCGCGTTGTGGGCCGTGATGTCACCGCCATGCTCCTTAACAATTCCGTAGCAGATGCTTAACCCAAGGCCAGTTCCCTTTCCAACATTTTTGGTGGTGTAGAAAGGATCGAAAATTCTTTTTGGATCTTTGATTCCGGGGCCATCGTCGGCAAACTGGGCGGCGACAGAGCCGTTTTGGCAGGAAACTTGAATCTTGAGTTTTCCGGCGCGACCGGTTTCCAGAACCGCGTCGACCGCGTTATTGATGATATTCAGGAAAACTTGTTCGATCTGATGAGGGTCCGCCACCACCAATGCCGGTTCTGCTCCCAGATCTTTCTCTACTGAGATGTGGTTGACCTTCAGATCGTAATCGCGCAGTGCCAGCGTGTCTTCCAATACCTTGCGAATGTCGACTTCGGAGCGCTCCGGTTTCCTCTGGCGCGCGAAGGAAAGCAAATTCTGGACAACGCGGTGGGTGCGCTGCGCCTGTTTGAACATCTTGCCGACATAATCGGTCGCGCGTTCGTTCAAGCCTTCGCTTTCGAGCAATTGCGCGTAACCCAGAATTGCGGTCAACGGATTATTCAACTCGTGGGCAACGCCGGCGATGAGTTGGCCGACGGCGGACATCTTCTCGCTCTGCAACAACTGTTCCTGAGTGCGGCGCAGATCTTCGTAGGCTTTGCAGGTCTCTTCATACAGGCGAACTTTTTCAATCGTGGTAGCCAACTGCCGGCTGATTGCGACGAGCAGATTCTCTTCGCCAGTGGAATAGGCGTACTCCACATGGCTGCGCAGCCCCATCATTCCGATGGGACTGTCCTTGCCCCAGAACAGCACCCAATTCCAGGCGCCGTCACTATTGGAGCGGATAAATTCCGCCACCGCACCGGTAAGATGCGGCAGGTATTCCGCCGTAATCACTTCGGCGCGGGAGCGCATCACCAAGTCGCCAAAACCATCCGCAAAGCTGATTTCGGCGGGCCGTGATTTGTCGCGGCTGCGCGGCCCCCACGCCGCCCGACGGCGATAAGTGGGAGCGTCGGAATCGGAAAGATAAACTGCACCACTCTCGGCGCCAAACAGCGAGACCACCTGCCGCAGAGTGAGATTCAGGATTTCATCCAGATCGAACGACTGGGTAGCCACTACAGCCATCGCGTTCAGCGCGTTTAGTTCACGATTGCGCCGTCGCATTTCATCTTCGGCACGACGCTTCTCGGTGACGTCCAGAACAAAGCCCTGATAGCGCTCGATCTTCCCGGTCGCGTCGCGAGTGGCGAAACTGCTCTCGGCGGCCAGCAGCAATGTGCCGTTTTTCCGCCGCATCGTCACATCAAAATGCCGGACATAGCTGTGCTGTTCGATGGCCTTATGGAAGGATTCCCGCTGGCCGGCATCTACGCGAATATCTTCGTCCAGGTTCAGGGGAAGCAATTCTTCCCGCCGTTCATAACCCAGCATATTCACGAGCGCGTCGTTGCAATCGAGTAAGCGCCCGTCCGGTGTGGCAACGTAAACGCCTTCCTGCACCTGATCGAAGAGCAGGCGATATTTTTCTTCCGCAGAGTGCCGCTCGGTAATGTCGCGGACGATGTGGATGGTGCCCTTCTGCTGGCTGCCTTGCTCGCTGTAGGAGGAACTGGAGACCAGGGAAAAGCCGCCAAAACAAGGGTCCGCACCTTCGGTGACTTCCTCATCCCCGCGAGCGCAGTAGGGGCAACCGGTCCACTCGCCCAGGCTGTGCGGCAATACGGATTCGCAGGTGCTACCGATCACATCGGAAGAGGATTGTTCCAAGTGCTCGAGGAGAACCTGATTGGCCTTGATGACTCTGAATTCCGCGTCATGCGCCAGAATGATGTCATGCACTGAGTCAAAAGTGTTTCTCCACTGGCGCTGCGAGCGGAGAACCTGCTCCAGCAAACGGAAGTTCTCGATTGCGATTCCCAGTTGCCGGCCACACGTTTCCAGGAATTCGCTTTCTTCGGCGGTGAGTTTTCGCTCGGCCGCGCTGCCCAGGTAAAGCAATCCGATCGGCGACTTCTTCCCGAGCACCGGAACCGTGGTCAGATAATGAATTTTTTCGGACTTCAGCAGGCTTTGATCTTCCGGAGTTGTGGAGCTTCTTCGCGCCGTCTCTGGCTTGCCCCGATCCAACATCTCCGACACATTCGTTGATAGCTCAGCAATGCCGACCTCGCGCAGGAATTCTGAGGAGACTCCCACGGCATGCGTGGCCACCAGATGTCCGCCCTCGATCAAACGGAACCAAGCCGCTTTGCTCTTGGTAAGCTGCCGCAAAGATTCCAGAGCCTTGTCCAGCATGCCGCCCTGCTGTTGCGCCTGGACGATGCTCGTCAGTTAGGGCGCGCAGTACAGTCAGCCGTTGGGCGCGCGCGCGCGCTTCCCGGAGCACAACCAGCAGCATGCTGACTCCCAGCAACGTATCGGCAGCGACGAAGGCGCTGGCGGGAATCGCAGCGCTAAGCGCCGTCCAATTCAGATGCTGTAGCAGAAGAAATCCCGCGAGCATCCATGAAGTTGCCTCCCGACGGCCCCGGCGGGCGCGCAACAGCGCGACGGCTGCAGTGAAGAGAATGATTCGGTAAGACACTTCGAGAGCCACGCGCAGCGGCAACGAGTCGGGCCAGAGCAGAACGCGGGCTACGGCAAAACCCGCAGTACAAACGGTGACTGCAGCCAATGGGGTTACTAGATTCCGCTCGCGGATGTAAGCAAAGACGGCACCCGCAAACAGGCCGATTGCGATTACAAATGCGGCTTGCTCAACAGCGGGCAAATAACGCACGGGGATGTGCGTCCTGGCGCCGTAGGCCTGGACGAAACGAGAACTGACCAGCAGGGTCCATGCCGCCGCCCAAATCGCCAGATAGCGTTCGCGAAAGACTGACAGCACCAGCAGCGAGGCTGCCAGAACGATCAACAGCGCCCACTCCCCGGGCTTCAGCCTGGCGGCAGCCGGCTGTGCGACGTTATTCCAGAAGGACCAAAGCGACGCGGTCATGTTTTGCAGATCAGTTTTGCAGATCAGTTCGGCAAATCAGTCCAGGTAAATCAGTTCGACCGTTCACACGCGATGGGTTGCGCGTGGGGTAGACGTGACACTGCCTGACTTCTGAATACCATGCTTCCGGCTGATCTCAATGTTCTTTCCGGACCTCAATGGTTACTTTCGGTATCTCACGTCTCAGGTAAAATCGCCGATAGTATCCTGAGACGCTCTGCTGGGACACTGATGCCTGATCGCATTCTCGTAGTGGACGACGAAGAGGCAATCCGCGAGATTGTCTGCGCCATCCTTGCTGCCGCAGGTTACACCTGCAAACAGGCTGGTTCCGGCATGGAGGCTCTGGCCCTGCTGAATTCCGGCGATATGTTTGAACTGATGCTCTCCGACCTGATGATGGCGGACCTCGATGGCATCGGTCTGCTGGAAAGAACCAAAGAGAAGTTCCCTGATATGCCGGTCGTGATGGTTACGGCTGTGCATGATATTTCGGTTGCGCTGGCCGCCATCCGCAACGGCGCTTACGATTACCTGCTTAAGCCCTTCGAGCGCGAACAGTTGCTCAATGCGGTGGGACGGGCTCTCGAAAATCGGCGGTTAAAGGTAGAAAATCGTACTTATCAAACCAACCTGGAGTCTCTGGTCGAAGCTCGCACCGACCAATTGCAGGCTGCGATGACCGATCTCGAGCGCTCTTACGACATTACGCTGCAAGCTCTGGGCGATGCGCTTGACCTCAAAGACCGCGAGACCGAAGGCCACTCCAAGCGTGTTACTGCATTTACGATGGCCATTGCGCGCGCGATGGGGTTGCCGCGGGAGCAGATTGACGTCATTGCCCGCGGCGCGTTCCTTCATGACATTGGCAAAATGGCGATTCCGGATCGCATCCTGCTCAAGCCGGGAAAGCTGGACGATGACGAGCGGACCATCATGCGCGAGCATTGCTACCACGGTTATCAGATGCTCAAACGGATTCCGTTTCTGGCCGAAGTTTGCGAAATTGTTTATTCGCACCAGGAACACTTTGACGGCTCTGGTTATCCTCGAGGCCTGAAGGGGACGGAAATTCCTTTAGGGGCGCGGATTTTCTCGGTTGCGGATACTTTGGATGCCATCATTTCCGACCGGCCTTATCGTCCGGCTCGAACTCTGGCAGCGGCCCGCAAGGAGATCCAAGTGTGGTCGGGACGCCAATTTGATCCTGAGGTGGTCGAGATTTTTCTGAAGATGCCCGACGATATCTTCGAGGATCTGCGCCGTGAGATCAACGCGCAGAGCTATCCGTTTGCTTATTCCTCTAACGCTAAGGGTGCGTCCTAAGCCGGGACTTCCCGTCTTAGCACCCGGATTGCAATCTCAACCGTCCTGAGCGTTCTCGTTAGTAGGCAGCGTTTCCACTTTCGACAAACCTAAGCTCAAATTGTGGCGGATAATTTCTAACAGGAGGAATTCCATGAAATCTGCAGCGTGGCTTCTGGTGCTTTTCATCCTGACGGTCGCCTCGTCAGCGCAGGAGCATCCTAATCTCACCGCTCAGCCCAATTCTGTATACGTAGGCGCCGACGGAAAATTTGAATCGGCTCCAGACACTGCCGTGATCCAGTTCAACATCTCCGTTCAGGAAGAGACCTCCCAAGCCGCGTACCAGCACGCGTCTAAAGATGCAGAGCAGGTGCGGGAAGTGCTGCGCGCCAACGGTATCGAACCTAAATCCGCGACGATCGGATTTTTTTCCGTTCAACCGATGTATGACTGGAAGAATGCCAGGCAGAAAGTGATTGGTTACCGCGTGACCACCGATGTGACGCTCAAGTTGAAAGATTTTTCAAAGATCGGACCCATTACCCAGCAACTTGCGGACGCCAACGTCAGCGAGAGGCAGACTTTAAACTACATGCTGGAAAATGTTGACGAAGCCAAGAATAAGGCTGTGGAAGACGCGTACCGGCGTGCGCGCAACTCTGCAGAAACGCTCGCCCGCGCCAGTGGACGGGGTTTAGGCGAACTTTCCTACGCTTCAGTCGATACGTTTGAGAACCAGCGCATGCCGGTCCCGCACATGGCGCGCGCCATGGCAGCCATGGGCAATGCCGCGCAACCCGCACCAACGGAGGAATTCACGCCGCAAAACGTGACGGTGACGGCGCATGTGAATGCGTTATTCAATTTAAAGTGAGTGCGACGCGCATCGCTGCGCTTGACCGGACAGCCGAGGCGGCTGTCCCCACACGAGCAGTACTCGTACTCGCGCCGTCAGTGGCATATCTCATGGCGTCGCTTTTGCCATTGCAATGCGGCTTGCGTCTACGGTGATGGGTCTTTGAATTTCCATTTCGATCGACGTTCCCACGTCCAGCCTCACGTCGCTGCCGCGCTTCAGGAGTGCCCAGGCAATGCCGGCTGCCGCGCCCGCGCCGGCTCCGATTCGCGCACCGTTCAGGCCTCCGGTGGCCAACCCTCCTGCCGTCGCGCCGCCCATGGTTCCGTACACACCGTTTTTGGCTGCGTCTTCCACTCTTTTCCCAGTGTCGCTATCCTGCTGAATCGTGCCTTCCGAATCTTTCACCGATTTGTTGTCCGCCCCTGGCGTGTTCTCGACCGAACCCGGCAGCATCACGGTGTATCCGCTGGGATAAATTATGGACGTGAAATGCATCAGGATCTCGGCGCGTCCCCGGCCGTGGCCAGCGCGCTCCACGTGAGCGATCTTCCCTTGAATGTAGGCCCCGGCTGGAACGACTACGCGGTCATCGACAACAAAGGGAAACGCGGTCTCAGCATAGACGGCGTCGCCCTCGCGAGCATTTTTGGTAGAGATCGCTTGCTTGAGAGAGAGAGGAATCTTGGTTCCGGCGGGAATCGTAACTGTGTTGGGATTGGAAGATGGAACGGCCGGTGGAGTTGGCACGGACTCGGCGCGCTTCGGAGCCGACGGGACCGATGGCGAGGCAGTCTGAGCCAGTGACATTCCAGATAACAAAAACAAAGTCAAGAGTGTGCGCATCGCTAAACCTCCAATGAGCCGAAACTCCTCCTCGCATTGGGCAGAGAATACCACGCAATCAGTACCTCGGATGCTCGTTGAACCCCACTTGGCTGCCCCGCTACCCGATTCGTTTGCAACAGGTGCCGAACACCTGTACCTAGTAGAGTAAATATTTCTTCCGCACCGCTTCAAAGTTCTCGATCTTCTCCTGCCAGTCCTGCGCGATGCGCCGCGGATCTTCGCCTGCCACCAACGCATCATACGTTTTCTGATTCACCAACAGCTCCATCATGCGTTCCATCTTATAGTCTGCCGGATAGAGTTTTCTCAACGCAGCGGCCAGCTCAATTCCCAACTCTGGTGCATCCAGCGCGTTGCGATCGGTAAGAACCAAGTTCACGCCTTCGCACTTTTGTCCCGCGTAGTTGCTCGACGTTGGAGTGAATGTGATGGGAACGAATCTGACTCCGGCAATCGCGCGTGCATTCAAATATGCAGCCAGTTCGCGGGCCTTCATCCAGGGAGCGCCGAGCACTTCGAAAGGAGTATCGGTGCCGCGGCCGACCGAAACATTCGTTCCCTCGATTAGACCAACTCCCGGATATAGCGCTGCCTCGGTCACGCTGCGCAAGTTCGGGGACGGATTTATCCAAGCTAGTCCGGTCGAATCGAACCAGTCGCCGCGCTCCCAGCCTTCTATCGCAACCACGATCAGCTTCGCATTGATGTTCCGTTCGGTGTTGAACATCTTGGCCAGCTCGCCCATGGTCATGCCATGGCGCACCGGCACCGTCCAATAATTGTTGAAATTCTCCACGCCCGCGTCTGACACCGGCCCCTGCACGAACGATCCCGTAATCGGGTCAGGCCGGTCGAGAACAATCACCTCGATCCCTGCCTTTGCTGCGCCCTCGAGAAAATATCCGAGCGTCGTTTCGTAGGTATAAAACCGCACCCCGGCGTCCTGGATGTCGACCACAACCGCATCCAACTGTTTCAACACATCCGGCCGCGGCCGCCGCGCTGCGTCCTTCGCCCCGTACACGCTGTAAACGGGAACTCCGGTTGCCGTCGTCTTTCGAATTGTTTAAGTCCGTCGTGTCCAGCGTTCCCGTAACGCCATGTTCAGGACTGAAGATCGCATCCAGCGAAACACCTGTCGCCTGAGCCAGAACGTCAATGGTTCTTCGTCCGCTGGCGTCCACGCCCGTCTGGTTAGTGAGCAGGCCAATTCGCTTCTTGCGGCCGGCAACCTGCAACACATCGAAGTTGTGATCTTCGAGCACATCGATTCCCGTCTTCACGTTGCCATTGCGCACATTCATGCGACGCGCCGCACTCTGCGCCTCGTTGTAACCGGTGATGCTTTGCCAGCGCAGCGCTTCTTTCTCGCCGGCAGTCAAAGAAAGCGCCGCCGCGACTGCCGTAGCAACTTCAGATCGCAACGCGATTGCATTTCCTTTCCCTCGAGGATGTACGGCATTGGTCAGCAGAATGATATAGGTCTGCGTGGTTGGATCGATCCAGATCGATGTTCCGGTAAAGCCGGTGTGCCCATAGGAGCCGATGGGCAGAAGATCGCCACGGTTCGAGGAGAACGGAGAATCAATGTCCCAGCCAAAACCGCGCAGCACTGGCGCCGACGGAGGCTGCTCCGGCTGCGTCATCTTCTCGACCGACAGCGGCGAGAGAATGCCTCCGCCACCATTCAGCAGGGTCTGGGCAAATTTCGCCAGATCGTCCGCCGTGGAAAACAATCCTGCATGGCCGGCCACACCACCCATTCGCCGCGCCGTTGGATCGTGCACCACACCGCGCAGCATGTGCTCATTCTCGTCATACTGCGTGGGCGCGATCTTCGCCCGCCACGCCGCCGGCGGCAGAAAGCGTGTATGCATCATTTTCAGTGGCAGAAAAATGTGGCGCTCGCAATATTCGTCCAGCGACTCGCCTGAAACCCGCTCCACCAGTGCGCCCAGCATAATAAAGTTAATGTCGCTGTAAGAGAATCTTGATCCGGGCGGATCTTGCGGCGTTTCGGCAAACGCCATACGGTAGGCGGTGTCTTTGCCTTCCCAGGGCGTTTTCAAATCGAGATCCGGCGCCAGTCCGGAATAGTGCGTCAGTAATTGCCTTATCGTTACGTCGTCTTTTCCGTTCTGCGCAAACTCGGGTAGGTACTTCGCCACGGGATCATTCAGGCGGACTTTGCCTTGCTCAACTAGTTGCATTACCGCTGTGGTGGTCGCAATCACTTTGGTGAGGGATGCCAGATCGAAAATCGTATCCAGCGTCATGGGCTCGCGCCGAGGCTCCAGCGCGCGATTGCCGTAGGCCTTCCTATAGATCACATGGCCGTTATGTCCGACCAAAAGAACAGCGCCGGGAATATTGCCATCGTGGATAGCTTGCTCGATGACGGCGTCGACAGAACTCAGACGAACTGCCGCCGCTGGCCGCTTCGCGTCCACCGAAGCCAAAGCCGTCAGCGACGCCCCCAAGAGAATGCCGCAGACTACGATGGGCGATAGAGACAAGTTTGATTTAAGAGAAAGGATGCTTTGACTCTACACAAGCACGGCCTCATGACTCAAGAAGCGCAAGTACCGGGTACCGCGGATGCCATATCATGAATGCGTATCATTCGAGTTCTTCATGCCATTACCAGCCCCGCTAACGCCGCTGCTCCAGGAATCGGAGGATCAA
The DNA here is from genome assembly GCA_963696285.1 of uncultured Acidobacteriaceae bacterium. Classification (GTDB taxonomy): domain Bacteria; phylum Acidobacteriota; class Terriglobia; order Terriglobales; family Acidobacteriaceae; genus Sulfotelmatobacter. Next base: position 1,113,289 of record CAVOJP010000001.1, read on the forward strand.
GACCACGTCTTTGCCTCCGCCTTCGCAGTTCTAGAAGAAGCCATCGCCGAGCGCGCTTTCCCGGCGGCTTCGGTCGCGATTGCGGTACGTAGACGGCTGATTGCACTCAAAGCCTTCGGCCGGTTTACGTACGAAAGCAGTGCTCAATTGGTAAGTCCTGCGACCCTTTTCGATCTTGCATCCCTCACCAAGGTAGTGGCGACGACACCCATGGCGATGCTTCTCTACCAGCGCGGATTACTCGATCTGGATGCGCCGGTCGCGGCCGTCGTGCCCGAATTCGTGTGCGATGCCGAAAAGGATCTCCGCCGTCGGGAAGTGACGTTTCGCATGTTGCTGGCGCACTCTTCGGGCTTGCCGGCTTATGAGAAATTATTTTTGAAATCGCGCAGTCGTGACGAATTGCTGCACGAGGTTTTCGTTGCACCACTCACCGCGGATCCCGGCACCCGCGCGGAATACAGTGACATCGGATTTATCCTGCTCGGGGTTGCCCTCGAACGCATCGCGGACGAGTCGCTCGATCGATTCTCCCAGCGCGAAATTTTTGCGCCGCTCGGCATGACCCATACGGCTTTCAACCCGCCCTCAGAAATTCGCCCGCAGATTCCTCCTACAGCGGAGGATCAAGATTTCCGTTATCGCATCATCCAGGGCGAGGTGCAGGACGAGAACGCCAGCGTTCTCGGGGGCGTCGCCGGACACGCTGGAGTTTTTTCTACGGCCGCCGATCTCGCTCAATTCGCCCATGCCCTGATCAATCCCGGTGCGCACATTCGCCATGAAACGATTGCGCTCTTCACTCGCCGGGAATCCGCGCCCGCAGGCACATCTCGTACTCTCGGGTGGGATACGCCGTCCTTCCCATCGCAGTCGGGGAGGTATTTCGGTCCTGCATCCTTTGGCCATCTGGGCTATACAGGCACATCTCTATGGATCGATCCCGACCGGGAACTCTCGATCACCTTACTCACCAATCGCACTTGGCCCGACTGCTCCAATCACGCGATCAAACAGGTGCGTCCACGATTTCACGATGCGGCTATCCTGGCGCTGGAGAAGGGCGAATGACGATAGAGCGTAAATCCCCAAACTCTGAGGAAGTGGTCCTACGCAAAATTTGTCCACATCCTGCACAACTCAAGAAAGGCTTCCTGCTTGAAATCAACCCGCGAGTCTAAAGTTAATTTGAATCAGGGTAGCCTGAACCAGCGCAGTCTACGCGGCCTTCGCACCGAGCAAGCCAACAGCGCGGCGGCAGATCTCGATTGCAAGACGTCGCTCGAGATTGCACGGCTGATGAATGCAGAAGACGCTACGGTCGCCGGGGCCGTCGCTCGTGTCTTGCCGCAGATTGCGCGGGCCATCGATTTGGTTGTAGCTGCGCTGCGCCGCGGTGGACGACTCATTTACGTTGGCGCGGGGACGAGCGGCCGCATCGCCGCTCTGGATGCTGCCGAGTGCTCGCCCACATTCAACACCGATCGCGTTCAGTTCATCATTGCCGGAGGCGCCAAAGCGTTGGCCACAGACTCCGAGATCAGCGAGGATGACGCGAAGCAAGGACGCGAGGAAATGGCCCGCCGCAAGCCGGGAAAGGATGATGTTGTACTCGGCATCGCCGCCAGTGGACGAACTCCGTTCACCGTGGCGGCCGTCGAATTGGCGCGCGAGCGCGGAGCCCGCACCATTGCTCTTACTTGCAATCCCAACTCTCCGCTGGAACGTGCCGCCGGCTTCGCCATCGTCGTTCAGGTCGGCCCCGAGGTGCTCGCTGGATCCTCCCGAATGAAAGCCGCCACGGCCCACAAAATGGTACTCAATATGATTTCAACCGGTGCCATGAGCCGTCTGGGTTATGTCTATGGCAGCCTGATGGTCAATGTGGTGCCGAAGAATGAGAAGCTCACACAGCGCGCGGTTGCCATCCTGGAGCGTGCTTCGGGAGTCGGTACCGCGGCTGCGCGCGAGGCGCTTGAGGCGTCCGGGCATCGCACACCCGTCGCTGTCGTGATGCTGATTGCGGGCGTCACTCGAGCTCAGGCTGTCGCCGCCCTGAAGAAATCTTCCGGCAATGTGCGGCAGGCCATTTCGATCGCAGGTCATAAGTAGAACGCCGCTTTAGCCTGCTTGTTTTGCGACTTCTTTGTTTGACCCTCTGGGCACACTCATTTACCTTGAGAGTGCCGTTTCCACTTCGCGCAGCGAGGTCCGCGGCGCGAGGCTGCTTCCGTTAATGGACAAAAAACGAATATTGGCCAGTGCAGTTGTGTTCCTGATCCTGGCCGTTCTGGTTTATTTGCAGTATCGCCACTGGCAAAGCTTCGACTGGGGCACCTTCTGGGCGGAAACCCACCGCATCAGGAAAATCCATGTACTGCACGCGATTGCGCTGATCTACATCGGATATTTCCTGCGCGCAGTGCGGTGGAAGATTTTCTTACAGCCGGCTCGTCCCCACGCCAAGATGATCGACATGGTATCCCCAACAGTAATTGGGTTCACCGGATTGGCGCTGTTGGGGCGCGCGGGAGAATTCATTCGTCCCTACCTGATCGCCCGGCGCACCGATCTTCCTTTTTCTTCCCAGCTCGCGGTCTGGACGGTGGAGCGGATATTTGACGTAGGGGCGTTTACGGTATTAATGGTGCTCGCCATTTTTCTGCCCAGCGCACTACCGGCGATTCCGCATCCGGAATATTATGTGCGGTTTCGCGAGGGCGGATTTTTGTTGATTGGAGTTGTGCTGGCGCTGACGGTAGGTGCGGTCGTGATTCGGCGCAGTGGCGATGCGGTGGCCCGATGGGTGGAGGAGAGATTCGGCCATCTTTCGGCGAATTTCGGACACAAACTGGCACAAAGAATTCGGGAATTCGGCACGGGACTGGACACAATTCACGGGCCCGTTTCGCTGCTGATGCTGAGTCTGGTTTCGGTTGGAATGTGGTACATCATCGCGCTGGCATACAAGGAAGTGACGCACTCCTACGGCGTGGCTTCACTCGATATTCCGGTCTCGCAAGTCCTGATTCTGATGGGAGCGAGCATGCTGGGATCGATGCTGCAGTTGCCGGCGGTGGGCGGAGGTTCGCAGATGGCAACCATTGCGGCGCTTTCCAGTGTCTTCGACGTTCCCCCGGAAATGGCAGCGAGTTGCGGGATTTTGTTGTGGCTGGTTACATTTGCCGCAGTGGTTCCTCTCGGACTTATTCTGGCGCATCATGAGAGGTTGTCGCTGAGAAAGCTCTCGGAAGAAAGTCATCGCAGCGAAGAAGCGGAGCTTAGCGGACCTCCGGCTTGAACATCACTCTATCTATTACGTAGGTACCGGCTACCGGTCTGGGTAGCACTCGCCTGTTACAATTTCTGTATTAAACCCTGAAAATCTATTTTGGTTCGGCAGTCTCGTTTCCGCCAACACTAGCGCCATGAAATGTCCTTTTTGCGGATTTGCCAACGATAAAGTCGTGGACTCGCGCGAGAGCAAGGAAGCGGAATCCATCCGCCGCCGGCGCGAGTGCCTGAAGTGCAGCAAGCGCTTCACCACTTATGAGCGCATCGATGAAATCCCCTATATGGTGGTGAAAAAAGACGGCCGCCGGGAAAAATTCGACCGCCAGAAAGTGTTGAATGGATTGTTGCGGGCATGCGAGAAGCGGCCAGTGCCGATCAGCAAGCTGGAACAGATCGTCAACGAGGCTGAATCGTTCGTAATCGAGTCGCAGGAGCGCGAGCGCAAGACCAGCGAATTGGGCGAGCTTATCATGAACCGCTTGCGCCGCTACGACAAAGTGGCCTATGTGCGGTTTGCTTCGGTCTATCTCGACTTCAAAGACGTTAACGAATTCATGAATGAGTTGAGGGACTTGGTGAAAGCGAAAGAGGCCGGAGATGTCCGAAGCAAGACTCAGAAAGTCTGAAGCGCAGGAATCGATTATGAGTCATAAAGTAACGCTGATACCCGGCGATGGCATCGGCCCGGAAGTAAGCCAGGCTACAGTCCGCATTCTGGAAGCGACCGGCGTGAAGTTTGATTGGGAAACATTTCAGGTGGGCGCCGATGCGTTCGAGAAGTACGGCGAATACATCCCTAAAGACGCTCTGGAATCGATTGAGCGCACTCATGTGGGATTGAAGGGTCCGGTGACTACGCCGGTTGGCGGCGGCTTCTCCAGCATCAACGTGGCGCTGCGCCAGAAATTTGAGCTGTATGCGAACTTCCGCCCGATTCGGAATCTGCCGCATATTCCTACGCGCTATCCAGACGTCGATCTCATTATTGTGCGAGAAAATACGGAGAGCCTGTACTCCGGATTGGAGCACGAAGTGGTACCCGGAGTGGTCGAAAGTCTAAAGATTATTACCGAGAAGGCCTCTACTCGTATCGCGAAGTTCGCATTTGAATATGCGAGAAAGAATCAGCGCAAGAAAATCCACGCCATCCACAAAGCCAACATTATGAAGTTGTCCGATGGATTATTTCTGCGCTGCTGCCGCAGCGTGGCCAAGGGATATCCTGAGATCACTTATGGCGAACATATTGTAGACAATACCTGCATGCAACTGGTAATGAATCCTTATCAGTACGACATGCTGGTGATGGAAAACTTGTACGGTGACATCATTTCCGACCTGTGCGCAGCATTTGTCGGCGGATTGGGATTTGTGCCCAGCGCGAATCTCGGCGACGAGTGCGCTATTTTTGAAGCGGTGCACGGCTCGGCTCCTGATATTGCGGGGAAAAATCTGGCAAACCCAACCGCATTGCTGCGCTCCGGACTGTTGATGTTGCGGCATCTCGGCGAGTTCGATGCATCGACGCAGATTCGCAATGCGCTGGAAAAGGTGTACCGACATCCCGAGAAGCTGACGAAGGATGTCGGCGGCAAGGCGGGAACCTCGGAGTTCGCCGACGCGGTAATTGAAGAGATGGAAAAGGCGAAGACTTCACACGCTGCGGTTCACTAAAAAAAGTTTTTACTTTCATTTTTGCAATTCCGCCATTGACTCTCGGCGCAGATGGGAGTAAATTCGCCCGTTCTGGGGAATCAGAGGGGATGGCGAAGACAACGCGCCGTGTGGGAGTAGTTCTTTTTCAGCTGGGCGGGCCTGATACGCTGGCTGCGATAGAGCCTTTCCTTTATAACCTTTTCTGCGATCCCGATATTATCGACTTTCCTTTTGCCCGCCTCGGTCGTAAAGCTCTTGCCAAACTGATTTCAACCACCCGCGCCCGCAAAGTACAGCATCACTATGCAACCATCGGCGGAGGCTCGCCGATCCGGCGGTTTACGGAGCAGCAGGCGCTCGCGCTGGAAACGGAGTTGAGAAGCGAGGGATTGGATGCGCGCTGCTTTGTGGCCATGCGCTACTGGCACCCGTTCACCCGTGAGGCCGTCGCTCAACTTGAGGCCGCCCATTGCGATGAGGTGGTCCTGTTGCCTTTGTATCCTCAGTACTCCTCGACGACCACGGGAAGCAGCCTGAACGAATGGCAACGGCTGTTCCACAATAATATTCCCGTGCACAACGTGGGCCCGTTCTATCGGCATCCGATGTATTTAGACGCGGTTGTCGAAAAAGTGGACGAGGCGTTGTCGCGCTTCGAAAACCCAGCCCAGGCAGAGATCGTTTTCAGCGCGCACAGTATTCCCATGTCAATCATCGCCAGGGGCGATCCTTACCAGCGGCACATTGAGGAAACTATGCGCCTGCTGATGGCGCGTGGGGGATGGCCGAACCGTCATCGCCTCTGCTACCAGAGCAAAGTTGGCGCCAGCAAGTGGTTGCAGCCTTCTTTTCACCGGACGTTGCGTGATCTGGCGGCAGAAAAAGTGCGTGAGGTCTGCGTCGTTCCGGTAGCCTTTGTTTCCGACCACGTGGAGACGCTGGGCGAGATCGATCACGAGGGACGCGAGGAAGCACGGCGGCTGGGGATTACTCACTTCGAGATGAGTTCCGGCCTGAATGATTCTCCAAAATTTATATCTGCGTTGGGCCAGTTGGTGTTGCAGGCACTGGAACGAGGGATTCATTCCTATAGTCCGATTCATAACGCCGGAGGGCAAGTTGCGGTGCCAGGGTTGCTGGCGGCCGCGGGAGATTAGTTCGAGTCTTTAAAAAAGCAGGGAGGCACTCATGGCGGTTCCGGGAAGTGAACAACCGAACCCGAGTCCGAATCCAGATGCGGCGCAACCTGCGCCGCGGGGCGCGGCAGATGCCACGAAATATGTAGGCACGCCGGCAGTGGGAACCTCAAAAGCAGCAGCGTCTGCTGGACTTTCGTCGGCGGGACCTTCGAACACCGATGTAGACCGCCGGCGGCGACGTTTGGTATGGGTGGGCATAACCGCATTTCTCACCGCATGGTTCCTCGCTTTCTTCCGCTTCTTTCTTCCTCGCACTCTTTTCGAACCCAACTCGGTTTTCAAGATTGGGTATCCCTCGGAGTTCGCGCTAGGAGTCGATACAAAGTTCCAGCAGAAATATCGCATCTGGGTGGATCGTACGCCGGACCGCATATTCGTGATCTACGCGCGCTGCACGCACCTGGGGTGCACGCCCGACTGGAAACCCAGCGAAAACAAATTCAAGTGTCCCTGCCACGGCAGCGGGTACGACAGCGAAGGAATCAACTTCGAGGGACCGGCTCCCCGACCCATGGACCGGGCCAAGGTTGAACTCGCGGCCGACGGGCAAATCATCGTCGATACCTCGCGGCTCTATCAGTGGCCGAAGGGACAGCCGACTCATTTCAATGACCCGGGAGCATTTCTGCCGGCATAGCGCTACATGACAGCCCCGGCGTACGCCGGTAGTACTCCAAGAAACCTAGAGGCATTCATGGCTGAAGAGAGCAACGGCAAGAACGGCAAAGTGGGACTGGTCGACCGCGTCAAAGACGACATTCAGGCGATGAAGGTCGACATTCCCGCCAAGGCGAAGGAACAGATCGAGGGGCTGAAAGATCCCACCAAGACTCAAGTTTACACTTCCATCTTCCGCCACAAGCATGACGACACTCCGCGCAATCGCGCTCTGGGCGTGCTTTCCAACGTGTTCCTGCATTTGCATCCGGCGAAGATCAACCGCGATGCCGTGCGCTACAGCTATACCTGGGGCATGGGTGGCATCACTTTTTTTCTGTTTATTATTCTCACCTACACCGGCGTGCTCCTGATGTTTTATTACCATCCGAGCAAAGTGCAAGCGTTTCGCGACGTGCTTTACCTTGAGCACGATGTTCCCTTCGGAAAAATCCTGCGTAACATGCACCGCTGGGCGGCTCACTTGATGGTGATCGCAGTGTGGCTGCATATGTTCCGGGTGTTTCTGACTGGCTCGTACAAAAAGCCGCGCGAATTTAACTGGAATATCGGCGTGCTGCTGCTGGTATTTACTTTGTTGCTTTCCTTCACCGGTTACCTTTTGCCGGACGATCAGCTTGGGTTCTGGGCTGTAACTGTAGGAACGAACATGGCGCGAGCAACACCGCTGCTGGGGCATGAAGGCCCATTCGGATCAATGCTGGGCATGACTCCTTACAACGACGTGCGCTTCGGCTTGCTCGGCGGATCCATCGTGGATGCGAATGCACTGCTGCGGTCCTACATTTGGCACTGCATTGGAATTCCGATCGTGGCTTCCATCCTGATGATTGTGCACTTCTGGCGTGTGCGAAAGGATGGCGGGATTTCCGGTCCGGCTCCGGTGATGCTGGAGGCGGAAGCAGACAAGCCGCGACGCGGGCCGAAAGCGGCGGGAGAATGAGGTTTATGTCGGGACAGCCGCCCTCGGCTGTCTGCCGAGCGCAGCTCGGAATTGAGTGCCAGCAAAAATAGTCGAGCTTGGCTCGACATGGACGGCCGAGGGCGGCCGTCCCCACACACGAAGTTGGTGGAGAGATTATGGACTGGCGACAGATTTGGGAGATTTGTTCGGCTCCGGATAACGTGCCAATCGTGGGCTTGATTCCACTGCTTGCTTTCTATATTTACCTGGCGTGGAAGCAGGCGCATGCCAACGATCTGCTGATCGAGCAACTCGAAGGCGACGCCGCCCTCGCCAAAACGCATCACCGCAAGACCTGGCCGTTCAAGCCGGGCTGGCAGAAGGAAGTTCACGTTTGGCCGTTCCTGCTACGTATCGAATTTCTAGCAGCCATTATTGTCACCATCATTCTGATGGTCTGGTCGATCACGCTGAATGCGCCGCTGGAAGAACCCGCCAATCCGAACTTGACCATGAATCCGGCGAAGGCTCCGTGGTACTTCCTCGGACTGCAGGAGATGCTCGTCTATTTCGATCCATGGATCGCCGGTGTCGTGATGCCGACTGTGATCATCGTTGGGTTGATGGTCATTCCTTACATCGATACGAATCCGCTGGGCAGCGGGTATTACACCTGGAAGCAGCGCAAGTTTTCCATCGGAACATTTTTGTTTGGCTTCATTATTTTGTGGGTCTCGATGATCCTGATCGGAACCTTTATTCGCGGGCCCGGTTGGCAGTGGTTCTGGCCGGGGCAAACATGGGATCACAACCGGCTGATCTATGAAGTGAATCGCGATCTGCCGGATATTTTCGGCATCACCTCCAACATGGCGAAGGCGCTATTTGGGGCGATTGTAGTGGGCGGCTATTACGTGCTGGGAGGTTTTCTCGTGTACTCGCTGTTCCGGCGATACATGGCGAAAGACTTCAAGCGCATGAGCCTGCTGCAATTTGGCATCACGCAGTTTCTATTGCTGACGATGGTGGCGTTGCCGCTAAAGATGGGGCTGCGGCTGTTGTGGCACATCAAGTATGTGTGGATTACGCCCTGGTTCAATGTTTGACTACACCGGCACGCGTAACGTGCCGGCGCGGATGGCAGGTTCCTCACCGAGCCTTTGGCTCAGTTCGGAATGACAGATAGATTTCGGAGGAAGCGGTGGCTGAGAAACCCAACCCCGAGCAGGACCCGATCACAAGCAAGTCGTATGCCGCGTATTACCTGATCGCGACCGTGATTTTGATGGCGACTTTGTTCTGGGCCTTGTGGGATGAGGCCTGGGTCCAGCGGCCGTGGAAGGCCTTTCAGGAGCACTGGAAAACTCGCTACTCTGCCTTTCTGAACACGGCCCGGTCGAAATCCGCCACGTCAGAAAAAGATGTTGAAAACAATCCAGACTACGTTGCCCTCAAACAAGCCTACCAAAAGACCTATCAGGATTCGAAACCGCAGGCCGACGAAGCGCGCAAGAAACTGGATGATGCCAGCGCGCGATTGCTCGCAGTGCAAAGCGTATTCACAGACCGTCGGGCCTATGTAAATGCGCTGACTTATGAGTACGAAACCAGCACCAGCAATTCCGCAAAGGCCAGCAAACGCAAAGAGATTGATAAGTACAAGAGCGAGCAAGCCACGGTTGAGTTTCCCAACGGCAGCAAGAAGAAGTTCACCTTCCCGGAATTAGAGGAGACTTATAACGGAATTCGCAACGAACGCACGAAAATAAGTCTGGAACTCGGCGAAGCGCTAAAGCCCGTGACCGCGGCCAAGGCGAAGATGGACGGATATATCTCCGACCACATGGTGGATTTGACGCCGCAACAGATTGACGGCTTAAAAAAGAGGGCGACCGAATGGGATCCGGCAATCGTTCAGATCAATGTGGCGGAAGCAAACATTGTGGACCGTTGCGAATCCTGCCACATGAATGCACGCGAGCCTATCAAAGTCACGGCTGCCTCTATGACTGCGAAAGGCGAGAAGAAGCCCGATGAATATGCCGACGCGTTCGCAAGCCACACTGATCCAGAGTTGTTGAAGATCCATGATCCAGAAAAGTTTGGTTGCTCGCCCTGCCATCAAGGGAACGGTCGCGCCACAACCAGTGTCGAGAAAGCGCATGGCAATTACGAGCACTGGCTCTGGCCGTTGTATCCCAAAGAGAATTCGGAAGCGGGATGCCAGAACTGCCACGCGGCCGATATGGTGCTGGTTAGCGGCGACCAGCAGTGGCTAACCATCAATAACGGTAAAGACCTCTTCCGCCAAAAAGGATGTATGGGTTGCCATCGCTATCAAGGCTATGACAAAGAGCCAGAAGACCTGAACGCGATCAGCCAGCAGATCAAGCAGATCGAAACGCAGAAGAAAGATAATCTGAAGGAGACCGCGTATCTGATGAAACAAGCAGATGCGGCGGCTTCCAACGAAGATGCAAACCGGCTCAATGGTCAGGCGGTTGACTTGAGAGTGGCAAACAGCAAGCTGGACGGGCATTTGCAGCAGCTCGATTATCAGTCGCACAGTTTGATGCAGGACATGAAGAAGGTCGGACCCAATCTAAAGGACGTTCGGCTGAAACTGAATCGGAACTGGATTCCGGTGTGGCTGAAAAAACCGACCGACTTCCGGCCAACAACGAAAATGCCGAACTTCCGTTTGAGCGACCATCAGATTCAGGCGATCTCAGCCTACATCTGGCAATCGGGGCTCACCGATCCGCTTCCTAAACACAAGCCTGGGAATGCGGAACACGGAAAAGAACTGTTTGAGACGCGCGGATGCTTAGCTTGTCACTCAATCGGCGAAGGCGATCAGATGCATGGTGGAACCTTCGCCGCGAATCTGAGCCGCGTTGGCGAAAAAGCGAATTACGATTACCTGGTTCGCTGGATTCATAACGCTCGTGAGCGTACGCGGCCCTATTGTCCCTACGAAAAGAAAGACATCGGCCCAGAGGATTACGCGAAGAAGGGACTGCCTTACCAGTTTGATCTCGAACACAGCCGATGCCCCAATGACGGCCACGAACTGCAAGTGCAGAACATGACTGTGATGCCGAGCTTGCGGCTTGCTCCGGAGGATGCGGAAGACATTGCAACTTATCTGATGACGCAGAAGAAGCAGGAGCCTTCTTCGTATCCGGATGCTTCCTATATGGATGATCCAAGCCTGAAAGCCGAAGGTAAGGTCTGGGTGCGACACTTTGGTTGCTCCGGATGCCACGAGATTGCCGGCTTCGAGGACGAGGGACGCATCGGAACAGAACTTACATTTGAAGGCAGCAAACCGATCGAGCGCCTCGACTTCGCATTGTTTACAACCATTGCACAGCGCGGCGGCAAGGATGCGGAGCCGATCAAGAACAAAGAAGATCTCGCCCGTTTGCCGGATGGTCCGGCGACGGAGCCTTGGTACAACCAGAAAGGATTTTTCGAACACAAACTCGCCGAGCCCAACGTTTACGACCAGGGGAAAGTAAAGAGCGCGACGGAAGCGCTGCGCATGCCTAACATGCACCTGACGAAGGAGCAGGTGCTCGATCTCACGACGTTCCTGATGGGAAGCGAAGAGACTTCCCTGCCCGCGAGTTATCAATACAAGCCGGGCGACGCGCGGCACGACATTCAAGAGGGCTGGTGGATCGTCAAGAAATACAACTGCATGGGATGCCACCAGTTCATTCCGGGCCAGCAGACCATTCTGATGGGATTGCCGCAGTATCAGGACAATCAGGAACAGCTGCCACCGAAGCTTTTGACCGAAGGCGCGCGCGTGGATCCGGAATGGCTGCGCAAGTTTTTGTCGAATCCGGCGTTGAGCACCACGGATACAAATCGCAACGGCGTGCGGCCTTATTTGAAAGTTCGAATGCCGACGTTCTCGTTCTCTGATAATGAACTACGCAAGCTGGTGCGCTTCTTCCAGGCATTGTCGCAGCAACCGATGCCGTATATTCCGGAGCAGGTGCCGGTGCTCACCACAAAAGAAACCGATATGGCGCGGAGCCTGTTCTCGAGCAGCGCTGCGCCGTGTTTGAAGTGCCACGCCACTGGCGATCCTGCGCATGACAAGATCGCCACAGCGCCAAACTTCCTGTTGGCAAAGGAGCGTCTGAAGCCGGATTGGGTGGAACGCTGGATCACCGATCCGCAAGCGGTAAGTCCGGGAACTTCGATGCCATCGGGCTTATTCAGAGAGCAGAATGATCAGTGGGTATTCGCCGGGCCGACGCCGCCTTCGTTCCAAGGCTACACCGGAGATCATCGGAAGCTATTGACCGATTACATCTTCCAGTTGACTCCGGAGGAACAGCATAAGGTCGCAGCGTCCATGCCTCACGCAAAGACGGCGAGCTCGTCACGGTCGACGAACCGCAGGCAGGCTGCGTCCGAGACCCGCAGGCAGTGAGTGGCGGTTCGCGGTAAGATGATCGGTTTGGCTGAGAGACTTGGTGGCGGCAACGAATCAAGATTCCTCGCTTGCGCTCGGGTGACAAGTTTTTTGGAATCGGGATGAACCGGCGTTTTTGAATCGACTACTAGTTACTAAAAGGATAGAGAGGGCGACATCATGAATATGAAAACGGCTTGGAGGGTATCGGTAAGCTCTGTGGCATTGTCCGCCATGCTGCTGGCCGCAGCATGCAACAAGAAAGAGAATACTGAGCAGTCGAGTAACAGCATGGCTGAACAGCAAGCGGCGCCCGCACCGGCCGCCACGCCGATCGATCCTGCAACGGCCGCAACCGTAAAGGGCACGGTAAAGTTTGATGGCACGGCGCCGAAGCAGGCGAAGATCGACATGAGTCAGGATCCGGCATGTAAAGGGACGAACGAAGCAGAGAATATTGTTGTCGATCACGGCGACCTGGCCAATGTTTTTGTATATGTGAAAGACGGACTGGGCAACCGTACGTTCGATGTTCCTAAGGATCCGGTGGTTCTCGACCAGAGCGGCTGCAAGTATCATCCGCACGTGCTGGGAGTGATAGCCGGGCAGACGGTTGAGATCAAGAATGACGATCAGACCACGCATAACATCCATCCCACGCCAAAGGACAACCGGGAGTGGAATGAATCGCAGCCGCCATCGTCTCCGGCGATCGAAAAGAATTTTGCTCGCGAAGAAATCATGCTGCCGGTGAAGTGCAATCAACATCCCTGGATGAAGATGTACATCAACGTGGTGAAGAATCCGTTCTACGCGGTTACCGACAAGAGCGGCAACTATGAAATCAAAGGCCTGCCTCCGGGCGACTATACCATCGCATTTGTGCAGGAAAAATTGGGCGAGCAGGATCAGAAAGTCACAGTTGGCCCGAAAGAAACAAAGACGGTCGACCAGAGCTTCAAGGCCAGCGGCGAATAAGTCCGTATTGGAACGCAGTTTGATATTTGGGCGTCCATTACAGGTCTGGTAAAATTATGTTTCTGAAGTGCCGACTGCGCCGTTTGTCGCAGTCGGCACTGGTGGTCCGCTGATTCCATGGGAAATACTCCGAAAGCTCTTCCGGCTACCTACAATCGCGCTCATCACGCCTTCGCAGTCTTTACCGCATGCGCAGCTTTTGTGGTGATCACGGCCGGCGCTCTGGTTACCAGTAACGATGCGGGGCTATCGGTGCCTGATTGGCCGACATCATTCGGTTATCTGGTGAAGGTTCCTCACTTCGTGGGCGGAGTTCGCTACGAATGGAGTCATCGCATGGTGGCGGGGACCTTGGTCACTCTGACTTTGGCGATCGCCGTATGGACATGGCTGGTGGAACGGCGACGCTGGATGCGCTGGCTTGCCCTAGGCGCCTTTTGCACCGTCATTGTGCAAGCGATTCTAGGTGGCCTTACGGTTTTGCTGTTTCAGCCTCCCGCGGTTTCCACGGCACATGCCACGGTGGCGCAAACTTTTTTCTGCATTGCCGTGGCCATAGCAGTGTTCACCGGACGCAGGTGGGTAGAGGAAACGCCGCAAGTGGAGTTTGATTCGCGGCGTCCGAGCCTGATCACGCTCACTCTTCTCTCTATCTTTGTGCTCTACGTTCAACTCGTGCTCGGAGGTATGTTCCGCCATCACGGGATGAGTTGGTGGCCGCACGTTCTGAATGCCGTGATTGTCTCGTTCGTGCTGGCATGGACAGCGATCCGGGCGATCTCGGTGTACTCGCATATTGAGGCGGTACGGCGTCCAGCCATCCTTATGATTTCTCTTCTGATCACGCAGCTTTGCCTGGGCTTCACTGCTTTTCTGACGCGTGTGGCATGGGGCAGAGATGCGGCACAGCCAGAATTGCCCATGGTGGCAGCAACCGTGGCGCATGTTGCGGTGGGAGCATTACTGCTTGCGACGACTGTGGTTCTGGCGATTCAAGTATGGCGACATGTTCCCGTAGCCTTTGAAGAGCGCGTGCCACAGGCGCAAGAGGATGTTTCGGCGGCCTGAACGTCCATTGAGCAAAAGTTTTATTAAGCTTTGCCTCATTTCCGCGATGTTCTGCTGCATATCGTCGTAAACTAATACTGGGTTCATTTAGGACACTCTTGGCATCGAAAGTTTCCGCACTCGTTGATACCGCGCCGGAAGCAGCATCGCCTTCGGCCGCTGTCATTTCCGTTCAGAATCTGGTGCATCGTTATGAGAACCGCACCGCGCTCAACGGAGTTTCGTTCGACGTACGCCCAGCGGAGTTGTTCGGTCTGCTTGGTCCGAACGGCAGTGGCAAGACCACCCTCTTTCGCATTCTTTCCACGTTGATGCTTCCCAGCGGCGGCCGCGCGATCATCATGGGGTGTGACGCGGCGCAAGAACCGGCGCGCCTGCGTCGGCAGATCGGCGTTGTTTTCCAGGCACAGAGTGTCGATATGAAGCTCACCGCCTACGAGAACCTGTGGCACCAGGGGCATCTCTATGGCATGCGCGGCATTGGGCTGAAGAAACGAATAACGGAAATCCTATCGCGGGTGGGACTCGCCGATCGCGCCAAGGAACTCGTTGAAACCTTCTCGGGTGGAATGCAGCGCCGCATCGAGTTGGCGAAAGGATTATTGCATCATCCCGGCGTGCTGTTGCTGGATGAGCCGACTACTGGCTTGGATCCCGGGGCGCGGCGCGATCTCTGGCAATATCTGCAGATGCTGCGCGACGAAGAACATGTCTCAGTTCTGGTGACCACGCACTTGATGGAAGAAGCTGAACGCTGCGACCGCCTGGCCATCATGAACGAAGGCAACCTGGTGGCGCTGGGCACGCCGACGGAGTTGAAGAGCGAAATTGGCGGCGACGTAGTATTGCTTGACGCTGCCCACGATGCCGGGCTGCTGGCCGAACGTATCCGCGCCCGGTTTCATGTGGACACGACGGTTTTGCAAAATCAGGTGCGCATCGAACACGAAGGCGCGCATCGTTTCGTCACTGAAGTGGTCGAGGCTTTTCCGGGAGAGATCGAGGCTCTTTCCATCAGCAAGCCGGCACTCGAGGATGTATTCATTCGCCGCACTGGACACAAATTCTGGAGTGAGGAAAATAACGAAGCCGAAGAAGAGGGGAAGTCCTCTTCAAAAGGTCACAGGAGGTAATGTGCTTGCTCTTTCTGTTGTGCTGGGGGTTGTGCCGCTGGTGGGCGTGGTTTGGATCTTTATGAGCGGGATGATCACGTTGTGGCCTCTATCGGATACGGTTGATGGCCTATTCATGACTTTGATTCTGCTCGCGCTATCTGGCACCTTTCTGCTGAACGCGTTCTGGGAGATGCGCGACCGCGGGTTGATCGGCAAGAAGAAAGCAGCGGCTGCGGGAACAAAATCCCCGGCGGCGAAAGCGAGCTAATTCGTGGCTACTCAAACTGTCACATTATCGAGAACGAATGCGCCTGCTTCGGCCGGGCTGTTACTGCCGGCCTTCACGCTGTGGTGGCGTGAGATTGTCCGCTTCTACCGGCAGAAATCGCGCGTAGTGGGAGTGCTGGCGTCACCACTGGTGTTCTGGGTGGTGATTGGCGCAGGATTCGGCACGTCGTTCCGCACCGGCGGAGGGCAAAGTCAGCACTATATGGATTATTTTTATCCCGGTGCGCTGATCATGATCGTGTTGTTCACTTCGATCTTCACCATGATGTCGGTGATCGAAGATCGCAAGGAAGGATTCTTACTTTCCGTGCTGGTGGCGCCGGTGCCGCGCTCCGCAATCGTGCTGGGCAAAGTTCTGGGTGGCACCACGCTTTCGGCGATTCAAGGCATGATTTTTCTAGTCTTCGCACCCTTCGCCGGCATCCATCTCAATGTGGTGCAGGTTTTGTTGGTGGCGGTGGTAGTTTTCCTGATCTCGTTCGCGCTTACCGCGCTGGGCTTTGCCATCGCGTGGCCTATGGATTCCACGCAAGCTTTCCACGGCATCATCAATTTGTTTCTGATTCCTCTGTGGCTTTTATCCGGAGCGCTGTTCCCCATGGCTGGCGCGTCGAAATGGATTCGCGCTCTCATGTACATGAACCCGCTCACCTACGGAGTGGAGGCATTGCGCTCTCTGCTTTATCCGGGAATGGAAGCTACTTTCCCGCTGCCTTCAGCGATGGCGACCTTGCTTCTGTTTTCTCTGGTAATGTTTGGACTCGCGTTTTTGATGGCCAATCGCCGCACCACGAGGCCGGCTGCGTGATCGCCGAGCAATACGCCTACTTCCCTGCCCTTATCGCCAGCCTGAACGGAGGCAGTGCGGTTCTCCTGTTCACCGGGCGCAGCCTGATCATGCGGGGAAAAGTCGCCGCACATCGCGCGTGTATGATTGCCGCCGTTGTCTCCTCTGCTTTGTTCTTGGCTTGCTATCTGTATTTTCACGCGCACGTGGGTGATATCCGCTTCCTGGGCAGCCGCTTCTGGCACATCATTTATCTGATCGTGCTGATTCCACACGTGACGCTCGCCATCGTGATCGTCCCCATGGTCATCATTACGCTGAGCCGCGGGCTGCGTGGCCGCTATGACAGCCATCGCGCCATCGCACGGTGGACCTGGCCGCTGTGGATGTACGTCAGCGTCACAGGGGTGCTCGTATACTTCATGCTGTACCGGTGGTTTCCGCATAGCTGAGCATATTGTTGATTTGATTGATTGTTGATTGAAAATCAAGATCCGATTCGGGTTGGTTTTTAATCAAAAATCAGCAATCATCAATCAACAATTGAGTTTGGTATGGCGATCGTACGATTGAAAATCGATGTATCCGGAACAGTCGGCGACGAGGCTTGGCGCGGGATCAAGCAATTTGATCAGATTCAAAGCGCGGAGTTTGGTCCACAATTCGGCAGCAGCGGACGCAGTAACAAGGCTCCGGATCAGCCTTATGCCAAGGGCGAATGGATTGGCGCCGAAATCCGGCTGCAGACGCCACTTCTGGCTCAGTACGCAGTTTCGCACTATCTGGAACAGGATCGCGTACTCGATGCCGATGTGGTGGAGTAAATGGCGGTAAGACATGTCTGCTAATCCGGTTCCTGACCAGTCGATTGAAACTGCCAAGACTCGCAAGCCCGGCATGTCCCGCAATCAGAAGATTCTCTTCTTCGTAACCGCGTGGCTGATCTGCCTGATGCCGTTTCTGTTCTGGTGGAACACGTGGTTCGGGCGAAAACTTTCCGACCAGCAGCTGAACGAATATTTGCAGGATACGAAGAAGCCGCGGCACATTCAGCAGGCGCTGGTGCAAGTGGGAGAACGCATTACGCGACACGACGCAACCGCTAAACAATGGTACCCGGAGTTAGTGCGCCTGGCGGCTGATCCAGTGGAGGAAGTGCGCAACACTGACGCCTGGGTCATGGGACAAGACACCTCCGGCGCGGGCTTTCATGAGGCGTTACTAAAAATGTTGAACGATCCATCGCCGATGGTGCGTGGAAATGCGGCACTCTCCCTGGTGCGATTCGGCGACGCCAGCGGACATTCGCAAATCGTGGCGCTGCTGCAGCCCGCGCGAATTAGTTCCCCGCAATCCGGCAGCGTTGTGGACGCCGACCGTCCCGGCACGGCCATCCATCAGGGAGGACTGATCGCGAAGCTGCGCTATGGGAATACGACGGTGGAAATCCGCTCGCCAATTCCGGGGCGAATTCGTTCCGTGGCTGGAACAGGCGCAAACATCGCGGCAGGCGGGGAAATCGCCGTGGTCAATCCTTCGACCGAGCAGGTGTGGGAGGCGCTACGCGCGCTCTATCTCATCGGACAACCCGACGATCTGCCCGCCATCCTTCCTTTTGAGCGCGAACTTCCCGACATCTCCAACGACGTGAGGCAACAGGCGGTTGAGACGGAAAAGGCGATTCGAAATAGAGAAAGTCGCTAATCTTAAATAGGACAGATCATGGCGCAGGCGATAGGCTACGTCACTCTGGTGGTTCGCAACTACGACGAGGCCATCGCGTTCTTCACGCAGAAGCTTGGCTTCGAGTTGATCGAAGACTCGGCGGCAAGTGATCGACTGGGCCAGGAAAAACGCTGGGTACTGGTGGCTCCACCACATTCTCATGGAACGAAGTTGCTTCTAGCGCGAGCGTCGACAGCCGAGGAAGAGAGTCGCATCGGCAATCAGACGGGCGGACGTGTCTTTCTTTTTCTACACACTGACGACTTCTGGCGGGACTATCGCGCGATGGCTGCACGTGGCGTGAAGTTTTGCCAGGCACCGCGGGAAGAGACGTACGGAACCGTCGTGGTGTTCGAGGATCTCTGCGGGAACAAGTGGGACTTGCTGCAACTGAAGAAATCTGGAGACTGAAGCTTGCGGCTTAACCGTGAAAATGCCGCGCTTATTAGTCCGGGAAGACGGGAGGGCCCCTTCGAGCTACATTGCGGAATTCACTTCGTGAATTCTGCAACTTTGCTCAGGATGACAGTGCGTTGGGCGAGTCGAGCTGGCGTCTGAAAGCTGACGGATGAGAGCTTAAAGCTAGATCGCCATCGGCCCGACTTCTTTTTCCACTTCGGCAATGTCAACCATGGCGATGGCATCCCACGGACAGCCGTCGAGGAAGCAGCCGTCGGGCCCCTTGCTCAGGCATTTCTTGCAGCCGATGCAAAGAATCGGATCGATGGCGATGCGGCCAAAGGGCGTGCTGTCTTCGTCCGGAACCCAGAACATGCAATCTTCCACTGGACAATACTCCACGCAGGCGGGTGAGCCGGCACATCCGGTGCAGCATTCGGTGATGACTGCGAGTTCTTTCGGCTTCTTCTTTCGCGGCGTGGTCAGGCCCTTGGACTTGGGCTCCCACTTCATTTCGTCAGGAACCATCCCTACGGCTTTGGGCGCTCCGGGTGCAGCAGGCATGGCGGGATTATACCCCGGATTCGCCGATTTGCGGCCGCTTCGTGAGCAGTTTTGTGGATTCTCGGTTCGCCCCGAAATGACACTTTGTCCGTCGATTGTGACAGCCCCCACCATTTTCACGCGTCCAATTCTGCTATAGTGAACCCCTGTAAAGGAGTTTCTGATGGCTGGAAAAAGTCTCAACCGGGTTCAACTGATCGGCAATCTGGGTAAGGATCCGGAAATCAAATACACGCCACAAGGCACACCCGTAGCCAAGCTGACGATCGCGACCAACGAGCGCTTCAAAGACAAGGCCGGCGAATGGCAGGACCGCACGGAGTGGCACAACGTGGTGCTCTGGCAGCGCCTCGCGGAAATCGCCGGGGAGTACCTGAAGAAGGGCGGCAAAGTTTATATCGAAGGCCGACTGCAAACCCGCTCGTGGGATGACAAGACCAGCGGCCAGAAAAAATATATGACCGAAGTGGTCGGCAGTGACTTGATCCTGCTCGGCGGGCGCGGTGAAGGTGGCGGGGGAGAATTCAGCGGAAGCTCTCGCGGCGCCTCCGCCGGTGGCGGCAACAATTTCGACCAGCGAACGCCAGAGCCTGAGCATGCGGGCGCAGCGTCAGGACCGATCACGGATGAGGACATTCCGTTCTAGGCTTAACCGACGGCGAGTAATGATGTCCCAATTTTGTGTACCTTCATAAACTCTCATAATATGAAGGGATGGCTATGACATCGCTGAACATTTCCCTTCCGGAACCTTTAAAGCAATATGTTGAAGCACAGGTCGCCTCGGGCGATTGGGGCACTCCGAGCGAATACCTCCGCGAGCTGATTCGCCAGGATAAGGAGCGCCGGCTCCACTCCCTTGAGGAGGATCTCATTGCAGCAGCCAAAGGTCCGAGGATTGAACTCTCTATCACTGAAATACAAAGGAAGGGCTTAGTGGCGGCGCTGCGCGCCAAGACTAGGCGCCCTTGAAGCAGTCCGCGATACGAATCAGTGACGCCGCTGCAGGAGACATCCTTGAGCAATCTGATTGGTACGATCACCGCTCGGGTCGAGAGCTAGCGGCGCGATGGGAAGGCGCAGTGACTTCAGCTTTGCTCCGAATCGCGAGAAATCCTGGTAGCCGGAGTACGATGCCATTTCGCCGCTGCCGAACTTGTCGGACTTCGTCGGGTAGCTATTACGAGATTCCCCAAACATCTGGTCTTCTATCGAATCGACGACGACCGGATAGTGATTCTTCGAGTCATTCACGGAGCTCGTAATCTCGAAGGTCTGCTATGAGACACTAATGCGCCGCGGGTGCAGCTCCTCTCTTCGCTACCGCTTTCTTCAACGCAAACACAATCGGCACGCAACCGAAGCAGGCCAATGCCATATAGCGGAAATCATCCACGTACGACCACAACCGCGCCTGCTGGTTCAGATCGAAGTTCAGCAGTCCGTAGGCTTGGCGCAGAGCGTCGGTGGATGAAGCTCCGCGGGAGGTCAAGAAAGCTTGTATCCCATGCAGGCTTCCGTAGACTGAAACGCGTCCGGGGTCGAGCGAACCTGCCAGTTCATTGCGATGCACCTGCTCATGCCGCGAAACAATGGTGTTCACGATGGAGATGCCGATACTGCCTCCAATATTTCGCAACAGGTTATAGAGACCGCTGGCATTGCCAATTTCTTCATTCTTCAAGAATGCCATTGTGGTGGTCGATAGCGGAACGAAGACGCAGCCTGAGCCGAAGCCACTGATCAGAATTGCCCACAGGAATGTCCACTGCCCGATCGCGAGATTCACCTCTCCGAACCACAGGCTGGCCGCGCCGAACATGGCGAAGCCGAATGCGATCAGCCAGCGGTTATCCATCTTGGCCGTCAGGTATCCGATGATAGGCATGGCGACAATCGCTCCGACGCCGCGCGGACTTACCGCCCAGCCCGCCGCTAGCGCAGTGTACCCCATCAGTTCCTGATAGAAGAGCGGCAACAGAGTAACCAGGCCGTAAATGCCGGCGCCAAACAGCCCGATCAGCAGGCATCCGATGGCAAAGTTGCGATGACGAAACACACGAAGATCTACCAGAGGCTTATCGTGACGAAACTCGCGAATCAGAAACGCAATGAGACTTATGATAAGAATTCCCGCAGCCCAACGAATCCAAGTGGCACCAAACCAATCGTCCTCCTGCCCTTTATCGAGGATGATTTGCAGCGCACCCAGCCAGACGGCCAGTAGTCCCAGGCCAATGCCATCGAACTTGCCGGGATGCGCATCCTTGATGTACGGAGGATCCACCACGTAGCGGGAGATCATGAATATGGCAAATGCTCCAACAGGAATGTTGATGTAGAACGCCCATCGCCACGTATAAGTGTCGGTCAGCCATCCTCCCAACGTAGGTCCCAGAACCGGCGCGACTACCACGCCGAGCGCGAACACCGCCATCGCGAAGCCGCGTTTTTGCGGCGGAAAAGTCTCCAGCAGAATCGATTGCGATAGCGGCTGCAGCGCTCCGCCTCCAGCGCCTTGCACCGCCCGCGCGATCAGAATCATTGCCAGGCTGGTGGCGGACCCGCAGGCAAACGATGAAACCGTGAAGATGATAATGCAGGTAATGAGAAATCTTTTCCGCCCGAAGCGTAGCGAAAACCAGGAACTTGCCGGCAAAATAATGGCATTTGCTACCAGGTAGCTGGTCAGCACCCAGGTGGCTTCGTCATTGGTCGCCGATAAACTGCCGGCAATATAGGGCAGCGCTACTGCGGCGATGGAAGTATCCAATACTTCCATGAATGTCGCCAGCATGACGGCGATTGCGACCAGCCAGGGATTGCCTCCGCCGGGAGCGGAACCGCTTCGTGCCGGTTGTGCTGTCATTTATCTTTCTGCCCCAAAGCCTTCTGGACTGGAATGAGCCTTTAAAGATGCGCTGGCAAGCCCCGAGGTTTCAACGTGTTTTGACTCCGATGCGTCTGTTGAAGAGACGCCATGGTGACATCCGCTTTCGGATATCATAATTTCTGGAGACTTCCATGGCCGAACAACTCGCCGACAAGAAATGCGTTCCCTGCCGCGGCGGTACGCCGCCGCTCAAAGGAAAGGAACTCAAGGATCTGCACAAGATCGTTCCGCAGTGGAATGTAGTAGAAGAGCACCACATCACACGCGAGTATAAATTTCCCGACTTCGCGCAGGCGCTGGAATTCGTAAATCGGGTGGGAGCGCTGGCCGAGGAACAAGGACATCATCCTGACATTCTGCTGGCGTGGGGCAAAGTCGGAATTACGCTTTGGACGCACAAAGTCGATGGGCTCACCGAGAGCGACTTCATCATGGCCGCCAAGATCGATCGGGTGCTGGGAGCGTAGAGCGGCGCGATCCGGCTGTCGACGGCGAGCTTTCTGCATTCGGCGTTGGGAGGTTGCAGCGCGATACGCCCGTTTCAGGCTTCGATTCTCGAGCGCATGGCGAGCGCCCAAAGACCTGCGGGAATAATCATGATGAGTCCCGTATAGGTGGCGAGTGTGCGAGCTGCCACTCCTGCATCCAGCAAGTGACCACACAGGTAGGCCCCAGCAGCGATGGTCAGCATCGAAAAGCCCAGATCGGCAGAAAAGACGCGTCCGCGAAATCGGTCGTCGGTGTGCAGCTGCAGCAAGGTGGTTGAGAATACCCAGACGGTCGACCCTCCCATGTGCGCGAGCATGGCGCAAGCACTCGCCATCCACACGGTGCGGCAAATCCCCAGAGTTCCGTACCCCAGCGCAACAACCAGATAACCGAAGAGAATACCGAGTTGCAGGCGGCGATCGCTGCGTCCCGCCCACCTCGCCGAGATGAGTGGGCCAACAAGCGCTCCCAATCCGCGTCCGCCGAGAAGGATGCTCATGCCGAGCATCGCCCCGCGTGCCGCATCCACATTGCGCCAGTGGACGGCAAATTCGTGCGCGCCCATCACGGTGAAAATAACCCAGCTCGGTCCAATCATGAGTTCGCCGGCTTTGGCAAAAACTGTGGGCAGCAGCGTACGGTGATTCCGTACGTAGCGGATTCCTTCCAGCACAGGAGAGAAATCGACGAGATCGCGCGGACGCAGTGGAACGGCGGACTCCGCATGCGGCTCGGCAAACTGCATACCCGCGATAAGCAGAGCTGAAGCTAAAAACGAAAGAGCGTTCAGGATGAATACTGCGTTCCGTCCGAAGAAAGCTGCAACCACTCCGCCGACCGAAGCGCCGATCAACAGATTCACTGACCAGGTTGCTGACGACAGCGTGTTAGCAATGAGCACTTCGCCCTTGGCCGCAATGTTCGGAATCACCGCGCTGCGAGCCGGCTCGAAAAACGCGGCCATCAGCGTCTCCGCCAGCAGCAACGGATAGACCAGCCAGACCATCGAGCGCGAACGCACGAACAGCATGGCCAGGACCACAAAGATCCGCACCAGATCGGCAGCGATCATCACATGCTTGCGGCGCAGGCGGTCGTTCACAACACCCGCGGTCGGGCCTATGAATGTCTGGGGCAGAACCTGAAGAATCAAAGCCAATGCCACCGAACTGGCATGGCCGGTCAACTGCAGCAGCAACGTATAGATGGATAGCGTATAGAACCAGTCGCCTATCTCGCTGACAATCTGCGCTAGCCAAAGCCGGCGGAAATTCCTGTTGCCATGAACTAATTGCAAGTAGGACGCGAGTGAAATCGACGGAGCCGTGCTTTCTGGTTGTGGTTCCATGCGAAGAGCTAGGTTAACAAGTAATTTCGGTGGGTTTTAGGATTCCGGCCGCAGTTTGATCTTGAGGTCTTCGGCGATCTGTTTGCCGTGAAAGCGGCCGTTCTCGATGAAGATTTCGTTGGTGCGCGATCCGGCCACGATCACACCGGCAACGTAGATTCCCGGCACATTGCTTTCCAGTGAGACCGGATCGCAGACCGGGCGATGCTGGTCCTCTGAGAGTTCGATCCCCATACTGCGAAGAAAATCGTAGTCAGGATGGTAGCCGATAAGGGCGAGAACGAAGTCATTCTTGAGTCGTAGAGGCCCGCCCGGAGTCTCGATCACTACATGGTCGATCCCGATTTCCTGCACCGTGCTGTTGAAATACGCTTCGATCTCATTGTTCTTGATGCGATTCTCGAGGTCAGGCTTGATCCAGTACTTTACATGATGGTGCAGCTGCGAACCGCGGTAGACCAGCGTAACGCGGGAGCCATGACGCCAGAGATCGAGCGCCGCAATGGCGGCCGAGTTCTTGCCTCCGATCACCAGCACATCGGTGTCGTAATAAGGATGAGCATCCCCGTAGTAGTGCGACACCTTGGCCATATCTTCGCCGGGAATACAAAGCTGGTTCGCGAGATCGTAATAGCCAGTGGAAACGATCACCTTGCGGGTTCGATAATCATGCGGGCGGCCGACCCGGTCGGTGGCCGTGATGCTGAAATTTCCATCCTCCCCCATCACAGTTTTAACCCATTCGTACTGGCGAATGTCGAGATGGTAGTGTTCTGAAACTTTGCGGTAATACTCCAGAGCTTCTTCGCGTGTCGGTTTCTGCCGGGCGGTGGTGAAAGGAATATCGCCGATCTCCAGCAGTTCAGGGGTTGTGAAAAATAACATGTTGGGCGGATAGTGATAGAGCGAATTCACCAGACAGCCCTTATCGACAACGATAACGCGTAGTCCAATCTTCTGCGCTTCGATGGCGCAGGCAAGGCCGGTAGGCCCGGCTCCGATCACCAGCACGTCGGTGCGCTCCTCTGAGTCCGGACGAACCTTAGCCTTGGGCAAAGTCTCAACATCTTCGGCAGTGAGAAAGTCGGGCATGGATTCCTTGATCGGTGCAATCTCCACGGGGAACATGTCGACGGCACTATGAGCCTCGATCGGAGACCGATGATTCTAGCATGTGGACGTTGCGGATTCCTTTTCATCACAACGCAACGTGAGGTCGAGTACGGCCCTGCGCGCTATAATTTGCAGTTGCCTCATTCGTCTCCAACGCTCTAGTCAGGACCACATCATGCCGACCTCTACAGAATCTTCTCCCCGCATGCGCATTGAATCCGACAGCATGGGGAAAATCGAAGTGCCCGCCGATGTTTATTGGGGAGCGCAGACACAGCGCTCGCTGCTGCACTTCAACATCGGACGCGACACCATGCCGCCGGAACTGATTCGAGCGTTCGGAACATTGAAGAAGGCAGCCGCGCTGGTGAATCAGGATCTGGGCAAACTTTCGGCGGACAAAGCGAAGCTGATCGTGCAGGCGGCTGACGAAGTGATTGCGGGTAAATTGAACGATCAATTTCCCCTGCGCGTCTGGCAAACCGGTAGCGGCACTCAGACCAATATGAATGTGAACGAGGTTATCTCGAACCGCGCCATTGAAATTGCCGGCGGCGAGAAGGGATCGAAGAAGCCGGTCCATCCTAATGATGACGTGAATATGTCGCAGTCGTCGAACGATACATTTCCTACGGCGATGCACATCGCGGCTGCGGATCGAGTGAAGAATGCGCTGATTCCGGCGATCAAAAGCGTGCACGATGCGATTGCGGCGAAGGCGAAAGAATTCGAGAACGTGGTTAAGATCGGGCGCACGCACTTACAGGACGCCGTGCCCCTCACTTTTGGCCAGGAATTTGGTGGCTGGGCCAGCCTGCTGGAGCGGGACATCAAAAGGCTAGAGCAAGCGCTGGATGGGCTTTACGATCTCGCCATTGGTGGAACCGCAGTCGGGACTGGGCTCAACACGCATCCCGAGTTCGCGGAGCGCGCTGCGAAAAAGATCGCGGAACTCACCGGACTTCCGTTCCGGTCGCATGGCAATAAATTTGCGGCGCTTTCGGCGCATGACGAAATCGTCTTCGCACAGGGCGCGATGGAAACGCTGGCTGCATCTCTGATGAAAATTTCGAACGACATCCGCTGGCTGGCTTCTGGCCCGCGCTGCGGATTGGGAGAACTTTCCATTCCAGAAAATGAGCCCGGTTCGTCGATCATGCCGGGGAAAGTGAATCCCACGCAGTGTGAAGCCATGACGATGGTATGCGTGCAAGTTCACGGCGCGACTGCGGCAGTTGGATTCGCGGGGTCGCAGGGGAATTTCGAACTCAATGTCTACAAGCCGGTGATGATTTACAACTTCCTGCACTCGGTGACCCTGATCACGGACGCCTGCCACGGATATGTGGAGTACATGATCAAGGGCATCGAGGTCGATCGTGCAAAAGTGGATTGGTACGTGAAGAATTCGCTGATGCTGGTCACCGCGCTCGCGCCAAAAGTGGGATACGACAAAGCAGCGCAAATCGCGCACACCGCGCATGTGGAGCACACCAGTCTGCGCGAGGCTGCGCTGAAGCTCGCTTATCTTACCGGCGAGGAGTTCGATCAACTGATGCGGCCAGAGAAAATGACCCGGCCGTAACGAAGTCAGAACAATTACGGTTCAGCCAAATTACGGTTCAACCGAATTACGGTTCAGCCAATTCGGCTTCTCTCTCCAGGGATATCTCAAGTTTCTTTTTCGGCGTCGTCGTGATGACCACTACGCTG
This sequence comes from uncultured Acidobacteriaceae bacterium, assembly GCA_963696285.1. Lineage (GTDB taxonomy): Bacteria > Acidobacteriota > Terriglobia > Terriglobales > Acidobacteriaceae > Sulfotelmatobacter. Next base: position 1,139,935 of record CAVOJP010000001.1, read on the forward strand.
ATCAGAATCAGCAGGGTCCCCGCTATCGTCCGCACGCTGAGTGACTCGCCGGCTAGCGCGTATCCTAGAAGGACCGCGATAACCGGATTAACATACGCGTAAGTGCCCACTTTGGTTGGCGACTCGTGATGAATCAGCCACACGTACGCAGTAAAGGCGACGATTGAGCCGGCTACGATCAGGTACAGCAACGCGAGCCATGCGCCGAACGTAACCGCGTGTACATCGAAGCCGTTGAATTCACGCAGCACGGCTGAGGTCAGGATCAGCAGCACTCCTCCGACCAGCATTTGAGCGCCTGAACTCATCACTTTGGATTCCGGCAGTGAAAACTTACGGGTAAGAATTGTAGCCGCCGTCCAACTGATTGCAGCAACGATCAGCGCTACGGCTCCTGAAGTGTCAATTGCCTTTTCGCCAGCAGTCGATAATGGGCCGACGAGAACCAGCACTCCGCCTATTCCAACCGCTAATCCCAGCGTAAGCCGCATCGAAAGTTGCTGTGTGCGGAGGAAGCAAATCTCGGCAATCGCCATGAAGACCGGGATGGTCGCCATCATGACCGCCGTGACTCCGGAGGCTACGCGCTTCTCTGCCCAAAAAATCAAGCCGTAATCGAAGACGAAAATCAGTACAGCTAAAAATGAAATAGCCGTCCACTCGCGGCGAGTCGGCGATGGCGTTCCTTTCGCTCGCATCCATGCATAGAGCACGATTCCAGCAATGAAGAAGCGGATTCCGGCGAGCAGGAATGGCGGCACTTCGCGGACGCCGATGCGAATCGCAAGGAACGTGGAGCCCCAAACCAGATAAATAATGGCGAAGGCCAACAAAATCTTCCATCGACTTGGCCGAAGCTCCGTATCCATGTTTCCGCCATTTGCGCAACAATCGGCACCTAATTCTAGATTGGATCGATTCTAGATTGGATCGATGTCTGGAGTCAGTGGGAGCAAATTCCAGCTATGGAAAGTTTTGATCGAACGAATCGCTTGCTTAGTTTTATTGAAAGGTAGCTGTTCGATTGAGATCTATTTCTTCAGCAGGCTGGTATGGCTGGCGGCACATTGCCATCGGCCTTCGGTGAATACCCAGGTATCCGTAAAGCGTCCGAAGTGTTCGTAAGGCTTGCCCTGGTACATTCCCTTCGTATGGTAAATGCCGACCACCACTGCCGAGTCGGCATACATGCTGACTTTCAAATCCTGAATCGTCAAGCTGGTGGGTTTGAATTGCGGGTCTTTGATATCGGCCAGGAACTGCGATTTGTCGCTGACTTCGCCATCCCACTCTGTGTTGACGAAAGCGGAGCCAATCATGCCGTCGAGTGCACGCGCGTCGCGATTCACCTGTGCTTCATTCCACAGGTGTTCCATTACCAGCAATTTAGTCTGCTGGGAGTCGTCTTTTGATCTTTGAGCAGCCGCGTGGCCCATCGAAAAAAAGGCTAATAGCAGGCAACAGCATGTAGAACGCAGCATGGTCTTGCTCGTTCACCGCATCCCCACGTGAGGCGAACGCTGCGAAAAGATAGCAGCGCGTGCAAGACTATTCCACCGAAAATGTTTGGGAATACATTACGAACGTCATTTAGAACCGGGATGGAAAGCCTCACCTCGCTGGACGTCCGCAGGCGGCCGTCCCCATTCATCCGTCAGCGGACGGTTAGAATGCCCAGCGAAGGAGCGCGGCGCCGACCGTGAAGCCTGCGCCCACGGAAGCCATCAGAACGAGGCTTCCCTTCTTCAGTTTGCCCTCTTCAATGGCCGTATTCATGGCCAGGGGAATCGTTCCGGCGGTGGTATTGCCGTAGCGATCGATATTGACGATTACGCTTTCCGGGCGCAGGCCAAGGCGCTCGGCGGTGGCGTTGATAATTCTTAGATTGGCTTGATGCGGAATAAAGGCGTCAACATCCGAACCTTTCAGGCCGTTGCGTTCGAGAAGTTTCAGGCAGGCTTCAGTCTGTTTGCGCACGGCGAACTTGAAAACCTGCTGGCCATCCTGGTGGACGTAATGCATTTTCTGTTCGACCGTTTCGCGCGACGATGGATTCAGACTGCCCCCGCCCGGCATGTAAAGATAGCAGCCCCCGGAGCCATCGATTTCATGAATGAAATCAATCAGGCCAACCGAGTCGTCTTCCGCAGGTTCAAGGATCACAGCCCCGGCGCCGTCGCCAAAAATAACGCAGGTGGCGCGATCGGTGTAGTCGATGATCGACGACATGACGTCGGCGCCAATCACGAGAATTCGCTTATGCGTTCCCGCGGCAATGAATTGCGCTCCCGTTTGCACGGCATAGACAAATGCGGAGCAGGCGGCGGAGAGGTCGAATCCCCAAACCCCGGTCGCGCCCAGCTTGTGCTGCACCAGGCAGGCGGTGGAGGGAAAAAACATATCCGGCGTGACCGTGCCGACGATGATGGCGTCGATATCGTTCGGCGTGAGCCCGCGCTGTGCCAGGGCTTTCTTCGCCGCCTCGACCGCGAGGTCGCTGGTGGCCATTCCTTTTTCAACAATGTGCCGCTCGCGAATGCCGACGCGTGCGAGAATCCAGTCATTGGTGGTGTCAACCATTTTTTCCAGGTCGGCGTTGGTGAGAAGGCGAGGCGGAACGTAGGTGCCAAGGGCGCTGATCTTCGCTCTGATGCCGGTTCTGGTGCGGGTCGATGTGGTCAATGAGAGCTCCTGAGTATGAGACTCAGTATTTTGCAGGATTGGAAGCGGAATGTCTAACTGAAGGGAATCATTTCTGCATGCCGAGGGGAGGAATAGCTCCGAAGTCATCACGCGCTACAGGCACTTTACGCCAGCCAAACGCGTCGAGAGTGCTCCAACTTTTCGATACTGTTACGGGTTCAAACGGTAACAGTAACAAATACCAACCTCCCGCATTCATTGACTTGCTCCGCGACTAACTCTAAGATTTCACGCAATGATCGGCCAGGTCGTCTCGCACTATCGGATCGTCGAGAAGCTCGGTGGCGGGGGCATGGGCGTCGTATACAAGGCGGAGGACGTCAAGCTCGGCCGTTTTGTTGCGCTCAAATTCCTGCCTGCCGAGGTTGCCCAGGATGCTCAGGCGTTGGCCCGTTTTCAGCGCGAAGCCCGCGCCGCCTCGGCGCTGAATCATCCCAACATCTGCACGATTCATGAGATCGATGAACAGAACGGTCAGGCCTTCATCGTCATGGAATTTCTCGATGGCATGACGCTGAAACACAAGATCGCGGGCCAGCCAATGGAAACCGCGCTCATCCTGGCTTTGGCTATCGAGATCGCGGACGCTCTGGACTCGGCTCATGCCGAAGGTATTGTGCACCGCGACATCAAGCCTGCCAATATTTTCGTCACCAAGAGAGAACATGCGAAGATTCTCGATTTTGGATTGGCGAAGGTTGCTTCGCCGACCCATGCCGGCGAGCCGGGGGCGACCATAGGCAGCGAAGAACACCTGACCAATCCGGGCGCCACTCTCGGAACCATCGCTTATATGTCACCCGAGCAGACTAAGGGCAAAGAACTCGATCCCCGCACGGATCTGTTTTCCTTTGGCGCAGTGATCTACGAAATGGCGACCGGCACAGTGCCATTTCATGGCGAGACGTCCGCTCTGATTTTCAAAGCGATCCTCGATTCCGATCCGCCGTCGGTGATTCGCTTTAATCGCGATATTCCTTCGCGGTTGGAAGACATCATCAATCGCGCGCTGGAAAAGGACCGCGACCTGCGTTTTCAAAGCGCGAAAGAAATGCGGGCAGAGCTGCAACGGCTGAAGCGAGACAGCGCAACGGGACGAACAGCAGGCTCGGGAGCCATTCCGGTGGCGCAGGAGTTTTCCCCGCAACCTTCAGGGCGAACAGAGACACCCTGCCCTGTGACGGCAGTGGTTTCGCCCGTCTCTTCCTCAGAACGCGTTGTCCAGTCAAGTGGCATTGCGGCCCCCAGGCGGTCACTCTGGAAAATTCTTGTTCCAATCATTGTTGTGCTCATCGCCGTGGTCTCTGCCGGCCTTTACTTCCGCTCGCGTTCTGGCTTAACAAAGGCGAGCAGCGCGCCGCTTACCGAAAAAGACACGGTTGTGCTGGCGGATTTCGACAACACCACGGGAGATGCCGTGTTCGACGACGCACTGAAGCAGGCGCTCGGCGTCGAATTAGGGCAGTCGCCTTTTCTGAATATTCTTTCTGACCGGAAAGTAATGCAAACCTTGAAGCTGATGGGTCGGCCATCGACAGACCGTATAACCCGCGAAGTCGCGGCCGAACTGTGCCTTCGCACTGGCAGCAAAGCCTTCATTCTGGGATCGATTTCCAACCTCGGCGGACAATATGTGATTGGAATCGATGCCATCGGCTGCAGCACCGGAGACACGCTGGCAAGAGAACAGGAGCAGGCTGCCAGCAAGCAGGATGTGTTGAAGGCTCTCGACAGCGCCGCCGCGAAACTCAGGACTCAGCTCGGCGAGTCACTCGCTTCAGTGCAAAAATTCGATATCCCCGTGGAAGCCACAACTCCCTCGCTGGAGGCGCTCAAAGCTTTCAGTCTTGGATTGACCACATTCCGTGCCAAGGGTAACGCGGAGGCAATTCCCTTCTACAAACGGGCTATCGAGCTCGATCCAAATTTTGCCGTGGCCTATGCCAGTCTTGGTGTGGTCTACAACAATCTTGGCCAAGCAAGCTTAGGCGCCGAAAATCTGAAAAAAGCCTATGACCTTCGCGATCACGTGAGCGAGCGTGAAAAATATCGCATTACGTCCACGTACTACCAGTCGGCTACGGGAGAACTGGAGCAGGCGACACAGGTTTACGAAATGTGGGCCAAGAGCTATCCCAAAGATTCGACTCCGCTCGCCAACCTGGGTGTTATTTATGCGATTCTCGGGCAGTATGACAAGGCTCTCCAGGAGATTCAGGAAGCCCAGCGGCTGGAACCGAACGCGGTTGGTTATGCCGACCTGGCGTCGCTTTACCTCATCTCGGGTCACCTGGATAAATCAGAAGCAACCGTACTGGAGGCGGAAAAGAATAATTTCGCCGGCGACCTGCTGCATTGGTTCATGTACCAGATGGCATTCCTCAAGCGGGACGGTGCAGAAATGGAGCGGCAAGTTGCCTGGGCTTCAGGGAAGCCGGGAATCGAGGATGCGCTGCTCTCTTTCCAGTCTGATACCGAAGCCTACTATGGCCGTCTCACGCTGGCGCGCGACTACTCGCGTCGATCCGTCGATGCGGCAGTGCGCTCTGACGCAAAAGAGTCCGCAGCGATTTGGCAGATGAATGAAGCCTTACGAGAAGCCGAATTCGGCAATACCACCCTAGCCCGGCAGGATGAAGCAGCGGCGCTGAAGCTAGCTCCTGGACGCGACGTGAAACTGCTCGCGGCTTTGGCGCTGGCTCGAACCGGCGAAACCGCTCAAGCCAAAACTCTCGCCGATGAACTCGAGAAAAACTATCCCGCAGAGACGGTTCTCAAAGTTTACTGGCTGCCGACCGTCCGCGCTGCTCTGGATTTGAACGCGAACAACTCGACTCAGGCTCTCGAATCCCTGGAGGCGGCTGCTCCCTATGACTTAGGAGAGCCGGAACAATTCCAACTGGGAACCATGTATCCCGTCTACATCCGCGGACTCGCGTATCTGGCAGCTCGTAACGGGACGGCCGCCGCGGAACAGTTCCAGCGCATCATCGACCGTCCAGGCATTGTGATTAATTTTCCTACGGGAGTCCTCGCTTATTTGCAACTAGGCCGCGCGTATGCCATGGCTGGCGACGGGGCAAAGGCTAAGGCGGCCTATCAAGACTTCTTCAATCTCTGGAAAAATGCCGATCCCGATATCCCCATCCTGAAAGCGGCCAGGGCCGAGTACGGGAAGCTGCCGTAGTTGCTCTGCCGCAACTGCGAAGATGGGCCTTCCCCACACCCTACTCTGGGTCGATTTTCAAATCAAGGCGGGCGCTCTCATCGCTGAGGCCGGCCAACCCGTCAAGCCGCCCGACTTTCCCTTTCGTACTGCATCCATTCGCGGATGAAGTTTGGGCAATGGACGATGCCGAAGTGGCGTCCTTCTCCATTTAAGAGATAGGTAAGAGCGTCGTGATCCAGCGCTACCAGATGCTCCAGATCAAGCAGCGGCCATAAGGCGCATTCGATCGCGGAAGCGACGAGTTGATCCACGTAGGCGAGATGCCCCTGCGATAGCGAGCCAGAAACGCGGATGGTGACAGTTGGCGAAACGAAATTTGACGGAATACGAGTATTGCGCATGTTTTGTACTGCACCTCGCGATAATCTTGCAGGCCTCACTAGATAAGATGAGGCGGCTAGGCGCTTCTTGCGCAAAGAGTTGTAAATTATGCGTAAAGCCAGGTCGGCAAGCGAGATTTGATGGCGAGGATAAAAAAATAAGCCAGGCACCGGGGACCCACTGCACACGCAAGAGCCCGTTACCGTTGCTTCCTTCCGGACCTGGCGGGGTTGGCGAGAGTACGTCGCGTGAGACCGATGCCTGACCTGAATCATTCTAGCAAAGCGCAGAGGTTCTCGACGCAAATGGGGTCAGACGTCGGCAAAGGGATGGTGACTTTTGGTGCAAGAAAAACTCACGAAGCCCTTCCCTTCTTGATGAGATGTATCGAACAATAGGAGTTTGACGCAGAACCTGACGCGATCACGGGTTCGGTCGACCATTATCAAAAATAATGCCTCAGCCTTCTCCACTACCGGGCGTCATTCCGCTGCCGCAGGCGATCAACAAGTACTTCGAGCTTTCTCTCTACTTGCTTGTTTTAATGGGATTTGGAGCTTTGGCGAGTACCGGAGGGCTCGATGTTCCCACCATCTTGTTGGTGGGGTTGGCCCTGGCCCTGCGGGGCTTCTTACTAGCGGAGCGACGTCGCGTCGTAATTTCCGAGCGCTGGACCACGCCTCTGACGATCGCATATTTCGTCTTCTACGCTGTCGATTACTTCCTACTCTCTCGCGGATTTCTGGCGGCTACGGTCCATCTGGTTTTGTTTGCCGTGGTGGTGCGGACGTTTTCCCTGCGGCGCGATCGCGACTATGTAACTCTGGCGATTCTCGCCTTTCTGATGGTGCTTGCGTCCGCGGTACTTACGGTGGACAGCATTTTTCTTTTCTTCTTTGCCGGATTCATGCTGATGGCGGTGGCTACGTTCATCCTGATGGAGATGCGGAGATCGGAGCGGACCGCGAAGTACCAGGCACGGCATTCCAACGATGCGCACGAGCACCGGCACCTGGCATTTGCCCTGGCAAGGACGACGCCGGGATTGGTACTGATGATGTTGGTGGGAGCGGCCGCAGTATTTTTTCTTTTGCCTCGTATGTCGGCGGGATATCTGGGCGGCTATTCGTTCGGCAATGATCTCTCCACCGGCTTCAGCGATCGCGTGCGACTGGGCAGCATTGGGCAGATTCAGCAGTCCAATTCGGTGGTAATGCATATCCAGATCAGCGGCGACAGGCACGGCCAGTACGCGCTCCACTGGCGCGGATTAGCTCTGGCGAACTTCGACGGCAAGAACTGGTCGAACCCGCGGGACCAGTTCATACTGCAACGGCAGGCGGACGGTACGTTTGCTGTGCCTATCTCGAGCCAGGGTGTGTACCTGGCCGATAACGAACGACGCCTGGCAGCGCCGGGAACCAATCCTCACCTCATCCATTACCGCGTTCTGCTTGAGCCCATCGGTACAAATATTTTCTTTCTCGCTCCCTGGGGGCGCCGGGTGATGGGAACGTATCGGGCACTGGGCGTGGATGCGGGCGGAGCCATTTACGATCTCGACAGCCAGCACACCGTCAATGTGTACGAAGCGGATTCGGATATTGCCAAACCATCTGCCGCAGATCTTCGGACCGCGGGGAACGCGCTTCCGCAGTTCATCTTGTCGTACTTACAACTACCCGCCCTCGATCCCAGAATTCCGCAGCTGGCGGGGCGAATTTCCGCTTCGGCTTCCAATAATTATGACAAGGCGGCAGCGCTGGAAAACTACTTAAGAACACATTACGGCTATACCTTGCAGTTGCTGCGCACTCCGGTCGCCGATCCCCTGGCCAACTTTCTTTTCGAGCGCAAACAGGGGCATTGCGAATATTTTGCCTCGTCAATGGCAGTGATGTTGCGCACGCTGCACATTCCGTCTCGCGTGGTGAATGGTTTTCGCAGCGATGAATTTAATGACGTCACCGGCAACTATGTGGTGCGGGCAAAGAATGCGCACTCCTGGGTGGAAGCTTACTTCCCGGGCTACGGCTGGATTACTTTCGATCCCACGCCGGGCGGCGACGTTGCGACGCCCCAGGGTTGGGACCGGGCCATGCTGTATCTGGATGCGGCGCAATCGTTCTGGCGGGAGTGGATCATCAGCTACGACTCCTCGCACCAATACATCCTGGGACATGCAGCGCTAAACAGCACGCGCAATTCGTGGGAAAGATCGAGGACGTGGGCCAGGTTGCACTACGCGCGCCTGCTCAACCTGGTGCGGCGCAGCCAGCGGAGCGCGGAGCAGGCGCCTACGCGCTGGTTCTGGGCGGTTGGTGGTATTGCATTCATGGTGCTACTGCTAGGTAACCTCGGCCGAATTGCCCGGATGATTCGCACGAGACGACTTCAGGCGCATCCCGAACGATCACCGGATGAAGCAGCGGCGATGTGGTACGAACGTATGGCGCGATACCTGGCACGGCGTGGGGTAAAGAAATCTACGACGCAGACGGCCCAGGAATTCGTTCGTGTAATCGCGGATGAGCGCTTGCGTCTGCGGGTTGGACGCTTCACCGAAGCTTACGAATCGGCGCGGTTCGGAAATTCTTCAAACGACGCCCAGCGCCTGCCCGAGTTGTACGAGGAAGTGGAGCTGGCGAGTAAAAGGTAAATGTGACTAGAAATGCCAAGTCATGCCACCGCCGACAAAATAGTTATGCTGCCGCGTCTTGCCGGTATCCGCTAAAGGAAGATCAGGAGTGCCGGACCAGAAATCACGAACCTCGCCGCGAATGCTGAAGTGCCGCATGCGTTTGCCAAAGGGACTTACATCCAGCCCTAATCCCACCTGTAGCACACCAGAGGTGGTTGAGCCTCCGGGATTGGCGCCGTAATAATTCAGATTACTGCTCTCGCTGAAGTGCCCAAACCCGCCGCCGAAACTCGCCCAGGGTGACACTCTGGTTGAGGGAAACAAATTCAGGCGAATCGCTGGAGTCACGAAAATCTGCTGGTAGCCGGAGGGAACAACGTCGCCACCAGATCCCAGGTCTTCGTCTAGATTGAAAACAGCCGGCACTTCGGCCGAGATGGCGTAAATCTCAGTACCGAACAGGTGGCGCGCATAGTCGACTTCAAACGTCAGTCCTTTCCCGGATCGGACAAAGGGATTAATTGTGGGTGCGTTTGCGCCGTGGATCCCCTGGTCGCTGATAAAGATGCGGCCAAGCATGCCGGTCAACTCATTCTTCTCGTCCTGGGCGGCGGCAGAGGCTGCCAGGATGGACACTCCCATGATCAGGACTGCGAGTACGGCCTGTTTCCCAGACATGTCCCCTCCAGAACGCGGGATAGCTGCTTTGAGTCGGTAAAGCAAGCGTAGCATGAAGCGCAAAATCTTCATCCACAGCTTGCTGGCTTTCGTGGTACCGGGGATCACGGAAGAGGCGGCTCCGACTCGGCCGCGTCGCGCAGAAAAGATATTAAGTAGCGATAAAATGTTAAAATAGTGAGATTGCATGCCCTCAAAGACCCTCACTGTACCGAGTCCCCGCGAAAACAGCTCTACCCAGATGGCGAACGATGATACGCACCGGTGCGACCGCAAAAGGTCGGTTTTGTCAGCCTGGGCTGCCCTAAGAACTTGGTGGACAGCGAAGTAATGATGGGATTTCTGGCGCGGGCCGGAGCCGAACTCTCTCCCCGAGCCGAGGATGCGGACATCATTGTGGTGAATACGTGCTCCTTCATCGAGAGCGCGCAACAGGAGTCAGTCAACACAATTCTCGAGATGGCTGGGCTTAAGACAGCAGGACGGGCGAAAAAGCTGGTCGTGGCGGGCTGCCTGGTCGAGCGCTTCCGCGATGAGATTCGTCAGCGGATTCCTGAGGTAGATGCCGTCGTCGGCACGGGGGAACTGCAAAACATTCTGTCAGCAACTGGCATAGCGCCAGTTGCAGCGCCGAACAAGTCTCCATTTGTCGTGCTTTCCTCGCGGCCCGAAGGCGACGCTCGGGCTGCGCAGGGTCGATTTTCGCGTGGGCAATGGGATGGCGCAATCGCCGATCTGCCCAACTATTTGTACGACGATGAAACTCCACGCATCCTGGCCACTCCGAAATCCACGGCTTATATCAAGATCGCTGAAGGCTGCGATCATCCTTGCACGTTCTGCATCATTCCTCAGTTGCGCGGGCAGTTTCGTTCGCGACGGTTCGAATCGGTCGTTGCTGAAGCCGAACGGCTGGCGCAGATCGGCGTACGTGAGATCACACTGATCGGCCAGGACACCACCTGCTACGGCGAAGATTTTGGACTCAAAGATGGCCTGGCGCTGCTGCTGGAAAAACTGGCGCAGATCGAAGATCTCCGCTGGATTCGTTTTCTTTATGCTTATCCAAATAAGATCACGGGAAAGCTTCTGGACACGATTGGGACTCACGAAAAAATTTGTTCTTACATGGACGTGCCGCTGCAGCACGCATCCGCGAGCGTGCTGAAACGCATGAAGCGCGGAGGCGGGGCCGAGGTATTTCTCCGGTCCATTGACAGAATGCGGCGCGTGATTCCTGACCTTACCTTGCGCACATCATTTATCGTCGGCTTTCCCGGGGAGACTGAACAGGAATTTGTAGAGTTGTGCGATTTTGTCCGCGAAGCTCAATTTGACTGGATGGGAACGTTTTCGTACTCCGACCAGGAAGGCGCCGGCGCGTATGGTTCGGATCGCAAGCTTTCCCTCGCCGAGATTGAACGGCGGCGCAAACATTTGATGGGCATCCAGCGGCACATTAGCAAAAAGAAAAAGAAGGCGCTGGTGGGGCAGGAGTTTGACCTGTTGCTGGAAGGAAGCTCGGAAGAGACCGAGCTGCTCATGGAGGGCCGCACCGCAATGCATGCGCCAGAGATCGACGGAAAGGTCTTCGTGAACGAATTTCCAGCCGAGGCGGAGCCCCAGCCAGGCGAATTTTACCGCTGCCAGATTGTGGAAGCACACGACTACGACTTAGTGGCGAAAGTTCTATAAATTGGGATCGCCTGAAATTTGATTTGCTCCGCCGCAGCCGGAGAATCCTTTGATATGCCCCGCAAGCGCACCTTGAAACTCCGTTGCCCGATCTGCAAGAAAGTCGTCAAGAGCAGCGACCCGGAATTTCCTTTCTGCAGCGACCGCTGCCGCACCATTGATTTGGGGAAATGGGCAAGCGGGGCTTATGTGATTCCCTCCCCGGTCAGCGACGCGGAGGAGCAGATCAGGGAAAGCACCCCCGAAGATCAGGATGAGGATTCGTGAAGGAAGCTTCCGCTAACGCCGTACCAAAACCCGACCGTAGCGCAGACGTCCCGCCGCCTGCCAGGGCCCGGCTTCGAACTCCGCTGTGGGCTAATCTTGTCGGTACGTTTTTTGGAGTCGGACGTCTGCGACCGGGGCCGGGAACCTGGGCATCGGCTGCAACGGTATTGCTTTGGACTGCACTCGCCCATGCGCTCGCTCCCCCGCTACGCACTCCGGTAGTGTCGATCCTGGCAGTGCTGGTTACGCTGATTGGTATTCCGGCTGCAACGCAGGTCGCCCGCAGCTCCGGGATAAAAGACCCGCAATTTGTCGTGATTGATGAGGTCGCCGGGCAGTTAGTGGCTCTTGATTGCCGTTCCCCTGGCATGGAAATCTTTTTTGGCGGCCTTTATACTTTTTCGAGTCTTCGATATTCTCAAACCGCCGCCGGTGCGACAATTGGAGGCGCTTCCAGAAGGTACAGGAATTGTTCTCGACGACATAGCCGCGGGTTTGTACGCGCTATTCGCTGTGCATCTCTTTCTGCGCTTTGGTCTTCTAAGGTAAGACGAGCAGGTTTCTCATGGGATTTTCCGATCGGGTTCTCGGTAAGAAAAACGTGAATGGCGGCCCGCATATCGAGTCGGTTTCACCCGTGCTTGCGCTGGCGGGAGGAGAAGTACGCATTGCAGGTTCAGGATTGCGGCCGCCTCAGTGGCAGCGCCCGCGCGTGCAGTTCGGCGACGTCGAAGGCGGAGTCGTGATTAGTTCGGATTCGTTTCTGGTTGCTCGAGTTCCGACGGGAGCTACTTCCGGTCCGGTTGTGGTGGCAACGAACGGTCATGTGAGCAACTCGCAAAACGTGAAGGTCGCTGTACCTATTGCTGAAAATCTTCATCCTGTTACGAGTCCGGCGATCGATGCCCAAGGCAATATCTACGCGACGTTTTCCGGCTCGCGCGGCCAGAAAGTTCCGGTCGCAATTTTCAAGATCGATACCAACTACACGGTCAAACCCTTCGTCGCGGAGATGATGAACGCGACCGCGATCGCTTTTGACCGCCAGGGACAGATGTATGTTTCCTCGCGCCATGATGGTGCGGTGTATCGCGTGGCTCCCAACGGAACCATGACCACCTACGCCGAGGGCATGGGAATCGCCACTGGAATTGCCTTCGACCGCAACCAGAATCTTTATGTAGGCGACCGCAGCGGCACCATTTTCAAAATTGGCCGCGATCAGCAGGTTTTTGTTTTCGCCACGCTCGAGCCTAGCGTCTCGGCGTACCATCTTGCGTTCGGTCCGGAAGGGGATCTATTCGTGACGGGACCGACTACGTCGAGTTTTGACTGCGTTCACAGAATCGATCCGCAGGGCACGGTTCATAAGTTTTTCCGCGGCCTGGGACGCCCGCAGGGCTTGGCTTTCGACGCAAATGGCAATTTGTACGTTGCGGCTTCGCTTTCGGGCAGGCGTGGCATTGTGAAGATTACACCTGACGGCCAAGCGAATCTGGAAGTTGCAGGGCATGGTCTCGTAGGACTGGCTTTCGCCCCGGGACGCAGCGTTGTTTTAGCTACCACTGACGCGGTTCATCATCTCTCCTGGAACATTCAAGGACAGCCGCTTTTGCCCGAGTAGCGCGTAAGAGCGCATCTGTATCGCCCTCGCTTGCTCCATCGACCCGCGGTTTTCATTTACACTTCTAGCCGTGAATGCCGAGATCATCGCAGTTGGGTCCGAGCTACTGACGCCCTTCCGCATGGATACCAATTCTCTCTACCTCACCGAGCAGCTGAACCAACTCGGCGTCGAAGTGATTTTCAAGAGCGTCGTCGGGGACGACCTCGGGCGGCTGGTCGCAGCCGCCCAGCACGCTTTGTTTCGCTCCGATATCGTGATCTTCAGCGGTGGCCTGGGTCCCACCGAAGATGACCTTACCCGAGAAGCGGTGGCTCAAGCGCTCGGTGTTTCTCTGCATCGCGACGCACAGGTTCTTGCCGGGATCGACCAGCGTTTCGCCGCGCGTGGTTGGAAGATGTCGCCCAACAATGCCAAGCAGGCGGATGTTCTCGAAGGCGCGACCGTTCTGCCGAACCCTAACGGCACTGCGCCGGGCCAGTGGTTTAGCGGCCAGATCCAGGACCGGGAACGCATCGTCATTCTGTTGCCCGGGCCTCCGCACGAGTTGAAAGCTTTATTCGAAGCGGAATGCCGAGAGCGGCTGCGGGAAAAATTGCCGACCGCCTTCCTAGCGACGCGAGTGTTGAAGGTCGCAATGCTCGGTGAATCTCATGTGGATGCGCGTGTTGCGCCCATCTACAAACGGTTTGCCGACGTGCAGACCACAATTCTTGCAGGAGCAGGAGAGATCCAACTGCATTTCAAGTCGCGCGCCGAAAGCATGGAAGCGGCGCAGGCGCGGGTGGATGAAGCGGCCGATGCCGTTGAGGAGGAGCTTGATGATGCGGTGTACTCGCGCGACGGCCAGTCGCTCGAGCAAATCGTCGGCTACTGGCTGCAGATGCGCAACGCCACGCTGGCCGTGGCTGAATCCTGTACTGGCGGTCTCCTCAGCGAGCGAATTACTTCAGTAGGAGGCAGTTCGCGCTACTTTGCCGGCGGCGCCATCGTGTACTCCAATGCTGTAAAAACGGAGCTGGCGGGAGTGCCCGCAGACATGATTGAGCGACATGGCGCAGTCAGCCGCGAAGTAGCAGCGGCACTAGCGGAGTCGATTCGCTATCGCTGCGATACCACTCTGGGGATTGGCATCACCGGCGTCGCTGGACCCACAGGAGGAACTCCAGAAAAGCCGGTGGGCTTGGTATTTCATGCCTTAGCCAGCGCCAGCGGAACCGAAGTGATTGAGCGAAACTTTCCCGGCGATCGCAAGCGGATCCGCTGGTTCGCCACAACGCTCGCGCTGGATATGGTGCGCAAGAAGTTGATGTGAAAAGAAGCTGTTCTTATGCGCCTCTTCGTAGCGCTCGATATTGACGATGACATCCGGAACCGGATTGCACGCTTCCTCGACGGTGTTCGCGGATTTGCTCCGGATGTGCGCTGGGCTCGCCCTGAATCATTGCACGTCACTTTGAAATTCATCGGTGAGCAATCCGAGACACAGGTTGAAGCAATCAAGCGGACGCTCGATAAAATCGAGGCGGACCACTTTGAGTTGAACTTTCACGGCTATGGATTTTTCCCAAGTGCGCGCGCACCAAGGGTGTTCTGGGTGGGAGTCGATGAAGATTCGAAACTGACTTCGCTGGCGGGGAGTGTGGATTCGAAGCTAATCGAACTCAACATCGAAGAAGAGCGACATACTTATAATGCCCACCTTACTCTAGGCCGCATTGGGGGCTCGGGCTCGCCCCATCGGGAAAAGGGTGATAGAGCCAATCGCAACTTTGAGCGCTTGCAGGAAAAACTATCAGCATTGCCGGTGCCCGAGTTTGGTACCATGGCCGCCCGTGAGTTTTTTCTGTATCAGAGCCAGCTTTCTCCCGGCGGCTCGAAGTATACGAAGCTGGCGGGATTCCGTCTGCGCTAGCAACCCCCAATGTTCGCGACACTTGTCATCGCCGCCGTCAGCTACCTCCTGGGATCGATCCCGTTTGGATATCTACTGGTACGCACTTTTCGCGGCGAAGATGTGCGGCTAAGCGGAAGCGGAAATATTGGGGCGACGAACGTCTCGCGAAAATCACCAGTGCTGGGAGTGTTGACATTGATTCTCGACGCACTGAAAGGCACGGTGGCGGTTCTTTTAGCATACTTAGTGGTAGGTCGAACCCCGGAATCCTCTCGCGCGTATCTCGTAATGTCACTGGCAGCCCTGTTCGCGGTTCTCGGCCATCTGTTTCCGGTGTGGCTGAAGTTTCGCGGCGGCAAAGGAGTGGCCACAGGTCTGGGCTCATTTGTGGTGATAGCGCCCAAGTCAGTGCTGCTGGCGGTCGGAGTCTTCATCGTCGCTGTACTCGTCTTTCGTTACGTTTCACTGGGGTCAATTCTCGCGGTAGCCTTCTTTCCTTTTCTCGTTTACAAAATGCATGCCTATGGCAATGACCCAGTAGCGCTCATTCTGATCACATCAACTTCCCTACTGATCATCGTTAAGCATCACGAAAATGTCCGTCGCCTGCTCGCCGGTACGGAAAACCGAGTGGGAGCTAAACGCGCGTGAGTGAGATCGCAATCATCGGAGCCGGAGCGTGGGGTACCGCGCTGTCGATCGTTCTGGCACGAACGGGCAGTCATCACGTTCGGCTCTGGGCGCACGAAAAAGAAGTTTGCGACACCATCGCGCACCGGCGCGAAAACGAAAAGTTTCTTGCGGGCCAAAAGATTCCAGCCGGCGTCACTGCCTGCGCCGACTTAGGAGAAGCGCTCGATGGTGCGTCCATTGTCGTAAGCGTGATGCCTTCACAGCATTGCCGGCTGTTGTTTGAGCAGATGAAGCCGCTCTTGCGGGTGGATACGATCATTGTCAGCGCGACCAAAGGATTGGAAGAAAACTCTCTGTTGCGGATGACTGAGGTGATCTCGCAAGTGATCATGCAAGACGATATCCTGATACGCATCGGAGCGCTCAGCGGACCATCGTTCGCTTTGGAAGCTGCGCGCGGAGACCCTACCGCAATTACCATCGCTTCGCAGGATCGCGATCTCACGCGCACCGTGCAGCAGGAATTCAGCAATGCCAGCTTCCGCGTCTATACCAACGACGATCCTATCGGAGTGGAACTTGGTGGCGCTTTGAAAAACATAATTGCCATCGCCTCCGGCGTCAGCGCCGGTCTTGGCCTCGGCCACAATTCCGTGGCGGCTCTGGTCACGCGTGGCTTAGCCGAGATGACGCGTCTTGTGGTGGCCTGCGGCGGCAAAGCCGAAACCATGGCTGGGCTCGCCGGACTGGGCGACTTAGTGCTGACTTGCACTGGCGGTCTCTCCCGCAATCGCAGTGTAGGCGTGGAACTTGGCCGCGGACGCAAGCTGCCGGAGATCCTGGCTGGCATGCATGGCACGGTTGCGGAAGGAATTTTCACCACGACGGCAGCCGTCGGACTGGCGCGCGCCCACGGAGTCGAGATGCCCATCACCGCACAGATGTATGCCATTCTTCACGACGGTAAAGCCCCCCGCGATGCGATTTATGAGCTGATGACTCGTAGCGGTAAGAGCGAAGCGCTTAGGTCCGGAAGCTGACCTTTGGATGTTATCCTGCCAAACCCTTACTGCGCGGCCGTTTCGGCGGAAACTTTGGTAATGGTGAGCCTCACGGTTTCCGTGCGCGACGATCCTGGCCACATTAAAATTCTATAGATACAAGTGAAAATCGCCGCCACTTCGATCGACGGCGCTTCCGAATCTGGTTCGGGGAGCGACTCGTCCGCCAAACCGCTAACTCCGGCGCGCATCCCCATCCTCTACGTAATTCTGGGCGTTCTACTCGTGATCAGTATCGTCCCCATGTATTTCTACTCCGCACAAGTGGAAGCGATAAACCGGGACCGCCTGAAAACCAACGAAATGCTGCTGCAGAATACAGTAACCCGGTCATTGGCGGATGATCTCTCGCAACACGAGCGTTCGCTGCGAATGATGCTGGCAAATCTGTCTTCAGCGATTCAGGTGGCGAGCGGGGGTGATATCGGCAGCAAAAATATCGAAGCGCCAGAGCTGCGCGCGCTGCTGGAACATTTTGTTTCGTCTTCCGATGAACTCGCGTACGCCACCTTGCTGAATTCAGATGCCAAGGGAATCTCGGCCGGCCGTATCGCGCCCGATGCATTCCTGCAACGGGAGCTGCAACATGCCTACGACGCAGCCCGCGATGGTCGCGCCTATAACGGACAAGCGCTGCAGGTGGAAGATGGCAAGACTTCGCGGACAGTGGTTTTAGTCAGCAGTCCGGTAAGTTATGGGGGACATTTTCTAGGCATGGTAGGCGCCGTCGTGGATTTGCAATTCCTGATTCGCCGCCTCCATGAAGTAAGCGGTGGTGGCCTCATTCCTTATGTCGTCGACGCCCAGGGGCGCCTGGTGGCTGCCGGGACTGCCCAATATGTGACCGGGCAGGATATGAAGAGTCTTGAAATCGTCCGCAACTTCGTGGATGAGGGCAACAAGGCGCAGTTGGCGGCGACCAAGGAATTCGCGGTGCAGGAAGGTAAAGATAACGTCGAGATGCTTGGCACCTACAGCCCGGTCACTGCGCTCGATTGGGCGGTGGTGGTGCAGAAGCCACAGCGCGAGGCATACCGTGGGGTCTACGAGATGCAGCGCACCGCGCGCTTGCTGGCGTTACTGGCGGTGCTGCTGAGCATTGGCGTAAGCATTTTTGCGGCGCGCAGAATTACGAATCCTCTGCAGATCCTTACGCAGTCCAGCCGCGCTCTGGCGCGCGGCGACTTTTCGCAGCGCGTTCATTTGTGGAGCCGCACCGAAATCGGCGAATTAGCCGAGACCTTCAATACCATGTCCGAAGATCTCGAGCACTTCGTCGAAGACCTGAAGCGGGCGGCAGAGGAAAATCGCGCGCTGTTCCTGGGTTCGATTCAAATGCTGGCGGGCGCGGTCGACGAAAAAGATCCGTACACCCGTGGCCACTCCGATCGCGTCACGCGTTACTCATTGATGATTGGCAAGGAAATGAATCTGGATGCAGCGTTTATGGAGATTCTGCGAATTTCCGCGCAGCTGCACGACGTAGGGAAAATTGGCATCGAAGATCGCATTCTGAAAAAGCCCGGCGCGCTCACCGCGGAAGAGTTTGAGGTCATGAAGACCCACACCACGAAGGGCGCAAACATCTTACGCCCTGTAACTCAGCTGGCTGATATGCTCCCTGGGATTGAACTTCACCACGAAGCTCTGGACGGAAGAGGTTATCCTTATGGCCTTACCGGAGAGCAGATCCCGCTGCTGGCGCGGGTGATTGCGGTCGCAGACACATTTGATGCCTTAACTACTAATCGTCCTTACCAGCATGCGCACACTCCGGAGGAGGCTCTGAAAATCATTCAGAACCTCGCCGGCAAGCGGCTCGATCCTGAGCCAGTAGCCGCGCTGATGGCGGTTTACGGACGAGGCGAGATTCGCATACAGCGGATCGCGATCAAGAGATCAGTTGCTCCAGATGCGGCTGGGGCGATTCCTCCGGCTGCAGCGGGTGCGGCGCTTCCTGCTGCCGAAATCACTAACCTGGAAAGAACCCGAGTTTAACCACTCTCATTCTCTTGTCTGACAAGCCCACTGTCTGACCAGTGTCGGCCGGACTGCGCCGGGCCGCTATAATCAAGGCTCAGGCTTTCTCATGATTCAAACTTTATTTGGCAGCACGGAAGAAAAGAAAACTGGACTCTTCGAGCGCATGAAGCAGGCGGTCACGCGTACGCGTGAGAACCTCGCGGAACGCATTGAAGAAGTAGTTTCGATCGGCAAAGAAATCGACCGCAACACGCTCGACGATCTTGAGGCTACTCTGATCGGCGCCGACCTGGGCAGTACAACTACGCAGGAAGTTCTCGGCAAGTTGCGCGATAAGGCCGATCGCAAGCAAATCAAAGATGTTCAGGAACTGAAACGCCTTCTCAAAGAGGAACTGCTGGCCATTTTGAACGCGGCCAATACAAGGCCCGTCGAGCGCGTGGAAGGCACCCCGGAAGTGATTCTCGTAGTCGGAGTAAATGGCACAGGCAAAACGACGACGATCGGAAAACTCTCTCAGGTATTTCGGTCGCAGGGTAAGAATGTGCTGATGTGCGCGGCGGACACGTTCCGCGCGGCGGCCATCGATCAACTGGAAATCTGGGGGCAGCGAACTGGTACGGAGGTGATCAAGACGAAACCGGGCGGCGATCCCGCAGCAGTCCTGTTTGACGCACTGCAGGCCGCGATGGCACGAAAGATGGATTACGTGATCGTCGATACTGCTGGGCGCCTTGCACACCAAGACGAGCCTCATGTCGGAACTGGAGAAAATGCGCCGAACCGCTCAGCGCATTATTCCTGGAGCTCCGCACGAGACGCTATTGGTAATGGACGCGACCACCGGTCAAAATGGTTTGCAGCAGGCGCGACTGTTCACGCAATCGGCAGGAGTCACCGGCATCGTGCTCACCAAACTGGATGGCACGGCGAAAGGCGGCGTAGTGGTTGCTATTTCGCGCGAGTTGGGACTGCCCGTACGATTCGTTGGCGTGGGTGAGAAAGTTGGCGATCTGTTGCCGTTCGATCCAAAAGAATTCGTTGACTCGTTGTTCGAATAAAAGGCCCTCTTTACCACGGAGAAACAGAGACACGGAGAAGAGCTTGGCGTGACCTCCTTTCTCGAAGTTCTAACGTCCCTTGCGGCCCTTTGTCTGGCTTGGTGGTTATTGCGCATACTTCTTCGCCCGAAAGCACCGGCCGATCCTGCTGAGGAACCGTTTTCGTTTGTTCCCGTGCCACGTGGAATGAGACCAAAAGGTAAATCCGGAGCGATAGCACTCGAAGAACCAGAGGAGGACAATCCATCTGACGCCTTCCCACCACGCAATCTGTAATCTCCCGCGGTATTCGCTTGTATTCCTCCGTGACTCAGTGTCTCGATGGTGAACGTGACTTCATGACCGACCACTCCAGTGACGAAAAGTTTCTGCACCGCGCTCTCGATGTGGCGCGGCAGGGCCTTGGTTTGGCCTCACCCGGCCCGTACGTTGGCGCCGTCATCGTGGATCCCAGAGGAAACGTCGCAGGGACCGGCTTCTACACGTACGACGGCGTCAAACATGCCGAAGTGCTGGCCCTCGAGCAAGCCGGCCACAATGCGCGGGGAGGCACGCTCTATATCAACCTCGAACCGCACTGCCATCACGGTCGCACGCCTCCGTGCACGGATGCCTTGATCGCGGCTGGAATTCACCGCGTGGTTGCATGCATGCCTGACCCCAATCCCAAAGTGAGTGGCAAGGGCTTCGAGAAATTGCGTGCAGCCGGCATCCACGTAGAAGTCGGCCTGCTCGAAGCGGAGGCGCGACGTCTCAACGAAGCTTTTGCCCGCTATATTCGTCACGGCATTCCGTTGGTCACACTCAAATCCGCGATGACCCTCAATGGAAAAATCGCTCCACCACCGGCATCCGGATTAAACCGCGAAGTTGGGATTCCGCCTGGAGGATGGATCACGGGTGGGACAGCTCGCGCCCACGTACACGAACAGCGCCACGAGAGCGACGCCATCCTGGTGGGGATCGGAACAATCCTCGCTGATGATCCATTGCTGACTGATCGCAGCGGAAGATCGCGACGGCGTCCGCTTTTGCGCGTGATTTTAGATTCGCACTTGCGACTGCCAATAGAGTCACGGCTGGTGCAGAGCGTGATGAGTCGCGGAACGCTCAGCAACGATGCCTTGGTCTTCTGTTGCCACGGCGAAGAAAAGAAAAAGAAAGAACTGGAAGCTCATGGCATTCGGGTCGAACAACTCTCGACGGACGCTTCCGATCCGTACATCGATATGCGTGCTGTGCTGCGACGCCTTGGGCAACTTGAGATTACGGGTCTGATGATTGAAGGCGGGGCAAGAGTTAACGGAAGCGCGCTCGCTGCCGGCATCGTCGATAAGATTTTTCTGTATTACGCCCCGAAGATTTTGGCGCTGGATGGATCAATTCCATTTGCTTCCGGTGCTGCGTTGCGAGGTACGATCCATATCCCGCAGATAAAACATCTCCAACTGCACCGCTTCGGAGAAGACTTCGCAGTGGAAGGATATTTGCGCGATCCCTACGACGACTGAAACCGTTTCCATTATCGCGGGAGGGAAAATAACTCAAGCGGCATTCTCCCGCCTCAGTTCCCTGCGCTGGGTTTATGATGTTGGGTTGTCATCGAGGTTTTCATGTTCACTGGCATCATTGAAGAAGTAGGACGCGTCTCCGCGATCGAACAACGGGGCGAAAATCGCCGTATCACGGTATCGGCCAAACAGGCGCCAAACGAATTGAAGCCTGGCGCCAGCATCGCGGTCAGTGGCGTGTGTCTTACCGCGCTCGATATCAAGCCCGGCTCATTTTGCGCCGATCTTGCTCCGGAGACCTGGGCGCTCACTTCGTTTTCGCGCATGCGTAATGGAGCGCTGGTCAACCTGGAACTTCCCATGAAGGCCGACGGACGATTCGGCGGACACATTGTGCAAGGGCACGTAGACGGCGTCGGCAAACTGATCGAACTGGAGCGTATCGCTGACTCGGAGAATTGGTGGCTCCGTATCGAACTGCCGAGTGAGATCGAGAAGTACACGGTTTATAAGGGGTCGATTTCGATCGAAGGCATCAGTCTTACCGTGGCAAAACTCGAAGGCCGAAAGTGCACCATTGCCATCATTCCGCACACGGTGGAGATGACAAATCTGCACTCGCTCCAGCCTGGCGATCCCGTCAATCTCGAGGCCGATCTGATTGCTAAATACGTCGAGAAGATGATGAGTGTGGATGCGGCGGGGAGTTCGCTCACCGTGGAAGAGTTGGTGCGCCAGGGATTTTGAGCGGACGAATGACGCGGCAAACAATCGCCGGCAAAGAAGAAGAGAAACTACGCGAGTCCGGGCTCTGCCACGATTGCCAGCATGCCCGGATCATCAAATCCGACCGGACTTCAATTTTCCTTCAGTGCCAGCTTTCATTCACCGATCCGCAGTTTGCAAAATACCCGCGTCTGCCGGTTCGCACCTGCCGCGGCTATTTGAAGCAGGTATCCAACGCGTAGGCAGGAATTTCGTCACCGGCCGTGATTGCTTTAGCACTCAATTTTCAATTCGTCCAACTCCAGGAATTCCTGAACGATGGGTTCGGTGGATTTCTTCATATCCGCGTAGGTGCCGAAGAAAATCGCTTTGCCTTCGTGCAAAAAGACCACGCGGTCCGCCAGTTTTTCAGCCAGTCGCATGTCGTGGGTAACCACGATGCTGGTCAGGTTCAATTGAAGTTTGAGGCGCTTGATGAGGTCGCCGAGAAGTTGCGCCATCAGCGGATCTACCATGGTCGTGGGTTCATCGTAAAGAATGCAC
This sequence comes from uncultured Acidobacteriaceae bacterium, assembly GCA_963696285.1. Classification (GTDB taxonomy): domain Bacteria; phylum Acidobacteriota; class Terriglobia; order Terriglobales; family Acidobacteriaceae; genus Sulfotelmatobacter. The sequence continues at coordinate 1,162,508 of CAVOJP010000001.1, forward strand.
TCTGGCCGCGCCGCCAGGGCGCGCGCGATCGCCACCGAGCGCTTCATGCCAGTCGACAGATCCGATGGCAACAGGTCTCGCATCTCTTTTACACCCACCATCTGCAACAGGCCGTCGACAATCTGGTAGATCTGTTCTTCCGATAATTCTCTGCTTTCGCGCAGGGGAAAGGCCACATTCTCGCCCACTGTAAGAGAGTCGAAGAGCGCTCCGTTCTGAAACACCATGGTGACTTTTTTTCGAATGGCTTGCAGTTGCTCTTCCGAAAAGTCAGTGATGTCTTCCCCGGCCACGATCACCCGGCCGGAATCTGCCTTGAGGAAACCCATAAGAATCTCCAGAGAGACTGACTTACCCACGCCGCTGCGCCCAAGAATGCAAACTGTTTCGCCAGGCATAACGTTGAAACTGACTTGAGCAAGAACAACATTATCCCCAAACGCCTTGGAGACCTCGCGGAATTCGATGTACGGACGGCTTACGGTTTCTGGCATTTTCGATTGACTCTCAAGTGTCGGGCTCAAGGCACTTATGCCCTCCATTGCTGATCCAATTCTTCTGGGGTGTTCAGGTTGCTGAAGATAGCGCTCGAGAAACCTGCGTGGTGCAACTCATCTTCTCCAATCACCCGGGTTTCAACCGTATCGAATAGTGAATCGATCCGGTTGCGGCCGGCGGCCAGGGCTTGCTCAGCCACGTGGGCGAACCGCGGACGATAAACCGCGCATAGGGGCTGGCGGCGGCCTGCACTGAGGGGGACGATCACCATCGCCTCGGCAGCAGTTCGGGCTTCCCTGGTCAAATACTGCAAGAATGCCTTGGAGACAAATGGCATATCCACGGCCAACATAAAATTGAGTTCGGTCTTTGAGTCACGCAATGCGGCATGGATTCCGCCCAACGGTCCGCGCTCCCGAAATATATCCTCCACCACCGGTGCGAATGGCGCAAACTTTTCCCTCGCTCCTACGATTCGAACATCTGGAGTAACTGACCGCGCCAAGCCCAGGGCGCGTTCCAGCAAGGTGTGTCCCTTGAATTCTACGAAGGCCTTGTCCGTGCCCATGCGCGTGCTTTTCCCGCCGGCTAGAATAAATCCCGTCACGTCGACCGCCGCAATGCCTCCCATGCCGCGATAATACACTGCCCTCCATTTCAAAACGACGCGACGTTGCAAAAGTGGAGGGACGACGTGCAAGCTAACAGACATGCCTGAATTACCGGATGTTGCCGCGTATATCGGCGCGCTCGAATCGCGCATCGTTGCTCAGCCAATTGAACACATCAGGCTGACCGGCCCCTTTCTTCTGCGGACCGTGCAACCACCCCTCGCAAGTGTGGAGGGCCGTGTGGTTCGCGAACTGCGGCGAATTGGCAAGCGCATCGTGATTGGAGTCGACGGTGATCTCTGGCTGGCGCTTCACCTGATGATTGCCGGCCGATTGCATTGGCGGGCTGGGGGCGCGAAACTTGCCGGTCGTCAGTCGCTGGCAGCCTTCGATTTTCCCAACGGTTCTCTGGTGCTCACCGAGGCCGGGTCGAAGCGGCGCGCATCATTGCACATTCTTGCCGGCGAGCAGAGCTTACGTTCTCTTGACGTGGGAGGAATCGACGTTTTTTCCAGCGATCTCAATTTATTTCGCAAGACGCTGATGGCTGAGAACCACACGCTCAAAAGAGCCCTGACCGATCCGCGTCTGCTGAGCGGTATCGGCAACGCTTACTCGGATGAAATCTTGCATGCAGCGCAGCTTTCTCCCCTTACCCTCACCCAAAAAATGAAACCGGAAGAGTGGGAGAGGCTATTCGCTGCGACTCGACACACCCTTGCGTTTTGGATCGATCGGCTGTGCGAGGAGGCGAAGTCTGCCTTCCCTGAGAAGGTCACGGCTTTCCGCAAGGGCATGGCGGTGCATGGGCGATATGGCGAGCCATGTCCGAGATGCGGCGACAGAGTGCTGCGAATCCGCTATGCCGATAAAGAGACGAACTACTGCGCGCGCTGCCAGACTGGCGGAAAAGTTCTTGCCGATCGTAGTTTGTCCCGGCTACTGGGATCGGATTGGCCCCGCACTTTGGAAGAACTCGAAGCCTTGAAGCGCCGCTAGGCACTAATTGTTCATAAGACCCGCGCTGGATTGACCTCCCGTTCATACTTTCAATGGAGCACGCGGGAAACGGGCTCAAGGCGCTGACGCATCACGAAAGTAACCTATCCAAGAACTCAGGTTCGAGCGATGATGAGATTCCGGCAACCCGCTCAGTTGGTCGGAAGGCAAGTCGAAAGTACCCATCATGCCGCAGAAAATCATGGATGTTCTTATGCTTGGGCGTTGCTCCCACGAATTTTCCTGGCCACGGCGCGGCACGGACGGAGACTATTATCAGGTTTGTCTGCTCTGCGCCGCCGAGTATAAATACGATTGGACTACCATGCGCCGCACCGAGCGTGTGGAGCATGCGAAGCCGGAAACCGGGATGCGTCGCAGCCACGCGCGCGAGAAAAGGCCCTCCTGGACACCGCGCGCCCGCAGGCTCAAGCTGGACACGGCGCTGCGCTACCGGGTAAACAGCACCAGCACCTGGTACGAGGGCACCATCGAAAACCTCAGCCAGACGGGACTTCTGTTTCACGGCCCGCAGCCATTGCCGGTGAATGCATTAATCGAGATGGTGTTTGAGATGCCAGAGGAAATCTCCGGCCAGAAGAACCGCAATGTGGTCTGCCAGGGGCGGGTGATTCGGACTCGTGGTGAGCAGGCCAAAGCCAAGCAAGATCCGGAAACGGAAGGCGGCGCCGGGCTTTTGGCCGCCTCGATCGTCGACTATAAGTTCATCCACTAGAAATACGCGAGGCTAGGCCTTGCGCGCAGCCAACCTGCGAGCAGATTCAACCCAACCCCTCGACGGCGAGAGCGTACTGATCCTGTAACCAAACTTTACACGCGGATTTGACTCCGACAGATACACTGTAAGCGGGCTTTTACCGCCGTCCCATAAGACTTCAGGAGTCCGCTCATGCATAGACGCATGCCCGTCGTCTTGTTTGCTCTGATCGCCGCCTTGGCCGCGAATGTTAGCTGCGCCAGGAAACCGGATGATGCGAAGATTTCAAGTGACATCCAAAGTAAGTACGCGCAAGATTCCGGGCTTTCGACCAAGCAACTGTCCGTTCAGGCCAGCAGCGGCGTCGTAACTATTGGTGGCTATGTAGACAACGACGCGCAGCGAACGGCCGCGGCCCGGCAGGCTGCTTCCGTGGATGGCGTGAAGGAAGTCGTCAACAATCTGCAGGTGGGAATTCCATCCAACGCATCAGCGGCAGCGGCAACCCCTTCCAAGAATGCCGTTATGAACGCCGAGAGATCAAAGGCAGATAAGAATTCATCGGTCTTCAGGAAATCGAATCATTCTCACGCCGCCCGGGACTCGGCCATGGCGGATGACTCAGGTCCCGCAAGCGACAGTGTAATCGCGAATGATTCTCAGGAGCCGCCTCCGCTTTCATCGGATCAGCCACCCGCCGATTCTTCTTCTTCCAACACGCCGCCGATCCCAGCCGCACCTCTGCAACCTCTCAAAGTAACCATCGAGCAGGGCACGCCGATATCGGTGCGGCTTATCGACAGCATCGACAGCGAAAAGAACCAGATCGGAGACACATTTCACGCGTCGCTGAATGCACCACTGTCGGCGGAAGGTTCAACCGCATTCCCTGCAGGCACCGATGTGGCGGGACACATTGTCGATCTCAAGAGCGCCAGCAAATTCGCCGGACAGTCGCTGGTGGTGCTGCAACTCGACAGCATCACGTCGAATGGTAATAGCTACAGCGTGCAGACCGATCAGTTCAGAAAAGAAGGCAGTTCGCGCGGCAAGAGCACGGCGGAAAAAGTGGGCGGGGGCGCGATTCTCGGCGGCATCATTGGCGCTATTGCCGGCGGCGGACGCGGCGCGGCCATTGGCACCGCGGCCGGCGCGGGCGTCGGAGGCGGTGCGCAGGCTGCCAGCAAGAGTCAACAAATCAAACTACCCTCGGAAACTGTGCTTAACTTTACTTTGCAGGCCCCCGTCACGATCATCAATCCGACTGCTGGCGACGCGGCGCGACCAAAGTTAGGCGATGCGCAGTAGAAACTATCTATCCAGCGATAGTGTCCGAACGAAAGTTCTTCCCGAGGCTAAGCGCTTCTCCGGCGCTTTGCTAAAAGTAGAAACGGTTTCCGGTTATCCGAACATCCACCAGCATTTTTTCGTTCTTGAAGAACTGCAGAGACCTCGGGCACAATCCTGAGTATCTAGCAGAAAAATATACTGATGCGAGCCGCAACGAGTTCAAGCCTGTTCTGACTCCGTAACAGCCAACATTTTCTTGTTGCGCTGGAATCAATCTGCGCTACAAAGCGCAGCACTGATTTCGGACATTCCTGACCCTTCACCTGTCCGGATTCATTCGTGCATTCCCGTGTAATTCCTGTTATTGGGCCCCGTCGCCCAGGCCGAAAGGAGGAGCGATTCTTCGATCGGGAATTCTGCCTTCTTGCAGACAGAGGCAAGAACCCATCCCTCGCGCCCCGGGATATCCGTTCCCGGAAGCCATGATCCTAACCGGGATTCAGTAGCCACAAAACCGCTTACAAGGAGGCGTCGTGATCGACACAAGTAGATTCGCGTCCGGCTTTACTTTGGCATTGTTGTTCCTGACCGGAGCGGCATTTGCCCAGACCGACCCCGGTGTTCAGAGTGGAAATCGCGGCACCGGCGCCGCGCTTTCTTCAGTGTTGTCGAATAGCCCGAGTGGGATACTCGCGTTTTTCACTGATGGTCAAGCTCGATTCCAGGAGGTCGAGGCCGTCTCCGGCGGAGCCAATAACGGCCTCGGACCTCGCTTCAACTCGAACAGTTGCAGTTCCTGCCACGCACAACCTGCTCTCGGCGGGACCGGCGCTGCCACCAATCCAGAGTTCGCGTTCCCCTCCGACGGGGTAGCGCCCGGCAACACGGTTCCGTCTTTCATTACGGCCACTGGTCCAACTCGCGAAGCCCGGTTCCCCTTCTTCTTCAACAGCAACGGTTCGGTCAATACCAGTGAACCCAATGGCGGCGTCGAGGACCTCTACACCGTCACAGGCCGCTCCGACGCTGGCACCTGCACCAGCAGCACCGCGCTGCCGCAGCCCAGCTTCGCCACTGCGGTGGCGGCGAACAACATTATCTTTCGAATTCCTACACCAGTCTTTGGTGCAGGCTTGATCGAAAACCTGGACGACTCAACCCTGTTGAACAACCAGTTAAACAACAACAACAACGACCTTGGGATTTCTGGCGCGTTTAACCGCAACGGAAACGATGGGACGATTACACGTTTTGGCTGGAAGGCACAGAACAAGTCTCTGCATATCTTCGCCGGCGAGGCTTACAACGTGGAAATGGGCATCAGCAACCTCTTATTCCCACAGGATCGTCCGCTCCCAGGGGAAGACCAGCAGCAAACCGGGCTGCCGTCGACATGCTTGAATCTCTCTGGCTCCGGCTATCCAGAGGACTCCAACAATCCGGGATCTGCCGGGGCTGCAGTTCTCGATGACGTCTCGGCCTTCGCCGACTTCATGCGTTTGCTGGCCCCAGCTCCCGCGGGCGCGGTGGTGCTCAACGGGTCAACCGTCAGTTCGTCGACAATAGCTGCTGGCAGCGCGCTCTTCGTCTCCACAGGCTGCGCGACTTGCCACAATCCCACCGTAGGCACTACACAGGTGTCGAATGTCACTTCATCGTTAAGCAAAGCCAAAGTGAGCGCCTATTCCGATATTGAGATTCATCACATGGGCACGGGCTTGGCTGATAACGTCTCACAAGGGAGCGCTGGCGGCGACCAGTTCCGCACAGCCCCGTTGTGGGGACTGGGACAGCGCATCTTCCTGCTGCACGATGGCCGCACGACCAATCTGCTCAGCGCCATTCAGGACCACGCCAGCCATGGCAGCGAGGCAACCACCGTCGAGGAACAGTTCTTCGAACTCAACTCCACGCAACAGCAAGAAATACTGGACTTCCTGCGGTCGCTATAGTCCGTTACGCTAACGTTCTGGCGAGATCCGGAAACCTCGCCAGAACTCTTTTCGGTTAAAGGAGAAGGATCCGCGATTGTTTTGCAACGCAGGCTCATTGAAAATTGCCTGGATTCCGAGGAGGAGTATGCGCTCTCGATTTCTATCTTTTATGCTTGTTTTCGCTTCGTCAGTGTTGGCTTGGAGTCAAGGCACCCAACCACAAAACAACCCCAGAAACGGCGGCGACTTTTCAGATGTCACCCAGCCAGTAACCAAGGTGCCGACAGGAGTCATTCTAGTAAAAGGCGCGTGGTCCAGCGCCAGCGATTCCGTCACGCCTGTGCCGGAAGGCGGGACCGTAACGAATCACCTCTTCAGCGACCAGTACTTTGGAATGAGCTACCCACTGCCTTCGGACTGGGAAGAAAAGTACAAGGGGCCGCCTCCGTCGGACAGCGGTCGTTACGTGCTGCTGCAACTCAGGCCGGCGGGCACATTCAATGGAGGTGCCCGCGGAAACATCCTGGTTACCGCGCAGGATATGTTCTTCACGCCGCTACCCGCGGCAAACGCGCTCGATCTGATTAATTACTCGAAAGACCATTTGCAGGCAGATTACAAAGTTGAACTATCCCCCACTCAGACCATGATCTCCGGTCACGCCTTCACTTTCTTTGCCTATTGGTCGCCGATAGCGGATCTGCATTGGTACGTCCTAGCCACCGAGATCCGGTGCCATGCGGTGCAAATTGTTCTGACCAGCCGCGACACAAAACTCCTGGAAGGTTTGATTCTGGGCATGAACAAGATGAAGCTGCAGGAAGAAGCAGACTCTGCGGTCAGAAATGGCGGCTCATTTCCTGTATGCGTTAAAGACTACGCCAACGACGAAAATTTAATTACCCGAGTTGACCCAGTGTTCAGCGAGCACAAGTTCAATCCGGTTCCGGTACGGATCATCATCGATAAAGAAGGAAAAGTGAAACACATTCATTTCCTGAGTGCGTTTCCCGATCAAGCAAAAGCCATCACCGACGCGCTGAAGCAGTGGCAATTCAAACGCTATATGCGCGCCGGACAGCCCGTAGAAGTGGAGACCGGAATTATGTTTGGGCGAGTCATGTATCCTGCGGCGCGTCGTTCAAGTGGCGGTACCACCGAGTGAGGCAGCGAGATCAATTCTGCACCGGATTTGTCTTGCCTCCTGGCGGCGTGGCTTGCGGCTCTTTCCGTTTCTCGTCGGCATCTACGGCAAACAACATGTAGTGATCGAAACTGTGCCGTCGATAGTAGCGGTGATGGCGGAAATCAAAATAAATCTCCGCAGTTTTCGGCAGCCACAGTTCCATGTTCTTCTTTTGGAACGGAACCGGGCCATACTCCACAATCTGATGTTCACTGAGCAATTGAATCGGCTTCATGGGACTGACCAGTTCCGATTCAATGCGCACGATCTGAAACTTGTCAGTGGTGATCCACGCGCGTCCCTTCAGCTTTACCGCATATGTCTGCCCACCCACTTTGTAGTCGTGAATACGGGCTGGTCGATCGTCGCGTTGCCGAAAATGGACCAGCCAAACCGACTGCCCGTGCCAGTCACCCTGCCCTTCGCAGGTCATGTCAAAGTTATCCCGCATGTCGGGATGAAATACCAGCGCCAACGCCGCAAATCCGCTGCTGGCAATGTGATCGGGATAATCGGAAAGTCCCAGGTGGGCCGAGCGATATTCATCCACTTCAAGAAAACCAGGCTTGTCCTCGGTAACCGATGCCACATAGTTGTAATCCCGAGTTTCCTTGGTGATGGGATTGCCAATCTCATCCACTTGTTCATGCAGCAGGCGTTCAATGGCGGCGATGCGCGAAACATCCGTGACCAACTCTTTCACCCGCTCGCCCGACATCTCAATCACGTTCGCCAACGGGCAGGTCACACCTGCGGCGACGGAGAGCTTCGTGTCGTCGATTCCCGGGGGCTGCCAGGGCTTCATCGTAAAAGACATTTCCGGAGACGCGAACAGAGGATCAACCCCGGCCAAAGAGGTGGAAGTCGAATGAGCTCCGGTTGCAGGGGCCGCGGTTCCGCCGGGCTGCTCAAGTTCCGCTATCAAATTGCTTACTTGCGGCGCCGTAGGGCTCTTCGGCGACTCCTTCAAGTATAACTTTAATACCTCAATCCCTTCTTTTTTCTGCCCCAGATCTACCAGCGCTTGCTCCTAACACGAGTTGCGCTGACGCTGCTCCGCCCTTGCCTTTGGCTATGGCCAGTTCTGCCTGCTGGCGAGCCTGCTCATATTTATTTTGTTTGAGGTATGCGCTGGCCAGCAAATCGTGCGCCATCCAATACTCGGAGTCCGCCGCCACAGCTTTTTCCAGAATCGAGCTGGCTCCGACATAGTCTTCCTTTTGAAGACCCAAGCGCCCGAGCAACGTGAGTGACTGCACGTCGCGCGGATTCAAGTTTGCGGCCGTCCCCAGATAAGTCTGCGCGTGATCGAAATCCTTTTGCTGATAACGCAGGTATCCCATCAGAAAGTTCAGGTCGGAGTTATCTGGCGCCAGTTGGTAGGCGGCATCCAGCCATTTCTGGGCCTGCTTAAGATTTCCAGATTTAAGCGCCGAAACTCCATGCTTGGTTTCTTTGCGAGCCTTGCCCGGCATGCTTTCGTCGACATCGAGCCTTAAGGCAGTGGGATCTGGCTGCAGCACGATATCTAAATTCACTGTGTTGATAGAGCTGATCACTTCGATTTCTTTATGCCCGGTGATATATCCCACCGCGCTCACTTCAATGTCGTAATGCCCGAACGGCATATCGCCGAACGACGCTACCGACTGATCTGTGGTGGTCTGCCAACTGACGGTTTGTGTGGTTTGGTTTGTAAGTTTGACAACCGATTGCCGGTCCAGCCGCTTCTTGTTGTTTCCCGCGTACACGGTAAGCAATAGAACGGTCCCGCCGCCCCGGCTATCGTAGCTGGGCGTCAAATTCGTGGTGGCACCGGTCGCGTTGAAGACATCGCCGCGCTGCGCTGAGACTGTCGCCGGTAAGAGCAAGCTCGTGGCAAAAACCGCCACGAAAGGCCAGATTCGATGGGATGAAGATACTGAAGTGCTGCGGTACATAGTGGCGCCAGAAGTGTCTCACGACCGCATTGGCCGGTCAATCCAGCGTTTAGCCTAGCAAAGTCGCTGGTTGTCATACGCTCTGCTCGTCGTAGACTCTAGAGAGTCATTGAACCGGACTCATGCCTCCCATTACAGCATTGCTACACACTGCAAATGCCGGTCTACGCCTGGGTCGTGCCTTGGAAACGCTGCTGCCTTGCGCCGAGATTCTGGTTGTCGATCATCATTCCACCGACTCGACACTGCGCGTCGCTCGACAGTATGGAGCGCGCATCGTGCGCGACGGTATTGGGCCGACTGCGAACTATTACCTTGAGCAAGCCCGCTATGATTGGATTCTTTGCCTGGATCCTTCGGAATCTATTACGGAAGGCCTGCAGGCAACTTTGTTTGACTGGAGTTCGTGGCCCGCCAACAAGGTCATGGGGAAATCCTCTTTTTCCGTCTTGGTGCGCGAGCAGATATCCGAAGAGTGGAGAACAAGTTCCAAGCCTGAGACTCGGTTGGTCCCGCGAAGCTGGAGTCAATGGAACAGGTTGCTTCCTGCCGATGACCGTTCCTCGATCCCACTGGAGGGCGAGTTGCTAAGGCTCGCCTACCCTTAACTGCATCGTCCATTCGGACAGTGACTTCAGTACCTTAGTTTCCCTGCGGTCGTCGACTTATAATCCACTCAAGAGCGAGGAAATTTCGCGTTCTTGGGAAAGGCTTGCGCGCTGAAGCGCTTGCTTCCGAGAGCGCCACGAAAACAGTGGATCCCGTATACGCATCGTCGATTTTTGTCCTGGGGCTGGCCTTTGGCAGCTTTCTGAATGTGTGTATCTATCGCCTGCCCTTGGGGTTATCGGTGGTCTCGCCGCGTTCGGCTTGCCCGCAGTGTAAGCGGCCGATCGCATTTTATGACAATATTCCGGTGCTCGGATGGCTGCTGCTGCGCGGCCGATGCCGCCATTGCAAAGCCAGGATTTCGGCGCGCTATCTCCTGATTGAGTTGCTCACCGGGGCTCTTTTCCTGGGCTGCTACGCCTACTTCGGATTGACCCTGGCTACGCTGAAATATTGCGCATTTGGGTTTCTCTTGCTCGGTCTGATCTTCACGGATGCCGAAACCAAACTTCTGCCCGACAAGCTTACTTTGCCGGGCTTGGCGCTGGGGATTGTCTTCAGCCTCCTGGTCCCAGTCAACGACCTCGCTTCGCAGCTTCTCCCTGGAATGCTGAATCTGCCCTTCAGTTCCGAAGTAGTTAGCCACGTGCTTTCGCTGTTCGATTCCCTGCTCGGTGCGGCTCTCGGGGCTTCCTTCATTTACGGCGCAGGCGCAGTTTATTTGCGCTGGCGCGGCATGGAAGGCATGGGCTTCGGCGACGTGAAGCTGATGGCCATGATCGGCGCCTTTCTCGGGATGAAACTGACCATTTTCACCATCTTCACGGCTTCGCTGGTGGGTTCCTTATTTGGCTTGGCTACAGTGGGAATGGTCTGGATCAAACGCACTCACCGCTTCCGGCGCCGACTGGCCAACCTTCAAGCTGCACGCCGGCGAGGATGGCAATCCGCACAGATGGTTTATCGCCATTATCAAATGCCTTTCGGCGTCTTTCTGGGCAGCATGGCACTGCTCGCGCTCTTTGTCGGCAACCAGTTCCTGCGCTGGTATGGGAGGCTCTGGTGGTAAGGCTTTTTACCAACCCGCTGGTGATGCGTTCGATGCTGTTGCTGTTCGCGGCCGGCTCCGCATTCCTCGTCGCCATTTTTCTGATGCGCCGCTTGCGTCGAAATATCGCCGCCGAAGCCGATCTCGACTCCGCCACCGCTGCGACCCTGGATGCTTTACCGGTCCACCTTTACAACACGGTCATCCAGCAACTGAAGCAGCAAAAGCACGAATTACAAGTCCAGACGCTTACCGAGCAGCGCCGGGCCCGCACCACGGAAAACTTCAGCCAGACCGTGCTATCCAATCTTCCTTCCGGTGTGTTGGTTTTCGGTCTGAACGGATTGCTGAAACAAGCTAATCCTGCCGCTAAAGAAATTCTTGGTTTCGCCTCCCTTTCCGGAATGAGCGCCGCAGACATTTTCCGTGACGCCAAGGTTTGCTCTCCAAACTCCGAATCGCTCTCGTCCGACGGGATGGCCGATGATTCTGCAAGCGTCACTGAGGAAGTCCATGCGGTTTTGCACGAAGGCAGTAAACGCCGCCAACTTGAGGCTGACTACACTGCTCCTGCGGGAGAGAAGCTTCATCTTGCGGTTACGATTTCCGCCGTGCCCGCCGTCGATGGCAGTTTGCTTGGAGTGGCCTGCCTCATCAGCGACCGCAGCGAGTTTGAACAGATACGCCGGCAACAGGAATTGCAGGGTGAAGTTTCCGCCGAAATGGCTCTCGAGTTACGCACATCCTTGACGACGATTGCCGGCTACGCGCAGCAATTGGCGCGGAACCGCGATCCTGATCTCGCGCCACAACTGGCGGCAGATATTGCAGGTGAGGCTGCGAGTCTGGATCGCCGCATTGGAGGGTTCCTGGCAAAGAAGCAATCTGCGGCGGATTCCGGAAGCCGCGCCAGGGCGGCTGGTCGAAACACTTGAATTCTGAACGACAAAATAAACGGGCAGAACCGAATGATGGATCCGCCCACGGACTTACACAAAGGATGAAAGCTATGAAGCGCATCACATGTTTTGCATTCACAATCGCCGCGTTCGCCGTAACCTTGTTCAGCGTGGCCGGTGCTTCTGCTCAGGCGCAGACCGCCCCAACAACCACCGCGCCTGACCAATCCTCGCTGGGGGACTATGCCCGCAAAGTGCACAAAGATCCGGCTGTGAAATCAAAGCCCAAGGTCGTGTTTGACAACGATAATCTGCCGAAAGAAGACAAACTTTCCGTGGTCGGAGAGTCGGTTGCATCCGACGCGAACGCGAATGCCGAAAACAACCGACGATAAGGACGCCGCAGGAAAGGCCGACGAGGATCAAGCCAAGAAGCAGGCGGAATGGAAGAGTTGGCAGGACAAATTATCGTCGCAGAAGAATGCAATTGATCTGTCGTCGCGCGAACTCGACGTGCTGCAGAAGGAATACCAGCTTCGCGCCGCTGCCATGTACGGCGACGCCGGCAACCGCATGCGCAATGCCGCGGAGTGGGATAAGGAAGACGCGGACTTCAAGCAAAAAATCGCTGACAAACAGAAAGCTGTAGAAGATGCCAAGCAGAAGCTGGATGACATGCAGGAAGAAGCCCGCAAGGCGGGAGTGCCAGCCGCCATGCGGGAACCGCAAAGCACTCAATAAGGAATCGCGGAAACCTGTTCGCCACGCAATCAAACGCCGGCCCATGGCCGGCGTTTCGATTTTTTGATGTCGACTACTCCGCAATGGTCTCCGCTGCACGCGCTTGTTCACGCAGCTTCAGGATCTGCTTTACATGATGATGTCCGTGAATCCAATGGAATTTTCTCCACTGCGCCGCTGTCAGAGGCCCGAGAATTGGATGGTCAAGCACTTTGCCGTGCCCAAAGCGAACCTCGCATTGGGCAATGATTTCATCCATCGCCTCGAGTTTCTGCACCACCTCGGTTCGCACTGTTTCGGAATCTAAGCCCCGCGGGAAAGTCTGTTTCGGAGCCTTCCTGCCATGCGGGAGATGGTTGAACCCTAGCACCACGAGAGTTCGGAAAAGCTGCTTCACGGATGCTCGGCCTACGATCGGCTTGCCTGCCACGAGAACTCGTTCGAATCCTTTGATCGTCCCGGTATAGGTGAGGTATAGATGCTCCAGCACCTCTGCCACGCTCCACTTCTCAGCGGGATGCCAATTCATCTCCCGGTTCGACATCCCAGCTACTGCTGACTCGACCGCTTGCCTCAACTCTTCGAGCAAGGAATCCATGCCGCCATCTCGCGTTTCCGCGCGTTCAGGTAAAATGTTGCGCGAAGATGAAATCATCCCCAGTTATAACAGGAAGGTTGCTATGAAGATGCGGGACTTCTTTTGGCCGAAACGCGCCGCTGTAAAGGAGACTCGCGCCAGCGTTTGCTTGCGCGGGCTCACATCCGAGTGGACTTTTGCTGCCATCATCTTCCTGCTCGTTTCTCTGCTGGTTGGCTGCAATTCGAACCCAGCCCCATCGCCTGAGGCCAAGCCGGCACCGAAAGGTCCGGAGTTACTCACGGCACGGGCGGCATTTCAAAAGCTTTTCATTGCCGCACGCAACTATGCGGCAGATGTAAAGCCGTTTCGTATTCAGTCCACTCCGACCACGGATGGCAACGGGCACGATGGCAAGTCGGCAATCTGGAGCGCGAGCTTCGCATCCGCGATGCAACACGGTGTAAAGCCCTTCACCTGGTCCGGCAGCGATGCGCCCGATGCTCCTTCCCGCGGCGTTTCGCCCGGTAACGAAGACGTTTACAACCCGAGCAATGCCTCCACCCAGGTATTCGACGTTGCCTATCTCAAAATCGATTCCGACCAGGCATTTGCGGTAGCTCAGAAACACGGCGGAGAAAAGGTTCTGGAAAAAGATCCGTCCCTCCCTGTGATCTATGTCTGCGACTGGAACCACAACACAAACGAACTGACTTGGCATGTCATCTACGGACCTGACCGCGATAATGCCAAGCTGACGGTCGCCGTCAATGCCTCAACTGGTGAGTTCATCCGAGTGGAGAAATAAACCTGTTGATTTTCCGGGAGGAGCGGAACAGCAGAAACGGGGAAATTACTGTCTGGCTTGCTCCTGTGGATCGACTTGCTCGAGGGCTTGTTCAACGGAAGAAAAGAAGCGGCACAGCGCGTCTGCAGAGGCGATGGCGGACTTCAGCGTTCGGCGTTCACCGAACGAAACCAGGTCTGCTAAGGAATATTGAAGCCGAAGGCGGTCGGTGGCACACTGGGCGCTCAACAGTTCGATTTTGGCGGCGCGAAGGTCGGAAGTCAAACGGGCAATTCCTGCTTGTTTTTGGGGATCATCGTTGGACATCAACACTCCTGATTTTTGAATTCTGGTCGGAACTGGGGCGCATCCTGCCGCAGCCATCCGCCTTGGGGGAAGGCTTTGACGAAATCTTTGGCGGCAGCGACAGGATGCAGCCCGCGGGAGAACTCACTCGCTGTTATGCTTATATTGTACATTGTTAGTTGAACATTGTTCAAATTATTGTTTCAAATATTTTTTGGGCCCTAGCATTGATCCTCTATATACGGAGTTGAGCCGTTGCCCAGAAAAGCAGATCCACAACTTGAACAGCGCATTCTGGAAGCCGCTGGCCGACTGCGCGCCCGAGGTGGCGAAAAAGCCCTCACCATGCGCGCCGTGGCCAAGGCCGCTGGGACCACCACGCCGACGGTTTACGAGCGTTACCGCGACCGCGACGATATTCTTCGCGCCTTGCGCATCCAGACGCGCGCCGAACTTTTCTCCACTCTCCGCGCCTCCCGTACTCTTGCCCAGGCTTGCCAATCCTATCTCGAATTTGCCCTCGAGCATCGCCACGCTTATGAAGTGCTTTACGACCGGTTCGCCGAGCCACCTTCTCTGCACGAACCTTGGCCATCTTTTAATTTATTGCGCGAGCGGCTGACCAAGCGCCTGGGAGGAACTCCCAGACAGCACACCCGCCTCATGCTTTCGCTGTGGTCTCTCATGCATGGCACCGCGGTACTGCTGATCCGCGGCGGCGCGGTGGGTGCGCTGCGCACACAAATGTTCCATGCCTGCCTTGACGCTGTGGAGGTCATGGTCGCAGAGGCCGCGCGCTCGAAGGGTAAAGTCTGCTCTGGACCGAAGTGGCCGGCAAATCTGATTCTAGGAGAGGAAGCCGAAAGCAAGGTGATCCAAGGCGAGGACGGCGGCAGCACAAAATCTCCGATCCGTGCCGCCCGCAATAAGCAAAGATCTAAGCGGAGCCGCAATCTCCACGCTACCCCGTAAACCGAGATCGAACTACGGCGTCTTCGCCGCTCCCGATTGCAGTTTCAGCCGGTCAATCGCTTTCTGTGCCTGTGCGGATTCCGGTCCGTGCGGCAGAATCTTCAAATAGCTTTCGTATTCGGCTCGGGCATCATCCAGCACCCCTAGCTTCTCCAGACACTCGGCCAGCCGAATTGTCGCCACTGCATCGTTGTCTTTGTATTGCAGCGCATCCCGATAGCGTCCCTCGGCTGCCCGGTAGTTCTTGCGTCGGAAATAAAAATCGCCGACTTCGATGCTTTTCGCCGCTTTGTGCGGATCCCACGTATGGAATTCCGTAATCCCGCTGGCACCGTTCGATACGCCGGTTTCGGCCTCCGCTACCGCCGCTGAACTTTTTGGGTGTGTCTTGGAATCGTCCGTAGGAGGACTTAAATCGATCTGCGTGTCTTTGCTCGAACTCTCACCCATCTCCGATCCCAAATCGTCCGCTTGCACTCGATCCGAGCGCGGCGGCGCCAGGTTGGAATCAGAAGCCGTTGACGGCGTCGAATTACGCTGAGCCGCTCCCGGCGAGTTATGGTCTGCAGAACTTCCCTGCTGCGCCCATACTGCTACCGACAAACCCAAAATTGTAAAAGCGAAAAATCGCGAAGCCATGCTCAATATTTTACCTCCCGCGTTCCCTGCTCGAGACCAAAAAAAACAGGCCGCTCAGGGGGAGGATTGAGTGGCCTGTTGGCAAAGTCCTCCGGGGAGGAGGAGAAAATCAATTTTATGTCTTACATCGACGACGGATTGTTTTGCCCGGTCGTCGCTGGCGGAGCCGGCTGGTTCGTGTCGCCTACAGTGTTGGTCATTAGCCGAACATCGACACGGCGGTTGTCAGCCCGACCCTGTTTGGTCTTGTTACTCTCGACCGGCTTGTCCTTGCCCAATCCGATCACATAGATCTTATGTGCAGGCACGTTGTACTTAGAAGCCAGATACTGAATCACTGAGTTTGCGCGTCGCTGGCTGAGGTCATAGTTGTACTCGGCCGACCCCACCGAGTCGGTGCTGCCTTCGAGCGTAATAATGTAGCCCTTCGTGGTGGAAATGCTTCCCGCCATCTGATCGAGCGCATCCTTCGCCTGCTGCGTAAGGTTGTCGCGATTGAAGCCAAACTTCACCGAAGTCTCGGCCACCGGACGATAGTTGTCCAGGTTCGCGACGGTATTCGTAAGCACGCCCACCCGTCCATTCGCGGCATCGGCCATCTGCTGTGCCTGGGTTGCGTTCTGCCCCGCGGTTTGAGCCTTCTGGTCAGCCTCGGTCGTCTTGGCGTTTACTGCCTGGATGCCGGCTTGCGCCCTGGCATCTACATCCTTGATGTCTTTGCTGTTTTTCGCCGTCATGTCATCAAGCTCGTTTGTCTTGTTGATCAGAGGCGTGGTTTGCTGCTTCACATAATTCTTGCTGGTACAGCCGACGGACGCTACCATGCTGGCCGCCAGTAAAATCATCAACGAAGTGCGGTTCATATTGGAGAAGCTCCTTGAGGTTGTCTCGGCGCGACTGGGAGTTTCGCGCGTATTCTGTGATGCGGGCTCCGGAACAGTTGTTGGTCCCTGCAATTCCCGCTATTACTTTTGCACGGGAGGTGCCAGTTCCCTCGATCGCCGCCCCCAGTCATAAGTATAAACGTTTTCAATGGTTTGGGTGGGTCTACGGCTAATTGCCATTAACTGAATTGGGGCCAAAGGAACGCAAAGCCCACATTCCATAGGGAAATTTTATACGGTGCAGACCTGGCGGAAAACTGAGGATTCAGCTCCTTTTGGGCGGACAGATCAGAGGAATTCTCTCCCGTTTGTTCCTGCGATAGACTCGAAAATCTTTTTCATCGACAGTAACTACGCTATGCCGAGGATGAAGTTCGCTCATTCGGATGAGACAAAGATCGGCCAAATCAGGCTTCCGATCCGCAAAACGTTTTGCCAAACTGGCCAGTTCCCCTAAGTTTTCGGGACAGTCAAATGCCAGGAGCAATAACCCATCTTCTATCAATCGCAGCACGTAGCAACTCGACTGCAGATGGAACGCCGCCTCAGCGAGAACCGCTTCGCAAGTCAGCAAAGGCTCAGTGAGTTCGCGGCCGATATTAACCGCCCAATCGTGATGCTCATCATTGCTGCTTGCGAAGGCAACGATGAAGCCGGTATCTGCTATGCCTCTCACGAGCGCGAAAAACCTTTCCGGGACGAGAGGTCAGGCGAGCCTCCGCGAATCGCACCGGCATGCCGAAGGAATCGCTGCTTGCCTCCGCCTGATCTTGCGCTTTCCAATTGCTCTCGTATCAGCCGTCCCATCGGCACACCGGTCTTTTGGGATCGCTCCTTCAGCCAGGACAAAAGCTCATCTGTAAGCCGAATTGTAAGCGTGTGACCCATGTGGCAATATCGTAACACAGGTGACTAATGACTTCTATGTTCACCACCTAATCTACTCACTACTTCCAAATGTCCGTAATCGGCGACGCGTCGCGGTCTCCCTCAGCCAAAGGCTCCAGGCCGAAGTTGTCCTCGATCGTGCGCAACACGTTGTAATGCGTGAGGTGGCGGTCAAGCACCCTTGGATCCTGCTGCCCGGCTTCCTTCACCATATCGCCAAGAAACAGCGTGTATATCCGGTTATCAGCATTGTGGTCGGACTCATCGAACGTAACGATCACGAGCGTGCCTTTCCGCAGTTTCTCAGGAAAAGTTTTATCAAGAAATTTATGCAGCCATTCTGCGGCGAAGTGCACGTTCGTGTTGTGCCCGTCGTTATTCATATTTGGCGAGTAAAACGAATAGGCCACCAGGCCAGCCTTCGCATCCCGTACAAAGTAGTTGTCATCGCCCAGCAAACCATTTCCCTTGCCGGAGTCGACACGGACCACGCGGTCACACCAGTTTTCCTGCACTTCTTCAAAGCTGAGAAATGGAACATGCTTCCGGGCATAATCACCTTTTTTGCTTTTTGACACATGTTGGCTGTCAATTCGAAAGGGACAATTTCCTTCCGGCAACTCTTCGGCATAGTTCTTGAAGTCCAGACCCTTGGCAATCAGCCGATCGGCGATGGTCTTATGCGCAGCATCATTGGGAAAGTTGACCTGTCTGTCGGCCAGAAATCGTCCGCGCCGGTGAACTCCAAAGTCTGTTCCTGCCACCATCGCCAGATAATTCGGATACGAAGGATGAAACAAGGCGTGAAAATTTGAGAAGCTGGCGCCACGCGTGGCCAAGTCGGCCAAGTTCGGATCCTTCACCGCGGCTTCGTAGTCACCATTTTCGAGGACGATAATTACGACGCGGTCAAAATGATGGGTGCCGGGCTGCGGAGCGGCTTGATCAGCATTGTCTTTCGTTTGCTCCGGAGGCTGGGCGGCTGGGGTTCTATTGGTTTGTAATACTGGAATCGCCCGCGCGGTTTCGGCAGGAGTGCATAAGTAAAAAAAGAAGAGGGTCACGCACACCACACAAATTAGCTTTCTGAACGATTCCGCCCGGTCCGAGCATCTAGATTTCATCTGGCATTCGTGGAACACAATTAGGTTTTCTCCTCATCCAATAGAATAAACAAGAAACTCCGAAATGGACCTGCTGCAGAAAATCCGAACCATTCCTACCGAGCCTGGCGTGTACCTTTATAAGAACGCCGAAGGCGAGGTCATCTATGTCGGGAAGGCGAAGAATCTGCGCAGCCGAGTGGCCAGCTATTTTCACGAAGGCCGTTGGGAGGACTCGAAGACTGGCACCCTGGTGCGCGAGGCCGTCGATATTGACTACATTGTGGTCGCGAACAACAAAGAGGCCCTGGCGCTGGAAAACAATCTTATCAAGCAGCGCAAGCCGCGTTTCAACATTCTGTTGCGCGACGACAAGACCTATCCCTACGTGAAACTCACTCTCGGCGAGCGCTGGCCGCGGGTCTACGTAACGCGCCGCCTGCGTAAGGATGGCAGCGCCTACTACGGTCCGTATTTTCCCGCCAATCTCGCGTATCGCATCGTCGACCTGATTCACCGCAATTTTCTGATTCCGTCCTGCAAAGTGGATCTCACCCGATTTCATCCGCGCCCTTGTCTCCAGTTCTACATCAAGCGCTGCCTGGGTCCATGTGTAGAGAACCTGACCACGCCCGAAACCTATCAGGAGGCGGTTCGCGACGTGAAGCTATTCCTGGAAGGCCGGCCCACGGATTTAGCACGCTCGCTACAGCAGCGTATGGAGCAAGCCGCCGCCACGCAGGAATACGAACGCGCTGCCCGCTATCGCGATCTGATTTCAACCGTCGAGCAATTGCAGGAACGTCAGCGCATCGCTGCCGCTGAAGGCGACGATGCGGATGTCTTCGGCTATCACTATGAAAATGGAATGCTGGCGGTAAATTTATTTCACATGCGCGGCGGTCGCGTGGTCGACCGCCGTGAATTCTTTTGGGAAGACTTACCGGAATTTGCTTCGCCTTCAGGTCCCGAGCCCATTACAGATCATGGGGGGACAGCCTCAGACCCATTTAATCCTGGCGAATTCTTTTCTGCCCTTCTGAAGCAGCTCTACATCAGCCAGCCCTATGTGCCCCGGAACCTCTACGTGCCTGTCGATTTTGAGGATCGGGCCACTCTAGAAGATTTGCTCTCCGAACAATTGGCGGGCTCCGATCCTCGTGCCGCCCGAGTTCACATACTGGTGCCACAGCGTGGCGACAAGCGCGCCCTCATCGATCTTGCCGGCACCAACGCGAAACAATCGTACGATCAGCGCTTCCGCGTGCTCAAACCCAACGCCAAAGCGATTCAGGAAGAGCTGCAGGAAGTTCTCAGTCTTCCCGAATTGCCCAAGCGCATCGAGTGCTTCGATATTTCACATATCCAGGGTGCGGAGACAGTCGCCTCCATGGTGGTCTGGGAAGACGGCAAGATGAAGAAATCGGATTACCGCAAATTCATCATCCGCACTGTAGAGGGCGTCGACGATTTTGCTTCGATGCGCGAGGTGGTAACGCGCCGCTACAAGCGCCTTCAGCAGGAAGAGAAGCCCATGCCCAGCCTGGTTCTAATCGATGGAGGGCTCGGCCAGTTGCACGCCGCTGCAGCTGCCCTCGAGGCACTGGAGATCATCAACCAGCCGCTCGCGGCCATCGCCAAGCGCGAGGAGATTCTTTATGTTTACGGACAAGAAAAAGATCCGGTTGTGCTCGATCATCACTCGCCGGTGCTGCATTTGATTCAGCTCATTCGCGACGAAGCTCATCGCTTCGCCGTAACTTTCCATCGCAAACGGCGTCAGATGCGCGACCGCTCTACGGAACTCATGGAAATTCCAGGTGTGGGCGAGAGCACAACTCGGCGGCTTCTCGAGCACTTCGGCAGCCTGCAGGCCGTGCGGCAGGCAGATGCATCAGCGCTGTCAGCAGTTGTTACTCGAGTCCAGGCCGAGGCAATCAGCAATCACTTTCGGAAATGACAAATCCTATCGCAGAGATCGCTGGGAACGTCCGCGAAGAGCGCTGCGAGGTGCGAAGAACTTCATGTAATTTCTCGGCGCTCTCTGCGGAGTTTCTCTGCGTTCTCTGCGTTTTAAGGTCTTGAACTCGTCGACGACTTCCCAACATCAAGTTGGTAAAGTTCTCCGCTTTGCTAAACTAGCGCATCTTTCATACGACCATGCCCAACAAAAACGAACCTGGCACACTCATTGTGACCGGCGCCAGCCGCGGAATCGGCGCTGCTATTGCTCAGCTCGCGGGCGCAAGCGGTTTTTCGGTAGCGGTCAACTTTGCCACCGGCGAGGCCGAAGCGAGAGCGGTTGCGGAACAAATTCTTTCTTCCGGCGGCCACGCATGTGCAATTCATGCCGACATCGCTCGCGAAGAAGATATTGTTGCACTCTTTCAAACTGCCGAGCGCGAACTGGGACCAATCAAAGCCTTGGTGAACAACGCCGCTATCACTGGCGGATTTTCGCGCGTGGACTCGGTGAGGGCAAAAACTCTTGAGCAGGTTATGGCGGTCAACGTAACCGGAGCGATTTTGTGTGCGCGCGAAGCTGTGCGCCGAATGTCGACTCTGCACGGCGGAACCGGCGGAGCCATCGTGAATGTTTCCTCCCGCGCCGCGCGCACCGGATCGGCCGGCGAATGGGTGCACTACGCAGCATCCAAAGGTGCGATCGACAGCTTTACGATTGGACTTGCGCGCGAAGTTGCGACGGAAGGAATTCGCGTGAATGCAGTTGCTCCCGGCCTGATCGAAACGGGGCTGCATGCCGCCAACGGCGCGCCGGACCGGCTGGAGCGCTTGGCATCCACCATTCCTATGCAAAGGGCAGGCACGCCGCTTGAAGTTGCGGAAGGCGTGCTCTGGCTGCTGTCTCCCGCCGCGTCGTACACAACCGGAGCCATCCTGGAGATAGGCGGCGGACGCTAATTCACTGCTACGAGTCTGACCCCTGAACTACTCCAACTCGGCATCCGGCCGGGACGCGAGTTTCCGCGCAATCTGCAGCGCACCCGCGACTGGCTCGATCACATTCGGGTTAACCTGCAGCCGCGGATCAAGCTTGCTAAGCGCGTCGCAGAAACTCTCGCGTGCCAAACGCGCATAGCGAAAAACACCGCCCACCAGAGCGAGCGGGATCGCGCCACGATCGCACACGGGGAAAAGCGACCGGACCACAATCGCGGCGAGGTCTGCCAATTCCCCGCCCGCTTGGATGAGGACTTTTCGAGCCACTTCATCTCCAGCGTCGGCGGCGGTGACAACCGCGGGAAGCAATATCGCGAAGTCTGGATTCGTATTCGCGGTGCGCGCTAATTGATCTAACGATTCCACCTTCCAAATGGATTTCACCTCGCGGAACAGTGGTGACGCCTGACGAGCCAATCGATCATCTCCAGATACATCCGCCGCGCGGAGCAACGAAGAGACGGTAGTACGCCCGATCCAGTGCGCCGACCCTTCGTCGGAAATAGCAAATCCCCATCCTCCTGCGCGGGCAGTTTTTCCCTGTGCATCGCGTCCGTAAGCAATCGATCCAGTGCCTGCGATCACGACCACGCCCAACTCCGCGCCCAGAGCCGCCTGCAGCGCAATCTGCATGTCACCTACGACTTCGATTTCCGCCGGAATCACTTCTGCAATGAGTTTACGAACGGCGTTGGCCACATCTTCGCTCGCAACTCCCGCCACGCCAACGCAAGCACGATGCACTTGCCGCAGGTCGATTTTCGCGGCTGCGCACGCCTGCCGTATCGCCTCATGCAGCGACTCACGCGCCCGCGCTTCTCCCACGCGAACAATATTGCTGGGGCCGGTCACGGCCGAGCCAAGTAGTGACTCGTCATCGCCCACAGCGCAAGTCGTCTTGCTGCCGCCGCCATCAATGCCAAGGTAGTAAGCCACGGTTATTTCTATCACAGGCAGTTGTATGCAAAGGCGTAGGAGCGGACACGTCTCAGCCTACGTCTATAAAGACGCACTCGCGTCTACTGGGAATTGCCTCCATAATTGAAGCCAGAAAAATATCAGCGCAACAAATAGCGGCAGAACGCATGGGCCTCGACAAACTCGATCTAGCGATCATTGCAATTTACCTGGTCGGTATCACCCTCTTCGGGTTGCACTTTCGCAAGCGGCAGCGTTCGATTCGCGACTATTTCCTGGCAGGCCGCGATATTCCCTGGTGGGCAATTGCCCTTTCGATCGTCGCCGCTGAAACCAGCACGCTCACCATCATCAGCATCCCGGGCCTCGCCTACGATACGAATTTAACCTTTCTGCAAGTCGTAATGGGATACCTGCTCGGACGCGTAGTGATCAGCTTTATATTGCTGCCGCATTATTTTCGCGGCGATCTTTATACCGCCTATGAATTGATTGAACGCCGTTTTGGCCATGGACTGCGCTCATTAACCGCCGGAATTTTTCTGCTGACCCGAACCGCCGCGGAAGGCGTGCGCGTCTATGCGGTGTCGATCGTCGTAGCAATCGCGCTCGGAACCGGTGAAGTATGGTCGATCGCGATTATCACCATATTGACGCTCATCTATACGTTTGAGGGCGGCCTGGCGGCCGTAATCTGGACCGACGTTGTACAAACCGCGGTGTACGTGGCTGGAACGCTGGTTGGAGTCTGGACTATCCTGCATCTTGTGCCCGGTGGCTGGAGCGCCATCCACGCGGCCGCCGCGAGCGCCGGTAAACTTCAGGTGTTTGATTTCACCCCAAGTCTTTGGATTCCTTACACCTTTTGGGCGGGCGTAATCGGCGGCACTGCCTTCATCACGGCGAGCCACGGCACCGATCAACTCATTGTCCAGCGCTTACTGGCCGCACGCGGGCAGAAGCAGTCTACGCTAGCGCTCATGTCGAGCGGCGTAGTCATCCTGTTTCAGTTTGCGCTGTTCCTGATTGTCGGCGTAATGCTTTGGGCTTATTACCGTGTGCCGTCAGCAAATTTCGGAAAGCCAGACCGCATCTACCCGACATTCATCGTCCGACAAATGCCGCACGGCATTTCCGGACTTCTAATTGCAGCGATTCTAGCGGCGGCTATGTCGAATCTGAGCGCGGCGCTGAACTCGTTGTCCTCAAGCGCGATCCTGGATTTCTATCTACGCCTCCGCCCGAATTCTGACGAGAAGAAACGAATGCGACTATCACGGCTGGCCACTTTCCTCTTTGCACTGTTGCTGTTTGGCTTGGCGATCTTGTCGTTGCACAAAGTGGGGCGCGTGGTTGAAGTCGGATTGCAGATCGCATCTGTCGCCTATGGCGCTCTGCTGGGAGTCTTCCTGCTCGGCGTGCTGACGAAGCGGGCCAACCAGCGCGGGGCTATGGTTGGAATGCTGTTCGGGTTCAGTATCGAGTTGTGCCTGTGGCGCTGGCAAGTTCCGTGGACGTGGTGGGTCATCACCGGGACGATTGTGACGTTCGCTATAGGTTATGCGGCAAGCATGCCAACCTCCGAGTAGTATTGCTCGGCTTTCTCTGCGGCATTTCTTCGCGCCCTCTGCGATAAGAGGTTTTTTTGTCGCGGCTTTCGAATCCCTCGTGAGCGGTGCCATCTCACGTATACTTGCACCCTTCAACGATGCCGAAGCTAGCCCAACAAACTACCGCCCGTCCCGAACTTGCGCGCGACCTGGGCGTCAGCCACGCCTCGGCCGTGGTAGTGGGAACCATTATCGGCAGCGGAATTTTTCTCGTGCCTGCGGAAATGATGCAGGCGGTGGGTTCGGCCAAACTGGTTTATCTCGCGTGGCTCGTAGGCGGCCTGCTGTCTTTTTTTGGCGCGCTTACCTACGCCGAATTGGGGGCGATGAAACCCCAAGCCGGCGGAGAATATGTTTACGTCCGCGACGCCTACGGACCACTCGGCGGTTTTCTTTACGGCTGGACGTGGTTTGTAATCGCGAAGCCGGCCTCTGTCGCTACTGTTGCAACCGGGCTGGTGCGCATTCTGGGCACGTTCTCTGCTTTTTCTTTTTTTTCCGAAAATGTTTTGCTGGCAAATATTTATTCCCATCCCTTTGCCATTACCTGGGGACAGCTTGTCGCGATCGCCGCGGCGATTCTGATTTCCGTTCTAAATTATCTAGGTGTGAAGAAGGCGGGCGAATTTCAACTCGTATTCACAGTTCTGAAAGTTGTCATCATTCTCGGCATCGTTGTGGTGTGCTTCGGTGGAGCGGGCAGCGCCGCCGGACGCGGCTGGAACAACTTCGCCAGCACATTCGCCGGAGCCAAGGGTGGCATCGCCGGCTTCATGGCTGCGCTGGTCGCCGCGCTCTGGGCGTATGACGGATGGAACGACTTGAACATGGTCGGTGGGGAGATCAAGAATCCCGGACGCAATATTCCAATCGCGCTGATCGCGGGCGTGGCCACCGTGGGCGTTCTCTACATGTTGATGAATGCGGGCGTGCAGTACGTGCTGCCCGCCAGCGCGATTGCCGCTTCGACGCGTCCCGCTTCGGATGCCGTGGCGCTGGTGATGGGGCACATGGGTGCGGCCATTGTTTCGGCAGGCATGGCGATCTCCATGCTGGTGACGCTGAATGGCACCATCATGAGCGGAGCCCGCGTACCCTTCGCCATGGCTCGCGACGGATATTTTTTCCGCGCGCTGGCAGACGTGCATCCCCGCTATCACACGCCTTCCGCCGCAATTGTGGTGCAGGCGATCCTGTCAATTATCCTGCTGCTGCTGGGAGGAAACTTCCGCCAGCTTTTTTCTCTCGCCATCTTTGCCGAATGGCTTTTTTATATGATCGCCGGCAGCTCCATCTTTATCTTCCGCTGGCGCGACCCGCAGGCGGCTCGACCCTACCGCGTTTTCGGATATCCGCTGGTCCCCGCGCTGTTCATCGCTGTCGCGGCGGTGCTTCTCTATTACACCTTTCGAGAGAACTGGCCGAACTCTTTCTACGGACTGCTCGTGATTCTGGCCGGAGCGCCCGTTTTCTGGTGGTTTCGCCGGCGACGAACGGCCCAGGCCTAATCAATCAGCTGGGATGCCCGCTGTCAGCCCTGCTCAGCCTCCTCTATTCCGCGCTTCTTCTGCACGTCTCCACACCCATTTTGGCCCTCCGCCCGAAAGTGTCCCTTCCCGGTTACTTTCGGTCAAGAGCCGTGGACACGTTTCGCCCCTGTCCTTTTTCCCTTACTGTGAAATCTCTAATCCCGGTCCGCTCCCTCGGCCTGGACTCTCTTGGAGTCGATTGATAGCTATGCCTGAACAAGCTTCATCCGGACACAGTTTTCAGCTCGGGATTTTACCGGAGCGTAAGATCGACCGGCGCGCGCTGGCCGCGAGCTACGGCTTTGTCGTGCTGCTCGCTCTGCTGCTGATCAATCTCGGCATGCTGTTTCCGGACCGGCTTCAGTTGAAGCAGTATCGTGTGACGTCATTGATTCCGATGCCTGCGTTGCGGCCGGAGCACATTCCGGTCAACAGAAAGCCGTTAGTAAAAGTGAAGCTGCTTCCTCCCGCGCCGGTTTTTCAGCAACCGAAGCTGGTCGTTCCGCACGAGGTTCGACATATTACTGCGCCCGAACCGGTGGAAGCGCCCAAGGTCGTGATGAATACATTCACCGCTCCGCAGCTCAAGATGACGTCCGGAGGAGCGCGCCCACAACTCTTGCATACGGGAGATTTCTCCGGAAGTTCGGTCGCGCCCACGGTGAATGCCGCGGTGCAAAAGGTGCAGACCGGAGGGTTCGGCGATCCTAACGGTTTGAAAGGCACGGGCAAGGAAGGCGCCAAGTTGTATGCCGCGCAGGCCGGCGGCTTTGACATGCCCGTCGGTCCCGGACAGGGCAACGGATCGGGCGGAGCGAAAGGTATTAAAGGCACAGTAGCCAGCGCCGATTTCGGCAACGGCATTGCCACCGGCGGCAAGGGCGATGGCCGCAGCAACGGGGCTGGAATCGCGACCGGCGGGTTCGGCGCTGAGCAAGTGGTGCACGGCGGACCGAAGCTCGCGCAACTGGATTCGGGTCCGGCCACCAACCCGGTCGAAATCACGTACAAGCCGCAGCCCGTATATACCGAGGATGCGCGAAATTTGAAGCTGGAGGGCGAAGTTCTGCTGGAAGTGAGTTTTTCAGCGAACGGAACGCTGCATGTGAATCGTGTGGTTCGCGGACTGGGTCACGGACTGGATGAAGCAGCCATCGCAGCGGCAAACAAGATGCGCTTCAAACCCGCGCTGCGCATGGGACAGCCGGTGGATTCGACCGCAGTGGTCCACGTGCTGTTTCAGTTGGCCTATTAAGAGTTTGGAAGCACGAAAGGATTCGACCAGAGGTTTGGGCTCGCGGCCTGTGACATGCGAACTAAAACTGCCTAAAGACGCACGGGTTTAAGAAACGGTACGAAGAAACGGTTTCAAGAAACGGCTTTAAGAAATCTGGAGAGAAAGACATGCGCACTTTAAATTGGATATTCACCGCCGCTCTGCTGGTCTCAGTGAGCGCCGCGGCACAGCAGGCGGCTGATGCCCAGCCCGCGGCGCCAGCGGACGCGACCGCACCCGCGCAGACGCAACCGTCGCAGGCCCAACCGTCTGCGTCACAGTCTCAGGCGTCGGCGGGAACGGCTCCCGCGCCCACGCCCTCGGCTCTGCCAGCGCCCACAACCATGGATCAGGTTGTGGACCGTTTCATCGAGCGCGAGCACGGCCTGATGAAAGCTATGGCGCAGCGTACGCCTGTGGTTGAAACCTATCTGCAGAATCTTACCGCCGATCCGCAACTGGGCCCGGTTCCCAGCGGCGACCATTATTTCCTGGGACGCCTGGATATGGGCGAGACCGTCGACCGCAAAGATTATCTGAAGGAGCAGGACAAGGGCATGGAGACGCGCCTGATGGGCGGCTTCAACAAGCTCTTCAAGGTCGAGTACCAGCCCATTGGTTTCTCCTGGATGGTTTACGCCGATCGCACTGATTTTGATCGTGAGCATTACGAGTTTCATTACGTTCGCCGCGAATTTCTCGGCGACGTCCGCTGCCTGGTATTTGACGTCACACCCAAGAAAAACGCGGGTAGAGGACGCTTCCTGGGCCGCCTCTGGGTCGAAGATCAGGACTTCAACATTGTTCGGCTGAATGGAACTTACTACCCCGCTCCTCGCAACTCTTACTTTTTTCACATGGATAGCTGGCGCCTCAATCTGATTCCTGGTTATTGGGTACCGGCTTATATCTACAGCGAAGAGGGCGACTTCAGCGCGGGCGTGAAAAACAAGATCGCTTTCAAGGCGCAGACCCGCATCTGGGGCTACGACCTGAAAAAAGAAGGCAAGGATGACGAACTCACGCAGATTCGAGTCGACAGCGTGAAGGATGAAAGCGCCACCACGCAAGATGCTTCGCCACTGCAGGCTGAGCGAGTTTGGCAGCAGCAGGCGGAAGATAACGTCGTCGAGCGCCTCACCAGTGCCGGTTTGCTGGCGCCCGAAGGCGATGTCGATCACATTCTGCAGACTGTGGTCAACAACCTTGAAGTCACGAATAACATCGACCTGCCGCGTCCGGTACGCACGCGCGTGCTGCTCACCGCGCCTCTCGAAACTTTCAGCGTAGGCAATACAATCGTAATCAGCCGCGGATTAATCGACGTGCTTCCCGACGAGGCCAGCCTCGCCGCCGTGCTCGCGCATGAGCTCGCGCACATCGTTCTCGGCCACAACCTCGGTAGCAAGTATGCTTTCAACGATCGCATGCTGTTCTCCGACGACTCTACTTATAACAATCTGGGCTTCAAGCACATTCCGGAAGAAGAAGCTGCAGCCGACAAGAAAGCCATCGAACTGCTGAACAATTCGCCTTACGCGCAGAAGCTCGACAACGTTGGCTTGTTCTTAAAAGCGCTGCAGGCTCGCGCTCCTCAGCTCAACGCTCTGTTGACCACGCACTTGGGCAATCCGCTGGCGGAAAACGGAACCATCACCCGCCTCGCCGCCCTGGAAACGAAAGGTCCGGCGCTCGACAACAATAAACTGGATCAGGTCGCGGCTCTGCCTTTGGGCGGACGCGTCAAGATCAATCCCTGGAACGATACGGCGGAGATGGTAAAGACTGCCCCGGTGGCAATCACTTCGGCGCGCGACAAAATGCCGTTTGAAGTCACGCCGTTCTATCCACGTTTGGCCCGCTGGGGCGCATCGAACGCGCCGACGGCCGCTCCAAGCACCGCCGCCAACTCAGGTTCGGGCAACTAACCACCTCTACTCCAAGTTGCAATAAAGACGAGGCCGGGATCCGGAATCACCTTCCGGGATACCCGGCCTTCGTTTTTCCCGCCTTTCGTGTTCGTGTGGGGACAGCCGCCCACGGCTGTCAGACCGGGCGAAGCCCGGTAATCAAGATGAAGCAGCCAGCGAATCCAATCTATTTAAGTTTGGCCTTCCCTGGCAGCCCCGCCGGATTCTCATGAGTCCGCTCGCGGAAACTCCCTCGCATCCCCGCAGCCAGCGAAACACTGGACTCGCCAAATTTGTCGCGCAAGCGATCCGCCGCAGCCAGAGCGTCTTTCCAGCGTTGCTGGCGGTTACTATCCAACAAATTAATCTGCTCCGTCTGCCCCTCAAACGACGAAGCCTGCACTCCGAGCAGGCGGACCTGACTGCCCGGCTTCCAGTTTTTGCGAAAGAGTTTCCGCACTTCTTCGAAGATTTCGCCATCAAGCTGCGTAGCCGCCGGCAAACTATGTGCCCGCGTAATTGTTGTGAAATCTTTGTAACGCAGCTTGAGTTGAATGGTGCGCGCGTAAAACTTCGCTTCGCGCAATCGCCGTCCGACCATCTCCGAAAGCCGCATCAGCGTTGCTTCCAGCTGGTTCACGTCCGCAGTGTCTTCGTTGTAAGTGTGCTCGTGGCTGATGGATTTCGCTGCCGTGTCGGCGCCCACTTCCGAGTCGAACCATCCGCCCGCGTCTTCACCGCGAGCTTTGCCCGCCAGCGCCAGGCCCCACTTGCCGAATCGCTCTTCAAGCTCAACTTCTTCCAGCCGCGCGAGGTCTCCGACTTTCTTGATGCCAAGCGCATGCAGATGACTCTCCATCACCTTGCCAACGCCGGGAATCTCGCGCACATCCAGCGGCGCAAGAAACTTTGATTCTTCTCCTGGAACAATCCACAGCACGCCGTTGGGCTTAGCCTGCGCGGAGGAAACTTTCGCAATCAGCCGCGATGATCCGATGCCGATCGAACAATTCAGCCGGGTTTCTTCTTTCATCCGCTGGTGCAATTTGTGCGCGGCGCGCAGCGGTGGCCCATGCAGACGCGCGGTTCCGGTCATATCGAGATAAGCTTCGTCGATAGAAGCCATTTCCACCTGCGGCGAAAATGTCGTTAACACTTTGTAAGCTTTTTCCGAACACTCGCGATAGCGCTCCGGATGACCATCAACAAAAATAGCCTGCGGACAAAGCTTCGCCGCCGTGCGCAGCGGCAGCGCGGAATGCACTCCGAACTTTCGCGCCTCATACGAAGCTGCCGAAACTACCCCGCGCTCATGCCGCTGCCCGCCGACGACGACAGCCTTCCCTTTCAGCGATGGATCGTACAGTTCCTCCACCGAGACGAAGAACGCATCCATGTCGACGTGGAAGATGGTGCGGGAGAGAGCCGGGATGTCGGAGGCCGCGGCCATGATGGGAGAATTCTAGCAGCCGCGTTATCTCGGGACGCTCCGGATGTTGGGGCCCGGGTCAATGAACGCTTACGCCTGTTAGGAACAGTTATGCTTGAGATGGAGATGACCCACATGGACCACTATGATCCTAACGATCCGGTAGCGGTTTACGTCCGCGAAATCGGCACGGTTGAACCCCTGACCAAGGCGGAAGAGGCGGAACTATTTCGAGAACTTGGCCATTCGGGCGGGCGAGACGAACAACGAGAAAATTTCGCCGCGAGAAGATTGATTGAGAGTCAGCTCATGTTGGTTGTGAACATCGCGGAAAAACACTCGGCCTCTGGTGCCCCTCTACTGGACTTAATTCAAGAGGGAAATATCGGTCTGATCAACGCCGTGAGGAGCTTCGCGGAGAGGCCGATTGGAGACTTTGCTGCACACGCAGCGGCCTGCATTGAGGAAGCCATCGCCAAGGCTTTTGGCAAATCTACCTAGCGCACTCTATTGGGGCGTTTTGGATAGTTGGCAAAATATCACGATTACACTCGATGGCATTTGCCTCGTAAATCCTAGACCAATACCCGGTCCCCGGACGCCGTGGCTGGCGCCGCTCCCCGCATCTGCCGCACCCGTTCATAAACCTTCCCATACTCCCGCGCCGAAGCGTTCCAGGAAAAATCTTTGTTCATGCCGTTACGCATCAGCACCTGCCATGAGGTCTGATCGCGGAATGCCTGCAGCGCCTGCTTGATCGTCAGCAGCAGAGACTCGCCGTTATATTCCGTAAATTTGAATCCCGTACCTTTTCCCGAGCGCGCGTCCCAGGGCTCGATCGTGTCGTCGAGGCCGCCGGTGGCGCGAACGATCGGCACAGTTCCATATTTCAGGCTGTAAATCTGGTTCAGCCCGCAGGGCTCATATCTCGAAGGCATCAGGAACATGTCAGAACCAGCCTCAATCTTGTGCGCGATGGCGTTGTCGTAAGCCACCTTCAATGCAATCTTGTTGGGGAACTGTTTGCTGAGGCGGGTGAACATTTCTTCATACGTCTTGTCACCGGAGCCGAGGACCACCATGATCATCTCTTCGCGCGCCAGCCGGTCCATGATCTGCGCGATCAGGTCGAAACCTTTCTGCGCGGCGAAGCGAGAAACAATTCCAATCACCGGCAGCTTCGCATCAGCATTCTTCACACCAAATGCTGCCAGCAGATCCTGCTTGCACTTGGCTTTGCCCGACAAATCCTGCGGCGAATATTTCGCAGCGATAAATTTATCGGCTTGCGGACTCCATTCGTCATAGTCCACGCCATTCAAGATTCCAGTTACCGTAGCCGCGCGGTCGCGCAGCACGCCTTCCAGCCCAAAGCCATATTCGGCGGTTTGAATTTCCTGGCTGTATTTCTTGCTTACGGTGGTTACATAATCCGAATAAGTGAGCGCACCCTTCAGAAAATTTACTTGCCCGAAGAATTCCATCTTCGACATGGTAAATAAATCCCATGGCAGCATGAGCAGCGGTAAAGTTTCCGGCGGAAACAGTCCCTGGTAGCCCATGTTGTGGATGGTGAACACCGTGCCCGCCTCGCGGAACGCAGGATCCTCCGCATAAACCGTGCGCAGCAGCACGGGTATCAGCGCCGACTGCCAATCGTGGCAATGAAAAACGTTGGGCACACCTAGAATTTTCGAAGCCTCCAACACAGTGCGGGAAAATAGCGCGAAGCGTTCGGCATTATCCGGATAGTCGCCAGCCGAAGTGCCGTAAAGCGCATCGCGATCGAAATAGTCCGGATAATCGACAAAGTAAAAACGCACACCGGACTGGCTTCCGCCCGTCACCACGGCAGAGAAGCGGTATTTATCGTCGAAGGGAATCGTAATGCTACGCACCACGGTCGCCGGGTCAGCCAGTTTCGTCTGCTTGTATCGAGGAAGATATACACTCACCTGATGTCCCAACGCGGCAAGCGCGCGGGGCAATGCGCCCACCACATCGGCTAATCCACCGGTCTTTGAGAATGGAACGCCTTCCGAAGCCGCGAATGCGATATGCATGAAAACCCTCCAGGTAAGACCCGATTTTCGCGGGCGCACGTTATGATGGAATACGTTGTGCCGGAGTTTACTCTCCCGCGCACCGCACGCGGGCTGAATTTTCAGTCTAATGCCCGGGGAAAAGAGGGGTCAACGTGCCGAAGGTCGTGTCCACGCGCCGCCCGCAACTCAAGCCCAAGTTGGGACAGCACTTCCTCGCCAACGAGAGTTATGCTTCGCAAATCGTCGACGCTCTCGGCGATGTCTCGCAAAACACCGTCCTCGAAATCGGCCCTGGACGCGGCATTCTCACTTCTTTATTGGCCAAACACACTCGACGTCTCATCGCCGTGGAACTCGATCGAGTGCTGGCCGCACAACTGCGGCTGCGGTTTGCCATGTTTCCTAATGTCGAAGTGATCGAAGCGGATATCCTGTCGATCGATTTCGATTCCCTCTTCGGACCTAAGCCGGGCTTAAGCCGACCCGGTATCGAATTCAAGCCTACTCCAGCGAACGTAATCGGCAACCTTCCTTACTACATCACTTCTGACATTCTGTTGCGTCTGTTCGACTACTCGAAATACTTTGAGACGATCGTGATCCTGGTGCAACGCGAAGTCGCAGACCGCATCGCTGCCAAGCCCGGTAGCCGCGATTATGGGCTGCTCTCCGCGACAGCGCAACTTTATGCCAGCGTTGAGAAGCTTTTCACTCTGCCGCCGGGAGCATTTGCGCCTCCGCCGAAGGTCCATTCCACCGCGCTGCGCCTGACCATGGCTTCCCGACACGAGGAACTTGGTCTGGACACGGATGGTTTCAAGCAGGGCTTCATTGACTTCCTCAAGCTCTCTTTCGGCCAGAAGCGCAAGACACTGTGGAACAATTTGAAATCGAACTACCCGGAGCCCGAGTTGCGCGCCGCCCTGTCGCAAGCGCGCGTGAAACCTGCCGCCCGCGCCGAGACTTTAACCCTGGAAGAGAGCGCGGCATTATTTCGCGCCTTGCGCCGAAGCCAGCCAGGCTCGTAGCATTATTGCAGCGCTATTTCGCCGTAACCTTTTTTGCGGAGATTCCTCATGGCTACGGCTCTGGTTCGCCATCCTGCTGTCGCCGGTCGGTTCTATCCCGGCGACCCGGATGCTCTCCGCAAAGAGGTCGAGACCTATCTGAGCCAGCGTCCTTTGCGAAAAGCCACGGGCGCGCTGGGCTGCATCGCTCCTCATGCAGGTTACATGTATTCCGGACATGTGGCTGGCGCTGTGTTTGCGGGATTGGAAGTTCCGGAACTTTGCGTTGTGCTTTGCCCCAACCACACCGGCATGGGACGGCCTCTAGCGATCATGAGCGACGGAAGTTGGGAAACTCCGCTCGGCCCCGTGCGCATCGACGGCGATTTCGCGGCCAGTCTCATGCAGCGCTGCTCTCTTCTTTCCGAAGATTCGGCCGCACACCGCTCCGAGCACGCCATCGAAGTCGAGTTACCGTTTCTGCAAATCCGCCAACCCCGGCTGAGGTTCGTTCCAATCGCGCTCGGGACCGGACAATTCGAAGCTCTCGAGCAACTCGGCATCGCGTTGGCGGAAGTGATGGCGGCGCATCGCAAGCCGGTGCTGATCGTCGCATCCAGCGATATGAACCACTACGAGTCCGATGCCGTCACTCGCGTTAAGGATCAAAGCGCAATCGAAGCAATCCTCCGTCTCGACGCCCGCGGTCTTCACGATGTGGTCACCCAACAGCACGTCAGCATGTGCGGCTTCGGTCCAGCGGTAACAATGCTGACTGCCGTAAAGAGCCTGGGCGCAACTTCGGCGGAATTGGTGAAGTACGCGACTTCCGGCGATATCTCTGGGGATCGCGACGCAGTAGTGGGTTATGCGGGTATCGCGGTCAGGTAGAGCGTTGGACGATCGCGCCAGCAATTTCGCCCGCTTGAAGTTATGCGGCCAGTGGCATCGCTGAAACCTGATGAGGCGTTGAGAAAGTCTCCTGCTCCGCCAAAAGAGCTTGCAGTTTCTCGCGCAGTTCCTGCACCCGGCCTTGCCGGTTGTAGCACTCGATCAACTGACTATCCGTCAGGCCGCCGGGTGAATCCAGGGATTCCATTTGCTGACGAAGCAAGTCGAGCATCTCCCGTCGTACGGCCACGATATCTTCAGCTTGCCATGGCATCGGGCTTCTCCTGCGAAAATCATCTCGCGAGTCAACATTAGCGAGCAGCGAAAGACGGTCGTATCGAGTGGATACTGTATTTGAAAGACTTAAACCACTCTGGAAGCCATAAAAAAAGGCGGCCTTATGGCCGCCTCTGAAACACCAAGCCGCCGCCTACCGATGTCCACCCGCACTCGCTGCGGAGGCATGTCCCGCCGACGCGAGTGCCAACGTGGCCCGCGCCCCCATTCATTCCTTCATGCGGCTCACCGGCAACGAACCCGCCGGAACGGAAAGAACTCGCGGCAAACTGCGGCGCTGAACGTATTTCCGCGAAGCCCGTCTTCGCCACTTGCGCGTTCAGGTGACGCAGGCCATCTAGCGATCCTCGTGGAATTCCCATCCCGGCGGACCCACGACTGACTAACAGGCTCGTCGCTGGAGACTCTTTGAGGACCGGGCCGCCTCTTCCTACGACCACGGTGCCTGCCGTGCCCGTAGGTTGGACGGGTGCTCGAAACCCGGCAACCTCTCCCATATAGTGAACTCCGCCTCGCCATCCATTAAATGCACCCGGCTGCCAGCCCCAGCCTAGGCCTGGTGCATACAGCCAATTGCCGTAGTAGTAAGGTATCCAGCCCCACGGATACGCCGAGGCCCACATGTAACCCATGCCGGGATAGAACGACCATGCGCCGTCCATAAACGGATTCCAGCCTGCGCCGGCGAAGTACGGCTGCCACAACATGCCGTAGCCGGGAAAGTTTGAATAGCTTCCGTAATAGTTGAGGTCGCTAAGCCCGTAACCATAGGGCGTAGGATTATTTTTCGCGTACTGGTCGTGATAGTCGACCGCCTGCTTGTCCCAATCGTCGTAGGAATCTTCTTTAAAACTCTTTGCCGCCGTGGAGCGATCCGCGTCATTCACATCGAAGGTAACCATTTTCTTCTTATCCACCTTCACTGTGCCCGACGGACCAATTACCTCGACATCATTCTTGAAACTGGCAACCTCCGCGGAGTTGGATGAAGCCATCACCCGGAAATGAGCTGGCTGGGTCAAATCTACAGTCTCCTGGGAAAAACGCAGCGTGAACTTATCTCCACTCTTCCCCAGCCAGTTCACATACGTCCTGCCTTGTAACAAGTTCACCGCGGAGAAGCGCTGCCCTGCTTCGCTCAAGCCCAGCGTGCTGAATACAACTGTAGTGTTGGGCGCCACTCTCAGTGTGCTGCCATCTTCGAATTCGATTTCTGCTTTCCCATCCGCACGCGTGCGCAGTTGCGTTCCCTGGATGATCGGAAGATTGAGAAATGCGTTCTCGAAGCCCAATCCTGCGTTCTTATCGATCTGCACCCCACCATGGACGTCGCTCAGGCGAACAATGCGGGCTTGCGAATTGGCTGCGGCCGGCAGCGCCGAAAGCGCGCAGACCAGGGCCGTCAATACCATCCAGTAAAATCGGAGCTTGTACATAGAACCTCCTCATCCAACCTGTGGCTCGTTTCCGCGTCCCCTAAGTTCGCTGTAGAGAATCTTCTCTTTTCCTACCACTTGCAGCCCAGGCAATTGTCAAATAGTTGTCAATTTTCTCTGCCCAAGCGCTGCCGCCAATTCTACTCCTTGCGTACAAGCGCCACCTGTCAACGTTCAGCCGCATTGCTCTCCATTAGGATTAAGGCCTTGGCTCGTGCCCGCACTATATTTATTACCGAATTGTCAGCAACAATCTCCTGCAACACTGGTTCGACGCTTTGGATTTCGCTCAGCTCATTTTCCTTCGCCTGGGCTTCCATGCGCTTTAACTCATCATCGAGCGCTAGCTTCTGATAGCGATGGTAATAGGCCAGCCGCCGTCCGTAGTCCAGAGTCGCTTCCATGCTCTGGAATAGCGCCGTCAACTGCCGAACCGGCTCGAGGCCTGAATAGTTGTAGCGCGCCGTAAAGGATTGCTTCCCATCCTGATAGCTCAGGATCTTGTCTCCGGTGGAAGCCAGCTTCCGGTTTCCCGAATCAACCTTGCCGGAAAAATATTTCGCCTGTTTTGCCCATTCGAAAATCCGCTGCCGGTTGCCGGCAGTTACATTGAATTCCGTCCGGTAAGATTGCTCTTCGGCGTCTTCCTGATCTTTGACCGTGCATTCATAGGTCGCGTGACCATTCGCATCGACTGCGATCGAGTAGTGCGTAGGCTCGGAAAGAGGAAAGTCCAACGTAAAGGTAACAGTCGCAGCCGGAGCTGCGTCACCGCCCACCGGAGTTTGCCCCAGCATGAAGCTAGAAAAAAAAATCAGGGTTAGAGCCCCGGCAACCACTCGCCAAACAATTATCGCTCGCATAGAAACCGCACACATCACCGCGCAACGGCCCTCTGCCGTTCCAGTGTTCCGGCAGTATGCAAATGGCAGATCGCGATAGCCAGCGCATCCGAGGCATCCATGGGCTCGGGAGCCTGGGCCAAACTCAGCAGCCGCGTGACCATATGCTGCACCTGCTGCTTCTCCGCCCTCCCATATCCCACGACCGACGACTTGATAGTCAAGGGAGAATATTCCGCTACGTCGAGCCCCGCCGCAGCCGCGGCCAGCATCGCGACTCCGCGCACTTGCCCGAGCTGCAACGCGGACTTCACATTCAGCGCGTAGAAAATACCTTCGATCGCCACTTCATTCGGACAATGATCCACAATCAGGGTGCCGAGTCCTTCGTAAATTTGCGACAGCCTCCGCGCCAGAGGTTCGCGCGGCGAAAGCTTGATGGCTCCGTAAGTAAGACACTGCAAGCGCCCGCCCAAACTCATCTCGACCACCCCGTACCCGGTATACGCGCCGCCGCAGTCGATGCCCAGTACTCGCATGGTGAGTGCAGTTTATCGCGGAAAGTACCGGACATCCTAGCGGAGTCTCCTACTGGCCCTTACGCACCTTGGTGCACGCGTCCTGCACAATTCTGTTGGTTTTGAGCCGGGCGCCTGCATAATAGGAAAATGGGGCATGTTTTTCTCGAAGAACGTTGGCTGCCGAAGTCTGTCCTTTGTCTGCGCGATTATAGTTTTAATAAATTCCTCCACGATTTCATTGCCGGCATCACCGTGGGTCTGGTCGCATTGCCCTTGGCCATGGCCTTTTCCATCGCCTCAGGACTTACACCGCAAGCTGGTATTTATTGTGCCATCGTCACCGGTTTTCTAATCTCCCTGCTGGGCGGCTCAAAGACGCAAATCGGCGGACCGACCGGCGCCTTCGTCGTAGTCATCTCCGGCATCGTCGCGCTTCACGGCGTCGATGGACTTTTCATGTGTACGGTGATGGCCGGCATTCTGCTGATGATTATGGGGATCGCCGGCATGGGCACGGCGGTGAAGTTTATTCCGCGTCCGGTGGTCATCGGTTTCACCAACGGGATTGCGATTCTGATCGCCAGCACCCAAGTAAAAGACTTCTTCGGTTTGCAACTGGCCAAAGTTCCGGGCGTGTTCTGGCAGCGCATCGAGGCACTGGCCAGCAACTTCCACACTTTGTCGTACACTGCGACCGCACTGGCTGCAAGCACGGTGC
The DNA here is from genome assembly GCA_963696285.1 of uncultured Acidobacteriaceae bacterium. Lineage (GTDB taxonomy): Bacteria > Acidobacteriota > Terriglobia > Terriglobales > Acidobacteriaceae > Sulfotelmatobacter. The sequence continues at coordinate 1,200,527 of CAVOJP010000001.1, forward strand.
TGGTTATGATTTTCTGCCGCGCCGTTTCCAATCGAATCCCCGGCGCGATCGTTGCCTTCCTGCTCGGCACTGCAGCCGTGGTCTTATTCAAGCTGCCAGTCGAAACTATCGGTTCCCGCTTCGGCGGAATTCCGGCCGGCCTGCCTCACTTCGTGATTCCCCGATTTCGCGCCGATCTGATCCACGGTTTGCTGGGGCCGGCTCTCACCGTCGCGATGCTGGGCGCGATCGAATCCCTCATGTCGGCCGTGGTTTCTGACCGCATGAGCAACGACCATCACAACCCGAACGTGGAACTCATCGGCCAGGGCGTGGCCAATATCATTTCTCCCATGTTCGGCGGGCTTCCCGCCACAGGCGCCATCGCCCGCACCGCAACCAATATTCGCGCCGGCGCACAATCTCCCGTCGCCGGAATGATTCATGCCCTCACTCTGCTGTGCATCTTGCTATTTGCGGCACCGCTGGTAAGCCATGTACCGCTGGCAGTGCTCGCCGGAATTCTGATGGTGGTCGCCTACAACATGGGCGAGTGGCGCGAAATCCCGCAACTGCTCAAGCTCACAAAAACCGACATCAGCGTATGGCTTGTCACCTTTGCGCTCACTGTCTTCGCCGACCTCACCGTCGCCGTCGAAGCTGGCATGATCCTTGCCGCGCTGCTTTTCATCAGCCGGGTTGCCGCCACCACCACGGTTTCCCAGGTCACCGACGAATATGTTGAAGATGGCCGCGTGCATATTCTGCAGGACAAAGACATCCCTTACTACGCGACCATCTTCCGCATCCATGGGCCGTTTCTATTCGGTGCCACCGACAAAATCAACGCCGTCACCGAAGACCTGCACACCCTTCCACCTGTGGTTATCCTGCGTTTGCGGAACATGACTGCGCTCGATGCCACCGGGCTATTCGCCATCGAGGAAGTTGCCCGCCAACTGCAGGCGACCAATCGAACCTTGATTCTTTGCGGAGCGCGAGAACAACCGGCGAGCCTGATCCATCAGGCGGAGTTCGAAGAGGTAGTCGGCGCGGAAAACATTTGCGACAACGTGCAATCTGCCCTGCGCCGCGCCGCTCAAGTCCACGACGAACTGGAAGCGGCCGCGATCGGGCTAAAGCGCTAAAGAAAACTTTACAATTCACTCGGCAGCGAACGTCGTATCGGTGGCACGAAAGTAACTGCATGGATGCCAAAACTGCGGCATCTTCGAGTAAGATCGCTGGAGGATATTCCGTTTGGAGCTTCTATGAAACGTATTGCGGCTTTCCTGCTGTTATTCGCATTAAGTATTGCCGTGTCGCTACCGGCCAGTGCTCAACGGGAGAACAGAAGTATCGGAGAAAATGGACGCGAGGCCCGCAGAGCGGCGAAGCAGCAGCAAAAGTACAGCAAAAAGGCGGCGAAAAAACAGCGCAAAGCGATGAAGAAATACCAGAAAGCGCAGAAGAAGGCGAGCAAGAGATCGCAACGCCGTCACAGATAGTTTTCGCTTTCTTGCAATCAACTCCTGCTTAAACAGCGCAAGCCACACATTTAACGGCCATATTGTCGAGAGATCGCTTCTCCATCAGCATCATCCCTCATTAGTGATAATCTATTTCTTCCCAGCGACTGCTGAATCCCGCGCTTTGGGCTGCGGCTGAACACAAGCCCGCGCCGGGCGTGCATTCCGGGGATTCCATCTAATTCTTTAAGGGGAGCAGATCATGAAGATTGGCATCCTGACCGGGGGCGGGGACTGTCCTGGCCTGAACGCGGTAATTCGCGCAGTAGTGCGCAAGGGAGTTTTCACCTATGGCGACGAGTTTGTCGGATTCCTGGAAGGCTGGCGTGGGCTGGTCGAGGACCAGACCATGGTCCTCGATCTGGAGGCGGTCGGAGGAATTCTGCCTCGCGGGGGAACCATCTTGCGCACATCGCGCACCAATCCTTCGAAACGTCCCGATGGCATCGATCGCTGCCTGGCAACGCTGGACAAATATAAAATTGACGCCCTGATTGCAATCGGCGGGGACGATACTCTGTCGGTCGCGCAAAAACTTCATGAACGCGGCGTCAAGGTTGTAGGCGTTCCCAAAACCATCGATAACGATCTGGGCGGCACCGATTACACTTTCGGATTTGATACGGCTTGCAACATCGTTTGCGAGGCGCTGGATCGCGTTCATACCACCGCGGAGGCTCACAATCGCGTGATGGTGGTGGAAGTGATGGGTCGCGACGCCGGCTGGATCGCGCTTTACAGCGGCATCGCCGGTGGCGCCGACGTCATCCTGATTCCCGAGCGTCCGTTTGATGTCGACAAAGTCGCGAATTCCATCCGCCAGCGCCACGAGCGCGGACTTTATTTTTCGATTGTGGTGGTGGCTGAAGGCGCGAAGTTTTCATCCGAGCCAGGCCAAGGTTCTCCCGTGCTATCAGACATGGGTAAAGACGAGTTCGGCCATGTAAAACTTGGCGGGATCGCAAACATTCTCGCCCGCGAAATAGAAAAACGCACCGGCTTTGAAACTCGCGCCGTGATTCTGGGACACATTCAGCGCGGTGGTTCTCCCAGCGCTTTCGATCGCGTGCTGGCCACGCGTTATGGCCTGGGCGCCATCGATATGGTGCACCGCGGCGAGTTCGGCTGCATGGCGGCGCTGCGCGCCAATAAGATTGTCTCCATCACTTTGAGCGAAGCCATCTCCCGCAACCGCGTCGTAGACGACGAAATGATTCAGATCGTCGACGGACTGTTCGAGAGGGCAACCGATAAACAGCCGGCGTAAGAGGCCAGTCGTACTTCTTCCGCGGGCGATTGGAATCCTGTAAGCTCATTTCGCAGTCGCAGGAAAGACGGCCAATGCCTGGGCTCGGTCACGATGCAGAACCTTTATTCGCGGCTCGCTCCCTATCTGCTGACTTTGATTGAACTCCTGCTTTTCGTAGCCGCGGGAGCATTGATTTTATTCTCCTCTCGAAGTCATTCCAGCAAAGATCAGCCTGCCGCTTTTGGCATGATTGAGCGTGCATTCGCGCGAGTCGCCCGACGGCGCCGGCTCAGCGTCCTGGTTGTAGGGTTAGGCGTTATCGCGATCCGCGTTGCTCTCATTCCAATTCTCGGCGTTCCTCAGCCCGTTGCTCATGACGAGTTCAGCTATCTTCTCGCTGCCGACACTTTCGCCCACGGCAAACTCACGAATCCAACACATCCCATGTGGGTCCATTTTGAGAGTTTCCACATTCTCGAGCAGCCAACCTATATGTCGATGTATCCGCCAGCCCAAGGCCTCGTGCTTGCCGCCGGACAAATTTTAGGCCACCCTTGGATTGGTCAACTTCTCGCGACCGCTCTCATGTGCTCTGCGATTTGCTGGATGCTGCAAGCATGGGTGCCTCCGCCGTGGGCCTTGCTGGGTGCGGTGCTCGCGGCCCTACGCCTCGCTATTCTCAGCTATTGGATGAACGGTTATTGGTCAGCGTCGATCGTTGCTCTGGGCGGCGCACTTGTGCTCGGAGCGTGGCCCCGCATTCGCAGGCGCCAACGCGTGCGCGACGCGTTGCTGATGAGTTCGGGCCTCATCATCTTAGCCAACAGCCGTCCCTACGAAGGATTGGTCTTCTCCATCCCAGTCGCTCTCGCCATGCTGGTCTGGCTCTTCAATAAAAATCATCCCCCGTTCCGCCAGTCTTTGCCGCGGGTAGTGATGCCAATCTTTCTATGCCTTCTGGTCGCATCGATTGCCACCGGCTATTACTATGATCGCGTAACCGGCAGTCCCTTTCGAATGGCCTATCAGATCGAGGCCGCCTCTTACGGCGCTGCCCCTGTGTTTCTCTGGCAGACACCGCATCCCGAAAACGTATATCACCACGAAGTGATGCGCGATTTCTACAGTTGGGAACTGAACGTCTTTGAGACCAATCGTACGTTTGACGGTTATCTAAACAACCTTTGGGAAAGACTGACTTTCTGTTGGCGTTTCTATCTGGGCCCGCTGCTGACCATCCCTTTGCTGGCTCTGCCTTGCATCATTCGGCGGCGCCGCATGTGGCTGCCCATTGCGATATGCGCTGTTATGGTTGTGGCGATGTCGGTCGAAACCTGGAACATGCCGCATTATTTCGCCCCGGCAACCTGCGCTCTCTACCTTGTGTTGGTGCAAGGCATGCGGAGTCTGTGGCACTGGTCTCCGACTGGCCGCCCATTGGGAAGAGCCATCGTTCGCGCGATTCCGATGCTGGCATGCGCTATGATCCTTCTGCGCTTGACGGCGGCGGCAGCTCATGTCCAGATCGAACCCTCGTGGCCAAGAAATGATTTTGGAAGGGTGATCATCGAACGGCAGCTTGAACACCTTCCCGGCCGGCAGTTGGTAATCGTGGATTACGGCCCTAGCCACGATTTCGACCACGAATGGGTCTTCAACCATGCCGATATCGACGCGGCCAAGATAGTCTGGGCGCGCGATATGGGTGAAGAAGCGAATCTGCAATTACTGCGTTATTTTAAAGACCGCCGCGTGTGGAAAGTGAATGCCGACGCGTCGCCCCCGCAACTGGAACAGTATGAAGTTTCGGCTAAATAAGAATCGACTCTTGCTTGGGTTGAGTTTGTTCGCAGCTACTATTGCAACACTCTATTCCGCGAAAGTTCTGGGCCCGTGGGATAAACACTGGGGCGAAGTTCACGACGGGATCAAAGTCCAGATGGGCGACCTGTATTCCCCTTGGTATGGTGCACGCGAACTCTTGCTGCGCCGGCGAAACCCCTATGGGGCAGAGGTAAGCCATGAAATTCAAAATGTTTTCTATGGTCACGCCATCGGCCAAACCAATAGTGACCCATCCGCCGTTGTCAGGAACGAGCAGCGCTTTGCGTATCCCGTGTATGTGGTGTTCCTACTTGCTCCGGCAGTGTACACAGATTTTGAGCACGTTGTGCGCCCGTGGGCCAAGTTTGTTTTTGGAATATTGACGGTGATCAGCATATTGCTTTGCTTCAATATCCTCCATTGGCAACAGTCGTGGGAAATGGTCATGGCAGTCGCTTTGTTTACGTTGAGCAGTCCGCAGATCGCACAGGGCTTACGTTTCGAACAACTGGCGCTCGTCGTGGGCTTCCTCCTCATTGCTGGCGCATGGTACGTGAGCCGGCAGCACTTCGCCACCGCGGGTATATTGCTCGCTGTCTCCACCATAAAACCTCAGATGGCGCTTCTGCTTTTGTGCTGGTTTGCAATTTGGGCTGCAGGAGACTGGCGCAAAAGGTGGCGGCTTCCGATTTTTTTTACAGCAACCGTGGCGATGCTCGTCGCGGCTGGCGAAATGCTTCTGCCCGGATGGATCGGATATTTTCTCACCGGCCTCGCCGCATATCGAAGATACGCCCTTCCTACGTCAACTCTTGGCATGGCTCTCGGCAATACACCTGGAGAAGCCGTGGGAGGAATCATCGTTCTTGGCCTGCTTGCATTTGCATGGCGAAATCGAAAAATAGCGGGAGACTCAAGGCAATTCGCCGCTCTGCTAGCTGCCTTTTTCATGGGCGACTTGCTTGTGTTCCCGCTGTTTACACCATTCAACCAGGTGCTGCTGATTCTGCCTGTGATAATGCTTTTGCAAGACTGGGGGACTCTGCGTCGTTTTTCCAAACTTGTTTTCGTCATCAGCATCGGTTGGCCTTGGGGCGTGTCGACCGTACTGTTGCTGTTTCCCCCGCATGTAGATTCGTCCAGTCAACTCGCGCTACTACCTTTTTTCCTGGTTCCCTTTATGCCTCTCATCCTGCCCTTGTTGCTGATGACCAGGCGACGTCAGCAGACAGATTTGCCGGCTACAGATTTAAGCCTCGCGTGATCGTGGATTCGGTATGATGCGGGCTCATGGTATCGAGAATCTCTGCATCCTGGATAACCGCTCGCCGCCTGCGTGCACATGGATTGATTCTCGCGCTGTGCCTGTGGTCAGTCTATTTGTGGAACATCTCCACGCCCGGCTTGATCGATCGCGCAGGCAATCTCAAGGGCACGGATTTTCTTCATTTCTATACGCTGGGTTCGGTTGCGCTCGCTCACCATGGCGTCGATTTATACAACATGCGCGCGCAAGCTGAAATCGCGGCGCAGCGCGTCCCCGCGGCTGCCGGCATCCGATATTTGCCGCTCTACCCGCCGCAGGTTTCAATTTTTTTCGCGCCGCTCGCCAGGTTGTCGTATCCGCTGGCTCTGACTCTTTGGCTCGTTTTCAGCACGCTCATCTATGGATTATGTTGTTATTCCGCATGGCGGGCCTGCCCTAATCTGCGCAACCATGGATTCACGGTTCTAATTCTCGCCCTTGCATTTCCGGCGTTCTGGCATTTGATCGCCTGGGGACAAACTTCCGCTCTCGCGCTCGTGGTGTTCGTGCTCGCATTCTTCGCACTGCGTGAGCAACATGACTTCCTCGCCGGACTGGCGTTCGGATGTCTCATCTTTAAGCCTCAGCTGGGTCTGGGCATCGCCATCGTCTTCCTAATCACACTTCGTTGGAAAATAATCGCCGGCGCCTTGCTCTCGGCCACCGCGGAGTTAATCGCCGCCTGGCTCTACTACGGTCCCACCCCGCTTCGCCAGTGGTCCCATATCCTGCTCAACATTCCGAGCGTGCTCCCGCTTCTGGAGCCAAAACCCTACCAAACCCACTGCCTGCGCACGTTTTGGACCATGCTTGTCCCCCGGCCTGAAGCATCGTTCGCGCTTTATGTCGTCACCGCGTTGATTGTCGCGGGATTCGCTGTGGCCTGCTGGCGCAGCCGACTGCCGCTATCTTTGCGGTATTCTGTGTTGCTACTTTCTATTGTTCTGCTGGCTCCACATCTCACCGTCTACGATCTTGTGATTCTCGCACCAGTATTCCTGCTGCTCTCCGACTGGCTCATCGCGCAGATCGACGCCACTGGTGCGCGTCTCAAAATTCTCCTTTATCTTGCTTTCGCGCTTCAACTCCTCGGCCCGCTTGCGCGCTGGACGCACTTCCAGCTTTCCGTTCCCGTGATGGCCGCTCTTCTGTATGGAATATGGACAACCGGGAGGAAATCCATTTCAATTGCGAATCAGCCTGCTTAAGTCTGCCTTCCGAACAAAAACTGCAGCGCTTCAGGAAATCGCTCGCCCCACGCCGACTCCGTGTGCCCGGCTCCATCTTTGATGACCATGCGCAGACGGCTTTCACTTAATACCGCTCGCCGCATAATCGCTGCGAGTTCCCGCACATCGTCTACTACCGTGCGGCTCCGCTCGGGACTTCCAGCTTCTGCCGTGCCTGCCGCCAGGAATATTTTTTCCGGCCAGATTCTTACCGTTCGGCTCTCCTTGATTACCTGCCGGTTCGACGCCCACAGCGAGGGACTTTCCAGCAGCAACCGGCCGATCACCCCCGGCCGTGCGATTGCCGTATACAACGCGATCAGCGCTCCTAAAGACGATCCTCCCAAGCCAGTATTCTCCGGACTCGTGGCAACGCGATAGATACTCTCCACGAACGGCATTACTTCCTTGAGCAGAAAGTCTGGATACCGATGCCCCTGCACTCGCAGCATCATGGGATGCATCGACCGGTGCGGCATATACTCACGAAGCCGGTCTTTGCCCGTGTTATCCAGTCCTACGATAATCATCGGCGGAACTGCGCCTTCACGAATCAGACGATCGGCGCTCTCATCCACGCCCCATTCCACTCCGCCAAACGCCGTCGATGACTCGAACAGATTTTGCCCATCGTTCAAGTAGAGGACTGGGTAGTGGCGATCTCCGTTTCCGGCCTCGTCATAACCCGGAGGCAGCCATACTCTGAGGAAGCGGGTGTTCTTGAAAATCCGGCTGCGAAATTCATGCAGTCGCAAATCTCCCGTCGCTCCGTCGGCACGGATCACCTTGGAAATTGCTCCAATTTCATTTTCTCTCTGGATTTTTCCCCTCAGGCAAGCGTCAGACGCGGCTTCCGGCGCGCAGCTTTAAAATACCTGCCAGCAACGTGATCACCGTAATCAGCGCCAGCGAACTTAGACACAGAATGCACCAGGTTTCCAGTATGTGACCTTCGACGTATGTGAGATACAGAGCGAATAGAAGTCCGACCAGAGATGCGGCCAGCAAACGAATCGGCGTCGCCGTTCGCGTACGGTAAAAAGTAGCCAGCGCGAAGAGTACTCCGTAGCCGGCCACACCGATTGCAGCAACCGGAATGCCCATCACCGTGGAATACTCGCTGCGATTCACAATGTCGCAATTGAATCTCTCACCAAAATCACAGAAGGCTGACGCCGATTTCGCGTAGTGACGTTGCAACGATACGGCCGAGACCACGACTCCCGACAGCGCCAGAGCCGCCATCAATGTGTATAAAAGACCGGCAGTCTGCTTCGACATTGCACTCACGGCAGCGCGCACCCGGTTTTATCAGAGAGCTCTTCCAAAGGATAGACGCCCTCTTTCGGAGGGTTCGAGCCAAACTGCCAACTTGGAAAGAGCTTCACGCCTGCCGCGCTACACGCCGGCGCCAGTTCGCGCGAGCCCTTGATCGCGCATTCCACATAGGGCACATATTGAAACGCTTTTCCAAACATCGCTTTCTGCTCGGCACAATGCGGACACCAATACAATCCGTACATCTTGGTTTGCTTCGCCGCCAGGCACTTGGCAAACCCATCGTAACGGTGATTGGTGTAGTACCACCATCCGCCGTAAGCCAGCACTGCCACCACCACAATGACACCCCAAATCAGCGTATTCCGCGAGGACTTAGCGGGCTCCACGACCGGATTCTGCTTCTGCCGCTGCTTTCGCCTCTGTTCAGACATGATTTATTTCCTGCATTCCACTTTTATAACACGCGCTCAGACGACAACATTCAGCGCTCCCGGAAGCACATCCAGAGCCTCGCATTGCAAAGTCAACACTTCGCCATCAACCATCACATCCACCGGGCCGTCCAGATCGAATTCCACCTTGCGCACGGCTTTTCGCTCCGCAAGAGGATGATGAATGTGCGTACCATCATAAAGTCCCGGCAAGTTGCGCATCAGCCCCAGTCGCCCAATCGCTCCCCAGCGGACGTATTCAATCAATCCGCTATTGGTCTCCGCCTTGGGCGCAATCATCATCGTGCCCCCTGTGAACTTGCTGTTATTGAAAGTGAGGAACAGGCAGCGCCGGCGATCGAATTCCGTTTCTCCCTCAACCCGCACCGGAAACGGTCGTCTTTCTAATCGGATGAGCCCGAGAAAAATGGAAATAAAATATCCCAGTTCGCCCTGCCCGCTGAATCGCCGAGACCGCAAAGTCGCCACGTCGGCCGGAAAGCCCACACTCAGTAGATTGATGTAATGAAGAACGCCGTCGCGATGATGCAACCTCAAGACGTCGGAGGCTCGCGTTCTTTTCGAAACCAGTGACTCGATAGCGTGCTCTGGTCCGCGATCGCTGAAATCGCGCAGAAAAGAATTGCCCGTCCCCAACGGCAAGAATCCTAACGTGGGCCGCTCGCCCGCGCTGGACTCCGGGAAAAGACCGTTCACCACTTCATACGAAGTCCCATCTCCGCCCACAGCAATAAATTTTCTAAAGCCTTGCCCGTAAGCCTCGCGGGCAATTCTGGTAGCGTCGCCGGCACGCTTCGTCTCTTTCACTTCAACCGCTACACCGCCCGATCGCAACCGATCCAACGCGGGACCCAACATTTTGCGGCTTCGGCCGCCACCCGCGGCAGGATTCACAATAGCAAGGTAACGGCCCTGCTCGCTCACAGCGCGACCACCGCTCGTCGCTCTACTGCTTTTCCGATTTCTTCTGCCAGCGCTTGACGTTTCACTTTCATTGAGGCAGTACGCGGAAAGTCTTTCTCCCAGAGGATGTATCCCGCGACGCGCTTGAAATCCGGCAGGCGTCGATTGCGGCTCACTATTTCCTGCAGCAGCGCGCTGTCGAAGCGCTGATTCTGTTCCAGTCGCAGTGCCACCACTAACATTTCCCGTCCTAGTTCTTTTTGCGGCCACACATAGTTCGCCGCGAAAATGCAGTATTCTTTTACTGGAAGCCCGTCGAACACCGTTTCAATGTCTTCGGGATAGATGTTCTTCCCGCCTTCGGTGACGATCATGTTTTTCTTCCGCCCGAAAAGCTGGAGATGTCCACTCTTATCAAAGCGGCCCAAATCGCCGGTCAGTAGCCATCCATCCACGATCGTTCCGAGCGTCAATTCCGCATCGTCCAAATAATGCGACATTACCGTCTTGCTTCGCGCCGCAATCTCCCCAATTCCTTCCTTGTTCGGACTGAGCACTCGCAATTCCACACCGGGGAGCGGCTTGCCCACCGTATCCGCGCGGAACGGTTTCAGATCGTTCAACGTGAGCGCCGTCCCCGCTTCCGTTAACCCGTAACCGTTGACCACCGGAATTCCCAGGTCGTAGAAAAACTGCATGGTCGACGGCTCCATGAATGCTCCGCCGGTGATCAGCGCCAGCAACTCTCCGCCGAACGCGCGATGCACTTGTGGCAGCAACATGCGGCTCATTTTTACGCGGGGCCGACCCCGGGTTAGTAACTTGTTAACTGAAATCATGCGATTCAGAATCGCCCGCTTCCACGAGGGCAATTCGTCAAACTTAGCGCGTAGCCCGCGCTCGAGATTTTTTACGATCATCGGCACCAGTGAAACATATGTGATCCGGTAGCGGACGAAAGCATCACGAACGAATTCCGGGCGAAGCGTCCGCAGGTGGACCACGCAAGCGCCGCATACAAATGGCCCAATGAATCCGACCATGAAATCGATCGCGTGATTCGTCGGCAGAATACTCAAATACCGCACTCCCGGCCAAAATGGATACAACGCCGTCAACGCCCGGCACTGCTCGAGATAATTTTCATGCGTCAGCACGCATCCCTTGGGACGGCCACCCGTGCCGGAGGAATAAACGATGCACGCCGTGTCTTCGCGCTGCCGCATCACAAAATCGGGAACGCCTTTACGCTTGAAGTCTTCCCAGCGGAATCCCCCCGCAAGGTCCGCTCCCAGCGGAGCCTCCGTAACCAAGACTAATCTTGTGTTGATGTTATGAAACTCCGGCGACTGCATGATCGCCCGCCACAAGTAGTACTCCACCACCAACACTTTAGCCTTGGAGTGTTCCAGCAACTGCAACTGCTCTGCCGCTGTCAGTTTGTAATCCAGAGGAACCAGGACGCCGCCCACGTAGAAAATCGCGTACGCCGAAATCAGCCACTTCGACTGATTGGTCATCAGGATGGCCGCGCGGTCATCCGCATCGAATTCCGCGTCCTCCAGCGCGCGCGCCAAAGGCAAACCGATTTCTTTGAAATCAGAATAAGTGAGCTGCGTCTTTTCGCGGTCGCGGTCCGCTTCAATCAGGCAGGTTTCAGTGGAAAAACGATCGAGAGCATCGCGCAAAGCCGCGCCCAGGCAACTATATTTTTGGAGATCGAGCATAAGAAGGTTGCCGATTGCGACCGTTAATCGTTGCTGCAAGACCGAATCTTGATCGGGTTTTAGTCAACAATCAGCAATCAACAATTGAAGGTCTTCACAGTCTCGCCTGAATCCTCCCCGCCAAGGTGCGAAAGTCTGAAACTCCCTGCAATTCATAATCCGGAAGTTCCACATGAAAATGGTTCTCCAGCTTGGTTAGTAGATCGAGCGTCTGCAAGCTGTCGATTCCCAAAGTTTTGAAAAAGTCGTCGTCAGGAGAAAGCTTTTCTCGCGGCACCTTGAAGTGCGCCGCTGCGAGATTCAATATTTCATCCAGCGTTTGCTCAGCAGTCTGCATATTTCCACCCAAATGACAATCTCATTCCGAACCGCTTCGAGCCCGGAAAACTATGCTTCCGTTCCGTACATCGTATACGCCATGGCTAGGGCAGATACGGCTGCGAATCCGTGCTCTCGACAAACCTCCGCAATCCGGCCTCTACGGCCGGCCGCGTAAACAGTTCGCAAAACAAATCGATCTCGCGGCGCAACTCCTCATGCGGAATCGGTTTGATAAATTTCTTCGCCGCCGCGGCCGTAGCACGATCGAACTTCTTCAACTGTGCTGCCGTCGCTCGTGCTGCGCGCAACGCTTCGCCTTCCGCGACCACCTGGCTTACCAGCCCGATCTGCTGCGCCTTCGTAGCGTTGAAACTGCGCCCTGTCAGCAACAGATCCCTCACCACCGCATTCCCCAAATCACGTTTCAGACGAGGAATGCCGCCAAACCCAGGAATCAATCCCAGCCTCAGCTCGGGAAAGCAAAACCGCGCCATCTTATCGGCAACAATCAAATCACAGGCCAGAGCAAGCTCAAAGCCTCCGCCAAACGTGACTCCGTGCACCGCCGCAATCGTGGTCAACGGCGATGCATCGATAATATTCAACACGCGGTGAATGCGCTCCAGGAAATCCCGCACACCCTTTGCTGCTTCGAGTTTCTCCATCGCTTGCGAGCGCTGGTACAACTCGCGCAGATCCGCGCCCGCACAAAATCCCGGCTTCATCTCGCTATAAATAATGAGCGCGTGAGCTTCCGCCTCCATGATTGCTAAAGCAGCCACGAACTTCTCCAATTCTTCAAGCGACGCCGAACCCAGCTCGTTGCACGGACCGCGATGCAGCGCCAACTCAATCACACCATCGTTCAGAGTCCAAGACAAAGCGCTTCCATGGCACGCGCTCTCCACTGTTGCGTTAGGCTTTCCCTCGTGCACGCTTTGTATCCTTTGTGGTTATAGCTGTCTTGTACCCCGACTAAACTGCCTGCTTCACGCGGTACATTTCCTCAATTTCATTATTCATGCGCGATGCGATTACATCGCGCTTCAACTTCCCATTCACAGTCAGCAATCCGTTCTCAATCGAAAACGGTTCCGGGATTACGCGAAAGGCCCGTACTTGCTTGTAATGCGGCAACTCCGGATTCACCGTATCCAGCGCAGCCTGCACTTTCTCGGCTGTCACGTTTCCGGTAACTAGCACCGATAAATATCCGTGCCCGTTACCGACCACGACCACTTGCTGCGCTTCCGGCAAAAGTTTTGCAATTGCATTCTCGATCGGCTCGGGTGAAATCTTGTGTCCCGAGCCCAACACGATGAGGTTCTTGATACGTCCGGCGATTCTCCAATTCCCGGCCGCATTCACCTCGCCTTGATCTCCGGTGTGGAACCACCCGTCGCGCAGCGCTTCCGCGGTCTGCTCGGGCCGGTTCCAGTACTCCCGGAAGATATTCGGCCCGCGCACCAGGATCTCATCATTCTCGCCGAGCTTCATATCCATCCCCGGAATCGCCGGTCCCACGCGTCCCACCTCGACCCGATTTGGATCGTCCATCGTGCAAATCGCCGTCGTCTCCGTCAGCCCATAAACCTGAAGCACGCGAATTCCCAGCATCATGAAATAAAGCTGTGTCTCGGAACTCAGCGGCGCCGAACCGCAAATCAACGCCTTGAGATTTTTGCCGATCATCTTCTTCCGGATAGCTGGAAACACCAACCAGTTCGCCAACCCCAGCCACAGGGCGTCACCCGTTCGTGACTGCTTCTCTTGTCGCCGCACCCACGCAGCCTTGGCCCGCGAATAAATTGCCTGTGGTACTCCGCCGGTCTGCCACAGTTGTTCGTCTACTGCTCGGCGCATTCGCTCAAGCAATTGAGGCACATTCAGAAAATAATCCGGAGCCACCGTCCGCATGTCGCTCGCGATCTTCGCCAAGTCCATGTTGATGGTCACAAGGCTCAGCCGCTTCAGAAACGTAAGCAAGGCAATCCAGGACGCAGCAAACGTGAACGGCAAATAATGGAAGATGCAATCCTGCCGCCCAGCGCCAGAGGATGACCCGGACATCAGTTCGCTCAAACGTTCCGCGGTGCGATCCAGCATGAAGCCCACATTCGCCGCAGTCAGCACTACACCCTTGGCCTCGCCCGAAGTGCCCGATGTGTAGATGATCGTCACTGGATCGTCTTTCCCAACCTGCGGCCGGTCTAATTGCATCCCGTCTACGCCAGCAAAAATCTCGTCAAACAAAAACTGCGGCGGCGCATCCGGCCAACTCTGCACGATTCCATCCCTCAACGCGGCGTCGCCACAACACACCATCGATGGCGTGGAATCCTTCATCATCGCGACCAGTTCCGCCGGGGCCTGCCGGGAATACAAAGGAACGACGATAAGTCCTTCCGCCATCAGCGCCAGGTCCATCGCGATCCAGCGAATACTGTTGGCGGCCAGTAAGCCACATCGGTCGCCCTTCTTTAATCCTTTCGAGGCAACAAAAGTTCTCGCCTTGCGAATCAGCTCCAGCAAATCGTTTCCGGTTACGCCCGTGATTTCACCTCCACGGATTTCGGCGAGAATCCGCGTGTCCGCAGCCGCGTGCAGCTGCGAAAAAATGTCTCCGACGAATGGAATGGGTGTATTCAAGAGATCAATTGCACGATCAAAACTTCTAACCAACGCATAGGAGCTCAGTTGTAAGCCGACACTAGATTACGCAGTCTCCCGCCCATCGGCGGCAAATAGTCCTCCCAACTCCACTCGCCCCGGCGCGTCTCAAATTCCGGATACCTTCTTTGCACTTCTTCTTCAAAGTACACACCCATGCGCGCCATCACCTTCAGATTCTTCACTACCGTTTGCGCAATGCCGGCCGCGATCGCTTCACCTTCACAACTCAATTTCTCCAGAGCCGCCAGTAACTTGCCTTCAAGTTCCGGATCGTCCACCGTCATCAGCAGATCCTGATGTCCGCGCTCGCGCATCAGGTTGCGAATGCGCTCATCCATTGTGATTCCAGCCGACGGCACAAGACCCGGCATCGACGTAACAATCCCGTGATACCGCGACGACGCCATCATGTGGCACGATCGCAGAACGCTCACAAGTTCATACATGTTGTACTCGTCCGACGTGAGTACCGGAACTCCGCCCAGCTTCTCAGCAATTCGGTTCGCGGGACGCGCATCCAACCGCTCGGTCGCCGCAAGAATCACGAATACGCTCTTCTTTTTGCGAAATGCATCTACCGCATTCGCAATTGCGTTCCAATATTTGTGATACGCCTGCTCCGCTGCCGGCCCCGAATTGTGGAAATATACCGTACGGTAATGGCTATTTTTGTATGCGCCCGTCAAGCTGCGCGCCGCGTACTTCGCCACCGACGCCTTCACCGGCCACTCAAAAGGATTGATTGGACACACCACCAGCACCGGCGTCCGCCCATCCCAACCCACTTTTCTCAGAATGCTTTGCCCATACTCCGGCGGGCGTGGCTCAAAAGTCCATGCAGTATCGGTTCCGAGTTCTGTGGGCACGCCTAGCCGGCGCAAAACTCCACGCGACTCCTCATTCCGCGTAATCACAAACGAATTCTTGCAATAGCGCCCGCACATTTTTGCAACGAGCGGGTCCATGTGGCCGGCCTCTGCACCGTACCCCACCGACAGCTTGTTCTGCGCTGCCGCGATGCCCAGGGAACCAATCATCATCGTGGTCAGTGCATTGGCAAACTTGCTCTTGAACATCGACCCCTCGCAGGCGACTACTCCATCGTGCTGCGGCACCTCACTCGCCAGGAAAGGAGGAAAAATATCTGGCAAATGCACCTGCTTCGTTCCTTCAAAATATCCACGCGAGAAATCGAAGTTCTGGCTCATCACGCTGAACTCAACCCGTTCCGCACCCAGGATATGCCGAATCTGCCGCAACATTTCTTCCACGCGCACATCCGATCCCATGTTCCGCGTGCCGTTGTAGCCTGCAAACAACAGTTTCAATTTCTCACCCGGCTTCCAGCGCTTGCCCGCACCCAGCATCCATCCCGCTTTGGCGCGCTCAATCGAACTACTTACCCACGCTTCCAGGATGAAGTCCATCATGCGGCCGTTCCTCCTGCTGCCGCCGGCCAGGGCCGATAACGGTATGCAAAATCATTCTCGCTGCTGAACTTGAGAAGCGGATAACAGTACTGGGAAAATGGCACCGGCTTCTTCCCTAGTTCAGCTGTCACGCGCGAGTTATCGAAGACAGTGTTCCATACCAGATAGGGCATGAAGACCTTCATCAGCGAAGCGCCTTTCGCAATCGATCCTTTGCGATTCGCGAGAAAATTTACCGACCCTGCGAACGGACGCTCCGCCACCGGCACAAAAACAGGCGCACGCTTATTCTGGGCCGCCGATAATGCCTTCGTTATCTCGCGGAATGTCTGCGATCCAATGCCGGACGAAAGATGATACGTATCGAACTGCGGATGATCTTTCTGATGCAGCGTCGCAATTGCTTCTGCAACGAAATCTACATTCACAATATCGATCTTGTCCGTGGGGCGAAACGGCAGTACCGGCAACCCCGCCAGAAACACAAACGCCTTCACCATATCGAATTGGGTTGTTTCAGCATAGCGGCTGTCGCCCAGCACGATGCTGGGACGGAAAACAGTTTTCGGAGTCTCCGGCAGCAACACGCGCATCATGTGCTCGCAGAATTTTTTGGTTCGGGCGTAGGGATCGTAATCCGATCGATCCCAGTCAATGGATTGATCTTCGCTGACCACCTCGTTCTGCCGCTTGCCCGCCACTGCCACGGTGCTCACCTGGCTGAAGCGCCGCAAGCCGTGATAATGTTCAGCACTCCGCGCCAGGGTCAGGACTTCCAGAGTGCCGCGCAGATTCACATTCAGACAACTTTTTTCCGATTTACGGTTCAGTGATGCCGCACAATGAATTACCGAATCAGTGGTGTGCACCAGCCGGTCGTATTCATCGCGTCCTAATCCAAAGGCCGGCGCGGTTAGGTCGCCGCGAAACACGCGCACTCGAGTCTGCAGAAATTCGTAAAATTGCGGGAAGTCCAAATGCAGCTGCAGAGCCTGCCACAGGCGCGCCTCCGCGTCGCCGACATCGCGCGCGCGCACCAACACGTTCAGCGCCGCCCCGTCCTGCAGTAAGTTCGCGGCTACGTGCGCTCCAATGTATCCCGTCGACCCTGTCAGAAATATTGCCATTCACCAATTCCCGTTCGTGCCGGTTTTTACTGTCTCGTTATTCTCTAAACTGCGCGCCGGACGCGCCTCCAGCGGCCTGCCCTCAATCAGCGGATAAGTCCACTTGCGCAGTGCCGGGATATGCACGTTGATCCAGTAATCCCACCAATCGAGCATTCGCGCCTTGTATCCGAATTCTTGGCGCTCTTCTTCAACCAGCGCATGCGAAAGCTTTTCTACGTTGTCGGCGGCAAAATCGTGCTCATTCAGCAGGATGAATGGCTCAAACAACTCGATCAACTTTTCCAGCCGCTCCAGATTTCTTTCGGCTTTCACCAGCGGCGTCTTCTTGAGCGGCAGCGGCGACATGATCCGCTGAATCGATTTCACAATCGCCTTTTGCGCCGGCGCCGACATTCGCTGATAGCGCGTTTTCGAAACTGGAATCGCGTCAAAGCGCAAGCGCAACCAGAATTCCAAACCTTCCTGTGCCCGGTAATGTTTACGGTGCGCCAGGGACGTTAACTCGATCGACCGTCCCATATCGCAAGGATTCGTCGCCGATGTCGCCAACTGATACAGCTCATCGTGCCGCCGCTCGACGATCGCCGCGGCAATCAGAGTCATCCCATCGCAGACCGCATCCACCGGAATGATATCCAGCCGCTTGCTCTCATTCGATGGCAGCTGACGAAAGTATGTGCCCAATAAATAAGATAGCGATGCCGAGGTATTGATCCCTTCGTTCCATCCCAGGAACGGCTTCGCCACGGAAGTTTCTACAATCGCCGGCCGCACGACCGCGATGGGAAGCCCCTTGCCATACTTTACGATTAACGACTCAGCCAGACTCTTCGTTAGCGTGTAAGTGTTGGGCCAGCCTAGCTCCTTCGCCCGGCGTGTTCCCGCTTCGGTCAAGTAGTTTTTCAACCATCGAATTCGATTCTTGCGGATTTGATTGTCCAGAGCCGCGCCCTGCAAGCCTTTCGCGGCATGCTCTTTGGCGAGTGATTGCGACCTTAAATCGGCGGTTACTTCGTCACCCTCGGCTTGCGCCTCCGCCTTCGCGATCACTTGTTGCAGGGAACGCCATTCCTGCTCAGCATCGAAGTCCGGCACATGGCGGGGGGTGTAATTCGGAATCAATTTCTCTGGCACGCGTCCATCGCGCTCTCCCGCCACATAACAGGTAGAAAGGTGGAGCAGCCCCGCATGGTCAGTCGCGCGCAAAAATTCAAGGATGTTCATCGCAGCGTCAGTATTGGTGCTGAGCGCATCCCGAAGATCGGGATTGAAATCCGTCAATCCCGAACTGTTCACAATCAGATCAAGGTTCTTTTGCAGCCGCCGACATATTTCCGGATCCAGCCCCAGGGCCGGCCGCGTAACGTCTCCCTCGACCACCTCTACTTTTTCCCGCAAATATTCGCCGAGGCCAACTCCATACTTTTCGAACAGCGGATCGAATACTGGCGATTCTTCCACGATCTTTTCAAATCGACGCTGCGCCGGATTCGATTTCTGCCGCCGGATCAACAGATAGATTCGTCCGATCTTCGGCAACTCCATCAGCGTACTTGCCAGCCACACCTTGCCGATGAATCCGGTCACGCCGATCAGCATGAGGTGCTTGCCTGCGAGCGCCTGCCGGACGGAAAATCCGGGGGCTTGCTGCCGCCCTTCGAAGTGCACGATGGGGTGCTCGTGGGCCGCCGATTCCCGGCCAGATCCAATGGTCGCTGCCCTCAATTCCTCGAGCGTGATATCTAGTTGGCGCGCCAGTGTCTTCGGCGCACGGTGTCCATCGGGACTTTGTTCCTGAATCCGGGCAAAGGCTCCGCGGGGCCGGATCACCGGCTCCAGAAGCCTGCCTGTGGCCACACCATCACGAAATTCCAGCCGGTTGGCGACCAGCCGTTTCGCTCCAAGATGTTGGGCCAGCGGCTTCATCACATGCTCGAGCCCCTGACTCACTAGCACGACGTCTGCGCCGGAGCGTACCAACTCCTGTACGCGCTCCACTCCACGCGCCTTCAACTGCGGTTTCAATTTGTATTGAAAATATTCTTCACCCAGCAGATCCAGCCGGTCGCGTGTTACTCCCCGTAAAGCGGTATGCACTACCCGGGTTGCGAACTTTCGATTGGTCGAATATAGAAACGGTCGCAGCGCAGCTAACAGGAAGATCAGGCCGCGGCGGCGAAAACGTTCCGTGAAGGTCTGCGCGTTCCAGGTAAAGAATGCCACAGGCTGCACGACGGTCAGGTCGAGCAGGCTCCCTTCCACTCGCCAGTAAACGGTGGGTGAGATGCGGACTGAGACGTCGGGTTTTTGTTCAGATCTTTCCAAGGCAGATTGTTTCAAGGCACATTCGTCCCGGGCGCAGGGATTCCCTAACGCAGGTAGACGAATCTACCATTGTAAACAATGCTTGCCCAAACACCGAACCTTATCAAGAGGCTAGGCGGAGCATACGTCGCAGCAACGACTGATCGGAAACTGAGGAAAAAAACAAGGAGTTCCAGCCATGGCTGGAACTCCTCGGTCGTATCACTTTATTTTTTAAAACTATGATGCGCGGCGCTGACGATCCCGCTCTTCCTGCTCGTCGTTCTGAGAAGGATTCTTCTTGTTCGGATCGACATTCCCCTTCTGCTGTTGGCCGGACTGCCCAGTCTGGCCGGGTTGTCCGCTCTTCTGGCCCTGACCGTACTGACCCTGTTGGCCGCTCTGTTGGTTCTGTTGGTTCTGCCCTTGGCCGTGCTGACCGCCCTGCTGTTTGTTCATATCATCTGCCATGTTTACTCCTCCATTATTTGCAGAACGCGTCTTGGCGCGCCGCTGCGGGATTTACTGGCATCTGTTAATTAGTTGCCATACTCCACGGCAGGGTTGATGACTAATTTGCACCTGATCACAGCCAATAAAATCATAAAGTTATCTTTCATTTACTGTGCTTCACTTCCAATACCTCACACTTCTCAATCACCGGAGCCTTGGCCAGCAAAGTTCCCGCATTCGCCATCAATGCCGCGGCCACTCGCCCGTTTAAATGAGCCTGCCTCCCCGCTTCATCTTCAAAAACATCAAAAATCCCAAACGTCGAGGGACCCATTTTTATGGCGAACCATTCCACCGTTGCCGTCTCTTCCTGCACAAGCGACAGCGCACCCCGTAGAAAACTTTCCACCTCAGCTTCCTTTCCAGCTTTCGCTTCGAGCCGGGCCAGCAACGCCAACTTTACTTTAGCCATTTTGGTCTCCTTTAGATATCTAGATATCAGTGATTGCCTCTGCTCGCATTGGATGTTCCCAGCCTGGTTTTCGTTACGCAAGAGTCGCAATCCTATTCGCCAGACAAAGTTTTCACGGGCCGGATAATTTCATACTGGCGTAACAATCATTCCGTATAGTCACGGACTTCAGATCTCCATCCGCTTCAATACAGCCTGACCTGAGGAATGACCATGGCCACAGCAACCACGACACCGAGCGTACTCGACCAAAAGCTGTCCCGATCTCCCGGCAAGATTGGAATGTTAGTTTTCGGCATCGTGCTGGTTATCGGCGTCGGCTACGCCGGATCCAGCTTGCTCCACGATCTCTCGTTCGTGCACAACCAATCCGTCCTGCCCTTCGTTCTTCTCGGTATAGCCTTGCTGGTCGCTTTAGGCTTCGAGTTCGTTAACGGATTCCACGATACGGCGAATGCGGTGGCCACGGTTATCTACACGCACTCGCTGGAGCCGCACATTGCGGTGGTATGGTCGGGCTTCTGGAATTTCCTCGGCGTGCTCGCCTCCAGCGGTTTGGTTGCATTCGCTATCGTCTCGCTGCTCCCAGTTGAACTGATTCTGCAAGTCGGCAGCAAAGCCGGGTTCGCCATGGTTTTTGCGCTGCTGGTTGCCGCCATCATCTGGAACCTGGGCACCTGGTACTTCGGATTGCCCGCCTCCAGTTCGCACACGCTTATTGGTTCGGTGATCGGGGTGGGCATTGCCAATCAACTGATGAACGGCAGAAGCGGCACCAGCGGCGTCGATTGGAGCCAGGCTGCTAACATCGGCAAAGCGCTCCTGCTCTCACCTATCGTGGGCTTCGGTGTCGCCGGGCTACTCCTGCTTCTCGCCAAAGCCTTGATCAAGGATCCCAAGCTCTACTCGGCGCCTGAGGGCACCGAACCGCCACCGTTCTACATTCGCTGCCTGCTCGTCCTGACCTGCACCGGCGTCAGTTTTTTCCATGGTTCGAATGACGGTCAAAAGGGCATGGGACTGATCATGCTCATCCTGATCGGCACCGTTCCTACCGCCTACGCGCTTAACCACGCAGTCACCTACCAGGATTCGCAGGACTTCATCGCAGTCTCTCAGCAAGCTGCCGACGTTCTGAACAAGTATGTTAGTCCCAATGCAGCAATCGGCGACGCTCACGAAGATGTCACCAGTTACATTCGCGACAAAGACTTCACGCCTAACACCATGCTCGCGCTACGCACCTTGGTCAGCGACATCGGCAACGAAACCGCTCTCTACAAAGAGATGAAGAACATTCCAAACGACCAGGTTCGCAACTTCCGCAATGACATGTACCTGATCAGCGAAGCCATCCGGCTGATGCAGAAGAGTCACAACCCGACTTTCACTGCCTCCGAAACCGCCGTCCTCGCTAATTACAAAAAGCACATCGACCACTCCACCCGCTTCATTCCGCTTTGGGTGAAAGTGGCGGTAGCCATGGCTCTCGGCCTCGGCACCATGGTCGGGTGGAAGCGCATCGTGGTGACGGTGGGAGAAAAAATCGGCAAGAGCCACCTCACGTATGCCCAGGGCGCAGTGGCGGAAATCACCGCCATGGCCACCATCGGAGCCGCCGATGGATTCGGCCTGCCGGTCAGCACCACCCACGTGCTTTCCTCCGGGATCGCCGGCACCATGGCCGCCAATCACTCTGGCATTCAGTGGTCTACCGTGCGCAATCTGGCTTTGGCGTGGGTGCTCACTTTGCCGGTAGCCATGATGCTGTCGGGGTCTTTATTCTGGCTGTTTCGAAAGACGTTCTAGTAAGGTTTCGCACCGCTATCATTACCCGCTCTTGTCATTCCGAACCGGGCGCAAGTCCGGTCAGGAACCTGCTTTTTATTTAGACCCACTAGTCGGTGCCCTCCCGATTAACCTCCCCCAGCCCACTTCCCCGCTAGAATGGATTTTTCAGGGCTCATACATGGACAAACTTGTAATCCGCGGCGGAGAGCCGCTGCTCGGCACGGTGCGCGTCAGTGGCGCAAAGAACGCCGCGCTTCCCTGCATGGCTGCCGCACTGCTCACCGATGAACCCGTGATCCTCGAAAACATTCCGCAGGTGCGCGACATTCAAACCACGCGCAACCTGCTGGCTGCCATGGGCGCCGAGGTCGAACTCGGCTACGGGCGCGCCCAGCACCGCACCACTCTACACTGCAAAAATATCGCCAGTCCCGAAGCTTCCTATGAACTGGTCAAGACCATGCGCTCCTCCACTCTGGTTCTGGGACCGCTGGTTGCCCGCTGCGGACGCGCCCGAGTCTCGCTGCCGGGCGGCTGCGCCATCGGTAGCCGTCCGATCGATATGCACATCAAGGGGCTGGAACAGCTTGGCGCAAAAATTACGCAAGATCACGGCTACGTGGAAGCCGCCGCCAATCGCCTCACAGGAACGGAAATTGTTTTCGATAAAATCACCGTCACTGGCACGGAAGATCTACTCATGGCCGCCACTCTTGCCGAAGGGGAAACTATTCTGCAAAATTGTGCGCGCGAGCCCGAAGTCGCCGACCTCGCCACCTTGCTCAACAAGATGGGTGCGAAGATCGAAGGCGCGGGCACGCCCACCATTCGCGTGAAAGGCGTGAGCAAACTGAAAGGCGCGAAGCACCGAATCATCCCCGACCGCATCGAGGCCGGAACCTTTCTCATCGCAGGGGCGATGACCGGCGGCGATCTCAACATTACTGGATGCGATCCTACTCATCTCGATGCCCTGCTCAGCAAACTTAAAGAAGTCGGCGTGAAAACGAAGTGCACCGCGGAGTCTGTCCGCGTGATGGGAGACAATCCATTCACCGCCGCCGACATGAGCACTGAAGAGTTCCCCGGCTTTCCTACCGACATGCAAGCGCAGTTCATGGCGCTGGCCACGCAAGCCGAAGGCGCGTCCGTGATCACAGAGAACATTTTCGAAAACCGATTCATGCATGCGCAGGAATTAGTTCGCATGGGTGCAAACATTAAAATCGAAGGACGCCGCGCGGTGGTCCGCGGAAAGACTCCACTGAGCGCCGCGGCTGTCCTTGCTTCCGATTTGCGGGCCTCCGCCTCGCTCGTCCTCGCCGCGCTGGTCGCTGATGGCGAGACCATCATCGACCGCGTCTACCACATCGATCGCGGCTATGAAAACATCGAAGAAAAGCTGCGTGCTGTCGGCGCGCAAATCAAGCGAATCGGAGAGATGTTTCCTAAGAGAGCAGCCGCGGTGAAGTAGGTGGACGCAAATGAGTGTAATGGCGATTTTGCACCAACTACTCGGGGAACCACTTTAGGATTGATGCGTGAACGAGTGTGTTTGCATCGTAACTCTTAGGGAGGCATGCCGCTGATGAACCGTTTCTTTCAGTTCTTGACGGTTGCATTCTTCGCCACGTGCTTGGCTCAAGCACAGGTATATGGCCCACCGGCATATGGCCCACCGGCAGGACCGGGTCATTCTGCCCTTGTCCAGCGGGCTGCGGAGATGGGCACTTGAAAATGGTGGATTAGGCTTTCCGACGACGCGAAAGATAAGCTCATCGAGCGCTACACAAAGGCTATGAACCACGTCCAGTCCGACCTGTTCGAGGACTGCACGGTCGGGGGGCAAATTAAGTCCGTCAGTGAAGAGGTAGACATCGTTTCGAGTATGATTCTTTGCAATCTTAGTTCATCCTTTGACTTCAACTTTGATCACAAAGAGCTGAGAGAAGGAGTTGATGGCTTTTACAAAGATTCTACAAACCTCGCCATTCCGATAGATGTTGCCCTCCAGCGCGTCAGGGATGTATTAGCGGCCAAGCGTCCCCGCGGTCAGGGTCACGGCATTGGCTGAGTCGAATACCGAGCCGTGCAAACATAGACTAACTTTTGCCAACAGGCGATTACACTCGTTGAGAGTTCCACGTCCGGGTTCGCGTCAATTATCAGGCCAATCCCTAAATCAGGTTACGATGCACGGCACGCCCATAAACCGCAGAGCTTCCTTGCTGCGCTCCTGGATCAAGTTGCGCTCCGTGTCGACGAACGGGGTTCCGTCATCCCATTTGGAAGGTTGTGAGATTGCTACCATCCAGCCGTGCCGCCCCTTGAATTTACCCTTCTCCATTACGGCAGGCTCTGCCCAAAAGGTGACCGACCTTTTCGGTTCTGAATAGCGGACTTTTTCCATCCCCTCAAATTCAACCTCGAATCCTGCATCGTGACGGACTGCACGGCAGCGAAAGAGTTTACGATGAAATGCCACTCCCGTATTAGAAACCCGACGCCCAACTGTTGCAACCAGGCGATTACACTCATTGTCTCCGGAAAGCGAAACTCACCCCTACTCCCGCGTCAAGCGCTCAATCACTTTCCGATGCTGCGGATAATCTCTTACCAATTCCTCGCGCTTCGCCATTTCAAAATCCTCAAAATCGAATCCCGGAGCGACGGTACAGCCCACCAGCGCGAACGACTTCCCATCCTGCAGTCTCGAGGCAAACCAGCATCCCGCCTTGACCACCGCCTGCAGAGCTTCCCCTGCCCCTGGATCGCTGCCCAACAAAATTTCCGAATACCGTCCGTGCTGGTCAATCTCATGCACAACCAGAGTTGATCCCACATAAAAATGCCAGACTTCGTCCGAGCGCAGCCGATGAAACGCAGAGAAATTTTCGCCTTCCAGCAAGAAATAAATCGCCGTCGAAGCGGCCCGCGCACCCATAAACTCCTGCGGCAATGCGTCCTTCGTCAAAACCAGATCAGCCCGATAGGTTTGCCTGTAATACCCGCCCTCCGGATGCGCTTCCAGGCTCAGCTTCTTAATCCAATATGCCGCGTCCTTCTTCATCGGATCCTCTCACAGGGCTGACGTTCACTATAGCAACGTGAAACGTTTTCGCGTGGCTGCTCACTATGGAAAAGAAGCTTGGTAGCAAAAGCATTTCCGCACGAATGCCAGCCCTTGCTTACCCGCTAACCGCCGCCTGAAATGCGAGTGAGCTCCCACCTGCCAGGTTCGCCCACCCTTTTGCGGGAAGGCCCACCCTTGCATCCTCTGCAAGGGTGGGATTGTTTTTCCCTGAATGATCGATAAAGTTCAGTCCCGGTGGGTTAACTCGAGGGAAGAGTGAATTTCAGCGTGATCTGGGTCTCCATCTCAACTGGGCGGCCATGCACGAGCTGCGGCTTGAATTTCCATTGGCGCACGGCTGTAGCGGCGGCAGCTGCTAATTCGGCGTCTCCACTCACCACTTTGATCTGCTGTACGCTTCCGTCCTGTCCGATGTGTAGGTCAAGCAGCACTGGCCCTTGAATGTGCTGCGCCAGGGCTTGCTCGGGATACTCGGGCTCCACGCGCCGCACTAAGCTGCCCTCCGCCGCGTCGGGAGACAATTCAACGATGCTTGCGGGCTGCAGTGCTGAGCCCGCATTCTTTTCTGCCGACGGCGCTCCCGTGGCATCCGTCGCAGAAGGCGGCATACGGAAAATCTCTTTGCCGTTTTCATAGACTCGCAACGAACCATCGGCTCGCAACGAACCATCGGGCAAACGCCCAGTCTCAGGCCGCGACGCAGTTTCGCTGGTTGTTGCTTTGATCTGCCCGCTGGTGGGCGCTTTCGCTTGCACTAGACTGGAACCGATATTCGTCCGGTCGCCGGCCGGATTCTCTCCTGTTGCCGGCGTTGCCGATACTGCAGCCGCCGCTGTTGAGACATGATGTTGGGCGCTTGCTTTCACCCATCCCATGCGTATCGCGAGAGCGGTCGCCATCAGAAGCGCCATGCCCACCACGATCGCGCACATCACTACGCTGACCCAATCAAGGCGCCGCGGAGACTACAAAGGTGGCTGGGGCGTTCTCCAGATCGCGGTGTGCTGTGTCCACATCATGACTGGAACCTTGGTTGTTCTCCGTTTCAAGAGCTGCTTCCGCCGTTTCCTCGGAGTTTTTTTTGTCGATCTCTGTTTCAGCGATGTCTGTTTCGGCGCCTTCCTGCAGCATTTCGCCGACACTGGTGGGAGCAAGCTCGAGCGCGTCCAGCGAGGACTTGCGCGCCTGGATATTCTTGAGGATGCGGTCCCGCAATACTTCGAGTGTTCTCAAATCACGTTCGCCAAACGCAGCCAGACGAGCGGAGAATACCTCGAAGATCCCGATCGAATCGTCTCCCCGCAAAAGTGGCAACACCACTACGGATCGTATTCGGAGCTCGCGCGATACTTCCGCGTCCACGTTCGGGTCAGTGAGAGTATCGTCGCAACGCTGTATCTGGCGGCTACGCAGGCAGGCGCCCGAGAGGCCTGAGTTCATGTCCAGAGGCGTTCCCAACTCCGGGGCGTTCCCTCCAGTGCTGGCGCGGCAAACCATCTCCCCGTCGCGGGCCAAAGCGATTGCGGCACCGGTGGCCCCGGTCGCCAGGCAAGCCTGTTCCACAATTTCATTCAGTACGATATCGAGTGCAAGTTCGCCTGAAAGTTGTGCTGGAATCCGGCCGTGTCCGTGAGTCGCGAACTTGGCGGCCACTTCTGCAAAATCCGACTCCTGCCGCACCCTCTCAGAGTTTTCCATCGCGGGATCACCCGGCGGAAGCAGCAACTCGTCCGGCGCAGTTTCAGGGGGAACTGGACCGGCTGGAATAGACTTTCCGGAATCAGGCCGCCATATGGGGTGATGAGCCATACCAGGTAATACAATTCGACAAAAGCTCAGCGTCTGTAGCGGAGTTTCGCCCTAAAGTGCAGCCTTGTCAACAAAGAATCGGCATTTCCGTCTGCGCTGCGTGGGCCGAGGAACGCCCCAACCCACACCGTGCTCTAACCAGCCTTTCAGTCCTCTGCGGTAAACCATCCTCGGCATTCCCTCCCAAAACGGCAGAAAAGACAATGGGTTCCATCGCACAGTGACTTTTGGGCTTCCTTTCATACGAGGAAATGTTAAAATCCACTTACACTGGGGCACGGGTTGTGAGCTTCCCAGGCTGGTTTTTCTCCCCCTTGATTCTCCGTAATATCTGAAAACGTTCGAGGACCTTTCGCTTCAGGGAGTTTGATCCATGCGCATCGCTGTCGTCGGTTCCGGATACGTAGGATTGGTTGCAGGCGCCTGCTTCGCCGATCTCGGTCACGACGTTATCCTGGTGGATAATGATGAGCGCAAGTTAGCCGCTCTCAAGAACGGCCAGGTACCCATCCACGAAAAATTTCTGCCCGAATTGCTCGGACGTCACCGCGGCCAGCGGCTGACTTTTTCTGACGATTTGCGGGAAGCGGTGCGCGCCAGCGCGGCCATCTTTATTGCTGTCGGAACCCCTCCGACCGAACGCGGGGAAGCCGACCTTTCTTTCGTCGAATCCGTCGCCCGCGAAATCACGGGCGCCGTGGATGATTACAAGGTCATCGTGGAGAAGAGCACGGTTCCCGTCTATACCAGCGAATGGATTCGCAAAATCATTCTGCGCAATGGCGCGGATGCCAGCTCTTTCGACGTTGCTTCCAACCCGGAGTTCCTGCGCGAAGGTACCGCGGTTACCGATTTCCTGTTCCCGGATCGCATCGTAGTGGGCTGCGACAATGAGCGCTGCGCCAATGTTCTTCGCGAAATTTACGCGCCGCTTACCAGCGGCAGCTATTACGAAACCGCCGGCGCTATCCCCCAACCCGACCGCACTTCCATTCCGGCTCCGATCATTGTAACCAGCACCAAGAGCGCCGAACTGATTAAGCATGCCTCGAACGCATTTCTGGCGATGAAGATTTCCTTCATCAATGCGGTGTCTTCCATGTGCGAATCGGTCGGAGCTAACGTCAATCAAGTCTGTCATGGTATCGGCACCGATTCCCGCATCGGTCCGCGATTCTTGAATCCCGGCATCGGCTACGGCGGATCTTGTTTCCCGAAAGACGTGATGGCCTTCCGCGCGGTTGCCCGTGAATGCGGATACGATTTCCGTCTGCTCGATGAGGTGATGCGCATCAACGAAGACCAGCGCGATCGCTTTCTGCGCAAAGTGCGCAGCGCGTTGTGGACACTGCGCGGCAAGCATCTGGGCGTGCTCGGCCTCGCCTTCAAAGGCGGTACCGACGACATCCGCGAATCTCCCGCCATCATGATCGTGCAGGCGCTCATGCAGGAAGGTTGCAAAATTACCGCTTATGATCCGGCCGCGATGGACCGTACTCAGGAGTTAATGACCTCGGGTATCAAGTTTGCGAATTCAGCGTACGAGGCAGCTACCGGCGCCGACGCTCTGCTGATCCTTACCGAGTGGGAGGAATTTGCCAACCTCGATCTC
Source organism: uncultured Acidobacteriaceae bacterium (assembly GCA_963696285.1). Classification (GTDB taxonomy): domain Bacteria; phylum Acidobacteriota; class Terriglobia; order Terriglobales; family Acidobacteriaceae; genus Sulfotelmatobacter. The sequence goes on from CAVOJP010000001.1 coordinate 1,229,095, forward strand.
CGCCGTCTCAACCATGAACTCAAGTATCCCATCGTCATCGACGGCCGCAACTTGTATGATCCCGAAGCGATGGCGGCCAATGGCTTCACCTATTACTCGGTAGGACGCGCAGCCTCTCATCCGGACGGCGTTCCCGCCGCTCTGCGCAACAGCGCTAAGAAAGCATGAGCCAACAACGCGCTCTGGTCACCGGTGGCGCCGGTTTTCTGGGATCCCATCTTTGCGACGCCCTGCTTGGCGAAGGCTGGGACGTGGTTGTCGTCGACAACCTGCTCACCGGCCGCCGCGCAAACATTGACCATCTTCGAAATGACTCGCGCTTTGAATTTATCAATAAAGACATTTGCGAGCCTTTCGACGTGGGCAAAGTCGACTACGTCTTTCACTTCGCGAGTCCCGCCAGTCCGGTGGATTACACCATCCACGGAATCCCCACGCTGAAAGTAGGATCTCTCGGAACTTTTCACGCCCTCGATGTCGCACTCAAGTACGGCGCGAAGTATCTCGTCTCGTCTACTTCTGAGTGCTACGGCGATCCGCTCGAGCATCCGCAGAAAGAAACGTATTGGGGCAACGTGAATTCCATCGGCCCGCGCTCGGTCTATGATGAAGCGAAACGCTTCACCGAAGCCGTCACCATGGCGTATCACCGCTACCACCAGGTCGATACGCGCATTGTCCGCATCTTCAACACCTACGGCCCGCGGCTGCAGTTGAACGACGGCCGTGTGGTTTCGAATTTCATGAAGCAGGCGATTCGCGGCGAAGACCTCACCGTTTACGGCGATGGCAGCCAGACCCGCAGCTTCTGCTACGTCAGCGACGAAGTGGATGGCTTCCTTCGCCTGGCAAGATCTTCCGAACATCTGCCGGTCAACATCGGCAACCCGAACGAGTTCACGATTCTCGAGTGTGCACAGCACGTAATAAAAGTGACGGGGTCGAAGAGCAAAATTAGTTACGAGCCGCTGCCTCCGGACGATCCCAAGCAGCGCCGTCCTGACATCACGAAAGCCCGCCAACTGCTCGAGCTGGGAGCCGAAGATCGACCTCGAAACCGGCCTTCGCATGTCGCTGGGTTATTTCCGTAAAGCTGTAGCAGAAGAAGTCGCCGCAAAGTAGCAGAAATCCCGCCTTGAAGGGGTGCGGCTTCAGCCCTGCCGTTACAGTCCCTCCCGAGAACCATCCTTCTGGCGGTGTTCATAACGTTGGCGGATATGATCGTCATTCTGCTGGCGGGACCGCTGGGAGGTAAACTCCCCTCGTCATCGGCGTTTCGCCGTCGAATAGAGAACGTTGACGGGCGCCGTCATGATTAGCCTGGGGACTTATCTAGCGACGAGCGAAAGCCATTAGCGACTGTCGATTTCCAGAGTTCCAGTTTCTATAGTTCGAGGATCTGGTGGTCAAGACAATCGGTTCGCATCGCCTCATAAAGGCTCTTCAGAAGCTCGGTTCCATAGCGAGCCAGGAAATAAATTCCCGCAACTCCTCGCTCCTGCAGCCCATCTTCGGGATAAAGAGCTTGATTCAGCAGCTCAGCTTTGCGAGCAATCACTTCGCTGCGGCGCAATTCTGCGGCCATGGCGCGCTCGCGGAGCCGATCCAACTGATAATGTGCTTTTGAAACCGCAGTCTGGCTAGCCTCCACAAGCGTGGGATCGAGCTTGGCCAACGCTTCGTGAAGGCTGGAAAAAGATTCCTCAACCGATTGGTTCGCACGCTCGAAGGCCGCCTGCAGATCAGCGGGCATTGCCCGCGCCGCCAAAGTATGGCGAAGCCCCTCCAATCCCTGGAATGTGTCGCGCACAGCAATCCCGTATTTCTCAAGCGCGCGCTGGACTTTCGGTTCTACCAGCGTGGCGGAAAAACGAGGCACGATCGGAGTTACGCGGCCCAGCAGTTTCTCATAAACAGCCCCAGCCTGCGCGAAGTATGCGGCCTCCGCCGCCCCCCCCGCATAGGCGAGCGTGGGCAAAAGATAATCCTGCACCACGGGCCGCAATAAAACATTGGGACTGAAATTTTCTGGCGTTGTCGCAATGCGATCCAGGAGATCGTCGGCGGATAATTTCTCGGATTCGGCGGCACTGCCAATCACAAACTCAGACAGGTCACCATTCGTGCGTCGTTGAATCGGCGTGCGCGCGCCGTTTTGCAAGGTGAATACCGGCACCGAAGAAGTAGTGACCTTCACTTGCTGGTGATATCCAGCGGCTTCCAGCGCTTGTCCCCGAGCCAGCAACGCGTTATTAATTTCAGACACGTGCTCAATCGCGTTTCGATAGATTGGAGCGGCGATTCGATGTAATTCGGGATCGGAAGCGTCGAGAATAATCACTCCCCATGCCGCAAACAAGCGCGCATAGAAGCGGGCGAAGGCTGAGCCCAGTGTTTCCCCAGGACGATACGACCCGCGCAAAATTTGCGCAGCCTCCGAATCTCCCAGCAACGATACGGCTTCTTCAACGACTGGCACGATCTCGTTCCCCAGACGAACTTCACTTACCGGAGCACCGGGAATGCTGTGGCTGGAAGCGGTGAGCTTACGCAACAGGCCGTCCGGACCCGGTACGGAAACATGATTGACCTCTTCCAGATCGTGATCGTAAGTGGCCAGCCAGAAGATGGGAACGGAATCCACACCCGCAGCCGTTGCTTCGTCCGCCAGCTTAACCGCGCTGAGAGCCTTGTAGATCGAGAACATGGGTCCGCCGAACAAACCGACTTGCTGCCCGGTAACGATGGCCGCAGCACCGGCGCGAAAACGCTTTATATTGGAGAGTGTTTTCGGTGATGCATCCCAGGATTTGTTTTGCCGCTCGAGAATCGCGCTGACGCGCTCGCGTCGCGCAGGCTCATACTTTATGTTGGACGCTTGTGCCTTGAACCATTCATTGAAGTGTGGAGAGTGCGGGTAGAACTGACGAACGGCGGGAGAATAGGAAAGGAAGTCAGTGAAAACCCTTGTGGTATGTGGGATCTGAGCGAAAGGCAGACACTGCGATTTCACCGGCAACACTCCTCACAACAACAGTTTGTAAAGTGTTGGACGTCTGGAATCATTGCCGGTCAACGCCTTTCGGTTTTTCAAAAGCTAGCAAAGCCATACTACAGATGCCCGCGAACCGCCGCGAGATGCAAGATAATGGTACGCAACGCTAGGCAAGAAAGGAAATTCGCGATGAGTTTGACGGCCGCTCCGCTGCAGATCGTAACTCCAGTCACGCTGGAAGGATCGGTTGTTCGCCTTGAACCAATTCGCCGCGAGCATGCGGAACTTTTCTGGCAAGTGGCCAAAGACGCGCTCGATGAGATCTTTCGCTGGATTCCCTACCGTATGCAGACGCCGGACGATTTCAAGCATCTGGTCGAGAAGGCACTCACCGAGAAGGAACGCGGCGAATCAGTAGTGTTTGCGACAATCGAGCGCAACTCCGGAAGAGTCATCGGCAGCACCCGCTTCATGAACATCGATCGTGTCAATCGCCGCGTGGAAATTGGTTCCACATGGATTGCTCCATCGTGGCAGCGCACCGGCGTCAACACAGAAGCGAAATACCTCATGCTGCGTCACGCTTTCGAAGTCTGGAAATGCATGCGCGTTGAACTGAAAACGGATGCGTTGAATCAGCGCTCGCGCAATGCGATCCTGCGGATCGGTGCGAAAGAGGAAGGCACGCTGCGCAAGCATCTCATCACATGGACCGGCCGCGTGCGCGATACGGTTTACTTCAGCATTCTGGATACCGAGTGGCCGGAGGCGAAGCTGCGTCTCGAAGAAAGGCTTGCAAAGAATAGATCTCCAGCGAATCAGTGAGCAGGCGCCTGGATGATGCTGCGCCAACCATCTTTCATTCCGACAAAAGTAAATTGCGACCCGTCATAGCACGCAACCGCCTCGCCCAAATCTGTCGTTACTTTATAATCTGTAATCGGTTGCCCTGAGTGGCTGTCTACAAGGCGGATCCTGGTATCGCTCACGTCAGGGGATGTGGGGAAATCAAACTCAACCACTACGCGTCCGCCGTGCACAAGCAGCGCAAACGGCACCGCACCGTCGCCCGGCGGCTGAACAGTGAGTGTGCGCTCCACTTCCCCTCCCGGTGAGATTACATAAACCACAGCCGGGGATGCAGCTCGCATCAGATACAGGTTTCCGTCGTCGCCGACGGTTGTTCTCCCGAAATGTACCGCTCTATTTTGCGACCCAATCCGGTCCGCAGTCTTCAGAGACTGTTTCAAAAGACCGGAATCATTTTTCAGGCGAATCTCTTTGAGCCAGCGTCCGCTCGCGTCATAAAGAGCATTCACTGGCTCCCCAGCACCCTGCCCAGTCTTGTCTCCTATCAGAGTGCCGGAGACGAAAAGGGTGCCGTTCGGCAGGACATCCAACTGCGCGGGTGCAAATGGGTCCGGGGCGTCGATCTCCGTCCTGCTTTCGAGCTGGCCGTTCTCTGAAAAACGCAAGAGTAGCACTCGTTGGCCCGGGGCCCTCAATAGCTCATACATCTCCCCGTGATCCCCAGCAGAAGCGGCTAGAAGGGTATCGTCCTTGATATCCGCGACGCCCGAGTAGGTATACGTAGCCTTCTGTGAGCCGTCCGGCGCGATCTTCACAACGTCAAATTTGCCAGGCCCGCGTGCGGCGGATCGAAAATAGACGTTCCCTCGATCATCGCATTTCACGGGAAACACAATCTCGGTGGGCGTACTCAACCGGTGATAATCCGAATCCATGAGTTGAACCGTTGTCTGACTGAAAGCTATAGCTTGCGCCGTCCAAAGCCAGATCCCAATGATCCGCAGGAACAGTCCTTTTCTTAGAGGACCCCTCTTTATCGTCAGCCGCCGATCCAGAGCCGGTTTATGAATGCGGAAGGTCTTTTCAAAACGCCGCATGGAATGTCCTGCCCGGTGAATTCTACAACCGAAAATGGTAAGAAACACTCCCCTTTGCCGAACCTTTTAAAGGGAACTATCATCTGATCCAAAGTGTTGACTTCCACTCGGGTGACCCCTAGTCTGGAAGTAGCTCTTTGAGTATGGCCCAACCCACCAGTGGGGGCGTCACGGCTTCGACGGAGATGCTTGCGGCCAAGAGGCATGCCGGGGTGCACACACCCGTAATCGCGTGCAAAATGATAATTGCCAATCAACAAATGGCATACGCAGCCTAATTAATTAGGCAGCCGCTTTCCACCGCTTCGCCCTTGGGCGGTGAGCGAGCGTCACACAGAGGGCTGCTCTTCTCCGCTACGTCTGGGCAGAGAGGTTAAGATCACAGGCTAGCGGCTAGCGTTTCTTGTCCGTTCTGAGCGTGGGCCGCGAACGTCCTGGGGGAAGCGCCGCAAGGCGCCCAACGCCTGGGGCATGAACGTGAATAAGCATGTAGTCTCTTGACCAGTAACATTTTCGGACGCGGGTTCGACTCCCGCCGCCTCCACCACACTTAACTTGTTTATCATTACAACGTACAAAGCCTGGTGCTCCTCCGGGTCGAGTGCGGGTCGAAGGAATGGCGAATAGAACCTACGTGCGCTGCGCTTTCAAGACCAGCAGTGGCAACGTGCGACCGACCCCGCTCGCGTAATCGAAGATGGCGAAGATCCTGCAACCAACCCTGAACCGAAAGACGAACCTGTGGGTCGGCTTTTCTATTTGTGCGCTGGTCGGCAGTGCGTTGTTCTTCGTCCCTGCTTTTATCATTCGACCGTTTCGCTATCAGGCGCCACGCGCGCTGGTGGTCGCAATGGCGCTGCGGCAACGCGCACCGCTCGGCACGCTCATCGCCGCTCTCGCTTGTTTCGTATTTGCCTTTGCATTGTGGAAAAGCGCGAGCCGCCGGCGACGATCCGTGCTCGCGCTTACGTTGGTCGTGGTCGCTCTTTCCGCCGTCATGGCTCGCCTCAACTACTTTGAATGGATGTTTCATCCCATCTCCGCGGCTCGGTTCCTGGCTCAAGCGCAGAGCAAACTCGACCCGAAAGAGATGATCATGTCGGTTGGATTAGGCGATGATGCGCGCGCCTATCCCATCAGCCAGATGGCGTACCACCACGTTCTTAACGACGTGGTGGGAGAAGTACCCATCGCGGTCACTTATTGAACGCTCTGTCACACCGGTCTGGTGTGGACACGAACCATCAATGGACGAGTGCTGCACTTTTACCTGGCCGGAATCAACAACCAGAACTTCCTCATGCGGGATAAAGAAACGGGCACATGGTGGCAGCAGATCACCGGCAAGGCTATCTACGGCCCGCTGAAGGGCGCAGCGCTAAGTCTTGTTCTTAGCGATGAACTCACGTTCGGTGAGTGGAAAACTGAATACCCGGCTGGCCAGGTGCTTGCTCCGGTGGCCAAATATACAAAGGAATACGACAGCAACTGGGAGCCGGACGTTGCTAAACTGCCCGTCGTCATCAGTTTTCCCGGCACGCAACTGAAGTCGCGTGATGTTGTTATCGGGCTCACTGCCAACGGTGCGGCCCGTGCTTATCCTTGGGAAACTTTTGCGAAGCAGTCTCCGGTGGTGGATCGGGTAAACGGTACGCCGTTACTGCTCGTGCTCGGTCCCGACGGCAAATCATTCCGTGTCTTCCTCAGCCGCATCAATGGCCGCGACGCTGAGTTCTTCCTGCAAGCTGACAGCAAGGACTGGATGCTAGTCGACTCCACTACGGCCAGCCAATGGAACTTTCAAGGCTGCGCCATTTCCGGGCCCGCGCAAGGTAAATGTCTCGACCAGATTCCTGCTTTGAAAGACTACTGGTTCGATTGGCGCAATTACCATCCCGACACCACAGTCTACAAACGATGAGTAAGTCGGATGACGTCAATATCCCACGTCGAACAAACATCTCGATGAATAATCTAGACTGATGATTGCAAGAGAGAGGGCTCGACGAAATGTCTGACATTCACGCCATCTTCTGGGATGTTGGAGGAGTTCTGCTCACCAACGCTTGGGACCACAATGAACGCGCCCAAGCTCTGCAGCATTTTCATCTCGACCAAGAAGAATTTCAAGCGCGGCACGAAATGGTTGTGTCGTCGTTCGAACGCGGCAAGATCTCGCTCGATGAATATCTGGATCGCACTATCTTTTATACGGCCCGTCCCTTCACGCGCGAACAGTTTCGGGATTTCATGTTTTCGTTGTCACGACCGGTGACCGACGTTTTGGCCTTCGCGCGTGCTCTTGCCGATTCTGGAAAGTATTTCATGGGTACGATCAACAATGAGTCCCGCGAGTTAAATGATTACCGCATCCAGAAATTTGGATTGCGGGAAATCTTCCGCGTTTTTGTGAGTTCCTGCTTCGTGGGACTGCGCAAGCCCGAGAGCGGTATTTACCGTCTTGCCATCGAGATCACTCAGATCGATCCCGAGCAATGCTGTTTCATCGACGATCGCTCTCTGAACCTGGAATGCGCCGCGAAGCTGGGCATGCACACGATTCAGATGCAAACGCCGGATCAATTGCGTAAGGACTTGGAGAATCTTGGCGTGAGGCCCTAATGCGGATGTCTATGCCTTGCGGGGCAATGCCTTTGATGCAACCGGGGCAGCGGACTTCGGAATATCAGATTCCGCGCCGGTGAGAGTGAGGTCGCTCGACCAGCATTCCGAGACCAGCTTCCAATCCCCGCTGCTCTGCTTGGCGAACACCCACAGATACTTTCCGCGCTCTTCGCGGCGCTTGCCTGCGGTGCCGGGAACCAGCGCGCTGTAGCGCCCCACCTCGTGAGCCAGGTCGCCAAGCACTTCCACGCGGATGGGTTCCACGGCAACTTCTCCCAGCCCGGATTCGATGGCGGAGAAAAAGAATTCGCGCACCGCCGCGGCTCCCCGCAGCAGTGGCAGATTGGAGCGCACCACCACGGCATCCGGCGCGTAGAGATCAAGCAACTCGTCGAGCTGTCGCGTGTTGCAAGCCAGCACCCACTCCTGAGTCACGCGCCGCACCGCAGCCTCACTGCGGCTCATCGGCTCACCTTTGGCGGCAGCCGCAATTCTCATGCGGTCCGTTTCGCGAGCGCTGTCGGGCGCATTTCCTCGCGGAACAGCGATGCCACCTTCCGCCCCACCCTGAAAATAGTGGTGATGGTAATGATGGTGATAGTGATGCTGACCCGCCGCAGCACCTGGAGCCGGATGCGCTTCGCGCTCGGATTCCTGCGCTGCGTAGGGTATTCGAGACGGAGGCCGCTCGTCGTCGAATCCGACTGACGCAGGAACCGGCAGGCCGAAATTTGGCAACTCGAGCTGCGGCAGTTCAGAAGCCGGCGATTCATCGGGCGAGGCTTCTACGGGAAGTCCGCACATGCCACAAAATTTATTGGCTTCGCGGTTTTTATGTCCACAAGAGGAGCAAATAATAAAAGCAGTGCCAGTAGTTTGCGGCGCACTCTCCTCAGCCGCGGATTCGGAATCGATCTTCATAGTAAGACGCTGCATGGCCTGCAAAGCCGCCGCGATCGCTTCCTGATTGGGCTTGGGACGCCGCATTTCGGGAAAGAGACGCTGAATGGTTGTTCCGGCAGCCGAATCGTCTGGGCCCACGTCGGGCTTTGCCTGAGAGTCCTCCGAAGGAGCTGCGCCGAATGGTTTGCCGAGTTGGTTTTCGCTATCCACGAATTGGACTACGCTCCAAGTGGGGCAGTAACGACTCATTCTAGTCCAAGAGCCTGCTAGCGGCGGGAAAACTCAATCTTGCCCTCGGCTTCGGTGGGCACTCCGTTACAAGTGGCCGGACGATAGCGCCAATTGCCTACCGTTTGCAGCACATTGCGGTCGCCGACAGTTCCACCGCTCTGCAGGATGAGAGGGCTGTGTACGCGCCCGTCGGCGCCGATGATGAAACTTACCTTTACCTTGGCTCCGGAAACTACTGGGACAATCAGGGGGTCGGGCGTAGTCAGAGCTTCCGGAGGGTGAGTATCTTCGCAGCGTGCACGCGCGCTGACGTGAGGCACGTCGCTATATTCGGAGGCGCGAACGGGAGTCGTCCACAGTTTGTGTTCCCGATCTGACAAAAGAGCCCGGCCAAAACGCGGGACCACGGGCCGCACGCTAGCGACGGCAGGAACCGCGAGCAGCAGAAGCAAAGGCCAGATGCGACGAAGCATGTTACGACCAGACGGGGAGCAAGTGACTCCCTTATGGCTTATTTATCGGCAAGTTTGATGCCAGCCTACACATATCCTAAGACACTTGCTATCAATCAGTTGCGGCAACGCGAACTCGATTATGAGGCAGCCATGTGAAGGCGATTGCACTTGCCGGGCTGACAGCAAGACTTTGTCGCTTTTTCATCCTTTAACTCAGGTTACGCTTTCTGAGCAGATCGGAGGGTGATGAGGGTAATTTCCGGAGGGCAATTAAACCGCACCGGGATGTTCACGGTACCGATGCCGGCATTGGTATAAAGGGGCAGCGGGCCAACCTGATAAGTTCCCATCACATATTTTTTGGCGAGATCGGGCAAGTAGAACAACGGAATGAATGGAATCCGGATCTGGCCTCCATGGGAGTGACCGGAGAGCTGCAAATCGACAGGAAATTTCGCAGCCTCATCGGCAAAGTCGGGTTCGTGAGCCAGCAGAATGACAGCATCGTTAGGCGGAATACCGTGCAGTGTTTCCGAAACGTCGGCAGTGCCGCTGAGAACGTCATCCACGCCCGCCAGCCAGAAGCGCGCACCATCATGCTCAATGGCCTGGGATTGATTTTCAAGCACTTGGATACCCTCAGCCTTAACGGCGCGGGTGACTTCCTCTGGGTCGGTATCGCAGTCATGATTTCCCAGGATCGCCCACAAGCCGTGCGGAGCGCTCATTTGGCGGAGGACCTTAGCGCAGGGCTCGGCAGCAAATGCGGCTTTAGCAGGATCCCCGGCCGGGGGTACGGAAACAAAATCTCCCGTTAAAACAATCAGATCAGGACGCAGCCCGTTCACCAGCGGAACAGCCGCATGTAAGGGATGCACCGAAAAATAGGGATCGTAGTGAAAGTCGCTCAACAGGGCGATGGTAAAGCCGTTCAGCCGCTCCGGCCAGCGTGCCAGCGAGAACTCCTGACGGACAATGCGCGGGCGATTCGGATCCAGCAGGACGGAGTCGCCGGCAATTGCGAGCGTACCCGCCGCCGCGGCAGAGTAAAGAAACTTTCGTCTTGTGGTGGGAATCAGTGGCAAACCTAATTATTTGGCGGGCATTGGCGACTGGCACTCCGCTCTTTCAGGATAACCCGAACCTGTTATCCCGTGTGGAACCTAGGGTCACTCTAGAAGTTGAAGGTCGCTATCAAATCGATGCGGCGATTGGCGGCCCCGTTGGAGAATGGTCCGTTCGATGCTAGTCCGTTTGATGTGTCAAAAAATCGTGAACCCAAGATGCCGCTCGGGTTTCCGAAATTAACCTTGTTAAAAACGTTGCGCGCCGAAACCCCGAAAGTGAGATTGTAGCGGCGGTCAGAGCCACTCGGTATTCCCATTGGGCCACCACCGAAGAGAGGACCGTGGCCGTGACCGCCTCCACCTGGTCCTCCGTGCCCCTGGGTGCCCGTGGGACCAGAGGATTTAGGACCAAAACCAAAGGTACGCGTAAGCCGCAAATTCACAACCGCATGCGATGGGCCGATCGCGTAGTTGATAGGAACGAGTTTTTCTCCCGCAGTCGGAGTTGCATTGAAAGTTCCCAGAGGCGTGCAGTATGTATTCGAAGTCGGAGTCAGCGTCACCGATGAGGGGCAGGTGGCAGTTGAGACCAGCCCGGGGCGGTCGTTAAAGATGGAATCGTTATTGAGATCGTTCCGGGTAGTGATATCAAACGGAGAACCTGAACTCAAGACCATGAAGGGACTGAGCCGGAAATTATAAGGAAGAGCGAACGAGCCGGCCAGGAAGAATCGGTTGCGGATGTCGAAAGAAGCGCGTCCGTAATCCGCACTGATGTTGTAAGAGTTCGAGGGAAAACTGGAGACGCCAGAGGTATCGCTGTTGGCGTAGTTCAAAACGTAGTATCCGAAAAACTGCACTTTCGATCCGACTCGCCAGTTCGTATTGGCAATCAATTGATTCTGGCGGAAGTCGGCCTCAGACACATAGCGGTAAAGATTCGCGGTGGGTACTGCGCAAGCCGGACTGCATGGTGTTCCCGGGAAGGGCGCATCGGCATTAATGGTGAGTAACTGGTCAAAGCCGCGCGAGTTCAAATAGGTGACGTTTAAGGTTGAAACCTTCGTGAGTTGCCGCTCCACGCTGATAGCAGTTTGCAGGGTGTAAGGCGCGTGCAGCCGCGGGCTAATCTGGTAAGTCGTCGGCGTCGCAGGTACGACCGCTCCGGTGCAGGAAGAGAAATCCGTAAGGGACGGGCATTGGGGATTGTCTATAACAAACTGCTCCTGGGTGATGCCATTTAGCCGCTCGGCTTCCAGAATTTGCGCCTCCAGGAAGCGATCATAAAAAATTCCGAAGCCGCCACGAAGAACGACTTTGGGCGGAGCGCTCTTGCCGCCGACTCCCCAGGCAAAACCAAAGCGTGGCGCCCAGTCCGCGTGATCCGAAATGCCAGTCTGGGTTTCAAAGCGCAGGCCGTAGCTGAGTGTAATGTTGGAGCGAACCTTCCAATCGTCCTGGTAGTAAAGTCCCGCATCGAAATTTCCCACCACCAAAGGCGGGCTGCCCCTCGTATATGTAAGTTGCGTCGCGATAGGCACGGTGGTGTTTCCCATGTTTTGAATTGCAGTCGCGTAGGAAATCGGGCAAGGCGCGGAACCCGGCGCAGGCACGCAGGCTGCCTCTTGGGCGTCGGGGAGCAGCGAGGAAAATGTGAATTCTCCGTTGAATCCCGAAGTTTGGCTGTTTGCGTCACGGATGCCGCGCAGCCGCGCGCCAAACTTCACGGTGTGATTGCCGCGGATAATGGACGTGTAATTCTGCAGCTCGTAGTGATCCTGGTGGTCGAGAATGTTCTGTTGATTGTTGCCTCCGCCGTCGAACGATCCCAAAATGTTGAGCGTTGGTTCCGTACTCTGTGCGAGCTGATTATCCAGTTCCCGCAGATATTGGAATCGAAGCTCGTTCACGATCTTTGCGCCAATGACTTGGGTATCGCTGATTTGCAGCGTGTGCTCAGTCGAATCCGAGTCGTAGGCCTGGGAAGGCAGCGTGAATTGGCCGATTCCGTCATTGTTCTCAGTGTCGCGATAGTACTGGTAGCGCACCGTCAGGGTATTGTTTTTGCTGAGCTGGTAATCGATGCGGGGAGTGAGATTGGTTCGATGCCGGGGATAGGGCACCGCTTCAACGACCGGGACCTCTGTGAGCGTGGCGGGATCGAGCGTAACCGCATTGACGGCGGAAAGATCGTTAATGTTCCGCCGCTGAAAATCGAAAAAGAACGATGACTTCTTATTGATCGGTCCGCCGATGCTGCCGCTGAACTGAGTGGAATAGTAGCCGGGCTGGTTGGCGCCTCCAAACGGATTGGGGGAGTTGAAAGCCGAGTCGTTCCCATTCACCTGGAGCTGTCCGTGAAATTTGTCGGTGCCGGGCTTGGTGAAGACTTCGATACGTCCGTAACCGAGCTTGTCATACTCAGCCGAGAACGGATTCTGATTGATGCGAATTTCACGAATTGATTCCTTCGGAGGAAGTTGCCCGGCGGTGAAGCCGTCAATGTAAAGCTGGCCGCCATTGGGCCCGGCGGAGGGGCCGGCCAGCGCTTGCAGATCAGTGAGCAATTCATCGGGGTCGTCGGGCAAGGCCTCCAGTTCTTTACCGGTGATGGTAATCGCTCCGGCGTTGTTTGAGGGATTCACATCCACCGTAGGAGCCGTATCCTCGACTTGAATCTTCTGCTGCTCCACTTCAATGGTCATCGGTACATTGAGCACGAGAGACTGGTTCGCTGGAATGACTACGTTATCGTTTTCGTAGACTGAAAATCCCTGGGCGAAGGCGTTCAATGTGTATTGGCCCGGCGTGAGCCCTTTGAATTCGTATTGACCTTGACCGTTGGCTTGCGCTTTGATTGGTGCGGAACCGGCGGCCGCGGGGGTGAGAACCACGCTGGCGTTCGGAATGGCAGCGCCCGAGGGATCGCTGACTTGCCCGTGCAAGGTGCCCGAGGCAGTTTGAGCCGGCGCGACTGTCGCACAAAGCTGAAGGAGCGAGAAAATTATTATGAAATAAAGGTACTGCCTTACTTTCATCAAATATTCCAATCCAGTTAAATATTTCAGGTATAACGAAAATGATTTTATTGCGGAGAATGCTACGGCCCTCCCGCATCGGCGGCGGGCGCGCCTAAACTCCAAGGCGCAAGCATCATGGCCTGCCCGGCGTTGGGTGCGGCTTGCAGGATCGGTTCTACACCGCTGACCAATTCAATCGCGGTACCTGCTTCATCTGCGGTTCCTTCCGTCGAAAGAACGACTACCGCATCGCCCTTGTGTAAATCAGCTAAAGAAGTTGCGGGAGTGCGATTGATCAGGCGCTGCAAATCCGGCGCGCCGCCGCCGTGCGCACCCATTCCATTTCCTCCGGAACCGCCCGGAGAGCCCGAGGACCGTGCATTCTGGTTATTCGTTGCTGAGGTGGAACCGTTCGCGGCGCCAGCCATTGCAGCAGCAGCGGCTCCCTTGAGGCGCTTTGCCATCATTTGCGCCATCTCAGGCGGCAACTTATGAAGCTGGGAGTCGGCAGTGATCTTGATTACCACATTCTTCTTCGTTAGTAAATCATGAACGTTGAGTGTCGAAGAAGTTACATCGACCGAGTTAATCGTGCCGGCAATATTAGGGAATGTTCCAGAAACAATTTCGTTGGCGGTCAATTCGGCTCCGTCGGCGCTGCGATCGCCGCGCGCACGCACCTGATCACCGGGATGAATCGCCTGCAGAGTGCTGGGTTTGGCATCGTCAAACTTCACGGAATCCGGAGCGTAACGGCGAATCACGGTACTGGCAGAGGTATGAAGAACGACGTCCTTACCGCGAGCAGAGATCGTCACGGTACCCGCCGCAGGATCTACCGCCTTGGCGAGTCCATCCACCCCGCGCTTTTGCCAGTCTTGCAGATCTTCCTGGTGTTTCGCCTCCAGGTCCGTGCGCTTCATCACCACAATGGACGATGCCAAAAGCGACACGTTATCGTCAGACAGTTTGCCGCCGACCAGAATGCGGTCGCCGACCTGAATATCCTGTAGCTGAATCGGCGTAGCGTTCTTCAGACTCTTTTCGCCGGGCGCGATGCGGACCATGCGAGTTGCAGGCTGCACCGTGATTTTGAGGTCGGGACCGGAGTCGGGCGTCAGGGTGATCACCGTTCCATTGACGGCTTTCACAGCGCCGATACGCCTGCTGGCTGCAGCCGGGGCTTCCTGGGGCACCGAGCCGATTGGCAGGGCGTGGCCCGGGGGAAAAATGCTGATCGCGGCTGCGGCGCAAAAGGCAATGGCCAGAAAGCGGTTTGTGGCTGCGTTCATAACTACTATTAATCTACATTGGCGCAGCCCGCGAGATGGGGTATTTACAAAGTTTTACTTCGATATGAAAAGCTTCTCACATGAGCAAGACAGATCGAACGCAGCGAATAACCCAACGGATTGGCGCGTATTGTGCGAGGCATTTATTCCGCGATGCTCTTACTCTGCGATCAGCAGATTCTCCGCGAACGGCCATTGGTCATCAATCCACTGAACCTGGCAACGAAATCCTGTGGTGCTTGCCATGCGAAAAATTTCATCGGGAGAATACTTGTGGCTGCTTTCGGTCCAGATGGTTTCGCCCTCGAAGAATTCGACGGCAAGTTCAGCGGCGGGAATATTTACAGTCTGGCGCCGCGTGGAGCGAAGATGCATTTCCACGCTTCGATTGTGGTGATTGATCTTCGCCACGTGCTCAAAGTGGGCAAGGTCAAAATCGCCACCCAGTTCGCGATTGATGCGAGCCAGCAAATTCAGGTTGAATGCAGCGGTAACTCCCAATTCGTCGTCATAGGCTGCCAGCAGCTGGCGACTCGGCTTTTCCAGATCGGTGCCCAGCAGAAGAGAGTCGCCCGGCTGGAGAATGCGACGAACCTGGTTCAGAAATTTAAGTCCGGCCATGCGATCGAAGTTTCCGATGGTGCTGCCCAGAAAAAGTACAAGAAGATGCTGGCCGGGACGCCGGTGCGCGGCCACTTCCAGCAAGCCATCCAGATACTCACGCTCGAAGCCTAGAATGCTGATGCTATCGATATCACTCAGTTCGCGCTCACACATGGCGAGGGCTGTAGGAGAAATCTCGATGGGATAGTAAGGAGTACGCTGGCGCCGGCAGAGAGCTTCGAGAATCTGGCGAGTCTTCTTCCCGCTGCCGCTGCCGAGTTCGGCAACCGCAATGGGCGTGGCGAGGCGTTCAACGATGTCGCCAGCGTACCGCCGCAGCAAACGCTCGTCGGCACGCGTGAGGCCATATTCAGGCAAGTGACAAATTACTTCAAACAAGGCCGAGCCCACATCGTCGTATAAGTACTTCGAGAGCAATTCCTTCTGGCTGGGTTTGGTAAGGCCGGCGCGGACATCCGCTGCGAATTCGTACTGCAGGTCGGCAGTGATAGCGTGAACGAGCATCTTGATAGCTCCTTATGACGAGTCAGCGGCTTACGCAACGAAATCCGGTGTAGATAAATTGGTAGTGCGCCTGAAACCAGTTGCGGAACGTAGGCCGCAACATACACGCAGCGGTGCGCGCCGATCCGCCTTTCATGACAAAGTGTTTGCCGTCAAAAAAATCGGCGGAGTATCCGCGATAGAACGGGAATGGCTCGAAGCCTGGGAAGGGAGCGAATTCGGTGGAAGTCCACTCCCAACCATTGCCTAGCATTCCTTCCACGCCAAAGGCGCTGCGGCTCTTGGGAAAAGCGTTTACTGGCGCGGGATTCCAGCTGGCGAAATCAACGTTGCCGAATTCGTTCGCAGGCGGCTCGTTGCCCCAAGGGTACGATCGCTGGTCTCCGTTGGGCGTGGAATACGCGGCTCGCTGCCATTCGGCTTCAGTGGGCAACGACTTCCCTGCCCATTTCGCGTACGCTTTTGCCTCGGCCTGGCTTACATAAACTGGCCAATCCAGAGGAAGAGGAACGTTGTTGAACATCGTGCGATACAGCCATTGATTGCCTTCTCGTTTCCAGAAAGCAGGATGAGAAATTTTGTGCTCGGATATCCAATTCCAGTCGCTCTCATTTCCATCGGCGATCCAAAGTGAACGGTTCTCGTAACCACCCGCGTCGATGAATGCGAGGTATTGTTGATTCGTCACTTTGTACTGATCGATGGCAAAAGCAGGAACGTTTACGGTGTGGGCGGAAAATTCGTTATCCCAGCCAAAAATATTGCCGGCACGCGACAAACCAAGCGTAATTTCTCCGGCAGGAATTTCGATGCTGCGATGATTAACGGGAGCACTCGCCAAACTCGTGGTCCCTGCCTGCCCGACTTTGCGATCCAGCGGAAGCTGGTGCAGCATGTATGCCAGTGTCTCCGCATGCATCAGGCGGTGTTCGACGGCAACGTTGAGCAATGTTCTGATGGGAAATCCCTCTCTACCGGCGGAATTGGAATCGAGCGCCTCGGGTAATTTCTCGTCCAGGGCGGAGCGAATTTTCTCGAACATACTCGCGTACCGCGGCAACCGAGGGCCACTGCGAAGGCTGATCCGTCGGCAATCCACCCCCGACCGGATCGATACCGAAAGCAAACAGACGATCGAACTCTGGATCAAAACTTTTCAGTCCGAGCACGCGGTCATGCAAGAGATTCCAATCGAACGCTTCCAAGTGTCCGATGTAGAAAATGATGCGATGGCGCTCGGCAATGGGGCGATCGTAAAGCGCATCGGAATTCACGATGGCAAAAAGCTCATCGGTTTTTTGACGTGCGGCCGATAGTTCTTCAATTATTGGGTGACGTGTGGCGGCTTCGCTGTAGATGGCTGGCATACGCGTCTCCGAATCTGAAAGTCTAATGACGAACGAGGAAAGCCTGGGCAAAACAGGCCAGATTGCAGTCCGGCAATTCTATCCGCATCTGGCTCCGAGTACCATAAGGGAATGTCGATCGCGATATTTCATGTCGATGCTTTTACCGCCAAACCGTTCGCGGGCAACCCAGCCGCGGTATGCCCGCTTGTGGAATGGTTAGATGACGAGGTCTTGCTTTCGGTCGCCGCCGAAAACAATCTTTCTGAGACAGCATATTTCGTTCCACGCGGCGAACATTATGAACTCCGTTGGTTTACGCCGCGTTGCGAGGTGAAACTTTGCGGACACGCAACCCTGGCTTCCGGTTTCGTACTGATGCAAATTCTTGCACCTGGACTCAAATCAGTGCGTTTCGAGACCCGTTACTCGGGAACGCTGACCGTTTCCCGGGATAGCAATATGTTCGCAATGGATTTCCCTTCCCTCGTGCCGTGGCCTAGCGCGAATACGCCGGCAGCGCTGATTGATGGTCTGGGAAAAACTCCGGCAGAGGTTTTGCGAATCGAGGACAACTACTTCGCGGTTTATCAGAGCGAGCAGGATGTCAGAAGCATTCGACCCGACCTGAAGTTGCTTGAAGAACTTCATCCCGCAGGCGTCGCCATCACCGCGCCTGGGAAAGATGCTGATTTCGTTTCCCGTTATTTCGTTCCAAGCTACGGAATTCCCGAAGATCCAGTGACCGGTTCGACGCACTGCTCGCTGGCCCCGTACTGGGCGCAGCGATTGGGTAAGAAGACGCTGCACGCGCGTCAAGTCTCGGAGCGGGGTGGGGAAATCTGGTGCGAAGTCGAAGAGAAGCGGGTGATTCTTAAAGGAAACGCCGTTCTGACGATGCGCGGCGAATTATTAATTTAGGCAAGAGCCGGGTGAATCTTAATCTAGTGGATCAATCCCTTGCTGCGCAGGAATTCCTGCGCGACGTCTTTGACATCGCGGCGCTGCCCGTCGAGCGCATAGTTTAATTTTTGCATTTCCTGATCGGAAATCTTTCCGCCTAACTCGGCAATCGCTTGGCCCACTTCAGGATGCTCCTGTAAGGTTTGCTGGCGAATCACGGCGACTGCCTCGTATGGCGGAAAATAGTGACGGTCATCCTCGAGCGCGAACAAATCGAACGCCGGAATCAGACCATCCGTCGCGTTGCCTGCAGCGATATCGATCTGATGATCTTTGAGTGCCGGAGCGAGCAAGCCCAGATCCATTACGCGTGGCGGTCCGGCAAAGTGCAGGCCGTAAACGGCAGCCAGTCCGGCATACCCGTCGGGGCGCTCCATAAATTCGTAGCCAAAACCGGCATGCCATTTCGGAGCGAACGCGGCCGCCTGCGATAGCGTTTTGATATTCAGGCGGCGCGCGTCGGCGCCGCGAATCTCCATGGCGAAAGTGTCATTAAAACCGAATGGCGGGCCGAGTGTCAGTCTGAAGCGCTTTTCATATTCGCTTTTCACTCTCTGATAAACCGCCGCTCGATCGCGTTCCACTTTCTGTTTCAGGATAGCGGTGAGAGCAGTTCCGGTATATTCGGGATAGATGTCGATGCGTCCCGCAAGCATTGCCTGCTGACAGATATAGGTTCCCGCCAGATAGAAACGCCTTTCGACTTGCAGATGCGTGCGCGCTTCCACAACCTGCGCCAGAAGTTCCCCCAGCATGAGCGATTCGGTAAAGTTCTTAGATCCGATTACGATACGGTTCGCATGCGATGGGGCACATGAAGACACGATCAAAGAGAGGAGAGCTGCGAATACTATGGTTGTACGCCTGCCTGTGTTCATCGTGGTTGCAGGCGCCTCTCCAGCCATCCCAAACTAAAATCCGCTGATAGCGCCAGCACTGCCGCTGGAATTGCACCCGCGAGAATAAGTTGGTTATTCACCATCGCCAGACCGCGAAAGATAAATTCGCCCAGGCCACCAGCGCCAATCGCAGCTGCAATCGTGGCCAGGCCCACTGAGACTACTACCGCAACTCGCACCCCGGAAAGAATCACGCTGACGGCGAGCGGCAACTCCACCTGAAACAAGAGCTGCCGATCGGTGAGCCCCATGCCACGCCCCGCTTCCACGACGGATGGATCGACTCCGCGAATTCCCGTGTAAGTGTTGCGAATTACCGGCAGCAGCGCGTAGAGCGTAAGAGCAAGAATAGCCAGGCGATCGGCGCGAGCGCCGATCCAGGGTACGGGAAGCAGAAAACCAAACAACGCGAGACTCGGGATCGTCTGGATAATGTTTGCGCTGCCCAGCACTGGCTTGTTCCAGACCGGCCAGCGGGCGCTCAATATACCCAGGGGAATGCCGATGAGCACCGCCAGCAGCGTGGAAATTCCCACCAGCCACAAGTGCTCAAGTGTGAGTTCCAGAATTTCTTCATGGTGCTGAGCGAAAAAGTGAATGAGGTTCATTCCGTTCCTCGAGTTGCCACTGAACTCAATCCCTCTCCGAAAGCTTGGACATACGCTGCAGCCAGTGGATCGCTGGATTGCAGGAAATCCTGCGGCGGTAGTACCGTGACTAGCTGCCCTGCCTCCATCAGCGCAATGCGCGTGCCCAGCCGAAGAGCTTCTCGCAAATCGTGCGTGACGAAGACTACCGTCTTGTCGAGTCGACGCTGCAGCGACAGAAACTCGCGCTGCAGTTGATCTCGGGTCAGCGCATCGAGCGCACCGAATGGTTCATCCATGAGCAGGATCGCGGGATCCGCGGCCAGCGCCCGGGCGACTCCCACGCGTTGCCGCTGCCCACCCGAGAGTTGGCGAGGATAACGGGAAACGACTTCGCTATCCAAGCCAACTAACTGCAATAACTCGGCAACGCGAGCATCGATGCGGTCGGAGCTCCAGCCTTCGATTCGGGGCACAAGACTAATGTTGCGCTCAACCGTGAGATGCGGAAACAAGCCGATATCCTGGATAACGTAACCGATGCTTCGACGCAGTCGAATGACGTCGCTTTTAGCGGTGTCGGCGCCGTCGACGCGAACTTCCCCGCCACTGGGCTTCAGCAGGCGATTGATCAACTTTAATGAGGTCGTCTTTCCCGACCCGCTGCGTCCCAGCAGTATCAAAGTCTCGCCACGCTGCACCTGGAGATTTAAGTCGCGTAGTAACGGTTGGCCACTGGGGAGCGAGTAAGCGACGTTCCGGAATTCAATCACCGCCTCATTCGTTGAACTTGGTTCCATATTCGGGTCGAAGTACTTCCGATCGAACTAAGCGCTCAAACTTGATGAACCTGCGCTCGTCGAAATGTGATTGCCAAGCATACCGGACTTGCCATACCCGCCGCAGAAAACCATCGCTGCCTGCGCGAAGTACTTCTGTAGGAGCGGCACCTGCGGAGCTAATAGACGACCCGGCTCCCTGCCGCTACGATTCTCTGAGGACCAGGTGTGGAAAATTACTTTGTCTATGGGTGTCTCCCTTTTACGCAATCTCGTTTCGTGGATGCTGATCATCCTGCTTCCTGGGTCGCTACTGGCAGCGGACACAGGTTCGGCTTTGTTGCATAGCAATGGCGGAGTGTGGGTAAATGGCGCGGAGGTGGCGGATTCCACCGTCGTATTCCCCGGTGATTCACTGGAGACAAAACCCGGGTTCGTGGCCAATCTCGACGCCGAAGGATCATCTGTGCTGATTCAGGGACAATCGATCGTGAAGTTCGAGGGGAATTATTTGACCCTGGAGCACGGAAGTGTGGCCGTAGGAACTTCTACATCGATGAGCGTGCACGTGAACTGTCTCAGGGTGGAACCGGTCTCGAACGATCGGACGCAGTACGAGGTGACAGACTTGACCGGGTCGGTTCAGGTGGCGGCGCGAAAAAACGACGTTGATATCAAGCAAGCCGGCGGCCTTCACAAACCCGCTGCCGAGTCGAGCTCCTCCCCTTCCGGGGTGGTGCACGAGGGGCAGCAAGCGAAGCGCGAAGAATCGGAAGTCTGCGGAGCCCCGTCGCCGCCGGAAAGCGCGGGCCACGGCCTAAACACAAAATGGCTGGAAATTGGCGGAGGAGCGGGCGGAGGAGCGCTGGTACTCTGTCTTCTTTTGTGCAAAGGAAAGAGCCAAACTAACGTCAGTCCTTCGCAACCGTAAGAGCCGTTTACGTGACTTTTCGAAGACATTCGTGTGCGGCGAAACTTCAGCAAAATCTGCGAATGCAGGGTATACTAAAGCTCTTAACCTCGAAGACACCCAAACAGCACGTTGCGCCTTCGCGATTGAGAACATTCTCTGAAAGGCGATAACGTAATCAATCCCAATCCCTCCGCGAGTCATTTGTGTTGGCGGTGCGGAAGATCGCCTTCAGAACGGCGAGCCGGGGGCAATTGGCCTGCCAGTTCAACTAGACAAACAATTCACCGCGCGGAATTTTAGCCCATTAGTGACGCCCGGTTTTACTTTAGCCAGCCAGAAAGCAGGCGACAAATATGTCCGGAATCAATGGCGACAAAGCGAGATTCAACCGGCGACGCAGGCAAAAGATCAGCCGGCGAATCAGCAATCAGAAGATGTTGAAGACTTTGGCCGAGAAAAATCTTGTGCCTGCAGGTTCGCAGGCGGATCAGAAGGAAAAAACGGCATGACCGCGCCCATTGTGGCATTGCCAATCTCCGCGACGATCGGTGCTATTGCAAAGAGGAAGCGAGTGCTCCTGCTGGATACCTCGCAGACGAAACGTGACTTACGGGCCGACGTCATGAGAAAACTCGGCATCGAGGTCGATTGCGCTGCCGACGTACTCGAGGCGCGATGCTGGTGGCGAGCCGATTTATACAATCTGGTTCTGATTAACGCGAGCGCCGAAGCGGATAGCCGGGACAAGTTCTGTGCCGACATTCGCGGTGCGACCCCGCCTCAACAAATCGCCTTCTTCGTGGGCAGTCCGCTGTATCTTGCGGCCGCGCCGCATTCTGATGCTGCGCCCTCCGAAGTGCCGGCAGACGCTCTTCATAAGGAGATGGTCGCCGCGCTCCTGGCTCAAGGTTCGGGAAATCAATCGCAGCGCTGGGGAATACTGGAAGCTTGCAAAAAAATTTCCTCCGTGAGATCGGTCAGCGAAGCTCGTTCCCGCGCGATTCGGGAAACACCGCGGCCGTCGCGCTGGGCAGAAGCAATTGAACGGCATTCCGAACCCGAAGACTTGCATTCTCAACCAACCTTTTCAGCGGCAATTGCGGCAGCAACAACATCGGCAGAAAAAACAGAAAGAGAAGAAATCCTATGAAGAATTTGTATGTCGGAAACTTGCCCCACAGCACCACCGAAGCCGAACTGCGCGGCGCTTTCGAAGCGCATGGCGCCGTCGAGCGGGTCAGCATTGTTACGGATCGTGAGACCGGCCGCGCTCGAGGCTTCGCTTTTGTGGAAATGACCAATCCAGCGGAGGCCGACAAGGCAGTCGCGGCGTTGAATGGCACTGAGATGGGTGGGCGGGCGCTAAAGATCAATGAGGCCAAGCCGAAGACCGACGCGCCACGCGGCGGAGGTGGTGGAAAACGGTTTGGTGGTGGAGGCGGGGGCGGTCGCGACGATTATCAGGGTCATGCGCGTCAGCCGCGCGAGCCCCGCTGGTAAGAATTCGCTGTATAGATCCTTCAACGTAATAAAATCGAAGAGCGGCTGGGTTCGCTGGAGGAAATTGCCGCAACTTTTGCTGTGCACTTTTAATGCAATGGACGGCGCTCCAGCCGCAACGCCCAAATACTTAATTGGAGATGTGGAATGCCAGGACGAGGCCGATCGAGTTTTACCAAACGCCAGAAAGAACACACGCGCCAGCAAAAGCAACGCGACAAAGCGGAGCGCAGGATTCAACGCAAGACCGAGGAACCGTTGGGAACGTCGGGCGATTCCAGCGATCTGGATTTGCTTGAGTTGCAAAAACACGCCGCCGAGCAGGCCGCTCTTTTTCAGATGGGCGCCGACGATGCCGACATTTCCAGCATCCCCCGGGAGCGCATTCCGGAGAAGACCGAACCGTAACTCAGAATTATTGGTTGGCTGCAGCCTCAAATAAGAAAAGGGGCGCGTCTTTCGAGACGCGCCCCTTTTACCATTCCTTAGCCTTCAGGCAAAAGTCTTCAGGCAAACACTTCCCCGGGCAACCTGGTTAAAGTCCGGCTGGCCAGCGTATTTTGAACAACGTGTTGTGAGCGCTCCGCATTGGCCCAGTCCACTTGCTTTCGCTCGATGCGCAATTTCAGCGCTCGCTCAATATGCCGAAGTTCGATGACCTCGGCTCCCGCCACCAAGCTGGATGCAAGCCCTTCCGACCCCGCACGTCCCGTACGCCCAACCCGATGGATGAAATCTTCAGCCATCTTGGGCAGATCGTAATTAATTACGTGCGCGACATCATCGATGTGTAATCCGCGGGCGGCCACATCGGTTGCGACTAACACCTGGAACTTGCCTTGCTGAAATCCACTGAGCGCCCCGTTACGCTGCGATTGCGAACGGTCGCCGTGGATCATGGTCGCTGAAAAACCTTCGCGGACCAACTCTTTGGCCAATCGCTCGGTTCCTCGTTTCGTGCGCGCGAAGATAAGCGTTTGCCCCTTCTCGGCGTAGAGCAACTGCCGCAATACATCTGGTTTTTCTGCCGGACGCACTTCGTAAGCTTGCAGCCGAACGCTCTCAACTGGCTTCAGCACGGATCCGACGGCAACCCGAACTGGATCGCGCATGGAGTCGTTTACCAGGCCGGCGACCGATTGCTCCATCGTGGCCGAGAAACATAGCGTCTGGCGGCGTTGCGGGAGGATCGCGAGAATGCGGCGGATGGCGGGAAGAAAGCCCATATCGAGCATGCGATCGGCTTCATCGAGGACGAGAATCTTGATCTCGCGCAGGTCGATCAGCCTGCGGGTAATGAAATCCTGCAAACGGCCGGGGGTTGCAATCACCAGGGCGGATCCGTTTCGAACCGCCTGAATCTGCGATTTCTCGGAGACGCCGCCAATGACCAGAGCGGCTTTCGAAAGTTCCCTTCCCCGCAATTTTTCGTATTCTTCGTTGACCTGAATCGCCAGCTCGCGCGTGGGTAGCAACACCAGCACGCGGGCTTTCTGTGCCGGTTCGCGCTGCAACATTTCGATCACGGGGATCAGAAAAGCCAGCGTCTTTCCGGTGCCAGTCTGCGCGGTCGCGAGGACATCTTTGCCCGCAAGCGCGCAGGGTATGGCCTGCGCCTGAATTGGCGTAGGGATAATAAATTGAGCTGTCGCCAGCCTCTGCTGTAAAGCAGAAGAAAGCGGTAGTTCCGTAAAACTTGTCATTCGTAATTTTCTTTCTGGAGGGGCCTGATCAAACTCTAAATACACTTGTAGTGAGTTCCCGGCCGCTCTTACTCTATTTTTGGATTTACGCTGAATAAACGGCGGGCAGGAAAAGCGGAGATGAATCTTGATCCAACAGGATCACCGCGTCACGAGCAAACCGTGGCAGTAGCGTTGAAATCAGTATAACACGGCTTAACTATTTCGTTAACAGTTACGAAAGATCGTAGTTTGGCCTCGCGGTTCGGCCTCGCCTCAGATATCAAAGATTCGGTAAACCGTTGACTGTTCCTGCGCCGCCGTCAGTTGCGCGAGTTCTTTCGAATCGCAGAGTCTATGGGCGGTGAGTTACAGAGCAGGGATGAGTCCCCAGGCGGCCGCCGCGATCGCCTCGTGCAGCCCCATTATCTGATCGATAAGCAATATTGGAATAATCCCGCGGCAAAATGTTTGCATCATAAGTTTTGCGCAATTCGCTGAGCGCGAACCTGCCTCGACCTTGCGCACAAGATCTTAACTTTCGGAGAAAACTTATGAAAGCGCTCCGTGTTTTTTGTTCCATCGTTACCGTGCTGTTGGCCTTTGCCGCGATCGCATCAGCGCAGGAGGTGAAAACTGATTATGACCATCACGCAAACTTTGCCCAATATCACACCTACTATTGGGCAAAGGTGAAAACTACAGACCCTCTATGGGAGAGCAGAATTAAAGACGCAGTCGACCACGAATTGCAAGCCAAAGGCTGGCAGAGAGTGGACAGTGACGGCGATGTAGCCATTACTGCCGTAGGCAGCGCCCGCGACCAGCGCGAATACCAGACTTTCTACGACGGGCTTGGCGGCTGGCGCTGGGGAGGTATGGGTGAAACTACAACACAAGTGGAAAACTATCCGGTCGGCTCGCTGGTGCTGGACTTCTACGATGCGCACAATAAGCAGCTGATTTGGCGCGGTGTGTCAAGCGACACGCTGACCAGCAATCCGGAAAAGAACGAGAAAAAGCTGGATAAAGCCGTAGATAAAATGTTGGACCACTTTCCTCCCCACTAAGAGGGGTTTAGCAGCGCCGGCGTGAGGATAAGATCACGCCTGCGCTGTATGTTCAAGATTCGGATATTCCTTCGATCGATGTCCCGCTCCGCGCTTTGCTACAGCGCCCACCTTATAGACCAAACCGGCACTCGACTCTATTGTGGAATAAAGCCCTCTTCATCCATGAGCAACGGTCATGAGCTGGGTGTGTCACCATAATCTATGAGAATCGCGCAGGTAGCACCTCTTTACGAAAGTGTTCCACCGGTTTTGTATGGCGGTACCGAGCGTGTCGTGTCCTGGCTTACGGAGGAACTGGTGCGTCTGGGCCATAACGTGACTCTGTTCGCCAGCGGCGATTCGGTAACGAATGCCAGGCTGGTGCCTGTCTGCCCCCGGGCGCTTCGGCTCGATGCGCAATGTCAGGATGCCATAGCGCATCATGCCATCCTGACCGATTATGTATTTCGCGAGGCTGCGAATTTCGACCTGATTCACTTCCATCTCGACTATATTCATTTTCCTTTGGGCCGCCGGTCCGGGGTACCATGCTTAACCACGCAGCACGGACGCTTGGATATCCCGGATTTGGTTCCTATCTTTCAAACCTTTCGAGAGATGCCGTTAGTCTCCATCTCAGACGCGCAGAGGAAGCCCGTGCCATGGGCGAACTGGCAGGGTACAGTGCTGCACGGGATGCCGCGCAGATTGCTCAAGCGCAAAAACGGTGACGGAAACTACTTAGCATTTCTCGGGCGAGTCTCGCCGGAGAAGGGCTTGGAGGATGCCATCGAGATTGCCTACCGCGCCGGCATGCAGTTGAAAATCGCGGCGAAGGTGGACCCGGCGGATACGGAGTACTTTGAGAATAAGATCAAGCCGCTGCTGAAAAAAGGACGAGTTGACTTCATCGGCGAGATTGGGCATGACGAGAAGAATGATTTTCTCGGAGACGCCGCCGCTTTCCTTTTTCCCATCCAGTGGCCGGAGCCTTTCGGGATTGTAATGATTGAAGCGCTGGCTTGCGGAACCCCAGTCATTGCTTACCGTCGCGGATCAGTGCCTGAGGTTCTTCATGATGGCGTAACAGGTTTCATCGTCGACGACGTGGACGGCGCCGTAGATGCGTTGGAGAACCTGGAGCAAATCGATCGCCGGGCCTGCCGCAAGCATTTCGAGCGACATTTTTCCGACGAGCGAATGGCCGCCGAGTATTTGGCCATTTACAAAAAGCTGGTTCGCAAAGAACCAGCTACGATCACTCTCGACGACGGAGTTATGAGTTGGACGGATCTGCTACCCAACACTACTACATAGCGACTTCACAGTCGCCAATCGACGATCGCGCGCGCGTTCTCAAATACGGTAGGACCTTCTTGGTCTTCGACCGTTTAGGAGACGTCCAAACCACCGGCATGGGCGAGCAGGGACTCTTCTTTGAGGACACCCGCCATTTGTCGGAACTGGTCGTGCTGCTGTGGGGGACTCGTCCCCTGCTTCTCAGTTCCACGGTGGAAACCAGCAATTTTCTCTTCACTGGAGACCTGGCCAATCTGGACGTTTCGCGCAACAACGAAGTGGTGGTGCCGCGTGGAACGCTGCATGTGTTGCGTTCAAGATTTCTATGGAGCAACACGTGCTTCGAGGAGATCGAATTTGTCAACCACGGCTTATCGGAATTAGTGGTTCCGTTCCGTACCACTTTCGATGCAGACTTCGCTGATATCTTCGAAGTGCGCGGGATGCACCGGCCGCGGAAAGGCAGGCGTCTGCCGGCAGAAACAGGAGACAATTTCGTTCTGCTCTCCTATGAGGGACTGGACCATACGATACGGCGGACCAGGATCCAATGGGACGGTTCGCCACATGCACTCATCGGAACGGGAGCTGGATTATGAAGTGCGGCTACGCCCCAAAGAAAGAGCCAGCTTTCGTCTCTCTATCTCGTGCGACTCTAACGCCAAGGTTCAGGCGAATGGTTATTCGCGAGCCATGACTGCTGCCCGGGAAGAACTGGATCGGGTAGGTGCATCTTTTCCACGAATGTACAGTTCGAATTCGCGCTTCAACGATTGGATCAATCGTTCCGTCTCCGATGTGCAGATGATGATGGTGGGAAATCCAGAAAAAGATTATCCCTATGCTGGTGTGCCGTGGTTTGGTACGGTTTTCGGCCGCGACGGAATCATCACGGCGTTGCAGGCGCTCTGGCTGAATCCGGAAATAGCCCGAGGTGTTCTGGAATGTCTGGCTTCAACGCAAGCCGATCACGTGGATGAAACCAGCGAAGCGGAGCCGGGAAAAATCCTGCACGAAATGCGTTGCGGAGAAATGGCAGCACTTGGCGAAGTGCCGTTCGGCCGTTATTACGGAAGCGTGGATGCAACGCCACTTTTCATCATGCTGGCCCGCGCCTATTGCGAGCGAACAGCGGATTATAAATTTATCCAGCATCTTTGGCCGAACATTGAACGCGCGCTGAACTGGATTGACGAATTCGGCGACATCGATGGGGACGGCTTTGTGGAATACAAACAGCGCTCCGCCAAAGGCCTTGTCCAGCAGGGCTGGAAGGATTCCAACGACTCCATTTTCCACGCCGATGGAACGATTGCCAAAGCTCCGATCGCACTTTGTGAAGTGCAAGGTTACGTTTACGCGGCAAAGTTAGCTGCGGCTTATTTGTGTCGTTTTACCGCAGGATCCCAGAAAGCGGCCGCGCTCGAGATAGAAGCAGAAAATCTGCGCGCGAAATTCGAAGAACAATTCTGGTGTGAAGATCTTTCCACCTATGCACTGGCGCTCGATGGACAGAAAAAACCTTGTCGGGTCCGCGCCTCGAACGCGGGACACTGCCTCTATACCGGCATCGCATCCCCGGATCGCGCCCAGAAAGTCGCAGGAACATTATTCCAGCCTGATTCTTTCACGGGGTGGGGAGTTCGCACCGTGGCGTCATGCGAGGCGCGTTACAATCCGCTTTCTTATCACGACGGATCGGTCTGGCCCCACGACAATTCCATCATCGCATCTGGCCTGGCGAAATATGGAGACAAGGAGCTTGCCGGGCGCATTTTCATGGCTCTGCTCGATCTGAGCAGCATGGTCGATTTGCACCGCTTGCCCGAACTTTTTTGCGGCATCGACCGGCGCGGCGGAGAGGGTCCCACACTTTATCCCGTGGCATGCTCGCCCCAGGCCTGGGCAGCGGCCGCTCCTTTTCTTATCTTGCAAGCCTGTCTCGGCATCTCCATCGACGCGGAGCGGAAGCGGATAGTCTTTGATGACCCTTATCTGCCGGAAGGAATCCCAAACCTTACGATTAAGGACTTGCGCTGCGGCGGTATTACGGTCGATTTATTTCTTGAGCGGAGAGAGAATTCTGTTCTCGTGCATAAAGGCAATACGCAGAGCGCAATCGAAATCGTGACCATCGTCTCCTGAAACCCCTCACTGACCACGCCCAATCAGCTCCGGCGGCCCGCCGTAGGGCATGATGCGCCAATTCCTACGGGCTTCTATCGATTGCTCCGCCTCCGCCCGAAAGCAATACTTGATAGGAAAAGGAGAAACCTATGGAAAAGATTAGTAGTCTGATGAGCCGCGTTGCGCTCATCGCGTCCCTTACCCTGTTACCCGTCGCAATGATCGGTCAGACAAATTCGATGTCTGCGGGCTCGTCAAACGGCAGCGTGAGCCCCAGCGATAAGAAGTTTGTGCGCGAGGCCGCACAGGGCGGAATGGCGGAAGTGGAACTGGGAAAACTGGCAACGGAAAAAGCCTCCAGTCCCGAAGTTAAGAAGTTTGGCCAACGCATGGTCAACGACCATAGCAAAGCCAACGAAC
The DNA here is from genome assembly GCA_963696285.1 of uncultured Acidobacteriaceae bacterium. Classification (GTDB taxonomy): domain Bacteria; phylum Acidobacteriota; class Terriglobia; order Terriglobales; family Acidobacteriaceae; genus Sulfotelmatobacter. The sequence goes on from CAVOJP010000001.1 coordinate 1,258,285, forward strand.
AGCTAAAAGAAGTTGCGAGCACCCAAGGGATTACCCTTCCCAGCAAGCTGAGCGCTAAAGACGAAATGACCAAAGAACACTTATCGAAACTCAGCGGCGAGCAATTCGACAAGGCCTACATGTCAGACATGGTGAAGGATCATACCCAGGACGTTGCTGATTTTCAGCAGGAAGCAAATTCTGCCAGCGATCCGGCTGTAAAAGAGTTTGCTGAAAAGACGCTTCCGGTACTGAAGAGTCATCTGCGAGAGGCCAGGCAGATAGCGCCGACCACTTCAGCCAGCGCGAGTAAAATGCAGGGTAACTAACATCTTCTCTTTCGATCGCTCCTCCGCGAAGAGTTCGATCCGCGGAGGGGCGAATCCGAATAAGCGCAACGTGCTATGGCAAGAAAAGGAGGTACTCAGGTTTCCGCCAAGAAATCGCTGGGGCGAGTTACTTCCGGCATCCTTCCTGATCGAGATTCAGACGACAGATTCCCGGTAATCCGCCTACCCATTCGTCCGCCTTATCCTCCTGCGGAAGCGAAGGCGGTTGATGAAATCCCGGTCGGCGATGGCTGGCTTTACGAGCCGAAATGGGATGGTTTCCGCTGTCTCGCATTTCGCCGCGATAAAAAAGTCTTGTTGCAATCGAAAGCCGGCCAGCCTCTGCATCGTTATTTTCCGGAACTCGTAGAAGCGCTTGCCGAGCTTCCGCAGTCACGCTTCGTTTTGGATGGCGAAATTGTGATCTATGTGGGGAAACAGATTTCGTTCGACAACTTGCTGATGCGGATTCATCCCGCGGCCAGCAGAATCCGCAAATTATCGTCCGAAACTCCGGCTACTTACTTGTGCTTCGATTTGCTGGTCGATGCGGAGGGACAAGCTTTGAATGAGCGCCCGCTCTCTGAGAGGCGTGAACGGCTCGAGCAATTCTTCGGCAGGATAGCCGACGACGGCAGGGTGCGACTCTCGCCAGCTTCCTCCAACCGCCGTCAGGCACAACAATGGATGCAGGAGCGCGGCAAATTGGGCCTTGATGGAATCGTAGCCAAACGTCTGGACGAGACTTACCACTCGGGCGAGCGCATCGGTATGGTGAAGATCAAACGGATCCGGACCGCCGACACAGTTGTGGGGGGCTTCCGCTATGCTGAAAAAGGCGGCGGTGTTGGTTCTCTCTTGCTCGGCCTTTACGACCGAGAAGGCCTGCTCGATCATATTGGCTTCACGTCAAGCTTTAATTCCGAGCAGCGCCAGGAGCTGAAAAAGATCGTCGCGCCTCTCGTTGGTGGTCCCGGATTCACCGGACACGCTCCGGGTGGCCCTAGCCGGTGGAGCACAAAGCGCTCCACGGAGTGGCAACCGCTCAAACCGAAACTGGTCGCAGAGGTTCGCTACGATCATTTTTCTGGAGGCCGTTTCCGTCACGGGACAAAATTCCTGCGTTGGCGCCCCGAAAAAAAACCTCAAGACTGTACTTTTGACCAGCTGGAACTGCTGTCCGCGAAACTGAACAAAGTGTTGTGAAAATCAACTATCCGCATCCGCAGGCCAAACTGGCTGGGAAAATTTCATCTCGGCAGCGATTCTGCAAGTGGTACGATATCGCCTGCCTTAGGATTCAAAGCGCCGCACCTGCACTTCTGGACCAGCAATGACGAGATCCGCCCACTCTGTTGCCTCTCCCCGCGTTGTTTGCATCGAGGACTTCCGGCCAATCGCACGTCAAAGAGTTCCGAAATCTGTATTCGATTACCTCGATGGCGGGGCTGAGGGAGAGGTTACGCTGCGTGAGAATTGCCGAGTCTTCAACGACGTCACCTTTCGCCCACGTCACGCGGTTGCGGTGGCAAGCTGTAGTTTGTGTACACGCGTCTTGGGCTTCGATCTCTCTCTTCCCTTTCTGCTCGCGCCGGTTGGGTACAGCCGCCTGATGCACCCGGGCGGCGAAGTGGCAGCCGCGCGCGCCGCAGGCAGGGCTGGGACGGGATACATTCTCTCAACAATTTCCGGGCACAAACTGGAAGACGTGCGAGCGGCTTCCAAGGGACCGGTTTTTTACCAGCTCTATCTGATGGGCGGTCGCGGCGCCGCCGAGGCTGCGATTGCGAGAGCACGGGGTGCGGGTTTCAACGCACTCGTCGTCACCATCGACACTCCGGTGTCTGGCATTCGCGAGCGCGACTATCGCAATGGCATGAAGGAACTAATCAGCGGCGGGCCATTTGAGAAGATTCCCTTTATTCCCCAAATCCTCTCGCGCCCGGGCTGGCTCATGAGCTATCTGATGGACGGAGGTCTGCCCGGATTACCGAATGTCATTGTGCCGGGCAAGGGACCGATGCCATTGGTCGACATTAATGCAGCACTGGCCGAATCGGCGGTGACATGGGCAGACCTGCGATGGATCAGAGAAGTGTGGAAGGGTCCAATCGTAATCAAAGGAGTGTTAACCGCAGACGATGCCCGACGCTCGGTAGACGAAGGCGCTGCCGCGATCTCGGTTTCAAATCACGGTGGCCGACAGCTCGATGGAGTTCCAGCTTCCTTAAGAGCCTTGCCTGAAGTTGTGGAGGCGGTGCAAGGCCGCATTGAAGTGCTGATGGATGGCGGCATTCGTCGCGGCACTGATATTGCCAAGGCTCTCTGCATGGGAGCGAGTGCAGTGCTGTGCGGGCGCGCGTATGCCTATGGCTTGGCCGCGGCCGGGGAAGCTGGGGTCGATCGCGCCATCGAGATACTGCGCGTCGATCTGGAGCGAACTTTGCGGTTGCTCGGTTGTGGATCGGTCAGCGAATTGGATCGCTCGTATGTGAACGTACCTAAGAACTGGGAAACGAACTGATTCGCGTTGTTATAGAAAATTGCAGCATTGCATTTCGCGGGCTCGATCTCTGCAGGCAGAACATTCATTCGCCAAGGAGGCTGTAAATGCAGTGGACTCAGATCTACGATCCGCTTGGCCATTGGTGGCTCTCCACGCTGGTGGCGGCGCTTCCCATCATCGTTCTCTTCAGTCTGCTCGCTGGTCTCAAAGTTAAGCCGCACTGGTGCGCCATTGCGGGCGCAACAACCGCCGTCCTGGTGGCAATTATTTTTTTCAAAATGCCTCCCATTTTGGCGGCACTCAGCTTCGGCTACGGCGTAGCATTCGGAGTTCTGAAAATTGCCTGGATCGTTCTGGCAGCGGTCTATCTCTACGATATTTCGGTCGAGACCGGTCAGTTCGAAATTATGAAGGAGTCCGTGGCCGGAATCACTGCCGACCGCCGTTTGCAAGTGTTGCTGGTGGCATTTTGTTTTGGCGCGTTCATCGAAGGAGCCGCGGGCTTCGGAGCGCCGGTGGCGATTGCCGGTGCATTCATGATCGGCCTGGGATTCAAGCCGTTCCATGCGGCCGCTTTGAATCTGATCGCCAATACCGCGCCGGTCGCCTGGGGCGCGATCGGAACTCCGGTTCATGCGCTCGCGGCCGTAACCGCACTACCGGAATCCGATCTTAACGCGATGATCGGTCGCATCCTGCCTTTCACTGCCATCATTGTTCCTTTCTGGCTGGTGCGAACCATGGTCAATTGGAAGGAAACCTTCGAGGTATTTCCCGCCATCCTGGTAGTCGGCGTTTCTTTCTCTCTCACTCAATTCTTCTGGTCGAATTACGTCGACAGCAATCTGGTTGACATCATGGGAGGCGTGGTCTCGCTCGTCGCTGTCTTGATTTTCCTGCGCTTCTGGAAGCCAAAAAAGATTTGGCGCTTTGATTATGACGATAAACCGTCCGCTCCCATCGAAGCGACGGTGGAAATCACGGATCAGCAAGGCGGCGAATGGCCAGCCAAATCTTTCGATGGATTGGTGAAAACCCGCACCTACACTGCGGGGCAAGTCTTCAAAGCCTGGACACCCTTCGCAATTCTGTCATTGTTTGTGTTGCTCTGGGGACTGCCGAAAATAAAACTAGCGATGAACCAGGCGACTACTCCGGCTTTTAAAGTGGTACTGGCAAATGGAAAAGTGCGCCCCGGTCCGCCAGGATGGGATGTACCGTACTTGAATAACGCGGTCTCGCGCTCCGCACCAGTTGTGCCTAAGCCAACTCCAGAATCCGCGCGCTACGATTTCAACTGGCTTTCGGCCACCGGTACGGGATGCTTTTTGGCCGCGATTGTGTCCGGATTTCTCCTCGGGCTGGGCCCGCTGCAATTGATGAAAATATTTTGGCGAACGCTGGTCAGAATGCGCCTTGCCATGATCGCGATCTCATTCATGTTGGGGTTGGGATTCGTGACCCGCTACTCCGGCCTGGATGCCGTGCTGGGTTTGGCGTTCACGCGTACCGGATGGTTCTATCCATTTTTCGGCACATTCCTGGGTTGGCTGGGAGTTGCGCTTACCGGGAGCGATACGTCATCCAACGCGCTGTTCGGCAGTCTGCAACGGATTACTTCTCAACAACTCCACATCGATCCCATTCTTATGTGCGCGGCCAACAGCGCCGGTGGAGTGATGGGGAAGATGGTAGACGCACAATCGATCACAATTGCCACCGCGGCCACGGAGCAGGTGGGCAACGAGGGAGTTATTTTTCGCTTTGTCTTCTGGCACTCAGTCGCACTGGGTTCCATTGTCGGAATTATTGTGATGCTCTACGCCTATGTCTTCCGATGGCTGGTCCCGCACGGACTGACGTTCGTGAAATAGGAAAAGTGGGGTTGATTATCTTCCTCGGGCGGGAGAATTGCGCAAACCTTGTTTGAGATCGACAATGATCGCGATTGGTCGGATCGGCGAAAACCTTACTGACGCCATCCGAGGTATTCGTCGCGTCCGGCAAAAATATGATGAAGCATCCCTACAATGCGATCTTTTAGCGTTGCGGGCTGCGCCTTAGCGGCCTCGACCGTAGTCTCCGTTTTCGTCTCCGCCTTGGGTTCGAGCGCGGGAGCTGCACCAGTAGCCATGAATCGTCTCCTTCGTGAAACTCAAATTTTTAGTCGATCAAATGTACGGATGACAAATCTTCAAATCGCCAGTCAGGACAAATTCGGGGAAGTCCGTGATCGAGCTTAATTCTAAGAACGTTCTAATCTTCATGGCAGATCACGAACGGCATAGCCCTGCAGGTCTGCTATCGAGTGTGTAGGCTCACGGCGGCACTGGCGATCTGGTCCAGAGGCATCACAACATCCACAGCACCTCGAGCAATTGCCTCTTTCGGCATTCCGAACACGACGCAGCTGGCCTCGTCTTGCGCGATGGTCGCGGCGCCGGCTTCCTTCATTTCACAGAGGCCTTCGGCGCCATCGTCACCCATGCCGGTCATGATGATGCCAGTCGCCTTTGAGCCGGCAGCGATGGCTACGGAACGAAAAAGAACATCCACGCTTGGTCGATGTCGCGAAACCAGCGGTCCGTCGATGATCTGGACAACAAATTCCTCCCCGCTGCGATTCACCAGCATATGGCGGTTACCGGGAGCGATCAGTGCCCTGCCGTTTTGTAGCCGGACGCCGTCACGAGCTTCCTCCACCTCGATCGCACATTCCTTATTCAGGCGCTCCGCGAATGCCTTGGTGAAAACTTCAGGCATGTGCTGCACAATCACGATGGGCGGGCAATCCGTAGGCAAAGCAGCAAGAAACAGGCGCAGTGCTTCCGTACCTCCGGTGGAAGCGCCGACAGCGATTAATCCGCTCGGCGGCAAAATAGAGGCAGAATTGTGCTTACGCAGCAGTACTACATCGGCGGTGACGCGAGGCGCAGCCGGCGCTCGCGGGCTCATCTGGGCTTGAGCCGCGCTCCAGACTGCATCCAGAAGCGTGACCGCCGATTCGTGCAGGAAATCACGCACGCCAACCTTGGGCTTGGTGATCACTTCGACCGCGCCTTCTTCGAGCGCGCGAAATGCAAGTTCCGTTCCGCGCGCCGCCAGACCGGAACAGACCACGATCGGCGTAGGCATCTCCGACATGATTTTTCGGATGAAAGTCAGCCCGTCCATCCTCGGCATTTCCAAATCCGTGATGACAACATCAGGAGATTCTTTCTGCATCTTGGCCCAGGCAATGAGCGGGTCCGCCGCAGCCTTCACGTTGATCCTGCGATCGGTGCTTAGAATGGCCTGCATGACCTGGCGCACCATGGCCGAGTCATCCACAACCAGCACTTGCAAGCCATTTCCATTCAGCGGCGTGTTCAAGAGACCTCTCGATCTATTGTCTTTCGGTAGATGGTGGGCTCAAGGCTGCGTAGATTTGTGGAAATGCTGGTTAAGTTTTCCGCGTGCCCCACGAACAGGAAGCCATTGGCGATCAGGTGACGAGAAAGGCTGGTAACCACTCTGGATTTTGAAGCCGCATCAAAATAAATTAAAACATTACGGCAAAAAATAATGTCGAATGGACTTTCTGCAAGATTAGATTCCTGGTCCAGGTTCAGCCTTTGAAAATCGACCATCTGCTGGATCTCAATTTTTACTTTCATCTCGCCGTCGCGGTCGGCGGTGCCACGAAGCATAAAACTGTAAAGCAGGTCCAGGGGCAACTCCTTCGCCTTCGCGATGGGATAAACACCCTTGCGGGCTTTTTCCAGCACGCGGTTTGAGATGTCTGTGGCCAGAATGCGCACGTCCCAACCTTCATGCGCCGGCAGATGCCTGGCCATCAACATCGCGATGGTATAAGGCTCCTCCCCGGAAGAGCATCCGGCACTCCATATCCGTACTCTCTTGGCCCGCAAAGCTTGTTCAGCGTCCATCCGCCAACTCGGAAGCACGCTTTGCACCAGGAATTCGAATTGCCGCGGCTCGCGTAGGAAGCGGGTCTCATTGGTGGTGATCGCGTCGATCATCCGCTCGCGTTCCTCTTGCTGGTCGGGCTGGGCAACGCATTCGTAGTAGCTTTCGAGCGAAGTGATGCCCAGGGTTCGAAGCCGCCGGAACAGGCGTCCACACAGCAGGGCCGTTTTTGAACTTCCCAGCCATATACCGGTTTCGGAATAGATAAGCGTTTGGAATTTTTCGAACAGCGCGGGGCTTACGGAAAGATGGGGTAACTGATCGGAGTATGTATCAATCTGCCGGGAGGTGCGCTGAGCCTTACCGGCGCCTGCTCCTGCGGACACAGCTACGCTCCAGCCTCAAAGTGTTCCGGTTTGGCCGCCTTCTCAACGACGGAAGGATCGGCAGCAGATTCGTCGGCCAGGGACTCCGATACCGCTAATAATTCGTCAGTAGACAGGACCTTATCGATATCAAGAATCAGGCAAAACTTCTTGCCCAAAGCGCCCATGCCAAGCAGATATTCTGTCTTCACCCGCGTACCGAATGGCGGCGCGGCTTCGATTTCCTGCGCGGAGAGTTCAATCACTTGGCTTACAGAATCGGCCAGAACACCCATGGTCAGACTCTCGCCCTGAAACATCACTTCGGTAATGATGATGCAAGAGAATTTGGAAATCTTGCTGGAGGGCAGTCCGAATTTAACAGCGAGATCGACGACCGGGACAACTTTACCGCGCAGGTTTGTGACGCCGCGAATCCAGATCGGAGTCCTCGGCACGGTGGTAACCGCCTCGTACTCGATGATCTCCCTCACCTTAACAATGCTGATCGCATATTCCTCGCCTGCGGTCAGGAAAGTAAGATACTGCACGGTTTTCAGAGGGAGTTGATTCTTCTCTTGGTTCGGCGCTCCCATAGTTTCAATCCTCACATTTCTCGTTGCATTGCCGAGTGCATTCGGCTTCGGCACGCCGTCATTCCTTGCATGAAGCTATGCAGCCTCGGCTGCGATCTTCAGAAGGGAGAGAAGTTGGCTTCTTCCTCGACCTTCGCGCTCGCGGGCTGTTTCTGACCAGTGCGCGCGAAATCGCTTCTGAATGCCGGCTTCAAGGGCATCGAGACTCTTTGTTTGCCGTCACCATTACGGTGTGAATTTTGTTCACCCGCCACGCGGAAGAAGGTCATCAACTGTTGCAGTTGCTCGGACTGCGCCGCTAACTCTTCCGCCGTGCTGGAAAGCTCTTCCGCCGACGACGCATTGCGCTGAGTGACCGAGTCAACCTGAGACATTGCCTGGTTGATCTGGGTCACTCCGCCAGACTGTTCGGTGCTCGCCGCGGCTACGTCCTGCACCAGGTCCGCGGTCTTCTTGATCGATGGCACCAGGTCAGAGAGCAATTTTCCAGACCGCTCCGCCACGCTGACGCTTCTTCCCGCCAAGCCACCGATTTCCTGCGCGGCTAACTGGCTGCGCTCGGCCAACTTTCGCACCTCGACCGCGACTACCGCGAAGCCCCGGCCCTGGTCTCCGGCGCGTGCTGCTTCGATGGCGGCGTTGAGCGCAAGTAGATTCGTCTGGTAGGCGATCTCTTCGATCACCGAGGTCTTCGATGCAATCTGTTTCATGGCTTCAACGGTTTCTTTAACCGCGTTGCCGCTCTCTTCCGCCGCCAGCGCTCCCTTTGCCGCTGCCTGCTCCACTTGCCGGCTGTTGTCAGCATTTTGGCTGATAGATGCGTTCATCTGCTCCAGGCTGGAGCTCATCTCCTCCACCGAGGCAGCTTGTTCACTTGTTCCCTGAGAAAGACTCTGGGATGAGGAAGAAACCTGCTGGGCGGCAGATGCGACGGCAGCAGATCCTTCGCGAACGTCCCTGATAATGCCTGACAGGCGGCTGCTCATTTCATGCATCGCTTGCTGCAGCTTGCCGGTCTCCGAGCTGTTCGTCACAGCAATCTCTTTAGTCAGGTCACCCGCGGCGATGCGTTCCGCATGTTCAACCGCCTGCTGGATGGGAACCGTAATGCTTCTTGTAATGCTGATTGCCACCAACGGAGAAATAATCAAAGTAACTACCAGCAGCAACAAAGCAATCCTGCGTCCCGCGGCATAGGAGTCCTGGCCCTCCTTCATGCTCTGCTCCATGGCCGCTGTCTGGAAGTCGATAAGCTTCTGCCATGACGCGCGGTAGATGTCGAGAGCCGGAATTACCTCTGCACTCAATGCGTCCATAGCCTGCTCCTTTTTCTTGTCCGCGAGCAGCGCCTTGGCCTTTTGCCTTGCCGAAATATAAGCCTCTCGATTGTGGGTAACCGTTTCAAAGAGTTCGCGCTCCTGCGAAGAACTAAGACTCTTTTCAATCTCGGCAACCTGCGTCGTGATCTGGTGACTGATTCCTTCGTTTTCCTGATTCAGTTTTTTCTCTTGCTCAGGATTGACGGTCTCAAACAGTTGCAGAGTGATGCGGGCATTAGTGATCGAGTTCTCAATCGTCTGGTGAGTCAGCTCGACGGTGTTGTAGCGCTTCTGCATTGAGGCCGACATATTGGAATTCAGCCGGCCGAGCCAGCTCAAACCAAATCCACCGGCCACAATCACGAATAACAGAATGACCCCGAAGACAACCCCGAGCCGTGTACCTATTTTCTGATCTTGCCAAGTCTTCATTGTTCTCCGCCTCTCGAATGTTTTCCGTCGCAACTAAGCTTGTGCCTGCAGACTCGACTGCATTACTTCCCGCAGCAAACTGGGAACATCGATGATCAAGCCGACGCGTCCGTCTCCCAGAACCGTGGATCCCGCAATGCCCGGCACGGCTCGAAACGCTCTGCCCAGCGGCTTTACCACCGTCTGCATTCCACCCAACAATTCGTCCACGGCGATTCCCGCATAACTATCGTTGATCTTCACCACGACGATGTTCTCCCGCTTCGGGCTGTCCCCGGGCAGGCTGAATGCGTGCCGCAATCTCACATAGGGCAAAGGGGTGCCGCGCAGACTGAGGATTCCGCTGGCTTCTGAGCTTCTCTGTCCCGCGGGCAATTCCGTACACTCGGTTACATGCTCCAGTGGGACGACAAAAGTTTCAGCGCCCACCCTCACGGAGAAGCCTTCAATAATGGCCAATGTCAAAGGCAGCCGGATGGTGATGACGCTGCCCTTACCGGACGTGCTCGATATCTCCACCGTGCCGCGCAAGCTGTCGATATTGCGCCGCACCACATCCAGACCAACGCCACGCCCAGAAAGATCTGTAACTGATTCAGCCGTAGAAAACCCGGCCTGGAAAACCAGATCGTAAATATCCTGCTCCCGAATCTCGTCCTTCGCAGAGACCAGACCGACGCGTTTTGCTTTCTCGAGAATCCGTTTGCGATCGAATCCGGCTCCGTCATCCTGCAGCGTTACCAGGACATTTCCACCGCTGTGCGCAGCTTTAAGCCTTATCACTCCGCAAGGATTCTTGCCCTGGCTCTCGCGCACATCCGGCTTTTCCAGACCATGGTCGACCGCGTTGCGCACCAGGTGCAGCAGAGGATCTTTCAACTGCTCAAGCACCGTCGTATCAACTTCGACGTCTCCTCCGAGCACTTCCAGGCGCGCCATCTTTCCGTGGCTCCGGGCAAGATCTCTTACCGAGCGCACAAGCTGACGAAACAACGGTCCGACCGGCACCATTCGAATGCTCATCACTTCACTCTGCAGATCCATATACAAGCGCTCTGCCTCGCGATGCATCTCCAGGATGGCACGCCCTTGTTCGCTGCCAAGTTTTTCGATCATCCGCCGGAGGCGGCCCTGCGCAATCACAATCTCGCCGGTCAGGTTCAACATGTGGTCGAGCTTCTCCACATCGGCGCGCAACGTGCGCGGGCCGGCATTTGGGAGCGTATCGCTCTTCACTGCCGAACCGGATTCTCCTGTGGCTCCGTTGGCCCTGACGACTCTTTTCGATCGCTTCTCTACTTCGCGGGCGATTTCTCGTCTGAGATCCTGCTGTCCATGGGTGAGTTCCTGGTTCCCGGCCGACGCTATGGAAACCATGCTGCGCAGCTCATCCACCGCCTTCAATAGCAGCGATATCAATTCCCCACTGGGCTGAGAGTGCTGCTCACGAAACAGATCCAGCAAGTCTTCGACGACGTGGGCAAACCCGGCAAGCTCACTGAGTTCCAACGAGGTTGCGTTTCCCTTGATGCTGTGCGCCACACGAAAAATGCTATGCACATGCTCCGGATCGGGCGGACTAGATTCCATCTGCACCAAAACCCGCTCCATCGTGTCCAGGCCTTCTTCAGACTCGGCGAGGAACGACGCCAGGACTGCTTCACGATCAAAATCCGCTAAATCCAATCGTTCCCCCTTTCGTGCGTTCGAATTCTTGTATGAAAAACTCTTCGCTACACCTGGTCAAAACTCTTGATCATCGTGACTCCATCGGCTACGTGAAACACTAGCCTGCGCCCATGCTTTCCCGAGACTTCCCTCTCCACGACGGGAATCCCGGCGGAGCGAAGAAAACTTTCAGCCAGGTCGACATTCCTCGTTCCCACGGATTGCGATAAATCGACAGCGAATGCGCTGGATCCACCGAAAATCTTGGCTTGCAGATTTCGCACTTCACATCCCAGCGCCAACACTTCGCGCAGAAGTTCGGGATTTGCGACATTGCCGTATCGCAGGCGGTTCGGGCCTTCGGCCTGCCCTTCAGGCAGCAAATAGTGATTCATTCCTCCCGCCCGCTTGTGCCGGTCCCAGAGACAAACGGCTGCGCAGGAGCCAAGTATGGTGGAGATGGTCATCGGTTCGCGCGTCACAAATACTTGTCCGGGGTAGAGAAAGTGCCGCGGCTGATTCGAATCCGCTGGCTCAAAATTCTTCATGACCTCAGCGGGCAGGACCGCTGGATTGAATTTGGAGGAGGTGTCTTTCATGCTCTCATTCCTGATCCTTCCGCACCTGGGGTCGCGTGGCCGGTCGGACCGAACAAAGGTTTGGCGGCTTCCCGGGAAAGAAGTTTGAAGATTTCCATGTCTGCCCGCTCGAACCCGGCCTTCTGGGGCAGCAGGCGCAGGATGGCGAGGACCGCTATGGTTTGGTCCCCAACTGTGATGGGAATAAACGCCTGCGCCTTGGCCATTACTCCCGCCTGGTCGCGAACTCCGAACTCCACGTGAAACTCTCCGCGCATCATGCACTGAAGACCAGATTCCCCGAGAGTCCGCAACAAGTCGTACTCTTCGAGATCAATTCCGAACGACCAGAACACTTCAAACTTCTTGTTTCTACGATCAAGCTGGAACAGGCCCATTTCTTCGGAGCCGAGGAAGTTTGCAACAATCTCACGCACGGCCTCAATCGCGTCCTCTTGCCCGCTGCTTCCGAGCAGCCGCTTACGAGCGGTTCGAAGGCGCAGATCGTTCATCGGTTCCGCGGCAGCGGCTTTTGCTCCGTATGCGTTGCTCTTATCACCGGGCATGAAGATCCTTATTCATGGAAAATCATTCTTGCTCTGTTCGACCGAGTGTGCCGGCCTTTGCGCGTGTCACTCGCCCAGGTAACTCTCCAGCAAAGCGACTAGTTCGGTACCGTTCACCGGCTTCGTGATGTAGTCGTTGCAGCCGCTCTGGAATCCCGCCTCCATGTAAGACTCTTCGCCGCGGGTGGTCACCAGAACAATGGGAATCTCGCGCGTGCCCGGCTGCTGACGCATCATCTTGCAGGCCTCAAATCCGTTCATACGGGGCATTACTACGTCCATCAAAATCAGGTCCGGATGCTCTTGTTGCGCCTTCTCCACTGCTTCCTGCCCGTCACACGCGGTCACACACTGGTAGGTCGTGCGCCGTTCCAGAATCTCCCGCTCCATCATCAAGGCGGTTTTGGAGTCATCCACTACAAGGATTTTTTTTGCCATTCTTAACCTCGCACTCCCGTGCAGTCGTGGTGACTCGCACCCGGCAAGGCCGTACTGTGGGGCCATTCCGCTCTCATTAGAAAGGTCTAACACAGCGTAATGTCACTCGATAGTTACGGGCGTAATGGAGAGAGGAGAAAAAATCCGACCTGCGGCCATAGACGAAGCATGAAAAAAAGGCGGAGCGTTGCTGGGGCACGTTTTTCACAACCTCTTTCTAGGTCGGTAGATCGTGGGATCAAGCTTCCGCATCAGATGGGTAAGGTTGTAAGGTAGAAACACCGCTAAGCAATTACCGAACTGAAATTTTCGGAGAGATCTGATGGCTGGCGAAACTGAAGTAGCTCCCCTTTCGTCCGAAGAGTTGCGCAAGATGCATGCTTATTGGCGAGCCTGCAATTATCTGTCGGCGGGCATGATTTATCTTCGCGCGAATCCCCTCCTGCGCGAACCTCTGAAGCCGGAACACATCAAGAACCGGCTTCTAGGCCATTGGGGATCGGATCCCGGTCAATCTTTGATTTGGGTTCACCTGAACCGGCTCATCCGCAAGTACGACTTGGATGTGATCTACATCGCCGGCCCCGGCCACGGTGCTCCGGCAACTCTTGCCAACTGCTATCTCGAAGGTCACTATTCTGAGATTTATCCTGAAAAGAGCCGCGATGAAGCCGGGCTGCTCAAGTTCTTTCAGCAGTTTTCTTTTCCCGGCGGAATCGGTTCGCACTGCACTCCGGAGACTCCGGGCTCGATTCATGAGGGCGGCGAGCTTGGCTATTCCGTCTCGCATGCTTACGGAGCAGCGTTCGACAATCCTGATCTCATCGTAGCCGTCGCCATTGGCGATGGCGAGGCCGAGACCGGGCCACTCGCCACCTCCTGGCATTCCAATAAATTCCTGAACCCGATTCGCGATGGCGCTGTTCTGCCCATCCTGCACCTCAACGGCTACAAGATCGCAAATCCCACCATCCTGGCGCGCATTCCGCACGAAGAACTGGAAGCGCTGCTGACCGGGTACGGGCACAAGGCTTACTTCGTTGAAGGCGATGATCCGGCTGTGATGCATCAGAAAATGGCCGCAACGCTGGAACAGTGCATTCTTGAGATTCGATCGATCCAGCAGCAGGCTCGCTCCACCGGAAAAGCGAGTCGCCCGCGATGGCCCATGATCGTCCTTCGCTCTCCGAAGGGATGGACGGGGCCGAAGGAAGTCGGTGGGCACAAGGTGGAGGGCACATGGCGAGCCCACCAGGTGCCGGTAGCTGACCCAGTCACGAATAGTAAGGATCTGAAGATCGTGGAAGACTGGATGCGCAGTTACAAACCCGAAGAACTGTTCGATGCCAACGGAACTCTCCTACCGGAACTCCAAGCGCTTGCGCCATCCGGCGAGCGCCGCATCTCAGCCAATCCGCACGCCAACGGCGGATTGCTGCGCAAAGAACTCTCTTTGCCGGACTTTCGCGATTATGCCGTAGAAGTGAAAGCGCCGGGTGGAATATATGCTCCGCCCACTGACGTGCTCGCGCATTTTCTTGCCGAAGTGATGCGCCGCAACATGAACTCATTCCGCGTCTTCGGACCAGATGAAACCGCTTCCAACCGGCTCACCGCGATTTATGCTGCGTCGAAAAAAACCTGGCTTGCCGAATTCAAGCCGGACGACGCCGACGGGGGTGAACTCGACGTCGCCGGACGCGTTATGGAAATTCTGAGCGAGCATACGCTCGAAGGCTGGTTTGAAGGCTATGTGCTCACCGGCCGCCACGGATTTTTCTCCAGCTACGAAGCTTTCATTCACATCATCGATTCCATGTTCAACCAGCACGCCAAGTGGCTGGAGAAATCGAAGAAAGAACTCGACTGGCGCGCTCCAATACCTTCGATCAACCTGCTCATAACGTCACTGGTGTGGCGGCAGGATCACAATGGGTTTACTCACCAGGATCCCGGATTTCTTGATGTGGTTACGAATAAAAGTCCGGACGTGGTGCGCATTTACTTACCGCCTGACGCAAACTGCCTGCTCAGCGTGACGGATCACTGCCTGCGTTCGCGCGATTACGTAAATGTAATTGTCGCCGACAAGCAAGACCACCTTCAGTACCTCACGATGGCGGATGCTGTAATCCATTGCACCAAGGGCATCGGCATCTGGGACTGGGCCTCCACCGATGACGGCGAGGATCCGGACGTGGTGATGGCCTGCGCCGGTGATATTCCGACCATGGAGTCTCTCGCCGCAGTAGCAATTTTGAAAGAGCACTTCAAGGATCTGAAAATTCGTTTTGTAAACGTAGTGGATCTCTTCCGTCTCATGCCAGACACTGAGCATCCGCACGGGCTATCCGACCGCGATTTCGACTCGCTCTTCACCGCCGACAAGCCCGTCATCTTCAACTTTCACTCCTACGCTTCGCTGATTCACAAACTCAGCTACCGGCGTAAGAATCATGACAACATTCATGTGCGTGGATATAAGGAGAAAGGCAATATCAACACTCCACTGGAACTTGCGATCATCAACCAGATCGACCGCTTCGACTTAGCCATTGATGTCATCGACCGCGTTCCGCGTCTGCGCTCCGTCGGTGCTCATGTCAAAGAATGGTTGAAGGGCCAGATTATCGAGAGCATCGCCTACGCTCACACCGAGGGCATCGATAAGGAAGAGATTCGCAACTGGAAGTGGCCAGGCTAAAAATGGCAAAGGACCAAGCCAAAGAAGACGGACTCATTCTCGTACTCAACAGTGGTTCGTCGTCGCTCAAGTTTGGTATTTATGAACGAGGCGCGACCGACGAAGAGCCGCTGCTGACTGGGAGTGCGGATGGCATCGGACGGGACAACGGGTCGTTACATATTCGTTCCTCCGATGGAACTTCGCTGCTGCGGCGCGATTGTACTCACGAATCGCAGAGCGATGCACTGGCCGCTCTCGCCGAGGCGATCAGGGGACATATTGACGGCACGCCGGCGGCCGTCGGGCACCGTATCGTGCATGGCGGACCTGAGCTTCGGAAACATCAAATCATAACGCCGAA
Organism: uncultured Acidobacteriaceae bacterium; assembly: GCA_963696285.1. Taxonomy (GTDB): domain Bacteria; phylum Acidobacteriota; class Terriglobia; order Terriglobales; family Acidobacteriaceae; genus Sulfotelmatobacter. The sequence continues at coordinate 1,274,017 of CAVOJP010000001.1, forward strand.
GGTTCTCGATCAACTCCGCTCCGCAGTGCACTTTGCTCCGTTGCATATTCCGCAAGCTTTATCGCTGATCGCTTCGGCGCAGTCGATTTTTTCTTCCGCGGTGCAGTTTGCCTGCTTCGACGATGCTTTTCATCAAACCATGCCGGAAGTGGCATTCCATTTCGCCATCCCGCAACGTTACGCAGATGTGGGAATTCGCCGCTACGGTTTTCATGGGATTTCTTACGAATCATTAGTGCATCATTTTGGCGCCCAGGTGCCGCCGCGAGCCATCTTCGCTCATCTGGGTAACGGATCAAGCCTGTGTGCACTTCGCGACGGGATGTCGATCGATACTACGATGGGTCTCACTCCCACCGGTGGTATTCCCATGGCCACGCGATCTGGCGACCTTGATCCCGGCGTTATCATCTATCTTCTGCGAAACGACAAACTCGACGCAGATAAGTTGGAAGACCTGCTCAATCATCAGAGCGGCCTTTTTGCTCTCTCTTCAGGAGAAGGCGATGTAAAGGCGCTCGAAGAGCGGGCCCGTTCGGGAGATCAGAAAGCGGAGCTTGCGCTCGATATCTTTGCCATGTCCGTGCGAAAAGCGATTGGAGCTTACCTCGCGCTGCTGGGAGGTGCTGACCTGCTCGTCTTTACCGGCGGCATCGGAGAACACAGCGAGCGCATTCGCGCCGCATCCACCCTGGGCCTTGAAGCACTTGGACTAACGTCAGACAAAATTAAAGTTATCCCCACGGAAGAAGAACGACAGATCGCGCGCCATTGTCGCGAGATGTTGAACACCCAATTTTGACAACCCTAGCTGTTGCACCCCCTATCTCGCCGAGATCTATCCCATGCCCTCTGTGTTCCCCGTGTTAATGGATTTTGTTTACCGCAGGCAGGCGCCAAGACGCTTGGCTGGGCAATCTATCGAGCCGGACAGCGGAAGATTCACCGCGCCCTCGAATAATCACCTTACGATCTGGATGGTCTGCTCGGAACAGAGCGGGCAACACTTTGCGGAAAAAAGGGCGGGCCATTCAGACCCGCCCGGGTTTCAGAGTGTGACTGCGGCAGTGAGCGCGGTAGTAGCGCCATTTGCCGGGACTTTGGTGGTTTCGAGTGGAGAAAGCCCGCTGGTACGCTGCGCCGTCGGGGTTGTGCCACTTCCGAAAGCAATGTAACTGATCGTCATGCTGTCGCTGGGTTGGGTAGCCAGTGACCAGGAGTAGGGTACGGTCAGTTTGCAGGTTCTTGTCGACCCGCTTCCGGTCGCGACAGCGGTGGCACTTTCATCGTAGCCGCGCGGGCTGGTGGTAGCGGAATCGAAGACAGAAACTTCCGCCGTGCAAGTGAAGTTCGTAAGTCCGGTGGACTTCACCGTAATCGTAAGAGTGACGGTTATCGTCCCTCCGAATGTCGTCAAGGTTGCGGGCTCCAGACTGTCGTCGTTGGCTGAAGGGACCGGCCGAAATGCACCGGTGTGAGGGTCGAGGTACCCCAGGATCCCAGGCTTTGCCACGCTATTTGCAGTTTGACCCCAAAGTGAGGGCACAGTTATAACGCAGCACATGCAAATCAAGAGCAGCTTTGTGACTCTCATTTCGTCTCCTTTCGCAATTTGTAATTGAGTTGTACTTCCTGGTGATTTAACTCGAGAAAGGGTACGGGGGGAGTGTGCCCTGTGTTTCCGGCACAGTTTAGCACAAAGGGGAATCGTTCGTACTCGTCGTCTACAACTTGCTCACCAGCCGCCAACAGATGCGGAGAAAGTTACGGGAACCGCACATCCAAGCTGTAGATTTCCTGCGTGCTCTTATCCCGCATCAGCAGCGGCGAATCATCCGGAGCGAGGCCGACCCAGAATTCCCAGGGATCGAAGCCGCGCGGAATTTCCTTCAGGCTGAGCAAGCGATCGATCCTGCCGCTCGCTACATTCACCCGCACAATGTCATCCATCTTGTCGGGATAATCTTCCGCGTAAATATATTTACCATCCTGGGACCAGTTCTCGAAGGCGAAACGGGAGACGGCGAGCTGCCTCCAGGATTTCTTCTCCGTGTCGTAGAGCATCAGTTTACTTGAATCGGCGGAAAGGGCCGCAAAGTAGCGCCCGTCGCGCGAGCAGCGCGGGCTGAAAAGATTTTCCGAATCTGGCACATCCGAGACCTGCCCGGTGTTCACGTTCGCGATATGAATATTGGGACCAGAAGTTTTCCCGTATTCCAGCCACGGCATTCCGGCAAAAACAATCGCATCACCCGTTGGCATCCATGTGGGGTCGCCTTGATTGTGATCTTCCGGCGTCAGTTCACGAGGCGTGCCACCTTCAGCCGGCATCACAAATATCTTCCAGGGCGTTCCCGGACGTGATGCCATGAACGCAATCTGACTCCCGTCCGGCGACCAGCGCGGCATGTGGGCGAGCATCGGCGCGTAGGTGAGTTGGGTGCGTGAGCTTCCGTCCGCTTTGCTGCGCCACAGTGTGAGATCGGGATGCGACACATAAACGATCCACTCACCATCGTGCGTCGTGTCGGCCTCCCCCGCCGATACACCTGGCAGATCGATAGAGAACTGTTTCGACTTGCCATCCAGTTGGATCAGATCGAAGCGGCGCTGCTGGCCGATGACGAACAACTTCTTTCCATCCGGACTCGGCGTCGGATTGCTGAATAAGAGCGGGCCCACCGTCAGCTGCGTTGGTTCAGACTCGGTCCTGTGAAACAAATTGCTCAACCATGATCCTGGTTGGCGAAGGGCCCAGATATTCTGCGTATGGTCGTGCGTGGATTCGAAGAGAAAATATTTTCCGTTCGGCGTCCAGGTTCCGCCAAACTCCTGAGCAGGCTTGTTCCAATCCGGCAATACCGGGTGCAGGTTCTTCCCTTGCGGCGAAATTTCCCACAACGAAGAAGTGCGTTGGTCGGTATTGCGGATGGTGAAGCGCAACCGGCGACCGTCGGGAGAAAATCGGGGAGCGAATGGGATTCCGGACACCGTAATGAGCTCGCGCGAATCCGTTCCGTCCGCGTTGCACATATACAGACTGGATTGCTTCGCATATACGATGTGTTGGCCATCGGGCGCCCAAGTGGCGGCATGCGCCAGGATACTTCCCACAGGCCGGAGGGAGCCTGCAGGCAGCGGCAGTATCCAGACCGGCCACTCTGTCTCGGAGCCTTCGGCTTCCCCTTTCACCAGCAACTCAGAATGGCTGGGAAGGAAATCGTAAACATCGGCGCTCGCCAGTGACACCGGGACGGGCGCAGTTTCTCCACCTGAAGTGGAGACCTGCATCAACACGGAGTGTCCGCTTACATACTCTGAAAAGTACAAGCGGGTTCCGTCAGTCACCAGCGAGCGTTTCGAGGTGCCGTCACTCGTAATCTGCAACGACGACATCACCGAAGGCGGAGGTTCGGGAGATCGGAGAAGCAGAAGTATCCCAGCCAAAGCCGCCAGTACAACAATGCCGGCAGCGAACCATGGCGCCTTACTCGGCTTGGGCGAAGGCGCGGCCGTGGTGAGAGCGGTCGCGAACATCGCGCGGATTCTATCCTTCGAATCCGGAACGCGAGGCGGAGCCGGCGCAGGAGTTAAGGCTTGGCCGGACTCCACATCGCGGCGCAGCCGCTGCAAGTCAGCGCGCATCTCCGCGGCGCTTTGAAAGCGGTGCCCGGCATCCTTCTCGAGCGCTTTTCTTACGATGCGCTCAAGTTCGGCCGGAGTTCCAGCGCTAAATTGCAGCGGCCAGTCCGGTACGCTATGAATCAGGGATTCAAAAAACGCAGCGGTAGTTTGTCCCTTAAAAGGCAGAACACCCGTCGCCATCTCGTAAAGCACCACGCCGAAGGAAAACAGGTCCGTGCGGGAATCGAGCGGCCGGCCCAGGGCCTGTTCCGGCGACATGTAAGGGATCGTCCCCAGGGCATATCCGGGGCGCGCGGGATCGTGCGGCGACTGCGTGACATCTCCAAAAGTGTTTCCGCTGAGAACTGCTTCGTCGCCCTCGGTTAGCTTGGCCAGGCCGAAATCGAGAATCTTCGCGTGGCCGCGCTTGGTCACAAAAATATTTGTGGGATTGATGTCTCGATGAATGATGCCATGGGTGTGGGCCGCATCGAGGGCGTCGGAGATGTCGACGGCCAGAGAAACCAGAGTCTTCGTGTCCACCGGGCGGCCCGCGATACGATGCTTCAGGGGCAGCCCATCCAAAAACTCCATGGCGATGAAGGCTTGGCCATCCTGCTCGCCGATGTCGTAAACCGTACAAATATTGGGATGGTTGAGTGCGGAGGCGGCCTGCGCTTCTCGTTGAAAACGGGCTAGCGCACGAGGATCGCGGGCTAGCGCATCGGGCAGGAACTTGAGCGCGACAAAGCGGTGCAGGCGCGGATCCTCCGCTTTATAAACCACGCCCATCCCGCCGCCCCCGAGTTTTTCGATAACTAAGTAATGCGAAACAGTCCGCCCGATCACGTTGAAAAATCCTACGTCCCCAGCGGCAGCAAGTCAATGAAGGTGCGGCGAATTTACGCCGCCAGGGCTTTAAACACAAGTGGTGAGTTGGCGAGGGATGGCGAAGTTCAGCGCAGAAGAACGTGCTCGTAATCCTCTACGGTTATAGTCGATTTTCTACGGCTTTCGTTCGCAATGTTATACACAACTAACATGTGATTCTCCACAATGAGAATCTCCTTGTCGTTGATCCAGCCCACCAGCGTGGCGTGCGGGAGAAAGGCCAGCCGATGCGGCGCGCCTTCACCGTTCCTCACGTCCACACTCTTTACTTCAACCGCGGGAAGCTCCGGCAAGGCTTTGCGAATGCGCTGCGACTCTTCCGGGTTGGCTTGTCCCTGCTCCGCCAGTTGAATCGGCGTGTTTGGTTTGGATGTGGCATTGATCGTCACGGCGACGGAGCCGAGATCGGGCGCCAGTTGGCCGTTCTGCGTATAGAAGCTCACGTCGTAGTCAGGATTTTTGTACGCGGCCAACTCATCGAACACCGTTATCGTCTTGCCGTGAAGTCGCAGCACGGCCTGATCATCACTCTCATTCGACCATCCGCAGCAACCGGTGTCAGGAACGGCTTCGAGAATGACGTCGGCATTCGCTGCATCCAACACTCGGCGCAACGGGGGATCGACTGCCTGCGCCGCCCATTTGCCGGCGTCTTCTACATAAGCCAAGGTCGATTTATAAATCGCTTGCGTCTGTCCCGCCACAAACTGCGTCAGCAGAAAAAACTGCCCAACTCCATCGCCGGGAATCCAGACTTCTTCGTAAGGACAGGTTTCTTCGCAAGCTCCAGTTTTGCACGAACAATCAGGAAGTGTAATCGAGGCAATTTCTTCCCGGTTCGCCCCGGCCAGGTCCGTACGCCAGCTAGTCCAACTCAGTCGGTTGGAGAGATCCACTCCATCGCGCTGCAGGCGGCGCGCCTGATTCGAGAACCAAAATAGGTGCACTCCATCCGCCGAGAGAAATGGGGCAGGCGCCGACTCGGTGATGGCGATGTTTGATCCCACTGTGGCCGTGGTTCTTGAGATGTCGCCCGTCAGGGTTGTCGCCGTGTGGCCGTTCCAGAACCAGACATTCTTTGCCCCGGCAAAATCACCTTCGCTCAGCGGCAACGCCACGGCAGGAGCAAATAGCATTTGCCCCAAAGCATTGATTTGGAAATTCTGCGGCGATGCCAGAGCCTCGGGGGGAATTTTGACCACCAGCTTCTCTGCGAATGTTGAAGCATCGTATTCCACCGCTTCACCGGGCGCGCGCAGTACCCACACTCGCTTCTTCTGCGCGGCCAGGGGAAGGCTAAAGGTAAGGGCGAAGCAGACTATCAGGATAAGTTTCTGCATGCGTTTTCGCCTGGATCTCAGAATGATTGTAAATCGTGGCCCCGTTGGGCTCCCCGCTTTGCGTACAATGGAGGGCGAATCCAAATGAGCACCCATCCCGAGAATCCAATGACAACGACCATTCCTCCGCAGGTTCATCCGCAAACCGCTCCAGCCGAGATTCCCGAAGTGCCGTTGACGACTGAAGGTTACAGCGTGCTGCATCAGATGATGCGATTCCGCTGGACGGCCTGGCGAGCCCTTCCCGAGGCCACCAGATCATCTATCGCGAGCGAGGCGGCGACGGTGCTGGGTGAAATGGAACAGGGGTCCGCGGGGCAATCTGCACTCTTTTCGTTGATCGGGCACAAGGGCGATCTGATGCTGGTGCACTTCCGCAAGTCGTTTGCCGATCTTAATCAGGCGGAACTTAAACTCGCCGGCCTGCGCCTGAGTGAATACTTTGAGCCGACATCTTCCTATCTTTCCATCATCGAACTCGGCCTTTACGACTCGACTCTTAAAATCTACAAGGAACTCGCAGCGCAGGGCATCCAGCCGCATTCCGATCAATGGAAAGCCGAGATCGAATGCAAACTCGAACGGCATCGCGAGGCCATGCACCCGCGACTGTTCCCACAGATTCCGCCGAACCGTTATATCTGTTTTTATCCGATGGACCGGCGGCGCGGCGAAGATAAAAACTGGTATACCCTTCCCATCGAAGAGCGCGCGCGCCAGATGAATGAGCACGGTCTGGTGGGCCGGCGTTACGCTGGCGAAGTAAAGCAGATCATCACCGGATCTATCGGCTTCGATGACTGGGAGTGGGGAGTTGATCTTTTTGCCGATGATCCCCTGGTCTTCAAGAAATTGATTTATGAAATGCGCTTCGACCATGTCAGCGCTGTGTACGCGCTGTTCGGGCAGTTTTATGTAGGAGTGCGCTGCCCCGCAGCATCGTTGGAGAAGTTGCTTGGCGGAGAACTGCCGAAGTAGTCCTGGCAATTAGCAATTAGCAATTGGCTTTGTGCCGGCACAGCCACGCTGTCGCTACAGAGTCGCGCTAATTTCTAATGGCCAATTGCTGATGGCGAATCGTAGTCAACTGGAGAGATATGGCAACCCTCGGACTCATTGAATACAAAGACGCCAGCCCGGAAGTGCGCGCCGTCTATGACGATATTATGGCGACGCGCAAGACTGACTGGATCAACAATTTCTGGAAAGCAATCGCGCACGATCCCGCCACGCTGAAGCGGACATGGGAAGATATTAAGCAGATCATGGCCCCGGGCGCGCTCGATCCGCTGACCAAGGAAATGATTTACGTCGCTGTCAGTGTGACCAATCAATGCCACTACTGTATCGCCTCTCACACCGCATCCGCGCAGAAAAAAGGGATGACTGACGCCATGTTCAAAGAGCTGATGGCGGTGGTCGGGATGGCGAACGAAACCAACAAGATGGTGACGGGCTATCAAGTGGAAATCGATGAGCAGTTCAAGAAGTAGCAGATGAACCTGGGCTCATCTCAAGGCCTCTTTGTGCCGCTTGAACTTGAATTCGCACTGTTTCATATCGACCTTGCGGCCACGGAAGCGAACCCCTTCCGCTTCCAATCGCAGCCGCTGTTCGATAGCCGAATCGCTACGTAGCTTGATTTCTCCGCCCGCTCCTAACACACGCTGCCAAGGCAAACCAAATCCGCGATGCAAAACTCTCGCCACCAGCCGCGCCGCTCCCGGCAGGCCCGCGGCGCGAGCGACGGCTCCATAGGTGGAAACGTTTCCTTTCGGAATGCGGCGTATGGCGGCCTCGATGCGCAGACGCATCTTTGAGGATTGATCTGGGGAAGATTCGTCTGAGGAAGATTTGGCTTGAACCGGTTTGCCGGGATTTCTATTGCTGCCAGGCTTTCTGGCGTTTTTGCTTCCCGCCTTCACAGCGCAATCCATCCTTTGCGAATCAGCCACAGCGATCCTACAGAAACCAGCAGCCACAAGATTATCCCCTGCAGCAGCGGCCGATGTCCCACCCGTTTGATGGTTGCGACTGAGATGCCGCTGCCGATCAAAAAAAGTGTCGCGGTTAATCCAATTTTGGCAACCTTCACCGCAAGTGAGTAAGCGTGCGTTCCGGCTGGAAGATAGGTGTTGCAAACTGCGGCGAGACAAAAGAAGCCAATAAACCATGGCCATTGAATCTTGGCCTTGGCGCCGCGCACCACTGCGGTGGCGACTGAAAGCGGAACAATCCATAGCGCCCGCGCGAGTTTTACCGTGGTCGCAATCGCTAAGGCAATCGTTCCATACTTTGCCGCCGCGCCCACCACCGAACTGGTGTCATGAATGGCTAGCGCTGCCCATAGTCCAAACTGCGATTGCGTGAGTTTCAGTGTTGTACCAATGGCGGGAAAAATCAGCAGCGCCACCGAGTTAAGCACGAACACGGTGCCCAGAGCGATCGCCATTTCCTCGTCGCTGGCTTGGGTGATAGGCCCCACGGCGGCGATGGCGCTTCCGCCACAAATCGCAGTGCCGGTGGAGATGAGGAATGCCGGCACTCTTTGCACCCGCAGTAGCGCCCCCAATCCCATCCCAGCCAAGAGAGCGAAGCTGATGCCGAGCATGGTGTAAACGAATCCGTGGCGGCCAGCCTGAATGACTTGATGCAAGTTCATTCCGAAGCCGAGTCCTACTACCGAAGCTTGTAGAAGATATTTGGAAGACTTCTTCGCTAGGTCCCCGTAAGGATGCGGCAATGTGAGACCAAACAGGAGCCCCAAAGCCAGCGCGACCGGTGGGGACACAAAACCGCTGGCGCTGATCAGGAGGCATAGGATGAATATGAGGCGAGAAACCATTTAGGGAAGCCGAGGCGCTTGTGGATCATGCGCGACAGGCACCAATCTGCCGCATGCTCGCAACTCGCGGGCCGGACTACGCCGCCTTGCGGAATGATTCGATGGCTTCCGCTTCGGAATTGTATACATCAAAAACCGTAAGCAACTTGGTGACCTGCAGCAAATCGCCTACACGTTTGGTCAGGTTGGTCAATTTGATCGTGCCCCCGGCGTTTTGCGCAGTCGTGCGCAAGGCCACCAGCGTTCCCAGTCCGCCGGAATCGATGTAACTCACTTCGCCCAGATTCAGCACGATGCGATTATTTTCTGAAATCGCTTTCTTCACAGTTTCGCGTATGAGCGAAGATTCTTCGCCAAATACGATACGGCCAGTGCAATCCACAATTATGATTCCATCTTTTGTTTTTGTTGCCAGTTTTAATTGCATTCCATACTCTCCTCTGCGGCGGAGCGAAGCTGGCCAGACCGGCACAAGCTCAGCAAGCCAAGATCGACGCACTAGACTATGCCTTGCTCTTTACCTTTAGCAAGTCTTCAGCGAAATGGCGGCGCGACCATCGTGTCTGCGATCACGTATAATCGACTCTTCCGGCTCATGAGCTACACCGTCCTGGCGCGCAAATATCGTCCGCAGAAATTCTCCGAAGTTATCGGACAGGAACACGTTACTCGTACCCTGCAGAATGCTCTGGAGCAGGGACGCACTGCGCACGGCTATATCTTCAGCGGCCATCGCGGCATCGGAAAGACCACTGTAGCGCGCATTCTGGCGGCGGCCTTGAATTGCCGTTCATCGGACAAGCCAGTGGCTGAGCCTTGCGGAATCTGTGAATCCTGCACCGAGATTCGAGCCGGCAACGCGGTCGATGTAATCGAGATCGACGCTGCGACCAATCGCGGCATCGACGAAATCCGCGAACTGCGCGAGGCTGCTCGCTACCGGCCAGCACGCGATCGCTTCAAGATTTACATTCTCGACGAAGCTCACCAGATTACCGACGCAGCCTTCAACGCACTGTTGAAGACGCTGGAAGAGCCGCCGGATCATATCGTCTTCATGCTCGCGACCACGCAGCCCGAGGACATTCCGCAGACGATTCGCTCGCGCTGCCAGCACTTTAGCTTCCGCGCCGTAAAGTTCGATGCGATTGTGGCGCAATTGCGCGACCTGGTTGGTCGCGAAAACATCGAAGCCGATGACGACGCCCTCGCACTGCTTGCCGAAGCCGGTGATGGTTCCATGCGCGATGCGCTGTCGATCCTCGATCAGGCGATTGCATCCTCGAGTGGAAGGCTTACGGCTGATTCGGTTCGTAATCTAGTGGGAGCCGCGCCCGCGCACATTCTCGAGGAAGTAATGCAGGCAGTCGCTCGCAGCGCCAGTGAGGACGTGTTGCGGCAGGTCGACCATCTCATCAGCGAAGGCCATAGCCCGACTCATTTCGCGCGCCAGATGGTACGTTTCCTGCGCAATGCCACTGTGGCGAAAATCGCCGGCAAGGACTCTTCTCTGCTGCAGGTCTCGAGTGAAGAGCGGGATCGTGTGGAACGCGTCGCTGCGCTCTTCGGTGAAGAAGACCTCACCCGTCATCTGCAGATCATGCTGCGGACCCATGGCGAACTTGGATACAAGCAAGAGCAGCGATTTCATCTCGAACTCGGTTTGCTGAAGATGAGCCACGCGCAACGTTTATTGCCGATCGAACAACTGCTCAGCGACATGGCCGGTTCTACGGGCGCTGGAGTTAACAACTCCAGAATCGTGGCGCGCCCTTCCATCGTCGCTTCGCCCTCACTCGACACGCGGCGCACAGATGCGGTTCCATCCGCTCGTCCGAATCAGGTTTCCCCTTTCGCAGCTGATTCCGCGCGCAAGGTTGGTCCACGGCAGGAGTCTTCGACGGAGACATTTTCCGGCAGTCCTTTCTCCAGCAATCCTGTGTCTGCTGATGGAGCGCGAGCAGGGAGCTCATCTGCGCGCGTGATCATGGGCGCGGCTGCGCCCGCAAACCTCAGTGAGACGATCCCGGAGCGGCAGGTCAGTTCCTTTTCTGAGCCTCAGCGGGAATTGCAGACAAGCGCTCCAGCCGGCATTCAGGTGCACTCGCCTGCACAGATCTCCCAAATCCAATCGGTAGACAGCGCGCCCGGCGATCGACTGAAGAGCGCGGTTCTGCAGGCGCTGACGGATGGCAATCAGCGCATCCTGGTCTCCATGCTGGAAGCGGGCGAGTGGTCGGTGGAAGGCAACGAAGTGGTGATCAAGATTTCGGAGTCGCAAACCGTGGTCGATATGTCTCTCAGCGCCGATGCCAGGCGGCTTGCAATTGCTTCGGCCAGCGGAGTTTTAGGTCGAGCCGTCAAACTCAAGATTGTCGCGGGAGCAACCGTCGCTCCCCCGGATGGGCAGCGCAATGGCAGGGCGAAAACTGCGGGAACCAACTCGGGCTTGGGCGGCCGAAGCCGAGCCGAACAAGATGCTGTCGTCCGCCGGCTGCGGGAAAAGTTTGGCGCAGAGATTCGTACGGTGATCGATTACAAGGAGAAGCGGTAGAACGATATGGGCGGATTCAATCTGCAAGAATTAATGTCGAAGGCGAAATCGCAGTACGACGCGCTGCAGAAAAAGATGCAGGACACGGTCGTGGAAGCCACGTCGGGCGGCGGCACGGTAACGGCGAAGATGGATGGGCGAAAGCAACTGCTCAGCCTCCGCATCGATCCCGAAGCGGTGAAATCGGGCGACGTGGAAATGCTGCAAGACCTGGTGCTCGCCGCCGTGAACGAAGCCGCGCGAAAAGTGGATAACGCAATGCAGTCGACGGTGGGCGGAATGCTGGGCGGGCTCGGCATCGGCGGACTGTAGCGAGCAGCTCATCGATCTAGCGATCTCTTGAAGCAATCAGCAACTCCTATGTCTAAATTTGCCGAGCCGATGTCGCGGTTGATTGACGAACTGAAGAAACTGCCGGGCGTGGGCGCGAAGAGCGCGCAACGGCTGGCGTTCTACATTCTGCGCGCCAGCGACGAAGATGCGGAAGCGCTGGCCGCTGCTGTGCGCGACGTCAAGGCGAGCCTGCGGCTGTGCTCGGTGTGCAACAACATTACTGATGTTGACCCATGCGTTTACTGCACCAGCGCAACCCGCAACCAGCGGCTGGTTTGCGTTGTCGAAGAACCCACCAATATTGCCGCTATCGAAAAAACCAAGCACTTCAACGGCGTCTACCACGTCCTCCATGGATCGCTTTCACCATTGCACGGAGTAGGGCCAGAGCAGTTGCGGATCGCGAATCTCATCGCCCGAGTCGATGCGGGGAACGTGGATGAAGTGATTGTGGCCACCAATCCCACGGTTGAAGGAGAAGCCACATCTGCTTACCTTTCGCAGCAATTGAAGCGCGCCGGAGTGAAAATAACGCGGATCGCAATGGGGATCCCGGTCGGAAGCGACATCGAGTACACCGATGAGATCACCATGCTCAAAGCGATGGAGGGGCGCAGGGAATTGTAAGCCAGCTTTTAGCCACCGGCGTAATAGCGAGAACTTATATCTCGACGCTTAAATCCGGTTCAAGGAATACGTTGAGTTCTTCCTCGGCGGGAGCCAACCCCTCGGGCAATGTGCCGCGATTGTATTCCGCCATGCGGTTCTTCCACTTGAGGAAGTCCGTAATACTCTGGGGTTCCACACGAACTTCCACCCGGCGCAGGCTCGCAAGCAGCAGATTCATTTCATAGCGAAATCCAGTGGCAGTGCGAAGATTCTTCGCCGAGGGATGTATGATCTCGATTCTGCCGCGACGGAGTTCGAGTAGTCCCCATCCCGCAGGGAGTTCTTCATGGCGCACAAGTCCAGCAGAAACTAAGTAGAAGCGCTCACAGCCCACGCCCTGCCCCGGCTTGATGCGGAATGGCTTGGCGCGGTCCGCCAGGAAATCCGATCTCGTGACTTTGCATTCGACCAGCACGGAGTGGCAGGCGCGCTTCCATCCAATTGCATCCGGCATCTCGCCGCTAACGCAAGCTTGCTCGGAGAGCACGACTCCGCAACGATAGTTGCGCAGCCAGCGCACGGCTTTCTCGACAAGTTGGGCGTGGGTCATGTGGCCTCTGGCTTCGCTCGAACCCCGGAAGTAGAGATATTTGTATCCGCAAGCGAAGCCCGAGAGAAGTGACTGCTAAGCTACCACGCTGAAACAAGAACACGCAGCAGCAATTCGAAGAAAATGGAATGTGACCAATATAGTCATATCTGCTAGAATCAATTCATGCGCACTGTAAACATCAGCGACCTGAAAGCTCGACTCAGCGCTCACATTCAACACGTGCGTGACGGAGAAGAGCTGCTGGTCTGCGACCGTAACCAGCCGGTAGCACGGATCGTGCCCTGCTCCGCAAATGATCAGCCCGAGCGTGAGCGGAAACTGATCGCACGCGGCATTCTAACGCCGCCACTGAAGAGACGCATGAGGCCCGTTGCTTGGCCCTCTCCGCCAGGAAACATCTCCGATAAGGTCATGGAACAGGTATGGCGAGAAGAGCGGGAGAGCCGGTAGAGCGGCGCTTGGCATTTTGGGAGACGAGCGCGCTGGTTCCTCTGTGCGTCCGTCAAAGTGGTACGCCTCGCGCCATAGCCCTTTACAAGAGTTACGAAGCCGTCATTTGGTGGGCCACACCAGTTGAGATCGCGAGTTCTCTGGCGCGGCTTGCGCGAATGAAGGAGCTCAACTCCGGCGAGTGGGCGAAGGCAAGAAAACTGGCCGCGGAGTTGGCCACTTCGTGGTTTGTCATTCAGCCATCGGATGTTTTGCGCGCCAGAGCCACGAGCCTCGTTAATCTCTACGACCTAAGGGCGGCAGACGCTTTGCAGCTCGCGGCATCCCTTGAATGGTGCGCAGGGGTTCCGCACGGTAAGAAATTCTTAGCTGCGGATCAGAAATTGCGGGAAGCTGCAATTCTTACCGGATTCGAGGTCGAATGGATCTAGATCTCTTTTCCGTCTTGTTTCCGCGAGGCCTCGTCGTGTTCCGCCGGACAGTCGAGGTGGCTTTCCTTACGTGAGACCCTGCAGGTCCTTGAAGCATTAGAGGCCTAATGATGACTGGCCGGTGCAGAAGAGTTTCCAGCAGATGGCGCTCAGCGGCGATGGTCTGTGCGGATGGTCCAAGCGGCAAATATCCCTCGGCAGCAATCATCAATGCTTCGTTCCCATTCGTCGAGATGTGATCATTTTCAATCCGGATGCGGCGAATGTGGCCGTCGTGGGCGGCGTCCAGGGCATTGGCGAGACGCAGAACGGCTGCGAGTTGGATGGTGCCTTTCTGCTCGTCGGGAAGAAGATCGCGCAGAGTTTTGTGCCTTCTGGCAGGTAGTGCTCCCCGGTGAAAGCGGGCGACGATAGCCGCGCGCTGGAGATCCACGGCCTTCCATCCCAGCGGGTTGCCATGGGCGCGAATCAAGTCGAACGTCGTCTTATGATGTCCTTTCTGACCTTCGGACTTGCCAACATCGTGCAAAAGCGCGGCAGCGAGCAGGCTGGAGCGGGCGGATGCGGCGTCTACGGAGGGTTGCCATCCCCACGCAAGCAGTCCATCATAGAGTTGAAGAGCCAAACTCGCCACCCGCTCGGAATGCACGAAATCGGGATCGAGGCTATTCGCCCAGAGCTTCATGCGGCGCGTGGCGAGCGCCTGAATCTGTTTGCCTTGGGGTAGTGCGGCACGCCATTTGTACCACCAAGAATCCTCTCCTACCATTTTGCTGCGGTAGCCATCGATACGCTTGGTGCGCTCGGAGAGAATTCGTTGGTGCCAGTGTCGCCGCGAATCTGCATCAGGAAAAACCTGACACTCGACTGCCGTCGACCAAAGTACGTCAAGATCGTGCACTTCCCCCAGCAAATCCTGAATTTCTTTCAGGTCATTGCTCCAGGCCTTGTGCTCGACGGGAAGAAAGTTCTCCACGATGTAGCGGAATCGCTTGATGCCTATGCGGAGATTGTGAAACGCGACCTGGGAACGATTGCGCAGGGCCCGATTGTGCAACTCGCGGGCCGCGGTCCAGCGCTCGAGAGCGAGATGTTTAAAGAGCGCGCTGCCCGGCCGAATTCGCGCGGCGCGAGCGGGAAGAGACTTGCTCCATTGACGCCACTGCTTCCGGTCGAATTCTTCGAGCGCTGATTGAGCTTCGCGCTGCTGCTCTTGCTCGCGACGGTGGAGAATTTCCAAAAGCGTCCGGGCAACCGGATCGGTGCCAGTAAAGTGCGAACTGCTTGAGTCGGATCCGGATTCAGCATCCTGTTCAGATTGCGGAGGCCGGTCTTCCTGTTCCCCGCCAGCTTGGGCATCGCTAAGTTTTTCCACCCATTCCATCATCACCTGCACATCGCGCAAGGCGCCGAGGCGCTGGAACAGGCGTTTGCCGGCCTTCTTCATGGCCTTCCAGTCAGGATCCGGGTCGAGGGCCATCAATCCGTCAGCCAGAGATCGACACCTGCGGAGAGCGACGCGAAGATCGTGAACCGGATCGGGACCAAAGTTGGCCGCGACATGGTCGCACTCGTCGAGAACCTGCAGCATCCAGTAGCGCAGGCCAGTGACTTTCTTAGGGCGCATTGGACGCAGGCTTGCAGGAGGCACGGAAGTTCCAGAATGCCGCAATATTCGTATCACTCTATATTCGCCGGAGTTTACTACGATGGCCAGTGACTGCGAGGGTCCCGGGGACTTTCACGCGGGAAACTTGTCGATTTCGCGCCATGCAAACCATGAGCGGACTGCCCGGCGAATTGCCAGTTACCTCCGTAATGTGCACCCCCTTACTGTCTGGATTTAACCTTTTACTTGCAGAGTGTAGTTCGAGGAGCGCTTTATCACGAACGCAAGTACATTCCATGCCAATCGGGCGGCATCGGCGCGAGCCTTTGTTCACAGCCTGAACATTCTGATCAAGTACGCCCGGATGTACGGCTACGAACATAAGCGGACGGAAGCGCAATTCGAAGTCACCTGGAATGAATTGCAACAAGGTTTGCCCACGGCCGGAGACGGCGGCTTTCTGCTCGGCGTCTCGGATAATAAATTGCTCCTGGATGGAGTACCGCTCGAGACCGGTCAAACGGAACGCAGCTTCGGGCAACTTTTATCCACCGCCGGGCTTGGCCAGCCTGCACTTTTCCAAAGACGTTACGATCGATGATTTTACCCGGCTGGTACGCGCTTTTACCGTAGCCGGCTCCAAAGCCCAAGACGTATCCAAGCAGATCAAAGAGGCGCTGAACAGCGCGGGCAAGCAGAGCACCATAAAAATAAACGAAGTGAAATTTGTGGCTGCCGATCCGTTGACCGGCGACATCAGCGTGGCTGCTCAGATTGCAGCGCAAACACTCGGGCCGGAATTCAAGCAATGGTTGAACGATCCGCAGAAACTATTGCAGTTGATTGCAGCGGCGGAAGGAGCGAATTCCGGAGGAGGCGGCGGGCAAGGACAACCCGGAGGGACGGTAGTTCCCTTTGGCAGCGTTCCAAATATTCCCGGCGGTCACTGGGTCGCAGGGCCAGCCCCCGATGGCAGCACGGGAACCGGAACCGGCGTAGCTCAAGCCTGGGAAGGCGGCGTGGTTCCACTGCAGGAGGCCGAAGTAGTTCAGGCCATCCGCCTGTTGACTCGATTTGGCCAGGTGCAAGGGGATCCAAACGCCAGTCCCGAAGACCTGCAAAAAGAATTAGTTCAGACCGATCCCAACATGCGGCTGAATTTGCAGCAACTGTTGGGCAGCCTGGCCGCAAAAGCTACCACCGAGCAAGAAGATACGCCTTTGCTGATGAAGGCAGCCGAGCATATGGCGATCCGCTTCGCCCTAGAGCGCTATTCCAAAGGCGAAGTCAAAGTGAATGCCGTGCACCAGATGATGGAGCACATGAGCCGGCAGATGGATTCGCTGCGCCAGATTCTGAAGTTGCAAGAAGAAAAGATGAACAAGGCCGGCATCTTGGTGGAGTCGCACGCCGACATCCTGGACCGGATGTTCTGGGCCGAAGTGCCGGAGTCCGGGAAGAAGACGGTTCTACTCTCTCACGAAGCTCCCTGTGTTCCGCCGCGCAACTTGCGGCAGTTCGTGGAAGTCCTGCTCGATCGCGACGATAAGCAAACAACCGCTGAAATTCTGAACAATTACTCAGGCTGCCTGGGCACCAAGGAAATAGAAGCACGCCGCAAGGTCGCCATTGGATTGAGCCAATTGGCCGATCTCTATGCCAGACTTGGCGGCGAACCAATGGGGGGGGCTATCCGCAAAGTCGCCGAGCAACTTTGCGTGGAAAAGGATCCCGAACTGCAGAGCCTTCTCAGTGCAGCTTTCGTGAGGCTTAGCCAGGAGTCCAGCGCGGCCAAAAACTATCAAGCAGTAAATGCAGTATGCGCCGGGATGGAGATGTTGTTGCAACAGCGTCCAGTCATGGTGAATGATCTGCGGCCAAGAGTCGGCGTGGAGAACCGCATCCCAGAATTCATTGAGGAAGCATTGCGCTGCGATCCCGTGCCGGCGGACCTGCTGGTGGTGTTGCGGAGGACTTGCCAAACCGGGGCAGAACACTTAGCCGACCGGTTCTTTCGCTGCATGCGCCGGGACGAATGCGATCGCATGGTCGAACTGGTGAAGGAAATGGGATCTCCGGCGCTGACCCAATTGCGGGAGATTTTGCGAACCGGACAGCCGAGACAAGCCTCAGCGGTGGTTGGATTGTTGAGCCGACTCGATGTAGGCACCTTGCTCGAGCTGCTGCCCATGCGCTTGCCAGAGTGGAACCGCTTTTATCACGATATCGTCGTCCGGCAAATCGCATACGGTGCCGCAATGGACCGGGGCCGAACACTCCTGGAGCTTGCCGAGGTGCTCGATTCCGTAGTCCTCCCGGAAGCCATTGACGAGATAGGAATGAGCGGCGATCTGACCGCGGCTCATCCCCTGATTGCCATGGCCAAGCCCGGAGAAGCTGCCTCTCGCTCGCCGTTCGTACAACTGAAGGCCATTGAATCTCTAGGACGGTTGAAAGATGCGGAAGCAGTGACCCTCTTGCGCGAGATTGTGGAGACAAAAAAACGCTTTGGATGGGTTCATCATCGCGAACTTAGAATTGCCTCAGCCCAGTCTTTATCTAAAACGGATCCACGCTACAGTGCTCAGATTCTCTCGGATAGCGGCATTGAACCGGCGGAACTGGCGATTGCACCTCTAGATACCGCTCCAGCGTGCCCTTGGGTACGGCAAAGACGCTACGAGCGAATGGTTCTCTCGCGCACCGTCGCCGCAACGATTGGCAGTTCGTGGGGAAAATCGAAAATTCTGATCCGCGAGCTGAGCCTGGGCGGCGGCATGGGCACGAAGGAAGATAATCTTCGCATCGGCAGCGAGGCTGATTTGGAAATTTCCCTGGGCATGCGCGCAAAGATTCGAGCGCACGTTTTGCTGCGCCGGGCACGCGTGAACGAGGTGGGATTCGAAATTGTGAATACCGACCTCGAAAGCCGCTATCGCCTGCGCCGGCTTCTGGTGGATGCGCTAAGCCATGCTCCACAAAAGAAAGAACCGGATTGGGGCGGAGATCGCAAAGGCTGAATCGACATCCTGAATAAATCTTTGGTTGAAAAGAAAAGCCTCTGCTATGGCAGAGGCCTTTTGTTTTTCGAAACTCTAATCGAGATATCTACTTCACTTTGGCAAAGATAATAACCAGCGTGTAAAGCGCCAGCGACTCGATCAGCGCCAGGCCCAGAATCAGTGCCAGCTGAATGCCGGGACGAGCGGCCGGATTGCGGGCCAGACTCTCTGCGGCGGAGGCAGTCGCCTTTCCTTGCGCCAGCGCGCAGATGCCGGAGGCAAATGCCATGGAAAATCCAGCGGAAATGGCGACCCAGTTGACTCCGCTCTCGGCTCCGCCCTGCGCGAAGGCCGGGACGGCGAACGAAAGCACGGACAGTGCCATAAACAATTTGCTTAACTTACTCATTGTGTTTCTCCTCGTATGAAATACCGCCAGTGGGTGGTTGACGCCATACCGTGCAGACGCCCTCACGCTCGCGGCTAAATTCTCCAAACAGATTCCAAAACCCTAATGCTCTTCCGAGACCGCCCCTTGCAAATAGACGGTGGTCAGAAGGACGAAAATGTACGTCTGCAATAATGACACGCCAATATGAAGTCCCAAAAATATAATCGGAACGCCGATCGGAACCAGCGAAAAGAAAACCAGGGTGACCATATCGCCGGCATACATGTTAGCGAACAGACGGATGGTCAATGACAGAACGCGTGCGAGATGGCTAATGATTTCGATAGGCAACATTAATAGAGCTAACGGGATTCGCAGAAAAATCGACATCGATGGATCTGAAGGCCCAAGGAAATGTTTCAGATAGCCAATGCCTGCGTGCTTGAATCCCTGAGTCTGATAGTAGACGAAGGCGCAAATAGCACAACCCAAGGGAACGACGGGAATGGCGGTCGGCGATTCGAAGCCGGGAATCACGCCGATCACGTTGCAGAATAATATGAAAAAGCCGAGCGCAGCCAGGAACGCAGTATAGGGCTCACTGTGGTGGCCGATGATCTCATCACTCTGGCTTTGGATGAACCCTTCAACGCCTTCGAATGCATGTTGCAGCGGGCCGGGACGATCTACCGAAAGTCGCGAGCGGACGAGGAGGAACAGGATCAGCAGAAACGCGAAAACCAGAAGCTCCATGGCAAACGAATCTGGAATAGGCGTCGCCGGATATCTGGGATGGATATGTAATGCCCGCAGCAACGAGGTAACCGGGCCTCCGAAAAGCCGGTTCAGGATCGCCGTGAACCAAAGTTGTTCATGCATGAATTGTTTTCCAGCTTTTTCGCGCTCGAACCGCTAAACTCCGCGAGCCAGTGCGGCATAAAGTTCGTAAACGGCTTCGCAGCCGATCGCCGCCACCGGCAAAAATAAGCCCGCAAGAAGCCCGTTCAGGCTTGCGGGTGAAACAGTCAATATAACATACGCGCCCAGCGCCATTAAAACGTAGCGCAGCACAAAGCGAAACACAATTCCCTGCCCGGATTGCGACGTCGCGGCGCCAGTCGCACGATCGACAAAGCCTGCAATCGCCCGCTTCAACCAGAAAAAATTTAAATAAGCGATGGCACAACCGAAGGCAAGACCACCCGCGGTCTTCAGCCCAAACTTCAGCCAAGCGAGCGTAACCAGCAGGGGAGCAAGCACAGCCATGAAGCGCCGGATGCGCTCGAGAGCGCCAGAGAAAAAATGTTCCGATCCCGAAGCCAATTCCGATCGCTGACTCACTTCGTATCCCGCAGAACCGTTCGGATAAGTTCGATAAAACCGGCAGCAATGCCCAAAAGAATCCCGGCAAGATAGAGCCAGGTGGTGTGCAGCCAATGGTCGAGGGCCGTTCCGACTAACCATCCCGCGACCAGAGCAGCAGGAAAGATGAATGCCAACTGGCTGTAACGAGCGGCCTGAACCCAAAAATTTTCCTTCCGACTGGAATTTTCCTCATGGGGATCGACCGGGGGGTCGTTAGTCGGCGACTTTGAATTGGAAATCATTAGGATTATCCAGTCGGAACAAACTCAGGCAAAATCTTCGCATTCGAATTGCCCGATTTATGTAGTCAGTTATAGCTAGTGAGAGTCTACTGCAAGCCAGAAACGAAACACGCGGCGACCCTACTGCACGCCGATTCCGGCAAGCAGCCCGCCATCGACAAGGTAATCGCCTCCGGTACAGAATCCAGCCTTGTCTGACGCCAGAAATGCCGCAAGTTCCGCGACCTCTTCCACGGTTCCGATACGCCCCAGTGGATGCGCCGCCCCAAAGCGAACGAACGCTTCTTCCATCGGGACATCTGGCGAGAAGTTTGCCGCCGAACGCGCCAGCATCGGCGTGCGGATAGAGCCGGGGCTGATCGAATTGACACGGATATTGTCGGCAGCATGGTCGAGAGCAAGAGCTCGCGTCAAACTGTGAATCGCACCCTTGGACGCTGCATATGCGGCGACACCGCGCTGGCAGGCGTGTCCCTGAACCGATGCGAGATTAAGGATTGACCCGCCGCCACGCTTCTTCATCTCTGGAATTCCCAAGTGCGCCAATAAATAAATGCTGCCCACATTCACCATCATGCAGCGATTCCAGGTCGCAAGATCGGTCTGCAAGACCGTGCCAAAGGGATGAATCGCCGCTGCGTTGACAATGACGTCGAGTCCACCAAACTGGCTGACCGTCCTGGTGATGATTGATCGCACTTGGTCAGGATCGGTCACATCGCAGTTTTCAACCTGAAGACTTAGCCTCAATTTCGCTGCATCGCGAGCCAGTTCCTGATTTGCCGCTGCTTCGATGCCGCACGCAATCACTTGACCGCCGCCCTCCGCAAAGCGCACCGCGATCGCCCGTCCAATACCGGTGGTTCCCGTGACCACTGCCACTCGTCCTGCAAAATCGTCCATAGAAGTTGAATCCTCACATTGCGCAACCTGTTATTCGGCTAATTCAGGAATTGCATGCTTCAAACCGCGCATAACTCCGCGTAACTCGGCTAGACCCTTCAATCTCCCCACGAGCGAATAGCCTGGATTTATTTTCTTGCCAATGTCGTCGGCCAAGAGGTGACCATGGTCAGGGCGCATGGGAATTTCGTGATCTGATCGCCCAGTTTGCCGCCGGCGCGCTTCTTCTTCGAGCAGAATGCGGATCACGCCTACCATATCGGAACTGCCCGCGAGGTGTTCGGCCTCGTGAAAAGATCCGTCAGGTTCTCTAGTCACCTGCCGAAGGTGGACAAAATGGATGCGGCTGCCGAACTCGCGAGCCATGGCAAGCAAATCGTTATCCGCTCTTGCTCCAAATGATCCGACACAAAACGTCAAACCGTTTGCTGGAATGTCGCAGCCGCTGAAAATCTTCCTCACATCTCCGGCGGTCGAAACCACGCGCGGGAGACCAAACAGCGGCCACGGTGGATCGTCCGGATGTATGGCGAGCCAGACTCCAAGTTCCTGCGCGACGGGAGCAACCTCGCGCAGGAATGCAATAAGATTGCTCCGCAAATCGTCGGACGTCATTCCGTGATAGTCAGCGATCAAGCTGCGAATGGTATCGCGATTGTAGGAAGCCTCGGCTCCCGGCAATCCGGCAATGATCGTGCATTCAAGATCGCTTTTGCGAGCCTCTGACATGGAACTGAAGCGAGCCTGCGCCGCTCGATTACGTTCCTCTGAATATTCTTCCCTCGCCCCTTGACGATTGAGAACGAACAAGTCATACGCTGCGAAATCCACCGCGTCAAAACGTAGAGCGTAGCCGGTGGTGGGCAGACGCCATCGCAAATCTGTCCGTGTCCAATCGACCACTGGCATAAAGTTGTAGCAAACGACTGGGACGCCAGCCTTTGCGACTGCGGCCAGAGAGCCCTTCCAAGCATCGACAAAATGCTGGTACGGTCCGGATCGAAGCTTGATCGAATTGTGGATCGGAATGCTTTCCACTACGGACCATACAAACCCAGCTGCCGCGATCTCATCTCTCCGCTTCTGCACTTCGTCCAAAGGCCAGGCCTCACCACGGTAGAGATGGTGCAGCGCGGTGACGATGCCAGTAGCTCCCGCTTGCTTAATGTGATCGAGAGGGACCGGATCATTCGGTCCAAACCATCGCCACGTTTCCTTCATGTCTTGATGTCATCCTTCGTCTTCATCGTCGGATTCTCAGCGCGTGATGCGCGCCGACTCCCCGCGCATTACCGACTCGACTTCGGAAAGCGTCGCCATGCTCGTGTCTCCCGGGGTCGTCATGGCCAGCGCTCCGTGCGCAACCCCGCACCGAACGGCCCATTCGGCGCCCTTACCGGCGAGCAAACCGTAAATTAAGCCCGATGCAAACGAGTCCCCGCCACCGACGCGGTCCATGATTTCGATTGGCCGTTGCGGGACATGGATAATTTCTCCTCCACACAATGCGATTGCGCCCCAGTCATTTTTCGTCGCCGTGTGCGCAGTACGCAGCGTGGTGGCAATCAGCTTGAGGTTCGGGTAAAGATCGGCGACGCGACGCAACATGGATTCGTAGCTTGCTATCTGCAGATCGCTGAAGTCGGGGCTGACGCCTTCGATCGCGATCCCGAGCGCCGCCGAAAAATCTTCTTCGTTCCCGAACAGAACATCAACTTGCGACACCAATTCGCGGTTCACGTCCTGCGCTTTTGCTTTCCCGCCAATTCCCTTCCATAAAGAGTCTCGATAATTAAGATCATAAGAAACCACGGTGCCCGAATTCTTGGCCGCCTGAACAGCGGCTTTCGCCACCAACGCCGACGATCCGGAGAGCGCAGCAAAAATTCCGCCCGTATGCAACCAGCGAGAACCCTTTGTACGGACAAAATGTTTTCCCAATCGAAGTCGCCGGGTTGGCTAGTTTGCGATAGCAGTGTGTCCGCGATCCGAACAGCCAACCGCCGCGCGCACGCCGAAGCCCCGTTCAGTAAAGTTCAGCCCGTTGCGCACGGTCCTGCCAATGCCGTCGTACGGTACCCAGCGGATGAGCGAGGTGTCGACGCCCCCCTGAAGGATCAGATCCTCAAGCAGTTGCCCAATCGGATTTTTGGCGAATGCGGTGACCACAGCGGTGCGCATACCGAAGCATCGTCGCAATCCGCGGGCAACGTTGTATTCTCCGCCTCCTTCCCAGACGCGAAAGTTTCGCGTCGTGTAGATTCGTTCCTCACCGGGATCGAGCCGCAGCATCACTTCGCCCAGACTGACGCAATCCCACTTGCAGCTTTCTGCCGTTCTTAAATTGATCGGGATCATAGCCCAGCATTCTAGCTGTTTCGCGTGCTGCTTGTTTTACTTCTGCCGTTGGAGGGCGCTAACTTGCATGGATCGATCGAACACAGAGGGCAGCCGGGGCAGCGTATAATCGCGGCAAAAGAACAATCGAGAGTGAAGATTCTAAGACTAAAGACCGCGGTAGTTGAGGGAAACTTCGATTGGACCTTCGTCCGCATTGAGACCGATGAAGGAATCCGCGGTCTGGGCGAATGTTTTTTCGCACCCGGGCTAACCAGCATTCTGCGCTCGCTTGAGCCTTTATTAATCGGCGAAGATCCTCGCGACATTCATCGACTGTTTCGTAAACTGCAGCTTGCGACTTCAGGTGCCGGCTCGGTCGCGGGTATCGTGTACAACGCGATCAGCGGCATTGAAGCGGCGCTATGGGATGTGCTCGGCCAATGGCTCGATGTGCCCATCTATCGCCTGCTGGGGGGGAAGTTTCGCGACCGAGTTCGTGTCTATGCCGATTGTCACGGCGGTGAAGCATTGGAGAGCCTTGACGAAGTCTTGCGCTCCCGTCCTGCTTCATGGGAGCAAAAAGCTTCTGCTCACACCGCGCGAGATTACTTTGGAGAAACTAGCGATGGATCTCCTGCCTCACCCGACGACTATCGTCGCCAGGCCCTAAAGAAAAGAGCAGAAGGATTTACTGCCCTTAAGTTCGATCTGGATGTGCCTGGGACCGATGGGCCTGATCCTCATAATCGAGTTTTGAATAATCGCGCGATCGACCACATGGTGAGTTTGATTGGCGCTGTCTACGACGCGGTGGGAAGCGATACTGATATTGCGGTGGATTGCCATTGGCGCTATAACGCCAGCGACGTTGTAAAAGTCGCGCGCGAACTGGAACCCTTTCGACTTTTGTGGCTGGAAGATCCAGTTCCACCCAACAATGCCGCCGCGCTTAAAGAAGTGAGTTCGAAGGTGCATATACCGATCGCTACCGGTGAAAATCTTTTCCTGTTTGAAGGATTTCAGGAAATCATTGCGCAGCACGCGCTCAGCATTGTCACTCCAGATCTACAAAAAGTTGGGGGGTTAGCCGTCGCGCAAACCATCGCTCAATTTGCCGACGTGCACACGATGCCGGTCGCTCCGCACAACATCAGCAGTCCGGTCGGCACTCTGGCGGCAGCTCACTTTTGCGCTGCAATACCAAACTTTCTCGCGCTGGAGTTTCATGCTTCCGACGTACCCTTCTGGAATGATCTGGTGGAAGGATTGCCTGCACCCTTGATCCATAAGGGTTTCATTTCCGTGCCGGAAAACCCCGGCCTCGGAGTCACATTAAATGAAGATGTCGCCCGGCGTTATGCTCGCAAGGGCGAGCCGTTTTTTGAATGAGTGGGTGCGAGGTGTTCGAGAATTTATGTCCATGGCGAAGATAGAAATCTTACGAAGAATCATCGACTCAGGCCTGATCGCGGTAATCCGCGCGGAAGACCCTGCGCAAGCCGCTCGAATCGCCGACGCCTGCGCGCTCGGAGGCATAGTTGCCCTCGAAATCACATTCACCGTCCCGGGAGCGGCGGAAGTAATCGCGCATCTTGCAAAAAAATGTTCCAAAGAAATTTTGCTGGGCGCGGGTACGGTTCTCGATCCGGAAACCGCGCGCATTGCGATTCTCGCCGGCGCACAATTTGTAGTGAGCCCGGCGGTCAATGTCGAAACCGCGCGCCTCTGCAATCGTTATCAAGTGCCCTATATGCCGGGAGCTGCAACCATCGGCGAAGTGATTGCGGCACTGGAGTGCGGCGCGGATATCGTGAAAGTCTTTCCTGGCGAAATCCTCGGGCCGACCTTCGTTAAAGCTGTAAGAGGTCCGCTTCCTCAAGCACAACTGATGCCCACCGGAGGCGTGAGCCTGGAGAATGTCAGCCAATGGATCAAGGCCGGCTCCGTTGCCATCGGAGTCGGAGGGAATCTGACTGCTGGTGCAAAGAGCGGTGATTTTGACTCCATCACTCGGCTCGCAAAGCAGTTCGTGGAAAAAGTCAAAGAGGCGCGCAGCCAATGAGCACGGCGAAGTTATGGAATTCGGATGATGAACTGTTTGCCATCGTGCAGCGCGAGCTGTTTACCTGCGTCGTGGGCGACGTGATGGATAAACTTGAGCTTCAACATCAATTTCTCCCCCCGCAGATTCAACCTCTTCGTCAGGATATGGTTGTGATCGGACGCGCCATGCCAGTCCTGGCGGTAGACGTATTTGCTGAAAAGATTTCCGGCAGCGCAAACAAGCTGATGGACAAGCCGTTTGGCTTGATGCTGGAAGCGCTCGACGACCTCCGCACGAATGAAGTCTATGTGAACACCGGCGCCTCGCCCCGAAACGCATTGTGGGGAGAACTGATGAGTACACGCGCCCGCAAACTCGGCAGCCGGGGAGCGGTATTGAATGGATACGTGAGAGATACCAAGGCTATTCTGCATATGAATTTCCCCACCTTTGGTTTTGGTTCCTATGGGCAAGACTCCGCTCCCCGTTACAAAGTCGTCGACTTCCGCATTCCCGTCGAAATTGGTGCGGTGCGAGTCCGTCCGGGAGACATTCTTTTTGGTGACATCGATGGAGTTCTGTTGGTTCCTGCCGAAGCTGAGGCTGAAGTGTTCACCCGAGCACTAGAAAAAGCCCGCGGCGAAAAGCTGGTGCGGAAAGCCATTGAAGAAGGCAGCAGCGCGGTAGATGCATTCGCGAAGTACGGAATCATGTGAAAAATAATGAGCGCATCGACTGCAAAGCCGTTATCTCGCCAACAATACGTGCAAGGTTTTCTTCAGAAAAATGGTCTGGGAGCCTGGATTGCCTGGCGGCCCGACGAACTCTTGATGCTCTCCGGTTATATTCCCTTCTGGGGCGCATCGTTGCTGATTTATTTTGCCGATGCGGAGCCTTTGCTATTCATTCCTCAGATCGAACCGCGCGATCATATTCCCGATGGCCTGCAGGTCAGAGAATATCCATGGGGCGATCTCAAATGCTCTGACCCATATTCAGAGCTGGTGTCGACGATCGGCGGTGAACTGGCCAGGAAAAATATCAAGGCCGAACATGCGGGAATGAATCCCGGCACCTCGCGAACTTCTCTTCCGATTCAAGCCGCCGAGCAAATTCCTATTCCTGAAGATTTTGCGAAACATCTGTCAATGCTTACCGCCGGATCAGATGCACAGCGTCAATCGGCTTTTGCTGATCTTTACTTAAGAAAAACTATAGAAGAGATTCAAGCAATCCGCTTGGCGAACCAAGTCGCGAACCTTGGGTTGAAGGTCTTCTTCGAAAATCTAACTCCTGGAATGCCCGAGGCTGATATTGCGGCGGCGGTTGAGTCAGCCATTTATCGCCAGATTGGCCGCGATGGAATATTTCATTCCCGCGCATGGGCGATGGTGCAGTCTGGCCCTAACAGTGCGCACGCCGGTCAATTCAATCGCTCAACCGGACGGCGGCTACAAGATGGCGACTTGGTCTTGATCGAACTCGCTACCTGCGTGAACGGTTACTGGAGTGACCTTACGCGCACCGGCGCGGTCGGCTCCCCGAAGTCAGAGACGGCGGAGATACTGGCTCTTGCCGAAGCTGCGCAGCGAGCCGCGATCGATGGCGTACGCGCCGGCGTCCCGGCTGGTCACGTGGACGCGTTAGCCAGGGACAAAATCGCAGCGCAAGGACTCTCGTCTTTTTTCCCCCACCATACTGGTCACCATGTCGGATTCCGCTATCACGATCCCGGATTTCTGATCGCTCCCGGAGTAAGCGCTAAGCTTGAGCCCGGCATGATTATTACGATCGAGCCGGGAATATACGTTCCCGAACGTGGCGCGGGCGCACGGATCGAGGATAATCTGCTCGTCACGGAAACAGGTTGCGAAGTGCTTTCCAGAGTGGAAACGGGCCGGCATCCATGATCACCATTGATCTCTCTGGCAAAGCGATTCTGATTACGGGTGCGCTGGGCGCGATCGCCGAGCACATGGTTCGGAGGCTCGTCGAAAGCGGCGCCACGCTGGTTCTCACGGACATCAAAGCGGCGGATCAAGCTGAAGCGACGCTGCACGAATGGCAGATCTCGTCGTCGTCCTACTTTTATCTGGCCGCTGATATTACCGACTCCCACCAGGTGGATCGAGTTGTGAACGCAGCCTTCCAGAAATTTCCGAACATGGATACGGTTATTGGCCACGCAGGCGGCTGCGGTTTGCATCCGTTCGCCAGCACGTCGGAAGTTGAGTACGAGCGCATCTTCCGCTTTAATTATTTTGCGCAAACCTACCTGGCTAGATCCGTCCTCGCTCACTGGACGCGACGCAAGATTGCCGGGCATCTGATCTTTACTTCTTCTTATGTGGCTCGAATGCCGCACACGCAGATCCCGTCCTACTCCTCCGCGAAAGCGGCCTTGGAAAACTTCGCCCGCAGCTTGGCGCTGGAATACGCGCTGACTGGAATTCGGGTAAATGTGGTTTCGCCAGGGAACGTTGCAGCTGGAAGTTCGTTGAAAGTGTTTGACGAAGATCCCGCTTATCGCGAATTTGTTCTGCGAGTTTCGTTGGGCAGAAGAAACAGTCCCGAATCGATCGCAGATGCCTTCGTGTTTCTGTGTTCGCCAATGGCCAGCGAAATTAACGGTCAAATTCTTAGCCCGGATTACGGCGCAGGCATCGGAAATCGGTTATGAAAATTGGCCTGGGCCTTTACCGTCACATGCTGACGCGCGATTACTACGATTTCGCACGCCAGGCAGGGTGTACTCACGTGGTGGTTCATCTCGTCGATTACTTCAATCAGGGCCCTTCGAACCCGCGCAACAATCAGCCCACCGGCTCAAAATACGAAGCCTGGGGGGTTGCTGGAGATCCCAAATCATCTTTGGACGCGTAAGAGAACTGACGAGCCTTCGCAGCGAGATCGAAAACGCTGGGCTACTTCTGGCAGCGGTTGAGAATCTCGATCCCGCACACTGGCATGATATTTTGCTCGAGGGTCCCCTGCGCTCACAACAGATTGAGAACGTGAAAACAATCATTCGCCGCATGGGCGAAGCCAGAATTCCTGTGCTCGGCTACAACTTCAGTTTGGCAGGAGTATGCGGTCGCGTGACAACTCGCTCAAGGACGTGGCCGCGCAATCACGCTGGGTATGAATGGTCCCGCCGAAGAAGTGCCCATTCCAAACGGCATGATCTGGAACATGATCTATGACCGCAACGCGCCCGCCGGTGATCTGCCTTCGATCTCGCATGAAGAACTGTGGCGGCGCCTGCAAAACTTTCTGGAAGAAGTTATTCCTGTGGCCGAAGAATCAGGTGTCAAGCTCGCCGCCCATCCTGACGATCCTCCAATGCCAACGATGCGACAGCAGCCGCGCCTCGTCTACCAGCCCCACATGTATCAAAGACTGATTGACCTCGCTCCAAGCCGCTCTAACGCCCTGGAGCTTTGTGTCGGCACTCTTGCAGAGATGACGGAGGGCAATATTTACGAAGCGGTCGATCAATACAGCAAGCAAGGCAGGATCGCATACATTCATCTTCGAAATGTCGTGGGAAAAGTGCCGCATTATCGCGAGACCTTCATCGACGAAGGCGACGTCGACATGATCCGTATTCTCGCGATCCTGCACCGCAACGGATTCGATGGCGTACTCATTCCCGATCACACCCCGCAGATGACCTGCTCCGCGCCTTGGCACGCCGGCATGGCGCATACCCTCGGCTTCATGCTTGCCGCAAAGGCTATGATCGAATCGTCGCAACCACATGGCTCATACCTGGCAGCCACTCATGAGGGCAAATAGCCTGACAACTCTTTCCGTTCCGTCGCACTCACGCGGCCCACTCGTGATTGCAGCGACAGTCTCCACGCTGGGTGGTTTGCTGTTTGGTTACGATAATATTGTGATCAGCGGCGCAATTGGATATTTAAGCCAGTTCTTTCATTTAGACGCTGCAGGAATCGGATGGGCGGCAGGCTGCGCGCTGGTGGGGTGCATTGCTGGTTGCGCCGCCGCCGGAACCGTTGCCGATTATCTCGGCAAGAAAAAAGGTCTCGCGCTGTGCGCCATTTGTTTCGCTCTGTCTTCGGTGGGAATAATGTTCGCTGCGAGTCTCCATCAGTTTGTTTTTTGGCGGCTGATTGGAGGGATAGGCATCGGCGCAGCTTCAGTAATTTCTCCGAATTACATTGCCGAAATTGCCCCCACTCGGGTCCGCGGCCGCTGTGTCACGCTTTACCAACTCGGAATCGTGGTCGGAATTCTTGCCGCAGTGTTCGTCAACATGCTCATTCAGCGCATGGGCGACGAAGCGTGGAACATAACCACGGGCTGGCGCTGGATGTTTTTCGCCGGAGTCGTGCCCGCGATTCTTTTCGGATCGATGATTCTGCCCGCGGTCGAAAGCCCGCGCTGGCTCATGAAAGTCGGCCGCCGCGATGAAGCCATCGATGTGCTCGCCAAAATCAATGGCGCAGAGGCTGCAAAGCGTGAGGCGGCCGAAATTCAGAATTCGCTGGCCACCGAAGAAGGTCACATCTCGGAACTATTTACAACGTTCCGGCGCCCATTGCTGCTGGGAATCATGCTGGCTGGCCTGCAACAGATCAGCGGCATCACACCATTATTTTCTTTTCTGCCGGAGATTTTTCGCTCCGCCGGAACCGCGACCAGTGACGCATTCTTCCAGTCGGTGCTGGTGAGCCTAATCAACCTTTTGTTTACGCTGTTCGCTCTCTGGCTGGTCGATCGAGCCGGACGCAAAACTTTAATCCTCGCTGGCACCGCTGTTCAGTTTGTTTCTTTTGCGTTGGTCGGCTGGTTCTATCACATCCACGGCAGCGGCCTGGCGGTCTTGATTTGTGTAATGAGTTTTGTCGCCGGTCATGCCTTCGGCAATGGCGTGGCCTGCTGGGTCATCATCTCGGAAATTTATCCAACCAAGGTTCGCGGACGCGGCATGTCCATCGCTACTACCGCGCTATGGCTGGTGGGCTACCTGGGGAATCAACTGTTTCCGATCATGCAGAAACATCTGGGATCGGCCGGCACGTTCTGGTGTTTCAGTGCCGGTGCATTGTTAACCATCATTCTGGTCGGCTGGCTGATTCCCGAAACCAAAGGTCGTTCGCTGGAAGAGATCACAAAGTTTTGGACACAGGAAAAAGTCGTTATGGCGCGATAGAATCGCCTCGCTAAACGTGGGAGTCTTTCGGATGAAGAGAATTTCGCATTATTTATTCTGCCTCTTGATGCTCGTTGTTGCTGGATTTGCCCAGGACACAACTCACGCGGGGTATCGATTCTTACAAGTGGATGCCGGGAAGGTGATCGGCGAGATTCGCTCGTTTCAGGGACTGAATGGTCCGCCGAGTCCGGTGATGGCAGGACTTCCAAATCTTGTCGAGCAATATAAAGAACTCCGCATTAATCAGGTGCGTACCCACGATGCGATGGGCCCTTCGGAAATCGATTCGAAGTTTGTTATCGATAACGGAGAACTCGCCTGGCTCATTCCCGACAAAGCGCAGCGCGCCGGAGTAGTCGAGGCGGGGAATGCCAGCATCATCTTTCCGAACTGGAGTGCTGATCCCGAGAAACCGGAGAGCTACAATTTTCTTCCCACTGATAAGATGATCGCCGCCATTCGTGCGAGTGGAGCGGAGGTCTATTACCGAATCGGAAGGAGTTGGGGCGCAAACGTCAATCCTCCCGAGGACTTCGACAAGTTTGCCAGCGTGGTGAAGCACATTGCCATGCATTACAACCAGGGCTGGGCAAATGGCTATCACGAGCAACATTCGCTATTGGGAATTTTGGAATGAGCCGGATGGGCTGTTCTGGTCCGGAACTCCGCAGCAGTTTTATTCTCTGTACGAGAAAACCGCCCGCGCTCTTGAAGTCGGTGGATCCCACGCTGAAAGTTGGCGGTGACGGCAAAGCTTTTCCCTCCGACGACGGCGGCTATCGTGAAGGATTCATCGATTATTGCGCCTCGCATCAGGTGCCGCTCGATTTTTATTCCTGGCACACCTACGCCAACGGCTCCGCCGATCCTTATGACGCGGTTCGCCTCGCCAGGGAAATCCGCGGCATTCTGGACGCCCATGGCTTCCCGCGCGCAGAAAGCATTCTCTCCGAATGGAATCTGAGCGCTGATTTTACAGAAGCAGAAAAAGCTGAACTTCAAGGCGCACATAACGCCGCCTACATCGGCTCCGTTCTCAGCTATCTTCAGGACACTTCGATCGACCATGCCCACTTCTACCGTGGAGATGCGGCGTGGATGGGGCTCTTTGGCCTTGACGGAAAATATTTCAAAACCGCCTACACGTTCAAGGCGATGGGCAAAATGCTGGACACGCCACAGCGTTTACCAGTCGAGGGCACCGACACTTTCGGCTTCGCTGCGCTTGCGGGCCGCTCGGCAGATGGAAACACAGTTCAGATTCTGATCAGCAACTATGCAATTCCAGCAAACTACAAACCGGACCTTATGCCAATGCCACCGGAATTGCAAAAGACCTCGCCGCCTATGCCTGATATGTCGAAGGTCAAATTCCTACCGCCGCGCACTGACATTGTTTACCGCAACAACTCTGGCTACAATCTCGCAATTAATAATTTGCCGTGGGGTGCCGCGCCATTCAGCGTGAAGCGCTACCGGATCAGTAAGACCCAAAACCTCGATCTGGTCGATGCCGTATCCGTGAAGGACGGCGTCTTGAATTTGTCGAATTCTCTTTCGTCCGACACTGTGGAACTCATTGTTCTCACCCGCCGGTGAAATGCTGGCATGAAAAAAAGATAACGCCAGTCAAGCGGTCGACGCTTTCGCGGACGAACTTTAATCGCAGATATTACGCATTGTCTTTTCAGGCTGATTCTGGCGGCTTTGGATTGATCCACGGTCCATCCTTCGCGATGAGTTGTTGAGCCTCATCGGGCCCCCAGGTTCCCAGATCATAGTGATAGAACGGCGTTACGTTGCCGAGAATCGGTTCGACGGCACGCCATTGCGCTTCCACCAGGTCCTGCCGGGCAAAGAGTTCACTCTGTCCCCGCATGGCATCGCCCAGTAGCCGTTCGTAGGGAGGCATATCGTCGGCGGCCTGCTCGGTGAGACTGAGTTCTACATCGCTGCCAGTCATGCGCTCGCCCGGAGTCTTGACTCGTACTCCCATGCCGATGGCAATGTCAGGACTGACGCGCATACGCAAGTGCGCCGAGGAGGTCGGCACGATTTCGCCAAATGTTTCGATCGGCGGCCGCATGAATTCAACAAAAATCTCCGTCGCGGTTACTGGCAGCATCTTACCCGCGCGAATGTAGACAGGAACTCCTGCCCAGCGCCAGGTTTCAATGAAGAGTTTGAGGGCAACGAATGTTTCGGCCGTGGAAGCCGAATTCACACCCGGCACTGAACGGTAACCTTTGTATTGGCCGCGCACCACATCACCCGGGACGATCGGCCGGACAGCCTTGAGCAACGCGGCTTTTTGATCACGGAACGCCTCATGGAGTTCGCCAGTCGGTGGATCCATAGTAAGAATGGTCAGGATCTGCAGCAGGTGATTCTGCACCACATCACGAATCGCACCGGTTTCGTCATAGAACTTGCCGCGATCTTCGACCCCGAACTTTTCCGCCATGGTGATCTGAATACTGCGAACGTAGTTGCGATTCCAGATCGGCTCGAACATTGGGTTGGCGAAGCGGGTGTAGATAATGTTCTGCACCGGCTCTTTTCCCAGGAAATGATCGATTCGGAAAATTCGTTCCTCGGGGAAATAGCGGTGCAGAATGCGATCGAGTTCCTGGGCCGAAGCCAGATCATGCCCAAACGGCTTCTCCACCACAACACTCGCATTGTCAGCGCAACCTGATTTGGCGAGGCCCTCGGCGACAGTGCCGAATAGACTCGGCGGAATCGCCATGTAGTGCAGCGGCTGTTTTGCCGCGCCTAATTGCTTGCGCAGTTCTATGAACGTGTTCGGGTCGTTGTAATCGCCGTCAACGTAGCGCAAAAGGTCCATCAACTTGCCGAAAGCGTCTTGATCGAGGCCGCCGTTTTTCTCCAGGCTGTCCTTGGCCCGAGCTTTGAGTTGATCAAGATTCCAGCCCGCTTTGGCCACGCCGATAATCGGCAGATTCAGTCCTTGATCACGGATCAGTCCTTGCAGGGACGGGAAAATCTGCTTGTGCGCGAGATCGCCAGTAGCGCCAAAAAATACAAATGCGTCAGACTGGAAATTCGACATCAGGCTGCCTCCGGCTTTTCGGCAGCTTTTTCCTTGTGACCGCCAAATTCATAGCGCATTGCCGAGAGTAGCTTGTCGGCATATTCTTCTCTTCCACGAGAAGCGAAGCGAGAGAAGAGCGCCGCACTTATTACCGGCGATGGAATGCCTTCGTCCACCGCCGCCTGCACCGTCCACCGGCCTTCACCAGAATCCGACACTCGTCCCGCGAAGTTCGAGAGATCGGGATTGTCGCGCAAAGCGGCCGCAGTCAAGTCTAGAAGCCATGAACCGATTACGCTGCCCCGCCGCCATACTTCCGCGATCTCAGGCATATTCATGTCGTATTGATAAAGCTCAGGATGGCGCAGCGGCGTGGTCTCGGCGTCGTCCTCGCGCTTCTCCTTGCCAACGTTTGCGTTCTTGATGATATTCAGTCCCTCGGCTATGGCAGCCATCATGCCGTATTCGATGCCATTGTGGACCATCTTGACGAAGTGTCCCGCGCCATTCGCACCGCAGCGCAGGTAGCCGTTTTCTGACGTCGAAGGCTCACCCGTTCGTCCCGGAGTTCGCGCCACGGAGCCGACACCGGGGGCGAGCGATTTAAAAATCGGATCGAGATGATTCACAATCGCTTCGTCACCACCAATCATCAGGCAGTATCCGCGATCGAGTCCCCACACGCCCCCGCTGGTTCCGCAATCGACATAGTGGATTCCCTTCCCTTTTAACTGCTCAGCACGACGAATATCGTCGTGGTAATAAGAGTTGCCACCATCGATCACAATGTCGCCCGGTTCGAGCACTGGTATCAGCGAGACCAACACCGAATCGACCGCCGCCGCGGGAACCATCATCCACACGGCTCGTGGCTTACTGAGTTTCTTCGCGAAATCAGCGAGACTCGCGGACGACTGCGCGCCTTTCTCGACTAGCTCCTGCATGGTCTGCGGATGTCTTGCATATACCACGCACTGATGACCAGCGTTCAAAAGCCGCTGTACCATGTTCGCACCCATTCGGCCTAGACCAATCATTCCGAGCTGCATTCGTCTACCTCCTTAGAGATTCTTTTCATTTGTCCTGCAACATTCCGGCTTCCTAGAACTCTAAATAATGTTACCGCTTTGTCCCTTGTTCCACTTTCAAGAGTAAGGGCACCATCTCGGAAACCACTGCCGCATTTCCCTTGGCTAAATCCGATGTAATCTGATCTCGTAACCCCAGAATCTGTTGCAGTACATTGCGCAAGGCTACATCTTTTGTGCTGTTGGCAACACGCTGAGCCTGATCGAAGAAACGGCTAGCATCGTCCCCGGAGGTTCCGTAATTCCGTTGCATTGCCTCCAGATACATAAGCGTAGCCTCATCTCGTAGCTGACATGTTTCAAGCTGGGTGGCCGAATTTGCCACTTCTTGTTCGAACCGGTGGGCTCGCGAGTATTGCGGAACGAACCCGATCATAAAACCTACAATGAGTAGACAGAACCAGACAATGAGATCGTTTCGCATAATTCCTCCTCGCTTTGCGCCGTCGAAACCCACCGTTAGCAGAGACAATATCACCGACGAACCCACGCTGTAACGGCATTGGACGCTCTCAGCGGATTAGTTCTCAAGAGTCGCACTTCCTCCCACCCTGCAGCCACCCAACCACTGCAGCGGGCGGTTAACGGAAGCGCCGTTCGACTCGTTGATCCGCACCTGACCCAAGACCCTGCAAATTTGATTTGCTTCCCGCCTGGTGCCGCAGCCCTGTCCCGCTTCCGACCTATCGATCGGACTCAGCTAAAAATTAAATTATGAGCTGCGCCCAAACTGAAAATTCATCTTGAACATCGCCATCCGCTGGCTGCACAATATCGGCCCAATGGCGCTTCAGGTTTACCCCGCTTGTGATCCTGGGCCCTAATGTTGACGGTAAAGCCTTGTGTGCAAGGAGATTCCTCATGCGTGTCACTCACGCACCGCGCATTTCTTGTGCCATCAATCGGTTCGCCCCCTCTGCAACGTTCACTTTAGCCCTGGTTTTGGTGCTGGCGTTTCTGAGCAGAAACTTGCTGGTTGCTCAAGAGGCGACAGCGGTACTCACCGGCTCTGTCAAAGATGCGAGCGGGGCTGTGATTGTTGGCGCAAAAGTAACACTAAGAAACACACAAACCAACGCGGCACGCACCGCCACGACCGACAAAGATGGCGGCTATCTGTTCAATCTGGTCCCAATTGGCAATTATGATTTGAAGATCGAAGAGTCCGGTTTCGACACCTATATTCGTAAAGGAATCACGCTGGAAATCAACCAGAACGCGCGCCTGGACGTTGCTCTGCGCATCGGTAAGGCCAGTCAGGTTGTCGAGGTTGCGGGAGATTTAACCCAAGTCGATACCGTGAGCGCCACTCTGGGTCAAGTGGAGACTACCGAGCGGATTCAAAACCTGCCGCTGGCGTCCCGCGACACGATGCAATTAGGCTTGCTCCAGGCTGGTGTGTTCGCTCCTGATCAAGACGATGGCTCGGGCAATCCGTTCTCCGTGAGCGGACAACGCTCCGAATCTGAAACATTTCTCATTGATGGCGCCGATAACAACGATTTCCTCGGCAACAATATGGTCGTGGATCCAAACCCAGACGCCGTCGCCGAGTTCAAAATTTTAACTAACAATTACGAAGCGGAGTATGGACGCACCTCGGGTGGAATTGTGAATCAGGTAATCAAATCCGGTACGAATGCCGTTCACGGCGATCTGTTCGATTACTTTCGCAATACCGCGCTGGATGCCAGTGATTATTTCCTGCAGCAAGCTCCGGTCTTCAAATACAACATCTTCGGTGGGACAATCGGCTTTCCTATCGTAAAAAACAAAATGTTTTTGTTTGCTTCCTATCAGGGAGCCCGGCGCAGGGAGGGCCAAAATCCTGGAGTGCTTACGGTTTTGACTCCGGCGGAGAGAAATGGAGATTTCAGCGCGCTAGGCTTCCCGTTAATTGATCCAACTGGGGCTAATGCGAGTGGCTTCTTCCCCAACAACCAAGTGCCGGTCGATACGGTGATGAAGAACTACATGAACGCTTACCTTCCATTGCCGAATTACGGGACGAACGGTTATGTGGAAGACCCGGTCGCCAGTTTGCAGGAAGATCAATTTATTTTCCGTTACGATTACAACATCTCCAGCAAAGATACTTTCTCCGCCTTTTACATCCTCGACGATCAGCCGCAGAACTTTCCATTTGAAGTCGTGAAAGGCGCATCCACCGGCGGCGATGTACCCATCGGCTCGGGCTTTACGAATAGCCAGAGATTTCAAACCGCGTCGCTGAGCTGGACGCGCACTCTTTCTCCGACCATGTTGAACGAGCTACGATTCTCTACGAATCGTTCGGCAACTCTGGATGCAGTCCCGACAAATAAAACCCCGCCATCGGCTCTGGGATTTACAACCGTAATTCCTGACGATCCAAATGGCGCTGCGCCCCCATTGGTTACAGTCTCGGGCGCGTTCAGCCTGGGCCCTTCCCCGCAAGGTCCCACCAAAGACCATGATGTTACCTTTCAGTACCAGGACACTTTTTCCTGGACCCGCGGCAAACATGCGCTCAAATTCGGCGCGGATATTCGCTGGGCGCAAAGCAATTTTCACTATGACTTCTACAATAATGGATCGTTCGATTACGGAAGCTACTACACGAACACAGGCAGCGCCCTCGCCGATTTCGTAGGCGGCTTCACCGACAACTATTATCAATTTTCCAGCGCGACTTACGGCATCCGCAGCCATCAATGGTATTTCTTTGGGCAGGATGCCTGGAAGGTGGCCAAGAATCTCAGTCTCGATTATGGCTTGCGCTATGAATACGACTCTCCCCAGGAAGATCCGCATAACGAGATTATGGGCTGGTATCCGGGACAGCACTCCACCATTTATCCGGGAGCTCCGCCCAATTTCCTGTACCCCGGCGATCCGGGAACGCCCAATCGTGGGTTGGTCTATCCCAACCGCGACAACTTCGCTCCGCGATTTGGATTCTCCTGGGACGCGCTGGGCAGTGGCAAGCTGGTCGTGCGAGGCGGCTTCGGAATTTTCTACGACATCGAGGACGGCGCGCTCAACCTGCAGTTTGGAGGACAACCTCCATTTGGATATGTGGCCAACAACTATCCATGCTTCACTACGGCTGCTCAGGTGGCCATGGGCAACGGGGGTGGATGCTTGCTTCCCGTAAACGGTTCTTACAGCGCCGATCCTTTTCAAGGCATCTATCCCGATCCCTATCCGTTTATCGCAGGCGGACACCTGGGGCAGTTCTTTTCCCCCGCGATTCCGTTCGCCTATGTTGTGTCACCGCACTTCCGCACTCCCTACGCAGAGAATTTTAATTACGGCTTTCAATACCAACTCACCCGAGACACAGTGCTGGAAGCGGTTTACGTCGGCAGCTTGAGCAGAAAAGCTATCAGCAGCACAAACCTGAATTATCCCGAGGTTAACGGCAGCAACCCCAACAGCTTGATGGCGCAATATCAGGGGGCTGTCGCGTCCGGCTCGAATCCGCTCAGCTACATCACGCCGGATTGCGCGCGTCCACTCGCCGCCTGCAATGCGAATTTCATCCCCACGGGCGCTACCCAAATCCTCACCAACGTCAGCGCAGGCAGTTCGTCGAGCAATCAACTGCAAGTGACGCTCGATCGCAGAATGAACCATGGACTCGGCTTTCGAGTCGCTTACACGCTGGCGAAAACCATCGATGTGAGTTCCGGATTTCGAGCGCGTTCCTCCACGTTCACCAATCCCACCGACCCGGCCTTCGACCGCGGCCTCGCCGATTTCGACGCTCCGCAACGGCTGGTGCTAAGCCCCATGTGGGAAATCCCATTCGGCAGCAACGGCGGCGCTCTGCGGCAAAAGCTGCTCGGCGGATGGGCTGTCTCCACCATCACCTCGTTCCAATCGGGCAATCCGTTCACCCTCTACTCGAGTAACGGAGCCAGTGAATCCGAAGAAGGCCTCGACCGGCCTGACGTAGTTGGGCCCATTCACATTTTCCATAATCCTCGGCAGATGCAAACTTTCAGCCCGGGAGCCGACGGCGTGCACGGGAGCTGTCTCTCGCAAACCACCACCGGACATTTCTGGATCGATCCAACCAATCTGGTTTGCTCCGTAGCGCAACCCGCGGGCCAGCCGTTCGTCGCAAACATTGGTTTGGTTCCCGGTGGCGTGCCGTTGTTCAGCTACGGCGACATGGGCAGAAACGTATTGCGCGGGCCGGGAATCAACGATTGGGACATTTCGATAATAAAGAACTTCAAATTCACGGAGAGCAAATCGATACAGTTCCAATCGAACTTCTTCAATGCCTTCAACCACACGCAGTTCTTCGGACCAACACTGGGCGGAGGTTCCTTGGGCGGCAGCGGTACATTCGGCCAGGTTACGACCGACAGCACGCCTTCCAGTTCGCCATATTATCGAGGACCGCGGATTATTCAGTTTGCACTGAAGGCATTTTTCTAGACGAAACGAATCAGGAATGTTTTATGACCACGCGCCATCATTGATGGTCGCGGGGTATGGTTTCTTCCCACATCTTCTGCTTCAGCATCTGTCCATCTTTAAGCAATTCGCGCGTGTATTTGTAGAAGAAATTATTTTTGTCACTGCTGACAGACAAATGCCCTCGCCAACTGAGCACGCGCCCTTTTAATTCGTAAACTGATTCCGCCTCGCCGCGAACCGTGCTCACCGCGGGATTTGCGTCGTCGGCGTCATAGGTCAACTGCTCGTAATCCGTTTCCTTCCCCCACGGGTAATCGGTTTCCGACTTCCCTTTCCATACCACGGTTGTTTTCTGGCGGCCTTCATCCCGCTGCAAAGTCCACTCACCCGGCCACGGATAACCGACGGAGTGAATGTCGGCACGGTGCTCAGAAGGTTGAGGCGGAGAAAACAAAACTGCACTGTCGCCCTTTACCGGCACAACGGGAAGGATCACGCGTGAACCCGTATTTCCTCCGAGCATTAGTGAAGTGGTCATGGGGTAAGGAGTCGGCCACATCATAGGCCAGAGAGCATTCGAAATCGCAACGCGAATGCGATGACCCTTGGGAAATATCCAGGATGTCAGATGCATCTTTACGTCGAGCGGATAAGTTTTGCCAGGCTCAAGCTCGCGCGGTTCGGCCATTGATTCGCGCTGTGCGCCGTTGAGTCCGGCTCCGGTGACTTGCGTGACGCTTCCATCGGGTGCGACATCGGAAAGGCGC
Organism: uncultured Acidobacteriaceae bacterium; assembly: GCA_963696285.1. Classification (GTDB taxonomy): domain Bacteria; phylum Acidobacteriota; class Terriglobia; order Terriglobales; family Acidobacteriaceae; genus Sulfotelmatobacter. Next base: position 1,314,108 of record CAVOJP010000001.1, read on the forward strand.
GCAAACCAATCGGCCAGTGGAACGGGCGCCGATGCCTGCAGCAGAGCATGAGGCCAGCCGAGAATCGCCACATCCTCTCGCAGCGGAGAAGAATCGTAAACCAGGCTGAATGCGTCGACCGGGCGCTGATCAGCCAAAAGTTCGCCCCACCAAAAGCCAGCTTCCACGCCGATCGATGGAACGTACTTCAATTCGTGGACAACTTGAGCGGCGGCCGCTTCGGCCAGCGTATGGTTTGGCTGAAGATAAAGAATCGAATCCTTTGACTCTGGAACCGGCCAGCCTGGTTCAACCCGCCATTCGCCAGGAACACTTTGCAGGTTGGGATCGGGCGGGTGCCACCGGCGCATGAAGACGATCAACTTCGGATCATTCAACACACCGGTATCGCGGCCCTTGAGCCAGTAATCCCACCAGCGTACTGCCTGATCGCGCCATTCCACGCGCGGTCCGAAATCGGCATCGTTAGGGAACGAGTGATTCCATGGACCGATCCAGGCCTTCACGGGAACCTTGGTCACGTTCTGCAACATGTTGGGAATGCTGTCGCGGTAACCGTCAGCAAACCCACCAATCAGAAAACATGGAACTCGAATTTCGCTCTGCGGATGCACCGGACTGCGCCAAAACGGCCCATCGTGCTGATGCTTCATGTAAAGCAATGACCAAGGTGGGGTATCGAACCGAGGCCCCAGTATTTTTTCATCGAGCGTGTAATCGGGTGCGCCGGTAATGCCGGGCGCCATGTCCATATTCAACTCGAATTCGTCGATGTGCATCATGCCGTCGATGTAATGAACATCGTCGTGGAAAAGTTCATCCGTGGCATCGACTGCAATAATCGCTTTAAGCCCGGGCGGGTTGCGCATCGCCATTTGCATCGCGCTGAAACCACCCCAGGAAATTCCGAACATTCCAACATTGCCATTTGACCAAGGTTGGTGAGCCAGCCACGCAATCACCTGTTCCCCGTCGCTCTGCTCCTGTTCGGAGTACTCACGATCCGGTGGTCTGCCTTCACTCGTGCCAGTGCCTCGAATGTCCACGCGCACGCTCACATATCCGCGTCGGGCAAAGTAAGCATGCTTGGGATAATCTCCTGCGGCGGTGCCATCGTCTTTGCGATAGGGCAGATATTCGAGCAGCGCCGGAAACTTTTCACCCGCCTTGCCGCCGTCCGGCATGTAAAGTGTTGCCGACAAGCGCACGCCGTCTTTCATCGGAATCCACTCCTGCTGCATGCGAACGCCATAGTTGGGAGCTGATGGCGGCTCAATCGCCAGAACAATTATCGAAGCTAGGGGAAGCCAAACGCACAGAATTCCTTGGAGTAAAGTCCGCATGATCCCTTTTGACCCTGCCGTAGCTAAGCCCAGAATCGCGCTTGCAGTGAGCAGGGTCGCGACGTCTTTCGCGCGTCCAAAGTTATTCTCAGGAGAGATGTCTGTCAACAAATCCCCAGGAAGACCCGCACGTCACGAATGCCCCTTGGATTCTCCGGCTGCGATTCCTCATGTCGATGGGTTGAATATGCGAGGGCCTGGAGCGGGAACATCTAGAAGTGACGATCTACAGAAACCTAAACACCAACGTCAGCGATACCGGCCAGATCCAGCCGCTGTCCAGCTATATCTGCACAAAAGCAGCCGCTTATTTCACCACGACCTGCCCCGTCATCTTCGGATGGATGCTGCAGTAATAGGAATACGTCCCTGCCTTGGTAAACGTGTAGGAGAAGCTTTCGTCAGTGTCCATCACCTTGGACTTGAACAAGAGATCTGTACTGACGGAGGTATGAGGAATATCGTCGTGGTTCGTCCAAGTCACGGTAACGCCGGCGGGTATCGTAATCGTCTTCGGACCAAAGCTGAAATTCTCAATCTTTATCTCCGCGTTTGTTGCCGAGCGCGCGTCACCCGCCGTGGCACCGCGTGACCCCGTTAACAGCAACACGAAAACAATCACCGATGATATGACGCTTGCAAGTAACATCCTTTTTTTCCGCACAGTCTTTTCCTTTTCCGGGTAGAGTTTTGCTTGATGTTTTATCCAACTGATGCGAGTCTGAACAGTTGCGCGTGCATCAACGTGCGCCAGGTTGCATTGTTACTAATCGCCCCTACGACCCTGTGCTACGGAGCGGCGAATCAATGACTGCGAGACTGCGGCCGCTGACCAGATAATTCACATCCGTGATCCCTAACACCTGTTGCAACTGCTCGGCAGGAACCTTCAGTGGGCCGGCCGATGCAGCGGTTCCCGGCGCTGGTTGAGGAAAGGCCGTCGACATCGCCGTGTGGAATGAAACCTTACCTTCCACTTTCTGCATGATCTGGTGAATGTGACCATTCAACACAGTGACGGAGCCGAAACGTTTCACATACGACAACGCCTGCTCGCTGTCATCGGTTCCCCAGCCCCAGTCCGCATAAATGGTCCACAGCGGAATGTGCGCGAACAGCACGATCGGTGTGCTGGCAGAGCGGCCATGCAGATCGTCTTCAAGCCACTCGAGTTGTTCGTGACCGAGCGATCCCATTCCTCCTGCTTTCAGGTTGGCGACATTTACCAAACCAACGAAGTGCACGCCCTTGTGATCGAAGCTGTACCACCCCGTGCCCTTTGTACCTTTGCCATAACGCTGGAGAAATTGTTCGCCGTTATCCGAGAGTATGTCGTGCTCGCCGGGCACAAAATAGATTTGTTTTACGGTCGCTTCTTTTAACACCTGGTCGAGTGTGTCGAATTCGCTCGGTTTCGACAGTTGACTCAAATCACCGGTGTGGATGATGAAGTCCGGCTTCGGCGTCATTGCGTTGATCTTTTTGATCGCGGTTTGCAGAGTCGCGATGACGTCCGGATTGGCCGGCTTGTTGAAGCCAATATGGCTGTCGCTGATCTGTACAAAGGTAAAGTCCGCGCCTTTGCCGGCATCCTTCTCATGGGTCTTGGCGAATGCGCGCGACACGGGAATGCCCCCGCTCATGGTCCAGACCAGCCCGGTGCCGGCCCATGCCATACACTTCAGAAATCCGCGACGATCCACTCCGTCGTTGTTAAGGTCTTGTAACTTCTGATCGATGAGATCTTGCTTCGGGTCGGGCATTTCTCGCTCCGTCGTTTGTGACTTCAGAGTGGATAACTGGCGAGTATGTTTTTTATTCCCGGATAAATCGAAAAGAAAACAAGGAAATTTCTGCACTTCTCAACCCGGGAGATTTACGCCGCTGGGAAGCCGCGTTCAGATCTACAACCGCGCCCAATGGATGGGACGTCGGTAGAAAAATAAACCCTTCTAACTTTTTCCGCTCGCGACCAGGGGTGCATGTGTAGTTCGCAGGTGCATCTTGACCGCCACAGAGAGACGACGAATACCCTCGCGTATCTGCTCAGGCGCGGAAAAAGAAAAGTTCAAACGCATGTGGCGGCAGCCTTCAGCGAGGTCGTTCCCGTAGAAGCAGTCGCCGGGAACGAAAGCCACATTCTCAGCCAACGCTGTCCGAAACAGTAATCGGCAGTCGCTGCCTTCGGGCATTGTGACCCAGAGGAACAGGCCACCTTTGGGATGAGTCCAGGTGATTTCCTCGGGGAAAAATTCCTGCAGCGCATCCAGCATCACATCGCGCCGCTCGCGATATACCTGGCGGATGCGCTTGACGTGCTGATCGAGGAAGCCATCTTTTGCGACTTCGTAAGCCACCATCTGATTGAAGGTTGCGGTATACAAATCCGCAGCCTGCTTGAGCGTCGCCAACTTGCCCACCACGTCGGGAGGAGCGACGATCCAGGCCAGGCGTATTCCTGGCGCCAGAGTCTTGGAGAAGGTGCTCAGGTAAATAACATTTCCCAGCGTAAACCCGTCGTCGCGACGCAGGTTGTCACGATCCAGCACTACCAGGGAGGGCAGGTGCTCGCCTTCGTAGCGCAACTGCCCGTAAGGATCGTCTTCGATGATAGGGATGCCATACCGGTCAGCCAGAAAGATCAGTTGATGCCGCCGCGCCTCAGAGAGCGTCACTCCGGCCGGGTTCTGAAAGTTGGGCAGGATGTACATGAACTTCGGGCGCAAGCGCAGCGAAGTTTCCAGTTGTTCCGTGCGCAGCCCGTCGTTATCGATCGGGACAGACACGAACTGCGCACCATAGACATTGAAGGCTTGCAGCGCGCCGAGGTATGTGGGAGCCTCCACCAGAACCCGGTCCCCGGAGTTGATCAGCAGTTTGCCAATCAGATCGAGGGCCTGCTGCGAGCCCGAGGTGATGAGCACATTCTCGGCCCTGGCCAGAATGCCGTAGCGCGCCAGGTTCTGCGCAATCATCTCGCGCAGTGGCTCGTAGCCTTCGGTGGCTCCATACTGCAGGGCCTGCGCTCCATGCTGTTCCAGCACGGTGTGGCAAGCTTGCTCAAACCTCTGCACCGGGAACACGTCGGGAGCGGGAAGGCCTCCGCCAAACGAAATCATTCCTGGCTGGTCCGTGATCTTCAGAAGCTCCCGGATCGTAGAGCTTTTCATCCGGAAAGTACGCAGAGCATACCGCGAATTCCAAACGGTTGACATGAGTGCCTTCCCCGCCGGATTTCTTAACTTATATTGTTACCGGCTCCACCCGGCGCTCTGCTTGGCGCAGCTGAACATCGGCTTCGTTTTCCTGAGCATCGACGACCGCGATCGCCGCCACGGCCACGATGTCCTCAACCTGGGCATTCCGGAGCAACACGTGCACCGGACGGCTCATTCCCATCAGGATCGGACCAATCGCCTCCGCTCCTCCGATCTTCGCGAGCAGCTTGTACGCCGTATTGGCCGAAGTGAGGTCGGGGAAGATGAGAACGTTAGCGCCACCCTTCAGCGTACTGAAGGGATACGATTGTTCGATCACATCCGGAGACAGCGCGTCCTCGGCGGTAATTTCTCCATCTACGATCAGGGTCGGATCGGCGTAGTGCAGCAGCTCCACAGCTTTACGCACCTTGGTGCAGATGGGATGGTCAACGTTACCAAAGCTGGAGAATGACAGCATGGCAACCCGCGGCACGATGTCGAAACGCCGCGCCATCTGCGCCGTGCACAACGCGATCTCCACCAGGTCTTCCGCGGTGGGCTCGATGTTCACGCTCGTATCCGCCAGGAAGTAGACGTCCCCCTTGCGCGTGATCATGGCGTAGCAACCGGAGACGCGGTGCAGTCCTTCGCGCATGCGCACGATTTGCAACGCGGGACGAATAGTATCGGGAAAAGTTTGGCTGACCCCGGAGACCAGCGCATCCGCATCTCCCATGTGCACCATCATTGAGCCGAACACGTTGCGGTCGTTGATGAGTAAGCGTGCCTCGCTCAGGGTTACGCCTCGACGCTGCCGCAAGCGGAACAGCTCTGGAAGGTAAACCTCACGCAGCGCTGATGACGTCGGATCGACAATCTTGATGCCCTCGAGATTCAAGCCCAGTTCTTCTGCCCGGGCGTGGATCGCGGCAGGGTCGCCCAGCAGAATGGGCTTGGCAATTTTTTCTTCGACCAGGGAGTGGCAGGCGCGAAGGATCTTTTCGTTCTCGCCCTCGGGAAATACAACCTGCTTGGGATGCGCCTGCGCCTTGTGAATCATGCTGCGCGAGATCTCGTGAGCTTTGCCCAGCCTGCGCTCCAGTTGTTCGCGGTAAGACGGCAAGGTCCACTGGCTCCTGTGCCACTCCAGTGCGCATCGCGGCCTCGGCCACGGCCGACGCTTCCCACACCAGCACGCGCGGATCGAACAGAGTCGGAATCAGGTACTCACGGCCAAAGCTCAGCCTTTCCACGCCGTAGGCGCGGCACACTGAATCCGGAACGTCTTCTTTGGCCAGCGCAGCCAGCGCCCGCGTGGCCGCCAGCTTCATCTCTTCATTGATGGCGGTGGCGCGCACATCGAGCGCTCCGCGGAAAATGAAGGGGAAGCCCAGCACGTTGTTGACTTGATTGGGATAGTCGGAGCGCCCAGTGGCCATGATGATGTCGCTGCGGCAGGCCTTCGCTTCCTCGTAAGTAATCTCGGGATCGGGATTCGCCATGGCAAACACGATTGGATTCGGCGCCATCGAGCGCACCATGTCCTGGGTGACCGCGCCTTTCACCGACAATCCAACGAAGACGTCGGCATCTCGCATCGCATCCGCCAGAGTGCGCCGGTCGGTTGGCTGGGCGAAGCGTTCCTTGTACTTGTTCATGCCCTCGGCGCGCCCCTTGAACACCACGCCCTTCGTGTCGCAGAAAATAATGTTCTCGTGTTTTACGCCCAGCCGCACATAATGTTCGGCAGTGGCAACGCCCGCGGCGCCGGCGCCGTTGAAAACCACGCGGACCTTTGCTATATCCTTGCCCGCAACCTCCAGCGCATTCAGCAGCGCAGCTCCCGTGATGATCGCAGTGCCATGCTGGTCGTCGTGGAAAACCGGAATCTTCATCGTCTTGCGCAGGGTTTCCTCAATGTAGAAACACTCCGGGGCCTTGATGTCCTCCAGATTAATGCCGCCAAAGGTGAGTTCGAGCAGTTGGCAAACTTTGATGATCTCATCCGGATCGTGGGTGTTGATTTCAATGTCGAAGACATTTACATCCGCAAACCGCTTGAACAGTACGGCTTTCCCTTCCATGACCGGCTTGCCCGCCAGCGCCCCGATGTCCCCTAGACCTAGCACCGCGGTTCCGTTCGTCACCACCGCGACCAGATTGCCGCGTCCCGTGTAGTTGAAGGCGTCGTGCGGATTTTTTTCAATTGCCAGGCAAGGCTCGGCCACGCCCGGCGTATAGGCCAGGCTCAGATCGCGCTGTGTCCGGCAGGGTTTGGTCGGAGCGATTTCGATCTTCCCCGGCCTCGGACTGCTGTGGTAATCCAAAGCTTGTTGTTTCGTAATCATTGCTGCCTCCCTAATCTCTTTCCTGGCATAAGGCTGCTGGACTTAATCGTCTGCCCACCGGGTCGCCCGAAGCCGACTCTATCCTTCGGGCTCCGCGCCACCAATGCTCGAAAGCGTCCAGCAGTTCGTGCTGAAGCGCGGCCAGGGTTTCTGTATGCAGTCACCAGAGCCCCAAACCCAGCCCTCCACTAAACAGCGATTTTGCTGACTTATCGAATCCCCTGATGGCTATCGTATCTGCGATGTGTTTCGGCTCTCAGTGATCAGGATCACAGCGGTTTGGTTCGGATTTGCGCGTGCGACCTTCCACCGTGAGGAGATTGACTTTGGCCATTGAGCGGATCGCGGAAAGTCGGACGGTCAAGGGCAAGGGCGTCAGCTTCATGGAGAACGTGGCCGGTTGGCGCGGAAAATCTCCCAACCACGAGGAGATGATCAAGGGTTTGCGGGAGCACGGGCTGGCAGAAAAGATTCCCTATGCGAGCTGGTGAGAGCACGCGGAAAATTATCAGCACCATGTGACTCACGCGCTCAACGAAAAGCTGCCGCACTTCGGCCGCGATTACTGGTGGAACAGCCTGATTGTGATGAATGCATAGATGGAGCCCACACGGAAGGGGTTAGGCCAGGCGCTCGCCCAAAACGGCGACGATGAACGCGTTGTCTGCCTCGGCCTCGACATTTCAAGTTCAATCACACTCAGCGATTTTTATGCCGGCAAGCCGGAGCGAAAAAAAACGCTGCATCAGCATGGGAATCGCCGAGCAATCCGCAACCGCGGCGGCGGTAGGGTTGGCCAAAGAGGGTAAGCTCCCGTGCAGTGAAGATCAATGAACTCTGGTATTTCATGATTCGAGCATAGTCTTGAGGTTTGAAATGATCTCATGGGCGCGGTCCTGGTTCATCTTCTCGAATACGGGCTGTGATGCGAACCGGGCGACCACATTGCCCGGAATCTCATATTGCACATCCAGTGTCACTTGCGCGTTCGCCCCATTGGGTTCGATCTTGTAAGTCCACGTGCTCGGATTCCCGGTTACCGTTTGAAACTCGTATACCTTCGGCCGCTCGCTTCGAGTGCACTTCGAATTGCCTGATACTACCAGACCAAACCAGTCGAATTCGTACTCCCATGTCTGACCAGGTTGCGCCGTAGCGGGTTGCACATTGTGGATACGCGAAAGCCCCGGGATGAAGCTTGTTGCTCGGCTTGCTTCGGCGACGAAATCGTAAACCTTTTGTGGCGGGGCGGAAATGGTTGCTGAGTGGGTTGCTTTTCCGGTAGGCATTATTCCTCCTCAAGTAAGTGAAAGCGAGCGGCCTTTAGCAGCGTGGTCGCGACCAGAGATTGTTTGGCCGCCGAAAACCCCTGCAGTCGAATTGTAATTCTCGTCACCCAGCGGCGTTCGTGCCATGTAATAAACCCGCGCTCATCGCTCAGCTGAATATGTCCGGGCTGGGGCGTGTGCGATAACCATATCAAATCGAGGGTTGAACTGAAAATCTTTTCCCAGTGGGTAGGAACGCGGCGGAACGCAACCCATCTTTCTTCCAGCGCATCATCACTCTGCCTCGAGACTCGCCAAACGCGCCTGCCCGGATGGAGGAATCGTAGCCGAATCATTTCGTGGCCTTGAGAAAACCTTGAATCCCGTTCGGATCCGCAGATGTGGCGAGCCTGAGAAAGCCCGCACGTCGAGCTATGACTGCGAGGTCGTCGGCCGAGCGGTACCGCACATGCAACTCCGCCAGCCGCAAAAGGTAATCCGAGAAACGAAGGCAGCGCATCGCGCTCGTCACCATGACCCCTCCAGGCCGCAAGACACGATGGAAAGCTGCGTACAATGTGGCAAGCTGTTCGTCATCCAGAAACTCTCCCAACCCCGTCGACGTGATGAAATCAAACTCGCCCGCATAGGTCCTGGTGTCCAAGGCATCGCCATGATGTGCGATAAGGGCAATGCCGTGCTGGCCGGAAAAAGCCTCAGCTTGGCGCAGGACATCATCGTCCAGGTCCAGCACATGGAATCGTATTCTGGTTGTCACTCCTCCAGTTCCGCGGAACTGTTCCACCGCAGCGACGAACTCGCGAGGAATGCCACACGGAACACTTATAACGTCCAAGGATGCCTGGCCCTTCGAATGCTCCCGAAGAAACTCGCACAGCTCATCGCGAGCCATGAAAAAGCGACTGCGAAAGGATTCAACCGCTCGCATCCCCAGAATCCGCTTATCTAACCAGCGCCCAATTCCGTACGAGCCCGAAGGTTGGCCCCGATAAATATGGTCTGCGAAACGGTAACTGCCGGAATTCTCGAACCCCTCCCGTGCGAGATCGGAAGTCCGCAGCAGCCAGTAGACTGGCAACTCCAGCACTCGCCCACTACGCAGTAGTTTACCTGTGATCGAGGAGGATCGCCGCGTTCGGTTATGGAATTCAGCCATAGGGGCCGTTCTACACCCGCATAAAGGCGGCAATCATTTCCCTGATGACCTCCGGCGTTCCGGCCGCGATGGTGAGAGCCCGCGCGTCGCGATAGAAGCGGCTTGTCCAATGGTCGTCCATGTAGCCGAGGCCGCCATGAATCTGGAGACACTGCGTGATGACCTGCTGCGCCACCTGGTAGCTGAAGAGCTTGATCATGCAGATCTGGCGGGTAACGGACTCCCCTGCCATCCAACGAGAAAAAGTAAGGTAATTGAGTGAGCGAGCAGCTTCAAGCTGGGTGGCCATATCGGCAAATTCGTGCCGTATGACCTGGAACTGGTTGATGGTGTTTCCAAAAACACTTCTCTCGCGCGCAAACGCCAGCGTTTTCTGCATGGCATAGTCTGCCCAGGCAACACTGGCAAGACCGCCAAAAAGTCGCTCGCGGTTGAGAGCCCGCTGGACCTGTCCGAAGCCTTCGCCCGCGGAGCCGAGGACTTGGCTGCGCTTCACCACGCAGCCGTCGAAGCGAATGCGACCCGTGCCTGAAGCGGATAGTCCCAGGGTTCGCACCCGCTCAATCGTAACGCCGTCGCTCTGCGCCGATACCAGGATTAGCGTCAGCCCTTCTTCAGTCAATTCAGGAATTCGCGCAGCGACAATCAGAAAGTCGGCAAAGGCGGCATTCGTGATGTACGTTTTTTCTCCGTGCAGGATCAGGTTATCGCCCGAGATGTCCGCCCTGCACTGCAAGGCAGCAAAATCGGATCCGGATGCAGGCTCCGTAACCGCCATAGCGCCCATCATTTTGCCACTGCTCACTGCGGAAACGTACGTAGCCTTCTGCTCATCAGTGCCGAAGTCTTCGAGCAATGGAATGATGAGGTTCGACTGGACCAGGAAACTTAGGGCGAATCCCAGAGACTCACAACGCGGCAACTCCTCGGCAACGATCCCATTCCGCCACGGGTCGGACTGGAACAATCCCTGTTGGGCACATTCCAGAAGGACCGATCGCGGGAACTCTCCCCCATGCTCCCAAGCCGTCGAGCGCGGCCGGAGTTGCTGGTCGATAAACACGCGCGCTTTTTGGCGAAATTGTTCGTGCTCGGCAGAGAAGAAGTTAGTCATCATTCATAGTTCATGCGGGAGAGGGCATGACCCGCCGGAACGCGTCAACCACATCTTGCACAGTCTTTAACCGCCACAGATCGTCTTCGTTAATCTCGATCTTGAATGCGTCTTCGAGTGACATTACACACTCGAGCTTTTCCAGCGACTCCATGTCGAGATCCGAGAGCTTTCCTTCAGGCTTGATCTCGGCAACCGGCACGCCTGAAGCCCGGCTGATGATTTCCCTTACTTTATCTTCAACATTCACGGTGCGCACCTTCCTCAGGGAAATCGATGGCCAGCCGCGAATGCAACTGTTCGGCCACCTTTTCATCTATATCGCGCCACTTCGCTCGCGTCGCGGCAACTTGCTCTGGGGGCATGCGGGCAATCAACTGCTCCGCCCAGCCGTTTTCACCGCTGTGTGCCTCTTCATCCTCAATAATCCGCTGCAAGGTTCCTCGTAAGTGCGGGTGCACGTCAGAGCGCTGCAAGTGCTCGCGATAGCTCATCAGGACGCGTGCTTCGAGAATCTCGGAAAGAACGAGCAAATCAACCATGTCTTTTGGGATGCCACCGTCCTGAGAATAATGCATCTGGATCGTCTCGGTTGAGGGGTCGATAGCACCACCGAGCTTCACGATCAGTTCGGTGAGAAGAGCGGCGTGATGTGCTTCGGTGGCGCAATGACGAGTCGCTCCTACCAGCACATCGGGGTTTGTGACACTTCGAGCCAGACGGCCCATCAAAAGCGCCCCGTGCAGTTCGCTGTTGCGATACAAGTTCAACAACCAGAGATCACGTTTAGTAAGCGACATGCATTCCCGCCTTGGCGAAATCGGAGAGTGCAATCCCGCAGAGCCGATGCATTTTCTGATCCAGCGTCAAGATGGCCTGCAGGTCGTTCTTCTCTGAAACAGGTGCGCTGGCTACGACGTCAGTGCCGATGTGACGAAAATTCAGGCCGGCGTGGAGACAGCGTTCGCGCGCGCCGGAGTCAATCCGCACCCGCGGTTCCAGGAGGTCAAAAGCGAATTGCGCATGACGGAATTCATCCTTGGCGATGAAAGCACAGATCTGCGCCAAAACCGGTTCCGTTGCCTGGCGCGAGGCGCGCAGAAAAAAATAAGCCGCGAAGTGCTCGCTGATCATGTAGCGGGTAAGTTCGGCGAGTGGGTCCGCAATCACGTTTCCCAGGTTTCGCTGGCGCACCGCGACGAGTTCCTCGTCTTTTACTGGCCGGTAGTCCACCAGATTCAGGTATCGGTTCAGCACGTAAAAATGCTTGTAGGATTCGTAGAGTTGCACGGAAAACACTGAGGTCACGTCGAGTTGGTCCCACATGCACCGCATCAAGCTGGACGTGTAGATGGGAAAGTAGGACTCGATCAGAGCCGAGTCGTGCATCTGGTCGAGCAAGGCAGGCTGACTCAAAGCACGATCGCGATCGATCTGATTCCACGCAACGTCGATTTCAAGGATCCAGCGCTGCAGTTCCGCTATCGTCAAATATTCGTCGTAAATCATTTTTGCTCCTGCTCGACTAGCCTGAACGCCTCATTCGGCCCGAGAGTTACGGCCAAGGCTAGAGCCCAGCGCTCCAGTCCAAAGGCAACGCACCCGGAATACGCATCCGTGCCCTCCTCCAGACTAAATCCGAAGCGGCGCGAAAAGAAGGTTTCATGAAGATTGAAGGAAGAAATTGCCAGCTGCGTTCCTTCCGCATCCATTTGCGCCCGTAGTTCGAATTTCAGGCCCTTGATTTGCTGCAGCAGCCTCCTGCCCCGAGCTTCACCGCCAGCGAAGAACGAATCAGTCGCCACGTCGAGTTGCACGGCTAGCTGAAGCGATTGCGCGAACGCCAATATGCGATCCATCCATTCCTGCCGCCGTTCCCGTACCCAGGCGGCAGACCCGACGAACACAATCTCCCTCATCGTAAATGCCCGCAAGCGGCCCGGCTCCCTGTTGTCCTCGTTGCGCCGGCAGCGCGCGACACACGTCCAAACACAGGGCTCTGGGAGAGAAGCCGCGGCGAGTTTCGCATAGCAGTGATAGCAGACTGCCGGAGGCATGCAGCCCCCCTCCGACTGCTCCACGGTACTGCCAGGAAAAGACTCAAAGTAGCCTGCGCGTTCCAGAGTTGAACGCTCGATCAGGGAGGGCACCCGCAACTCGTGGGCGCGCGCTTTGATCGCGAGCTCGACGACTTTCGAATCGACCCAGTCGACAAGTGCCGACATGCGAGGACCTAACACGGCCTCGCAGTCAGAAGGCACCCACTCCTGCAGGCGCGCTAGCTGCGTCATCGGATCCTCAACGCTGATTTCTCTTGTCCTCATTATTTAGACCGAAGTGCTCAACCATCATTGTCACCGTTCGAAAGTTCTTCATCACGATCTCTTCATCCGGGATGTTGCGACCGATCATCAGCTCCACAAAGGCGATCAGTTTCAAGATCTTTAACGAGTCGATCCAACCATCCTCGAATAGCGGTGTGTCAGGGGCGGCTCGACGCGTGGGGTCCGTCAACAATTCGCCATTAATATAGTTGAGCAACTTGTCGCGCGTGTCGCTCACGCCCCCGCGCCTCCTGCCAGGGTCCGGTGTTCACCCCAGTCGCTCTCCACCAGCCAGCGGACGACCTGCGGGTAAAATTCCAGCACGCTGGGATTGAGAAGCCCCCTCGCTTGCAGCGAGCGAGCGCATTCGATATCGCTGAATATCTTTGAATACACAAGCTGAGGAACGAAGTGTCTGATGATCGCAACACTGCTGCGCAGGATATTATCGCCGACCTCTTCCACAGAGCGAGCAAACAATTCAAACGTTGGCAGGTCAACAATGGCAGGCATCTCAATGGCGCGTTTTCTCCACGAGGGCCGATAACGTAGAAACGCCTCGCGAGTCAATTCGAGGAGGCGAGCCAGTGTAAGAGCATGTTTGCCGCCGCAGATGTGGAAGGTGCGGCCCGCCAGAAAGTCCTGCACTGCAAAATGCTGGACAGCCCCGGCCGCATATTCCACCGCAATCAGATCCACTAAACTGTCCTGTTTTCCTGGAATCATGGGCGCGAGCGAATTGTAGTAGAGCCTTAGGGCATGATGGATCGCCGCCATCCGCCTGACTTCGCCGGTCGTCGAACCCAGAACGGTGCTTAGCCGCAGGACTGAGATAGGCAACGCGCTCATACTTTCGCGCAGCAGGAGTTCCGCCTCATACTTCGAATGCTCGTACGAATTTACAAATCCCGAGGTATGCTCCAAGTCTTCCTCGCAGATTGTGCCCGTGCGCTTGCCGGCAACATGGACCGTGCTTAAGGCCGCGAATGCCTTGAGCCGTGGGCAACGCGACGCGAACGCAAGCAGGTTTTTAGTGCCTTCGAGGTTTACGATACGCGCTTCATCGAGCGAAGCCGAAAACCGCGTGTTGGCAGCGGCGTGTACGATCACGTTGGTATGATCTAGAATTTCCCGACTGGATTCTGGTGTTATCCCCAAAGCGGGACCTGCGGTGACATCGCCGCGTACTGGCGTCACTTTGCAGGACGAACCCATATACTCGCTCGTGTGGGTAAGTGCGAAGATCGCCCTAACGTCATCCCGACGGGCTAGAAGCGGAACGAGCGCCTGCCCAATCATGCCGGTTGCGCCCGTGACTAGGACGGTGTGTGCCATCAATGTTCCAACACCATGCAGGCCCAGTTTGCCCCGAACCCGAACGTGAACAGAAGCAGCTTGTCGCCGCGATGCAGTCTTCCAGTTTCAGCAGCGTCCCGTAAATTGATCCAATTGTCGGCAGCGATCACATGCGCCATTCTGGCTATATTCTCGGCGAACAACTTTTCACGATCAATCTGGATCAGACCGAGAAGTATCTCCCAGCTACGCAACGACACGTTGTGGGGAAGGATGCATGAAATATCTGAAGAATCCAGGTCCGCAGCCGCGAGAGTGTCACGAACGATATTCCGCGCAGTAGGAAAATAAGCAGCGGTGATCTCGTTTTTTTGCACAATCGAGTTCCAGTAGTATCCTTTCGTGACTTGCCGATATGCTAGGATGCGGTTGCGATCGCATTCTTTCTCCAGAAGAACGGCGCAAGCGCCATCGGAAATCACGTTATAGATCATTTCCCGCTTACAGCTTACCGGCAACACATCAGCACTCACGCAAAGGGCCCGGCTCGCACTCTTGCTGGAAAGCAGGAAGTCCTTGGCAAGCGTGACCGAGGCCATCAAGCCCAGACACCCTACTTGGCTCACTCCGAAGGAAGCTGCGTGCGTCAGCTCCAACTCGTACTGCAATTGGGCGACGGGGTAATTGAAAGCTGAAAGCGGATCAGGAGTCTCGACGGCATGGCAGCCCGGTGTTGCCCCGGCATAAAAGAGCGCACCGATGCTGGCGCGGTCTACGCCGGTGGCGCATAGCAGCTTGTTGGTGGCAGCAGTCGCGAGGGCGTATGACGATTCCCGGCTCAGTCGCGCGCACCTGAACCCAAATTCGGACAACTTAGCCGCGGGGCTGTTGAGCGCGCCTCGTGCTTCGAGCTCCTCTACGGAAACCGTGTCCGAACCCAAAACATACTCGATCGCCGAAATGCCAACTTGCATCAAATCACTCGCTCGCTCGGAATTAGAATCCTAGCCACAATGTACCCTCCACAACACATCGAACTATAGCGTATCGAGGAGGAACTGCCGGAAGCCTCTGTGGCACTTCCCGAAGTGTCATACTTTTGACGGCGTGCCAACCACCGGACCCGGGCGGGCGCAACATGGCGACATAATTCTGAAGGCTGCGCATCCTTGATGATTAAGACACAGCTTCCGAGCGTTCGGATTTCCTCGCCGTGTTCACGAGCCTTCGGGTTGGGGAGTTGTTAGGCCCCAAGTGGAAGGATGTCGATTTTCAGAAGATGGAAGTCCATGTCATCCGCTCAATCGTCATGCAACACGTGGGTGACTGCAAAACGGAGGCCTCTCGGAAAACCCGTTCCACTCGATCTTCGATTGGCCAATGTATTGTGGACGCGGCGACTGCAGAGTCCATACCCAATCGATGAGGACTGGGTATTCGCCAGCCCGCACAGTGGAGGCAAACTGCCGTACTGGCCAGGGTCGTTCTACAAGGCACACTTGGAACCAGCAGCCAAGGAAGTCGGAATCGTCGGCCATTTCGGTTGGCACACGTTCCGCCACACGCGCGCGACGCTCATCAAAGGGAACGGCGAAGACGTGAAGGTTGTGCAAGAGCTGATGCGACACGCAAGCCTCTCGGTCACCCTGAATATCTTCGCGCAAGCAATCACGCGAACCAAGCGAGACGCGCAGAGCCGAGTTGTGAGCTTACTGCTCGACAAGAACGATGAAAAACCAAGCACCACGGCTTATCGGACCGTAAGGGACCTACAAAATTCTGGAGGGGACTTGCGAGTGGCTGATAAGGTTGGCGTCCCCGACGGGATTTGAACCCGTGTTACCGCCGTGAAAGGGCGATGTCCTAGGCCAGGCTAGACGACGGGGACAGTGAAAGGTGGATTCGCTGAGGCAACGTTTGATCGTAACAAGGTGTTGTAGCCGTGTCAAAAGCGACCATGGGCGCTCCTCGCGTTGGCGGCAGAAACGCACGCCGCAACTTCTTCGCCGCTTCGCCACAATCCAAGCGGTCTTCACCTACATCCATTAAAAAGAACGTTTGCGGCCGATGTTCATTGCACGCGGGGGCGAAGAGTTGAACAGGTTCGGTTCGGTCCGGGCTGCTCCGAAACAATTTAGAATTGTGGAGGGCCGAAGCGAGTGCTGCGGCTGTGCAAACATTCGAGGTCAACGTGTCCGATCCCATCTATCTCAGCCTTTGGTTCCGTGATTTTTCCGGGCCGGAGATGTTGCCGCATGCTTTCGCCGTGCTGCAGCAGTTCCCTTTCTCTGAGCAGCGCCCTGGAATCAGTTATTTTGCGGTGCATCCGGTTTCATGGAGCGAGGCTACAGTGCTGGAGCGCCGTTTTCCCGCCGGGATCGATCCCGGGCAGGCGACGCTGATTGCCGCCGAACTGATTCATGATGACTACGCATTTGTATTCGAGGCCTATTGGGATTTATGGACTCCGGATCTGGCGAGCGGAAAGTGGGTCTTGGAAGCGGTGCCAGTGAAATTCATTGTGCAGGGAGAGCAGTTCGACGAAGGAACTTACCAGCAGACAGGGCATATCCAAGTGGATTTTGGTCCGGACTCTTATTTTCTGCAGCCCGAGACGCCGCTCAGCGAACAGACTCGCGAAAAGATTCGTGAGAACGTCGCGAAACTGGTGGCATTTTCGGTGAGTGTAGAAAAGAATAGCGGCACGAGTTCGCGCCTTCTGTGGTCCGAATCGGAAGAAAGTCTGGCGCAGAAACTGATCGCGCGATTGCAGAAGGTTCAATAATCGAGCATCATTAATAATGAAAAAATATAAAGAGCAGAGGGCACGGATGTTTCATCGCGGCTTCGGCGAGCTCGAAATGATTTCAATACCCTCCGCTCTCTAATTTATTTCGTTCGTCCACCCTCCACCTTCAGCGCGTCGGAAGCACCTGCTTGTGCCGCCGCCAGCCTGGCGGTCAATACGCGGAACGGAGAACAAGAAACATAATCCATCCCAACCTGGTGACAGAACTCCACTGAAGATGGATCGCCGCCGTGCTCGCCGCAGATTCCAACCTCGAGCTTGGGACGGGTCTTTCGTCCGCGTTCGATTCCGATCCGAACCAGTTCGCCAACGCCATCGCGGTCGATCGAAGCGAAGGGATCCTGCTTCAGAATCCCTTCCGCCAGATAGGTGGGCAGGATTTTGTTGACGTCGTCGCGCGAGAAGCCAAATGTGGTTTGCGTGAGGTCGTTCGTTCCGAACGAGAAGAACTCCGCCTCTTTCGCGATTTCGTCCGCAACCAGGCAAGCGCGAGGCAGCTCGATCATGGTACCTACCAAATAATGAACGTGCTTTCCCTTTTCTTTGAAAACTTCTTCGGCCACGCGCCGAACGATCGCGCCTTGATTCGACATTTCTTTCACGGTGGCGATCAGTGGAATCATGACCTCAGCATGGGTTTTTACGCCTTGCTTTTCGACAGCTACGGCCGCTTCAAAAATCGCCCGCGCCTGCATTTCGGTAATTTCCGGATAGGTGATTCCTAACCGACATCCGCGATGCCCGAGCATGGGATTGAACTCGTGCAACTCTTCCACTCGCGCCAAGAGTTGCGGAAGAAGCTTCTTGAGATCTCCAGCCGCATTCGCCCCATAGTCGCTATATTCCTCGACTAAAGCTTTTTTCTGCTTGGCTGTTGCACTGCTCAAGCTGGCAATGTCGACCATGAGTTTCTCACGCTTGGGCAAGAATTCGTGCAAAGGCGGATCGAGCAAACGAATGGTGACGGGAAGGCCCTCCATCGCTTTGAACAGTCCGATAAAATCTTCACGCTGCATGGGCAACAATTTCTTTAGCGCGACACGCCGGTCTTTTTCGTTGTTGGCTAGAATCATTGCCCGCATATAGCGAATTCGATCTTCCGCAAAGAACATGTGCTCGGTGCGGCACAGACCGATGCCTTCAGCGCCGAACTCGCGCGCTTTTTTTGCGTCTCGTGGAATATCTGCATTGGCTCGGACTCCGATCTTTCGGAACGGCTCGGCCCAATTCATAAATTTCTCGAGTTTCGCAAGATTCTCAGGATCGGGCGGGAGCAACTTTCTTTTGCCTCTGAGCACGCGGCCGGTGGTGCCATCGATTGTGATCCAGTCTCCTTCTTTGAAGACTTGCCCGCGCGCCCGCATTTCGCGGGTTCGCTCGTCGACGGCAATCTCGCCGGCGCCGGCAACGCAGCTCTTGCCCATGCCGCGAGTGACCACGGCAGCATGACTCGTAATACCCCCCTGCGAGGTCAAAATGCCGACGGCGACTTCCATGCCGTGGATATCTTCGGGAGTGGTTTCCGCGCGCACCAGAATCACGGGATTCTTTTCTGCACCGTGTCCAGCTTTTTCAACCGCATCGTCGGCAGTGAAAACGATTTGTCCGACAACAGCTCCCGGCGACGCTGCCAAACCCTTGGCGGTGAGCACGTCTTCAGGCTTGACATCTTTTTCATCGAGCCGCGATACGAAGAAATCCACGACCTGATTGGGATCAAGACGGAAGATTGCATCTTCCTTGCTGATCAATCCCTCTTCCACCATCTCGATTGCCAGGCGCACGGCAGCGAGTCCAGTGCGTTTGCCATTGCGCGTTTGCAGCATGTAAAGCTTGCCATCCTGGATGGTGAACTCGAAATCCTGCATGTCGTGATAGTGCTTCTCGAGGCGCGTCGTGATATCGCGCAACTGGTCGTAGACATCGGGCATGAGTTTTTGCAGTTCGAGAATCGGCACCGGAGTGCGAACGCCGGAGACGACATCTTCGCCCTGCGCGTTCATTAAGTATTCGCCATAGAATTCTTTTGCGCCGGTAGCTGGGTTTCGCGTGAAGCCGACGCCAGTGCCGCTGGTGTCGCCCAGATTGCCGTAGACCATGGCCTGCACATTGACCGCGGTTCCCAGCATGTCGTCGATATTGTTGATGCGACGGTAATGCTTGGCGCGGTCGTTCTGCCAGGAACGAAATACCGCATCGCGCGCCATTACTAATTGTTCATGCGGGTCCTGCGGGAAGTCGCGCTTGGCGTGCTTCTTGACGACCTTCTTGTATTCCTCGATTACTTCCTTCAGAGCCTTCGCATCGAGATCGGTATCGAGCTTGGCTTTTTTCTGTTTCTTCTTCGCATCGAATACTTCGTCGAACGCGTGCTTCGGAATCTCCAGCACGACGTTGCCGAACATCTGGATCAGGCGCCGGTAAGAGTCAGCGGCGAACCGCGGATTGTTGCTGCGCTTGGCCAGCGCTTCCACGCTCTTGTCGTTCAATCCCAGATTCAGGATCGTATCCATCATTCCAGGCATGGAAAACTTTGCGCCCGAGCGGACACTGACCAGCAACGGGTTCTCGCCCGTCCCTAATTTTTGGCCTTGCAGCGCTTCCAGTTTGGCGAGCGCTTCCTCCATCTGTTGATCGACTTCTTTCGACACATGTCCCTGTCTCATGTAATCGCGGCAGGCTTCCGTCTGGATGGTGAAGCCCGGAGGAACGGGCAGTCCAGCATTGGTCATCTCGGCCAGTCCGGCGCCTTTTCCGCCGAGTTCATCTTTCATCTTGCCGTGACCATCGGCTTTGCCGCCGCCAAACGAGTAAACGTACTTGGTTGTTTTGTTGTTCTTTTCCTGCGATTCAGGTTTTTCTGGGAGGGTCATTGTGGCCATGATTCTTAATCCTTTGTTGTTTAGATTTCGTAGCGCCGGCGTACGGTCGGCAATTTCACATCTAAAGTCGTGCGATCGGCCGCGAGTTCAGCCTCAGGCTGCGGTCAAGTTCTGCTTTCGGTAACGATCTCGGAGAAGTCGGCGATGGTAGAGAAGCTAGCATAGAGCGTTTTCAGAATCGCTAGTCGATTTGCCCTAATCCGCTCATCATCAACCATCACCATTACGTCATCAAAGAATCTGGCCAGCAATGGACGCAAAGATACGGCCTGCGCAATCGCCGAATCATAGTCCCCTGCCGCGCGACGTTCCTCATAGCAAGCGCCGGTACTTACGTGGCCTGCTTTCCAAAGATCAATCTCAGCGTTCGAGGCATCCATCAGCGTCTCGTCGGGATGCTCGGGGATCACTATTCCTTTCTCTTCGGCTTGTTTCAGGATGTTCCTGATTCTCTTGAACGAGAAACAGACCGCCTCCAAATCCTTTGCCTCGGATGAGCCTCTTGCTTTTGTGACCGCCTCGGCCCGTGCCAGTGCATCCACTACATCGTCGGCGTCCGCTGCCAGCACGGCCTTCACTACATCGTATGCATATCCTCGCACGTCCTTCAAATAAAACTCGAGACGCTCGCGGAAGAAAATCCGCACGGATTCATCGAACTTGGCATCATCGACAAACTTCTTCTCGGCTTCTGACCCTTTATATCCCGCACGCGCATCGCGCATCAGGTCTGCCAGACGCAACGGCAGTTTCTTCTCCGCGATTATCTTGATAATGCCGTTGGCTTGCCGCCGCAGGGCAAATGGGTCCTTCGATCCGCTCGGAACCAGCCCCAGAGCAAACATGCCGGCGATGGTGTCGGCTTTGTCGCCGATGGAAAGCACAGCACTCTCGATCGACCGCGGCACCTCATCCTCGGTGGACTCCGGCTTGTAATGGTCGTAGACCGCATCGGCGATGGCGAGCCGGGTCGCTTCTGGCAGCGTGGGATCGAGTTCCTGCACCCGGGCATACAACCCGCCGACAATGCCCTGCAGTTCGGTAAATTCTTTGACCAGTTCCGCCGTCAAGTCGGTTTTTGCCAGGCACGCGGCTTTGTGGATCACGCCGGCGCGTATCGCGATTCCACTCTGCTTGATGATTTCGCTCAGCCAACTGCACAGACGTTGCACGCGGCGGGTCTTGTCGTAGTAGCTGCCCAGGTCTTTCTGGAAAGTTACAGTTCTCAGGGAATCCAAGCGTTCTAATAAAGACCTCTTCTGATCGGTCTGCCAGAAAAAACGTGCGTCGTTGAAGCGCGCACGAAGCACGCGCTCGTTGCCGTGCCGGATAAGACCCTCGGGGTCGCCGTCGGTATTCAGCACCGCTAGAAAATGCGGCAACAGTTTTCCGTTGGAATCCTCGAGCGCGAAATATTTCTGATGGTCACGCATTACCGTGACCAGCACTTCTTCCGGCAGCGACAGAAATTGTGAATCAAAACTGCCCAGAATCACCGACGGAAACTCAGTCAGGTTCACTACCGTATCGAGCAGAGATTTGTCTTCACGCCATCGAGCTCCAGAAATTGTACGTGTGGCCGCATCGAGAGCTTTGCGAATGTGATGCTCACGCTCACTCCGACCCAAAACCTTGGCGGCGCGCAGAGCTTCGACATAAGCAGGGCCGGCTTGCCGAATCATAACCTCGCCTCGCGACAGAATTCTGTGCCCACGCGAAGTCTTCCCTGCTCGAACTCCGCCGAGCTCCAGCGGAATGGTCTCACCGTCAAGCATTGCCACCAGCCAGCGAACCGGACGCACAAACCTCTCGTTCGGTTTCCGCCAGTACATATTCTTCGGCCAGTAGATTGAGAAAATTTCTTGGGGAAGATTCTCGGCGAGAATCTCCGCTGCCGTCCGGCCCTTTTTAGTGACTTTCGCAGACAGGTATTCGCCTTTCGGCGTCGTAACCTTCTCCAGTTGAGAGACTTCTACGCCAGCTTTCTTGGCGAAAGCATGGGCCGCCGCCGTAGGCTGACCATCCTTATATGCGATGCTGGCGGAGGGCCCGCTCACCTGCTCGGTAACATCTGGTTGCATGGTAGGAATTCCGGAGGCAATCACCGCCAAACGGCGAGGCGTATCAAAATTGCTGATCTCGCTGGCAGCGAGACGTTCCCTCGCCAAGAGCGAGCTGACGCGATCGCGCAACTCTTGCGAGGCGGCATCAATCATGCGCGCTGGAATTTCTTCGCAGCCGATTTCTAGCAGGAAGTCCGGCATGTCTTCAAACTCTTAGTTTCTCAAACCAAGTGGCAAACAAATGTGACGCTAATCACATCGGGCAAATCAGGATCCCACCGGCGACAACTTCTCGTGAACTTTTTTCGGTTCTTGGCGGCTAACAGGTTCAGGCTCGTCCGATTTCGCTACGGTGGCAGATTCGCTCTCTTGTTGATCTACCCAAGCCTTCGCAACGCCCACTGCAAGCGCCCGCACGCGAGCGATCACTCCGACACGCTCGGTCACGGAAATTGCGCCACGCGCGTCGAGGATGTTGAACAGATGGGAACACTTCAAACAAAGATCGTAAGCCGCCAGGACGGGGAACCGCGCCTTCCGCCGCGCAATCCCGTCGCCCGCCAAATCATCCTTGGATATCTCAGAATAGCGACTTATCAGGGTTTTGCACTCGGCCTCGTACAGGCGGAAATGCTCCCAGGTTTTTTCGACGTCCGCGGCCTCGAAGTTGTAGACCGAAAACTGCAATTCATCCGCAAGCCGCACATCGCCATACTTCACTTCGTGGCCCGCCGTTTTTCCGGCAAGCGATTTTTCGTCAATCGTCTTTCCGTCAATCGACTTTCCGTCAATCGAAGGGTCGCGCGCCCACACAATGTCGTAGATGGAATCCACGTCCTGAAGAAATGCCGCGATGCGCTCCAGACCGTAGGTAAGTTCCGCGGAAATAGGAAACAAATCGATGCCGCCGCACTGCTGAAAATAGGTGAACTGCGTGATCTCGAGTCCATCCAGCATCACCTGCCAGCCCACTCCCCACGCACTGAGAGTGGGAGCTTCCCAGTTGTCTTCTTCGAACTTGATGTCGTGTTGGCGCAAATCGATCCCAATCGCCGCCAGCGACTCTAAATACAACTCCTGCACATTTTCCGGCGGAGGTTTCAGAATCACTTGCAACTGCATGTGCTTGAACAACCGGTTCGGATTTTCGCCGTAGCGCCCATCCGCCGGACGCCGCGAGGGCTGCACGTATGCGACCTTATATGGCTTCGGCCCGAGCACACGCAAAAACGTCTCGGGAGCCATCGTCCCCGCACCCACTTCAACGTCATAGGGCTGTTGCAGCACACATCCGCGCTCCGCCCAGAACGCCTGCAAGCGTAGGATAAGCTCCTGAAACGTCAACGAATTGGGCTTGGCTGGATTCAAAGGATTACCGAGGAGCGAGAGACTGATCTCTAACTGTAATAATCTGATTGTAATAGAAGGAGTGCCGAACCGTCAGCCAGCCTCTAAAAGCCGCTCTTCTCCAGCATCCCGGCCGTCACCAGCTTCTTTTCAATATGTCGCTGTAACGCCTGAATCAAGAACTTACGCAGATCGGCGCCCTGCGACTTTGGCCATGCCGAACCGGCAAAGCTCTCCACCGGAGAGCGAAACATTTGTGCCGCGAGAAGGCGGGAGTCACTGGAAATCTCGGACGAGGCAAGGCGTTTGTCATCCATGCACATCAAGCCATCGGCCAGCACGTGAAAAAATGCGCGGCCGCCATTCAGGCTTCGGCCGCAGACGATGCATTCCGTCAATTCAGGCAGGAAGCCGACCAGCCGCGTGAGCCACAGATCGAAATAAGTCACCGGCATCCATATATCAGGGCCAGTGATGGCGTGCAGCACCGAAAGGGTCAGGCGAAAGATGGCGTCATTGGCTTCGTGATCGGGAAGCAACTCGTCGAGCAACTCGGCCAAATGCGCGAGCGCTACTGCACGCGCATAGCTGACCTCGGTGGCCAGCGGAGACTCCAGCACTTCGCATGCATCCAACCGCGCCAATTCTTGACGCTCACGCACATCGTAGAACGCCCGCACATAGGTCATGGGCTCCAGAGCGCCGCCAAAGCGCCGCTTGGATTTTTTGGCCGACCGCGCCACGCCGCGCACCTTCCCTTCTGCGCGGGTAAACAGAGTGACCAATAGATCAGCCTCGCGCAGCGGATAAGTGCGCAGAACGATCGCTTCCGACTCCTTCAGTGCCATGGCGAGTTAGCGAAAGAAAGCATGCCCGCAATGGTAGCAGTTGCCGGCAGCCCTACGGTTTCCGACCTGATCTGAGATCAGCGATGACCCGCTCCAGCGTTCGATCGCTCTCTTGAGTGAGGCGCAGATGGCTGGATCGGTTTTTGGTGTGCAGGCTGCAAGCGCTGCTTTCAGGCTCTCAAGCTCAGGCTCGAGCTGAGCGATCATTTCGCTTTTTTTCATCAAAACACCTCCATCTCCTTCGCTGGACAGAATATTACTTCCTGGCCCGAGTGTTATTTCTTTTTAGTCAGCCAACTGGAGGAATCCCCTGAGATAGCGTATAAACCGAAACATGACGCCCGTGCACGAAGAACTTCTTCGGGAGTTTCGGGATTTTGCGCTGACCGCTCCCACTCCCACAACCCTGATGGAACACATCGCCCAGCGCCTGCACGAGAAGATGACGCGGTATAACTGGGTGGGTTTTTATCTCGTCGATCCAACGGATGATGGCATTCTTCTGGTTGGGCCGTTCGCCGGCAGCTTCACGCCCAATGCGCGCATTCCGCTCAACACCGGACTTTGTGGCGCCGCGGCGACCAGCGGGCAAACTGTTGTGGTGCACGATGTCTCCAAAGATCCGCGCTATCTTGCGGGATCGCCGCTGGTGAAGTGTGAAATCGTGGTTCCCATCCTGGTCAAGAAAAAGCTCACAGCGGAACTCGATGTCGAGAGCTATTTTGCCAGCGCATTTGTCGCACCCGAACAGGAGTTCGTCGAAGCCTGCGCTGCTATCGTGGGAAATTCCTTGAGAAAAGAACAAACGGTCACGCCGGCTCGCCTGTAGACTTCCGCAACGAAAAGACGTCGTCCCGCGCCGCCGGCTCGTCTGGAGGCTGGATTCCTTCAGTTCGCCATTCGGATTGTTCGAGCAACTTGGTTAAAATTAGCCGGAGAGATATGCCAGCAATCATAAACAATCATCCCAGCGCACGCCGTCGGCGCGCCTTTCGGTGGAGCATGCAAATACTATGGCTGCTATTGTTTGCCATGCTTGCTTTGTGTGCGCAAACTGCCAAGCAGGCCGAGCCGGCGACAACCCCGGTTCAGCAAAGTTCGCAAACCGGTTCACAGACCTCTACGAATCTGTTGCCTCCGGTTCCACTCGACGGCTCTGCCGCACTGCATCACTTGAACCAAATCATCAGCTGGTATCGTCATTCCACAACCGGCATACAGACGGCGGGGCTGCCCAGCGATGCCATTTATCAGGACAATACACAGGCGCTTGCGGCTCAGGCCGTGCGGCTTGCGTTTCAGTCGGCGAAGGCTGAAGCCGCGCTGATTGCGTCTCAGCAGAAAAGCGGTGGTGCAGGTCAGCCGTCCGGCGAGACGACCCAGCAACAGAATCTTTCCCAAATGCTGGCCAAGACTTCTTCCCAGATCGATCGATTGCAATCGCAGATTGACGGTCTGAACGCTCAAATCGGCAAAGCGCCGGCCTCGCGCCGGGGCAACCTGATTTCACAGCGCGATGCTGTGCAAGGCCAGCTGGAACTGCAAAAAGCCCTGCTCGATGCGATTCAAAAGATGGCTTCGTTTGTGGAGAGCAACGGAGAAATCGCAGGGGGACTCGAAGGCAGCATCAACCAACTGGCCCGCTCGATTCCGCAAGTTCTGGGATCGAGCGCGGGCTCGGAGAAAAAAGTAACGACGACCACCGCGGCCGCCAAACCGTCGCTGGCCAACTCTGGTGGACTGATCAGCGAGGCTATGACGCTCTACGATTACATGAGCGCGATGCACCAGATCGACGGAGTGGAAGAAGAAACCGACCACACGCGTGACGTGGCCGACCAGTTGCGCACCCCGCTTCGGGACGCGATGCGCGCGACAATTCAGCTGAGTCAGAAGCTGGCCGGCCAGCCGCCCTCCGGCGACTCTCAACAGGTGCAAACGGAGCGGCAGACTTTCCAGGAACTTACCGATCGCTTCAAGCAGCTTTCTGCCGCTCTTCTTCCGCTCAGCCAGGAAATCGTCGTTCTGAACGATACAAAGACAAATTTTGAGGAGTGGCACAATTCCATTTCCCGCGAATCGAAATACGTTCTTCGATCTGTGCTGGTCCGGGTATGTTCGATACTGCTGGCCCTGGGAGTGATTCTGTTTCTCTCCGAGATCTGGCGCCGTATCACGTTCCGCTATATTGGCGACCCGCGCCGCCGGCGGCAGTTCCTGGTGATGCGCCGCGTTGTGATCGGCTTCCTGATCATCATTGTTCTGACTTTGGGTTTCGTCAGCGAGTTCAGTTCGCTGGCCACATTCGCCGGATTCATCACGGCGGGTATCGCTGTCGGATTGCAAGCTGTTCTGCTTTCGGTTGCCGCGTACTTCTTCATCATCGGGCGTTACGGCATTCGCGTCGGTGACCGCATCAGCGTGGCCGGGATCACCGGTGACGTTGTGGATATTGGCCTAGTGAGGCTGTACCTGATGGAACTGGGCGGCTCCGGGTTGGATTTCTATCCCACCGGACGCATCGTTGTGTTTTCGAACTCTGTTCTTTTCCAGACCGGTACGCCGCTCTTCAAGCAGATTCCGGGGACCGAGTATGCATGGCATGAAGTCGTGGTCATGATTGTTCCAGACGGAAACCACAAGGCGGCTCAGGAGAAATTAGTGGCTGCCGTGAATGCGGTTTACTCACACTATAAAGAAGAGATCGAGCGCCAGCACGCCGCCATCGAGCGCCGGGTCGATATTCAGGTAGCGGCGCCGCGCCCCGAGGCAAGACTTCAATTCGCCGATGCCGGCCTTGAGCTGCTGGTGCGCTATCCGGTAGAGATTCGAAAGGCTCCCGACATTGACGAGGAGATGACCAGGAAAGTCCTCGAGTTGATCGAAACCGATGCTGCGCTGAAAGCTAGCGTCGCAGGCGTTCCTAAGATTCGCTCAGCGGTGAAGGGATAAGACAGCTCATAGAATTATCGACAGGCATCGATGCTTCTTGCAGCCTGACTTTCTCAGATCGAGAATCCTGAACTCGATGATGCGGAACCTGATGATGCTGAACCCGCCGTTCCCTTCCCTGACGGCAAATACTTCCTCGATTACCTGGATCGAAAACTGAGCAATCGACTTCTCCAGGCAGATCCGAAACTCTGACGGCGTATCGTCCGTGAACCGTTAAAGTTCCCTTCTTCAAGGCCGATGGGTGAAGTGGGAGCGATCTTGGTCTCGCCAAGCACATCGAGTTAACTTACGTTAATTGCAAGTGGGGAAACGCAGGTTCCCATGCAGCGAGATTCGTAAGAGCCGTCTAATTTGCTGCTATCGCCACGAAGGATGCAAAGGACTTACCAGCTTGTGCGTCCAGGCGTAGCGGTCGCTAACGTGCACGCGATGTTTTCCCCGGCATGCCTATCACTCTCGACCAAAGCGAATCGCTGAGCTTGATCCGGCTGGAAGGTGAACTCGACATAACTTCCGCAGTCGAGCTGAAAAAGGTCTTGCTACAGACGATTGCTTCGGGAAAACGGTTGCGACTGGAAGTGGGAGCCGTAAGCGATCTCGACATCACTACGTTGCAATTGCTCTGGGCGGCCGCACGCGATGCCCGACGCTCTGGTTTGAACTTCACTCTTATGGGACAAATCCCGAAGGAGATTGCAACTGTCGTCGCGGATGCCGGCTTCGAGACATTCCCTGTCTCACGCGAGACCGAGCAATGAAAACGGTGGAGATAGTCAAGGCAGGTTCGAGCCAAAGAGCCCATGATCGATAAATTCAAGCAGGCTTTCTTGGAGGAAGCTCGCGACATCCTCGTCGAACTGGAATCGGCGTTGCTCGAGTTGAACGAGAATCCGGGCGACCGCGAACTTGTCGGACGAGCCTTTCGTGCACTCCATACCATCAAGGGTTCAGGAGCGATGTTCGGTTTCGACGAACTGGCCGCCTTCACCCACAACCTGGAAACCGCCTTCGACGCGGTTCGCAACGGACAACTGGCGGTGACCCCGGAGCTGATTAATCTTTCCTTAGCCGCGATGGACCAGATTAAGGCAATGCTGGATGAAGCTGCGGGCGGCCCGGTGGCAAACCGGGCGGCGGCTGAGGAAATTCTGAAGCTGGCGCGGCAGCTCACCGGAAAATCAGAGAAGCCCGCGGAAGCCGTGGTTGCCCCGGTCCCTGCAGGCCACCCGCCGGCAACACTGGTTACAGCGGAGGGCCCTACGCGTACGTGGCGAATCCACTTTGGTCCGGGTCCCGATATGATGCGCAGCGGTGCGAATCCTCTATTGCTGTTGCGCGAGTTGCGACAGCTCGGAGGCCTGCGAGCCGTGGCCAGCATGGCTGCAATTCCCCCGATTGCGGAATTGGAGCCCGAGCGCTGCTACGTGGTCTGGGACATGGTGCTCGAAACGGCCGCGACCCGCGAAGCGATCTCGGATGTTTTCATTTTCGTCGCCGATACTTGCGAGCTGGTCATCGAGGTGATAAGCGAGCCGTTAAGCGAGCCGGTCGGCCAATCGCCGCTCGAGAGAACAGCGGAGAAGAAGACCGGGCAGACGATTTTAGAGCAGACGATTCAAGAAAAGACAATTCAAGAAAAGATCGCAGCAATCAGGCCGATAGCGTCCGCGACCACCGATTCCGTCCTCGCAGCAGAAGCTTCGAAGCCGAAAGCGCCGCCTTGGGGGCGCCGCGCCTCGGATACGCCCGACAATGCAACCAGCATTCGCGTGCCTGCCGCCAAGCTCGACCAGTTTGTCGACCTGGTGGGAGAGCTGGTGACGGTGCAGGCGCGGTTGGGAGAAATTGCCACGCGCCGGGAAGACGCGGACGTGACCGCGGTCTCGGAAGAAATCGAGCGGCTGACTTCCGCCTTGCGCGAGAACTCGATCAATATCCGGATGCTGCCCTTGCGCGCCACTTTCGAGCGCTTCCGCAGGCTGGTGCACGACCTGGCGCGCGATCTGCATAAAGAAGTGGAACTCACCATTGAAGGTGCCGAGACCGAACTCGACAAGAGCGTCATCGATCAGTTGAACGATCCCTTGATGCATCTGATCCGCAACAGCATGGACCACGGCATTGAGCCGGGGGAAGCGCGCGCGGCCAAAGGCAAACGCCCGGCAGCGACCATCCGCCTCTCGGCGCGGCACTCCGGGGCCAGCGTCCTGATTGGAGTGGCGGACGATGGCGGCGGGATCGACGGCGCGGCGGTGCGGGCGCGAGCGGTCGAAAAGGGCCTGGTGGCGGCGGAGGCTCCGCTGTCAGAGACGGAAATCTTCTCCCTGATTCTAGCCCCCGGCTTCTCAACTGCCAAGAAGGTTACCGATGTTTCCGGGCGGGGAGTCGGAATGGATGTGGTCCGGCGCAGCGTGGACGCGTTACGCGGAACGATCGAGATTGCCAGCAAGCCCGGGGAAGGCACCACCGTCACCCTCCGCCTGCCGCTTACTCTCGCCATTATCGACGGGCTGCTGGTGCGGGTGGGGGAGGCCTATTTTGTGCTGCCGCTGGCCACCACTCTGGAATGCATCGAACTGACCCGGCAGGACATTGAGAAGGCTAACGGCAAGCACCTTGCGAACGTGCGCGGGCAGATCATTCCCTACATCCGGCTGCGGGAATACTTCGACATTCGGGCGCAGCCGCCGGAGCGCGAACAGATCATGGTGGCAGAGACCGAAGACGGCTGCTACGGATTTGTGGTGGATCAGGTATTGGGAGATCACCAGACCGTCATCAAAAACCTGGGTCGATTTTATAGCCACGTGCAGCTGGTTTCCGGCGCCACCATTCTGGGCAATGGCATGGTAGCGCTGATTCTGGATCCGCACCGGCTGGTACGGGACGCGATTCGAACTTTGTCCATCCCTCATCCGCCTACCCGCGCATTCCGCGAGGCCGCGGCCAAGGAGCTCAAGACATGTTCAGCAACCTGAAAGTCGGAACCAAACTGATTGCTGGATTTATTGCAGTGGCGCCGATCGTGGTGGGCATCGGCATTCTTTTGCAGGGCGAAAGGCAGCAGGGCGATCACATCGCGGGCCGGAGTCAATCTCAACCTCGCGAGCAAAATTGACGATATGGATCAAAGACTTCGAACTGTACCGACTCTGGTCGCCCGCTTTTCGACATCCTCGTGCCGCAAGGCTCGAGGGGAACCGCGAAGAAGGTCAAGTTTACGGGAGCTAATTTAAAGGGATCTAATTTCAAGGAGATGAGCAGATGCCGATTAAGACCGTAAGTGAAGCTAGGAAAGTGAGCCGCCCCGACGGCGGAAACGGACGTAAAGATACCGGACCCAGAGGCGGAGCAGGGTCGGGAGACGGGAAGATATTGCTGGTTTCCCACGAGATCGTCCGCCTGGTGGAAGCGTCGCGCGAGGGTCGCCTCACCGAGCGCGGCAGGGCAGACCAGTTCGATGGGGTGCATCGGGAAATTGTCGAGGGTGTAAATACGATGCTCGACGCGATCCTGCTGCCCATCGGCGAAGGCAATCGCATCCTGGCGCAGATCTCCAATGGAAAAATCGACGAACTGATCGCGCAGACCTACAAAGGCGATCACGAGAAGATGAAGCAGGCGGTCAACAATGTTGCCATCGTGGTGCAGAGCCTGCAGAAAGAAATGGGCCGGCTCACCGACGCTTCGAAAGATGGACAGCTCTCCGACCGCGGCAAGCCAGAGCAGTTTCAGGGCGCCTACGCCGAGATCGTGCGCGGGGTCAACACCATGCTGGACGCCATTCTGCTGCCCATCGGCGAAGGCAACCGCATCCTGGGGCAGATCTCCAATGGCAAAATCGACGAACTGATTGCCCAGACTTACAAAGGCGATCACGAGAAGATGAAGCAGGCGGTGAACAATATCGCCATCGTGGTGCAGAGCCTGCAAAAAGAAATGGCGCGCCTCACCGACGCTTCGAAAGAAGGACAGCTCTCCGATCGCGGAAAACCAGAGCAGTTCCAGGGCGCCTACGCCGAGATCGTGCGCGGAGTCAACACGATGCTGGACGCCATTCTGCTGCCCATCGGCGAAGGCAACCGCATCCTGGCTCAGATCTCCAATGGCAAAATCGACGAAGTGATTGCCCAGACTTATAAAGGCGATCACGAGAAGATGAAGCAGGCAGTGAACAACATTGCCATCGTCGTGCAGAGCCTGCAGAAGGAATTGGCCCGTTTAACCGAGGCATCGAACGCCGGACAACTGGCGGAGCGCGGCAAGCCCGACCAGTTCCGCGGCGCCTACGCTGACATCGTGCGTGGCGTGAACTCGATTCTCGAGGCGGTGATTGCTCCCCTGAAGTTCACTGCGGGATATATCGATCGCATCAGCAAGGGGGACATTCCACCGCAGATCACCGACACCTACCATGGCGATTTCAACCTGATTAAAGACAACCTGAACATGCTGATCGTTGCCATGAACGAGATTACTTCCGCCGCCGATGAAATGGCGAATGGCAATCTTACCGTGGCCCTGCGCGAGCGTTCGCCGCAGGACAAGCTCATGCAAGCTTTGAGCTCGATGGTAAGCGGCATCACGCGAGTGGTCTCTGACATTCGCACCATTGCCGGAGAAGTGGCTTCCGCCAGCCAGGCGATCAGCACCACGTCGGTGGAAGTATCGAAAGGCGCATCGTCGCAGGCGGCCTCGGCGGAAGAAGCTTCGTCTTCCATGGAGCAGATGGTTTCCAACATAAAACAGAATGCCGACAGCGCGCAGCAAACCGACAAGATCGCCAACAAGTCGGCAACCGACGCGCAGGAAAGCGGCAAGTCCGTGGTCGAAGCCGTGGCCGCGATGAAGGAGATCGCCACCAAGGTTTCCATCATCGAGGAGATCGCGCGCCAGACCAACCTGTTGGCCCTAAACGCGGCGATCGAGGCGGCCCGCGCCGGCGAACATGGAAAAGGTTTCGCAGTGGTGGCCGCGGAAGTGCGCAAACTCGCCGAACGCAGCCAAAAAGCTGCGGGAGAAATCAACCAGCTCTCCGGGACCACCGTCAAAGTTTCGGAAAAAGCTGGCGAAATGCTGAACAAACTCGTGCCCGATATTCAGCGGACGGCGGAACTGGTACAGGAAATTGCCGCCGCCAGCAAGGAGCAGGATACCGGCGCCGAACAGATCAACAAAGCGCTGGTGGAACTGGAAAAAGTAATTCAGCAGAACGCATCGGCCTCCGAGGAGATGGCCTCTACCACCGAGGAACTCAGCAGCCAGTCCGAACAACTGGTCAGCGCTCTGGCCTTCTTCCGTACTGGAGATTCCGGCCACAGCGCAACCACGCGAACTTCCGCTCCGAAAGCTGCTCGACACTTTGAAGCAGCGGCAGGTGCGGCAGGCGCGGGCAAGCCGGTGAAGTCTGCGGTTCACTCCGCCGCGACCGCGGGAAAGACGACCGCAAAGACCGGAGTCAGCCTGAAACTAAAGGATAAAGACAAAAACGATGACCTGGACAAGGACTTCGAGCGTTTCTAGTGGATTCCGCCGCGGACCGCTGGCGGTTCGCGGCAGCCTGCAGGGCAAAGGAGCGGACTATGAGTGTTACCGAAATCACTGAGACGCGGCAGTATCTTACCTTCAAGCTGGGCAATGAAGTCTTTGCCACCGATGTGGCCAAGGTACGCGAGGTGCTCGACTTCACCACCATCACGCAGATTCCCCGCACTCCGGATTTTATGAGCGGTGTGATCAACCTGCGCGGCAGCGTGGTGCCGGTCGTGGATCTGCGGCTTTGCCTGGAGATGTCGAAGACCGAGAAGACTCGAAACACCTGCATCGTGGTGGTCGAAGTGTTGCTGGACAACGAGTCAACCGTGATCGGTGCGCTGGCCGATTCAGTGGAGGAAGTAATCGATCTCGAGCCCGAGCAGATTCAGCCCGCCCCCCGGATCGGGACCAAGATCCGCACCGACTTTATCAAAGGCATGGGTAAACGCGAATCGCAGTTTGTGATGATTCTGGATATCGACCGCGTCTTTTCCGCCGATGAACTGTCGGCGGTGCGCACCGCGGAAGGCAGCAAAGCGATGGCTGCGGTTGCCGATTGAGGAAAGGAAACGCATCGATTGCGCCGCCTCGCTTATGACCGGTCACGACGAGACCATCTCGAAAGCGGACTACAGCCGGCTATGCCGGCTGATCTATGAACAGTCGGGCATTAACCTGAATGCGGAGAAGAAGACGATGCTCGAACTGCGGATCAAGCGACGCTTGAAAGTCTTGCAGCTCGATTCGTTTCGGGTGTACTGCGATTACCTGTTTACGCCGCAGGGTCAGAGGGAGGAAATCGTTCACCTGCTCGATGTTGTCTCGACCAATAAGACGGATTTTTTTCGCGAGCCGGAGCACTTCGATTATCTGCTGCAGAAGGCGATTCCAGACCTGATCGCCCGCAACGACAGCGGTCACAGCCTTCTGATCTGGAGCGCCGGCTGCTCGACCGGCGAGGAGCCTTACACCCTGGCGATGATCCTGCATCATTGCAGCCAGTCGAACTCCAGCCTGCGCTTCAAAGTGCTGGCCACCGATATTTCGACCGCGGTGCTGGCCAAGGCGCATCGCGGAGTTTTTCACCGGGATGTAGTCGGTCCCGTACCCGCGGACCTGCGCAAAAAATACTTCATGCGCAGCCGTGATCCGGATTGCAAGCTGTTGCGCATCGTCCCTGAATTACGGCAGTTGGTGGAATTTCGCCGCTTGAATTTCATGGACGCCGATTTCGGTCTTGGGCAAAAAGTGGATGTCATCTTTTTCCGTAACGTGATGATCTATTTCGATCGTTCCACGCAGGAGCGAATCGTACAAAAACTTGCCGACCAATTGCTTCCCGGGGGATACGCATTCTTCGGCCACTCCGAGAGCCTGCACGATATGGATGTGCCTCTGGTCGCGGTCGCTCCCGCTTCCTACAGGAAAGACGATGCTCGCGCTTGAGGGCGAGGTGGCGGAGGTGTATCTACAGCCGGGAGAGTCCCATCTCGCACGCACCCCCACGATCATTCGCACGATTCTCGGTTCCTGCGTGGGTGTGTCGTTCTGGAGCGCCAGGTTAGGCGCGGGCGCCCTGTGCCATTCTCAACTCCCCCGATATCCCCGGACTTCCAGCATGCGCTTGAACCTGGCCGCGGGTCGGCGCTACGTGGATTTCGCGATCCGCGATTTGGCCCGGCAATTTGACGATCTGGGAGCGGCTCGCTCGGAGGTGCAGGTCAAGCTGTTCGGGGGGGCCGATGTTCTTCTTGTCACCACTAGCGCTTCCTCAAAACCTACCGTCGGCAAACTGAATTGCGAAGCCGCCCTCGAAGTCGTTGAGGCAGAGGGTTTGAAAGTAATCGCGTCGAGCCTGGGAGGTACCTCCGGCCTGAACATACAGTTCTATACCAAGACCGGGGAGATCCTTCTGCGGCGGTTGCATCGGGTTGTATCCGAGGAGTTCGCGGACGAATAGAGCGAATTGCCAGCTTGGCTGACTGATTTCGCCAAAACGAAATGATGAGCAAAGCGAAAATCCGCGTCCTGATCGTGGACGATTCCGCCGTGGTTCGCCAGACGTTAAGCGAAGTTCTGTCCAGTGATCCGGAGATCGAGGTAATAGGGACTGCAGGCGATCCATTCGTGGCCGCGGAACGAATCAGCCAACAGGTGCCGGATGTCATCACCCTCGACATCGAAATGCCGCGCATGGATGGCCTGACATTTTTGCAAAAGATCATGACGCAACATCCCATCCCGGTGGTCATCTGCTCCAGCCTGGCCGGCGATGGGGCGCAGAGTACGCTGAAGGCGCTCGAATACGGCGCCGTTGACATCATCACCAAACCGTCGGTGGGCAGCAAGCAGTTCCTTGAAGATTCGCGAATCATGCTTTGCCAGGCGGTGAAGGCAGCAGGCGGGGCGCGCTTGCAGCCTGTTCGGCGCAGCCGCAAAGTTGAACCCAAGCTTACCGCAGATGCCATTCTTTCTCCCGCCACGCATGCCATGGCGGAGACCACAGAGAAAGTGGTCGCGATCGGTGCCTCCACCGGCGGCACGGAAGCGCTGAAGACCCTGCTGGAAACTCTCCCGCCGGATTCTCCGGGCATCGTCATCGTGCAACATATGCCAGAGGTATTTACGCGGGCGTTTGCGAATCGCCTGGACGGCCTCTGCCAGATCACAGTCAAGGAAGCGGAAACGAACGATACCGTAATCCGGGGACGCGCCCTGATCGCCCCGGGCAATCATCATCTGCTGCTCAAACGCAGCGGCGCTCGCTACTACGTGGAGATCAAAGATGGACCGCTGGTTTGCCGGCATCGCCCGTCGGTCGACGTCTTGTTTCGTTCTGCCGCAAAATATGCCGGACAAAATGCCGTAGGCGTGATTCTGACAGGAATGGGCGATGACGGCGCCCGCGGGATGCTGGAGATGAAACAGGCGGGAGCCACCACGATCGCCCAAGATGAGGCTACGTGCGTGGTTTTCGGTATGCCAAACGAGGCCATCAAACGCAACGCAGTCGACGAAGTGTTGCCGTTGGATGCGGTGGCTGGCGCCATACTCGCCCATGCACGATGAACAAAAAAACTAAGACATTGTGGCCATGAAAATAACCCAAGGGGTCAGGTGAATTGAAGCTTGAGACTACTGTCGAGGCCATTTCCATTCTGGAGAAGGCGAATCTCGAACTCAGGGCCGTAGCTCACGCCACCGAGAGCGAGATCCGGGTTGTGGCATCGGCCTTCGAGGGCCTTACCGGGAACACCGACAAAATTCTGCAGCTTACAGCGGCGATTGTGGCTGCGGTTGAAAGCGAGGGCGTCACTTCCGTTTTGCCAACGGTGCGCACCCTGGGCGCTGTCGCCAGACGGATTATTGGGGAGCGGCTCGACACCACTACCGGAATTCTCGAAATGGTTGCTGCAGAAGTAAAGTTGCTGCGAAAGTTATCCCTGGTAACCCGCGGTCAAGCCGTGATCGCCCGCAAGACCAAGGCTCTCAGTGTGCTCACGAACATCGAGGTTGCTCACCTCGACGGCGTTGGCAACAGCTTTCAACAGCTCGCCGGCCAGTTGACCGAATTTTCTCAGTCACTCAGCCAGGATATTCAGGAACTCGCGAGCCATACGGACGCGCGGAGGGTTGCGATTGAGGAAACCAGAGTCATGCTCTCCGCCGCATTACCGCGCCAGCGGGAAACCTTGGTGCACATGCAAGGTGATCTGGCAAGCGCCCTGGTGGTCGCTGAGTCTGGCCTCACTCGCCTCTCTACGACTCCTGCGCAGTTTAGAACCGGAGTGAACGATCTCGCCCAGCAGATCGCGGGAGTAGTCTCCGCCATTCAGGCGCACGACATCACACGTCAGCAAATCGAACATGTACAAGAAGCTTTCGCCTTGATCTCCGCCAGGCTTCAGCAAGATCACATGCCGGAGCAGCTTTTGGAGGCACTGCCTTGGGCCTGCGCCGGCCTTACGATTCAGATTTACCAGTTACGTACGATTAAAGAGACTGTCGCCAATTGGGCTACGCAAATTAAAACGTGTATGAGCGGCATACTAACAGTGAGTGCTTCCGAAGTGGTCGGCATCGGTCCCATGGTTCTCGAGCAGGAACGCGAAGTGTCATCACAACTGGCTCATATCGAGCAAATGGAACAAACCAGCCAATCCCATAGCGCCAGCGTGCGGGATACGCTGAGGGAACTCTCCACCTTGATGCAACTGGTGAATGAACATCTGGGGAAGTCCAAGGCGGTTCGCGATTGTCTGCAGTTGCTCACGTTCAACTCCATCATTGAGGCGACCCACGTCGGCGCTCAAGCCAATGCGATTCTAGCCATCGCCAAGAACATCGAAAAAATCTCCGCAGAGTGGCGAGAAATCACTCAGCAGTGCAGTCAGGCAATGGAAGAGATTCTGGCCCTGGTGAAGAACACGAATCAATTAATGACTGCCTTTTCCGAGTCCAGCAACCAGGCTCTGCGGGAAGCTCAACTACAAACTCAGGCCAGTCTGGAGAAGTTGCGTTCTACCGCCGCGTCCGCGGCCGGACAGGCCGGGCAGATGAAGACAATTGCCGAACGCATGCAGGCAAAGATCGTCAAGATGGGAAACACCGGCGATATGCTGGACGCATGCTTTGGCCGCTTCGACGCCGTGCTCACCGAAGTTGAACGCGCGAAACGGCAGCTGCAAACGCTTCTTTCGCCGGGAAAGGATCGCTACAACACAGACGAAGTTGCTCAGATATTCTCCGCGTCCTACACCACCGAAATGGAGCGGGAAGTCCTGCACGCGGCTTTGCGCGGCGTAGCTTTGCCGGTAGCGCAACAAATATTCGCGGGCAACAGCGTGGAATTATTCTGAACTCTTGAGAGTGTGCATCCGGTTTCTGGATAGAAGCTGGGTACGGAAGTGGCGAGGCGAACCATGAGACGAATTTTAACCGTGGATGATTCATCCAGCGTCCGACAGATGGTCAGTTTCACGCTGCGCAAGGCGGGATATGAAGTGGTCGAAGCGGTCGATGGAAAAGACGGCCTCGGGAAAGTGGGCGCCGCCAAATTCGACTTGATCGTCACCGATCTCAATATGCCTCAAATGGATGGAATCCAGATGATCACCGCGGTCCGCACGCTGCCGGGATACTCGTTCGTTCCCATCCTCATGCTCACCACCGAATCTCAAGCCGAGAAAAAAGATGCAGGCCGAAAAGCAGGCGCCACGGGCTGGATCGTCAAACCTTTTAATGCCGACCAGCTCATCTCAGTGATTCAGAAACTCGTGAAATAAAAATTGCACTTTCTGCGATCTCAACCCGCGTCCAACGAAACACGTTCTACCGGACTTTCGGAATCATCAGCCAGGCTACGGCGGTACTTGCCAGAGACAACCCAGCGCAAATCAACATCACGGCTCGAAATCCAAATACAAACGCTTCCCCGATCGATCTGCCGATGGCCGCTCTCACACTGGGAGCGAGACCGGCGGGAATCGGCAGGCCCGCCAGTTTGATTGCGCTCGCCTGGAGTGTGCTTAGAATCCCCGGCGGCAGCGATAGATGAGCCAGAGCGTTGTTCAGGCGAAAACTAAACGCTTTCATCATTACGATCCCCAGGATTGCGATCGCAAGCACGCCCGCGACGCGGGCCACGGCGTTGTTGACTCCGGAAGCCGTGCCCACTCGTTCTTCACTCACAGAGTTCATAACCACGGTGGTAAGCGGTGCTACAGTAACCGCCATTCCAAACCCGAGAACGATTATCGCGGGAAAGAACGTTCTCCAGTAACTGCCACCGATCGCAGGCACAGCGAACAGAATGAAGCCCAATGCGGCAATCATCGGTCCAACGATCAACGGTTCCTTCGCCCCATAGCGGGCGACAAGTCCGCCCGACCATCGAGAGAGAGAGAATATAAGTAGAATCAGCGGAAGAATGGCGAAGCCGGTTGCGGTGGTGGAATATTCCTGTACTTGGATCAGGTCCAGGGGAAACAAGAAAAAGAAAATCCCGATCGCGGCATAAAGAAAGAGCGTAAGCAGATTCGCCCCGGCAAAGCTGCGTGATTTGAACAGTACAAGCGGAAGCGTCGGCACAGCGACGTTAGCCTCGACAAGTATGAACGCAATAATAAGGACCGCGCCAACCATCAAACTGCCAAAAGCCAGAGGATTTCGCCATCCTAGACCAGGTGATTCGACGAAACCAGTAACCACGCCCCCGAGTCCCGCCGTCGCGAGAATTGCCCCCAGCCAATCGATATGCCTCACGCCCGTACTGCGGCTCTCCGGAATCCGCCAAAGAGAAATCGCTACTACTACCACCGCGATCGGCAGGTTGAGGAAAAATACCCAACGCCACGAAGCGTGCTCAACCAGCCAGCCTCCCAGCACCGGCCCAACCGCAGTAGTGATTGCTGTGAAGCCCGACCATGTTCCAATCGCCTGGCCGCGACTTTTCTCGTCGAAATTCGCACTGATGATTGCCAGGCTGCCGGGCACGAGCAGAGCAGCTCCGACACCTTGAATGCTTCTTGCGATAATCAGTTCCTGAATGCTCGAGGCAAAGCCCGAACCCGCCGACGCCACAGCGAAAATAGAAACACCCGTCACGAACATCCTGCGGCGGCCGAACAGATCGCCGAACGAGCCGCCGACTAGAATCAACGCCGCTAGAAACAGTCCGTAAGATTCGACCACCCATTGCAGATCCACCACAGTCGACTGAAAACTGGCTTGCAGTGCAGGCAGGGCTACGTTGACGACGGTGCTATCGATGAAAGCCATGCTAGAACCCAGGATGGTTGCAGCCAGTATCCAGGTTCTCGCTTCCTTCGTACACGGAACTGCGGCGGCCGCCGCTTGCACCAACATTTCATCGCAAGGCGCTCTCATGCTGTTATGAGTGTCTTTTATTTTGCGCCAGACGCGCAAGGATTCCGTCTTGTCGGCCAACCTTGTCTTTTGATTTAGAAACGAACCGAAGTCGAGCGGGCTTCTGACTCCGACTAATCCTCAGACGCGCGCCGCTATCTCGCCGCAAAAATGGCAGGCGAAACCGAAATGAGCTATGTACGACTGGAAGAGATGATCCTATATAGTTTAAGGAAACGTACGGAATGAATGATGCAACGGCACGAAACATACGTTCCATCGAATGGTTGACATTTTTTCTGGCCGATGTGCAGACTGGGCTCGGACCGTTCCTGGCAGCCTATCTTGCGGCGAGCGGATGGAATCCCGGCAGAGTCGGCTATGCCCTTACCTTCGGCGGTTTGGTTTCTGTAGCGACGCAAACGCCGGCCGGCGCCATTATCGATGCGACTCATCGCAAACGAGCGTTGATGGCAACCAGCCTGGCAGTTCTGGTTGCGGGTGCGTTGCTGCTGATGGGTCGCCTGAGTTCGATCGAGGTGTATGGCGCGCAATTCCTGATCGGGAGTTCCGCAGCATTTCTTGCGCCTACGGTCGCGGCCATTACTCTTGGAGTCGTGGGATCTGCCGCCTTCGACAGGCTATTCGGAAAGATTCAAGGTTTCAATTCCGCCGGCAACGTCTGCACCGCCTTGCTTGTGGCCTACGTAAGCTACAGATTCGGATACCGGATGATATTTGCGGTAGCCGCATTTCTCGCGATTCCAGCGGCAATCTCGCTCTTCACGATCAACCCTGATCAAATCGACTATGCCCGGGCACGAGGGGCGGCGGATGGAAAAAGCAATGCTGCTAACGAAAAGTTCTCGTTGCTTCTGAAAGACCGAGTCTTGATCGCTTTTTTGGGTGCAGCATTTCTTTTCCACCTGTCGAACGCCGCCATGTTGCCTCAACTTGGCGAGTTGCTGTCGAAGGATAACCCGAAAGCAGCGGCGCCCTTCATGTCAGCTTGCGTTATCGTAACTCAGCTGGTCATAACGCTATCGGCTGCCTGGATAGGGAAACGCGCCGCCACGCATGGACGAAAACCGCTCCTGATGCTTGGTTTCGGTGTACTGCCCATCCGAGGCGTTCTTTACACTCTGACTCACGCCGCCGGAGCTCTGATTGCGATTCAAATTCTTGACGGAGTGGCGAACGCGGTTTTCGTCATCGTCTCGATTCTCGTTATCAAGGACAGAACTCGCGGAACCGGTCGTTTCAATATCGCCGCCGGGGCACTCGCTACCATGGTTGGAATCGGCGCCGCCTTGAGTACAACCATTGGAGGCATCCTGATTCAACGCCTGGGCTATCGCGCCTCGTTTCTTGGCCTGAGCCTGGTTGCCCTGTTTGCATTTGCCGTGTTGTGGGGCTTGATCCCGGAAACTCTTTCCCTTGCCGCCCCCGGCACAACAACCGATGGGAAACGGGGAGCCATAAAGGAGGGCGGGGCGTTCGCACAATAAAGACTGTGAGGACACAATTCAATCCGAGGCCATACACACGAGTCGATGTTGCTGTCGCTTGCATCTCATGCAGTCGCAAGCCATTTCACAATATGCATTCGCTGGTGCAGGGCGGAGGCGACGTGGTCGCACTTTGGTCAGAACACGGAACTCGCGGCGCTCACCCAGGCCCCAGCAAGAGCGGGAGAAAACGTTAGATGTTCTCTCCCGCACTCGCGCATCTTCTGCTTTCAACCATCGTCGCTGTGAGCGTAATGCTCATGCTGATCCGCCCCCGGGGTGTGCCAGAAGTTTACTGGATCAGCGGCGGGGTTCTGCTGCTCTTGGGCCTGCGGCTGATAAGTCTGCGGCTCGCGTTGCATGCTTCCAGCAAGGCATTCGACGTATGCTTTTTTCTCGTTGGCATGATGCTGCTTTGCGAACTGGCGCGCGAGCATGGCGTATTCGAGTGGCTGTCGGCAATCGCAGTCAGACGCGCGGATGGATCCTGCCTGAGGCTGTTTGCCCTGGTATACGCAGTCGGTACAGTGGTTACGGTATTCATGTCGAACGATGCGACTGCCGTCGTTCTAACCCCTGCAATACTGACTGCAGTTCGGAAAGCAAAAGTCCAGCCGCTACCTTATCTCTTCGTTTGTGCCTTCATCGCGAATGCCGCGTCATTTTTCTTGCCTATTTCGAATCCCGCGAATCTGGTTGTCTTTCACGATGGTATGCCCCCGTTGGGTAAATGGCTGCTCGCATTTGGGGTTCCTTCGCTGTTGTCCATTGGCACAACTTTCGTGGTCCTGCGCTGGGTTTATCGCCGCGACCTTTGCGAAAGCATCGACCACGCCGTTGAACCGCAAATCCTGAACAGCAACGGCAAACTCGTGCTCGGCAGCGCTGGAGTCATGATTGCGGTCTTGCTCATCGCCTCGTCGTTGGGTAAAGACCTTGGCATGCCCACGTGTCTTTCTGCATTGGCCATCACAGCAATTGTCTGCATCAAGGAGCGAAGTAATCCGCTGGTTTTGGCTCGCAAAATCAGCTGGGAAACCTTGCTGCTCGTTGCCGGCCTATTCGTAATGGTCGATGCCATCGAAAGTATTGGTGCGATGCGCTACACCAAAGAATGGCTCAACTGGGTGCAGCATCTCAGCCTGGTGAGCGGAAGTTTGATCGCTGGATTCGCGGTCGGAGTCGCCAACAACCTGGTAAACAATCTTCCACTTGGCCTCATCGTTGGCAGCACTCTTCACGCAGCTCATGCAAAATGGCCAATTGCCGAAGCGGTTCTCATCGGGGTCGATCTTGGACCGAATCTTTCGATCACTGGGTCGCTGGCAACCATTCTCTGGTTGATTGCTTTGCGCAAAGAGAATCTCGATGTAAGTTTCTGGGATTTCCTGAAGGTGGGTGCGATTGCCATGCCACTCGCCCTGCTCGCGGCGCTCGGCGGTGCAATTTTAATGCAGTTGTGTTTTGCAACTTTGTAAGTTGCGTGCTGTATTCTCCGCCCTCCAGGCCGATGAATTATTTCATGCCGCGCGACCACGGGTCAGATAACTTCATTACCTTCGCCCGACGGATATGATCGTTAAACGAACACACTAATTCGGTATGTCGCCGGGCACGTTAAGCGAATGTGACCGGTCGGGTTCGACTTCGCTGGAAAAGCGAGTGGGCTGAGGGCGGTATCCGCTACGCGTGCGGATCTTGTGCTTCTTCAGATGCTCGCCCACCAGTTTAACCGTGATCGTACGCCAGCCAGAGTTGGGATTGTATTTGGGGTAGTAGCTTAACGAATAAAGATGCTCCAGATCGTCCCGGACGGAAGCGAAAGCCTGCTTCTCGTCCTTCCAGTTCTTGGCAAAATAGGCTTTGCCGCCTGTCGCCGCAGTCATGCGATCAAATACGGCAGTGGATACCGGTTCCAACCTGGCTTCTTGCGTACTGATCATATAGATGGAAACGCCCGCGGACTGGGCGAATTCGGAGACGTCCTCGGGTGGTACCACGCTGGAGTTGTCGGGGCCATTGGAAAAAACTACAACCACTTTTCTGCCCTGGGATTGACTTGCATCCTTGAGCGTAAGCAACAGGGTGTTGTAGAGGGCAGCTTCGTCTCCGGCCACGGTAGAGCGCACCGCGCGTAAGACTCGTCCCCGGTCTGAGGTAAGAGCAGCAGCTCGGGAGAGATCTCGGCTGTAGGAATAGAATGCAATTTTGTCCGCGCTTCCCAGAGAACGAACAAACTCGGCAATCGCATCCTGCGCGAACACAAAGCCGCGATACATGTAGTTGCTGGTATCGAACAGAAGGAAGACATTCGCTCCGGCCACTAAGGAACTGAGCGCGGGAGAAGAGTTGGGCGGCGAAAAGTCCTTGCTCGGATGACTCGCGTCTGAAGATCCTTTGGAATCCGCCGAGTCAATGAGACTCAGAGCTGGCTCATTGCCTTCCGCAAAGGTGGCGATCTTCTCCGTAATCCCGTCTTCAGTGACGACAAAATCCGTGGGTTTGAGACCCGTAATGTAATTTCCATTCTTGTCTGTCACCGCTACGTTGAGCTGTACCAGATTGACAACCACGTGAAGATCAGGAGTCTCCTGAGATTCGACTCCCGGTCCATAGCCGATGAAGAGACTCGCAAGAATGCAAACAGATAGAAAGGTTTTCCGTAGCATCGTACTTGGCTTCCTATTCTGCGAACCCATCGATGGGATCGCCACGTTGCCTCACTGCCCCTCAGTTGTAAGCGACGCCATCTTGCCGTTGCGAAACTGTTCGCCTGTTTCGCGCATCGCTCGAAGCAGCGCCGGCCAGTCTTCCAAATCGGTTGCGAAGATTTTCTCCACCATGGATCGGGTTAGCTGGGGTACGAGGCGATTTAACGTCACAGCCGGAAGCCCCGTCTCATCCGCCAGTCGAGCCCAATACAGATTGGGCGAATCCCAGGATTCACCCAGAAAACGGCTGGCGTATCCCGTAAACGCAGGAAGAGGTCCAATATTCAGCAGTTCCCTGAAGTAGGTTTGATCCAAGGTCGGATGGGGTACGCCAAAATCATGGGACAAGCGTTTCCAGTTGACTTGTTCGGGATCTTGCCGAGAGAGCGTTTGCAGTTCCTCACTTGCTCTTCCCCAAGTAGCGGTTTCT
Organism: uncultured Acidobacteriaceae bacterium; assembly: GCA_963696285.1. Taxonomy (GTDB): domain Bacteria; phylum Acidobacteriota; class Terriglobia; order Terriglobales; family Acidobacteriaceae; genus Sulfotelmatobacter. The sequence continues at coordinate 1,358,133 of CAVOJP010000001.1, forward strand.
CCCGGATAACTGCGGTAAAACTCTGCCGTCAGATAAAATGTGTCAGCCGGCGTCATTCGTGGCAGTATCTCTGACACGTGTCCGGCCCTTAGGGCCTGGTCAATTTGCGCCAGCCGCCGTGGAGTCGTACGATCCGCCAGGATCGTCATTACCTTCTTCCGCAGTTCCTCGTCCTTGGCAGAAGCAATTAGCAGTTCTTCGCCGGTTCGCTGATACAGCGCCACCGCGTGAAGCTCATTCTGACTCACATTCCACCAGCGCGGCAAAATCGCGTTGGTCAACAGAACCGGCGTCAATTCCTTCCAGACCAGGGCTTGCACATTTTCCGGAGAAATAAAATCCTGTTCGAGATCGGCTAGAACATAGGGCAGATCGGCAAGAGAACCAACGAAATGAGCGCCTCCGCCGGCAGGGGATCCCTGGCCGAGCAGTTGCGGAGTCTGCCAGACAGTCTTTATTCCACTCACCGTCTCCGCGTCAAAGTCATGAGACCGAACCAGCAACGGGTTGCTATGCAGAGCCTGGGCGCCGGGTGGCTCATAATAGGCATAATTCAAACCAACCAGCGTGTCCCTCAAGAAAGAAGCCAGTTGGCCGCGCGCATCTTCGAGTTGAGCGGGCGAAGGCGCCGGAGAGTTCAGCACCTTTGCTACGTCACTTCGCATTTGTACTTCGGTGTGATGGTTGTTGTAGATTCCTGCCGACCATTCCGTTCTTTCGCCATTGGTGAAAATCGGTCGCGGCATCTCGAATTCGCGTATCTCGCCTGCCTGATGCATTACAAACTCGTCCATCGGTTTGCCTTGACCTTTTGCCGTTAAGGCGTCACCTAACGCCAGCAGCGTGTCGAGCGAGACTAGCCGCTGGCCATCCAGTACAGAACGAATTCTGATCGCAAGCTCCCTGTGGATCCTGGTTCCTTCGGCCGTAGTCTGCCGAGGTCCTGCCAGCAGTTCGATGATTTCATCCTGGGAAACTCTGGGTTGGCCACCAACAAATTGAAACATTTCTTCCATCGAAGTCCGCCCCGCGCTATAGAGCTGAGGAGCGGTTCGAATTCTTGCGAACGGCTTGATTACCTGCTGCCACGAATCGTTCAGGCGCAAATTCGGGATTTCTCCCTGCCGGGCGAAGATCTGCCAGATTCCGATATTTGCCTGAAAGGTACCGAGCGCATTGCTTCGCACGGGATTGGGAACGTTATTGAGCGCCTCAGCCGTTTGCAGAAACATGACAATCGATCGATCATTTAGCTCCTGAAATTCAGTGAAGATCCGGTACTGATCGCTAAAATCTGTAAACTTCTCCGCCAACAGCCGAACTGTCGCAGGAGCTAGTCGATGTTCGGGAGCTCGCCTGCTTTCGAGGGCGCTGATCATCATGTACTTCTGCAGCGGCCCGTCATCGGTGGTCGCCCGCGAAAGAGCGAACATTACTTCCACCAGCTGATCCGGAGTGGTTATGTGGGCGCTGCGCCTGCCCCATTCGCGCACGGTGTGAGAATCGCTCTTTTGCCGAAGGATCTCTCTCCATACCTCGAGATTTCCCGGAACCAGAGGTTGGCCGGTAGATTCGAACTGAAGCCGTGTGGCCAAAAGCAACAATTCAGGAGCGGGCCTGAACACACCGACGGTTGCGCCACCCGAAGGATCCGGGGCCCGAAGAGCGTCGTAGAAACGGCGCAGCCGGTGCGGGTCGGTGAAATATGCCTGGCGACTTCGGCTCACTCGTGACAGGACGTCAAAATAGGCGGTCAGCCACCCTTTATCGGTAGCTAGCAATTTCTGTATGAAAGCTGCAGGGGACGCCGGGCTCGCCCCTACCACATCTTTCCAGGCGGCTTCCGCTTCCGGCCCTCCCGGAACGATTACCTGCCCATCACGAATGCAGAGGCGGCTTCCGTAAAAATCGAGGACGGCGGCATAGGGCAGGAGTTTCCTGATCCCAATCGACGTCTGCAAGACCTTAACGGTTTCGGGGTCAAGCTTGGAAAATGCCCAATACAACCGTGCCAAAGCCGGGTCGTTAACGATTGTGTCAATCAGGTCCCGACTGACTTCCTTGTGGTTCTTCGCGCTGGCCATGGTCCAGTTCCCTGCCGCGAACAATACGGGCACGGCAGAAGACGAATAAGCGTAGGCGAAAGGCTTCCCTCCCTGCAGCGTCCGCTCCAGTTCTGGCAGAGGAAATCCGGAGTCGATAGTCACAAATGCCCGCTCGGAATCAGCCGTCTGCAAGGATGTGTCGGCGGCTCCACAGTCCGGCCGGGTCCGATAGCCAAGAACGGTCAGAAGCGGTTTCGCGTCATCACAGTTGGTCACGTGAATCTTGCCATCGGCGCCAACCAGCAACGAAAGCTCGCGGGCCTGGACGACATACCGGCTCAACAGAATAAGAAATTCAGTTCTTCTGGAGCCCTCATAACCTTGCATAAACACGTTTCTGCTCAGTAGAGGAAGCACTTCTTCGGGCGCAATCTTTTGACTGATGCCGGCCATGCGCAGAAAGGATCGTAGTGGACCTGGAATCATGAACTCGGACGAGTTCGTTACCACTTCGTCTGGAGGCGAGGTTGCAGCCGTGTTGGATGGATTCGAGGCATTTGCGTCAGCAGGTCTCAGCGCACTCGCAGCTGAGGAAAAAGACGAGAAGATCGCAGCGACGACAAGAAGGGACAGGCACAGAGGGACTTTCACGGAAGGATACCTCTTCGAGCCGGTAAAACTAACTCATCCGGGTGCACGTCGCGGAGAGCAGGGAGTGTAATTCATCCGCGATGACTGGTTCGTTCGCCGTTTCCGAGTTTTGTGACCCCGGCCCCGATTCCAATTCCAATGCCGCCCACAATAAACCATGCTTTCCGATTATCCAAGCAATTTCGTCAGTCTGTGATGGGTTTTTCCGTCTATCGGCGGGGCGTATCGAAAAGGGACGCACGGACCCGAACGCTACGCATAAATAGATTGACAGAACCTAGGAAGCAGCATGACAATGCTTCGCGTCAACAAAACGACACCATATGAAAGCAATCGATCTGAATCGCAAGTTAAAGCGTAATAAAGCGAAGCAATCCGGGCTGAGTTCAAACCTATGGCTCGAATGGATGCTTCCTGCGCGCTAGTGGGCGATCCCGGGCCGGGCAAAAATCAGCCAGGGTTTCCGATACAACGAGAGAACTCATCGAGCAGCAAACGGAAGCGAGACGAAAGTCTGGAGAATACAAAAGCTAAAACGCAATTCCACAATCCCCCATGGAGGTTTTCAATGACTAATTGCTTTGGTTCGCAACGGACGGCCAAGTGTTACCTGGTTCGCGCTCTGTTTCTCCTCCTATCCTGCTTGTTCGTGCTTTCTCTCGGCGCGCAAGCCACGGTTTATTACGTTGCAAAAAACGGCAATGACTCCAATAGCGGCAGTGCGAGCGCGCCCTGGCTCACCATTGGGCACGCGGCCGCGGAAGCTCAGGCTGGCGACACCGTCTATGTGGGAGCCGGAACCTATAACGAGAGCGACTTGTTCGCCAACTCGGGAACCGCTTCGGCCCCCATCACTTTTAACGGACAGGGTGTCGCGATTGTGGACGGAACCGGAGTCGCCTGCTGTACTACGCCTAGCTTCGCTTCCAGCAACAACTTCCTCTGCTGCAACACCCAGGGATTGTTTACCATCGGCGCAACCAGTGGCGTGAGTTACCTGACCATCGAAGGTTTCACAATCCAAAACTACAAAACTTCAAGCAAAACAGAAGTTCCCGCAGGCATTCTGATTGCCGGCAGCGGAACCGGGATTAACATTCTTAATAACACGGTGAAGAACATTCAAACCACGGCGGGAAAGAATGGTAACGCTTACGGCATCGGGGTTTTCGGTATCAGCGCTACTCCGCTCAGCGTGACGGTAAGCGGCAACACCGTTACCGGGTGCCTGACCGGAGAAAGCGAGACGACGACTTACAACGGCAACGTGCAGAATTTTGTTGTCTCCAACAATACGATTTATGACAACGACAACATCGGCATGGACGCCATCGGTTTCGAGGGAGTCGGTCCGACGGGTTACGATCAAGCGAAGAACGGAGACGTTTACGGCAACCTCATCTACAACAACAGCGCCTTCAAAAATCCCGGAGAAGGCAACTCATACGATGAGGATGGCCTGTACTGCGATGGATGCACGGATGTGACCTTCGAGCGGAACACGCTTTACGGCAATGACCTGAACATCGAAGCCGCCAGCGAGACCTCGGGCGAAGTTTCGAGCAACGTGATTATCCGCAACAATCTGGTTTATGCCGCAAACTCGTGCGGTATTTCTGTCGGCGGCTACGCCAAATCGGGGACTGGCGGAAGCACCGATATCACCATCGTGAATAACAGTCTGTACGATAACGACACGCAGAAGACCGGCAGTGGCGAGTTCCAGATCCAGTATCGCGCTACCGGGATTTTGTTCGAGAACAATATTGTCTACACCGGCGCCGAAGGGTTATTCATGTATGGCTACGTGTCGGGCAGCGGAGTAACCGCCAATTACAACGATTACTACACGACCAGTTCGACTACCACGTTTGAATTGAACGGAAAGAGCTACTCGTCTTTCGCGTCCTACAAGACAGCTACTGGACAGGATAAGAATTCAGTATTCGCAAATCCCGACTACCTCACCCTCACCACTTGTAAGTCAACCAAGGAGAGCGGCCCGCCGACGCCGATTACCACCTGCTCACCCGCCCCGAATTTTGACATCTCGACCAGTTCGCCAGCGGAAAACACGGGAAATGTCAGCCTGGGTTCGGCCGATTACGGCACTGTGGACTTCAACGGAAATCCGCGTGTCAATGCCAACGGGCAAATTAACATGGGTGCCTTTGAACAGTAAATGCTATGCGGGCATGCATTCGTGCATGCCCGTTTTGCCTTACTCTGGCAGCGCTAACTTAACCTTGAAGGATATTCGCACATGCGTTTCCGGTGCATCGTTTTGCTTGTGCTGGCCGGCGTAGCCTATGGGCAAACTGAGCCACCGGCCACGCCTGCCGCTTCTGGAGTAAGACTGGCTAAAATCGCTTCGTCCGCGATCGATCAGGGCTCGGCAGCGAAAGTTGAGCCCGATGATCCAGTCATTACGTTGAACGGTTTCTGCGCCGATTTGGACCGACAAGGCGATTCCTGCAAGACCACGATTACGCGCGCTCAATTTGAAAAGCTTACGCACGCGCTGCAACCAGGGATGTCACTTCCCCTTCGTCTCAAGGTAGCCAATGCTTACGCGCGCAATTTGAGAATGTCCGCGACCGCTGAAAAGCGCGGCCTCGACAAGACCCCCGAGTTTGAAGAAGAAATGCGCTTTGCGCGGATGCAACTTCTCGCTCAAGACCTGGACCGTGCGCTGCAGGCGGAAGCCAACAACGTCACCGAAGCCGATCTCGAAAATTATTACAGGAAGAATGAATCTTCCTACGAGCAAGCTACGGTTGCGCGGATTTTCGTCCCCCGCGCGAAGGCGACCGTCCCATCACAGCAAGGTGAAGCGCCAATAAAAGCTGATGAAGAAGCGATGACGAAATTCGCTGAAGCGCTCCGCGTCCGTGCCGTGAATGGCGAGGACCCTGACAGCCTACAAATCCAGGCCTATGCTGAAGCCGGAATCACGCGGACCAACGTCGATACAAGACTCGCGAATGTGCGCCGAGGCACTCTCCCTCCACAACATGAGAGGGTCATGGACCTGAATCCAGGAGAAGTCTCCCAGGTATTCTCTGATCCTGAAGGTGCCCATTTCATCTACAAGATGATCAGCAAGAATACCTTGCCACTGGAAGATGTGAAGCCGGAGATCCGCACCCAAATCTCCGTCCAGCGCTATCGCGATAGCATCAAAAGCTTCGAAGGCAACGTGGTGTTTAACGACGCGTACTTCATCCCCCCGAAAACGCCGGCGCCCGGACAAGCTCTCATGCGAAAGTCAAAACAAAAGCCTGACGCCATGCAGTGAACTGACAACCTTGGCAACGGTATCCGCGCATCAATACGCTCTTTAAGTCGCTCAAAATACCGAGGCGTGTGCTCAGCCACTGCGGACCTAGCGCCTGCGTGATTTCCGGTGACACCATACTCAAATGAAATATTCCGCGCACGTTTTGCCGTATCGATTCCTGTCTTTTTCCGACGAAGACACTAAAATGGAGAGCCCATTTGAACGCTTTATATTGCAAACGCATTCACATGCTGAATCGAGGGGTTGCTACATGAGGTGCGTATTGGTGCAAATCGTGGTTCTTATGCTGATCGTCGCAACGACTTCTTCAGCTCAAACCTCGAACTTTACGCCGAAGAGCCAGCAGATTCCTGTGCCCGAATGTTTGACCATCAAGGAACTGTCGGAGGACGGGTCGAAGCCGTGTGGTCCGACCGAACATGACGCATGGCTCGCGGATATCACGCATTGGAGGATGGAACGCCGCATTCGTACTGGCTATGACGGTGCGCGATACGATATGCCCGCGCTGCAATGGACACAGTCGAGTTTCATCCAGCCGCAGATGATGGTTCAGGATCGTTACTTTTACGATCCCCAGGCCGGCAAATACACCGTGGATCGTTACCTCGACGATCTCGAAAAGCGTTACGGAGGGAATTGATGCAGTACTGATCTGGCCAACCTACCCCAACATGGGGATCGACAATCGGAATCAACACGACATGATTCGCAGTATGCCTGGCGGCGTTGCCGGCGTGAAGCAAATGATTGCCGACTTCCATCGGCGCGGAGTGCGGGTGTTGTTTCCGATGATGATGTGGGACCAGGGAACACGCGATCCCGGCATGCCTTGGCCAGATGCGATCGCCAGCCTGATGAAGGAAATCGGAGCCGATGGAATCAACGGCGATACGCAGGACGGCGTTCCCTTGGCATTCTCGTTAGCCGCTGACAAAGTCGGTCATCCCCTGGCTTTTGAGCCCGAGGGAGATCCTTCAGACGAAGCCCTGGCGTGGAATGTCATGACATGGGGACAATATGAGTTTCCTTTTACTCCTCTCGTGGACAAATATAAGTGGCTTGAAACACGCCACATGGTGAACATCTCGCACCGTTGGAATCGTGACAAGACAGACGATCTGCAGTTCGCTTTTTTCAACGGCGTTGGCTGGGAGAGTTGGGAGAACGTCTGGGGCATCTGGAATGGCATCACGCCGCGCGATGCTGAAGCGACCAGACGCGTCGCTACGATCGAGCGTGCGGTCGCGCCTTTCCTGGTAAGTAAAGATTGGGAACCGATGTCGCCCATGCTGCGGTATGGAGTGTATTCCAGTCGCTGGCCCCTGCGACAAGAAACAGTTTGGACGATCGTGAACCGGAACGAATATGACGTCGACGGTGATCAGATGGAAGTTTCGTCCGAGCAAGGGCTACGCTACTTTGATCTTTACCACGGAGTCGAACTCAAGCCCCAAACCAGGCCGGGCGGGAGATCGGTACTTGCATTTTCGATTGAAGCAAAGGGCTACGGCGCCATTCTGGCGACTACGATGCCAGACCAGAAAGCATTGGCTCTGATGTCCAGAATGAAAGAGCTGACAGCGACCCCGCTGGCCAGTTACTCGCACGAATGGAAAGATTTGCCGCAGCAGATTGTTCCCATTCCGCCGACAAAAGAAGCAACCAGCGCGCCGGAAGGAATGGTCAAGATTCCTCAGGGTGATTTCCTTTTCAGAGTCTCCGGAATCGAAATCGAAGGACTCAATGATATTGGCGTGGACGTACAGTACGCTTGGGAGGATTCTCCTCGCCGATTTCATGAGCGCCCGATGCAAGTGAAGTCGTTCTACATCGACAAGTATCCGGTCACGAATGCTCAATTTAAAAAGTTCCTGGACTCCAGCCACTATCATCCCAAAGACGATCTAAACTTTCTCCGTGACTGGAAGGATGGAAGCTATCCGGCAGGTTGGGAACAAAAGCCGGTCACGTGGATCTCGCGAGAGGATGCCAGCGCGTATGCGAATTGGGCTGGAAAACGCCTGCCCCACGACTGGGAGTGGCAATACGCCGCCCAAAGCACGGACGGCCGCCTCTATCCCTGGGGCAACATATGGGATGACAGCGCTGTACCCATACCGGACAAGTCACGCACCATGCGCGGCCCCGATCCGGTCGATGCCCATCCCAAAGGCGCCAGTCCCTTCGGCGTCATGGATATGGTTGGCAATGTATGGCAGTGGACCGACGAGTTTGTTGACGATCACACAAGGGCGGGGATTCTTCGCGGCGGCAGCTACTATCAACCGCAGGGCTCAATCTGGTATTTGCCGCAAGCTTATAAATTAGACGAGCACGGCAAGTTGTTGTTGATGTCGCCCAGCATGGACCGCTCCGGCGCGGTTGGATTTCGTTGCGTCGTAGACTCGCGGTGATCTAACGGTGATTTATCAGCTGTGATCTCGTCGCGTGGGATTGCCTCTTATTATTATTCCTTTGGGCTGCGCGACCACATGGGCACGTTCGGGTTCAAGCCGCCTCGGAAGTTCAGAGGGCTTGCTTGACTCTGAGCCACGGCTACGGGTTCATTCGACGGAGATCGCAGGAGTTCGAACGCGTAGTCTTCAACCTGCTTGCGGATTTTGGGATCTCTCAACGCCGCCACCAGTTCGGGCTTGCCAACGTGCGTGAAACCACTGCAAAACGGGCACTTTACTAAATCGTCGTTGACCATCGTCGCCTCCTGGGTATTACCGCTGACCTGTCTGGGAACTTTGTACAGCCTGATTGCATTGCACCCCACGAAGGGCCGGCCCAGCAGTGATTCGCATCTCGCCGACCGGTGATGGGCGTCACCTACTGGCCGGTCGTCAGATAATCGTGAATGGAGCGCGCGGCGCGGCGGCCGGCGCCCATGGCCAGAATCACCGTAGCCGATCCGGTCACGATGTCGCCTCCGGCAAAAACCCCCGGGCGCGTCGTGCGCTGGGTTTCGGAATTCGCCTGAATGTAACCCCGCTTGTCCGTGCCCAGGCCCGGCGTAGTGCTCTGCACAATGGGATTAGCAGTGGTCCCGATCGCCATGATCGCTACGGATAACGGCAGGTCGAACTCTGAGCCTTTGATCGGAACGGGCCGTCTGCGGCCTTTGTCATCCGGCTCACCCAATTCCATGCGTACACAGCGCGCTGCGCTCAGCCAGCCCTTGCCATCGGAAAGTAATTCCACAGGCGCGGTCAGCATTTGAAAGTCGATGCCTTCCTGCCTGGCGTGGTGAACTTCCTCGGCGCGCGCGGGCATTTCCGCGTCGCTGCGCCGGTAGATCACGTAGGCCTTGCGCGCTCCCAGGCGCAACGCCGAGCGGATAGCGTCCAGCGCCGTATTACCACCCCCGATGACGCCAACATCTTTTCCATGCAGGTCGAGCATAGGCTCATCGTAGATGGGAAACTTGTAGGACTTCATTAAGTTGATGCGCGTAAGAAATTCGTTGGCCGAATAAACGCCATTGAGGTGTTCGCCGGGGATGCCCATGAATTGCGGAAGTCCGGCGCCGGTGCCGATGTAAACCGCGTCGTACCCTTCTTCTTGCAGGAGTTCGTCGATGGTGACGGTGCGGCCCACCACCACATTGGTCTCAAATTCCACGCCCATCTTGCGCATGTAATCGATTTGTTGGTGAATGATGTGCTTGGGCAGGCGGAACTCAGGGATGCCATATACAAGCACTCCTCCCAGTTCATGCAGCGCTTCGAATACGCGAACCTTATGGCCCTTCTGAATCAGGTCGCCAGCCACGGTGAGGCCTGACGGTCCGCTGCCCACCACCGCAACTTTCTTGCCGGTCGGCGGAATGCTGGGCAGCACATGGCTTCCCATGCGCTGCTCGTAATCGGCGACAAAGCGCTCCAGATAACCGATGCCCAGCGGTTTCACTTTTTTCGAAAGCAGGCATTTGCCCTCGCAGTGATCTTCCTGTGGGCAGACTCGTCCGGTCACCGCGGGCAGCACATTGTCTTCGCGAATCTTCGCCGCCGCTCCCAGAAAATCGCCAGCGACGATCAACTCGACAAATTCTTTTACTTTCACCCCTACCGGGCAGTTCACGGTACAGGTGGGTTTGGCGCACTCCAGGCAGCGCAATGCCTCCTGCTGCGCCAGTTCCGGACTGTAGCCGAGGTTGACTTCGCTGAAATTCCTGTTGCGCTCATCGGCGGCTTGCTCCGGCATGGGTTGGCGCGGAACCTTCATGCGTTCTTTCATCGGCAGTGGAGCTATGGAATTTTTATTTCCGGATTCATCGTTCACCGCCGGGCGCGATCGCGCACGCGTCTTCGTTACTCCCCTGTTCCTGATAAGCGGCCAGGGAGCGACCGCTCGGCTTCGCGATACATTCCGCCACGTTGCACCAGCACCTCGAAATCCACCTTATGCGCATCGAACTCCGGTCCGTCTACGCAGGCAAACTCGCTCTTGCCATCGATCAGCACGCGGCAGCCGCCGCACATTCCAGTTCCGTCAATCATGATCGGATTCAGGCTGACTACGGTGCGGATATTGTCTCTGCGCGTCATCTCCGCCACGGCCTTCATCATCACCACCGGTCCAATGGCCAGCACCAGGTCAATACGCGTGCCGTTCTCAATCAGCTGGCGAAGTTTGTCGGTAACGAAGCCTCTGTCGGCATAGCTGCCATCGTCGGTGGTGATGAGGAGCGCATCGCTGACGGCGCGCAGTTCCCGCTCCAGAATCACTAATTCTTTGTTGCGCGCTCCGATGATGGAGATCACGCGGTTGCCGGCTTTCTTCATTGCGGCTGCGCTGGGATAAGCCATCGCGGTTCCGACTCCGCCGCCGATCACAACCACGGTGCCGAAATTCTCAATCTCGCTCGGCTTGCCCAACGGCCCCACCACATCCAGAATGTGATCGCCGGATTTGAACGAGTTCAGCAGGCGCGTCGTCTTTCCGACCGACTGAACCACAATGCTGATGGTCCCGCGCGCCGGGTCGGAACTTTCGATGGTAATGGGGATGCGCTCGCCTTCCTCATAAACCCTCAGAATCACGAATTGGCCAGGCTTCTGTTTTCGGGCGATGCGAGGAGCTTCAAGGACGAACCGTTTGATGCCGGGCGCAAGAAATTCGGCGTCGATGATCTTGAACACGAAACCTCCGCTTAGAGAATCGCAATCTGATTGTGCGGGAAGGCTGCCGTAGTGGCGGTGATGGAGATCACAATGACATGTGAGCCACGACGCTTTCTAGCTGGTTTCAGGCTTGAAGATCACGCCTCTGCCGGTGCGGCTGTTCATAATCACGCGGATGGGTTCGTCGAAGTGAAGATGCCGGACGCATCCTTTTTCGGCCATCGACGGCTGGTTTCTCAGCCAATCCCAATTGATCGAGCCTTCGCCGGCTTCCGGATTCACCGTGAAATAGCCGATCTGAAACGCGGTCAGATTCTGGAAGAAATGGCTGCCTTGCGACGGGGTGACGCGAAAATCGCGAAATCCCGCTTCAACGATCCCCCGTGCGCCCGAAATTTCGTCCCACTCGACCGGAATACCAAGCCAAGGATCGTTTGATCCCCAGCGGCCGACGCCGATCAGAAGATAGGGACGGTTCTCCGCGTTCAGCGAGGCGTTGAAATTCGCCACCGTTTTAGCGACTTCCTGACTGCGTCCGCGCTCAAAGCGCTCGGAGTCCACCACTATGATGTCGTGGAGATTTTCGATGCGGCCGTTACCCAGCACTCTGTTGCTTTGGCAGATTAAATCCGCCACCCGGACATCGCCGATGTTCAAGTCCTGATTCTCGCGGGCCAGCGTAAGCGGTCGAATCTGCAGAAAGGCAAACTCCGCCACCTCGTCGGCATGCTGCGGCATACGTACGGCAAATTCGATTTCCACTGGATTGCCCAAGGCATCTTCGCCCGTATGCATCAGCTCATCGAGAATTTCTGCGAGAGGGAAAATGCCATGCTTGAGGATGTATGAAAAAGTCACGAGGCGCCAACCGGGACGGCCGAGCCCATCGTAGACAGCGTGGTTCTCTCGTGAGTATGTGGATCCTACGGCCTGCAGAGTGCCGTCGACTTCGGCGGCGTCGAGGCCAAAGCGCGTCTCGTGCAAGCGTGCGCCGCCGGTTCCATCGAGTTGCAGGGCCCAAAATTCTGACTGCGAGTTAGCAAGCATATCTTCGACGGATGAGAACTGCACCAGGTTGCGCGGATAGCGCGGGCAGAACGTCAAACATTTTCCGCCGTCTACCACGACGCGGCCCAGTCCCAAGGCTACGGCCGCAACCCCATCTTCGAAGGTCATGGGCGGCACGGGATAGAAATTGCGGGAGCGCACTACGCCGGAAATATCGGGATAGAAGCGCGGCCCGTGCTCCGCTCCCACGAGCTGCTGCAAAATCGCCGCCATCTTTTCTTCTTCCAGGCGGTAGGGCGTGGCCCTGATGTAGGCCTTGGCATGGCGACTGAAGGTGGAGGCATAGACCAGCCGTATCGCCTCGCTCACAGCTTGCACCCGGTCATTCAAGTCTGGTTGCCGGTTGCCCAGCATGAAAGTTTCATACACGCCAGTAAATGGCTGATATTGCGAATCCTCAAGCAGGCTGGAGGAGCGAACCGCCAGCGGATGCTTCACTTCAGACAGGAACGCTTTCAAATTTTCATTCAGAGATGCAGGGAGCGGCGCGGCCAGAAATCTTCTTTGAATCTCCGCGTCGTCGGCGCAATGCAAGGCGAAGTCCAGCAGGTTGTTCTCGAATACGAATTGATCGAAAACATCGGTGGACAGGACGACAGACTGCGGCACTGCGATACGGACTCCGGGAAAACGCCGGGTGATGCGGCGCGCGCGCAGCAGGTGCCGCGCAAAGGCCAGGCCGCGCGCTTTGCCGCCCAGCGAACCGGTGCCAATCCGCAAAAAAGTGGATGCCTCGGGCTCGAAAGTATCGGCCTTAAAATCGCCGATCAGTGCCTCATTCTGTTCGCGGCGATAGGTGCGGATCGATTCGATGAGATCGTGGCGCAGATGTTCCGGGCTGACAAAGTCGGAAACTCTTCGCGGCCGAAGCTTTGCCGCCAGGGCGAATTCGGTGCGAGCCATCAGCCAGTGTGAAAAGTGGTTGCGCTGGCTGTGATAGAGCAGACTCTCTGCCGGTAGTTTCTTCAGCTGATGTTCCAGTTCGGTCAAGTCCTTGGCGCGACCCACTTCGAGCAAATCAGGCAGGCGAAATACAAAGTCGCCAAAGCCGAATTCCTCGGTAAGAATCCGCCGCAGATCCTGCAGCAGAGTGGGAGAAAGCTTCTGCAGAAATGAATAACCTTCCGCATAAGCGCGTTCGCGGAATGCCGGCCGGCTGGTTTGCAAAACTACGGGCACGTCGGGCACAAGGCTTCTTACCAGCCGCGCCAATTCAAACCCGGCGGCTGAGTTGAGTGTGCCTTCCCAGGGAAACTCCACATCCGATACCAGGCCGATCAGACTCTCGCGATATTGCTGCGCCAGTTGGGCGGCTTCTTCGAAGCTGGAACTCAGCAGAATCTTAGGGCGCGCCTGCATGCGCACCAGTTTGTGAGCCGTGTTGATACCTTCGTGAATCACGCGGCGAGATTGCTTGATCAGCTCGGCATACATCACCGGCAGAAATGACGAGTAGTAGCGGATGTTGTCTTCCACCACAAGCAGCACAGGAACTCCCATGGCCCTTGTGTCGTGCAGCACGTTGCGCTTGTCTTCAACGTATTTCACGATCGCGATCAGGATGCGGGCGTCGCCCTGCCACAGGAAGATGCGCTCCACATCCGTCACTGGATTGCGAGCGATAAAGTTTTTTACTTCGCGATAGTCGTAGGCCAGCACAACCACGGGAATATCGAGCCCAGCGAGCTTTATTTCACCGGCCAGTTGGGCGGCGTCCATCTCGCCGATGGCAAGATTGGAGACGATCAGGTTGAATTGAGGATTGGAACTCGCCAGTTGTAGCGCCTCAGCGCAGCTCGAAACATGAGTGATGCCGGGAATCTGCTGCAGGTTGAGGTCGAGAGATTCGTCGATCAGCAGTTCGTTGAGACGGCCATCCTCGCGCAGAATAAAAGAGTCGTAGAGGCTGGAGACCAGAAGTATGTTCTGCACTTTGAAAGGCATCAGATTCTCGAAGCCTTCGAAGCGCTGTTCGGGGTCCCGGGGAGGCTCGACGATAGATCGGGTGTTCATGGCCTTGGCTTCGTCTCCGATCGTGTGGGGACAGTCCCCTCCGCTGCCAGGCCGATCAAAGCTCGAGCGTCCGCTGCGAGGCGAGCACGCGCTTTACGGCGCTTGCCACGTCTTCCTCGCGAATGCCTTTCTGACCGAGGAGGCCGTCGAAGGTCGATCCGTATGGGCCAATTAGAAGGCGCTTTTTGTTGACGCCCATAAAAACGTGCTGATCCGCGTCAGGCACAGGAGGAATCTCCTCAAGCCTTCTTATTGATCCTCAAGGAGTACCCAAGCGGTTCGAGCTCGCCTCTGTCGATGTCCCACGGCTCATAAATCGCTTGGCTGCCTCCGGATGCTGTGACCGCTTCGGGATCATCGGAGTCGATCACGATCTCACTTACAACAAACAGCGCCATTTGATCCTTGTGATCCCTTGCAAATGTGACCTCTTTCGGGGTAAGAAGGACTTCCCTTCCCGAGAGCTGGGTCCCCTTGACCTCTACAAGACCGCACGCCTGCCGTCGCTCTCGCATAACAGGTCGTAGGGCTTGCCGAGCACTTTTACGGCGTATCCCTTCGCTGTATAGTGTTCTTTCGCGAGTTCGACGGCCCGCTGCTCTATTGCCCGCCTCTTGCTCGGCGACATCAGGAAGCCTTGGCCCGCGTCACGCGACCTTATCTGCTGAGCAACATCAACGACCGCCTCATCAGCGGGCTGCTGGAGAGCCCATGCGGCAGTAGATCCTACTCCGCTGACTACCTTGTCGATCCCTCTTGCGGCTTCAGGCAGCAAGGCTATACCGGAAGCTTCGTTCCGCCACTGTTTCTTCGGCACGGGTAGCCCGGATAATTGCTCTTCGTCGAGAAAAAAGTTTTTCCCCGGGTCGCATAGTACGTCGCCCCGCGATGCGTCGAATTCAAGCGAAACCTGCCATTTGCCCCGGCCGGGCTCGGCTTCCGCCTTGCGTTCGGGATTTCCGACCACGAGGCCCCTTCCAAAGATGCCTATGGGTTTCCTCTGTTTTAGGAGATACGCGCGGTCCCCGGCCCGGATTCTCCTATGGGCAGCACAGGTCCACGGCTCCTTCGCGTTGCCGTGCGACTCGAATCTTCCCACCAACGCAGCGAGTTCTTCGTGGGGCCACCCGTCGGGTACCCATGTAAAAAGATAGTCACGTCCTTCGTCGGCGAATTTGATGCCAGGCTTCATGTTCATCTAAGTGTTCTCCGGATACTCTTGTGGCGAAGGTTCGGCCTTAAATCCCACGTCACCTAGTGTCCCTCGGAAAAGACTTGCGGGGCGGACAGTATCCACCCCGCATCGTACCAGCCTTCAACAACTCGGGCGAGGGCGCCCGAGCTACGAGGATCGACTACACAAGCCCCTGATCCAGCATGGCGTTGGCTACTTTCAGGAAGCCGCCGATGTTGGCGCCGTTCACCAGATTGCCCGGCGTGCCGTATTTCTCGGCCGTTTCATAACAATTCTTGTGGATGGCGATCATGATCTTGTGCAGACGATCATCTACCTCCTCGCGAGTCCAGTTCAGCCGCGCGCTGTTTTGCGCCATCTCGAGGCCTGAGGTGGCAACGCCGCCCGCGTTCGCGGCTTTGGCCGGACCGTAGAGGATTTTCACATCCAGGAACATTTTGGTGGCTTCGAGCGTGCTCGGCATGTTGGCGCCTTCGGCAACCAGTTGAATGCCATTCTTGATGAGATTCGCCGCGTCCTTCGCGGTGATTTCATTTTGCGTGGCGCTGGGGAATGCGCAGTCCGCTTTAATGTTCCAGAGAGGATTGTGTTCCAGTTTGATGTCCGTGGGCATGAAGATCGCTCTCTTGTAACGATCCCCATAGTCGCGGATGCGCCCGCGTTTCACGTTCTTCAACTCAATGATCCACTCCAGCTTTTCGCGATCGATGCCGTCCGGGTCATAGATCACGCCGTTCGAATCGGACACCGTCACCGGCTTGGCTCCGAAATCGAGGAGCTTCTCGATGGTGTATTGCGAAACGTTGCCGCTGCCGGAAACCAGACAGATCTTGCCTTCGAGCGAGTCCTTCCTGGTCTTCAGCATTTCATTGGCGAAGTACACGCAGCCATAGCCGGTAGCTTCGGGACGAATCAGCGAACCGCCCCAGGCCAGGCCCTTGCCGGTGAGCACGCCGGTGAACTCATTCCGCAGCCGTTTGTATTGTCCGAACAGGAAACCGATCTCGCGGCCGCCCACGCCAATGTCGCCTGCCGGGACGTCGGTATCCGGGCCGATGTGGCGTTGCAGTTCGGTCATAAAGCTCTGGCAGAAGCGCATGACTTCATTGTCGCTCTTGCCCTTGGGATCGAAATCGGAGCCGCCCTTGCCGCCGCCCATAGGCAGAGTCGTGAGCGAATTCTTGAACACCTGTTCAAATGCCAGGAATTTCAAAATGCCGAGATTCACCGACGGATGGAAGCGCAGCCCGCCCTTGTAGGGACCGATCGCGCTGTTCATCTCGATACGGAATCCGCGGTTGACCTGAATATTTCCCTGATCGTCAAACCAGGGCACGCGGAACATCAGCACGCGCTCTGGTTCGACAATCCGCTCCAGGATGCGGGCAGATTGAAATTCAGGATGCTTGCCTAATACCAGACGCAGAGAATCGAACACTTCCCGCACTGCCTGATGAAATTCCGGTTCAGCGGGATTCTTGGCTTGTACGCTGCACATCACTTCACCAATGTAGTCCGCCGGAGCTTTGATTCCCGGCGGTGTCATTACTCTTGAATTCATAGTCCTACCCTCCATAGTTGCATCAGTTACAAATAAAATCTTTGCGCGTAAAGCAGATCCAATTGTGGGCTTTGCGGAGACGATTACAGTGTTTCGGGATGCACCTGAGGGTGATATGGATCACCTTGTATCCCTTCTTTCCATCGCCCGGGGATCTGTGATGCGGGCGAGCCTGCCTGGCTAATACTGCGTAAAGCCGTCGGCCTGCGTGACAGCTCCGACGGCCACGTGACGGTCGACGTAGATTCGGCCTGCCTCGAGCGCCTGGCGATCCAGTTCCAGCAAGTCGGCGTTTTTCACTTTCGCCTCCAGCACTTTCATGGCGGTCGCCGCGTGCAGGCACTCGGTCGCTTCGAGAAGCGCTCCCGCCATTACGACGTTGGCTACCTTGGCCGAACCCAACTTGTCGGCAATCTCCGATGCCGGAATGCAGACCACTTGTGCCTGCGAAATACAGAAGTCTTCGGGGAGTTGATCGCGGCCGTAGAGAATGATTCCACTGGGCGCGACCTCAGATGCAAACTTGCGCAGTGACATTTCATTCATTGCGACCAGTATTTGCGGATGCGAAACCAGGGGCGCACCAATTCTTTCTTTCGACAGCCATACATGGCAGTGCGCGCTGCCCGAGCGCATCTCTGGCCCATAGGACGGAAGCCAGCTTACTTCCAGGCCTTCGCGCATACCCATCTCGGCTAGCAACTGGCCAAGCAACAGAACACCCTGCCCGCCGAAGCCCGCGATCTTGATACCGAGTTCCCGGTAGCGATGGTGGAACGTGGATCCAGTCTCCGCCGCGTCTGCGCTCTTTCCCGCGATTAATTCCGCCACGGTCTTGTGCGGGGGAGCGCTACTCGCCGGCATCTCGATCTTGCGATCGCGGAAAACTTCTAACGGAAAGTTCGGAATCATTTTCTCCGCCACCCAGCGCCGGGCCTCGACGGCATCCTTGCCCCAGATCGTGGGGCACGGCGAGAGAATCTCAACAAACGAGAAGCCGGCGCCATCGCGCTGAAGCTGCAATGCTTTGCGCACGGCGCGACGCGCCTTCATGATGTTCTTGTTGTCGGAGAGCGCCACGCGCTCGATATAGACCGGAGCCTCGAGCGACGAAAGCATTTCGGCCATGTGCAGTGGGAAGCCCTCATTTACCGGCCGGCGTCCCCAGGGCGAGGTTGTGCTTCTTTGACCGACTAATGTGGTGGGCGCCATTTGCCCGCCCGTCATGCCATAGATCGCATTGTTGACGAAAAAGACGGCAATCTTTTCGCCGCGGTTTGCGGCATGAACAATCTCCGCCGTTCCGATTGCCGCCAGGTCGCCGTCTCCCTGATAAGAAATTACTACTTTGCCCGGGCACGCGCGTTGCAATCCCGTCGCGGCTGCCGGGGCGCGTCCGTGCGCCACCTGCACATTGCCTACATCGAAATAATAGTAAGCAAATACCGAGCAGCCGACGGGACTCACCAGGATCGTTCTGTCCTGCAGTCCTAATTCCTCGATCGCCTCCGCAATCAGTTTGTGGACCACTCCATGACCGCAGCCGGGACAATAATGAGTTTGGTGCTTTAGATCGGTCTTGCGTTCGTATTCTGGATAGAACACTTCCGACTTTGAATGCACAACTTCGTAGCCGTCAGGGCTCGCTTGCAAAGGCGCTTCGTTGATACCCACGCGTTCCCCAGCCATTCGTTGTCTCCCTATCCGAAGTTTGCTAAACCAAAGCGGCCGTCAGCTCTTCGATTTTTTCCACCAGCTCTTCCACCGACGGCACATTGCCTCCCACTCGTCCGTAAAACTTCACCGGCTTGTTTCCATTTAGCGCCAGGCGGACGTCTTCCACCATCTGCCCATTACTCAACTCGACTACAAGCACTTTCTCGGTGCGCGCGGCGGCCAGTTTCAATTGCTCTGTGGGAAAAGGCCACAGCGTAACAGGACGGAATAAGCCAACTTTGATTCCCAGAAGGCGCGCCTCATCTACCGCGGAGCGCAACACCCGCGACACGATGCCGTAACCCACCACCAGCAATTCGGCATCTTCGGTACGGTACTGTTCGTACCGCGTTTCGGCCTGTTGCGCACGAACATATTTTGCTTCCATGCGCCGCTGGTGGGCTTCGAGATCGTCAGCCTCGAGATAGATTGAGCTTACAAAATTCTTACGGGTTTCAGCCGTGCCCTTTACGGCCCATGGCTTTTCTGGAGGCACGACTTCGCGGTATTCGAGATCAAGTGGCTCCATGACCTGGCCAATAAAACCGTCGGCAAGAACGATCGCAGGATTGCGATACTTATCGGCCAGTTCGAAAGCCAGAATAGTCAGTTCCGCCATCTCCTGCACCGACGCTGGTGCGAGCACCAGATTGCGATAGTTGCCGTGGCCGCCGCCTTTCACCATGGCGAAGTAGTCGCTCTGCTCGGGCGCGATGTTGCCCAAGCCCGGTCCGGCACGCATTACGTCGACAATCACGCAAGGCAACTCCGCGCCGGCAAGATAGGAAATTCCTTCCTGCATCAGGCTGAGCCCCGGCCCCGATGATGCCGTCATCACCCGCTGGCCCGCGGCCGCCGCGCCATAGACCATGTTGATGGAAGCGGTCTCGCTCTCCGCCTGCACGAAGGTTCCACCGATCTCGGGAAAAAACAGCGCTGCAGCTTCTGCGATCTCGCTGGCTGGCGTGATCGGATATCCGTAGTAGGCGCGGCAACCCGCCAGCAGCGCACCCTTGATGACCGCTACATTTCCTTTACAAAGCTGTCGCATGATCGCCTCCCTGCGCTGCAACCCTCTTGGGCGGCGACAGCCGATAGACGACGATGGCTCCCGGCTCCGGGCAGCAATAGAAACAGATTCCGCATCCGGTGCAGCCTTCGCCCGTGTAGCGCGCGGGATGCACCCCAAAGCCGCTCAGTTCTGCAGCCAGTTCGAGACACTTCGGCGGACAGGATTCGACGCATAGCCCGCATCCTTTGCACTCTTCGATGTCGATCGTAATGTTGCCGCGCGCCTGGCCCATAGGTCTTACCTCGCCACAGTCTCAACAGTCGGTTGATGTTGCAGCCACTTGATTTTTTCGCAGTACTCGTACAACTCCTGCCGGAATTTGGGGTGCGCAATCTCGATCAATGATTTGGCGCGCTCGCGAATCGTTTTGCCATGCAGGAATGCAACTCCGTATTCGGTGACCACGCAGCGGATGAGGCCGCGTGAGGTGACTACACCCGCACCGGGATCGAGCACCGGAACAATGCGTGAGAGGGTCCCGTTCTTCGCGGTCGAGGGCAGGGCGATGATGGACTGGCCGCCTTTCGAACGTGAAGCGCCGCGCAGAAAATCGACCTGCCCGCCGATGCCGCTGTAAAACTGGTTGCCAACCGAGTCGGAACAAACCTGCCCCGTCAAATCCAGTTGCAGCGCAGAATTTATCGCGACCATATTGTCGTTACGCGCGATCAACACCGGATCATTGGTGTAGGCGGTGGGGTGGAATTCGAAGATGGGATTGTTGTCGACGAATTCAAATAGATCCTCCGTGCCCAGGGCGAATCCCACGATAATTTTGCGTGGCTTGAAGTTCTTTCGCGCTCCTGTGATTACGCCCGCTTGGATCAGAGGGATCACGCCATCCGAAACCAGTTCGCTGTGCACGCCGAGATCCTTGCGGTCCATCAGCAAAGGCAACACGGCCTCAGGGATTCCTCCGATGCCGATCTGCAATACAGCGCCATCTTCGATCAGTGTGGCCACGTTGCGCGCGATGGCTGCATGCAGATCGGTGAGCGGCGGCTTCTTCAGCGCGCACAAGGGTCGCGACGATTCCACGATCGCATCGATGTCGTTGACATGTATGAAACTGTCGCCGTAGGTGCGCGGCATCTGGTCATTGATTTGGGCCACGACGTGATGCGCCACCTTGGCCGCAGTCAGCGTGGTATCCACGCCAACCCCAAAACTGCAGAAGCCGTGAGGATCGGGAGGAGAAACTTCGATGAGCGCCACATCAATTGGCATTGCGCCGCTCTCAAACAAGCCTTCAATCTCGCTGAGGTGTATGGGAGTGTAGTCGGCGCGGCCCTGGCTGATGGCATCGCGCACATTGGGTCCGATGAACATGGCATTGTGGCGAAAATG
Organism: uncultured Acidobacteriaceae bacterium; assembly: GCA_963696285.1. Classification (GTDB taxonomy): domain Bacteria; phylum Acidobacteriota; class Terriglobia; order Terriglobales; family Acidobacteriaceae; genus Sulfotelmatobacter. The sequence goes on from CAVOJP010000001.1 coordinate 1,379,234, forward strand.
CCCTTCCATCTCCGGCGCCACATAAGGCGCGCAGCCCATCGTCATCATGTGGACGATCTCCACATCATGCACCTCTGGGGCGCGGCGCATTAGCGCTTCGACCAGAGTCTCCGGTTCGGCGCAGCCCGGCTGAATGTAGACTCGCATCCCGGAGCGAACCAGGCGCAAGGCATCATCCGCTGTCATGAGGTTATGTTTGTAGTGCGTTTCCCAGGACATGCGAGGGGCCACCTCGTTACGTTCAATTGTCTCTGAAACCGGGGTTGCGGAGAGACATCGTGGGTCACGGGTGTTTGTGATTGGGGTCACAGCCAGGCGCAGTCTGTCTTTCAAACTTCTCATCGTGCCCCTCTGTACGCGGTTAAATTACATTTTAATATTCCTTGACACGTATATGCTATCTAGAGTATATACAAAGAATGGAATCTGTTTTTGAAATCATTGCGGAGCCAAACCGCCGCGCAATACTGAGCCTGTTGGTCTCATCCCAACAGTCAGTGGGAGAGATCGAGCGTCAACTTCGTATGCCGCAGCCGACCGTGTCCAAGCACCTGCGCGTGCTGCGCGACGCCGGTTTTGTGGAGTCCACGGTCGACGCACAGCGCCGTCTCTACCGCCTGAAACCTGAACCATTTAAAGAGGTGGATGCCTGGCTCGCGCAGTTCCGCCGCTTCTGGTCGGCGCACGTAGATGCTCTCGAACGCCACCTTGATCGGATAGATCACGATCGCATGGATCGTCATCCATCAACACCAACGAAAAGCACACCAACGAAACCGAAGGGTCAGAAAGAGTCGACCCGGACCAAACCGCGAAAGTGACAGAGGAGAAAAAAATGAAAATCAAAGTAACCAGCGTATATGTGGACGACCAGAACAAGGCCCTGCGCTTTTATACCGAGACACTGGGCTTTGCCAAGAAGGCCGATTTCAGTCAGGGCCCATATCGCTGGCTGACCGTGGCCTCGCCCGAGGAGCCGGACGGCACTGAGCTGCAGTTGGCGTTGAACAATAATCCCGCGGCTAAAGCGTATCAGCAGGCGATCTTTCAACAGCACCAGCCTGCGGCCAATTTCTTTACGGACGACGTTAAGGGCGACTACGAGCGGATCAAGGCTCTCGGCGCCGAGTTCACCATGCCACCGACTGACGTGACCGGCTCGACCATCGCCATGCTGAACGACACCTGCGGCAACCTGATTCAACTCACGCAATTGAAGCGCTGGTAAAGCGATACTAAGGAGGACGCAGGTGACCGATCGCGAGTGCTACACACCAGGTCCCGCCAACGTGGCGCGGGTGCAGAAAGTGCGGGTGCAAAACGGCCGGGGGCAAGAAGAAGAAAAGTGGATGCTCATTCTCGTCCGCGACCTGCGACACTCGCCGGAAAAAGTCTGGCAGGCGCTTACCGACCCGACGCATCTGCGCGAGTGGGCTCCCTTTGATGCCGATGGAAGCCTGGGCACGCCCGGCAGCATGGTGAAGCTCACGACGGTGGGAGCGCCGACACCCCGCGTTACCGAAACAACCGTAACGCGAGCCGACGCTCCTGAGCTACTGGAGTACAAGTGGGGCGACTTCGATATGCGGTGGGAACTCAAAGCCTCGAGTGAGGGCACGCGCCTGACTCTGTGGACTAACATCGGTCACCGCTTCATCGCAATGGGTGCTGCCGGGTGGCACATCTGTTTCGATGTGCTCGATCACCTGCTGAGCGGAACTCCCATCGGACGGATGGTTGGCCCCGATGCCATCAAGTTCGGCGGCTGGCAGCGGCTGCACGCGGAGTACGCCAGGCAGTTCGGCATTGATACGGTTAACTGGCCGCCACAGGCGGCGCAAAAGTCCTGAATCGAGGTGAATCACAGATGATGAGCACAGCTACACAACGGTCGATTTTTCGCTGGATTCACATCATCGTTAGCATTCCCATACTCGGCTATATCTACAGTCCGTTTGAAAAACTTCCAGGCTATGCCCCGGCAACTCGGTTTGTCTTCCTACCTGTGATGGTCCTTTCGGGATTGTGGATGTGGAAAGGCCATCTCGTTCGCCGGCTTGTCTGGAAGAGGTCGGCGTAACTAAGACACTGGCGCCGCCGGTGGGTACGCGGTTGAAGGAGTTACTAACTTAATATCCCTACCCCACCCCCTCTATCTTTAGAGATCATCGAGTTAGCACGAAATTGCCCGCAAAATCCGTGCTCTAAAGGGCTTAGGGGCTAAAATTCGTGAAACGGAGGACTTACGATCTAGTTCTTCGCGCCGGATCGCCTTTGCCGCTCTCGCTCGATTTACTGACCTTGCATGGGCAAGCATGAACGAATCGAAAGTTGAACGCAAGGTCAGACGTCACAAGGCGGCTGTGGTTTTTTTTGAGGTTGCTGTGGCGTTCAAAAAGTATTAGGGAACGTTCCGACTTGCCCCCAAATCTCGGTCCGCGAATTTCCCTCGATGATTCGGAACGCATCATGATCTTTCCGGAACCGGCGAGTTGTGAGACGATCTCCGCTTGAAGTATCAGAAGCGCAGGTCTGGAGAATTTATGGCAAGGGACATCATTCGAACGCCCAACGCCCCGTCTCCGCCGCCGACATACAGCCAGGCGGTACGGGCAGCGGGGCTTGTGTTCGTCTCAGGCACGGGGCCGCACGACCCGGTCACCGGGAAGATTGTTGGAGATACGATCCAAGAACAGACCAGACAATGCCTGGAGAATGTCTCTGCCATCCTCAAGGCCGCGGGCTCTTCCCTGGAGCGGGTGGTGAGCGCCACTGTCATCCTTCTTGAGGAGACAGACTTCGCCGGAATGAATGAAGAGTGGATTAAATGGTTTCCGGTGAATCCGCCGGCGCGGCAAGGCGCAAAATTACCCGTCCGAATGCCAGGCATGAGAGTGTCTATCGCGGCCATCGCCGAGGCCTAGTGGCTCGTCGATTTGTGCGAGGTCAAAGTCCCCACCCCTTCGGCTCGCTCAGGGCAGGCTCTAACGTCGCAAAAGAAGAGCAACGTGGGGATCGCGAGTGGTTTCCGCGACGTTAAAATGGGGCACCCGGCAATTCCCCCCTTGAGTCACGCGCACCTCCTTCGTATAGTGCCTGCATGCGCCCAATCTGGCTGACTCTGCTTTGCTTGATTGTCCTGGCCTTCTTCGGCATGGTCTATTCCGCCTGTGTGTCATGGCGGAAGATGGGTGCCGGCAAACGGATTCTGGGTGTACTGCTGCTGTCACCACACTTTCTGTTTATCGTCTGTTTAGTCGTGTCATTGCTATGTGGCCACCCTCCGCCCGGGTCGCGTTGCTTCAACACACAGTTTGTTTGCGGCGTTCTCATCGTATTCTTTCTGCCCCTTCCAGCTTTGGTGGGCACATTGGCGGCGTTTGTAATGTTTAAACGCGCTCGCATTCCTTTTGTAGGCTGATCGTCGGCCCTCCTGTCCTTCTTTTCGATGTGCTGTCGAGACGAAGAAGCCTTCCTTTCGCAAGTTGCAGGTTACGCTGAGGGCGGCTAAATTAGTTGCGAGAGTTGGAGTTGTATATGAAACAACCCGTCCCGAAAAAGCCTGTCCCGGTGGTATCTGCTTCGGCATTCGTGTCGGCTTCTGCATTGATCGATGAAAAGATCAAGCAACTTTCTTCCGGACCTGGCGGGGGCAACTGGCGCGGGAAAACGCTGGCGAAGGTGCGCACGATCATACACGAGGCAGACCCTGCGATCGTCGAGGAATGGAAATGGATGGGAAGCCCGGTGTGGTCTCACGACGGAATCATCGCGGTCGGAAATGGTCATAAAGATAAGGTGAAGCTCACCTTCGCCCAAGGTGCGAGCCTCGCAGATCCTGACAAGCTATTCAACGCGGGCCTCGGAGGCAACATGTGGCGTGCGATTGATTTTTTCGAGGGCGATAAAATTAATGAGCGGGCTCTGAAGAATCTCATCCGTTCCGCCGTTGATTACAACCAGAGCAAACTGAAGAGCAAGGCGTCCGCGGGGAGTCGAGCAAAAGTACGCAAGACCAAGAAGCGATGATGCGTCTGTGTTAGAGCAGCTAGGGAATTTACAGATATTTTGCCAACGCCACAACGATCGAGGCAGCGATCCGATCCAGCGCGGCCGAATCGACGGAATTCTGGCTAGGTGAGCCGCGGCACTCCTTTGCCCCATGTTTCCGGAGGCGCCAGTTCGCGGCGAATTGGGGGCAAGGTCATATCGCGCTCGTCGGAATTGAAAATTCTAACGCCCTGCGAAATTAGATAGTCTGCAGTTCTCGCCGCCAGCGCCTGGATCGTGAGGCCGGGGTTGGCCGAGCCTTGCGTGGGCATGATACTGCCATCGCACACAAAAAGATTGGCGATGTCGTGGGAACGGCCAAACTTATCCACCACGGAAGTCCTGGGATCCGATCCCATGCGCGCAGCGCCCACAAGATGCGCGTAGCGTGCCTCCTGCACAACCTCGGTGGCGCCAGCGGCGGCCATGACCTCCATGGTTTTTTCTTTCGCGAATTTGATCAGCTTTTTGTCGTTTTCGTGCAGATTGAAACTGACGTGCGCCACCGGCAGGCCGAAGTGATCTTTTTCTTGCGCGAGGGTCACGCGATTGTCCTCCCAGGGAAGAATCTCACCCAGCAACCCGAATGCGGCCCAGTGGTTATAATCCATCATTTCGCGGCGCAGTCCCCATCCCCAGGCCTTCTTCGCAGCGAGCATCTGCTTGCCGAAAGCAATGGGCAACGGGCCGACGGTTTGAATAGCGAATCCTCTTGCGAAGTCGCGCCGAGGATCGGTCTCATAGAATTCTTCGGTCAAGGCGTGCGCCGGAGGCGCTTTATACATCCGTACCGGCTGGTCGAAACGTCCCAGTACGACGTTCCCCGCTTGCGCCATCAGATAGCGTCCGACCGTTCCGCTGGAATTGGCGAGTCCATTTTCGAAGCCGGGGCAAGCGGAGTTCAACAACAGCCTCGGCGTCTCGATGGCATAACCACAGATAATCACCGCCTTCGATTTCTGGAAATGTGCTGCGCCATCATTGTCAAAATAATGTACGCCGGTGACGCGTCTTTGTTTGCCCAGTTCCACTCGGGAGACCATGCATCGGTCACGAATCTCCGCGCCATTTTTCAAAGCGTCGGGAACATGCGTGATTAGCGTGCTGGCCTTGGCTCCCACCTTGCAGCCTTGAATGCAGAAGCCACGGTAGATGCAGTGCGGCCTGTCTCCATGAGAACCGGAGAGAATGGCTACGGGGCCGCCAATCGAAACCGGGATGTTGAGCGCGGTACAACCGCGAATCAACGCGTTGCCGACACCGCCCATGGGATGCGGTCCATAAGCGTATCCGTGCGGATGTCCCCACGGATAGTAGGCAGGGCCAGCGACAGGCATTTCCAATTCCAGTTGCTCGTAATAAGGAAGAAGATCTTCATACGTGATGGGCCAATCGACGCCCACGCCGTCGCGGGAATAAACTTCGAAGTCTGAAGGATGCAGGCGCGGAGTAAAGGCAGCCCAGTGAACCGAGCCTCCGCCCACGCCTTTGCCACAGTTGTTCGCACCCAGCGCCAGCGGATCGGAGCCGCCAGTAACACGCGGATCTTCCCAATAAAGTTTGTGGGAACCAGCTTCGTCGCTCACCCAGTCGCGCTCAGTATCCCAGAAGGGTCCGGCTTCGAGGCCGACGACATTAAAGCCGGCACGTGTCAGCCGTTGCAGAAGAATGCCACCCGCCGCTCCGACGCCGACAATAATGTAGTCGACCTCGTCTTTCTCATCAAACTTTCGCATCGGCGCATGCACGTACTGCAACGAGCCCAGCATGTGCTTGCCGTTGTGCGGCGGCTGAAACGCTCCCAGGATGGGCTGTTTTCCGTTCATCATTTCTTCAGGATCGGTGCTGATCGGCTTCGGTATGGTGATGTGCGGCCGATTCCACTTCATGCGACACCGCAGCTTCTGGAGCGCGCCACTGATAGCGCTTTTCCTCTACCTCCCATGGCTCTGGCTCGCCGCGTTCCAGGCGCGTGTAGGCGCGGGGGTAAGCGGGGCCGCCGAATCCAATCTCATCCCACGCCCAGGGGTGCGCGTAATATGCATCAATCGCATCCCCCATGATCAACCGCCAGAAGCGATGCACTGACATGTTTTCCCAAATGTCGGCCGCCGCTTTCGGCTTGCCATCACGAATTGCCTTGAGCACCATGTCTTGCTCGCGGTAAGGCAATGCGAGAAAACCGGAGCCGTAGCAGCTTTCTGCCTCCTTATTAATAGCCTCGCGCCCCATGCGGTACGCTTCGCGATCGGGCGGCATGGTCTCGAAGCGATATCCCACGGTCTGATTGATACACAACCGATGGTCCAGCGGAGCAACGATAGGAATCTGGCGGTCAGGCGTTCTGTCTGTCTGCGGAATCAGGTGAGCAAAAACAACCGTCCAGAAATCCCATTCTTCCTCGGAAAAGAATTGCCTGCCGCGTGGTACGTCAACACGATCGGTGACGACCCGGCGCGTTGCGTCATCCCAGAACGCACTTTGCGATAGAGTGCTGAAGCCAGGATAATAGCCGGGGGTACTGCGAGGTTCGAGCGGATCGCCATTGACATCGCGAGGTGACAAAGAAGAATCGACGGCGGCTGTGGTTGTTAACGATCCTGCCTTCATGCGTGCCTCCTGCGCAGCAGACTGGCCAGTAGTCCGAGCATTCCCGCGGCGCCAAACAGCAATGGGGCAAAGATCGGCGGGCCATACATGATGTTGTAGAGAAGATGCTTGCTGCCACCGGCCCGGCGAAGCACGCCGCGGCCGTGATAGTAAAATCCGACGGCTGCGTCTGCTGAAGCCAGCAAAGACAACGCCGGCAGCGCCGTGGTAGCGAGCCGACGGCTTTTTACGGAGCCAAATGCCGCCGCGGCGAGAGCGGGAGCAAGAATAATGGGCGTCCACTGCACGGCGTAGCGAAAGTTATTTTTATAGTGCGAGTAGAAGGCTTCGAAGCCACTGAGCAGAGCGCTGACTCCGGTCACAAGGGCCACCTGCCGCTGAAAACGCCCCTCGCGAATATCCTGTTCCGCCGAGAGCAATTCCCGGCTCTCCTTCGCGGGTAACAGTCCAGCGAATAAGCCATCTCTTCCTGATCGTGTAGAGCAGGAATCTTCTTCCCGTTGAAGGAAAGATGCGATGAGCCCGAGATAGGCGCTGGTACCAAATAGCAGTGGGGCAAAAACCGGCGGTCCCATAATCATGTTGGTCATGGGAAGCCGCCATCCGCCGGGCTTGCGCTGGATGCCGCGCACGTGGAAGTAAAAACCGACGGCGGCATCGCCGAGTGTTACCGCGGAGATCAAGCGCAATACAGTTCTCGCCGCGCGACCGCTGAAGAAACCCGCGATGCCTGCAATTGCCAGCAAGACACTCATGATCACCGGCGTGTACATCACGCGCCGGCTGTAGCTGCCGCGATAATGTTCGTAGGCGACTTCAAGACCACTCACAACGCTGGTTCCCGCAGTCAAGAGAGAAAGGCTTCGCTGGAACCGTCCCTCCCGGATTCGATTGGCGACGATTTCTAAATCGTGGCGAGCACTACTGCGAGGACGCCCGACCGAGATTATGGATCGGCTCGTCATCGCGCTAGACAACCTCGCGTACTTCGTCGAGAGCGATCGTCTTAAGAATCTTCACAGCGTCTTTCTGTCCTCGCAACAGCGATTTGGCGAAATGGATTGCCTGTTCCGTCGTGATTTTTCCCGGCATCGGCGGCTCATTTGGATCGACCACCGCCTGCACCACCGAAGGCCCTTTATGACTGAGGGCTTCGCGCAGAATCGATTCGGCCTCTTCTGGATGCTCAATGGTGAATCCCCGAGCCCCGCAGGCTTCGGCTACTTTGGCAAAGTCAATCGGTTGCAGTTCCACTCCGTATTCGGGATTTCCCTCCAGAATCATCTGCTCCCACTTAATTTGTCCCAGCACATTGTTCTTGATCACGATCACCGTTACTTGCAAGTTGTATTTCACCAGCGTAGCGATCTCGCCCATGAGCATGGTTAAGCCGCCATCACCGACTACGCATACCACTTGCCGCCCGGGATAAGCGATCGCCGCGCCGATGCTGTAGGGAAGCCCATTGGCCATCGTCGCCAGCGAACCGGAAAGCGAGAACTTCATGGTGCCTCGAATCTCTACGTAGCGCGCTGTCCAGGTCGCAATGGTTCCGCTGTCCGAAGAAACGATAGCGTCGTCCTTCAACAATTTATTAAGAGTGTGCGTCACCACTTGCGGCTTCATGGGCATATCTTTGCGCGTACCGCGCTCCTCCATGAGTTCGTTCCAGTCCTTCATGTGAGATTGAGCCTTTGCAAGAAAGTCATGTTTTTTCCGCTGTAGCAGAGGCAGCAGGGCGGTGAGAATGGTTTTTGCATCACCGACCAGACCAACGTCTACTTGGTGCCGTAGTCCGACGCGACTGGGATCAATTTCAATCTGCACGCATTTCGCCTGACCAGGTTTGGGCAGAAATTCCATATACGGATAGCTCGTGCCAATCATGATCAAAGTGTCGCAATCATTCATGGCGTCTACAGAGGGCGCAGTGCCAAGCAGGCCGATTCCTCCAGTGGTGTACGGGCTATGGTCCGGCAAAACAGCTTTTCCCAAAAGCGCCTTCACCACCGGTCCGCCCACGATGGTCGCGAGCTGTGTGACTTCTTCCCTGCAGCCGAGCGCGCCACGCCCTACAAAGATTGTGACCTTCGAGCCCGCGTTGATGATGTCGGCGGCTTGCTGTAAAAGCGATTCGGCTGGCCGGGCCGTGGACGGGACGCTCCAATCTCCGCTGTGATGCGCAACGTTGGCGTTGCTGCGGTGGTTATTGGAAACTTCCCACTCCTGAATATCTTTCGGAATACAGATATGAGAAACGCCGTGGCGAGCGTAGGCGGTGCGCACGGCCATGTCCACTACATTCACTGCATGCGCCGGACCCATAACTCGCTCATTGAAAACCGAGACGTCCATATAAAGCTTGTCCAGATCGACGTCCTGCTGGTAGTCCATGCCAATCAGATCGTGAAAAGTGTGTCCAGTAATCGCGAGCACAGGCTGCAGATCGCACTTCGCGTCGTACAGTCCATTCAAGAGATGTACGCCGCCTGGACCAGACGTTGCGCAGCAAACTCCGATGCGTCCCGTATATTTCGCGTAACCCACGGCCGCGAACGCTGCAGCTTCCTCGTGGCGCACCTGGATGAATCTCAACTTGTCTTTATGAGTTCGGAGCGCTTCGAAGAAGCCGTCGACTCCGTCGCCGGGAAAGCCAAAAATCGTATCCACTCCCCATTCAATCAAGCGCTCAACAATAAGATCGGAAACCTGCTTCGCCATAAACTGTTCCTTTCGTGATTGACGCGCCAAGCGCGTGCTGTTCTTTTATTCAGTCACCGTTGCGATCTCGCAACTCAAATCCGGTAAGCCGCAGCATCTTTATCCTTCAATTCGAGCCCATTTCCCGGACGGGTCATGTCCGGTTTCATGATTCCGTTTTGCGGTTCGCAGAAGCCGTCAAAAAACATTCGTTCGATACGAGCATGATCATGAAAAAACTCCATGTGAATGGCTCGCGGTGCGGCACAGCAAACATGCAAATGCATACTCGGCCCGCAATGCGATGAGAGGGGAATATTCGCTGCCCAGCAGAGTGCGGCCACATCCAGAAAGCCGCTCATGCCGCCGCAGCGGGTTGCATCTGCCTGCAAGATGGTGACTGCTCCGGCATCAATCATCCTGCGGAAATACCAGGCAGTGTAGCCATACTCGCCGGCCGCAATGTCCATTCCTATGGGCGCGCGAGCACGCACTTCGCTGAGCCCTGCGAGATTGTCGGAGCTGACTGGCTCTTCCAGCCATCGCACTTTTTGCTCGGCGAATTTATGCGCAAGACGAATGGCTTGCGTGACCGTATACGCCCCGTTGGCATCAACAAAGAGTTCGCATTGATCGCCGATCGCGCTCCGCGCCACCGCAACCCGCCGCGGATCATCTTCCGGATTGCTTCCTACTTTCATCTTCACCATGGAGAATCCCTGTTGCGCCCAGCCGCCAAGTTGATCTCGCAACTGAGTGTCGTTGTATGAGGTAAAGCCACCACTCCCATACACCGGAATACCGTCGCGCACCATTCCAAACAGGCTCACTAGCGGAACATCCAACAGCCGCGCGCGCAAATCCCACATCGCGTTGTCGATCGCGGCTGCCGCCATCCTGGTGATACCGGTTTCTCCAAGATTGCGAACGTGACGGTAGATATCCTGACGGATCGCTGCTTGCGAAAAGACATCGCGACCGGCAACCACTTTTTGCAGTATCGTGTGCGCCAGTTTCGCCGTCGACTCATCTGCGTAGGTGTATCCGAGACCCGACTTCCCTGCTGCCTCAACGTGAACCAGCACCATCGTCGTGCTGTCCCACGCGTACGTGCCGTCCGCTTCGGGCGCGTCCGTGGGCACCCTGAAGACCTCTACCTTGCTTCCCGTGATTTTTGTCTTTCCCTTGTCGAACAAAGCCATCCTCAGAATTCGGTAAATATGGTCGCGCCTTCGGAAGTCACCGCCACCACGTCACAGTGCCGCATGCCGCCATAGCCGTCGAAGTACGCGGCCGGTTCCACGTTGAAAGTCATTCCCACCTCGAGAACGTCAGGAGATTTCGGATGAATCCGCGGCATCGCATTTGCATTGGCCGCTGCGAAACCTACACCGTGCCCGGTGGAATGCTTAAAAGCATCCCCAAAACCATGTGCGCTCATGACTTCTCGCGCGGCACGGTCCACGTCACAGGCGTGGACACCGGGACGAATCTTCAACAGCGCTTCTTTTCTTGCTTCGCAAATCGCAGAACGCATCGTGTCCTGTCGCTGAGAAGCCGGGCCCGCTGTATAGGTGCGTGTGATGTCCGTCCAATAGCCGTCAGCACAGGTATTGGCATGGATCATCACCAGATCGCCTGCCTCGACTGAGCGCTGTCGAGTTCGTGCGTAAGCGGCGGAGGCACGGGCGGAGTTGGGCCCAGACATACAAAAAAAGAAGCCGTAGCTGCGTTCAACCGCCGCAGCTTTTGTCGAAGCCTGGAAAGCAGCTTGCAAGGCAGCCGCGATTTCTGCTTCCCGTCTCCCCACTTGTACGACCTCGGCAGCGCGTGCAAATCCCGCTGCCGCGATCTCCGACGCCCGTTGTATACACTCCAGTTCCTTGGCAGTCTTGCGGGCTTGCATCTGTTCGAGTGCACAGTCGCAACTCCTGTAATTCGCTTCGGGAAGTAATCGCTGGAGCAGGGCGAAGAGAGAAAATCGAAACTCCACGGAGGAAGCGTAGGTTGCAGGTTGCATGGCTTCATCAAACTGAAGGCCGATGGCGGCATGGCTCAGCCCGAGCCTCGCCGCGAGTCGCCGCAAAGGATCAACTAGCTCATCGATGGGAGTGGTGATGGCAGCTAAGCCTGACGGCTGATAAGGAATCAAAACCGCGCCCGAAGTTCGCTGGGCCAGTTCAATTTCATCTTCGGGCAGTACGACGTGGCAGTCCCCATCTTTAGTGAAGACGACAATACTTGCGCCCATCACAGGCCAATATCCGCTCAGAAGAAGTACTGCACTCGCCGAGTTGCAAATCACCGCATCCAGATGCAACCCCGCTAGAACGTTGGCCACTCGGTCTTTTCTTTCGGCATCGATCACATTCATGAGTAGAGGCAAGATTCTGGGCGGGCAGCCTTGCGGTTATAAATAAGGACATACGGAACACGGTAAAAAAGAGTGCGAACTACACACCGCAGAGCTGGTTTGCTTCTGAGTGTGCGCGCCGTTTCGAGACATATTCTTCTCTTCTCTGTTCTGTGCGCTCCAGTTCTATGATTCCACCAACCTCGCGTGGGTTTGCGAAATTATTTCTCGCGGCGAATTAACGCAAAGCAGTGAATTGAAGAAAACCCCGGCCTGCGCAAACGGCTCTAACCTATATCTTGTGGTGCAGTTCAAGGTTTCGTGCGCATCGGTTCGCGCGCCTGTTTAGCGCACATGTCGCCGCGCACATGGGAGATTATTCGTGAAAAATGAAGTTGTGGTGGTGACGGGCGCTTCTGCCGGATTAGGGCGTGCGATCGCTCGCCATTTTGGAAGCCATGGAGCAAGTGTCGGTTTGCTGGCAAGAGGAGTCGATGGCCTCGAGGGTGCCAGGCGTGAAATTGAAGCCAGTGGCGGCAAAGCTTTAGTCCTGCCGACCGACGTAGCCGACTCAGACGCCATGGAACAGGCGGCCGCGGCGGTTGAGCGCGAGTTCGGCCCCATCGATATCTGGGTGAATAATGCGATGGCATCGGTGTTCTCTCCGGTCAAGGAGATGGAGCCCAAGGAATACAAACGTGTCACGGAAGTGACTTATCTCGGCGTTGTATATGGAACGCTGTGCGCTTTGAAGCGCATGTTGCCACGCAACGAAGGGACAATTGTGCAGGTCGGCTCGGCGCTGGCCTATCGCAGTATTCCCTTGCAATCTGCGTATTGCGCCGCAAAACACGCCATTGCCGGATTTACCGACTCGCTCCGCTGCGAACTGATTCATGACCAGAGCAACATTCGCCTCACCATGGTGCAGATGCCGGCATTGAATACCCCTCAATTCGGATGGGTCAAGAGCCGTCTCAAGCACAAAGCGCAACCTGTCCCTCCGATCTTTGAACCAGAAGTAGGCGCGCAAGCCATTTACTGGGCCGCCCATAATGATCGCAGGGAAATCTACGTCGCTTCGCCCACCGTAGCCGCTATTGTCGGGAATAAGATTGCTCCCGGTCTTCTCGACCACTATCTGGGTCGAACCGGGTTCAAGTCGCAGCAGACCAACGAACCCGAAGATCCCAATCGGCCGAACAATCTTTGGTCGCCGGTACCGGGCGATCATGGGGCTCGGGGAACCTTTACCGGCAGAGCGCATGCCAGAAGTTATGAGCTTGAGGCGTCGCTAAACCGGCGCTGGATCGTAGCCGCAATAGCGGGCATCATCGCCGCCGGCGGCTACTACTTCGGATCGCGATCACGGAAAGCTGACCCCGCAAGGATGGATCCCGCGAAACACAGTAAATCGGAACGTGGCTATCGACGAGGAGTCTATCGACGAGCAGCGTAAGAAATTTCTGTTGTAGACACTTATTCAGCTTCGGCCGATGCCGCCGCTTGACGGCCTCTGATTGACGGCCGCCAATTGACGATACAGCAGGCCAGTCGCTACACCGTAAACTACGTGCGCCACCAGCGCTTCAGCCTGCATCGCTGCGGTGTAGTCCTCTCGTTTCAACACGCCGAACGCAGGTAAAAGCAACTCATCTCCTATGTACCAAACACCCGCCCCGAAACAAACGCCAGCCAATCCCGACACGATTCTCGATTGCACGATTACTGTCGATCGATAAACCATGGCGCCATAGAGAGAACCCGCGACGCCGGCCGTTGCATGGTGGACGAACTGCCGCCCCGCTTTTCAATTCTCTCCGCGAAAGATTACGGCCCGTCATCCAGCGGGTCGCAGAATTCGCAATCAAACTGGTAGCATCCCGCTCTTGCGCGCTGTAGGGCAGCGAGTGATCCGGCGCCCTCCGGCAATTTTCAGCCAGACTGGTGAACCGGTCCATAGCCGAGACCGCGCCAAGCCCCGCTGCGAAACCACACATCAGTGCTCTGAGCAGCGACTTCGATTTTATTTGAGCTCGTGGCGATCGCTTCTGGACCATTGATTTTTTCATTCCAGTATGTACGATGCGATCCAGAACGGTGGCGGTTGCGATATAGACGCTTATGGCGCAGAGAGAGGATGCATCCGAATTGTGGCTGGCATACTTTTCGACATTTGGTGGAAATCATGCGGGGAGAAATGGCGAATATCCCCCGATTGAAGGCTCGTTCGCAGTACGTTCGGCGTCACACTCCAAGGTGACTTACATCACAGCATGCCGCGCTCCCAGCCTCTACGGTTACCGTGGCAGCCCCATAATGCGAAAAATCGGGCTTCCGATTTGGTGACATATGGCAACTACCCTGGCGCCGGCCAAGATGCCGGTCAATACTCCGGTCAAGCCACCGGCCCCGCCGCAAGCGAATCTCTTTGCTTCCGCAATGGTAATCGTCATCGCGGCAATTGCTGCCGTTTTCGTCTTGAGGATTTCTCCGCTGTCCTCTGCGTGGGCACAAGGTTACGACCCAACCGGACACTGGTGGCTTTCCGCGATCCTGGCCGCGCTGCCGATTATCGTGCTGCTCGGCAGTCTCGCTCTCGGACATGTAAAGGCGCACTACGCGGCGCTCGCCGGATTGGCGGCCGCCCTGCTCACTGCCATTTTTATCTTTCATATGCCAGCCCGTCTTGCCGGAGCAACGGCGGTCTATGGCGCCGGTTACGGCCTCTTCCCGATCGGCTGGATCGTGCTCAACGTTATTTTCATGTACCAGCTCACGGTCGAATCCGGACAATTCAACATCTTGCAGCACAGCCTGACGGGCATCACGCAGGACCGCCGCCTGCAGTTGCTCCTCATCGCCTTCTGTTTTGGAGCATTCTTTGAGGGCGCGGCGGGCTTTGGCACACCGGTGGCGGTGACTGCGGCTCTACTGATCGGGCTCGGATTCAGACCGCTGCAAGCTTCCGGCCTGTCGCTGATCGCAAACACAGCTCCAGTAGCGTTCGGCGCGCTGGGCACACCGATCATCGCTCTCGCCAAGGTCACCGGTTTCAGCGAAATTACGCTGGGCGCGATGGCAGGAAGAATTCTGACCCCGTTTTGTATTCTGGTGCCTTTCTGGCTGGTGTGCGCATTTGCCGGCTGGGACGGGATGATCGAAGTATGGCCTGCGATCGCGGTCGCAGGAGTTTCGTTCGCGATTCCGCAACTGCTCATATCGAACTTGCATGGGCCGTGGATCGTCAACGTGGTCGCCTCGGTTGTCTCCATGACCTGCCTCATCGGATTTCTCTTCATCTGGCATCCCAAGCGCGTCTGGACCTTCGAAGGAGAGGCGAACAAGACCAACCACCACGCCGATCACGGCTTCACCCGTTCTCAAATCGCCAGAGCATGGGTGCCGTGGATCGTCTTGAGCGTGATCGTTTTCGCGTGGGGCACCCAGACCGGCAAGAATCTGATGAATGCTCCGGAGAAAACATTCACCTCGATGGCGCACTGGAACACTCCGCCGAGCAAGATCACCAATCCACAATTCCCGGTCACGAACCTGAACAATTTATCTCTTCGTGTTCCTCCAGTGGTTCCTAAACCGGCCAAGGAAGGCGCGGTCTTCGGGTTGAACTGGTTGAGCGCGACCGGCACGGGCATCTTGCTAGCGGCCATTCTTTCGGGCATGGTCATGGGACTTAGCTTCCGAAAGATAGTCTCCGTGTACGGACAAACCATCGTAAAGGTTCGCTTCTCGCTGCTGACGATCGCCGCCATGCTGGCGATCGGGATGCTAACTCGCTATTCCGGACTCGACGCGACCATGGGGCTGGCCTTCGCGCGTACCGGCCATCTCTATCCGTTTTTTGGCACCCTGCTCGGCTGGCTGGGCGTGGCTCTGACCGGGTCGGACACTTCGTCGAATGTCCTGTTCGGTAGTCTGCAGAAAATTTCGGCGCAGCAAGTCAATGTTTCTCCCGTGCTGATGGCCGCGGCCAATACCACGGGAGGCGTGATGGGCAAGATGATCGATGCGCAGAGTATCGTCGTCGCGAGTACCGCAACCCAGTGGTATGGGCATGAAGGCGACATTCTGCGCTATGTCTTCTGGCACAGCATCGCGCTCGCATGTCTGGTCGGCATTTTCGTTTTTCTTATGGCCTACGTCTATCCATTCACCCAGGCCGTATTGCGATGAGAACGCGCAGAAGAGCATGGCGATCGAGGAAAGGCATGAGGTATGGATGCCGTCTTTGAAGACTTCAAACTTCGCGCCGAAGCGGTGAGCGCCGAAGTCCATCGCTTCCCCGGCAAGCGCTACGCTCTGGACTTCATACTTCACTATTTGCAGGATGCTGGAATCAGCGACACGCCGCAGGCTGGTGCGGTATGGGCATCGTGCCCCTTCCTCGATGGATTCGATCAGAAGCAGCTTTCCCGCCAGTTGCCCGGGTTGTCATTCGACGTCAATCGCGAAGTCTCGGCCCAGGCAAAGGTAGGAATCAGCCAACTGGACTGGGCTATCGCAAACACCGGAACCCTGGTGCAGGACGCCGCTCGCGTCGATCAGAGGCTTGTTTCCACGCTTCCCTTGATCCACATCGCTCTTATTTGCAGCGATCGTCTCGTGACCGATCTGCCTTCGGCTTTGAGCAAAATCCGGCCGGAGCAGACCAACTACATTTCCTTCATTACCGGACCCAGCCGCACGGCTGACATCGAGCGCGTGCTCACCATCGGCGTACACGGGCCGGAGAAGCTCATCATCGTCTTCTTTGATGGCGTCGTCTGCGATGAGCCGGGAAGGCTGAACTAATGGAGACAAAGTTTCGCGAGTCCATCGACAAGGCGGTGCACAACCCCAACCTCACCGGGGCGCTGGGACGATTCTCCGAAGCCTATCGGATCAGCCGCCAGAAGGCTTATGAGGGCTATGACTTCGAGGCGTTGCGCACCCAAATCGCCGAACGAAAATCCTACGCGGCCTCTCACCTCGATGAACTCGCCGACCTGTTCACCAGAAACATCGAAGCGCGTGGAACAAAAGTGTTTCGTACTAACGACCCCGCCCAGGTGCGCGAGTACATCCTGAATGTCGCGCGAGAAAACGGCGTCAAGAGTGTCGTCAAATCGAAGTCCATGGCTTCGGAAGAGATTCACCTCAACCGGCATCTCGAAGCTGCCGGCATCGAGGTGGGCGAAACCGATCTGGGTGAATGGATCATTCAACTCGCCGGACAAACCCCCTCGCACATGGTCATGCCTGCCATCCACATGACCAAGGAAGAAGTGGCAACGGTTTTCAACCAGCAGGTCGAAGCAGGCCAGAAGCCGGACATCCCGCAACTGGTGAAGTTTGCGCGCGGCAAGTTGCGCACGAAATTTCTCAACGCGGATATGGGAATCACCGGCGCGAATATCGCCGTCGCCGAGACCGGAACGCTGGTCATCGTCACCAATGAAGGTAACGCCCGGCTGGTAACCACGCTGCCGAAAATTCACGTCGCGATCGTCGGCCTCGAAAAGCTGATGGAAAAATTCGACGACGTCGTGCCTGTTCTGACAGCCCTCCCCAAAAGCGCCACGGCGCAGTTGATGACCAGCTACGTCTCCATGATCAGCGGTCCGGTGCCCAACACCGACGGCACACCCAAGCAACTGCACGTCATCCTGATGGACAACCGGCGCACCGAGATGTCACAAGACCCGAAGTTCAAACAGGCGATGCAATGCATTCGCTGTGCTTCGTGTTTAAACGTTTGTCCGGTTTTTCGGCTGGTGGGCGGCCATGTCTTCGGAAAAATTTACACCGGTGGCATCGGCACGATTCTCACTGCCTGGTTCGACGCGCTCAAGGCATCGGACGACATCCAGAGTCTGTGCATTCAGTGCGGCAACTGTACGGAGGTTTGTCCCGGCAAGATCGATATCCCCGGATTGATTCTCGAACTGCGTCGCCGCATCGCGGTCGAGAAAGGTCAGCCCCTCGCGCAAAAGGCAATCTTCTCAGTAGTCAACAATCGCAAGCTGTTCCACTCGATGCTGCGCGCAGCCTACGTGATGCAGAAGCCGCTGCAGAAGGGTAATTTCATCCGGCACCTGCCGTTTTTCCTCTCCGAGATGACGGAATTCCGCAGCCTTCCCGCAATCGCCGAAGCTCCGCTGCGCGACACAATCAGGAAAATCCCGCAACCGGCCGGCAAAGAGAAAATCGCATTCTATGCCGGATGCCTCATCGACTTCGCATATCCCGAGATGGGCGAATCGCTGGTCAAGATTCTCAATAAGGCCGGCATTGAAGTGCTGTTTCCTGAAGGCCAGACTTGTTGCGGAGCTCCTGCCCGCTATGCCGGGGCCTATGAAGTCGCCGCGCAGAATGCGCAGGACAACATCAATGCCCTGCTCGCAGAAGATGTTACCTGTATCGTCTCGGCTTGCCCCACGTGCACGGTGCAGTTGAAAGCATGAGTTCATCAGCACGTTCGAAAGCCTCGGCCAGATCGATGCGTTGCCGCGAGCGCGGCAGTTGGCCGAAAAGGTGATCGACTTCTCCACCCTCGTCAAGCAACTGGTGGACGAAGGCCGACTGAAGTTCAAGGACGGGCAGCGGTTGGGGAAGATTACTTATCACGACTCCTGCCACTTAAAGCGCACGCTGCATGCTACTCAACCACCGCGGCAACTGCTCACCCAGGCCGGCTACGAGATCGCGGAAATGTACGAGGCCGACATGTGCTGCGGCATGGGCGGGACCTATTCGCTCAAGTTGCCGGAAATTTCGGCCCCGATCCTGGAACGCAAGCTGGTCAACATCAGGAACAGTGGTGCGCCGGTCGTTGTAATGGACTGTCCCGGTTGCGTCATGCAGATCCGCGGCGGCCTGGATAAGCAAAACTCAACCATCAAGGTTGAGCACACAGCGCAGCGCCTGGCGGACGAGTTGGAATCGTCTTAGTTTTTCGGTTCCGAGGCAAACAGAGGAAAACAAATGGCTGTGGCCGAACTAATTCCCGTGCAATTCTCTTCGGAAGAAATCAAATCCGAACTTGCCGCTGCTATCGACGCCTCTCGCATCCTCATCCGCCCTATCGAACTCGTCGCGTACGCCTCCGATGCCAGCTTCTATCGTCTGATCCCGAAAGCGGTCGTACAGGCCGACGGGGTGGACGAGATACGAGCTTTGTTTGCGTTCAGCCGGCAACACCGCATACCCATGACGTTCCGCGCCGCGGGCACAAGTTTGTCGGGACAGTCGATCTCTGACGGCTTGCTGGTAGACATCGCCCGCCACTGGCGAACTCTGAACGTAGAGGAGGGCGGCAGACAGATTCGAGTGCAGCCCGGCGTGATCGGCGCTCGCGCCAATGCAGCGCTGGCGGCTTATCGAGCGAAAATCGGGCCTGATCCGGCTTCCATCGCCACCTGCACCATTGGCGGAATTCTCTCCAACAACTCCAGCGGCATGTGTTGCGGCGTCGAGCAGAACGCCTATCACACTCTCAAGTCGATGAAGTTCATGCTGCCGTCGGGCACGGTCATTGACACATCACGGCCTGACGCCGACGCGGAGTTTCGTGCGCGCGAGCCCGAGTTGGCCCGCGGCATCGTGAATTTAAAGCAGAAGCTGGAACAGAATTCGGTACTTCGCGAACGAATTCGCAACAAGTACAAGCGAAAGAATACAACCGGATATTCGTTGAACGCCTTTCTCGATTTCGATACCGCCGTCGATATCTTTCAGCACGTGCTGATTGGCTCTGAGGGAACGTTGGCGTTTATCGCGGAAGCCGTCTTGAACACGGTTCCCGATCTTCCCGTGAAATACGCGGGGCTTCTGCTGTACTCCGACGTGTACGCAGCGGCCGATTCGATTATCCCGTTGCGCAACGCGGGCGCCAAGGCGCTGGAGATCATGGATCGCGCTTCTCTGCGCTCGGTCGAGAATCAAGCGGGGATACCATCCTCGATCAAAAACCTCCCCGACGGCGCCGCGGGGCTGCTGGTTGAATTCCAGTCTGCCGAAGAAAGCAGTCGCTCCGAGTTGGAAGCGCTGGCCCGGGACGCGGTCAGCGGACTCAAGTTGTTCGAGCCTGCGTGTTTTACCCACGCCGCCGCAGAGCAGGCACTGCTATGGAAGATTCGGGCTGGCATGTTCCCGTCAGTCGGCTCGGTGCGGCAGAGCGGCACAACCGTAATTATTGAAGACGTCGCATTTCCGGTCGAGGTTCTGGCCGATGCCACCTACGATCTCAACCGTCTCTTTGTGAAACACGAGTACTCCAACGGCATAATCTTCGGCCATGCCAAAGACGGCAACCTGCATTTTGTAATCACCCAGGGCTTTAACAACCAAGCTGCCATCGATCAGTATTCCCGGTTTATTGACGACTTAGTCGAGCTGGTGGTTCATCGCTATGATGGCGCGCTAAAAGCGGAACATGGCACCGGCCGCAACATGGCGCCATTTGTGGAGACGGAATGGGGTAGCGACGCCTACCAGATTATGCGCCAGCTGAAACAGCTCGCCGATCCCGACAATCTGCTCAATCCTGGAGTGATCATCAACGCCGACCGCCAGGCGCACCTCGCCGATCTCAAACAGATTCCCTCCGTCGAGCCGGAGATTGACAAGTGCATTGAGTGCGGCTACTGCGAGCCTAAGTGCCCTAGCCGGGATCTGACGCTCACGCCCCGCCAGCGCATCGTGGTCCGCCGCGAGATGGCTCGGCAACAGGAGGCTGGCGGCTCGCCGCTGTGGAACGCGCTGGATCGTGAATTCCCCTACATGGCGCTCGATACCTGCGCCGTCGACGGACTTTGTGCCACGGCATGTCCAGTGAATATCGATACCGGGACGCTGGTGAAGCGTTTCCGCAGTCTTCGTGCCACTCCTCGAGAACATGAGTGGGCAGTCCGCATTGCGAACAATTTCAGTTTCGCGGAAAGCGCGCTGCGCTGGGCGCTGCGGTTTGGGCACGTAGCGGAACGAATCATCGGCACCAGCGGCATGCGCTCCCTCACTCGCGGGATGCAGCGCTTTGCTGGAGACAATCTCGGCGAATGGATGGCTGACACTCCCTTCGCAGCCGGCAAAGTTCCCCTCACCAAGAAGGAAGGCGCTCAGGCGATTTATTTCCCGACCTGTATCTCGCGCATCATGGGCCGGTTGCCTACCGAGCCCAAAGACCGCTCTCTGATGGAAGTAACGGTGGAGCTGGCCCGGCGCGCCGGAGTCCCCGTGCACATTCCATCGGACGTTGCAGGTACCTGTTGCGGCATGCCATTCTCTTCCAAGGGATTCACTCGCGCTCATGCCATCGTGGCGAACACAGCCGTGGAACGGCTCTGGCGATGGTCCGGCCAGGGCAGGTTGCCGGTGGTGATTGACACCAGCCCTTGCACTTACTCTCTTAAAGCGGCGCGACCGCATCTGACGCCGGAGAACCAGAGCCGCTTCGATCATTTGAGGCTGCTGGACGCGATTGAGTTTGCCCACGATGAACTGCTACCCAAACTGACCGTGCAAGCCAAGCTCAAACACGTCGCATTGCATCCAGTATGCTCCGTCACCAAGATGGGGATCGCTGCCAAACTGGAAGGAATTGCAAAAGCCTGTAGTCAGGAGGTATTGAATCCTGCCAGCGCGGGCTGTTGCGCCTTCGCCGGCGATCGAGGATTTTTATTCCCCGAACTGACGCAATCCGCCACTCGGCCGGAAGCAGCCGAGGTTAGAGCAGAACATCTCGACGCCTGTTACTCCAGCAGCCGCACCTGTGAAATCGGGATGACCCGAGCCACGGGACAGGTCTATCGCTCTTACATGTACCTGCTGGAAAAAGTAACACGGTGAACCCCGCGTCTGGCACATTGTTGGAGGATTGCCGATGGACCTACTCGGGTTTGCCGGTGTAGTGTTCTTCGCGGTGAACCTCGGCGTGATCTTCTAAAGACTCCAGATGAGTTGTGACTTCGGCTGGCATTCCCAGCTCGGCCGGCAAACGTTCCTCCAAAATTGTTGCCAGACGGTGAGCTTCGCTGACCGAGGTCAGATGCGGGAATAACAAGTGTATTTCGATGATCTGGCGATATCCGGTAGTTCGGAAGCGCACGCCGTGGTATTGAATGGCGAGCTCCCCGCAAATGGTATCCAACTTCTCGCGAATCTTCCGGCCGGCTTCGGGATCGGAGTAATCCATCAGCCCAACTGCCGAATGCCAGACCAAGTGTCCTCCGGACCAAAGGATATTTCCGGCAACGGCAATCGCCACTAGCGGATCAAACGGTTTCCAGCGCGTCAGAAGCACAAGTGCCAATCCTCCCACGACCCCGAAGCTGGTCCAGCTGTCGGTTAAAACGTGTTTGCCATCGGCTTCGAGAATCAAGGAATTGGTCCGCCGGCCAACTCGTATCAGGTAGTAGCCGAGACCCGCGTTGAGCATACCAGCCACTAGTATCAGCGCCGTGCCTGCTCCCAGATGTTCCAGTTGGAGCCCTGCCATCCACTTGCGGATCGATTCATAGAGAATTGCGATCGCGGCCACCACGATCATGGCACCTTCAAATCCCGCGGAGAAGAAAGTGATCCGTTCGTAACCGTACAGGAATTGCGGGGATGCTGATTTGGTGCTGAGGCGAAGACTGAACCAGGCAAATCCGACCGCAACCACATGGACCACTGACTCGGCTGCGTCCGAAAAAATGGCAGCCGAATGCGTCATCAGATAAACAGTTGTCTTTCCGACCAGCATTACCAACCCGACCATCAGAGAAAGGCGCATTGCGAAATGCGCATCGCGCATTTGCCCGTCGTCTCGCCGTGTTGTTGAGCTGAGAGTTCCTGTCATGGCCCGCACTGCTTCACGCATCGGACACGTGAGGGTTGCACATCATTTCACACACGTGAGAACACACGATGTGATTTTAGTCACGCCCCAAAACATTCTCAGGCATCGTACTGCAGCATCGCCATGAAACCATAGTCCATGTGAAGTTGCTGATGACAATGAAAAAGGGTGGGCCCAGGATTGTCCGCAACAAACTCCACCTCAACCTGCTTCCTGGCCGGCACAACGATTACGTCTTTCATCACTCCAGCCGTCGCTTTTCCGGCGAACTTCGTTAGCTCGAACGTGTGCCGGTGCAAGTGAACTGGGTGCGACTCATCACTTTGATTATCGAAGCGTAGGCGATAGCGAGAATTCGCGTGCACGCGAATGGGATCGGTCTTGGGAAAAGATTTGCCGTTGATCGTCCAGTGATCGACCCAGCGGTTGCCCGCAAATTTCTTGCGGAAAGTGAGTGGCACGACACCGCCTGCCGGTTCTGGTGTCCCGACTTCGCGCCCCTCGACTTCCCGGCCAAACATCGTATAGTCCCATACTGTATTCGGCGGCTTGTTCCACAGCGGTGGGCCGCTGCAATTCGCATATTCCACAACCATACCCATGCCAGCGTTCCGTACCTGATCGTTTGCTTCACCGAGAATCCAGACGCCGGGATTATTCATTGTCACGACGGCGTCCACCCGCTCTGCTGGCCCCATCTCGATCACCTCCACTTCGCGTGGAACGGGAACAGGGTTTCCGTCGAGGCCGACGATTCTAAACTTATGCGCGGGCAAGGCGATGCGGTGCTGATCGGTAGCGCTGGCGTTCAAGAAGTGAAACAGCATCTTCTGGCCTTCTTTCACGCGTATTGGATCGCCTGAACCGAGAGCGTGACTGTTGACCGAATATATGGAGTACATTACCTCCAGATTGCCTTCATCGCCCTGGCTATCCAGATGTGGATCCCAACCGTGCAGTGCGAGAAAAATCTCCGCGTCATACTGGCCCGGATCTCCTCTTGATTCGATGTAGAGAAATCCAAATTGTCCTGTGTAGGTTGCTTTCTTCAGATCTCGGCCGGCATGAATATGGCTGTGATACCAGCGTGTTCCAGCAGGCCGCGGGACGAACGAATACCGCCGCATTCCACCTGGTGGCACCATAGGTGTCCCTTCTTCCTCGGAACCATCCACATCCGAGGGTATGAACAAACCGTGCCAATGAACTAACTCGGGAGTTTTGGTTTCATTAAATACGTCCACCGTGACAGGCTGTCCCTCGCGCAACCGCAAGACCGGGCCGGGAGCCGAGCCGTTATATCCGATCGTCTTAATTATTTTCTTTGGTGCGATTTCGATCTCGACCGGCGCGATGTGGATCGTTATATCGGCTTTTGAATTTTCTGGTGCAGTCTGCAAGCCGATGCGCCGCGCCAATCAGCGCAAGCAGTGGTTCCCAGCAAGGCAAGAAAATTTCTACGTTCCATGCTGTTCCTAGTACGATACCTTTTATCACTTGTACGCTCCTGTCTCTCAAATCAGAAATTAAAGCGATAACCCAGAATCATCTTCGCAATCAGGTGGTCGGTCGAACCCGTAAGACCCACTCCAAGTCCGAAATTTATTTCCCATTGCGGAGCGATATTCAAATCAATTGCGGGGAAAACCTGATGTTGCTGTTGTGAGATGGCATCAAACCCTGTCACTGGGCCGACGGATCCGTAGTATTCAAGACCTCCCGCAACTTTCTGTGTGAAATCGTAACTGAATTTGAAGTTCGGCAAGAATACGACGCCCTGGTTCACGCTTCCGCCGTGAAAAGACCGGTCGAGCGTGGGGTTCAGCGACCAATACCAGCGTCCAACCTTTTGATCCACGATGGGACGAATTTCCCACGTCCACGTGTCCACAGAATATTGCCGCCTCTGGTAGCCGATTTCATTCGAGAGGCTGACGCCCACGGGCCAGTGCCATTTCTTGGGAACGGCAACTCGTGGCCTGATGTGATCCCCCACCCATTGCCAACTCTGGCCCTCAGTTATGGAAGTGAAGATGTAAAAGCCACACTCAAACCAGTCATTGAAGCCGTGAGTGATTTCCACCGTCTCATGCTCGGCATGATTGGTGGGATAAACCCCGTCCACAATCGTCTTCGAGCCGTCAATGGTGAAATTGCTGTGGAGTTCAACCATGGTGTGGCCGGGATCGACCAGATCAGATCCGTACACCTGAATTTCGTAATTGTCTTGAGCATGGGCGGTAGTTGCAGCCAGGCTCAAGGTGGCGAGTAGAAAGGCGATCGCGAGATGTCGGCAACTCATCGTTCGATCAGAGTCACAACGTCCCATGAGGAAGATTATCAGCTACATGATGAATTCGGTGTGGCGACCAGATGACAAGTTGTTCATCTTGGAAGGTGCTGACCATCTACGCAGCTTGGAGCAGACTAACCGGCAGCGATAACGTTATAACAGCACCACCTCCCGGGCGGTCCGAAACCCTGGCGCGGCCACCATGTGCCTGGGCAACTGCCTCGACGAACGCCAGTCCGAGACCGTGGCCGGGAGAGTGTTTTCCTTTTACGAATCGTTTGAAAACCCGGCTACCGATCTCCGCAGGAAATCCCGGTCCATTGTCTTCGACGACCAATTCTGCAGATCCTTGATGCGAATGCAGCCGGATCTTCACTTGGCATCCCGCCGGCAGATGAGTCAATTCGTTTTCGAGCAAATTGCTTACCACACGATTCAGTAGGGTCACGTCAGCATCCACAACCACATGCTCTTCGAGATCAGTCGTCACATCATGATGATGCTCGGCCATCGCCGGCAGGTAAATATCAACCAGTTGTCTTATGACGTCCGAAAAGTCAACCGGGCTGCGTTCTATGTGAAGGGCACCGGCCTCCGCCTCCGCCAGGTCCAGCGTTGTGTTCAACAACTGCAAGAGCCTGTCCAGCTCCTCGATTGCTTCTCCGACCGAGTCACGCCACTTGTCATCTCCTTCATTGCATAATGCGGATTCCAGCGTTCCACGAATCAACGTAACAGGGCTTTTCAGATCGTGTGCGATACCGCCAGTCACGGTGCGAAGCTGATTCACGGAAGCCTGAAGCCGGTCCAGCATGTGATTGAAAGTCTTCGCCAATCGCGAAATCTCATCTGAATTCACCGGTTCAGGGAGGCGTTCCTGCAAGTCTTCTGTTCCGATCCGCGCCACGGTTTCTGTAATTTGTTCAACGCGATGCAGGGTGCGGCGTGCACTCCAGTACGAAATGACGAATCCAAGCACGAACATGCCGCCCCAGAGCATGAGAAAACGACGCGCTAAGGTGTGGAGCAAATGTTTGGCACCACGATCAGACAGGCCCAAATATACCGTTCTTCCGTTTTGCGCTTTTACAACGACGCGAAATGTTTGTCGGTATCCTTCGACCGTTATGGACTTTGGCGGTCCCGGGACCAGTTGTGAGCGCTGAATCGCGGTAACAAAAGCATCCTTCGAGTCTGGACCTACCCACAATGGAGCATCATTATTGTTGGGGCTCGTTGCAAGAAAGAATACTGAATTCAACCTTTCGCCGCGGGCATTGCGTTCGTCCGGCACTTCCTGAGCTGCAAGCTCAGCCACCTCGCGCACAACTCGCCTGTAAAGGTGATCGCTCGGTGTGTCTGCTGAGACCTGAGCCAGAACCTCCGCTTCGCCGCTAAGCCAAGTGTCACTTCGCTCCCTGAGGCCTTGTGCCACAAGAAAATAAACTATGTAGAATGCCCCGGCAGTTCCGAGCGCGAACGCCAGAGTTGTCCAAATCGAAATCCGCCAAGCGGCGGTAGTGCGGAGCTTTCTACGCATGTTTGAGAACGTAGCCAACGCCGCGAATCGTATGAATCAGCGGCCGTGGCGTGTCGTGATCCACTTTGCTGCGCAGCCGATAAATGTGAACATCAACCACGTTGGTTGCGGGGTCAATCCTCATCTTCCAGACATGGTCCAGAATCATGGTCCGGGTCACAACGCGACCTTCATTCCGGCAAAGATATTCCAGCAGGGAAAATTCCTGCGGAGTCAATTGCAGCAAGTGCTCGCCCCGCCGCGCCTCACGACGTACCAAGTCAAGCTGCAAGTCGGCTGACTGCAGCCGCACAGATTCAGTCTGCGGGACGGCGGACCTGCGTAGGAGATTTCTCAACCTTGCCAGCAATTCGGGGAGAGCAAATGGCTTCGTAAGGTAGTCGTCCCCACCTTGCTCCAGTCCGCGAACACGTTCGTCTACGGAGCGCCTTGCAGACAAGATCAGAACCGGCGCCGCATTCCCTTGAGCTCGGCAACGCGCAATCAAGTCCAATCCATCCAGATCAGGAAGTCCAAGATCGATGATGAAGGCATCGTGAATGCCTTCCAATGCCATCGTTTCCCCAGCCTTCGCTGTACTAGCCGCATCCACCTGATATCCGGCCTCCGTCAGCGCCCGCTTGAGAAATAGCTGGATCGAAATATCGTCTTCTACGACCAACAGTCGCATGGGAGATCCCCGTCTGTCCAAAACTTTACACCTCCTGAGGGGATGCAGGAAACTAGCCCCGCGTTAGAGGACCCTTAACGTTAGATCAAGGCTGCCAATTGAGCTTTTCCGTATCCTCGCGGGTGGGACCCTCTCTCAAACGGTCAATTCGTACAGATTGATTCGCTAAAGATATCCTTCGCCAAGCCGATCTCAGGCATATGGTCAACTTAATTAGCAGCGCCAATGCCAACTTTACTAACGAAGTCACCCAAAAGGCTGCTCGCCAGCCTCAGCCTGCTGCACAAGCTCAAACAAGCAGCGCGGTACCGCAAGACAAAGTTACACTGAAAAGCACCGGAGATCTGGCTGCCGGAGATCCAGACCACGACGGCAAATAACGCTGGCGCCGCGAATTGCACAGCCTTGGAGGGGGCCGGCAGATTATGCCGGGCCTCCATTTCCATGCGACGCTCATGCCGCTTGATTGCTGGCTGGCATGTGTTTCTTCGATCCCCTGTCCCAGCAAGCCTGTCGACGAAGGCATTTTTCCCCTGCTGCCTCGGTTCTTTGAACCAGGCAACACTGAAGCTATTGTGCGCGCCAAGTCATGTCTACTCGTATTGGAATGTCGTTCTTGACCGGTATCGTCAAAAGCGATGGCGGTTCGATCTTAAAATCCGCTAGCGTAGCCGGAATTGCCCCGGTGATATGGATCTCGTTCCCTTGCTTCTCTACCTTGAACGGAACCTGTTTGTACTGGACCGTCTGGCCCGCAAACTGGATCTCCAGATCAGCGTTAATCGTCGACGCCGCGGCATCCGATTCAGGCAAGCGAGTACGCACCGTGACCAGCGGAAACTCAGCGCCGCGTGTGACCTGAAGCATGTGCAGATCTCGGTTGGTATCTCCGGAATCAAACGATTTGACTGGCACAGCAATCAGGAAATCGCATTGCCCCGCATGACAGACGCCCTTGCCCTTGGCCGCGTGACTCACACCCTCACTCTGATGAAGCGGATGCGATACGT
The DNA here is from genome assembly GCA_963696285.1 of uncultured Acidobacteriaceae bacterium. Taxonomy (GTDB): domain Bacteria; phylum Acidobacteriota; class Terriglobia; order Terriglobales; family Acidobacteriaceae; genus Sulfotelmatobacter. Next base: position 1,407,300 of record CAVOJP010000001.1, read on the forward strand.
GGTACGTGAGCGTGCTTCCTTGAAGCATCCATTGGCTGTCGGCGCTTGCGCAGGTTGGCAGTGCTGCGAGCAGTAAAGCGATCAGTGTTCTCTTATTCATAATTGATTTAAAACTTTACCGAAACTGAAAGAAGAGCAGCGCCAAACGCTCCTGCCGTAACGATGGCCACCGGGCCGTGCGCTTGCGCGATCCCGTGGATCTTTTCTCCGTTGTTCTTCTGGCTGAATGCCATCGCCCCAAGAATGGGAGTCAGGATCATGCCCGGTCCGTGAATCCAAGCCATCGCTTCGTGAAATTTGATCGGACCGCGCTTTTTGGTTCCAGGAATTCTGGGTGCGCGAATGGCATAGTAAGCGGTGATGCCGTACAGATCTCCCGTCAGGCTACCTAGCGCCACGTGCGCATCGCGAGCGGCAGTTCCTTCACTCTTGCCGCCGGCGCCAGGACCGAGGATCACCGTCGCAACGAGTGGTATCGTCGTGATCAAACCCATGCGTTGATGGATCTTCAGCATGTGCGTCCTTTTATCCAGGAGCGCCTGCTCACGGGCGTTTCCTTGAGTCTGTTCTGGAGTAAGGCCCAGATCTGAAAGCGAGGGCGCGGTTGTGCTACTCGACGGCGCATTCGGTAGATTCTCCTGCTGTGTTGGTGCTGGGTTACCATTCGCTGGTTCGCCTTGTTTTAGTTTGGCATCGACAACTCCTGGCACGTTGCCGCCGACCGTTGCTGAAAGCTCGAACTTCTTGAACCCGGCGGATTCAAACGTCAGCCGGTAATTGCCTGTAGGCAGCTCCAGCTTGTACGTGCCGTCAGACCCGGTGTTCGCCGTTTGATTCTGTCCGGTATCGATGCTCGTTGCCGTCACGGAGGCATTTGCCACCGCTTTACCGGATTCGTCGCTAACCGTGCCTTTAATTATTCCTGTTGAGGTCTGAGCGATCAGAGGCGGAGCGACTTGCAGAAGCACACAAATTCCCAGCAACCAAAGGAAAATACCCATTAGTTTGTACTGCCTATTCTTCAGCATCGTTCGCCTCATGCTTTTTTGAAAATGATATTTGTTTTTCTTATGGCTTCTTGCATATCGGGCTGAGACCAGCCTTACAATGCTCGTGGAAAATATGCTGTCCGATCAAATAGCCGATGGTGCTTCCCACAACCACATCGGAAGGAAAGTGTTGGAGGCTGGTGAATCGTGTAACGGAAACTGCGGTAGCGGTTCCGTAAGTGAGCCACTTTACCCACGGTTTTGGGTATTCGTGCGCGATGGTGCTGGCAGCTGTCCAAGTGACGATCGTATGACCGGAGGGAAACGAATTATCCAGTCCGCTGGTTTGGAAAAAATTTCCGCGACCGGTCCCTTGCAAAGGACGCTGACGCTCAGTAATCAACTGGAGTGCCGCATACACCACGCCGCTGTTGGCCATAGCCTCGGCTCCCAGCACCCCCGTTTCGAGCGCATGAGAATCGCCGCGCGCTTCTCCATCCAGAAATAAAACACCCACAGCTCCCGCCGTCCCGAAAAGGCCGACATCGGAAATGTCGGTGCTGGCGCTAGTTCCGCTTCTCGATAGTGCTCCCGAAGAATGTTTGTCGATCGCAATCAGCCCTAGAGTCACCACCGGCAGCCCAATCACCCACTTCAGTTCAGAACGATGAAACGGAGCCGTGTAGATACCGGCCTGATCGCGGAGGCCGCGCTTGGCCCATCGGCTGAAAAACTTGCCATCACTTGAGTCGGGCGACATGGCATCGGGCGACTTTGGCCCGTCAGAAGCTGCATCCACGCGCTCAGCAGCGGGAAAACTGGCGTTCCTTACCGCTGACGGAGCGTCTGGCAATTCCTGAGAAAACGCGAATGCTCCCTGCAAGATTCCACCTAACAAAACAACGAAAAGGCAGCACCTACTGCTCGCGGGCACGTACATGGGCATGTTCAAACCGAATTCCACGTGCCGGGCGGGACACGGAGGACCAACCACCACGATACAAGCAGAACATTACCGTAGCCTTTCCGGAAGATGACAATTTGTTCATCCAAGGCCATTTCGAACATTCTCCGCTCGTTACCGCTGCGCTGGAGTAAATCCCACTTGACACGAATCTATATTTCTGCAAAGATCGAAATATGCCGGCAACGTCGAGCAAGAAGAGCACCGAGCAGGTTGCGAAATTCGCAGACATGCTTTCCGCAATGGGCACCGAGCCACGCCTTCGAATTATGCAATTGCTGCTCTCCGCGCATCCAGACGGCTTGGTTGTAGGTGATATTCAGTCTGAGTTGGATATTCCGAATTCCACGCTTTCGCACCACCTGGAGAAACTGAAAAATGAAGAACTCGTGAACGTGCGCCGTGAAAGCACATTTTTACGGTACACGGCTAACACCGAAGCACTCCAGGAACTTCTCCAATTCCTCTACGCCGAATGCTGTACTCGAAATAAGGCAGTCAAACCCCAAGCTATCGTCCAGCTTTGTAAATAGGAGAAGCCACCATGAGCACCACCGACATCAAGGATGTAGTCAAAGAAAAGTACGGCCAGGCAGCCTTGCGGGTGAAGTCTGGGGGCAGTAGTTGCTGCGGAGCGACCGCGGCCAGCGGCTTGGGTTGCGACCCAATCACGTCCAACCTGTATGACTCCTTGCAGGCGGGACAGGTGCCCGAAGAGGCCATACTTGCCTCGTTAGGGTGTGGAAACCCGACCGCGCTGGCAAAGTTGAATCTGGGAGAGGTTGTTCTCGATCTCGGCTCGGGCGGCGGCATAGATGTTCTGCTTTCGGCAAAGCGGGTTGGGCCCACTGGCAAGGCTTACGGTCTCGACATGACGGAGGAAATGCTCGCGCTCGCCAACGAGAACAAGCGCAAAGCCGGTGCTGAGAACGTTGAGTTTCTGAAGGGCGAGATCGAGCACATCCCTCTGCCGGACAACTCGGTCGACGTGATCATCTCGAATTGTGTGATCAACCTTTCTGCGGATAAAGACCGCGTGTTGAGAGAAGCCTTTCGGGTGCTGAAACCGGGCGGCCGTATTGCGGTTTCCGATGTCGTTACCCGAGGCGCCGTGTCACCGGAAATCCGCAAAAGCGTGCTGCTGTGGGTCGGGTGCGTGGCGGGTGCGCTGGGAGATAACGAATATCGCGACAAACTCTCTGCGGCGGGATTCGAGCAAATTGACATCGAGCCAACGCGGGTCTATCGCGCAGAGGATGCACGTGAGTTTCTCTCCGCAGCCGGCGTCGATGTGGACGCGATCGCGCCTGAGGTGGAAGGCAAATTCCTGAGCGCCTTCGTGCGGGCAGTGAAACCGGCAAACACCGCAGCGAAGGCCTGTTGTGGACCGACCTGCTGCAACTAGGAGACAACTGATATGCAAGGACACTACAACGCCTTATTCCTGTGCACGGGCAATTCGGCGCGCTCCATCATGGCTGAGGCGATTCTCAACTCCAAAGGGCACCCTAATTTCACCGCCTATAGCGCCGGAAGTCATCCCTCCGGAACGGTTCGCCCGGAAGCATTGAGACAGCTCGAAATGGCGCACTTACCCACCGAGGGTTTGCGCAGTAAGGCATGGGATGAATTCTCTTTGTCTGGATCTCCAAAGCTCGACTTTGTCTTTACGGTTTGCGACAACGCGGCGAAAGAGGTCTGCCCAATCTGGCCCGGACAGCCGATGACCGCCCATTGGGGCGTCCCTGATCCAGCGGCGGTTCACGGAACAGAAGCGGAAGTGGAACGAGCGTTTCGCGATGCGTTTTTTATTTTGGAGCGCAGAATAAGTCTGCTGCTCTGTCTTCCACTGAAAACTCTGGACGGCCTTGCAATCAAAAGAGAACTCGATAACATCGGCCAGACGATGGCCCTCGCGTAAGCCCGCTGACGCTGATTGCTCTCCTGTTCACGATTGTGGTGATGTTCTCCCTGAAGGGTGGATATATCGTCCGTCTGCCCTTGGACGTCCTGCGGATCGCCGTCCCGCTCTTGATCTACTTTGTTCTAATGTTCCTGGTTTCGTTTTATATGGGGAGAAAAGTGGGAGCGGACTATTCCAAGACGACAACCCTGGCATTTACCGCCGCCTCCAATAATTTTGAGTTAGCGATCGCCGTAGCCGTCTCGGTATTTGGCATCAACTCTGGCGCGGCTTTCGCTGCCGTCATCGGGCCACTAGTGGAAGTCCCAGTGATGATCGCCCTGGTCAATGTGGCCTTCTATTTTCAGCGCCATTTTTTCTCCGACGCGCGAGCGGTAAGTAGCCCGACCTGCACGTGACCAACACGTATCTCGATGAAACCACCGGGAGCAACTGTTTAGCGCAGGGGAAATTCGTGGACACAATCTTACCTGGGGTGCGGTTCCATCAGTGGCAAGTCGACTGTCATTGGCGGGTGATCTGAGATGCGATCCTCCACGGACGCGTTAAGTTCGCGCATCGTGACCGGGAAATGCGGAGCGAACTGATACCTCTGTTCCGTGCGCCGCGGATCGTTAACGAACGGTTTGACGAAGATCCAGTCGAGTTTGAACTGGCCTACCAGTCCTCCGTAGTTGCGGGCGAACGTATAAGTTGGAGCGAATCCCTTCAGCCTTCGTTGATTGCTATCGGCGAGCGTGTGACCCCGTGGCGGAAACGTTCGGCCCGGCTCGCCACGAAAATCAAATGTGCGGTCGTCGGCAAACCGGAACTTTTCCACTTTCTTGAACAGGGGCTGCTCTCGGTTGTCCCAGAGAATCGGAAGATGGAAGCCCGTTGGATCGTTGTAACCGTGGAAGTAACGCACTGGAACAAGCGTGTATTGAAACAGCCCAAGCGGGTTGAAGTGGGAAACCGCCTGGCCGATCCAAAATTTGTAATCGACTACACGCGTCATGATTTCATTGCGGATCGACGTCGGCGTGTTGTCGCGACTCGTGGTGTTCAGATCGCCGGCGAGGACCAGCGGGTTATTGTCTGACTTCAAGTCCGCCAGCAATGCCTGCATCTGCCGCTGGCGGCATGCCGGAGCGCATTTGTTTTCCAAATGGGTTGCGACGATTGTCGCTTTGCCGGTCGGCAACTCGGGCACCGAAATGTCGGCGATCAAGGCCATGCGGCCGCCCCGGCGCAGCTCGCGTTCGACCCGTTCGCGAAACAATTTGTGTGCGGACCATCGCTTCCCGTGCTCCAGTTTGGAGATAGCTTTGTACTCTTCACCGTACCAGTCATAGCAAACTGGCAAGCGAAAGATGCGAGCGCTTTGGATGGGATAGCGACTGAGTATAGCCGTGCCATGCAGACCGCGGTATTGCTCCCGGTCCACTTGCAAGTCTCGCCGCAAACGTTGATCCTGCTGCGCGTCGGCCAAATGCAATTGCTCGGTGCCCAGATCGAACACCGGGTCCACTTCGACAAACTCCACTCCATACGCATAGTTCATGTGCAGAGCGGACGCCAGCTCTCGCGTTATGTCTCGATACTCGGTTCGTTTCATTCCCCGGTCGGCTTCGTTCAGGACCAGAACGTCAATCCCCTGCAGCGTGGCAAGCTGCGATTCGACAGTTTCCCTTTGGCGAGAATTGATGTCAGTTCTGGTCATGCGTAGAAAAGCGCCTGGATCGGAGAGCGCAGAACGGATTTCGTCGAAATTGAGGCCTCTTTCGATGTTCCAAAGGCCCACGCGAAGAATGGGCCCAAGACCGTTCGCGTTGGGGCGATGGGGCTGAATGTCGCCTGCAGTATCGCTCTGTACGAAGGGTGTGTTCAGCAGCGTGTTTAGGCGATCATCTAAAGCGCTTTCCGGTCTGGCGGTCGAAGCTAGCGCGACCAGTTCGTCGAAGGAAAGCAGGTCGGGCCCTTGAGATCGTTCCGCAGCGACATTCGGGGAGTGAGTAGAGGTGGATGCTTCCTGCCCAGAACATGGAGAGAACGCAATCCCCATGACCAGGATCCAGCGTATTGCGGCTCGTTGTGGCAAAGCTTTCACCGGTGTACCCTCCAATATTCCCCCGAGCCATTGCCTTCAAGCTTGTGCTCGCGCTTGTTTTCGCGATGGCTTAACCACGCCGCCGAAAGCATCAAGCCTAGTCGGTCGACTGCGAACATCAGGGAGACGAGAACGAGAAAAGCGACAAAATAACCTGGTGAACGAAGGATCAGTGTTGGCATCATGAAAATCTCCTCAAATGGCAATCGGCCTAGACTCACTGAATCGCCGGTGCTAATACTTCGTTCTTCGCCCTAATCAAGCCCTGTTCAGGAGTATCTCTTCCTAGCAATGCAAACGTGCCGCGCACGATAAACACATTGAGCAAGATCGAAATCAACGATGCAGCGATCACCGTGCTGAAAACGTTCTCAGCCACCATCCCCGCAGACCGCGCGGCCTGCATCACTACGAATGAGAGCTCACCAATTTGCGTCAACCCGGCAGCCACGAGAATTGCGGTCTTAAGCGGGTAGCGGAACAGCCACACGACCATGCTCCAGACCAGAAACTTGCCGAGGACAATGAGTAGCAGCATGAGTCCGAGAAGCGGCAGGTTGTGCAAGAGCACCGCAGGATCAATCAGCGTACCGAGTGAAACGAAGAAAAGCGCCACAAACGCATCTCGCAGGGGAACCAGTTGGGTGTGAGCGTCATGAAGCTCGGGCAGGCTGCTGATGGATACACCGGCGAGAAATGCTCCAAGCGCGACGGAGAATCCGACGGCTTGTGCCAGCGCGGCCGTCCCGAGGCAAATGGCAATCGCAACCAGCAGGAGAAGTTCCGAGTTGCAGGTTCTTTTGACTCGTCGGAGAAAAGGGGGAATCACTTTTTTGGCGAGATAGACCAGCGGAATGAGCAAGAGGATAGCCTTGCCGAGAATCCAGACGGCCATCAGAACGCCTCCGCGCTGGGCATTGCCGAATACTGGGATCACCACCGTCATGCAGATCACGGCGAGATCTTCCACCAGGGTGATGGCGATCATCACGCGCCCGCAGGTGGTGGCCAGTCTTCCGCTATCGGTTAACATGCGCGCCAGTACCATCGTGCTCGCTACCGAAACTGCCGCTCCGATCACAAACCCTTCTGTCGTGGTCCATCCGAAAAGTTTACCGGCACCGACTGCGACCCCCAGCATGACTAGAATCCCAGTAGGGCCTCCGACCAGAGCAACCCATTTCACGCGCATCAGGTCCGGGATGGAAAACTCCACTCCAATCGAGAACATCAGCAGCACGACACCGACCTCGGCCAGCAATTCGAAAGTGTGCAAATCGGAAAGTTGCGGGCCCGGCGTAAACGGGCTGATCGCGATTCCTCCGAGTACGAAACCGATGATCAGAGGCAGCCGAAGTCGCCACGCTACCAGGCCACCAAGTACGGCAGCCACGAATATGTACGTAAGATCGCGAAAAAGTATTGGATTGGGTTCCATCGGAATGTCCTGTCCTTGGGTCTTCAGTATTGTACGAGTGTGGAGAAGGCCCGTCCGGCCAGATCCTGCCGAACGGGCAGGGGTGACATTTATCGCGCGTCGTGTGAAAGAGCCACCGCATCCGCTCCGGCGGGGAAACGGAGCTTCCCGGAAGTGTCGTTCACGGCCTGCCATATGGCCTCGGCCACATCGCTTTCCTTGGTGGTCAAAGCCGGTCGTGCAAACTCCGTGAAAATTGGAGCGGCGAAGTCGGCATAGGCCCTAGGAATAAGGTCTTCGACGCGAACCTCGGTATTCTGCGTGAACCTCGTCGTCGGAGCATATCCGGGCTCGACCAGCTTCGCATGAATGTTGAAATGCCCAAGCTCGTGAGCCAGCGAACCGGTGAAGCCTAAGATGGCCTGCTTGCTCGCGGTATACGCGGCCGCCAACGGGAATGGTGCCAAGGTTGTGCTGGACGTGACATTGACAATCACGCCGGATCGCCGCTCGCGCATCTGCGGGATCACGGCCTGGGTCATCGCCATCACGCCGAAGGTGTTGGTCTCGAAAACCTTGCGAATGTGCGATAAAGGCGTCACTTCGAAAGCGCCGACGACGCCGATGCCCGCATTGTTGACGAGGGCATCAATCGGACCGGCCGCTTTGATCGCCGTCGCGATGCTTTTTTGATCCGTTACGTCCAACGAGAGGATACGCAGCGACTGCGCCCGCGGCAGAGCGTCTTCGCGAGGGCTCCGCATGGTTGCGATGACGTTCCAGTCTTTCGAGAGGAAATAGCGAGCCGATTCAAGGCCGTAGCCTGAAGAGCAGCCGGTAATCAGTATGGTTTTCATGGTACTTCTCCTTTGCTTTTGTCTACCCTTGATCGTCCTCAATAAAAAAGGCCCGCCCCGCTCAATCGCTGCCGGACGGGCGGTTCGGCAAACATCAGATCGTGCGAGTCCGTCGAACGGCCCACAGTCCGAGCGACATTGCGATTGCCAATGTGCCCGTCAATCCCACGAGCGGGAGAGGACTACCCGTTTCTGGGAGCATTTCTGCAGGCTGCTCTGCGCTGGCCAGCGTGACTTGCGGTTGGCCGGGTGTGAGAAACAGCAGAACACCCGTTGCGCGCGGCATGGTAATCTGCGGCGTCTGGCCGAAAGCCACCTTGTTGCTCTCGACAATGGTGTGCTCCTCATCAGTGACGATCGTTGCCTTGATTTTCATTCCCTTCTTCAGATCGAAAACCGTCTTTTCCTTACCGTCGATGGTGAACTTGGCATCGTTCGGAACGTTGAAAACCTGGCTCTTGTTATCGGGCAAAATCAGAATCAGTGACTTTGGAGCATTCGCATGCCAAACTTTCCCCTCGATCGTTCGGACAGAGTTGACGTAGCGCGGCGTGGTGGCGGTGGTAATGGTTTGAGTCAGCTTCGTTCCGGGCACAAGCTCATGCACGCTGACCTGCTTGCCGTCGATGGTGAATCGGTCGCTGTCAGGAACAATGAGGTGCTCGACCCTGCCGCTCTCCAGTTTGAGCACCAGATCGTTGCCTTCCACATAGACAATCTCAGCATTCTTCACCTGAGTGTCGAATGAGGGTTGTCCATGGGCGATGGTTGTAACCGTTGAGTCCTGGGCTGCGGCCGTTCCGAAGGCCAGAAAGGCCAAAACGATCGCGCCGGCTCCCTTGCCAAAAAAGCCTGGTATCTTGAAGAGGTTCATCTGTTTTCTCCTTGTTGAATTACTCGTAGTTGCCGGCGCGCCGAGATCGAGTTCTCAGATTCGCCGTTTTTCTCTGGTGAGAGAGAAGCCGTTAGGATGTAGCGTTGCGGTGCGCTCCCGAGGAAATAAAACGGGTAGCACGTGACGAGTGTGAGTGATGGAGCGGATGTCGACCGCAGCACTTCCACTTGGCGCGGCGAGACAATCTGGATTTGATCCACGACATAAGTGTCCGTTCCCTTCAGCGTCTTCAGCTCGATGGCGTCACCGACGCGCACACCTTTAAGTCCGCGAAAAAATCCGTCCCGATGGCCGGCGATGCCGATGTTGCCGGGTTCGCCGGGGCGTGACGTACCTGCAATGCGTCCCACTGCGTGGTTCAAAGTCAAATCGTCGGTGCCGTCGAAGAGCGGAGCCTCAAGAGAAATCCTGGGAATCCGCAGCACCGCCAGTGGAATTTCAGGATGTTTGCCGATCTTCTGTCTGTAGGCCTTGACCCGCTGTTCGCCCCAGAGACTGAAATCGATACCGGGCAACTCGAGTTGCTCGGAAGAACCGCCGTCGACATTCGTGGTGAGGTCATTCGCGCCTAGCTGAGCCATTGCCTGGTCTGCAGCAAAGCGCTTGAGCGCCGCGCGCGACGTGAGCCAGCTTTCCATGCGGGCGGCACCGTAAAAGCCGACCAGAGCCAATCCCGACATGAGCAGAATTTGTTCGATCCGGAGCAGGACCTTTCGCTTGGAACCTGGGTTTGTAGTGGGGCGTTCCGGGGCTCCGTCCTTGCCGCCACCCGAGTTTTGAAATTTCCACATGAGTGCGCACTCCTGACACCGATTTCCCCGACTTATGCCGTCGCTAGTTGAAGTCCTTTGGCAGTGCCGGAGCGGTGGCCGAGTTTCGCCTGCAGAGACCGCCGCAAGGCGGCCCTCGCGTGAAAAGTCCGTGACTTGGCGGCGGAAACAGAGAGGCTCATGTTCTCCGCCATTTCCCTGACGGATCGTTCTTCCAGGATTTGGAGTTCGAGAGCCCGACGAATTGAGGGCCGCAATGTCCCGATCGCCGATCTGACAATCTCCTGTACTTCCAGATCCGCGTATTGCGCCTCGGGGCTCGGCGCCTGGTCGGGAGGGTCCAGCGCGAGAGTCTCAGTCCCAAGAACGGCTCCGCTCTCGATAGGGATCTCTGCAACCCCAGTCCGCTTGCGAAGGATCATGAGCGCCGAATTAATCGCGATCCGCGTGAGCCATGTGCCGATACTGGAGCGACCGTCAAAATCGTGCAGGTGAACATGGGCTCGCAGGAATGAGTCCTGCAGCGCATCTTCGGCGTCCTCACGATTGTTCGTAATGCGCTGCGTGATGCGAAGAATCTTCTTGGCATGAGTTCGCCAAATCTCTTCAATGGCCGCCGAGTGTCGCAGCGGAGGTGTTTGCGCCGAAGGGTTCGTCTCGATTTCAGTAGGGGATCCATTGCTGCTCAAAGAACCTTGCTTGTCCGCTGCGAACTTCTGTTTGCAATTCATGGCACCCTCGCACGTCGTCGTGATCTTCATTCGCTCACGTCAGACGCGATGAGAAGATGCAATCGCCGAACCAACTCTATTTGCTGAATCTGCGCGACTTACGCCAACGAAACCCGCTGAATGCCTCAGAAATGCTGAAGGATCAGAATTGTTGAAGTGCTCGCCGGGGAGCGCAGTTTCCTGTCGAATCGAGAATCGGACGCAGACAAAACTGAATAAACAGATCAGGAAGAGAGAATCGCAGAAAAAGACGGGTCTCTTCGGATCTAAAGTACTGCCTCTCCGAAGAAACCCGTCGATGGAAGGACTACCGAGCAGCTACCCAGACACTATCCGCCGAGTTGAGTTCGATGCCCGCAACTTCGGTGGTCAGCTTTACATACTGCAGCCCAGGTTTCTTGCCAGGCAAAGCATTGAATTCAAGTCGGTAACGGTTGTCGAGGCCAGTTTGCAAACGGTCAAGGTATGGCCGAAAGCTAACAGGTTGGGCAACGCCCAAGAAAAAGGACTCGCCACCCGTCTCATCTGCGAGCTTCGCCATGGCGTTCTGGCCGTTCGTGACCTGCCAGAAATTGCTTCCACGCCATCCAACACCGCGCGTATAGATGCTGTGGATGATCGTTCCCGTACGCTGAGCAACCGTGCTGGCCGCGCTGACGTCAGGGCTGATAGGAGCAAGACCACGACGGTGCGGATAGCCGTGAAGTCGATCGATGCCATCTGTGACCATGACGATCTCGCGCCTTCTCGAGTTTTCGGGCCACCGCTTCATCAGGTCAATCACCGACAGGTACGGACTGCCATAGACGCCTGGCGAGCCCAGTGGAATTCGCAGAGCCTTCGCTGCCTGCCGGTGATCGGTTGTCAGATCCTGCGCAACTTGAACGGTGCCATTGCGCATGTATCCCACGCCAACCGAAGTGGTCTTCGGCAACGAATCGATAAATTCGCGCAAGTCGGCGAACTGAGAACTCACGCTCATCCGGGCGGCATCGTCGATCAGGATGAACAGATCGAGTGAGTCGCGATCACCGCCGACCGGAGTCCACCCGGTGACCTTCAGTCGATCTTTTCCTTGCCTTACGATGATGTCTTCGCGATGGACTTCCGGCATGCGTTTGTTTTTGCCGAGCACGCGAACCGTCACCGTCATCTGCACGGGGCTGGTTGTTGTTGAACTGACATCCTGAGCCTGCACGGGAAGCAGGCTAAGGACAATAAACAAGAACATTGAAAGTCTTTGCATCAAGTTCTTTCGCATCACTTCCTCCTAACGAAAGTTGCATTCGGCTATCCGCCGATTTCGTTTGAGGTGCAATCAAACGTCCACTGCTCGCCATTGAAACGGTAGCACTTAGTGCGAAGAAAAATGCTGAGTATCGGGAAATGCCGACCTGTCAGAAATCTGGAGTGTTTGGAGCTGATTGGCGCGGCGCCCGCAGTGCCGTTTTGCCGAACTATTCGCTCCAATATTTCCTGGCGGCAGAATCTTCATTCGGGCCTTTGCGGCGACTGACCCACGAAAACCACGCAATCAACCCCAGCCGGTTGAGGATGAACATCAGGACCGCGAGAGACACGAGAGCGATGCCGCAATCGATTACGTTAGTCGACATCGAGTTCGCCTGTATTGACCTGGGGCGTGGCAAACGTTCCGTTTCGCCGTGACTTGAAACGCAGCTTGTTGATTTGCAGGCTCGCAATCTTCGAGTCCAGAGTTTGACGGGGGATCCCCAGCTTCGAGGCAGCGCCGGAGGGCCCTGAAATGCGCCCTCCGCTTTCTGAGAGCGCGGCTTCGATCATCTCCCGCTCCCGCTCGGCAATTGAGCTGACAAGTGGAGCGGTTGTGCGCGGCCGCCGCAGCTCGCGTTTTACCCATCCTTCGTCGACCGAGAAGATATCCCGCTCAGCTAAAATGACGGACCTTTCGATCACATTCTGTAGTTCACGAATGTTGCCCGGCCAATCGTAAGCTTGCAGGATTTCGATCGTATTCATCTTGATCGTGCGAAAAGCTTTGCCCACTCTCTTGGCGAAACGTTCGATCAGATGTTCCACAAGTAGCGGGATATCTTCCAGCCGTTCTCTTAAAGCCGGTACATAAATTGGAAAGACGTTCAGCCGGTAGAACATGTCCGAGCGAAACGTGCGATCCGCTACGGCCGCTTCCAGATCACGGTTCGTTGCCGCGATAATGCGAACATCCACTGAGATCGGCTGGCTACTGCCCACGCGTTCGAACTCTCTCTCCTGAATGACGCGGAGGAGGGTGATCTGAGTTTCCATAGGCAACTCGCCGATCTCATCGAGAAATATTGTTCCCCCGTTGGCGGCCTCAAAACGGCCCTGCCGCCGCTGCAGCGCCCCGGTAAACGCCCCTCTTTCGTGTCCGAATAACTCTGACGCGATCAAGGAAGGTGGAATCGCCGCGCAGTTCACTCGGATAAACGGACGTGACGAGCGGTTGGAGAGCCGGTGGATTTCACGCGCAATCAGTTCTTTCCCTGTGCCCGTTTCCCCAAGAATCAAAACCGTCGAGTCTGTTGGGGCGACTAACCTTACCTGTTGCAATAATGACTGCAGCAGTGCACTTTCCCCGACAATTTCGTTCGTTGAGTCTGCGCGAGATCGCGCCAGTCGTGGGAAATTGAAATTCGCTGTAGTTTCGTCATTCGTCGTGATCGTGTAAGTGGAAGCCATAACTATCTCCATTCACCGGTGGTTGTTGACGCTGCTTTGCTCCAGCGCCCTTCGAATTTCTTTTAGCAATGCGTCGCTTCGAACCGGCTTAGAAAGAAAAGCGGCAGCTCCGGCTCGCATCAGTGACTCTCGAAGCATGGCATCACCGTGGGCGGTTACAAAAACAATGGGGAGGCGGCTGTTCGTCTTGCTCAACTGCTTCTGCAACTCGATCCCGCTCATGCCCGGCAAGCGCACGTCGAGTACTAGGCAGGCTGTGTCATCGCAATCGTCACAGGCGAGAAACTCCTCAGCAGAGGCGAAGGTTCTTGGAGAAAAGCCAGCCGCCTTCATCACGCTCGCCAGCGCTTCGCGAAGCGGTTCGTCATCGTCGACGATGGCGATGATCCCGGTCTTGGTTAGAGTCTCATCCACTTCAGTTCACCCAGTCTGTGGCTCGTTGGATCGGCCACGAGGATGAGACTACCAATCGGACAACTTGAAAACTATCCTGCTTTGTTTTGAACCATCTCCTGCTTTAGGAGGAGGTCGATCCTTACTTTCGAGTGGAGGCCTTGAGTTTTTCAGCCATACGAACCAGGTGGGCAAGAGAGTCAGCGTGGGTCTTTTCCATTACGTGGGCCCGGTGAGTCTTTACGGTAAGTTCGCTCATGCCGAGTTGGTCGGCAATCTGCTTATTGAGAAGACCCTCCACAACCAGATCAAGCACTTCTTTTTCGCGAGGCGTGAGGGATTCGAAGCGCGAACGAATTTCGTTTGCTTCCAGGCGTTCTTGACGAAGTGCTCTATCGCTTGCGATTGCCTTCTGAACTGCATCGAGCAAATCCTGCCCGCGCACCGGCTTCGTCAGGAACTCATGCGCCCCCTCCTTCATCGCTCGCACTGACATCGGGATGTCGCCATGGCCAGTAATAAAAATGATCGGAATTGGAATTCCGTCATCCCTCAACTTCAATTGCAGATCGAGACCGCTGAGACCCGGCATTCTTACGTCCAGTACCAGACAGGCTGGAGTGTCTGGACGCTTCGCCCCTAAGAAGTCCCGGGCTGAAGCGAATGTCTCCACACGAAGCCCTACCGATCTGATCAAGCTCTGGAGTCCGTCGCGGATCATGCGATCGTCATCGATGACAAAGACAACTGGATCGTGCTCCTTCATGCGCTCGTCCTGTCCTCACTCGGCAGGGTGAACTGAAATGTTGCTCCGCCCGAGCCATTGGACTCTGCCCACAATCGCCCGCCATGAGCTTCAATAATCGAGCGGCTGATCGACAGTCCCATGCCCATTCCCTTTGACCGAGTCGTGAAGAAGGGTTCGAACAACCGGTTTTTCACTTCCTCTGTCAGACCGATGCCGGAATCCTGGACCAAAACCCGAACGTGTCCGTTACCTTGTGATTCCGACCGGAGTGTCAGGGTTTTTGGTCGATCGGCAACTGTTGTCATCGCATCGATTCCGTTCATCACCAAGTTCAAAATCACTTGTTGCAGTTGAATGCTGTCACCGAGCACGACGGGTGGGTCTGGCGAGAGTTCAAGTTCGATCGCCACGTGGTTTCTGGCCGCCTGCCCTTCGGCGAGAATAGCGGTCTGTTCAATGACCCGGTTAACCTGAACCCGCGACTTCTCGGGTATTGCTTTGGTGATCAGCGAACGAATGCGCGCGATTACATCCGACGCCCGAGTGGCACCCTCGGTAGCTCGCTCTGCGGCGGCGCGTGCCTCCGCAATATCCGGACGTTCACGAGAAAGCCACGCCACACAGGCATCGGCATTTGCCACTACGGCAGCAAGTGGTTGGTTTACCTCATGCGCGATCGACGCTGTCAGTTCGCCGATGGTCGTGATCCTTGCTGCACGAGCCAATTCCGCTCGGGTAGCCTGAAGCGTCTCCTCTGTGCGCCTCTGCTCGTCCATTTGTTTTAAGAGTGCTTCGTTTGCGTTCTTTAGCTCAACAGTTCGTTCCGCGACCCTCACCTCAAGCTCATCGCGAGCTCGCCTCAGCGCATCTTCAGTTTGTCTGCGCCATGAAATCAATTGAGTGGCGCCCACTTCGCAAGCGACGAACGTTATAAAGTAGGGCAAATCGCTGGGCGATACGGCAAGACTATGGATGGGCGGCGTGAAGTAGTACATCACGGCCAGTGTGCTGCAAACAACTGAAAGCCAGCCCGGTCCTGTTCGACCAAACCAGGTGCTGAGAATCACTGCAACCGAGAAGAAAAACCAGAAGGGATTGCCAAAGGAGTTTTGCAATGCCAGGGAAATCAAGAGCGCAAGCGCCACCAAGACAGTCGCGAGAGCGTAGCGCGCAACCGCATGCAGGCGAGATGGCGCGTCGACTTTTCTCCCCATGAGTTCGTCAGCTCCCCCACAGAAATTTGGCTTCTATATTACGCTACGGTTTGGCCGATATCCGCCGGTGTCGCCCAGCGCTGCGAACTCACGTCGCGTCCCCAGCCTGGCATCTGTGCCTGTCAAATCGCTGCCGAAGGTTGGCCTGTGCCTCGACAGTCCTACTGAGAGCACTGATCGGCGCTTTGAACTCCCGGTTGCGGAGTGGGAGAGATCCCGAATTGTGGAGGCGCCGAAAAACATTCGGAAATAAAGCAGAAGCGGCACCCAAGGTCGGCGTTCATCGACGACCGCTATGAGATCAAGGAACTCGATTCAGAGCATCCTTTCGATGAGAAAATCTGTTTCGGTCGGGCCGGGGGCAACGGCATTCACGCGAACTCCTTGATCCGCGAGTTCTAGAGCCCAGCAACGAGTCATGTGTTCCAGCGCTGCCTTGCTTGCCGCGTAGTGAGATAGTCCGGCAGCTGCCTTATGCCCGAAGGTACTGGAGACATTCACGATATTGCCACGAGATGCCTTCAGTTGCGGCAGAGCTGCCGTCGCTAGCAGAGAGGGACCGAACGCATTGGCCGTGAAGATCTCTTTAATTGCCGCCGGGGTCCCCGCTTCTAGGGGCAGAATCGCGCCGGCACCGGCATTATTCACGAGTACATCAAGCCGTCCGCAGCGCTCGATGGTTGATGTAATGGTGCGAGAACTATCCTCGGGGCTCGCCGCGTCGGCAGCGAACGGCTGAATGGTACTCAACCTTGCTGGCAGGATTCGCTCATGCGTAAGGTAATCTGGCCAGCCGCCAAACGTGCGGGAATCAGCAAACGTCTCGGCTGGCACACATTCCGGCGCTCACTGGCAAGTTTTTTGGTGGGCCGGGGTGCGGATGTCAAGCTGACGATAGAAATGATGCGGCACGCGAATCCACGCATCACCTTGGAACTGTACGCACAAAGCACGATGCCAGCCAAGCAGCAACTGCAAGCACAAGTAGTCAGGGAATGGGGCCATTCAAAAAGAGAATGGCGGGGACGACGGGACTCGAACCCGCGGCCTCTGCCGTGACAGTGAAATCTTCACCCGTAACTAACTGAAAACACGCGGCACGGATGGCGCTACAGAAACGTTTCAGTGACCCTCGGAAACAGTTCGTGGACCCTTATTGGACCATAATTTCTGGTGTGCTTTCACACGGCAGAGGCCGGGCGAAATCATCTTCTCAGGGCAATGTTTACCCAACCACCACACCTCAGCCATTGCTCTTCAACGGTAGACGCCTGAGTGTCACGAATATCCAAAAACTATCTAGATGGTTTGCTGCAGTTTTAGTCGGCGAGGCAACTGAGCGTTTGCGGCGACGATGATGGTAGAGAGGCTCATTGCGACTGCGCCAACGCTCATAGTGAAGATCGGGTCCCCAGTGGACGAAAACGCCTGCTGCGACCGGGATGGCCACAAGATTATAGTGAGCACTCCTGCTCAGACCAGCCGCGGGTCGGTTGATAACCTCGATACGGAGCCTAAGAAGGGTCACAATGAATAGCACAACAGTTGTGAAAGATCCTGTCTGTGGCATGGACGTAGAAAACGCGACTGCCGCTGGGTGAACTGAGCACAAAGGGCAGACCTATGACTTCTGCGGTTCAAAGTGCAAAGAGAAATTCGATCTCAGTCCGGAGCGATACTCGGACAAGTCTGCGGCAACGCCGAGGAGCGACCACGGTTGCTGCAGCTAGATCCAAAGACGCGGATACGTTCTGCGGGGTGGGCTAGGAGAATGAGATGAAAGTGGACCCTGCTGTGTTTGAGAAGATGCTCCCTGCCGAACAAGTGTTTGAGGAAATGCTGTCTTATCTCGAAACCCTTGACGCTCAGATTGGCGGCATCATCCAACTATTGAAAGACAAAGGCCTCACCACAACCGCGGAATTTGCCCAGTATGCGCAGCGAGGTGACGATGCAGGCAATGTGAGGGAGCGTGGTATGCGCGTGAGAATGGAATATCTATTTTCCTCGGCCGCGAGGCGAATTGACGACTAGCAACTGCACCGTGTCCAGCTCCACTTGACCGAAAATTGTGGGTTTTTCTCTGGGCTGCAACTCCGCTCGCTTGTCGTAGATCCCGATGTCTCGGAAGAATACGTACCGCTTTCAAACGAACCAATGAGGTGTGCCGGTGATTGAACGACTGAAGGAAACAGGGGGAGTCGCGTTCGGCTTTAAGGTAGTCGGAAAGCTATTGGACGAGGAACTCAAGACATTCGAACCGCAGCTTGAGTTCTTCATTGCGCAGCACAAAAAGCACCCGATCGGCATCCTCGTCGATCTGACGGAAATGCGCGGAGCCGAATGGAAGGCACGCTGGGATGATTTGCGGTTTCTCCAGAAGCACACAAGTCATATCGCTCGTATGGCAGTCGTCGGAGCCCACCATTGGGAAGAGCTTGTGGAGCTCTTTACTTCCGGAGCCGCCGTTCTCCAGTCAGAGACGCGCTACTTCGAATCCTCCGAAATTCAGCACGCCTGGCAATGGGCGAGAACCGCGAAGCACGCTGAAGATGCTCCCGTCCGTGTGATCTCACCGGCTACGGGGATTTGGAAGGATTACCGTCCCGAGTTCGTGGGCGTGTGATCGAACACCGGACTAAACACTGATACTGAGCAATAGGGACCAGTCTTCGCGTGTATGAGTTGTCATACTGCGAGTGGGAACCTATGTTGACGAGTTAAAGAATTCCGGCAGGTAGCCGAGGAGATTAGCAAATGTCTATCGAAAATTCAGTTGTCGCGATTTATCACACTCATACGGATGCGGATCGAGCGGTCAAGGAACTTCAGCGTGGCGGAGTCGACATGCACAAACTGTCGATCGTCGGGAAGGGATATCACACAGATGAGCAAGTGGTCGGCTACTACAATACCGGCGACCGAATGAAATATTGGGGCAAGGTTGGCGCGTTCTGGGGAGGCTTTTGGGCCCTCTTATTCGGATCCGCGATGTTCGTGATCCCGGGGCTCGGCCCAATTTTAGTGGCCGGACCTCTGGTGGCGTGGATCGTGGCAGGACTGGAAGGTGCCGTAGAGGTAGGTGCGTTGGGTGCTTTGGGAGCAGGTCTATTCAGCATAGGCATTCCGAAGGACAGCATTGTGAAGTACCAGACGGCGCTCACGACAGATCAGTTCCTGCTGATCGCCCATGGCACGGCCGCAGAAGTCGCCAAGGCGAAGGAGATCATCGAAAGCACGAATCCCGCCCACTCCGCACTGCATACCGCGGAACCTGTGGCTGCGTAGTACCCTGAGCTGCAGAAATGCGGTAGCTCATCTCAAACGAGGCAAGAACCATGGTTGCAGATAATCGACGCGACAACGAGCGCGATGAAGAGGAACGTGAAACGAACTCGGCCGGGCAGTCCGGCGACATTCAGGGCATGTCTCGCCCGGCCGAAGCGGATTCCGAGAGCGTCGAAGAGTTAGTAGAAGAGGGAAATGCCTTCGAAGCCTCGATTGTCGACGGAGTAGAGAACGCCAAAGATCCTGATGTCTCAGAGGTTACGACCCGCCAGGTGTCGGAGGACGATCTTCCCGAAGAGTATCGAAATGATAACGACCGCGTTGCATAAACCGTCGCCCCCTAAATGTCGAGAAGCGGGTCAGCCTGAGCGACGACACGTGCGATAGACGCATAGTGACGAGGAGAAGAATCATGTCACAGAGACCACACGAGCGAACTGCAGAACTCCACAACCTTGCAGCCCACGCGCACGCGGCGGCGGCTGTCGCTCATGGCAAAGAAGATCACCTCACTGCTCACGAGCTCAGCAAACAGGCGCACGAACATTCGATGAATGTTCACAAGCTCACCCAAGAACTGGGCCAGAAAACAGGACCGAGTCAACGTGCGGAAGCTCCGACTCAGGAACCATGACTCGGTCACTCTTGCTTAAAGCGAAAGGCGCACCTGACTTAAGTTCGAGTGGCCGAAGATCAGACAACAGGGGGACTAACGATGCTAACGAATGTGAACCAAGTGAAAGGTCTTGTGATCCGTGCAACGGACGGCGAGATTGGAACTGTAGATCAATTGTATTTCGACGACGAAACATGGGCGATTCGCTACCTGACGGCGGCAACAGGAGGCTGGCTCAGCGACCGGGAAGTTTTGATATCACCATTTTCTGTGACCAACGTGGATTGGCAGTCCAAACAACTGGACGTGGCGCTAACGAAAAAGCAAATCGAGAATAGCCCTAACAGAGATACGCATCGGCCTGTTTCGCGACAGTATGAGAGCGAATATCTCGGTTATTACAATTATCCGAACTACTGGAGCGGCCCCTTCCTATGGGGTCCCGGGGCCTATCCGTCGAGCTTGTCGAATCGAATCGCGACTCCTAAGGATGTGCTGGCGGAAAAGATCCGGAGAGAGTCGATGGATTCGCATCTTCGCAGCACTGGAGCCGTCACGGGCTATCACATTGAGGCTGAGGATGGCGAGATCGGCCATGTGGCAGGCTTTATCGTGGACGACGAAACTTGGGCAATCCGCTACATTGAGGTGGTAACTAGAAATTGGTGGCCGGGTAAGAAGGTATTGGTTTCGCCCGCGTGGATTCAGAAGGTGAGTTGGACGGAGTCGAAAGTGTACGTCGGTCTCTGGCGGGATGCCATCAAAAGCGCGCCGGCGTTCGCTGAGTCTGCGCCGCTCACTCGTGAGTACGAAGACCGCCTCCATACTCACTACGGCCGGCCGCCCTATTGGCTGCAGGACGCGGAACATAAGGCCGCCCTGTCGTTGAGCGGCGTTTAGGTCGGGACAGTCGTCTCCGCGAAAATGGCAGCCCGTGATTTTCGCCTGCAGGATGGCACCCCACCAACTCGATTTGATTCGGAGACGAGCATGACCATGCACAATACGGAACATTTGCATCCGAACGGCGAGGGTCATCATATCCATGGCCAGACTCCGTACTGGCGGCGCGCACATCATGATTGGCGATTCTGGTTTGGACTACTCGCCATGCTCGTTGCTATCGGTATTTACGTCGGAACCAACGACTTATCGATGGTGCCCTCTGGCCGCCAGAAGCAAATGCCAGCAGACAGTCGAGTTCCGTAGACTTAGCAGCGGCAATTTGTGAGGCAAGAAACATCATTGATTAAATAATCAGGCAGGAGATCAGCATGCAGATCCAAGTCAATACAGACCATACAATCGAAGGTCACGAGGCTCTAGCCGATCGAATCAGGGGCGTGGTGGAGAATGCTCTGAGCCGAATGGGCGATCGCATCACGCGGGTGGAAGTCCACCTGACCGACGAGAGCGGCCCTAAGAGCCGCGCGAATAATAAACGTTGCATGATGGAGGCGCGCCTCGAAGGCCGCCAGCCCATCGCGGTCACCGACGAAGCAGCGACAGTGGATCTGGCCGTCGATGGCGCCGCAGATAAGTTAGCCAGATTGATCGAGCATACCCTCGGCAAATTGCATGATGAACAAACTCACAGAACTGATCCACCTCTTTCCGACCCCACAGTCTCAGATCAGTCATGATCGACACCACCGTCAGCCTGGCTGTCGACGACAGAGAAGGAACATCAGATCAAGCGCTTCTATATCCTCTTCGATTCGAACCGATCTATCAGTATCGGCTGTGGGGTGGCCGGCATTTGGCCAGGTGGCTCACCGCGCCCCTGCCCAGTGGTCCAGTCGGAGAAGCGTGGTTACTCAGTGATCGCGATGACCATCAGAGCCGCGTTACTGATGGACCTCTGAAGGGGCAGAGCGTCGGTCAATTGCTACAGCAGTTCCCGAAGCAAATTATGGGAAAGCTGGCCGGGCGCTTCCACCGATTCCCCCTTTTGCTGAAGTTCCTCGACGTTCACGAAATGCTTTCGGTCCAGGTGCATCCCACAAAAGCGAACACGAACCTGCTGCCAGCGGGCGAGACCCCGAAGACCGAAGCTTGGGTCGTGCTGGAAGCCGGGATACAAAGCCGCATCTATGCGGGCCTGAAGCCAAATACTACGGAAGCCGATCTGCGGCGCGCGCTCACCAACGGCACGGTGGCGGACCACCTCGCATGTTTAACTCCGAAGCCCGGCGACGCCATTTTCCTCCGCGCAGGCACGGTTCACTCTCTGGGCGGCGACCTTGTGGTGTTCGAGATTCAGCAGAATAGCGACGTGACGTTTCGTCTGTACGACTGGGACCATATTGATCCGAAGACAGGAAAGCCGCGGGCACTTCAAGTCGACAAGGCGATGGCCTGCATTGATTTTTCGGAAGGTCCGGTCAGTCGGGTGACACCCGTGGTGGAGACGACGACCCCGGTGGAACGCGAGAGACTCTTTCATTGCGAACATTTCTGGTTGTGGCGGCTGCGCGGACAATCGCCGTTTACGGTCGGCGCAGTCGATTTGCCGCGCGTGCTGGTATGCGTCGAGGGCGAGGGGCAAGTCGAACATGGCAGGCGCCACTTACGCCGTCGGAAAAGGCGACGTATTCCTCTTGCCTGCGGTGATCGGTAAATGTGTCTTTCGGCCGCGCGGTGCAGTGAACTTGCTGGAAATCGCGATTCCGGATTGAGATCGCGAGAATTTAGAAGGTGGAGGCATGGTGAAAAAGCTGATTGTGTTTGATCTCGATGGCACACTTGCCGACAGTAAATCGGACGTTGATCCGGAAATGTCAGGACTGCTGCATGACCTTCTCGGTATTGTGAAAGTGGCGGTGATTTCCGGCGGCGGTTGGCCGCAGTTTGAAAAACAATTCGTTTCGAATCTGCCCCACGACAAACTCCTGGCGAATCTATCTCTCCTTCCTACTTGCGGCACAAAGTTTTACCGATACGAATCGGGAGATTGGAAAAAGATCTATTCGGAGGATTTCACTACAGATCAAAGAGAAAAGATCCTCGATTCCCTCAAGAAGGCGATCGGAGTTGCAGACTTCAAGATCGAAAAGCTCTGGGGCGAGCAAGTCGAGGACCGCGGAAGCCAGATAACATTTTCTGCCTTAGGTCAGCAGGCTCCCTTGGAGGAAAAGGAGAAATGGGACCCCGATTTCGCCAAGCGGAAGAAGATCAAAGCTATTCTTGACACTTTCATTCCCGAGTTTTCCGTCCGAATCGGGGGCTCGACATCTGTTGACATTACCAAGCCTGGCATTGACAAGGCCTACGGCATCAGAAAACTGCGAGACCTGCTCGGTATTTCGATAAAAGAGATGATCTATATCGGCGACGCCTTGTACGTGGGCGGCAATGACTACCCTGCTGAAACAGCGGGAGTGGATTGCATCCCGGTTAAGGATCCCAACGAGACCAAGCGGGTTATTCAAACCATCATCGCCTGTTTAGCAGGCGGTAGTAAGGCGGCGTGAAGTTATGCAATCGCCGAAAAGGATTTGATGAGCGGGCTTAAGTTGCAACGGCTAGGAATGTTGATGGAGCCGGAGCCGGGGAACGCGCAGGAGGTCGAAGGGGTCCTGAATCCGGCTGCCGCACGTGGCCCGGATGGCGAGCTCTACCTGTTCCCGCGGCTGGTTGCGCGGGGAAATTACTCGCGAATTGGCATTGCGCGAGTGCGATTTAATAAAGCCGGCGATCCGACAGGCGTCGAGCGGCTCGGCATCGCGCTGGAACCGGAAGCTGACTATGAGCGGCGGCCCGATGGCGGTGGTGGTTGCGAAGATCCTCGCATTACCTTCGTGGAACCGCTGCAGCGTTACGTCATGACCTACACGGCTTTTTCGCCCCGAGGCCCGCGGATCGCGCGGGCAACATCGCAGGATCTATTCCACTGGGAGCGTATAGGGCTGTCGACCTTTGCTCCGTATCACGGCGTCGACTCCAGCGACGTGGATGACAAAGACGCCTGTGTATTTCCCGTAGCCATTCCGAACCCTAGCGGAGAACCTGAACTTGCGGTCCTCCACCGGCCGCTATTTCCCGGAACTCGTCCCGAGGAAACCGCCTGCAGCGCCGCATCCCGAGACGTGGACCTTGACCGCGAGAGCATCTGGATTTCCTACCGCCCGCTTTCGCTGGAATCGCGGGGGCCAAGTAATCTCGGCGAGTTCTCTCATCATCGGCTGGCGACTCCGGTGTCACCCTGGGAGCGACTTAAAATCGGCTGCGGCACTCCGCCCGTGCTGACGCGGCACGGCTGGCTGATCCTTTACCACGGCGTCAGCGAACTTGAGAATTCGAGCAAAGACAAACATAACCTTTGCTACTCAGCCGGAGTTATGGTGCTATCGAAAGAGCATCCGCAAAAGATCTTGTACCGTTCGGCGAAGCCGGTGCTGACGCCCACGCTGCCGCAGGAATGCCAGGGCACGGTTGCACATGTTGTGTTCCCAACTGGCATCGATCGTCGCGACGATATCGGCTTACCAAACCGCTATGACGTTTACTACGGTATGGCTGACTACCGGATCGGCGTGGCACGCCTTGACCTGCCGGACGTCTTGCCGGCGGGAGGGGTCGCCGACTCGCCTGAAACGCAGGTTTAACGCGGCTGAATTTGTGAATTCAAGATATTTGTAGCGCGAATGAAGAAGTTGTCTGACACCAATCCGTGTGTGGGTCACGAGATGGCAAGGCGGACAAAGACCGGGATCTTCACTCCGTCTAGGATCAACCCGAAAATGATGGCCGCTCCAAACTCACAGGCTAGGACGGAAGCAGGCAGTGGTGCCATCGCAATTCCGCGAATAGCCAAGGTCGAAATAATAAGGATGTCGGCGACAGAAGACGCCACGAGCCACACAGTCGGGCGCAGTCCCCAGAGGTGACGACGCCCTCGCAGGGCGTAAATGGTGGCTTGGCTGCCGTATACGATGGCAACGACAGAGAGCGTTCTCAGGGCTTCGATTCCGAATTGCATTTCGAACTTGCCAACCGCTAGCACGGCTACACAGAACGCTAAAAAGCAGCCTCCCAGAGTGACCCCGGCCATCGTAATCCTGCCGACCTGCCAGGAATTTGGCATAGGTGATGGCCGCACTCTGTCGGTGGTCAATGCCATGGCTAAGAAGTCGCCGGTGATCATCACAATGACCATCAGCATGGGCGTCAAAACCGCGTGTCCGGTCATGACCAGGCCAATTGCCAGCAAAAGCACCTGCACAATCTTTTTGAGGACGGAGTTCAGCGTGTAGGTAAGAATGCGCTGAAAGGTGATCCTTCCTTCTTTTACGGCGGCGACAATGCCACCAAGGCCAGCCTCAGTCAGAACAATACCAGCGGCGGATTTAGCGACATCGGTTGCGGTCGATACGGCGATCCCCATCTGTGCCTGACGCAGCGCGGGTGCATCGTTGGCGCCATCGCCGCACATTCCGACGGTATGCCCGTTCTTCTGGAAGGCCTTGACGAGATCAAATTTTCCCTCCGGAAGAATGCTTGCGAATACCGCGAAATCCTCGGGCTTTACGCCTTCGGGTATCGCTCCGGGCGGGCAAACAGCTCCATCCAAGCCTACTGAGTGGGAAACGATTGCTGCCGTCGCTGGAGCATCACCAGTGACCATGACAGTGCGCACGCCCAAGGTTTTGAGCTCCGAGATCAGAGAGACAGAGTCCTTACGGGGCGGGTCACTGAGCGCGATTAAGCCCAAAAGCTTCAAAGCTGTTGCGGTGCCCGCAGCTACTGCCAGGACCCGGAACCCTTGCTTCTCAAGTTCGTCGGCCAAACCAGCCGCGGAGGGTGATGCGGCGGTGAGGCTTGCGACTACCGTGAAGGCACCCTTCACGATTCGCTGTACGCCACCCTTTGCGTCGGTTGCCGTTGCTTCGGAAGTTTTCTTGGCAGGGTCGAATGGTACAAACGCGATTAGCTTTGGCAGGTCCGATGCCGGCTTTTGGGTGGACGCAGAGCGAATCGCCGCATCCACAGCGTCATCTCCGCCCTCCGAACTTGCGAGGGCTGCCATGCCGAGAAGGTGTGCTTCGTCAAACCCAGGCATCGGCTTAACGCTGGTGACCGAAAGTTCATTGCGGGTGAGCGTTCCCGTTTTGTCCGAGCACAAGACATCAATTGTCGCAGCCTCATCTACAGCGGATAGTCGCGTCGGCAAGACGCCCAGCTTCGCCAGAGATCGCGCTCCAAGTGCCGCCGCGAGCGTGAATGTTGCCGGTAATGCCACGGGTATTGCAGCCAGAACCGACGTGAGCAACAGCGGGATAATCTCGCTCCACGGCATCGCATGAAAATAGGCATACGCTCCGATAACAAGGATGACCACACCATTGAAAATAGCCAGATTGCGCACGATGCGGAGAACAGCTTTCTGCTGTGAACTTACAACGTGCGCCGTGCGCACGAGTTCTGCGGTACGGCCAAACTTGGTATGAACGCCAGTGGCTGTAACCTCTGCGGTTGCTTCACCGCGTCGCACCAGTGCTCCGGCATAGGTATCAACGCCCGGACCAGCCTCAATGGGCAGAGATTCTCCAGTAAGCATGGATTGATCGAGTAGGATGGATCCCCCGATCAGATGTACATCCGCCGGTACCACACCGCCAAGCGACAATTTCACAAGATCGCCACGCACCAACTCTGCGGCCGCGACTGTCTTCCAGGCCCCGTCGCGCTCAACAGAGGCATTCAAGGCGAGCCGCGAATTCAAGGCCTTTAAGGTAGCCTGGGCCCGACCCTCCTGAAAATAGGCTAGTACAGCGTTGAAGATTAGCAGGCCCGCAATGACCGCAGCCTCGGCATACTTATGAAGCACGACCTGAAGCACAATCGACGCTTCGAGCAGCCAAGGGACAGGCGCCCAGAACTTGGCCAATGCGTTTCGAATTGGATGGGCGGACACATCGGGCGTGGCATTGGGGCCGTCTTTTTGAAGACGGCTCCGTGCTTCGGCGCTCGTGAGGCCGGACGAGGATGTGGTCTGGACCGGCTTCGTGGAAGAATTCGATGATGCGACTTCGATAATTGCAGCCATAATCCGTTATGGAAATCGGCTTATAGTCAGGCCGAGGACTTGGCAAACTGTCTTGGCTATCATTTGCTCTTCATTTGTACGAATGACGCGGACCACAACTCGGCTGGACACTGCGGAAATCACGCCCTGCGTTCGCCGCGTTTTGCGATTTCTTCGAGTTCGATTCCAAGAAATCCTAACCCATCGCAAATCCGAGCCCGAACTGCGGGGGCATTCTCTCCGATGCCACCAGCGAACACCAGTGTCTCGATTCCGCCCAGCACCGCCGCGAAAGAACCAATCCACTTCTTGACCTGGTAGCAGAACAGAGCGATCGCTTCAGCCGCCCGCACGTCCTGCGTCTCGTGCTCTAGCAAGTCACGCATGTCGGAACTGGTTTCGGATATGCCGAGCAGTCCGGACTGGAAATTGACCATATCGTTGAATTGCTTGGCGCTCATTTTTTCAGTGCGTGCCAGATACCAGACGAGTCCGGGATCCAGATCACCGGTACGAGTGCTCATCGGCACGCCGGCGGTCGGAGTGAAACTCATGCTTGTGTCGACGGATTTGCCGTTACGCACCGCTGCCAGGCTCGCGCCATTGCCCAAGTGGGCGAGGATTACCCGACCTCGTGCCGCTTCCGGTCCAGCCAGGCGGGCCAGTTCTTCCATCAGAAACTCGTATGACAGCCCGTGAAACCCGTACCGTCGCACGCCCTGCGCCTCGTAACGACGAGGGATTGGCAGCATTTGCGCCACGCGCGGAAGGTCATGGTGAAACGCGGTGTCGAAACATGCCACTTGAGGCAGATCCGGAAATCGGCGATGAAACGCCTCGGTCAACAGGATCTCTTCCGGCATATGGTCGGGATCAAATGGACTGAGTTGCTTCAACTCCTTAACCATTTCCGCAGTAATTCGCTGCGGCTTGTAATACTTCGGTCCACCATGCACCACGCGATGCCCCACCGCGGTCAATGCGTCGCGCCCGCTGCGTTGCTCGATCCAATCCATCAGAAGGCCCACCGCTACCGTGTGATCTGGCGCCTTGACTGAGCGCGAAAAGTTGTCCGCCTGGCCCGATCCCTTTACGCGAAAGGTGGCTTCCGGCAGTCCAATCCGCTCAATTCCGCCATCCAGAATCCGTCGAAGCGAGTCACTGGCCTCGAACAGGGCAAATTTGATGCTCGACGAGCCACCATTGATCGTCAGAATGCGTGGGTTCGTTGGTTTGCCTCCGTCGGCATCGTTTGCGAGCCTCGCTTCTTTTAGCTATCGCTGAACAAACCGGCGCGGGGATGCCCCTTGGCCAGTGGCGGAGGAGCGCTCGGCTCGCTGAAATCGGCTGTCCATTGCCAATTCCTGATCTCCGGCATGTCTTCCAAGTGTTGTCGAATGTAGTCGTGGTGCTCGTACAGCTTCCGGTTAAATGTATCGACCACGTCTGAAACTTCTGAGCGCAACCGTGAGACGTACTTCAGTGCATCGATAGCAAGATGAAAACGGCTCATCTTGTTCAGCACTACCATGTCGAACGGCGTCGTGGTCGTGCCCTGATCCATATAGCCGCGCACATGGAAGCGGCTTTCATTGGAGCGTCCATGAACCATGGTGTGAATGAGCCAGCGATTGTTGTGGAAAGCGAAGATGACAGGTGCGTCTTTAGTGAATAGAGCGTTGAAAGACATGTTATCCATGCCATGCGGATGATCATCCGGGCTCATCAAAGTGCTCAAGTCCACCACATTGACAACCCGCACCTTGATACCGGGAACATACTTCTGCAGAAGCCACGAGGCCGCGCAGGTTTCGATGGTTGGTACGTCGCCTGCGCAGGCCAATACAACGTCGGGTTCGCCACCTCGGTCGTTGGTGGCAAACTTCCAAGTCGAAGCACCTCGTGAGCAGTGTTCGAGAGCTTCGTCCATGTTCAGCCACTGAAGCTGCGGCTGCTTTCCGCAAGTAACGATATTGACGTAGTTGCGGCTCCGCAGGCAATGGTCGAAGACGCTCAAGAGGCAATTGCTGTCCGGCGGATAGTAGACGCGGATGGTTTCACTTCGGCGCGCCAGTGCGTTGTCTACAAATCCCGTCGCTTGATGGCTGAAACCGTTGTGGTCATTTCGCCACGCATGACTTGTTAGTAGAACATTTAAAGATGCGAGCGGTCTGCGCCAGGGAAAATCGCGGCATTGCTCCAGCCATTTGGCGTGTTGCGTGAGCATGGAGTCCACGACTTGCGCAAAGGCTTCGTAGGAAGACCACATACCATGCCGCCCCGTCAGCAAGTAGCCTTCGAGCCATCCCTGACAACAATGTTCGCTCAATACTTCCATGACACGGCCATCGGGACTCAGTTCGTCATCGATCGAAACAGTCTCCGCCATGAAGCAGCGTTTGGTAGCTTCGAGGACGGAATTCAGGCGATTCGAGTCCGTCTCATCGGGACAGAACATGCGAAAGTTTGTGGGATTGAGCTTGAAGATGTCTCTGAAAAAATCTCCGAGCTTTCGTGGGGCTTCCGCGACCACTTGACCCGGCCCTGGGATCTCCAGCGCATAACTTGTAAAGTCTGGTATGTCGAGCGCGGTCAGCAGCCGTCCGCCGTTCACATGAGGATTTCCTCCCATGCGACGATCGCCAACCGGCGCGAGTTCTGCTAGCTCGGCAATGAATCTCCCCTTTTCATCGAAGAGCTCCTCCGGCTTGTAGCTCCTCATCCAGGCCTCAAGGATCTTGAGATGTTCCGGGTTTTCGCGGACCGTGGCGAGAGGGACCTGATGAGCACGGAAGGTGCCTTCAATCGGGATTCCATCCACTTCTTTCGGACAGGTCCATCCCTTGGGCGTGCGCAGGACAATCATGGGCCAGATTGGCTGCTTCTTGAACCCGCTCTGACGCGCCTCCTGCTGGATGGCTTCGAATCTCGGCATAACAATCGTCCAGCGTTCCAGCCAGAAGTTGATGCACGACTTCAGGATCGTCGCCTTCGACAAAATAGGGCTTGTAGCCGCGTCCGATGTACAGAGCTCTTAAGTCTTCGTCGCTCGTCCGTCCCTGAACGGTCGGTCCAGAAATCTTGTAGCCGTTGAGGTGCAGAATCGGAAGGACAGCGCCGTCCCGTACCGGATTTAGAAAGTTGACGGACTTCCAGCTTCCTTCCAGCGGACAAGTTTCGGATTCTCCATCGCCGATGATGCAGGCAACGATCAGATCGGGATTGTCGAAAGCGGCTCCGAATGCGTGAACCATCGAATAGCCGAGTTCCCCGCCCTCGTGCATGGAATTTGGGACGTGAGGTCCGCAATGGCTGGGCACGCCGCCTGGCGTCGAGAACTTCCGGAAAAGAAGCCGTAGGCCGTTTTCATCTGGCGTGATCTCCGGATGAACTTCGGTATAAGTGCCTTCCAGATAAGAGCACGCATTCAGCGAAGGACCGCCATGTCCCGGACCGGCAATGTAAATGATATTGGCATCATGCTCTTTGATGAGGCGATTCAGATGAATGTAGATAAGATTCTGTCCCGGTGAAGTTCCCCAGTGTCCAAGCAGCCTTGGTTTGATCTGTTCGGCCTTGAGAGGCTCTCGCAAAAGGGGATTCTCGAAGAGGTAGATCTGACCGATGCACAGATAATTCGCGGCTCGCCAGTAGCGGTTCATCTTGTCGAGCATTTCGGGCGTCAGCGGACCGTCGGGCTGCGGCGCTTTGGCTGGCCGTTGGCCGTTGGCGGCGACAGCAGTAGACAAAGACGCATCGAAGATAAACTTAGAGCGCTCAGGAGTCCGATCTAAATTCTTTGGCTGCGATTCCGAGCTGTAGCCTGGTCAACCTCTATCGTTTGTTCTTTAGTGGGCATACAAATTATTCCTCTCGACTACTTCGTGGTTATTTGGCCAGTTCCTTGCCGATCGCTTGCAATTCCAGCCGACGCTTCTCCGTGGTCTTCGGATATGCCATCTTGAGATCCTGGAGCGTGTCGAGGACAATACGGGACACAATCAGCCGCGCGTTGTCTTTATCATCGGCGGGAACGGCGTACCAGGGCGCGTGACGCGTACTGGTCGCGTTCAAGCAATCCTCATACGCTTCCATATAATGCTTCCAATATTTCCTCTCGTGATTGTCCGAGGAGCTGACCTTCCAGTTTTTGTCGGGCACGTCAATGCGCGCGAGAAACCGCTTGCGCTGCTCTTCGTAGGAAAGGTTTAAGAATATTTTGACGATCCGCGTTCCGTTCCGATAGAGGTGCTGCTCTAGATCAACGATCGACCGATACCGATCCTTCCAGATGTTTTTCTCGTCGAGCAACTTTTCCGGAAGCCGCTGGGTTCGGAGAATCTCGGGATGCACGCGAACAATCAGGACTTCCTCATAGTAGGAACGATTGAAGATACCGATTCGTCCGCGTTCCGGAAGGCGGCATGTCGTGCGCCAGAGAAAATCATGTTCCAGTTCTTCGGCGCTCGGTTGTTTGAAACTGAAAACTTCGCAGCCTTCGGGATTGACTCCCGACATCACGTGCCGGATCGCGCCGTCTTTGCCGGCAGAGTCCATTCCTTGAAAGATCAGCAGCAATGCATAGCGGTTGGACGCGTAATGAAGTTGTTGCAGGGACGTCAACTCAGCGATATGTTTTTCCAGAAGGTCTTTATATTCCTTCTTTGACTCGCAAAATGGCTTCACCATCGTCGGCAAGCGTTTGATATCGATCTTCTTGTGATGCGGTACCCGGAAATCCTTGGAGTTAATCGTCATCTCTATTCCATCGACTCGTTACAAACAGTATCTTCGTGTGGAAATACACAATCTGTGTTGTTTTGCTCAAGAATGGCCAGCCCATCGCTCGTTCGA
Organism: uncultured Acidobacteriaceae bacterium; assembly: GCA_963696285.1. GTDB lineage: Bacteria > Acidobacteriota > Terriglobia > Terriglobales > Acidobacteriaceae > Sulfotelmatobacter. Next base: position 1,438,776 of record CAVOJP010000001.1, read on the forward strand.
CGAGCTAAATTCTTCGGGTGTGGCGCCCCCTGTGCAGTCAGCGCTTCGAAGCCAGCAATCACGTCGAACAGCTCTTCGTCGATGGATTCCTGTCGAACCCGATGTAATGTGCGATTCAGATCTTCGAGAATGTCGCTGATATTCTTCTCCGCTCGTTGCATGGCCGCGAGGCGGCTCGCATTTTCGCTGGCAAGGGATTCGGCGCACGCTTGAAATAGCAGAACGAAGAGATATCCCCGAACGAAGGCCTGAAGTGCTGAAGGGGCAGCTTCGATAACCTCCGGCAAATGGTTTGTTGGCCAGGACATTGCTGCGAGTTTGCTTTGCCACGCGTGATCGAGCGGCAGCAGCTGCTTGTTGATAGGTTCGTAAACAGCTCCGAGTTTGGGATGGTTGTGGAAGAGATATACCTCTCCGACATCGCTATGTTCGAGGGCCGCCTGGATTTCGATGAGAATCTGGCCGACAAGAGGCGTGATGGCATCAACTGAGGTTGGAACCGATAGCAGACCGACCGGAGCCAGACCAGCGTCCGCCACGAGGGCGTGGACACGATCGCCGACCGCCCAGATTTTCGTTGTTTTGCCGGGCAAGGCGCCGAGTGCGTGCACGGCGAATTCCACGATTACCTCATTAAATCTGCCGACAAGACCCTGGTCTGAGCCGAAGATGACTACGCCGATCGCTCCCTTATTTGAGATCGGTGGACCGACTGCGAACGGGACTGACGCCGCTTGGCGGAAACACGCAACCAATGCGAGTTCCACCGTGCGATAGTAGTCGTCGAGCGATTGAACTGCTTTCTCGTATTGTCCAATGCTGGAAGCCGCCAGCGCTTTCATCGAACGAACGACGCCCTCGAGTTCCCCCGCACCGTCGATTCTTCGGCGCAAACCTTCCATAGTGTCGCTCATCGCGACGCCTTGGCTGTTGGTTCGGCACTGGTCTTGGGTTCAGCGGCGGTTTTGGGGTTGGATGGGGGCTGGAACGAAGCGAGCGCTCGCGTGGCAACGTCCAGAATCGCCTTTCGATCAGCGTCGCTCAGTTTGTCGGCTGACGTCAGTCGCGCAGCAACGTCGGCCGGGATGTCCGACGTTGCCTTTTGCAAGGCCTGCTCGGCATCGCCCACCTTCTCGATAGGCACTGGGTCAAACAGGTCCGCGGTCAGAGCTAGAAGTACGGTGACCTGGTCGATCATTGACACTGGGCGCGATTCCGATTGTTGGAGGCACGCACGAATTCGTTTCCCGTGATCAATAATTTTGCGAGTCGATTCGTCGAGACGGGTGCCAAACTTGGCGAATGTTTCCACTTCCTCGAACTGCGAATAGGCGAGCTTGAGGTTGCCCGCGACTGCACGATATGCAGCACGCTGCGCCGCTCCGCCCACTCGCGAAACCGATTTCCCGACATCAACCGCCGGAAGAATTCCCAGTTCGAACAATGTAGGCGAGAGGTAGATTTGTCCGTCCGTGATCGAGATGAGGTTGGTTGGAATGTAGGCGGAGATGTCTTGCGCCTCGGTCTCAATGATGGGGAGCGCGGTGAGAGAACCGCCTCCGCGCTCCTTACTCAGATGCGTCGAGCGTTCCAGCATCCGCGAATGAATATAGAAAATGTCCCCGGGGAACGCCTCGCGGCCAGGCGGTCGACGGAGGAGAAGCGATAGCTCGCGATATGCGCGGGCGTGCTGGGTGAGATCGTCGTAGACGATCAGGACATCGCGGCCCTTTTCCATGAAATGTTCGGCGATGCTTGTCGCAGCATAGGGCGTGATGTAGACGAGGCCCGGTGCATCGTTGCCTTCGGCGACGACCACCACGGTGTAATCCATTGCCCCCTTTTCGCGGAGGTTGGCCACCACCTTGGCGACGGCAGAGGCGCGCTGACCGATCGCACAATAAACGCAGAGCACATTTTGCCCGCGCTGGTTCAAGATAGCGTCGATCGCGATGGCCGTCTTGCCCGTCTGTCGGTCGCCGAGAATCAATTCACGCTGCCCGCGTCCGATAGGAATGAGCGCATCCACGACCTTCAGTCCAGTCTGCAAAGGCACGACCACCGGGGCGCGGTCCATGATAGAGGGGGCCGGGCGCTCTACCGGCAGACGCTGGTCCCCTATCGCCGGACCTTTGCCATCGAGGGGTTTGCCCAGTGGGTTGATCACCCGGCCCAGCAAACTGTCTCCCACCGCGATGTCCATCACCCGCCCGGTCCGTTCAACTTGGTCACCCGCATGCAAATTCTGATATTCGCCGAGTAGGATCACTCCGATTTCGTCCTCATCCACGTTGAATGCGATGCCCAGCAGACCGCCCGGGAACCGGACCAATTCTTCATAGCCCACGCTGGGGAGACCTGAAAGCGTGGCGATGCCGGTTGAAACATTTGTAACGATGCCCACTTCGCGCGGCGTGAGTCGCGGCGTGAAGGCTTCGCGCACCTCTCTTATTCCGGCGAACGCGCTATCAAAATCGTGCTGGAGGCTCTCCGGTTCCATGTTCATGTGCTCACAGTTTCGGCCTTAGACGCCTCGGAGTTAGTCTCCGCATTTGCTTCCTGTTTCGTCTCAGCTTTCGCTTCACGCTTCGGTTCAGTTTTTGCTTCCGGCTTTGGTTTGATTTTCGCTTCCGCCTGGGGCTCGGTTTTCACTTCCGGCTTCGGTTCGGCCTTTGCTACAGCCTCGTCCTTCTTCTTCAGGAGTTCGTCGACGCCTTTTTCCAACGAAGCCAGATAATCTGCAATGCTCCACGCTACTTTTTGTCCATTCGTGGTGAGTTCAATACCGCTGATTAAGTCTGGCGCGGTTTCGAACCGGATATGGATTTCCGCCGAGAAGGTTTCGTTGAGCGCATTTTGAATGGCGGCCCTCTGAGTGGCCCCCAGATCAAAGGTGCTCCGCACGACGGCCGGTTCAGACGATGACTTGAGGGCTGCGCCGAGCAACGCCTTGGCCTTCCCGTCCATTTCGCGCAAGCGGCGCGTGAACACCTCTCCCATGCGTTCTTCGAGACTAACCGTAGCCAGATCAGCGAGCGTCTTTCGCGCGATTCCAAAGACTTCTTGCTTTGCTAGGTTAGTGATGGCACTGCCCAGCCTCTTTTGGTCATTTCGCAATGCGACCGCTTGCATAGCGCGTAAATTATCCGCATCCTTGTGCGCTTCGTTGAGAAGACGCTCGCGCTCAACTTTCGCCTCGTCCGCCGCCTTGCTCAGTTGAGCGCTGCGCTGTTGATCGAACACTTTGTTCTTGTTTTGAAAGTCATCGCGCTCCCTTTGTGCCTCGTTCTTCTTCGCATCGGCATCGGCAAGTTCAGAGGCGATGCGCTTTTCCCGCGCGTCGATGGCGTTGAGGATGGGCTTGTAGAGGAAGTGCTTCAACAGCCACACCAGGATGAGGAAGTTCAGTACCTGTGCCCCGACGGTGAACCAGTCGATGAGCATGGCTCATTTCCCTCCGGTCTGAGCGATGACGTGACTCCAAAACGGGTTTGCGAAGATGAGAATCATCGAGACAACAAAACAGTAAATGGCCAACGATTCGATCATCGCCAGACCTACGAACAACGTCCGAGTGATCGTGGCCGAGGCGTCGGGTTGCTGTGCCAGAGAAGTCAGGGCGGTGGCAACTGCCCGGCCCTCGCCGAGCGCCGGGCACATACAACCGATGCCGGTGGTAATGCCGGCAGTGGCGATTGATACGACTGCGACGACGGTAACGCTATCCATAAGAGAGTCCTTCTTATCGCTAATGTTGCGCTTTCAAAGTTTTTGGTTCTGGCTTGGCTTGGACGACGGCCTTCAGTTTCGGTATGCGGGTGGCGGCAGCAATGTAGACCGTGGCCAGAATGCTGAAGATATAGGCTTGCACCATGCCCGTGAGCAGCCCGAGCACGGTCATGAAAATCGGAAAGATAAAAGGCGTGATCGTCAGCAAAATGCCGATAATCATCACCCCGCTCATCATGTTGCCGAACAAACGAACCGCCAAGGCCAGCGTGCGCGATATTTCGCTGATGATATTGAACGGCAGCATGATGAACGTCGGCTTCATGTAGGTTTTGAGATAGTTAACGAACCCCTGCTCCCGGATGCCAAACAGAGGTACGGCGACAAACACACACAGGGCCAGCGCAGCGGTGGTCGATAGTGAACCCGTCGGCGGCTTATAACCTGGGATCACCGTAGCGAGGCTTGCCGTCGCAACGAACAGAAAGAGCGTGCCCAGAAAGGAGAGGTACCTTGCTGGCTCGCTCAGGCCCACTTCCTTAATCTGTTCCTCCATTGCAGTGACGATGATTTCGAGTGAGCCTTGCCAGCGTGAGATATCGCCTTCGGTCTTAAGCTTGCGTGTGATCAACCTTGCGCCCAACGACATCACCATCATCGTCGCCCACGTCATGACGATTGTTCCGTTGATTTTCACAAAGCCGTGCTGCCACAGAATCTGCTGATCGGATGTGAGATTTACCGGCATACTTCACCGACAGTCTGAGCCCTCTTCGTGTCTGCAATCGGCACACGGGTTCGCCAAGTGACCAGGAGGCGGGCCAGGAAAAATCCAAGCAGGCATGACAGCACTCTCCGCCAATCACCACGCGCAACAAAATAAAAACCTGCCAACGCAATGCCCGTGCGTAGCAGAAGGCTGAAGAAGAACAACGCTGCCGGCTGTTGGGACGACATGCCCCTTCGAATCGTCCACCAAAGGCCGCCGAAGAAAGTCATCCCTAGCAAGGTTCCAGCGAGCAGCGCCAGGATGAGAGCCCATGTTTCACTCATCTTTATCCACCGGTTCATCCTGCATGGCCTTGTCCTGTTGGGAGACCCAGTGCCATGCATTAGCACACCCAATCACCAATCCGGCGACTAGCAGCATGAGCGTCCAAGAATGGGCTCTCGGATGGTGCCGGTCCAACCAGAGGCCGAGCATCGCGCCAAGGATCGTTGGCACCGCTACCGACCAACCTACAAGTCCAGACATTCCGAGGCCAAACCAGACGCTTTGGCTCCCGTCGCGCTGTACCTTGAGCTTACGGGCGGCCTTCGCGGCGACTTGCCTGACGAAAGCCGTCTCCTCTCTCGACGGCCGATTCGTGACCTCATCGTCCATGTTCAAACTCCGCGAATCGGCCGATAAAGCCTTCTTCCATTTTGGTGACCGCAGTTCGAACACTCCGCTCCCGTTCGTCAATCGTCAGAAATTCACGTTTCACCGCCTCATGGAGCTGGCTGAGGTCCGTTCCCCCGATAGCGTGGCGGACGGAGACGAGCACGTTCAAGCCGGTCTTGACCAGCACTCCTTCATCGACGGCCACATAAACCTCGCCCTCGGTTTCGTTTTCGTAAATCAGAATCCCAGGGGCGAGCGCCGCAACGCAGTCGCGCCGGTGCGGCAAGAGCCCGAACGAGCCCTCGCGGGTTTCCGCGACAATCCGCGAAACTTCGGTTTTCTCAGCGAATATTCGGAACGGCAGAAGAACCTTAAGATTCATGAGCACCGACTCCTGCATGTTCGGCCTCCGGTTCAGGTTGTGGATCGGCGTTGGTCTGCGTTTCGGATTTGGCCTTGGAATCGGCAGCGGGTCTCGGATCGCCCGCCTCGGTTTTGGATCCAGACCGGGCTTTTGCTGTGGGCTTGGCGGTTTTGGTTTTTTCCTTTGCTTCGTCAATCGCCCCGATCATGTAGAGGGCGCTCTCCGGATAATCCTTAAACTCATCCTGGAGAATTCGTTCGCAGCCGTCGAGCGAGTCCTTAAGACTGACAAGCTTGCCCTTGATCCCGCTAAACTGCTCGGTGGTAAAAAACGGCTGTGTCAGAAACCGTTCCAGGCGCCGGGCACGGGCCACCGTTTTGCGGTCTTCCGGAGAAAGCTGCTCTAAGCCGAGCATCGCGACGATATCCTTGAGGGCCTCGTACTGGGCCAGGGTCTTTCGGATTTCCTGCGCCAATTTGTAATGCCGCTCCCCTACGATGCCGGGCGTCGCCATTTTCGAGCTGGATTGGAGCAGGTCGATGGCTGGATAAAGACCTTCGCTCGCCCGCTTGCGAGAGAGCACGATCGACGCAGAGAGGTGAGAAAACACATGCACGGCCGCCGGATCGGTCAAATCGTCCGCCGGGACATACACCGCCTGGATGGAAGTGATTGCCCCTGCACGTGTGTTAGCAATGCGCTCCTCCAGACCCGACAGCTCCGTGCTCATCGTGGGTTGATAGCCCAGTCGCGACGGCATCCGTCCCAGCAACCCGGACACCTCCATACCAGCCTGAATAAAACGGAAAATATTGTCGATCAGCAAAAGAACGTCCCGATGTTCGTCATCGCGGAAATACTCAGCCATCGTCAGCGCCACGTCCCCTACCCGGAACCGGCTCCCCGGAGGCTCATTCATCTGACCGTAGACCATCACCATGTTTGCAAGTACGCCGGCTTCTTTCATGCCGCTATAAAGCTCTTCGCCTTCGCGGCAGCGCTCGCCGATACCGCAGAAAATGCTCATGCCTTTCTCGTGCCCGATCATGTTGTGGATCATCTCGGTGAGCAGCACTGTCTTGCCAACGCCCGCGCCTCCGAATAAACCCGCTTTGCCACCGCGCTCCAAGGGAACGAGCACATCGATGGCCTTGATGCCCGTCTCGAAAATCTCGGATTTGGTGGAACGCTCGGATAAGGGTGGTGGTGCGCGATGGACAGGTCGCCATTGCACGTCGGATGGCGCCGGTTTGCAGTCGATGGTCCGACCGAACACATCGAACATCCGAGAAATAATTGCCTTACCGACCGGAGCCTGGAGAGGAGTGCCGGTGTCTTCGACGGTCATTCCTCGGGCTAAACCTTGCGTAGGTGTCAAGGCAATGCCCCTCACCCGACGCACATCAAGGTGCGCCATCACTTCGATGACGATGTGGCTTTCGGCTCCGGCGCGCAGCACTGAAAAAATGGGCGGTAATCGCTGGTCGAACCGCACATCGACAACGCTGCCGCGCACCGAAATGACCGCACCGCGATTCGAAGACGGGGACTCATCGCTCATTTGGTAATCCACAGGCTGCAAGCTCTTTCCTGTCCGTGCCAGGGCATGCTGGAGTGGCGCCGTTGACGCACCAACGTCACGGGGATCCCTTTTAGACAGTATCTTGCCGCAGTCGATGTGGAAGCTGTGCAGTTTTGCTCATTACAGGTTGACCGAAAGAGTCTGTACGCCAGGTACCGCGTCAAGTTTCTAGCGCGCGCAAACCGCGATACCGCCCGATCAGCGTGTTGGTCGAGCTGTCGTGCTTAAGGTTAGGTTCAGCGGAACTCTGTAATTCAGGAATGATGCGCGTGGCAAGGACTTTTCCCAGCTCTACGCCCCACTGATCGAAAGAGTCGATGTCCCAAATGGCACCCTGCGTGAAAACGCTATGTTCGTATAGGGCCACCAGCGCCCCCACGATGCGCGGCGTCAGTTTTTCTGCCAGGATCGTATTGGTCGGTCGGTTGCCCTCACAAACGCGGAATGGGCTTTGAAGGTCGGGAGAGCCTTCGGCCTTCAACTCCTCCGCCGTTTTGCCGAAAGCCAGCGCCTCAGCTTGCGCAAACAGATTTGCCATCAGCAAGTCATGATGGTCAGTAAATTCGCTAAGTGGTTTGCAAAATCCGATCAGATCGCACGGGATCAATTTCGTTCCTTGATGAATGAGCTGGTAAAAGGAGTGCTGCCCATCGGTACCCGGTTCGCCCCAGATAATCGGCCCAGTCTGATAGCTCACAGGCTGGCGGTCGAGGGCCACGTGCTTGCCGTTGCTTTCCATCTGGAGTTGTTGCAGGTAAGCCGGAAAGCGTTTGAGATTGTCCGCGTATGGCATGATGCCGATAGTCTGCGCGCCGAAGAAGTTGTTGTACCAAACGGTAAGCAAGCCCATCAGGACGGGAAGATTCTTCTCCGGCGGCGCCGTACGAAAGTGTTCGTCCATCTCGTGAAATCCGGCGAGTAGCTCTTCGAATCCCTTCGGTCCGATTGCGATCATGGTGGAAAGTCCGATGGCGGAGTCCATCGAATAGCGTCCTCCGACCCAGTCCCAGAATTCGAACATGTTGGCGGTGTCGATTCCAAATTTGCTGACTCCCTGCGCGTTGGTCGAGACCGCCACGAAGTGCCTGGCTATGGCAGCATCGCTCTTGAGCGCATTCAGGACCCATCGGCGCGCGGTCGCGGCGTTCGTCATGGTTTCCAGCGTTGTAAACGTCTTCGAGGAGAGAATGAACAACGTCTCTGCGGGATCCAGGTCGTGTGTGGCTTCGGCAAAGGCGGCGCCGTCGACGTTCGCCACAAAACGGAACTTCATCGTGCGGTCCGTGAAAGTACGGAGCGCGTCGTAAGCCATCTCGGGTCCGAGGTAGGAGCCGCCGATACCGACGTTGATCACGTTCTTGATGCTTTTGCCGGTGTGCCCCTTCCATTCTCCGTTGCGCACGCGGTTGGAGAACGCGGCCATCTTATCGAGTACCGCGTGTACCTCGGGGACAACATCCACGCCGTCCACCTTGATCTGGGTCCCTCGCGGAGCACGCAAAGCTATGTGCAGCACTGCGCGGCCTTCCGTGAAATTGATTTTCTCGCCGCGGAACATTGCGTCGCGACGAATAGCGACGCCCCGCTCCTGGGCCAGATGGATCAACAGCCGAACGGTTTCATCAGTAATTCGATTCTTCGAGTAGTCGAGATAAAGGCCGGCGGCCTCGGCAGCCAATCGGTTGCCGCGGCTGGGATCACCGGCAAACAACTGTCTTAGTTGGATGTCCTTAACCTTCTCGTAATGAGCTTGCAGAGCATGCCACGAAGGCGATTCCGTCAATCGTTGGCTCATTTTTCTAACTCTTTCTCGTTTTCGTTTTGCACTGTGGGATTAATCCACGGTCCGTCGCTGGCGATGAGATTGTCCGCCTCGTCGGGTCCCCACGTCCCCGGCTCATAAGGATGCACCGGAGTAACGTTGCCCAGGATCGGATCAACCGCACGCCATTGGGCTTCGACCACATCTTGACGGGTAAAGAGCTCAGTCAGTCCGCGCATGGCGTCGCCCAGCAGCCGTTGGTAAGGCGGTGCGTCGTTGGCGGCTTGCTCCGTGAGGATGAGTTCCGTATCCCTGCCTGTCATCTGCTCCCCCGGGGTCTTCACCCGCAGGCCCATTCCAATGGCAATGTCTGGACTGATACGCATGCGCAGATGTGCGGACGTGCCGGGCACAGTTTCGCCGAAGGTCTCCATCGGCGGCCGTTTGAATTCAACGAACACTTCGGTCGCGGTCACCGGCAGCATTTTTCCAGCGCGGACATAGATGGGTACGCCGGCCCATCGCCACGTTTCAATGGACAGCTTGAGCGCAACAAAAGTCTCGACCGTGGAGGCCGCGTCTACGCCCGGCACAGTCCGATAACCGTTGTACTGGCCGCGCACAACGTCTCCCGGTACAATCGGCCGTACCGCCTTGAGCAACGCGGCCTTCTGGTCGCGCCACGCGTCGTGAGCCTCCCCGGTCGGCGGATCCATGGCCAGGATGGCCAGAACTTGCAGCAGGTGATTTTGAACCACATCCCGCACCGTGCCGGCTTCGTCGTAGAACTTGCCACGATCCTCGACTCCGAACTTCTCCGCCATGGTGATCTGAATGCTTCGCACGTAGTTGCGATTCCAGATCGGTTCAAACATCGGATTAGCAAACCGGGTGTAGAGAATGTTCTGTACCGGTTCCTTTCCCAGAAAATGATCGATGCGGAAGATTCGTTCTTCAGGGAAATAGCGGTGCAGAATTCGGTTGAGTTCCTGTGCCGACGCCAAGTCACGCCCGAAGGGCTTCTCCACCACGACGCGCGCATTCTCCGCACAGCCGGACTTGGCCAGTCCCTCAGCGACCGTGCCGAACAAGCTGGGTGGAATCGCAAAGTAATGTAGTGGTTGTTTTGCTGCGCCCAATTCTTTGCGCAGTTGGGCGAAAGTTTTCGGATCGTTGTAGTCGCCGTCCACGTAGCGCAAAAGGCCGGTCAGCTTGTTGAATGCTTCCTGATCGAGACCGCCGTGCTTTTCGAGGCTGTCCTTGGCGCGCGCTTTCAGTTGATCAAGATTCCAACCTGCTTTGGCCACGCCGACGATCGGCAGATTGAAACCTTCGTCGCGAATCAACCCCTGCAGCGACGGGAAGATCTGTTTGTGCGCGAGATCGCCGGTGGCGCCGAAAAACACAAAGGCGTCAGACTGGAAATCTGCCATCAGGCCGCCTCCTGCTTATCGGCAGCTTTCTCCTTGTGGCCCCCGAATTCGTAGCGCATCGCCGAAAGCAGTTTTGCAGCATATTCTTCGTTGCCACGTGACGCAAAACGGGAACTGAGCGCAGCGCTAATCACCGGCGCCGGAATGCCCTCGTCCACCGCTGCCTGCACCGTCCACCGTCCCTCTCCGGAATCCGACACGCGGCCCGCAAAATTCGAGAGATCAGGATTTCCTCGCAAAGCCGCGGCCGTCAGATCAAGCAACCAGGAACCGATCACACTGCCGCGCCGCCAGACCTCCGCCACCTCAGGCATGTCCATGTCGTATTGATAGAGTTCGGGATGGCGCAGCGGGGTTGTCTCGGCGTCCTCATCGCGCTTCATCTTGCCGACGTTGGCATTCTTAATGATGTTCAATCCCTCGGCAAACGCAGCCATCATCCCGTACTCGATTCCGTTGTGGACCATCTTTACGAAGTGACCCGCGCCGTTCGGGCCGCAGCGCAAGTAGCCGTTTTCTGACGTCGAAGGCTCGCCGGTCCGCCCTGGCGTCCGCGCCGCCGAGCCAACACCTGGAGCTAACGACTTGAAGATCGGATCGAGATGACTCACAATCGCTTCCTCCCCGCCGATCATCAGGCAGTATCCCCGCTCCGATCCCCACACGCCACCGCTGGTTCCGCAATCGACATAGTGGATTCCTTTGCTCTTCAATTCACCCGGCGCGGCGGATATCGTCGTGATAATAGGAATTGCCACCGTCGATTACGATGTCGCCCGGTTCCAGCACAGGTGTAAGTGAAGTCAATACCGAATCGACGACCGCCGCCGGAACCATCATCCACACGGCGCGCGGCTTGCTGAGCTTTTTCGCAAAATCCGCGATGCTGTCGGACGACTTGGCGCCTTTCGCCACCACATCCTTCACGGCTTGCGGATGCGTGTCAGACACTACGCACTCGTGACCGGCTTTCATCAGCCGTTGCACCATGTTCGAGCCCATTCGTCCCAGGCCTATCATTCCGAGTTGCATTCGTATCCCTCCTCAAACATTGGTTTGTTGCGTAGAAGAATATTCCCGGTTGCCGTGCTGACTGGAATCAGCTACGAGATACGTTCTTCGGCGACGTACGGAACTGCAGAGTTGGTGATATATGGCCGTGCTCTCAATCACAGTATGGTTCTTATCGATGATGACCTTCTTCGCCAGTCCGAGGTCGGAAATCTGTATGTTTTTCAGCTGGGTATCGAGGTTTTCCATTAGGGCTTTGCCGCCGGTTAGCAGAGCGAATGTCCTGCAACCAACTTTTGCGTTGATCACCCAACCCCCGTAGCGCTGACAGCCGCAACTTTCAGGAAGCCGCTCAGCTTGTTCACGACCAGAGTAGCCAGAGCCTCGCCTTCAACATCCTCCGCGATGATGAGCAGAGACTTGCTACTCTTGGTGATCTGCTCAAGCAACGGGAGCAGGTCTTTCCTGGAACTGATTTTGCCAGGGTAAAGGAGAATGTAAACGTTCTCGAAGGCAACTTCCATGCGTATGAGAATAATCCCGCTTGGTATCCTGACTCAAATCAGCAATAGGAGAACCGCTTCAGCGGTACAGGGCTGCAGAGTTGGTTATGCGAACGCCCGCGTCCCGAATGTCACCAGATCCGCACGTATGAGCCAAAATGTGTTCGTCTACCGTCGCGAGTTTTGCGGCCATGATTGCGAACCTCCGTCTTCGTGGGAATTTGCAGGCACACGGGCAGAGGTTGTTCGAGCACGCCGCGACTCCCTGCGCTTCTATTTGTTTAGCAACAGTGTGCTACCACACGAACAAGCGAGCACCGGAACCCGGCGAGCGGAACCTTCCAGTTTGGACGGAAAGATCGTGGGCGGGAGGCGCCTCACCGTGGTCGGCGCTAGGTAGTTCCGGCCGCGATGCACTGATTTTTTCGACCTCTACAGCGCCGTGGCGGTTCATGATCTCAGTTGCCGCCTGAGCCTTGTCGCCTGCACCGGTAGCGAAGACCATTACTCCTCCCCGCCGTACTCCTTGAACATAGTCCTCCGCGTCTGCTTCGAGGACCCCAAATGCCGTAAGATCACGAGTCAACCCTACTTCAAAATCAGTGTGTGGCGTACTCATGAGTCCGCTCCCCGCCATCTCCAGTGGCTCTTTCAAAACGCGAACGTCGTTCCGAAGGAAACCGCTAGCCTCAAGGTCGCGAACGACCTCATCGGCCGATCCTGAGCTCTCAAACAGACCCACTGCAGTTTTTGCCATATTGGCTCCAATCTAATTTGTCAACGAAGTGTGAACTTTCTAAACAGAAGTTGCTAAGGCGCCGCTGTTGTTGAGACAGCGGCACCTTCGATTTCATCGTTCGGAGCCGTTATTCAGCCTTAGCTACGTGGGCGTATCCGCCAAGCTCTTCTACCAACTCCCGAGCCGACGCAGGTACTGCAACTTTGCCGTCAAGAATTTCATGGCGGTTTACATCGTCGCCATACATGGCTTTGTCACCACTCTTGTCGGCTTGCATTACCGCACCATCCAGGCTCACTCCGGCAAAAATACCTTTGGACCGTGAATACGACAGAATCTCCGCATTCAATTTAAGGTCAGTGGCAGCAGTGGCATTCCGGCCCACGGGTCCGGCCGCCACAGAAGCGTCTGCTCCGAGCTTGAATTTGTCGCTCATCAGGCTTTGCAGGGCATGATCGTTCATGAAGAGCATGACGATGTCAGTGGAAGATCCGCCGATCTGATAACCCACACTGCCGCCATCAATAGCGACAAACATGGGAGCGCTCCAGCCATGCTCGGTGCGACAGGTCGCCAGTCCCCTGCCATAGCTGCCACCGAATATGAAGGCGAACTTTTTATCCCCTGGAATGATGGCAACACACTTCGCCGATTCCAGAAGACCCGAAGGAATGCCCTGATCCGGAGTATTCATGATCTCCTTGAAAACCTGGGCAGCTTTCTGGGTGCGGTTCACATCATCTTCGCGGTCGGAGGCCACGGCGGTCAGACTTGCAATCGCTATCAGAGCTGTCACGGCCAAAATACGTTTCAACATTGTTTTCTCCATTCACATTCGAACTCGTTAAAAAGCAAAAACTGGCTCAGATGCGGTGCTGAGCTGCGTCCGTTTTCTTCTTGCGACCAGCAGCGACCTTAGACAAAATTCTAGGCGTTACTAACGGGCCATTACTGATCAATAGTGAGCAGTACTCCACCCGCTTCAATGACAATGATTTCTTCGCGCGAGAGCGTCAACCGTTTGCGGCACGCGATAGCGAAGGGATGTTTTGCGGGCCCAATTTGCCGTAACCCTTATTTTTCGCTCCGTTCAGGAAGACTCGCGCCTGGTCCACGAGGACCCTCATTCCTCGTCCAGGATCCGTTCAGAACGAGCTATCTGTGACTTGTGAGACACTGCTGTGAATGTCCTGCCAACGAGAACAATATGTCTGCAGTGTCGTGCTGAGGAGAGAGCATACAGCGTGACGATGTGTCGCCGCTTAGTTCTTTCCTTAAGGAACGGTCGGCAGGTCTTCTGATGCGCGGACAAGGAGCGAGCATGCGGCACGGGGCGATGGTTCAACTGTTCAACCTTGAACCGCCGCCGAGAGATTTCGGAAAATCGAATCAGTGATGCCCAACTGGTTCCTTCCGTTCTCGGCGGCCCGGCTCCGCAACATGCCAATACCTCTCGCGTAGATAGTGACGATGCAATTCCTCTTCGTAGTCGCGGGTGATGAGAGCTTCTTCGGTGTATTCCGGAGATCCTTTGACCGCTTCCCGAGTGAGGTTAATGAAGACTTTCGATTCTTCCCAGCTAATTCGTTCAATCCATTGGGTTGAAATCAGGACCTTTTTGCCCGGCCACCAGTTACGCGTCGTCCACAATCAGGTAGCGAATCGCCCAATCCTCGTCATCCACCACAAAATCCGAAACGTGACCGATCTCTCCGTCCCGGGCCTGAATCGTGCGGCCGGTTACATCGTTCGTGCTGCGCAGATGCGGGTCATCATCTTTCTTGTGACGGGGGGATCCGGACCATCTCCCTTGTCGCTGCGGGTAAGCGGAATCGCCCCACATGTAAGGGCCGCCCCAGTATGCCGGCCACCCATAAAACGAGTAGTACAGAATCTCGTATTGTCGGGAGACTGGTTTGTGGGTGTCCAAGGATGGACTGTTCTCAATTTGCTTCTTGGTTAGATCGACTGGAATAGCCTGGTCATTCTGCCGCGCCGGATCTAGTGCGTAAGGCGAAATTAGAACCTGTCGACCACCCAGCCAGCCACCCGTATCGGCAATGAGATATCGAACCGCCCAACTTTGGTCATCGAAGTAGAACTCTTCAGCCTTGCCGATCTCTCCGTCGCGGGCAATCAATTTGTAACCTCTTAGATCTCCAGCTAGTTGCAGCATGTGGATTTCTCCTTGGGTGCAAGACGGCGGCGGATGTTTATCAATTGGTGGAGTCGACTTGAACCGTAGGAACATCAGGAGTGACTCGATTGCGGAAGAGGCGCTACCGAGATCGGCTAGCGGACGACGCCTTGCGGCTGAAGACAAGCTGAAATGAGGGGACGGGCTCTTGTGAGGAGCTCCGGCAAACAAGTTCCTTCGCCCATTTAGTCCCCCAGTGAATCGGCCTCAGCACTTTTGGCTTACCGCAACTCTCACATCCGAAGAGCGGTCGCACATCAGCCAGGATGGCGTAGGCCACATTGAGCATGACTTGAAATGGCCGGAATCCGAAGATGGTGGTGGCAAAACCCCACGCAAACCATTTTGTGTTGGGCAAATTCCTGAGCGTCTCGGCGACGGCTTCCCCTCCAAGCTTCATCGAGCCATCTGGCATCAGGACGTGGATCGTCTCGTAGGCATCCCAGATATCGAGATCGGGATTGAGCGATCGAAGCATTCCGGGGTCGTCACCAATGGGCTGTACGAGGATGCTCGTCTCTCCGGATTTGCTTTGCGCCGACCTTTGCACCCAGTGTCCAATATGACGACAGACAGTGCATTCGTCGTTGAATAGGAGAATCGGCTTAGCTTGCTTCTGCGGCGTCATCCATTGGCCTCCGCTCCTGATTCAAAGGGCTGAGTCACGGCAGTCAGGACACTGGATACTGTTGGGGATGGTCCCTCGACCCGTCCAACCTCATTCCCGTCAAGAAACATGATCAGGCTTGGCGTGCCCTGGATCTGGTAGCTGCCTGCGAGTTCCTGTTCGACTGCAATGTTGACCCTGAATATCTTCTCCTGGGTTTTCACCATCTCAGCCACCTGCTCCAGCACCGGCTCGATGGCTCGGCAGTGTGCGCACCCGTAGGACATGAACTCAACGGCGATTGGTCCCTCTGCCTCTAGAACGAGCCGAGTAAACGTGCCGGAGGTAACTGTTTGTATCTTGTCCCTTGACAGAGATTCCATTGATGTTTTTCGCGACGAACGCCCGAGCGTCTCGTTATCCACGGATGCGTCCGTTCCGAATCCACTTTTCGGCTGCAGCCGCGATGATTCGATTCTCAAACGCTTCCTTCTCCACGCATTTTCTTTCGACTTGTTCTTGAACTTCTTCGCCGGCGGCTCCGGCATCGTCGACAGCTGCCATCTCTGCGCCGCCTCTCATAATTGCGGGGATGCCGATTGCATTTTCGCGTGCTGCCTTCTTCACGTTATCTTCTTCAATTTGCTCTTCAACCTCTTCCAACTTGGTCGCAGCATTATCATTTGTAGCGATCTGTCGGCTCGATCGAGACTCTGGGATCATTGCGGACTCTACGACGGTCTTCATAATTCTTGAACCTCCTCTGTCATTCGGGCTGATTTCCCAAGGATGAGATTCGCTAAGAAGCTACCCAACAAACAGGCGAGCATCAGACCCGGAATGCATCTTGCCGGTCTGAGGCGAAGGATCTCGAATGGCAATCTCCTTAGCGATCTCCGCGTTCGGAAGTACTGGCCATGGCGCGCTGATCGTCAGATCGCGAACGACCCCTTCGGCCGATCCCAAGTTCTCAACAGACCCGCAGTCCTTGCAATATCGCCCTCTTTGCCGCTTTTCATAGAGTCGCCGAACATCGTTTGGAATACTGATCAGAATTGATCAGCCAATCTTGGACATGGGGTTCCAGACTTGATTTGGCGTACCGCAGTACGTCATTCGTTAAATTCGCTGAGCCATGCGTCCTGACGCTCAATAGAGGTTCGTCGAGCATCAGGTTCTTTGAAGCCGAAGTGGTGGAGCGGTGCGGAGATGCTCACGATCCCGGGGTTCATGCAGCGAAAACAACGGAAGTGCCACGGGATGACGGTGCCGCGCAAATAACATGAGCGGCGATTCCCGCTCACGCCGTCCTCGGCAGGACGACCAGAGTATCCGCGACCATGAGTTCATCGAGAATGCCTACAAACAACAACGAACGGCACCGCACATCACGCATCGGTTGGTTACGCGCGGCAGTGCTGGGCGCGAACGACGGGATTCTCTCAACATCCAGTCTGGTCTTGGGTGTCGCAGCTGCGCACGCGACTCACAGCAGTGTGATGGTCGCAGGCGTCGCAGGCCTTGTGGCCGGGGCCATGTCAATGGCAGCGGGCGAGTACGTGTCTGTTCACTCACAGGCAGACACAGAAAACGCCGACCTCAAGATTGAGCGTGCGGAACTCAAAACAGACGATAAGGGCGAACACAAGGAACTGGCGGCAATCTACGTCGCTCGCGGACTCGACCCTGGGCTCGCGACACAGGTCGCCCAGCAGTTGATGACCCACGACGCGATCGGCGCACATGCCCGCGACGAACTCGGCATCTCCGAAGCTTTCCGCGCACGTCCGGTTCAGGCCGCGCTGGCGTCGGCTGGCAGCTTCGCCGTTGGGGCAGTCATGCCTCTTTTAGTCGCCACCCTAGCCTCGCCAGCCAGAGTGATCCCGATTGTCGCCGGAAGTTCTTTGATGTTCCTGGCGCTTCTAGGTGGCATGGCGGCACGCGCGGGTGGGGCAGGTGTGTTCGTTGGCGCCTTTCGCGTCACATTCTGGGGAGCTCTCGCGATGGCGGTGACCGCGGGAGTCGGGTCGTTGTTCGGAACAGTTGTGTAAGGGGAGCCAGGCGAAGACGCGACATTTCACAGAAGCCAACGTGGTGGAATGTGCTGTGGTCAATCTTGATCAGTTTCGTATCACCGCCTAGGACCATACTCGCTAAAGAACACTCTCGGATCGGGTTTAGTTCGTCCCTTCCTCGAAAGACTGCGATCTCAATCACAACATGAATGAAAAGGAGTTTGCAATTATGGCAACGAAATTTACTCCACTGCATGACCGCATCCTAGTGCGCCGCGAAGAAGAAGTGGGAACTACGCGGGGAGGCCTCATCATCCCCGATTCCGCAAAAGATAAACCGCAGGAGGGCACGGTCATCTCTGTGGGGAACGGCAAGACCAACGAGGAAGGCAAATTATTCCCACTCACTGTGAAGGAAGGCGACACCATTCTTTTCGGCAAGTACTCCGGCACCGAAATCAAACTTGATGGCGAAGACTTCCTCATCATGAAAGAAGAAGAAGTTCTGGGCATCGTTACGGGCACGGCCAAGAGAGACAGCGTCATACCTCGCGAGACCGCGGGTGCTCGCAAGTAAGGATTGCAGTCTCCTGTTCTGCACGATGGCGCAATCTCGTTTCAGCGTGTTTATAAGAGCAGTCGCCTGCAGCAGAACAAACTCTGGCCTTAAGCAAATTCTAACGGCGTCATTTTAAGGAGAAAAAATCATGGCAAAGCAAATCGTACACGGAGAAGAGTCGCGGCAGGCGATTTTGCGCGGCGTGAACTTGTTGGCGGACGCGGTGAAGGTAACTCTCGGCCCCAGGGGTCGAAACGTAGTTATCGAGAAGAAGTTCGGATCGCCCACGATCACCAAGGACGGCGTCACCGTTGCGAAAGAGATCGAACTCCAGGACAGCCTTGAGAACATCGGCGCTCAGATGGTTCGCGAAGTCGCCAGCAAAACGTCCGACGTTGCCGGTGACGGTACGACAACCGCGACCGTTTTAGCCCAGGCCATCTACCGTGAAGGCGTCAGGACCGTCGCAGCCGGCGCTAATCCCATGGCCATGAAACGCGGGATTGAGAAAGCAGTCGACGCGATTTGCGGCAACATTGATCCGAAGAGCGGCGAGCGCAAGAACGGCGAACTGGACAAGTTTTCGAAGCCGGTTACCGGCGACATGATCGCGCAGGTCGGCAGTATCTCTGCCAACAACGACTCGACCATTGGCCACATCATCGCGGACGCCATGAAGAAGGTCGGCAAGGACGGCGTCATTACTGTGGAAGAGTCGAAGACTCTTGAGACGCAACTCGAAGTTGTTGAAGGCATGCAGTTCGACCGCGGCTATCTCTCTCCCTACTTCGTTACTGATCCCGAGCGTATGGAAGTTGCATTCGAAAACGCCTACGTCCTCATCCACGAAAAGAAGATCAGTTCGATGAAGGACTTGCTGCCTCTGCTCGAACAGATCGCCAAAAGCGCTAGGCCGTTCGTCATCATTGCCGAAGATATTGAGGGCGAAGCGCTGGCTACTCTGGTCGTCAATAAACTTCGCGGGACACTGCAAGTTGCAGCCGTAAAGGCTCCCGGCTTCGGCGACCGGCGCAAAGCCATGTTGCAGGACATCGCAACCCTCACCGGTGGGAAGGCCATCACCGAGGATCTCGGCATCTTGCTGGAAAACGTGAAGATTGAGGATCTCGGACAGGCGAAAAAGATCACAATCGATAAGGACAATACGACCATCATCGAAGGCAAAGGCAAGAAGGGCGATGTCGAGGGCCGTGTGAAGGAAATTCGTGGCCAGATTGAAAAGACGACGAGTGACTACGACCGCGAGAAACTGCAAGAGCGATTGGCGAAACTCGTGGGTGGCGTGGCTGTGATTAAAGTCGGCGCGGCGACCGAGACTGAAATGAAAGAGACAAAAGCTCGCGTCGAAGACGCCATGCACGCGACTCGCGCGGCGGTGGAGGAAGGCATTGTCCCGGGCGGCGGAGTCGCCCTGGCGCGGTGCGCGACAGCTCTCAACAAGTTGAAACTGGAGAACGATGAGCAGATCGGCGTCAACATTGTGAAACGCGCCTTGCAGGAACCGCTCCGTCAGATTGCTGAAAACGCTGGCGAAGAAGGCGCCATCGTACTGGGCAAAGTGCTCGAATCGAAGGACCCGAACTTCGGCTACAACGCTTTGACAGGAGAGTATGAAGACCTGGTCAAAGCCGGAGTACTCGATCCGACCAAGGTAGTGCGCACAGCTCTCACCAATGCCGGATCTATCGCGGCGCTCATGCTTACCACCGAAGCTCTAATCGCCGACATTAAGGAAGAAACAACGGGCGCTCAGGCGGGTGGGCGTGGCGGCATGGGAGATGGGTACTAACAAGTAGCCCCGACGCCCACAATCGTTGAAGAGCTCTCCAGTTCCTAATTTTAAACTCTTTATAACTTCAGGAGATCGCAATCATGGGTAAGACTATCGGCATTGATCTCGGTACTACGAATTCGGTCGTAGCGGTTATGGATGGCGGCGAAGCCAAGGTCATCCCCAACGAAGAAGGCAGCCGTACGACTCCATCGGTCGTGGCTTTTACGAAGAGTGGCGAGATACTCGTCGGACAAGTTGCAAGACGGCAATCGACTACCAATCCAGAAAACACGATCTATTCGATCAAGCGTTTCATGGGACGCCGCCATAACGAAATTGGCGAAGAGTTGAAAATGGTGCCCTACAAGGTGGAGCCCGATGGAGACAACGTAGTAATTGTCGCTCAAGGCAAGAAATACACTCCGCCGCAGATCTCCGCCATGATTCTTCAGAAACTGAAAAAGGCCGCTGAAGACTACTTAGGCGAAAAAGTCACCGAGGCGGTCATCACCGTCCCTGCATATTTCAATGACGCGCAACGTCAAGCAACAAAAGATGCCGGGAAGATTGCCGGACTCGACGTGAAGCGCATTATCAACGAGCCGACGGCAGCTGCCCTTGCCTACGGCTTGGACAAGAAGAAGGACGAGACCATCGCTGTCTACGACTTCGGGGGCGGCACATTTGACGTTTCCATTCTGCACGTCGGCGACGGTCTTATCGAGGTCGCGGCCACGAACGGGGACACGCATCTTGGCGGAGACAATATCGACCAGCGCCTGATGGATTGGCTGATTGATGAGTTCAGAAAGGAAGAAGGTCTCGACTTGCGAGCCAAGGGCAACGAGATGGCGCTGCAGCGACTGCGGGATGCAGCCGAACGTGCCAAAATCGAACTCTCTTCCACCATGGAAACCGAAATTAACCTGCCGTTCATCACGGCCGACGCCAATGGGCCGAAGCATCTCGTCAAGAAACTGACGCGCGCAAAACTGGAGTCGATGGTTGAGGATCTTGTTCAGCGCTCCGTGCCCCCGTGCAAACAATGCATGAAGGATGGCAGTGTGGATACCGGCAAGATCAACGAGGTTGTACTTGTTGGTGGCCAGACCCGAATGCCACGCATTCAGCGTCTGGTGAAGGAACTGTTCGGCAAAGAGGGCGACAAGAGCGTGAACCCCGATGAAGTAGTCGCCGTTGGAGCTGCGCTTCAGGGAGGCGTCCTTCAAGGTGAAGTGAAGGATCTTCTACTTCTGGACGTGACCCCGCTTACCCTCTCGATCGAGACGCAGGGCTCGGTATCGACGCCCATGATTCCACGCAATACAACTATTCCGACGCGCAAGACGGAGAAGTTTTCAACTGCTGCGGATAATCAGTCCTCGGTCGAGGTGCACGTTCTGCAAGGCGAGCGCACTATGGCGGACCAAAACCGCACGCTTGGCAAGTTCCAACTGACTGGGATTCCGCCCGCTCCGCGTGGGGTACCTCAGATCGAGGTCACATTCGACGTCGATGCGAACGGCATCCTGAACGTAGCCGCGAAAGACATGGCGACCGGCAAAGACCAGAAGATCACCATCACATCGTCGTCGGGTTTGAGCAAGCAGGACATCGAGCGCATGGCGAAAGAAGCCGAGTCGCACGCGACGGATGACAAAATCAGACGTGAACAGATCGAGGCGAAGAATCAGCTGGACTCGATGATTTACAACGTGGAGAAGATGCTACGCGATCACGGCGACAAGATCTCGGGATCGGAACGCGGCGAGGTTGAGAATTCGCTCGCCGATGCCAAGAGAGTCCTGGAGTCCGCCGACAAGCATCAAATGGACGAAGCTCGGGAACGTCTGACGCAGGTATCGCACAAACTCGCGGAGCAGATGTACAGCAAAGCACAGCCGCAAAGCGCGTCTGGCGCTGGTACGAGTGGCGGCGCCAATTCCGCAGCCGGTGGCCAGCCCCACCGAGACGAGGGCGTGATTGACGCTGAGTACACAGACGTTGAGCAAAAGAAATCCGCCTAGTACCACGACATCATCGCCGTAGAGCACGGACCCTAGATCGTGCCGCGCGAGACTATGACCTTGTTGTCACGTACAACAGATGTCGCACGGGCGTACCGCGAACATAGCTGTGGACTCGCTCTTCAACTTTTCGATCCGCGCGGGTCGCACGCAGGTTGCTGCCGCATGAATTGGGCGCCAAAACGCTCTGGGGGTTATCCCCGGAGTGAGCACTTTTGAACAGACACGACCGCGGGACTGTTTTTATTCTCGCAGCCAACGGGAGCCGAGCCCCCTGGGCTGTGTCTCGGCCACAATGACCTCAAGGCTTCTTCGAACGCAGCATCTTTTGACAAGTGACACGTCAGACTCACCATGAAAGGGATGCTATGAGCGAAAACATCAGTCCGACATCGCCTGCCGTTTCCGCATGTAATTGGGAGCATCTGTTTGAATGCGCTCTGGTGGAACGCGATACGGTTGCGCGCCAGCAGCGGCTCCAAAATGCGAAGGATGCCATCATGGACCGAATCGAAGACTCCTTCGATACGGCTTCCGGTCAGGAGAGCCGATTGCTGCTTGCCGCTCTCAACACAATCAGAGAACTCCAGAGAGGAGCGAAGAACGATGATTTGCGCTGCCCCGGGCTTGCTCAAACCTATGGTCATCCTGCGTAGACAATCGAACACAGCAGCCGGTTTCTGTGAGAATCCAGATGCGATCGATAATCTCGTTCGCGATCTCGAGGAGAGCGATTGCCCTGTGGATGGGGCCGCGCGCAATATCCGTTACCCCAACCGAAAAACGTTAGCGGGGCGGGCGCCATACGCGCGTTTACAAAACAGCCCTAGCCGGTACATCGTTACCGTTCTGAAAAAGGCCGGTTTACTGTCATGTTGTGGGCGGTTACAATGTGTTCGAACGCGGGGTGAGAGGAGGCGCGTATGTCTCTGCTTCGCGAGTCCGAGGGTTCAACCAACATCGCCCGCTCAAAGCCGATTCGTCGCATATCCGCAGCAGCCCAGGATTCCACGCCGGTACGTCGTGGTTCGAAGAACGGCCGCGAGTTCGATCCACATGCGTTCCTTGCTACCATCGGGCAAGGTAGGAAAGCCATGCTCTTTCAAAGGAATCAGCCCATATTTGTGCAAGGGGATCCAGCGAACACACTGTTCTATCTGCAAACGGGCAAGGTAAAACTCACTGTTGTCTCCAAAACTGGCAAGGAAGCGACGATCGGAATATTAAGCGATGGGAGCTTTTTCGGCGAAGGTTCGCTGGCTGGCCAACCGCTTCGTATGGGTTCGGCAAGCGCAATGACAGATTGTGCTGTGATGCGAATCGACAAGAAAGCCATGGTGGATGTGCTTCATCGGGAACACGAGTTGTCCGATCTTTTCGTATCGTATTTGCTCGCGCGCAATGTCCGCTACGAAGAGGATCTGGTCGACCAACTCTTCAATTCCAGTGAAAAGCGACTGGCCAGAGTGCTTCTTATGCTCGCTCATTTTGGCAAAGACGGTGTTCCTGAGACCGTGATTCCGAAGATCAGCCAGGAGAGCTTGGCGGAAATGATCGGTACGACCCGCTCGCGAGTGAGTTTTTTTATGAACCGGTTCAGGAAATTGGGATTTATTCACTACAACGGCGGGTTGGAAGTCCACAGCTCGCTTCTCAGTGTTGTTCTCCACGATTAGCTCTCGCCTTGCAGCTAACCGCACCCAAATCTCTACATCGCGTGGTCGTCGGCTATCCGTGCCGATTATCAGAACTGAGCAGTTTGGATCAGCCAAACCACTCTCTCCACGCCCATTCTGTAATCAAGTGGCTGAACTGTCGAGCGAAGAGCAGATCTGGGCTCTCGGAAAGAAATGCGTGGATACGCCTCGTAAGAGTAATAAGCCGACACCTAGACTGCGTAATGCTCCCCAACCGCCGCTGTCACACCGCGGGTCACCGCCTGATTCAGACCGTGCAAAGAAGCCACCGCTTGTCGACCCTTCCGGTACAGGCGGGGACTTGAGTCCAGGAGATCGCGTCGAAGGTCTGGGCGATTTCGGAATGCCTACTGGAGAATTTGGCACAGTTCGACAAGTTAATGAGGATGATGCTCTCGTCAAATGGGATGACGATGGCCGTATGAGAGTTCACAAACCGTCGCTCAAGAACGTGTAGGCAGCAAACAGAAGAACAACGATTAGCTGTCTACTCCGACCTCGGAGCATCACCGCATCTTAAAACCATGCACGTTCCTCACTCCGGTTGACTCAAGGTGATATTGAACCCATCTCTTCAATTCCAGCGAAAAAGGGACTACCTCTGGTTCTGCTATAACCGACTCAAGTTGGAGGGGAAAGATTGTTGTTCTGCACGATTAGCTTCTGCGCCTCAACCGCCACGCCGAGGACCGATCCGGCGCAAGAAGGATTAGGGAACAATCACTACCGATCCCTGTTCTGTTTCTTCTTTCACAGCCAGGAGCGCCTTATTCGCATCATCGAGCGCGAATATTGTAGTGTTCGGACGAATGTGCAGGTCATGAGCGATCTTGAGAAAGTCGCGCGCATCCTGCCGCGTCATATTGGCTACACTGCGGATCTGACGCTCTCCCCACAGCAGCTTGTCATAATCAAAGGCTGGCATATGATCGAGATGGATGGCGTTAATGGCGACCACACCACCCTTCCGCAGACTCGCCAGGGCGCTGACGACTACTTTTCCACTGGGCGCGAATGTGATTGCGCGGTCGAGCGTCACTGGTGGCATTTCATCTTCTTTGCCAACCCATGTGGCACCCAGCGAAGCTGCTCTTTTCCGATGCGATTCACCTCTCGTTACGACATAAACCTCGCACTTCCACGATTGCAAAATGGCGATCGCCAAGCTTGCGGAGCTGCCAAAGCCAAAGAGTCCGACTCGCTCGCCCTTCTCAACCCCCGCTATTCGTAAACTGCGAAAGCCGATGATACCGGCGCACAGTAGCGGAGCGACATGTGCGTCGTCCAGGCCAGGGGGCAACCGGAAAACGAAGTCCGCGCGCACAAGAACATATTCGGCATAGCCACCATCCACTGTGTAGCCCGTGAATGTAGGTTTGTCGCAGAGATTCTCCATGCCACGACGGCAATACGGGCAATCGCCATCCACGCCACCCATCCAAGAAACGCCGACACGGGTTCCCGCCGGTAATTCCAGGGTCGCGCCTTCGATTACTTCTCCCACGATTTGATGGCCCGGAGTCAGGCGCGGACGAAGCGGCGGAAGATCTCCTTCAACGATGTGAAGGTCAGTGCGACACACTCCGCAGGCGACGACCCGCAATAACAGATGGCCCGCTTCCAGCCGTGGACGGGGCACATCTTCGACATGGAGAAACAACTGGGGCTGAGTGTGAGTTGAAGAGAAAACAGCAGCTTTCATTTGTTTTGGCTCTCCGAGGCTGGGTCTGCCGCGCCAAATCGGAACTTCGCGCAGATGCGAATCTACTTGGAGATGGATGCCGGTGTTGAGCAAAACGGAACAGATTATTGCTGGCGTCAATGCAATCCTGACCTAGCTTACGGAGAAGGCTACGAGACTGTCCCGAACTCTTGCGAATAAGATCGCGAAATTCACACTTTATCTATGAGGGGAAGGACCCTTCACTCGTGCGGCGGTTACTTCAGAAGAAAATGACCTGATTCGCCATGGAACGCATCCCGCGCATCACTCGGGCGCAATCGACGGACGCCCTGTCCAGCTGCAACTAATTCGAAACTTGAAAAGAGGAACGTCATGGCAACAAGAAAGATGAATGCAGCAGTGGTTGAGCATTTCGGGAAGCCGCTTGTGCTTCGCGAGTGGGACATCCCCACTCCTGGAGTTGGACAGATCGTGGTGAAGACGGAGGCGTGTGGAGTTTGCCATACCGACCTCCACGCCGCAGACGGGGATTGGCCGGTCAAGCCTACGCTTCCGTTTATTCCCGGCCACGAAGCCGTCGGCCTGGTCTCCGCAGTCGGAGCAGGAGTAACCATTGTCAAAGAGGGCGACCGTGTCGGTGTGCCATGGCTCTACTCTGCCTGCGGTCATTGCGAGTACTGTCTATCAGCCTGGGAGACAGTCTGCGCCGAAGCGCAGTTCGGCGGCTACACAAAGAACGGGGGCTTCGCGGAATACGTTCTCGCCGACCCGGATTATGTGGCACATATCCCGAAAGGCCTGGCTCCCCCCGAAGCTGCGCCACTCATTTGCGCCGGCATAACGACCTACAAGGGAATCAAGCAAACAGGGGCGAAGCCCGGCCAATGGGTCGGAATTTCAGGTTGCGGCGGCCTCGGACATCTTGGTATTCAATATGCCAAGGCGATGGGTTTGCTGGTCTGCGCGGTCGACATCGACGACCGCAAATTAGCGCACGCGAAGAAACTCGGGGCCGATCTCATCATCAACGCAAAGCATGAGGATCCGGGAGCAGCAGTAAAGAAAGGTACAGATGGCGGAGCTCATGGTGTTCTGATTACGGCACCGTCACTCATCGCATTTAAGCAAGGAATCGGCATGACCCGGAAACGCGGTACGTGCGTGCTAGTTGGGCTGCCACCGGGGGAGTTTCCTGTACCTCTCTTTGATGTAGTGGCCAACTGCATCACCGTTCGAGGTTCTTTCGTCGGAACCCGCGAGGATATGGCCGAGGCGCTCGACTTCGCGGTCAAAGGCAAAGTGAAAGCAGACATCGAGCTTCAGCCGCTATCAGCGATCAACGAGATCTTTAAACGCCTTGAGCACGGGGACGTTCCCGCCCGCGTTGTCCTCGATTACAGCACAGCGGAACAATCCGAACACCGCTCCACCAGAGCAAAAGAGCTCGTTCACGCTTAATGCTTCAGAGACCGGTAGTGGGCTGTGCAAACAGCCCCCTACGTTAAGCGATTCCTCCCAACTTCTCTCGCGTTGGCAGCGGTAAGAGGGATTTCTCCACCTCCGGAGAGAATCTACTTCGGGAGGACCGACCATGCGCTAAACAGAAGACGCGGTTGATTTGCGCTTGTACTGATGATTAGGACCCGCAATTGATCCGGCCTCGTGCCACCGATGTTCCGTGACAACGCAAGCGCGGCAAGTTGTTGACTTTAGCTCCACACCAACGCTCCCCATCCCTGGGCTTGGTTCGATGGTGTCTTCCGCCAGATCACTAAATTGGCCCTCATTTATTTCCTAAGTTTTTTCGATGGCTGGAAGCAACACAGGAGCGGAGAGGGAGGTTAGTCAAGACCGCATTCTTTGCGCCGCGTTGCGGTCGGAGCGAAGCGCAGAGCCTTGACTTGCCTCCCGCGATCCGTACACTTGCAGCGGAAAAATGGGAGATAACGCATTCCCGTGGCCGCTGGGTTTTTCTCGCTGCGCTATCGTTCTGTCCGCCTGCTGCTGCATCGCACGATACTCGGCTACCGAAGCCTCAGCGCCGCGCTGCGTGGTCTTTGAGCCGGTCCATAGCAACCCGCACCTTCTGCCTCTTGACCATGTCGACGATTCCGTCGAACAGCTCTGAGGTCACCACCTGGCCCTTTAGCAGCGGACCAAGCAGGTTCACCACCAGCAGGCGGCACGCCGTAATCTCCACCATCTCCGCACTGGGTCGAAGGCCCGTCTGGTCCTGCTCGATCTCGCGCAATACCAGCCCGCGGATCAGTTCCGCCTGCGTCTGCTTCCGCTTCGCGGCCAGCGCCTCCAGTTCGCGCAGCTCCGCCTGGTTCAGCTTCGTCCCCACGTGATGCACTCGGAACCGCGCCCGCTTTGCCGCCTCAGCCGTAAAGTTCTTCTCATCGAGCAGCGCCATCCTCTACACACCTCCCGAAACCCGCGTTTACGCATGTATACGCGGGTTTCCCTACGGAACCACGACCCACGCTATCTATCGGATACAAAAATGGTTCCCCGAGAGCACTCGCAGGTTTCCCTACAGTTCCCTCCCAGGGGTGGAGTGTCAAAATTCTTCCGGTGCGAAGCACCGTTCTTGCTCGGGCACGAAAATAAAGTGCGGATCATGGCTTCACCGCCCGCGCATAATCTGTAGGCTTTCCGTGCACGACCGCGGCTGAGTACCAATGGAAACTCAAGGCGGCGCCGACCTTCAAGGAGTATGACAGGGTCATCAATCGGAATGCTTTCGCCGAGTCGAAGTCTGGCCGATGCGACGGCCGCTGTCTTCTGTGCGTAGTACTTAGGATTCGGTCGATCGGCATGGCGCGAAGTTGGCTTTCGGGCAAGTTTCGCGCCGGCCTTTCCGCGGACAAGCTCATACAGAATCCATAACCACCCGTGCTTGGAATTTGTGGGGTTAGCGGGATCCTTTCGCGCTGTGAATGTGCGAGCCGAAGGGATAGCATCCGAGGCTAGCGTGTCGATCCGGAAGTCATCGGAATCCCAAGTGGAATCGCCGCGATATTCGACCGTCCGAGGGTACGCCGGATCATTCTTGCAATTCGCGAGACCCACGGGCCGGAGCATCCAATTGCGGTCGGTGGAACTGCGATAACTTCCGATGGCGATAGCGAGCGGTTTACCTAGACTTCCCTTCGGCTTTATCTGAAACCAGTCAACTCGCCAGATGTAGGTGAGTATGCCAGAGAATGTCGAGCTGACTGTGAACTGTGTGGGTAGCGCAGAGAAGGCTCGGAGCCCAGCGAGGCGGATCGCTCCATCAGCACTTGAATTCGGACATAGATGCCGTACCGCGACGATACTCTTCTTGGTGCGTGCGCGCCTACCATGGCGAAGGGGATTGCGGCCAACTTCGATCTCCGCTCGGGAGGCACTGACTTGCGACCAGCGTGATGCCATATGTGCCTCCTGCCGATCCTTCCAAAAAGGATGCTAGCGGCGCAAAGCTAACTCCACACGACGACGGTGTCCAATGAATTTTCGGGAGTCTGTTATTCCTGGGAGGAATAGTTGCAGGGAAAGTCAGAGCGCTTCAGTTAGTGAATTTGTTCTCGATGCCGCCGTGAAAGTCTCCACTCGATTCGCGGCAAAGGACATAGCCAGCATGACTTCGCTAATCTTTTCGATTATCCACACACCTTCCGTACGGCAGGAGCGACGGATTTACTAGCAATACGACAGGGCCAGCAGCTCGCCACGTAACGGATAACACGCCGATTTTGTCGGTGGTTGTCATTCTCTGCAAGTCTCGCTATTTCAATATGCTAGCCCTAGCTAATCAACTAATTCACCAAGAATTAGAGCAGTCAGATCGGTCTCGTGCGTCTATTATTCCTGGGAGGAATAACAGACTCCCCAAAATTCATTGGACATGGCGGTAAGAGTGAATCAAATTGCTTACTACAACCGATCCTGCACGGAGTTTAACAACCGAGCGATCGGGCCACTTGACTGAAACTAAATCTGCGTTTGCGGAAAATCGGAAGAGGGGCCAAACCAAGTCGTTTTGTCGACCTTTCTAGGAGTTCATCATGTCCGCTTCCCAGCCATCGAGGTTTGCTCCCTCTCCCAGCCAGTCCCGCCCAAGGCCTGAATTCGTCTTCGAGCCACTGTTGGACAGCGATGAAGCAGCAGAGTTGCTCCGCATTCACCCGAAAACGCTTCAGCGAATGGCTCGCAATCGCCAGATTCACGGAATCCAAGTTGGCAAGCTATGGCGGTTCCGTGCCTCCGATCTGGAGATTTGGCTGAGAACGAAAAAGGCCGGTTAAGCCACCGTCTTCCAAAGATATTCACCATCGACCCGCCACTCCACTTGCGCTAAGCTGAGGCAGCCATCCGTGTCGCCTCTCACAAAGGAGGATTGATGAGGCGCACGAGTCATCAGCACGGTAGCCTGAAACTGGCGGATCGCAGGAAAGGAAAGGTTTGGGAGTTCCGATGGAGAGAAGTTCAAATCGACGGTTCGGTCTGTCGAAAGAACATTGTCGTCGGGACTCTGGAAGAATTTCCAACCGAATCGGCAGCGCAATCTGCGGTCGATGCAATCCGTCTAACGATCAACCGACAAACCCCGCAACAACTGCTCAAGAACGTGAGCGTCGAGACCCTCGTCAAGCACTACCAGGAGCACGAACTGCCGGACATTTTTTCAAAGCAGAAGCCGGCGACTGGAAGCTCAGACGAGCATCACAAGTCCTACTCCACGCAGTATGCCTACGACATTTACTTGAAAAAGTGGGTTCTTCCACGCTGGCGGTCATACCGTCTTTCCGAAGTGAAAGCGGTGGATGTCGAAGCGTGGTTGAAAACAATGCCGTTGGCACGTGGGAGCAGGGCCAAAATCAGGAATCTGATGAGCGCCTTGTTTTCTCATGCGATCCGATGGGAGTGGACAGAACGAAACCCGATCAAGAGCGTACGTCAGAGTGCGAAGCGTATGAGAACGCCCGATGTCCTGACGCCCGACGAGATCATGGCACTGCTCAAAGAACTGCCAGAACCTCTTCGAACGGCGGCAGAACTGGACGCTTTCACCGGTTTGCGACGTGGAGAATTGATCGGGCTGCAATGGGAGGATGTGGACTTCGAGAACCTCGTAATCCATGTTCGCCGTTCAGTCGTGATGATGGTCCAGGGCGCTCCGAAGACGGAAGCTTCCGCAAAGGATGTACCGCTCGACGCTGCTTTGGCCGAGTCTCTGCTCAAGCTGAGGCTGGTTGGTCCGTACAATCGCGAAACAGACTGGGTGTTTGCCTCGCCGACAATGAAGGGCAAGCAACCGCTCTGGCCAGAGACCCTCTGGCGACGATACGGGCGACCGGCAGTGAAGGCGGCGAAGATCCAGAAGCGGGTCGGGTTCCACACCTTCCGTCACACGTACACAACTTTGCTCACTCAGAACAACGAGGAAGTGAAGGTGGTACAGGAGCTCCTACGTCATGCGAACAGTCGCATTACGCTGGATCTTTACGCTCAGGCGGGAATGCCGAACAAGAGGCTGGCACAAAGCAAACTTGTTCGGATGGTACTCAACAAGGGAGAAGCACTGGCCTAACTGGACCAAATTGGACCATGACGCAAATTGCCAATTCCTTGCAAGTGCTTGAAAGAATTGGCGGGGACGACGGGACTCGAACCCGCGGCCTCTGCCGTGACAGGGCAGCGTTCTAACCAACTGAACTACGTC
>CAVOJP010000002.1:0-841798 GCA_963696285.1 uncultured Acidobacteriaceae bacterium
AAGAAACAGGCGTCGGACCAGTCGTTTCATGATCGGCGGTATCAGGAGCGGAAGCGGGCGGAGGCGGCGAAGAAGGCTGCGCCGAAGAAAGTTGTCAGGGAATCCGGCGGCGAGGGTCCTCCAGCGAAAAAAGATTAGGGATGGCGGAGGCACAAGAGCCTTCGAGCTGCGCTCGAATGGACAGCCGAGGGCGGCTGTCCCCACATGGAACCTTCTGGGCTTCCCTCATAAATCTTTCTACGCTACATCTCTTTTTCTGGGGATTGACCTGCGGCTTCCTGTTCTGTAGATTCTGTTTGAACTGAAAGTTTTGATATGGCCAACCTGACTGGCGTGCAGCAGAAATATATTTTGCATTGGGGGGAGATGGGGACGCGGTGGGGGATTAACCGCACGGTGGCGCAGATTCATGCGTTGCTGTATCTGTCTCCGCGGGCGCTGCCGGCGGAGGAGATTGCGGAGACTTTGAGCGTGGCGCGATCGAATGTGAGTACTTCGATTCGCGAGCTGGAGGGGTGGGGGATTGTGCGGGCGGTGCATGTGCTGGGGGACCGGCGGGAGCATTATGAGTCGATGAAAGATGTGTGGGAGATGTTCCGGCTGGTGATTGAGCAGAGGAAGCGGCGGGAGATCGATCCGACGCGAGAGATGTTGCGGCGGAGTTTGGAGGAGCTGGATCCGAAAGAAGCGGGGGCGGAGTTTACGCGGGAACGGCTGGCGGCTATGGCGGGATTTTTTGAGGCGGTGACGGAGTTGCATGATGAGATGAAGCGGCTGCCTACGGGAACGGTGCGGAAGTTGTTGCGGATGGGGGCTAAGGTTAGCAAGGTCAGGGGCAAGAGCAAGAGTTAAACACAGGGGGCACAGAGGAGCACAGGGTAGGGATGCTTCGACTTCGCTCAGCATGACAGATTCAATTTTGTGAGGTGGTTGAGAAATGGCGCAGTTGGGTGAGCAGAAAAAGATTTGGGTTACGTTGACGGGGTTGCCGTTGACGATTGAGTTGGAGTGGCCGTTTCACCGCTCGACTTCGGGGGCGGATTTTTGGGTGTTGCATGGGGAGATTCGGCTGGAGAATTCGGATGGGCTGCATGCGCCGGTGGCGGTGAATTTGTCGGCTACGGTGCGCGAGGTAATGGCGTCACTGGAGCCGAAGGATGCGGAGGCTCCGGTGATCAATGCGCTGCGCAAGGAAGTGGACCGGCGACAGATTGAGTTTGTGAAGTCGGGGAAGTTGAAGCCGGTTGCGTTTTCCAGCCGTCACTATGACTTCAAGCGGGAGAAGTGGGTGTTTGGGAAGGCAAGCGACGATGAGATTGCGACGTTTGTGGAGCGGAAGGTTTATTGGGGGACGAAGTTGAGATCCCCACTTCTCGCAAAAGACGCGAGAAATGGGGCACCCCCGTCCGATGCTCCGCCGGCAGAGAAGCGAGTTTGGATTGGGGATCCGACGGACGCGCAGTATTTGGAGACTACTCCGGCGCATTTGCTGGAGATTGCCGGGCGGCTGGTAGCAGGGGATGGATTGGTGCGGATCGATGGCGAGTGGGCGGAAGCTACCGCGGGGTTGATGGGGCGGGCGGAACGGTTTGAGGCGCAGATGCGAGCGGCAGTGGAGGAGTTGGAGAAGAAGCACGCGTTTGAGAGAGGGTAGTGGCAAGAATTTTTCAACGGCAGATTCACGCCAATTTTTGAGAGCGGCGCGCGGGGCCTGAAGGCCACATCATCTAAGAGCGAAACGCGGCGCTGAAGCGCCGCTCTTCCACGGTATTATCCACATCCGGCGTTATTTCCCGCATCCGCTTGATCCGAAAACTTCTAGCTTCAGTCCGAGCCCGAGTTATCGTTGTGGCTTTTTGCGGGAGAATAATCCCCAGCAGAATCTGGGGGCGATGGCGTAGTTTAGTTGGACCAGGACGATTGCCGCGATGGCGTAATAGGTGTCGATAAAGCAGAGGGCGGCGCCGGCAGCGTAGAGGGATTGGGCGATGACGATGCGGCGGACTACTGCGGGATGGACTTCGGGCGGTAGATCGTCTACGAGGAGTTGGGCGCGGGTGGCGTAGGACCAACTCCAGTAAAGGATGAAGCCGAGGAGGAAGATGTTGCTCCAGTAGACAAGGAGCGCGGTGCGGTAGTGGATGAATTCGGCGAGCAGCGATGTGGTGAATGGCGTGAGCGTGATGGCGCAGAGGAAGGCGATGTGGATCCAGGCGAGATTGCGGTCGGAGCGGGCGAAGTAGTTGAGCTGGGTTTGCTGGCCGACCCAGAAGATTCCGTTGGTCATGATGCTCATCAGGAAGATGATGAGGCGCGGAGAGAGCGCGAGGAGGATGTGGCGGAGGTCGTGTTCGGAGTGGACGGCTTCGGCGGCGGGGACGCGAAGGTCGAGGACGAGCAGGGTCATGGCCACGGCGAAGATTCCGTCGCTGAGGGCGGCGATGCGTTCCACACTTTGTCCTGCAACACGGTTGTAGAGAGATGGCATCTAAGCGGAGTTTAGCATTGGGGTTGGGGACGGGAAGTCAAAGGCTTAAACACAGAGGGTCACAGAGGAAGGGCTGCCAGGGATGCGCTTCTCGGGTACTCGCAGGGGACGGACGGGGTGGAACGTAGCGCGCGGACTGATATTGGTGTGCGCATTGGTAGTGATGAGTCGGGGGCGGGTGCGCGGGCAGGAGCAGCCGACGAATCCGGCGGAAGCGGCGGGGACAGACTGCGGGGAAAGAACTGCCGGATGCGCCGGGAGAGACCAAGAAAGAAAGTGCGACTCCGGCGCAGGCAGTGGAGGACAAAACAAAAGAAGCGCTCGACATCACCAAGGACGTGGCTCAGGTGGGATTCGTGAGGGCGCGGGATTGGGAGTCGACGTGGATTACGGGTGTATTTATTGGCAAGAACGAGCCGCTGATTAGTCCCACGACGAAGCAGCGTGAGGAAATTTATTTGCGACAGACGCTGACGACTCCGGGCGCGTATATGAAGCGTGCGTTTGGGGCGCTGATCGACCAGGCGCGAGGGACACCATCGCAGTGGGACGATGGATGGGGAGGGTATGCGGAGCGATTTGCATCGCGCGAAGGACAATTTATTACGGCCAATTCGCTGGCGGCGCTGGGCAATGCGAAGCTGGGATATGAAGTTCGTTATGACCGCTGCCGGTGCCGGGGATTGTGGCCACGAACGCGGCACGCGATTATCAGGAATTTGCTGACTTATGATCGCAGTGAGGAGCATTTGCGTCCGCAACTGGCGTTGTATGGAGGAGCGTTTGCTGGAGGGCTGGTAGCGACGTCGTGGAAACCGCGGAACCAGAGTGCGCTGTCCAATGGCGGGTATGCCGTGCTGGGGCAGTTGGGTTATGGAACGCTGCTGAATTTTGTTACGGAGTTTGCGAAAGAGATTAATGCGAAGCAGGGAGTGAAGTAGGTGCAAGATTCCCGAAGGGGCTAAAGCCCGCGTTCGCGTTAAGTCCTTACGGCACGACTGAAGTCGTGCCCTTCCCGATCGAAGTCAAAAGCAAGCGGGCGAGGGCGCCCGCTCCACACCATCACTACAATCTGCAATCTACTGCAGCAGCGTGCCTCCGTTGGTCGGCTCTTCTTCTGGCGCTAGAACAACTGCGGCGGCGACGCGGTCGCCGGGCTCCATGTTGAGGAGGCGGACGCCTTGGGCGTTGCGGCCGGATTCGCGGATGGTTTTTGAATCCATGCGGATGATTT
Source organism: uncultured Acidobacteriaceae bacterium (assembly GCA_963696285.1). Lineage (GTDB taxonomy): Bacteria > Acidobacteriota > Terriglobia > Terriglobales > Acidobacteriaceae > Sulfotelmatobacter. The sequence goes on from CAVOJP010000002.1 coordinate 3,723, forward strand.
TGCCGTAGTGGCTGATCAGCATGACTTGCGAGTTTTCGTCGACCAGAGCGATGGCGACAACTTTACCGACGCGCTCTGTGGTTTTGACGTTGATTACGCCTTTGCCGGCGCGGTTGGTGAGGCGGTATTCGTCGGCGGGAGTGCGCTTGCCGTAGCCGTTTTCGGTTACGGAGAGAATGAGATTTCCCTTCTGCGTTAAGTCGACGACCTCGCCTGGCGGGATTTCTGTTTCTAGGCTCGCTTCGCTCGCTGGACGGGCGGAGGCGCCCGTCCCTCCATGTTCCGTGCCGGGTTTCGGGGTGACCGTCATGCCCACTACGTAATCGCCTTCGTCCAAGTTGATGCCGTTGACGCCATAAGCGGCGCGGCCCATGGGGCGGACGTGGCTTTCGTCGAAGCGGACGGCCATGCCTTCGTGCGAGGCGATGAAGACGATCTGGTCGCCGTTGGTGATGCGGGCGGCTACGAGTTCGTCTCCGGTTTCGATGTTGATGGCATTGATGCCGTTGGAGCGGACGTGCATGAACTCGCGCAGCTCGGATTTTTTTACCAGGCCGTTGCGCGTGGCGAAGAAGATGTATTTATTTTCTTCTTCGAGATTGCGCACAGCCAGCATGGTGCGGACGGTTTCGCCGGGCTGCAGTCCGATCAGGTTGCCGATGTGCTTGCCACGGCCGGCGGCGCTGACATCGGGAATTTCATAGACCTTGAGCCAATAGACGCGGCCTTTATTGGTGAAGATCAGAATGTAAGCGTGGGTGGAGGCGATGAAGAGGTGCTCGACGAAATCTTCTTCGCGAGTCTTCATGCCGGTGCGTCCGCTGCCACCGCGGCGCTGCATGCGGTAGGTGGAAATCGGCGTGCGCTTCATGTAGCCGGAGTGGCTGAAAGTGACGGCCACTTGCTCGTCGGCGATTAAATCTTCCAGAACGATTTCGGCGGCTTCGTCTTCGATGCGGGTGCGGCGGTCATCTCCGTAAAGGTTTTTTACTTCTTCGAGTTCTTTGATGATGACGCTGCGAAGTTTTTTCTCGGAGGCGAGGATGGCTTCGTAGTCTTCGATGCGCTCGCGAACTTCTTTCAGTTCGTTGGAAATTTCGTCGATGGAAAGTTTGGTGAGGCGATGCAGTTGCAGTTCAAGAATGGCTTCGGCCTGGCGCGCAGTGAAGGGCTTTTCAGGATCGAGCTTGGGAGCGCGGCCGGTGGTGTTGATATCGATTTTCTTGCCGCCGAAGTAAGCGACTAAATTTTCGCGGGCATCGGCGCGATTGGAGCTGGCGCGGATGATGGTGATGACGTTGTCGAGGTGATCGAGGGCGTTGAGGTAGCCTTCGAGAATGTGCTCGCGGTCTTTCGCTTTCTGCAGAAGGTACGCGGTGCGGCGGCGGACGACTTCGACGCGGTGATTGATGAAGTGCTTGATGGCAGTGATCAAGCCCATTTCGCGGGGCTGTCCGTTGACTACCGCCAGCAGGATCATGGAAAAACCTTCCTGCATGGAGGTGTGCTTGTAGAGCTGGTTGAGAACGATTTGCGGCTCGGTGCCGCGCTTGAGTTCGACCACGATGCGCATGCCGTCGCGATCGCTTTCGTCGCGCACGTCGGAGATGTCTTCGATTTCTTTATCGTTGACCAGTTGGGCTATACGTTTGACCAGGACGGATTTGTTTACCTGATAGGGAATTTCGGTGACAATGATGGCCTGTTTATCTTTGGTGACGTTTTCGATGGCGGCTTTGGCGCGCATCATGAAGCGTCCGCGGCCGGTGCGATAGGCTTCGAAAATTCCGGCGCGGCCGTGAATGATGCCGGCGGTGGGAAAGTCTGGGCCTTGCACGAATTTCAGGATTTCGGCGAGTTGCGCGTTCGGGTCGTTGATGAGCGTGATGGTGGCGTCGATGATCTCGGTTAAATTGTGCGGCGGAATTTTTGTCGCCATGCCGACGGCGATTCCGTCGGAGCCGTTGATTAAAAGATTCGGAATGCGCGCGGGGAGAACGTCGGGCTCGACTTCGCTGCCATCGTAGTTGGGGCGGAAGTCGACCGTCTCTTTATCGAGATCTTCTAGCAGCGCGGTCGAGACTGGAGCTAATTTCGCTTCGGTGTAACGATCGGCTGCGGGAGGGTCGCCATCGACCGAGCCGAAATTTCCTTGACCGAAAATTAATGGGTAGCGCAGGCTCCAGGTTTGCGCGAGGCGCACGAGACGCGTCGTAGACGGCGAGGTTGCCATGGGGATGGTATTTGCCCATGACATCGCCGACGATGCGGGCGCACTTGCGCGTGGCGCGATTGGGCTGGAGGCCCATCTGCTGCATGGTGTAGAGAATGCGGCGGTGCACGGGCTTGAGTCCGTCGCGGATATCGGGCAGGGCGCGGCCGATGATGACCGACATCGAATAATCGAGATACGACTTGCGCATCTCGTCTTCAATGTTGACGGGCTGAATGTGCAGGGCGCCGGGACTGCCATCGCCGCCGGGCGGCGTTGGCGGAGTCAGGGGAAGTTGTGGATCTTGATCGTCAGGCATGAAATTAGCTTCTAGCTCTTAGCTCCTGGCTTCTAGCTTAAATCGAGTTGCCTCGCAGTTGCTCTAAACAGTTGCAATTACAGGCAGTTAGTTGTATTTCGTATATGCAAATTATATCACGATTTGCGGCGTCGGGATGCGTTGCCGCAGGTTTGCGCGGTCCCGGGCGGGACTTTCTTCTCCATTATCCTTCGTCTACCCGGCGCTGAACGCGCCGGGCTATGATCGATCGCCCGTCCGGGGCTTGGGGGACGCATGTTTAGAACCCGACTTAAGAAAGAAATCGTTGCGGAATTCCTGCCTCCGGCGCGGGCTGGCAAGAGGCAGAGGGTCATTATTCTGTGCGATGGGATGCCATCGATTCCGCGCAAGCAGGGATTGTGCGAGTTTTTGGCGGGGCGCGGATTCTGGGTGGTGTATCCGCGGTACCGCGGGGCTTGGGAGAGTGGTGGGGAGTTCTTGCGGCGGTCGCCGCATGAAGACATTCTTGATGTCGTTGATGAGTTGCCGAAGGGTTTCGTGGAGAGTGCGTTTGGACGGAGATTCTCGGTGATTGCGGATCAGATTTTTGTGATTGGAGGAAGTTTTGGCGGGGCAGCGGCGATTTTGTCTTCGCTGGATTAGCGGGTGAATAAGGTTGTGGCGAATTGTCCGGTAACGGACTGGGAGATTCTGGATCGTTCGGAGAAGGTGGAGACTTCGCAAGAAAATTACGCTGCGTACATACGTGAGGCGTTTGGAAATGCGTATCGGTTATCGGATGCGAATTGGGATAAGTTGCGGAGCGGGAATTTTTATAGTCCGTGGGCGCGGAGGACGGAGATTGAAGCGGGAAAAGTTTTGATTTTTCATGCGATGGATGATCCTCACGTGCCTTATGAGGGCAGCGTGCGATTTGCGGAGGAGACGGGAACGTTGCTGAAGACGGTGAGGCGAGGCGGACATTTGCGGACAGAGGATGTGGTGCGGAAGCATTGGGAGGGGATAAAGAGGTTTTTTGATTTCGACTAAAGCGAGAAGTCGAGCTTCGCTCGATTGGACAGCCGAGGGCGGCTGTCCCCACATTAAAATCTGTGTCCGACACTAACAATTATGGGCGCGTGATGACTTCGTTAGGCGACGAGGGGAGGACGAATTTTACGCTGCGGGCGGCGTTCGCTTGCATCGTCTCCGGGACGTTGAGAGTGGCGAGGTTGATTTTCTTGTTCCAGTATCCGTCGGTGTAGTAGTCGCCGCGGGCATAGAGAACGCCGTCGGCAATGGTGTAGTCGCGGACTTCTTCGCGGTGTCCGTCACGAAAGATTAGAACTGCGGGAGGTAAGGGTTCGGCCTGGGGCGCGGAATTCATTGGCGAAAGAGATTGACTTGATCGAGAGCGGCTGGGCGTTGCATCAAGCGGGAGGGTGTCGCCGTTGGCGACGGTGGCGCTAACGCGAACATAGTGTCCGTTCTGCAGTTCGATCATGAGCGGTTGCGATGATGAAGATTCGTTGACGGTCGGAGAACTCATCGCTTGCCCAATGTTATTGACGGCGGGACCGGTCATTTGACTCAGGGCTTGCAGCAAATACGGAGGCGGCTGGGAGGCGACGGGATATCCGGTGGAATAGATGTCATCGGGATCGAAGGAGTCGCCGAAGAAGGGGAACGGCAGAGAGGCGTAGGCGGAACCGTAAGGATAAGAAGAATTACGCCCGAATCCTGATCGATAGCCGTTCCGACCGAAGGCAAGTGCATTGTGCGGCGATTTGAAGTGAGGCGCGGAGGAGTGGCTGGGAGCGGCTGCGTGTCCTCCGGATGCGGATCTTTGGGCTATGGCAGGCGGCGTGATCGTGACGAGCAGGAGAATATAGAGAACTAGATTTCCTTCGAGTGCGATTTTGGTTTTTACATTTCGCGGGCGAGGGCGCCCGCGCCACACATACATAACAGGAGGATTGAAAGCGGTGCGCATGGTCAGTTGGTCTGTGTGGTGGGCGGCAGGTCGAAAATGACGCCGTGATCGTCGTTTTGTTTTTGTGTGGCAGGCAGATCGAGGTCGGAGAGAGCGATTTTGCGAGGATGGCCGGGGGTGAAGTCGTAGAGAGTCTGGCTGACGATGGCGTAGTTGTTCAACTGGAGTTGATGACCGTCTTTGAAGACGAGGGTTGTGGGAGGCTGCGGCGGATCGGCGACAGGATCAGGCGCGGGAGGATCGGCGAAATTGTTTTCCGCAGAAACATAGTTGGGCGGGTCGATTGGCAAGGGTCGCACGTAAGTGTCAGCGGTGTAGTTGCGGGGATCGCCGGCGTTTGCGCCTCCCTGGTATTCGGCATCGTCTGGGCCAGCAGTGCCGGGGTCGCTAACATCTGCGCCGTAAGGGACAGGGTAAAGATAGGGATAAATGGCAACGCCGTTGGCATCATGGTTCGGATGATTTCCGGTGTTCTGCGGCGGGCGAGGCGGATGCGGAATGCCGGTGGGATGCGCGAAACCGGAGGGTGGGAAAGCCCCATGGACGGATGCTGCGCCGGTTGGGGGCGGGACGAGCATCACCGTGGGAGGCGCCACTCTCACCGCAGTTGGAGGCGCGACCGGGACAGAGTGAATGGCCCCGGGAGAGACACCGCCGATTTGCGCAGGACTGCTGGAGACAATTAGCAGCGGGAACAGGAGTGTAGCGAGAGACGCGAGCGAAGCCGGAATCAAGCGTCGCAGGAAGGGATTCACGAGCTTATGATACTCCAACGAATCGGGCATGGCGCGCCTCTTTAATATTTGGAGTCTTACGGGATTAGATCGCAGCTTACCGGCGGGAGATGCGCGCGAATTGTAGAGAATTGTTGGGGGCTGGTGTTGGGAGCTGTCAGATCAAAGCTTTAACACAGGGGGCACAGAGGGCACAGGGTAGAGCTTGCACCCTCAGTGTTATCCGCGGGGGATTTGGGTTAGGGCCAGGAGACTCCAGAGGATGTAGGCTCCGACCAGGGCCCAGACTGCGGCGGTCACCTGGGCGCGAAAAGGAGTCTCCATGAGATCGGCCAAGACGCCGGAGACGAAGATGAAAAGGAATGGTACCGATGCCAGGAGGAAGCCCGCGCCCGCGACGTGGGGATGGGCTATCCCGAGGACAATGAAGAGCGTTGCCACCAGGAGTGGAGCGGTGTTGCCGAAGTAGCGAGTGCGCGGCCACGCGGCATAGATCCCGACAGCCAATGGAATAAACAGCGCGAAGGCGGGGCAGGCGCGCAGAAGCTGCCGCGCGACCTGGCCATAAACGGCGAGCACGGTGAAGCTTCGCCAGGTGGCTCCCCAGAACGAGGCGTGGTGCATGGCTTCGAGGAAGGTGCGGGCATGAAAGAAATACGTGGAGAACAAGATGAGGAGCGCGACGAGGCATGAGGTGGTCCAGATGACCAGGGCTGCGCCGCGGCGGATGGGAGCGAGATAGAGCATGAACGCAAGGGCGAGCGGGAGCACGACGATCATGGAAAATTGCGATCCGACGGAGATGGCGAGAGCGATGCCGAGCAAGAGAATGCGGCGCCAGTTCCACAGAACAACTTCGCGCGGTGCGTAGAGAGTGTGGGCGACGGCGATGGCGGTGAAGATGGATCCGAAGGATCCCCAGGCGGCGAGGATTTCGGGCTCGGCGTGCCAGACGGCGGTGGCTTGAAGGATTGCGGGAGAAAAGCAGTAGAGGGTGAGGGCGAGAAAACCACCGGTGTTGCCGCAGAGGCGGCGGGCGACGTACCAGAGCGAGGCGCCGAGGAAGACGCCGAAGGCGAGGAATGGAATGCGCGGAAGCCAGCGCCATTGAGTTTCGGTGGAGACCAGGCCTTGCGGCCAGGCGAGAAGAGGCGCGGCGGTTACCAGGGAGATGAGCGGAGAGTGCTCGGTATCGAAGCCGGAGTTGTCTCGAGAAATTTCTATGGGGAGCGCCCCTGGGGCATCCGGGAAACGAGCATCGGGAAACGCGGCATCTGGATATGGGGCACCTGCGATTGCGCCGCCGTGAATTTGGCGCCAGCCGGCGGCGATGCGAACTTCTTCGGAAGCGCTAAGGCTGCTGGATTCGGACGCGCGCAATTCGGAGTGGACCAGCCAAGTTGCTTGCGCCAGAAAGAGCAGGAGCAAGGCTCCGGCGAGAAACTGGGGGCGGCCGATGCGTTGGCGGGTGAAAAATCCGGCCATAAGGGTGGGACGAAGTGTTTTACCATGAGACGGGCAGTTTGCGGAAACTTATACGGGTACAGCGCCTAAAGGCGCATTGATTTGCTGGGAATTTGTGGCGCGGCTAAAGCCGCGCCCTTTCAACGCAGAGTCTTTAGCGCCACGTCTCTCACACGACAGTCTTACGGTTGCCATGGATGACGGAATAAACATTTCGAGTGAGGAACCACAGCTTCCGATTTCAGGAGTGAAGACTCCCGAATCATCGAAGCCTGCGCCGGATTTTGCGGTGCAGCCGTCGTATGTGCGAACTGTTTTTTGGGGTCCGGATGGACTGCGGGCGGGATGGGGATTTGCGTTCTACGTGACGATGTTTTACGTGCTGCAATATTTCGTTCTCCGTTCGGCGGCGGCGGTCGAACTGGGGGCGAACGGGCTGTGGTCGATGATGCTGGAGGAGTTTGGGCTGTTGTGCGCGGCCGTGGTTCCGGCTTTGTTGCTGGGGAGGGTGGAGCGGCGGGCGTGGGGAGGGTATGGACTGCCGGGGCGCGCGGCATTTGGAAAACTATTTTGGGTGGGGACGGCATGGGGATTTGCGGGCATGACGTTGCTGATGGCTTTGATGTATGGCTTGCGAGTTTTTGATGTGGGACATCTGGCGATGCATGGAGCGCGTATTGTGCGGTTTGCGGTTTTCTGGGCGGTATTTTTTTTGCTGGTGGGATTCTTTGAGGAGTTCTTGTTGCGCGGATATTCGCAATTTACGCTAACCCGGGCCGTGGGATTCTGGCCGGCGGCGGTGTTGCTGTCCTGCATGTTTGGATTGATCCACATCCGAAATGGCGGAGAGCAATGGCCTGGTCTGCTAGCGGCGGCGGCGATTGGATTCTTCTTTTGTTTGACTCTGCGGCGCACGGGGAACTTGTGGTTCGCAGTGGGATTTCATGCTGCGTGGGATTGGGGCGAGACTTTTTTTTATTCGGTGCCGGATAGCGGGACGCTTTTCCCCGGACATCTGTTGAAGTCGTCGTTTCATGGGCCGGCGTGGCTTACGGGTGGAATGGTTGGGCCGGAGGGGAGCGTGCTGTGCTTTCTGGTGATTGCGGTTACCTGGGTAGGATTTGCGAGGGCTTATCCGGGGGCGAAACATGGGACGGAAAAATCTTTAACACGGGGGACACAGAGGGGCACAGGGTAGAACCAATCACTGCCTTTCTTAAAGAACTCAGTGCATTCCTGATTTGAAAAGTATCTACCGCAGCTTATCGAATTCTCTTCTCCTTACGTTCGCCCCACGATACTCTGGATTTCACCATGGAAGCCGATCTGCTCACGCCGCTGAAACGTTATTGGGGATACAGCGCGTTTCGTCCGCTGCAGGAGCGGATTGTGCGCAGTCTGCTGGCGGGGCGGGATACTTGTGTGGTGATGCCGACGGGCGGGGGCAAGTCGCTGTGTTACCAGTTGCCGGCAGTGGTCGCGGGTGGGACGGCAGTAGTGATTTCTCCGCTGATCGCGCTGATGCAGGATCAGGCAACGCAGCTGGCGCAGATGGGGATTCCGGCGGCGGTGTTGAACAGCACAATGAACGAGGCGGAGCAGAACGCAGTGATGTCGAAGGCGCGCGAAGGGGCTTACCGGCTGTTGTATGTGTCGCCGGAGCGGATTGCGCGTGGCGACACCATGGGATGGATGCAGCAGGTGCCGGTGACTTTTTTCGCGATCGATGAGGCGCATTGCATTTCGGAGTGGGGGCATGAGTTTCGTCCGGAGTACCGGCAGTTGAATAAGTTGCGCAGTAAATTTCCGGATCGTCCGATTGCGGCGTTTACCGCGAGCGCGACGCGGCATGTGCGGCATGACATTCTGGCGCAACTGCAATTGCGCGAACCCGACAAATATATTGCCAGCTTTTACCGGTCAAACCTGCGCTATCTGGTGCGCGAGTGTGAAGGGCTGGAGCAGATGGAGATGCTGGTGGCGGCGCTCGAGAGTTACGCCGGCAGCAACGTGATTATCTATTCGCCGACGATTAATCGGGTTGAGGAGACGGTGGATTTTTTAGCGGATCGCGATATTGCCGCAGTGGGATATCACGGAAAGATGGGAGGCGAGGAGCGGCGGAAGAGCCAGGAACGGTGGATGTCAGATGAAGTTCGCGTTTTGGTGGGGACGATTGCTTTTGGATTGGGGATTAATAAGGCGGCGGTGCGGGCGGTGATTCATTTGTCGCTGCCGAAATCGATTGAGCAGTATTACCAGGAGGCTGGGCGGGCCGGGCGCGACGGCGCGAGTGCGGACTGCGTTTTGCTGTGGCAGAAAAAAGATGCGGGGCTGCTGGGATTTTTCGCCAATCAGATCACGGATGCAGAAGAGAGGAACCGGGCGTGGGAGCGGTATCGGATTATCCGGGAATTTGTGGAGTCGAAGAAGTGCCGGCACCGGCAGATTTGTACGCACTTTGGAGAGACTCCGAAGTGGGAGGGTTGTAACGCCTGCGATGTGTGCGGGAGTGGGGTGGAGTGGCTGGTGAAACCTGCTGTGGCGGGAAAGATTGCCGGCAAAAAGCGGTTGCCGCTGCGGGCGGTTGCGGCTCCGGCTGCGGGTTCCGAGGCGGAAGAGTTACGCGAGTATCTGCGGGAGTGGCGGCGGGCGATGGCCAAGGAGAATGGAGTTCCGGCCTACATTGTGCTGCACGATTCTTCGCTGGAAGAAATCTGTCGGCGGCAGCCGAAAATTTTGGCGGAGCTTCGCGAAATTCCGGGAATTGGCGAGCGCAAGGCGGAAGTTTACGGGCAGGAGATTCTGAATGCTTTGGAAAAATTCCGCGAGGGCGAGCGAGCGGCGGGATCTGAGCGATCAGTCAAGCCGGCGGATGAAACTCTGCGATTTTTGAACGAAGGCAAGACGATGGAAGAGATTGCTCAGCTTCGAGGACGTCAGCTATCGACCGTGGTGAGTGCGGTGGCGAATTTGCTGGAAACAGGGCAGGCGCAGTTTCAGTCGGAATGGGTGAGTCGGGAAAAGCAATCCGTGATTGAGGCCGCGTGCGCGAAAATCGGAATGGATCGGCTGAAGCCGCTGAAGGATATTTTGCCGCCGGAGATTACTTATGACGAGATCAGGCTAGTGGTGGGGAAGGTGCGGCGGGAGGAAATGAGAAAAGCGGATGTTCCGGCATAGGGCGGGCGATAGGCGAGACTTCAACTCACACAGATCTGCACGATGAAATCCATTCACAACAAGCTGATCCGGCTGATTGCGTTGTTCAAGCTGCTCAAGGCGGCGTTGCTGATCGCTGTGGGCATGAGCGCTCTTCATCTTGTGCACCGGGATGTGGCCACCGTGGCGGAACATCTGGTCACGATGTTTGGCCTCGATCCGGGCAACCATTACATCGCCAAGGCGCTGCAGAAGGTCGCCGATCTTACTCCCAATAAGATAAAGGGTCTTGGAGTTGTCAGTTTTATTTACGCGGGATTATTTCTGACTGAAGGAATCGGGCTCTGGCTGGTGAAACGCTGGGGGGAGTGGTTCAGCGTAATCATCACGACTTCGCTGATCCCGGTGGAGATTTACGAGATCTACCGGCATCCCAGTGCGATCAAGGGCCTGGTACTTATCTTTAATATTGCGGTGGTGGGGTATCTTCTTTATCGGATTCGTCACGAAGGGGCGGGCGGAAAGCCTTGATCGGCATTCTACGGAACGAAACGCGACGGGCAGTTCAGCGGAGCGGGCTAAGCGATGCCCGCGACTTGCTTTGCAGCTTCCTGGCCGGAGCGGACGCAATCGGGAACGCCGATGCCGCGGTAGCCGTTGCCGGCGAGCGCCAGACCGGGCAACTGCTGGCGGAGACGCTCGATCCGGTCGAGGCGGTCGAGATGGCCGACGCCGTATTGCGCCATGGCAGACTTCCATTTGTAGACGCGGGCAAAGACCGGCGCGGCGCGAAGGCCGAGGATCTGCTGCAATTCGGTGCGGACGATGGTGGTGATGGCGTCGTCGGAAAGCTGCCAGATATTTTCGGCGCTCGATCCGGCGAAGAAGCAGCGTAGAAGAGCGCGATCGGCAGGAGCTCGATGGGGGAACTTGTTGTGAACGAAAGTTGCGGCCAAGCAGGCGTTTGCCTTCACTGCGGGGGACGAGAAATCCGAAACCGGGTGGGAGGCTTTGGCGGACGGCGCGATCGTAGGCGAGACCGACAGTGATGGAAGAGCTGTAGGTGATGGCGGCCAGTTCGGATGAGAGTTCGGGGCTGCAATTCAAAAGAAGCGTTGCCGCGACGCCTGCGGGAACAGCGAGAATGACCGCATCGAAGTGCGCGGATTTCGATCCCGCTGAAACGATCCAACTTTCGGAGTCGCGCTGAATCGATTCCACGGGAGCGCTCGTGAGCAACGAACTCTGGTTGAGGCGCGGGACGATGGTTTCGATGAGCTGCTGCATTCCGTTCTTAAGGGATGTAAAGAGCGGAGGCGCGGGTTTGTTTTCCGAGCGCGGCATTTTTTTTCTGGCGGCCAGCATGGCGCGGCCGAGGCTGCCGTGAGTACGCTCCATCTCAGCGAAGCGGGGGAGAACGGCGCGGACGCTGAGGCTCGCGGCTTCTCCGCCATAGACGCCGGAGAGGAGCGGATCGGCGAGGCGGTCAACCATTTCTGATCCGTAGTGACGCTCGACCATGGAAGCGACGCTTTCATCGGCGCCGGCGGGGCGGGGCGGATGGAATAATTCCTGCGCCATGCGCAGTTTCGTGCTCCAGGAAAAAAGCGGAGAGAATCCGGTGGGCAGGATTTTGGTCGGCACCATGAACATGAGGCCGTCGGGCATGGGGATGAGACGGCCGCGGACGAGGATGTAAGTTTTGCGATCGGCGTCGTTCGAGCCGATGAGTTGATCTCCGAGGCCGAGGGTGCGGCAGAGGTTGGCGGCCCAGGGCTTTTCGGTGATGAAGGAATCGGGTCCGGCTTCGACGATGCAGCCATCGATGTGCTCGGTGCGGAGCACACCGCCGAGATTGGGAGTGGTTTCGTATAGAACGTATTCGAGTGCGCCGGAGCGGCGGGGTTCTTCCAGGGTGAAAGCTGCGGAGAGTCCGGAGATGCCGCCGCCGATGATTGCGATACGAGTCATGAATGTGTTCTAGTGCTTTTCCACTTCACGCCGACGAGCGCAGGGGCTAAAGCCCAAAATAATCCTTAGCCTTTACGCGGCGCTGAAGCGCCGCTCTTCCACGGTACTGAACACATTGTCTTACTGCGACAGTTTCGTTTACCAGACAGCTGCTTACGGGGCTGAATATTCCTGCACGAAGCGAGCGAGATCTTTTACATTTTCGACTGGTGTTTCGGGCAGGATGCCGTGGCCGAGATTGAAGATGTGGCCGGGACGTCCGGCGGCGAGCTGGAGAATATTCTCGGCACGCGATTTCAATTCTTTCCAATCTGCGAACAGCACTACGGGATCCAGATTTCCCTGCACGGCGCAGCGGTGGTTGAGATCGCTCCAACCTTTATCGAGCGGGATGCGCCAGTCGAGGCCGATCACGTCCGCTCCGGTTTCGTTCATCGCGGGAAGTATGGTGGCACTATCAGTGCCAAAATAAATGATCGGCGCACCGGTTTTCTGTAAACGCTTTACTAAGCTAGTGACGTGGGGCAGAGCGTAACGACGGTAATCTTCCACGCTGAGGCAGCCGACCCAACTGTCGAAAATCTGGATGACATCGGCTCCGGCGCGGACCTGGGCGGTGGAATATTCTGCGGTCACGTCGACCAGTTTGCGCATCAGCGCATCCCAGTGAGCAGGCGAGTTGTACATCATTTTTTTGGCGTGGACATAATTGCGGGAGCCGCCGCCTTCGATCATGTAGCTGGCAAGAGTGAAGGGTGCTCCGCAGAAACCAATCACGGGAATTTTTCCGGTGAAATGTTTCGCGACAAGACTCACGGCTTCGGAGACGTAGCCCAGTTCGGCGGCGCGGTCGGTGCGGAGTTGAGCGATGTCTTCGGAGGTGCGAACTGGCTTCTCAATGACCGGGCCTTCCCCAGCGGAAAAATGGAAGGGCAGCCCCATGACTTCGAGGGGGAGCAGGAGATCGGCGAAGATAATGGCGGCATCGACGCCGAGAAACTCGGCGGCGGTGATGGTTACTTCGGCGGCGAGCGCGGGTTTCTTGCAAATTTCGAGCAATGAATGCTGCTTGCGAATGGCGCGGTATTCGGGCATGTAGCGTCCGGCCTGGCGCATGAACCAGACGGGAGTGCGGTCGGCAGCCTGAGATTTACACGCGAGGACGAAAGTGGAGTTTGGGGCAGACATATTGTGGCGCGATCATTGATACCACGGACCGATTACTTTAGCATTTTTGCGGGTGAGCGTGCGCGCTGTGGGCTACGGTTGTGCGAGACTGAGAATTAAGAAACTGCGACGGCAGGTGAGCGCAGCGGAGCATCATTTTAATTATCGTCTTAATTATCGTCGGAAGGAAAGAGTATGAGCGAATTAGAATTTGTGAAGGAAAAAGTAGAACTGGCGGTTGCGGACGGAACCCGCATGGCCGCATACGTGGCGCGTCCAAAGGCTGGCGGCGCGCATCCTGGGCTGCTTGTGTTTCAGGAAGCGTTTGGAGTGAATCATCATATTCGTAATGTGGCGGAACGATTTGCGGCGGAGGGATACGTTGCGATCGCACCGGAACTTTTTCATCGCACGGCGCCCCCGGGGTTTGAAGGCAGTTACACTGACTTTCCGGCCGTAATGCCGCATGTTCAGGCGGTAACGACGGAAACGGCGGAGGCAGATGTTCGGTCGACATACGATTGGCTGAGATCGAGCGCGAAAGCGAATGAGATTTCGAGTGTGGGATTCTGCATGGGAGGACGGGTTTCTTTTATCGCGAACAGTACTGTTGCGCTGCGAGCGGCGGTTTCGTTTTATGGTGGAGGGATTGCTCCGGGATTACTGGATCGGACCGCGAAGCTGCAGGCTCCATCCTTGTTTATATGGGGTGGAATGGATAAGCACATTCCGCCCGAGCAGCGGCGAGCGGTGACGAACGCGTTGAGCGCAGAAAAGAAGATTTATGTGAATGCAGAATTTTCTCGCGCTGATCATGGATTTTTTTGTGATGAGCGAGCCGCGTATGAGCCGCATTCGGCGCGGCAGGCTTGGGCGCTGACGCTGGAGTTTTTGCGCTCGTGAATCGATTCGGCAGGATTTTTGTTGTCGTGATTTCGCTGCTGTCGATGGGACTGGCGTGGCAGCGGCCGGTGGCTACTGCTGTGCAACAGGCGAATTCCGCGCGTGTTCCGGCTCCTACCTTTTATAAGGACGTTCTTCCGATATTGCAGAGCAAGTGCCAGAGTTGCCATCGCAGCGGCGAAGCAGCCCCGATGCCGCTGGTGACGTATGCGGAGACGAAGCCCTGGGCGCGGAAAATTGCGGCTGCGGTGGATATGAAAATGATGCCGCCGTGGTTTGCCGATCCGCGGTACGGGAAATTTTCCAACGATCCGTCTTTAAGCGCGGAGCAGATTAAGGCGATTGCAGCATGGGCCGGTGCGGGCGCGCCGCCAGGCAATGAGCGCGATGCTCCTGCTCCGCGGCAGTGGAACGGAGACTGGAATATTCCGCGCCCGGATGCGGTGCTGAAGATGCCGAAGGCGGTGCAGATTCCGGCGCAGGGCGAAGTGGATTACACGTACGAGATCGTGCCTACGCATTTTACCGAGGACAGGTGGGTGCAGATGGTGGAGGTGCGGCCATCGAGTCCGGCGCATGTGCACCATGCGGTGGTGTATATCCGGCCTCCGGATTCGGCGTGGCTGCGGAATGCGCCGGTGGGCGAGCCATTTACAGCATCGATGTTGAGCGATCCTGACGAGCGGCGGCAGGCACATGAGACGACCAGTGATTTGCTGCTGGTGTATGCGCCGGGAAGCGCGCCGGACCGATTCGCGGATGGGATGGCGAAGTTTGTTCCGGCGGGATCGGATCTGGTTTTTCAGATGCATTACACGACGAATGGCGAGGCCGCGAGCGATGAGACGAGCGTGGGGCTGGTGTTCGCGAAAAGTCCGCCGAAGCAGCGGGTAGTTACGCTGCAGTTGAATAATCATGCGCTGATGATTCCGCCGGGCGCGGACAATTTCCGCGTGGAGGTGCAGGGGACGCTGCCGAATGATGCGCTCTTGCTGAGCTTCTTTCCGCACATGCACCTGCGCGGCAAGCGCTTTGAATATGACATTGTGCATGACGACGGCAGCGTGGAAACTTTGCTGCGGGTGAATTATCACTTTCACTGGCAGTTGAGTTACAAGCTGGCGCAGCCTCGGGAGTTAAAGGCGGGGACGAAGCTGCGGGCGGTGGCGTGGTATGACAATTCGAAGAATAATCCGCACAATCCCGATCCGGATAAGCTGGTGACGTGGGGAGATCAGACGTCGCAGGAAATGATGGTGGGATTTTTTGATGTGGCGATTCCGGCGGGGATGGATAAGTGGCAGTTTTTTGGGCGAGGCAACAAGCCGCAGTGAGGCGGCGGAGCTTTTGATAAACTTTCGTGACTCCAAACTGAGGCGATCATTCATGAACCGAAAGAGCAAACCCATCGAGCTGCGCTCGAATGGACGGCCGAGGGCGGCTGTCCCCACATTTTTCATCTTTATGGCGGCGGTCGTTCTGATTTGCGGGGGTGTGATGGAGGGTGCCCGGGCGCAATCGAGTGCGGCACCGCAGGCGGCGAATTCCGGTGGACCGAAGACGGCGGGGCAGCAGTTCAAGAACATCAAGGTGCTCAAAGACATTCCGGCGGACCAACTGATTCCGGCGATGCAGTTCATTGCCGCATCGCTGGGCGTTGAGTGCGAGTTCTGCCACGTGCAAGACGCATTCGACAAGGATGACAAGAAGACTAAAGTGACTGCGCGCAAGATGATGGAGATGATGTTCACCATCAACGAGGAAAATTTTGACGGACAGCGCGAAGTGACTTGTTATTCGTGTCACCGGGGAAGCCCCAAGCCGGTGGCGATGCCGCCGGTGATGACGGCGGAAGCGAAGCCGGCCGCGGGCGCGGAAGTGATTCATGAAGGCGGGAACGCAAAAGAGAGTAACGGACCATCTGCCGATGAGCTGTTTGAGAAATATTTGAAGGCGGTGGGCGGAGCGGCAGCGGTCGATAAAGTGACTAGCCGCGTCATGAAGGGCACGATTACGTTTGGCGACAGCAATGTTCCGATCGAGATTTATTCGAAGGCACCGGACGAGCGGGCATCCTGTTACTCATATGCCGCACGGGGAAAGTATTACGGTTTTTGATGGGCATGAGGGATGGCTGGGAGTTCCGGGGCACCCGGTGCGGGAGATGCATGGGCCGGATATTGATGGGGCGTCGATGGACGCGGACCTGCATTTTCCAGCGCACCTGACGGAAATGTTTAGCAAAGTGGAAATGAGGGGAACAGAAAAGGTTGGAGACCACGAGGCTTACCTGGTAGTGGGGGAGCGCGCGGGAAAAACTCCGCTGCAACTTTATTTTGATAAGGAATCCGGGCTGCTGGTACGGCTGGTGCGATTTGGAGAGACTCCGCTGGGACGATTGCCCACGCAGATTGATTATGCCGACTACAAGGAAACGGGCGGGGTGAAGATTCCGTTACGCTGGACGCTGGCGCGGCCGGGTGGGCGGTTCACAATTCAGGTGAGCGAAGTGAAGCAGAATGTTCCGGTGGACGACGCGAAGTTTGCCAAGCCGCCTTCGCCTCCGGAATCGCCGAAAGGTCCGGCCAAGTGAGGAGCTTAGAACGTCAAATTCATAACCGACTAAGGACACTGAGGTTCACGAAGTAAGAGCGTTCTTATGACCGATTACTTTCGTTCGGACAGGACGAGAGAAATGGAAATTATCCGGGTTAAGATTTTGCAGGAGATCGAGATGCGAATCGTAATCCGGATAGCGGCTTCGTTGATCCTGGGGCTTTCGGCGATTTTGACGGTACAGGCGCAAAGCGGAGCTACCGCAGCTGAGCAAGAATTATTTGTCTCGGTGAATCATGCGCGGCGTGCGCAGGGATTGCCGGCGTTGAAGTGGAATGACGCGCTGGCAAAGGCGGCGAAGCAGCATGCCGCAGTGATGGCACAGCGTGGCGAGGCGCAGCATGGATTTGCTGGAGAACCCGCACTGGCTTCGCGGGTTACGCAGGCGGGGGCGCGTTTTGTGTGGCTGTCGGAAAATGTGGCGCTGGGACCTCGAGTTGAGGCGATTGAGGCCGAGTTTTTCAGGTCTCCGAATCATCGGGCGAATATGTTGGATTCGGATATGGATTCAATTGGGATTGGGGTCGTTGAGCGCGATGGGCAGCTTTTCGCGGTGGAAGATTTTTCGAAGGCGAAGTAGAGGGGGGAAATCATCGGTGTGCCACAGGGGCTGAAGCCCCATTCTTTTAGGTCGCTTTAACGCGGCGCTGAAGCGCCGCTCTTCCACGGTATTATCGGGTCTCGTGGCGATTGCACGGGGCTGGGGTGGCGGAGGCGAATGCAGAGGTCCCCTTCGACTTCGCAGGCTTTCGCTGCGCTCAGCATGACCATACTTCTGGCGGTACGCGGCGCTGAAGCGCCGCTCTTCCACGTTATTGTTGACGGCAGTGGCGGTCGCGAAGCTGGGGTGGTGGAGACGAGTGCAGAGGTCCCCTTCGACTTCGCTCAGGGCAGGCTTTCGCTACGCTCAGGATGACAACGCGCGTCGGCGTTCACGGTGCTGACGGGGGTCCTCTCTTCTGTAGTTTCTCGAAATGCAAAGTGATACCATCCCGTACTAACAATATGATCAGCTTCCGGCATTTTCTATCCTCTCTCCTACTGCTGTTGATGGCGCTTCCAGGGTCGAACTCTCAGGCGCAGACACAAACGCAGCCTGCGCAGCGCCCGATTGTGCTGCACGCGGCTGGGCTGCTGGATGTGAAGAATGGGCGGATTGTGAAGCCGGGCGAAGTATTGGTCGCAGGGCGAGCGCATCGTGGAAGTGGGTTCGGCGGTGAAGTATCCGCCGGGTGCGGAAGTGTTCGATCTGGGCAATCGCATTTTATTGCCCGGATTGATCGATGCGCATGTGCATTTGTTTTTGCATCCGGGGGCGGAGGATTTGCAGACGGTGGAAGAATCCGTGCCGCAAAGAACGATTCAGGCACTGCTGGCGGCGCGCGATGATTTGATGGCCGGGTTTACGGCCGAGCGCGATATGGGAACTGAGGGGGCGGGCTCGGCGGATACAGCGGTGCGCAATGCGATTGATCAAGGGCTGGTTCCGGGGCCGCGGATGCGGATTAGCGGGAATGCGATCAACATCCTGGGCGGGCATGAGGATGCGATCAAGTTCAATCCTGCGCAGCATGTGCTGCCGAATGCTGATTACGCTAATAATAAAGATGAGTTGGTCGCGGTGATGCGCGAGCAATATAAGGAGGGCGCGGACTTCACCAAGATTTACGAGACTGGGCCGGACACGGTGAAGGACGGCAAGTTCTCGACGCCTTATCAATACACGGAAGCTCAGTTGAGCGCGGCGGTGGAGGAGGCAGCGCGAGTTGGGGCGCGGGTGGCTGTGCATGCCACGGGCGAGCCGGGAACGTTGTTTGCAGCGCAGGCGGGGGTGGCGTCGATTGATCATGCCAATCAGTTGAGCGATGAAACCATGCGCTTGATGCGGGAAAAGCGGATTTTCGCGGTTCCGACGTTTACCATTTTTGAATATTTTGCGGAGCACGCGGAGACGCCGGCGCAGGCGGAACACGAGCGGGCAATGCTGGATTACAAGACACAGGAGTTCCGCAGGCAGGTTGCGGCGGGGGTGCCGATGGCGGTGGGGTCGGATGTAGGGCCGTTTCCGCACGGGACGCAGGCGCGGGAGTTCGTGTTGATGGTCAAGTTTGGAATGACGCCGCTGGCGGTGATTCAGGCGGATCTAATCAATGGGGCGAGGTTGCTGGGTTGGGATGGGCAGATTGGATTGTTGGAGCCGGGATATTTTGCGGACGTGATTGCGGTGTCGGGGGATCCGCTGCAGGATGTGGGAGTGTTGGGGAAGGTTTCGTTTGTGATGAAGGGTGGGGTGGTTTACAGGAAGTAACCCCTGACACAGGGGCTGAAGCCCGATTCTTTCTAGACGCGATACGCGGCGCTGAAGCGCCGCTCTTCCACGGTACTATCAACGGCAGTGGCGATTGCACGAAGCTCGGGTCGTGGGGGCGAGTGCATAGGTTCCCTTCGACTTCGCTCAGGGCTGGCTTTCGCTGCGCTCAGGATGACAGCGTTTCTTGCCGGTACGCGGCGCTGAAGCGCCGCTCTTCCACGGTACTATCAACGGCAGTGGCGATTGCACGAAGCTCGGGTCGTGGGGGCGAGTGCAGAGGTCCCCTTCGACTTCGCTCAGGGCGGGCTTTCGCTACGCTTAGGATGACAATGCATCGGGGGCACTTCAGCGGCGCGGCGCTCTTCTACGGTGCTGGTAATCTCTCAAAGCGGGAGTGGCGATCCCTTCTTACCAATTTTCGTCGGGATTGCTTGAAGCGTCTTTCCAGTCCAAATCGGACTCTTCGCCGTTTTCGGTCATGGTTTGATTGCGTTTGCGGTAGCAGATGAAGATCAGGCCTACGGACATGAGTGTGGGAGGGCCGATCAGGATGAGAATACCGCTCTTTAGTGCCTGAATCATGCGGGGACCGGAGGCGGCGGCCTGGGTATAGCAGAGCGCGCAACCTTGGGCTGAAGCGAGGGTCGGGTTGAAGAGCAGGAATAATCCTGCAAGGGCAATTGCCGAGGCGGCGATCGATTTCCAGGACTTCATGTTGTCAACTCACTTCTCAAGTCAATTCTTTGCAGAGACTACTTCGCCCAGGGCACGCCGTCAATCAGGCGAAAGCTGTCGGTCCATCCGTATTGCAGGCCAAGAAGCACAGCGATTGTGAAAATCAGGACGAACCAGCGCAAACCGCGGTTTTCTGACAGGTGCATGAAAAACAAAAGGGCCACGCCGCCTTCGATGACTGCGACGCCCAGCATGCGTACAAACATCTGCGTGGCGCTGATGTTCTGCATGCCGATCAGGAACTGCAGACCGGCCAGGACCAGCAGGCAAATATAAACAGCAATATCTTTTCCCATTCCACCGCTATGTGTCTCTGTGGTAGCCATCGTGAATCTCCTAGCCTTATTCCTAGTGGGACCAATTCAGAACATACATAAACGGAACCACGAACATCCAAACCAAGTCGACGAAATGCCAGTAAAGGCCGGTCACTTCGATATCGTCCGCATTGTAGCGGCCGCCTTTATAGCGAATGGCCACAGCAATCAGAGCAATCACGCCGCCGGTTACGTGCAGCAAGTGGAGGCCGGTGATGCTGAAAAAGGCCGAACCGAATAGAGGCGTGCCGAACGGGTTATGGAAGATGGTTACGCCTTTATCGATTAAGTCCAGCCACTCGCGGATGTGGAGGAAGGCGAATACAATCCCGAGGAACGCGGTGATCATCGTCCAGCGGAAAGCTCCAGCTTTATCCTCTCTATGAGCTGAACGCATGGCAAAGATCATGGTCAAGCTGCTGGTGAGGAGGATGAAAGTCATGATGGCCGCGTTGGTCATGCTGTGAAACGGACGTGGCCAATCGGCAGTGCTGTTGCGAATAAAGCCGTAAGCGAAAAGGCAACCTGCGAAGGTAGCGGTGTCAGCGATGATGAAAAGCCACATCGCCATTTTTTTCGCGGGGATTCTGAAGGCGGGCTCTGACATTACTTCTGTCGCACTGGTTCGCGACACCTGCCCGTGAATCGAAAGATCAGCCTGGCTCACTTTGCCTCCTTACTTTCTTCTGCTTTCGAACTGGTTAGAGCTTCATCCACAGCAGCAAAAGGAGATACAACCACAGCGCGCCCATGAAATGCCAGTAGAGCGAAGTAGCTTTCAGAGTGCTCCGTCGCAGGACGGAATGGTTCACTTTACTAATCACGCGGACCAGGCCGCCGAGACCACCGAGCAGGTGGATCGCGTGGGCGACCGTCAAAACATAAAAGAACGAGTAGCTGATATTGGTGGCGAGTCCGAAGCCTTGTGACTTCAGCTGCAGCCAGGCAGAAATCTGGCCAGCGACGAAGATGAGTCCCAAGGCGAGAGTTACATAAAGCCAGCGAGACGGAGCCGTGCCCTCGTTGCGGGCAACCATGAACGTGGTGATCTGACGGCGGGCGATTTCCAATGTGACGCTGCTGGCAATGATGATCAGCGAGTTGAAGTAAAGAATGGATGGCAGGGTGAAGTGCTGCCAATCGGAGGACCCTCCCTGACGAACGATCAATGCGCTGGTGAAAGCGGCGAAGGTCATGGTGATGGCCGCCAGGCCAACCCAGATACCAGTGCTGGCCGGAGGCGGGGAAGAGCTCTTGACGCGCCGCAAATCTCCGCCAGCAGGAACCATAGTTCCCCAGCCACCGCCTCCTGAGCCCTGGCTCGGTAAACGTTCTATATCGATTTTTGGCGGTTCGTGAACTGTGGTTGCCATACTGCTACATCTCCTAACTCAGTCAATGTCAGGGCTAAAGCCCGAAGGCTATTTAAGTCTCTTTACGGCACGGTTGAAGCCGCGCAATTTCAAACCTACGGAGTCTCCTTAATTACTTCTCATCGTGCTGGTTCGGGACTTGCTCGGGCGAGGTTTGCATGATGAAGTCGGTGCTTGCACCCTCGACGCTGTACTCATAGGGATCGTGATAAACCACCGGCATGTGATCGCCGAAATTGTTGTGCGGCGGGGGCGTGGCCGTGCTCCATTCCAGGGACGTGCCTTCCCACGGATTATCCGGTGCCGGCGCTCCTTTGAAGCGGCTGTAGATCAGGTTGTAGAGAAAAATTGCCTGCGCCAGGCCGGTGAGAAGAGCGGCCACCGTGATGAACTTGTGTACGGGAATGAGCGGGATCAGGTAGTCATCCACAAAAGCCTGGTAGCGGCGCACGTTGCCGGCGATACCCAGGTAATGGAATGGCATAAAGATGCAGTAGGCGCCTACGAAGGTGAGCCAGAAGTGAAGTTTGCCCAACGGCTCACTCATCATGTGGCCTGTCATCTTGGGGAACCAGAAATAGGTTCCGGCAAAGATGCCGAACATGGCGGCGACGGCCATCACCAGATGGAAGTGACCGACCACAAAGTAAGTGGCGTGCAACATGATGTCGATGGATGGCTGGGCCAGGAAAAATCCGCTGACGCCGCCGCTGATGAACATTGAAATAAATCCAAGCGCGAACAGCGATGCAGAGTTGATACGCAATTTGGAGCCATACAGACTGCCCAGCCAGATCAGCACAACGATGGTGGCGGGGATGGTGATAACCAGCGTTGGAAATGAGAAGGCCAGCGAAGAGTAGGGATTCATTCCGCTGACGAACATGTGGTGCCCGTAAACCATGTAGCTGAGGACGGCCAGCGAGCTCATGGAGTAAATGATCACGCGATGGCTGAGCAGCGGCCGCCGCATGTTGGTGATGAGTATGTGGGAGACGATACCCATGCCGGGGATGATCGCGATGTAGACCTCAGGATGGCCGAAGAACCAGAAGAGGTGCTGCCACAGGAGAGTCGATCCGCCGGAGTGGTTCGACAACAACTGGCTGTTGACGATGAGGTTTGACGGGATAAAGAAACTGGTGCCGGCAACGTGATCGAGGATGAGCAGGATGCAGGCAGGCATGAGGACAGCAAAAGCAGTCAGGCCCATGACCGAAGTGATGAACCAGGCCCATGCGGTCAGGGGAAGGCGCATCAGCGACATGCCTTTGCAGCGCATGTCCAGGGTGGTGGTGATGAAGTTCAAAGAGCCAAGCAGTTGTCCGATACAGAAAATCCCAATGGAGGCAGCCCACAGAATCACGCCCAGACCCTGGCCAGGACCGGCACCGGCACCTACCGCGCTCAGGGGAGCATATTGTGTCCAGCCGCCCAGAGTCGGCCCGTCGGCGACGAAAAAGGCGGCGATCAAAACCAGGAAACCCACAAACGTAACCCAGAACGACATCATGTTGAAATGCGGGAAAGGGCATATCTTCCGCGCCGGTCTGGATGGGCAGGAAGAAGTTGCCAAAAGCGGCGAAGGGCGCGGTGGTAAGAACGAAAGAAGACCATGATGGTTCCGTGCATGGTCATCAGTTGCAGGTAATACTCGGGCGTCATTACATTACCGGGCGCGCCGGAACTGGAGAGCAAGTGCAGGCCGGGAATTGCGAAGTTGGCAAATCCCAGGTGGATACGCATGAGCCAGGAAAGGAACATGCCAACGATGGCGGCAACTAAGGCCAAGCGCGTAATACTGCTTGCCGATCACTTTGTGGTCAATGCTGAACACGTGCTTCCGAATGAAGCTGGTAGGTTCGCCGTGCGAAACCGCGTGAGTTGACATATCGTGCATTGTGTTCTCACCTCGACCGAGATGTGGATCCGAGTTCAGGGGCTAAAGCCCCGTTAGTTTACGACTGGAGCGGCGCGGCCAAAGCAGCGCCCTTCAAAACGCGTTTCAAAAAATTATTGCAATGCTGCCTGTTGCTTGATCCAGGCGTCATAGTCTTCCGGAGACTTCACTTCGAGATACGCCTTCATGTTGTAATGGCCCAAACCGCAGAGTTGCGTACAAACGATTTCGTATTTGCCGACTTTCGTTGCCGTGAAATGAATCGAGAGGTCCAAACCAGGGACGAAATCCTGGTGCACGCGTAATTCCGGAACATAGAATGAGTGGCCCAAGTCCCTCGAATGCATCAGGAGATGAATCTCGCGGTTCACCGGAACGGCCAGCTCGGCGGTCACGATGTCATCCTTTGAGTCCTGATCGTTAGTGGTATCAAGACCGAAGAAATTGGCGTTCGAATCATTGACAAGGGCAGGGTGAATCGGGCCGAACTTTCCATCCGGACCGGGGTAGCGGAAGTAGAATGCAAACTGCTGCGCCTGCACCTGGATGGGAAGGGCATCTGCCGCCGGCGGAGTGAAGTAAACACCGGCCCACGCCTTAACACCGAAAACGCCCAGAGCTAAAACCTCCGTGCCCACGAGCAAGAAGGCAGCGATTACCAAGCCCGTCGCGCCACCGGGAAATCGCTTAATCTTGGCGCCCGGTTTTGGACTGGAGAACTTCCAGATGAAGAACGCGAGAAGGATCTGAGAAGACAGGAAGGCGATGCCGGTCTCCAGCATGGTGTCGGCGAATTGCTCGTCGATGAGGTGACCATGGAGGGAGATGTCCGGTGGCATGGGCCACATGTGCATCACGATGGGAACTGCCGAAGCAATTGCGATGATAACGATGGTGACCGCCAGAAGTTTCGCCATCTCCCCCGCCTTTGGCCAGCGTTTGGCCTTATTGTCGAATCGCCGCAGGGAACGCTGCGGCGATTCGTTTCAAAATGCAACATCTGCAGAATCGATTACCGACCCTATTTACCCTTAAAGGTGAAATCCGCAGATCCGGTCCCACCGGCGGCAACCGTTACCTTGGCTGTCTGTGTGCCCAAGTCTTCCTGCCAGGCAGTCACGGTATAACTTCCCGGCGGCACGTTGTTAATGGTGTAGGCGCCGCTGGCGTCGGTTGTAGCGTAAGGCCCCTTCACTACCGAGAAGTAGCCGTGCATCCAGGGATGAATGTTGCACTGCACGGGAATCATCTCAGCGGCCTTCCAGCTTTTTTCAATGGGGGCGGCACCGGGTGGCTGGGATTGATTCCACGGGATGTTGCCCGTCATGGGATTAGGATTGGGGTGAATGTTGTGAGTAGTCTGGTCGCTGGTGATCACCTTGAATTTCTGATTCACATCCATGGCCAGAACGTGGGGCGTGTACATGCAGTTTTTTTGATCGAAGACCGGCGTTCCGGTGGCAACCTCGGCTAATGCGCCTCCCGTCAAGCCTTCGGAAATGTAAAGGACGACATTTTCCAATCCACCACCGGTGCCGACGACCACGTTTTCCATATGGGCGGGATCATTTGCGTGTTGTTTGGCGCACCAAGGATCCTTCGACATGTCGATGCCGCGCATGTGCGGTGCGGTGCCACTGAGTTTAACCGTGCCAGAGATTTTGCCTTCTCCAGCAGCCTTGACGCTGGGATTGAGAAGCAGAGCGCCACAAGATAGTAGAACTACCGCCGATAGTACTGCAGCCAACCTGTTTCGATTTCTCATTGATCTTGCTTTCATTGATCTTTCTCCTTAGAAAACTACACGGCTGAAAAGCCTATTTGCGATGCCGTTGTAGCCCCTACTGTTGGCCGGCCGGTGCATTTGGATCTACCGGTTTCAAATTCAACTGTTTCGCCAACTCTTTTTCTTTGCTCTTCTGCGGCATGAAGGTCCGGAGATAGAAGACCAGATCCCACGCCTCATCGGGTTTGATGGTATCGGCGAAGGAGGGCATGGGAGTGCCATCCAGGCCGGTCATGAAGATCCTGTAGATATCCCGGTCGGTGTCACCGCACTTTGGGCGGGCTCCGGAGGTAAAGTTGAACGGCTCGATGGGTTTACCAAGATCGTCGGTAAGAGTAGCGGCTGATGGTCCGTTCGCCATGCCCTGAACGCCGTGACACTTCCAGCAGGATACCCGCGCAAACACTTCACGGCCTGCCTTGATGCGTTCCGGGGTGACTTCCGGTTCGGGAGGGATGGTAATGGGAGTGCCGGGCTTTTCGTTCTGCCAGCGGGGAGAGAAGTGCTTGATCCAGGCGACCAGATCGGCACGCTCCACCTTGGTCAGATTGCTCCACTGCGGCATGCTGGAACGGTCGAGTCCGCGAGCAATCGTGTCGAAAAGATCTTCATCGGTGGGAAGAGTTCCGGTCGGAGTAGATCGACACTTGAATACTCCGAGCTGGAAGTCGCGAGGCTTGGGATACATTGGGGGATCGAGCCACTGCGCGACCTCGCCATTGCCATCGCCCATCTCGCCGTGGCATCCCACGCAGAATCTGCGATATTCCGGAGCGGCAGCCTTGGCGTTTCCGGTGATATTGCCGATGTGACTGGTCGAAGTAGGCAGATTCAGCCATTGCTGCAGCTGCTCGGTGGAAACCTGAGCCCGCGAAGCCAGCGGGAGAGCAAAAAATGTAGCCACCCCAATCAAAAGCGTCGACCTGAGCAATCTTGTCCGCATGTCGTTCCCTCTTACTCTAAGAAGTGGATGATCTTAGAAATCAAAGTCAAATCCCGTCAAGAACTCACTGGTGTTCACGTTGGCGCTGTTCAAGCCGAGAGTGGGGCCAGTACCATCCTGATGCAACCAGTTGTATTCGTTATGCCAGGCAAAACCAGCGCGGCTGGTCATGAATGGGTTGTAACGCATGGCGATGGTGTAGGTTGAAATATTGCCGAGACTCTGAGGAGTTCCCGGAGTCGATTGCTGCGACATGCGAATCGTTTCGTAGCGACCAATAAAAATAAGTTGCGGGCTATAGACATAGTGAGGCTCTAACAGGACGCCGTTCCAGACGGGCGATCGTGCTCCGGCGGGAAGAGTGGTTCCGGTTGTGTTATTGCCAGTGGCGATACCGTCGATGAGATCGCCGTAGCCCTGTCCGAACCAGGCGCTGTCTTCGCCGTGTTGCGTCATGACCGTAACATCAGCATGTTGGCCAAAGTAGAACAGGCCATAGAAACCTTCGCGACTGAAACTCTTGTTGCCAGTGCCACCGCCGGGAAGCGGCAAGGTGCCGCTGGGGCCGGTTTGCGTAATCCACGTGGTTGGCGCCTCGCCAACCATGGCGTAGCCGCCGATACGCTGCACTCCAGCTTTGCCAGCATCAAACGCCTGACTGGCCGTGAAAAAACCAGAATAGGCGTTGCCGTAGGGAAGCTGGGTGGTGCCGTCGTTGGAACTCAAAAGAGCAGCCGAATAGCGTGTCCGGTCGTTATAGTTGTGGCCCATGACTTCGACGCCGAGCTGATTGTCTCCCATCTGGCCGAAGATGTTGCCGTCACCCTGGGGAATGAAGTGGTACAGCTGGTAGATGCCGCCGTTACCGGTCAGAGTGAGGATGCGTTTTTCGGAGAGCAGGTTATCGAGTTCAAATTTGCCCAACTTTATGTTGAGCCAAGAACTGCCGAAAACATTGTCCAGGCGGCCCATCACCGTTTCGAAGTGAAATGCGCCGGTGGGATCTGAAGAAGGCAGCACATAGAACGAGATATTCTTATACAGGGTGCCGCCAGTGTGGAAGTCGAGACCGCTCAGGTCGAAGCCGGAGGTGGTGACGCGCTGGACCGCCGAGCCGGTGGGCGTGGTGCTACCCGCCGAATAAGTATCGACCAGCACCTTGCCGGTACTCACACGATGCCAGATCGGCGTGATGCGGAAGGTGACCGGCCAATAGCTGGGATTCTGCCAGATTGGAGCATCGCGGTCGTTCATGAGCTGGTAGCCGTTGTCTTTGAACTTTTGTCCAAAGTAGTTCAGCATCGGCCACGACTCGTGACAGGCAGAGCAGCGCAAACCGTACTTGCGAGCGAAAGCAGGAAGCGCGTTCGCGCGCTGGCTGCAAGTCATCACCAGGAAGATAAGAGTCAGAGAAATTGCAGAGAGGGAGGGAGCAAACGTAGCGAAACCGCGAATCCGCAGACGGCTCATAACGTGCATGACCGGACTCCTCAGCATTCAAAAATCAGGATTCTGTTTTTAGTTAAGTTACATTCCCACAAAAACTAGAGGTGAAAATAAAAATTTCCCCAGAGGCTTCGTTCGCGTTTCACCCCGTAGCTCGGACCAGTTTTAGGTCCTACCACCGTACCGGGGATGAATCCTACTACGGCCGAAAGAAAATATTCAAGTGCTTTTCATGATTTTTTTTACATTTTTTTTACAACGTCTTTCTATCCGTTGTGTGATGCAAAATCTTTCTGGAGAGTTGACATCACTGTGCGGAGCGTACGAGACTCGGGTAGATTGAAGATCAGATTAAGTCGGATCGCCTTCGACTGCACTAACTGAATCAATGGGCCATGAAGCTTCGCAGGTTAAATACAATCGTCGGTGAACGCGACAAATCAATGTTGACGTGGCGCAAATCTTCGGCTTTATCGATTCCTCTGCTTCTTCTGCTGCTTGTGTCCACGGTTCCAACAGCAACTGCCCGTGGCAAAGATAAGATTTCCTATGGCGAAGGCTTGATTGTGAACATCCCGCTGCCCGAAACCGAAGTAGAACAGGTAGTGGAAGAGGTAGCGCAGGATGGCGTTATCCGGGGAACCAAGGAGTACAACAAGGACGAATTTGTCGGCGGTGCAAAGGCCGCCGATTCGTCGCACGTGTTTCCGGCCTGGGACCAGGGTGGAAGGGTTATCTACAAAGTGCGTACGGAAGCGCTCGATCCGCGGAATTTCAAAGACTCCAGCGACGTTGGCACGCTGGTGGTGCGATACGTGGTGATGCCGCAAGGGGAAAAAAATACGGTCTTGCGCATCAACGCGCTGTTTGAGGAAGATTTCCGCCGGGTGGTGCACCAATCCAACGGATCGGTAGAGACCGCGGAATACAAAGACATTCGGGAGCATCTCGACAGCATCGAGGTGATGAAGGCGCAGAACGTCGAGGCGCAAAGGGAACGCCAGGAAATGCTGGCGAAGAAGCAGAATCTTGCGCTGCGCAATGACGCGGCGCCCGTGGCTGACGCTCCCGTGCAGACTCCGCAGACGGTCCAGAGCAGTTCGAACGTTGTGGAAGGCAGTTCGGACAATACGGTTCAGGAAGTGCCGCCACCAGTAGCGTCGGAACCAACGACAACTGCCGCGCCGGTCGGGCAGACGTTGGAACAGCAAATCAAGGATGTTAAAAAGCAAGTGGAGCGTCTGGTGAAGGAGCCGGGGGCTCCGCTGAAATCGGCGCCGTTTCACACCGCTGGAACGCTGCAGTTGCTGACTCCGGGAACCGAGGTGCTGATTCTGATATCGACGCCTTACTGGTACGGCGTGGAGACCCACGAGGGACAGCACGGATGGATGGAGCGCGACCAGTTGGAGTTTCTGCCATGAGGCCGGGCGCTTCCGCGTTTCGTGGATTTTTTTCGCTGGCATTGCTGGGGATGGCGATGGTTGCCTGTGCGCCGATCAGTTACGCGCAAGGCAATCGCTACGAACGGAGCTTTCCGCAGTCGAAGGCGACCATTGAGAAAATGCTGCAGGAAATGCCAACCTCCGGACGTCTGCCCGTTGTGGATGGTTTCGCGATATCGAGTTCGGCGGATCATCCTTTGGATCGTTACCGGCGCGGCTACTACGAATCGAAGTTTCAAGTGAGCGCGGCGCCTGGGGGCGGCTCGGTAGTGCGCGTGGTGGTGCAGGTTACAGCCTGGTATGCCGATCCGGTTGCAGCCAAGTCTGGATATCAGTTGCTGACCTCGAATGGGCGGATTGAAGGGGATGTGCTGGATCAACTGGCGGATCAACTGGCGGCAAATACTGCGCCGCCGAATCCGATGCGAGCGGCCAGATCGACGGCGAATGCGCCTGTAGCCCTTCCCGCGCCGACAGCGACGACGCCGTTTCCGGCAGAATCCCCGAAGCAAGGATCATCTTCAGCTTCAGCTTCGCCGGCGACAGGTTCGGCTTCAATGCCTACGACGGAACCGTCGTCGACAAAGTCTCCGTCAGGAAACTCGCCCACAGGGAATTCGGCATCCCGAGATTCGTCGATAGCCTCATCGGAGCCGGCTATTTCAGCGCCGGTGCCGCGGCTTCCTGAAGTGAGCGGAGATTATTCATCGTCAGTGGCGCACGGTCTGGCGGATCAGGAAAAGAATCCTCAGCAGAAAGAACCGAAGAAAGTTGAGGAGGGTGGCCCGCTGCAAACCGAACTGGATGGTCTGCAGGAGATTCTTAAGAATCAATCGCATCCCAAGAACCTGGTGGCGGTGAAGAAGTCAGGGACGCCGGTAGTGTCCTCGGCCAGTCTGAATGCCAAGACATTGTTTTTGGCGAGCGCGCACGATGAATTCGAGATGCTGGACTATAAAAGGGAT
Organism: uncultured Acidobacteriaceae bacterium; assembly: GCA_963696285.1. Lineage (GTDB taxonomy): Bacteria > Acidobacteriota > Terriglobia > Terriglobales > Acidobacteriaceae > Sulfotelmatobacter. The sequence continues at coordinate 33,446 of CAVOJP010000002.1, forward strand.
TGGGTGCACGTGCGGATTTCCGGCCTGTCGCGGGGATGGATCTGGCGCAACAATCTGGAGATGCCGGACAGTGTTCCGGATGGAGACGCGCCTGCGAACGCGGCTGCAGCGCCGACGGCGGCAGAGCTATTCCGCATTGCGCGGGAGGAAGTGGCGCCTTTTCCCGGAGATTGGGCGCCGCTGCGCGGTAAGCGGGTGAAAATTGTCTCGGTGGAAAAAACCGATGAGGGCGTGAAGGACTCGAGTCCGCAGCTCCGCCTGGAATTTGTGAAATCAGTGCTGGAAAGGAACTATCCAGAACTGGCCCAGAAGACGCAGGAGTTGGCGGGGATTGTTCTGATTTTTGACTCGGCCGACGGGGGAATGATCGCCGCGACTTTCGAGACTCTGCAGGACTGGAAGGCGGGCAAGTTGTCGGATGCTGCGCTGTGGCATCAATGTTTTTTTGATCCGCCAGAAATTTTTACGGGATCCACTGTGGCCGCAAGTCCGTAGTAAAATCGCGGCTGCGGCACTCGAGTTTTGCTTTGGCAGCGGAACGCAAGGCAGATTTTGACTTGACTTTCGAAAGCCAACAGAGTACCTATGCAATTCTTGGTATGCGGTGGTTTTGTGGGACCACCATGCTTGCTTTTCTCGATTCGCCTTCAATTGTGAATGACGATCGGAGAATCGAGCGCAGACCAAGGCGGTACGACAACCACACCACTGACCGCTCATGAGCACGATGACCCAACCGATGTCAGTCCTTCGCAGTCAGGCGACTTCTCTGCTGCGCGACTATGCCGAATTGATGAAAGCGCGCGTCACTACGCTGATCGTGATGACGGCGTGGTGCGGCTATTATTTCGGGGCGCAAAAAAGTGGGGTGTCCTCGCTCTCGTGGGGGCTTTTTCATGCGCTGCTGGGCATCGGGTTGGTCTCCAGCGGGACCGCCGCGCTGAATGAAGTGATGGAATATAAGGTGGACGGGCACATGCGGCGCACGGCGCAACGTCCACTGCCTACGGGGCGGATGAGTTTGTTGCACGCTACTACCGCCGGTATAGCGGCGACACTGGGTGGGTCGATCTACCTGGCTGTTTTGTGCAACCCATTGACCGGATTGCTGACGTTTCTGACTTCCGTGGTTTATTTGGCGGCTTACACGCCCTTGAAGCGAATCTCGCCCATCTGCACGTTCGTTGGGGCTTTTCCTGGAGCTATGCCTGGAGTTTTAGGTTGGACAGCGGCGCGAGGGCAGTTGGAGTGGGGCACTCTGATTTTGTTCGCCATCTTGTTCGTGTGGCAGTTCCCGCATTTCTTTTCGATCGCGTGGCTCTACCGTGAGGACTATGCGGCGGGTGGGATTCGCATGTTGCCGGTGGTGGAAGAAGATGGACGGTCGACTGCGAGACGCATCTTGGCGTATTCGGTCATCTTGATTCCGTTAAGCGTTTTGCCCACTGTTTTCGGCATGGCGGGAAGAATCTATATGGTGGGCGCGATCATTCTCGGGATTGCGCTTTTTTATTTCGGGGCGCGGTTGGCGTTCTTGAAAATGCCGATCCAGAGTGGCCGATCGAAGATGCTGGCTCGCCACGTTCTGCAGGCTACGGTTATTTACCTTCCTCTGTTGTTTGCGCTGATGATGGGCAACTCGCTGAAGCGCTGAACGGATTCCGAAAGTTTCCGGAAAAAGAATCTCCCCAGTTGAGTCATCCTCGACTTGCGTTTTGCTATTACTGTAAGTTATAGCAAATATCAGTGGAGGCATCGTAGATTTTCCTGTTTTTACTTTCCCGCCAAGCAGCTTTTTACAGGACATTCTTTCAAGACAATTGCTCGGCTTCCTGATGAGCGTATAGTGGCGCTCTATCATGAATCGACGCGACTTTATTTCGAACGCAGTGGGTGCGGTGGTGGCAGGTGCGATTCCTGCCAGAGCTTCCGCAATTACAGACGGCATGAGTCCGGCGAAGGCCGACGATTCGCATTCCGTTCAGCGAGCGTGGAGCCTGGCGCTGGACCGGCATCGCTTTGGCGTAAATTACACGCCGTCGAAGAATTGGTGGTTCTGCTGGAACGAATGGGACGCAGATCCAATCCGGCGAGACCTGGATGCGATTGCTGCCTTAGGTGCGGACCATCTGCGAATTCTGCTCATCTGGCCTTACTTTCAACCGAATCCGAAGTGGGTGAGCCCGCTGCATCTGGAGCGGCTGGATCAACTGCTTACGCTGATGGACGAGCGCAAGTTGGATGCGGTGGTGACGGCGCTGACCGGGCAGTTGAGTGGATGGTTTTTTCTGCCTCCGTTCAATAAAGCGGGAACGGCTTTTTATGCGGATGAGGCGATGTGGAATGCGCAAGAGCTTTTTGTTCGGCAACTCGCGGGCGTGATGAAGAACAAAAACAACATTATTGGATTCGATTTTGGAAATGAGATTAATACGTGCTGGAGTACAGAACCGGCCGTGGGTAACGCCTGGATGGCGAAAATGTTTGCGCTGATGGAGAGTGTTTCACCGGACCACGTTCACGTAAATGGAGTGGACGAGATGCCGTGGTTTGAATCGACCACGTTTTCTCCGCAGGCACTGGCGGCGCGGCCCATGCCGACAATGCATTGTTATCCGTATTGGTCTGGGGCGCTGAAGTTTGGCGGCCCGATGGATCCTCCGAGCACGAAGCTGCTGGCGGCAAATGCAACGCTGATTCGCGCGTATGCGGGTGATGCTCGAAAACCAGTGTGGGCGGAGGAGTTCAACACCTGCATCGAGTCGCTGAGTGAAAAGCAGCAGGCGGAGTGGCTGGAGAAGGCGGTGCTGGCGGCGATCGATTCGGGCGTGAGCTGGTTCACGTATTGGGATAGCCATGACGTGGATAGAAAGTTCGAGTTCAATTCGCTGGAATACAGTTTGGGGCTGTTGACGAATGATGGGAAGGTTAAAGAGCAAGGGCGGATGTTCAAGCAGCTTGTGGAGGCGTATCGAGGGAAGGCGGTGAAGTTTCCTGCGCAGGCTTTGCCGGCGCCGCCGGTGCACCGGGATCATGAGGTCACGTGGAAGTGGATGCTCGATTGGATGGGGTGGAAGGCCGCGTCTAGATAGGGAGAAATATTCCCGGTGGGACTTGTTCCAACTCTATTCACAACACCCCGCACTTACGTGCGGGGCTATCCGTACGCCCCCCTGTTGGGGCTGGAATCATAGGCCTCAAGAGCTGTTAGTGTATAAAAGATAAAGTTATGTCGCAGGCAGCGCCAGCTATCACGCGGAGCCCCGCGGATGTGGTCCGGATGACACCGGTTTCGCAGGCGGGGAATGGGGTGTGCTACGCCGTGGCGGGCGAGACCTCTATGAGTTCGCTTGATCTGGAGCGGATGATTGCCGCGGTGCCCACCAAAATTGCCGGGGCGCTGAAGCGCAAGGCTTATTATTTTGTGCCGCTGACGGTGACGCTAGGGGAAGACATTCTGATTGCGGACCGCTATGATGTGGCGCTTAGCGACAATGCGGTGTGCCATCGCAACTTGAATCTGGGCGATTCGCAGTGCGTGTTCATCTCCACGCGGCTGATGGACGACAAGTTTTCCGTGGCGTTCGAGTTTTATATCAATGTGGGGCACGCGCTGGTGGAAGCGGCCGGAGTCTCAGAGGATTTCAGCCAGCTCGCCTGGAAGCAGGTGGAGGCGGGGACGCGGGGAGAAACGTCGCTGGACGCGTGGGAAGCGCGGAAGCTGGCGCTGGCTGGGGGCCCGGAGGCGGAACGAATCAAGAATGAATATTTCGAGGCCACCTTTGCCGATACAATCTCGATTTATTTGCTGTCACTTTATTTAGACGTGGATTATTACGATCTGCGGGAGCGGGATTATCCGCTGCTGGCGCCATCGGCTCTCGCCGAGCGGTTGCGGAAAGTAGCCGAGTTGTTTCCGGCGAATGCGGGGTTTGAGTTTGCGGTGCTGTATAAGCGGCGGGCGTAGAATCAGCCGCCGACCTGCCCAAGAGAGCCGTCCAGAGCGTTCTAAGGAACCTGGCGCCTCTGAGATTCGATGGTGACTGATCAGCGTTTCGGGGTCTATGACATGGCCCGCTGCGAACCGGCGCGAGCATGCCTCTCACTCGGAAGGACACCGGAACGGAGTGTTAGATTTTCCTGCCGTACTCCTGGACTTTCCCGTCCACCGATACCGCCGCGTACTTATGCGTCTCCGGATCCAGAAACTGCACCACCTGGTGCTTTTCGCGCGCCAGCTTGCCCCACCGGCTGGGCTTTTCCGGATTCTGTTCAATTGCCTCCAGCATCCGTCCGTTCATGCGAAATTGCACCATTCGCAGCCGCGCGTGGCCGACTTTTCGAACCGGAATCTTCTGGTCCCCAACCGATACGTGGTCGCCATTCATTAGCTGCGCCGCGACTGCGGCAAAAATTGTGGCTGAATCAGTCAAAGTGCTCCCACTTTCCTGAGATAAACGGCGTCAAACTCGGACAAGGCGGGTTAGTGTTGAGCGCTTATCCCACCATTTACCATTGCGATCCCCATCCTATGGCGAAGGTCAAAGGAGTTTAATTTTTGGGAACACGATATTTCGATCGAGAAGTGGTGTACCAGGTTAGTTAACCTTTGGCTGGCTTTCCCACTCACAGTTACCCACAAGAACTCGAGGCGACAGTTTGGCGCGCAAACCGAGGCAAATTCAAGTCGCGCGTTCCACTATTACCAGTAAGCTTCCCACAAACGATGAACTAAAAAGGCGGCCGAGTGGCTGCCCGATGAAAAAGCGCCGTTGCTCGACAATTTCTTCTCACTACTTTCCGCGCAACATCTCCACCACGCGCTCGTAATCATCCACAGTCGCGTACTCGATCACGATCTTGCCCTTGCCGTTGCGATCTTTAATTCTTACTCGCATCCCCAGCGTTCGCTCCATCTCGGTTTGCGCGGCGCGCACATTGGGATCCATCCATCTCGCTCCTCGCGCCTGTTTCTGCGATTCCCCTGATCCAGGTTGACCTGGAATAAATCCATTCAGCCGTGCCACGCGGTCTTCGATTTCATCCCACTTCAAGTGCTTGGTCACTACCTCCTGCGCGACCTGCAGGATGTGCTCCTCGTTCTGCAATGCAAGGAGCTCGCGGCAGTCGCTGAAACTAAGCCGGCCCGATACGAGATATGCCATCACCTCCTGCGGCAACCGCAGCAGCCGCATGTAATTCGCTACCGTCTCCCGCGACACTCCGATGCGCTCCGCAATCTGCGCCTGGGTCAGGTGAAACTCTTTGCTGAGCACGCGAAACGCCTCTGCCTGCTCGATCGGATTCAAATCCTCGCGCTGCACATTTTCGAGCACGGTCATCTCGGCCGCTTGCTGCGGCGAAAGTCTGCGCACCAGCGCCGGAATGGTTTGCTTCCCTGCCATCTTCGACGCGCGCAAGCGCCGCTCGCCGAGCACCAGAACGTAGCGCCCAGCTTCTTCCGCCGGTCGCACCACCACCGGCTGCACCACGCCGTTTTCGCGGATCGAATCCGCCAGCTCGCCTAACATTTCTTCGTCAAACACATACCGCGTCTGGTAGGGATTCTTCTCGATCAGCTCCAGGTCCAGCATTGCTACCGTGTGCTGGTTTGACGCGGGCTGATTTGACGCGGGCTGCGTCTGAATCGAAATTGCCTCCGGCTCGTGGGGCGTAGACTGCGCAGTCCGCGTCGCGATTTCTGCCGAAGCCACAGGTTCTATAACGGTGGGGCCAGTCTCCTGAACAGCGGCCTGGCCTGGCATTCGAGGCGCGGGAGCCGTGACCGCTCTTGGTCCCGGCAACAAAGAAGCCAGGCCCCGTCCCAGCGCCTTCCGCTTCTCTACTACCTTCTCGTCTTTCTTTTCCGCCAGCGTGGTAGCCATCAGTCTCCCCTGTGAGCCTCTGTGTCCCCTGTGCTTAAGCTCTTTGTATATCGATGTAGGTCAATGTATTATATTGATGACCATCAATATACGCTATGCAGTTTTCGCGGCCTCTGCTGTCTCCATCGCCGCCAGATGCCGCCCTAACAACTCTTTTGCCAGCCGGATGTAACTCTCCGCGCCCTTCGACCGCGGATCGTAGACCAGCGCCGGCTTCCCATGGCTCGGAGCCTCCGCCAGGCGAATGTTTCGCGGCACCGTCGTGGCGCACAGCTTTTCGCCAAAAAACTTTTTCAGCTCGGCAATCACCTGCTGCGCCAGGTTGGTGCGTTCGTCCAGCATGGTGAGAACGACGCCCTCGATTTCAAGTTGTGGGTTCAGCTCCGCCCGGATTCTCTCCACGGTATCGAGCAACTCGCTGATGCCCTCAAGCGCAAAGTATTCTGCCTGCATTGGAATCAATACCGAGTCCGCGGCCACCAGCGCGTTCAAAGTCAACAGATCAAGCGCTGGGGGACAATCGAGCACGATGTAGTGAAACCGATCGCGAAGCGGAGCGATGGCATCCTTCAGCCGATATTCACGGCGCTCGGCTTCTACCAACTCAATATTTGCGCCAATCAGATTCTTGTGAGACGGAATAATCCAAAGCTGCTCGAGTTCAGTGGCGGCCAGCGCCTCCTCGCACGAGGCGTCGCCCATGAGCAGGTGATAGCTGGAAAGACGTTCCGGATCCTTGGCCAGACCAAAGGCGCTCGAAGCATTCGATTGCGGATCGCAATCAATGAGCAGAGTATTCACCTCAGCAGCGGCAAAGGATGCGGCCAGGTTGATAGCAGTCGTAGTCTTGCCCACGCCGCCCTTCTGATTGGCAACCGCGATAATGCGTCCCATAAGTTTTGGAGGAAGCTAGAGCTACCGCAGCATAATGCGGTTCATATTTCGAATGCAATGCAGAAGTGTGTGCAGAATGAAGAATTCAGTGCAAAACTCGTTCAATGTTCCGACTGGAACATCTTAAATTGCGTTCTTCGCGGTTCCCGCGCAGGCGCGATTGTATTGTTTGAGCTGGGTGTTCCGGCTGGAACATTGGGGAACGAAACGCATTGTGTGTAATGTTCCTACGGGAACATTCAGATTTAGTGGTCAAGTGGCGCTCACACGATTAAAGGATATATTTGTAACGTTATTTCCCACTTGATTCCCCATCCAGCGCCTGAGATCGGAATGTACGGGGAAGTCTGTTCAAACGTGTAACCAAGACCGCTTCCCACCGTTTACGATTTAGGTTCGTCCCTCTCCCACCAAGAGAGCGCGCGACTGCGAGAGCGGTACGGTAAGGGGCGCATGCCACATCATATCCGGAAGCGCCGAACGGACCGAATCCAGCTGCGAGGAACCAATCAGCAGCGTCAGCCTCATTGAGGAGTCATTAGTCCGGCCGCAATCCGAAGCGCCTGCGCGAAGTTCTCTACCGCGCGCAGGGCCACAGTGTCATAAGTCTGACCAACCCCTTCGCCACGAACATTCCGTATATCGACGTCCGTAAATATAAGAGCGCGGCACACTTCGCGCAGGAATGTGGCCTTCTTATGGTTCGATTCAATGAGCGTGAGTTGGATGCTGGGAGCCCACAGTTTTATCGGAATCCCGGGAAACCCGGCGCCTGATCCCAGGTCCGCGACTCGGACACGACTTTTCCCCGCCTCAGACCCGGAGCCTTCCGGAAAAAGACAGCGCGCGGCGAACAGAGATTCGCCGAAGTGGCGGGTAACAATTTCTTCCTCGTCGCGAATTGCAGTCAGATTGATACGAGCGTTCCAATGCGTCAGTATATCGATGTACGTCGATATATGATCGAGTTGTGTTGACGAAAGCACGGCCGATTCCTCGCCGGACTTTCGGTCGAGTTCGAGAATGACGAGCACTTGGCACAGGAGAGAGGAACGGCTGCAGCAATTCAGCGATGCGGTCGGCTTGCATAGAGAGGTCAGTTCTGAATTCTTATCCGTCCACGGCGGCACTTGCACTGTCGTAATCGAGAGCGGCGAGCGCGAGCTCTGCATTTCTGCGTAATGGTCCCAGCCGCGTCACTTCGAGCCCGTCGCGGTAAAAGAGGTTGTAGGTGTCAAAAGGAATAAGCCGGCCGTCGGGATGGACGATGTGCACACAAGTCTTCTTTACGCTGCGTACGTCGAACGAGTGGGCATCGATAAATTGCATGATGATAACGCGGAAGACGTTTTCGTACGTGATGTTGTCGGGCACGAACACTTTTGGCAGGCAACAGAGAAGCTCACGAAGCGTGCCGGCTCCGCTGCGCGGGGAGTGATTCGTGGCAAAAAGTTTGAAGAGATTATCGCGGACGGCCGGGTCTTGTTCGTAGAGAATCGTGTTGGCCGCTCCGTTGATGAGGACTTCAGGCGGAATCATGCTGGTTAAGGGTACAACCCGACTGCCTAGCGTTAAGGCATACGCCATGGCCAGGGAATCGGGATGGCAGGGGACCGGAATCACGTCTTCGGGCCGAAAGACATTTGTCTGTTCCAGAATCTTGCGGCGAACTTCCGTCAGTGTGAGACGGTCGCTGGCGGGATCGAAGTTCTCGAGCCGTCCGGCGTCCTGGATGGGCTGGAAGGTTACGCCGCGGACGCAGGACTGTTGCAGCGCGAAGTCGATGGTGCGACCGATTTCATGGTCGTTGAGTTCTTTCTTCAGAGTGACGACGAGATTGGTGGAAATGTTGTAGCGGTTCAGGTTTTCCAGGGCGTCTAAGCGGACGCGGCGAAGGTCGGCCCCGCGAAGTTGCATCAGTGGCTCGCGCTCGAAGGAATCGAACTGGAGATAGACTTCGAAATCGTCGCGCACTTCAGCCAGACGCTTCGCAAAATCTTCTTCCTGCGCGATGCGCACCCCGTTGGTGTTGACCATGAGATGTTTGATGGGGCGCGCCTTTGCCATTTCGACGATGGTAAAGAAATCGGGATGCAATGTCGGTTCGCCGCCGGAAAGCTGCACCACGTCAGGGTGGCCTTCATTGCGGACGACAGCGTCGAGCATTTTTTCGATCTGCTGAAGGGTGCGGAACTGTTGGCGCTCGGGACCGCTGGCCGCGTAGCAGACCGGGCAGCGGAGATTGCAGTAGTCGCAGATCTCGACGAGAGTGAGGCACGAATGCTGTTCATGATCGCTGCAGAGACCGCAGTCGTAGGGACATCCCCACTTGACGGCAGTGTTGTAAACCTGCGGCATCTCGGGGGGCTTAATGAACACTTCGCGGCAGCGACGGTAATAGTTTATGTCGTCGGCAATCAGGATGCGCTCGGGGCCATGCTGCGGGCATCGTTTGAGCAGATAGACGTTTCCCTCCTGAAAAACGGTCTTGGCCTCGACCTTGCGGTAGCAGGTTGAGCAGATGGAAATGGCGACATCGTAGAAGAGGTAGGGACGCGTCTTAGCCATAAATTATTGGCGCCGGTTTATCGCGCCGATGAGCATGACTCCGCCGATCGCGACGCCGAGGAATATGAAACTGCAGATTGCAAATACCACGCGACCGGTGACCGTCGATCCAGCCACGACTGCGCAGATCGAGGACAGCAAGCAGATCAGAGATGCGAGAACTACTAACAATCCCAAAGCGACAGTGGCGAGTGTTTTCACCGGATTATCTCCAATGCAGTCCGCGACGCGAGCCAGCGAGCCATGTCGGGAGAATAGTAAAGCAACGTGAGGAGACAGGCCCACTGAATTCCGCCAAGGCCGAACAGGAGGCGGGGATAGGGTTTGATGAAGTCACACAAAAAACGGAAGGACAGGTAGGCGACCATGAAGAGTTTGAAAACATCTCCAGGAAGAAATCGCCTGTAGGCACGATAGGTGTCCGTCGGCTTCGCCGAGACCTTTCGCGAATCTCTGGCTTCACTCAGGGTCACACGGCATAGAAACGGAATGAGAAGAATCAGAAATGCGATTTCGTACAGTTGGGTAGGATGGCGCGGGATTCCGTCGCCGAAACTGATTGCCCACGGTAGGCTGCTCGGAGTGCCGTAAGTGTTGTCGGAAAGTCCGGTGAGGAAACAGCCAATGCGGCCAATGGCGATGCCCAGGGCCAGCGGAATGGCATAGAGATCGCCGGTCGACTGCCGAAGCCCGGTATAGCGCTTCATCAGTTCGACAAAGATGAGGCCGAAGATCAGGGCTCCGACGATTGTTTTCCCTCCCGCCAAGTATGCGGGATTGCCTAGATTGCGCCAGGTAAGCTGCGGATTTTCTAGCAAGAAAAGTAGCTTCGAGCCGAATGCAGCCCCAGCTATAGCTGCAGCAATAACGGCCCAGCGGGCAGGCGTAGCGATAGGGTCTCCGAAGCGACGGCGCAGCAAGAGATAGACGGCGATGGCGATGAAGTAGGCGAGACTTTCGAAGAAGATATGGGGATGAATACGGTAAAGGCCGAAATGAAGATAGACGGGGAATGGTGCAGCGAGATTGGACAATAACGTGATGAAGAATTATAGCGGGAAAGTCCGGACGACCCTTCGACAATGCTGAGAGTGGTGGACAGTGATGGCTGTCCGGGTCGCACCTTTAAGCGGCTCGGACCGATAAGAGTTGAGAGTCTACGGAAATTCCAACGTCACAAACTTGGCGGTTTTCGATCCCGTATTTGTGATGGTGTGCGAGTAGTTGCCCGGCAGCCATTTCGAATCGCCGGACTTAAAGTGTCCCGGCATGGGGCCCTGGCCTTCCACGTCGCTGCGGATATCGAGGTCGGAGACCGCAACCAAAAGATGCGGCCCAATGTGGTGATACATGGGAACGACTCCGCCGGGCTGCAGTTCGAACTCGGAGACGCGAATGCCGTCTTTGACGAACAGAATCTGCTCGGTACCGCCTTGCAGCACTTTCAGGCCGCGGTCTTCGTCCCAATGAGCGGTGGACTGGCGGAGAGATTCGTCCTGCAGAATTTCGATGGTGACGTTGCGAAAGGGCTGATCGGAAATATTGCGCGCGATGTGAGCGAAGGTGGCGGAAGCGAAACCGGTTTGGCCGTCTACCAGCTTCGCCGTCACCGGAGCCTTGTCTTTGACGGCGTTGATGATCTGCGCGTCGCCCAGGTTCACGGCGATGTAATCGTGGCGATGCCAGTGCATCAGCGTGTCTTGATGGGCTGGGACTTCGACGTCAAAAACGCGAACAGATTGATTTTCGAAGCTGAGATGGTGGTGCGCTTCCGCAGTAATCTCGACTTCGGGGGCGGCCGCTTGCGCGGCCAGCAGCGCGCAGACCAGGATGATGCATTTCATGCCGGGGATTGTAGCACCGCTGCGCAACCCAATACTGCTTTCCTCCGGAGACCTAATCTTGGGGTCTTTATCGGCGAAAATACCGGACCAGGTAGAGCACCAGCGAGACCAATATGCTCAGCAAAATCGAAGTGGCCAGCGGAAAATATACGGTGGTCTTCTTGCCGCGAAAAAGAAAATCCCCCGGCAGACGGCCGATGGGAAGATGCATGCGCCCCAGCAGCATGCACGCGAGGCCCGCAGCCACCATGACTATGCCAAACACCACCAGCACTTTGCCGAAATCAGCCATAGGCCTCGGTAATCATTTCGGATGCTACCTGCATGTATTATCCAGCGTTTCCCGAGGCTGCTCCGTTGCAATAATCGGCGCACCCAGGTCTACTACTGAAGATGTAAGGTATTGGCGTTTCTCGGCATCTTTGGCACTCGATTTCGCAACCAAGTTAGGCATTTCATTCGGTCTTTGTCTTCCGTCTCTGCGCTGCTCCGTCCTGAAGTCAACATTTCCGAGGAGGTTTTCGTCTTGCTATTTCGCAGAGTCTGGTTGGCTCTTCTCGTCTCTCCCGTGTTCACACTATGCCTACTCACTGCCGGGGTGCCCAGCGCATTCTCCCAAAACGTTCTCACTTACCACAACAATAACTCACGTACCGGTCTCAATCCCTCCGAAGCGACGCTGACCCTCAGTAATGTGAATTCCACCTCGTTCGGAAAGTTGTTTACGCTGACAGCCGATGGCCGTGTCGATGGTGAGCCGCTGTACCTTTCGGCTGTACCTATCCCCGGCAGTGGCACTCATAACCTCCTCGTCGTGGTGACGGAGAACGATTCGGTCTACGCCTTCGATGCCGATAACGGATCTGTGATCTGGCATGTCACGACTCTCAAATCTGGGGAGACTCCGTCGGACGATCGCGGCTGCGGCCAGGTCACGCCGCAGATCGGGATTACCTCAACGCCGGTGATCAGGCGGCCTACGGGATCAAATGGGGTGATTTACACGGTAGCCATGTCGAAAGATTCCTCTGGCAACTACCATCAACGGCTGCATGCGCTCGACGCCACGACTGGAAATGAATTGTATAAAGGTCCCGTCGATATCGCGGCCAAGTATCCGGGAGACGGCGATAACAGTTCTGGGGGATATGTGGTTTTCGATCCCGCGCAATATGAGGAGCGCGCCGGGCTGCTTCAAGTGGGCAACACGATTTATTTAGCCTGGACTTCGCATTGCGATATCCGTCCGTATACCGGATGGATCATGGGCTACAACACAACCACGTTAGCGCAAACCACTGTGCTGAACGTAACGCCGAACGGCAATGAGGGCGCGATTTGGGGATCTGGCTCAGGACTGACGGCGGATGATTCCAGCAATATTTTCTTTCTGGATGCCAACGGTACCTTCGACACCACTCTAAATTCTGCCGGCTTTCCCAGCAGTGGCGACTATGGCAATGCATTCATCAGACTCACTACCAAAGGTGGTCTCGCGGTCGCTGACTACTTCGAAATGGATAACGGCGTAAGCGAAAGCGATAGCGACACCGACCTGGGCTCAGGCGGGGCGTTGTTATTACCGGCCATGAAAGATTCTACCGGCACCACGTGGGACCTGGCGGTGGGTGCGGGCAAAGATACAAACCTCTACGTCGTGAATCGTAATTCGATGGGCAAGTTCAATACGGGTAGCAACAATATTTACCAGGAACTTGCAGGCGCGCTGCCCGGGGGGATCTGGTCAATGCCGGCTTTCTGGAGCGGCCGGCTTTATTTTGGACCGGTAAGCCAGCCCATACTTGAATTTCAATTTAAGCAAGCCAAGCTCGCGACCGCCGCAGTGGCGAAGACCACGAATACTTTCGGCTATCCCGGGGCCACTCCCAGTATTTCCTGTAACAAGGGCTCAAACCCAATCGTGTGGGCGGTGGCGAACACGAATCCCGCGGTTTTATATGCCTACAACGCGACGACTCTGGCCGAACTTTACAACAGCAGCCAGGCCGCTGGCGGACGCGACAATTTCGGCGCGGGAAACAAATTCATCACTCCGATGATTGCGAATGGCAAAGTCTATGTGGGGACGACTACCGGCGTGGGAGTCTTCGGACTTCTCACCGACAAATCGGACGCACGGGAGAAGAGTCCGGCTAAAACCAGTCCGGCAAGTTCGCAGCTGGCCACTGGAACAATGACGAGTTCCGCCTCGAACAGGGAAGCGATTCCCTGAGTAAGGTCGATTCCATAGACGATCTACTGGGAAGCTACCTCGGCTCCTTTTCCCCACCGGGAGAGGATCTGCTCCCGCGCGTTTGGAAACGGGGGCTGGCAAGGCTAAACTGCAGTCGGACGCATGTCGGCGACAGATCAACTCGGATTTCGATTTCAGCCGCCGGAGCGCCGTGTCTGGACGGTGCGGGCTCTGGTCGCGGCTGTCCGCACGCATGTCGAGCGGGAATATTCCGATGCGTGGGTGGAGGGTGAAATCTCGAATTTTCGCGCCCCCGATTCCGGACATCTTTATTTCACCCTCAAAGATGGAAATGCGCAGATCCGGGTGGTGATGTTTCGGTCGGCGGCGCGCCTGCTGCGCTTTCGTCCTGCGGATGGAATGCAGGTGGTGGTGCGCGGCCGGGTCACGATTTATGACGATCGCGGGGAGTTGCAAATCGCCGCTGAGTATATCGAGCCCAAGGGCGCGGGCGGCTTGCAGGTTGCGTTCGAACAGCTGAAGGCGAAGCTGGAAGCCGAAGGATTATTCGCGGCAGAGCGGAAGAAAGCGATTCCAACCCTGCCCGCACGAATCGGAATTGTAACCTCGCCACAAGCGGCAGCCCTGCGCGACATTCTGAACATTCTGCAGAGACGGCATCATACGGCAAACGCGGTGATCTATCCGGCGCAAGTGCAGGGAGAGATGGCCTCAGCCGAAGTAGCGGCCGGCGTTCGTTATTTCAACCAGAGCCGCAGCGTGGAAGTAATCATTGTGGCCCGCGGCGGAGGGTCGACGGAAGATTTGGCCGCGTTCAACGATGAAAAGCTGGCGCGCGCCGTGGCCGCATCCGAGATTCCTCTAATCTCGGCCGTGGGTCACGAGACCGATTTCACCATCATCGATTTTGTGGCCGATCTGCGAGCTCCTACACCTTCGGCCGCAGCCGAACTGGTGATTCGTTCCCGCGTCGATATCGAGAATCAGGCGGAAGCGGTACGCGAGCGGCTGGTGCGAGCCATGGAGCGCCGTCTGCTGGAAGCTCGTCATGCTCTGATCGAGCGGGCGCAGCATGGCGCATTTGCTCGCATGATGGATTTGATCCGGCAGCGCCAACAAAAACTGGACGACCTCACTTATCGCCTGGAACGCGGCGAGCGCCAAATGCTCGAGCAATTGCGCAGGCGCTGGGAAAACGTATCGGCCACTGTGCGCCATTACGACTTGCGGCGCGTTCTGGCAGGCATTCGAGCCGAGCTTGACGCCGGAACTTCCGCCATGGCCTCCGCCATGCGAAATCAACTCCTGCAGAATAAGGTTCGCCTCGAGCGCATGAGCAGAGCGCTGGAGACGCTTTCTCCTTTGGCCGTTCTGCAGCGAGGGTATGCCTTGATTTTTGACGCTGCCGGAAATCTGGTGAAGGACGCGGCCCAGCTGAACCCCGGCGACGCCGTACGCGCACGCCTGGCGCGGGGCGAGATTCAGGCCGCGGTGACAGCCAGCGATGCGAATCGTAGCAACTTGGAAAAGCAATAAAACGCTGAGGCACCAGGACCTTCGAAATCGTTGAGCCAGTTCGCGACTGCATTAGAATGTAGGGTTCCGAAGTTTTAGAAACTCGGCGACGAGGAGATTCGGTGACGCAACTGATGGTGCCATGGTCGAGAGTGTCGTTTTCTGTGCTCGACATTCTGCTGGTGGCGCTGATCATCTACGAAGTGCTGGTGATGATCCGGGGAACTCGCGCCGCGCCCATGCTGGCCGGTCTAGCCGCAGTGGCAGTGGCGTTCTACCTGGCGCGGATTGGCGAACTGGTCACCTTGAACTGGCTGGTCAGCCACTTGCTGCCCTACATCGTGTTTGCGTTGATCGTAGTTTTTCAGTCGGAGATAAGGCACGTGTTGTCCGACGTGGGCAGGCGAGTGAGCTTCCTGCGTACCAATGCGGTCGAAGGAGATTCGTACGACGATATCGTGCTGGCGGCGAATTTATTTTCGCAGCATCAAACCGGCGCGCTGATCGTGATTGAACGCGAGATTGGATTGCGCACCTATATCGAAAGCGGCGTCGCCATGGATGCGAAGCTTTCCTACGATCTTCTGGCGACGATTTTCCGCCCCAGCGCTCCGCTGCACGATGGCGCAGTGATCATCCAGAAAGACCGCCTGGCCGCGGCCGCCTGTTTTTTGCCGCTATCGATGAATCCTGTTCTCTCCACTCAGATGGGGACCCGTCACCGGGCGGGTATTGGAATCACCGAAGAGACGGATGCGATTGCCGTAATTGTTTCCGAAGAAACCGGCGCCATCAGCATGGCCGTGGGGGGAAAGATCGATCGAGATCTGACGGCGGAACAATTGCGCGAGCGGCTGAGCAATGAATTGCGCCGCTACATGGCGCCGGTGGCGCTGCCTACGGTGGTAGTGCAGAACGAGGAATCGGACGCAGCTTTGCGGGCAGGCGCTCAAATCGGCGCCGATGGCGATTCAGATTCAGAGATGGAGCGCCCGCTTTGACCAACTTTTTCAAACGCTGGGTGCTGCACAATTTCTGGCTGAAAGTTTTATCTTTGCTGATCGCGACCGGATTGTGGCTGGCGGTTGCACCCGATCAGGAACCGGCAGAAGTCGCCGTGCGCGTGCCGATCGAATTTCGGCACGTGCCGCCGCATCTGGAAATCAGCTCGGTAACCATTCCCGAGGCGCAAATCCGCGTGCGCGGCCCGGAGCGTATGATCCGGGAACTGCGCTCTACCGACATCCATGCAGAACTGGAATTAGGAGACGCAAAGCCCGGTGAGCGCACCTTCGACTTAACCGCACAGCAGATTCGGCACCAGCGCGACTTGCATGTGGTGCAAGTAGTCCCCGGCCAGGTCCATCTCAGTTTTGATACTCGGCTTACGCGCGAGGTCGAGATTCATCCGAGGGTGACCGGCAATTTCGTCGAAGGGGAAGAGATTGCCAAGGTGCTGGTAGATCCGGAGCGAGTCACCATCACTGGACCCAAGCAGCACGTTGAGATGATGGACGCGGCCACCACCGATCCCGTGGACGCTTCGGGAACCCGCACCGAGGCAACATTCGTAACGAACGTGTACGTTGCGGATCCGCTGGTGCAGGTGGTCCAGCCGGCCCCGGTACGAGTGACGGTAATTATGGGGAAGACTAAGTCCGCCGGAGGCGGGCATTGAGCTGCTAGTTTAGGAATTGCAAGTCATCATCCTCGATCGATTTCAAATTCGCGATTCGACTTTTTTGCACCCGCACAATTTATGAACTCTCAGACAAGACAGTTATTTGGCACTGACGGCATACGCGGCGTAGCGGGCGAGTTTCCGCTCACGATGGAAAGCACATACTTGATCGGGCGCGCGCTCGGACACGATCTGATTCGCACGGCAGGGAAGGCGCAGGCGCTGATTGGACAAGACACACGTGAGTCGAGCGGCTGGATTGCCGATCGCGTATCTGCGGGAATGGCGGCAGTGGGCGTGGTCGTGCACAGTGCGGGCGTGATTACAACGCCCGGAGTGGCATATCTGGCGCGGTCGCGAGGATTTGCGGCGGGAGTGGTGATTTCGGCCTCGCACAATCCGTGGACCGACAACGGCATCAAGGTTTTTTCCGGAGACGGATTCAAACTGACGGATGCGCGTGAACTGGCGATTGAAAAAGAAATTTTCGCACTGCTGGGAAAGCCGGACGTGGCAGATGATACCGCCCTGCGAATTGCCGGACCATCTCTGCCCGGCGAAACGGCATTGCGGAAGGCGTATATCGAATCGCTTGCAGGCAGCGTGTCGTCAGATCTCAGCGGCTTGCGTGTGCTGGTGGACTGCGCCAATGGCGCGGCCACCGCCGAAGCCCCGGAATTATTTCGCAGCTTGCGCATCCAGACAACTTTCACTCACGTAACGCCGGATGGAAGAAATATCAATGAAGGCTGCGGGGCGTTGCATCCGGAGACGTTGGGCAAAACCGTCGCCGAATCGGGTGGCAAGTTCGATCTTGGGGTGACCTTCGACGGCGATGCCGACCGCGCTCTTTTTTGCGACGCCCAGGGCCGGGTGGTAAATGGCGACGGCGTATTGCTTCTAACGGCGCGGGATTTCAAAGCTCATGGAAAGTTATCGGGGAACATTGTTGTCGCCACCACGATGTCGAATATGGGAGTTGAAATCGCACTGAAGAAAGCTGGCATTCGCATGTTGCGGGCGAACGTGGGAGATAAATATGTTCTCGAAGAAATGCTGAAGACTGGCGCAACCCTGGGCGGAGAACAGTCCGGTCATATTATTTTCCGCGATGGCGACGCGACCACCGGCGACGGTCTGCTGACGGCTTTGCGCGTGATGGATGTGATCGTGCGCAGCGGCCGGTCGCTGGCAGATCTGGTGAGCGACCTGAAAGTGTTTCCGCAGAAGATCCAAAATGTCCGCGTGCGGGAGAAGATTCCGTTCGCCCAGGTGCCGGAGGTGCAACGCTCCATCGAAGCGGCCGAGCGCGAACTGGACGGAAACGGGCGCGTAGTGGTGCGCTATTCCGGCACTGAAGCGTTGGCCCGCGTAATGGTGGAAGCGGAGTCGGAAGAGAAGATGCGCGCGCTGACGGCGGGGATTGCCGGGGAGATTCAGAAGGCGCTTGGGGCGTGAAGATGCTGGACGCGCCCGTCCTATCGAGATAAGACACTTGAACGACTCCCCCGTCAAACATTCAGTTTCACTATCTGAGCTGGCACTGGTTTTTCTGAAGCTCGGTACGATCGCGTTTGGCGGCCCCGCGGCGCACATCGCGATGATGGAAGACGAGTTCGTTCGCAAACGCCGCTGGATTACCGAAGAAGATTTTCTTGATCGCGTGGCCGCGGCCAGTGTGATTCCGGGGCCAAGCTCCACCGAAGTCGGCATCTTCATTGGGCGTTCGTTGCGCGGATGGCTTGGCCTGATCGTCGCCGGCTCCTGTTTTATCATTCCGGCCGCAGTGCTGGTGTCGTTCATCGCCGCCGCATATGTGCATTTCGGCTCGCTGCCCCAGGTAGCGGGAATACTCCGCGCGATCAAGCCTGCAGTCATTGCAATCATCATTCAGGCGCTGTGGAACCTGGGTAAAGTGGCTGCGAAAACGCGAATCTTGGCGGTGATTGGCGTTGCATCGGCGGTGCTGAATTTTGTGGGCGGCAGCCCGCTGCTTGTGCTGGCATTCGCAGGCGCGAGTTCTGGCATCGTGCGCTGGTGGCGGAAAAGCAGGGGTAATCCAGTCGCGCTCTGTGGAATTACGTTATCAAGACTTTTCTCGCCCGTTGGTCTAACGGCAGTTGCGATTAGTGCCGCTGCACCGATCCGCCTTGGGCGTTTGTTCATTTCTTTCCTGAAGATTGGCTCACTCGTCTTCGGAAGCGGTTATGTTTTGCTGGCATTCCTGCGCGCGGAGTTTGTCGATCACCTGCACTGGTTGACGGAAAAACAGCTGATCGATTCGGTAGCCGTTGGGCAATTCACACCAGGTCCCGTGTTCACGACGGCGACTTTTATCGGCTACCTGTTAGGCGGAGTGCCGGGCGCATTCTTTGCGACGCTAGGAATTTTTCTGCCGGGATTTGTGTTCGTCGCCGTCAGCGGACCTCTGATCCCAAAGATTCGCCGTTCGCCAACAGCGGGAGCCGTACTAGATGGAATCGTAGTTGGATCGCTGGCTCTGATTGCGGTTGTCGCATGGCAGCTCGGAAAAGCTTCTGTCACGGATTGGCTTACAATCGCGATTCTGCTGGCAAGTCTTCTCGCGATCTTCCGCTTCAAATTAAATTCGGCATGGTTGATTTTGGGCGCGGGAATTGTGGGATGGATTGCGAAGGGTTAGATAATCGCCCGAAGCGTGAGCGTAGCTATTCAAGGTCTCTCCAATTAGGGCCCACGCCTATTTCCACGAGCAACGGCACGGCCAGCGCGTGAACTTTTTCCATATGCTCGCGCACCAAAGACTGCATCGCGTCTACTTCTTTCTCCGGGACCTCGAAAACCAGTTCGTCGTGAACCTGCAAAGTCATCCGCGATTTTAACTCGCGCTCGCGAATAGCTGCGTCGATCCGGATCATCGCTACTTTGATCAAATCGGCCGCTGTCCCTTGCAGGGGAGTGTTCACGGCGGTGCGTTCGGCAAATCCGCGCTGGTTCGAGTTCTTGCTGTTGATGTCAGGGATGGGCCGGACTCGGCCGAAGAGTGTTCTTACTTTCAAATCGCGGCGAGCCTCTTCAAGAGTCTTGTCGATGAAACTACGGACACCACTGTACTTCTCAAAATAAGCCGCGATAAATTGTTTCGCCTCGGAGGGTTCGATGCCGAGATTTTGCGACAGCCCGAAAGGCGAGAGTCCATAGACAATTCCGAAATTAACAACTTTGGCCTGACGCCTGTGATCGGGCGTGATCATCAGCGGAGGAACCCCAAACACCTGAGAAGCAGTCAGCGTGTGAATGTCATCACCACGCCTGTAGGCCTCGACCAACAATGGATCACGCGAAAAATGCGCGAGCAAGCGAAGCTCGATCTGCGAGTAATCGGCGGTAAGCAGAACATGACCAGGTTCGGCGATGAAAGCCGCGCGAATGCCGCGTCCGAGTTCGGTGCGGATGGGAATATTTTGCAGATTTGGATTCGCCGATGATAGCCGTCCCGTCGCGGTTCCCGTCTGCCCGAAGGTCGTGTGCAGACGTCCCGTAGAGCGATTGATCAGCGCCGGCAACGTGTCGACATAGGTCGATTTCAACTTTGTAAGCTGGCGGTAGTCGAGCACCATCCGCGCGATGGGGTAATCCTCGGCGAGAGTTTCCAGAACGTCCACCGCAGTCGAGATGGTGCGCCCCTTGCCATACTTCACCGGCTTCGGCAGATTCAGCTTGTTGAACAGAACATCGCCGAGCTGGCGCGGAGAGCCGATATTAAATTCGGTGCCGGCGATCTGTTGAATTTCTTTCGCCTTGATTGCAATCTCGCGCTCGAGTTCGGTCGACATTTGCGCCAGCGCAGCCGTGTCGATTTTTACTCCCGCCTGTTCCATGCGGGCCAGAACCGGAACCAGCGGGAGATCAATTTCTTCGTAGAGCTTGGTGAGTCCCGCCTGCTTTATTTCTTCGCGAAAAGCAGACGCAAGCCTGCCCGTGATATCGGCAGCTTCCGCGAGATCGCCTCCCAGCTTGAGATTGAAACGGCGCAGAGCAACATCCGCCAATCGATGCGAGGAGTAGGTCGGATCAAGCAAATAGGAATACAACATCGAATCGTCGTGAACGCCGTTCACTCGGATGCCCTGAGAATCGAGCGCATGAATCGCCGCTTTGTAGTCATGAATTGTTTTGAGCGTATTCGCGTCGGCCAGGATGGTTCGAAGTTTCACGGCAGCACCGCTAGAATCCAGCTTGACGATAACGGCTGAGCCAGCTGCACCAGAGATGGCAATGCGGTGCGAAACAGTTTCTACCGCCGATGGCGCAGCCTCAGCAGAGCCATCCGTCAAAGGAAGCATCGCATCTTGCGGCTCTTCGTCAACGACTTCTTCATCGGGGGCTAGCAGCGATACTGCCTGATCCAGTTCGACCGCGACGGCCAGCGAACCTCCCGGCGCGATTGCAGCGAGAACAGTCTCTACGTCCGCGGCGGACTGGGCCTCAGTGTAGTGCGTCTCCGCAATCTGAACTTCTGGAAGCAGTTCCTTCAACAGCGAAGTAAATTCCAGCTCGGTAAAGAGCTGTCGCAGCAAAATCGAGTCTGGGTCGCCGGCGCGCATGGCCTCGACATTGAACTCCACGGGAACATTCGTGTCGATGGTAGCCATGCTCTTGCTAAACAGAATGATGTCGCGATTGTTCAGCAGCGACTCGCGATAAGTTTTCTTTTCCACTTCGGCGGCACGGTCAAGCGCCGCTTCGACGCTGCCGAACCGCTTGATAATCTCGACCGACCCTTTATCGCCGATGCCGGGAGCCCCAGGAATATTGTCGATGGTGTCGCCGCGCAGCGCCATCACGTCGATCACTCGCTCCGGAGGCACTCCCAGAATTTCTTCCACCTTGGCCGCGTCACAGATCAGATTATCTTTCGGAGGATTGAGAATCTGAACATCACTGTTGACCAGTTGCATCATGTCCTTGTCGCTGGAGACGACATAGACGCAATATGAGTCTGGCTGCGGCTTTGCGGGCCAGCGTACCGATTACATCGTCGGCTTCGAAGCCCGCCAATTCAAGGATAGGAATGCGGTAGGCTTCGAGCGCGCGGCGAATGTAAGGAATCTGCTGCGCCAGATCTTCCGGCATCGCGGCGCGGTTGGCCTTGTAGCCTTTGTATTCAATCTCGGTAAAAGTCTGAGTCTTGATATCAAATTTGCGAACGCTGGTGATGGCCTCCGCCTGCGTGTCGCGAAAAGTCTTGGCGGCAACGTCAAATACAGCAGCGAGATAGGCGGGAGAAAAATCTTCGCGCAGCTTGCGCAACATGTTCACGAAAACGTAAACGGCGGCGGTAGGCAAGCCCGTCTTGGTGGACATGGAGCGCTGGCGCGCCATCGCGTGATAGGCGCGGAAGATGAACGACATGGTGTCGATCAGGTAGATGCGCTCTTTTTGCCGGCTCGGCTTGAGCGCGGAAGATGCTGCAGGGCCTTCCAAAGATGGTTTACGAACAGGCAAGCTCTTAGTTTAGCAGGATCAGTACTCGCTAAAAGTCGACGGTAAAGTCGGCTTGAACAATTTTCCTGGCCGATCCACCGGGGCTGCTACGGAAAACCAGGTAGTACTTCTGCGGCTGATCCTGCGAAGCGGGAAGACTGAAGTCTACATCTTGATCATGCGATGCATCCGCGGAGAAAAGCGCTTCGCCGGCGTGCCCATGCACAAAATCGGCGTACTGATCTTCCTTCAAAATGAGGAAATCGACATTCGCGCTATCGTCGCTGGCATCGGCGGAGATCTGCTTCACGAAAGATTTGTAATTTCCGTGAAGGTGCGGCGTGACGGCGTGCGCAGGGATCTCGAAGGGAAAGCTGGCCGTGGTGGTGAGAGAGAACGTTTTGTGCAAAATCGTTTGTGAACCCGAGGGCGAAGCAGCCACGCGCTCCCTGGGCGCAACAACCTCGTCCGAAGGCGGTTTCTTAATCTGGCAAGCGGTGACGAAAAACGCCATGGCAGCCACAACCGCCAGAAGCAGGAATCGGCTGCGGCTTGGTCGATTCATCCTCGAACCGTCTTTCCATATTCTGTGGTGTAGTGCAGTTGAATCTCGCCACACGTTCCCTGCTCGGCGGAGTACACCACGCAAGTGTCAAAGGGGCGCGAATACACGTGCAGGCTTACGGCGCGCTGGTTAAATTCACGCGGATTAAAGACCCGATGCACGGGTTCGAGCGGGTCCACCGCGCAAGGATGCTGCGCATTCATTTCAACAATTTCGGTGGACTTGATGGCGCATTTGCCGGCGGCAATATCCTGGTGAACCACATGATAGTTTTCCACCTGCAAACGTCCGATGGGGACAGCCATCCAGCAGTTCTGGTCGCGATGATTGTGGATGGAACTGGCCTGCCCAATTTCCCAGCAAACCGCGATCAACTCGTAAAGAGCGGTCTTATCAATTAAATTGCGCGTGTAATGTTGGCGATCCCACGTGAGATAGGGCGTCAGCGACTCCGGGTTGAGCGGATTCTCCTCCAGAAATCTGCGGATTTGCTCCGTGGGCCCAAATGATGCTTCGGGAAATTTGCGCAGAGCGGTCACGAAATCGTGAATTGGAATTTGTTTCGTCGCGGTAGCCATGGATGCTTTCAAAAGTATAACGGATGAGTACGTCGCTCGTTTACTCGATGAACATGCAATCTCCATAGGAATAAAAACGATACTTTTCTCCGACCGCATGTTCGTAGGCGCGAAGAATCTGTTCTTTCCCGGCAAACGCGCTGACTAACATCAGCAATGACGATTGCGGCAAATGGAAATTCGTCAGCATTGCACGGACCACCTTGAATTCGAAACCGGGGTAAATAAATATATCCGCCATGCCGGACCCTGGAAGGATCGAGCCTGCGCCTGCGCGCACCGCGTGTTCGAGAGTTCGAACCGTAGTAGTGCCAATGCCAATGATGCGGCGCCTCTCTGTCAGAGCCCGAGTGATCGCGCAGGCTGCATCCGAAGATATGGAATAAGGCTCGGAGTGGATTTTATGATCTTCCACCCGCTCCACGCGAACTGGCTGGAACGTTCCTAATCCCACATGCAGGGTGATTTCGGCGGTCTCAATTCCGCGGCAGCGGATGCGATCGAGGACCCCCGCGGTGAAATGAAGTCCGGCAGTCGGAGCGGCAACCGAACCTGGGGGTGCGGCGTAAACAGTTTGATAGCGCTCGCGGTCTCGCGAAGAGTCCTCACGAGCGATGTAGGGCGGCAGTGGAACGTGGCCGATGCGATCAAGAATCAGGAAGAAATTCTCGACGGGCTGAAAGCGGATGCGGCGCTCGCCGAACTCACCGCGGGCAATTACCTCGGCCTGCAACACAGCATGCTCGTTGGAATCATGCTCGCTGGAATCATGCTGACCGAAGAAGAGCTGCTCGCCTAGCCCAATCTTGCGCCCAGGACGAACCAGGCACTCCCAATCATTCGGCTCGTGGGAAAGCTGACGCGTCAAAAGAACTTCGATTCGCCCATGCAGAAAGTCTCTGGCAGCAGGATTTTGAGGGCTGAGAGGTTGAGCGCGCGTGCCTTTGCGGAGGCCATAAAGTCGGGCGGGAAAGACACGAGTGTTGTTGAATACCAATAAATCGCCAGATCGCAATCGTTCGGGAAAGTCGCGAAACAGGCTGTCAGACCACTGCCCAGAGCCGCAGTCTACACATAACATGCGGGAGGCGTCGCGGGCGGCAAGCGGTTCCTGAGCAATCAGCTCGTCGGGAAGTTGAAAGTCGAAGTCAGAAACCAGCACGGCGTCGATTATAAGAGCAACGCGGCCAGCCCACTTTCAGCTCAGGGCCAAGATATTCTATGATCTTTGGTAAATTTGTTTGTCTGCCGCGAGCAAGGTGCGATACTATGCGGGGGCTGGAGCGTTAGCCGCTTTCGTCACTCCCCTAAGAGAGTTTTCCATGTCCGCTGAACGCAAACACAGGGAAGAGATTGTTCGCTACGGACGTATGCTGCATCAGCGTGGCTTCGTGGCGGCGATGGACGGAAATCTTTCGGTCCGGTTGGATCATGAGCGGATACTGGTGACGCCCACTTGCGTCAGCAAGGGCGCGATGCGCGCCGGGGACATGGTCATCGTGGACCTCGAGGGCAAACGAGTGTCGGGGCGGCGCAACGTGACCAGCGAAATCGGGATGCATCTCCTGATTTACCGCACCCGGCCTGACATTCAGGCGATTGTGCACGCTCATCCGCCCACGGCAACGGGATTTGCCGCCGCCGGCATGCCTCTCACGGAACCGCTCGTCTGCGAAGTGGTGATGGGCCTGGGATGCATTCCGCTCGCCCGCTACGGCACGCCCGGAACCTCGGAACTGGCCAAGACGCTCGAACCCTATGTCCCTCACTACGATGCCATTCTCATGTCGAATCATGGCGTAGTGGCCTACGGCGATACGATTGAGCACGCCTACATGAAGATGGAAACGGTGGAACACTTCGCGCAGATCGCTCTGGTCACGCACCTCTTGGGCCGGCAGCAGCCGCTGAGCGGGGTGGACATTGAAAAATTACTTTTGGCGCGGACAAAATATTTTGGTGGGAAAATGGCCGCGTCCATGCCCATGGCGATGACAAGGCCTCCAGAAAAAGTCAGCTAGCTCCGCAGTCTTTGCAAAGAAAGAGAAATTAGGCGGCACGAATTCAAACTCGTGCCGCTTTCATTGTGCCGTTGGCATCTATTCTCCTCCGATGCGGAAGCGAAATCCGGCGCGGAAATTTATGGGCAAAGCTGGATAGCCGACCACTTCGTTGTAGCGACGGTCCAGAGCATTCTCGACATTCGCGTAAGCGGTCACGTGTGAGTTGAATGCATACCAGCCGCCAAGATCGGCGCGAACATAGCCCGCGGCATGGTCGATGTTGAAGCCGAGAAAATCATCGTCCGGCCTGCGCCCGACAAAACTTCCACTCAGATTCGCACCCCACTTACTTCCCAGATAGGACAACAAACTCGTCGCAGAATGTTTTGGCCGTCGCAGCAGCGGCTGCCCGGGAAGGTATTGCGAATCGATGGGAGCGGGATTGCTGAGAATCGCCGTCGATGTGTAGGTGTATGCAGTGTTCAGTAGCAACCGGTTTCGGATCTTAGCCTGCAGTTCCACTTCCGCACCCTGGGCAAAAGCCTGATTCACGTTGAAGTATTCACCCACAAAAGTCGTAGAATCGACGGTTACGTAATTGATCTGATCGTGAAACAGGTTATTGAAATACGCGGCATTCAGAACGTATTTACCGCTGTAGAAATTCTGCTGAAAGCCCGCTTCGAAAGCGCGAACCCGCTCCGGCTTCAGGCCAGGATTCGGAATGGAATACGGCGGTCCGGCAAAAGTTTCCTCCAGCCGCGGCTCTTTATAGCCAGTCGCATAAGAGAATCGCAGACGAGTTCCGGAGACAATCTCTCCGCCACGCCGCGCCAGCAAAGTTAAAGCTGCCCGCGGCACTCCGGTATTGCCGAAGACGCTGCTGTGAACAAAGCGCCCGCCCGCAACCACCGAGAGCCTGCCCCAAGTGATTTGCTGCTGCAGGTAAGCGTCCTGATTGAGCCGTTGTCCGGGAGTTTGCGCGCCGACGCTGCCGACAAATCCGTTTTCGTTCTCGACGCGATAGCCAAACGTACTCTGCGCCCAGTTTCGCTCGGAATAGTTTCCTTGATATTCGAATCCAGCGCGGTTGATGTTGTCGTATTCGTGATCGGGAAAATCAAACTGACCATAGAGCGGACTCACGCGGTCCGGATCGCCATTCAGATTCACATCGTTGTAGCGGTAAAGATAATCAAATCCGCTAAAGTGATGCTGCCAGCCCGAAGGTTCCGCCACTGTGAGTTCCACGCTGCCCAGCAAGCTGTTGAGCTGCGACGATTCGTTGGGATCGGGCGGGAGCGGCTGTATAACGCCATTTACATCCACTAACGGATCGTAACCGTTAAAACTCCATTCGCCGGGAACACCTGTATGGCTGTTCGAATGCCGGATATGCAGGCGCAAAGATGTTTTCTGGTTTACCGCAACACCAACGTTTGCGCCCTGCAACGAGTCTGAGTATGCGTTGTTGATTCCCGAGCCGTTGGTATTGAACTGATCGCCAAAAAAGTTGTAATCGAAGCGCCCGCGAGCGCCGGAGATTGCAGCGTTGCCATTGGCCGTCGAAAAATTTCCGCCGTCGGCTGCTAATAACAGCTCGGGCGTGCGCGTGCTCCCGGTGCGAGTAAAGACCTGAACCACGCTTGTCATGGCGTCGGACCCGTACAGCGTGCTTTGCGTTCCCCGCAAAAACTCCATGCGATTGGCTTCGGTGAGAGGAAGTGTTCCGAAATCAAATGTTCCGCCCGGCTCGTTGATAGTGACTCCATCGACAATCACTTTGTTGTAATTGGATTCGCCGCCGCGCACGAACAGCGAAGACAGGCCTCCGCGCTGGCCTGCAGTGTTCACCACGGCTCCGGGCAGAAAGCGGACCGCATCATTGGCGGCCACAGGCTGCATGGTTTTGAGCTGGCCGTTCTCCAGTGTGGAAACGTCGGCGCCGCTTTCTTCAGCAGGCACGGGATTACTGGTCGCAGTAACCACAACGGTTTCCGATGCCGCGGCGAGATGCAGCCGAATCGTGATGACATCGGAATGAGCAGGAACGTCCTCAGTCTGCGGCGCGAAACCCGGAGCCAGGACTTGAATCCGAAATGCGCCAGAGTCTAGTTGACCTGGCTTCAATGCGCTGAACGAAGCAACTCCTTCCGCAGAGGTATTGGCAAGTTTGAAAGCAATATCGGTCCCTTTTGCAAACAAAGAAACTTGAGCGCCGGCAACGGCGGCTGATTGCGGATCGACGACTTTAACCTTGAGATCAGCAGCGGATGCTGCCACGAGAAAAACGAAAATAAAAACTGAAGCGCAAAGTGCGCGCATAACCATCCTCCTTTTCACGCGAAAGGGGTTAAGGTGGACGGTTTACGCCGGTCTCCTGGCTTTGCGAGTGAGGATGTCCAAAACTTAAAGTTTAAACATCCATTGTTGCAGACGGCCTTCCCGGAATCTTTTCCAGTGACCGGCTGCGATTTCCTCGCTTACAGTTGCGCGGCAGCGCGGGAGTTGCACCCGCTTCCCTGTCTTCGCCACAAGGCAAAGACGCGCAAACCGAAGGACATTTCAAAGAACGGAAATCCTAGTTTAAAAAATTTAACGGCGTGAGGCGCTGGAAGTCAACCCGGCGACCAGGGCACTGTCATCGAGCTGTGGTTTCGCTTTCTTGCATCTTGAGGGGTAAGGTGACCTTAATCAAGGCGCCGGGTTCCGTCGAGACGACCTCAAACAACCCGCCGAGGACCGCGATGCGTTCCCGCAAGCCCGTTAGTCCTACCCCTCTGGAACGACCAGTGCGGACATCCTGAAGTTGCTGCGAGGAAAATCCGCAACCGTAATCACGGATCGTAACCAGAACCTTTCCGCCATCGAGACCGATCGTAATGTCCACGTTTTTGCTTCCTGAGTGGCGGTGCACGTTGGTCAAGCTCTCCTGCAACGCACGGAACAGAGCTGTTTCAACGTCCTGCGGCAGCCGGCCCAAATTGTCTTGGATGTGCAGCGCAACTTGAATTCCACTGCGCTCTGAGAAACCTTCCAAGTACCACTTAGCGGCGGAAAGCAGCCCGCTCTCGTCTAAAAGGGGCGGATGCAGCAAATGCGAAATCGTGCGGGTTTCAGACAAGCACAGGTCGACCACTTGTTCTGAATCCGCCAAGACCTGCGCGTCGCCGCTGGGCAAGCATTCCTTCAACCGAGCGAGGTTCATCTTAAGCGCGGCAAGATACTGTCCGATGCTGTCGTGGAGTTCACGAGCAATCCTTCGTCGTTCGTCATCCTGCACGCGCATCAGATCTGCGGAAAGCTGACGCAACGACGAGGTGCGCTGTTCCACCTGCGATTCGAGTTCGTCGTGCGATTGTTTGAGTAACTGCTCCCGCTCTGTAAGCCGGACGGAAATGCTCGCGAAATCCGCCAGCGCGCTTAACAGTTTGTAATCTTCGGAACTGAAAGTATCCGGGGAACCGTGGGATACTGCCCATATGGTTCCCCTATTTTGATCACTCGTCCACGGAATAAGCATTCCATCGGTAATGGGCTCTGCCACCACGCCGAGAAAATCGTAATAGCGTTTCGTAACGCGATAGTGTTGCGGGCGCCCTGTGGAAAGGCAGGTTCCGCACGGACTGAAAAATCTCGGCGTCCTGCCATTCAGATATTGCGAGAAGCTGCCGGAAATAGCTACCCAGCGAAACGTCGGATTGCCTTGCTCATCGGGCTCTTCGAGGCTGATGCCGGCGCTATCGGCTCCGCAAAATTCGACCGCGATGTCTACAAGTTTTTGCAGTACAACTTTGGGTTCATCGGTAAAGACGTGGGCCAGGGTTTGTAACGCTTCAAATCGTTTTTCTGCCCGGTTCGAAGCGTCCCTGCGGTCAAGAAACTCCCTGTCCAAGAGGAGGTCGTGAAGTTCCATCCCCGGATCCTGCAAGTTGGAGGCAGTCGTCAAAGGGGCATCTCTCAGGGGTCTAGTTATAGTCTCGCACCCACTCCAGCCCCACTCACATACAGGGAAAACTGTAGGGCGAGCTGGCGCGCCAGCTCGCTAGACCTTTTCAAAGAAAATAAATGTAACCCAACGAAAAGAGGAAGTTCGGCACACTTAGCTCTGGGTATAAGACGCAAACTTCTCAGTCCCGAGCTTGCTTACATTTCCTTCGGCAAATTCGCAGACGCGGTCGAGCGAATCCTGCAACTGCTGTTGATAGCCTTCCAACTCTTCATCACTCGCCTCTGCTGGTACCGGAATGAGCTTTCCAAACCGCATCAGCACGCGCGAGAACGGTTTCGGAATAACCAGGCGGTCCCACGTATTCAGCACCCACGCACGCTCTACGGCGATGTGAAACATGGTCAATGGAACGCCGGAAGATCGCGCCAGCGCCACCGGTCCGGGCTTCACCTTGTGGCGCGGACCGCGCGGGCCGTCGATCGAAAAAGCGACGGTCCAACCTTCCTGCAATGCTCGGCGCAGACCCAAAAGAGCCCGCACCGCATTGCGGCTACTGGATCCTTTCACCGCGACGAATCCGAATTTGCGGATAATTCGTCCCATGTATTCGCCGTCGTAACTGTTGCTGCTCATCACGCGCACGCCGAGGTCGCGGCACATATAGGTGGCGGGAATGATGCACGCGTGCCAAAACGAAGCGATCAGTGGCCGCTCGTCAACCGTTCGCTGTGCGCCTTCCTCGTACGACACGCACACGCGCAGTGTGGGACCAGATCAGGCGGATGAACCAGTATCCGAGGAAAATAATGATGCGCAGAATGATTCTCTGCCGCAACGTGAACCGGTGCGGAGCGCGCACAGTTTCAGACGAGGCAGGCGCTTCGCGGTTGCTGACTTCGGTCACGAGGATATTGTAATGGGGTCGCGGAGGGGACGCCTCGCTTTGCTCGGCAGGACAGCCGAGGCGGCTGTCCCCACATGGACTGCGGCGGCGCAGTGCGGACGCGCTAACTCTCCAGGTAAGCGTCGATCCACTCTTTTACTTTGTGGCGGCGGTCGTCGGTGGCATCGAAGCGTACTCCGAATGTCTTCGTTTTACGCCAGCTCACAACTCCACGGACGCAGACACGAGGCAGAGTCAGCAGCGAAAAGGATACTTCGATATTGGTTCCGGAAGGCAAGTCTTCCGAGCTCTTTAACGACATGCCGCCGGAACTGACATCGATGCTTGAGGCACTGAGCCGGTGTCCATCCGGACTGACCACCGTAACTTCGGTCATGATTGGAACCCGCGCGTAACGGCGGAATTCATGCAGCACCAGCATGTGCGTGGCACGCACCAGTTTGAGCGCGGCGGGCCGCTCCAGAGGTTCCTGAAACATGGCGTTAATGCCGTATTTCGAATAGCGCATCGCCTCTTGAGCGTTACCGCCCAGCCCGTAAAGAACAATCCGGCTGTTGGAGGGTGAAGTGCGCGCAGCCTCCATCACTGTGTCGGCTCCGGGCGCAAGATTCAACACGCAAGCTTCGAATTTTTCCTGGCGCAAACGCTCGGCTGCGCTCGATGACACCAGCACTGACTCAATCCCGAACTGTCGAAAACATTCGCTCAGCAAGAACCTTGACGACTCTTTGAGATCGACGAGGGCAGCGCGAGCCGACGCCTTTTTGACGGGAGCAGGTGCAAAGGCGGTTCCAAAGGCTTTTTCCATGGATGAGGACCGACTTCCGGTACGAAAGTTTTATTTTGGCCCACCCCGGACCGGATGGAAAGACCCTAAGGGGCTAGGGGCGAAGTACAAAAGTGCCATTACCAGAAGTGGACTGGTGGGTGGGAAAACGTGCTAAAGCCGCGAGCCTGCGGACTTCCAGGATAAAGAGTAAATCGCTGAATTTTCCGGCGACGACCCTGACCCGCATCGCATCTCAAAGTGCGGGAGTTGGCCAATGAAGAGAAAGGGCTTCTTTGCCGCCGGCGAGCCGATTTGCCTGATCTCGATTGGATTTTTCTATGACACCTTGGATCGATTTTCGCTCGATCGCACTACTTAGCTTCCTGGTTATTTCGTGCATGGCTGCCCAACAGCCGGCAAACCCTCCGAAAGCAAATCTGGTGGCGAAAGACTACTCGTCCAACATTGATGCTAAGCACATATGGCTCGACACAGGGCTGAATATTGCGAAAGGAGATCTGGTGCATGTCTACGGGGGTGTGTTGGCCTGTACCGTCCTCGCGCCGGAAAAGCCGCATTTGCCGCTGCCCTCGGCGCCAGTGGGGATGCTGCTCATGAAGCTGCATGCAGAGGACAAGCCGGTGCTCGCGACTCCCGATGCGGAGCTGCCTGCCATCGATAACGCCAGCCGTCTTTACCTGGGTGTGAACGGCTCGCAGTGCAGCGGAAAACTTTCCGCAAGCGTACAGATTGAAAAGCCGCAACCGTAACGTCGTTTGCGCGTGAGTTCCATGTTGAGCAGAGTTGAGCTGAATTGAGCTGAGGCGTAAACCGTGAAGACTATTCTGACCAGCGACGAAGCGATTGGGATGGAAAGAGGCTAAGGGAGTTGTTCGGTTTTACCATCTTTCGTGTTCAGGGCGAGTTTCTTTTTCAGATCATCGACCGCTCCAATTTGAAAGGCGGGTTCGACGGTTTGCGCCAGGGTCAGGGCTTTTTGGTAATAGACGCGGGCTTCACCGGGACGTTGCATGGCCGTGAGGATGTCGCCGAGAACGATGTTCGGTCTCACAGCGTCAGGAGCGAGGGCGACAGCTTGCTGCGCTTCGCTGAGAGCTTCCGGTAGACGGTTGGCATCGAGCAGCCATTGCGCTTTCTGCGAGTGGCTAATCGATGCGGCGAGCGGAATTTCGAAATGTCCCTGGTAAACGAATACTCCGTAATCGATGACTGCCACCGGCCTGAGAGATTTGAATTGTTCGTAGGGATTTAATGGAGCCGGGCCGAATTCGAAGCCGGAAAGGTCGCCTGCGCTGATCAGCACAGTGCCATCAATCGCCGGTGGAGCGTTGGCGGGCTCGTTCACCCAGAGAGAGTCGGCAGTAGGCAGCGGCTTGCATGGAATACCGTAATAGCTGGCATCAATGACCCCCTCCCCAAAATAAATAAACCAGCAGTCTTTAATATT
This sequence comes from uncultured Acidobacteriaceae bacterium, assembly GCA_963696285.1. Taxonomy (GTDB): domain Bacteria; phylum Acidobacteriota; class Terriglobia; order Terriglobales; family Acidobacteriaceae; genus Sulfotelmatobacter. The sequence goes on from CAVOJP010000002.1 coordinate 65,753, forward strand.
TCGCTGATCAAGATAGCGCTTAACGTCTTTGAGTTGTTGCCCCCAATCGGAGTTTGAGTCGCTGAGCAATTCGTGCACTCGCGGAGGACCTCCCCAGAGTTCGTTGGCGTAGGCGAGGTAGGCAGGATAGCTGCGCCAGGTTGAGATGGCCTGAAAGATCAGGAGGGCGACGATCACGAAGGTCCAGCGGCGATTGCCACGAATCAGTTTCGACGCCGCACCTCCGATGAGCACGTAGAAGAAGAGATACATCGGCAGGATGTGGCGCACACCAATGTTCATGCCGGAAGACATAGCGATGATCAGATAAAAAAGCGGCGGGATGGTGAGGAAATAGATTTCCCGCCAGGCGGTGAAACGGCGCGTGGCAATCGCCCAGACGGTCAGCAACAGCAGCAGCAAAAACGACAGGCTCGATTTGATGGTGAACGCAACCGGAAAATAAAACCAGACCCCGTGCGGATAAACTTTGCCGAGAAGGAAGCTCGCGTAAAAGTCGGACATGATTCGGACGTCGGCAAGCCCGTAGATATAAGACTCGGGCAGCAGATGAAAATGGGCCACCGTCTGGAGAAGATGGGCTTCGCGCGGGCGAGAGAGGCCTTGCAGAAAGACGCTGAGCGGAGGATTCATCTGCCGGCCTTCCGCGCGTGCCTGATAACGGAATCCGTAAGCGGTCCAAAGAATCGTGAGACCAATGGCCGTGATGGCGAGCAGTGCGAGGGCGAGGCGGCGAGCGCGCTTCGATGCTGAGATTATCCCCGCACTCGATTCTGTAGCCGGAGCCCCGCGCCACACTTCCCAGATTGCCAGCAGAAACAACATGGGAAAGACGAGGATGCCGGTATGTTTGCAGATGAGCGCGAGGCCGGTGGCGATTCCTACCACGATAAGACGCCAAGAGGAGGGCACCTTCACATAGCGATAGAAAGCGTAGACCGACGCGAACGTGAAGCAGGAAAGACCAACGTCCGTTCCCACGACCGCGCCGTGCGCCAGAAGGTTCGGATCGAACACCAGTAAGCCGAGCGCGATGAACCCGGCGACGGTCCCGAACATTTCCTGAGCAGCCAGGAATACGAGCAGGGCCAGCAAGACTGTGAAAAATGTAACGGCCATGCGCGCGCGAAACAGCATGGCGTTCGCGTCGTTCTTGAAAAAGAAATCTTTGCCGCCGAGAAAAGCCTCGTGTTTGAAAAAGCGGTCCTGCAACACAGGCGTTTTGAGCGGCATCTCCAGCAGCGGAAGCGCCGCAACCAACTTAACCAGCGGAGGATGTTCCGGATTTAAGCCGAAGTCCCCATGTTTCCATGACATGTAGCCCGCGTAAATGTGGTCGTCCTCATCCCAGGTGATGGAATTTCGATTGGCGGAGAGAGCAAGCTGAAGGAAAAGAACAGCGAGGAGCGCGACAACACCAAGAGCGATCGGAGTGCGGCGGTGGGCTGGTTGAGTGGATGGGGACAAGTTTTCTCCGGGAACGCTCCGCACGTTACCGATTGTAGAGAAAATTCTGAGCGGCATCAGCCCCTGCGAATGCTGGAAGACTTCTAATCGGACCAGCGCCGAAACAGCAGCGCCCCATTCGTCCCACCGAAGCCGAAAGAATTCGACATCGCGTACTCAAGGTTGGCCTTGCGTGCGTGGTTGGGGACGAAATCCATGGCATTAGTTTCCGGATCCTGGTTGAAGAGGTTAATGGTGGGAGGCAGAATCTGATCGCGCAGCGCTAGAACAGTGATCCCCGCTTCGAGCCCGCCGGCGCCGCCGAGCAGATGCCCGGTCATCGATTTCGTCGAGCTTACGGGAATCTTACGTTCACCGAAGAAATTGCGGATGGCGTGCGCCTCCAGAGTGTCGCCAATCGGCGTGGAAGTTCCGTGGGCGTTCACGTAGTCGACCTTGTCAGCGCTGATGCCGGCGTCGCGCACTGCATTTCGCATGACGCGGAATCCGCCTTCATGCTCCGGAGCTGGTTGCGTCATATGGTAAGCGTCGCCGGACATGCCGTAGCCGGCCACTTCTGCGAGAATCGTTGCTCCGCGCCGCTTCGCGTGTTCCAGTTCTTCGAGCACCAGAATGCCCGCTCCCTCACCCATTACAAAGCCGTCGCGATCCCGGTCCCATGGCCGGCTGGCCTTTTCCGGATCGTCGTTACGTGTGGAAAGCGCGCGCATGGCGGCAAATCCGCCCACGCCCATCGGCGTAATCGCAGCCTCGGAACCGCCGGCAATCATCACGTCGGCATCATTGTGCTGGATGATGCGGAACGAATCGCCCACCGAGTGTGCGCTGGTGGTGCAGGCCGTCGCCGTGGCTTCGTTGGGGCCCTTTGCCCCGAACCGCATCGAGACGTGACCGGCCGCCAGATTGACGATAGCTGCTGGAATAAAAAAAGGAGAAATCTTGCGCGGGCCGCCCTGGAGAAGGGCGGTGTGTTCGCGCTCGATGATGTCGAATCCACCGATTCCTGATCCGATGTGCACCCCTACGCGCTCGTCATTTTCGGGGGTGATTTTCAGTCCCGACATTTTAAACGCTTCATCCGCCGCGGCCAGTGCCAGATGAATGAAGCGCCCCATCTTCTTGACTTCTTTTTTTTCCACGAAATTGAGCGGATCGAAGTTCTTGACCTCGGCGGCGATCTGGCAGGCGAAATTACTTGAATCAAACTGGGTGATGCGCGACACGCCGCTCTTGCCCGCGAGCAGGGCCTGCCACACTTCTCCGGTAGTGTTTCCCACGCCGCAGATCAGGCCGATGCCGGTAACTACGACCCTGCGTCCCAAACTACTTGCCACCTTTCGAATGCTTGGAGATGTAATCGATGGCATCCTGCACGGTGCGAATCTTCTCCGCATCTTCGTCGGGAATTTCGATATCGAAGCCTTCTTCGAACGCCATCACCAGTTCCACCGTATCCAGTGAATCCGCCCCGAGGTCATCCACGAACGAAGCGCTGGAAGTGACCTCGCCCTCATCCACACCCAACTGCTCCACGATAATCTGCTTTACTTTCTCGTCAACGGCTGCCATGTTTCTCCTCGCTTAACTTGAATTAGATTTTAAATTCGATGTCCGGACTCTAGATCGCCAGAGTACGTGAAGCCCATGAGTACTCGAGGTCTCTAAAATAAAAATCGTCGCAATTCTGCACTTGTTCGACTGGTGCCGCGGTTCTTTTGTCCGCGATAAACGATGCCACTGCAACCGAAAAAGGCGAACGTGTAGTGTAACGGTCCCGGCGAATGGCTGTAAAGGAAGCGCCGACCTTTATGAAGCTGGAGCTGTGGTATACATTCAGCATCGTAACGTGACCTCTCATACCCGTCAAACCAGCGGTCAAAGCATATGAGAGCCGTCGTACAGCGGGTAAGCCGCGCTCAAGTTACCGTAAATGGCGAAGTCACGGGCCAGATCGGCCTGGGGATGCTTGTCCTGCTCGGGGTTGGACGCGACGATACCCAGGCTGATGCCAGTTACCTGGCGAGAAAGATTGCCGGCCTGCGTATTTTCGAAGACGACAACGGAAAGATGAATCGCAGCCTGCTGGATGTTGGCGGAAGCGTGCTGGCGGTTTCGCAGTTTACTCTCTATGCCAACGTGAGCCACGGCAATCGCCCTTCGTTCGACGCCGCTGCGCCGGCAGAAAAAGCGCGTCAACTCTATGAGTTCTTCGTAGCCGAAATTCGTACCGCAGGATTCGTCTGCGAAACCGGGCGTTTTCAGGAAATGATGAAAGTAGAACTGACGAATGAGGGGCCGGTCACGATTCTGCTGGATTCGGAGAAAACCTTTTAACGCGGTTCTCGTGAGCCAAGCCTTCTGCCGCTATTCAGGCTTCAGCGGGATTTTTGCCGTCACTTTTGTTCCCGTAGAGCTCGATTCAATATGCAGCGTACCGCCGAATTGGCGAACTCGTTCCTCCATCCCTCGCACTCCCACGCCGATCTGCGCGGCCGTCGCTTCCTGCTTTTTCGCCACCGGTATACCGGTGCCTCGATCCGCTATTTCCACTTCTATGGATTTCGCAGACCGGATCAACCGGATGTTTGCCGAGGGACTGCCGGAGTGCCGATGAATATTGGTCAAACTCTCCTGCACGATGCGAAACACCACTAACTCCAGCGCCCTGGGAATCCGTTCGGAATCGGCCGGTAATTCCAGATCGACTACAATTCCACTGCGCTTTGAAAATCCCTCCGCATACCATTGCAAAGCGGATCGAAGTCCAGCCTCATCCAGCAGCGGAGGATGCAACAGATACGACAAAGTGCGAATTTCCTTCGACAGGCCGTCGGAGAGCAGTTGGCTTTGTTCCAGCAAATCAGTCATCGCGGAGCGCTGGCCGCCATCGAGTTCCTGCAGAGCCGCCAGGTTTAGCGTTAGAGCGACCAGGGTCTGTCCCGCGTGGTCATGTAACTCCCGCGCCATGTGGCGACGTTCTTCATCCTGCGCCACCAACAAACGGCCAGTGAGTTCGCGGAGATTCATCTCCGCCCGCCTGCGATCCGATATTTCCGATTCGAGGGCGGCAGTGCGTTGCGCAACTTTTTTCTCTAGCTCTTCGTTCGCGATGCGCAGCGCCCCTTCGGCGGCTTTCAGGGGCGTCAGGTCGGTGACGAAAGCCGCGATTTCCGGCTCGCTTCTCGCGGCATCGATGGTCGCGGCACCAATCAGGATTGGAACGCGCCGCCCGTCCTTCGCTATGTAAACTTTCTCGTATACCTCGCAGCGTCCTCGTTGCTGCAACTGCGCCACTGCCTGGGCGTCGGCCTCGGCATACTCTGGCGGCGTGAGAACGTCCCAGCGAACATTTCCTGAGATCACGTCGGCCTCGGAATAACCTATTGTTTGCAGGAACGCCGGATTGATGTAATTGAGTCTGCCCTTGAGATCACCAATGACGGTGCCGAAAGGATTCGCTTCTGCGAGTCGGGTGAAGCGTCGGGCGGCGTCGGCGATCGCCTGCTTGTGAACCTCACTTTGCAGCAGACCCGCGATGCGAGATGCCAATAACTGAAAAAATGTTTGATAGTTGCGGTCAAAGGGAAGTCGCGGGCTTATCCCCAGAACCAGAACCGCTTGAACGGGCGATTCCGCCATCACCAGCGGCAAGACCTGAGCGCGTGTCAACGGTTCCGGCCACGGCGGCAAAATAATCTCGCCGAAACGCGCTGCCAAATCTTCGAACAGCACCGGGATTTTAGATTTGGCTGTCTTTTCCAGCGGCCAGTTTCCGGCCTCAGCCAGCTTTCCCGGCGGCTGTGCTTCCCGCTTGCAGGATGCCGTGCTTCGTCAACAAAAACATTGCCGCAAACGGCACATCGGCCGCGTCGTCGGCAAGCTTGGTGACGATCGCTTGCGCCAATGGGAGCAAAGATTCAGCTTCCGAGGACTGCCTCTCCGGCGAAGACTCTGAGGTAATTGACAGAAGAGCGCGCAGGCGGCGCTCGCTCAGGACCTGCTCCGTCGTCTCGCTGCACACCACCAGCGTTCCCCGAACGCTGCCAGCCTTGTCACGCACAGGGCTGTAGCTGTAGGTCCAGAAAACTTCTTCAAGCTTTCCGTCGCGATTGATGGGAACCAGCTGGTTGGTGTTCCAGGTGGACTGTCCCTGCTCCATTACCGCTTCAATTTGCGGGCCAATGATCGGCCATATTTCCGGCCAGCATTCCATTCCCGGTTGGCCAAGGGCTGAAGGATGTTTGTCCGCCCGGATGCTGGGCCGATAACCATCGTTATAAAACTGAATGAGCTCCGGACCCCACCACAAGAACATGGGGTGCCTGGAGGCCAGCAGAAGATTTACAGTGGTGACCAGCGTGTCGGACCAGGTTTCAACCGGGCCCACCGGAGTGTTGCTCCAGTCGAACTCCTGAACTAGCTTGGCCATTTCTCCCTGGCCAATAATTCGGGAAGATGCTGTCTGACGATGGGTCGCCACCTTGGTGGCCTTAGAACGAGAGTCTTGGATGTGGAAGGCATGTCTGGAATGGAGTGCCGCGCTTCCGCCAAACAAAGCGGCAACCCGATTACGCCTGCTCCAACACGCTGCGGAGGCAGCTGTGAAGTGAATCGTTCGCGTCGCTACACTGACGCATTCAAGTATACCAATGAGCGTGCGAGTCGCAGCTTCGCCGTATCCAAGCGTAGCGCGGATCGAATCGCGCCTTAGAACAGTTTCGCCGTCAAGTTCTGTTCGATATATTTTTTGCTGTCGAATTTTTTCCCGGTGCTGGCGCCTGACATGTAGCGGATCTGCCCAAAGATGGGCCGCTCGAACCATGGCCGGTCGAACTTGCCCACAATGGACCACGAAATGCCCGCGTAGCCGTTGGGGTCCCGCCCATCGAGTTCATATTTGTCGTTTAGCTTTACCGCGATGCGGTAGGCTTCCGCCGGAGAGGGTGTCCACTCCAGAATCTTCTTTGCCCAATACATGCGCACATAATTGTGCATCCATCCGGTATTGACCATCTGCATTTGAGCGGCGTTCCAGAGCGGGTCGTGAGTCTCTGCGTTTTCCAATTGCGTTTCCGAGTACACCACCGGACGACGATCTTTGACGTGTTTTGCCAACGTGCGATGCGCCCACTCCTCGCCGCATTCGAAATTGTCGTAATCCGGATTGAAGTGAACCAGATTAACGGAAAGTTCGCGCCAGATGATCAGCTGATTCAGAAACGCTTCTTTGTCCGCCTTCGGCGCGTCAGCCTTCTCGATCGCCAGCGCAACTGTAATGGGGCCGATGTGCCCGAAGTGCAAGTACGGCGACAACCGGCTGGTGTGATCATTCTCCGGCTGGTTGCGCCCCGTGCCGTAGCCAGACAGCTTGTGTCTTAGGAAATCACGCAGCAGCCGCAGAGCTTCGTTGCTCCCCCCGCGCCACTTCGACACGGGAGCAACCGAACCATCGAGCTGCCAATTCTGCGTAATGTCGAAATCCGGCGCCAGCGACGAAACTCCTGCCGGCTTTTTCCATGAGACGCGCGCGGAAAGGTTCTGAGGCGCGACCAAAAACCGCGGAAATTGCGCCTGCAGCCGGGGCCGGATAATGTGCGCTGCATATTGCGCCTTCTGCAACAGCATCGATGGCACCACTACGTCGGCATCCACGGTCCACAGCGGCACGCGCAACTTCCTGGCGGCGGTGCGCCGCCAGGATTCCAGCTCGCGCATCGGATTTTCATCTCCCACAACCAGCGCAGCTTTCACTTCGTCACAGAATCGCAAGAGGCTGAATTCAGGAAAGCGCCGCAGAACGAACCCGATGTTTCTTTTCCCGAGATCCTCGGCAATGTCAGGAATGCCCTCCGCCAGAAAGCGATAATGGCGAAGATTCGCGTGCGGATAAAAAGGAACTGGCGCGAGAAAAACAACCACAGGCTTGCCCAGTTCGTTGGCCGCGGCAACGGCCACGTCCAGCGCGGGATTGTCGATGCCCCGCTGCGCCCGCTGCATCCAGTAAACTACGCACGCGCCTTGCGCGTCGGGCGCACCCGCGCGCCGCACGGTCACTCGCGGATCCTCGGTCAGTTTGAGCAGATGGGACATGCGGTTCCATGCCTGCCAGTTCAATGAGCGTTCATTATCGCGTCCGTAGCTCGCGCCGCGTCAAGCGCCGCCTTCACATCATGGGTTCGGAGAATGTGCGCTCCCTTCATGATCAGCACAGTCTGTGCCGCGAGATCTCCGTATAGCCGGTCAGGGATCGCCGCATCTTTTCCGTTTCTTGCCAGCATGCGGCCAATAAACGATTTTCTCGACGTTCCCGCCAGCAGCGGCATTCCCAGGGATTGCAAATCCTGAAAGCGGGCCAGCAGAGGGTAGTTCTGCTCAAAGTTTTTTCCGAAACCAAACCCCGGATCGAGAGCAAGTTTCTCTCGCCGCACTCCAGCCACTACGGCCGCTTCCATCCATTCTCGAAGTTCTCGCTTCACCTGTAGAACAATATCGACCGGCGGCGGCAGCGTGCGCCATTCTTCCGGACGCCCGCGCATATGCATCAGAACCACCCCGCATTTCAATTCAGCGACGGTCTTCGCCATTTCGCGATCCCAACGCAGAGCGCTGACATCGTTTACAATTTCGGCGCCCGCTCCAACCGCGGCCCGCGCCACGCTGGCTTTGTAGGTGTCGATCGAGATTACTGCGTCAGGCCGCAGTTTATTCAGGCCCGCAATCACCGGCAACACGCGGCGCAATTCTTCCTCTGCGCTTACCGCAATCTTTGGAGTTCGCGGAGCCTGTGCTTTCGATTCCTGAGTTCGAACTTCAGTGGTTGCAGGCGCGTCGGAGGTCGCGGCGCCGGGACGCGTGGATTCGCCGCCAATATCAATAATATCCGCGCCTTCATCGAGCAGACCCAATGCATGTGCGATCGCTTTTTCCGAATCGATGTACAGTCCCCCGTCAGAAAAAGAGTCCGGAGTAACGTTCACAATGCCCATGATCAGCGTGCGCTTTCCCAATTCCACCGAGCGCGTCTTTAAGCTCCATTGAACGACAGCTCTCATGCCGCAGATTCTAAATGAAACTACAGGCGGTTAACTGCGACGAACATGTATCATTACAAACGGTTAAAAATGAAATCGATCGAAATGTTCTTTTGTGCAATTCGCTCGCTTCGCTGGACAGTACTTGCAGTTGCGACACTATTGGCGTTCTTAGCTCTTTCTGGCTGCGATATCGAGCGCCGTAAATCTGATGCCGAACTCGGCCTTAATCCTGAGCAAGCGGCCGGACGCAAAATCTATGACAACCACTGCGACCGCTGTCATCGGCCTTATTCGACGAAGGGAAGGAAAGGTCCGGGATTGAAAGGAATATTTCGAAACAAGTACCTTCCGCAGACCGGACTGCCCGCCAACGATGATCGCGTTACCGACATTATTCGCAACGGCCGTCCCGATATGCCCGGCTACGGCCAGGTGCTGAGCGCGCAGGATATCCAGGACTTGCTCGCTTATCTGCACACGCTCTAGGCGCGCTGCGGAGATGCACGCTGCAGGGATGCGCGCTGGTTTCTCGCCGTGGGATAATCGTTCCGTGAAAACCGCAGCATCCTCCGAACTCTTTCGCAGGCTTCCTTCGGTGGATGATGTAGTGCGTGTCCCTGCCATCGCAAAACTGGCGGCGAACTACGGCCACGATACCGTCGTGGATGCGGCCCGGGTTGTACTCGCCCGCCTGCGCAACGAAATTGCCACGGAGTTGCTGAACGACAGTTCGCTCGACCTTGCTCTCTCCGGCCTGCCGCAAGCGGTTGAACAGCAGCTACGCCAGTCCCTGAGCTATTCGCTGCGCCCCGTCATTAACGCCACGGGTGTCATCTTGCACACTAACCTGGGCCGCGCTGCGTTGAGTGAGCAGGCCATCGAACACATCCGCGAAACCGCCGCCACTTATTCCAATCTGGAGTTTGATTTGGCTGCCGGCGCTCGCGGCAAGCGCGATGTACACGTTGATCGACTGCTCCACAAACTGCTGGGTAATGACGCGCTCGGAACGGAGTCTCCGACGAATGCCGCCAGGCTTCGCCCAAGCGGGACAGGCGAGGCAACTGTCTCCACGCCAACCGAAACAGCCACCATCGTCGTAAACAATAATGCCGCCGCCGTGCTGCTGGCTCTCAATACCGTCGCTGATGGGGGAGAAGTGATCGTCTCACGCGGCGAACTGGTGGAGATCGGTGGCTCCTTTCGCATCCCCGATGTGATGGCCAAATCCGGTGCAATTCTCCGCGAAGTAGGTACGACGAATCGCACTCGCGTCTCCGACTACGAACAGGCCATCACTGACCGCACTCGCCTTCTGCTGCGAGTGCATCGTTCAAATTTCGAGATTACGGGATTCACCGAGCAGGCATCGACCGCGGAACTCGCCGAGCTTGCGAGTAAACGCGGCATCCCGTTAATGGAAGACCTGGGCAGCGGTGCGCTGTTGGATCTTCGGTCGGTCGGGATTCAAGGCGAGCCGGGCGTGTTAGATAGCCTGCGATCCGGGGTTGATATCGTCACCTACAGCGGCGATAAACTTCTCGGCGGCCCGCAAGCCGGGTTGATCAGCGGTAATTCAGATTTGATCGCGCGCATGAGAGCGAATTCATTGTTCCGCGCGTTGCGCGTGGATAAGCTGATCTACGCCGCGCTGGAAGCAACCCTTCTCGCCTATGTTCGACGCGACCATGATGCAATTCCCACACTTCGCATGATGCGGCTTACGAAAGAATCGATAGGCGAACGCGCCGCGAGACTCGCCGCGCAAATCGATTCGCCGAAATTAAAAACGGAAATTCTGGACGCGGAATCTCATCCTGGGCGGCGGCTCCGCGCCATCTTCGGTTCTTCCCACGCGAGTGCTGGCAGCTGTCCTGCGAGGGCCTCAGCGCTGACGATCTTGCCGGCGCATCTGCGCAATTCCCAGCCTCCCATCATCTCCCGGGTCGAGGAAGGCCGCGTTCTGCTCGATCTGCGGACGGTCTTTCCGGAGCAGGACATCGCCATCGCGACCGCTCTCGCTCGCATCTTTGCCTGATGCTTCCGCATCGAACCACAGTTGGCTACTCTCTATACCATCGGACATTCCACGCGTCCGCTCGAGGACCTGCTTGCAGCGCTTCAGGCGCACCAGATTCGAACCCTGGTCGACATCCGCGCCTTCCCTATGTCGAGGCGCTTGCCGCAATTTAATCGCGAATCTCTGGAGAAAAGTTTGCTAGCCGCCGATATCCGCTATGTGTGGATGCCGGCCCTGGGTGGCTACCGCAAAAAGATTCGCGATGATTCTCCGCACATCGCACTGCGCAATGCGAGCTTCCGCAATTACGCCGACTACATGCTGACTGCGGAGTTTGCGAGCGCGATGACTGAACTGATAGCGCTGGCTGAAAATTCGCGAACCGCTTACATGTGCGCCGAACGCGTATACTTCCGCTGCCACCGTATGCTGGTCTCCGACTGGCTGGTGGCGCACGGACATGAAGTGATGCATATCGACGGCGCTGGCCCTGTGAAGCCTCATCGGCTTACGAAGGAAGCCCACATGGTCGAGGGCGAAGTGATTTACCGCGGCGACCGCCTGCTGTAAGCTCGGCAAATTATGATCGTTGGCACTGGCATCGATATCGCTGAAGTTCCCCGCATCCGCAAAGCCATCGAACGTTTCGGCGACCGTTTTCTGCAGCGCGTTTTCACTCCCGCCGAAATTCTCTATTGCGACTCAAAGGCGAATCGCGCAGAGCGCTACGCCGCGCGATTTGCCGCGAAGGAAGCCGCCATGAAAGCGATCGGCACTGGATGGAATCATGGCGTCCGCTGGCGCGATTGTGAAGTCACTCGCATGCCGGGCGGCCGTCCCACACTCACCTTCCATGGCAAAGCCGCTGAGTTTGCCGCCAAGCTGGGCGCGAAGCACGCCGCGCTTTCACTTTCCCATACCGCGGAACAAGCCATCGCGCAAGTCATTCTTGAAAACTAAAGCCGCGAACGGCTCCTGCTCGATCATCTGCTAGACTGGCGCATTCCTATTCATTTATGTCTGCAACCATCCAGGCCGTTGCTCCGATTTCTTCGTCCTCAGAAATTCCAGAACGCACGCTTCTGACCGGCTTGGGCCTAACCAGTTTCGCCGCTTTATTGTTGGAGCTGGCCCTCACACGACTGTTCTCAGTAGTGCTCTTCTATCACTTTGCGTTTCTTGCCATTTCAATTGCGTTGCTTGGGCTCGGCGCCGGAGGGGTTTTCGCCTATCTTCGCAAGCCATGGCTGGCGCAGTTTTCCACGCGGACTCTGGCCGCACGCCTGTGCCTGATCAACGCCGCTGTGGTGTTGCTGGTACTGGAGATTATTCTGCACGTCCCCGTCGCACTCACCGTGACGGGGAAAAATTTTCTCCACCTGACCGTCCTTTATCTCGCGGCGGCAGTTCCGTTTTTTCTGACCGGACTCCTTTTTTCCGTGGTTTTCGCTCGCGAGACGGGGAGAATTCCCTTGCTTTATGGCGCGGACTTGGGCGGGGGCGCGCTAGCCTGTCTTGCGCTCGTGCCCCTTCTGAACTGGATCGGTGGTCCGAATACCATCCTTTTCTCCAGCGTTGCGTTGACGGTTGCGTCCGCCGTTTGGGCCCCCTCGTGCCGGGAACGCAGGTTGGCTGGCGGCTTGCTCGCCGCATTCCTGCTGCTCATCGCCGGAAACTATTCAGACAAGATCATCGACGTGGTCTATGCCAAGGGAATTTTCCGCGATCCCGCCTGGGTGGAGTTTGCCCGCTGGAATGCCCTGTCTCGCGTGGAAGTGGACCGCTGGGGCCATGACAAAGCAATTGTGATCGATGCCGATGCCTCCACTTACATCATGAATGTCGAACCAGAAAGCGCGCGGGGCACGCCTTGGGAAGGCATTCTCATGTCCCGGGCGCCGGCATTGGCCAATGTTCTGCGTCCCCATGGAGATTTCGCCATCATCGGTCCGGGTGGAGGCATTGACGTATTGAGTGCCCTGGCCAGCGGCAGCCCCAGCGTCACCGGCATTGAAATCAATGCCATCATTGCCAACACCATTATGCGCGGGCGTTACGCCACTTACTCCAAACATCTTTACCAGCGGCCCGATGTTCACCTACACGTCACCGATGGCCGCTCCTATTTGCGCTCCACGCCGCAGCGTTTCGATGTGGTGCAGATGACTCTAGTCGACACCTGGGCCTCCACCGCCGCCGGCGCTTTCGCGCTGAGTGAAAATAATCTCTATACCGTGGAGGCCTTCCGGGAGTATTTCGAACATCTCAAACCGGAGGGCATGATCGCCATCACTCGCTGGGAATTTCGTCAGCCTCGCGAGGCCTTGCGGGTCGTAGCCGTGGCCATGGAAGCTTTACACATCCTTGGTGTAGCTAATCCGGCGCAAAACTTTATCGTCGCCTCGCAGGGTCCGCTCGATGAGGATGGCATTCCGGTAGTCGTGCTGGCCAAGAAATCAGCTTTTACCGCGCAAGAGGAAGCCGCCGTCCAGGCCCATTTGGCGCACTATCCCAAGCTTGTTCCGATTTATCTGCCCTCGCAGAGTGCAGCCCAACTGCACAATCCATTTGCCGATCTCATCGCGAGCAATGATCCTTACCGCTTCGCGCAGAGTTACGACTACAACGTGGCTCCGGTTACCGACAACGCTCCGTTCTTCTTTTTCACTCTTAAACCGGGTCAAATCCTCAGCTCGCAAGGACTGCGAAAGGGCATCGACTGGAAGGTGAATCTGGGAGTCCTGGTTCTGATTCTTGTGCTCGTCATTTCACTGCTGGCTGTAGTGGCTTTCCTTATCTTGCCACTCGCCCTTGGGACTGGCCGTCAGCCTTCTCTTCCCTTGCTTTATTTCGTGGCTGTCGGCCTGGGTTACATTCTAGTGGAGATCGCGTTCATTCAGCGCTTCGTGCTTTTCCTGGGACATCCGACCTACGCACTGACCGTAGTTATTTTTCTCTTGATGCTATCGAGCGGCGGCGGCAGCTTGTTTTCGCGCCGTTGGCTTCCTCACTCCGAACTGGCCTGGATGCCGCTGGTGCTGGTGGTTGCCGCGCTTTTTGCGAATGTGATTTTTCTTCCTCGGGGTCTGGTGTCCTGGGTGGGCTTCGGATTTGGCTATCGCCTGGTTATCTGCGGAATGTTGCTGATCCCGCTGGGCTTCGTGATGGGGATGCCGTTTCCCACCGGGCTGCGGGCGTTCGCCGACCGCGCCATGCCTGACGCGGCGAACGGATCATGCGCCGCTGATAACGCAGTGGAATGGGCATGGGCCATGAACGCCGCTGCCAGCGTCCTGGGTTCCGTGCTGGCCATGGTCATCGCCATCCGGTTTGGCTTGACCGTAACTCTGGCCTGCGGCCTTGCCGCCTACTCGCTCGCGCTTGGGCTGTTACCCTCTCTTCGTCCGCGAAGAAGCGTTTAGGCAGGGCTGGCGGTTTGCTATGATGCTGCATGGGGCGGCGGGAAGCTAAGCGATTCCGTACGATACCCAAGACCCAATTGTCGATCTGAGGAAATCGTTTGCCGAGTCAGAAGCAGCTTAAATGGTCGCAGCTTCGCGTTGGCTTGACCGTGATTATTGCCAGTCTGACTCTGGCCTTTCTTCTCTTTCTGATGTCTGGCACTGGCGGCTTCTTCACCAAGCGCATCACTCTAATCTCTTATTTTGACAATGCCAGCGGCTTGCGGGTGGGCGCTCCGGTGCGGCTTAGCGGCGTCGATATCGGCAACGTGGCCGCGATTCGTGTGGTGCCCGATAAGGACAAGCAGATCACGCCTGTCCAAGTGGTCATGAAAGTGAGCATGAAGTACAGCTTCGACCTGCGCCGCGACTCGGTGACTTCCCTGGATACGGCCGGAGTGCTCGGCGAAACTTACCTTGATATCGATAGTTCGCAGGCCATCGGCCCCGTCGTCAAAAATGGAGATACTCTACTCACCCAGGTTCATCCGGACTTCAACGAAGTGGTGCGTTCCAGTCAAAGCACATTGCAAAACATGGATGCGCTGCTGAAGCGCGCCGACCGCATCCTGGCCTTCGCGGAAAGCGGCAAGGGCTCGCTTGGCAAATTAATTTACGATCCCACTCTCTACGACCGATTCTCGCAGACGGTTACAGAGTTCAAAGGCGTAGTGGATGAGATTGCCCAGGGCAACGGCAGCCTTGGCAAGCTCATCAATAACAATGACGCTTACAACAAATTCGTTGCCACGCTTGACCGCATCAATCAGGTCGCCGACGATCTGCAGGCCGGCAAAGGGTCGGCGGGGAAATTCCTGAAAGATCCCGCGCTCTACAACAATGCCAACGATACCATCGCGAACCTGAAGAAGGTGAGCGAAGACATCAATGCGGGCAAGGGAACTCTGGGCAGATTAACCAAAGACGAAGAGCTGGCCAATAAACTCGACACCACGATCACCAAGCTGGCCGCGCTCACGACCGCACTTGAAGAGGGTAAGGGTACCGCAGGAAAGCTGTTCAAAGACGACACTCTCTACAACAACGCCAATCAGATGCTAACCGAAACTCAAAGCCTGATAAAAGGCATCCGCGAAAATCCCAAGAAATATCTCAGCATCAAACTGCATATCTTCTGAAATCTCTGGCCAAAACAATTTGGCATTCCGCGCGCAGCGAGGAATCCTGGTTCCAGCCTGCTGCGGATGCGAACTATTTATGAAACGACCCGCGGGGTGGCCGTGGATTCAGCCTGTTCGTGCGCGTGATAGCTGGATCGCACCATCGGCCCAGATTCAACGTGGCGGAATCCAAAGCGTAGCGCCTCATCCCGCAATTGACGAAATTCCTCAGGCGTGTAGAAGCGGGCAATCGGCAGGTGATCGCGCGAGGGGCGCAGATACTGGCCCACGGTAAGAATGTCAACGCCGCGCGCGCCGAGGTCGCGGAAAACCTCCACCAGTTCATCGCTCGACTCTCCCAACCCAACCATCACTCCACTCTTGGTCACCATGCCGGGAGAAAATTTCTTTGCATTCTCGAGCAACGTTAGTGTCCGCTCGTAACGCGCGCCGGAGCGTACGACGCGATAAAGTCGCGGCACCGTTTCGGTATTGTGATTGAGAACATCAGGCCGCGCATCGAGCACAATCTTCAGCGGCTCTTCCAGTCCCTGAAAATCAGGGATCAATACTTCAATGCGGCAATCCGGAACCAGTTCGCGAATCTCGCGAATCGTCTCGGCAAAAATCGTGGCGCCTCCAACGTTATCGTCGTCGCGATTCACGCTGGTCACAACCGCATGTTTCAAGCCGAGAGTCGCGACAGCTTCTGCCACACGGCGCGGCTCATCCCGGTCGATGGGTTGCGGTCGGCCCTTGGGCACAGCGCAAAATCCGCAGCGCCGCGTGCAGATATCGCCCAGCAGCATGAAGGTCGCAGTTTTATGATTCCAGCACTCACCAATGTTCGGACACTGCGCCGACTCGCAGACGGTATGCAATCCCAGCCCGCGTGCCAACTTCTTAAGCTCGTGGAAATTGTCACCGACGGGTGCTTTGGCCCGTAGCCAGTCCGGCTTGGGCACGCGGACGGGCGGCCCGACTTCGATCTGAATCAGTTGGGAAGCGCCTGCCATCTTTACGATTCTACCAGTTCACGCTCGTCCTCAGCCCACTTCCACCAGACCATACGTACGCTGCCAGCGCGTGCGGAGCGCCACCAACGCCCGGCTGATTTCCACCTGTGTGACTTCCGAATTAGGTCCAGCCATCACTGCCGCCGCTTCGCGCTTGGCGAGTTCCAGCAATTGCCGGTCTCGAATCAGATTGGCCACGCGGAAGTTCGGCAACCCAGCCTGTCGCGTTCCAAAAAATTCCCCTGGACCGCGCAATTCGAGATCGAGTTCGGCAATCTGGAAGCCATCATTGGTTCGTACCATCGCGTCGAGCCGTCGTTCGCCTTCTTCCGTGACTTTGCCGCCGGTCATCAAGATGCAAAAAGACTTCGCCGCGCCGCGTCCAATGCGTCCACGCAATTGATGAAGCTGCGCCAATCCAAAACGCTCCGCGTGCTCGATCACCATCACGGTCGCGTTCGGCACATCCACGCCTACTTCAATCACGGTGGTTGCAACCAGAACCTGCAGCTCGCCCTTCTGAAACATGCGCATGACCTGATCTTTCAAATCGGCATCCAGGCGGCCATGCAGCAGGCCGACTTTAAGATCGGCGAATATTTTCCCGCTAAGCTCGCGATACATTTTGATCGCAGCCTTCAGTTCGGTCTCCTCGCTCTCGGCGATGACCGGATAAACCACATACACCTGATGCCCCTTCGCGACCTGCTTGCGGACAAAATCCCACACCTCAGCCGAGCGGTCGTCCGTAATCCTTCGCGTAACAATCGGCGTGCGCCCAGGAGGCAGCTCGTCGAGTACGCTGATATCGAGATCGCCATACAACGTAAGCGCAAGCGTTCGCGGAATCGGCGTTGCGGTCATCACCAAAACATCAGGCTCGCCCACTGTATTTGTGGAGTGGCGGACGCCTTCGTCCGCCGGGAGCGAAGCTCGGCCCTCATCCTCGCGCTCCCCAGACTTCTTCATCAACTTCAACCGCTGCAAAACCCCGAAGCGATGCTGCTCGTCAACGATGACCAATCCCGGCTTCGCGAACTCGACTTTCTCTTCCAGCAGAGCGTGTGTGCCAATCACCAGCTGCGCGTTTCCCTGCGCAATATGGCGGCGGATTTCGCGCTTGCGGTCCGCTTCGAGCGATCCCGTCAAAAGGACGATCCGATATCCGGCATTCTCCAGAATTTTGCGCGCGGAAAAATAATGTTGCTGCGCTAGAATCTCCGTGGGCGCCATGAGCGCAACCTGATATCCATTTTCGATGGCAATGATCGCCGCCTGAAAACTGACAATAGTTTTCCCTGAGCCCACATCTCCCTGCAGCAAACGCCGCATGGGATAAGGCTTCTGCATGTCGTCGGCAATCTCTTTCAAGACTCGCTTCTGCGCCGCCGTGGGATGAAATGGCAGAATCTTTTTAATCGCCTGCCGCACTCGATCGTCCAGACGAAAAGCAATTCCGGTTTCTGTCTTCAGCTGCCGCCGCTTCATCTCCAATCCCAATTCAATAAAAAACAATTCTTCAAAGATCAGCCGTATGTGTGCGGGCGTGCGCGATGACTGCAAATCTTCAAAACTCTCGCCCGCCTCCGGCCAGTGAACCTTCCACAACGCCTCGCGCGGCGAAACCAGCGCCAGCCGCTCGCGCACAGCCGCCGGAATCGTTTCCGCCAGCTCGGGCGTGAGATCGTCGAGCGCGGTGCGAATCACTCGGCGAAACCATCGTGCCGTCACGCGCCCTTGTCCCGCGGATTCGTAGATCGGCACGATGCGTCCCACTTCCAGCGACGCTGCCGCTTTTTCTTCTGCCCCATCCCCGCCGCCTAACATTTCAAATTGCGGCTGCATAATCTGCAGCTCCCCGCGCTGGTCCTGCTCCACCTTTCCGTAGAGCGCGATCAACTCGCCGGGCTTGAACTTATCCTGCAAATACGTGGCGTTGAACCAGAGACACTTCAGCCGCGAACGTCCCTGTCCAACGGTCAACTGAAAGATCGGCATCCTGCGCGTGCGAAACAGTCCGGAGTTCCGCACCTCCGCAATCACCGTAGCCATTTCGCCGGGACGCAACTCCGCAATCCCCCGAGGATTCAACCGGTCTTCATAACGAAACGGCAAATAATGCAGCAGATCCCCAACCGTGGCAATGCTCTTAGTCGCAAGAATCTCCGCCATCTTCGGACCGATTCCTTTGACGTATTGCACCGGCGTGGTCAGTTCAACCATGGAGAAAGTTCCCAAGGAATGTTAGCAGGACAATTCATCCAGGAAATGGAGGGGCCGAAGTCGGAGACCTGCACGCCTTCTGTCACTCACGGATTCCGCTAAAATCGAGCGAACCAATCTCCATCCGAGGCCAATGATGATTTCGAAGCTGGTTCGCAAGGCTCGCACGTTAACGGACACTCTTCACGATTTCTACCGCGAGCCGCTTGCATCTTTCGTCGCCTTGGAGAAAGGTCTGGAGGATCGCCGCCAGCCCGTTGCCCCGGAGTTGGTGTCCCGTGTGATCAGCGCCTACGAAGCGGCCAAACACGATCAGCAAACTGCAAGTGCGGAGTACCGGGCCAACGGCGAGTGGACGACGCTCATCGAGGCGAAGCTGAAAGCATTTCGAGATCGAGGATCCATGGGTGAGGTGCTCGGGTCGTTTTTTCGTAACGAGGACGCTTTCGTTGGCCTGTCCGACTATGCCACGCCGCCCTATCTGAAACCGCGCCGGAACCTGATGACCCGCGTGCTCTTTGTCAATTCCATGCTGCATGATTACCGTGCTTGGTGCGAGCTGACGGGAAAGAAAATAGAAGCCATTCGAGCGCCCTGGGCAGGCAATCCTTTCGGATACTTCATCGATGGAACTCTGGCAGTTCCCGCCTCATTCCGCCATCACTATACCGCTGAGAAGGCGGTCTCGTTGATGAATGGCCGTGGAACCGTGGCAGAAATCGGAGGTGGGTGGGGCGACGTGGGATTTTTCGCATTGGGGTTTCCGGACGTGCATTATCTCGACATCGATCTTCCCGAAATCCTTCTCCTCGCCTCGTATTGGTTGTGCAGCACTCGGCCGGACCGGAAGATCGCGCTTTATGGCGAACACGATCCCAGCATCGTGCTCGCGAATATGGAGAATTACGATGCAATCCTTTTCCCAAACTTTTGCTTCCCTTTGCTGCCCAAGGATTCCGTGGATGTTTTCGTGAATACTCACAGCCTGTCGGAAATGCGGCCGGAAACCATTGCAGAATATCTGGGACAAATTGCCCGCACCTGCCGAAGATATTTTCTGCATGAAAATAGCGACAAACCTTATCACACCCTGGGGCACACCGAGATTCCCGCCTCATCGTTCTCGATCGAAGGATTTCGGCTTCTCAATAAGGCCATGTCGCCGTGGAAGGCCGGCGGGGGCCGTTATCGAGAATTCTTGTATGAACGGATAACGCCGTCTTCCACAGAATGATCGGCATCCCGCGCGTGCGAAACAGCCCCGAGTTGCACATTTCGCTAATCTCCGTCGCCATTTCGCGAGCGGCGCGAATCGCCCCTAGCTTGAGAACATTTTTGGCATTAAAATCGCGACCGTCCGGATTTCACGTTCGGAAGTGGATGCTGTGAAATCTTCCTGGAAAATCGCAGCACTTGTTAGTTGCGTGATCCTGATTTGCGGAGCCGCAATTACTTGGCATCTTGTCAGGGCTAGGGCGGATCAGCGGAAGCTCGCCGAGGACGCGAACGTTTATCGCGCACGCGCCGAGCAGGGAGACGCCGAAGCCCAGCTTAAGGTCGCCCGCATGTATTACTACGGCAAGGGAGTGCCTCAGGACTATGCTGAGGCGGCTCGCTGGTGCCGCAAGGCTGCCGATCAAGACTATGCCAAAGCTCAATATTGCCTCGGCTACAGCTATTCCCAAGGAAAGGGGGAGCCACAGGACAACGTCGAGGCTTTCCGCTGGTATCGCAAAGCTGCCGACCAAGGTTACGCCAGAGCTCAATACGCGCTCGGTTTCATGTATTACGGGGGCATGGGAGTTTCTCAGGACGATGCCCAGGCCGTCGGCTGGTATCGGAAAGCGGCCGACCAAGGCGACGCGATGGCTGAGGAAGCTCTAGGTTCGATGTATTACCAGGGCAAGGCGGTGCCGCAGGACTACGGCGAGGCTCTCGTCTGGTATCGTAAGGCGGCCGACCACGACGACTCCCAAGCTCAGTACGACCTCGGCTATATGTACTCCCGCGGAATAGGGGTGCAGCAAAACTACGCCGAAGCTGCCCGATGGTATCGCAAAGCCGCCGAACATGGGGATGCGAACGCGCAGCGTGCACTGGCCTCTATGAGAATCGGCTTTACTACGCAGAGCAAAATCAATCTGTCGATAGTCTTCCTAGGAAGTGTATGGCTTATTGTCAGTTCTCCCGGAAACATCCGAAATCGACTACAGCGAAGGACGGCGCTGCTCGGACTTCTCAGCCTGTCGTGGTTGGGATTGGATGTGTATGGGCACACCCATTTTGGCCTTCTCCAGTCCATCTCAGCCGTCAATATCTTCTACTTCGGCAAGAGTCTTTTGGCGGGGACGAGCGTTGCCCTGCTCGTTCCAATTGTTTGGTCAAAGGGGACCAAAACCGTGCTGGGAATCTCCGGGATATTGTTCCTCGTATTTAATATCTATGCGAGCGCACATTACGATCTCCGTCGCTTTATAACGTGTCTGCGGGTATTTTATTCGATCAATGGGTTGCTGATCGGAACCTCGATTGCCTCAGTCATTTTTCTATGGCTAGAGCACAAGAAAAGCCAGAAGTCATATGGCTGATGCCCCCGCGCGCGGGAAAGTATCATCATCCGTGCTAGCCCAACTCGGCGTCTAACCATCCTGTGAAGCTAAACCTCCTCCAAGCCCTGCTCGCCATCCTCCTTGGCAATTTAGTCTACTTCCTGCTCGCCGGCCATCTCCCTTTGCCTCAGCATCGCCTGTTTCAAGTCGACGCCGGCCTGCTCGTCGATTTCCTCATTTGCCTCGCCCTTTACGCCCTGATTCGCAAGGTGTGGAAGTAAAAACGCAACGTCGTTTCTCGACATTTCTCCAGTTACTTTAGGCACCTGCCCAAGCTCTACAGTCACGTTACGATATCTCCTGACGTATGAATAAAATCGCGGTCCTGTACGATGCCGGCCAGGCCGTGCTCTCCACCTTTGATTTGGACGAGGTGTTGCAGCGCATCCTGGAGATCGCACACGACTATTTTCATCTGCGGAACGTGGCCATTGTGCTTCTCGACAAGGAGTCGCAGGAGTTGTACGTCCGCTCGCAGATTGGCTGGGACGAAGGCCAGGATGCGCACCGCCTGGCTATAGGACAGGGAATCACTGGGGCTGCGGCGCAAAAGAAACAGCCGGTCTATTCGCCCGATGTCACCAAAGATGAGCGCTATTTCTGCTCCGCCAAATCGACTCGCTCTGAGCTTGCAATTCCCCTGATGGTGCGTGACGAAGTAGTCGGCGTGCTTGATTGCCAAAGCGATAATCTCGACCACTTCGATTCTGAAACCATCGATCTGCTTACCCTGTTCTCCACGCAGGCGTCCATCGCGCTGCAGAACGCGCGCCTATACTCGCTGGAGCAGCAGCGGGCGCGGCAATTGCAGGCCATTAACGCCATTGCCCAACAGACCACGGCGGTACTTGATCTGGAAGAGTTACTCAGCCGCGTCTGCCAGCTCATTCAGGATGCTTTTCGCGTATCCCACGTTTCACTTTTCCTGCGAGAAGATCACGACCTGGTGCTGCGGGCTCATCACGGGACGCTAACGCCCTGCATCCCGGAAGGCGGCCGTTTTGCGGCCACGACCGAACCCTGGGCGAGCATCCTGGCCGATAGCTGCACCTCTTTGGAGAGAGATTTTTGCAGCACGCCTGCCGGCAGATTTTTTGCGGAATCGGCTTCGCGCTTGTGCATTCCGCTGGTTTCATTCGGACAGACGTTAGGTGTCCTCGCCCTCGACAGCGCCGAATCCGATGCCTTCAGCGATGGCGACCAGCAGTCGCTCGAATCGGTAGCCGATATCTGCGCGACCGCAATTCAAAATGCCCACTACGTCGATCGCGTGAAGCAGCTGGCTTATCTGGATGGTCTGACGGGAATTTTCAACCGCCGGTTTTTCGAACTCCGCATCATGGAAGAAATCGAACGCGCCCGCCGTTATTCAACCGGCATGGCGGTCATCATGGCAGACATCGACGAGTTCAAGCGATTAAACGACGAGTTCGGTCACGTGCTGGGCGACGAAGTGCTGCGCCAGGTTTCATCTCTGTTCCATCAGCAAGTGCGCAAGGTGGACGTAGTGTGCCGCTATGGCGGCGAAGAGTTCGGGATACTGCTTACTCAGGTCAATCAGGAGCAAGCCATGGCCGTGGCCGAGAAACTTCGCAAGATGGTGGAAGGCTGGCAGTTTCCCGGCGTGCCTCGCACGGTAACCATCAGCGCCGGCGCTGCAACTTTTCCCGAACATGGCACCAGCCGCGATGCCCTTGTTCGCGCCGCCGATAACGGTCTATATGCCGCCAAGCAGGCGGGACGCAACAAAGTCTGTCTCGGCCCGCTGGCCCACCGCCACGCAGCCAGCCTCTAACCAACCGATAAGCTAGATTTCCAGCCAGTCTCCCCGCATCCGGTGACGGAGCCGCTCCATATCGCGCTGCAATTTCTGGCGACTCTTTTCCAGTTCCCGCTCAAGTTGAGGCTGGAGCTGCTGCCGCAGCTTTTCTGACTGCTCGTGCATTTGCTTTTGCTGCGAACAAACAGTCTTCTCGATTTCCGCGGCGGCTTTGCGACTCTCTTCCTGGGCCAGTTCCATGGCTGGCTGAAGTTTCGCAATTTCGTTTTGCACTTCGCTCAACTCGGTTTGCATCTCCGCATCCATCTCCGGCGCTTCAAAACTTTCCTCGATGCTCTCTCCGGATTCTTTGCGTGCCGGCAGCGTAAGCGTGAGCTTCTGCTCCCGCTTGTCTCGGATCACGCTCACGCTCACCGATCCCGCGCTATGGTCGTGCAAGGCATGGGTGAAATCGCTGGTATCGTGAACCGTTTGATCGCCCACGCGAACGATTACATCCCCCGCGCGCAGCCCTGCCTTATCCGCCCGGCTGCCTCGGTCCACAGACCGCACCAGGACTCCGCTTCCATCCTTCGCGCCAAAAAACTCTCCCAGCTGCGGCGTCAGGTTCTCCACCATCAGCCCGCTGCGCATGGACGAATGCACGTAAACCACGCTAATGTTCGGAACGTCAAAATCCGGCAGGTTGGGAATCGGAGGAATGCTCGGAATCGGCGGAATCTGCACGTGGAAGCCCTTGTCCATCGATTCCATGTTCGACCATTCCTTGCCGCGATCCGCCAGTTGCACTTTGACCATCAGCGGCTGTCCGTCGCGGCTCAGTCCCAGCGTAACTACTCGTCCCGGCGGCGTTTCCCGGATCATCCGATGCAATTGGATTTTGCTTTCGACGGCCGTGCCGTTCATCGTCAGAATAACGTCATGCTCCCGAATTCCGGCTTTGCCCGCTGGAGCGTCCTGATCCACCATCGTCACTTCCACGCCCTTTTCTTCCTTCAGCTTCAGCACCCCGAGCCGGTCGGTCGTAATGTCGGCGATGTCCACACCAAGATACGCGCTGCCGCCGGAATCTTCGCTGGGAATACCGTAGGAGTGCGACGAGTCGCCCGTCCATCTTTGCGCCGCCTGCGACAGGTTGAGCATCAACGGCAGCACCGCAACCGTAGTCAAAACTTGTCTAAGCATGACTATCCTCCCAAAAACATTCGTTGTTTATCCCGAAGCGGGCGCTCTTTGCCCGCTGAAGGACCTGGGAGAGCCGCGCGATGCGTCGCGCCTTTGGCGACGCAATTAATAGCGCGTTAGGCTCGCTTCCCTATTAGTTCGCCCGCCGGAAACAAATATCCCCGGTCGTGGTTCTCACCTTCAATACCGGACCGCCTCCGTTCAGATTGCCCTCTGCGTTGAGCGTCCGCGGGCCCCACTTATCGCCCTCGCTGGCTACGTGGATGTCAGGAAACTCTGATGTGATGTGATGGCCATTGCCTAAATCAACGCTGGCGCGCACCGAGAGCGCCACATCCGGCGCAATGTAAACCGTAATGTCTCCCGCCGAAGTTTCCAGTCTGGAGTCGCTGGCCGGAGCGCCAGTCTTTACAAACTTCACCACGATGCCGCCCGCACCCGTCTCCACCCGCGCCGAAGGAACTCCGTAGAGCTCAATTCCGCCGCCGCCGGTCTGCGCGTGTACGTGGCCCTTGGCGGACGCGAGATGAATGGTTCCTCCGCCGGTCTCAATCTCCGCGGCGCCGCCAATATCTCCCAGGTCGATGTTTCCGCCGCCAGTCTCCGCCTTCACTTTGCCGCTGCACTGCCGTACGTCAATCCCGCCGCCGCCAGTCTCAATGCTGGCCCCCTGTGTGGCGGAAACAATCTCGATGCTGCCGCCGCCAGTTTCCGCAGTGATCATTCCATTCGCGTGGCGGACCTTGATCGATCCGCCGCCAGTGTGCAGTCCAATATCCCCGTTGATGGTTCCCACGTCGATCGATCCGCCGCCGGTTTCCGCGTGCGCGCCACCGCCGATATCATCCAGGTGCATACTGCCGCCGCCGCTCTCCGCCTCCACCCGCCCAGCCACTCCTGTTGTGTCAATGTTCCCGCCCTCGGTCTCGACCTTTACCAGCGCAACCTCGCGCGGGACGCTAATCATCAATTCGCCGGAAAATTTTCGCCTCGAACCCCTTTCAACTCGCACGTGCACGCCACCGACGTGGACGTTATGAACGCCTTCTCCCTCCCACTCCCCCACCACCCAAGCCGTATCGCCCTTCACGTAAGCCGTCATCTTGTACGCATCGAACTGGCGGCGCGCATCCTCCTCGGACGATGCCTGAGAACGCATGTGGAGCGTGTAGTCGACGCCCTTCTGCTGACCGCCTCGAACCACCACCGAGCCCATGTCCAACTTCACTCTCAGATTCTTGACCCCGGCCAGGGAGCCGGTGAGGACTTGGGTCCACCCGTCTCCTTCGCGGGATAAATGTGTTTCCTGCGCTAACACCAAGGGCGTAAGCATGGCCAGCACGCTCAACGCCCCGACGAATTGTGGCAACCGTTTCAAGTACTTCACCTCTGTTTCTTTTCTGTCGTTGTCATTCCGATCCTGTTATTCCCGTCCTGTCATTTCCAACCGGCGTTCTTTGCCGGTGAGGAATCTGCACGTGCTGCCTGCCGCTCGATCAATTCATCAATCAATTTCCGGCAACTGCGCCAGCATCGTCCGCGCCTGCGACTTGATGTACTGGTTCTGGTCCTTGCTGGCTAGCGTGATAAGCACGTCGCGCACGCTGCCATCCGCCTTCACCGGTTCGATCAGACGCATCGCTTCGGTCCGCACTCCCGGATTTGTGTCATTCATCAACGCTTCCAGAACCGCATCCCGCACGTGCACATCATCTTTCACAAAACTTCCCAACCCATCCAAAGCCTTGAGCCGCACTCCCGGATTCGTGTCATAACGCAGTGCGTAAATCAGTGCATCGCGCACCTGCAAAACATTCGGCTTCTGGGTCAGCAGGTCCACCGAATCCATACGCACGCCGGAATTGTAATTATTCCGCGCCGCAAACAGCAGCAATTGCTGGATCCGCTGATCATTCAGCGATCCCTGTGTCTCCAGCGTGGATACCGTGTTGTATTTAATCTGGATCTGATTCGTTCCGGGAGTCTGTGTGATGGATTGAATTCCCGTGATCGAAGCCTCGGCGGGCGCCGAGCCCGTGCTGGTAGCTGAATTTTCCGGCTGGTGAAGAAATACTTTGTAGGATGTTCCCACTCCGCCCGCGAAACCAAGAATCAAGATCGCCGATGCCAGCGCCGGAGAGAACCGAACCTGCCGCAGCCAGTTCCCCGGATCGAAGGCCAACCGTCGCCAGAACCCGCCCTGCTCGGCCGTTTCCAGCGCTTCCTGCAGCCGCATCCGCGAAGCCGTCAGCAGATTCGGGGTCGGCTCCATCGCGCTCTCCTGTGACAGCAGATCGTGAAACGCGTGCTCCGCCTTCAACTCGGCCGCACAGTCGGCGCAACGCGCCACATGCTGCTCCAGCTCATGACGAGCGTCATCCGGCAGCTCGCCATAAACCTGCAGCGTTATGTTCTCCCGTACCCATTCGCAGTTCATAACCAACCCTCACTCAGGTCCAATGTGGGGACAGCCGCCCTCGGCTGTCCGCCGAGCGCAGCCCGGCTCTTGCCTATCTCATATCCGCCAACTGCCCACGCAATTTCTGCGTGGCCCGGAAGAGAGTATTCTTCGCCGTCTCTTCCGTGGTATGCAAAATCTCGCCCACGGTTCTCAACTTCAATCCGTGATAATGCTTCAACTCGAAAACCATGCGTTCGCGCGGCGTCAACTTTTCCAGCGCTCCCGAAATCCGCGCTCCCAACTGCCGCCGCATCAAGTCCCGCTCCGGATTCGCACCCGCCCGTCCATCCGGCACCTGATCTAGCAGGTCATACTCCCCGCCGTTGCCATCTTTCGCCACCGGCGCATCTTCCTTGCGTACTGTTTTCTTGCGCAGATGATCCAGGCATAGATTCGTCACGATCCGGTAAATCCAGGTATAGAACGAGCATTCGAAGCGAAAACTTCCGATGTTCTTATACGCCTTGAGGAAGGCGTCCTGATAAACATCCTGCGCGTCGTGCTCGGTGCCGGTAAGATGCAAAGCCAGCCGCAACACCGCCTGATCGTAGTGCCGCACCAGCTCCTCGAAGGCTCCGCGGTTACCGCGTTGCGCCTCGCGGATCAAAATCGTATCGTCAATGCGGCGTTCTTGCCCAGCCATGCGGCCCCACGTGGGGTCCCGATTATCGCTGACTTTCTCCACTCGCTCGGACTTCGTTCTCGAGTGGCTCCCTGCACCAACCGCAAGTGTTACTGCCCAAACATCGGCCGGCATGTTCTTGTCGTTTTCCTATACCGCCCGGTGACAATGCCGTACCCGGGCTTGCATTGGAATAGACGCTCAGCGAGCGGAACCGTGAGCAGAAATTATAGGCTGCCGGCAGAGATTTCTGCTTGAGGCTCAATAGCTTGGATAGGTAGAGTAGCCCAACAAAACGGATAGACACTTGTAGGGACAGCCGCCCTCGGCTGTCCTAAGGGAAGCGGAGGGTAGTCCGGTCGAGCAAAGCTTCGTACAGCGTCCCCAGGGACGCCCGAAAGTAGCCCGCCACTTCAGTGGCGGGGAAGCTAGTCCAAGAGATCAGAATCCGTGCCGTAAGGCACGGCTGAAATCCAGAAGTTATTTTCGCGAAGGTTCTGCGGCGTAACAAATCCGCGACATTCCCAAGGTTCTGGTGTTGGTAAGCGATGTAAACTGATTGACGCTCTGTCCGTCGCCCCACCCGTCCTACCGCCCGGACAAAGCTAGTTCGAGGATGCCTTATGCTCTTCCGCGCCCCGCTCGTCGCTCTTGCTTTGTCTGCAAGCTTATTTACGATCCTGTCCGGAGTCGCCCCTGCCCAGACCCTTACGCCGCTCTGCACGCCCTCGGTGACTTCGCCGATCGTTGTGGTTACTCCCGAGGAGCGCCTCGCCGCGGGCGCCAAGGCTCAACCTCCTCTCACGGACACCTTCGACTGGCCCGATACGCCGCTCGGCGTCATCAAAACGTCAAACGGCTATGAATTCTTTGGCAGCGATGGTGGCGCCCACTACCGGCAGATGTGGGAAGGTCGTTGGGTCGGCAACAACAAGTCCGGATCGTTCACCACCACTGTGGGTACGCTCGATAACCCGCTCGGGACGGCCGATCCGCAGGATGTCAGCGTCTCCGCAAATTCCAATGGCTCGGTAAATCCCATCTATCCCAAGCTACGGATACATGGGCGGAGGCCCCGTTTATCAAGTTCCGGCAGGCATGACCGGCGCGGGAAACCTGCTCGCCACCTATCACGCAGAACTTCCCAACGACGCTCTCTATGCTGCTCTCGGGCTCGCCGCATCCAACGATAATGGACTGCACTGGACCGATCTCGGCGAAATCATTCGCCTGAATCAAGCCTACGCGGTTGGACTCGACGGCTTCGAAATCGGCGATGGACCACTCGTGCTCGCACCTGACGGCAAGTATTTCTATCTCTATTTTCCCGATTGGATGGCCAACGGTTCGCTGCACACCACAACTGCTGAGGGAGTTTCAACTACTACGAATGTCTCAGTGGCCCGCGCGCTGGCCGCTGACGTATTGAATGCGGCATTCGGACCAGCGCCGCAGCACGCCATCGCCTTCCAGAAATTTTATGAGGGTGGCTGGCATCTCCAGCCTGCGATCGGCGGAGCTTCCACCGATCTCAATCGCCACGCGCCATTTTCGGGCTATCTCGATATCCACTTCAACAGCGTGCTGCGACGCTACGTGATGATCATCTCCGACGATACCCAGTTCGCTTACGCGGAATCCGTCGACGGCCTGACCTGGACGTTGCCTATCCCAATAGGCACGTTCGGCCCGATCGCGGCGTATCCCACAGCCGTCGGACTGGGCGATGATCCGCACACGCTGGGCAATCCCTACTACGTGTACTTCACGCACCTGCCGACAGATGGCAGCGGATGGACGAACGGTTCATTGCGGAGATTGACGCTTACCTGCCATTAGAGGCAGTGAACGTCTGTACCTATCGCCGTCGTTCGCTACAACTGGAACCAATCAACGGTGAGACGTCCAATACAAGTCCCGCGGAATAGATTCCGACAGCGTGGACATCCCCGCAGCGCCAGTTGATGCCAGAAGCGTTCTCAGCCAGCTTCACTTATTTCCGATCACGAAATTCACTGTGCTGGCTTGATTGGGGGTCACGGTGACGGAGTGCTCCCAGGTTTTTGGTTCGGTGAAGATAGGACGCTGCACGGTGTGTTCGGTGAGAACATCGTACGCCTGCTCTTTGCCGGCTAGTCCCCAGCCTTCATGCCAGGCAACAATCTGATAAGTACCAGGCGGAACGTCGCTGAATTCAAAGCGTCCACTCTCGTCGGTGACGGCGTAATAAGGATTGGCGACCACCATCATTTCGGCATTCATCCACACGTGGCCGCCGTTGCAACGCAGATTTACCAGGCCGGGTCGAGACATGTTGCGCGAAGTGATTTGATTGGGGAAAGGAAAGGGCAGATTGAAACTGGCGGCGCCGTCCATATGAATAGTGTGTAGAGTGGCGTCGGAGCTTTGCATCTGCAGATCGGCATTCTGCGGGACCAGAAGAATGTGCGGAATGTAGCGGCAATGATTCTGATCGAGATGACGCCGCTGCTCGGGAAGTTCCATCGCCTTCCCGGCTGAAATATTCTTGAGATAGACGACGGTGTTGGCGACGCCGCCCTCGGGGCCGACGATCAGGCGTTCCAGGCTGACGGTTTTCTTGCCAGCTGGGTCGCAGATTTGCGGATCTTTGGTAACCGGAAAATCAAGCTGGCGTGGTTGTGGGCCAGACCATTTTACGCTGCCGGAGATAGTGCCACCGTCGCTGACCGAGATGACCCTGTAGCCATCCTGCGCGGCGGCATAAGTTGTTGTGAATGCGAGGGGAAGAACCAGTAAAAAGCAACGAGCAACGAGACTCCGCATAACTACACCCCTGACGGCCGTGCGTAAAACGCGACCGATGCGCGATCGTCGTGGAACGCGGGCCAAAAATTCGCGTCAATTTTCGCGGGCAACGACCTGCACTGGCTTGCGGACAGTGCAACAAAAAAGGCCGCCGGTGCGAACCTTCCGTTTTGCGGTCGTCTTCATCCCAACCGGGAGGGCCGTGCGAACACGGTTCGTGTGATCGGGATCACAAAATTAAGTTGCGCTTATTTTTGTAACGAGTCGAGATTACCAAGGTGGTGGAACTGGCGGGGGGTGGGGTTGGGACAAAGGCAGTCGCGATTGGCACGGATTCTTGCCTTCATCCCCGATGGCTTACAATCTTGCTTCCATGACGGTACGAGTTCGATCCTTCGCCAAGATCAATCTTGGGCTGTGCATTGGCGCAGCGCGGGACGACGGTTTTCACGAACTGCTCACCGTGTATCAGACAATTGGGCTGCATGATTTCATTCGCGTGAGTGTAGAGCGCGGAAGTGGGATCGAGATTCGCTGCACGGACGCGAGAGTTCCGAAAGATGAATCGAACACCTGCTATCGCATCGTCGAAATGGCGATGGCGGCAATGAAGAGCAAGGGGCGAGTCATCATTGATATTGAGAAGCGATTGCCGGTGCAGGGCGGGATGGGGGGAGCTTCGTCGAATGCCGTGGCGGCACTGCTGGGTTTGGAACGGGTTTTGAAAAAAACTTTGCGTTCCGAGGAGCGGTTGCGGATTGCCGCGGAGGTGGGATCGGATCTGCCGTTGTTTTTGGTGGGCGGGACCGTGTTGGGGGTGGGACGCGGGGAGCAGGCTTATCCGCTGGAGGATCTGCCGGCGACGGCCTGCGTGGTAGTGACTCCGGAGGTGGGGGTGTCGACGCCGAAGGCGTTTGCAGAATGGGATCGCAAATTGACGGTGGGGAAGGCATCCGATAGAATGATTTTGCTTGGCTGCGGGTTTTCTGCGTGGCTGAGCGAGAGTTACTCCGGTGCTCCTTTTAGAAGGGGCCGGGCCGAGAATCCGCTTCTCGAGCTTGTCCGGGCCGGGATCAAGAACGACTTTGAAGAAGTCGTCTTTCCTGAATATCCCGAGCTGAGTGAAGGTAAGAGGGCGTTGAAACGCGCGGGCGCGAAATACGCGTCCCTGTCGGGCTCCGGGTCGACGCTGTATGGGCTGTTTGCCTCGAAACGATCGGCCAGCGCGACGGTTGCTAAGCTAAGCAGGCAAGGCTGGGCGGCGCAGGCGACGGTTACGATGACGCGGCGGGAGTACTGGCGCGGGATTTTTGCCGGCTGAGAAGTCCTGAGAGGTCCGGTTGACGGGGCGCTTGGCTTCGCCATCGCTTGGACGGCCGAAGGCGGCCGTCGCCACATGAGTGGTGGCGCGGTCCGGTAAATTTTTGATTGTTGATTTTTGATTGTTGATTGACAATGAGAGTGCTGGTCGAACAGCTTTTCAATCAGCAATCCACAATCAAAAATCAACAATGGCTTTACTGGGCCGTCGACTAATGGTAGGTCAAGTGCCTTTGGAGCACTTTGTCTAGGTTCGAATCCTAGCGGCCCAGCCAGAAAACAGCTAAAGGCTAAGAGCTAACTATGGCCACTTTGGTGACGCCGACGGAAGCGGAAAAGACGGAGAAAGCCGAGAAGCAGGCTCCCCCTATGCCCGAGGAGAAGTCGGAACGCAAGCCGCGAGCGCGGGTGGATGAGAAGTTCAAGATTTTTGGCGGCACGGCGAACGAGGCTCTAGCCGATGAAGTTTGCAATTTTCTCGGCATGCCGCGTGGCCAGGCCATGGTAAAGCGCTTTGCCGATGGCGAGGTGTACGTTCAAATTCAGGAGAACGTGCGCGGCTGCGATGTCTTTGTGATGCAGCCGACTTGCCGGCCGGTGGATGAGAATTTAATGGAGTTGCTGCTGATGATCGACGCGTTCAAGCGCGCGTCGGCACGGCGCATCACGGCGGTGATGCCTTACTTTGGCTACGCGCGGCAGGATCGCAAGGATAAGCCGCGGGTGCCGATCTCGGCGAAGCTGGTGGCCGATTTGCTTACCACGGCCGGGGCTCACCGGGCTCTGATTGTGGATCCGCATACGCCGCAGATTCAGGGATTTTTTAATATTCCGGTGGATCATCTGTTCGCCTCGCCGGTGCTGGTGGATCATTTCAAAAAGTTGAATCTGCCGAACCTCACCGTGGTTTCGCCGGATGCAGGCGGCGTGGAACGGGCGCGGTTTTTTGCCAAGAAAGTGGATGCCGCGCTGGCGATTGTGGACAAACGCCGGGTGGAAATGAATGTGGCCGAGGTAATGCATGTGATCGGCGACGTCAAAGGTCGCTCTTGTTTGATCATTGATGATCTGATCGACACGGCGGGAACCACAGTGAAGACGGCGGCGGCGCTACTGCAAAATGGAGCGACCTCGGTTTATGCCTGCGCCTCGCACGCGGTGCTTTCGAATCCGGCGGTGGAAAATATTCACGATTCTGCGATTGAGCATGTTGTGGTAACCAATACGATCCCGCTGACGGCGGAAGCCAGGAGCGAGTCCAAGATTATGGTGCTTTCGATTGCAGGATTGATTGGGCGGGCGATTCAATCGATTCACGAAGAGACTTCAGTCAGTAAATTATTTGCGTAAGGGAAATTGAAATTATGGCAACTACTTTGGAACAGAATGTTTTGGAAGCGCAACCGCGAGAAGCGGGCACGAAAAATCATGCCCGGCGCGTGCGGCGCGAAGGCAAGATTCCCGCGGTGGTCTATGGAGCGGGTAAAGATGCAATGCCGGTGAGTGTCGATCCTCGGCATGTGCTGCGCATTTTGCGCTCTGACACCGGACACAACTCGATTTTTGATCTTGCGCTGGATGGCAACGACAAGACCAAAGCCATGATCGTGGATTGGCAATATGAGCCGATCAAGGGCCATCTGCTGCACATCGATCTGAAGCGCATCGCCATGGATAAAGCGCTGCGGGTAAGCGTGCCCATCGTGCTGCAGGGCGTTCCGCTGGGAGTAAAGACGGAAGGCGGAATTCTGGAACAGATCCTGCGCGAGGTCGAGATTGAATGCTTGCCGGGCGATATTCCGGGGCACATTGATGTGGACGTGAGCGAGCTGACATTTGGAAAAGTTCTGCGCGTATCGGATTTGCCGCACAGCGAAAAGCTGGAATTTTTGACCGACGCGAACCAGCCGGTGGCGCACGTGACCAGCGTGAAGGAAGAAGTTGTGGCTGCTCCGGAAGCGGTGGCGGCGGAAGCGGGAGCTGCTCCGGCTGAGCCCGAAGTTATCAAGAAGGGCAAGGCCGAGACTGAAGAAGAGGGCGAGGCTGCTGCCGAGAAGCCGGAGAAGAAGGCTGAGAAGAAGGAGAAGAAATAGCTTCGTGGCTAGAGAAGCCGAGCTGCGCTCGGCCGGACAGCCGAGGGCGACTGTCCCCACAAGGATCATCGCGGCTTTCTTCTTCTGGTTTGGGATGGTGGCGTGAAACTGATCGTCGGGCTGGGCAATCCTGGAATCGAATATCAGTTTTCGCCGCATAATGTTGGATTTCTTGCGGTCGATCGCATTGCCAGCGATCTGAAAGTTGCGATTCGAAACCGGCAGTGCCGGGCGCTGACGGCGCGGGCGGTGATTGAAGGCGAAACCGTTCTGCTGGCTAAGCCTGAGACTTACATGAATCTCAGTGGCTTGTCGGTGCGGGAGTTGGTGAAAGAGTACGAGGCGAAGCCGGAATCGGATTTGATCGTGATTCAGGATGAGCTGGATTTTCCGCTCGGCACGTTGCGGATTCATACGCGGCGGAGTTCGGCGGGGCATAACGGGATTGAATCGATCATCGGGGCGCTGGGTACGCAGGATTTTTTGCGCATCCGGATTGGCGTGGCTCCGGAGCACAAACTGGAAGACGGACAGCGATATTTGCTGGCGCCGATGCGCAAAGCCGATCTGGCGGTGATCGACGGCGTGCTTGATACCGCGGAAGAAGCGGTGAAAGTGATTTTGAAGGAAGGTCCGGCGGCGGCGATGAACCGGTTTAATCGCAAAGAGCCGGAAGAAAAAGATTAGCCACGGATTTGCGCGGATTCTCGCGGATCAAAAATTTTTAAATGGTTTATCCGTGGAATCCATCAAGATCCGCGGCAATTAGATTTGGAGACTGCAAATGAATCGTACTTATGAATTGATGTTTATTGTCCGGCCAGATATGGCGGACGAAGATTTGGACAAATTGGTGGCGAACCTGGAGTCCACGGTGACTTCGGCCTCGGGCACGATAAAAGCCATCGACCGAATGGGCAAGCGGCGTCTTGCCTACATGGTCCGCAAATTTCGCGAGGGCATTTACATCCTGTTGACGATTGAGGGCACAGGGACGGTAATCCACGAACTGGAGCGGCGCTTGCGCGTCACCGAGCAGGTGATCAAATTCCTCACCGTGCGCGTGGATGAAGAGCAGAAGCGGCTGGAGAAGATCAAGGCTCTGCGCGACTCGCGGAAGAAAGCCAGTGCACAACCTGCGGTTGCGGCAGAGGAAGCACCGGCGCCCAGTGAAGCGCCGCCAGCGGATGTCCCGGCAGCGACGGTCTAGTTCGCATCGAAGAACCTTATTGTCGCGCTGTCGAATTTTCCACGAAATCGTTTCACAAGATCGTTTAGAGAATCATGAAGGAGCACTATGAGCGACGAAGTTAAAGCACCAGCGGCAAGCGAGCGGCCCTCGCGGCCTTTTGGAGAGCGTTCGGGCGGCGGAGATCGTCCGCGATTTGGTGGTGGTGGAGGAGCAGGGCGATCCGGGCCTGGCGGTCCACCGCGCGAGGGTGGACGGAAGTTTTTCCGCCGCAAAAAAGTTTGCAAGTTCTGCACCGAGAAAATCGCCGACATCAACTACAAGGATTACCGGCTGCTCGGCCAGTTTGTGGCCGAGAGCGGCAAGATTGTGCCCCGGCGTTTGACCGGCGTATGTTCGCCGCATCAACACCGGCTGGCTTCTGCCATCAAGCAGGCGCGGAACATTGCCCTGCTGCCGTTTGCCGGACGAGCGTCGTAAAACCAATTGCTGATTGTTGATTTCTGATTGTTGATTGAAAATCCTGTGCTCTGGGGCTTTGTTTTTTAATCGGCAATCAAAAATCAACAATCAGCAATATTTACCGGAGATCGGAGTCATACTATGGAAGTTATTCTCAAAGAAGATGTGAACAAATTGGGCGCGCGGGGCGACGTGGTGAAGGTTGCCGAAGGATATGGGCGCAACTTTCTTTTGCCGCGCAAGCTGGCCATTGAAGCCAATGAGGGCAACAAAGCCGTTATTGTGCAGATGAAGGCCGCTTCGGTGCGCAAGTCGGCCAAAGAGAAGACGCAGGCCGAAGAGCTTGCCAAGCAGTTTGAGGGACTCTCAGCCACATTCCAGAAGCGAGCGGGAGAGCACGATCAATTGTTTGGATCGGTCACTTCGGGCGACATCGCCGAAGCCATCGTCAAGAAGGGAATCAATCTCGACCGGAAACAGATCCAGCTCCACGAACCGCTGAAGACCCTGGGCGAATTCACCGTCCCGGTGAAGCTGCACAAGGAAGTGACCGCGCATTTGAAAGTTGTGATCGAGAAGGAAGCGGTAGCGGAGTAGGGACGGGTTTGCGGTCAGGCTCCCGCCCTACACCGTATTCGTGATCCGCACCGTAGGCGCGCTAGTGCCGGCCCAGGCCACTTGCCAGGGTTTTAACCATGGTGCCGTTGGTGTCGTCGTCTTTAAAAGCCCAGATAAACGCTCCGCCGAGACCTCCAGGGACGCGGATATCGACGTAAAGCGCCTTCGCCCAGGCGATCGAGGGATCGTCGTAAGTCCAGAAAGTCAGGGTCGCGGGATCATACGCCCATTGCGCAACTCTTCTCGGATCGTAGTGGTGCTCGAATCCCGTCAGACTTGACAGCGTAAGGTATGTAGCGACTCCATTGGTTTCCAAAGTATCGCCGGCGGGCGATGGAGCCGGCCCGGTCGATGTCTGATACAGTCCGTCATTTGAGTTGGGAACACCCGTCCAGCCGTACCCATAAAGCGGCACGCCCAGCACCAACTGGCGGGCCGGCACACCCGCCTCGAGGTAAGCGCTGACCACGGCATCGTCGTAGAGGCCCTGGCCAGCATTGGGATCCTGCCGCGAGTCAAAGAGCGAAGCCGCATCGTTGGTCACGCTCTCCCATGTGCCATTCAAGTCGTAACCCTGCAGGTTGAGGAAATCGAGTTGAGCCGCGACTTTGGCCAGCTCGATGTTCGAGTAGTTTTGCGAACCGGCAGGCGCGAAGATGCTGAGGAGATAGTGGTGGTGGTTGGTTTGGCCAAGGGCATCGAGTTGTTGGCGGAACTCCTGCAGCAGCAAAGTGAAATTGTGCTTGTCGGCCGCGGAGGGAAATTCCCAATCGATATCGATGCCGTCAAACAAGTCTGCAGCGGAAATACCGGGAGCAATGTTCCCGTTAATGAACAGATCGATGCACGAAGCGGCCAGCTGCGAGCGCAGCGCGGGCGTGCTGGCAGCATAAGCGAAGCCTGCGGCGTTTGTACTGGATGAGCCGCCGAGAGAAATCATGATCTTCAGATTTGGGTGCAGCTGCTTCAGCTGCAGCAGCGCGGCGAAGTTCCCATACAACGGGCCGGCATAGGGCTGGCCATTCACCGACGGAAGATAAGGAGTCTGATAATCGGCCCAGGTATCGGCAAGTTGGCATTGTGCATTGGGCGCGCCGGTGGTGGGCGCGACATTGCCAAAGGCATAAATCAGATGCGAGATGTTGTCGGCGACGCCGTTGGTTTGAAGATTGGCAATGTTGTAATTCGCGGCATAAATGCTCCACTCCTCGAAATAGCCGGCAAGAATTTTGCTTTGATCGCGTCCGTGATCGCGGTCATCAGGGGCCTGATTGTCGCGAGCGAGGCTGGGCATAGCGGTAG
Source organism: uncultured Acidobacteriaceae bacterium (assembly GCA_963696285.1). Classification (GTDB taxonomy): domain Bacteria; phylum Acidobacteriota; class Terriglobia; order Terriglobales; family Acidobacteriaceae; genus Sulfotelmatobacter. Next base: position 102,523 of record CAVOJP010000002.1, read on the forward strand.
CAACGAGCAGGGTGAGAAGTAATCCGGCAGACCAAGTCTGCCACATGCGCTGAGAGAGGGTGAGTTTCATGGGGTAATCCTTCCGGCTGAAATTACGAACCACGGGAGTATAGCCCTCTATAGCACATTGCGCAATGGAGCTTTGAATAATAGATACTGAGTGATGAATTTAACTAAGTGCTATATAGCTGCTGCACCGGCCGAAGCTGAGCGCAATGTCTCGCCTCGCGCAAACACGACTGTCAAAGCTTTACGGAAAATCTACTTGGCGAAGAAGTAGTCGAAGGACTTCACGGCGGTGAATTCGTCATCTTTGATGTCGAAGACGGTGTAGAGCTTGGTGACGTTCAGTACGTCCTGCACTTTTTTGGTGAGGTTGAGCAGCTTGAGTTCGCCGCCGGCATTGCGGACAGCGGTAAAGCTGCTGACTAATTCGCCGACTCCGGAGGAATCGATGTAATCGACATCCGCGAGGTTGAGCACAATTTTTTTCTTGTCTGAGCCGCGATGAGGTTGCGGACGGTGTCGCGTAGCTTACCGGTTTCATCGCCGAGGGTGATGCGGCCGTTGAGGTCGACAATGGTGACGTGGCTGACTTCGCGCGTATGGATGTGCATGGGAGTCCGGGCTTCGGGGAATGGTAGTGGTGTCGGGGGCGGCTCGTCAAATGCGGGCACATTCTAAAAGGTCAAAAACTTAAACACGGGGGACACAGGGTTACACAGAGGGGTAGTCGCGGATTTCCTGGATAGGAGAGGTGACGATGGGTGTGGCGTATTCAGGATGACGAAATTCCAGGTGCATGCCGCGGCCTACGTATTGCAACTTGAGCATAGAACCTCCCCAGGTGGAACCGGCGATGGCGACCTGAACCGGGCTGGGGCAAAACTCGGGATGGCCGGAAAGTAGAGCGTCGCTGCCTCCGAGAAGAACAGCGGTATAGCAGTGATGGAGGGTTTGAATTTCCAGGATGGTAGAAGGCGGAAGATCGTGAAGAAAGACGCCGCCTTCCACTTCAGATTGCACGATGGCGTGGTTGACTTTGTCTGCCAGGTTGGGGTGAGGAATGAACATAAGGACAAAACGTTCTTAGGAGTGTACTCCAAATCTGCTCGATCGAGGGGGCGCGGTTGAGGAACTTTGGAACATGGCTGGTCGTTTGATGTTTGACGAGTGGTTCAGGGTGCGGGAAAAGTGGCTGGATTGGCTCTGGCGGGTATCCCCGCGCCCAGCTTCGCCAGGGCTAGTTGGGGCTGTCTGCATGCGGTCGGCCAATGAGCTGGCCCAGCTTAGGGGATGGTCGCGATGGAGCCGTGGGGGCCTACAAGAAGCACTCCACCGGCGGGGTACGGGCTGACCGCGTTGAATTGCAGGCCGGATCTCTTCGGCGGACTGATACGGGTGGGGTTATTGGGCGGGCGGAAATCATAGACAGATTTACCGGAGACAATCCAGAGACGGATGTGGGCCTGGTTATCGTCCAGGGATGCAGTCGCAGTGCGCAAGGATCGGCGATCGTAGGCGACGGCGGAGTAATAGGATTGCGGGAAAATTTTGGAGAGCGCCCAGGTCTTGCCGCCGTCGTCGGTGAATGCCAGGTTGGGGCCGTCTTGCTCCGGATGCTTGTAGTCGCCGCCGGCGATCACGCCGTGCATCGAATTGCGAAAGGCGATCGAAAAGATTCCGGCAGAGTCGGGGCCGTGGATGATGGGGGTCGAGAAGACTTGCCAGGTTTGGCCTCGGTCGTGAGAGTGGAAGACGCGGGCGGCTTTGCCTCCGGTGGCGAACCAGATGTTGGGATCGGGGATGTTGGAGTTTGGGAGTGGAAGCTTCCTGATAAAGTCTGGATCCATTGTTATGACGAAGCGCGGCTCGGGCTGCGCGGTGGACGTGTCCGGAGGATTGGTGGCCTTGGGGAGACCAAGGTCCCTCGCTGCGCTCGGGATGACAGGATTTGCGCTCGGGGCGACAGGGCTTATGTTCGGGGCGACAGAATTTGTGCTCGGGGAGACGGGACTTGGGAGGATGGCGAGGCAAGTATTGCTGGCGGCGAAGGCGCCTTCGCCTTCGAGCGCGGGCGGAAGCTGCGCGGTCGGAACAGGAGTCCATGACTGGCCGTCGGCAGTCATGAGAAGCTGGAATTTCAGTTGACCGGATTCGTCGGGAATGGGATCGCCGAGGACGATGCCGTGGGTACGATCCCAGAAGGCAATGGAATCGAAAAAGCCTTTGGGGTTGGAATTGCTGAATTCCAGTTGCCAGTGCTGGCCTGCGTCAGAAGTGTGGTAGATGCGAGATTGATCGCCCGGTCCCGAGGACATGAGGAAAGCTTCATCGGCGGAGAAGGCGACTACCCCGCGGAAATCGAGAGTCGCGGCGTCGGGGACTTGGCCGGAAATCCAGGAGCGGCCGCCGTCGTTAGTCCGAAGGAAAGTACCGTGAGTTCCGGAAGCCCAGGCGACCTGCGGCGAAACGGCGCTGACACCGCGCAGATTTTCGGTGGTGTTTGATGGCTGTGTTTGCCGGGTGACTTGAGCGGGGAGGGTAGTTGCGGCGAGAAGTACGGCGAAAACAAACGCGGTATTCGACCTCATTCGCGAAAGTCTAGGATCTCTACCGGCGAAATGCAATGGACGTGAACGGGGGCGCACGAAATTATCCAGATCCTTAGGCCCGCATAAGCGCGGGCCTGAGGACAACAGTGGCAAGGCGAGAATGCGAGCGTAGCTACCGAGCGGTGAAAGGAGCGAACGACGCGCTCTTACCGAAGTAGATACGAAGCGTGCATTTGTCGCCCACGTGAGAAAACGCTACCTCAAGGTCATTCGAGGCCGTGCTCACCTGGTCCGTTTCTACGGCTGCGCGGGCGATGTCTTGTTTTTCATCGTAGGCAGAACCGGGAGTTACATTCTTGTTGACGGCCAGAGTCCACTTCTCTTTCGAAGGAATGGGATATACGGTGTAGGCGCCAATCGGGATGGTTGAGCCGCCGAAGGTCAGCGGGGCTTCCGTGAATAAAGTCATTGGCGCGCCACCAGGTTCCCACGGCTTGCCGTTCGAGAGCTTATCGTTTCTCGAGACTGTGACCGGGTTATAACGGATGTAAATTTGGCGTCCATCGTCGAGGTAACAACTGGCTGTGGACGTAGGCGTGGACGACTTTTGCGCGAAGCAGGCGCCGGCTAGCAATAACGAAACAAACACGACGAAGTGTGAGCGGAACATGAGAGACCCCCCGGGGGGAAAGTGTAGCGCTGAATGGTTTTAAGTGGAAGGGGCTTTCTGTGAGAGATCATCATTTCGGTCCGTTCGTCGCTGGTCTTCGGTGACGTTCTCAGGGAGCCGGCCGGTTGCTACCGTTGCTGTGGCCAGTGCCGAGTAACTTGCGCTGAGCCAGGACGGAAGCAATGGCAAAAGCGAAGCTGAGAATCCTTTACGGTGAAGGCGATGCGGAAGTGCAGGCGGGACCGGCGGCAGCGTTTGAGCAGGCCGGACACACGGTACTGAAAGCCGAAGGCCGCAAGGCTGTGGTTGAGGCTTTGCAAAAGGCAACTTTCGACCTGGTGGTTCTGGGTCCGAGCCTGTCGCGCAATGACCGGCATCATCTGCCTTACATGGTAAAAAAAGCGCAGGCGGAGACGCCGGTGCTGGTGATGCATGCGGATGGAAGCCGGCACCCTTATGTGGATGCGTGTACGGATACGGGCGCGAGCATCGAGAACGTGCTGACACGAATTGACGGAATGCAGATCGCCGGCATGATGACTTCGGCGGCCGGGGCGGGCCGGTAGACAGTTTCAAGCTTTTAATTCTTGAAGGGCGGCCTTTGTAGGCCGCTCTTCATTTTTGGGGCTCAAAGTTTATGCACAGGGTGGTGATTGTGAATCCGGCTGAATAAGAATCTGCGGAGTTACTCTGTGGGATGGAACCCGCCAAGCGCCTTCCTGAGGACTCCGAGCCCAGCCTGGGATTCATCAAAGTGGAATTTCTTCGCGCATCGGACCAGCAGAGCGATCCAGAATCGACTTGGTAATAGTGGACTGCGAGACCGATCTGTGGATATGTTGTGGATCACCGTTAGGGACCTCGCCGCCGCTAGCAGGCGAAAAGTGGCCCATTCGCTTCACCAAGAGGCTATGCGGCGCGTCCCAGGACTGGCTGCGTGCAGTGGGCGCAGCGGCGGGCGTCGATCGGAATCTCGCTGAGGCATTCCGGGCATTTCTTCGTGGTGGGATCGGGCGCCTTTTCGCCCCTATGCATGCGTGCCACCAGGGCATTTACCGGTAGAACGACAAAGAAGTAGATGGCCGTCGCGATCAGCAGGAATGAGACGCAGGCGTTGATGAAGTCGCCCACCGGAAACGGCGTGCTTCTGATCGTGAAGTGGATCGAAGAAAAATCGGGTTTGCCGACGAGCGCGGCAATGAAAGGCGTGAGCAAGTCCTTGGTCAGCGCCGCGACCACGCCGCCAAAGGCTGCGCCGATTACAACGCCGACCGCCATATCGACTACATTGCCACGCAGGATGAAATTCTTGAATCCACTAAGCATGAGGATCTCCTCCGAATATATTGGCCGTCAATTATGACAGGAACGGGGGTAAGGTCAAGAGCAGGACTTCCGTGGCATAGCAGACCTTGTCACGGGACCAGAAACCATGGATCGGCGGACGCCTTCGTCCGCCCGCGGCAGGAATCGGCCTCTGCAACCCGTGGCGCTGCTCCCCGGACGAGGGCGTCCGGGGCTCCATCCTGACGCGGCGGTCATGCGTTTTGAAAAACGATTCGCATCAACGCATCGTTTCAGCAGTGCCGAAACCCGGGCCTTCAGATGCGCATGGGCATGACAATGTAGCGGTACTTGTAGTCATCGCCCTCCGCGGGACGGAGCTGCCCTGCGGATTGTGAATCCTTCAGCTCCAGGCGCACTTCGTCGGTGCCGGAGGCTTTGAGGAAGTCCACAAGATACTGGGCATTGAAGCCGATAGTAAGGGTCTCGCCATCGTAAGGGGCTTCGATGGAATCCTCGGACTCACCCGCTTCGGTGGACGATGCGGAGATTTTCACTTCACCTTTTTCCAGCTTCAGGCGCACCGCGCGGGAGCGCTCGTCGGCAAATTGGGCGACGCGGAGGATGGCCGAGTTCAGGTCCGAATTATTCAGCGTAATGCTCTTATTGTTGTCTTTCGGCAGGACGGCTTCGAAGTTCGGGAATTGTCCGGTGAGTTGGCGCGAAGTAAGCAGCCGCGATCCGATGCGGAAGAAGAGAGTGGAATCGTCCTTGGCGAACTCAACCGTGTCGGCGTCGGTGGAGTCGAGCAGGGATTTGAGTTCGTCCATAGCTTTCTTTGGGACTAAAGTCTTCATCTCGCCGGAAATGCCTTCGAATTTTTCCCCACTCCGTTCGCAGTGGGCGAGACGATGGCCGTCAGTGGCGACCATGGTGATCGATTCCGGCTTGAGCAGCATGAGAGCGCCGTTCAGCGTGTAGCGCGACTCTTCGCTGGAGATGGCAAAACCGGTGCGGGCAATCAAGCCGCGCAACACCTGCCCAGGAATCTTGACTACACCCGCGGTAGGAAATGCCGGCAGGCTGGGGAAATTTGATTTCGCCATGCCGACCATCTTGGTGTTGGAGCGGCCACAGCGGATGCTCACCCAGTGGTTATCCAGCAACTTGATGGTAATGTCGGCGTCGGGCAGGAGCTTTACGTAGTCGTGCAGTTTGCGCGCGGGAATCGTGCAGGAGCCTTCCTTCTTCACCTTGGCGTTGCACGAAGTGCGCAGGCTGAGATCGAGGTCGGTCGCGGTGAGCGACAGTTTTCCCTCCGCCGCCTCAAATAAATAATTCGACAGAATGGGAATGGTGGTCTTGCGCTCGACCACGCCTTGCGTCGCCGTCAACTCGCGCAGCAATTCAACTTTGCTGACCGTGATCTCCATCGTCCCTACCGCAACGGCCGCTTCCACCGGCATAGACTTTTTCTCCCCTGCCGCGTGCTACTTTTATTACTACCCTTATATCAAATGCAAAACCTATTAAACCAGTAGTAACAGTAGGCGAGTCGGAGAAGTGGAAAACTTTATGAACCGTCCTATTGTCACCACTTTGGGGACCAGCCCTTCGTGTGAGAAATCGGTCCCGATCTTGGCGGAGACCCTACTACAAAATCTCCGCATTTCCAGTTTCGCCCGGGCGTTGCACAGTTTCCACATCGCATTCACAGCGTGATGAAAGGAAGACTGCGCTGCACCGTGCAAAACCTGAAAACCACTGCGATTAACCGCCCAATTGCTCGGTTAATTTGTTGAGCAGCCTGTTTAAATCCTTGTCGTTCTTGCGAACCTCTTCAATCTTCTCGACGGAGTGCAGAACCGTGGTGTGATGCTTTCCGCCGAACTGCCGTCCGATCTCCGGCAGTGAAGCTTCGGTCATCTGTTTCGCCAGATACATGGCGATCTGGCGCGGGTAGACGATCGCCCGCGAATTATCTTTAGCTTTGATCTCGACCAGGCGCAGGCCGAATTGTTCCGCCACCATTTTCTGAATGGACTCGATGGTGACCTTGCGGGCTTGCGAGTCGATAAAATTTTTCAGTACTTGCTGCGCGTAGGGCAGAGTGATCTCGGCGCCGATCAGGGAAGAGTGTGCCACTAAGCGAATGAGAGCGCCTTCCAGCTCGCGCACGTTCGAGCGGATATTTTGCGCGACATAGAGAGCTACGTCCGTGGGCAGCGTTACTTTTTCCTGCTCGGCCTTCTTTTGCAGGATTGCCACTTTGGTTTCGAGGTCGGGAGGCTGGATGTCGGCGATCAATCCCCACTCGAAGCGGCTGCGCAGGCGGTCTTCGATTTCGGCGAGTTCCTTTGGCGAGCGATCGCTGGCGATCACGATCTGCTTCATGGTGTCGTGCAGAGCGTTGAAGGTATGGAAGAATTCTTCCTGAGTGCGCTCCTTGCCGGCGAGGAACTGGATGTCGTCAACCAGCAGAACGTCCACGCCGCGGAATTTGTCGCGGAAGCTGGTCATCTTGTCGTAACGCAGCGAATTAATCATGTCGTTGGTGAACTTCTCACTGGATACGTAACAGATGGCGGCTTGCGGCTGGCGGCGCTTGACCTCGTGGCCGATCGCTTGCATCAAATGCGTCTTGCCCATGCCGACGCCGCCATATAAGAACAATGGGTTGTAGGCTTTTGAAGGACGCTCGGCAACCGCCTGGCACGCGGCGTGCGCGAATTGATTTCCGGAGCCAATTACAAATGCGTCGAAGGTGTAGCGCGGATTTAATTGCGCCGCGCCATCCCAATCGAAGCGAGCCTGTGCCGGAGCCGAGGCAACCGGAGGCGCAGAGAGCCCTCCGTTGTGGCGGACCGCGGTAGCCGCGGGATCGTCCTCGGGAGTGACGAACTTTACGTCATTGAACTCGAGGCCGAGATTGTCGATGGCTTCCTGAATCAGATCCGCATATTTGTCGCCAGCGTGGCGGAACTCGACCGTGGGCACGCGGACGAATAAAATCCCCCCACTGGAATGGCTGTAGCGTGTGGGTTTCAGCCAGGTGTCATAGGAGTGCCGGTTGATCTTTTTTTCCAGCGCGTCGAGAATGCGCATCCACGGATTGGGGGAAAGTGTTGTTGTGACTGACATAATTTATGAAATACCCGCCGCGGCGTCCCGGCGGCTGGCTGAGGGCGCCTGTTAATAAATGCTGTTTACCGAATTGCTGATGGAACCCTTAGTGTACTGCGGAATGCGCCTCTTGTACCTTGCGCGGTTGTCATGGTGAATGAGAATTTCTTAAACCCGAACAGTGCCGCATGGTAGCACGAAATTTTTTTCGTCGCACAAAAATCTCAACGCAAATTTTTGATGCACGCTCATTCAGAACGCGAAGCGGTGCGCCTGTCAAGTGTCTAACATGTAACTGCAACGCGCGCGGTGCAAAGCGTGAAGTGGATTTGAAATTTTCCGCGCAGAGAAATCGAAAAATTCTGACTGCCGGTGGAATCGTCGCAACCAGAAATTGAGATGCGGTGCGGTTGATGTTCGATTGATCTCGGAATCAGGAGTTGAAACAAAACTTAATCGCAGCCTCGCGGAGAAGGGCTAACGTAAGAAGGGCGACAATTCGAGAAACGGAACCCTCTCCCTTTGCCCTTACGGCACTTGGTCATTTATACTTACCGTTTGCCTCAACACTGTCGACGGAACCAGGAGTAGCGATCTTTCATGCCCAAGCGTACATTCCAACCTAACCGGCGCAAGCGAAGCAAGAAGCATGGGTTTCGCACGCGCATGAAAACCCAGGGCGGCAAAAAGGTGATATCCCGCCGCCGCGCCAAGGGACGGAAGCGGGTGTCAGTAAAGCCCGGATTCCGCGAGTAGCTTTTTCGTGCCGCTTACTTTCATAGCTGAGAGACCTGGCCTCTTGTTGCAGCCTGAGGCGGCGGATGCCGCGCTGGTAACTCGGCTTGACTCCAGAATGCCACCCAAGAAGGCAGCACGATTTCCGCGCGCGGCGCGGCTTTTGCGCCACGCGGATTTCGAGCGCGTTTACAAACAGGGGCGGCGGCATTTTTCCGCGTCGATGACGGTTTTTTATTGGCCGCGTCCGGACGCCAACGTGGAGGAGCCGGCGGGCAAAGTGCCGGCGAGGACGACGCCGCTGCGCGGGCTACGCGTCGGGTTTACGGTGGGGCGCGTGCTGGGCGGAGCGGTGGTGCGCAACCGCATGAAGCGACGCCTGCGCGAAGCGGTTCGCATGTCTCTTCCGGTGTCAGGGATTGCGGCGGATGTGGTCATCAATCCGAAGAAGTCATTGCTCACCGCTGACTTCGCCGACGTGCTGAACGAAGTAAAGCGGGCGTTCGAGGTGATGGAACAGAAATTGTCAGGGAAGACGCGGCCGGGGGCGGCCGCGCCACGCGAGAATTGATGAACTTCGCCAAAATCGTCACTCTGCAATTGTTGCGGGCCTATAAGTGGGCGATCTCGCCCATGTTTCCGCCAGCCTGTCGTTACGTGCCGACCTGCTCCGAATATGCAATGGAGGCGGTGGAGCGTTACGGCGCACTGCGCGGTGGATGGATGGCTTTATGCCGTGTACTGCGCTGTCATCCTTTTGCCCGGGCCGGCTATGACCCGGTGGCGCCAGGAAACAGCGCAGACCATTTGCAGAAGTGCGGCGCCTGCGCACCCAGAATTTGAACGGTAGATAAATTTGGCCGACTTTAAAAATCCTCAACAAGAGCCCGGCGCGGAGAAGCGGCTGCTTCTCGTGTTTCTTCTTACGTTCGTCGTTCTCATTGTTTTTCAGCCCTTGCTGAAGAAATATTTGCCGCAGGCACCGGCCACGCCGCAGAAACAAATGGCTCCGCAGCCAACTCCGGCCGTGGCACCGCCTGCCGCTGCTGTGGCCACCGTGACTCCCACGAAAGTTCAGCAGTCCACTACCAGCAAACAGGCTTCCTCCGAAACGGAAACGGTTGTCGAGAACGATCTTTATAAAATCACTTTCACCAATCGCGGCGCGCAGGTGAAATCCTGGATTCTGAAAAAGTTCGATAACGATGCACAGAATGGCCCGCTGGAACTGGTGAATGACGCGGCTGCGGAAAAGTATGGTTATCCGCTTTCGTTGTGGACCTACGACGAGACCCTGCGCAACAAACTAAGTTCGGCGCTTTATGTGGCTTCTAAAGACGGGCACCTCACCGCGCCAGCCGAAGTCACGTTCGAGTACGCTGACCAGGATTTAGTGGTCCGGAAAACTTTCCATTTCGATCACACGTACGTTTTAAATGTAGAAACCTCCGTGCTGTATAAGGGCGATGAAGTATTTGCCGCGCCGGCGTGGCCTTCGGGATTCGGCGATCAGTCAACCGCGGCTTCCTACGCTGCGGCGCGCATCGATTACCACAACGATGCCTCCACCGAACGCAGCGGCTATATATTCTTCCCCAACTATATTTCGCGCCTGGCGGTCAAGAGCATCAGCGGGGGCAACACGATAAAAGGACCGTTCGAGTGGGCGGGACCAGGCGATCAATATTTCACCGCGATTTTTATTCCCGACAATCCCGATACGGCGGCGATGGTGACGCTGCGAAATTCGTTGCAAGTTCCGCGCGATCCGCAGAAGCCCGACTCGAAAGAAACCGTGAATGTCGATGCCATCGGTGCAGCCGTTGGCGATCTTCGCGGGCCCACCGCGGAGCGCATGTATGTCGGTCCGAAGGAATTGTCTTCGCTCGAAGCGGTGCACGTGCCAACGATTAAGAACGGCGATCCCGATCTGCGCGGAACAGTCGATTTCGGCTGGTGGGGCCTGATCGCACGTCCTCTGTTCTTGTGGCTGAAGTGGACCTACAAACACATCGTTCCCAACTGGGGCTGGGCGATTGTGATTCAAACGCTGATCATCACCGTCGCGCTGCTGCCGCTGCGGATCACCCAGATGAAGTCGATGCTGAAGATGCAGCGCATCGCGCCGCAGATTAAAGCGATTCAGGAAAAATATAAGAAATACAGCCTGCGCGATCCGCGCAAGGCGGCGATGAATGAGGAGATCAGCGGGCTCTATAAGAAAGAAGGAGTGAATCCCGCGGGAGGCTGTCTGCCCCTCCTCATTCAGTTCCCCTTCCTCATTGCCTATTACCGCATGCTGGGTGTGGCGCTCGATCTGCGGCACGCGCACTGGCTTTGGGTGAGCGATCTTTCCGCGCGCGATCCTTATTTCATTCTGCCCATATTGATGGTGGCGAGCATGTTTGCCATGCAGCGCATGACCCCGCAGGCCGGCATGGATCCGGCACAGCAAAAAATGATGACCTGGATGATGCCGCTGATGATGGGCTTCCTCTTCTTCAACTTTGCGGCGGGATTGAATTTATATTATGCGGAGACCAATTTGATTTCGATGGCGCAACAGGCCATCATGAACCGAACCAAGCTGGGCCGCGAGATGCGCGAGATGATGGAAAAGCGCGCCAGGAAAAAAGAGAAGTAAGCGCTTAAGAGCTTTCTTTATGGATAAAGTCGCTGCTGCGAATCGAATCAACGAATTTCTTCAGGCGGTCGTGAATCTCGGCGGCCTGCATCTGAAGTACCGCATTGTTGTGGATCCTCCGGCGATGAGCGAGTGGGAAAAGCCCGAGATCTATGTGGATTTCTCCGGCCCGGATTCGGCGCTGCTGCTGGATCGTGGCGGCGAACTTCTGCGCGCGCTGGAACTGCTGACGTTTGAAATTCTGCGATTGCCTTCCGGGGAGCACGAGAAAATTTCTTTCGACTGCAAGAACCAGCGCTCTCTGCGGTTGAAAGAATTGCGCATGGCGGCGGGCGTGGCGGCGGAGAAAGTCCGGCAAACCGGCGTGCCTTTTCATTTTGCTCCCATGTCGTCGCGGGAACGGCGCATGGTTCACCTGTCGCTGCGCGATGAAGCCGATCTGCGCACGGAGAGCGACGGGGAAGGCCGCGACCGCTGCGTGGTGCTGTACCCCGCAGACTATAAACTCATCAGCGGGAAGCCGGCGCGCCGCACTGTGCCGTAATCTGGAAGGCAAGACAAAGGGTTCACTGCCCGATCGCGGTTACGACTTTGCCATAATGGTTTTTCCATCCAAGTTGTGCGCTTTTATTTTTCTGATTGTGGTGTCGCGTATTCCCTTCGCTTGCGCACAACAGTCCGCGCCTCCTCCAGGTAGTTCATCCTCGGTACAACATCCGCGAAAAACCGCTCCGGACGCCAATTTGCACTTGGATTTGGGAACCGTAAGCAACGGCACATACCGCAATCCTTCTTTCGGATTTACCTGCAAGGTTCCGGAGGGATGGGTATTGCGGACCGAGGACATGAACGAGGGCGATGACGAGCAACTGGGTCCGGAGGCCGGCAAATCGGGTCACGTGCTGCTGGCTGCATTTTCGCGGCCGCCGGCGGCGCGCGGCGAAGATGTGAATTCGTCGATTCTAATCGCTGCGGAGAGTACGGCTGAGTATCCCGGACTAAAAGAAGCGGCGCAGTATTTCGGACCGCTGACGGAGATCGCCAAGGCGCAAGGTTTCGTTGTAGCCGAGGAGCCGTATGAGTTTGCGATCGGCGCGAAGACGGTGGTGCGCGGAGATTTTCAGAAAGACGTTGGTTCCCGTGTGATGCGGCAATCGACGCTAGTGATGCTGGCGCGTGGATACGCAGTGTCGTTTACGTTCATCGGTGGAACCGAGGATGAGGTTGAGGAGTTAATTGCGGGATTGAGTTTTGCCGTAGCCGCAAAACCGCATCAGCGCTGAACTCCAAAGAAAGGTATTCATCCGGCAGTATGAAACTGAAATTGCCCGAGGGTGTGTTTAAAGCCTATCTATTCGATTGCGACGGCACCATCGCCGATTCCATGCCGCTACATTACCGCGCGTGGAAACAAGCGCTTGGCGAATGGGATTGTGAATTCGAGGAAAAGCTTTTCTACGATTTGGGCGGAATGCCTGTTGCCGAGATCATTTCGACGCTAAATGAAAGGCATGGACTGCGAATGCCGGTCGAGACTGTGGCGCGTCGAAAGGAAGGACTTTATTTCGAACTGCTGCCGCAACTGCAGGCCGTTCCTGAGGTTTTGCAGCAGATTCAAGCGGAGCACAAGAAGATTCCGTTTGCCGTGGTTTCGGGAAGCACGCGGGAATCGGTTAAGGCATCTCTCGTAACGCTGAATCTATTCGACCGCTTCGATACGATAGTGTGCGCGGAAGATTATAGCAAGAGCAAACCTGACCCCGAAGCATTCCTGTTGGCAGCTGCGCGGCTTGGCGTATCGCCAGAATTCTGTCTGGTATTCGAAGATACAGAGATGGGTATTCAGGCGGCGAAGGCCGCGGGGATGGCTTCGATTAAAGTTCCTCCGCCGTGGGAGAGAGCGAAGTCAATCTAAGGGTTCATTCAATCGAGGGGTTCGGGTTCGAGAGCGATGTTGGTTTCGCCGGCCGCCTTTTTGGCGGCATATTTTTTCATCCACGCTTCCCAGCTTTTTCCTGCGGCCGTATCCCTTCCTGAAAAGGCGAGGGCGGCGATGTCCGCATAAGAGATGGAGATTTTTTCGTTCGAACTTTTCGGATAAAGCCGGACGATGGATTCTTTCAGCGTCGCGGCAGTGCGGCGATCGAACAAATAGCCTTCGATCTTCGACCCGTCTTTGCGGGTAATGGTAACGTCGCCGCGATAGTCGAATGCTTTTTCCAGGGCAACTCGGATTTCTTCGTCGCTGGCCAGCTGCGGGATCCAGCCTTCAAGTTTTTCGTGGACGGTGCCGGGAGCGAGTTCCAGCGTGTCAGGATTCGCGCTGGTGTGCGGAACGGCTTGCGCGTCCTCGTGGTCGATGTGGCCGGATGCTTTGCCTGTCATTTTTAGGTCAACTTCGACATCATAAACACAGGGTGCACAGGGTTTCACGGAAAACAGCTATCACGCGCGAGTTTGGTGCAGTGGCTCGCTTGTCGGCGCAATTTGCACCAGCGGATGCACGGGAGCTTGCGGCTCGTCTAACAATCGCAGCGCTTCCTTGTCGCGATATCCAGTAAAGAGAGTTGCCTTCACTGTGGCGAGGAATCCTTCTAGCGAGCTGAAGGTCGCGTTGACTGCGGAGGCTTCGTAGCCACTGTGCACCATGCAATTGGCGCAGGCCGGGTTGCCGCTCTCCGTACCGTAGTTGCTCCAGTTCGTGGTCGAGAGAAGCTCTGCGAAAGTTTCGGCGTAGCCGTCCTGCAGCAGATAGCAGGGCTTTTGCCAACCAAAAATATTGTAAGTAGGCATGCCCCATGGAGTGCAGGGATACGTTCGCTTGCCCATGAGAAATTCTAAGAACAGCGGCGAGAGGTTGAAGCGCCAATTCTTCTTGCGATTCGATAAGATCGCGCGGAACATGCGGCGCGTGCGGGCGCGGCCGAGGAAATGTTTTTGGTCGGGAGCCTTGTCGTAAGAGTAGCCGGGAGAAAGCATCATGCCTTCGAGGCCAAGCTCCATCATGTCATCGAAGAAGGCGCGGACGGATTTGGGATCGGCGCCGTCGAACAGCGTTGTATTGGTGGTGACGCGGAAACCGCGGCTCAAGGCTTGCTTAATGGCGTCGACGGCAATGTCGTATCCGCCTTCACGGCAGACGGCAAGATCGTGCTCTTCGCGCTGGCCGTCGAGATGCACACTGAAGGTCAAATATTTGCTGGGCTTGAAGAGATGAATTTTCTCTTTGAGCAGCAGAGCGTTGGTGCAGAGATAGATATATTTCTTGCGGGCTACCAATCCTTCTACTATCTCGCCGATCTGCGGATGCATGAGCGGCTCGCCGCCGGGAATGGAAACCATGGGCGCTCCGCATTCATCGACTGCGCGGAAACATTCTTCCGGAGTGAGATCTTTTTTCAGGATGTGGGCGGGATATTGAATTTTGCCGCATCCGGCGCATGCCAGGTTGCAGCGGAATAGCGGCTCGAGCATGAGCACCAGCGGATACTGTTTGCGGCCGGCGAGCTTCTGCTTAAGAACATAGCTCGACACAGTCCACATTTGGGATACGGGAACGGCCATTCTGAGTTGGTAACTCCTGTTGCGCTTATTTTATCAGGATGCAAGACTTAGATGATGCGGAACGTGACCCAGGTGCCGGAAAAGAAACTGCGGAAGGCAAAGTGTCGTTTAATCCGCGAGGCCCGAAAGTTCCGCCGACTAAGCCTGCGAAACCCTTGTAAAACCAGCGTTTACCGAACGGATTCAGGGCCGCACGAAGGTCGCTGAGAGAGCCTTTTCCGTGGTATAATCTGGTAGTCGCCAAACGGGCCTAAGTACACTAAATTTCAATCACTTGAGGTCGGTTGCGCAGGCAGACAATTCGGTCTTGCGCCGGGCGATTTTTTCGAGTCAATCGGAGCGTTCGCTCGCGGGAAGTTTGCCAGACAAATCGGGCGTGCTCCATGGAGTTGAATGGCCACCAAAGAGATCAATACCCCCATCGTAGAGCCTAAACCGAAAAACGGAGCTATCACTCCCATCGCTGGAACTAATGGCGGCGCCAGGAATGACTATAACGCTGACTCCATCAAAGTGCTCGGCGGGATGGAAGCCGTGCGCAAACGTCCCGCAATGTATATCGGATCGACCGGCGATTTGGGTCTGCACCATCTCGTTTATGAAGTTGTCGACAATTCCGTGGACGAAGCGCTGGCCGGCTTCGCTACCAAGATTGAAGTGACGATTCACATCGACAACTCGATCACCGTGATCGACGACGGGCGAGGCATTCCCGTGGATGACATGGATATTGACGGCGAAAAAATTTCCGCGGCGCAGGTGGTAATGACCACCTTGCACGCCGGAGGAAAGTTTGATTCGTCCACGTACAAAGTTTCTGGGGGATTGCACGGCGTGGGTGTTTCCTGCGTGAACGCGCTGAGCGAAGAACTCGAACTCGAAATCTGGCGCGATGGTGCGACCTGGGAGCAGACCTACTCCAAGGGCGAGCCCACCACCAAGATGAAAAAGGCGGGCGCGGCCAAGCGGCGTGGAACGAAAGTTCATTTCCTTCCCGATCGCAGCATTTTCACCGCAACGGAATATAACTACGACACGCTGGCGCAGCGGCTGCGCGAACTGGCGTTTCTGAATAAAGGATTGCTGATCACGCTCACCGATGAGCGCTCGACCGATGCGAAAACCGGCGAGGCCAAACACGCGGACTTCAAATACAACGGCGGCATCGCCGAATTCATCAAGCATCTGAACCGCGGCAAGCAGGTTCTCCACGACAAACCGATCTACATGGAAGCCGAGCGTAGCGGCGTGGCCATGGAAATTGGGCTGCAATATAACGACGGATATTCGGAATCTGTTTTCAGCTTCGCGAATAACATCAACACGATCGATGGAGGCACGCATCTCTCCGGCTTCCGCATGGCGCTGACGCGCACGATAAATTACGCCGGGCAGCAGATGGGCTTGTTCAAAGACGTAAAAGAAAATCTGACCGGCGATGATGTACGCGAAGGCCTGGTCGCAGTAATCAGCGTAAAGCTGCCGCAGCCGCAGTTCGAAGGACAAACCAAAGGCAAACTAAACTCCGACATAGCGGGTGTAGTCCAAGCGTTTATTAATGAGCGGTTGGGAGCGTTTTTTGAGCAGAACGCGACTGTGGCGCGGAAGATTATCAACAAAGCCGTGGATGCGGCGCGGGCGCGCGAAGCGGCGCGCAAGGCGCGGGATTTGACGCGGCGCAAAGGGGCGCTTGACTCTGGTGGGCTGCCGGGCAAGCTGGCGGATTGTTCAGAGCGCGATCCGAACCGTTGCGAACTGTTTTTGGTGGAAGGTGAATCGGCAGGCGGGACGGCGAAGCAGGGGCGCGATCGGCGCTTCCAGGCGATTCTGCCGCTCAAGGGAAAAATTCTTAACGTTGAAAAAGCGCGCTACGACAAGATGCTGGCGCACGAAGAAATTCGCGCCATGATCACGGCGCTGGGCACCGGCATTGCCAAGGATGATTTCGATCCGACGAAAGTTCGTTACGGAAAAATCATTCTGATGACCGACGCCGACGTGGATGGATCGCACATCCGCACCCTGCTGCTGACCTTCTTTTTCCGGCACATGCAGGAGCTGATCAAGCGCAACAATATTTATATTGCGCAGCCGCCGCTGTACTCGATCAAGAAGGGCAAGTCGATGCAGTACATCAAGGACGACGATGCCTTTGACAAAGTGATGCTGAAGCGCGCGGCCGATGGGCTGATTGTGCGCTACGGCGAGGGTGCGGCCAAACTCGAAGGCGCGAACCTGACCCGTTTCATGAGCGTGCTGAAGGAGTATCTCAACTTCTTCGACAAGGTGAACAAGCGTCTGCGGGATGAGAGCGTTGCCGAACTTTTGCCGAAGCTCGATCTTTCCAAGCATGCGGATTTCGAAGGCGACAAGAAAGCGCCGCCGAAGAAAATCGAGAAGCTTGAAAAAGAATTGAAGCGGCTGCAAAAAGACCGGAAGTTTAAGAGCGTGAACGCAGTCTTTGACGAAGAGCACAATCTGTGGGAAGTGCGGTTCGTCAGTTCGCAGGGATCGGAGCACGTGATCAGCTGGGAACTGGCGTCCAGCGCGGAGTACCGGCAGTTGATTTCGAAGTTCAAGCAGATCGAGCCTTATCTGGAACCGCCATTTGTGGTCGAGGCCGTGACCAAGGCCAGTGCCGCGGGCAGCAACGGCGATACTGCGGAAGAAGACGCGGAAGACGCGGCCGAGACGGACGGAAAGTCCGGAAAGAAAACGGCCAAGGCTGCGCCGAAGGCCCGCGCCGTGATCGAGCCCGTGGAGAAAGCAACCGCGCGCGAGCTTTTCGAATACGTGAAAAAAGAAGGCAGCCGCGGCTACGATGTGCAGCGCTATAAAGGTTTGGGCGAAATGACGGCTCCGCAGTTGTGGGAGACGACGATGGACCCGGAGCGTCGCACTTTACTCTCGGTGAAGCTGGAAGACATTGCCGAATGCGAGACTATCTTCACTACGCTCATGGGGGAGGATGTGGAGGCGCGACGGAAGTTTATTGAAGAGAACGCGTTGGATGTGAAGAATCTGGATATTTAACATCCCGCGGCTGCGGAGCGAGGGGCGAAGCCCTCAGCGTTTTAGGATCTTTATCGCCGCGCTGAAGCGCTGCGCCACCCAAAATCAAAACTGAGGGCGGCCAATCTTGAGCCGCCCTTTTCTATTTCAGCTCTCTTTAATTGAATGGTTATAGTACATCGCTTCGTTTGACGGACGGACGAAGGCGTCCGTCCCTCCATGAAATTATTTTAGGCCTTCCACCAGATACAGATCCGCGAGCATTCGGTGGTAACCGAAGACGCAGCTTTTCGCGTCGGGGGTCATGTAGATGGGGCCGATGTTTTCCACTCCGGCGGGGTCGGAGGGCATGAGTTCTTTCCAGAGAGTGCGTTTGCCGGATTTCAGGTCGAGGCGGTAGACGCGGGCGGGTAACTCGCCGGGTTGGTAGATGTAGAGGGATTGCCCGTCGCCGCTCCAGGTGATGGGTTGCTCGCCCTGGTTGATGCCGTTGATGGGGCGAGGATCGCCGCCGGCAACAGGATATAAGTACCCTTTTTCGTCGGGGCCGATGGCGGCGATCTCCTGAGAGTCGGGCGAGAGCGCGAAGGCGGTGCCGTTCACGCCCTCTTGCGAGATGGGTTTGCTCTTGCCGGAAGCCATATCATAGACGTAGAAGCGAACTCCCTTGCCGGGCTCATCGGCGGAGAAGAGAATTCTTTTTCCGTCTGGAAACCAATGCGCCCAACTGTGATTCACATTGTCTTTGGTGAGATCTCTGGGTTCGCCGGCTGCGGTGGGCAGGAGTCTGAACTGCGAAGGGGATTCCTGGGTCTGCGCGATCACCCATTTTCCGTCTGGAGACAAAGCTACTGCACCGCCTTCGCCTAGCAGAACTGCGGGTGAACCGTCCGTCTTGCGAATGTAGACCGCATAGGTCAAGCCGCCGGACTTGGAATAGTCGAGCGCGCCGCCGCCGCCTTCTTCATCAAACAGCAAAGTCTTGCCGTCGGCGGAAAGATCGGAAGGATAGGTGTAATCCAGCCACGAGAGTTCATGCTGCTTGGGATCGTTGTCGAAGACTCCGAGCAATTCGCGGCGCCAGGTGGCGCGGACCAGTAGCACACGCCCGTCTTTCGCGATATCGAGCAGCATGAGCGCGCCGGGGAGGCGGGCGACGATGCGCTGTTTGCCGTCGAGCGATGTAGCGTAGAGAGTGCGGTCTGTGCCGGATTTGCTGGCGGTGAACCAGATCTCCTTTCCATCGGGAGACCATGCCAGGCCCTGGATGGTGAACCACTGGCTGGAAAGATTTCTTTTGTTACCCGCGAGATCGACCACTGCAAGCGAGCCACTGTCATCGCCTTGCAGTGGGTGATCGGCGAAAGCGATGAGATCACCTTTAGGCGAGACGCGAGGATGTCCGATCCATCCGCCGGTTTGATAGAGCGGCTTGCCGATGGGAAGTTCGAGACGATTGCGGCCGCCCATATCTCGAACCACGGCTAGATTAGTGCCGTCGGGTGACCAGTCGGCCCACTGCACCTGCTCCAGCATTTCGCGCGGAGCGCCTCCGGAGAGCGGAGCGCGTGCGAGAGTGCCCATGCTCACCCAGGCACCGATGGCTTTGCTGTGCAGCAAAACGGCCATTTCGGAACTGGGAGAAATCGACATAAGCTGAGTGCGGCTCAGGCCCATGGAGCGGGACTCGGGCGCCTCGGGCCGCGCGGTGAATACGTCGACGGGATTTCCCTGCCATGCCGCGCTGTAGAGAATTGTTTGGCCGTCGGGAGCAAAACGCGCGGAGCGAATACTGCCGCGGCGGAACGTGAGTTGCCGGTAGATAGGAGGTTCGGGAGGCGCGCTGGCGAAAAACATTTTGCCGGCAAACAAGCCAGCTGCCGCGGCCAGCAGCAAGGCAATTGCGAAGATCAGAGCAGTGGCAGATTTCCTTCGTGGTGCGGTTGCCGCTGGAGGCGCAGCGATAACGCCTGACGAGGAAGATTGGGCTGTCTCAGCCACCACCGAAGTACGCGAGGAATCGATCGAGCGTTTCAGGCGCTTAAGGTCGGCGCGCATTTCCGCCGCCGACTGGCAGCGCATGTCGCGGTCTTTTTCCAGAGCTTTGCTGATGATCTCTTCGAGCTTGGCCGGAAGCTCAGGAACCAGGCGAACCGCCGATGTGGGCTGACGGTTGAGAATCGCTTCCGTAACCACGGCGGAAGTTTCTCCGCGAAAGGGCAGGATGCCGGTGGCCATCTCGTAGAGCACTACGCCGAAGGAGAAAAGATCGGTGCGTCCGTCGAGTTCCTTGCCGCGCAACTGTTCCGGCGACATATAGGAAACGGTGCCGACGGCGGTGCCGGGACTAGTGAGGTCAAGTCCGCTGACATCGGCGAGAGTCTGGGAATCACCGCTGGTGGGGCGGGCAGCGCGGGAAATTTTCGCCAGCCCGAAGTCGAGAATCTTGGCGTGGCCGCGATCGGTAACGAAGATGTTCGCGGGCTTGATATCGCGATGGACGATTCCCCGGATGTGCGCGGCATCGAGAGCATCGGCCACTTCAATCGCGAGCGTGAGCAGGCGCTCGAACTCCATCGGCCTGCCGTTGATCAGGTGTTTCAGCGTCTGGCCGCTGAGGCACTCCATCACGATGAACAAATGTCCATCATGCTGGCCGATTTCGTGGATGGTGCAGATGTTGGGATGATTCAGCGACGAGGCCGCGCGCGCCTCACGGCGAAAGCGTTCGAGCGCCTGCGGGTCCTGGGAAGAATCATCGGGAAGAAATTTCAGGGCAACGAAGCGGCCAAGCTGCGTGTCTTCCGCTTTGTAAACGACTCCCATCCCTCCGCCGCCGAGGAGTTCGAGAATGCGGTAGTGAGAGACAGTCTGGCCGATCATGGACGAAGCGCGTCTGGCAGCCCACACTGCTTAATGCGGGTCGAGTCATCTTAGGGTTAATTGGCCGGTGAGTCAATTTACTATTGCGCCCGGTAGTAGTGAAGGGAACCGCGGACGCCTTCGTCCGCGGTGGCGTGAGGAAAATGCAAGAAAACGAGGTCCGGTGTATTATCCCTGCGTAATCATGCCAGGGAACCGCACCAGCGAGCAATGGATCGCGCAGTATGCCTCCAGCCACCAGCATCCAGTGAACCGTGCTTGCCATACTCTGGGCATTCCAACGATCTTGTTGTCTGTGGTGATTTTCATTATTGGTATTTTCTATAACTTTCATCGCCTCTGGCTTTATGCCCTGGCGCTGTTTGTCCTCGGATGGATCTTTCAGTTCGTCGGCCATGCCTTCGAGGGCAAACCGCCTGAATTCTTTTCAGACTGGCGATTCCTGTTCGTCGGCGTACGCTGGTGGTGGGCCAAGATTCACGGAAAAGCCTGAAGTCCTCGACCTGCATGACTGAAGAGCCGCTATGTTTCCGCAACCTGCCCGCTTTGCCCATCTCGGCTTGCTGCTGAGCGGAGCTCCATTAAAATTCGCGTCGTTGCTTTCTGCATCGGTACGTTGGTAAGCTTTGGGGACTGTGGGTATGCATCGGACGGTCACCAGATTTCTGCTGCTGTTCGCGATGGTGGGCAACCTCGCGCCGGTAGCTTTGGCGATTTCCACTCCGACCCTGCATGCCTGCTGCCTCCGCAAGGCCGATCATCATTGCCATGGATCTCAGGCTTCAGACTCCGGGCAGCTTGCGATCCACGGCTCCAGTTGTTGCGGTCACGAGTGCTGCCGCGCCGTTACCACGGCGCAGTGGGCCCACCCCGAGCAGCGGCTTGACTTTGTTTCGCCGCAAAATAGCAACGCGCAAGCGGCCGGACGCCGAACAGACTTCCCTGCCAGCGCCTCCGCTGAATTCCAATCCACGCGCGGTCCGCCGACCCGCTGAACACGCCCCCTGCTTGAAGCAATTTCCTACTTAGGGCACCCGTGCCTTTAGCGCGGGAATGTGTCGCCGGATGCAAAATCGGCGACAGACTCTGACCGCGCCGCTCCCCTCCTTCCCAACGGACGAGCGGAGCCGTCAAGTGTAACCGTGGAGAATTGGAGACCTTTTATGAGGCAAGTTACTGGCGTGATCGCAGTTGCTTTTTTCTTAGGTGCCGTCGCATTCGCCACGATTTTTGGTTCCGTTCGCGGCATCGTTCACGATCCTCAGCACCGCCCGGTGCAGGGCGCTATGGTGATGCTGAAGGCTCAGAACTCGGACTGGATGCAGTCCCAGAACTCCAACGATAGGGGAGAATTTGAATTCACTTCTGTACCCATCGGAAGTTACACGGTAACGGTCTCATCGCCGGGTTTCCAGCAAACGCGGCAAAGCGCGATCGTACAGTCTGACACCAGCCCGGTGTTGCATTACCAGTTGGCTGTCGCAGGCGGGAAGGAAACAATTGCGGTCTCGGGAACTCCGGTAGAAGCGACGACAGACAGTGTGACTCCGACGACGATGGTGAACCGCGAAGACATCCAGGAAACCCCAGGGGCGGATCGCACCAACGGCATGCAGATGATCACAGACTACGTGCCTGCGGCGTACGTGACGCACGATATGCTGCACATGCGAGGAGGCCATCAGGTTGAATGGTTGATTGACGGGGTCCCGATCCCCAACACCAATATCGCAACTAATCTTGGTCCGCAGATCGATCCCAAGGACATCGACTACCTCGAAGTCCAGCGCGGCAGCTACGATGCCGACTATGGCGACCGCACCTACGGGATTTTCAATATCGCGCCGCGCACGGGTTTTGAACGCGACCGGGAATGCGATCTGCTGATAAGCGCCGGAAATTTCTATCAAACCAACGACCAGCTCAGTTGTGGCGGACACACCGAGCGCTTTGCCTATTACGCCAGCCTGAACGGAAATCGCAGCAATTACGGCCTTCAGACGCCCGTGGCCCAAGTCGTTCACGATGCCGACAACGGCTACGGAGGGTTCGCTTCATTCATTTTCAATCCCGATTCTAAAAACCAGTTCCGAGTGGTCGGGTCGCTGCGGCAGGACTATTACCAGATCCCGATTGATCCCGATCGCAATTCAATCGGAAACTCGATCTATCCCAGCTACGGGCTGCGGGACGGCGAGCGGGAGCCCGATGGCTACGCCACGTTCTCGTGGGTGCACACCTTCAATGAGAACATGCTGCTCACCGTCTCTCCTTTTTATCACTACAACGGAGCCGACTATAAGAGCAGCCCGAACGATTATCCTGTGGCCTCCACCGTGACTGAGAATGCCAACTACGCCGGCGCGCAAGTTGCCTTCAACGCCACGTTCTGGAAAAACGATCTGCAAGCCGGCGTGTACGGATTCGGCCAGCACCAGCTCAACTACTTCGAGAATTTCTTCAACGACGGCGAGGCCAATTTCCCCGCTTCCTCGATCGGCGTGAATGGCGGAGTTGCGGCCGTGTTCATCAACGACAAGTTCAAGCCAACTTCCTGGTTGACCTTGATCGCGGGTCTTCGCCAAACGGAATTTGATTCCTCCATTTCCGAGAGCGCCACCGATCCCCGCTTCGGAGTCGCCGTGAAAATTCCTGGCCTGAATTGGGTTTTTCGTGGATTTTACGGTTACTTCTATCAGGCCCCGCCTCTGGTCACTGCCACCGGTGCGCTGCTGGATTTGGCCAACAGCCAGAGTTTTACTTTCTCGCCTCTGAAGGGCGAACGCGATATCGAATGGCAATATGGCGTCACCATTCCGTTTCACGGCTGGAACCTCAGCGCCGATAATTACGAAACCCGCGCCGAGAACTGGCTCGACCACAACAACATCGGAGATTCCAATCTCTTCTGGCCGATCACGTGGCAGTATGCATTGATTCAAGGCTGGGAACTCACGCTACGCTCGCCGAACCTCTGGCATCGCAGCCAGATTCACCTTGCTTATGCCAATCAAATCGCGCAGGCCACCTCGCCGATTACCGGAGGCTTGATCTGTCCCAGCCCCGTAACGCCAGCCTGCGGACTCGACATTCCTCCCGGACTTTCTCCCGTAGATCACGATCAGCGAAACACATTAAACGTAGGCTTCAATACCAACCTGCCCGGTCACGCTTATGCCTCAACCAATGTGTATTACGGCTCAGGGTTCACCAACGGCCAGCCCGGCGTGCAGTATCCTGGAAACTATCTGCCGGACCATACCACCTTCGATCTTGCCCTCGGAAAAACCTTCGCCGAGAGATACACAATCTCCATTGATGCGCTGAACGTAGCCAACCGCCGCGTCCAGCTGGACAACAGCCTGACCTTCGGCGGTTTCCACTGGAATGACCCGCGACAAATTTATGCGGAGTTCCGCTATCGATTCAATTATTAATGGTTACACACGACGGTTTTCGATGAAACTACTGCAGCTAGGAGTGCTGGTTCTGGGGTTGCTGGGGATCGTTGTATCCTTCCTGGCTCTGCGCGAGCACTATCGCACCGATACCTCCCCGTGCAGCATTAACGAAAAGTGGGATTGCGGCGTGGTCAACCAGAGTCCCTATGCAGTTCTGGGAGGAGTGCCGGTCGCTGCGATCGGGATCGCAGGGTACGGTGCGATCACTCTGCTGGTGCTCCGCCGCAAGGCTCGATGGTTGGCCGCCGTAGTCTTGATGGGCCTCGGCTTTGCCCTTTATCTCACATACGTGGAAGCATACGTCCTGAAAGTCTGGTGTGTCTTTTGTGTTGCCTCTTTGACGATCATCAGCTTGATTTCCGTACTAGCGATCATTTTCGCGCTAGGAAACTGGAGACGCTCCGACGGAAGCCGCGTCTCCGCAGTTGAGAAAACGCGCTCCAGCGCTACTCCGTTATGGGCCTGGATGGTATTGGCTATTCTAGCGATCTGCTCAGTCCTGATTTTTCGTCTCGGCGAACATGGCTTGAGCGCCCGGAATCAGCCGTCATCTCTCGAGTCTTTCCTGGGGGACCACGCTCGCGTGTTGGCTATTCCCGTGAAGGCGCGGAAACTGGAAAACCCGCTGCCGCCCGCTTCCGTGCTCGTTGCTCAAGGCCGCGATCACTGGGCGGACCATTGCGCAACCTGTCACGCAAACAACGGCAGCGGCGACACTGAGATGGGAAGGAACTTGTATCCTAGGGTTCCGGATATGCGAGGCGCACGTACGCAATCGCTTACCGATGGCGAACTCTACTACATCATTCGCAACGGTATCCCTTGGACTGGCATGCCCGCATGGGGCAATTCCGATCTTGGAGATTTGGATTCGGAAAGCTGGGCGCTTGTTCTGTTCATCCGCCACTTGCCCGAACTCACCTCCGCAGAGGAAACAGCGATGGAGAAGCTTAATCCCAAGGGCACAATGGAACGAGAAGAAGAACAACAGGAAGAAGATTTCTTGAACGGGAAAACTCCCATGGAGGAAAAGCATGATCACTAACCGGCAAGTTCTCCGGTCTTCAATCGCAACCGCTGCCTTAATTCTGATTTTGTCGACAATCGTTCTTGCCCATGGCGATCAGCAACATGTCATGGGCACAGTCACAAAGATCGACTCTGGATCGATCACTGTGAAAACCACGACCGGCGAAGTGAAGGTGGTCATGGTCCTTCCCACCACGAAGTTCGTAAGAGGAAGCGCTGCAGTTACCGCGCAAGACGTAAGAGTCGGAGACCGCGTGGTCATTCACGCAAAACCGGACGGAGAAATGCTGCACGCAACCGAAGTCAAAATCGGTGAAGCGAAAGACTCGATCCACCATAACTAGGAGCTTGTTTCTGGTGGGCAGTCCTCTGTGTTTCCGCAGTGTCCACTGTGTTGAAATAAAGCTATGGAGCTATCGGAGAACGGAAACAAATATGTCCCCAAGTAGAAATCTTTTTATTGGCCTCATCAGTCTCGGCATTCTGCTAGCACTCCCGACAGCGTGCAATCGGCAACAATCTGGGTCCAGCGGCGCGGCGACTAGCGCCAAGCGGTATTCGCTCAAGGGCAAAGTTGTTTCGGTCGACAGGAACGCCGGCACTGCCAACATCGACAACGAGCCCATCGCCGGCTTCATGGATTCGATGATCATGCCCTACAACGTGAAGCCCGCTTCGGCGCTGAATCAAATGCAGCCTGGGGATTCCATCACCGCCGATGTTGTCGTTGCCGAGCCGGGAAATTATTGGCTGGAGAACGTCAAAGTGATTGCCCATGCGCAACCCTCAGCTGCGAAGCCAACAGCGACCATGCACATCCCCGAACCCGGCGATGTGGTCCCGGATTTCAAACTCGTCAATCAAAATGGAAAGTCGATTTCGCTGCAGCAGTATCGCGGACAGACTCTACTTCTCACTCTCATCTATACGCGCTGCCCGTTTCCCGATTTCTGCCCGCGCGTGAGCCACGAGTTTGCGGCGATCGATCAACAGATCCGCGCCGATCCGGACCGCTATGGCAAAACTCATTTGCTGAGCATCAGTTTCGATCCGGTGCACGATACGCCGAAAGTTTTGCGCGCTTACGGATTTTCCTGCGCGGGAAGTAAAGACCCTTCGCTGTTTAAGCGCTGGGAGTTCGCCGCAATTCCTCAGGCAGAATTGCCGCAATTCGCCGATTATTTCGCTCTGACTTACGAACAAGATGGCGACTCGATCACGCACTCGCTCAGCACTGCGGTCATTTCTCCGGATGGAAAGATTTTCAAGTGGTATCACGGGGCCGACTGGCAAGCTGCGGACCTGCTGCAGGACGTGGCTGCTGCCAGGCATCCCACCAGTTGAGTCGCGGACATCGGACTACCTACGCTTTTCGCCCGGTTGAGGCTTCCGCTTGCCGCGTGGTAGCATCCTAAGTTTTGGCGGGTGATGTTGGGCTGGCCTCTCTACTGCACCGATTCTCTTCTGGGCCTTCTCGTTTTGCACGCCTGCGAAGGAGCCTATCGTGAAAGTTTATACCGGAGAAAATATTCGTAATGTTGCGATTGTAGGACACGGGCACGCCGGAAAGACGACGTTGCTGTCGGCTATGCTTTACACGGCGGGCGCAACCCCGCGCCTGGGGCGGGTCGACGATGGCTCATCGACCACCGATTACGACGAAGAAGAGATCGCGCGCAAGATGTCGATTGCAGCGTCCGCTGCCTACGTGGAGTGGGGCAAGACGAAAATCAATGTGATCGATACGCCCGGGTTCAATATGTTTGTTCACGAGGCCCGGATGGTGCTGCCCGTGGTGGACGCGGCGATTGTTGTGGTGGACGGCGTAGCTGGAGTGGAAGTTGTGACCCAGCGAGTGTGGAAGGACTGCGACGAATACAAGACACCGCGGCTGATTGTGGTGAACCGCATGGACCGCGACCGGGCCAATGCCGAGCGCGTGCTGGAGTCGCTGATCAATGCATTCGGAAGAAATGTGATTCCGATTGAACTGCCGATTGGCAGCGAAAAGAATTTGACTGGCGTAGTCGACCTGGTGCGCATGAAGGCCTATACCTACGATCTCGGTGGCAATGGCAAGGGAAAAGAGACGGAGATTCCCGCCAACATGCGAGCGCAAGTGCAGGAATCGCACGAACAGCTGGTCGAACTGGTGGCCGAGGGTGACGACAAGCTGATGGAGGAATTCTTCGAGAAGGGAACGATTCCGGAAGAAGATTTAATTCCTGCACTGCACAATGCGATTCGCGAAGACAAACTTTTCCCGGTCATCTTTTCTTCCGGTCTGGGCAACATCGGCGCCGATCGGGTAATGGATTTTATTGTGGACTACACTCCGGCGCCTTCCGAGCATGAGTGGGTGCAGGGTGAACCGGCATCCTCGGGCAACGGAGACGCGCCCAAGCGGCATGAAACGGATGCGGAGCCGGTCTCGCTTTATGTATTCAAGACTGTGTCGGACGCCTTCGCGGGACGAATTTCTTACTTCAAAGTTTTTTCCGGGGTGTTGAAAAACGAATCTACGGTGCAGAACTTCTCGCGCGGATCGGTGGAGAAGCTATCGCATATTTCCGTTATGCAAGGGAAGACTGCGGTTCCGGTAACCGAGTTGCATGCGGGAGATATTGGCGCAGTCGCGAAATTAAAAGACACGCTCACCGGCGACACGCTTGGAGATAAAGCGGCGCCCATTCAGTATCCACGAGTGAAGCTGCCGGAGCCGGCGATCACTTTTGCCATCGAGCCGAAGAGCCGCGCCGATGAAGACAAGCTGGGTCCGGGAATCCATAAGCTGATGGAAGAAGATGCCATGCTGCGTTTTTTCCGCGATGCGCAAACTCAGGAATTTTTGATTGCAGGCACGGGGCAGCAGCATATCGAAGTGGTGGTGGCAAAGCTGAAAAAGCGCTACCACACCGAGGTAGTGCTCAAGGCTCCAAAAGTGCCATATCGCGAAACGATTCGCGGCAAAGCTGACGTGCAGGGGCGGCACAAAAAACAGACCGGAGGCCACGGGCAGTACGGTGATTGCAAGATCAAGATGGAGCCGATGCCGCGCGGGGGACAGTTTGAATTCGTCAACGATATTTTCGGTGGAGCAATTCCGAAAAATTATATTCCGGCGATCGAGAAGGGAATCAAAGATGCGGCAGGGCGCGGCTATCTAGCTGGTTATCCAGTGGTGGATTTCCGCGTGATCCTTTATGACGGGTCTTATCACGATGTGGATTCGAACGATATGTCATTCCAAATGGCGGGGCGCATCGCCTTCAAAAAGGCGATGGAGCAGGCGAAGCCGACTTTGCTCGAGCCTGTGATGTCGGTCGAAATCACCGTGCCTGATGATTTTGCCGGCTCGATTATGGGCGACTTGAACAGCCGGCGGGGACGCATCCAGGGTATGGACAACAAAGGCGGAAACACCATCGTAAAAGCCGAAGTTCCGATGGCCGAGATGCTGACCTATGGCGTGGATTTGACGTCAATGACGCAAGGCCGCGGTTCTTTCAACATGGAGATGCACCATTACGACACGGTGCCCGCAGCGCTACAGGAGAAGATTGTGGAGAAGGCTAAGGCGGCGCGGGGCGAGGTGAAGGAAGAGGAAGAGTAAGCCCTTCAGTTTGCCCCGCGGACCGGACGAAATCCAGAGGCCATTGCATACCCGGCGCAGAGAAATTCTCCGAACAGGAGTACGACTGCCAGCGTATAGACAACAAAATCCTTATTTCCGAAATTCGATTCCTGCGAAATTAATCGGAATTCGCTGATCATTGCGAATGAGGCGATAGCCCCTAAGAGAAATAATAGGAGCGCACCCGCCACCGAGATCATCCGAGTGACCTGACCCTTCCAGGCCTCGGATGCAATCTTTCCAATAAAGTACCACCACGTTGTCGCCACAATACCGACAACGATGACTCGAGAAGTGCTGTCGCTCGCGACTAGCGGTAAAGAAACCGGAAGGTCTACGCAGAAAAGCGGATTTCCTCCGCTAGCTATTTTTGTCGCCGAACACTTCCGTCGTGAGGAAAAGAATGATGTGAAGAAGAGGCAGAGCTAGTGGCAACCTGCGTGGTAAAGCGTTCACGAAGTTTTCATCCCTTGCGCCTTCGCCAGCTTCGCCTGGCTGCTCGTCAAACGTCCAGAATTGTTCCGCCTTGAGTTCCAGCGCGCAGGCCGCTGTCACGGTTTCCGCGCTTGCTCGGCCCGTGCCTCTTGACGTGCCTTCAGGTCAGCTTCCATGCCCAACTCCCACTCGCGGTGACGATATTCGAGGAATTCCTTGACTGCAATTGGAATTTCGTGGCCGAACGTCTTTCTCCACTCTTCCATGTCAGGTTGAGCGAGGGCGGCTGACGTGCCAGGCGTAATGGAGGCGGGGATGCCGTTTTCGTCGTAGCCGACGATTTCGTCCGGAGAGCGATTGTCGAGTACCGGAAGCTGCTCTACGCGATTTAGGATCTCGCTGAGGTCTCGACTTGTTTTGCCGGCTTTCTTGTCGTAGCGGTTTGCCATCATCCGACCTCTCTATCTGAATTATAGAACCGCGTGCTTTGGCAACCGTCTCGCCACCTGTTACTATCGGCCAAAGTGGCCACCGCCAAGAACAATCCCAACCTGAATTACAGCCCCGAGCGGTTGGTCTCCGCTGCGGCGGTGGAGGACGATTCTTCGTTCGAGCTGAAGCTGCGGCCGCAGCGGCTGGGCGAATTTATTGGACAGGCCAAAGTTAAAGAGAATCTGGCGGTCGCTATCGAGGCGGCCAAGTCGCGCGGCGAGGCCATGGATCATGTGTTGCTGTACGGGCCGCCGGGGCTGGGAAAGACCACGCTGGCCAACATCATTGCCAACGAAGTTGGCGTGCACTTTCAGCCGACGGCGGCGCCGCTCCTGCAGATCAAGGGCGATCTGACGGCCATCATCACAAACATGCAGGAGAAGCAAGTCCTGTTCATCGATGAGATTCACCGTCTGCAGCCGGTGCTCGAAGAGCTGCTGTATTCGGCGCTGGAAGATTACAAGCTCGACATCATCATAGGACAGGGGCCGTCGGCGCGCACGCACACGCTGGAAGTGAAGCCGTTTACGTTCGTCGGCGCGACTACGCGTGCGGGATTGATTTCGGCGCCGTTGCGTTCGCGTTTCGGTATCGTTTTGCGGCTTGAGTTTTATACTCCCGAAGATTTGCGCGTGATCGTAGAAAGGTCAGCGGAAATTCTAGGGGTGCAGATCGACGATGCCGGAGCGACTGAGATTGCCAGCCGATCGCGCGGTACTCCGCGAATTGCCAACCGCCTGCTGCGTCGAGTGCGAGACTATGCGCAGGTGCGGGGTGCGGGCAAAATCGATTTGCCCACGGCACAGGCGTCGCTGCAGATGCTTGAAGTGGATCAATACGGCTTCGACGAAGTCGACCGTAAACTGCTGCTTACGATTATCGAAAAATACCAAGGCGGACCGGTCGGATTGAGCACGCTGGCGGCAGTTCTGGCGGAAGAACCGGATGCTATCGAAGAGATTTACGAGCCTTTTCTGATGCAGATTGGATTTCTGAACCGCACTCCGCGCGGGCGCGTAGCCACACAGCTGGCCTACGAGTATTTCAAAATCACACCGAGCCGCCGGCAAAGTTCGTTATTTTAGAAATTCAGCCCACCACTGTTACGATCAAAGCGACGGAGATTCTATTCCGGAGTTCGTGACAAACATTTGTTTTTTGTTTCGTTAAGCCGAATATAGTGTATCTTCCTCAGTTCCCTGTCGGGAGCGGGGAAGATTGAGTCTGGTTCTGCGGCGGCGGCGAGACATAACGCAGCTTGTGAAGATAGCGATGTTGGCAGTGCTGCTGCCGACGGGCGTAGGCTCAGCGGCTTCGTGGCTTCAGGTTAACGGAAGTCACGTCGGCAGCTCGGTTGTGCAAGGTACTTCCTCTGGCTCTTCAGGACAAACTTCCAGTCCACAAAACACCCAGACGACTCCGCAGAATCCACCTGCCCCTCCGGAAGAGAATCCCGCCCCGCCCGGGGAAAAGCCTGCGCCGTCAAAGGAGACACCGCCGCCTGCCGAGCAGGAGCCGGAGCCGGCTATTAAGAATCCTGAGGTGCGGCCTGCCCAGAAGGCGGCAGGGACGCCGACTCTCACCATTCCACGGCTGAGCCGGGCGCCTGTGCTCGAAGATTTTTTGAGCATGAAGCCGGAAGGCCAGGCGGCTCAGGAGATGGCAAAAGTCACGGGCTTTGTGCAGCGCAATCCCCACGACGGCGCCAAGGTTTCCGAGGAGACCGAAGCCTATCTCGGCTACGACCAGAAAAATCTTTATGTTGTATTCGTGTGCTTCGATGATCCGCAAAAGGTGCGGGCACGCATGTCGAGCCGCGAAGACGTTTACGACGACGACGAAGTCGAGGTCATGCTGGATACGTTTCACGACCGGCGCCGCGCCTATGCATTCCAGACCACCCCACTCGGCGTGCAGTGGGACGCAATCTGGACCGAGGCCACGCGGGATGAGATCAGCGGCAATTTCGATACTTCCTTCGATACGGTTTGGGATTCGAAAGGCAAAGTTACCAGCCAGGGATTCGTGGTCTGGATGGCGATTCCCTTCAAGAGCCTGCGTTTCCCTTCGACCAAAGATCAGGAATGGGGCATCATTCTGTATCGCGGAATCGTGCGCAAGAACGAAGACGCTTTCTGGCCGCAGATTTCCTACAAAGTGGCGGGGAGGCTGGGCCAGGCGGCCACGCTCTTCGGTCTGGAAGGAATCTCGCCCGGCCGCAGCATCGAGCTGATTCCATACGGAATCATGCGGGGCTTTCGCGCGCTGGATGAGCGCGATCCCTACAACCCATATTTTCAAAATGCCGTGGCGCAGGGTCAGGCTGGAATGGATGCGAAGTTTGTAATCCATGACCACTTCGTTTTGGATCTCACCGCCAATCCCGACTTCAGCCAGGTGGAGTCTGAGGATCCGCAGATCACGGTCAACCAACGCTTTGAAGTGTACTTTCCGGAGAAGCGCCCGTTCTTTCTGGAGAATGAAGATTATTTCCGCACGCCGCTGGATTTGTTTTTCACCCGCAACATTCAGGATCTCTCGGCGGGGATCCGCCTCACGGGAAAAGAAGGACCCTATTCCGTCGGCCTGATGTCCACCGATGACCGCGCGCCCGGGTTGGCAGTGCCGAACTTCTGTCCTGCGACTTCTCCTGTTTGTTCCGACATTCTCAGCGGAATTCGTTCGTATTTCACCATTGCACGCGTGAACCGCGACATTTTTAAGGAATCGAGTGTGGGGGCGATTTATACGGACTGGGAATGTCCTACAACCGGCGAGTTTAACCGTGTCGGCGGACTCGACACGCGGTTGAAGTTCAATGCCAACTGGTCGCTGGATGGACAGGCGGTAACCACTTCGAGCAACCTGTTGGGCCTGAATACCAGGAATCTGGAGACTACCTGCGAGTACAACCTGAACTCGTTCAGCTCGGGCAATGCCGGCAATAATAATTACTTCGCCGGCCCGGCGGATAAGCTCGATCTGAAACGCGATGGCCTGCACTTTACTTACGAAGGAATTTACGACGACATCAGTCCCGGATTTGTGACTGTGCCCGGATTCGTAAATCGCGTGGACATCCGCGAACTGTATCAAACCGCGGACTACCGCTTCCGTCCAAAGAAAGGCTGGGTGGTTGACTGGGGACCTTCGATCATGCAGCGCTATGTTTTCGATCACGAAGGCAATCGCCTGGATACGGACTATTCGCCCTATCTTGCAATTCAGGGGCGCGGGCAGACTGTTATCTATTTGTTTCCATACGAGGAGCTACGCGAGCGTTTGCGGCCACAGGATTTCTGTTTTCTCGGTTTCTCCTGCCAGACTCCGAAGCAGGATTACCACGAACACAGCAGTGGCGTATCCGTCCAGACCAGTGTTCTGCCCAAGGTGACGGCGGCAGCGAGTTATCACTGGGGAGATGGCGCGAATTTTGTTGCGTCTCCCGGAGCTCCACCGCCGCTCGACGTTCCTTTTGTCGCACGCCAGGATACAGCCACGGGCACGCTCACGTTTCGTCCATTGAAGCCGTTGAAAATTGAGAATACGTATCTTTTCGAGCGGCTGCGAGCTACGCAAAACGAATATCTGCTGGCGCAATCCCAGTTGCCTGGCACTCACATTGGGCAAGGCATTTTCAACGACCACATTGTGCGCAGCAAATGGAACTGGCAATTCACGCCGCAGCTTTCTTTGCGCGTGATTCTGCAATACAACTCGCTGCTGGCCAACACGCCAGGTAACACAACTTATCCGTATACCTATTTGCCGACCGAGAAGGAATTCAACGCGGATTTCCTGCTGACATATCTGGTGCATCCCGGGACCGCAATTTATCTGGGTTACAACAGCGACTTGCAGAACCTTGACCACAATCTTGGGTTCGATCCGACCGGCTTAGCGGGACTGTACACGGCGAAGGGTTTTATGAACGATAGCCGGCAGTTTTTCGTGAAGGTCTCGTATCTGTTTCGCTTCTAGCGTGTCGCGCCCCCCCCGCAGAG
The DNA here is from genome assembly GCA_963696285.1 of uncultured Acidobacteriaceae bacterium. Taxonomy (GTDB): domain Bacteria; phylum Acidobacteriota; class Terriglobia; order Terriglobales; family Acidobacteriaceae; genus Sulfotelmatobacter. Next base: position 136,048 of record CAVOJP010000002.1, read on the forward strand.
ACATGGCTGCGTTTGCTGAATCCTGGCGGGTTCCGGTAGAATCTAAGGATTCGAATCGAGGTCTGAACGCTATGAAAGCAGCTATTCATCCAGCTTATAACGAAATTCGCGTGCACTGCGCGTGCGGAAATGCCTTTGTTACCCGCTCCACTCATAAGGGCGATATCAGCGTTGAAATCTGCTCCGCCTGCCATCCTTTTTTCACCGGCAAGCAGAAGCTCATGGATACTGCGGGACGTGTGGAGCGCTTCCGCCGGAAGTACGCCAAGAACGAACCTGCCAAGCCCGGCGCGTCGAAGTACTAATTCGCGTCGCGTGGCAGATTTCAGCCCTCGCCAACCGGCGGGGGCTTTGATTTTGCGGGACATTTTGCGGCACAAAGTAGAATAGAACCGTGAAGAAGTTCTGGGACAACTCGTGTGGGCAAGGTTCGGGTGGGGCGGACACTTTTGTCCGCCAGGCAGCGCCACCGAAGCGAGTTCCTTTAAGTCTTCAAATCGGTAGCGTCCGAATATCCCCCGCCACCGTTCTTGCTCCCATGGCTGGCGTTACCGATACAGTATTCCGCCGCTTCATCCGCAACCTCGGCGGCTGCGGGCTGATCATGACCGAGTTCACCTCGGCCGACGGCGTGTTGCGCAAGAAAGATCAGAAGGCCAAGCGCTACCTGCATTTTTATGAGGACGAGCATCCCATTTCCGCGCAGCTTTTCGGCAGCAATCCGCAGGTAATGGCCGAAGCGGCGCGCATGGTCGAGGGCCTCGGCTTCGATCTTGTGGATTTGAATCTGGGATGCCCGGCGAAGAAAGTCGTAAAGTGCAACGGAGGCTCCGGCCTGCTGCGCGATCTGCCTGCGATCGGACGCATCTTCGAGGCGGTGCGCGTTGCGGTGACGATTCCATTCACGGTAAAGTTTCGCGCCGGATGGAGCGACGACGAGATCGTGTGCGTGGAACTGGCGCGGATGGCGGAGTCGTGCGGACTGGCGGCGGTTGCGCTGCACGCCCGCACACGTGAACAAGGTTACAGCGGCCAAGCGCGCTGGGAGTGGATTGCTGCAGTGAAAGATGCCGTGAAGATTCCGGTGATTGGCAACGGCGACATCCGGACGCCTGAAGACGCTTGCGCCATGGTCACGCAGACGGGGTGCGATGCTGTGATGATCGGACGCACGGCACCGTCGAATCCGTGGATCTTTAGACAGATCCAGCAGTACTGCAACGCTCATGGAGGGGCGGACGCCCTCGTCCGCCCGGGCAGTGGCAATACTCTCGAGTTCGAATCCCGTGATGGCGACTCCCCGGACGAGGGCGTCCGGGGCTCCACGAATAGCGGGGAGCGGGCGGGGGATCACGGCTACGATTCTCCCTCTGAGGCTGACCGCTACCAGATGATCCGGACATACTTTCAGATGCTGATCGAAGAGGAACTGCCCGATGCCGTCGGCAAGATGAAGCAGTTCGCGTCATGGTTCACGCACGGCGTACCGGGAGGAGCTGGGCTGCGGAAGGCGATTTACGAATCGAAGAGCGCGGTGGAGATTCTGGAACGAGTCGAAGAGTTCTTCGAAGCAAGATTGTGTGGAGCGGGCGCCCTCGCCCGCGAAGTTGTTTAAATTCCCCGTGCCACCATCTTTCCTGACTCATCCTGCTCCACATAAGCCCACGGTACCTTCGCATCGTGGGTGAAGACGGTCAGCCATTTTTCCGGAACTGCTTTCGCGTAGTACTGCTTCTTGCTCTCGATGGTGTGCAGCGGGTAGAGATCAAAGGCCATGCCCCAGGTGATATCGATGTGCGCGGTGGTCGGCATGAGGTCGGAGATGTAGCAGGCGGTGCGGTCGCCACTCTCGACGATGACGGCTTGCATGTGCGCGGTGTGGCCAGGAAAAGTTTTCACGGAGACACCGGGGACAATTTCTTCGCCGCCTTTGAGCAGCGTCATCTGGCCGCTTTCGACGAGCGGATCATAGTTGTCGGGAATGTAGCTGATGGAGTCACGCTCGCTGGGCTTGCGAGCGTACTGCCATTCGCCTTCCGGCGCATAATATTTCGCGCGGGGAAAAGTTGGGACGATCTTGCCCTCTTTGTTACGCACCGTATTCCAGCCGCAGTGGTCGAAGTGAAGATGGGTGTTAATGACGATATCGATATCTTCCGGCGCTATTCCGGCGGCAGCGAGATTCGGCAGCAGCTTCGCGGGCTGCCCGTAGAACTTGATCATGCGCTCCGAAAGCTTGTTGCCCATGCCGGTTTCAACGAGGATGTTTTGCTTTCCTGTACGGATGAGCAGCGAGTTCAGCCCCGCCAGCACGTAGTTACGTTCGTCGGCATCCACTTTGCGTGACCACATGACTTTGGGGATCACGCCGAAAAAAGCGCCGCCATCGAGCGGGTAGGTGCCGTCGGAGAAAACACTGAGTTCGAAGTCGCCGAGAGTGAGCTGTGGCATAGAAGTAGTGTGCCACAGGCCGGACGACATTCCGAAAATAGGCGCTTGGCGGACTTGTCACAACTCGGCGCAGAAAAAGCCTAAAACGCAGAGATCGCAGGGAACGTCCGCCGAGTGCGCGGAGCGCGAGATTCCCTTAGCCGCCCGGTCCGTCATTCGAGACATATTGTTCGAGCGATTCCAGTTCGCGGCTGAGATCGTCCACGCGCCACTCCAGCAGATTGCGAATCGAAAGGATCCCGAGTAGCTTGCCGTTGTCTTCGGCCACCGGCAGATGGCGGAAGTGGCGCTCCAGCATAATACTGAGCGCTTCGCCGGCACCGGTGCGGCGGGTAGCCATCTCGACTGGAGTGGTCATTAGTTCGCGGACTGGCGTAGTTTGCGGGTCGGTGTGGTTGAGCGACATTTTGCGAAGCACATCGCGCTCGGTGAAGATTCCGGCGACGCGGTATTCGGAATCGACCACAGCGACCGCTCCCACATGGTGGTCGAGCATTTTGTTAATGGCGTCGGCTACGCTGGCGTCCAGCGGAACCGCCGCGATTTCCCGATCACAAAGTTCCAGCACGCTCATAACAACCCCCTCTGGCTACACTCTGCAGCCAGTTTGGCATCGAAAATCGGATTGATGAATTATGCTCACGGCGGGGGCGAAGTCAAGGAAATTGCAGCAACATTCAACAAATCTTTATCTTGCCCGGATCAGAATTTCGCTTCCTCGCCAGTCCGCCGGATGGTCTTTTGCTGCGATTTCGCGGCGTCACCATCGCGAAGTCAGGAACCGGCGAACTTCACGTTTACTTTTCGATAACGTAGGCATCGACTTCAATTTCGAGCAGAATTTCGGGTGAGATCAAAGCACTGACTTCCACCATTGTGGCCGCGGGACGAACGTTGGAGAAAAACTCGGCATGAGCTTTGCCAACCTTCTCCCATTCGGCGATGTTCGTCACGTAGGTTCGCGTGCGCACCACATCCTTCATGCTGGCTCCTGCCTTGTGCAACGCGCTCTCAATGTTCTTCATGATCTGCACGGCTTGAGCATAGACGTCGCCAATGCCCACGATCTTGCCGTCTGCCCCGGTTGCCGTTGTGCCCGAAACATGCACGTGAGGCCCAATTCTGACCGCACGAGAGTAACCAACGATCGGCTCCCAGGGTGCGCCGCTCGAGATGTTCATTCGTTTCATTGTGGTTAGTCTCCTCCTCAATGATTCATTCTACCGTTCTAACGCAATGGAATTAGCAGCCAACTCATGCGTGTGCCAGCAGAAATAGGGCGGCAAACTCTAGCGCGCCAGCGTTCTCTAACCATTGATGAAAAGAATGCGCTCGATACACAAAAGTCATTTGCTTTTGGAACGCGACTGAGGTAACTAGTTACTTAACACTGTGAGGAGTGAGTAATAACGCGATTTACAAGGGGGCCAGACAGATGATTCCGGAATCTCATCCACTGCGTCAGCTTTTCCAGGAGTTGGTGGGACGGCATTATGCGGAGGAGATCGGCATCCGTGATCCGCAGGTCGTGGCTTATGTCTCGCACTTGCTTACCGAGTTCTGTGAAGCAGATCAGTTGTTCAAGATTCATGATGCGTCAGACCGGCCGCTGAACGACCTGGGCGAAATGATGCTGGAATCTGACCCCATCTACGGACCTGCGCCTTCCTTTGATCGTGAGCGCCAGGTGCGGAAGCACATTGGCGACTACGCTCTTTTCTTCGCTGGGATGTTTCCCGAAAGCATCAACCATTTCCGGTTGCGCCATCAGCGCCTGGAGAATTTTGTAGAGTGGGTGAAAGCCGGGAAAGAAAGCTATTACATTGTGTCGAAGTTCGAACACTTCGAATATGCCAAAGTGGCGCCGCTCTTTGCGAATCTTTCACGAGAGTTTGAAGGCTGTGTTTACGGCCTCAATATGGTGAAAAACGACCTACAGGAGATGCAGCATCCGATCACGCGGCGTGCGAATGAATTGCTGATGTAGGCCGCGGCTTCATTTCTCGTTCAAGTCCGGCCGCCCACCGATGCGGTAGAAACTGAGGGTGCTGTTTCCCTGCGCGAGCTTGCGCACTCTTCGCAGCGATTCAAATTCTGGCCCCAAATCGAACTTCTTTTCATGTTCCGCGATCACCAGAGACATAGCCCAAACCAGCGAAGAATCGGCCAGGGCAGTCAACGTACTCTCGTAGGCTTCGCGCATCCGATAAGGCGGATCGAGGAATACAACGTCGGCGGTGACGTGTTCGCGCTGCAGATGCCAGAGGACTCCGGAAAGATCTTCGCGCAGAATTCGGTAGCCTTCCGTGATTTTCAGGCTCTGGAGATTCTGCTCGATCACTTTGACCGCGAAGGCCGAAGTCTCTACGAAGAAAACTTGCTTGGCGCCGCGGCTGAGCGCTTCGATTCCCACGGCTCCCGTGCCGGCAAATAAATCCAACCATACCGTACCTGTGAGGGCTGCGGGATTACCCGCCGTGAGCACATTGAAAAGCGTCTCGCGCAGGCGGTCGGAGGTAGGCCGGGTATCCTTGCCATGCAACGCCCGCAAAGGATGTCCCCGGTATTTGCCGGCGATGACGCGCATGGCTCTGTACTTTCGGTTACCGAGGCCAATATATCTGACCATGTAAAATAACAGTAGTAGTCAAAACCTATGAGAAGTTTTTCGGTTCACGTGGGCCGGCTGTTCGGAGTGGAGGTTCGCATCCACCTGACGTTCCTGATCCTGCCCTTGTTTGTTTTCTGGACAGAGTACAGCGTGCATCCGTCGGCTAATGGGCCACGGGACCTGGCGCTGGTAGGCATTGTGCTGGCCTGTGTAGCCGTGCACGAAATCGGCCACATGCTTGTAGCCCGGCGCGCAGGATTGATCGCCAAGGCGGTCATCCTTTTGCCGCTCGGCGGAGTAACTGTGTACGACGAATCGCACGCCGAAGCGCCTCAGTCCCCGATAGGAGTATGGAAACGGGAGGTCCGCATTGCTGTTACCGGGCCGCTGGTGAATCTTGCGTTCGCGCTGGTCGCGGCGGGAATAATCTATGCAGTTGTTCCCGGAGTAAATCTATGGCACTGGCCTTTTTTGACGTCAAGCAATCTGCCGCGCAGCCTGGTGTGGGCTAACATTTATTTAGCGGGAATCAATCTTCTGCCCGCATATCCTCTGGATGGCGGCCGCATTCTGCGGGCTTACTTCGCGCGGAGCATCGATTCTTCTGCGGCCACGCGCCGTGCGGTTTCCATCAGCCACGCGTTGGCCATGGTTCTGATGATCGCAGGTTTGTTTAGCAATACATGGCTTACCATGGTCGGCGTCATTATCTTTTCGGCAGCGCAACTTGAGGAACGCGCGGTCATCTTCCAATCTGTTTTGGATAACGTGCGCCTCGAAGAAGTGATGCTCACCGATTTTTCTACCATGTCTCCGGCGGATACGCTCGAAGATGCGCTGGATAAGGCAGTCCATTCGCTGCAGGATGATTTTCCCGTGGTGCGCGGCAGCGATATGGTGGGAGTAATTTCGCGGCAACGCATACTCGACGCGCTGCGCGCGGAAGGCAACGGATATGTTCAGGCGGTGATGAATAAATTGTTCGAAGTTTCCTTGCGCCAGGAATCGCTGGCGTCCGCCTTCCGCAAACTTACGGCGCGTAATTTAAGCATCATCCCGGTGGTCGAGGATCAACGCTTGGTCGGCATTGTCACGCTGCAGAATTTAATGCATTCGATGTCTCTGCTGGCGGAAGGACGCAAGCTGCGGCGGGATGGGTCGAACTGATCCAGGTGGGCCGACCACTGCGGGGAATATATTTCCGAATTACGATTTCCAATTGCCGATTGGTTAATGAGCGGATTGTGAAACTTGGCAATCGAAAATTGGCATTTGGCATTCTTTAGAATAGCGTCACGGCTTTGGCCTGCCGCACCGCGGGAATCTCCTCCAGCTTACGCAGCACATCATCTGGAACGCGCCCATCCACGTGGACCACGGCGATCGCTTCGCGCGGCTCTGAAGATGTTTCTCCGCCGCGGCGCCCTAGCGAAAAATCTGCAATATTGATCTCGTTTTCCCCCAGGATCGTTCCCACTTTACCGATCACTCCGGGGACGTCGCGGTTTCGCAAGTAGATCAGATTTCGTTCCAGCGGCGCTTCCACGTCGATGTCATCGATATGCAGCAGTCGTGGCGCCGTGCCGTGCAGTACGGCGCCCTTCACCATGTGCTCTTCGGTTGAACTCTTCAGGAAAAGCGAGAGCACGCTGCCAGCGCCACCGGTGGAAGCCTTGGCCTTATGCGACTCGTGGACGCGAAGCCCGCGCTGGTCCGCGACAGAAGCCGCATTCACCAGATTCGTTTTTTCGTCGAGCGCCTGGTTGAGAATGCCTTTGATCGCGGCGTTGCGAATCAGTTCCGTCTTCCACTCGGCAATGTGCCCGCTGTAGCGCAGCGAAATTTCCTCTATCGAGCCGGCGGAAATCTGCGCCAGAAATGCTCCCATGCGTTCCGCCAAAACGATGTAGGGTTGCATCTCGGCATACTCTTCGGCGGAAACCGAAGGCACGTTCACCGCATTCTGAATTACGCCATGCTTCAGATATTCCCGCACCTGCTGCGCGATTTGCACTCCCACGGCTTCCTGTGCTTCGTGAGTGGAACCGCCGATGTGCGGCGTTAAGATGACGTTCTCCATTGCCTGAAACGGTGAGTTTTTCAGCGGCTCTTCGTTGAAAACATCAAGCGCTGCGGCCCCAACTTGGCTTTGCTTCAGCGCCTCGACTAAGTCAGCCTCGTTCACCAATTCTCCACGAGCACAGTTCACCAGGCGAACTCCTTTCTTCATTTTCTTAAGCGCGGTGGCGTTGATCATGCCGGCAGTTTGCGGAGTCAGTCCAACATGCAGAGTGATGTAATCCGCCGCTGCGTAAAGCTCGTCGAGGCTTACGCAGCGAATTCCAAGTTCCTTGGCTATGGCGACGGAAACAAACGGATCGTGGGCAACGATCTCCATTCCAAAAGCTCGCGCCCGCCGCGCTACTTCCATGCCAATGCGGCCCAGGCCGGCAATTCCCAGCGTCTTACCGCGCAGTTCAGAACCTTGGAGCGATTTTTTCTCCCACTTGCCGGCATGCATCAGCGCATCTGCGCGGCAAAGATGGCGAGCCATGGCGAGCATCATGCCGAGCGCCTGTTCCGCGACTGCTACGGCATTCGCTCCCGGCGTATTCATCACCGCGATGCCTTGACGCGTGGCCGCATCCAGATCGATATTGTCGACGCCCACGCCCGCGCGGCCGATCACGCGCAATTTCTTGGCATGCGCCAGCAGCGCAGCATCGGCCTGCACCGCCGAGCGAACGATCAGCGCGTCGGCAGACTCCAGCTCGGCTGTGAGTTTGCCATCTACTTGGTCCGCCGTCAGAACAACCCATCCGGGTTCTCGAAGCTGATCCACTGCTGATGCGGAAATCTTTTCCGCGATGACAATTTTCACGGATACGCTCATTTCTTCTTTATCTATGACAACACTGGAAAGACTTCATCGCTAACCACCGGCGACAAGACCTTGACAGACATTTGACACACCGCTGACACAGCCACGCCCCGAGTTTCCTAGACTGCACTCATGGGCAAATGCCCGCGGAGGAAACAGTCATGAAAATATTATCAACTGCATTACTAGCTGCTCTCGCCGCTTTCACTCTGGCTTGCGGCTACAGCTCGAAAGCAGCTTCGCCCCCGGCGGCCGGGACTACGCCGACTATCGCAGCCCTCGCGCCGAATAGCATGAATTCAGGCGGCTCGGCATTCGTGCTGACGGTGAACGGCAGCAACTTTTCCAGCACCGCAACCATCAACTGGAACGGCACGGCGCAGGCCACAAGCCATGTAAGTGCGAACCAACTTACAGCGACCATTGCGGCTTCGAATATCGCAACTCCTGCCACCGTGGCGATTACTGTGACGAACCCGGGCACTGCCGGCACCGGCATTTACAATACTGGAGCCACGCTCGCGGAAACCTCGGCTGCAATGAATTTCACCGTGAACTAAAACGAGGGCCGCGTGTTTCGCGGTCCTCAAGCCTCCACGAGTTGCGCCTGGTCCGATTTTCCGCGCGCGTAAACTTCCTGGGCCGCTCGTACGGCCGCACCGTACTCAACATTTTTCCCGGTGACACGCGCCAGCACATGTTCGAGCGCGCCTAGAATGCCGATCGTGTCCAGGTAATCGTAATAACCAATATGCGCGATGCGAAATAATTGTCCCTTCATTTCACTCTGGCCGTTGGCGACGACGGCGTCGAAAGATTCGCGAAATTCCTTCACGATCTTCCCGGAATCGATGCCGTCGGGAGAGGAAATCGCCGTGAGCGCAGCTGCGGGCGAAGATGCGTAAAGTTTCAGTCCCAGAGCCTGTGCACCGGCTCGCGTCATCCGCGCGCAGAGTTCAGCGTTATCGATAAGAGCTTCTCTTCCCTTGGGCAGGTCGCCGCCGCCCATTTCACGTATAAACCCCAAAGCCGCTCCCAGCGCGGCAAACAACGAAGTTGCCGGCGTGTAGGCCGATTCACCTTTGGCTGCGGCTTTTCGTTCCTTGCGCAAATCGAAGTAATAGCGCGGAGAAGTCGTCGTATCCATTCGCTTCCACGCTCGCTCGCTCACCGCGCAGTAACCGAGCCCGGGAGGAATCATCAACGCCTTTTGCGAACCGCCGATAATCACATCGACTCCCCAACCATCGACATCAAGATGAGTTGTACCCAGGCCGGTGATAGCATCGACGATCAGTAGCGTGTCATCGTATTGGCGGGCGATTTTTGCGATGCTTCTTATGTCGTGACGCGTGCCGGTGGAACTCTCGGTGGCTTGCACAAAGACGGCGCGCACGTCGGAAGTGACTTTCGAGCGAACGTCATCCAGCGAAAATGTTGTGCCGTACGGCGCGGAAAGAACATCGACATTGCAGCCGAAAGCTTTGGCCAGACCGGTCCAGCGCTCGCCGAACTTTCCGGCGGTGAGCACTAAAACCTTGTCGCCGGGAGACGTCAGGTTCGATACCGACGCTTCCATCACACCTGTGCCCGAACAAGCCAGTACCAGCACATCGTTTTTCGTGCCGATAAATTCCTTCATGTCCGCGAGGACGCGCTGGAACAATGCGCGGAAGTCTGCGGTGCGGTGATGCGCCGCAAATGATGCCATGGCGGTTTGCGCCGCCGGCAGCAAAGGAGTGGGGCCGGGAGTAAACAGACGATTCTTGCGCAACATTCGTGACAATCCTTATGAGTGGAGTAATGATTAGTTTACTGGAAGGACGCTTTCTTGTGCGTGATTGCGGTCACGACCGTTCGGCAAGGGGCACCGTCTATAATTCAGGGATGAGCCTGATCGACCAGATTCAACAAGACATTACCGCCGCCATGAAGGCGCGCGAGGAGCAGCGTCTCTCCACGCTGCGCATGGTGAAGAGCGCGCTGAAAAATCGCGAGATCGAGAAGATGGCGCCGCTCGATGAGAAGGAATCTCAGGCCGTACTGAGCACGCTGATCAAGCAGCGCAAGGAATCAGTCGAGCAGTTCACCAAAGGCGGGCGCCAGGAAATGGCCGACAAAGAAGCCGCCGAAATTGTGCTGATCGAAAGCTACCTGCCCAAAGCCGCCGGGGAAGATGAAATTGTCGCTGGGGTGAAAACGGTGATTGCCGAGATGGGCTCGCCTACCATGAAAGACATGGGCGCGGTGATGAAGAATGCCATGGCGCGCTTCAACGGCGCCGGTATGCGGGTGGATGGAAAAGTTGTGAGCGATGCAGTGAAGCGGGAGCTGGCGGGGAAATAACAATGCTCATGTGGAGTCACTTGCTCCTTTGTAACTCCCGATAAGCTTCGCTTTTCGAGATGCCTCGTTCTTTGGCCACTTTCTTCAGCGCTGCTTTTTCATCGACTCTTTCCTCGGCCATGATCTGCTCGAGGCGCTGTCGTACGCTGGGGCGGACGGGGGCGTCCGCCACTCCACGAGCATCGCCTTCCTCAACCTTTCCGATCAGCAGAGTGATTTCGCCTTTCACTCCATCGCGAGATTTTAAAACCTCCAGGACTTCGCCCGCGCGTCCACGCAAAAACTCTTCGTGCAATTTAGTTACTTCGCGCGCGATCACAACATGCCGGTTTGTTCCCAAGACTTCGATCACATCCGCCAGCGTATCGACGATGCGGTGAGGCGCTTCGTAGAAAACCTGGGTGCGCGGCGAAGCCTTCACGGCCTCCAGCGCGGCACGGCGATCCCCGCGTTTCGCCGGAAGAAATCCACTGAAGCGGAAGGAATCGGTGGGCAGTCCGCTGGCCACCAGCGCCGCCAGGAATGCGGACACTCCTGGAATCGGCACAACAGGCAGGTGATGCCGAATGGCCAACGAAATCAATCGAAAGCCGGGGTCGGAAATTCCGGGCATTCCAGCGTCAGTAACTAACGCAACGCTGGTGCCCTCCTGCAAATCTTTCACCAGTTCCGCGGCGCGCGTCATCTCATTGTGTTCGTGGTAGCTGACAGTGCGGGTGGTAATGCCGTAGTGGTTGAGCAGTTTCTGCGTCTGCCGCGTGTCCTCGCAGGCGATCACGTCGGCTTCCTTCAGTATTCGCAGGGCCCGCAGCGTGATGTCCTCTAGATTGCCGATGGGTGTGGCGACTAGATAAAGCGCCGGCCGTGGCGCGAGCGATTCGGTTTGCCGCTGAACGGTTTCAGAGGCGGCTGCATTGGACTCATGTTTGCGGCCAACATCTTTCATGGCCGGAGTCTACCACTGGGCAGGAGTTTGCTCTCGCTCCGCGCAAAGGGTTGTTCTCGGGCCAAGGGGAGCTTTCACCACGAAGGGCACTTATGGAGCGTGAAGGAGGTCGTGGTTCAATGAGTGTAATCGGGATTTTTCGCCAATTGACTTGCTCGGGCCGCATGACGGGTGACTTGTGTCTTGCGCTTTTTAAGCCTACGCAGCGGTAAGAGTCGCTTACGGAGTCATCGTTATCCAGATAGTGTTAGAAGCGATCACCAGTCCGTGATCGTTTGGCAGCTGTAGCCAGACAGAGCCATGGCGGTCTGGACGACTTAACTGGACTGTGTACTTACCCGGCTTGAAGTCGAAGAGTCTAGCAAGGTCCGCATAAAGAGTCAGGGTTTCGCCGGGCGACAACGATGTGGGCAGGGAAGACCACCTTGGAATTACCGTCAGGTGTGGATTCTTATGTTCCTCCTTGCCCTGGACTGCCTGGTAGTAGGGTGTTTGTGCAGGCTCTTCACCCTCGGAATCTCGAACGCTAAATAAAAAATCGAAAGCAAAGGCTTTTGTCAATCCTAAATCGATTGGGCTGCTTGATATGTTCTTTACATGGATAACCAGCGGTACAGTAGACCCCACCTTGAAGTGCTGGAAAGAATTAATATCGACTGAAAATGGCGGATGCTTTTCCTGGGCTCGGCCAGTGGATAGCAAAACTAAGGGTGTGATAGCCAAGAGGCACCATCTCAATCTCCGCATATAGTCATCCGTTCCTCTCATGGGCAGGTTTACACGCACGTGTGACCGATGGCGCGCCCGACGAGTTCCGGGTGCGACAGCCTTTTGCTGCCTATCTTACGAGGTTTTTGGTTGATAGGTGCCGCAAACAGGCGATTACACTCCAAACCCCTCCATCTCGATCTCCGTTTCGCAGTTAGCGCGGCTTGGTTCTACGCCGCGGCCCCGGTGAATTGACGCAATCCAACGTGCACCCTAGAATCAAGTTGAAGCTAATCTATCCTCACGTTCGTTTTAAGAACCCATGCCTCTTTACGAATATCAGTGCGAAAAGTGCGGTCATCGCTTTGAAAAAATTCAGAAGTTTTCCGACCGCATGGTCAAGAAGTGTCCGGAGTGCGGAGGCCGGGTGGAGCAGATGATCTCCGCGCCCGCCGTGCAATTCAAAGGATCCGGCTGGTACGTCACGGACTACGCCAACAAGTCTCACGCGCCTGCGTCTGACGGCGGAAGTTCCGATTCGAAGAAGGAAGAAAAGTCGGAGAAGTCCAAGTCGGATGCTTCATCCAAAGAGAGTTCGAGCAAGGATTCTTCGTCGAAAGAGAGTTCTTCCGCGAGCAGTGGTTCAAAAGAAGACTCGAGAAAGACGAGCTTGAACCGAGTAAGTTCGTCGCGAAAACCGGATAAAAAGAAGTAGCCAGCGCCGGCTAGGCCTTCTGCCACTTGCGCTGGTCTTTTGCTACTTCAACTCCTCCCTGCTTCAACTCTTCCCTGCTGCAGCTCCTCTTTATTTTTATTTCAACTCCCTCTTGAAATGATCTTCGATCATGTGGAAGAGGTGATCGCGTGACTCGCTGCCCGCGATGCTGTGGGTTTTATTGGGATAGATCATCAGCTGAAATTGTTTGCCGGCATTAATCAGGGCGTTCACCATCTGAACGCTGTTTTGAAAATGCACGTTGTCGTCGCCGGTTCCATGGGCAATGAGCAATGCACCGTGCAGGTTCGCCGCCGCGGTCGTGACGTCGGATTCGCGGTAACCCTCCGCATCATCTTTGAGCTGTCCCATGTAACGTTCCGTATAGATCGAATCGTAATTAATCTGATCCGTCACGGGGGCGACCGCAACTCCGGCGCGAAAACGTTCGGAGTGGGTCATGGCATAGAGCGTCATGGAGCCGCCGTTGGACCATCCCCAGATCGCCATGCGATCTTTATCCAGTTGCGGAAATTGCGTGAAGAGTTGATCGACTGACGTGAGCTGGTCTTTTAACTCGATGGCGCCGAACTCATGGCGAATCGCAGTCTGGAATTTGCGATCGCGGCCTGGAGTTCCCCGATTGTCGACGGAAAATATCGCGAAACCGTCGCGCGCCAGGATTTCATCAAACGGATTGGCCGGTTGTTTCAAAACCAGCTGCGCCGCCGGCCCACCATAAATATTCACGATCAGCGGAATCTTGCCGCTAGCCGGCGGATCTGGAGGCAGCAACAGACGGCCATACAATTTTTCGCCGTCTTCGGCCTTGAACTCCAGCCACTGCGGAGCGCGCAAGCCATACTCGGCGGCTTCATCGCGCGCCGCCCAAATCGGCGAACAAGCGCCGCCCACGGTGCACAACGACATGTGGGTCGTCGTCACTGGTCCGGAAAAGCTCAGTTCATAATGTTTGCCATCTTCGGAAAATTTTCCGAAAGACATTCCTTCTTCATGAGTGAGCGGCTGCATTTCGCTGCCGTCCAACTTGACGGAAAAAATTTGCCGCTGCCGGGGATCGTCCTTATTGGAAGAGAAGAAAACCGTTCCCGAGCTTTCATCCAGTCCCTCAACTCCGAGCATTTCGAAGTCGCCGTGCGTGAGTTGCCGCTCCAGCTTGGCTTCACCGGCCAGAGGATTTTGCTTGTCGAAACTGTAGAGATACAACTGGGTTTGCCCGCCGCGCCAACTCGACCACAGAAAACGATCGCCGGACTTGAGAATGCGGAAGTCGTCATTCACATTAATCCATGCGTTGGGAGCGGTCTCCGTAAGAACTTTCGTTGACTTCCCCGAGCGGGCATCGACAAAGTACAAATCCATCTTGTCCTGGTTGCGATTCAGAACTTCCACCCAGATGATTCCGTCGCGCACCCAGCCGAAGCGGGGAATGTACTCCGCATCGTCAGGCAAGGAAATCCATCGAACCTTGCCTTTGTCGGCGTCGACTACTCCGAGCTTCACGACAGGATTCGGATCGCCAACATCGGGATACTTCTCGTTATCGACGAGGGGATGCGTCGGGATCAGATTAGAGATGGGATAAGTCGGAACCCGAGTTTCATCCATGTGCAGGAAGACGATGTCTTTGCTGTTCGGCGACCAGAAATAATTGCTGCGCACGGCTAATTCTTCCGCGTATACCCAATCGATATCGCCGTTGAACAGGTCATCGGCGGTATCTCTGGTAAGTTGCTTCTCGTCCTTTCCATCCACCGGCCTGACGTACAGGTTGTGCTTGCGCACGTAGGAAACACGACTGCCATCGGGAGAAAATTTTGGATCGACGCTGGGATCGGGCGCGGAGGTAAACTGAACCGCTGTAGTAGTGTTCAAATCAAACATCCAGAGTTGGCCCTGCGAATCGAAAATCAGGTGCTTCGAATCCGGCGCCCACAGGTAATCGGCGACGTGATAACGCATGAGCCGCTCTTTTTCCCGCTCGTCTTTCACCTTGGTATAGTCGGGCGCGAGTGAAGCCAGCTTGGCTGCGCTGACCAGGACTTTCTTTTCCCCCGTGGCCGCGTCCACATACCAGAGTTCGCCGTGCTCTCCCTGGTCATCCCGTTGTACAAACGAGAGCTTGGTCCCATCGGGACTCCACTCCAGAGTCTCCGGGCCACGTCCGCTGAGACCGCCCGGAGCGAAGATTGCCTCGATGGTAAGCGGTTTGGCCGGCGGCGACGCCTGTGCTCGAAGCACAGTCGCAAGGCCGGAAAAAAGGGTAAGAGCGGCAGCAGCGGCAGCGAGAGAGAGAAACTTTTTCACTAGGAGACCCCGGAGCGAGAAATGAAGTAATGCGGAACGAAAGAGTTTACACCCGAACCGGCCTCTCCGTGAGGGCTTCGCTGTAATAGTCGGCCGAGACCAGCGTTTCCGCGTGTTAGAATCAAACCTGAGTTCCCTCAGGATGCTCCCAGAAATAGAAAACCTGCTGCACCTGCAAGAAGCGGATAAGGCAATTCGCCGCTTGCAGGACGAAATCGCTGAACTCCCCAAACGCGTCGCCGCCATCGAGCACAAGCTGGCCGATACCAAACTGCAATTGGAAAAAGCTCAGGCCGCCGTGAAAGCGGATGAAGCCTCCCGGCGCAAATACGACACCGCAATCACCGACCTCCGCGGCAAAATTTCCAAATACCGCGACCAGTCGCTCGCCGTCAAGACGAATGATCAATACAAAGCGTTGCTGCAGGAAATCCAGTTTGCGGAAAAAGAGATTGCCGAGAATGAGGACAAGATTCTCGAGTTGATGGTGAATGCCGACACCCGCGATAAACAAGTAAAAGCCGCTCAGGCTGAATTGAAAGCGGAAACCGCAGAGATTGAGAAAGAAAAAGAACAGGCTCGCCAGCGCACCGCGGAAGACGAGAAGCAACTCACGGAATGGCGAGGCAAGCGCGATCAGATGCGGGCGGGCGTGAACGAAGATCTGTTGCGCCATTATGAGCGCGTTTCAAAGTTTCGCGGCAGCGGCATCTCCGAAGTTCGCGATCATAAATGTATGGCCTGCCAGGTCATGCTGCGTCCGCAGATCTACAACGACGTGCGCACCGGGCAGCAAACTGTGGTTTGCGATTCCTGCCAGAGGATTCTGTACTTCAATCCCGCAAATGAAATGCAGGCGCTCGAGCCCGAACATAAACGCTCGCGCCGCCATCATCCTAAAATCGATGCTCCTCAGGCCTGGTATTACCGGGCTGAATATGGTGATGCCGGCGAGGTTTTCTTGTGTTTGGCGAATGCCGGTGGACAGGCCAGCCGCCGGGTGTTCGATATGGGCACGGGACGCCTTATCGGCGACATCCTCATTCGCGAGGGCGATTACCGGCATGCGTTTCCGGAAGACATCACGGGCGCCATCCGCCTCAACGGAAACTGGTCGGAAAACGAAATGGAAACCTGGGGCGCCGAAATGCCCATGACCGCCCTGGATTCTTTGCACACCGACCTTGACGCTGCCCGCTACGAAATGAGTTCCCGCACTCCGGCAAGGACTGACAGCTCACCCACGATCCCAACCGGGCAAGCCGCCAGCTAAGTACCCGATGGACCGGCGCACCGCCCAAAAGGTGGCAGATTCCTACTCCAGAAAATTTCGTCTCGCCATGCGGCAACGCTAACGCCGATTCCTGTGACGGATGATCGACGGCAAGTGCAAAAATGAACGACCGCCTCGAAGGCGGCCGTTCATTCTTTTCGATTCTGCCTGGTTTAACGTTCCTTCTCAGGTTTCGCGGTTTTGTTGTTGTGCTTCTCCTTGTAGATCTGCTTGCTGTTTTTGTTTTCTTCCTTGTTGGCCTGTTGCTTCTCTTGCCTGGTTAGGGCGCCGCCGTTGGCGGTGCGCTCGTTATGAACCTGCTGGGCGACATTGGCCTGGTTCTCGTTGGTGCGGGCTGCTTCGCCGGAAGTCATCTCGCCGCTGCGCAAGCCGTTGGCGGTGCGCTGTTGCTGGTTGGCTTCCCGATCGTCGACTTCGTTTGGCTTCACGGTATTCGCGTTGTGCTTCTCGTCGTAGATCTGACGGCTGGCGGCATTTTGCTCGCCGTTGATCTGTTGACGTTCCGCACCTGTGAGCTTGCCACCGTTCGCTTCGCGGTCGTCGTGCACCTGCTGGTCAATGTTAGATTGCGTCCGCTCGGCGCGGGCCGCCTCCCCGGAAGTCATCTGGCCACTGCGCAAGCCGTTGGCGATGCGCTGGTCCTGATTGGCTTCGCGGGTATTGGGATTGTAGTTGCGACCCACCGAGCGATCGGCTGCCGAGATGGGCTGCGACTGCGCGTGCTGCTGCGCCACCTGGTGATACGCGTTTACGTTCGAGCTCGCCATCGTCGCGGGACGTCCTTGATTCACTGACGCCAGCTGAGAACGATCCTGCGCGGCAAAGTTTTGATGCTGTACCTGCTCGGCGGTGGGCTCGAAGTGGCGCTCGTTGGCTGCCTGCATCTCCATAGCTGTGGCGTGCACCTGAATGCCCTCGCCGCCATTGAAGCTAACGTGATTGACGTTCACGACGGTGTTTTCCGTCACGATGGTTCGGTTCTCGTAAACATTGACGACATGTACGCCGCCAAAGTTCGCCACGGCACTGTTATAAGCAAATACGCCACCACGCCACTCGCCGCCGACGAAGCCGATGCCGCCAAAGCCGAAGCCGTAGTTAACCCCACCATAGAACCCGACATGCGGGCCCCAGTAGCCGGCGCGCCACCCGTACACTCCGCCCTCGTAGCCCCAGTAGCCAGGTGTCCACAGAAGACCGGCGCTGGGAGGTTGCACCCACACGCCCGGAACCCAGAAGTAACCCGCATCCCCATAGGACCAGTAGCCCGGAGTCCAGAGGTAGCCCGGCGCGGGCAAGGGCGGCTGCTCATACACCGGCAAGGCCGGAGGAGCAATGTGAATGTTGATAGCGACGCCGATTTGTGCCTGCGCCATTGGCAGGCTAAGCAACGGCAGCATGATCAAAGCAGCGGTAAACAGATTGCGAAATGTTGAGCGAAGAGACATAGTTATTTCTCCTTGTGCCGGGGCCCCGAAACGGCAATGTATCTCCCCGTCTGCCCGCACTGCATGGGCGTGTTCATTAAAACCCAGAGGCGCGATATTTGTTGCAAACCAAAGTTCAGGCCCTGCGGGGAAGTGTGATAACTCCACGACAACGTGGGCTTTGACCTGCGCTGATTACTTTTGAGATGTACTGAAGTTACTCAGTTTCCGCGTAGTCGGATGGGCGGACTATTGTCTGACAGACTTCGGTTGACTGGTAAGGACAGGGCGTTAAGGCCGACAGGTGCTATGGCGACGGCCACGACCCTTGGTGTAAACTCCGGCGCATCGTATGACGTGGAAAAGCTTTTGCCTTCTCGCGACTGCCTGCGCTTTAGTGCCAGTTGCCGGATCGTCCCAACAGTACGCGAAGTCAGATCGTCGACTCGCTGAGTCCATGCTGCGAGACGCGGATGCAGACGTGCAAAGGCACTACTACGACGCGAAGTTCCACGGCATTGACTGGCCAGCGCGCGTGCAGGAGGCGAGGAAAAAAATCGCAACCGCCAGCTCAATGGATGATGCGGTGTCGGAGATCGCCGCGCTTTTGGACAGCCTGCACGATTCGCATACGTCTCTTGTTCTCCCGCCCCGAACGCAAGTCCACGATTACGGCTTCCAAATGGAGATGATTGGCGACCGATGCTATGTAGTTCGAGTTCGTGCCGGAGGCGATGCCGAGAAGAAAGGTCTCAAGCAGGGCGACGAAGTTAAGGCAGTTAACGGATACCCTGTTTCACGCCAGGATTTTCGAAGGCTCGTGTACATCGTCAACGTGTTGCGTCCGCAGCCGGAACTTCGCCTGACTCTCGCGGACGCGGCCGGTGGTGAGCCGCAGTTAGAAGTGAAGACAAGGTTTCAAGCATCAACCGTCAGCAGGTATTTTCTGCATCAGGGAATTAACGTGCTGGTTCGCGACGCCGCTGCGAGGCGTGAGATTCTCCGCCCTCGTTACTTTGAGAAAGGCAACGACCTCCTTGTGGTCAAGATTCCTGAATTCGCTTTCTCCGCATCGGAAGTGGATACCATGGTTGGCAAAATGAGAGCACACAGAGGCGTCGTTCTGGACCTTAGGGGCAACCCGGGAGGTTACGCGGTTACTCTCGACCGCCTGCTCGGTGGATTGTTTCAAAATGATCTAAAGATTTTTGATCGCGTTGGCCGTGGCGAGACGAAGTCGGTATCGGCAACCGGCAGTCATCGCGATGCTTTTACTGGCCGCTTAGCGGTTTTGATCGATAGCGAGTCAGCCTCCGCTTCCGAGCTGCTGGCGCGCGTGGTGCAGCTCGAGAGGAGGGGCTTTATCGTTGGCGATCGGAGTTCGGGTAGCGTGATGGAAGCGAGGCTTTATCCTCACCAGGTCGCGTTGGATTCGATCGTCTCTTATGCCATCTCTGTTACGGATGCCGATTTGGTGATGACGGACGGTAAGAGCCTGGAACACGTGGGCGTAGAGCCAGACATCGTGGTTTTGCCGACCAGTCAGGATTTGGCGAACGATCGAGATCCCGCGCTGGCCAAGGCTGTCGGGTTGGTTGGCGCGAAACTTTCTCCAGAAGAGGCCGGGAAAATACTTCCCCACGTCGAATCAGACCAGTTTCAGACTACCTTGTCTTTGAATGATTGATCGAAACAGGGCGTTAGCGCCCGCGGTCGTTCAATTCGTTGCCGCATTTGCGGAACACCACCCCCCAACCCGCCAGGCATTACCATGTCCCCATGCCCCCGACGCCGGTCCAGTCCAAGAACCCCGTAGTCAAAATTTCTCCTCGCGGTGCTGCTCGACTGAAATCGGGCCACGTCTGGGTTTACCGCTCTGACATCGTCTCTGCCGACGGTGCGGCCCCGGGCTCGCTGGTCGCAGTCACCGATCATCGCGGACAGTTTCTCGGCACGGCGCTTTATTCCAGCTCTTCGCAGATCGCCGTGCGTCTCATCTCTCGTGATCCGGTTACAGACTTCCCGGCGCAGCTTCGCCAGCGTGTCGCCAATGCCGTGGCCTATCGTGAGCCGATTGTTCGCGACACCGACGCATACCGGGTCGTGTTCAGCGAAGCGGATTTTCTTCCCGGCTTGATCGTTGACCGCTACAACGACATTCTCTCCATCCAGATCCTCACCCAGGCTATGGACGCTGAAACCGTGCGCGCCACCTTGATTTCAGAGCTAACGGAGCAGCTGCATCCGGCCTCAATCGTCGAACGCGTGGACCCTCGCGTTCGCCAGCTCGAAGAACTGTCGCTTCTTTCTTCAGGCTTACGGCAGGGAGAGAAGACTTCCACCGTCTTTAGGATGAACGGTGTCCAGTTTAAGTTCGAGGCTCTGGAAGGCCAGAAAACCGGAGCATTTCTTGACCAGCGCGAAAACTACGCCGCCGCGTCCCAATATGCCCATGGTGAGGCGCTGGATGTATTTTGCTACCAAGGAGGATTCGCGTTGCATCTGGCAGCGCGCTGCTCTCGCGTGACGGGGGTCGATAGTTCACGGCCGGCCCTCGAAGTTGCCGATCAAAATGCGGCGCTCAACTCCCGCGAGATCGAATGGATTGAAGCCAACGCCTTCGACCTGCTCAAGGACTACGCCGCCTCCGGCCAGCGCTACGACAGCATAGTTCTCGATCCCCCGGCCTTCGCCAAAACGAAGCGTGACCTTGATGCCGCTATGCGAGGCTACAAAGAGCTAAATCTTCGCGCGCTGAAAATGCTCCGGCCCGGCGGAGCTCTGATCACGTGCTCCTGCTCCTATCACGTGAGTTCGCTGGATTTCATCCAAATGCTGGCGAATGCGGCCCTGGATGCGCAGCGCACGGCGCGCATCGTCGAGGTTCGCGGGCAGGCCAAAGATCACCCGATTCTGCTGAATGTGCCGGAAAGTTCCTACCTTAAGTGTGTTATAGCCAATGTAAGCTAATGAAAATACAGCGTATATTATGTATTGACAATGAAACACTCATATTTTATGCTTCTTTTGTGCTTACTTAACATCTAAGCTTTTGAACGGCAGCGCCGAAATTCTGAAAACACCAAAGCACAAAAGGAGATCATTGCCATGACCGTACTTACCCGTTGGGAACCTTTCCGTGAGTTTTCCACCCTGCAGGACCGCATGAATCGTCTGTTTCGCGAGTCCTATAACGAAGGTGGCCGGGACGAATCCCTCACCGCATCCAGCTTTGCCCCAGCCGTCGATGTCTACGAAGACGAGCACAACGTGACCCTGAAGATCGAAGTGCCCGGAATCGATGAGAAAGATATCGACATTCGCCTGGAGAACAATACCCTCACCGTGCATGGCGAGCGCAAAATCGAGAACGAAGAGAAGGAAGAGAATTATCGCCGCGTGGAGCGCCAGTACGGCAGCTTTACCCGCACCTTTACTCTCCCTGCGACCGTGGATGCCGAGAAAGTTTCGGCAGACTACGACAAAGGAGTGTTGAAGGTCACTTTGCCTAAGAAAGCCGAAGCCAAGCCGAAGCAGATCAAGGTAAACATCGGTGCCGGCAAGGCCACTGATAAGACTCTTGAAGGCAAGGCGCCCGGCAAAGCCGCGTAAGCAGCGCAGCGCATGGAGGGGCGGACGCCTTCGTCCGCCTGCTCGAGCGAAGCTCGACTCTTTTCAATGGTGGGAGGCGGCCGGAAGGCTGCTTCCCATTTAGTTTTTGCAACTCAATAGTTGTCATTTCATCAGATGTGCAGTTCGGCAATTTGAAAATCTGAGATTCCTCCCTCCGATTTTCACATTGCCGGATCACACAATCATTAAAGTAATAATTGGAGTTTCATCATGGCTATCCGTTGGGACAAGTTCACAGTAAAAGCGCAGGAAGCAGTGCAGCGAGCGAACAATCTGGCCTCCGAGCACGGCAACCCGGAGCTGCTTCCGGTTCATCTGCTGGCCGCGCTGCTCGAAGATAAAGAAGGCATCGTTCCGCCGGTTCTGGAGAAAATCGGCATCGGGCCGCAGGCCGTTCTCAGCGACGTCTACCGCGAGATCGAGAAGCTGCCAAAAGTTTCCGGTGAATCCACGCAGGCCACGCTCTCCAATGCCACGAACAAGCTGTTGGAGCAAGCCTTCAAAGAGGCCTCCAACTTTAAGGACGAGTATGTCTCAACCGAGCACCTGCTGCTGGCCATCACGCACTTGAAGCAGGACGTTGCCCAGCAGATTCTTGCCCGTCACGGAGCCACCTATGACGCGATTCTGAAGGCGCTGACTTCGGTCCGCGGTTCGCAGAAAGTGACCGACCAGAATCCTGAAGCTAAATATCAGGCCCTGGAGCGTTACGCCCGCGATCTGACCGAGCAGGCTCGTCGCGGCAAGCTCGATCCTGTGATCGGCCGCGACGAAGAAATCCGGCGCGTGGTGCAGGTACTTTCCCGGCGCACGAAAAATAATCCGGTGCTCATCGGCGAGCCGGGCGTAGGCAAGACTGCCATCGTCGAAGGCCTGGCGCAGAGAATTATCTCCGGCGATGTGCCGGAAGTCCTCAAGAACAAACGAGTGGTCGCGCTCGATCTCGGCTCCATGCTGGCCGGAGCAAAATATCGCGGCGAGTTTGAAGATCGCCTCAAGGCCGTGTTGAAGGAAATCGAAGACTCCCAGGGCCAGATCATTCTCTTCATCGACGAGCTGCATACTCTGGTCGGCGCCGGAGCCAGCGAAGGCGCGATTGACGCCTCGAACATGCTGAAGCCGGCGCTGGCTCGCGGGGAGCTGCGGGCCATCGGTGCGACCACGCTGAACGAATATCGAAAGTACATCGAAAAAGATGCCGCTCTCGAACGCCGCTTCCAGATTGTTTTTGTCGGCGAGCCGAACGTCGAGGACACGATTGCCATTCTGCGCGGCCTGAAAGAACGCTACGAAGTGCATCACGGCGTTCGAATTAAAGATTCGGCTATCGTTGCTGCCGCGACGCTTTCGCATCGCTATATCTCAGACCGTTTTCTCCCCGATAAGGCCATAGATCTGGTCGACGAAGCCGCTGCCTCGATTCGTATCCAGATCGATTCGCTGCCTACCGACATCGATCAACTAGAACGCCGTGCTACGCAGCTTGAAATCGAAAAACAGGCCCTGAAAAAAGAAGACGACGCGAACTCCCGCGAGCGCCTGGCTGTCATCGAGAAAGAGCTGGCCGAAATCCGCGAGAAATCCAACGCTCTCAAGGCGAATTGGAAAAAAGAAAAAGAGCTGATCGCCAAGTCTCGTGAATTGAAGGAGAAAATCGAAAAGCTCAAACTCGAAGAGCAGACTGAAGAGCGCCGAGGGAATCTGCAGCGGGTTGCGGAAATCCGCTACGGGCTGCTGCGGCAAGCCGAAGAAGAATTAAACCAGCTCACTGCCAAGATCGAGGCCAAAGGCTCGGGCGCTCCGCGCATGCTGAAAGAGGAAGTGGACGAAGAGGATATCGCCCGCATCGTCTCGAAATGGACCGGCATTCCGGTCTCGAAGATGCTCGAAGGCGAGGTGAAAAAGCTGGTGACCATGGAAGACCGCCTGCGCCTGCGCGTTGTGGGGCAAGACGAGGCGCTGGAGCGTGTGGCCAATGCCATTCGCCGTTCTCGCGCCGGGCTCAGCGATCCAAAACGTCCGATCGGCTCGTTTATTTTTCTCGGCCCAACCGGTGTCGGCAAAACTGAATTAGCCCGCGCGCTTGCTGAATTTTTATTTGACGACGACCGCGCTCTGTTGCGCATCGACATGTCGGAATACATGGAGAAGCACTCAGTCGCGCGCCTGATCGGCGCGCCTCCGGGATATGTCGGGTACGAAGAAGGCGGGCAGCTTACCGAGCAGGTGCGCCGTCGTCCGTATTCGGTAGTGCTGTTCGACGAAATCGAGAAAGCACATCCCGATGTGTTCAACGTCCTTTTGCAAATCATGGATGATGGCCGCCTCACCGATGGCAAAGGCCGGGTCGTCGACTTCAAGAACACGATCATCATCATGACGTCGAATCTCGGCTCCAGCTATCTGCAGGCCGAGAGTCTGCGCACGCCGGAAGATTTCGAGAAGGCCAGCGAGCAGGTGATGAGCACGTTGCACGCCCACTTCCGGCCGGAGTTCCTGAACCGCGTGGATGACATCATCATCTTCCGTCCGCTCGGCAAAGACCAGTTGGTGAAGATCATCGAGCTGCGGCTCGAAGATGTGCGCCGATTGCTGGCTGATCGCAAGATCTCGATCGAGCTCACCGACGCCGCGAAGGACCTTTTATTTACTCAAGGTTACGATCCGAACTTCGGCGCGCGTCCGCTGAAGCGCGCGATTCAGAAGCTGATCCAGGACCCGCTGGCTCTGAAGATTCTCGACGGTGAAATTCTGCACGGCGATCACATCGTGGTCGATGCTGACAAGAAAGCCGCCAAGATGAAGTTCGAAGTGAGCAAGCGCGTAGGAGAAAAGCAACCGGAAAAAGTAAAGCGCTGAGGGCGATACAAACATTCGTATCGGCAATGCATTGTCGCCCACAAGACGCTGTCATCCTGAGGCCCGCGCTTTTTGCGGGCCGAAGGATCTCTGCAATTGTTGGCACCGTCGCGGGCGTAATCCTTATTTCCGCACGAAAGCCTGAATCAGCTCTGGCGACGCTGCCAGGAACCACGCGATCACGATTCGCACCATGATCTGCGCCCCGTACCAGAAAAAGCGCCAATTGATATCTCTCGCGGCGGCGGACACTGCCGGTACCGACCCTGCAATTCCCAGCGCCATCAGAATAATCGCACACCAGCGTGCCCAATTCTGTAGCCGGTAGAGTCCCCAGCCCACCAGCGCCCATCCCGCACCCACCGAGATTGCGGTCTGTGGTCCATCCAGTTCTCTTCCATAAGTGATGCCAGCGGTGCGCGTCATGGCGAGCGCTCCGGGTGCGAGGAAGTCCACCACAGCGATTACGATCAGATACGCGGCAACCAGGAAAAACAGAGCAGCGATCACCGTCACACTGGCGGGCCGTTCCATAGGAATGAGAGTATCGCAGTCCGAGACAAGCCAGCAGGCTGACTCAAACCGCCCGCTCAGGAATTGTTTCGCCGCACTTTCTCGATCACCCAATCCGTCCAATAGGAGGATGCGCCACTCGCCAGCAGCGTAGCTTTTCCCAGCACGGCATCTATGAAGTTTTCGATCATGGGGTAGTGCAAATTGGCGTCAGGCGGCAGATTTTCGCGGCCTCCGGGATAGATGAGCTCCGGTCCATTCAGCGGAGTTAACTCCATTTCGCCGTCGGTGCCGCGAATGCGGCATTCGTCCCGTTTCACTTTCGAATGCCAGCGCACATCTACAATTCCGCGCATGCCGCCGGCATAATCGATCATCACGGTCGCATTATCCTCCACGGCATAATGATGCACCGCGTTCGATAAATAAGCCGTCGCGCGTAGCGGTTGACCAAACAGGAAATTCAGTACATCGATTCGATGACAGGCAATATCGTAGAGCGGACCACCTCCGGCTTTCGCCGGATCGATGAGCCAGCTACGTTCGCTGAGCTTTTCGTCGAGCCAGCCGTGGTTGGTGAGTTCGGCAATTACGGGCGTGCCGATTACGCCCGCTTCAATGAGTTGTTTCGCGCGCTGCACCTTGGGATAGGTACGGCGGTAGTAGGCGATGCCGAAGGTGCGTCCCGTTTCTTCCGCGACTTGTAACATGAACTGCGATTCGGCCTCATTCATCGCCATCGGCTTCTCACACAGCACATGCTTTCCCGCGCGGAGAGATTGAACCGTCTGGGGCGCGTGAAGAAAAACTGGGGTGGCGATGTAAACCGCATTCACCGCGGGATCGGCGAGAGCTTCGTCGAGCGTAGCCCAGACGCGCACGTTGTATGGAGCAGCTTTTGCCGGATCACGCGTAACCAGGCCATACAGGCGGCTTCTCGACTCAGATTGAATTCCGGGAATAACGCGCCGCGTGGAGATATCGCCGATTCCGACTACGATCCAGTTCAACATGGGTGTCCAAAAAGAAGTTTATACAAAATCAAAGGCCGGCCTAAGCCGGCCTTCGACGTCAATCTCAGAAAGCTAACTACTTTTTGGGAGCGATTGCATCCTTGGCAGCCTTGGCGACGCGGAACTTTACCACAGTCTTCGCCTTGATCTGAATGGGTTCGCCAGTCTGCGGATTCCGTCCGACGCGCGCCTTGCGGTGCGCTTTCACCAACCGGCCCAGGCCGGGGACAACGAACACGCCGTTCTTCTTGGTTTCTTTTACCGCGACATCGGCGAGCTGCTCCAAAAATGCTGCAGCCGTCTTGTTGGGGAGTTCAGTTTTCTCCGCCAGATAACGAACGAGTTGAGTCTTGGTCAAACCTGAAGCCATATTTCCTCCTCGGGAAAAAGTTGAATTTTAATTCCAGCGGGCTTGATGGTATATCAGCGCCCTGTGGAAAACACCCTCATTTTACGCGGGTTCCAAAGATATAACACGTCAGAAGGGCCGTTTTTACACGTTTATTTGTATCCACCGCTCCTACAATGGGCCAATTAGGCCGCTAACTGCACTGTGGCTAGGCAGGTCAGATCTGCTCCGACGGTAAGCTTTCTCGATGTAGCGTCCCCGGTGGCTCGCCTGCGGGTGCAATAATGCTGAAGAGGAGAATCACGATTTGAGTTGCGCGATCTGCGAAATTCGCAAGGAGAAGCGCTTCTGTCCCGCGGTCCACGGCCGCATTTGCCCGCAATGTTGCGGCGAGCAGCGCGAGGTGACGCTCGATTGCCCCAGCGATTGTCCCTATCTGCAACAAGCGCGCCAACACGAGAAGCCGCGCTCAGCGGACGAATTTGACGCGGCCTCGTTATTTCTTCAAGTTGAAATTTCCGATCAGTTCACTTACCAGCATGAGCATCTGCTCATGGGACTGAGTTACGCCTTGGCGAAAGCTGCGCGCGCTGACCGCGCCCTCAATGATCGTGATCTGATCGCCACGCTCTCCGCCATGTGTACGAGCTACGAGAGATTAGTGAATTCCGGATTGCACTACGAACAACCGCTGACCAGCGCGGCGCAGCACGCCGTGGCAGGGCAAGTGGAAGAGATGGTGAAACAATTCCGCGCGGCGGAGCAGAAGCAGTTGGGCTATTCCAATCTGCGGGATTCCGATGTGCTGAAGGCTTTGGTATTTCTGCTTCGGCTGGCGCAGGGGCGAACTTCGGGGCGGCCCAAGTCGCGGGCGTTCATTGATTTTTTGTACGATCAGTTTCCAGAGAAAGAATCAGCCGTGCTCGCTGCCCAGGAAGCAGGCAGCCGGCTCATTGTGCCGTAGGAGAAAATCGAGCCACGGATTTCACTGATTCTACTGATAAAAAACTTTGGCCAAAATCTCACAATTGTTGCTCCTGATCCGTGTTAATCCGTGAAATCCGTGGCTTGGCTCTTCAATTTGCGTACGGTCGCGCCCGAAGGCAGCGCGTCCCGCAGCTCACGGATCGTTTTATTCAGCACCGGATGCCGCGCTTCGGATGCAATCTCGACCAGAGGTTCAAGAACGAATCGGCGCTCATGCATGGCCGGATGGGGAATCGTGACTTCTGCAGTATCTAAAACAGCATTCCCCAACAAGAGAATATCAATGTCGATCATGCGCGGCCCCTTTTTCTGCACGCGCTGCCGCCCCATAGCTTTTTCTATGCCAAGAATCGCAGTCATCAGTTCTTGCGGCGTTAGTTCAGTCTCGAGCGCGACCGCACAATTCAGGAACCATGGTTGTTCCGTAAATTCCACGGGCTCGGTTTCGTAAAACGACGAAACCGCCGCAACACGACCAATAGCGCCGAGTCGACGCGCACCTTCCCGCAGGTTGCCCTCGCGATCTCCGATATTCGAGCCCAATGAAAGATAGGCCAATGTTGCCATAGGTTTATCAGCCGATACCTTGGTTACTTTCGGAGATTTCTACCTCATTCTAGGATTAAAGCATGCTGGAGTCTCTGCTGTTGAGTCGAGATGCCGACGTGTTCCGGGTATTGCGCCCGACGCTCGAAAAATTGTCGATCGACATCGAAATCTGTCAGGAGGCTAAGAAAGCCAGCGAGATTCTGATCTCGGAAAAATTCGATGCCGTAATCGTCGACTGCGATGACATGCCCGGCGGAGTCGGAGTCCTGGAAGGCTTGCGCGCAACTCCCAGCAATAAGAACTCTGTAACATTTGCCATCGTCAACGGTAAGAGAACCACTACGCAGGATGCGTTCGGCATGGGAGTGAATTTCGTTCTCCACAAGCCGCTCTCTGCCTTGAACGCGTCTCGCTGTTTCAATGCGGCTTTGAGTTTTATGCAGCGCGAGCGGCGGCGCTACTTCCGCCATCCGGTAAAAATAGCGACCCGTCTGCTGTTGGGGGATACAGAAATGAAAGCGGAAAGCACGAATTTGAGCGAGGGCGGAATCGCTTTATTACTGCACCACGCCCTGCCGAAGAACGCGACGCCACGTTTGCAGTTCACACTGCCCGGAACCAGCGCCAGTCTCGATCTGGAAACGGAAGTGGCCTGGGCCGACCTGAAAGGATGCGTGGGATTGCGGTTTCTCAACCTGCCTGCGAGTTCAAAGGAACTGCTGGAGCGTTGGCTTGGGGATCACGCGGAACCGAATCCCGCAGCCCAGGACAAGCCACTTGCATCCGCTTCTCGTCCCATCCAATAGACGGCGCTTGCCGGTCCTCCCGCCTCCGTTTAATCCGCAGGTATCCGCTTGGTAATTGGCGCGCGGCGATCGGCATGGCAATCTAGCCAGATCGGAGAGCCATTATCATGCTGCCTTCTAATTACCGCGTCGCACGAATCCAGAAAACTCTGCGCTGGTTTGAGCAGGACATCCCCTTGCTGAACATGCGAGTCAAGGACCTGTCGACAGAGCGACAGCGCTCCGCGCGTCAGTTCGCCGCAGCGGTGGTCGACCAGACACGTGCGGAACTCCAACGGCTGCTGGAGGAACAACCGGAGCCGGTTTCAGAATCGGGCGAAGTGCCCTGCGAACCTGCGGATTAAATCAGTTCTGAATAAACCGCTCAAGAGACTGGATCAACAGCCAGATCTCACAACAAAGATCCAGCCGTAGCTTGCGCGCCATAATGTCCCGGCTCAGCCGCCGATTCTTCCGGCAGCGTGACTTCCTCCCACAGGCTGCGGTCACGGAGAATACGGGAAACCAGGGCGGTGTGCATGGCGTGTCCGGCACGGTCGGCAACCACTTTCCCCAGGATCGGTTTGCCGAGAAGCGCCAGGTCGCCTACTAAGTCCAGCACCTTGTGACGGACAAACTCATCGCTGAAGCGAAGCGGTCCGTTTTCGATTCCGTCGCGAGTCAACACAATGCAGTTATCGCGGGATGCGCCCCGGATCAGCCCCATGTTGCGCATGGCTTTTTCATCCGCGCGCGAACCGAAAGTGCGGGCGGCGGCAATATTTCGCAGATAACTGCCATTCGAAAGCTCCACCTGAAAAGTTTCTTTGCCGATGAGCGGGTGGGGAAAATTGATGGAGTAGGAAATGGAGTAGCTATCGGCGGGATAGACCGAAATAAACTTGTTCCCCTCCCGCATCTCGAACTCGCGGAGGATCTTCATATAACGCCGCGGCCGCCGCTGCTTGCGAATCCCAGCTTTCTGAATCAATTCCACAAACGGAAGCGCGCTGCCATCAAGAATCGGCAGCTCCAGATTGTCCAGCTCGACGATGGCATTGTCCAGGCCAAGTCCGGTGAATGCGGAGAGCAGATGCTCCGTGGTAGAGATGAGAACGCCCTTCTTCATCAGGCTGGTCGCGTAGCTGACGCGGGCTACATTGCGGCTGGTGGCCTCGATTTCGAAACCGTCCAGATCGGTACGGCGAAACACAATGCCCGTTCCGGGAGGGGCAGGAAGAATTTGCAGAGAGACGGGCGCACCGCTATGCAGCCCGACCCCGCTGCATTGCACGGACGAGCGGATTGTCTGCTCCTGAATCAAGGATGCTAAATTATGTCTCGATGAATGTGTAGATTACAGCCATGTGAATAAGGTTGACTGTGGTAAAAAAGCCACACTGCGTGGCTAACCGAGCCGGAGAACCCGACTGATTACGGCGCGACTCAGTTGTAAATCCAAGCTTCTCAGCAGCTTGTGGAAGCCCGGAGACCCGCCAGCATGAGTTATTTTTTATGTTTTCCGGCGGCTTTTAGGGGATTGTAGCGGGAATTTGGATCGAACATCGCCTCATCCAATGTCTCACTGTAACTGGCGGAGGTGATAAAACGCTCCGTTTGCATATCCCCGTTGAAATAACGGGTGAATCCGAAGGGCGTCATGATTCCCTGGACGAGACGGTACCCATTGTAGGTTTCCTCTTCCACGTTTTTTTCTCTGTCCACGGGATCGCGCCAGGAATAGCTCTTCTGGATCGGCAGATGAGTATCGATGTCGAAGTAAATGCTCACCGCTTCGTCCTTGGAGTTAATCAGCGTCACCTTTTGTGCCGCGAGGTTACCAGCAAGTGCGGCACCCTCAAAAAACAGCGCGACCTTGGGATCATTAATCCAGGTACGCAACACGGTTTCGAGAGAGAAGCGTTTGCGGCGCAGGTAATCGTCGAGATCCTTCTGCTCCACGGGCCGCGCGCCCTTATAGGTGATTTCGTAACCTTTGTTCCCGATGTAGATATAAGCGATATCGCGCTGCGGAGTCAGTTCGATCCTCTCCTTGTCCGGGAATTCGACGAATCGCCAGAAGAAAACGCCGTTGCTCGACGGGCGTCCGTGGTAAAAGCTGTAAACCCGGCCCTGCTCCTGCAAATCGTGAACGCTTAAATAAGCCTGGCCGCCCAACGCCTGAATCGCCTGATTGAGCAGTTCGCGCGCCTGGTGCGCGTTTTGCTGATCTAGAGGGATGGATGATGCCCTGCCCGAGTCAGGTTTGGCTGGGGCCTGCGTGGCATCCTGTGCCGCAGCGCGCCTTGCGACCCAGCCACACGTAGCCAGCACGAACGCCAATGTAAGGATGGGAAGCCGATATTTCATTCAGGCGAGTTTCATGCAGACGTTCAGTAGCGAAGTCCGGTACAGGAATTGTAGCTCCATGCGGCAGAATTGCGGACTTTGGGTACGTCGCGGACTTTCACCTTCGGTTGGATGCAGAAAAAACCGCAGGCGTCGTTTGCGGTAACGCAGAGTCGCTACCCGCCAGGCCCTAACCTACAAGCACCGCTCCACCGTTCACGTTGAAAATCTCGCCCGTAATAAAACTGGCGTACTCGGTGCACAAAAACAGGATCGGTCCGGCAATTTCTTCCGCCCTTCCGGCGCGTCCCATGGGAATCGTCCGCCGAATTTCTTCGCCGCTGCCCGGATCATCGAGCGCAGGTTTGGACATGTCCGTATCCACCCAGCCAGGCGCAACCGAATTCACATAGATTCCCGCCGAAGCCAATTCCGTGGAGAGGCTTTTCGTCATGCTGATCAGAGCGCCTTTGCTGGCCGAGTAATCGCAATGAAACGCCTCGCCGCGCTGTCCGCTGGTGGAACTGATCAGCACAATGTGTCCCGCCGCCGGTCCATTTCGCGGCTGCGCCTTCATCTGCGCGACCGTGTGCTTGACCAGGCCAAACACGGCGTCGAGATTAATCGAGAGTGTCGACCGCCATTGCTGATCCGTCATTTTCTCGATGGCGACATCTTCTACAGGCCAGACTCCATGATTGGCCACGAGAATATCGATCCTGCCGAAATGCTTGGTCGCTTCGGCAACCAGCACGCGCGCCGACTCCGGATCATTCAGATTGCTGCTGACGGCATGACAGTTCGCCGCCCCACATTCCGCGGCCAAAGCCTCCGCCTGCGCCCGCGCCTTCTGGTAGCTGAATACAACCTTGGCGCCAGCCGCCACAAAAAGCCGAACCGTAGCCGCGCCAATGCCGCGCGAACCACCAGTGATCAAAGCAACTTTGCCAGAGAGAGAAAGTGGGACGGACATGGTTGATAGTTTGCGGGTTCTTGTTGGCAGTTGCAAGTCAGCGGAGCAGAAAGAAAACGCTACGCTGAGAGCTGGAAAACCCGGTCAATGAGTGTAATGGGGATTTTGCGACAGTGGCGTAAAATCGAACGCGATAAGGGCTCGAAAGCAGAGTTGCTTATGAAATACGTGTTACGCTTTGGTATTGCCATCTATCTGCTCTGCGGCATCCTATTGCTCGCACCAATCGACTCTTTTGGTGGTGTGGGAAGGGCATGTACTGGCCAAGATAATACCTGTACCGCTCCTCCGCGAGTTTTTTTCTCACCACAACCCGACTATTCTGCACGCGCCCGCAAAGCGAACCTTGAGGGGAAGTGCATTCTCATTCTGACTGTGGGAGCAGATGGCATTCCTAGCGATATTCACGTGGTCGTCGGCTTGGGCATGGGCCTCGATGAGAAAGCCGTAGAGGCAGTTCAGAAGTGGCGGTTTAAGCCCGGCATGAGAGAAGGAAAACCTGTCGCGGCAAAAACCTCCGTGCAGATAGATTTTCATCTTAAATGATGCGCACTAACTCGCGGTTTCCTACATCCTGGTGTTCACGCTTCATTGACCATGATGAGTGCAATCGGGATATTTCAGCAACCACCGCGCAGTGTCTGAGCTAGTTTATCGGCGGACTTTCGGCCCGTTGTTTCCTTCTGGCTTTCCTCCGCTCCCGTACCTCATCGAGAACGGGCACCCAATACTTCCAACGAAGGTAGGCTAAAAAACGCCCATTGGGATGGCAAGTATCAGCACAGCCCATGAGACCCGCCCGGAAACCCGCTCCCTGTTGGCTTCGTAAACAAGGAACAAAGCACAATCCAGCCAGTCACTTGAATAAAAAACAAGTAAGCCTTGCACGAGGACTTCATCTACCGGCTGCCTCTACCGTCTTCAAGAATCTCACTATGTGGGACAACTGTCGATAACTGGCACTCATCGACAGCGTCTAGACCAGCCCACACCCGAGTAGCACGAGCAGAAATGGCAACGCACAAAAAAGGCTGATGCCGCACATGAAAGCCACGATGCGCAGCCAGACTGTTCGAACCTTTAGGTAGACGAAATACAACATAAAAACGTCAGCGACGAACAATCCCAACATAGCCGCCCAAATCAAATTGCAGTACCGTTCAGCGGTCATTGCTGGCATTGTACGCTGGGCGTGGGGCTATGGGCTCGAAGGGCTCTGTAGTTGCTGTTAACAGGCGTCAGTACTCATTGCCCCCCAACAATGCTCGTAACAGCCGATTTTTCGCCAACGATCCGCGGGGAGCCCGCAGTAAATTACGCGCTCTCGCTTAAACGGAGGGCCGCATCCCGCTGCACAAATGTCTGGAGCGTCTAAGGACCGGCCGCTTGCGGGGCTACAAAATTTCCGCCAGTAGGTTGTTCGTTACAAACGCTATGCGGAAAGGTTCTTTGGAATGCTCCGCCCAGTCTGCTGTTTGATCTAGCTTAGGTACCTAAGCAACGGAAACTGCCAAATTGAAATGCTTTCTCTGAAAGCTTTTAAAACCCGTCCTTCGAACTCGACGTTCTTTCCGACTTCAACTCGCGCAACAGCAATCGCACCAGCATCCCGTCGAAGCCGGTGCCGCTCATCTTCGCCAGTTCGTCGAGCGCCTGTTCAGGAGTGCGCGCCGCTGCGATCGATTGTTCGGTGAGCATGTTGGCGTAGGCATCGGCGAGCGCGATGATGCGCGCCCATAGCGGGATCTGTTCGCCCTTTGCGCCATCGGGATAGCCCGTGCCATCGAAGCGCTGGTGATGATGCTCGATCGCCTGCCGCATCATGCTACTGTGCGGCAAAAATCCGGCGATTTCGGCGCCCACGCGCGCGTGCATTCGAACCAGGAAAAATTCATCGTCAGTGAGCGGACCGGGCTTATTCAGGATGCGTTCCGGCACAAAGATTTTTCCCACGTCGTGAATACGCGCGGCATAAACCAGATCGCTGGTTTCCTCCGGAGGCAACTGCAGCGCCCGCGCAATGATTTCCGTGTAACGCGCCACCAGATCACCGTGGCCGGAGGTGCGCAACTCGCGCGATTCCGCCGCCCGGCTCAACACCTCGATCGATTCCTTCAGCAGCGGCACATTGCAATCTTCTTCGCCGCCGCAAAACTTCACCAGCATCGATCCAAGCTCTTCCAGATGCTCCGGCCCGTTATGCTCACGCTGCAAAAATCCTTCGATGTAAGTCGATATCTGCTGCCGCTGCGCAGCAAATTCCTCGCCGCCGGTAAACTCCTGCGCCGCCGATACCCGGTTGCCTCCCGAGCGCTTGGAGACATACATGCCCGCGTCGGCAACGCGAATAATGTCTTCAATCGAAAACCCGTGCATCGGAAAACTGGCCACGCCAAAGCTGCCCGTGATGTGATGCTCGCTGAGCATGGGGTCGGTGGTGATCCACTGGCGCAGGCGCTCAGCCAGGACTTCTGCCTGTTCTGGCCCGGTTTCCGGCATCAGAATGATGAACTCGTCCCCGCCGTAACGCGCCACCACATTCGACTGGCGTGATTTTTGTTCGAGCAAACGCCCCACGCGGGCCAGCACCAGATCGCCCTCGAAGTGGCCCATGGTGTCGTTTACTTCCTTGAATTTGTCCAGATCGATCAGCACCACGGAGAACGCTCTACCCGAACGCGAAGCGCGCTTCCACTCCGCGGATAAGGCTTCCCAGAAGAAACGCCGGGTTTTGATTCCGGTCAGGCCATCGGTGATCGATTGTTGTTGCAGCTTCTGGAAGACAAAAGCATTGTGCAGCGCCGTGGCCAGCAGGTCTGCCAGCGTGTTGAGGATCAGAACGTCCTGCGGAAAGAAAGCACTCTCCCGGCGGCTTTCAATATTCAACGCGCCCAACAACGTTTCGCCGTAGGTAATCGGAATGCACAGCACCGACCGCGACTCCGGCAGAATCGCGCCCATCTGGCCTTCCACGCCGTTCTGCACCAGAGCCCGCTCGCCGGTCCGCGCCACGCGCCCGAGTATGCCGATGCCCAGCGGAATTCTCCTGCCCATAGCATGTGCGGTCGCCCCGGCTTCCGCCTTAATTTCGATCTCCTTCGTTCCGTAATCGAGCAGTCCGATGCCGATGTGATCGAAGCTGAAATTCTTTTGGATTTCTCCCACAATCTGGCCCAGCATGTGAACCGGATCGTCGCTCGAAATTGCGGTGCGCGAAATGTTGTTCAAAAATGCCAGTTGCCGTGAGCGCCGTTGTTCTTCGGCGAACAAGCGCGCATTTTCCACGGCAACCGATACTTGCCCAGCCGCCGTCACCATCACGTCGAGATCGCGCTGCTCGAAGACGTATTCGCGCATCTTGTTCATTGCGACCATCACTCCCGCCGGCTTGCCGCTCAGCAGAATGGGCGCGGCACACAGACACTTGGCGGGCTGCTCCGGACGAAAAGTAATGCCCAACCGCGCCCGCGTCTTCTCCACCTCGGAACGAATCAGCAAAGGCTGCCCGGTTCGAATCACATATTCAGTGAAGGCGTTATCCAATTTGCGTTTTCGCTTAGGGAGGACGAGGTCATCCTGTACTTCAAGCTCGAAGCAGATTTCATCCCCTGACTGGAAGGCAATATAGAAATTGCTGTTGTTGAAAATCTGTCCCAGCTCGGCGTGGATGGTGCGCAGCACTTCATCCTGATCGAGCCGCGAACTGATCGCCTGGCCGATCTCGGTCAGTAGTTCATACTCTTGCGTTCTGCGGTGAGCGTCGTGCGCGATGAGATAATTTTCCAGAGTCAGCCCCAGTTGCAAGGCCAAGCCCACCATAAGGCGCGGACCGGATGTACCAAACGCCTCGCGCTGGGCGTGAGGAAAAAGAATCACGCCGAATGCGTGTTCGCGAGTCTGCAGGCTGACCGCAGTCAGATTACGGATCTGCGCCTTTTCCAGTGCATCCTTAAAGCCGGCGAATGTTCCGACAGACCCAACCGGCAGCGGTTCCGACATATGGCTGATGTCGCGGACCGTGAAGAGCCCGCCCTGGCGGTGCGCCCGATCGCAGATGTATTCTCCGGCGCCGCTGCTGGTCAGAACTGCAAGAAATTCGGAAGAAAATCCACGCTGCACCGAAGGCAGCAAGCCGCGCCAGCGTTCCGCGATATAGATGACCGCGCGCCGGGCGGAGAGAGCGCCGGCCAGCCGTTCCAGCGCCGACTGCATGCTGGGCAGCAAATCGTCAGCGGAGAGAAGCCGGCGTGGATCGGCGCCCAGCGTCGATAGCGCCAGAGTATTTTCCTGTACCGCGTTGCGTTCGTTCTCGAACAGCACCATTACCATGGCGATGCCCAGCAGCATCTGCGGAATCGGTCCCAGGACATGACCCACGCTGCCAAACATCTCCATGCCGGGGCTGCCGGACTGCACGGCGGCCATCAGCACCGCCCAGAGCGCCAGCGAAATGGCCAGGATTCTGAAAGCCGCCGACCCCCGGCGATGAGCGTGCAAATAAAAAACTGCCGAACAATACAGCAGCACCGCACTCAAGAAAATAACGGTCAGACTGAGAGGACGCTGGTCTGGCGGCAGCGGACCGGCTAACAGAAGTGTTCGCAAATCGAGGCAGGCGAAAATCGTTCCCGTCAAAGCCAGTGCCCCGTCGTACCAGCGAAAGCGGAAAGCGGTCCGCGTGAGCCGCGTGGAGACGAAGATGCTCACCCCCATTGCCACCGAAAATAAAGAACTCGCAAAGAACGCCGCGAGCGCGGGAGGCCGGTAGTAGCGAACCGCATCGAGCGCGTAATGGATGGAATAGCAGGCCCATGCGATCTGCCAGGCGCGAAAGTAAACCTGCTGGCTCTGCTGATAGAGATAATAAAAAAGCAGGCACAGTAATAAGGCGACAACGCCGGGAATGATAACGATGCTGGTGGAAATACTGTTCATGGGGCCTGGCTATGATTTCCGTTGAATTGAATTACCTTGGTGTCACCAGGAGAAGACGGTGGTTAATGTTTTCACATCGACGGTACGAACACAACAAGATTTAAGTACAATGCCCATCGCCGGGCACTCGGGTGAACTATTTAGCCTAAATGCATCTATCTCGTTGGCTTGACGATACTTTTCTCCTCCCCATACCATCAAACTCTAGCCATTTATGCCTGAGATTGTCAGTCCCTCATTGACTAAGCCGCGCGTCCGCTTCGCTCCGTCGCCTACCGGATTTCTGCACGTAGGGAGCGCCCGCACCTTCATTTTCAACTGGCTCTACGCCCGCCACAACGGTGGAACAATGATTCTCCGCCTCGACGATACTGACGTCGAGCGAAACACTCAGGCCTCGGTCGATTCCATTTTCGAGGGGCTGAAATGGTTGAATTTGAGCTGGGACGAAGAATACAAGCAGTCCGAGCGTTTGGAGTTGCACCGGAAAACGGCCTGGGCGATTTTCGAGAAAGGCCTTGCCTACCGCGATTTCACTCCCGCACATACCGGAGATGGGGAGAAATCCGGCGCCCAGGGAACGTGGCTGTTCAATCCTGGCGCGCGCGAACTTTCCCGCGCTGAAAGCGATCGCCGCGCCGCCGCGGGAGAGCCATTCGCGCTGCGTTTTCGCGTACCGCGTGAGAGCGGAGAGTTGGTGCGATTTACCGATGCGGTCTATGGCGAGCAAGTGAAGGCGTCCGCCGACATTGAAGATTTTGCGCTGCTCCGCTCGGATGGAATGCCTACGTATCACCTCGCTTCGTGCGCCGACGATGCCGACCTGCGCATCTCCCACGTGATTCGCGGCCAGGACCATCTATCGAACACTTACAAACACATTCTGATCTTCGAGGCCTCGGGTTACGTGCCGCCGCAGTTCGCGCATCTGCCGCTGCTGGTCGCCCCCGACGGCACCAAGCTTTCGAAGCGCCGCCACGGGCCGGTGGTCAGCGTGACCACTTATCGCGATGCCGGATTTCTCTCCGAAGCGTTCATCAATTTCCTATGCCTGCTCGGCTGGTCGCCCAAAAACGACCGTGAGAATATGTCCTTGCCGGAACTCACTGCAATCTTCTCGCTCGAAGGCATAAACCGCTCGAATGCCGTAGTGAACTTCAAAGAGCCGGCTGCGATTCCGGAGGAAAAGTTCGATCCGAAAGCTGTATGGCTGAATGCCGAGCACATTCGCGCCCTATCCGTGGAAGAATTGAGCGCGCATCTTCTACCCGTCGTTCAGGATGCCGGTTTCAACATCACACCGGAAAAAATGCTGCGCGTCACACCGCTGATCCGCGAGCGCATCAAGTTACTGCGCGACGTGCTCACCACCGCTGACTTTTTCTTTGTCGACCAACTGCCGCCCTATGATCCTACTGAGCTCATCCCGCAGAAGGGCGACATGGCCATGGCCTTGAAAGTCCTTACCCGTGCGCAGGATGTTCTTGCCGAAGTCGAGTTCAAACACGATCCGCTGGATCACGCTCTGCGCGCCGCCGCTCAGGAGTTGGGAGTGAAGGCGGGACAAATGTTTCAGCCCATCCGGGTCGCCGTCTGCGGTCGCAAGAATGCGCCGCCGCTCTTCGAAACTTTGGAAGTTTTAGGCAAGGAAACCACGCTTCAGCGAATCGCCCAAGCCCAACAAAAGCTCACCTAACTTTTTAGTGGAGCCCCGGACGCCCTCGTCCGGGGGCGGCGCCACAATCGTCTGCGCCAAATCCCTGCCTCTGCCCGGGCGGACGAAGGCG
The DNA here is from genome assembly GCA_963696285.1 of uncultured Acidobacteriaceae bacterium. Classification (GTDB taxonomy): domain Bacteria; phylum Acidobacteriota; class Terriglobia; order Terriglobales; family Acidobacteriaceae; genus Sulfotelmatobacter. The sequence goes on from CAVOJP010000002.1 coordinate 174,487, forward strand.
TCCGCCGCTCCACCGTTTGTTCTAACTTGGGAATCAGTTCCGTGTTAATTGCACCTCACCAGCACCGCAACCCTACCCCCGTGGCAAGATCTTCCAATGCAGTTCTATCGTCGCAATCTGCCGCACATGCAGCGCGATTACACACCGCACTTCATCACGTTTTGCACCAAGTTTCGTCGCATCCTGCCGGACTGGGCGCGCGACATTGTGCTGGGATGCTGCATTCACGATCACGGCAGAAGATATCGCCTGGAAGTTGCCGTCATAATGCCCGATCATGTTCATCTGATACTGACGCCATCGACCGACGAAACCCGGCATACAATCACGTCTCTCGTCGAGATTATGAAGGCAATCAAAGGCGCCTCAGCGCACGCGATGAATCGTCGTGCTAGACACCACGGCGCAATCTGGCAGGAAGAATCATTCGACCGTATTGTGCGCACCTCGGAGAGTTTAGACGCTAAGATCGCGTACGTGCTGGAAAATCCGATCCGTAAGGAGTTGGTGCAGGATTGGCGCCAGTACCCATGGATCTGGCAATCGCCCGATCGAAATCCCTACGCCCCCGTCGCCAAAGTTGACTCCTAAGCAAAATGGAGCCCCGGACGCCCTCGTCCGGGGGCAGCGCCACAATCGTCTGCGCTAAATCCATGCCCCTGCCTGGGCGGACGAAGGCGTCCGCCCCTCCACGCGCAAAATAATTTTCCTGCGCTGCTTGCGATAAGATTGAAGGGAATGAATCCCCCTCATCCGCCAACTGAAGCTGGAGAAAAAACAGTGGTTGCCTCGCCGTCGCCCGCACCCTCAAACTTTATCCGCGACATTATTCTCGAAGACCTCAAGACCAACAAGCACAACGGCCGCGTGCAGACCCGTTTTCCTCCCGAGCCCAACGGCTACCTGCACATCGGCCACGCGAAAGCCATCTGCATTGACTTCGGCTTGGCCGACGAATTTGGCGGACGTACCAACCTTCGCTTCGACGATACCAACCCCGAGAAAGAAGAAACGGAATACGTCGAGTCCATCAAGGCTGACGTGAATTGGCTCGGCTTCCAGTGGGATGGGCTGTTCTATGCGTCCGATTATTTCGACCAGCTCTACGAATGGGCAATCAAACTGATCAAAGATGGCAAAGCGTACGTCGACGACCTCACCGCCGATGAAATTCGCAAACACCGCGGCACGCTGACTGAGCCGGGAAAAGACAGTCCCTATCGCAACCGGTCTGTCGAAGAGAATCTGAATTTGTTCGAGCGCATGCGCGCCGGAGAATTCCTCGATGGCTCGCGCGTTCTTCGCGCGAAGATTGATATGGCCTCGCCCAATCTCAACCTGCGCGATCCTGTGATGTATCGCATTTTGCACGCCGAACATCATCGAACCGGAAGCAAGTGGTGCATCTATCCGATGTACGACTACGCGCATGGCGAGTCGGATTCCATCGAGCGGGTCACGCACTCTCTTTGCACGCTGGAGTTTGAAGATCATCGCCCGCTCTACAACTGGTTCATCGAGCAGTTGGGAATTTTTCCCTCACGGCAGATTGAATTCGATCGGCTGAACTTAACTTACACGCTGCTGAGCAAGCGCAAGCTGCTGCAGTTGGTGCAGCAAGGCCGGGTGAGCGGATGGGACGATCCGCGCATGCCCACGCTCGGCGGCATTCGCCGGCGCGGGTACACGCCGGAGGCAATTCGTAATTTCATCGCGTCCATTGGCGTGTCGAAAACGACAGGTTCCATCGAACTGGCCATGCTCGAGCACTTCGTCCGCGAGGATCTCAACAAGCGCGCCCCGCGGGTGATGGCCGTGCTGCGCCCGTTGAAAGTTGTGATCGATAATTATCCGGAATTGCAGGTCGAAGAAATGGACGCGGTAAACAATCCCGAGGACGCGAACGCGGGTACCCGCGAAGTTCCATTTTCTCGGGTGCTTTATATCGAGCAGGATGATTTCCGCGAAGTTCCGCCCAAAGGATATTTCCGGCTCTCGCCGGGCCGCGAAGTTCGTCTGCGCTACGCCTACTTCATCACTTGCAAGAGCGTGCTAAAAAACGAAAAAGGCGAAGTAGTCGAAGTGCATTGCACTTACGACCCTGCATCTCGCGGCGGCAATTCGCCCGACGGGCGTAAGGTGAAATCCACGATCCACTGGGTCTCGGCCGCACATGCCGTCAATGCCGAAGTGCGAATTTACGACAATCTATTCACCAAGGAAAATCCCAGCGACGTGGAAGACGGCCAGGATTTCACCGCGAACCTGAATCCGAACTCGCTCGAAGTAATCGCGTCGGCGAAGCTCGAACCTTCGCTAGCCAATGCCGCCATCGGCGCCCGTTATCAGTTCGAGCGCCTGGGATATTTCTGCGTCGATCCGGACTCGAAGCCCGGCAAGCCCGTATTCAACCGCACCGTGGCGCTGAAGGATACTTGGGCGAAGGTGGAGAAGAAGCAGGGTGGGAAGAACTAAGCAGCTAAAAAGCAAAACCCCGAGCGCAACTCCACTCGGGGCGTAAGCCTGTCCAGCTTCAGAAACACTATCGGTAATCAAAACTCCGAAGTCAAGATTACTTGAGGAGCCTCCCTGTCCTGGGACTCCCCTCAAGTTTCCTTGCGCATCGGGACGGACGAAGGCGTCCGTCGCTCCATGAGTTCGCTCGGAACCCTCCCAACCTTTCCCGCCGTGCACACTCTAAAAGCGTTATGATTTCTCGTTCGCCGCGCTGTCTCTAAAGCGTTCGCGTGAACCTGCATATGACAATGATCGCTTTCCCTGGCTTTTTGTTCTTCGAGTTCTCCCGTACGGTTTTCTCCATGTGCACCGGTGGAATCGTACTGCTTCTGATCGGCTTGTGTGCCGCTTGGGCCGACCTCATGCGGGTGCGACCGCTGGACAAGGTTCTCGCTCTGGGCAATCTGTGTTTTGCGATGCCTCTCGCCGTTTTCGGCGCGCTGCATCTTTCCGCCGCTCAGGGCCTCTCTGCCATGGTTCCCTCATATATGCCCTGGAAATTGTTTTGGGCATATTTCGTGGGCGTGGCGCTGATCGCCGCGTCGCTGAGCATTGCTACAAAAATTCTGGTGCAGTGGTCCGGTCTGTTGTTCGGCTGCATGATGTTTATTTTTGTGGCCACGATGGACCTGCCCGGAACGCTGGCCAAACCTCACGACCGGATCATCTGGACCCTTCTGCTGCGCGAGCTGTCTTTTGGCTGCGGAGGCTGGGTTCTCGCCGGGACTGCGCTTGGCGCCAAGGATCGACGCGGAAGTATGTTGATCACAATCGGCCGCATCGTGATCGGGATTGCCGCCATATTTTATGGCGTCGAGCACTTTATCTTTCCCCTCAATGTCCCGGGCGTTCCCCTGGAAAAATTTATGCCCGTATGGATCCCGGGTCGCATGATCATCAGCTATCTCACCGGCGCGATTCTTTTGATTTGCGGCACATGCATTCTGCTGGCGAAGAAAACGCGGATGGCAGCTACGTATCTTGGCGCGTGGATCTTGCTGCTGGTCATTTTTATCTACGGGCCAATCCTGGCCACATCTCTCCTGGACCCGAGTACAGATGTGAAAGTCGAAGGCTTGAATTATTTTTTTGACACCTTGCTCTTCGCCGGTACGATACTCGCCGTCGCCAACGCGGCGCCGCGCACAGACTCCTGACTCCTAGTCTTCCTGAGCGGAGTGAGAAAGCCGAGAGGCTAGTTATGGATATGCGGGCTCTGCGCCGGATTGGCGTGATGCGTGGGTGGTTCCTTCACGACTTTCACTTCAAAACCTACCGGCAAAGTTTTCGGAGGATAACAAGCGGCATTATCGCAGGCCTGGTAGCGCAATACGCCGTGCATCACATATTTTCCCGGCACGACCGAGTGCAGCGGATGCACGGCCACGGCGATGGTGAAATCTCCGCTGTAAACGCTTAGCTTTTCGTCTGGTGAAAATGGAAAACTGGCATCCTCGCCGGCAGGATACCCGATTTTTCCCAGGATGATGTCCGTCGGCAAGTCCATTTTCAACGCAGTCGGAATCAAAAATTCAGATTTCGGCGTATTCGAATTGATGTGATATCCGGGAGGCACGCGGAAATTCAGGTTGACCATCGTTGCCTGTCGCCCGTTGCGCCGTGGTTAGGGGAACCGGTGCGATCGAGAGCGTCGGAGCTTTGCCCGGCACCTGCCCCGCTGCGCCGACCGCAACCAACAGCGTAGCCACCAGGAAGAACGGCCACCAAGCCGATGGCCCTCTTTTGCCCGGATAATTTGGTTGTTCGTTCATCTTGCAGACTACCTGGATTCGCGCCGTGTCAAAGATGCTCCTGGAATAGTAGAACAACGGCGGCACAATGCCGCATTACCTCAGAGCAGGTCCGTTTTCGCGCGCTCCCAGTATCGACGGTTGCGGTATCGACGCCTGGCTTCTGGCAGGCCGCGTGTCCAGCGCCTTCTTGATCGCATCCTCAATCTCCGCTTTGCCGCGCAGCCCGAGGATCTTGTCGACAATCTTGCCGTCTCGTCCAATCAGAAAGCTCTCCGGCAACGCCGGCACGCCGCCATATTCATCGCCAACTGATTCCTTTCCGATCAGGATGGGATAGTTCACGCCCATATCCTTGGCGAACTTGCTGATGTCTTCCTTGCTGGCATCATCCATGGCGACGCCGACAATTTGAAATCCTTGCGAGGCGTACTGATTCTGCAATTCGACAAACCATGGCATCTCGATTTTGCATGGCCCGCACCAGGTCGCCCAGAAGTTGAGCAACACGGCTTTGCCACGAAAATCCGAGAGCCGCATAGTCTTGCCATCGAGCGATTGCAAAGTAAAATCCGGCGCCGGACTGGCCAGCGCCAACCGCGGCGCGAACGAGGGACCATTGCGGCGCGCTGCGTGAAAGCCAACGTACAGCATCAGCGCGACCGCGAAAGCTACAACCACAAGCGTAAGAGGACTGCGTTTCACAAGAACACTCCATTCAAAATTTCAAACGACGGGGCGGGGCTTCCCGCGACGTCACAAAGCGAACCGGTTCAGAAACGAAAGCCAATTCGAGATCAGCGTAAATCGTCCCAGCACCAGCAAAACTCCCAACGCGATCAACAAACCGCCGGATGCTACTTCGACCGCATGCATGTGCGAGCGGAACCGGCTATAAAATTTCAGAAATCGTTCCACGCCAAGGGCCGTAAGTAAAAACGGCACTGCCAGCCCCAAAGAATAAATCGCCAGCAGAATCATCCCTTTCGATAACGTATCCTGCGCCGCCGCCAGGGTAAGAATACCGGCAAGAATCGGACCAATACACGGAGTCCAGCCGAAGGCGAACGCGAAGCCGATCACAAAAGCGCCAATCGGCGTGCTGCCGCCTTTTAACTCATGCAGGCGCGTATCGGAATACAGAGCCTTGATCTTGAGAATGCCGGTGAGGTGCAGGCCAAACAGAATGATGACCACGCCTGCCACAATCGCGAGCGTGTGCTTGTATTGCGCTGCAATCTGCCCGATCTCTGTGGAGATGGCCCCGAGGGTGATAAACACAACGCTGAAGCCGAGAATGAATCCGACGGAGTTGGTCATCACCCGCCGCATCAACCGGCCCTGCGACGACTTCAGTTCATCCACCCCCGCGCCCGAAATCAGTGAAACGTAGCCCGGTACCAGGGGCAGCACGCAAGGCGACAGAAATGAAATGAGCCCGGCGAAAAAAGCGGCGATCGGAAGTGGAAGGCTGGACATGCGTCTTTATTGTACCTGCGGGGTTCTTCGCATAACATCTCTCTACGCATCAGACGATTGCCGCAGCAATTAGTTGCAGATTAGTCGCGCCTGGCCTAACGCGATTTTACGGCCGGTTCTGCCGAAGGTTGACTTGCTTGCGGCACTTCAGGCCCGGGTTCCGCCAGCATCTTGCGCAAAAAGCCGAAGGGCACTGAAGCGTTGACCACCGCCCGATCATCCGCCTGTTTTGCCGCGATGCTGTCGAAGAAAGCCTTCACGTCCGGGTCAGCGCCGTGCATTCCTACCTCAGTTTCGCCCGTATGCGTCAATGCCAGGAATACGTTCACTTTGTCGATGATTGCCCGCGCCTCTTCGGGACTTTTGGTAAACGCTTCGGCGCGAACGTGAACCGAATCCGCTTTCAGATTCAAATGAAGTGCGCTGAGATAGCTTCCTGATACCACCAGGGTGGCCGGGGCCGTGAAAAGCGAAGTCCACGAACTTCCCGCCAGCGCCGCGGGATCGATGCGCGCCACAGCCCACGCCAGGCTGGCAAACTGGACGTGCTTATAAAACTGACGTAGCAGCGCCGGCCCTCCGAACGGCGAAGCCAGCCGCTTGGAGCGGTCAACGATGCCGCGAATCACCGCCGGATCGTCGTGGTTGGATGCCGCCACCAAATCAGCATTAAGCACCGCCACCCGCACTGACCGGCCCTCTACGCGAAGCGTGTAAATGTCGATGGATTGATAGTTCTCCACCGCTTGCGCGATCTGCCGCAGGTAAGCGGTAAGGCGCTCGCCGTGAAATTCCCCCTTCAATACCTCGGAGAATCGCGGCTCTGGAGCCGACTCACCGGTTCCTCCACCCGGCCAATTTCCCGGGTAGTGAACCGCGAAAGCTGCTTCGTCGAGATCGCGTTCGAATTCAAATCCGGTCTGGCTGATGAAGCGTTCATACTCCGGGTCGTGGCTGACGGCAGGCAGTTCCTTGCCGCCATTCGCTCTCCGGATCCGTCCCAGGTTTACGTAAAAGAATGCGTCTCCGCCGGGCAACAAGCGGGCCACCTCGGGCGGGGCCTGCTTTCTCAACTGCACGGCAATCGTCACGGCTGCGACGATTAAGATCACCGTCAGAAAAATTGGGAGAGTACGCCTAATTCGCATGGAATGCGGTCAGGGCTGACATCATATCACTGCTGCGCTCCCTGCTGACCTCGAACAGCAAGGAGTGGTTGCGCGAAATTCTCCCCGTGTGATAACTTAACTAATTGTCCCGGACATCTGGAAGGGATCGAGGGTATACTTGTGCCTAGAGGCGCGCAGGTTTCCCTGTTGCTGGCGTAGCTCAGGTGGTAGAGCATCTGATTTGTAATCAGAGGGTCAGGGGTTCAAATCCCTTCGCCAGCTCCAGTAATGAAAGTCCGGAAACGAAATTCAGGACGAGCTTCCGGCAGGCAGCACAATTAGGCAAGTGGCGGCGCAACAGGTTTTTCCAAACGCACTCCATTCGGAACGTACTCCGGCGTGTAGTGATCTTCGCGTAGTAATCCGTAGGCGCGATTCTTGGTTTCCCTGCTTTGCGAATACTTGGTTGATGTAAATCTGGTGGCGAAGGCAACGGCTTGTGCGCCCTGCATGTGGTTCGCTCCCCGGATACAGAGCGATGACTGCATCGCCCGGCAGTTTTTTGCACAGGTGGGTGAGTGGTTAAAGCCAACAGACTGTAAATCTGTCCCTCCTAGCGAGGTACGAAGGTTCGAATCCTTCCCTGTGCACCAGTATTTGAGTGGTTTAGCGGGCGGGAGATCGAGCGGCGGCGAGGCCGCAATTCCGCTGGCGAAATCCCGAGTGCTTTTTGCGAGGGATCAGAAATATGAGTCGCTTGGCCATGGCATTGGTCGCGTATGTGGCTTTGGGAATCCTGGCGCTGGCTACGCTGGATGATTTCCGGATTCGGACGCTGACGCTGTTGATTCTTGGGCTGTTTGCGTTCAAGAGCTGGGTGCGGCGTAGGGATGTGTTGCATCCGGATGGCGGCGGCGAGTCGGAGAAGGTTGACGCGGGCGACTGACGGTTTTTTTAGGCCGATGTAGCTCAGTTGGTAGAGCACTCCCTTGGTAAGGGAGAGGTCATCAGTTCAATCCTGATCATCGGCTCCAGAGATTGAGGGCGCTGCCGTGAACGCAGTGGTTCTGATAGCGGTGGCGATCTGTTTTGCGTTCTTCGTGCTGCAGATTGTCGCAATCGGACAATTGACCGGAGAGCGGCGGTCGACGGGCGAGAAGTATTTCGCGCTTTGTTTGGTCGCGGGCTGGTTCTTGATCGACTGGTTATTTGGCATCACAGCCTGGGTGGTGATCGAAGGGTTTGTTCTGGTTGTAGCGATTCCGGTCGGAGTCTTACACTCGACGGTCCTTCTGATTCAGGAGTCGCGGCAGGTTTGAGGTGTTCTGGGAAGGGCGCGGCTTCAGCCGTGCCGCATAGAGTCGGAATATCAGCGGCTTTAGCCGCTGAGGTTTAGCTGAAAGCTGACGGCTGATAGCTGAGAGCTGTTTCAGAGCGGGAGTAACTCAGTGGTAGAGTCACAGCCTTCCAAGCTGTTGGTCGCGGGTTCGATTCCCGTCTCCCGCTCCAGAGATTGAGGCTTTCTGATCAAAGGTTAAGAGTAAAAGATGGCTTTCGAGCAGGCGACGATCAAGGTTCAGAAGGAAGCAGAGTTTGCGAAGCTGCAGGCTGCGGTGGGGCAGGCGTTTCTGCCCGAGAATGCAGAGCGTTTCCTGAAGCAGTTGGACCGCAAAGGAATTCGCGTTCGGGATTTTGATGGAGTGCTGGCGGCTCGGGCGCTCGAAGGCGCGATCGGATCGAAGGCGGATTTGAGCGCGTCGCAGTTGTATCAGGCGCTGCCGGTTTCCGATCAGGCGCAGATGCGGGAATTTTATCTGTCGAAGCTGGAAGGTATCGATGCCGCATTGCGGCACAAGTTTAAGAAGCTGTATCAGTATTACTGAACGGCATTACTGAGCCCCGGTGCTGTCGAGCAAAGGCGGCAGCCGAAAAGAAGTTGCATAGATCTTCGGCGACAAAGAAACGTCGCATCGGTATGACAAAGGATTTGAACTAGGAGCTAAGAGCTGAATTATGGCGAAAGAGAAATTTGATCGTAATAAGCCGCACTGCAATGTAGGGACGATTGGTCACATTGACCATGGCAAGACCACGTTGACGGCGGCTATCACCAAGGTGTTGCAGAAGCATAATCCGAAGATTGTGTTCCGGTCGTTTGATTCGATTGATAACGCCCCGGAAGAGAAGGCGCGCGGCATCACCATTGCGACGGCGCACGTGGAGTATGAGACGGCGAACCGGCATTACGCGCACGTGGATTGCCCGGGCCACGCCGACTACATCAAGAACATGATCACGGGCGCGGCGCAGATGGATGGCGCGATTCTGGTGGTGGCGGCGACGGATGGTCCCATGCCGCAGACGCGCGAGCACGTGCTGTTGGCGCGGCAGGTGGGCGTGCCTTACATCGTGGTTGCGCTGAATAAATGTGACGCTGTTGACGACCCTGAGCTGCTGGACCTGGTCGAACTCGAAGTGCGCGAGTTGCTGAAGAGCTACAAGTTTCCGGGTGACGATGTGCCGGTGATTCGTTTGTCTGCTCTCGGCGCCTTGAATGGAGAAGAAAAGTGGGAGAAGCAGATCGACGCGTTGATGGAAGCGGTGGACAAGAGCGTGCCGCAGCCGGCGCGCGAACTGGACAAGCCGTTCCTGATGCCGATTGAAGATATCTTCTCGATTCAGGGCCGCGGCACGGTGGTGACCGGAAGGATCGAGCGCGGAAAAGTGAAAGTGGGCGAAGAGGTGGAGATCGTCGGCTTCCGCGACACGCGCAAGACGGTTGTTACTGGCGTCGAAATGTTCAAGAAGCAACTCGACGAAGGCATGGCGGGCGACAACGCCGGTCTGCTGCTGCGCGGCATCGCGAAAGAAGATGTGGAGCGCGGCATGGTGCTGGCGAAGGGTGGATCGATCACTCCGCACACCAAGTTCAAAGCCGAAGTCTACATTCTGACCAAAGAAGAAGGTGGACGGCACACGCCATTCTTCAAAGGATATCGTCCGCAGTTTTATCTGCGAACGACGGATGTGACTGGCGTGGCAGAACTGCCGGCAGGCACCGAGATGGTGATGCCTGGCGACAATGTCAGCCTGGTGATTGAGCTGATCACGCCGGTGGCGATGGAGAAGGGCTTGCGCTTCGCCATTCGTGAAGGTGGACACACCGTAGGAGCGGGAACGATTTCGGAGATTGTGCAGTAAGGGATGATTTTTGTGGAGCGGGCGCCCTCGCCCGCTTTGCATGCAGTATCGATCAAGGCTCGCGGGCGAGGGCGTCCGCGCCACACAGGAAATACGGAGTGAGCAATGCCCCGAGAAATTGTTACGTTACAGTGCGGTGATTGCAAAGAGCGTAATTATTCGACCACCAAGAACCGTAAGACGACAACGGAACGGCTGGAGTTCAAAAAATTCTGCAACCGTTGCCGCAAGCACACGCCGCATAAAGAAGTGAAATAATTGTTGATGAATGATTCTGATTTCTGATTGATGATTGCCAATCAAAATCACAAAATCAACAATCAGCAATAGTTTTAGGGGCGTAAGCTCAACGGTTAAACTGCCGGTCTCCAAAACCGGACTTGGGGGTTCGAATCCCTCCGCCCCTGCCAGATTTTGGAGAGATGCTGGAAGCAGCCGCGCAGGTGAGGAGAAGTTGAAGTATGGGAGTGGAGACAAAGAAAATGGCAAACTCAGTCGCATCCGCCCGCGGAAGTTTGGGAGAGCAGATTAAATCCTGGCCGGAGCGGGTGAAGGTGTTTTACAACGATGTGCGCACCGAGACCCGCAAGGTTACTGCGCCGTCGTGGAAGGAAGTCCAGGCCACCACGGCGGTTGTCGTGGTTACAGTATTCATTTTCGGCGTGTTCTTTTTCATTGTCGATAACATACTTCAGAAGGGCGTTTCCTATTTGTACGGTTCTTTCGGGCACTAAGTCAGAACGCAGCACCGGAGTTTAACTTGATCATGCAGGACGAAGAAAAGAACGAAGCGGCAGCAGGTGTTGAACAACCGCCGACCGCGGATGGCGCTGCCCCAAGCGGCGAGCCGCCTCGCAATCCGAACATGAAGTGGTACATCATCCACTCTTACTCCGGATTTGAGCGCAAGGTGAAAGAATCGCTGGAGTCGCGCGTAGCGGCCTTCGGCCTGCAGGAAAAGATTGGCAAGGTGCTGATCCCGACCGAGTCAGTCACCGAAGTTCGTGGCGGCAAGAAATATACTTCCGAACGCATGTTCTATCCCGGCTATGTGCTGGTGGAAATGGATATGGACGACCATGTCTGGCATGTGGTGAAATCCACGCCGCGCGTGACTGGCTTCGTAGGCACCGGACAGCAACCCACGCCACTTTCCGACGAAGAAGTGCAGCACATCGTCTACAAAGTGGCGGACAGCCGCGAGAAGCCCAAGCTCAAGGTCAAGTTCGAGAAGAACGAAACCGTGCGCATTTCCGAAGGCCCGTTCGCAACCTTCCAGGGTATTGTGGATGAAGTGAATGAAGATCGCGAAACATTAAAAGTGATGGTGACAATTTTTGGCCGCTCGACCCCGGTGGAGTTGGAGTTTAACCAGGTGGAGAAAGTGGCGTAAGGCATTTTCGATCTCCGATTTCCAAGTGCCGACTTTTCAGCAATCGGCATTCGAAAATTGACAATCGGCAATAGAGGTTTTCGAGGAATCATGGCAAAAAAAGTAACAGGTTTCGTAAAGCTACAGATCGCGGCAGGCAAGGCGACTCCGGCTCCTCCTGTGGGACCGGCGCTTGGTCAGGCGCAGATCAACATCATGGAGTTCTGCAAGCAGTTCAATGCGCGGACGAATCAGAAGGAAATGGAAGGGCTGATTATTCCGGTCGTAGTTTCGGTTTACAGCGACCGCTCTTTCACTTTCATCACCAAGACTCCGCCAGCGTCGATTCTGCTGAAGCGCGCGGCGGGCATCGCCAAGGGATCGGGCACGCCGAATAAAGATAAAGTCGGCAAAGTCACGCTAAAGCAAGTGGAAGACATCGCGAAGCAGAAGATGCCCGATTTGAATGCCGCATCGGTGGAAACCGCGATCAAGAGCGTCCGTGGGACCGCGCGTTCAATGGGAATTGAAGTGGTTGGATAACGGTGGAGCTTCGCTCCGCGGAGGGCCGAGGGCGGCCGTCCTTACATTAAAGCTTAAGTCGAAATCACCACGGCTCACCGGATCAACGATGAGCGGTGGAAGACAAGGAAAAGCAAATGAAAAAAGAAGGAAAAAATATCGCCAAGGCGCACGCTTCAGTGGAGAAGCGTCCTTACACCCTGCAGGATGCAGTTCCTCTCTTGCAGAAAGTCAAGTTCGCAAAGTTTGACGAAACCGTTGAGATCACTTTGCGGCTGGGAGTCGATCCCAAGCATGCCGATCAGATGGTCCGCGGGACGGTCGTTTTGCCCCACGGGCTCGGCAAATCAAAAAAAGTTCTGGTCATCGCTTCCGGCGACAAGATCCGGGAAGCCGAAGCCGCTGGCGCCGATTATGCCGGTGGTGAAGAGATGGTCGAGAAGATCACCAAAGAGAACTGGACTGACTTCGACGCTCTGATCGCCACTCCTGACGTGATGAAATCCGTCGGACGGCTGGGCAAGATTCTTGGGCCCAAAGGCCTGATGCCGAATCCGAAGACGGGCACGGTTACTGTTGACGTAGCCAAAGCGGTGCAGGAAGTGAAAGCCGGCAAGGTGGAATTCCGCACCGATAAAACTGCACTGGTGCATGTGCCTGTGGGGAAAATTTCGTTTTCGCCCGATAAATTGATCGACAACGCTACGGTATTGATCACCAGCGTGATCAAGGCCAAGCCGTCGGTTGCGAAGGGCAAGTACATCAAGGGTTGCACGCTGAGTTCGACGATGGGGCCGGGGATTCTGCTGGACACCTCTCCAATTGAGACGGCGGCGAAAGCGTAAGCTCGGTGCTGAAGCGCTTGGACGCGAGAATATAAAGATTAAGAGGAATCGACAATGGCGGTTTCGAAAGCAAGAAAAAAAGAGCAGGTCGAGAAGCTGAGCGCCGAGTTGAAGAACGTTTCGAACGCGGTAGTGGCGACCTATACAAAAATGACTGTGCCTCAAGACTACGAGCTGCGCAAGGCTCTGCGCGGCGCCGGCGCTAAATATCAAGTGGTGAAGAACACCCTTGTCGAACGCGCCGCCAAAGGCACAAAGATCGAGGAGGGCCTGAAGAATCTGACGGGGGTGACCTCGATCGCCTACACCACGGGCGACCCTGTGGCCATGGCCAAGGCGCTCACCAAATACGCCAAAGACGTGCCTGAATTCACCTTCAAGGTAGGCGTGGTCGAGGGGCGCGTGATTTCGATCAAAGAGATCGAGGCGCTCTCCAGCATGCCGTCGAAGGAAGAGCTTTATTCTAAGCTCCTATTCCTAATCAACGCGCCGGCACAGCGTTTGGTGACGGTCATGAATGCCGTCGGTCGTAATCTGGCCGTGGTGGTCGATCAGGGTGTGAAGGAAAAGAAGTTCAAGGAAGCATAGCTCGTGTGGCGCGGGCGCCCTCGCCCGCGACGGTGCTTGCAATGCGATGGGACGATTGATTTTAGTTTGTAACTGCAATCCTGGTAGCTGCGCCGCTTGTGGCGCTTTCCGGCGGCGTCAGAGCGATGTGGCGCACTCGGAACGGCAAGCGTCGAAATTGAGATGGGCAGTCGCGGGCGAGGGCGCCCGCGCCACATAAGGTTTCAAGGCGGTGTAAGCCGTCCGAAGAAGATTTGGTTATCCGCAAGTCAGGGGTTGCGCGGTTCCGATCCAAGCGTTGTCTGGCGCTGGGAAAAAGAACCTGCCGCACTGGAAACCCGGCCAAAGATAACGAAAGCAAGCAAATTTAACTCGAAGAGTGGAGAACTTAACATGGCAGACTTGCAACAGTTGGAAGAATCAATCGTAGCTTTGTCGCTGCTGGATGCGGCCGAGCTGGTGAAGAAGCTTGAAGCGCGTCTTGGCGTTTCAGCAGCGGCGGCAGCCCCGGTGATGGCAGCTGGCGGCGGTGCGGCGGCAGCAGGCGCGGCTCCGGCCGAAGAGAAGACCGAGTTTACCGTCCTTCTCAAAGAAGTTGGCGCCAATAAGATCAATGTAATCAAGGCTGTCCGCGAGGTCACCAGCCTGGGCTTGAAGGAAGCCAAGGAGCTTGTCGACGGAGCGCCTAAGAACATTAAAGAGGGCGTTTCCAAGGACGAGGCCGAGACCATCAAGAAGAAGTTTACCGAGGCTGGCGCCGTGGTTGAGGTGAAATAGCTGGACTTGTGTGGCGCGGGCGCCCTCGCCCGCTTTGCCGGCAGCATTATGGCGGTTTCGCGGGCAAGGGCGCCCGCGCCACACGATTCGCACCCGAAACGGTGCAAGTCAAGGAAATATTTTACGTTCTAGTTGTGAAGCCGGGGCGGTGGTGTTAGCATCTAAACTAACACCGCTTCCCCTGGCCTCACTCATCGCGGGCGAGACCCGCAGGGAAGCTTGGGCACTGTTCCGCGGGCAGGCGGAACGGAAACGGCCGAAGGAAACTGGCGCGAAAGATTACAAATTCAGATTGGCGAAACGCCTTGCACGGCGTCTGCGGGAACACTTGTCCCTGCGGGCGCCCCGTCGTGTTTTCCAGGCAACAACAAGCTGCATCAGTTCGAAACAGCCAGGTTTAAACAGCTAAGCAGCGCGGCGCGATTTGCGCCCCACATTCCGCGGGTAATCGCAGCGCTCGGCTGCGCCTGACATTGGGAGTTCTTGACGAATGAAGAATAACGCCTTCCGTAAACGTTTTGATTTTTCGAAAATACCGGCCACCATCCAGATCCCGAATCTTGATCGAGGTGCAGAAGCGCTCCTACGACCGTTTTCTGCAGATGGATAAACTACCCAGCGAACGCGAAGACGGCGGATTGCAGGCAGTGTTCCAGTCCGTCTTCCCGATCACCGACTTCCGCAACGTATCACAACTTGAGTTTGTGGATTACGCCATTGGTAACTGGGAGTGCAAATGTGGTCACCTGAAGGGACTACACCATCTGCGTACCACTTGTAAGAATTGCGGAAACACGGTCATCACTGACCCGTTTCATCCCGGCGACGTGCTGTGCCAGAAGTGCGGCACCTACAACGCCAACACGCCGGATTTCTGCAACAAGTGCGGCGACCCGGTTGGACTGCAGTTGAAATATGACGTGGCCGAGTGCGAAGAGCGCGGCATGACCTACTCCGCTCCGCTCAAAGTCACGATGCGTCTGACGATTTTCGATAAGGACGCCGAGACTGGCAACCGCTCCATCCGCGACATTAAAGAGCAGGAAGTATTCTTCGGCGACGTTCCGCTGATGACGCAGAACGGAACCTTCATTATTAATGGTACCGAGCGCGTCATCGTCAGCCAGTTGCACCGCTCGCCCGGCGTATTCTTCGAGACCGCCAACAACCGCACATATTTCCTGGGCAAGATCATTCCCTACCGCGGCTCGTGGGTGGAATTCGAATACGACCAGAAGAACGTCCTCTACGTCCGCATCGACCGCAAGCGCAAGTTCCTGGGAACGATCTTTCTGCGCGCGCTTGGTCTGCGTTCCGGTGAAGACATTCTCCGCTCGTTCTACACCGTCGATCGCATCGCCATCAAAGACAAGAAGCTCTTCTGGACGCTCGACCCCAACAGCGAAAAAGCTACCAACCTGCTGGGCATGAAGCTCGCGCACAGCATCAAGAACAAGTCGGGCGACGAAATTGCCCATTCCGGCCGCAAATTGAACGCGGCTATTCTGAAGGAAATTCAGAAGGCGAAAGATCTCCGAGATCGA
Source organism: uncultured Acidobacteriaceae bacterium (assembly GCA_963696285.1). Lineage (GTDB taxonomy): Bacteria > Acidobacteriota > Terriglobia > Terriglobales > Acidobacteriaceae > Sulfotelmatobacter. The sequence goes on from CAVOJP010000002.1 coordinate 190,171, forward strand.
AGTCGACATCACCGATCTCGAGGGCGCTTGGGCTGCTGCTGACGTGGTCGACACGACCACCGGCGAAGTGCTGCTCGAAGCGAATACCGAACTCACCGCCGACAAGGTGTCGAAGATTCTCGACTCCGGCGTTGTGGAGATGAGCCTGTTCTTCCCCGAGCGCGATGACGTGGGCACGGTGATCAGCCAAACCCTGAAGCGCGATTCCGTGAAGACTCCGCAGGAAGCGTTGATTGAAATCTACCGCAAGCTGCGTCCGGGAGATCCGCCAACTTTGGACACGGCCACGGCCTTGTTCCATGGCATGTTCTTCGATCCGCGCAAGTACGACTTCTCCAAGGTCGGCCGGCTCAAATTCAACATCAAGCTGTTCGAGAATCAGGATGCCACCAGTCTCGACAAGCGCACGCTCGATCCCGATGATTTCTACGCGACCATCGGCTACTTGCTGAAACTGCGCAAAAACATCGGCTCGGTCGACGACATCGATCACCTCGGCAATCGCCGCGTGCGCGCGGTCGGCGAGTTGATGGAGAACCAGTTCCGCATCGGCCTGGTCCGCATGGAACGGGCGATTAAAGAAAAGATGTCCGTCTACCAGGAAATGTCGACGGCGATGCCGCACGACCTGGTCAATGCCAAGCCGGTGATGGCCGCGATCCGCGAATTCTTCGGATCGTCCCAGCTTTCGCAGTTCATGGATCAGACCAACCCGCTCTCCGAGATCACGCATAAGCGGCGTCTCTCGGCGCTTGGGCCGGGCGGCCTCTCTCGTGAGCGTGCCGGATTCGAAGTGCGCGACGTTCATCCTACGCACTACGGACGCATCTGCCCGATTGAAACGCCGGAAGGTCCGAACATTGGCTTGATCTCGTCGTTGAGCTGCTACGCCCGCATCAACGACTACGGCTTCATCGAATCGCCCTACCGCCGGATCAAGGGCGGACGCGTGATCGACTACGTCACCGTGGTCAATACGGGCGACAGCGACTACAAAGTCGGCGATCACATGGAGAAACATGAGATCGAGAAGATCAACAATGAATTAAAAGAGAAGCGCAAGAAGCCGGCGCAGATCGACCCCTTCTCTTTCTACCTTTCCGCGTGGGAAGAAGATCGGCATACGATCGCGCAGGCCAACGTGGAGCTTGACGAAAAGGGCCGCATCGTGGCCGAACTCGTCAACGCCCGCAAGGCTGGCAACTTTGTGCTGGTAAGCCGGGATGAAGTCGATTATGTCGACGTCAGCCCGAAGCAGTTGGTTTCGGTCGCCGCATCGCTGGTACCGTTCCTCGAACACGACGACGCGAACCGCGCACTGATGGGCGCCAACATGCAACGCCAGTCCGTGCCCTGCTCCGCGCGCAAGCGCCGATCGTTGGCACCGGAATGGAAGGTGTGACCGCACGCGACTCGGGCGCGGTGGTTCTGGCCCGTCGCAACGGCATTATCGATTCAGTCGATTCTGACCGAATCATCGTGCGCGTTGAAGGCGAGCACCATCCCACGCAGCTGTCGCGTGAGGTGGGCTCGGACATTTATCAGCTCACCAAATTCAAGCGTTCGAACCAGAACACCTGCATCAACCAGAAGCCCATCGTCAAGAAGGGGCAGCGCGTGGTGAAGGGCGAGGTCATTGCCGACGGTCCTTGCACCGATCACGGTGAGCTGGCGCTTGGACGTAACGTGCTCGTGGCCTTCATGCCCTGGCGGGGCTACAACTTTGAAGACGCGATTCTCGTCTCCGAGAAGATGGTGAAGGACGATTACTACACGTCACTGCACATCGAAGAGTACGAAATCGAGGCGCGCGATACGAAACTGGGACCGGAGGAAGTGACGCGCGACATTCCCAACGTCAGTGAATCCATGCTGCGTAATCTGGACGAAGCGGGCGTAATCCGCATCGGAGCCAGTATCAAGCAGGGCGACATCCTTGTGGGCAAGGTTACGCCCAAGGGCGAAACCCAGCTCACTCCGGAAGAGAAGCTGCTGCGTGCCATCTTCGGCGAAAAGGCCGGAGACGTCCGCGACGCTTCACTCTACTGTCCTCCGGGCATCGAGGGCGTAATCGTCGACGTGAAGATTTTCTCTCGCAAGGGTCAGGAAAAGGACGAGCGAGCGAAATCGATTGAAGCGGCACAGATCGGAAAGCTGGAGAAAAATCTTTCCGACGAAATCCGCATTCTTACCGACGAGCGCCTCAAGCGTCTGGAAAATATTCTGGGCGGCAAAGAGGTGCAAGCCGACCTGCACGACGAGCGCACCAACAAGCGCCTGCTGAACAAGGGCAACATTCTTGATCGTGACGCGATCGAGCGCATTTCCACGCGAAACCTGAAGCGTATCAAGTACGCCGACAAGGATCCGCGAGTGAATGAGCAGATCGACGAGATCGAGGAGATGACCTCGCGGCAGATCGATGTCCTGAAAAAGATCGTCAACGAGAAGAAGGAGAAACTCACCAAGGGCGACGAGTTGCCGCCGGGCGTGATCAAGCTGGTCAAGGTCTACATCGCGATGAAGCGCAAGCTGAGCGTTGGCGACAAGATGGCTGGCCGTCACGGCAACAAGGGCGTCATCGCTCGCATTCTGCCGGAAGAGGATATGCCGTACCTCGAAGACGGAACGCCGGTCGAGATCGTTCTCAATCCCCTCGGAGTGCCAAGCCGTATGAATGTGGGCCAGATTCTCGAAACCCACCTCGGATGGGCCGGTTACACCCTGGGCGAGAAGATTTCCAACTTGCTCAAGGAAAACACGCGCACCGAAGCGATTCGCCGCGAGTTGAAGGCCCTGTTCAAGGACTCGAAACTCGCAGACACCATCGGCGAGATGGGCGACGAGGAACTGGAAGCCCTCGCGCCCACGCTCGCTCGCGGAGTCTACATGGGGTCGCCCGTATTCGATGGCGCCAAAGAAGGCGAAATCAAGGCGCTGCTCGAACATGCAGGCCTGCCAACATCCGGCAAGACCACTTTGCACGATGGCATGACTGGCGATGAGTTCGAACAGCCGGTCTGCGTTGGCTACATCTACATGCTGAAGCTGTCGCACTTGGTGGACGACAAGATTCACGCTCGCTCCATCGGGCCGTACTCGCTCATCACCCAACAGCCTTTGGGTGGCAAAGCGCAGTTCGGCGGACAGCGCTTCGGAGAAATGGAAGTCTGGGCGCTCGAAGCTTACGGCGCAGCATTCATTCTGCAGGAGCTGCTGACGGCGAAGTCCGACGACGTATACGGCCGCACCAAGATTTACGAGGCCATCGTCAAGGGCGAAGCAGCCATGGAGCCTGGCGTGCCCGAATCGTTCAACGTGCTGATCCGCGAGTTGCAATCGCTCTGTCTGGATGTGGAGTTAATCAAGACCGGCGAGAAGCGTCCCGCGGCCAGCGCGGCAGCAGATTAACGTAGCGCCGCCGAGTTTTTGAAGGAACGTTTCGCGGGGCCAAGGCTCTCAGCTACCGCGAAACATAAAAAACTGGCAACTGGCCAAAACTGGCTGTTGCCATGAGAGCAGGAAGCGGAGGAATCCCTTGTTTCGTTCGAGCCCGTTCGAAATGCAAAACACGATAGCCGACTTCGATGCCATCAAGATCAGCCTCGCATCTCCGGAGAAAATCCGGAGCTGGTCGCATGGCGAAGTCACCAAGCCCGAAACTATCAACTACCGAACGTTCAAACCCGAGCGCGACGGCTTGTTCTGCGCCCGTATCTTTGGTCCGGTAACCGACTGGGAATGCTTGTGCGGCAAATACAAGCGCATGAAGCATCGCGGAGTGATCTGCGACAAGTGCGGCGTGGAAGTTACGCTCTCGAAAGTGCGCCGCGAACGCCTCGGCCACATCGAGCTGGCGTCGCCCTGCTCGCACGTGTGGTTCTTCAAGGGACTGCCCAGCCGCATCGGCCACCTGCTCGATATTTCCCTGCGTGACCTCGAGTCCGTTCTTTACTTCGAGGCCTACGTGGTGGTCGAGCCCGGAGACGCTCCGGTGAAAGAGCGCGAGGTTATCAAGGACGAAGCGAAGTTCCGCGAACTCGATCAGCAATACCGCCCCGCTGGCTTCAAAGCGATGATGGGCGCCGAAGCGATTAAGGAGCTTCTCAAGCGCATCGACACCGACGGCCTGGCCGTCGAACTTCGCGAGAAGATGAAGAATGAGAGCTCGCTGCAGAAGCGGCTCAAGTACACCAAGCGCCTGAAAGTGGTCGAAGCTTTCCGCCGCAGCGGCAACAAGCCGAGCTGGATGATTCTCGACGTGATTCCGGTCATTCCGCCGGAGTTGCGTCCTCTCGTTCCACTCGATGGCGGCCGCTTCGCTACCTCCGATCTGAACGACCTTTATCGCCGCGTGATCAACCGCAACAACCGGTTGAAGAAGCTGATGGACCTGCACGCGCCTGAAGTCATCGTCAGAAACGAAAAGCGCATGCTGCAGGAAGCCGTCGACGCGCTGTTCGACAACGGCCGCCGTGGCCGCGTGCTGCGTGGCGCGAACAACCGTCCGCTGAAGTCGCTGTCCGACACGCTGAAAGGCAAGCAGGGGCGCTTCCGTCAGAACCTGCTCGGCAAGCGCGTGGATTATTCCGGACGTTCCGTCATCGTGGTCGGTCCCGAACTCAAGCTGCACCAGTGCGGATTGCCCAAGAAGATGGCGCTCGAACTGTTCAAGCCGTTCATCTATCACCGGCTGGAACAAACGGGCAACGTCACCACTATCAAACAAGCCAAAGAAATGGTCGAGCAGCAGGAGCCCATTGTCTGGGACATTCTTGAAGAAGTCATCAAGGATCACCCTGTGCTGCTGAACCGCGCTCCCACGCTGCATCGTCTCGGCATTCAGGCGTTCGAGCCGGTGCTCGTCGAAGGCAAGGCCATCCGCATTCACCCGTTGGTCTGCACGGCGTTCAACGCGGATTTCGACGGCGATCAAATGGCCGTGCACATTCCGCTTTCTCCGGAAGCGCAGGTGGAAGCCAGCGTGTTAATGCTGGCCTCGCACAACATTCTCTCGCCGGCGTCAGGTCAGCCGATCACCGTGCCCACGCAGGATATGGTGCTCGGTCTTTATTACCTGACCAAAGCCAAGCCCGGCGCAAAGGGTGAAGGCCGCGTCTTTGCCAACATCGAAGAGGTTTTGCTGGCGCTTGAAATGGGCCAGGTGGAAACCCTGTCTCCGATTCGCCTCCGCTATACCGGCGAACTGATTGATCTGACCACTGCCTACGATGATCAGGACATTATCCACACCGAGCCGATTCAGGTGGAGCGCATGTTCATCAACACGACCGTGGGCCGCGCGATTTTGAACGATCACCTTCCCGAAGGCATGCCTTACATCAACGGCTTGCTGAAGAAGAAGGGTATCGGCGCGCTGGTGAATTACGGCTACCTGCGCTTTGGACTCGAGACTACGGTCAAGATGCTCGACGAGGTGAAAGATTTCGGCTTCAAGTACGCAACCCGAGCCGGCCTTTCCATCGGCATCGACGACATGGTCATTCCTGACAGCAAGAAGACGCTGGTCAAAGATGCCGAGAAGCAGGTCGTCGCCGTGCAGCAGCAATATCTGGACGGTGCCATCACCAACGGCGAACGCTACAACAAGGTCATCGAAATCTGGTCGGCGATCACGGAAAAAGTTGCCGATGAGATGTTCGGTCAAATGCAGCGCGCCGATAAAGAAGGGTTCATCAATCCGATTTACGTCATGGCCGACTCCGGCGCTCGCGGATCGAAACAGCAGATCCGCCAGCTCTCCGGCATGCGTGGATTGATGGCTAAGCCTTCCGGCGAAATCATCGAGTCACCGATCACGGCAAACTTCCGTGAAGGTTTGACGGTGCTCGAATATTTCGTCTCGACGCACGGCGCCCGCAAAGGACTGGCCGATACCGCGCTCAAGACGGCGGATTCCGGCTACCTCACTCGTCGCCTGGTCGATGTGGCGCAGGACGTCATCATCAGCGAATACGATTGCGGCACCGTGGATGGCATCTACGTCCAGGGAATCGTCGAAGCCGGCGAGATTATCGAACCGTTGCGCGACCGCATTGTGGGCCGCGTTTCGCTCGAGAAAATCAAAGACTACGACGGCAACGTAATCGTCGACATCAACAACGAGATCACCGAAGAGCTCGCAGTCGCCATTCAGGCGGCGGGAATCGAGCGGGTGAAAATCCGTTCGGTGCTCACCTGCGAGTCGAAGCGCGGCGTTTGCGTCATGTGCTACGGCCGCAACCTGGCTTCAGGTCGGCTGGTCGAACTCGGCGAAGCCACCGGCGTCATCGCCGCTCAGTCGATCGGCGAACCTGGAACCCAGCTCACGATGCGTACGTTCCACATCGGCGGCACGGCTTCTCGAGTATCCGAGCAGTCGCGCCTCGATGCCAAGAACAGCGGCACGGTGCGCTTCATCGGACTGCAGACTGTCAAGTCGAAGTCCGGAGACCTTGTGGTGATGAATCGCCAGGGCTCGATCGCGGTGGTTGACGATAAGAACCGCGAGCGCGAGCGCTACTCCGTGATTTACGGCGCGAAACTGAAAGTCAACGAAGGCGATCAGGTGCAGCAAGGGAAGGTCATGGTCGAGTGGGATCCTTACACGTTCGCCATCCTGACCGAAATCGGCGGCACCGCGCAGTTCAAGGACTTGCAGGAAGGTGTCACGCTGCACGAAGAAGTGGACGAGGTTACCGGATTGTCGCGGCACGTCGTGGCCGATTCGCCCGACGAGAAGCGCCAACCGGCGATCGTGGTCAAAGGCAAAGGCAGCAAGCGCTACCTCATGCCTTCCCGCGCTCACCTCATGGTGCAGGATGGCGACACGGTTTTCCCGGGGGACGTGCTGGCGAAGATCCCGCGCGAGACTACCAAAACCAAGGACATCACCGGTGGTCTGCCGCGTGTGGTCGAACTGTTCGAAGCCCGCAAGCCGCATGAAACCGCGGTCATCAGCGAAATCGATGGCACGGTCAAGTTCGGTGAAGTCTCCAAGGGCCAGCGCAAACTGTATGTGCAAGCCGATAACGGAACCGAAAAAGAATACTCGGTGCCGCGCGGCGTTCACATCAACGTGCAGGAAGGCGAGCGCGTCAAAGCGGGCGAACCGCTGATGGATGGTCCGCTCAACCCGCACGACATTCTGGCTGTCCTTGGCGAAAAGGAACTGCAGGCTTACCTGGTGAACGAAATCCAGGAAGTCTACCGGTTGCAGGGCGTCAACATCTCGGACAAGCACATCGAAGTGATCGTCCGCCAGATGATGCGCTGGGTGAAGGTGGAGGACGTGGGCGACACCACGTTCCTGCTGGAGCAGCAACTGGATAAGTTCCGCTTCCGCGAAGAGAACGAGCGCGTGATCAAGGAAGGCGGCAAGCCGGCTACCGGACGCCCGCTACTCCTTGGTATCACGAAGGCTTCGCTCTCCACCGATTCGTTCATCTCGGCGGCGTCGTTCCAGGAGACCACGCGAGTGCTCACCGAAGCTTCGATCCAGGGAGCGGTCGATCACCTGCGCGGACTGAAAGAGAACGTCATCGTCGGCCGCCTCATCCCTGCCGGAACCGGCATGGAGTACTACCGCAACGTGCGCCTCTCACCAGAAATGGAAGAGGCCGCGGCCAAGGTACAGGCGGAGGTCTCGGCGGCATACGAAGAAGCCGAGCGCGCTCTCGAGATGATGCGCCACGAGGGCGAGACCGAAGAACTTGCTGCGGAGTAAGCCAAACTAAAGTAAACTGCGGGGGCGAACTGGTTCGCCCCCGTTTTTTGTCACCGTGCGGGAGCGAAGCGAAAGGCCTTTGTGGCGTCGCAATATCCGGCCAGAACTACTTGACTGACTGCCGGGGCGGTTAAGGTTTGTGTAAGAAATTGTAAAGCGAGTGGCGAGAAGAAGCGGCGCAGCATCCTTTTACTGGCTGGCTATTACTAACATCAATGCACGCAAACGCTCAGCGAGTGCCAATCGAGGAACCTCTTCCGCTTCCTTCATTGCAACCCGCGCTTTCTAGTCCTAAGCTAGGGCCAGCGATGCTTCGTTTTCTGCGTCTTCTGCGGCTGGCCTTCTGGCGTGCTTTCGAGCATGACGCTTTTACCATCGCCAAAGCTTCTGCGTATTCTTTGATTTTAACTTTCTTCCCCGCGCTGCTGGTTGTGGGATCAGTGCTGGCCACTTCACGCAAAGGCGCGCCCTACCTGCGCGAGATTACCTACGCGTTATCGCGCATTCTGCCTGCAGGCAGCAACACCGTTCTGAATTTTCTTCGCGGCGCGGCCCAGCGTCCCGTGAGCCTGCTGATCACGGCTTCCCTCCTCACGCTCTGGACCGCCTCCGGCGTTATGGTTTCGTGGATGGAAGGCTTTCGCCGTTGTTACGAGCTGCCAAAAATCTGGGGCCTGGTCAAAGAGCGAATGATCTCATTCCTGCTCGTCGTGTTTGCCCTGATCCCCATGGCTTTCTCTACGCTGCTTGTAGCCTTCGGCAGCAGAATTGAAACCACCATCCTCTTCTATACCGCACACGAATTCAGCGCGTACATTCTGCTGATGTGGACTTGCATTCGCTGGCTCATCGCTACTCTCACCAGCATTGCTGTCATCGCGCTGATCTATCACAATGCAGTTCCACGCACCCAGCCGTGGCACAGCGTGATTCCCGGGGCAACCATCGCCACCGGTATGTGGTTCTCGACCACATTGCTTTTCGGTTTTTACCTGCAGCACTATGGGGATTACGGAATCATTTACGGATCGCTCGGCGCTGGTATCGCTCTGCTGGTGTGGATGTATATGGTTTCCCTGGTTGTCCTTATCGGCGCCGAATTCAATGCCATGTTGTTCCCGCGTGCCATGCTGGGCAAAGAATTAACCGCGATCAGCGGCCCTCGCGCATAATTGCCGCTTAACGGAAATCATATTAACCGAAATCATATTATCCGAAGTCATGGTGCAGAAAATGGCGGATTTGCCGATCTGTATCTCAGGGCAGTGATGCGAAAGTTTCCGCGCCGCGACTTGAGTCCGCAGGCATCCATAACGTTATGCAACGGTTACAATAGTCTCTCCCTGGTTGATACAGATTCTGATCCTTGATCCATGAAACAGCGCAAGCTAGAAATCGCGAAGGGCAACCCGCTCTCGGTACGAGGCTCTTCTTCCGCAGGCCCGGTCATAGCCGTTAATCGCCGCGCCAAGATCATCTGCACCATCGGTCCGGCCTGCCACTCCGAAGCCGCCATGCGCGACTTGATGCGTTTGGGCATGGATGTAGGCCGGCTGAACTTTTCTCACGGCACGCACGACGACCACGCCCGCAACATCGAGCGCCTGCGCAGCGCGGCCGAAAAGGAAAATCGCACCATATGCATCCTGCAGGATTTGCAGGGCCCCAAAATCCGCACTGGACGCCTTGCCCGCCACGAACCCATCATTCTGACAAGTGGCTCAGCCGTGGTGATTACTCCCCGCGATATCACCGGGACTCCGACCCGCATTTCGACAACATTTCAGGATCTCGCCCGCGAGGTCAGCGTAGGCGCCCGCATTCTGCTGCGCGATGGATTGATCGAATTGCGCGTGCGCACCATCCGCGGCAAAGATGTGATCTGCGACGTTTTAAATGGCGGAACTCTGGGCGAGCATCAGGGCATCAATCTTCCCGGCACCGCGTTATCGATTCCCGCTCTCACCGAGAAGGATCGCAAGGATCTGGAATTCGGCCTGAAGCATGGCGTGGATGCGGTTGCGCTTTCTTTCGTTCGCACCGCCGCCGATGTAAATATGGTTCGGCAAATCGTTGTCGGGCTGGGATATGACATGCCCTTGATCTCCAAACTCGAGAAGCCGCAGGCGATCGATAACATCGACGAAATTCTGGAAGCCTCCGATGGCATCATGGTCGCGCGCGGTGATCTGGGCGTAGAAATGGCGCCGGAAAAGGTCCCGGTGATTCAAAAGCATGTCATCGGCCGCGCGGCGCAATGGCGCAAGCCCGTCATCACCGCCACGCAGATGCTTGAGTCGATGATCGAGAATCCGCGCCCCACACGCGCCGAAGCCAGCGACGTGGCCAACGCCATTTTTGATGGCAGCGATTCGGTTATGCTTTCTGCCGAGACCGCCAGTGGCCGCTACCCGCGCGAAGCCGTCGCCATGATGGCACGCATCGTAATTGAAGCCGAGAGCAACATGAAAGAATTCACGCAGCGCCGCCGCCGCGACCGTCACGGCCTTTCCGTCGCCGAAACGATTTGCGAATCCATTGCGCATGCCGCCGAAGATTTGCCCATGGGAGCAATTGCCGTTTTCACCGAGACTGGCAACACTGCGCGCATGATTTCGAAATACCGGCCGCAAGCCGCCATCTACGCGTTCACTCCCAACGCTGCTGTCGCCCAGCGTACAAACCTTTACTGGGGCGCACATCCCATGAAATGCGCGCCAGCGTTATCGGCCGAACAAATGGTCACAGTCGCCGAGAAAGAACTACTGGCCCGCCGTTTACTCAAGCCCGGCGACGTTCTGGGCGTGGTCGCGGGCACGCGCCAAGCTTCTGGTTCCACCAACTTCATGCGGCTGCACACGGTCACCGCTGAAGAGGTTACCGCCGGGGTTCATATTAAAGGCAAGCCCAGCGGCAGGCCTTAGAAGCTATAATCCCGTGGTATGTCGCAGGAGTATTTATCGATCGCCATCTGGGAACCTTTGCCCGGCATGGAGGCAGCTTCGCTTCAAACCATGCGCGAACTCGAGACTATCGTTTCCCGGAAACAATACGGCCGCGATCTGCTATACCGTGCCAACGATTCTCAGTATGTACTATTGCGTTACTGGAACTCCGAGGAGGCGCGTAGTACCGCGCAGGAAGATCCCGAACTTCTGCGCTGCTGGGCCCGCCTGGGAAACGAAATAAAAATCCTCAAGGTCTACGAGAAGCTGGAAGAGATCGGCGTATAGCGCATGGCCGCCGAAACCACTCCGCAGGTGTATACCGACGTATCGGTCGACCCGTTCGTGCGTGGCTTCCTGCATCGTCCCGAAAAACCAAATGGCCAAGGCCTCGTGCTCACTCACGGAGCGGGATCAAACTGCAAAGCTCCGTTGCTCGTAGCGTTAGCCGAAACCTTTGCCAGGGCCGGTTTTCTCGTGTTGCGCTGCGATTTGCCCTTTCGCCAGGACCGCCCTTATGGCCCGCCCAGCCCGCACGAAGGCAAACGCGATCGCGCGGGATTGAAAGATGCATTCGCCGCCTTGAAGAATATGAACCCCGGCCCAGTGTTTCTCGGAGGACATTCTTACGGCGGGCGACAAGCCAGTATCCTCTGCGCGGAACAACCCGAAGTCGATGCCGCTGCATTGCTCTTGCTGTCTTACCCGCTGCATCCCCCTCGCAAAGCTGCCCAGTTGCGCACACAGCATTTTTGCAATCTGCAAACCCCATCCCTTTTTGTGCAAGGCACGCGTGACCCGTTCGCAACAATCGAAGAGATGGAGCAGGCTCTAAAGCTGATTCCGGCCAAAACCAGGTTGCTCGTCGTGGAAAGTGCCGGGCACGACTTGGGATTCAAAGGGAAAGCCAGACGGGAAGAGCTGCCGGGAAAAATCTTAACCGAGCTTCGCAGCCTTCTGTAAGCAAATCTCGATCACGGTTAATTCACCCAGCCGGATTTCGATCCACCATTCCCCTTGCGCGGCCCGTCATCGGGCGGAATGTAGTTGCCGTGTTCGTCGAACTCAACTTTGCGATCGTGCTTGCTCATGTAAACTTCAAACTTCTTCGCCGCCCGTCGCCGCTTCCAGCGGTAATATTCGTTTCTCATGCTGAAGTAGCGTTCCGAGCCGGCAAACATCAAACCTTTGCGCGGCAGGAATTTCAGATACAGATAGCCGAACAAAAGACCGCCAAGGTGCGCAAAGTTGGCCACACCGCCGGTTTCCTGAATCGCGCCGACCAGAGTCAAAAACACAATGCCCCAGACAAAATATTTGGCCTTGATCTGGAACGGCAGCGGGAACAACATGATCTCGCTCTCTCCGTACAACACCCCGAAGGCGACCAACAAGCCGTAGATGCCACCCGACGCGCCGATGGTCGTTGTCGTCGGAGAGAGACCGGGCAGGTGCATGTAGCTTACCGCCACGGAAGTGAGCGCAGCTGCGACGGTACAAAAGAAATAAAACTCCAGAAAGCGCTTTGATCCCCAATCGCTCTCAATCTGCGAACCGAACATCCACAGCGCCAGCGCATTAAACAAAAAGTGCAGCAGCTGAAAGTGCAGAAAGGAATAGGTAATCAACTGCCAAACCATGCCATGCATAACGAGCGTTGGAATCAGGCCAAGATAGACTCGCACCCACTGATGAGCGAACGGAGCGAAAACCTCCAGGAGAGCCATCAGCAGATAAATTCCGGCGTAGGTCAGAATCAACCGCTTCACCCAGTGCGTGAACGGAGGCAGGCTCAACGAGATGGTACGTCCACGATTCATTGGCACGGGCGGGCCTCAACTACTTCAGAAAGAGAAATAATCGCAAAACTCATGGTATCAGGTTGCGCGACTGGCTCGCTTCTCTACCGCTCCGGCACCGGCACAACTGGCAAGCTTTCATGCCCTTGCGCATCCACTGCTCTCACCGCAAAGATGACATTATCTTTGGAAAGTTTCAAAGTTGCCCGGGTCACGTTGCCAACGTTTTCCGCATGTTCCCACTCCGGACTCGTGGTAGCTCGCCACAGAATTTCGTAGCCGGTAGCCAGACCTCCCGGTGAGTTCTCCCAGGTGAACGCAGAATCATTCTCCAAATCCTTGGTCAGCAAATGCACATTCCCTGGTGGTGCCGGGGCCGAAGCTAATGATGCCAGCGTGGCCGCGTTCAGTCGTGCCACGTGGGCCACATAATCGAAGTCCACAAATTTAGCCAGGTCGCCGTATTCAGTACCATTTTCCTTTCGCACGTTCTGGTGCTGGTGGTGAAAGTCCTCGCGAAATTCCGTGAAGCGCACCGCGGCGAACCCCTGCTGGTTGAACGAATAATGGTCGCCACCCCGCAAGTACCGGTCCAGACGAAACACCAGCACCGGCTTTACGCCTGCGTTATAAGCATGCCCCACCTCGTCGACGTACCGTGCCAACTCCCGCGACGCCGCGTCGTTCTCTCCACCCAGGCTCCGAATCCTCCGTATATCCTGATCCGTCGCTGCTGCGGGCAAGCCCTCGGAAAATACACGCACCACGGAGTGGTCCTGCTCGGCGCTCTTGTCTCCCCCAACAATGTCATTGTTCAGCGCCGCTTCGATATCCCAGCCCTGATCTTTCGCCATTTTGGCGAAGTGCTGGCTGCCATTCAGTCCCTGCTCCTCGCCCGCGACCGTCAGAAAAATAATCGTCGCAGGGAATTTCAACTTGCTCAGAACGCGCGCGCATTCCAGGCTCACAGCGGTTCCGCTGCCATCGTCATTCGCCCCAGGGGCCGCGCCCTTAGTGTCGAAAATGTCGCTGTTGCGCGAATCATAGTGCCCCGTCACCAGAACAATGCGCTTTGCATTCGCCGCGTCCGTTCCCTTCAACACCGCATAAACATTGGTGATTTCCGTAGGCTGGGGAATGCGCTCACCGGCCGGTTCGGTAAACGTATCGGTTTTTACGTCCAGGCATCCGCCGCAATCTTTCGCGTAGCGCTCGAATTCCGATTTGATCCATTCCCGTGCGGCGCCTACGCCGCGCTCCGCGCCGATCGCAGCCTGGTCCTGAGCCGAGATGGTCGACCGTGTCCCGAAGCTTACCAGTTGCTCAATGTTCGCCCGAATGCGTTCCGCCGATATCTGTTGCAAGGCCGCCGCGATCCGAGAATCCGCCGGCATGGTTTCGGCAGCGCCGGTTTTGGACGGCTGAGAACCCGACACGGAACCCGGATCGGCTTGCGCCATCGAGGTCCCGATCAGACTTAACAATGTCGCGATAAGGACACAGCAGGATTTGTTTTTCAGGGCAAGAATCATTTAGTCTCCGAAATGCGAAATGTCAAGGGTGGAGCGGCTTCCAGTCAAAATTATAATCTTGTCGCCTACAGGACTCGCCCCCTTGACACTGTGGCAGGGGAAGAATCTAAATACTATCTGGGTTATCTAAAAGATAGTCATCGAAAGATAGTTATCGAATTACGAAGCTGATATCGAATGGAGTGGAAGCGTCATGGTGCTTTGTCCTGAATGCGAAACCGATCTGGATGTGGAAGAAGAAGAAGTTGATGAGGGCGAAATCGTTTCTTGCCCGGAGTGTGGCACCGACTTCGAAGTGGTGACTACCAGTCCACTGGAGTTGAAGGCAGTAGAAGAGGGTTACGTAGAAGAAGAAGAGGAAGTTGAGGCCGAAGACGGTGACGACGCCTAGCGCCTGCCGCCCCCGGTCGAGGTTCCGTTGTTTTTTTCTCCTGCTGTCTTTCCTCTGCTGCGCTTCCTGGTTTTCCTCCGTGGCCATTGCCGGCTCCGGGCCCAAGAAACTGAAACCTACAGATCCTTACGCCCTCATTTTTGGTACGGTCTGGGGCCCGGATGACCGCCCCGTCTACGGCGTGAAGATTTTGATCCGCCGTTCCTCCGACAAGAAACCAATGTGGGATCTTTACTCCGACCACCGCGGAGAATTTGCTCTCCGCGTAGCCGCGGGCAAGGAGGATTACATTGTGGGGGCCAATGTCAAAGGGGTGAAAACTCAGGATGGCCATGCTCTCCATCTGGTAGAGGAGGTTCCGGTTCACGTGGAGTATGATGAACGCGTCGACATCGGCTTACATCTAGCCCCATAATCAGGCGAGAGAAATAATCAGGCGAGAGAAAGGGAAGACGAGCAAACCGGCATGATTCTGAGACTGCGTTCCCGTCACGCGACGATCTTGGCTTGCGCGCTGCTGCTCGTGATTTCGATGAGTGGCAGCGCCCTGGATAAGAAAGATAGGGCCCAGGGCCGGTTGCTCTCAGGCAAGGTCCTCGATCGGCAGGATAACCCTGTCGTCAGCGCAGTGGTGTATCTCACCAACACCCGCACCCATGCCATCAAAACCTACATTGTCGGGCAGGACGGCACCTATCGCTTCCCGGGCCTGTCTTCCGTGGATTACGAAGTCTACGCGCAGTACAACAATCACAAGAGCGATACCCGGTCAGTCAGCCAGTTCGACGACCGTCCCCAGGTTTATATCGACCTCAAAATCGACACGCGCTAAACATTCCTTCGTCTTCTTCGTTATTTGTTCGCCGATAATTTAAAGTATACGGTCCATGCAACTCTTGGCAGTTTCCCGGGTTCAATAGGTAAGATGTTCTTGCGCGGGAGGAAACCTTGAACGGATTGCACTTTTTTCGGAATAGAAATCGTTTTGTGTCGGCTGCCGTCGCGGTGGTAGCAGGCTTTGTCCTGACGGCCGTTTCAGCTTTTGCACAACAGGGTGCGATGAGTCCTTATCAGGACGAACAGGATGGCGTCAGCGCCGGCGGCAAGTGGATGGAATTCCGCTCGGAAGATAAAATGACCGCCGCGAAAAAAGTTCGTTTCGAATTGCTGTCGAACAACTATCTTCGCGAAGATCCGGATTACAAACCCCGCGTCGAAATCATCTGCACTAACGGTAAATATCAGTATGCCGATTTTAACCCCGGCAGCCGTCTGGGGCATCCTGATTATCCCGGCTTCTGGGGCCAGCCAAAAATGGAGGTCATGGTGCGCATCGACGGAAGCCACGACCACAAGGGCTGGAACTGGGTTCGCGGAAGATTTCTGGCCATGGACAAAGGTACGATTCGTGGCATGATCGGCGCGCAGGTGTTCAACGTGGAAGTCCGCACCAGAACTGGTTATGCCATCGCCGAGTTTTCTCCCGGCGGCCTGAATCTGGATGAAGTCAAGCACGCCTGCGATCTGACTCCGCATAAGCCGTAACCGATTTGTTCTGCAGGGGAAAAGGCTGGGCTGCGGCTCAGCCTTTTTTATTTCTGCCGGCCTGTGACTTTCGCGTTGCCCGTCAGTTACTTGCGCCGCTGCCTCCTCTGCTGTTTCACTGGGATATTCAGCCGAGGCCGAGGGAACGATGGACAGCAACGTAATTGAGGGCGCGGCATTTCTGCTGTTTGCAGTCGGAGTGCTCGTCTACATAGTCATTCTCTACAATGAGCTGGTGCGGTTGCGTAACGACAACGACCGCGCCTGGGCCAACATCGACGTGCTGCTCAAGCAGCGTCACGACGAAGTGCCCAACCTGGTGGAGACGGTCAAAGGCTACATGCAGCACGAGCAGCAGACTCTGCTGGCCGTCACTCAGGCCCGTGCCGCATCCATGAATGCAGCCAGCATCGGGCAGAAAGCGCAGGCCGATTTGATGATGACCGTCGCACTGCGTGGTATGTTTGCAGTGGTAGAAAATTATCCCCAACTCAAAGCGAATGAAAATTTCCTAAAGCTGCAAATGCGGATCAGTGAGCTGGAAGAACGCATCGCGGATCGCCGCGAGTTTTTTAACGACGACGTGAACACCTACAACACGCGCATCGGCCAGATACCCGAAGTTTTCGTCGCCAGCTACATGAACCTGAAACCGCGCGCCATGTTCAAAGTGTCCGACGAGGACCGGCGGCTGGTGGAAGTGAAGTTCCAAAGCCAGGGAGCTGGAGCGTAGCCGCTGCGTCCATAAGATTTTCCACCCTGTGCCCGCCACGAAGCGTCGAGTGACTGCAACTCCAGCCAGCACCAAAGCAACGTCAAAACCCGATAAAAGCAGCAGCAAGAACTGGAACCCCAGGCCTGCTGGGGCTCCAGCGCGTTCAAACTATCTGGCTTTGCTATGCTGACATCGCCCGACGCGGTTGCGTGCGGGTTTCGCGAATCGAAGCAACGCCTCGCCGGATGTTCAGCCAGCCGTTGTCCTGAAAGAGATGGAAGAGGTCGTAAGTGTAAGGCACTTCACCGGTGATGATCTCTTCTTTGCCCTGATCATCGGTAACGGCAAACGCTACCTGCACCGGCTCGTCTGGCGAGTTTTGTTTTGTGAAGTGGACGAGTTTTACATTGAGGGTTGATTGCTCTTGCGGTTGCATAGGCATACGTTTCCTCCATTAATTTTTATATTGTTTGGGTATTGAACGTACTCTGTGAGAACGATCCAGATCAGAACTGATGCGGATATTTTTGTAAGATTTTTTGTTAGGCCCGCAAAGTTTTGTGAGCAGCAAATAGCGCAATAATATAGACGGGATAGCGGCAACACGAATCGCCTCTGCCTGCATCGCAAAAAAAACCGCCGTTTACAGACGAACTCGCTTGTGAAAACACGAGTTACGGTTAAATCGCGCCCGCATTCATTTTGCTGCAAGCCCTTATCCCCGTTTCAGCAACTAACTAATGAAAGACAGGTTATTTCGAAAAAATGAAAGGTGGACTCTGATGAACAACTTGATTCGGTCGATTCTAAAGACCGCAGTTTATTTCTTGGATCAGACGAACAGCTTCACAAGCGATATGCGGGACCGCGTATCCGATGGCGTGGGCCGGGTATCCGATCGGGTTTCGGATCTGCGTGACCAGGCGGCAGATATGTATTCTGGCGACGATCACACCGTGCGCAATGTTCTTACTTTTGTAGCTGGCGTGGGCGTAGGCGTCGGCGCGGCTTTATTGTTCGCTCCTGCCAGCGGCGAAGAAATCCGCGGCCAGATCGGCGATAAGGTTCAGGATATCGGCGATCGGGTGCGGGAACGTTTCTCCACGCGCACTTCGACCGGTACGGAAGGCCGCTAGGTCTTCAAAAAAATTAATCAAGCCAGCCCGAAGGCATTGTCCGCCATTCGCTCGCCGAAGCTGCGCTCAAAAATAATCAAGACTCAAGCACGACAGGTCCAAACGATTGGAATGAAACGATTGGAATTCTCGGAGGATTCACATGAAGCTCGCTTTACAAATGACTACACATACCGCACTGTTCGCCACTCTTCTTCTGGGTGGTTGGGCAGTGGCCGGCGCGCAACCTATCGCGCAACAAGGCACGGACCAGTCCGCAACTCCGCAAGCCGACAATACCCGGATGAACCGCCAGGACCGCAGCCCAAACGAAGTGACTGCGGATCAGCAAAAGGCAGACCGGTCGGACCGCGAGATCACGCAGCAGATCCGCAAGTCCATCACCAGCGACAAGTCGCTCTCAACTTATGGCCATAACGTGAAAGTCATCACGCAAAACGGAATGGTCACGCTCAAGGGGCCGGTACGTTCCGAGGAAGAAAAGAAAGCAGTCGAAGCCAAGGCTGCGGAAGTCGCAGGCGCAGATAAAGTGACGAACGAAATCGATGTACAACCGAAACATTAACCAGCAAGCATCCTAAGGAGGATTCACTATGGCAGGAAAAAATACAGCAGTATTTGGAATTTATCCGGAGTACGCGAGTGTTGAAAATGGCGTGGATGCCCTGAAAGCCGCAGGTTTCCGCAACACCGACATTTCCGTGCTCTTCCCTGAAAACGTGGGCACAAAAGATTTCGCGCACAAAAAAGAAACCAAGGCGCCAGAGGGTGCGGCCGCCGGTGGCACTACCGGAGCCGTCATCGGCGGCGGTCTGGGCTGGCTGATGGGCATTGGCGCGCTGGCCATTCCCGGCCTTGGACCTTTCATTGCGGCCGGCCCCATCATGGCCGCTTTGGCTGGAGTCGGAGTAGGCGGCGCAATCGGCGGAATTGCCGGTGCTCTGGTGGGCATGGGTATTCCCGAGTACGAAGCCAAGCGCTACGAAGGCCGCGTGAAAGACGGTGGCATTCTGCTCTCGGTTCACTCCGACAACTCCGAATGGACCAAGCGCGCCAAAGAGATCCTCGAGCACACCGGTGCGCAAGACGTAGCTTCCACAGGCGAAGCCAGTGCGGATTTCTCCAAGACGGATAAGCCGATGCTGCGTGCCAGCTAACTGACTGAAAAAATAGTTAAAAAGGGAGTCTTCGATTACGAAGACTCCCTTTTTTTCTAACCAAAATGTTTCCTAACTAACTGAGAATCTTTCTACGGCAGCAGGCCATAAACATCAAGCTCGGTGGAAGTCGGCACAAATACTTTCCCGCCCGCGATGGTGGGTACGGTGAACTTCAGCGCCGATCCGGCAGTGTCTCGGGTTCCCGCCTGCGAGCTGTTGTAAAGCTCACTCCCAACATTAGTGGCATCGTAGGCGTGCAGCACCGACGGTCCCTGGGGTACGCCCAAGCTATAGCTGTATGCCGAGTTGTCGATGTCCCAGATGATACCGTTCACCGCGCCGTTGGCCGAAAGCGACGGCGTTGCTCCATGGGTTTTAAAGACTGCCGACCCCACCGACGTCGGTGAGGTTGCAATCTGCGCCGTGCTCGCGTTCCAGCTATAGGCGCTGATCACGTTGTCGTTGCAATGGAAATAAATTGAGCCGGTGCCCACCCAGTAGGCTGGAGTCGAAAAAATGTTGTTGTAACCATCCGTGCAGATCTGTAACTGTTGAACAACGTTGTTCGTGCCTCCAGGGTTATAGCCGCCCATGTTGTTTCGGTTCACGACGAAGACATTTCCGTCCTTTCCTCCTCCGAGAGTTACCGGCAAAGAGGGCGTACTTGGAACCAGAATGTTCGACCCGCTGCCCAAATCGGCGTCCCACTCTGCGAGAGTAAAGTTGTCGCTCGGCGTAAAGTAACTCGATATCGACAGATTAGTCGCGTCCAACTGAAAGATGGAATCGTTATAGCCATTTGTTACAGGGTCTCCTGTCCCAGGATCCCCCGCCACTAACTCGTCGACACCACTCATCAGATACACGTAGCCAGTTGCATCATCGATTGCCGGCGCGCCTCCGCTCGCCCAGTACCCGCCGCCTGCTCCGTCTGGTGTGTCGTTGAAGATTGCTTCTTGCGCCAGAGACGTTTTGTCGTAAGCCAAAATCCATCCATGGTTACAACTGCCGAAGGGAATGTAGATCCAGTTCGTAACCGGATTCAGCGCCAGGCCCATGCGTTGATAACAGTCTGATTCGAGAGAAATGTTTCCACCGGAGCTGTCCAGACCCGTACCCGCCACCGATCCCGTTATGTTCACCGGGCCGCCAAATTTCTCGGCACCCGTGGTTACATCGAGCGCATGCAGAAAGAACGGGGTCGGATCGCTCTTGCCACCTTCTTCAGCCACCAGATACATAGTATTGGTGCTGGCATCAATGACTGGCGTCGACAGAATGCCCACATTAGGGTTAACGCCCGTTATATCGCCCTTGTAGACCGACGGCCCCAGCGGTCCCGCATGCCAGAAAGTCTGAGCGGTCGCCGACGAAGTGGCATCGGCATCGAATGCGTAGACGCTGTTGTTCTGCGTCACGACAAAAACTACATCGTGCGTGCCGCCTGCAATGCTGAGTCCCGGTATATACAAAGGCTGCGCATAGACCTGACCATCCACCGGATAGGCCAGCAGCTTGCCGAACGTCGACGAGTTTACGTTCGATGGCGTCAGGCTGACTTCTTCCAGATATTGCCCATCGCGCGCGTCGTCATTGTGATAAGTGAGAACGGATGCCTGGCTGAAGTTGATAACGGTAACCGAAGCAGAAGCCGTGAGCGCCGTGTCAGCCACGCTGGTTGCTGAAATGATATGAGCCCCGATGGCGGCCGGCGCCGTGTACAGCCCTCCGGCGCTGACCGTGCCTGTAGCAGCGCTTCCGCCAGTGGTTCCGTCCACCGCCCAGGTCACGGATTGGTTCGACAAGCCCTCAATCGTCGCTGTGAACTGCTTCGTTGTTGAGGGTGCGACGGTCGTAGACGACGGCGCAATCGTAAAGTCGACTATGCTCACGCTCGCGCTTCCAGTAATCGACCCGTCTGCCGCGGTCACCGTGTGGCTGCCCGCTTGCACGGGCGCCATATAAAGACCGCTGACGGAGATCGTGCCAACCGTCGCGTTGCCTCCAACCGTTCCATCCACAGACCATGTGAACGTCGTGACCCCAGCCGACGCGGTCGGTGTGAACTGCTGCATTTGAGAACTGGCCAGAGTGGCAGAAGTCGGTGAAAGCTTAATTGTGCCGACGGTCACCGCAGCGCTCGCCGTCACGGAAGAATCGGCCGCGCTGGTAGCAGTTACGGCATAAGTTCCAGGTTGCAATGGAGCCGTGTACAAGCCCGCTGCAGTGATCGTGCCAACACTGGCATTTCCGCCCGCGACCTGATTCACCGCCCAATTAACGGACGTGTTTGAAAAGCCCTGGATCGACGAAGAGAATTGCTGCGTACCACCCGGCGGAAGAAATGCCGTCGCCGGGGAGATGGCTGCGAGTGCGCCCACTGTAACAGCAGCGCTCGCGCTCGCGTTAGTGTCGGCCACGCTGGTGGCGGTCACTTTGTGGCTTCCGGCCGCAGCAGGGGCAGTGTATAGGCCCGACGCGCTGATCGTGCCCGCCGTCGCGTTTCCTCCGGCCACACCGTCCACCGACCAGGTCACCGCAGTGTTCGTAGTATTCTGCACGGTCGCAGTGAATTGCGCGGTCGCGCCCACTGCAACGTTCATGGAAGATTGATTCAGCGAAACCGTGACGTTCGAGGATTGACCCGTTGTGGAATTACTAACCCCTCCACAACTGGCCAGGGTGAAGGCGACTGCGAGTGCAATAAAACCTGCAAAAATCTTAGACGTAGTGACGGTCATAAAATGAGATTGGATCCTGAATCAAGACTTCGCCCAAGTACTGCTAGCACTGGGCCGCTAATAGATGACAAGGGGGGCTTCAAAAGTTGCTAAATACCCAGGAAATATAAGGGCTTTCAGCGGGATGAGAGCTACGGTGTTTGCTCTAGACAAATCGCTTCGTCGGCTCGGGTCACGGTAGGCAGGCTACGCGAAAAACTGTAGATGAAGTGAGGGAAAGACCTGAGAGTTCAGCGGGAGAGAGAAAACGCCTTGCGACCTTCACGCCAATAATCGCGCCGCATCCTTTGCATAATAGGTAAGGATGATGCTGGCTCCGGCGCGCCGAATACTGAGCAAGGATTCCATCATCACGCGGTCGCGCTCGATCCAGCCATTGCGAGCGGCCGCTTCAATCATCGCGTATTCGCCGGAGACCTGGTAAGCGGCCAGCGGCAGATCGAAGCGCTCCCGCGCGGCGGCGATTACATCAAGATAAGGCATGGCCGGCTTCACCATGATCATGTCGGCGCCTTCTTCTACGTCGAGTTCGATCTCGCGCATGGCCTCGCGCAGATTGGCTCCGTCCATCTGATAAGAACGGCGATCGCCGAATTGCGGAGCCGAATCGGCAGCTTCACGAAACGGACCGTAGAACCCGGAGGCAAATTTCGCCGCATACGAGAGAATCGGAGTATTGCTGAATCCAGCTTCATCCAGCGAGCGGCGAATGGCCGCAACCCGGCCGTCCATCATGTCGGAGGGCGCAATGATGTCGATACCGGCCCGCGTCAGGGAAACCGATGTTCGCGCCAGAAGTTCGAGACTGGCGTCATTATCAATTTCAAATTTGGAGACCGCACTGGCCACCAGCGATGCCAGCTCTTCGATCACCTCTTCCTTCTCCTTACGGTTCCTGACGGCCACCACTCCTTGTCCGGCACGCATAGCATCTCTGGCCGCGGCTCCCAAAGACTGTGGAGAGGTTCCAGGCTTCACGATCCCGCAATGTCCATGAGACATGTACTCACAAAGGCAAACATCCCCCATCAGGAGTAAGTCTGGGACTTCACGTTTCATGGCTCGGGCGGCCTGTTGCACGATGCCATCATCCGCCCACGCCCCTGTGGCGACTTCATCTTTTTTGTCAGGCAGGCCAAAAAGAATTACCGACGGAATGCCCAAAGAATGAACTTCGCGAGCCTCTTTCACGGCCTCGTCTACTGAGAGGTTGAAGACGCCCGGCATCGATCGAACTTCCTTTCGCACACCTTCGCCGGGACAAACGAACATGGGATAGACAAACGCGTTGGGTGTAAGCCGAGTCTCGCGTACCAGATTGCGAAGTTGCTCGGTGCGGCGAAGCCGGCGAAGACGGGTAACAGGAAAAGACATAAGAAGCCAGGAAATGTTGAGTCCGGGCAGATCAAGTATAGCGCTCCGAAACCGGGCACCCGGACTTCAGACTGATTCTAGCAGGGCAGTTCGACTAGAGGGGATGTCCAAGCGCCACCGGCATTCGAAAGGCACGCCGCCGAAGATCGACTCCGACTGAAGGGGGAGGGTGACGAAAGTAACCTGCTTGACGCCAAAAGCGATCTGGGAATCTCCCGTTTTATCCATAGAATGAAGGCGGATGAGTCTGTTCGCACGGCATCGCTGGTTCGCGCTGGCAGGCGGAGTTACGCTTGCATTTGCTGTCGTGTCGCTGGCTTTGCCGCGGGGCCCTGCGCTCACCGCCATCGACGATGTCCTGTATTTCCTGCTGATCCTCATCGTTGGCACGGCTATGCTCGCGAATGCCAGTGCCACCCAGGGGGTCGAGCAAAGTTTTTGGACGTTGATGGCCTCAGGCTGCCTGCTTTGGGCCTGCGACCTGGCAGGGTGGACCTACTACGAAGTTCTGAACCGGGCGCTGGTACCCACTCCGTGGTTCATGGATATGTTTCTGTTTCTCCATCTGATTCCAATGATCGCGGCGGTTGGGTTGCGTCCGCATCGCGCTGGAGCAGAGCATAAATTCCGCATCGGCGCGCTGGATTTTTTTCTGTTGCTGGTTTGGTGGGTTTTCCTTTACGCCTTCGTCGTTTTCCCCTCTCAGTACATTTCCTTGAATCCACAAACGTACCGGAGGAATTTCTCTTCGCTTTACCTGCTCGAGGCGGGCTTATTCGTTTTGGTGCTGGGAATTGCCAGCCGGGGCGCATCGCAAGGATGGAGGAGAATTTACGTCAACCTGATGGCTGCCAGTGCGGTGTACGCACTGGGTTCGCAAGGCCTGAGCACAGCACTCGTCAATGGAAAATATTACACCGGGAGTGTTTACGATATCCCGCTGATCGGCGCGGCCAGTTGGATGGCGGCCACTGCTCTTTCCGCCCGCCACTGGCATCCTGAAGCCGCGCCTCCCCCGCCGGTCGACAAATGGGGCACTACCGCCTTGCGCTTGGCCATGCTCGCCATTCTCTCTTTGCCGGCGCTGGGCCTATGGACCTTTCTCTGGGATAAATCGCCCGCACCGGTCCGCAACTTTCGCATGTTCACGGTTCTTTCCGCCATGCTGGTGCTGGGTGTATTCGTCTTCGTGCGCCAATATCTCCAGGACCAGGCTCTGATCCGACTGCTGGAAAATTCGCGGCGCAGCTTCGAGAATGAGCAACGTTTGCAGAGCCACTTGGTGCAGAGAGAAAAATTGGCTTCGCTAGGCCAGTTGGTTGCGGGTGCGGCAAACGAAATCGAACAGCCTCTCGGCGCAATCATGAGTTCTTCCGAGAACTTGTGGTCGAATCACCACTTGACCAGCGAGCAGGATACGTTAGTGCGCAAAATTGTCCATCACTCGCAGCGAACTCGGGAACTCATATCGAATCTTCTCAGTTTCGCGCAACAAGGCTCCGGAGAAAGAACCATGGTGGATATCTGCATGCTGCTGCAACGCAGCGTGCAGATGCGCGAACTGCAACGGCACGATCAAAAAGTCCGCATCGAAACCTCCTTCGCACCTGACCTGCCGAAAGTCTGGGGCGATGGCCACCAGCTGTTCCAGGCGTTCGTCCAAATCGTCGAGAACGCGTTGGACGCAGTGGAGGATGTTGGCGGTGGTTTGATCCGCGTCACTGCCGAGGTTCGCGGCGAGCAAGTGGTGTTGCAGTTTTCCGATAGCGGGCCGGGCATCAAAGAGCCGCATCGCGTATTCGATCCGTTCTATACCACCAAGCCCATCGGCAAAGGCACCGGCCTGGGACTGAGCGCCGTCTACGGCGTGGTGCAGGATCACAAAGGTCTGATCACTTGTCAGAATAAAACTGAGGGCGGAGCCTTGTTCGTGCTCGTCCTTCCGATCGCGAGTGAGAATTCTTCGCGCGCGGTGGCGGCGGCTCGCTCCTGAATCTCATAGCCGCCTCGCACCTTCGTCCTCAATTCACCGCGACGGTTCGCCCCGCCAATCCTGTAACATAAAATCGCATGTCTGAAGCGCTGGTCCATCACTCCGCGCGTGTACTCGAGTTCGACGCCCTTCGCGAACTGCTCAGCGGATACGCATCCTCGCCCTTAGGACGCAGCGCGAGTGGCGGCTCTTGCGCCGTCAATCGACGCCGAGTGGATTGAGCAGCAACAAGCCTTGACGGAAGAGGTGCGCGAATTTCGCCGCGTCGGCGGGCGCTTCGATTTTTCCGGCCTGCTCGACGTTGCACAATTGGTGGAAAAGTCTCGCATCAGCGGTGCGGTACTTGAGACCACGGACATTCGCGACGCTTTACTGCTGGTGGATCGCGCCGCCGAATGGCGCGAGATCGCCCTGCATCCTCCGGCGAGCATGCGAACGGAATGGCGCCAAATACGAACGCTTTCGGAAAACATCCCCGATTTCACGGAGTTCCTCCGATTCTTCCGTAACAAAATTCAGCCCGATGGGACCCTCGAAGATCGTGCATCACCGGAGCTCTCGAGGATTCGCCGCGAAATCGAAAAGCAAAAGCGCGTGATTCAGGAATCGCTTCGCGGATACTTGCGCAAGCTGGCCGAAGGCGGTGCAGCACAGGATGAACTGGTGACGATCCGCGGCGAGCGTTTTGTGATCCCGGTAAAGATCGAACAGAAGCGGCGGGTGCAAGGCGTGGTGCACGGCGCCAGTTCCAGCGGCCAGACAGTGTTCGTGGAGCCGCTGGAGACGATCGAACAAAACAACGAACTGGTCCGCTTGCTCGACGACGAACTGGCCGAGGTTCACCGCATCCTGCTCGAAATGACGCGCCGCATCGGCGAACAGGCGGATGGAATTCTGGCCTCCGAGTCAGTGCTGAGCGAACTGGAGCTGCAATTCGCCAAAGCCCGCTTCGCCGAAGACTACAACTGCGTTACCGTGCAGTTAAGCACGCCCGCCGGAAGCCGGCAAAATCCAAGTGGGGACAGCCGCCCTCGGCTGTCCGCGAGCGCAGCTCGCTTGCTTCTGCACAACGCTCGCCACCCGCTGCTGGAGCGGAATCTGAAGCTGAAGAACGCAACCGTAGTTCCCATCACAGTGGAACTCGAAGGAAACCGGCGCCAGTTAGTCATCACCGGTCCCAACACCGGGGGAAAAACAGTAACCCTGAAAACCATCGGCCTGCTGGCATTGATGGCGCAGTCGGGAATTCCGGTCCCTGCCGACCGCGCCGAAATGCCGGTGTTCGACGCTGTTCTCGCGGACATCGGCGACTACCAATCCATCGAGCAGAACCTCTCCACATTTTCCGCACACGTCACCAACATCGATTTTATTTCGCGCACAGCGACCCCGCAGTCGCTGGTCCTGCTCGATGAATTAGGCTCCGCCACTGATCCCGAAGAAGGCGCCGCGCTGGCGGTGGCGATCGCATTGCATTTCGGACGCATCGGCTGCATGACTGTGATCTCAACGCATCACACTTCGTTGAAGGTTTACGGCGCGAATACTTTGGGAGTGATCAACGCTTCCGTCGGCTTTGACGAGAGTACCTTGCAACCCACCTACGAATTAAAGATCGGCGTGCCCGGAGCGTCAGCTGGAATCAACATTGCGCAGCGACTGGGATTGAATCCGGCAATCATCGAAGCGGCGCGATCGCGGCTCGGAACGCAAGCCCGCGATGTCGGCGAGTTTCTGGACAGACTCCATGCCAGCCTGCGTGAGGCTGAAAACGACCGTATGCGGCTGAAGTCCCGCGAACAGGAATTAGAAAAAGAAAAAACGCGTCTCGCCCTCGAAGGGAAAAAAGAGCAGCAAACCAAGATCCGCGAAATGGAAAAGAAGCTCGAGAGCGTGTTGCGCGACTTCGAATACCAGGCGCGCGAATCGGTGAACGCAATCCAGGACAAAGCCGCCGCACAGAAGGTGGCAAAAGATTCTGAGCGGCGCGTCGCCAAGCTTCGCCGTGAATTCCGCGACCAGTTCGATTCCACCGTGGTCGCCCACACTAGCGGCGCCGATCAGGGTGATCCTCATGCCGAGCCCCAGGTCGTGAAGTACGTTTCCCAGGGCGACACCGTGAAATTGAAATCCACCGGCCGCGCGGCAACCGTCTTGCGCAAGCTGGATGATTCTCACTTCGAAGTTTCGGTAGGCGCGATGAAGATGAAAATTGCGCGCGACGATATTGCCGCGGTGATTTCCGGTGCGCGGCCCGCAGATTCTCCCGTAAAGGCCGCGCGCGCGCGCGGAATTTCTGTCTCGCTCGAAAATGAAGGCCAGAACGCACCCTCGGAAATCAACGTCATCGGCTTCAACGTTGACGATGCCACCCGCGAAGTACAGAAATTCGTCGACCGCGCATTTCTCGCCGGATTGCCTCGCGTGCGCGTTGTCCACGGCAGCGGCATGGGTATCCTCCGCAAAGCTCTCCGCCAGGCCCTGCAGCAGCATCCGCACGTCGAATCCGTGGCCGAGCCCCCGCAAAACGAAGGCGGCGGCGGAGCGACGGTGGTGGAGCTGCGGGTATGATTTTGACAGAGAGCAAACTTAGTCAATAAAGCCCGCTTTTCCTAGGCCATCAACCGGATAGGCATTTATTCCCACAACTTCTCCACAGCAATCCCGGTCCGGTATATTCCTTTCAGCGGCTCTCTAGCTCACAATCACAAGGGGAGTAGTGTCGGCCCGCAAAACCACTATCCAGCCATGCCCAGCACTGAAGATTTCAAAGAGACCGTAAAGCAGCAGGCGGATATCGTCCGCATCATCGGCGACTACATCAAGCTGAAGAAAGCCGGCGCGCAGAACTATTCGGGCCTCTGTCCGTTTCACGGCGAGAAAACGCCATCGTTCTCGGTTCATGCCACACGGCAGTTCTATCACTGCTTCGGTTGCGGCGTATCAGGAGACGTCTTTAGCTTCGTGCAGAAAATCGAGAACATCACGTTCCCCGAAGCCCTCAGGCTGGTAGCGCAAAAGCTTGGGATTCCTCTCCCTAAAGCCACATACTCCAGCCCCGCTGAGGCGAAAGAAGCCAAGCTCCGCGCACAGTTGTTTGACGCCCAGGAGCGCGCCGCCGCATTTTTCCAGGAGTGCCTGAAGCGCCCCGATGGATCACGCGCCCGGGAGTATTTACAGGGGCGAGGCCTTGATGAAGAAACCATTGCGAGCTTCCGCATCGGCTACGCACCGGATTCCGGCTTCCTGCTGCGCGACCGCCTGGCCGCAGAGTTCAGCGAAGAGGTCTTGCGCGAGAGCGGATTGTTTTCCTGGAAGACTGAGGATTTTGATTCGAGTACGGCGCCGGAAGCCGGAAGCAAGAAGCCGGAAGCCCGCCTGTACTCCAAGTTTCGCAACCGCGTCATGTTCCCCATCGCCAGCGATGCCGGAAAAATAATCGCATTCACCGGTCGCACTTTGGCAACCGACGAAAAGTCCGGCCCAAAATATCTGAATTCGCCGGAGACGGGAATTTATTCCAAAGGCCGCGTGCTCTTCAATCTCGATCACGCTAAAGAAGCCATTCGCAAGCTCGATTACGCCATCCTCGTAGAAGGTCAGATGGATTGCATTTCCGTCTACGCCGCCGGATTTCATAATGTGATCGCCAGTTCCGGCACGGCTTTTACTGAGATTCAGGCCAAGCTGCTCGGGCGCTTCAGCAAGAACGTGGTGGTCAACTTCGATCCCGATACCGCCGGAGCGAAGGCTACGGAGCGCACCCTGGGTCTACTGATCGAGGAAGAATTCCAGGTCAAGGTGCTCTCGCTGGAGCAAGGTTTCGATCCGGATTTGTACATCCGCCGCAAAGGTCGAGACGCTTACGGCGAGGCCCTTCGCGGTTCACAAAAGTATTTCGATTATCTGATCGACCGCGCCCGCGCGCACTTTCCCGTGCGCAGCGCCGAAGGCAAAGTAAAAGCGGTGAACTATTTGTTGCCCCACATTCAACGCGTGCCCAGCCGGATTGTGCGCGACGAACTGAGCCAGGAGATCGCACAAAAATTGGGCATCGATTCCACCGTGTTGCGGCAGGAGTTGCGCCATGTGGCTTCCGAGCGTTCGGCCGCAGCCGTAAAAGCGCGTCCCGAAGCCCAAGCGACAGATGCTGAACGTATTCTCATTCGCGCCCTCGCCTCGGCCCGCCAAATGCAGCCCGGAGAGCGCCTTTCGGCGCGCGATGGCGCGGAGGAAGAATTTGATCCGGCGCGCCAGGCGCAGTATGCGTTCCACAGCGAAGGCCTGCATCGCGGACTCGCCACCGAGTCGCTGGTCGAAGCTCTGCTGAATGCCGGACCAGAAATAGCCGATGTAATGGAAGTGCCATGCTCCGACGGCGAGCGCCGGATGCTGGCATCAATCCTTTTGAAAGAAGATGAAGAGCTCACGGCTGAGCGCTTGGAGGGCGCGTGCCGCGCCTTGCGGCGCATTCACCTGCGCCGTCAGCAGGAGCAGGTGCAGCGCGAGTTGAAGAAGCCCGGCATCAGCGACGATAAAGAACGTATGAAGGAACTGCTTCTGGAAGTGGAGCGGTTGAGCCGCGCGCTGAGAGATCCAAATTTGGCCGAAATTGGCTCGAGAATAGGATTCGGAAGCCAGAAAACAGCGTGAAACAAAACGGCGATGAGAGTCATCTAAGTATTTAGCAGAGTTAGAGTTATCGATAGGGCGGGCAAGGGCGCTTTTCAGCGGGGCAAGTGATAGACCGGGCAGCACTTATGTGCTAAACTCTTATGTTTGTGCCAGGTGCACAACTCCGCGACACCCCAGATTCCCACCTGTGAACACATTACCATACGCTCCCCCGAGGGCGAATTGACGAATTTGAGGACACCTCTTGGCTCTTGAAGACAAGTACGACGATATAAAAAAGTTGGTCGATGCCGGGAAAGAGAAGGGCTACCTTACCTATGATCAGGTAAACGAGCTCATACCACAGGACGTGGTGAGTCCCGAAGACCTGGACGACCTGCTGACTACCATCGGCACGCAAGGCATCGATGTGCTCGAAGGCCCCAAACTGCCTTCTGCGGCGCTCGATAAAAAATTCGACGAAGGGGAAGAAGGCGAGGATGTTGAACTCGACCTCACTCCCGGCGCTCTGGAAAAAACCAACGATCCCGTCCGCATGTATCTGCGCGAGATGGGTACAGTTCCCCTGCTTACACGCGAGGGCGAAGTTGAAATCGCCAAACGTATTGAGCGCGGCCAGATTCGCGTGCTGAAAGCACTCTCGCGCTCCCCTATCGTGATTCACGAACTTCTCGCGATGGGCGAAGACCTCAAGAAAGGTGTGCGCTCCATCAAGGAGGTCGTGACCTTCGACGAGGAAGAAATCACCGACGAGATCCTGCAAAACCGGCTGAACGAATTTACCGGGAAGATCGACAACATGGCGAAGCTCTACAAAAAAGTCGCCGTGGTGCAGGAAAAGTATGTCGAAATGTCGCAGAAGAAGCGGCCGAAAGACCATCGCCGCGCCCGCCGCAACCTGGCCCGCGCCATTGTTAGAGTCTCCATCGCGGTGCGCAAGCTGGGTTTCACCAATGCTGAACGCAAGCGGCTGATCGACCGTGTCAACAAAACTGTCGATAGCATGCGTTCGCTCGACCGTCAGGCGCAGAATCTCGAGCGCAAGGCTGACGCCACCCGCAGCGAAGAGCAAAAAAAAGAATATCGCCGCCAGTCGCGCGCAGTACGAAGCGAAATTGAAAAACTTGAAGTCGAAGCCGGACTGTTGTTCCAGGAGATCAAGCGCACCCAGCGCGAAATCATCCAGGGAGACATGGATGCGGAGCAAGCCAAGCGCGAGCTGATTGAGGCAAACCTCCGTCTCGTGGTTTCGATTGCGAAAAAATATACCAACCGCGGCTTGCAGTTTCTGGATCTGATTCAGGAGGGCAACATCGGCCTGATGAAAGCTGTCGATAAATTCGAATACCGCCGCGGCTACAAATTTTCTACGTATGCCACGTGGTGGATTCGGCAGGCGATTACTCGTGCAATTGCTGATCAGGCGCGTACGATTCGCATCCCCGTGCACATGATCGAAACCATCAACAAGCTGATCCGCACTTCGCGGCAACTTGTGCAGGAGCTGGGACGCGAACCTACATCCGAAGAAATCGCTAAGAGAATGGATATTCCCGTCGCGAAAGTGCGCAAGGTGCTCAAGATCGCGCAGGAGCCAATCTCGCTCGAAACGCCAATCGGCGAAGAGGAAGATTCGCATCTTGGCGACTTCATCGAAGACCGCGCGGTCGTTTCGCCCGCCGAAGCCGTGATCAACGTGAACCTCAAGGACCAGACTGGACAGGTCCTCCGCACGCTGACTCCGCGCGAAGAAAAAGTCATCAAGATGCGCTTCGGTCTCGAAGACGGCAGCGAGCACACCCTGGAAGAAGTCGGCCAGTCGTTCGCCGTAACCCGCGAACGCATTCGCCAGATCGAAGCCAAAGCGCTGCGCAAACTGCGTCATCCCTCGCGCTCGCGAAAGTTGCGGGCGTTTATGGATGGAGTCAGAGACTAGAATCAGCTACGGATCTACAGGTATATCTCGAGGCACAACTTCGGTCGTGCCTTTCGTTTGCTCGCAATTTCCTTGTTCCCGAATCGGTATGCGATCCCGAAATATTGCTTGGTTCTTCTCTTATGCCACCGAAGCGGCCCGTACAATTGTCAGCGGCGGGCAGCGTTTAGGAGGGTATTGCCAGTGGGTACTGGACGCCGTCTGCCAGACGGTCGAGTGGCTTTCAGCCATTAGGGTTCGACTCCCGTGCCCTCCTCGGTCACTCGACGGTACTTAAGACGCTTGACAACGGGCGTTATCGACTTATCATAGTAAGTGTCTGGCAGACGGCGTTTGGTACGAATACAGCCCCGAGTGAATCTCGGGGCTTTGGCTTTCTTGTAGGATAATCCTGCTGCCTCGGCAAGGAAAACACGTTTCGTATGGAACGCAGGTGTGAAGCCTCTCGCGGAAGCTTCAAACGCCAAGCCTGCGTTTCCCTTAAGCCGCCGCCTGCTTCCGTTCCTGGATAAAATCAAGCAGATCCGCATTGATCTGGTCCGCATTGGTTGTGGGCATCCCGTGCGGAAAGCCGGGATAAACCTTCAGCGTCGCGCCCTTCACAATTTTCGCCGACATCAGACCCGACGCCCCGATGGGCACAATCTGATCGTCGTCGCCATGCATCACCAGCGTCGGCACATCGAATTTCTTAAGGTCTTCTGTGAAGTCCGTTTCCGAGAAGGCCTTGATGCAATCGTAATGCGGCTTCATTCCTCCCAGCATCCCCTGCAGCCACCAGTGTTCCCGAATGCCTTCCGAGATCTTTGCCCCTGGCCGGTTGTAGCCATAAAACGGTAGCGTAATATCCTTATAAAACTGCGCCCGATTCTTCACCATTTCGGCTCGCAGGCCATCGAATACTGACAGCGGCAGGCCGCCGGGATTCTTATCCGTCTTCAGCATCAGCGGCGGCACCGAACTTATAAGCACTGCCATGCCGACCCGCTTGGAGCCATGCCGCCCAATGTAACGGGCAACTTCTCCGCCGCCCGTGGAGTGGCCCACGTGGATGGCGTTTTTCAAATCAAGTTTTTCCGTTAGAGCCGCCAGATCGTCGGCATAGGTATCCATGTCGTTGCCATCCCAGGTTTGCGTGGAACGGCCATGCCCTCGCCGGTCATGCGCGATCACTCGATATCCGCGCTGGCCGAAGAACAACATCTGTCCGTCCCAGTCGTCCGCCGTGAGCGGCCAACCGTGACTGAACACGATGGGCTGCCCTCTTCCCCAGTCCTTGTAGTAAATCGTTGTGCCATCCTTTGTGGTGAGAGTGGGCATATTTTTAACCTCCTTGGTTTACCGATTTATGAGACAACCATCGGGTATACCGATCAAGACACACGTGCTGCCTCGGATTGCGCCGCCGACACCGGTGACACTCCGTCGCGATACGTCAGCATCCGCCAGGTGTGTAACTGAAATTAGCGACGACCGCGCAGGGCGCGTCCCTGCGGACCGCCACCCAGGTCCGGAACTTCCTCACCCAGGGCTGTAGCTAAATCAATTTGATGATCCTGCTCCTGCACCAGGATCTGGCGAATCTGTTCCGCCAGCGCGTATTCTCCCAGAGCTTCACATTGCCCGACGCGCGCTCGATAATTGCGTATGGTTTCATTTTCATTATCCAGATCGAAGCGCAGCATCTCTTTTGCATCTTTTGACGTACGTACCGGCTTGGGAGTAACCACGGGCATCTTGCCGAGATAGTCGATTTGCCGCGACAAGGTCAAGGCATGATCGAGTTCCTGCTTGGCGTGGATTTCGAGTTGAGCGGCAATATCCATGTATTGCGCGCCGCTGAGTACCTGCGAATAAACTACGTACGCGATGATGGCCTGATATTCGCGGGCAAGGTCCTCGTTCAACAGCTCTGCGAGGCGCTCACGGGAAACTTCGTTTTCACTTGCGATAGATTTCAGTTCAGCCATTGGATTCCTCTTTCGAATGTTTTTGCCTGCTTACCTTTAAAAACTTGGACGTCATTGTATTCAGGGCCCGGTATTGAGTACTCGCCTGCGCTGCCGTTAGCCAAGGAAGAACGGAACTCCCCCGCGCCAATGTGGCGAGTCTGCCAACGCCGGAAGCGCACGCGTCACCAGAGGATTGTTTACTTGGATGGTTTGTGGACGCGCGACCTTCCGGGGTTGTCCGTAAATGTTACATCACCTGCCCAACGAATTGCGCGACCAAACTCCTATTTTTGTATCTAATCAAACCATCAAGTAGAACCAGCAGTCAGGGAGTATCTTTTTCTTTCGTGGCGCGAAACGGTCGATAATGCCTAAGCCGATTTTACTCAGTGTGGATGACGACTCCGACGTTCTTCGAGCGATTGAGCGCGATCTGCGTTCGCAGTACGGCGCTGAATATCGCATCATCGGCAGCGACTCGCCCGAGGGCGCTCTTGATCTCCTGAAACAATTGAAGGTCCGTAATGACAGCGTGGCACTCCTGCTTGCCGACCAGCGCATGCCGCACATGGACGGAGTTGAATTCCTGCAGCAGGCCATGGGAATTTTCCCTGGCGCAAAACGAGCCCTGCTTACGGCGTATGCCGATACCAACGCTGCCATCAGCGCCATCAATCAGGCCAGCATTAATTATTTTTTTCTGAAGCCCTGGGATCCTCCCACCGAACACCTGTACCCGCAGCTCGACGACTTGCTCGATGATTGGCAAGCCTCGTTCCGCCCAACCTTTCAGGGAATTCGTTTGCTGGGCACGCGCTGGTCACCCCGGTCCTACGAGTTGCGCGACTTCCTCGCACGCAATCATGTTCCCTACCAGTGGATCGACGTGGAGCTTTCCGCGAATGACCCGGAAACCAAGTTGCTGGTCGAAGCCCTGGGGCCGGAGGCTGCCAATCTTCCCGTCGTGCTTTTTCCAGACGGCACCAAGCTTCTCGAAGGCATACCCGCCGATGTCGCGCAAAAAGTCGGCCTGCGCACCCGCGCGCAAACCAGCTTCTACGACTTGGCGATTGTGGGTGGAGGCCCCGCTGGTCTCGCCGCTGCCGTTTACGGAGCTTCCGAAGGTCTGCACACCGTAATGATTGAGCGCGAAGCGCCCGGCGGTCAGGCGGGGATGAGTTCCCGCATCGAAAACTATCTTGGATTTCCCACCGGCCTCAGCGGCGCCGATCTGGCCCGCCGCGCCGTCGTGCAGGCGCAGCGTTTCGGAGTCGAGATCCTGTCGCAGGAAGCCGTCGGTGTTCGTGCCGAAGGCTCTTACCGCATCATCAAGCTGGCGGACGGAAACGAGATTTCCTGTCACGCGCTCATGATCGCGACCGGTGTTCAGTGGCGCCGTCTTGCGGCTCCCGGCATAGACAGGTTGCAGGGTGCGGGAATTTATTATGGTGGGGGCGCCACCGAGGCGCTCTCCTGCAAAGGTGAAATCGTTTATGTGGTCGGCGGCGCGAACTCCGCCGGTCAGGCCGCCATGAACTTCGCCAGATACGCGGAGCGCGTCATTATTCTTGTGCGCGGCGAATCGCTCTCCAGCACCATGTCGCAATATTTGATCGATCAGATCAAAGAGACTCCGAACATTCAGCTCTGGACCCATGCCGGAGTTGCCGAAGCCCACGGCGAAACTCATCTCGAAGAAATTTCCGTGCTTTGTTCCGATACCAACAAGGTCGAGCGCGTCCCTGCCAGTGCGATGTTCATTTTCATCGGAGCATTGCCGCGCACCGACTGGCTGGGCGATCTCATCGAGCGCGACGAGCGTGGTTTCCTTTTGACCGGCCCCGACCTGATTCGCGACGGGCAACGCACCAAAGGATGGACGCTCGACCGCGATCCGTTTCTGCTCGAGACCAATGTTCCCGGCATCTTCGCCGTCGGCGATGTGCGCCACGGCTCTATCAAACGTGTGGCCTCCGGAGTCGGCGAAGGATCGGTTGCGGTGCAATTTATCCATCAGTATCTGAGCAAGGTATAAATGGTCGATATATCCGAACTACGTCGCGTCCCAGTATTCGTTGATCTACCCGACGATCAGCTCACCTGGTTCATCAGTCAAGCGCAGGAACTGGTTCTCAAGGCCGGTGATGTCTATTCCCGCCAGGGCGATCCCGCCGATGCCATGTTTGTGATTCTCGAAGGCCAGCTGCAAGGGCGCGGCGAACTCAATGGAGAAACCTTCGTCTTTGATCTGGAGCCAGGCGACGTTACCGGAGTGCTGCCGTTTTCCCGGATGAAGCAGTTTACTGTGGGCGGGCGAGCTGTTACGGACTCCCACGCTCTGCGATTTTCTTCCGCGCTGTTTCCCGATCTCGTGCAGAAAATGCCGGAGCTCACCAAGCGCCTCGTCGGCCTGATGTCTGACCGGATTCGCGAAACCACTCGCCTCGAACAGCAGCGCGACCGTTTGGCATCTCTGGGAAAACTTTCAGCTGGACTCGCGCACGAACTCAACAATCCGGCTTCCGCCGCGAAACGCGCCGCCAGCCAGTTGCGTCACATTCTAAAAAAAATCCGGGATGCCAGTCTCGAGTTGGGAAAGCGCGATCTCACGCCCGCTCAGAAATCGGAAATCGAAAAGCTGGAAGCCTCGTTCACCCAAACCGATGTAGTGCCTCCCGATGCGCTGACCATCAACGATCTCGAAGATCAGATCGATTCCTTATTGCGCAGTCACGGACAGAACGACTTGTGGCTGCTGGCCGCTGGTCTTGCGCGCCGCAACATCAAGCCGGAAGTGGTCGAGTCGCTGTTCTCGACCCTCGATGCAGAAACTGCTCGCGCCGCACTGGTCCGGATCGCTGCCTCGGTCGAGGTCGCCAGCCTTCTCCACGAAATCGAGAGCAGCACCTCGCGGATATCAGACCTGGTCGGCGCCATCAAGGAATACACCTACATGGACCAGTCCCCGGTGCAGAATGTTGACGTCGTAAAGAGTCTCGAGACCACGCTCACCATTCTGAATCACAAGTTGAAAAAAGGAGTCGAGGTGCGGCGCGATTATCAACGCGTTCCCCTGCTCGTGAATTCATTTGGCAGCGAACTCAACCAAGTCTGGACCAACCTGATCGATAACGCCATCGACGCGATGCACGGTAAAGGCGAGCTTCGCATCCGCACCTACCGCGAAGACGCTTGCGTGGTCGTAGAAATCGGCGACAACGGTCCCGGCATCCCCGAAGAAGTGCAGCCCCACATCTTCGAGCCTTTTTTCACTACCAAAGGAGTTGGAGAAGGTACCGGCCTCGGCCTCGACACCGTCCAGCGCATCGTGAAAAAGCACCGGGGAAATATTCAGGTCACTTCTAATCCCGGTAACACGCGCTTTCAAGTCTGGCTTCCACTCGCCGAAACCGCCTCCTGACGGCGCTTGCAAGCTGCGAACAAGATCTCCCCACTCACGAAATCAGCAATCCCGTATCCGGGGTGTTGAACCTCTCTGTCCTGCTGGAGGGCTTGATGGCTAATGGCGAGTTTCCTGCCGGACGCGAAGCGGAATTTCGCAAGTACTTTGGCCGATCTCGACAGAAACCGTCCCGGGAACATCCCAAGACGGATGACCTTCGCGGCTTGACTTCCTACGGCTGATAAATCTGGACGTCATTAACGGCCGTGGAGTTTACGACCTCCTCGCCTGCCAGGCAATAGAGCTGCCCGTTTACAACTCGCGGAACCGCCGAACATAGTCCCGGTCGGCATAGGAGCCAGCGTCGTGGTCCATTTATCCGTTGTCAAGTTGAATGATTCGTTTACCGTGGTCGCCGCGCCTGCATTGTTGATGTAGCCGCCGATGTCATACAGTTGGCTGATAACTCCGTTGCAAGGGCCGGTTCGGGCCGTGGGATCAGCGGTTAATTCTTTCCACGTATTCGTCGTGGCGTCGTAGGCTTCGGTGTCGCCGGTCACCGAGCCGGGAACATTCGCCCCGCCTGCGACCACGATCGTGGTTCCGATCAGACCGGCGGCCGGAATATCTTTCGTCCCCAACATCGGAGCTTCTTCGGTCCACTCGTTGGTTTTGGGATTGTAGCTTTCGACGTTATCGACAAAGGTAGACCCGTTGTAGCCGCCGATGGCATAGATGATGTTATTCTCCACCACCACCTGCAGCCCGTTTCTTCCCGTCAGCATAGCCGCTTTCGCCGACCAGGTTTTCGTAGTCGGGCTATAGGCCCACACTGCGTTGGTATACACACCGCTATGGCTTCCGCCGATGAAATACAACACATTGCTCACGACTGCGGCAGCTCCAGTGTCGGTCGCGGTGGGCAGTGACGGGCCGGTGCTCCACGTGTTCGTCGTCGGGTTGTAAATCTGCACATCCGCAAGCGACCCCGTGCTGTTATATCCGCCTACTAGATAAATTTCGCCACTCAGCACGGCTGCGGCTGGGCCCACAACCGGCACTGGCACGGGCGCTCCGGTGCTCCACGAGTTGTGCACGATAAAGGTCTTCAGGCTGGTGAGTGTCGTCGAGCCGGTAGTCACCGTCACATCGCCATCCACCGCTCCCGCAGGTACGGTTGCCGTGATGTAAGTCGTCCCGGAAAGCGTGATCTTGGTCGCGGCAACGCCACCGAACTTCACCACCGAAGCACTATCGAAGCCCTGGCCCATAATCCCGACTTCAGTGCCGGCTTTGCCCGAGGTTGGATACATCGTGATGTAAGGCTTCAGCGCCACATTCAGGCTGAAGAAGGCGCCATTACCGTGACCGCCGCCATTTTGCGTGACTCCGTACAGCAAGCCATCTGTGCTTTCCATGATGTATTGCGCAGGGTTGCAGCCAGTCGCGTTCTCGAAGTTATAGAGGACGCTATATACACCCGCCGTTGTGAGTTTGAAAATAGTCCCGCAGTTGCCGCTCCCTGCCTGGACGGTCACGCCGTAGAAATTGCCGTCGGTCGCCAGTATCAGCGATCCCGGCTGTTTGCCGTCCGTAGTGCCGTTCAGGCTATGCAGCAGCGTGAACACTCCGGCCGAAGTAGTCTTGTAAACCACTCCCGCGTTGCTGGCGCCGCCTTGTTCCGCCGCTCCGTACAACACCCCGCTCGCCGACTGAACCATCCCCGGCGCTGCAATCGTTCCATCCGAGCCTGAAAAATTGTGTAGCACAGTAAAGGTGCCGCTCGCCGTCATCTTAAAAAGCGTCCCGTAGCCGTTCGTCCCACCATTGTTCATCCCGCCGTAAAAGTTTCCATCGTTGCCTTGAGTGAGCTGTCCGCCCGAGGTGCCGTCAGTGGTGCTCAGCGTGTGCAGGGTCTTAAACACACCAGCCGAGGAGACCTGATAGATCGTGTCCGGAGGGGTATTGGTCGTGCCATAGAACATGCCGCTGGTTCCCAGCACCAGCGTGTTCGCCGGATTCAGTCCATCCCCAGTGTTGGTGAAATTGTGGAGCGTCGTTGAGACTCCAGCCGTGGTGACTTTAAATGTGACCCCGTCCCCTGAGCTACCGCCACTCCAGGTTTCGCCGTATAGTTCGCCATCATTACCCAGTGTCATCCCGCCCAGCGGATTCGACCCATCGGTTCCATCGAAGCTCAACAGAATCGAAACGGCTCCGCTCGGCGTCATCTTCGCGATCGTACCGTTGCCCGTCCCGCCGGAGACGGCCTCACCATAGAAGTTGCCGTCGCGTCCCTGAGCCAACTTCGTGAGTTGGAAGTTGTACGGATCGCCGGCGCTGGCGTTGAAGTCATGCAGATCGGTATAAGTTTGGGCTTGAGCAGAAACCGCCTGCAGGATGAGTGCCAGCGCAGCCCATGACATGGTTGTGAGAATGCGACCGAAGAAGCGGCTTTTAGACATTGGAACTTCTCCTAAGCGGTTGACGCTAAACATTTCAAACTGTGTCTTTCTGGCTTATTTTTCCCACTGACAGCTCATTCGTGGGGTATGGAACAGTTGCAAATCGCGCTATACTATGGCCGCTTGCTCCCCCAGCGGCAACAGGCATGTCGGGCCATTTGAGGCCATGACGTGTCATTTCCCTTTGTGTCAGTCGAATATGTCAGCCAATCGCGAACCGCTCGCTGGGAAGCGCCTTGACTCCTGGAAGGAGATTGCCGCCTTCCTCGGCCGTGCCGAACGCACAGTCAAACGCTGGGAAACGGAACGTGGTCTTCCCGTGCATCGCGTGCCGGGGGGCGGCCGCAGCGCCGTCTTCGCCTACTGCGATGAACTAGCCGATTGGTTGAAGGGACGAAGCGAAGAACTGGATGTCGAGGATTCCGAATCCGGGGGAGTTGAGGATCGCAAATCGAATTTAGCCGGACCTGCCCCACTGTCCGACTCAGCTCCTGCCGCGACGCTCACGGCGATAACCCGGTCGGCGGTTCCTACCGCGACAAAAAATTGGCCCCCATCCCGTCTCGCTGCCTGGTTGGTCCCGTTCTCGCTTGCCGCAGTACTCATCATTTATTTTTCGATCGGCCATCGCGAACCCAAATACAAAGCTCTTGCCAGCCTTCAGCCGGCTAACGTCTCCCACGATCTCTACCTCGGGCCCGATTCCGTCGCCGTCCTTCCTTTTACCAACGAGCGTGGAGACGCCAATTCCGACTATCTCAGCGACGGCATCGCCGAGTCCTTAATCGGCAGTCTCGCCCGCGTGCCCCAGCTTAAGGTTCGGTCCCGCGACTCGGCCTTTCGCTACAAAGGGAAGGACGTTGACGTCCGCACCATCGGCAACAATCTGGGCGTGTCGGTCGTGGTCACTGGGCGAGTGGCCCAGCACGGTGGCACAATCGAAATCAACACTGAACTCACCGATGTCCGGGACAACACCGAAATCTGGGGGCACCGCTACACAGGCAAGAGCACCAATCTCATCTTGCTGCAGCAGCAGATGGCAGGTGACATCGCCGGACAGTTGCGATCGAAGCTCAGCAGCTCCGAACGGCAGCAGGTCGCACGGCAAAGCACACAAAATCCGGAGGCCTATGATCTGTTTTTGAAGGGCCGTTACGCTTGGAACAACCGCACCTATAGCGAACTGGAGAAGGCCATCACCGATTTCGATCAAGCGATAACGAAGGATCCCGGCTACGCTTTAGCTTATTCGGGTCTGGCCGATGCCTACTGCGGTGCTGCCCAACTACGGTGGCAATCAAAACGAAGACTTTCCCAAGTCGAACGCAGCTGCCCGCAAGGCCCTCGACCTGGATCCAACCCTGGCTCATCCTCATGCCGTGCTGGGCAGCAATGAGATGCAGTATGACTGGGATTTCGCCGGCGGAGAGGCTGAGTTCAAGAAGTCTTTCGAACTCGATCCTAACGATGCCACGGCCCACCAGTGGTACGCCGACGACATTGGCATGATTGGGGGAAGAGAGCAGGAAGCCTTGGCGGAAATCAATCGTGCGCATGAACTCGATCCGCAGTCTCCGGTGATCGCCAGAGTGGCCGGAGGTATTCGCGTCTGGGCGCGGCAATACCCCGAAGCCATCGCGATTTGCAGCAAGCTGGCAAATGACAACCCCAAATTCGCCATTG
Organism: uncultured Acidobacteriaceae bacterium; assembly: GCA_963696285.1. Taxonomy (GTDB): domain Bacteria; phylum Acidobacteriota; class Terriglobia; order Terriglobales; family Acidobacteriaceae; genus Sulfotelmatobacter. The sequence goes on from CAVOJP010000002.1 coordinate 231,305, forward strand.
CGCACGATTGCCTCGCCTACGCCTATTGGGGCGAACGCATGTATCCGCAGATGATCGACGAATGGAAGACGTGTGCGCAGTTGTCCGGTTCCCACGGCGATTGGCAATACGCCAAAGCCATGGACGAAGGATATCGTTCCACAGGCTGGAAAGGCGCTCTCAGCAAAGCCATTGAGTTTCGCAAATCACAACGGGAGAATGGCTACTCCTCCGCGTTGACCATTGCCCGCTTCTACGCCGATCTGGGAGACAAAGAGCAGGCGTTCCATTGGCTCAACGTCGCTTACCAGGAACACGATTGGTTGCTGATTGGTTTGAACACTTACTTCCAACTCGATCCTCTGCGTTCTGACCCGCGGTTTGCCGACCTTGTGCGCAAAGTAGGTCTCCCGCAGTGATCACGATGCAGTCCGTGATCCAATTAAGAACCGCCCCGTCAACTCGCAAGGGCCGGAACGCAAAAGGACTGGCGGAGAGGCAGGGATTCGAACCCTGGGTACAGGTGTTAGCCCGTACAACGGTTTAGCAAATGAATCGTTCTCGCCGCCCTCACTCGTAGTAAAGCACTTACAATCGGAGTCGATGCCCCCAAGTTGGACTCGGTGCGTCTCATTCGGCACTTATTGTGCTCCGCTTTGTGCTCCACATTCCCAATTGGCGCGCGGCGCGGCGAGGACTGGGAAGCAACCTGTATTGCCTCGGCGTGCCGGACAGGGTGATTCAGCGAATTCTAAGGCACGCGAATGTCAGTAACACTGTAGCCTGTCAGAGCTCTGTTCCAGGGGCTCTATCAATTACAGAGCCGCGGCACTAAGGCGTGGACAACTCCAAGCTGACCAGCTTTCAACTTTCAACCTAGTTTGAACCTAGTCAGAATCCGTCACGAATGAGCCGAGCCGCGGCACTAAGTCGCTGAGGACTCCAAATCACGTAATCTATTTTGGTCCAAGCTGTTCAGAAAGCGGGCCATCCGTATAAGTGCGAGGCTGGCATCCCTGAATGGCACGGCTGGCACGCGGCCCGGCGCGAACTCGGCAGCAACCTGTACCGCCTCGGCGTACCTCTGACCCTGCGGCGCCGAGAACGCATCGGCGCCGCGGAACGCTTCAAGCGGGCCCAATACTTGTCAGCGAGTATGGCATCAGCAGAAGACACGATCAGTTTCTCGGCAAGCTTCGCCAAAACCTGCAGAGCGTGCTTTTCCCGTTCCGCATCGAGGCTGGCAGGTCAGTCCCAAAGAGTGAGAGATCGCCGAAGGCGCGGAGCCGGACAGACAGCACTTGCCGTGGAAGTCTTCACGCTCCTGTGCTTGCCCATGATCTAGTTCGAGCGGATTCTTCGACGGCACTCAGCACTCGTTGCACTCTTACGGCGTCCTGAAAATTCGCATGAAATGTCTCATTCCGCCCAAGCGACTGCAGAAAATCGGCAAGAGTCAGAATGAACGTATGCTCATATCCGAGAATGTGTCCGGGTGGCCAGAAATTGAACGTGTAAGGATGTCCAGGGCCTGTCACTAAGACGTTATGACTACCTTGCACTTCCGTAGCGTCATCGGTGTTGAACACCTGCAGACGGTTCAAATCTTCCAAATCAAAACGGATAGCGCCCTTGGCCCCATGGATTTCCAGATAGTTGCGATTGCGGCAGCCGATTGCAAAGCGGGTGGCCTCGAAGCTTCCTATACTTCCATTCGCAAAACGCGCAAGCATTAGTACCGCGTCATCCACCTCGCGGGCTGGAGTAAAGGTGTGGACCAGAGCTGAAACTTCATCGACCGACCCATTCAACATCAAAGCCAGGTCGATGGAGTGTGACAGCAGATCGCCCATCGCGCCAGAGCCAGCTTCCGACTGCTTGAATCTCCACGCATCGGGGCTGACTGGGTCTGCTCCCCAGCTTTGCAGATACGTGGCCCTGTAATGGTAAATTTGACCCAATTTTCCCTCATCCACCAATTTCTTGGCGAGAGCAATCGCGGGAACACGGCGATAGTTGAACCACACCAGAGTAGGAACCTTCTGCGCAGCATCGGTCATGCGCTCTGCTTCCTCCACTGACATGGCGAGCGGCTTCTCACAGAGCACAATTTTCCCCGCTTGAGCGGCGGAAATCGCAATCGGTGCATGCAGATAATTGGGAGTGCATATGTCGATGACGTCCACGTCTTTCCGCTCTACTATCGCTTCCCAATTGCTCGCCACTTCTTCCCAGCCCCACCGCACCGCCATCGCCTTCAGCTGCGACTGATTCCGTCCGCAGATAACCTTCAATCTAAGGTCGTAGGACGATTCACAGAAATGGCCAACCTGATGAAAGGCGTTGGAGTGCGCTCGCCCCATAAACCCATGGCCGATCATCGCCACATTCAGGCGTTTACGGGACGTCATGCTTGCCTGCCTAAGACCTTGCGGAAGGCGTGCACAATATCCTCTTCATCCCGGTCCGTAAGGCACGAAGGAATCGCGAGCAAGATGCTGCGTTCGAATAAACTATCGGCGACCGGGCAAGTGCCCTTGTGATAGCTGGCAGTCGAGTCCCGATTCTCCGCCAGTTTCCAAGGCGATCCTTTCTTGTCCACACTGGTTTTATTCACCAGACTCGGGATATTGAAATAAACATGAAGACCCCAATTGGTCATCACGACGTTGTTGACGCCCTGGGATGCAGTGACGATGCCTTCTGCGCGCAATGCTTGATTGACTTGGGTGGCAATTTCAGGCGTGTCAAAAGTTGAAATCAGAAAGGAGCCAGTATCGCCCTGCGGATCAACAATCTTCCTTAGTCGCAGTTGAGGGAACTCTTCCAGCGCCTTGCGAATGCGATATTTGCTTCGGTGCATTGCGGCGATTATTCGCGGTAGTTTTCGGAGTTGTACTCGCAATATCGAAGCGCGCAGTTCGTCGATCCTGTATCCTCGCCCCCACAAACACAAGGCAAGGTCATCGAAGACGGTCCGGCCGTTATCGTCCCGAGCGTAGCCCAGATCATGACAGGCAAAGGCTCGATCGTAGAGGCGGGCATCGTTCGTTACGACAGCTCCGCCCTCTCCGCTGGTCATATTCTTGTTCATCTGGAAGCTGAATATCCCCATATTCCCAAATGTGCCTACTTTTTTCCCTCCGACACTTCCCCCGGCACACTGAGCGCAGTCCTCGAGAAGAAACAATCCTCGCTCGCGGGCTACCTTGAGAAGTTCGGTAATGTTCGCCGGCGCGCCGCTCATGTGGACGGCGATCATTCCTGTTGTTTGCGGAGTGATGGATTTCTGAACAGCAGCAGGATCAAGACAGAAAGTTTCATCGATGTCAGCCAGCACCGGAATTGCCCCGAGATTGACTACCGCTGCGACGACCGAGACCCACATGTAGGCGGGAACAATCACCTCCTGTCCAGGCCCGACACCGAGTGCGGAGAGTGCGGTATGCAGAGCGCCGGTGCCACTATTTACCGCGACCGCGTGCTTCACGCCGAGGAATGATGCAAACTCAGACTCGAAGGCTTCTACTTCTCCTTGCAGGTCGATACCGTAGTAGCGGAAGGGCGAGCGAGCTTTCAATACACGCAATGCAGCCTCAATCTCTTCCTCATCCATGTGATGGACGCCTGGGAATTCCAAAGGGAGAGGCTCGGTTCGGACCGGCTTGCCACCATCAATTGCTAACTTCTCCTCTAGAGCTTCGGGATTATCTTGTGTAAGCTTCATTATCGATCACCTTTAATTGATTTTTTTATCTTGTTGCCTGATATCGTTCCTCACCTGTCCGCATTCTGGGTGGCCTGAGCCTGAACGCTCTCGCTACTCCACAATGCGGTCGTGATCGAAATCGCCGGTAACTTCAAGCGAAGGACTCGATCGTGGAATGTCACGCCCACTTCCACGTCTTCACGTTTGCTGTTCATCAGTTCGGCCACAATCTTGCCGTCCGGCCCTTTAAACGCCATTACTCGTACTCCGTCATCTGATCCGATAGTCTTAATACGGATGGCGCCAGGGCGCACGAACTTGCTGAAGTGTGCGAGGTAGTAATAGAGGCCGGTATAGGTGACCTTCTTCGAGTGCCGGTCAATGATCACTACGGGGTGCTGAATATTCGGATCCGGGTTCCCGTGAATTTCCGACACGGACCAAGGTCCGCCCTTTTCATCCAAAATCATGTTCCAGTAGATCCAGGCGGACGTATAGACTTCGAGGTCGTTGAAGATCTGATTGCCCCAGTAATCACCGTCCTCAAAATCGAAGCGGGGAAGGGGCATCGATTTAGGAGTCCCTGCATCATAGGCATAGCACACTTCCGTCATCCAGAGCGGCAGGTCCGGATATTGACGATGCAGGTCCAGGATCTTGTCCCAGTCTTTATTGTCGTATCCGTGATAAGGCGCAACTGAGACGTATTGACGCGCTGCCGGATCATTCAGCACCAGCGGGTAATTACGAGCTGCGTCCTCCCGGTTAGGCGCTTCACTCAACATGATGCGGGTGCGGATGTCTTGTTTCGTAAAAAGCGGGCCTACGTGGTCCCTTAGCAAAGCGTCGATCTCGTTATATGGAATCTTGGTGTAGATATCCGGCTCATTAAACAGGCTTAAATAGTCGACGAATACGCCGTGTTTTTCATACTCCTTGAGGTAACGAAGATAGTAATGAGCCAGCGCATCGTAATATTGTGGATTCACGTCTTGATTCTTGTTCACGTCGATCAGCATCCAGTCCGGTGGATAATCCATCGGTGCTTGCAAGACAAACTTGCCGTAGCGTCGGGCCAGCTTGATGAACGTAATCAGCCCGTTTGGGCCGAGATCGCGCGCGATGGAAAAGTGCTCCAGCGTGACGTCACCGGGCACATCGTCATAGCTATAGAAAGGCCCGGCAGACATGAAGTCGGTAGAGGCGATCACCGTTTTCATCGCGGAGAAGCCGGCCCCCTTGTCCGGATCGAAGAGCGCGCGCAAGACAGATTCGCGCTCGTTCTGGGGAAGGCTGTTGAGACAAATAAGACCCGCCTCCAGGAACGAAGCGCCAAAGCCATCGATTTTTTGGTATGTGACGAGATCGTCAATCTCGAAATTCGCAGCCTTGGGATCGCGATCCCGCTCGAAGCGGAGAATTGGCTTTCGAGTAATGCGATCCCCTGCTCTCGAGGAGACAAAGGTCTGAACGTTCTGCGCGACCGATGCTACGCAGGACATCAAGAGGAACACGGCGATTACTTTAGCGAGGCGTCCTTTGTCTATTCGCGCTGTCTCACAGTTCTTCACCTGCAATCTCTATCCTTCCCCGTCGAGATAGCGGATCAAGAAATGATCCGTTGTTTTTGGATGGCGACCAGTGGAAGCGAACCATTGTTGTCCGGAGCAAGTGTTAGCACGCTTCCACTCTGGTTGACTCACGATTTAGTCGGTCCCCTGAAGAGCAATCATATCGGCCTTAACCGCGGTTACTGGATGGCGAGCAACGCGCTCTGCGCCGCTGCACCATATCCCGCCGCCGCAGTAAAGGGACTAGAGTTAGTTTTGAGAAGCACGGGCTCGCTGCAACCACCAGCTTTGGTGAATGCCCAAAACCAATAGCCAACCTGAGGAGACGAACCGTTCGCCCAACTCGTCATCGATGTCGTTTCCGTGCCTGTACACCCGTCTCCGCCCTGACCCTTAGGTAGCTCCCCGGTCTCATCGATGACAATCGGGTAACCGGCGGTGTGAAAGATCGGTGTCCACGTGCTGGTCCAACAGGAAGAGGTGGTGCAGTCCAGGTCGTAGTAGAGGTGAATCCCAGCGGCAATCTGTTTATCAGTTACGTATTCGGGTACATAGGTTGTCCAGTCATTGAGTTGGTTCGAATAGTCTAGCCCCGCAATGATGATCACATTCGATGCGCCTTCGTTGCGAATGGCCGTGACCACACTCGCCACTCCCTGAACGTTCCAGGTGTTGCCCGATCCATTGGGACCTTGGCAACCGTTATTCTCGCAGGCTGTGGTGTTGCAGCCGCCGTTGAGGTAGCATGTCCAATCAGCAGCCGCAGTGCTCCCACTGCCCAAAAACTCCGGTTCATTCGTGAGATTGAAGATAACCGATGGGTTGTTCTTGAACTGAGTCGCCACCGACTGCCAGAACTGGAGTGAATAATTTGTGTCCATGGCGGGAAAGTTATCAATCTGATTGCTCTTCCAGCTGACAAATTCCGGACCGCCGCCAACGTGTAGATCGACTTCAACCACCAGGCCAGACGCATTGGCAACGCCGATGAAGTTCACAATCGGCGTAATGTAATTCGAACCCCATAACATAGTCGACTGATCGCTCGTGGGAACGCCGAGCCAACAGTCCTCATTGAGCGGTATGCGGACAACGTTCGCATGCCAATTGTTAATCATCCCATTGACCACCGCCTGATAGTCTGTGGTATTGGCAGGCAAATTTGATGAATCCCAGACGGTGGCTGAACCGTCGTCCTTGCCGTCGCCCAGACACGAATATTCCGTGCCGCTTATGTTAATCCCGCGCAGCACGACTGCCTCGTTCGCACTGACGCTCTCAAGGCCCAGGGTTCCCGCTGAGGTCGTTACAAACTGGTTGCCAACAATCTTGATGCCCGGAGCTGCACTTGCGAAGGCTTGTGACCCGGTGCATGCGACAAGCAGGGAGAACGTTGCAAGCAACGTCCAAAGTTTGGTCATGGTTCTCGAATCTTCATGCGCTGCTTTTTTCATTGTGAGTGTCCTTCCTTGTAAGTGTCTTGCTTGCGATGGCCGGATAGTGCCCAACACGATTGGCAATGGACGGCAACCAGATGATGCTGACAACCTCAAAAAATGAACTTCAGTGCGACCTGGCCGATACGAGGATCGCGTGCGGTACTGATAATGCCAAAACTTGAGCCTGGACCGGAGCAGCTTTGTCCGGGTGCACTTGCCACACAGGTTCCGGTGCTTGGATTTCCAACACCACTCGTCGCGATGAATTGCGCATGATTGAATGTATTGAAAAATTCCGCACGGAACTCAAAATGGACTCGCTCGTTGAGAGGGAACTCCTTCAGCAAGGCCATATCCCAATTATTGATTCCTGGGCCGTGGAAAAAACGACGCCGTGAGTTTCCCACCTGACCGAGTTGCTCTGAAGTGAAGAGCGAAGTGTTGAAATAAGGCTGGCCGCTTCGCGGGTCCGTAAAGTTCAAGTTGCCAGAAACAACGTTGGGTACATCGATACCGTTGCAGTTCGGCCCGGCACAGTTTGTACCGATCAGCGAGTTGTCATCAAGTTCGAGTAGCGTCACCGGCAGGCCAGTAGAAAACCTCGTAATACCGGAGACCTTCCAGCCAGAAAGTAGCTTGCGGCCAGATAAGTGATCGAGAGGCAATTCGTAGGTGTAGCTGAAAACGAAATTGTTTCTAAGGTCAAAGGCGGCTAATTCCCGCGTGAGTCCCGGGTCAAAAGGATTGACTTGATCACCCAGTCCGGACGATTGATCGATTGTCTTGCTATACGTGTATCCCGCCAAGAACTCCACGCGGCCGCTACGATGCCGAGCGGAAACTTCAAGGGCGTTGTAGCTTGCATTGCCGATATTTTCGTAAAGCCCGGTACTGCCGAAATTTACCCCCAATGGTTGACGAGGAACCACTGTTTGTCCTGAGACTGTCGTAAAAGCACCGGTCTCAGCGAATTGGGCGCAAGTTGCTGTTCCTGGCGCGACTTGGCTGGTTTGATACACCGAAAGGCAGAGCGCGGGAACGGAAGGATTGGCCTCGACCAGCACAAGCAGGCGATGACTCTGCGTTCCAACGTAGCTGATGTTCAGCAGCGAGTTATTTCCCAGTTGCCGTTCCAACGATAGTTCGTAATGTTCGGCATAAGGAAGACGGTTCTTATACCAGTATCCGGGTGAACTCGATATGGGAAGATACTGCGACCAATTCACATTCGAATCTGGGTTGGAAGCTGACACGCCTTGCGGAGGAAACACTACGGGAAAGCGCTGTCCTTCTACGTTTCCGGTGGCACGGTCGACAAATGGGGTCGCGAATAAAGGAGGATTTGGGCTGGAATAGTACAAACCGTAGGGAGGGTCTCCCACTTCGAGCGCATCAGTGAGGTCCTCGATTGCCGTGTAAAAGAGTCCAAATCCCGCCCGAATGCTAGTTTGCCCGCTGTCTCCGAACAGTCGATGGAGGACACCGGCGTTGGCCGAGGGTGAATATGCGAGCCCAATTCGCGGGGCGAAATTATTGTAATGGGTCGGCGCCAAAGTGGACGGTACGTTCGGATCACCCGGAAATACCCACCCGGTTGGAGCGCCTGGAAATACTTTGGATTGCTCCCCCGGAATGATGGTCTCCAACTGGTTATTTTCTTCCCACCAGGAGGAACTTACATCCCAGCGCAAACCATAATTCAAAGTCAAGGAGGGGACGATGCGCCAACTATCCTGGGCGTAGAGTCCGTAGTAGCGACTGCGGGAATGAAGCGGGGCTTGTTCTCCCTGTTGATAACTAACCGGCGCTCCGATTAGAAAATCGGCGAAGTCGAGGCCGGTTTCCGAACCATCGAACGCGTAGCTTCCATTGTTGGCGCCAAAAGTATGCTGTGTGATCTGATCGTAATGGAAGTTCCCGCCGAACTTGATGGAATGTGTGCCGATCACTTTCGAATAATTGTCAATTACTTGATAGGTGTTGTTGTACTGTTGCAACGGGTTGGCGTTCACACCCATGGTGAAATTGTTGAAGGTCGTGTTAGGCACACCGCTATACTGCGGTGAGAGTGGAACAATACCCAGAGTATTCGGCCCCGTCACAAATCCTAAAGAGGACAGAGATGGTCCTACGCCTCCAACCGGCTGGCCGACGAAGTTCGCGTTGCGCACATAATGTAAACGAAGCTCGTTTACCGCAGTCGGGCTCCTGGTCAAGGTGTCGCTTAGGTTGACCATTTGAGCCCGGCCTATGTTTTGGACGCCAAACCCTGGTAGCGATGAGTCACAGTATGGACATTGCTGCGTATAGTTATCCAAGAAGTAATATCCCGAGAGCATGCCGAACCTAGTGCTTCCATCTACCCGGATTCCACCTTTGTCATCCTGCAAGACGTTGTTATAGGAAGAGGTCACAAAATACGGCACACCGTCGATCGAGGTATTCGGCTGCGGGATATATTTCAGAAGCGCGGTCGAAGCGGCGGGTATAACTGACGCCGGAACGATCGCATTGGGAAAAACGCAGACCGTTGGATCAGTGCAGCCGGGCACATAATAGTTTTCGCCATTCGCGACCGGGTATCCTAGCTCAGACGAGAGCGTGCTTGCCCACGCTGTTCCGTCAACAGCGCCCGTGAGCGCGCTGGCTGAATCGGCCAAGTTGCCTGTCAGGTCCGCACTGCTCGGGACGGGTACATCCGCAACTTGACCCTGCGTCTGCCTCGTGCCTTGATAGTCGACGAAGAAGAATATCTTGTTCCGTAGAACCGGTCCTCCAAACGTACTGCCAAACTGATTCTGTTTGAACGCTCCGCGGATGGGACTAAAGTAATTTCGGGCATCGAGAGCATCATTACGCAAAAACTCGAAGGCTTCTCCGTGAAACGCATTGGTACCGGATTTGGTGATTGCGTTTACTTGCCCGCCGCTGTAATTCCCATACTCGGAATCGAAGTTATTGGTGATGATCCGAAATTCTTCAATTGAGTCAAGGCTGGGAACAATCGACGTGGTCTGGCTTACGCCCTCGTTGACATTGCCGCCATTCACCATGAACCCGTTCGCAGTTTCGCGTTGACCACTGACGGAGAGGCTCCCCGCGTTCAAATTGCCAGAAGGCGAAATAATTGAAGATCCGTACTCACCGGAGCTCTCTGGTGCCACTCCAGGCTGCAGAGCCAATAAATCGGTGTAGCTTCGGCCATTGAGAGGAAGAGACTCCATTTTCGCGCTTCCGATCACCTCGCCCATCTGCGTATTTGTGGTTTCAACGCGAACCGCGCTGCTTGATACCGTCACCTCCTCGTTCAAGCCACCGACTTGAAGACGCGCATCTAACCGGATCGCACTGTTCACATTGATGGCGATACCGGTCTCGTGAAACTCCTTGAAGCCGGTCTTGCGCACCCCGACGGTATAGGTACCCACCGGCAATGCCTGAAAAGAATAGAAGCCCTTGTCGTCGGTGTGAACGGATTGCTGAATCCTGGTTTCGGCATTGCGGGCAGTGATTTCCGCTGCGACAATCACAGCGCCGCTTTCGTCGGTTACGATTCCCGAAATACTACCAGTGACACCGGCGCTGGCGCGTTCACAGATGCATAAGCAGAACAAGGCAGCGAGCACGACCGGCCAGACCGTTGGACCCGACTGAATCCGTGAAAACCGCTGGCGGAACTGTGTTCCGACCGTAATGGTGACTCGCTTATGTACCACGGTTCTCCTGTAGTCTTTCTGTCGTACCGAAATATTCAAGCTTGCATTACTTCATGTACTGAAGTAATATCCCTGTTTAGTGCCAATATTTACGCGTATTACTTCAGTTATGTCAAGAAATATTTACAGAAGCACTTGTATGCTTCCGTTGGACGCTAGCCCAACTCTTCCATGAACGCTCGGACCTCTTCTTCTTAACGAATGATGCACGAGTGGGGTAAATTACATCGAATGGCCATTTTCGTCGCAACTCCGTCTCGAATCGTCCAAGGTCCGGAGAGCGCAAAGAGAGATGAATGACTCCCGTGAAAGAGCAGCGAGTGAATAATAGGAGCCTACAAAGGACTCGACCCCGAAACTCGGTATCCAAATCTTTCAAGAATGAGTTAAATGTCTTGCAGCTCATTCACGCGAAATGCAACATCTCGCGAATTGAACTATCGAAGCAGACCGGCCTGAGTGCCGCTTCCATCACTGCCATCGTCCAGAACCTGATCGACAAAGGGCTGGTTGTGGAGTCCGGGCACAACTCGAGTCCACTCGGACGAAAGCCCGTGTCTCTAAGCCTTCGTGATGACGCCGGCTTCCTTGTCGGAATAGACCTGGGATCGTTCTACACAAGAGTAGTAGTCACAGATCTTCGCGGCACTCCGATTTACAAGCAAGAGTCACAGACTGGAATGTCGGATGGCCGCGATCTCGTTCTGTCCAAAACATTGAAGGCAATTCACAAAGCAATGGATCACTCCAGAGCCCCGAAAGATGCCTTTAAGGGAATTGGAATTGGGCATTCGGGGGTGATTGACGCGGCCAAGGGCGTGGTATTGTCCTTTCCACGCCCCGGTCAGATGGCGGAATGGAAAAACGTCCAGCTCAGAGACATCCTGGAGCGTGAATTTGGCTTGCCCTGCCTCCTAGAGGACAGCGTACGAGCGATAGCAACGGCGGAGAAGTATCTTGGGTTCGGCGCAGGTCTTAACGACTTCATATACGTTGATGTAGGAATGGGAATCGGCGCGGCGATTTTTCTTGACGGAAAACTGTACCGCGGCCCCGGCGGCAGCGCCGGCGAATTCGGTCACATGACAGTCGATGAACACGGTCCGCTTTGTTGCTGCGGCAATTATGGATGCTTGGAGACGCTAGCTTCCTGCGGAGCTATTATCCAATCAGTGAAAAGCGCTATCGAGAAGGGGGTGGATTCGAAGGTTCGAGAGTTAGCGCAAGGAGATCTGAGACGGATCAGTATTGAGATGATCGGACAAGCCGCCATGCAAAATGACAGCCTTTCCTTTCGTGTTCTGCACGAAGCAGTGTCCCACATCGCAGTTGCTCTGGCCGACGTCGTGAACTTGCTCAATCCACACGTTCTCATTTTCGGAGGAGCTCTATTTCGTTCCGCCCCGGAACTATTCCTGGAACCTTTGAAACGGACGATGAAGCAGCGCGCGCTGGAAAAATCGGCGAATGAAGTTCAACTGATAATCTCGACTTTGGGTAGCGAAGCGGGCGCCCTCGGAGCTGGAAGATTGATTTCCGAAATCGTGGTGGAAAGACTTTACCAAGAGTCCTGAAGCGAATCCGCAGATCAGGGACAGGGCAGCGTTCTAACCCTGGCTTCGCACTTTTTGCGCTCAAAACGTTTCGCTCAATTGCAGCAATGAGACAGTTCTCAGCCTTATTCTGCTCCACCTGTGCTCCAGATGGAGACGTTAAGGCTGAGGGATCAGTGCAGTAGAAATAGTTAAGTGTCTACCTATGAGTGGAACTGGCGGAGAGGGAGGGATTCGAACCCCCGATACCCTTTCGGGTATGCCGGTTTTCAAGACCGGAGCCATCAACCACTCGGCCACCTCTCCGCAGGTTGCAGGGTCTAGTTTACACTCGACCATTTTGCCATGCGAGCCGCGCCAATCAAGCGGTAAGGCTAGGGAATCAATCCGAAGGCGCGGGAATGAAACTCCATGACTTCGGTGAAGTGGGCCAGGAAATAGGTGAAGCTGTGGTCGCCGGGGTACAGATGGTACTCGTGCTTCACGCCCAGTGTGTGCAGCTCTTCATCCAAGGCGGCGGCGCCTTTTTCGAAACCGTAGTTGTCATCCTGGCCGCAGTTGAAATAGATGGCGAGTTTCTTCAGTTCGGCTGCGTTCTTCCGAGCGAGCAGAAACGGGTTGTTGGCGTTCCAATGAGGAATATTGATCGGATCTCCGAAGACATCCGCCAGCACTTTTCCCAGCGGCGCGCCGGAGCGGGCCGCGAGATCGAGTTCCTGGGGCGACTCCGTAATCAGCGCGGCGCTCTGGGCGCTGACGGCAGAAAACATTTCGGGATGGCCAAAGGCGAAACGCAGCGCACCGTATCCGCCCATGGAGATGCCGGTGATCGCTCGATTGCTGCGGCCCTTGCCGATGCGGTATTTCTTTTCGATGAGTGGGATGAACTCCTGCAGGAAAAAATCGCTGTAGCGTTCGGAACCGTCGGCGGAGTTGATGTAAAAACTTCTTCTACCTTCGGGTGCGACGATAAGAAAATCGCCGAGCTTGTGTTGCTGGCGGAGATCGTCGAGCATCGTCCAGGCGCCGCTGTTGAAAAGTGTTTTCTCGTTGTCGCCCAGGCCGTGTAGGAAGTAGAGCACTGGGTAGTGTTGTGGAGGGTTCTTTTTTGCTTCGGAGTCGTAGCTGGCGGGAAGGTAGACGCAGTAATGGACCGTGTACTTGAGAATCCGGCTGTTGACAGCATCGCATTCGATGCGGCTCTCAGCGTGAACTGATAGTGAAAGGATGGAGGTTACGAAAAAAAGAAAAATTAGAAGACTGCTGCGCATCGATTCAGTTTACTCGTAGCGCAGAGCCTGCACGGGGTCTAGCCGAGCAGCGCGGCTGGCCGGATACAGGCCAGAGATGAGACTGACCGCGAACGCGAACACAAGGGCAAATGCGACTAACCACCACGGCACTGCCCAGAAATGCTCGGGAGGAAGAGACTGACGCTTCAGATAGACATTGGTGCCCAGGTTGATGACTTGTCCGATCGCCCAGCCCAGAATGACGCCGACAATGCCGCCGAGAATACCCATGGCGCCGGCTTCGGCAAAGAAAAGTTTCTTTACGTCGCCATCGCTCGCGCCGATGGCTTTCATAATTCCAATCTCGCGACGGCGCTCGAGGATGGCCATCACCAGCGTGTTCACGATTCCGATAGAAGCGACGGCGAGGGCGAGGCTACCGAAGATACCCAGGAACACGTCGAGCACGGCGAAAAATTGCTGCAGGCTGCGGGTCGCATCGAGGATGGAGAAAGTATTGAATCCCATCTTCTTGATTGAGGCTTCGACATCTCTTATCTGGCTGGGATTTTTTACTCGTACGTTAACGGATGAGTAAGATGGCTGGTTTTCCGCTGCGCGAGAAACCTCTCGCAGATCCGTGGGCTGCATCACGTGCAAACTCTCGGCAAGTTTGAGCGGAATAAAAACTCGCGCGCGAGTGGGGCCGCGCATGCTTTCGGGATCAAGGTCGGCGACGCCGACTATTTTAAGTTTCTGTTCTCGGGAGACAACTGAATAGCTGGCATCGGAGGTCGCCTGATCACCGGCAACTTTTTTGTCTGGTGAGGTTGGAGCAGTCGGCGTCGTCTCGCGCTGCGCGTAGCGCATGGTCAACTCCTTGCCGAGAAGCGGAGCAGCCAGTTGCGCCACGTTAGTTTCGTCGACTCCGCTCTTCGGAGTTTTCCCAAGCAGTTCCTCTGCAAATGTTTTCTGAATGACTGCTTCGGGCGCCATGTCTGACGAAAAGAAGCGGCCCTGCAGCGCATCGAAGGCGTCATTGGACTTTGCCGAAGAAGGCAGAGCAGCGATCATTGTCAGGTGCGGCTTGTCCTCGTAGCGCAACTCGGTGATGAAGCGGATATCAGGATAAGCCTCGAGAACATTCGGCAGGTGCTCGATTTCGAGGCGTGTGGGTTCGTCCAGAATGCGACTTTCGCCAGGTGCAGGTCCGTTGCGATCTTCATTGTGGCCGAAGTTGCGCAGGTCGCGTCTGGAAGTAACTACAACCGTGTCGAACAAGCCAGACTTCATCAGACGGCGTGATGCCAGTTGTTGCAGGCCGATGCCCAAAGACAGCATCGCGACTAAAGATGCCACGCCCACGGAAATGCCGATGGTGGTCAGCGAGTTTCGCAGAACAGATTCACGCAAGTTGCGCAGGGCCAGGTCGGCTAAATCGGGCAGTTTCATTGGCGCGCCTCCGCGGAAACAATTGGAGTTTCTTCCGCTACCAGTTTTCCATCGGCCAAGAAGATAAGGCGCTGCGCATAACGTTCCGCCAAGGCACGCTCGTGCGTGACCATCACCACGGTCATGCCTAATTGCTGGTTGAACTGGCGGACCATGTTCATGATTTCGGTTCCGGTACGGCTATCGAGATTGCCGGTAGGTTCATCGGCAAGCAGGAGTTGCGGTCGGTTGATGAGCGCACGAGCGAGCGCCGCGCGCTGCTGCTCTCCGCCGGAAAGCTCGCTGGGACGATGATTCATGCGTGATTGCAGGCCCACTCTCGCCAGCGCTTCCTGCGCGAGACTGTCACGTCTTGCGCGGTCGATCTCGGCAAAGCGCATGGGCAATTCCACGTTTTCCGCAAGCGTCATGCTGGCGATCAGATTGAACGATTGAAACACCATTCCAACCGTGTGCAAGCGATAGCGCGCTAGATCCTCGCGGGACAGTTGCGCGAGATTTTTGCCGTGAACGATCACGCTGCCGGAGGTGGGGCGATCCAAACCCGCAATCAGATTTAGTACCGAAGATTTTCCTGAGCCCGAACTGCCAAGCAGCGCCACAAATTCGCCAGCACGCACCTCAAGCGAGACGCCATCAACGGCGCGGATTACCGACTCGCCCATGCGATAATGCCGGCAAAGGTCTTCAACTCGAATCGCGGCACCGCCGTCTAGATGCGATCTGCTCTCAGCCATGGGCTAACGAACCTGTCCCTTCAGCACACCCAAGGCATCGGCCGTGGCGGTGCTATTGCGTAGCGGGAGCGAGGCACCGTTTACAGAAGCTTCCGGTTCGGTTGAATCTCCCTCGCCTGGCGCGAGAAATAAGTTGTCTTCGATGCCATGTTGCCTGGTGTACAGGTCGTAGTAACGGCCACGGGCCGCGTAGAGTTGATCGTGAGTACCGTGTTCCACGATTTGTCCCTGCTCCATCACCAGGATCTGATCGGCACGGCGAATAGTAGACAGCCGGTGGGCAATCACAAATGTGGTGCGGCCCTTCATCAGATAAGAAAGTCCGTGCTGGATCATTTGCTCGGATTCAGAGTCGAGACTGGAGGTTGCCTCATCGAGAATCAGGATGCGGGGCTCGGCGAGAATAGCGCGAGCAATCGAAATTCGCTGGCGTTGTCCGCCGGAAAGCTTCACGCCGCGCTCGCCGACGATTGTGTCGTATTTATCGGCGAACGTTTCGGCGAACTCATCCACGCGGGCGATGCGGCAAGCGCGCAGAATATCTGCTTCGCTGGCGTCAGGCCGCGAAAATGAAACGTTCTCCCGAATGGTTCCATCGAAGAGAAAAGATTCCTGAAGCACGACTCCGAGGCGAGTGCGGTAGGAATCGAGACGAACGGTTCTAAGGTCTGTGCCATCCACTAATATCGTGCCTTGTGTCGGTGTATAAAAATCGGAGATCAGGCCGATGGTCGTGGATTTTCCGGAACCGGACGAACCGACGAGTGCGGTCACCGTACCAGGATCCGCGCGGAAGGAAATATTGCGCAGCACATCGTGGATTCCATCGTAGGTGAAACTAACGTTTTCAAACTCGATGAGGCCGACGATGTCGGGTAGCGATGTAATGCGGATTGGATCCCGATCTTCGGGCCGCTCGCGCATGATTTCCTGGGTGCGCTCGAGTCCGGCTAGAGCCTCGGTGAGTTGAGTTCCGATGGAAACGATCTGCATGATGGGCGCGACTAGAAAACCTAAGAGTAACGTGTAGGAAACAAATCCACCAACGGTTAAGGTGCCGGAAGCGATCTGGTGCGCGCCTACATACATTGTGACGGCGCCCACTAATCCGAGAAGAACGCTGGCGGAGAGGCTCATCACGGAAGTTGCCGTGAGAGTGCGCATCACGTTGTCGAGCAGACGGTGAACTCCCGCGGAAAAGACTGCTTCCTCGCGCTGTTCGGCGTGATAGCCCTTGATTACGCGGACTCCGCCGAGGGACTCGGTAAGACGGCCCGTGACCTCGGCATTGATCTTGCCGCGCTCGCGGAAGATTGGCCGGATGGTGGCGAAGGCTTTGTTGAGCGCTACGCCAAAAAAGACGAATGAACCAGCGGCGATCAGCGTCATCTGCGGGCTGGTGCGCAGCAGCAAGACAAGGGCGATCGCCGAAGTGACGAGGCCTCCGGAGAAATCCACCAAGCCTGTGCCTAAGAGATTGCGCACGCCCTCCACGTCGCTCATGATGCGAGAGACCAAGGCGCCGGTTTTGTTGGTGTCATAAAAAGCCACGGGCAGGCGCGAGATGTGAGCCTGCACCTGTTGGCGCAGTTCGGTAATAAGGCGCTGCGCCGCCTTGGATAATGATTGGGTTAAAGAAAAAGAGGTGATGCCCTGCACCAGAGTGGCCCCGAGAACGAATAAGACCAGAGGCCGCAGCTTATCCATGTGGTGTTTATTAATGACGGTATCGATAAAGAATCGTGTGGAATAGGGCAGCACCAGTGCCGCAACGCGGTTGATCACCATCAAAACAAAACCCAGCGCAAGCAGTCCGCGCCGCGGACGCATGAGCATCCAGACTTCCGGCAGGATCGCGCGAAGTCTTTCAACTTTAGGAACCTTTTGGAGTGGTGTGAGGGCTGTACTCAATCTATTGTTGGACTCCGCCAAGCCTCGTTTCGCTTCATTATTACTGCATTGTGACATGTTCCGGCTCGCCGTTGTATGCTCGGGGCGTGGCACGTCCCACTTCTCCCGGGCATTCTCCGACCGCGGGGCTGTTGCTTGGCCTGATCATCACGCTGGCTGCGGTAGTCGCATACTCGGCGTATATCACTTGGCAGATCGCGGGGTTGAGAAAGCTGCAGTCCCAACTGATCGACCGCAATCGCAAGGATTCACTGCAGTTGTTGCGCATTCAAAACGACCTGAATGTGCTTGCCGTCGCGATGCGCGACATGATCGATAATGACGAACCCTATCCGCTGACAGCGTGGGAGGCGCAGTTCCAGCGTATTCGTACCGATCTGGAGGATGCGATGCACATCGAGGCCGGTTTGGCATCCACCACGCGCACGCCTGAGCAAAGCATTTCTCTCAACAGCTCTCTCACTCAATTCTGGAATGCGGTCGACCGGGTATTTATCCTGGCTGGCTCAGGCAGGGAGAAAGAGGCGAGAGGTCAAATACAACTCTCGCTGCAAGCGCGCCAGGAGGCGCTAAGTACGACCGTGGCGCGACTGCTGGTGCAGAACAGCGAAAATGAAGAGCAAGCGGCGCAGCGGGTGATTCAGATTTACGACCGGGTGCAGCGGCAGGTGTTTGTATTTCTGGCGGCGACATTGGTGGCCATTTTGTTGACTGGATTCTCCATGATCCGCTGGAACCGGCGGCTGTTTGCGCGCATGGCAGAACTTTCCGATCGCCGCAGCGAGCTGGCGCAGAAACTCATTGCCACTCAGGAGTCGATGCTGCGCTACATTTCGCGTGAGTTGCACGACGAGTTCGGCCAGATCCTGACGGCGATGGGGGCGATGCTTGGCCGTGCCGGGGCTCACGCGCCGGAAGGGTCATCTCTGCGCACCGACCTGCAGGAAGTTCGGCAGATCGCTCAGGACACGCTCGACCGGGTGAGAAGTTTATCGCAGGCACTGCATCCGGTTATGCTGGATGAGGCGGGCCTCGAGAGCACACTCGACTGGTACATTCCCACGGTGGAGCGCCAGACTGGAATTGCCATATCCTATGAAAAGCAGGGCGAACCTTTTGCGGTGGAGGGCAGCGCGGCAGTACAGATCTACCGAATTTTACAGGAAGCGCTGAACAATGTGGCACGACATTCCGGCGCAAAACAGGCCTGGGTACGATTGCGCTTTATGCCTTCTGTTCTGGAGCTGGAAGTAGAAGATCATGGCTCGGGTTTCAACGGGCAACCGGCGAAGCAAGGGATTGGGCTGGTAGCGATGCGCGAGCGTTCGGAGTTGATGGGAGGACGGATTGCCTTTTCCACTCCCGCGGATGGAGGGACAGTGTTGCACGTGCAGGTGCCGCGCGAAAGAGTAGAGTCTCGGGAGAAGGATGCGAACTGACACTGATAGAGATGAGAGATAAAAAGATTGAAGACGATATGACAAAAAAGATCACGGTATTGCTGGTAGATGACCACGGGCTGGTGCGGCGCGGGTTTCGGCGGATGCTGGAAGATGAACCCGACATAACGGTTGTTGGCGAAGCCGGAGATGGTGAAGAGGCCATCAAGCTGGCGCGCCGGTTACAACCAAAAGTTGTAGTCATGGATTGCGCTTTGCCGGGGATGAATGGGCTTGATGCGACGCGGCAGATTCTTGAAGACCTGCCGGAAACAGCGGTGCTGATGCTCAGCATGCATTCGGAAAATACCTGGGTGCGGCAGGCCATTGAGGCGGGAGCCAAGGGATATATTTTGAAGAATGCGATGAATCTGGAGCTCGGCCCGGCGGTAAGGCGGGTGGCGCAGGGAGAAACTATTTTTGATCCGCAGATCGAGCAGCAATCGCCTCTCAAAGGCGAACGCAGCAGCGGTCTTACTCCGCGCGAGCTTGAAGTCTTGCGGATGATCGTGGATGGAAAATCGAATAAGGAAATTGCATCGGAGTTGGATCTGAGTGCTAACACGATTGCAGTTCACCGCGCCAACATTATGAACGCGCTCGGCATTCACAAGACTGCCGAACTGGTGACCTATGCGATTCGCGCCGGGCTGGTGAGCGTTCCGTGAATCGCAGATCGTTGACTCGCAGATCGTTCCTGCGGAATATGGCTGGGCTGGCGTCGATCTCACAGTTGCCGTGGCTTCGGGCGCTGGGCGCGGCGATCTGGCACAGCGGCCTCGCCCGGATTTCGACTGATGGATGTTACCGCTCACGCGGGCATTCAGTTTCAGCACAACAGCGGGGCTTTTGGAGGCAAGCTACTTCCTGAAACGCTGGGCTCGGGTTGCGCTTTTCTCGATTACGACGGCGATGGCTGGCAGGACATTCTCCTGATCAACGGGATGGACTGGCCCGGCCACAAGCAGCGGCGATCGACCCTGCGGCTTTATCACAACAACCGCAATGGAACATTTACTGACGTCACTACGCGCGCCGGACTTGATGTTGAGATGTATGGCATGGGCGTGGCAGTCGGCGACTACGACAATGATGGATTTTCCGACATTCTTGTTACCTGTGTGGGTCAGAATCGGCTGTTCCACAATACGGGCAAAGGCAGCTTCATCGACGTTACGAGTCGTAGCGGTCTGGGAAAACGCCGGGCGTTCAGCACGTCGGCTCTGTGGTTCGATTATGACCGCGATGGGCTGCTCGATCTTTTTGTTTGCAACTACGTGAAGTGGTCGCCAGAGCGCGACGTATTCTGCAGCCTTGACGGCAAGCACAAATCTTATTGCACGCCCGAGGCTTATCGTGGAGAGACCTGCTGGCTGTTTCATAATCGGGGTGACGGGACATTCGAAGACGTCACTGCATCCAGCGGAATTTTTGACAGCAGCTCGAAATCTCTCGGCGTGGCTATGCTGGATGAGAATGCGGACGGCTGGCCCGATTTGCTGGTCGCGAATGACACTCAACCCAACAAGCTTTACCGGAACCAGCGAAATGGAACCTTCAAAGATGCTGCGGTTGAGCTTGGATTAGCGTTCAGCAGCGAGGGCAAAGCGCGAGCGGGCATGGGCGTCGACGTGGGCGATTTCATGAACTCAGGCAGTCCGGGAGTCGCAATCACAAATTTCGATAACGAAATGACGGGCCTCTACGAGTTTTCGGGAAAAACTTTTGAAGATGTTGCGGCGCAGGCGGGAGTGGGAATGGCATCGAAGAACAGCCTGGGATTCGGATGTGCCTTTCTGGATGCCAATCTTGATGGCTGGCTCGATCTTGGAGTAGCCAACGGCCATATCGATGAGACGGTAAGAAACATTCGGGGCAATGTTGGATATGCGCAGCCGCCGATGCTGTTTCTCAACGATGGCCGGGGAAAGTTTCACGATGTGGCCACGGAGATTGGTGGCGGATTCGATCAGCCGAAAGTTGGGCGCGGATTCGCCTATGGGGATTTCGATCGCGATGGCGATCTCGATCTGTTACTGACTACGAACAACGGTCCGGCTTATCTTTACCGGAACGACCAACTCAGCGGGAATCGTAGCATTCGATTCCGCATGATTGGCACCAAGTCGAACCGCGATGGAATTGGCGCGACGGTGCGCATTACCAGTGGCGGCTTGAGCCAGGCGAAGATGGTGAAGAGCGGTTCGAGTTATCTCTCGCAATCCGAACTTCCACTTACGTTCGGCTTGGAGAAACGCGATCACGTGGAGCGCGTGGTCATCGTCTGGCCCAGTGGAAGAACGGAGGAGTTCACCAACCTGGCGGCGGGGCGATGCTATGAATGCACTGAGGGCAGGGGCATCTCTCCGCAAGATGGATATTGATTCACAATTCCATTCTTTGCGTCGCTGATTCAGGGGGAGCTTGCGATTCCCGAGGCGGTGAGGTCGATATCAACCGATTCGCTGACGCGCAAAAACATTGTGCTGGGATTCTTCATCCCCCACTTGGCGTAGGGCACGGCGAAATGCAGGGTTGCCGTCCAGTACCCCGGGGCCATTTGGACTTCAGCGGGAACCGTGAGTTCATGGTCCGACCCGTGAATGTTGAAGATCCCGTGTACGCGAACAGACGATTTTCCCTGGGTTGTTACCTCTCCGTCGACTCGATCGGGTCGAAAGATAATTTCAGGATAGCGGTCACTCTCCAGAACTTCTTTATGCATTTTGCGATCGCGCATGCTGTTGCCGCTTTCGCCACTTCTGGCGTCCACTACGATTTCGCCGGTCAGCTTGCCTGAGGCGGCAGCCAGGCGCAGCGTGCCTTCCTTCAAATGAAATGTTCCGTGAACGGTGTGCAGCACATCGCCTAATGTGAAGTTAATGGTCGTGCGCTGGGGATCAAGGTGAAACGTTGAATCCTGGGCGGCAGTTTTAAGGGGCAGGAACGCGAGAAAAATAACCGCCATCAGAATCTGCGGCCAAATGTCACATGAGCGGAAGGCGTGAGGGGTTTCTCGCATCGGTTATGCGGTGAGCAAACCCCAGCCAAGCGTGAGCCCGTCGGCGGCAAGGTGAATCGGCGAGAGCTTTCCCACGTGCAAAGCCAGCAAGCGCCGGAAAATTTCAGGATGCTTGCGGAAAACCTGGAGTGTTCGTTGTTGAACGATGGGGCGGCCATCGAGCGTCAGCATCAAGCGGGCCATCAGGGACGGACGCAGCGCCAGGCGCCGGTGCGCGGCCTGGTAACCGATGAGAGTGTTGGCCTTGAGACAATTCGCCAGCGCCAAAGCCTGACTGAAAGCCAGACCGAGGCCTTCTCCGGTGATGGCATCGACGGTGCCGGAAGCATCGCCGATAAGAGCGACATTTTTTTTCCAGATGCGCCGCAGAGTGCGATTGGCCGAGATGGCGCCCCTTTCCGTGGAGGTGGGCTCAGCCCCGCGCAAGCGCGCGCCGAGTTCAGGAAATTCCGCAAGGGCAGATTCCAGGCGCAGACTCGGATGGGAGGACGCTGTTGCGACACACACTTGGTCGTTGCTCACCGCGGTGGCAAATCCCTGGCAGCGTTTTCCCCAGTGTATTTCCATGCGATCGTTCCAGGGCGCGACACGATAGTGGCGGCGAAAGGCATAGCGAAGTTTGCTGTGCGAATAGGCGTCAAGATCGGCCCAACGGCGCACGCGGGAGTTGGCGCCGTCGGCTCCGATGATCCATGAAGTTCGAATGGCGGAAGTTCGGATGCCTGAGGTTCGCATGGCGCGGTTTCCCAGGCGAACTGCTTCCCCTTGAATACCCGTGACCACGCTCTGCCACAACAGGCCGACGCCCAGAGCGGCGGCACGTTCCGCCATGATGCGATGCAACACGGTGCGGCGGATCGAGACTGCTTCCGTATCGGAAGGGAAGGTTGCCTCAGCGGACACTCCGGAGCTAATGAAACGAACACCGCGCAAACTAGAGCGGTCAGCGGCGGGCAGGAAAATTCCGAGCCTGGCCAGCGCCGTAATGGCATCGGGCATCAGTACTTCGCCGCAAGCTTTGTCCATCGGGGGACGGGCTCCGTCTGCAACCAGCACACGCAGGCCTTGCTGGCGGGCGGCGATGGCCGCGGCAAGACCTGCAGGGCCGCCGCCAATCACAAAGACATCGGTCGCATTCGACAACTAACCTGACCTCACCACTGCAAAAGTAGAAGTTCGGAACAAAACCCCGGCCCCATGGCGGCGAGCAGTCCGAGTGTTCCGGGCGCGGGGCGCCGGTTTTTCATCACATCTTCGAGCACGCAAAGCACGGACGCGGAGGAAAGATTTCCGACTTTGCGCAAACAATCCCACGAAGCATCCAGCTCGCCGTTGTGCAATCCCAGCGCATCGGCGGATGCATCGAGCACCTTGGGTCCTCCGGTGTGGAGTACGAAACTCTTGAGATCGCTGCGCTGATGGCCGTTATCGGCCAGGAAGGAATCCACATCGCGCCCCAGATTCTGCCGGATAAGAGTTGGAACCTCGGTAGACAGTATGATGCGAAAACCTTTCTCGGAGATATTCCAGCCCATCATGTCTTCAGTATTGGGATAGAAAATGGAGCGGGTGGCGAGAATGGTGGGGCCGGAGATCTTAGTTCCAAAGTTCTCCAGCTGCGCCGACTCGAATTCGTCTCCGGTCACAATCACTGCCGCCGAGCCGTCGGCGAAAAGTCCAGATGAGATGAGGTTTGCGACCGACAAATCTTCGCGCTGCAAAGTCAGCGAACAGAGTTCGACTGAAACCAGAGCTGCGGCTTGGGAAGGATAAGCACGAACGTAATCCGAAGCGCGGGCAATTCCGGCGGCGCCGGCCACGCAACCTAAACCGAAGATTGGCGTGCGGCGAATGTTTGCCGGCAGGCCCATGCGGTTGATCAGCATTCCATCAATGGAGGGGCTGGCGACCCCGGTGACGGTGGTGAATAACAGGCAGCCGAGGTCTTCCTTTTTTAAGCCTGCGTTGTGAAGCGCGAGGCACAGGGCACGCTCGCCCAATTCCTGCGCCACCTTGATCCAAATGTCGTTGGCTTGGCCCCAAGTCTTGATGTCGACGTATTGCTCGGCAGGAATGGCGAGATAGCGGCCATCCACGGTTACATTCCGGTGCAAGCGCGCCAGGAGAAGAGGGTTCTTGAGTTGAGGACCCCAGTAATCCTGTAAACGCTCTAAAAGAACTTTCTGTGTGTAGTAATGCTTGGGGAATGCGCTCGCGGCGCTTGCGATCTTCATGGGTTGTGGGTCCTGACCTTGGTCTCGGCGCGGAACCCGCCCAAGCCGACCGAATCTGGGAAGCTTGCTCCCGAATTAGATGGCGGAGGAGTCCATGCCGGTTGCAACGTGATGCCCGACAGCAGCATAGCTATTGTCGCAGAATTGAAGATTTCCGGTTGTCATAATCCGGTAAACAACCAATCGTCCTCAGATCGCGCATACTACGTTGCCCGTACCGTCCTCTGCACGTACCTACATCTTTGGTGCTGACTACTGGCGCCGACTACTGCAAGACTGCGATCGATGCCACGGTATTTCCGACCGAATATGTATTGATGGTGTTCAGGCTTCCGCTGCTCACACCAAACGCTTCGACGCCGGCGCTGCCGGCCTGATTGCCGACAAACAAATATTTTCCGTTCGGATCCATCGCCAGGAAGCTGGGCTGCGCCTCCGAGCCGAACGGCGAGTCGGTGACCGTGACCGGAAAACCGGTGCCCGAGGTGATGGAATAGCTTGAGATGTTGCCGGATCCCTGATTCGCCACGTAAAGAAAAGCTCCAGCGGGATCCACCAACACTGCCACGGGATGCTGCTCGTTGTCGGCGAGCGGAGATTGCGGAACCTGAGTGAGAGTGCCCGATGCGGCGATGGAATAGATGGAAATTGAACTCTGGGTAGCATTCGCCGTGTAGAGGTATAAACCTTTGGGATCGATGGCGAGACCAGAAGGATCGTTATCGGGAGTGGGGCTGGAACTCACCAGAGTGGGCACCCCGGCGTTCAAACTGAAAACTGCGACCAGCCCGGTGGCCTGGCCCGGGGCGCTGATAAAGAGAAACTTTCCCGACGGCGAGACCTGCATATTCTTCGGGGCCAGATTGATCGAGAACGGAGAGCCTGTGACCGGCGTCAGTTGGCCCAGAGGATTGGATGAAGTATTGGTCTTGGTATTGATCGAGTAGACGGAAAGATTGTTGGACGCGACATTGGCAACGTACAAATAATTGCCGGCTGGATCCATCGCCATCACAATGGGCAGTGTGCCCGTCGGAGTTCTCGGGGTCACCTCGGTTACGGTGCCATCGCTATTAATGTCGAACAGAGATACATCGTTTTCGTTCTGACCGGCATTGGCCACGTACAAAATTTTTCCGGATGGATGAATGACAACGGACTCAGGCCCGAATCCTACCGTATATGGGCTTTCGGCGAGCTGAGTGAGAATTCCAGAATAGGGATCCTCGCGGAATACGGCGAGCTGATTGGCGGCGGGGACCGCCAGATAGATGAAGTGACTTCCCGTTTTGCCGCAACTGACAAAGGCGGCCATGCTCGCAAAAACAAATAATAGAACGAGTGCCTTCCGAAGCATCCATGACTCCTGAGAGAATTTGAAAGCGATTAACAATAATACCGGGTTGCCGGGAAGTCGGCACGGAGCGCTATAGTTCTATCATAAGGTCGGGGGTAAAAAATAATTCTATACCCGTGTCTACGGACTTGGATGCGCATTCGGTGAGAAGTGTAATTTTGAGACCCGGAAGAAGCGCTTCCATCCTTGTCCAGGGCCTTATCGGCTAATCCGCCGAGTGAGCCGGGCTTGGCCGCGGAGTTCCGGCCAAGGATAAGTTCTCTCCGCCGCGCAAGAATAGCCGCAGGCGATCAAGATAAACATACACGACTGGGGTGGTGAAAAGTGTGAGCGCCTGGCTGACAATCAGGCCGCCGACAATCGTGATGCCCAAGGGACGATGCAACTCGGAACCGGTTCCGTGGCCCAGAGCCAGCGGTAAGCCGCCCAACAGAGCGGCCATGGTGGTCATCATGATAGGACGGAAGCGCAGAAGGCAAGCGTCGTAGATCGCATCGACGGGCTTTTTCCCTTGCGTGCGCTCCACTTCCAAGGCAACGTCAATCATCATGATGGCGTTCTTTTTGACCAGGCCGATCAGCAAAATAATTCCGATGGTGCCAATCACGTTGAGTTCGTTGTGAGTCAACAGTAGTGCGAGTAGTGCGCCCAGACCGGCGGAAGGAATTGTCGAGAGAATCGTAATGGGGTGAATGTAGCTCTCGTAAAGCATGCCCAGCACGATATAAACCGCTATCAAGGCGGTGAGAATCAGAATCGGCTCGCTCGATTTCACGTCCTGGAAAGCGGCCGCCGTACCCTGGAAGCTTGCTTGAATCGTCGCGGGAAAGCCAATGGAACTTTGGGCCTTTTGGATGGCTTGTGTAGCCTGTCCCAGGGAGATTCCGGGAGCCAGGTTAAACGAAATTGTAACCGACGGAAACTGGCCCTGATGATTCACTGCCAAAGGTATGTTCGAGGGCTCAAAGTGAGTGAACGCCGCTAAGGGGATGGGTGCGCCGCTGCTGGAGCGCAGGTAAATATTCTGCAGAGCCTCGGTGGTTTGCTGGAATTGCGGCGCCACTTCCATGACCACGTGGTACTGGTTGAGCGGACGGTACATGGTGGAGACCTGACGCTGGCCGAAGGCGTCGTAGAGCGCGTTATCAATATCCTGCGCGGCTACTCCCAAACGGCTGGCGGTATCGCGGTCGATCACCAGTTTAGCTTGTAATCCCCTATCCTGCTGGTCGGTATTCACGTCCCGCAGTTCCGGCAGGGGGCGCATTTTCGTCAACAACAGCGGCGCCCAGGTGTTGAGTTCATCTAAATCTTCGCCCTGCAGGGTGTACTGGTACTGCGCATTTCCGTAGCGCCCACCAATGGTGAGGTCTTGATAGGACTGCAAATACAGTGTGGCGCCTGGCACCACCGCGAGTTTGCTGCGAAGACGGTTGATCACATCATCGGCGGTGACGTTGGGGCAGGACTGCCAGAAATGATGCACCGGACACGTGGCGCGCTCTGCCAGCGGCTTCAACATGATGAAGAACCGGCCTTGATTTGAAACTGTGTTTCCGCCCGCGAAGGCGACGACCGTGTTCACGGCCGGATCGGTCAGCACAATCCTGACGTACTGTTCCATCTTGCCGCGCATCGCCTGGAAAGAAATATCCTGCGCCGCTTGCACGGAACCGCCGATGCGCCCCGTATCCTGCTGCGGGAAGAAGCCCTTCGGCACGATGATGTAGAGATATACCGTGAGGCACGCCACCAGGATGGTCACGACCAGCGTGACAAACTGGTATTGCAGCACTACTTTCAGCGAATGGCGGTAGGTCGCCAGCGTCTTGTCGAAAAACCATTCACTGACCCGGTAAAAGACATTGTGGCGCTCCTCTTTTTTCGCCGGGCGCAGAAACTTGGCGCACATGGTTGGAGTGGTGGTGAGAGAAACCAGCAATGAGACTCCGATTGCAATGCTCAGCGTGACTGCGAACTCGCGAAATAGCCGGCCGACAATTCCACCCATCAGCAACAATGGGATGAACACCGCAACCAGCGACGTGCTCATGGAAATCACGGTGAAGCCAATCTCAGCTGCGCCTTTGAACGCCGCCTGCACCGCGTCCATGCCACGCTCTACGTAGCGGGTGATGTTTTCCAGCACTACGATGGCGTCGTCGACCACGAATCCCGTGGAAATTGCCAGCGCCATCAGTGAGAGATTGTCCAGGCTATAACCCAGCAGATACATGCCTCCGAACGTGCCGACCAGTGAGAGCGGTACAGCGATGCTGGGAATAATCGTCGCCCGCACGGTGCGCAAAAATGCGAACACCACGAGGATCACAAGAATGATCGAAATAATCAGCGTGGCTTCAATATCTTTTACCGAGGCGCGGACCGTGACCGTGCGATCCATCGCGATGGTGAGCTTGATCGCGGGAGAAATCGAAGACTGCAAATACGGCATCAAGCCCACTACTCGGTCCACGGTCTCGATGACATTGGCGCCGGGTTGGCGGAAAATAATGATCAGAACGCTCGGCTTGCCGCCAACCCCCTGCCTGATGCTCTCGGCGTTGCCAAGCAGTCCAATGTTGCGGGTATCCGAAACTGAATCTTCGACGTCGGCTACATCGCCTAGCCTCACGGGTGCGCCGTTGCGATAGGCGACGATCAATGGCCGGTACTGATCCGCGGTAAAGAGCTGATCGTTGGCGTCAAGAGTCTGAGAAATCTTTCCGTTCGATAGTTGCCCTTTCGCCTGGTTGGCGTTGGCCAGATTGAGCGCATTGCGGACTGTGTCCAAACCGACGCCCAGCTTATTCAGCAACATTGGGTTCACTTCCGCGCGCACCGCTGGCTGGGCAGAGCCACCTACAAACACTGTGCCGACGCCGGGCACTTGCGACAACTTCTGCGCCAGAACAGAGTCGGCTGCGTCGTACATTTGCGGAACTGTTTCAGTGTCGGAGGTGAGCGCCAGAATCAGGATGGGAGCGTCCGCCGGATTCGCCTTGCGGTAAGTGGGATTGCTCGGCAAGTTAGCGGGAAGTTGACTGCGTGCGGCGTTGATGGCAGCCTGCACATCGCGGCCGGCAGCGTCGATGTTGCGATTCAAATCGAATTGCAACACGATGCTGGTCGAGCCAAGCTGGCTCGTGGAAGTCATCTGATTTACCGCGGCGATGCGGCCGAACTGGCGCTCCAGCGGCGTGGCAATGGAGGACGCCATGGTTTGCGGATCGGCGCCCGGCAGGCTGGCGCCCACGCTGATTACTGGGAAATCAACGCGGGGCAATGAAGAGACCGGAAGATAATTGAACGCAAGGATCCCGGAAAGCAAAAGCGCAGCAGCCAGCAACGAAGTGCCGATGGGGCGGCGAATAAATGGAGCCGAGATGCTCATGGTCGAATCAGCAAAGCCTAATCCCCGGGCAACTCTTGAGGAATCGGGTTGCCAATTTTGTATTTCTCAAACCGGTGCCCCAGCCGATCGAACCACAAGTACACCACCGGGGTGGTGTAGAGCGTGAGCAACTGGCTGAGAATCAAGCCACCGACGATGGTGATGCCCAAGGGACGGCGCAACTCGGCGCCCGTCCCGGAACCCAGAGCCAATGGCAAACCGCCTAACAGCGCGGCCATCGTGGTCATCATGATGGGACGAAAGCGCAACAGACACGCTTGAAATATTGCTTCTTCCGGCGGCTTGTGCTCCTCGCGTTCGGCTTCGAGAGCGAAGTCGATCATCATGATGGCGTTCTTTTTTACGATGCCGATCAGCAGAATGATTCCTATCAATGCCACCACGGTGAGATCGTTGCCGGTGAGCATGAGAGCCAGGATCGCACCCACTCCGGCGGAAGGAAGCGTGGAGAGAATCGTAATCGGATGGATGTAGCTTTCGTATAAAACTCCTAAAACGATGTACACCGTAATAATGGCGGCGAGAATCAAAAAGGGCTCGCTGGAAAGCGAATTCTGAAATGCGGCCGCAGTTCCTTGAAATGCGGCGTGAATACTCGGCGGCAACTGGATATCTTTTTCCGCCCGCTCGATGGCCTTCGTGGCCTCTCCGAGAGAGGCGCCGGGGGCGAGGTTGAATGAAAGCGTGACGACGGGGAATTGTCCCTGATGATTGACGGCGAGTGAAGTGGGGGTCGATTGCATGTGAACAAACGTGGAAAGCGGAACGGGATTTCCGCTAGTGGTTGCCGTGGCGGCATTCGCGGTGGGCGCCCCAGAGTTCGGAATTGTGCTGCTGGGGCGCACGTAGACGTCGTTCATCGCGTCGGGAGTTTTAGCGAAGCTGGGCAGGACTTCCAGCACGACGTGGTACTGATTTAACTGCGTGAAAATAGTGGAGACCAACCGCTGACCGAAGGCGTCATAGAGTGTGTTGTCGATGGCCTGGGGCAGGATACCGAGTCGCGACGCGGTATCACGGTCGATCGTGAGATTTGTTTTCAAGCCGCCGTTAAGCTGGTCGGTGGCTACGTCGCGCAGTTCGGGAGCGGCTCGCAAGCGATCCACCAGCTTCGGGGTCCATTGCGCGAGTTCCTGCGCGTCGGCATCTTCAATGGAATATTGAAACTGTGTTCGGCTAACGCGGTCTTCTACGGTCAAGTCCTGGACGGGCTGCATGTAGAGCGTGATGCCGTGCACCTGCGCCAGTTCGGGCTGCAGACGGCGAATGATCGCGGAAGCATCGTCTTTGCGTTCGTCGCGCGGCTTCAGATTAATTTGAATGCG
Organism: uncultured Acidobacteriaceae bacterium; assembly: GCA_963696285.1. Classification (GTDB taxonomy): domain Bacteria; phylum Acidobacteriota; class Terriglobia; order Terriglobales; family Acidobacteriaceae; genus Sulfotelmatobacter. The sequence goes on from CAVOJP010000002.1 coordinate 261,396, forward strand.
GCCGCTGTTAGGGGTTGTGTTCGTGCCATCAACCCCGATGAATGAGGACAGGCTCTCGACATCTCTGTCTTTGAGAATTACTTTTGCCAGCTCCTGCTGACGCTGCGACATGGCGTCAAACGAGACGTCGTCCGGCGCTTCGGAAATGCCGAGGATCACGCCGGTATCCTGCACCGGGAAAAATCCTTTGGGAACGATCACGTAAAGAACCAGGGTTAGAACCAGGGTTCCAAATGTTACTAATAAAGTTGCGGTCTGATGCTTCAGTACCCACTTGACGGTGCGGCCGTAAAAGGCAATGACGCGGTTGTAATAATTTTCCGTGACCTCGTAGAAGCGTCCCTTTTCGCCTTCCTTGCGATGCTTGAGGAGTTTGGCGCACATCATTGGCGTCAAGCTCAGCGAAACGCCGGCGGAGACGAGAATGGTTACCGCGAGCGTAACTGCGAACTCACGGAACAAGCGGCCAACAATGTCACCCATGAACAGCAGCGGGATCAGTACGGCGATGAGCGAGACTGTGAGTGAAACAATAGTGAAGCCAATCTGCCCCGATCCCTTGAGCGCGGCATCCAGCGGAGAATCGCCCGCCTCGAGATAGCGGTCGATATTTTCGATCATGACGATGGCATCATCCACCACGAAGCCGGTGGAAATGGTCAGCGCCATGAGCGTGAGATTGTTGAGGCTGTAGCCAAGCAAGTACATGACGCCGAACGTGCCCACGATCGAGAGCGGCACCGCGACGCTGGGAATGAATGTGGCGCGCAGATTTCGCAGGAAAAAGAAAATAACGATGACCACCAGAACGATAGTCAGCGCCAACTCGAATTCAACATCTTTTACCGACGCGCGAATCGTGGTGGTGCGGTCGGTGAGGATCTGAACGTTGACCGCTGAAGGAAGCGAAGCCTGCAACTGCGGCAACAGTTTCTTGATCCGGTCGACAACGCTGATGATGTTGGCGCCGGGCTGGCGCTGGATGTTTACGATGACGGCTGGAGTCTGATTCATCCAGGCCGCGAGCAGATCATTTTCGGTGCCGTCAATTACGTTGGCGACATCGCTCAAGCGCACCGGCGCGCCATTGCGGTAGGCGATGACAATCGGCTTATATTGTGCGCTGGTAAAAAGCTGGTCGTTAGCCCCGATGGTGTATGACTGCCGAGAGCCGTCGATAACGCCTTTGGCCTGATCCACGTTCGCCTCAGCCAAGGCGGTGCGGACATCCTCGAGGCTTAATCCGTACGAGGCGAGTGCAGTTGGGTTGACCTGCACGCGCACGGCCGGCTTCTGTCCGCCGCTGATCGAAACCAGGCCGACGCCGGGCAACTGCGAGATTTTCTGCGCCAGGGCAGTGTCAGCGAGATCCTCTACCTTTGAAAGCGGTAGAGAGGCTGAAGTGAGCGCCAGCGTAAGGATGGGCGAATCGGCAGGATTTACTTTGTTGTAAATCGGAGGATTTGGCAGGTCCGTGGGCAGATAGGTTGCGGCTGCGTTTACCGCGGCCTGCACCTGTTGCTCTTCCACGTCGATGTTCTGGTCGAGGGCGAATTGCAGCGTGATTACAGAACTGCCGAATGAACTCGTCGAGGTCATCTGGCTGAGTCCCGGAACCTGGCCGAACTGACGCTCTAGCGGAGAAGTGACCGATGAAGCCATCACATCGGGATCTGCGCCGGGGTAAAACGTTACAACCTGAATGGTTGGGTAATCGACTTCAGGAAGAGCAGAGACCGGCAGCTGCAGGAACGCGACCCATCCCACGAGCAGCACGCCGATCATTAACAGCGTGGTCGCCACTGGGCGGAGAATAAATAAGCGCGAAGGACTCATGAAACTGGCGTTACCAAGGCCGGCCTGCCGGACCCGTTTTTCCCGCTGGGGGCGTTTGCCGGATTTATATTGCGAGGCTCAATTCGGCTGCCGGTTTGGAGTTTGTCCTGGCCGTCGGTAACAACCGTGTCGCCGGGATTAATTCCGCTGGCCACCACCGTGGTATTGCCCTGGGTCAGCGAAACCGAAATGTTACGGGCCTCCACTGTGTTATCGGGCTTCACGGCATAAACGAATGCTCCCTGAGGACCGTGCAACACGGCTGCGCTTGGCAATACCGTGCTGTGTTTTCGAGTCTCGAGCAGCAGGTTTGCGTTCACGAACTGATTGGGCCAAAGCTGGTTATCTTTGTTATCGAAGACGGCTTTCAGCTTGGCGGTTCCGGTTGTCTGATCGATCTGGTTATCAATGGTGAGAAGTTTTCCGGTCGCAAGCTTCGTCTGGTCGTCGCGACTGTAAGCCTCGACCGCCAGTGTGGAGTTTTTCATGTGTTGCGCAACGATCGGCAACTCGTCCTCGGGCAGCGTGAAGATCACGCCGATCGGCTGCAGTTGCGTGAGGATCAGCATGGGAGTGGTGTCAGTGGCGTGAACGATATTTCCCGGGTCCACTTGCCGGAGGCCGACACGGCCGGTGAAAGGCGCCGTGATATTGCAATACACAAGCTGTAGCTTGGCGTTATCGATCTGCGCCTGATCGGTGCGCACCTGGCCATCGAGCTGATCGACGGTGGATTTCTGCGTGTCGACTTGCTGCTGGGCAATGCTGCCGGAAGGAATGAGCGTGGTATAGCGCTCTAAGTTTAATCGCGCATCGCGCAGAGACGCCTGATCCTTGAAGAGCTGAGCTTGCATTTGTTCGAGCTGGACTTGATAAGGCCGAGGATCGATGACGATTAATAAATCGCCTTGCTTGACGGTCTGGCCCTCCTGAAAATTGACCCGCATGATTTGCCCATCCACGCGGCTCTTGATGTTTGCCGTGTAGAACGCAGTCACGGAGCCTAATCCGACCAAATAAACCGGAACATCTTGCCGTTCTACTTTTGCGACTGAAACCGATTCCGAGCGGGCGCCCGCGGCCTGCGCCTTCTGCTGTTTGGAATCGGCGGCACTGCAGCCGGAGAAAGACGCGCCAATGCTCAGCAGGCCGAGCAAAAGAAAAAAGCGGATGCGCCGCGAGAGTAGAGATGTAGCTTGACAAAAGCTCGAAGCAATCATATTCACATTTTCACGTTCGGATGCGACTTCACAAGAACAGAGTGCCATTTATTAGACGTTCTCATTCGGAAACGGTCGCGGCACCTCTGCACGGAAAAGCGACAGAGTGTCTTACGCCAAGGCCCTCCGGCTGGAGGACGCAGTCAGGAACCGGAACGCATATGTAGAACTCTACAGATCAAGCATCAACTCCGGTGTCGCAACTGGTCAAGCCTAAGCCCTGGATTTTACAAATCTTTACTCGCTTTCGCCCGCGCATTGGCAATTACGGTGACTGCATTGCGGAGGGCGCGGGATGGAGCTTCTCGTAGGCCGTGATCTCCGCTTCATGTTGCAGAGTCAGTCCGATATCATCGAGCCCATTAAGCAGGCAATGCCGCACAAAGTCGTCGACAGGAAACTTTGCGGAAAATCCCTGGTCGTCGCGCACTTCGCATTGTTCCAGGTCAATGGTTAAGTGGTAGTTCTGCGTTTCGCGAGCGCGCCGCATCAATTCCGCCACTTCGTCGTCGGTCAAACGTACGGTAAGGAATCCATTCTTTGTGCTGTTGGTGGCGAAGATGTCTGCGAAGGAAGACGAAATCACCGCGCGAAAGCCGAAGTCAGCGAGGGCCCAGACTGCATGCTCTCGCGAGGAGCCGCAGCCAAAATTCTTTCCCGCCACCAGAATGCTGGCGCCTGCGTAACGCGGATCGTCCAGCACGAAAGCCGACGTTTTCTTTCCGTCCGCAGCGAATCGCCAGTCATAAAACAAAAACTGTCCAAAGCCGGTGCGCTCGATTCGCTTCAGGAATTGCTTGGGAATGATCTGGTCGGTATCGACGTTGACGCGGTCGAGAGGAGCTACACGGCCGCGATGGATGCGAAATGGGTTCATTGAAAATTTCCCTGGCTCATTCTTGTGTCAGCTTCGTTGATGCCCGTTTTATTGAAACTTCCAGTTTCGAATATCTGTGAAGTGTCCGGCAATGGCCGCTGCTGCGGCCATCATAGGACTAACCAGGTGAGTTCGACCGCCGCGTCCTTGGCGGCCTTCGAAGTTCCGGTTGCTGGTTGAGGCACAACGCTCGCCGGGCTGCAGAATATCTGGATTCATGCCCAAACACATCGAGCAACCTGACTCGCGCCACTCAAAGCCAGCATCCAGAAAAATCTGATGCAAGCCTTCCTGCTCCGCCGCGCGCTTCACGGCCTGTGATCCCGGCACCACCATCGCCCGGACTTTCGCACTCACGTGATGGCCTTTGGCGACGCGCGCCGCGGCGCGCAAATCCTCCAGGCGCGAGTTTGTGCATGATCCGATAAAGACGCGTTCGATTCCAATATCTTCGATACGCTTGCCGGACTCGAGGCCCATATACTGCAGAGCTAACTCGGTCGCGCGCCGGTCGGATTCCTTTAAGGCGCTGGTCTCGGGCACGCGACCGGTCACGGGAGCCACCATTCCTGGATTTGTTCCCCAGGTGACGAAGGGAGAAAGCTGCGCCGCATCGATGTCCACAACCTTGTCGAAGGTCGCGTCTTGGTCGCTGGCCAGACTCCGCCAGTGTTCGACCGCTTGTTGCCATTCGCCATCTTTTGGAGAGAACTTCTTTCCGCGGACGTAAGCAAACGTGATTTCGTCGGGCGCCACCATTCCTGCGCGGGCCCCAGCCTCGATGCTCATGTTGCAAAGCGTCATGCGACCTTCCATCGAAAGCGCGCGCACCGCGGATCCAGCATATTCGATCACATGACCACTGGCACCGTCCGTGCCGATCTGGCCGATGATTCCCAGAGCCAGATCTTTTGCCCCCACACCTTCCGGCAAACGGCCGCATACGTCGATCTTCATCGTCTTCGGTTTCTGTTGCGCCAGGCATTGGGTGGCGAGAACGTGTTCGACTTCGGAAGTTCCAATGCCAAAGGCCAGCGCCCCGAATGCGCCATGGGTGCTGGTGTGGCTATCGCCGCAGACGATTGTCATTCCCGGCTGGGTCAACCCGAGTTCCGGTCCGATCACATGAACGATTCCCTGCTCCGGGGAGTCCATGTCGAACAGGCGGACGCCAAATTCCTTGCAATTTGACTGCAGTGCCGCAATTTGTTTTGCGGCGATCAGATCTGTGATCGGAGTGCCGCGCGGTTCGGTGGGAATGTTGTGATCAACGGTAGCGACGGTTCGCGACGGTTGACGCACTTTTCTTCCAGCGGCTCGCAAACCATCAAAGGCTTGCGGCGATGTGACTTCATGAACCAGGTGGAGATCGATGTAAATGATGGGTGAGCGGTCGCTCGGTTGCGCCACTAAGTGGGCGTCCCAGATTTTTTCGAAGAGTGTTTTTGCTGGCGGCATGGATGTGGATTGAATTCACCGGCTCAACACACGAAGGCGAATCCTGAAAATATAGTTTTTCACAGCGGGCGCGTGGGGGCAAGCCTGCGGTGCCGAGGACAGGGCATCGATTCAAAATTGAGCATGCCGTATCCAATCTCAGGTATCATAAAAGTCACACGAATGATTCATGGAAAACGCATCGCAGTCGTAATGCCCGCTTACAACGCGGAGAAAACCCTCGCGGTCACGGTGGGTGAACTTCCGGACCTGGTGGATATTCGTATTCTGGTGGATGACCGCAGTTCCGATCACACGGTGGATCTGGCGCGCCGGCTTGGCCTGCAGGTTTTCCAACATGACCGCAACTACGGTTACGGCCGCAACCAGCAGACCTGTTACCGTGAGGCGCTGGCGGCGGGTGCGGATGTGGTCATCATGCTGCATCCCGACTACCAATACACTCCATACTTGATTACGGCGATGGCCAGTATGGTGGCTTATGGGGTTTACGATGTGGTGCTGGGGTCGCGCATTATCGGCGGCACGGCGCTGCACGGCGGGATGCCCGTGTACAAGTACATCTCCAACCGGATGCTCACTGCCTTCGAGAATTTATTTTTGCGAGTAAAGCTTTCGGAGTATCACACCGGATATCGGGCCTTCAGCCGCGAAGTGCTCACTGAACTGCCGCTGCTCGAAAACTCCGACGATTTTGTCTTTGATAATCAGATGCTGGCGCAGTGCGTGCACTTCGGTTTTCGCATCGGAGAAGTGTCGTGCCCTACGAAATATTTCGAAGAGGCCTCGTCGATCAACTTCCGGCGCAGCGTGAAGTATGGTTTTGGGGTACTGGCTACTACTTTGCAATTTGCATTGCAAAAGTTCGGCTTGATTCATTTGCCACGATTCAGTGAGCAGGGGCGCAAGCTTGAGGCTGGATATCCCACGTATTACGCTCGCCGAAGTGCTCGTCCCGCCTAGAAGAAGCTGTTGCTGATCCGGTTCCGGTGCAGGTTTTAAGTTCACTTTTTCCCGGACAAGAACCCCAGGACTTTGCTAGCGAACGCGTCGGAAAATCCGAAGCGCGCTTTGGCGCGGGAGTAGAGGTCGACCGCTTTCTTATCCAACCAGATCGTCGCCGACTTTCGCCAGCCATCTTGCGGCCGCGCAAAATAATCCGTGGAATGTCCTGTAAGTTTTTTATCGTTCTCAAGCGTGTAGTAGTACAGAGCCAGGCTTTTTCGTGACACGCCCTGGGGGCAAGTTAGGGGGTCTGGAAATCCGTGCAAAGAGCGCTCGTCGGTGGTGAAAATGAGAGCGTGATTCAGTAGCGGCGAATACTTCGCAGCGCAGCGCGCCATATTCTGTTCCCACAACTCGAGGTCTCCGCCCCACTCTTCGCGCCATCCCGGATTCAAATAGAGAATCAGGTTCACGCGGCGGCGCCAGTTGGGATGAAAGTGGTGCATGGAAAAATCCGTGTGCACGTTTAAATATCCGCCCGGGCCCGACTGGTGGAGACCGCCCCCCTCGAGCATTGGATCCGACATCAGATTCGGAATTCCGGTTAATTCCGAAATCCAGGCGACAAACTGTGGCGAGTTCAGTTCGTCGGTTACGGCGGCGAGGGCGGGGGGAAAAAGTTGGCGCTTCGCCATTCCCAACTTGTTTTCGTTGGCGTGTTTGTATTGCGTCCAGGCATCGCTGGCAGCGTGGGGAAATTGCGCAGCCATCGCAAGAGCAGTCGCGGGTGCAAGAAAATCTTCCAGCAGAATGTGCGGGCAAGGCTGGTTCTCGCGGTAGCGCGCGGCTAAGGCAGGTAATCGCGGGCTCCACTTCTCATAGGGAAACAGGCGGTCTGTGTCCTGAAAAAGCTCCTGAACTGCCTGGGCGGTTGACATTCTAGAGAATTTCTCCTAACTGCAGTTGCCAGCCGATAGATCCACAGCAAAGCTCATTGTCTGTGAGCTGGTCTTGCACACGCTCTTTTTCTTTTCTTTCATAATTTTAAGGAATACGGCAAACGCGAACTGCAGCATTCTGATAGGCACAATCGAGTGCGGGGCCTTGTGGCTGCTGCACTACTACCCAACTCACGCCGTATTTGGTTTTCAGCCGCGCGAAATCCGCGGGACCAAACTTCCTCCACGGAGTCTGATCTTGCACTTGCGCCCACCATTCTTCAGCCAAGGGAGGAAACATGCTGACCACGCCATTGTCTTTCACTCCGTCGGCGAGACGGCTTCTCTCGGCCAGGCAGCGAAATCCGACTTCATCTTCGCCGGCAATATCCATGTAGTAGGGATCGAGCGCGAAAACCGCGTCCACCGGGGTGTTTCGCCGAATCCAAACAAAGGCTTGCGCCCATGGGTTTTTGGATGCGCGACCCGGCAATTCCAGATGCGCGCTGGCAGGAAAAAGTGAGCGCTGCGCTAGAAACATCCCGACACTCAAGGGAATGAATAACAGCAGCCAGCGCCAGACGCGGTCTTGCAGCACATACTCGCCCAGAAAGCCCCCCATCATCAGGAACATGACGATGTACTCGAAGTGCAGGCTACGAAGAGGCTGCAGGCGAGCCAGCGCTTCAAAACGCGCAGGAAGGTCGAACACCACTGCCTCGAGTAGGTAGATCAAGCCATAGAGGATAATGGTGCGACTCACGCGCTCGAGCATGCGCCATTGACGGTGGCGTGCGATCCGACCGAACCACCAGAACAAAATGAGCGGGGCAACGATCCCCAGCAGTTCATACCACTGCCAATTCTGAATGTAATGATAGGCGTGGCGTTTGGCAGCCTCGTGATAAGCGGGGGAAGGCGTTGGCGCCAGCGGGATTTGCAACCAGAACAACGCGGCGAGCAAGGCGGGATTTGAGCGCTTCCAATAACTCTCCAATTTGTTCAGCACTACAAACAATAAGCAGAACGAAAAGGGATACACCCACATTAAAGGATGCATACAAGCAGCAAAAACCAACCACAGACACGCGCGGACGTATTTCTTCTCCAAGGTTCGCGCCAGCATGAAAATTCCGGCGAAAGCCGCCAGATTTCTCGGGTTCAAGATACTGATCCACGATGTAGAGCGCGGTGCCTGAGACAGGAATCGACAGCAATGCCGCAACCAGACAGACGCCGCCCCACCGCGCTCTGGCGCTCGGGAAGAACAGACCAGATAACTCCCAACAGGCGAGGAGGAGCAGGAAAATAGATGCCACTTGCCATACGAGCAGACCGACTCCCATCGGCAAGTGAGTCACTCGTAAAGAAAGAGCAACAACATTGGGGAAGAAAGTGAGATTGGCATGCGACAGGAAGAATTCGCGTCCGACGGGAAATAATTCCGGGTGCAGGATTTTCTCCACGCCCGGCAGGTAAATTTCGGCATCCTCAGCGAAGGGATGGTAACCCTGCACCAGGAATGCCCCCACTGTCAGCAAGAAAAGCCAGAGGAAATTCAGCGTCTTGTGTTTGTCAGGAAGAATCTCGCTCACTTAATCGATACGGCGGCAACTTGCGTCCGGATGGTCGCAACCCTTACCTTCCGTTCCGCAACCCAGGAAGCGACCGCGTAGGCGGCCAGCACAACGTATTGTGGATCGATGGGCCGACGATAATAATCTTCGGGATGCGTCAAGTAATAGATTATCGGAAAGAATAGAAATACCAGCATGTAGGGCATGGCAATGTGCGGGCTGAGGAGCCACGCCCGGCGAAGGCCGAGTAGAGTCAAGATCGTAAGCCCCGTGCAGAAAACAATGTTGAACGGATCCGCCGGCTCTTCCTGCAGGTATCGCCTGCTGAAACTCCAGAAACCCGTCCACAAATAAACTACTCGGCGCAGCGTCTGCCGCGCGTATAACAAACGGTGCGAATTGATAAATGCCAGTCCTTCGTGAAACTTTTTTTGCGTGTAAGCGATCTCGCCGAGTTGCTCATACTCCCGCCACTCGTTCTCGTTATCTGACGGATGATAGCCGGGAGGGCCCCAGTGCCAGGAATCCTGATTATTGCCGAAGTAGACTTCGAGACCAAGGCAGCTACGGAACGGAATGAATTTATGAAATGTTTCGTAGTTTCGAGCAAACCACGGCGCGACCATGAGTGTCACCGCCAACACCGCGCCAATTCCCGGAGCCAGCCAGCGACGGCCGCTCTTGTAGAGACGGTACCAGGCCCACACTCCGAGAACTGGTGCTACAGACATCACGACCGGATCGGTTAAACCTCCGAAGCCACTGAGGGCACCGAAACCAACCCAGTGCCACACGGAGGAGGAACTCTCGATATGTAGCGCGGCGAGGAATACGAGAGTCATCAGCAACGTAGTCAGCGTCGTCGCCCAAATGAAATCTGCGGAGAAAAAAATTGCGTACGGGAAAAATGCCCAGGACCAGCCTGCCCACTGCGCCGTCCCCTCACTAAAATGTTTTTGAGCGATAAAGTAAATAGGAATGCAGGTTAGCGCGGAGAAAAGGCAATCGAGGGCGAGAACTGCAATCGCCGAAGCTTTGGTGTAGATGCCGAATAGTTTAAAAATCGCCGCCAGGAGATACGGGAAAACTGGCGCGAGCCACGCGGTTGGGCCAGTCTTGCCAAAGAGAGGATTGCTGAAGCCTTCTCCCTGTGCGATGGACCGAGCGATCCTCCCGGCTTCGCCCCCAAAACGCCAGTGATCTTGATAGGGGTCTGTCCGTTCCGGGTATAAAAAGCACATCACTGCGAGCCGCAGCGCCAAGGCCACTACTACCATCCAGAACAGTGAACTCTTGACGGTTGCAGAGGTTTTCGGTTGGTGCGCATTGAGCTCGAAAGCTGTGGTCAGTGGGAGTGCCATTCGCTCCAATGGGTGCCTGCGGACTGACTATACTTTGCCATAACAGAACATCCTGAGTCTGTGTACTTACAATTCTTTACTCTCGGCTCGTTCGTTCCCTGCCAAGCGCTTGCGCCTTTCATTTCCGCTACGTAGCATAAAATCACATGGCTGCTGCACTCATGCCCGACCGCCTCAGGCCCAAAATGGCCTTCGGCGAGATCATCGCATTTGCTTACGATACTTTTTGCAGCAACAAAGTGCGCTTCATCCTGACCGCGCTGGGCATGGTGATTGGCACGGCGTCGCTCATCCTTGTGGTCACGATTGGCATGACAGGCCGGCAATTTGTTCTCAACCAGATTCAGGCCATCGGGACGAATGAGATCTGGGCGGAATACCTGGGCGGGGCGCCGCACATCAGCAACTCCAATCCGGACCCGCTTACCATCGACGATCTGAACGCCGTCCGGGAAGTTGTGCCCGGCATCGTTGCCTCGTCTCCGGTGACCCAACTTTCCGATCGCGTCCCGGTGGGCAACGGTAAAGAGAAGGACGTCACGATTCTCGGCGTGAGCCCCGAATATCTGCGGGTACGCAATCTCGTTGTTCCTTCCGGACGATTCTTCGATCAGGAAGATTCTCAGGCTCACAACAAGGTTGGCGTGATCACGGAGAAAATGGCGATTGAAGTCTACGGCTCGTCGCAAGCGGCGGTGGGGAAAATCATCAAGCTGAACGGGCTGCCCTTCACTATCATCGGAACTTTCAAGGAGCGCGTGGAAACTTTCGGGCAATCGGAGATCGTCGATAACACGATGCTGATTCCCTATTCCGTCAGCCGCTATTTCATGGAGATACCTAGCGTCAAACTTTTGTATTTCTCCATGGAAGATCCCTCCATGGTGATCCCGGCGACAGCTCAGATCAAACGCGTATTGCAGTCGCGGCACCGCGCGGAGTCGGTTTACGACGTCTCAAATCTCACCGCGCTTCTGGCGATGGCCGACCGCATTGCCACGGGCCTGACCTGGGTGCTGCTTCTGATTTCCATGGTGACTCTGCTGGTGAGTGGGATTGGAATCATGAACATCATGCTGGCGACAGTAACTTCGCGCATCCGGGAGATCGGGATCCGAAAGGCCGTTGGCGCGACCAACCGGGAAATCCGCTTTCAGTTTCTTGCCGAGGCGATTCTGATCTCGTTCATCGGAGGGGTCGCTGGCATCGTGATCGGCCTGGCTATCCCCTACTCGGTGCGATTCCTGACGGAGTATAGGATTCCTATTTCCGGCCTGTCGGCGATCATTGCGATTGTCGTGTCATCAGTGGTGGGAGTGATCTTCGGGACTGTCCCGGCGGCCCGGGCGGCGCAACTGGATCCGGTTGAAAGCCTGCGCTACGAATGAACATTCAGGAGCGTAATCGGCGGCCGCGAAAATAAGCGCCTCTGGCCACAGACACCACAAAGCCGGGCTGGTTGGCCCGGCTCTCTTTTGCGTGGAACTGAATCAGCCAATCTTGGTTCGACCGGTCGGTTCAGGATGTCTAACCCGCTGTGCGGGACTACTCGCGTGTTCTCTTACATCACCATCGCGAGGTTCTCAAGTTCATGTTGCAGCACCGGCAGGGCGCACCCTGCCATCTCGACACGGCCAGCGGCATCCAGCGCCGCTTTGGGAGAAACCCCATAGCCCCGGCCCATCAAGAAAACCTGCAGCAGTTCGGCGGCCTCATAAGAATCGATCATACCGCCCTGCAGCAAATCACTGCGCAGGGCTGCCAGTTCGGTCGCCGTAAATCTGTCTTTATCGTTGTTCACCATTATGTTCATCGCGTTTTCAAACATGGCCGTCATCACCTCCGACTCCGACCTACCTACCGCAATTGCTTATTAGACTCATCGGCAGCTATTGAAGTTGCATGCAATTCTGCTGCCGCAGTCGCCGGTTACTTTGATATACGTCCGGCAAGCCGGTTTGGATTCATAAACCCCTCTGGAAGGAAGAAGTTGCAGGGAGGGTAGAGGAACACCGGCCACTTCGGTAAGGTCTCCGAGGTACCCAGAAGGTCTCAATACTGACACGGAGTGTCATTCTGGGCGGGAATGCGCAACTTCACCGCTTCTGATGGGCGAGGAGCCTGACGACAGCCAGTTCAGACGTCACGAGCAGAAGAGCGGACGGAATCAGGCGTTCTCTATTGTGGCTTCATCGACCAGCATGATCGGGATATCGTCCTTTACCGGGTACACGCGGTGGCATTGCGAGCACTTCAGGGTCTCCGGACTCGAACGGTATTCCAATGGCTGCTTGCAGGCTGGGCAGACCAGAATTTCCAGTAAATCCTTAGCTATCATGCCGACATTCTACGCCTTCCCCGGGAACCATGGCTGTCACTAGGGAAAATCTGTTCGGCTGCGGCAGCGCTCGATGCCCGCGCCGGTGTAAGATTTTTCCAGACAAAGCCCAAAGATTGAGGCCGGAGCCTATGCCCGCACGAATCCTCGATGGCAGCAGAATCGCGAACGATATCCGCAGTGAAGTGGCTGCGGAAGTCAGGGGAATGGCGTCCGCTGGAGTCCGACCGGGTTTGGCGGTCGTACTGGTCGGCCATAATCCGGCTTCGGAAATCTATGTGCGTGGCAAGGTAAAGGCTTGCGAGGAAGTCGGGATCTACAGCGAGCAGCACACCCCGCCCGAGGGTTCGACCACCAGTCAACTGCTGGCACTGATTCAAGATCTCAACCGGCGCGACGAAATTGATGGCATCCTGGTGCAACTGCCCCTGCCTGCGCAGGTAGACTCCAAACTGGTCTTGATGGCGGTCGATCCAGCCAAGGATGTGGACGGTTTCCATCCTGTGAACGTGGGATTTCTGTCCACTCAGCGACCTGGGTTGGTGCCGTGTACGCCGGCAGGCGTGATCGAGATTCTGAAGCGCAGCGAGATTCCCATTGCGGGACAGGAAGCCGTAGTGGTGGGGCGCAGCGACATCGTTGGCAAGCCCGCAGCCATGCTTTTGCTGAATTCCAACGCGACGGTTACGGTTTGCCATTCGAAAACGCGGGATCTGCCGGAAGTCTGCCGCCGCGGAGACATTCTCGTGGCGGCGATCGGTCGCGCGGGAATGATTACTCGGGACTTCGTGAAGCCCGGAGCCACGGTGATCGATGTCGGCATGAACAAAGTGATGGACCCGGCGGAGTTCCAACGCCTTTTTGGCGACTCGACTCGCAATGCGAAGCGGGAAGAGACCTTCCGAACCAAAGGGTCGACCCTGGTTGGCGATGTGCACCCCGAGGTAGCAGAGATTGCGGGAGCGCTTACGCCTGTGCCCGGCGGCGTCGGTCCTCTGACTATAGCGATGCTCATGTATAACACGGTAAAAGCCGCCAAGATGCGTCGCGGCAGCCGCACGCCGGAGCTATCACGCGCCTGAAAAGCAATTCCACCATCGAGAACATTGAGTGCGCTGGGCAAAAGCTGCTGGAGCTTCCTCTCTTCGCGTACTTTTCGTTTCGTTTGTTGTCCTCCATCTCGGAGATACCTTCATGCTGAAGGTCGGGCTTACCGGCGGTATCGCATCGGGCAAATCAGTCGTCGGCGAGATGTTTGTTGCATTGGGCGCGTGCCTGGTCCAGGCCGATCGGATCGCGCATGAACTCATGCGGCCCGGGCAGCCGGTCTACAACCAGGTGGTGCGCCACTTCGGCGGTGGAATTCTCAATCCCGATCTCAGCGTGAACCGTGCCAAGCTGGCGGACGCGGCTTTTGGTCCGGGAGTTGGGTCGTCCGCGAATCAAACGTCGTCTCAAGGACCCTCCCGCGTGGATGAACTGAACCGCATCGTGCATCCGGCTGTAATTCGCAGCCAGGAAGAGTGGATGGAAGAGATGGGCCGGCAAGATCCGCATGCTGTAGCGATCGTCGAAGCAGCGTTGATTCTGGAAGCGGGCGCCGCGAAAAGATTCGACCGCCTGATCGTCGTCACTTGTAGTGACGAACAACGCGTCGTTCGCTTTGCGGCGAGGCATAAGTTGGCAATCGACGTTGCCCGGAAGGAAGTCGAGCGCCGGATGGCCGCACAACTGCCCGAAGCGGAAAAGATCAAGGCGGCCGATTTTGTGATCGATAACTCCGGCTCCCTCGACCGGACACGCGAGCGGGTGCAGAAGGTGTGGCAAGAGCTGCGCGTCGAGGCTGCTTTGCGGGGTTGAACGGATCGCCCGGGCCTGGTGTTTGTTTAAGGCGCTTACAGGATTCACTGTATTCGGGCCTTCGTGAGAGTCTGCGTATTATGAAAAGCTGCGTCTCGCCTCCCTGGCGGGCATGTGCGGGGAAATAACTATGCGGGTGCTGGTAGTCGATGACCATGAAGTCGTCCGTCGCGGCGTCCGCTCCCTTATCCAGAGCCATTCCAACTACGAGGTGTGCGGCGAGGCGGTTGACGGGCAGGACGCCGTAGAGAAAGCCCAGGAGCTAAATCCCGACGTCATCGTCATGGATGTCAGCATGCCGCGTCTAAATGGCCTGGAAGCCACCCATCTGATACGTGCGGCGCTTCCCGATTCCGAAATATTGATTCTCAGCCAGCACGATTCTCCGGAGATGGTTCGCCAGGCCTTCAAGGCGGGCGCTCGGGGTTATGTGGTGAAATCGTCCATCGCCCGCGACTTGCTGGCCGCGCTGGAATGCGTGGGCCGCCGGCAACCGTTTTTTGAACGGGCGTTGTCGGAGCAGGACCGAAACACTCCTGTCGATTCCAAAGAGATCTTGCAGCGGAGCGCGGCCTTGGAGCAGGCTCTGCGCGAGAGCGAACAGCTTTACCGGTCTACATTCGAACTGGCTGCCTTGGGAGTTGCCCAAGTCAGCCCCAGTGGCCGATTTTTACGCGTGAACGATAAGCTCACCGAGATTACCGGATATAGCAAAGACGAATTGCTAAAGATGACTTTTCAGGAAATCACTCATCCGGAGGATCTTGGAGAAGACGTTTCTCAAGGCGAACAGGTGAAAAGTGGCGCTCTGGAAACCTATTCGATGGAGAAACGCTACATCCGGAAAGACGGGTCCGTCATCTGGGTAAATTTGACGGTTTCCGGCGCGCGAAACGAAAGCGGGGAGTTGAAGCATTTTATTTCGGTGGCGGAAGATATAAGCGCACGCCGGGAGGGGGAAGAGGCACGATACAGGCTTGCCGCGATCGTGGAATCCTCCGACGATGCGATTGTCTCAAAAAATCTGAATGGAATCATCCAGAGCTGGAATGCGGGGGCGCAAAGGATCTTTGGATTTTCTCCCGAAGAAGCAGTCGGACAGCCGATCACGATGATCATCCCGCCGGAATTGCGGCACGAAGAAAAGGAGATTATCCGGCGACTGCGCAATGGCGAGCGCATCGAGCATTTTGAAACCGTTCGCGTGACCAAGTCGGGGGAGAGACTTAACATTTCTCTTACCGTATCTCCGGTTCGAGATTCGCGGGGCAGGATTATCGGAGCGTCAAAAATTGCTCGTGACGTCACCGAGCGAAAACGCATCGAAGAGACATTGCGACAGCGCGAATCCCGGCTGCGCGCCGCATTCAGTCAAACCTATTCCTTTCTCATCCTGCTGACACCGGACGGAACCATCATCGACGCGAATCGCGCCACCATCGAGGCTTCGGGGAAGCAACGCGAAGAATTAATCGGCCACAAGTTCTGGGAGTTCTGGTGGTCCGCATTGCCTGACGAAGTGGCTATTCTGAAAAACAGCGTGGCCAAAGCCGCGGGAGGCGAACTGGTGCGGGAAGAGTGCTCGTTCTGCTTGCCGGATGGAACCCGGCGGTTTGCTCACCGCACTCTAAATCCGGTGGTCGACGACGCGGGAAAGCTCGTCATGATCGTGTGTACCGGGCTGGATATAACTGAGCAACAGGAATTGCGCGAGAAATTAGAGGCCAGAGTTAAGCACCGCACGCGAGAGCTGGAGGAGAAGAATCAAGAACTTTTGCGGCAGGCTGAGACGGTGCGCGACCTTTCGGGCCGATTGCTGCGGGCGCAGGACGAGGAACGCCGCCGTATTGCCCGCGACCTTCATGACAGCTCGGGACAAATCCTGGCGGCGGTACAGATGATCCTTGCGCCTTTGCAGGAGCAGGCTCGAAAGCTAAACGGAGATTTTGCCAGTGGCATTCGGCAAAGCATCGAACTTGTCGAGCAACTCTCCAAGGAACTGCGTACGGTTTCTTATTTGCTGCATCCCCCGTTGCTGGATGAAGCCGGACTCCCATCCGCGCTGCGCTGGTACGTGGAAGGCTTCGCGCAACGCAGCAAGATCGAGGTTCACCTTGAAGTAGCTCCGGACCTCGGCCGGTTGCCCGGCGATATGGAAATGACTGTGTTCCGCATTGTGCAGGAGTGCCTCACCAATATTCATCGCCACTCGAATGGCAAGAAAGCCAGTATTCGAATGCGACGTTCCGACGAAAAGATTTGCCTCGAAATTCGGGACAATGGCCAGGGTATGCCCGTCTCCAACATGCTTGGCCCCAAGAATGGCCGATCGTCCCCGAGACCGCCCAGAGCTGGCGTCGGGATTCAGGGTATGCGCGAAAGAGTAAAACAGTTGGGTGGTAGCTTTGAAATCAAATCCTCCGAAACCGGCACGGTAGTCACCGTGAGCTTTCCGTTGTCCTTGTCTGTGCCCGTATCACAACAAGCTTCCTGAAAGCGTGTAGGTGATCGATGCGGCCAAGTTGCCACTTCTTCATTGCCGCGTGTCTTGTCCGGGAACATATTAGAATCGATTGGGACTCTTTCTCGGCTACCTTGAGTTCGAGGTTCGATTCGCGTTCCGCAAGGCTGACTTATGAAACTGCTACGACCTGCAATATTCGCGCTGGTGTTTGCCGGCGCGTTTTTCTACTTCACCACCTGGCGTTCGAACTCGCGTTTGAGCTTCCTGCATCCGTCGAATTGGCTGAACCATCCTGCAGAAGTTGAAATTACGGAAGCTGCCGGGAACGACGGGCTCGACAGCGAAGAGCAGAACAACATCCTCGTGTACCGGAAGAATATCCCGTCGGTGGTAAACGTTACGTCGCGCGCCATGACTTTCGACTTCTTTTATGGGCTGGTGCCGCAGGAGGGGCAAGGCTCAGGTTTCGTCATCGACCGGCAGGGTCACATCCTCACCAACTACCACGTCGTCGAGGGCGCGCGGCAGGTGAAGGTGACGATGCATAATCGCAAGACTTATGACGCGACGATTATCGGTACAGATCCGCCGCACGATCTAGCAGTAATTCAAATCAAGGCACCGGACCTCATTCCCGCCGTGCTCGGCGACTCGCGCAACTTGCAAGTCGGGCAGAAAGTTTACGCGATTGGCAATCCCTTCGGGCTGGCAGGAACCATGACCCGCGGCATCGTAAGTTCGATCCGTCCGGTGCGCGAGCCGAGCGGGGCGACGATTGATGAAGCCATTCAAACCGACGCCGCGATTAATCCCGGAAACTCTGGTGGGCCGCTGATGAACTGGCATGGAGAAGTGATTGGGATCAATACCATGATTCTCTCCAGCGTAGGGCAAAATGCCGGGATTGGATTCGCTATTCCGATTAACACCGCCAAGGCGGTACTGAACGATTTGATGACGCTGGGGCGCGTACGCCGGCCCGCATTGGGAGTTCGCACCATTCCTATCAGCGCGGAACTAGCCGACGAAATGGGGCTGCCGGTCGATTATGGGTTACTGATCGTGCAAGTGATTCCGGGCGGCTCGGCGGATCAGGCTGGCCTTCGCGGCGGCACCGAACGCGCGTACCTGGGAAACACTCCCATTATGCTGGGCGGAGATCTGATCGTCGCCATCGATGGCGAAAAAGTTGAAGATGAGGACGCTCTGGCGCAGATGATGAACAATCATCGGGCGGGTGACACGGTGAAAGTGACCATTTACCGCAATAAGAAAAAACTTGATGTAAGCGTGGCTTTAGGCGAAGCCAGGGAACAAGTGTAAAAGCGGTGGGGTGTCGTCCGTCGCCTTCAGCTTGTTCTTGTGGGAGCCGGCAACTGGGCACTCCACTCGAAAAGCTGAAGGCTAACGGATGTTTTTAGAACTCGTAATGCACTCCAACGGTCAGGTTGTTTGCATGGAAGTTCCGAGGAGCGGTGAACCCGTAGGCCGGACCGCTCATCGCAGTATTGGGCAGCGTGCTGCAGGGCGCGACCGGAGCCGGCACAGTCAGCGTCGGGAGCGTGCTGGAGGGATCGCAATACTGTGCTCCCGAAGGACCGCCCTCGCCATAGCCGAAGTAGTTATACTCGCCCTTCAGGATCAAATCCTTTCGCATCGCATAGGAGAGATTCAGAAACGGCGACAGGTAGGTAGAGACCAGCGATCCGTTCACATCGCGCGGATCATTGAAAAAGCGGCTGCCGTTGACCGAGCTTATTCGGTAGCCGACGTTGGCGTGAAACTTGACGTTCGGCGAAAGGGCCAGGGCCACTGACGCGTACTGGGTTGGAGCGTTCATGAAGTCCCTAGCCGGGCCAAAAGTATAAGGAGTCCCGGGCACGCGGGGAGGCGGAGACGGGCAGGCCGTGCCGGTGGGCGTCGCGGCGCCCGGTATGGTGGGACTTGAGGCCGTGCCCAGAAAGCAGATGTTGGTCGCCGTATACACGTCGCTGTAGGCATAGCCGATGTCGATGCCGTAGTGCTCGTTCGGCATCAAGTCGGCGTTCAAACTCAAGATGCGGCTATGATCGACGTGCTGGAGCGGGCCATCAACGGACGCGATGCCCGTATTGTTCGTATTGTTGTGGCGCTCGAGGTCATTGTAGGCGGCGGAGAACGTCGCCCAGGTCTGCGCCCGGTAAGTGGTGTGAATTCTGTAATGCTGAAGCTGGCGGGGTGCGACCGGGGTGATGACATTGTCGGCGTAGAGAAGCTCGACCGAACCGTTGATGTGCCAGTGGTCCGCCGGCTGCACATTGACGCCGAAGGTACCGCCGTCCTCATAGATGGCGAAGTTGGAGAGACCGGACAGAGCTCCCGTAGTGTTCGCGGCACCTTCGCCGATGATGTGTTCCTGGTAGTGATAGGTAAGCGTGAACGTGGTGCGATCCGTAAGATCGTAGGCCGCTGTGAGGTTGTTTGTGATGAACTTCTGGCCGAAGAAATCAAACAGCGGGGTAGCGACGCTCGGACTGCCTTCAAACGTGGAGGTTGGGTTGTGCGTGATCGGGTTGATCGGAGTGTTGATCACCGTGGTGGTCAACGTCGTGCTATTGATGGTGGGGGGTACGGCAGTCGAAGTCAGGGTGGTTAGACTTGTAATGTTGGCAACTCCCGGCTGGTGCACATTCGAGTAGTCGATTTGCTCGGAGATGCTGAGCTTTTTCAGCACCTGCCAGGTGACGCCGTAGTCGGCGGCGATCGCCTCCCGCTGGGCGCTGGCGTTGCCCGCATACGTGGTTTCGCGGCTGGTTCCCGCCAGACCCTGGAAGTCGTCGTAGTAGTTCGGCAGGCTCATGTTCGCGTTGGTGTAGCGAACGTTGCCGTTCATCGTAACGTTCTTGATGCTGGAGCTTTGTAACCGGAAGATTTCGGTGGGGAAGATTTCTCGGGTTGGCTGGTAACGCGAATAGCTGGCAATCACATTACACGTCGGATCGACGATGGGTAGACCGTTCGGACTCTGCGCCCGGGAAATTCCAGCCCCGGGGGCGCACTTGATGCCGACCGGCCTGTTGATCGGATTGTCGTAGTTCTGGAGCACTGCGACCCGGTATCCGTCCGCTTCCTGCAGGTTGAAATACTGGGGCGCCATGCTGAAAGAGGAATCGCCCTTGTAGTGAGTGACCTGCTCTTCATAGGTCAACCGGGTCTGCGATACGGGCTTCCACTCGACCGATCCCGTCCAGTCATCCGTGCTATTGCGCTGATACTCCTGGAGCAGCAGGTCATAGGAGCCGGCAACCTGATAACCGCTGGGCGTCAGGCTCGGACCCTCGAAGACGTTCTGCGAGTAGCCGACGCGGAAGGTCACCTTCGACAGTGGAAGCAGTGTAAGGTTCGTGTCCGTCATGCGGCGTACCGAGTTGTTCAAAAACGGTGACTGCGTCACCTGCGGCCACGCGTAGGCACCCGTCGGCGCCGCGGCGGGACCGATTGGAATCGACTGGCCGGGCGGAAGGTTCGGATTGCCCAACAGGTTGTAGTCGAAGTACTGGCGGTCACGGCGGAACAAGCCGGAGAACTCGTAGAGCGCGCCCTTGGAAAGGTCCAGCTTGGCAACGTCGTAGGGATCGCCGCCGAGCCCGCTGGCAAAGAGTTTCAAGCGATCGACGATGGTGTTCTTGGTTTGCGGCAGCGCGCGCAGCTCATAGGTCTCGCCCAGTATGCGCGGACCGGACTGCTGGTTGACCAGAGTGTCGTACATGGCGCCGCTGCCGTCGATATTGGCCACATGTCCGCCCAGATCGATCGACTCATGCAGCGTGTAGCCGTCCGGAGCGGTCTGGTGAGACACAGAGATTGGAACCTGCGCGGCGGCAGTGCCCGCCGTCAGGCCCAAAATGGCTGCGGCCATGCCCCCGAAAATGCATCGGGCCGCCGCAAGAGAATGCTTCTCACTCAACCGCCGGGAAATCCATCCAGGGTTCATCATATTGAAAGCCTCACTTGAAAAACGTCGCTCATCGAGACCTCGAATCCCTATGCGCAATCGACACGCGGCCCGCGCCTCCGCAATTCTCCAGGCGCGTTTTGCAATCCATGACTCTTACCTGAGGAACGCCGCATTCATGTTCGAGCCATGAATATTGGTATGGCAGTTCGTACAAGTGATGGTTTCCGACGACCCCGCGCCCATTCCGTGAATCGTGTTATTCGCTACGCCGCTATGGCACTGGTTGCAGAGCGGGTTGATGGCGGGCATGTTCAGCAGGCGTGCGTTCTGGGAACCGTGAGGAGTGTGGCATCCCAAACACCCCTCGGCCTTGACCGCGACGTGTTCAAAGACGAACGGCCCGCGCGTCTCGGTGTGGCACTTGGTGCAGATCGCGTTCTGGTCGGCCGTGGACTTCACGTTGTTGGCCAGGAAGGTGCCGTGCACATCGTGGCAATCGCTGCACGTCATCAAGCCTTCGTTCACCTTGTGGTGGAACGGCATATTGAATGCCGGCTTAGTGTCGGAGTGGCACTGGAAGCAGAGCTTAGGCTGCGGAGCTTTCAGCAGCGCTTCTTCTTCCTTTTCCTTGCTCTGATGAACACTGTGGCAGCTAATGCAGCTAAGGTTCGCCCTGGCGTGGGGCGAGCGGTCAAAGTTCGGGTGCGCTGCCGCGTGGCAGGTCAGGCACTTGGCGTCCACCTCTTTGGCCGAGTGCTTCGCGGGATTGAATATCTTGGTTATGTCGCCGCCCCCTTCGACGTGGGCGGCTCCGGGACCGTGGCAGCCTTCGCAACCCTGGTGCGAGGGGCCGCCTTCTTTGTTTAATGTGGTCTTCCAGTGCGGCGTCTTCTCCCAGGTGTTGTAAATCTCTTCGTGACAGGTTTTGCAGGTTTCCGCGCCTACATACTTGGAGGCTTCGGAGGGAGGGGCACTGGCTGCCTGGGCACCGGCGGATTGAGCGCTCTGCCCCTGCGGGTGAGACTCTCCCGCAGCGAAGCCGAGGGTGGAGAGGAATAAGGCGGAGCACAAAAGAACTCGTGGGATCCTGGAATCTGCTGGCATTAGCACGCCTCTTTCAACACCTGAGGTTGGTCATGACCGCGTTTTAAAAGTGATTTTTTGCTTCGCAAAGAAGTCGCCACGCCCTTGCATTTCGACATTCCGCATTTCGACATTCCACTTTACGAAAAGCCCGTTTTACGAATCTGGTCGATATCGAACACCTATGAAATCGAGGTCTGAGTATCGCCATCGTCCCCTGCTGCATCGCAATATGCCTTTCGCAGCGCCTTCCACGATTTGTCACTTGCTGCATGCATTATCGACAGCAGCCCTCGCAACCCCTGTGATAATCGTCACACCCTGTTTTCTTTTCGGACGTAGCAGGTTCGTTACGGGAACGTTGTCCCTTTTTGAGCGTGGGATATGGTTCTCCGTACGTCCGGACCGAGCAAGCTGGACTGCGGGCGTTAAAAAGACTTGAAACCAAGCGGCATGCGCGATAGCCTGCGGTTCTGCCTATGACTGCCGTTCGCTAATTCCGCAAGCTCGCAATTGGAAACGAAACAACGCCTGTGCGTGGGTTTCGTTCTCGGCTGTTACTTTTCTTCCCTCATTCAGAAAGGATTGTCGACATGCAATTTGTGGATAAGGAATTGGCACGCCGTTTTGAGGCTTGCGAGGAGATGCCGCAGGTTCTTTACGCGCGAGTGTTCCAGAAAACACGCCCCGAAATTGGGGCGGCGGAAGAAGAAATTTGCGGCGGACATATGATTTTTGCCGGGCTGGGGTCCCCCATCGGACGGGCAACCGGCTTAGGCCTGGACTGCGAGTTTACGGCACAGGATCTGGACCATGTGGAACAGTTCTACCGTTCGCACCGGGCTCCAGCGCAGGTGGACTTGTGTCCGTTGCACGATCCGGCGGTTTTTGAAATGTTTAAGGAACGCGGGTACGGAATTGCCGAGCTGAACAATGTGCTTTACCGGCGACTGGAGCCGAAGGAAGATTTTCCACCTGCGCCGGAGGGTTGTGAAATTCGCCGCGGACAGCCGGAAGAAGCGGAGGAATTGGGAGGAATCGTAGAACGTGCATTCTTTCCCGACGGCGCCCCGGAAGCGTTCACGGGACTGCTGCCACCGCTCTATCAAATGGAAGGGGCTCTGACGTTTGCGGCGAGCGTGGCAGGCAAAATGGCAGCTTGCGGAGCGGGTCTGGTCATCCCCCGGCATCGGATTTTTGCCCTGTGCGGGGCTGGGACGATGGCGGAATATCGCGGACGCGGGTTGCAAACGGCGCTGCTAAACGCACGGCTGGCGGCTGCGGCTGCGGCCGGGTGCGAGTATGCAGTGGTGGTCACACAGGGCGGCAGTGCGTCCCAGAGAAACTGCGAGCGGCTGGGATTTCGCGTGGCTTACAGTAAGGTCACGGTGATTAAGACGCTCCCGTAATCCGCTCCTTAAAGACGAAACCGTTGCAGCAGGTTTCTCGCCACTCGCGCCGCACTTTTTGCGCGGCTGCGAGCGGCTGGGAATGACAATTTGATTTTGCGAATGTAAGTAGTTCGTTCGGCAGTGAAGAAACGTTCTCACGCTGCCGCTTCGGCGAAGAAATCGTCGATCTCGCTCACTTCTTTATCGTTGAGCTGAAGGTCGCCGGCGCGCATGACGCCTTCGGCTTGCTTGGCATTGCGAGCACCGACGATGGCTCCGGTGACGGCGGGATTGCGCAGCGTCCATGCGATGGCAACTTCTCCTACCGCGCGGTTATGGCGTTTGGCTATTTCCCGCAAAAGATCCACGAGTTCGAGATTGCGCGACAGATTGGGCTCGGTAAAGTCGGGATGGCTTCTGCGCCAGTCGTCTTGCGGGAGTCGGGCGGCGCGGTCGCGGGTCATCGCTCCGGTCAGCAGTCCGGAAGCCATGGGCGAATAAACGATCACGCCGATTCCCTTATGCAAGCAGTAAGGCAGAATGTCCTCTTCCACTTCCCGGTGCAAGAGCGAGTAAGGCGGTTGGAGAGACGTTACGGGAGCGATGGCTTGCGCGCGTTTTAGCTGCGCGACGCTGAAGTTGGAAACCCCGATCCAGCGAACTTTGCCTTCGCGCTTCAGGTCGGCCAGCGTGGACCAACCTTCTTCGAGAGCCGGTGAATCGGGATCGGGAGGCCAGTGAATCTGGTAAAGGTCGATTACGTCGAGGGAGAGGCGGCGCAGGCTATCCTCCGCTTCGCGGCGGATGGAATCGGCGCTGAGGACTTTCTCTACTTGTCCCCTGGCATCCCAGCGCAGGCCGCACTTGGTGAAAACGTAGGGCCGGGAGCCGTGCCAGCTTTTCAAGGCGCGTCCGACAACTTCTTCGGAGTGTCCCAGGCCGTAGACGGCGGCGGTATCAATCCAGTTAACGCCCAGTTCGAGTGCGCGGTGAATAGCGGCAATGGAGTCGTTGTCATCCTGCGATCCCCAGGCAAATTGCCAGCCTGAACCGCCGGCCGCCCAAGCGCCGTAGCCCGCGGGAGTGATGTTTAAATCGGAGTTGCCAAGTTTGCGAGTTTGCATTTCAATCTCCTTGTAAAGTTTGATTACGGCTGCATCCAGCCGGTGCAAAATTAAAACAATAAATAATGAGAGAGCGATGAACGTCGATACAATTCGCGAATTTTGCCTGGAATTGCCGAACGCTACGGAAAAGTTGCAGTGGGGCGATGAGCTTTGCTTTAAAGTTAGGGCAAAGATTTTTGTGATGCTGGGGCTGGACAATCCGCGAATGTGTTTCAAATGCACTCCCGAAACGTTTGCGGAATTGATCGAGCGTGAGAACATTCGTCCGGCACCGTATGTTGGGCGTTACAAATGGGTGATGCTCGACCGCCTGGATGCGTTGCGCTGGAATGAACTACAGGATTTTATACGGGCATCGTACGAAATGGTCGCGGCCAAGGCTCCCGGAAGGAAAGTCGAGAAAAAGCACAGTGGGAAGAAGCGCTCCGGTCCCAAGAAGAGAAAAGCGCGCTGAGATTCCGCGGCAGGGCTGATTTGACTCTGCTTGCCGCCTCGGCTAGCCTCAAGAGTCCGCCCGTTCCTGGACACCTTCGATCCTAATGCGATCCCGGCAAAAATTATTGATTTGGCTGCTGCTGGCGGCAGTGGCGGTTTGTGGAGCGCGGCGGGCCTCAGCCTCGACGCAGCCGGTGCACGCGGCACACGGAATCGTGGTCAGCGCGAACGAATTGGCCTCGCGGGTCGGAGTCGAAATCATGCAGGCCGGGGGCAACGCGGTGGATGCGGCCGTGGCGACTGGATTTGCGCTGGCCGTAGTGCACCCAGCGGCGGGAAATATTGGAGGCGGCGGATTCATGCTGATCCGTATGGCTGACGGGAAGACGCATTTTCTCGATTACCGGGAAAAAGCTCCGGCAGCGGCCACGCGCGATATGTACCTGGACGCGCAAGGCAATGTGATCGAAGGCGCGAGCGAATATGGATATAAAGCGATTGGGGTGCCGGGGTCGGCTGCGGGCATGGTTTACGCCGAACAGAAATATGGCAAGCTGACGCTGCAACAGGTAATGGCGCCGGCGATTCGGCTGGCGCGAGAAGGGTATCCACTGAGCTGGCAGGAAGCGCACGATCTGCATGATAAATATTTGAGCCAGTTTGCGGAGTCGCGAAGAATCTTCCAGCGTGACGGAAATTACTATCAGGCTGCTGACGTTTTTCGACAGCCTGACTTGGCGCGGACGCTGGAGCGGATTGCCGCGAAGCCCGACGATTTTTATCATGGGGCGCTGGCCCGCGAACTGGCGGCCGCCATGCAAAAAGGCGGTGGGCTGATCACAGCTGACGATCTGGCGCATTATGAAGTAAGGGAGCGCGAGCCGATTCGCGGGACATATCGCGGATACGAAATCATCAGCGCTCCGCCGCCGTCTTCGGGTGGAACGGTTCTGGTTGAGTCGCTCAATATTCTTGAAGGCTACGATCTGGGTAAACTGGGCGATCGGTCTGCGGAGTCGATTCACTTTACGACCGAGGCGTTCCGGAGGGCATTTTTTGATCGCGCAGAATTTCTGGGCGACCCGGATTTCGCGAAGCTTCCCGTTGCGCAACTGATCGACAAGAAGTATGCCGCGGCCTGGAGGGAATCGATTGACGACGAGAAAGCTACCGCTAGCACGGCTCTGAAGCGTCCCGCAATTTTCAGCGAACTGGAGCAATATGCGGCGGCTCATCCTCAGCCGTTGGCGAATCACGAGTCGCAGCACACCACACATTATTCTGTGGTCGACGCGGAGGGCAATGCGGTTGCGGTCACGACAACCATTAACGACTGGTTCGGCTCACGAGTGACTGCGGATGGCTTTGGGATTTCTGATGAACGACGAAATGGATGATTTTTCCGCTAAGCCGGGAGCTCCGAATTCCGATGGATTAATTCAGGGAGCCGCGAACGCGATCGGTCCGGGGAAGCGACCGCTTTCATCGATGACGCCGACCATCGTGGTTCACGGTGGCAAAACATTTCTGGTTCTCGGTTCACCGGGAAGTTCGAAAATTATTACCACGGTGGCCAATGTTCTGATGGGCGTGGTGGATTATGGAATGAATATCCAGGAAGCGGTGGACGCGCCGCGATTTCACAATCAATGGCTGCCCGATGTGCTGAATGTGGAACAATGGTTTTCGCCGGATACCGTGCAGCGACTGCAGAAGATGGGATACAACGTGGAGTTCGGCCTGCACGATGGCGAGGACGTTTCTCCGTATTGGAGCGATGCGGAGTGCATTGCGGTCGATCCCAAGACGGGTGAGCGGCTGGGCGCCAGCGATTATAGGGAAAATGGGAAGGCTGTTGGATATTAGAGAATTGATGATTGCTGATTTTTGATTGCTGATTGAAGATCGATGATCTGGGGTTTTAATCAACAATCAGAAATCATAAATCACAAATTCTAGGTAAGGATCACGCATGTTGAAGGCGGTATCAACTTATTTGTACGTGAAAGAGCGGCTGCATCCGGGAATTCTGGATGGGCTGACTCGTAGCGGCGTACAGGCCATTGAAATTTTCGCGGCGCGGCAGCATCTCGATTATGCCAACCGCAAAGCTCATGTAAAGGAGATCGCGGAGTGGTTTCGCGGCAGTGGCGTGCCGTTGAATTCCGTGCACTCGCCACTGTACGCCGACTATGAGTGGGGACGGGCGGGCGCGCCTCCCATCAACCTGGCCTCGACGGATCGATCTGGATTGGTGCAGGCGATGGACGAAGTGAAACGGGCGCTTGAGATCGCGGAGCAGATTCCGTTTCGTTTTCTGGTGCAGCATCTCGGAGTACCCAACGAGAGTTTCAGCGAGAAGAAATTCGAATCGGCAATGACCTCGATTGAACACTTGCGCGCGTTTGCCAAGCCGCTGGGGGTGCGCATTCTGCTGGAGAATATTCCGAACGAACTTTCCACGCCGGATCGGTTGATCGAAATGATTCGCGCCGCGCATTTTGACGATGTTGGAATCTGCTTCGATTTCGGCCACGCCCATATCATGGGATCGGTGAGTGAAGCTTTCGAGATTTTGAAGAAGCTGGTGTGCTCCACGCATGTTCACGATAACGCCAAGATTCAGGATTCTCATTTGTGGCCGGGAGAGGGAACGATTGATTGGAAGGAAGCCATGGAGCTATTACGCTCCGCGCCGCAAACGCCACCGCTCCTGCTGGAACTTGGCGAGAATGAGAAAGTGAACCCGCTGGAGAAATTGCAGGCGACTTTTGACAAGCTGGAAACAGCTTAAAGGCTTTCACCGCCGAGAACGCAGAGGTCGCCGAGGAAATTCGATCAAGTCATTTGTTTTCTCGGCGGGTTCAGCGCTCTCTGCGGTAAACAGAATCGTTAATTTATGTCATCGCCTATTACTACTATTGCTGAAATCGGAAAGCACGACGGACAGTCGGTCACGCTGCGCGGCTGGCTCTACAATCTGCGCGAGAGTGGAAAACTTTTGTTTCCGCAGTTTCGTGATGGCTCTGGCGTGATTCAGGGCGTGGTGCCGAAGAACGCAGTCACGCCTGAAGTGTTTGAGGCGATCAAGACGCTGACTCAGGAATCAAGCGTGATTGTCGAGGGCAAAGTTCGCGCCGATAAGCGCGCGCCCGGCGGGTATGAGCTTGATGTAATGAATGTGCAGGTGGTGCAGCGCGTACCCGAGTCTGATCCGTATCCCATCACTCCGAAAGAACACGGCACAGAATTTCTCATGGAGCACCGGCATCTGTGGGTGCGGTCGCAGCGGCAGGCATCGATTCTGCGCGTGCGGGCCGAGATCATTAAAGCGGTGCGCGATTTTTTTGACGAACGCGGCTTCACGCTTACCGATCCTCCGATTCTTACCCCAGCCGCTTGCGAAGGCACCAGCACCTTATTTCCGGTCGATTATTTTGACGAACAGGCTTATCTCACGCAGTCCGGTCAGCTCTACATCGAAGCGACGGCGATGGCGTTGGGCAAAGTGTATTCGTTTGGTCCCACGTTTCGGGCGGAGAAATCGAAGACGCGGCGTCACCTCACCGAGTTCTGGATGGTCGAGCCAGAAATTGCCTATGCGGAACTCGATGACCTGATGGATCTGGCGGAGGGATTGATCAGCTTCGTCGTGAAGCGTTGCCTCGATCGGCGGCGCGCGGACCTGCAGGCGATCGGCCGCGACATTTCCAAACTCGAAAAGATTGAGGCGCCGTTTCCGCGGATCAGTTACGACGATGCAGTCAAGAATTTGCAGGAAGGCCACGCCAAAGGTGCGCTGGAAGACGAAATTCGAATGGGGCGGCGATCTTGGGCTCGCCGGATGAGACTTATCTTTCCGCGCAATTCGACAAGCCAGTGATGGTGCATCGGTATCCCGCGAAGGTAAAAGCTTTTTACATGGAACCGGATCCGTTGCGTCCGGAGTTAGCGCTTTGCGTGGATGTGCTGGCGCCGGAGGGATACGGCGAAATTATTGGCGGATCGCAGCGCATGGCTTCGCATGAGTTGCTTGTGCAACGCATCCATGAGCATGGCTTGCCGGAAGAGGCGTTCGAGTGGTACTTAGATTTGCGCAAATATGGCAGCGTGCCGCATGGCGGCTTTGGCATGGGCATTGAGCGAGTTGTGGCGTGGATATGCGGGCTGGAGCATGTACGTGAGACGATTCCGTTTCCCAGGATGCTGCACCGGCTGTACCCGTAGAACTTTTCACCGCGGAGGTCGCGGAAAACGCCGAGGATGGAAGAAAAAGACAGGCTTGACTCGATTACCCGCCGCATCATTGGCGGGGCAATTGAGGTACATCGGCGCCTTGGTCCAGGATTGTTGGAGTCCGCTTACGAAGTCTGCTTAGCGTTTGAACTTCGCCAAATGGGCTTAGTTGTTGAGGGGCAGAAACCTTTGCCGGTAATTTATCGGGAGGTGAAGCTTGATTGCGGGTACCGTCTTGACCTGGTTATTGAAGATTCCGTAGTGGTGGAAATCAAGGCTGTTGACCAACTTGCGCCCATTCACGTTGCGCAGTTGCTTTCATATCTTCGCCTGTCTAACAAGCGAGTGGGCCTCCTCATTAATTACCACGTCCGGGTCCTGAAAAATGGGTTGAAAAGAATCGTAAATGACTTCCCTGACTCGGCGCTCTCAGCGGCCTCAGCGGTGAATAAGGCATTCGAGAGTTAACGGACAGATCAGAGCCTATGACAACTAACATCAGCACCACTAACATCACCCCCAAGAAAATTCGGGTGATCGGAGTTCCGCTCGATCTGGGCCAGTCGAGGCGCGGCGTGGACATGGGGCCTTCGGCGGTGCGCGTCGCCGGATTGGAGGCCCGACTCGAGGCATTGGGACATGAAGTGGAGGATGGCGGCAACGTTGCGGTAGCGATTCCGGAGCAGAAAAAAGAAGGCGACACCCACGCCAAGTATTTGAAGGAGATCACGGCGACCTGCACCAAGCACGCGGAACTTGTGGTCAAGACGCTGGAAGCGGGGAAAATTCCGCTGGCGCTGGGTGGGGATCATTCCATGGCGGCGGGAACTGTGTCTGGCGTGGCAGAATTTTATCGGCGGCAGAACCAGCGAGTCGGGCTGATCTGGATTGATGCGCACACCGATATCAACACGCCCGAGAGTTCGCCCAGCGGCAATGTTCACGGAATGCCGCTGGCGGCGCTGATGGGGCTGGGTCCGGCGGAGTTGTCGAACATCTTTGATTTTTCCCCCAAAGTGAAGCCGGAGAATTGTGTACTGGTGGGAGTGCGTGACATTGATTCGATTGAAAAAGAAAATGTCAGGCGCGCCGGTATCGGCGTTTTCACCATGCGTGACATCGACGAGCGCGGCATGCGAACGGTGATGGAGGAAGCTCTGCGCATGGCTGGACGCGGCACTGCCGGGTATCACATTTCACTCGACATGGACTGGATCGACCCCGAAGACGCTCCCGGAGTTGGCACACCGGTTCGCGGCGGCGCGACTTATCGCGAGGCGCATCTTGCCATGGAAATCATTGCCGATCACGGACGCATGTTGAGCTTCGAGATCGTGGAAGTGAATCCGGTGATCGACGAGCACAATCGAACCGCAGACCTGGCGGTGGAATTGGCGCTCTCGGCGTTTGGAAAAAAGATTCTGTAAGAGATTATGAAAAAGCTTCGAGTCGGGATTCTTTTTGGCGGGCGCAGCGGCGAGCATGAGGTTTCTTTGCTTTCTGCGGCTTCCGTGCTGCAGGCCATCGACAAAAATAAATATGACGTCGTGCCGATCGGCATCACCAAAGATGGCCGTTGGCTGACTGCCGGGGACGCGGAGAATCTGCTGCAGGGCAAGCTGATGCTAGAGGCGCGGCATCTTCGCGCGGGAGATCCGGAAACGACGCAGCCGGCAGCGGTACTGGCCCGGGGCGAATCGGTTGTCGTTCCTCCCGAGCCGGTGCATCGGCAAAGCGGGCTCGTGCCCTTTCAGACTGAGGCTTCTCTGACGCGGCGAGCCACGGATCGAGCAATCGACGTGGATGTGATCTTTCCAGTGCTGCACGGAACCTTCGGCGAGGACGGAACGATTCAGGGCTTGCTCGAACTGGCTGACATCGCCTACGTCGGCGCGGGCGTGCTGGGTTCGGCGGCGGGCATGGATAAGGACATCATGAAGTCGCTGTTCATCGCCGCCGGAATCCCGATTGTGAAGCACGTCACGATTCTGCGCAGCGCCTGGGAGAAAAATCCCAAGCGAGTTCAGAAATTTGTGGAGAGCAAGCTGAAGTACCCGGTATTTGTGAAACCGGCGAATCTGGGATCGTCGGTAGGGATTAGCAAGGCGCACGACCGAAAGGAACTCGGCCCAGCTATCGAGGAAGCAGCGAAGTTCGACCGCAAAATTGTGATTGAGCAAGGCGTGGGTGGGAAAAAGAACAAGGCACGCGAGATTGAGTGCTCGGTGCTGGGCAATGATGAGCCGGTGGCATCGATACCGGGTGAGATTGTTCCGGTCAAAGAGTTTTACGACTATAACGCCAAATATCTTGATGAAGGTTCAGAGCTGATCATTCCGGCCAAGCTTACTAAGGCAGAGACCAAGAAGGTTCAAGAGTTGGCGGTGCGTTGTTTTCGGGCAGTGGATTGCTCCGGGTTGGCCCGAGTTGATTTTCTAATGGATCCAAACACGCGCAAGATTTATTTAAATGAAATCAACACCATGCCAGGATTCACGGCGATCAGCATGTATCCCAAACTGTGGGCGGCTTCCGGACTCGAGTATGCGGATTTGATCGACCAGTTGATCCAGTTTGGTTTGGAGCGGCATGAAGACAAAAAGAGAAACCAGTACAGCCGGTAAGAGATCAGTTCCGTAGTTGGCGTATGTTCGTCATTCCGTATTATCACTCTTGTCGAAAGTAACTTCAGAGCAGATCGATTTCCGCCGATGTTATGGGTATGGCCGGAAACCGCCTGCAATACCTGACCACAAATGACTGGATCTTGCTTAAGGCAAAAGCGAACCGGCGCAGGTATAAGCTGGGCGATGAAATCATCAGACAGGGTGAGCTAAATAAAGGTATTTGCATTATCCGGCAGGGCGAAGCGTCCGTGGAATTAGCGGGATGCAGTTCGCGATCCATATTGGCTGCGCTTGGACCTGACGACGTCTGCGGAGAAATTGCTTTTCTGCAGCAGGGAAAAGCTACTGCGGCGGTGATTGCGAGCGACGAAGAGGTAGAAGTCGACGAAGTGGAGGGTCACGAGCTTAGAGCGCTGCTGGTGGCTTTTCCCGGGCTGGCCTCACGTTTTTATCTCTCACTAGCGGTGATCCTGGCGCAGCGGTTGCGCGAGACCTCGAAGGAACTTGCCCACGAGATGGAATTGCGGGATCGACGCGAAAAACTCTAAGGTGCCGTTACCAGCGGCAGTTCGATAAAACTTGCCTGCCCGGGCGCGTGATATACGCGCTGCGTCGCTTTGCGATAGTCGTCTGGCTTGGCCCAGAAAATGTTCTTCACGAAAGTTTGCGGATTGCGGTCGTATAGCGGGAACCAGCTCGACTGAATCTGCACCATGATGCGATGTCCCGGAAGGAACACATGATCGGCTGTTGGCAGGTTGAAGCGGTAGAGCAGCGGCTGGCCGGCAGCGATGGGCTTGGCGGTGTCAAGGCTCTCGCGATAGCGCCCGCGAAAGATGTCGGCAGAGATCATCAGCTCGTAGCCACCCATTCGAGCATCGCCCGCCACTTCATCGGGATAGACATCGATCAACTTGACCACCCAATCGGAATCAGTGCCGCTGGTCGAGGCGACGAGATTCGCAACCGGCTGTCCACTGATCTTCATGGGAGTGCTTAAGACGTCGGAAGTAAATACCAGAACGTCGGGACGCCCAGAGGGTTCGCGTTGATCGTCCACCAGCCATTCCGGCCACGTCATTCCATTCGTATAGCCGACGGGTTGGATGGGACGCGCGCGGAAAGGCACAGGCTTGGCGGGGTCGGAAATATATTCATCGAATGCCGCGTCGCCACTTTTGGGCGCCGACAGACTCGCCTTTAGGCCAGCGGCGAGGTAGAGCGGCGTCGATTGGATTTTGCAGCCGCTGGCGCATCCGGCGGGCCACGTGGGCAAACGTCGCCAAACATTGGTTCCGGTTTCAAAAGCGGTCACCGGAGCCACTTCTTCTTTTGGCGTACCGTCTTTCAGGTACTTATCGAGGAATGGTCGCAGAATTTCTTGCCGGAAATAGAGCCCGGTGTCGCTATTGAATTTAATTGCTCCGAGTGAACTGCCATCGCCAATCTCCTGGCCATGATGCCAGGGGCCGAGCACGAGAAATAATTTATCGCTATTGGCGTCTCTCGCCTTCAACGCTTTATAAACGGCAGGAGCGCCGTAGATATCTTCCTGATCCCACAAGCTGTCGACCAGCATGGTCGGAACTTTCAGCGGCTGAGAACCAAGAATGCGGTCCATGGCTTGTTCCTGCCACCAGGAATCGTAGCTGGGATGCTCGAGAAGCTTGCGCCAGAATCCGACCTGATCGAGTCCGTGGCGGCGGCCGAGTTCTCCCGCGGAAACGGAATCCATGTAAACGTCATAGTCGTCAAAATGATCGGTCCACCATTTTTCATCATTCCCGCGCGTGGCTTCCTGTTCGTAGATGTAGGGCATGTTCTGTTCGCGGAAAGCGCCGTTGTGGAACCAGTCGTCGCCCATCCAGCCATCGACCATGGGATTCATCGGGACGGCGACCTTCAGCGCGGGATGCGGGTTGACCAGTGCCATGAGCGTAGTAAATCCGTCGTACGAAATGCCGAGGATGCCGACCTTGCCGTTGCTCTCGGGAACATTTTTCACCAGCCAGTCGATGGTGTCATAAGTGTCGGTGGAGTGGTCGACGGGCGTGGGATTCAGCGGACCGTGCAGCGGGCGGTTCATCACGTAATCGCCCTCGGAGCCATACTTGCCGCGAACGTCTTGAATCACACGGATGTAGCCGCCTTCGACGATTACATCAGTTGGATTGTCATAGCCGTAGAGGATCGGGCCGAGGTGCGAGCTGGCAGCTTGACTGGTCTGGGCGGTCGCGCTGTAAGGCGTGCGCGTGAGCAGCATGGGAGCATTCTTCGCACCCTTGGGTAGAACGATGACGGTGTGCAACTTGACGCCGTCGCGCATGGGAATCATCACGTCGCGCTTGATGTAGTCAAAGCTCGTGGTGACGGGGCTGAGCGTGGCGGGAGTTTCACTGGGGAGATCGGGAGATTCTGCAGTCTGCGCCAAGCACGGGTTCACTAATAACAGAGCGCCGGTAATGCCGATAATAAGGGCGAGAACAACTTCGCCTCGAACTCGTACAACTCCCGACGACGAACTTCCGCTGCTTAATCCAAGACGCACGCTAAGTTTTCTCATGCTCTCCTCGAGAATGAAGAGTGTACCTTAAAGAGCGTGGGTCGCATCTGACCCTGAAAGATTGAATCCAGAAATGGAACGTTACGCTAGAATAGGCCGAGCGAGGTCCACGTGGCACAGATGACACGGGAGGTTTCCAAGTTGTTGGAGCGCGCGCTGTCGCTCTCGGTTGAGGAGCAAGAGGCGTTAGCTGATTCCCTGATTTCAAACCTCGGTGGCAAGGTCGACGAAGGCGTGCAGGCAGCCTGGGAGGCAGAGATCGGGAAGCGCATCGCAGACCTGGATTCAGGCAGGGCCAAGACTACGTCGTGGGAGGAAGTACACAGGCGCAATCTGGCGAAGTTGCCCCATGCCCACTGAAGCTGAGAGCGGCGCTGTGGGATGCGAGGATCAGAACCCCAAAGAGGTTCAGAGTATTGGATCCCACCTTTTGCAAAAAGGCGCAAAAGGTGGCCGCTCGCGCTGCTCCTCGTTTCGTTAGGGGATCGGCCTGAAAGTTTTCACGCCAAGGGAAATTCACTCTCGGGCTGCCCTGCTCTATTGCAGAGCCTCCTGGCTCACGACCTTACCAGCGCGCAGGCTGATTTTTCCGTCCTCTTCGTGCAATTCCCCGGCCTTTTTTAATTCGGCAATCAAATAGTACACATAGGACCTAGAAAGCTGAGGGGAGACTCTTTGAATGATTTCTGCTGGTTTAAGGGGCCTGCCAGCAGTTTGAAGGGCCCTCCGAAAAACCTCATCTTTCATGCGCGCGCTCCCTGGTAGAAATAAAGGCAATTTCGCGTCGCTGCGATCTTGGCCTTCGATCCGCTCTAGCACCTCTAGAGCTTCTTCCAGTTTGTGCAGATCTTCCTCGGCTGCGGCGACGATTTGGCGCCCTTCTTCAATGCGCTTCCGCAGGGCTAAGCATTGGGTCCGCAAGCCACTAATAGCAAGGCTCATAATTACCGTTACCGTCTAATCTGAATCCTATCACGGTCCATTGGACGGTGCAACGACCCTAAAATCCGAAATTGGACTTAGCCTTGAAATTCGGGTATGATTCGCCTTGGTTAAATGGCGCTCTTATGGCAAGGTCTCCGAAGGCTCTCGCAAAGACTCGCGAGGAACAAATGCTCTCCAGAATGGAGGAGATGCTGGGCTGGGACAACGAAGACGAAGTTAGAACAGCGTTGCGACGACTGGGGCTAATTCCCGGTGAAGATCGGTTTGAAGAGGCGTTGGCTATTTGGCGTGATCAGCATTAACCGCATCAACGTAAGCAACAAAACTCTCTGCTCGGGATTTTTTTTCTTCCTCTGATAATCCTTTGCGTTCCATATTTTCTTCTACGATACGTAATAATTCACGGGCAGCCCTTTGCTTGGCTGTCTTCGGTTCCGACCGTTGAAATATTCTGGCGGTTGCCACGATGGATTTCCCTTGTTTTTCTCGTTCCGCCATACCTTATACTCTCAATCATTTAT
Organism: uncultured Acidobacteriaceae bacterium; assembly: GCA_963696285.1. Classification (GTDB taxonomy): domain Bacteria; phylum Acidobacteriota; class Terriglobia; order Terriglobales; family Acidobacteriaceae; genus Sulfotelmatobacter. The sequence goes on from CAVOJP010000002.1 coordinate 297,135, forward strand.
TAGGCAATCAAATAACTGTAGTAATGCCCTTAGTACTTAGATGCAATTCCTGATACAGATTGCTCACGTCCAAATCTGGACGAAAGGTGATGCCTGCAATCTGCTCTGTCACGGCTCCTTCTAAAGCAGAGAAATTCTTCTGACTTGATCGTACGCCAGATCCCTATTGACGAATCCCTCCCTTCCCATGTAGCATCATAACGACAAGTTTGCTCTTCGGGGCAAACCGGAATTTCATGCAGAGTGGCTGAGGGACGAGCCCTGTGACGCCACGGCAACCGGATCGGGATCATATATCCCGACCGCCAGGTGCCAACTCCCGCCCGGAAACGGGGAACATGAGATTCGGATGCGAGCTTCATTTTTATTTGCATTCCGACCTCTTTTCCCATTTCCAGGAAAAAGAGGCCTTCGTATTTTAGGGCGCTTTTCGGGCCGCTCGTCCCCAGCTACTTGATGTAACAGAAAGCGAGTAGCCCAATGGCTCCATACGAACTGCGCTGCCGGGAATGCGGACGAAGCTGGGGAAACCAGCCCCGCTCCATCTGCGACGAGTGTTTCTCTCCTCTCGAAATCACCTACGATTACGATTCGATCCGGGCTTCAATCTCCCAAGGAACTTTCAGCCGGGAGCGAATTGCGCAGCGTCCGCCAAACATGTGGCGTTATTCGGAACTGCTGCCGCTGCCTGAGGGCTTTGAGCCGCGGCTACCAGTAGGGTTCACGCCGCTGCTCCATGCTCCGACTCTCGCTGCGCGGCTGGCAGGAAGCCAGAATGATGCCAAGGCAGCAGCGCAAAATCTTTACATTAAAAATGACGCCGTTTGCCTGCCTACGCTGAGTTTCAAGGACCGCGTAGTTGCCGTCGCTCTGTCGCAGGCAAAGGCTTTCGGGTTCGATACGGTTGCGTGTTCTTCGACGGGCAATTTGGCTAATGCCGTTGCGGCGCATGCGGCGCGACTGGGCCTGAAGGCATGGATTTTTATTCCCTCGGATCTTGAACCGGCAAAGATTCTCGGCACACAGGTCTTCGGCGCGAATGTGGTGCGAATCGCGGGCAATTACGATCAGGTGAACCGGCTGTGTTCGCAGATTGCTGAGGAGCGGCGCTGGGGCTTCGTCAATGTGAACCTGCGACCTTATTACGCCGAGGGATCGAAGACGGTTGGATTCGAAATCGCCGAGCAGTTGGGCTGGCGCCTTCCGGACAACGTTGTCGTCCCTATGGCTGGCGGGTCGTTGATCACGAAGATCAAGAAGGCGTTCGATGAATTGAGCAAGCTTGGATTAGTGGAGGAGAAACCGGTGAAATTTTTCGGCGCGCAAGCGACCGGGTGTTCGCCGATTTCGACCGCTGTAAAAACCGGCAGCTCGGAGATCGATCCGCAGAAGCCGGCGACGATTGCGCGTTCGCTCGCCATCGGCAACCCCGCCGATGGGCACTACGCGATTAAGACCATCAAGCACAGCGGCGGATGGAGCGAGGACGTGAGTGATCCGGAGGTGATCGATTCGATTCGTCTGCTGGCCGAGACCGAAGGTATCTTCACTGAAACTGCTGGCGGCGTGACCGTGGGCTCCGCGGGCAAGTTATATCGTCAAGATCGCATCCTGCCGGAGGAGACGACGGTATTGTGCATTACAGGAAACGGATTGAAGACCACCGATGTTCTGGCCGGCGTGTATGAAGTGGAGAGGCCGATTGCTCCGAAGCTAGCCGAGTTCGAGAAGTATCTGAGCGAAGCGCTAGATACGATCGAGGCGACGAAAGAAGTTCCGGCGACCGTGGGTGCATAAGCGGATTCATAAGGAAGAACTTCGATGGCGATTACTGTGCAAATTCCGACCGCATTGCGGCGGCACACTGCGGGCGTGAGTTCGATCGCGTGCGCCGCCACGAATCTGGGAGAGCTGTTCTCTGTGCTCGATGAGAAGTTTCCCGAGCTAAAACCGCACCTGCGCGACGACGCGGGACAACTGCGCCGATTTCTCAACATCTATGTGAATGAAGAAGATATCCGCTTCCTGGGCGGCCCTGGTTATGCCTTTCAGGATGGAGATGAAGTGCTGTTGGTGCCATCGATTGCGGGCGGCTAGCAGAACCTTCAATCACTATATTATTCAGCGTGCTGTAACTCTCCGTTTTTTCCTCAGCCTTCCACAAGGAAGACGTTTCGTCCACAGTTTCTGCACAAGAGCAAAACGTTTTTCTATTGCGAGTCGGCACCGTCTGCCGCAAAGTGGGTTCACCGAAAACGTAGGGTCTTCCGAGGCTTGCCAAACGATCATTGCGGCGAGCGGTGGCAGACCGGTAATTCTCGAGGGTGAATTGCCGGAGGGAAATCGGAACGCGCGAGCGTGTCTGGTTGCCTGGAATTGCGGCCTCCTCCACTTCCCGCTCTTTGAGTTGGGTTGGGCCGCTAGCCGCTGCAGAGGTTGTTGAGCCCGGGTTCTTGGAATCATGGCTCAGTAACAATATCGGTAAATGTGGCGCTCATTCCTAATGGGTGCTGTCGGACCGGTATAGTCGTCTCGTCGCCCTAAGCGGCGGGAAGGCAACTTTGAAAGATCCACGAAACGATGCGGCTCGGGTGGCTGGCCCGGGCCGCATTTGTTTTCTTCGCTTGACTTCGTGTTCGCCATTTGTTCTCCTAGCCTGCAGGAGTGGATTTTGCAACCTCATTCGATCGGCAATCCAAAAAATTTTTCGCATTGAGGCTTGGTTTTCCAACGGATGCGCTTCGCATTCACAAGCCGTATCCGGTTAGTGTTCCATTTGTAGTTTGAGGACCGGGGAAAATAACAATATCGTGGCAACTACTGACTACCACATCAGCACTCTTCCCGCGAACATAGAGGCGGAGCGATCGATCCTGGGCGCGATTCTGCTCGACAATTTTGCCTACAACCAGGCCGCCGAGCATTTGCGTATCGAAGATTTTTCCCTCGACTCTCACCGGCGCATCTACGGGCGCATGGTCGATCTGGCGGAATCGTCGCGTCCGATCGACATGATCACGCTGATTGAAGAGCTGGATCGCCACAAAGATCTGCAGGCGATCGGCGATGTGGGCTACGTGTCGAGCCTGCTGGATGGCGTGCCTGACCGGCCGAGTATTGAACACTACGTCAAGATTGTGCGCGACAAAGCGCTGCTGCGCGGATTGATTCATGCTGCGAATACGGCGATTGCGCGGGCCGCCGATCAATCCGATGCGGCCGAGGAAGTGCTCAGCGACGCCGAAGCCGCAATTTTCCAGCTCTCGGAAAAGCGCATTGGACGCGGCTTCATGGGTGTGCAGGAGATCGTCCGCGAGTCGTTCGGATCGGTCGATGCCTTGTTGCAGCGCGGGCAGCGCATTACGGGTCTGGCAACGCATTACACCGATCTCGATGAAATGACCAGCGGCCTGCAGCGCTCCGACCTGGTGATCATTGCGGCGCGGCCTTCGATGGGCAAAACCGCATTCGCCATGAACATTGCGGAAAATGCCGCCGTGGAAGACAAACAAGTAGTGGGAGTGTTCTCGCTGGAAATGTCGCGCGAAGCACTGTTGCTGCGCCTCCTTTGTTCGCAGGCCAAAGTGGATGCGCACAAAATGCGCACGGGTTCTTTGTGGCAGGACGATACGCGAAAAGTGGTGCGCGCCATGGAGCAACTGGCACATGCGCCTATTTTTATCGATGACACTCCCGGAATTTCACTGAGTGAGATGCGCGCGAAAGCGCGGCGCCTCAAGCAATCGCAAGGCAGACTCGACCTGCTGATCATCGATTACCTCCAGCTGATGTCGGGTGGAAGCAAGCGCTATGAAAATCGTACGCAGGAAGTATCGGCAATTTCGCGCGGACTGAAAGCACTGGCGAAGGAGCTCAGCGTGCCCGTGATCGCGCTTTCGCAGTTGAGCCGCGCTCCAGAGAGCCGCGGTGGAGATCATCGTCCGCAACTCGCCGACCTGCGCGAGTCCGGCTCGATCGAGCAGGACGCCGACCTGGTGATGTTCATTTTTCGCGAAGAAGTGTACAAGCAGGATGACCCCGACCTGCAGGGCAAGGCCGAGATCATTATTTCCAAACAGCGCAATGGACCCATCGGCCGGGTGAATTTGGCTTTCCTGAAAAGCTGCACCAGGTTCGAGACCATGGTGGAAGGCGGGCTGCCGCCGGAGGATTGAGTCGCGTTTACAGGAATTACTGTAGTTGTGCCCGGTAAGTACCTTAGCCCCTGTGAGTTGCAAGCGTCGAATGGGCTGTGGAAAAGCTTGTGGAATGGCGGGATGGAGGCAGCGGTGTTTATGCCCAAGTTCAATTCGGGAATTGTCAAAGCACGATTCAGTCCCTCTTAAATCCCTGAGTAGTAACCAGTTATATAATTAACCGCGCGTTAACACGGTCAAAACGCAACGAGGACGCTTTCATTCCCGAATTGGAGATTTGCACATTTCGAGGTTTTGGACTTCTTCTTCCGAGCGGCGAATCGAACTGTCGGGCATATATGATTTCCATTAAACCGAGGCGTCGATTTCACACTGATTTTCGCTGAATTTTCCGCTCAATCGCTATCTTCTCCGACCTTGAGAACAGCCAGAAAAGCCTCCTGTGGTATATCGACGCGGCCGATGCGCTTCATTCGTTTTTTGCCTTCCTTCTGCTTTTCCAGAAGCTTTCGTTTGCGGGAAATATCGCCGCCGTAGCACTTGGCGATCACGTTTTTGCGGATCGCCGAAACGGTTTCGCGGGCAATAATTTTCGCGCCGATGGAGGCTTGGATGGCAACTTCGAACATCTGCCGTGGAATAAGCTGCCTCATTTTCGAGACCAATGCTTTGCCGCGCTCATAAGCAAAATCGCGATGCACAATAATGGAAAGCGCATCCACCGGTTCGCCAGCGACCAGGATGTCGAGCTTCACCATCGGTGACTCCCAATAATCTGCGAGGTGGTAATCGAGAGAAGCGTAGCCGCGCGAAACTGATTTCAAACGATCGTAAAAGTCGAGCACGATTTCGTTCAGCGGTAACTCATAGTGCAACATCACGCGCGACGAACTGACATACTCGAAGGTCTTCTGCTTGCCGCGCTTGTCTTCCACCAGTTTAAGAATTCCGCCGACATATTCTTCGTTGGTGAGAATTGTAGCCAGGATCACCGGCTCTTCGATTTTGGCGATCTCGCTCGGATCGGGCCAGCGCGAGGGGTTATCAACCTCGATCATCGCGCCGTCGGTTTTGTATATCTTGTAGCGCACGCTGGGCGCGGTGGTGATGAGTTCGAGTTCAAACTCCCGCTCCAGCCGTTCCTGGATAATCTCCATGTGAAGCAGCCCAAGGAACCCGCAGCGGAAGCCGAAACCCAGCGCGACGGAACTTTCAGGCTCGAAGAAAAATGAAGAATCGTTCAGCCTTAATTTTTCCAGAGCCTCGCGCAGCCGAGTGTGCTCATGCGCGTCCACGGTGTACAGGCCGGCGAATACCATGGGTTTGATCTCTTCGAAGCCGGGCAGCGCTTCGAAAGCTGGGTTGGCATCATCGGTGATGGTGTCGCCAATTTTTGTGTCGGCGACATTTTTAATATTTGCGATGAGAAATCCGACTTCGCCCGCTTTCAGCTCACCGATCTCGACCGGCTTGGGCGTGAGCACGCCGAGAGTTTCGGCATCGAACGTAGTCCCGTTTGACCACAGCCGAATTCTCTGTCCCTTGCGCAGCGTTCCCTGGAATACACGAGTGAGAATTACCACACCGCGGTAAGGGTCGAACCAGGAGTCAAACACAAGCGCCTGGAGACGGCTGTCAGGGTTGCCCTTCGGCGGAGGTACGCGTTTCACGATGGCTTCGAGCACATCGGGCACGCCCTGGCCAGTTTTCGCGCTGATGAGAACGGCATCGGAAGCATCGAGTCCGACCGCGCTTTCGATCATTTCTTTCGTGCGGGGAATATCGGCGCTTTGCAGATCAATCTTGTTAATGACGGGGATGATTTCGAGTCCGTTATTAATTGCCAGGTAGGCGTTGGCGAGGGTTTGCGCTTCCACTCCCTGTGATGCATCGACGATAAGCAGTGCGCCTTCGCACGAGGCCAGCGACCGCGAGACTTCATAAGAAAAGTCCACGTGGCCGGGAGTATCGATCAAGTTCAGCTGATAAGTTTGGCCGTCCTGCGCGGTGTACATCATGCGGACGGCGTGGGCCTTGATGGTGATGCCGCGCTCACGCTCCAGGTCCATGGAGTCGAGCACCTGCGCCTGCATCTCACGCGCGGTGAGCGATCCGGTCAACTCCAGCAGACGGTCTGCCAGCGTGGATTTACCGTGGTCGATATGCGCGATGATGGCAAAATTGCGGAGGAAAGCGGCGTCCATAGAATGAAGGGCTAATCTTTGATTTTAGCAGGCGGGGAGGAGGTTCTCAGCGCTGCGGCTTTTCAGCTAGCATGTCCTCATGCCTGAAGGTCCGTTCACAGCAATCGATCACGTTCAACTTGCGATGCCTCCCGGCGAAGAAAATAGAGCTCGCGCCTTCTATGCAGATCTATTGGGAATGAAGGAAGTGCCCAAACCACCGGAGCTCGCCAAGCGCGGAGGGTGCTGGTTTGAAAGCGGGAACGTGCAACTTCATCTCGGAGTCGAGAGTGACTTTCGTCCCGCGAAAAAGGCGCACCCGGCCCTGCGCTGCTTCGACTATGAGACCTTGCTGCAACGACTGCGAAGCGCGGGAGTCGAAGTGAACGAACCGGAGGATATTCCGGGGGTAAAGCGCTGCCACGTTCATGATCCATTTGGGAATCGGCTGGAATTCGTGAAAGGTTAGAGATTCATTCTTACGCTCGCCGATGATCTTGTGATCCGGTACAATCCTTCGACCAGATTTGTCTCAGTTGAGGATGCACTTATGCGGAAAGTGGCCTGCTTGCTGGCTTGTTGTCTGATTGCAGCTGGCGCCAGCTCGGCGCAAACTCTCTCGCCCCTGGTGCGCGCTTTTGTGAAGGTCGACGCACCCGTCGTAGTGCTCACGCATGTGCGTGTGATCGACGGCACCGGCGCTCCGGCGCGTGAAGATCAGATGATCGTTCTGAAACAAGGAAAGATCGAGTCGGTATCAGATTCTGCGCCGGCGAATGCTCCGAAAGATGCGCAGGTGCTCGACCTGCACGGTTACAGCGTCATCCCGGGATTGGTGGGCATGCATGACCACATGTTTTATCCCATGGGCAATGGCATCTTCGGAGAGATGGCATACAGTTTTCCTCGTTTATACCTCGCAGCCGGAGTGACCACCATCCGAACTACGGGTTCGATCGAGCCTTACACGGATCTCGAACTCAGGAAGCAAATCGATAAGGGAGAAACGCCGGGCCCCAAGATCCACGTCACGGGACCTTATCTTGAGGGCGCGGGTTCGTGGGCGCTGCAGATGCATCAGCTCACCGGGCCTGACGATGCAACCAAAACCGTGAATTTCTGGCTGGATGAGGGTGTCGACAATTTCAAAGCGTATATGTTCATCACCCCCGCGGAGCTTACAGCGGCTGTGGGCGCGGCCCACAAACGCGGCGCTAAAGTGACGGGGCACCTCTGCTCGATCGGTTTTCGAGAAGCTGCCGCGATCGGTATCGACGACCTGGAACATGGGTTGCTCGTCGATACAGAATTCTTTCCCTGGAAAAAGACGGGTGAGTGCCCCGAAAAGCTTGACTATGCGTTCATTTCCAAACTGGACCTTACAAGCGGAACGCCGCACGATATGATCCTCGATCTGGTTCAACGCCACGTCGCGGTCACGTCAACACTTCCCGTGTTCGAGATGTTTGTTCCGGGTCGGCCGACGATTCAGCAGCGTGTTCTCGATGCGCTTTCTCCGGACGCCCGTACCGCTGTGCTCGAGAATAAAGTTCGTGCCAGCGATTTGAGTTCGACGCAGAAGCGATACCATACCGAAGCCTCGCCTTGGGCGGCGGCCTTCAAAAAAGAAATGGAGTTCGAGCATGCGTTCGCGCAAGCCGGAGGGTTGCTTTTGGCGGGCCTGGATCCAACCGGCATGGGAGGAGTGATCGCCGGTTACGGGAATCAGCGTGAAGTTGAACTGTTGGTGGAAGCTGGATTCACTCCGCTGGAGGCGATTCGCATCGCGACTCTCAACGGCGCGCAATATCTGAACGAGGCTGACCGGATCGGTACTATTGCTCCCGGCAAGCAAGCGGACCTGGTGCTGATCAAGGGTGATCCGTCGAAGCAGATCAGCGATATTGAAAATGTCGAGACCGTGTTTAAGGACGGCATCGGCTACGATTCCGCCAAGCTGATTGAATCGGTGCGCGGCGTGGTCGGCAGCCGCTGACTCCTGGTGGGCTAAAATCGTAGCGCATGCTTATTCTCGCTTCCGCCTCGCCTCGCCGGCAGGAGTTACTACGCAACGCCGCGATTCCGTTTGAAGTGCAGCCCGCTGACATCGACGAAACGCCGCTCGCGGGCGAATTACCGCGCGATTGTGCCGAACGACTGGCGCGGGAAAAAGCAATTACAGTCTCTCGGAAAAGGCCACAGGATTACATTCTGGGTGCGGACACGATCGTCGTTATCGATGAGACCATCCTGGGCAAACCGCGCGATGCCGTGGATGCTGCACGCATGCTGCGATTGTTGTCCGGACGCACTCACGAAGTGATCACCGGAGTGTGCATCTTTGATCCGATCGCCGGGGATGCCGAACAAGCTTCCGAGACTACGAGGGTCACGATACGCGAACTCTCCGACGACGAGATCCGAGATTACATCGCAACCGGTGAACCGATGGACAAGGCGGGAGCATATGCGATTCAGGGCATCGCCTCGCGGTGGATCCCGCGCATTGAAGGCGATTACAGCAATGTGGTGGGGCTGCCCGTGGCGCTGGTTTACGGCATGTTGAAAAAGAGAGCGATCTGAACGGCGGTCGATAACTTCTACCGATCACGAACGGAACTTATTGGCAGAGGTGAAGCGGTTTAGGCAAGCGCCAGCTTAGGATTTTTTTTCTGCCTCTGCCTCTTTCTTCTCTTTCTTTTCTTCTTCTGGCTCTTTCATGGCCGACTTGAAGTTGCGAATGCCTTCCCCCAAGCCTTTGCCGAGCGCAGAAAATTTGCTGGTCCCGAATACGAGAAGGGCGATGGCCACAATCAAAATCAAATGCAAAGGCTGAAACAGACCCTCACCCATAAATCCTCCATCGGAACTGGCCTATAACGCGAGCTTCATGGGCCGCTGAGAAAATTCTAGGCTACCCTCTGAGAGGAGTCAAAGAAGCCGTTAAATCCGTTCGATCAGTTCTGCGAGCAGTAGTGCTCGGCGCGGCAGTTCGGAAATCAAAATGAATTCGTGCACCGCATGCGCTCCATCTCCAACGCCGCCCAGACCGTCGAGCGTAGGAATGCCGATTCCGGCGGTAAAATTGCCATCGGAACCACCACCCACGGCCGCTTCTTCGAGATTCCATCCGACTTCGCCGGCAATCTCGCGAGCCTTCTTATAGAGCTCCGCCACTCCGGCGGTCCGCTCCATGGGAAGGCGATTAATTCCGCCTGTCATCTCGAGCTTGCAAAATTTATCGAACGGTTTCAGGGAGCGCAATTTGCGGTCGATGCCGGTGGCTTGTTTCGCGCTCTTGATGCGCACGTCGATCCGCACTGACGCCTCGGCTGCAACCACATTCGTCCGCGTTCCGCCTTCGATCACGCCCGCGTTTACTGATATGCCTTGCCGAAGATTATTCAGCTTCGCGATAACCGCGATCTGCCGGGCTAACTCGAGAATCGCGCTATGGCCTTTTCCGGGATCGAGGCCGGCATGCGCCGCAATGCCTTTTACACGCAGCGAATATTCCCCGACGCCCTTGCGTGCAGTTTTGACTGCGCCTCGAAGACCAGCGGCGGGCTCAAGTACCAGAACGCCGGCGGATTTTCTTGCCAAGGCCTCCGTGATCTTGCGCGACGAACGACTGCCCACTTCCTCATCTGAAACCAGAAAGACGGTGACTGGCCGCGGCAGGCCGTTGTGCCAGTCCTGCAATGCCCCAATCGCATGCAAGATAAGCGCAATGCCCGACTTCATGTCGAGTACGCCTGGTCCATGCAGACGGCCGTTCTCGATGGTGCAAGGCATCTTCGCCAGAGTCCCCAGTGGATAGACAGTGTCGTAGTGCCCGAGGAGCAAAACTGGCTTGCCGTTCGACGAACTGGAGAAGTCAATTTGCAAGCTGTCGCCGAAGTCATTGCTCGGATGCAGTTGCGTTCGTCCGCCGAGCGCTTCAAACCTGGGCACGAGGAACCGCGCAATGCCATCGACAGCTCGCTTGTTGTCGCTGGGGGATTCAATCTCGACCAGCTCGCGAATGGTTTTAACCATGCGATCTCGATATTGTTCGAAGTAGCGCAGGCGGTCTTGTCTCACATTCTGCTGCACCGTTCGTGGTCTTGTTTTCTTGCCGGACACATTTACCTTTCGTCGGCCGGATTTTAGCTAGCCTCTGGTTCAACAGCTCTTACCACGAAGAGCACGAAGTCACACGAAGGAAATCTCACCCATGCGGCCTTCGTGATACTTAGTGTCCTTCGTGGTCCATCGATTTTTCTTTCACCCGCAGACTCGCCGTCGTTGCGAAGTTTGCGTCCGCCATTGTGAATGCAACGCGGTACAGTATAATCTTCAATCTGTTTGGGGCGCACCGATGATTGAGACCACTCCATCCGTGAACGACGCTGTGGCGGCTTCGTCGAAGCCGGCGCTCGATATTCACGAAATTTTGAAAATTCTGCCGCACCGCTATCCTCTTTTGCTGATTGACCGGGTGCTCGAACTGAAGCGCAAAGAAAGCATCATCGCGATCAAAAATGTCACGATCAACGAGCCTTTTTTCAACGGACATTTCCCGGGATTGCCCATCATGCCGGGCGTTCTGATTGTAGAAGCGATCGCGCAGGCGGGCGGAGCGCTCCTGCTTACGGAAGTGGAAGATCGAAATGACAAAGTGATGGTCTTCACTGGCATCGAGCGCGCGAAGTTTCGTCGTCCCGTGAGCCCCGGCGACCAGCTTCGCATCGAGGTGGAAGTGAAGGGCTGGCGCGCGATTCCGCGAATGATCGCGGCGAAGATGCACGGCGTTGCATTCGTCGCGGGCAAGCGTGTAGCGGAAGCCACCGTCTCGTGCCAGCTCATCGACAGTTCACGCGGACGCGGCGACGGCACGGTTGTGGAATGAAACCGAGCCCGGCAGCGACCATGAAAGCTCAACCCTCGATCCATCCCACCGCGATCATTGACCCGCGGGCTCAGGTCCCGGCATCCTGCAAGATTGGTCCTTATTGCGTGATTGGCCCGGACGTGGAACTTGGAGAGAATTGTCATCTGGTATCGCACGTCGCGATGGAAGGGCCAGCAAAAATCGGCTCCGATAACGCGTTTTTTCCTTTCTGCGCTATCGGCATGGCGCCACAGGATGTCACTTACAAAGGCGAGCCCACTCGGCTGGAGATTGGCGACCACAACGAGATTCGCGAGAGTGTGACCATCAACCGCGGCACGGTAAAAGGCGGAGGGCTCACCAAGGTCGGCAGCCACACGTTAATCATGGCGTACGCGCACATTGGACACGATAGTGTGATCGGCGACCACTGCATGCTGGTCAATGGTGCGACCCTCGGCGGCCACGTAACGGTAGAGGAATGGGCGGTGGTGGGAGCGCTCTGTCCGGTGCACCAGTTCGTACGCATCGGAGCGCACTCCTACATTGGCGGTGGAACAACGATCACGCAGGACGTGTTGCCCTTTTCCATGACCTCCGCCGCGCGCGACACGCACGCCTACGGGATGAATAAAGTTGGCCTTGAGCGCCGTGGCTTTTCTCCCGAGCGTATTCGCAAGATTCACCATGCCTACAAAACTCTGCTGGCGTCGAAGATGAACACGTCGCAAGCGCTGGAGAAGCTGAAATCGGAAGACGATCGCGGCGAGGATGTGGACATGCTGATTCGCTTTATCGAGTCCTCGAATCGCGGAGTGATTAAGTAAAGCTGCCGCAGAGACGGGACTCTACACGTCTTTTTGCCACTGCAGACATTAAATGCGCCTTCTACTTTCTTGACTATGCAGCGACTTGGCCTCATCGCCGGCAACGGCAAATTTCCATTCCTCGTGCTGGATGCGGCGCGCGCAGCGGGATATGAAGTGGTCGTTGTGGCCATCAAGGAAGAAGCTTTCCCTGCGATCGAGTCGCATGGAGCGGCTTCAGTTCACTGGCTGTCGCTGGGCGAGCTTTCAAAACTGATTGAGACTTTTCAGCGCGAAGGGGTTCGGCGCGCAATCATGGCGGGGCAGGTCAAACACAAACAGATTTTTTCCGCCATTCGCCCAGATTGGCGGTTGGCCAAGCTCTTGCTTTCTCTCACGACTCGCAATACGGATAGCCTGCTGGGCTCCGTGGCCAAAGTTCTCGCGGATGAAGGCATCATCCTGGAAAACTCGACATGGCTGCTGGAGCCGCTGCTGGTGAAGGCCGGAGTCCTCACTCGCCAGCCTACTGATCAGGAGCGCAAGAACATCGAGTATGGCCGCGCGGTTGCCCGGGACCTGGCGCAGCATGATATCGGACAAACCGTTGTAATTGCTGAAGCGGCTTGCGTGGCCGTCGAAGCCATGGAGGGAACCGACGCCGCTATTGAGCGTGCAGGTCAGATCATGAAATCGTTGCACGGCGACGCCTCCGCCCTGAGCCGCGACCTGACCGTGGTGAAGATCGCGAAACCAAACCAGGATATGCGTTTCGATGTTCCCGTGATTGGAGTGAAGACCATCGAAGTGATGCGCGCAGCGGGCGCGACCTGTCTGGCGCTCGACGCCCAAAAATGTCTGCTGCTGGATGGCGAAAAAATTCTTGAAGCAGCCCGCACAGAGGCCATCGCAGTTGTTGCCGACTGATGTTACCTTCGGAAATCCTCAAGTCGTTATAAAGGAAAAAGCTAAATACATGACTTCCTCATCTTCCGAACCCGTTCTGATTGCCGAGCAACTTCGCCGCGCTTTCGCGGGTGATGCCTGGCACGGCCCCGCGATGCTGGAGTTGTTGCAAGATGTAGATGCTGCCACGGCCGCAGCCAAACCCGCGCCAGACGTCCACAGTATCTGGGAACTGGTTCTGCACGTCGCCGTCTGGGATGCCGCTGCCTGCCGCCGGCTAGGCGGAGAGAAAACTCAGCCCACGGGCACTGCGAATTTTCCCATCGTTCCAAAACCGACCGCAGCGGCGTGGCGTAAAACCATCTCTAACACTAAGCGCACGCACGATGTACTGGTCAAAACTGTCGGGGCTTTGCCTGAGTCTCGGCTGCGTGAACGCGTTCCCGGCAAGAAATATGATTTCTACTTCATGCTGCATGGTGTGGTTCAACACGAGCTCTACCATGCCGGACAGATTGCTATCTTGAAAAAAATGCGAATTGCGCAGTAAAGGGGATTTAACCAATTCAAACGGCGCCTTTGCGTTTACAATTCCTTGTTCCCGCTGGCAACCGGCCATCCGAGAGTTTTCCTGCAAGCTGACAATCCGATTTCCGTCGCGGTGGTGGGTGTAGGCGTCTTTGGACGCAACCATGCCCGCGTCTACCATGAACTGGAACAACAGGGTGAACCGGTCCGTCTGGTGGGAGTGGTGGATCCTAATCTCGACCGCGCTGACGCAGTGGCGCGCGAGTTTGGATGCCGCGCCTTCGGTTCGGTCGAGCAGATGCTCACGACGCACAGCGAGGTACGGGCGGCGTCAGTCGCGGCGCCTACGGTGCATCATCTTGACGTGGCGCGCGCGCTGATGAAGGCGGGAGTGGACGTCCTCATCGAAAAGCCGTTAGCCGCATCTTTGATAGAGGCAAACGAACTGGTTCAACTGGCGGCCGCTCACAAACGCATTGCGCAGGCCGGGCACCTCGAACGCTTCAACCCGGCAGTTCGCGCCACCATTCCTTTGCTTACGCAGCCCATGTTCTTCGAAGTGCATCGGCTCAGCGTGTTTACGCCGCGCTCGCTTGATGTCGATGTTGTGCTCGACCTGATGATCCACGATCTCGACATTGTATTGTCTTTCGCGAATTCTCCAGTGAAGGAGGTTCGCGCCGTCGGTCTGCCCATTCTCTCCGGTAAAGTTGACATCGCCAACGTGCGATTGGAGTTTGAATCGGGATGCGTAGCCAATTTCACGGCCAGCCGCGTTTCTACCGAGCGCGTGCGGAAGCTGCGGTTCTTCCAGCCCCACCAGTATGTCTCGGTCGATTATGGACGCCAGGAAGTCCTGGTCTTCACAGTTGGAGAGGATGGATCAACTTCGAGCGCTCCCACAATCAATCCGCAGATTGGCGTGGGGAAACCGCCGGTGAGTTCAGAAGAACCGCTCCATGCGGAGTTGCGATCGTTTCTCCATGCCGTTCGGCAGCGATCCACACCGGTAGTACCCATTGAAGATGGCCGACGCGCGCTTGCCCTGGCACTCGACATTGTGGGCGCAATTCGCGAGCACGGGAAGAAAGTCGGGCTCGCCGGCATGGCGGGGAAGAAAGGCTGATTCCTCTCGCGGTGATAGGCGGCCCTCTCGCAAGCTTGCCTGCGTCAAGAATAATTCTCCGGTTGTATCATTAGAGTTGGATGGCATTTCCTATTCGAGTCTGCGCTGTCTGCTCAGAGGAGTTCGAACTGAAGCCGGACAAGCCCGGCTTTGCTAACCGGTGCCCGGCATGCAGCGAGCCCGAAACCGCCGGGCCAGCGGCGAAGCAGAAGATGGATGCCGACGAACGCAAGGCTCTCGCCGACGCGAATGAGGCTCGGAGGAAAGCGATGAAAGACCTCCTCTACCGCAGGGACAGCTAGCGGTCTCGTCTGACATATCCAGCGCGATCAAACAATCCAAGGCAAATTTATTTCCCCGGTTTCAACGGCTCTCGCGCAAGCTGTACTGGCAGGGTATGCAGCGGCGTTTTACAAATGTTTACACACCTAAGTCCCGCGCCATTTGTCAGTAAGCAGAATCGCAGGAAAGATGCGAAAATAAGGCTAGCTTTGAGCATGCTCGTCGATTGCGTCCTGGGAAGGCCGGATGCAACGCACCTTCGGGTTTGTGTGTCTAACGGACAAGCCAGCTCGGGACAAACTTAGTTCATGCCGATCACGCAAATCCCATTCCAGGATCCAGTGGCGCCTCCCGAGAAGCCGCAACCGGAACAACTCGGACTCTACGACGCTCAGGGATGGGAAACAGCCTACCGCGATCTCGATGAAGATGCCCGTGTGCCGCACCTGCTCATTCAACTGCAGGACGATCTCACGCGTTCGCGGCGGCGGGAAGCGGCATGGATCTCAATTATTGTCCACTTGCTGCTGATTGTCTTTCTCGCAAAGATCGATTTCTTTGAAAAATACATGCCATGGCATAGCGCGGTGGCGACCAGAAACCTTACCGCCGGTAAAGATCTGACATTCCTGGAACTGCCCCCGGACCTGCAGAAGCTGCAGCATCGGCCCAATACCAATATCGCTTCTGACAAAGATCGCGTCGCGATGACGCGTCATCCTCAGCTCGACTTGAAGGAACTTCGCAAGAGCCTGGCGGCGCCTCCTCCGGGAGCTCCAGGTTCGAGTGCTCCGCAACTGGAACAGCCGACACCGAAATCGGCTGGCGGATTTTCACAGAACCAACCCGCTCCTCAGCCGCCCCCTCCGGCCAATCAACAGACTGCGCAGCTGCAAACGCCCGCCACCCCGAGTGTCGAAAATGAGTTTAAGAAATACGGGGGTTCAATGTCCGCGGGTTCAGCCATTCAAGAGGCTGCGCGGGCGGCTGCCAGACCGGGGAGTGGAGGCCAAGGAAGCGGCGGTGATTTTGGGCTGGGAACCGGGGCGCATGGCGCTCAAATGGGACCGTTTGAGATTCTTAGCGATACCATGGGCGTCGACTTCGGCCCTTACCTGCAGCGGGTTCTGCATGACGTGCGGCAGAACTGGTACAACGCTATTCCAGAGTCTGCGCAGTTCAAACACGGGAACTTGATCATCGAATTCGCAATTACCAAGGATGGAAAAGTCGCCGGCATGAAACTGGTAGCACCTTCCGGAGACTCTCCGCTTGATCGCGCGGCTTGGGCAGGTATCGTAGGGTCGGATCCATTTCCTCCCCTGCCGAGCGAATTTGGCGGCCAGTTCCTGGCGCTGCGCTTCCGCTTTTACTACAACCCTACCAAAGAAGAACTCCAATAGGTTCCAAGAACTCTCGACCAGCAAGCCGCAAAGCGTTGAGTTACCACACCCGGCAACGGTTCTGATTCACCATGGGCGAACCCGCCTTACAGTGGAAGGCCTCCTGAAATTCGGGCATGTTCGAAACCACGCCATTGGTCCGGTATTTTTCAGGAGAGTGCGGATCTACTGTCGCACGCAACCGCTTGGTCTCGTCGCGAGTTTCTCCGCACCAGCTTTGGCCGTAGCCTACAAAGAATCTCTGGTCGGGGGTGAGACCGTCGATCGGTTGCAGGTTCTGGCCCTTGGTATCGTCCTTCCACGCCATGTAGGCCAGAATCAGGCCGCCGAGATCGGCCACATCTTCTCCCAGGGTCAGCTTCCCGTTGATTTTGATGTCATCGATAATCGTGTAGGTGGAGTATTGGTCTGAAATGCAGCTGGCGCGCTTCACGAACTCTTTCCCGTCTTCCGCCGTCCACCAATCACGCAGATTGCCTTGAGCGTCGAATTGGCGGCCCTCGTCGTCAAAGCCGTGCGTGAGTTCGTGGCCAATCGTGCCGCCAGTGTCGCCGTAATTCGGAGCCGCGTCGGAGTCAGGATCGAATGCCGGCGGCTGCAGCACACCCGCGGGGAAATTAATGTCGTTCATCTGCGGGTTGTAATACGCGTTTACAGTGGGCGGAGTCATGTCCCACTCGCCGCGATCCACGGGCTTGCCGATCTTTGCCAGTTCGCGGTTGAAATCAAATTTTCGGGCTCGCTCGACATTCCCGAGTTCGTCTCCGCGAACGATTTCCAGCTTGCTATAGTCACGCCATTTGTCGGGGTAGCCGATCTTATTGGCCATGCCGCGCAGCTTTACCAGCGCCTGCTGCTTGGTGGCGGCGGACATCCAGGGCAATGCATTAATGTCCGCGGCCATGGCCACATCGATTTCCTTCACCATCTTCAGCGCCTGCTTCTTGGCCTCAGGACTGAAATATTTTTCCACGTAGACCTGGCCCAGCGCTTCTCCCAGATCGTTATCGACGTTCTGCGTACAACGCTTCCAGCGTGGTTGCAATTCCTGCTGTCCGCGCAACGTCTTCCCGTAGAAGGCGAAATTCTCATTCACCAAGGCTGACGAAAGAAATGGGGCATTCGCATGGACCAGATGCCAACGCAAATAAACTTTCCATTCGGCCAGATTTTCCTTTGCGATTTCCTCATTCAAAACCTTGAAGAATCCGGGTGAAGCAACATTCAGCGAATCAAGTGAAGGTAGCCCAACTTTTGTGAAGTAGACTTGCCACTGAAAGTCAGGACTGATTTTCTCGAATTCGACGCTCGCCATTTTATGGTCGAGGTTCTTGGGATCGCGGCGTTCAACCCGCGTCATCGACCCTTTGGCCAGCGCGGTTTCGATGCGCATCACGGTCTGCGCCTCGGAGGTCGCGGCATCCGGCTCATCGCCCAGCAACTCGAACATTTTCTGTACGTGCAGCACATAGGCTTTACGCAGCTCGACTGACTTCGGATCCTCTTTCAGGTAGTAATCGCGATCAGGTAATCCGAGCCCTCCCTGATCGGCTTCCGCGATTACTTGACTCGCATCTCTATAGTCTTGCGTCGAGTCGAAACTAAATAGGACGTTGTCATCTACCATGGTCGCTGCGACGCCGGCGATTTCTGCCTTGGAGCTGAGCTGTGCAATGCGATCCAACTGCGGCTTGAGCGGATCCGTTCCCTTCGCGTTGATCGCATTCTCGTCCATGCACGAAGCATAGTAATCGCCAATTTTTTGTTCAGAAGCATTGCGGGTGGAATTGGGCTTCGCGGCTGCTTCCAGAATTCCGCGCAAGCGCTCGCGGTTCTCATCCTGCATTTTTGAATAGGTATCCCACGAAGACTGGTCGGGAGGAATCGGATTGTTCTTGATCCAGCCTCCGCAGGAATATCGAAAGAAATCCACGCAAGGGTCCACGCTGCGATCCATCGATGTAACATCCAGCGCAGGTTCGTGTTTGGAGGAGGCGGGCGCAGCCTGCGCACTGGCCAGGGAGATAAGAACGAAGCATGCAATTGCAACCAGGGTGGGACGTAATACCCTCATAAAAGCTTCCTTTCACTGCGCCGGCCATACCACGCCGGGAGCTAGGTATCCGTAAAATCGAAACCACAAAGAACCCCAGAAAGTACTACATTTCCGGAAGAATATGAAAGGATCGCCTGCGGCTGGTTCGGTAAATTGAAAAATCGCGGCGGTCCAAAGTGAATATGGTATCGATCCCTTCCCGTCCGGCAAGATGAACCAAAGCAGCATCGGCCAGTTGCGGGCGCATGCTTTCATATCTCTTCATCACTGCCGCTATATTTTTGGCTTCCGCGCCGGCCAACGGTAGCAGTTCAAGAAAGCCTGTCTCCGTGCTGCCCAACAGCTGCTGAATCGCACGCGGGGATTGCCTTAGTAGCCAGGCCGCTTCCGTCATCACGGGCCAGCAAGAAAGCAGCGGGCCGGCAATCCCATGAAGCACATCCACACAAGCCTGATGATGTAAATCTTCTCGGGAAAGAATAGCTACGAGCGGACCGGTGTCTAGGAGAATCCGCCGCCCGGGAGCACGCTTCATTTGCCGCTTCCGAAGTCCTGAAAATGACGCCGGTTCGTGCTCAAGTCTTTCGGAGCGCGTCGTACGCACCCGATCAATCCAGCCGCATCCGCCAACTCGTAAGCCGAACCTGTGCTGCTTTCCCCGCGCAGGTAATTCTCTAACGCGATACGCACAAGGTCGGAGGGAGTTTGTCCACTCACCCGAGAACGATGCCGAAGGCGAGCACCGAGAGTCGCGGGGACTCTTACCGTAATGCGCTGCGATGCCATGTCAGACATTATAACGTAAATGTCAGACGGAAGCCAGGGAGATTCATCAACGACAGGAGCGGGAGCACCCTAGCCCTTCCGCAGCCGGATCGATCCATCTCCCGTATGAATCAGCAGCAGGTTTCCGCCGCCATTCAGTTTGCCGCGAACTTCGTTCTCGCGAATCTTGCCTTGGGTCGTGATCGGCATATCCAGATCGATGTGGCCGTCTCCGGTGTGGAGATCCACGTCCGCGGCCAGTGTTTCCGGCACCTCCAACGTAACACTCCCGTCGCCGCTTTCGAGCCGCCAGCCGCTGGTCAGGGCAGAGCCGGTGCCTGCGCGCGCTTCCAGCCGGCCATCGCCTGTCTTCAACTCCAGCTCATCAAAGCGGCCACTGGCTCGGATGTGTCCGTCTCCAGTGGTTGCGTGCAGTTTGCCATCCACGCTATCAAGATCCTGTGAGCCGTCTCCGCTGCGCAGTTCCATCTCGCCTTTGAATTTGCCGAGTTCAATGCTGCCATCGCCGGTGTGCAGCGCCACTCGGCCCTCGCGCGGCATGTGGATATCGATGTCGACACGATGACTCATGGAATTGCCCCAGTTGATCGACACACCTCGATGCGGATAGCGCACATCGATTTCGACCGTATCACCAGTCTGATGCTCTTCGATCTGAATGCCATCGTTGCCAATCTTGTAGCGGACGGTAGTAACCCTGGCCTCGATTGTGTTCTCATTCCAAGTAGAAACATGAATGTTCGCATCGGAGGTTTCCACGCGAAGATCGGGCTTGCCGGCAAGAGTGTAAGTTTTCGACCATTCGTCAGCATGCGCCGGCGATGCCTCCACCGTGCAAACGACAACTCCGAGCACTAGAGCCATCCATAGCCGGTATTTCGAAAGCGTCCTTTTCATAATCCTCCTCCGCGAGGGTAAACACACTGCTACCCACTCTTACACGGGATTACGTTCGGTTCGTGAGTTTAGTTCCGCTTTGATAGGCCATGCGAATCAGGGTTCGTTCAGAAAACGGCACATATAGCAGCGCCGCGCTCGCCGCAAAAGCCGCGCCTAGCCCAATCTTCTGCGTGAGGAGAAAAGGAGCAACAGCCCAGAGTTGATCCAGCCCCAAGATGAAAGGGAACATCTGCTGGAATTTCTCTCCCAGGCGCTGATAATCAAATCCCACAGCGGAGAGCAGATAGCAGCGCAAGGGGATTCCAACCCCTGCGGTTATCATTATTCCACTTACCAGTAGAGTTGCGCGCCATCCCGACAGAAAAGAATCGGCGATTCCTTGGACAGCATGTAGGCGAAAAAGAGCGGCCAAATAGAAGGCGAGATACATTACCTGGGCCAGGGCAAATAGTCCTCGCGTTATCCCGCGATGGGGAATCGGGACTTCCAGTTCGGGATGCAAATCCGACGGAGCCAGGTTCCCAACGGAAGCGGCTTCCGCACTGCTCGCACCGTGATTAGCTTCGGTCTGCACGGGCGCGATAAAACGATAGCCACGCCGCGCCAGAGTTTCGATGTAGCGCGGACTCGATGCCGAATCACCCAGGACCTCGCGCAGTTTATTCACAGCCGTGTTCAAGCTGTGGTCAAAATCCACAAACGTGTCGGCAGGCCACAGTTTCTGCCGGATCTCTTCGCGCGTGACCAAATCGCCGGTTCGCTCCAGCAGCAGCGCCAGCACGCGGAACGGTTGCTCCTGCAGGCGTAGCTTCGCTCCATTCTTGCGCAGTTCGCCCACGGTGAGATTGAGTTCGAACACGCCGAACCGCATGATTTTAACCCTTGGATTGCCTTGCGAATCGGGCATAGACATGGGGCGGCGAAGACGACGCGTAGTGTAGCACCAAGCCGCATCGCGTGTTTCCGCGCGGCGTACAATACTGGCGTGGTAAATGCTCACCAAAACGATTCCGGCCACAAGCATCGCCGCCACGCGATCTATGCCTCGGAAACTTCCGGCTTATTGCTGATCGCTTTTCTTCTGCTCGTCGTCACCGTAATTCGATACTGGCATGCCATTCATTGGAGCGTTCGCTGACGGGGGCTGTGGCGCAGCTTGATCCGTTGCTCGTGGTCGTGCTGGGACCGACGGCGAGTGGTAAGACTGCGCTTTCTCTGGCGCTCGCCGAACGTTTTGAAGGCGAGATCGTAAACTGCGATTCTGTCGCTATGTACCGCGAGTTTGATATAGGCGCCGCCAAACCCACGACGGCCGAGCGCACTCGAGCGCCGCATCACCTGCTCGATATCGTTGCACCTGCAGACCACATTACGGCCGGCGAATACGCGCGCCAGGCGCGTCCAGTGCTGGAAGAAATCAAATCCCGCGGCTGTTTGCCGATTCTAGTCGGCGGGACGGGACTTTATCTTCGCGCGCTGCTCGAAGGACTTTTTCCCGGCCCGCAGCGTTCTGAAGAACTGCGCGATCGATTGCGCGCGCGCGCCAGTAGCCGCGGCTCGAAATATTTGCGCCGCATTCTGTTTCGCCTCGATCGCGCCGCTGCAGAGAAAATTCATGCGAATGACGTTCCAAAGCTTGTACGGGCGATAGAAGTTTGCCTTACCTCGCAGAGCAAGATGACAGCACTCTGGAACGAACGCGGGCGCGACCCTTTGCCTGGCTTCCGCATACTGCGGCTCGGCCTCGATCCTGATCGCCAGGCGCTCTATGAGCGAATCAACCGCCGCGCCCAGCAGATGTTCGAGACCGGGCTAATCGAAGAAACCGAGACCCTGCTCCGAAAGTATGGCAATGCCGCTGGCCCACTCGATTCGCTCGGCTACAAGCAAGCCGGGCAATTCATTCGCGGAGAATTAACTCTCGATCATGCGCTGCAATCTGCCCAACAAGCTCACCGTAATTATGCCAAGCGACAGATGACATGGTTTCGCCGCGAGCCGGATGTTCATTGGCTGCGCGGCTTCGGCGACGATGAGTCGATCCAAGCCGAAGCGGTGGGCCAGGTAGAGAAATCACTTTCTGCCGGCTTTCGCGGATAGCCTCCATCTCTGCTATCTTTTTCGACATGCGTCGAACATTGGGCTTTCTGGTTCTAGCTCTTCTCACTACCACCGCAGCTCTTGGGAAAGACAAGTATCAGCGCCCGGGCCCTATTCATCTCACGCACGCTGGAGAGAAGTGGGCTGAGAAGACCCTCCACAAGCTGACCCTCGAAGAGAAAGTCGGACAAGTCTTCATGATCTGGTGCCGCGCCAGCTTTCTCAACGTGGAGAATCCTGAATATCTTCAACTGCTCGACGCCATGCAGAAGTATCACGTCGGCTCGTTTGCGATGACGGTGCATTTGGACGGCCCATTTCTGCTGCGCAGCGAACCCTACGAGGCAGCTGAGCTTCTCAATCGCCTGCAAAAAGAGTCGAAACTTCCGCTTTTGTTCGCTGCCGATTTCGAACGCGGCGTATCCATGCGGCTGATGGGAGCTACGGTTTTCCCCCATGCCATGGCCTTCGGCGGAGACGGCAAGTTAGACGATGCGGAAAACTTCGGGCGCATCACCGCTGAGGAATCGCGTGCCATCGGCATTCAATGGAACTTCTTCCCCGATGCCGACGTGAACTCAAATCCGGCGAATCCCATTATCAACACGCGTTCGTTCGGCGAAGATCCCAAGCAGGTCGGCGATCTGGTCGCCGCCTACATCAAGGGCGCGCACGAAGGCGGAATGATGACCACGGCTAAACACTTTCCGGGTCACGGCGATACGGCGACCGATTCGCATCTCGGTGTGGCCAGCGTGAACGTGGATCGCGCCCATCTTGATTCCATCGAACTGCCGCCGTTTCGCGAGGCCATCGCGGCCGGTGTCGACGCAGTTATGGTGGCGCACGTTACGGTTCCGGCCCTTGATCCCGATCCCAATCACGTCGCCACAATTTCCCCAGCGATTGTTTCGGACTTGCTGCAAAAGCAACTTGGTTTCCAAGGAATTGTCGTCACCGATGCTCTTGACATGGCGGGACTTACGCACCTCTTCGCCAACAACATCGGCCGGGCCGCCGTGGAGGCGTTTAAAGCTGGCAATGATTTATTGCTGATTCCCGCCGATTTCCCGGCCTCGTACAACGCGATGATTCAAGCCGTTCAATCCGGAGAGATATCCCAGGAACGCCTCGATCGCTCGGTGCTTAAAATCCTGGAGGCAAAGGCGTCTTTGGGGCTGGAGAATGCCCGTTTGGTCGATATAAAAGCCATTGCAGACATCGTCGGCAAACCGCAGAATCTGGCCTTTGGCCAGCAAGTGGCAGACGACGCCGTCACTCTGGTTCGCGACAATGGCAAGGTTCTACCCCTCGAATCTTCGGTCAAAAATCAGGGAACCGGAAAGTCTGCACTTCCGTATACAACACAAGAGGAGACACACAATCAGGTGGTAGAGGTGTTGTTTTCCGACGATGTTCGAGCGGATTCCGGGCGCGCTTTCGCGCGTGAGTTTCGCTCACGAATTCCAGACGCGCGTGTGATTTATGTTGACCCGCGCATAGCTGCTGGGATGAGCGATGAAGTACTCAACGCAGTGGACGCTGCACAGACGGTAGTTGCCGCGGTTTATGTGGTGCCGACCGCCGGCAAAATCGGAAACAGTGTCGCCATGACTGATGCGAGCGGAGCGCTGCTTCAGCAATTGCTGGACCATGCGGCGGAAAAAACCGCGGTGGTTGCGATGGGGAATCCGTATCTGGCTGCGGACTTCCCCAAGATTGAAAACTATATGTGCACCTTTTCGAATGCGAGCGTGTCCGAGATTGCCGCGGTCCGGGCCTTGTTCGGAGAAATCGCGATTCATGGGCATCTCCCCGTGAGCATCCCCAACGTCGCCGCACGGGGAACAGGGCTCGAACGGGCTGTGCAGGTTGGCAGCGGAGGGACTCAACATGCGCAAAAATAAATTATCGGGATTCATAGCACTCGTATCCTTTGCCACTATCGTTACAGTCCTGATCTCATCCGCATGCAGCGTGAACGTTCAGAAGGAGGCGAACGGGCAGGATAAGCAGGTGGACATTAAGACGCTGCTCGGCGGGGTTCACGTGAGCAAACAGGCAGACGCCGCCGACGTCGGGTTGGCTGTTTATCCCGGCGCTCACTTGAAGCAAGAAGATTCTGACGGTAGCGACAAGAGTGCCAACGTGAATGTTTCAGGCTTTGGATACGGACTGAAGGTTGTGGCCCTCGAATACGAGTCCGATGACGCGCCTGGCAAAGTTCTGTCCTTCTACCGGGAACAGTTAAAGAAATTTGGGAGCGTTCTCGAGTGCCACACCTCCAAGGGAAACTGGAATCGTCAACATGGGAAAACAAGGTTCGAACCAATTGACTTGCGATGGCAGCGGAGGCAGTGAGATCGAACTGAAGGTGGGCAAACAAGACGACCAGCACATCGTTGCGGTGGAACCCGAAGGCAAAGGGACGAGCTTCTCACTGGTTTACGTGCGAACGCACGGCAAGGATGCCGACATCTAGGCTGTACGTCCCTGTATTGAGAAATCTGCCGGGATGGAGAGTCCAGGGAGGAAAGCATGTTTCGATCATTCGTTTTTCGTGGAGATGCTTGCAGCGGCGATTCGGTATGGCAACGGAAGTACGAGTTCCGCTGCATCGCAGCAGAATCAGGACGGCAGCCAGGACAAGCATATCGATATACAAAGCTCCGCCGGTGACCTGCACGTGGGCAACGACGCGGATGCCCGAAAAGCCGGACTGCCGCTCTACCCTGGAGCACGTCTACGGCACGACGAAGAGAACAGCAACGCGGCTAATCTCAGTCTCTTTACCGAAGCTTTTGGCGTGAAGTTGGTGATCGCAAAATATGATTCCGACGACGCGCCGGGTAAGATCACCGATTTTTATCGTGGCAAACTGAAGCAGTACGGCAAGGTGATCGAGTGCCACACTCGCGAACACGGAGGCACCCACGCGGATTTCAACGACGACGATTCTAAGGACGATTCCAAGGACGAACATTCTCAACCAGTCAAGTGTGAAGGCGATAACGCTGGTCCAGTCACTGAACTGAAGGTTGGCACGGAAGCTAACCAGCACGTTGTCGCTATTGAACCGAAAAATGGCGGCGGATCGAGCTTCGCGTTGGTTTACGTGCACATGCGCGGCAAACAAGGCGACATCTGATACAAATCTCATCCTTCCACGGTGCGAATCAGGAACTGCTTCCTTGCGCGCGTTGAGTCTCGTGCGATACCTTCAAAACTAGTTCTGCTCCAATCTACGATGGACCATTCCTGCTACAAATGCGGGCACAGCGTCGAAGACGGTAAACCGTTCTGCGGGCAGTGCGGAGCGCCGCAGATTCGCGTACCCATGCCGGAAGCGATCGCGATAGCGACGGAAGACGCGTCTTCCCTGAATCTTCCAATTTTGTCGGTCGATTCGCCGATTCTTCCAAGTACCTTGAACGCCTCAGCCCTTTCAGCCGGCTTCGTGTGGCCAACCGCCATTCGCGCGTGCGCGATCGCGGCATTGATTGCGGCATTGGTCATGACGCTGGGACTGATGGTTCCTCTTCTGGCCGTGTTGGGAGCGGGAGTTCTCGCGGTTAACCTTTACCACCGGCAGAATCGAGGATGGAATGTTAACGCGCGCTCGGGAGCGAAATTGGGAGCGCTCTGTGGCATTCTCTTTTTCGGAATCTCGGCAGTGTTCGAGGCGCTGGCGACGGCGTTGTTTCATACCGGAGGGCAAATTCGCCAGAAGATGCTGGAAGCATTGCAGCAGGCGGCTTCCCGCACCAGCGACCGCCAGGTACAGACCGCATTCGAAAGTCTGAAAACCCCGCAGGGGATTGCCCTGATGCTGGTCTTTGGGTTGGTTGTCTTATTCCTGGTTTCGATTGCTGCGGGAAGCATTGCTGGTGCGTTGACGGGCGCCTTCCTCAGTCGCCGAAACCGGCCGTGAACGCGATCTCAGCCGCTCTTGCCGCAGGCCGTGTTCGCCGCGTATGATGCACCGTTTGCCTTCTTACGCTATGAACAGACCGGCACGCGGATCACTCCTCGGCATCGAGCATCTCGAGGATAAAGAAATCCTGAGCCTGCTCAAGCTGGCTCGTAGGATGAATCCGCTAAAGGCCCGCCCGCTGTTGCGCAACAAACGCATCGTGCTGCTGTTTTACGAAGCTTCTACGCGCACGCGGTCTTCGTTTGAAATCGCCGCCAAGTCGCTGGGGGCGATCACTACTCTTGTGCAATCGTCAGGTTCGAGCATCGAGAAGGGCGAGTCTCTAATCGATACCGGCTATACGCTGCGAGCAGTTGGCGCGGACGCCATCGTCATTCGACATCCGGCGGCGGGTGCACCTCACTTAATGGCAAGGCATCTCGACATTCCGGTGATTAATGCCGGCGATGGAATGCATGAGCATCCATCGCAGGCGCTGCTCGATGCCTTCACAATTCTGAAGCACAAGAAATCCCTGAAAGGTTTGCAGGTTGCGATTATCGGCGACATTTACCACAGCCGCGTGACCCGCTCCAACTGCCATTTGCTGACTCGCTTCGGCGCAAAGATCACGCTCTGCGGGCCGCCGGAATTTGTTCCGGAAGTTGCCGCCACGCTCGCTCCGGGGCTGCGTGTGACCCGGCATATTGAAGACGCGTTGCGCGGAGCAGATGTAATCATGCTGTTGCGGCTGCAGAAAGAGCGCCTGGCCGGCCAGAAAATCAGCTTGCAGGACTACATCGCGCGCTACCAAATGACAGCTGCGCGCGTGAAGCTGGCCAAGCGCGATGCCATCGTCATGCATCCCGGTCCCATCATTCGTGGGCTGGAGTTGACGGCGGAAGTGGCGGACGGTCCACAGTCGAAAATTGTTGACGAGGTTCATAACGGCGTTCCTACGCGCATGGCGATTTTGGCGCGGGCTTTAGGCAAGGCGAAATGAGCCACGGATTTTAACGGATTAACACAGATACAGAGAATGACTAACCACAAACCCAAACCGGGATCGCTTCTGATCAAGGGCGGCCATCTGATCGATCCCGCGGCGAAGATCAATGCGCCTATGGATGTTCTGTTGCGCGATGGGCGAGTGGCCGAGATTGCGTTGCCGAATAATATCCGCGGCGGCGCCGATGAGAAGTTCGATGCGTGTGGCTTGATTGTCGCCCCGGGATTTATCGATCTGCATGTTCACCTGCGCGAACCGGGACAAGACTATAAGGAAACGATCGCCACCGGCACCGCTGCTGCTGCCGCCGGAGGGTTTACTTCGGTTTGCACCATGCCGAATACCGTGCCGGTTGTTGATACCGACGAGTGGGTCGCCTGGTTGAGGCGTCCGGAGCGCGGAGCAGTCGTTAACGTTTTTCCGATCGCGGCAGCCACGTTCAACTCGCGCGGAGCGATGCTCAGCGATTTTTCCGCGCTGCAACGGGCGGGCGCCGTGGCGGTTACCGACGATGGGAAGCCCATTCTTGATGACGAGATTATGCGCTCCGCGTTGCGGCTTGGAGCTGAGTTGAACTTGCCCGTCGTGCAGCATGCGGAAGATACGCGGCTCACGGAAAATGCTTCGATGCATGAAGGGCCCACTAGCTTTCGTCTTGGTTTGCGCGGAATGTTAGCGGCGGCAGAGGCAAACATTGTGGATCGCGATGTGACCCTCGCGCAGCAGATTCGGGAATCACGATTGCATGTCGCACATCTTTCGACGTCCGATGCACTCAAAGCAGTGCGGCGCGGCAAACGCGCGAAGGCACGCGTGACCTGCGAAGTGACGCCGCATCATTTTACTTTGCTCGATCAAGATGTGGGAGAGTACAACACGAATTTCAAGATGAACCCGCCGCTGCGCTCGGCGGCCGACCGCGAGGCTATTCTGGTCGCGCTGGCCGATGGTACCGTGGATGCCATCGCCACCGACCACGCACCTCATGCCACGCACGAAAAAGAGGTTGAGTTCGAGCGCGCTGCCTTTGGCATTACGGGCCTTGAAACTGCGCTTGCGCTGGCGATTACAAAGCTGCATCGCGAGTTTAAGATCCCGCTGACGCGCATCGTCGAACTTTTTTCTTCGGGACCAGCGCGCGTCTTCGATCTGCGCGGCCGAGGATCATTGGCTCGCGGCAATTTCGCCGACGTGACTATCTTCGACCCCAAGAAGCGTTGGACGTTCGAAGCCGCCAAGTCAAGGTCGCTGTCACACAACACTCCGTTTGATGGCTGGCAGTTTACGGGGAAAGTTGTGGCGACGATTGTGAGCGGGAAGATTGTGTATCGCGGAGATTGATCAACCTACAACTTTCATCCTCTTCCCTACTCTCCCCAGCACTTCCAACGCCTGCTCCAACTCTTCTTTTGTGTGCGTCGCTGTCATGATGGTGCGGATGCGGGCTTTGCCTTCAGGTACTGTGGGAAAAGCAATGCCGGTGCCGAGCACGCCTTCTTTGAATAGCTCGCGAGAGAAATCCATCGTAAGTTTGCCGTCACCGATGATGATAGGTGTGATGGGAGTTTCGCTGGCCGGCGTGGCGCGGCCGCCGATGTCGAAGCCGAGCAGGCCGAGTTCTTTTTTCCAGAAACGCGTGTTCTCCCAGAGTTTTTCCATGCGTTCGGGTTCGTTTTCCAGAACATCGAATGCCGCGATACACGTGGCCGCAACCGACGGAGGATGCGATGTGGAAAACAGGAACGGTCGCGCACGATGGTAAAGGAAATCAATCAGATCACGCGTGCCGCAGACGTAGCCGCCGAGGGCTCCGATGGCCTTCGATAAAGTTCCTACCTGAATATCCACGCGCCCGTGCACATTGAAATGATCGATGGTGCCTCGGCCGTTGCGGCCGAGGACGCCGGAAGCGTGCGCGTCGTCGACCATCATGATGGCGCCGTATTTCTCCGCAACATCGCATAGGCCCGGCAGCGGGCCGATGTCGCCGTCCATGGAGAAGACACCGTCGCTGATCAAAAGCTTCTTGCCGGGCTGGCCTTTAATGCTGGCCAGCTGCTCTTCTGCGTGGGCCACGTCTTTGTGGCGGAAGACCAGAATCTTCGCTTTCGACAGCCGTGCGCCGTCGATGATTGAAGCGTGATTCAGCGCATCGGAAATGATGAAATCTTCTTTACCCAACACCGCTGATACTGTGCCGGCGTTCGCTGCGAAACCGGACTGGAAGACCACGCATGCCTCGACATTCTTGAAGCGCGCGATCTTTTCTTCCAGTTCCATATGGATTTTCATGGTTCCGGCGATGGTGCGCACCGCGCCGGATCCCACGCCGTACTTGCGCGTGGCTTCGAGTGCCGCCTCGCGCAGCTTGGGATGCGTGGTCAATCCCAAATAATTGTTCGACGCCAGGTTGATGACTTTCTTGCCATCGAAAGTGCAGACGGGAGCCTGCTCATCCTCAAGCACGCGGAGCTTGAAGTGGGTGCCCTTGGCCTTGAGTTCGTTGAGCTGGTCGGTGAGATAGGAGAGCGGGTTGGTGCGGGTCGCAGTCATGATTGCCTCAAATTTATTGCCACGGATTCACACGGATCTAGAGCGACTCTAAAACATGATCGGATTCCCGGTCGCGACGCTGGCCTCGCATAGTTGCTTCATATTGTTGAAGAACTCTTTTTCCGAGTCGGAGAGAATATCGCTGGAGTGCAACACGGTTTCGACCTCTTTCAAGAGTTTGGCCGAGAGTTTGCTGGAGATCCAATCACCGGTGTGCGTGCCGTCATAGAGAACTTTTTCCAGCAGAATGGGAAAT
The DNA here is from genome assembly GCA_963696285.1 of uncultured Acidobacteriaceae bacterium. GTDB lineage: Bacteria > Acidobacteriota > Terriglobia > Terriglobales > Acidobacteriaceae > Sulfotelmatobacter. The sequence continues at coordinate 326,972 of CAVOJP010000002.1, forward strand.
CTCGGTCCGGGGCTGCCCTGCAAGTGACGCAGAAAGCTTCGCAAATTCTGCACCCGTGTGATATTGCCCAGAAACAACGAGAGCAGATATCCCTCGTGCTCGCAGGACTCGCCGAGCCACTGGTCGTGAGCTTCCCACTCTTCTTCGGAGGGATCACCAGTTAGAGTGGGCTGGCCGGATTCGTCGAAGGTGAGCCGGTCAGGGAACGGGTGCGGCTTAGCCTTGCCGTCGCGGATACAGGTGCAGCGGACGAATCCATCAAGGCTCATCGTTACCTCCGACTAATCTTGTCCCCCTGCATCGTTGCGGTGAAAAAAGTCGCGGGCGAGGGCGCCCGCCCCACACGGGCTCAACGTACTCCATTCGGATATATCAAGATTTTACTGGCCTCGCCGGTCTTCAGGCGTTCCATGGCTTGGGCAAAATTCTTCATTGGAATGCGGTCGGTGATTACGGGATGCAGGTCCAGTTTTCCTGCCTTGAGCAGCGCGGTCATTTGATACCAGGTCTGGTACATGCGGCGCCCGTTGATGCCCTGCACCGTGATGCCTTTGAAAATAATGTCTTCGGAAAAGTTCAGCGAGATGGGTTTCGAGGTCAGGCCGAGGAGGGAGATTCTTCCACCGCGCCGCACAATATCGAACGCTGTGCGAATCGAATCTGGATGGCCCGCCATTTCGAGCACCACGTCGACGCCGAGCCCGCCGGTCTTTTCCATCACGATCGCTTTCACATTTTCTTTGGAAGGATCGAGCACGTAGTCGGCCTTCATCTCTCGCGCGATCTTGCGCCGGTGTTCGTTTACTTCGATGGCGAATACGCTGGTCGCGCCCACGGCGCGGGCTACGGCAATCGCAAAAAGACCGATGGGGCCGCAGCCCGTGATGGCTACGGTTTTCGCGGCGATCTCACCGGCGAGAACTGTATGAACAGCGTTGCCCAGCGGATCGAGAATCGAGGCGTATTCTGGAGGAATGGCGGGATCGAGCTTCCAGATATTCGATTCTGGAATGACGACGTATTCAGCGAATGCTCCGTCGGCATCTACCCCGATAATCTTCACGTTCTGGCAGATGTGAGCCTCGCCGGTGCGGCACTGCAGGCACTTGCCGCACGCCACATGCATTTCAGCAGAAACGAAATCGCCTTCCTTAACGCTAGTTACTTCGTCACCGAATGCGGCTACCTCGCCACAAAATTCGTGCCCGGGAATGAGCGGCGGGTGAATGCGGCTCTGGGCCCAACGATCCCAGTTGTAGATATGTAAATCGGTTCCGCAGATGGAAGCCATCTTTACTTTTACCAACACGTCATTCCGTCCGAACGTCGGAATTTTTACTTCGCGAATTTCCGCGCCGGGCGCGGCCTCGGGCTTGACGACCGCCTGCATCGTGGATGACATCAGATTATGACCTCACTGCTATTCGAAAGGACTGCCCTGGTAGTTTCAGCTTCAAAAGCCGTCAAAGCAAACGGAAGATTGTAGCACCTAGCGGGAGACGCTTTCCGCGGGAGCTTTGATTGCGCGGAGCGATTGGCGCTCTAGCTTTGAGGCTTGTAAGGTTTCGGGCGTGCCACTTTGTAATCCTCCGATTTGCCGCGTGGGATGCTCAGCGTGTTCCACTGGTTCGAACGAAGATGCTTGGCCAGAAAAATAATCTGTCCGATGTGGCCGGCATAGTGCGCGATCTGGCGGTTGACGGCCTGCAGCACAGTGTGAGGTTCGCCTCGAATGGTGACGGTGTGCATCACCTCTTCGGGCTTGAGAGAATCCAGCGCGGCGAAAACTCGAGCCCAACCTTCCTCCCACCAGCGCATGACATCGGCGCGCGTGGTTGTTGCAGTCAACTCGAATTCCTGGTCGCGAAAACGGTCGGGCTTTTCGCCATCAGTGGTGAGGAAATCCGTAAAGCGTGAACGCATGTTACCGGCCAGATGCTTTATCAGGATGGCAACAGAATTCGCTTCCGGATCAAGGGTAGAAAATAATTCTTCATCTTTCAGTTGGGCAATCGCGCCTTCCGCCAGGCGTTTTTGACCCCGCAGCTGGCGGCGCGCTTCATCGATGTAGTGAGTTGCGAGATCGGTCATTGGAATGTCCTAAGAGGTCGGCGTCAGACTTGTCGACGGAGGAACAATTGGATACGGAGCAGTCAGCGTTTGCTGCTGAAGTTCCATTTCTAATTCGAAGCCACCCACCCATCGGGCGAACAGATTATAAAGTAGCCCGCCAATCGCGCCCGCAACAAATCCCATCACGCCGTAGAACACAGGCATTAAGATAGCCAAAGCAATTCCAAAGCCGATTCCGAAAATCCCATTTACTGGGGACTTGCTTTGCCCCGCCACCGAGCCGACGAGACCAAAGAGCAAGAAGAAGGGCGCGAAAAGCAATCCCATGCACCCATAAATCAAGCCCATGATCTTAGCTATGGAAAGAACGCCCACTGCTTTGATGATGTGCATAGACTCCTCATTGTAGTTACGTTTATCGACTACCCCAGCCCCCACCGCCCGGCGACTCAATTCTGATCCGGTCCCCTACGCTCAGGCGCGTGCTGAACTTTCCCGGCATAACTTCTACCGATCCGCTACTGCGGATAATACTCGTCCTGCCGGGTGCGCCGTCACTGCCGTCATTCAATGCCCAGGGCGCAAGCACACGGCGTTCGGAGAGTAGCGTCACTTCGCAATCGGTCAACACTTCGATCTCGCGGATGATTCCGTCGCCGCCTCGATGCTTTCCCGCGCCGCCGCTTCCCGGCCGAAGTGAGTATTTCCGCACGCGCAGCGGATAGGCATACTCCAACGCTTCGGCCGGAGTGTTCAGCGAGTTGGTCATATGGGTATGGACGCCCGAAACGCCGTTCCTGGTGGGGCGCGCCCCCATGCCGCCGGCGATGGTCTCGTAATACGCAAAGGGTCGGCTGGTACGGGGATCGATGCCACCGATGGTCAGATTGTTCATTGTGCCGGAAGCGGCGGCGGGAATGCGATCCGGAATTGCCTGCGACAGAGCGCGGAGCAAAACGTCGACAATGCGCTGCGAAGTTTCGACGTTGCCGCCGGCAACTGCGGCCGGTGGACGCGCGTTCACAACTGTTCCTTCGGGCGCGATGACGCGGATGGGACGCATCAAACCGGCCGTGGCCGGAACATCGTCAGCCAACAGACAACGAAAGACGTAGAAGCACGCGGAGTAGGTGATTGCTTCGACTGCATTGACGCTGCCTTCTACTTGGGGATCGCTCCCCGTGAAATCGACCGTGATCATGCGACCCGCTCCGTGTGAACGCTGTCGCTGGACTAGTGTCAGCGTTACCGCGATCTTCACCGGTTTGTCGGTGATACCGTCGTTATCCAGAAAGTCCTCGGCGTGGTACTTTCCGGGTGGCATATGCGACAGAAATACGCGCATCAATTGTTCGGAATACTGCAGCAGTTCTTTCGCGGCACGCTTTGTCCGGTCAAGTCCATAACGCGAACTCACTTCCCGCAGCCGCTCAGACCCGGTGTGGCACGCCGCTAACTGAGCGCCCAGATCGCCTTCGCGTTCTTCCGGTGTGCGGACGTTGTTCAACAACAGAGCGAGCACATCGGATTGCATGACTCCTGCCCGCATAATTTTCACCGGCGGAATGCGGAGTCCTTCCTGATAGATTTCGCGACAGAGTCCCATGGAGCCGGCATAGGCACCGCCGACGTCGGCGTGATGGGCGCGCGAAGCCAAATAGAAATCCGGAACCCGCTTAGGTTGCTTGATATACACCGGCGCAACCAGCGTTATGTCGGGCAGATGAGTTCCGCCGCGGAACGGATCGTTCAGCATCACCACATCATCGGGAGACATCTTGCCTGCGGCGATCGCGGCGTGCACCGACATGGGCATCGACCCGAGATGCACCGGCATATGGTCACCCATGGCAATCACTTCGCCGTCACCATCGAACACGGCGCAGGAATAGTCGCGGCGCTCTTTTATGTTTGGCGAAAACGCGGTGCGCCGCAGGGCTGCGCCCATCTCCTCTGCGATCGAGTGGTAAAGATTTTTGAAGATTTCGAGTTCGATGGGGTCACGCTTCATCACGCGCAGTTTAAAGGAAGGCAGAATCGAGGGCTAGTGCTCGGGATTATTTTCGACTCTCTGAGCCGCGTGGAGGAGCAAAACGCTTCGTGCCAGGAAAAATATTGCAAGAAATGAAAAATTGTGTTGACACTGCGTTCACACTCCCGCAATATCTTGTGTTAAGGAAGCTACCCGTACAACAAGTTGGGTGGCTTTTGGTATTCGGGTCCCCGAAGTCGACAAGGGAAAATCGTTCACGGAGGAACCTTCATGGCAACGAAGAAGAAAGCAAAAAAGAAGAAACACTAACCGTCTGCGAGACGATACTTCGCAAGGGCCGAGATTTTAACCAGCCTCTCAGGAGAAGCACCTCTTGAGAGGCGTTTCCTTTTGCGGCGGGAACGTCAATTTCGCACATTGGTGCAGCGGGCTGCGAAATTGTTCGTACGTCCAGCCTGCCTGTGTCACAATACGTAGACCGTACGGGCCTTGAACCGTGGATCCGAGCATGAGTCCGAGAAAAAAAAGCGCGGGCAAGAATAATCACAGAGCTAAGTCCGATGAAGTATTCATTCCTGACAAGCTCTATTTCCGCATCGGTGAAGTAGCTACCCTATGCCGGCTGCCGGCCTACGTGCTGCGCTTCTGGGAGAGTGAGTTCCCGCAATTGAAGCCGGTGAAAAGCAGCACCGGGCAGCGCATGTACCGCAGGCGCGACGTGGAAAGCGTTCTACGAATCAAGCAATTGCTCTACGAACAGGGATTCACAATCGTGGGCGCGCGGCAGCAGTTGCGTTCCGAGACAAAAACGGATAAAAGTCAAGCCGCCATTCCGTTCCCGACGCCGTCTTCCCCCGAGATCCAGCACATTCGCCAGGGACTGCGCGAGATTCTCAGTCTGCTCTCTGCGCGGCGCACCGGATAATTCGGCCCGTCACTTTCAGTCAACATTTTCAAGCGACCTGCCTCGGCGGCAATTCAGGCTACTCGTTCCGAGGCGGCCTTTTTAACTTTGCCCGCATTGGCTGCGTCCAGACGGATGCGGCTGGCGCGGGCGGTTTCGTGAAGCAGATCGTCGGTGGCGCGAGATCCGTCCCCCGCCATTACCGAACCCGCGGCTAATGCAAAACGCAATGCGTCCGCTTGGTCGTCGAAGTACAAAATGACTTGCCCGGACATAATGATTCCCCCGAGAGTGAACTACTTTCCTTCGTCCTGAAAAGATCGGGACGAGCAGCGCGCGACGTGCTTGGAGCGAGTGGAACTTTCCACGATTGTCGCGGAGTGTGGCGAACGTCAGAAGTGCTTTTCTTGGTTCGGGGGTATCGGAAGTGCATGCGGAGCAAGGAATGCTTGCGGCAATGGGGAATTAATCGAGGATGAATGGTCGGGACGGGCAGATTTGAACTGCCGACCCCTCGCACCCCAAGCGAGTGCTCTACCAGGCTGAGCCACGTCCCGACTAGGAGAAGACCGCTGCATAATTTTCCGCAGCAGGTGGGGTTGACCCAAGGATTTTACCACCTGCGCCACAGTTCTGCGCAGGCAGCTACGTTTCCTTAGAGTTTCTGGTCTAGCGATGGCAGGGCGCAGGCCACGGGTTCAATCCCGGAGCAAATTGAAAGTCCCCCGGAGTCGTAATCGCAACGCGCAGCTTAATGCGAGCCAATGCGCCGGTCTTCGGATCCGTTTTATACGAAGAAATGATGAGTTTAAGCGAGCCCTTCCGCGCCTGCTCAACCGCGTTGTTGTAATCGGCGAGCGCTTTGTCGGGATCAGAGGTTTGATAAGACCACAGGACATTGCCGACCAGTCCTGAAATTCGGTCATAGTCGGATCTGTCGAGCAGAAAGTTCATTTCATGCGGATGCGATAAAGAAGACTTAACGGTCTCGCCGTATCCCGGTCCAAGAGTCTGGTTCCCATTGAATCGCAAGGGCAGATTTACAGGGTAGATGTAATCCTTTGTGTTCTCTTCTGCGGGGACGATATCCACGAACCAGCCCGAGTCTTTCTCACTGGTTAGGCGAAACAGCAAGCCCCCGCCCAACTCACGCTCGAAGTTTTCGTTGGCATTCAGAGTGACCTTGAAGGAGACCAACTGGCACGAAAGAGAATGCTGTGCCTGGGCACTGGACGGAGAGCATAGACACAGCGACAGAAGCCCAGCAAGCAATACTTTGCGATCAGTGCGGATCGGCATAGATCCTGCCTAACTCTTCTTTCGCTTGCGCTTTGGCAGAGCCTTCTCTTCGAGCACGGCAAACTGAATTTTCTTTTCCACGGGATCGATGCGGTCGACCAGAATGCGAATTCTTTGTCCCAGGCTGTAAGTTTTGCGCGTGCGCTGGCCGATGATCTGGCGTGTATTCTCGTGGTAAGTGTAATAGTCGTCGGTGAGACTGTTCAGCGGGACCAGGCCTTCGATGAACAAATCAGTGAGTTCAACGAAGAAGCCGAACTTGGTGACGCTGGTGATCAGCCCGTCGAAGTCTTCGCCCACGCGGTCCTGCATGAACTTTACTTTCTTCCACTCCATGAGTTCGCGCTCGGCCTCATCGGCGCGGCGCTCGGAAAGACTCGACTCTTCTGCGATGTTGTGCAGTTCGTCGATGGGGATCGGGCCTCCGAGAGGCTCGAGCGAGTTTCGATGCGCGGCGTGGTCGCGGCGTTTGGACCAGGGGGAAGGCGAGGCTTCTGGATCCGGCGTGCGTTCCGCTCGGGCCGCCGAGGCACCGGCGCTGTGTTCGAGCGCCGGGAAAACTCCGATTGGGATCTCGCCCTCACGTTTCTCCGGAGAATCGCGCAGCACTTGTTTCAGGATTCTGTGCACGATCAGGTCGGGGTAGCGGCGGATGGGCGAGGTGAAGTGCGTGTAGCTTGACGCGGCCAGCGCGAAGTGACCGAGATTTTCTTCCGAGTAACGAGCCTGTTTGAGCGAGCGCAGCATCAGGTAGCTGAGGATGCGCTCTTCCGGCTTGCCGGCGATTTTCGCCGCCAGCTTTTGATACATGCGGGGAGTGACGTGGACATCCTTGGGTACCTCAATCGTGCGGCCTTGTTTGCCCGTGCCGCGTGCGGCGCGGCGATCGCTCTTGAACTGCACGCGCTGAATGGGCAGCGGCCCGACGCCGAGAGAATATCCAAATGTTGCCGCGATCACTTCGAAGTCGTAAACCCGCTTGGCGTCAGGTTTTTCATGAACTCGATATAAAGACGCCACGCGCTTGGATTCCAGATATTGCGCCACGCACTCGTTGGCTGAAAGCATGAACTCTTCGATCAGGCGGTGGGCGATGTTGCGTTCCGAGCGGGTGATGCTCTTCATCAGTCCGAACTCGTCGAATTCGATGACGGGCTCGGGCAGGTCGAAGTCGATTGAACCGCGGCGTTGGCGTTTGCGGTTGAGGATCATCGCCAAATCGCGCATCAACTCAAACGTAGGCACCAGAGACGCGTAACGTTGGCGCGCAGCGGAATCCCCTTCCAGCACGTCGTTTACCGCTGTATACGTCATGCGCTCGGCGGAACGGATTACGCCTTCACATAATTCGTAGCCCAGGATTTCGCCCTGAGGATCGATTCGCATTACGCAGGAAAGCACCAGGCGGTCGAGATGCGGCCGCAGGCTGCAGATATCTGTTGACAGTTCGAGCGGCAGCATGGGCACGGCGCGATCAGGAAAATAAACGCTGGTGCCGCGGAGTTGAGCTTCCTGATCGAGCGCGGAACCAGGCGTTACATATTGCGCCACGTCGGCGATATGAACCTGTAATTCGAAATTACCATTCTCGAGACGGCGGACGTTTACCGCATCATCGAAATCGCGTGCAGTTTCGCCGTCTATGGTGACGATGGGCACCGAGCGGAAGTCCCGGCGGCGGCGAAGTTCCTGCGCCGGAATGATTGCAGGAATGTTCTGCGCCTCTTCCAGCGTGGCTGCGGGAAAGTGGTGCGGCAGGTGAAATTTGCGGATGATGATTTCGACGTCGACCCCAAAATCATCCTGCCGGCCGAGGATTTCGAAGACGCGTCCCCTGGGATTTTGCGTGGGCGTAGGCCAGTCCGTGATCTCGACATCAACGACAACTCCTTCGAGGTCGTCCCATTCGGAGTGGAGTGCGGCTTCGTCGCCGAGTACGCGGTCGACGGATTTCTTCTTCTTACCCGGCATTGAAGTTTCGGTCGCGTCTCTCGCCTCAGGAATTTCCGTGCCAGGGGGAATCACGATTTCCTGCGTGATCTTGCTGTCGATGGGCTTCACGTAGTTGTGACGACTGCCGTAATGAAAAATTCCCACCACGGTGGGATGACTACGCACCACCGAGCGAACGATGCGCCCTTCGGCGCGGCCATCCGGACGAGTAGCCACAACATCGACCAGCACGCGATCGCCGTGCATGGCATTTCCGATCGCGTGCGGCGGAATAAAGATGTCTCCCGCCAGGAGCGATTTGAGCGCCGGACTCAGAGAATTCGCGTCAGGAATGACGAAGCCGAAACCATCGCGATGCATGGTCAGCCGTCCCGAGACAAGATTTTTGTCGGCTGCGGCTTGCGGCAAGGCATAGCGATCGGAATTCAACTGAACCAGTTGCCCTGCTGCGACCAGCTTTTCAAGCTGCGCGTCCAGTTCTCCGCGGGCAGCGCCATGCAACCCTAGCTCGCGCACAAGCTGCTTGAATCCTGCCGAACGTTTGGGCTGGAGGGCGATGTGTTTCAGAATGGTGGCGTCGGAGACCATGGGGAGCTGCCGGCTATTAGGTGTCAGCTTTCAGCATATCGCAGGCGCGAAACGCCGATCTGTGATTTCGAAGCGGTGGGAAGGAAACTGTGCAATTTCCAAACTCTTGCAGGGATCCTTCGATCCGCAAACGACGCGGACCTCCGGATGGCACGGCTATGGGAAGTCAATGAATTACCAGGTATCGCCGCCCCCGCGCGGGGGCCATGCCCCCAGCGCCCGCCGAATCATGGCGATCTGCCCGGTGTGATAGCTGTTGTGCGCGGCGAGTTGCCACAGAAGCGCTTCTAGAGTGTCCGCGCGTTGCTGGTGACTGGGGTGCGTGGCTTCGACCTTATGATCGAGATCAGTCTGGCTCAAGCCTGCAAGTGCCGCCGTTTCGCTGATGAGTGCGGCAAATCGTTCTTGCCATTTATGCCATTCCGCATCACTCGCCGGCGCTGCGGTGGACGGAAAACTTTCGGAATTATGTTCCGGATAGCGCGGCTTCTCGCCGTGTGCACGGCGAAGGTCATAGTCCATCCAATAATTCATGTGAAAAAGCAGTTGCGCGATCGAGTGAGGAAAGCCGTTAACCTTCCGTCTGGCAAGTTCTGCGGAAATATCTTCCACGCAAGCCAAAGGATCGGCGTGAGCGCCTTTGCCGCGGAGCAATTCGATCAATGCGCGGGACGACATGGCCGATCATCCACGTGCGGCCGCGAAATATTTCTCTTCGAGTATTTTGCGATGGTGCAGTTCGTGCCCAGCAATCATGTAGGCGAGCGCCCGCACGGTAACTTCATTCTTGCTGGCCACGCCGCGCCGCATCCACGCAGATTCATCGAGGTTGCGCAGCAATGAAAGAGTGGCACGACGGACGGCGATGAAGTCCTCGACCAAATCGGAGAGCAGACGATTGGCGAACGGACCCTGGCGCACGTAATCATCTTGCTCGAAGCTTTCGAGCGGCATCGTATCGGCGCGAGAAATGCGCAGCGCTCGATAGGCGAAGATTCGTTCCGTATCGCAGACGTGTCCGAGAACCTCTTTCGCGCTCCACTTCCCGGGCGCGTAGCGAAAGTCGCCATCTTTCTCGTCGCGGGCACAGAGTAGCATCATGGTCTGTCGCCGCTGATGGTCGAGCCTGCTGAGGATGTCCTCTCCTTCTACCAGAGAAATGTAGCGGCCATAGTAAGCAGCATATTCGTCTGGCTGAGGGCGAGCGATGCTGAAGGCTGATGCAGTGATCACTGCTGGTTCGGACATCAAGGGCTCCCTGAATTGAAGTCTAGCTTGCGAATTGTTGAGCCAAGAGCATACTCCGATAGACTGTGGAACGGTTCGCTGGTGAGCTTCGTTCCGGGAATCCTTACATGGTATGCGAGCCAAAAGGGGAGGCCGGCACCAAGCTTGACCACGCCCGCATCGCCCTAAAGTGCGTACCACAGAAGGAAACTCCGTTGAAAATAAAGCTTTTCCACAGCGCTCAATGTGAGACGACGGAGTACAATTCCATTTGGTCACGCAAGTGCGGCACGTGATCCCTAATCCCAACAAGGAAAGGAACTATGTAACCCATGTGGAAGCCGACGAATCAGCCTCAGACCCCCGGACGCCCGAACGAACCGGAGCGTCCAACCATGAGTACGCCGAGCGCGCCCGCGATGATGGCGAATGAACCAGCCGTTGCGCCGCGTCCGGCAGCAACCACCACCACGACTGCGGACCAGGCGACCATCGGCAAATCGCTGGTGATCAAGGGCGAGGTGACTGGATCGGAGTCGCTCTACATCGATGGCCGGGTGGAAGGTTCCATCAGCCTGGCGGGAAACCGGGTCACCATTGGCCGCAACGGCGTGGTGGCGGCCAATATCAATGCGCGCGAAATCGTAGTCCTCGGCAAAGTGCGCGGCAATTTGACGGCCAGCGACCGGGTTGACATTCGCAGCGATGGATCGCTCACCGGGGACGTGGTAGCAGCACGCATCTCCATCGAAGACGGAGCTTTCTTCAAGGGCGGCATCGATATCCGCAAGGGCGGGCAGCCTTCCCAGCAGAAGCCCAACGGCGAGGACAAGAGTGTTGCTGTACCCGAACCGGCCGCAGTGGGCGCCAGGGCGTAGCTGACGGCAGGCTTTTAAGAGATATTAGCGGCGGGGTTCGCAGCGAATGCGAATATCCGCCGTTTTGTTTTTCCGGCGCATCTAATCATCCGACCGCGCAAGAGTGCAGGGTAAGGGTTGCACTATCGGAAGTGCAGGGCGATTGCCCTTCCGCTTACGGCGGCAGTACCATGAAGTTCTACCCGCGGTTCGCGCGCCTGCCGGTCGGAGCATTTTCGGTTTCGGTTCGGCTACGCGAACTAAATGATTCACGTTCCGAAAGGAAGCAGTCCGTTTTGATTGATTTGGGCCACAGTTTCCGGAAATTGCTGCTCATTCTTGGCAGTTTTTCCCTCCTCGTTTTCTGTCCAAAATATCTCGCTGCCGATGCGGCTGCCTTCGATCTCACCGGGCCGAAAGTTGATGTCCGGGTACAACGCGAAGGCCATACGCTGCCTATCTCCGAAGTTCCCAATCTTCAGGTGGGAGACCGGCTCTGGGTCCATCCTGATCTGCCGGAAACTCAATCGGTCCGCTATCTGATGGTTATTTCTTTTTTGCGAGGATCAACGAATCCCCCTCCGGATGACTGGTTTACGCGCGTCGAAGCCTGGACTAAACCGGTTCGAGATGAAGGCGTATACGTTACCGTTCCAGCCGGAGCTGAGGAAGCGATCGTATTCCTCGCGCCGGAAACCGGAGGAGCGTTCAGCACGATCCGCAGCGCGGTGCGGGGCAAGCCAGGAGCTTTCGTTCGCGCCGCGCAGGATCTCGAACAAGCCAGCCTCGACCGGCAACGCCTGGAAAAATATCTCGAGTCCGTTCGTCAGGCGTCGGAAACCGATCCGGAAAAGATGAAGGCGCGAACCACTCTTCTGGCGCGCAGCCTCAACATGAAGCTGGACCAGCAGTGCTTCGACAAGCCGAGCGCGCAGCAGGCTCCCTGCCTTACGCAAAACACCGATCAACTGGTTCTCGACGACGCCCACAGTCAGACCATGGTGGCCACGCTTAGTTCGGGACCCTCCAGCGACCTGCTGGTGCAGGTTAGCGCTACACCCACCGCCGGAGCCGGCTACTATAGCGCTTACGTTGGCGCAGTCGTCGATGTCGTGCGCATCCTTGGTTCAGCGCACACTGCGCAATATCAATACATTCCGGCTCTGTCATTACCGAAGAAGGACAATCTTAATCTTCGGCTCAACTATCCGCCGTCTTTCCGAAATCCGAAGTCCGTCATCGTGATCGCGCTTCCGTTGGTTGTCCCAGCGGCGAATCCTCCGTTGCGCGCCGTCGATTCCACGCAAGTTTTCTGCGTGGATAAGCCCGGACTTGTTCTACCGGCCGACGGCGCTCCTTTAGTATTTGCCACCGAGTTGGCTCACAACTTTGTTTTGCACGTGGATACCAAATCTCCGAACGGAATCGATCTTCCGGCTATACCGGATCCCGCGCAGGGCGGTTTTGTAATCGATACGAAGCCGATGCAAACGGTTGAACTGGAAGGCGAGGTGGGTGGGATCCTGCGCGGTTCCTGGGGCTTTCACTCGTTTGATGGTCCTCGCTTCCGGCTGCGAGCCTCCAGCCCGGGCCAGTGGGTAGTCGCATCCAAGGATGCCAGCGCACTCATCGTAGGACGCGAGGATACGCTGCATCTTCAGTCTCCCGACGCGTGCTGTGTAAGCGCCGTCAGCTTACGCGATGAAAAGGGCAAGAGTGCCCCGGCTGCCTGGAAGATCGCAAAGGCCGAAGAACTGGAAGTGAAAGTTCCGTTACAGAATGCAGTCGCCGGAACTCTCACCCTCATGATTCACAAGCAGGGCACGCGCCAGCCGGATGAAATTCCGCTGCACACTTATTCTGAAGCCGGACGACTTGATGCTTTCAACATTCACGCCGGAGATGCCGACGGAGTGTTAAAAGGCACCAGACTCGATCAAGTTACCTCGCTCGATATTGCCGGCTTACATTTTGCCCCTGCAGGTTTATCTCGCGCCAATCAGCAGGATGAACTAAAACTGGTTTGCCAGGATGCAACGGTGAGCAAGCGCCTGCAAGCCGGAGATGCAATCGCAGTTCACGTAACTTTGAAGGATGGCCGCGCCCTGGATCTGCAAACCAAAGTTGAGGATCCGCGGCCGCGTGTCACCATTTTGAGCAAGAGCGTCCAGCTGGATCCGGCTGGACCGCCCGCAACAGTTCGTCTGGAGAATGACGGTGAACTCCCGCAGGATGCGCGTTTGAATTTCTTTTTGAAGACTCTGGTTCCGGAGAATTTCGCTCCCGCGGAAAAAATCGAGGTAGCTACAGCGGATGAATCCTTCAGCGTCATGCTGAGCGAGAAAGATGGGAATCTGACGCCGCAGGATTCGAAAACGATATTTGGCGTCCTTGATCCCATGAAGTTGCTTGGACCATCGGCCTTCGGTCCGCTGAAGTTTCGTCCGATTGATGCGGAAGGCACGGATGGAGATTGGCAGCCTCTGGTTACGCTGGTGCGGATCCCTGTGCTGGAAGGAATTCGTTGCGCCAAAGGCGCAGAAAAGCAGTGCACGCTCGATGGCGACAAGCTATTTCTTATTGATGCCGTTAGCTCCGATCCTGAGTTCACCAACTCCGTAACCGTGCCCGATGGCTTTGTCCAATCCGCGCTAAAAATTCCGCAACCCGAAGGCAAAACGCTCTACCTCAAGCTTCGCGACGATCCGGCTACGGTGGTTATGGTGAACGTGCCGGTGGTAAATACGCCGGAATAGCGGGACCGAAAGAGGGGGCTATACTGTAACTCTGGGTGCGGATGGCCAATGACGGGCATCATGACGCGCAAGGACTTGCGCGAGCTTTCTCGAGTCAGGCTGCAGGAAGCCGAGGCGCTCTACAAAGCGCACTTGTATGATGGGTGCATCTATCTCGCAGGCTATGCAGTCGAGCTTGCATTGAAGGCTCGGATATGCCGTTTGCTCCGCGTCAAAGAATATCCGTTGTCTGGGGATATCGGAAAGGCGTTCAAAGTACACAAGCTAGATCAGCTTAAAGTGCTGGCGGGTCTTACCCCTGAAATTGACATGAGCAAGAATAAAGAATTATTTGACAATTGGTCGAAGGCAGTGGACTGGGATCCAGAACAACGCTACGAGGCTGCAGGCAAATATGATGCGAGGACAGCTAAGATAATCCTTGATAGTCTAACGTCCAAACCGAACGGAGTTTTCACGTGGTTCTCGTTACGATGGTAGCTAATCCGAGTTTGCTTGAGAAGCAAGTGGTTGAATTTCTCCAGCGGATGACGGAGCAGAAGAAGGATTTTACTCTTGCGATGCTACTACCGTCAGAGGCTGCCCTGCCTGACAAGTGGAACCTTGTGCTGAGCGCTCCGTGGATTGACCGCGCCGGCCTTCGGGCAGTAATCCCCACCATAACCTCTTCCCTGCAAGAACGCCTGTCGAAGGCCAACGCCAGGAAACTGGAGAGAATTTCCGTCTTGCCGACGACCGACCCTTTAGTTAGCGCGATAACGAGCTTCCACATTCCTCTGGGAGAGGTGTCTCGCATCCAATACCTTCCGCAAGTCGAGGATGCGACCGTCTTAGTGGCTGAGTTACCGGCAACATCCAGACTCCACCATGTGCAGCACACTCACACTCGGGCCTAGTCACGCGAGGCGAGCGAAGGTTTCTCCGGGCGACGCATGCTTTACGCTAATCTTTGCCGGAGCACTTCAAGATGGATTACGGCTGCCTTCCCGCATCCATAATTTCTTTCCCTTCGTTCTGCGCGACCGCGGGATAGGCAATCTTCTTGCGACGTCGTAAATCGTTCGGCAATTGCGATTTCAAAAGCCACAGACCCACAGCCGTCGCCGCCGCCCAGGTAATGGAGATTAGTGCCAGCTGCAGCAGGTCGGTGACGCGGCTCCCATGGCCATAAGCCGGCAGCGGCACGATTTTTGCGACTTCAAGGCTGATGACTCCGGCAACGACGGCGGTGAGTCCAGACTTTCCTAACTCATCCCAACGCAGAGTTTTCAACGAAACCATTTTGCGGTAGTGCAGCAAGCAGGCCAGCGCCAGCAGGTTTGCGCCAATTCCAATATCAGAAGCGAAAGCCAGGCCGACTACGCCGTAGCGGTGGAACAACAGGGAATAAACCGGCAACGACGCGCTGGTAATCAGCGTCACTGCCACCATGGGAGTGAGCGTATCTCCCGCGGCGTAGAACGCGCGGGCGTAGAGTCCCTGGGCCGACCACAGCGCCAGTGATAACGAGAACCAGAAGAAATAAACGGCCGTTGTCCGCGTATCGGAGAGCGTGAATCGTCCGCGGCGGTAAACCAGGTCGATCACGGGAAACGCGGCGGCCATCATCCATCCCGTGGCCAGGAACGATGCGGCGGCAACGCGATAGACAGAATCATTCACTGTGGTGGCAAATTCCTTCAGACGCTTCTCGTTGAATAAACGGGCGAAGAACGGCAGGGAAGCTTGTCCCGTGGCTTGCCCGAGAACCGCAATGGGCACGGCGAACAGGCGCTTGGCATAGTTGAGGCGTGCGATGTCTCCAATGCCGCTGGAGGCATAGTGGCGCAAGATCCAGTCGTCGGCCGTTACCAGTGAAACGCCCAGCATCAGCGGGATGGAAAGCTTTACCCACTCGCGAAACGCGGGATTCATGATGTCGAACGAAGGTTTGTAGCCCGTGCCGATGCGCGCCGCTCCGACCACGCTGGCAAGGAATGGTCCGACAACGCTCCCCAACAGTGCGCCATAAGCCAGCGAAGCGATTCCGAGATGGCGACCGGCAATCACGCCGCCGAAAATAATGAAAACGTTGTACAGCAGCGGGCCAAAGGCGGGAAAAAGAAACAAGCGGTGGGAGAGCAGAACGGCGGAAACCACGCCTCCCACGTAGAAGAAGATCTGCGCCGGTAACAGTATACGGGTGAGATGAACGGTCAGTTCCACCTGCGCCGGTGAGAAGCCACGAAACATCCAGCGCACGAACTGCGGGGTAAAGATTTCGGTGATGATGGTGCCGATGATCATTACGGTCGTCATTACCGTGATGACCACAGAAAAAGTTTTCTTGGCGTCGGCGTCGCGATTCTCTGCGAGGAAGCGGGTATATATGGAGATGAAGGTGATCGAAGCCGCGCCTCCGGCCACGATGTAATTGAGCCAGTCGGGCAGCGTGAAGGCAGCGACGTAGGCATCGGTCTGCGCGCCTGCGCCGAAGGCATAGGCGATGTATGCCTCGCGCACGTAGCCGATCACGCGCGAAAGCATCACCGTCCCCATCAGCAGCAGCGTGGCCGAAAAAGCCGTGTGCTGGTGGGAAGGACGCAAAAACTTCAGAACCTTGGTCATGGGAAGCAGACTAAGTGAGCGAATTTCCTTCAAAGCCTACCAGACGCTTTGCATCCAGAGCCCTGTGTATCGCGAATGTAGGTTACGGCGGTTCCTTTATTGATACTCCGCCTCGCGGGTGAAATTTCGTGCCAGATGAGGTAGGGCAGTAAGCGCTAGTTTTCGCAATCACTTAACCGGTGAGGTGCAGTTGAGAACGATTTGAGGCGCGGAGCATTGCCGCGCGATGCCGATTGTTGCAAAGTCGCACTCGTTACGAGTGAAAGCGAGGCTATAAAAATATGAGACAGGTTGCGGAAGCCAATATTCCGGACGGGGTGACCGATCTCCGTGAGCCAGTGAATCCCAAAGTCCTGCTGGAGATGAAAACCGCTCATCCCGCTCCGGAAATGCAGCGCGTGCAGGAAAGCTGGGTCGCATCCGGCGAGAAGAAGGTGCTTCTGTGGCTGGCTGCGCGCACGCCACAATGGATAAAACCGGACCATCTCACAGCGTTGGGATTCGCGGCACAGATTGGCGCGGGTGCCTGCTATGCCCTGGCGCGGTGGAATAAAAATGCGCTCGTCGGCGTGATCGTCTTTCTGGCGTTGAACTGGCTCGGAGATTCGCTGGATGGCACACTGGCGCGGGTGCGGCAGAAACTGCGCCCCCGCTATGGATTTTACGTCGACCACATGGTCGATACATTTGGCGCGCTCGCGCTGATGGGCGGCCTGGCCCTCTCGGGCTTCATTCGGCCTTGGATCGCAATCGGGCTGTTGGTCGCGTTTCTTATGCTTTCCATTCAGTCCTATCTGGCGACGCATGCGTTGGGTGAATTTCGTCTTTCGTTCTTTCGTTTCGGCCCCACCGAACTGCGTCTACTGCTGGTGGCGGGCAATCTGGCGTTGCTAAGGAAACCAGAGGTTCATCTCTTGGGTGGGGAATACCGACTCTTCGATGTTGGCGGAGCAGTTGGTCTCGCAGGAATGGCAGCGGTGCTCGTTTACTTCACTGTGGAGAATACTCTGCGGCTTTATGACGCCGAGAGGTTATTCCAGTGAAAGCGGGTTGCCGCAGTTCGATCCGCACCAGCATTTTTCTGCGATGGTTGCGCTTTAATCTCGTCGGCGGCATTGGAATCGCTGTTCAACTTGTTCTGTTGTTTTTATTGAAGAGCATTCTTCACTTCAACTATCTGGCCGCAACTGGTCTGGCAGTTGAGGCCACTGTGATACACAACTTCGTGTGGCATGAGCGCTTTACATGGGCGGACCGGTTGCAACCCTCGTGGCGGAACTCCCTGCAGCGCCTGCTGCGATTCAATTTTGCCAACGGAGCGGTCTCGATGGCCGGCAATCTGGGGCTAATGAAATTGATGGTCGACATCGGCCATATGAACTATCTGGTTGCGAACGCGATTGCAATCGCGCTTTGCTCGCTGGTGAATTTTATAGTGAGCAACGAATATGTGTTTGACCAGCGGTAAGAAGTGCGTCGCGACGCAGATGGCCGCGGCCAGATCACAACCAACTTCCAAGGCAGCGGGCGAGGGCGCCCGCTCTACACGGGCTTACTGGTCATTCGCTACATCATAGGCCGCCGGCAGATTCACATCCGCTTTCAATGGCACATCCTCGGATGAGTCGCCAACTTTCACCGTATATTTGCCCGCGTCCGCATGCCAGTGTTTCCCGGCTACGTCGTAATAAGTAAAAGCGCGAGGATTGAGCGAGACCGAAACGTGCTTCGTCTCGCCAGCCGCAAGCTCCACGCGGGAGAAGCCTTTCAGCTCTTTCGGAGGCCGCGGTACCTTCGGGTCGCTCTCGGATACATACACCTGTGCTACGTCAGCCCCCGCGCGAGCGCCAGTGTTGGTCACGTCAAACGTTACGTTGTAATGCGCGCCGGTGGAGGATGCGCCTTCCGGTTCTACTTCAATATGGCTGTACTGAAAAGTTGTATACGACAAACCGTAGCCGAAGGGATAAAGCGGTTGAACGTGATTGTGTTCGTATCCACGGTAGCCGACGAACACGCCTTCTTTGTAAACCACCCGGTTCGTGCCGGATTCAGGATAGTAGCTATCGTGGACCGGATTGTCGGCCCAGCGCCGTTCGAAGGTAGCGGGGAGATGTCCGGAGGGATTGACAGCGCCGAAGAGGATTTCCGCAAGCGCAGTTCCACCTCGTTCGCCGGGATACCAGAGTTCGAGATACGCAGGAACGTGATCAAGCCAGTCCCCGGGATCAACGTTGCCGCCGGAAGTGACGGTAACGATGGTGTTCTTATTGACTGCGGCGAGTTCGCGGATCAATTCGTCCTGTCCGAATGGCAGACTGAACGTGCGGTCCGCGCCTTCCGATTCGCTGCTGGAGTCAAAGCCGGCAGCCACGATCACGACATCTGCCTTCGCGGCTAAATCCTTCGCAGCCGCAGAGACGATCTTGTGTTCATCCACGATGCCGACGCGTAAGTGCCCGCCGACGGGATTATCCTGGTATGCCTCGGCAACAATCTTGTGCGGTCCTGCGGAGAGATCCAGAGTCGTGTGGTTCTGCAAGGCGGTGGCGTACTTCCAGGTGTCGAAGATGAGCTTGCCATCGACGAAAAGGCGGTAGCCGTTGCCTTCGCCGGAGTATTCCGCCGCGACGATGTAGGAAGACGTGACCGGCGCAATATAGAAACCCGTCCAGCGGCGGGAAGAGGGTTTCTTGCCCGCGTCCAGCAATTTGAGGGCTTCGTCGAGATCGGCGAAGTCCTCCCAATCCTTGCCCGCATAATTGAGATGGCTCACCGTTTCTGTTGAAGCCGGGGTACCGCTGAGATCGCCATTCGCAAAAGCTTCGAACTTGAGGCCAGGCGTGCCATTTTGTGCGGCGGTGGAGAAATCCGTGGACCCAGCGAGGTCGATCATCTTCGGAAGTCCGCGCTCGTAGTAAACCTTCGCGGATGTGCCAACGTAGGTTCCGATGCCTTCAAGAATGCTGACGGCCGAGAATGGAATGGCCTTACCGCTTCCTCCCGCGACTGGTTGTGCCGGCCACGCATCGGGACCGACGACGAGAATGCTCTTGACCTTTTCTTTATCGAGAGGCAGTAAAGAGCCTTCGTTCTTGAGCAGGACCGTGCCTTCACGCGCACCGTCGAGAGCGACCAGATGATTCTCCTCGTTATATTTCGAGAACGAGGGATCGGTTTGCTCGCGGTCGAGCCAGCCGAAGCGCGCTGCAGTGGTCAGAATGTGGCGCACCTTTTCATCAATGGTTGCTTCCTTGACGCGGCCATCCCGAATTGCCGGAAGCAGATTAGCTTTGTTCATGTGCTTGCCGGTCGGCATTTCGAGATCAAGACCTCCATTTGCCGCGCCCACCCCGTCATAGGTCGCAACCCAATCCGACATCATGACGCCCTGAAATCCCCACTGCTTTCTGGCCACGTCGATATTGAAGTAGCCGTTTTGCGTGGAGTGCACTCCGTTCACGAAATTGTAGGAATCCATGATCGCGCCGACGTGGGCATTCTTCACCGCGAATTCAAACGCCGGCAGGTAAATCTCTCGCGCAGTGCGTTCGTCGACGATGGAGTCGCTATCGTGCCGGAGGAACTCGGAATTGTTGGCGAGAAAATGCTTCACCGTCGAACTGACCCCTTGCTTCTGCATTCCGGTGATATAGCCGGTGTCGATGCTGGCGGCAAGGAAAGGGTCTTCGCCAAAATATTCAAAGTTGCGTCCATTCATGGGTGCGCGATAAATGTTGACTCCCGGTCCAAGCATGAAATGAATACCGCGCGCACGCGCATCTTTGCCGATACCTCCGCCTACGCGTTCGGCCAGTTGCGGATCCCAGGAGGCCGCGAGGCCGATGCCGGCGGCGTACACAGTGGAGGGAAATTTCTGATTGCTGCGCACGCCGAGCGGTCCATCTGACATTTCAAGTGCGGGAAGGCCGAGCTCCGGCACAGCTCGGACGGCAAAGCCCGTACCGCCGATGTACTCAATCTTCTGGTCGAGCGTCATCTTGTTCAGTAAGGCGTCGACTCGGCGATCGATGTCAGGATTCGGCGAAGCCGGGGCCTGAGCGAATGCGAGACGAGAGGAAGGAAATAGGAGAGCAAACGATAGCGCGCACAACAGAAACCGACGAAGCTTCGACATGGAAGACCTTTGACCGGAGCGAAAATGCATCCTCAAAGCGGGGACGACGGCGCGGGAACGCTGGGCTCGGCTGCGCCGCGGCATCAGTGTACACGGTTTGGGATTAATCAGGCCTAAATCGTCAACACAATTTTGCCGTAGTTCTTGCCCTCCTGCAGCAGCTTGTAGGCTTCCGGAGCCCGATCGAGTGGGAAAACGTGGCCAATCACGGGAGACAACTTGTCTTCCGCGATCCATCGCGATAGCTGCGACCATGCAGGCTGCATGATCTCCGGCTTTTGCGAGAGATACGTCAACCACAACCCCTGAACGCTCGCGGATTTTGCATAGAGTGCACGAACATCGAGTTGCGGCTGCTTGCCGGTCGCGGTCCCGTATTGGATGACGCGGCCGAAATCGCGCAGGCAGCGCAGACTCTTGGCCGTATGCTCCCCACCGAGCATTTCAAAGACTGCGTCGACGCCCTCGCCGCGAGTGAGATCCTTCACGGTTTGTTCGTAATCTCGCTGCTTGTAGTTGATCGCGTGCTGCAGCCCCAACGTTTTAACCCGCGCCAGTTTTTCATCGGATGAGGACGTGCCATACATTTCTACACCGAGAATTTTTCCAATCTGAACGGCTGCCGTGCCGACTCCTCCGGCGACGGCATGGATCAGCACTCGCTGCGGGGCTTTGCTCGGCTGGACAGCCGAAATAGGATGTCCCCACAACGGCTGAGAGGTCATTCCGGCCTGCCAGTAAGCTAGATAAGCCGTGAAGAAATTGACGGGAAAGGCGGCGCCCTGTTCGTAGGTCCAACCATCCGGGATGGGCCACAACATGTTGGGATAGGCAGCGACTTTCTCGGCGAAGGCTCCCCACTGGATATATCCCATGACGCGGCGTCCGGTGTTTTCTTCGGTACCGGCAAATTCGCGGCCAGCGATGAGCGGCGGTGGTGGGGTTCCGGGGTAGCCGCCCTGCGCGGTCATGAAGTCGGCGAAGTTCAAGCCGCCAGCCATGACGCGCACCAAAGTTTGTCCGGACCTCAGAACCGGTTCGGAGGCATCCTGCACAGAAAGTGCATTAGGACCGGAGAGGCTCGTGATCATTAAGGCTCTCATGCACCGGAGTGTAGCAGCCTGGTTCGGAAAATTGCATGGCCCCTCATCCGCCGCCGACCAGCCCCAAGGTCGACATGCCGGGAAATCGCCCCGACTTTCTTAACCCAGCCATTTGCGATCCGGTATATACTCTTGGCGTTAGCTTACTTGACTCTTCCTGGCTACGCCTCCGCGGGCTGGGAACGGGGCGTACATTCATCCCCCTAATTCTTGCGCGCCCCGCATAGCGGAATGCCGATTCACATCTGAGGCGGATGTGGAACAGGCAACCGATGCATGGCTACCAGAGTATTGGAGTTGCATCGGGGGAGGGTCATCCTGTGGATTTGATACTGGTACGTCTTCTTTTTGTCATAGTTGTTTCTGTTGCCTGCTACTTTATTGAACCTTTCCGGCTGGCTCGGCCTCAGGATGCTTTAGTAGGGGCGGCGGTCGGCGTAGGAATCGTTTTGTTCGAGTGGAAGCTTCGCTCTGTAAGCCTGAAGCGGCTGATCGGTGCAGCCATCGGCAGCTTCCTCGGTATCTGCGGCGCCTACCTCTTTGCCCTGGTGATTCGTAGCAGTGTGCCCGCCGGAAATACCCAGAGCTTTCTTCAAATCCTGGTGATGTTACTGATGGCCTACGTCGGCCTGATTGTCGGAGCAAGCAAGGGCGACTTGCTTAACTTAGCCGCATTGGGCGGAATCTTTGGCGGCGAAAAACAGGGCAAGAAAAGTTACAAAATTCTGGATACGAGCGTCATCATCGATGGCCGCATCGCCGACATCGCCGAAACCGGATTCCTGGATGGCATTATTGTGACGCCGCAGTTCGTCCTGCGCGAATTGCAACTGGTAGCCGATTCGGCCGACTCGCTAAAGCGCAATCGCGGGCGCCGTGGGCTGGACGTTTTGCAGCGCCTGCAGAAGATGGCCACGCTGCAGATCCAAATTGTTGAAGATGATTTTCCCGCCGTCCGCGAGGTCGATCTGAAGCTGATCGAACTCGCCAAGGTCTACGAAGGGAAGATCATTACCAACGACTTCAACCTGAACAAGGTAGCGCAACTGCAGGGCGTCGAAGTTCTGAACATCAACGAGTTGGCGAACTCGCTCAAGCCCATCGTGTTGCCCGGCGAAATCATGAAGGTATTCATCCTGAAAGAAGGGAAAGAATACAACCAGGGAGTCGCCTATCTCGACGACGGCACGATGGTGGTCGTGGATAATGCCAGGAAGATGATCGGCAAAACCATCGACGTGTCGGTCACTTCGGTCCTACAGACTACGGCGGGAAAAATGATCTTTGGCAAATGGGATGAACGGGCCTTTGGCCGGTCCAGTGCCCCGGTCCAGCCGCCAGCCCCTGTGATTCCTGGAGCGGTAGGCCAGGTAACGCCGCCAGCCGCGCTGGTCGAGAGCAAACCCAGCCAGTCTTAGGGGGCTGAGGGGCTGACCGACCCCACGGAGATAGTATTGTCCGTCAAAGTGCCCGTTAGCTTGACGCGCTCTCCAGCAACGCGCTTCAAAGCCGCTTCCTCGCCGTTGAGCCGGTAGGTATTCTCTCCGTCCACCAACGCGAAACTCTCTCCACTGTGAACGCAGGCCCGCGTGCAGTCCGCCGCGCTCAATCCCACCGCCGCGGAGTGCTTCGCCCCACAATGCGTATCGGTAACAATTCCTTCATAGTTCTCAATTGGCAGGGGTGAAGCTTGAATGGCCACTTCGGCTCGGGGCCTCGCTACTGCAGGGCGTGGGGCTCCAGTCATGGTCGCGGAATAGGCCAAAACGCAAATAATGGCGGTGGATATCGCTGAAAGGACAAACCAGGTCCGGAGGCTCACTTTCTTCATCACAGTTTGGTACCTCCCTGGTGCTTCAGGTTGCTTCCCTGGCCATTTCATTCTGACCCAGTTGATTGGACTGCAACTGATCCGCCATTTGGGTATTCGTTTGGCCGCCGCTAACTCGCTGAGGAGTCGAGAGTTCGATCTGACGATTCCTGTTTCAACTTTGCATTTCGTGAGGGCAATGCAAGAAGTTCGTTACGTTCTCCCAATGCGTGTATTAAGGTGTTTCCTGTAGGCCCTTGCTTGCGCGATGGGCCGTTTGGCGATGTTGAAGTCCCGCTTGCGCACTCGTATACTTACATCCCCGATGAAGGTAATTGTCATAATTCCGGCTGCGGGTCTCGGAACCCGCATGGCGCCGGTGCCCACTGGCGACAAGCAAAGAAAGGCTCCGTCGAAACAGTTCACCGAGCTGGGTGGCACTCCGATTCTCATCCACACGCTGCGCAAATTTGCTGCGGTCGATGCCGTGAGCGAAATCTGGATCGCTTTGCGCGACAATGAGATTGCCGCGTTTCGCAGCCGCCTGGAAAAAGAAGCGGACGCACTGAAGAAGAAAGTTGAACTGGTAGTGGGCGGAGAGCACCGGCAGCAGTCGGTGGAAAGTGCGCTCAATGCGGTTGCCGCCGACGCGAGTGATATCGTTCTGGTGCACGATGCGGTGCGGCCGCTTGTGACCGGTGAAATTATTCAGGAAGTGATTGAAGCGGCGGAGAAATATGGAGCGGCGATTGCCGGGCTGCCTGCCGTGGATACCGTGAAACAGGTCGAGCGCACAGCCGAGGGCGCGCTGATCAAGGGAACCATCCCGCGCGCCAGCATTGTGCTGGCGCAAACACCGCAAGGTTTTCGTTATGAAGTGATCAAGAAGGCATTCGACGAGGCTTCGGCGGATGGATTCCTCGGCACGGATGAGGCATCCCTGGTGGAGAGATCAAGCCACGATGTGGCCGTCGTAATGGGCTCGCCGCGGAATATTAAAATCACGGCGCCGGCGGATATGGAACTTGCGGAGTTCTACTTAGGGAAATGAGCTACGGATTCTCACGGATTTTCGCGGACAAATACTATGACTTGGGATTAGCCAAGGCGTCCGCATGAGAATCGGCTACGGCTTCGACTCGCATGAATTTCGTCCAGGCATTCCTCTCAAGATCGGCGGAGTTGCGCTGGATTACGAAAAAGGTTTAGGTGGCCATTCCGATGGCGACGTGTTGCTGCACGCGATTACCGATGCGCTGCTCGGTGCCGTGGCTGCGCCCGATATTGGGGCGCTGTTCCCGCCCTCCGATCCAAAGTGGAAGGGCGCGGATTCGGCGGTCTTTCTAGGCGAAGCCCTGAAACGCGTACACGATGCGGGATACAGCTTAGCGAACATGGATGCCAGCCTGGTTCTTGCCGCTCCAAAAATTGGCCCGCATGCTGCGACAATTCGCGCGCGCGTGGCGGAGTTGCTGGGAGTGCCAGCCGATTGCGTCGGGCTCAAGGCCAAGACGCCGGAAGGACTCAACTTGGAAAATACTGCGGTTGCGCATGTGGTGGTGCTGCTGGAAAAGCGTCGCAGTCTGAAGAAGTCGCAATCGAAAAAGAAATAGCTACGCTGAATTCGACCGTAGGCCTCAGGCTTTCACTTCACACTTTCAAATTCACCTTTCAGTTGCTGATGGCGCGCTTCCGCCGCTTCGATCAGGGCGCGAAAGATAGAGCGGGATGCTTCATCCTGATCGACGGAACGCTCCGGATGCCACTGCACCGCAAGCACGAAGTGATCCGGAGCGGTTCCTTCCAAGGCTTCGACGATGCCGTCGTCGACGCAATGAGCCGAGACGCGCAGACCGTCGCCGATTGTCTCGGCTGATTGGTGATGCGATGAGTTCACTGGCAGTACGAGGGTAGCCGGCGATAGGATGTTTGCGAGCTTCGAATCCATTGCAACCTCGACCTCATGCGCCACGGCGACACTTTTTCCCGCTTCATGATCGACTCGCGTGCGCAGATCCTCGGGAAGAAAATCCGGAATGTGTTGAATAAGCGACCCGCTGCGATAAACATTCAAGCTTTGGAGGCCGTAGCAGATGCCAAGGATGGGTTTGCGCGTGTTATATGCATCTTGCAGTAGAAGTTCGTCGACGGTATCGCGACGTGGATCGGCTGCGGCGGTATGCGGGGATCGCGGTGCACGAAATTTCGCAGGATCAACATCGGCCTTGCTGCCGGGCAGCAGAATTCCGTCGCAGTGCGCGATGATTTTCATTACTTCGGCGGGCGTCCGGTCGAGTGGGATGCGAACCGGTTCGCCTCCGGCGAGTTTCACCGCATGCTCGTACTGCGGGATCGAGCGCTCCGCATATTCAGGATCGCTGGAATGCGGCATGGGAACGGCAATGCGAGGGAGCGAGTGAGTGAGCATGTCTAGCTGACCCTCTCAATGTCCGCCAGGGTTTTCGTCTGGCGATAGTGGCGGATTTCCATAACTAATGCCAGCACAAAAATAATGCTTCCCGCGACCACAGCTGCGGGCAGCGCGATGTGACGATAAGCAACTCTCATATCGGGGCGCACGTGCCGCAAAGTTGAGACCGCTCCCACCCCAATGATTCCGAGAAACAGGCTCACCGCGAACGAAATCAAAGTGCCGATGAACGTCACCAACAGAACGCGCAGCGGGATCGCGTACCATCGTGGCGGACGCGCATGAGATTTCGGCGGCATACTTCTAACCTACACCATTCGCCGCGAATTCATCGACGAGGCACACGATCCGGCAGAAGTTCGCGTCATGGTTCGGGAATCGGCTCGATGCGTCCCAGCAAAAAAACATAGCCTACAATCCCCAGCAGCAGAATCACGGTCGCCGTCACGAACGCTGCCGCAAATGAGTGAGATGCCGCGACGATGTAGCCGGTCACGATGGGAGCGGAGATTGCCGCAATCTGCCCGCATAGATTCACCGCACCAGCTAGCGTGCCCACGCTCTCTCGCGGCGCGATGAGAGAAGGAACGGTCCAGGCAACGGGCGCAGCGGCCGCCAGTCCTCCCAGGGCAAGACTGATCCAAATCAGCGCGGCAGTAGGCGTATGAGTTCGCGCCGCACCGAAGATCGCCAGGCCGAAAGCCATGCCCGCCACCAGAACAGTTTGGCGGACGCGGTTTGCATCATGCCCTCGCTGGATCAGCGTATCCACGAGCCATCCTCCGATTAAAAGATCCGTGACAGTCGCGAATAACCAGGGAACGCTGGTGTAGAAGATTGAGTGAAACAAATCCACATGGAGCGAAACGGAGAGATAGCTGGGCAGCCACGTGAGCAGCAGAAAAAACGTGTAGTTGTAAGCTCCCCATCCCAAAGCCAACCCGTAGACTTTTCGCTGGGTTAATAAATAACTCAGGGAGCTACCGCCTTTTGCTCGCGCCTGATCTTCCAATTGAGCGCCACCATTCAAAACGAACTGCAGCTCCTGACGGGACAGTTTGTGATCTTCACTCGGATTCCGGTAGATCCAATAAAACAGAAGAAAATAAATAAAGCTGACCAAGCCGGTGGCGGCGAAGCTCCAGCGCCAGCCAAAATAAAGAAGCAGCAGACCGATCAATGGCACACCGATGGCGCTGGAGAATTTCGCAGCCGCGTCGGTGATGGCAGTGGCCAGACTTCTTTCCTCGCGCGTGAACCAGTAGCCGAGCGCTTTCGCATTGGCGGGAAAAGTGGGGGACTCACTGACGCCAAGAAGGAATCGCGCTCCGAAGAACCAGCCGAGGCTGGGAGCGACCGCCGCGGCGAAAGAGGAAAGGCTCCAGAGAAATGCGCTCAGTCGTCCCACGCGGCGCACTCCCCACCTGTCGAGCAATACTCCGGCGGGCATTTGCATGAGAGCGTAGGTCCAACTGAAGGCACTGGAGAGATAGCCGAACGCCACCAGCGATAATCCGAAGGAGTCATGAAGCGCATCGCGGGAGACGGACAAATTAATGCGATCAAAAAAGTTGACCAGGACTCCAAAGGCAAGCAGGAAGGCGATTTGCCAGCGCCGGCGAGGGATTGCTGTGTTCATCGACACTACTGGCGGTTCAGTAGTCAAACGGGGCTGCCACCGAGTCAGCGCGACCATTCTCGCACGAACCACTTCGCGATTCCTGCAAGAACCGCTACCAGCGCAATTCGCGGCGTGCGAATGCTAAGGTTGCAACACTTGACCCGGCTCAGGATGAACCTGCTGATCCTTGATCTCGCTGGAATCCCAGCCGCCGCCGAGCGCTTTTACCAGGTAGACCGAGCTGACCATCTGCTGACCAAGCAGCTGCGTTTCAAGCCGTTCACTGCTCAGCAGAGTAGTCTGCGCGTTAATGACATTCAGATAGTCCGTGGCGCCGCCGATATAACGGTTGTTGGCGATGGTAAGCTCGCGCCGCGCATCTTCAACGGCGGCGCGCTGCGTCACCAAAGCTTGTGACAGCGTACTCAAATTGCTGATGCCGTCTTCCACTTGCTGGAAGGCCGTGAGCACCGCCTGGCGATAGTTGGCCACGGACTGATCGTATGCGGCCCGGGCTGCCGCCAGGTTGGCGCGGTTGCGTCCGCCTTCGAAGATGGGCTCCAAAGCGTCGGCGCCAAGAGACCAGAAGAGACTGGGCGCATTGAGCAGAGGCGCCAACTGCGCACTCTGCCAACCACCAGCGCCGCTCAGGGTGATTTGCGGATAAAAAGCGGTGCGCGCAATGCCGACTTGCGCATTCTGGTACGCCATCTGCCGCTCTGCGGACGAGACATCCGGCCGACGCTCCAGCATGTCAGACGGCACACCTAGTGGCACTGGCGGTGGCACAGCTTGCAACGGCGCTACATGCACGGTGACGATCGATGCCGGCTGCCCGATCAATACCGCGATGGCATGTTCATATTGCGCTCGCGATTCTTGCACCAGCGCGAGCTGCGAGACCGTCGCGTCGAGAAGCGCGGCCTGCTGGGCCACTTCGAGTCCGCTGACGATGCCACCTTCGTGTTGCCGGTTTACCAGATCTAAACCCTTACGCTGGTATCCGACCGACTCCTGCACCACGTTGAACTCAGCATCCAATTCGCGCAAAGAGAAATAGTCAGCAGCGAGTTCCGCGGTCAGCACCAGTTGGGCGTTTCCAAGATCAGCCGCAGTCGACTGAAGAGTGGCGTTTGCCGCTTCCACCTGTCGCCGCACTCGCCCGAAAACGTCAACCTCATAGTTAATGTTGAACGGAATCGCAAAAACGTTTTGCGTATACGGCGGAACAGTTTGGCTTGAATTACTCGGTACGCCCCCCACTTCGGCTGGTGTCGCGCCATTCAGCGGACGATTCCCGGACCCGCGCTCGCGCACCGCGGAAGGATCTGCCGAAAGCTGCGGAAACAATCCGGAAGTCGCGACGCGAGCCAGTGATCGAGCCTGATCCAGACGGTCGCGAGCCGCGACCAGGGATTGATTGGCTTGCAGTAATTGCTGCTCGTAGGAGTTGAGGTCGGGATCGTTATAGACTTTCCACCACTCGCCCTTAGGAATCGCATCCTTGGGCGCGGCTGGTTGCCAAGGTGGTTGCGTCTTCCACGCATCTGGAGCCGGCGCCGGAGCCGCAGGTCGACTGTAACGCGGGCCGACCGTGCATCCGGCTGTGAATGCCAGGAACACAAGCAGCGCCCATTGTGCGGCACGCTTCACTACGCTCCGCCTTTCTGCTGGTACTGCGTCTGACCGGGTTGCTGCTGGTTCGGAGGTTGAGCCACGTTCACCTGCTGCCCTTGCTCAAGAGAGTCAGGCGGGTTGACGACGATCCGGTCGCCTGGCTCGACTCCGCCCAGAATTTCTAAAGTTGTCCCGTAATCGCGCCCGATGCTGATGGGCCGCAACTGCACTTTATTATCCGGACCGACGACAGCCACCTGCGCGCCTTGGGCGCGGAACAGCATCGTGTTCACCGGGACCGTCACCTTATTCACGTTGGAGCCGACCGCGAAATGGACCTCGCCAAACGAACCGGGCAACAGACGTCCATCTTTGTTGGGCACATCGACTTCGGTGAGCAGCGTCCTAGTGTTGGTGTCAATGGCTTCGGCAGTTCGTGCCACCGTGGCTACGAACTTTTGCCCGGGAAACTCCTGCAACGTCACGAAGGTCTTGGCGCCGACCTTTATGTAAGGAGCGTAGGCCTGTGGCACGCTGGTATAAACCCGCAGAGGATCGACTCGGGCCAGGTCAAACAACTCGCGGCCTGCGGCTTGAGCGCCGGCATTGATCAGCGCGCCCGGATCCACATTGCGCCTTGTAAGCACTCCGGTGAATGGTGCAAAGACGTCTTTGAACCCTTCCAGTTGCTCGAGGCGGCGCACGTTGGCATCGGCCGAAGCCAAGTTGGCTCGACTCTGCGTGTATGCGCTTGAGTACTGGTCCGCTTCCTGCGCGGAAACGGAGTCAGTCTTACGCAGATTTTCCCAGCGGTCGGCGGTGATTTTCGCGATTTGCATCTGAGCGACAACTTGCTGGCGCGTCGCTCGAGCTTGATTTAATTCCTGATCGACTTCGGGCGTGTCTATCTTGGCCAGCAACTCACCTTTCGTCACCCGGCTGCCGATATCTTTGTACCAGCGAACCAAATAGCCATTGGTACGAGCGTAGATTGGAGATTCTTCATAGGCGAGCATCGATCCGGGCAGAATTAAATCTTCATCCGGCTTCTCCGGCGTTGGATTCACCACAGCGACCGTGGGTATGGTCTCTGCTTCCGTTTCCTTGGCCAGTGCTCGCTCATGAGTTACCCGCAACAACAGCGTGATCCCGCCTGCGACGATAAGAACCAGCAGCATGACGCCGACGATGGTCAACGCCTTGCGTGGTGGAGCGGGCGGAAGCTCCGGAGGGCGCTGGATCGAGGGTGGTTGGTGCCGGGAGCGCTTCTGGATTTCCTCGATTTCCTCATCCCGCTGGGCTTGGGCACTGACCGCATGATGCTCTTCATTGCCGTCCTGTTGCTGGGACTGCCGCCCATTGGAGCCCGGTTCTCTCCGCTGCTCATCCAGGGTTGGCTTCGACTTAATTTCCTCGGTCATCCTTGACTCCACTCCGCTCGACTCCGATTTCTTATCAACAGCTATGATTTCCTATTCTGTTCCGCCAGTGACCGCTTGGCTTCTCGGCGGCTATGGAAAATGGCGAACACACTCGGCACGAAAAATAGCGTGGCAACCGTGGCAAATAATAGCCCACCGATAACTGCCCGGCCCAGCGGTGCGTTCTGTTCGCCGCCCTCGCCAAACCCCAAAGCCATCGGCACCATTCCGATGATCATAGCCAGTGCGGTCATCAGCACCGGGCGCATGCGCGTGTATCCCGCAGCAACCGCGGCTTTCACTGCGGGAATGCCTTCATCCATTTGTTCTCGGGCGAAGCTCACCATCAGAATCGAATTAGCGGTGGCGACGCCCATGCACATGACTGCGCCGGTAAGCGACGGCACGCTCAGCGTTGTGCGGGTCAGCAACAGGAACCAGCAGATTCCTGCCAGCGCTCCTGGCAGAGCGGCGATAATGATGAAAGGATCAAGCCAGGACTGAAAGTTGATTACGATCAGCAAATAGACCAGAAGAATCGCGCCCACCAATCCAACCCCTAAGCCAAAGAAAGACGAGCGCATGGTGGCCACCTGGCCGCGTACTACGATATGGGTGCCTCGAGGCAGATGGCCATCGAATGTCTTGAGAATTTTGTCAGTGTCCGCAGCTACGGCACCCAGGTCTCGATCCTGAGTGCTGGCATAAACATCAATCACCGGAGCAACGTTCCAGTGATTTACAGTCGCGGCGCGCACAGTGGGCGATAGTTGCACCAAATTCCCCATCAGCTGTGGACCCTGTTGCGAAGTGACTGGAATATTCAGCAGGTCCTGCAGATTGGTCATGCGGTATTGCGGAGACTGCACAGCCATCTGATAAGTAACTTCATTTTTCGGATTCAGCCAGAAATTAGGTGCAGTCTGGAAGCTGCCGCTCAGCGAAACCAAAGCGCTCTGCGCCACGTCGCGCGCCGTGAGCCCAACTTGGGTAACTCGCGTGCGCTCAATATCCATGTGCAGCGTGGGCAGCGAGAGCAATTGCTGCACATGTACATCGGCTGTGCCGGGAACATGCCGCATTTTGTTCGCGATCTGTTGCGCAATCTCATAGCTGGTACCCATGTCGGTGCCGATGATCTGCACGTCGATGGGCGCGGGCAAACCAAAGTTTAGAATTTGCGTCACGATGTCGGCTGGCTGGAAGAAGAACTCTACGCCGGGAAAGCGGCGCGGCAGAACTTCGCGCAAACGGCGGGTAAGATCGGCGGTTGGCGGATGTTTTTCCGGATCCAGTGCAATCAGAATCTCGGCGTCGCTGCTGCCGATCGTTCCATTCGAACTGTAAGACTGGTTGATGCCCGAGTTGGGCAGACCGATGTTGTCGAGCACGGTCTGCAATTCTCCCCTGGGAACTTCCTGTCGCAAAACAGCTTCAATTTCATCGCAAAGCCGCGCAGTCTCTTCCACACGCAAGCCAGCACGGGCGCGCACATGCAGGCGCAACAGGCCGGCATCCACTTGCGGGAAAAAGTCTTCGCCCAGGAAGAAAAACAAGCCGAGCGAGAGCAGGCAGAAAGCAAGAAAACAAATCACGAACAGGCCGCGATACTCGATCGTAGTCTCCAGCAAGGCCTCATAGCCTCGCCGGAAGTCTTCGAACTTGCGTTCGAAGCCGCGCTGAAATCTGCCGAAAAATGATTTGGGCGCTTCCTCGCGATGCTCATGGCCGCGCATGATGTACATCACCAGCGTCGGGATAAGAGTTCGCGATAATAGATAGCTGGCCAGCATGGCAAAGCTCACTGCCTCTGCCAGCGGCACAAACAGAAATTTGGCCACGCCCGTCAGAAAGAACATGGGCACAAACACAATGCAGATGCTAAGCGTCGAGACAAAAGCCGGCACAGCGATTTGCTGCGCGCCGTCCAGGATGGCTTGTCTCATCTCCTTGCCCATGGCGAGGTTGCGCTCGATGTTTTCAATTTCCACCGTGGCATCGTCCACCAGGATGCCGACGGCCAGCGCTAATCCTCCCAAGGTCATGATGTTGATGGTCTGTCCGATCGCTCCAAGAAGGATGATGGAAACGAAAATGGAAAGCGGAATGGAGATAGAAATGACGATCGTAGGACGCCAGTCGCCCAGGAAGATAAGGATCATGACCGCAGTGAGCGCCGCCGCAATCAGTCCCTCACGCAACACGCCGTAGATCGATGCGCGCACAAATAAGGATTGATCAAATAATGCCGTGATTTTCAGCGATGGCGGCAAGGCTTGCGCGGCCTGCTGCACTATGTTCTTGACGCCGGCGACAATCTGGAGCGTGGACGCGTTACCGTTCTTGTAAATCGACATAAGCGCGCCCCGATTGCCATCCTGGCGCACAATGTTGGTCTGCGGAGCAAAGCCGTCGCGGATGTGGGCAACGTCCCGCATATAGAGCGTGGAACCGTTGGTTGTCTTCACCGGCAGGTCGTTCAATTCCGCGATGGTTTGCGGCGTTCCATTCATCTCTACGTTGTATTCCAGCGAGCCCATCTTGATGGTGCCGGAGGGCAGAATAATATTCTGCGCATTGACGGCATTCACAATGTCATTGGGATCGAGGCCGAAGGCTTGCAACTTCGGCAAGTCAAGGTCCACCTGGATCTGCCGAATTTTGCCGCCGTAGGGATACGGAGTAGCGGCGCCCGGCACCGTCGCGAGATAGTTACGCAGAAAATTCTGGCCAAGATCGAAGAGCTGTTGCTCCGGAAGAGTCTTGCTGCTCAAGCCGAGTTGAATGATAGGCGTGGTCGAAGCGCTGTAAGAAATAATAAGCGGCGGGGTTGTGCCGGGCGGCAAACTGCGCACGCTGGTTTGGCAGATTGCAGTGATTTGCGCGATAGCGCCTTGTACGTTTGTGCCGGGGCGGAAGAAAACTTTGATGACACCCAGTCCATAGACGGACTGCGATTCCATGTGCTCGATGTCATTGACTGTCGTGGTAATGCCGCGCTCCGAGTTGGCCACGATGCGGTCGGCCATATCTTGCGGCGACATACCCGTATAAAACCACACCACAGAGACGACGGGGATATCGATACTTGGGAAGATGTCAGTCGCGGTCCGCAGAATCGTGAGTGGCGTCAGAATAATGATGACGAGCGCCATCACGATAAAGGTGTAGGGACGTCTTAGGGCTAACGCTACAATCCACATCGCTTAGGCACCACTCCAGAGTTAAAGAGGGCTGCCTGCACGGATGCGAAGCCAACCCATCAAGTTTGTTTTAGATTCGATACTGTCCGTATTGGATTCTAATGCGCAAGCTTAATTATATGTTAGGGTAGGCACATGCGCCAGAAGGCATCGGCTCAAAGGAATGGCGAAGGTAACGGCCGCAAGCGGCCCCCGGGGCGGCCTCGGAGTGAAGAGGCTCGACAATCCATCCTGCAAAGTACCTTGCAACTCCTGGCGGAAAAAGGCTTTTCAGAACTGACAATTGAAGCCGTAGCGGCTCGCGCCAACGTTGGCAAAGCGACAGTTTACCGTTGGTGGCCAGATAAGGGCGCTCTCATCGCCGATGCATTTGCCAGCAGCGCCACTCGTAAGCTGCATTTTCCCGATACCGGTTCGGTACGCAGCGATATGAACCAGCAGATGCGGCAGCTTATAAAAGTTTTCCGCAGCCGCCGCGGACGCATCGTCTCCGCCATGCTGGGCGCCGGGCAGAGCGATCACAACCTCATTGCCGCCTTTCGCGAACGTTTCATGAAACCACGGCGCCAGGAGGCTTACGCCACACTTCGTCGTGGCATCTCCCGCGGCCAGTTGAAGAAAAATGTCGACATGGATTTGCTGCTCGATTCGCTATACGGTCCCATTTACATGCGATTCCTCCTTCGACATGACAAGTTAACTCCTGAATTTGTGGATGGCCTTTGCGAACTAACTCTGGGCGAAAATCGTTCCCACGCAAAGCCGAGGAATTGAAATGGTCTCTCGCAGCGTAGTTTTCTGGGAAGTCGATTCCCAGGCAGATTTCATGCTGCCTGGCGGCAAACTCTACGTGCCCGGTGCCGAGCGGTTACTGCCTAATATTCGCCAGCTGACGGATGCAGCCCGCCAGGGCCGCGTCTTTCTCGTCTCGCACGGTTGCTACCACCCTCCGGACGATCCTGAGTTTCAAACGTTTCCTCCGCACTGCATCAAGGGTACGCCCGGTTCCGCGTTCGTTCCCGAGGCCTTGACCGATAAAGTTTTCACCATCGCAAACGATGCTCAGGCTCTGCTTCCGCACGATCTTTCCTCCTATCAACAGGTTCTGCTGGAGAAGCAGACGCTGGATATCTTTGAAAGCCGCCACGCTGCAAAATTCATACAGCGATTCGGGGACGAGGTTGAATTCGTGGTATTCGGCGTGGTTACGGAATACTGTGTGCGCTTCGCTGCCAAAGGATTGCTGGATCGTGGCCGGCGCGTGTCGGTGGTGCAGGATGCAATCGAAACCTTAAATGCCGAGAATGGGCAGCAGGCGGTTTCCGAACTCCAGAGATCTCGGAGCAAGGTTCTTGAGTACCCGCGAAGCCCTCGCGCTGCTGAATCACCCCGAAATATTCCGGCCAGTGACACTTTCGCAAGCTCATGTGGTAAAGGGATTGAGGTAGGCGGGAGCTAGCCAGCTAAACTTTCAATCACCCGCACCGATTCCGGCGCAAGCATTAGCGTTCGCGCCTGCCAGATCCTGTCGCATATGCTCTGGGCTGGACGTCCCAGTAAGCGGCAGCATTCCGATCGCACGTGCAAAAGCAAAAATCACCTGTCCCGGACTAACCCGATGATCCTCGGCCAGGCTGACGACTACTGGATGACGAAGCACTTCAATATTTGCGGTGAGCAGCGAAAATCCCTGATAGACAATCTTGCGCTCACTGCAAAATCGGCGCACCTCGCGATCCCAGCCGAAGCGGGCATAGCAGCGGTTCTGCACGAAGGCAGGCGGTTCTGAGTGCGCACCGTCCAACTCCCCCAAGTGTCGCAGCGAAACGTTGCTGACTCCCAGCAGACGGGCGCGGCCAGCATCGCGCTCCTTCTTCATCGCTTCCCACACTTCAGCGTCGGCATCGGTCCATGCGTAGCCGGATGCAGGTCCGTGCAAAATGTAGCTATCAACGTAGTCGGTGCCCAGATGGTCGAGCGAACTAGCCATCGACTGCGCTACCTGGGCGGATAGGCTGGCGGCGGGATCGTACGGCAAACGGTGATCCTGGCCCGTCGTGTAAGTAAACTTTGTTTGCAGAAAAAGATCTGCGCGGGTGACCACTCCGTCTCGATAGGCGGAAGCTAATCCCTGGCCAACTCCTTCTTCGAAGTAATGCCGCCGCTGGTTGGCAGTATCGATTCCCCGAAAGCCCGCGCGCAGCGCGAGTTCGACCAGCGCGGGCGTTCGTTCTTCCTTCCAGGCGGTGCCGTAAAGAAATTCAGGAATGGGCACACCTTGCGACGTTCTCATGCCACTATTCTGACACGATCCAGCTCCTGCGATGTTTTCCGCATGACGCGCCGCAAAAAAACCGGGGACGGTTGCCCGTCCCCGGTCTCGTTCCTCTTTGTTTCTTGGCAATCGCCGCTACTGCGATTGTGCCTGTGCCTGTGTCTGTTCATCTAGCTCCACGTTATCACCGGCATGAACGTCTTCCATGGCGAAGACGATCATTCCAGTCGCAGTGGTGGGCGTGGTTCCAATCACGACGATCTCGCCCACAGCGCGCCGCGGCAAATCGCGAACGTGAATCACCGGACCGTTCCCTTTGGTGAACATGTTCGGATCGAAGGATGGTTGCTTCTTCTGCGTGTCTTCGCTGATCGCGGCTTTGAATGAAAGCGAATCCACAGGGTCAGTCAGGTCGGCTTCATAGCTGCGCACGGCGCGGAAATAGTCGCCCACCTTGACGCCCTGGTTCGCTCCTACATTCATGTAGACTTTCTGACCAGTTCCCAGTATTGAATCGAAGTCTCTCCCCATCACAATGCGTCCCGATACTTTGCTGCCGGTCGGCAAAAAGCGATCAAACCGCACTGGAGGATGAAAGGCCACCATCGATTTCTCAGCAAAGGGAATGGCGGTATCTCCGGGATTGATGGGATCGCACGAATATTCGACAATCGCAACGGCCGCCTTGCTGCGCGTATCGATGATTCGAACCCGTCCTACTTCCGCGTAGGGCTGACCCGTAGCCTTCATTATCTTGCTTTGTCCGGGATACATTTCATATTCGTCCATATCGCGCAACGCGCGGATAATCTCATACTGCGCGCCCAGAGAGTAGCCAGTTCCCTCGAGATAGACGATGTCGTTCTTGACGAACTTGGTGGTATTTGGCGTCTGCAGGCCACCGGCCACAAAATTGGCATCAGGCAGGGTTTCACGATTAATGAACCCCGCGCAGTAAACATCCGCGTATGTGGGCATCTGCACTCGTTGTATCGGGAAACTGGGTATCGTGGGAATCGTTCCCGCTGGCGTAACCACATTCGCTGTAGCGGTCTCCAGCGAGCTTTGAGCCCAGCCTGCAGTCGCCGCGAGTAACAATAACCATCCTATTTTCTTCATGTTGCCTCCGGAAAGGGACCGCCCTCGGCGCCTTCCCCGTCAAATACCATGGAACTGCTGCGTCAAGTGGAAGGTAACAAGGGGGTAAGAGGGGGTCAAGGTTACGAGGGTGTCAGGCGAAATGTGAAAACAGTTTTTTTCGACTATATTTTCACTCCACAGTTGCATCTGCAATTCGAGCCCTGTAAGATTCGCGCCGAACCTTTTGCTTCTAATCGAACCTGTTGATTCAAGATGATTTCTGCTCCTAAAACCTATCCACCTCGGGTTCTGCCCTTGCGGCTGCCGCGGGTTTGCGTGGCCGTGGCGGCGTCTGATCCGTCGGAACTGATCGAGAAGGCCGAGGGCCTGACCCGCGATAACCCTTTTCTGGAGTTCAGGTTAGACTACATCTCCAAGCCGAGCTTGGCGCTTCCCAAGATTAAGCACTTCCTGGAGACCCACTCTGGCATTGCGGTGATTGCTACCTGCCGGCGGGCGGCAAGTGGAGGCAAGTTTCGCGGTTCCATCGCCTCGCAGCTGGATATTCTAGGCAAAGCGGCTGCTGCTGGGTGTCAACTGCTAGACGTCGAACTCCAGACCGCGCTTAAGTGCAAGCCGGAGCAGTTGCAAAAGCTACGCGGCCGTGCCGGGCTGATTCTTTCGTTTCATGATTTTCGCGGGACCAAGAAGCTCGACGAAACGCTGGAAAAGATGCGCGCGTTCCCCGCAGACTTCTACAAAGTCGTCAGTACCGCCACTACGCTCGCCGACAATGTTTCCATGATTCAGTTCTTGGAGCGCGAGAGCGATAACCATTCGATCGTTGGCGTTTGTATGGGTGAGCAAGGCATCATCAGCCGCGTGCTCGGAGTCCGCGCCGGCAGCGTGTTTACCTTTGCCGCCGTCAGTCCGGGAGAAGAAACGGCACCCGGACAAGTCACCGCGCAGGAGTTGCGCAGCGTCTACCGCATCGAGCAAGTGGATGCGGCAACCCGAGTCTATGGTGTTGCCGGAGATCCAGTTGCCCATTCGCTTTCTCCCGCCATTATGAATGCGGCATTCCGGCGGGAGAATGTGAATGCTGTCTATCTCGCGCTGCACGCCAAGACTCTGAAAGACCTGCTCACGTGCGTGCGCGAAATTCCCATTCACGGCCTGAGCATCACGATGCCATATAAGGAAGCGATCCTTCCTTATCTCGATAACACGGACTCGCATACCACGAAGATAGGCGCCTGCAACACCGTGGTCCGCGCCCAGGATGGCAAACTGTACGGCTTCAACACCGACACGTCGGGAGTGGTACGCCCACTGGAGCGCCGCCTGAGCACGCTGCAGGACGCGAAAATCCTCGTTCTGGGCGCGGGAGGTGCGGCTCGCGCTGCCGTCTTCGGGCTGAAAGAACGAGGAGCGGAAGTGTTTATCCTGAACCGCAGCGCTGCCGCCGCCCAGAAGCTGGCCCGGCGGGCTCACGCGCGTTCTGTGAAGCGCGCCGACCTGAAGAAATATTCCTTCGACGTGATCATCAATGCCACGCCGGTCGGGATGGGCAATAGCCGCGAAACTCCGCTGCAGGAAAAGGAAATCAACGCGCGCTACGTTTTCGACATGATCTACGATCCACCCGAAACCCGCCTGCTGCAGTTGGCCAAAGAGCGAGGCGCGCAGATCATCCCCGGCATCGAAATGTTTGTCCACCAGGCTGCCCGGCAATTCGAGATTTGGACGGGAAAACCGGCCCCGCAGGACGACATGCTCCAGGTGGTAATGTTGTCCCTCCAGGAGCGGACCGCTCGAGCCGCAGCCGCTAAAAAAAAGTGATTCGTCTTCAGCCCGGTGTTCCGAATTTGGCCTTGCAAACCCTGACAAAACCTCGAGATTTCCTCAGCGATGCCTCTTGTAACGAAAAAGTTGCATTTTCCCATCAATCCGAAGTAATATGACCTACGGGGCAAATAGTAGGTTTCCCGATTTGACCCTGTACCGCTAAGTAAACTTCCAGACTCGTAGCTCAGGTTGTGCAAAACAACATAAAGAGGCGGTTCGTCAGCCTCCGTCCCGGTTCGGAGAGTTCAATATGTCGTGGTACGCATACTGCCTTACCGAGCACCAGACCCTTCCTAACGGCACCCGTTCCCGACGCCCTTTCGTAATTGAGAATGTTCAAGGCGTGAACGGAGCCCCTGTCCTCAGCTATCCCAGCGGTGAGTTCGCTGTGATCGTGAGCGAATATGACCCTAACAGTACGCCACTTGATCAGAAGGCAGCCATCGACCACGCCCGCGTAGTCAGCGGCTGCTTCCGTAATTCCACCGTGCTGCCGTTCCGTTTCGGAACCATCTTTGAGAGCGACGATGCCCTTCGCCAGGCTGTCCGGGTCAACCGGCGAGCCTTCGGCTTAAGCGTCGCCAAACTTCGCGGTAAGTCCGAAATGCACATCAAGTTGACAGTCACGGACGGCTCGCTGCGCGAAGCCATGATCGATGTCATCCTGCCCGATACTGTCGGAGGCGACTATCTTTCCAAGCTGCGCGTCAAAGCTTCCCGCGAGCGAGAGCGCCAGACCAAGGCTCGCGCCTTATCGGTTCAAGTGCACAAGCTGTTCAACCCACTGGAAGAAGAAGTGAGCTGCAAGAAGGTAGCTC
The DNA here is from genome assembly GCA_963696285.1 of uncultured Acidobacteriaceae bacterium. Lineage (GTDB taxonomy): Bacteria > Acidobacteriota > Terriglobia > Terriglobales > Acidobacteriaceae > Sulfotelmatobacter. Next base: position 366,594 of record CAVOJP010000002.1, read on the forward strand.
CACAGGGCATGCTCATCGACATCGCCCATCTCATCGATTCCAAGTCGGTGGAAAAATACCAGAACCGCTACAGCACGGCCGCCAAGCAGTTGAAAAACTGTCAGGTCGCCATCAGCGGGCCTTGGCCTCCGTATCACTTCCTTCCCGGGAAGCTGCGTACTGTGGCAGGAAATAGTTAGTTTCCTTTTCGAGCCGCCAGTCACGCCGGCGGCTCGAATTTGTCCCTTCCAAAGCACCCACATGCATTGAATGTGCAGGCTTCTGCACTCCTACTTCGCGCCAATGTAATTGCAGCGCTCGGCTTTTCGCACAGGTTTGAGTCATTAAGCCTTGCTTTTCAGGACGTTACTGGCTTGTGCATCACGCGGCGGTGGTTATCAGCCTTTGGTTCGGCAAATGCTTCTTCTCATGTAACCAAGAGGCCGTACACAAAAGCAATGACCCTCACTCTCTTCGCCTCGAAACATTTCCCGAAGTGCCGTTCCAACTGGCGGAGCGGCGACTTGCATAGCCTTTCCTAAACCACCTACCTCTTTGCCTCTTCGAAATCTGGCCCTAGAAATAGGGCCATTTTTCTTGTGCCCAATAGACGACTGTCAGAGATCTAAAAGAGCCTCCATACGAAGTGCGCGAGCAAAGCGAAAAGAGAAAGCATGAAAACTCCGCCCACCCAGATCAGGAAGTTCCACGTCATCTTGGGATCGTTAATCTGTTTCTTGTCCATTTTTCCAAGCTAGCACGCTCGGTCTTCGAAGATATCGGGTTGACGTGGTAGGTCCCTATCTTTCCTCGGTTGCCTCTCTCCGATACACTTGGCTCCAACTATGACCACGCTCCGCTGCTTGACTGCTTACCTGATTACAGCCTTATTGCTCTCAGCTTTCGTGACCGCCCAAACCCCAGCACAGAACCAGCAGTCCGCGTTGTCTCGGATGGCTGGCCCGCAAGCCTCACCGATCGACCCACAGAATTTCCCTCCGCTGCTTGTGCAGCAGCTTTCTGCCATTAAGGCTGCGGCGCTGAATGATGACTACGCTTACCGCCAGCTTGCACATCTGACGGAGAACATCGGACCGCGTCCCACCGGCTCGCCGCAAGCTCTTGCCGCCGCCCAATACGTTGCCGCCGAACTCCGCCAACTGGGCCTTGACGTTCACCTGCAGCCGGTCGTCGTACCGCACTGGGTCCGGGGAGCGGAAACTGCCGCTCTGGTTGAATATCCCGGAATGGTTCCGGGTACCACGCAGAAGATCGTGCTCACTGCCTTGGGTGGCAGCTCTTCGACTCCGGCCGACGGCCTAACTGCCGACGTGGTCACAGTCAACAGCTTCGACGAACTCGCCGCACTCAGCCGCGATAAAGTTACGGGCAAGATCGTCCTGTTCAACGAAATCTTCGACAAGCAAAAGGCCGCCGCGGGACAAGCCTTTGCTGCCTACAGCGAAGCCGTCCGCTACCGCGCGGCCGGACCAAAAGCCGCTGCCGATCTAGGCGCAGTTGCCGCCCTTGTTCGGTCGGTGGGCAGTGCCGATTACCGTCTTCCGCATACCGGATTCAGTTTTCCCGCGGGCATTCCCGCCGGAGCGGTGACCGCCGAAGATGCTGATCTCATCGTTCACCTCGCTGCACAGGGCAAGGTCCGCATGCATCTCACCCTCACGCCGCAGAAACTGCCAGACGAAACCAGCTATAACGTGATCGGCGATCTCAAAGGCTCAGAACACCCCGAGCAGATCGTCATTGTTTCCGGACATCTCGACTCCTGGGATCTTGGCACCGGCGCCATCGACGATGGAGCCGGAGTTGTCATGGCCATGGAGACCGCCGAAATTCTGCAGCGCTTGCATCTGCGTCCCGCGCGCACCCTGCGCGTGATCGCTTGGATGGACGAAGAGACCGGAGGCTCAGGCAGTAAAGCCTATGCCGCCGAATACTCCACAGACTTCCCGCACTACATCGCCGCCATCGAGAGCGACTCCGGCGCGGGCCATCCGTTAGGGTTCGAAGTGAAAGCGGCTCCCGCCGCCATCGATTTCCTACGGCCTGTTCAATCCGTTCTTCTCAGCATCGGCGCAACCATCCTTCAGTCCACTAGCTATTCCCCGGAGGCCGATATCGAGGCAATGGCCAATGCCGGAGTTCCCGCTTTCGGCGTGATGCAAGACGACAGAACCTATTTCAACTATCACCATTCCGCTGCGGACACTCTGGACAAAGTTGTTCCCGCCGAACTGCGTGAGAATGCGGCTGCAATGGCTGTTCTGGCGTATGCATTGGCGGACTCGCGAGATCCTCTGCCGCGCTAAGACTGGCGAAGTTGATGTGAGTGAATCAGTTCAGCACGGGCTCGCAACCGATCGGGATTTCGGCTGACGGTATTGAAGGCGGCGAACCGAAGGGCCATGCTTGCTTACTTCAACCCAAGCTCGTTATCGTACTGTCGGATGACCCCATAGCATTCGCACGCGGAGTTTTCAAGCTTCTTGCGATTCACTATCTCCACCATGCCACGGGTATACTCGATGAGCTTTTTTCTCTGCAAAACACCGGCTGCCGAACTCACCGTAGGTCGATCTGTCCCTAGCATGGTTGCGAGAAAATCATGAGTGATAGCGAGCGATCCTGAGTCTACTCTGTCCTGAGTCATCAGCAGCCACCGTGCCAGGCGTTGTCCAATATCGTGCAGCCGATTACACGCCGCTGTTTGCGCAACCTGCATACTTTGAATTGCAGCATAGCGGCTCAACGTCAGTCGCAGATCCGGAGCGGACTCCAACGTATTCCGTAGGGCTCCGACCTCGACCCTGAAGCCATCGCCCGTGATTTGCACTATGGCCTGAAGCGGGCTCCAGCTTAGGCCAACAGCCGCCAAGGTCCCTGTAAAGCCCTCATTTCCAACTATGCCAGCTTCGGCTGTTTTTCCATCTTTCATTACCACTACAAGAGAAATCAAGCCGCGATTCGGGAAATACGCAAAGTCCAGCTTGCTACCGGCCTCGTGAAGCACGAGATGGTTCGGCAAACTGACATATTCGAGATGAGGGCGCAGTGAGGCATACTCGCGATCGGGGATCGATAGCAATATGAGGCTGCTGACTGATTTCCCTTCGGTATTGGACCGCTCACCAGATTGCACCACTTGGCCGCTCTGCCTTTCACAAACCATCTTTCTGTAGTAGCGTGTTGCGCCTAATCGATCAGGGAAAAGCGTTGACTCATTCCGTCTGGATGTCGCTGCCAGGTGACTTCTCTCTGCGCTCACCCTCTAATACACAGCAAAGCTCTCCCGCCAGGATCATCAGCTTCGCCGCTTCCATTTCCTTGCTCACCTGGTGTGCAATCGATCGCCAGTCCCTATCTCCAGGCTGCGGGGCCATAACGAAACTCCTTGTCTCACAATTCCAAAGTTACGTTAGATTCAAAGCTGAGTCTGAGCAATAATGCACATTGAAGGGCACAAGACGCGACGCAAACGCTGCCAGAGCGCCAAGAAGAAATCTTCGATGTACGTAGGATGCCCGACAGACCAATCAAATTGACGCATGTAAACTCTGTGCGTCCGTAGATGGACTTCCGCCAATTCGAGACTAGGACCGAGGCGGGTGAGACCGGAACTGGAATGTTAACGAGGCATCCGGCCAAGAGGGCAGGAAGAATCGCCGTCTTGCACGAAGAAATAGAGCTCATCTATCGCGCCGACGAGCGGTATTGGCGACAGGCGAACCCGAGCAATGCAGCCAAGGCAGAGTATTACCGCAGACAGGATAGGTTAGAAGAAATCCGGAGCGAACTTGCTGAACTGCAAAAAAAGTGATCAGCCCACGGCGGTACGACGAAAACAAGTCAGAGACACTTTCTGGACCGCCCCGTCCCAGCGTCACCGAGCGTCAAAAGCGGCAACAAGCTGATGGCGAGGCGAGATCACGCGCGACAATTTCGGCTCCCTCAAGCTAAGTCGTTAGGGGCGCGCAGCCCATAGGCGGCAATGAGGCGAAAGCTAATATGGATTGAGGAGAAGCATTTTGGAGGTTTTGGCTGCTCCGAATGTGGCTGGCGGTTCAAGCCTTCTGATGCCCCCACTGGCAAGTCTTTCGATGAAAGGATGCGCAACTTCGAGTTGCAGCGCGACAAAGAGTTTGCGTCGCATGTTTGCGCCGATTTACCGAAGAGCCAAAAGTAAAAACGTAAATAATTCCAATGAGCACATTGGCCCGAGAAGGAGCAAATAACTCCACCCGCCCGGGCCAAACATCTCAGAGTGCTCTTACACTGTTACGAGAACGTCGTGGTTTTGCAGAGTCGAGGTGACAACGTCAAAGGTGTGAACCTGGGGCGTTCCCTCGATAAACTTTGCCAGGGTCTTCAACACTTGCGGATAGGCATTAGTGTTGTAAGAGTCGGCATCGTTCTTGTTATTCCACAGGCTGATTGCGGTAACGTCGACTCCGCCAGGGCCTGCAAGTGTGATCTCGTCTTTAAAGCCGTTCTGTTTACGAAGCAAAGGAAGGACGTCCTTCTCAAAAGTTCGCGTGTAATCGGACAACATATTGGATTTCAGATGAATTGAGACATTGCGTGCAAACATAGGCAACCTCCTTAAGGTTGGGGTTGCTAAGAGAGACAACTTCAGATGGGCTGACTTAGTTCAGGGAACCTGAAATGAGGAGAAGGTGGTAACCACCTCAACTCAACCGTAGTCTCATGCCGCGGGACTGTCAACCAACAGGACGCGATCCTCAGTCTCTGATTGTGGCTAGATCGTTAAGTCGACACGGGTTACTAACTCTTCAATACAGCATAAACGGTATCGAACAGGCCGCCCCACGCCCGTAAGATTCGCTTGTTCGAAAACGTCACTCGTCGCACTGAATAGAAATAGATGCCTGGTGTTGGGTGGATTTCAAAAATCGGTAGTCCGGAGCGACTGCCGAAATCGAGAGGAGAATACGCTTGAATCTACGATTGGGAAAAACAGCAGCAGCAGTGGTGATGGCAGCGGCCCTTATGTTCTTTATGGCAGCCCCGCGGGCTCATGCCGATGATCGCTCTCATTGCCAACATGCGGTCGAAAAGGCTGAGGCACGACTGGACAAAGCCATCCGCGATAACGGCGAACACAGCCGCGAAGCTGAAGACCGGCGTCGCGATCTGAATGCCGAACGCCAGCGTTGCTGGGAACAGTACCACCAGTGGTGGAATGGAAAAGAGCACCGCTGGGAGACCGAACAGAATTGGGATAACGATCATCACTGACCGGGCGAATTCCAAGCAGAGACTTTAGGAGTAAGAGGCCGTCTTGCTGATCAGCCGGACGGCCTTTTGCGCTTTATCGTTCTTCGCAAACTCCTGACCCTCGGCGAGCATCCAATTTTTCGTTTGTCAGGAGAATAAAAATGATATCGCTCAAGACACTGATTTTGCCTGTGCTGTTGCTGACCGCTTTTTCATACGCTCAACAGAATCAGCAGGCTGCCCCGCCCCCTACCGACCAAAGCTCGTATCCCTCGGGTACTCATAAAATGACGACGGCGGAAAAGAGCGACACGCCCTCTGCTAATGGACAACCCGTAGACCTGAATAGCGCCAGCAAGAAAGACCTGGCCGCTCTTCCCGGCGTCGGCCCCGATCGCGCGCAAAGCATCATCGACGCACGCCCCTTCGGCTCGAAAGAGGACTTGCTCAAAAAGAAAGTAATCCCTCAATCGACTTACGAGAAAATTCAGGACCTCGTCACCGCCAATGGTCCTAAAAAACAATCTCTGCCCGAAGGCCCGGAACGTTGATAGCGTAGGTGCGGCGTGTTTTCTTCATCCTTGGCCCCGCGTCGTTACCAGCGGGGCGACGGATTCATTTCGCGCAGACTCTGTCTTAATCCAAATGCACCCTCGCCCACCCGGAACCCCGGTTGACGCATCTCAATTTTGGCGCTTATCATCGTCGTTTGGACTTTTCCTCACGGACGGCGCAGGGAAGCCGTCGCAGGATTTTAGAAGTGACACTATGGATAAGAAGAAGTTAGAAGGATTCAAGAAGCGGCTTGAGACCCGGCAGCAGGAGCTGCGCCGGACGGTCTCCCGCACGCAGGCCGATGGGCGCTCCGCCGATGAAGACACGGCCCAGGACATTGCCGATCGCGCCGCCAGTTCCTACACCAAGGAGTTTCTTTTCAGCCAGAGCAACAACGAGCGGCAACTCCTGCAAATGGTGGATAAAGCTCTGGCGCGCATCCGCGAAGGCAGCTTCGGAGAGTGTATCCACTGCGGCAAAGAAATCAACGCCAAGCGCCTGGAAGCTGTGCCTTGGACGCGCCACTGCATCGAGTGCCAGGAGAAACTCGAGCAGGGACTGCTGGAAGAAGCTCAGCACTAGCTCCGCTGCTTTGACGCTGCTGTTTTCTGGCTGCTAGACTGGTGTTCGTCTCCAAAACAAAAGGCTCGTCGAGACTGAGATTGGAAGGTAGTCGTGCGCGCACAGACACGCCATCAACTTAAGCAGGACGCATTCAGCCGGGTCACCATTGAGGCCGCGGAAAAGACCGCTCATTGGAGCGTGGAGCACAGAAACACTCTGGTGATCGCCGTGGTCGTCCTGCTGGTGATCGCGGCAGCGGGTGTGGGCGGTTGGTACTACCTGAGTGCGCAAAACGAGAAGGCGAGTCTCGACATGACGCAGGCCATCAGAACTCTCGAGGCCCAGATTCGTCCCGCCGGAAGCCCCGCCCAGCCTGGCATTCCCAGCTTTACTTCCGCCAAGGAACGCGCCGAAGCTGCCAAGAAGCAGTTCCAGACGATTATCGACAAATATCCGCACACGCATTCGGCCGATGTTTCCCGATATTTTCTGGGAGTCACATCCGCCACCGAGGGCGAGAATGCAGCCGCGGAAAATGCCTTCAAGACTGTAGCTTCCAGCGGCGACAAAGAGCTGGCGTCGATTGCCAAACTTGCGCTCGCCACTCTGTATGGCAATACCAACCGTGCTAAAGATGCGGTGACCATTTATCAGGAGTTGATCAGCAAGCCGACAGTTTCTGTGAGCAAAGTCACTGCGCAATTGCAGTTGGCAGAGCTCTACCAAACCAGTAACCAGCCGCTCGACGCCAAGCGCCTTTACGAGCAGATCAAGAAAGACAATCCCACCACCGAAGCCGGACAGATGGCGACCCAGAAGTTGGCGGAGCTGAAGTAACTTTCAACAGCGTAGTTTTCAGTCGCCCCTTCAAAAAAGCAGGAATCCTTCGTTAACTGAGCTTACCTTCGTAATTGCAATCCAAACTTAAGCAGTGAGTTACGGTCCTCGCTCAAGCAGAATCAACCGGAGTGCATTCCTGTGTCTGAGTGAGGGACCATGCTGGCATTTTGGCGACGGTGCGCAATCCTTGCGATCTACATTCCTGTTTGTGTCTCTGTTTCCGCGTTCGCTCAGCAACCAGATTCCGGACAGAGTCTGGGTGATGTGGCGCGCAAGCTGCGCAAAGACACGACCAATGAAGTCAAAATGACGGATGCGGATACGAAGAAGCTGTTCGAATCGGTGGACAGAATCTTCGCGTTTGCCGCCGAAGACACGGGCATGCCGAAGCACGCCGCAGTAAAGCGCCGCTTGGTCAGCAAAGACGATGTAGAAAAGTACGCCGCTGCGCAGATGGCGAAAGAAGATTTCAAAAAGAATTTCGTTCAGGAAGAACTCAGCCTGAAGAAATTCGGGTTTCTGCCGCGGGATTTCAACCTGCAGGAATTCCTGGTGAAGTCCACGGGCCAGCAAATTGCCGCCTACTATGACGACGAGACCAAAACTATTTCCATGCTGAACTGGGTTCCGCCCGATCGCCAGGAGCCGATCCTGGCGCACGAGCTTACCCATGCCCTGCAAGACCAGAACTACGATTTGGCCAGGTGGATGAAACCTGGGGCAAAGTCTGCGGGCAAGCAGGTGAATAGTAACGCGCCTATCGATGGCGACGCTCAGATCGCGCGGAAGGCCGTAGTCGAAGGCCAGGCCATGGTAGTTTATGTCGACTATATGCTCAGGCCCGTCGGACGCACCCTCGAAGATACGCCCGGCTTGATCTACCAGATGGAAGAGCCCGCGGTGAAGGCGGTGATCGATTCCCAGATGATGCACGACGCTCCAATGATTCTGCGCGAGATGGGAGGCTTTCCCTATCAGGAAGGTCTGATCTTCGAAGGCGAACTTCTGCACAAGGGCGGAAAGAAGATGGCATTTGCCGGGGCATTCGCGCGGCCTCCCCGCAACTCGCACGAAGTGCTGCAGCCGGAGGCATACATTAACGGCGACAAATTGCCGGCCGTCCGCATCCCGGACATGCAGGCAGCGCTCAACCATGAGTATGACGTATGCGACTCCGGCGGGATTGGAGAATTGGACGTGCGCGCATTGCTGAAGCAGTATGGGGAACGAAAAATTGCTGATGAACTTTCTGCGGCCTGGCAGGGCGGCTCTTATATGACCTTCCGCAAGAAGGACAAAGAAGTTGCGGAAATAGCGCCCAGCACCGCTGACGTGGCGCTGCTATACGTTTCGCGATGGAAAACTCCGCAGGCCGCCGAATGGTTCGCCACTTTCTATGCTCGCACGGTTTCGCAACGCTATCACACCGCGACCACGCAGACGGTGCCTGCTTGCTCCGGCGATAACTGTCCTCTCTCGATCGCGCAGATTTTGACCGAAGAAGGCGCAGTGATCGTGGAACATTGGAAAGACAACAGCGTAGTCGTATCGGAAAGCTTCGACCCTGAGACCGCGGCCAGGTTGCGCGTCGCACTGCGCGAAAACAGCAGCGCCGTTCATGCAGAATTTCTGCCCCAGCAGGAGATCGGCCTAAGACTATTTGAGATTCCAGCCTTCCAGACTTTTGCCGAACAGCTTGGAGATCAGATCGCGAAAGAGATGAGTCGTTAGGTCCGGCGCCCGCCGCCGCATTCGGTGGAAAGTCGGATCACTTATTCCCGCCGAACAGGGATTGTTCCAGTTCCAGGCTCCGGCAGGTAGTTTGGATTATTTCGTGCACTGCGTTCGACTCGACGAATTGGAAGCCATAGCGAAATGCGTTCCGTTGGCGAACGACTGCATAAACCGTAACCGGCCCGAACGGCGATGTAAACTGCAACTCCACGAATTCGCCCACCGGAACTTCGAGCTTCAGCAAAGCTGAGATTCCAGATTCGCTGATATCCACGGTGCGGCCCACGAGCACGCCGCATGTCTTGGTATTAATTCTGATATGAGTATCAAGCTTGAATCGAGGCTGTCGACGCGCATCGGGGAGATCTCGGACCGGGGTGGCTGCAGCCTGATTTTGTGCTTCCATCGACGCCTACCTCTCTCAACCTGCCCAACAGAAATGTGTATTGATTCTAAAGCAAACCAGTCTGTATGCCTTATCGGCACCATAGCGGTGAACCTTTAGGCCACAATCTGCATGGTTCTCGTTTTCAGTTTTGCCCCGGGCTGCGTACGATGATGGTTAGCTGCAATCGCTAAAGAACTAAGCTGGCGAACTAAGAATGCAGCAGTGCCAGTTGTGGGCTAAAGACGATATGAAATGTTCGCGGATCTTACGACACGTCCCGGTGTTGATTCTTCTCTCCTGCCTTGCCTCGCCATTTCTGCCGGCACAAAGCTCGACAAACTCTCTTCCACAACCAACTTCTTCCGTGCTCGCATCCCGCATGGCGCGCCTAAGACATGGCATCAACGCCAGCGAATGGTTCGCGCAGGTTTATGACACGCGCGGTTACACTAAAGAACATTTTCAAAATTGGACCACGGCGGAAGATATTGCGCTGATGAAATCCATCGGATTCGATCACGTGCGGCTTAGCGTGAATCCGCAACCAATGATGGCGAACCATCCGCCTAACGAAATCCCTGGGGATTATCTCGGGTATCTGGATGCGGCAGTGAAGATGATTCTGGATCAGCAGATGGCGGTCGTCATCGATCTGCATCCGGAGAGCGACTTCAAAGCGCGTCTGGCGAAAGATGACAGCTTTGTGCAGGAGTTTGCCGATTTCTGGCGGGCGCTGGCAAAACATTACTCCACATGGGATTCGGAGCGAGTCTTCTTCGAAATCCTGAACGAGCCGGAGTTCCCCGATCGCTATCGCTGGTATGGAGTGCAGACAAAGTTGGCATCTGCGATTCGCGAAGGCGCTCCGCAGAATACTGTGATTGCAGCGGGAGCGCGGTGGTCGAATGACGACGAGTTAGTTTTTCTTGAGCCCCTGCGCGATCCCAATGTGATCTACAACTTTCATTTTTACGAGCCGCATCTCTTCACGCATCAAGGCGCAACCTGGGGAGTTTACTTCTGGCATTGGGTGAAAGGACTGCGCTATCCCTCATCGCCGGAGTCGGCTGCAAAGGCGGTGGCGGGAGTGCCGGATGCTGTGGACCGCCTGGCGGTGATCCGCTATGGACAGGACCACTGGGATGCAGCGCGAATTGATACCGAGATTACACAGGTGGCGGATTGGGCGCAGCATAACGGAGTTCCGGTGGTGTGCAACGAGTTCGGAGTCTATCGCGCCTATGCCGACCCGCAGGATCGCGCCGCGTGGATTCACGACGTTCGCACAGCGTTGGAACGCCACGGCATCGGTTGGACAATGTGGGATTATTCCGGCAGCTTCGGAGTTGTCGTCAAGAAAGATGGGCGGAGTGCGCCTGATGAGCTTACTCTGCGCGCGCTGGGATTGAATCAACTGGCGGGAAAATGAAATCTGCGTCCCCTGCGACTGAAGGCATTGGTTGCCCCACGGTAAGTTTGAAAATCAGGATGTTCTTGCCGAACGACTCGAAGTGCAAGTTGCGGAACTCTGCGAACTGACGTTGCAAGTCTTGGGGAAGATGCGTGCCCCATCCTGCCTGTACGATCCACACAACATCGCCGGGCTGGAGGTTGAAGTCCTTCATCAGCCGCTGCCATTCCTCAGAAAAATTTGGAGCCCAGAATTGCCATCCTTTGTAGTCTTGCGAAACGACATGGTAGCCGCCACAGGAAAATTGTTCGAAAGTTGCGGGAGCAGCCTCGAAAGAAATCGGCTCCTGCTGACACAGATAGTGGCCAAGAATCAGATCAGTCTGGTAATCGGTGAAGATGAGCTCGTTCGGCTTTACGTTTTGCTTTATGAAATCGATCGCCGCCGTCATGTGCGTTCGGCTTTGATCGGCGCGGTCCATGCTGGGCGGTCGAGTCTTGCCGAACGCAATACAGGCCACAACGATAAGAGCGGCGGCCGCGAGCCCGCGCTTCCAACTGTCAGCTGCCAAACGCGCTATCGCTACACTAACTCCTGCTACCCCAGGAATAATCAGGAATGCGATATGACGCGTACCGCCATAGGGATAAACATGCGCGAGGGCGGCGACCGCTGCGACGGCAAACGGCAGAAGCAACAATATTGCTAATCGGCGCGAATCGGCTTTCTGCTGCGGTAGATCCTTGCCGCGCAAGAGCAGCACAACTCCCAACACGAATAACAAGCCCATCACGTCGCCCACGGCAAGCTGACCAAAAAAATACTGAAAAGCTCCAAAGCTGTGCCCCACGAGGAAGAGCAGGGGATCGTCGTGTGCCGCATCGAAATAGGAGCGGCGCAGAAAAAAGTCGCTCATCCAGCCTTGCAGCGCGGTTCTCGATTCCCCCACGCCGAGTTTGGAAATGTGGCTCTTGTAAAGAAAGATCGCCAGGGCGAGTGCGCCGATCTGTCCGATGGCCCAAGTCGTCTTCAGCGCCAACGAAATTCGCTCGGTGAATCGCAGCAGAGCATAGATGCCGAGGGCCGCGGCGAACCAGAAGGCGGAGTAATGCGACAACATGGCAAGGTAGAGGCACAGGGAAAATGCAATCATTCTGGCCGATGAGTTCTTCGCAAAAGAATCGTCCAGAAAATACAGCGCGCTTGCGAGAAACGCTAAAAGCAAAGCGTACTGCCGGATTTCCGCTGAGAGCAGTACGACCGGCGGAAGGAACGAAACAAAAATAAGACCGATCAGGCCGGCGAGATCGCCGGCGGCATTCCTGAGCCACTTGTAAAACATCCAGCAGAAAACTACACCCGCCAGGATGGAAGGCATGCGCAGCCAGAGTTCTGAGGTTCCGAGCACGCGCCAGAAATACAGAATAAAAGTCAGAAGCGGAGGATGCGAAGCGGTGAGGCTCTGTCGGTAGGCGAGCAGCCACGAAGTCTGGTTTGCCAACCGAAAATGGAGCGCTTCGTCAGGATTGAGGAACGTACCAGAGGCGGCCCACATGCGGGCGATTAGGCCGAACAAAAGAATAAAGACCGCCGCCAGATCGATGCGACCTCGAGGCCACGATTCCGCGCTGTTCGCGTGGCTGATGATTTGCTGTGGTGAACTTGACATCCTGGTGGCTAGATCGCAAATGCCCCCAGCCATTTTACCGGCAGGCTCGCAGCCAGGGCGTTTGCCAGGCGTTCATCTGCGGTGATCATCTCGATCTTGAATTGAATGGCCGCGGCAACATACATTGCGTCGTAAACGCTGCGATCGTAAAGAAGAGCTATCTTGAGGGCCGCGGGCAACAAGATTTGAGTGGAGATGGTTAGGAAATCTCGATCCTTCATGCCAGATGCGGCGCCTTCTGCGAGAGTCCGCGACCATCTCTGCTGACGAGCGCCCTTCCACAACACATTGCCGATTTCGGCCCAGAAAATATCCGGCACCACGAAGTCGATTTCGCCAGCTACGTAGCGCCGCAAAAGTCGGAGAGACTGGGCACTGAGCGCTTCGTTCGCCGAGGGAATCACCCATTTCACGGCTACGCTTGCGTCAAGAACGAATGCCGTCAACGATTCCGGTCCTCGCGAATCATTTCCTCGGCGGTTGGAAAGGAGGCGGAGTTCGGCGATCGAACCGCACGAAATTCTGTCATCCGGTCGTAAAATTCACGGCGTGCTTGCAGCTCTTTTGCGGTGGGTACGTTTCGTTCCAACAATGAAATCACTTCCGCGGCAATCGACTTGCGGTTCTCACGGGCGCGCTTGCGAAGCGCCCGGTACAGGTCATCGGGGATGTTCTCGACGTAAAGGGTTGGCATAGGACTTCCCTAGGTGAAGCATAGCATAAGCCATGCCAGGAGGAGAAGATGCACCGTCCTTGACACCCCTTTCCCGAACGCATTATTCTTGAGTTTGCTCCTTGCGGTACTTGCGCCGTCTAGGCGTGCTTCCGCGGGCTGGGTGCTTGGGAAGTGTCGCGGAGGTTTCCGATGTTCTTCGAAATCAAAGACTTGGAACTTCATCCGATAGAATTTGCGGAGAAGTTTGCGCCCGGCACTATTGATTTGGGCGCGGATTACCGGCAGATCGCGCCAACCGAGAGCAGCGGTCGAGCGGATCTGGTTGAAGAGCATCATGGTAAGCACGAGATCATTCAGGATATACGCGTTCAGGGCCGGCTTGCCACCACTCTGGAGACGAACTGCGCGCGTTGCCTTGAGCCTCTCACGCAGGATGTGAAGCGCGAGTTTGATCTGCTCTATCGTCCTCAGGGCGCGGATGCCGGGCGGGACGAGATGTCGGTGACCGACGCCGAGGCTGAGATCAGCTATTATGAAGGTGAGGGAATTCTGCTGGACGATGTAGTCCGTGAGCAGATCCTGCTTGCGGTCCCTCTAAAAGTAACGTGCCGCGAAGATTGCAAGGGACTTTGTCCGCATTGCGGCCAGAACTTGAACCAGGAAAAATGTTCGTGCACGGTGACGCGAGAAGAGCCACGGTGGGCGGCGCTTAAGGAAATCCGCGGTAAGCTGGCACATTAAAATTGAACAAACGAAAAATTGATATCGACGAGGCTGAAGCGCCTCCGCGAGAGGAATTGTTAGACCATGCCTAATCCAAAACGACGACATTCTCAAAAGCGCACATCCACGCGGCGGGCGCACGATGCTCTCAAGAGCCACTCACTCTCCGAGTGTCCTAATTGCCACGAAAAAAAGATGCCGCATCGCGCTTGCACCAAGTGCGGTTACTACAAGGGCCGCGATGTGTTGCAAGTCGAAGAAGCCAGCTAACTGCCTGCCAACATGCCTAGCGTGATCGCGCTGGATGCGATGGGTTCGGACCGGGCGCCCAAGCCTGAAATCGAAGGGGCAATTCACGCTGCGCGCAATTATGGGGTGCGCGTGCTCCTCGTCGGCCCGGAAGAAATCATCAAAGCCGAACTCGACCGTCATCCGTCGGCGGCGCGTCTACCGCTCGAGATCGTCCATGCCAGTGAAGTGATCACCATGGAGGATAAGGCGGTGCAGGCTGTTCGCGCCAAACGCGACTCCTCCATACGCGTAGGTTTGCGGCTGGTGCGCGAAGGGCAAGCCGATGGCTTTGTTACGGCCGGCAACACAGGCGCCGCCATGGCATCGGCAAAAATGGTGCTGGGTGCGTTGCCCGGAGTCGATCGCCCTGCGCTCGCGGCGGTTTTCCCCACAGCTCCGGGCACGGCAGCAATTCTGCTGGATGTGGGCGCTAATGTGGACTGCAAACCACATAATCTGGAGCAGTTCGCGGTGATGGGTGAAATCTATTTCCGCTCCATGTTCGGCGGTGTAAAGTTTGGAACCCGTCCAGCATTCGGAAGTGCAAAGTCGCCGAGAGTCGGATTGCTTTCCATTGGCGAAGAAGAAACCAAGGGCAACGATCTGACCCGGGAATCTTTTCAACTGCTCAAGCGCCTGCCTTTGAATTTCGTCGGTAACGTCGAGGGCCGCGACCTGTTCAACGGTCACGTCGATGTAATCGTGGCCGATGGCTTCGTAGGAAATGTAGCCTTGAAAATTTCCGAAGGCGTGGCAAACCTGGTGCGCACCGTCCTGAAGGAGTCCTTGAAGGCGACTATCACCAGTCAGGTTGGTTACATGCTTTCGCGCAGCGCGTTTGCCGATTTCAAGAAGCGTATCGACCATACCGAATACGGCGGCGCTCCGCTCCTGGGTGTGAAGGGCGTGTGCATCATTACCCACGGCTCTTCCAACGCAAATGCCATCAAGAATGCGGTGCGAGTGGCGGCGGAGTTTTCTCAGCGCCACATTAACCAGTCGATTGAGCAGGGGCTGGCCGCGCTTCGTCCCGTGCCGGCGGAAGTGGAAGTCATTCCGGCCACTTAATTTCCCGCAAAATAATCATGACCGAACCTACTGAAGTTTCACACTCCTCGCAATCAAAACTCGCGTTCATTTTCCCCGGTCAGGGCTCACAAGCTGTAGGCATGGGCAAAGAGCTCGCCGAAAAATATCCGATAGCGCGGCAGACCTTCGAAGAAGCCGATGAAGCACTTGGCTACAAACTGTCGGAAGTCTGCTTCAATGGACCAGAAGACCAGTTGCGTCTCACCGAAGTCACCCAGCCTGCCATTCTTACCGTATCGATCGCGGCGCTGCGATCGCTCGAGGGCCGCGTACCCAAACCCAGCTTTGTCGCCGGCCACAGCCTGGGTGAGTATTCCGCTCACGTGGCTTCTGGCACGATGACTTTTGCCGACGCCGTGCGCACCGTTCGCAACCGCGGAAAATATATGCAGGAGGCTGTGCCGGTTGGCGTCGGTGCCATGGCGGCAATCCTCGGAATGGAATTGGAGAAAGTTACCGCCGTTTGCCAGGACGCGGCGCAGGGTGAAGTTTGTTCGCCAGCCAACATCAATTCGCCCGAACAGATTGTCATCTCCGGAAACACTGCTGCCGTGGAACGAGGAACCCAGCTGGCTGATGAACGCGGTGCGAAACGAGCGAAGATCCTTCCAGTCAGCGCTCCATTCCATTGCTCTCTGATGAAGCCCGCGCAGGATCGTCTGCAACCAGACCTGAACGCTTTGAAGATGCAGAAGCCCGTCTACCCTGTGGTCTGTAATGTCGAGGCAGCTTTCGTCACCGATGAACTGCGCGCCCGCGAAACCTTGGTCGCGCAGGTAACCGGCGCAGTGAAATGGGAACAGAGCATGCGTCTGCTCATCGCGAACGGCGTGCAGAGCATGATTGAGATCGGTCCAGGAAAAGTACTGTGTGGACTGATACGCCAGATTGACCGCTCTGCGACCTGCCTCAACGTAGGCGATGACGCTTCGCTGAGCAAGACGCTGTCACAGCTAGGCGTTTAGAATGCGCGCCTCAAGGGCAATCATTCTAAGACGGCGTTACTAGTGGAATTCCAAGTCGCAAGGCGGCGAGCTGATCGTCTTATCAGTCTTATCCACGTACAACTGAGCATGCTGGGCGCGGCCGTTCACGATCACGTCGATCACTACTCCGCTTCCTCCGCCCGGGCAGTTGCTCTCCCCGTAAATGTCATAACTCTTGACGATGCCCCACGGACCCCCCGTTCCCCAGTCCTGCTTGAATTCGTTGAAGGGATACTGTGAGTGATTCTGCGGATGCTGCTGCCAGTCGGGATCGTGATAATAAATTCCGTAGGCAGCTTCGAAGTTTTGTTGCTGCAGAGCGGAGAAAAATTTATTCGCAATCCGTTTTTCCGGCCAGAAGCGGTTCCACCAGCCCACGCCGGCCAGAATCAAGATAAGAACGACGATCGAAATAATTCGCGTTCTTTTCTTCCGCTCTTTTTCGGGATGGTACTCTTTGGCGTCCAGTAAAGTCATACCTCTCTAGAATAACGGACGCGCTTCGTAAGTCAAAGGTTGCAGAAAACAGAGCGAATGTTCTATAGAGTCCGCTTAAACAAAGGAATGGCGATCCCGAGAGTAACCGCGGCGAAGACGCTCAGGAACAACATGTCGCCCCAGACAGCCGCCAGGGTAGTTTCCTTCAGCAGCAGACACTTGAAGCCATCCACAGCGTAAGTAAAAGGGTCGACCTTCGCGATAGCGCGCAACCACGGCGGAAACGCCTGTATTGGATAAATCGCTCCGCTCGGGAAAAACAGCAGAGTATTCAGAATGCCGAACATGGCTCGTGGCACCAGCGGATCTTCAATTCTCACCATCAGCAAAAACATCATGGTGTTGAAGGCGAGCGATGTAAGTACGATCATGATCAGAAGCCCGAAGATCGTAGCGGGATTGAAAATTGTGCTCACCCCGGCAATCAGCGAACCGATCACACAAATGATGACGCCGGTCATCACGGCCTTGATGGCCCCCGCCAGATTTAGCCCCAACACCAGCTCGAGCTTGGTGATGGGCGTTACCAGGTAGCCCTCGTGCACACCTCGGGCCTTGTCATCGATGTAAAGCATGCCCCCGCCAATCATCACCGAGACGAACATCGCCAATGCCAGCGAGCCGGGCAGCAGATATTTCATGTACTCGATGTAGGGATAAAGCTCCACAATGGAAAGCGCGGTTTGCTGCAGGATGCGCGGCTCAACCGTGGGCTGATTCAGCGACGTGACCAGGTCGGTGAGTTCCGATTCCAGCGCAGAACTCATGAAGTTGTCACTGTTATCGACGACTAACCCGATCTGCGGATGATTCTCCTCATAAACCCGCCGAGAATATTGCGGAGGAATGATTACCGCTCCGTCGAGCTTGCCGTTGCGAACATCTTCCATCGCCTTTTTTTCGTTGTCGTAATAGACCGGCACGAAGGTTCGAATATTCGCCCGAACGGAATCGAAGGCCTCGCGAATTTTGAGTGCCTGTGTGCCTCCGTCCTGGTCCACGATCGCCAGCCGGGCGTCGCGAATTTTTCCGCCGAATGCGTTGCCGAGAATCACCAGCTGCACCAGCGGGAATATCATCGACGCCAGCATGAGCGCTGGCGAGCGGAAGAATTTGCGCATCTCGCGCTCGACAATGGCCATCATTCGATTCATAAGTTCGACTCTGCCCGTCTCATGGCTGCAGTCCCGGCCGCTGCGGCATCACGAAGGCGTAGGCCTTCTGCAATTCATCTCGTAACTGCCGGCCGGTGTAGTGCACGAAGACATCGTCCAATGTGGTGTTCTGCACTGAAAGCGACTTCACGGCAACTCCGGCTTCGACCGCCATCTCAACTAGCTCAGTCGTGGTCCGCGAGCCGTTGCCCGTGAGGACTCGATACATGCCTGCGCCCTCATGTTGAACCGAAGTGACTTCGTCCAGCGTGTGCAGGCGTTGCTCCCAGTCGTCAGGAGGATTCTCAAATTGCGCTTCAATTACGTTCGATCCCGGCACGCTGGCTTTCAAAGCCATGGGCGTGTCGAGCGCGACAAGTTTGCCGTGGTCCACAATCGCGATCCGGTCGCAAAGGCGGTCGGCTTCATCCATGTAATGAGTTGTAATCAGGATCGTAAGGCGGCGCTGGGTTTTAATATTTCCCAGCATCTCCCAAACGGCAACGCGGGAAACGGGATCGAGGCCGGTAGTGGGCTCGTCGAGAAAAAATATTTTAGGATGATGCACCAACCCGCGCGCGATCTCCAGCCGGCGGCGCATGCCCCCGGAAAGCGTCTTGGTCTGTGCGTTGCGCCACTTAGTCAGGTCCACCAGGCCGAGCAGTTCCTCGATCGAGCGCTTCCGTTCTTTCGCGGGCACGTCATACAGCTTGGCGTAGATGTTCAAATTTTCTTCAACGGTAAGATCCAGATCGCTGGTTAGAGCCTGCGGGATCACTCCAATCGTCCTGCGCGCCGAGTCCGGTTCCTTCGACACGTCGTGGCCGGCGATCAGCGCCTTTCCCGAAGTGATCGGAATCAGCGTGGTCATCATACGGATCAGTGTGGATTTTCCAGCGCCATTCGGCCCCAGCAAACCGAAAATCTCGCCCTCCTTCACATTGAAAGAGACGTCGTCCACCGCGGTGAAGTCGCCGTATTTCTTGACGATGTGCTGCACCTCGATCGCGTACGGAACCTCGCGAGCATTCGCAGAAGAATCAACTGAACCTCCTTTTACGTCGGGCATCATTGCTGCCCCGTTGCCGCAGCGCTCTGAGAAGTGTTTTCGCCTTTCATCTGTGCAGGGGAAACCAGCACCTCGGCAGTCATTCCCGGCACGAACGCGCCCTTTGGGTTCTCCAGCCGAACTTTCAACACAATGGTCTTAATGTCCCGCTTACGCCGGCTTACATCGCGTTGCGTTGCGAAGTCGCCCTCCACTCCTTTGAAGAAAACCTTTCCGCTGGTTTTCGTGCCTCCGGGCAAACGCACGCGCATCACGTCGCCGTAACCGATGTGATCGGCGTAAGTTTCCGGAATCGCGGCCCGCACCCAGGTGTCGTTGAGATCGACGATGGTCACAATCGGCGCGCCAATGTTGACCACTTCTCCCTGCCGTGCCGCCCGCACCGACACTGTTCCAGTCACCGGGGCATACACGTTGGTGTATCCCAGCCGCACCGCCGCTTGATTTTTCTGCGCGATGGCATTCTTCAGATCGGCCTCGGTCGATTGCACCGTACTCTGCGCCGCATTCGCCTGCTGGGTGCGCGCGATGGCGGAAGTCAGGTCCGCCTGCGCAGCTTTCACCAACTCCTGCTGCGCCTGCACGGTTGCCTGCGCCGCCTGCAAATTGGTTTCGGCCTGCACGCGATCCTGCTCAGACTGCACTCCGGCCTTGGCGAGTTCGATCATTCGCCGGCTGTCGCTCGCGGTTCGATCAAGCGCGGCCTTGGCCTCCAGGAGTTGCGCTTTGGCCGAATCGAGTTTGGCTTGCGCGTTCGCTACATCGCTGGAGGTCGAGCCAGAGGTCGATTTCTCGGTGTGTTGCATTTCCGCAACTTTGTTCTGCAAGCTGGCGATGTTGGCTACGGCGGCAGCTTCCTGCGTCTGTAATTCAGAAGGATCCAGCACGGCAATCAAATCTCCCGCCTTCACCGGCGTGCCTTCATCCACCAGCAGTTTCTGGATACGACCCTCCACCTGCGCGCTGACGATCACCTGGTTCGAGTCAACCGTGCCGATCAGTACCAAATCCTTGGAGTGGTCGGTAGAGAAAAAATAATATGTAGCGGCGATCACGAAGATGATGCCAAGAAGAATAAAAAACTTGTTGCGAGCACTCACTTGCGTACTCCTCCTGTCGGCTGGCCGGTACGCGGCAGAAAAAGCGCCGAAGAAATGAAATCCAGCACGGCGGCCCGCCGCTGGGCAATTCGTTGCGGAGCAAGCGGATTGAAGTGCACAATACGCCGCATCACCGGGGCGCTGCTGAAATAGAAAACGATCATTGCAACCATCGATGGCACAAAGTGCGCCGGGTCCACTTTTCGGAATTCGCCTTCCGCGATTCCTTTGTGCAGTAGTTCCCCGACGCGCCGATAGATCGGCTGAAAATAAGTCTTCACTAATCGATCGATATGCAGCGAGCTACCTTCGCGCGCTCGCATCATCTCGCGTTGCATCAGCCTGGGGTAAATCTGGCTGGAGGCGATAAAATCGAAATACGCTCCCACATACGCCATAATCTTTTCCCGCGAGGGCAAATCGCTGTCGAGAACCCTGAAGACGTTAGCCTTCATCCCGGAAAATGCATCGTCGAGCACCGCGCCATAAAGCGTTTCCTTGTCTTTGAAGTAGTAGTAAAGCAGTGCCTTATTAACTTGCGCCTGGCGGGCAATGGCGTCAGTGCGTGCGCCGGCGATGCCATATTCAGCAAACTCCTTTGCCGCGGCCCGCAAAATACTGGCACGGCTTTCCTCGGGTTGGCCGCGGGAACCCATGCGGGGAGAGGCGCGCCGGCGAGATAGAGCGGAAGTCATGAGTCTAATTAACCAGTTAGTTAGATTGTATACGGAAAGCGCACGATTCAGGAAGTAGATTGTTCCACACTTTGGTGCGCCAGCTCGGATATTCAGATTCCGCACCCGCTATGTGCCGGTCTTAACTTGAGATGCCGCTCCGGCGCCTAACACGGCCGCCACTTGAGCGCCTCTCGGCGATCCTAGCCCGCTACACGCATCCCATCCAGTACCCGCCGAATAGGCGCCGTTGCTCCCAGATGTGATGTCGTTAAAGTCTTGCGCGGAGCCTGCGTTCTGATACAACGTCGGATTGATAAACCCTGTGGGCTTTCCCACGCTCTGGTTGATGAGCGCAATTAACGCAGCCCAGAGAGGCGCGACGGCGCTCGTGCCGCCAATCACGCCGGATTGTCCATCCACCAGAGTAACGTACCCGGTGCTCGGATCGGCATCTCCCGCAACGTCCGGAACACCGCGACCAACGTGGCCACCAGGATTCGCGGACGGCGGAACGCCAGCCGAACTCTGATAACTGGGAAGCGGAAATACATCGCTGATGCCGCCTCCAGTCGCGCCTTCATTGTTTGCCAGTTCGTTCCATACTGTTTCGCTGGTAATCGTATTTCCCGATGCCACTAAATCTGTGCCGCCGCAAGCCAGCACATTCGGGCTCGATGCCGGAAAGTCCACGTGATTCAGGCCGTCGGTTACACCGTCGGTCGAGCCATCGTCTCCCGCCGCCACGCAAACAGTGACTCCCATCGCAGCCGCAGCCTGGAATGCCGAATCCATCGACGTCATGGCCTGCTGCGTCCACGAAGATTCGGGACCACCCCAACTGATGGAAATCACAGAGGGATTATTCGTGCTGTCGTGCGCCGCGGTGGTGATCGCATTCAAGAATCCGGCATCCGTGTTCTCCGCGAAATACGCGACAATCCTTGTGCCCGGTGCGATCGAGCCCGATACTTCAATATCCAGCATTACCTCGCCATCCGGACCATTCGGATCACCCGTAGGATTGTTGCTGCCGTTGCCCACCGAAACTGCCGATACGCTGGGCGTCTTCGACAGTTTCAGTTGATTCCAGTAATTGCTGAGGTCCGCGGGATTGAATCCGCCGCCCAATTCAATCAGCGCGACACATTCTCCGGATCCGTCCACTCCAGTCGGAAACTCGTAAAGCGCCGCGACCTGGGGCGGCGTGTAGGACAGATTTACCGCCGCGGCACGGGCTCCCGCACGCCCATGCCGCCTACGAAAATGCGGCTTGGCCTGAGGACGATTGTCCAATCCAAAAACGCCTTCGACCACGTCATGCAATTCGGCAGGCAGATGAATCGCGCCGGTGCGCCCGCGGTATGTGCCACCGGGATGTTCATACTCATTCAGCTCAACCCCAAACGCCTGGTTCATTGCCGCTACAGGTCCAGACAAAATCACCGTGCGCCGCGCCGCGCTTTTCTCCTTCACTAGGAGCTTATGCGCACGGGCGAATGATTCCACCAGAGCGATGCTTTTCGGATCCGCGCCGTGGCGTTGTTCGAATTCCTTGCGACTCACTATGGAGCGCTGCTCTGTTGGCTTTATCGGCGAACGAGGTCGCAAACGAATCGTCACGTCAACGTTTTCGCTGGGATTCGCTGGACCTATCTTCCGCGCTCCTTCTAGCGGAGTGCGTTCACTACCGGCAACCGGCAGGCGCTTAATGGGAATAGACATATACCTCCTTTACTGGTCGAGTCGAGCATCAAGAGAAGCAAGCGGCGTTACCACGGGGATTCTTCGCGGAGCTTCGTCCAAGGGAAAGAGCCGAACTCTGCCTTCTCCGAGTCGGTGCTGGCCCGTCCAATGGCTGGAAAGTAGCAGCCCACTGGCGGTAAGGCAAGCCGTTTTTTAGGTTTGTTACGAAATACGAACAAAGTAAATTCAATACCCACTAAGGACCGAGGCATCGCTGATTCGGCTGTCAGTATTCTCGATAGCCCTCAGGAGAGATGCCACTAGCGAAACCAGGTTGCCGGAAGAAGCAAGCGTTATTCGAACTCAAGTACTACAATCTCCGGATTCGATCCCAGCCGCAGCGGTGGTCCCCACGTGCCGGCACCACTAGAGGTGAAAACCTGCATCTGCCCGATGCGGCTTAACCCATACACAAATTGCCGATACATCCGTCGTGCCATCCAGCTCCAGGGGATGAATTGGCCAAGATGTGTATGGCCGGATAGTTGCAAAGAAACGCCCGCAGCCTCCGCGATTTCCGGACGGTCGGGAGCATGAGTTAACAGAATGCTGGCGCGATCACGGTCCAATGAGACGCCGCGCAGCACCGACGCAAACTGCCCGTCCTGCACCGCGTTCCGGTACGGCACGCCAATAATCTGCAAGCCGTCCACTTCCACTTTCTCGTTGCTGAGCACGCGCACTCCCGCCGCTGCAATCGCCCGCAGATACTTGCTGTCGTCGCCGAATTGCTCATGATTCCCCGCGACAAAATAAACCCCCTGCGGCGCCGTTAGCTTGTTTAAAGGCTCGGCCGCACGGCCTGCATCGATGGCTGTGCCGTCATACAGATCACCGGCAATAAAAATTGCGTCCGGTTCTTCCCGCAAAATCTTCGCAACCATACGCCGCAAAAAGTTCCCGTTGCGAACGTGTCCCAAGTGAACATCACTGATCAGTGCCGCTTTTCTCCCTCGCCACGCGACGGGTAAGTTTGCCAGCCGTATCGTGGCGCGTGTAATTCGCGTCCAGCCCGCGTTGAACACCCCGTAGATCCCTGCCATTGCGGCAACAACGAACAGCAATTCCGTCATTCGATGGAAGTTCACGTTCAGCCCCGTCAGCCGGGCAACTCCGAAAATAATCCAGGAAGCGGTTGCTGCGAAAAAGAGAAAAGTCAGTAACCCCATCCACACTGCAGCCGCCCGGTAAAATGCACGCACAAAAACGTTGGTATAGCGAAACGCCAGCAGCGAAGCAGCCACGAAGCTCACCGATAAAAGGCCGAGAACCAGAGCGACAACCGCTCTGTAGGTCTCGGATCCTGCGGACGAAAATTCCCACGTTTCATAAAGAACCAGATGTACCAAGAAAAGCACAGCCTGGAGAACTACGATGAAACCGACGAAGCGTCTACCCATGCGCATGCTGCATTAGATTCCCCAACCCCCCATTCGGATTGTTTTGGAGCTTTATTTCCGGATCTTAAGTGGAAATGGACACCGCTCCCGAGGACTGGGAGCACGTCAAGAATTTTGGAATTCCACAACTGCGTCCGTTCCCAATCGGCGATAATTACATTCGTAACCCCGGTAACCTGGAATCGCTTGCCGAAACAACTATGCTGCGCCAGGGTTAATAGAAACTAAGAATATGGGGAGCCTTTCTATGCGAGACCGAATCGCCATCTCAATTGTTCTCTGTTTTATGACCTCCGTGAGTTGGGGCCAGCAGCAGCCATCTGGCGGCAGCGCCCAGTCAGGCGCATCGCAGAACATGCCTGGTATGGATATGCCGGCGCACGACATGTCCAACATGAAAAACATGCCGATGGGCGCTGACAAAGATAGCGATAACAGCAAGGACGGCGAGGCCAGCATGCACGCCATGCATTCCATGGAAGGTCACATGGACATGGGTCCGCACATGAAGATGACGGCGCTTCGTCCCGCCAGGCCCGGCGATGCCGAGCGGGCCCAGATGGTGGTCGACGCCGCGCGCAAAGCTTCAAGCAAATATCTCGACTATCACGTGGCACTGGCCGACGGCTTCAGAATTTTCCATCCTGAAATTCCGCAGAAGATATACCACTTTACCAACTATCAGTATGCATTCGAAGCGGCGTTCAGTTTCAATCCCGAGCATCCCACGTCGCTGCTCTACGAAAAGCATGGCGACGACTACAAGCTGATCGGCGTTATGTACACCGCGCCCAAGCGTTTTGGCGAAGACCAACTCGACCAGCGCGTTCCACTAAGTGTCGCGCAATGGCATGAGCACGTGAATTTCTGCGCTGCTCCCGCGGGACGAAAGATGGAATCTCTTATGCCGCATCCTCAATTTGGTTTGCGGGGATCAATCACTACCCAGGAAGCCTGTGATGCCGCTGGCGGAACATTTCATCCTGTAGTCTTCAACTGGATGGTTCACGTCTATCCGTTCGAAAAAGACCAAGCCAACATTTGGTCGGTCGACCGCCAGCACGGTGACGCGGACTAACTCGACGATGCAGGTGCACTGCTAAGGTGATGTCTGATGCAGAGCGGCGTTTTCGGCGTTGCGATCTTTATCGTTATTTGAGAACTGCGATTTTATCTGCTGGCGCAGATAAGTAAGCCGACATCTTCTCATCTCTGCCAGACAGAACACTCCACTACTGTTCGATCCCAGAAATGAATTTCACTTTGCTCCCTTGCTACCGGAAGTGCGGTCACTTCGTCCATACATGCATGGTCGAAAGTTTCCAGAAACATTAAACCGCAGGGAACTTTCTGCGAAGCATCTGCGTAGTAGTGAAGTAAGCAGCCAGCGGGGAGAAGCTGGCAAAGATTTTTCTCAAGGTGGGATTTTGCGGGGTTAGGGATTCTTTCACTTTCGGTTTGGCGGCCCAGGTGACAGAACCCCCATGCACAGCGCGGCAGGCCTTGCGGCTTGTCTGCTGAACCCCAACGGATGCATTGTAGGCGATTTGCGACAAAACACCAATGTTTTCTCGCGTAAGTCGTGAACCGGGCCGCCCCAACCGTTCTCCGACGAACCTCGGAGAAGAAAAAGGAGCAGTCATGAAGTTCGCGACAGTTTCGAAAAGTGTGGTTCTTGGATTGGCATTACTGTTGGCCTCGAGCGCGTTCGCCGCAACCAAAGGCAGTTTGGAACTCCTCGATCCCGTCACGGTTAACGGAACAACTTTGAAGCCGGGTGACTATAGAGTTCAGTGGGAAGGGACCGGCCCCAACGTCGAACTCAGCATCCTGCGCGGCAAGAACGTGATGGCAAAAGTTCCTGCGCATGTGGTTGAACTGCAGACTCCGGCTCCAAATGACGCGGCTGTGACGCGCGTCGATGGCGGACAAAAGACTCTCGCTGGCGTCCGTTTTGCGGGCAAGAAGACTGCGCTGGATATCAGTGGAGCAACCACCAGCATGGAAAGCAGCGGGTCTAGTCAGTAACTTCGACTCAGGAAATGAACGGGAGCACATCGTGCTCCCGTTTTTCATTCGTCCAAGCTCATGTGGGGACGGCCGCCCTCGGCTGTCCCGCCGAGCGCAGCGAGGCGCTTCAGTTCGGACTCGGAATTTTTTCCAAGTCTGCATTCAGATGCACGCTGCTTCCAGCGGTAACTTTTAGCTTCCTTTCCCAATCTTTGAATCCCACTTTCTTCACCACAACCATATGCTCGCCCTCTGTGATCTGCACATCGGAAGGGGTGTTGCCCACGAAACTGCCGTCGACCTCAATGTCGGCGCCATCAGGCATGGAAGCGAGGGACAGCTTAGCGGTCAAAGCGGAGGCCGGTGGGACTCCAGTCACCTGTGCTGAGCGAGATGGCACCTGGGGCTTGCTCTGCGCTTCTGCAGCGGCTATGTCGGCGGCACGCATGGCTCCGCCGTGAGCTGTCCAGTCCTTGTCGATAGCGTCGCATGCATCCTGAACAGAACCACCTAATGAAAGTGTCGACTTGCTAACAATGGAGTCGCCTGAAACTCTGGCGAAAACCGCTACCTTGTTTTTATGCCGCAAGGCACCCTTACCTCCCTCGTGGTCGAGAAGCACAATGTAGTCGGCCTTCGTCTGAATGTTGTTAACCGTCACCTCAGAGCATCTTGCTCCGAAGGTCTTGATAATCTCGGCGGTTTGCGGCCGTGCGCCACCAGCCGTTGCACCGCCGAACCCGCGCGCTGAGCCGCCGCCGCCTCCAGCCATTTCCCATGACTGGCTGTCGGTGATGAAAACCCTGGCTTTCTCTAACTGAGACGCTGGTGCCGTTGATGTTGCTTGACTCTGTGGAGGCGCGGCCTGAGCAAAGGAAATGCAGGAAAGAAGTAGGACTAGAAGAGGAGACGGCAGAAGAAATTTCAAGGCGACCCTCCGGTCACAAGAGCTTCAGATTTCGCTGGGGGCCCGGGAACACGCAATTATCCTCTCGTCGAAGCCGATGTCAATTCAAATGTGGATTGGCTGAACCAAGAGCAAAAGGGAGCGCACTTCACGCTCCCTTTTGAGAATTGAAACCGAGAACGCCCCTCAGTACTTCGGCACCTTCGGATCCACTCTCTCCGCCCAGGCATTGATCCCGCCCGCGAGGTTGTGCACCTTGGTGAATCCCGATTGCTGCAGGAACGCAACCGCTTTGGCACTCCGCCCGCCCATCTTGCAGTGCACAACGATTTCGTGGCTGGAGTCCAGCTCGTTCACACGCTTCGGCAAATCGTTCAGCGGAATCAGATGTCCGCCGATATTGCAGATCTGATATTCGTGCGGCTCGCGCACATCGAGCACAAATAAATCTTCTTTGGCATCCAGCCGACGCTTTAACTCTTCCACCTGAATTTCCGGAACTCCATTCGTCACCGCTTTTTCCTCCCCGCGAATTCCGCAAAACTCGTTGTAGTCTATCAGCTTCGTCACGGTAGGATGCGTGCCGCACACCGGGCAATCCGGATTTTTGCGCAACTTCAATTCGCGGAATTTCATGCCCAGCGCGTCGATCAGAAGCAGTCGACCGATGAGCGGCTCGCCCACTCCCAAAATTAATTTGATCGCTTCGGTGGCCTGCATCACGCCAACTAATCCCGGAAGAATCCCCAGCACGCCGCCTTCCGCGCAAGAAGGTACCAGCCCCGGCGGTGGCGGCTCGGGATAAAGGCAGCGGTAGCACGGTCCATCTTCGGTGGCAAACACGCTGGCCTGGCCTTCAAACCTGAAAATCGATCCGTAAACATTCGGCTTGCCAGTGAGCACACACGCATCGTTCACCAGATAGCGCGTGGGAAAGTTATCCGTCCCGTCGGCGATGATGTCGAAGTCACGGAAAATCTCCAGCGCATTTTCACTGCTTAGCCGCGTGTCGAATTTGCGCAGATTCAAAAATGGATTGATGCCCGTCAATTTATCCGCCGCAGAATCCAGTTTCTTCCGGCCCACGTCGGCCGTGGAGTGAATAATCTGCCGCTGCAGGTTGGTGTAATCGACTACATCGAAATCGACCAGGCCCAGCGTGCCCACGCCAGCGGCTGCAAGATAAAGCGCCAGCGGCGATCCCAGCCCGCCCGTGCCAATGCACAGCACGCGCGCCGCCTTCAGCTTCTGCTGCCCTTCCATGCCGACCTCGGGCATGATCAAATGCCGCGAGTAGCGCAGGATTTCGTCCTTGCTGAGTGTCACTGGAATTTCGGTAGTGATTGTGGCCATAAAATCCTCGATTGAAATTTGGAACCGCGCTCCCGCAGAATTAGGGCGCTAACAACAGGCAGGACGCATACAACAGCGGTTTGTCGCGGCAGGGCTCAAAAATATGCAATCGCTGAATCTCGCTGTCACGCAACGCCTCCAGCAATGGAAGGCACAATAGAAATGTTATCACCTTCCTTTACCGCGGTCGCCTCTTTCTGCAGGTAGCGGATGTCTTCGTCGTTGACGTACAGATTAACGAAGGCCCGCAGCTTTCCGTCCTCCGTGTAGAGATGACGCCGCAACTCCGGATGCTGCGCCAGCAGCGAGTTCAGAGCTTCGCCCACAGTCGCCGCCTGCACTTCCACTGTGGATTGTTTTCCAACGTACTGCCGCAAAGGAGTAGGAATATGAATCTTGCTCATAGGGTCTAGCATAGAAGATGCGGCAGCAAAGCGCCAAGATTCAACCCCCGCCACGGATTGTTCAGCAATACATACTTGTGTGGGGACACTTGTCTTAATGTGGGGACAGCCGCCCCCGGCTGCCCGTCGCCCGCAGGGCGACTTTTCGCTGCTAACATGGACCGGTGCTGCCGCTTCTAGATATCCGCAACCTCAATATTCAATTTCCTACCGCGATGCGAACAGTTGGACAGCCCGGCGCGGCTGGCCCCAAACAAACCCTCCGCGCCGTCCGTGAACTCAACTTCTCCATCGCTCCCGGTGAAGTCCTTGGCCTGGTCGGTGAATCCGGTTCCGGCAAATCCATTACATCTCTCGCGATCATGCGCCTTCTGCCGCCCCAGGCACTTCTCACCGGCGAGATGCTTTTCGGCGAGAACGGCTCATCTCGTAATCTCGCCAACCTTCCCGACGACTCGATGCGCCAACTGCGCGGCTCGCGCATTGCCATGATTTTTCAGGAACCCATGACCGCGCTCAATCCTGTCATGCGCGTCGGCGACCAGATCGCTGAGGCGGTGCTGGCCCACGGCAATCGCTCAAAAAGCGATGCTCGCAAACTTGCCGTCCAGGCCATGAATGACGTCGCCATCCCCGAGCCCGAGCACCGCGCCCGCGACTATCCTCACCAACTTTCCGGCGGAATGCGCCAGCGCGTCATGATCGCCATGGCCATCGTGAATCGGCCGCAATTGCTGATCGCCGATGAACCTACCACAGCCCTCGACGTCACCATCCAGGCGCAGATTCTCGAATTGCTCGCCGACTTGCGCTCCCGATTCGGACTGGCGATGCTCTTCATCTCGCATGATCTCGCCGTCGTTTCGCAAGTGGCAGACCGCGTTGCTGTAATGTATGCCGGAAGCGTGGTCGAACTCGGACCCAAGCATGAAATCTTTAATGCCCCCGCGCATCCTTATACGCGCGGCCTTCTGCAAGCCGTGCCAGATTTGAAGACCGAGCGCGGGCACCCCTTAGGCACAATCGAAGGCACAGTCCCGCCGCTGCATGCCATGCCCCCGGGCTGCGCCTTCGAACCGCGTTGCGGATTTCGTATCCCCGAATGCACCCTCACTTTCCCTCCTCTGGTTCAAGTTGCGCCGCAGCATTGGGCTCGCTGCCCGGTAGTCAACGCAAAATAGCGATGGCAGAACTGAATCCACCCATGTATCCTCTTCCGTCGCACTCGTTCTATAATCGCCATCCGTCTGGTGCCTATTGCGCATACTGCTGCTGAGCGACATTCACGCCAACCTCGAAGCACTGGAAGCCTGCATGGCCGCAGCTCCCGCCTTCGACTTCGTGGCGAATTTGGGCGATGTGGTCGGTTACGGAGCTTCTCCCAACGAGGTCATCGATCGCTCTCGCGAACTGGGAAAAATTTTCGTCCGTGGCAATCACGACAAGGCCGCCACTGGTCTGCTTGAACTGGATGACTTCAATCCCCTGGCCGCCGCTGCCGCTCTTTGGACGCGCGACCAACTTACTCCAGAACACTACGACTGGTTGCACTCAATTCCGCACGGTCCACTTCCGCTGAAAGATTTTCCCGACGTTCAACTGGTTCACGGTTCACCCGGCGATGAAGACGCTTACGTCGTTTCCATCGGGGACGCTTTAGTCCCGCTGATCACACTCGCAACTCCGATCACTTTCTTCGGACACACTCACCTGCAAGGTGGATTCTTCGCCAACGGTTCCAGCGCCGATGGCTTTCGTCCCGAATACCGCACCGTCGGCCAAGCCGAGTCAGTTTCGCTCCAACTGAAGCCCTCCACGCGTTATATGATCAACCCGGGTTCGGTCGGCCAACCTCGCGACGGAGATTGGCGTGCCGCCTTCGCTCTGTTTGATACCGACGCGCAAATCGTCCACTTCCATCGCACCCCGTACAATCTCAAGGCCGCGCAAGACCGCATCTTCGCCGCCAACCTGCCCCCTCGCTTGGCCACGCGCCTGGCCGCCGGCCGCTAACCGCGCACGCTCCTACACATAAATATTCGCAAGCTCTACCCTGTGTTCCCCGTGTCCCCCGTGTTTAAGATTTTAGAAATCAATCTGCCAAATCGTAGCCAAGCGTTCCCCGTTGTAAACTCGTTTCCATGCTCGATTCCCGCACCGCCGGAACAAAGTCTCTCTTTTCGCAGCGTGAAAATACTTCGCGCGAAAATTCTCCAGAGCATTACCTCAGCGCGCATATCGACGGTGGGGCCCGCGGCAATCCCGGACCAGCCGGCTACGGCGTTGTCATTCAGGATCAATCCGGACGTAAGGTCGCCCAGCTCAGCGAATATCTCGGCCACCAGACAAATAATTTCGCCGAATATCAAGGACTCATCGCCGCCCTCGAATACGCCCTCGAACACGGCGCGAAAGCCCTCAAAGTGATCAGCGATTCTGAGTTGATGGTTCGCCAGATCAAGGGCATCTACAAAGTAAAAAATGCAACGCTGCAGGATCTTCACAGCCGCGCCAAAGAATTAATCGCCAAACTCGACTGGTTCTCCATCAGCCACGCCCTCCGCGAACAGAACACCGAGGCTGACCGTCTGGCAAACGAGGCCATGGACAAAGGCATGGGAAGAAGTGTGGCGCGGGCGCCCTCGCCCGCGAATGCATTACCCGGTGTGAATCATGTTCAGGAATTCGAAGGCATCATTCGCAACGGCGCCGTGGAGCTAACCAACGGCAAACTTCCGGAAGGGACTCGAGTCCAGGTCCGAGTCAGAAAATAGATACGTCGAAACTCATTCCGCTGCCGAAGTGTGGTCGTGCACGATCTTCCATCCATCGGGAAACTTTCGGAATACTAGCGTGAACAAACCATGCGGCGTCTTCCCGTCGGACATCGTCAGTTGCCACGAGCCGCGCACAAAAGCCGCATCGGCGCCCAGCATTTCGATTCGCAAGTCAGAGAATTCCAACTTCCCCATCTCGTGCCCCGGACTTGCGTACCTCGCACGATAACGGTCCATCGTCGCCTGCCATCCGTAATTCTCTTTGGCGCCAGAGAAAAACGTCAGCTCCGGAGAATTCCAGTAGCCCGCCATAAAGCCATCCAGGTCGTGCCGGTTCCACGCCTTCTGCTGCGTGCGCAACACGTGCTCAACTTCAGCCTTCGCGCCACCGTTGTCGCCGGAGGTCATCTGCGCGCGGATCTCACTACCGAAGGCGACTAGCAGGATCGGAAAAAAGAAAAGGAAGAAATGAAAAAAGCGCATGCGAGCCTCCGCCCCTGACGATTCAGAGCGCAGCCAGTTTCGCACGCGAGACAAATTGTTTGGAGGATTTATGAGAACCGACGACGAAACCGAAAGAATTAAGCGCGGCCTTTTTTGGCCGCAGCGGCCTTAACCGTGGCCCCTTTGC
Organism: uncultured Acidobacteriaceae bacterium; assembly: GCA_963696285.1. Classification (GTDB taxonomy): domain Bacteria; phylum Acidobacteriota; class Terriglobia; order Terriglobales; family Acidobacteriaceae; genus Sulfotelmatobacter. The sequence continues at coordinate 398,475 of CAVOJP010000002.1, forward strand.
CAGCAACTTCCCAGGGACGCTTCGGACGATCCACGGGCGCCTTGTCGTCATCCTTAAGCCGGTCATAGTGGTAGGAATCACTCACCGTACCCAGCGACTCGTTGTAAAGGCTGGGCAGCCCAAGCGCCACTTTCAACTCTTCGGCGAAGTTTTGCAGCGCCTTCAGATGGTCCGCGGTCGCCGGGATTTCCGTCTTCGAAGTTTTCATAAACTGCTGGTAGCCGCGGTTGACCAGCTTCGAAATCTCGCTGCCAATCAGGTAGCCGGGATAAGCGAAAATCTTCACAGCATCATCATCAGTCTTCTGAATCGCGGCCGACACGTTGTACTTCCTGAGGAACACACGCCCGTTCGTCCCCGGCGCTTCCGTCACATCAAAACCGTGATCGCGCAACCAGGCCAGCGCATCCTCGTAAGTCCGTGCTTCTATTGCTTTCGGCATTTTCTCGTTTCCAATCTCCTGTTTAGATGCAGTCGGCTTACAAAATAGGCATTACTTATTTCCGGCTGCATCGGACTTGCAATCCGCATCATCTAACGACACCATACTACATAGCGCGTTTAACCGGTTCTTGCATAATTACGATAGTCACGGGTAAATAGTTCGACAATGAGTCACACTTCAGCGAAATTGGCCGCTACATTCTCAGCTCACGACGCCCCGCAATCCGCTGCAGCGCGCCCCGGGCAGACCCTGCTCGACCGCATCGGCAACACTCCGCTGCTGCGCTTTGATCGCTTCACCGCGCATCTACCCGGCGTAACACTCTTGGGCAAGGCCGAATGGTACAACCCCGGCGGCTCGGTGAAGGATCGCGCCGCCGCCAACATTGTCGCCGAAGGCCGCCGCAGTGGAAGATTCACTCCCGGCAAAATCCTTCTCGATGCTACCAGCGGAAACACTGGCATCGCCTATGCCATGCTAGGCGCGTCTGAGAAATTCCCCGTCACTTTGTGCATGCCGACCAATGTTTCTGCCGAACGCAAAAAAATTCTGCAGGCCTACGGCGCCAACATTCTCTACACCGATCCCGGCGAAGGTTCCGACGGGGCGATCCGCCTGGCGCACGATCTCGCCGCCAAGCATCCGGACTTATATTTCTACGCCGATCAGTATTCGAACGATGCCAACTGGCAGGCCCATTATTACGGTACGGCAAATGAAATCTGGCAGCAGACCGAAGGACGCATCACTCACTTTGTCGCCATGCTCGGAACCAGCGGCACTTTTATGGGGGCCACCCGCCGCCTGAAGGAGCTCAATCCTAAAATCCGCTGCGTCTCGCTGCAACCCGACTCCTCCTTTCACGGTATCGAAGGCGCCAAACACATGGCCAGCGCCATTGTCCCAAAGATTTACGATCCCACCCTGGCAGATGACAATCTTGAAATTGCAACCGAGGACGCCTACGCCACGGCTCGCCGCCTCGCTCGCGATTGCGGCTTGCTCGTAGGAATTTCCGCGGCAGCCGGCGTAGCGGGAAGCCTGAAAATCTCCGAACAGCTGCAATTAAGAAGGGAGCAAGAGGCGGTGATCGTTACCATTCTCTGCGACTCCGGCGACAAATATCTGAGCGAGAGATTCTGGACAGAGGGATGAAATTGCTGATTTTTGATTGTTGATTGCTGATTAAAATCTTCGCTTCGATTGGGTCGGCAAAGGGTTTCAATCAAAAATCAGAAATCATCAATCAACAGTTCCACAAATGCTGAAGCTCACCACCAAAGACTACTCGGCCCTCCGCCGTCACGGCGAAGAAACCTACCCGCACGAATGCTGTGGCATCCTGCTCGGCCATGTCGACGATGACGGAGTCCGCATTGTCACCTCGACCGCGAGCTGTCAAAACACCCGCACCGATTCACCGCAGAACCGCTATAACATCGATCCTCGCGAACTGGTCCGCATCCAGCGCGAGGGCCGCGAGCGCGGCGAGGACATCGTCGGCTTCTACCATTCGCATCCCGACCACCCGGCGCGATGGTCGGCAACCGATTTCGCCGAAGCGCATTGGATTGGCTGCTCCTACGTGATTACTAGCGTCGAAAAAGGCAACGCAGCGGTCACCAATTCGTTCGAACTCGCCGGTACCGAAGAGAATGATAAGCAGCTGATCGACGAGCAGATTCAAGTCGCCTAACAGTGCACCAGTCGGGAAAGACGCTTTCTGTTGTCCAGCCGAGCAAAGCTCCCCCTGTTCCACTTCATCCGCAGATGAGCGCCTTACAGACGCTTTCTCCCTAAGTTTTTCACAACATTCCAACATGCATTACATCCTCCGAGGCATCTGTCCAGGCGAACAAAAGCTCCGCATTCCGTCGCCCCGCGCACCTTTCGCCGGACTTGCTCCAAGCGGCTGCACCAATTTCGGTCACGGCCCTGTGGAGAGGCTGCACTCGCCTGAAAATAGGGTAGTTACAAATGCGACATTTTCGTTGACTCTGAAACTAGAAAGCGTAAAAACATAATCGTTCTTTGACAGCTTCTAAAGTTTTTCCGGTTGGTGCGGCGTCCGGGACTCAAGCGCAGTCACCCTTATCATGCAAGTGATCAGGGAGGGCAAGCAAGGGTCTATAGCAAAGCGCTGGTCGAGGAGAACAAGAAGAAACGTCGAAGGCAGGATAGAGTTCCGAGGCGTTGGGTAGGTTTTTCCGGTTGGCGGTAAGCCCGGAGCCCGAGCGAAGATCGCACGCGGCACCCGCAAGGGACTTCGTAGCAGGTCAAGCGAGGGTCTAACGCGAGCTACTGGCCGAGACGAATGAACCCAACACCACCTCGGAACTCTTATTGTTTTCTGGCACCCGTTCCAGCGAGCAACCCGCAACGATCGGCGGAAGGCGTATACGAGTTTCAGATTTTCAGAGTCGTTTCTTCCGGCAGATATTCCTCCAGCCGGGCCCCAATCCAAGACACCAACTGTTCCTTGACCAAACCGGGAACTTGAACGAATTCCATCCCCGCCGACCCCGCAGGATCTCTCCAGCAAACTTCTGCGTTTATTCTAAGAACGGCTTGAGTACGCGGCAGGGTCAGGCGCAAAGCAACTCTGTCTCCAGCCTGTAGAGCCGGTGATCGAGTGAGCGCAATGCCAACCTCGCTAATATTGATAGAAGTCGCCATAACCTCAGCTTGGGAACCAATCGAGACATAAACCGGGATTTGCACGGGACAACGAAACGAACGTCTTTTTTCGTTCACCATCAGCGGATAGGAAACTTTGAGCGTGCGCGCGAGCACGGTCGCCGACAGTGGTTTGACCAGCACAAAGCTGGCGCCCGCCCGGAACGCGCTGGGCATTTCTTCATTACAGTTCAAGATGGCTAACACGACAGCTGCCTTGTGAGATGTCATCTCTCGCGATTTCTTGAGTAGCTCTAGCGCCTCTGCGCGCTCTTTGAAGTCCACCACTAACGCCTCAAACTTGGAATGGCAAAGCTTCCGGGTGGCGGAGGCGAAGTCCGAGCAAATATCGACATGCATCGCCATTTTGCCCATAAGCTCACAAAGCGTGTCGATGGTCTGGATATCGCTGCTCACCAGCAGGACGTGAACTCCTATCGCGTTCGCGTGTGATCCATCTTTTTTCGGTTCAATCTCGATCGCGGCTCGGAAATCGGTCATACGACAAGAGCCTCGGGGATCTCCATCTCCCCATGTTCGAAGGCGGTCACAAACGCGTCCACGGCAGCGGGGTCGAAGTTCGATCCTGCGCTGGAGACGATGATTTGTCTGGCTTCAAATGGCGTTACTGCCCGGCGGTAAGGCCGGTCGCTGGTTAAAGTGTCATAGGCGTCCGCTACTGCCAGTACTCGGGCTTCGATCGGTATCTCGCCACCTTTGGCGGGGCTATATCCCGAACCGTCATACTTATCGTGATGAGCCAGAATGATAGGAAGCACTCTGCGCAAAGACCCTCCCACCGGTTCCAGCATAGCCACTCCTTTCTGGACATGCTTTCTCATTTCCGCCATCTCTTCCGGGGTCAAGCTGGCCGCTTTATACAGCAGTTCGCGGCTGGTCTCGAGCTTGCCCACGTCGTGAAGCAGGGCTGCCGCCCGGACATCGTCAATCCGATCCTGATCAAATCCCATGCGCGCGGCAATCGATGAGGCATATAACGCCACTCGGTAGGAATGATTGTGCGTATATTTATCGTTGGAGATGAACTGCTGCAGAATCGCTAAGAGCCCAAAGTAAGTCTGGCGCAATTCGCGCAGATGACACTCTTTCCGGTCATACAGAGTGCCCATCGCGTATGCCGTGATCAGTAGCAGCCCGGCCCATGTGATCAGCTCCGACCATTGGTCGTAACTCAACTCGAACGGAGCGGAACCCTCAAAAAGACCGGTGTTTTTCCAAAGCAGTATGAGCACCATAAATATACTGGCGCTCGCCGTGAGCACGGCATGCCTCCGCCCATAAACATACGCCGAGAAGATGGTCGGCAGCGTGTACAAACCCAAAATCATTCGGTGCGAAGCCACCAGCCAGTTGAACAGGCCCGCGATGATGAACAGAGAAAGCACCAACCATAACTCCTGGTTAATCGTCGCCAGACCGACTTTGAATTTAGATTTTGTGTCTGCTAAATCTCTGCTGAGGCTTCCTCGCGCGCCAAGCACGCGTTCGTTACTCAGTGTTGATTTCATTTCATTTTCCATATGGCCCACGCCTCGCGAATGAGCTTCCCCTAATCACTCTATCGGCGAGTTCTGGTCCTTGCTTTAGTCTCAAGCCGGGGCAGCCGGTGCCGGCGACGGTTACCACCAGCCGCGCTCAGTTGACCTTTGGTGCTCAATCTGAGTTAATTATTGAGTCATGTGGCGCTCTTCAACACCAGCCACTGACCACTACTCATGCGAGAAGTCATCTCCACCAAGGACGCTCCTCAAGCCATTGGCCCCTATTCGCAAGCCATCAAGGCCAATGGATTCATATTCACATCCGGCCAGATTGCCATCGATCCGGCTACGCAACAGGTGGTTGCGGGAGACGTGGCCGCCCAGACTGAGCGCGTCCTGCGCAATCTTTCGGAGATTCTGGAAGCGGCCGGCAGCGGTCTCGGCAAGGTCGTTCGGTGCACTGTATTTCTCAAGAGCATGAATGACTTCACCGCTATGAACCAGGTTTACGGCAAGTATTTCAGTTCTGCCCCGCCCGCGCGTTCCACCGTCGAAGCGGCGCGCTTGCCGAAAGATGTCCTGGTGGAAATCGATGTAATCGCGCTGGCATGAAGTCACAGCAGAGGACACAGAACTCCGAAAGCCGCGGAAAACCTTTATTCACTCAGCACCCTCTACCTAATTAAGATGAGTGTGAAGGAGCTAGAATGACAAAGTACGTTGCAGCCGTCTTCGTTGTTTTCGCACTAACGGCGGTGTTTGTTTACGCGCAGAGCGTGGCCAAAAAGTCCACAGCCCCAAATACCAATGCCCCCACGAAAGTGACCGGACCCGGAGTGACAACTTCCTCTGGCTTGGTCTACTGGGATATCCGCGTAGGCAATGGCGAGGTCGCCAAAGAAGGCAACCGCGTGCGCGTGCACTATACCGGCTGGCTCACCAACGGCAAGAAGTTCGACAGTTCCGTGGACGCCGGCAAGCCTTTCGATTTCACCATCGGGAACGGTGAGGTCATCAAAGGATGGGAAGAGGGAGTTGCCGGCATGCGCGTTGGCGGCAAACGCCAGTTGCGTGTCCCGCCAGATCTCGCTTACGGCGCGGACGGAACGCCGGACGGATCAATCCCTCCGAACTCGACTCTTATTTTCGACGTGCAGCTATTAGGAGTGCAATAGAGAATTTACCGCAGAAAACGCAGTGGCAGCGCGCGCCGGCAATCATTAGGACGAAAACTAAAAATTCTTAACTAGATTGGCGAGCTTTGCGTTCTCGGCGGTAATATTTCTACGCCTTAACCACTTTACCGCTGCGAATGCATGCCGTGCACACTCGCATGCGCTTCGTGGTAGCCCCCACACGGGCGTGCACCGGACGCAGATTTACATTCCAGCGTCGCTTGGTGACGTTATGGGCGTGGCTGATTCGATTTCCCGATTGCGGCTTCTTGCCACAGATATCACACTCTTGTGCCATGACGGCTGTACATCCTTTCAAATGCTTTGAGCGAAGCCCCTATTCTACCGGATTTCCACCCTTCCCGACAATTCGCTCCGGGGCCTGACAACAGGTAGACTAACCGGAGTTGTTCGCAGCGAAGCATAAGGAGGAATGTCTATGTTGAATCGTGGCAGCTCTACCCTGGTAGAAAGCGCGCTGGTCTTGGCGTTGATGGGAATTCTGGCGGGCGCAATCGGAGGCTTGGCAGTCGGAGTGGCAACCAGTCCCAAGTCTTCTACATCCACCACCGCCACTCACTAACCGAGATCGTTCGCTCCCCCTGACGATTCCTCCTGTGCGATACTGAAATTCATGCAGTCCCCGCTTCAGTCGCCCACCGCGTCCACAGATCCCAGGTCGGTGAAAGTAAATCTCACGACCGGCACCGGAGTGGACATTGAGTGGAAAGATGGTCACGTTTCACACTACGGCTTCGTTTATCTCCGCGACGCGTGTCCTTGTGCCATGTGCAACGAAGAGCGCGACAAATCCCACCGCAAGCCCGGTGAGCCGGCCAAACTAGCTCCCGGCATGCTGCCCATGTTCAAGGCCGCGGCCAAACCGCTTTCCGCCGAAGCGATCGGCAAATACGCCATCCGCTTCGCATGGAACGACGACCACGACCTCGGCATATATTCATGGCGCTACCTGCGCGAAGTCTGTCCGTGTCAGGAATGCAGCCAACTAGCTACTGCGGAAGCGCGGCATTGAGTGTAGGCGATTCAGTTCTGGCAGCACCGGTCTGGCCGAACTTGGCTTGGCAAAGTCCAATCGCCTCTGAGAATGCAAGAAGGTAAATTCAGCAAGACCGCTCATCGCGTGGCAATTCGCCGCGCGGCGCACCAGCTATTGGACAATCCAAAAGTCCTTGACGACCCTCTCGCCCTGCGGATCATCGGTTCCGAAGCCGCAAACGACCTCCGTTCCAACCCCAAAGAGCACCACGCCTTCTCCCGCGCTTTCCGCGCGTTCATGGCAGCGCGCAGCCGCTATGCTGAGGATGAACTCGCCCGTGCGGTCGCACACGGAGTACGTCAATACGTTGTTCTCGGGGCCGGGCTCGATACCTTCGCCTATCGCAATCCCCATCCCGGCCTGCATGTGTTTGAGGTCGACCATCCCTCAACCCAAACCTGGAAGCGCGAGCAGTTGCTGGCAGCGGATATAAAGATTCCGCCATCACTTACCTTCGTCCCCATCAATTTTGAAAAACAAACACTCGCGAATGGCCTGGAAAACTGCGGGCTCGATGCCAACTCTGCCGCATTCTTTTCCTGGCTCGGAGTAACGCCATACCTTACTCGTGAAGCTTGCCTCGGCACGCTGAGTTTTATCGCCGGCATGCCCGCTGGCAGCGGCGTGGTTTTCGATTTCGCAGTTGACCCCGCGCTCCTCAATCCCGGGCAAAGACAGGCTCTCGATGCACTCTCGAAGCGCGTGGCCGCAGCCGGAGAGCCTTTTCAACTATTTTTCGACCCTAACAAATTGCAGGACGAACTAAAGCGTCTGGGATTCCGCCGCACCGAATTCCTGCAAGGCAAGGATCTCAACGCTCGCTATTTCAACGACCGCACCGACGGCTTGCTGGTTCGCGGCAGCATCGGACATCTCATGGCGGCGTGGGTGTAGGTCATGCAGCACTAGACCTCAGCAGCCTCTTCGGAAACTGCTGAGGTCTAGTGCCGTAAAGCATTTTATTTCTTTGGTGCAAACCAATCGGCGAACGCCTTCGCATTCGGAGTCCCCACTCCGGTCACGTCGTCCCAGCCAACTGCTACTTTCAGATAATAGTTTTGGCCGAACGATACTGCGAGCGCTGTATTTTCCGCTGCGGGATCGTCCCAGATCGCGCTGTAGAAATCGCCGAAGAGAGGCTGGAAGACTGCCAGTGTATCCGAGGGATTGTAGCTATGGGTTACCGTGCTCGAATCCTGAATGACAGCAGTGACATCGTGCCCGGGAAGGTAAGGAACGACGTCGGTGATGGTTGTCGACGGCATGGAATACAGATAAGGCGCAGCCTGGCCGAGCGCCGTTCCCGCCTCCTGATTCGCAATCGCCCATAACGCCGAGAACATCGGAGTAGACAAGCTGGTGCCGCCCACTGCGTACCAAATCTGCTCGGGAATCTGTGTCGGCTCGCTGATCAAGACCACGCCCCCCGTAAAGGGATCAGCCAGCCAGGAAACGTCAGGCACTTGGCGATACTTTCCCGGAACTCCCTTTTGAAAAGACGGCTTGGCGAAGTATGCGCTGGGTCCGCCTCCCGCCCCGCCATCAAAGCCATAGAAGTTAAGCGGCCGCGGAGGATCGTAAATCACTCCGCCATCGATCAGGATCGAAACTTGGCTCTCCCATCCGGTTTGGAAGGCAATCGAGTTATCGGAATTCAGGGCGAGGGTGACTCCGCCCACCCCGGTAGCGTAGGGGAGATCTGCCGGAACGCTGACCGTTGGCGGAAGATGATCGGTTAAGTAAGTGGCGCTGTCGCCAGAGGCAAAGTTGGTTGCAATGCCTAAAACGGCGGCGATCTCCGAGATGAGATTTTCTTTGTCAAGTTCGGCTTGAGAGACAAAAAATTCCGGCGAGCCGTAGCTGCCGGAGATCACATTGCCCAGACCATAATTCGCAGCATAGAATATCGCCTCATCGACGTCCTCAAAATCCGCCGTCGGCGGCACCACCAGGTCGATCTTTGCTCCTGGAGCGATGGCGTGGCTCCACTCCACATCCAGGTTGATCTCCATATCCACGCCCGAACACGCAGATGGTCCACCCACATCGATGATGTTGAAATTCGCTGCCGTCAGCGCCGGCAAGCCAAATCGCCCGGAGAAGACATTGGCATCTTCCCGGATGGTCGGCGAACCACACCAATCGATGATGACAATGGTTTGTCCCGCGCCGTTGTAACCCTCGGCGTATAGCCCGTTCAGGTTGTAAGCGCCGTAAACGTTGGAAGGTGAGTAGCCGCATCCGGGGCTAGGCGAGTAGTAGCCGTTTCCCTTGTAGGTGGCTTTCGGATAGGTGCCGTAGGTCGTGTGGTTCTCCGTTGTCAGGCCGGTAAAGCAAACTGACTGGAAGAAAGTGGCATCAGCCGCAGACGCCGCGCGCCCGAGACTTCCGGGACTCAACGGCGAACTCGAGGAGAGGCTGGCCGGCCGCAGATCCAACGGATGATCAAACGCTCCACTGTCGAGTCCAGAAACAGCTTGCACCAGTGCCGCAGCAGGGCCGGTGACGTAAGGGTCGCTGGCGTTCGCCACCAGCACCTTGCTGCCCACCTGATAATTGTTCAGTTGCACGTGAAAAGCGCTTTCGACATCGGCAACCGTACCCTGCGCCCGAACATAAAAATTGTTTGGACCGACGCCGACGACCTTCAGGTTATTCGACTCGAAAAACTCCTGCACCGTCTTGGCCTCCGCCGCCGTGGGCGCAAACCGCGCGGCGATGTCGGAACTCTTCAGCCAGTGGCGATAGCTCGACGATTTGGGATTGTAAAGATCGCCGGCCAGGGCATCCAGCGTGGCGCGATTATGCGGGTTCAACCAGATGCTCACCGCAATAGTCTGAGACGGATTCGCCGTACCCAGGTTTATAGCCGAGGCAACATACGCGGGGGTGTTGTTGGGGATGAATTGACCATCGGCCGCACGGACCGGAAGAACCATCGTCGTCAGCATGGCAGTCAAAAGAGCAATAAGGCATAGCAAGCGGAGGGGTAGACCAACGAGGTCGGATGGCTGCAAAGGAACCGCCTTCTTATCTTCCATCAATCTTTCTCCTTAAAGAGAACGTATTTGGAAACCGGCTGCGAACCGGCTCAAGTCACTGAGGTTGATGTGAACGAATCAGGAGCAGCAATTAAATGTTCCAAAATAATACAGCACAAAAAGCTCGCTGCAAGCCAACTTTCGCCTGCGCTGCAGAAAATTTCTTTGCGGATTGGAAAACGTGAGATGGCGGCAATCTGGTAAAAGCCTCATTCCGTCGCGGACATTCTCATTCCCCTGTAAAATTAAATCATCAGCTCCGGAGCCACTTCCGCATTGTCTTTTCTTGATCAATTGAATCCGCAGCAGCGCGAGGCCGTCGAAACCACCGAAGGCCCAGTGCTGATCCTCGCCGGAGCGGGCAGCGGGAAGACGCGCGTCATCACCTACCGCATCGCATACCTGATCGAGCACAGGGGGGTGATGCCAGAGTCCATTCTGGCGATGACCTTCACCAACAAAGCCGCCGCTGAAATGGCTGAACGCGTCGAAAAACTAGTTGGCGGATTAAGCATCGCCAAACCTGTCATCTCCACATTCCATTCTTTCTGCGTGCGCGTTCTTCGCCGCGACATTGAAGCTCTGCAGATTCCGTCCTCGACGCCCGGTCAGCCGCCCATCGGCCATACGAAAAAATTTGTCATCTACGACGAGAGCGATATGCAGTCGGTGGTCAAAGGAATCATGAAACGCCTCGGTCTCGACGACAAGCAACTCACGCCGCGCACCGTCCTCTCGCGCATTTCCTGGGCCAAGAATCATATGCTCGATCCCCAGGAACTCTACCTGCAATCGGCCGATCCCAAGACAGAAAAAATCGCGCACCTCTTCGAGGAGTATCGCAAGGAACTCCGAAAAGCGAACGCCCTCGACTTCGACGACCTCTTGCTCGAAGCCACTCGCCTGCTGAAAACGTCTGCTCAAGTGCGCGAGTATTACAATCGCCGGTTTCAATATTTGTTGATCGATGAATATCAGGACACGAACCGCCCGCAATATGAACTCATGCGCATGCTGGCAGGCGAGCGCCACAACGTCTGCGCGGTGGGCGATGAAGACCAGTCAATCTATTCCTGGCGTGGCGCCGATATCCGCAACATCCTCGAATTCGAAAAAGATTTCCCTGAAGCAAAAATTATCCGCCTCGAACAGAATTACCGCTCTACGCAGAATATCTTGCAAGCGGCGTCATCCGTGGTCGCCAACAACATTCGCCGCAAAGGCAAAAACCTTTGGACTTCCCGCCAGGGCGGCGCCAAGATCGGTTATTACGAAGCTCCCGACGGCGAAAATGAAGCTCTTTTCGCCGCCGATCACGTTGCGAAATATTTGCGCGAGGCTGCCCAGCGTGGCGAAACCCCACGCGCTGCCGTGCTCTACCGCACCAATTCGCAATCGCGTCTCTTTGAAGAAGCCATGCGCCGTTATGGCCTCAAATACAAAGTAGTCGGCGGATTTTCTTTCTACGAGCGCTCCGAGATCAAAGACATGATCTCCTACCTCAAAGTCATTCACAACCCGGATGACTCAATCTCGCTCCTGCGCGTGATCAACACGCCCACTCGCGGCATCGGCAAAAACACCATCGACACTCTTGAGCGCCTGGCTCTCGAAACTGGTTTGTCACTGTGGGGTGCAGTAGCCGAAGCCATCCGGCGCCAATTGCTCCCACAGCGAGCCCTGGCCGCTTTGAAAGCTTTCCAGCCATTGATACTGGACGCGCAAGCAATGTTGGCAGGCACATTTGTCGAGCACCTGGACGAAAGTGTGTCTTCGGTTGACCTGTCAGAAGCGCCAGAGCCAGTGTCGGGACAGCCGCCCTCGGCTGTCCAGCAGGGCGCAGCCCTGTCATCGCCGGAAGACTCGACCGACGCAGCCGCCTTCGATCCCAACGAATTTGAGAACACCGCATTCGATTTCGGTGGCGCATACGTTGGCGACGAAACCAACAGTAGCGACGGCGTCCAGCCGGCTCACCTCGAAGATCAGTCCCACGGCCTACCCATGTCGCCGTCGCCTGCGCCCGCCGATTCATTCCCTGTCCCCACGGTCAGCACCGCCGACATCCTGAAATTCCTGATCGACCGCACCGGCTACATCCGCCTTCTCGAAGCCGAAGACACGCCCGAAGCTTTCTCCCGCATCGAAAACCTGCGCGAACTGGTCAACGCGGCCATGGACTCCCGCGACCGCGGCGAATCGCTCGACGAATTCCTCGACCACGCCGCCCTCATCAGTGATGCCGACGACTACGACGAGCGCGCGCAAATCACACTGATGAGCCTGCACGCCGCTAAAGGCCTGGAATTCCCACTCGTATTCCTCAGCGGCCTCGAAGAAGGATTATTCCCGCACTCCCGCACCATGCTCCAGCCCGACGAGGTCGAAGAAGAGCGTCGTCTCTGCTACGTCGGCATGACCCGCGCCATGGACCAACTCATCCTCACCCGCGCCGTCTACCGCCGCCGCTATGGCACCGATCTTCCCGAAGCCAGCGTCCCCTCGCGCTTTCTGGAAGAAGTCCCCGCTCCACTGATCGAAGAATTAGGCCGACGTCGCAGTACTGGGTCAGGTTATGTGGGGACGGCCGCCCTCGGCCGTCCAGCGGGGCGAAGCCCCGCAGCATACGATGCAGCCGACACTCACTATTCTTACGAAGACGAAGACCAAAGCGCAGCCTGGCAAGCATCACGTGGGGACAGCCGCCCTCGGCAGTCCAGCGGGGCGAAGCCCCGCAGCGCCACCACGGCTCCGGCCAAACCCTACAACTCGATCGAGAACATCGCCGAGTTTTTCGCCAGCCGTGGCAAGAAGTTCACGGTTCCGAAAACAGTCGTCGAAGAGCCCACCGGAAAGCGCGGATTCCGTCCCGGCCAGAAAGTTCGTCATCCAAAATATGGCGAAGGAACGGTCTACCAGCGCGAAGGAGAAGGCGAAGAAGCCAAGATTACTGTACAATTTCCTCGCTTCGGCTTAAAAAAGCTAGTCGAGAAATACGCTCAGTTGGAGAGAGCGTAGCAGCAATTTAATCTCAATACTGATTCAAGAAAGCATTCATGGCAAACACAGCAGAGCTCACAAAAGAAGAACGCAAGAAATCAAAACGCACCGCCCGCAAGAAAGCGAAAGCGGAAAAGCCGAAGAAGCCCCGCGATTACGCGCGCGGATCGAAGAAGCGCAAGGTGAAGAAGTTGGCTCGCGGCCAGTCGAAACGGTAGGCTGCGCGCTCGGAATAACGGGCATGGGCCGGTTCGCCCATGCCCGACTCCCGCTGTGAGGAGACAACTACCTCTTGTCACAACCGTCTGCGGAACCTGCCGCTACCGTTCGCACATCTGACAACCAGCTTTTTTGCTGCAAGTCGATCGATAAGCTGATCGCGGAATCCGAGGTCCCCGGGCAGCGGCTGCAAAAAACTCTCGGCCCTTGGTCTCTAACCGCCCTCGGCATCGGCGCCATCATAGGTTCGGGGATTTTCATTCTTACCGGCACGGCGGCAGCGGGCGAATATTTCCAGGCTCCATCCATCCTGCACGCGCAGGCGCTCGACATAATCGTGAACTTACTGCGCACCGGCAGCACGGCAGGAGCGCTTATGCACGGACGCCCGCCCGCCGGCCCATCGATTGCGATTTCTTTTTTGCTGGTCGCGGTCGCCTGTAGCTTTGCCGGCCTTTGCTATGCCGAACTTGCTTCAATGATTCCCATCGCCGGTAGCGCCTACACGTACTCCTACGCCACTCTCGGCGAAATTTTCGCCTGGATCATCGGCTGGGATCTCATCCTGGAATATGTAGTCTCGAATGTCGCAGTCGCAGTCGGCTTTGCCGGTTATATAAAAGCGCAGCTGGCGGTATTCGGCCTCAACTTGCCGGACAAACTTTCCAGTCCAGTATGGGCCGGCGGGCAGTCGACGGGCGCCTATTTCAATCTCCCCGGCTTTCTCATCGTTTTCATTCTCACGCTGCTGCTGGTGCGCGGAGTGAAGGAGTCGGCGGAGACCAATAACGTCATGGTGGCGGTCAAAATTGGCGCCATCCTGACCTTCCTGGTAGTCGGCGGAATGCTGGTAAAACCCGCAAACTGGCATCCCTTCGCGCCTTCTGGCTTTGCAGGAATCGTTACCGGAGGGGCCATCGTCTTCTTTACGTACATCGGGTTCGATTCCGTTTCCACTGCCGCCGAGGAATCGCGCAATCCGCAAAAAGATTTGCCCTTCGGCATCATCATGTCGCTGATAGTCTGCACCGTGCTCTATGTCGGCGTTGCCGTCGTCCTGCTCGGCATGATGAAATACACAACCTTCGTGTCCGGTCCAGCCGCCGAAGCGCCCGTTGCTTACGCCATGAAGTATCTGGGTGTGCACCCTCTCTTCCGCTCGGTCATCGTGATCGGAGCGCTCACAGGCATGATCTCTTCTTTACTCGTGTTTCAGTACGGACAAGCACGCATCTGGTACGCCATGTCCCGCGACGGCTTACTGCCCAAGCTGTTCTCCGCGGTGCACCCGAAATATAAGACGCCGTACTGGTCCACTTGGATCGCCTGTTTCGCCGTGGGAATTCCCGCCGGTCTGGTTGACATTGGCGATGCCGCGGACCTCGCCAACATCGGGACGCTCTTCGCCTTTGTTCTGGTCTCGTTGGCAGTGATTATCCTGCGCCGTAGGCAACCCGATCGCAAGCGCGCGTTCCGAGTCCCGTTCGTCCCGTGGTTCCCGCTGATCTCCGTCGTCCTCTGCGGTGGCCTCATGACGGGACTCACCGTCATCACCTGGGTCCGCTTCGTGGTATGGCTCGGCCTCGGCCTGCTTATCTACATCTTCTACAGCCGCCATCGCAGCGAGTTTGCGAAGAAGTAGCTCTCAGCCCGCACCAAACCACATTGTCATCCTGAGCGAAGCAGACCGATGAGCGACAGCGAGTCGGTCTACGCAGTCGAAGGATCTCTGCACTCCCTTGCACTCTCAGCGTCCGCGTGGCAGTTCCTCGCTGAACCATCCCTCGCAAATCTCTTCCCAAGAATCTACAATCAAGAAGTGATGTCCTCATCTCTCGTTAGGCCGCCCAGCAGTTTCCTCCGGCAACTGCCCAAGGCGGAACTCCACCTGCACCTGGAAGGGGCAATCGAGCCCGCCACACTTCTCGAGCTCCGCCGCCAGCACGGCGACCGCGTCACTCAGGCCGAGGTTGAGCAACTCTACCTCTACAATGATTTCCCGGGGTTTTTGCTCGCCTTCAAGAACATCACCGAGCATCTTCGTACGCCAGACGATTACGAACTCATCACCTACCGCCTGATGCAGCGCCTGAAAGAAGAGAATGTTCTGCACGCCGAGGTTTACGTTTCGGTTGGCGTCTGCCTCTGGCGGAAGCAGGATTTTGCCGCCATCTTCGAAGGCCTCGATCGCGGCCGTGCCCGCGGCGCTCGCGACTTCGGGATCTCGCTTGTCTGGATTTTCGACGCTGTCCGCCAGTTCGGCGCGGAAGCCGCGCAGAAGGTCTTCGAGCTCGCCGTTCGCTATCATGATCGCGAAGTTGTCGGCATCGGCATCGGCGGCGACGAATTGAAAGCCCCGCCTGAACTTTTTCGGGACGCTTACACCTGGGCCGCCGACCACGGTATGCGCCTGACAGCTCACGCCGGCGAGAACGGACCGCCCGAATCTGTATGGGGTGCGCTCAATCTTCGCGCCGAACGCATCGGCCATGCGCTCACCGCCTTCCACGATCCCGATCTCGTCGAAGAGCTTGCCCAGCGCCAGGTTCCGGTGGAAATCTGCCTCACCAGCAACTTCCGCACCGGCCTCTGCCCCAATCTGAACGAGCATCCCGTGAAGAGCTATTTCGATCAAGGTGTAATGATCACACTCAATAGCGACGATCCCGCCATGTTCGGCACCACACTCGCGCGCGAATATCAACTCGCGCAGAATACTTTTGGATTCACCGACGAGCACCTGCGCGAACTCGCCCGCAACTCCTTCGAAGCATCGTTCCTGCCCGCGGAAAAAAAGCTGGAATTCTTAAATCTCTTCGATGCCGCCGCAGCAAGATAACGTGATTGCCGACGTTCAATTTCCAATTGTCAATTTGAACACAGCTCTACTGCTAGCGGTCGTTTATGAACATACCCTGTGGACAGCATTAGCCTGTAAAATCGGCAATTGGAAATTGGCAATCGGAATTGCATTTTTTTCGACTTCGCAACTATGCCCCTCCACATCGGAATCGTCGCCTGCAGCACCGAAGGAGCCGCGCTCTGCTACCGCACCATCTCGCTTGAAGGCGCAAAGATGCTCGGCCCTCACGATCATCCCGAAGTTTCGCTGCATTCGCATTCGCTCGCGAAATACATGCCGTGCATCCGCGCAAATGATTGGGCAGGCGTTGCCGAGCTGATGCTCTCTTCCGCCGAAAAGCTCTCCCGCGCCGGCGCCGACTTTCTCATCTGTCCCGATAACACCATCCATCAAGCCTTCGACCTGGTCGAGCACCGCTCGCCGCGTCCCTGGCTGCACATTGCCAGAGAAGTGGCGAAGGAAGCGAAGCAGCGCCAATACAAACGCCTCGCCGTCCTCGGCACGCGTTATCTGATGGAAGGCCCGGTCTACCGCGATGCCCTGAAAGCCGCGGCTATCGAACACCGCACCCCCGGCCCCGAGCAGCGCGAGCGCCTCAATCAGATCATCATGGAGGAACTGGTCAATGCCCAATTCCTGCCCCGCTCCCTCGCCTACTATGTGGAAGTGATCCGCGCACTGAAAGACGAAGGTTGCGACGCGGTCGTCCTGGGCTGCACAGAAATTCCGCTGCTGGTCACGCCAGAATCTTCACCACTGCCAACCCTCGACTCAACGCGCATCCTCGCCAAAGCCGCCGTCCGCAAAGCGGCAGAAGCGTGAACGCTTATGTGGGGACAGCCGCCCCCGGCTGTCCGCGAGCGTAGCGAGCCTTTTTGTGTTGAACGGCCGTGTGGCGCGGGCGCCCCGCCCGCGAACTCTAACCACGCAGATGATGTATAAAAATCAGTTGAATCCATGCTGAAATTCCGCCAACTTTCCGTCTCCTACGCCATCGTCCGCCTCGATCCAAACTCCCCCGTCCCCGACTGGGCCACGAAAGGCGACTTCACCTCGATCACCCGCACCGCCGACGAACTTTCCATCGTCTGCCCGCTCACAAATCTCCCCCCTGACGTGCAGTCCCAACTCAGCTGGATATGTCTCAAACTCGAAGGTCCGTTCCCCTTCTCGCAAACCGGAATCCTGCTCTCGTTTATCGCGCCGCTATCGAACAACCGCATCCCCATCTTCGCGATCTCGACTTTCGACACAGATTATGTACTCGTCCCAGAAGAATCCGCCGGACAAGCGCTGAAAATGCTGAGTGATGCCGGTCATCAGCTCATCGGCCGCTAGGGCAATAATGGCAGTTGGCGCCGGATGCGTTACTGAAATGAAGCGTCCAATCCACACTCCGGCGGACTCCGTTCGCCCTGTCAATTGCTCCGCACGCTGTCATAAAGCCTGCATTTATGCCGCATCCATGTTGTAATAAGAATGTTCAATTCATGGCATCAGTTCTCAAAACTCTGCGTCGCCGCAGCAAAGCCCTCCACCGCAACCTGCGAGGAGCCGCCATGGCTGCGCGCGCACTGGCCTCCACGGAACATCCATTACTCGCCCACATCATCCCCGTTCGGCGCTGCAATTTAGCCTGCACCTATTGCAACGAGTTCGACGATTTCTCGAAGCCCGTGCCCACGGATGAAATGTTTCGCCGCATCGATAAGCTGGGCGCGCTGGGCACCGCCGTAGTCACAATTTCCGGCGGCGAGCCGCTCTTGCATCCAGAACTCGATGACGTCATCCGCCGCATTCGCGCGAACGGCATGATCGCCGGCCTCATCACCAACGGTTACCTGCTGGTCGCTGATCGCATCAAGCGCCTCAACCGCGCCGGCCTCGAGTGGCTGCAGATTTCCATCGACAACGTCAATCCCGACGAAGTCTCCAAGAAGAGTCTGAGAGTTCTCGACAAGAAGCTGCAACTGCTCGCCGAGCATGCGGATTTTCACGTAAATATAAATTCCGTCGTGGGCAGCGGCATTCATCATCCGCACGATGCACTCACCATCGGCAAGCGCGCCATCGAACTCGGATTCACTTCAACCATCGGCATCATTCACGATGGCAGCGGCCAACTGCAGCCGCTGGGCGAAGAAGAGCGCCGCATCTACGAGGAGATGAAATCCTGGGAGAAGAGCAGCTTCACCCGCATCAACGCCTTCCAGGACAATATCGCCCAGGGCCTGCCCAACGACTGGCGCTGCCGCGCCGGCGCGCGCTATCTCTACATTTGCGAAGATGGATTAGTCCACTACTGCTCGCAGCAACGCGGCTATCCCGGCGTCCCTCTCGCAACCTATACCCGCGACGACATGCGGCGCGAATACCTCACTGAAAAATCCTGCGCGCCGCATTGCACGGTCTCGTGCGTCCACCAGGTTTCGATATTCGATAGCTGGCGCGCCCCGCAGCATGCGGCACCGCCAACTGTTCCCGCCACATCAGCCGGCGAACTCGTGCAGATAAAGTAATTAGATTTGAAAGGGCGCAGCTTCAGCCGCGCCCTTTCGACAACCAACAATTGAGCTTTCCTTCGTGAGGGATCACTTCTTCGGCTGCGCGCTCGGCGGTAGAATTCCATTCAATCTCAGGTACTGCGCTGCCGCTGCATAGTGATCGGCCCATCCGCTGGCCAGACCCAGCGCGGCCATGGCGCGCGGGAACTGATGTCCGCCGAAAAGCTCAACGCTGTCGCCGAGTTTCGAATCGTCCATCTTTGCCAAAGCTTCGCTGCAAAAATCGAACGAAGCAGTAGCCGCCGCCAGCAGCTTGTCTTTGGAATCCGTCTCCTTCACCTCTTCAACCTTGGGCGCAGGAACGTCTGCGGCCTTGGCGCATCCGCCATTATTGGACCCAATAATATGAACGACCAGATGCGCGAAAGTCATCTGATCGGGCGTAGGTTTGTAATTGAACTTGTCGGCGGGCATTTCAGAAATAGCGCCGAGAATATTCTTTTGCGAGCGCGGCAGCAGCATGCGCAGGGAAACGGTTACAGGATCCTTCACCGGCGCCGCAGTGGACGTCGGTGCGGCCGGCGCCTGCGCAAACCCGAATACGCTACATACGAAGATAAACAAAAACACGAATGTCGATTTCATGGGATATCTCCTAGGCCTTTCCAGCATACCGCAAATTACACATCGACTAAGAGAACGCGGCTCCGGCGGCCGCTCCGGCAAGTGTAAAAAATGCCCACCACCCAAAGACAACGGCATACGCAGTACCGCTCTTTACTTTGCTCACACAAGTAAAACCAATGGCAGTGAGTACGAGCGTCCAGATCATGAAGATGTCGAGAGCCGATGCCAGGTTGTAGAGAAGAACATTGCCTGCCGGACTTATAAAATAGCCGGGATTGGAAGCCACCGGATTCTGGAAGGAAAACGAATCGGGACTGATTCCGGCCACTACCGAGAGCAATGCCAGCACTGTTTTCAACATCAGAGGCAGCGCGGCATAAACCACAATGGCCAGCGAGACTTTAAACGAAATGTCCGCCCCCACCGCAAGTTTGAAGGTGGCGAAAAGCGCGGTCGCGATAATCAGCCAGAAGATGAGCGTGATCACCGGGAAAGTGTAGGAGATAATCTGCGTGACCTTGGCGCCGTTTTGCATGCGCTCTTCGCGCTGGTCCGGTGGCAACTGTTCCAGCCGCGCCTGCGCCTTCGGCTGCGACTGCATCTGGTTTTCCATGATTTTGCGGAAACCAATTTTCTGCCCGGCGGTGTAAACAAATACCGTTGACACCACGATCATCAGCAAGAACGGTGCCCACCAGCTTGCATTACGTCGAAGATCGGTGAAGGTTTTGGACGGCGCGATGAAAATGTCGACGAGCCTCGCAGCTTCGGAAAGAGGCGCCGTCACGGGCACAGGCGAGGGTGCGGATAAAGGCGGGAGCGGAGCTGCGGCCATTTTGTACCTCCTGCTGAATGCGAAGGAATTCTATCCCCGAGGCATGGGCGAGACAAGCGCGTTTAAGATAATTCCATGCAGAATGTGACGCCGGTCGCGATGGCCGCCCTGGTACTAGAACTTGTCCCGGCCGTTTTATTCGGCTGCATCGGCGAGCGGGTGGCAAGCGGCGTGCAACGTTGGCCGGTGGCTTTGCGCCTGATTCTTCCCGCGTTGCTGGTCGCGCCTTACGCGATGGTTGCCCTTGCCGCGCACATATTCCAGTGGACCTGGTTCGCGCTCTATATGTTCTTGCCAGTAGCGATCGCTGGGCTTCTCATGCGAGCCGCGGCTGCCGACCCCGATCAGCGCGGCGACTGGCGCGACGCCTTCATCCTCCTGCTGTTGGGTCTGGCCGTTGATTTGCGCTGGTTCGACAGCGCCTGGCCGGCCGGACTGCGCGCCTTGAATGAATTATTTTTGGTCGATGCCGGCCTGTACGGGTTCCTGGCCATCCGGCAGTTGCGCGGAGTCGGCTTCGATTTTCATTTGAAGTGGAGCGATTGGAAAACCGGCTTGCGAGAACTGATTTTCTTTGCTCCCATCGTGATCGCGCTTGGCTTAGCGCTCGGCTTCATCCATCCCCATCGCAACCTGCCGGGAATCGGCAACGCACTCCTGCGTTGGATTTTGATATTTTTCTTTACCGCCGTGCCTGAAGAGCTTTTCTTTCGCGGTTGGGTGCAAAATTTATTGGAGCGGCGCGTCGGACGCCGCATGGCTCTCGTCATCGCGTCGATTCTCTTCGGCCTCTCGCACTTCAATAAACGGTCGGCCCATTTCAACTGGCGTTATGTATTGTTGGCAACCATCGCGGGGATTTTCTACGGACGCGCCTGGCGCGAGCAGCGCCGTATCCCCGCCTCGACCATCACCCACGCCAGCGTCGATTGGCTCTGGGGATTATGGTTCTAGCCGCTTGAGTCCAACAATCACTGCCGTCCGAGATATCGAATCCGTCCAGTGAAAGCCCGCCCGTTGCCATCGATAAAAGTCGGAACCGGATGCGTTGGATCGAGCACGGCATTCGCCAATATGTAATTCGCGTGGTTGGTGAAATTGTCGAAGCCACCGCGTAGAGCCCAATACCGGCCGAACATATGAAACCGCTTTTCGAATTGCAGATTCACCGTGTAATACATCGGAAGACGAAACGTTCCCGGAGGATCGCCCGGATAAATCCGCCCCTGGTCGGTGGTGGCGTTGAATGGCAGACCGGTGCGGATTTCCGTGGAATAAACCAGATCCACTTTATGCAGAACCGGCAGCTTGAAAAATGGCAGCACGCCATAGCCGACGAAACGGTTTGGCGTATCCCACGGATAAGGTCCGGGCAACTGCGGGCTCAACAAGGGAATATCCAGACTGAAATCGAATACTTGATTGGTATGCGCCCGTGAACGGGTGTAAGCGCCGAAAATTTCGTAATACTGGCGAAAGCGGCGCCGGGCGCTGATCTCAAAGGCATCGTAACGATCGTCCCGTTCATTCTCGAGAAAGTAGTTTCCATCCACCGCCCCATTCAGCGTGTTGTACGCGAACCCGCGCACGCCGCGTTTCTCGATGAACTCAAGTTTCAGAAAAATGGCGTTCGGCAGTTTCTTCTCCAGCCCAACGCTCCAGTTCAAATACCGCGGCGCTTCCAGCGTATTCCGGTTCGCTTCGAAGGTAGTCGGCACGGCTACGGGCGCGCTCGCCGGATTTCCATTGGCGTCCGTCGGCTGCCCCCTCGGATTAAAAAAATAGTCCACCCTTGTCCCCTCGAAGGGCTGGTGGAGCAGACCCAGATTAGTTGTGTCATAAATGATCCCAATCCCCGCTGAGAGCTTGGTATTCCCTTCATCGTCGAGAATGTAAGTTCCAGCCAGCCGCGGCGAGAATAATGGCGTGCGCACGATCTGATCCCAGTCCATACGCAGGCCGGGTTCGATCAGCCAACGGTTCGTGATCAGCCATCGATCCTCGGCATAGGCGCTGGCCTCGGAGTTGTAGATCGTCGAATAGTTGCCCCCGGAGAAAACCGAATAGCGCGAGCAAGTCGTCGAAGGCGCCAGCGGAACGCCATTCGCGTCAGTAGGACAAGGCTGGAATGGCTCGTTCGGCTGCAGATACGAAATCGGCTGGCGCAAAAATTGCGCGGCATAATTCAGATGGTCGAGGTCCGTCCCCACTTTGATGTCGTGGCGGCCATGCCACTGCCGCGCCGGCAAATAAAGATTTGCAATCCCCTGCACCCGGCGAGCCAGCGCACTCTCATTCAGGTAATAGTTGCCGCCCGCGCCCTGTGGAGACTCAATGTAGGATCCGGTTCCCTGCGGAGTAAGCCCCACACTGTACTGGGCCACACCGAATCCGCTTTCCAGCAAGGCCCCGCCGCGAAAATAATATTGGTCTTTGAGCGAGCCGATGTAAGCCGTTTCCGCGTCAGTCGGAGTGGTTGGCTGAGGTTGCAACACCGACAGTCCATCGTATTCATCGTGATAGTAATTCGATAAAAAGCTGAGAGTCACGATGTTGCGGGTCGTCAGATTCGATTGCAACTTGGCCAGGTTGTCCACGCGCCAGACGTGATCCGCATCGGCGCCGTCGGGCAATTGCTTCGTGATGTTGTTGTCGTACTCGCCGTCGAGTGCATCGATGTACCACGCCTTTCCTTTTTTTATCGGGCCCGACACAGTGACAATCGGCGGCCACTGGCCGATCGAGATGCCCTTGATGTCCTGCACTCCGGGCGTAAAGTCGGTAGAAGTAATGTGAAAGTGGTCGTCTCCCATGCGTGTGTTCAAGGCGAGCACGCCACCGGAGCCCTTGCCAAACTCCGCCGGCTCGCGGCTGGCGGCCACCTCGATGGAGCGGAATGATTCCACGCTGGTCCGTACCACGAGCTGGCCGTTGGTGGGCTGGGTCACGTTAAAACCGTCGAGCAAAAGCAGGGTTTGATAACTCTCGGCGCCAGCTATGTGCGGCAGACCATATGCATCCGGTGTAACTCCGGGGATAAAGATCAAACCATTGCGGTAGTCGTGCGCCCCGGGATAGGGGACATCGATAATCTCAGCGGCGGTCAGCTCCTCCTTGCTGGAAATCTGCTCCGGGTCAATTGCCGGCGCGGATTCCGCCACATTCACCACCTCTCGCGCCTCCTGCTGGTGCGTAAGAGTCACGTCGACATTGGAGGTGCCGCCTACCTGCACATCGCTTTGGGAAATCGCGTAGAAACCGATCTTCTCTACTTCGATCGCGTAAGCTCCGGACGAAATATTGCTGAACTCGCAGTGCCCGGCAAAATCGGTTTCACAGCGCAACGCAAGCACCGGCGGTGGAGGTTGTAACTCTATGCGGGCTAATGGGACTGCCACCCCGTTTTCATCGGTCACCGTGACAGTGAGCCTCGCTACGGTCGCTCGCGGCTCAGACGTAGCCCGCGCCGGAGGGTTGTGTTGAGAAGACTGAAAAGGCTTATCTGAGGAAGGAGACGTTTGCGCCCGGCAAACATTTCCACACAAGACCGCCGCCAACAGCCAGAACAATTTCACGGATGCGCTTCGCCCGTGCACGGTTCGAGTATGGATTGATTCGGGCGCCGTCGTCTACTGCATCGCTTCGTAAACGCGGGAAAACGAGCTATCTCTCCGGATATACGTTAAAACTTGACAAACTCGGCCCGCAAGCCTAACATAAAAATATACTTATTGGCTCTTCCCAATCCTGCAAGTCTATATAGGAATGAGTCCGCCCTCTTAGCCCGAGTACAATGCAACAGTTGAGGGAACTGCGCTTCGTCGCGGTTGAAGCATGCGTACTTCGTCCAGATTGTTTGTTTCTGCACCTGTCCTGAACCAAAAGGGAGCCCATGAAGAATACGAAGTTTCTCGTGAAAGTGAATCGCGGTGGTGCGCGCGCCGCCGAATACGTCCTGCGAATTGACCGCACTCCCATTCAGACCACAACCAACAAGAAGTTGGCTCTGGCCATGGGACGGTTTACGGCGGAAGATGCCGTGAAGCTAATGCAGAATTCCCGCTGCACTCCAGAATTGATATCGATTCTGGCCTGACGCGCACCCGTCTCTCTTCACCGCTATCGTTTGGCCCTCTTATTGATCTATGCCCGTCCCGAGCTAACCCACCTGGCTCTGGACGTGTCGCTGGCTGTTCGGCTTGGACCCGCTCAACGCGAAGAAGAGGATATACAGATAGCAGACTACCGGCAGAAAGAACGCATGGTGGATGCCAATCTTGTCCGCGATCGCCCCTTGCGCCAGCGGGATCAGCGCCCCGCCCACGATCGCCATAATCATGATTCCTGATCCATCTCCCGTCAGCGGCCCCAGTTCCGCCACCCCCAGCGTGAAAATGCTGGGGAACATAATGGAATTGAAGAACCCGACCAAGATGATGCTCCACATGGCGAAGTGTCCCGTGCTCAGCATGGAAATCGTTACAAGGGCGGCGGCGCACACTGCGCAAATGCCCAGTAGCTGACCGGTCTTCATCTTCTGCAGCAATCCGGACCCAATGAAGCGGCCCACCATTGCACCGCCCCAATAGAAGGCGACGAAACTAGCCGCGACTTTCTCCGTGAGCCCGCCAATCTCCGGCTGGGTGAAATAGTTCACCAGAAAACTCCCGATTGCCACCTCCGCGCCCACATAAACGAAGATGCCAATCGCACCGAAAATCAGATTCGGATGCCTCCAGATCGAGTCGTTCACTTTTTCCCCGACCTTGTGTTGCGCCTGCGGAATTTTCGGCAACTTGAAGCTGCCGATCGCAACCGCCAGAACTACAAGCGCGATGCCCAGCCCTACGTAAGGCGTCTTCACCGTCGCCGCTTCATGCAAACGATAGGACTGCAGCGCCGCGGGCGCCATCGCCCGGATCTCTTCCATGCTCTTCGGCGCGGTGCTCAAAATCAACAACCCGCCAAAAAATGGAGCCAGAAATGTTCCCAGCGAATTGAACGCCTGCGTAAGATTCAGGCGGCTCGACGCGGTTTCCGGCCTGCCCAGCACCGTCACGTAGGGATTGGCCGCCACCTGCAAACAGGTAATCCCCGCCGCAAGCACAATCAGAGCGATCAGAAACAATGGATACGACGGAACACTAGCCGCCGGCACAAAAAGAAACGCGCCCAGGCCCATGGTAAGCAAACCCACTACCATCGAGCGTTGATAACCGATCCAGTCAATGATCTTGGCCGACGGAATAGAGAAAAGAAAATATGCTCCAAAAAAAGCAAACTGAATGAGCATAATCTCCGCGTAATCCAGGTCGAAGATCGGCTTGAGATGTGGGACAAGAATGTCGTTGAGACAAGTCAGAAAACCCCACATGAAAAATAGCGTGGTCACCACCGCCAGCGGGCCCGTATAGGATGATGAGGAATCAGGAGAAATGGTGGTGGACTGGCTCGGGGTAGCGATAGACATAGTTATGGTTTCCGTTGGGCATCATACACCGGAAGGCAGGCTGCAGGAAAAGTGCCCGGATCCAGAAGCGCTGCACTCCTCGGCGTTCTCCGCGAGGGTTCTCAGCGATTCTCGGCGGTTTAAGCTTTTGACGGAATCCTAATCGCCTGCCGCTGAAACCTGCAGCTTCACCAGCCAGTTCGCCGGCTCGGGAAGAATGGCGAACGTAGGAAGCTTCCCACGCACCATCGCGACTTCATCGCACTTGTGAAATCGCGGACACACGTGGCAGTCCTTGTAAATTTTGTCGGGAAGGTCTTCCCTCTGCGCCATCTGGAAACCCTGGCGCGCAAAGAATTCCGGAGCCCGCGTAAACAGGCAGATGCAATCCACCCGATGCCGCTTGGCTTCCGCCATCAACGCCTTCATCAGCTTGCTGCCTCCGCCCTTGCCCTGGGTTCGAGGCGCAACCGTGATCGAACGAATCTCGGCCAGATGCGTACCATAAAGGTGCAGCGCACCGCATCCGATGATGCGGCCGTCTTCCTCCAGCACCACAAAATCCCTGACGTTCTCGCAAATCTCTGCTAGCGTCCGCGGAAGCAAAGTGCCGTCGCCCGAATAGCTGGCAATCAGATCGTGAATCTGCTTGGCATCCGGCAAAATCGCCTTACGCGTGCGCATGGAGATTGACCTCCTCGCGCAAGCATTCGATTTTCTTTCTCGCCGCCGGCAGCCCATACCGCACCCGCACAGGTGCTGTCCCACCAACCACATCATGCATCGCCAGCACCGCCGCCGGTTTCAGGCACTCATAAAACTTCTCATCAAATGCCGGATGCAAAGCCTTCAGCTCGTCGAGCTGTAAATCGCCCAGCTCGCACTTCTTTTCCAGACACAGCTTCACCGCTCTTCCGATTTGTTCGTGCGCTAGGCGTGATGGCACTCCGCGGCTCACCAGGTAAGTTGCGCCCGCCCACGCGTTCATAAATCCCGACTGCGCCGCATCGTTCATCCGCGCATGATCGAACTCGACAGCTTTCATAAACCCAGCCACCAGCGGCAACAATTGCAATGCCGTGTCCGCCGCGTCGAACAGCGGCTCCTGGGTCTCCTGCAAATCTTTGTTGTATGCCAAAGGCAGACCTTTCATCGTGACCAGCAATGCAGTTGCGCTTCCAATAACGCGCCCTGTCTTGCCCCGCACCAGCTCCAGCAAGTCCGGGTTTTTCTTCTGCGGCATCGCGCTGCTGCCGGTGGAATAAGCCTCCGGCAACTGTACAAAGCTAAATTCCTGCGTGGAGAAAATAATCATCTCCTCCGCCCACCGGCTTAAGTGCAGGCTCAGTAGTGAAAGTGCATTCACGAATTCGAGAACGAAATCGCGGTCGCTGGTGGCATCAATGCTGTTTGCCGTCGGCGAAGCGAACTCGAGTTCGCCAGCCATGAAATTGCGATCGAGCGGCAGAGTCGCGCCAGCGATAGCGCCTGATCCCAGCGGACACACATTCAACCGTTTGCGGCAATCAGCCAGCCGCTCGGCATCGCGCAAAAACATTTCCACATAAGCCAGCATCCAATGGCCCACCAGCACGGGTTCGGCATGCTGCAAATGCGTATAGGCCGGCATCGCCGCATCGCCCGCCTGATCGGCGCGATCCGTGAAAGCCCCGCAGACTTCAGCCAGTTCCTTGCGCAGCTCATCAATCGCCGCTCGCACATAAAGACGCAGATCAGTGGCAATCTGTTCGTTGCGGCTCCGTCCACTATGCAGCTTGTATCCCACTTCACCGATACGCGCCACAAGCTGCTTCTCGACGAAGTGGTGCACGTCCTCAGCCTCGTTATCTTCGACTGATCCAGGTGAATTTTCAGCCATCTTCGCAATCTGTTGCAGCCCCTCCAGAATGCTGATGAGCTCGTCCGCCGACAATACTCCGGCATTTTTCAAAGCACGCGCGTGCGCTCCGCTCGCCGCCAGTTCGTAACTAAGCAGCCGGCGGTCAAAATCAAACGACCGCTGCCACCGCTCGAATTGCGGGTCCAGTCCTTGCCGGAACCGCCCCGACCACATCTTCATCGCGTGACCTCCTGCCGGGCGCGCGCGCGCGTTCGCGAGGGCAATCCCAGGATGCGAATAAATCCCTCCGCATCCTTCTGGTCGTAACTATCGCCCATCGTGAACGACGACAGATCGGTGCGATAAAGCGAATTCTCCGACTGACGGCTCACCACCGAAACATTTCCCTTGTACAGAGATAAAGTTGTGCTGCCCGTCATTTCTGTCTGCGTGCTGTCAACGAATGCATCCAGAGCCTCGCGCAGCGGCGTAAACCACAAACCGAAATAAACCAGCTCCGCATATTTAAGCGCCACATGCTGCTTGAAGTGTGCTACCTCGCGCTCCAGGCACAGCGCCTCCAGCTCGCGATGCGCCGCGATCAACAGCGTTCCACCGGGCGTTTCATAACATCCTCGCGACTTCATCCCCACGAAACGGTTCTCGACGAGGTCGACGCGGCCGATCGCATTACGCGATCCAATCTCGTTGAGCAGTTCGACCAGCGATACCGGATCCATCTTCATCCCATTGACCGAGACAGGATTCCCTTTCTCGAAGCCGATGCTCACCTGCTCTTCTTTATCCGGAGCCTCTTGCGGCGAGCGCGTCATCTGCCACGTAGTCGCCAGCGGAGCATTCGCCGCATCTTCCAGCTCTCCGCCTTCGTGGCTCAGGTGCCACAGATTGCGATCGCGACTATGGATCTTCTCGCGGCTCGCCGCAACCGGAATGCCATGCTGTTCGGCGTAATCGAGACAATCCTCCCTCGACTTCAGCGTCCACTCGCGCCACGGAGCGACTACTTTCAGCTCCGGCGCAAGCGCCTGATACGTCAATTCAAAGCGCACTTGATCGTTTCCCTTACCGGTACACCCATGCGCCACTGCCGTCGCGCCCTCGCGCAAAGCCACTTCCACCTGATGTTTCGCAATTACCGGACGCGCCAATGACGTGCCCAGCAAATATTTATGCTCATACACCGCTCCCGCGCGCAGCGCCGGAAAAACGTATCCCTTCAGGAACTCTTCGCGCAGATCCTCCACCACGACCTTGCTCGCGCCCGTGGCGTAAGCCTTCTCGACCACCGCTTCAATGTCGTCGCCTTGTCCCACATCGCCGACCATCGCAATCACGTTGTAAGCGTAATTTTCCTTGAGCCATGGAATGATGATCGATGTATCGAGTCCGCCAGAATAAGCAAGAACAATTTTTTCAGGCATGAGCACTCCTCGCGGGCAGACGATCGCCGCCGCCCAGCAGTAAATAAAGAATAGCCTTTTGCACGTGCAGCCGGTTTTCCGCCTGCTCAAAAATCACAGACTGTTCCGAATCCATCACCTCGTCAGTCACTTCCAAACCACGATGCGCCGGAAGACAATGCATGAACACCGCATGCGGCGCGGCTTCCGCCATGAGTTCCGCATTCACTTGATAAGGAGGAAAGATGTGTGACCGCTCAGACTCTTCTCCCTCCTGACCCATGCTCACCCACGCGTCGGTATAAACCGCATCGACCCCCGCCACTGCTTCATGCGGATCATTCAGCAGCACAATTTCAGCACCAGTTTCCTGCGCAATCGCCCGCGCGTCTGCAACGAACCGCGGATCAGGCTCATATCCCGGCGGTGTAGCCACGCGAATCGATGACCCCAGACACGCGCATGTCAGCAGCAACGAATGCGCTACGTTGTTTCCATCGCCCACGTAGGCGAGACAGCGATTCTTCACATCTCCGAAGCGCTCTATAAAGGTCAGATAATCCGCCAGCGCTTGGCACGGATGTTCGCGATCGCTGAGCGCGTTGATCACCGGAACCCGCGCGTGCTTCGCCATGCCCTCAATCGTCTGCTGCGAGAAAGTGCGCAGCACAATCACATCCACCCACCGCTCCAGATTGTGCGCCACATCGCTCAACGTCTCGCGGGCATCAAGCCGTTCCTGCCTCTGGTCGACAAACATTGCCGTGCCGCCCAAGCCAGCCATTCCCGCCTCGAAGGTCAAGCGGGTCCGCAAAGAAGGCTTTTCGAAGAACATCACCATCTGCCTTCCGCTCAGCGCTTTTCTAAAATCTGCCGGACGCGCCTTCATGACTCCCGCGAGATTCAAAACCGCATCCACTCCGGCCGCGCCTAAATCGCGCGTCGAAACCAAATCCGGACACCAGAACCCTTGCGGCGCTCTCGCAGACGCGGTCGCCACTCTACCTTGCACGTGACTGTTCAACTTTGTCTCCTCTTTTTGTTCCTGTATATTCGTCCGTCTCAACTTCGGACGGGCGGCAATTGGCGAACTCATGAGTACGTCACCTCCGTACCGCACGAAAGCTTGGTCAAATAAAACTGCGGCAGCACTTCCACTTCCGCCGCCGGCAAAATCCGCACTCGGCCCACGCCTTGTTTCAGAGCCACACTGCAGGCATGCAGCTTGGGTAACATCCCGCCGCTGATAATCGAACTGGCCTCCAGTTCAGCCGCTTTCTTCGTGCTCAGCCAAGGCATCACGCTTCCCGACGCATCCCTTACGCCAGGCACGTCGGTCAAGAAGATCAAAGTGTTGGCGTGGCACGCCGCCGCGCACGCCGCCGCCATTTCATCTGCATTCACGTTGTAGTATTGGCCGTCAGCTCCGAGCGCCAGCGAGGCCATCACCGGAATCCCTCCTTGCTGCCACAGCGCCTCGATCCAGCAAGGCTCAGCAAAACAAATCTCCCCCACAAATCCCAGGTCTTTTCCGTGAACGTATTTCTTCCGCGCGCGAAATGTCATGCCATCGCCGCCGCAGAATCCAATCGCCGGCATGCCCGCCGCCTGAATCGCCGCGACAAGATTTTTATTTACGATTCCGCCGAGCACCATCAGTGCCGCATCCCGCGTCTCCGCATCCGTTACGCGCAGCCCTTCCACAAACTCGCTTTTCTTCCCCAGCCGCTCCAACATGCGCGTGAGCGCGCCACCCCCGCCATGCACCACCGCTACGCGATGCCCGTCCTGCGCCAACTCTGCAATCGACTGCGCGCACTTGCGCAGGGTTACAGCATCTTCAATCGCCGCTCCGCCGACTTTCACTACGATCGTCACTGCAATCCCTCCCGCTCTTCCCAGCCATACATCAGATTCATGTTCTGCACCGCCTGTCCCGCTGCGCCTTTCAGCAGATTGTCCACGCAGGAGACCAGCACCAGACGCTGGCCGTCCTCCGCCAGGCAAAATCCCAAGTCGCAATAATTCGTGTGCAGAGAAAACTGCAGCTGTGGCAACTGCGGCGTCGCAAATACTCGTATCCAATGCTTGCCGGCATAGAAGTCACGCAGACAAGTCTCCACTTCCGCCGCGTTCATCGCCCGCTTCAGCCGCACATAGAGGGTGGACAAAATTCCACGCGGAATCGGCAACAGATGCGGCGTGAAAGTCAGCTCGGCATCGTCCAACTCCAACTGCTCAACCATCTCTCCCAGGTGCCGGTGATTAAACACTGCATAGGCCGAAAAATTATCGGCCACAGAAATAAAATGAGTACGCGACGTGGGCGCCTTGCCCGCTCCCGATACTCCCGACTTCGAGTCGGAAATAATTCCGTGCCCACGATCGATAAGGCCGCCCCGCAGGAGTGGCGCCAAAGCCAGAATCACCGAGGTCGCATAGCAACCTGGATTCGCGACCAACTGCGCCGCCGCAACGCCATCGCTATTTAACTCCGGCAATCCGTACACCGCCTTCGCCGTCAACTCCGCGGCCGTAACCGCATCAGCATCACGAAATGAGTAAATCGCGCGATGCTGCTCCCGCTTCAGCCGCCAGGCTCCGCTCAGGTCGATCACGCGCAATCCGTGCGCAATCGCCTCAGGCACAAGTGATCGCGAAGCCTCATGCGGCGTAGCCAGAAAAAGCAATTCCACGCCTCGACGTTTCAACTCACTCCACGAGAACGCCCGTAACGGATAGCCCCCGTTGCCCGACAACTCCGGAAACACCTCTGCCAGATCCGTCGGGCCGTCGCCACCGCTTTCGCGCCGCAGCAACGCGGGCTTCTTCAACCGCGGGTGTCGCTCGAGAATGCGCGTCAACTCCAGCCCTGAATAGCCGCTGGCCCCGAGCACCGCGCTTTGTAACTTTGCCGCCATCAGCCGAGCATCTCCTCGATGCGCGCTGCAACCTTCCGGGCAGCATCCTTGTCGGGGCAAATAATCAGGATCGTGTCGTCCCCCGCAATCGTTCCCACCATTTCCTCCCACTCCTGTTCGTCTATCGCGGCCGCCACCGGCTGCGCGCTGCCGACAATCGTTTTCAACACCAGCAAATTCTGCGCCGGACGCACATCCAGCACGAACTCCCGAACCAGCCGCTGCACCGGCGGCAAGGCCAAGCCAGTAGCACTATCCCCTTGCGGCAAGTTGTAACCACTCGCCGTCTTGCTTAAATTCAAGTCGCGAATATCGCGCGACAAAGTTGCCTGCCCCACCTTGAACCCACGCTTGCGCAAAACCCGCTGCAAATCTTCCTGGCTGGCAACCGGTCCCTGTCTTAACGCTTCCAAAACCGCTCGCTGCCGCAACACTTTATTCATGATGAATATTTATTCACAATCATGAATAAATATTCTTCCATCTTACAGGCCACGCCCCTGCTGTCAAGGGGAAATACCCTTAGCTCTCCCACTTTTAGTTACCCTCGGCGGAGGGTCGGCGCTGAGGATCCTTTGGGAAACTGAAAGGTGCGGCTGAGCCTCGAATCCTTGCTAGACTACTCGCGGTTCGAAAGCAGACTTCCTGAATGGAATCGTCCTGAATGAACAAGCCGCCAACCTTACTTGCCGAACTGATCGCCGAGTTCCTCGGAACCTTCATCCTGATTCTCTTCGGCACGGGCGTCGTCGCCATGGTCGTGCTGTTTCCCGCAAATAATCCCGCGGCAACCGTTCATGGCGGCTACACCAACATCACTCTGGGATGGGGACTCGCCGTCACTATGGGAATTTACGTGGCGGGAAAAGTTTCCGGTGGCCATCTCAATCCCGCCGTGACGCTCACCCTGGCTGTCTTTCGCGATTTTCCCTGGCGCAAAGTTCTGCCTTATTCCGTCGCGCAAACTGCCGGAGCATTCCTCGCGGCGGCTCTGACCTATCGAAACTATCTGCCGGCGTTCCACCAGGTCGATCCCCAGTTGGAGAGAACTGCAGGCGTCTTCACAACCTTCCCGGCTTTCCCCGCGTGGCCGCAAGCTGGATTTCTCGATCAGGTGATCGGCACCGCTCTGCTGCTCTTACTCGTGCTGGCGATCACGGACGAGTTCAACGTCCCGCCCGGCGCCAACCTCGCGCCTCTGATGATCGGCTTGGTCGTCGTGGCCATCGGCATGAGCTTTGGCGGCATGCACGGATATCCCATCAACCCCGCTCGTGATTTTGGCCCGCGTCTTTTCACCGTAGTAGCCGGATTCAAAAATAATGGACTCACAGGCGGATCTCGAGTTTGGTTGGTGCCGATCGTAGCTCCGCTGCTGGGCGGACTGGCCGGCGCCGCAATTTATGATTTCGGCATTCGAAGATTTCTGCGCGCGTCCCAGCCTTCGTCGTAATTTGGCGCCGCCGCAGCGGGAGGTCTCTTGCGCTACATCCTCGCTCTCGATCAGGGAACAACCAGTTCGCGAGCGCTTTTATTCGATCATGAAGGCCGCGTCCGCTCCGTCGCCCAGCGCGAGTTCACACAGTTTTTTCCTCAGCCCGGATGGGTAGAGCACGACCCCGCGGAAATCGCCGCATCCCAGTTCGCCGTCGCTCTGCAGGCGTTAGCCCAAGCTAAAGTCCAGCCCAGCGACGTCGCCGCGCTCGGTATCACCAACCAGCGCGAAACCGCAATCGTCTGGGATCGGGCCACTGGCAAGCCCATCTACAACGCCATCGTCTGGCAGGATCGCCGCACCGCTCCATTTTGCGCAGAACTCAAAGCGCAGGGCCATGAAACTCTGATTCAGCAATGCACCGGCTTACTGATCGACGCATATTTCTCGGCCAGCAAGATTTCCTGGATTTTGAATCACGTTCCCAACGCTCGCTCACTTGCCGAAACGAACCGGCTTGCGTTCGGCACCGTAGATACTTGGCTCATTTGGAACTTAACCGGCGGCCGTCTGCACATCACTGACGCCAGCAACGCGTCCCGCACCATGCTTTTCAATCTATCCTCCGGAAGTTGGGATGACGATCTCCTCGCGCTGTTCCGGATTCCGCGCTCGATGCTGCCCACGGTGCTGCCCTCCAGCGAGGTCTATGCCGAGGTAAGCGCGGTCTCCGGACTGAATGGCATTCCTATCGCAGGCATCGCGGGCGATCAGCAAGCCGCGCTATTCGGGCAAAAATGCTTTCGTCCCGGCATCACCAAGAACACCTATGGCACCGGCTGTTTTATGTTGCAGAGCACGGGAACTCGCGCTGTTGCATCCACACACCGCCTGCTCACAACCATTGCCTGGAAAATAGGCGACGTTACAAACTACGCGCTGGAAGGCAGTGTGTTTGTCGGCGGTGCGGTGGTGCAGTGGCTCCGCGATGGCTTGGGCATTATCCATACATCATCGGAAGTAGAAGCTCTCGCCAATTCCGTTGCCAACAACGGCGGAGTCTATTTCGTCCCTGCATTCGTCGGTCTCGGCGCTCCGCACTGGGATTCCGACGCTCGCGGCTCAATCTTCGGCCTCACCCGCGGCAGCACCTCAGGCCACATCGCCCGCGCTGCCCTCGAAAGCATTGCGTTTCAAGTCGCCGATCTCATGGACGCGGTTCAAACCGATACTCGCACTCCGCTCACTGAACTACGCGTGGATGGCGGCGCCTCCGCCAACAATGCTCTCATGCAATTTCAAGCGGACATTCTCGGTGTGCCCGTCCTTCGCCCTGCCATCACGGAATCAACCGCTCTGGGTGCCGCTTTTCTCGCTGGACTGGCCGTCAGCTTCTGGAAGGACTTGCCGGCAATTTCTGATTTGCCGGGTGAGGTCAGCCGGTTCTCACCGCGCATGTCCCAGTCGCACGTCGACCAACTGCGCCGACGCTGGAATGAAGCCGTTTCCCGCACACGCGATTGGGAGCGCGCATCCCTTCCCAACTCGATGGTCGAAAAACGGTTGAACAAAAAATAATCCAGGCTTCCTTTGGATGAGGGCTTACATCCTAAGTCCTGACGTAAAGGAGATTTTATGAAAAAAGCTTTGTCGGGGCTTCAGACAGTGTCAACAGTCCTAGGCGCGGTTGGATTGGTATTCGCCGGATACATCATTATTAATTCGCTGCCCGATTTACGCCGTTACGTGAAAATCAGCACGATGTAAGTTTGGGGCGGATTTACCTTCAGTCTGACGTCGCCTTACTTGTCGATACCACGCTCGTAGACATCGCTTCAGCGGCTTGCTCTTGGCGAAAGTCAAATGGGCCGGGTAAAGCGTGTCCACGCGACCTGGCTTTAGCCCTCTTTCATCTCTCGCGCGGTCAACATCACTTCGGAATCACCGCCGCCTTCGCTACTCCAACGTTCTTATCCGCGCCTCCGTAATAAAATAAATAATCATTTCCCTTCCGCACCATTCCTTCCACGAACACCACATTCGGAACCTGCCCAACTTTCTCCCATTCTTTTTCCGGCGCAAAGATCGGCGAGTCCGTCCGCGAAATCACGCGTCGAGGATCGTTCCGGTCAAACACAGCAACCCCGGTCCGATAAACCAACTTATCGTCCGCTCCGTTGTAAATTAAGAAAATCCCGTTCGCAGTCACTATCGGCGCGGGCCCCGGCTCTACCACGCGAGAATCGAATTTCCCCCCTCGCGCCGGCAATACTGGTGTTTCGGTGGCTTCCGTCCAGTGCAACAGATCTGTCGA
This sequence comes from uncultured Acidobacteriaceae bacterium, assembly GCA_963696285.1. Taxonomy (GTDB): domain Bacteria; phylum Acidobacteriota; class Terriglobia; order Terriglobales; family Acidobacteriaceae; genus Sulfotelmatobacter. The sequence goes on from CAVOJP010000002.1 coordinate 433,799, forward strand.
CCATGCCAATCCCATCTGATCCTTGTTATCTTGGCTCGTTCCCAGGAAATACATCCAGTACTTGCCGCCAACTTTCTCCGGCACAATCGCCCCAGACTTCGTCCAGCGCACATTCCAGTTTCCCTTGTACGCGGGAAGAATGATTCCCCGTCGCTCCCAGTGGATCAAATCCTGCGAAGTCGCCATACACAGCTGTGCATCTTTCTTGTTGTAACCGGTATACGTCAGATAATACGTATCGCCGAACTGCACCAGCCGCGGATCTTCTACGCCGCCATCTTTTTCGTAATCCTTCTCCGGCGAGAACACAGGCTGGCTGCGGCGCTTAAAGTGGATCCCGTCCACACTCTCGGCGTAGCCCAGCCGCGAAGTGCCTGCTTTATCCTGCGCCCGGTACAACATAACAATCTTGCCGTCGCGTAAAACCACGGAAGGGTTGAACGTCCCCGCCGATTCCCATCCATCGCCCTGCGGCGATATCACTGGATTCTGCGACGCACGCTGCCAGGCTCCAAATGGCCAACTTGCGCTATCCTGTGAGGCCAGCGCCAGGAGCACCGCAAACAGTTTCACGCAGCTTTTGACATGAACGGAATGGATCATAGATCGGATTCTCCGCCAGCTCGCCGGTTCTTGCAACCGCACGCCGTGCGCCCGAACATTCCATGCCGATTCAGATCATGCTGGTGCACGCCACGCTGGTTCCGATCATGCTGACTCAGAGAAACATCGTCGTCGGCCTTGGCGAACTCCTGTGGGATTTACTGCCCGCCGGAAAGCAACTCGGCGGAGCGCCAGCAAACTTCGCCTACATCACAAATTTGCTCGGTGACAAAGGAATTCCGGCCAGCCGCCTGGGCAACGATTCTCTAGGTTCCGAGGCGATTCGTCGTTTGACCGAACTCGGCCTGTCCACTGAATTCATTCAGCAAGACGCCGATCATCCCACCGGAACGGTTAAGGTGGAAGTGGATCGTACCGGCCAGCCGTGTTTTGAAATTTCCGAATCCGTCGCTTGGGACTTTCTCGCTTGGACGCCGCAATGGCAATCCCTGGCGCAGCAAGCCGATGCTGTCTGCTTCGGATCACTGGCCCAGCGATCACCGATCAGCCAGCATACCATCCGACAATTTGTCCGCGGCACGCGCCCCAGCGCGGTGCTCGTTTTCGATGTGAATCTTCGCCAGCACTTTCACACCGTGGAAGTCCTCGCAGAATCGATGAAGCTCGCCTGTGTCGTCAAACTGAATCACGAAGAGCTTCCCAGAATTATGCGGATGTTCGAAGTCGAACATCGCAGCGAGGAAGATTCTGCGCGGCACTTGTTGTCTTCACACAATCTGAAACTGGTTTGCGTCACGCGCGGCACCAACGGCAGCCTGCTCGTCTCCGCCGATGAATGCAGCGAACATCCCGGCTTCCGCGTGAAAGTCGCCGATACCGTCGGCGCCGGCGATGCCTTCACTGCTGCCCTGATTCACGGATATCTTCGCCAAACGCCGTTGCCGCAAATCAATGAAACCGCCAACCGAGTCGGTGCCTGGGTAGCCAGCCAATCAGGCGGAACCCCCGCACCAAGCCTCGGCAGCCTGAAGCAAACTCTAGACAAAATCGCCTGAAAAGTTACAGATCCTTCGCCCTTCCTCTGTGAGACCCCCGTGTCCCCTGTGTTAAAGATTTAAAGATTTTTTCGCCCGCACCGTTCCCCGCACCCGTCCTGGCGACTTTTAGGTTATTCTGTCAGTTTGGTTTTTGGTGTCCCAGGGGGCCTAATTGACGGTACCGTCGCTAGTCTTTCGTTTACTCATTTGCATCTCGTTTTTTCTCCCCGTTGTATCGAGCTCTGCACAACAAATTCCCGAGAATACTTACCAGGACCTGCACTGGCGCATGATCGGCCCATTTCGTGGAGGCCGCACTCGCGCCGCCACCGGCGTTCCCACTCAACCAAATGTTTTCTACATGGGCCAGGTCAACGGCGGAGTTTGGAAATCAAACGACTACGGCCGCACCTGGAATCCTATCTTCGACCATGAGTCCACGCAGTCGATTGGTGCCATCGCCGTCGCCGCCTCCGATCCCAACATTATCTATGTCGCCAGCGGCGAAGGCCTGCATCGCCCCGATCTCTCTGTCGGCAATGGAATTTACAAATCCACTGACGCTGGAAAAACCTGGACGCACCTCGGCCTGCGCGATGGCGAGCAAATTCCCGCACTCGCCGTCGACCCGCGAAATCCCGATCGAATCTTCGCCGCCGTGCTCGGCCATCCCTATGGTCCGAATGAAGAGCGCGGCCTCTTCCGCTCGACCGATGGCGGCCAGTCCTGGCAAAAAGTAATTTACAAAGACGAGAACACCGGCGCCTCTGACGTGGAAATCGATCCCTCGAATCCCGACATAATCTATGCCTCCATGTGGGAAGTTCGCGAAGGCCCATGGGAAGACGGCAACGAATTCAACGGAACCGGCGGTGGATTATTTAAATCCACCGATGGTGGAAACACCTGGCATCAGCTAACCAATGGCCTGCCGAAAGATCTTTCTCAAATCTACGTTGCCATCGCGCCCAGCGATCCCCATCGTCTTTACGCCACAATCGGCGCGGCATCCGGCGCACTCGCGTTTCTACCGCTCCGACGACGCCGGCGAAACCTGGAGCCAAGGCCACTGATGATCCTCGCCCCTCAGGCCGCATCGGCGGCGGCGATCTCGCCATTCCTCGAGTCGATTCCAAAAATGCGGACGTAGTCTACTGCGCAAGCACTGTGACCATGAAGTCCACCGACGGCGGCAAAACCTGGTTCGGCTTTCGCGGCGCCCCCGGCGGCGACGACTATCAGAATCTCTGGATCAATCCCAACGATTCCAACATTATTCTCTTAGTCAGTGATCAAGGTGCGCTAGTCACCGTCAACGACGGTGCATCCTGGAGTTCCTGGTACAACCAGCCTACTGCGCAGATTTATCACGTGTCCGTAACGCCCACTTTTCCCTATCGGGTCTGCGGCGGCCAGCAGGAAAGTGGTTCGGTCTGCATCGCCAGCCGCGGCAACGACGGCGCGATCACTTATCGCGAGTGGCATCCCGTCGGCGTCATCGAGTACGGCTACGTCGCGCCCGACCCACTTGATCCTGACATTATTTATGGTGGGGGCAGAAGCGAAGTCTCAAAATTTCACTGGTCCACCGGCCAGGTGCAGAACGTCACTCCCATCCCGCTGCGCACCTCAAAATACCGCACCGATCGTACCGAGCCCACCATGTTCTCGCCCGTCGATCCGCACACTCTTTATTACGCCAGCAACGTGCTCTTCAAAACTACCGACGGCGGAACTTCCTGGCAAACCATCAGCAAAGATCTCACTCGCGAGAATCCCGGCATCCCTGCCAGCGTCGGCAGCCTCGTTCCCAAGGGAGCCGACAAACAGCGCGGAACCATCTATGCTCTCGCGCCTTCATTCAAAAACATCAACACGCTCTGGGCTGGCACCGACGATGGCCTCATCTGGCAAACGCGCGACGGTGGCAAGAACTGGGACAACATCACTCCCAAAGATCTCACGCCCTGGAGCAAGGTTACACAGATCAGCGCCTCGCACTTCGATGAAGACACCGCCTACGCATCCGTGAGCCGCTTCCGCATCAACGACAACCGTCCTTACATCTATCGCACCCACGACGCCGGCAAAAACTGGGCCTTGATCACCACCGGCCTTCCCGACTTCGGCCCCGTCGATACCGTCCGCGAAGATCCCGTGCGCAAGGGCCTTCTGTTCGCCGGAACCGAAAATTCGGTCTGGATTTCATTCGACGATGGCGACCACTGGCAATCCCTTCAACTCAATCTGCCGCATACTTCCATGCGTGATCTCTGGATTCACGACAACGATCTCATCGTCGGCACCCACGGCCGCTCCTTCTGGATTCTCGACGACATCACTGCACTTCGCGAAGTAAAGGCCTTGTCGACCACCGAAGCGCATCTTTTCACACCCGCTCCGGCTGTCCGCATCCAGCGCGACACCTACACTGATACTCCACTTCCTCCCGACGAGCCCTTTGCCGCCAACCCACCCGACGGCGCCATCCTCGATTACTATCTGCCTCACGCGTCTTCTCCCGTCACGCTGGAAATTCTCGACGCTCGCGGCCAACTGGTTCGCAAGTTTTCCAGCACCGACAAGCCGGAGGTAACCGAAGAGGAATTAAAGCAACAACTCATCCCCCTCTACTGGCTGCGTCCGTTCCGCGCTCTGTCTCCCGATGCCGGCATGCACCGCTGGGTATGGGATCTTCACTATCCCACACCCGATTCCACGCGTCACGAATATCCCATCTCCGCCATTCCCGGCGACACGCCTCGTCTGCCGCTTGGTCCCACGGCGTTGCCGGGAACCTACACCGCGCGCCTCACCGCGGATGGCAAGAACTACACTGCGTCGTTTGTCCTGAAGATGGACCCGCGCGTAAAAATATCGACGGCTGGTCTGGAGAGAAAATTCCAACTGGAAACGCGCCTGGCATCTTTGTTGAGCGAGACTTCGCAGGCCGTGCAGCAAGCGGGATCGATTCGCGATCCGCTGCAAAAGCTAACTCAGCAAGCGACCGGATCCGTGCGCGATTCAGTTCAAATATTCCAAAATAAACTCATGGCCCTTCTGGGTGCTCCCGCCGGATTCCTCGCTCCGCCTGGCAATGAAAACACGCTCATCAGAACCAATAGTCAGATCGCTGTTTTATACGGCCAGATCTGGCAGGTTGATGCCGACCCTACGGCCTCGCAGTCGGAAGCATTCGCGGCGATCGAGCGCGATACGTCGGATGTAATGAAACGTTGGGATGCCTTTCGGACGACGGATCTCCCCGCTTTGAATCATTCCCTCAGCGGAGCAAACTTACCCGAAATCAAGATCGACACCGACGCCCACAAAGACGAAGGCAACATGGACGAAGAATAAATCACGTGTTCTTTAGGCTCGGGAAGGGCACGACTTCAGTCGTGCCGTAATCAATCACAACATTTGCGCTTTTAGCGCCTGAGGTCGTCTCTCCCCGTCATCACAACGCACCCACAGCGCTCTGCAACTCCCGCGCGATCTGCGCAGGATCGCTCTCCGCCGCAAACTGCATCGGTTGTCCAATGCGAACTCGGATTTCCCCCGGCCTCGCAAATTTCCTCCCCGCTTGCTTCATCTCAAACGATCCCTCAATCTTCAGGGGCAACACTGGAACATCCAGGTTCTTCGCCAGCAGCCCAACCCCAGCGCGAAACGGATTCATCTTTCCATCCACCGTATGCCGCCCTTCGGGAAAAACCAGCACGCTGTAACCACGATCCACGGCGCGCCCCGCATAAGCAAAACTCTTTCGGAAGCCAGCCTCGCGCGGCAACGGAAAAAGGTTGAGCAAGGAAACTCCCAACACCCATTTCATCCGATCGTAAATTCGCCCCAACAAATTTCTATCCGCGGCCGGCGAATGCAACGCCTCTAACACCTCGCCGCGCGTCGCGATCGCAATCCGGCTCCGCAATCGCACTGGCAAGGCCGCTTGCACAAAGCCAAAGTCCACGTCCGCAATATGGTTGCAAACCACCAGCAGCGGCCCTTCCCAGCCTCGCAAATTTTCTCGCCCTTCAATGCGAGGCCAGCCCAGCAACATAACCGCCGGCATCATCAGCAAATATTGGGCGAGCCAGCGCACCCACGTTACCGGCCATCGCAACACCCAGCCCGGATAGTGATACTCAACATGCTGCTTCACCTCGCCACGCAGCAAGCGTTCTACATCGCCTACCGTGCCCGCCGCGCTGAAACCAACCTCGCTCAGATCCAGCTGGTATCGATCTTCTAACGCGCTGATCAGCTCTACGCGATCCAGCGAACTCAATCCCAAATCCGAGTCGAGCGTTTCTTCCGCATTCACTGCTGCCGCCTTTCGTCCCGTAATGCGCCCGATCAATTCCATCACCGGATCATCGCCTGCATTCTCTTCCGCGCCTTGCAAGATTTGCTTCGCCGCGAATCCCGCAATCACATTCCGCCGCGGCTTCTGCGTGCTCGTCCGTGGAAAATCTTCCTGCGGCCATTGCACCCACATACGCATACGCTGGAATTCTGCCAGCGATTGATTCGCGCGCTCCACCACTTCCTCCACTTTTGCATCGCCCCGCAAAATCACCACCGCATACGGCTCCGCATTTCCTCCACGCTCAATCCCTACAACCACGCAATCTTTCACCTCCGGCTGCCGCCGCAACGCCGCCTCCAAATCCTCCGGATAAATGTTCAGCCCCGCCGGAGTAACAATCACTTCCTTCTTGCGCCCTTTGAAATAAAGATTCCCGGCGTCATCCAGCGCGCCCACATCTCCCGTGTGGTACCACCCCTGATCGTCGGCGACGCTAAGCGCGTCACCCGGCCCCCCAATATCGCGACGCCACTCCCCCGCCACGGATCAAAATCTCGCCATCCTCGGCAAGTTTCACATCGCGTCCCGGCAGCACCTTCCCAATCGATCCCTTCCCCAACTTGAACGGATGATTCACACTGATCAGCGACGTCGTCTCCGTCAGCCCATAACCCTGAATCGCCGCATAACCCAGCCGATCCCAGAACTGTTCCGTCTCCGCATCCAGCGCCGCGCCACCACAAATAAATGCCCAGAACTTCCACCCAAACTGCCGCCGGATGTCGCGAAAAATCCACCATCGCCGTAAAAAATGTTTTCCTTCCGACGTGCGAAAACGTCGCCGAAAACGTTCGATCTTCCCTCGATCTTCTAAATCGCGTTCAATCTTCTGTTTCAAAGACTGCAAAACTCTCGGCACGCTCACCAGCACCGACACGCGTTCCCGCCGGATCGTGCCGATAATCTCCGATGGCTTCAACTCCTCCTGAAAGATCACAGTCCCGCCCAAAATCGGTGGCAGAAACATTCCCAGAAATTGCCCGAACACATGACTCAGCGGCAGCAAATTCAAAAACCGCACCGGATGCACCCACCGCTCATACTTCAAATAAGGCTGCATCGCCCGCTCCAGCGGATCGATATTCGCCAGCACGTTCCCATGCGTAATCACCACCCCCTTAGGCTCCGCCGTAGTCCCCGAAGTAAAAACAATCTGCAGGATGTCGTCGCGTCCGACTGACGCAATCGATGAGACCGGGGTGCCCCACTTCTCGCTTCCTTTGCGAGAAGTGGGGATTTTGATCTCATCAAGGACAGCGATAGGAATCCCAGCGATACCCTCCGCCGCGTGCCTCCGCGAACAAATCCAAAGCGTCGCCTCAACCTGCCCCGCAACCCGTCCAGCAAAATCGACAGACGCCCCATCATCCATCGGCACCACAACCACCCCACGCAAAGCACATCCCAAAAAACGCCGCAACCCACTCCGCGCAATTCTCCCCCCACAACATCACCCGCTCGCCCTTGCCAATCCCGCGCGTGTCCAACTCGGCGGCGAACTGCAACGCCATTTCCAGAACCTGCTGGTACGTAAACCATTCCATCCGATAGCCGCGCCGCTGCCCATAGGCACGTTCAGACGTGTGCGCCTGAAAGTTCGTCAGGAAAAACTCTGCTAATGATTCAGCCATGGAGTAAAGATTTGGGGTGGCAAGAAACCGAAGTCTTGCCTTCTAGGCAAGTGTAGTAGCAGAAGGGAACAATCGCACATCGGGCCTCATCGAATCCGACTCACAACGGGTCAAGGGGTACGCATAAAAGTTACGTGCAACTGCTGTTTGCGACGGATATGCTATTCCTTGACCATGCCAAAGGGCATTCTCGCAAGTCGGATTGCTTCGCGCTATCTTCCGGCCGGACTGTTCATAGTTATCGGGCTGACCGTAAGCTCCCTTGCGCTTGTAGGTGGTATATCATGGGTCGCACTCTGCTTCTTCTTCCTCGTGCCAATCGGCGTTTTGTGGATCAGCGAGCCTCGGCTGGCTCGTGTTTTAAGTGTCGGCCCACTCCTCGGGATTGCGAGTCTGCTCACAGGTGTGCTCACATTGCGGACAGGTGGTCCCTGGGAGGTCTCCCCCCTACGCGTCGCGGCCTCCTTTGCCGTACCATTTACGGCGCTGCTTGCTGGAGTATCCTTCCTGGCAACCGCTTTGCGAGATTGGCGTCGTTGGCGGTTATCTCTGGTTCTCTCATTCACATGCGTCGCGCTGTCCTTCATGGGTGACCGTCTCTTCCTCGGTGTCAGGACGTTGCAGACCTACAAAATGCATTTCAGCATCGACGGAAAAGGAAGGGAAAATTTTGATTTTCTCGGGCCGCCGAAGAAGGGGGGAGTCGTCATTTATCGCTCAGTCGGCAATGGCGGCAGTTGCTTCGATTATCTCACGTCGGAAAAACTATACGACAAGTTGGCCTCAGAGCCGGACGCTGAAGTAACGGCCCGGTACGAAATAACGCGCGACTTCGGTCGCGTTCGTGGATACAACGTTCTCTCGGTGGACGGAGTAGATGTCCAAAGGGAGAATGGCGGAGGCGGATCGGGCTCGGACGGGGGTGGAGCATCGCCAAAATGTTTTTGACACCTCCGGGGGTGTAGCGAAATATCGTCGTCTCATGAACAACCCTGAGCGATGACCGATCGCTCCTAAAGCCTTCACTCCCGCCCCACCCCCAGCGCATCCGCCACCCGATTAATATAGTTAAACCAAGACGCAATCAGCGTAATCTGCAAAATCCCGCGATCATCAAATCCAACAGCTCGCAGCCCCTCAATATCATCCTTCCAAACGCGCGTAGCGTCCTTGGTCAACTTCACCACATAATCCACCATCACCCGCTCCTGCGGCGTAATGGGCGCGGTCGTGTAATCCTTCTCCAGCGCCTCCACCAACTCCCGGTCCAGCGTCACTCTACGCAGAAACTCTGCGTGTGATTCGATTCAATACACGCACCGGTTGGTTACCGAGACCATGGTGGCAATCATTTCGTGCTGCCGCCGGCTCAGCGGCAACTCCGGCGACATCAGCGCCCCGAATGTTCCAAACGCGTGATAGAGCGCCTGCGGAATCAGCGAATGCGACCCCACAATCGATGACCCTCCCGACTCATCGGGATGCACCGGCGTGGCATACTCCACCGGATACAACGCCCGCTGCCCCTCCATCGCGCTACGCAGTTTCTCATCCACTTCCGACAACGGTACAGTTTTGATCCATGTCATAGACCGACTCTTCCTCCATCCAGGTCGAAGTTTGAGAGGCCGCTAACGGCGCGCCTCGAACCCACTCCCTTTTCAAAACGCAGCCGGAAGATTACACTCTGCTCCCGCGCCGCCAAATAGCGCTTTTGGACTAGAGACGGCCCATAACCGCCCGTTCCACCGCTGATTCCCAAGGTAACCCACTTGTACACTCCCTTTTGGTAACCCTTGGTAACCATGCGATTCCACTCCTCCAGCCGTACAATTGCACTTGTTCCAACCGGCCATCTCTAAAAAAGGAGTTTGGCCAAGTTGACGTTTCCGGACAACGCTTGCGGGAACGTCATTCGCACCACCGTCATTCGCAACCAGGGCTGGAGTTCGCAACCTTATGGCGTTCGGTTTCGGGTTCAACAAACAGAAGGTACTCAGCGCTGCGGAGAAATACGTCCAGCAGGGCAAGATGCAGAATGCCATCGTTGAGTACGAAAAGGTCATTAAGGCCGACCCCAAAGACCTCACCGTCACCAACACGGTTGGCGACCTTTACTCCCGCCTGGGCGATGCCGATAAAGCCACCGAATGTTTCAAGACCGTAGGCGATGCCTATGCCACGCAGGGTTTCACGGTCAAAGCCATCGCCATGTACAAAAAAATCAGCAAGCTCAAGCCTTCGCTTGAGAGCGTGCTGAAGCTGGCGGAACTCTACACCCAACAGGGACTTTTCAACGATGCCCGCGCCCAGTACCTGCAGGTCGCCGAAGAATTTCTGAAATCTGGCGAGCTCGACAATGCCGTCCGCATCTTCCAGAAAATTCTGGAGATGGATCCGGAAAATACCACTATGCGGGTTCGCCTGGCGGAAGTCTACGTCCGCCTGGGCAAGAAAAATGACGCTTGGCAGATTTTTTCTGCCGCCGCTGAAACTCTCCGTTCCAAAGGCAACCTGCCCGGCGCCGAGGAAGTTCTGCAGCGCATGCTTACGCTCGATCCCGGCAACGGCTACGCGCTGCTGATGCAAGGACGCAATCTGCTCGAGGCCGGCGATGCCGAAGCCGCCATCGAGTCTCTGCAAAAAGTCCCCGATCTCGATTCCAATCCCGATGGCTTGCGCGATCTGCTGAAGGCTTACCTGAAAAATGGTCGCCTCTCCGACGCCGGAACGCTTGCCAGCAAACTGCTCAGTGTCCACAACGATCTTGCCGCTATCTCCACTTTCGCCGACGCTCTCATGCAGGCCGGGCAGTATGAGAATGCGCTTCAGGTTTACGATCAGCATGCCGACCGCCTGCTGGCCGAAGATTCCGACAAAGTTTTAAAAAATCTGCACTCCGTCATCGGCCATGTGCGCGACAATCCCGCTTCGCTTGAGAAGCTTCTCGATCTCTTCCAGAAAGCCGGGGAGTCCACTCACGTCACCGAAGTGATTGAGTTGCTGGCGCATGCCTCCGTGCAATCGGGCGATCTGGCGCGCGCCCGCGATCTCTACCAGAAACTCGCCACCATGGAGCCCGGCAATCCCCTGCACCTGAATAATTATCAGCAGGTGGTGAGCCAGCTCGGTGGACCCTCCGCCGAAAAATTAATTTCCGCGGAAGAAGCCGCCGTCATCGTCGACGAACTGGAAGCCACATCTCCCGCGGTCCATCAACATTATCCCGATGCCGTGGCCCTGGCCGTCCGCTCCGCCCTCACCGACGCGGAACTTTTTATTTCCTACAACATGCCCGCCAAAGCTCTGGCCCCGCTCATGGCCACTTTGCCGCAGGCGCCCAACGATCTTCGCCTGAACCAGCGGCTAGCCGCGCTGCACACTCGCGCCGAACGCTTTGCCGAGGCCGGCGTCTGCTGCCGTACCCTGCAGAGCGTCTACTCCGAAGCTGGATATCCCGAAGAAGCCACACGCTACGGCGAGCTTGCCGACCGCTATGAGCAGCGCTCGTCAGTTTCCGCTGCATCGGACTCCGCGATCGAGCTGCCCACACTCCCGGAGGAAACATCTTCAGAAGAGATCTCGATCGCGCTCCAGGTATCCGCTCCCTGGCCTGCTGCTACTCCTGCTCAGCCTGCGGAAGAACTCGAATTCTCCGTCGTCGCGGATCCTGACGAAAACCAACACCACACTCAAAATCACGAAGATCAAAATCAAGAAAGTCCGGATCACCAACCCGCCGACGAAGTGCCAGCCGCTATCGAATCTCACGCCGAGGCCGCCGAGATCGACCTATCCTCCGAGTGGGACGATGCCATCACCATCGAAGCCGAAGAGCCTGCTGCAGAAGTCGCCGAAATAGAGATTCCCAGTGCCGTCGCCGAGCCTGCGGCCCCCGTCGCTCATGCCGAAGCGGCAAAGGCCCATCTCGCGCCGCCCAGCCAGGAAAAAACCGCCGAAAGCGTCGAAGAGATTCGTTTCTATCTCGAGCATGGCATGCCCGAGCAGGCTGCCTCCGCTTTCGAAAAACTTCAAACTCTCACATCTGACGAGTCTGTATTGGGCGCTCTTCAGGCTGAGATTGAAGCTGCCTCTCATCCCGCGGCTGTCGAAGAGGTCGCCGCTCTCGAACCAGTTTCGAATTTCGCCACCGATGAGCCTTCCTCTGAATCTACGGTCGACGAAGTTATGGACGAAGTTCCCTCTACCACTCTCGATGAGCCCGCAGTGGTCGAGGAGCTTCCTGTGGAACCACCCGCCCCGCTTCCTCCGGTGGAAGCCGTGCACGTGGAACCTCCCGCTGCTCGCCGCATTCAGCCTCCCGTGCCCAAAGCTCCCGCGCCCGAGCCTCCCGCAGTCGAGCCCGCGGTCGCATCGGCGCCCGGCGTCCTCCAGGAATTCGTCTCCGATCTTGAATCTTCGCTGGGCGATAGTTTTCTGCCCGGTGCCGTTCCGCATGAGCCCGCTCATTCCGCCGAGCATGCATCAGCGCACGCGGCTCAAACAGAACATCCGTCGCAGCCCGAACTCGAGCCTGTCGGCAATGCCACACCCACGACGTTCGGCGTACCGCAAAACGAGGTCATCGGTGAATTCGTAGCCGATCTCGAAGCTTCCCTGGGCGACGACTTCCTCAAAGATGCTCCCATCCCCGAAGCATCCCCTGTGCCTCAAGCTCAGTCCGTCCCGGAATCCAAGCCGCCAGTCGCGGCAGCGCCCGCGCAGCAATGGCCCGCGCCCGCTGCGCAACTGGTTCCGCCCGCAGCCGCCAGCGCCGCAGCCGCTTCGGCATCCGCCAGCGCTCCTGTAATTTCCTCACAAGCCTCAGCCCCGGTCACACAGCAGTCGGCTCACGCCGCTCCCGTGGCAGCGGTTCCTCCAGTCATCCCCGGCCCACCAGCCGCCGCCAAGTCTTCCCCCTTCGGTGAAGATGCCGGCGTTGATCTAGCCGAAATGTTCGGTGAGCTGAAACAAGATCTCGAATCGGGCACCACCGCGGATGAGGGCGACCCCGAAACTCACTACAACCTGGGTATCGCCTTCCGCGAAATGGGTCTACTCGATGAAGCCATCGGCGAGTTGCAAAAGACCTGCCAGGCCGTCGATCGCGGCCATCCGTTCCCTCAGGTCATGCAGACTTACACCTGGCTGGCACAATGTTTCCTCGATAAAGGCGTCCCCGAGGCTGCCATTCGCTGGTATCAAAAAGCCCTTGCGGCCCCCGGCATCGACGAGGAAACCCGCACCGCTCTCCACTACGAACTCGCCGCAGCCTATGAGACCGCCGGTGACAAACCATCAGCGCTCAAGCACTTCATGGAAGTTTACGGCCGCAACATCGATTATCGTGACGTCGCCGAGCGCATCAAGCCTCTGAAGTCGTAGAATAGCTCGATGGGTTTCGTTCCTCAAACCTTCTGTCCCGATCGTCGTTGTCGTCGCAACCACTCTCCTCGTCCCAACTCCCACGACTCTTGTCACCCCGAGCGAAGCGAGGGACCTTGGTTTTTCCCGGTACAACCAAGTTCGCCGTTATCTCCTATCCCTTCTCCGCAGCGGAGCGCCCAGTGACTACCGACCCCAAATTGCCCGTGGAGAACGGCCGGGCGCCCACTCCCGCTTCCACTGAAAACAGGACATGGCTTCTCGATCCACCGCCTTCCACTCCCGTGCGCCAAGCCCATGGCGGGCTGCAGCTTTGGCTGCATCGCACCTCCGTCTTTCTCTTCGTGTTAATCAGCGCCATCGCCGGCGTTCTGCTCCTCATTCTCCCCTGGACCCCCGAATGGACCGACAATTATCTTCTGCTTTCCTATCCCTGGCTGCGCACTCTAATCTCCACCGGCTTTTTTCGTGGCCTGTGCAGTGGCCTGGGTTTGCTCGACATCTGGATTGGCTTCTGGGAAGCCCTCCACTATCACGATCGCCAATAGCGGTCAGGGAACCTGCACCATGGGTTCCCGGATTTCAGATTTAGAATGTGAGTGCCTTCGATGCGTGAATTTCTTAAATGCATGAGTTTCTTAAATGATCGATAAGCTCAAACCCGCTCCTCTGGCCTACGAGAACGACCCGTTCCTCAGCAGTCCCGACGGCCGCATCCTTCGCATCCTCGCCGAATATCAGGAACCGCTCTCCCGTTTTCGCCGCGAACAGATTCAGGACACAGTCGTCTTCTTCGGATCCGCGCGCTTTCAAGGGGGCGACGCCGCCAAAAACAATCTGATCGCTGTAGAAAAGAACGACAGCAAAATTTCTGCTAGCCAACATCAGGATAATCTCAAGCGCGCCCGCGCCGCCGTCGATATGGCCCGCTACTACGAGGACGCGCGCCGCCTCGCTCATCTACTGACTGAATGGTCTATCCAAATCCCCGCCCGCCGCCACCGTTTCGTCGTCACTACCGGCGGCGGCCCCGGCATCATGGAAGCCGCCAACCTTGGCGCCTACGAAGCCGGAGGCAAGAGCATCGGTCTCAACATCAATCTGCCCTTCGAGCAGAATCCCAACTCCTACATCACACCCTCGCTCAACTTCGAATTTCATTATTTTTTCATGCGCAAATTCTGGTTCGCCTATCTCGCCAAAGCGCTGGTGATTTTCCCCGGCGGATTTGGCACCATCGACGAACTCTTCGAAATTCTCACCCTCGCGCAAACCGACAAGCTCGCCAAGAAAATTCTCGTCGTGATTTATGGCAGTGAATACTGGCATCGCATCATGAACTTCCAGGCCTTCGTCGATGCCGGCACCGTTGCTCCAGAAGACCTCAGCCTGTTCAAGTTCGTCGACACTCCAGAAGACGCCTTCACTTTCCTCCGCGACGGCCTCACCGAATACCACCTCGGCGGCCCGCCCAAAAAAGAAAAAGAACAAGAAGTCCTCCCCGAGATCGCGAGAACGAGGCCATAATCCAAAAGGGAGGTCCGGACACCTAAGCTCTACCCTGTGAACCCCGTGCCCCCTGTGTTAAAGATTTGCAAGTCCTCGCGAGCGAGCCGATGCCGGAAAGTTGCATCCTCTATTACATCACCGACCGCAAAGCCTTCCCCGGCAATGAGCGAGACCGCAGTCGGCTCCTGCTCGAAAAAATCGACGAAGCCGCAAGCGCCGACATCGACTACATCCAGCTCCGTGAAAAAGATCTCTCCACTCGCGACCTGGAATCCCTCGCGCGCGAAGCAATTCAAATCATCCGGAACAATGCAAAACCAAAAACTGCTCTCCTCATCAACTCCCGCACCGACGTCGCCCTGGCCAGCGAAGCCCAAGGCGTGCACCTCCCAGCCAACGATCTTTCCCCAAACGAAATTCGGCAAATATGGAGATGTGGCGCGGGCGCCCCTTCGACAAGCTCAGGGCAGGCTCTCGCCCGCGAAATCTCACCATCACCTCCGCAAATATCCATCTCCTGTCACTCACCAGAAGAAGTAACCCAAGCCGCCACCAACGCCGCCACTCTAGCCATCTTCGCCCCCGTCTTCGAAAAAAAAGACGCCCCCGGGAACGCACCCGCAGGTCTCGAAGCTCTCCGCAAAGCCTGCCAAGCCACAATTCCCGTCCTCGCTCTGGGAGGCATCACCCAGCAGAACGCCGCTTCCTGCCTGCAAGCTGGAGCAGCCGGCATCGCCGCCATCCGCCTGTTTCAGGAAAACAGCATCGCGCAAATCGTGCGTAGCTTACGCAGCTCTTAATGGGATGTCTTTGGGTGGCAGCGCTTCAACGCTGCGATCGTGTCCGGTCTGACTGGAATCGGGCCTTAGCAACGAGGTAACAAATCCTCACCCAGTGTACTTCGTCCCCGCTTCCAATACCTCCATCGCTTTCGCTACCCGCCTCTCCCTCGTCTCTTCTTTCTTCGCGGCCTCAATCCAAAGTGCGATCTCTTTCTTATGCGTGAACCCCATCTTTTCCCAGTTCGCCTTCGCCACTTTATTTTTCGCCAGTTGTTTCTTCAACACCGCAGGCGCTTCCACTGTGCGCTTTTCATCATCCCGTTCGATCACCACTTCGACAATGTCTCCGGCCTCCACTCCAGCACCCTCGCGCAAAGTCTGATTCACCGGCATCATGTGGCAACCACCCATCGGCATCAGCGACGATCGAAACGGAAACCCGTTAATTGTCCCGCGCACCGGCACCCTCGCCCGCGTCCCAAAAATCTCGATTACATCCACTGGTGGCGTAATCGCCGCCACCACTCCCGCCTCTTTGCCCTCAATCTTCACTTTGAAGCGCAGTTTCTGTTTCGCCATCGCAGCCTCCATCAGCGCTGCTACACTTTATCCAGATCAGATCCATGCGGCAACATCCGAGCTAAATCATGTCGGCAGCACATTCCCATTCCCATCCCGATCCCCACTACATCGAGCCTCGCATGGTTTCGATCCCCGCCGCCTGGTTCCTGATGGGCTCCGCCACTGATCAGGATTGCGAACGTCCCGTTCACCGCGTCTGGATTGACTCTTTCGAACTCGCCGTCACCCAGGTCACCAACGCAGAATACGCAGCCTACCTGGGCACCACCGGATTACCGGCCCCTCCATCGTGGAACGACCCAAATTTCAGCCATCTCCAACACCCGGTCACTAGCGTCTCCTGGTTCGAAGCCGATCACTATTGCCAATGGCTATCCTCGCAAACCGGACGCATCTATCGCCTTCCCACCGAAGCGGAATGGGAGCGAGCCGCTCGTGGCGATCTCGAACAGAAAGATTTCCCCTGGGGCAACGATCCTCCGCAATCACTTCCCGACTATGCCACGCGCTGGCAAACCGGGCCCGAGCCCGTCGCCCGCTACGCTTCAAATTCCTTCGGCCTCCACAACATCTGCGATAACGTCCACGAGTGGTGCAGCGACTGGTACGATCCCAACTACTACGCCACGTCGCCTGACCGCAATCCCCGCGGCCCCGACCCTCGCTCCGGAACCGGCCAACGCAAAGCCTCCCGCGGCGGATCCTGGCGCCATCATGTCAAAGTCTCCCGCTGCTCCGCCCGCTCCAGCATCCCTCCCGACTTTCAATATGCCGACTACGGCTTCCGCATCGCTGCTGATCCTTTATCCATCCGCACATAATTTCGTCATTGTGCCCAGACATCGGTCTCAGCCCCTATAATTTTTGTCATTCCGAATCCGGCGACAGCCGGTGAGAACCTGCTGTTCGCCGACTCTAGAATCGAGCCAGAATATGTTCCGCGCAGATCTTCTCGCAAACAAACGCATCCTCATCACCGGCGGTGGCACCGGCCTCGGTAGAGCCATGGCTCACCGCTTCCTCGAACTCGGCGCCACCGTCTACATCTGCGGCCGCCGTGAAGACGTACTCCAGAAAACCGCTGCCGAACTTTCCACCGCAACAAAAGGTGAGATCCAGGCGATCCCCTGCGACGTCCGCAATCTCGACGCTGTCGAGGCCATGACCGATTCCATCTGGAAAACTGGCCCGCTGGATATTCTGGTCAACAACGCCGCTGGAAACTTCATCGCCCGCACCGAAGAACTTTCTCCGCGCGCCTTCGACTCCGTCATCGGCATCGTCCTCCTCGGCACTCTACACGCCACCATGGCCTGCGGACGCCGCTGGCTCAAAGCCAAACACAAAGGCACTGTCCTCAGCATCTCGGCAACCTACGCGCCGGTTGGCTCCGCCTACGTAGTGCCATCAGCCATCTCGAAAGCCGGAGTCGAGACCCTCACCCGTAGCCTCGCCGTCGAATGGGGCAATCGCGGAATTCGTATGAACGCCATTGCGCCCGGCCCGATTCCCACGCAAGGCGCATTCTCCCGCGTCCTGCCACGCCCCGAACTCGAAGCGCACGCGCTCGACCGAAACCCACTGCACCGCTTTGGCACAACAGAAGAGTTGGCAAATCTCGCCGCATTCCTGGTAAGCGACGGCTCGGGCTACATCAACGGCGAAGTCATCCGCATGGATGGCGGAGAATTCCTGCAGGGCGCCGGAGAATTCAGTAATCTCGGTCGCCTTCTCACAGAAGAAGATTGGCAGGCGATCAAGCCAAAAAAATCGGGCCCAATCTCAAGTGGCAAAAGTTAGTCCATCAAACGGCCAATGGCTAAAACCGCAATCGACTAACGGCCGCTATTCGAAGGCATGATGATTGCCTTCAGCAACAAGTTCACCAGGCTCAGAACAATCGCGCCCACGAACGCCGCGAAGAATCCGCGCACCTGAAAGCCCGGCGCCAGCAATGCCGAAGCCAGTTCCAGCATCAGTGCATTGATCACCAGCCAGAACAATCCCAGTGTGAGCAGCGTCAGCGGAAAAGTAAGAATCTTCAGCACCAGCCCGATCGTCGCATTAATAAAGCCAATCACCAGCGCCGCAATCAGAGCCGCCACCGGACCGCTCACGTGAATTCCCGGCACCACGCGCGACATAATCCAAACCGCCAACGCACTCAACACCCAATGCAGCAGCATTCTCATGTCCGCTCCTCCGTTGTCCTCGCAAGACTATACCAATTCCGGAGCCTATGCCCGACGGGTGATAGCGGAGCAAACAAATGGCGGGCCATCCACCGTCTCGGCTACCACTTTGCGATACACTACACAATTCAACTTTGCACTTCCGGAGAAACTTCGCATGCCCGAACCCGCACTGAGCGGTTCCGAATTCAAAAAGCAACTGCATCAAGGCACGCCCAAGGTGGGCCTATTCCTCAACTCACACAGTCCCACAGTCGCCGAACAAATTGCGCACAGCGGCTATGACTGGCTGCTGGTCGATACCCAGCACGGTCCCATGGACCACGAAAAACTTTCCGCCATGCTATGCGGCATCGCCAATGGCGGCGCGAAGTCGATCGTCCGCGTCGGCGGATACGACGATCGCCCCGGCATCCAGCAGGCTCTCGATCTCGGCGCCGACGGCGTCCTCATTCCCTACATCAACACCGCTGAA
The DNA here is from genome assembly GCA_963696285.1 of uncultured Acidobacteriaceae bacterium. Taxonomy (GTDB): domain Bacteria; phylum Acidobacteriota; class Terriglobia; order Terriglobales; family Acidobacteriaceae; genus Sulfotelmatobacter. The sequence goes on from CAVOJP010000002.1 coordinate 452,328, forward strand.
GAAGCTCGCCAGGCCATCAGTTGCACCAAGTATCCGACCGTGGGCACGCGCTCGGTTTATTTTCCCCAGCGCAGCATGAACAAAGCCGGACTTCTCGGCTATGCCGGAAATTTTAATAAAGAAGGCATCATCGCTCTGCAAGTCGAAACCGCATCCTGCATCGAAAACATCGCTGAGATCGCCGCCGTTCCCGGCGTCGACATTCTCTTCCTCGGTCAAAATGATCTCTGCATGTCCATGGGCCTCTACAACAAATATGAATTCCCCCTGATGTACACGTCGCCGGAACTCGACGCCGCCACAAAAAAGCTGATCGAGCACGCACGCAAGAACAACGTCATTCTCGGCCTGTTCTTGTTCGGTACCCCGCGCGTCGGCGAATTTCTCGATAAAGGATTCACCTTCTTCAGCCTCGGCAACGACCTTCACCACCTGCTCACTCAAGTCGGAGCTTACGTCAACGATGTAGAGAAAGTTTCCCAGGAAAAAGGCAAACCCTGGAAGCGCCGCCCCACGGCACTGTTCTAAAAATCAGTTTAAGTAAATGTCGGGTGCCCCACTTCTCGCATCCTTCGCGAGAAGTGGGAGCCTCGAAGTTACTTCTCCGTATATCGTTCCAATTGCGCCAACCCGTCTGCCTCCACAATCCAGAATTTTCGTCCGCGATAATAATCCAACAATTCCTGATTCTTCTCCCCTCCCATGTCTCGCGCCCACACAATCTTTTGCTGATCGATATTCGCGCCGTTGAATACCCACTCGCGGTCCAGATCGAAATCCGGTGCATACTTCACCAGCACCACATCTTTTCCTGGCATCGCGTCCAGCTCTTTCACGATAGCCGCACGCCCCATGTCTCCATGCTGCCATTCTTTTTCCGGATGCACATGCGTCACCGCCATTCCGATGCGCAGTACGACCGTCGCCACATAGATCAACGACAACCGCCCGCACAAATGCTGGCCCCACGGGACTGTTCTCGCCACTGAAACCAGCGCAAATGCCGCATGCACTGCATCAAAAACAAATAAAGCAATGCCGTTGCCGGAGCAAAATAATGCGGCAGGAACCACACCTCAACCGCCAGCCCCACCACAAAAATTCCCAGAATCATCCACGGCACGCGCAATCGCCGGTCACGCGCCGCGCACGGCAGCGCAATCAAAACAAAAGGCAACGGAGGTACCAGATACACCTGCCAGAAATAATAAAGTTTGCCCCTCCCTCGCCGCAGAAATCCACTTACCGTCTTGTACTCGGTGGCCTCGCGCAGCTCGCGCTCGTACTGCGCCTGCATCTTCGCATGATGATAAGTCTTCTCCGGCCAAGGCTTCTGCCAGATGAAATACCGTCCCATCGCATACATTTCGCGATTCACCGTATACGCCATGCGAAACGGACTACCCGTCACACGGTAATAGTAGTAACCCGTCCACGCCGCAAGCGGAGCGAGAGTCAACACCAGCGGCAAAACAATCCTCGCCCACGAAACCCGCGCCGGGGGTCCGTCCTTTCCAAACATCCACGCGAACAAAGCAATCGCCACTCCCAACCCCAGCAAAAACCCTTCATACGGACGCGTGTTCGCGAGAATAAATAATCCAACCGCCATCACCACCGCATGAATTTTTCGCGCCCCATGCTGGATTCTCGGAAGTGCTCCCAGAATCAGCGCCCCTCCTACCGCCGGCAGGCATGCGCTCCAATATCCGTTGGTGAAGTAACTCAGCAACCCCAGTCGCGCCACCACCAGCACTCCACCCAGCAAAGCCCAGCGCGCGGGAATCCATCCTTGCAACATCCAGCAAACCGCCCCACACATCAGCGCCGAGGCCAGCAGTTGCCCGATCCACGGATTTCCCAACACTTCGCCCAACGCCAGGATCAGCCCCTGTCCCGGCGGATACATCGACATATAGGTCGGGTGCCAGATCACATGAAATGTTTCGAAGTGCACCCACATCGGGTGCGGAGGATTGGTCAACCGCCCGTGCGCAAACGTGTCCGCCGCCAGCAAATAACTGAATTCATCGTGATAATGCGGCAATGGAGTGCCTAGTAGAATCGCCCCGAGGCCGCGAATCACAAACAACGAAAGCCCCACCAGAAAAACGCAGAGTCCCTTTCTTCCCGCGATTCTCTTTCCAAACCGCTCGATCCGAGCCAATCCCAGTTTTTCCCACAACTGCGGAAATCTAATCTCGAGATAGACGACGACCGCGACGATCGCAACCGGCTTCAAAATTTTCAGCACCAAAACCAACGCAGCACCTCAAATCCGTGGAAGGATAAGATCATGTGGAGACAGCCGCCCTCGGCTGTCCGTCGAGCGCAGCTCGACTATCTTTCTAGCCGACATGCACTCCGCAATCAGCATACCCAATGAATGCCATAGTAGACACCGCGTTCGCTTTTCAATTACAACTGACCCAATCGCAAAACTACCAAATGCTCCCCCTCACCGACATCGAAACCCGCGTCCTCGGCTCACTCATCGAAAAAGACATCACCACGCCCGATTACTATCCACTATCCCTGAATGCTCTCGTCAACGCCTGCACTCAGAAAAATAATCGCGACCCCGTGATGACCCTTGACGAAGATTCCGTCGCTCAAGCTCTCGCTACGCTGCAGGAGAAACGCCTCGCTGGCCCCGCCAGCGGAGCCGACAGCCGCGTCACCAAATACGAACATCGCCTGCAGGAAGTTTTCAATTTCGATCGTCGCGAGATCGCTATCCTCTGCGTACTCCTTCTTCGTGGCCCGCAAACTCCCGGCGAACTCCGCAGCCGCACCGAGCGCATGTACCGCTTCGAAGCCCTCGACGATATCGTCTCCACCCTCGACCGCCTCAGCCAGCGCCAGCCCCCGCTAACCGCGGTTCTCCCACGCCAACCCGGCACCAAGGAATCCCGCTATATGCAACTCTTCAGCGGAGACGCGCCACCGCCCGATGTGGCGCGGGCGCCCTCGCCCGCGTCGGACCTCACCCGCACCTCCGCCGTCGACCGCATATCGCACCTAGAAAACGAAGTCCTGGAACTTAAAAGAGAAGTCTCAGAAATCCACGAGCAACTCGCTACCTTCCGCAAACAATTCGAGTAGTACCCGGCTCTCTCAGCGCCCTCCGCGGCCGTTCTCAGCGTTCTCTGCGACAAGCCTTTTGGTGTAATCTCATCTCAAGCGCCCTCAAATGGGAGGTCCCCATGCACCGCCGCGATTTCCTAATTGGCTCCACCACGGTCGGAGCCGCTTTCCTAACCTCAAAGAATCTGCTCGCCGCTCTAGCAACCCAGCCGCTGCCCGCAAAATTTTCCGCCACTGACACCGTAACCCTGGGCAGCACCGGCATCAAAACCAGCCGCCTCGCCATGGGCACCGGCACGGTCGGCTCCGGCCACCATTCCAATCAAACCGCACTCGGCCTCAAAGGACTCTCCGATCTTCTCCTCAACGGCTACGATCACGGTCTCCGTTTCTTCGACGCCGCCGATTCCTACGGCTCCCATCCTCACGTCGCCGAAGCTCTCAAGCATGTGCCGCGCGACAAAGTCACCGTGCTCACAAAAACCTGGGCACGCGATCCCGCCACGGCCTGCGCCGATCTCGACCGCTTTCGCCGCGAACTGGGCACTGACTATTTAGACATTTGCCTGATGCACTGCCTCACCGAATCCGATTGGACCGAGCGCTACAAAGGCGTGATGGACGTTTTCTCCGAAGCCAAGCAGAAGGGAATCATCCGCGCCCACGGCTGCTCCTGCCACAGTATCGAAGCTCTGCGCGCCGCTGCGAGATCCCCCTGGGTCGAAGTAGATTTCGCCCGCATCAATCCCATCGGCTCCCACATGGACGCCGATCCCGAAACTGTAGTCGGGGTTTTAAAAAGTATGAAAGCCGCCGGCAAAGCCGTAGTCGGAATGAAAATCTTAGGCCAAGGCGATCTAGCCACTCGTCAAGACGAAGCCATCAAATACGCTCTATCGCTCGGCATCCTCGATGCCTTCACCATCGGCGCCGAAAGCAAGCAACAACAAGAAGACCTGATCCGCCGCATCGCCGCCGCGTGATCAAAACTAAGTTGCTGATGTGGGGACAGCCACCCTCGGCTGACCGCCGGGCAAAGCCCGGCTCTCTGGAAGCCACAACGAATATAGTTCGAAAGAACAACGCTTCCAAGACAACGTTTTGAAAGGGCGGCCCTCAGCCGCGCCGCATCCTGTTTTCTCATAAAATGGGGCTTTAGCCCCTGACCGTTGTCTCTCGAAGAGAAATCATGTTCACCTCAAAGCCAATTGGCACTGTAAGCAGTCCCTACAAAAACACCAGCGAGATTCCCAAAGGTTTCGGCGTAAAACATGAAGCCGAGGGCATTCTCAACATCCACCCCGAGTTTGAACTCGGCCTCACCGACATCGAAGGCTTCTCCCACCTCTTCGTCCTCTGGGAGTTCGACCGCTCTCAGGGATTCGAATTGCTCGGCACTCCGCCCATCGACAATCGCCCGCACGGCGTATTCGCTACCCGCTCCCCGCGCCGTCCGAATCCGATCGGCTTGACCGTCGTCGAACTCCTTCGCCGCGCAGGCGTCGAGCTCCACGTTCGCGGCCTCGACATGTTGGATGGAACTCCGATCCTCGACATCAAGCCATACCTCTCCAGCATCCCCGACCGAAAAGCTGCGACGCGGATGGATGACCGAAGCCGGAGACGCGACACAAGTGACATTCGCCGTTTCAGATACAGAAGCATCGGACAGCGGCCCGTAGCTACTACCGCGATGGAATTCCCGAAGCATCTCAATGCTTCCTACGATATTTGCGTTCATTGTGCCTGAGATCCGCGGCGGGTATCCAGTACTCACAATGGATTGTGCTGCCGACAGTATGCACTTCATATTCTTCAAGAAATTCAGCTCTTGACATAAAAGCGCAGAACATAGCCGGCAAAACCGGACCGCTCATCTTTTGTGTTCCAGTCGCGCGCAATCTGGATCGCGTATTCCTCATTGAGCACGGGATAGAAAAATGGCTGTTCCGGCAATCGCGGAGGAAATTCGCGAAATCCACTTGCGCGAATCAGTTCTAACTCTTGTGCCCCAACAGGCCGGTAAAGCACGGTAAGAGAGCTCGCCATTCACGGAGGGTATCGCGAATGTACTTCGAATGGCTACCAGCGCCCGAATATCGTGTCCCGCTCCCCACACAAGTGTCCCCGTCAACACGGCCGTCGCAAACCGAATCCTCCTAACCCCCACAAAATCAACACCGATCCACTGGCCCATCCCATGCACTCTCTCTAGCGCTGCTCAGCAGCAGGAGGTGACCAACCATGACCCGTATCAACCTGTTTCCGCTCAATTCCGTTGCGTGGGGTAAATCCAATCACGCGAAAGCAAATTCCACAAAAAACAATTTCGACAAAACCAGCACGCTAATTTTCGCTGCGCTTCTGCTCGCCTGCGCGCTCACCGTAGGATGCTCCAGCGACACACCAAAACCCGTAAGCACCAACACGCAGTCTCCGATCGCTCAGCCCACGCCGCCCGTTACAACCAGCCCCGAGCCCACAGCAGCACCGGTAGAGCAAGCCGCTGTCAAGCACGTTCACAAGAAAGCCGTCCGCAAAGTTCCGCCAACTGTGACCTACGTCGATAGCGTTTCCGGAGTCACATTTCAATATCCGCGCAAGTACGCGCTTAAGACCGGCGACGCCGCAAAAGAAATCGTCTCTTCCGATCCCATCCCCATGGACTTCGTACAACCCGGCGGAATCGCAGTTGCAACCGTGTCCCTGCCGGACTCCACCTATCCCAACTCTGACCTGACTTCGGCCTTCTTCAACGTGAGCGTGAACAAAACCCTCACTGCCGATCAATGCAGCGAATTCTCCGTTCCGCAGCCAAACCCCGCGGCCCCGGCGGATCCCACCGTTCAGGCCACGGCGCAACTCGCAACTCCTCCGCTTTCCAAATTAATGATCGGCGATATGGAACTCGAATCCGCCGAAACCACCGCCACTGGCGGCGAAGCTGCCAATAACCCTCGCGAAGAATCGTCGAAGTATTACCACGTCTTTCAGAACGGCGCCTGCTACGAGTTTGCGCTGAAAGTTGCAACCACCAAACTCGACACGACAACCACAACCAAACCCAGCCCCAGTCGCATTGATCGCGACGAAGTCTTTCACCGCCTCGAAACAATTCTGGCCACGGTGAAGATTAATCCCATCGCCGCTCCCGAAGTGAACGCAGAAGCTAACACAAACACTCAACCTGCATCCTCTGAAACTCCCGCTCAGTAATCACAAAGGCGCCGGTCATCGTTTGCATGACCGGCGCCTCGTGTGCGACGGACACTCATGTCCGTCGCCTTTGATCTTGATCTTGCTTTTCGCTTTGAGAGACCTGCACCTCTGCTCCTGATCCCACTACGTCCCGGGCAAAATCGCAAACCCCATCCTCATCAAGTCTTCGCGAAGCTCCCGCACCGATCGAAATCGCAGCGCATGAATCCCCACTTCCCGCGCCCCACGAACATTAATCTCCCGATCGTCCACAAACAGCGCCTCTTCAGCCTTCACGCCGAGCCCCTGCAGAGTATGTTCATAAATCGCGCGATCCGGCTTGATCAACCGAACTTCCGCCGAAAACGTGGTGAAGTCGAACAGCTCCAGCCAGTCGAAATTCTTCTTTACGTAAGCAATCATCGAAGGATGGATGTTCGAGAGCAGCGCCGTCTTGATTCCTCCGCGGCCGAGCTGCCGCAGCCAACCCACCATCTCCTCGTTGGCGTTTCCCCACATCTGCAGATCCAACTCGCATACTTGCTGCAGCTGCGTTGCATCGATTTTCGCGCCCGCGTCCTCGGCCAGCATGCTCCAATAGATCTCGGGCGTAAGATCTCCGCGATCGAACGCACTTCGATTCTTGTCCCACAACCTCGCGAACAAATTATCATCCACGCCAAACGGTTGCATCAGGCGGCTGAATTCTTCCTCGGATGGCCGATGACAAAGCACTTCGCCATAATCCAGAATGACCGCACTGATTCCTGCTTTGCCGCCGACGTTTTCGGTTCCCATCACGCTCCACCTTTTCGTTCCCGACCGTGCCGCGTTCCACAGACAATCTTTTTTTGGCCGTCGCGAGATTGCCCTCCTCATTAGAGTCCAACCCAATCCTGCTGCATCCAACATTTTAAAGGAGGTTCTATGTACGCTATTCTCGGAGCAAGCGGCAACACCGGCCACGTGGTGGCGAAGACTCTTCTCGAACGCGGCCAGAAAGTTCGCGCCATCGGCAGAAATGCAACTCACCTGCAACCTCTCGCAACCCAGGGTGCTGAAGTTTTCGTCGCCGATGTAACCGACGCAGCCGCACTCACCAAAGCGTTTCAAGATGCGGATTCCGCCTACGTCATGATCCCGCCCAATCCCGCCAGCAACGACCCTCTCGGCTATGAGAACCAGGTTAGCGACGCCATCGCAACCGCGGTTCGCAGCACTAGAGTGAAAAATATCGTTTCCCTCAGCAGCATCGGAGCCGATAAGCCCACCGGCACTGGTCCAGTCGTCGGGCTCTACAACCTCGAGCAAAAGCTGAACCGGGTCGACACCATCAATGTCCTTTACCTGCGCGCCGGATCCTTCATGGAAAATACGCTGGGACAAGCCGGAGCTATTCGGATGATGGGATCCGCCGTCGGACCGCTTCGCCCCGACCTCAAACTTCCCATGATTGCCGCACGCGATATTGGCGCCGCGGCCGCAGACGCTCTCTTGCAGCTCGCCTTCCATGGCAAGCAGATCCAGGAACTTCACGGCCAGCGCGATCTCGATTACAGCGAAGTCGCTACCATTATCGGGAAAGCCATCGGCAAACCCAAGCTCGCATATGTTCAAGCGCCCGACGATCAACTCCGCGCCGCCATGGTTCAGATGGGGATGTCCGGCAACTTCGCTGGGCTGATGCTCGAAATGACTGCGGCTCTTAACTCCGGATACATGCGCGCTCTCGAACCTCGCACCCCCCGCAACACAACTCCTACGTCGTTCGAGACTTTTGTCGCCCAGGTATTCGTTCCCGCGTATCAACAACAAGCAGCAGCGTAAATAAATTCAAACGGCCACGCTCATCCAGAACGTGGCCGTTTCTTCCGTGTAGTGCGGGCGCCCTCGCCCGCTGCTTTTGACCTTGTCTTTGACTTTGGTTTTTGACTCTGACTGTAGTTCATCTCCCCAGACGTTCGAGTCACGCAAAATTACCCACTCCCCGCCCCTGCTGCTCGCCTCATGCTCACAATCACCGTATGCGCCAAACTTTCCACTACCGCCACATCGCCCTCATCAAAATTAAACGCGTCTGTCGCAAACACCATCAGCAGCCCCACCGTGTCGCGCTCATACCGAACCGGCGCCGCCAGAATCGATCGCACGCCGAGCCGGCGGCAACTCTCCAAATCCACGCGCGGATCCATCTCCGTATCGTCGCACCGCAAAGCTCTTCCCACCCGAAAGCATTCTCCCGAAAGTCCGGAGTTCACATCCAGCTTCGTTCCCAGCGCAGGCGCCTTTTCTCCCACACTCGCCCGGCAAATCACCGCGCCCTTGTGCATCAGCGCAATCGCCGCACTCGATCCCCGCGTCAACGATCGCGCTCTTTCTCCAATCAGCCGCAAGGCCGCAGTCAAATCTGTACCCAGCGAGCTGAATTCATATTGCACCGTCGCCGACGCCGCGCCTCCGTTGCCGCCCGCCGTCAAGTTTTCCGCTTCGAGACTTACTGCCATCGGATCGCCGGCCGCGCTGCCCTCCGACTTTACTCCCGCCGGCCAAGCCATTCTTCCCAACGCCACCTTCGGAGCCATGTGGCTAGGCGCGCTCGCATTCAGCGTCAACCAATTGTTCAATCGCTGCCGCGCCTCCTCCGGCAAATCCGAGAACCGCACTCCCGCCCTCCCCAGCGCATCCGCCCACGCAATATATCCCGTGGTTTCAAATAGTGTTTCAAAGTGTGTTTCAAAGTTTGCCCCCAGGTGAGCTTGCGTCATCAAAGGCCCTGCCTCCGAAACATCCGCAGGCAAATCCACCGTCAGTCTCACCCGCCGCTCCTTATCAAGCAGCCGCTCGTTGTGCGCACTTCCGGTCTGCATCGACAACCCTGCTTCGCTCAGGTCGAGGATCATGCCGCCGGTCACGCCATCAAAACTGGCAAACGCCGGAGTATGCACCGTCTGCCGCCAACACCTTCGCCGCTCCCCCGCAAATCCCTGATTTCCACCCATAATGTTTTTAAGAAAAAAATCTCCCGCCAATTCCCTTAACGAATGATGGAATCCTCATCCCGTGGAGAAAAGTGCTACCGCAGGTTCCCCCTGCGCGTTCACGCAGCAAAACAGAAAAAGCCACGACGCATTTGCATCGTGGCCTATGAGGTCAGCGCCATGCCAAAAGCACGGCTATCTGAGCGCACGGTGTTTCTATCCCGTCGTCGCCACGATCCCCAAATAGTTATTTACTATCTCAACTGGCAAGCTCAGCGCAGTCGCGATCTGCGAAACCGCCTGTCCCTGATTATAGAGTTGGTACACCTGTTGCGACTCCGACAGCTTCACCGTGTCGCCCGAATTATTGATGGTTGGTTGTGGATTGCGAGCGGCCGCCGAAGTCGACGAAGAGTTCGTTGCAGCTAACGACGCGGTCGAGAGCGAACTGGAAATGGAAATACTCATAAGACGCTCCTTACCTCTCACCTAAGGAAAGATCGGCAACTCCTGCCCATCACATCAGTCGACCATTCGCGTTTTCCCCGCCCCCGTTCCTAATTCCCGAAATGGAACGCCGCTAAGCACACGCATCCATTAAAACCCCACATTATTCCCACTTATTGTCATTCCGAACCGGGCACCACCCCGGAGAGGAAACCGCTGTTCCTTTGTGTTGCCATCCTGAAGCGACGGCTTTATTGTCGCTGAAGGAAGCCCTACCTACCCACCGCACCCTGACCTCTTCCTAATAAAAACCTGACTCACATTTTCCCCCGCGACAGTCCGTACCGGTGCGAATCCAAGTTGGAGCAAATTCATTCCAGCAAACCAGTCCCCCCGCCAGCATCGAAACCCTTTGAAATTGTCTTCCCCATAGCTTTCGTTTGGTCCGTCTTCACCCACTGGAAATCGTTTCTCGCTTGGCTCTTCAACTCCGCTACGATCTGTGCAGGCTGCTGCTGTTCGCCCTGGAACGATATGGGGTGTTTGGGCGTGTCAAAGTCATTATCGCGGAAAAGAATGGAGCAGTTGTCGATTCTCGGTCTCCCTAACGACTATCTGATAACAGAACGATGAGCCGCGCCTGAGTTAGAACACAAGGAGTCACAGGAAAAAGGAAGGGAACAATGAAATACATCTGTCTGGGATACATCGAGCCAGGAAAATTCGAAGCGATGACCGAGGACGAGCGACACCGAACGTTCGACGAATGTTTTGAGTACAACGACCATCTGCGCGCCAACGGACATCTTGTTGCCGAAGTACCTCTTCAGCCTCCGGTGACCGCTTTGACCCTGTATTGGAAAAACGGCAAAGTCATGACGACTGATGGCCCTATGCGGAAACCACAGGAACAGCTTGGCGGCATTCAGATCCTTGAGGCGCGAGACCTCAATCATGCCGTTCAGCTTATCTCACAGCTTCCAGGCCTTAAGTATGGACTTGGACCGGTTGAGATACGGCCAGTTGCGGATATGACCGAAATAATAAACGAGAGTGAGCAGCGGCGACGGTGAAAGGATACTTCGCGATGACCCACGAAGAAAAGAATAATGGGTGAGAGAATGATCACTCCTGCACTTTCGGGGGGCGCGCAATTCATGCTCGCCCCCCTATAATTTCGCCAGTCCGAAGAGTTTGCGATACAAATTCCCAACCCTCGCTTCAGGCCGACGGATTCTTCAGAACCTCGGCCAGTGCATGCATCCGCATTGCATCGGCCGGAGTCTTCGCGGTTTCTGCGCTCTTTTCGAGCGAAGGCGCCATCCCCTGCAATTTCGCCACCTTATTTTTGCGCATGTTTGACTTCTCCGCGCTTTGAATCGCCTTCTGTAGAGCTGCGATTCGGCGTGCGGGCAGAGCCTGCGACCTCGATAACTGGTCTACATACGCCTTCGCCACGACTAGCTTTGCGGGCCACTCGATCCTTTGCTGGTTCTGTACATTCAGGTCAGCCAACTGAACCGTCTTGGCCGCGTCGATTTCATTTTGTGTAAGAAACTTCGTTGGCGTCAGTTGAAACACATCCAATCCGCGCGCAATCTCCGACCCATAAATGTAGCCGTTGTACCAATACGCCGACCAATCGCCGCCGAGCACCAACGTTTTCGGATCAATCGGTCCACGGTCGAAATAAGCAATCTCAAAGGGCTTCGCGGGATCGGTGAAGTCCATCACCGAGACTCCGCCCTGATACCACGCCTGCACTTCAATATCCCGGCCCGGAATCGGAATCAGAGAACCGTTGTGCGCTACGCAGTTCTCCGTATCGCCCTGCGCGGCCGGCAGCTTGTAGTAGCTGGCGAAGTGCAACTTGTCGTCCTTCAAATGAAAGATGGCATCCGCACCCCACTGGTTCGGGTCGTTCGCACGGCAGCGTGCTCCCAAACCACCGCCCCACTCGTCGGTGAAAACGACTTTACTGCCATCGTTCGAGAACGAAGCCGAGTGCCAGTAAGAGTAGTTCGGATCGTTCACCGCATCCACACGCTTCGGATGTACCGGATCCTTGATGTCAAGCAAAATTCCGTTTCCCGAGCACGCGCCCGCCGCCAACCCGATCGCCGAGTATGCGGTGATGTCGTGGCACTGGTCGGTGTCCGATGGTTTCTCCGCGCCCTTCTTGCCATGGGTGCCGCCGTTGTTCAGCCCGTTGATCGCGCCTGTCCTGGGATCGATAAATACTCGCGGACTCGATACAATCTTCGCCTCCTGCGGCGCAGCCACTGGAACCTTGATCACATCGATGCGAAACAACGCTGTATTCGGGTCTTTATCCGGTTTTTCCCCGGAGCACCCGGCCAGCTCTTCAGGCTGGCGCACGAACGAGGTTCCAGAAACATAGATGTAAACATTGTCCTTGTCGTTGGGATCGAGTACCAGAGTATGCGTATGCGATCCGCGGCAGGTCTGCACGGCTGCCACCTGCCGTGGATTTTTGATGTCGGAAATGTCGAAGATTCTTACGCCGCGGAAGCGGTCTTTTTGCGCTACTGGTATGTGGTGTTTTTTCTCTTTGTCTTTATCGTCTTTATCCTTGTCGTTTGTATCTTTATCTTTTTCTTTATTACTGGCGTTATCCTTGTCCTTGTCTTCGTCCGCGGCCGCGGGTTCCGGTGGAAATCCCTGAACCCCGCAATCCAGGCGCCCATTCGGCATTTCTACCGACATGAACAGCAGATTCTTGTAAACCGACACATCCCCCTGTCCACCCGGACAGACCATCGTTGTCAGCAGCTGCGTGTGCGCCGGTTGTGCGATGTCGTAGATACTCACGCCATAAAAATTTCCCTGGAACAGGTGTGTGCCTTCGAAGGCGAGGTCTGAGTTGGCGAAAGCAAGTTGCGCGATCAGCAAGTGCGCCGACTTTGGGATCTTCTTGTTGTTGCCCATGCCCAGCCGTCCCACGATCGTCTCCACCTTCGGATCGTCAGGATTCGTGGCTCCCAGTTGAAACGCGTCCGGCTTCTTGAGCAGCAGAAGGTGTTCCAGCCCCATCGAAGTCTCCCCCGCGTCATACATTCCCGGGGTCAGTTTGGCGCGCGGATCGTTCGCATCCGATCCCGTCATGCCCGGCGGCAGCGTCGGGGCAGGCTGCGGAGAGAATGGATTATCTTCATCGCCCCCAGCGCCTTTGTCGGCCGGAGTGGTCGCCGGCTTCTGCGCCTGTTCCTGGGGCGCTGCCGCCTGTGCCTGTGTTCGATTCACCGCGAAACAGGAAATAAAAGTGACCCACACCAAACCCAGGGCAAGACTGCGCAATCGGTTCATCGGTTCTCCTCTAGTGTCTCTTTCTTCAACATGTTCTCCATAATTCGTATCTCGGCTCGTTGCGTATTGTCCGCATCAGTCGCAAAGTTGAACAGCTCAGCGTCTTGTCCTGCCCCAGCGGTATCGAATAGATCTTTTACCATGGTTAACGCGCCGTTGTGATGTTGAATCATCCCCACCAAAAATAAGTGATCAAACTCCGCGCCTTTGGCCTTCCGTAGCGCTTCCATCTGCCGCGGCGTAAGCATCCCCGGCATCAGTCCCATGCCTTCGTAGGAAGTTTCCGGAGAAGTTTCGTGCGACATATCCATTCCCGGCATTTTCGCCATCCCGGTCGAAATCGGTTCGCCCCGGGCAGCCAGCCAGCGCTTCATGAACTTGATTTCGTCCGACTGCGAGCTGCTGATGCGTGCGCCCAGTGAACGCAAGGCTTCGTTCCTCGTATGCGATGGAATCATCGCCGTCATTTCAACCGCTTGTGCATGATGCACGATCATCCCCTGCATGAAGTCGACATCGGCCGCCGAAAGTGCCGGCAAAGTTCCTCGCGTCGATGGCGGCAGCGTTTTGCTTGGCGCGCCCGGCGCACCCGGTTGCACCACCACCGGCTTCGCCGGCCCAGTTTGCTGTGCCCCCGCATTTGGCGCAAAGAAGAAAACGGCGAAGGTGCTCGCAGCCAGAAAAGTATGCACCGCCAGTCGCCCAGAGCAGGGCAGGAGCTCGCGCTCGCGGCGGAAACGAACTTGCCCCCAGTTGGTTGTAAGAGCCAAGATCCTCATTTTGGACGAAGTTGGAATCTTTTCACGAAATCGTAAATTTTCAAAGCGCGAAAGATAAGCGAGGGCCGAATTGTGCGGGTTCCTCAAAAGAACGCCTCAACACAGCACACGGAATCTCTTCGTCCTGATCTTGCAGTTTGGCAATGGCTCTCCGAGCTCATCCCGTCCTTGGTACCTGCCCCCCGAGTGGACGTTCGTAATTTGAAAGAGTGTTCCTTCCATAGTCAAATCAGTTTGCCGCTACTTCGTCAGGCGACTTCATCCAGCACTGGAGAAAAGCTCGCCTACCTAAAGTACCAACCTGGCCAATCTAGAACTGCGAGAACCGGCATGGCTCGGCGGAAAGCGACAATTCTCTGCATCGACGATCACTGGAACGGGCTCGTCGGCCGCAAATGTTTATTGGAAAATGACGGCTATAAAGTCATGCAGGCAACCAGCGGAGATGATGGCCTGAAACTGTTCGCCTCGCATGCGGTGGACGCCGTCGTCCTCGACTATCAAATGCCCGGCATGAACGGTGATGTGGTCGCCGCAAAGATGAAGAGAATCAAGTCTCATGTCCCCATCATGATGCTATCCGCTTACGGACCGTTGCCCCAGGCCAAGTTAGAGGCAGTGGATACCTTTCTCTCCAAATCCCAACCACCGAAGCTGCTCTTGTCTACGCTGCAGCATCTGCTGGATATTCGACCCAAATTATTCTTCAACCACTGGCTTGATACCTGGAGAAGCCGTAATGAAGGGGTGAAGTAATGAATTTCTTGAAGTGGATTCTAGGCCGAAGTTGCTCGCACAAATTTAGCTGGCCGCGCGCCGATGCCGACGGGCGCCATTATCAGATTTGTCCGCTCTGCGGAACAGCCTACGAATATGACTGGAGAATGATGCGCCGGACTGACCGGTTGCTGACACTGGATGCTCATCAGAGCCGGGCCGAAGTCGTAGCATCTTAGGTCTGCAGATGTGTTTTCGTAGTCAAGCGTTATCAAGTTTGTCCCCATGCCATATCTACCCCAGACCAGGACCTCGCGGCGTGCCCCACGGACTTCCTTTGCGGAATCCACACCTGCGGTTCTCCGCTCCCGGGACGGTCGTCGCGTCCCCGCGAAATTGCAGGTCATCTCTCTCACCGGTGGTCTGCTCTGCTTGTCGAAGCCTTTGGATCAAGGGTCGGTAGTAAAGCTCATGTTTCTCACCAGCAGCGGCTCGATCCTTGGAACGGCCGAAATGTTGAGCCCAATCGCGTGGCATCTTCAGCCATTTAAATTCGTCCGGCTCTACGATGACGACCAGGAACGGCTGGAATCGGCGATACAATCTTCGCTCGACCAAAACCGTCGCGATCGCGTGCAGATGGAAAGATTCCGGGCCTGGTGAATCGCGACCGGTGTAACTTATCCGAGTAACAGAAGCACCAACCTCGTGCAGATACCTATCTCACCTGTTCACTTACAAGCCTGAGCTCCGGAATGCGTAGTATACTTCCTCCGCTGGTGATCTGAGCATGACGGATTATGTAAGTGAATTAGCCGAGGAGACATTCAGGCAGATTGGCAATGCGACAAAACGTCCGCTGCTTGACATTGTTCTCAAGACTTTTGATCCCAGGCCTCCAGATGCAGGCTCGCTTGCGGTCAAGCTACAGTCTCGAGCTGACGTACAAGCCCGGCTCGCTTCGCTGACCGGTTACACGCCGAGTAAGTGGCTCTTGCAGCGGGAGCTTGATCAAGTTGAACAACGCCGCGCTAACCTCTTCAAACCAGCTTCATCTACGGGCCCAGCATCCGCTGCTGATGTTTACCAGCGGGCCGCCGTTTTAGGACTGATGGGTCTGTGCTTCTCCGGCGGCGGAATCCGTAGCGCGACCTTCAACCTCGGTATTCTCCAAGGACTCGCTGAACTCAACCTGCTGCGCTGCTTCGACTATCTCTCTACCGTATCTGGAGGGGGTTACATTCATCAGTGGTTTGCTGCGTGGAGTCTGCGGCGGGGATTCGATCAAGTTGAAAAGCGGCTTATCCCACTTCCCGAACCTGACAATCCCGGCGACCATCCTGAACCGATCCGCTGGCTGCGGCGCTACAGTAACTATCTCACGCCTGAAAACGGCCTTCTCAGCGGCGATACCTGGGTCGCGATCGCCACTTGGCTGCGCAATACCGTTCTGAATCAGGCAATTCTGTTCTCGGGGCTTATCTTCGTCGCGCTGCTTCTGCGTTTTCTTGCGTCGAGTTCGATTGTTCCGCAGCGCCGCCCAGTGGTGCTTGTTTGCCTGGGCGCCATCGTTTATCTGATGTTACAGGCAACCTTTCTCATCGGAGCAAACCTCCTGCGCTTCAGTCAGACAACCACCGGTGAAGCAGTCGGCTTTGGACAAGAACAGGTGAACCAATGGATAGTATTTCCATTTGCTATCTCGGCTCTGTTCCTAACTCTATTACTCCAGTTCTTGAGGAATGGTAGCTTCGAGTTGAACTGCGCCATCACCGCTTTGATAAGTGGATGTCTTTTACTGATATTGGCACTTACTGTTGCCGTGGCTGGTGGCGCGCAACTCTGCTATCTGAAGACTCATCAGCAAACGGCCCAGTACGCGAGCGTCGGTGAGTTTTGGAGGCAGTCTAAACACGCCGATCACCGTAGCTTTGTCTTGGTTTCCCTTGGCGTGTGTTCCCTTTGTGTTGTCTCCGCCGCTGCTGCGGCCGGTTGGATCGGCGCCAGTATCGTCTTGCTCTCTAAGCTACAGTCTGTGTCCGGTGCTTATTGGTGGAGGACTGTCTTGGTTGTTGGTCCACCGCTGATGCTGGGAGGGCCGCTGGTTGCACTTCTCTTAGTAATAGGAATGCTGGGCCGAATGTTTGATGATAGCCGTCGGGAGTGGCTCACCCGGTTGGCGGGCTGCATCGGGTTGTTCGCGTTGCTGTGGATAGTCTCCTTGAGCTTCTCTCTATTCGGGCATCATGTCGTGCTCTGGCTCTGGGGGAGGTTGTGGGCTGGCATACCAGCATTGCTGAGTTGGGTTGCCGCTTCCACTGGTGGTTTGCTTGCCGGGAGAAGCTCCAAATCGACCGGCGAGGAGAGCGACGAACAACCTCGCTTCAGTGCGCTCGAACTCGCAGCGACAATCGGCCCCTACGTATTCATTGCTGGTCTCTTGCTTTTGGTCTCAGCGCTGGCCGAGGTGTTGTTTCGCCGCGCTGCAGCCGGCGGCCTACTCATCCGTATCGCTTGCTACCTTGTGCCGCTGGCAATCTGTTGGCTCTTCGCCTGGAGAGTCGATATCAACGAATTCTCTTTGCATGCCTTTTATCGAAACCGTCTGGCCCGCTGTTATCTGGGAGCGTCGAATATTCCGCGCCATCCCAACCGGTTCACCGGCTTCGATGAAAAAGACACTGACACTCCAGTCAGCGCTCTCCTGCCCGGCAAAGGTTATAACGGTCCATTTCCGATTTTCTGCACCGCACTGAACCTGACTTTCGGAGAAGATCTGGCTTGGCAGGAACGCAAAGCGGCTTCTTTCGCATTTACTCCACTCTATTCCGGTTATGACGTTCCATGGACCGAAGCACGCGGAGACACTACTCTGCGCTTCAACGGTTTTGTCCAGACCCAAACCTATGCCTATCCTGACCCGGGCGTTCATCTCGATACTGCGGTGGCGATTTCGGGAGCAGCCGTCAGTCCTAACATGGGCTACCATTCCAATCCAGCTACCGCTTTTCTGATGACGGTGTTCGGCGTGCGTCTGGGCTGGTGGCTGTTGAATCCGCGCCGTCTCAATGAAGATGGAACGAAACTTGATGTCCCCGATGTCGAGCAGGCGAAAGGCACGCCACAGAAGCAACCTGTCATCTATCCCTGGCCGTCGCCTCGCCTTTCATTACTCTGGTTAGTCAATGAGTTACTCGGCCGCACCAACGATACCAGTAGCTATGTATACCTCAGCGATGGTGGCCACTTCGATAACATGGGATTGTACGAACTTGTTCGCCGCCGTTGCCGCTACATCGTGATCTGCGACAGTGAAGCCGACTCTCAACTTACGTTTCAAGGTATCGGCATGGCCGTACGAAAATGCCGCATCGATTTTGGCGCAGAGATTGCCCTGGACCTTCGTCCTCTCGAACATGCCGAAGACTCCGACTGCAGCTCGGCGCACTGTGTGGTCGGAACCATCACTTATCCCGAGGATCCCGGAACTCATGGGTTCGTTGTTTACATAAAATCATCGCTCACCGGCGACGAGCCTGCGGATGTCATGAACTACAAAAAAGAGGATTCCGTATTTCCCCATGACAGCACATTGAACCAATGGTTCAGCGAATCACAATTCGAAAGTTATCGCAGGCTGGGCCATCATGTGGGTTTCTCCGTTTTCGAGCCCGCTCTGGCGCATCGCGAAGGTTGTGAATGCCAGACGTTCAAAGGACGGGACAATTACTTCTTGAATCTCTGGAAGATATGGTGGGCGCCGACATCCGAAATGGACCGCTTTGCCGCCGCGCACACCGCCCGCTATGAAGACCTTCTGGCTAAAGCGCGCACCGACAAAGATATCCCAGGATTCTTCGACGCAATGTTCAGCGCCAAGGCAGACTGGAAAACCGGACGCAGGCCGGATCAGATCGAATCCGCCATACGGTTTTCTTCCGAGCTGATCGAGTTCATCTTCACGATCTTCAACCAACTCGACCTGGTCCTGCCGGAAAAGCGCACTCATCCTTATGCACAAGGTTGGTCGCTGATCTTTAATAAGTGGTCGAAAATTGATGTCGTACAAACTGGTTGGAAGCGGTATCGCGGGTCTTACTCACCGAGCTTTCGCAAGTTCGCACAGAGCGATGATGTGGGACTACCGTCCGATTAGATAGAACTCTTCCGCAGCGCTCATTCTGACGGGATGCGGAGATTTGTGTCCGTCTATTTCTGGATAGCTGTTTCCGTGGCAGCCGGCTTTCGAGCTACTTGCCCGGGACTCGGCAACTGCGAATTGTCCCACCCTCCGCCCAGCGCCTGCACCAGCGCGACCGCATCGGTCATCTCTTCGACCTGCAGAGTATTCAAAGTTTGCATATCTGCCAGTAAGGTGGTCTGGGCAATCAATACGTCGACATAAGGGTCGATGCCGGTTTCGTAGCGTCCTTCTTCAAGCTTAAGGTTGGTTTGAGCAAAGGTTACCGCCTGCTGTTCCTGTTGAATTTCCTTAGAGAGTATGCGAACCTCGGCTAGCCCATCTTCCACCTGCTGAAAGGCTGTGAGCACCGTTTGACGGTAAGCGGCCAGATCCGCATTGTAAGCGGCAACATACTGCTGAACGGTTGCGCGGCGCAAACCGGCGTCGAACAAGGTTTCCGAAAGCGAGGTTCCGACGGACCAGAATCGGCTGGGCCAGCTGAACCAATCACTGACGGCTGAACTCTCAAAGCCGCCTTCGGCAGTCAAACTCAAGTTCGGAAAGTAGGCGGCTCGTGCAATGCCGATCTCCGCGTTCGCTGCCGCCATCGTCCGTTCCGCTGCAGCCACGTCGGGACGCCTCTCCACCAATTCTGACGGCACTCCAACGGGAATTGGCGGCGGAGCCGTGGTCATCGGCTTCACAGGAATCGAAAAGCCGGTGGCCGCCTTGCCCACCAGCATGGCGATCGCATGTTCGTACTGTGCCCGTGCAATGGCCACGTTGGTAGCTCCAGCCTGCGCGCTTTGCAGCGTGGTCTCGGCTTGAACAACCGAAATCTGGTCAGTCATGCCGCTTTCATAAAGCGCACGAGTCAAATCAAGCTCCTTCTGATCGGCTGCCACCGTCTCGTTGTAGAGCCGCTGCAGTTCATCCTGGCCGCGCAGTTCGAAAAAATATTCGGCCAATGCTGCCTGCTCGGTGAGGCGCTCGTTCTCCAGATCCGCGGCGCTTACCTGAGCAGAGTATTGAGCCTGCCGCACTGTATTGCGAACCTTGCCCCATAGGTCCGGCGCCCAGGATGCTTCGAGCGGCGCCGAATAGATAGTGCTTTGCAGTTGCGGGACGGCGCCCGTGCCGGATGTATTGACCGGTTTAGTGCTCAAGTTCCCCGAGGTGCGCGAGCGGTTAAAAGATGGTGCCGCCGTAAGAGTTGGGAAAAACTGCGATCGCGCCTCGCGCACTACGGCGCGCGCTTCCATAAAATTCTCGAAGTACTGTTTAATGTTCTGGTTGTTGATATTCAACTGCTCTTCGAGGTCGTTCAGTTCTGCATCGTTGAAAATCTCCCACCACTTGCCGCGCAGTTTTGCGTCAGAAGGTTGCGCCACGGTCCACGGTCCGTTGTCCTGAAATTGAGTCGGAGATTCCTTGTAAGCGGGAGCGGGCGCTTGCGGCGCGGGCGCATGATATTTCGGTCCAACCACGCAGCCCGATAACATGAATAACCAGAGCGCGACCGCACAAAGCCGAATCATGCCGCCGCCAAATTGTTGTCCGAAGATCGTCATAACATTGTCCTTGCCAATCATCACCGGGTAAAGCATTTACTTAGTCGCTGATTACTCTCGCACTAGCTTGCCTCCGGCGCCGGAGTGGAAAAAGCGTTGTGCGGCTTTTTCTGAAATCGCAGCCGCAGGCGATCGAGGAATAAGTAAACCACCGGCGTTGTATAAAGCGTCAGCATCTGGCTCACAATTAATCCTCCGACAATAGTGATTCCCAAAGGTCTGCGGAGTTCCGAACCTGTACCCGTGCCAAAGGCCAGCGGCACTGCGCCGAATAACGCTGCCATTGTGGTCATCAGAATCGGCCGAAAGCGCAACATGCAGGCTTCGAAAATCGAGTCCGCCGGGCTCTTGCCTTCCTGCCGTTCGGCGACCAGCGCGAAATCGATCATCATGATTGCGTTTTTCTTCACGATGCCGATCAGCAACACGATTCCGATAATGGAGATGACGTTGAGATCGATCTTGAAGAGCATCAGCGCCAGCACCGCGCCCAGACTGGCTGAAGGTAGAGTCGAGATAATGGTGAGCGGATGCACCAGGCTCTCATAAAGCACGCCCAGAACGATATACACAGCCAGCAGGGCGACGATTACCAGCACCAGCTCGCTGTTCAGCGACTGCTGGTAAGCTTGCGCCGTACCCGCGAAGAGGCCCCGCACCGTCGAAGGCGTGCCCAGTCTCTGCTGCATTTCCCCAACGCGCTGCACAGCGTCGCTCAACGAGACTCCCGGCGCCAGGTTGAACGATACAGTTACGGAAGGGAACAATCCGGTGTGGTTTACAGCCAGCGGCGTAGTGCTGGCTTGCGCGCTTGAGACTGTCGTAAGCGGCACATTGCCGGTACCCGGCGCGTTACCGCCACTCGACGTATTGCTGATACCCGACGCACTGCTGGCGGCGGCGTTACCGCTGCCCGTGCTGCGCAGATAAATATCCTTCAGGCCTTCCGGAGTTTGCCAATATTGCGGGGCGACCTCAAGCACTACATAGTATTGGTTCAGTTGCGTATAGATAATCGAAACTTCAGATTGGCCAAAGGCGGAGTAGAGCGAAGAATCCAGAGCCTGCGCGGTCAGCCCCAATCTGGCGGCGGATGCCCGGTCATAGGTGAGCAACTCCTCCAGGCCGCCATTCTGCTGATCGGTATTCACATCCTGAAAGCCGGGAAGTTTTTTCATCTCCGCTAAAAGAATCGGCCCCCAGTGCGAGAGATCCTGAACATTGTCGGACTGAATGGTGTATTGATAAAGCGCGGCGCTCGACCGGCCTCCAATACGAAGATCCTGCGAGGCCTGCAGGAACGCCGACGCTACTGGCAAGCGGTTTAATTTCGGCCGCAGCCGATTGATAATCTGCGCGGCGCTGACCTTGCGCTCGTTGAGCGGTTTGAGCGCGATATAAATAAATCCGGTATTACTAGATCCGTTTCCACCGGTGTAGGCATTCACGTTCGCGACCGCCGGATCGCTTTTGATGACACCCACCAATTGCCGGATGGAATTGTCCATCGCCGGAAATGACGAATCCTGCGGACCTTGCACAGCTCCAACGATCGCACCCGTATCCTGCTGCGGGAAGAAGCCTTTTGGAATTCTGTAGATGAGCACACCGTTCAATGCAATCGTGAATGCTAAAATCACCAGCATCAAAACCCAGTTATCGAGGGCCCACACCAGGCTTCGGCGATAAGTTTCCAGCATCCAGGAGAAGAACTTTTCACTCGCCCGGTAGAGTCGGCCGTGCTCCTCCGGCTGCTCTTGCTTGAGCAAGTACGCACACATGGTCGGCGTGGTGGTGAGTGATATCACCATCGACACCACGATTGCAGTGGAGAGCGTGATCGCGAACTCGCGGAAGAGACGGCCCACGATTCCGCCCATCATCAGAATCGGAATGAACACCGCGATCAGCGAAACGCTGATAGAAAAAACCGTGAATCCAATCTCCTTCGCTCCCAGCAATGCGGCTGCAAAGGGTTCCATCCCCTGCTCCAGATGACGCGAGATGTTTTCCATGACCACGATCGCATCGTCCACCACGAATCCGGTTGCGATGGTAAGCGCCATCAGCGAGAGATTGTCCAGGCTGTAGCCCAGCAGATACATCACCGCGAACGTGCCGATCAGAGACACCGGAACGGCGACACTCGGAATCAAAGTGGCGCGCCCGTTGCGCAGAAAAAGAAAGACCACCAGGATCACCAGCCCCACCGAAATCATCAAAGTCCGCTCCACATCGCTGACTGAGGCGCGGATCGTGGTGGTGCGGTCGAGAACGATGGTGGTGTCGATTCCCTGCGGAATCGAAGCCTGCAGAAACGGCAACTGATTGCGAATGTTGTCGACGGTCTGGATAATATTTGCGCCCGGCTGCCGGAAAATGATCACCGTGACCGATCGGATTCCATTCAGGTATCCGGCGGAACGTACGTTTTGCACTGAATCGGTAACGCTGGCGACGTCCGAGAGCCGCACCGCTGTGCCGTTGTGGTATCCGATGATGATCGGCTTGTAGTCGTCGGCGGTCGAAATCTGGTCATTGGCGACGATGTCAGCTGTCGTCGAACCATAGGTCACTTGTCCCTTGGCAAGGTCGGCGTTCTGCGTACTCAGCACCGATTGAATGCTCGAAAGACTCAGCCCGTAGCTGTTGAGTTGCGTAGGGTTGACATCCACCCGCACCGAGGGCAGCGAAGCCCCGCCCACCACCACTTGTCCCACGCCGTCGATCTGCGAAAGCTTCTGCTCCATGATTGTCGAAGCTTCGTCATACAATTTGCCCGTGTCATATTTCTTGGAGGTCAATCCCAGAATCATGATCGGAGCGTCCGCGGGATTTACTTTGCGATAGGTGGGATTGCCGGGCAGATTTGCCGGCAAATAAGTGCGAGCTGCACTGATGGCAGCCTCAACATCGCGCGCCGCGCCATCGATGTTACGGCTAAGATCGAACTGAATCGTAATTCCCGTGCTGCCCAGCGAGCTCGCGGAGGTCATCTCTGAAACGCCCGCGATGTGCCCAAACTGCCGCTCCAGCGGCGTGGCCACAGAAGATGCCATGATCTGCGCGCTCGCTCCCGGCAACGAAGCGGAGACGGAAATCGTCGGAAAATCAACCTGCGGGAGCGGCGAAACCGGAAGCACGGTGAACGAAATCGCTCCGGCAATGGCGATGGCAATGGTCAACAAAGTTGTTGCCACGGGCCGCCGGATAAATAGTTCAGAAGGGTTCATGACTGCTCTGCCGGCTGTGCCGTGCCGTTAGACTTCTCTCCGGCGCCGGAGAATCTTTTCCCCAGGTTGTCAAAGAAGATGTAAATCACCGGCGTGGTGTACAGCGTGAGCGCCTGGCTCAACAACAAACCGCCCACCATCGCGATTCCCAGAGGACGCCGAATCTCAGAGCCGATGCCGCTTCCCAAAGCCAGGGGAAGCCCGCCCAGCAGCGCCGCCATCGTGGTCATCATGATGGGACGGAAGCGCAGCAGGCTAGCGTCGTAGATTGCGTCGGTCGCATTCTTGCCGTGCTCGCGCTCTCCCTCCAATGCGAAATCCACCATCATGATTCCGTTTTTCTTAACAATTCCAATCAGCAGAATGATGCCAATGATTGCGACCACGCTCAGATCCTGGCCAAAAAGCATCAGCGCCAACAAAGCTCCCACTCCCGCCGAAGGCAGGGTGGAAAGAATGGTGACCGGATGAACGAAGCTCTCGTACAAAACGCCGAGAACGATATATACGGTTACGAGCGCAGCAAGAATTAACAACGCTTCATTCGATAGCGAGTTCTTGAACGATGCCGCCGTGCCTTGGAAGGAGGCCTGCAGGCTGGCCGGCATGTGCATGTCTTCTTGCACTTTATCGATGGCCGTAATCGCGCTTCCCAGCGCCGCATTGGGCGCCAGGTTGAACGACACGGTAACCGACGGAAACTGTCCCTGATGGTTGATGGAGAGTGCTTCGCTGGTACGTTGAAAGTGAGTAAATGTCCCCAGCGGTACGGCATTGCTCATCGCACTACTCGTGCCGCTGTTAACAGAGGAGCCCAAGCCGGAGGTCGAGGAACTGGAGCTCGCCGCAAGTGCATTCGTCGGCGGAGCGAGAATGCTGGACGAAGCGGTCGGCGTATACAGCACTGCGCCCGTGGTTGCGTTCGATCCGGCGGAGGCAGAGCCGGAAGCCGAGAACGAAGTAGAAGCTCCCGGCCCCGACGTCCCCGACGATGCGTTCGCCTGAATATAAAGATTCTGCAGCGTATTGGGATTCTGCTGAAACTGCGGCTCGGTTTCGAGAATCACGTGGTACTGGTTGAGCTGCGTGTACATCGTATTGATCTGGCGCTGCCCAAAAGCGTCGTACAACGTGTTGTCGATGGTCGCTGGAGCGATTCCTAATCTCGAAGCAGTAGCGCGATCAATGATCAGTGAGACCGCGAGACCCCCAGTCTGTTGGTCAGTGGCAACATCCTCAAGCTGCGGCAAGCTTTGCAATTTCGCAACAAAGCGGTTACTCCAATCGTTCAGTTCGTTCGCATCAGGATCCTCCAGCGTGTATTGATACTGGGTGCGGCTCACCCGGTCGTCAACCGTGATGTTTTGCACCGGCTGCATGTAGAGGGCAATTCCGTTAACCTTTTGCAGGCTGGATTGCAGTCTGCGCACCAGGTTCGCGGCGCTGATGTTGCGATCCGCAAGCGGCTTCAGATTAATCGACATGCGGCCGCTGTTGAGCGTTGTGTTCGTTCCATCCGCCCCGATGAATGAAGAGAGGCTTTGCACCGCCGGGTCGGCCAGAATCACTTTCGCCAGTTCCTGTTGCTTCTCCGCCATGGCGGCGAACGAAATAGTCTCGGGAGCCTGCGAAATACCCTGAATCACGCCCGTATCCTGCACCGGGAAAAATCCCTTGGGGATCACGATGTAAAGAAACACAGTAAGAACCAGCGTGCCCAACGCCACGAATAATGTGATGGTTTGATACTCCAGCACGAACTTCAGAGTCCGTCCGTAGAAACCAATCATTCGTTCGAAGACGCGCTCGGAGAATTGATAGATGCGCCCCTGCTGCTCCTTGGGCTCGTGCCGCAGGATGCGAGCTGACATCATCGGAGTCAGCGTCAGCGATACCACAGCCGAAATGATAATCGTCACCGCGAGAGTGACGGCGAACTCGCGAAAGAGCCGGCCCACCACGTCGCCCATAAACAGCAGAGGAATCAGCACCGCAATCAGCGAAACCGTCAAAGACACAATCGTGAAGCCAATCTGTTCCGCGCCTTTCAGCGCGGCTTCCATCGGCGCTTCGCCCTCTTCGATAAAGCGCGAAATGTTTTCGATCATCACGATGGCATCGTCCACCACGAATCCGGTGGAGATGGTGAGCGCCATCAGCGATAAGTTATCCAGACTGTAACCCAGCGCATACATGGCGGCGAACGTGCCCACCAGAGAGAGTGGCACCGCCACGCTGGGGATGATGGTCGCGTAGAGACTGCGCAAAAACAGAAATATCACCAGCACCACCAGCCCGATCGTCAGCATCAGTTCGAACTCAACATCCGATACCGAGGCCTCGATGGCCGTGGTCAAATCCGTGAGGGGAGTCACTTGCACCGATGCGGGAAGGTTGGCTTCGAGCTGCGGCAATAATTTCTTGATGCTTTTGACGACGCTGATCGTATTGGCGCCGGGCTGTCGCTGGATGTTCAGGATGACCGCCGGCGTCAAATTCATCCACGCGGCTTGATAATTATTCTCGACGCCGTCGATCACTTCCGCGACGTCGGTGAGCATCACAGGCGCGCCATTACGGTAAGCCACCACCACGCTGCGGTAATCGGCGCTGCTGATCAGCTGATCGTTCGAATCGATCTGGTAATCCTGCCGCGGCCCGTCGAAGTTGCCCTTGGCCGCATTCACACTGGCCTGAACCAGTGCGGTTCGCAGGTCTTCCAGGTTGATGCCGTAAGAAGAAAGCGCAACCGGATTGGCGCGAATGCGCACCGCCGGTTTCTGGCCTCCGCTGATGCTTACCAGCCCAACTCCATTCAGCTGCGAGATCTTCGGCGACAGCCGGGTATCGACCAGATCCTCCACCTGCGATAAGGGAATGGAATCGGAGGTAATGGCTAGCGTGAGCACTGGCGCATCGGCTGGATTCGTTTTGCTGTAAACGGGAGGCGTGGGCAGGTTCGAGGGCAGATAACTTTGCGAAGCATTGATCGCCGACTGCACTTCTTCTTCGGCGACGTCAATGTTCAGGCTCAAATTAAACTGCAGCACAATTACCGACGTGCCTCCAGAACTGGTGGAGGTCATCTGGCTGAGTCCCTGCAGTTCTCCGAACTGGCGCTCCAGCGGCGCAGTTACGGTGGTTGCCATTACGTAAGGGCTGGCGCCGGGATAAAACGTGAGCACCTGGATGGTTGGATAATCTACTTCCGGCAGCGCGGAAACCGGCAACTGCGTATAGGCAACGATCCCCACCAGCAAGATTGCCGCCATCAACAGCGCGGTCGCAACCGGCCGCATGATGAATGGGCGGGACGGACTCACGGGGCCTGACTCTCAGAAGACGCGGCGGGCTGCGCCTGCTTGGAAACAACCACCTTCGAATCATTCTGCAGCTTGTCGAAGCTGCTATTGGCCACAACATCGCCCGGGTTGATGCCGGTTACCGCCGTCTGGCCCGCATCCGCTACCCCGGTCTTGATGTTGCGAATCTGCGCCGTGTCGTTCTGAATCACATAGACAAACGCAGTCTCCCCATTATGTTGAATGGCAGACGTTGGAATCAGCGTGACACCTTGCTCGGTGTCCACCAGCAGCCGGGCATTGACGAACTGGTTGGGGAAAAGCGCATCGTTCTTGTTATCGAAGAGCGCCCGCATCTTCACCGTGCCTGTCGTGGTGTCGATCTGATTGTCATAAGTCAGCAGTTTCCCAGTGGCCAGCTTGGTCTGTTGTGACCGGTTAAAAGCATCCACCGATAATTTTTTCCCATGCCGCGTCTGCGCCTCCACCTGCGCCAGGCTATCTTCTGCCACGGTGAAAATAACGGTGATCGGCTGTATCTGTGTGATGACCGCGAGGATTGTGCTCCCCGTCGACTGCACTACATTCCCCGGGTCCACTAGCCGCAGCCCTACCCGCCCGGTGATCGGCGACGTGATGTGGCAGAAAGCGACTTGCACTTCCTCGTACTTCACCGTCCCCTGATCGTTCTTTACTGTGCCTTCATCCTGCAGAACAATCTTTTCCTGATCATCGAGCGTCTGCTTCGGAATGCTGTTCTTGGCCCAGGCATCCTGATAACGCTGCAAGTCCATCTTGGCTTCGGCCAAAATATTGGTATCGCGCTCGAGCGCCCCCTGAGCCTGCAGAAGCTGCGCCTGATAAGGCCGCGGATCGATATCGATCAATGGCTGACCTTTCCGAACCAGTTGACCTTCCTTGTAATGCACCTGCGTCACCATGCCCATCACTTCACTGGTAATCGAGGCCGTATAAACCGGCGTCACGGTTCCGATCGCTTCCAGATAAACTCCAATATTTCCTTTTTGCGCGGTGGCTTCTGTAATCGTGACCGGGCCTGTGACCCCGCGTCGGGAAGCAGCCGGAGCGGCTTTGTTTTCGTCATGGTGGCGCAATACCAGAATAAGGATGATCGCCAGGGCGATCAGCGCGAACGCCCATACCAGATACCGCCGCCACTTGGGCTTCTCGGAATTACTTGCAGGAGGCAACTGGTGCCGCGGGTCGATAGCTGAAGCAGGAGGTTGATTTTCCATCCGAATTTTCTTACGTTGGTTTCTTACGTCAGTTTCTTACGTGAGACGATTCGATTTGTGCTGCCAGACGACGTCGATTTCCAGACCACATCTTGCGCTGGCCAAACAGGGCACTCGCGCCAAAACAGAATAGATTGCGCGGGTCATCATAAATGCAGTTCCAGATTCAGCAAAGTCACACCAAAATCGAATGATAGTCGTCGAACCATTAAGAAAATCCGATCAGGGCGTCGTATCACGAACTTGAACACGATATGCCCACGCCCACATGACGTCCGTACTTAGTTGCTTTTGCATCGCCTATCGTTGCTGCCGCAGCCAGTTGTGAACCGGCCCAATCCTCACTTATGGAAGCATTTCCAGCTTTCAGCGGGCGTAAAGAGTCAGTCATGCAACGTAAAAATTCGTCACACCATAGGCGCAACGGCGCAAAACGAACGATGAGTTAAACCTCATTTTGTATCGGCCGAAAAAGCCAGTAGCACGTTCCCCGCCATCGCATTGGTGTAGCCGGTATTCACATAGACCATTCCACTCACAATTGCCGGTCCGGCTCCGTTCAGCGAACCTCCATGTGCGCGCAGGCCATTGGTAGTATGAAACTCCTGAACGGTATCAAAATCCCAAAGCACGCTGCCGTCCCGCGTATCATACGCGCGCAGATGACCATCCAGCGATCCCGCAAAAACCGCTCCCGGAATCAACGTTGGCGGAGCCATTTGTGCTGCGCTGCAGCCAAACTGTCCCGCGCAAGCCGGCTTCGGCGGATCAACGTGCCAAACCTGTTTTCCTGTGCGCAAGTCCAAGGCGAACAACCCGCCGCCGCCCAGCGGATGGTCAAAATCATAATCCGATAGCGGGAAGTAACCGTAGCGTTTGTCCGCTGCGCCTCCCCATTCCACTCCGCCCAACGGACCACCTTTTCCAATGCGGCTCTTCCAAAGCAGCTTGCCCTGGTCCGCCGGATCTACCGCGTATACCACTCCCGACTTTTGCGCCAGCAGCAGCACATCCTTTCCGCTGACCAGCGATTTCAACACGGGAGGCGCGCCAAAATCGTAATCATCCCCGTGCCGATCGGGACAATTATCTTTCTTCTCCGCCACACAACCGCTGTTCCATACATCCTTCGGAGTGAATTGCCGCGACCATAACTTTTTCCCCGACTTCATATCGAACGCGATCACGGCGTCCGATGAGTCGGTTGACGGAGCGGAATAATTATTTCCCGTGGCCACATAAATCACATGCCGCTTCAGATCGGCCGTCGGCGCCGACCATACCGGAGATCCCGAAGGCCCCCAATACTGCACCCCCGCAGAGCTCTTGCGGGTCGGCTTAGGCGATTCGGTCAGCGTGTAAGCCTGCCAAATTTGCTTTCCGGACATTGTATCCAGCGCTACGACGCTGCCTCGAAAGGTGCAGCAAGGGTAGCTGGGATCGGCGGCTGCACCTTCTTCTCCCGAAGAAATCGGAACATATAATCGCGTGCCCACCAGCAGCGGCGATCCCGTGATCCGCGCCGCCGGATGCGCATCCGGCCGCACTTTCCAGATCACCGAACCATCCGCAACTCTCAGCGCATATACAAATCCATTGGTATCGCCGAACAGCGCTGCCTCGCCTTTGTTGCCGATGGAAATCGCGGTCTTCACTGTGGCCGACGCCTTAAAGCTCCACCACATGCAGCCCGTCGCTGAATCCATCGCGTAGACGGTTCCATCTTCGCTTCCGACAAACAATTTTCCCGCGACCGATGTCGGTTGACCGAAGGTCGCTGCAGCTCCCGGAAAAGCGAACGCCCACTTTAATTTCAAATTCTTGATCTGCTCGCGGTTCAGCCCTGCGGCAACCGCTGGCTGAAAACGGCTATTCTGCGGATCCCCTCCCCAACCCGCCCATACCGGTGGGTTAGGCGGCGGGTCCAGGTCGCGGGCGCACATCCCCGCCGTATTTGCCGCCATGGCAACGTTTGCCACGCCCAGATAATCCGCGATCGCAACTTTTTGCGCTTTGGAAAGAAACTTGGCTTCCCATTTCATTCTTCCGGATTCAAGCGCCGCTATGATCGACGACTGTGTCATGTCGTGCAGCGCCGCCGGCTCCGGCGCTCGCATGTCATTGCCCGGCCGGTGACAACTGGCGCACTTCTTGGCAAAAAGTGCCGCGCCATCGGGCGGCGCGGAGGCCTGCTTTCGCGAGCAACCCTGCACAAAAATCGCTGCCGTGAGCAGCAGTAAGGTCCCAATGTGGGTTCGCATTGCGTGAAATCTTTTGCACATCAATTTGCACATCGATTCAGAGTATCGCGTGACCTGTTCGAGCCGTTACGCCCGGACTACTTGGATGACGACTCGCCCGTTCGCGACTGCAAAGAGTCGTTAGAAAAGAGTAAAGAACTTTGCATAGCTTTAAAAGCGTTTGAAATTGCACCGGAAGCGTCAGTCATAAGAATGGCCACGGCTCCCTGAACCGTGGCCATGAAAGCGTTGCTGCTCTAGTTGCTCTGAGGTGGTGGCGCCTGCTGATTGGAGTTCGAGTCTGGTGCCCCCGAATGCTCTCGATGCCCCCACTGCTCACGATTGGCTTGCATTTCGTCCCATTTCTTTTGCTGGTTCGAATCGAGCACTGCGCGGATCTGCGAATCGGTCGTCTTGCGGATGTCCATCATTTTTGCGCGTCGATCCGGTTGCGATAGCGAACTATCCTGGTGCACGCTCTCCATTTGAGAATGCTCGGACTGCAGTGCCTCCTGCACTTTGGACTGCTGATCAGAGGTCAGGTTGAGCTTCTTCGTCAGTTCCGCTGTGCGCTTGGCTGGGTCGGGAGGACCGTGGTGGTGGCCACCATGCTCCTGCGCCGGGGGCGTCTGCTGATCGTTGGACTGGTTATCCTGCGCGGCTGCGAAAGGAGCAGCGATGGCAATCGCTCCGGCAGCAACTGAAACTAACAACCATTTCTTCAACGCGTTATTTAACATCGGGAAACTCCTTTTTTCAAAAGCGATCTGTCTACCCGTATAAATGAAATTATGCGCCGGAAGTTGCGGTCGAAGCGAGATTAAGACAATCTTTGCATAACTTTACGAAGCCGTCTCTGCACCGGATTGGCTACTGAATCGCGACAAAACTTTACAAGCCTCGCGCTGAAACGCAGGTTATGATCCGATCAAGAAGCGAACGGCTGCGCCAGGTTATGAAGGTTCCCAGTCTCCATACACAAGCGGGAAAGATCAGGCCTGGTTCCCGCTTCGTCTTTCAGGTTTTCATTTATCTACTCAACGGGGCGATGTTTTGTCCCCGGCTGTCCCTCGCGCAGCAAACTTCTGCCCCGGCTCCTGCCGTCGGAGTCAGGATTCTCCACGGTCTCGTGAAGTCGGGAAATATGCCGATTCCTGGCGCCAGCGTCACTGCCGCCAATGCCCTTACAAAGCAACAAATTAACACATCGACGAATGTGGATGGTACCTACCGCCTGATCATTCCCGCCGACGGCCGCTACACGGTGCAGGTGCAGATGGCGGCCTTCGCCGCGGGCAAGCAGGAAGTATTGTTCGATACAGCTCATCAGGATATACAGGCTAATTTTGAACTGGTTCTTCTATCCCGGGTGCGGCAGGCGGCCGCCGAACAGCGGCAGGCGACCGCGGCAAGACGTGGCTTCCAGAATCTTTCGGTGTTTCAATATGGATCCGGACAAGATGCATCCAACGGCTCCATGAGCGATGTTGTTCCCTCCGGCATGCCGGTTCCCGGAATTTCATCGGACAGCGCAACTGAATCCGTGGCGATCGCGGGAAATACTTCCAACTCGTTCAACGCCATGAGCGCTGACGAAATGCAACAGCGCTTCAACGATGCTCGCCAACAAGGAGGAGGTTTTGGCGGAGGCGGTGGATTCGGCGGGCCGGGCGGTGGTCGCGGCGGAGGCTTCGGCGGCGGTGGTGGCGGAGGCGGTCCCATGATCTTCGGCCGTCGCGGTTTCGACAGCAACCGCCCCCACGGATCGCTCTATTACGGAGTCGGCGATTCGGCCCTGAACGCTTCGCCCTTTTCTCTGACCGGACAGCCCACGGAAAAACCTTCCTATCTGCAGAACAGCTTCGGTGGCTCCGTTGGGGGCCCGCTGAATATTCCTCACATCTATCACGGCGGCGCCAAGACTTTTTACTTCATCAACTACAACGGCAAGCGCGCCGAAAATCCCTTCGATCAATTTTCCACCGTGCCCACGGCGCTGGAGCGTCAGGGAAATTTTTCTCAGACCACCTACAGTTCCGGAGCTCAAGCCGGGCCGCTGCCAGTGAGAATTTTTAATCCCGCGACAAATACCCAATATGCCAACAATACGATTCCGCAAATCAATCCCGCGGCCCAGGCTCTGCTGCAATACATTCCGCTGCCGAACTTGCCGGGCAGTTATCAAAACTTTCACTACGTAACCTCCGCCAACAGCGACAGTGACGACCTCAACATACGCGTGAACCGCAGCTTTGGCGCAGCGCCGGTGCGCGGACGCCGCGGTGGAGGCCGCAACGCTCCGCGCAACAATCTCACCTTTGGCTTTCACTACCACGAATCCAGCACCACCCTGACCAATCCGTTTCCCAGCGTGGGCGGCAACACTTCGGTCCGCAGCTTTGACATTCCGGTCTCCTACACGCGAAGCATCGGAAAGCTCACCAACATTGTCCGTGCAGATTTCAACCGTAGTCGAACGCGCACCCAGAATCTATACGCCTTCAGCAACGACATCACCGGCGCGCTGGGCATCACCGGAGTTTCCCAGAATCCATTCGACTGGGGCTTGCCGAATCTTTCCTTTACAAATTTCGCCAGCCTTCAGGACACGACTCCGCAACTAAGCCGCCCGCAAACTTACACCTTCTCCGACAATGTGATCTGGAATCACGGCAAGCACACTGCGCGCTGGGGCGGAGATTTCCGGCGCGTGCAGGTGAACACGGATAGCTGACGGTAACCCGCGCGGTTCGTTCGTCTTCAGCGGCTTTAATACCGAGCAACTTGATAGTTCTGGAAATCCGGTAGCCGGTACTGGATACGACTTTGCCGATTTTCTTCTCGGATTGCCGCAGCAAACTTCCGAGCAATTCGGCCAGAGCGAACACTTTCACGGCAACTACTGGGATTTATACGCGCAAGATGAATGGAAGATGCGGGCTAACCTGACGCTGAATCTTGGTGTGCGCTATGAATATGTTTCTCCGCTCACCGAAGAAAACAATCGCATCGCAAATCTCGATCTTTCTCCGGGAGTACTGAATCCCGCGCTGGGCGTGGCGGCGGTAACGCCGATCCTCCCCGGTCAGGCGGGACCATACTATGGCCGCTTGCCCGCCAGCCTGTTGCGTCCGGATCGCAACAACTTTGCGCCGCGAACCGGATTTGCCTGGAAACCCTTCTCCACAACTGTGATCCGCGGCGGATACGGCATCAACTACAATACCGGCGCGTATCAAGGCATCGCGCAGCAGCTTGCCTTGCAACCACCATTCGCCACCACGGCCACGAACATCGAGCCCTCATCGCGGCCGCCGATTCCAACTCTCACGCTGCAAAGCGGATTCCCCCCTCCCACCGGCATCACCAACGATTATGCCGTGAATCCCAACTACCGCCTTGGCTATGTGCAGATTCGCAACCTCGATATTCAGCAACAAATTCGTCCCACCTTACTGCTCAATATCGATTACACCGGAACCAAGGGAACCGATCTCGATATTCTCGAAGCCCCCAACCGGAACGCAACCTCGACCGCAATTCGAATTGCGGGAGTTCAAGCCTTCACGTACGAAAGCTCACTAGCAGATTCCGAGGCCAACGCCGGGTCGGTGCGGCTGCGCAAGCGCCTGGCCAAAGGATTCGCCATCGGCGGCATCTATACATTTTCGAAAGCCCTGGATGATGCGTCTTCCATCGGCGCAGGGGCAACATCTGGTTCGAACACTCCCGGATTAGGCGCAGGCGGCACCGGCGCGAGCGGCGGTGGCGGTGGCGGAAGTTCCTCAAGCGCGAGCAGCGGTTCGTCAGCGGGCGCGTCCAACGTCGCGCAGAATCCCTTTAATCTCGCTGCGGAGCGCGGCCTATCCAGTTTCAACCAGACGCACAAATTCACCGCAGATTATTTGTGGGAACTACCTTTTGGCCACGACAAGCGCTGGCTCACAGAGAACACTCCGTGGCGCGCCATTCTTGGCGACTGGCAATGGAGCGGCGACTGGACCATTGCATCCGGCCTGCCGTTTACACCGCGCATAGTCGGCAACATCGGAAACTTAAACGCGGGAATTAACGGCACGCAACGGCCCGATCTGGTTCCCGGCCAATCCGTGAGCCTTCCGAATCCCTCAGTGCGGGAGTGGTTCAACACTGCGGCGTTCGTGCTGCCCACAGGCCCTTACGGCGATGCGCGGCGCAACAGCATCATAGGCCCG
This sequence comes from uncultured Acidobacteriaceae bacterium, assembly GCA_963696285.1. Taxonomy (GTDB): domain Bacteria; phylum Acidobacteriota; class Terriglobia; order Terriglobales; family Acidobacteriaceae; genus Sulfotelmatobacter. The sequence goes on from CAVOJP010000002.1 coordinate 486,860, forward strand.
GGCACAAAAGTTTTCGACATGGCTTTCACAAAAATCATCCCGTTGAAGGAATCGCGGGTGCTGGAGTTCCGCGCGCAAGCCACCAACATTTTTAATATTCCAAATTATTCTTCAATCGATACCAGCGTGACATCGCCAACTTTTGGCCGCGTTACTGGCGTCGGGGCAATGCGGGCGTTCACTATGACAGGACGATTTCGTTTCTAATGAGATGCTGAGAGCAAGATTATCCAAGAGGAAAATATCTGGGAGCAGGATTCGCAAAGAGGTTCGCCATGAGTTCCACGCCAAGCCGGTTCGCCACCAAAGCGCTCGCTGTGCTGCTGGCGCTCGTGTTCTTTTGTCCGTCTCTGCCTTCGCAAGAGCAATCGGACTATCTGATTCACGTGCAATCGGATCTCGTGCTCGTAAACGTGACTGTGCGGGACAAAAGCGGAAAATTCGTTCAAGGTTTGAAGCCTGAAAACTTCACCATCCTCGAAGACAACAAGCCGCAGAAGGTCGTTTCCTTTGACGTAGAAAATGTTGATGCCGTCCCGCCGCCGGATGTAACTCAGGCAAAGCCGCTCCCAGCGCCATCTCCAGGCCATGACGAATCCGGCTCCCGCCAGCCACGAACGTAGCGGCCCAGCTCACGGCGCAGTTCAAAGATCGCCGTCTGATTGTTTTGTTTTTCGATCTCTCCGCAATGGAGCCTGACGAAATCGATCACGCGGTCACCTCAGCCGAACACTACGTCGATACTCAAATGGCGCCAGCCGATCTAGTCTCGATTGTTTCGCTGGGAAGTTCGCTGCTGGTGAATCAGGATTTCACCACAGATCGCGCTGTGCTGAAAAAACAATTAGACCAATTCAGTTCCGGCAGCGGCCAGGGCTTCGAGGAAGGCACCACAGGAACAACCGAGGGAACTCCCGACACAGGGCAGCCGTTCACAGCCGACGACACCGAATACAATATTTTCAACACCGATCGGCGGCTGGAAGCTCTGCGATCGGTCGCGGAAAAACTCTCGTACGTGCAACAAAAGAAATCGCTGATTTATTTTTCCAGCGGCATGGATCGCACCGGCATCGAGAACGAATCGGAATTACGCGCCGCCGTGAACGCTGCAGTGCGCTCCAACCTGGCCATCTACACCATGGACATGCGCGGTCTGCAGGCGTTGGTGGCTGGCGGTGAGGCGCAGAGTGCCAGCCTGCGGGGCGTTTCGGCGTACTCAGGGCAGTCCACACTGAATGCGTTGAACTCGAATTTCACCACGCAGGAAACGCTGGTTACGCTGGCCAGTGACACCGGTGGCCGGGCTTTCCTCGACTCCAACGACTTCACCAAGATTTTCCGGGGCGTTCAGCAGGACACATCAACTTACTATCTGCTCGGCTACCACAGCACGAATCCCGCGCGGAATGGTCATTACCGGCGCATCGTCGTGAAGATGAATGTTCCCGGAGTGAAAATCGATTATCGCCGCGGTTATTACGCGCCGGCGGATTATCAGCATTCTACGAAAGATGATAAGGAACGCCAGTTGGAAGAGGAACTCGCCTCCGAACTTCCGGCTACAGATTTGCCGCTATATCTCGGAGTTGCCTACTTTCGCCTGGAGAACAATAAATTCTTCGTTCCCATTTCGCTGGTCGTGCCTGGTTCGCAGATCCCATTTGTCCGCAGCAGTGACCGCGACAAAGCCACGCTCGATGTCATCGGCATGGTGCTCGACAGCGAACATCATCCGCTCAACCGAATTCGCGACACCGTGAAACTCGCTGTGAACACATCTTCCGAGGTACAGAAAAAGAATGTCCAATACGACACTGGCATGAGCCTGTTGAGCGGCAAATATCACCTTAAGTTTGTAGTGCGCGAGAATCAGACCGGCCGCATGGGATCTTTTGAAGCCGACATCGACGTGCCTGACTTGAAATCGCAGCCACTCAAGATGAGTTCAGTCGTGCTGGCCAGCCAAACTCAAACCGCCAAGAAAGGTGCCAACCTGAATCCCCTGATTCACGACGGCTCGGAGATTGTTCCGAACATCACGCATGTTTTTTCGGCCAAGCAACATCTGCTTCTTTATTATGAGGTGTACGACCCAGCGCGGCCCGCCGTCACAGACTCAGCCAGAGCTGGCGCGTCCAACCCCGGCATTCGGCTCTTGACCAACGTCGCATTCTTTCAGGGGAAAACGAAAACTTACGAAAGTTCGCTTGTGGAAGTAACGGAACTGAATGCGCGCAAGCGCAAGGCCGCGGTATTCCAGTTAGACGTACCGCTCACGTCACTCAAGCCGGGATTCTATACCTGCCAGGTAAACGTGATCGACGATGCAGGCGGACATTTCCTGTTTCCGCGGCTTGCGTTGTTAATCCGCACCGAGCCGAAGAGCTGATGCTAGTCCGCTGCCATCCCCTGCGCCTCGCACTCGACCGGTAATGGTTGCGCGAGGTCAACTTCGGAAGCCGTCTGCCCGCGCAGTTCCGCTTCCAGTGCCGCCAGCTGAGCCTCAATGTCTTCTGCAGCCTTGCGCTTCCGGATCACTTCTTCGCGATATCGCCGCAGGAAATAATCGATGGTCTCGACCCGAATCCTGATCGATCCCGATGGCTTGTTTTCGTCCAGATCCTTGAAACAGAAATATGGCGTCCCCGACTGCTCGATAATGCCCTCGATCACGCCATAAATCGGCGCATCGTGGCCGCACTTGAAACTGGAAATTTCCAGCGCCACCAGATTGGGATGCCGCGCCGTGAATTTCGCCGCCCACACTTTGTGGTTCGTGCTGCAAGAATAAGAATTCTTCCACGCATCCGTGATATCCAGCGGATGACTGATCACCCCCGCGCGCACTTCTTCTCCGAACAAACGCTCCAGCATATCTTCATCCAGCGGCAGCGTGTTCTGCGAGAAAATCGGATAGCCCAGCTTCTGAAATTCCTCCATGATCTCGTGATTCAGTCCGGGATCATGATGATACGGCCGCCCCAGCATCACAATGCCAATGCGATCTTCACGTTCCAGTTGATCGAGAACCTGGCGGGCACGCCCGCGAATGCTTGCCTCATAATCTTCCAGCGCTTTATACCCGACCTCAACCGCGCGATCATTCTCTTCCTGCGATAAGCCGAGAATCGGCTGCCATGCCTGCAGCATTTGATGGGCGAACAATTTGCGGTCGGCAAAGTTCAGAACTGGATTCAGATACGTCACATTGTGTTCGGCGAACACGTCGTTCTCTTTGGTAAATGCAGCCTTCACCGTTTCTGGTGTCGCGGTCACGGTGGGGCACGCGTTCGCCCCGACAATTTTCACCAGCGGAGAAGAAAGCACATCGTACATGGGGAAGAAAATCACACTCAGCGGCTTCTTGCGATGCTTTTCCTGGATCAGGTTGTAGACGTGCGAAATGCCGATCTTCGCCGGGAAGCACGGATCGATCGCGCCGCGGCTCGCACCCGCGCGATACAGATCGGAACTGGTGTAATCGGAATAAACAATATTCTCCGGCTGCACGCCCAGGCTTTCCAGATATCCGTTGAACAGCGGCGCGTAAGTGTAAATATTCAGCACGCGCGGAATGCCCACACGAATCTTCTTGCGGCTCTGCATGAGCGGAATGCGTTCCTTACCTGTCTTTTTCCAGAACGTCGTTAGCGGAATCGGATCAGCCACGCTCTTCGCGTTCACTGGACGAAAAACTTCATGAGCGGCGAAATCCACGAAGTTAGGATATTTGTCCTTAATCTCGTCGATCCCCGCCTTGATGTCCTTCATGTCATTGATATCTTCGACCAAGCCCTTTTCGCAGGTTGCGATAATCAAGCGCTGCTCGCCGTGCATGAGCGGAACCTTGGTGACTTTTTGGATCGGCACAAATGCCAGATCGTCTTTGGGCGCGGTACGAATGTCGATGAAAGTGCGCAGGCAATTGTTCTTGCAGAAATTGCAGCGCGTGGCTTCATTGCGCGTGGTGCGGTATTGAATTTTACGAACCGCTTCTAATCCTACGAACGACGTTTGCAATCCCTTGCGCCACAGGCGCAGAGACTCAACCGCCGCTCCGATCGCCCCCGATTCACCGCAGAATTCGTGAACGATAATTTCCGGTTTTTTCCCGGCCGCGCGGAAGCTGTTCTGAATGAAATCCACTTCGGCCTTCACCACCGCCATGTTATTTTGCGTTCCACCTTGCAGGACGAAGCGCGTTCCCAGCGCCGCGAGATTCGGAATGCTGGCCACGTACAGGAACACATTTTTGGGAAGCACCGCCGCCAACCCCGCCAGAATTTCCTCTGCCCGCCAGCCCTGTCGTTGGAAATTCACAATGTCGGATTGCATAAACACGGCGCAGCCATAGCCAAAAACCGGCATCGATTTCGCAGAGAAAGCCAGATCGGCATACTGCTCAACGCCCAAACCAAAGCCTTCCGCCGTCGACTGCAGGAAATATCCGTTGCCCGCCGAGCATTGCGTGTTGAGTTTGAAATCTTTGACACGGCCTTTGTGCAGAATGATGATCTTGATGTCCTGCCCGCCCACATCAACGATCACGTGGGGATCTTCATAAAACTTCAGCGCCGATTCCGTGTGAGCCACGGTTTCCACCAGCGCCACGTCCGCGTGCAAAACATCCTTCAAAATATCCTTCGCGTAACCGGTGGTGGCAACGCCTAACACTTCCAGCTTCGCTTTCTGCGCTTCCACCTGGCCGCGCAGATTTTCGAACATCTCAATTGTGTCCTGGATCGGATTTCCGTTCGAGAGCTGGTAGGCCTTGCAAAGTATGTCGCCTTTTTCGTCGATCAGCACAGCCTTGGTCGAAGTCGATCCGCCGTCGATGCCAATGAATCCGGCGACCGTCTGATTGGTGTTAAATGCCGCTGGTGTGAACTTCTTGCGGCGATAGGAGACTTTAAACTCGTCGAGCTCCGTATCAGTTGTGGTCAAGCCCTTGGCGCCCGATTTGGCCTTCTCTTCCTGGCGTCCATAGTCGATGTAGTGCACCAGCTTTTCGTATCCCTGGTAGCAACCCACGCAATCTTCTTCGCTCTTGCCAAATTCAATGGCGCCCATCGCCGCAAAATATTGCGCGTTCTGCGGAACTTTAATCAGATCCTCTGGCTTTGCTCCGTCAGGAATCGCGACCTTGCGCTCCTGCCACATGCGCGGAATATTCGCCTGCCACGCTTCGCGCATACCTTTGATAAAACTATTCGGACCGCCCAACAACAATACGTGCGGCCGCAGCGTGTGCCCGCGGGTGAGCACACTTAAATTCTGCAGAACGATTGCCTCAAACAACGAAGCCATCAACTCGTCCGGCGGCGTTCCGACTTTCTGCAGGCCGTTAATGTCCGTCTCGGCGAACACGCCGCACTTTCCGGCGACCTTGTGCAACTTGATTCCGTGATAGCCCTGCAGCGCCAGCTCCGCCACCGGAATCTTCAATTTCGCATTGATCTTGTCAATCACCGCCCCGGTGCCACCGGCACACTTGTCATTCATCGACGGAATTTTTTTCTTGCGGCCCGTCTCCTCGTCATCTTTGAAGACGATGATCTTCGCGTCCTGACCGCCGAGTTCAATCACCGAATAAACTTCGGGATGCATCTTCTCCACTGCGAGCGAAACCGCCGTAACTTCCTGTACGAACTTCGCGCCGATCTGATCGGCGATCGCGCCGCCCCCAGAGCCGGTCATGAACATACGTGTGTTATGCCGGTTGATGCCGACTTCTTTTTCCATCCGCCGCAAGAACTCCAGCGACTTCTCCGGCTGCTTGGTTTCGTGCCGCTGGTAGTCCTGCCACAGAACTTTGTCGGTCGCCGCATCTACCACCGTAGCCTTTACCGTCGTCGAGCCCACGTCGAGCCCAACCATAAATTCGGTGTGATGATCGTGCGGCTTTTGCGGCGGCAGTGGAGCTATTTGCAGGAGCTGCGGTTTAGGCGTGTCGTGCAGATGATCGTGCATTGTCTCTCCGATAACTGGCCAGAAGGTTGCTGGATCGTTCTTGGCTGTGCTGACCGCCGTCTCGCTCGAAAATCAATTCTCAAACGAGACGGCAGTCGCAGTCTTGTTTACGCGGCGCTCGGTACAGCAATCCCCGGAACCCGCGAGCGCTTCTGCCACAGCGTGCTCTTATCCATGCGATCGCTCACGTGCAAAATAAACTGCGCCGCGGTTCCAGCCACGCCCTCGCGATGCGGCACATGGTAGAAAGGCCGGCGTAGTTCAGGATGCTCGGCAATGTACTCCCGAATTTCTTCCAGACTCTTTCCCGTCGACTTTAAGCACTGATCGAACTCGGTCTTCGCCTTGACCTTGGCCTCACCCAGGGCCATCTGTACCCGGCTGTGTGCGTTCACTTCGCCCTCGCCAGAAGTTTCGATCGGCAGGAAAATCATGTCCTTAAACTTATTGACCACCGCCGATTGCACTCCATCCGACTGCGAAGATGGCATGCAGCCAAAGGGTTTCAGTGCCAGCACCATGTGGCACAGCTTATGCACGGTGTAATAAACATTCTTTCCAACCTCAAGGTGTCCCTCACCGCCCCGCGCGAACTGGTTGTAGAAAGGATGGGCCATTTCCGCCAATTCAGTTTGCGGCACCAGATGGTGCGTAATCCCGCCCATATTCTTGATGGTGCGGTGATAAAAGTATTTCCACGCGCGCTCGCCAAAGCCGATGCCCCACAGCTTCTTGTGCAAGCCGATGTAGTTCGCGAAATTCTTCTTCAGTTCGTACCACTCCGTATTGCGGTGCGGGCGGTTCACCGGCCACTTCGCGATCGCGTGCGCCTTTGCCTGGTACATCAGGTAAGCCACCCAGGTCGCAATCGGCTCCACAATCACCTGCGCGCCCTCGCGCTCCAGAAAATCAAACATGTGGAAGTTGCCGTCGCCTTCCGTAATCTGCGCCCAGAATTCGCCCGTGATCTTCACCACTGGCTTCACTTTGGTGCGGTCGACCTCGATCCGATTTACCCGCTCCCTCGCGGTGTGCAAGGCGTTGAGATAATCCTTGCCCCACATGTGCTCATGCATTTTCCCGAACACGTTCGCGGTATTTCTCAGGACCTTGTTGCTCTTGAATTTCGGCTTGAGCCAATTCGGCGCGCGCTCCTCGACTTCGAACGAGTCGCGATTCCTCAGGTCTTCGCAAAGCCCATCGACCATTTCACGGAACACACGATCGGTCTCGCCCTTAGTCGCTTCGAATGGCCGGATCTGATAGATCATGTCATTGATCACATCTCCGAGATGCATCGCATTCAGCATTCCAAATCCGAAGTCGATAGTAAATTTCAGCCCGGGCTCGCCGGAAGCTGCCTTAATTCCGTCGCTATCTTTGAACAGCAGCACGCGGAAACCATCGAAGCCAGCGTTTTTCAATGCAAAGCGATACTCAGCCTCATACATGCCGAAGCGGCAAGGACCGCAGGAGCCGGCGGTGAAGAAAACGTAGTTATTTAGAATTTTGTCGCGCGACAATCCTTCTTTTTCCAGGAACTGCAAATACTGCACCAGGTTGCCCACGGTGAAATAAGTCGGATTGCATTGCCCGTTATTGCCGAACTCCTTACCGGTTTGAAACGCGGCGACATTTGGCACAGGCAGTTTCTCGCAGCGGTAGCCGCAGCCCTGAAACACCGCGCGGATTAAATCTTCATGCTTCCACGTGAAGCCGCCAAACAGAATCGTCACTCGATCCCGCTCCTCAGCCTTAAACGCCCGCTCTACCGGACGATGAAAATGTGTGGGCTGGTCCAAACCAGCGATCTTGCGTAGCCGGGCGCGTTCCGCCTCCAGGCGCTGTTTGATTTCCTGGTCACTGTCGATTTGCACGAGATTGGTAGCCATTATCTTTCCTCCGGCATATGCGGTGTTTTGAATTGTGGTGAGAGAGTGCGGACCCACGCGCACTGAAGAAAGTGTGCATGGAACAAATCTGGAGAAGTTACGGCTGAGAGAAGGTGGTTGTGCAGCGCAGAAGAATGCGTGTGCTCAGCTTGATCCGTGCGGAAGCCGCGATGCAAACCCACCAGAAACTCCTGCTAAATTAAAAAGGAGGTTCGATGTATACCGCCGGCACGTGCCGTTCAGTATCGAATCTCGAGGCCCTGGTCGAACAACAAACTTTTCCACTTCCGCTGTCCAAGCGGAACGCCCCGGTTGCAAGACCCGATACCGTCACCAGAAGCTGGCACTCACTTCGTGGGAACTACGGGCAGCCTGCTCAAGCACGACATTAAATTCTTTGTAGCAGAAGGCGAGTCCCGATTCAAGTCAGGAAAAGGCCTTAGGCGCAGAAATTTTTTCGATAGCAATCGCGCATATCGTTGCAGGCAAGAATGCTGGGCAGAGCGAGCGCAAAAATTCTCCTTTTGTTCGCTATACTGAAGGCGGAGATGGTGCATGAATTTCGCCGCCGAACTTCGCCGCGACTTGGCTGATCGTGCTCAGAAATACGCAGCAGCACAAAATCTGCCACATTCGCTTAGCTATGGCGCGCTTCCGGTCGCATGCTTTGCCCCCTACGGCGATGACTTGCGGCACGGAAACTTTTTGCTCGAAAGCTACAAGGCCATCCTGACGAATCCCGCCTGGAAAAAACGCCTGGCCAAGGTTCACACTCAGGGCCGCCGCTGCCTGCCCCACACAGCGCGCGGACGCTGGATGGAACTCGATGCCTGCACCAGTTCAGACGCTCTGCTCATGAATATTTTCTGCTATCCCGGTGCACTGCGGAGCCGTCAGCTTGCCGCGCTATTGGCGGCCGAACCCCGGGCTCATGCCTCCTTCGGATACAAAGCCCGCGTACCTCTGCTGAACGGTAAACTGGATCGCACGGAAGTTGATCTTCGCTATGGCGACTTGTTGATTGAGGCCAAACTCACCGAGAATGACTTTCAAAGTGCCAGGAAAGAAGTTCTCTCGGACTATCGGGATTTCCGGGATGTATTCGACTCGCGTCAACTGCCGCAATCCCCTACACACTATTTCTGCTACCAGTTGCTCAGAAATGTGCTCGCAGCCTACGCCCTGCAATGTTCATTTTGCGTTCTGATCGACGACCGCCGTCCAGACCTTAGGGAGGCATGGTATTCCGTCATGATGTGCGTGAACCCAGTCGCACTGCGCACCCGACTCAGAATCGCAACCTGGCAGGAAGTTGCGCAAGTCGCTCCCCGAAAGCTGCAAGGTTTCCTGGCGGCAAAGTACGGCATCGGAAATTGATTGACGAATCCCTACAGATGAATAGAAAAATGAGGTGTAAAAATCGGCCTCAGCGATAACGCAAATATCCCAGTCCAACCCGTAAATGATGATGCAGCGCATCGGGCACGCAAACCGCGAAGCAGAGTCCAAGCAGCCCCTGGGCTAACCCGAGCGCCCACAGATTTCGATAGCGTCGAAAAAGCACGCACGAAGCGATGCCCCACACCAGCGTGGCCGCCGCGAGCGTGAGATTCGGCATATGCGCTGCGGCGAAAAGTACGCCGGAAATTATCACCGCGGCATTTTCACTGCGAACCAGGCCGAGCAAACGGTTCATCACAAAATCCTGCAAAAGAAACTGCTGGTAAATGGTCCACAGCACATAACCAGCAACGTGCGCGAAATCGCCCTTGTAGAGCGCGTGCAGCGTGCCAATTTTCGCCGCGGTGAAAATGCTGACAGCCGCAAGCGCAACTGCCGCAGGCAATATCCACGCCGAAGCGACAAGCCCGCGCCAGCCCAAGCCGAGTTCATCGCGGCTGGGTCGCCGCGCCAGCACCAGCCACAATGTCAGCACCAGAGCAATCGGCGAAAGAATGCGCTGCCAGTGCTCTGGCGACCAGATGATTCCGACGATCACTCCGTAACCGACGATCAATTCAATAAGGTTGCGACTACGGCTGAAGTGAACGCGTGGCATGGTTTGTAAGATTAGACCGAGATTTCCGGCGTGGCTTCAAGCAGGCTGCGAGTATAAGGATGCTGTGGCCTCAATGTGATTTGTTCAGTCGCGCCGACTTCTACAATCTTGCCGCGGTACATCACAGCAATGCGCGTCGAGAGGTAACGCACTACTGGCATGGAGTGGGAGATAAACAAATAAGTCAGCCCGAAGTCGCGTTGCAGCTGCGCCATCAGGTTAACGATCTGCGCCCCCACGCTGACGTCGAGGGCAGAGACCGGCTCATCGGCCACAATAAATTTCGGACGCACCGCCAGCGCCCGGGCGATTCCGATCCGCTGCCGCTGTCCCCCGCTGAACTCGTGGGGAAACCGCCGCAGGATCGATTCATCCAGTCCCACGGCGCGAAGCAATTCGATCACGCGCCCACGAATTCCATCGTTCACGCTTCCGTGATTCTCCCCCGGCCCGCGCCCATACCCATGAATGCGCAACGGCTCAGCGATGATCTCCTCCACTCGGAATCGCGGATCGAGCGATGCGAAAGGATCCTGAAAAATAATCTGCATATCGCCGCGGAGCCGGCGCATTTCGCCATGGCTGGCAGCGAGCAAATCGCGTCCCCCAAATCGAATGCTGCCGGAGGTCGGCTCGATCAATCGCAAAATCAATCTGCCGAGCGTGCTTTTTCCCGACCCGGATTCGCCCACCAGCCCGAGCGTTTCGCCCGCCTCGATGTCGAGCGACACATCGTCAACCGCGCGCACCTCACCCCCTCTGCGTTTTCCTCCGAGCGCAGATTCGCCCTGCGAATAGATTTTCGTCAGATTGCGGATTTCGACGATTGCCATTGTTATTCTAGATTCTAGAATATGGAACGAGCCTCAATCACCCAGCTGCGATCATCGGCACTGCTGCCAGCGCGGCCAGCAGCCCGATAAACCGCCAGCGGGTGAAATGTTCCTTCAGAAATATGCGGGCCAGCAGCACAGTGATCGCGGGATATAAAGAAGAGATAACAACCGCTTCGTCTAACCGCCCCGTCTGACTGGCGCGGACGAACAGGATGGTGCCGATCGAGTCGACGCAGCCCGTGAGGATCCCCCATCGCACCCCCGCAGCCGTAATGTCACTGAAATTCTTTTGTAGCAGCACGATTGCCCCCGTAATCAGCAACCCTCCAGCTCGAGTAAACGTCGCAATCCAGAATGCCGATCCGTCCCCCGCCTGGCGCACGCACAAATAGAATCCGGCAAAGCCGGTTCCCGCCAGCAGAGCCAGCCCAATCCCTTCGGGCGTATTCCCATCTTCAGCCCGCGTGATCAGCCACAAACCAACCGCCGCCAGGAAAAATCCGATCATCGGAATTCGCCCCGGCAGCCCCTCCGTGAACATGCCAAAAACAGTTGGAATCGCCGCACTCAACACTGCGGCCACTGGCGCGGTCAATCCCATTCTTCCCGTGGAAAGCGCGCGATAGAAAATTGCCAGAGCGCCACCACCACAAGCCCCGCCCGCCAGCACCCACAGCACGCTCCTTCCCGAAGGAAATTGCGCATGAGTCGACGAGGCCAGCGTCCCCACCAAAACCAGTCCCCCAATGTTCACCACGGTGGTAAACAAAAACGCATTGGCCCGGCGCGTGGCGTAGCCGCCGATAAAATCGCTGGTTCCCCACGCAAAGACCGCAGCTATCCCGTAAACAGCGGTCGTAAATTGAGGTGTGGCGGCCACGAATGAGGAGGGTAACACGCGAAGGAAATACAACAGGGAGGATACGTGGAATCACTGGAATCTACTGGAATAACCATGCCAAATCGGCTACGCTGATGCCAGTTTTTGGAGGATGATTGTGAATCGCTTCCTGCTCGCCGTCCTTTTCTGTGTCGGATTCAGTTTAAACGGCTTGGCACAAAACCCTTCCGACTCTCCCGCCTCAAAAGAAGATGTCGAAAGATATTTCCAGGCGGTTCACTCCCGCGACATGATGCAGAAGGTCCTGGAAGTGATGTCCAAATCGACCCATCAGATGGCGCACGAACAGTGTGCAAAGGACAAAGATAAGCTTCCTGCCGACTGCGAGGACCGGATGAACAGGTTCACGGATAATCTCATGAACAAGCTGCCCTATGACCAGATGATGCAAGCGATGGTGCCGGCCTACCAGAAACATTTCACCAAAGGCGATATGGACACCCTCATCGCATTTTATTCCGCGCCTACCGGGCAAAAAGTGTTGCGGGAAATGCCCGCAATCATGGCCGAAGCCATGGACTCCATGATGCCGATCATGCGCCGGAGCCTTGACGACATGACGCAAAGCATCCAGCAGCAGATCGCTCAAATGCGAAAAGATTCCCCCAGGACAACCGAACCCAAAAACAACTGACGACAATGCTTCGGCAGTACAAACCGATGAGCCTTTGCGGCCATTTATATTACAGTTCCCGCGTGGAACCACTGCGAGTCGGGACTCCCGGGGGCTTTTCCACGTGTTAGAATTTGTCCAAGCCATTGCCCGAGAAAGCCCAAGGTTCTACGAGATTTAAGAGACCACGTTGATTGAACTAGCACCTTCGATTCTTTCGGCGGACTTCGCCCGTCTTGGCGAGCAGGTGCGTGCCGCTTGCGAGGGCGGAGCCAGCGCTATCCATGTCGATATCATGGACGGCCATTTCGTCCCGAACCTTACCATCGGTCCGCCGGTAGTAAAATCGCTGCGCCGGGTGACGAAGCTCCCACTCGATTGCCATTTAATGATCGAGAATGCGGACGAGTTCATCCCCGCGTTTGCCGAGGCCGGTGCCGATTGGATTTCAGTGCATCAGGAAGCTTGCCGTCATTTGAATCGCACGCTGCACCTGATTAAGAGCCATAATTGCCTGGCCGGTGTGGTGATTAATCCTGCCACGCCCGTGGATACGCTCACTGAAGTGCTCGACATCGTGGATTATGTGTTGGTAATGTCAGTCAATCCCGGCTTTGGCGGACAGAAATTTATTCCCGGCGCGCTGCACAAAATGCGCCAGCTAACTGAGATTCGCAGCCAACGCGGCCTGGCTTACCGCATCGAAGTAGATGGCGGCGTGGCTCACGACACGGTAGCCGACGTAGTGCGCGCGGGTGGGGAAATTCTGGTGGCAGGCAACGCCGTGTTCGGTAGCGGCGATCCAACAAAGAACGCAGAAGCATTGCTCAAGGCCGCGAACGAAGCGATGCTGCTGAAAGTCTAAGCAACTTCCAATTGCCGATCGCCAATTTTCGATTGCGAAGCGTTCCAATCGGCAATTGGAAGTCGGCAATTGACAATCCTTGATCTGAGGTCTTATGTCACGTCGAGTTCCCATCATTGCAGTATTGGGCATCCTGCTTATCATTACCTCCGCGTGCACGAATAAAAAATCCGTGAACCCGCTGGCCAATGTCGGCTCGAAGCAGCCCGATAAAGTCCTGTTCGATCGCGCCATGGACGCGATGAAGCACAACCGCTTCGACGTAGCTCGCATGACCCTGCAGACTTTGATCAATACCTATCCCGACTCCGAATACATCGCGCGCGCCAAACTGGCGGTAGGCGATTCCTGGTACGCCGAGGGTGGGACCGCTTCGCTGGCGCAGGCCGAGCAGGAGTATCGCGACTTCGAGACTTTCTTTCCCAACATGCCGGAAGCCGCCGAGGCGCAGTTGAAGATTGCTGATATCCAATACCAGCAGATGGAGAAGGCCGACCGCGACTTTACCCACGCCAAGCGCGCGGAGGATGAATACCGCAACCTGATCATGCAGTACCCGGACAATCCCAAACTGGTGAAGGAAGGCAAAGAGCGTCTGTTGGAAGTGCAGGAAGTGCTGGCTGAACGCGAGTTTGAGATCGGAAAGTTCTATTACCTGCGGATGTCCTATCCCGCATCCATTGCCCGCCTGAAGACGCTGATCGAAAAATATCCTCTCTACAGCCGGGCCGATGAAGCACTTTTTATCCTCGGACAGGATTACGAAGGCCAAATTGCTCAACTCCGCCTCCGCCCCACGTGCGTTAAAACCAGCCCTAAACCCGGCTGCGTCGGCGAGCAGATTAAAGCGAACATGATCGAAGAACTTACCAAGCAGGCCGCCGGTGCCTATTCGCAGATCATTACCCGGTATCCGGTTATGGACCGAGGCGATGACGCCAGGAAACGGCTCGTGGCTCTACATCAGCCTGTGCCCCGGCCCACCAGGGCGGCGCTGGCGCAGAATCGTAAGGAAGACCAAAGCCGGCGCGAAAGCACAACTCTAACCCGCCTGATGAGCGTGGTGAAGAAAGGTCCTGACGTAGATATGGCAGCCAAGGTGGGCGATCCCACTCTGGTTGATCCCACGCCGATTGCAGCCAATCAGGAGACCATCAGAACTACTCGCGAAGCCATGGGTCTGCCCGCCGGTGACCACAGCTTGAGCGTGGAAGCGGTCGGCACCGGAACTCCCGGCGCTAATGAGCCGGCTCCGCGATCCGATTCGCCGACGCCCGCCAGCACCGATCCTTTTGCCCGAACAAACACCACTGCCGATCCCAACGAGCTCAAGCCCACTGCGCCGGCGAACGAATTGAAACCCGGCGGGACGCCCGATCCCAATGAATTAACTCCAACTCCGGGCGCGCAGACCGCGGCCAGCAGCCAACCCGCTCCTGCGCCAGTCCAGGTCAACGAGATTCAGTCGGGTCAGGCCAACTCGAGCACTTCTCAAACTGCCAGTGCGGATGCCAGCTCCAGCCTCGCTACCGATAAAGATATTTCCAGCAGCAAGAAAAAGAAGAAGAAGGGATTGAAAAAAATCTTGACCTTCTGACGCTGTCAAGCGGTGCCGGACGCGAGTTGCTTTCGTCCCTTCTGCCCTGCGGATTTTTGCAGCTTCTCAAGCGCGCTACGGAGTTCTTCCAGACGATCGCGTCTGCGCTGATGCTCAGCTCTCGCTTCCAAAGTGACGGCTTCGCCAAGCTCCCAGTACAAAGAGTTAGCGGAGTGGATGGAATTCATTTCCGACACCAATGTTTCGATGTTGGTCTGTCCAGGCTTGAATTTCATAAGCCCTGCCGGTGGGCCGGATTGGCTTCTCACGGCCCTTTAGCTGCCCAATCCTACTACTGGTTCCAACTTCTAAAGTAAAAATTTTGTAAAACGGAAGATTAGCCTATGGAGTACCAAAGTCTGAGACTCGCGACTTTTCCTGGGATGAGCCCTTTATGTCCACTCCCTGGGGAACGCACTAGACGCTGACCCCTGGTAACCGGGTAACCTCCCGTCTGATCATTGACTTACATCTTCAGGCAGGTTACCTTCGCGATATCTCCCCTCAGAAGAGGAAAAATTTCTTTGGCCCGGAAGATACTGCTCGCCGACGACAGCGTAACCGCCCAGAATATGGGGCGCAAAATCCTCGCGGATGCGGGCTACGAGGTCATTACCGTCAATAACGGCTCCGCCGCCCTGAAAAAGATCGCCGAACTGAAACCCGATCTCGTAATTCTTGACGTTTACATGCCCGGCTACAGCGGCCTCGAAGTCTGCCAGCGTCTCAAGGAATCGCAGGACTCATCGCGCATTCCGGTGCTGTTAACCGTCGGCAAGCTGGAGCCTTTCAAGCCCGAAGAGGCGCACCGCGTGCGGGCTGAAGGTTTTATCGTCAAGCCATTTGAAGCCAGCGAATTGCTCAGCGCTTTGTCCAAGCTCGAAGATAAAGTGGTGCCGCGCGCCGAGCCCTCCAAGCCTGGACGTTTCGCTCGCGCCATCGCTGCCGCCGAGGAGTCTTCTCGCATCACTCGCAATGACAATGACACTTCCGCTGACAGCGGCTGGAAGAGCCGCATCGGATTTCCCCACGAGAAAGCCGCGGACGAAAAAGTTGCCGAGGAAGACTCCACCTATAATCCCGTGAATCGTGATCTCCGCACGGTGGTGGAGCACCCCGCGGAGAAAGCTGCAGAGCCGCCTGCCGCTATGCCGCACCCAACGGCCAATGCAAGTCTGGATGTCGCAGCCCTGGCTCCGCCCGGTTTTCCCCAGGACGTAACTCCGGAAGAGGTTGCCGCCATCGCAGCCGCCGCTGCTCAGATCCAGATGGCTACCGCTATCCGCGACCAGCAATCGACTGCTCCCGCGGAAAGCACGATAGAGAGTTCGGTCGCTAACCCAGAAAAAACTTCAGCCGAGAGTTCCGCAACAGTCGACCAGCCCGCAGGTCGAGCCGATGATATCTCTCGCGAAACTCAGTTTGCCTCAGCTCCCGCTTTAAATGCGGAAGTACAGGCGGAAGCAGTTCCAGAAAATGCTTCTTCAGAGGATTCGCAGGATGTTCCAGTAAACGACGCGCCCGTAACCATGGCGGCGGCAACTCAATTTGCAGCCGCTGCGGATGGAAACACTTCGCGATGGACCGCCGTGGCCGTTGCCCTGGATGCCGACGAGGCGATGATCTCTCTCGAGCAGGAAATGCAGAAAGCCTATGCCGCTTTCGTGGCCGAGGAAACTGCTCCCGCGAATGAGACCGCCGAAATTACCTTCTCGCAGAATCTTCCCGCAGCCGCAGAACCTCCCGCAGAGCCGCAAGGAAGCGGTTTCCAGTTCAGAATCCGTTCCCGTCGACTCAACCTGAGCCCGTAGCAAGTTCAGATGCATCGAGCACCGAGCCCGCGCCTCTGTCGCCCGACGCAGAAGCTACCACTTCCCCCATCCATGCTGGCGTCACTGAAGCTCCCGAGTCAACCGCTCTCGTTCCGCAGCCGGAACCTGCATCGAATGAGTTCGCCGAACCTGCAGCCATCGAAGCCCCAGCTGCGGCTCCTGAATCGTCGGAGCCTTATTCCCAGACCGCCTCTGATCCTGTGAGCGCGGTTACAGAAACCGCCTCCGCTCCAGAGGAATTGTCGTCCGCTCCGCAATCCGAACCCGCAATCGAGCAGACGCCCGCATCCAGTAACGCTTTTGCGCCTATCACTCACTCCGAGCACTCCGAGCCCGTCGCGGAAGATCCAACCAGCAAAGATCCAACCAGCAAAGATCAACCCAGCGAAGATCAACCCAGGGAGGATTCCGAAACCCTGAAGAACACCGCGGCAGCATGGGCCAGCTGGCGCCAGATCCGCGATACCGGCGATGCCAAAGCCGAAACTGCCGCGCCAGTTCGCGAGGAACAAAACATCTCCGGGCCTGCTCCGGCGGAGTCCGCTGCCATGGCCGTTGCCGCAGGCGCCGAGCAAACCTTGCAGGAAGCCGCCACTCCATCGCCAGAAAATCCCAACGACGTCGCCAGCATCGTCGATAGCGTTCTCGCCGATCTTCGTCCTCGTCTCATGGCCGAGATCACCCGAAAAATGTCAGAGAAGAAATAATCCGGCGTCCCATTTTCCGCTCCAATTTCCGGATATCCCTCTTTATTCCTCCCCATTAGAAACTGCCAATCGTATTAGTATTGCAACACCACTTATAAACTGAGTACATTCGTCCTATAGCTGCAGGTCGGAGTGTTGTGTGTCATGAACGACCGGATTGTCTCTCACTACCGCATCCAGGAAAAACTTGGAGCGGGTGGCATGGGAGTGGTCTACAAAGCCGAAGACATTCGTCTGGGCCGCCTGGTCGCTTTGAAGTTCCTTCCAGAAAACACCGCCATCGACGCGCATGCCCTCGAGCGTTTCAAACGCGAGGCCCGTACCGCATCCGCACTCGATCATCCCAACATCTGCACCATCTACGAAATCGACGAAGATCAAGGCCGTCCCTTCATCGCTATGCAGTTGCTCGAGGGACAAACCCTGGCCGACCGCATCGGCGATCAACCCGTCCCTCTCGCTACCTTGCTCGACTGGGCCCTGCAGATTTCGGACGCCTTGCAGGCGGCGCATGCCAAGGGAATCATGCACCGCGATATCAAGCCAGCCAACATTTTCATTACCACTCGAGATCAGGCGAAGATCATGGACTTCGGCCTGGCCAAACTTGAGCTGTCGGATCTGGCGGGCTCGAGCGCCCCCACCCGGTCAATGGATGCTCAACTCACTCACACCGGCGCAACCATCGGCACCGTCGCCTACATGTCGCCGGAGCAGGCGCGAGGCGAGTCGCTCGATGCTCGCACCGATCTTTTTTCCTTCGGCATTCTGCTCTACGAAATGGCGACCGGCAAGCAAGCTTTTTCCGGACCCACCTGGGCCGTGACGGTTCATGCAATTCTCGGCCAGGCGCCAGTTTCCCTGAACGAATCCATGCCCGGACTGCCTCACCGTCTACAGGAGATCATCGACAAAGCGCTGGTGAAGAATCGAGATCTGCGCTACCAGACCGCCGCCGAAATTCATCGCGATTTACTGCAACTCAAAAAAGACTTCGAAGCGGGAAAGAGCCTCAAGTCGACGCGCACCGCAGCCATCTGGTCTCGCAAGCGAAAACTCCAGATCACCCTCGCCGCGTGCTGCGTCGTACTACTCGTTCTCGCTGCGATCTGGATTCCGCGACTCGCCCATCGCTTCCACTCAGCCGTGGCCGGCATTGCCGCGCCCGCGGTACCGGAAAAGAAAAGCCTGGCCGTATTGCCGCTCGCGCCCATTGCCGACGATCCCAAGCTCACTGCCTTCGGCAAAGGCCTGCTCGAAGATGTGACCGCGAAACTTTCAGAATTAAGCGCCAATCACGATCTCGAAGTCATCTCTCCACGCGCCCTCGAAGACAAAAAAATCACCACGCTCGCCGACGCAAAAAAAGAATTCGGCGTCAACCTCGGCCTCGCCGTTTCCCTGAAACAGGATGGCGACCTGCTTCGCGCCTCCTACAACCTGATCGACACCCGTACCGACAAAAACCTCGCCGGAGACTCAATCACCGCGCCGGTCTCCGACCTGTTCACCATCGAAGACAAACTCACCAGCGGCATCGCCGCCGCCCTGCACATCAACCTGCGCACCGAAGAGCGCCAGGCCTTGGGCGCCCACGCCACCACTTTGCCGGAAGCTTATCAATACTTCGTGCAAGGCATCGGCTACCTTCAGCACAGCGCCGAGCGGGAATCTCTAACCAGCGCCGAGATCGTTTTCAAACAAGCCCTCAAGCTGGATCCAAATTATGGTCCCGCGGAAGCCGGGTTGGGCGAAACCTATCTGTCTCTCTACCACAATACGCAGCAGCCACGCTGGGTCGAGCCCGCTCGGCAAGCCTGCGCCAAAGCCATCGAATTGGGCAATGCCGGCGCCGAAGGCCATACCTGTTTAGGAACGCTCGAAAACGCTACCGGACAGTTCGAAAAAGCCGCCGAACAGTTCCGCCAGGCAGTGGAGCTCGATCCGGTCAACGATCAGGCTTATTGGCATCTAGCCGAGGCCTACCAGAATCTCAACCAACTCGATAAAGCCGAGGAAACTTTCAAGCGACGAATCAGTGTGCGTCCAAATTACTGGCGAGGATACAGCGCGCTGGGGGTCTTCTATATCAGTCAGGCCGAATACGCCAAAGCGCAGGCAATGTTCGAAAAGGCGGTTTCGCTGCGCCCCAACAACTATCGCGACTTCAGCAATCTCGGAGCCGCTTTGCTCTACGAAGGCAAGGACGAAGAAGCCACCCGCGCCTTCGAGACGTCGATTGCCATCCGTCCCTCCCTGCTGGCATACGAAAATCTCGGCGTAGCTTATTTCCGGCTGCGCAAATTCGATCAGGCCGCGCGCAATACCCAAGAGGCGCTCAAGTTGGAAGAAGACGATTACGAGGGCTGGGGGAACCTCGGGGACGCTTACTACTATGGCGGCAATAAACCCGCAGCGGTCGAGTCCTACAAGAAGGCCATCTCCCTGGCCGACGAGAAACTCAAGACCAACCCCCGCGACAGCGTCGTTCTAAACGACCTCGCCAATTACTGGGCCATGCTCGGAGATCGTAGCCGCGCCCTCGACTATCTGGACCGGTCCCTGGTCGGCGGCAGCCAGGACAAAGAATTGCTTTTTCAAGCCGCCCTGGTGTACAACCAGTTGCACGAAACTGGGACCGCGTTGGAGTGGTTAAGCAAAGCCTTGGCCGCGGGATACTCAAAATCGGTGGTCAGCAAAACGCCGAACTTCGATAATCTGCACGACAACCCGCGCTATCAGGCCTTGATGCAATAGGAACCTGAGGCAAGAGGAACAAGAATACAAATCCTTTCAAAATTTACAGGAGGTCTTCAATGCCCAACATTCCATCAGTCGATGTGGTAACCGGAGCCGTCACCGACGGCCCGATCAAAGACGGCGAATCCTTTAAATGGACATGCTCCGAGGATTCCGGCGACATCAGCGTCACTGCCCAGCTAATGCCAGGTGGAAATCCGTGGTTCAGCCCCAGTCCCGCTTCCTTCACCGCTCCCAGTGGAAGCGCCACTGTAACCGCCGAGGGAGTCAGCGTCGGGGGATGGTCGTACACAGCCAACGTAGAAACGGACGGCGCAAAAATCCGGGTTGACTCATCCATGCCAAAGCCCCAAGCGAAAGCCAGCTAGCTTCAATCTTTCTCGGCGGGTCGCCGCATCCTTTTAACCCCGCTGGCAATAAACTGGGTGCCCCGTCCTTTGCGCATTGTGCGAAGGGCGGGTACCCCGTCTCCGCAGCCGCCTGTTCACTGGTTTCGTTATTACCGCGGTCGGATTTTTTTCTCCTTCCCCCGCCCGTTTGACCCTTCTTTTCCCCCGCCTGTAAGATCAAACTTCATCAGCGTTGACGGCTGTCGTCCAAAGTACGGGGCAAATCAACACATAGAGAAAAGTTCTACCCTGTGATCCCTCTGTGTCCCCTGTGTTAAAGGCTTTTCGTTTGACCGCCTGTAGCTGATTACCGACATGCCCCACGACCTGCCCAAATCCTACGAACCCGGCGCGATCGAAACTCGCTGGGCTGAATACTGGATCAAAGAAAAACTCTTCTCCGTTCCCACTCCGCCTGCAGGCGAGACGCGCCCCGTCTTCACGCTCTTATTGCCGCCGCCTAACGTTACCGGCCGCCTGCACATGGGCCACATGCTCAACCAGACGCAGATGGATATCATCGTCCGCTGGCATCGCATGCGCGGCTTCATCACCCTGTGGCTGCCCGGCACCGACCATGCCGGCATCGCCACACAAATGATGGTGGAGCGCGATCTCGCCAAAGAAGGCAAGAAGCGCCGCGACCTGGGCCGCGAAAAATTTATCGAGCGCGTGTGGGAGTGGAAGGAGCTCTACGGCGGCGCCATCCTCGACCAGATGAAGCGCCTCGGCGCCTCCGTCGATTGGGATCGCGAATATTTCACCATGGACGAAAATCTTTCCCGCGCCGTGCGCGAAGTATTCGTCCGCCTCTACGAAGAAGGCCTGATTTATCGCGGCAAATATATCGTCAACTGGTGCCCGCGCTGCGAAACCGCCATCTCCGATCTCGAAGTGAAGCACGAAGATGTCGCCGGAAAACTCTGGGAGATCCGCTATCCCGTCATCGGAACCGATGAATTCATCACCGTGGCAACCACCCGCCCGGAAACTATGCTCGGCGATACCGCTATCGCCGTGAATGCAAAAGACGAGCGCTACACGCATCTCCACGGCAAAAAAGTTCTGCTGCCGCTGATGAATCGTGAGATTCCCATCGTCGTTGACGAACTTGCGCAGCCTGAGTTCGGCACCGGCGCAGTAAAAGTAACACCGGCCCATGATCCCAACGATTTCAAAGCCGGCCAGCGCCACAACCTGCCGCAGATCGACATCATGGACGAGCACGCCCACATGAATCAGAACGCGGGCCGCTTCAAGGGTTTAGATAGATACGAGGCCCGCAAGCTCATCCTCGCCGACTTGCAGGACCAGGGATTTCTCGTCGCCGAAAAAGACTACGCCCTCTCTATCGGCAAATGCGACCGCTGCGGAACCGTGGTTGAGCCCCGGCTCTCCGAGCAATGGTTCATCAAGATTCAGCCGCTCGCGCAGAAGGCAATCGAGGCAGTCGAAAGCGGCGAGATCACCATCGTCCCGGAAAATTACAAACAGATTTATCTCAACTGGATGAACAACATCTACGACTGGTGCATCTCGCGCCAGTTGTGGTGGGGCCATCGCATTCCCGCCTGGACTTGCGACCATTGCAAACATGTGATCGTGGCTCGCGAAGAGCCGCTCACCTGCACCAAGTGCGGCAACACAAAGTTAGAGCAGGTCTCCGACGTGCTCGACACCTGGTTCTCCTCTGGCCTTTTACCGTTTACCACGCTGGGTTGGCCGGAGAAGACGCGCGATCAGGAAGTTTTTTATCCGACCACGCTGCTGATCACCGCCTACGAGATTTTGTTTTTCTGGGTCGCTCGCATGATCATGTTCGGTTGCCACTTCATGCAAGGCCACCAACAGGATCCAGCGATTAAAAAAGCTAGCGGATGGGCGGATAAGAAGAACGACAGCGTGCCTTTCCGCCAGGTTTATATTCACGCCCTGGTCCGCGACGCCGATCGCCAGAAGATGTCGAAGACCAAAGGCAACGTGATCGATCCCCTGGAAATCATCGAGCGCTTCGGCACCGACGCCACGCGTTTTACCCTGGCCGCCATGGCCGCACCCGGAACCGACATCGCCTTCAACGAAAGCCGCACCGAAGGCTACCGCGCCTTCGCCAACAAAATCTGGAATGCCGCCAGATTCATGTTCATGAATGTAGACAGAATCGGATTCATGTGGGGACAGCCGCCCTCGGCTGTCCAGCCAGGACAAACTCCCGGCACCTCTCACCACGTAGAAGGAGTCAGCGACTTCGATTGCTCCACTCTCGAAGACCGCTGGATCCTCTCCCGCTTCAATCGCGTCACCGCTGAAGTGAACGATGCCCTCTCCACCTACCGCTTCCACGAAGCCGCCAACTGCATTTACGATTTTTTCTGGGGTGAATTCTGCGATTGGTATATCGAGCTGATCAAGCCCCGGCTCAACTTCGAGGAAGGTGCTGACAAGACACACGCACTCGTCGCATGCGCTAACCTGGTAAGTCTTTTCGACGCATCCCTGCGCCTTCTGCACCCAATCATGCCCTTTATCACGGAAGAAATCTGGCATGCGATCTACGACGGAAATCCGCCGCTCCAGTCGATCGCCCTCGCCGCTTATCCGCAGGCTGATGAAAAGCAGTTCGATCTCGCCGCGGAAACGGAGATGGCGATCCTGCAGGATTTAATCGTGAACGTTCGCAACGTGCGCGCCGAATTAAAGGTCGAGCCTAAAGTGAAAGTTCCCATCGAAATCTTCGCGCACGAGCCAACCATCCGGTCCATGATCGAACAGAATCGCGGAGCGATTGAGCGTCTAGCGAACGTCTACAACATCACATTTATGCAGGGATCGCTGGCCAACCAGGCTGGGGTTCGCAGCACGGCGCGTTTCGATGTACACGTGATCTACGAAAGAAAAATCGACGTTGCCACCGAGTGCGAACGCTTGAGAAAAGAACTGGAGAAAATCGAGAAAGAGTTGGCGAATAACCAGAAACAGCTGGGAAACGAACAGTTTCTGGCAAAGGCTCCCGGAAATGTAGTCGAAGGTTTGCGCAAACGAGGTAAGGAACTGACGGGCTTGCGTGAAAAAATAAAGAGCCAGATGGGGCAACTGGGCTGCTAAACATATTATTGTGGGGACAGCCGCCCTCGGCTGTCCGTCGAGTGCAGCTCGACCGGCCCGGCTGAGTGCCGCTGGATGTTAGACGTTGTCAGTCGCCCGTAGGAGCAGCGGGTCTTCGACCCGCGGACAGCCGAGGGCGGCTGTCCCCACATAGATATTTGGTCTAGTGGCAAACCGTATGGACTTTAACAGCCGACGCATCACTTCAATCATTGAGAACGCACTGCTCGAAGACCGCGCCACCAGCGATGCCACCAGTTATGCCTGCATCGACCCCAACCAGCGCGCCTCCGCCACCATTCTCGCCAAACAGGATTGCATTCTTGCCGGCATCGGCTGCATCGCCCGCATCCTCGATGTTTACGCGGCCCTCGATGGCGCCGTCACTTCGCACTACGAAGTTACCACCCATCCCGAAATTTTCGATGGCGTGCGTCTGCACAAAGGCCAGTCCGTCGCCGTCATCCGCCACAACGCGCGCGTGCTGCTCTCCTGCGAACGCGTTATCCTGAATTTTCTCCAGCGCATGAGCGGCATCGCCACCGTGACTCGCAAGTTCGTCGATGCCGTCTCCGGTACCAAAGCCCGCATTCTCGATACACGCAAGACCGCTCCCGGCCTGCGCGTGATCGACAAATATGCGGTACGCTGTGGCGGCGGCCAGAATCATCGTCTCGATCTTTCCGACGGAGTCTTGATCAAAAACAATCACATCGCGCTCGCCGGCGGAATCGTCCCCGCCCTCGAGCGCGCAGTCCGCAACCGTCGCGGTTCCCAGCCGATCGAAGTAGAAGTTCGTACGCTTCAGGAACTCGACCAGGCCCTCGCGCACGGCGCCGAAGCCATCCTTCTCGATAACATGACTCCCGAAGACGTTCGCCGCGCCGTCGGGCGTTGCGCCCAACTCGAGCGCCGCGTCCCGCTGGAATGCTCCGGCGGAATCCGCCTGGAAAACGTTCGCGCCTACGCCGATACCGGTGTCGATTTTATTTCCGTCGGCCTGCTCACCCACTCCCCGCAAGCTGTAGACATGAGCATGCGTGTCTCGCCCGCGTAAAATCGATTTCCTTCGTGAACCCTGGTGCCCTTTGTGGTAAAAGCCCTTTTGTTTGTGCTTTTCTCCGCGGTCCCGCATAATTCCGAAATCAAGAAGCAGACCAAAACTCGTGTGCCGCGGCGGACGCTCACTTCCACGAAAGCGGGCGGATTCCCCAATGAAGCTACCGACGCTCGTCTCGGCCGCATCGTGAGCTTATTAATGGAGCACGCCACCGTCGTCGTAAGCGGCACCAAAATCGCGCAGGAAATTTCTTCCAACCGCTCGGAAGTCTGGCGCCTCATCCAACAGTTGCGCGGCTTGGGCGTAGATGTCGCCGGCCACCCTGCCACCGGATATCAACTCAAGTCCATGCCCGATCTTCTGTTGCCTGAAATTCTCACGCCGTTGCTGCGCGCCACAATCTTCAGCGAGAAGCTTCATCACTTCTACAAGATCGGCTCCACCAACACCGCCGCCATGGCCGCCGCCGCTGATGGCGCGCCCGAGGGTACTGTGTTTCTCGCCGAAGAGCAGACCGCAGGCCGCGGCCGCGGCGCCCACACTTGGCAATCTGACCGTTCCGCTGGAATCTATTGCTCGGTCGTGCTGCGCCCCGCGCTCCCGCCCTCCGAAGTGCTGGTCATCACCTTGGCGGCTGGGTTGGCGGTGCGTGCAGCCATTGAAAATGTTGACGCGCGAGTCAGTCCCGACTTGAAGTGGCCCAACGACGTCCTCATCGCCGGCAGAAAAGTTTGCGGCATTCTCACTGAGATGAACGCCGAAGCTACTCGTGTCCGCTATATCGTGGTCGGAATCGGCATCAACGTAAACCAATCGACCTTTCCCAAAGAATTCGAGGCCGAAGCCACTTCGCTACGCTTATCCACAGGCAGCGAATGGTCGCGCGTGGAACTGACCGCAGCTTTGCTAAAATCGCTCGACCGGGAATATCGCCTGCTGATCGAACGAAAAGACGCTCGCCGTTCCATCCTCGAACGCTTTGCCCAACAGTCGACTTGGGTGCGGGGAAAGCGAGTTCGCATCGAGGAAAATGGATCGATACTCGAAGGAACCACAGAGGGCTTGGACGATCGCGGCTTTCTGCAAGTGCGTACAACACTGGATATGCAGACGATCTTGAGCGGCGCAGTGAGAGCGTTTTAAAAGGCACGGCTTGAGCCCCCTGCCAGAGCGGGCGACTCTCGGGCTTTAGTCGCTGAGGCATACGATTCGCAGAATTCACCTATGCTCTTCGTTCTTGATGTCGGTAACACCAACACAGTCCTCGGAGTCTTCGCCCGGGCTGCGACCGCATCTGTCGCGGAATCCGGCGCTACCCCGCGCTACGACCAACTCGTTGCCAACTGGCGTGTCGCCACTCGCCAGGCCAGCACGGTGGACGAATATGGCGTCCTGTTCCGCAATTTATTTTCGATGGCGAATCTCGAGGCCGCAGGCATTCACGGCATTGTGATTTCATCCGTCGTGCCGCCGCTCGATCCCGTTCTGCGCCAGGTCTGCGAACGCTATTTCAATTCCAAACCGCTGCTGATCGAGCCCGGGGTAAAAACTGGCATGCCCGTGCAATATGACAATCCTGCGGAAGTCGGCGCCGACCGCATCGTCAACGCCGTGGCCGCATTTGAAAAATATGGTGGCCCCTGCGTGATTGTCGATTTCGGCACCGCCACTACCTTCGATTGCGTTTCCGCAAAAGGCGAGTACCTCGGCGGAGTGATTTGTCCCGGCATCGGCATCTCCGCCGACGCGCTCTTCCAGCGCACCGCTCGGCTTCCGCGCGTCGAGATTCGCAAGCCCGCCCGGGTCATCGGCACCAACACGGTCGGCAGCTTGCAATCCGGTCTTTACTACGGATACCTCGGCCTGGTCGATGGCATCCTCGAACTTCTGCTCGGCGAACTCGGTGCAGAAACAAAAGTGATTGCCACCGGCGGCCTTGGTCCCATGATCGGCACAGGATCGAAGTACATCAAGCAGGTCGATGATTTCCTGACTCTGGAAGGTCTGCGCATCATCTGGGAGCGCAACTCCGCCACACGCCCTGTTCACGCGCCGAAGTCCGCGCAGAAAGCTTCCAAAAACTCCCACCGCTGAGCCATCGTGGAAAATTACTTCAATTACTTCACCGAAATCGAGGAGCAGTTCTTGCGCCGGCGCGGCGGTGGACTGCTGCTCACCACGCTCGATTGGGCGCTCATCGAAACCTGGAAGGATGCCGGCATCCCGCTCGAAGCTGCACTCCGCGGAATCGATGCGGCTTTCGACCGCTACGATCAGCGTCCCTCGAAAACAAAAAAAGTGAACAGCCTCGCTTATTGTTCTCAGGAAGTGTTGGCCGCCGCCGAGGACATGAAGGAAGCCGCGGTCGGCTCATCAGCCGGCTCTCCGCCCGAAGACCAGCCATCGTCCAAATCAAGCTCGGCTCAAGGCTTTGAACCCGCCGCCATCGCCGCGTTTTTGCGCGGCAACGCTGACCGTCTGTGCTCGGCAAAGCTGCCGCGCACCTCCGCAATATCCATGCAAAGTGTCGCAGAAAGCGCCGCTGCCACGCTTCGCAAACTCGCGGGAGAAATCGAAAACACGAAATCAACCTCGTGGATGGAAGATCTGGAGCGCCATCTCACTGTGCTGGAAGAAAAACTTTTTGCCGCATTGCTCGCGGCCACGCCGGACGAAGAAATCGTCGCCGTGCGCGCTCAAGCCGATCGCGAACTCGCTCCCTATCGCAGCAAGATGGACGCCGCGCAAATCGCTCAACTGCAAAAGCAATACATCCACAAGCGTCTTCTGGAAAAATACGCTCTGCCACGCCTCAGCTTGTTTTACATGTGACCAAATTGATCTGCGATCGTACCCTTTTTTAGGTTGCGTTACACCAAAAGCCCTTCGTCAGGAAACGGAAACATTTCGCTCCCACGGGAAACCCGCAACGGTATACGCTACCGTGGAAGAGCGGCGCTTTAGCGCCGCGTAGAGCGCCCCAACAGATGGGGCTTTAGCCCCTGAGGCATCTATCGATTCAATGACCCAATCCTTCGATGCACTCATCCTCGGCGGAGGCGCGGCCGGCCTGATGTGCGCCATCGAAGCCGGCAAGCGCGGACGCCGCGTCGCCGTGCTCGAACGCGCCGATCGCCTGGGAAAGAAAATCCTTATTTCCGGCGGCGGCCGCTGCAATTTCACCAACCTTCATTGCCAGCCGGAAAACTTTCTTTCCTCCAATCCACATTTCGCTAAGTCGGCATTAGCCCGCTACACTCCCGCCGATTTCATTGCCCTGATCGAGAAGCACGCCATCCCCTATCACGAAAAAACTCTGGGCCAGCTTTTCTGCGACCGCTCCGCGCGCGACGTCCTCGACATGCTCGAATCCGAATGCCGCGATGCCAACGTGGCCATTTTTCTCGATACGAAGATTGAGCATATCGAACGAACAAACGATTTCATCGCCTACGCGCCGAATGCCGAGTTCACGGCCCCGGCCCTCGTCGTCGCCACCGGTGGTCTCTCGATTCCAAAAATCGGGGCCACGTCCTTCGGCTACGATCTCGCCCGCAAGTTCGGCCTCGCCATATGCGGTCCTCGCCCCGCCCTGGTGCCGCTCCTGCTGAGCCCCGAAGACTCTGCCCAGTTCTGTGATCTTGCCGGAGTTTCAACTGAAGTGATCGCCTCGTGCGGTGGCCAGCAATTCCGCGAAAAAATGCTGGTCACGCATCGCGGTCTCAGCGGTCCCGCAATTCTGCAAATCTCCTCTTACTGGAAAAATCCACAGCCCATTTTTCTCGACCTCGCCCCCGATCACCAAGTCACCTCACCATTTCGCAATCCAAAAACGCCTAGAAATTTGTCCACCCTGCGAGCGGAATTGCGGAAGTTTCTGCCTCACCGCCTCGCCGACCGTTGGCTGGATTTACACATGCCAACTTCCTGGACGAATCAGGCTTTGGCCGATTTCGAAAATCAACTTCATGCCTGGACCATCTTCCCCGCCGGAACCGAAGGCTACGACAAAGCCGAAGTTACCGCCGGCGGCATCGACACCAGTGAACTCTCTGCGAAGACTATGGAGAGCCGCAAAGTCCCCGGCCTGTTCTTTATCGGCGAAGTCGTCGACGTCACCGGCCATCTCGGCGGCTTCAATTTTCAGTGGGCATGGTCCTCCGGCGCAGCGGCGGGAAGAGCGCTATGATTCCGCTTCCGACGGCTACAACAACCCATCGAACCACTTTCCCATTTTGGGAAGTTCTCGGTCGAAAGTACTACATGAACAACTGTATTTAACGATGGCAATCAGACTGCTATCGATATCGTCGAGGACAACCCCCGTGGAACCATTGAATGAGCCCAAAGGCTGGCGACATCTGCAGGAGATGGCGCAGCGAGAGCAGGATCCGCAAGTGTTGGCTGCCATCATCGATAAGATGAATCGTCTTCTCGATCAGCACAACTGGGGCGCTGTCCTGGAGCCGCAAATGCCCAGTCGGCATCTCAGCACCTCTGATTCCACCATCGGCCTCGAAATTTGCTCCGGTAAGACCCTCGACCGCGAGTGACGACCACGAGTAGCGATTCGGCTTGCCCGGGTCGAGGTCCGCGGCCTTGGCCTTCGAATGCCGTAGAATCAACTCTTGCTCCTAAACATTGAAAAGCTCATCTACGGCGGCGACGGACTCGCCCGCCTCCCTGCCGATGTCCGAGGAAAAGGCAAGGCCGTCTTCGTTCCCTTTGTTCTCCCCGGAGAGAAAATCGAGGCCGCGCTCACCGAGGAAAAACCCGGCTTCGTCCGTGCCCATGCCTCGGCGATCGTCGAGCCGTCTCCGCAACGCATCTCCCCGCCCTGCCCGCATTTCGGCCGCTGTGGCGGATGTCATTACCAACACACCACTTACCAGCATCAACTCGAAATCAAGAAGGAGATCCTGCGCGAGAACCTGCGCCGTATCGCCAAACTCGAACTCCAGTCGGAGATCGAAGTCCATCCCTCCCCGCCCTGGAATTATCGCAATCGCTCCCGCCTGCAGATTCGCACTCGCCCCGGGTTCGCCGCCGGATACTTCAAGTTCGCCTCTCACGAACTTCTTCCCGTCGAGGAGTGTCCCATCAGCTCGCCGCTGGTGAATCGCGGCATCGCCGCCCTGTGGAAATCGGGACGCACCGGGCGCGCCGTGGAAGGGGTGCGCGAAGTTGAATTCTTCGCCGGCTCCGATTCTGAGGGAAACGAAACCCGCCTGCTGCTCGAGTTCTTGTGTGCTCCAGAGGCGCGTCGTGCCGCTGTTCGCGCCTGGGCCGAAGAATTGTCCGCTGCCATGCCCGAGATTGCCGGCATAGTGGCATTTCGCGAGCCGCAAAAAGGCGTTCAAGAACCCCTGGTCGCCGTGGGCGCCTCGGAGTTGACCTATCAGACCAAGCTCAACTCTTATCGCGTTAGCGCCGGTACCTTCTTCCAGACCAACCGCTTTATGATCGACGAACTGGTCCGCGTGGTCACAGAAGGCACTACCGGCGAACTTGGCCTTGACCTCTACGCCGGGGTTGGATTGTTTTCCACAGCCTTGGCCTGTGGCATCCGTCACATGGTTTCGGTCGAGTCGTCACAGACAGCTGTGAAAGACCTTCAATACAATCTACCCGTAACCGCAAAGGCGGTTCATGCCGCGACCGAGCATTATCTGGCTGGGCTCGGAGTTAAGGGGCGGGCCGGACCTGGCGCCCAAGGTGGCGCAGTCCAATACGGCGCAGTCGGAGAAGGAGCAGTCCTCCCCCAATTGTTCCAGCCCGACGTAATCGTGGTCGACCCGCCCCGGGGCGGATTGGGTGATCGCGTGGCGCGTTTACTTGCGGGTGCGGGCGCGCCCCGCATCACCTATGTGTCCTGTGATCCGGCAACTTTAGCTCGCGATCTGGTCCCTCTTCAGAGCGCTGGCTATCGTGTCCAGCAGGCTCATGCGGTCGACTTATTCCCTCAAACCTACCACCTGGAAACCGTCCTACACTTAATTCGCTGAACGCGCAATGATTCCGCATAAAAGCTGATTTGCCTATGTGGGGACAGCCGCCCTCGGCTGTCCGCCGAGCGCAGCGAGGCCAAGCTGATTCTGCCAACTTCAGTTTGATGCCAGGCCCATGCCCACGCTTCCACAACTTACGCAGCCTGCGCCTCTATCCCCGCCAAACGAATTCCAGTTCAAGCCCACGCGCCAGCCCATGCTCTGGGCCGCTCTGGCCTATGCGGTGGGAATCATCGGCGGCACCGACTTTTCTCGTCCAGCATCATGGTGCATCGCTGCTACCGCAGCCTTTCTCGCCGCAGCACTCTATTTCCTGACCAGAAGAAAATTGCTCGCCACAATCTTGGTTTTCTTGACATTCTTTCTCGCGGGAGTTCTTCAAATCCAGCCGCGTGATTCTTCTGCGATTCGAGATTCAAATCTGAATCCCTTCGCCTACGGCCCGCCAGTTCAGATAACCGCCCACGTCAAACGCGAAGGCAGATTGCGCCAGGCATCTCCAAATGAGCTGAGCCAAACCGTCGACCTGCAGACGGAAGAAATCGTCGCCGAGAGTGGCATTCGAATCCCCGTTCATTCCGGAGTGCGCCTGAATATCTATCAGGCTATCGATGACTCTCGCCCGAACCCACCAGCCCCGCTCCCCATGCGCCTTTTCCAGTACGGCGAGCGCATTCATTTTCCAGCAAAGCTCAAGCTCCCACGAAACTTCCATAATCCCGGAGCCTTCGATTACGAAACCTACTTAGCGGAAAACGGCATCGCCGCGCTGGCCTCCGCCAAAGCCGAGGATGTCGATCTTCTTCCCGGCTTCACCGGAAACCGCTTCGAACTCTGGCGCACAAGAATTCACTCCAGCATCATCGGCAAAATACATGCTCTGTGGCCGCCTCCACAGGCGGCGCTCATCGACGCCATGGTCATCGGCGAATCCGCCTTCATCGATCGTGACACTCGCGTCGATTTCCAGCGCTCCGGCACCTATCACGTTCTCGTGGTCTCGGGAATGAACGTCACCATCCTTGCCTTCGTTGTTTTTTGGACCTCTGCGCCGACTGCGCCTCTCTGAAATTCCCGCTACCCTGTTAACCATTCTGTTCTGCATTGCCTACGCCCTGCTCACCGAAGTCGGCGCTCCCGTCTGGCGAGCCACGCTGATGTGCGCCATATTCCTGCTCACGCGCCTGCTCTACCGCGATCGCTGCATGGTGAATGCCCTTGCCGCTGCCGCTCTCGCCTTGCTCGCC
This sequence comes from uncultured Acidobacteriaceae bacterium, assembly GCA_963696285.1. GTDB lineage: Bacteria > Acidobacteriota > Terriglobia > Terriglobales > Acidobacteriaceae > Sulfotelmatobacter. The sequence continues at coordinate 518,704 of CAVOJP010000002.1, forward strand.
TTCGATCCCCTCCAGCTCTTCGCGGCCAGCTTCCAGATGACGTTTCTTTGCGTGCTCATCGTCGCCGCCATCGGATTGCCCCTCATCGAGCGCACTTCGCGCCTCTACCGCCGTGCCCTCGCTCACTGGGACGCCGACGATTACGGAGCGACCCTTCCGCCCCGCGTGGCCCAGTTCCGCGTTGACCTGCGTTTGATCGCAGGGCGGCTGGCAAATTTCATCGGCAGCACGTCGTCGATGCGGCTGGTGCGCGGCGCAACAATTTGTTCCCTGCGCACATTCGAACTGCTGCTTGTATCGGCCGTAATGCAGATGGGCCTGGCTTTGCCCATGGCCTACTACTTCCACCGCGCCACCACCATTGGCCTCCCCGCGAATATCGCCGTCGTTCCTCTTACGCAACTTCTCATGCCCACTGCCGTGTTCACCGTCGCGCTAGGCTACATTTCTCTGGTGCTGGCGAAGATTCCCGCACTTCTCACCGCTCTCGCCCTGCAAGCGATCACTGGCACCGTGCATGGCCTGGGCAGCCTGCGCCTGGCCGATCTCCGCGTCGCCACGCCATCTTTCGTGATGATCGCTGCAGCATCCTCGGGCTTAATCCTCGCCATGATTCTTGCTCGCCGTCGCGCGCGGCTCGCTATCATCGGTCTGCTCGCACTACTCACCGCATCCTTAACTCTCGCCTTCGTTCCGCCCGATCCGCAAACTCGCGCAGGAATCTTAGAGGTCACTTCCATCGATGTCGGCGAGGGCGATTCCATTCTATTGGTCACGCCGCAACGCAAAACCCTGCTCATCGACGCCGGTGGCCCGGTTTGGGGGGCCGGCACGCAACTCGATTTCGGTGAAGACGTAGTCGCGCCCTATCTGTGGACTCGCCGCATCTCTCACCTTGACGTCGTCGCCATTTCTCACGGCCACTCCGATCACATTGGAGGCATGCCCGCCATCCTGAAAGATTTCCGCCCGACAGAATTGTGGATTGGCCTGCTACCGCCCAGCCGCGCCCTGGATGATCTAATCGCCGAAGCTCACACTCTAGGAATCAAAGTTGTGCGCCATTGGGAAGGAGATGATTTCAATTTCGGTGGGGCCAAAGTCGAGGTTCTTTTTCCGCCGCGAGATTGGCCCGTCGGCCTTGAGCCTAAAAATAATGACTCCATGGTTCTGCACGTCAGCTATGGGGGAACATCCGTCCTGCTCGAGGGTGACGCCGAAAAGGCCGTCGAACGCCGCATCGCCAGCCTTCACCCCGAACATGCAGATCTTTTAAAAGTAGGCCACCACGGCAGCGCCACATCCACCACGCCAGAAATTCTGGCGGCCACGAAACCAAATTTCGCTGTCATCTCCGTCGGCTTCCACACATCCTACGGCCTGCCCAAGCCCGACGTCCTCACCCGTCTCGCAGCCGCTGGAATCCACGTCTACCGCACCGACCTCGACGGCGCCGTCACCTTCTACCTCGACGGCCACTCTGTAACCGCATCACTCCCGACGCAAACGAAACAGCGTGTAGAAAAGCAGTATGTAGAAAATTCGAAAATGAATCGCCAGGAAGGGGCGCGGTTAGCCGCGCCGTAACCGCTCAAGAATAAAACCGGCTTAGCCTCTGGGGAAACTAACTCTTCGTCTCGTCGTCGTCCGCGTCTATCGCCGCACCCGACCGCAGCGATTCCGCGATCAAACTCCGCGCCTTCTCCGCATCGCCCTCCCGCACCAGAATGACCATTCCGCCGAGCCCGGGAAACGCGTCCTGCACAAAGCTTCCCGATTTCAGATCGCTTTCAATTCCCGCCGAATCCAGCAATCCCTTCACCACCAGCGCCTCTGACTCCTGCTCGCTGTCAAACACCTTCACCAATTTCTCGTTCGGATCAGGCCGCTGCTCCGCCGTCACATTCGATTGCTCTGCCATCATTTCTCCCGTTCTCGGTGCGCTCTCGATAGCCGCCCGGACCTCGCTTAACCGATTCTAGCTGGAAATTGAGATGTCTTCAGCCCACGTCCGTCGCGAAACTACCTCTTAAATTCTCTGGCCCGCAACGCCGCATCCCCCAGCACTTTCGGGCCGTTTCATTTTTGTGACGACGAGCGCAAGATGCTATACAGATCGTCACAACATCCAGCGCTGTCATAACATCCAAAACCGTGGGACGATTTCGCTGGAAAAAGGGGTCCTATGAATTCTGGGGAACAATCCAATCACGAAAACAATCCACTCAATGTCGGACCCAATTCCGCAGCCGACGACGAAGCCCGTCTGATCCGTCGCCTGCAAGTGATGATCAGCATGGTCTCCTCCGTGATCAGCCAGGACCCCAGCCTCACCATCGAAGAAGCTTCCGAACTCGCCGCCAGCGCCAAACGCGCCGCCCTCGCCATGTTCCCGGACAAAGAACTCGCCTACGACCTGCTCTATAAACCCCGCCTCCAGCGCCTGATGCGCGAGCGCTTCCGCCTGCAGTAAAGGCATTGCTGATTGTTGATTTCTGATTGTTGATTGGGACCCGTTGTTCTGTCTTTCTCAATCAACAATCAACAATCTATTCATCCACCACCGAATTCCTAAGCGTCCCCACTCCCTCCACGCTCACCTCCATCACATCCCCCGCCACCACCGGACCCACGCCCGCCGGCGTTCCCGTCGCAATCAGATCCCCCGGCAACAGCGTCATCGCCTGCGAGATAAAACGGATTACCGTATCCAGCGGGAAAATAAAATCCTTCGTATTCCCCGACTGTCGCACCGCGCCATTCACCCGCGTCTCCACACCCACCCCTGCCCACGGATCCAGCCCATCCACTACCACCGGCCCCACCGGACACGACGTATCAAACCCCTTCGCCCGCGCCCACTGGTCCTCTTTTCGCTGGATGTCGCGCATGGTCACATCATTCAGGCAAGTGTAGCCAAGAATAAACGGCCTCACATCCTCGTCATCCCGAAGCAGGTGGCACGACTTTCCCATCACCACGCAAAGCTCGCCTTCATAATCCACCCGCTGCGAAATCTTCGGACGTTTCACCACCCCGCCCGGAGCCAGCAACGCCGAGTTCGGCTTGAAAAACAACAGCGGTTCCGTCGGCACTTCGCTTCCTAACTCGGCCGCATGTTCCCGGTAATTCCGTCCCACGCAGACGATTTTTGTCGGACTCACCGGCGCCAGCAACCTCGCCTCCTCCAGCGCAATCGGTTCGATTCGCCGCGAGCGCAATCCCTCCACGTCGCCGTCGGATTCCTCCGGCGCGGCCAGCAATATCCGCAAAATCGAATCGCGTCCCGCCACCGATTCGACCAGCCCGTACTGAGCTTCTCCATTCAGTTGAAACCGGCAATATTTCATAAATCTATCTAATCACGAGAACCAGAAATCCGGCGAGAACTTTTCGTAACTCTTGTCATCCTGAGCGAAGCGAAGGACCTATGCAACTGAAGCTACCACGAGCCCCGCAGTCTCCACCACGCGCCGCTCCCAGACTCGCTCCTACGGCACGCTCTCACTCGCCTCCTCCGACCGCCCACTTTCATTCCCCCGCTCATCCACTGCCGACACCGAATAAAAATAAGTCTTCCCCGGCACCACCTGCATATCGCGGAACGCCGGCGTCCTCACCAACTCCGAATTTACTTTGACCGGCACGCCGCCCCTCTCATGCCGATAGATGTTGTAGCCCGCCAGATCCGCATCGCTCACCGGCGCCCAAATCAAATCGATAAACGGACGCTGCCCCGGTCCCGAAAACACCGCCTGCAATCCCGAAGGTACCGCCGGCGGAAACACATCATGGGCGAACACTTTCACTTCCGGAGTATCATCGCCCTCCACTTCCACCGCGGGCTTTCCCGCCGTCTCGATCACGCTCACCACCGCGCCGCGATAAAAATAAGTCTCTTCCCACTCGAATGTTTGATCCAGGAATGAACTGCTCCTTCCGCTCGTTCCCTCGGCGCACCCCGTAGCCTCCACATCGACTACCTTATTCCAGCTGGAACTCGATTCCATGTGCCGGTAAATGCGGAACAAATACTGAACCCCGCTTCTTCCCTCCGCCGTGCTCGGGCACTGCCACGAGAGGGTTACTCCTTTCGCAGACACCGTCGCCGAAAAATCACTGAACGAAGGAAGCGTCGGAACCAGCGCCACCCGCACCTGATTCGAGAGCCCCGCGCCGCGCCCCGCCGTATTCATTACCTCAACCGCATAGCTGGCGGATTCCATCGCGTGTTCCTGCTCCAGAGCGGCTGGCAATGTGTCCACAAAAGTTGCTGTTAGTTTTTTGGCGGGTGACTTCTTCGTTCCCTCAAAGCCCGCGGGGGGGGCCGTTTCTGCCACCGGCGTTCCACATGGCTTGAGCGCCGTCGCAACGCTGCGGCAGATTTCAGTTTTCCCCAGATAACGCACACTCTGCCGGTCCGTCGTTCGCTGCGGAATCGTCCAGGTAAGCGTCACCTTGTCGCCTTTCCTCGCCGCATGCAAATCGGTAGGCGGCTTCGGCAACTCCAACGACGGCGCCTCGGGCGGCCCAATCGAAGCGCACCCGCTCAACCCAAGCGTCGCCCCCGCCAGCAGTAACCATTTTTCTATCGAAGATTTCATGCAGAAACAAAGATTACATCAGGAACAGAGTTCGAGGATTCCAACTGACGAAGAAACATAGCGTCCCGTAGGGACGCCTGAAATGAGCCGACAATCCGACCGTTTGGAAAGGCCGCGTCCCGAACCGCGACGAATGAGAAAATGATGGCTTTGCCCTGCCCTAACCCACCAACTCCCTAGCCGCATCTCGGAAAACTTTGCTATGCAAATCCACATCCTCCTTCTCCGTCTGCGGCGACATCAACGCCATATTATGAAACGGCGTCAACAAAATCCCCCGATTCATCGCATACAAATGCATGAACCGTTCCAACTCAAAATCCATTGCCCGATGCGCCTCGTCTCCATTCTTCGGAGCGTCCCGCGTAAACATATACTCCGCCCGGCAACCCAGCCGCGTAACGTGCCACGGCAACTCCGCTTCCGTAATCGCTCTCGCCACTCCCAAATTCCAGCGCTCTGCTACAGGCATCATGCGGTCGAACGCTTCCTTCGTCAGAACCTTGGTCAACGTGGCTCGCATCGCCGCGAGCGACACCGCATTCCCGGCCAGCGTCCCGCCAATCCCGCCCACATCGCAGTCTTCCAAACTCTCTTTACCTTTATTCTGCCCAGCCGCAATCCGCTCCGCGACTTCCTCCGAAAATCCATAAGCCGCGCCCGGAATCCCTCCACCAATCGCCTTGCCCAAAACCACCACATCCGGCTCCAGTTTCTCCGCCGCCGTATATCCGCCCGGTCCCGCACAGATCGTATGCGTCTCATCCAGAATCAGCAGCGTTTCATACTTGCGCGTCAACTCCAGCATCGCCTGATGAAATCCCTTCTCCGGATGCACAATCCCCACATTCGTCATCACCGGCTCCGCCAGCACGCATGCCACATCTCGCGCAGCCAGCGCTTGCTCCAGAGCGGCCACATCATTGAACTCCACCACCTTCGTCGTCACCGTCGGATTCACCGGAGGCCCAATATTCCCCCGCCGCGAACCCGCCACCCCATTCCGATCCAGCGTGATAAAAGTTTCATCCACTGTGCCGTGGTAGCACCAGTTGAAAACCAGAATCTTCGCCCGCCCCGTAATCTGCCGTGCCAGGCGGATCGAAAATCGATTCGCATCCGTCGCCGTCAACGCAAACTGCCAGTAAGGCAAATGAAACCGCTTCTGCAGCTCCTCGGCTACAAAAATCGCATCCTCACTCGGCAGCATCAACGTAATCCCCCGCCGCGATTGCTCCTCCACCGCCTTCACCGTGGCAAACGGAGAGTGTCCCGTCATCGCTCCCGTATCACCCAGACAGAAATCAACATAGCGATGTCCATCCACATCAAAAATATGCGACCCCTGCGCCTCCCGCACAAACGGAGGGAAAGCCCCCGCCCACTTCACCATCCAGTTCATGGGAACGCCCGCCAGCAGCGACTTGCGCGCCCGCTCAAACAACGCCTTCGACTTCGGCCGCTCATCCGCAAACTTCTTCTGCTCTCGCGCCATCAAAGACGCAAGTCGGGATCGATCAACATTTCTCATGACGAGGCAGGATAGCATGTACGCAGGATGAAGCAGTTGGACCGGATTTTGGGTGTCGGAGGTTTTGGGTGGCGCAGCGCTTCAGCGCTGCGATAAAGTTCCCCGGTTTTGAAAGGGCGCGGCTTCAGCCGCGCCGCAAAGCCGTTGTGAAGATACGCCCAAAGGGATCACTCAAATTCCGAAGGGGGGCATTGCTGTGGACTTCAGTGGGGGGCAAGCTTCAAAAATAGGAACCGAATCGCCTTACCCTGTGTTCCTCTGTGTCCCCTGTGTTAAAGATTTTCCTACAGAATATATCTCGACAAATCCTGATCCTTCACAATATCCGTCAACATCTTCCGCACATAATCCGCGTCGATGTTCACGCTCTCGCCTTTTCGCTCCGGAGCATCAAAACTCAACTCGTCCAGAACCCGCTCCATGATGGTATGCAGCCGCCGCGCTCCAATATTTTCCGTACTCTCATTCACCCGAAACGCGAAGTGCGCAATTTCCTCCAGAGCCTCCGGAGTAAACTCCAGCTTCACCCCTTCCGTTTCGAGGAGAGCCGTATACTGCTTCACCAAAGAAGACTTCGGCTCCGTCAGGATGCGCACAAAATCTTCCATAGTCAGCGACTGCAGCTCCACGCGAATCGGAAACCGTCCCTGCAACTCCGGAATCAGATCGCTGGGTTTCGAAACGTGAAACGCTCCCGCGGCAATAAATAAAATGTGATCCGTACGCACCATGCCATAGCGCGTGTTCACTGTCGTCCCTTCAACAATGGGGAGAATGTCGCGCTGCACTCCCTCGCGCGAAACATCCGGACCATGCCCGCCCTCGCGCCCCGCAATCTTGTCGATCTCATCCAGAAACACAATCCCCGCATTCTCCACACGATCAATCGCCGTGCGCGTCACCTGATCCATGTCGATCAGGCGCTGCTCCTCTTCCTGAATCAGATATTCGAACGCCTCATTCACCTTCATCTTCCGCTTCTTCGTGCGCGCGCCGAAGATGTTGGGCAGCATATCCTTAATATTGATATCCATCTCCTCAACCCCTTGGTTGGTCATAATTTCGAAAGATGGAAAATTTCGTTCGCGCACGTCGATTTCGACTTGACGCTCGTCGAGCTTGCCTTCGCGCAGCTGCTGCCGCAATTTTTCCCGCGTTCGTGAAGAGGACTCAGCCAGCGCGGTTCCGGCATCAATCACAACTCCGCCCGCCGTAGTAGAAGATTCGCCAGGTCGGCTGGGCGGCGATGGCGGCAGAAGGATATCCAACAAGCGCTCCTCAGCATTCAACTCAGCCTTGTCGGCAACGTCTTCTAGCTTTTCTTCGCGAACATTATCGATCGCAATCTCCACCAGATCGCGCACCATCGACTCCACATCGCGTCCCACGTATCCAACTTCAGTGAACTTCGAAGCCTCCACTTTCAAAAACGGAGAATTCGCCAGCTTCGCCAGCCGCCGCGCAATTTCCGTTTTTCCCACGCCCGTGGGGCCAATCATGATTATGTTTTTGGGGATGATTTCTTCCGCCAACTCCGGCGTGAGCTTCTGGCGGCGCGTGCGGTTGCGCAGGGCGATGGCCACGGCGCGTTTCGCGTCTTTCTGGCCGATCACGTGCTTGTCGAGTTCGACAACAATCTCACGCGGGGTGAGTTCGTCGAGTGCGAGTTGTTCTTCTTCAGCGCTGCTGGGTAAATAGATAGCCATAAATGTTCGTGTGGGGACGGCCGCCGTCGGCCGTGAGCCCGGTAGTCTTGATGCAGCTCAGCCGGTACCGACCAAAGACAATCGAGCTTCGCTCGATGGACAGCCGAGGGCGGCTGTCCCCACATGATCGGTTACAACTCTTCAATCGTTACTGCATCATTTGTATAGATGCACATCTTGCCGGCAATCTTCATCGCTTCTTCGGCGATTTTGCGGGCGGAGAGTTCAGTGTGCATTGCCAGCGCCTGCGCGGCAGCCTGGGCGTATGGGCCTCCGCTGCCAATGGCTGCGACTCCGCCATCGGGCTCGATCACGTCGCCTTGTCCGCTGAGCAGAAATGTTTGCTCTTTGTCGCTCACCAGGAGCAACGCTTCCAAGTGGCGCAGGTACTTATCGGTGCGCCAATCCTTCGCTAGTTCCACCGCTCCGCGTCCCAGGTTGCCGTGATACTGCTCCAGCTTTGATTCAAAACGGCTGAACAGAGTGAAGGCATCGGCGGTCGAGCCGGCGAATCCAGCAAGGATTTTGTCGTTGTAAAGGCGGCGAATTTTCTTAGCTGTGTGTTTGATGACGGACTCGCCAAGCGTGACTTGTCCGTCGCCGGCCAACACTACGCTGCCGTTGCGGCGGATGGATAAAACTGTGGTGGAGCGAATCAGGCGTTTCGTAGACATGAGCGCAATCTCTGATTATAGCAGCGAGGCGAGGCCGCCAATGCAAGGTAAGGTAGTGGGTTAGTGGGCTACTTTGAATTCCAGTTTTGAAAAAAGATGAAGAAAATAGCTTCGATGGCGAGGAGGCTCCCGGCGATGTACCAGCCCTTCTTGGACTTTGGGGTCCACGCCGAGAGCACCAGCAAGATAACGGCATTGGGGATAGCTACCGTCCACTGCAACCACGTCGGCCAATCTTCAATCTTTGTCACGCAGCTCAGTATCGCACAATAGATTCAGCGGAGAAATTCAAAGTAGCCCACTGCCGGGTAGTGGGTCCGTTTGAAATCCACAGGTCGTGGAAGACGAGAATTTGATCTTGTCTAGGCAGCGGCGGCAACGGCTTGCTTTGAAGGCCTAGCCGCTCTAGCGCTGTCTCGTCTCTTGCAGTTTGGCCTGTAGCCATGTCTCCTACGAGCTTCGCTCAGCATAACAGGGGTGCAAAGGAAGCCAACGATGGGGAGCGTGGCCCCGGGTGAGACGGAAAGCAGGTACCTCACCGCCCTTGGAGCCCGGTTCGGAATGACATTATCTCGGTGGGCGGGGGCTGCGTTGGAATGACATCATCTTAGAGGGGTAGGCGTTTTCGTTTTGCGGGTGCTCGGAAACTTGTCAAGAGGCAAAATTACACGATTGGTTGTAAGTGACTTAGGGGATGGGGCAAATATTTCTGGAAACGTGTCCCCTTTATACCTGTCTTTGTGATATAATAGAGTTATAAGGTAAAACTTTAAGAATATATGGGCGCGGCCTCTGGGCTGCGCCTTTTTGCGTTTAGGCGGAGCGACGGGGAGGTCAAAATCTGCCTCACGCGTGGTGGTGAGAGTTGCAGGGATCCTTCGACTGCGTGGGATCGTCTTGCAGACGATCGCACTTCGCTCAGGATGACAAAGCATTTTTGGATGGCAGCATTTTTACGACGGCGGTATTCAGGAGTGAGACGATGGCCAAGTGCAAGGGGTTTCGGACGTTCAAGGAGCGCGGAGAGTGGGTGGAGCTGCAGTTTATGGCGCGGGCGGTGGGGGACGGGTTTAAGGTGTCGAAGCCGTGGGGAGATTCGTCGGCTTATGACGTGGGGGTGGAGTGTGGCGAGAGGATTTTGAAGATTCAGGTGAAGTCGACGGACTGCCGGATGGGGACGGGTTATCTGTGCGGATTCAAGCCGAACGAGCACAGCGAGCGGTACACGATAAAGAAAGTGGATTTTTTCGCGGCGTATGTGATCCCGGAGAATGTGTGGTATGTGCTTCCGGCGGGCGTGGTATTAGAGACCAAGAGCATGGATCTGATGATTTGTCCGGTGCAGAAGAGGAAGTATGACCGGTACCGATACGAGGAGTATCGAAATGCGTGGGTGCTGTTGCTGCCGGCTAAGACCGGGCGTGCCGTCTGCAAAGGACGGGTCATGCCATAGACACTAATTTCTTCTCACCATGAAACGAAATCCACTCCTCGATCACTATGGGACAAAGGAGCTCGGGCTGCTCGGAGTATGTAGGGGAGCGCGATCGGGCTTGAACAAATTAAGCTGATATCCCTTTCTTGCACATCTCGTAGTGGCCCCCCGCTCACGTACGCAAAAAGTAGATGAGGAGTGCGTTTATGTCGACTACTGTTGAGCAGGTTGAAATGGCTGTCGATACCGCGATCGATAATTCTGTCGATACGGCCGTCGATACTACACGGGAGGCAATCCCTTCGGGGCGGTTTACGCCCCGCAACGTCAGCGCGGAGCTGGGGCTTCTCGCCGATCTTGCCGGAACTTGGGAAGGCTTCGGATTCAATTTGATCGCCCGTCCAGCGTTTCACTTTGGCACCGACCTTTACTTGCAACTCAATAACACACGCGAAACTTTAAAGTTCGATCCCATCGGTTCAGTGATTCCGAATCGCGGCTTCGGGCAACACGATATTGGCCTGCATGGTCTCACCTACCTGCAGAAAATCAGCGACGCCGGCAAAGACGGAGCCCTGCATATCGAGCCGGGCATCTGGATCCGGCAGCCCAACACAAAATTTCCTCCGGAGAAGGCCGCGCCCAAAGGACAAGAACTGGTGGGCCGCATGGGCTCCATTCCACATGGCAACGCGATGTTGGCGGAAGGAATTGCCAGTCACTTTTCGGGGCCGCCGGTTCTGCCGTCGGCGACCGCGAATTATAACGGCTCGGTTTTTCCCTCGTTCAACAGCACGCCGTTCGGAGTGCCGCCGACCGCGCCCGTCATCAACATCAACGCTGCAACCTCGTCGGAGGCATTGACCGCTCCCGCCTTGGTGCCGCCCGCTGTGCCGTTTCCCGAGTACAACCTCGCCAATCCGCCCGGTCCGGCGAATACGCGCACGCCTTTCGCAACTTCGCCGGCGGAGCCGCCTATCCCGAACACGCCGGCTAATCAGGCGATGGTGAATGATCCCATTGTGCTTTTGCAAAATGTGGTCAAACAGCAGGTGAGTGAGGGATACGAGTTCGAAGGAACTGCGCTCAACATCGCAACCAGAGAGCAGATTTCTTTTCTCAACACGCCGAATGATCCGACCGGTGCCTCAACGCCAGTGCTGTTGCCGCAGTTTGGCGGAGGCATCGAAAACATTCACTTCCTCGACGGCAAGTCGGTCAACGTTGGCGGCAAGCCGGAGCAGGAAGAAAATGCGCAGACCGCCCTGGTGTACGCCACTTTCTGGATTGAGAAACTGACGCACAAGAAAACCGGCCACACGTTTATGCAGTTGCAATATGCGCAGATGGTCGTGCTGAATTTTCCCATCCGGCATTTGCTGCATCCTGAGCCGCCGGCCAAGCCCGCATTTGTGAACCTGGGATGGCCGCACATCTCCATCGCAACCCTGAAGAAAAACTTCGGTTAACCAGCCGCGGGCGTGCTGAACATCGCGGAAGCCAGCAGCACGCCCGGGTTTTCTATGACGAACAAAAATATGATCCTGGAAATTCTCCTGCGCTTGCTCATCCACATGAGATTTTGGGTGGGGCAGCGCTTCAGCGCTGCGATGACAAACGTCTACCTCAACAACATGTCATTCCGACCGGCGCCGAAACGCCAGCGACGGCGCGGTGGAGGAAGTTGCGGGCCTCGATTTTGCGAGATCCCTGTGTAGCGCGGACGCCCCCGTCCGCTGCCTCTGAGGTTGATTTGTGCGAGACGTGCAGAGCCAAAATACCCAGAGCTATCCTAGAAGATCGGACTCTATACTCCCACCGTTTGCTCACTCGGCTTCCCCGCCAGCAACTGCCGCAACACATACTGCAGAATCCCGCCGTTGGCGTAATAAAGCGCCTCCTGCGGCGTGTCGATGCGGACCAAGGCTTCGAACTCGACTTTAGGCCTAGCGGCGGACGAGGCGTCCGCCGCTCCATGTCCACGCGCGCGGACTTTCACTTTCTGGCCAGCGGAATAGTGCTCAATCAGATTGCGAACGCCGCTAATCTCGAAAACCTCTTCCCCGGTGAGATGGAGCGAATCGGCGTTTTGTCCAGCCTCGAATTGCAGCGGCAAAATTCCCATGCCGACAAGGTTCGAGCGGTGAATGCGTTCGTAACTCTCGGCGATGACGGCGTGAACCCCGAGCAGCCGTGGCCCTTTCGCGGCCCAGTCGCGCGATGATCCGGAGCCATATTCTTTTCCGGCGAGAATGATGAGCGGCGTACCCTCAGCTTGATATTTCTGCGAAGCGTCGAAGATCGACATTTCCTGATTGGTCGGAAGGTGCCGCGCGAATCCGCCTTCGGTGGAGACCAGTTTGTTGCGCAGACGGACGTTGGCGAAAGTTCCGCGCACCATCACTTCGTGATTGCCGCGGCGCGAGCCGTAGGAGTTGAAGTCGGCGGGTTTGACCCCGTGCTCCTGCAGATATTTTCCTGCAGGGCTGTCTTTCTTGATCGATCCCGCGGGAGAAATATGGTCGGTAGTAACGCTGTCTCCCAATACCGCCAGTACGCGGGCAGAGTGAATATCTTCGACGGGCGAAGGCTGAATCTTCATGTCGTCGAAATAGGGAGCCCGGCGGATGTAAGTGGAATCTTTTTCCCAGGCGTAGGTCTGCCCTTTGGGAACGGAGAGACCGCGCCAGCGCTCGTCTCCGGCAAAAACCTCGGCGTAGCTTTTCGAAAACATCTCGGCAGTGACGGAGTGCTCGACCGCTTCTTCAACTTCGCGCTGCGTGGGCCAGATATCGGCAAGGTAAACCGGTTTGCCGTCTTTGCCCTTGCCAATGGCGTCTTTGCGGAGGTCGGTGTCGATACGTCCCGCGAGCGCGAAGGCGACGACTAGCGGCGGAGACATTAAATAATTCGCGCGGACTTCGGAGTTGATACGGCCTTCGAAGTTGCGATTGCCGGAGAGAACGGACGCGACGACCAGATCTTTTTCGTCGATGGCTTGTGAAACTTCCGTGGGAAGCGGTCCGGAGTTGCCGATGCACGTAGTGCATCCGTAGCCGACGATGTGGAATTTCAATTTTTCGAGATACGGAGTGAGGCCGGCGTTCTCGAGATAATCGCGCACAACTTTGGAGCCGGGCGCGAGCGAAGTCTTCACCCACGGTGGAACCTGTAAACCTTTCTCGACTGCTTTCTTCGCGAGCAGGCCGGCGCCGATCATGACCGAGGGATTTGAAGTGTTGGTGCAGGAAGTGATGGCGGCGATAACTACGCTGCCGTGTTTGAGGGAATCTTTCACGCTCGCGGGAACATGTTCGTGGACGTTGGGATCTTCGACGCCGATGGCGGCGGGACTTCCGCCTTCCTGCTCCCATTTGTCTTTGGCGATCGCGACGCTCCCACTTCCCGCAAAAGAAGCGGGAAGTGGGGCACCCACGTTTGAGGTGGTTTTCGCCGCGGACTTCGGCTTGATCAGCGTCGGCAGAGCTTTATTGAACGATTCCCCCGCTTGCGAAAGCACAACACGATCCTGCGGGCGCTTCGGTCCCGCTAGACTCGGCTCAACGGTCGCGAGATCAAGCGACAGAAGTTCCGAATATTCCGCCTCGGGAGTTTTGTCGTCGTGGAAGAGTCCCTGCTCGCGGCAGTAAGCTTCGACGAGCGCGATTTGCTCCGCGCTGCGTCCGCTGAGTTTTAAATATTTCAAACTTTCTTTATCCACCGGAAAGATGCCGCAAGTAGCGCCATACTCCGGCGACATATTGGCAATCGTCGCCCGATCGGCCAGCGGAAGATCGCGCAGCCCGGGACCGAAGTACTCGACGAATTTTCCGACGACTCCATGCTTGCGCAACATTTCGGTAATCGTGAGAACAAGATCCGTAGCAGTCGCGCCTTCGCGCAGCCGTCCCGTAAGCTTTACACCCACCACCAACGGAATCAGCATGGAAACAGGCTGCCCGAGCATCGCAGCTTCGGCCTCAATTCCCCCTACACCCCATCCCAGCACGCCGAGGCCGTTGATCATCGTTGTGTGGGAGTCGGTTCCTACGAGGGTGTCGGGATAGGCTATGCGGTGAGCGTTTGAATCTAGCACGAAAATTACGCGCGCCAAATATTCCAGATTCACCTGGTGGACGATGCCGGTGTCGGGAGGGACGATGGCGAGATTGCGGAATCCGGTTTGGCCCCAGCGGAGGAATGAGTAGCGTTCTTTGTTGCGCTGGAATTCGAGCAGGGCGTTCATGTCGAAGGCAGAGGCGGAGCCGAATTCGTCGACCTGGACGGAGTGGTCGATTACCAGTTCGACGGGTTGAAGAGGGTTGATGAGGGAGGGATCGCCGCCGAGCTGCTGCATGGCGTCGCGCATGGCGGCGAGATCGACGACGCAGGGAACGCCGGTGAAATCCTGAAGAAGGACGCGGCTGGGAGTGAAGGCGATTTCTTTATCGGGTTTCGAGTGTTTGTTCCAGGCGGCCATGGAACGGATATCTTCTTTTTTTACGTTGCGGCCATCTTCGGTGCGAAGAAGATTTTCGAGCAGAATGCGCAAGGAGAACGGAAGATGTTTGGTGGAGATGCCCTGTTTATCGAGGGCGTCGAGGCGATAAATCTCGTAGTCCTTGTTGCCGACTTTAAGAGAAGAGCGGGAGTTGAAACTGTTTAACGACATGATGGCCTTCCTGATGAAAGATACCGCGAGAACGGTGACGCCGCTTGGCGGAATGAAGCCGATTCTGGAACCTTCAAGTTTAGTCGTTTTGGAGCGGATTGCGTAGGGGGATCGAACGAAAGGCGCACGAAAGGAGAGCGGGCATTATCGAGCTCAAGAAACTGGGAACAGGTTCCCTTCGGCAAGCTCAGGGCGGGCTCTCACCGGGCTAACGCCCGATTCGGAATGACATCCCTAGTCTGTTCTTTCTCGGCGCTAGGGCGGCACGACTGAACGTCGTGCTCTTCCCGATCCCCTCAATCCAGGCTTATCTGGCGGCGGTCCAGACTTGGTAGATGACGACTGCGATCATGAAAAGAAGATAGAGACGCAGAGACCAGAGGATTAGAAGCTCGGGGCCTTTGAGATGGCGGCGGGGGATGTGATGTTTTTTGGCGCCGACAAGCTGATCGTGTTCAAGGGAGGAGAGGACGAGGGTTTGGTCGGCGGAGGAAACGACAGGCGGCGGACTGGGTGTTTTCGTCATCGGTGTAAAGTCTCTCGAGAATTGAAGTTTGTGGGTGGGGATGAGAAAGCGTCGAGCTGCGCTCGATTGGACAGCCGGGGGCGGCTGTCCCCACATTTGCATCCACTATCCACACTACTTCGGCATTTAGGCATTCGCAGCCTGAAATTCATGTCTACGTTCCTCCCAGGGCGGAGAAGATGTTGGGGGCGATGATGCTGATGCCGAAAAGGATGCCGGCGGCAGTCAAGATGAAGACGACGCCGGAGGCTAAAACGTTGGCCCACGGGGGGCTGACCAGATCTCCCATAATTTCTTTGTCATTGACCAGCATAAAGAGAAATACCAGTGCTGGAGGCATGGCGAGAACGGCGACCACGTTGACTATGAGGACCACGTAGACGAGCGGCAAGCCGGGGATGAGTACGATGCCGGCGGCGGCAGCGGCACAGAGAGTTAAAACGGCGTAGAAGGATTTGCCTTCGCCCATGGGAAGGTTGAGGCTGTGCGGTTTGTGAGTGACTTCGCCGAACGCGTAGGCCGAAGAAGTAGAGATGGTGATCGCGGCGACGATTCCTGCCTCGAACATGCCGAGAGCGAAGAGGGATGCGCCGACGCGGCCGACGATGGGCTGGAGAGCCTGAGCGAATTCGGCAGCCTGATAATTGTCGGCGGTCATCTGGTGAGCGAACAAAGGCGCAGTTGCAAGGATAGTGGCAATGGCGGCGGCGGTTGCCAGCGCCGCGCCAAGCACTGTGT
The DNA here is from genome assembly GCA_963696285.1 of uncultured Acidobacteriaceae bacterium. Lineage (GTDB taxonomy): Bacteria > Acidobacteriota > Terriglobia > Terriglobales > Acidobacteriaceae > Sulfotelmatobacter. Next base: position 534,590 of record CAVOJP010000002.1, read on the forward strand.
CGATGCGGCCGAAGCGAATGTCTTTTGTGGTCATGCCCTTGTCGACGGTGGCGCTCTGCTGGAAGAAAAGCATCCAAGGGGTGACGGTTGCGCCGATGTCGGCGAGTACGAGGAGCAGAGTATCTTTGTTGAAACCGGGGAAAGGGTGCCACGTAATGAGGGCATGGCCGACTGCGTGCCAACTGGGATGGGTCATGAGAGCGACGGGAATAAAAATCAGATTGAATAGCGCGGCGGCGAGTGTGATGCGCTCCCAGGTCCAGTAGCGGTGAGACATCAGCGCTCCGTACAGGATCACGAGGGCGATGAGGATAGCGATCCACGGACGAATGCCGAAGAAGCCGAGGCCGGCGCGAACGGCGATGAATTCGGTGATGAGAGTAAGGAAGTTGCCGACGCCGAGATCGATCATCGAGAACCATCCCCAGAAGGGACCGAAGCGATCGAAGATGAGTTCGGCGTGGCCGCGGTGGGTAGCGGCGCCGAGGCGGACGGTCATTTCCTGGACAACGATGGCCATGCAAAAGGTGAGGATGACGAAAGGGAGGAAGAAGCCGACGCCGAACTTGGCGCCAGTGGCGGCGTAGGCGAGCATGCTGGGGCCGTCATTTTCGCCGAGCATGACGAGGACGCCGGGGCCGGCGAGCAGCCAGAGGAGACGGGCTTTCGAAGAGAAGCCGCGACGGGAACGGGCGGCGAAGACGCGGGAACGGTCATGGGCGCGGTCGACGTCCTCGTGGGTGATGACTACTTCGGCTTCGGTTTGAGTGGCGGCGGGCTTCATCGGTGGAATGATTGCGGATTAGCGTAAGTATACATGAGCGAATAAACTATGGTTAAGTGCGTGCTCGCTTTACGACGTGAAGGTCGTCTCAGGGTTAAAGCCCACAATTTTTACTGGCTCTGGCGGCACGACTGAAGTCGTGCCCTTCCCGAGCCAACCCTTTCCCGAGCCCGTGGCTTTCCGAACCAGACGAAGAGATGAACGAGGCGAGAATCGGGGAGGGTTAGGGGTCCTTCGACTTCGCGGATGGCGCGGTTATTTAGAGCGCTGGTCGGTGGGGGTGAGCCAGACGCGCTCGGCGGCGGCGCGACCCAGCGAGACGTTGCCGGAGGTGGTGGAGAGAGTAAGGGTTTGATCGTAGTTGCGTTCGAGGATGCGCAATTTTGCCGCGGGACGAATGCCGCGGGCTTCGAGGAACTCGAGCAGGCGGCGGTCACGCTCATAAATTCCACTGACGGTGTAGGCGACGCCGGGTTGCGCATCAGCGAGCAGGAGCAATCCGCGATGACGGCGACTGGCGGGGCTTTCCATCTCACTCATGTTGCCGTGGGGGCAGACGCCGCCTTTGCCGAGTTTGGCGAGGAGTTTGCTTTCGAAATCGGGAGAGACGGCATGCTCGAGGCGTTCGGCTTCGTCGTGAACCTTCCACCATTCCATGCCGAAGAGCTCGGCTAACATGCGTTCGATGAGGTGGTGGCGGAGGGTAAGTTTGCGGGCGATTTTGCGGCCCGCAGCGGTGAGACGGACGTGGCCGTCGCCCTGAACGCGGACCAAGCTGTCTTTTTTCAAGCGACGGAGGGCCATGGTGACGGCTGGCGCGGAGACTTTGAGCCAATCGGCGAGGCGCGCGGAGATTACGGATTCGCCTTCGCATTCGGCTTCGAGGATGGCTTTGAGGTAGTCCTCTTTGGAGACGGTAATCATTGAGGGAGATTATACGACGGAGTTAAGTGTAGTTAACAGGCGCGAGTGGGGGACAAAATCTTTAACACGGGGGACACAGAGGAGTACAGGGTAAATCAGATGCGCGGATCGTGTTTGACAGGTTTGCGGCTGTCCCCTAACCTTGAATTTCTTTTTATGAAGATTCTTGTTCTGGGAAGTGGCGGCCGGGAGCACGCGCTGGCGTGGAAGCTGAGGCAGTCGGCGCGGGTTTCGAAGGTGTATTGCGCGCCGGGGAATGGCGGGATTGCGGAAGAGGCGGAGTGCGTGGCTGTGGATTTGAAGAATGTGGAAGCGATGGTTGCTCTGGGTCAGCAGTTGAGGCCAGACTTGACGGTGGTTGGTCCGGAATTGCCATTGACGTTGGGAGTGGTGGATGAATTCGCGCGGCGCGGATGGCCGGTGTTTGGACCGACGAAGGCTGCGGCGCAGCTGGAGGCGAGTAAGAGTTTCGCGAAAGAATTTCTGCAGAGATATCACATTCCGACGGCGGCTTATGCGATTTGCGATTCGATGGAGGAAGTGCAGGATGCTTTGACGCATTTTCATGCGCCAGTGGTGGTGAAGGCGGATGGATTGGCTGCGGGCAAGGGTGTGGTGATTGCCGCGAGTAAAGAAGAGGGGACGACGGCGGCTGCAGAAATGTTAAGTGGACAGATGGTGGGTGAGGCGGGGGCGCGAGTAGTGCTGGAAGAATGTCTGGTGGGGGACGAAGTTTCGTTTCTGGTGTTGAGTGATGGAGAGCGGGTTGTGCCGCTGGTGGCGGCGCAGGATCATAAGCGCGTGGGAGATGGGGATACGGGCCCGAACACGGGAGGGATGGGAGCTTATTCCACGGCTGACATTGTGGATGACACCATGCGCGACTGGCTGGTGAATCATATCGCGCGTCCGGTGGTTGAGGGAATGAAGGCGGAGGGTGCGGAGTATAAGGGTGTGCTGTATTGCGGGTTGATGATGACGGCACGGGGACCGATGGTACTGGAGTTTAACTGCAGGTTTGGGGATCCGGAGACGCAGCCGATTTTGATGCGGCTGGAGAGTGATCTGTTAGATGCGCTGGAGGCGTCTGTGGCGGGGCGGGTTAGCGAAGGGGATTTCAAGTGGTCGAAGGATGCTTCGGTGTGTGTGGTGATGAGTTCGGGAGGATATCCCGGGGCGTTTGAAGTGGGGAAGAAAATGTCGGGCTTGGATGAAGTTGCGGGGGTGGAGGGAGTGAAGGTGTTTCACGCAGGGACTGCAAAGCGTGATGGGGAGTTTTATACGGCTGGCGGGCGGGTGCTGGGAGTGACGGCGCGGGATGGGGAGTTGAAGACGGCTGTGGAGCGGGCTTATCAGGCTTGCGAGAGGATTCGTTTTGAGGGAGCGCATTATCGGAAGGATATTGCGGGGCGGGCGTTGAAGAAATAGTGTTGAGGGAATCCCCACTTCTCGCAAAAGAAGCGAGAAATGGGGCACCCCGATCGGAGTTGCGGCGGGAACCTTCGACTGAGGTTTTGCTTCGCTCTCGCGAAGCAAAATCCTCGCTCGGGATGACAATTTTAAAAAGCCAATTTAGAAAAATATTTTAATCAAGGGGAATTATGGGAAAGATATTGGTTTCGATTGTGATGGGGAGCGATTCTGATCTGGAGATTATGCGCGAGGCGGGGAAGGCGCTGGAGGAGTTTGGAATTGCTTATGAGATGGATGTGACTTCGGCGCACCGGTCGCCGGAGCGGACGGCGGAGTTTGCGCGGAAGGCTGCTGGGCGCGGGATCCAGGCGATTATCGCGGGAGCGGGTGGGGCGGCGCACCTGGCGGGAGTGATTGCGGCGCATACTACTTTGCCGGTGATTGGCGTGCCGATTCCTTCGACTTCGCTGCAGGGGATGGATTCTTTGCTGGCGACAGTGCAGATGCCAGCGGGGATTCCGGTGGCGACGGTGGCGATCGGGAAACCGGGAGCGACGAATGCAGGAATTCTGGCGGCGCAGATGATTGGATTGGCGGATGCGGCTGTCGCTAAAAAGCTGGAGGCGCATAAGGAAAAACTGGCGCGCGGGGTGGAGGAGAAGTCTAAGAAGTTGAAGGGATCGTTGGGGTGAGAATCCACCTCAGGGGCTAAAGCCCGCTTTTTTTGGGGGGAGTTTATCGCGGCGCTGAAGCGCTGCGCCACCCAAAAGCTTTCACATGCCAAAAGCTGCACACGGCCGGAAATCTTTGCACGGCCAAAAGCTTCACACGGCAACAAGCTTCACCCGGCCGAAATCTTTGCACGGCTAATCCTCTCAGGGTTGCGGGGAAGGTTTATCGTCGCGCCGAAGCGCTGCGCCCAAAAATCGGCTGCCGAATGCTTGGGAATTCCGACCAGGTTCGGGGCGGGAAAACAAGTCAAAATCCCCACCCTGTCGCAAAGTGCGCGACAAGGGTGGGGCACCCTCTTTAGGGATTTGTAGTACCGCCGAGCGTAAGTGATGTGGACCGGAGTTTCGCTATGCTATCGCGAAGCAAAATCCTCGCTCAGGATGACACTCTCTTTTTTGAGACGATTCTTTCTTACTTTACAGCTTCAATCCTTTTAGGTATTCGCGGAAGGGGTCACCGAGGTCCTCTCTCTTCAGGGCGAACTCTACGGTGGCTTTCAGGAAGCCGAGTTTGTCGCCGGTGTCATGGCGGCGGCCTTCGTAGACGTAGGCGTACATTTTTTCTTTTTGCAGGAGAAGGCGCATGCCGTCGGTGAGCTGGAGTTCGCCTCCAGCACCGGTGGGGGTGTTGGCGAGACAATCAAAAATGCCGGGGGTGAGAATGTAGCGGCCGATGATGGCGAGATTGGAAGGAGCGTCTTCGGGCTTGGGTTTCTCCACCATGTTTTTGATTTCGAAGAGGCGATCGCCGAAGCGGCTATCTTCGACAGGCTTGACGTCGAGGACGCCGTAGGAAGAAATCATTTTGCCTTCGATGACTTGCGTGGCCAGAACCGAGCATTGTTTCTCGTCGAAGACTTCGACCATTTGTTTTAGGCAAGGGACCTTCGCGTCGATAACGTCGTCGGCTAGCAGGACGGCGAAGGGTTCGTGGCCGACCATTTCGCGGGCCATGAGTACGGCGTGGCCAAGGCCGAGGGCTTCTTTCTGGCGGACGTAAGCAACGTACATCATGTCGGAGATAGAGCGGACGACCTGCAGTAGATCAGTTTTGCCACGCTCTTCGAGCATGTGTTCGAGTTCGTAGCTGACATCAAAGTGGTCTTCGATGGCTTGCTTGCCACGTCCGGTGATGATGAGGATCTGGTTGCAGCCGGAGGCCATGGCCTCTTCGACTCCGTATTGGATGATGGGTTTGTCGACCAGCGGCAGCATTTCTTTTGGCTGAGCTTTGGTTGCGGGTAAAAAGCGGGTGCCGAGGCCGGCGGCGGGGAAAACGGCTTTGCAGACTTTCATCTTGGTCATAAGGGCGGTTCGTTGGTCATTATGAGCGGACTGATGATTCTATCGCATGGTCGAGGTCGGCCTCAGCGGCTAAAGCCGCGTGTCGAGTTTAAGAGCTTTTTGTGGCGCGGCTGAAGCCGCGCCCTTTCGAAGCTGAATTTCAAACTTACTTACGCATGTCCGCTGGTGGACCGAACTTCAGATGCGGTTTCGGTGCTCGCAAGTTGTTCGAGGACGGTGCGGAGGGCGCGCAGAACTTCTTCCGCGGCTGTCGCCTTCAAAGCAAATTTCAACTGGCCGTCGGGGGTGAACTGGGCGCCGCGCTGGGCGGCGACAAAGCGGGCCAGTTGCTCGGGATCGACTGCGGCGTTTTGCTGGAATTTTAGAGTGACGGAGTCGCGCTTGCGTTCGATCGCGTTGACGCCAACTTTCATACACAACAATTTTAGAGACGCGTAGTCGAGGAGGTTACGGACGGCCGGCGGTGGTGGACCGTAGCGGTCCTGCAGTTCGGCGGCGACGTCGGTGAGTTGCTGTTCGGTCTCGACACGGGCGACGCGTTTGTACATCTGCAGGCGCTGATTTTCTTCGGGGACGTAATCCGCGGGGATGCGGATGTTGAGACCGAGATTGAGTTGGGTTTCAGCTTCGTCGGGAGCGGCTTCGCCTTTCATTTCACGGACGGCGCGTTCGAGCATTTGGGTGTAGAGCTCGAAGCCGATGGCCTCAATGTGGCCGCTTTGTTCCCCGCCGAGCATGTTGCCGGCGCCGCGAAGTTCGAGATCGAGGGCGGCGATTTTGAATCCGGCGCCGAGATCGGAAAACTCTTTGAGCGCGGCGAGGCGGCGGCGGGCGATGGGGGTGAGTTCGATTTCCGGCGGGAGCATGAGGTAGGCATAGGCGCGGCGGTTGGAGCGGCCGACGCGTCCGCGGAGTTGGTAGAGCTCGGAGAGACCGAGGCGATCGGCGCGGTTGATCAGGATGGTGTTGCAGAGCGGAATGTCGAGACCGTTTTCGATGATGGTGGTCGAGACCAGGATGTCGGCTTCGTGATGCATGAATTTCAGCATCACTTTTTCGAGTTCCCCTTCGGACATTTGACCGTGGCCGACGATGATGCGGGCTTTGGGAACGAGAGCCTGGATTTTGGCGGCGATTTCCCAGATGGTGTCGACGCGATTGTGAACGAAATAAACCTGGCCCCCGCGTTCGAGTTCTTGCTCGATTGCGGATTGGATCAATTTTTCGTCCCAACTGGCGACGACGGTTTGGATAGCCATTCGATCTTTGGGCGGGGTTTCGATCACACTCATGTCGCGGAGGCCGACCAGCGACATGTGAAGGGTGCGCGGGATCGGCGTGGCTGACATGGTCAGGACGTCGACTTGTTTGCGCATTTGCTTGATGCGCTCTTTGTGGCGGACGCCGAAGCGCTGTTCTTCGTCGACGATGAGGAGACCGAGGTCGGAGAATTTGATGTCTTTGGAGAGGATGCGATGAGTGCCGATCAGGACATCGATTTTGCCGGCTTCGGTTTTTTGCAGGATTTCTTTTTGCTGCTTCGCATTGCGGAAGCGGCTGATCATCTCGATTGTGACCGGGAAGGGCGCGAAGCGTTGCTTGAAAGTTTCAAAGTGCTGGAAGGCGAGGACGGTGGTGGGCGCGAGCACGGCGACCTGTTTGTTATCGGCGATGGCTTTGAAGGCGGCGCGCATGGCGACTTCGGTTTTGCCGTAGCCGACATCGCCGCAGAGGAGGCGGTCCATGGGCTGGGTGGATTCCATGTCGCGAATCACGTCTTTGATGGCTTGCGCCTGATCTTCGGTTTCGTTGAATTCGAAGGCGTCTTCGAACTCGCGGAACCATTCGTTGGCGGGCGGAAAGGCGTGTCCGACGGCGGTTTTGCGCTCGGCGTAGAGCTTGAGGAGTTCGTCGGCCATGTCTTTCATGGCCTTCTTCACGCGAGCTTTTGTTTTTGACCAGGACTGAGTGCCGAGGTGACTTAGAACCGGCTTGGCGCCTTCGGAGGAGCGATACTTTTGAACCAGATCTAGGCGCGTGAGTGGAACGTAAAGGCGAGCGCCTTCGGCGAACTCGAGCAGCATGAACTCCGCGGGACCATCGCCGTGATTGATTTCTTTCAGTCCCTGATATTGGCCGATGCCGTGCTCGACGTGGACGACGTAGTCTCCGACTTGAAGATCGCGGAAGTCGGAGAGGAAAGCTGAGACTTTGGATTTGGAGCGCTGCGGACGCGAGGCTACGGCGTCGGATTCATCGAAGAGATCGCGTGAGCCGAAGATGGCGAGATTGGCTTCGGGCAGAAGAACGCCTTCGGGGATGTAGGCAGTGGCGAGCGTGGTGGTGAGGACTTCGCCGGCGAAGTAACTGGTTTCATCGGCGTAACTTTCGCCTCCGCGAGTGCGGCTGCCGAGCTTGAAAGAGACGTTGTATTCGGTGAAGACGTCGGCCAAGCGCTCGACTTCGCCGATGTTGGGGACGGCGAAGAGAACGCGTTTGCCATCGGCGTTGAGCTTTTGAACTTCCTGCAGCATGGTGGGGACCGCACCGTGGAAGCGGGGCGAGGGTTGAGTTAGGAAAGAGACTTCGGAGGCATCGTCTAAGCTGCGAGTGATGCCGAGATGTTCGACGTCGGCGCCGGAAAGAGTGGATGTCTTCTGCCACCAGTCGTCGGGCGGTAAATAAAGATCCTCGGGGCGGACGAGATTACCGACGCCGCTGCGCTCGTGAGCGTCGGCGACACGAGTCCAGAAGCGGTCGAATTCTTCCTTGAGTTGATGGGTTTCGTCGAGGAGAACAGCGGCGCGAGGGATGAGATCGAAGATGGTGCTGTTGGCACCGGCGACGGGGGAATAAAATTCCCAGCCGGGAAAAACGTTAAGGCCACCGGCGCGGACGGCGGCTTCGACAATTTCTTCCGAACCTTGAATTCGCTTGCCGCTGAGGCGGGTGTGGATTGCACCGAGAAGATGCTCGCTCACGGGAGTCTCGGTGAGCGGTAAAAGCAGGGCCTCGTCGACTGGAGTGGAAGAGCGCTGCGAAGCGGGATCGAATTTGCGGATAGAATCGGCTTCGTCGCCGAAGAATTCGATGCGCAGAGGGCGGTCGGCTTCGGGGGAGTAGACGTCGAGAATGCCACCGCGTACGGCGTACTGACCGGGCATTTCGACTACGTCGGTGGAGGTATAGCCGACGGTGTTGAGGTGGGCGAGGAGAGACTCGAGATCGAAGGATTCGCCGCGACGGATGGTGCGGGCGAGATCGGTGTAGTAATCGCTGGAGCGGAGGCGGATGGCGGTCGCTGCGACCGGCGAGACGACGATGGAGGCGGCGCCGGTGGCAATTTTCCATAAGGCCGTGGCGCGTTCTTCCTGAAGTTCGGGGTGCGGAGAAAGGTTTTGGTACGGGAGAACATCGCGAGCGGGAAGGGCGACGATGGAGTCGGGATCGCAAGCGGAAGTGAGTTCGCAGAAACCGCGAAGGACCGGAAGAAACTCTTCGACTGCATGGTTGTCTTTAACGACGAAGATGAGCGGGCGTCCGGCGGAGCGTTGGAAAAGTACGAGCAGCAAGGCTTTCGCGGTGGGGATGAGGCCGGAGACACGAATGCGCCCCGTGCCCTCCTTGAGGTGGGAGGCAACACGCGCGAAGGCGGGAAGCTTTTGTACGTCCACGAAGAGTTCGCGGACGAAGGGAAGAAGCATGCTTTTTAATTTTAGCAGGAGAGTGAGGCCGATGTTTGCGCCTGGGTGATGCGATGCGGGTGATCCCATGTCTCGCAAAGGCGGCGAGACATGGGGCACCCCTAGTGAGAAGAGGCCGGCGAGCTTCGCTCTGACGGGACAGCCGAGGCGGCTGTCTCCACATACTCATCTAGAGACGAAGCAGGGGACGGGTGAGGCAGGTGGGGCCGCCGCTGCCGTTGATGCAGAGTTCGCCGCCGGGGAAGGTGCGGAGGTCGAATCCGGAATGGCGGAGGCGGGAATTTGTTTTGTGATTTTCTTCAATGGCGAGCAGACGGTTGTTTCCCAGAGCGAGGACGTTGCAGGCCAGGGTGTCGCGCTCGGAGGAATCGATTTCGAGAAAGTTGAATCCCCGAGATTTGAGGAGATGAACGGTTTCCACGGCGAGCCAGGGGAGATCGACGAGGGCGGTGTGATCGTCGAGGAGACTGATCAGGGACATCAGATGGAGGCAGGCGGCGGGTCCGGGGCCGTGGGGGAGTGGCGCGGAGAGAACTTCGATTCCTTTCGGCGAGAGGAGACCGCGGATCTGCTGAATACCGGCGGCGTTGGTGCGGTAGCCGTTGCCGATCAGCAGAGTGTTGGAATCGAGCCAGAGGAAGTCTCCGGCTTCAGTGGTAGCCGGCGAGGTGATGGAAGCGAGAACAGGGATTTGCAGACTCTGGCAAAACGAGGCTTGACGAGGACCTTCGGAGAGACGGTTAGGCTTACCGGGACGCATCACGATTAAGCCGAAGTCGGTGGAGAGCGTTGAATCGTGGGTGTAGACGGCATCGAGCGAGAGATCGGGTGAGGAAGGGAGGTCGATGACTTCAGCTCCGGCGGTTCGCAACTCGCGGCAGAGAGAGTCATGCTGAGATTGCGCGATCGCGAAATCCGGAGCGTGATGAAAGCCGAGTTCGCACCATTGAGCCGGGCGATCCCAACCAGCGGAGCGTGGCGAGCAGACCAGCACACGATCGAGAGCGCCGACCATCGAATGTCCGTTGAAATGAGTTTTGGTTGCAGTCTGCATCGCGTCTCCGAAAGTTGTGAACCTGAGGCAGCTGATAGGAATCTATATGGGCACTATGGCAAAAGCAATGTGGGAAGGCGCGGTACTGGCTGAAAGCGGTGCGACGGTGGAAGTGGAGGGGAATCAGTATTTTCCTCCGGATGCGATTCACCGGGAGTATTTCAAGCCGAGTGAGACGCATACGGTGTGTCCGTGGAAGGGCACGGCGAGTTATTACGATGTGGAAGTGAATGGAAAACGGAACGCGGGAGCGGCGTGGTTTTATTCGGAGCCGAAAGAAGCGGCGAAGCAGATTAAAGGGTATGTGGCGTTTTGGAAGGGGGTGAAGGTGGGAGAGTAATTCGTGATGTCTCCCCTTTACTTTACGGTAAAATGTAAAGCATGAGCATCGCCAAATTATCGTCCAAAAATCAAATCGTCATTCCGCGCGATGCGCGCCACGCGCTAAAAGTGAAGTCGGGCGACGAACTTGTGGTGGTTGTGCGCGGGGAGCACATCATCATGATGAAGCGGCCGAAGTCCTACGCGGCAGCACTTCGCGGTTTGGGGAAAAACCTGTTTCCGCCTGATTATCTTGAGAAGGAACGCCAAAGTTGGGAGTGAGTGAGGTCGCGAGATTTCTTCGGCGCCATCGCAGTATTGCTGTCGATACCAGCTGCTTCATCTATCAGATACAGTCGCATCCGATGTATGTCGCTCTGACGGACGCCGTTTTCCGATGGATCGAAGAGCCACGTCATCAGGCGTTCACTTCAACCATAACAATGACAGAGTTGCTGGTCCACGGCTATCGGGAGGATGATCGACAAAAGATCGATAGCTTCTACGGTCTACTTTCTCTCTATCCCAACTTGCACTGGATTCCCCTGGATTTGGAAACAGCAGACGCGGTTGCGAGAATCCGCGCGAAGTATAAGTTGCGAACTCCCGATGCCATCCAAGCAGCGACCGCTTTACGCTTGGGAGCGACTGGTTTCGTTACAAACGATCCGGTATTTGGGAGGGTCGAAGGGATTGAGACGGCGGTGCTGGACCATTTTCTCTGATTTTATCCCTGGGCTTTCGATCCTTAACCACCGCGGAATTATGGTCCGAGGCCATCCTAGAACTCTATGTGGAGGCGGAACGAGGGGACGAGGACGGGGCCGCGGTCGCGGTTGTAACCGGGATTGTTGATGTGCTGGAGGCCGGGGGCGAGGTAAATGCCGCGCCAGACGTGGGCTGTATAGTAGGTTTCGACAATATTTTCGCGGCCGTAGTTGAGGCCGCCATCGCCGAGCAGGAAGCCGAGTCCGCCATCGGCGAGATAATTCTGGTGGTCCTTCTTGATGGCGTTGGAGACGAATGCGACGCCGGCGCGGTCTTGTTTGCGATGCCACCAGGCACCGTCGGCGCCGAGTCCTTCGGCGAAAGTCTGATCATCTTCCGTGTAAGCAAAGGATTCGGTCTTGCCGTTGTCCCAGCCGAAGCGTGCGAAGGCGGTAAGGTAGCGGGCGAGATTCTGTTCGAGATTGATTCCGAAACCGTATTTGCGTGTGATGTGCCAGGGATGGTTGGTGATATCCGGGACTGGTTCCGGCGTGGGAGCCGAATGATTTTCGAACTGAATAATTGAATCGCGGTAGATACCCATGTTGGCGTAATTCGTATAGGCCAGTAGACGCACGACTCCGGCTTTTTTCGGGATGAAACCGTGACGGAGTTCGTATTCGTAATTTTCTGCGTGGACTTGCCAGGGGCGGTAAACGAGATCGATTCCGTTTGCGATTTTGGGCATTAGGCCTTCGGCGAAGCGGAACCCCCAGTTGCGATCTTCGTAATCGGCGGTCAGGCCGACGGTGTAGCCGCGGGTATCGGCGGCATAGTCCCAAGCTCCGTTGTTGTCGGTGGTCCAGTTGATGAATTGCAAGTGGGTATCGGAGCCGACGGAATTTACATCGAAGAAGTCGGGCAGGGTGAACTTGCCGAAGCGGAGTTCCAGTCGACGGCGGGGAAGTTCTTCAAAAAGAGAAAGAAAGTTGCGGTCGTTCTCAACTTTATCTTTGCTCAGGGCGATTACTTTGTGAATCATGGCACGGCCCGGGTAAGGCGCCTTGCTCAACAGAGGATTGCGAACGATATCGAGATCGGTATTGCCGGCAAGGCCAAACCCCTGACTGAGGGCTGCACCACCAGCCTCTTCGAGATCGAAGAGGAGTTCAGTGGAATTGTTGAGGCGCACGCCAGTGTAAAGCGTCAAGACTCGTGAGGTGGCTTTTTCGTAGTTGGGGCTGAGACTGTGGGGGCCGCTGTATGCAGCGGGAAAAGGCGGATGAGTTTGGAAGATGAAGTTGGCCTGGCCGGAGAGCCAATACTTCGTATTCTGGAAATGCGGGAACATGGCTTCGGGAGCCTGGTCGGCTGCGGGGTCGGAGGGGTCGGCTGCGTCCGGCTGCGGGCTGGAAATCTTCGCGGAGGAGGGAGCATCGGGTTGTTGGGCGAAGGCGGTGAATGGGCAAGCGGCGGAGATGGACAACCAAATCAGGCAGACTGCGGCTGCACGGAGAAGGACACCGGATCGCGAGCTGAATGCGGGAGCCGACCACAGGGCTCCTGGAGCGCTCGTGATATTGAAAATGAATTTCAATTTCATAATTACACGATATGCGAGACAGAGTGGCCGGCTCGGTGCTCTATGTCACCTGTGATTGTGAGTTTCGTCACGAATAGCTTAAGATACTTAACCGTAGTGTATACGAGTTATTAACTATAGTTAATCTATCTCTCAGGCGGGCGAGAAATGAACCGACGCATTGTTCGCCCCGGCCTGAGATTACGCAGAACAGGTTAAAGGAATGTTACAGAACGAGCGGTAAGGCCTCAGCAATCTGCATCAGCGATCCAGTGCATGCGAAGTCCGCGAGCACTGTTCTTGCCGGTGACCACGACCCAATTCATGCGCAAGGGATTCAGCCGGTTGCTCAGTTTCCAGGGCCGGTTGGTGGAAACGTGAGAACCGATTTTGCGCGCGAACCGCGTCGTCGCCATCGCCACGGGTGGTGCGAGTAATTCGGTGCAGGCCATTGGTCTCGTCCTCCTTTCTACGAGATTCGGCGGTGGTGTGATCTCATCTGGAGAGGGAAACGACCGCTGGATTTATCGTCCGGTTTTGTTATAGCATACCCCCCTACGGTATTGGCAAGTAAAAAAGACAGTTCGAGAGGAAAGAAATGCAGGATAAGATCCCAGTAATTTCGAAAGAGAAGCAGAAGCTGCTGTTTCGCATAAAGCGGATACGGGGGCAGTTTGCGGCGGTGGAGCGTGCGCTGACCGCCGGGGACGAGTGCGCCGATATTCTGATGCTGCTGGCGGCGATTCGTGGTGGAGTGAACGGGCTGATGGCGGAGATTCTGGAAGACCACATCCGACTACACATGATGAATCCGGATCACGAAATGGAGTCGCCGGAAGAATTGGGCGAAGACCTGATTGGGCTGGTGCGGGCTTATCTGAAGTGAGGCAGCGCTGGATCCAGCGCGCACGAATCCTCGTACGAATTGTTCGACCGGAGAAATGTCGCAGTAGGAAAGAAAAAAGGACAGCCCGGAGCCCCCGAAGCCGTCCTTCAAAACCCTCCCGGTTAGAAGGGCATCTTGATGACCCTAAGGTTACCGGGGCGATGTTGCAAAAATATGGCGGGACGATGAATATCTGATTAATTCGCGGGGGAATGCCGCTGGTATAGTAATCGGTCGCGCAGTCGCTGGTTTATATCCTTACTTGCGTGGGAGCCTCGATGCCATCCACAACATCCCGAAAGGTGGAGCAGTCGCGCCGTTTGCAGCAGCGTGCGGAAAGCATGATTCCGGGCGGAGTGAATTCGCCGGTGCGCGCGTTCGGTTCGGTGGGAGGAGATCCGCCGTTTATTGTGCGGGGGAAAGGCTCGCACATCTGGGATGCGGATGAAAACGAATTCATCGACTATGTGGGATCGTGGGGACCGCTGATTCTGGGGCACGCCGCGCCGGATGTGCTGGACGCGATTGTGAGTGCGGCGTGTAACGGGACGAGTTTTGGGGCGTCGACGGCAGCGGAAGCGGATCTGGCGGAGCTGGTGATCTCGGCGTTTCCGCACGTGCAGAAAGTCCGGTTTGTGAGTTCGGGGACGGAAGCGACGATGTCGGCGATTCGTTTGGCGCGAGCTTATACGAAGCGGAAATATATTGTGAAGTTTGAAGGGTGTTATCACGGGCATTCGGATGCGCTGCTGGTGAAGGCGGGATCGGGAGTGGCGACGCTGGGAATCCCGGGATCAGCGGGAGTTCCGGAGGAGTTTATCCAGTTCACGCTGGCTTTGCCGTTCAACGATGTTCAGGCGGTGGAGTATGCGTTCCAGAAGTTCAAACACCAGATTGCGTGCGTGATTGTGGAGCCGGTGGTGGGAAATATGGGATGCGTACCGGCGGCGGACGATTACCTGGTGGCGCTGCGGCTGATTACGGAGCGGGAAAAATCTGTACTGATTTTTGACGAAGTGATGACGGGATTTCGGGTGGCTTTTGGAGGAGCGCAGGAGCTTTACAACATTCGTCCGGATTTGACGACGATGGGGAAGATTATCGGTGGAGGATTGCCAGTGGGGGCCTATGGCGGTCCGAATGAGATTATGAATCTGGTGGCGCCGCTGGGACCGATGTATCAGGCGGGAACGCTGTCGGGTAATCCGCTGGCGATGGCTGCGGGATGCGCGATGCTGAAACATCTGCGGGAACATAAGCAAGGGATTTATTCCTGGATCGAGAAATTAAGTAAGGAATTAGTGGAGGGCGTAGCAGCGGCGGCGAAAGATGCTGGGGTGGCGTTGTGCTACAACCGGGTGGGATCGATGTTTACCTGGTTTTTTACCGAGGGACCGGTGACGGATTGGGAGTCTGCTTCGAAATCGGATACGGAAGCGTTTGGGAAATTCTTTCGAGTGATGCTGGATAGTGGAGTGTATTTACCGCCATCGCAATATGAGGCAGCATTTTTGGGATCGACGCATTCGGAAGAGGATGTGCGGCAGACGATTGCAGCCGCGAAGGGCGCGTTTGCGGCGGTGAAGGGTTAGAGTGCGGGGGGCTAAGGGAGTTGTTGCGATGTCCAGAGCCGCCAGGGTCGCGGAGGCAAGTGCATAGATCCTTCGCTCCGCTCAGGATGACAAAATTGGCTGACAGCTGGCTGCTGACTCGGCCATCATCTGTGGAATTGTGACGAATTCATATCCTTCATTTTTATAGCGTGCGATCAGATGATCGGTGGCGACGACTGTTTGGGAGCGGTCGGCGCCCATTTGTTTGTGGCCGCCGTCGTGGAGAAGGATGACGTCACCACCGTGAATCCTGCTGGCCACTTTCTGCTCAATTACCGCGGCTGGCGGCGCGTTCCAGTCGTATCCAGTGACGTTCCACATGATGGGTTGGAGGCTGAGTTCGCGGGCGATGCGGAGCACGGCGGGGCGGCGTCCGCCGAAGGGTGGGCGGCAAAGATTTGAGTGATCGCCGATGGCATCTTGCAGTGCGGCTTTGCAGGCGGCCAGTTCACGTTTAATTGCTGATTCGCTTTTGAATGTCAGAAGCGGATGGGTGAAGGTGTGATTGCCGACGATGTGGCCGGTGCGGATGATTTCATGAGCGAGATCGGGGCGTTGCTGGACGTAGCGTCCGATGAGAAAGAAAGTTGCGTGAACATTATGTTTGGCGAGGACTTCGAGCAGGCGCAGAGTGTGAGGATCGTTGGGACCGTCGTCGTAGGTGAGAGCGATTTGGCGAGCGTCGTGAGAAAGGCCGGTGAAAGTTTTGCCGTACCATTGGCCGGTGGGGGACATGGATTGGTAGGCCGCTACTGCGGCGGCCGCGAGGGATGCGGCGCTGGTCAGGGCGAGAGCGAGCATATGGGGATTGTAATCGGATTGTCGAATGCCGATTTCCAATTTCCAATTGTCGAGCGAGGATGAGCCACGAAAATCAATCACCGGAAAATTCTCAATTGAAAGTTTGCTGTTAACTCTTCGCGCAATTGCCACTCGGCGATATCCGAGATATGCTGCCAATTCCGAAATATTGGGAGGCCATGGCGAATCTTTTCGAACTACCGCGTTACATTGCTGTGGAAGGGCCGATCCGGGTGGGCAAGAGCACGCTGGCGCGGATTCTGGCGGAGCGGTTGAATGCGCAGCGGGTGATGGAGCCGGAATCCAATCCCTTTCTGAGTGCGTTTTATGAGGGAGACCGAGGGGCGGCGTTTCAGGCTCAGTTCGAGTTTCTGGTGCGGCGGTTTGAGCAATTGCAGGCGCTGGATTTAGGGCAGAGTTCGCAGAAGACCGTGGTGGCGGATTACATCATTGAAAAAGATAAGCTGTTTGCCTGTTTGAACCTGACTGATCAGGAACTGGATACCTACAATCGTTATTACAATCATTTTCGCGAGAAGTTGCCGACGCCCGATCTGGTGATCTATTTGCAGGCGACGCCGGAGGTGCTGAAGAAGCGGCTGAAGAAAAAGAATGCGCCGGGCGAGCACGCGGTGAGCGATGAATATCTCGAAGAAGTGGTGAAGGCTTATGAGCACTTCTTTTTTCATTACACCTCGTCGGACCTCCTGATTGTGAATACGTCGGATATTGATTTTGTGGATCGGAATGAGGATTTGCAGGAGCTGTTGCGGAAGGTGACGGAGCCGATCAAGGGCACGCAGTATTTCTTGCCGCTGGGTGGGCAGGAAGCGGTGGGGGCATGAGCAGGATCGCGGGGTCGTAATAGTTTGTTTCTGCCGACGGGTTCTACTTCTCGTGACGCGGCAGAGAGTAGATGGACAAAGCCTTCCCCAGCTTAGAGAATTCCGGATCGGCTGTGACGAGCCATGCGCCGCGCTCGACGGCCAGTTCGGCGGCGAAGGCATCGGCATAGCCGAGATTATGCCGCTGCTTCAGCGCACCAACCCGGGAGGCCCGTTCCCGATCTACTTCGATGATGGCAACAGGTAGTTCCAGCAATCGCTCTTCAACTTCCCGGGCCGTGGATTCGCCGTGCCGTCGCCACGCGGTATAAAAGACTTCGCCCCAATTGACAGCCGACATCAGGAGCGGGGAGCTTTGGCGGAGAGCCTCGGCTATGAGGCGTTCAATCTTTCGGGCGGCAACCACGCGGTCTTCAAAAAAGCCGATCAATGCATTGGCGTCAAGCACGTATCGTCTTCCGCCGCCGCGAGTTAATGTAGGGGGCATTTCCTACTGTCGACTGCGCTCGCGTTGGCGTTCGCGCGCTCGCTCCGCGAGGTGTTCCTCGAACATGGACGGTTGACCGGGTTTGGGCTTTAGAAATCCTCGGATTTCGCGTATCCGCTGGGCCGTAATGGGAGTTAACACCAGCCTGCCTTTTTCTTCAGTCCAAGTGGCAGGAGTGCCTCTTTCCAGACCGAATTGCTGGCGCAGTTCGGCTGGAATGACCACTTGACCCTTTGAACTGATTACGGTGCGATAGCTCGCCATTTCTGTATCTTACCATACAGTAAGACCGCAATTTACCATCTTACCTAGCCGAGCTAAACTACGTCGACGAACGACCTTTTTGCGGGTACAATTAATCGAGCGTCCAAGAAGATGCGGACAGGCTCTATCCGGCTGGGCTGGAGGGGCACTGGAGGAAAAATGAGTATCACCCCGATTGGCGGGCGTCCCGATATCTCTGGTCGAGACGAGAACCGCCTGAAGGTCACGACCGCATCCCTGCGGGAACAGAAACTCCGACACGAACCCATTACTTGCTTGACCGCGTACGACTATGCCACTGCGCGCCTGGTGGACGAGGCTGGAATCGAGATGATTCTGGTGGGGGATTCCCTGGCGCAAACCATGCTGGGATATGAGAACACGCTATCGGTCACCGTGGACGAAATGCTGCATCACGTGAAGGCGGTGCGGCGGGGCGTGAAGAGTGCGCTGCTACTGGCGGACATGCCTTACGGGTCTTATCAGATCGACGAGAAGAGCGCCTTGAGCAACGCGACGCGTTTCGTGAAAGAAGGCGGCGCGGAGGTGGTGAAGATCGAGGGCGGAGAAAAGCGCGCGGATTTGATTCGGCGAATTATCGATGCGGAGATTCCGGTGGCTGGACATATTGGATTGACTCCGCAGTCAGTGAATGTGATGGGCGGATATAAGGTGCAGGGGAAAAATTTGAGCGGGATTGAGCAGTTGATGCGCGATGCCGTGGCGCTGGACCGTGCCGGGGTGGCCTGCATTGTGCTGGAGGGGATTCCGCGGGAAGTGGCAGCGATGATTACGGCGGAGGTGGGGACGCCGACGATTGGGATTGGGGCGGGTCCGGAGTGCGACGGTCAGGTGCTGGTGTTCCATGATTTGGTCAATTTGACGTTTGGAACTCCGGCGAAATTTGTTCGGCACTATGGCGATGCGGCTGGGTTGATAAGCCAGGCGGCACGGGAGTTTCGCGCGGATGTGAAATCGCTGCAATATCCGTCGGACGAGGAGTCTTATCATCTGGGCAAGGAAACAAAGGCGGCGCTCGACGCGGTGCTGGAGCGGAAGCGGGCGATGCAGCGCTGAAATGTATAGCCACGGATTTACGCGGATCCGCACGGATCAAGCAAAATCTAGCTTCAAAACACAGTGGTTGCGGTGCTAGGCTATGGTTATTGACGAGGGATTTATGACACACCTCTTACCAGGTTTTTTCCTGCCGTTCTTCGGATTCGGATTTGTGATGTATTTTCTGCCGTCGATCATTGCTCTGGCGAAGAGCAAACGGGATATTACGGCAATCGTGCTGCTGAATTTCTTTTTGGGTTGGACGATGATTGGGTGGGTGGTTGCGCTGGTGTGGGCGGTGAAGACTGATGTCCCGATGGTGGTGCGGTGAGGCTTTTCGCACGTCGATGGAGTGGGCTGCGAGGCTGGCTGATATCGGTCGCGATCGTGTGTTTTCTCCTGTGTTTTCTCCTGACGGGGTGCTCGCGGCAGAAGGTGGATGCGGCGCCGGATGCTGTTTCCAGGTTGCAGGCGGTGGCTCCGGCGGATCCGGCAAAATTCCCGGTGCTGAAGGAGAGTAAGCATTGGAGCAATCCTTACCTGGTGGTGCGTCCGGCTGCGGTGGGGCTTTTGACTGATGTGGCGGCGAATGAAGAACAGATTGTGAAGCCGGAAGAAGTTTTGAAGGCGCTGGCGCAATTGCCTGCGGCGGCGTGGCCTTATGGACGCGCGGTTGCGATTCTGGTGGACGCGAAGGCGACAAGCTCAGAGCAAGACAAGATTGCGCTGCGACGGAACCGGGGAATTGTTGCCGGGGAATTGCAGAGCGCACATGTAGCGATCAACTGGATTCCCTCCTCTTAATTACCGTCCTTTCGATGAAAGTCTGCAAAACGATCGCGGATATGCGTGCGGCTTGCGAGGCGGCGCGGCGCGATGGGAAGCGTTTGGGCTTTGTCCCGACCATGGGCGCGTTGCATGAAGGGCATTTGTCACTGGTTCGGGCGGCGAAGGCTGGCTGCGGTGTAGTGGCGGCTTCTATTTTTGTGAACCCGACGCAGTTTGGTGCGGGTGAGGATTTGGCGAAGTATCCCCGAAGGTTTGAGCAGGACTGCGAATCGCTGGAGCGAGAAGGAGTGGCGGTGCTTTTCGCGCCTTCGGTTGAGGAGATGTATCCGGCGGGCGCGATGACGTGGGTTACGGTAGATGGTCTGAGTGACAAGCTGGACGGGCGATCGAGGCCGGGGCATTTTCGCGGAGTGACTACGGTAGTGGCGAAGCTGTTTCATATTGTCGATCCGGACGCGGCGTTTTTTGGGCAGAAGGATGCGGCGCAGGTGGCGATCATCCGGAGGATGGTGCGCGACTTGAAATTTCCGGTGGAGATTGTGGCTTGTCCGATTGTGCGTGAGGCGGACGGGTTGGCGATGAGTTCGCGGAATGCTTATCTCGATCCGCACGAGCGAAAACGGGCGCTGGTACTGCATCGATCGCTGATGCGGGTGAGGAAATTATTCGAGGCGGGGGAACGGAGTGCGGAGAAATTGATGACTGCGGGCCGCGAAGAAATTGTGGGAGAAAAAGCGGTGCGACTTGACTATTTCGAAGTCGTAAATCCGGAGAGCCTTGATCCAGTAGAAAAGGTTGAAAACGGCGCACTGGTAGCGGTGGCGGCATTCGTGGGCGCGACGAGGCTTATCGATAATATTTTGCTGTGAAGTGTAAGGGATTTAGCGAGTGGGCTGAGCGTTGGACAAGGCTGCAGAAACGGGTTGTGGCGAAAGCCTTTGTCTGACTAAGGTTTCGATCTGCGACCAGAGGCGAGGGTCGCATTCGCTTTGCATGTGTCCGGGGGTGAATACGCGGTCCCACCAGGAGGCTTCCGGGCAGTCCACCGGACTTTTCTTGTAATCGATGCGGTAGTTGCCGAGGATTTCGGTCTTAGCCGGATCGGCGGCGGCGATTTGACGGCGGCCGTGAACGAAGCCTTGGGTTTGATAAAAGTTGATGGCTTCGGTGACGTTATCGGGGATGACGGAATCGTTCTGCCATAGCTTGGCTACGCTGTCGACCTGGACCGTTAACAAAACCGGTATGCCGCGGCGGCGAAGATCGCGGGCCAGGAGCACGGCTGCGGAGGCTCCCCAACTATGGCCGAAGAGGACGATGTGAGCGCGAGTTTTTTCTTCGCGAGAGAGCACGCCGTCGTGATTGGCATCGAGGAGACGAAGGACGTCATCGTAGGCGCGCTTTCTGCGGCGGTTTTCGAAGACGCGAACGTAAGTGCCTTGGGGGAGGGTTTGACGAATGCGCTGCGCGAGTTGAACGGGGCCGTGGTGTGGATTGTCATGGCTCACGAAGCCGCCGACGAAACCGATGACGATATTGGATGGAGGGGCGGCGGCATCCGAGCGAAGAAGCGAGGTAGGAGCGGCTGGAGACACAATGGGGGTTGCGACGACCAGAGTTGCGACAATCAGGATCGCGAGACTGACGATCGATGCGCGGAGCGCGGAGACCCGAGACATACAGATTCCTGTTAGGTGAGATGAAATGTCCCAGCCGGAGGATGCCGTAAAAACCGTGAGCTGAATCGCGCGTTGGCAGCCAGCTCCAGGCGGTTGAGCAAAATAGCTGGAACCGCGCGGTTCTTCGATGTTTGGCCCGAGCGCAAGTGTACACCCGTGTGTCAAGTTGCAGAGAAGCGTTTCTTGCCGGAGAGGAATGGATTTCCGGCGAGGATAAATCGCAGGGGCCGGTCGGCCGCCTTGGTGATGCCGATGCGAGGGGTAATGCGGATATTTTTGGCGCGGAAGCCATCTTCGCCGAGCCATAGGACGGAATCGGGTGAGGTGAGATCGACGCCGTTGTCGCGGGAGCGGGTGATGCCGAAGGCCTGGGCGAGGCGTCCGGGGCCACTGGTGAGGCGAGGCAGATCGCGCGGAGTGAGGGGAGAGATTCCCCGGGCGCGGGCCATTTCTTCTATGCCAGCGAGAGGTTCGACGGCGCGGAATAATACGCCACCACCTGCTTGGCCGTCGCGCGCGCAGGACACATTCAGACAGTAGTGATTGCCGTAGATGAAATAAACGTAGGCGAAGCCGGGAGGGCCGAACAGGACGGAGTTACGAGCAGTATTGCCTGCGGCGGCGTGCGCGGCGGGATCGTTGGCTCCGAGGTAGGCTTCGACTTCGACGATGCGGGCTGCGAGGCGGACCGAGCCTTCGCGGACCAGGATTTTGCCGAGAAGTGCGCGAGCTACCCGGGGCGGAGTGCGGGAGAAAAAGGAGCGGTTCAGGGGCTGAATGGGGATCGCATTCGGACGAGTGGCGTGTTTTTGCATTCCATTGAAATCCTAAGAGCGTGGCGATGGGTTTGGCCTGTGAGCGGGAATCTGCAAAAGCGACCACAGGGGCTGAAGCCCAAATCTATTAAAGTCTCAACGCGGCGCTTAAGCGCCGCTCTTCCACGGTACTGCTCTTCCACGTTACTGCCGACAGAACGCTAGCCGCTTGGCGCCTTCACGATCGGTCTAGGCGGAACTATGCCGCGCCTTTGGCTGATTCTTTCAGATAGGCCAGAACTTCTACGGCGTGGCCTTCGGGCTTTACTTTGGGAAAGATGTGCTGGATCTTGCCGTCGGGTCCGATTACGAATGTAGTGCGAGCGATACCCATTACTTTCTTGCCATACATGTTTTTTTCCTGAACGACGCCGTAGGCTTCGGCGACTTTCTTGTCGGCGTCGGCCAAGAGGGAAAACGGGAGCTTGAATTTGTCCTGGAATTTCTTCTGGGCTTTCGGAGTATCTGGGGAAACGCCGAGGAGGAGGGCGCCGGTTTTCTGAATCTGTTTGTAGGTGTCGCGGAAGGCGCAAGCCTCGACGGTACATCCAGGAGTATCGGCGCGAGGGTAGAAGTAGAGCACGACTACTTTGCCGCGCAGGGCTTTGAGCGAAACTTCCTTGTCGTTCTCGTCGTGCAAAGTAAACTCGGGAGCCTTATCATTGATGTTGATATTCATGAATGTCTCGCTTCCAGGGAAATCAGGGTTGAAGGCTGTATCCACGGACCGGGCCTGGGTTGAGCCGGGGCCGGGGGGAGTTGTCTCCAGAAGATTCTTATATCGCAGATTGGGGTCGTTCGTCATTGTGGTGCTCGCTTTGTGGGGGATGGCCGTGATCCCCAGTGGCGGACAAGAGGAGCGGCCTCAGATTGTTCCGCGGAGAAACCGGCCGCAGGAAAACAAGAAACCGAAGAACGGCAAGGAGCCGCGCGCGGTCGGCATTGTGCAATTCAGCGGGAGCAGCAAGGGGACGCTGATTCCAGTTGCGATTCTAATTGACGGGAAGTTTTACGATGCGAGCGCGTACAAGGCGGACCCGATCCCGATGGCGCTGGAATCGGGTACGGTGTATGAGGCAGAACAGACGGGGGATCCGGATGGATTGTTCGTAGTGAATGGAGCGCTGCATAGCCAGAGTGCGGGGAGCGCGCATCCGTGGGTGGGTACGGGAACTTACTTACCACCGGGAACCGAGGCGCCGAAGGATAGTCGAAAAGCAGAAGACGTGCCGGTGGGGATGGGAGGGAGCAGCGATGATGAACCTCCACGGCTAACGAGAAAGGGCGAGTCAAAGACGGCGGGTACGCCGGACTCGAAAGCGCCGGATTCGAGCGCGCCTGCTGGTTCGCCCACGGGGCAGGAAACTCCAAAGACTTCGAATCCACCGAGCGGTGACAAGCCTACCGATGCGAGCGGCAAGCAACAGGCGCCGGCGGCGCAGAGTGGGTCGGGGCAACGTTCTGCAAGTCAATCTGCGCCAGGTCAGTCAGCGCCAGGTCAGTCAGCGCCAGGTCAGTCCGGTGCAGGGCAGACCTCATCGAGTCAAGGTTCGCCCGCTGGTCAAACATCGACTGCGTCATCGAAGAGTCAGTCATCGCCTGATGAAGCCGATGGAAGTTATTACCGGCCGCAGCTGCGGCGGGGCAAGCCGACGGGGTCGGCTCCTCCAGACGAAGACGACAAGGCGATAGCTACAAAGGGGAGCGGCACCAGGGAATCTGCGGCGAGTTCTGGGACGGCCAGCGGAGCGCAGGTACGCATGGTGGCGGCGATTTCCGATGCGGCGGGGCCGGACCCGCAATCCTATAAATTTTTCTGGAAAACGGGGGAAGAGGAAGAGCGACGGAACCAGATGCTAGCTCTGGCGGCGGATGAAGTGAGGGCGTATGCCGCTGCTCTCGCGCAGAACCGGATTCCGGCTCGGCCGGTGACTTCCAAGGCGGCGAATGGTGGTCATAAGGCGGCGAAAAAACCACCGCAACCGGTGTTTGAAAACATTCAATTTCACGGATTCAACTTGTGGCTCACCGATCAGCCAGTAATGATTTTGAGTGCGGAGGCGCGTATTCCGGTTGCGCCGGGAACATCTGCTCCCGCAGGCGAGCCGTACAGTCTAATGCTGGTGGCGCGAACCGATATTTATGGGGATCTGCGGAAACTGTATTCCGGCGTAACCGATCGATTTCATCTGGACGTGACGCCGCGGCTGGAACTGATTGATGTGATCGATGCGGATGGAGATGGTCGCGGGGAACTTTTATTTCGCGAGACTGCGGATACGGGCAGCGGCTATCTGATTTACCGCGCGACCGCGGACAAGCTGTGGAAGATGTTCGATAGCTTGAATGCAGAGTAGGGCAGGCCTTAGTTCGCAGTCTCAGTTCTTAGCATTTAGCACTTGGCATTTAGCACTTGGCATTTAGCACTTGGCATTTAGCACTTGGCATTTAGCACTTGTGCTTGATGCGTGTTTTGGGAGTTGAGAAATACTTTTGCTTCAGGTTTTTATTCTTAGGTTTCGATGCCTACGTGGCAGACGCGGCCGACGAGATAATCGGATGCGGATTTTCCTTCCTCCATGGCCATGACGTCAATGGGGTAGTCCTGGTTGTGGGGGCGCAGAATCAGATTATTTCCAGCGGTCTCGACGTATTTGACGGTGCAGGTTCCGTCCTTGAGAACGGCGTACATATTGAACTCGCCCTTGCGATAGGGTTTGAGTGAATTGTAGTGGCGGTCGATGAGGAGCGTGGCGCCGGGAAGCAGGCGCGGATACATGCTCATTCCTTCGCGGGCGTCCACTTTAATTACTACGAAGCGTTCCCACTGCTCGCGATCGCCTTCAATTTCGGGTTTCAGTTTCTTGAGAAATGTCTTCTTGAATTTCAGAATTTCTTTCACGTCCATGCTGGTGAGCAAGGGCTCAGTGGCGGCGACGGTTCCATCGGTGAGAAGGACATTCTGAAACTCGTCATTGCTGGGGGGGAGGATGGAAGCGCGCTTGTTCACTTCGGAGGGGTCGAGGAGATCGAGCACGGACAGATGTTGAACGGCGAGGACGCGGTCCATGCCTTCGAGACTAAGGCCGCGTTTGCGATTGAGGAAATTGGAGATGTGGGCCTGCTTGAACCCGGTCTGTTGAGCCAGACGGAGGCCGGTGAGATCGCCTTCCTCGATGCGCTCCCAAAGAGCATTGCGGAGATTGTCCTGCAGAACTCGGAATTTCATAGCGGAAGTATAGCATGGGTTATAGCAATGCGCTATTTCAAAAACGATTTCCACAGCTAGTTGGGTATAACGACCTTGACGGCGAAAATCAGGAGCTATACGCTACCTGAAGTTTATAACTCACTTAGATTTTACGGGAGCGAGCGGACCATGAGCGGGTCGGATAACTCGAATGAAGGGAAGAATTTCATAGAATTCCGCCGGAAGGTAAGAGCATCGGAGGCGCTTTCCGCCTCGATGGAAAGTCTGCTGAAGACTTTGAATTTCAATGGAAGGATCAGCGTGGTTGTACAAAACGGGCGGGTTCTAAAGTCGGGATATGAAGAGGGATTTTTCCGGCAGCGGGAGGCTGGATCGTTGTTGGCGGGCGGCACACCGGCTGAATTGTAAGGCCGGGCTAAGCGGGGCGAGAGTTCGAGCGTTCCGAACAACTAAATAGCGCAAGCAGGTCGTCGTAAGAAAAACGAGCCCTGCGTTCGATTTCCGCTTCGAGCGGCAATCGGGCGCAGGGCTTTTTGCTTCGGCGGCCGGCGTCTGCATTCCAACCAAGGCGTTTCAACCACTGGCTCAGAGCGCGGCGTGGAGCCTAAGGAGGAGCGATGAAAGCAATGAGCATTTCGGCGAACGAGTTGAGCCTGGAGTTGAAATATTGCGAACGCTGCGGAGGGTTGTGGCTGCGTCCTGTGGGGGGTGAACAAATTTATTGCGTGGCTTGCGGACGGGCGATGGCGGAATTGCCGCCAGCTTCCCGCGAGATAGAGAAGCCAAGGGTGCCGCGCGGGCCGCTGCTGGCAATCAACGCAGTCGAGTTTGATGCGTACGAAGGAACGGACACGGGAGCGGTGGGAGGTGCGGCATGAGCAGCGACGTCAAGTGGATGGCGGCAAGGGCGGATGGCGATTTGGGGAAAGACGTGGCTGCTGTGCTGATCGAGGTAAACGAAAGGTTAGGGGCACATACGTTCCCGCCGACAATTGTTGCGGGAGTAGAAATTGAGATTGCGGCGCAACGTGATTGGCAAAGCGATCCTGATATATGGCTGTACAGAAAGAAAACAACGGCATTACTGCGTCGCTACATGAGATGGTCGCTGGAGGCGGGACGACTGCCTTCATTGCTGGGCCGAGAATTATTCCGGGCGAAGATCACAGCTTTTACAGCGACCACTTTTGAGGCGAGGGTAATTTTTCTGCACGACGTGGAGAAGTGCCTGGACCGGTTGAAAAGTTTCGACCGGCAGGTGGTGGCAAGGGTATTGTTGCAGGAGTATGACCACGAGTCAGCGGCGAGGATTCTGCAGTGCACCCGCAGAACGCTGGAACGGAGACTACCGGAGTTGATCGACGAGCTGAGCGAGAGTCTTTTGCGGTCCGACTTGCTGGAACGTTTGCCCGAGACGACGGAGAATCGCGATGAATAGGAACGGGGCGCTGCGGCGGCGAAAGACTTTCTTAAAAAATGTTGTCAAGAGGGGGAAGGGTGTGATTTTTGCGCAAGTAATTGAAAACGCGAAGAAAATAAATTTCAAAAAATGTCCCATTTACCCTATGCAGTATGATATAATGGTTTTGTAGAGTTAATAAAAAAGATATACTCTTTCGAGGCGCGCTGAAAAGCGCGCCTTTCGTGTTTTCGGAGGCCGCGGATGACTAAACCGAAGAGCAGGAGCCGGGGGAAGAGCAAAGGCGAGAAGCGGTCTGAGAGTTGTGACAAGTGCGAGACAGCTGCGATGAGGATTGCGCCAGCGGGATTCGATATG
Source organism: uncultured Acidobacteriaceae bacterium (assembly GCA_963696285.1). Lineage (GTDB taxonomy): Bacteria > Acidobacteriota > Terriglobia > Terriglobales > Acidobacteriaceae > Sulfotelmatobacter. The sequence goes on from CAVOJP010000002.1 coordinate 561,342, forward strand.
AAAGTGCCAGTCGATTTTGCGGAAGCCCGAAAGAACATCGCGACGCTGGTGCGGATGTCGGTGAATGAAATTGCGGTTCAGTTCATCGAACTGGCGAAGGATGGGGAAGTGGGTCCCGCGAAGTATCTGTTTGAGGTGTGTGGACTGTATCCGGCAACGGCAGAGACTTCTGCCAAACCGGAGAACTCGCTGGCTTATGCGTTGTTGAAGCGGTTGGGATTGCCGACTGACCTTATGGTCTGCCAGGAGGACGTGCCGGGGGTTGGGCGGTCACGCGGGAAGATGAGAGGGACGGACGAGGTTAGAGAAAAGTGCACCAACGAACCGGGTTCCGAACGGAAGTATCCCGAGCAAAAGCTGTCACCGGGCGAATGCGAGAACGAAATGTGAGCGCTGTAGCGGAGGCGCGGGATGTGGAGGATACCGTAGAATGAACCGGAGTTACGAGCGGATGCAGTACACTCCGGGGCTTTCGATTTCGCCGCGGGGAGAATCGACTGTGGGGAAGTTGCTGAAGCCGACTTCCGCGACAAATTCGATAAGACGGAAAGTTCGGAGCTCCGGGAAAAATACGGCAGGGAGAAAGGTCCGGGTTGCACGGCCTAAGATGGGGATCGACATTACGTGGGTGACGGAGAGGATTGGCGTGGGCGGGGGGATCTGGACAGCAGAGAACATGGAGGCGGTAGCGCGCGCCGGGGTTACACACATTATCGACATGCAGATCGAGTTTGACGACACGCCGTTGGGAGAGCGGCATGGAATCGCGGTGTGTTGGAACCCGGTGGACGATGACTTTGAACCGAAGCCGAGCGCAATATTCGCGCGTGGCGTGGATTTTGGCCTGACAGCGCTGGAAGAAGAGGATGCGAAGTTGCTGGTGCATTGCGCGGCGGGAGTACACCGAGCGCCGATGATGACTCTGGCGCTATTGGGTGTGATGGGCTGGAGCGTGGAGGATGCGATGCGGTTGGTGGAGGCGCGGCGGCCGGTGGCGGATTTTGCCGAGGTCTATGTACGGAGCGTAAAAGATTTCTTACAGGGACGGAGTTGAGAGTAGCGTTCAAGTCGACCGCATGGCCTTATCGTAAAGCAATCAAAATGCGGTGTTGTGCAGACAACGGTCTGAAGGGACGAGGCATCACTTCGACTGCGATTGTGTTCGTCTTCGCGAAGCACAATCCTGGCTCACGATGACAAGATTGAGGAGGAAGTATGTTGCAGACATGCCGTCCGGCGGGGCGGCTTTTTTATTTGGTACTGGCAGTGGTGATTGCGGCGTCGGGGGTTCGGCTCATGACAGGCGAAGTTGCCGCGAAAAATGGGGAGAAGCCGACGAGTTCTTCCGAGGCTAAGGCGCGGGCGGCGGAGCCTGCGGCGAATGGAGGAGCGCCCAGTCCACAGAGCGGTCCGACGCTGACCAGCGTAGTGGACACCGTATATCTGGCGGATGGGACACCGGCGCAGGGGATATTGGTGATTACGTGGCCGGGGTTCGTCACTGCCAGCGGAAGTGCGGTGGGAGCGGGGACGCTCGATGTGACGCTGGGAACGAGCGGAGCATTGAATGTGGCGCTCGCGGCGAACGCGGGTGCAACGCCGGCGGGCGTTTACTACACGGTGGTGTACCAGCTGGGGCCTGGAGAAGTGCGAACCGAGTATTGGGTGGTGCCAACGAGTTCTCCGGCAACGCTGGCCATGGTGCGAACGACGCCGGGAGCGGGAACTGCGGCGCAACCGGTATCGATGCAATATGTGAATTCGGAGCTGGCTGGGAAGGCGAATGATAGCGCGGTGGTGCATTTGTCGGGAACGGAGACAGTAACGGGGACCAAGACTTTTTCTACTCCGCCGAATGTACCGACGCCGGTGGGAGCGGGAGATGTAACGAACAAGTCTTATGTGGATTCATCTATCGAGGCAGTGGGAGCGGGAAATTATCTGCCGACGGCAGGTGGTGCGATGACGGGGCCGTTGACATTGAGCGGCAATCCGACGGCGCCGCTGCAATCGGCTCCAAAACAATATGTGGATGCGAGCGTGACCGTTAAGGCAGACCTGATAGCCGGACTGGTGCCCACGAATGAGTTAGGAAGCGGCACGGCTTCGGGGCTGAACTGTTTGCTGGGAAGCGGAGCTTGGGGACCTTGTGGATCGAGCGCGAACGCGACTGCGATTCAGAGTGTGCCAGTGGCGGCGGGAACGCCCGCCAACGGTCAGGTGCTGACCTATTCCTCGGCATCGGGACAATATGCTCCGGCGGCGCCGGGCGGCGGATCGGGCGGGGTGACGGTTAGCCCGACGGCGAGCCAGAGCATTGTGCAACCTGTGGGTTCGCAAATGACGGTGAATAACCTGAGTGGGGTTCGATATGTGACGCCGAGCGACAACTGGAGTGCAACGCCGAGCGGGAGCCTGGCGGCGGGACTGCAGGCGACGGTGACGCTGACGCCGTGCCCGATAGGAATCGATGCGACTTCGTATCAGATGTATTTCATGTATGTGCAAGGTGGTGGAGGGACGGCGGAGCCAGTTTTGGCGCAGGGAGGGACTTGCACACCGGGTGCGGCCTCAGGGACGGTGGTGTTCACGCCAAAATATGCGCACTCGGCGGGCTATACGATTGGCAGCGCGTCGAGCGGGATTCAGGAAGCGGTTAACGATGCTTGTGGTTTGCCTGCGGGAGGAAACTCAGGAAATCCGAACGCGCATGTGATTCTTCCGGCGACTGGTGCAACGGCGGGCGCGCTGCCGGTGTATGGATCGATTTTTGCGCACTGCAGCAGGTCGCTGATTGAAGGCCATGGGACGCTGCTCTCGTGCTCGACTCGAGACCGTTGCATGTTTCTGGGAGATCAGGTGAACTCCAACCACTATGGTGGGATCACGTTGCGGGGAGTTAATTTTACGTCGACGGTGCATGCCGATGGCTGCCTGATTCTGAATACACAGCGACAGGCGAATGTGGTGACCATCACGACGGTTTCCGCTTGCAGCACGATCCAGACAGGGGACCGTGTCAACATTAACTTTACGGACAATCCGACGTATTGGGGGAATCACGGGCCGGTGACGGTTTCGGGAACGTCGATTACATACAACCAGACTGCGGCGAATGTGGCGTCGGTTGCGAGTCCGGGGACGATCGCCATTGAAAATGCGGCAGTGGAAGATAATGCGATGCCGGGGACGATGGATGACATCAAGTCTTCGGCGGGAGGCGGGGGAAGTTTCAATCAATTTTTTGTGATGGACGACGATGAGGCTGCGACCATTCGGAATTTCGATGCGGATGGAACTCAGGGGCTAACCTGCACGGCCAATCATTGCGGTTCGTACATTTACGCCGCGAATTGGGGCGCGCCGGTTATTTGGATCGACAAAGCGAACATCAGCCCGCAATGCGCGGGGAACGGCGTCACAAATTACTCCAATAATGTGACTCGGGTGACAGACTCGGTGATGCAGGGCTTCGGGATGTGGGGTGTGAACACCACGACGATCCTGGGCAATTACGGAGGAACTGAGCTAGACAACATTTATATGGAAGAGGGCGCGGGACCTTGTCCAAATCCTTATCTGGGTAGTTCGTTTGGGGCGACGGGAATTATTTATGAGGCCAATGTGCAGCCGCTGACGGTGCACGGCGGCGAACAGCCGGCAGGGCATGGAGTGTCATTTCCTTTCAGTGGAACTTCGGGATCGACACAGCTGAACTATTACGTGATTGCGCACGACACTACGGCGGGAATTTATAGTGCGCCGCTGCTTGCAGGAGTTACGTTCACCAATGGTGGAGCGGGCAATGTGTCGGTGCAATGGCCGCATATTCCGCCGCAGAATGCGGGAGACATAGTGGTCTACGACCTTCTGCGAATGCAACCGTCAGCCAGTTTGACGGCCAATGCTCCGAGTTTCCCGACTAAAGGATCGTGTACAGGCGGAAGCGTAACTGCATGCGGAAGTGTGGGCGTGAACGAGGCACAGTGTTCGGGACTAGTCTGTACTTATACGGATGCGGCAGGAGCGAACACGGCTGGTTACACGATTCAATCGCTGAGCTGGCAACCGTTGCTGCCTTTCTGGCCAGGAAGCGCGGTCTTTTCGGGAGATGGATCCTCTACTTACTACAATCCTGTGGCTTCGTTCGATACCGAACCGACGGATGTGGTTTCGGTGGAGTGGAACGCGCTGCCGACACTGCAAGTTCGTGATTGTAGTGATGCGGCCGCGATCGGCTCATGGTTTGGCGGAGCATGGGAACAGTGCCTGGAAGGGAAAGTAACTGGAGGCTACCCGACGGTTGGCGGGCTGCTGTTTCAAGACGGAAGTTATAACAATGGCACGGGCAGCGGCGTGAAGGGGCGAATCAATTTTGAATATCCGACGACTGGAGTGGGAAACATCCAGCCGCATCACATTATCACTTTGGTGGATTCCAATTTTGCGAAGACGCTGGCCACGATCGGCTTCCGTCCGCCAAATGATCCTGGGGATACTTACATTGGGCTGGATGTTGCGGCGGTTCCGGGAGCAGAGCAGCTGGCATTTGGGTCGCCGGTAGCGATTTCGAACTACATCGGAAATGCGGGCGATAATTCGAGCTACCTGGAGAGACTGACAGCGAGCGCGAAGACGTTCAACGTTCCAGTGCACATCAATGGGAATTTGACGGTGACGGGAATTTGTACTGGTTGCGGAGGAGGGGGCGGATCGGGAACGGTGAACAGCGGGACTGCGGCGCAGGTAGCGATGTATTCGGCGAATGGGACGGCGGTGAGTGGAGACAGCGGACTCACGGACAACGGTTCAACGCTGACTTATACGGGAAGTAACGGGATTGCGGCGTCCTCGGGAGCTTTCAGCGGAAATCTTACGGTGAACGGGCAGTTGCTGGTGGCGGGGCCGTGGGCGGTAAGTTCGGCGGTTCCGGGGACAGCGATGGCGGCCGCGGGAGCGGGGACTTCATCCTTCGGACTTTCGAACGACGGGAACTTTTACATTTCGGCGAACGCGGGTGCTCCGCAAAAAGTGGCGACGACGGGGAGCAGTTCGTTCTTTTCCAATCTGTTTCAGGAAGATGCGAGCGACGTGGGCGAGTACGGAGCGACCGCGCAGAACTTGCATGTGTACTCGATTTACACGAACAGCTCGACGTGGCAGCGGACTTCGCTGGGATATGACGCAACCGATAATTACGCGGTGGTGCGGAGCGAGAATTCGACGGCTGGGACGGCGCCCGGGTTGGGTTTCTGGGTTAACAGCGGGTTGAAGTGGGTGGTGGATGCGAGCAGCAATTTCAAGCCGTGGATCGACCAGACGTATAACGTGGGATCCTTCAACAATGCGGGGACCGGCAGCGGACTGCGACCGGGGACGGTTTATGCGGCGGGGAATTCTGCGAGTGGCAGCGGATTTGAGCTGGGGAAGTTCGCTAATCAGAGCTACGAACTTTGCAACGACGCGACGAATGGGACAATTATCAATGGGCTTGCGGTGCTTACTACAGCGGGCTGTGCGGCCAAGCCGGGGAGCGCGCTGACAAGTGGAGCGATCGGGGTGGTGATTGCGAATGCGGGAACCTCGGGGGTGGTGACACTGGCGCGAATGGGGTCGGCTTACTGCAGCTTCGATGGAACGGCGACGGTGGTGGGGGATTTTGTTGTGCCGTCGACGACGGCGAGCAGCGGATTTTACCCTTTTTGCCACGATGCGGGAGCAACGCAACCGAGCGGAACACAAGTGCTGGGGCGGGTTTTACAGGCGAGTTCAGGAAGTACGACGGTGCAGATGTTTTTGGATATGCCGGGTTCGAGTGTGAGCAGCAGCGCAGGGTATTCGATTCCCTGGCTCACGACGAACACGACGGGGACAGCGATCAGCTTTTCGAGTACCGCGAACAAAGCGGAGCTATGGGGAATAGTGCTTACGTTTCCGCTGACGACGACGCAAGTGACGTATGACGTTTCGACCGCGGACAACTCGAGTAACACATACGACATTGGCGTGTTGAATAGTTCGGGGAGTGTTGTGGCGCATATCGGAAGCACTGCGGGGACGACATTCGCACCGAGCACGGGATGGAAGACGTTGAGCTGGGTGGCAAGCGCTACCTTGCAGCCGGGAAAATATTATCTGGCGATTACGAGTAGTTGCATCAGCGCTTGCGCGCAGGTTTATGGGGGAACGTCAGCGGGATTCACGTTTCTGGGCGGGAGCAGTGGAACGGCGGAGAGTGTGACGGCGGGGGGAACACTGAATAGTGGGATTACGATTCCGGCGGACAATCCGACGGAGGCGACGATTATGGCGTGGGAGATTCATTAGGGTTGGCGGTGAGGTTGAGATGGCCACCGGCGAGAGCTGGTGGCTTTTTTGTTGGACTCGATTTGAGGGCGGTTTGACCGCCGGGAAAGGCAATCGAGCTGTGCTCGAATGGACAGCCGAGGGCGGCTGTCCCCACATTCATTCTTTCTTTGGGTCTACATATTCTTGAGAGGGGAAAAACATTATGGGTAGTGCGATCAATCCGGAGGCGGGAGAACCATCCAGCACGCAGGCTTTTGAGCAGAGTGACCGGAATCCAGCGGTTACGAATTGGAATGGGACGGACTCCGAGGGCGGGCAGTTGGCTACGCCTGCGTCCTCGGAAAGCCGAGTGACTCAGCCTGGACCGGCGCCTTCGGCGAATGCCGGACTGGTGGACTACGACGATCTCGACAGCGCTGACAACGTGCAGGACGAGGCTGAACGAGAGGGGTAACGGGCGGGACTGTTGTGGGCCATCGGTGAGAGCCGATGGCTTTTTTTATTGGGAGATAAAAGGCGCAACCACAAGGGACACGAAGTTACACGAAGGAAATCTAAAGATATGAGACGGATTCTCACCATAATGCTCGTTACGTACGCCAGCGTAACGTGGGCAACGACGTATTACGTGAGTTCGAGCACGGGAAACGACGCAAATGCTGCGACATCAGCAGCGACACCGTGGAAGACGATCGCGCATGTGAACGGGCAGACATTTCAGCCGGGGGATTCGATTTTATTTAAGCGGGGAGATGTTTGGAATGAAAGCCTGGCGCCTGGCTCTTCGGGAAGTTTGGGAAATCCGATTACGTTCGATGCTTACGGAAGCGGAGCGGCGCCGAACTTGACGGGATATTACGCGATGCCTTCGACGGCGTGGGTGCTGGTGACGGGGAATGCGTGGAAGGCGGCGGTGCCGTCGACGTATACGGCGATTAATTTTTGTCTGTTCGGGTCGGTTTGGGGTCAGAAGGTAGCGGCGGTGTCGTCGAACCTGACGGCGGCGGGAGATTTTTATCTGGCAAACGGGTACCTTTACGTTTTTGCGTCTGGAAATCCGGCAAATTTTTATAACGAAGCGATTGTGCCCATGGCGCTGAGTAATGTTCCGGTGATTAACATCAACGGGCAGTCGTGGCTGACGTTTCAGCATTTTCTGGTGAACTGGTTCGATCAGTACGGGGTCTACGTGCAAGGAGCGAGTGATCATTTGGTGTTCGCGAATATGGAAGCGGACTCGATGATTCCGCAGGGCACACAGCCTTTGGGATTTTATGTAGATGAAAGTTCGCCGGGGCCCGGGGATATCAAAATCTATAACTCGGAGGGACACCTCAATTACGATGCGTTTCGGTTTGATGGGGCGGCGACGTCGATCACGATGGTGAACGACAAGGCCTACGCGAATCGGGACGGGGCGCTGGTGGATAACACAGGAGTGGTGACCTACTCCTATTGCCATTTTTATGCTTCGAGCCTGGCGGTGGCGGGATCGACGGATGTGGAGTGGACCAGCGGGGACGGTCCGACGGCGGGAGCGGGAAATATTGCTGTGGACACCGCGCCGGCGGTGCAGGTGTATCAGAGATATCCAGCGGAGATTACGTTAACGGTTGACGATTCGGGGATGACGCCGGGAGCGGATACGTATTACCAGAATACGGTGCTGCCGGTTGCGGATGCGGCGGGAGTGCCGGTGGGTGCGGCGATCACTGTTGGGTACAGCGCGACCATCAATCCGATTATTTCGGAAATACAGGGATGGATTAACGCGGGAAGAGATGTGACTTCGCATTCCATTTCCCACACTTACTACACGAATACCGACGCTTTGGACATTCAATACACGGGAAGTGGAAGCGCAGCGACGCTGAGTATAAGCGGCAAGACGCTGACGATCACAGTGACAGGCGCGAGCGACAGCGTGAGTTATAACCTGGCGCAGGGACAGACGGAGGGGACGATCTCGGGATTGCAGCAGGCGCTGGCTGCGACAGGAAAATATACGACGTCGTATTTGACACCATGTCAGGGGCCCTATGGGACAGGGTGTTCGGCGTACACGGCAAAGGCGTTGCTGGCGCAGGATCTGGCGGATGTGAGTGGGCAGGATGTACGAAGCGCGGTGTACCACCTGCAACTGGATGTGACTCGATTGACGACGGATGAGATTACGTTGTCGCGGCAGTGGATGACAACGAATCTGACAGGATTGCCGGCGACGCCGGTGTATGTGTATCCCGGGGGGTATGAGACGACAACGATGCAAGGAATTGCGGAGGGCGTGCCATATCAAGGAGCACGCGGAGCTCTGAAGGAAGATCTGGGAGTGAAGGACACTTACGCGGATGGATTCAACGTACAGAATATTACGAGTTTTGGAGTGAATCCTTCGTGGATGGGATTGCCGCCGGCGAGTTTGAATCAGAAGATTCAGGCATTGGTGTGGAAAGAATCCGTGTGGGGAGTTCCGTGGGGAATCTTCTGGCACTTGAATGAGCTGACGAATACTGATCCGGTGGGCGGGACGGAGATTACGAATCTGATTCAGGATTTCAAGGCGAGCGGAGCGACGATCCGGACAAATACGGGACTAGTGAACTGGCTGCTCAGCGGGACGCAGGAGACTGGTACCGACGGAAATGATTACTATACTTTCCCCGCGACGAGCGCTTTTTCGTCTGGAGGTGGCCTGGATTTTCGTCCGACCAAGAATTCTCCGGTGGTGGATGCGGGGGAAAACCTAGGAACGGCTTATGAGCTCGACATCAATGGAGTGAATCAAAACAATTTCGGGAGCGGTTGGGAAATTGGGGCGCACGTGTACCAGGGATATGCGGTGTACGGGCTGGACCAGCCGGGATCTTATTTCAAGCTAGGAACAGGCACGGGGAGTTGTGGGCCGCCGCTATATGCGTGTTCCTCGATCAGCAGCGCTGTGGTGCAGACGCCCAACACGCCGCCGATTTCGACGGCTTCTTCCACGGGCACGACCTGCACAGCGGGCGCAGCGAATGGGAGCGGGAACGGTTGTTACAACAGCATCGGATATGACACCAGCATCAATCCCTCGGGTGTTGACCCGATGCTTAGGGCCTCCGACGGGACGATGATCTCCGGACATTCGCCGAGTTCAACGGCGTCGGGTGGAGATAACGACGAAGGATGGAGTTGTACGGGGCGAACAGATACTTCGACGGCATGCGCTAATGCAACAGTCTATTTTCTGTCGGCGACATATGGCGGGTGTCCTTTCGTGGAGGCGATAAAAATCATTGGCGGATTGCCGACCGTGGTGGGACCATTTCCGTCGAGTGCCGCGTCTCACCCGACGCCTTGCGGCGCGCTGACGTTTAGCCATCAAAATCCTTCGGTGGCATTCATGCAGGGGGCAAGCAGTGGAGATCCGGTCATTTACCAAATCACTTATTCGTGGGATGGGGTGGTCGGCGACTCGCCGACCTTTACGCAGACCGCTCTTTATGACTTCGGAGCAAGTTGTTCCGCTTTACCGAACGGCACCAGCTTTAACGAAGGGTGGAGCGGACCGCTCAGTCAGGACATCAACGACAACGTGTTTGCAGTCTCGCTATCGAACGTAAAAGGGATCGCATTGGGTACGGACACGATCAGTGTTACTAATGGATCGGCAAACTTCACAGTGAGCGGCAGTTCGGTACTGGCTACCGACGGTTCTTACGCGAACCAGGTCATCAAGATCAATAGCGTTGTTTACACGATGGCGTCCATCACCAGCAATACCACCGGAACCCTGACAACAAACTATGCTGGCACGACAGGCTCGGGTATCAGTATGGCTATCCCGTCGGGCCAGGGCACGGGAATCTATATTGCGGCGGTTAAGTTAAGCCCGGCCGCATGTGCGATCTATAACACCTTCTCCGGGATGGTGAATGCCACGGGGTCGTGGACGGGAGGGACGATTGATTCGGGTTGCCAGGGAATGTACCTGCATGACGGCTTTTTGATGCGAGATGGGATGTACGGGCAGTGGAGCGGCGCCTCTACCGGAGTGAGTTGTGGGAACACAAGTAATTTCTGGGAGACAGGTACGACCCACGCAGTAAGTTGCACGGGGACAGTGACAGGCGGGAGCGCGCTGTGCGCTGGACACAACACTTTTGGATATCACAACGAAACCGCCATCTCCGATCCGAACTTCTTTCAGTTCGCGCCGGAGAATGCCTCCAGCAGCACGCCGGTGAGTTCTTTTGGCGCAATCAATGGCAATTGCGAAGACCACTTCAGTTGGCGGAATGCGACTTTGGGGGACACACAGCCGATCGTTGGATCGTCTTCGAATAACAACTATTCGAGTTCCAGTTCGACATCGAGCTGGACATATCCTGGCCAGAATGAGAATTACGCGCTCCTGCAAAACGGGATACTGAAACGCTTTGGACATAACTTCATCCTTGGCATGGGAAACAGCGCGGGCTGCGGAACGACCAATGCGGGGCCGTTCGATTATTACTTTAACGGGGAAGAGTCAATTGGTACGGTGAGTCAAGACGGGCGGCTTTGGGTGTTTAATTCCAGCATGCTCGGGCAACTGGGGCTGGACGTTGATGGCAACACACGGCAGGACGATTTCGTCGTTGAACTGCAATGAGCGAGCCCTGAATATTAAACGAAGGAGTGCGAGGGAAGCAGCAAGAAACTGAAGAAGACTAGGCAAGGGAGGGGCACGGTGGAAGCCGTGCCATTTTCTTTGGATGTGAATTTTAGAAGCAGGAGGCGAAGGATGAAAAAGGCAACGATCGGGAAGGTGTTGATAGCGACAGTATTGGCGTTAACCCTTATGTTGACGGCGTGTTCGACGGCGTGGATTGGCGAGGCGGAGCAGATTGTCGAGGCGCTGATTCCGGCGGTGGCGAATCTTGTGACGCTGGTGGCGACGCTGCAGGGAAAAGATGTTACGGCTGGTGATTTGCAGACGATCCAGAGCGCGGGAGCCCAGGCGGGAGCTGATTTGCAGCTGATGCAGTCGCTGATCGGCCAGTATGAAAAGGCCGATGCGACCGCGCAACCGGGTTTGCTGAACCAGATTCAAGCGGCGATGAACGCGGTGCAGGCGACATTGAACGGGTTGCTGCCGGCGTTACACATTCAAGATGTGGCGACGCAGGCGAAGATTACGGCCGTGGTGGGGCTGTTGATTTCGGAAGTGGAATCGATGGCGGCTATTGTGCCACTGGTGAACCCGAGTGCTTCGCCGGCGATGATGACGATGGCGTTGAAACAAGCGAAGAAGCAACCTCCATTAACGGCAAATGAGTTTGTGAGTTCGTACAACGCCAGCATGACCGCGAAGACCGGCAATACTCAACTGGATCATGCAACGGCCGGGTTACGCGTTCATCTGCATGAGAAGTTCGCGCGCTGGGCAAGCGCTGGACTACTGAAGTAAAGTGCCGGGGCGATCTTCCAGGAGATGAATTTGTGAGCGATGAGTGGACGTTGCAACATCAGCAAGGGTGGGAAAGCGCAGACTACATTGACCACCCTTCACAGGCGCGGCCGGGAATCCATGTATTTCCCGACAAGTTGCATGTAGTGACGATGCTGGAGAATCCGCTGCGCTGGCGGTCGCGTTACTGGAACTATTGGATGTTCGAGCGTGAGTGCGCGGCGGCGGGAGCGATTCTGTATACGGCGGAAGTGGCGTTTGGTGGGCGGCAGTTTGAAGTGACGAAGGCGGAGAATCCGCGGCATTTGCAATTGCGAACGAATCACGAAATCTGGCACAAGGAAAATGCACTGAACCTGCTGATTCAGCGGTTGCCGGCGGAAGCGAAATACGTGGCGTGGATTGATGCGGACGTTAAATTCAGCCGGCCAGATTGGGCGCAAGAAACACTGCAGCTACTGCAACATTATGACGTGCTGCAGATGTTCAGCCACGCGCAAGATGTGGGGCCGAACTATGAACCGCTAACCACGACGCCGGGATTTCTGTACAAGTGGGTGACTGATCAACCGAGCCCACACGATCCAAAATTTGCGGCGCCGAAGCCGGCGTACGGGTATTACAGCGTGCACAGCGGACAATTCTGGCATCCGGGGTTTGCGTGGGCGGCGAAGCGAAGCGCGTTAGAAAGCGTTGGCATGCTGATCGATCATGCGATTTTGGGGCAAGGCGACTGGCACATGGCGTCTGCGTTGGTGGGGCAGGTGCAACGGTCTTTGTACTCGGGATATTCGACGGCATACATCCAGCGGTGCCGGGAGTGGCAAGAACGAGCGGAGAAATATATCCGGCGCAACGTGGGTTATTTGCCGGGGCTGGTGAACCATCTTTTTCATGGTGCAAAACGGAATCGATCCTACGACCAGCGCTGGAGGTTTCTCGCTCAATCTGGGTATGACCCGAATCTGGATTTGAAACGAGACTGGCAGGGGCTTCACCAACTGACGGACCGGAGTCTGATTCTGCGAGACGGAATCCGGCAATACGCGAGGATGAGGAATGAAGATTCGCCGGAGGTATGAAGCGCCACTTTCGACAGGGGCGCTACATCTTCTACAACAAGCAAGGCTATGGCCCATGCAGGTTGCGAAACCGAAAGGTGAACTGTGGAGGACGATCTTTACCTGTTGCGACAGTTCGGATCATTTCTCGACCGGCGGCTTGAGAAAATAGGCGAGCAAAGCCTGCGAGATTTTTTGATTGCAGAGTGGTTGAAGATTCGGGTGAAGGAGGGCGGGATTGAGTCGCTGGAACTTAATCGGCCGCAACTGGAATATTCCCGCAGGTGCACAAAGCAAAATATTGTGCTGAAGGCTCGGCAACTGGGGATTACGACGTATATTGCGGCGAGATTTTTCGTACAAACGATAACCCGACCAGGCCGGCTGACGGTGCAGGTTGCACACAGCCTGGAATCGGCGGAATCGATTTTTGGTATTGTGCGGCGCTTCTGGGAGAAACTGCCCGAGGGGTTGCGCAAGGGCGCGCTGATCTATTCGCGCGCGAATGTCCGCCAACTTGTGTTTCCGCTGCTGGACAGCGAATACCGAGTAGAAGTTGCGGACGCGAACGCGGGGCGCGGGATGACTATTCATTACCTCCATTGCTCGGAGGTCTCCCGCTGGCCCTGCGACGCGGCGGAGACAATGGCATCTTTGCGGGCGGCGGTTGCGCCGAGAGGTGAGATCGTGCTGGAATCCACCCCAAACGGTACCGCCGGGGTTTTCTTTGAAGAGTGGCAGAAAGCGGACGAGACGGGGTATACGAAACACTTTTTCCCCTGGTGGTATGAGAAGAACTATCGGGGAATCTGGAATCGTGGGGAGATTCTGGTGCTGACTGAGGAAGAGAAAGAATTAGTGGAGCAGCACGGACTGGAGCGAGAGCAGATTGAATGGCGGCGCAGGCAATGGGCGACGTTGCGCAATCTAGCGGGGCAAGAGTATGCGGAGGATCCGAGCTCGTGTTTTCTCGCATCCGGGGAGTGCGTGTTTGACCTGGAAGCGATTGGCACGGCGGAGGCCAGTGCTGCGCCGGCATTGCGATCGCAGGATAACGAACGGCTGGTTGTCTGGTTTCCGCACCAGGCAGGGCGGCGGTACATCATTGGAGTCGACTCCGCGGGCGGAGGGTCTCAGGGGGATTACGCGTGTGCCGAGGTGATCGAACAGACGATTGGATTGCAGTGCGCAGAGCTACGAGGACATTTTCCGCCGCTGGAGCTGGCGCGCCGCGTGGTGGAACTGGGAAACGGCTATGGGCAGGCTTTGTTAGCGGTGGAACGAAATAATCATGGGTATGGAGTGCTGGCTCACTTGCGAGATATGGAGTATGTGAACATCTTCGCGAAAGATGGGCAGTTGGGATGGCTTACGTCGGCGGCGACGCGTCCGGCGATGATTGAGAATATGGTGGCGACACTCGCGGCGGAGCCGACGTTATTCCATAGTCCGCGATTGCTCGAGGAGTGCCGGACATTTGTTCGGCACGCGGACGGGAACGCAGCGGCGGCGGATGGGGCGCATGACGATTGCGTGATGGCGATGGCAATTGCGCTGGCGGTGCGCAGGGAAGATGTGGGACGAGGTTGCAAGAAGAGAGGGTTGGAGATGGCGAGCGTGGTGATGGAGTAGCGGGTGGTTCAACTGTCACATCGGAATCGAAGTGAGTTGAGGTAAGATGGCGGGCTTCGCAATCGAGTGCGAACAGCATCTACTGATTTCGCGGGCGAGGGCGCCCGCGCCACACGAGCTTGGTGGAAGCGGTCCAACACGTGAGGAGAATGCGGGGCGGGGCGCAAGGGCATTTGATGCGCTGCTCCGATGGGCAGTTCTACGTGGTGAAGTTCCGGAATAATCCGCAGCACTTGCGAGTGCTGACGAATGAAATGCTGGCGACGCGGTTGGCGGAGCGGGCAGGATTGCCGGTGCCGCGGACGGAAGTTGTTGAAGTGGGCGACTGGCTAGTGCAACATACGGACGAGCTGAGCATTCATCTGGCGCATAACACGATCCCGTGCCAGGCGGGACTACAATTCGGATCGCGGTATGCGGTGAGTCCGCTGGAAGGACAGGTGTTCGATTATCTTCCGGCGGAGATGTTTGGGCTGGTGCGGAATTTGGAAACGTTTGCCGGAATGCTGGTGATCGATAAGTGGACGGGAAACGCGAACGGGAGGCAGGCGGCGTTCTGGAGAAAATTGCGGGAGCGAAAATACACGGCTGCATTTATCGATCAGGGATATTGTTTCAACGCCGGGGAGTGGACGTTTCCCGATTATCCGCTGCGGGGAGTGTATGCGCGGAATGAAGTGTATGAGGGTGTGCGAGGGTGGGAGTCGTTCGAGCCGTGGCTTTCGCGTATCGAGAAGATGGAGCAGGATGTGGTGTGGAGTTTGGCGGGAGAGATCCCTCCGGAGTGGTACGGCGGCGAGTGGGACGAATTGGAGAAACTGGTGCGGACTTTGATTGGGCGGCGAGAACAGGTGCGGGAACTGATTGAAGCATTTCGGGTGTCGGCGCGGAGGCCGTTTCCGGAGTGGAGGGAAGTGGCTTAGAACCAAAACCTTTAACACAGAGGGCACAGGGGATCACAGGGTAGAGCATCGATGGCTGATCGGCGACAGCTTGAGTTCTTTTTGCTGCGGTATGTTCCGGACGCGGTGAAGGATGAGTTTGTCAATATTGGGGTGGTAATGGTTGAGCCTGGGGCGAACGGCGGCGGATTTGCGGAGGTGCGGTTCACGCGGGATTGGCGGCGGGTGAGATGTTTGGATCCGCAGGCGGATGTGGAGATGCTGGCTGCGTTGGAGCGGGACATTCGTGGACAACTGGCAACGACGCATGACCGCGAAGTTTTGGTGCGAAGGCTGGAGGATTCGTTTTCGAATGTGATTCAGCTTTCGCCGGCGAAGGGATGTTTGGCGGAGGATCCGGTGCGGGAGATTGAGGCGATGGCTTCGATGTATCTGGAGGCCGCGAAGGTTGGGGGCAGGCGCGAGGTGGGCGGAAGGCAGAGGATTTTGGGGAAGATGCGGGAGGCGTTTGAGCAGGCGGGGATCGCGAAATTCCTTCTTCCGGTTCCGGTTGCGCCTTATACAAAACCGGGTGATCCGTTTCAGTTCGATTTCGGATATCGAGTGGGTGGGGAGATCAAGTTGTTTCAAGCGGTGTCGCTGAGGGCGAGCGTGGACGCGGCGGTTTTGCTGGCGGCGAGATATCCGCGAATTGTGCCGGCCATGTCGAAGGTGACGGAGGCTGCACCGGTGCTAACGGCAGTCGTGGATGACGATCTGGATCGAGGGCAGGATACAGTTCAGTTCGCGTTGAGCATGATGGAGGATGAGAAGATTCGCATTGCGGTGGCGGCGGAGATGCCGATGATTGCGGAAGTGGCGCGGCGGGAGTTGAGAGCGTGAGGAGCTCATGAATGGCAAGAAGAAAGTTGCGCTAGCCTTGGGATTTGTCGCTGTCTATTTATTCGTGTTCCGATTTAATCGTTCTTCACACATTTTAGTTCACAACATTATTGGATTATTTGTCACTATGCTTCCGATTATTTTGAACGTGGCGGGTTGGTGGCGATGGAAGCGCGTTTGGCGGGATGAGAAGGCGGCGAGATGGAGGAAGGTAGTTGGACTCGTCGGACTGGTGGCCAATACTTCGGCACTTTGTTTGGTCTGTGTTTCGCTCTTCTATAGCGTTGCGGTTGAAAAGGCGCATCGGGAGGTTTTTCAAAGTATTGATCTTTACCCGGTTATTGTCGGGTGCCTCATTCTCTCTGCCTCGGCGCTGGCCGTCGGGACATTTGCGCCGAGGAGACTTCGCCTGGCAGTGGTCCTGGGTGGCTTTGCGATGGGTTGGTGGCTCCTCCTCGTTTTAGGAAGCGGGGGTGTTCTTTGAACTGGGGCGGCGCGGAGGCACGGAATGCGTAATCGGGCAGCCGCGTAACGAGCGAGACAGGTACGGGCGTTGGTACGAGGCTCCGCGATGGCGGAGCCTTTTTGGTCGGGCAGGTTATTAATGAGGTCGCGGGCAAGGAGTATTCCGCGCTGAAGACTGAGTCGGGCTGCGCTCGACGGACAGCCGAGGGCGGCTGTCCCCACATGAATCTTTAGAGAACAACTTCTATGAATATTAAAGAGACGTTGCGCGGCGCGATGCGCCGGATTGCGGGAGTGTCTGCGGCTGGCTCGTCTTCGCTGATGAAGGCGGAGAAGAAGCGGCGGACACTGCCGTTGCCTTCCATCTTCAACTCGTACGGGCCGCCGGGCGACATTATGCCGAAGCCCACGGCTTACAACCTGCGGAGGTTTTCGGAGATTCCGGTGCCGCGGCGGGCGATTAACACGATTAAGGATCGCATCGCGGGGATGCGCTGGCGGATCCAGCCGCGACAGGGCATTGCTCTGGAGGGGATTCCCGACGGTGCGGAGCGGGTGCAGATTCTCACGCAGAACTTTCATGCGCCAAATCCGGACGATTCGTTCCGCTCTTTTTCCGAGCAGGTGCTGGAAGACATCATTGTCGGCGGGTATGGGGCGATTGAGGTACAGACGTCGGGCGACGCGAAACGCCCATTGCTGTTGTGGCCGGTGGATGGATCGTCCATCCGGATGAATCTGGACTGGGATGGGTCGCCGCAAGGGCAGCGCTATTTGCAAGTAACGGATCAGTCGGGACCGAAGAGCCAGATCAAGCTGGACGATGATGAACTGATTTACCTTCGGCTGAATCCACGGACGCACACGCCATTTGGGTTGGGACGGCTGGAAGTTGCGTTTGAGACCATCAACGCGTTTCTGGGCGCGCACCGGTATGCATCGCGGCTGGCCTCGAACTCGGTAGTGCAGTATGCGCTGTGGCTGCAGGATTTGACGCCAGAACATCATGAGCGGCTGATTCGCTGGTGGCAAGATGAAATTGAGGGAACGGGACGGGTGCCGATCCTCTCGGTCGAGAGCAAACCGGAGGTGCTGCGATTTGGCGGCGGCACGGATGCCGACTTGCGATTGCAGTGGCAGGAATTCTTGCTGCGTGTGATTGCAGATGCCTTCGATATTCCGCCGTTTTTCCTGGGTGTGGAGCGGGATGTGAATCGCTCCACGGCGGAGGAATACAACGATATGGCGTTTCGCCAGGCGATTGTGCCGACGGCGCGATTGCTGGCGGAGCATCTGACGCGGGATGCGATACAAAAACGGTTGGGATGGAATGATCTGGAGTTTGTGTTTGCGGAGCTGGAGACGCAGGATCCGCTGGAAGAAGCGCAGATTCAGCAGATTTTGCTGCAGAACGGAGTACTGACCGTGAACGAAGTGAGAAGGATGAGGGGATTGCCGGATTTGGAGGCGACTAACGAGGGCTAACGTGGAGGGTTGTAGCGGGGATTTCATGCGGATAAAAGTGCACGGATCCTTCGACTGCGCGGTCGAGCTGCTATTGCGGCTCATCCGCTTCTCTCACGATGACAGCGCGGAATGGGGACAAGATGACGATTGAGTTGAAGAGTATGGCGGTGGCGATGCCGGAGGTTCGGGGGCATCCGAACCGGAGGGCATTTCAGGGAGTATTGACGATGGTCGATGTACCGTCGGAACGTGCGCCCTCGGGTGCAAAGGGGCATCTGGTGGTATTGACAAGGCGAGCAGCGGAGGCGGCATTGCCTTCGCTCCTGGGGATGGGCGTGGACTATTCTCCCGCGCTTGACCGGCATGACGTGCGATGCAAAGTGGGCGTGATCACGCGAGCGGAAATTGTGGGGCGAAACGTGGAGCTGGGAGGATATCTGTTTGCGAGGGATTTTCCGGAGATTGTGGAGGAGATTGCGAAATCGGGGAGGGAGAAAGGTTGCAGTGGCTTTGAGTCGTCGAGGGAAAGGTTTGCTCAGTCTCATAGCCTGCGTGAGGCAGCCGCAGATCATGCGGGGAAGCGGCCAGCTGAAGTCCGTGGGTTGAGATCGTCACTGCACGCTGCGGCACGGGAGATTATTAGGCTGGCCGAGGCTCTGGGTGGCAAGAACAAACAAACGCGAGCCGGAACGCTGCTGCCGACGATACGTGCGGAGACTGGGGTCGAGTCCGGAGCCAGCGGGTTGGGGATGTCTTATGAAGTGACGGAGGTCCAATTAGCGGATGCGCGGGCACAAGTGTGGACGCTGGAGAAGGTGACGTTCACGGGGGCGGCGATTTTGCGGAGAGATAAAGCGGCTTATCAAGATACGTGGATTGAGCTTGGATGATGCGGGGAGAAAACATTATCGCAGAGAGCACTGAGAACGGCGCGCGGAGAGCGCGGAGAACGAAGGGCGGAAAGGCAATGCTTTGTATTTACACATAGCGGAGGAGAAAGCATGAATGAGGAAATGGTGCAGCAGTTGACGGCGACAGCGGAGCGGCTGGCGGTTGCAGCCGAATCGTTGGATCGCGTGTTGGGGCGGATGGACGCGCAGCAAGAAGCACTGAACACGAAGGTTGACAGGATTGTGGCGGCGGTAGAGGAGCGGCCGTCATACGAACTGGCGGCGCGGGGTGAAGGTGCACGACATCTGCAGGAGCGAATGGCGGAGCTGGAGAAATCCAACGCGGACTTGAAAGCGCAGGCGGCGCGGATGGCGCGGAAGACGCTTCCGCCGATGGTGTCGGCGATCCTGGCCAAGAGTTGCGGCGATGCAGTCGATGAGAAGTTGGATAAAGGAGTACTGGATAAGACACTGCAGGGCTTGAGCGTGGAACAGCGGATCGCAGTGAAGTCGGAATTGGCGCGGGCGGGGATTATCGAGTAGAGGTTTTGGGCTTAGTCCCAAACGAAGAGAAGACGGTATAGGCGGGCACGACTTGGTCGTGCCTTTTTCATTGGTGGCAGGGCAAGAATCGAATTCCAAATGAAGGAAAAATCAATTCACAGGAGAAGACATGCCAGGAAAATTTGTAGATTTGTACGCGTCGGCCGATTACCTTGGGCCGGGCGCGATTGAGATCGACCGGTATCAGACAGAGATCTTTGACATCGTGCGCCGGCGTGGTGCATTCGGTCAGAGAATCAAGCAGGTTCCGGCGACGGGGCATCCATCGCGGTTTTTTGAAGAGACTGCGATCAACTCACCGACGGCAACGCAGGCCTTTGTCGATCCCCGCAACATTGCGCCGACGGTGGGTTCGCCGACGCGAGTCGAACTTGCGGTGCCGCTGAAGGCGCTGGTCTCACAACTGAACTACAACCTGTTCGACCTGGAAGTGACGGCGCAACAAAGCCAGTTCGCCTACTTACAGGCGAAGGACCTGGCCGATTCGGTGGATGGACTGCTGCGCACGCACGACGTAGCGCTGTGGAACGGAACCGACACGTCACTGAGCACACCGACGACGCTGCAATACTTCGGGGTGATCGGGCAGATCGTGGCGGGAGGGAACGTAACCGCGATCGCGTCTACGGCAAGCATTGTGGACGGGATCAAGAGCACGGTTGCGCAGATGGTATCGAACGCCTCGTACGCGGTGAGGCCGACTGCCATCTACTCCAATCCAGTTCTCCTGGACCTGATCGACCGGGAAATGAAGACAGAGTACAACGTGGTGCTCAACACCGTAGAAATCACGGGCGGATTTCGGGTGAAGGCGCTGACGACGCAAGCGGGAGAGTTGCCGCTGATTCCGGACTGGACCATTCCTTACACTGGGACACCGGGCTCGGGCACGGCCGTTCTTCCGGCTTACATCGTGACCGAGGATCTGATCGAGTATCACTGGCTGAGCGATCCGAACCCTCGCGTATTCAAGCTGGGGCTGCCGAATGCGTCTAACCCAGCAAATGGTGGTGGTGAAGTTTGGCGCACCCGTGGTGAAGGGGGCGAACTTTGCACATTACCAAGTGAACATAACGCGATAGGAAAAGAGTCGTTGGTTGTTAGTGGTTAGTCGTTGGTTCGGGGTATTCATGCCCTGCCAACGAACAACTACTGACGGCCAACGACATTTTTATGCACTCGAAAAGTTATTCACTCGAGAAGTGAGAACTCATTATGAATTATCTGGCGACAACGGATTATTTGACGTACGGGCTGGAGGCGACGACCGATCCGTCATGGATTACGGCGGCCTCCGCCATTATTGATGCGCATTGCCGGCGCGTGACGCTGGGCGTGAACCAATACGAAGAGCGGCTGAAGATGCCGCCCGAACTGAACACGGTGCGGGTGAGTTATCTGCCGTTAGTTACAGTGGCGCCGGCCACAACGCCGATTGTGACGCTGCAGGGGCGGTACGGAATTCCGAGAAGAGGGGAATGGCCGTTCCCTGAGATGAGTTTGGAATTCGCGCTGGTGTTCTCGCTGCCGGGGATGTGGACGACGATTGATCCAACGACCATCGATATTTGGATGGAAAGTGGCGAGCTTACATTTCCGGTGAATGCGCTGGGATTGTTCTTCAACGAAGTGGATGTGGTTTACAACGCGGGATGGAGCACGATTCCGACGCCGGTGCAGGTGGCGTGCGCACAGATCGTGAAGAATGCGCAAGCGACACCCGGACTGAATGTGCAATCAAGCCAGATCAACCAGATGCGATTGCAATATTTCGGACCGACTCTGGTGGACGACATGGTGCGGAGTTTGCTTTCGCCGTATGTGGCGATAAAGGGCTCATGAGAAAAGACGGGCGGCGGTGGTTGGCGGTCATCAGTCATCAGCGTTTGGAGTACAGGGATCGGCGGACGGATTGGATTGTGGAGGAGGGACTATGGGGAGCGGAATTTGTGGAACGGCGTTGGTGCGCGCGGCGAATGCAATGTTGATGGCACTGGGCGGGGACCAGGTGAGTTTGCTGCTGCCGGGAACGGCGACAGCGAGCGATGCGGCTGGCCAGTTGGGATTGGTCGATCCTGGAGTGCAGGACGTAATGATCACGCCGGTTGTGGCTACTAACCTGCCGACCGGTAACCTGGGACCGGCACGGAGGATCGAGTTTACGCTGCCGGCTTCGGCGATTGACGCGCAGTTGTCCACGCTTGGAATGGCCTCGGCGGAGGATCTTTTCAATGCCGCCCTGGGCCTGCAGTATGACGGAGATCTGTTTCACATTGAAGCAGTAGTGACTGAGAATTTTGCCGGGACAGCTTATTTTTATGTGGTAACGGCAGTGGAGTGAAGCAGAAGCTTGCAGCTCCTGGCTTCTAGCCGCTAGCGCAGCTTTCGCGGCAGGCTACACCTTTTATCAAAGCAATAGATATAGAACCTTTCCGAGCTGAAGTTCTTAGCGAGAAGCTAGGAACTGGCGGCTAGAAGCTGGTGTTCATGCAATTTGCTAAAGACAGTTTTCTGCTGGCGTTGCAACAGAGACTCGGAGGATTGAATCCGGCACGAACGGTGACGATCAACGGGGCGACGGTGCCGGCAGTGGTGGCGGCGGAAAATTTGCCGCCGTCGTGCGCGGAACCGCAGCCGAATGCGTTCTATATCGAGTGGGGCTCGGCGAGTGTTGTGGGTGGGCACGCCGGCAATGCCGCACTCATTACTTTGGAGTGCGTGATCTCTTATTACACGTTGGGGACAGTGCCAAGCATGGTGGATCGCGGGCGAGTACTAGGTCAGTTGGATGATGAACTGCTCGCGATCTGCCAGCCTGCGAATACAGAAAAATACGATTATTCGCAGTCGCCGAGCGCAGACCTGGGTACGAGCGTGTTCTGGAATCAGCCGGCTTTTCAAGAGGCGACGACGAGTGGCGTAGAAGATAACACGCTTGCTTACCAAGGACGGGCGGTGCGCCGGGCCATGTATGAGCAGGCTTACCAGGATGGGCGGGCAGAGCGACGGACAACGCTTACGGTCTTCTTTTTTTCGGAGGTAACGCTGTTATGAGCACTTCTCCGTTGCGCTCGGCGATGGTTCCGATCACGCGGCAGATGCGCGTTTACTTTGCGCCGGTGAATCGAATTACAGAAACGCCGACAATTTTTGATCCCGCGGCCAGCGGCGCGTTTCCCCTGGATTCCCCGCCTACCCCATGGGTGGATTTGGGCTGGATCGAAAGTTTCGAGAGATTCTACGACACGCCGACGGATGTTGTGCGATCGGGAATGAAGACTCTTCCCGCGATGCAATTTCGGGGGCCGATCGAGGCGAGAGTGGAGTTCGATTTCAGGGAATGGGGAAAGCTGCAGATGGCGCTGGCGGGAGGGTCGGAGAACATGAACGTGTTGGCAACCAGTCCGAGCGCGACACCGTCGCCATCCGGTGGAACTCCGATTCCAGCCGTCGCAGTATTGACGGGTTCGAGCGCGAGTCAACTTGTTTTGGGCGTGGGCGCGGTGAGCGGGTTCGGCGTTGGGAGCCTCCTGGCAGTGGACCTGGACTATGAGCAGCAGATTGGATACGTGGGCTCGGGGATTTCCGCCGCATATGTGAGCAACGCGGCCGCCGTTAATAACGATGCGAACTACGTCCGGCGGGTGACCTTCAACGTGGGCCGAGTTGTCGAACAGACCGCAACTTCGGTGATTCTGGCGCAACCGCTGCTTGCAGGAGCGCCTGCAACGGGTGCATCGGCACAGGCTGTGACGGCATTCGTGGACCGCGAAGGTGGATCGTTTTTCCAGGAGTGGTCGGCGCTGTTTGTTGTTGAACCTGAATCGGGCGGGCGAGTCTGCTTCTATTATCCACGGCTAAGTCCGAATCCCGGTGCTGGATCGCACGGTGTGAGTTTAAAGTCGGGCACCGGATGGAAACCGCCAAAGAGTGCAGGTGCCGCGAATACGAACGCCACTGCAAACACAGCCGGCGGCGGCGCTTCCTCGCAAAAATTCCTTCGTGAAGATTTTGCAGACGTGGCGGGGCCTTTGACATCAGTGGGGTTACACGCTTCATTTCTTGCGCTGCCATATACGGACACCAACGATGGGCAGACTGTTTTGTGTTATCGCAGCTTCTTTCCGGCGGCGATGGCGGCGGTGTACTAAGCAGGAGCTGCTTTACAAGTTCGCAAACTGTGACGTGGGAAGTTTTGGCGGCTGATGCACTGCGAAATAGTGCCATTCTGAGTCAGCTGTTTCTCTACCAACCATCCATCCGACTAAGGACCGCCTGCACCTGAGGCAGGTGGATGAGTTTCTATCTAAGGGAAAGGTAGCGTTGGACAACGGGAATGAAGCTAACCATCGACAATCTTCAGGGACAAGGCGCGCAAGACTATACCGGGGCGGTGGATTGGACGAAGCCTCCTAAGGTTGAGCGCAAAGGGAACCAACCGGCCGAACTGCAGTTCAGTTTGGTAGGGAACTCACCCGGTTTTGTAATTCCGGTAGTTGGGGCACGAGTGGCGCTCGGCAAGACCAACGGCAGCGACGTGTTTACCGGATACGTGGTGGCGGCGCCGGAATATGAGTATTTGGGATGGGGCGAGCAGGGGCCGGTTTACCGGTACAACCTGGCGGCACAAAGCGACGAGATCCTGCTCGATCAGAAGGCGTTGCCGAACCGATCCCCTTTTGTGGTCCGGAGCGCGGGTAACGCGCTCCGGCAACTGGCGCAGGATTTATTGCCGGGGGAGTTCGACACAAGCGAGGTGCAGGATGTCGACACGCTGGCAAGTTATGCAGTGAATCCGCAGAAGAATTTTTCATTTCATGCGGCGGAAATTGCGTTGGCGTGCCGGGGCAGTTTTCGCTGTATTAATGGGGCGCTGATTCTTGCCCCAGTAGGCACAAATACATATTCGCTGGATGAGAGCGATGCGAACTTTTCTCCCGCCGGGTTGTGGTTGAACAGTCCAAATCTATTGGTGAACGACGTTACGGTGATCGGGTTGGATGAACCGCAGGCTTACGTCCGCGACTATTTTGCGGGGGATGGGGAAAGCCTGACCTTTTATTTGTCGCAAACGCCGTTTGCACAGACGAAACCGGCGCTCATCGATGAGGAATATCTGGGACCGGGATTGGATCCGACAACCTGGGCGGTCAACGATCCATCGTCGGCAATTTCGGTAACGGCGCAGACGCTGCAGGTTGCGGGAGGAAGCGGCGTGGACGGACGGACAACGGTGAGCTTTGTGGAACAGATTGAACTGGGTGGAGCGTTGGAGTTGCAACATGGAGACGTGAGCTTTACCGCCGCATCCCAGGGGGTGTTGGGCGGTTTGTATGCGGGAACGATTTCGGTGGCCGGATGTTTGGCGGGATTTCAGATTACGCCGTCAGGCGCGGGTTCGACCATCCAGGCGCTCATCAGTGGATCAGGTACGGGCCCGATCGTGGCAACCAGAGCCGGTCATCAATATTTCTTCACGACCTATCTTTATTCGATGGAGGTCTACCGTGCCGGGGAGACTTATCATTCTTCTTCGCACCCTGCAGGAAGCGGATGGGGCGGTGCAGCGGTGACGGCGGATGTGCGCTTCGTGCTGGAAGTGCAGGACATTGATCCGAGCAATCCGGCAACTCTGATGGCTCCGGCGACGGTGTTGTACGACGGCGTGATCAGCGGCGCGCCGGGATTTTGCAGTTATGCGCTGGTGAATGCGACGAATATGCAGTGCAGCATCGCATACACCTATGTAGCGCACATCCCGCTGCCCGAGGTGCGAACGGCGCTGCCCGATGCCAATTACGTTACGCAACTGGTAGGAGCGGCGGCCGACGGAGGGCAATGCACCCTCAGCAGCAGCGGGACGCTGAATTTTTACGTGCAATTCTTGCCGGTATTGAATCAGCTCATTGTGGCGAGCTATCGCGGGTCTGGACGTGCGGTGGCTCAGGTGGAGAACGAGGCGAGTGTTGCGACATTGCAGAAGGGCGCTGACGACGGGACTCGAGGAAGTGTCCGGGTCGCGAAAACCCCGTCTGCGCGTACGGACGTCGATTGCGAGAACGCGGCATTAGCAATTCTGGATGACGCGACGGCATCGGCCTGGTCGGGAACATATGAGACGTGGAGCGATTTCTTGCCGGGCGGTGCGGAAGATATTTTTCCGGGAGACGCGGTGATGGTGAATGTTCCCTCTCGTGGCGCGTCGTTCACAGCAATTGTGCGGGAAGTGGAAATAGAAATTGCCGATCCGGCGGACGATCGCAGTTTCTACACGATAGGCTTTGCGAATGATTTGGCGTCGCCGCTGGGGATCGAGTATGCGGCCAGTGCCACCGTGATCGCGCTGCAGGATATGCCTCCACTGCTGCAAACGACGCAAGTGGGTGCTTATTACCAGGTCAACCTGACGGAGGCGCAGATCACCACCGTGACCTCGACGACCGTGGAGGTGGACGCCGGATTGGCGCCAGCCAGCGGGACCGGCATTGAGGTTCGACTCAACGACTACGGATGGGGGCAGGCGAACGACCAGAACTTGTTGGGACGGTTCAATACGCAAACTTTCAGCCTGGCCCGGCTGGCGAGGACGCAGAATTATTTTCTACGGCTGTATGACAGTTCGTCACCGCCGAAATACTCGAGATATTCTGCGGCTTTGCACGTTGACTATCCGCTATAGGGATCGGGGCCGCGAAAGGATAACGCATGGCAGTGATCGATAGGGAATTGGCGTTGAAGGCGCTCGACCTGGAATTTCAGCGAGAGGTGCTTGATAAGCTGGTCCGGCTGGAGACAAAAATGGACGCGCTGATGGGAAACGGGCAGCCGGGCCGGATGAAGGTGGTGGAGGACAAAGTGGCGGTGCTGGAACGAAACGATTTGCGCAACAGCATGCACAATCGATTGTTGAATGGCGCGATCAGCGCCGGGATCAGTGCGGCGATCGCGCTGCACAGATATTGGCTGAAGTAGTTCACTGCGAGACACTTTATTTTCATTGCAAGGCAAAAGGAGATCTATGGGCACAATACCGAGCACTACCATCATTACCAACCTTAAAACGTTAACGCTAGCCACCGCGAACACATTGAAGAGCGCAGGCGCCGGCGGCATCGACATGCAGGGGATGCTTGCGCTGGCGTTCAGCAAGGCGGCGGAACTGAAGATGTGCCTGACGCAAATCGTCAAATCCACGGATAGCGCGGATCCCAACCTCACAGCGTTCAACGACATTCTCGCGAGCCTCACTTAGGACGAACGACAAGCACGGCGGAAAAGATCAATCACATTCCAAGGAGAGACAGAATGGATTTTCTAGCCCAATTGCTGCGCGGAATCGCGTTCGTTCCGGCATTAGTAAACGGGATTGAAGGACTTTTCGGAAACAAGTCTGGGGCTGAGAAGAAGGATGCGGCCATGTCGTTTCTGCAGAACGCGCTCGCCACGGCGGATGCCGTGGCGGCGCGGGAAATAATCGATCCGGAAAAATTTAGAGATGGAATTTCTAAAATTATCGATGGAACAGTTGAGTGTTTGAACGCTTCCACTTGGTGTAAGCCGACGCCAGCGTCAAACACCCAGCCTTCGGCTTAACGAAACTACCCGACTTCTTCATTCCAATTCTCCAGCGTCTTTTTCACCAGGGCCATGTACTGGTCGGCTACGGCGCCGTCGATCAAGCGGTGATCGTAGCCGAGCGTGAGGTGGACGACCGAACGGATGGCAATCGAATCGTTGCCCTCTTTATCGCTAACCACGAGAGGCTGTTTGGTAATGCCGCCCACGCCCATAATGGCGGAGTTGGGCTGATTGATGATGGGCAAGCCAAAGACGGCGCCGAACTGGCCGGGATTCGTCACGGTAAAAGTGGAGCCTTCGACGTCTTCGGGCTTGAGCTTCTTGGTGCGGGCGCGCTCGCCAAGATCCGTGATGCCGCGCTGCAAGCCGAGAAAGTTGAGGTCTCCGGCATTTTTCAAGACAGGCACGATGAGACCCCAATCGAGGGCGACGGCGATGCCGACATTAATCTGACGGTGGTAGCGGATGCTATCGCCTTCGAGCGAAGCGTTCAGGATGGGCCATTGCTGCAATGCGATGATGGCGGCGCGGACGAAGAACGGCATGAAAGTGAGGCGGACGCCGTTTCGCTGTTCGAAAGCGTTTTTCTGTTTCGCGCGCAGGTTCACGATGCGAGTGAAATCCACCTCATACATGCAGTGGACGTGAGCGCTGGTACGGCGTGACTCGATCATGCGCTGGGCGATAATTTTACGCATGTTCGTCATGGGAACAAGGTCGCCGGGATAGGCCGCCGGAGCGGGTGGAGTGGACGGACGGGCGGCGGCCGCAGGCGCGGGCTGAGAAGCGGGCTCCGCGGCATCGGCCGATGAAGAAGCCGGACGCTCGATGAAGGCCATGATGTCTTGCTTGGTAATGCGGCCGCCAAGTCCGGTACCGGCGAGCTGCGAAAGATTGACACCGTGCTCGCGGGCGATCTTGCGTACGAGGGGGGACGAACGAGCTTCTTCTGCACCATCTTCCGCCGGCTGTGGGGCGGCCGTTGCGCTGGAGACGGGCGCGGGAGCCGATGCCGCAGGTTTCTTCTCTTCTTTTTTCTCCGGTGGCTTTGCCTCAGGCACTGGTGCGGAAGCGGCAGGCGCGGCTTTCGCCGGGGCAGCCGCGGCTTCACCATCCACAGAGATGGTGCCAACGACGGTGTTCACTCCGACAGTGCTGCCCTCAGAGACTTTAATCTCCTGCAGAACGCCGGAGGCGGGGGCGGGAATTTCAGCGTCAACTTTGTCGGTGGAGATTTCGAAGAGCGGTTCATCGCGCTGAACTTTGTCGCCAGGCTTTTTCAGCCATTTCGTAATAGTGCCCTCGACGATGGATTCGCCCATCTGAGGCATGATGATGTCAGTCGGCATGATTTCCTTTCACGCGGCCCACGGTTCGTAAGAGAGGACCGGACGCAACCGAATATTATAGCGGGTGCGGTAGTCGGCTTGAAACGGCTGCCGGGGGCAACAGCGAGACTCTTCTTTTGGCGCGGAACTCCCAACTGTGTAAACTAGCTTCGCGATGAGATCTCTCCCCCGCTCTTCACCTATGCGCCATTATTTTTCTGCAGCGGCGCGGCTCGTGCTCATCTTCGCGCTTTCGTTGGCCTGGGTTGTCGCGAGTTTTGCCTCGGCTTATAACGCCCATCCCAAGCTGGTGGTCGTGATTGTGATCGATCAGTTTCGCGGCGATTACCTTGAGCGCTATCGCGATCAATTTGGTGAAGGCGGATTCCGCCTGCTGCTCGATCACGGCGCCAACTTCACTGACTGCAACTATGATTACGCGAATACCCGCACTGCTCCGGGACATGCCACGCTTTTTACGGGCGCTTACAGCAACGGTCACGGCATTGCGGCCAACGAATGGTGGGATCCGCGGAAGAAGCACATGGTCACTTCGGTCGAGGATGACTCTACCAAGCTGGTAGGTGCTTCCGAAGAAAAGACAGGAGCATCGCCGCACAATCTGTTGGCAGATACTTTGGGCGACGAACTTAAACTCGCTACCCAAGGGCAGTCGCGGGTGTTTGCCGTTTCGCTAAAGGACCGCGCTGCCGTGCTGCCCGGAGGCTTTGCGGCCGACGCAGCATATTGGATTGAACCGAGGAGCGGCGCATGGATTACTTCCACTTACTATCGCAGCGACTTGCCCAAGTGGGCACAGGATTTCAATGCAGGGAATCGCGCCGCGAAGTATTGGGATCGCGATTGGAAGAATAATAATGGAGATATTTTGCGCTCGACGACACATCGTAAAAGTAAAGATGGATCCGATGCTGGGTTTTACGAAGTGATCGGCTCGACCCCCTTCGCCAACGAGTACGAGCTGGAATTCGCCAAGCAATTGGTAGTTTACGAAGGTCTGGGCGGCGGACGCGCGACCGACTTGCTCTCCATCAGTCTTTCCGCAAACGATATTCTTGGACATCAGGTGGGCCCCGATTCGCCGGAGATGGCTGCGATGGCGCTGGCGCTCGATCGCGAACTGGCCGACTTCTTCAACTTTCTCGGCCATCAGATCGGTCTGGCGAATGTGTGGATCGCGTTATCGGCTGATCATGGAGTGTCCGCTTTGCCCGATGCGGCAAAGAAGTTGCGCATTCCCGCCGCTAATCTGGATGCCGGCAAAATTGAAATGCAGATCAATAGCGCGCTAACGGCGAAGTTTTCGCCGGGTCACTCAGCCACGTATATCAAACTTGATTATCCGATTGCATGGCTCGATCAGGATGCTTTCGTCGCGGCTCACATAAAAGAGCAAGAGGCGGAAACAGCCGTGGGCGAGGCGATGAAGCAGGCGGGAATACGCGCTTATTTCACCAAGTCACAGTTGGCCGAAGGCGAAGTTCCCGACACCGTTCTCGGCAAGAAGTTTTTGAATAGCTACTCGCCAGAAGGCGGCTGGTATGTGATGGGGGTTCAGGAGCCTTATACGGTGGGCCCGGCAAAAGGTACGGACCACGCATCTCCTTATACTTACGATACTCACGTTCCATTGGCTTTTTACGGGCTTCCATTTCGGCCTGGCACTTATCGAACACATTCGGAGCCGGTCGATATGGCGGCGACGTTGGCATCGCTGCTCGGGATCAACGCTCCTACTCATGCCGTTGGCCGAGTGCTAACTGAGGCGCTGGCTCCGGCTCACCGCGCGGAAGATATTGCGGAGCCGGCTTCTGCAGGACCAAGTGGGCAGAGGAGTCCGCAGTGACGCCGGTTTCCGAGGGCGCCAAGTCTTCGCTGGACCTTAGCGTGAGCGTTGCTGGAATTCCGCTGAAGAACCCGATCATCGCGGCCAGCGG
Source organism: uncultured Acidobacteriaceae bacterium (assembly GCA_963696285.1). Taxonomy (GTDB): domain Bacteria; phylum Acidobacteriota; class Terriglobia; order Terriglobales; family Acidobacteriaceae; genus Sulfotelmatobacter. Next base: position 591,809 of record CAVOJP010000002.1, read on the forward strand.
CACGTTTGGTTATGGAGTGGAGTTCGAGGACGTAGTCCACCTCGACAAGTTGGGCGGCTTCGTAGTCAAGGGGCTCTCGCGAGAACCGATGATCGGCAACCCGCCGCCGCGTCTGTGGGAAACCGCGGCCGGCATGCTCAATGCGATCGGCCTGCAAAATATCGGTGCTGCGTCATTTCTCGAGGAGAAGCTGCCCAAACTCCGGCAGATTACGAACATCACCGTTTTCGCTAACATCTTCGGCTACACTCGCGAGGATTACGAACGGACCATCGAGATTCTCAACGATGGCGAAGGCATCGCGGCCTACGAACTCAACGTTTCTTGTCCTAACACAGCGCACGGCGGGTTGCAGTTTGGCAGCGATCCGCGGTCGCTTGATGAAGTCGTGACTACCGCGAAGCGCGTTGCCCGCCGCCCTCTGATCGTAAAACTCTCACCCAACGTAACCAGCATCGCGCAGATGGCCCACATCGCGCAGGAGGCGGGCGCCGACGCGCTCTCGCTGGTGAATACTTTCGTGGCCATGGCCATCGATGCCGATACGCGCAAGCCGCGCATTGCGAACGTCACCGCCGGACTCTCCGGACCGGCCATCAAGCCGATCGCCCTGCGCATGGTCTACGATGCCGCGCATGCGGTGAACATACCAGTGATTGGCATGGGAGGCATTTCCACCGCTACGGACGTGGCGGAATTTATGCTCGCGGGCGCAACCGCGGTGCAGATCGGAACCGCGAGTTATTGGGATCCTTGTGCGACCGAGAAAATTGTCAGTGACCTGCAGCGCTGGTGCGAAGATCGCCAGGTCACGCGCCTGGCCGATCTGATCGGGGGACTGATCGTTGAATAAAAGTGGATCTCCAGCCACAACGCTAAGGAACTAACGCCCGTGCGTGTACCAGATCGAGCCGGGGGATTTGTAATTGCGTCCTTCACCCCACACCACGTGGGTGTTCCCCAGGTTATCGATGGCGATTGAAAAGTAGTCGCCAAAGGGAAAGCGGAAACCCTCGGGAAGAATGTAATCATAACCGCGTTCCGGTCCTGAAAGCTGAGTTTCAGCCGACCAGGTGGCTCCGCCATTGCTCGAACTGCGCTCAAAAACATTCCACAGTGGCTTAGGTCCGAGAGGCTGATTTCGGGTATCCATCCAGGCGATGCGCACATCTCCGCCCGCGCCTGCCGCGATGGCAGGAAAACAGTTTTCTGCCGAGGCCTCTGCGGACGAGACTTCCGTCTTGGCGGACCAGCTTGCTCCGCTCGTGGTCGACGAGGAAAAGAACATGCGCTCGATTCCACCGTTCGTAGCGCCGGCGTTCCACAGTACGTAAAGAGTTCCGGCGGCGTCCGAAGCAAGTGCTGCCTGTGCGCCCAGATAGCCGGCTTCACAACCTTCGGCTGCGCAATCAGGCGCCGCCCCTGAAACATCCAGCAGCACTGTGTTCCAGCTGTGTCCGCTATCTGAGGACCGGCTGACATAAAGGCTGACTGGGCCCGTGCTCGCTTCCTGCCGCGCGTAAGCTGTCCACGAAAAGTAAACAGTGCCGCTGGCATCGACTGTAGCGCCCCCGGCCAGCGACCAGCCAGGCTTTGCGCCGGGATTCACCGCCGCCGATGTAAACGTCTGAGCGTAATCATGAGACGCGGCTACCAGAAAATTTTGTTCGTGATTAAATCCCACGTAAACATCAGCGCCATGGACGGCCAGCACCGGCTTATCGGCATCATCCGGAGAACGCGCCGCCACAGAAAAGTACCAGGTGCGGCCGAAATCCTCTGACCTTGCAACGATTACATCGCGTTTATCGTCCTGCAGCCAGGAGGCGTACAGAGTTTGCCGGTCGACGGGATCGACAACGATTTGGGGGTCAAACTGGCCGGTCAACGAAGGCGCGAGCGAATGCGGCGCTTCCCAGGACATTCCGTTATCATTGCTGACCAGCAGCGAGATCGTTGGCGTAGCGCACGCGCGGCAGTCGGCTGCCGCTCCATATTGAGGGAAAAGAATATAAATGTGTCCCTGGCCGTCGGCGGCCAGGGCAGGTTCCCATTGGTCGCCATTGGTGTAACCGACGCGACGCGGTGGGCTGAAGTTAGCCGCCGGTATAGTAGCTGCCAGTGCGGTCTGCGCGATTGAGAATACAATTAGCCACCAGAGGGCGAAGCTCGGCGCAAGTCTTGCCCGGCTGGATCTCAAAACCACAGACTTCTCCTGGAAATACTAATGCAACAGCCTTGGCGGAACTTTATCTCGGATCCGGCCGGAAGGTCAATTGCCAGAGGGCCGCGGTCTCGTCCGGTACACTTTGCAATAACGTGACTTTCTGCCCATTTCGTCATCTAATAGAGTGCGTTACACGAGCGGAGAACATGCCCGCCGCGATGCCGCCGGGAAGGCGGTCCACGAGGAGCGAAATTTAGATGCAGAAAGCCACATTTGCAGCCGGATGTTTCTGGGGAGTAGAAGCCACCTTTCGGCAGATGCCGGGTGTGCTGGGGACGCGCGTGGGGTACATCGGCGGTAAGACCGAAAATCCCACCTACAAAGAAGTTTGCACGGACCGCACGGGCCACGCTGAGGCAGTGGAGGTGGAATTTGATCCCGCCAAGATCCGCTACGAGGATCTACTGAAAGTCTTCTGGGAGAATCACGATCCCACCCAGCTCAACCGGCAGGGGCCGGACTGGGGCACGCAGTACCGTTCCGCCATATTTTTTGACTCGCCGGAGCAGCAGGCCGCCGCGCAGGCCTCGAAAGAAGCGCTGGAGAAAGCCCACCGTTTCCCCAAGCCCATCGTCACGCAGATCGTTCCCGCAGTCACCTTCTATCCCGCTGAGGATTATCACCAGCAGTATCTGGAAAAACGCGGGCTGGCCAGCTGCCACATAAAAGCGTAGGAGCGACAACGGGCGATGGGCCCTCGTGCCACTCGCCTCTCCACTTTTTCGATCTCCGTTTCAGTCATCATCTTCAGTCATCATCGGGATCCGTGGGTGGGCGTGTATCGTTAAGGAAGTGGTCCGCCTTCAGCGGAGCGTTAATCGTGTGAAATGGAAGTGGCTGCTGGCTGAAGTTGAAGATGTCGGAAAGGTCATCGGCGGGAGCGTCGGCGTAGCCGAGTGACGGCAGATTAAACGTAACCTCAACAAATTTCAAAATACTTCCGAAATCATGCGTGACATGGGAGATGTAGGCTGCCTTGGCGTAGGGCGATACCACAATCATCGGCACGCGAAATCCGTACTCATAAGAATCGAGCATCTTCGGCGGCGGCACGTGGTCGTACCATCCTCCCCAATCATCCCAGGTAATGATGATGGCCGTATTCGACCAGTAGGGGCTGTTTCCAATGGCGTTCACAATTGACGCAACCCATGATGGTCCGGATCCGTCATTGCGCTGCGCGTGATCGGATTCCAGGCCGTTTGGTATGACCCAGCTCACGCTTGGGAGCCGCGACTTGGCAATATCCATTAGAACGGGAGCGGGGTTTTGTGGAGTTGCCAGCACCACGTTATCGGTCCAATCGGCTCCTACGCAGGCTGTGCCGTTTGGCGCGGCCACATTGGGTCCGCACATGTGTTGGATTGCATTTGGGGCAGTCCAAATCGATCCCGCCGACGGAGCGTAGTAACGCCAGCTCACGAACTTTCGGTTGAGCAAATCAGTCAGCGTGGCATGTTCGAAGCAAGGGTACTGACTGCTCGACTCTTGCCCAGCAGAGTCAATCATCACCACTCTGGAGTCGGGAGGAGCAATGCAACCCGTAAGGTTCTCATCGCGCGGATTCTCGGCGGCGAACAATTTGCTGGTTGCGGTGGGAGCGGAAGTGCCGGAGAGAATAAATTGATGGGCGGGAAAGCTTGGCCCTTGATTTGTCTGGAACATGCGATCGGCAAATGTGTACTGCTCGGCTAGTTCGAAGTAAGGTTGAACGTCAGTCGGATTCACGTACTTAAACTGAGGAGTAGCCGGCAGACAGGCGGAAAACCCGGGAGCGCACCCCGCGTTGACGCGGTCTGCGCCATCCATCGCACATACTCGAGTCGATTGATTCAAATCGCACATGCTTAAGAACGCGGCGTGAGAGTGACTCAAATCATAGTGATCCGGATCGCTCCCATTTGTTCCCAAGTTAATCTGGCTCAATGGAATCGTCTGGCTTTTCGAATTCACTCCGCTACTGGAAATGTCGGCCCCGCGCGAGATAAGCACTGGATCATGGAACAAGTTGTCTGGTGTGCGGTTCTCCTGGAAGATGATCACAACGTGCTGAATCGGGGTGTGAGGCCCGTCGCCGCATCCCTCCTGGGTCAGTAAGAATGCACTTGCGCAAAGCAACAAGATGGAGAATGAGACCAATGCGCGGTGAGTGAGGTGAGATCTAATTGCGGACAACCTTCTCCTCCCCCTATCAACATGGTAGCAAGGTCGGCGGGTATGCTTGCCGGGCGTTTGGTTTCTTTTTCTGTCGAGTTAGTTGCCGCCGTTATATCCGGGGAACGCCGACGAGTTTTCGATGTAAGTACAGTTTTCCCTGTATTGTTTTGAGGCCCCTGCTGCCGCTAATTTGCACTGAAATACTGCGAGGGTCGTTTGATCCCGCTTGGCTGCTCTAGTTTTAAATCTGGACATTCGCAGCAGCCCTATTCGTCATTTCCAACGCGTCAACCATCGCAAGCGCCGAAAAGCTATATGAGTCAATCCTGTGGTTTGCTGCAAAGAACTTGGGGACATGTCTCCGCTGGTAAGACCATAGCCTACGATGACAACGTGATTTATGGATCGCCTCAGCGTCGAAAAACTGAGCGTGGAACTCGAACGGCTGATGCGAGAGCAAATCGAGAGTCTTGCTAGACAGACATTCCTGGGGATTACCGCGGAAGAATTACTCCGTGAGAAGGAGCGGCTGCAACGCATTCGTGAAGTGTCCGCCGATTTCTTGGAGGCTTTGAAAAAAAGAATTCTTCCTTAGTTTTCTGACTCCCCTTTAGCTGAATGGCGTTGACACTTTGAAAGGAAATTTTATGACGGACAGGCCAAGCGTTAAACTGCCTGGAACCGTAGAGAAAATCATAAAGCCTTCGGAGCCAGGTGAACCGGAGAAGGCGCAGATATCGATTGAGGGAGCGGACGATCTGTACCGGGAAATCCGCATTGAAAACTCACTCACGGCGAAAAATGGCGACCAGGTGGGTCTTAAACAGGGCGCCGAAGTTGACGTCACCCTGGAAGCCGATAAAGAAGCGACGCAGCCCAAAAGGTAATAATCTAAGAATTGCAGATCCTTCCTGGCTTTACCACTTCGCGAGCGCCTCTGCTCTGGCGGTCACTGCGCGTTTTTCCGATTTGCCTGTTCCAGTAAGATGCCTAGCAGATGAAATCGATTATTGTCGGCACTGCCGGACATATCGATCACGGTAAAACTGCGCTGGTCAAGGCTTTGACCGGGATCGATGCGGACCGGCTACAGGAAGAGAAGAGGCGCGGCATCACCATCGACCTCGGCTTTGCGCATATGGATTTGCCGGGGCCGAATGGGGAAACCTTGCGGCTTGGTTTCGTCGACGTTCCCGGGCACGAGCGCTTTGTACGCAACATGCTGGCGGGAGTTGGCGGAATCGATCTGGTGCTGCTGGTGATTGCCGCGGATGAAGCGATCAAGCCGCAGACGCGGGAGCATTTCGACATCCTGCAATTGTTGGGTGTGCAGCGCGGCATCACGGTGCTGACGAAATCCGACGCAGTGGATGCGGAGACGCTCGAGGTGGTGCGGTTGGAGGTGGAAGACTTCCTGCGGGGGACATTCCTCGACAAACCAAAAACTATAATCGCCGCGAGCTCTCTGACTGGTGCCGGGCTGGAAGAACTTAGGCGCGCGATGGTTGGGGTTGCGCAGGAAATACAACCGCGGGATTCCGACGCTATCGCGCGGCTACCGATTGACCGCGTATTCACTATGAAAGGCTTCGGTACAGTGGTGACCGGAACGCTCGTGGCGGGAACAATTCGTCGCGAGGACGAGCTGGAGGTTTTTCCCACGGGTCAGCGGGTGCGCGTGCGCGGAGTGCAGGTGCATGGCGAGATTGCCGACGAAGCGATCGCTGGCCAACGGACCGCTCTGAATTTGTCAGGGACGAGCACAGGGAATTTAGCGCGTGGCATGACCCTGGTCCCACCAGCGACCTTCGAGACCACCCGGCGTGCCGATGTTTCACTGCGCTTGCTGGCCTCAGCAGCGCGTCCCTTGAAGAATCGGGCGCGGGTTCATTTTCATTCGTACACGATGGAGACTGTGGCGGAGATTGTTTTGACAGGGACAAAGCAGATCGAGCCTGGCGAGCAGGCCTTCGCCGGTTTGAAATTGCCAGAGGCCGCACTGCTTTTGCCAGGCGATCGATTCATTCTCCGACAATTCTCCCCGGTAGTGACAATCGGCGGCGGAGTGGTGCTGGATGCGACCCCGATTCCTCGAATGCCGGGACAAGTCGAATTTCTTAGAGTACTGGCTGGCGGCAATGCGGAATCGGTTCTGAGAATTCGAATTGCAAGACGCAAGAATAACGGGATTGCCGTCTCCCAACTGGTAACGGAAACCGGCTGGACGAGGAACTTCATTGAGACACAGCTAGCCGGCGCTCTCAATGACGGCCGAATCCTGCGAATTGAAGATCTCCTCATCGATACTCCCGCGGTTTCAGGGCTTCAGCTTCTCATGATGAGTGCGGTTAAGGACTTTCAGAAGAAGAACCCACTGGTAGCAGGCATTGCCAAGGAGCAACTGCGCGATCAAGTCACGGCGTCAGCCGAGGTGTTTGCGGCAGCTGTTGCCATGCTGGTGCGGGATAAGAAAATCGAAGTCATCGGCGATGTGGTGCGCCTGCCCGGCCAAGGCGTGGTGATGAAAGATGAAGAAGCGGAATCGAAGAAGAAGATCGAGAGCGCATTTATGACGGCCGGACTGAACGTGCCGGCGCTTCACCAAGTCATCGCGGGGCTGAAAATCGATAAGGTACGCGCGCAGAAGATCGTGACGCTGCTATTGCGGGACAAGGTCTTGGTCAAAATTTCGGATGAATTAGTTTTTCATCGCAGCGCATTGGAAGAGTTGCGGCGGCAGGTAGCGGCCTACAAAATAAAAGCTCCAATCATCGACGTCGGCAAGTTCAAGGAACTGACCGGAGTAAGCCGAAAATACGCCATTCCGCTGCTGGAATTTTTGGATCGCGAGCGCGTGACCAAGCGCGTCGGAGACTCGCGCCAGATTCTTTAGCCACGGATTTGTAAGGATTTTCACCGATGTAAACTGAAATCACCTGAACCAGAGATCAATTTACAGGGATGATCTGTGAATATCCTTGGCAGCTGCTAGATTTTTTCCTCCGGAAATTCCAACTCCAAGCCCAGCGGATCCGTAAACCGGTTGGTGAGATTCGCGAGCCCGGCAAGCATGTGAATGTCTACGATCTCCGGGTCGGAGAAATGCTTTTTGAGTTCCTCGAAATCAGATTCGGTAATCTCGTGTGGGGCGCGGGTCAGTCTCTCAACATAAACAAGGGCTGCCCTCTCTTTCTCACCAAAACGTGAATAATTTCCTGCCTTTAGCGCCGTCCAATCTTCTGGCGTCAGCCCCACGCGTTTTGACGACGCAACATGGTGCTGCGTGCAATAGCGGCATCCATTGATCAAAGAGACGCGGAGATAGATCAGTTCATACAGCTTGCGGTCAAGAGACCGTCCCACACTGGCGTAGAAGCTAAGAAAAGTCTTAAGCATCTCAGGGCGATGAGCCAGCGTCTTTTGGACATTGCCGGGCTTGCCACGAAGGGTCGTGTCGTAAATCTCGCGCACTTGCGGAGACGCCGACTCAGGTGTGATCAGACTGATGCGTGCCATCGAATCCTCCCGTATCGAAATAATGTGCTCATCGTATGTTGCCCATCATAGAGGAATCGTGCGTGCGACGACGCCCCAGACGAAATCAACCGTGCATTACAGGAAAGGTCGTGGAATGCCGATATCTTCTATCGGGGCTAGACCATGAAAAATATTGCTCTCGTTCTTTTTCTGTTTTGCGTAACGTCGCAATTCACCAAGGCACAGGATTCCGGCGAAGCAGGCGCACGCTCGAATGTGCTGGCTTTGGAGCACGCCTGGGACCAAGCGTTAGAACGGCGAGATGTGAAGGCGCTCTCAACAATCTTCAATGATTCTTTGATATATGTCGATTATGACGGCGCGGTTTTGACAAAAGCAGGGTATCTGGCGCGCGTGAAGGCGAACACTACTCCCATACAGCAAATCGTGGCGGAAGAAATGAATGTGCAAATGTTTGGAAGCACTGCGGTCGTGGTCGGAACCTACCGGGTGAAGGGTATGGAGAAGGGGAAGCCTTACTTGCGGCGTGGCCGTTTCACAGACATCTGGGTACGAACGAGCGGAAACTGGATGTGCGTAGCCGCCGCTAGTACTCCGATTGTGCACTGAGGCGCGGGCTTATCGTCACGGCGGATTCATGTTGCACCGCGAGAACTGAAGGAGCTGAGATGTGGAAGTTTGCTCTCATTGTTCTGTTGCTTTCTGCGCATTCCAACGCGCAGGCAGTGGACAAGTCTGATGGCGACCGCAGCAGGATTCTTGCTCTGGAAAACGCGTGGAATCAAGCGGTACGTGAGAAAGATACGCCTGCGCTCAAGCTGTTGCTGGGACCGGAGCTAGTTTACGTAGACTACGATGGAACGCTGATGGACAAAGCACAATATCTCGCCAGCGTACAATCGCAGGTAGTGCAGCCCGAGCGGATCGTGAGCGAATCGATGAATGTTCATCTTTACGGGACTGCTGCCGTGGTGGAAGGAATTTATCGTGAAACTGGCGAAAAAAATGGAAAAACCTATACCCTCCGCGAACGCTTTTCAGACACGTGGATCCGCCGCAATGAGAGTTGGGAGTGCGTAGCCAGCCACTCGACACTCGTCAACCATTAGTTATTGCTGACGAATTGACGTCCCGCGAAGATTTCCCGACTAGCCTGCCTTTTTCTTCGCAATTGTTCCTCCTGCTACCATCAATCCGTGGAGCGGTAGTACTCAGCACTGGAAAAACCAGGCTGCAGATAAAATCCTGTGGAAGCAAAACCAAAAAGCGGTAAAGCAGTCGCGCCCGGTCCAGTGCAATTCTTTTCGAGCCAGCGTCAGTGGGAAGTATGGCTCGAAACCAATCATCGTAAGTCGGATGGAGTATGGCTACGGCTGGCGAAGAAGGGTTCGGGATTAAGCTCGGTTTCATACGGCGAAGCGCTGGAGATCGCTCTTTGCTACGGATGGATCGATGGCCAGAAGAGACCAGAAAGCGAACAGGCGTGGTTACAAAGATTCGTTCCCCGATCGGGAAAAAGTGTCTGGTCAAAGATCAACCGGACAAAATCGCTGTCCCTGATCGCGCAGGGCAGAATGCAGGCTGCTGGTCTGGAGGCGATTGAGAGCGCGAAGAAAAACGGGCGCTGGGAATCAGCTTACGATTCACCCAAGGCTGCGGAAGTGCCCGACGATCTGCAGGCGGCGCTGGATGCAAGTCCAAAGGCACAGAAGTGTTTCCGCTCCCTCGATCGAGCGAACCGCTATGCCATCCTGTTTCGGATTCAGACCGTGAAGAAAACGGCGACCCGGGAGGCAAAGATTCGGCAATTCGTGGAAATGCTCGAAAGGAACGAGAAAATTCACTAGCCGCGCCAGCCACGAAGGAAGTGAAAAGAAGTGTCAATGATCAAGATTATCGGAGCGGGACTGGCAGGATCGGAAGCGGCGTGGCAGTGTGCGAAGCGCGGTATCGATGTGGAGTTGTTTGAAATGCGGCCCGCGCGGTCGACTCCAGCACACCAGACCGCGGATTTTGCGGAGCTGGTTTGCTCGAACTCTTTGAAATCCGATTCCGAGAACACGGCTCCCTGGCTGTTGAAAGAAGAGATGGGCCGGGCGGGATCGTTGCTTTTGGAGATCGCGCGTCAATGCGCGGTTCCGGCAGGACATGCGTTGGCGGTGGATCGCATCACCTTTGCGGCTCAGGTGACCGAGACGATTTCGCGTGATCCGCGAATCAGTGTGCGGCGCGAAGAAGTAACGCAGATCGACGAAACTAGCGATCACATCACCATAATTGCCACCGGGCCGCTAACGTCGGATGCTCTCGCCGGAGAAATCGCGCGGTTGAGTGTGATCGAAGAACAATCAGATCACAGCCCGCACTTATATTTTTACGATTCGATCAGCCCGATTGTGGAAGCGGACTCGATTGATATGTCGCGCGTGTACATGGCGGCTCGCTATGACAAAGGTTCAGCGGATTACATCAACTGCCCGATGACGCGAGAGGAATACGCCCGTTTCTATGATGCACTTTTAGCCGCGCAATCGGTGGAGGAGCGCGAGTGGGAGAAGTTGAATTATTTCGAGAGCTGTTTGCCGATTGAAGAAATCGCACGGCGCGGGCGGGATACGCTGCGCTTTGGTCCGATGAAGCCGGTGGGGCTGAAAGATCCGCGCACGGGACGAATGCCCTATGCGGTGGTGCAACTGCGGCAAGAAAATCTGCGAGCGGATTCTTACAATCTGGTCGGATTTCAAAACCATTTGAAATTCGGCGAACAGGCGAGAGTGCTGCGCCTGATCCCAGGACTGGAAAATGCCCAGTTTCTGCGCTACGGGCAGATTCACCGTAATACCTACATCAACAGTCCGGCACTTCTCGGCGAGACACTTCAGATGAAGGCACATCCTCGAGTCTTATTCGCGGGACAAATATGTGGCGTTGAGGGCTATGTGGAGTCGATTGCCACTGGGTTGATGGCGGGCGTGAATGCGGCTGCATTGGCTCGCGGAAGTGATCCCGCGCCGCCACCACGGGCTTCGGCATTCGGATCGCTTACACATTATGTCACCCATGCCCAGTCCAAGAATTTCCAACCGGCAAACATCACTTTTGACCTTCTGCCCCCGCTCGAGATAAAGATTCGCGATCGCAAAGAGCGGCATCGCATGCAGTGCGAGTTGGCGCTGAAAGCCTTCGACGCATGGATGGAACGGATCGGGGCGAGCGCCGTCGAGTTTTAAATCGAAAGGTCGCCTCCCAGAAGAGACTGCAAAATGCTGCCATCCCAGCAACCTGAGATTCGTCTCGCGTCTCCGGAAGATGCGCGTGCAATTGCAAATTTGCTGCACGAATCGTTCGCCGCATTCGAACCTCTTTACACCGAAGGCGGCTTTAACGCGACTGCAGTGGCTGCACCCCAAGTTCTAGAGCGCACGCGGGAGGGGCCGGTTTGGGTTGCGCTACGCGATTCTCAGGTCTTGGGCACAGTTGCGATCGTCGTTAAAGGTAAATCTGCTTACATTCGCGGTATGGCGGTGCTCCCCTCTGAGCGCGGAACTGGGATCGGAGCCAAGCTCCTGCAGCACGCAGAGAGGTGGGCGATTGACGCGCAATGCGTACGACTTTTTCTTAGCACAACTCCCTTTCTGAGTGAGGCGATCCGTTTGTATAAAAGGTTTGGTTTTCGACGCACGGATGAGGGGCCGAACGATTTATTTGGTACTCCTCTTTTCACGATGGAGAAAACCATTTCTCCGCGCAACTGAAATCGAATCGCCGGTCCAACACAATCCGAACTTTTATGCAACAAAACATCTGCCGGATTCGTATCCGATAGTGGACTAAACAAGGCGCAGCAGGCTCACGTTCCCTGGCCAATTGCGTCCAATCAAGCAGTGCGATGACTCTGCGAGATCTCATTGTCGATGTGATGCGCACTCTGTGGGCGCATAAACTGCGTGCGTTTCTCACCATGTTTGGGATTGCATGGGGGATCGTGTCGATCGTGCTCATGGTGGCGGCCGGCGAAGGCTTGCGCAAAGGACAGGAAGAACAATCGCAAACCCTGGGCAAAGACGTAATGATTGTCTTCCATGGCCGCACCAGTCTGCAAGCCGGCGGAATCCACGCGGGACGGCTGGTTCACTGGGAGGATCCGGATGTGCCGGTGGTGCAGGCCGAAGGTGTGGATTGCGAATATGCCATCCCGGAACTGGAGCAAGAGACCGTCCTCACGCACAGCAACTTCAACAACGCCTCGCTCGAAGTTACCGGATCGTATCCGCAGTTCAGTGCGATTCGAAGCCTGACAGTAGGACTGGGGCGCTTTTATGACTGGAATGACATGCGCGAGGCCAGGCGCGTGGCGTTTCTTGGGTCGGACGCGGCCAAGCAATTATTTCCCGGCCGAAATCCCGTCGGCGAAAATGTTTATTTAAACGATTTTCCTTTTGTTGTGATTGGCGTAATGGCAAAAAAGAAACAGGATTCCAGCTACGACGGCTGGGATGTAAACAAAATATTTATTCCCTTCTCTGCGATGCGCCGCGACTTTCCTGATAAGCCTCCGGGAACGCCGACAACTTTCGATCAACTGCTGGTGACTCCGAAATCGGTGGAGCAGCATGAAGCGTGCAAACACGAAGTGCGGGTCGCTCTGGCGCGCATGCACCGTTACGATCCCAACGATAAAGAGGCTTGCCCCATCTGGGACACAGTGCAGGAGGCTAAGGCATTCCGGCAGATGACTGACGGGATGAAATATTTTCTCGGCGCAGTTGGCATTGTGACGCTGGTACTGGGCGGCATTGGCGTAATGAACGTGATGCTGGTTGCGGTGCGCGAACGCACCCGTGAAATCGGCGTTCGCAAAGCGATAGGCGCCCCGGCGGGAACCATCCTGCGGCAATTCTTTGTGGAAGCTCTGATTATTGCCTTGCTGAGCGGAGCGATCGGCCTGGGCGTGGCATTCGGATTTTGTGCCCTGGTGAATTTGTTGCCCATGCCCGATTTTTTTGCCGGACTGATTCCAGACTGGACTTCGGGCCTTGTCGCCGCCGGATTGCTGGGGGCGATCGCCATCGGGGCCGCGCTGTATCCGGCGCGGAGAGCCGCTTCCATTGATCCAATCGAAGCGTTGCGCTACGAGGCTGGCGGATAAGGGATGCTCATCGAAATTGTTCTCGAAGCCTGGATCGCGCTCAAGCGGAACCTGACGCGCAGCTTTCTCACTATGCTGGGCATCGTGTGGGGCATTGCCACAGTCACGCTGCTGATCGCTTATGGCAGCAGTTTTCGAAGCGTTCTGGTGCATGGATTCGACGCGTTCGGCAAGAGTGTTGTCATCTGTTGGCCGCAGCAGACTAGCGAGCAGCCCGGCGGACAGCGCGCCGGAAAGAGAGTGGTCATCGAACAGGCCGATGTCGACATGGTGAAGGCAACGGCGCCACTGGTAAGACACGTGTGCCGTGAAACCGTAAACCGCCCGGGGATCTCTTATGGCGACCGGTTGGTGGGAACGGCGGCGATTCGCGGCGTTTGTCCCGAATATGGTGAGATGCGCAACGAGGTGCCGTCGGAAGGCCGCTGGATCGACGCCGGGGACGAACTCGAGCGGCGGCGCGTGATCTTTCTCGGCGGGCGCATCAAGGAGCAACTCTTCAGCGGACGCCCCGCGGTGGGGGAAACCGTGGAAGTAGGCGGCGTTCGATTCACCGTGATCGGAGTGATGGCGAGAAAAATTCAGCTCAGCAATTATTTCAGTAGCGACGACGATTCGGCGTGGATTCCTTACTCCACAGCCGGAGACTTATGGAATACCCGTTACGCGCGGGTTCTGCTCTTCGAACCGATCGCGCCGCAGTTCGAAAAGAAGGCGATGGCGCAGGTGCTGGCCGCGGTGGCGACACGACAGAATTTTTCTCCCACCGATCCCAAGGCGTTCCAGATGTTCGGGCGTGATGAATTCCGTCCGGTGATCGATGCGCTAACCATCGGACTGCAAGTGCTGCTCACCTTCATTGGAACTTTGACTCTTGGCATCGGGGGCGTGGGCGTGATGAATATCATGCTGGTCTCAGTGGATGAACGCATCCGTGAGATCGGCTTGCGGCGCGCATTGGGCGCGCGCAAGCGCCACATCAAGCTGCAGTTCCTGGCAGAAACTTTGTTGATCATGATACTGGGCGGCGTGATCGGCGTATTGCTTTCTTATCTGATTGCGTGGGCGGTGGGGACGCTCCCCATGATGGGGCCATTGTTCGAAGACACCTCCGGGCAGGGCGATATTCATCTGCGAATTTCCATGATGACGGTGCTGCTCTCAAGCGCGGTGCTGTTGCTCGTGGGCGTAGTCAGCGGACTGGTTCCGGCGTTGCGCGCATCGAAGCTGGATCCAGTGGAAGCGCTGCGATACGAATAACCGTAGCGAATTAAATTAATTTGATCGCCAGCCCGATTCTTAGTACCTTTCTGCTAAGTCATTCGCAGATCGAGGTGCCCTTTGCCGATTTCCGCCGTCGACACCATCTCGCTGGCCATCGAACACACGAAGCAGCAGCTGTTCAAGCCCTTTCGCTTCGGCCAATGGACCAGGCTCGCCTTTGTGGGACTGCTGGCGGGCGAACTCGGCTCGGGCGGAGGATTCAATGGCAGCAATTTCCGGCTTCCTCAGCACCCTGGCGCCTCCCGGCATTTTCTTCCTTCAGCCCTGGGAGGGATGGATCCCGCTCTGTTGGCGGGCTTGATCGCCATTCTAGTTGTAAGCGTGTTCCTATTCGGTCTCATCCTTATATACATCAGCAGCGTGATGCGCTTCATTTTGTTTGACAGCATCATCGCCAAAGAGTGCCGCATTCGCCAGGGATGGAGCCGCCGGCAGATTGAGGGATGGCGCTATTTTCTCTGGAAACTGCTTTATCTTCTGGCTACATTCTGCGGGTTCGCCGTGCTGATTGGTTTTCCAGCGGCTTTTGCATTTGGTATGGGCTGGCTGAGTGAACCAAGACAACATATGCTTCCCTTGGTGCTGGGCGGAATCATTCTCTTCTTTGTGCTGTTGCTTTTTCTCGTGGCCATAGCAGTAATTTTTGTGCTGACCAAAGATTTTGTAGTGCCTCAAATGGCTCTGGAGGAAATCGGTGCTCTGGAGGCTTGGAGGAGGCTGTGGCCGATGATCCAGGCCGAGATGGGCGGATACGCAGGCTACATCGGCATGAAGATTGTCATGGCCATCGGCGCGGGCATCGTGATTGGCATCGCAACTCTTATTCTGGGTTTGTTCATCGCCATACCGACGGTCGGGCTAAGCATCCTTGCCGTTTTGACGGGCAAGAGCGCCGGCCTCACCTGGAACGTTTATACGATCACCCTGGCGGTGGTGATTGGATGCATCCTGCTGGCAATTTTTCTATATTTAGTGGCGCTGATATCCGTGCCTGTCGTTGTGTTCTTCCCTGCCTATTCGATTTATTTCTTTGCCGCTCGCTATCCTCCGTTAAGCGCGGTGCTTTATCCCGCGCAGCCGGCGCAGCCGCAATTCCCACCGATAGTTTCGCCTCCGTACGAACCGCCTCCGCTGCCGCCTTCTCCGGCGCCTGCCGGATAAAGTGAAAAGCGCTTGGGAACTCTTACCCCGCGCCAGGTGTCTGATGTTGCAGACACGCGCGTGCCCAAAGAGATGCCGAGGAGCTTTCTATGTCATTTTCAATGGCAGGCGGTGGTGCGCGTGGTCCAGAAATCAACGTTACACCGCTGATTGATGTGCTGCTGACACTGATTATTGTTTTCATGGTCGTGGTCTCGATGGATAAAGAGCAAGGCGAGACGGCACAGATTCCGCAGCCCGACCAGAAGCAGACGGCCGAGCAGGCGCAGTCGCGCACCGTGGTCATTCAAGTGGTGTGGACGAAGGAAAATCAACCGCCGGCGGTGAAAATCAATCAGGAAGACGTGCGCTGGGAAGATCTGGAACCGCGGCTCGCGAAGATTTATCTAACTCGCGCGGAAAAAGTAGTCTTCGTACACGGCGACGCCGATGTCGACTTCCAATACGTGGCGGATGTGATCGATGCGGCGCATCACGCGGGGGTTGATAGGGTAGGGCTGTTGACCATGGATCGGGGAGTAGCGGGCGAATAGTACGCCGGCGATTTTAATTCCGCGCCCGGTTCTTAATCCAAATCGGTGTCCCCAGAAATCCAAAAGCTTCGCGAATCTGATTTTCCAGAAACCGCTGATAAGAGAAGTGCAGCTTCACGGCGCGGTTAGTGAACAGCACAAACGTCGGCGGCGCGACTGAGGCTTGCGTCATGTAGAGAATCTTCACGCGCGAGCGCATGGGCACGGAGGCGCGCTCGAAGTCCACGTGTTCGATGAAGCGGTTCATGGCGGACGTGGAGATGCGCTTTCGCCGCTCAGTAGCGACCTGCTCGAGCAACGGGAAGATTTTCTCCGTGCCCTTGCCGCTATAGGCCGAGATAAAAACGATGGGCGCGTAGCTCAGAAATTTTAGGTCGTAGCGCAGGCGCTCTTCGTACGCGGCTTGGTCGCCGGGGCGTTTGCTTTCGCGCATGCGCATGGCTTTCGATGGCCTGCCGGCTTTTGCCGCCCCACTGCTGACCAGATCCCATTTGTTGACCACGATGATCATGGAACGTCCACTCTCGTGGGCGTAGCCGGCGATCGCGGCGTCTAACTGGCTGACGCCTTCGGTGGCGTCGATGACCAGCAATGCGATGTCGGCGGCTTCAAGATGCTTGCGCGCCATCACGACGGAAAGCTTCTCCGCCATCAGGTGAGTCTTGCCTTTGCGGCGAATGCCGGCAGTATCGATGAAGCGAAAGCGCCGGCCATTGTGTTCGACAATTTCGTCGACGGCGTCGCGCGTAGTCCCGGGAATCGGCGACACAATAGCACGGTCAGAAGCTGTAAGACGATTCAGCAGTGTGGACTTGCCGACATTCGGATGGCCAATGATAGCAACCTTGGTCTCGTAGACCGGCTGAACATCGGCGGCAGACCGATCTTCTGCCTCGCTTGTTTCTTTCTGTACCTCCTCTGTGTCCCCCGTGTCCTCTGTGTTGAGCTTCTCGCTTGGCACCACTTCCAGAACTGCGTCCAGCAGGTCGTCGATCCCGCGCCCATGCTCAGCGGAGATCGGAAACATCTGTTTGATCCCGAGCCGATGAAACTCATCAACGATGTTCGCCTGCTTTTCCGAATCGGCCTTATTGACCGCAAGGAACAGCGGACGTCCCGTCTTACGCAACAATCGCACTAATTCAAGATCGGGACCGGCAAGCTCGGCACGCCCGTCGACGACCATGATGATGGCGGCAGCTTCATCGAATGCAACTCGCGCCTGGCGAAAAATCTCCGAGGGGATAAAATCTTTTTCTTCGGGAAGAATTCCGCCGGTATCGATGAGGCGAATGCGGCGGCCGCGCCACTCCGCGTCGCCGTAAAGGCGGTCGCGAGTGATGCCGGGCTCATCGCCAACGATGGCGCGGCGCGAGCCGACGATGCGGTTAAACAGCGTGGACTTACCTACATTCGGTCGGCCCACGATGGCGAGCGTGGGAACGCCGGCTGCGGTGGTGGCGAGAGTGCTCGTCGAGTTGTAAGTGGGCTGCGTCAAAATGAACGGTAACCGATGCTGAAGGACAGGAGTGTTTATTATAGAGACTCCTGTGACTTTAAGTTCCCAGCCCGCATCTTCCGCAACTCCTCCGCGCTCCGCTGCTGGCGGAAAGGACGCTTCGAGCGTTTCTTATTCAACCCTGCATCAGTTCTTTGCGCCAGGCGGAGTGCTCGCGCGCACGCATCCAGCCTATGAATTTCGCCGTGGACAATTGCAGATGGCGCAGGCGGTCGAGCAGGCCCTGGAGGAAAAGCGGCACTTGATCGTGGAAGCCGGCACGGGCACGGGGAAAACCCTCGCCTATCTTCTGCCTGTGATTCGCTCCGGCAAGCGAGTGATCATTTCGACCGGTACGAAGAATCTGCAGGAACAACTTTTTTATAAAGACATCCCATTTCTGGAGCAGGCGCTGTTTGGAGAGTCGTCTGCCGGTTCGCGGCTTTCGGTCTGTTACATGAAAGGCCGCAACAATTATCTGTGCCGCAAGAAACTCTACGACCTCACGGATCAGCCGGCGCTCAGCGGACTGGAAGAGATCGAGCAGTACCGCGCGATTTCCGCCTGGGAGAAAACAACCGCTACTGGCGACCGCGCGGAACTTGCCGAACTGCCGGAGGCCAGCGCTCTTTGGCACAAGCTGGACGCGCGCGCCGATGCCTGCATCGGACAAAAATGCAGTGAGTGGGAGCGCTGCTTCGTCACTGAAATGCGCCGGCGAGGTATGGAGAGTGACATCATTATCGTGAATCATCATCTGTTCTTCGCCGATCTCGCCATTAAATTGCAGGCTGAAGGCGCGCCTGACGCCGGCATTCTGCCGGAAGCCGCAGCGGTGATTTTCGATGAAGCGCACGAACTGGAAGATGTGGCGGGAAACTATTTCGGAATTTCTGTCAGCAATTTGCGTGTGGAAGACCTGACGCGCGATGTAGAAGCATCGTTGCAACACAACCGGATGCTGTCCGCCTCACTTTCCGGAGCGCTGGGCAGCTTACGAGAGAAGTCTCAATTTTTCTTTTCGCTGCTGCCGCCGGGCGAGGGCCGCTTCGCTTTCGAGACTCGCCGCGAATTTTTGGAGGAAAACGGCGACGAATTTCTGGCTTTCAATCAGTCGCTGACGCGGCTGGCTGGAGAATTGGAGGGCTTGCCGCAGAAGCCGGAAGAAGTTTTCAATTTCGTGCGGCGGGCGCAGGAACTGCAGGTACAACTCGGCTTCGCTCTGGAATCGGATGATCGCAATACAGTATTTTGGATTGAGCGCCGCGGCGGACGAGGCAGAACGAACCCGCAACAAATCAGCCGAGACCAACAGAAGGGCGGTGGTCGGCAGAACGTATTTCTACAGGCCACGCCGATCGATGTTGGACCCATCCTCCGTGAATGCCTTTGGTCAAAATTGGACTGCGCCGTTCTGACTTCGGCGACCCTTGCGGTTGGCGGAGGGTTCGAATACATCCGCCAGCGGTTGGGGTTCGAACATGCGCGCGAGTCAGTGCTGCCGTCGCATTTCGACTATGAAGCTCAAGCGCTGTTTTATGTGCCCCCTGATCTCCCCGATACGCGAGCGCCCCAATTCACGGTGAAGGCTGCGGAACGGATTCGCAAGCTGCTCGAAATTACTCGCGGACGCGCCTTCGTGCTGTTCACCAGTTACGCGCAGATGAATGACATCTACCAGCGTCTTCTGGGCGAACTCGAGTTCCCCATGCTGCGCCAGGGGGATGCGCCGAAGAGCGCGCTGCTCGAAGAGTTCCGGCTCACACCAAATGCTGTGCTGTTTGCCACTTCGTCTTTCTGGCAGGGAGTGGACGTGCAGGGCGAGCAGTTGAGTTGCGTGATTATCGACCGGTTGCCCTTCGCCGTACCCAGCGATCCTGTCGTCGCCGCGCGCGTGAAGGCAATCGATGCCGATGGTGGCAATGCTTTTTTCCAATATCAAGTTCCGTCAGCGGTGATCACGCTGAAACAAGGCTTCGGTCGCCTGATCCGTTCGCTGCACGACCGCGGTTTGCTGGTGCTGCTGGATAACCGCATCCTAAAAAAGCAATATGGACGCGTGTTTATCGAGAGCCTGCCGAACTACAGGAAGACGACGGATATGCGAGTCGTGGAGGAATTCTTCGGAGGGGCCCTCTAAGATTGACCTTTAGCGCAATAGCCGCATACCTGTTAGTGTTGCTGCTTTCTGGTCGAATGTGACCGTGTATTGGCATTCGGCAGCGTGGGCGCAGCGTTCGATTAAGCAGTCCGCGAAGTCGGCACTCCCGGCGCTGAAAGCACGCAACGCCTGCGCGACGATTTCTGCGCGCTCGGTCACCAGTTCCTTACTGCGCAGAAGCGCTTGCAAAACCTCTTCGATTTCCTTTTTCCGGAAGCGGTAGGAGATTGCCAGTACCCAAACCAGTTCCGCGACGACGATCAGGGAAAGGAATCCGGGGGAATCAGAAGACAGAGAACTCACCACTCTGATCGCGGCGGCAGTTTGGGAGGGATCGTCGTGGGTAAGATAGCGAACCAAAATATTCGTATCGAGGCCGATCATTTCATCGTCAGTCGGGATCGGGATGCGCCCTTTGCGATGGCAGCGTTCATTTCTTCAATCGAGACCGGCTTCCGTCCTTTGCGATGAAATAGACCGTTCAGCTCCCGTACCGAGCGGGTCGCGGCAATGATTGCGAATTGTCCTTTTTCTATTTCAATAAACTCGATGCGATCTCCCGCATCCACCCCTAGCGCAGCGCGCACTTGCACGGGGATAGTGATCTGCCCTTTCGAAGTTAAAGTAGCCGCGGCCACTGGAGGTCCTTTCTGCTATTGAATATCCTTACATTATAGTAAGGAATCCTGGAGAAAAGCAAAACCGCTTCAAACTCACACATATTCGCGCTCAGCCCGCCGAATCTTCCGATAGCGTTCAAATACCTTCTTATCGCTTTCCAGCCCCAGCGCCGAACGGATCGAGCTTCCCCGAAATGTATGCAACAGCATCTTCCAGCCGCGAAGTAGAACGAACCCAGGATCGTGCCACAAAGCCGCGGGAACGTGGTGAACCTTCATCCAGCGCTCCGCCTTCCAGCGCATGAATTCGATCTCCTCCGGCGACAAATGTTCGGTGCGGACCACGGCCGTAGTGCCGTCATATTCTTCGAGACGCTCATTCAGGATCAACCCCTGATCGCGGAATTCCTTGGTCATCGGCGTGCGCGGATAAGGCGTGGGATGCTGGATGTAAGGCCAGTCCACGTAACGACGGGCGAACTCAAGATTAGCTTCGATCGACTCGCGCGTGTCGCCCGGACTGCCCACGATCAATCCACCGACAACAAACATTTGGTTGCGGTGCAGGTAATCGATCGCCTTGAGCGTTGCGTTGCCGGTGTTGTGACCGTTGGTGCGTTCCGTATTCTTGGCCGACGCTTTCAGAAACGCCAAATCTCCTTCCATGATGTTTTCAATGCCCAGAAAAACATAACGGAATCCCGCTCGCCGCATCAGCGGGGCGAGAGTCTCGCCGTGATTTGCAATGGCTGAGGTCATAGCCTGCACGAAGTAGTCGATCTTGTGCAGGCGGGCCGCAATGATCGCCTCGCAAAGGGCTTCGAAGCGTTTCACGTTCAAAGTGATATTGTCGTCGACCAGAAAAATAGTTCGCGCGCCGTGATTACGGGCGTCTCGAATATCGTCCAGAACACGATCAAACGAGTAAGTGTGAAAGTTGCGGCCGCGCATTTCAATAATGGAACAGAAACTGCAATCGAAGGTGCAGCCACGCGAAGTCTCGATTACATCTACCTGACGGCCGAGCAAGGTATAACCGTTCAACACGCGAGCATCGCGATTCGGCGGACGGATTTCCTTGTCTTCCAGCCGATGCGGCGGCCGTGTGGGATTATGCACCCAGCCCTCGCCATTCCTGTAGGAAAGTCCGCCGATATTCTCGAAACCAGAGCCGGATTCAATCGCGCGCAGCAATTCTCGGAAGGTAACCTCGCCCTCACTGCGCACCAGATAGTCGACGCCCATGTTCTCGTAAGCTTCGGGCGCGAGACTGGGATCGTATCCACCTACAACGACTTTTACCGCGGGCCGGAGAGAGCGGATCAGATCGATAATTCGTCCAGCCGTGCGGCGCTGAAACGTCATGATCGAGAGCCCGACCACTTCGGGTTCAATTTCGCGAACAAGTTTGATAACCGTTTCGCGGACCTGGCGATGAACCAGAATCAAATCGGCAACCGCCACGCGGTGATGCGGATCGACATTTCCCGCCAGTGACGTAAGCGCTCCGTTGGGCATTCGAATCGCGACTGGAGGCATATGCTCGAAGGAATCGGGCATCGAGAGTAAGAGGACGTTCATGAGGACCTATCCTTAATGCGTCGCTCTTGTCCCGCAGGCGCGGGGGAACCCCAGAAAGCGACGCGGGATTTTTGCATTCTACCGCAGCTCGTCTCTGGAGTGCGTGGACTCAGAGCGCATCCCACATCAGAGAGCAAATCTCCTACTTACGCTCTGCTGACGTTTCCGGACTAGGCAACACTCCCACGACAATTCCCGACGCCTCTCCCTGGGCGTGATAGATCCGCTCCGTGGCTTTCACGAAGTCCGAAGGCTTGGCGTCGGGAATGTTGACGAAGGTCTGGGGATTGCGATCAGTCAGCGGAAACCACGAACTCTGAACCTGCACCATGATGCGGTGACCGCGGCGAAATGTGTGGTTTATATCTTGCATGTGGAAGTCGATCTCTTCGACTTTGCCCGGTGTAAAGGCCTCAGGTTTTTCGAAGCTGTGGCGAAATTTCCCGCGAAAAGGTTCGCCACGCACCAGTTGCTGGTAGCCGCCCATGGTGAAGGATGGCGGAGGCACGTCGGTGCGCCGCTTCGATTTGTCTTCAGGTTTGGTCTCGTCGAACTTGCTGTCGGGATAGTCGGTGGGATAAACATCGATCAGTTTCACATCCCAATCAGAGTCCGTTCCGCTCGTCGACACGAAAAGTTTCGGAGAAATGGGCCCGGCAATGGTTACATCTTCCTGCAGTACCGGCGTCTCGTAGGTCAGCACATCCGTTCTGGTAGTGGCAAAACGTTGGTCGGAGAGCATGTATTCCTGCGGCACCTCGATCGCCGCATAGTCCACAAAGGGCACGGGCTTGGCAGGATCACTCACGTATTCATCGAAGGCAAAAGAATCCGCGGCGGGAGGATCGAATGACAATTCACCGCCAGCGTGAAAATACAGAGTCCTCGCCTCCGCTTCTTTCGGAGGCCACGCTGAATATTTCCTCCACACGTTAGTCCCGGTTTCAAATACGTACGCTTTCGGAAGTTTCGCGTCGCCGCTCCCTTTCAAATACTGCTCGAAAAATGGAAACAAAATATTCTTGCGATAATACTCGCCTGTATCGGACGCGAATTCGACCCGTCCCAAATGATTTCCGTCGTAACGGTACCAGCCCCCGTGGACCCACGGTCCGACGACCAGGGCGTTGAATATCCCGGAATTGTTCTTATCGATAGCATGGAACGTGCTGAACGGACCTTGCAGATCTTCGGCATCGAACCATCCCCCGACTGTGAGCACCGCGCAATGAATGTTTTTCATATGCGGCGCCAGATTCCGCACCTTCCAGTAATCGTCGTAGGTGTCATGGCGCATCTGGTCGTCGTAGAGGAAACTCTTGCCGTCGAGGTATTTCGAAAGATTGCTGATCGGGCCTGCATTCAAATAAAAGTCGTAGGCGTCTTTGGTACCGAAATCAAAGGGCGTGGGCGTCTTTGGCGGAAGTTGCGGATTCTCCTGCGGCTTGAAAAAAGCATAGAAGCCGAAGTTGGCGTCGAGCATGAAGGCGCCACCGTGATAAGCATCGTCCCCCATAAAAAGGTCTGTCATGGGAGCTTGTGGCGAAGCCGCCTTCAGTGCAGGATGCGAATCGATGATGCTGGCGGAAGTGAAAAACCCCGGATAGGAAATTCCCCAGATGCCCGCGTTGCCGTTATTGTTGGGCACATTCTTGAGCAGCCAGTCGATGGTGTCGTAGAGATCGCTGGAGTCGTCCACATCCTGCCTGGATTTCTTGTTGTCGATGTGCGGACGCATCTCCACGAAAGTCCCTTCTGACATGTAGCGGCCGCGCACGTCCTGGAAAACAAAGATGTAACCCGCTTTGTCGAAGTCGGGCGAGGGGCCGAGTTGCTTGCGATACAGGTCGACGCCGTATGGGGCCACGCTGTACGGCGTTCGGTTAATCAGAAATGGATAAGCACGCGAGCTGTCTTTGGGCACAT
The DNA here is from genome assembly GCA_963696285.1 of uncultured Acidobacteriaceae bacterium. Taxonomy (GTDB): domain Bacteria; phylum Acidobacteriota; class Terriglobia; order Terriglobales; family Acidobacteriaceae; genus Sulfotelmatobacter. The sequence goes on from CAVOJP010000002.1 coordinate 615,604, forward strand.
AAATGGACGTGAACAGATGCACTCCGTCACGCATCGGGATTCTGTATTCGTACTTTGTATAGTGTTCCTTGACCTCGAACTCAGGGACTTCGGGCTTGGTCTGCGCCATCAGACTGGCGACGAGAACCAAGAAAAACCCACAGCCTGGAACCCACTTGCGACGCAGCATGATCGCTCCTGAACCGATGAAAGCCGAATAGCAAACTACAGGCGCGCGTAGCCCGGCGTCAAGCGTAACTGCGGCAGAGAAGTGGGGCCTTCTCCTTCTTAGGGTAAGCACTCCTGGGCGATAAGATTGGTCGGCAGCGAGCAGCTTGAGGCCAGAAGCCGTTTCCTCTTGACATTCGCCTTATATTCGCCAACAATACCGCCATGGCGATCACACGCAGGCAGCGCGAAGTGTATGACTTCATCTCCCGCTTCGTGGCGGAGAATGGATACTCTCCGTCGTTCGATGAGATCGGTACCGGCCTCAAGCTAAGTTCGCTGGCCACGGTGCACAAGCACATCACCAATCTCGAGAAAAAAGGATTGCTCACCCGCGACTACAATCGCAGCCGCTCCATCGACCTGCTCCCGCCCAAAGGCCGCCTCAAACAAGCCATGAGCGTGAATACAGGATTGGTGCTGCCGTTGCTGGGCCGCATCGCTGCCGGCCAGCCTATCGAAGCCATGCAGACCAATGAGACGATTTCGCTCGCCGATTTCGTCCGCTCGAAAGAAGTTTTCGTTTTAGAAGTCCGCGGCGACTCCATGCAGGATGAAGCCATCCTCGACGGCGACTATGTTCTAGTCGAAAAGCTGAAGACCGCACACAACGGCGATATCGTAGTCGCTCTGGTCGATTCCAGCGACGCCACGCTGAAACGCTTCTACCGTGAAGGCGACAACATCCGCCTGCAGCCCTCAAACATAACCATGAAGCCAATCATCGTGCCCGCAGCATCGGTGGAAGTGCAGGGGCGGGTAATTGGCGTGTTGAGGAAATATTGAAAGACGAGCTATCAGCCCCAAAAACAAAACGCACGTGACTCCCCGGAGTCAGCGTGCGTTAGAGCTTGGAGTTGGAAGCAAGCAGCTAGGAAGCTAGAAGGTGCCTTAGCCAACGTGCTTGTCAATCGCCTGCGCAATCGCATCCTTGGGACGATATCCGACAAGCTGTTCGACCACTTGTCCGCCCTTGAAGACCAGCAGCGTTGGGATACCGGTGACTTTGTAGCGCATGGGGGTGGAGCTGTTGGCGTCGACGTCCATCTTGCCCACTTTGAGTTTGCCCTGATAATCCTTGGCCAGCTCTTCCACCACCGGAGCCAGAGCGCGGCACGGGCCGCACCATGTTGCCCAGAAATCCACCAGCACCGGCGTCTCTGATTTCAAAACATCCTGGTCGAAGTTTGCATCGGTGACTTCGACGATTCCATTTCCTGCCATTTAAGTTTCTCCTCGTTGTAACGCCGCACTTTCAGCAGACGCTCCCATGTCTTGCAAAGAATGCAAACAACGAGCTGTCTTGGCCGGGCCCGGCGATCGATATCAAATAAGTGCTGGCCCGATTAGGGCCTAGCTATTATCGCACTTTGGTTGGATGCCGGGGGAGGACGAAAGTCGCAAGAAGGGGCTTTTCCGATTTGGGCGCCGCAGTTCCTCCAAAATCCGTGCCTAAAAGATGAACTTGACGGCAGCCTGCATCAGCCGGGGAGCGGCTGCGCTCACAACCTGCCCGAACGTCGAACTATTGATGTTGCCATTCACAGAAGCAGGACCGTAAAACTGGGCGTGGTTGAAGACGTTGAATCCCTCGAAGCGGAATTGCAGCGACTTCGCCTCCGTGAGCTTCACGTTCTTGAGCAAGGCCACATCGTAGTTATCGATGCCTGGACCATAGAAGAAGCGGCGCTTCGCGTTCCCGGGCGTACCCAGGGGCTGCAGGCTGAACAGTGAAGTGTTGAAGTAAGAATTACCGTTACGCGGGTTCAAATTAAGATTCAGCGATCCCGGAGTGTATTGCGGTTCGTCGACGCCGTAATTGTTGACGCCATTGGGCTCGGATCCCAGCAAGGAATTATCGCCGTAGTTGAGAAGCGTCACGGGGAAACCCGTGCTGAAATGAGTGATGCCGGAAAGCGCCCAACCGGTCGTCCAGCGGTTGGAAGCACCAAACAGACGTTCGACGGCGAACTCATACGCATAGCTCACCACGAAATTATGTTTCACATCAAAAGCCGACAAGGCGCGGCTGAGTGCGGGATTGACAGGGTTCACCTCCTCGCCAACATTCGAGGACTGATCGATTGATTTGCTGAAAGTGTAGCTGGCAAATAATTGCAGGCGCTTGCTGGTGCGGCGAAGACTCAGTTCCAGTGCGTTGTAGTTGGCGTTGCCGATGGTCGCCTGGTTCGTATCGCTGCCAAATTTCGCACCCAAGGGCGCGCGGGTTCCATTCACAGTTTGTCCTGACGCTGTGGTGTAAACATTGCTTTCTCCGAAAGGCCTGCAGGTAGCAGATCCCGCGGCAACCTGGCTGGGCTGGCTCAAACTCAGGCACAACGCGGGGCTGCCGGGGTTCGATTCCACCAGCGCAATAAGGCGATGGGACTGGTTGCCCACGTAGCTGGCGCTGAACACGGTATTGTCCCCGAGTTGGCGCTCGATCGAAAACATAAACTGTTCGGTGTAGGGAATACGATTGCTGACGGGATAAGCAGGAATGCCGCTAATCGGCTCGTATTGCGACCAGTCGACATGGCCATCGGGATGGCTGATCGAGGAGTTCAAGGGTGCGAGAGTCACGGGGAAATACTGCCCGAGATTCTTTCCGTTGGAAGCGGTCACGAATGGATTCGAAAATATAGGCGGAGCGGGACTGCTGTAGGTAGTCCCGTAAGGAGCGTTTGCCGCCAACACTCCCAAAGTTAGACCCTCAATGGATGTGTAATACATTCCGAAGCCTGCCCGCAGACTACTATTGCCTGGACTGCCTAAGAGCTTGCCGAGAAAACTGTCGTCGGAGACATCCGGCGAATACGCCAGACCGATGCGCGGAGAAAATTCGTCGCCCGGCGGCGCGAGCGTACGCCGCACTCCCGGATCGGTAGGGTAGAGGATTCCCAATGGCGCGCCCGGAAAAACTACAGACTGTTTGCCCGGTTCCGTGGTTGAAATCTGGTTGTACTTTTCGTACCAGGGCTCGATGCGGTCCCAGCGCAGGCCGTAGTTGAGCGTGAGATTGTGTCGTGCATGCCAACTGTCCTGGGCAAAGATGCCGGCATATTTATTGCGGCCATAAAACGGATTGAGCTGGCTCTGGTTGTACTGACTGGGAATCCCAAGCAGAAAATCGGCAAAGTCAAGACCGGTTTCGCTTCCAGTAAACAGGAAGTTGCCGTTGAACTGGGCGATGGGATTCACGTTGACCTGATCATAATGAAACTCGGCACCGATTTTGACGGTATGCGCTCCCACAACTTTTGAGAAATTGTCGAGCCACTGGAAAGTATTATTCGCCTGCTTCAGTTCGTTCGTATTGGTTCCTGTGGAGAAGTTATTGAAGACGAGGTTTTCTACTCCCTCGCCTTTGGGGTCAAGCGCGACGATCGTGGGGATTCCCGCTGGCGTAACGAAGCCCTGAGATACAAGGCTGACACCGACTCCCCCTTGCGGCTTTCCCAGATCGTTGAATGCCCGCATGTAACTGAAGTGCAGTTCGTTGACCGCGTTCGCATTCAGCGTCCTGGTGTCGCCCAGGCTGAATAATTGCGCCCGGCCTAGATAGAGTGCGTTAAAACCCGGGACACTTGCTCCGCCCTGAGCGACCGGGTAGGGATTGTTCAGCGAATAGTCATCCAGGAAATAGTAGCCGGAAATCAGCCCCCAATTCGTGTTCGCATCGAGGCGGATGGCGCCCTTGTCATCGCGGAGCGCCTGATTGTAGGCGGAAGTCGTAAATTGATCGCCGGAAGCATTCGGCGCCGGAATGTACTGCAACAGATGTTGCGCGGGCACGGACCAGGCTTTGGCCGGGATTAGCAGCGTAGGAAGAACGCAAGCCGTGGCTGGCGTGGCGGAATAGTTTGTGTTTGTGCATCCCGGGAAATAATAAGGCTCTCCCGCATAAACGTGATAACCGAAATTGTTAGAAAGACTATCGGCCCAGGCTGGACCGCTGACGGTGGTCGGCATCACTACCGGTTGCCCATTCACGATTTCGGTAGTGTAGAAAGAACTGGCCAGGTCGGATAGGTTGCCAGACCGATCCTGCACGGATGGCACGGGAATCAGCCCGGTATCGACGCCCTGGCGTTGGCGTGTGCCCTGATAGTCAGAGAAAAAGAAAATTTTGCTCCGCATGACGGGGCCACCGAAAGTTCCGCCGAACTGGTTCTGAATGAACGTACCGCGAGTGGGCGAGAAGTAATTGCGCGCGTCCAGATCGGTGTTTCGCAGGAACTCGAAAAGGTCTCCGTGAAATGCGTTGCTGCCGGATTTCGTGATGACGTTGATTTGGCCACCGCTGAACTCGCCGTACTCCGCGTCAAAGTTGCTGGTAAGAATGCGGAACTCGGCGATCGAGTCCAGATTTGGAATGATCGCCGTTCCCATGTTGACGTCTTCCTCGGAATCGCTGCCGTTGACGATGAAGGCATTGGCAAACTCCCGCTGCCCATGAATCGAAATCGTGCCTGGATTCAGATCCGCGGAGGGTGACAACGCGCTGGCGCCAACATCCTGCACCGTGTTCGAAGTGATGGAAGTTTCAGGAGCTACGCCGGGCTGAAGCGACAACAAGTCCGTATAGCTGCGGCCGTTCAGCGGCACCGCATTTATCTGGTCACTGTTGATGACCTCGCCCATCTGGCTGCTGTAAGTCTCCACATGAACAGCGCTATCGTTCACGGTGACCGCGTCGGAACGATCCCCGACATGAAGCACGATATCGAGCAGAAGCGCGTCATTTGCGTCGAGCACAATTCCGGAGCGGCGATAGGGCTGGAAGCCGGGCTGGTTCACCTCGAGGACATAATCCCCAACGGGAAGGACGGGGAAGGTATACGCGCCTCGGCCGTCGGCGATGGTGGTTTGGCTCACGTCCGTGTTGAGGTTCATCAAAGTGACAGTTGCTTTGGCGATGGCCGCTCCGGAGGGATCTTTGATTGTGCCCGAGATGCTTCCGCCCACTCCAGCCCAGGCTGTGCCCAGCAAGCAAAGGACAAGACTAGGGCGCAGCGTTATTTTCTGGAAATTTCGCAGAACCTTCAAGACGCAGCCGAGCAGGACACCGACAATACGACGAAACCCTAAAACCAGTTGCAATCGAGTCGCATCTGGAAGTATCATAGGACCGTGATGGTGAATGCGCCGGCTCATGAAGGTTGAGTTTGGAATGCCAGTTGCAACCGAGTCGCATCTGAGGCACGTTCTCATAGTGCCGGATGCCTCCCACCAGCGTCAAGAGCCCGAGAAAGATTTCGTCGCAGCTTGGTTGCGACCAGTTGCGACATCCTAAGTTGCAGTCTAAGTGCCGACGATCAAGGAGGGTCTTGTGCCATTACCGCAAACCGAAATCCCAGGGCGATTGCAGGCCCATCTCGCCGAGCGCGGAATACGCATGACCGAGCAGCGCCGCGCGATTCTTCGGGTGATGGAGACGGCGACCAAACACCTGGACGCAGCCCAGCTTTTGCGCAAGGCCCAAAAACTGGATGCCAGCGTAGACCGCAGTACCGTCTACCGGACGCTGCGGCTGTTGAAGCGGCATGGTTTGATTGACGAGCTTGATCTCATGCACATCAACGGCGAAGGGCATTACTACGAACGCAAGGTGAACCGGGACCACATCCACATGGCATGTTTGCGTTGCGGCAAGATTATGGAATTCGTCAGCGATATTTTTGAAAAGTTGAAAAGCCAGGTAGAAAAAGATTGCCGCTTCCGGATCGTAGTGTCGCGATTGGAAATAGGCGGCTATTGCTCCGCGTGCCGGGGATCCGAATAGCGGTCTCACGATGACGATCGATCTGCGATTTCTTGCGGCAATCGATGTGGACGCATACCGGAATATCCGTCGGGAAGCGCTGGAAAGTGAGCCGGGAGCGTTTGGCTCGTCCCCCGAAGAACATCACGGCTTGAGCAGAGAGGAAATCGCCGAGCGTATTTCCTTCGATCCATCCGAGAAGTTTGTCGTGGGTGCGTTCGTCGGCCATCAACTAGTAGGTACTGCGGGTTTCTTCCGCCATAAGGGGCTTAAGGAACGACACAAGGGACGCATCTGGGGCGTCTATGTGGCGCGTGAGGCGCGGCGCCAGCAAGCCGGCCGGGACATGTTAAGAATGCTGCTGGAGCGAGCCTCTCATGTAGGAGGCATTGAGCAGATCATGCTCTCGGTAGCAACCACTCAAAATGCGGCGGTAAGCCTGTATCGTTCACTCGGTTTTGAACCCTTCGGCTGTGAGCGCCGCGCATTGAAGATTGGCGACCAATATGTGGATGAAGAACACATGGTTTTATTCATCCACAAACGGCTCCCCCGGGCCGGATGTTCATGATTGAGCAGGTGATCCGGCAAACAAAAAAGCGCCTCGGACTTTTCAGCCCAAGACGCCTCGGCAGCCCTCCCCCAGAACTGCCAAACTACTCTCGGATATTAGGTTTAGTGTTTTCTGTTGTAAACGTCACTTTGGTAATTGGATTTTGCCGGAATGCGGAAGGCAACATGAAGCCCCTACCTTGAGCTGGATTGCAATTGCTATTGCTGCCTCTGCCAGGTCTCACCACTGTCGGAAGTGGTCCAGAGTTCAGCATTCGAGGTTGAGATTCTCCCATGCTGGGGGTCGGCGAACTGAATGCGAATAATGTCTCCCGTAAGGCCAGCGGCAGCAGTGCTTGGGGTTACGCGGATCCAGTGATTGCCGCCATCCGACGTGTGATACAAAACGCCGCTGCTCCCACCGGCCCAAACTTCCGGCCCAAGGGCGGCTACGGCGCGGAATGCTGCATTAGGATCGACCGCAACCTCGGCTTTCTGATTCGCCGGATGAGTGTTAGCCTGCCCCTCGTTTAGAGTTGGATTAACGTTCTCCCAGGTATTTCCGCCGTCGAAGGAGCGTTGCAATACGCCGGAGGAAGTCACTGTCCAGAGCGGTAAAGCGCGCGACATGAGAGATGGCGAGGTTTGCAGGGGACTGGCGGACGCCAAGGACGTGGGAGCGTTGCTCGAAGTTGACTGTGCGGGCACGGGATCTTTGGCTTTTACCACGTCGAAGCTAGTCAGGTTGGTGGCGTTTCCTCGATCCGGTAGTAGCGGCGAATCATTCTGGGCAATCTGCTGGGCAACCTGATTCTTCCTTTTTGCCGCGGAGTGAGAGTTGACGGGAGCCGATAAAGCATTCGCATTTTGCGCGAGTTGAGCGATAACGATGTCATGGCCGGCAGCGCGATCCCGGCGGCTGACTTCGACGGCGGGTTTCTGCCCGGATGGTACGGGGGAGCCGAGTACCGACGATGGCTGTGTTCCCGTCTCCGTCCGGGAGACTGCCTTCTGCGTTGCATGAAGCAAATCCGACGAGGAAGGAAGCGTAACAGCCTCCTGCGCACGGTTCGAGGCGACCATATCGCCGTTCCGGCGATGCGAATACTGAAAAACCCCGATCGAAATCGCGACCGTGAGCCCAGCGGCCAACGCTCCCCAGCGAAGGACGGGCAAGCCGAGCCACCAACCTCGAGCGCGAGTGGTGGAAACGGGCGCAACCTCGATCTCTGTTGCGGGCAAAGCCAGAGCTACAACATCTCGACAATCGCCACAGGCGGCCAGGTGCTCGATTACGCGGCCCCTTTCGCTTACCGGAAGAGACTGCTCGGCGAAGGCCGTGAGCACATCTGCATCGGGATGAGAGCCGGCTACTGCGGTTTCTCGCAGCCGCTTCAGTACGAATTGGGGAACTTCTTGCATCTGAAGTTTCTAGAGAGCTCGCTTCTGGAAAACTTCCCTCCTAAGCTCGCTCTCAGGGTTCGCAGCATCTCCATGAGTTCGAGCTTCGATGGGAGGTTCTCTCTGATCTGAGAACGGCGCCGCAGGCGGTTCTTGCGCCAAACTGCGACGAATGTCTAATCGCAGGTCGCGCACGTCCACCTCCAAAGCCTCCTCGGCCTGCCTGCGGGCCATACCTTGCTGCATCATGTTAGCCAGGATTTTCTTGCGCAAGGACTTGGCAAGTTTGTCCACTTTACGGCTGATCGTAGACTCGTGTACGCCCAGCATCCGCGCAATTTCGGCCAGGGTACGGCCATCCAGAAAATAGGATGCCAGGATCATCCTCTGCTCGTTCGAAAGCGAGGCCAGGGCGCCCTGGGTAGCCGATTCAAGGCGCGAATCCGGAGACGGAACCGCTTCGGTCTCGGGAGCGGCGAACTTTGCGCCGTCTTCCCCTTCTTCATCCAGGCTAACCAGCCGCCGGGTGCGGCGGTAGCGATTGACGAACTCCTGGGCGAGAACGGTGCGTAGCCAACCCTCCAGCGACCCGCGCCCGGTGAAGGAGGCTAACTTCGAAACCCGCTCTCCGGCGCGCGTGGTGGTGCCGTAAAGCTCGGCGTAAAGGGTATCGGCCAGATCACGGGCGGCGGAATCCTCGCGGGCGATGCGCAAGGCCGACTGGTAAAGTTTTTCGCGGTAACGCGTCAGGAAAATCTCCCAGGCGGCGTTGTGACCCGCGGCACAGGCCCTGGCCAACGCCAGCTCTTCCACGCGAAGGCTCAGGAGAAATGTCCGGGCTTCGCTATGACTGCACGAGGCTGGTAGATATTTGGCGGCAACATCACAAAGGATCGCGGCAAAGGAGTCGCGGGAAAGACCTATCTTCTCGCATTCACTCTGCGTCTGCAGCTCCCCCAGCAGCTCCGAAACAGCCGATTGCAGAGATGCGGGGATTGGTTTCGTGACACCCATGCAGAACACGAGAGATTGCGATAAGCCCGACATTCGATATTAACAATTCCTTAGACGCTTCGAATGTTAATTCTAGTCGCTGCCGGTGGCGGTTTTTTGTTCTGAGGAACCTTCGATTTCGCCGCGCGCTTAAGACGGGCATTCAGGACAAGGGCAATAATGCCCGAGGAACACCGAGAACGCTTTGAGCAGCTTAGTTTTCCGCGCTGTTGTTTTGATACCAGTTCCGCCAGGCAGCGGAGTCGTTGGGCAGGCGTTGTCGGGTAATGTCGGCCAATGCCTGGAAGGCCCAGCCCCGGGTCTGGGCGTCAAGCGCTGGGTCCTCGGCGTAGTCGATGAGCCGGGGAACGGCAATCAGCCGCTGGCCGCGCGTCAACATTCCGCTCTGCGCCAGGCTGCAGGCAGCCCGTTCGCGCACCAGAGCCGAAGGATCATTGCGCATGGCATCGAGCAAGGGAGCGATCGTCGGCGTAGTTCCGACCAGAGCCAGGCCTTCGACTGCCCAACGGCGGGTGTCCTCAGACGAACGATCGGCGCGGTCAGGTTCTTTCAGTTGGGCGGCCAATACTTGCACCACACGATCCGTTGCGACGCCACGGTTCGCCAGCAGACCCAGACCCCAGAAAGCCCAAATCTTTTTCGTGTGGTCGGGGGAACTGGCTTGTTTAACCAGGGCATCCACCGTGGGCTGGCTCTTGGTAAGCCCGTAGGCGGCGAGTTGCACTTCAATGGCGGAATTGCGCACACCGGTGTCGCTGGAGTTGAGGGCAGCGGTCGTAAGCTGGCCGAAGTGATTATTCCACTTGAGCTTTCCGCGCCAGCCGTCGACACGCGCTTCAATCTGGTCCGTCGCTCCATTGGAATGGCTTACGGCGCGTTCCAACAGCAGTTCTGCTTGTTCCTGCGGCTTCTGGCGATCTAGATCAGTCTCCGAGAATGCGAACGACGGCTCTGAAGCATCCTTCCGCAAGACGGACGAATTGCTCAGTTTCCCCCAGATATTCCCCGTGCCCCCGGCGCTGGAGACTGCCACCGCGAGCCCGATACCCGCCATTACGGCCGCAACATGCAACAGACGGAGGCAAGGCCTTAGCGAAACAGAATTGCCAGATCCAAAAGTCGGTGGCTTTAACGCAAGATTCGAATCAGAACCCAGACCGCCGTAGTCCGGGGTCGGCTGAAGGCGCGAGTCTAAAACGCGCGCCTCGTCCTGAACCGGGAGGTTCGGTGGAAAAACATCCATATGCAAAGTTTAGGCAACTGAGAAAATGGGGTAAAGTTACTTCAGGTCCCGCCCGACTACAGTTGGGTGCAGGCGCGTCTGACCGCTAGCAGGTACATCTTCGGATGAGACGCCGGGAACTTAGTGGTTTACGACGCAAGTGAGGTTTCGGAGGAAGAATGGCCGGCAAGAGAGATTTCTTTTGCAAATGGATTTTCGCTTCCCTACTGATCACCGCCGCAACGGCCGTGGCCGTAGCTGGACCGGGATACAAGGTTGTTAACACTTACAAGATCGGAGGTGATGGCGGTTGGGATTATCTAACCGCCGACGCCGCGGCGCGCCGTCTTTATATTTCTCGCGCCACTCATGTGATCGTTCTCGATTTGGATTCCGGTAAAAGCGTGGGTGATATTGCGGATACGCCAGGGGTTCACGGCATTGCTCTCGCGCCCGAATTGGGACGCGGCTTCACCAGCAACGGGCGGGAGGGCACGGTGAGCATTTTTGACCTGAAAACGCTCGCCACCAGCAGCAAGATAAAGGTCGGGCAAGGCCCCGACGCCATTCTTTACGACCCAGCAACCAGGCGTGTTTTCACATTTAACGGACGAAGTCAGGACGCGACCGCCATTGATGCTACCAACGGCACGGTCGTGGGCACTATCAAACTGGATGGCAAGCCCGAGTTTGCCGCCAGCGATGGGAAGGGCGAGATCTTCGTGAACATCGAAGATAAGAGCGAGCTTACGGCAATCGATGCGAACAAGCTGGTGGTGAAGACGAAATGGCCGCTGGCGCCCTGCGAATCGCCTTCGGGTTTATCCATGGACAAAAAGAACCGACGTCTGTTCGTTGGGTGCGATAACAAAATGATGGCCGTGGTCGATGCAGATTCCGGCAAAGTTCTAGCCACTCCCGCTATCGGCGACGGTGTAGACGCAACTAGGTTCGATGACGAAACCGGGCTGGCTTTCGCTTCCTGTGGTGAGGGCGTGCTGAGTGTAATCCGCGAGGAGTCTCCGGAGAAATTTATGCTGGTGGAAACTGTGCCTACGGAGACGGGCGCGCGAACATTGGCCCTTGATTCCAAAACCCACAATGTATTTGTCGTGACCGCGAAGTTCGGCCCACCTCCGGCGGCTACGGCCGACAATCCGCATCCCCGGCACAGCATTGTGCCAGATACCTTTGTGGTTCTCGTCGTCGCCAAATGAAGTGCATCCTCAAATCCCTTAAATCGGCGATCTGTTTTTGCCTGGCGATTTTGATCGCGCCAATTTGCACCGTGCAGACCTGCGGCGCTTACTCGGTGCTCACTCACGAAGAGATCGTAGATTTGACGTGGAAAGATACTCTCTTGCCTCTGCTGAAAAAACGCTTCCCCGCCGCCACCGACGATGACTTGAAGAAAGCGCACGCATTCGCCTACGGCGGTTCGGTGATGCAGGACATGGGCTATTATCCGTTCGGTAGCAAATACTTCAGCGATCTCACACATTACGTGCGCAGCGGTGACTTCGTCGTTAGTCTGGTAAAGGAATCTTCTGATCTGGACGAATATGCTTTTGCCTTGGGCGCGCTGGCCCACTATTCCGCCGACAATTGCGGACATCCGACGGTGAATCAGGCAGTAGGCCTTGAGTTCCCCAAACTGCGCAAGAAATATGGGAACATCGTCACTTACGAGGACAACCCGAAAGCTCATATCCGCACTGAGTTCGGCTTTGACGTGACGCAGGTAGCGAAGAAACGCTATACCTCCGACGCTTATCACGATTTCATCGGCTTTGAAATTTCGAAGCCGGTGCTGGAGCGGGCGTTTCAGGATACTTATGGCATTCCGCTGACGGATGTCCTCTCCAAAGAAGATCTAGCGATCGGTACTTTCCGCCGCGCCATCAGCAACGTGATTCCCGAGATGACGCGCGTGGCTCTGAGCGCGCGCCGCCAGGAAATTGTTTCCGAAACGCCAAATTTTAAGGCGCGCCAGTTCCGCTATTATTTATCGCGCGCGCGCTATCAGAAGGAATGGGGTCGTACCTATAAACGCCCTGGCTTTGGAACTCGGCTGCTGGCCTTCTTCGTACGATTCATGCCCAAGATCGGACCGTTCAAGGCGCTCGATTTCAAAATCCCCACGCAGAAAACGGAAGACCTTTATATCGCCAGCGTGGACAAAACCGTGCAGGACTATACCAAGCTTCTGCACGAAACTTCAGCCGGAGATTTGCATCTGACCAATACCGATTTCGATACCGGCCACGATACTCGCGCCGGAGAGTATGGCTTGACCGATAACACCTATGCCCACTTGCTCGACCAGTTGGCGCAACACAACTTCGACAAGATAACTCCCGAGCTGCGAGCAAACATTCTGGCGTTCTACGGCGATCCGAACGCACCCATCGCAACCAAGAAGAAACCGAAAGTCTGGCAAAAGACGCAAGACGAACTCACAAAACTTCGCGCGCTTCCGAATCCTCCACCTGGAATTCAGCCGGTCGCGAGAGACAATCCAGAAAGCTCCCAGCCTGGCACGGAATAGAAAATCAAATTCGACGTGTTCTTTACAACAAGTGCCCTGGGATCACGCCCTTTTTAAACATTTCAAACCAAATAAGAGCATCGGATTCGTTGTAGATGTTCAACTCGTGAATCACCTCGCGCGCGAACTCAACGCTTCCTAATCCACTGGCAGTGATGATCCGGCGGTCGGTAACCGCTAATTCCTCGACGTAGAACCTCTCATCGTTGTATTCGGGAACCATCTTCTTCAGGTAACTCTTCGCATTGCTGGTGTGCCGAGTCGCTTCAGTCAGACCGGCGCGGGCAATTTCCAGCGTAGCTCCGCACAACGCGCCGATCAGAATTTTCTCCGCATGAAGCCGTTGCAGAAGCTCATCCAGCTTCCGGTCCGGCCTATCTTCCCAGGAGTTTCCGCCCGGCAAGATAATGATCGCTGCCTCCGCTGGCTCAATTTCATCCATTGTCAGATCGACGGACACGTTTAGACCTGCCATGGTGGTCACAGTCTGCCGCGAACGTCCCAAAGTGAGGACGTCATACTTGCCGGATTTCCTGATCTCGCACAGGGCCAAGGCCGGCTCCCAATCTGCCAGCCCGTCAAAAACAAAAATGAACGCTTTCGGTTTCGTACTATGCATTTTCTTACACTCAATCTGGGGGCGAGGCTGTTAGGAACAGAACAAAAATGTTTTTGAATCGCCTCAGGTTACTGGAACGACCGTTCGGTTGCCAGGTTGCCGCCTCGCCGTGTATCATCGCACAACTTTATCGACCCGCGAAGCTGGTCTCGATCGGCATATCGAGCGCTGCGGTTTGAGGATTCGCAAACATGACGCTTGTGGACGACAAATTTTACCGGGCACGGATCACGAAGCGTGAAGAGTTCGCTCCTGACCTGTGGATGATTCGCATCGAGCCCGGCGGCGAGTTCAAGTTTTCTCCGGGTCAATACGCCACGCTCGGAGTCGAGCACGACGGCAAGCGCATAGAGCGTCCCTATTCGATCGTCTCGGCGCCTTTTGAAAATGAAGTTGAATTTTTCTTTGAACTTGTTCCCGAAGGCGCACTCACTCCGCGACTCTTCAAGCTGCAACCCGGCGACGATCTGCTGATGAGAAAAGTGGCCAAGGGAAAATGCACACTGGATACCGACAGCGGACGCAAGCACCATTTGCTGGTTTGCACGGTGACGGGGGTGGCCCCGTTTGTAAGCTTCATCCGACAACTTGCGAAGGATTGGAAGGAGGGCCACTTCGATGGCAGCCACCAACTCTATTTGCTCAATGGCGCCAGCCGTCCCTGGGAATTCGGTTACAAAGAGGAACTGATCCGCTTCGATGCCGAACTACCCTGGTTCAAGTACGTCCCTACCGTGAGCCGGCCGTGGGATCATGCCGACTGGCCAGGCGAGATCGGCCGCGCCGACGATGTGCTGCGCAAGTATGCCGATCACTGGGAGCTCGACGCCACAAATACAACCGCATACCTGTGTGGACACCCGGACATGATTGCAAACAGCAAGGCGATTCTAAAGCGTCGCGGCTTTGTCGATAGAACGGCAATCAAGGAGGAGGTTTACTGGATTCCCGCGAAGTAGTTTCCGCGCCTGTCGCCGCTTACGTCTCAGCGGGCGCGAAGAACACCAGCACCGTTAGTTCTTCCGCAATGTCGTAGAATCGATGCCCAACTTCGGCTGCGACGAAGATCACGCTGCCGGCCGAAACTTCTCGATCTTCGGAACCAGCCTTAAAGCGGGCGCGTCCTCGAACCAGGTAGTAGATTTCGTCTTCTCGATGCGGTTTTTGCCGGTCGATTCCTCCCGCTGGCAGCACGTACAGTCCGGCACTCATCGCCGGCACGCGTAAGAATTCGCGATAAGCTTTGGCGCTGTCGTTGCGCTGCTCCTCGATCTCCGGAAGGCTGGCAAAAAATGTCTTCACGCCAGAATCCCTCCGAAAATGAGGTCGGTAAATTGCGGAATCAGGTTCTGCGCCTGCAGATTGCCTTCCGGCTTATACCACTGATAAATCCAGTTGATCATGCCGAGCAGCGCAAAGGCCGCGGCACGCGGACTCACTTTGGCCTTTGCAGAACGCGACTGCCGAGCCTTGTTCTGCACCTCGGCCATCAGGCTTTCAAGAAAGTGTACGTAGTCCTTCTTGCGCGCATTGATGCGCTTGCGGAGCGACGGCGGAAGCGGATGATTCTCGTGGAGCATCACAGTAATCTCGCGGTCGCGCGGACTGAGCACAACTTCGATGTGCAGCCGGATCAGCGCCCGCAACCGCTCTTCAGGATCGGCGATGCTGCGCACCGGATTGAGCACGCGCTCCTGCGTGATCTCCATGGCGTGGTCCATGATCTCAAACAGAATTTCGTCTTTGCTCTGAAAGTGGTGGTAGAGGCCGCCCTTGCTCAGCCTGAGAGCTGCGGCCACATCATTCATGGAAGTGGCATCATAGCCGCGCTGCTGGAATAAGCGGGCGGCGGTACGCAGAATTTCCTGCCGGGAGTCGACCACGGTCTCGCGAGTCATCGGGTGACATGGTAAACAGTTCCACAATGGATTACCAATGAGTGCCGAAGCCGTTACCGGGGGGAAGTTTGCGGCCCTGGATTTCTCACTTGACACTGATCAGGGTCACAGGTAGCATTCGAGGATACCGACCGACCGGTCGGTCCACAGCAAATGGGTCAGCTTTAAAACCAGAAGGAGCATCCTGTGGCCACAATCTTTCTACGAACATGACGCCAATCCCAACGCCTTAAAAGGCAAAACTATTGCCATCCTCGGCTACGGCAGCCAGGGACACGCGCAGGCGCAGAATCTTCGCGACAGTGGATGCAAAGTAATCGTCGGGCTGGAACCGAATCGCCCCAGCGCCCAGCAGGCCCGCGCCGATGGCATGGTTGTGGTGGCGCCGGATGAGGCCGCCAAGCGCGCTGACTGGATTCACGTGCTCACGCCCGACGAAACTCAGGCGGCAGTATACGAGCAGTACATCAAGCCTTATCTGCATCCGGGAAAAATTCTGGGCTTCTCCCACGGATTCAGCATTCATTTCAAAACCATCACTCCGCCGGGCGATGTTGATGTGGTGATGATCGCGCCCAAGAGTCCCGGACATCTGCTGCGGCGCGTATATGCAGAGGGGCGCGGCGTGCCTTCACTGATCGCGATTCAACAGGATTCCAGCAAGCGGGCGCACGAATTTGCGCTGGCCTATGCGCACGGCATCGGCTCGACCCGCGCCGGGGTGCTGCAAACAACATTCAAAGAAGAAACTGAGAGCGATCTGTTCGGCGAGCAGGCCGTGTTGTGCGGTGGTCTGACGTCGCTGATCAAGAAGGGATTCGAGACGCTGGTGGAAGCTGGTTACGCACCGGAGATTGCGTACTTCGAGTGCCTGCACGAGATGAAGCTGATCGTCGATCTCATCTACGAAGGCGGACTCAGCCGGATGCGCTATTCGATTTCGAATACTGCCGAGTATGGCGATCTGACGCGCGGCGAACAAGTTGTCGGAGACGCCACACGGGCCGCGATGAAGAAAACCCTGGCCGACATTCAGGACGGAACTTTCGCTCGCGAGTGGATCAAAGAAAACAAAGACGGCGGCTATCACTTCACGGAACTGCGGGAGAAGGAACAGCGGCATCCCATTGAGATTGTCGGTGCCCAGTTGCGCGGCATGATGAGCTGGCTGCCCGGAAGAGAAGCGAAGAAGCCCGCACAGACGCCCAAGCGGGAGCCCGAACAGGTGGTGAATGCTTAAGGGAGCAGAAATTGTTTTGCAGTGCGTGCGCGCCGAAGGGGTGGACCTGGTGTTCGGTTATCCCGGCGGCGCGATTATGCCGTTGTACGACGCGCTCGAAGGCAGCGGCATTCGCCATGTTCTCACGCGGCATGAGCAGGGCGCGGTGTTCTCTGCAGAGGGCTACGCGCGGGTGACGGGGAAAGTTGGAGTGGCGATTGCGACCAGCGGTCCCGGCGCAACCAACCTCGTGACCGGCATTGCCGATGCCAAAATGGATTCCGTTCCCTTGGTCTGCATCACGGGACAAGTGCGCAGCGCGATGCTCGGCACCGATGCATTTCAGGAGACCGACGTTTTTGGCGTCACGCTTTCGCTCACCAAGTGGAGCCGGTTGGTGCGAACCATTGACGAAATTCCTGAAGTCATTGCTGAGGGATTCCACTGGGCGCGCAGCGGACGGCCGGGGCCGGTAGTCATCGACATTCCGACCGACCTGCTCAAGGCCAAGAAAGAATTCTCTGGGCCAGTGAAGTTTACCCCGCTCGTGCGGCCTTCTGCAGCGAAAGCACAGGGCCCACACAGCGACGCGATCGTTGCCTTATTGCAACGAGCTACGAAGCCGGTCGCACTGGTCGGCGCGGGAGCAAAGCTTTCTGGAGCCATACCGGAATTGCGTCGACTGCTCGATGATTTGAATATTCCGACATTCGCCACGGTGCACGGTCTGGGCGCCGTTCCGCCGCAATCGCCCTATTACCTGGGGATGGTCGGAATGCACGGAACGCGTGCTGCCAACATGGCGCTGCACGAGACCGATCTGTTGCTGGTATTTGGAGCGCGATTGGATGATCGCGTGACTGGCGAGCCCACTCGCTTCGCTCCCAATGCGAAAATCGTTCACTTCGAAATTGATCCGGCGCAGCTGGACCGCGTACGAGCCTGTGAGCTTCCGGTCATCGGCGATTTGGCCAAAACAATTCCCGCACTTCACGCCGACTTGCACCGCGTCTCCCTGCCCGATTGGAGCGGCTGGCGAGCGGTCGCCTGTGGACAAGAGCGGGCCGAGCTTGATCCGCAAGGACTGGCTCAACCGACCATGCGATTTCTCGATGAACTTTTCAGCCGGTTACCCCAGGACAACGTTGTGATTGCCGACGTGGGCCAGCACCAGATGTGGGCGGCGCAGCGCTATCGTTCTTCATCACCGCGCGGCTTCATCACCTCCGGAGGTCTGGGAGCGATGGGCTTCGCCCTGCCCGCCGCAGTCGGTGTGCAGCTGGCCAAGCCTGACACTTGTGTGCTCTGCGTTTCCGGCGATGGCGGCTTTCAGATGAACATTCAAGAGCTCGCAACAGTGCAGCGCCTCGGCTTGCCCATAAAAATGGTGATCGTCGATAACAAATATCTGGGCATGGTGCGGCAGTGGCAACAACTTTTCTACGAGCGCAACTATTCCGAAACTGATTTGAGCGACAATCCTGATTTCGTCGAGATTGCCAAGGCCTACAGGATTCACGGCTGGCGCCTGAACGAATCGGCCATGGCCGAGTTTCCGGTATCGAAGGACACGGGAGATTCAATCGACAATTTTCTGCGTTCGCCGGGGCCGGAGTTGCTGGTGTTCGATTGTCATCCGGAGGCGAACGTGTATCCCATGGTTCCAGCGGGAGCGGCGCTGTCGGAGATGGTTTTCCGGGACGAATAGGAATTGCAAAACTAAGTTAGAGGGAACGACTATGCAAGTTTTTCACATTCGCTATCGCAACGCCCAGGGCGCATTGATGCGCATTCTCAATGCCGCTTCACGCAGGGGGCTCGAGCTCGGTTCCGTGCATGCGGAAGCCGCCGGTCAGGAGCATGGCGTGACCCTGCTGCTGGAAGCGACGCAGAAGCAAGCTGGCCAGCTTTACCGCGAATGGTATGGGATCGTGGATGTAATCGAAGTACGGTCCAGCGCATCTCTGCGTGAGCATGAGGGCAATGGCACATGGGCGCCGCATCCGCCGGCATCGACCAATATTGCAGAGCAATCTGCGCGCGCAGCGTTAGCCTAAACAATTTTCTTAATCCGTTGATCGCGATTTTCCGTTTTTAATTTCTTGCGACAGCCTCCCTGTCGCTCGCCTCTGTTGTAACCTTTCATCATGGATCTAAAGCATCGCAGCCGCGGAATTACCGACGGGCGCGACCGGGCTCCGGCGCGCTCCATGTTCAAAGCTATCGGATTCACCGACGCTGACCTTAGCAAGCCGCTGATCGGCGTGGCCAACACCTGGATTGAGACCATGCCGTGCAACTTTCACCTGCGGCGGCTCTCCGCCAAAGTGAAAGAGGGTATTCGTGCCGCCGGCGGCACTCCCATGGAATTCAATACTATCGCCATTTCCGATGGCGAGACCATGGGCACGGAAGGCATGCGGGCCTCACTGGTCAGTCGCGAAGTAATTGCCGATTCGATTGAACTGGTCTGTCGCGGCCAGTTATTTGATGCAGTCGTGTGCGTGGTGGGATGCGATAAGACGATTCCGGCTGCGGCCATGGCGTTGGCGCGGTTGGATATTCCCGGGCTTGTATTTTATGGCGGAACGATCGCCGCCGGCACCTATCGCGGGAAAGACGTGACGATACAAGATGTTTTTGAAGCCGTCGGTGCGAATGCTGCGGGAAAAATTACAGATAAGGATTTGCACGATCTGGAAGATGTGGCTTGTCCCGGTGCTGGGGCTTGCGGCGGCCAGTACACCGCGAACACCATGTCCACAGTGATGGAGATGATCGGGCTTTCTCCCATGGGCTTCAACAGCGTGCCGGCGATGGATGCGAAAAAAGATTCCGTCGCATTCGCCTGCGGCAAGGTAATCCTGAATGCGCTGGAGAAGGAAATTCGACCGCACGATATCTTGACTCATGACGCATTTGAAAATGCGATCGCGTCCGTCGCTGCAACAGGAGGATCGACCAATGCGGTGCTGCACCTGCTGGCGATTGCGCGAGAAGCTGGCGTCGATTTGCAGATTGACGATTTTCAGACAGTGAGCGAACGCACGCCGCTGCTTGCCGATTTGAAACCTTCCGGACGTTTTGTGGCCGCCGATATGCACCGTGCAGGCGGAGTGCGATTGCTAGCCCGGCGACTGCTGCATGGAAAGCATCTTCATGCCGCCGCGATGACAATAACCGGACTTTCACTTAAGGCCGAGAGTGAGAGCGCTATCGAAACACCGGGACAAGAGGTGATTGCGCCACTGGAAAAGCCGCTGAAGAAAACCGGAGGCCTGGTCATTTTGAAGGGGAACCTCGCGCCCGAGGGTTGCGTGGCCAAAATCAGCGGGCATGAGCGGCTCGAGCAGCGCGGCCCGGCGCGGGTTTTTGAATCGGAAGAAGACGCAATGTCCGCCGTTACCAGCAAGCAGATTCACTCGGGCGATGTCGTGGTCATCCGCAATGAAGGCCCGAAAGGCGGGCCGGGCATGCGGGAGATGCTGAGCGTCACCGGAGCACTTGTGGGCGAAGGATTGGGATCGTCTGTCGCACTGTTGACCGACGGCCGGTTCTCAGGTGCAACTCACGGATTGATGGCCGGTCACGTCTCTCCGGAAGCCGCGCTGGGCGGGCCAATCGCCGCCGTGCGCAACGGCGACATTATTCACCTCGATGTTAACCAGCGGCTGCTGGAGGTTGAGATCAGTGACGAAGTCATCCGACAACGTATGAAGGAATGGAAGCCGCCGCAGCCGCGGTATCCCAGTGGCGTGTTCGCTAAATACGCAGCCTTGGTATCGTCCGCGTCGCAGGGGGCGATCACGCGACCACCCGAATGAAGTAAATCCGCCGACCTCAATCCAGTCAAAAATAAATGAAGGGAACGGCATTGGCCGCTCCCTTTATTTTTCGGTTGAATCCCGCGTCGTTCCCTATTGCTTGCATCCGGGACTGTAGGCGGTCAGCAGATTGGAAGCGGCTGCAATGGCGCAGTCATACGCAGCGCCGGTTGAATCAAAGTAGTTGTATTGCTGCGCACTGGATTGTCCGGTGTTGCCAAGTAGATTGAACGAGGAATCGAGTTCGAGCGTATCCAGGTGTTGGCCGGCGTTTTCGAGCGAGCTGAAATATGTCACGGTACCACTCTGAGTGGTGGTATTGGTCTGCTGGTAAGTCTGTTTGGCGTTGGTCTTTTGGTTGATATTGCCGTTAGAGAGGAACACTTCTGAGATGTTTACGGTCAACGGGAAAGTATAGTTCTGGTTGTAAACGGTGCTCGGCGAGCCCGCTTGCGATACCGTTGTGTTGGAGTTGATCGTGGTGTTCTGCAAAATATCCTGGACGTACTGGTTTCCAGTGATATTGAAATTCTGATCGTTATAAAAGCCTACGGTTTGCGAAACCTTAGTCGTCACTTTGCCGTGTGAAGTATTCACGTAGCCCGAGATCACAAAGCTGCGTCTCGAAGTAACGTCGACGGTGCCCTTTATAGAGGTCGGCTGCACGTTGAGCTTTTCGGTGACCACCGGAGATGGCCCGGTCAGCGTATTTTGAGTTATCGCGCCGCTGGTTTCGGCGCTGCCTGGATCCTCGTAAAGCAATAACGATGCCGTGGCTGAGAAATAATTATTGGCGTTGTACACGCTGAGGGAGACGGTGTGCGGCTGGCCATTGCTTAGCAAGCCGGCGAACGGCGTCAGGTTCACGCGATACGGGGTGAAGTTCAAGGTCTGCACGCCGGGAATCGGGAACCACAAGAAAGGATCGATGCCGCCGGTATAAATCCACGGAAATACCGGGGCTACTCCTGCCGGCTGCCCATCGATTGTGATCTCGGTCTCGCGGAATCCCGTGTTGCTGCAGCTTTCCAGCTCTGATGCGACATCGTTGGGCACGCACGTATACCAGAACTCATCGCCGGATTGGCTCTGCGCATAAACGTCAAGGTAAGCGGTCTGCACGTTCGTGGGCATGGTGAAAGTGCCGGAGAGTGTGCTGGAGGTTGTACCCAGGCCCACCGTCCCGCCTGAAGGTCCGGCCGAAAGTGGCAGCACCACGCTGGCGGAAACAGGAGCTGTCTGTCCCTTGGGAATCGGATAGAACTCAAGCGACGCCGACGCATAAATAGTCGAAGTCAGGCCGCAGCACAAGGTGTTTCCGATGTTGGCTTGACCGGTTTGCGCGGTGTAGAAAATCGAACTGTAATCGGTAAGATCGTTTTCGATATGCCACGATGGGCCTTCGTTCGGCGAGGGCTCGGCGGTGGTACCGAAATAAATATTTACTGGGCCGAGCCAGAAATTGGCGGTGCGATCGTACTGGATACCGGCATTCAGGTTGATGTCCGACTCGAGCACCACCTTAGCCCACGGGCCAGGACAATCGGCTGGCGGCGTATAGGTAAAGTTTTCGACATTGAAATCATAGAATGACGCGCCGCTAAACAACTGTACAACGCATGGCGTCGTGGAAGGCCGAGGAACGGTGGGATCGGCGCTCACCGTGTTCGCTGAACCGATCACATAAGGGCCAGAGGCCGAAGCAAATGGGACAAAGATTGCAATCAACAATAGCAGCGGAAGAATATTCCGTGCCAAGCGGGCGGTGCGAGACATGCGAGGATCCTCCTGGGAAAGTGGCAAAAGGCGCGTCCGTCTTGGCATGCAGGAGCAGACGGGCGGCGCGCTAGTGCGGAAGTATTGCGCGTTCCCCGATCGCTGTCAACAGAAGTCGAAAGTTAGTAGTGTCGATTTTAGAAACGCAGCGGCGGTTCCTGTGTCTTATTTCTTCTCATCCTCGCCCGCCGGTGCAGCTACGCCAAAGTTGGTTTTCCAGTAATCCTGAACAGCCGGCGGCAGCTTATCCATGTGCGAGAGGAGGCTGGTAATCTTCCATATGTCCTGCTCGCTCAGGGTCTTGTCCCAGGCGGGCATGGCGGTGTAACGGACGCCGGTACGGATTGTGTAAAAGATGTGCCACTCCGGATCGTCGGGCGGATCGGAAACCAGATTGGGTGCGGGTGGGTAGAAAGATTGCGCCAGAGCGGCGGGCTTGCGATCGAGATCTCCGTGGCAAAGGGCGCAGTTCATGCTGTAAAGCTTCATGCCATCTTCCAGGCTTTGGTCGTTGGGCGGGACCGGGTTGGTGACGTGCGGAGCGCGCCGCTCCATCGAGGCATCGACGGCTGTGTTAGCCAGATGGCGCTCCCATCGTGGTGGCGCGACGTTAGCCGCGGTGGGGAAAAAACCGAGCATCGCGAAACCTAGCCCGCCAAGGATTAGTAAGAGAAGAGTAATGATGACACCGAGAACAAATTTACCCATGGTCCCCTCCGGGAATCGACTATTGTGGCAGATGAGACAGGGTTGGCGCTAGTTTTGTGCGGACAGCGCGCGTTACGCTTGCGGGTACGCAGACGCATCTAAAGACGTCTATCTGTGGTTTACTTCGTTTGGGTTCAATACGATTTCAGTTTGCGGGCTTCGCGCACTACGTCACTCACCTTGGGAAGATAATGTTCTTCCTGCGGAGGAGAAAAAGGGATCGCGGAATCCAGGCCCGCAATGCGGACGATGGGTCCATCGAGATCATCGAAGGCTTCTTCGTTGATGATGGCTGCTATTTCACCGGCCAATCCTCCAGTACGCGAGTGCTCATGCAGAATGATGACCTTGTTTGTCTTCTTCACAGTCTGCGCGATGGCGTCGCGGTCTAGCGGCGAGACGGTACGCAGGTCGAGTATCTCCAGGTCGATCCCGTCGTTCTTCAGAACCTCGGCAGCCTCCAAGGCGGTATGTACCATGGCAGCATAGGTAATGATGCTGAGATCGCGACCCTCGCGGACGAGATTAGCTTTGCCGATGGGAACGACGTAATCGTCCGCCGGGACTTCACCCTTAACGCGGCGGTAAAGATATTTGTGCTCGAAAAAAATGCACGGGTTGTTGTCGCGGATGGCGGCTTTAATCAGGCCTTTGGCGTCGTACGGAGTGGCCGGGCAAATTACTTTCAATCCAGGATTGTGGACAAACCACATCTCTGGGTTCTGCGAGTGGAAGGGACCGCCATGGACATATCCGCCGCTGGGACCACGCAGAACCAGCGGAGCCGGCGCACCCCAGAGGTAATGCGTCTTCGCCACCATGTTTGAAATCTGGTTGAAGGCGCAGCCAATGAAATCCATAAACTGGAACTCGGCGACCGGACGCATGCCGGTGAGCGATGCTCCGAAAGCCGCCCCCACTATGGCGGATTCCGCGATAGGCGTGTCGATCACGCGCTCCGGACCGAAGCGGTCGATGAAACCATCAGTGACTTTAAAAGCCCCGCCATAAATGCCGATGTCTTCGCCGAGGCAGAAGACAGTTGGATCGCGATCCATTTCTTCCCAGATTCCCTGGCGGATGGCTTCGAGGTAGGTTAGTTGCATAGGGTTGAGTGCAGCCGATTTTAGACTTGATTATAAATTGTACAAAATGATAATATGTTACGTCACGTACAATAAGCGAGTCGAGGGGCCCGAGATGCTCAAGAAGCTTACCGCCAGCGAAGCGCGGCAGAACTTCTCAGACATTCTAAACCGTGCCGCGTTCGGACGGGAAAGAGTGATCGTTCATCGGGGCAAAAAGGCGGTAGCTGCGATCATCCCGATCGAAGACTATAACTTTCTTGAGGAACTGGAAGATCGTATTGATGTTGAGGAAGCGCGCAAACGGGTGAATGAACCGACGATTCCGTGGACGAAAATAAAGAAGGACCTCGGTCTGTAGTCCCTTTCAGCGCCCATGCGCTATGTTCTTGAATTCACGACGTCCGCCATCCGCGAGTTCCGGGATCTTGACAAGCAACTTCAACGGCGCATTACTGAGAAAGTTACGGCACTCTGTGACGCACCGTTTCCTCCAGGCAGCAAGAAGCTCAAGGCACAACCTGACCATTTTCGGATTCGGGTTGGTGACTATCGCGTGATATACCGTATCGACGGGAAACGGGTCGTAATTGTTATTGTGCGGATCGGGCATCGGAGAGAGGTGTATCGGTAAAGGCCGTGGATTCGTGCCTATTGGGGCATGAGGACGAGCAATTCGGTTGACCCGGAATTATTGTGATACTTGAACCAGAACTGAAGCGCATTATGGAATGTTTTCAGGTGCTCCGGAAGCGGGCCGTCGAATCCGTAATCGGCGCTTACTTGCACCTTCCTGTCATGCGATATGTTGACAGCAATTTGTAACTCCGGCCTCTGAAGACCCTTGGCAAATGGCGCGTTGACGCTGCGTTTTCCTCGCCTAATGCAGTGTTTATAGGCGTTAGCCAGATCCGTCAGCGCTAGCAACTCAGGATGTTTTTCGAACACGATTTTCTGAAATTTCTCAAAACCAGAGGCTGATCCGCCCTGGTTCATTTCGCAGTAGGCATACTCGAGCGTATTGTTAAGTGACGCCACTGCATTAAGGAAATAACGGAGTTGCTTATATTTCGCTTGGATCGAACCGCCGCGTTCTTCCTCATGCTGTTTGGCCAAAGAGAGGTAGTCAAAACAATTCGGCAGAGCAATGTGCGTTAGATAATTTCTATGGCCACCCAATGGCCCATAGAAGGAAGTCATATAACTCTTGCCCTGATTCAGCGTTGCTACGACACTTGCGACGACCTGGTCTTTGAGAGTCATTTAAGATGCACTGCGGCCTCCGTCTCTCTGAAGCCGCCGGTTCCCTTTTTCACTTTCGGCATCCCGTATTTCGGCTTGATTTCGTGACAGCCATCCTCGCAGAACACGCCGCCCTCGGCCGACTCCGGCGTAGGCATCGGCGAGTTAACCGCGATTTCGCGCTCGGCCTCGATCACTTGCTCGACGTCTGAAATCAAATCGGCATTCTCTTTGGCCGTCAGCCACTTTTTTTCTTTCACCAGATAATTTTCAAACCGCGCGATTGGGTCGCGTTTTTTCCAGAACTCGAACATCGGCTTCGGCACGTACGCGGCCGCGTCGTGAATGGCGTGGCCTTTCATGCGCATCATTTTGGCTTCGATCAGCGTCGGGCCTTCGCCGCGGTGGGCGCGCTCGACGGCGTCGCGGGTGGCATCGTAAACCTGGCACGCGTCGGTGCCGTCAACAATCACGCCGGGGATGCCATATCCGATGGCTCGTTCCGCGAGGTCTTTCACGCGGTATTGCATCTCCGAAGGCGTGGAATAGGCCCACAGGTTGCTCTCGACAATGAGTACAAGGCCGAGATTCTGCACGGCGGCGAAATTGATGCCTTCATAGGTGACACCGGTGGATTGGCCTCCGTCGCCGATCCAGGTGAGAGCTGCAAGGTTCCGTCCCTGCAAACGCGCGCCCAGCGCGACGCCGGAGAGTACCGGGATAAGATCGCCGAGCATGGAGATGGGCGAAACCATGTTGCGCTTTTCGATGTCGCCGAAATGTGAGGTGCCGTCACGGCCTCTGGTGGGCGAATTGGCTTTCGCCATGTATTGCATCATCGTGTCCGAGGCGCGGAAGCCGCGCACTAGCAGCGCACCCTGATTACGAATCATGGGCGCGAACCAGTCATCTTTATCGAGCGCATAAGCGGAGGCGCACGAACACGCTTCCTGGCCAAGTCCAAAATAAACTCCGCCTACAACTTTGCCTTGCTTGTAAAGATTCTCGAGCCCGATCTCCATTTTGCGATTGAGCAGCATGTAGCGATAGATCTCGATGCATTGCTGCTTGCTCAAGTATTTCGAGTCGCGAATCGGCGGAACGGGCGCATCGACGTCGCCACTCACTTCGTAGCGGACGTGCTCGGTGCCGCCTTTATCTTTTTCTATGCGCTGTTTGACCGAAAGATCGGGACGCTCCAAGCGCGTATCGGGGATGGAGTAGCGGCGGAGAGAGGGTACTCCATTTCTCGCATCCTTGGCTAGATGTGTGGATTTTAACGGACTCGCGCTGTTGCCCAGGCGGTTCCCGTTAGAACCTGGTTTAGGATTCGACTTCTTTTTGCTGATCGACATGGAAATGACGGCCCATAAGCCGCAAGAATGATGGTATCGCGGGAGGAGGTCAGAGGGCTAGAGGAAGGTGCGCAAGAGAACGCTCAGCGTGTTTTCGCAATTGCTCTCTTCAACAGCTCGACCTTTTTCGGGTCCCAGTTGTCCTTTGCAAAGGTCATCGCTGTCTTCCCCTCGTTATCCTTCGCCATAGGATCGGCGCCCCAGTTCAACAGCAGCTTTACAGAAGCTGAACTGTCTGGGCTACCTGCCGCCATTATCAGGGCAGTTTTGCCGTCACGGGTTCGAGCATTGACGTTTGCACCCTTCTCCAACAGCATTTTCATAATGTCGTATGTGCTGTTCATCGTCGCTATGGCACAGGAGCAGGCTGCGGCGATCAATGGCGTCAGGCCTCCCTGGTCTCGGACGTTGATTTTGGCTCCCCTTTCGAGAAGGAGCTTGAAAGTTTCGGTTTGACCAAACGCTGCCGCTCGCATCAGTGGCGTGCTGCCTTCCTCATCCCTGGCCTCGATGTCGGCTCCGCTGTCAAGCAGCAATTGCACGTTCTTTACCCAAGGCAGCTCAGGCGCAGTCGTCGCGGCGCGATCATTCTGTCCGGTCGCCGATGGCGGCGCATCGGCAATGTGGATCACGACAGGTCCATTCTCGGCTGCCTGGAGGAGCGCCGCGTTCTTATCTTTGATATCCGGATTGCCACTCAGAATGATCCGCAGCATCTCTGGATCGAATGAAGTTGCAGCTTCTGTCAACGCTGTTTCTTCGTAGTTGTTTCGGACAGAGACATCCGCGCCCTTTTCGAGCAAGAGTTTGACCATTGCAATGTTGTGATCGTTCACTGCGACGATCATTGGGGTATCTCCCCGATCATCTTTCGCCTCCAGGTCGGCTCCATTTGCGAGCAGCACCCGCACCGCACCAATGTCGCCTTTGGCAATGGCCTGAAACAATTCTTTGTCCGAAGAACGCGATTGCGCGACGCAGAAGGGCCAACCCACAAGGATCAGGATGCTCAGCGCAAAGAAGAGTAGGTGGCCGGCTTTCATGACCGCCGGAGCAGTTGAATTCCACGATAGTTTGGCAGGCTTGCTCACGTAACGATTATTCAGTGAGAACACGGTACTTCAAAAGTTACGTTAGGCCCACGTAGAATCGTCGTCTTTGTGCAGCTGTCGAAATTCGGCAGGCTCTTGGAGGGGAACGCCGACGAGGTGGCCGAGCAAGGCGTCGATAGTCTCAACCCAGAGGATCTGGCTCGAAAATACCGTTCCGAAATTTCGGGAGATCGATTCGGCAACGGCGTTCAGCTCCAGTTCTTTGCCGAGTTGTCGCTGCATCGACGTCACCGGCTTCGATGTGATGCCGCAAGGGATGATCAGGTTAAAAAAATCAAGGTCGTTGTTTACGTTGAGCGCGAAGCCGTGTGACGTGACGAAGCGGGAGATGTGGACACCAATGGCGGCGATTTTCGCCTCCGCGGCGCTCAGGGAGGGACGGACGCCTTCGTCCGTCAGGTTCCCATCCGTTCGGCGGACGAAGGCGGCCGCCGCTCCATGATTTAGATCCGTCCATACGCCAGTCAGGCCGGGCACGCGCTTTGTCGGAATCGCGAAATCGGCGCAGGTGCGGATTAGAACTTCTTCCAGCCGGCGCACGAATTCGACAGCGCCGAGAGTTTTGTGCAGGGCGGACGGAGCGTCCGTCGTTCCACGGGCAAATCCTCGAAGGTCGAAGATCAGATAGCCCACGATTTGTCCCGGACCGTGGAAAGTAACGTCGCCGCCGCGATCGCATTCGTAAAGCTCTACGCCGCGCTGGGCCAGGAGTTCAGCCGATGCAATCACGTTTGCCGCTTTCGCATTGCGCCCGAGAGTAATAACAGGTGAGTGTTCTAACAGCAGCAACACGTCGCCGATCTTCTCCGCTTTTCGCAGTTCGATCAGTTGCTGCTGCAAGCGCAAACCGGTGGCGTAATCAATGGTGCCGAGTTGGACGAGAGAGATCAACAATTTTCAACTTCCAATTTCCGATTGCCGATTTGGTACCGAAACCTGCCGCCGATCGGAAATTGGAAATCGACAATTGGCGATGGAACTTATGCGTTGATCGCCATCCCATATACGCTATTTGATGCATCGAGCATCGCTTCGGCCAAAGTCGGGTGCGCATGGATGGTCCACATCAAATCTTCGACAGTAGCTTCGAGTTCCATGGCCGCAACGGCTTCGGCGATAAGCTCGGTCGCCTGCGGACCGATAATGTGGACGCCGAGAATCTCTCCGTAATCTGCGTCGGAAATTATTTTAATGAAGCCTTCATGCTGACCCACGATCGACGCGCGCGAATTTGCGGTAAAAGGAAATTTTCCGATCTTGATGTTGTAGCCCGCTTCTCGCGCCTTGGTTTCGGTAAGGCCCACACTGCCGATTTCCGGGTGGCAGTAAGTGGCTCCCGGTATGTGTTCAGGATTAATCGGCTTACATGGCTTACCCGCAATTTTCGCCACCGCGACCAGCGCCTCCATGGCTCCGACATGAGCGAGTTGTGGCATACCTAACACGATGTCGCCGACCGCATAAACACCGGGCTCGGCGGTATGCATCCAGGAATCGGTTTGAATGAATCCGCGCTCGGGCTTGATTTTTGTTTTCTCTAAACCAATATTTTCCGTACGGGGCTTGCGACCTACGGCGATGAATATTTTCTCGGCTTCGATTTTCTGTTGCTTGCCTTCAGCACTGATGGTCACTGCGATCCCGCTCTTGATTTTTTCGACCTTTTCCACTTTCGCGCTCGTATGAAACGCGATGCCGCGCTTGCGGTAGACGCGAGCTAATTCTTTGGAAACCTCTTCATCTTCCACCGGCACAAGGCGCGGCAGCATTTCGATGATGGTGACTTCGCAGCCAAAAGAACGATAGATCGAAGCGAACTCTACACCTACAGCACCCGCGCCAACGATGACCAGCGACTTTGGCATTTCCTTCAGGCTGAGAATTTCAATATTGGTAAGAATGCGATCATCGGCATCGAGGCCCGGCAGCATCCGTGCTTCGGAACCGGTCGCCAGCAACACGTTCTTTGCTTTCAAGGGTGCGGTTTTGCCATTGTTCGCTACTTCCACCGTGAATATCCCATTCTGCGCCGGGCCAGTGAGCTTGCCGTATCCTTTCACGGTTTCTACTTTGTTCTTCTTCATCAGAAATTCCAGGCCTTTGGCATGTTTGGCGACAATTTTCGACTTTCTTTCCTGAATCGCATTCCAGTTCAGCTTGCGCGCGTCCACGCCCTCAATGCCGTATTCTTTCGCCTCTTTCAGATGGTCCCAGAGTTCGGCGTTGAATAGTAGCGCCTTCGTGGGAATGCAACCCACATGCAGACAGGTTCCACCGAGGAATCCATCTTTTTCGACGAGAGCAGTTTTAAGACCGTACTGGCCGGCACGAATTGCGGCCGTGTACCCGGCAGGGCCGCT
Organism: uncultured Acidobacteriaceae bacterium; assembly: GCA_963696285.1. Lineage (GTDB taxonomy): Bacteria > Acidobacteriota > Terriglobia > Terriglobales > Acidobacteriaceae > Sulfotelmatobacter. Next base: position 645,510 of record CAVOJP010000002.1, read on the forward strand.
GCCGATGATGGCGACGTCATAAATAGTTTCTGGCAAAGGAATCGTCCTCAGTAGAAGAGATGATCAAAGGCAAACGAATGATTCTAGAACAGGATACGGAAGGAGACCAAACGAGCCGAGGTGGGAACTGCCCTTGAGAGCTCGTCAAAGTGTGATTGTGATAGGGATCCTTCGATTTCGCAGCAGCTTCGCTATTCGCGAAGCTGCCACTCCACTCAGGATGACAGATACGCAGTTGACTAGTTGTTCTCGTTGCTGGCGCGCTTCCACGAGATCAGCTCGCCGATCGTCGAACTGGTGCTGGAGACCGGTTGTTTATACGCTTCCACCTCGGAGCGCGAAGCCTCTTCGCCGACGGCGCGAATGCTGAGCCCGACTTTCTTATCCTCGGGACTCATCTTAATAATTTTGAAGTCATGTTCGACTCCGGGCTCAAGATGCAAAGGCTGGCCATTGCCATCGACCGCCTCCGACTTATGGCACAGGCCTTCCACACCTTCCGCAATCTCTACGAAGGCGCCAAAAGCCGCCACCCGCAGCACTTTCCCATGAACCACATCGCCAACATGATGGGTCTCAAAGAAAGTTTCCCAAACGTCGGGCTGGAGCTGTTTCACTCCCAGCGATAAACGGCGCTTGTCGGGTTCAATCGCCAGCACAATAGCCTTTACCCGGTCACCCTTCTTCAAAACTTCCGAGGGATGTTTCACCCGCTTGGTCCAGCTCAAGTTGCTGACGTGGACCAGACCATCGATTCCATCCTCGATCTCGATAAACGCACCGAAGTCGGTCAGATTTCGAACCCGGCCCTCCACCGTCATGCCTACGGGATACTTATCGTGCAACGCATCCCAGGGATTTGTCGCCAATTGCCGCATGCCCAGCGAGATTCGGCGCTCGGTAGGATTCACGTTGAGCACCACGCACTCGACCTGATCGCCCACATTCACCAGCTTTGAGGGATGCTTCATCCGTTTTGACCAGGTCATTTCGCTGACGTGAACCAGCCCTTCGATTCCCTGCTCCAGTTCAATGAACGCGCCGTAGTCGGTCACGCTGATCACTCGCCCAGAAACGTGCGCGCTCACGGGATAGCGGTGTTCTGCGTCAAGCCACGGATCGGGTGTCAACTGCTTAAAGCCCAGCGATACGCGCTGCTTCTCTTTGTCGTACTTCAGCACCTTCACCTGAATCTGATCGCCGACGTTCACCAGGTCGCGCGGATGCGTCAAACGTCCCCATGACATGTCGGTGATGTGAAGCAGACCGTCCAGGCCACCGAGGTCCACGAACGCGCCATACTCGGTCAGATTCTTGACCACTCCGGTGAGCACTGATCCTTCTTCGAGATGCTCGAGTGTCTTGTTACGCTTTTCGCTCTGTTCCCCTTCAAGCAGTTCCTTGCGCGAGACTACGATGTTGCCGCGCTTTTTGTTGAGCTTGATGATGGTAACTTCAATCGTCTGGCCCTTCATCCCCTCGAGATTTCGGATGGGACGCAGGTCTACCTGCGATCCGGGCAGAAAAGCTCTTGCACCCAGAATGTCAACCGTCAGACCACCTTTGGTGCGCTCGATCACGGTCGCCTGGATCGGCCGCTTTTCGTTGTGCGCTTTTTCCACTTCGTCCCAGGCGTGAATGCGCGCCGCTTTCTGGTGCGAGAGGTTGATGTAGCCTTCCTCGTTATGCCCCTTCTCGCGCATCACATCAATTTCGTCGCCCGGCTTAACCTTCGGCTTGCCGTCGTGATCCAGCACTTCCGAGAGCGGCAACATGCCTTCTGACTTAGCGCCCACGTCGACTACGACATGAGTCGAGGTCAGCTTGAGCACCGTGCCCTTAATTACGCGGTCTTCTCCCACCGCCTCTTCGGTCTCCGTAGTGAAGCTTTCGAGAGCCGAAGCAAAGTCCTCGCCGGCGTGTTTGTCGTCGGAAGAACTCACGGACGCGCTCGCGTGCGGAGTTTCCACTGCAGCGGGCGAAGCTTGTTCCGTGTCGGAGGCGTGCTGCTCAGTTCCTCTTGAGCCGGTAGTGTTCGGTTCACTCATTTGCTGTTCGGTTAAGGTTGGCTCGGACGTCGTCGGTTCTGTTTCGGTTGCAACGGCGCTGTTCGATTCGGGGTTGTGAGCGGTGGTGTGGTCGGACAAGGTCATGCCTCTCTGCTGAAGCCTCGCACTCGGTGCGGGGAAGATGCGGGGCCTGCTTGGCGGACTGCTGGATGAGTCGTTTGGTTGTGGTGGGCTCACCCTGGCGAGTGAGCTTGGACAATCCCAGCTGCCGGACGTTTTACAGAAACCCGCGTCCAAAGGGAACTCCTCGACTATAGCAACGCCTTCCAAACAGTGTCAAACGCAAATCTTCGCGGATGTTACAGGAAGATTTCAGCGTTCGGATTTCGTAACGTGCTATTCATCTGCTACCCTGCCCCTTGCTATGGATTACCTCTGGACCCCCTGGCGCTACGCCTATGTCTCGACCGCCGAGAAGGCGACAGGATGCGTCTTCTGCAATGCGGTCGCCGCCAACGACGATGAGAAAACACTCATCATTTATCGCGGAAAGCTCTGTTTCGTGATTCTTAATGCTTATCCTTACACGCCCGGCCACGTGATGATCGTTCCCTACGCGCATCTCGATGAACTGCGCAAGCTCCCCGCCGAAGCCGCCAGCGAAATGATGACGCTTTCCCAGCGCATGGAATCTTTGTTGCGCGAGCTCTACCACCCCGACGGAATCAACCTCGGCATGAACATCGGCAAAGCCGCCGGCGCCGGCATCGCCGGACACATCCACATGCACGTCCTGCCGCGCTGGGTGGCGGACGCGAATTTTATGTCGGTAGTCGGCGAAACGCGGATCCTGCCGGAGACGCTGGAGGAGACGTGGAAGCGGATGACGAAAGAATTGGGCAACGCTCCCTAGCGAACGAGAGCGGAAATAGCAGCAAGACACACGAGCACCAAGAAACCTAGCGTGAACGCCAAGGATTCAACGCGCATCCGCGGAGTAATTGGAGGGAACACGTCGACGGGTCCGAGCTCTATGCTTTTCTTTCGCATTTCAAACCATTCCGACCAGCCTAGAGACTTTCCACGAAGTGCACGCCAAATCGCATACGCGATTCCCAAGCACCACAAGGCCAGAAACAGCAAACCCATCAGGGAGAAGAGGCTATTCGACGTTTCTTGTAAAATGCGAGCTTTGAATGCACCCCCGAGCCCAGCGGTGGCGATCCCACCACCAAACAGGGAGATAAGCATTCCGAAAGCGCGCGCCGAGTTGCGAGAATACGCGTCGAAGAAAGCGCGCTGATAGTAACCCACTTCTCCGGGAGCGAAGATCGTTAGTCGCATTGGGTTCCTCATCACAAGGAATCCAAGTATCGCTATTGGTAGACCGATGGCTGCGCCGGCGATTCCCCCCATCTTTACTTTCTCCGTAAATGGACAGATTGTAGCCCTCACTCAAACAACTTTTCCATTTCTTTTTCATCAATTACGGCGACACCCAACTCCTTCGCCTTATCCAACTTCGACCCCGCATCTGCCCCCGCAACCACGTAATCCGTCTTCTTGCTCACCGACCCAGTAACTTTTCCTCCCGCGTCTTCGATCATCCTCTTGGCTTCATCCCGCGTGAAATGCGCCAGCGTCCCGGTCAACACAAAAGTCTTTCCCGCAAGCTTCGTTCCACGCTGCTTCTTCTGCCCAGATAAAGTAAGCCCAGCCTCGCGCAAACGCTCAACCAACTTGCGATTCGCTGCGATTCCGAAAAACTCCACGATGCTCTCCGCAATGCGCGGACCCACTTCATTCACATTCTGGAGTTCTTCCAAACCGGCGTTCTGCAGAGCCTCCATCGATCCAAAATGTTCCGCCAGGAACTGCGCCGTGCGTTCGCCAACCATACGAATGCCGAGGCCGTAGATCACCCGCTCGAGAGGCAGCTTCTTCGAATTCTCGATCTCGTCAAGAATATTCTGCGCGGACTTGTCGCCCATTCGCTCCAGGCTGAGCAGATCCGCTTTCGTGAGCTTGTAAATATCGGCGACATTTTTCACCAGCCCGCGTTCGGTAAGCTGATTCACCAGCGCATCGCCCATGCCATCGATATTCATGATTCCGCGCGAAGCAAAATGCAGAATTGTCTCGCGCAGCTTCGCAGGGCAATTTGCATTGACGCAGCGGTAATCCACCTCGCCTTCCGTCCTTACAATCTCCGTTCCACAAACCGGGCATTTCTTCGGCATCTCGAAGTCTTTAAGGTCGCGCGGACGCGGATGCTCCTTATCATCGATAACCTTGGCTATCTTCGGAATCACGTCTCCGCCCCGCTCAACTTGCACCCAGTCGCCGATTTTCACGCCCAGCCGTTCGATCTCATCCATATTGTGCAGCGTGGCATTTCTCACCGTTGTTCCGCCGATCTGAACCGGCGCCAGCATCGCGACTGGCGTGAGCTTGCCAGTGCGCCCCACCTGAACGCGAATGTCTTCCAGTTTTGTAATCCCCGCTCGCGCTGCATATTTATAAGCAATCGCCCAGCGCGGAGCCTTTCCCGTAAATCCGAGCTCATCCTGCAGCGCGGTACGATCCACTTTCAAGACGATGCCGTCAATCTCATAAGGCAGCGACTCGCGCTTTTCTTCCCACTGCCGGATGAATGTCCACGCTTCGTCGATCCCATGCACCAACTTGCGATTCTGATTGACCTTGAATCCCGCAGCCTGAAGCGCATCCAGCGTTTTCGAGTGGCGATCAAAGTAGGTGCGTCCGTTCTCGAGCAAGATATAAGGGAAGTAGTCCATGCGCCGTTCCGCCGTAATATTTGCATCCAACTGCCGCACCGTACCCGCCGTGAAGTTGCGCGGATTGGCAAATGTCGGGAGCCCGTTGCGTTCCCGTTCTTCATTCACTTTCTTGAAGGCTGCGGTCGGCATGAGCAGTTCGCCGCGCACTTCGAAATTCGGCGGAATCCCCGCCTTCTTCAGTTTCTCTTTAGAAATGGAAAGTGGCACTGACCGCACGGTACGCACGTTGAGGGTCACATCTTCGCCCACAGTCCCATCGCCGCGAGTGGTTCCTCGCACCAGTTTTCCGTCCTCGTAAATCAGCGCAAGCGACATGCCATCGAGCTTCAGTTCACAAACATAGTCCACTTCTTTTCGTCCGCTGAGCTCATGCACGCGCCGCTCCCAGTCACGTAATTCGTCTTCGTTATAAGTGTTGTCGAGCGACAACATGGGCGACGAATGCCGCACTTTGACAAATCCTTCGCGAGGCTTTCCACCCACCCGTTGCGTGGGAGAATCCGCCGAGAGCAGTTCCGGATGCTCCGCCTCCAGGTCCTTCAACTGGCGCATCAGCTTGTCAAATTCGGCGTCGCTGATCTCCGGCTGATCGAGAACGTAATACAAATATTCGTGCTGCCGGATCTTCTCGCGAAGAGCCTCAATCTTTTTTTCCACGTCTTTGCTCGCGGCGCACATTGCCAAAGATTATAAGTGGGAGAGAACCTGGTACGGATGCCGCACATCAATTCACACAAAAACACTGCGCTTCAAAGTACAATCCATCTTCGTCTTCGAATCGCCCATGCGTAAGGCAGCCCTGCTGTATAACCCAGATTCCGGCGGCAGCCGCAACCGGCCCAAATCGGAATTGCAGGCCGTATTAAAGATTCTGCGTGACGCAGGGGTCGAAGCCGACCTCATCCTTACGGATTCCAGGGTCCACGCTGAAGAGGAAGCCCGGCAAGCCGTGCTCGCCGGATGTGACACGATTTTTGCCTGCGGCGGCGATGGCACGATCCACAACATCATCCAGGTGCTGGCCACGACTGGCGTTGCGCTGGCCGTTCTTCCCATGGGCACCGCCAACGCACTGGCCCACGATCTCGGCTTGCCCATGAATATTGCTGGCGCTGCGAGGGCCGCTCTCACCGCCGCACCGCGGCGCGTTGCGCTAGGGCGCATTCAATATCACGATCTCGAGGGGAAGTCCGGCGCCCGCTACTTCGTCGTCGCCGCGGGCGTTGGCTTGGACGCTCATCTCTTCTATAAACTCCACTCCGGAACCAAGCATCGCCTGGGCATGGCCGCCTACTACGCGAAAGCATGGCATCTCTGGTTCACCTATCCCATGACGCGTTTTCGGGTGGAGTACACCGAAACCGGTTCGGACCGTCCGCAACACTCCGATGTCACGGAACTTCTCGGGGTCCGTATTCGCCATTTCGGTGGAGTGCTGCGGGAACTTGCTCCCGGTGCATCGCTCGATCGCAACGACGTTCGCCTCATACTCTGCCGAACCGCCAGTCGCTTCGCTTATCTTTCCTATGTCACCCGCGCCCTCCTCGGCCGCAGCTGGCAAGTGCCCGGCATCGATCTTGCCCACGCCAGCAAGACTATCTGCCAATACCTGCCTGAAGCGCAAACTTCGCCACACAGCAAAATCTACGTCGAAGCCGACGGCGAACTTCTCGGCACTCTTCCTATCGAAATCACCGTTGTTCCGGACGCACTCTCTCTCTTGTCTCCGACCAAATAAATTTCGCTGCAGTTGGCAATCGCGCACGCGTGACCATAGAATCTTTTTTACCACTTGGAACCCATCACTCACTTCCTGACCGGCGCGTGTCTGGGGCGCGCCGGGCTCAACCGCAAGACCGCGCTGGCTACTCTCACGCTCACGCTCGCCGCCGAAGCTCCAGACCTTGATGTTCTCAGCCGCTTCCGCGGCCCCGCCTTCGGCTTCGCGCACCATCGCGGCTTTACACATTCCTTTCTCGGCGTCCCAATCGACGCAGTGGTGGTACTCGGTTTCGTCTATCTCGTGTGGCGCATCCGAGGCCGCAAAGTAAAAGATCCGAATCTCCCGCCGCGCTGGGGATTGCTCTTTCTCTACGCCTGCCTCGCCGGCCTCAGCCACATCCTGCTCGACTTCACCAATAACTACGGTGTGCGTCCGTTCTGGCCGTTTTCCGAGAAATGGTATTCGTGGGACATCGTTTTCATCTTCGAGCCCATTATGTTTACCTGCTTGCTGCTCGGGTTACTCGTCCCAGCGCTGTTCTCGCTGATCGACAAGGAAATCGGCGCGCGGCAACGCGGTCCGCGCGGCCGCACCGCCGCCACTTTCGCTCTGCTTGCAGTTGTGTTTCTTTGGATGCTTCGCGACTACGAACATCGCCGCGCCGTAAACGCTCTCGAAGCTCGCACCTACAACGGCGCCGACCCGATTAGAGCTTCCGCCTATCCCGCTCTTGCCAGTCCGTTCCATTGGTATGGAGTAATCGAAACCAGGAATTTTTTTGCACTCGCGCCGGTAAGCTCTCTCTCTCCGGAAGTCGACCCCGGAGATGCTGAAGACGACGCGCTTCAGATCCACTACAAGCCGGAGGAAACTCCCATCACCCTGGCCGCCAAACGCTCCTACCTCGGACGCGTCTACCTCGACTGGGCAAAATATCCGATTACACAGACCGAAACTCTCGACTCCGGCCAGCAGGGCTATGTTGTGAATTTTCAGGATTTGCGCTACGCGCAACTTCCCAGCCTATTCAGTCGCGTGCGCGGTAGCCGTGATGAAGCGTCCAAGCCGCTGGGCGCGGGGGTTCAGCTCGACCGCAATCTGCAGGTGGTGGGCGACGTTTATGGTTCGGGCGCAAACCGCAAGACTTACCCGGAACCATGATTGCGGGAAATAACCTCAAACGCCATGGTGGTGAAACGATGACTAGCGTTCAGATGAGCAGCGCCCAGTGAGTAGCTGCTCCGTCTTCCCTTGACGTACTCGGCTGTTCGCGCCCACAATAATGTTTGCTTCCGTGAGGTGCTCATGCTGCCCTATTTATTCGTGCTACTAGCGATTGCAGTGCGTTTCTTGCCGTTTCTAGGCCCGCTGAACGTCCTGCCGCACGCTTGGCACTTTACGCCGGTTGCGGCGTCGCTGCTGTTTTTCGGCGCCCGCGGCTCCCGGCGCCAGATGTGGGTACCCCTGGTCCTGTTCGCCGCTACTGACGTCATCCTCACGAAGTTTATCTACTCCTACGCCTTGTCTTGGGACACTCTCGTCACCTTCGCCTGGTATGGCGCCATACTCTGGCTTGGCACGAATCTTCGCGAGAATTCTGGGCCAGTGCGGGTGATCGGCGCTGCGCTTGCCAGTTCAGTTTCATTTTTCCTGATCAGCAATTTTGCGGTGTGGGCCGCCTGGTCGCAGATGTATCCCCGATCCTTCAGCGGCCTGATGATGTCCTACGCCGCCGGCATCCCATTTTTCCGCGGAACCGTAGAAAGCGATCTGTTCTTCTCCATCGCAATGTTCGGCACGCCAGTGTTCCTACATGCGCTGTCAGGATGGTTCGGCAAAGCCGGCGATCACATTGCTGCGGCATAAAACATAAGTACAACGCTTCTCAATCGAGCGGAAGATCGTGATTTGGTTTGCAGCAGCGGTTCTAGCGCTGCGATAACTTGCCGTTAGATCGAAGCTTTAGCCGCTGAGATCTGGCTGCTTGCGTTGACTTCGCAGCAGCAACCACACGATTATTCCCACGACCACCGTTCCCGCTACCCAATAGAAATGCCGCCGAAATACCTTTCCCAGTAACTCCATAATCTGCGGGCCAAAGTACAAGACCAGCAGCCCTTCCGCCAGAAACCGCACCAATCTTCCGGCAAAGATCGCCGCCAGAAAATCGCGGAACTTCATTTCAAAAACTGCTGCCGCTAAAACAAAAATCTTGAACGGCATCGGCGGCGGCAGCATTCCGGGGAACATCAATGCCCAAAACTCATGGCGCTCAAACGAGCGGTGAATCCGCAAAAAACGCTCCTCCGAAATCCGCTTGCGCAAAACGATCTCGCCGCCTTCGTAGCCCACCCAATAGAGCGGGATACTGCCCAGCGTCGATCCCAGCGAAGCCAGCAGCACATAAAACAACAAGTGCCGGTGATCCCGATAAACATAGAGTGCCACTACCGCATCCACCGGCATCCCCAACAGCGCCGAATCGGCAAATGCGACCGCAAACACACCCCAAACCCCCAGCGGCCCCAGCAAATGCATAATCCATGCTGTATACCGCGCCAGAATGTGTCCTAGATTCTTCAAAGGAAATATAGTCTACGTGAAAGCGCTCACGTCGGAACAGCGGGGAGGGCTGCTGTTGCTTTGCCGGCTTCGCGGTAACTGTGCAAAAGCATAAAGGCGCAGCCCGTAAGCCGCGCCTTCTTTTAGAATTTTCGGTCTTAATCCTACTCGCTAGATCTCGAGAATGACGCGGTGAAGAACGTAATGACAACGATAACGAGGATGGCAAGAACAACTACCAAGGCAAGCGGAAACGTTAGAGAGTTGTGTCCTCGCCAAAGGAGAAAGCCGGCCAGGAACAACGCAAAGGCGATGGATAATGCCCTTACTGTTCGACGAAAACCAATCCTTGAGCCGGGTTGGAGGAACCAATCGAACCCGACCGGGATGTTCGCGGGAAACTCTTGATCGGCACTACTTTGGTGGTCGAACTGCTGAAGCTCGGGCGCCTGCGACGGGCGCCGCAGCGCTGGCACATCGCGCACCGAGTACGGCAGATCGGATGAAACCCGCATGCCGCAATCTTACTTCCCAGCCGGAGGAGGTCCCAGTGACTGCACTGGTTCAACATCCATCTGCTGAAATTGAACTTGCAAGTGGTGGACCACAAATACTTCGGTGGAAACCTCAGCCTGCGTCGGGTGCCCGCGCTCCTACCTGCTTGGCGCCTCGCGCGGCGGCGAGGCGGCCTGCGGTTTCCAAAGCTCTTCTTTCAGCGATTGCCAATGGCGGTCGGTTGTCGCGACCCGCCAGGACGGCACAACGTCGAGTGCGCTTCCGAATGTTTGGTAAGCCCGCAACTTCAGCATTCCTCTTCTGCGTAATCTCCGCCGTATATCACCAGCAAGCATTTGCTGGTAGTACACCTCGGCCTTTTCGAATGCACTGGCTTCGCGGGCGCCGAAGATTCCGCTCGGTCCGCTGGAGACCGCATAATCCAGCGCCTGCATCTCCTCTCCCAGAAGCTGCTCGACCAGCGCTATTTGAGAGCGATCGAACGCCTCCCGGTGCCGCCCAATGTGATCAGTCGTTGCAGGCTTGCTCAGGAGCCGGTGATGCTGGCCCTCAGGCATCTCCTCTTCAACCGACTCGTGCGCCCGATAGAAGTCGAGCATCGAGGGCTCAAACTCGACCCCCAGGAAGCTGCATATCCGCTTCAACTCTTCCGCGGGGTGCGCCGTGAGCGATTCGTACTTTACCCAATGCACCTGCTCCGCAGGGAACACGCGGCGGTGCAATAGATGAAGCAGATAGAACTTCAGCAGTGCCGCTGTCTTAAGCAGATAGTCGGTATCCCTGCGCCCACGGTTCCAGCGATCGTCGTAGGAAACCAGAACATCTCTGGGATCTCGCACCATAAACAACACACGCGCCCGCGGAAAAAGGTTTTGGATTTGTGGCAACCAGAGCACGTGTCCGGGCGTCTTTTCGCCCCATATTGTTGCGTGGCGCTCTTTGGCATAGGCCTGCCCAAGCTCCTCCAGAATGCGGACGGTTGGTCCGGTGTATCTCGGTCGCTTAGCCGCCTCATCGGCCACGATCCTCGCAGCCGGATCCCGGTAGTCCTTTAAATTCTTCCAGACTTCGTTAAAAAAAAGTGAACTCTGCCACCGATCGGTAAACTCCGCGATGCACCCCAGCCGATCCAGTACGACATACCACCAGGTTTCCGGGAAAATTGCGATCTTCGAATGGGCATCGAGCATGCGCGACAGAAGAGTTGTGCCCGCACGACTGAGACCGACGATAAAGACAGGCGAGTCGGTGGAAGGCATGTTCGCGTTCGACTGTGTTGCGCCCGCCTGGAGTTCAGATATCAAGAAGATTCCTCAACTGTCGCCGTGGGGGCCTTAAATTGGGCGCCACGTCCCACCGGCTGGGTTAATATCCGCTCAGCCGACTGAAAAAACTTCGCAAGAATTGCGGTGCTCAGTTTAAACGCTTTTTCGTTTCCGGTGCACCTTACTTCGTCAGCCGGAGCGTACATCGCGAACCGCCGACTCGGCGCAATGAAGCGACGATCATCCGGAGAGCGCCGCCTGCAAAGTTCTGTGAAAACCCGAAACATGAGCTTCGAATTCAGCCAGCCCCATCTCCGAAGTTACGTGGACTCGCGGCAGCGCGAACCTCGGCAACTGAGCCCCGAACCCTCCCCCAACATTCATAAAGGCGCACGCGAAACCCGCTTGCTCCGCCATCTCCCATTCTCGCATCGTCACCGAGGCCGGGTCCCCGAACGGGTACGCCAATGCCCATACTCTCGTTCCCAACGCTTTCTCCAATTTGTCTTTGCTTTCCGAGATTTCTTTCCATGCCATGTCGGGTTCCTGTTGAGAGAGTATTGGGTGACTCAGCGTGTGCGACCCTACACTCATTCCCTCATCCACCAGCTGTCTTAATTCATTCAGGTTGAGCAACGAGAAACGTCTGCGCTGCGCTTTACCGCTTCTGAACTTCGCGTCCCATTCCTTGTCCAATCCGAATTTAACTCGCGCGTCGTCGATAAATCGAAGACGCGCGGGCTGATCCAGGGCCGACAGCCTTTTCAATAAATCGCCCCACACTCGCCTTCTCTGCCCTCGCTCCTGAAGTTCCACCGTCATCCCACCTGCTCCCATGGGAAAACTTCCACTCGGCGCCGCCAGCAGCAGCAGGTACAGTTCGTCGTACCACAACCTCTGGGATTCCAGCCCGGCTGACAAACCCAGCACAAAAAAGAGACAGGATAGTTTTTCCTCCCGCAGAACCGGCACCATGTCGGTGAGGTATTCAACAGTCCGTCGTCACAGGTAAGTAGAATCGATCGTCTTGGTAACTCCCGACCCTCACTTGCCCAAGCCAGCACCTCAGCGGGAGATACCACGTGGTAGTGCGATTTCAGCAGACGAAGCTGGAGGCGAAACTGTTCCACGGTCACGAGCCCGCCATCTTGGTCCGGGTCCCTGACTTCATATCCGCTGGGCAAAACTCCATGATAGGTAATCACGCACAAGTTTTCGCCACGCGCTCTCGCACTCAGGTATCCAGACCTGGAGAGACAGGGATAAACGATTCGCCTCAACAGAGAGCTGGCGAACCTCATGGATGGGGTTGTGCGCCGCGCCACGGCAGTAAGTGTATGTATTCAGACATCACACGCTACGGGTGTTCGGTCTTCCCCTCCAACAGATTGAGGGCATGAGGAATCAGTTCCAGAACTGCCTCCAGTGATTCGACCGCACCGCGGGGACTGCCTGGCAGATTCAGAATGAGCGTTTTGCCCCTTACGCCGCAAACTCCACGGCTCAGTGCCGCAAACGGAGTTTTTTTGTAACCTTCGCTTCGCATGCGCTCGGCTATGCCATCGATCACACGCTCACAAATCGCCTCAGTCGCCTCCGGAGTCACATCACGCTCAGCAATACCCGTCCCGCCTGTGGTTACGATCAATCGCACTTCCAGCGCCAGATGGACCAGGGCATTCTGAATCTGCATCGAATCGTCCTGCACAATCTGTTTCGCCGTCACCCGAAAGCCAGATTTTTCCAACAGCTCGACAACCGCTGGCCCGGAAACGTCCACGCGCTCGCCTCGCGCACAGGAATCGCTGACCGTAATCACGGCGGCCGACCAATTTGCCGGCTGATTCGCCTCAGTTGTCGAGGAGAACATCGTCCTCCTCTTCGGAACGCTGGCCGCTGCCGCTGGCGGAGCCGCTTACACCCGCGCTTACATTAGCGGTCGTGTCAACACTGGCAGGGGTGCTGGCGCTGTGGTCGCTACCCTCGCTGGCCGCATCGTCGCCGCCATCGCGCTGCGATTCATCGAGCAGACGCAAACCCTCCATCAGCAGGCCCTGCGTATTGAGCTGCGTGGTTTCCTGATCGGTCTTGCCCTCGAAGTTGAGTTCGAAGTTGCCGCCGGTCCAGCGCAGAACTTTGAAGACCGCCTGATCTCCCAGCAAAGATCCGTAAGTCGCATGCTTCACCTGCCCCTCAACAAAAAAGACTTCGCACTTCTCGCCTTCGTTATTCAGTTTGAGCTGGCAGCTCTTGCGTCCCATTTCCAGCGACTGCATCAGATCGATCACATTCATCTGCGAAAGATTTCCGCGAACCACGCCGTCGGAGGGCGCTGTCTTCGCCATTTTTTCCAGCGCGATGCGGTCCACTGTGCGCTTGATGCGGCGCGTCGCTTCTTTCAGAAAAAACGGTTTCGCCAGATAATCATCGGCGGCATCCTGCGGAGATAGACGCTCATCAATGTCGGCACGGCTCGCCATCAACACCGCGGAAAAATTCGCGGTCGCGGGACGGCTCTTCAGCTTCTCGACCAACTGCTTTCCATCCATTCCGGGCATGCGGTAATCGCACACTACGAGATCCGGCGGATCGTCCACGGCCTTCAGCAAAGCGTCCGCCGAATCTCCGGCCGAGACCACCCGCGCAAACGAGGCGAGTGCATGCTCCAGCATCCCCAATACCATCGGGTTGTCATCGACCAGAAGCAGCTTGACGTCATTCGCCATTTGATTTGACCCGGTCTGACTTGATGAAGCCCTGCTTGATAAGATCCCGCTTCTCCCGCTTATACTCTCCACTCTTGCCGCCGCTCTTACGCTGCAGGACGATCTCCCGAATCTCAATCCCTTTATCGAGTGCTTTTGCCATGTCGTACACCGTCAAGGCAGAAACGCTGGCGGCAACCAACGCTTCCATTTCAACTCCAGTTTCGGCTGTCGTCACCGCTTTGCTGCTGATGGCGACGCCATTCTCGCACAGCCTCATCTCCACATCAACGAGGGCGAGAGGCAGAGGGTGGCACATGGGAATTAATTCGGAGGTACGCTTGGCGGCCATGATTCCGGCGATGCGGGCGACTTCGAGCGGATTGCCTTTGGGATTGTGCGGCAAAGCTTTCAACACCTCGGGCTTGATGAGGACGAACGCACTCGCCTCTGCCTCGCGCTTGGTCGCGCTTTTTCCGGAGACATCGACCATGCGGGCGTGGCCCGAGTCGTCGTAGTGGGAGAGCTTCTTCGCCATGCGAAACTTCTATCTTACATGGGGGCGGGCATGGGAGGCGGGCTGCCCTTCGTCAAGCCTTACGCAAGATGGAGCAAGTTGCATTTTTACCGGAGCAGCACGGCCACCCATTCGCCCGCCAGAATGTGCTCGCGATCTGGCGGAATCACGAGGAGGCAATTCGATCGAGTCCGAGCGGCAATGTCTCCCGACCCCTGCCAGGGAACTAATTCCGCCTGAGAATTGTCGTACTGGCCGGAAAGAATCGCGGGAAGGAATCGCGTCAAGCCAGGCTTGATGCGGATTTCGGATTTCAAACGAGTATGCAGGAATGAAAGCGGGCGCGGCGACATCCCAGACAGCGCTTCCAGCACGGGGCGCGCAAACAGCTCGAAAGTGACCATGGTTGACACTGGATTGCCGGGGAGGCCGAAGAAGTATTTGTGCACAGAAGGAACTGAAGCTCCTAGGGCAGCGCCCGTGCCACATGGGACTCGACCGAACACGACAGGACGACCAGGTTGAATTTTTGCTCCGGTGAAAAAGAACTCGGCTCGGATTTGCGCCAGGACTTGCTCGACCAGGTCGTAGCGGCCCATGGACACACCGCCGGTCATCAAAAGCAAATCCGCTTGCAGGCCCCGCTCGATTAATTCGCGCAGCCGCTGTGGTTCGTCGGGAGCGATCGGCAGCAGCACGGGTTCACCCCCCGCTTCTTGAATCTGCGCGGCTAGCGAATAGCTGTTGGAGTTTCGAATCTGCGTCGGGCCGATTTTTCCATCATCGACATCGACGATCTCGTCGCCCGTAGTAAGCACGGCAACGCGCGGCCGATCAAACACTTGCAGCCGGGATTTTCCGACCGAGGCCGCGAGTGCGATGGTGGCTTCGTTGAGCCGTGTCCCGGGACTGAGCACCGGGCTCCCGGACCTGGCTTCGGCCCCTTGCGCGACAATGTTTTCTCCCGCAACAATTCCTTTTGTAATTGTGACGCGTTCGTTCTGCAGTGAAGTGTACTCGACCATTACCACGGCGTCGGCGCCCCGCGGGACCGGTGCGCCGGTCATGATGGAAAACGCCTCGCCGTGATTCAGCGCGGACGAGTTGTTCGCAGGCTGCGGGCCTGCTTTGATCTCTCCCATAACCGTTAGCTTGGCCGGAAGCTGCGCCAGATCTGCTGAGCGCACGGCGTAACCATCCCGCGTGGAGCGCGGAAAAGGGGGAATATCGCGGTCTGCACTGATCGGCTCGGCGAGAATTCTTCCCGCCGCGTGAAGCAGGTCAACGGTTTCGCGAGCACCAGGAGACAGGTGCGATGCATGGTCTTCGACCATGCGGCGTGCCTCTTCAAAACTCAGGACGAGAGATTGCGTGGGTGGTGCGGCCATGCAGAAATAATAGTAGAACTCGCCCGCGACGCGCGGCTGATTTCTACACTTCGGCAGCCGCAAGTTTACGCCAGGCTGAAACTGCGCCCGTCCAAAACGGCTACCGGACCAGTTCTTGACCCAGCACCGTGGCGTTGCTGGCAAACGACAAACCGGTTTCAAGATCAATAATGCGGTCGCGGACCAACTGCGCGATTTCGCCATCGAAGTGCTGCATGCCTTCAGTGGCGCCCGATTTCATGGCATCCAGCAAAGTCTTGCCGTCGCGCTCGCCTTTTTCAATGCACTCCCGCGTGCGCGCATTTGCTTTCAGGATTTCAGCAACTGGGACACGTCCGCTGCGATCGGTTTTCGGCAGCAGCCGCTGGCAGATGATGTAACGGAAAGTTTTGGCCAGGCGCTCCCGCGCCTTCGGTTGTTCATCCGGCGAGAACGAGCTGACAATGCGTTCCACCGTCTTGGTCGCATCCATGGTATTGAGGCTGGAAAGGACGAGATGGCCGGTTTCGGCGGCTTCGAGAACAATCTCAATCGTCTCGCGGTCACGCATTTCTCCTACCAGAATCACTTTTGGCGCCTGGCGCAGCGCGGAACGTAACGCATGCGCAAAACTGGGAGTGTCACTATGAAGTTCCCGCTGATGAATCGTCGAGCATTTGTGGTTGTGCAGAAATTCGATAGGATCTTCAATGGTGATGATGTGGTAATACTTTTCGCGATTGATGCAATCGAGGAGTACAGCAAGAGTGGATGATTTGCCCGAGCCCGCCGGACCGGTGACCAGCACAATGCCGTCGCGCAGTTTGGTCACATCGGCCAGGTGCGCGGGCAATCCCAGCGAGGCCAGATCCGGGATGAGCGTGGAGATAACGCGCATCACAACCGCGCAACTTCCGCGCTGGATGAAGATGTTCACGCGAAAGCGCGCCACGCCAGGCAATCCGTAGGATACATCGCAGGATCCGTGTTCCCGCAAAGTTGCAACCGCTTGTTTATTGTCGCCAATCAGATCGGCGGCAATGTGGCGAGTATCATCTGGGGTAAGATTCGAAAGCCCCGGCACCTGCACCGGAATGAGCTGGCCGTAAACCTGGACCTGGGGCGGCCGGCCGGGGGAAAAAATCAGATCGCTAATTTTTTCCGCGGCACGCAACATCGCGGCAAGCAACTCCGGAGTAGCCACCTTGCCGCTGCCGGAATAGCCTTCCAGAGAAACAGAAATTGCTGAAGTGCCAGGCGCTGCCATTCCATCCTCAAAATGAACTTAGGGAATTGCACGCACCACAGAACGGAGAACTGCATTCAACTCGATGTATCTACTCTACCTTGCCCACGGAAGAAGCGTTAGGACACTAAGTACATAGTCCTTGGTAATGTCGATAGTGCAAAAAAAAGGGCAGCTGTTATGCTGCCCTTACCGTTTACGAAAGAACCCTATTTCTTCGCCGCTTTCTTCTTGCCGTAGTTGGTTTCCACTGGGGCGCCGATGGTGGCGAGCATCTGCTTGGCTACGTCCGCGTATGGGCCTGTGGGCTGCAGTTCAAGATACTTATTGAATGCCTCCGCGGTGCCCGGCGGGGCGATGGTTTTATTGCCCGACAAGGTTGCTTTGCCAATAAGGTTCACGCCCTTCTGATAGTAGGCATCCGCTTTGTTAGGATCGGCTGCTATGCATTTATCAAAAGCGGCGATGGCCTCGTCAACTTTGCCGGCGTTCGTGAGAACCGCTCCCATGTTGTAGTAATACTGCGCGGCACCCGCGGGATCGGCCTGGGCAGCTTGCTGGTAAGTTTTCGCCGCATCGTCGATCTTGCCATCTTTCGCATAGGCCTCGGCCAGATTGTTGTAATAAGCGGCCAGAGTTTTGGTGGCATTGGGGTCTTTGTCGTTGGTGGCTGCCTGTTTTAATTGCACCGCTTTCTGATAGGCTTCCACCGCAGAATCGAGACGCTTTTTCTTTTCCGTGGGATCGGTCTGTTTATTGGCGGACAGGCGGTAGGCGTCACCCAACTTGAACCAGATAAGATCGCGAGTGGCATCAATTTCGTTCGCCGAATTCAGATCAGCAATCGCCGTCTCATAATCACCGGAATCGGAAGCTACTTTGGCGGCGGCAAGTTTTTCATTCAGCGCCTTTACCGTGTTCACTTCCTTCTTTTGCTTCTCTTGCTGCTCTTGTTGAGCCTTCAGTTGTTCGGGAGTCAGGCCCTGGCCCTTGGCCTGTTCGCCCGCCAATTTTTTCAGATCGAAGTCGAGTGTATTTTCGTCGAGCGTGACCTGAAACTTGTTTTGGTGAAACATTTCCTTGTTAGCTTTCTGGTCCTCAGCATCCTTATAAAGGGTGACGTTGTAGCTGCCCGGTCCAACGCCGAGCGAGAAATACTCGCCTTTTTTGTTGGTCTTTAGCGTGTACTTCTGACCATTGTCCTGATTGGCGAAAACCACGATTCCGCCGACGATCGGATTTCCGTCAATGTCCTTGCAAACGCCTTTGACTGTTCCCGACCCGCCCTGCGCGAACATCGGGGTCGCACCTAACACCCAGCATCAACAAAACAAGGGTGAATACTGCGAAGTGCCTCTTCATCGTGGCCTCCCGGCCTACAGGATTAATAAATATCGATCTCTGATTGTGGATTGAAAATCGAGACAGCGGCGCCTGTTTTCTCAATCGATCGTTTTCAAGTGAACCTGATTTTCAACCAAAGTGACAATCACATCTCAACAATTGCTTTTTCCACATACGGAATCGGATCATCGACTCCCGCTGCCGCAAACGCCCGCAAGCGCAAAATACAGCTATCGCAGCGGCCGCAGGCTTCGTCCTCCCGGCTATAGCATGACCAAGTTAAATCCAAGGGAGCATTCAGTTCAAGGCCGAGCTGAACAATTTCCGCTTTGCGCATGGCAATCAGCGGGGTGACGATTTCAATATTCCCTTCCTTCGTTCCCGCCTGGATGACGCGGTTAAAGGCTTCATAGTACGCTGGCCGGCAATCGGGATAGCCCGAACTGTCAGGCTCGACGGCTCCGATATAAATCTTCTCCGCTCCTAATGCCTCGGCCCAACTGACCGCGACCGATAAAAAATGAGCGTTTCGAAAGGGCACATAAGTGACCGGAATTTCACGATCCGCGGCGGGCGTGGTTGGCACCGCAATTTTTTCGTCGGTCAACGCCGAGCCTCCGATGGCGCGCAGGGCTTCATTCCGCACCAGGAGTTTGTCGTGAATATTCAGGCGATCGCAAATTGCCAGGAAAGATCGGCGCTCGCGTTGTTCGGTGCGCTGCCCGTAACTCACATGCAAGGCAGCGGCTTGATGGTCGCGCGCGGCTATCGCGGCGCAGACGCAGGAATCCATGCCGCCGCTTAAGAGAACGATTGCCCGGGATTTTGTTGGCTGCGACATGTCTTGTTAATGAACATTACTGATTGTTGATTGTTGATTCTTGATTACAGATTCAAAAGCGTAAGTCTATGAGGGTATTCAATCAGCAATCAGCAATCACCAATCAACAATCACCAATCAGCAATCAACAATCTCTTCACACTCCCTTTACCGCCGGATCCCAGATGAACTTGTGCAACTGAAGCCCCAGACGAGCCGGAACATCATCGGCGAGCATCCACTCGGCCAATTCCTGGGGATCGAGCAGGCAATGCGAGTTATCCCGTGTGCCGGTGGCATCTTTGCGAAACGCCGGCGAGAATAACACCGCATTCACACGCCATGGCGAGAATGTGTTGGCCGACAAACTCGCGGGCAAATTCGTAATCAACGCGGTCTCTCACCACGAACTTTACTTCATCGATCGCATTCAGTGCGGCCAGATTCTCGGGGAGAAACGTGTCGGGCGCTCCCGAGTGAGGGCATTTCACGTCCACGATCTTGACGACTCGCGCCGGAACTTTCGACAACGGCCGCTCTCCGCTGGTTTCAAGCAACACTCGGTATTCAGCTTCCAGCAGTTTCTCCATGACCGGCAGCAGCTCGCGCTCCTGCAGCATGGGTTCGCCACCGGTGATCTCCACTAAGCCGCCGTTTGGATTCAGACGGTTTACCTCATCCAACACTTGCTCCGCGGTCATTTTGCGCCCGCCGTGAAAGGTGTATTCACTGTCGCACCAGGAGCAGCGCAAGTTGCATCCCGTCAGCCGCACGAATACGCAGGGCAGACCAGCGTAGGTCGACTCTCCTTGCAGCGATTTATAGATTTCGGTTATTTGCATCTTGGGTAGCGCCAGCGTTTCACCGGCTTGATTGTGGACGGAATATCTACCGGTCAGCGGCGCTACGACTCGGAGTATTTTGCGGTAGTGGTGTCGGTCTCGAACACCGTAACGTCTTTCACCCGCACGCGGCCATTGGTCACACTCTTCAATCGCGTATTGGATTCATCGTAAAAATACTTGGCCAGATTTTCCGCCGACGGATTGATTACGGTAAACGGCTCGATGTCGTTGATCATCTGGTGATCGAGCCGTTCGATCACGTGCTTCATTACTTCGCGCAAGTCTTTGAAATCGAGCAAAAGACCGGCCTTGTCCAGTTCGGCGCCGGCCAGCGTGACCCGGATTTTGTAATTATGCCCGTGCGGATTTTCGCACTTGCCCTTGTAATTGCGCAGGTAATGGCCCGCGGCAAAAGTATCGTCAACAGTAACTTCGAACATTCTTTCCTCAGCGATCAGTCTTCATTCTGAAACACCTATTGTACCGCTCACTGCCGCGAGAAATGGGGCCCTTCGTTAAACTTCGAACTTTACTTAATCGTTACGGTTAGCGCGTTCGATTTTCCGCCTCCGGGGGTTGGATTCTTGACCACGATGGCAGCCGTGCCGGGGGCTGCGACGGCAGCTTTGGGCACGTAGACCGTCATCTCGCTCTCGTTTACATATTTGGCAGAAAAAGCCTTGTTATTCCAGTTGACCACCGAACCGGGCACAAATCCGGTGCCGCGGACAGTCATTAGCACATTCCCGCTTCCGTGAGTGACGGTCGCTGGGCTGGAAGAATGCGAAGCTGGCGCGGGGTTGATGGTTTTCCCGGCAGTGAGGAGCAGGGTTGGGCTTTGCACCAGCACAACCTGAGTGGTGGTCGGGCCGCAACAGCCACCTCCGGCCAATATGAAAGCCAAGCCGTTAGGGCCCCACTGGATGAATTTGGAAGTGGAACTGAGATCGGGAGCAAGTTCGGCCAAACTGGCCACAGCCAAAGGTGTGAACTCGGAAAGGTTGTAGCTGGTGATTCCGAAGGAGCTAAAGAAGGGAGTCTGGCCCAGGGCAAACGCGCGATTGATCGCCGAATCCGGCAGCACTTGAGTGTTGGGATAACAGCAAGTGTTGGATATATCGAAGGTACCTTCCAGCAGGCCGGTGGCGGGGTCGAATTCCTCACCGTTAGATCCAAAGGCTAATCCGCCGGAGTATTGGAAAGTATTTCCCTCAACGAGGTCCGACCATTGCTGAGCGAGCGTCCCGCCAGTGGAAGAGACTGTGACCTGGCTCAGAGTATCGGGGTAGTAGCCATATAGCGTAGTACCGCTGGCAAAGCTGATTTGGTTGATGGCCGGGGTGGAGACGGAGTTCGCGAGTTTCGTCGAATCGGTAAAGAATTCGAGTGGACCGGAGGATGAACAGCAGCTGTCCTCGTTGAGCGCCACAGCAATCGTGTGTGAGTTAGTGGGAGATACCGCGATGGCTTGGGCGAGATTTGGGCCATCGGTGGTACTGCCGAGGCCGATCACGATGTCGTCGGAGAAAGCCGGAAGATCCAAGCGCTGAATGGAGCCATCCCCGTTCAGTCCGACGTAGAGGAATTTCGAAGTGCTGTCCAGCGCCAGTTTTGTGGGCTCGCTGCCGGCGTAGAAGAATCCGGTGACGGCTCCGGTGGAAGGGTTGATCACCGCGATGCTGTTTCCGTTTGCTCCATAACTGCTGGGCATGGAGGCGTAGATGCGTTCAGCGAACGGATCCCAAACGATATCGTTGGCGGGAAGGTCCAAAATGGTGACAGTGACAGGATAAGTGAGGTCAAAACTTATGGACGGAGAGATCGTTCCCGGAGACGGATTGGTGACCGACAACTGGACAAAGCCAGCGCTCGCCAGTTCAGCAGTCGTAGGTTGAACCTGCAATTGTGTGGAGCTGACATAAGTAGCGGGAATGTTTGTGCCGTTCCATTGGACTGTCGCTCCGGTCATGAAGTTCTGACCATTGATAAGGATCGGCTCGGAGGTGGTTCCGGCCACGATGGAAGTTGGCGAAGTACTGCTAATCGTAGGCTCGGGGGCGATGACCGACAAACTGGTAGAGGCCATGCCGCCGCCGGGCGGTGGATTGGTCACGTATAGAGAAATTGATCCCTGGCTCGCCAGAACGGTATCGGGTATCTGAGCTTTAATCTGCGTAGCGCTTACAAACGTTGTGGGCAACGGGATATTGTTCGGGTAAGACGACACGGATGCCGTCGAGGAAGACAAAAATCCTGAGCCGTTGATGGTGACTGTTGTGGTTGGGGTGTCGACGTAAACAGTTGATGGCGAGACGGTTGTGATATTGGGAATGGGATTTCCGCCGACGCCTCCTAACGGGATGGAGATGGCGGCAGTCACGCCGGTTTCGGTGATCACAAGGCTAGCCGTGAAGTTGGCCATCGCCGACGGGGTGAAGGTCAGATACATCTGGCAGGTCTGGCCGGCCGAGATTGTACCGACACAGGTATAGCTGTAGAAGGCGAAGTTGGCGCTACTGGTTCCGCTGATCGTTATGCCGGTGACCGTGACCGCGCTCGTGCTCGAATTACTGAGGTAAATGAGGAGCGGTGCACTGGTTGAGTTGAGAGGGACAGTCCCAAACTGAATCGGGTTCGGAAAAACAGTAACGGGAGTGGCGGCTAACGCCAAAGTCCCACTTAAAACAACGCAGGCGCAGACGAGAGTGACACACAGCTTCAGGTTCACGAGGTAAAGCCTCCAAGAGCAAAGTCCCCCCTCAGGCGCACGCGGCGCCGGGCAGCGAAGTCTACACCACTTTTCGGGAAACGTGTGTTTTTATTGTTAAGAACGTGTGCGCAACAAGTTGCAACCACGGCCACACAAATGACCGGCTGTATGGAGCCATGGGTTACTGGTGGCACAAGCACATCCGAAACTTCTCTTGAGCTCGTAACTCTAATAGGCTGAGATCAGCGGCGGAGGATGCCGGGAGGGGTTATGTCCAGAAGTTCAGTACGGATGGTGGCGATGATTTTGACCGTGTTGGCGGGCGCGGTAGCTTGCCGGGCGGGGAGTGGGACGAGCGCGGCGGTGCCAGGTCCGGCGGCGGATGAGGCGCGGGCGACGGCTCCGGCAAAAGAGACGGCGGTGGTGGCGGGGGGATGCTTCTGGGGAATTCAGGCGGTGTTTCAGCATGTGAAGGGCGTGGTGAGTGCGACCTCGGGATATTCGGGCGGGACGGTGAAAAATCCGGATTACGAACAGGTGAGCAGCGGCGAGACCGGGCATGCGGAGAGCGTGCAGATTGTTTACGATCCGTCGCAGGTGACTTATGGGGAGTTGCTGCGGGTGTTTTTCTCGGTGGCGCTGGATCCGACGGAGGTGAACCGGCAAGGTCCAGATGATGGGACGCAGTACCGGTCTTTGATTTTTTATGCGAACGATGAGCAGAAACATATTGCCGAGGCTTACATCGCGCAATTGAATGCCGCAAAGATTTTTCGCAAGCCAATCGCGACGCAGGTGGTGCCGCTGAAGGCGTTTTATGAGGCGGAGGGGTATCACCAGAATTACGCGACGCTGCATCCGGACAATCCTTATATTGTCTATAACGATGCGCCGAAAGTGGCGAATTTGCGGAGGGAGTTTCCGGAGTTGTATACGGGGAAGTAGTAAGGGAAGCGAGCCAAACGC
Source organism: uncultured Acidobacteriaceae bacterium (assembly GCA_963696285.1). Classification (GTDB taxonomy): domain Bacteria; phylum Acidobacteriota; class Terriglobia; order Terriglobales; family Acidobacteriaceae; genus Sulfotelmatobacter. The sequence goes on from CAVOJP010000002.1 coordinate 668,906, forward strand.
GCCCTTCGGTCGTTTTCGCTCGCTCAAGGGCAGGCTACGAGGAGTTCGCGCAGCTCGCCCAGATCCTTCGCGAGACAAAAAGCGTCTCGCTCAGGATGACAATTCGTCTGTGGTGCCAATTCGTGGAGGACTTATGTTTGAGTCGGATCATAAGGAGAAGGAAGTTAATTTAGGGCGGCGGGTTTTTTTGGCGGGGATGGGCGCGGCGATTGGCGGGGCGGCCTTGTTTTTGCGCAGGCCGCACGTGACGGCGGAGGCAGCGAAGACGGAGCCAGTGGAAGTGACGATTGTGCAATTCTCAGACTCGGGCCAGCGGGTGGGAAAGGTAAAGATTGCGCGCGTGGTGAAGTCGGAAGAGGAGTGGAGGAGGGAGTTGCCCCCTGGCGTGTTTGAGATCACGCGCCATGCGGATACGGAATTGCCCTATACCGGCAAACTTCTGAATGAGCACGAAACCGGGATTTTCCGCTGCATCTGTTGTAACAACGCGCTGTTCAGTTCGGCGACGAAGTTTGATTCTGGAACTGGCTGGCCGAGCTTCTGGGAGCCGATTGCGAAAGAGAATGTGCGGGAGATTTCTGACGGCAGCCTTGGCATGGAGCGGACGGCGGTTTCGTGCACCGAGTGCGACGCGCATCTGGGGCATGTGTTCGATGATGGTCCGAAGCCTACGGGGCTGCGGTATTGCATGAATTCGGCGTCGCTACGCTTTGTGAAGCTGGCGTAAGCCCACAGGAAATTAAGGGACGGGCATTCATGCCCGTCCCTTCTTTGTTGTTTGTTGCTGATCGTTCGGGGGTGCGTCGGTTTTTGGTTTAATGACTGTCTCCGGAACTGCTGGCTTTGCCGGTGCTTTTCAGAGAAACAGTGTCTGAGGGTTGCGGAGCGCTTTTTTGCTGCGTGTGCTGAGGCTTGGGCGCGGCCGGTTTGGTGACTTCGTTGGCTTGGCTGACGTTGCTACTAATTGGATTGACCATACGGTTAGTGATCGGCGGTGGGATGAGAAACTTTAAGGCGCGCGCCGCTTGGAGCGCCAATCTTTGGTAATAGTTACTGGGCGCGCTGCCATGTCCGATCTGACCGGCGCTGGAGAGCATGCGTCAGCAGCCGAAGCCGTCAGCCAGGTTGGCTGTCCATCGCACCGCTGAAAGCGTCGCGCCACCCAAAATCAACCGCTCCTTCTCAAGATTTCGCCGATATTGTTTTTCAGGCGCCCGTGACGAAGAACTTGTCGCCCGACTTTTTGTCGGGTTCACCCGTGTTCACGGCGGCTACGTCCTGGACGAACTGGCGGCGGCGTTCCGGGCCCTTGTGTTCGATTACGCGCACCCGGCGGGCGGGGATGTTGCTGGGCTCGAGGCTGAGGATTCGGCCGTCGCGGACTTGAATGTGGGAGCGAAACCAATCGGTACGGAACATGCGTCCGGCGCAATAGAAAGTCATGGAAGCCGCGATCGGACCTTCGAAATCTTTCCCCGAGCAGGCCAGGATGCGTCTGCCCATCGCTTGCGTCCAGGTCATGCCGCCGACCAGAGGGTCATTCAGGCGGCAACGTTCAAAGGGCACAGCGTGCGAGAGTTTGCGCAGCTGCAGCAATTGCAGCAGGACGGAACTCTTGGCCAAATTGGTGACGATGATGTTGGCTTCGGTGGTGGAGACGCGCTCGAGTTTGAGGTGAAGATCGGGCGTCCATTCGCGCTCGAAACCTTCGCGGGCCAGGGCTAAGCCTTTATCGGTTGCCTCCACGTAGCGGAGGGTGGCGCGAGCCAAAATCACGCTGAACAAACAAGTTACTACCGTGGCAATGAGGGGAATATAGCTGACGAGAGCGGTGAACGATAGGCGGAACGAGGTGATCGACGGCACGGACATGTGAGTTCGGCTCCTCGGCGCGCTCGCAGCGCGAATCTGATGAATCGGGGGAAGGCTTTGAATAGCTGAGCAGTTTTCGGCACTGGTGTTTGTTGTCGAGAAGAATATAGAAGAAACGGCGCGGCCGACATAGATGCGCATGGGTGCGGACCAAGATTCCGCTGCATGGGGCGACTTTGGTAACTGGGAAAAGGCTTTCAACACGGGGGACACAAAGGGGGCACAAGGGAGATCGAGGGAAAATCAAGGTCAAAGGCAGCGGGCGAGGGCGCCCGCTCTACACTATTCGAGAACGCTGTCGTCAAGCTTTTTGCGTTCCCAGTCGGCGGCGGCTTGGACGAAGGCCAGGACTACGGGGTGAGGATTTTTCTCGGTGGACGATAGTTGCGGTTGGAAGAGCGTGGCGATAAAGAAGCGGTGAGTGGGGGATTCGATGGCGCGGATTTCGCCTTGCGCGCCGCGAGCCACTACCGGGAATCCGGCTTCCATCGTCGCCCATTCGTACTCCGGATTGACTTCGAAGTTGCAGAAATATTCTTCGCTGACGACTTCTTTGTCTTTGCCGTAAAAAGACTGCAGATACGAGCCGGGTCGAAGGCGGATGTCGGGCACAAGGCCGGAAAGTTTGGGAGCGTTGCCTTTGCGGTCGGGAACGGCGCAAGCGACGGGATAGATGACGATGTTTTTCGACCCAGAATTATTTTCTGCGCTGTCCGCGTCAGCGATGCCGAGAACATTGCGGGCAAATTCGATCAAGGCATACTGGAAGCCTGCACAGGTACCTAGAAACGGCCAGTCGCGGCGGCGGGCGAACTCGATTCCTTTCAACATGCCATCGAAACTTTTGAATGGGCTGCCGGGCGAGGCCCAAAGTCCGTCGAAACTCTCGAGAATTTTCTCCGCGCCCGGGGCAGTCAGAGAGGGCGTAGGAATCCACTCCGATTCGACTTTTAAATCCATTTTGCGGGCGGCGTGCTGCAAAGACTCGGGCGTGGCGTGATGGGAACGGAGTTCAGTATTGAAGTCGCCGAGGATTCCGATGCGAACCGCGTTGCTCACGGAAGCATTGTACTAGAGGGGATGTAACGATTCGTTAGCGCATGAAGCACCTGAGCGGCTGAAGCCGAGCCCATCCGATCCGGCTTCCTCGATGGGCTGGGATAGGTTTTCAGATCAGATGCGCCAGAGTAAGCAGGCCATAGAGACAGAGCAGAGTGAGGACGGGACCGCCCCAGATCATCAGAGTACACTTCCAGCCCAGCGAGCGCGCGATCTCCCGCTGGCTCCTCCAGGAGATCAGGAAAGTTGGATTATTTTCGCCCTTCATGAGGACGACCGCGGGGCGAGGTTCGAAGTCGTTGGACGATGCAACGTTTCCGTTTGACGAGTTCGTACTGACGGTAGGAGCGTATGGCGTTATTCCGGCGGCGGACCAGGCGGCAGGATTCGAGACGCCCGCCTTCCTCAGAGCAGCGGCAATTTTTTGCTGCTGGGTCATCTCCGCAGTGCCTGGGAAATCGGAATGGGGCGAGAGTTGAATCACATTGGCGGAGGCCGCATGACGCGATTCTTCTTCGAGAATCGATTTGCCCAAGGGCGTCTTCTCGAATTCTGATGCCGAAGGGGAACCTCCACCGATCATGAGTTCGCTGACAGACTGGTGATCGAATGACGATGACGAGGCACCAACGCCTCCGTTGGCGAACGACAGAATTTTTTGCCCGATCGGCGATTGCAGTGGGTTGAACCAGAGCGCATCCCGAGAAGTTAGAGTGTTGTGCTCGTCATCCAGAATCGGCTTCGGAGTGAGTTCCAGACCAGGATTGTCGCCGAGTGTTCCCAATACGAAAAGGGAATTTTTGGGCTTGATGCAGAACTCTTCCACTTTGATTTTGTTGGTGGTGCTGATGCCGTGACGGCTCAGAAGAGCGTGCACATTCGGAGGCGCTTCTTCTTTGATGGTGAAAAGAGCGTCGCAGAATTCCTGTTGGAAGTCGCGATGGAGGTCGAGTTCGGCGCCGCGCGGGTCGACCATGACTTTGCCGGTGTTGTCGTCGAGAAAGAAAGGGACGTGTGTGCACTCGGAGGCTACCTTCACCCACGCGTTGTTGCGACCTTGGCGCTTCCACTCCCAGACGATCGTGCGAAAGAAGTAGCAAGAGCGTTCGGTGATCGGTGCGACTACGGTGTATGGTCCGGCAGCCTGGCCATTCAGTTCGACCATGCCCATGGATGCGCTGCGAATTTTGGAAACCGGAGTGTCGAGAATGAGGTGCCGGCGCTGCAGCAAGCGGAAGCCGTTGAAAAAAAGGTAAAGGCCGGCGCAAAGTCCGATGGCGCACCAGGCGATGGCGCGGACGGGATCATTGGAATGAAGCAGCAGAATAAAAGAAATCAAAATGACTTGGCCCGATGAAGTGATTTACCTATGAGCACCCGCGTCTCAAGGCTAGCGGAGCGGGTGCGAAGCTGGCAGCAGAAAAGGGCAGAACCGGCTTACGTTGGTAATAAGGCGGATTAAGCTGAACATGCGGTGCTAGCTGGAGCTTGCGGCGGCGGCTTTTGTGTATCCAGATTCCGGAGTTCTCGTTGTTCCTTCGGCTTGACGCAGCGAGGTAGATGGGCTGAGGCCCGCGGATTCCAACTTGAACTGCTTCGCCAGATGCTGCAGATCGAAGGCCAGGCTGGATAAATCCGAGCAAGCTTTGGAAGTTTGCGCAGCTGACGCCGAGGATTCCTGGGTCGAGCCGGAGATTTGCGAGACATTGGAGTTGATTTGCCCGGTCGTGGCAGATTGTTCCGTCGCCGCGGTGGCGATGGTGGCGATCATATCGCCGACATCCTCTGACAACTTGATGATCTCACGCAGCGCCGCTCCCGAAGCCGAAGTCTTTTCCACCCCCACCTGAACTTCTTTGATTTCCTGCTCCATGGCTTGCACCGCGTTCTGAGTTTCCCGCTGAATGGATTCAATCATGTCGGTAATTTCTTTCGTCGCCTTGGTGGTGCGCTCCGCCAACTTGCGAACTTCGTCGGCCACAACTGCGAAGCCGCGGCCCTGTTCGCCGGCGCGAGCTGCCTCAATGGCAGCGTTTAAAGCCAGCAGATTTGTCTGGTCGGCGATGTCATCGATAACGGAGATGATCTTCCCAATCTGCTCCGAACCTTTGCCCAACTGAGTTACGGTGGAAGCTACTTTCGTGGTGGAATCGGCAATTCCCCGCATGGTGGCAAGTGTTTCTTCTACTACTTTGCCACCATGGCGCGCAGCCTCGGCAGCGTGGCGCGAAGCTTCGGAGGCCTTTTGCGAATTGTCAGAGATCTGCAGCACGGTCGAGGACATTTCCTGCATCGCGGTAGCGACCTGGAGCGTCTGGTCGGATTGAACGCGGGAGCTTTCGGCGGTCTGACCAGCCCCGGCGGAAATTTCCTCGCTGGCACTGGCCAGTTGCTCCGCGCTCTGCGTGATGGTGGCGAGAGTGCCACGAAGTACTTCGATGGTCCGATTCAAGGCAACCGCCATTGCGCCCAATTCGTCGGTGGAGTCGACTTCGAGAATCGTTGTGAGATCGCATACCGCCAGCGATTGGAGCACGGCCATGGTTTTACGAACGGGGGTGGCAATGGACTGGGTAATCGTTATGAGGAGAACGATGCCTAACCCGACGGCTGCCAGCAGGATGCCAATCACCCAGTAACGCGACGAAGCGTAAGCCACCGCCGCACTTCGAGCAGCCTTGTCCCCACCATCGACATTCAGTTTTATCTCTTCTCCCAATTTCTCCAGCGCAGCATCAATCGCCAGACGTCCTTCACCCTGTGAAAGTTTGAGTGCTTCTTTGCGTTTGCCTTTTCCCGCCAACTTAATCACTTGTGCCTGCGCGGTTTCCGTTTTGACCATGTAGGCGCGGTAATCGTCATATAGCTTGCGCTGCTGGTCAGAAGAGATTAGGGGTTCGTAACGCTTATAGTCTGAGTCGAGAAGGTTATGCAGTTCCCGGATTTGCTGCTTCCACGAGTCAATATCTTTCCGGTCCGCAAGCAGCAGATTAAGCTCCCGCCTCTTAAGGGTGGTTGTGTCGAAGCGGATTTTCGCCAGCGCTTCCACCGAGGGCATCCAACTCGTTGCCAAATTCACCGTGGCATTGTTTACGGTGGAGAGCTGGCGCAGAGAAAATAAACCGAGGCTGGCCGTTAGAAGCAGGACTACTCCGAATCCCAGCCCCAGCTTGTGGCTAACGTTCAAATTCCTGAACCAACGCATCGGTTTCCCTCGATCGAATCCTCTTGCGAGATTCGCAGCTTGACTCTGCCAATCTGAAGCAGCGATCCGGACAACAGGTTTTATTAGTGAAATTATCGGCGCACCCGAGCAAACCTTTAGGTAAGCTACGTCGCTCGATGACGTTTCAATAGAAAGTATGCGAGGGTGAGCGCGGCGAGGAATGTGAGTCCGCCGATGGCATTGACGTGCGAGGCGAAAAGCGTGTGGAGAACGGCGATGGAGACCAGAACAAAGCCAAGTACAGAGCCCCACAGCCCGAGAGGAGAACGCATGGGAAGAGTGGCGACTTCCTCCCGGGTGAGGCGCCTGCGAAAGCTCACATGCGCGGCGAGGGATACGACCCAGGAAAGAATCAAGCCGGAGAATGCGGCTCCCATGATGTAGAGAAAGGCTTGCTTCGGAGCCCAGTTTTCGATGATGAGGGCGGTCACGATTCCGTAGGAAGAGACGAGTAACGCGAAGCGCGGCGAGCCTGAAGCGTTGAGCTTGCCGAGGCTGGCCGGAGCCCATCCGGTGCGGCCCATGGAAAAAAGCAGTCGCGAGGCGACGTAGAGTTTGGCATTGGCTCCGGAGAGCGCGGCGGTAAGAACAACGAAATTCATGAAGAACGCCGCGGCTGGAATTCTTGCCAGGCGGAGAACACTCGACGAACGGACTCTCAGCCAACGCCGGCATGATTCCACGGCATTACTCCGACAAGAACAATGATCGCGCCAAGGTAAAGACTGGCGAGCAGAAAAAATGTCAGGCGCGCGGCACGGGGAATATCTTTTGCCGAACTCGACTCGCCGGTGGTGACGGCCAGCATTTCGACGCCGCCGAAGGCATAGATGGCGAGAAAGACAGCAAACAGCGGCGCGATTGGACCGTTGGGAAGGAATCCGCCGTGGGTGGTGTATTGCGGAGCTGACGTGGCCGCTGAACATCAAGCGCGGCTCCGGCCAAAATGAACATCACAATGGTGGCGAACTTAATCATGGAGAACCAGAACTCAAATCGTCCGAAGGAGCCGACGCTGCGCAGATTGACGAGCAGAAGGAGTGCCGAGAAGACGATGACCCAAATTTCTCCGGGAACGGCCGGGAGCCAATAGGTCATGTAGGTGGCGGAGGCGACCAGTTCGGCACCGATGGAAAAGGCGATGGAGGCCCAGTATGCGGCGCGGCAGAGAAATCCCAGATATTGATTCAGGTAAATCTCACCGTAGACCCCGAATGATCCGGCGGCGGGATGCATGCTGGCTAACTCACCCAGAGCCATGGCCACGGTGTAAGCGATAAAAGCAGCAATGATGTAGCTGAGGATCGCACCAGGCCCGGCGATCTCGAGGGCTGCAGCGGAGCCGAGGAGAAGTCCGGTCCCGATGGAGCCGCCGACGGCCACCATCGTCATTTGTCCGGCAGTGAGTTGGTGCTGGAGACCTTCTTCGTGAACTTGTTCCCGGACGATCTCCGGATGCGGCGGGGCCGAAGGCATGGGGCACGATAACAAATTCCAGCGTCAGGGAGCGAGTTCGAGTTATCGCGAAGATCTTTAACCACCGAGATCTTTAACGCCAAGACCTTTAACCACCCAGACCTTTAACCACGGGGGACACGGGGGTTCACAGGGTGGAACGAGAGCGGCTGCCAGTGACTTTCGTAATCGCTCGCGAACCCTTGCGGATTGCTGGCACTGAGGGGGACTTCTAGAATCGAAGCAGCGGTAGTCTGCCTACATCCGACCCATGGCCGATACGACAACGCGCGCGGACCGAACCGAGCTGACCCGGCGGGTGGAGCGCGCCGGAAAACTCCTTCAAAAGGGCAAGGCCGCCGAGGCGCTGGAAGAATATCTGCTGGTCCTGCGCGACGATCCCGAAGATGATACGGTGCGCGCGCTTTCGGCGGATTTATGTTTGTCGCAGAATCGCGGTCGCGATGCGGTTCGGCTGTTAGGCGAACTGTTTGAGCGGCAGGTGAATGCCGGGGATGCCACGCGAGCCAGCCTGACCTACAAGAAATTGGCGCGGCATGGCAGTCCCACGTGGGATCAGAAAGTCCGCTTCGGCCAGTTGCTCGAAGGATCGAATAAAAAGCTGGCGGTGGGCACGTATGAATCCGCATTGAGCGATCTGGCAAAGCTGGAAGACAAGAAAGATGCATTGCTGGTGCTGGGACGAATCGTGGTATTAGAACCGACCCAGGCCAATTACTTGCGAGTTGCGGAATTGTCTTCTGAGCTGGGAGAAAGCAAGGCATCGGCGGAAGCGTTCAAGCGTGTGGCGCAATCGACCACGGAAAGCGGCGGCGATCCGGCGCAGTGGTACGAGCGCGCTTACCAGGAAGATTCTTCGGATGAGGAAATTGCTCTGGCCTACGGAAAAAGTCTGTTAGGGCAGGGCCAGATTGGCGCGGCGATTTTTATTCTGGAGCCGCAGGTAAATGCGGGGAAAACTTCGCCCGAACTGCGCGATATTTATGCCGAGGCTTTGCTGGCAGCGGGACGGTATGCGGACGCGGAGCCGCTGGTGTGGCAATTGTTTGAAGAGAATCCCAAGCGCATGTCGCAGGTAACCGCGCTGATCGGACAGTTGGTTGATGCGGAGCAGGATGATGCGGCCGTGTCGCTGGCGCGCAAGTTGGGACAATTTCAGGGGAAGCGTGGCGAGCGCCGGCAATTTATAACCGTGATGCAGGATATTGCCGCGACGCGGCGGGCGTCCCCGGGAATGCTGGAGTTTCTCAGCGAGTTGTTCAATGCCTCGAATCGCGAAGGCGATTATTGCCAGACGCTGCTGAAACTCTTCGATGTGTACTGCGGGACTCAGGACTTTGATAAAGCAGCCGAATGTCTGGATCGCGCCGCGGAAGTAGATCCGTATGAATCGGGTCACACCAAACGGCTGGAAATTTTGAAGGGCAAGATTGACGAGAAAAAATTTGAGGCGATCGCGTCACGGTTCACTCCGGTGAGCAAGGCGGCTCCGGAGACCTCGGTTGAGCATGCAGCGACCCTGGGGGCTTCGACCTTACAGGATCTGATGTTGCAGGCAGAAATACTTGTGCAGTACGGAATGCGCAACAAAGCAGTCGAGCGGTTGCAGCGAATTCAGGAATTATTCCCGCACGAAGAAGAACGCAATGAAGATTTGCAGCGGCTGTATCTCTCCGCGGGGGTGACGCCAACCTATGCTGGAGCCGCACCCCGGACGGTTGTCGCCACGCCTGCGCCACTTGCTTCCGCGCCAGCCCCGGCCGTTGCACCGGCAGCTGATCCCGCGGCGGAGATGCGCAATGTGACTCGCGTGGCCGAAATCACGCGCAAGCTTTATCACCAGACGACGGCAGCCGCAGTGTTGACGACGGCGGTGAACGAAATTGGCGGGCACTGGGAAGTGTCGCGTTGCGTAGCGGCGATGTGCACTCCGGGCTCTCGACCCACGGCGGTGCAGGAGTTTTGCGGCAAGGGAGCGAAGGCTGGGGAGCCAGGAGCTGTCAAAGCTATCATGTGCGTGCTGCAGGATTTGTCTTTATCGTCCACGCCGTCGTCGAACGAGCCTGTGATCATTGCCGATGCGCAAAAGGCTCCAGAGTTGCAATCAGTGCGCAAGGCCGTGGTGGAGCTGGGAATCACCTCAGCAATCGCGTTTCCACTGAGTAACGGCGAAGATTCCGTGGGAGTGCTGGCCTTGTTGCACAACAAAGCGAGAGCGTGGCCACAGACAGATACTGTCGTGTTAAAGACACTGGCCGACCAGATGGTGATCGCGCTGAATAATGCAGGCCTGCGGCGGCTGGTGAAAAATCTTTCAGTGACGGATGAGAAATCTGGACTGCTGAAGCGAAGTTCTTATCTGGATTTGCTGCTGGCGGAGAGCAAGCGTGCGGCGCAGAATGCCTCTCCGGTTTCGGTGCTGCTGTTGCAGTTCGGGCGGAGCGCCGCGCTGCTCAAAGAATATGGCGACGCAGCGATTGAAGCGGTAATGGAAAAAATTGGGCAACAGTTTTCGGCCAACATTCGCACGAATGACCTGGCATTCCGTTATGACACGACGACCATTGCTCTTATTCTCGGCGACACAGCGGAAAAAGAAGCTCTGATGGCCGTCGAAAAACTTCGCAAGGTGATTGCCGAAGTGCGATTGCCCGCCAAGGATGGTGCCGAGAAGGGTAATTCGCTGGAGTTTTCTGCGGGCCTGGCCGAGGCAGTCATACGAGACAGTTATGATCCCGTGGACATCGTCACGGAAGTGATTAATCGCGCTGAGCATGCGCTGGCTACTTCGCTGGGGCAGGGGCCGGGGAAAGTTGTGGCGCTGGGGGCGGCGCTGGCGGCGGGGGCGGTAGCGTGATTTTGTTTCCTGCGACTTCTTAAGAATCTTAAAGATATCCCAGATGCACCGCCGCATATTACAGCTCGTTTACTTCGTCGGAATCGCGAATTTTGTTGTCTTCTTTAGCGGTGCTCTCTACCTCGGCGGCGACGCTCTAAGTGGTGAGGCTGTGGATGGACACTAACAAGGGTCACCTAACAGAGGTCAGCCATGCGGTATTCATGTACAGCAAATGCCATGCTCTGAGCGTTTTCGTTACCCATCCGCTCGCAATATTTTGCGCTTGGTGGTTACGTCATCAATCCAAGCTTTCGTATTGATTGAATGGGATGAGCTCCTTCTGTGGTCAAATCTCCTTTCGCGCTGCTACACTAACCAGTTTGATAGTCAATTTTGATCCGCTCTGAGCGCGGTGTCTGCAGGATATCAATGTTAAAACCGGGTGATATTGCTATTGTCAGCGGGGCGCGCACGCCTTTTGGGCGTTATTGCGGAAAATTGAAAGATTTTACAGCGCAAGAATTGGGCTCGGTGGCGGCTAAAGGAGCGATCGAACGGTCGGGAATCGATCCCACGGAATTCGATCACGCGGTGTTTGGCAACGCGCAGCAGACTTCTGGCGATGCGCTGTATGGGGCGCGGCATGTGGGGTTGCGGGCGGGTCTGCCGATTGAGACTCCGGCGCTGACGGTGAACCGGCTGTGCGGATCGGGGATGCAGGCGATTGTCTCGGCGGCGCAGATGATTCAGACGGATGAAGCGAAGATTGTGCTGGCGGGCGGGATGGAGGCGATGTCTCAGGCTCCATTTACGATTCGCGGGCGCGACGGATTTACGCTGGCGCCGGGCGGGAAGATGGAAGATTCGCTGATGGTGGCGCTGCTCGATAGTTATTGCGGGCTGTACATGGCGAATACGGCGGAGTTGTATGGCGAGCAGCAGGGGATCACGCGGCAGGCGCAGGATGAATTTGCCATGCGCTCGCAGCAAAAGGCCGATGCGGCTTATAAAGAAGGACGCATTCAGGAAGAACTGGTTCCAGTGCCGCTGCGAAATTCGAAAGGCGAGGCCACCGGAGAATCGTTGACGGAAGATGATCACCGGCGGCCGCAGACTACGATGGAAGGTTTGGCGAAGCTGAAGGCTGCATTCGGAAAAAATGGAACGGTGACTGCGGGCAATGCCAGCGGCATTGTGGATGGCGCTGCGGCGGTGGTGGTGATGTCGCTGGAAGAAGTTCGCAAGCGGAACATGGAGCCGCTGGGCCGGATTGTGAGTTGGGGCGTGGCGGGAGTTGAGCCGAAGCTGATGGGGCGCGGTCCGGTGCCGGCTACGAAGATTGCGCTGCAAAAGGCTGGGCTGTCTTTGGACTACATCGATCTGATTGAAGTGAATGAGGCGTTTGCGGCGCAGTATTTGTCGGTCGAGAAAGAATTAGGATTGGACCGCGATAAGGTGAATGTGAATGGCGGGGCGATTGCGTTGGGGCATCCACTGGGCGCGACCGGGACGCGGCTGGTGATTACTTTGCTCTATGAATTACGCCGTCGGAAGAAGAAGTATGGGCTGGCTACGGCTTGCATTGGCGGCGGGCAGGGGATTGCGATGATTGTGGAGCGTATGAATTAGGATTCATTTTTCACCTCAGCGAATATGAGCAAGTTAAATAAGACATTCACTGCCAAGCTTCAAAAGAGTTCCAGCAAAGGCGGCTGGACGTATCTGGTCTGGCCGGATTCGGTAAAGTTTTTTAAGACCAGAGGCCTGGTCAAGGTCAAGGGGACAATGGACGGGCATTCCTTTCAAAGTTCATTTATGGCGCGAGGCGATGGTACGCACATGCTGCCGGTGAAGGCGGAGATACGAAGCGCGATTGGCAAGGACGAGGGCGATTTCCTGAAGGTAGTCCTGGAGCGGCGCATTGTTAGAGAGCCTAAATCAAAATCAAAATCTTAAACACAGAGGATCACAGAAGAACATGGAAATCAAGAAGGTTGGCGTCCTCGGTTGTGGATTGATGGGCTCAGGCATTGCCCAGGTCTGCGCCACTGCGGGATTCGATGTGACTGTGCTTGAAGTTGAGCAGAAGTTTCTTGATAAGGGATTTGCCGGGATCGAGAAATCTTTGGCGAAGTTTGCTGAGCGTCCGGTGGAGAAGGGCGGGATCACCGCGCAGCAGAAAGATGCGATCCGTGCGCGGCTTCGCGGGACAACGAATAAATCCGACCTGGCCGATTGCGACATTGTTATTGAGGCCATCATCGAAAATGTCGGAGAGAAGAAGAAGATGTATGCGTCGATTGATGGCGTGGTGAAGCAAGATGCGATCTTTGCATCGAATACTTCTTCGATTTCGGTGACTGAGCTTTTGACGGCGGTGAAGCGGCCGGAGCGTTTTATTGGGTTGCACTTTTTTAATCCGGTGCCGCTGATGAAGCTGGTGGAAGTGGTGCGGACGATTGCTACTGCGGATGACGCTTATGAGACCGCATACGAGTTCGCGAAAAAGCTGGGCAAGGTTCCGGTGCGGACCTCGGACAAGACTGGCTTCATCGTCAACCGGCTGCTGGTGCCTTATTTGCTCGATGCCGTCCGGGCGTATGAAGAAGGCGTGGGATCGCTTGAGGATATCGATAACGCGATGAAGCTGGGTTGCGGTTATCCAATGGGGCCGTTTACGCTGCTCGATTTTGTCGGCCTCGATACGACTTACTACATCACTCACGTGATGTATGACGAGTTCAAGGAGCGGCGGTTCGCGTCGCCTCCGCTGCTGAAGCGGCTGGTGATGGCAGGATGGTACGGGCGGAAATCGGGCAAAGGGTTTTACGATTATTCGGATCCGAATCAGCCCAGGGCGAATAAGCTGTAAAATCGGACATTCCACATAAAGCGCTAGCTTAGAGGGCTCTAAATTCAATCGCGATGCTAAGGCGCAGAAAAACCGATCGGCCACCGGGCGAAGGGGGCCCGGAAGATTTGGAAATATATCGCCGGGCCTGGCACAGCTACGTCGCGCGACGGAATCTGGTGGTCGTCCTATTTGTCAGCTTTTTGTTTCTCGGCTTAGTAATCGGAAAGCTCAAGATGGGCGAAGGCAAGGACTTCGCGATTCTGTTGGCTTGGGTTGGGGTTTATCTGGCGGGAGCCTGGTGGCTGACCGAATGGAAGTGTCCGCGGTGCGGAAAGATATTTGGCAATCGCCTGTGGACACAGCGCTGCATCAGTTGCGATTTGAGCAAGGATGAAGTGGAAGCGGTGGCGCGGGAGAAGTGATGCTCTGCCACGGATAGGCGCGGATTCACACGGATCTGAAATCCTCACTACAGGTCACATGCGAATTCGGGCAAGCAGCCGACGTGGCGCTGCTGGCAAACTGCATAGATTCATCGCTCTGCTCACAATGACAAACCTTCTTTCAAGCACCAGGCTCTTCGGATAGTGGAATTTATGAACTTCGAAAACATACTCCTGGAAAAGAAAAACGCGATTGCTTACGTTACTGTGAACCGGCCGAAGGTTTTGAATGCGCTCAACATGGCTACGATGGAGGAATTGCGGTCGGCGTTTCACGATATTAAGAGCGATGCGGCGGTTCGCGTCGTCATTCTGACCGGCTCTGGCGAGAAGGCGTTTATCGCGGGAGCGGACATTGCCGAGCTGGCTAAAAATGATGCGGTCGCAGCCAAGGAATACACGCATCGCGGGCAGAACGTTCTGAACTTGATTGAGAATCTGGGTAAGCCAGTGATTGCCTGCATCAACGGATTTGCGCTCGGCGGGGGATGCGAGATCGCGCTGGCTTGCACGATGCGGCTGGCGAGTGAGAACGCGAAGCTGGGGCAGCCTGAGGTGAAGCTGGGGATTATTCCGGGTTATGGCGGAACGCAGCGGCTGCCGCGACTGGTCGGCAAAGGCATTGCGATGCAGATGGTGCTGGCGGGCGAAATGATTACGGCACAGGAAGCGCATCGCATCGGGCTGGTGAATGAAGTTACTGTGGCGGCGGAGCTGATTCCTCGGGCGGAGGCGATTGCAGCGAAGATTATTGCGAATGCACCGCTGGCAGTTCAGTATGCGATGGAGGCCGTCAACAAAGGCATGGAGATGACTTTGAGCGAAGGGTTGTATTTGGAGGCCGTGTTGTTTGCCGTGGCTTGCGCCACTGAGGATAAGAAGGAAGGGACTTTGGCGTTTTTGGAGAAGCGGGCAGCGGGGTTTAAGGGGAAGTAGGTCAAAATCTTCACCACAGAGGGCACAGAGGAACACAGGGTAAATCCGTAACAAAGGCACAGAGAAAAGCTTGATCAAGTCGGTGGATATCGAGTTGCTTGCAAAGTCATCGGAGGACTTCAGCGTTTTAGTAAAGCTGTTGGAGTCGTTGGGACTGCGCAAAGGATTCGTTGGAGAAAACGACTTCTCTCGTTCCGCTACATTCCTTCCAAGGCAGCTCCGCTTCAACCTGATTTATCGCAAAAAGCCTTGGGATGATGCCGATCTTAGTGTGATGGTTTCCGATCTCGATACTGCCTTGGATTTGGTAAAACGCCAAGACTACAACGTTGTAAGAGAACAGTTGGGGCGCGAGCCAGAGCACTCGATCGGAAGTTTTTGTATCAAGCTGCCGGGGGGCACGCTCGTGGCCGTCTGGGGCCCGCGTGTTATAGAAAATGTAGCGGACACCGATCATCTCGCGCTCGAAGGCGAGCTGCGCGCTACGGGAAAGCGCTTTGCAATAGTTGTTAGCCGTTTTAATTCGTTCATTGTGGAGCGTTTGCTTGCCGCCGCAATTGATGGCCTTGTGCGGTGCGGAGCGAAGCTTGGCGAAGATATTGAGCTGATTCGTGTCCCCGGGGCATTTGAGATTCCCTTGGCGGCGCGGAAGATGGCGGAAACTGGGAAATACGACGCGATCATCTGTCTTGGATGTTTGTTGCGCGGGGATACGGCGCATTACGACGTGATCGTGAACGAGGTGACTCGCGGGATCGGTCAGTCGGCGCAGGAGACGGGCGTGCCGCATGCTTTTGGCGTGCTTACTTGCGAGAACCTTGAGCAGGCGATTGATCGCGCTGGGTTGAAGATGGGGAATAAGGGATTTGAGGCGGCGCTGGCGGCGGTGGAGATGGCGTCGTTGAAGGATACTATCGGCGGTCAGCGATTAGCCGTCAGCGAAAAGCAAGTTTCTCGCTCCGCGAGGAATGACAAAGTTAAAAAACGAAATGACACAGTTAAAAAACAGACTGACCAGCCTGAGAAACGGAACGACCAACCTAAGCGTGCCACGGCCAAGACAAAGCGGCGCAAATAATCCTCCTGTGCAGTAAACTGAATCACCACTTCCACAACAATCTCTTTATGGGTACACGGCGTAAATCCCGCGAACTGGTTCTGCAAATGCTGTTTCAGGCGGACATGGGCAAGCAGACCGTGGACCATGTGCAGCGCACGTTTTGGGCGGAGCACTCGGGAACCAGTGCTGACGTTCGCGGATTTGCCGAGGACCTGTTTCGCGTCGCGACAGATCGCGGGCCGGAGATCGACAAGCTGATTGAGAAGCATGCGGAACACTGGCGCATGGAGCGCATGGCGGCGGTGGATCGGAATCTGCTGAGGGCGGGAGTGGCGGAGTTTCTGGCTTATCCGGAGACGCCGCGCGCGGTGGTGATCAATGAATCGCTGGAGATTGCGCGGAAGTTTTCCAGTCTGGAATCGGTGCAGTTCGTGAATGGCGTCCTGGACAGCGTAGCCAAGGAACTGCAGAAGCCGGCGTAACTACCCTAAGGGGCTAAAGCCTTCTTTCCTGGAATATTCGACTCGCAGCGCTTAAGCGCTGCGCCACCCAAATCAAACCCAGCGCCCGAAAGCTCCCCGACAGCCAATCTGTTAATTGCGGTATGCCTAAAGGCGTACCATTTACGGCTTTATCGCCACCATGTTGAGGTTGCAGGAGTACGAGTTGTAGCAAAAGTTATTCGAGGAGTTGGGGAGCTGGTAGAAGGGGACTTCCATGACGTCGGTTGCCGTAACAGTGTCCAGTTCGTGGAGGATGCCGTCGGTCCCGGCCACGTAAAGGTAGGTGCCGTCGGCGGTGATGTCGGCGGCCACCGGGGCGGCGCCTCCATTCAGCGGGATTGCGCTGACGGATGAAGTGACGAAGTTATAGATCAGAACACCCTGGTCGCTGGTGACGATGTAGGCCGCGGCGCCGCCCGGTGCCACGAAGAAATTCAGCGGATGGAAAGTGCCCCGTTGAAGATTGATGTGAATGGGGGCGAATGCAGTCGACGTAGCAACGGTTTGAGCGAGCGCAATCTGCTGCTGCGGGCAGAGTGAGGGCGGCGGAGGGACTAACTGCGTTGTCGTGGTGGTTGCGATAACGTCAATGCCGGTGTTATCGAGGCCGACAAAAACATCGAGATTGGCCAGGTCGCTCTGGTTGAGAAGCGGAACGGTAGCGTTACCCATCGGGGCGCTGACGGCGGGGACCATCTTGAGGAATGTAGGCGTCGTTGGCAATCCGGTGAGCGCTAAGCTAACCGGCGAGTTGTCGCAGGTGTTAAGAACGTCGATGTTCGAGGTGGAGCTTCCGCCCGCGATGAAAGCAAACGCTCCGGTGGAAGAAAATGCAATCGAAGTGGCAGGCGCCGAAAGAGGAATCGTCACAGGAGCCTGCAGAGTGGAGTAGACGTATAAAGTGTTGCCGCCATTGCCGAGGATGAAAGCTTTCGAGCTGTCCGGGGAAAATGCCGCCGTGGTTGCGCTGTTGATGTATAGGGCCGTAGTGAACGCAGATGAGGTGGTGGTGGTGTTGACTACGTAAACCTGGTTGGGAGTAGAGATTGTGTCGGCGAACACCGCCAGATTGCCGTTCGGCGAGACAGCCAGAACTTTACCGGTCACAATCCCCAGAGGGCTGGCTGGGTTGGGCAGGAAAGTAAAAGGATTCGTAGTGGAGGAACCAAGGTTCGCGATCGTGATGAGGAAGGATCCGTACTGGCTGCCGACGTAGGCCTTGTCTCCCGGGGGATCGAACATCAGGGAATTCGGCGGTGCGGGCATCGAACTGGGACTGGCTGCAACGTTTTTTGCCGTCGAGATGTCGTAAAGCGCGACGGTGCACTGCGAATTGCTGTAACAATCCTGACTGGTTGCCAGCACGCTGGTCGAAACCGGGACGCCAGTCACCAGTCCCGAAATGGAATTGACCGGATAAACCGGCTGCGGAATGTAGAGTCCGGAAACTCCAGCTGGATTCAGTGGAAAACCAACGTTGCAAGTTGGCGGGCTGCACGAGGCGGTGATGGCTGCCGTGCCAGGTTGTGGAGTACCGATTGTGCAACTTGGAACGCCGGAGCATCCGCTGGCCGCCGCAGGAGGGGGTGTCGTGGTGGTCGTAGTCGTAGTGGTAGTTGTCGTGGCAGCGGCGCCAGCGGTAATCGCTGCGGGAGCGGAAGACGTCCAGGTCAACGGGGGCTTGGGAACGATGCAGCCCTGGACGTCAACCGCAGTTGCAGTAATAGTCTCTGAGGCGCCCTTGGTAGCGATGAAGTTGGTCTGGCCGATGTTTTGTGAGCCGTTCGAGCCAAGCTGCAGACTGATGCACTGCACCGGGCAGGTCTCGGCGATATAGGGTTGGCTGAATACTCCAGAGGCGGAAGCGATCACCTGGGTCTGGCCAGGCGTATTGGGCGCCACGGTAGCCTGATTTGTGATGAGGTTCGACGAAGCACTTACGATGGGAGTGATGGTAACCACGTTTGAATTGACCTGGGTCCAAGTGAACGGCCCAACCGAAGCGGTAATGTCGACCCCCTGGCTGTAAGCCGTCGCTTGTAAGGTTTGCTTCTGATTTTGCGAGAGGCAATAGTTGGCAGCGTTGCCATTAAACGGGATCTGACAAGCCAGAGGAAGTGCGGTCTGCGAAGGGCAAGCGGGAGGCAGAGAATTCACCGGAGGAACCACGCTGATCTGAACGTTGTCGATGGGAGGATGCACGAATACCGTGGTGGGTGGACTGATCTGGCCCAGCGCCGTCGCGATCACCTGCACGGTGCCCGATCCGGCCGGCGTGCAGACGTTGTAGTACGGGGCGTTCCAGGTTCCGGCGCAAGCGAATCCGCTGGGAGAGATGGAGAGGATTCCCGCCGGGCTATCTGGAGTCAGAGAGAAAGTGAAGGCCGGCGAGATGGTAGCGTTGGTGCCATTCTGGGCGCTGGCCGTGAATGCCAGCGTGCTTCCCCATTGCATGGAAGCGCTGATCGAAGGATTCAGAGTAATCTTTGCCGGAAACGGGTTCGTGCCTGCGGGTTTGTGACCTCCGCAGGCTGGCAATAAAAGAAAGAAAAAGATTGTGACGACTACTCCCGCCCACTGAACACGGCCGAACCTTCCCATGCAACCTCTCGTCGCCTCACGTAATATCCGCGGCGATTCGCTCATCTGATTATGAATAATGAATTGGAACGGAAAACTTTTGTAGTGTAGAGGCTGCAGGCAGATTCAGCAAGCTGGCTGCGCTCTCTTCACGACTAGTTATTCCGCATTTGCACTGGGATGCAAAAACATGGGTTGACGATGTTTCGCCCGAGTTGCTATAGTAGGTTGGTTCCGCGAGTTAATCCAAGCTTGCTGTAGGCCGTGAGTTTTTGCGGAGTAGTACGCAGAATTCCGGTTGAGCTTTTGAAAATGCGTTTCCGAATTGTGTTTTAGTTTGGAAACTTTCCTCGCTGAAATGTTCCTGCGCTGCCTTTCGCCCTCGGGCATCTGGTGCGGCTGAGTTCGAAGCACCGGCGGTCTGCGGAAGGATATGCAGGACAGAGCTGGCGATACGGAGTACCCCCGGATTTTTGGCCGGGTGCCACCGTCGAACAGTTCAAACCTAGATCGGGAACCCAAAATCTCTCTCCGTGGGTTGGTGTGCGGCGAGAAGCATGGTTGGCCACTGAGCCTGCCAGCCCGGGGCATGTAGTCAGACCCGGGAGAGCGATGATGCTGCGCGCGGGATCGCGCTGCGCAACATCGGTGTGAAGTTGGTGTGAAGAAGGAGCGGCAAAGAGTGCCTACTTTTAATCAATTGGTGGCGAAGGGCCGCAAGCGGCCACGGTATAAAACGGCGAGTCCGGCACTGCAGGGCTGTCCGCAGAAGCGTGGAGTTTGTACTCGCGTGTACACGCAGACGCCGAAGAAGCCGAACTCGGCACTGCGGAAAGTGGCGCGTGTGCGTTTGACCAATGGAATTGAAGTCACGACTTATATCCCAGGAGTCGGCCATAACCTGCAGGAGCACTCGATTGTGCTGATCCGCGGCGGCCGTGTGAAAGATCTGCCGGGCGTGCGTTATCACGTGATTCGCGGCACGCTGGATGCCGTGGGCGTGGCCGGGAGGCAGCAGGGACGTTCGAAATATGGAGCCAAGCGGGCGAAGAAGGGTTAAGAACGCAGGTTTCAAAGTTTCAAGGTTTCAATGTGGCTGCGGTCGCGCAAACTCTGAAACTCTGAAACTCTGAAACTTGGAAACTTTGAAACTTGGAGTTTTATGCCTCGTAAAGGACATACAGCAAAGCGGACCGTTCCAGCCGATGCGGTTTATGGCTCGAATCTGGTCACGAAGTTCATCAACTCGATGATGTGGCAGGGTAAGCGTTCGACCGCCGAGGGCATTTTTTACGAAGCTCTCACCAAGGTGCAGGAAAAGGGCGGCGACGAAGCTTTGAAGCTGTTCACGAAAGCTGTCGAGAACGCGAAGCCGCTGCTCGAAGTGAAGACCCGCCGAGTGGGTGGCGCGAACTATCAGGTTCCGGTAGAAGTGAATGCCGACCGGCGAACTTCGCTCGCGATCCGCTGGCTGCTGACCTATGCGCGCGGACGCGCCGAGCGAGGCATGGTCGACAAGTTGAGCAATGAATTGCTGGACGCTGCCAATGGAAAAGGTGCGGCCATCAAGAAGAAGGAAGATGTTCACCGCATGGCGGAAGCGAATAAGGCTTTCGCGCACTACCGGTGGTGAGCGCGGCGAGCCGGTAGGTTCGCGTGCAGGATTTTTGATTGTTGATTTCTGATTGTCGACTGGATCGGTTTTCAATCAGCAATCGAGAAATCATCAATCAACAATTGAAAAGTTTCGGAGCCCAGAAAGAGTCAGAGAGTCGTGCCTAGAACAGTCCCATTAGAGCGCTGCAGGAATATCGGCATCATGGCCCACATCGATGCTGGTAAGACCACTACGACGGAGCGCATCCTGTTTTATACGGGAAAGACGCACCGCATCGGAGAGGTGCACGAAGGCACTGCGACCATGGACTGGATGGAACAGGAGCAGGAGCGCGGCATCACGATTACGTCCGCGGCGACGACCTGCACCTGGCGCGATATTCGCATCAACATTATTGATACGCCCGGCCACGTGGATTTCACGGCTGAGGTGGAGCGTTCGTTACGCGTGCTCGATGGCGCAGTTGCGGTGTTTGACGCAGTGCACGGAGTGCAGCCGCAGTCGGAAAAAGTCTGGCGCCAGGCCGACAAGTACGGCGTGCCGCGCATTTGCTTCATTAATAAGATCGACAAGATGGGCGCGGATTTTGAGCATGCGGTTGATACCATCCGCAAACGTTTGAGCGCGAAGCCAGTCGCGATTCAGATTCCGATTGGGCAGGAAGATAAATTTAAAGGCGTTATCGATCTGATCAACATGAAGGCGATCGTGTGGCAGGACGATACGATGGGCGCCGAGTATGTGACTGAAGAAATTCCCGCGGAGCTGAAGAAAAAAGCTGAAGCATTTCACGCGCAGCTGGTCGAAAGCATTGCCGAGAACGACGACGAAATCCTGCACAAGTTTCTCGAAGGCGAAGAGATCAGTGCGGACGCACTGCGTGCGTCGCTGCGCAAGTCGACGATTGCACTGAAGGTATTTCCGGTGGTGGTGGGAACAGCGTTCAAGAATAAAGGTGTGCAACCACTGCTCGATGCGGTGGTCGATTATCTGCCTTCGCCACTCGATGTTCCGGAAACTCATGGATTGAATCCCGATAACGGGGAAACGATTCACCGCAAGGCGGATGACAAAGAGCCGTTTTCCGCACTGGCGTTCAAGATTATGGCGGATCCATTTGTCGGCCAGTTGACCTTCATCCGCGTTTATTCGGGGCACCTGAAGACCGGCGATTCCGTCTTGAACACGGGCCGGCGCAGAAGCGAGCGTATCGGACGTTTGCTGAAAATGCACGCCAACAAGCGCGAGGAGATCAGCGAAATTCTCGCCGGCGATATCTGCGCCGCAGTGGGACTCAAGGGCGTGAGCACGGGGGACACGATCTGCAGCGAAGATCATCCCATCGCTCTCGAAAATATTACGTTTGCGGTTCCCGTGATTTCGGTTGCGGTTGAGCCCAAGACGAAAGCGGATCAGGAAAAGATGGGTATGGCGCTAGGTCGCCTGGCGCAGGAAGATCCTACTTTTAAAGTTCACACCGATCCTGACAGCGGACAGACCATCATCAGCGGCATGGGCGAGTTGCATCTGGAAATCATCGTCGACCGCATGATGCGCGAGTACAAGGTCGAGGCCAACGTCGGCAAGCCGCAGGTGGCGTATCGCGAGACCATTCGCAAGCACTCAGAAGCCGAAGGCAAATACATTCGCCAGACCGGCGGGCGCGGGCAGTATGGACACGCGAAGATCAGGCTGGATCCGCAACCGGCTGGAACTGGCTACGAATTCGTCAACGATATCGTCGGCGGTTCGGTGCCCAAAGAATTCATCAAGCCGATCGATCAGGGCATTCAGGAAGCGCTCGAAGGCGGAATTCTGGCGGGCTATCCCATGGTCGATGTGAAGGCGACGCTTTACGACGGCAGCTATCACGATGTCGATTCGAACGAAATGGCGTTCAAGATTGCCGGTTCGATGGCATTCAAGGAAGCCGCGCGCAAGGCTTCACCGGTATTGCTTGAGCCGGTGATGCAGGTTGAAGTAGTAACGCCGGAAGATTATGCCGGCGTCATCATGGGCGATTTGAGTTCTCGCCGGGGACGCATCGAAGGCATGGAGCATCGCGCTGGTTCGCAAGTAATTAAGGCAATCGTGCCGCTGGCCGAGATGTTTGGCTACGCGACGCACATGCGTTCGTCGACGCAGGGCCGCGCAGAATACTCGATGCACTTTGCGCGTTACGAAGAGGCTCCGCGGTCGGTGGCGGAAGAAATCATCGCGAAAGTTCAGGGAACGACGAAGTGATCGCGCTTTGCGGGCGTGAGTCCGCAGCGATCATCCTGAGCGAAGGATCTTTAATTTTTGGACAGCCGGCGGGATGCCGGCGCTACGAGGACAGGGAAATGGCGAAAGAGAAATTTGATCGTAATAAGCCGCACTGCAACGTAGGGACGATTGGTCACATTGACCATGGCAAGACCACGTTGACGGCGGCTATCACCAAGGTGTTGCAGAAGCATAATCCGAAGATTGTGTTCCGGTCGTTTGATTCGATTGATAACGCCCCGGAAGAGAAGGCGCGCGGCATCACCATTGCGACGGCGCACGTGGAATATGAGACGGCGAACCGGCATTACGCGCACGTGGATTGCCCGGGCCACGCCGACTACATCAAGAACATGATCACGGGCGCGGCGCAGATGGATGGCGCGATTCTGGTGGTGGCGGCGACGGATGGTCCCATGCCGCAGACGCGCGAGCACGTGCTGTTGGCGCGGCAGGTGGGCGTGCCTTACATCGTGGTTGCGCTGAACAAGTGCGATGCGGTGGACGATCCAGAGTTGCTGGATCTGGTCGAACTCGAAGTGCGCGAGTTGCTGAAGAGCTACAAGTTTCCGGGTGACGATGTGCCGGTGATTCGTCTTTCTGCCTTGGGCGCTTTGAACGGCGAAGAAAAGTGGGAGAAGCAGATCGACGCGTTGATGGAAGCGGTGGACAAGAGCGTGCCGCAGCCGGCGCGCGAACTGGACAAGCCGTTCCTGATGCCGATTGAAGATATCTTCTCGATTCAGGGCCGCGGCACGGTGGTGACCGGAAGGATCGAGCGCGGAAAAGTGAAAGTGGGCGAAGAGGTGGAGATCGTCGGCTTCCGCGACACGCGCAAGACGGTTGTTACTGGCGTCGAAATGTTCAAGAAGCAACTCGACGAAGGCATGGCGGGCGACAACGCCGGTCTGCTGCTGCGCGGCATTGCCAAAGAAGATGTGGAGCGCGGCATGGTGCTGGCGAAGGGTGGATCGATCACTCCGCACACCAAGTTCAAAGCCGAAGTCTACATTCTGACCAAAGAAGAAGGTGGACGGCACACGCCATTCTTCAAAGGATATCGTCCGCAGTTTTATCTGCGAACGACGGATGTGACTGGCGTGGCAGAACTGCCGGCAGGCACCGAGATGGTGATGCCTGGCGACAATGTCAGCCTGGTGATTGAGTTGATCACGCCGGTGGCGATGGAGAAGGGCTTGCGCTTCGCCATTCGTGAAGGTGGACACACCGTAGGAGCGGGAACGATTTCGGAGATTGTGCAGTAAGGGATGATTTTTGTGGAGCGGGCGCCCTCGCCCGCTTTGCATGCAGTATCGATCAAGGCTCGCGGGCGAGGGCGTCCGCGCCACAAAAACGCGGCTTGCATCCTGCCGCTGGTTCTTTCCTTCCGGAGATGCCGGGAGGGGTCAGAGAGAGTGAAGCGTGATTGGAAAAGAAAGAATTCGCATCCGGTTGAAGGCTTACGACTATCGCATTCTGGATCAGTCTACCGGCGAGATTGTGGAAACGGCGCGGCGCACCGGTGCGCAAATTGCGGGGCCGATTCCGTTGCCCACGATGAAGAACAAGTACTGCGTGCTGCGTTCGCCGCACGTGGATAAGAAGTCGCGTGAGGAGTTTGAGATCCGCACTCACAAGCGTTTGCTTGATATTCTCGAGCCCACGCAGCAAACCGTGGACGCGCTGATGAAGCTTGATCTGCCGGCGGGCGTGGATGTGGAGATTAAGGCATTCGGGAAAGAGCATAAATAGCACGCGGGCTGTGCCCGCGGAACAGCCGAGGGCGGCTGTTCCCACATGAGCAAAGATGGCTCCTTAGCCAATAGCCGTCGTTTACTAAAACGACGAGCCATGCTGAGCTGGAGATAAAGATGGCGATAAAAGTTACAGGCATTCTGGGCAAGAAGGTCGGCATGACGCAGTTGTTCGACTCGAAGGGCGACGTGCGCCCGGTCACGGTGCTGCAGGCTGGTCCTTGCGTGGTGACGCAACATAAGCTCGCGGTGAAAGATGGCTACGAAGCGGCGCAGATTGGCCTGGTGGAATTTGTGAAAGAGTCGCGGCTGACCAAGCCGGCGCGCGGACACCTGGCGAAGAATAATCTTCCTCCGGTGAAGTTCATGCGCGAGGTGCCGCTCGAAAGTGACGGCGATGGCGATGGAGCGGTGAAGGTTGGAGACAGAGTCCTGGTCGAGATTTTTGACGGCGAAAAATTTGTCGACATCGTGGGAGTCAGCAAGGGTAAAGGCTTCCAGGGTGTGGTGAAGCGGCATCATTTCGGCGGCGGCCCGAAGTCGCACGGATCGATGTTTCAGATTACGGGATCGATCGGGTCGTCGGCGTTTCCTTCGCGCGTGTTCAAGGGGATGCGCATGTCGGGACACATGGGACATGCGCGCGTCACGCAACGCAACCTGAGAGTTTTGGGTGTTGATAAGGATGAAAATCTGCTCGTGGTTGAGGGCAGTGTGCCGGGGCCGCAGGGCGGCTACATCGTGATTACAAAAGCGAAGAAGCCACCGAGAGAGCGGCGCGGATTTGCCGGTGCGGCTACGGTGGATCCGTTGAAGGCGGCGAAGCGAGCGGCCAAGAAGGCGTAGTTGTAGCGCGGGTGACCTTGCCCGCGTTGTATGCGATATGAGGGAAGTCGCGGACGAGGGCGTCCGCGCCACAAGAGAAGCTATATGGCAACGATTGACATACATAACTTGAGCGGTGAGAAGGTCGGGACGTTCGACCTGGCCGATGAGATTTTTGGCGCCGTTAACGAAGATCTGCTGTGGGAGGCGGTGAAGCATTATCGCGCCGGGCAGCACCGCGGCACGCATGCGACCAAGGCCCGCTGGCAGGTTTCCGGTTCGGGTAAGAAGCTGTGGAAGCAGAAGGGCACGGGGCGGGCGCGTATTGGCTCGATCCGGTCGCCACTCTGGCGGCATGGCGGCACAGTGCACGGTCCGGTACCGCGCTCTTACGACTACGCTTTCCCGCGCAAAAAGCTTCTGGGTGCGTTGCGCTCGGCGCTGGCTTCGAAGTTTGCCGATGGCAAGCTGACGATCGTGAATGCATTCGACGTGAAGGAACCGAAGACCAAAGAGTTCCGGGCGGCGCTTGAGGCGTTGAAAGTTGAAAAGACGGTTCTGATCGTCGATGTGCCGAACTCTGGAAACCGCAATCTGGAATTGAGTGCGCGCAATATCGAAGGTCTCGAACTGATTCCGGGCAACGAGGTTCATCCTTATCATTTGCTGCGCTATGATCGCGTGATTTTCTCTCATCCCGCAATCGAGAAGTTGCAGCTTACGTTGAAAGATACTTTGCCCAAGAGCCAGCGCAAGCATGCGAAGGAAGAAGAGGAAGGCGCGAAGAAGGCGTCGGCTTCTCCACGCAAGCGCGTGCGGCACGAAAAAGCGGCGGAGGTGGCCTAGGGCAATATGAAATCCGCATATCAGATTATTCGACGGCCGGTGATTACCGAAAAAGGGTTAGCGATCAAGGAGCTGCAGAACACGCTGGTGTTCCAGGTTGCGCCGGGGGCGACGAAGACAGAAGTGAAGCAGGCGGTGCAGACAATTTTCAAAGTGAAAGTGCTTTCTGTCCGCACGGCGATGTATCCCGGAAAAGAACGGCGGCGAGGAAAGTTTGCCGGCTACCGTCCGGACTGGAAGAAGGCGTATGTGCGGCTGCGGGCCGGTGAGAAGATGCCGGAATACGCCCAGAATTTGTAGTCGCGGCAAGCGGCAGATTCCTCACCGCTGAAGCGGTTCGGAATGACAAGCAAGATTTGAGCTACCGGCTAAGAGCTAAAGGCTGATTTTATGGCGATCAAAACATATCGACCCACGACGCAGACGTTGCGCTATCGCACGACGATCGTTAACGACGACATTACGACGCAGCATCCGTACAAGCCGCTGGTCGAGAAGAAGCAGCGCACTGGCGGACGCCGTAATTCGGGCGACATTACCAGCTGGCATCGCGGCGGCGGACATAAGCAGAAGCTGCGCATCATCGACTTCAAGCGCGATAAGGCCGGCATTCCCGCGACGGTGACCACGATTGAATACGATCCCAACCGCTCGGCGCGCATCGCACTGCTGGCTTATGCGGATGGTGAGAAGCGCTACATCCTGGTGCCTGAAGGAATGAAGGTTGGGCAGAAAGTGGTCAGCGGGCCGGATGCCGACATTCTTGTGGGCAATGCGTTGCCGCTGCGCAATATTCCGCCTGGCACTTCGATTCACAATCTGGAACTGAAGCCTGGCAAAGGCGCGCAAATGGTGCGTTCGGCGGGCGGCGCGGCGCAGTTGGTTGCGAAAGAGTCGGATTACGCGCTGGTGAAATTGCCATCGGGCGAAACGCGGAAGATTTCGCAGGACTGCATGGCCACGATCGGTCAAGTGGGAAATCTGGATCACGAGAACATCACGATCGGCAAGGCGGGACGCACGCGCTGGCTGGGATGGAAGCCGGTGAATCGCGGCGTTTCGATGAATCCCGTCGACCATCCGCATGGTGGTGGCGAGGGCAAGACTTCGGGCGGACGGCATCCGGTGACGCCTTGGGGTCAGCCGACGCGCGGTTACAAGACGCGGAATAACAAGCGGACAGATAAATTTATCGTGAACCGCAGAAGTAAGTAGAGGCGAGAGCGAATTTTATGGCACGTTCAACGAAAAAAGGCGCGTTCGTGGATGTTTACCTGATGTCGCGAGTCGAGGGCATGAATTCGCGAAACGAGAAGAAAGTTTTGCGCACCTGGTCGCGGCGGTCGACCGTGGTTCCGGAGATGGTGGGCCACACCATCGCGGTGCATAACGGCAAAAAATTTATTCCGGTTTATGTGACGGAAAACATGGTGGGGCACAAGCTGGGCGAGTTCAGTTTCACGCGCAATTTCAAAGGCCACTCCATGCGGGCGGCGACGGAAGTGGCGGCGAAGCCGGCGGGCATTCCGGGCGGGCCGGGAGCGATTACACCGTCAGCGCCCGCGGCGCCGAAGGCATAAGGGGAGACGCGAATGGAATTTCGAGCGGAAATGCGTTACTTGCGAGTCTCGCCGCAGAAGGCGCGCCTGGTGCTGGAGCTGATCAAAGGGCGCAAGGTGGAAGAGGCGCGTAACACGCTGCTGTTTACCAAGAAGCGCGTGGCGGCGCACATCGGCAAGCTGTTGCAGTCTGCGCTGGATAACGCAAACTTTTTGAGCGCCGAGAAAAATCTCGATATCGAGCTGGACAATCTGTATGTAAAGAGCGCTATCGCGAACGATGGTCCGCGCATGAAGCGGATTCGTCCGGCCCCGCAGGGACGGGCGTTCCGGTATCAGCGGCGCATCTCGCATATTGAATTAATTCTGGCGGAGCGCGGGAATGGTGCAGCGCACACTTCCGGCGAAACGCGGGCGGCATCGGCTGGCGCTCCGGCGAAGCGGCGGGCTCCGGTGGCGAAGAAGAAAGCGGCGGGTAAGTCGAGTAAGAAGAAGGCGGCTGCGAAGTAAGGGAACAGCCGGTTCCTCACCCGCGCTTTGCGCGTGTTCGGAATGACAGGGTTTTAGTTTGATTGGCGAGTTGGGAACGACAAGGTTTGCGCGTTTGATTTAGGAGAAGCAATGGGACAAAAAGTCCATCCTTATGGTTTTCGCCTCGGCTATACGAAGCCGTGGAAGTCGCGCTGGTTTGTGGAGCGGGATTACGACAAACTGTTGCTCGAAGATGTCAAGCTCAAAACAGAGCTGAAGGAAAAGCTCAAGTCGGCGGGCGTGAGCTCGATTGAGATCGAGCGTCCGGGCAACAAGCTGCGCATCATTATCAAGACGGCGCGTCCCGGAATTATTATTGGACGCAAGGGCGCGGAGATCGACAAGCTGAAAGCCGATCTGCAGAAGCGGACTTCGCGCGAGATGTTTGTCGACATTCAGGAAGTGCACAAGCCCGAACTCGATGCGCAACTGGTTTCCGAAGCGATCGCGCTGCAGTTGGAAAAGCGCGTGGGCTTCCGTCGGGCGATGCGCAAGGCGGTGGATTCGGCGCTGCGCTTCGGCTGCAAAGGAATCAAGGTGCGCGTGAGCGGACGGTTGAACGGAAATGAAATCGCGCGCTCGGAATGGTACTTGCAGGGGCGCTTGCCGCTGCACACGTTGCGCGCTGACATTGAGTACGGATTCTCAGAGGCCAGGACAACTTACGGCGTGATTGGCGTGAAGGTTTGGGTGTACAAGGGCGAAATTCTTCCCACTAAGAAGAAGGAACAGCAGACGGGCGTAGGCGCGTTCTAAGGAAGCGCGCTTGCCACTGCGGCTTCCGTGGAGTCCGAGATCCTTCGCGGCAAAGAACGCCGCTCAGGATGACAAGGCGAAACGAAAAGCATCTCGCTCAGGGTGACAAGGTGACTTTATGTTGATGCCAAAGAAAGTGAAATACCGCAAGCAGCAGCGCGGGCGCATGACTGGCAAGGCGTGGCGCGGAAGCACGCTGGCCTTTGGCGATTTTGGGCTGAAGGTGCTGGAGCCGGGATGGATTACCGACCGGCAGATTGAAGCCAGCCGCGTGGCGATGACGCGATTTGTGAAGCGCGGCGGGAAAATCTGGATCCGGGTATTTCCCGACAAGCCGGTCACCAAGAAGCCGGCTGAAACCCGTATGGGTAAGGGCAAGGGCGCACCCGATCATTGGGTTGCTGTGGTTCGTCCGGGAAAGATTTTGTTTGAGATGGAAGGTGTGACGGTGGTGGACGCGACCGAGGCGATGCGGCTGGCTTCGCACAAGCTGCCGCTGCGTACCACCTTCGTCAAGCGCGATACCGCGCACTGAGAGACGTGAGCCCAAGGGAATTTTATGAAGGCAGATAAAGTCAGAAACTTAACCGACGACGAGTTGCAGCACCAGGGGCGTGATCTCGCGGACCAGTTGTTCAAGCTGAAATTTCAGCTGAACATGGGACAGACCGAGAGCCTGAAAAAGATTCGCGGATTGCGCAAAGATATTGCGCGAGTGAAGACGATCCAGGGCGAGCGCACGCGCACGGCTGCAACGGAGAAACGATAATGGCGGAAACCGCAACAGGGAAAGCTACGCCGAAAGGCGAGCAGGTGCAGGGACGGCGCAAGGAAGTGGTAGGAGAAGTGGTCGCCAACCGCATGCAGAAAACCATCGTAGTGAAAGTTACGCGCAAGAAAGCGCACCCGTTCTACGGGCGCGTAGTGGCGCGCAATAAGAAGTTCTACGCTCACGATGAGAAGAACGAAGCGCACGTCGGCGACGTGGTGCGGATCGAGGAGACGCGTCCGCTCTCGAAGCTGAAACGCTGGAAGTTAAAAGACATCGTGCGCAAGACGGCGCTGGTGCCGGAGATCGCGCTGGAGCACGACGTTAAGTAGCCGATCGAGATCGAGGGAGATTGAAGCTATGGCTGTGATGATGCGAAGCATGCTGGAGGTGGCCGACAATTCCGGCGCCCGCAAGCTGCAGATGATTCTGCCGCTCGGCGGTTCGACCGGGTTGAACGCCGGTCTCGGAGACATAATCACGGCGGCGGTGAAGGAAGCGGCCCCCGATGGGCAGGTGCAGAAGGGCAAAGTGGTGAAGGCGGTGATTGTGCGGACCCGCAAGGAGCACCGGCGACGGGATGGCACTTACATCCGCTTCGACCAGAATGCCGCGGTGCTGATCAACGATGCGGGTGAGCCGGTGGGGACGCGTGTGTTTGGTCCGGTGGCGCGCGAATTGCGCGATAAAAGGTTTCTGAAGATAGTTTCGTTAGCGCCGGAAGTGATTTGAGGCAAGTTTCAAGGTTTCAAAGTTTCAAGGTTTTCAAGGTGCCTTGAATCATTCGAAATCTTGGACAGAGTGATTTGACATTGAAACTTTGAAACGTAGAAACCTTGAAACTTTGACTTTATGAGAACTGTAAGCACCGTACAAAAGCGAGTCGATATCCGGCGCAACGATAACGTGAAGGTTATCACCGGCCGCGACAAGGGTAAGGAAGGGCGCGTGCTGCGCGTGTTTCCCAACGATAACAAGCTCCTGGTGGAGCACGTGATGATGGTGAAAAAGCACGTGCGCCCGAATCCGCAGCGCAATATTGCAGGCGGCATTGCCGAACAGGAGAGCCGGATTGCGTTGTCCAATGTGCAACTGGTTTGTCCGACTTGTGGGCCGGTGCGGATTGGGCACGAAGTACGTGGCGATCGCAAGGTCCGCGTATGCAAGAAGTGCGGCACGACGCTGGATAAATAGGGTAGACAGCATCATTGATTCTCACGAACCGGTAACCACTCCGAAACCGTGGGAGGAAGTTGAAAAAGATCATGGCAAAAGAAAAAGGTTCAAAGGGTGCGAGAGATTCGTCGCAGGAGCAGAAAGCTCCGGCGCAGGCGCAGCATAGCGCCAAGGAGCGGCCACGGCTACGCTCGAAGTTCGAGAAGGAAGTGGCGCCCGCTCTGTTGAAAGAACTGGAACTGAAGAATGCGATGGCGGTTCCACGGTTAAACAAGATTGTGGTCAATATGGGCATGGGCGAGGCCACACAAAATTCCAAGATTCTTGATCCCGCGGTCAATGAACTGGGCCAAATCACCGGCCAGAAGCCGATCGTGACCAAGGCCAAGAAATCGATTGCCGCATTCAAGGTGCGCGAAGGCCAGGCCATTGGAACCATGGTGACGCTGCGCGGCGACCGCATGTACGAATTTCTGGACCGGCTGCTGAATATCGTTCTGCCACGAGTGCGTGACTTTAAGGGTGTTTCGACGAAGTCGTTTGACGGCCGCGGCAATTACACGCTCGGCTTGCACGATCAGTTGATCTTCCCGGAGATTTCCTACGAGAAGGTCGACAAATTGAAGGGCATGAACGTCACTATTGTGACTACGGCGGCAAACGACAACCAGGCGCGGAGTCTGTTGAAGCATCTGGGGATGCCCTTCCGGGCGTAAAAACTTTCGAGTTTAACAAGTAAGTTCATTTAAGGATTACATGACTACAGCAAAACGAGTGAAAGACGCGAAGATCGAAAAGAAGTTTGAGCTGGCGCGTGACAAGAAAGAGAAGACTCCGAAGTTTTCCTCGCGCCGGCACAATCGCTGCAAGATTTGCGGACGGCCGCGGGCTTACCTGCGCAAGTTTGGCTTGTGCCGTCTGTGTTTCCGCGGGCTGGCACTGCGCGGAGAAATTCCGGGAGTTTCGAAGTCGTCGTGGTAGGTGACGCGCCGATTCCGTGGCGTTAGAGATCCTTCGCGAGACAAAAGGCGTCTCGCTCAGGATGACAGAGCAGTAAGAAAGTGAAGTAGGCAAGCCGCTGCAGGTTCTCCGCGGAAGGCGGAGCGAACGGGTGGCTAGAGGAGAAGCAAACGATGAGGTTGACCGATCCGGTCGCAGATATGCTGACGAGGGTGCGCAATGCGCTGCAGGCGCGGCACCAGAAGGTGGACATTCCAGCCTCGCGGCTGAAGCTTGAGATTGCCCGCATATTGAAGGAAGAGGGGTACGTCTCAAACTTCAAGCCTACTGAGGAGGAAGGTCACAAGGTCATCCGGATTTATTTGAAATACGGCGCACATAACGAAGCCGCGATTTCAAAAGCAGAGCGCGTGTCGCGCCCCGGCTGCCGCGTGTATGTGCGGCGCAGCGAGATCCCGCGCGTGCTGGGCGGTATGGGGATCAACATCCTCACCACGCCACGCGGAGTGATGACCGGGCGCCAGGCGCGCAAAGAAGGCGTGGGCGGCGAACTTTTGTGCGAGATTTGGTAAAGCAGCTTCTAGCTACTAGCTTCTGGCTATTAGCTAAAGGCGCGCAGATTTAGTGGAATGAGCTAGAAGCCAGGAGCCAGAAGCGAAGAGCTGATCTTATGTCACGAATTGGAAAAAAGCCGATCCCGATCCCTAAAGGGGTGACGGTCAAGATTGAAGGCAATACTGTTCTGGTGCAGGGTCCGAAGGGCAAGCTGGATACGCCTCTTCCTTCCGGCATCAAGGTCGAACAGAAAGATGGGCACCTCGTGGCCGTTCGCGAGAATGATTCGCAGGCGGCGGTGCACGGCCTGGCGCGAGCTTTGGTGAATAACGCCGTTGAGGGCGTCACTAAGGGCTGGACGCGCGAACTGGAAATTGTTGGCATCGGCTATCGCGCTGAGATGAAGGGCAAAGGCATGATTGTGTTCAGCCTTGGCTACTCTCATCCCATTGAATATCCTCTGCCCACGGGGGTGGATGCGACAGTCGATCCGAAGCAGACGAAGATTGCGCTCACCGGAATCGACCGGCAGCAGGTCGGTCAGGTAGCGGCTGAGATGCGGTCGCTGCGTCCGCCCGATCCTTATAAGAATAAGGGCGTGCGTTATGCGGGCGAGAGATTGAAGAAGAAGGTTGGTAAGACCGGAGCTAAGTAGCGGCGCTTAGCGGGCGTGAGCGAAGCGAAGGACCTCTGGAAGGATGAAGATTATGCTGACGAGAATTTCGAAAAATCAGAAGCGTGGGCACGTTCACGACCGCATTCGCAAGAAGATGCAGGGTACGGCGGAGCGTCCGCGGCTGAATGTGTACCGTTCGCTGAATCACATTTATGTGCAGGTGATTGACGATCTGCACGGGGCCACGGTGGTTTCGGCGAGTTCGGCCGAGGGTAAAAAAGCGGACCGCAAAACCGGCGGCAATGTCGCAGCGGCGAAGACCGTGGGCAAGACCATTGCGGAGCGCGCCAAGGCTAAAGGCGTATCCAAGGTTGTGTTTGACCGCGGCGGCTACATCTATCACGGGCGCGTGAAAGCGCTGGCGGATGCGGCGCGCGAAGCGGGATTGCAGTTTTAACAAGCTTTTAGCTTTAAGCTCTTGGCTGTTAGCGGGAGCAAAAACCAGAACGCTAAGAGCTAATAGCTAACAGCTAAAGGCTAGGTCTAGAGAATGCCAACAGTAATTAAGAAGCTCGATCCGAATTCGTTTCAGTTGAAAGACCAGGTGGTGGCCATCAACCGCGTCACCAAAGTGGTGAAGGGCGGCAAAAACCTGTCCTTTGCTGCACTGGTGGTGGTGGGCGACCCGTCGGCGGCCGTGGTGGGTCATGGCGCGGGCAAAGCGAAAGAAGTGCCGCAGGCGATTCGCAAGGCGATTGAGTCGGCGAAGAAGAATCTGATCAAGGTCAACCTGACGCAGACCAGCATTCCGCACCTGGTGCTGGGACGCTACGGCGCGGGCAAAGTCTTGCTGAAGCCGGCACCAGAAGGCACGGGCGTGATTGCCGGCGGTGCAGTGCGCGCGGTGATGACTTCGGTGGGAATTCAGAATGTGCTGACCAAGTCGATTGGCACCACCAACCCGCATAACGTGATCAAGGCGACATTTGCTGCTCTACGGGCTCTAAAGAGCCGCGAAAGCGTTGCGGCCATGCGCGGCAAGTCGCTGCAGGAGATTTAGTATCTGGCTGGTAGCACGCGACAGCGCGGTTGGTGAGATTGAGGAAGTGAATGATGACGACGAAGAAACCCAAGGCGGTTAGCGGAAAGATTCACCTGAAGTGGGTGCGTTCCTCGATTTGTGCCCCGGTGAAGCAAAAGCTAGTGGTGAAGGGACTGGGATTCACCCGGTTGAATCAGGTGATCGAGCGTCCAGACAATGCGGCCATTCGCGGCATGGTCGCGAAGATTCCGCATCTGGTTGAGATTATGGAGTAGAAATGTTTCAAGGTTTCAGAGTTTCAAGGTTTCAACGTGGATTCAGTTCCGCGAAACCTTGAAACCCTGAAGCTTTGAAACCTGGGCTTATTTATGAATTTATCGAACATTCGAGCACCAAAGAAGGCGTCGGAAAGGCGCAAGCGCGTGGGCCGCGGTATGGGTTCCGGCATGGGTAAGACATCCACCCGCGGACACAAGGGCCAGCGCTCGCGCACTGGTATGCGCCTGATCCGCGGCTTCGAAGGCGGCCAGATGCCGCTGCATCGCCGCATGCCCAAGCGCGGCTTCACTAATATCTTCCGCAAGGAATTCAACATCGTCAGCCTGGAGCGATTGGTGGCGCTGGGTGACGAGCTGCACGCTTCGCCTATCACGCCTGAAGTGCTGCGCAAGGCGGGCGTCATCAAGCAGAAGCTTCCGGTTAAGATTCTTGGCGATGGCGAATTGACCATCGCGATCACGGTGCATGCGCACAAGTTTTCGAAAGCGGCGCAGGAAAAAATCACCAAGGCAGGCGGCAAGGTTGAGGTCTTGCAGTAATGTTTGAAAAGCTGGCGAACATTTTTCGTATTCCCGACCTGCGCAAGCGGGTCCTGTTCACGCTGGCCATGCTCGCGATCTACCGGTTGGGCGGGCATCTTCCTACGCCGGGCGTGAACTTCCTAAAGCTGGAACAATATTTCAATCAAAATGCCGGCTCCCTCCTGGGATTTGTGGATCTGTTTTCCGGCGGCAATCTTCGCCGTCTCACGCTGTTTGCCCTGGGCATCATGCCGTACATCACGGCATCGATCATTCTGCAGCTTTTGACCGTCGTGTATGAGCCGCTGGCCAAGCTGCAAAAAGAAGGCGAGCTCGGACGCAAGAAAATTACGCAGTGGACGCGTTACATCACGGTCATTCTCAGTGCGGTGCAATCGTTCGGCATCGCTATTGGCCTGGAGAAGGCTGGCGACTTCGTGCTTCACCCGGGACCTGCGTTCATCCTGATGACGATGCTGACCCTGACCACGGGCAGCGCATTCGTCATGTGGCTGGGCGAGCAGATCACCGACCGCGGAATCGGCAACGGCATGTCGCTGCTGATTTTTGCCGGCATTGTGGTGGGACTGCCGCGCGGCGTGGAAGATCTTTGGGAAAAGGCGAGGAACGGAACCTGGGGAGCGATCACGCCAGTGTTGATGGTGGGGTTGGTTGTTTTCATGATTATCGTCGTGGCGTTCATTGTTTACGTAGAGCGCTGCGAACGCCGGCTTCCGGTGCAGTATGCCAAGCGCGTGGTGGGACGGAAAGTGATGGGCGGGCAGTCCACCTTTCTTCCCCTGCGAGTGAATGCGGGCGGCGTGATGCCGGTGATCTTCGCATCTTCGATTTTGACTTTGCCGCAGACCGTCGGCTACGGCCTGCGCAACAGCCGGTACATTGGCGACTTGATGCGCATGCTGGGATGGGGCGAGCCGCTCTATACCGTGCTGTATGCGGTGGGCATCATTTTCTTCGCGTATTTTTATGTTTCGATCGTCTTCAATCCCAGTGAAGTTGCCGATAATATGCGGAAATATGGTGGCTTCATTCCGGGCATACGTCCGGGCAAGCGCACGGCGGATTACATCAACGAAGTCCTGACCCGCATCACGCTCGTAGGCGCTCTTTATCTGATTATTATTTCGTTCATTCCGGAGTGGATGATTACCGGTATCCACCTCAACCACTTGCCATTCTGGCTGGGAGGTTCGCTGTTTGAGCGGCTTCCGGTGTGGGTGACGAACGGGCTGGGAGTGAACTTTTATTTTGGCGGTACGTCGCTGCTGATTGTCGTAGGCGTGGCGATGGATACGGTGACGCAGATCGAGGCGCAGTTGATCATGCGCCATTACGATGGATTCACCCCGCGCAGCGGACGCATTCGCGGCCGCCGCAACTGGTCGTAGGGGCGATCAGGCGGATATGGCGAGACGGCGAGCTGTTGCAAGCAACGGCTCTACCGAGTTGTGGGGTTGCTGAACACTGTTCGGGAGGCTTTGGCCAACTCGATGGAGCAGGAAACCTCACGCGACATAGGTCCCATAGTATTGCTTGGTCCGCCGGGTGCCGGTAAGGGCACGCAGTCCAAGCGAATCATGGAGAAATACCTGATTCCGCAGATCTCCACTGGCGATCTGTTGCGTCACAACGTGGCTCAAGGTACGGGATTAGGACTGGCGGCGAAAGCCGTAATGGAGCGAGGAGAGCTCGTTTCCGACGACCTGGTTTGTGAAATGGTTCGGCTGCGCTTGAGAGAGCCGGATTGCAAGCGGGGTTATATTCTCGACGGATTCCCCCGGACCGCAGCCCAAGCCGGATGGCTGGACGCACTGCTCGACGACAAGCTCTTTGACAACTCGCATGCAACTCGCGCCTGGCCGATTGTGATCCGCCTCGACGTGGATTATAATCAGCTATTACGCCGTATTACTGGACGCCGTTCTTGTCCCACCTGTGGGCGGATTTATAACGTCCACTTTCAGCCAGCTCTGGTCGATGAAGTTTGCGACTTGGATGGATCGAAGCTGGTGACCCGCAATGACGACCGGTTGGAAGTGATTCAGCCCCGTTTGGCGGCCTATCAGGAGCAGACTCGTCCGGTAGCCGATTATTATCAGCGGACTGGCCGGCTGATTTCGATCGACGGCGATCGTCCGATGGACGAAGTAACGGCGCAGATATTCAGGATTATTGAAGATCATCACGCATAAGGTTTTTTTCGATCGAGCATGGCGATTGTTTGCAAATCAGCGGCGGAGATTGAACGCATGCGGCAGAGTGGCCGCATCGTGCGCCAGGTACTCGACTATGTGCGTACGCTGGTGAAGCCCGGCATCACCACCATGGATCTGGAGCGGGCGGCGGAGAAAAAGATTGGTGAACTGGGCGCCAAGCCAGCATTCAAGGGATACTACGATTATCCTTGCGTGCTTTGCACGTCGGTGAATGAAGAGATTGTGCACGGCATCCCGTCGGAAAAGCGGGAGCTTAAAGAAGGCGATATTGTTTCGATCGATTGCGGAGTAGTGCTGGACGGTTATTACGGCGATGCCGCAATCACGGTGCCGGTCAGCGAAACGGTGAAGCCGGAGTTGCAGAAGTTGCTGAAGGTCACTGAAGAGTCGTTATACCGCGGAATCGAACAGGCGCGTATCGGCAACTCGGTGGGCGATGTGGGAGCGGCAGTGCAGGAGCATGTGGAAGCGGCGGGCTTCAGCGTGGTTCGCGAATTTGTGGGGCACGGAATCGGGACGCACCTGCACGAAGAGCCGCAAGTGCCGAATTACGGCGCGCGCGGTCACGGCGCGAAGTTGCGCGAGGGCATGGTGATTGCGATCGAGCCGATGGTGAATTTTGGTAAACCGGAGACGCGCGTGCTGGGCGACAAGTGGACTGCAGTTACGGCCGACGGCAGCTTTAGCGCGCACTTCGAGCATTGCGTAGCCGTGACGAAAGACGGGCCGGTGATTTTGACGAGATAGAGCGTTTAGCTCTTGGCGCTTGGGCTTTTTGGCCAAGAAGCCAAGAGTTAAAGGCTGAGAGCTGATTCAAGGAGCGAATGAGTAAAGAAGACGCGATTGAAGTGATGGCAGTGGTTCTGGAACCTCTGCCGAATGCCATGTTCAAGGTGGAGTTGGAGAACAAACACCAGGTGCTGGCGCACGTATCCGGCAAGATGCGCAAGAATTTTATTCGCATTCTTCCCGGGGATAAGGTCGCGGTCGAGCTTTCGCCCTACGACTTGAATCGCGGAAGAATTGTCTATCGCTATAAGTGACGCCGTAAAACGGGCGTGAGCGAAGCGAAGGATCTCAGGCAAGGGAAGTGGGCTGGAGTTTATGAAAGTACGAGCATCGGTAAAGAAAATTTGTGACAAGTGCAAGGTCATCCACCGCAAGGGTGTGGTGCGGGTGATCTGCGTCAACACGAAACATAAACAGCGCCAGGGGTAAAACAGCTGTTAGCTTTTTAGCTCTCGGCTTTTAGCTAAGAGCCAAAAGCTAAGAGCCAAAGGCTGGGAGAGGTTAAGAACACATGGCACGTATCGCAGGCGTAGATTTACCGCGCCAAAAGCATATCAACATCGCGCTGACTTACATTTACGGCATCGGGCATCCGCGCGCCGGCACTATTTTGGATGAGGCGAAAGTCGATCCCATGAAAAAGGTGCAGGACCTGAGCGAAGAAGAGGTCAACCGCATCCGCACCGTGATCGAGCAGCAGGGGATGGTGGAAGGCGATCTGCGCAAGGAAGTTTCGATGAATATCAAGCGGCTCATCGAAATCGGCTCCTATCGTGGATTCCGTCACCGCCGCAACCTGCCGGTCCGCGGACAGCGCACGCATACGAACGCGCGCACCCGCAAAGGCCCGCGCAAGGGAACAGTATCCACAAAGAAGAAGGCGACCTCGAAGACGTAAGAACAGGGTTCAAAGTTGCAATGTTTCAAGGTTTCGAAACCTTGAAACTTCTGAAACCCTGAAACTTCGAACGAAACTTAAGAACCGAGAAGCTCTCTATGGCGAAACCAGCAGCAGCGGGCGGCGCAGCCGCTACCGATAAGAAGGGCAAGAAGAAGACGTTCAAGAAGAAGGAGCGCAAGCACGTCCCGCATGGACTGTGCTATGTGCAGGCTTCCTTCAACAACACGATCGTGACGATTACCGACATGAATGGAAACGTTCTGTCGTGGAAGAGTTCAGGATCGCTGGGCTTTCGCGGATCGCGCAAAGGCACTCCATTCGCGGCGCAGCAGGCGGCGTCAAACGCTGCCAACATGGCGCGCGATCACGGAGTTCGCAGCGTGGATGTTCGCGTCAGCGGCCCCGGTTCCGGCCGGGAATCGGCGGTCCGGGCTCTTGCCTCGTCAGGCATTGAAGTGCGCTCCATTCGCGACGTTACGCCGATTCCTCACAATGGATGCCGTCCGCCGAAGAGACGGCGCGTGTAAAGGTTTCAACGTTGCAAAGTTTCAAGGTTTCACAGTTCACCTTGAAACACTGAAACCTTCGAAACTTTGAAACATTGATTTTCGTCCGGGACGAAGGGTGAAGCCAAACCTGTAAACCGGTCATCTAAAAGGAGAATAAACTTGGCTCGTTATACTGATGCAGTCTGCCGTCTATGCCGCCGCGAGGGCATGAAGTTGTTCCTCAAAGGCGCAAAGTGTTTCAGCGATAAGTGCCCCATCGAGAAGCGCAACTTCGCTCCCGGACAACATGGGAAAGACCGTAAGGCCAAGATTGTTGGCTACGGTCTGCAGTTGCGCGAGAAGCAAAAGGCCAAGCGCATCTACTTCACGCTGGAAGGCCAGTTCCGCAACTACTTCGAGAAGGCTGCGCGCACGCGTGGCGTCACCGGTGAATTGCTGTTGCAGCAGCTAGAGCGGCGTTTGGACAATGTCGTTTTCCGGCTAGGCTTTGCGCAATCACGGCGTCAGGCGCGGCAGTTGGTGCGGCACGGCCACGTTGCGGTGAATGGGAAGAAGGTCAACATTCCTTCCTATCAGGTGAGTGCGGGCGAGGAGATTTCCATTCGCGAGAACAGCAAGAAACTCGTCGTTCTGGAACTGGCCAAGGAATTTGCCAGCCATGGCACGCTGCCGAACTGGCTGGAAGTGAATCGCGATAATTACACGGCGCGGGTGCTGTCGTTGCCCAAGCGCGAAGATATTCAGTTGCCGGTGAATGAGCAGCTGATCGTTGAGTTGTACAGTAAGTAAGAGTTTTGCGGTCCACAATTTCGAGCCAGATCAGCCTTTTCTGACGTTGACCTGAGTTGGACCACTCAGGGAGCCAGAACTGAGCCAAACGGCCGAAGGAGAAACAAATGCTTTGGAAAGGTTTTCAGAAACCGAAACGTCTCGCAGTCGACACTTCCACCCTCACCGATAAGTATGGAATTTTCTGGGCGCAGCCGTTTGAGCGTGGCTTCGGCACCACCGTGGGCAATGCCCTGCGGCGCGTGCTGTTGAGCTCGATTGAAGGCGCGGCCGTCACCGCCGTGAAGATGGAAGGCGTGCTTCACGAATTTCAGTCGATCCCCGGAGTGGTGGAAGACGCGACTGACATCATCCTCAACCTGAAACAGATTCCCTTCAAGCTCGCGGGCGATGCGCCGAAAGCGATTTATTTACGCGCCGATCAGCCGGGCGTAGTTACGAGCGGCATGATCGAAGCAGACGGCGATGTCGAAGTTCTCGACAAAGATGTTTACATCGCGACAGTGAGCGAGGGCGGCAAGCTCGACATGGAAATGCGGCTGAAGCGCGGTCGCGGCTACACTTCCGCCGATAAAAACTTCGACGAGGATCTCGGCATAGGATTTATTCCCATCGATTCCGTTCACTCGCCGGTGCGCAAGTGCAACTACACAGTGGAAGCGGCACGTCTTGGACAGATCACTGACTACGACAAGCTGACCCTCGAAGTGTGGACCAATGGCTCGATTACGCCCGCCGATTCGATCGGCTTGGCTGCGAAGCTGATGAAGGACCACATGAACATCTTCATCAACTTCGAGGAAGAAATCGAAACCGGTACGTCGTCGTCGGATGATCGCAAGCCCGAGATTCACAACGAGAACTTAAATCGTTCCGTCGAGGAGCTCGAGCTTTCCGTGCGCAGTTACAACTGCCTGAAGAATGCGAATATTCAGACCATCGGCGAGTTGGTGCAGAAGACTGAGTCTGAAATGCTAAAGACCAAGAATTTCGGCCGCAAGTCGCTGAACGAAATCAAGGAGATTCTCTCCACGATGGGTCTGAGCCTGGGCATGAAGATCGACGAGCACGGCAACGCGGTGCCCGGTCCGACTTCGAACATGGTGCTGCCGGCTTCGGCTTACGGTCCGGACGATCAGCTGTAAGGAATCAGGTTTCAAGGTTTCAGAGTTCAATGTTCCAAGGAAGTTGAGCTTTGAAGTGGCGCGGCCTTGAGCCGCGCCGTCTTGAGATCAGAATTGCGGGGCTTTCGCCCCTGAGGGTTTCTCATGCGTCATAAAGTTGCAGGCTACAAACTCGGAAGGAACACCGCGCACCGGCGCTCGCTGCTGCGCAACCTGGTCACGTCGGTCATCGTAGAAGAGCGGGTCGAGACGACCGTTCCCAAGGCAAAGGCTGCGAAGCCCATCGTCGAGAAGATGATTACTCTCGGCAAGCGCGGCGACCTCGCGGCGCGGCGGCTCGCCGGATCATACCTCATGACCAACGAAGCGGTGGTAAAGCTTTTCGATACCGTAGGCCCGCGCTTCGGTGACCGCAGCGGCGGATACACGCGCGTCATTCGCACCGGTTGGAATAAAGGCGACGGCGCGGACAAGGCATTCCTCGAATTGCTGGGCAGCGAAAAAGTGCTGGACGAAAAGCGCGAGAAGCGCGCCGAAGCCCGCGCCAAGAAAGCTGCTGAAACCCGGAAGGCGATGGAAGATGCCGAGGCGCAGGCACAGCATGACGGCGGCGTAGAACCGGTTAAGGAAGAGGAAGATAAGAAAGAGTAAAGAGCAGGTCTTTTTTCGAAGGGCACGGCGAGAGCTGTGCCCTTTCTTTGCGCTCGAAAAGCAGGAATGACAGACCACAAGCGCGGCCGTACATGTCCTCCCGCGGCACCCACCAGTAATCTTGCAGCAAATTGTCATTCCGATACACTCCCGTCAGGATGGGATTCACCCGCACACAGATCGGGATTGCCGTCGGCGTTGCGGCGCTGATGGTATTTGGATTTCTCGGCTACATCTGGTGGCTGAGCAATCAGGGACCCGTGCTCTCGCGGTCCGAGGACCACGATCCGCTGACGGGGCTGCCCATCAGTATTCGCATGAATCCATTGCGCGATCGCACGATCGAGCACAGCGCAAATCAATTTCTGCACGAGCTTCGCGATGGCCATTGCGATCAGTTGCTCTCACAGTGGGAGCACGACTACCGCAGGAAGTATGCGCATTTCATCTGCGATTCGGAGAAACAGCATCCGCTAGTTTCGTGGGAAATCGCGGAGTGGGAGAGTGCTCCGCCTTTGACCATCCTTCACTACCGCGGCAAACGGCTTTATGGCGGCAGCCAGCCCGGAACCTATCAGGACGTCTTTACCGTCACCACTGAAAATGAGGATGGGCAGTGGGTAGTGACGAAGTACGACGCGATGTACTGACGGTGCTCTCAGTTCTCGTCGCGATGCACGGAATTCACTATCTGCTACAGCATTATCGCTTCCTTCAGATATCCGGCTCCGTGATAAAAACTAGGAATGCCCGAACGCACCGCCGAGCGTGAGCCCTCCGCCGCGCGCAACATCTACGCCTTCGGCATAATTTCCCTTCTGAACGACACAGCTACCGAAATGGCGTACTGGGTACTGCCGGCGTTTCTGGCGACGCTGGGCGCAGGTCCGGCGCAGCTGGGAGTGATCGAAGGAATCGCGGAGAGTGTCGCGTCGTTCTCGCAGCTCTTCTCTGGATACCTGGCTGATCACATAAAACGCCGCAAGCCGGTGGTCGTGGCCGGATATTTCATTGCCAACGCAGTCAAGCCGCTGCTGGCCATCGTCACGGCGTGGCCGCAGATTTTGCTGATCCGCTTTTGTGACCGGCTCTCCAAAGGATTCCGCTCTGCGCCGCGCGATGTCATGGTAGCGGAGTCTATACCGAAGCAACGGCTGGGTGCGGCTTACGGGCTGATTCAGTCGATGGACTCTGCGGGTGCGGTTGCCGGGCCGTTGACCGCGTTGCTGATGCTCTCGCATTTCGGGATTCGAAGTGTATT
Source organism: uncultured Acidobacteriaceae bacterium (assembly GCA_963696285.1). Classification (GTDB taxonomy): domain Bacteria; phylum Acidobacteriota; class Terriglobia; order Terriglobales; family Acidobacteriaceae; genus Sulfotelmatobacter. The sequence continues at coordinate 712,087 of CAVOJP010000002.1, forward strand.
TTTGGCGGCGGCCGTTCCCGGAGCTTTGTGCGTATTCTCGGCGTGGGTTGGCGTACGTGAAACGAGAAGAGGCGGAGCCGATTCGGTGCAAAGCAACGATGCAAAAGCAAGCGCCGCAAAAAGCAGCAAGGTTGTTCCGACTTTGTCGAAAACTGCGGGGGTGACGCTTCCTGCAGGTTTTTATTTTGTGCTGATCGCCGTCACGCTTTTTTCTCTGGGCAATTCGAGCGATATGTTTCTGGTCTTGCGGGCACAGAATGTGGGGATTCGCGTAGCGCTCGCGCCATTGCTGGGATTGGTTTTCAATATTACATACACTCTGGGATCTTGGCCTGCAGGATGGTTGAGTGATCGTGTATCGCGACGCCTGGTGGCCTCTTTCGGCTACCTGATTTTTGCCGGGGTATATTTTATTTTTGGGCGAGCGCCTTCCACCATGGCGATCTGGATTGCAATGGCAGTGTATGGGCTTTATTACGCGTTGACGCAGCCGGTGTTGAAAGCGTTAGTGGTCGACACGGTTGGCGAGAGTGTTCGCGGCCGCGCGCTGGGAATTTACTTCTTTGTAACTAGCATTGCAACACTGTCAGCAAGTTTAATTACCGGCCAACTGTGGAAACACTACGGCGCTGGAATTCCGTTTTATTTTTCTGCAGCGACGGCAGTGGTTGCAGCTGGAATGCTGCAGTTTTCCAGACGAAGTGCCTCTCCGAGTCTCACCTAAAAAAGGAAATTCACCTCAGGGGCTGAAGCCCTTACGAAGCGAAAGACTCGCCACCCAAAGGCCTTGCGCAAGAGTATTCCGGCTCAAACAACTAAGGTCCTGTCCCGGCTGCGGCGACTTTTCAGCCACAGGAAAATCAACAACTGGGCTGCAATGCCAGCGCAGGTGTCGAGAACGACATCTTGCCAGCGGCCGGTGCGCGACGGGATAAAAGTCTGGTGCCATTCGTCGAGGCTGGCGACAAATGCGGTCATTAAGATAGCCATTGCAGACCATCGCACAGTCCACAATGGATTTCCGAAGGCTGGGAAGGTCTCGCGCCAGGCGCGAAACGCGAGAACGCTCAGGATGGCATAACCAACCACGTGACCACCTTTGCGGATGAAGAAATGCCAGTGCTCGAAGCGAATCCAATTCAATCCGAAAAGATAGTGCAGTAGCGGATACAGAATTCGGCTGGTATTGGCGGAGGAGGCGAGATTGGTGGATTCGACGGCGATGACGATGAGCCACAGAATCGCAGCGATCCACGCCTTGAGAAGATTTTTCTGATCGGGTCTCAAGCGAGAAGGCCAGTGCTATTCGATGGCATAGTTCGGGGCCTCGCGGGTGATCATGACATCATGGACGTGGCTCTCGCGCAGGCCGGCGCCGCTAATGCGCACGAAGCGAGTTTTCTGCAAGAGTTCAGCGATCGTCGCGCACCCGCAATAGCCCATACCGGATTTCAATCCGCCCACCATCTGATGGACGATCATCGCGACCGATCCGCGGTAGGGGACGCGTCCTTCAATCCCTTCGGGAACGAGTTTGCCCATACGATTCGATTCGCCATTGTTATCGGTGACGGCGGCGGAGGATTCGCCTTCGTTGCTTTGGAAATAGCGTTCAGCCGAACCCTGCGCCATGGCGCCGATCGATCCCATGCCGCGATAAGATTTGAAGGAGCGGCCTTGATACAGAATTAATTCGCCGGGACTTTCATCTGTACCCGCAAAGAGCGATCCGATCATTACGGCACTTGCGCCCGCGGCCAACGCTTTGGTGATGTCGCCGGAATACTTGATACCGCCGTCGGCAATGATGGGGATGCCTGCGTCCTTCGTGGCACGGAAGGCTTCCGCAATCGCGGTGATCTGTGGAACGCCGGCGCCAGTGACCACGCGGGTTGTGCAGATGGAACCGGGACCGATACCAACCTTGATGCCGTCGGCTCCGGCTCTGGCTAATTCGCATGCACCGTCAAAAGTTGCGACGTTACCGGCCAACAATTCCATGTCAGGTAGTTTCGATTTCACGAGTCTCACTGCTTCGAGAACCTTGGTGGAGTGCCCGTGTGCGCTGTCGATGGCAAGAACGTCGACTTTAGCCTCAGCCAATTCCTGGGCGCGTTCGAGAAAATCTCCAGTAGCCCCGATGGCCGCACCTACGCGCAGGCGTCCTTGAGAATCTTTCGCGGCGTTGGGATATTTCAGCTTTTTCTGAATATCCTTCACGGTGATGAGTCCCTTGAGATTGTATTTGTCGTCGACGACGAGAAGTTTCTCGACGCGATGCTCGTGGAGAATTTCTTCAGCATCTTCCAGCGTTGTGCCCACCGGAACCGTGATGAGATTCTTTTTCGTCATCACACGATCGATGGGAATGTCGAAGCGGCTTTCGAAGCGCAGATCGCGGTTGGTGAGAATCCCGACCAGGCGGCCGTTCTCAGTGATGGGCACGCCGGAAATTTTGTATTTGCGCATGACCTCGAGCGCATCGCTGACTTTGTCGGTGGGCGACATGGTGACGGGATCGACGATCATGCCGCTTTCCGAGCGTTTCACTTTATCGACTTCGTTGGCCTGCTGCTCGATGGTGAGATTGCGATGAATGATGCCCAGACCGCCCTGTTGCGCGAGCGCAATCGCCATGTGCGATTCGGTCACAGTATCCATGGCAGAGCTGACAATCGGAATGTTCAGACGGATATTGCGAGTGAGTTGGGTCTGAGTATTGGCGGTTGCGGGAATTACATCGGAGCGTGCGGGTAACAGAAGAACGTCGTCGAAGGTGAGAGCTTCGGGTACGGGAAAATGAATCATAAATTTCTCGGATGTGTGCCAGCGTGCAGAGGCTGATTCTTCATTCTAGAGACGGCGCGGGGATTTCGGCAAATCGAGGTTAGGGCGCGGAATCCACTATGCCCGTCAAGCCGTGGCGGCTGAGATTCCTCCGCGGGTGAAGAAAAGCACGCTCTGTCGGAATGACAAGACGTTTGGGTGACGGCGTCTGGAATGATCAAGGACTTGATATGATCGCTTGTCCATGGTGAATCAGCTATGCGCAAAGCGCTTTTCTATTTCTTTTTTCTCGTGTTCTTAGCGACCATCGCGGTGGCGCAGCAATACGATCTTGTGCTCGAGGGCGGCCGAGTAATGGATCCAGAGACCGGACTGGACGCGGTACGGAATGTTGGCATCCGCGGGGGGAAGATTGTTCGGATAACTTCGGAGCCGCTGAGCGGAAGGAGTATGGTTCATGCGGGTGGGCTGGTGGTGGCCCCCGGATTTATTGATTTGCACCAGCATGGACAAGACCTGGCGAGCGAGCGGGTGAAAGCGCTTGACGGGGTGACCACGGCGCTGGAACTCGAAATCGGCGCGCCCGATGTCGCCGAATTTTTGAAAGCGAAAGAAGGGCATTCGCTGATTCACTACGGAACGTCGGCGAGCCATGTGGCGGCGCGAGCACTGGTGTTTGGCGCGCCATTGCCAGCGGGGACGATCCTGCCAAAGAGCGGCCCGGCGACTGACCTCCCTGCGACACCCGAACAGATTGAGGCTATAAAACAGAGACTGCGCGCGGAGCTTGATGCCGGCGGATTGGCGATCGGTATGGGTATTCAGTACACCCCTGGAGCAACGAGGCTGGAAGTGATTGACATGTTCCGGCTTGCTGCTGAAAGAAGAGTACCGGTCTACACACACATGCGGAGCGCGGGGCGCGTAGAACCCGGCTCGGCGATTGAGTCGGTGAGTGAAGTGATTGGCGCGGCGGCGATTACTGGCGCTTCGCTGCATATTGTTCACATCAACAGTACTTGCCTGCGCGACTCGCTGGAATGTCTCTCCATGGTCGCGGGAGCGCGAGCGCGAGGGCTGGATGTTACCACTGAAGCGTATCCGTACATCGCAGGCATAACTGCAATCAACTCCGCGCTATTTAATCCGGGCTGGCGCGAGAAACTCGGGATCGACTATAGCGATCTCGTGCTTCCCGGTACTGGCGAACACCTGACCAAGCAGCGTTTTGACGAACTGCATAACTCCAGTGCGAACCAGTGGGTGCTGGTTTATGCCAATACGCAAGAGGTGGTGGATAAGGTGATTCCAAATCCGCTGGTGATGATCGCCAGCGATGGTATTGAAGGGCATCCGCGCAACGCGGGAACCTACTCGCGGGTACTGCGGGAATACGTTCGCGAAAAGGGAACGGTCACGCTGATGGACGCGATTCGCAAGATGAGCTTCATGCCGGCGGAGATGCTGGAGCGGTCGACGCCTGCCGCGCGGCATAAAGGAAGACTGCAGGAAGGCGCGGACGCAGACATTGTGGTGTTCGACGCGAACACGATCACGGATCGCGCCACTTTCGAAAAGCCCATGGAGCCGAGTGTTGGCGTGCGGTATTTGGCTGTGGGAGGAACTTTGGTGGTCGACGAAGGGAAGCTTGTGCCGGATGTGTTTCCGGGGCGTGCGATTTTGGGTCCGGAGAAGATTGAATCTGGCAAGGCGAATTAACGTGCATCCTCCGCCCACATCTCGCCTTTCCGCAAGTCCTTAAGCCGGTCAGGTCGGGAGTAAGGCGGTTTGTCTTTTCCACCCCTCCCGGCGTATATTAGGAAATTGAGAACTGTTGTGTAGTACCAGCATTTGGCGAAGCACACCAGTGGGCGCAAGCCCACTTTTTCGTTGCAGAGGAATCTGCTTACGACGCCAAGCTGCAAGTTATTGGATGCATGGCACTTGAGCTCGATCGAGTACGGGAGATAGCGGAGCGGGTAGCGGCCTCCAGCGGGCTGGAGATCGTCGAAGTAGAGTTTCGCGGGGGTGGCAATGCCCGCATGCTGCGCGTGTTTTTGGATAAGCCGGGCGCGGCCAGTGGCGATCCGCTGGCGGGAGTGACGCACGGAGACTGCGCCAACTTCAGCCGCGAGTTTGGCACCATTCTCGATGTCGAAGATGCGGTGCCAGGAAGTTATACGCTAGAAGTTTCTTCGCCGGGATTGGATCGGAAGCTGACGAAGGCGGCTGAGTTTGAGCGTTTCGTCGGCAGCCGGATGAAACTGACGACCCGGCATCCGGTAAACAACAACCGGCACTTTGAAGGACGGTTGGAAAGTTTTAAGGACGGACGTCTGGCGCTGGACTTGAGCGTTGCCAGCAAAAAGTCCCGCAAGAAGATGGGCGCTTCGGCGGAGCAGGGCCAGAAAATTGAGATCGAATTCGCCAATGTAGAAAAGGCGAATTTAGTGCCTGAAATCTGAAGCAAAAGTTTCAGAGTTTCATCGTTTCAAGGTTTCGAAGTTGATGATCGTTAACGATGCGATTTTGAAACGTTGAAACGTTGATACGTTGAAACCTTGCAACTTTGAAGCTTGGCACGCTGCAGTCTTTAATAACGGAATTTTTTATGGCGAGTGAGCTTTACAACACGATCGATGCGTTAAGCCGCGAAAAAGGGATTGATCCGCAGATTGTGGTGACTGCGGTGGAAGATGCCATCGTGATGGCTACGCGGAAGTATTACAAGTCGCAGGAAAATCTGCGCGCCGAGTTGGATAAAGAAACCGGCAAGATCAATGCTTACGCGGTGAAGACTGTGGTGGAGACGCCGGAGCAGGTGGAAGATCCGCAATTGCAGATCACCCTGGAAGATGCGCGCAAGGCGAACCCGAGTCTGGAGGTTGGCGGCGAGTTGAGGATTCCGAAAGTTACGGAAGGAATTCTGGGACGCATTGCCGCGCAATTGGCCAAGCAGGTGATTTTCCAGAAAGTGCGCGAGGCGGAACGCGACACGGTTTACAACGAGTACATCGGACGCGTGAACGAAGTGGTGAACGCCACGGTGAAGCGAGTGGAAGGTCCGGATGTGATCTTCGACATCGGCAAGGCGGAAGCGCGCATGCCGCGTAAGGAGCAGTCGCGGCTGGAGTCGTTCGCCATCGGTGAACGAGTGCGCGTCGTGATTGCGCGCGTGGAGCGAGCTTCAAAAGGTCCGGGCGTTGTGGTGTCGCGCGCGGTGCCTGATCTTGTGCAACATTTGTTTCAGACGGAAGTTCCTGAGATTTACGACGGCACGGTGGTAATCCGGGCGATTGCGCGCGAAGCCGGCGAGCGCACGAAAATCGCGGTCATGTCCAAAGACAAGGACGTGGATGCGGTGGGCGCCTGCGTGGGCATGAAGGGCATGCGGGTGCAGTCAATCATCCGCGAATTGCACGGCGAGAAGATCGACATCATCGAGTATCACGAAGACGCGGTGACGTTTGCCGAGAAGGCGTTGCAGCCGGCGAAGGTGAGCAAAGTCACCGTTGTGGATTCGGGCGGCAAGCATCTGGAAGTTGTGGTGGATGACAGCCAGCTTTCGCTGGCTATCGGCAAGAAGGGGCAGAATGTCCGGCTCGCGGCAAAATTGCTGGGCTGGAAGATCGACATCAAGAGCGAGGAAGAGAAGCGGCAGGAAGTAGAGCAGCAGATGTCTGCCATGGTCACGCAGACGGCTACGCCGCTGGAGAGCGTGCCAGGGCTGGGCGATGGTCTGGTGGAAAAACTGAACGCCGCTGGAGTGACAACGGTTGAATCGCTGGCAGATATGACGCCGGAACAACTCGAGGCCATTGAAGGCATCGGACCGAAGACGGTGGAAAAAATCAGCCTGGCGGTGAATAATTACTTTGCCAGCCTGGAATCGGGGACCGCGGTGGAAGGCGAAGCCGCTCAAGAAGCGACGCTCGGCGAGCCCGAAGCAACTTCTGAAGCAGGCGAGGCGGCAGCTGCGCCGGCCGAAGAAACAGCTTCAGCCGAAACGCCTGCCGCGGAAGCGGCCAGTGAGCCGCAGGCTGCAGCTCCGAGTGAGAGTGAGGAGCAGGCTGAGCAGCTGGCTCCGGATGCAGAGTCTGCTTCCGAGACTAGAGAATAATCATGGCACGCTGGCATAAGTTCGACGGCGTGGAACCGAAGAAACTGACTCCGTGAGGTCGAATGATGACCTAACTTACAACACGGAGAAACGAAAGGCCGGATGAGTAAGGTTCGAATTAACGATCTAGCCCGAGAGCTGGAAGTAAAGAGCAGAGCTATCCTGGATACGCTACCGTTGGTCGGGGTAACCGAGAAGAAGACGCATTCCAGTTCTCTGGAGGAGCACGAAGCGGAGAAGGTACGTGTGTACATCCGTTCCGCCGCCGAAGGTGGGTCTTCCGCTGGCAAGTCTGGTGTGCGTTCCGCTCGGGGCGAAGAAGAAATAAAAACCAAGATCGATTTGTCGCACATCTCGCGTCCCGGAGATGTGTTGAAGGCGATCACCCAGCGCAAGGAAGCGGTTGCGACGCCGGTCGCGCCGCGTGTCGTGCCTGCACCCGTGACGCATGCGCCAGTGCCGCAGGCCCCCGCAGAAAAACCCGCAGCTGCACCTCCGGCTGCGGTGAGTCATCCCACAACGGTTGCGCCTCCAGTGGTAAAAGCGCCGATGGGGGTTCCGCCTCCGCCATCTTCGTCGGCGGCTCCGCCTGTCACAGCGCGGCCTGTTGTGACGCCACCGGTTGTATCGGCGCCGCCAGTGTCCTCTGCTGTTATTGCTCCTCCGGCGCGGCCAATGGCTCCTCCGATTGCGACGATATCTTCGCCAGCTGCACCAGTAGCTTCAGCGAGTGCTCCGCCAGCGCCTCCGGTTGCGGCAAAGCCAGTTGCTCCGCTACCACCGGCGCCGCGCATGATCGTTCCCCAAACCGGGCCGCGACCCGTGTACAAAGCGCCGGTGCGTCCAGCTTCAACGCCGCCGCCGGTGCAGCCGGGAGTTCCAATTGGTGGCGCGATGCGCGCGGCTCCGGGACGTCCCGTTCCCGGCCAGCCGATTTTTCAACGCCGTCCGCCCATGCAGGGCGCAGGTCCAGCGGGCGCGCCGCGTCCGCCGCTTCGTCCCGGCGAGCGCCGCCCGATGCATCCTACGCGGCAGGCTCCAGCTGGAGCGCGGCCACTAGGAGTAGGCCCGGCTCTTCCACCTCCCGGCACGACCCGGCCCGGCAGTCGTCCGGGTGGGCCTGCGCGGCGTCCTGGTCAGCGCTATGTTCCGCGCGGCGTGAAGGAAGGCCCGATGAAGGGCTACACGCCACCACCGCGCATGGTGGTGTCGAATGAGCCGCAGCCGATCACGCGCAGCATCACGATCACCGAAGGCATCAGTGTTAAGGATCTCGCGGAGAAGTTAGACATTCGCGCCAAAGATCTGATCTCGCGTCTGCTGTCGAAGGGTGTGTTTGCGACGATCAATCAGACTCTGGATGCAGAGCTGGCCAGCGAGATGGCGCGGTTCTTCGGCGCAGATACGAATGTGATCACGTTCGAAGAGCAGACGGCAAAAGAGATTGACGCTGCCGCCAGCGAAGAGTCGGCTCCTGAGACTGGTATTCGGCCGCCCGTGGTGACGATCATGGGGCACGTCGATCACGGCAAGACGACGCTGCTCGATTCGATTCGCCTGACGAATGTTGCCGAGGGTGAAGCGGGAGGAATCACGCAGCACATTGGCGCCTACAAAGTGCGGATTACCGACAAGGAATCGCCGGCATACGGGCGTGAAATTGTTTTCCTCGACACGCCTGGTCACGAAGCATTCACCCGCATGCGATCGCGCGGGGCAAAAGCTACGGACATCGTTGTGTTAGTGGTGGCCGCTGACGATGGCGTGATGCCGCAAACGCTGGAAGCGATCGATCACGCGCACGCGGCGGAAGTTCCGATTATTGTGGCGGTGAACAAGATTGACAAGCCCGATGCCTTGCCGGATCGCGTGAAGAAACAGCTCGCCGATCGCGGCCTGATGCCGGAAGAGTGGGGCGGCAAGACTGTTTTTGTTGACGTGTCGGCGAAAAAGAAAACGAATCTTAATCTGCTGATGGAAATGATTTGCCTGGTCGCCGATCTCGGCGAGTTGAAAGCCACTCCCGAGCGCGCTGCAACCGGCGTGGTGCTTGAAGCCAAGCTTGATCGCGGCCGCGGTCCTGTGGCCACGGTGTTGGTGCAGAATGGAACACTGAACGCAGGCGACAATTTTGTCGTCGGCAATGTATACGGCAAGGTGCGCGCCATGTTTGACGATCGCGGCGCGCAGTTGAAAACGGCGCCTCCTTCTACGCCGGTCGAGATTATCGGTATGGAAGCGTTGCCGCAGGCTGGGGATCAGTTTGTGGTGGTGGCCGATCGCGACAAAGCGCGCGGCATTTCCGAATACCGCGAGCAGAAATCGCGCGAAGCAGCGCTGGCCAAGAGTTCGCGCGTGTCGCTGGAAGGCTTGGCGGAGCAGATCAAGGCTGCGGGCACGAAAGAATTGAATGTCATCCTCAAGGGAGACGTGCAAGGCTCGGTGGAAGTGATCACCGATCTGCTGACGAAACTCTCGAACGAGAAGGTTCGTTTGAAACTGCTGCGATCCGGCGTGGGGGCCATTACGGAGACCGATGTTCTTCTGGCTTCAGCGTCGAATGCGATCATCATCGGATTTAACGTGCGGCCGGAGCGCAAGGCGCAGGAAATTGCTGAGCAGGAGAAAGTCGACATACGGTTGCACTCGATCATTTACGAACTGCAGGATGAGATCAAGCGCGCCATGAGCGGCTTGCTCGAACCGACTTTCAAGGAACACTACCAGGGCCGCGCCGAGGTGCTGAATGTTTTCCGCATCCCGAAAGTTGGGACTGTGGCGGGTTGCCGCGTGAGCGATGGCTTGATCAAGCGCGACTCCGAAGTCCGCTTGCTGCGCGACAACGTGCAGGTTTTCAAAGGCAAAGTTGGATCGCTGCGGCGCTTCAAGGACGATGCCAGCCAGGTTACAAATGGCATGGAGTGCGGTATCTCGATCTCGAACTACGGCGACATCAAGGTCGGCGATGTGATCGAAGCGTTCGCCACGGAGAGAATTGCCGCGGAAGTAATCGCGTAACCCGAGCTCTTAGCAATTGGCCCTTAGCAATTAGCTCTTTGATTTAGCTAATGGCTAACTGCTAAGGCTAAGAGCGAATGATCGCCTTCCTCACGCTCGAACTTCACATCGAAGCGGCGCAATCGCTGAAGGATAAACGCCAGGTTGTTCGTAGCTTGAAGGACCGTCTCCGCGCTAGCTTCAACGTTTCTGTCGCCGAACTCGAAGCAGGCCCGGTGTGGAACCGCGCCACGATTGGCGTGGTCGGCATCTCTGATTCGCGCGATTATCTCGACGGATTGATGAAGAACGTGGAACGGTTGGCTACCCGCATCGCCAACAATCACGGAGCCGAGGTCGCCGATTCGTTTGTTGAATTTTCGTAGACCTGCATAGAGCATACCGCTGGAAGGACCGAGCAGAAATAGTTGGAACCTAGCAAGCCGGTATCGCATTGTTACCTCTGTACTTAACTGACCGTCACGTTTGTGCGCGAGAATGGCACCAGGGAGCCAACACGCGCGGTCGATTTTCTGATATTCTCATCCGTTTTACTTCGAGGTAAGTGATGGAGAAGCGCGGGCTCAAATATCATCGCGGGCGGTTGGGCGAGGCCTTGCGCGAGGAGATCGAGACGCTGGTGGAAGGAGAGCTGGCGGATCCGCGCATCGGACTGGTGGGCGTAACTGCGGTGCATGTGGCCGACGATGGCAGATCGGCCCAGGTTCTCGTAGATGTGGATGGCGACGATGAGGAGGCAGAGCGAAGCCTCGAGGGCCTGCTCGCCGCCAAAGAATATATCCGGCATGAATTGGTAGAACGTTTGCGGTTGAGGCGCGCGCCAGAATTGTATTTTCGCCTGGACCGCTCTGAGCGAGAGAAAGCGCGAGTGGAAGAACTGTTGGCGCGGGCCAAAAAAAGAATGAAGTCGCATGCGAATCCGGGTGCGAAAAAGGCATAGCCATGGTGCAGGACGTTCTCCATCAGATCGAGCAGCGTGACCGTTTTGTTCTCACGTCGCACGCGCGGCCGGATGGGGACGCCATCGGATCGGCGTTGGCTTGTTGCCAGATCTTGCGCGCCATGGGGAAGCAGGCCGATGTTGTGCTGCATGATGGAGTGCCGCGCGTTTATCGCTCCCTCCCGTTCGCCGATCAAGTTCTGCAGGCCGATCGAGTCGCCGGAAACTACCAAGCCGCGATTATTCTGGAATGCGATAGCATCCATCGCACTCGACTGGAGGGTTTGGAAAATCGCTTTCTGATCAGCATTGATCATCATGTGAGCGGCCGGCCGTTCGCGGACGTGAATTGGATCGATCCGCATGCGGTGGCCACCGGAGAAATGGTCTTTCGCCTGGCACGCGAGGCAGGGACTCCGTTCTCTCCGGAGATTGCAACCTGCTTGTACACTGCGCTGATGACCGACACCGGGTCGTTCATGTTTCAGGGCACGAACGAGCATACGTTTGCACTGGCCCGCGAACTGGTGCTGGCAGGGGCTGATCCCTCGCACTGCGCGCGCAGTATTTATTTTGCGCACTCCGTGGCCAAGATGAGGTTGCTGGGCGAGGCCTTGCGTAACCTCAATACTGAAGGGCACATTGGCTGGACATGGGTGACGCAGGAACAGATGGAGCGTTGCGGAGCGAAAGAGGAAGATTGCGAAGGCCTGGTGAATTATGTGCTCTCCATCGGACAGGTTGAGATTGCTGCGTTCTTTCGTGAACTCCCCGAAGGCCGTTTCCGTGTAAGCCTGCGCAGCAAAGGCCAACTTGATGTCGCACAAGTGGCCGAGAGTTTCGGCGGCGGTGGCCACCAGTGCGCCAGCGGTTGCTCCGTGCAGGGGCCGCTCTTGCAAGCGGTGCAGCAGGTTCTGGAGAGCTTGCGGCGCGGTTCTTCCGTGCAGTGAGTTTTGCGAATTCGTCTTTGTGTCGAATTGTTGATTGATGATTTTTGATTGTTGATTGAAAGCCTCTGATGGCGTGCTTTCAAATCAGCAATCAGTAATCAGCAATCATCAATCAACAATCACCAATCACCACCGCTGTCCGCACGTCCCGAACTTTCATCCGCATGACGAATCGCACTCGCACGGACGCGTTGTTGCTCGCAGGCTTTTGCGCGTTTCTCTTTTTCTATGGCCTGGGGCAATTTGGTCTCATCGGGGCCGACGAGCCGCGCTATGCGCAGGTGGCGCGCGAGATGTTGGAGCGTCGTGACTTTGTCACGCCTGTGCTGGGGGGACAGCCCTGGCTGGAGAAGCCGCCGCTTTACTACTGGCAGGCCATGGTGGCTTACACGATTTTTGGTGTGAGCGACTGGGCTGCGCGGCTGCCTTCGGCGATCGATGCGACTCTCCTGGTTCTGGCAGTCTATTTTTTCTTACGACGATTCCGGCGCGGATCGGAGGTGGATGGCGCGCTGATCGTGGCTTCTTGCGCGGGTATCATGGGCTACGCCCGGGCCGCATCCATGGACATGGCTCTAGCCGCGGCTTTCAGCGTGGGTATGCTTTGCTGGTGGGCCTGGCACGAAACTGGCAACAGAGTTTATCTCGCGGTTTTTTTTGCCCTTATGGCGTTAGGAACACTGGCTAAAGGTCCGGTGGCGCCGTTTCTGGCTTGCCTTGTGATTGCTGTATACGCATCCGCTGTTCGCGACTTCCGCGTAGCCTTCAAGACAATCTGGCTGCCGGGGATTCTTCTTTTCTGTGCAATTGCGCTGCCCTGGTATTTCGAGGTGCAGGCGCGCAATCCCGGGTTCTTCCGTGAGTTCATTGTCGAGCACAATCTCGGACGATTCTCGAAAAATATTTATCACCACACGGAACCGTTCTGGTATTACCTGCCTGTGACGGCTTTAGCGCTCGTTCCCTGGATAATTTTTGTTACTGCAGCTTTTGTTCGATCGCTGCGGGGGTGGTGGATTGAACGGACCTCGACAGGCGGTTCGAAAGACATGCCGGAATATCAATTCCGCATTTTCCTCTGTTGCTGGCTGATCGTGCCTGTCATATTTTTCTCAATTTCGCAATCGAAGCTCCCTGGCTATATTCTCCCAGCGATTCCGGCTGGAGCGCTTTTGCTGGCCGACTATCTGAGGCGTGGCCTGGCGGAAGACGATGCCCAGACGGCTCCGGTGTGGCTAGCGATTCTCCACGCGATTGTTCGCGTCGGCTCCAATTGTTCCCGCCTTGCTGATTGCATATCTCATCACGCAGCATCGTCTTCCGGGCGGGCAACCGATGCTGGTCGCGCTCTCCGTTGGATTCGTGCTTTCGGTTGGAATTGCGCTCACTCTGGTGCGCAAGAACGGTCTGCGCATGCTGCGCTTCGTCACTCTGATTCCGGTTGTGCTCGTGGTCGGCGCGGTGCTCAAGCTGGGATCAGGAGCTATCGATGCTTCGCTTTCGGCGCGTCCGCTGGCGCAAGAAATCGCTGCAGTGGAACTGCATCAGTTGCCGCTGGCTGTCTACCACGTTCGCCGCGAACTGGAATATGGCCTTACGTTTTATCGTAACCGGTTAACTTTTAATTACGATTGGGGCAGTGTTCCGAAAGAGGAGCACCTGGTTGTGGCGCCGGAAAATTCGCAAGTGGAGATTGCGAAACTGGCAGCGGGGCGCCGCGTCTCTTATCTTGGGCATTATGCTCCGCAGCACGTGGATTATTTTTGGGTCGCTGCCGCGTCGCGTTCTTTGCCCTAGCCGCACTGTTACCGCCTTGTATTCGGCCAGTTTGCCTAAGCTCTCAGAAAGGCACTAAACTCGGAGTTCTGCCGCCGCGAACCGAACCAATGTTTATTGGGCACGTTTGCAGGAGCCCCGTGGAGATTCTGGACCTCAGGCATTTTTCGTCCGTGGATGTGCGCCCGCTGCTCGATGACGAGGCTCGGGTGTGGGCGAATCTGCTTTCGTGGGATTACAGCGGATCCGCGGAGATGATTCTGCGCTATGTTGACGCAAAAATTCTTCCAGGGTACGCAGCGATAGAGCGTGGCCGCATTTTCGGCTACACGTTCTTTGTGTATGAAGGTAGCAAGGGAGTGGTCGGCGATCTGTTTGTGACAAACGGTAATCGTCTTCCGAATCCTCGAGAGGTGGAAATTAAGCTGCTCACGCACGTGATTGAGACCTTGCAGCAGTCGCCGGGAATCCATCGTGTTGAAGCCCAGTTGCTGGCGCACGACACGGGCAGCGTTGCGCAGCCATTTCTCGATCAGGGATTCTCGCGCCATCCACGACTGTTCATGGTTCTGGGGCTGGGCGATCCTGTACCCAAAATTCCAGCGACGCATCCGGAAGTTGAAATCCGCCGTTGGGCGGAAGCGGATTATCAGCCCGCGGCGGCGGTGATTACCGCCGCATACCGCGGCCATGTCGATGCTCAGATTAACGATCAGTACCATACGCTGGGCGGATCTCTTCGTTTTCTGAATAACATTGTGCGTTTTCCAGGGTGCGGATTGTTCGACATCGAATCTTCGTTTACCGCGGTGGACCGCAAGGCCAAGAATCTGATTGGATTGATTCTCTGTTCGCGCGTGCGCGGGGACGTAGGTCACGTAACTCAGGTGTGCGTGCTTCCGGAATACCGTTCCCGCGGAATCGGCGAAGCGCTGCTCGCGGCTACCTCCGCAAACCTTCGCAAGCGCGGATTTTCCATGCTCTCTCTCACTGTGACTGAAGCGAACGCGGGAGCGGTCGCGCTCTACCGACGCTTGAATTTTGATTCGAAGCGTGTGTTTGATGCGTTTGTCTGGCAGGGATAGAAGAGAGCTCTCAGCGATTAGCTTTCGCTTCTCAGATAAAAGTCAGAGGGTAGTAGCACGAAGAATCTTCATTTACCTTCTAACGAGCCACATGGCCCACCCGGCTACGATAACGCCACCGAGGAACATTACAAAACAATAAAGTCCGTAGCGGATCATTTCGCGAGTGGTTTCGCGGTGCGTAATTCCGAAAACGATCGACGCAAAAAGCGCGAAGACAAAAGCCGCGCTGAAGTGAGTGAGCTGTACGGTCATTGTTTTTTTCCGATGGCGATGTGGTATGCGTCGGCGACCGCGATAAAATTCAGCAGCCCAGCGACGATCATGAACTTGGTTCCGTAATCCGCAATCGCGAATGCGATCGCCCCTCGGCCTGCGTTCAGAGCGAGAGTCGCAATATATAATCCGCCAGCCCCCAGGTCGCCGATGAAGCCGAGAATATCGAGAATGTCGCCGCCGTTGGCCTTGTAAATATGGCCCTGCATCAACAAGCCGAGCACGAACAAACTACTGATTGAAACGAGAAGCAGCAGGCCACGAATCCAGCGGCGCTGAATAAGGTGGCCCGCACCGGGAATGAGCCAGCCGATCGCCGGAGCAATTACCGCCATGGTGCTCGACGGCTGCGCCGGCTCCACTGTTTTTGTCTTGACTGTCGTTGAATTTGCCATCAGATAGTTACGATCTCACTTTGGATGTTGCCGGTTACTTCGGCCGACTTCGGACGCACCAGCATATTGACCTCGCTGCGCACTCCGAACTCTGGCAGATAAATACCGGGCTCAATGGAAAAACAGGAGTTCGGAAGAACCTGACGTTCATCGTGGATCTCTAGATCATCCATATTCGCTCCATTGGAGTGGACGTCAGTGCCGATCGAATGTCCGGTGCGATGGATAAAATATTCGCCGTAGCCTTTTTGCTTGATATGGTTGCGGGTGGCGCGATCCACTTCCCATCCGGCAATGCGGCGCCCCGCACTGATTGCGTCTGTCACGGCCTTCACGCCCGCGTCGCGGGCATCACGCACAATCTCGAATACCTCCAGCATGCGGCCGGACGGGGGCGTACCGACAAATCCCATCCAGGTTACGTCGTAGTAGACGGCATTCGGAATGTTCTTCTTGCCCCAAACGTCGAGCAACACCAGATCGCCTCTGCGAATAGGAACAGGATGATCCGCGCCCGGCCCATAGTGAGGATTGCCCGCATTGGCGTTTACGGCCACGATTGGAGGATCGTCGGTGAAAAGATTCTCACGTCGAAATGCCTCCATGAACCAGATCTGGATATCATGTTCCGTGGTTCCGCCATTGCGCACGCGCTTGCCGATTTCCTTGAAAGCCGCTGCCACGATTGAATCCACGCTATCGCGCGCCGCGAAGTGGGTTGCGATTTGCTCTTCTGTCCAAGTGGCCTCGAACTGCGCGACCAGGTCGGCCGAGCTCACCACATTTTTTCCCAGGCCGCGCAACAACTCGATCGTGCCACCATCGACCAGAGAAATCGTGAACACAATATTGTTCGGTGAATATTGCATCGCAATGTCGCGGTACGGAGCCAGCATTGACTTCAGAGTGTCGAACAATTCCTGCCAGCCGGAATACTGGAGTTTGCTGCCGGGCAGGGAATCAAGATGTCCGGCTTCGATCTTGTGCACGAGTTTCACGGGCTCGCCCTGCGCCGGAATCAGGTAGAACCAGCGACGCGTGACCATCAATCCCGCAGGTAGACCCAGTACGCGGTAGGCAATGGGATCGCGATGGTGGTGATCGTAAAACAACCACGCGTCAATATTGCGTTCGCGCAGCGCAGATTGGATGGCAGCCAGCTCCATGGGCAAACTTTTATTGTAAACAATGGGAAGGATTTGAGCGAATCGCGATCGAGAAACGCAGTCGAAAACGGCCATTCGTGGGGCCAGGATCCTTGTTACACTTCGCTGTTGGATGCCTGCGATAACCAAGCCCGCGATTGCGTCTGCAGTCACAAAACGGGTGCGCATTGAATCGGTCGACGTGGTGCGCGGTGTCATCATGATTCTCATGGCGCTTGATCATGTGCGGGATTTCTTTGGTGTTCCCGGCGTAAGTCCTACCAACCCCGCTACCACAACGATTCCGCTGTTCTTCACGCGCTGGGTTACGCATTTCTGCGCGCCAGTATTTTTTCTGCTTACCGGGACGGGAGCATATCTTTCGCTACGCAAGAAAACCGCACGGGAGTTGTCGCGATTTCTGTTGACTCGCGGTCTCTGGCTGATCTTTCTGGAAGTGGTGGTGGTGCGCTGTTTCGGCTGGCAGTTTAACTTCGACTATCACCTGACTCTGCTCAATGTTTTATGGGCACTGGGCTGGGCCATGATTACCCTTTCAGCGCTGGTGTACCTGCCTGCTTCTGTTGTGGGCGCATTTGGGGTAGTGATGATCGCAACCCATAATCTTTTCGATTCTGTCGAGTCCACTAGCCGGATTTGGACGATCCTGCATTCCGCGCCCGGTTTCCTCTTGAATGAGCCGGGGCATATTATCTTCGTTGCGTATGCGCTGATTCCGTGGGTCGGAGTCACCGCGGCAGGCTACGGCCTGGGACAGATCTATCGCTGGCCATCGGACCGCCGCAGGGCGCTTCTACTGCCGCTGAGCATTTGCTTGACGGCCGCCTTTTTCATTTTGCGTGGCATCAATCTCTACGGTGACCCGCTGCGGTGGAAGACGCAAAGGTCCGCAGCTTTTACCGCACTTTCATTTTTGAACACTACGAAGTATCCGCCATCGCTCCTGTTTCTTCTGATGACGCTTGGCCCGGCCCTGTTTTTCTTGTGGGCGGTCGACACCCGAATGCCGCAATGGCTGCAGCCCGCTCTAATTATCGGCAAAGTGCCAATGTTTTATTACCTGCTGCATATACCACTCATCCATCTGATCGCCGTCGTGTTCTGCTATGCGCGCTACGGGCACGTGCATTGGATGTTCGAATCCCCCGGACTCGGTCAGTTTCCGATTACGCCGCCGCCGGGATGGGGATATTCTTTGCCGATAGTCTATCTGCTATGGGCGCTAGTTGTGCTCACGCTTTATCCACTGTGCCGTTGGTTTGCGGCATTGAAGCAGCGCTGCAGCGATGCCTGGCTCAGTTATTTTTAAAATCCGGCAAGCAGAATCCGTTGTCTCACAGTTGGCGACAGCGTTTCGCAGGCTGTGCACAACACTAGTGGCGGAGCGCTCTTCCGAATCTTCATCAGATAGGGGACGGTTTTCTTGGGATCGAACTTGGCAGTTTCGCGGAGCAGCCACCCTAAACCTTTCCGCACCATGTGGTCCTCATCCGCGAGAAGCGAATCGAAAAGTTTTGTGATCTCTGGAAAGAAGACCCTGGCTCGCGCACCGCGGATCAAGGCCACGCAGGCTGCTCTCAGGTGCCAGCGCTTCGGCGATTTTGCCCAGCGAAAAGCTACTCTGGCTCGCGCTTAAGTCGCCTCTTCCGTCTCGATCCGGAGGTATCGGTCGTAGATCCAGAGCAGCAGAGTTGTCACCACGCCTACGCCAACCACCGACCACCAGACCAATTTCGGCCGGTGCATCTCTTCGCCGAAGTGATGCATAAGCCAGCCGCTGAACTTGCCACCGATAAGCGATCCGATGCCGAGCGGAAGAAAGGCAAATCCCATGTAGGTGCCTTGCTGCCCGGAGGGAGCGAGGCGCGAGATGTATTCGTAGTAGCGCGGCTGTTGCACGATTTCGCCGACGGCCACCACAAACAGCGTAACCACCGCCATGAAAACTGTTGGACGCACGATAAGAATAATCCATGCCAGGCTGCTGATTAGCGTCCCCAGAGTGATGGCGTGAAA
The DNA here is from genome assembly GCA_963696285.1 of uncultured Acidobacteriaceae bacterium. GTDB lineage: Bacteria > Acidobacteriota > Terriglobia > Terriglobales > Acidobacteriaceae > Sulfotelmatobacter. Next base: position 730,616 of record CAVOJP010000002.1, read on the forward strand.
TGCAGGGAGGCGCTTGGTGAGAAAGCCGATGACCAAGGTGAGGGCAATGACCGTGAGTGGATCAGTCACCAGAATCAGTTCAGTGTCGGCTTTCGGATTGATGTATGCGGAAATGTACAGAGGAAGTGCGATGAACTCCTGCCAAAAAACGATCCAGTAGCCGGTGAAGATCAGCAGAAACAACATAAATCGTGGGTTCGAGAGTACGGTGAGGAAATTTTTTGCGACGGCGCGCAGACTTACGGTCTGAGTCTCGCCCGCTTGCCGTGGTTCTCTGAAAAAGAGAACGACGAAAAAGAACATGACGAAGACGCTCAGAGCTGCCATGCGGAATACATTTTCGACGCTCACATGCTGATGCACCCAGGAAGCCAGATAAGGCCCGGCGGCGCTGCCTACGTTGACCAGCGTGTAATAAATCGAGTATCCAATTGAGCGCACGTTTTCTTTTGAAGCCCGCGCCGTTGTACCAACGACGGAGGGTTTTACCAGCGCGATGCCGAGCGCAGGCAACATCAGCACAATCGACACCAGCACCACGAGAGGCATGGCATTGCGAACCGGGGCGAGCCAGGGCGAACCAATCGAACCGAGCAGGAAGTAAGAAGCGCTCAGAATCAAATAAGCAAGCGAAAGAGCCCGGCGAAAGCCTAATCGGTCGGCAAGGGCTCCGCCGAATACCGCCATGAACCAGACCAAACCGCCAAAGAGCCCAGTGAGACTGCTCGCCCGCTCCACTCCGAAATTGAGGGTCTCGTGCAGATAGCGCGCTAGCGAGGCAAACGCGGCGTAATAAGAGAGGCGTTCGAAAAGCTCGCTGATGTTGGCGATCCAGAAGGGACGTTCGAAGCCGGTGCGTATCTCCTGCAATCGTTCGGAAAAACTCAAGAGTGGCTCCCTTGTGTGATAACGGTGCGTGATGCGCCGGAGACTATTGCCAATCGCACAGGCGTGCGCTTCTACTTGCCAATGCGGTCCCTTAGTTCCCCGGCTGAAAGTCCGACCACACGAATTACTTTTGTGCGGCTGGTCTGGCCGGAGGCAATGGTAACGGAAGATCGCGGCAGCTTCAAAAGTTTTGCGAAGAAATCAATGCACTCTTCATTGGCGCGGCCATCGACTGGAGGCGAGGTTAGGGAAACTTTTAAGGCATTTCCCAGTTCGCCGGTGATGGCGTTCTTTCTGGCGCGAGGATGAATTTTAACGGCGAAGGTGACGCTGCCGCTCGACTCTTGAATTGGAATCAAGCGTTCTTCCCCAGCGAAAACATCGTTTCAATGCTGATCAAGATCGCTACGACCAATATTTGCGGATTGTGCAGCGTGCGTGCCTTTCCAATGCTCAGCATCAGCGCAAGAACGAATGTGAACATCAGAATGTTCGCGGCAATGCAGGACATTTTCAAACCTCGCATCGCGTATCCGTTGCGGATGCGAAGCGAGTTCAACATCGCGGTGAAGAGCAAGGCCAGCGCAGTCCCCAAGATCCAAATCCTGCCGATGTAAGTTCTGGGGACGAGCCAGCAATCTGCTATGGCGAGAATGAAAAGGGTCCCAGCGCAAAGCCGGTCAAGAAGCTTCATGGTCTCTGTGTTCCTCTGTGACCTCTGTGTTTAAGGTTTTGCTCGTTCCCCAAAGATCGCGGTGCCCACGCGCACGCACGTCGATCCTTCTTCAATAGCGACTTCGAAATCGTGTGACATTCCCATGGAGAGCTGGGTCATCTCGATCGCTGGCAGTTTGCGCGCCGAAATCTGATCGCGCAACTCACGGAGTTTCTGGAAATAGGGGCGTGCGCTTTGCGGATCGTCAGCAAATGGAGGCACGGTCATCAGGCCGCGGAACGTGAGCGCTTCGAATCGAGGTGCGGCCTGAAGCAGGGCTCCAAGGTCCGGCGAATCAGAGGCTACGCCGCTCTTCGCGGCTTCGCCGCCAACGTTGATTTCGATGAGTACATTCAGCTTCTTCCCGAGCTTGCGGGCGGATGCATCCAGTTTTTCCGCGAGCTTCAGCGAGTCCACTGAATCGACTGCGTGAAAGAGTCCCACAGTCCTCGCGGCCTTGTTGGTTTGCAGATGCCCGATCATGTGCCACTCGGCGTCATACAGGTCGGCGAGCGCAGCGACCTTGGCTGAAAATTCCTGAACGCGATTTTCGCCGAACAAGTTCAGTCCCGCATGGTAAGCTTCGCGTATTTTTTCCGTCGGCTGAGTTTTGGTGACAGCCATGAGAGCGATATCTTCGCGTGGGCGTCCGGCTCGCTGGGCAGCCTTTTCTATACGTTCACTGACTGCGGCAATATTTTCCGTGATCGACATACAAAGACACTAAACCACGAAGGACACGAAGTTGCACGAGGGAAGATGCGTCCAAGCTACATCATCGCGGTTGGGGGTGCCGGCTCACTCGGATCGCCTGCGGCTGATACGGGCGCGAAAATCATGAGTGCTGCCAGGCCTGCGAGCACGATCATTCCGCCCACCAAATAGGAGGGGTTGCTGAAGATTTGTGGCGGATGATTCGGTGCGCCCCACTGGGGAACGAATTGCAATCCGGCCCAAACCAGGCCCAGCAAAGCTTCTCCGGCGATAAGGCCCGAGGCTACGAGCACTCCAGCATTTTCCACGCGGGCTTTTTGTGCGCTATTGAAGCCGCGCCGCTCTGCGACCCAATCCCCAAGCGAACGAATCACTCCGCCGACAAAGATTGCGAATGTGGTGCCGAACGGAAGATACATTCCGACCGCTACCAGCATCGGACTCTTTACCTGCATCATGATCATGGCGATGCCGAACAAAATACCAACCACGACCAGCGGCCATGCCATGTCATGGCCGACAATTCCCATCGCCAACGTGGCCATCAAGCCAGCCTGCGGCGCAGGGAGCTCGGGTCCGCCAAATCCCACGCCGCCGGCCCGGATGTTGCCCTCATGCAGCAGCATGAGAGGGAAATACATGACCAGGCTTGCGACTACGACCGCGATCAGTTCAGCGGCCTGAATCTTCTGCGGTGTGCCTCCTAAAATGTAACCGACTTTAAAATCCTGCAAAAGTTCACCGGCCACGGCCGAAGAAACACAGACCACCGTCGCTACTCCCAGAACAGCGGCAACACCGGATGTTCCTGAGACCCCGAGGGCGACCATGAGGAGAGCCGCAATCAATAGCGTTGACAGGGTCAAGCCAGAGATCGGGTTGTTCGATGAGCCAATGATCCCCACCAGGTTGCCCGATACCGTGGCAAAGAAAAATCCCACCAGAAGCATCACCACCGCAGCCAGGATGGCCGGCCAAACCAGGTGCGAGATTTTCATGTAGAGCAGGCACATCAGCACAAACGTGACCGCAATCAAACTGAAAACTGTTTTTGAACTCATGTAACGTTCCGTCCGCGCTAGCTTCGCCTGCTGCTCGGCGGTTTGGCGCAGATCCGCGATGGCCTTGCCAATTCCAGCAGTCAGGCCAGCGCGCATTTTGTAAAGAGTGTAGGCCGCGCCCACCAGCATTCCCCCGACGGCGATGGGACGCACGATGTATCTCCATACTGCGTCGGCCATGGTTGCCCAGTTATCTGGAGTGTCGGCTGGAAGGTAAGCTTTGAGCTGCGGGCCCAGAAAAAAGATCATCAGGGGAACCAGCAGGCCCCAGGCGAGCACGCTCCCGGCAAACTGGATCGATGCCAGTTTGACGCCAATAATGTAGCCCACGCCGAGATAAGCAGGGCTGACGCTGGGCGCCGCAAACACAGTGGTTCCACCCGTAGGCAGGACGTGGGTGCTTCCGGCGCCACCGAGACGAACCTGACTGCGGCCCAAACTTCCAACCCCGACGTGAAGATCGGTATCGGCGGCGAATAAGCCGAATCTACCCAGCATGTAAACTACGCCGCCGATGCCGATGTTCCAGAAAAGATATTTCGCGGCTTGCGCGCCACGCTGCCCGGCTTTGTGAATTTCCGATGCCGCTAAAGATTCCGGGAAGGGAAGCTCTGGATCTTCCACCATGGCTCGGCGCACCAGAGAAATGAAAAGAACGCCGAGAATGCTGCCCACCATAATCAGCGCGGTGGATTTCCAATACGCGTCGGCGAAGCGAAACGATGGCCACGCTTTGGCCAGAAGAAACGCCGGCAGAGTGAAGATGGCTCCGGCGGCTACCGACTCGCCGATCGATCCTGCGGTACGCGCAATGTTTTCTTCGAGAAGAGATCCCTTCCACGCCCGCATGGCTGCCATCGCAATCACTGCGGCGGGATACGTTGCGGCGATGGTGATACCGGCACGCAGGCCAAGATATGCATTGGCTGCCCCCAGAACCACGGTCATCAAGAGTCCCAGCAATACAGCGCGCAGAGTAAATTCCTTCATCTGCATGTGCTCGGGAACGAAAGGGACGTGTTTCCGGGCGCCTGTTTCGGGGCCAGTTGGAACAGGACTGCTCATCGGCGAAATCCTCGCGAGTGGTGGGATGGAAACAACATTATTTCGCAACCTGCTCTAAACACGGGAACGGCGCACGTTAGCACGCGGGCAGCCTGATTTACAAGTGCGATGCGGGTTCCAGCGATCCCAATTGCGACAAGTACCGCCTCTTGTTTGCCTGCAGCATTGAGGTAGAATAGTTGCAATCGTCTGTTCGCCCCTACGCGGTTTCAACATTCCGAGGTGCTAACGTGACTAAGAACTCCCCCGAGCAGCTGTGGTTCCAGCAGTATTTGGAGTTTCATTGTGACGACTGCGGCAGCGACATCGGCTTCCGTTCGCGACGCCGTACATTTTCCGAGCGCTACCTGCTTCCTATCTTTCTTCTGCAGCCGGTGCGCTGCGCAGAATGTTTTCGGAGAGACTACCGATTGATTTTCATGCCGGTGCGGGAGCGGCTCTCCGAAGCGGTGGTGAAGTTGCCGACTTCTCCAGTTCCTGTTTCCGGCATTAAAGAATCCGGCAGTACCCGCAACGTTGCCTAGCCGGGCTGACGCCGTTATACTGGCGATAAGCAGGCAGCGCGCAAGCGTCCATACCTTGCGGGGATCACGGAGGCCGTCTTCAGCAGTAGTGGAGACCGAATTCGGGCTATCCAGGCCAAAGCCACAGCGGCAGGGCCTTCTATTGTTCCGGCAGCCCAGACATCGTGGGCCCGACGACTTTCTCTTCGGCTTGCCGAAAATCTTTTTGCAGTTCTCTTTCCCTCCGATTGCCGGATATGCGGCGAACCCTTGGTTAAAGTGTCTCGCTTGCCCGTGTGCCAGGAGTGTCTGGATGGCATGCACCGCATCGCAGGCGGAACCTGTGCGACTTGCGGCGAGCGCCTTTTTTCTTCTCATGCGCAGTCGACGGATGCCGGCGCGCCCCGTTGCGGGTTGTGCCGCCGCATCGAGCCTCCTTTTGTGCGCGCAGTGGCTTACGGCAGCTACGAGGGCGGGTTGCGGGAGCTGATTCATCTTTTGAAGTATGCATCAGTGCGGCCAGCCGCCAACGTTTTGGGACGGATGCTGGCTGAGGCGATTGAGGAACTCGCACCCGATTTTCAGTCCGAATCCGTTACGGTAGTTCCAGTCCCTCTGCACCGTAGCAGGATTCGTCAACGCGAATTCAACCAAGCCGAGACGATCGCGCGCTTCGCGATGAAGCTTATGGCCGAGCCGGAGCGATTCACTCTGTGCGCAGGTGCGCTCGAGAGGAGACGCGAAACATTGTCGCAAACCGGCCTTACCCGCCACCAGCGGCGGGAGAATGTACGCGGAGCATTCGCAGTGGCGCATCCCGAAGTGGTGAAAGGTCATGAAGTGCTGGTGGTGGACGATGTATACACTACGGGAGCAACCGTTTCCGAATGCGCACGGGTGCTGCGGCGTGCTGGCGCAACCAAGGTTTGGGTCGCGACGGTGGCGCGGACACTGAAGAATTCCGAGCAGCATGTGCAGGTTCAGTTCTCGGGCGATATGGAGAGTGGTGAGGAACCTGTGGTCCAGGAAATTCCGCTGGCCCGAGCGGCCGGCCTTTAGCCGGGAGCGGCTGGCGGTTTCGTTTGTAGCATCTAATCAGGAACGAGATTGGGAGCCCGCGGAAAAAGGGCTCAAAGGGACGAAGCGAGCATCATGTCAGCGAGAATGGAAGCCGATGCGGGACACGGCGGAAGACACGCCGCTAATCTGCTCGCGTCCACGGCCGTCCACTACGACGGCAACGGGCATGCGCTGCACGCGCCCGTGCTGGTGCTGAATGCTTCGTATGAGCCGATCAATGTCTGCGCCGCGCGCCGTGCTCTGGTCCTGGTGCTGAAGGGCGTCGCGATGACGGAAGAAGAGAACGGACACTTCCTGCATGCGGCGCGTATCGCCATGCGTGTGCCTTCGGTGATCCGGCTGCTGGAATATCGGCGCATCCCGCACCAGAGCCGCGCTTTATCGCGAAAGAATATTCTGCTGCGCGACCGCAACACCTGTCAGTACTGCGCCACTGTTCTGTCCTCGAGTGAGTTGACTCTCGACCACGTGATTCCGCGCTCGCGCGGAGGATCGTCCACTTGGGAAAACCTTGTCGCCTGCTGCCACACTTGCAACCGGCGCAAGGGCAATCAGTTTCCGTTGGAAGCAGGCATGAAGCTAATGCGTGAGCCGCGGGCTTTCAATCTCCATACCAGCCGCCACATCATGCGCTTGATGGGTCGCAGCGATGATAAGTGGCGCAAGTATCTCTTTTATTAGGTTTCAAGGTTGCAGAGTTTCAAGGTTTCAAAGTGGGACCAAGGCCAGTGCTTTTTTCTTTGCAGCCTTGAAACTTTGCAACCTTGAAACCTACACTTGGTTGTGGCGCGTTCTTATCGAGACTTGCTTGTCTGGCAAAAGGCCAAGGCTCTCGCTGTTCAGATTTACCAAGCCACGGAACAGTTCCCGAGGAACGAGACGTATGGTCTAACCTCTCAGATCAGACGGGCCGCCGTTTCCGTTGCTTCGAACATCGCGGAAGGGCAAGGCAGATTGACCTTGGGTGAGTTCCTGCATTTTCTGGGTCAAGCTCGAGGTTCGTTGCTAGAACTCTGACACTCAAGTGGCAATTGCGCTGGATCTCATTTACCTAAAACCGGATCGGCACGAAATCTTAGACCGCGAGATCTATCAGGTGCTGGGCCTAATCAACCGCCTAATTGAGTCCTTGCGAAAGTCGAAAGCCTCGAAGCTCTGAAGCTCTGAAACCTTGAAACCTTGAAACCTTGAAACCTTGAAACCTTGAAACCTTGTCCTCTCACTTCTGCGGCGGCTGTGCGTTCGGCGTGCCGTCCGGCTTCTTCTGATCCGGGTTCGGATTCTGATCCGGCGGTGGCGTGTTCTGATCTTTCTGATCCGCCTTGGGAACTTCCTGGCCGTTGTACAGAATTCTCACATTCGATCCAAAGCGCTTGTAGTCTTCGTACTTCACGATCTCGCGGATGTGAATGTCGCCAGTGTTGAAGTGTAGGGTGTCGTCGGCGCGCGTGTAAGTGGGAAACCAGTACTGGTTGTCGATCTGCTGCCGCCAGGTGGTGAACTTCGGGTAGAGATGTTCTTCTTTACCCTTCCTCTTCGTATCCTTGATTTCCGGAACGGCTTGGCCGTAGGTCTTTACGATCTGCAAGTCGTGATCGTCAACCCAGATGCGTCCCTGGAAATAGCGCTTCTTTCCAACGATCTGCTTGGGAGCAATATCGAAAACATAGCAGTGCAGCTGATCTTCCTGTTGCTGGCCTACGTAGAGAATGTTGTATTCCGGGATTTCATCGCTTGTGAGCACAAACGGGAGGCGATTGCGGAAATCCTGCACGTCACCTTCATCGAGCGATAGGCCGCCTTGATCGAGGGACGATTGCGGCGCGAAGACGACATTTTCTATCCGATGCCCCTTGTCGTCGTAGAGTACGTCGAAGACTTCGTGATACTCACCGGTTACCGTGTTGCCGTCTCGGGTCTGTACCTTGATATCTTGCCGGTAGGTGTAATGCTCGCGAGCTTCCTTGAACAACTTCTCGCGGGCGGCAAAGCGCGTGATGATTTCCTCGGGCGTAATTCCGGCGGTGGGCGGGGCGGTATCGAGTGGACCTTCCTGTGCAGCCGCGGGCAGTGAGGTGGTAGCAACTATACCTAAGGAAAGGAGACAAAACAGCGCGCGGAAATAGACCGGCTTCATACTTCCTAGTTTACCGAATCTGGGAGTTCGATGCTGAAGTGGCATACCGCGGCGACCCTCCCCCGACCCCTCTCCGCTCAGTGAGGCCGAGGGTAGGGCGCTGCAGTTCTGCCGCTAACTTGGATGCCATATTGGGAAAGGGGTTGCCGTCCGGAAATCTGAGTCGCAGTTACGAGTTTCGACACTGCTCTTGGGATTTATTCAGAGAACATCACTCCGCTTGAAACATGAACGAAGTCTCGCTCGGCGCGGTGGCTAGAATACGATTTGCAATCAATGCATTCACTGCTATCATTGGTGTCATGGCTAGCATTACGATTCGACGACTGCCTGAAAACACGAAGCGCCGCCTGCGCATCCGCGCTGCCCGTAACGGACGTTCCATGGAACAGGAAGCCCGCGAGCTGCTAGAGGCGGCTTTGGCAAAGACGGAGCCTAAGTCTGAAGATCTAGGTGAGATCATCCATCGGCGTTTTGCTGCGTTGGGCGGCGTTGATTTGAAGATTCCTCCCCGGGGCCCGATCCGCGATCCCGGAATCCGCTGAAAGCTTGAGTGCCAGCGAATGCTTGTCCTCGACACGAATGTGATCTCGGAGCTCATGAAAGCATCGCCCTCGCCCCGAGTCGTGGAATGGTGGTCGCAACAGCATTCTGGCGAGCTTTTCACCACCACGGTGACCATGGCGGAGATTCTTTATGGAATCGAAATTCTTCCCAAAGGAAAGCGTCGCGACAGTTTGCTCGCCGAAGCTGAGGCCGTATTCACGCAAGACTTTGCCGGGCGCATCCTGCCGTTCGACGAAGAAGCGGCGCGTTTCTTCCCGGAGATAGCCGCCCAGCGCCGCACGGAAGGTCGGCCAATCGCAGAACTGGATGCGCAGATAGGCGCCGTCGCCCGCTCGCGCCGCGCCATCCTGGCCACCCGCAACACTGCCGACTTTGAAGGATGCGGTGTTCGCCTGGCGAATCCCTGGCACTGAGACGCGTATCAGGGGTACGCCTTCGGTCGTAAAGGAAGCCGCGTCCGCAGGACGCCTGAAAATAGCCCGGCGTTTCAACGCCGGGCAGACTCGAGAAAAATAGAAGCGCGTCCCGTCAGGGCCGCCTAATCAGTTGAAGCGCCGCCGAACGAACGCGCGCGCAACCAAACCTGCTAAACTCATCGGTTTGCCGAGGAGGTCCCATGCGCCGTCTTTTTCTAATTTTTCTTGCGCTGATCGCCATTACATTGCCCGCCGTCGCCCAGGCCAAGCATCCATTCACTTTCGAAGACATGATGAAGCTGAAGCGCGTGGGCGAACCGGAAGTTTCACCTGACGGCAAGTGGGTGATCTTCAGCGTGGTCGATGTCGATCTCGCGGCGAATACGAAGACGCCGCATATCTGGATCGTGCCTACGACTGGAGGCCAGGAGCGAGAGATCATCGCCGATCAGGATGCCGACCGCCCGCGCTGGGCGCCGGATGGAAAGCGGTTTGCTTTTCTCTCGACGAAGGAAGGTGGGTCACAAGTTTGGATTGCCGATTTTGACGACGCGGCGGGAAAGGTGGAGCGCATTTTCAAGTTTACTTCGATCGCGACCGAGGCCAGCGGAGAACTCTGGTCGCCGGATGGAAAGAATATTTTGTTCACCTCGGATGTCTATCCCGAGTGCGATGGACAGAGCGACGAAATTGCTTGCGACGCGAAGAAGCTGGATGAAGCGAATAAATCCAAAGTCAAAGCTCAGATTTTCACTCATCTCCTCTATCGCCACTGGAACGCATACAAAGAAGGCAAGCGGACTCACATTTTTGTTGACTCGATTTTCGAGATCCCTCCTGCTGGACGAAGCATGGGCGACCACCCCGCATCGATACCGCGCGATCTCACGCCCGGCGATTACGATGCGCCCGTGTTCTCGCTCGGAGGGCAGGATAACTATGCGTTCTCGCCCGACGGCCAAGAGATTTGCTACACCTCGAATCACGACAAGAATCCGGCCGCTTCCACCAACAACGATCTGTGGATCGTTCCGGTCAATGGAGGCCCGGCAAAGAACATCACCGCCGACAATCCCGCCAGCGACTCGACGCCGCTCTATTCGCCCGATGGCCGCTACATCGCCTACCGCGCCCAGCAGAGGCCGGGATACGAAAGCGACCGCTTCCGACTGATGCTGTACGACCGCAAGACGGGCGAGAAGAAGAATCTGACAGAAGATTTCGACGGATGGGTAGGCACAATGACTTGGCTCGGTCCCGTTCTGCTCTTCAGTTCAGAACAAGAGGGCCAATCTCCGATTTTCTACACAAGTCCTAACGGACAACAACCGAGGAAGATCCTTGACGGTTTCCTGGATGACCTAACCTACTCGGAGAAGAGCGGAGTTGCTGCCTACACGCGGATGTCATTGGAAGCGCCAACGCAGATATTCGTGTCAGCGCTTTCTTGGGGCCGCCTGGCGCACGGCAACCCTTCGAAGCCCAGCAACCAACCCCCGTTCGTTAATTTAGGGATATCTGATCGACTGACGCATCTCAACGATGCCGTTCTTACCCAAGTCGCCATGTCCCCGTTAGAATCTTTCTGGTTCAACGGCGCTCACAACGACAAGGTCGAAGGTTTCCTGGTCAAGCCGCCGAACTTCGACGCCAGCAAGAAGTATCCGGTGAAGTTCCTCATCCACGGCGGGCCGCAGGGCGCCTGGGGAGACGACTGGAGCTATCGCTGGAATCCCGAGCTCTTCGCGTCACCAACTTCTTCAACACCAAGCGGATACGTGGTCATCATGATCAACTTCCACGGCTCGACCGGCTACGGGCAGAAGTTCATCGACGCCATCAACGGCGACTGGGGCGGCGCTCCGTTTGAAGACCTGATGAAGGGCCTCGACTACGCAGAAGAACATTTCGCTTTCATTGATAAAGACCGGGAGTGCGCGCTGGGCGCCAGCTACGGCGGATACATGGCCAACTGGGTGCTCGGCCACACCGACCGCTTCAAGTGCATCGTGACCCACGACGGTATGTTCAACGCGGAGTCCGCATGGGGCACTACCGAGGAACTCTGGTTCAACGACTGGGAGTTCAAAGGCACGCCGTACGACAACCGTGCGATGTACGAGAAGTGGTCGCCGAGCACGTACGCGAAAAATTTCAAAACGCCGACGCTGGTCATCCACGGACAGAAAGACTATCGGCTGGATGTGTCCCAGGGATTCGATCTCTTCACCACGCTGCAGATGGAAGGCGTGCCGTCAGAGATGCTGTATTTCCCCGACGAAGGCCACTGGGTGCAGAAGCCGCAGAATTCGCAGCTCTGGTATAAAACTGTAAACGATTGGGTGGATCGCTGGACGAAGAAGTAGCAGTTTCGCCTATCGGCGGAGCGCGGATGCCGACGGTGGTCGGCGGACGATGGCTGAGAAAGCGTCCCGTAGGGACGCCAGACAATAGCCCGGCGTTTTAACGCCGGGTAGACATCGCCTTCGGTGGAACCCGTCCCGTGAGGGACGGCTGAAATGATTCCACACTTTTGCCTGCTCCTCTCGGTTGTGCCTCCGGCACAAGGTTGATCCTGGGAGATGCATTCCCGCCAGTGAACTGGCGGGCTATTATCGATGGTCCCTCCGGGACCTGCGGCATCTGCGATGCCAGCGATTCGTGTGTTGATTTAGGGAAAGCTTTCCATCACATCCTCGAGACCTGCGCTTGTTCCCGCCGAGACTTGAATCTCAACTTCCAGTATTCCGGAAAACGATCCGACGCTCGGGAGGAAAGTTGCCAAGCCGTTGGCATCGCTGGTGGTGCTACTTTGGCTCGCCGCCAAGATGACGGGCATCCCTGTTTGTGTGACCGTTGTGTCCCCGGAGGTCACCGCTAAGTCGTTTGCCGGTGGTCGCAGCACCGTGGATTGAAACAACACGCCCGCTCCGAGAACGGAATTCGGCGGGGTAGATGCATCCGTCACCCGGACAGTGATTGGCTGAAATGGCGCCGCGGTGATGACCTGTGCAGCTCCGGCCACCGCCTGCAGGTTCAAAGCTGAGGCTGCCACGGCGTTACCATATGCAGTTTGGCAGGGGCTGCCGGAGGCGACGCAAGCAACGACTTGAACATTGGCCGCGAAGCTTGTGAGGGTGAGCGTGACCGTCGCGTAGCCAGTGCTATTCGTGACGGCACTGGCGGCGCTGAGAGAGCCGATTCCCTGAGCGATCCTGAAATCTACAGTCACGCCAGCCTGCGGCGCTCCGGTACTCACAACCCGGGCCGTGACGGGTACGCTCAAGCTGGCGCCCTGAGCGATCCAGAGATAAGGCGTGGTAATTCCGATATCGGAAGCGGTGGATGTTGCCGATAGGGTGCCGGAAACCGATTGCGCCGGGTTGTAGACTGCGGGAGCGAGTGTGGCCGTAAATGTTGCCACCCCAATTGCGGCGGGAGTGATCGCGGTGGAAGCCAATCCGCTTTCATCCGACACGACCGAACAACTGGAAGCGCCGCCACAGACGGAAAGTACGGCGCCGTTCGTGGTGGTCCATGCGACCGTCGCGCCGTTGACTGCGGTGACGCCATCGGAGGCGACAACACGCACACGCAGTGCGTTGGCGGCCTGGGTGCCTACGGGGGTTTGAGGATTGGTTCCCTGTAAGAGGATGATCTGATCGGTCGCTGCCGCCCCTATAGTGAGCGCGTTGGTCATAGTGGAGATTGAGCCACTTGTCGGGTCAGTGATCGTGATGGTCTGGGGTCCATCGCTTTGAGGGGGGGCAGCCAGGAGGATCTGGCTGCTGTTGGTGGCCAGAAGCGGCACTACGTGGCTTCCCACGCTGACGTTCAGGCCGGGAGTGAATCCGATACCTTGCAGGGTGATAGCTCCGCCACTAATCGGGATGCGCGCCGGATTAACTGAGTCACCGTAAAGGACATGGGCGTGATACGCATAATCGGGTCGCCCGTCGCCCCGCAGGTCAGAGACTCCGATAATGAAGCTGCTGGCACTGACTACTTGGGCATCCAGTCGGCTCATACCAAAGGTAGGAGAATTGAAGGGCACGGAGGTAAAGACTGGCGGTGCCGTGCCCTCAGAGTCGCTCGAGCTCCACATGCCGATTACCGGAGCGGCTTTCGACTCGGTGGGCAAGCCGGTTTCATCCAGAGCAGTCACGGCTACGGACAGCGTGCGATTGGCTTGGGCGGTCATTTGGAAATAGGAAACATTGCCATAGCCGCTGAGGGAGCCAACCCAGTCGCCGGGAGCGGGGACGGTCGCTGGGGCGGCCCATGTCTCGCTAGCGGACCATGGCGGAACGGCCAATGCGCTGCCAGACATGGGAATGTCCTGTTCAAAGTCGCCACCCGCGCTGACAGTGATGATAATCGGTGCAAAAGTGCCAGACGGGACCACTTGCGCGAAGTCGTAGGGACAAACACCGCTGGACCACAACGGATCTAGGGGTTCGATCGAGAGCTGATATTGGGCCGTGCCTTCTCCGTTCGGAATGGGCAATCCAGCGAGATCGAAAAATCCCTCCAAAGTTTGATTTGTCGAACCGAATTCACTGTAGGCATTTCCCAGGGAATCGACTAATCCTGTAATGGGATTACCGGCGTTGCCGGTGAAGAGAAATCCCGAAACAGAGGAGACTGAGTATTGATGCGAGGGCAATCCCGTGGAAGGATCGATCCAACGGGCGAACACGTTCACACCTTGCATGGGCTGGCCCTCGGCGCCGAAATGATCCACAAAATAGACGGACCCGTGTATTCGAGCAGTGTTCGCTGGGGATATGGCAGGGGGATAAAGACGGGAAAGCGAGGCTATGTCATCGGGCGCGAGCTGGTAAGGGTTCGGATAGCAAACGGTAATCGGTACGCAATTTACCGAATCCATGTAATGCATGACAGGAAAGCCCGCATAATCGCCGGCGGTGGGGAGTGGATTGCCGGTGCTTACGTTGAGATTCAATTGCGACCAGCCCAGGCCGAGGACGTTTCCCAGCACACGTACCAGGCGGTATTCCACGTCGGTAAGTTGCGCAGGCTGAAGCGCGCACTGCCCATTGATTACGACCAAAGCGTGCAGTAAATTTGCGCCGGTGCTGAAGTTGTCCGCACCTCCATAAACCGCGTTCCAGAAGCATTGTGATGGAGCGCCCGCACCCGCGCCCAGGAGTGCGTCGGTCACTGAGCCGTCATAGTCGTAAACAATTCCGACCGGGGTTTGGATGGCGGCGGGGGTGATGTCGGCGGGAGCGGTTACGGTTCCATTCGAGTTGACGGCTATATTGCTTCCGTTTACATCTTCGGCGAGCTGGCCCGGGTTGGTTACTGCGATGGCCGCGACGGAAACCGAACTCCATTGCAGAAAAGCGCCGGCGACGAAGGCATTGGCGGCCGTGTTCGGCAGGATGGGACTTAGGTCCCCCTGGTCCGTGTAGTAATTCACCTGGCCTTGCGACCAGGTAAGGGGCTGGCCCATCGCAGATGAGTTGAAGAAGCTGGAACCGGCAACATATTCGGGGCCTCCGGCGATGCCAATCGCAGCGAATGACATAACCACAGCGACCACTGCAGCCACCCGAAACAACACGCGGTCAATGGATGCCGTGGATTTCTGCGTGATCGGGCGCATTATTCCTCACCGCTGGCACGGCGAACCGCGTGGAAGAAGTCGGCATAGGGAACAAGCTTTTTCCCACCGATCACTGGATCGGCCGAGAGCGCGGAAATATTCTGGACATTCGTCTTGATCCTGCCCTGGGGATCGATGGCGAATCTGCCCATGGGGCCAGCTACGGGACTAGTGAGCCCCAGTCTGCTGAGCGGGTACAAAAACAACATGACGCGCTCCCCTACCCGGTAATGTTCTTTACTGGTCCAGAGGCCGGCCCACTCGTGGATGGTTAAGTTCTGGCCGGTGGTCGTTCCGCGAAGTGCATGTTCCACTTGAAAGGTGACCATGGTGGAAGCTGTGGTTTGGCCGGGCGCTGACGCAAGGCGGCCTCCGGCGCGTCCCACCGCAGTGACGCGGCCGGAAAATATGATTCCGGCTGCGCCAGCGATTTGCGGCAGGCGAATCGGGGAAGGGGCGAACGGGATACGCCACGGTTCAGAGATAGACACAGGAAGGGGAACCGGGGAAAAGTGAGGAGTATCCGGCGGACCCGCCGTTATGGGCCTGAGAATACGGAAGTGATCCTCAGCAGCGGTCTGTGCCCGTAGTGGGGAAGCTAAGAAAATCGAAGCTAAGAAAATCAGTAAGGAACAGGCGAGCAGACGCCAGCAGCTCCCGGTCATAGCAATCACCCTGGGGAACCAATTTCTGCTCGGAGGTTTTGGGAAACCGATCACATGTTAAGCGGAGTTCGGGAAAAGGCGCAGTGACAGATATCACAATGAGCCTGTGGATCGCGGGCGCTCAGGAATAGGCGCCAGAACTAAAGAATTGCCGGGAAGAGGGCTACCTTCTAAAGCCATGGCTGCAAATGGTGGCGCGGGCTAATCCTTTCGCTCGCGATGCCGATATTGCAGTCAGGGCGACCTGCGTGAAAATCCTGTTGGTGGATGACAGCAAAACGATTCTGCGCGAAAACGAACGCGTTCTCCACAAGGCGGGGTATGAAGTGATTTGCGCCGAGGACGGCGAGTGCGCATTGAAACTGGCGCGGGAGCACAAGCCGGACCTGATCCTGCTGGATATGATCCTGCCAAAGGTGAGTGGTCCGGAGGTGCTTGCCCGCTTGAAAAATGACACTGCCACGGCCGGCATCCCAGTTGTAGTGCTAAGCAGCCTCACGGAGAGAAACCGGCAAAAGCTGATCGAAGCGGGGGCTGAAGATTACGTGGAAAAGAACTCGCTGGCGCCGCAACCTGGCGTTAATTTGCTGCCCACCATTCTCGAAAATTTGATTTGCCGGATTAACCGCAAACGGGGAATTGCTTTCAGCAGCATCCCGCTGAACAAAAAATAGAATTGTCTGTACGAAAGCTCGCGAGTCTTCCCACACGTGCGGTTACTCGGGAAAGCAGTCACTTGGCAAACATTCCGCTTACGACCTGCGCCCCAGGTGTTCCTCGGCGCTCAAATTCGCTCCGGCCAGCAGCAACAATCCTGACAGGAACGCCCAAAACATCATGCTCACCGAGAGCGAGAACGGTCCATACACCTCGGCGAAATTAAGCCAGGGCAGCGCCAGAATATAGCCGTACTTCAACGCTTCCGAGAGCAATCCCATGATGAAGGCCGCCGGAAGCACGGCTCGTGCCGGAACCTTGCCATTGGGTAAAACCCAATAAATTAGAAAAAAGATGGCCACGCTAGTCGCGATGGCAAATACCTTCATCATCACAAAGGCGGCCAGTCGAATCGAGCCGGTGCCATGGCCGCGCAGTACGAATTGCAACAGGGCCATGTTTCCGGCGGTCATTGCAATGGAAAGCAAAGTCAGCACACCGCAGCCGAATGCGAGTCCCAAAGAGATCAACTGATTCCCCAGATACGACCGGTTGCTGGGAAAACGCCAGATCCGGTTCAGAGCAACCTCCAGCGGCATGAATACGCCCGAAGATGTGACCAATAAAATAATGAGCGAGACGATCTGGACGCGTTGGCGGCTGTTCACCATAGCGTTCAGGTTGCGAATCACGAAGTCCTGACCTGCGGGAAGATAGTCTTTTAGCAGCTCGAGGATTACGTCGTACATAACCCGGGAGTGGAAAACGCGCCGGATGAGCGTCATCAGCAGAACCACGAAAGGGAAAAAAGCCAATATCGCGTTGGCGGCGACCGAGAATGCAAAAGTATGCACATCGGTGCGCAACAGATACTTTATGGTGGAGACCGTTATCCCGGAGGATGGTTTGCGCCGCTCCAGGGGCGACGGCGTAGCAGGTCGCTCCGTCAGCGGAGGCGTTACAACCGGAGCTGTGGTCGGTTCAGGCATGGCAGTACACGCTAATCCTATCAAGGGTTTGGCTCGGCTGCGGCTTTTCGCAGCAAACGAAAGTTCCGGTCCGGGAAGATGCTTTTCTTATACTTCGTTAAAAGAATGAAAATTGGCAGGTTGCCTTTTTTTACGTTTCCCTTCTAATTCTTCTTGTCAAACGATTTAGTAGTGCTTATTATCGTTTGCTCATTCCTCGGTGTATGCCGGGCGATGAGTTCGTAAGGCAGGTTGACGTCTTGAGTAGTGCCGTAGAAACAGCGTCGATGGTTCAGGGCTCCGAAAGTTCTCGCCGCAATGTCTTCGCGTGGCGTTGAACTCGAGGAGTCTTTTGCTTTGGGGCAATTT
Organism: uncultured Acidobacteriaceae bacterium; assembly: GCA_963696285.1. Classification (GTDB taxonomy): domain Bacteria; phylum Acidobacteriota; class Terriglobia; order Terriglobales; family Acidobacteriaceae; genus Sulfotelmatobacter. Next base: position 748,053 of record CAVOJP010000002.1, read on the forward strand.
CCGCGGCACTGATGACGCAACCGAGTTCCACCGTTTCTCCTAAGGGGGCGTTCCGGTTCGCCGGAGCAGCATTACAGGAGATTCGGGGAACCAATTCTTCACGACAGTGAAAGGAGTTTTTCCGTGAGAGAGAAGGGAACAGTAAAGTGGTTCAACGGGGCGAAAGGATATGGATTTATCCAGCGCTCCACGGGGGAGGACGTTTTCGTACATTTCTCCGCGATTCAGGAGAACGGTTACCGCTCGCTCAATGAGGGTGAGACCGTGGAGTTCGATTTGCTGAAAGGCCCCAAGGGCTTTCAGGCGGGCAACGTCGTCCGCGCCTAATCTGCTGGCTGCGATTTCCTACCCTCCCGCTCCGGGAGGGTTTCTTGTCCATTGGGTCGGTTTCGACGCCTTCCAGCATGCGATTACGGAGCGGCGTCGAACTCTTTTTTGTAGGCTTCCCAGCGCTGGCGAACTCCAGCCATGATGGATTGAAACTCCGAGTCAGAGCGCAGGCTGTCGTAGTTTTTATCCCGTTCGAACCAGGGATAGTTCACATCTCCGAGAGCGACCGCGCGTTTGAACCAATCGAGAGCCCGCTTGCGCTCGCCGAGCAGGGCGTAGAGTCCTCCCAGCCATTGGGCTTCGTCCCCGTCGATGATCTGCTCGGGGCGGTATCGGAATAATTTGCCATCGATCTTATCTCGCTGGTGGCGTGACGCATACAGGAATGCCGCCACCAGCGGCGGTACGTCGTCGCCGGAATTGGCGGAGAGTGCAAGCGAGTGATCAATGTTAACCTGGGCCTCATCGAGCTTGCCTTCGTAATAGAGGATCATGCCGAAGTATGCCTGCGCCTTGAATTGGCCGGGGTTGGCCGCAACCAGTTGCCGCATTTCTTCTTCCGCTTCCGCCGCCTTGCCGCTATACAGAAGCATGCGGGCGCGCATCCAGCGCGGCTGAAGAAGCGTGGGACTCAATTCAATCAGCCGGCGATAGGCCCGCTCTGCCTGTTCGTTGAGGCCGGCATAATAGTAGGAATACCCCAGGGCTTGCCAAGCGTCTCCGCTGTTGGGTGCGAGTGCAACCGCCTGTTTGAGCGTGCGCAGCGCTTCCTGCTCCCGTCCCTCTTCACCGTAAATAACTCCCAGCGCGTTCAATCCCTCCGTTGACTGGGGATTGATCCGCAATGCGTTCAGAGCGGCCGTCTCGCCGCGCTTCAAATTCGCCACGCCACCTTCTACGAAGTTTGCGCTTTGAAACGCATACAACTGTCCGAGCAACGCCTTGGCGTCGGCAAAATTCTTGTCCAGCGAAATCGCATGCAAGAGCAGACGCTCGCCCGCTTCCAGGCTATCCAGCCGCGAATGAGTCAGATATTCATTCAGATAAAAACGCGCCTGCAAATAGTCGTTGTAGGCATCCACGCTGGTGGTTACGGGCTGCCCGATCGCTTTCTGCTCGGTGGGCGAGATTTGGATCTGCAGACCCTCGACAACTTTGGTAGCAATCTGATCTTCGAAGCTCAAGATGTCGGCGCTGCGCAAATCGTAGCGTTGCGACCATTTTGTATTTCCCGTGCGTCCGTCGATCAGTTGTACGGTCACGCGAATTACGTCGGAGGAACGCTGGTAGGTGCCTTCGAGTACGCTTTCCACATGCAATGCCTTGGCCGCTTCCGCCGGCTCGGGCGCATCCTTGGCATACTTCAAAACCGACGTGGTGGGCCTGACTGCGAGATTCTGCAAGGCAGTCAGTCGACTAATAATTGCGTCGGTCATTCCGATCCCCCAACTGTCCGAAGTCGGGGCAGAAATATCGCGGAACGGAAGAACAGCGATGGTCTCCGGAGCTTTCGGAACAGCTTTTTCCGCTTGCGGCGGAGAGACGGGAGAAACGGGGCGGCCGTAGTAGTGGAGCGCAATCGCAGCCAGAACCGCCGCCAGCGCTGCTGCGGCGACCAGGATCGCAGCCTTACGGTACCGTCCTGAGCCCGACGAGCCGGTTGTTTCAGGGATTACGAGCCGCTGCGAGTCGGTATCCCGCTTCACTCGCTTCAGATCGGCTTTCAGTTCTGTGGCGGACTGGTAGCGAATTCCGCGATCTTTTTCCAGGCATTTGGCGATGATGTCTTCGAGCCGGGCAGGAATATCCGGATTCAATCGAACCGCAGCGGCAGGCTGCTTGTGAAGGATGGAGTCGAAGATTACGCCCGAGGCGTCCCCGCGAAAGGGCAGCGTGCCGGTTGCCATTTCATAGAGCACCACTCCAAAGGAAAAAAGATCGGTACGGGCGTCCAGATCCTTTGCCAGGACCTGTTCGGGCGACATATACGCGACCGTACCCAGCGTGCTGCCCGGGCTGGTGAGATGTTCCTCGGCCACCGCGGTTGCAGTCGCTTCAATGGCGGCCGCTTCGGGTTTACGCGTTACCTTGGCCAGGCCGAAGTCGAGAATCTTGACGTGCCCTCGTTTGGTAACGAATATGTTCGCGGGCTTGATGTCGCGATGAACGATGCCCTCGGCATGAGCGGCGTCGAGCGCGTCCGCGACCTCGATGCCAATTTCCAAAACCCGATCGACTTCCATGGCGCGGTTTCCGATTAAATGCTTCAGCGTAGCGCCATCGAGAAATTCCATGGCGATGAAGGCTTCGCCATGCTGGTCGTCAATTTCATAGATCGTGCAGATATTAGGATGGTTCAATGCCGAGGCCGCCTTGGCTTCGCGCTCGAAGCGCGCGAGCGCCTGCGGGTCCCTGGCAACGTCAACGGGTAGGAACTTCAAGGCTACGAAGCGGCCAAGCTTTACGTCTTCAGCTTTATAGACCACCCCCATGCCACCGCCGCCCAGCTGCTCCACGATGCGGTAGTGCGATATGGTTTGACCGACCACTGGCGCAGAAATCTTACGTTGGCGGAATACGCAAGTCAACGAAGCGGCGAGAAGTTATGCAATCAGGGAAGCGGAGTTATCGGCGAAGCCAAGGACTCCCGACGAACGAGCTATGGATACAGGCTGCCCCACTCGTCGTGGTTTTCGACGAGTGGGCAACCACGGACTCCGGCGCTTTTCCGCAGCGATCTGATGATGCGATCTCGCTCACGCGCAACGCCAGCCCGTGCTGGCCTCGCGCATTTCGTGCTCCAGCCCACCCGCACGCTTGTCATCCTGAGGAAGCGAAGTTCTCGGCTTCGCCGAGGACCTCCGACGAAGCAGCTATGCAACTCATAGCGATTTCTAATGTTGTAACAAGGCTCGTGCCGTTTGTTTAGCGACAGAGCAAATTTTTTTCTCGCGCGGATCCGCCGGTCTAAAGCTTTGGACGAATCGTGCCGATGACCTAGACAGGTCGCCGTGCGCCAACGCTCGCGGGAAATTGCGAACGACTGTCGGAACCGACCGGAGGAACCATGTCAATCAGCTCAATTTCTGCCGCGGGTCTCAGCCAGGACGTGCTTGCGGCCAGCAATTCCAGTCAGCAACAGGCCTTGCAGAGCCTGCAACAAAGCCTTGCGTCAGGCGATGTGAATGGCGCGCAGTCAGCCTTCCAAACTCTGCAAGCGCTGTTTCAGAACTCCGCCACCACGACCGGAAGCACATTATCGAGTAATTCTCAGCTCTCGACCGATCTGTCTACTCTCGGCAGCGCATTGAGCTCAGGCGACCTCTCTTCGGCGCAGTCAGCGTTCGCCACGGTTTTAGGCGATTTGAAAACCTCTGCCTCGGCGGCGCAAGTGAACGAGGCCACCGCCGCGTCGCAAAGCCTTCAACTCGTCGAAGGACTGCTCTCGACATTGAATGCGGAGACAACTTCATCCAGCAGCACGGACAACACGACTGCCCTATTAGAAAGTGTATACGGAAGCTCCAGCGGCCTGAACGTGCTCGCTTAGAACCGCGCTCGCTTAAAACAAGGCTGTGTTATGTCGAGGTGTAGTGTAGGCATCTTACCTTGCCAGAACCGCTGGATCGCTCCTCTAGCATGGCACGACTTCCATCAGCATTCCATATTTAGGGCGGAGGGTGATGAGCGGCTGTGGCTCGATCCGGTGGCCGGGATCTAAGCGCAGCTTCCATTTTTGCGCGAGTGTCGCGAGGATCAGAACACCTTCCATCCAGGCAAACGATTCTCCGATGCACTGCCGCGCCCCCGCACCAAACGGAAAGTAAGTAAATTTCGTGCGTCGCGCTTTGCCCTCCGCAGAGAATCGATCGGGATCGAAGCGCAGAGGATCGGGAAAGTACCGCGGGTCGCGCTGGGTAATGAATTGACTGATCAGCACAGTGGTGCGTGCGGGAAGATAATATTCGCCGAGAGTGAAGTCATTGCGCGCGTAACGGCCCATCGCCCACGCTGGAGGATAAAGCCGCAGCGACTCCGCCATCACAGTTTCCGTATAGCGAAGGTTGGGAACATCCGCGGCAACCGCCAATCTGCCCGCGAGCACACGATCTACTTCTTCATGAAGTTTGGCTTCGCACTCTGGATTCTCGGATAGCAGGTACCACGTCCATGACAGCGCATTGGCAACGGTCTCATTGCCCGCAAGAAAAATGGTGATGACCTGATCCCGCAAAGCTTGCCGTGAAGCTTCGTCGTTGGCAGGAGACGCAGCCAGCATGAGATCGAGCAGGCTTCCGCTATCGCGGCCGCTGCGCCGGTGCGCATCGATCATTCTGTAGACCACGGCATCGATCCGCTTGCGCGCACGAACAAATGCAGCCAGCCCCGGCGGACGCAAGTGCACCAGCCATTCGGCGGCCGGCAGCATGACCAGGAAATTGTAGAGGCCCATGATGCGATTAATGGCCGCGGCAAGCTCGTAGACTTCGTCCCGTAAATCGGTAGCAAACAAAGTGCGGGCCACAATCTTGAGCGTGAGGTGCATCATGTCGACCGCAATATCACGGCGTTCGCCGGCTTTCCACGAATCGCGAAGTTGTGCTGATTCTTCCACTATGACGCCGCCATATTCGCCGATACGTTGCCGGTGGAACGCGGGCTGAGCCGCCAGCCGTTGCGCCCGGTGCACGGCGCCCTCAGCCGTAATCATGCCTTCGCCGAGCAGCATTTTGGTGCGCTGCACGGTACGTTCCTTGATGAAATTGTCGTTCTGAACCACCAGCACTTCGCGGATATAGTCAGGATGGTTCAGGAATACGATGTGATGAGGTCCAATTTTGTAATGCGCGATATCGCCGTAGGTCTTAGCCAGATGTTGAAAGAGAATGATGGGATTTGCCGGGCGAAACTTGCGGAACGCGAACCATAAGAGATTGCGTTGGAAGCCGGGGGGAAAGCGATAGACCTTTCGATCCCGGGAAACATTCGGTTGCGCATCCCGCGCTGCGGTTGCCATTTCAGTAGTTTAACCCGCACTACTGTTTCTGAAGTTGATCGAGCGCTGCTAGAACCTCTTCGCTGTGCCGTCCAGGATCAACACTGGTATAGGTTTTCGCAATCTTGCCGGCAGGATCGATCAGGAAGGTGTGCCGCGTGGCGAACTTTGTCAATCCCAGATTAGTGAACGAACCGTACGCCTTGCTCACTCTACCGTTGCTGTCTGCCAACAGCTTGAAATTTAAACCCTCTTTTGTGCAGAACTTCTTGTGCGAATCGACACTGTCGACGCTCACGCCAAGGATCACGGAGTTGCGCTGATCGTACTTTGGCTGATCAACCTGGAAGTTGTGGGCTTCGCGCGTGCAGCCAGGAGTCTGGTCTTTGGGATAGAAATATAGGACCACCCATTTGCCGCGAAAATCCTTCAAGCTTACGGCGGCTCCCTCTTGCGAAGGCAAAGTAAAATCAGGGGCAACGTCGCCCGCCCTGGGAGGAGTGACGCGCGCACCCGAGAAGAGCCGCGGAGCCACGAATATGACGATCACAACCATCAAGACGAGCAGCACAATTTTCAACATTTCGGCCCTCGGAACGGAGTCTCGTGTGCAAAAAATTTCCCTGCACTGACGTTCAGCATTGTAGAACGTTTGGACCTCTACCTTTCGCCAAGCAAGTTTCCCAATAATTGAATAATATGGAGTATTCAGAACAATCAGACGGAGACATTAGACGTGGCTCAGACGGAAACCGACGGTCAAGAGGTATTGGAAACGCGTGAGTGGGTTGACTCGCTCGATTACGTATTGTCGAAGGGCGGTCCGGTACGCGCGGGACGCCTGATTCAACAACTGGCTCTGCACGCGCGGCGCGCCGCTGGGGTGAATCTTCCGTTTTCCGCCACCACTCCCTACCAGAACACGATCCCAGCTGCGCAGCAGGCGCCATTTCCCGGAAGCCAGGAAATGGAACGCCGCATTAAGAGCCTGGTGCGCTGGAACGCGTTGGCCATGGTGGTCCGCGCCAACAAGATTCAGGAGGGGATCGGCGGACACATCTCTACGTTTGCTTCCGCAGCCACTCTATACGAGGTTGCTTTCAATCATTTTTTTCGAGCCCAAACCGAGAGTGGCGATCGCGACTTCGTTTATTTCCAGGGTCACGCCGCGCCGGGGATTTACGCCCGCGCTTATCTCGAAGGCCGTATCCCAACGGAGAAGCTGGAAAATTTTCGCCGGGAATTAAAGCCGGGCGGCGGACTGAGCTCTTATCCGCATCCCTGGCTGATGCCGAATTTCTGGGAGTTCCCTACCGTTTCGATGGGACTGGGACCGATCCAGGCAATCTATCACGCCCGTTTTATTCGTTATTTGGAAAATCGCGGACTCAAGCAGTCGACCGGCGGAAAAGTCTGGGCATTCATGGGCGATGGGGAAATGGACGAACCGGAATCCCTGGGATCCATCACCCTGGCGTCGCGGGAGAATCTGGACAACTTAATTTTTGTGGTGAACTGCAACCTGCAGCGCCTCGACGGGCCAGTACGCGGCAACGGAAAAATTATTCAGGAACTCGAAGCTATCTTCCGCGGCGCGGGATGGAACGTTATCAAATGCATCTGGGGCTCCGATTGGGACAGTCTGATTCGCAACGATCGCGACGGCCTGCTGGTACGGCGACTGGGAGAAATCAGCGACGGGCAATACCAGAAATATTTTGTCGAGAGCGGCGCATACTTCCGGCAAAACCTTTTCGGCACAGATCCGCGCCTGCTCAAAATGGTGGAACATCTTTCCGACGAGCAACTGGCGCGCATGCGCCTCGGCGGACACGATCCCATCAAGGTGCATGCCGCCTACCGCGCGGCAGTCGACCACAAGGGCTCGCCCACAATCATTCTAGCCAAAACCATTAAGGGCTACGGCTTGGGCGAGGCGGGAGAAGGCAAGAACATCACGCACCAGCAGAAGAAGCTGAATGAGGAAGAGTTGGAGTTGTTCCGTTCACGTTTTGGAATTCCAATTCCTGACGATGAATTGCACAACGCCCCGTTCTACCGGCCTTCGGACGACAGCGCCGAAATCAAGTACATGCAGGCGCGGCGGCAGCAACTCGGCGGATACATGCCGAAACGCACGGTGCGAGCTACGCCTTTGAAGCCGGTACCGGAATCCTACTTCGAAGAATTCTACAAAGGCACCGACGGCCGGGAAGCTTCGACCACCATGGTTTTCGTCCGGCTTTTGGCAAAATTGCTGCGCGACCCTGAACTGGGAAAGCTTATTGTGCCCATTATTCCCGACGAGGCGCGAACTTTTGGCATGGAGGCGTTGTTCCGCCAAGTTGGAATCTATTCCAGCGTTGGTCAACTCTATGAACCGGTCGATATGGACACGCTCCTCTATTACAAGGAAGCGAAGAACGGCCAGATCCTGGAGGAAGGAATTACCGAGGCGGGGTCGATGTGCTCATTCATCGCGGCGGGCACGGCCTATGCAAACCACGGTATCAACACAATTCCGTTTTTTATTTATTACTCGATGTTCGGCTTTCAGCGTATCGGTGATCTGATCTGGGCAGCAGCCGATATGCGCTGCCACGGATTTCTGGTGGGCGGCACTGCCGGACGCACCACACTGGCGGGGGAAGGCCTGCAGCACCAGGATGGCCACAGTCACGTTCTCGCTTTGCCGGTTCCGAACTTATTAGCTTACGATCCGGCGTTCGCATATGAGATCGCCATCATCATTCAGGATGGCATCAAGCGCATGTACGTGGACCAGGAATCGATTTTCTATTACCTCACCGTAACCAATGAGCCTCTGCCGATGCCCGAGATGCCGAAGGAGGGCAACGTCCGTGAAGGGGTGTTGCGCGGGTTATACCGTTTTAAAGCCGCCGATGCGCCAGATGCCAAGCTGCGCGCCCAGTTGCTGGGTAGTGGAACCATTATGTACGAGGTGTTGAAGGCGCAGACGATTCTGCAGGAACAATATGGTGTCGCAGCGGATGTGTGGAGTGTGACCAGCTATAAGGAACTCTATCGCGACGCCAACGACTGCGAACGCTGGAACATGCTGCATCCGGGCGATTCGGCGAAGGTCCCGTACGTGACTCAAACTTTGAAAGATGCGTCCGGGCCGTTCATTGCGGCATCTGATTACATGAAGGTGCTGCCGGAATCTCTGGCGAAGTGGGTCCCCGGACAACTGGTTTCGTTGGGGACCGATGGTTTTGGCCGCAGCGAAGCGCGAGCTGCGTTGCGCGACTTTTTCGAAGTAGATGCGAAACATATTGTGTTGGCCACGCTGGGCGCGCTGGTGCGGGACAAGAAAATCGGTTTGGACATCATGAAGAAGGCAATTCGCGACCTGGGAATTAATCCCGAAAAGCTTAATCCGGCGATCAGTTGAACCTGACACTTAACCTAGCCAAGGAACGTAATCAGTGATTGAATTCAAACTTCCGGCACTCGGTGAAAATATTGAACAGGGCGACTTGGTGCGCCTGATGATTGCGCCCGGCACGGCGGTAAGCGAGGGCCAGGCGGTCATGGAGCTAGAAACCGACAAGGCTGTCGTGGAAGTTCCGTCCTCCGTGACGGGAACGGTAAAAGAGATTCTGGTCAAAGAGGGCGAAAAAATTAAGGTTGGCCAGGTGGTTTTTACCGCTGACGGCAACGGAACCGCCGCAGCTGTTACTGAAGCTCCACGGGAGAAAGACCTGCCACAGAAGGCAACTGAAGGTGCGCAGCCAGCGCCATCGGCGCCGCGTGAAACAAGGTCCGCAGCGAGCGCAAGCCCGGAGCCGCCTGAGGCTGCGCCGCCGCGGAAGCGCTCCACCGATGCTCCCGCTGCCAGCGAGTTTCGTTTGCAGGAGTTGGGTGAAAACATCTCACAGGGCGACCTTGTACGCTTGATGATTGCGCCTGGCGGCAAAGTTTCCGAAGGCCAGCCAGTGATGGAGCTCGAGACTGACAAAGCTGTCGTTGAGGTTCCCTCATCGGTCAGCGGCGTCGTCAAAGAGGTCAAAGTCAAAGAAGGCGAGAAGATCAAGGTCGGGCAGCTGATTTTCACTCTCGAGGGAGCGCCGGCTTCCCAGGCTACCGCAGTTCGTGCGGCGCGGGGCCCGGTCGAGCACGTCTCCGGGCAGCACGGCGCGCGCCTAGCCTTTCAGGCGGCTATCCGCGCTGAAGGCAAGACGGAAGAACAAGCGCTGCCGCCCGATCAGCCGCAGCCCCGTCCCGCAGATTTTTCGATGCCTTTGCAGTTGGGCAAAGTGGCTGGAACGGAACACCGCCAACCTGTGCCGGCCGCTCCGCACACTCGCCGGCTAGCTCGCGAACTCGGTGTCGATATTTACGAAATCAAGGGCACGGGTCCCGGGGGCCGCATCAGCGAAGACGATGTTAAAGCTCACGCCAAAGCAGCGCTCGCCGCGCTATCTACGGCGGCGCAAGCCCCGGCTCGTGCAGGACATTTCATCGCGCCCAAACTGCCGGACTTTTCGAAGTGGGGCAAAATCGAGCGCGTCTCCATGCGCGGTATTCGCCGCAAAACAGCGGAGCATCTTGCTGAATCCTGGAATACGATTCCCCACGTAACCCAGCACGACCGCGCCGACATCACCGAACTCGAGCAACTGCGCGCCCGCTTCGCTCCTAAGGCAGAACAAGCTGGCGGCAAGATGACCGTGACTGCAATCGCTTTGAAAGTCTGCGCCGCAGCGCTGAAAGTTTTCCCGCAATTCAACGCCACCATTGATATGGAGAAAGAAGAAATCATTTATAAGCAGTACATCAGTATCGGGGTGGCGGCCGACACTGATCGCGGTCTGCTGGTTCCAGTGATTCGCGATGTGGATAAGAAAAATATTGTTGAGCTGGCGGTCGAGTTATCACAGCTATCGCAGAAAGCGCGGGATAAAAAGATCACCGTTGCCGACATGGAGGGTGGTACCTTCACCATCACCAATCTCGGCGGCATTGGAGGCACGGCGTTTACGCCGATCGTGAACCATCCCGAAGTGGCCATTCTCGGGCTTTCCCGCTCGCGCATGGAGCCGGAATGGATTGGGGGCAAATTCGAGCCGCGTCTCATTTTGCCGCTCTCGCTTTCCTACGATCATCGCCTGATTGACGGCGCGGACGCTGCACGTTTTCTGCGCTGGATAGCGGAAGCCTTCGAGCAGCCATTCCTGCTTTCCGTTCAAGGCTAGCCGCGTGGCCAAAGTCTATGAACGATAACCTGAACCAATCGCCGGAAGTTGCTTCTGAAGTTACTTCTGAAGACCCGAGTAAGAAGTTGAGAATCGCCGTTGTCGGCGGCGGCCCTGGTGGCTACGCGGCCGCTTTCCTGGCCGCTGATCTCGGCATGCAAGTTACGCTGATCGACCCTGAAGCGAATCCCGGCGGCGTTTGTCTTTATCGCGGCTGCATTCCTTCCAAGGCGCTGCTGCACGTCGCCAAGCTGATTGAAGAATCCCAGCAAGCCAAAAATTGGGGAATCGAATTCCCTGCTCCAAAGATTGATCTGGAGCGCTTGCGCGCGTGGAAAGAAGGCGTCGTCAAGAAGCTTACCGGAGGCCTTGGACAACTTTCCAAGCAGCGCCACGTGCAATACATCCAAGGCCGCGCGGGGTTCGACAATTCCACAACGCTGCGGATCAGCAAGATGGATTCCACCGAAGCCGTGCTCAGCTTTGATCGGATTATCCTGGCGACTGGGTCTCGGCCTGCCATTATTCCAGCGCTCAAACTCGATTCGGCGCGAATGATGGATTCCACAGCCGCTCTGAATCTCGAAAACATTCCCGGCAGTCTTCTTGTAGTTGGCGGCGGATACATTGGCCTCGAACTTGGCTCCGTCTATGCCGCTCTCGGAACGCGCGTCACAGTGGTTGAGATGTTGCCCGGCTTGCTCCCCGGAGCCGACCGCGATCTGGTTCTTCCGTTGCACAAACGCCTGGAGAAGATGTTCGAAGCAATACTGCTGAACACAACGGTCCCGTCTCTTAAAGAGGACGGCGCCGGCATTCGCGCAACCTTCGAAGGTAAATCCCTGCAGGAAAAAGACCGGGAGAAAACCTTTGATCGTGTACTTGTCTCTGTAGGCCGAAAGCCGAACTCGGAGATCCCCGGGCTGGAAACAACACAGGTACACGTGAACTCTCGCGGGTTCATCGAGGTGAACAAGCAATTGCAAACCGCCGATCCGGCGATTTATGCCATCGGTGATGTCGTTGGCGAGCCCATGCTGGCGCACAAGGCATCGCACGAAGGAAGAACAGCGGTCGAGGCCATCGCCGGACACAAGGTCGCTTTCGAGCCTGCTGCGATTCCCGCAGTCGTCTTTACCGATCCGGAGGTCGCATGGTGCGGGCTCACTGAAACTCAGGCGGAAAAAGAAAATCGGGAGATCAAAGTTGCGAAGTTTCCCTGGGGCGCATCCGGACGCGCGGTCACTCTCGATCGACCGGAAGGAATGACAAAGCTGATCATTGATCCGCATACTGAGCGCATCCTCGGCGTCGGCATTGTCGGCGTTGGCGCGGGCGAATTGATTGCTGAAGGAGTACTCGCCATCGAAATGGCGGCGCTGGCCAGCGATGTGGCGATGACGATCCACCCGCACCCCACGCTTTCGGAAACCGTGATGGAATCCGCGGAAGTTTTTTTCGGCACGAGCACGCACGTATTTCGACCGAAACGCGACTAACGGCATCTTCTAGAGCACAAGCAGACACTCTCATCCGACTGCTTCCGCTACAATAAACTCTCGTTGCGAGAGCCCGCACATTTGCTGCCCCTCGGAAGGCTCGCGCGGCGGCGCGGAATGCACCCATGTCCACCCTTTCCAGACGAATCGTTTTCTTAGTATTAACTCTCAGCATGAGTTTTCCTCTGTTGGCGCAGGGTGCGCTTGGTCAACTGCTGCCATCAAAGGCAGCGAACACTTCCAAAACGCAGACTGATGCGCTGGGCCGTGACACTCCCTACGGCACCATTTTCGGATTTCTGGAGGCGGCGCAATCCGGAAACTACGCCATTGCAGCTCAGTATCTGCAACTAAACTCAGCGCGGCGCCAGACGGAGGGCGAGGCGCTGGCACAGAAGCTGCAGGCGGTAATGAATGCCGCCTTCGCCGGTAACCTGAAGCCGAGCCGGGATCCCGAAGGCGCACTACAGGAAGGCGTTTCGCCTGACCGGCAAAACCTGGGGACTATGTCATCCGGGGACGCGGAGGCGGAACTGGAACTGGTTCGCGTCTCCGATCCGAACGCGGGAAAAATCTGGCTCATCGCTTCCGACACTCTGGCGAAGATTCCTGACCTGTACGACCAGGTAGAAGCACGGCAAGTGGAGACACGTCTGCCCAAGTGGGTGGTGAGACATCAATTGGCGGGCATGCCTCTTTGGCAATGGTTTGCTTTATTTCTACTGATTCCAATTGCCGGGGCTCTCGCATGGGTTTTGTTGGTGATTCTGCAAATTCCGATTCGATGGTGGGCGCGCAGGCACGGACACGCCGAATTGGAATCGAGGTCAGTGTCCGGACCGGCCTGGTTGCTTCTCGGCACTCTGATCCACCGGATTCTTGCCACTTACCTGGATATTCCTTTACTGCAGCGTCACTACTACTCGCAGGTTACAGCAGTCGCCGTGATCATTGGCACCAACTGGATCCTATGGCGAGTCGTGCGATGGTCTCTGCGCGGAGTGAGAAATCGCGCTCTCGCTCGCGGTCACGAAGGTACGGGTTCGCTCATGCTGCTTGGCGAACGCCTGGTAAAAGCCTTCATCTTTTTGATGGCCGTATTTCTTATCTTCGGAGTGTTGGGATTCAACTTGAACACCGCACTGGCCGGGTTAGGCATTGGAACCCTGGCGGTAGGCTTCGGAGCACAGCAGACGATCGCGAATCTCTTCGGCGGTGTTTCCGTGTTGGGCGACGAAGTGATTCGCGTAGGAGACGTCTGCAAATTTGGCGACCGCACTGGAACCGTCGAGGATATCGGGCTGCGCTCCACCCGCGTGCGCACCGACGAGAGGACGTTGCTAGCCATCCCCAATGGGACGGTGGCGACGATCAACGTCGAGAATCTGAGCCGCCGCGACAAAATCCTTTTTAGAACTGTTTTAGGTCTTCCACACGGATACCTCAGCAGCAACATCTTCGCTCCGTCGCTCTCCGAAATCCGGCGCGTTTTGAGCGACCATCCCAAGATTGAAACCAGAACCATTCGCGTCCGGCTCACCGAGTTAACCGCAAGCGCGCTCAACGTGGAACTCTTCTGTTACGTAATGACCAGAGAGTTCAACGAATTCGCTGCGGTGCGGGAGGAATTGCTCCTCAGCATTATGAACCTGGTAGAAGACTCCGGGACCAGCCTGGCATCCTCATCGCAAACGTTATATCTCAGCCCTGACCCAGCTTCGCCTAAACAGAAGAAGGAGGCGGACAGCAAAGACGCTGCGTCATCAGAAACCCCGCGCGCACGACTAGATTCAGCTTTGCGCGACCGTACGCAAGACATGGGAAAGCGTGCCAAGAGTCAAGACTAGATTTTCCGATTCGATTTTCCGGCAAAGCAAAAAAGAAGAAAACGATGCGTCGGGTAGTAAATCACTGTGGGAACAATAATCAGATATGCCAATAGATATACAGCGCCGGGGACTGCATGCTGTTCGTGAAAGAAAAGTCCGCGCGCCCAGTTCACATCGTACTGCGGACGCCACAGGTAATTGATCGGAACAATGATCCAGGCGGTGAGGGTCTGATACTTCCAGCCTCTCGGGTCATAGCCGACGCGATGAATAGCCCAAAGTAATAGCGGGGGCGTGACTACGTGAAATAAGCTGAGCAATCGAATCGGCAGTGGAACTTGAGGATCGAACATAAATTCCGTGCCGCCGATCAGATGTCGTCCGCTGAGGAAAGCGACTCCAAGATCGATAGTAAATAGAATCTGAAATACCAGAAGCCCGGTTGCCTGCCACGAAAATATCAGCGCACTTTCCAACCAAAGAGCGGCAACGATAAACAGATTCCCAAGATCGCAGAAAAAAAGAAAGTTTTGCGAACCATACTGACGCCAATAAAAAGGCACCCACGCGATTACGCACGCAGTCCAGACTACTTTTAGCCAGAGCGGGATGCGCATGACAGCGTAATTGTATGCGGGAAAACGACTCGAGGTACAAGCCCTAAAAGCCGCGTCTGGCAAGCCTAAAGCCGCCCCAGCACAATTACCACCGTAACTTGCTGCAGCTTACGGGTGTACCTACGATGAATTCAATATGGGTTACCAAGCACTCCTTTTCTGTCCCGACGAAAAAACAGCTCGCACCGTCACGCAGGTTCTCAGCGAGTTGGACTTCGAAGTAGTTCCCTGTACTGAACCTTTCGCCGCAGTGAAGAAGTTGATGGGGGAGCACTTCGACGCGGTGGTGGTGGACTGCGACAACGAGCAGAATGCCACATTGCTCTTCAAGAGTGCCCGCAATTCGCCGAACAACCAGTCGGCTTTGGCTGTAGCGGTGGTTGAAGGGCAAGCGGGAGTGGCAAAAGCTTTCCGAATCGGCGCAAACCTGGTTCTCACCAAGCCCATTAACGTGGAGCAGGCAAAAGGTACGTTACGAGTTGCGCGTGGGTTGTTGCGCAAGAACGAGGGCGCTAAACCAGCGGCGACGACAACAGCTCCAACTCCTAAGCCCGCCGGTTCGGCGCCATCACCGGCAAAGCCGATCTTGGTTCCAAGTCCTGCTGTTCCGCGCCCGGCGTCAATCGTGAATCCAATTCCTGCGACCAGCGCGCCTTCGCAGAAAGCGCCTCCGCAGCCAAGCTTTGCAGCATCCGCATCGAGTGTGCACTCTGGGTCGGGGGAAGAAAAACGATCTGTCGAAGCTGCGTCCCGAGCTGCGGCGCCCTCGAATATCGCTTCGATTACAGCCTCTGATGCGAAGAGAGATACCAAACCCATCCAGGAAATTCCGGCAACGCTGAAAGCACCCTCTCCTGTTTCCTCTGCAGGAGCGGCGAGCGCAGCAGCGCCAGCCCGGGAAGCGGCAGGCATTGTCGCGACCGAAAAGGCTTCGGTACCGGAGCCGGAGGTAGAGACATCAGCTGGCAAGGGCGGCGCAACCGTGGAGAGCACCTTGTCCCCGGAGACCGTTTCCCCTGCCCCCGCGTTCACATTCGGCGGAGCGATCGAGAGTGGTACAAAATCTACAGGCGGCGGAAGCAAGAAAGCTTTGTTGGCACTCGTCGCAGTGGCACTCATTGCGGCAGCGGTGTATGTCGGGTGGACGCAGTTCTCTCACCCGAACGGAGCTGCAAATAGTTCTGCACCAGTCTCTGCGAAGCCAGCGCCCCCTGCGGTTCCACAAGTTACGCCGAGTGCAACATCAATCGCACCAGCATCCGATCAATCGGTTGCAACGCCGGCTCCTGACGCTCCGGTTTCGACTCATTCCGCCGGATCGGTGAAACCTTCCGTGGCGGCGCAAACCGAAGTTGCCACGAGCAATGCAAAAGATCGCAAAACCAGCGCCGTGGACTCGTCCCGATCTGTTGTGGCCATCGTAGCCGAAAATAAAGCAACCGTGACGACGCCAGCGCCGCAGCCTATTGTGGTCAAGCCGAATGCTGCGGAGCCTACCTTGGGAAAATCATCGCTGACCGAAGCTCCAGCTCCGAGCATCAATGGCATCGTCTCGGCTGGAGGTGGCGGAACACTGCCGAATCTCCTGGGAAATCCGAACAGCTCACCAACTCCGGTGCTACAGACCTTGAACGTCTCGCAGGGAGTATCGCAAGGATTGGCGATCAAAAAGACGCAGCCATCCTATCCCGCAAACGCTTTGCGCATGGGAATCGAAGGCTCGGTTCAGCTCATGGCGACGATCTCGAAGAAAGGCGATATTTCTGCAGTGAAGGTTCTCAGCGGAGACCCGAGTCTCGCCCGCGCAGCCGTTGATGCGGTGAAGCAGTGGAAATACAAACCCTATCTGCTTGACGGCGTTCCGGTCGAAATTCAGACTCAGGTGACGGTGAACTTTAAGCTGCCGCGATAAGCTGCCAGCACTTCCCGGACTAAAAACTCAGCTTCAACGAGAACTCGATCACGCGCGGAGAACCCAGCGCAAAAACACCCGAGCCAAGGCCCAGCCGATTGCTGCTTGGCTGCCCACCAGACGTGCCATTGAGTGTTCCCAGTTCTCCGCTCAGGGTACCGTTCAGCGGGTTGCCGGGGCCATCAAAATTCGACAGGTTGAATACGTTGAAGAAAGAAACTCCGGGCTGAACTTCAAAGCTCTCTTTAAATTTGTAGACCCAGTTCAAACTGGCGTCGAAGGCGCGCAACCATCCCATCCCGACTTGGTCATTGGGGGCAGACGGTACCACCTGCTGCACTCCGCCCAAGGATGTTAACTGCCCCAAACTAAACAGCCCACTGCTGATCAGAGTCTGGCCAGCGGGCGTGGGCTGGCCCGCGAAATTATGATTGTAGTTGTTAATAAAACTATTGATGTTATAGCGGCCGACACCGTGCTGAAACGAGCCGATGTTGGTTCCGGGAAGCACATCGCCGTTGCCACCGTTGGAAGCGAAGCTGCCATCGCCGGTGCCATCACCCGTGACATCGGTAACGAAAATGCCACCGGCATTTCCTGTGGGGTTCAATGTTAGGGTTACGGGTAACGGGCTATAAAAATGCCCAATCATGCCCAGCCGAAAATGATAAGGCAGATCCATCGTCCCGCCGAAAGAGATCTGATGCTCACGGTCAAGCCCATTCGGACCGATGAAGCTCTGGGGATTGTTGAAGTCGGCGGCGATATTCACGAAATCGTTGTCGGCCACGGGCGCGATGTAGCGCTGCAATTGATAAGACGCCTGCAAATCAAAGTTTGTCACCGCGTTAAACGGATGTTCCAAATGCTGCTTCAACGACGCCTGCACCGCGGTGTTCTTCGCGTAACCGATAGGGAACAGCATCTGGTTGGCTCCCAGATTTTCATTAATGCCAGGAAATGCCGCGGTCGGACACGGGCCTCCGCCGCAGAACGAGTAACCGGAATCGAGTCCGTTCGAGGCATAACTGCTGATGGTTGCGCCCTTGCCAATCGCACAGTTGATCGAGGCCGGATCGGACGCCGCCGGACAACCGAATGACCCGTTGGTGGCGGAGATTGCAGCCATCGCATTTGCCAGGTTGAAGAAACGAGCGTCACCGACGTGATTCGTATCGATCGCGAGCAGGGTGTGAGTCTCAATGTTGCGAAGATAATCGACTGTAAGCACCATCCCCGGACGGATCTCATGTTGAAGGCCAA
Source organism: uncultured Acidobacteriaceae bacterium (assembly GCA_963696285.1). Classification (GTDB taxonomy): domain Bacteria; phylum Acidobacteriota; class Terriglobia; order Terriglobales; family Acidobacteriaceae; genus Sulfotelmatobacter. The sequence continues at coordinate 765,718 of CAVOJP010000002.1, forward strand.
CGTTCATTTGTAGCGAGCGAGGGCTTACATAGTTTGGAGCTAGCAGAGCCGTACCGGTAGCATCTTCCCCGTCCGCCAGTGCGTTGCCGATATATGAGGGATTGCTGGCCGGCCCCGCCGCCAGAGTGGACGCTTGGTACTGCGATTGAAGTGCAGAAATCTGAGTCGCGACGCTTCCAATCGGCTGACCACAAAACGATAGGTTGGGTGTCCCACCATTCGGGAAAGTAAAACTTGAATTGGCTTGCCCGTTGCTACAAACCGTCGGATTGGCCAAAAATAACCCTTTTGGCAGACGTGCGGGCCTATCGAATTCGATGTTGTTCCAAATCGAGTTCTCGTAGAAAAGGCCGATGCCGGCGCGCAGCACCGTCTTACCCCTGCTGGAGGGATCCCAGGCGAGACCTATCTGCGGAGCAAAATTGAGATTTGGCTGATTCACTCGATTGCCGAGCCCCGCATAATACTGATTGTCGAACTGGTACAAAGGCGAGATTGGTCCCAGGTCGCTATCGGTGCGTCCCGAATCCCGCACGTAGCGCAGGCCGTACGTCAACGTGAAGTTGGGTTTTATCTTCCAGGCGTCGCCAACATAGAACGAGATGCGATTATCCGGTCCGCTGCCCCCTGCAGGAAAACCGAAGGCTGGGATCTCGGAGTCATATCCCTGTCCGTTGCCTAATGACACGTTGTTCGCCGGGTAATTCAGCGGGTTACTCGCGCCGCCGGGGAGAGACAGGCAGAGGGCGTTGCAATCCGAAATTCCGGCGCCGACGGCTGGCGCGAGCGATAAAAAGCTAGCGAACCCGCCTCCGAAAATGTGGTTGAACCCTGCACCGTAACGAAGAATGTGCGCTCCGAGCGCACGGCTGCCGTCATACTTGATCTGATGGTCGGATTGGTAGGTCTGTTGCGGCGCCAGAAAGCTGGGACCTGAACAGAAGAAATCCGCACCTGCAGTGAGACAGTCGGGATCGCTGCCGATGGCTAACTCAATTCCTGGAAGCGGATTAAAGATGCTGGTTCCAGCGGTTGCATCCACAATTGCATTGCGGAATTTGATATAGCCGAAGCGAATGCTGTGCGTATAAGGACCGGTGTTAAAGTCGAGTCCGAGAGCATGAACCGGCGTGTGATTGACATTGGCGAAGGGCTGAAAAGAGTTAGGAAGGATGGCCGAAACGTCTCGATCCTGATCGTAAGAGAAACGATAGAAAAACTTGTAGTTGCTGTTGATCTGCCAGTCGATGCGGCCAATGCCTTCCACCTCATGGAAGGGCGAGCTATAGTTGCCAACCAGCGCGGCAAAGGGACCACCCGGAAGGACTGGATCGATCAAATCTTGCTTGGTCCGTTCGACATCCAAAAAGAAAAACAATTTATCTTTCAGAATCGGGCCGCCGAAATTTCCTCCAAACTGACTGCGCTGAAAATAATTGTCGCTGCCCCCGGGTAGATTCGCGTCGAAAGTCTGATCGCGAAAATAGTAGTACCCCTCGCCATGATATTTATTCGTCCCCGATTTCGTGGTCACGTTCACTGAACCAGAGGAAGTGAGTTCAGTGGAGAGATCGAGTGAAGACTGCTGGATCTGAAATTCCTGAATTCCGCTGGCAGGCACATTCTGAGTGGTCGTGCCTACGGTTTCATCGCTGATGTCGAGTCCGTCGACTTCGATGCGAGCAGTACGGCCGAAGCGGCCACCGAATGATATGGAAGAGAAGCCGTTCTTGGTGGGGTCAAAGTTTCCCCCATCCTGAATCTGCACGCCCGGCTCCAGTTGCGCCAGGTCGAGAAAGTTCCGGCCGTTGATAGGCAGGTTCTCGATCTGCTGCGAGGTCAGCACACCTTGCACGGTGGCCTGCTGCGTGTTCACGGCAACGGTCTCGGCCTGCACCTGCACCACCTGCGTGCTCTCGCCAAGTTGCAGTTTTACATTTCCAGAAGAAGTCACGCCCACTTGCACCGTGACTGGAACCTCGGACGTTTTGAATCCTTGCGCTTCGACTCGCAATGTGTAATCGCCCGGAGTCAACGCGCCTGAGGCGTAGGCGCCCGCGGAAGTAGACTTGGTGTTGATCACGCGCCCCGTAGCCTTGTTGACGATGGAGATCTTTGCGCCGCTCACTACGGCGCCCGAGGGATCTGTGATCGTACCCTGAATGCTACCGGTGGAAATCGTGGTTTGAGCAAACAACGTGACAGGGCACAGCGCGACGCACAACAGAGAAACAGGAACAACGCAACTCCGCGGCACGCGCTGGAGCAAAGCTCTGACCAACGACATCGGGCACCATCCTTATGGTTCAATCTATCGATTGGTTCGTCCAGCGACGCCGCTAAACCAAACTTAGATTTCGGGCTTAAAATCGGTAACCAATTGTAAACGGTTTTCGCCTGCCTGAGAGGTGGAGACAGTTTCGTAGGATGCAAGCCGGCTCGCACCGGGTTGGGTCGGCATTCAAAAGATGAGATCGGCGGAAATAAATGCGAATCAGCTCGCGGCAATTACTTCGTAAGGCCGCATCATTTCGTTGTCTTCATGTTCGAGGATGTGGCAGTGCCATACGTAGCGTCCAGTAAATCCTTCGAACGGGACAATGATCCGGGTGACCATTTTCGAGTGCGCTCGCACTGTATCTTTCCATCCCGCCTCGTTTGGATCGGGGGGTTCCGGCGGTCCGATAAAGCGCAATTCCCGCCTGGTTTGGTACAGCCAGGGCACGTACGGCTGGCGATCAAGGATTTGGAAGCGCACCAGATGCAGATGAATGGGATGAGAATCGTTGGTGGGATTGATCAACGACCAGATTTCAGTCGAGCCCAGCACCGGCTTTTCTGTGATCGGCATTTTCCAGTGGGCTGCGTTCAAAAGCAACATCACGGGATTCCCCGCTTTGTTCACGTATTCATTGAGCGTCAGTAAGCGGGTTTGAACTGCCCGTGATTCCGGGATCTTGGTCACTGGCCGTAAAGCCGAGGGTAACGAACTCGGGTCAGTCACTTTCTGCGACGAGACGCGGAATTGCATCACCACGAAAGCATCGCTCTTAAGCACGACCTGCGCTCCGCGATGCTGGCTGAAGTCGATGACCAGATCCGCCCGCTCGGCGGGCGCGATTTCTAGGTTGGTCAACGGCACGGGCGCGGACAATAATCCCTGATCGGTCCCGATCTGGTGAAAAGGCATTTCGTTATGATTGGCGGTTGCACTCTCGACAAACGATAAATTGTAAAAGCGGGCGTTCGATCCGTTCAGCACCCGAAAGCGGTATTTTCTGGGCTCTACCTCGAGATAGGGAAACATTTTTCCATTGACCAGAATCGCATTGCCGAATATCTCGGGAACCCAGGGAGATTGCGGATCGGGCGAAACCGGATAAAGCAACTGCCCTTCGTGCGTCAACAGCCGGTCGTAAAGGACAAGTGGCAATTCGTATTTTCCTTTGGGCAGATTCAGCGCATCCTCCACGCTGTCTCGAATAAAAAACGTTCCTAATAATCCTGCGTAGACATTGAGACGGTTAATCCCCAGCGCATGGTCGTGATACCAGAGCATGGCCGCGTCCTGCTGGTTGGGATAGTAGTAGACGGAAGATTTTCCCGGCACAATCCAATCTTCAGGATACCCATCGCTCTCCGGGGCGGTTTTCGCTCCATGCAAGTGCACCACGGTGCGGACGGAAGGTTTGTCCGCTTCCGCGCCGTGAATTGTATGGTCGATCGGCAAGAAATGTTTACCGGGTAGAGCGTTCACCCATTCCACCAGCAAGGGCGCACCGGAACGCGTTTCAAATGTTGGGCCGGGAGTGGAAGAACCGAAGCTCCAGAAGTTCGTAGGCGGCAAATCGCGATGAACTTTCGCGGCAACGGCTTGCGCCTGGATTCGATAGAACGGAACGTTCAACTTTGCATCAGCGGGACTGGGACGAAGCCCCTGCGGCTTTGCGATTTCAGGAATCGGAAGAGGATCTACGAATTGTGCCAGGTTGTTGACATCGAGCGCCGGAAGCATAGTAGCCACCGACTGCGACATCGCATTGAGTAACCCGCTCTTGCCGGCCGCCAGAGTTGTAGCCAGCAGGCTCGATCGTTGCAGAAAATCTCTACGTGTAATCACCACGCACCTTTCGCGCAAGCATACAACAACGGCAAGACAGGTCGGGGATGGTCCGCGACTGCCTTGCCGTTCCGTATTTCGATTTTCAGTCAGACGCATCCGCAGGGATGCGTGTTAGTTCGAGCCCGTGTTCACAGGCTCGCCTGTAGCTGGGTTGAGAATGAACAAGTCGTCAGTTACGACCTGATGAAAGTCGAACAGGGAACTGATGGAATCCGCGATGCCATCGAAAGATCCCTGGCCGATGCGCTGGCCACTGAGCCAATTATCTTCGATGAAGCGGATCACCGAAGTTTGATCGGTGGCCGAATGATCGACGAAATTGTGCTTCGCCCATGGCGAGATGACGAGCAGCGGTTGGCGCGGACCATATCCGCAGCGGCCCTGAGCGTGCTTGGTAGCAGGATTCACGCCAGGTAGCGCCGTAGCGCCACTGCCGCAGCTTCCCGGCCCAGTGAGAGCGTCCGCCGCGCTTTTCGATCCGTTGACGATCTGGCCGAGTTGATGATCGTACCAGCCGTCGGAATCGTCGTAGAGCACGACTAACGCCGTGTTCGCCCACTCCGGTTGGCTTTGCAGGAAGTTGGCTACCTTCACCACGAATTCCTGTTCATCCAGCGGATCGGAATTTCCCGGATGCGCGTCGTGAATCGAGATTGCCTTGAGAAAGCTCACCGCCGGGAAATTTCCGGCTTGCACCGCGGCAAAGAAATCGTCGACATCGTAGTCGTGATTGGCCGGGTCGCCCGAGTAACCAATCGTCTTCACCGACTTCGGACGCGCATGCGTAGGATTAGCGGTTGAAGCGTAATACTGGAACGGGGTGTGATGAGGAACGTAATCGCCTTGTGTACCGACAATTGGAGAAGTCGACTGTCGATTGCATCCGGTACTTCCATCCGGGTTAACAATGTTCAGGTTGAAACCACCGCCGAACCATCCCCAAGTAATATTGGCTGCATTGAGCAGATCACCGATATTCTTTCCTGCCATCTGTACCTGTTCGCTGCCCGAGCAAACATCGCCGTACGGATCAGGATCCCCGATCATTGTGAAACCGCCGTTCCCATCGGCTACCAGCTCGCCAGTGCCACCGATATGTTTCGCAACGCCGTTAGTCTGACCCGAAATCAAATTGATCGCTCCAACGGTGGAGGGCCCGAAGTTGGTGCTGTAGTGGTTGTCACTCATCGCGTAGTGCTGAGCGTAGTTCCACAGCGCGGTAACGGTGTTGCCATCGAAGTATCCCATCACTTGACCGTTGGTGAGCACGACGTCCGGCGGGGCGCTGGGTGGCGGGCCGGCGCTTCCGGTGTTGGCGGGGAATAAATCCATCGCTCCGCCATCGAAGGCCAATTGTTCGGGAGTGTAATCGTGATCCATGTCCTGCGTATTTGCCTGCGAGCGATCGAAGCGGAAAGGATTAGCCGCGCCGCTGCCATTCAGAGGATTGAGATTGGGATTGTTGTTCAGGAGCGCATTACTCAAGCCGTTCACGGTCGGTGTACCCGGAAGAGCGTGAAAATGCGGTTCGCCCGGTGGATTCAAAGCGTTCGGATACGTGCCGAAATAGTGATCGAAAGAGCGATTCTCCCCGAAAATGATCACAATATGTTTGATTGGCGTGGCTGTCTTGACGGTGACGGCACTTGCTACCGGTGTCCAAATTGGCCCGGTAATCATGGCCGCGACAAGGCATACTGACAGAAATTGACGCATAAGCTTTTTATCCTTTCCCAATGGAAGGTGAGGGATGTTGCAGTCCTCGCGATGCTAGAGCAGGAATGTTACGGTGAGGTTAAAAAAATGTTAAAAAGTCGACAGGATGTGGGACGAGTAGGTAACGCGGCCGACTTTGGCGGGTTTTCGATTCTCTCGCGTGCAGGATTCCAGCAAGTATCGTTCCGCTACTCGTGCTGCAACACTTCGTCGAACAACTGCTTTGCCGCCTTTGTCCACAGTGATGACTTTGTGAACTGGAGCGTAGCCGGTGAGGGTGATATCGACAACGTAATTGCCCGGATCGAGCATCACGTCAACCGGTGAGCTTTTATCCAGCATGTGCTTGTTGACGGCGATCTGGGCTCCCTTGGGCTGGGTCTTGATGCTGACCGTGCCCATGCCCTGCGCCTGTTTGCCACCAAACAGCCTGCCCATTTTGCCTACGGTCTTAATGTCGTCCACATTGCCCAGCGAGCGCAGCGTCGGCGAAAAGCTTACTGTCTGGGCGAGGACAAACTGTGCGCTGGTAGTCTCATCGATATAGCCCGCCTTCCGCACCAGCACTACATGCTGACCTTTATCCACGGAAACTTGTGCGGGAGTCAGCTTGCCGGTATCTCTGCCATCGATGTAGACATTCGCGCCGGGCGGTGCACTGTTGACGGAAAGCGTCGCCATCAACTGGGTGAGGTGCGTCACGAGGAACGATTTGTTGCCAGATGCTATCGCAACCGTGCGGGTATCCGAAGAGTAGCCGGGTTTGCTGACAGTCACGGTGTGCTGCCCGGCATTCAGACCCGAGAGCGTAAAAGGAGTAACCCAGGTGGGATCGGTTTTTCCATCCAGTTGTACCTGCGCGCCTTGAGGAGTGGAATCAATGGCAATTTGTCCTGGAACAACAACCGCAGCGACAGGAGCGACATTTTTCTTTTTCGCATTCTTCCGTCCTCGCGCGGTGGCAACGGCAATCGGGCGCGTAGTTTCCGGTTGAGTTTCAGCCACGTCGGCCGCCTGCGTTTGTTCGGGCGCGACAGGTTGAGGTGCGGTGGTCTGCTGCGGTTGCGCCGGAGCAGCCGGTTGAGTCGCTGCGGATTGTGCCGCAGGCTGCGGCGACACCGCACTACCCGAGTCATCGTCACTGTTCAAATGGTTAATGTGAAGAACCAATGCAATCGCGATGATAAGAATCAAAACTGCAGCGCCGGCGATGGAGTAAACCATCAGGCTCGGAGGAACGTTTTTTATTTCCTTGATTGCTTTTTCGGCGACTTCCCGCGGTTGAATCTTGGGTTTCTCTTCTTCACCGCCCGATCTGAAATTCGGCGTCGGCGTAGGCGGCTGAAATGCCGGCGGGGGCTGAGGTGGAGCGATATAGACTTCCTTCAACGGTGGCAGTTCGGTCATCTCCGAAAAGCTGACTCCGCCGCCGTCGCGCGATGGAGCACCTTCCGCCATCATCGGGTCAACGGAAATTCTGGGGGGCTCTGCGCTTGGCGCTTCCACTTCTGGCTCATCGAGAACGGCGGAAGACATGGAAGCGGATGGCGGCCCGGCATTGCTGGTCGGCTTAACTTGGGGAGCAGCGTGGGCATTCGAAGCATCTAAGTTCGGTGCCGAGGATGCCGATCGGCCACCTCCGAAGCCGGCCGCAGCCGCAGCCGCAGCCGCTCTAGGAGCAGGCTGTTGCTTCGCCACTGCTGGCTGTGGCGCCGGTTTCGAAATCGCTGGTGTCGCCGAGGCCGCAGGTTTCTTCGGGGCCGGTGCAGGTGATGCGGATGCGATCTTTGTTTGGGCCACAGCTTTCCCTGGAGCCGCAGTGGCCGGCACTTTGACCGGCGCGGAAGTAGTTTTCGCGGCTTGTGGTTTTGATTCTTTACACTTTTCCAAATCATCGAGCAGCGCGCGCCCATTCTGATAACGCTCGCCAGGATCCTTGGCAAGGGCCTTCATGATCAGATCGCTCAGGACTGGATGCAGCTTTGGATTCACCTGCACCGGGGGAACCGGCGTGCTCTCAAGCACGCTTTGGCGCAAGGATTCGGAATTGTCACCTTCGAAAGCTTTATGGTCCGTGACCATCTCGTAAAACAGAGCGCCGAGACTAAATAGATTCGAGCGCGCATCGATGTTTTCGCCGCGAATCTGCTCGGGCGACATGTAATGCAAAATCGAAGGAACATCGGGCATTTGCGCGGTAAATCTGCCCACGCTGGAAACGCCGAATCCCAACACCCGAACCGTGCCATCCCACCCGCACATGATCTTTGCCGGCTCCAGGCTATAGTGAAAAACTTTTTGCGAGTGAGCGTGATCGAGCCCGCCACAGACTTGCCGGCCAATATCCAGCAGATCCCAGATGGAAAATCCCTCTTTCCGCGCCAACATCGTAGCAACGCTATTGCCTTGGACGTACTCCATGGCAGCACAGAACTGGCCTTCCATCACTCCTGCACCGCTCACGGTAGTGAGGTTGGGATTGCTCAAGACTTTGGTAGTCTCGGCCTCTTCCAACAAGCACTTCTCCAGCTCGGCGGTGCTTTCGCCGAATGCTGACAACTGAATCGCCTTCAGCGCTACGGTTTGACCGGTTTGCTCATCGTTGGCCTTATAGACCGCGCCAGTGGCAGACTTTGATAGTTCGCTCAGGATTTCGAAGTGGCCGATTTTTGACATTTGCTCCGCGCCTCATCACAAGAAACACGCCACGCGGGTTCGACTGAGAAGCCGCGTGGGTTCAAAACCCCGGGGCAGGGTACGGTTAGAATAACCTCGGCAGCGTATCGATTCGAGTTACCAAAGTACTGATAATACGGCGGAAAATGGGGGACTTTCTTTAATCGGTCGCTCCGGTATTTTTCGCCGCGCAACAATATGTGGCCGCCCTCCGCGTGACCTTTTGTTCACAGAAACGTTTAATCATTAAAGTATGCGTGTGACATTTGTCAGCCGAGCCGTATGACGATCTCCACTGGCGGGCGTCGGCGGGGAGATCGATTCTGGGAATGCGCGCAATGGCGTGGACCAGGTCAGGTTTCCAGCTTGTCAGATTTCCAGCTTGAGGTAGTTGTCGGACAGTGATCACTCGTTTATTCTTGAGGCCTGCTTGGACGAAGCGTCTCCGCAGTCCGGCACGCCGCGGCTTCCTCGGGATTCAACGGACTTAGTTCCACCAGGTCTCGAAACAGGTTTCGGAATATGACTCTGACCCGATTTGTCACCAAGAACGCATTCCGCAACAAGCGGCGTAGCATTCTGACCGTGCTGAGCATCGCTTTTTCTTTGCTGTTGCTTACGCTCATGATGACCATCTGGCGGGCCTTTTATCTGGATGAAGGCAGCGCCGAGTCGGCGGAACGGCTGGTGGTGCGGCATCGCGTTTCCTTGACTTTCAGTTTGCCCGGCTTCTATCGCGAGAAAATTCGTGCCGTGCCCGGAGTCGTGGCGGTGGTGCCGGTTTCATGGTTCGGCGGAATCTACAAGGACGATAAGCCAGAGAACTTTTTCGCGCAATTCGGCACCGATCCGGAAGAATTTTTCAAAGTCTTTCGAGATATTCAAATGCCAGACGAGCAACGAATCGCGTGGCAACGCGATCGCCAGGGTGTAATTGTCGATGACACTTTAGCCAAGAAATACGGATGGAAGCTGGGGGACCGAATCGTTTTGAAGGGCAATATTTATCCCGTCGATCTCGAGTTGTACGTTCGAGGCATTTTCAGCTCCTACCCGGACAACAAGTCGGTCTACTTCAACTCCAAATACGTGGAAGAGGCAGTTGCTTTTTTCAAAGGGCAAGCCGGCACTTTCAGTATTCTGGCCGCTTCTCCCGGAGACGTCAGCAGGATCGCGAGTACGGTGGACGATATGTTCCGGAACTCTCCTCAGCCCACGAAAACGGAAAGTGAGAAAGCGTTCGGTCTGGAATTTGTTGCCATGATGGGCAACGTGAAAGCCTTCATCCTGATGATTTGTGCGGCCGTTGTGTTCGCAACGCTGCTGGTTTCCGCGAACACCATGGCGATGTCGATCCGTGAACGAACCAGAGAAGTGGCCGTACTTAAAACATTGGGTTTCACACGGCAAAGTGTTCTGGGGTTGTTCGTAAGCGAGGCTGTGGCGCTATCTCTTGCCGGAGGCTTGCTTGGATTTTTTCTGGGCTGGTTGATGATTTACGGCCTTACTCACTCCAAACAGTTCATTTCTTTTTTCCCCATGAAGGTGACGCCAGGGATGTGCCTGCTATCTCTTTTAATCGCCGGATTTGTTGGGCTGGTCAGTGCCACACTTCCCTCCTATCACGCTTCGAAAGTGAATATCGTGGACGGGTTACGCCACATCGGTTGATTTATGACGCTCGGCAGTTTTGTCGTACGCAATACATTTCGCAACAAGCGGCGCAGCCTGCTGACGATGCTGAGCATCAGCTTTTCTTTGCTCTTGCTAACGCTGATGATGTCGATCTGGCGGACTTTTTATATTGACCAGGGTCCTCCGGATTCCGTAAAACGCATCATTACCCGGGATCGCGTCTCCCTCGCATTTTTTCTGCCGGCCTATTACCGCGACAAAATTCGAAGCGTGCCCGGCGTCGTGGCCGTGGTGCCGATGACTTATTTCGGAAATGTTTACAAGGACGACCGATCGACAAACTCCTTCGCCCAGGTGGTCACCGACCCGGACGAATATCCGAAGGTTGCAGCCGACAAGATCGTCCCGCCCGACCAGTTGCTGGCCTGGCAACGTGACCGCACCGGAGCCATGGTAGACATAGAACTCGCCAGGAAATTCGGCTGGAAAATTGGCGACCACCTGACCCTGCAGAGCCCCTATTTTCCTGTACATCCCGAGGTAACAATCCGCGCGATCTATACGATCGATCCGCCCGTTCGCTCGTTGATTTTCAACACCAAGTATTTAGAAGAGTCGGTTAGTTGGTTCAAAGGACAAGCAGGGTGGTACCTCACCGAGGTAGCGTCGCCCAGTGACGTTGCGCCCGTATCTAAGGCAATCGATGAAATGTTTCGCAACGCGCCGCAACGAACCAAAACCGAGAGCCAGCAGGCGTTCCAGCTCTCCTTCGTATCGTCTTTGGGGAATGTGAAAGCGTTTATTCTCGGCATCTGCGGCGCGGTGGTTTTTGCGATTCTTCTCGTCTCTGGCAATACCATGGCAATGTCGATTCGGGCACGAACGCGTGAAGTTGCAGTGCTTAAAACGCTTGGATTCACGCGCCCGCGGGTGTTGTCGATGTTCGTGGGCGAGGCTATCGCCCTGTCGGTGGCCGGCGGAGCGCTGGGAGTTCTCGGGGCAACATTGCTGATACGTTGGTTGACCCACTCACCGGTGGCCATCGGAATTCCTGCGGGCATGAGAGTCACCGTTCCAACCATGTTGGCGTCCCTGCTGGTAGCAGCGACCGTAGGATTCATCAGTGGCTGCCTGCCGGCATACAACGCATCGCGAACTAATATCGTGGAAGGCTTACGCCACATCGGCTGAACTGAGAAGAACTTATGGCAATACCGATCAGCTATAACGTACGCAATTTAAAGCTGCGCAAGGGACTCACCGTGATGACCGCGCTGGGCATCGCCCTCACCGTGACCACGGCGATTTTCTTAATGGCGCTGCTCGCCGGCTTACAAAAGGCTTTTGTTTCCAGCGGCAATCCGAACAACGTACTTGTCCTGCGCAAGGGATCGGAGGCTGAGCTCTCGGGGGGCTTTGACGCCGCGCTTTTTCCTACGTTGAAGGTTCTTCCTGGAATCGCGAAAGATAGCCACGGCGATCCCATGGTTTCCGGAGAGTGGGTTGTCGTCATCGTGCTTCCCCGCAAAGACGGCACCGGCGAAGTGAATGTCACCGTGCGCGGCATGATGCCCGATGGCTTGGAACTGCGCCCCAGCGCGAAGTTGATCGAGGGACGCTGGTTTCACACCGGGCAGCGCGAAGTTGTAGTGAGCAAGTCCATTCGCTCCCGGTTTTCCCACGCGAATATTGGCGACACCATGGAGTTCGGTAAGGGAGCCTGGAAAGTTGTAGGCGTGTTTGACGCGGGCGGTTCAGCTTATGAATCTGAGATTTGGTGCGATGTGAATCAAATGGCAGCAGATTTTGACCGTCAGGGTGGATATTCCTCAGCGTACTTACGCGCCACAGATCCGATTGCTGCCGATGCGCTGAAGAATCGCGTGAGCGACGATCAGCGCCTGAAACTGGAAGGAGTTCTCGAAACCGACTATTACGCCAAGCAGACCAGTTCGGGGGCTCCCATCAAGTACATCGGCATTGTCGTCGCGATCATCATGGCGATTGGTTCGAGTTTTGCGGCGATGAATACCATGTACGCGGCCGTGGCCTATCGCGGGCGCGAGATTGCGACTTTGCGCGTGCTGGGATTTTCCCGCCCGGCAATTTTGACTTCGTTCGTTTTCGAATCATTATTGTTGGCCATGTTGGGTGCGTTGGCGGGAATTCTGCTGATGCTGCCTTTCAACGGAATGCAAACCGGAACGTCGAACGCGGTCACCTTCAGCGAAGTAGTGTTCAGCCTGCAGATCACGTGGCAGGTTGCGATGTATGCCATCGTCTTCGCACTGGCCATGGGATTGTTTGGCGGGCTGTTCCCCGCCTGGCACGCGGCGCGCCAGAATATTTTGACCGCGTTGCGAGGTTGAGTTTCAGGAAACTGTTGCCGCAAATATTCCATATTCTTACTTATGCCGATTGACGCAAAACACGAAGACCTGCAGAGCTTGCGCATCGACCGCTCAGAGCGCGGAACGAGTAATGGTGAACCTCCGACCTGGGTGCGACGCTATATTGTGATCGGAATCGTTGTGGTCGCTGTGTTGAGCCTCTCTGTCCTGGCCTACCGTTTCCTAGCCCGCGACGTGCCTGAGGTGGAAGTGGTGCGCGCATCGGCGGAGAGTAGTGAGGTCGGCGGAACCGTGCTCTCGGCCACGGGTTACATCGTTGCCCACCACACGATCAACGTGAACTCCAAAGTCACCGGGCGCCTGGCCTGGATCGGCGTGGAAAAAGGCGACAAGGTTAAGGAAGGGCAAGTACTGGTTCGATTGGAGGATGAGGAATTTCGTGCCTCCTACGAGCAGGCAAAAGGCGCATTGGAAAATGCTCGCGCGTATCTCGAAGAACTCGAGCACGGGTCGCGTCCGGAAGAAATTCAGGAGGCGCAACACAATCTCGACGAAGCTCGCGCCACGCTGGCGAATGACAAGCTAACCCTGGACCGCACCAAAGAACTTTCGTCTGCTGGGGTGGTCTCACGCCAGTCGCTGGACGATGCGACGGCAAGATTCGATTCCGATCAGCAGAAAGTTAATTCGCTGGATAAAGCTTTTCAGCTGATGAAGATCGGTCCGCGGCCGGAAGAGATCGCCCGGGCGCGCGGCTCTGTGGCTCAGGCGCAGGGACTGGCTGACTACGCGAAGTCGCAGCTTGACGCTACAGTCATTCGCGCGCCAGTCACGGGAACGATTCTCGACCGCACTGCCGAAAAAGGGGAACTCATCACCGCACAGTTTGCCAGCGCCGCAGCGGGTGGGCCACAAGGATCGGTTGTCTCGCTGGCCGATTTGAATGATCTGCAGGTCGAGCTCGATATCGCCCAAGCAGACTTTGCAAGGCTCAGTCCCAAACAAAAGGCGATAGTCACTACGGATACCTATCCCGACAAAGCGTACGACGGTGAAATTGCACAGATTTCTCCCGAGGCCAATCGGCAAAAAGCCACAGTGCAAGTGAAGGTACAGGTGCTGAATCCGGCCAAGTATCCAGATGTTTTCCTGCGTCCGGAGATGAACGCCACCGTGAAATTCCTGGCCGATGCACCTAAAACTGTAAACGCCCAATCTGCCGGAGCGTTTGTACCAGCTAGCGCTTTGCGCGATCACGAAGGGAAAAAAGTAGTATTCCTGGCCTTCGATGGCAAAGCGCGCATGCGTGAGGTCCAAGTGTTGAGCCAGCGGACCGACGGCTTTCTGGTGAATGGATTGGTCGGCGGTGAGAGCGTGATCACCAAGGGACCGCAGGACTTAAAAGACGGCGACACAATCAAGGTGAAGGGGTAATTTAATGAGCACAGTTGCTGAAACCAGAGTCGCAACCGGAACGAAAGTAGTTCAGGCCCGCAACGTCAGCAAAGTTTTCAAGCGCGAAGCGTTCGAAGTGAAAGCCCTCGACGATGTCTCTATCGACATTGCCACCGGTGAATTCCTCGCACTGATGGGGCCCTCGGGCTCTGGCAAGACTACGTTGCTGAATATGATTGCGGCTATCGACCGGCCCACGTCCGGCGAATTGCTGGTGCAGAATCAGAATATTTTTCGCTTCAACGATTCGCAGGCCGCTCATTGGCGCAATGAACACATCGGGTACGTATTCCAGACGTTTAACCTGATCCCCGTTCTCACCGCCTTTGAAAACGTCGAACTGCCGCTGCTTCTGACTAAGCTGAATCCGAAACAGAGACGCGAGCACGTGATGACCGCGTTGAAACTCGTCGGACTGGAAGAACGCATCAATCACTTACCGAAGCAGCTTTCGGGCGGACAGGAACAGCGAGTCGCGATCGCGCGCGCAATTGTCAGTGATCCAACTTTGCTACTGGCCGATGAGCCCACTGGCGACTTGGACAGTCACTCCGCTACGGAAGTTTTGGAAATTCTGAAGCGGCTGAACGAGGACTTCCAAAAAACGATTGTGATGGTCACCCATGACCCGCATGCAGCCTCGTACGCGCACGTTACCCGGCATCTGGAGAAAGGGATGCTGCTGCCACCGGCCTGATCCTGATCAATGCGCAACTGGCACAACGGACATGCGGGCCGGCGCAGGATCGGAGTCAGCGACCCATTGCCAGGCGCGGCGTCCATTTTCGAGAACCACAGCCTTGGCCTCGCCATAGGCCACCAATCGATTCAATACCGTCGTAACCGAGGCCATGGGATCTTTATGTCGCGACAGCATGAGCGGCATCTTCTCCTGAATCTGTTCACATACTCCGCGGGCGCTCAAGGAGCGATTCGCGTCCATTAAGATCATTCGGCACGCTTTGGTGAAGCCGGATTGACGCCCACTGCTCTTACGATCGATCAGCTCCAGCAGTTCTTCGCTCAACACTTCGTCCCCATATAAATTAGCTAGGCCCGCAATGGTCTGCTTAATGGTTCCAATGCGGCGCATCACTTCCGCGCGCTGCTGCAATAGGTGACGCAGCTCTTCATGAGCCTCCCGCACAACCTCCAGCACGTGTCCATTTCCAGTATGAATCGAGGTTCTAATCGCGTTTGGCTGACTTTCCATAACCCCTCCAAAAACTTGCGTCCCATGCCACACCCGGACGCAAACGACCTCTTCAGACGATACGCAGAACGGCGCTCTGTAGTTCCCCAATCCCACCAGACTACGATCCCTTCAAACCGGACCTGTCCGTTAGACGCACACTCGCGCTGTTGGTTAACCGACAAGGAACAGTGGAAATAAACAAGGCCGCCATTCGGGGGCAGATGAAGAGAAAACCTATCCCAAACTGGAAAGGTGCCCAATTTGAGACTTTCATCCTGCTGTAATCGTCTGCAACCCGCTTCGATGGCCACGGTGAGAAGAAGAGTTTCCGATGTTAAAAGTGTAAACAATTCTTCCCCATGTCCAGCGCAACCCAACTCGCGCTCTCCGGTTCACTCTTGCCCGTACTGCTGGTAGGAAATCAGGAGGAAGATTTTTTTCTTATTCGCGAAGTCTTGGAGCGGAACCGGGGCGCGATGCATGCCGAACTCGATCACGCTGCCTCGATCGAGGAAGCAAAAACCATGCTACAGCGAGGGCAGTACGGCCTGGTATTGTTCGAACACGACACCGGAGATGCCGCCGCGACGAAACTGCTGGCGGAGTTCTTGCAGACCGGACGAACTGTCCCTTTTATCGTGCTCACTGACCAGGCGGACGAGAAAGCAGTTGCCGAGCTTATTCAGGCCGGCGCTTCCGATTGCCTGGAGAAAACCCAACTTACCGGAGCCAACCTTCTGCGAACGATCCGCTGCACGCTGAATCTTCACTCCGCACAGCAGCAGCGGAATTTGGCGGAAGTTTCCTTACGCAAACTTTCCTGCGCAGTCGAACAATCCGCCGACACAATCATGATCACGAACAGTGACGGCGTCATCGAATATGTAAATCCTGCTTTCGAATCGCTTACGGGGTATTCCTCAGCGGAAGCTATCGGGAAGACTCCCGGAATCCTCACCTCTGGCCAGCAAGCGCCGGCAATCTACCGCGAGTTGTGGGAGACGATTAGTGTGGGCAACATCTACCACAATATTCTGGTGAACCGGAAAAAGAACGGCGAATTGTATTACATCGATGAAAGCATCAGTGCAATCCGGGATGCGGCTGGCGCCATTACTCACTTTGTCTCCAACGGTCGCGATCTCACGAAACGCTTGAATCTTGAAGCACAACTGCTGCAGGCCCAAAAGATGGACGCGGTGGGACGGCTTGCCGGAGGCGTGGCGCATGACTTCAACAATCTTTTAACCATCATCACCAGTTACTCCGAACTGGCGATGGATTCTGTTACTCCAGGAAGTCCCACGCAGAGCCGGCTTCAGGAGATTCTTTTCGCAGCGCGCCGCGCCGCGGAATTGACTCGCCAGCTGCTGGCTTACAGCCGCAATCAACCACAAGCCTTGCGCGTAGCCCAACTCAATCCCGTTGTCAGTACGATCGTCAAGACTTTACATCGGCTGATCGGAGAAGACATCGAACTGACTTTCGTTCCCGGAGATGGATTGGGGCGCGTTCGTCTCGACCCGATGCAGATCGAGCAGATTCTGATGAACCTCGCAGCCAATGCACGGGATGCCATGCCTGAGGGAGGACGCTGCACCATTGCAACCTCGAATGTCCGCCTCGACGAAGAGTACGTTTTGCACAAGAACGCGGTGATTCCCGTCGGTGTTTATGCCGTCCTCACCGTGAGCGACACCGGCGCAGGCATCTCTCAAGATCATATGCCACACATCTTCGAGCCCTTCTACACCACCAAACCCTCAGGCCAGGGCACAGGCTTGGGGCTGGCAACCGTTTATGGCATCGTGAAACAAAATCACGGATTTGTCTGGGCCTATAGCGAGGCCGGAATGGGAACGGTCTTCAAAATCTACCTGCCGTGTGTGCAGGATGCCGTAACCGCAACTGCAGCGTCGAACTTGAAGGAAGAGAAGCTCCCGGAAGGTAAGGAAACAATTCTTTTGGTTGAAGACGAAGACGCTCTACGCCGGGCAACGGCCGAGTTTCTCGGCCTGCGCGGTTACACCGTACTGGAAGCGCGCGATGGTAAGGACGCAATGTCTATCGCGAAACACCATCGACATCCGATTGCCCTCGCAGTCACTGACGTCGTCATGCCTCGCATTAGCGGAGGCCAGCTTGCGAAAGAATTGACTGTACTCCGCCCCGAAACCAGAGTTCTATTTATTTCTGGCTACGCCGGCCAAACTATTCTGGATCATAAAGTCGTAGACGTGGAAAACAACTTTCTGCAAAAGCCATTTACACTAAGACAGCTCGCCACCAAAGTCAGGGCAGTTCTGGATCGCGAGGCTCTTCCCGCTTCCATGGCCCTTTCAGCGATTCCGCAGCCTAATCGCATCGCGACTCTATCCGAGTGAGCTCCCCGTTTTTCAAACTGAACCTATCTCCGCGCCAAGTCACAGTGTGACCACCCAGGCTCACGATCCAGACCCCAACTCCAATCAGGTCGCGCAGCGGAATCAGCCAACAATTCTTCAGAACCTGGTGGTCCCGTAGAACTTCCTCTCCCACCAGCACTGCGACTGCGAAACGAAGAGAGAGTGCGCAAACCAACAGCGCCCAAGACCACAACTTTGTTCCACCTGCCGCTATTGCCAACAATGCCCATAGGATCCCAAAAGTGAAAGCCAAACCGAAGTACCCGCCAGCCCGGGCATCGCGAACACCGCGCGCCCAGCGAAGCTGATGCGCGAAGAAGTCCTTCAGCCCATAGGCGGGAAGATAAGTTTCGACTACAACATCCGATAGTTTTACGGCGAGTCCTAGTTCCGCTATCCGCTTGCCCAGTTCATAATCGTCGGCTAGATGATGCACGATCGAGGCAAACCCTCCGATCCGTTCCAACTCCCCGCGTCGGAATGCAAGCGTTGAACCCAAGCCAAAACGAATCCCGTTTTCGAGTTGGCGCGCAGCCAATACTCCAGCGCAAAAATCCGTACTGATGCCCAGCGCTTCCAGCCGCGATCCCAGCGTTCGGGCAGCCACTCCACGGTAAAGGCAAGTGACCATTCCCACTCGCGAATCGGACAGCGGCGCCATTACTCGCCGTAAATAATCGGGCTCGACGCGAATGTCGCTGTCGTTCACGATCAAGTGCTCATAACGAGCCTCTGGCAGCATCTGCGCGAGGTTGCTGACCTTCACATTCGCCCCGAGTATCTTCGGACTGACCACTAACTGAATCCTGCGATCCGGGAATTCCAGTTGCAATGATTTCACGCTTTCAATTGCAGGATCGTTGGCATCGCTTACCCCGAAAATGATTTCGTATTCCGGATACTGCTGCAGGCAATGGCTGCGAAAACATTCATAAATCTCAGGATCGGTTCCTTTCAATGGTTTGAGAATCGAGACGGGCGGCAACGCCTGCGAGGGCTGTAAGGAGGTTCCCTTCTTCTCAGACAGAAACTGAAAAGCGCTCCACAGACAAAGCAGATAGTAAAGCGAACTGGAAACGATGCCGAAGACAGCGACGATCCAAACTGCGCTGAGAATGTAGTGCATCATGTGAAGGCGCAATCCAGATTATTCGTAACGGAGCGCCTCTATGGGATCGAGATTTGCGGCCTTCCACGCGGGATAGATGCCGAAGACAAGGCCAACTCCTGCCGCCGACGTAAAACCGAAAATCGTCCAGAATGCCGACATACGAGCAGGCAGCGACGGCCAGAACTCGGGAATAATCCCCACGATAAGCGCTCCCAATAAAATGCCGATCACGCCGCCGACCGCAGTGAGAATGATTGCTTCCAATGTGAATTGAAGAAGAATATCGCGCTTACGGGCACCAATGGCCTTGCGAACGCCGATTTCGCGCGTTCTTTCGGTGACGCTCACCAGCATGATGTTCATCACGCCCACACCGCCGATGATCAAGCCTACGCTGGAGATGGCGAACACACCCACGAATAACATGCCCGTGAGCTGATTCCATACGTCAGAGATTGAATCCGTGGTTAAGACTGCAAAATTATCTGGCTTGTCTGGAGGAACCTTGCGCCGCCGGCGCAACAACTGGCGAATCTCGTCAATCGCTTTTGGCACGTCGTCGTGGGATGTGGCTTTAGCGCTGATCCAATGATCTTTTAGTTCAGGATGCAAAGTCTTGAACGTGGTCAGAGGGAAAAAGATGCGATTATCGTTGGGATCTTTGCCGCCGCTAAACACTGACTTGATCTTGTCCAAAGTGCCAACCACCTCGAACAGCCGTCCGTCGATGTTGATCTCTTTTCCCAAAGGGCTCTCCGAGAGAAACAACTCCTCCGCCGTATCGTGGCCGAGAACGATCACCGTGGCGCGATGCTGGTCGTCGATTTCCGTAAACCATCGACCGGCAGCCATTGGGAGATCGTACACATCCTTGACGGATGCCGTGTCACCCTCGAGAATCGTGTTCTTCACTTTGCGATCCTGATACTTCACCGCGAACGTGCCCACACCCAGCTCAGGCCGGAAGTAACGGAGACCCGCGGATACGGCCTTTACATGCGGCAACTCCTTTATCGCCTCCGCATCCTCAAAGGTCAGCTTTTTGCGCGTGCGCATCTCTTCGGTGGGTCGCCCGAACGTGAGCGGGTCAAGATGATAGGCAAAGATATTGTCAGACCCTACGCTCGCGACCATCTCGCGGACGTTGTCATCGAGGCCGCGGCCGATGGAGGAAACGCTGATCACCATGGCTACGCCGATCACGATTCCAAGGACCGTAAGGCCCGAACGCAACTTATTGCCGCGGATCGTATCTGTCGCCATCTGCACGATCTCCCGGAACTCGTCTCTGTGAATCATGAGAGATTGCTCAATTGCTAAATTTTTTACGTCTCAAATCTCAACGCCACAATCGGATCCAGCTTCGATGCCTTCTGCGCAGGATACACACCAAAGAACACGCCGACACTGGCAGAAACGATCAGCCCCGCAGCAACCGCCCACAGTTTGATTGAGGAGGGCATTCCAATCAGCATGGTCACTGTTTCAGCGACCGCAACCCCCGACAATACTCCAATCGCCCCGCCCGCCAGAGCCAGAGTTACGGCCTCGACCAGGAATTGCAACAGCACATCCTCGCGGCGCGCCCCAAGCGCCTTGCGAATGCCGATCTCGCGGGTTCGCTCGGTAACCGCAACCAGCATGATATTCATGATTACAATGCCGCCGACTACCAGCGAAATGCAGGCGATCCCGATAGTGGCAATGAAGAAAGTCTGGCTGAAACTGGTCCAGATGCCGAGCAAACTGGCGTTGGTTTCGATATCAAAACTGTCTTCGCCGCCAGGTGGATCGTGGCGGCGGGCCCGCAGGGCGGCACGCGCTTCGTCGATCGCCTCATTCAGCGGCACGCCTCCGCTGGCCGCCTTGCCGCAGATCCTGAGAGTGTCATCCCGCGAGCCATACTGCTTCATGCTGGCGGTAATTGGAATCATCACAAAGTTGTCGGCGCTCTGTCCCAGCGTGGATCCCTTTTTCTTGGCCACTCCGATTACCTGATAGGGCCAGCCGTCAATGCGTATTTCCTTGCCCAGGGGATCAATCCCTTGCATGAGGTGCTCGACAATATCGTTGCCAATCACCGCGACGGGCGACCGATTGTCCACTTCAGTTTCATTGAACATGCGGCCGGCGTTGAGATCGACATCGAGGATCGTACCCATTGCCGGAGTCATGCCGCGCACAGTCGTGTCGCTGATGGATTGCCCTTCGTACTTCACACTGCCGGTTTCATTTCGTGTCGAAGCGCCCACCAGTTCGCAGTGCCGGCAAGCTGCCGCTACAGCCTGATAATCCTCGAACGTCAATTTCTTGCGCTTTTCGCCTTCGAGAAAGTGGTCGACGTTAGTGACTGCAGGCGAGACCTTGAAGATGATGAAGATATCGGCGCCCAGGTTAAAAACTTTCTGCGCCACATAATCGTTGATGCCGGAGACGAACGTAACCACCGCGATTACAGCTGCCACCCCGATCACCACCCCGAGCAGAGTCAAGACCGAGCGCAGCTTATTCACCCATAACGATTGCAGCGCAATGCGGATGGCTTCGGCGAGGTGCATGGATCAGCCTTTGGCGCGGCCTTGGAGTCCGGGCCCGTTGCCGATCAGTCTACCAGCAGACAGATTCTAAAGCTCAGGAGATAGGCCGAGCCCGGGCGCTGCGGTGACATATAATGATCGAGTTGGCAGCTGGACCGGACGGCCGCTTCCAGCGTCTTCACTGGAAACAGCGGAGACGCAGGGAGAGGAAAGTCCGAACTCCGCAGAGCAGTGTGCCGGATAACGTCCGGGAGGCCGGGTTCAAGCCCGTCCGACGGAAAGTGCCACAGAGAACATACCGCCCGCGTCTTCACGGATGCAGGTAAGGGTGAAAAGGTGCGGTAAGAGCGCACCGCCGCGGCAGTAATGCAGCGGGCAGGGCAAACCACACACGGAGCAAGACCAAATAGGAAGGAAGTCCGCGGCTTGATTTTCACGAATCAGGCTGTGGCCACGTGCCGGCTCGGTGCGTCAAACCTTCGGGTAGGTCGCTAGAGCCATGCAGTAATGCATGGCCCAGAGGAATGGCCGTCCCACCGGAGCAATCCGGCGGACAAAATTCGGCTTACAGGTCCAGCTGCCATAAACTATTTAGATTTCAGAGATTTATCAATTCTACTTGCGCGATTCGTCTTCTGCTTCCGTACCCGTTTCGTGCGACTCCCGGCCGGATCTCCAATCCACAACTCAAACCCGGCTCGTGCAACAAACCCTCGAACCAACGCGAGTGCCCGCTGGATTCTATACCCGCCCGGCCGCTACCTGGCGCGGCTTGAGACCTCGGTAAAACTGCTCTGCCTGCTCTCGGTGGTCGAGCCGCCGCTCGTTCAGCTCCCCCCTGTCTGTATCTGTATCCACTAAAGCTTTTTGCTGGAAGCCCGGATGATAGTCACAACCTGGAATCACCATGCTCGGCTCAATATCGAGCCGGAGCCAGACCTGCCCTCCAGATTCAATTCAGGTGCGCTGTTGGCCTGATGCGGAAGACGCCTCTACCGCGAAGTGACAATCAAAGGTACCCGATTCGGCAATTCAGGAGTTTTGTGATGGAAAAACCGAACAGGTTTGAGTTTTGTTCGAGAAGCCTAATCAGGACGCTTCAACACCGCCCAAACAAAACGGGCCACCTGTGTTGACGGGTGGCCCGAAATGCAAATACGGCAAGGTCTAGAAGCTTAGGTGCAAACCAAACTCCAGCACTCGAGGTGCACCCAGACCGAATACGCCCGTTCCATTCCCGACACGGTAGGATTGAGCGCTCGTGCTTCCGGCGGCAATGCTGTTGATCGAGCCACTACCTTGGGTAAGCCAGCCGGTCATCACGCCCGGAGGCTGGTTGAAGTTGGAGAAGTTGGCCACATTGTAGAAGCCAATACTCGGTTCGATCGTGAACCGCTCTTCGAACCGATAATCCCAGCTGGCCCTGAAATCCAGGGCTCTGGTCCATGGGTAAGTCAACTGGTTCGGTGGGGCCTGCGCCACTATCGGAGCCACGGCGCCGATCTGTTGCAGTTGCGCGACGGTAAACAAGTCAGCGGTGACCAGCTTCTGGCCGGCCGGGGTGGGCTCATTTCCGTAGGTAGCGTTGTAGCCGTTGATCGCGTTGTTCAGTCCAGTCACGCCAAACTGGCGCATGAACGCGCCGTTCCTGGTGCCGGGCATGGGTTGGTTAAAAATCCCACTTCCGGTGAAGTCGGTCTGGTAGATCTGTCCCGGAGTAAAATTTTGACCGATTATCACCGGGCTTGACAGCGGGCTATAGAAGTGCGAGATCACTCCAAAACGGAAGCCATGGGGTACATCGAAGCTTCCGCCGAAGGAGATCTGGTGGGTGCGGTCGAGCAGTGACGGCCCCATGAACCGCAACGGCTGATTGTTGTCCGCCGCGGTCAGGACGAAATCCTGATCATTTTGAGCCGCCGGATTCCCCGGGGGCGGGGGACCCTGGAAGGCCTCGGGATTTACAAATTTCGAGAGCGAGTAGGCGATTTGGAAGTTTGCCGCCTTCAGCCCTGGAGTCGGGTTCACTACGTTCTGCGTCAGCTTCATCTGCAGGGCGTTGTAGACCGAACGGCTGATAGGCTCCTCCATGTAAAACTGACCGAGCACGGGATTGGTCCCTGTGAAGGCGCAAGCGCAAGCTCCACCCGCATCAAGAGGGCTTCCCATCCCGTTTCCTACGAAATCGCCGATCTTAGCTCCCGCATTGATGGTCCCCTGGAGGTCTCCAGGGTGTCCGAAAGCTGTCTCAGTCGCGGAGATCGCGGCTGCGGCATTGGCAGAGTTAAAGTTGGAGATGTCCCCGGCGTGGTTTAGATCCACAGCGAGCAGGGCATGGGTCTCGACGTTCCGCAGTAAATCAGCGCTCAGCACCATTCCGTGACGGATCTCGTGCTGGATGCCGAGATTCATCTGTACCGCGCGCGGGCTGACGTAGTTGGAATCGAACAGTCCCTGGCTATTGTCGTATGCGTTTACGTTCGCGCCGAAGCTTTGGTTGCCTGGCGTCAGGTAGTTGCCGATGTAGGCGGGATTGGGGTTCGTCAGGCTGAACGGCGTGTTGGCTTTGAACGTATTCTCGTAGGCCACTATGGTCGAGGCCGCATTGCCGATAGTATCGGAGCAGGCAGTTGCCGTGGTTTCTCCCAAAGCAAGTTGCGCTGGATCCGGCCCGATTACTCCTGTGCCATTTGAGCAAGGTTCCACAATCTGAAGGAAGGCACCATGTTGTAAACGCGAGGGCCGGTCAAAGAGAACGTTGTTGAAGATGACGTTCTCGTAGTACAACCCGATGCCGCCACGAACCACGGTTTTGCCGTCTCCCTTCGGATCCCAGGCAACACCCAATTGTGGGGCGAAGTTGCGATTGGGATTCCTCACCGCATTTCCATGTCCGGGGAAGTACTGGTTGATGGGAGCAATGGCAGGAAGGTCGCTGTCCGTCCGGCCAGTGTCGCGGTCCCAACGCAAGCCGAGCGCAACGGTCAAGTTAGTCCGCACCTTCCAGCTATCGCCGACATAGAAGGATAAGCGATTGTCCGGGCCCAGGCCACCGGCGGGAAACCCCAAGGCAGGTTCAGTGGTGGAGTAGCCTTGACCATTCGATGCCAGCACCTGACTTATGTGGTCGTCTAGCGGGTTGCCATTGGGCGGAGGAGTGGCACCACTGATCTGCGGAGCGCTACCAAAGAAGCTGGCAAAGCCGCCGCCTTGAATATGGTTGAAGCCAAAACCGTAACGCAGAATGTGTTTGCCCATGATCCTGCTGCCGTCATACTTGATCTGATGGTCGCTTTGCGGAGTGCTCTGCGGCGCCAGCTCGTTCGGGCCCGTGCTGAAACTTCCGATGAAGATGTTGACTCCGAGATTCGCCAATGGCAGGTTCGTCCCCGTCGTGGCGTCGACGATCTGGTTCTGGAACTTCAAATACGAAAAGCGAATGGTGTGAGTAAAACTGCCGGTATTGAAATCCAGGCCTACGACTTCATTTCGCGTATAGTCTTTGTTGTTGTAGACAGAGAAACTACTCGAGAAGAAGGTAGCATCGGCTGAATTCTGGAAGTAGTTGAAACGGCCGAAAAGACGCGCGGTCTTGGTCAGGGAGTAGTCCAAGCGGCCAGTCAGCTCCGTCTCTTTAAAAGGAGATTGAAAGGTTCCCGAATAAGCTTCGAACGGAGCTGCTTGGAGAACCGGCGCGGCCTCATGCTGCAGGGTGCGCTCGCCGTCGAGGAAGAAGAACAGCTTGTTCTTCAGGATCGGTCCGCCAATGTCGGCGCCTTCCTGATTGCGCTGCCAAGGGGTTGGGATTCTCTGGCCAGTCAGTGGGTTGACCGGTGAAGGCAAGGCAGCGGCGCCGACGGTGCTGTCGCGGAAGAAGCCGAAGGCCTCGCCATGGAATGAATCAGTGCCCGACTTCGTGGTCACGTTGACCGCGCCCGAGGAAGTCAAATCGTTAGAAAGATCCAGGCTCGACTGTGCCAGCGAGAATTCCTGAATCGAACTGGCTGGGATATCTTCGGTCGTCGTGCCAACGGTTTCGTCACTGACGTCCACGCCGTCGACGCTGATGCGGGCAGTGCGCCCAAAACGGCCACCGAACGAGATCGAAGAATAGCCAACTTTAGTCGGATCAAAGTTTGCCCCGTCCTGAATCTGCACGCCGGGTTCAAGCTGCGCGAGATCAAGGAAGTTGCGGCCGTTTACAGGCAGGTTTGAAATTTGCGAAGCAGTGAGGACGCCTTGCACTTCGGCCTGTTCCGTGTTCACGCCAACTTCACTGGCCTGCACTTCAACTACCGTGCTCTCCTGGCCGATTTCAAGCTTGATGCTGCCGTTGGCGGTGTTGTTCACCTGAACGTCCACCGACAGTTGCGTGGTTTTGAAGCCCTTGGCCTCCGCGCGCACCGAATACGTGCCCGGAACCAGTGCGCCGGAAGAATACGTTCCAGTGTTGCTGGTGATGGCATGGACGGTTTGTCCAGTGGGGCCAGTCATGGTGACTTTGGCGTTGGGCACGACTGCGCCGCTGGCATCAGTCACTATGCCAGAAATGCTGCCGTTCGATACTGAGGTCTGGGCGAATGCCACAGAACACAACAGCAGCGCGGATACAGCAACCAGCGCCGGCAGCGTAAATCGTGCGCTGCGAGGCGAACTAAACATGGGCTGAAATTTCAGCTTGAAACTCATCACTTCCTCCATCACACCGGATTTGCCCGCAAACTAATTTGCGGCAGAATGCTCCCACGTGTGCGACCGCCTGCCACTGTCTGACAAACTTTGCGGATGCATCGCATAACGTGCTGCAGTGGACAAGGCACGCTGAGGGCCGTCTTTGGAGGAAATACGTGAAGTCCCGCTGCTCAGGTGCGGGGCTCTGGGTGTCAGAGTGACGAATTGACCAATTAAAGAAACAAAGCAAAACCAGCCCACTGGTCAATTCATACGGATATCAGTAGGGATTGCCGCCGATGTTATGAGATTCGCGAGGCGAGAAGAATATTTGCCTTCTACTATCGCCGTCCGTAACATGCATACTGGTCGGTATGTTAACGCCGGATTTCTGCCAGCGAATCGCTCAACTCTTTACCGATTCGATAGACCACCGCAGAGCGGACTTCGCGATTCTATATTCGAGCTTGATTTTGGTTATTCGACCATGCATACTGACTTGGTATGTTAGTGGGTAGAATTAGTGGCTAGAAGCAAACCGAGTCGCAGCGCAGCTGCGCCGCGCGATTCAGAGCGCACGCGCGAGCGCCTGTTGCAGGCCGCATCCCGCGAGGTCTACAGGACGGGGTTCCAAAGTGCCAGCCTGGACAAAATCCTGGCCTCAACCGGGGTCACAAAGGGAGCGCTGTACTACCACTTCAAAAGCAAGGAAGCCCTGGGATATGCCGTGGTCGAAGAGGTCATCGCCCCTGACGTCTACGGCAAATGGGTGCGGCCTCTGCAGAGAGTCAAAAGACCCTATCGACGCTTTGATCGGCGCTGTTCAACGTATACCGGTTCGGCCCGAGGATGTGCGTGGCGGCTGCCAGTTGAACAATCTTGCGCAGGAAATGTCGCCTCTTGACGCGGGATTCCGGAAGCGGCTGGCGATAATCTTCGATGCCTGGCGCGAAGCCGTTGCATCGGTTTTGCGAGAGGGCCAGACCAACGGGAGCGTTCGCCGTGATGTGCAACCCGCCGACGCCGCCGGCTTGCTGATCGCGATGGTCGAAGGCTATGGCTCGCTGGCAAAGAATGCTCAGGATCCGAAAGTGATGAAAGCGGGAATCAAGAACATTTTGAACTGGCTACGGTCCTTGCGCGCGCCGGGCAACCACAGGAGGGGATGACCGCATCGTTGTAGGAGATTAACCTTTATTTTATACATACCGACCGGTTCGTATGTATATTGTTTTTTGGTTGTCATCGACTGCGGCTACCGAACTTAGCCGAAATCAATCGGTCTGTTTCAAACTATACAAAGAGAGGAGAACGGACAATGACAAGCATGATAGTGTCCCGCAGGAACCTGCTCGCAACCGGAGTCTGCGCGCTGGCTGGCGTCGCGAGCCTGCCGGGATCGGCAGGTGCCACTCTATTGGGAGGGCAGAACTTAGCGAACGAGGAGATTGTCCGTAAGTGGTACACGGCGTGGGCCAACAAAGATTTGGACACGTTCAATGCCCTGCTTGCTGACAACTTCACCTTTACCAGCGCGGCCGGGGACGACCACATCAGCAAGAGTACTTTCAAAACGCAATGCTGGGACACACAGATTAATTTCATTGGACACTTTGATCTGGAGCGGATGACGACTGGTCCGGAGGATGCTTTTGTGAAGTATCTCTGCCACACCACGAACGGTAAATCATTCCGCAACGTGGAGTATCTGAGAATCAAGAACGGGAAGTTGGAATCTATTGAGTGTTATTTTGGCGCGCAATCAAGCTTTCCGTCAGCAGTAAGCGCGGGGCAGAAGTAACCTATAGGCCGGCTGATCGGATACGAGTAGTCGGTACTTTATTCAAGAGTTGCGGGAGGAATCTATGAACGGGAAGCTAGCTGGCAAGGTCGCATCGTGTGCTTTAGTGGTGGTTATCGACTCTAGGGGCGGCGCGGCAAGCTCTGGCGCAGGAGGCAAAAGCGCCTTATCCCAGCAGGGCTCCGCTGGATCAATACCTCATAGCCAATCCAAATGCCGAGATTGCTCTGGCACGGACCGCGGCTCCGCCGTCCATCTCCCGCGATGCAAAAGTCATGGTCCTGGGGCCGCACGGCTACGAAACTGCGGTGGAAGGCAAGAACGGTTTTGTCTGCATGGTAGAGCGCGCGTGGATGAATCCATTCGATAGCCCCGAATTTTGGAACCCTAAGAATCGCAGCCCGATTTGCTTAAATCCGGCTGCCGCCCGAACCGTGCTGCCGATCACTTTGATGAGGACAAAACTGGTACTGGCGGGAAAGTCGAAAGAAGAAATCAAGGAGAGTGTCAAGGCCGCGATTGAGAAAAAGGAGTTGCCGGATCTCGAAGCTGGCGCGATGAGCTACATGATGTCCAAGGATGCGTACCTTACCGACGCCGGCAGCCACAATATGGCTCATCTTATGTTCTACATGCCGCTCGGGACGGTATGGGGTGCAAATCTAGTGGACTCCTCAAATCACCTGTCGGAACCGTTCCCCGGATCTCCGCTCTTACTGGCTCCCTCTTACAAAGGCAACCCGGAACCGATCGATATGTTCCTGATAGGCACCGGCGTATGGTCGGACGGAACCACGGCTCCGATGTAGGACGCAGCGTTGAGAGAGACATGGAGTGTCGTGTCCGAGGTTTTTCTCATCAGGTCGGTGAACACCCGAGTGTGAAAACGTGATGAAAACTGGGTTCGTAATAGCGGAACAGCGAGCTTTGCGGTGCGGAAGACTTTTGTTGGCCGCCTTGTTTTTGCTCCCGTCAATTGCACTTGGACAAACGCAAGCACCGACAAAGCCGGAGCCTGCCACAATCCGACCATTCAAAATCCATGTTCCCGATAGCGTTCTAACCGATCTTCGGCGCCGCTTGGCGGAAGCCAGATGGCCCGATCAGCTTCCGGGGACGACCTGGGAATACGGCGCCGACATCAAGAAGGTGCGGGAACTCGCGGATTATTGGCAGAACGGCTACGACTGGCGCGCGCAAGAAGCCAAGATCAACCGGTTTGACCAGTTCACCACGGAAATTGACGGACAGCAGATTTATTTTATTCATCAGCGATCATCCCGCCCCGACGCAATACCTTTGTTGTTGATTCACGGCTGGCCGGGTTCGATTGTTGAATTTCTGGCAATGATCGAGCCTCTTACCCATCCTACGGACAGCAAGAGCCCGGCATTCGACGTCATCGTTCCTTCGCTTCCTGGTTTTGGATTCTCCGGACCCACCACAACTCGTGGCTGGGGCCCACAGCGTATGGCGAGGGCCCTGGTCGTTCTCATGGATCGTTTGGGGTATTCCAAATACGGTATCCAGGGCGGCGACTGGGGTTCGCTGATCGCCCGCGACATGGCTTACCTAGCGCCCGCGCACGTGATCGGGCTTCACTTGAACCTCATTGACGCGGATCCGCCGAGCCCGGACGCAGTTACGCAAATGAGCGATGCGGAACGCAAACGTTTTTCATACTTTCACCGGGAAGAGAGCAGCTTTTTTTTCCTCCAGGCCGCTGAACCCCAGACTCTTGCCTACGCCCTGTCGGACTCCCCGGTCGGATGGTTGGCCTGGATGATCGCTAGATTTCAACTGCTTACTGACAACAACGGCGATTTCCTTACAGCGGTGAACCGCGACACATTTCTGACCGATGTCACCCTCTATTGGGTGACCGGTACGATCGGCTCGGCCATGCGAATCTATCGTGAAAACCGGCTCACCAGCGGAGAAACGGCGCCACAAGCACGGCTGGAAACTCCGGTGGCGTATGCGGATTTTCCAAAGGAGGTATATGCCTGTCCGTTTAGCTGGATTATTCGGAGTTACAACGTCGTACAGAGGACGGAAATGCCAAAGGGCGGACACTTTGCGGCGCTGGAACAACCCGATCTCTTGCTTGATGATATGCGGAATTTCTTTGCAAAGGTTGATCACAAACAAGCCGAAAGTGTGCCCTGATACGAAATGGAACGGTGCGTGCAGATCGTCGCTCGTGGGCGGCTGGGTCGGGCGCGGATTTGCCTGACTCTTAGGCTCGGGTCCGAAGCGGTCAGTCAAGAGGCTTACGCATGCTGGAACAGAGATAGATGGTGAGTGGAAACCATGCGCGTGTTGATCGTAGATGATGAGCCCCTGGACCAAACGACCCTGGCAAATATCCTGTCGGCAAGGGGCGACGTGGAGCATTTCGATTCCGCCAACCATGCGAGCGAAGCGCTCGAGAAATTGGCCACGGACTCCTACGATGTTTTGCTTCTCCACATCAATATGCTGGACCTGTCGGGTACTCAACTAGTAGACCAGCTTAGGAGACGAAACCTTCCGTTGCCGTCTATTGTGTTTATGACGACACACGTCGAACGAGCGGTCGCAGCCTTCGAGAGGCACACAGTAGACTACGTGCTAAAGCCTTTCTCGAACGAAAGTATCAACGAGGCTGTGGACCGCGCCTCCCGGCGAGCAAAGGGCGAGCGAGCCGCAAGATTGATCGAGGCTTTGCCGCAGTTGCAAAAGCTGTCTCCGACCAGTCACCCGATAATCGCAATCAAAGCTAACGGAAGGATCCTCTTCATCAATCCTGGAGAGGTGGTCGCAGTTCAAGCTGAGGGCAATTATGTGTCACTGCAGCGGGAATCGGACTCTTATCTGCTGCGCGAGTCAATCTCGATGGTGGCAGAAAAGCTGAAGCCATACGGATTCATTCGGATCCATCGATCTGCGCTCGTGAATACCTCATTTGTGGTAGAGATCAAGCCGTATTCGACGGGAAAGTATGGGCTCCGCGTTAAAGGTGGGAAGGAATACGCAGTTACCAGCGGTTACAAGAAGAATCTCAAACCCCTCACAGAATTCCGGATCGGCAGCGGTGCTTTCTTTACGGAATAGCCTACTCATAGACGCAACCTGGGCGTGAGTACCTGCAATTCAGTTGGGTTAGAAAACTGCCCATTCCTAACGCCGATCAGTGGAAGTCAAGATGTCCAGTCTTTGCGAGGCTTCCACTGGATCGACTCTGGGCAGGTTTTCCAACAAGGCTACCGAAGCGGTAAAGTTGACATCATTGATACCCCACAACGACTGATTCTAAATAAGTTGCTGGTTCGCAATGCAGCCTGGCGAATTCGGCTTACAATCCAGCTGCCTTAATCTAATCAACCTATGCTCATTTTTGCCTCGGATTGAGCCTACCCAGCCGCCCCGCTAAATGCGACAATAGAGTCTCCCCATGGCCACTTCTATCACCCATGCTTTTTCTCCGGGAACCCTCCGGCAGCACGGCCTTACTTCCGACGAATACGAAAAGATCAAGCAACTTCTCGGCGGCCGCGAACCAACGCTCACCGAACTCGGCATTTTCAGCGTGATGTGGAGCGAGCATTGTTCCTACAAATCCTCTCGCATTCACCTGAAGCGCCTACCCACGCGCAGCAAGCGCGTCCTGCAAGGACCGGGAGAAAATGCTGGCATCATCGATATCGGCGACGGTTGGGCCTGCGCTTTCAAAATCGAGTCGCACAATCACCCGTCATTCATCGAGCCATTCCAAGGCGCAACCACCGGCGTAGGTGGAATCCTGCGTGACATTTTCACCATGGGCGCGCGGCCAGTCGCGGTGATGGACTCTCTGCGCTTTGGGCCGATAACGGCCAATGTGGGAGCCGCCAACCTGGTTACGACTCGTGTGGGAACGGCCGCCCTCGGCCGTTCGACCGAGCGAAGCTCGGCCACTGCCGAGGCCGGCCACAAAGACATTCACAAGAATCACTCGATTCTCGAAGGCGTCGTCAGTGGCGTCGCTTCCTACGGCAACTGCTTCGGCGTGCCTAACCTTGGCGGCGAAACTAAGTTCGAGCCCTGTTACTCGGGCAACCCGCTCGTCAATGCCTTCGCCATGGGCCTGGTCCGCAAAGATGAAATCTTCTACGCCCGCGCCGCGGGCGAAGGCAATCCGGTGATCTACGTCGGCGCCAAGACCGGACGCGATGGCATCCACGGCGCAACCATGGCAAGCGAGGAATTCAGCGAAGCCTCGGAGGCCAAGCGTCCGAACGTTCAGGTCGGCGATCCGTTTCTGGAGAAACTGTTGCTCGAAGCTTGTCTTGAGGCGATGCAGACCGGCGCGATCATCGGCATTCAGGATATGGGCGCGGCCGGGCTCACCTGCTCCACCTGCGAAATGGGCGGCCGTGGCGGTGTTGGCATTGAGATTGAACTCGATCGCGTTCCCCAGCGTGAAACTGGCATGACCTCTTACGAGATCATGCTCAGCGAGTCGCAGGAACGGATGTTGCTGGTGGCGCAGAAAGGCCGCGAGCAGGAAGTCTTTCGCGTATTTGAAAAATGGGGACTCGATGCCGTGGAAGTCGGCACGGTCACGCGTGATAACAAACTGCGCGTACTCCAACACGGCGAGGTCGTCGCGGAAATTCCCAATCAGGCGCTGACTGACGATGCTCCCGTCTACAAACGTCCGCTGGCGCGCTGGGAGCCGCCGATTCCTCGCGAGATGCCGGAGCACATTAAGCTCAACGCGAGTGGCGATTTTACGCAAAGCCTGAAGCAGCTTCTAGCCAGCCCGAATATCTGCGGCAAGCGCTGGGTGTGGCAACAATACGATCACATGGTGCAGACCAACACGGTCGAAGCACCAGGAGCCGGCGACGCTGGCGTGATTCGTATCAAAGGCTCGCAACGCGGACTGGCGATGGCGCTCGATGGCAACGGTCGCTGGTGTTATCTCGATCCGCGGCTCGGCGCGATGCATGCCGTGGCCGAGGCTGCTCGCAAAGTCGCTTGCTCGGGCGCGAATCCTGCGGGCGCTACCAATTGTTTGAATTTCGGCAATCCGGAGAAGCCGCACATCATGTGGCAGTTTTCGCAGACCATTGACGGCATCACGAAAGCCTGCGAAGAGCTTGAGATTCCCATCACCGGCGGCAACGTCAGCTTCTACAACGAGACTCTGGGTGAAGGTATTTATCCCACGCCCGTGCTTGGGGTGGTCGGAATTCTGGACGACGTGCACAAAACCGCAAAGATGCATTTCGAAGCCCCCGGACGCACGATCGTGCTATTGCGCGGCGGGGAATCAACCGATATCACCGATGTCGAGAGCGAGTTCGGATCCTCCGAGTATGCAAAAGAAATTCTCCGCGCGCTGTGGGGCTATCCTCCGGAAATCGATTTGGAAAAAGAAGCCGCGCTGCAGAAAACCGTGATCGAATTGATCCAGCCAGGCTTGGTTGACTCCGTTCATGATTGCTCGGATGGCGGATTAGCTGTCGCCTTGGCGGAGAAGACATTCGCGAAAGGAGTGGGCGCGCGAGTGAATCTCGTTTCGAATGGGCTGCCCGCGGAGTTCGTTCTTTTTGGAGAAGACGCGAGCCGCATCTTGCTCTCTTGCGACCCGGAGAAGGTTTCGCGAATCCAACAGATGGCAAGGGAACACGGAATCGGCGCCGACGTGATTGGGGAAACGATTCCAGAGCGGCTGGAAATTAATTTGGACAACAAAGTTCTGGTCTCTTCTTCAGTTTCTGAGTTAGGTCAGACGTACGAGCGCGCGTTAGAGTCGGCGCTGCGAGCCGATGCTGAACTGGTCGTGGTGCAATAAGACCGCAAGTTGGAACCAAAGGCTAATTGCTAAATGCTAATTGCAGATAAGTTCCACGACGAGTGCGGAGTGGTCGCGATCTTCGCCCATCCTGAGGCGGAGAAGCTCGCCTATCTCGGCCTTCATGCGTTGCAGCATCGCGGCCAGGAATCGGCTGGCATTGTCACTTCCGACGGTCTCACTTCCCGCGTGCACAAAGCGATGGGGCTGGTCGCCGACATTTTTACTGAAGAAGTGCTCTCGCAAATCCGCGGCACCCTCGCGATCGGCCACACGCGCTACTCGACTGCGGGTGATTCTGCGCTGCTGAATGCTCAGCCGATTCTGGTTCAATCGAATAAAGGTTCAATCGCAGTAGCGCACAATGGCAATCTCGTGAACGCAACTGAAGTTCGTGGCCGGCTGGAGCGCCAGGGTTCGATATTTCAGACAAACAGCGATACCGAAGTGATCGTCCACTTGATCGCGCTTTCGCGTGAGCACACTCTGCCAGAAGCGATTGCCGCCGCATTGGGACAGGTGGAAGGCGCGTTTTCGCTAGTAGTGATGAGTCCCGACCGCATCATTGCGGCGCGCGATCCGCGCGGCTTCCGTCCCCTGGCTATGGGCCGAATTCCGGCGCTCCCAGGCCAGAAGCGCGACACCATTGTTTTTGCCTCCGAAACCTGCGCCTTCGATCTGATCGGAGCCACTTACGAGCGCGATGTGAAGCCCGGAGAGCTCATCGTGGTTGGTCCCGAAGGAATCAGCTCGCTTTTTTATTCGCCCCCTGCCCCCCAGTCAAGCTGCATTTTCGAGCACGTTTATTTTTCGCGTCCCGATAGCCGAGTGTTTGGCCGCGCCGTTCAAACCAGCCGCGAAGAGATGGGACGGCAATTAGCGCGTGAAGCGCCGGTGGATGCCGATCTCGTGGTGCCCGTGCCGGATTCAGGCGTGACCGCCGCCGTTGGCTACGCCGCCGAGAGCGGCATTCCGTTTCGCTTCGGTCTGATCCGTAATCACTATGTGGGCCGCACGTTTATCGAACCCAGCCAGAGTGTCCGCGACTTCGGCGTCAAGCTGAAGCTGAACCCGGTGCAGTCCCTTCTCGAGGGAAAGCGCGTGGTTCTCATCGACGATTCGATCGTGCGCGGCACTACCAGCCGCAAGATCGTCCGCATGATCCGCAACGCCGGAGCCAAGGAAGTTCACATGCGGATCTCCTGTCCTCCCACAATCTCACCTTGCTACTATGGCGTCGACACTCCATCGAAGGATCAACTGATCGCCGCCAATAAATCAATCGATGAAATCCGCGACTACATCCGCGTCGACTCGCTCGCTTATCTTTCGCTGGAAGGACTCAGGAAGGCCTGCGGCGAAGGAGAGAAAACTTCTTATTGCTCGGCGTGCTACACCGGAAAATATCCAACCAATATTGTGGATGTAGAAGAGATCCAGCCCGTAAACGTCTCGCGATAATTGGGCGGAAAGCCGTCATTCCCACCACGGCGAGGAAGCTCGGCGTTCACTCCACCAACCCTGGCGCCAGGAAGAATGCAATATCCCTCGCGTCGCTTCGCAATGACAATGGGCAGGGCGGAAAGGTCTTCACTTCGGGGTTTCAAAGCGGTAGCCAATACCGCGCAGAGTTTTCAGGTAACGCGGATGGCGAGAGTCCGTCTCAATTTTCTCGCGCAGTCGCCGGACGTAGACGTCGATGGAACGAGGCGTCACAAAGGGCGTCTCCTTCCATACGGCATCGAGCAATTGGTCCCGTGTGAGCACGCGGCCCAGGTGAGTGGCGAGATATTCCAGCAAGCGAAACTCGCGCACGGTGGTTAGGATTGTCCTGCCCTGCACCTGCACGGTCATCGAAGAGGCATCGATCTCGAGTTCCCCCACGCGCAGAACTTCTGGCACCTCCGCCGGTTGGCGCACGCCCCGCAACACGCTGCGAACGCGTGCCACCAGTTCGCGCGGACTGAAGGGCTTGGTGATGTAATCGTCTCCGCCGAGTTCCAGTCCCTTCACCCGGTCGGTTTCCGCGGTTTTTGCAGTCAAGAAAATAATGGGCGTGGCGGAGAGGCTTGCCGTCTGACGGATCTGCCGGCAGATCTCAAACCCATCCGCACCCGGCAACATGACGTCAAGAAGAAAGAGTGACGGCGTCTCCCGCAAGGCCTCAGAGACAACGGAAGCACCGTTGACGAAACTCTGAACGTGGAAGCCCGCGGCTTGCAGGTTATGGGAAATCAGGCGGGCAATGTCTTCCTCGTCTTCGACCACGAAGACCAGCGGGCGTGGCACACCAGCACCAGCCGCAGCGCCTCGCGGTTCGTAAGATCCCATGGGAAGATGCATGCTCGGTTATGCCGGCTAGAGAAAGCTCAGACACTTTCGCATCTGGCTTCCTAAGAATGTATTTTGGAAATGTTGCGGGAACGTTTCGAACTTGTTAACGAATGATGAATTTCGGCGGGCACTCACCCGGAAGGTCTTTCCTGGGTCGCCGTCTTTCCTACGTCGCCGCGCGCTTTTTTGGTGCGTGCCGCAGACTGCGGCCTTCGATCAGGCTGTAAAGATCTTCGGCGAGGTTAGTGGTATGGTCTCCGGCGCGCTCCAGCGCCTGCGCCATGAGGAGCAGCTCAAAGCTCGATGGATTGCTTTCCGCGGTGAGGTGTTTTTGAAAAAGACCATGACAGACTCGGTCGATATCCTTGTCCATTTGTAATACCTTGCGCGCACGCTCCAGATCCAGTTCGACAAATCCGTGATACACCAGATCCAGCATCTCGCGCAGGATTTCAGACATCTCCACCAACTGGCGTATATCGGAGGCAGCCATCCTTCCTGTCCGAGCCTGCACCCGCATGGCCATGCTCATCACCAGGTCGCCAATGCGTTCCAGGTCCGTCGTGCACTTCAGGCTGGTCAATAACTGGCGTGCGCGCGCCTCATTCACCCGAGTAATGGCAGCCGGTGTCCGTTCGTCGATATAACGCTCGATCACGTCGAGTTCCTGCTCGCATTCTTTAATGGCCAGAAATGCCATGCGGGAAGATGAAGTGAACAGATCCGGGACATTGGAGGCAGCATCGCGCGCGATCAGAAAAGCTTTGAGCGCTGTGCGGGACAGATCGTCCAGGGATGCGCGGCCCTTTTTCGGCGATTTCTTTTCCGCTGCGAGATTCTTCTGCAGGCTCGCAGGAGCGTCAGCTTCTTTTGTTGTGGGTCGCGCTAAGATATCTTTACGCGGCATGGTAAGCGGTACCTTGAATCCTGCAATCACTGGATCGCCAGTCTTTCAGAATATCTCACGCGCCCGTCCCGAAGCAGTCTAATCCAGAAGTGTGAAAGGAAGGTTAAAACCGAATTGCGGTTCAGCGCGCTCGTCAACTAGATTGTAAGTTGGCGACCGGTACTTCCGGCCTCAATTGAATTTTTCGGGCTCGACCAAGGAATTTCTTGATCATGGATCTGTCGGAACATCTACGCCGCCAGTTTGACTATGACGCCTGGGCGAATGCTGAAGTATTTTCTGCGCTGATAGCGGGCGACTCCGGCGCATCTTCAACGCGACCGCTCCAGCTTCTTGCTCATATTCTTTCCGCCGAGCGATTATGGCTGGAGCGACTCAGGCAGACGCCTCAAAGCTTGCCCGTCTGGCCCGACTTCACAGCGAGCGAGTGCAAAGCACAAATGGGGAAAATCTCCGAACTTTGGCGAGAATATTTCGATCAGCTTTCTCCATCGGCGCTGCCTCAAAAAATTGAATACAAAAACAGTAAGGGCGAACCGTGGACCAGCACCGTGCAGGACGTGCTGACTCATGTCGTGATGCACTCGGCTTATCATCGCGGGCAAATCGCCACCCTGATGCGCGCCGCAGGCAGGGCTCCTGCTAGTACTGACTTCATACATGCCGTGCGCCAGGGTTTACTTGGCTAATTTTGTTCGAACAACATCTCGTCTAAATAGGAAAACAACTCAATGAAAGGGCGAGCCTTATACTTGTTCTCGGCAATGCAGGTGATAGCCGTCAGCATCGCGCTCTCTTTTATACTGATGCTGCCCGGCCGCTGGGATTTGCAACGCTGCTTGGGAACAGGATTGATGCTGGCAGGTTTGGCCGGAATTGCCGTCGCTCGCTATCAACTTGGTCGATCATTCTCGGTCCGGCCCGAAGCGCACAAGTTAATCACGCACGGCATCTATTCGAAAATCCGCAATCCGATCTATGTTTTTGGAACCCTGGTATCTGCCGGATTTGTGCTGGTGATTCACCGGCCTATCCTGTGGCTGTTTATTCCAGTCATCATCATCGTGCAGACGACACGAGCCCGTCGCGAAGCTCAGGTTCTCGAGGCCGCATTCGGCGATACATACCGCGAATACCGCAACAAGACGTGGTTCTAGGAACTTTCTCGGAAAGCTCATTCGAATCATGTGCCCAGCCCATGCATCGCGGTGTAATCCGGCATTGTGGGTTAATATCTGTGCAATGAAAAGAAATCCTGCATTTTTATTTTTGCTTTGGGCATCGCTGGTCATGGGGCAAGAACAACCAAAATTCCCCGCGATGCCGGCCGCAGTTGCAAGTAATGCGGTCGCCAACCTTAAGGGCGGTTTCCAACTTTTTTCCTTGATGGGGGTCGGTCCCAAGAAAACATGGGATGACGTTACAAACCAGGTTTACATACTGACCGTCACCCACACGGGGAAGTGGAGCAAAGGTCGTGCAGTCCCCGGTCCTGTGGGCCGATTGAACGCCGCCGCCGGCGGAGCAAAAGGCATAGTCGTCCTGATGGGCGGCTTTGTAGTCGATAACCATGGGCTTGAGGCCACCGTACCCGACGTAAACGTTTATGAACCCGGTGCCCGCCGTTGGTCCCGCGGAAAAGATATACCAGTTCCGGTCGATAGCGCGGTGACGGGCGTAACACGAGATCGTTTCATATACCTGATCGGCGGAAGGTCCGCTGGCCGCCCGGTCAACAATGTGCAGATTTACGATGTTGAAAGAGATAGCTGGACTCAAGCAACACCGTTCCCTGGCACCCCCGCATTCGGTATGGCCGGAGGAGTGGCGGACGAGGCGATCGTGGTCGTTGATGGAGCTAAACCTGGTCCGCAGGGCGGACCGCGCTACGTGCCCTCAGACGAATGCTGGCTGGGCAAAATTGATCGTAAAGATCCCAGCAAGATTGAATGGAGCAAGCTGCCGCCGCATCCTGGCACGGCTCGGTTCGGTATCGCCGCCGGCGGCGCCGACCGGGATCATCGAGTTTATTTTTCTGGCGGCACCACCACAGCTCACGATTACAAGGGCGCTTCGTATGACGGCCAGCCTGCCGAGGTTTCCAGCGTCACTTTCGACTTCGATCTGCACGGAGGTAAATGGGAAACGCTCAACCAGAACACGGAGGATCCTCGCGCCGATGGCCGCGGCCTTTTGGATACCCCGATTGGTCCTGTGCTTCTGGGAGGGCTGGCAAATAATCTAGCGGTGACAGCGCGAGTATCGCTGCTTCCTAAGAAGTGATTTAGGAACAGAAATGATCCACGAGTTTCGCCGCGAACGGCTCACCGCGGCCTCGCCAGGACGAGCGTTATATCATCCGGTTGTTCGTTGTCGCCGATCCAGTCATCCACAGCGGACGTGACTGCCTGGCTGATCTGCACCAGTGGCAGGTGCCGGTTCGCGCTCACCAGATCGATCAACCGATCCTCTCCAAATTCCCCGAATTCGTTTTCCGGTTCGGTCACGCCGTCGCTGTAGGCCACGAAGATTTCCCCGGGATGCATTAGCACTGAACCCTCATCGTAAGTCATGTTGTCGAACAGTCCCACAACAGTTCCCCCCGCTTCCAGGCGCCGGACTGCACCATTCTCGCCAATCAGAATCGGAGGAAGATGTCCGCCGTTGCTATATGTCAACTGGTGCGAACGTCCGTCGTAGATACCCAAGAACAGCGTGGCATATTTCTCTGGCGGAGTACTCTCATAGAGTTGGTGATTGAGCAGGCCAAGCAATGCGCCGGGCGAAATCTCTATGCCCTCGGGCCACGCCGCCATGACCCTGCCTGCGCCAGCGACGGCACCAACGGCTACAGGCTCGCGCATCTGCGGCAAGCTCTCCACGCTGTAAGCACGCACCGCGGAGTGAATCGTCGCCATCAACAGCGCTGCGGAAATTCCTTTCCCACTAATATCGCCGACCGCCAGAATTAACTTGTGGGAACTGGCGGTGAGAAAGTCGTAATAGTCTCCGCTGACCGTGCGAGCGGGCCGGCAGAAGCCATGCACTTCAAGAGATTCCAGCTCGGTTACCTGCCGCGGAAACAATTGCGCCTGCACTTCCTGCGCAATCGCGAGTTCGCCTTCGAGGCGTTGTTTTTGCTTCTGCTCCTCAATCAGTTTCTCAATCGACTCCGTCATTGAGTTGAACGACAGCGAAAGTTGAGCAAGCTGGTCCGCGGATTTCACCGGAATGCGATGGCTAAAGTCACCGCGATCGACGTTTCGAGTTGCATCGTAAAGTTGAGCCACGGCCCCCGTGACCGTCTTCGTCATTCGCGTGCCGATGATCAATGCAATCAACTCAATCAGTGCGAAGATAACGAGCACCGCCAGCAGGATGTATTCCACGCCTTGGGCGAAGTCTCCCAGCGCCGCAAACAAATGGCTGTAGAGCACGGAAGGGCGGGTACGAACTTGCACCAGGGCCCCGGCGCGGGCTCGGTCACCGCTCTTCCAATCGATTACCGGAAGCGGCGTGGCAAAGGTAATTTCGCGATCCATCAGGCCTGAAGGAGCAGCCAGAGCGCCCACGGTGAATGTTGGCCGAAGAACCTGTTGCCCCGGCTGGGCCTTTGCCGCGGCTTCGCTCCCGCTGATGACAAAGCCATCTCGCTTCGTTTCGGGTTTCGCAGAGAGAGAAACCGGAGCAGTACTTTCCTTCGCACCAGCTTCCTTCGCACCAGTCTGTCCCTTACTGCTCTGCCGAGTCTCATCGAAACCAATTCCTGCCGCATAAAGTGTGATTTCCCCTAGATTCGCCGCAATCTCAGAGAGCAAATTCCTATCCAGAGGCTCACTAGTTACAACCGTCAGTTTTTCCTGCCCTAGGTCAAACACCGAAGCCACGCGCAAATACAACTCGTCCCGGTCGCGAACAATCTCCTTGAACGGCTGCCCTTCACCAACAGCTTTAGCGAACTCGCCGCCTTCCTTGTTGAAAAACTCAGGGAAAGTCATCGCCGAGGAATTCTGGGTGCCAGCGCTAAACAACAGGATCTGCGAACCGCGCCAGGCGCAAACTCTGCGCCTTCCCCAGGCGCGGTCACGCTTCCTTAATCCCGCCAGTGATTCAGCAGTTGGCGGCTCGCCCTTTTCGATGCGCGACGCAAGTTCGTTGCTGACTGCCGCATTTACCGCCTGCATGCTGCGCAACTGAGAATTAATCTCGGAAGTCACAACAAAGCTGGCGAACTGGCCGGCGAAAAGATAGGTGGCAATGACAGCCATCGCCACCAGGAGAACCGCGGGAATCACTCCAATGAAGACGTAAGTTACGATGAGGCGGTTGCGCAACCGCCACAGGACTCGTTGCCTTAGCCCGCGAAAAGCAAGAATGGCAAACAGCAGCGCTGCGTCGAAAATCAGAAACTTGATCCAGCCCCCGAGGCTTTCGCTGACCGACGGGGCCCATACATTCAACAATAGTTTTAGAACGAACAGTCCAATCGCCAGGTTCAAGGAATAAAGGGCTCCGCGCGCGACCCAGCCTTGTGGCCACAAACCGGCCGCCAGCAATCTCGCGCGCGTCTTCCAGTAAAATTCCCGCATGGTTGGACTCGCTTCTTAACCCAGAGCACCGGTGTCCGAGCACTGGAGCTTATCCAGAGATCGCTAGATCTCCGGGTACAGATCGAAAAATGCTTCCAGACTGGTGCGCAACTGCTTCTCGATTTCTTCCTTGCTGCCCTCAAGCACGTGCATGGTGACATGGGCCTCATGTCCGTTGGTCAGCTTCACCGGAGCCTGGCCCACCTCGGCCACATCTTCCGAGGGCAGCAGCCGCATGCCGTAAACCAATGTTAGATTCGCCATGATTGAATTCTAATCGTCTTCTCCCCGCAGGCAAAACTCCCGCTGCGATCTTTAATCGTAGGCAGTTTAAGTTTTTTGATGGTCATCATTTAGAATTCCGCAGTGATCCAAAAAACAATTTTCATCCTGGCTGGTCTGCTTTGCACTTTTCCGCTGTCGGCCCAGCAGCCCGAAGCTCAGTCCGGCCAGCCGCAAGTAAAAGTAAACGTTCTGAACGTGTGCACACCATCGGCGCAGGAGCAAAAGGAAATTGCTGCAGCTCTGGCGCGCATTCCGAAAGCGCCGCCTTTTACTTCGGACTTCGAAATCTCCCATGGGGTGTCGACGCTCACGGATGCGCCAAATTTTCTTCAGCCCGGCCAAAACACACAAGTTTCTGATCAGCCTTCGGTCGCTCGTTACGTACGCATCCGCCGCGAATTCCCCGCACAGGCATTGTTTTCCAGCGTGCAATATTCCTTCAGCAATGACGGCCAGAATATGGTCGAGACTCTGGTACTACACCTGCGCGATCCCAAGGACCTGATTCAGGTTTCGATGGAAGACAGTGCTTCGGCGATCAGCAGCCCGGCCGCCATGGTTTCGGCAAACACACCCGTCAGCCGCATTCGCCTGGAGCGTTTTGGAAAGTCGTCGATCGCGCTGGCACGCTGTAATGCTTCGGAAAATGGGCCTGCGCCGGACCAGAGCGTCTATGATCCCCTTTTCCGCAGCGGATCGGAACTTCTCGCAGACTATCGTCGCTTGCTTGGCGCGTCGCACATCGTTCCCGCGGAACTGGCCCAGATCCCAACCCCCCGGTCGAAGCCGGCCGCGAAACAGAAGCTGGCGAAACCTCCCGACGAGAAAAAATGAGCATTCTTCGTTTACCCTCGCGCACTTGGTTAAGCTTTTGTTCTTGAGATACCGCAATGCATCGAAATCTGAAATCCGCAATCTAACGGAACACGCAAAAATATGAGCGAACTCCGCAATGTGGTCATCATCGGCTCCGGCTGCGCCGGACATACCGCCGCTCTCTACACCGGGCGCGCCAATCTGAAACCCCTTGTGGTCGAGGGCCACGAGCCCGGAGGCCAGCTTTCGATGACCACGCTGGTGGAGAATTTCCCCGGCTTTCCCGAAGGAATCATGGGTCCGCAACTGGTGGAGAATATGCGCAAACAGGCCGAGCGCTTCGGTGCGGAATACCGCATGGCTCATCTCACCAGCGTAGATCTCAGCCAGCGTCCGTTTCTACTTCATCTCGGCAAGCACCAGGTGCATGCTCAAACTTTGATCATCGCCAGTGGCGCTTCGGCTCGTTGGCTGGGATTGCCCAACGAACAAAAGCTGATCGGTCACGGCGTTTCCTCCTGCGCTACTTGCGACGGCTTCTTTTTCTCTGGAAAGGAAATCGTGGTAATCGGTGGCGGAGATTCCGCCATGGAGGAGGCTTTGTTCCTCACTCGTTTTGCTTCCAAGGTAACGCTCATTCATCGCCGCGACAGCTTCCGGGCTTCCAAAATCATGCTGGAACGCGCGCAGCATAATGACAAGATTCATTTCCTCACCAATACTGTGGTGGAGGATGTGTACGATCCCATCAAACATGAAGTCACTGGACTCAAGCTGCGAAACCTGAAAACCGGCGAGGTTTCTGACTTCCCCACCAGCGCCATGTTCCTCGGCATTGGCCACAATCCCAACGCGAAGATGTTCGAGGGTCAACTCGACACCGACGCTGACGGGTATCTCAAGACGCACAATTACGTCCACACGCGCGTGCATGGCGTTTATGCCTGCGGCGACGTGCAGGATCGCCGCTACCGGCAAGCCATTACCGCAGCCGGAAGCGGATGCATGGCCGCCATCGAAGTGGAGAAATTCCTGGAAGAACACGCAAGCTAGCCGCACAATTTTGACCCGGCAACGCAAGAATCACTCCCGCCCGCGTTCCATTGTCGATAAAGTTTGATTGGGATGCAGGAAGCCGAAGACCCGTGTCCCGGTGTCTAACACTGCAAGATGCGCCAGCGGGGTTTCCCGCGGAGGTGTGGCTTTATGCTCGCTCGCTTCGTCTGTTTTCTTCTTTTCTGCGGCAGCCTTTTCGCGCAGCAATCTACGCAGCCCTCCCTCACCATTTACAACGAAGATTTCGCCGTTGTCCGTCAGGAACTCCCCCTCGATCTGAAGGCGGGCGAAAACCAGGTCAATGTGAATGACATCACCATCCACCTCGAGCCTGACTCGGTGATTCTTCGCGATCCCACCGGCAAACATGCGCTGCGGGTGCTGGAGCAAAACTATCGCGCCGACCCTATCTCCGAACCTTTGCTGCTCTCTCTCTACGTGGGCAAGACGATCGATTTCGAATTCCAGGACAAAATCATTAAGGGCAAAATCATCCGCAGCGGATACGTGCCGCACGACTATTTCGCCATGACCCGCTATGGCCAGCAGTACTACCAGAATCAGATGATCGGCGCATCCGAACAGCCGGTCATCGAAGTCGACGGCCAGCTTCGTTTCAGCCTTCCCGGAACGCCGATCTTCCCCAGCCTCACCGACGACAGTATTTTGAAGCCGCGGCTGGAATGGACGCTTGCCACCGACAAAGGTGGAAAGTTCCCCGCTGAGTTTTCCTACGTCACCGGCGGCATGACTTGGCTGGCGGATTACAACATCGTTGCGCCCGAGAAAGGCGACCTCGTCGACATCGTGGGCTGGGTCACTATGGACAACCAGACCGGCAAGACCTTCGAGAACGCGCGCATCAAGCTGATGGCTGGGGATGTAAACAAGATTCAGCCGGCGGCTATGAATGGCCGGTTACTCGCTCAGGCGACTGGCGCGGGCATCGGAGGCGGAGTGTTTAACCCTCCGGTCACCGAGAAAACTTTCGATGAGTACCACCTCTACAC
The DNA here is from genome assembly GCA_963696285.1 of uncultured Acidobacteriaceae bacterium. Taxonomy (GTDB): domain Bacteria; phylum Acidobacteriota; class Terriglobia; order Terriglobales; family Acidobacteriaceae; genus Sulfotelmatobacter. The sequence continues at coordinate 810,215 of CAVOJP010000002.1, forward strand.
GCTCGAACGCACCACCACGCTGCGCGACCGCGAAACCAAGCAGGTGGAATTTATTACAGCGGCGGGGGTGGTCACCAAGCAGATCTACATTTACGACGGCGTGAAGATCGACAGCAACCGCTACAACGGCTGGAACTGGGACAACATTCGCAACGATCACTCCTACGGCACGGAATCGAATCCGAAAATCTGGGTGATGCGCGAGTTCCGCAATTCAGATGCGAACCATCTGGGCATGCCGCTGCCCAAGGGCCGCGTACGCTTCTATCGCCGCAATGACGATGGCCAGATCGAATTCACCGGCGAAAATACGATCGACCACACTCCGCACGACGAGACCGTGCGCATCTATACCGGCAACGCCTTCGATATTGCCGGCGAGCGTCGGCGCACCGACTACATCGTCGACAGCAACAAGCGGACGGCCACCGAATCTTTCGAGATCAAGCTGCGCAACCACAAGAAGGAACCGGTAGATGTTCGGGTTGTCGAACACCTCTACCGAGCGGCGAACTGGAATATCGCTTCCAGTTCGGTTGAGTACAAAAAGACCGACAGCCACACGATTGAATTCCCTGTGACCGTTGCCCCCGACGAAGAAAAAACGGTCACGTATACAGCGCACTACTCCTGGTAAGGCAGCGGACGCGTAGCTTACATCGTGCGGGCCTGTGTCACGCAGAAGCAGATGCATGGCCGCTATTCAGGTGGAGAAATTCCTGGAAGAACACAGGAAATAAGTTATTTCTTTCTGATTGCTTACCAGATACCGCAGGGCACCCTGTGCGAATTACTGTTGTAATCTACTCCGCAAGTTAGATTCGTCTTACCCTGCCTGTGTCACCCCCATGAAACGATTCGCGTGCCGTCAGTTTGCACTTCCAGCGCTTTTTTTAATCTTTTTAATGATGTTCGCCCCGGGCCAGCTTGTTTCCCAAGACCATGCGGAGAGCACACGCAAAATTATCAGCCAGGTCGCCCCGCAGTATCCTACTTTGGCTCGCTCTATGAACATCCAGGGCAACGTCAAGGCTGACGTGCTGGTCGCCCCGAACGGGGCTGTTAAATCGGTTGAAATAAAGGGTGGCCATCCGCTGCTGGTTCAGTCCGCGCAGAACGCATTGCGAGAGTGGAAATGGGAACCTGCGCCTCACGCCACTCACGAAACTGTTGAAGTGAAATTCGGGATTTAATCACACCAGGCGCGGTTCTTTCAGTCTCTGGGGTTATTCCCAGTGATCCTTCCTATCGAAGCAATATTGCCGCTGTGATACAACTTTCTGTGATCTTCATGCACCAATCATTGGCCGAGGCTTACCAGTTTTCGGGTGCGGCATGTTAAGAGCGTTCTTCGTCCGTCTCTCCGAAAACCGATCCCTACGAAGTTTTGCCGAACGATCTTCCGTTGGCCGCCGCGTCTCCGGACGGTTCGTCGCGGGCACCGAAATCGCAGACGCCGTTCGCGCCACCCAGGCTATCAATCGCGCCGGCATGAGCGTCAGCATCGACAACCTCGGCGAAAATGTAACGAATCCTGAAGAAGCCCGCCACAGCTCGCAGCTCTACCATCAGATTCTTGACGCCATCGTCGCGAATCAACTGAACGCCAACATCAGCCTCAAACTCACCCATATGGGTCTCGATGTGGATGAGCAACTGGCTCGCGAGATCGTCAGCGGCCTGGTCGCCAAGGCTGCATCCATGACCCCGCCAGGATTCATCCGCGTCGACATGGAGGGATCGCCCTACACGCAGCGCACACTCGATTTCGTCCATGAACTGCATGGCATCCCGGGAAATGCAAACTCCGTCGGCACCGTGATTCAGTCTTATCTCAAACGTTCCGAGAGCGACGTGGAAAAGCTTCTAGCCGAGAAAATCCGCATTCGCTTGTGCAAGGGTGCATATAAAGAGTCCTCGGATATTGCCTTCGCTGCGAAATCGGAGGTCGACGCGAACTACGTCAAATTGATGAAGACCCTGATGAAGAGTGGCGTCTATCACGGACTGGCCACGCACGACGAAAATATCGTTCGTCAGGCCCAGGCTTTTGCCACTGCAGAAAAAATCTCAAGCGATTCGTTTGAGTTCCAGATGCTTTATGGCATCCGCCGCGACCTGCAACAGAGTCTGGTGCGCGAGGGCTGGCGGGTCCGCGTCTACATCCCGTTCGGCAGCGAGTGGTATCCCTACTTTATGCGGCGACTGGGTGAGCGCCCCGCCAATGTCCTGTTCATCGCGCGCAACCTGCTGCGGGCATAGAAAGCGCGCGGGGCTACACTTTTCACCCAAATCTATTAAGATGCTATGGCCCCCGAACCGGGGTGCGCCATGGATATTCCCTCTTCGCCGAAAAAACTGGCAGGCCGCTACGAGGTCAGGCAGGTCCTCGGCCAGGGTGGCATGGGACTCGTCTACCGTGCCTACGACACGGTAGTGCGCCGCGAAGTCGCGGTGAAAACCATCCTCGACATTCCTGACCCAGCTTCTCTCCAGCTGTTCTACAAAGAATGCGATGTGCTGGCTTCGATGAGCCATCCCAATATCGTCGAGATCTTTGATATCGGCGAGTTCGAAGAAGAGGGCAAGAAGAAACCTTATTTCGTGATGCCGCTGCTGCCAGGGACCACGCTGGAACATTTCATTCGTAAAGCCAGCCATCGGCTGACGGTTGAGCGCACTATCGACATCATTTCCCAGACCTGCCGCGGCCTTCAGGCCGCGCACGAACGCGGACTGGTCCATCGCGACTTGAAGCCGAGCAACATTTTCGTGATGGAAGACGATTCGGTCAAGATCATCGATTTCGGCGTGGCCCACATGGCGGACGCTCATACTACGCGCGCGCAGAAAGGCACGCTGCTCTATATGTCGACGGAGCAGATCGAGTTGAAAGCATTGTCGCCGGCGTCAGATATTTTTTCTCTTGGCGTTGTCTGCTACGAAGCCATGACTGGCCGCAATCCCTTTCAGCGAGCCCGCGCCGATGAAGTGGTGGAGGCGATTCTCCACCATATTCCGCCGCTTGCGACGGAACTGAATTCCACAGTTAGCCAGCCCGTCAGTCGCGTGCTGCACAAAGCCATGGCCAAGCAATCCTGGCATCGCTTCGCAACTGCGCGCGATTTTGGCGACACGCTGAACAAAGCACTGCGCAACGAGCCGATCGAACTTTTCGATCCTGAGCGCACTCGCCCGCGCTTGCAGCGTGCCACCAAGGCTTTGGAAGAAGGCGACTTCCAATTCGCCGGAGAAATTCTGGGTGAACTCGAGGCCGAAGGTCACATGGATACTTCCATCGGCTCGCTCCGACGCCAGCTCGACGGCGCCGTCCGCCGAAAAACTCTCGCACAATTGCTCGATGCCGCGCGCGCACGATTTGAAGAAGAAGAAGATCCGCTCGCACTCCAGAAGTTGCACGAAGCTCTGCAGATCGAACCGGACAACGCCACGGCCCTCGCTCTGAAGAGCAAAATTGAAAACCGCCGCAGCGAGCGCCAGATCGACAACTGGTACCGCCTCGCGCGACAACACATTGACAATCACGCTTACGGACACGCTCGGGAAGCTTTGCAGAATGTTCTGCAGCTTCGTCCCAAAGAAGCGCGCGCGCTGCAACTTCTTGCCGAAGTCGACCGCCAGGAGCAGGAGTACAAAAAGCTTCGCCAGGAAAAAGAACAGATTCATCGCGCCGCCATGGAAGCATGGCAGAAGGGAGATGTGAGCAATGCACTCTCCAAGCTAGGCGTAGTGCTGGAACTTGACCGGCGTGCTCCGGATTCCATCAATCGCGAGAGCGGCGCCAATTACCAGAGCTTCTACAACGAAGTCCGCTCCGAGCACGACGCGATGAACACCGCATACGCCGAAGCTCGCAGGCTTCTTACAGAGCACAACTTCGTCAAGGCAATAGCGGCCTGCCAGGCGTATCTAACGAAATATCCCAACAACGCCATTTTTCAGGCTCTGCGGTACGACATTGAGGAGCAGCAGCGGCAGAATCTTTCCGCGTTCATCGCCTCCGTCGATCGTCAAGTTGAGGCTGAACCCGACCTCGACAAGCGCGTAAACATTCTGCGCGAAGCCCTCGATTTGCATCCCGGCGAATCGCATTTCGAACGCGCGTTGCGTCTGGTGCAGGATAAACGTGATCTGGTTAATTCCATCGTCGCGCGCGCACACCTGCACGAAGAGCAGGCGGCCTACGGCGATGCTCTGAACGACTGGGAAATCCTGCGCACGATCTACAGCCAGTATCCGGGACTCACCTTCGAGGTCGAACGCCTGCAGAAGCGGCGCGATCAGCAGGCCCGGACCGAATCGAAGGCCCGCCTTGTCGAACAGGTCGACAGCTGTTTGCATTCCAGCGATTACGCGAGAGCCCTCGACCTGCTGCAAAGCTCTGCTGCGGAATTTCCGAACGATGCAGAATTAGCGGAACTGGAGAAGCTCGCTCAGGATGGCGTGAGGCGCAAGACGGAAGCTCATCGCCTCATGGCCGAAGGGCAGGATTTGTTCGCGCAAGCGAAATCTGCCGACGGAATCAAGTTGTTGCGCGATGCTTACGAGTTGGATGAAAACAATTCTTTGGCGCGAGCGGTTCTCGCCAACGCCCTGGTGGAACTGGCTCACTCGACAGTTGACACGGAATGGCGCGAAGCCGAGAAGCTAGCCAAGGAAGCGCTCGAGTTGAACCCGGCGCATCCCATGGCCAAAACGATTAAGACATTGATCCTCGACCACAAGAAGGAGGCGTTGGTCGAGGAATGTGTTGCGCAGGCGCGCAAACTTCAAACTGCCGCCGACCTTGCCGGAGCCCTAGCGCGAATTCAAGAAGGCTTATCGAGCTACCCGCGTGAGCCCAGATTGCTGCAACTGCAGGAAACGATACAACGGGACCTTCAGGCCCAGCGCCGTCAGGCGCGACGCCGCGACGTTGAGGAGTTGCGCCGTATAGAAACTGAACTGGATTCCGCCGCGGATAGCAACAGCAAGCAAGCCATCGGCGACCGCGTGCGAGCCATTGCGAATAAATATTCTACGGATGGAGAGATTTTATCCCTGGCAAATGGCGTCTTGAATCGACTTGGATTTTTGCAGGTGGAGCGAAAGGTTCCGACCACATCGTCGGAAAATGAAAGTGCGACTCTCACCTACCACACGCCGACACCTGGCGCCGACCGGCCTTCATTCGACGCTACAAGCAAGATTGCTGATCCTGCGCTTGGAGCTACTGCCATCGTCGCTCCGCCCGCGGCAGTGGTAGCGCCGCTTTCGCGCCCTGCCCAAGCTTCGGCTTCCGCACCTTTGCCAGAATTAACCGCCCCCAAGGTTGCCCGTCCGCCCTCGGCTGGAAAATCGGCCGCGAAACCCGGGTGGTACATGACAGCGCTCCTTGCATCCGCTGCCGCGGTTGTATTGCTGGCAGCGATCTTTCTGCTGGCAAGAAAACATCGGTCTCCGGTAGTATCCAGCGCTCCCGCACCCGCTACAATTCCCGCTGCCCCCGTTACCACTTCGACAGCCCCGGATGCTGCTTCTCCCGAACCAACTCCCGCAACTGTTGACGTACCAGTAGAGATCGCCCCCGAAGAGAGCGGCCCAGAACAAGCAACTTCGGCTGACCTCGGGTCCGTGATCGTGGTGGCAGGTCAAGATAAGGCACAGGTTTTTCTGGATGGAAAACTCCAGCCTCAACTCACCCGAAACGGCCAATTACGCATTCGCAATCTCGAGCCGAAAGATTATGTCGTACGCGTCTCGAAGAACGGATTCCAGGATCTTCCGGAACGAAAGATTCGGATTCGAAAAGGCGAGCGCGGCAAACTGATTTTTAATCTGCAGCCTGTACCTCACTGGGCTTCTCTGTCGATTCAAGGTGGCGTCCCAGGCTCATCCGTTCTCATCGATCAAACCCCAGTCGGAACCATCCAGGCGGATGGAACGCTAACATTCGCGACCGTCAATCCGGGTGACCGCACTATCGAAATTCGCAAAGACCGGTTCAAGGCCAAACAGATCAAGAAGCATTTTGTAGTTGGCTCAGCCGTCTCGCTGACCTCTGCCGATGTAGCGCTAGAGGCCGCTCCAGGCCAGTTGAAGATCACATTCACACCTGTCGACGCCCAGGTCACTGTGGCCAAGGCCGGAGAAGCTGCCACCAAAGTCAGCAGCGGCAGCTCCTTAAGTCTGGCCGCAGGCTCTTACACAATAACCGCAAAAACCAGCGACAATTTTTCCCGCTCATCAATGGTGGAAGTAAATGCCGGCCAGTCCAAGAATTTGGACTTGTCTCTAGCTCCCGAAGGTATCTCCAGGTTTGATGATCCGTCAGCCTGGAAACAAGAAAAGGGTTCGTTTGTTCGCAAAGGCGGCGACTTCGTAATGTACAACCTGACGCCTACGTCGGGAACGTTTGTGTTTTCCGCTATGCTGAGTAAGGGACACCGACTGCAGTGGGTGCTGAACTGCACCGATGTGAACGACTACATCCTGTTTCAGATGGATGATAATAATTTCTATCGCACGGTGATAAAAAACGGCCAGAAGGGAGACGAGATCAAAATTCCCCACAAGACGGAGAAGAAAAGTTTCCGTGCTATTCAGATCAGAGTCAGTCCCAATGAGATCGTCCACCAGATCAGGCAGGGAGACGGTTGGCTAGTGCTCGATCGCTGGGCGCTTTCCGGAAGCAATCTTAGTCTCGGCAAATTTGGTTTTTATATTCCGGGCAACGATCAGGTCGCGCTCTCCAGCTTCAGCCACTATGTTGACCTGAGTACGCGGTAGCAGTTTCACAAAACTCGCCAACTGAAAGCTGCTGGCAGAAAAAAATAAGGTATGCAATGCATTCTTTAACGCGTCGCGATTTCATGCGGATTGGCTCAGGCTCTGTCGCAGCCGGAGCCGCGGTCAAGTTCACTCTCTTGCAGCCTGCGGCGTTGTGGGGTGCGGAACGTCCAGTTGCGCCGAGCGATCGAGTACGATTTGCATCGATCGGCACCGGTACTCGTGGCTGCGAGCTTTTGCAGGCCTCTCTCGCCGTACCCGGCATTGAATGCGTCGCCGTCTGCGATCTTTATGACAGCCGGCACGAGGCCGCGCAGGAGGCCGTACAAAAACAGGTCCCCGCAACTCGCCATTACAAAGAAATTCTGGACCGCAAAGACATAGACGCCGTAATCGTCGCCGTCCCTGACCACCAACATCGCCGCGTTGTAGTCGACGCCTGTGCCGCGGGCAAGGATGTGTATTGCGAGAAGCCGATGTCGCACAACGTCGAAGATGGCTTCGCCATGGTGGACGCGGTGCAAAAAGGAAATCGCATCATGCAGGTTGGCAGCCAGCGCGTGAGTTCCATCGTCTACGAGAAGGCTCGCGAGCTTTATGCATCTGGAGCCCTCGGTGATGTGTTCTTCATCGAAGGCGCGTCGGACCGAAACTCGCCGAGCGGAGCATGGGTCTACCCCATTCCTCCGGACGCGAGCGAGCAGACCATCGACTGGAACGAGTTTCTCGTCGGCGCTCCGAAGCGTCCTTTTGACGCGGCTCGCTTCTTCCGGTGGCGTTGCTTTTCTGATTATGGGGAAGGCTTGGCCGGCGATCTTTTTGTGCACCTGCTCTCGGGAATTTACTTCGTCTCAGGCACGAATCAAGCGCCGCAGCGCGCGCAAACCAGCGGCGGGCTCTATCGCTGGAAAGATGGACGCGATTTCCCGGATGTGATCGAGACGCTCTACGACTATCCGAAATTCCGCGTCGTGCTGCGCTGCAATCTGAACAACGCCGGCGGTGAACCAATCAAATTCCACGGTACCAAGGGCACGATGGAGATCAACGGCCAGACGCTGGTCTTCACTCCTCAAGACACAACTCCCAAACCCGAAGGTTATTCGATCAAGGGCTGGCCGGAGCGGCTTCGCAAGGAGTATCTGGCACAGTGGAAGGCGGAGCATCCCGAGCCCGGACCGCTTGACTACCAGGCAGTCGAGGCCGAAACTTTTACCGCGCCGCAGGGCTACAGCGATATATCGGCGCACCAGGCACATTTTTTCGATTCGGTCCGAACTCGCAAACCCACAGTAGAGAATGAAGTGTTCGGCAATCATGCCGCCATCGGCTGCCACCTGGCTAACTACGCCTACTTCAAAAACACGATAGCAACCTGGGACGAAAGCGCGAAGATGATCCGGGGGTAAGTCGCCACTGTTCTGTAGTCGAAAAATGAAATGAGGGATTTCATCATGCGTCGAATTTCTAGAAGGACTTTCGTAAAAACCGCTTCCGCCTCGGCCGCCTGTGCGGCGCTATGGAGCCACGTGCCTCGCCTTATGGCCAATCCTCTGGGCCTTCCACTCGGGCTGCAGCTGTATTCCGTGCGCGACGTTCTGCCCAAAGATTACGAAGGAACTCTGAAGCAGATTGCGGCGCTCGGTTACCGCGAAGTGGAGGCCGCGGGCTTCTTCGGCCGTACTCCGAACGAAGTGAAACAGGCCATGGATCACGCCGGCCTGCATTGCGTAAGCGCGCATTATCCCCTGAAAGATCTTCTGCCCAAATTGGATGAAACAATTCAATACGGTAAAGATCTCGGCCTCGAATACATAGTGTGTGCATCGCCCATGCTGAAGGACCACTCACGCGTGAAGGATCCCAACTCTCGCGCTGCCAGGGAGTCGATGACGCTCGAAGACTGGCGCTGGAATGCGGAACAGTTCAACCATATCGGGGAAAAAGTAAACGCGGCGGGAATGCACTTCGCCTATCACAACCACACGCCGGAATTTCGTTCAGAAAACGGTGTGCTTTTCTATGATGAGCTTTTGAAGTCGACCGACCCCGCGAAGGTGAGTATGGAATTGGATTGCGGCTGGGCCGCAGTAGCTAGCCAGAACCCGGCGGAACTGCTGTCTCGCTATCCCACGCGCATCTGCATGCTTCACGTCAAAGACTTCAAGTTAACTCCTGCGTCCACGCCATCAAATCCTCCGCCTTCGACAGAGTTGGGACACGGAACCATTGACTATCACCCAATCTTCGAAGCGGCAAAGAAAGCCAACATTAAACATATTTTTGTGGAGCAAGAGCAGTTCGACATGCCCATGATGGAAGCGCTGAAGATCGACGCCGACTACATGCGCGCCTTGACGGTTTAGGGCACGAGGATTTCAACAAGTCACGCTCTGGCTCTAGCGCAGCGCACTCCGAATTGCCAAATCCAGGCCCACCATAATAACGGCAGAGGCCGGGATCACCAGCAGCGCTTTCTTCAGCCTTCGCGGATCCCCGCCGGCAATCGCGCCGATCACGCGTGAACTCACGGCGAGGCCAATCCATCCGCACGTGATTACGAAACCAATCGCCGTTCCCGTCATGCGAGGAAAAGCGTCGCCTACAATCGCGAGCGTGCTGGGAAAGACCGGTGCCATCGATAGGCCGGCTAGAAAGACCAATACCCCGGCGGCGGTGGCTGATTGCATTCGCAGCAATAAAAAAGTAGTTATCGCCATAGCCACCGATCCCCACAATGTGACCGTAACGGCAGGCACGTGATTGAGGACAGGCAAGATCGCGGCACGCCCAATCAAAATTCCCAATGCAAATCCCAGGGACAAGAATGTTGAGCGCCCGCGCTTCCGGAATGCCCTGCGCAATCAGGTGCCGGGGCAGCCAGTTCCACATGCCCACTTCGCAAGTGATGTAGAGAAAGACAAAGAGGGCTGTCAAAAACAATAGCGGACGTCCGAGAACCGGAGCTACATCCGTCAACACGAATCGCCCCGCCCCGGTCGGTCCGGGCATCCTGGTAAGCGCCTCGATCACTACGGTGATGACAGTCAGGGATGCGATGGTGTAGCAGAGCCGCACCCAGTTTCGCCCGAAAAGATTTGCCGCGATAAACGGTGTAGCGAGCGCGCCCAGCCCGAAGAAAAGATTGGCGAGGGTCAGCGCCATTGCGCGGTGTGTCTCACCGACATCGCTGGCGAGAGCGTTCGCGGCGGTAACCGTGATACCGCCGCCAACTCCCAGCAAAAAGAGCAGAAACGCGATACTGAAAAAGCCTGCCACTCGTGGAAGCACGAATAGCGCCACCGCGATCAGGCCAAGACCCAGAACCATACCGAGCTTTTTACCTTCGTTATCGAGTATCGGGCCGGTGCAGAGTGAAGCAAGGATGAGGCCCAGCGCTTGAGCGGAGGCGATCGTGCCGTTCTGGCTGGGAGTCAACTTGAATCGATCGGAGAGCTCCGGCAAAATCGTGCCCAGCATGGCGGCGATCATCCCGTAGATAAAGATGGCGAGGATGGCGGCGAGAATTAGCAAGTGGTCCTTTCAACTGCCGTTTTAGCTTTTGGAACCCAGAGCGCGAACATCGACCCAGCTCCGCGTCCGGTTGCTCTCCAGCTCAGCATTCAATATGTTCAGCTGCCGCACTCCATCGGCGAATTGAGGATAATCACACGCGCCATCCGCCCTGGCGATGGATGCATAGAAGCGGCGGAAGACTTGCTTGAATGTATCGTCGTAGCCTTCGCTGTGACCGCCTGGGAGATCGGCGTAGCTGCGCGCCGCAGGTTTGAGCAGAGAAGGATCTTTCACGAAAAGTTGATTCGCCGTGTCTCGATGCCCTACCCACAATTCGTCCGGACGCTCCTGATTCCATGCCACCGCCGCTCGCGTGCCACAGACCTCAATGCTTAGCCGGTTCTTGCGGCCTGCGGAAACCTGGCTGGCAGTCATGCTGCCGCGTGTGCGCTCGCCCATGCGAAAAATCACCGCGCCAAAGTCTTCCGTGTCTACGGCTGTTTCCGCGTAGTCTTCCGGGCTAATCAGCTTATTGGAAAACGTTTCCACCGAACGTCTCGGTTGTTTGCGCGTGCGATGGAAGGTTTGCAGATCGGCACAGAGAGAAGTTACGCGCGACCCGGTAACATGCTCGGCCATGTCAAACCAGTGCGATCCAATATCGGCCATGCAGCGCGAAGGCCCGCCGGCGTTGGCATCCACGCGCCAGTTCCAATCTGTATCGTAGAGCAGCCAGTCCTGAAAATATGTGCCCTGCACTGCAAGAATTTCGCCAAGGTCACCATCTTCACGCATACGCCGCATCTGCTGCACCATCGGGTAGTAGCGCAAATTATGGCAGACGCAATTCCTGACCCCCTGCCGCTCGGCGAGAGCAACAAGCTCTTCGCCCTGCTGGACACTCGTGGCCAGCGGCTTTTCGCAGATCACATGCTTGCCGGCCTCAAGCGCTTCCTTGGCCATAGGAAAGTGCTGGGCATTTGGTGTGCAGATGTGAACCGCATCGATCGCCGGATCGCGAAGAACGTCGTGATAATCCGACGTAATCGTAGGAATGGAAAATCCTTCGCCCAGCCGTTTCGCAGCCTCGGCGTTTCTGCCAACGATAGCTACAGCTTCTACGAACTCCACTCGCCGCACTGCTTCGAGATGCACTCGGCCCATAAAGCCGGTACCGATGATGGCTGTCCGGATCGTTTTCATCGTGTGGTCCCTGGCCTCACGCTACACCCACCAGGCAGCGGCAGGCTGCTCGCGTATGACGATGCCATTAAGAAAATTCGCCGCTTTGGTCAGGCCCTCTTCCGGCGAGAGCAGACTGTCTTCGTGTTCGATGGAAAGTACGCTGTCGTAGCCAAACATGCGCAGCGTGGAAATAAATTCACTCCACCATTCAGCGCCGTGGCCGTAGCCGCAGGTGCGGAAGATCCAGCCGCGCTCGCGCTCCTCGGTGTATGGCTTGGTATCGAGCACGCCGGTGCGCGGCAGATTCGCAGCGTAGATCTGCGTGTCCTTGGCGTGAACGTGGAAGATCGCCTCTTTCAGCACACGCACAGCCGCTATGGGATCAATGCTCTGCCAGAAAAGATGGCTAGGATCGAAATTGCAGCCTACGCTTGGGCCAGCAACTGACCGCAGCCTCAGCATTGTCTCCGGACTATAAACTACAAATCCCGGATGCATTTCGATCGCGATCTTCACTCCGTGGTCAGCAGCAAATTTCGCATGTTCGGTCCAATAAGGCGCGACCACTTCATTCCACTGCCAGTCGAGAACCTTTAAATAGTCCGGGGGCCAGGGACACGTGACCCAGTTTGGAGCCGCAGAATTCGGCGAATCGCCAGGACATCCGGAAAAATCGACCACCACCGGGATCCCGAGTTTTTCCGCCAGCAAAATGGTTTTGCGGCTCACCTCGCGGTCGTGTTGCGCTCGTGCCTTATCAGGATGCAACGGATTACCGTGGCAACTCAACGCGCTGATCGTGGCTCCGTGATCAGCAATAATTTTTTTAAAATCGGCGAGCGCTGCAGTATTCTCCAGCATCGCTAATTTGCAGTGCGCATCGCCGGGATAGTTTCCCGTGCCCAGTTCCACCGTATCAATCTGGAGAGATTTCAGTTTCTTGAGAACCGCCGCCAGCGGAAGCTGCGACAGCAGAGGCGTGAAAACTCCAACCCGCATATGATTTCTATCTCCTCGATTACGCCAAGACCTCAACGTTCAAACTGCGGTGTTCATTTTATTGCAGCATCTTCGGCGGGCAGCAATTGATAGCTGACGAACGCTACCTTCAAACTATCGGGCGACCACGAGGGAACATTCATTGTCCCTTGTCCGCCGAAAAGCTTGGCGAGGACGGTGATGGGTCCGTCGATTTTTCCATCCGCCATGTTCATAATGCGGAGCTGCACATCTTTATTCGGAGGATGACCAACGACGTCGTTCCCATAGGAGATGAAAACCATCCACTTGCTGTCGGGCGAGATGTGCGGGAACCAGTTATTGAAATCGTCGAAGGTGACTTGCTCCTGCTGGCTTCCATCCGCATGCATGCGCCAGATCTGCATGTGACCGGTGCGCTCGGAATTGAAGTAAATGTATTTGCCATCGGGAGAATACTCCGGGCCGTCGTCAAGACCTTTCGCCGTGGTCAATCGAGTTTCTTCGCCGCCGGTGAAAGGAATGGTGTAGATGTCGAAGTCGCCATTGCGCTTTCCAACGAAAGCGAGGGTCTTGCCGTCAGGCGACCAGCCATGCCAATAGGACGGAGAATCCTTGGTGACGCGCCGCGGCTTGCCGCCGCCGAAAGGCACGATATAAACGCTGGATTCGTGATCGGGCTGCGAACCGTCGCTGATCGCCAGCCATTTTGAGTCCGGAGAAATGCCGTGATCGTTATTGCAATGGATCGCCCTTCCGGTGTCGATGATCGCGGGCGTGCCGCCGCTAACGGGAAGCCGCAGAATGTGGCCTTCTTTATTAAAGAGAAAGTTGGCTCCATCGTGCGTCCAGTTGGGCGCTTCGAAGTGACTCGCGTCGGTATAGACTACGCGGCGATCTGTGGAAGAGATAGCTACCGTCTCAAGCGTACTGTAAAGCACAGGCGACGACGTACTAGACGCAGGTGTTGCGAGATCGACGTTCGTGAACACGGCTTTCTCGACTACGTCTTTATCATGGGAGCAAACGCCGATACCAACGAAAAACGGCCCCTGAAGTGAAAGTTTGATCGACGCACCCGAAGGCCGCAGCGATTCTCCGGTCGCCGCGGCTAAAAACAAATAGACGAAGTCACCACGCTTCTCGATGCGCAAGCGATGAGGCGCCGAGAGGTTCGATTGAATCTCATGCGTTGTCGCTCCCTTGGCATCGCGATATTGCAGCGAAGTGAGCCCATCACCGTGCAAGGCTACATCGGCATAGGGCGAATCCGCATCCAGACTTTGCCGAATCATCAGCACCGCCTTACGATGCTCGTTCCCTCCCGCTTGCGGGAAAGCAATGTCCGCAGTCAACGCGACATCGCCGGAAACCTGTTTCCAGGCAAACTGAAAAGCGTCAGATGCGAACCACATGTTCTCGCCACTGCCCGTGAGGGTATAAGCACGAGTCGCCGCGTCATATTGCGCCGACCCGGGGTGCTGCGTGGCGCCGACGTCCGCATGAGTCTCAAAAATCCCGAGAGATGCCGAGCCAGTTTGCGCGCAGACTAGTCCGCTCCCGCAAAGTACGAACAGGATCGCACCGCAAAACTTGAATTTGAAGATTGCTTTACGCACCACGCAACCGCCTCCGCGAACGTCCCACGGAAAGGTAAGGGCGGCGGAAGCGAATTGTCAATCGATCACGTTGAATACTGCCGGAGGCCATTCTTATGCTTGAACAGCATGAATTATTTTCTACCTCCCCACCTGATCTTCCATCGCCGGCTCCATCGTGCTTCGAATAATCCCCATCTCGACATAGATAGGCCGCATGATCTTCCGGATCGATTTCAGTTGCGTGGTGAACCAGAGTGACCCGGCAAGGCAAAATGCTCCTGTAATCATGACCGCGTGCGGAGCTCCCAATCCGGTGCGCCAGCCCGCCTGCCAGACAGACTGCCGAACGGAGCCATTCCCACGAAGGCCATCGTGTAATAACTCATCACCCGCCCACGCTTATCTTCGGGCACTAATGTCTGAATGACTGTATTGCTCGCCGCCAGCCCTTGCATCATGCCAAAACCAACCACCACCATGAGCAACATCGATAGCAGAAGGATTCGAGACAATCCAAAACAAATCAGACCAACGCCGAAGAGCGCAGCCGAGATCTGAATCATCGTCGTAAGCCCTCGCACCGTCTTGCGCAAGGCAAGAGAAATAGCCGAGATCAGCGCCCCAACGCCCGACGCTCCCAGAAGAAATCCAAGAGTATGCGGGCCGCCGTGCAATACCTCAGACGCGAAGATCGGCATCAGCACCATGAAAGGCATGCCCATCAGGCTGATTAATGCGAAGAGCAAAAGAATGGTGCGGATGGGTGGAAATCCGCGCACATAGGTCCAACCTTCCTTGAGTTGCTCCAGCATCGAAGTGGCCGCGCGCCTTGCCTGTGCAATGTTGACCCGCATCATCAGCAGCGAGGCGATTACCGCAAGGTAACTGATGCCATCGATCAGGAAACAATATCCTTCACCCACTCCTGCAATAACAAATCCCGCCAGCGCAGGCCCTATCAGTCGAGCCACGTTCACCATCGACGAATTGAGCGCGATCGCGTTGCCCAGGTCCTGTTTGTCTTCGACCATCTGTATCAGAAAAGCCTGCCGGCCGGGCATATCGAATGCGTTGATCAACCCCTGGAGCACGCTTAGCCAGATCACTTCGTGGATGGTGATCACCTTCGCCAGCGTTAACCCCGCCAGCGCTAGAGATTGCAGACCCGCCAGGGCCTGCGTCCATACCAGCATTTTGCGCCGATTCAAACGGTCGACCAGAACTCCGGCGAAAGGCGCCAGCAGGAACGTGGGGATCTGCCCGGCAAAGCCCACCACTCCAAGCAACAAAGCAGAACCCGTAAGTCGATACACCAGCCAACTAGTGGCTACGCGGGTCATCCAGGTGCCAATCAGTGAGATGCTCTGACCGGCGAAAAACAGTTTGAAGTTGCGGTGCCGCAAGGCGCGCCAGGCATGAGAGAAACGCCCGGAGGGAGGTTGTTTCAGAACAGACTTATCGCTTCCTTCGCTGGAATCTATCGGCTTCACGTTAATTACTTTGCTCAAAGACAGAATCGACGGGCTTGGAAGTTACGCACCCTGAAGCTTGCTGGAGCGGCAGGCAGGAAATCTTTAGCATCAACGAAAGCCTTGGTAGCGCTACCGGGAATCGAACCCGGGTTTGAAGATTGAGAATCTTCCGTCCTAACCCCTAGACGATAGCGCCATCAATTACTTACGTGGATTGTCTGAAGCGATTTGCAACGAATTTGCAATAAACTCTGAGGTCATTTTCATGGCATTGTGCAGATCATCAGAGTCCACGATGTTGTAGCGCGAGAAGATCGCCCGCGTCCGATGACCGGACACCTTGACTGCAATGTCTTCACTCACTCCTGCACGTCGCAAGTTCCGCACCCCGCTCCGTCGCAAATCGTGCAGCGTCAACCCATCATAGCCAGCATCGTGGTTCTTTGGATCGCGCCACACTCCTAATCCTACCGCAACGCACGCTTTACGAAAAGCCTTGGTGAGATTTGTAGCGCAGAACACAGAGCCAGTTCTGGTTGTGGTGGCGCGGAGTACTGCCGCCAAGTCTTCAGGCAACGGCAGGAGAAGCGGGCGCTTGTTCTTCACCTGCTTGGCACGGAGAGCAATCTCGACCTTGTCGCCTTCGAAAATGACCTGCGACCAATCAACTTTCTTTGCGGCGCCCACACGGCAGCCAGTCAAGTACAGATACGTGAGAATCGGTCGGAGAATTTCTGGCATTGCGGCGCGCAGCGCTGCAAACTGTTTCGGATACTTTCCAGGAACCCCTCACGCGGCTCAGGCTCAGGCAGCATCGGGACGTAGGGAATGATGCGCAGTTTTCCCTCACGGCGCGCAAGTACGAGCATGCGCTTCAGCAGCGCATTGCTGCGGTTGATAATGGCGGCGCCTGCTCCCTCATCTTGACGCTGCTTAATAAAGCCGCGGACATCATCAGGTGTAATCCAGCCAGCCGCCGCCCGCCGAAACAGCTGTCAAGCTGAACAAGTCCGCCAGATCGTCTTCTTTCCGTCAGCGCGGGTCAGCAGTGAAGAGCGCTGCTCTCGTTCATAATCTGCCAGCAGCACGGCTCGGGCGTCTTCATAACGGAATTTCTTTTTCCTCTACGGCTGGCGGAATGCCATCAGCCGCTTCAGTGATCCGGCGTGAGAGCAGCGCTTCAGCGACCATCTTGGATTCTGAGCGCGTTGACTCTCTGATGGTCTTGCCGTTGCTTCGGTACCAGATATACCAAAATGGCGACCCCTTGACCCTGCCAATGCTGCCCTTAGACCTTCGCTTTTTCTTCTCTACGTATTCCATGCTTGTGGGAGCATAACCCAGAACAGGAAAGGATGGTAGAGCACTTTTGTCATTGCACCAATAACGGTGCTCGTTGTATGATGACCTTGTTCGATGCTCTCGCGGGGAAGATCCCCCGCTTAGAAGTGTCAGGGAGCATCGTTCTGCACTCGGGAAGGTTGAATCAAGCCTTGTGACTGCGCTCGCAGTCATCGCCCGCTAAGACAAGACAGGCTCCCAAGTCCTTTGGAGCCGGAGTCCCTTGAAAAATCAAGTCATCACTTCAGCAGCACAACCTCGTCTTTTGACTGTTCCCGGCAGCGTTCTATCTCGCATGCACAATTCCAGCAGTTCGTCAGCTTCAGTGGTCGCGCGTTGTTCCTTTTCTGAAGATCGGCAAGCGCATCGTCTTTGATCGCGCTGACCTTGATCGCTACGTCGATGCGCAGAAAACCCTCAGCAGTTAATAGCAGATAGCAGCAGTTGATAGTACTCACTGCTGTCTTACGTAACTTTCTGGCACTGAGCCGCTGCTGTAAGTGTATGAAAACTGAAGACCCTTACGTGCTGGCTTGTAGGCAATAGAAAACACAAGAGTTGCCAAATCGAACCCGTCACACGGTTCGCGAATATAGAGAGCACTGCGGAGAGCAGACGGCTCAAGGAGAGAAGGCAATGGAAAAATCAGTATTCGGTCACCGCATAAGCAAGAAGCAACAGATTGAAGAGTACTTTCACGCAAATCTCGACAAGAAGCAGCCATCGTCGGAAATGCACGCTCAGTTTGGCAGCAGTTTCCGAACTCGCGTATCGGACATAAATCTCGATCCAAAATCCGATATCTTCATCTTCGACAGCTGGTACTTCGATGTTGCGTCGCAAAAAGAAGTGTCTTTTTACACGGCAAGACGGCGCAAAAAAACTAAGTGGTTCTAGTGTCGAAACTGGAACTGCTTTTAACACCAAAAAGGAGAGAACAATGGCAAAGCAAAATGTTGAAGAAAGAATACAGGCAATTAAAGACGTTTTCAACCAAGAACAAACACGTGAGAAACGTTATTTCATCGTCGGGATTCCAGAAGAGGAACGGACTGAGGACTCAGGACGCTTTATAGTGGTCGATGGCGATAATGGGTGCTTAGCTGCTGAAGGGTTCTCGACGGTCGAGCGCGCTGAAGAGTTCATCAAGGAATGGGACAAATAAACACGTCGGATTTCTGACACGCTGCCAGCCGTAAGTTCTGGTGCATATTATTTTCAACTATTAGGGAGAGAATGCAATGTACAGCCAATCACAGCGAACAGGTCCGCGTATAGATCGCGCTCTGTTACGCTCAATTCAGAAGTGTTTTTCCGCTCGTTTTAACCAACAACTTGACGATATGCAGCTTGTCATCTGGGCGCGTATAGCGAGCGGCCTTCCAGATTTAATCACAGCCTTTGACATCACAGCACGATGGAAAGATCGTCAAAAGCCGCGTGCAATTTCACTCGATGAAATCATTCGCTATGCGAGCAAAGTAATCATCACAAATGCTCAGCAAGAAATGTGCTCGATCAGATTGAAAGCGCCGAAGAGAGTGACGAGTACACTGGCGGTGCCGAATGAGCCGCACAATCAAAGATGTAATGTACCTCTCTAGTAAGTTGGCTAAAGTTGAGCCACCCGAATGGCGCCCGGAATTCTCGTGGATTCTGCCGCTGTCTTATGTAGACGGAACGTTCGAAGCAGATCCAGCTAGGATTTGGGCGCGAGCTTACGCATATAGTCGCCCCGATTGGAATGCTGAGAAGGTTGCCAGACTCCTTGATGAGTTTGAACGAGTCGGCTTGCTATATCCCGCACTAGCAGATGAAGATGGGCGTCTTTGGAGAAAATGGACTGGCCCGCAGTGGGTACAAGTCTCAGACTCTCGCAAAGGGCACTATGCTGTCGGAAAAGGCGCCTTGTTTACACAACAGGTAGCCGAGGGTCAACCTTTGGTTAACCAAGGGCTAACCAAGGGCTAACCGAGGGTTGTGATTGGTCTCTCTGTGTTGGTGTTGGTGTTAGTGTCTGTGTCTGTGTCTGTGCTTGTGTATGTGTTTGAAGGAGAACTGAAATGGAATCGTCCAAGAATTCACAAACTGAACAGCTAGAGCAAGTCAAAAGCGGTGAGGTGAGAGGAAAGGCTTTACTTCTTAGCACAGTAGAACCAAAACCAAAACCTGAAGATTTCAGCAGTAGGATTGCGTACGGCATAGCTTGCCACAAAGCAGGCGTGTTGCCGAAGCCCCGCAGCCGGGTCAAGAGCATACTCTCACGAGAAGAGTATGAGCTGGTTCAAAGCAGGATCAAAGTTGAAGCTGATTTGGCAGAAGAAATGGCAGAGTATGACTCGCGCCCACTCTGCTCCAAATGTGGATTCAAACATTACCCGGAAAAGGAATGCATCCTTCCTGCGGAGCCTAAGCGAAAAGGAATCAAGAAATAGCCATGAACAACGAATTCGAATTCGATTTCTCTACTCAAGAAGTTGCGCTGCCGCCCCCGTCAGTTCTAGTGCAAAATCGCGGGCTATCTCCTGTGATGAGAAAACGTCGCAAGAAGAAGCTCGCTGTCGAAGAGTTTTTCAGTGCGAATCTTGGTATCAGATTTCCCACGATGGAACTACATCAGAAATTTGGTACAGCCGTGAGAACGCGGATTTCCGATGTCAACCGTGATCCAGAAGCGATTCTCACAATCCACAATAAACACTGGTTCGATGAAATTGCTCAGGTCGAGATGTCTGAATACTGGGCAGAGCTGCGGAAGTAGCTGTAACACATTCGCAGTCAATATAGGGAGCACTTTATGAACGACAACATTCAAGCCAACCTCGCCCGCAAAGCCGAGATCCAGCGTCAGCTCAGGCTGATGATCCACGCTTCGGGTACATTCAACAGTAGAAGCTGCGCTCGTCGCAGAACTTGCGACCGTAGATCAAGCCCTTGAGAAAGCGGGCAAACAGTGAACATCCAATCTACTTTGGTAGACCTTCAGAATCAACATCGAGCGTGCCATCACCACGGATCGTCCGGTAGTCCGCAGAGATTTACTTACGGAAGTCTCTGGAACTGATCGATCTTGCTCAAAAGCACTGCCACCGATGCTAGGAAGCGCGGTGGAGCAGAGAAAGCATCGAGACACAGCGCCAGAGATGCAGCCCTTATTCCCAAGCCTCTGAGCTGGATCGTTCAAAGTATTGCTGAGGCTTAAGGTAGAGGGAGAAACCATCATGATGTTCCAGTTTGCTGCTCAAGAAGTTATCTATGTCGGGACCGCGCTCGTCGTGGGCGCGTTTTGCCCGGCCGTTGGTCGCAAGATCAAGTCTGCCTTCGTGAAGTTGTTTACGAAGACTGAATCGGCGCTCGAAGCTCGTGTGAAAGCGTTGGAGGCGAAAATTGTTGCCGATGGCGAGGATGCATTGAAGTCGGCGGAAGCTGATGTAAAGAAAGCTGAGACGGAACTCAAAGCCGCCGTCTAACCATTTTGTTGAGTGCTGCATCCCTGTAGCACTCCAAAGGGAAATCGCAGGTGCCTCTAACACCTGACTTCCAACTCTTTTAGAGGAAGAGAAAGCAATGAATCCGCAAACGGTACTCCAAGAACGATATCCCGCCGCTGATTTCTGGGCGTACTTCCACTTTCTCCAGTCCTGCATCGGTACAGAGAAAGGCAACACTCACGAGCACCACATCTGCCCGAAGAAGCAGTTCCCTGAGTATGAATTCTTCTTTCCAGAGAATCTGATTACGCTCAAGCTGGGTGATCACGCTCGGGCGCACAAGCTGCTCGAAGCTGCATGCGGAATCAAAGCGCCTTCAACCGCGCTGATAGAAGCAACAGCTTGGACGCCAGAACGTGAGCCAGATGTCCGTTTCTCAGAGCATCTCTCATAATCGCCTCGAAGTACGCGCCAATTTATCGGCAGCAGCTAAAGTTACGCAAAACCGTCCAGAGCAGAAGGCATTGATATCGTCATTAGCAAAAGAGCGGTTCACCAATCCTGAAATGAGAGCACGGCATGCTGTTGCAACTAAGAGCGCTTGGAAGTGTTCAGAAGTCAGAGAGCGCCAATCATCAGTAATGGTAAAAGCCCTCTCTACACCAGAGGCGCCGACTTTGAAGTCAGAGCTTACAACAAAGCAATGGGCACATTGGAAAGCAGATGGCAAAGTCGTCACTTCGCCGATGCTTGGACGCAAACATACTCAAAGAGTCATTGCATAAGATTCGTGACCGGCGTGCCGTGCAGACTATTCGTGCATTCCTTGCTTCTGGAGATCACGGATTACCTTCTGCTGTCATCGATAAATTGCGACAGTTGGTTTGCCGTGCCGAGTAGCCCTCCGCCGTTATGTCGCGAGTGCAGCGCTCGTGCTGTTAATGCCACACCCTATTGTGCCGCACACCAAAATGCAGCTAAGGAACGCAATTCATTTTATGAAAGCTACCGCGCTGATGATCCGCATCGGAAACTGTATCGCAATAAACGCTGGGCTGAAAAATTGCCCCGGAGAATAGTCTTAAACCGAGATATTTTGTGCGTGGAATGCAAGCACAAAGCCGCTACGGAATGTGATCACGTAATCCGCGCCAGAATCATCGTAGAACAATCCGGTCTAGATGCGTTCTATAACCCCGCAAACTGCCAAGGACTATGCCACTCGTGTCACTCGCAGAAAACCGCGCAGGAATGGAAGCACTAAATGTGGATGCGAAGCTGTCCAATCTGCGGTAGAGAACTGCGCAAGCGTTCACTTGCTGAAGTTCTGCGATGCATCTGCGGTTGGGTTTGGGGGAACTGATGACGTGGAAAAAGGGCTATACACCTTGGAACAAAGGTCGTCAGGAAACACGCACAGAAGTGTTGCGGAAAATGCGTGCCTGCGGAGGGTGGAACAAGGGTCTAGCTTACACGCGTGCATTCCAAGATAAAGTAGTGCCACTCTACAACGCCGGTAAGTCTCTGCGAGAGATCGCAGAAGCGCTTGGGAGCAATCACATGACAGTACAACGCGCGTTGAAGTGCGCTGGTTGCGATCGCAGGGCCGCAGAGCTAAGCATCCATCAAACCTACCATGTCAATAAAGGAATCATTCGCTCATCCTGCATCCTGTGCTCGGAAGAAGAGCTTGAGGTCGATGAATACGCAGAGCAGTACGACTCCCAAGTCAGACATCGCGATGTAGAAGTTCCAAACTGTCGCTGTGCTGGCTGCATTGCAGTTCGGATCCATTCCCTTAGTTCAGTTTGTGAAGTGACGACTTCCTGTTGTCAATGACTTTATATTTCCTTTCCTATCAACACCACATTTACGGTAAGTCACTGATAACTCCGCTCCTACGCACTCATCGAGAATCGCAGATGAGATAATAGTCATGTAGCCAATAACCTATTCGGCGCGGAGGAATTCACATGACGGAGAAGCAAGCGCAACAAGAAGCTCGTAGAAGGTGGAAGAACGGAGAAGCAGTACTGCTTAAGGGAGGCATCAACAAGCTGTCATTTGACAAACCGTACTGGGTCGGCTATCGAGTCATCACTTACAATCATGGATGGGAAGCTCAGTGCTTAGGTCATCGCAATGTCAAACTGCACTGTTACGGTCAGGGCAACAGTTGGGAAGAAGCATTCGCAAAGGCTGATAGTGCAGCCGCTAAGTGAACAGGCTTCGCTTCCATATCACTGAAGGCGTAGAAGAAGGCAGAGAAACCGTACAGGCGGAGTAGAGCACACCCGTACAGAGAAAAACACATAATACCCCTCAAGACAATAATCTCACCATTGGACGCCAGTCCCTAATCCCTATCCGGCTTGTCAGAAGCGCACCAAGCTGACAGACCGCCGACCGCGCCAGCGCGATCCACCCTCCAGACCATATCCCCCTTTAAGCACCCATTCCCAAGCATAGGAAGCTCTTGGGTGAACTTGGAATAACCTGAGCGGCTTACACCCGCCACCCGGTACCGCACCGTCCTACGAGCACCCCTGCGCCGTACCTAATCTATGGGCGAGTTGCCGCAAAGGACCGATGCTCCCGGTTTTTGCACATAACTCCACTTCGCCAGCCCGGACAGGTCGCCTGATTGTGTTTTTGGGGTGCCTCGGAGTGTGTCATGCCGCAGCCGCGAAAACCGACCGCTATTCTTGAAGCGGAAGGTGCGTTCATCCGTCATCCTGAACGCGCTCGTGAAAGTGAACCTGAAACCAGTGACACAAAGCCGCTAGGAGATGCGCCGGCATATTTGGATGCGTTTCAGAAGGAAGTTTGGGCGGACTGGAGTCTCAGATGTTGCCCGGAGTTTGCTTCGCGTCTGATCGCACAGCTTTTGAGCTATTGGTTCGTCTTGTTTGCAAGATGCGGACAGACACCATTAACCGCTCAGAAGTATCTTCACTTATTGCGCTCACTGGCCGCTTTGCTATGAATCCTGCCGATAGGTCAAAAGTCGCTGTCGATAAACCACAGAAGAATAAACTGCAAGACTTCCTGAGTAGAAAGACCGCACCTACTGTGCCAGCTACAGCCATCAGAGGAGACTATCAACTGAATGTATTACTCGGGTTCTATGTGAGGCTGCTTCCGATGAAGGGGCTCGCTTGACTGAATTCGTGTCCGCTGATCCGAAAACAGGGGCGCACAAGGAAAACAAATATCATGGACAGCACCATTCTCAATAAGCGCAAGAGCGAGATCCTTGACCAACAGGAACTCATGCTCAAGAAAGCGACCGAGTCCAAAGTGGCGTTGACTGCCACTGAGGAAGCGCAGTTTACCGCTCTGACCTCCGAACTCGATCAACTCAATGCGAACATCGCCCGCTTCTCGGCCATTTCTAAGGGTCGTTCTGAAGTCGGCGCACCGCGCCAGTCTGCGATCATCACCGCCAAAGAAGCCAGCAAGAAGTTCTACGCTATGGGCGGCTACCGCGCTGCGACCGAATTGCAGCCTGAATATGGCGACGCTTTTTGGAAAGCTCTGAAGTCCGGCAAGCACGGCTTTGAAGCGTTTGCATTCCAGAATGCAGCGTTGGGCGAAGGCGGAACGACTGCTGACGGTTCCGCGCTGGTTCCGATCAGAGACCGATCCGTCGATCCCGAATCTGGCTATCGTTGAATGCTCTGCTCGTAAGTTGAGCAAAGTCATCACGACCAGCATGAACCTGAACCTGCCGTATCAGAGCGCGAAAGCGACCGCCGCGATCAAAGCCGAGTCCGACAACTCCGGCACGAATGCATTCGCTACCAACGTTCCTCAGTTCGCGACGACCGAGTTGCAAGCTTATGTCGTGGGCGACAGCGTTTACGCGTCTTGGGAACTGTTGCAGGACAGCAAAGCCTGCGCTGACTTCCTGACTGCCGAACTCGGCCGCATCATCACTGTGGAAGAAGAGTATCTCTTCACGAACGGCAACGGCTCCGGTCAGCCGCAAGGCTATCTGGGTAACGGCACGACTGCAACTGGCGCCAGCATTTCTGGCGGCGCTGCAATTCTGGGCATCAACCCCATCATCGACACGATGGGTTCATTGAACGCCGCGTACTACAACCGCGCTAAGTGGTTGGTAGCGCGTCCCGAGTTTAACCGTCTGTTGAAGGCGCAGATCGCGGCTTCGCAGTATCAGACGTTCGTGACGTTCGATCCAGATGGTTCAGCACGCTTGTTCGGTTATCCGGTGGCTTTCTCGGCTGAGATGCCCACTTATGTCTCGTCTCCTTCTACCCAGGGCGCCTGGATGTTTGGGGACTTCAACGCGTTCGCAGTCATCGGCGACCGTGGCGACACCAGCATCAAGGTCCTCGACCAGGTTGCTGCGTTGAACGGACAAACTGTGATTTTGGGTTACAGACGTACAGACCACGCATTGTCTGAGCGAAGCCGTCGTGCAACTCAACACAAATGGCTAACAGGTAACTCTCCTGCCTGTTGTCACAAGAGCCTCAATCAAACCTGATTGGGGCTTTTGCTTTTGTAGAGGGCGTCACAGGTCTTCCGACACTGTGGAGAGACTTACAAAGTGCAGATAAATCCCACTGTAGATTCCTATATCACCGGAGTAATGGGCGGCACTGTCGTCGTCGGTCCGTGGGTTCGCAAGGCTATACAGCGCCACGTAGACGATCTCGCGCACGGACACGAGCGCGGCTTGTGGTTCGATCCCGATGCAGCGAACAAAGTAATTGACTGCCAGACGTTCTGCATTCCGCCAAATCAGGACACGCCGATTGTTTTGTATCCAGCGCAGCAGGTCTGGCTTGCAATCGTCTACGGCTGGAAAAAGGAAAACGGCTACAGGCGCTTCAATCGCACATTCTGGTTGGTGAGTAAGAAAAACGGCAAGAGTGCTTTATCGGCGGCGCTTTGTCTCTACCACCTGATTGCCGATGGTGAACAGTCGGCGCGTGTGTTTTGCGCGCGCCCACAATGAAGCAGGCACGCACCGTATTCAATGAAGCAGTCGCAATGCGGGCGCGCGATCCAGAGTTGAAAGAAGCTATCAAGCAATCTGGAACAGCGCCGGTCATCGCACTATATACCGACAACCTAAGTCGTTTGTCGCCGATGGCCCGCTCTGCTGATACGGAAGATGGCGCTGTCGTTTTGTACCGCCGTGCTTGATGAAATTCACTTCAAGGACATGGGCATCTGGACGGTGCTCCGTCTCGGTGGAAGAACACGCAAGCAGCCGCTATTGATTTGCATTTCTACCGCTGGATCAACGGCTGGCGATACGAGCATCTGCTGGAATGAGTAATAATGAGATTTCAAGATTCTTGACGGTCACGTCATAGACGACGAAGTAATGCCGTGGTTCTTCACTCTCGACGTTAAAGACTACTGGAAGGATCCGAACTGCTGGATAAAAAGCAACCCAGCAATGGGGTACTTATTCGACAGGGAAACAATGAAAGAATTTGCCGAAGCACAAGGCAAGCCATCAGTAATCGGAGACTTCAAACGCTTCTCGCTGAATATCTCAACTCAGAAGCAGCAGATCCCGCGATTGAAATCGAGAAGTGGGATGCGTGTTGCCGTGAGGATATAGCGACTCACCCTGATGCCAAGCGCCTGAGGAAAGAAGCTCTCGAACAGCTAAAGGGTCGCCTGTGCTTCGGCGGGGTTGACTTGGCGCCGAAGCTGAGCGCTTCTGCCTTCGTGCTGCTGTTTCCCCCGCTAACCTCTGCCGAAAAATGGAACATCTTTGAGTATTTCTGGTGCCCTGCTGACAACGTGGCGATCGCGTAAAGCGTGATCGGTGCCCTATGACGTGTGGGCATCACAGGGCTTTATTTCCCTGACACCCGCAGCTCTCACAGATATTCGCTACATAGCCGAGCAAATTGCCGAAATCGGTAAGGAATTCGACCTCA
Source organism: uncultured Acidobacteriaceae bacterium (assembly GCA_963696285.1). GTDB lineage: Bacteria > Acidobacteriota > Terriglobia > Terriglobales > Acidobacteriaceae > Sulfotelmatobacter. Next base: position 836,458 of record CAVOJP010000002.1, read on the forward strand.
AAGAGGTCGCATACGACGATGCATGGAGTTCCGAGCTTATCAGGATGCTGGGCGAAGTGAAGTTTCCGATGCGAAGTTCGTCCCGTTTCCGCAGTCACATCTTCGTATGAACCCGCCGTGTCAGGAACTGATGCGGAAAAGTCTGCGAGGGGAGTTCTGCCCAGCTCGCAACCCTGTCATGCGCTGGCAGATGTCGAACCTGCGCTGGAACACTCAGTCAGGAACTAACTTTATCAAGCCGTCGCGTGATCGCAAGCGCGAAAAGATAGACGGTTGTGCCTCACTAATCATGGCGCTGGCGCGTGCCACCGCTCCTGAGAACCAAGTCAAGGTCAAAAAGCCCTTCTGGGTGGTTACGTCGGCCTAAGGAGAGGGCGTAACAGTTCTCAGGATATATAGGGAGAGACATCATATGCCAAGAGCGAGGAAAGTTGACTACAAAGCCGTCGAGTTGTATGCCGAGCAGCATCCTGAAGCAGTCCAGACAGAGATTGGACGGCTATTCGGTATCACACAAGGCTTAGTGGGAAGGATTCTGCGCGAGCTTATTGACTAATACCCACCGCGGAGTGCCGCGCAAAGGGCGTAAAGCTCCAGATGGCTCGCGGGCTGAAGTCGCTTATTTCTACTGGGACAGGTATCTGCAAACCCTCGGTTTCGGAATGCGGCGTGGAACGCGGCTTGGCGGCAAGGAAATACTTTATGGTGACGGTCCGTCGTTGCAGTTGCAGCGAGCGCTTGAGGATGAGAGCGCAGCCCTGCCGGAAGAAGAGGAAAGTATTTTTGAGGTGCTTACTAGAAGCAATTCCATCGAATGCTGCCTGCCCACACGTTTTCCGATAGTCCATAGACTGAGGATGCATGCTTTAATCTCGCTTAATCTGAATACCCCGCCATTTCATACCTTCCAGAATAGTGGCGCCAGTACTATGGCCGCACCATCTGCCGACCTGATCCAGTCACTTCTCGGATTTCCGGCTGCTGCTGGCAAGCCAGTCACTCGCGCTACGGCTATCCGCGTTGCCGCGTTCTCTCGTCGTAAAGGTGTTGGCAAACGACATTGCAAAGATGCCGCTGATTCTGCACGAAACCAAAGATGTAGCTGGGCGCCAGCGAAAGCAGCATGCAATCAATGATCCTCTTTACTCGCTTTTGAAAGACATCCCAAACCGCTAGCAGACAGCTATCAACTCCGCTGGTTTCTCGCGTCGCAGTTGATTATGAAGGGCGCTTGTTACTGCCAGAAGATCACCGATCAAAAGGGCGATGTCTCGAGCTGGTTCCACTGAACGCGTGGAACATGGACATAAAGTGGGATTACAGCGGCGGTCCTAATCCGCAGCGTGACTTCCGAACTGGAAAGATAGTTCCCGTTCTGTGGCTGGCACTACATGGATGGGCACGCCGAAGTGCAGAAGTTTTATCAAGACGACCTCTGGCACGTTACGTCGCACAACATCGAAGGCGTTGGCGTTGAAGGCGCGTCACTGATTGCGCTCGGCAAAGAAGCGATCAGCGTTTTGATCGCCGCAGAAGAAACGGCGGACGCCAATTGCAAACGGCTTGGGCATGGGCGGGTTCATTCTTTTCCCAGTTGATGGCGGACCAGCGATCCAAGCGCAAAACGTCGTAGATCGTCTGAAGAAAGACTTTGCAGGTTCTCAGAATGCAGGAAAGTTCACGATCATTCCCCACGGCGGCAAGTGGGAAAAGATGACCTTCAATGCGCAAGGTTCTCAACTGCTTGAGTTGCGAAAAGGAATGAGGAGACGGTCGCCAGATTGTTCGGGGGCGCTCCGCTGGTAAGTAAACTCGGGCTAGGGGCGCAGAACAGCACTTATGCTTGAGCAGCGCTTTTCTTGGGGAGTATTTCCATACCTCGATTCTTCCTTACACGACTGCGATTGAGCAGTCGATTACGCGCGATCTGATTCCGAAAGCGGAGCGAGGCACTAAGTACGCTAAACATTTTGCGGATGTAATCCTTAGGTTCCCCTGACGAGCGCGCTAAAACGAACGCTGCTCTGATTGCTTCTGGGCAGATGACCTTGAATGAAGCTCGCGCCAGTGAGGACCGCGATTACATCGAAGGGGGCGATGTTCTGGTAGTGGCTGCCAACTCCAGTGTCTTTGATATTAAAGAGGGCGAGTGGTTTATTCCGGGTCAAAAGCCTCCTACTCCATCTACGGATGCTGCAACTGTTCTACCCCCGGCAGAGGAAGATGAGCCTGATGATGACGGTGATGATGCGCCCACTGCCAAAGTGAAAACGCGCCTGAACGCTATTGCAAATTCATTGGCCAGCGGTGCGAACGGAAGTTCGAGAAGAGCGGCAATCTTGAAGCGAAATTCGTAGCAGAAGTGATGAGCGTGTCTATAGAAGATGCGCAGAAGGTTTGTAGCACACAGTTTGCAGACAAAAAGAAAGGCATGCGGCACTGCTGCACCTGGCTTTAGGTGATTGGCAATGAAGGTTAACTCCAAAGACTCGCGCCGCTTCTTCAATGCTGCGCAGACAGAGAGCGTACTAACGCTCGAAGTCTATGACGTGATCGGCGCAGACTTCTTCGGCGATGGCATTACGGCATCGGCTGTGTCTGATGCTATCGCGCAGGCTGGCTCACATGACAGCGTGGCTCTGCGCATCAACTCGCCGGGTGGCGATGCCTTTGAGGGCGTTGCTATCTACAACGTTCTCAAGAACCATGGCAAGCCTGTAAATGTCTACGTAGACGGTCTCGCCGCATCTGCTGCCAGCATTGTTGCTATGGCTGGTGACACGATCTGCATGGGAACAGGCGCAATGATGATGATTCACCCCGCTCAAGGGTGCGCAATGGTGACGCCAAAGCGGTACGCGAGTTTGCAGACACGCTGGATCAGGTCAGCGCGTCCATCGCCGACATTTACGTCGAGCGCACCAAGAACAGCAAAAAGTCTGTCACGGACATGATGAACGCGGAAACATGGATGTCGGCAAAGGAAGCGGTCAAGAACAACTTTGCGACTTCAGTTGCTGATAATGCGAAGACTGTCAGCAATGCATTCGACCTTAGCACTTTCAAGAACGTACCCGCTGAACTGAAGAATGCCGCGAAGACCCGCGAAGTTGACGGAGAACACCTGACCGCTGGCGATTACGTGTATGTCGGCAATGCAGACGACACTTCAACCTGGAGTCTGCCGTGGCACTTTTCCACCGAGGAAAAGACCCAGAGTCATCTGCGTGATGCACTTGCTCGCTTCGATCAGGATGAAGTCATCCCTGCTTCGCACAAAGATGAGGCGCACGCAAAGCTGCTCCGCCTCTGCAAAGAGCATGGGATCGAAGTATCGCAACGTGGCAAGGCGAAGAACGAGGTCGATTACTCGATTCGCCTGAAGCAGATTCAGTTGGAGAAGAGGAAGTAATGTATCAGAAGACTCTCACTTACGCAGAGAACCCCGTCATCACGCCAGAGCGTCTCGCTGCATTCGGGCGCTTCGATGTTCCGCAGCAGTACATCTCTGGGAGTTCTCCGGTCACGCAGACTGATGACTACTCCCTTCTTGAGGTGTTCATTCAAGCTGCGACGGAGCAGGTGGAAATCATGGCGCAGACAGCGTGCCAGACTGAGCAGATTCTCCTGACGCTCGACTTCTTCCCGAACACGCAAGACCCGCGCAACTTCTTGCAGTATGAGTTGACTTATGCCTTCGCTATCACTCCTTGGTGGTGGTGGGGATTTCCAACAAAAGATTCTATCGAGCTGGTCCGTCGTCCCGTACAGGTCCCGAAACTGACCGGCACCGCAGCCAACATCACGGCTGTTTCCGTTGCTGGCAACATCGTGACTGTGACGTGTGAAAACAGCTTCGAAGAAGGCAACGTCGTCGTAATTGCTGGTACGGCCGAGGGCAATACAGCACAGCCGACAACGACAATTCCGGCACTGTCCCTTTTCTGAATGGTGCCCTGCTCACCATCGCCACAGCATCCAGCACGCAATTCACAGCGGTGTGAATAACTTCTACACGACTGGCAGCAACGGTCAAATGGTCCCGCAGAGCTACACGAATGCGTCTGATACCGGAACTGCGCAACTCGTCACCAATCCAGTGATCGTGCATTACTACGACCAGATGGGTATGCTCTGCACTTGGAATTCCACGAACTACTTTGTGCTCGATGACAAGATCGGTTTGGTTGTGGGAAATTGGTGGCCTCTCACTGATCGTCGCCAAGATTGCATTCAGATTCAGTACTGGGCAGGCAGACACGTCCGCACCTGCGAGCGTCAATGCGCGGCTGCAAATGGCTGTGATGTATCTCGCAAATCCATGTGGGAAAACCGCAGCATTGTATCTGTCGAGCCGACCAGCGAGGTGTGGGGAACGTTGACGATGATGTTGCGACCGTTTATGACTTATAGGATCCCACGATAATGAGCTTACCGAAAAAGATGTCAACAGGCGTCAGATACCTCAGTTCTTCACAATTCAACAGCATCTACGATAATTAACCCGAACTCGGGGCAGGCGGCGGATGGTACGCCGAAGCGTCCAATAACAGTAGGCGCAGAACATACACGGATTCGATCAGCCCGTGGCGAAGTCGTGAAGTAGACAAGGCTCAGGATCGCGTTGGCATTTCGGCTTACAAGATCGTAGTGCGCTACCCGAAGACTTACTCACTAGATGGCGGGATGCAGATTCTGGTGCGGTCGCAACTTCACAACATCGACAGTTTCTACGATCCAGATGGGCAGCAGGTTGAGCTTCATATCTGGACATTCGTGACGCAGGACACCGTTGTAGCAGGGACAGGCAACTAAATGTTTGACCAGGGAATACTTCAACTTATCGCTTCTGCTCCTAGCGTGCAAGCGCTTATCCCGAATGTGCTGGGAATCCAGAAGTTTACTGGGTCCTTGCACCTAAGGGTGCGATCTTGCCGTATATCGTGCTCAGCATTGTAGCGACAAGCGACGTGTACACGACAGGCGGTGCTACAGGAACACGCGCTGCTTTAGTTCAAGTCGATTGCTTTTCTACGACACATTATGGAAGCCGAGCAATCTCACTGGCAGTTCGTCAGTTGCTGGAATCGTACAGGGGCAATCTCCCTGATGTGAACGCTACAGCCGTGACGGCTGTGTTTACAGACAAAGATTGGACGATGCCGTATGAAGAAGGTAGCGGCAAAGGTTTTGTGTATCGCGCTCTGCTTCAGTTCAGAATCTGGTTTTATGAGACGGCAGTGGAGATTAGTCCCGCACCAAATCTCACAACTGTTATCGAAGGTGGGAGTTTCTAATGCCCGTCGTGCAAGGTATTTACGTAACCACATCTGGTCTGCAA
>CAVOJP010000003.1:0-16656 GCA_963696285.1 uncultured Acidobacteriaceae bacterium
CTACGCCACCGACGACCTTGCCGCAGGAGAGCGCTGAGGTTACAAAAACCTGCTCGAAGCGAAAGCCGGGCTTCTCGTAAAGTTTTTTCTTGATCGCCGTGGGTTGGAGCGGTTCGTTGGACGAATTATCTATGGCCATAATGATCTTTCCTCACCTACTGTAATGCCGATTGCGATGCCTGTACCGCGCATCCGCCGGATGTGCCCGAAGTCGTGCAGGTCTGGTTACCGAGAGTGGAGAAGTATATTTGAGAAGCCCCGGCCTGCGTCGCCGCTCCCACGGTATTATCAATCACAATGCCGCTGGTGCCGCCCGCAGACGGAAGCACAAAGCTGCCCAATCCCCCGGCGTTGGTCCACGTCACCGCCCCGTCGACCGTGGTCCCGCCTGGCGTAGTGTTCCACGCCGGTGCCGTGGAACCGGTCGTTCCTGCAGCGCTCGCGATTTCGACGTTCCCGTTGCTATCCAAGATCCTGGAGTGTAGAGGATAGGATTGAGAAGCCCTCCATGCCGGCAACGCGTTACCAGAAAGTGGGCCCTGATCAATCCATTGCACAGTGCCATCTGCGAACTCTGTACCGGCCGTATTGGGCCAGTGGGGCTGCGAAGCTCCCGAAGTTCCCGTTCCGGTGACCACGTAGATGTAAAGGTGGCCGTCGTTGCTGCTGGTCGCCAAAACCTCTTGGCCAATGTTGTAAGCCGTTGAACCCTGCCACTGAGTATCCACGAAGTTAAAGAGGCAACCGCCGCCGCCACAACCGGGGTTCAAACCATTGGTTTCCACGCTTACGAACACCTTTTCCGTGGGTCCGCCGGTGGCATTCGCATTGTAGACATCCGTCACCGGAGAACATATCGGAACCTTCAATGTCGTAGTAAGCAGAGCAACAGAAGTCCCATTTCCGGATGACGGAAAAGCGCCCGCAACAATCGGGACCTGGTACAAGGTGGGTGCGCCGCCGGTATTGCCGCAAACGTAAAGGTTTCCGGTGGCGTTGGTCGAGTTCTCGTATGCAATGTCGAAGGCGCCAATGTACAGCGGATTCGGGGTCGTTGTTTGCGGAGCAGTGCTGGCTCCCACTGCCACTTCCGATCCCACAGCACCGGTACCGAAACTCGTGGTCAGTTCATAGACTGCGGAGCAGTTCGTGTTGCCGTTGGTGCAGGTATCAGTATTATCGCTCGACGCGAACACGTAGACGAGGCCAGCAGTGGAATCGACAATCGGTCCTTGAACAATGCCGGTTCCAAAGTCAAGTTCGCTCGTTGCGGTCACAGCTCCGGTGTTGGAATCGACACGATACAGGTATCCGCCTGCATCGCCCACAAACACATTTCCGGAGGCATAGTCGTGCACGGGGCTCGAAAGAACGTTGCCCGAATTCACCTGTACCGGAAACCCACCTCCAGTCACTTCGGCCGGCGTTCCCAGGAATATTCCAGTGATCTTGTGCAGCCAGCCATAGGCGCCCCCCACCCATGCGGTGTCGTCACTTAAGTCGGCAAAAACTGATGAGGTCGTGTCATCGGTCTGGATACCCGATCCGTCCTTGAGGTCGATGGTCGTCATACAGGGCGCGGTGCAAGTTCGGTAGGAGGCATTGCTGACCGCGGCAAGCGTACGCGGACTGGAAACCGTCTCGGACGTAGACGCAGCCCACTTCAACAACACCAGGATTCCGAACCCACCGTTAGTTTCAACGAACGCGACCTGAGTGCCGTCGCGAGAGAAGGCCGGAGAAGTCAGAATTTGACCCTGCGTATTGTAAGCCCAGTAGACCGCGGGCACAGTACCGCCGCAACCGGAATAGAGGTTATCGTAAGCAACGATGCTGGCTTGGCCGGTCGAGCCGAGAAGGCCCGTGCTGTAGACGACAAAATCGGGCTGCGTAGCACTGCCGCAATTGGCGGTGGTGCCGAGAAACGAGAACTTCGCGGGATAATTTCCCGCGCCGATACTTCCGTCGCTGCCAAGGTTTTCCTGCCAGTCGCCCTTCGGATTCTTGCTCTTAGGAGGCTTCGAAACATGCGGGCTAGCCGGCAGTTGCGAAGCGATGCCTCGCTCTGCCGCCGGCGCAACCACCGGTAATTCACGCCGATAGAGTTGTTGCCAGTAACGCGGGTCCTTTTCCACTCGAGCGGCCTGTTCCGTCGTGCCCGGCTTGGAGAAAATAACGTGGTGGTGGCTCCAATCAGTAGGAACGGGGATAGGTTTCTCCGCAGCCGGAACACTCTGGGCCCACATGGCCGAAGACATGAGGAACACGCCGAAAATTGAGACACCCAAGTTCTGGTTCCTTCTCATTTTTCTCCCCGATCGTTTTTCTCGCCGATCGTTCCAGAGGACGCGAGAAACTTGACGATAATGGCTGCGAACAAAAGCGCTGGCCTAACTCACGAACTCTTATCCTGGCAGGCTGGAAAATCATCATACACCGGTGTGTTTTTGGAACAACCGCAATTCGGCGGGTAGGGACGCAGATTTCCACAGACATTTCCACGCAACCCGCACCAAGCAGAGGGCAACGCTGCCGCCAACACGCAGGCGAACTGGTTAAGTTCTCGCAGTCGTCAGTCGGGGAGAGAGGCTACCGGAATCTGTTGGGCGATGCCGCGCAGCTCTTCGAATAAGACGGTGCTCAAGTAACGCTCCCCGAACGATGGCAGCACAACCACGATCAGCTTGCCGGCGTTTTCGGGACGCTTCGCTACTTTTAGAGCCGCGGTTACAGCTGCGCCGGAAGAAATTCCTACCAGGAGTCCCTCCTCGCGCGGAAGACGACGAGCCATCTGGATTGCCTCGTCGTTGCTGACTTGAATAATCTCGTCAATCAGGTCGGTGCGCAGAATTCGCGGCACAAAACCAGCGCCGATTCCCTGAATTTTGTGCGGGCCCGGCTTCCCACCAGAGAGCACCGGGCTTTCCGCCGGCTCAACAGCAATGGCTTTGAAGGATGGCTTCTTGGGCTTAATGTATTCAGCGACGCCAGTGATCGTCCCGCCTGTCCCAATGCCAGAGACCAGGAAATCGACTTTCCCGTCGGTGTCGTTCCAGATCTCAGGCCCCGTGGTTTCGAAATGAATTTTGGGATTCGCCGGATTATCGAATTGCTGCAGCATGTAACCATTGGGTGTCTTCGCCACTAATTCTTCCGCTTTGAGGATCGCACCCTTCATGCCGCGCGGACCTGGAGTCAGCACCAGCTCGGCGCCAAAAGCCAGCAGGAGTACCCGCCGCTCCTGGCTCATGGTCTCAGGCATCGTCAGAATGAGTTTGTAGCCTTTCACCGCAGCTACGAAGGCCAGACCGATTCCGGTATTGCCGCTGGTCGGTTCGATCAGAACCGTTTTTCCGGGCTGAATTTTGCCCGAGCGCTCCGCGTCAAGAATCATGCTCGCGCCGATTCGGTCTTTTACACTGCCCACCGGATTTTGGCTTTCCAGCTTGGCGACCACTTCAGCCACGCAACCTTCTGTGACTTTATTAAGCCGTACCAAGGGCGTGTGACCAATCAGTTCGACGACGTCCTTCGCGATTTTCATGATTCGTCTCCTAGCAGTTACCGCGGACCTCGGAATAGGTACTTAGCAAAACTCCTGCGAAACGTTGGCGGAAGCGAGTGGGAGTCGAACCCACCGATGACGGGGTGACCCGCCGCCCGCCGGTTTTGAAGACCGGGACGATCACCGGACCGCATGCGCTTCCAAAGATCACCAACAAGACGTCCGGTGATCTTACTTGGGTTGCGGCACGATTCTCAAATATGGCTTCGGCGACTTCCAGCCTCCGGGATACTTCTGCTGCGCCTCCTCGTTCGATACCGAGGGCAGGATGATCACTTCATCCCCCTGCTTCCAGTTCACCGGCGTGGCCACTTTGTGTTTCGCTGTGAGTTGCATCGAATCAATGACGCGGAGAATTTCGTCGAAATTGCGGCCCGTGCTCATGGGATAGCTGAGCTGCAGTTTGATCTTTTTGTCGGGACCGACCACGAAGACGGTTCTTACAGTGGCGTTGTCCGCAGCGGTGCGGCCTTCGGAGGTGTTGCCGCTCTCTGCCGGCAACATGCCGTAGAGCTTCGCGATCTTGAGTTGCGGATCGCCAATCATCGGGTAGTTTACTTTCGCGCCTTGAGTCTCCTCGATGTCCGCAGCCCATTTGCCGTGACTGCTTACCGGGTCCACGCTGAGGCCGATGATTTTCGTATTGCGTTTGGCGAATTCGGGCTGCAACCGCGCCATATAGCCAAGTTCGGTGGTGCACACGGGAGTGAAATCTTTCGGGTGGGAAAACAGAATCGCCCAACCGTCGCCGATCCATTGGTGAAAGTCGATTGTGCCCTGCGTGGTCTCGGCGGTGAAATTCGGAGCTATATCGTTGATGCGGGGAATACTGCTGGTTTCAGTTAAGGTCTGTGTACTCATCTTTCTCACCTCGTGGATTTAGATTTCTTAAAATTGCCAGCCAAATCTCTTAACTTCGTTCGAAATATCTGGACAAAAACAAAACCCACCCGCTACATGGGTGGGTGGGAAATTATCTTGCCTGCTCCCTACCCACACGACTGCGTACACATGCAACAGCATGGCGCGCCGGCGTGGGAAGGACAAAACACGTAGTTAGGATAGAAGTCCGCGCGGACCATGTCAACCGTGGCTGGGTGCCTGCGAACTTGGAGTTTTCTTGCATCGGAAAGCGTCTGCCCGCATCTGTTTCCTTGCGCGATGAAGCTGCGTTTGCACAGCAATTTCCTGCTGAGGTATCGCGATGAGCATGACAACCAGGCGTCTGGCGATGGCGCAGTGGGACGTTTTTTCTTCTCGACAACTTGAAGGGAATTCTCTGGCCGTATTTTTTGACGGCCGCGGATTGACAGACGCGGAAATGCAGTCGATTGCCAGAGAGATGAACCTTTCGGAGACTACTTTCATCCTGCCGCGCGACTCCACTGTGGAACGCGAACAGGGGACTCGGGTACGCATCTTTACGGTGCAGGAAGAGCTCCCGTTCGCTGGTCATCCCACGCTGGGAACAGCGTTTGCATTGCGCGGCAAAAATACTTTGCCACAGGTCACGCTGCAGTTGAACGTGGGCCAAGTGCCCGTTCACTTCGAAGATAAAGCGGGAGGGCCTGCGTTCGGCGAGATGACGCAGATCGACCCTACGTTCTTAACGCAACATGATCGCGAAGCAGTGGCACGGGCGACGGGCTTGAGCGCGGATAGCTTCGATGACTCTTTGCCCATTGAGACTGTTTCAACCGGCGTTCCGTTCACTGTGACGCCGCTGAAATCGCTGCCGGTGATTCAGAATCTGCAGATCGACCTGGCGGGCGCTGCCGAATATCTGGCAAAGTCTTCAGGAAAATTTTTCTATTTCATCACGCGGGAAACCGTTGATCGCGACGCGCGACTGCATGCTCGCATGCTTTTTCACAATGGAGAAGATCCCGCCACGGGCTCCGCGGCCGGTTGCGCATCGGCGTGGATGGTGGCGCACGGTGTTGCCCGGTCCGATGAACGCGTGATGATTGAACAGGGTGTCGAGATGGAACGTCCCAGCCGGATTTTCGTGCGCGCGTCGCGTCGCGATAACCGCGTAGTTAACGTGCGGGTGGGAGGACACTCGGTTGAGATCATGCGCGGAGAAGTTTTCCTCTAGTCGAGACCGCGCAAGCATCTTCGAATCACGAATTTCAAACGCGACAAAAAATGTCAATAGCCAGAAGCTGCCATTTGCTTCGGCGGTACTTTACAGTGCTCACGATTGCCGTTAGCATCACTTCGCTCTTCCATCCTTCATGAATAGAGAAATTTCCGTTCGGATCCGGATTACAACCGGGGACTTCGGAACAGGCGGTGAATGAAACCCAAGCGCACGATTTTGTGTGTTGACGATAACGACCAATCGCTTTCTCATCGCAAAATCATGCTGGAGACTCGCGGTTATCGTGTGGCCAGCTACTCCCGCGGCGAACCCGCCCTGGAGCGATTCAAGCAGGGGGGTATTGATCTAGTTGTTACAGATATGGCGATGCCGGGAATGGACGGACCGCAGTTGATCGCTGCCATCAAGGCGATCGCTCCCCAGGTTCCGACGATCCTGATTTCGAGCAAGGTGCGCGTCTATGACCACGACTCTCAAGCGGATGTATTCCTCGCCAGGGGAATGTATGCGCCTGCCGATCTGCTGGAGCGCATCCGGCTGCTGCTCGTACGGAAGCGCGGTCCGAAGCGAATGCAGCGCTCGACTCCACAAGCGCGGCAGATTGGCGCAGCCTGACGTCGTTTCGGCCTGTAGCCCGCAAAGCATTTCACTACCAATAAGGTAAAGGACAACGAGAATAATTCTTTGATTCTCGGCCGGGTTCGGAGTCTGCGCGCACGGGCGGTGGATGATCGCGCTCGTGTAAGATCGAATCTGGCATGGGCGCATTCATTGAGGCTATTGATTTACGCAAAACTTATCGCGTAGGGAAGATCGATGTACCCGCACTGCGCGGCGTCTCCTTCGGCGTGCAAAAGGGAGAATTTGTCACCATCGTCGGCCCCTCCGGTAGCGGTAAGTCTACTCTCTTCTATTTGCTGGGCGGATTGACCCGTGCTGACTCCGGCAAAGTGATCATGGATGGCGAGGACTTCGCGACGCTCTCTGATGCCGAGCGCACCCGTATGCGCAAGCGTAAAATCGGTTTTGTTTTCCAGAAGTTCAATCTGCTGCCTACGCTCGATGCGCGCTCCAACATTGCTATCGCGCAAGAAATTTCCGGGAATGGCGATCGCGATCCAGCATTCTTTTTGCGTATCTGCGATTTATTAGGGCTGACCAAGCGATTGAATCATCGCCCTTCCGAACTTTCCGGTGGTGAGCAGCAACGTGTCGCGTTGGCTCGAGCGCTGGTTAACAAACCGGCGGTAGTTCTGGCTGACGAACCCACTGGCAATCTCGACACTGAGAATTCGAACATCGTCCTGAACATGTTGCGCCAGTCGAACCACGAGTTAGGGCAGACTGTGCTGATGATTACCCACAATCCGGAAGCTGCGAAGTTCGGCGATCGCATTATCCACATGCGCGATGGACATATCGTGGCGCCGGAAGAAGATCCGCAATGGTCGCCGCACTAGCGATTGCGCCGCCAAATCGTCTCACCGTTGCTCCGGCGTAACAGCTCATCTATAATCGATTCGTCGAGCGGGAGTAGCTCAGTGGTAGAGCGCGACCTTGCCAAGGTCGATGTCGCGGGTTCGACCCCCGTCTCCCGCTCCATATGTTTTCATCCCTTCCCGCGGATGGACTTTTTTCAGCCGGAACGCTAACGTATTCAGCAGGGGCGCGGTACCCAAGTGGTAAGGGAGAGGTCTGCAAAACCTTTATGCGTCGGTTCGATTCCGACCCGCGCCTCCAATTCATCCTTTCTGATAATCGATTTATTCATCCATTCGGACACAAGATGAAAGCCAACCTCTAAGCACTGTAGAGAATCCAACGCCCAATCTGTAGACATCGGCAAGCCATTCCCTTGCCAGGCTTAAGGGGGTGAGTTCATGAAGGACGAGAGAGCGCCCAAACTGGCGCCAGCCGTCATCGCGGAATCGACGGATGAATCCAGTGAAAGCAAAAGGAACGGAGTCACCCGGCGCTCGTTTCTGGCGCGACTTAGCGCCAGTGGAATCGCCATTTCGTCTGTGCCGTTATTGCAGAGCATTTCCGCCGCTCAGGTAGAAACTTCACCTGCACCACCGGGGACGCCAGTAGGAAATGCTCCGCCAGTGGCGATAGTCCTCAACGTCAACGGCCGCGATTACCACCTCAAACTAGAACCGCGAGTCACTCTACTGGATACTCTGCGCGAGCGTCTGCAATTGTTCGGAACGAAAAAAGGATGCGACCACGGCCAGTGCGGAGCTTGCACGGTGCACGTCAATGGACGCCGCGTGAATTCGTGCCTCACCTTCGCCATCATGCATCAGGGCGATCGGATCACCACAATTGAAGGTCTGGCAAAAAACGGGGAACTGCATCCGGTGCAAGCTGCGTTTCTGGAGCACGATGGCTTCCAGTGCGGATACTGCACTTCCGGCCAAATCATGTCAGCCGCGGCTTTGCTGAAAGAACCCTGCGGACAGAACGACGATGATGTTCGCGAATGCATGAGCGGAAATATCTGCCGTTGTGGCGCCTATCCAAACATCGTGGCCGCGGTGCAGGAAGCGCGTAAGCGCGCTTAGCCTGGTCCAAGAATGCCGCCGAGGAGAAGAATCCATGCAGGCATTTCATTATCAAAAAATTCACGATATCCCGGGCGCGATAACCTCCGGCACGGCGCCGCACAGCAGATTTGTTGCCGGCGGGACCACGCTGATTGACCTGATGAAGCTTAACGTGGAACGCCCAACGTCTTTGGTGGATATTAACCTGCTCACGCTCGACAAGATTGAGAAGATGCCGGATGGCGGGGTGAGGATTGGCGCCATGGTGCGCAATAGCGATCTGGCGCACGACGCGACCATTCAGCAGGAATATCCGGTACTTTCTCAGGCGCTGCTCTCGGGCGCTTCTCCGCAGCTTCGCAACATGGCGACGACTGGCGGAAATCTGTTGCAGCGTACCCGTTGCTATTACTTTCGCGATACCGCATACGCTTGCAATAAACGCGAGCCCGGCTCCGGATGTGCTGCGCTCGATGGATTCAACCGCATCCACGCAGTTCTCGGCACCAGCGAACATTGCATTGCCACTCATCCTTCCGATATGGCGGTAGCCATGATGGCGCTGGAGGCGACTGTGCACATTCGCGGACCGAAGGGAGAACGGTCAGTTCCACTGAACGAATTTTATTTCGTGCCGGGCTCAACTCCGAATCGCGAGAATGTGCTGGTCGCCGGAGACCTGATCACACATGTAACTTTGCCTGCGCTCGACAGCGGCACGCGTTCTTACTATCTCAAGCGTCGCGATCGCGCTTCGTACGAATTTGCGCTGGCCTCCGCGGCTGTAGTGGTGCAGATGCAAAGCAGCCGAATGCAACGAGTCAGGATCGCCCTCGGAGGCGTGGGGACCAAACCTTGGCGATCGATGGAAGCCGAAAAAGCTTTGGAGGGCCAGGACGCGAACGAGGCGAGTTTTAACGCCGCCGCGGATGCTGCCTTGCGCAATGCGAAGCCTCTTCGCGACAACGCATTCAAAGTCGAGCTTGCGAAGCGAACCTTGAGAAGGGCGTTGAAAGTCGTGACCCAGAGCACTTAACCCGAACTGAGAATGATTTGCCGGCAGAAGTATGCAGAAGTATCAAGGAGAATCAGAATGAGTACGTCAGTGATTGGCCAGCCCGTAACACGTATCGACGGCAAGTTGAAAGTCACCGGGCGCGCCACCTATGCAGTGGAACATCCGATTGAAAATGTCGCCTATGGCGTGGCGGTAGCCAGCACGATCGGCAACGGGCGGATTACAAAAATTGACGCCGCCGAGGCTGAGAAGATGCCGGGTGTACTCGCCATCCTGCATCACGGCAACATTGAAAAACTCTACCATCCGGCGGGTTCATTGGAAGAATCCAGCCGTCCCGGCGAGAGCAGGCCGCCCTTCGAAGATGAAAATATTTATTACTGGGGGCAATACGTAGCGCTGGTTGTTGCTGATACGTTCGAGCAAGCGCAGGATGCGGCTTCTCACGTGCGCGTGGAGTACGATGCGAAGTCGCCAGAGATGCGATTGGATGCGGCTGCTCACGCTGCCATGGGCGAAGAGGCCTCAAACAAAAGTCACTCGGGACCGACCAATTATTCCCGCGGGCAAGCGGATCCGGCATTCGACCAGGCCGAAGTGAAACTCGACGAAACTGACGAACAATACGCGACTGAAGAGTCAGTAAGATGACATTAACCAGGCGATTTCCACATTGTGCTGAAACAACACCCCGAGCTCATTACGCCGGACTCGCCCACGCATCGCGTCGGCGGCAAGCCTCGCGAAGGATTCGTCAAGGTGGAGCACAGTGCTCCAATGCTAAGCCTGGACAATGCGTTGAACGAAGACGGGCTGCGCGCGTTCGACGCGCGAGTGCGTGGTGCGCTGGAAAATGAGACTTACCGGTACGTCGCCGAGTTGAAACTCGACGGCCTCTCCATGGCGGCCCATTACCGGAAGAACGTGTTTGTGCAGGCGGTCACGCGGGGAGACGGGCGGGCTGGAGAGGATGTAACCGAGAACGCGCGCACCATTCGCTCGCTTCCATTGCGCGCATCGAGTTCGCTCGATCAATTTGAGGTGCGCGGCGAAACGGTGATGACTGAAGCGTGCGTTCGAGAAGCTGAACGCAGAGCGGGACGAACGAGGGCTGTCTCGCTTTGCCAACCCGCGTAACGCGGCGGCCGGTTCGCTGCGCGTGCTGGATCCATCGATTACGGCCTCCCGCCAGCTGCGAGTTCTACACGTACTTTCTGCTGGTCGACGGACAGCGTTACTATCAGAGCCATTGGGAATCGCTAGAGGCCCTAGTGCACATGGGTTTCAAGGTCAACAGTCATCGCAAGCTCTGCCAAAGTCTCGACGAACTGTTGATGTTTTGCCGGGAATGGGAATCCAAGCGTGACGAGACTGCCGTACGACATCGACGGCGTCGTGGTGAAAGTGGATTCTCTCAGCCAACAACTCGGCTTGGGTACACGGCGAAAGCGCCACGTTGGGCGATTGCTTACAAATATGCGGCGCGGCAGGCGGTCACGACGGTGGAGAACATTGAAGTACAGGTGGGGCGGACCGGCGCTCTGACGCCAGTGGCGCACCTTGCGCCGGTGGAGGTCGGTGGCGTCACCGTATCTCGCGCAACGCTCCACAACGAAGACGAAATCGCACGGCTCGGGTTGCAGATTGGCGATACGGTCGTGATCGAGCGCTCCGGCGATGTGATTCCGAAAGTCGTGCGTGTCCACACGCAGGGCTCCTACCGGCGGCGCTTTCAAATTCCGAAGCACTGCCCGGTGTGTGGCGGCCATATTGTGCGTGAGGAAGATGAGGCGGCGAGCCGCTGCGTCAACACTAACTGCCCAGCCCGGCTGAAGGAGTCGATTCTGCACTTTGCATCGCGCGGCGTGATGAATATCGACGGCCTGGGAGACGTCCTCGTCGATCAGCTTGTGGGCCGCGGAGCCGTTGCCAGCGTGGCTGACATTTACGATCTCACCGTGGAGAAGCTAGCCCATCTCGACCGCATGGGCAAAAAATCGGCCGCCAATGTGATTCGCAACATTGAGGACTCCAGGGGAAACCCGCTGCCACGCGTGATTCAGGCGCTCGGCATCCGGTTTGTAGGGGAGCGCACGGCACTCTTCCTTGCCGAGGAATTTGGCGAGCTGGACCGGATTGCTTCCGCCAAGCCGGAAGAACTGCAGGGGGCTGAGGAGGTCGGGCCAAAGGTTGCGGAAAGCATCTACGAGTTTTTCCGCGAGCCGCGAAACCAGGAGCTGGTCGATCGGCTGCGTACAGCCGGCCTGGAATTCGAATACAAACCGCGACGGCGGCACGGCGGTCATTTGGCTGGGCTGACATTTGTGCTTACCGGCGCGTTGGGGGTTAGCCGCGAGGAGGTGAAGCAACGAATCGAGGCGGCAGGAGGGAAGGTTGCTGGTTCTGTGAGTAAGAAGACAGACTTCCTGGTAGCCGGTGACGACCCGGGATCGAAGCTGGACAAGGCGCGTGAACTGGGCGTCGAAGTGATCGACGAAGCGCGGCTGATTGCACTGCTCGACAGCAAGTCTTAGATGCCAGCTGGAACCCGCGCAGGGGGCTCTGCGTACAATTGCGTATGAGGCTCGCGGTGCTATGGCTGGCGGTCACAACGGGTGCATCCGCCCAGGTAATGTCTTACGGCGTTAGAGGTGGGCTGCCCTTCACGGATTTCTTCAGTGCTGTTTCAAACCCGGGGGAGAATTTTGGGTCCAACGCCACGCAATTCGTGCTAGGACCGACAGTGGAACTACATCTCCCCGGCGGATTCGGCGTCGAGGTGGACGCCCTTTACCGGAACTTCCACTACACTGCATCGGCGAATTCGAGCGGCGAGGCCACCGCTAGCAACGCCTGGGAGTTTCCACTTCTGTTGAAATATCGATTGCCGGGAGCGTTCGTAAGGCCATACTTGGACTCCGGCGTTGCCTTCGATCATTGGAGCGGGACGAAGGAAATCACCGGGCTGCTCAATTTTGAGAGTACTAGTATCTCCGGGTCTAGCGCAGGTTTCGTCGCGGGAGCAGGCATTGAGCTGCACTTGCCGTTCGTCAGGCTTTCTCCGGAAATCCGCTATACACGTTGGGGTAGCGTGAACATCTCGGATCCCAACAGCGTCTTGCATTCCAATCCGAACCAAGCCGAATTCTTGGTCGGCCTGACGTTCTAGTGCCAGGCTACAGCCAGATTCAGCTTCTCGACGTCCGCTGCTTCGCCAAACTTGATACCTTGCAGCAACGGGTCGATGCTTCGCAGCAGACCGGTCAAAACGCCGCCGGGACCGACTTCAAAGAAGCGATCGACGCCCTGCGCCGCAAGGTACCGTATCGTTTGTTCCCACAGCACCGCATTGGGAATCTGCTCGATGAGCCCGGTCCGGGCGTCGGAGGCACTGCGAATTTCGCGTGCCTGCCAGTTGTTGACGAGCGGCCAATCCAAATCGTCAAAAGCCGTGGCGTTCAATTCCGGCGCCATTTGCTCCTGAGCAGGCTTCATCAATGCGCAGTGGAACGGAGCACTTACGGCGAGTAGCACGGCGCGCCGCGCTCCCGCGGCTTTGGCTAAATCCATCGCGCGGCTGACTGCGCCTGCGTGGCCAGCGATCACGACTTGATCGGGCGCGTTCAGATTCGCTGCACTGACCACCTCGCGCTGAGCGGCGTCTCGCAGCACTCCCTCCAACCTGCCGGGCGGCAGCTTGAGCAGTGCGGCCATGGCGCGCTTGCCCTGGAGGAACCGCTTGCTGCATGAACCGGCCGCGTTTGCGCACGAGGCACAGCGCGTCGGTGAAACGAAGCGAGCCAGCAGCCACCAACGCGGAGTATTCGCCTAACTGTGGCCAGCGACGTAGTCAGGGCGGACGCCGATCTCCCTCAATACCGTGAAGGCCGCAATCGAAACTGTAAGCAGCGCGGGCTGAGTATTTTCAGTCAGCTTCAATTCCGCTTCGCTACCTTCCATGCAGAGCCGTGAGATGGAAAAGCCCAGCGCCTGATCGGCCGATTCGAAAATCAGCCGGGCTGCCGGATAAGCGCCCGCGAGGGTCTTGCCCATGCCAACGTACTGAGAACCTTGTCCCGGAAATAGCAGTGCCGTTTGTCCCATTCGATCAGATTGTATGATGGACGAATGAGTTCCGCTAGTTCAACGGATGTTTCCGCGGCACAACAAGTCATCGAACTCGAGCGTGAGTTCCTGGTTCAGAACTATTCCCGGTACCCGCTGGTATTGGATCGCGGCGAAGGATGCTATGTCTTCGACGTTGACGGGAACAAGTATCTGGACTTCATCGCGGGTATTGGGGTCAACGCACTGGGCCATGCGCATCCGCGAATCGTGAACGTAATCCGGGAGCAGGCGGGGCTGCTTATCCACTCTTCGAATCTTTACTATCACCGGTTCCAGGGAGCACTGGCGCGACGACTAGCGCAGGTCAGCGGTCTCAAGCGGTCCTTTTTCGCCAACAGCGGCACTGAAGCCATGGAGGGCGCGCTCAAGATGGTGCGCGCGCACGGCAACAAAATCAGCTCTGAAAAGACCCAGATTCTTTCGCTGGAAAACTCTTTTCACGGCAGGACGCTGGGCGCGCTGTCGGTGACCGGACAGCCGAAGTATCGTCACGACTTTGAGCCCCTCATTCCCGGTGTGACCTTTCTGCCGCAAAACGACGTCGCGGCGCTCGAGCGAGCGTTCAGCCAACGCACCGCTGGCATAGCAATTGAATGGATCCAAGGAGAAGGGGGTATTTTCCCGGTCTCGGATGAATACGGCCGCAAAGCGCGCGAGCTGGCAGACCGTTACGATGCCCTACTGGTGTTCGATGAAATTCAATGCGGCGTGGGGCGGCCGGGCACGTGGTTTGCTTACCAACTAGCCAACCCTGTAGTTCTGCCCGACGTGATGGTGGCCGCCAAACCGTTGGCCTGCGGATTGCCGCTGGGCGTTATCGTTGCAAATGAAAAGGCAGCGGCCGCGATCGGCGCCGGTATGCACGGCTCCACGTTTGGGGGCAGTGCGTTGGCGTGTCGCGTCGCTCTGGAGTTCTTTGAGATTCTGGACGAACTACTGCCGTCGATCCGGCGCGTGGGCGATTATTTTCGCGGTCGTCTGGAGCAACTTGGCCGCAAGTATGACTTTGTTGGGGAAGTGCGTGCGCGAGGTCTGATGCTGGGTTTGGATTTGAAAGTGCCGGGAAAGCAGATCGTACTCGATGCGCAAGCTCGCGGCTTGCTGATTAATTGCACGCACGATACCGTGCTGCGCTTCCTGCCTCCCGTATGTCGCGACGGAAACGGAAGTGGATGAAGCGGTCGGCATACTAGACAGTATTTTCGCTGCGCAGCCGTCACAATAGATCTTGGCGGCGATTCTGTTCGAGCAGCTTGACGATATCCCCGACTTTCTGTGCGCGCTCGCGGTCGGCGATCAACAATGCGTCGGGAGTGTCGACCACAATCAGGTTGTTCGCGCCCAACAGTGCCACGAGCTTGTTGCCAGCGTCGACGTAGTTTCCGGTGCTCTCCGCCGAGATGACCACCGAACGGGCGGCGTTGCCATCGCGATCGCGCGCAACTAGCTCATAGACGGCGTTCCAGCTGCCCACGTCGTTCCAGCCGAAATTCGTCACACGGGCAATCCGACAACGTTGTCGGCCTTCTCAAGCACGGCGTAATCGATGGAGATGTTTTCGCATAGCGGGAAGACGCATTAAGCCTGGCTGCAAAACCGCGATCAGAGAAACGGCGGCAGGGAGGCCAGCAACGTCGCCGTCTTCGGCAAGTGCCGGCGCAGCGCATTCAGCAGCACGCTCCGTGCGCCAGAAGAACATGCCGGCATTCCAGTAGAAATCGCCCGGCGGCCAGATAACGTCTGCGCCTTCGCGGCAGCCGGTTTCTCGCGAAACTGCAGGACCGCGAACGGTCGCAGTTGCGCCGCTCTGCGTTCCGCGCGGGAACTCCACATAGCCATAGCCCGTCTCCGCCCAGCGCGGCGCGATTCCCAGCACGGCATCATGCCGCCCGCCGCGGCGCTCGAAACGCCGGCGCGCACCACTGCGCGATAGCGGCGTCGGCTTCGCAACCACGTGGTCGGCAGGAAACACGCCCATCACCGCGTCGGGATCGAGCGATTGCAAGAATGTGCGCCGCCAGGCCGATGGCCGGCGCGGTGTTGCGCTGCGCGGGCTCGGCCAGAATCTGCCGGCGCGGGAACTTCCGGCAGTTGCCGCACGATCTCGTCGCGCAGGTGATCGTTGGTGAGGACCCAGATGCCGCTCGGGCGGAATCAGCGGCGCCAGGCGGTCCACCGTATCCTGGATCAGCGAACGCTCGCCCACCACGTTGAGCACCTGTTTGGCGCGAGCGCTTGCGGCTGCGCGGCCAGAATCGCGTGCCGCGTCCTCCGGCCAGAATCAAGCCGTAATAGTGAGGTCGCATTCGTTCATAGCAACGCGTCTCGGACTAGTTGAGCGGATAGCCGTGAATCAGCGGAGCGTCCGGCTCCAGCGCGTCTTGGTGGGAAAGTGCATCGCCAGATCGATCAGGTGCGTCAATGCCGATGCCGGGATTCGGCAGAGCCTCGGTGGAAGCATCGTACGACCAATAAATCATCAGCGGTTTGCCGATAATGTTCTCCCGCGGCACGAAACCCCAATAGCGGCTGTCGAGCGAAGAGTCGCGGTTGTCGCCCATCGCGAAATAGTGGCCCGGCGGCACCACCACTTCGCCGTTCACCACATTGATTCGCGCAGCATCTCCTGCGCCGGTCGGACACGTGCACGTTGGGCGCTGCGGGAAAATTGTCGCGATACGAATCGATGTAGTCGGTCTTGTGATACACATACGGCTCGTCAAGCGCATTGCCGTTGAGAATAGAGTGCTTGTTCATCCAGCCGAATGCGGTCGCCCGGCACGCCGATGCAGCGCTTCACGAAAGTCTGCTGTGATGTCCACCGGATAGCGGAACACGATGATGTCGCCGCGCTTACCGGTCGTCATAAGGCAGCAGGGACTTGGTCACCGGTCCGGGCGGCGCGTATGCCAGCTTGTCCACCAGCAGATGGTCGCCGACCAGCAGCGTATCCTCCATGGATCCGGTGGGAATGACGAACAGCCTGAACCAGCGTGGTGGTGCCGAACAGCAGCAGAATGATGGTGACGGTCCACTCCGCGATCACGCCACGGCGGCGATGTCGCTTTTTGGCGCTGTTTCGTTTGCTCGGGCGCTGCTTAATAAACTCGTCTTCTCGTTACTTCACGATAAGACTATTGTATAGGAGCCGTACATAAAACGGGACAAGCCGCGATTGACGTTTGCTATGCTGTGAGGCGTGATTCAGGCCACGTACTGTTCCCACCTATCACCGGCCATTCAGCAAAGCCCAATCGATGGCGCTCGTTTTGGCATGTACGGTTGGCGCGGCCGC
>CAVOJP010000004.1:0-440826 GCA_963696285.1 uncultured Acidobacteriaceae bacterium
CGCGACCGAGGGTGGTACGGGTGGTTTATCGTGCGGGGACGGGACCGGGCTGTCGGGATGCGGTACGGTTTTCAAGCTCACCAAAACTGGAACGCTCACCGTGTTGCACTCTTTCTGCGGAGGCAGCGGATGTGGCTCGCTAACCACCGACGGCGCGGAACCTACGGGGCGAATGGTGTTTGGAGCCAGCGGAGACCTGTATGGCACAACTCAGGTAGGAGGTCTTTTCAACGGCTTTTACAACCAAGGCACGATCTTCCGGATCACAACCTCCGGCGTTTACACCGTGTTACATGTGTTTTCCGGTAATTTCGGCTCCGAGCCAGATGGGGCAAATCCTGCAGCCGGGCTGACTCTGGCCTCAAACGGGGACTTCGGCACGGCACGACTAAAGCCGGCGGAGCGTCGGAGGATGGAACCGTGTTCAAGATGACTCCTGCGGGCGCAGTGACCTTGCTGCATTCGTTCACCGGCCGCAGCGATGGCAGCATGCTGATTGGGGCTCTGGTCCAGGCCAGCGATGGGAATCTTTACGGCACCTGCTACTCCGGCGGCGCCAACGGCACGGGGACGGTGTTCCGCGTCACCACGAAAGGAGTCTTCACGAAGATTTATGACGGTCCGCTCGAAGTAGCGCCCGGCAACATCGGCTATCTTCCCCTGGTGGGATTGATTCAGGGCTCCGACGGCAACCTCTATGGAACGGCATGGGAGGGCGGTCCATTCAACGATGGCACGATTTATCAACTCACGTTAGCCGGAGCCGGGACCCTGGAAGCCAGCTTTGAGGCCAGCACCGGTTTCTCGCCGTTAGGCGCATTGGTGCAGGGCACCGACGGCAGACTCTATGTAACGCTGCAATATAACGGCGGAGAGAATTCTGATGACGTCCAGGACCAGGGAGCGATTTCGGTCCTGAACCTCGGACTCGATTCGCCGAAGCCGGAAGCCTTCGAATTCGGACCGGCCAAAGGGTTAGTGGGAGCCAAGATCACGCTAAGGGGCGCGGCGTTTGTAGGTACGACGGCGGTGACGTTCAATGGCACGTCAGCGGTTTCCGTCGTGGACGCTTCTGGATACATCACGGCAACCGTCCCGGTGGGGGCCACCAGCGGTCCAATCACTGTGACCAATGCCGGAGGCAACACGACGAGCAAGAGCAGCTTTACCGTGCTTCCGTGATGACTTGGATTGGTGCCGGGGCGGAATGCATCGCGAAAGGATCTCTCCGCCGAAAACCGCACAGAACTTGTGAGTAGGGGGAATCTGTTTTTCAAATGAGGATCTTCTGGGGGCAGGTTATTACTCCAGACCCATGTGTGTCGAGCAGTCGTGCCTTGTACTAGGGTTGTCGGCGGCCGAGATTTCCCGGTAGTGCTGCGTTCGGATGAGTCACTACCAGCTTCTCTGTAGTCTTCAAAATCGTAATCGATTTCTTCGCAAAACATCTGTCAACCGGTTCCTGCTCATGCCACAGATTCCGCTTGTGGGACAGGTGTGTTGGTCGGACGCTCATCCACGTCCCAAACCTCGCCATTGGGCGCTGTCGATAGAGCGAGACTTCGGACGAGGCAAAAGGATGCACTGGACTCGACGCCTGCCGGCGAGGTCAGCTTGATAGTTCCGGCTTGTTCTGGAAGTACCCTGCCGATATGAATACCAGCGAAAGAATACGACCTTCAGATATTCGCGGCTGGGCCTCTGGACACAAAATCAAAACAGTAAATCTCAAGCCGCGCAAATAATCCGCATGCCTACTCAACGGACGATACTCTCCTCGACCTAGAATGGCACCTCGGCTAGTCTCGCACACAAAGTTTTGATTTTCCTATACCTCCAGACAAGCGCGCTCTCGGAGATGTGTGTTTGTGTTTTTCCGCAATCCGATGTTCACCCGTCACAGACAAACGGTCTAACAATGTGTGAGCTTTGGGATCAACTCTGACTAGAGTGCACGGGTTCGATAGCCAGCGTGGGGGCGCGCGGCGTTGGTTCATCTGCAGAGCATGGAGCCACTGAACAGTGACGTCCTTTATTTGGCGGCACGCACTGGCAATTACCACAACAATGAAAGACTCGACCAAAACAGTTTCGGGCTCAGACTTCGTAACACTTTTGCTCTGAAAAACCCAGACAGGATTAGTAAAAGCACAAGGCGGTCGCCTTAGGTGTCCAGCCAGCTTCATATTCGTACTGGAGGTTTATGAAAGCGCAACTCGGTCCCTACTGTGCACAGCAACAATGCTCAGAGTGTCAGATGCTATTCACGCTCCCTCTCGAGAATGTTTCATCGGGTTGTAAGGCCATGGAAATACTCGGGGCGGAACTCGACCGACACATGCGACAAACTCACGAGCCCGACCTACCGAGCGCGTGGAGAGGAGAGGAGGACTGACCTGATGGGATGGACTCGGCCCGACAACTAGCAGTTTGCTACTGTCGAAGCAGGAGGGTTCATGGCCATCGGGATGAAAGTGGTTGGGTTGGACGTTGCCAAGAATATGTTTCAGGTTCACGGTGGATCGTCGAGGTGAAGCAGTTCTGCGTAAGCGGCTTCGGCGCACCCAGGTTGCGGCGTTGTTCCAGCACCAAACTCCGTAAGAGGAGGGCACTTCGTGACCAGAGTCCAGGAAAGCTTATGGCAATTCTGGAGCAGATCGACGATCTCTTGTTCAACCTCGAGATGACAAGTGCCGCTCCCGTTGGCCGAACGGGTTCGAAAGACAACAAGGGGCCGAAATCCAGCCAAAAGGCTGCCGTCACCCTCTCCGCAGGCTCAGAAAGTGGGAGCCGGTTTTTCCGCGGCTATCCTGAAGCGATGTCCGCGCTCTCAATGCGCGCAGATCGATCACGCTGTGCGAACGTCTCGTGGCTGCCGTCACAGCGGTTGGTCGAGCGTGAGTGGGCGGAGATGAGCGGCGAGCTAAAAGGTCAGTGCGCACTGGTCCCAGTTAACCAGTCACATAGGGCGTCAGCATATTCGGCGTGTTGCTCGATATGCACGCAGGTTCGGCATACCTGCGCAGAAATTCGAAGCCGAGTGGAGTACCTGATCGCGCTCATAACGAGAAAAGTCTAAATTTAACTCCTCCATAACACGATCTTGATGCTTGCAGGTGTCTGACGGCACCTGCCTCCCTCCGCGTTGGCTCAAGGGATCAACTTCACGACCGGGCTCGTCGGTCTTCGGCTCATTCCACGTTTCGTATTCGGTCCGCGGACTGAAGCATCGGTTGATCTTTCGACACGGGAGGAGTGGACACAGGTTGTCGCGCGACAGCCGGACCACGGCACCAAGTCGCAGTCTTCGCCTTTCGATTCCCATAGACGTAGCGCTGGGGACGAGTGACGGTCCCGTTTAAGGCCAGCATTAGATTTAAGCAGCACGGAGGCCCCTCGCCTCTTCGTACAGTCAAAACTCCTCATTTTTAAAGCCTACTGGCAGACGCGGATCTGGATAGGCGAATTCGGCCAGCGAGAGATCCGGATAGCGCAGCGAAAACCGCGCAGCGGCGGCCAAAAAAGCATTTACGGTCAGCCCGTGATACCGCGAGGCCTTGAGAACCTCAGCGCACTCATCTTCATCCCGGAAATAGACGGCGCGCCGGTAATGGCGCCGCTCGTCTTTGGCCCCGTCCTCTTCTTTTTCCGGTTCGGGTTCCATTTCCTCGATCCATTCCGCTTGCTCGTCCGGCGAGATCTCCCCCGTCCTCACATGGGCGTCGGAGGGATGGGCGAGGATCCCGTCGCTCCGTATTTCGTCCGCGCACCACGGGCATAGCAGACTTTCGCCCACCCAGGGATACAACCGGATCAGCGCGTCGCCCGGATAGGCAAGATTATGGTGCTGCCCAGGCAAATACGACCGGCAATCCTCGATGTTTTCGGGCAGTGCGCCGCAGTCCTGCAAGACAACGATCGCGAGGTTGTCCTGCGTCTCATACCGGCGCTCAGCCCCGTCGGCCAAGGCCAGCAGGTTATCCGGCAGATTTTCCGGCCGGATTTTGTTACTCAATTTCATTATTGCCATAGTGTCAGTCCTCAGCCCTCGCTGCTCGGAGAATTGCGACGACTGAAAGTTGACGACATGACTTATTTCCTTTATCACTGTGCGCCGTGCCGAGCCCGCGCGTCGAGCACCGAGTTGGGAAATATACCTTCGTGTATCTCTCGGACTTCCAAAAACGACAGGGGAATCCCATATCTCAAACCGTTCTCATGCCTATCGTTCTCGTGTGGTTTCGCCCTGACAACAACGGCCTGGAAAACATTGCAAAAACAGCAGGGCGTTGCGACCGATTCGAAATTAAGAAGCGTTCAATCTCCCTGCAACATTCTTTTCACCTCGAGCCACTGAAAGTCGACCCTCTATCGCGCAAGGTAAACCGACTGAAAAGAGTGGGCAAGACATGGAAAGAGTCGTCTACGAAAGCGGATGGTCCCCTGGAACCGCGAAAACGATGTCGACGGGACGAATGATCGTATCAATTCAACGGCTTGTGAAACTCGCATCCGCGCAAGAGCGCGTAAAACGTCCCTCGCTCGCGCCCACCAGCGGGTCACCCACAAAAGTAGACTTGCATGTTTGTGAGATCACATAGGATCTAAGCGAAATAACATCGGATTCCCGATCGAATCCGAACTTGCAGCAGCAGCGGCCACTATTTGAATGGGAATCAAAAGCTTTCGACGGCCATACGTCCAACCTTGCACAGGAGAGCCGAACTTGCACCGAGCGTCACGAGACACAACGTATGATTCCCAATTCGAATGTGGCCCTCAAATTTGTTCAGCCAGTGGTTCTGTCCGGACGCGGCGCCCGGATGAGCAAAGGAAATATCGGGAGGCGTAAAGTCCCCAACCACCATTCGTGGGAACGCCAAACGGAGGTTTTCGGCGTAGGGTACCATGCCCAACGTGCAGGCGGCAAAGCGCTTTATCATCTCATGGCCTTACGTTCCTTGAAAGCCTTGGGTGTGGGCTCGTGGGAACGTTTGCTATTACTGATGTGGGGCTGATGGTAGCGTGGCCCGAAAACCCCGCAATGCGGTTCGAGACGCTGGAGCCGACCTGAACCCCTCGCGGCAGCCAAATCTCCGCAGAATCACCTTCCTGACTTACGACCCAAATCGTAGCCTTGGCAAAATGAATGAGGTCAGTTGCATGACTTTTGAGCAGCCCCAATTCCAGCTGCTGCGACTCCCGAGTCATAAGCAACAGGGAAAAACCGCCCGGAGAAATCAGCGTCCATTAAGCGTCCAACAGTGCGTGGAGTTGTTTGCTTGGGTCAGCTTCTAGAGGTTTGATGTGCCATTCGCGCCTCCTAATTTGTTGATTTTGTTAGGCGACTCTGGGTTCGAATCCCACTCTCTCCGCCAGTTCTCATTCCAAAGTACTTAAAGGCGTAAGGCCTATCGGCTACGAATTCGGCTACGTTTGAATTCCTGCCCTGGCCGCTTTTTCGGTATTAGGGAGATACCGATGAAGGTCAGCCTTTACGTCAGAGAACCAGGGACTCACAAATACACCAAAGCAAACGAGAAATACTACGAACCAGGAACTGTCTTCGTCCTTCGCTATGGCAGCACGTGGGAAACAGTCGGCGAGGTGAAACTCATTGAAGCCGAACGCGCACTGTTGAATAGGTCAGTTCGACTGCTGGAAGGATGGCAGCCAGCGGTCAAGACAAAGCCGAAGCCAGCCAGCTTGATGTTGGATGCGGCGATGGATGCCTACCTGTCCGAAGTCAAAGCCGGGCGCAAGAAGAAAACGCACCAAGCCTACGATACCGCACAACGCTATTTCTACAAGTGCATCGGCAATAAACCGATCAAGGAAATCACACGCGGTGACATGATCCGCTTCGCCGCATGGTTGCGGGAAGAGAAAGAACAGGCGGCACGTAGCTGTTGGAACAAGTTTTCAATGTGATGTCATTCCTGAAGCATTACGACGTAAAGCCGAAGATCAAGCCGCATGACTGGCCTCAGTACGTCGAAGAAGAACCTGAAATCTATGAACAGGAGACGCTGGACAAATTCTTCAGCGCTTGCGGTGAGTCCGAACGGCTGTGGTTCGAGTTCTTCCAGATGACGGGGATGCGCGAACAGGAAGTCATCTACGCCACGGACAAATGCTCGGACTTCAGCAATTGCACGGTCAGCGTCAAGCACAATCCTGAATACGGATGGACGCCGAAGGCTTACAAGGAACGCGCCATTCCGGTTCCCAAAGCGCTGATGTCGAAGCTGAAGGCGATGCTTGTGAAGCGCGGCAAAGGCGGCTTTCAGATACATTTCGAGCGCATGATGTCCAAGCGTAGCAGCAAAATCTTTGCAGCTGATCAGCTTCACGCCCAGTCCTGGTCCCGCCCATGCCTTTACCTTCTGGTTTCCCATCAACGCGCGTATGACCGTAACCGGCCGAATGGAATCGGTAGAGCGTTTTACGTCCGCACGCGGCGATGCCGGCATATATCTGGTAATTGATGACGTCGGGCTGCGTGCCCAGACATTGTCCCAGTGCCTGCGCTACCCGCGTAGTTTGCTCCAGCGGCGTGCCATCGGGCATATCAATCATGACTTGAAACGCGCTCTTGTTGTCGAAGGGCAGCATCTTCACACGAACCCACTTCAACGGGACGAACGCAACCGCCGCGAGCAGCAGAACCACTACCCCACCGAGAAACATCCAGCGGCGGCGCGCATGGAAAATCAGCGGGTTCATGATGCTGCGGTAGAAGCGCGTGGTTCATCCCTCGGCCTCATGGTGGCCCTGTCAGTCCTCTTCGGCGTAGTGCCGCAACAGACGCAGCGCAGCCCAGGGCGAGACCACAAACGCCACGCTCAACGAAAACAGCATGGCTGCGGACGCGCCGACCGGGGTTACGTCCTGTCGAACCTATATGCATGTATAATTATATAGTGAAATGCAAGCTGCGTTGCCCGGTTCGAAGGGCCGACCACGATGCATGAGAAAATAATTGACTTGGTAGCCCGTCGATTTCAGGTGCTTGGAGAACCCTGCCGCCTCCGCATCCTGCAGGCGCTACAAAGTGGGGCTATGACCGTCAACCAGATTGTCGAACGCCTCGATGGGAATCAGCCGAACATATCAAAGCATCTGCAGATCCTCTTCGACGCCGGCCTCGTCGGCCGCAAGCGGTCGGGCAACAGCATCCTTTACAGCATTGCCGATCCCGTCGTGTTCAGGCTGTGCGAGTTAGTCTGCCACAGCACGGCGCGGCGCGCCGCTTACGTGCAGAAGTATTCTGCGATTCCACACCGGAATGGAATACGGGCACAAAAGAGCCAACCCAAATCAAGGGGTGGCTCGCTACAACGGGTGAACTGATGCCGGACTGGGCTTGGATGATCGGTTTTGTAATCGCTTACCTGGGATTGACCCAGTGGCTACTGCCCAAGCTTGGTGTGCCGACTTGACGCACCAACTCCTGTTCTGTCGAGTCTCGACGAAGAACCAAGCCGGCCCCAAAAAGCCGGCACTGAACTGAACTCACCTCCGCTATTTCTTGAGCGGCGGGTGCCCAGGCTTTTGCACTCGCTGGCGCTTGCGATCAATGGTGTGCGATTTGTCTACCGGCCGCGTCGGCATCAGCGCGGGAAAAATTGCGGCAGGCTCTCCTCTTTGCCAGGGGCTGATGGTCGAGACCTTACCTGCAAGTGATGCTGGGGTTGTTCTTCGCCAATTCCAGGCAAGCGGTGTGTTGCTTCACGCTCTGCTGCTGATCTGCGACCGACTCTGGAGTGAAGCAGGAGCACCTGCTGGCGAGGCTGGGGCAGGACCCGAAGTCGGCTTCTGCGCACTTGCAGTGGGAGCTTTGTCCAGCATTGCTTGAAATGCCGCAATCTCATCTCGCTGGCTCCAAACCAACGCCTGAGTTTGCGTTTTGCAGTAATCGTCCGGATATTCCCAGACCGGCTGCACGGTCACTTTTGTCGTGCCATCAAGTTCCGCCAGCGTGTAGGACCAAACCTTTTTCGTGGTCATGCCGGTACAGGCGCTGGAAGCAACGAAGAGCGCGCTAACAATGGGCATCTGCGCTGGCTTCGAGAAGCGAAATTGCAACTGTTGGTCGGAGTCGAGGGTATACCCTTCGTTTAGATTCGCCTGGACGATGAGAGCCTTTAGAGTTTGAGCAGATGCTTTGCTGGTGAATACGTACGGTCCGGGCTGCGCCTTTGATTTCTTATCCCGTGCCGCAGCCAAGGTCGTTATCACCAGAATTAGAATCAGAACTCGCTTCATACTTTTACCCCAAGCTTGACTGTAGCGAGAGGAAGCCGCGAACCGCTAATTACCGGAGTCATCTCGCCGATACTAGTGGAGTCAAGGTGGCTGAGATTCATATTTCCTGGTGCACTATCGCCAGTAACTTTCTTCGGCAAGCCCCGGAGAAGTAAACTCTTCTCGTTCGTCGGAGCCCTATGCGCCTGCTGCGCCTCCAAGACGTCGAGATTGGCAGCAACGATCGTGTATTCCGCCATTCGCGTCTGCGAGCTTTGATCGTCTGGCTTGCCGGATTCGCCGCTGTCACCGCCTTTTTCTTCCACGCATATACGGCAAAGTGGCGCTTCGGCTACTTCTTCGGCTCGTTCCTGCTGCTCTTTCTGCTGCTGACGTTAAAGATGGTGACGGCGCGCTTTCATCCTTCCAATTGGCTCGTCCGCATGAACGATACCGGAATCTATGTGCAATACCGTTCTTATCTGAACTATCAGTTGCCCGATGACCCTTCAGTCGTGCTTCTTTCCCTCGGCGAAATTGCGTCGGCCCGCTTGATCAAAGAGCGAGTCGACACACCCGACTCCGTGAAGCCGCACGCCTCCCAAACCCAATACCTGCACTACGTCGAACTTGAGTTATCCGGCGATACCGCGCCGCTGGCGGAGGCATTGCAGAGGGAACGCGGCGAGCAGGCCCCACTGGAAAAACACTGGTATGGCTCCAGTTCGACGCTTTACCAGGATTATCCCGTCACCCTGATCGCGCCGACATTCGTTCGTATCCACTGGGATGTCGTGCCTGGCGCGCACAACCTCCTCGAAACGCTGCGCCCCTACACGGTGATTGCCGATCCCGTTTCCATCAGGCAGGACTTCACGCACTTGAAATCGCTCAGCCGCGAAGATCAACAGAAGCAACTCCGCGAACTGGCCGCCCGCGGGCAGACCATCACCGCAATATACGCTGCCCGCCAACTTTACGGTGGCAGCTTAGGAGACGCAAAGCAGATGGTGGATTCGCTGCAGGAGAATAAAACACCACAACATGCATTAGGAAATCGGAATCGGAGAGAGCTCTGGTTCGCTAGTACGGTTTGCGACTACGGTTTGCCACGTTCCCGGTTTTTTCCACGCGCCTGAAGGGCGATCATGTGTGGACTGCTACCCCTACCCATCCCGCCCATGCCACAAGTCTGCTAACTCGCACCAGCTTTTCTCGCCAGCAACGTCACGATTTCTTTTTCAAACACTGAGATGTCCGTAGCACCAATATGCTTGTCGGCGATCCGGCCATTCCGCCCGATGACGAAAGCGATCGGCAAGCCGAGAACTCCACCGTAGAGTTCGCCCGTCTTTGCATTGCCCATCACAACCGGGTAATTCATTTTGAAGCGCTGATAGAAGTCGCGCACCGGTTCCGGCCCATCGTCCATGGAAACGCCGATGATCTGCAAGCCCTGCTTGCCGTACTTGTTTTGCAGTTCGATGAAATGTGGAATCTCGTCCCGGCACGGATCGCACCAGGTCGCCCAGAAGTCCAGAAGAACGACCTTGCCCCGATAGGATGAGAGATCGAGTTTTTGTCCCGTCAAATCAGGAAGAGAGAAATCGGGGGCCATGGAGTTTTCATGGTTACTCAAGTTAACCGTACTGCTCGTGCGGGAAACTTCGCGATGACGAATCGCGAAATAGAGTCCCGCCACCACCACAAGGAACACCAAGCCGCGAAGAATCCATTTGTTCAATCTCCCCACCCCAGTCGGAAAGCCTTCAGTTCGCTAGTCTCCTTTGGCCACTGGATAACCCTTATCTACCCAGTTCACGCCGAAGTTATCGGAGATATAAAGCACTTTCACGTTGCTGAAACCGAGCGCCTGCAATGCATCGGCTGCAGGCTTCACGTTCGGACAATGGCTCCACGGGCAACATCCGCAATAAAGAACGATAAACTTGTTTCGCGGCAGCGGCTCCACGCGCTTACGCAGTTGCTGCATGCCGGCCTCGCTGGAAGCCGGGCCAATGTACTCGGAACCAGGGATATGCGCCTGCTCGTAAAGAACGTGGGATCCCACATCGATCATCAGCGGCTTTGCAGCCTTCGAAGACTGAATGATCTTGACCAGTTCTTCCGGGTTGATGAGTTGGGCGCTGGATAAAAGTGTCGCTTGATAAGCGGGAAAAATTACACCCGCCGTTTCCTCCGAGCGGATTTGCGAATTCGCGCGAACGGCCCAAACTGACGCTGCCAGGCCTGCCACAGTAATCCCGACAACAACCACGGTGACCACCCGTTTCGTAGATGGAGATAGGCGCTTCATTTGAGCTCCTCCGGCATTATCAGGCGTTGATTGCCTGACCCGCAAGGCATGATCGGTTCCGCGATTCTCGGGAAAAACCTCGGGTCCGTTGATCCCGAAACGTTGATCACAAAGCGTTGATCTCGAAAAGTTGGTCCCGTCCCTCCGCGCGGTCCACGATGCGGGAAGGATTTCGGTTGACACTGCCTTCTATCGTTTTATAATGATTCTTATCCGATAATCATGCGTTTCTCCCATGAACAGTTCCGTGAGCTGGCTGCGCAGCACGGTTTGCCGGTCACGCACCAGCGTCAGGTGGTTTATGAGGCCGTCATTGCTTCCCACGGACACTATTCTCCGGAGGACGTTTACGCCGCGGTGCGACGCCGCATTCCATCCATTTCTCTGGCCACGGTCTACAACAATCTGCGGCTCTTCATCGAGTGTGGTTTGTTGCGAGAGGTCACTCCCCACACCTCCACCTTGCGCGTGGATGGCAATCTCAAGCCTCATCACCATCTGGTCTGTTCGCGCTGCAAGTCAGTGCAGGATATTGAAGGAGAGTTCATCGATTTCAAACGGCTATCCCGGCATCTGCCGGATGGCTTTGATCTGACGCAGCCGCTGGTCGAGGTCTTTGGCCTCTGTCGCCGCTGCAGTGCCAAGAAGTAGTTTTTACGTAATTTCTAATCATAGAAGGAAGACACATTATGGAAAATACACTCGCAACTTCATCGGGGAGCGTTTCCCCTGAGACTAAGGACAAACACACCACACCCGAAGGAAAATGCCCGGTAGCGCACGGCGCTCGCAAACCCCACACCAATGCTGATTGGTGGCCCAATCAGGTGAATGTCAATATCCTGCACCAGCATTCCGAAAAGTCCGATCCGATGGGTCAGGAGTTCAATTACGCGGAAGAATTCAAGACGCTCGATCTGAATGCCGTGATCAAGGACCTGAATACCTTGATGACGGATTCGCAGCCGTGGTGGCCGGCCGACTTTGGTCATTATGGTCCGCTCTTCATTCGGATGGCGTGGCACAGCGCGGGCACATACCGCATCGGCGACGGCCGCGGTGGCGCCGGGTCCGGGCAACAGCGCTTCGCGCCGCTTAACAGTTGGCCGGACAACGTGAACCTGGACAAGGCACGCCGGTTGCTCTGGCCGATCAAGCAGAAGTATGGCCGGAAAATTTCCTGGGCCGACCTCATGATCCTCGCCGGCAACGTCGCCCTCGAATCGATGGGCTTCAAGACCTTCGGTTTTGGTGGCGGCCGCGCGGATGTGTGGGAGCCCGAAGAGGAAATCTATTGGGGGCCTGAGGGCACGTGGTTGGCGGACGAGCGCTACTCCGGCGATCGTGATCTCGAGAATCCTCTCGGCGCGGTGCAAATGGGTCTGATCTATGTGAACCCGGAAGGGCCCAACGGAAAGCCCGATGCCATTGCAGCCGCACGCGATATCCGCGAGACTTTTGCTCGCATGGCCATGAACGACGAAGAAACAGTTGCCCTCATTGCCGGCGGTCACACTTTCGGCAAAACCCACGGCGCTGCCGTTCCCGCTCAGTACGTAGGCAATGAACCAGAAGGCGCCGACATCGAGGATCAGGGCTTGGGCTGGAAGAATAAATTCGGCAAAGGTCATGGTGCTGACACGATCGGCAGCGGCCTGGAAGTTACTTGGACCACGACGCCCACGAAGTGGAGCAACAACTTTTTCGACAACCTGTTCAAATACGATTGGGAACTGACGAAGAGTCCGGCTGGTGCGCATCAGTGGACGCCGAAAAACGGCGCAGGCAACGGCACTGTTCCGGATGCCCACGATCCTTCAAAACGTCACGCGCCATCGATGCTGACCACCGACCTCGCCTTGCGCTTCGACCCGGCCTACGAAAAGATTTCGCGGCGCTTCTACGAGCATCCGGATCAGTTCGCGGACGCGTTCGCAAAAGCATGGTTCAAGTTGACCCACCGCGACATGGGGCCGATCCCGCGCTACCTTGGCCCGCTCGTTCCCAAGGAGCCTGAGATCTGGCAAGATCCGATTCCCGCCGTGGATCATAAATTGATCGATGAGCAGGACGCTGCTGCGCTCAAGGCGAAGATCCTTGCGTCCGGACTGACGATCTCCCAATTGGTCACGACTGCGTGGGCCTCCGCGGCTTCCTTCCGCGGCTCCGACAAGCGCGGCGGAGCCAACGGCGCGCGCATTCGCCTCGCCCCGCAAAAGGATTGGGAAGTAAACCAGCCGGCCGAACTGGCCAAGGTTCTTTCCAAACTGGAAGCGATCCAGAAGGAGTTCAACAGCTCGCAGTCCAACGGGAACCGAGGGAAAAAAGTCTCGCTGGCCGATCTGATCGTTCTGGGCGGCTGCGCAGCCGTCAAAGAAGCCGCGAAGAAGGCCGGCTTCGACGTGAAAATTCCTTTCACGCCGGGACGCACCGATGCTTCGCAGGAGCAGACCGACGTACACTCCTTCGCCGTAATGGAGCCGGTCGCGGACGGCTTCCGCAACTATCTCCGCAGCGGACAGGTTTTCTCGGCTGAGGAGTTCCTGGTCGATCGGGCGCAATTGCTCAGGCTGACTGCCCCTGAGTTGACGGTACTCATCGGCGGCCTGCGCGCTCTGAATGCAAACTTCGGGCAGACCAAACACGGCGTCTTCACCAACCGGCCGGAGACGCTGACCAATGATTTCTTCGTCAACCTGCTCGACATGAACACGAAGTGGGAGCCATCTTCCACCGAAGGCGTGTATGAGGGACGCGATCGCGCCACCGGAAAAACCAGGTGGACCGCCACTCGCGTCGATCTCGTATTCGGTTCGAACTCCCAACTGCGCGCACTGGCGGAAGTCTACGCATCGAACGACGCGAAGGAGGCGTTCGTGAAGGACTTCGCGGCGGCGTGGAACAAAGTCATGAACCTTGATCGTTACGACGTTGCCTGAGAACGCCGGACGAGAGCGCTGTTAAGTTCGGGCTGTTGCTATTGTTTAGCTCAATCGAAGTTGTCGCTTTCCTGGGCATGTCCGCCCGCGGAATCGAAACCAGTCGGGAGTGGCTGCATCTATGCAGATGCAGCCACTTCCTGATCTTCTCGTAGTGTCTTCACATTCCTCCACTGATAAACACACAGCGATTTATACAAATACTGCTTTCAGATTATTGACCCCGCCGCAAAGCATCCCTATAGTCGCCGCACTTCAATCTGTGGGCGCATTCTCGCACGCGTTCTCCAACGCTGAGGAGAAAGCAGTATTACGAAATGAATGGGGATTCTTCGACGACAAATGGGGAGAAGTATGTCTGGCGTGAAGACGCTAACGCTGTTCCTGATCACGCTGCTTATAAGTTTGACCGCTGGCGGACAGCAAATCACAGGAAGCATTCGCGGGACTGTGACTGATCCGAGCGGCGCGATCGTTCGGGCTGCCACCGTGACTGCGAAGCAGATCGAAACCGGATTGACGCGGGTCGCGATCACAGACCATCAGGGAGCGTATGTCCTCGTCGAACTCCCGATCGGTCATTACCAGATAGAAGTTCAGGCAAAAGGTTTTCAGACGTACTTGCAGCAAGGTATCTCGCTGGATGTCAACGAAACCGCAACGGTCAGTATTCGCCTCAAGCTCGGGCTCGGAGACGCAGCAGGTGGAAGTGAGCGCCAATGCGGCTCTGGTGCAGAGCACGGTCAGCAGTCTCGGGCAAACCGTGAGGGAGCGCGAGATTCTCGACCTTCCGCTGGACGGTCGCAATTTTTCTCAACTGGGATTGCTTCAGCCCGGCGTGGTGCCGTTAACTCCCGGACTGCTCGAAGCCGGCGGCCCGGCGCGACAGAACCAGGCCTATGCGGTCGATGGCCAGCGCCCCGAATCGAACAATTTTATGATCGATGGCGCCGATAACGAAAGCTCCGTGGACGGTGGATTTGTGCTCAAGCCGCCGATCGATGCGATCGCCGAGTTCAAAATTCTGAGCCACAACGCGGATGCGGAGTTCGGACGCAACACCGGCTCGACTACCAATATCGTTACGCGCTCAGGCTCCAATTCATTTCATGGCGCTGCCTGGGAATTTCTGCGGAATAACGCCATGGATTCCTCGGATTACTTTACCCAGAGCGTGCAGCCCTTAAAGCAAAACCAATTCGGCGCTACTTTCGGCGGACCGATTCTTAAGGACAAGACTTTTTTCTTCGGGTATTACGAAGGCTTTCGCAACCGGCAAGGTGAGACCGTGCCCGCGACCGTGCCTTCCGCCGCGGAAAGGCAGGGCAACTTCGCGGAACAGTGCACCGCTGGTTTCGCCTCCAATGGTCTCTGCGACAACCCTCAACAGCAACTCACGTTCTTTGGAACACCGGTGCCGTTCAACCAGATGACTTTGTTTACGCCCGTCAATCCAATTGCGATCAATGTATTGCCGCTATTTCCTTTGCCCAACGTTGGAGAAAATGGATTCATCGCCACCCAGACTCTCAGCGAGAACAACGACCAATTCGGTGTGCGCCTGGATCATTATCTTTCGAGTGCCGACTCTCTCAATTTCCGCTACATGTATAGCAGCGGACCGACCACAGATCCGCTTTCGCCCGTAGGCGCCAATGTTCCCGGTTTCCCGGTAGGTGAGTACGACCGGGCGCAGAACTTTGTCACTCAGGAGACGCACCTCTTTTCGCCCACTACCATCGGCGTCGCGCGCTTTTCCTTTCTCCGCAACACATTCCTGCTCGACCAGCACCTGAATCATGAATCGCCCACCGACCTGGGCTTTCAGTACGCTCCCACACTGCCTTCCGCCGCAGGGCCGCCGTTCATTCAGGTCGGCGGGTACGCTTCCGTAGGCGACCCCATCACCGGACCGCGCAACACATTTCAGAATACTTTCAATCTCTCCGGCTCTCTGAGTTGGATTCACGGTCGCCACGAGTTGAAATTCGGCGGAGGCTATCGGCGTGATCAGATCAATGCCTTGCAGGGCATTGCCAGCAACGGTTTCTTCGTGTTTGCGAACTTTCCTTACAGCGACGGATTCGCCAGCTTCCTGTCCGGCAATCCAGTGGTCTTTCTGCAGGGCGGCGGCAACTTCAGTCGTGAAATCCGCGATCGAGCTTTGGACGCTTACGGCCAGGATACCTACAAAGTCAATTCTCGCCTGACCTTGAACCTCGGACTTCGATACGAACTTCCATTCCCCTCAACTGAGCGGCACAACGAAGTGAATCTGTTTGTTCCCGGAGCTCAGTCGCGAGTTGTTCCTAATGCTCCACCGGGACTTCTCTATCCCGGCGACCCGGGTGTGCCGGCAGGCTTGATTCCAACACAGACGACGGCCTTCGCTCCGCGGTTTGGTTTAGCGTGGGACCCGCGCGACGACTCCAAGACAGTGGTCAGCGCGGCTTACGGAATTTTCTACGAGCCGTACTACACCGGCGAGGGCGGCCCGCTACAGGATCCCGTCAGCTCGCCTCCTTACCTCAAGACGCAGCAGATAAGCTTTCCGGTCAATTCGTTCGCCAATCCGTTTTATACGCCGAATCCTTTCAGTCAGGCTTTCCCCGAGCCGATGACATTGCTGGTGGTCGCCCGCAATCTGCATCTGCCCTACGCCCAGGATTGGAATCTGAATGTTCAACACTCGATCGGCGCGAACTGGCTCTTTCAGATTGGCTACGTGGGCACCACCGGAGTCAGGCTGCCGCGATTCATTGAAGGCAATCCGCCAGTCTTTGTCCCCGGCGTGGACACCACGGGCACTGGCTGTTCGGTGGCGAGCCCGTGTCCAATTTCCAGCGAAAATAACGTGAACCAGCGGCGCCTCTATTCCGGATGCACTTTAGCGAACCCGAACAATTGCATCTTCAGCTCGGTCGGTGAAATCGCCAGCGTCGCAAATTCCAGTTATAACGCTCTCGAAACAAGCCTGCGAAAACGCTTTAGCTACGGCTTGTCATTCCTTGCGTCCTATACCTGGTCCCACTCCATCGATGATGTCTCTTCTTTCAACATCACTGGCTCCGCGTCGCAACCAGTCGCCGGAGAAAATGATCTGGCGCAGGATCCATTTGATCTCGCCGCCGAGCGGGGCCGGTCCATGTTCGATTCCCACAATCGTTTCGTACTCAGTTATCAGTGGCTCCTTCCGTTCCTGCAGCACTCCAGCAGTTGGTACGGGCACGTTCTTGGCAACTGGCAACTGAACGGAATTGTGACTGCCATGAGCGGCGGCCCGTTCACGGTATTCGACTCGAATGATGTTTCGCTGCAAGGTCAGGCTCCGGAAATCACCGGCTTCTCCGCCAACCGCCCCAATCTCATCGGCAACCCAAACTCCGGCCCGCGCACCCCCCAGGAATGGTTTAACGTGAGCGCCTTTCAGCAACTCCAACCAGACCTTCTAGGACGCTTTGAGGTTTTCGGGGACGAAGGCCGCAACGTTGTCCAGGGTCCGGGATACGTTAACTGGGACGCCTCCGCCTTCAAGAACATTCGGCTGACGGAATCAAAAGAACTGCAATTCCGCGGTGAATTGTTCAATCTCCTCAACCACACCAATTTCCGCTTGCCGGTCAGCGACATCGAATCGCCGACCTTCGGACAAATCCAGTCGGACATAAGCCCGCGAGTGATCCAGGTCGCGCTAAAGTTTCTTTTCTAATGCTGAAACCGAGTCCATTCGCTCGCACGCTCTCGCTCACGCTGGTTGCCAGCCTGGCGATCGCTTACATCTGTTTCGGCGGCTATGTCTGGTGGGCGATGCATCAGCCTCCTGAAACTTTCGGTCGCGTCATGGCCAGGATGCCCGGCCCTGTCCCCTTCCTGATCTTTCCTTTTGAGACTGCATGGATCCACGCACGCGCCGGATCGCTTCACGTGGGCGATCGCGCGCCAGACTTCTCTCTGCTCAAATTGGATAAGAGCGAGCGAGTTCAGCTCTCTGCGCTGAGCCAACAACAACCCGTGGTTTTGATATTCGGCAGCTACACCTGACCGCCGTTCCGGCGGGAGGTTCCTGCCCTCAACAAACTTTACGAGCAGTACCGCGGACACGTTGCCTTCCTGGTTGTCTACATTACCGAAGCGCATCCCAGCGACGTTTGGCAGATGGAGAGTAACGTCAAAGACAAAGTTGTTTTTGCCAGCCCGAAAACTGAAGAAGATCGCGCATTCATCGCCGGGGCCTGCGTGCGGAAACTTGGGATCGAATTTCCCGCCGTGCTCGATGAGTTTGGCAATTCCACGGAACGCGTGTATACAGGCTGGCCGGACCGGATTTATTTAATCGACGCACAGGGCCGTATCGCCTACAAAAGCAAGCCTGGCCCCTTTGGATTTAAACCTGAACAGTTGGCAATCGCACTCTCTCGAGCCTTACCGGCCGGAACAGGCGTAGAAAAGAGCGCAGGATCACGGCGTTTTTAAGCGTGCTTAAATGTCTACGGCGCCGCATTTCCCGGCCCTCCCACTGGATAAATGCGCGGAAGGCGCTGCTCCACCG
Source organism: uncultured Acidobacteriaceae bacterium (assembly GCA_963696285.1). Lineage (GTDB taxonomy): Bacteria > Acidobacteriota > Terriglobia > Terriglobales > Acidobacteriaceae > Sulfotelmatobacter. Next base: position 18,053 of record CAVOJP010000004.1, read on the forward strand.
AAGGTAGAGCAGGAAATGCTGCGTGCGGCTCCTTCTGGTACCAATACGCAACGGAAAAAAAGTTATCGGAGCGATGATTGGCATGGCCATGCTCGATTGTCGCTCTGAGAGATTTGGTGAACGGGATCGGCGAATCCAGATGAAACCGGTACACCGAAGAACGGCTGCCCGCAAGCTCGGGACCCACTACCGGCGCTCCGAACAACGCGTACGAAAATGGATGCCCGAAAGCCCAGGCTCCGAGAAAATAATCTTCCGATCCGGTGCCGTTGATCGAGGGGCGTTTTTCGCCATCGACAAAAAACATGTCATCGCCTTCCCCCCACCAGCCGTCCTGATTCTGCAGAATTGACATGGTCACTCCCACGAAGTGTCCTTGTCCTGTGGCTTCCAACCAGACGTAATTGTTTTCTCCATCAAGATTTTTCTTCGCATTTACGGCCGTGTCGTCATTCGATTCCCATTGATTCGTCCACCCTTTGGCGGGCGTTGCCTGACGGTACTGCGCATGAAAATACATGGTGTCCGCGGGAAGGTCGTGATGCAGAGCCTGATAATCGATGTTGAAATAGAACGCATCCACACCTTCCTTTCCTTCGTTGGTAACGGTGATTCGGGCTCGCTTGCGAAATGGCATGGGGAAAAACGAGTTCAACGCCTTATCCGAGGCAACGGACAATGGGATGGATTCAAATTGAAAGTAGTCGCCAAGGCCTAGACCAAAGTAGTCGCCGATCGGCGCCTCCACGCTCGGAGAAGTTTCGCCGTCCCAATACATGCGTAGAACCAGCTTTTTCAAGTGATACTGTTCCGGCGAGGAGATCGTGATCCAGATATGAGTGATGATTCCGGGACCGGAGTCGTCGAGTAATGTGATCGTGTCTCCGGCTTTAATTTTGTAAAAATCGTCGTTGCCGCCGGTTCGGTCATAACTGGAAGCCCGCTTCTGAACATAATCGTGAGGTGAGACAAGACTCGAGAGCATTGGGCTCTGCCCACCATCCGACTGCGCCCAGACGCAAGCGCACGTCATCAGCATGCCAATCAGAATCTTTTGTAACCACTGGAACCACATACGTTGTCGTTGCTTAATTTCCCTCATGCGTCCTCATCGGGCGATCTGTGCAATGTATACGCCGAACGGCTGCACAACAATCTGATCCAGCTGACCAGTGGGCGCAGGCTCCGAAGTCGTGAGTAAGGTCCGGGCCTTGGCGAAAGAAAATCCCTCAGACGGAAGATTAAAACTGACGTGCTGCGCGGCCGCGGACATATTCAGAACGACCAGTACAGCTTCATTCTTATACCGCCGCAGGTAGGCGAGTACGTTGGGATCGTCCTGGTTCAGCGCCACGTAATCTCCATCGAGTAGCGCGAGGTTCTGATGATGCAACACCAGCAACTGCCGGTAAAACTGCAAAATGGATTTCGGATCGTTCGATTCAGTCGCAACATTGTGTGTCTTCGCACTCGTGGGAATCGGCAGCCACGGTGTTCCTGTGGTGAATCCCGCGTTGGCCGAGTCATCCCATTGCATGGGAGTGCGCTCCCCGTCGCGGCCCTTGTATCCCGGCCAGCCTGTAATTCCCATCGGATCCTTCACATCTTCCTTGCGCGTGGGATCGTTGTTCTCCATGCCAATCTCTTCGCCGTAATACATAATCGGCGTGCCTCGCAGCGTCAGATAAAGCGCTGCCATCAATTTGGCGATCTGGTCATTGTGCTTCCCGTCGCCGTAGCGCACATAGGATCGCGCCATATCATGATTGCCGATGACATAAGTCGGCCAACCGCCGGTGGATTCGGCGAGCGCAATCTGCTTACGGAAATCGGGCGCGGAAAGCTTATCGAGAGTGCAGAACATGAAATCCATGGGCAGTTGGATTTCATCGTTGTGCGCGCCGTAGTATTCCTTCAGCTCGGCGGCGCTGTCGGTATAAGTCTCGCCCACCAGAACGGCATCACTTTCGTCGGCAACGCTTCTCAAGCGGCGGAGCACGTCATGATTCTCCGGCAGCTTGTCGTTGTATTGATTCTGCATATTCGGGTCGCCCATTTCGTCTTTTCCCGGACGAATGGGATTGTCGTGCAGCTTTGGATCCTCGAACAAAAGATCGACGGCGTCCAAACGAAATCCGGAAACGCCGTGCTTATACCAGAATCGAGTGACATCGAACATAGCTTTTTCCACCGCCGGGTTGCGCCAGTTCAAATCAGGCTGCGCCGTGGCAAAAAAGTGGTAGTAATACTGGCCGGTCGTGGGATCGAACTTCCACGCCGAACCTCCAAAACCGGAAATCCAATTGTTAGGAGGCTGGCCGTTGCCCTTGCCATCGCGCCAGATGTACCAGTCGCGGTGCGCGGACGTGCGCGATGATCTCGAATCCAGGAACCACGGATGCTGGTCGGAAGAGTGATTGATGACAAAATCCATGATGATGCGGATGTGCCGTTTCTTCGCGGCTTGCACCAGATGATCAAAGTCCGCCATGGTCCCATACATGGGATCGATGTTCTCGTAATCGGAAACGTCATAGCCGAAATCGACTTGCGGCGAGGGATAGCAGGGCGAGATCCAGATGGCGTCCACGCCGAGTTGCTCTAAATAATCCAGCTTGGATTCGATTCCCTTGAGATCGCCGATGCCATCGCCGTTACTGTCGGCAAAACTGCGAGGATAAACTTCATAGAAGACGGCATCCTGCCACCACTGGTGGTTTTCGGCGTTTGCCGGGCTTTTCTGCGCCCGGGAAAAAGAAAGTGCGAGGCACACAGCCATAATCACTAGAACTGTGAATCTGAACCGCTGAGACATTTTCCATCCTTCGACTTCATGTTCGTGAACCAAATCCTAAGAGCACTGCGCCTCTATCGCGCAGCAAAATGAAAAATAACTTTAGCTTGCGGATCGGCTCCGGGCGCGCTCACCGGAAGTTTTACCCGGATCTTTCCTTCCGCTCCGGCTTTCTGTTCAAGCTCACCCCCTTCGATGGAAGAGATCTGCTCCGGATTCCACGCCGACAGTTCATAACTCGCTCCGCTCGCTCCCGAAAGAAGCAGGGTGAGCGCCCCCCGGTTTGCCGACCACGATTCGGAAATGACTCGTAAACCCTGGCTGGTGCTTCCCAAGGCTGGAAGGGTTGACGAGACGCCGAGCTCAAAATCATTCTTCATCTGGATCTCGATCGTATTGCGATCACCAGCAAGCGGAAGATCCACCGTGACATGTTGATCGCAAGAATTCGCTTCAATATGGAACGGCAGCGCACGTCCGTTGAGCCGAACCGCAGTAATCCTGGCGCGCAAGCTCAACCCTGGCGAAAACTGAAGCGAACACTTGCCCGTGCCCGTAGATTGTATTTCCAAATCGATTTTGTCCGGCGTCCGCTGGTAGTTCAAATTCAAGGTTAATTCGTTCATGCGCACGTGACTCACAGAGAACGAATTCCAATCTGCCGGAATATGAGGAGCGAAATTTAAATGACAACTGCCAGCGTCCACGTCCAAGCCGAGCAATCCACTCAGCAGAGGATTGACCACCATGGCCGCCGACCAGATCTGTTGCGGTGACCCTGTCGCCAGCGTTTGAAAATAGTCGCCCGAAAGAGCTTCGGCCACATGTCCCAGCGACCCATTCAAAGCCAGCAAAGCGTTGGCTCGCAAGTTCAAATAGGCGGGCAACGCGCGATCATATCGATACTCGCCAATCGACGCCCAACCTGTGAATAGCGGCCACACCGTTCCGAAGTGATATCCGCTTGGATTGTATTTCGGATCGTGGGAAGAAAGAATCCGCACGCCCCAGTCAGACTCTTGATCTGGAGCGGCGAGCTGTTCAATCATGCTTCGCGCCTGATCTCCGTTGAGTTGCTTAAACCACATCGGCACGGTAGCCAGAACGCTGGGCACATCGACTCGATTGTTATGGGCATCGAGCGCGTAAGCGTAGATTTTGTTTTCCGGCGACCAGAAAGTCTTGTCCAATACCGGCTCTTCTCGCTCGAACGTTTGCTCCAGCTCTTTGGCCAGATCTTCCTTGCCCAAAAGATGAGCCAGGTGAGAAAGTGCGCGTGCCGCCTCTACTCCTAAAGAAGCCTGGTAAATTTCCGTCCGCACCGGATAGAGCGGCCCTCCTTCGATCCAGCCCGTTCCCACGCCCGTGTTCTGCGCCAGTCCCTGCGCGTCGTAAGTGGATCGCAGAAACTCGTACGCTCTCGATAGGTTGTCCCATTTCTCTTTGGCAAATCCAATGTCTCCGCTGTGCGTCACGTAATCGTTCACGGCAATAATGAACAGCGGAGTCGCGTCCGCAGAGGCGTACGCATAAGGAGTTTTGAACCAATCCATGAAGCTCGCGCTTTGCGAGATTTCGTGAGTGATCTTGCCGTCCGCTCGCTGATACTTGCTCAGGAAATCCAAAGCTTGACGGGCGGTTGAAAAATCACCCTCGGCATCCAGCGCCAAAGAGGTCCACTCCGCGTCCCGCCCAAAGAACCACGCGAAACCCGGGCGGTCGTTATCGCCAGACGTATTGAAGCCCGCTACCAGGCCTTCCCCCAAAAATGGGTTCTGCACCAAGCCTTGCAGCATGCTGACTCTCGCCCAGTCATAGGCTGTTTCAAGTTGCGAGTCGGGAAGCTTTAGGCTGATTGTGCGATCGAGATAGTCGCGGTAATAAGCCGCCGAACCCTGCAGCAACTGCGCGTAGTCATTGGCCAGATGATGGTAAAGGTTTGCCAACGGAGCCCGCGCTCCCACTCCCGCGGCGATGACGATGAGCTTCGTATCATTTCCTTTTTTAGTCGCGCCCAGAAGAATGGAATCCTCATGAGACGAGAAATAATTAGTGGAGTATTCTTCCGAAGCTTTCACTCCGGACGGGGAACCCACCATCGCGTGAAACTTTTCCGATTCGTCTGCAAAAAGAAAAGCCCGCAAATTTGGATCCCAATCTTCAGCCACGCCTCCGATGGCTGCCGGCCACTCCAGTTGAAAATCACGTTTGAAAACGGCCTCGATCTCCAGGGGCTCGGCGGTTTCCACTTCAAAGCTGATAATCGCGCCGGCCTCATGCACCGGCACGAACAAAGTTTCGCGGACGGAAAAAGTGTCGCCGGTATAGACGATGGTGGTCGATTCCGGATGGACAATCAAAGTTCGCGCCAGAGCTTCCGCCGCAATCGTGGCCCCATCGATGTGGAATCGCAAATGGAAATCACGCAGGATTTTCAACGGGTAGATCCACGCCTCCAGGTTTCCTCGTTCGTTCCCGAACACCGCAGCACGAGTGCCTACCGCCGAGAGAAACTCCCACGACCGAATTGGCCGTGAAAGTTCCAGCGGTTGCCCGGACTGACCCGCAAGCGCAACCGAGCATAGAAGCAGCAGAGCGCAACACAGAACGATTCTTGCCAGAGACACCCGTCTTCGCCGAGAGAGGCTTGGAACCTGAACCATGCTGAGAGGAGAATCGAATTACGAACGGAGTATAGAGCACTCGCAGAAGCTTTTGGAAGTTTTCGAGCTTCGCCGCCGATTCCTTTTCGACATTCGAAGACGAATGCTCGTCCTGGGTTATACTCTTTCCGACTTTCAAGAGGGTCACAAAAATTAATTATCGATTCCAGCGAATGCTGCCTCAGATGCTAAGCGCTTCCCATAAATGCCGATCCTGTTGCGGACTTGAGCAAGGATTATGATCCGGCGCAGAGAGTTCCTCAGAAGCAGCGCATTAAGCGCAGCGGCGCTGCTGCTTGCTAAACCCGCGAGATTGGCGCGCGCCGCCGCGTCGAGTCCATCCGACTCCCGGGTTGAGGTCTTGCTGGACGAGACGTTCGGCACGATCTCGCCAAATATTTACGGACATTTTGTTGAACACCTCGGCGGCGTCATCTATGACGGGGTTTGGGTCGGCGAGAATTCGAAAGTCCCAAATATTGGGGGCATTCGCAAGGATCTCGTCGAAGAGATGCGCAAGATCAAAGCTCCGGTGGTCCGCTATCCCGGCGGCTGCTTCGCCGATAGTTATGATTGGCGCGACGGAGTTGGTCCAGCCGAGAAACGGCCGCGACGAACCAATTTTTGGAGCGAGGCCGATGCCAGCACGGCTCCCGCAAATCACATTTACGAGTCCAACCGCTTCGGCACCGATGAGTTCATGCGCTTCTGCAAACTGATTGGTTGTCAGCCCTATCTCGCGGCCAACGTTCGCAGCCTGCCGGCCGAGCAATTTTATCGCTGGGTGGAATATTGCAACTCGCCCTCGGGCAGCACCACGCTTGCCGAGTCCCGCGCCGCCAACGGCTCTGCCGACCCTTATAACGTTCGTTACTGGGGAGTGGGAAATGAATCCTGGGGATGCGGCGGCAACTTTACTGCCCCGGAATATGCCACCGAATTTCGCCGCTATACCGCGTGGTTGCCGCAGTATGGCCATCCCTTGTCCTTGATAGCTTCCGGCCCGAACGACGATAACTGGCAGTGGACGCGCGGATTCTTTGAGTCGATCGCGCAAAAAGACAAAGATTTGTTCAACTCAATTTTTGGCTGGGCGCTCCACTATTATTCCTGGAACCTGAGCCGAGGCCGTACCCAGGACTGGGATCAGGGCAAAGGCGATGCGCTCAAATTCGACGTGCAGGATTGGTACGAAGCATTGCACGAAGGCTACCGGCTAGACTCTCTCATCGAGGGCCACTGGCAAGCGATGGGCGAGTTTGACGCAGCTCATCAAGTAAAGCTCGTGGTTGACGAGTGGGGCCTTTGGTATCGCCCCGGCAGTCAACTCACTGCGAGCGACTTTCTCGAGCAAACTCCCACTCTTAGGGACGCAGTGTTTAGCGCCATGACCCTGGATATCTTTAACTCCCATCCGGAGAAAGTCACGCTCGCCAGTCCGGCGCAGTTGATTAATTGTCTGAACAGTCTTTACCTTGCTCACGAAGATAAATTCTGCGTAACGCCAGTGGGCCATGTTTTCGGAATGTACAGCACTCACCAGGGAGGCCAGGCGCTGCGCACCATCATCTCCGCGCCAAACATCCAATACGCGCGCGATGGCAAGCCAACGCCGTTTTGGGGATTGAAGGGTTCCGCATCTTTGCACAGCAAGAGTCTGATACTCACCCTGGTGAACCCAAGCGTGAACGAAATCCGGGAGACGGAAATCACGGTTCGAAGCGCTTCCATAAAGTCGGCGACAATCACCGTGCTCACCAATTCCGATCTTCACGCCCACAATACTTTCGATCAGAAAAACGAAGTGACTCCACAAGTCAAAGACCTGCAATCGACGGGCAGTGCCATCACGGTGCAAATCCCGCCTGCTTCCGTCACTAAGCTGGAGCTGAGCCTGGTATGAACACTCGCAATGACCAATAAACCAGAGAACCACAGAATCGCTTCCATCCTTCTTCTTGCGCTGTTTCTCGTAGTCGCGAACGGCACACTCCTCGCGCAGTCACTGCCATCGGCAACAACGCCCTGCCGTGATCGTGAAATGGGAAAAGAGAATACCCAACCACACCGTTCCTACCCTGCAAGCGGTGATCAATCCGATGTTGCAACGGGGATCGCCCATTCACGATGCCGCGCTCGATGCTCTCCACAAGCTCGGCGCTGACTATGTGCGTTACGCGTTCTGGTTTCCCTACCCAAAGATGGCGGTTGCAGAGTTGCGCCCGCCAGGGCTGGATCAAACTTTTTGGGATTTCAAATACATGGACCCGCTGGTCGACGATTTTCTCCGCGCGTCGAAGGGGCATCCCAGCGTCTTCAGCTTCAGCACCATTCCGCAGTGGATGTTTACTACGCCCAAGCCAGTCGTGTATCCCGACGATCCCGGCCAGGTTTTCTGGGACTATTCGCAGGGCACCGAACTCGCCAACGTGCAGGCGCTGGCCGACTACTATGCGCGACTGGCCGGCTGGTACACCCAGGGTGGCTTCACCGACGAATTAGGAAAATTCCACGCCTCCGGTCATCACTTCGATATCGGCTACTGGGAAGTATTCAACGAGATCGATGGGGAGCACGATACCAGGCCCCAGCAATACGTCGAACGGTATGATGCGATCGCGCAGGCCGTCCTCAAAGTTGCTCCTTCGATGAAATTCGTGGCACTCGCCCTTTCTTCCCCATCCCTGTTTCCCCGAACCTTCTCATATTTTCTGGACGCGACCAATCACAAGCCCGGCGTTCCCTTGGACTACATTTCTTTCCATTTCTACGCCACGCCCTCGGGAGATCAAACGTTGGAAGATTGGCAGTACACGTTTTTTGATCAAGCCAACGAATTTCTCACGGCCACGCGTTACATTCTTCAGATTCGCGACCGGCAATCGCCTTTGACCAAAGTCATGGTCAACGAGGCCGGTTCGATTCTGGCGGGCGACATGGTTCAGGGCGAACCCGGCCATATCGAGAAACCAATCCCCGCGGCTTACTGGAATCTCAGCGCCGCGCTGTACGGCTATCTCTACATCGAGCTGGCAAAACTTGGCATCGACTCCGTCGGCGAATCACAACTGGTCGGCTACCCTTCGCAGTTTCCCAGCGTAAGCATGATCGATTGGACAAATGGCAAGCCCAACGCGCGCTTCACGGTGCTGGAGTTGCTCAAGAACAATTTTGGCCCGGGAGACGACCTCGCCGATACTGACATAAAAAATAACGGCCAGCTGGCGGATTCCGATGCCCTCGACGCACAGGCTTTTATCCGGGACGGCCACCGAAAGTTAGTGCTGATCAACGAACGAAATCGTGAAGTTACGGTGGAGCTGCCGAAAGAATGTTTGAACGCTAAAATCCAGACCATCGGAGGTACGTCTCCAGACAAGGTGATGCAAAATGTTGCAGATGTTAAAGTCCGCTTGCTGCCTTTTTCCGTATCCGTCGTTACTTTGAAGGATTGACGGCCGAATCGCTGCATCCTCTTGCGTCATCTCGAAGCCCCGCGTTTTCACCAGCGGGACGAGAGATCTCCCGTTCGCACATTGCCCCTTTTCAAACTGAACCTGTGACGAGTTCGTTTTTGCCCTGGACAAATTTAGAAACCGATTCGCACTGAATCGGTAGTAGAATGCTCGAACTCGTGCCCTTGGTGCGACGATGCGGGTTCGGTCCGGCCCTCCCCCAAGAGACTTTCTCCCAGAGGACAAATCCATGAGATTCCGTTCGCATTTCCCGGTTCGCCTGCTGTTGCTCGCAATTCTTGCCTGCGTAGTTCAAGCTCAATTTTCCTATGCGCAGGACTCTTCCGATGCGCAGCCTCTCCCCAAGCGGTTAGTGGGCGACTATGGTTATTGGACCAGGACTCAGGTTCCGCCTTACAGCGCGGCACAAATTCCGTATCACAAGTTGACCCACATCAATCATTCCGGCGTATCTTTCAACGCAGATGGCTCATTGACTGTTCCCAGCGGTTTCCTCGAGCCCAAGCTCATCACGCTGGCGCATGCAAATGGCGTTAAGGTTCTTCTGCTCATCGGCGGCGACTTCACCGGGGTTGAGAGCAGCGGCACACTTCTCACACTTGTCGATTCGCTCGCCGATTTCGCCGCAAAGCACGGCTACGATGGCTTCGACGTTGACTGGGAATATCCGGCAACCACACAGGATCGTGACTTTTTCGTAGAACTCATGGCGGCTCTTCGCGAGACGAACCCCGACTATGTTCTTTCCATCGACGCGGCGCCCTGGGGCGGCTACGGTTACGACCTGCTTCAACTGCAACAATCGATCAACTATTTCAATATCATGATGTACGATTGCGCCGGCCCCTGGACCGATGACGGACAGCTCAATGCGCCAATCTTTTGGGACACGAACGATCCCGAGCCCTGGGAATGCCAACCGGGCGGCAGCGACCACGACGCCGCCGAAATATTTCTTGCGCAAGTTCCGCCCGCACAACTGAACATGGGAACACCCTTTTACGGTTACTTCTACACCAACATCAATCAATTATTCGGAGTCTGTCCAAACTCGCTGACCGACAAGGACGGAGACTGCAACGGCAAAGTTTTGACCGAGAATTACGCACCGTTCATCAAGAATCGCGTCAACAAGGATGGGTGGGAGACGTTCTATGACCCAATCGCTCTCGTTCCCTACATGCTAAGGACCGATGGAAAGAATGGCTTCATCACCTACGATGATCCCGTTTCCACCTACCTCCGGGTCTCGTATTCCGATTGGATCCTCAACCTCGGCGGCACCTTCATGTGGTCGCTCGACGCGGATTACGATGGCCAAGGCCAGGATCTGCTGGAGGCGATGTATCAGGCGACCATGAACAAAGGGAAGTAGCGTTCTTGCCGTTTTAGATAGCGAGCCATCAGTAGATCAATTCGTCAGCCGGCTACGCAACACCGTGATGGAGGCTTTCGGAAGTACATAACGCGCGTCGGCGCCGCCAGAGACCGTTGTCTTCGTCGGCGGGCCGTCGGGGTCGGCGTGCCCTCCCCGGCCTTCCGGGTGCCATTGATATTCCTCCGCTCCAAAAGTGATGCGATCCACCTGAGCGGAGAAATAGCGGTCGCGCTTCGTCTGCGCATCGGTGAATACCATTTTCACGGTGTGATCATTGGATTGATCCCGATTCACCAACATGACCGACCACTGTCCATCCGGCCGTTCCACCGCATAAGCCGTCACCAGCACATTCCCGCCTGCGTCGACGACGTCACTCGAAGCCTTGAACATCCGGTGCGGCGCATCTACCGGTTGCACCCACTCCTTCGTGATCACCTGCGCAGCCAGGTATTGCGGAGGGTAACCCACGACGTGGTAGTTCTCATCGATCCACAGAAAACTTCCAAAGCCTCCGAATTCGTGGGGATAAGGCATGTAGTGAAAATAATAAGTAGCTCCGGCGCCTGCGCTCATCATCGATCCCACATAGTCGGCTAGCCAAAGCCCGCTCTTCACGGTCGATGGTCCCGCACCGCCTCCAATGTTGCCCTCCGTCATAAAAAACGGAATATTCGGCGGCAGACCGTTATCTTTCCAGACTTGAACAACATGGCTCACATACCCCGGCTCGGGATAAAGATCGGCCCACGAATAACTCGGCCTGTCCTGATAGGGATAGTGTTCGAAAGAGAAGAAAGTGAAATCGTTGATGTGCCCGTGCGCCTTCAGGTAATCCAGAAAGCGTCCCAGCCACGAAACTTTTCCTGCCGCATCCGGCCATACTTCGACGTCGCCAAACGTCCCTTCAAACGGAGGCCCTCCCAGCTTGGCTTCCGGAACGAGTTTGTGAATCGCTGTGGCGAACTGAATATAGAGAGCACCATAATCTTCCGGCAGAATGTGCTGCCCGTCGGCCTCCTCGCCCATTTCGATCCACGAGATCGGATAGTGACGTTGATACAGATAAGCGATTTCGTTCGCCGCATCTTCCGGCGTGGAATACAACATGGCAATCGGAACCATGGTAGGCAGTCCGCGCGTAACCCCGCAGGTGAAGAAAAAATCAAATCCCACCTGGTCGCCGCGCGATTGGTCGAGATCCGTGGCCTCGTGCCATGGATCCACCGACGAAGGCCAGGTTACAGTCTGATCCCGGCTAGGAAAATGCGTGACGTAGTCGTTGAACTCGCCGTCCGCCGACAGCGCTCCCACATAAAGTTCGTTGATGGCATATCCCACGCAATTTCGCTTGTCCGCTGAGCCATGAGTGTCGCAAGTGTTGGACGATTCCGTCATCCAGATGCGTATGTATCGCACCGGAATCATCCACGAAACCAGCTTCAGCGTGACGGTCCCGCCCTTGCCTTCGGTCACCGTGCCTAAGGGAAACGTCTGCCACACGCCTTTGGTCGTTCCTTCGTAAAAAGGCTCAAGCTCGCCCGTCCAAAATTGCACGGAGTAATGCCGCGCATAAGGCTCGGCCCACGCAATCCGGATCGCGTTCACGTCTATCTTGCTGCCCAGATCGATCATCACCCATTGCGGATGCAGCGAATCATCCTCGCCCGTGAAAGCCTGCGTCAGATAAGGATTACTCTTCCAGTAGGATTTCGGATCGCCATCGGTGAGCCGCGACCATCCATTTCCATCCCCTCGGCTGAATCCGCGATGCGGCAGCGGTGCCGCCCAGGAGTGCCGGATCATCTCGCTGGTCGGCTCCGCATTCCCCACAAAGTAACCCTGCTGCTTCCCGGCATCGCTCCACAGCGCCATTCGGATTCCAGTGCCACGCCTCGACCATCAACTCGGTATTCTGCCGATACGTCACCGTCTGCCAACCTGCATTCAGAATTTCCTTGAGCAATGGATCGGTGAGCACGTGGTCCGCATGTCCGGTCTTCAGCCGGTCAATCGCCGCTCCCAAAGCGTGCGGCGGGCTGAACGTGTTGACTACGTGAGACGGAGCGGCGTCAACCGTGACGGTCTGAGCGACAAGAGAATTCGTAAAAAGAGAACCGCAAATGAATGCACAAACTCCCGCCACCCGAGTCTTCATTCCCCGCATCATGGAACACACCTCCGGACACATAAGCCAGAATTTGATCTCTGGCATTTATTCTGAGAGTGCTGCAACGCGGCTGGAGCCGCGGCCCTTTCAAATCAATCGATATTTAAAAGTTGACCTTCAAGGCCAATTGAATCTGCCGTGGCCCGATTGGCGACATGCTGCTGATCACCCCGAAGCTGGGATCGCCAACATTCAGCGTACTGCTGCCATAAGGCCCAGGCGTTCCCATACTAAAGAGTGGATGATTGAACGCATTTTGCGCCTCCAGACGCAACTCCAGGTTCAGGCCTTCATGCACGCTTGCCAGCGAGATCAGCTTGTTCAACGACAAATCGCTGGTAAACGTCAAGGGCGATCGCACGCTTGAAATGGTTCGCTGCATATCTCCGAGCGTGAACGGAGCCGGCATCTGGAAGACCTGAGGATTCGTGAAAAAGCTGTTCTGCCAATCGTGACCGTAGTTGCGTTTCGGCGTGCCCACCAGATTCGGCCTCTGCGAGCCATAGGTAGGGAGTGGAGTTCCACCGTTAGAAACAGTGATAGGCAAGGGCCTGCCGTCGGAAATCAGCCAAATACCGTTCGTCCTCCAGCCGCCGATAACGGCATTGACCACTCGCGGCACATTGCCCAGCAAAGCTTTGCCCCGTCCGATCGGCAGATCGTAGCTGTAACTGAATTTCAGTACCGAAGGTATGTCGAACGTCGACAGACTCCGCTCCAGATACGGTTTGTTGGGATCCTGAAGGCTGGTGAAACTTCCCAGCCAGGTTACGTTGTCGTCTCCAATCGACGAGTTGTCGATCGACTTCGACCATGTGTAGTTGACCAGGAACTCCAGGCCATTGCTGAAGTGCTTTGCTGCCGTGAGCTGCAATCCGTGATAGATCGAGTTGCCGATCATCTGGACATCCGTAGTCACGCTGGTGAATTGAGGGTAGGGAAGCTCCAGTTGAACCGCCTGCACTTGCGCACTCGACAGCGTGCTGTTCGGGTCGCTGATCGGTCCACCATTCAGTGACGAGAATGGATTGGTCACATAACTATTGAGAGTGTTGATCTGACTCGCGCTGTACTTCTCAACTTGCGGGCCGAGGATATCGAGGGTATTGGCGCCGCTGAAAGGCAGATGAGTTCCTTTCTTGCCGATATATTCGGCATCCAGAACCACGCTCCACGGCATCTGGCGCTCAATACCAAAAGTCCAGCTTTGTTCGTAAGGGGTCAGGTTTGCGGCCGCGGTGCGCAGCGGACCATTGGCTCCATAGCCGACATCGTTCAACAAACCCAGCGAGCTACCCGCCGGCTGGTTTAGTCCATTGGGAAACGGATTGCTGAGGTGCAGGTAAGGTGTGGCGCCATCATTATGGTAGGTGGAAATCACATTGGTATATTCGTCGAAACCCTGGCCGCCGTAGGGTACAACTCCGCTGGCACCCGACCGTGACTGGCCGTAGTAAATTCCATAGCCGCCGCGCACCACCATTTTCTCAGCGAACCGGTAGGCGAAGCCGAAGCGTGGCTGGATGTCTTTCCAGTCGGTCACATAGTTAGTGCGCTGATTCGGGCTGGCAAAAACCTCGCCGCCAAGCAGCGGCCGCTTCACCGCGGCGCCGGTAAGCGGATCGGTATAGCTGATCGACCCGCCATTCAACGGGTTTACTACATTTGGATCGAACCAGTTCTGGTGATTGAAGCGGTCGGTTCTGGGCAGCGAAACGTCGTAACGCAACCCAAGGTTCAAGGTTAGCTTCGGAGTCGCCTTCCAGTTGTCCTGAACGAAGGTGGCGTATTGATAATTCTCCGTCGCCGGCTGGAACTGGATTTCATAAAAGCTGTTTCCACTTCCATACAACTGGCCCATCAGAAAGCTGGCCATGGAATCTCCGCCGCAATCCGTGAGGTCGTCCACAAACGGACACAACGAGCTGCCCGCGTTATTAAATTGGAAGTATCCCAGTGGGGCATTGGTTTGGATGTAATTCTGCTGGTGCAGGCGACCTTCGAATCCGAATTTCAGTTCATGCGGACCATGGATCTTGCTCAGCAATGCACCGATCTGCCCGGTAACCTGACCTTGCTTGTAATTGCCGTAAGGGTCATTTCCTGCGTTAGGGAAGCCCGCCGCAAAATAATCGTTGATGAACATGGCGGGAACGCCGTTGAAACCATTCGACTCTAAATAAGATGGGAAGCCCAGCGTGCTGAGTGGATTGGGGTTCAGACTCGAATTGTAAGCGCTGATACGCATGGCGCCGCGGGTGACTCCGAAAGTAGTGGTCAACAACAATGTTGGGTTAAAGGTGTAGGTATCGTTGATCGCGAACAGGTGTGCCGTGCTTTTATTCTGTCCGCTGCCGCAAGGATCGATGAACGTCTTGAAGCAGTTGAAGGGAGTGGTGGAACTCCAGTCTTGCGAGTACTTCGCGCTCAACAGATTTTTTTCGCTGAAACGATGATCGATCCTGATATCGAACTGCTGGTTATTGCTCGGCGTCGCTCCCGACGCGATCCAGTTATTGTAGATGGAGGAATTTGGCAGGTTGGGCGTGGGCAGAGGAAACAGATTCATCACCTTCTGCGCCACAGGATCGATCAGGTTGCCTCGCCCAGGGGCAGGTTGAAGGTTCGCCGGAAGATTCGGGTTGCCCGGACTGCTGTATTGGTCAACTCTGTTGTAGGGAATGAAAGTGCTGCGAACCGGACCGCCGTCAGCGGAGTTATACACACCCGAATAAGGATCATAAAGCTGTCCGGCGATCAACGGACTTCCCCCTTGCGTACACATGCCCGTGGAGTCGAACGATCCGCCCTGTGAGGTGCACACCTCGCCAAAATCACCGGTGCGCATGGCCGCGCTGGGCACACCCGCCACGTAGGTGCCCATCGAACTCGCAAGTGTTCCATCCCAATCGAAGAAAAAGAAAGTCTTGTTCTTCAGGATCGGCCCGCCGATCGTGCCGCCAAAGTCGTTCCTGTGCACCGGTGGAATAGGAATGCCGGCCTGATCGTTGAACCAATTATTTGCGTCGGTGATCGTATTGCGGATGAAATCGTAAGCGCTGCCGTGAAACGTGTTCGTGCCCGAGCGCGTGACCATGTTGATGACCGATGCGCCGGAAAAGCCATACTCCGCGCTGAAATTGGTCTGCTGCACCTTGAACTCTTCCACCGCTTCCGCCGAAGGCTGATAGACGGTTTGAGTGACGCCGCCATTGGGCTCGAAGTTGGTGATGGAAGCGCCATCCATCAGAATGTCAGCACTGGCTCCCCGGCTGCCGTTGGAAACAAAGTTCGTCCCGCCGCAATTGGGGCACTGATCATCCATGTCGGTGACGCCCGGCGCCAGATAGGTCAGATCGAACACGTTGCGGTCGATCAGAGGCAGATCATTGATCGCCCTGCGGTCGACCACTTGTCCGGTCACCGCATCCTGGGTGTCGATGGTCGTGGTCTGGGCCCGCACTTCCACACTTTGTGACGCATTCGCAATCTTCAAACTCAGATTGGCAGTCGCGTTCTCACTGACGTTCAATTTGATGTGGGTGCGTACCGTCTTTTCGAAGCCCGCCATCTCCGCCGTCACGGAATACAATCCCGGCGGAATGGAAACAAACAGGTAGCGGCCGTCGCTATCCGACTTGGCCGTAAAGTGATATCCCTTTTGCTCGTCGAGAAGAGTGACTCTTGCCCCCTGGATGATCGCCCCCGATGGGTCGGTCAGCGTGCCGCTTACAGTTCCAAAGTAGCCTTGGCCGAAAACCGCTGCCGGCAGCAGGATAATGACTACGGTGGTTAAGACTCGCACGATGCGCTGGCAGTTTTTAGAAATCGTTAAACCAGAGATACTCACGTTGCCTCCTTGGTCCGATGAACAAACGTACCTTCTCATGTGGGCAGATCCCGTCGCGGAATTTTTCTTTCATCGTCGTGCTATTCCCGGTCCGTGAACCTGGCAAAAACGATAAAACGTCTTCATTAAAACGGTTCATTATGGACCTCCTCGGCCACGATGGAAAGAGTTTTTTGCAATCGATAGGCGGGAGTTGATTGGATGCAACGCGAAACGCATTTTCAAATGTAGTTAATTTGAGTTAGTGATGCCATGTGATCGAAGGACTGCGATCAATGAAAAGCCGAGACGGAACAGGCAGAATCCAATGCACGTCGAAAGGCTGTCCGAGGCAGCGAAAATTCGCTTAGACGCATCGCATTGCTAGAGGAAGCATCCAGACAACACTCTCGGCGCTTTGGGTGAATCCTTATTGCGCCCTAATTAATCTTTAATATCATCTGCGCTGCTTCGCTTAGGTGCATTAATCTCCTCGTTTCTTGTGGCAAGATCAACAATGGCGAGATCAATGGCAGAGTCATCGAAGCCCTACCCGTCGCAGGCGCAACTGCGACTTCACACTTTATTTCTTAACGCTGTCAACGCGGCGATCATCGCGACCGACCTGTCTGGAACTGTCATTTATTGGAATCCGTTTGCTCAGCAGTTATATGGCTGGTCGCCCGAAGAAGTAATGGGCCGCAACATCATGGAAATCACCGTCAGCTCGGAAACTGAGGAAGAGGCCAGGAAGTCCATGGCATCCGTGCTGGCCGGAAATAGTTGGGCGGGAGAGTTTCAGGTCCGCTCCAGGAACGGAAGTTTCGTCAGCGCACTGGTCACGCTCTCGCTGGTAAGGGACGAAGACGGAGAACCCGTGGCCGTAGTCGGAGTGAGCCAGGATATAGAAGGGCTGAAAGAGGTCGAAGGCGCCCTCCGGCGCAGTGAAGAACAATTTCAGGCCTTCGCCAATTCGGTGCCGGAACTCTGCTGGATGGCGCATAGCGACGGAAAAGTTTTCTGGCGCAACGAAAGATGGTACGAATACACGGGATCCACGCCTCAGGAAATGGAAGGAATGGGCGGACAATCTGCTACACGATCCAAAGCTTCTGCCCTCAATTCTCGAACGCTGGAAAGCATCGATCGAGAGCGGAGATACATTCGAGATGGAGTTTCCTCTCCGTGGCGCGGACGGCGTGTTCCGATGGTTTCTAACCCGAATCAGACCGGTTCGAGATGAGGCGGGAAATATCACCCGCTGGTACGGCACTTCGACCAATATCGATGAGCAGCGCCATTTGCTCGAGTCGTTGAGCGAGGCCCGCGACGAACTGGAAAAGCGCGTGCAGGATCGCACGGCCGAGTTGCACATCGCCACCGAAAGCCTGCGCGATTTGTCGGCGCGTCTTCTGCGCATGCGCGATGACGAGCAGAGGCGCCTGGCGCGCGAACTGCATGACAGCGTCGGCCAACTGCTGGCGGCGATCAGCATGAACAACGCAGTCGTATCGGCGGAGTCCGGCCGGCTCACTCCGGCAACCGCCAGGTGCCTTGCTGAAAATGCCGACTTAGTCGACGAGGTCAGCCGCGAGATTCGCACGATCTCCCATCTGCTCCATCCTCCATTGCTCGACGAAGCCGGACTCGCTTCCGCCTTGCGCTGGTACACCGAAGGATTTGCCAAGCGCAGCCGCATCGATGTGAATCTTGAAATACCTCCTGACATGGGGAGGATGCCGAATGACGCTGAGATCGCCATGTTTCGCGTGGTGCAGGAATGTCTCACGAATATTCACCGTCATTCCGAAAGCTCCACCGCGACCATACGGATTCAGCGCCAGGCCAACCGCGTGCTTCTGCAAGTACAGGATCAAGGGAAAGGCATCGCCCAGGAAAAGCTGGAAAAATTCTCCCGCACCGGTCGCATCGGCGTGGGCTTCGGCGGCATGCGGGAACGGCTAAGGCAATTGGGAGGCACTCTCGAAATTCAATCCGGGGAACAGGGAACTCTGGTGAGCGCAGTGCTGCCCCTGGGCGGGACAGATTCCAAAAACTCGTAAGAAAGTTTATGCTGCAGCGGGAGCGGCCAGCGTAAAGTACGTCCCGCCGTGGAGAACGGCATCGATTGCCGTGAACAAAGAGCGCAGATCAGATTTCTTGCACAGTCCCTTGATCCCAGCTTTTTGAGCTTCCTGCTCGAGTTGGCGCGAAGGGTCGATCGTAACCATTAAAACCGGGGTTTCCGGGTGCTGTTCCGTCAGTCGCCGCCCGGCTTCCAGACCATCCATTTCAGGCATCACAAAATCCATCACCGTTAAACTCGGACTATGTTCGCCCCAATGTTCCAAAGCACGGCGGCCATCCTCGGCCTCGCCTACCACTACCCAATCATCCTGCTTTTCCAGCGCAGTTCTCAGTTGGGAGCGAATCATCGCATTATCGTCGACCAGGAAAATTCGGACCACGCCACTCCTTTCCAAGGAATGAGACAAAGAGGGCTTAGCCCCTTTCGCTCACCGATAGTGCAAAGCTACTGCAGTGGCGGTTCCAAGGCTATACAGCGGGAACCCGATGATGGCAAAAGATTTCCTTCGTTGAGGGGGGTGAAAAAGGTGAATTTTATACAAGCAGCTCGGTCTAGCCGCGAACGCTGATTTTGGAAAACGAAAGCACCGCGCGCGAAGAGATCGGATGTCCCATCGACATTGCCGGTCGAAACGTGGTGAAGATCAGCATTCTCTTAACCTGGGGCAGCAACTCCTGAGAGGCTCCCGGGTCAGAAAGGATCTTGTAGTCGTCTACTCGTCCGTGCGAATCCACATATGCCTCGATCACCAGCGACTCGGCATTGATCGAACTCATGGTGCCAAACGCACTCTGCTGCAATTCCGGTCCTGTATTCAATACCAGAGGCACATCCTCGTTGTTCGCCTGCAGTTGCGGAGGAATGGCAAGAATCGCCGCTACTACGCCGAAAATCAGTACGGCGCACACCAATCCCACTGTGGCCGGAACCATGAAGGCGTTCACCGTGTTTTCCAGCCGCACCCGCAGTCCTTCAAAGCGCGGACGCCGGCTCTCCGCCGCCTCGCGCGAGATAGCCAGTCGAAGCTTAAGTCCAAGATCGGCAGGCACACGGGGACGGCCTGCGCTCGCCAGCAACTGTTGAGTTTGCCGCAATAACGAAAATTCCCGCGAACATGCGGAGCAGCCATCCAGATGTTGCCGCACCGCCTGCATCTCCGTGCCGGTCACCGCCCCATCCAGATAAGGCGATAATAGTTCCTGGACAATTTTGCAATTCATCTTCGAGTTCGCCGCTTTTGAGCGCAGCGCTTCGGACTTCGTGGCCATATCGTTCATGGCATCACCTCAACCCTTCTACCCCCTCCAGCAACCTGACGCCGCCCATCGCCGGCGTCTTCTTCTTCAGGTACGGTGAGCCCCATTTCTTCACCTACCTCGCGCACATACGGCGCTAGACGCTTCTTCAGCATCTGCCTTCCGCGCGTGATTCGCGACTTCACCGTTCCCAGCGAGATTTGCAAAATTTCCGCAATCTCTTCATAAGACATTTCTTCCAGGTCGCGCAAAATCAGCGCGGTGCGGTAGGGCTCCGCAACCCGGCGTAATTCCGCATCCACCACCTGCTGCAACTCGTGCTGCGCCACATTATCGAAAGGCGACTCGTGCCGATCGGTGAGCGCCGTCTGCATCGCTTCATCGCCGCTCGACATTCCTTCCGATTCCGCCGGCTCAATCGACATTTCCTGCGCTTTGTGCCGAAACCACCAGCGTTTTCGGTTCGCCGCTTCATGAAGCGCGATGCGGTAGATCCACGTCTTCAGGCTGGATTCACCATGAAAGTGTTTCATGCCACGAAACACCTTCAGAAAAACCTCCTGCGTGGTATCGGCCGCGTCCGCCGGATCGCTGACCATGCGGTACACCAGCCCATACACTGGACGCTGAAATTCGCCCACCAGCCACGCATAGGCCACTTCCGAGCCGGCTTTCAAATCCGCCACAATCGCGGCTTCTTCCGCCCGTGCTCCGATCGCGCTTGCTAAATCTCCCAAGGTGGTTGCTCCCGCCATAATGCAGGCGTCCTCTGATTATAGGATTTTCCACCCCATCCTGAACCGAAAAATTAGCCCCGCCGACCGGTCACCTGCTCGCAAGCTTAATTTCGTAAACCCACTTTCGCCCGCTTAATAAGGATAGACTCCAGCCATGAACGCTAAGTTCCCGGAACGGATTCATACTAGTAACCAGAAGGGGTGACTAAAGGGTGGATTCCGGCTCTCGCTTGGACGCGAACTACCCGCTGTTATCCCGATTCGTTTCTTAAGCCGGCAGCCCTAGCAGTTGACAGGAGGAGCGAACTGCGCCGTATCTGTCTTCAGATCGCACCTTGGGCAAACCGGCAATGGCAGGGTCCATATCTTCCCGCCCAGAGACAAGAACGTCGTTTCCAGATACATCAATTCAGACCCGCATTTATGGCACTGCGTGGGGGAGGGCTCTGCCGCCAAAGAGTCGAAAAGGTTTTCAACGGCGTTATAAAGTTTGGGGGGATCCATGTTCTCACTTGGTGGCGATCCTAACCCCAAGCCCAAAACAGTACTGTTCCGTATTGCTCATTTGGTGCGGTATCGTACATACGAATGCCGTTCCGCGCTTTGTCGAGCGCCCGCCCAACTGGGAATGTGGTGGAAAGTCGGCACCCTATATTTAAGCGGTAGTTCTCCGGGCCTGTAGCGCTGGAAGCTTCTCGAGAATCTCCTGCAGCGCGGTAAGCAGCTTTCCCGATCCTTTATCGAGTTCGAGGGCCGACTTTTCCAGGAATGCAATCGCTCCATCCTCCCGCAGCCGGGCGGCATTCTTTTCTGACATGCCAGTCATGACGACCACAGGAATCTCCTTGGTCGCGGGATCCAGCTTCAACGCCTTCAGCACGTCCGGCCCGCTCATCTTCGGCAACAGCATGTCGAGCAGGATCAGGTCAGGCAGGTTCGCATGCGCCAGAAGCAAGGCTTCGTCGCCATCGACCGCGCTGCTCATCTGGTAGCCGGCCCGGGTCAGGGCGCGCTCCGTGGCAAGCCTGAGGAATTTGCTGTCCTCAACCAGCAGAATGCGGATCGTTTTGCCGTTGACCTCTGCAATTTCCGACATAAGCGGGGTTGCGAAGCTTCAAACGCGAAGCATCGCTCGCCTAAATATCTATCGGCAGACGCGCGTAGATAAGGAGCGCGACCCAGGTTACTTAAGCGTACTTATTAGAAGAACCGCAGGAAAAAGGGGTAGTGGCTGAGTTCGAACGTGTTTTAAAAGGCGCGGCCTCAGCCGAGGCCGCACGCGCTCGAGAATCATAGCGGTTTTAGCCGCTGAGCAAGATTTCAACCGCATCCATCACCGCAAAACGGCATACTAACTTCGCTGGGTGACTAAGGCTTTCGCTGTATTGTTTCGCGCGCCCGCGTCGGCTAATCTGACCCTTGTAAAGATCGTGAGGGTAACATAACCCTCAAGGGTGGTCATAGGTTAGTGTCAGCGTTGACATTCCGACCTTCACGACCGCCCATTTTTTTGCCCGAAACGAATTTGACGTCATCCCGAAGTCCCGCCTTTTCTTCGGCGGGAGGAGGGATCTCTGTGGCACCGACAATTTGGCTCGATCCGCCGCCGAAAGCCCGCTCCAGTAATTCTTCCAAATTGCCATTATCATAGGCTGCGGACCAATCTCGAGATTGCCCGATTATGGAAGATCAATTCCCCCTCGCCGAAGCCGCCGCACAATTCATCCTCCAACGCACCTCTCTACGCCCCCGCATTGGCCTGGTTCTCGGATCAGGCCTCGGCGGATTCGCCGACTCCCTAACCGACGCCGTGCGAATTCCCTTTCACGAAATCCCCGCCTTCCCCCGCTCGACCGCGATTGGCCATGCCGGACAAATGGTGATCGGCAACGCGGGTCCGGTTCCTGTGGCCGTGATGCAGGGCCGTGTCCATCTCTATGAAGGATATTCGCCGCAGCAAGTCGCCTTCCCCATGCGCGTCTTCGGACGCATGGGCATTCGCTCCGTCATCCTCACCAACGCCGCCGGCGGCATCAATTTAAATTATCAGCAAGGCGCGCTGGTCCTCATCCGCGACCACATCAATCTGCAGGGAAGCAATCCGCTCGTCGGTCCGAACGACGACCGCTTCGGCGTCCGCTTTCCCGACATGACGCACGCCTACGCCAAAGACTTTCGCGCATTAGCCAAAGAAGAAGCCGCCAAACTTGGAATGAATTTGCACGAAGGCGTCTACGCCGCCCTGCTCGGCCCCAGCTACGAAACTCCCGCCGAAATAAATTATCTGCGAATCATCGGCGCCGACCTGGTCGGCATGTCCACCGCCTTCGAAGTAATCGCCGCGCGCCACCTGGGAATCAAAGTCCTCGCCATCTCCTGCGTCACCAACATGGCCGCCGGAATTCTCGACCAGCCGCTTTCTCACCAGGAAGTGATGGAAACCGGCGAGCGCGTGCGCTCGAGCTTTGAAGCACTGCTTCGCGCCGTGTTACCGCGCATGGCGCAAGACAAGTCCGGAGGTCAACAGTAGATGAAGTCTCTCGTCTTTGCACTTGCCTTGATCCTGCAGGTGGCTAGTGCCACCAAATCGGTTTCGCCGCCAAGGGACATTGAGCAACTTGTAAAGCCGATCCTTGATCTTGTCGCAGAAGGAGAGGCATCAAAAGGTGAGCTTCAGAACGCAGCGTTTTATCGAGCCGCGAAGTTGACGGGCGCGCTGTTTACAGCAAAGACGAAAGCTGCTGACGAAGCGCTCGTCGTTCTGATGAGCTTCTATATAGGGGAGTCGACTGGAGGCGACCTGCTCCATCAGGTTACCGTGCGTGGAAAGCGAATGCTGCCACTCCTTGTGAAGTATCGGAATGCGCAAGTCATCATTTCTGGGCGCAAATATCCTCCTTCTACTTTTCTCCCAACTGAAATCAGGAGAGAGGACTTCGACGAAGCGATCAAGTGTATTCAGGCGGGGAAGGTTCTGGGCCAGGACTAGCTGCGCTTGTTCATCGCGGCCAGTATTTTGCCAATTCCTCGCACGAGGACTCCAGAATCATTTCGCCCGCGCAATACTGAATTCCACCGGCGGCTTCACCCCATACACCGCCGCAAAGCTCCCCTGATTCACCGCCATCGCAAAGCGCCCCCGCGAATCGATATATAAAAGAGGCTGCCCCAGCGGCACATCGCTGAATGTCTTCACGAACTTGATCTTCATTTCCTTATCGCCAATCTTTACTGGAACTTCCTGCCCGCGCTGGTAGCCGAGTTTCAAAAAATCCTCCGCAGCCAGATTCGTCACCAGATTGCCAAACGGACCATCCGTCGCAATCACCTCCGCCGACGCGCCGCGCTCATCCACTCGCGACGCTTTCAATTCCAAACGCACTAGAGAAGCAACCGGCACCTCCGGCCCAGCCTTCGTCCAATCGTCCCCGCGTGCCACATGCGCGCCCGCCGGAGAAAAAATATCCCGCCCATGAAATGTCGAAGACATCTTCGTGCCAATCATCCAGTCCGGATTGGTCACCTCATGCACACCCTCGATCCCATCACGCTGCTCCACCAGCGTGAGCAGTCCGTTATCCGGCAACACAAAATATTGCCCGCGTTTCGACCTGGCCACAATCGCCTTGCGCGTGCTGCCCACCGTCGGATCAATCACCACAACAAACACCGTTCCCGCCGGAAAGTAGGGCGTCGCTCCATATAAAAACCGCGCCCCATCGAGAATGGAAAACGGCGTCACCTCATGCGTGAGATCGACAATGCGCACATCCGGCATGATCGAATACATCACCCCCCGGCAAAGTGCCACCGAATCGTCCACCACCCCGAAGTCGGTCATGAAAACAATCGTCTGCGGATATTTCTCCGCCTGCGCCTGAGCTTGTAATGGGAGGATAAATGAAAAGCTAAACGCAATCGCCAACATAACGCCGCCCATGACAATCGCGGAAAGGGCAAAGCCCTTAGTCGTGCGGTGGGCGCCCCGGAGGGGCGGCTGATAATAGCCCGGCGCTCTTAGCGCCGGGTAACGTGGAGGATGGAAACGCATCCCGGAGGGATGCCTGATTTCTTCACCACTACTCTTTAGCTCCATAACGTGCCTCCAGCAATGCCGCGCCCAAGCCTCATTTCAAAACTCCTCTCGGGATAAAACATTCGTGCAAATCGTCTTCGTCACTGGCCACTCATCACTGGCCGTCCTTACCAAATCCTGCAAGAATACTGACATTCCCCGCAGGCGACAACCCGCATCTATAATGTCCTGTTAATCATTGCATGACCGCCAGGAGGTCTAATGCCCGAAACCATCCCCGAAAAATATCGTGATCTGTTTCAGAAGCGCGCCTTCGCCAGCCTCGGAACCCTCATGCCCGATGGCCGTCCGCAAGTCACCCCCGTCTGGGTCGACTACGATGGCGAACACGTCATCTTCAACTCTGCGAAAGGACGTCAGAAAGATAAAAACGTTCGCCGAGATCCGCGCGTGGCTCTCGCACTGATGGATCCCGAAAATCCCTACCGCTATCTGGAAATCCGTGGCCGCGTCGTCGAAATCACCGAAGAGGGCGCCAGCGCTCACATCGACAAAATGGCCAAAAAGTATCTCGGCGTCGATAAATATCCCTACGGCCAGCCCGGCGAAGTGAGAGTGATCTACAAAATCAAACCCGAGCACACCACCGTAATGGGTTAGCGCCGCAAAGCCGAGAATAATTGGAAAGAGCGCGGCTGCATAAGGCCAAGCCGGATTTGTAAGGGCGCGGGGTGCATAAGGCTAAACCGGATTGAAAGGGCGCGGCTTCAGCCGCGCCGCCAAGTTGACCCGTACCGTTGCACGCCTTCAGGCGGCGAGTTGATTCGTATCAGGGCACGCCTTCAGGCGTGCCATTTGCGGCAACAATTGTACACACCGTTAGACGCCGCCGGGTTCACCGTGAAAAGGCAGTTCCCCGGAAGCGTGGAATAACGTGGAAGAGCGGCGCTTCAGCGCCGCGTTATCATCCGAAATGAATCGGGCTTTAGCCCCTGAGGGACTGCCAATTCATACCTACAACCTTTGCTTCCTCGGCTTTGGCAACGTCAACCGCACGCTCGTCCAACTCCTGCTCGATCGCAAAGAAGAACTCCGCGACCGCCACGGAATCTCCTTCCGCATCACCGGAATCGCCAGCCGCCGCCTCGGATGGATCGCCGATCCCGAAGGCCTAGATGCTCATGTGGCGCGGGCGCCCTCGCCCGCTGACTGTCGGGAGTCTAATCAAAAGCCAGCAAACGTCCACGACTGGCTGAGAGCCGCCCGCGCCGATGTCTTATTCGAAGCCACGTCCCTCAACGTGGAAAACGGCCAGCCCGCCATCGACCACATCCGCGCCGCTCTCCACCACGGAGCCCACGCCATCACCGCCAACAAGGGACTAATCGTCCACGCCTACCGCGAACTCCGTGATCTCGCCGCATCCAAAAACAAACGCTTCCTCTTCGAATCCACCGTAATGGACGGCGTTCCCATCTTTTCTTTTTTCGATCAACTTCCCGCAATTCACCTGCGCGGATTTCACGGCATCCTGAATTCGACAACAAACGTGATCCTCACCGAAATGGAGACCCGGTTGAGCTTTGCGGAAGCGTTAAAGAAAGCGCAATCCTTCGGCATCGCCGAAACCGACGCCACCCACGACATCGACGGCTGGGACGCCGCCGTAAAAACCGCAGCCCTCATCACCGTCCTGATGGATGTCCCAATAAAGTTACAAGAAATCGAGCGAAAGGGAATTCGCAGCCTGACCGCCGAAGCCGTCCGCGCCGCAAAAAAAGAAGGGAAGCCCTACAAACTTATCTGCCGCGCCAAAAAAACAGAGCAGGGAATCGAAGCCAGCGTGCGCCCCGAACAAATTCCGCAAACCGATCCCATGTCGCAAATCACCGGCACTTCGTCCTACATCTATTTCGAAACCGACATCTTCCCCGGCCTAGCCCTCACCGAAGAAAATCCCGGCCTCTACGCCACCGCGTACGGAATGCTCGCGGATTTCGTACGCGCGGTAAGGCCGCAAATCTAAATGTTGGTGTCATCCT
This sequence comes from uncultured Acidobacteriaceae bacterium, assembly GCA_963696285.1. GTDB lineage: Bacteria > Acidobacteriota > Terriglobia > Terriglobales > Acidobacteriaceae > Sulfotelmatobacter. Next base: position 44,523 of record CAVOJP010000004.1, read on the forward strand.
GAACGCAGCCGCTTTTCAGGCGGAGTGAAGGATCTCCTTCTCCGATCAGCGGTTCACGACCGAATTCGCTTCCACCACGCCCCGCGTCCGCAGAGCCTGCCCTGAGCGAAGTCGAAGGGACGCCCGACAATAGCCCGGCGGTTCACCGCCGGGTATAGGTGCGATTCGAGGAACCGCATCCCGTAGGGATGCCTGAATTCGGTCTGACGCATGCACCGAACCATGCCCGAGAATCATATGGGTGAACGTTTCAAACGTCCCTACGGGACGGCACTGCACGCCCGTGTTCTAACCCGGCGTTGAAACGTCGGGCTATTATCAAACGTCCTCCGGACGTTCCCCCGTGGTAAAACTAAATTGAAACCATGCCCACAACCGAAACCCTCGCTCCCGCCGCCCTCGATCTCCACCAAATCCGCGCCCAATTCCCCTCGCTCGCCCAACTCATCAACTCCCACCCCGCCGTCTTCCTCGACGGCCCCGGCGGAACGCAAGTTCCGCAGCGCGTCATCGATGCCATCTCCAATTACCTTCGCCGCGACAATGCCAACACCGGCGGAGCCTACGCCACCAGCCGCCACACCGACTCCATGCTCGCCGAAGCCCGCGCCGCCATGGCCGATTTCCTGAACTGCGCCGCTGACGAAATCGTCTTCGGCCCGAACATGACCACGCTCACCTACGCGATGTCTCGCGCGATTGGCCGTGACCTCGGACCCGGCGATGAAATCCTGGTTACTCGCCTCGATCACGATGCCAACGTTTCCCCCTGGCTCGCGCTCGAAGAAAAAGGCGTCACCATCCGCTGGGCCGAAATTCACGAAGAAGATTGCACCCTCAATCTCGATGACCTCGCCAGCAAAATAAATCCACGCACAAAGCTCGTCGCCGTCGGCTACGCCTCGAATGCAGTCGGCACCATCAATCCAGTCAAAGAAATCGTTCGCCTCGCCCACGCCGCCGGAGCTCTCGCCTACGTCGACGCCGTCCACTACGGCCCGCACGGCCTCATCGATGTCGCCGATCTCGATTGCGATTTCCTCGTCTGCTCCACTTACAAATTCTTCGGCCCGCACATGGGCGTGCTCTTCGGTAAGCGCGAACACCTGCAGCGCCTGCATCCCTACAAAGTTCGTCCGCTCACTGATTCCGTCCCCAACCGCTGGGAGTGGGGCACTCTCAACCACGAATGCATCGCCGGCATCACCGCCTGCGTGGATTACATCGCCGACCTCGGCCGCTACGCAATGACACATGTGGGGACAGCCGCCCTCGGCTGTCCGTCGAGCGAAGCTCGACCCTCCATCTCCTCCCCCCGCCGCGCCGCAATCGTCGCCGCCTTCGAAGCCATCCACGCCCACGAACAGGGATTAATGCAGCGCCTGATCGCGGGATTAAATCAAATTCCAAACCTGAAAATCTACGGCATCACCGACCCCGCGCGCTTCAATGAACGATGTCCCACGCTCGCCGTCCGCGTGATCAATCAAACCGCCGACCAAACTCCCCTCGCTCTGGCCGCCAAACTCGGCGAACAAGGCTTCTTCACCTGGGATGGAAACTACTACGCCCTTAATCTCACCGAACGCCTCGACGTGGAAAAATCCGGAGGCTTCCTGCGCATCGGCCTCGTGCACTACAACACAGCCGAGGAAGTGGATCGATTGCTGGCAGCGTTAACAGAGATTGTGAAGCAGAGTTGATCGAAAAGAATCATCGACCGAGAATGAGAGCGAGAATCGCGTGGCTAGGAGAATCGTCGACGCGAGATAAGGGCGCGAGATAAGTAAAGATAAAGAGATAAAGTGATAGGGAAGGGCACGACTTCAGTCGTGCCACGTAGAGCCAAAAATAGATGGGCCTTAGCCCCCGACGCAGCAGCCTAAAGAATAGAAGGGTGCCTGCTTCCTACGGCCAGCGCTTGGCGGTCTCGTCCCAGCCCGCAGCCCGCACGGGCTGCGCAGCTGCTACCACGGGTGGCGATGGGATGCGCAGCGGAGCCTGTGGCCCGTTCACCGCGGTAGGCAGGGCCGATTTTCCCATCTCGGCATTCATTTCCTTTTCTTCGGAGAGCAACGGAGCCACCAGCCGCAACGCCTCTACTTCTTTCTCCAGCCGGGTCAACTCCATTTCCTTCTGCCTCAGAACCTCATAAACATTCTTCATAACCTTGGGCACCTTGCGAATCGTTTGTTTGTGCAGCTTTTCTCGAACTTTAGCAGACTTACATGCATTGTCAAGCCATTAAACGCTCGGGATCTTATCCTTTTGGGCGCGTCTGTTCGCCTCAATCTGTGCCGAAATCCCTTGCCCACTATGCCTCTTATCAGTTTTTCACAGCATGGCCAGCCGCTGAAACTCTTCATCACTCTGGCTTCCCGACCCTACGACCAGCCTAAAGCGCCCGTCCAGCGCGGCATCTCCGCAGATCGCTTTTCGCTCTGCACAAAATCCTGTCACCCGCCTGTGAATGCGCTGCACTCGATTGAAAACAAATCACATAAACTCGCCATCTTTTCGTTGACTCAAATTTTAAAAGGAGTACAACAAGATCGTTCTTTGACAGTTTCTTAAGTTTTTCCGGTTGGTGCGGCGTCCGGGGCTCAAGCGAAGTCACTCTCCCATTGAAAAATGAGGAGGGAAGGCAAGCAAGGGTCTATAGCAAAGCGCTGGTCGAGGAGAACGAGAAGCCCAGTCGAAGGCAGGATAGAGTTCCGAGGCGTTGAGTAGGTTTATCCGGTTGGCGGTGAGCCCGGAGCCCAAGCGAAGATCGCAGGCAGCGCGCCCGCAAGGGAAAGCAGCACAGCAGGTCAAGCAAGGGTCTAACGCGAGCTACTGGCCGAGACGAATGGACTCAACACCACCTCGGAACTCTTAATTTTTTTGTCGGCCCGCCGCGTATCCCAACCCATCTCCCAATCCCCCAGAAACTTCCATTTGCGGCCAGTAGCTCTCAAGATCCTCGCCTCGCACAATGAGTGCATAATTGTTTTCGTCGCCCCGCTTGTGATAAAGGAAGGAGATGATTTTTTTGAGGAAACGGGCACACAGCTTATGGGCAGCACTGCTAATCGTGGTGTTGGCGGGCGGTATCGTGCACAATGCCGGCGCAGAGGATAACGGTCTCGAGCGCACGCCCGTTCTCGGCTGGAGTAGCTGGAGCTTCCTCCGCAAGAATCCCACGGCAGCCCTGGTGAAAGCTCAGGCGGTCGCCCTGCAAAATTCGGGATTGCAGAAAATCGGCTACCAGTACGTAAACCTCGACGACTTTTGGTATCAGTGTCCGGGACCGCAAGGTCCGAACGTCGACGCATATGGCCGCTGGGTGACAGACTCTTCTAAATTCCCGGCCGAGGGAGATACCGACGGCATCAAGGTAATGGCTGACTACATCCACAGTCTCGGGATGAGGTTCGGAATCTATGTTACGCCGGGTATTTCCCGGCAAGCGGTCAACCGGAACACGCCGATCAAGGGCACATCGTACACGGCTGCCCAGATTGCGGAGCCGTCCGTAAAGGAGAATAACTACAACTGCAAGGGCATGGTCCGCATTGACTATGACAAGCCGGGAGCGCAAGAGTACACGAATTCATGGGTAGATATGCTGGCGGCGTGGGGCGTCGATTACGTCAAAATTGACGGCATGACAGACAACAATGCCGCTGACGTTAAGGCATGGTCAAATGCTATACGGCAAAGCGGACGGCCCATGATCCTGGACGTCACGCAGGGCGACCTTACGACCGCGATCGCCCCGACACTGATGAAGTACGCCAATCAATGGGAATTCGCGCCTGACGTCGAATGCTATCACTGCGAAAAGCACCATAGCAGCTACCCGCTGACCAGTTGGGCCGACGTTGCCAAACGCTTCAACTACGTGGCGGAGTGGCAGCCTTACGCTGGTCCGGGCGCTTTTAACGACTATGACTCCATCGAGGTCGGAAATGGCAGCAATGACGGGCTCACTCCGGTCGAGCGCCAGACTCAGATCAGCCTGTGGGCCCTCGCCGCCTCACCCTTCATCCTCGGCATCGATCTTACTCAGCTCGACCCAACCGATCTGAAGAACCTGGAGAATCCCGCAGTCCTTGCTGTCGACCAGGATTCGATCGCCGCGAAAAGGGTGTTCAATACAGGCAACCGGCAGGTGTTCGCCAAGAGGGAACCGAACGGAGACACGATCGTCGGTTTGTTCAACACCGGCAAGAAGGCAGAGGAAGTTTCCATTCCCGCATCTACCGCGGGCGTCCCCGAAAACGAAAGCGGCTATTCCTTACACGACCTGTGGACCGGCGAGACAAGGAAAACAAGCAGCACCATCAGTGCTGTTGTTCCATCGCATGGAGTCGTCCTGTACCGCATTACGGGACTTTAAACTAGCGTTTCGTCTTTTCCTGATGCTCTAGCCAGCGCTCAGTCCCATGGTTATGAGTGCTTGGCGGGCAGTTTCAGTTTCGTCTAAAACGACGGTACTACCTCTGAGATGTACTGGCTTGCAGCCGACTCGAACGAGTGGGCAGAAGAAGAATCTTAGGGCGACTCTTCGCGTCGTTCTTGTTCCGAAGTTCTGACCAAATTCCAGCACTTGATGTCCATTACAAATTTCACGAAAGGGGCATCAAGCTGGCCGGTTCAAATCGACCCGGCGAAAAGCCTGGTGTTTGTTGCGCATTTCGTTACTGAGAGCGAACTGGCTCAACTGGGCAAGAGCACTGCCCGATGATTGTCATCATCAAGGCGATAGCGCTCATTGAGAATTTGGCCGACCTGGGGTCAATGAGTGTAATCGGGATCTTACGTCAATCACTGCCTAAAGCGTGTTCGATGAGAGTTTTGCCCTCCGCATCAACCGCAATACTATCCAAGCCCCGAGGGAGTATGCGATAGCGCTCAAAGTCGGTAGTGTGAAGTGTATGAGATTCATCATATCGCCGTAGTAAGCGTTCTTCGGGAATCCGAAGAACCCATTCGTTATGCTATCGAGGGGAGAACAAATTCCCTCGAACCGTGCATGATAAGACGAGAGGGCCGCGAATATCCCAAGCGCCAGCCAAGCGATCCCTGCCAACCAAACCCAGCAAGCTGAGCGGTTAAGCACGAACCGATTCACAAGCAGCCCCATGATCAATCCCGGTCCCCACAGAAACGGGTTTAACGCGCCTCCTGCGTCAAAGGCCGTCTGTATGGCTCTCGAATTATTGAAAAGGGCGACAGCGGTCAGCATCGAACCGAACACCAGCAAAGGACTAATGATCATGGCCACACACGTATGAAGGAAAAAACCGAGAGGCCAGATCTCATCCGCTAGCTTTTTTCCACTGGGCTTTTGGGTATCTGATGGTGATCCCACGCCAGCAGTTTACAACTTCATGGATGAGGTGTTGAAACCAGGCGATTTCACTCAAAACCCCCTCGCTGGGGTCAGTGAGTGTAATCGCGATGTTGCAACAATCGACCGAGGGGCCATCAGGCATGGTCTGCACCGACAGCGGCAATCAGTATCCCAGAGATTACGGATATCGCTAGGTTGTCCCAAGAGAAATGGAAATCGCGTCCGAAATATCGCTCCCGTAAGCAATCTGAGCCAGAAATGGCAAGCAAAAGGAACACTCCATATCCCATGACGCCGACCACAACTACGCGTCGGAAGCTGCCCATGCCAGCGATTTCTTGCATCCATTGTTTCCGATTGAAACCAGCAGGCAACGCCATCCCAAAGGGCCGCAATGCTAAAGGCAGCAATAGACAGAACCAAAGAAGAAAGACGGGAGTAGCGATAAGCGCACCAAAAACGCCAGCAAAAAAATCGACGAGATATTTCACGAAGCAGATTCTCGGTTCGTTTGGACTGAGAGTCAAATGAAACTTTTACCGACTGGCGAAATCAGGTGATTACACGTTTTGACCCCGAAACCGGGGGCCGAGTCAATGAGCGCTATCGCGATTTTGCAACAGTTATCACTCAATCGGCGGGGCAGGGCTGCGCAGCCTGCGCGGACGAACGCGTTCGAAGTAGTACCACAAGCTCGAAAAAGGCACGAACGCTAGCCAGAACATTGGCCACGGCTGCTTTTCTTCACGCAACGCCACATACATCATCCAGAACGATCCTAGGGTTGCCACGACATTGGCGGCGATGAATACTGCAACAGGAACTGGATGATCGTGCGTCACGACAGTCAACCAGAATGAGATTCCGGCGATACTGAACCCGACAAACAACCACATCGAGAGCTTCATTAATCTCCGCTGTTCTAATTATGCTCCTCCGTCACTCTGTTCTTAACAGGCGATAGCGCTCATTGACTAGGTTGTCGCGGTGCTAGCCGCCGGAATTTCGAGGTCCACACTTTCTCTTCCGAAAATACGCCCATATCGGAGCGGCAATAAAAATAATCCCGAGACCCAAGAATCCACCTGTGGCGTGCGCCCCGATGATGTCCGGCGTGTAATAAACCATCCTGTAAAGGCACGCTGCCACGAGCAACGTTCCACCCAGAAAGCACAGAAGAAGTTGAAACCCGCTCCGCTCTTTTTCGTAGCTCTTGTGCTGACCCATGCTCGAATTATGCACCGGTCGCACTCAACTGTTGAAATCAGGCGATTACACTCATTGAGCTTGTGCCACTGGCAACGGGAAAGATTTCATTCCGCGCGACTGGATGACACCGTACCCAACGATCAACGGCCCCTCGCGCACTGTGAATGTCACTCCCGGCTGAACCTCTTCGTAGGGGTATTCGGGAAAATACATGAGAGCCAGCTTGACGTTCGCGGCGTCTCCGGGTTCCATTGTGTCTGGTCCGCCCACGAACATCACTCCGAGATAGTTCTCCGTAAGACGATTTCCTTCACGAATCGCAACGCGCTGTGATTCTGGCCCGATGACGATATGAGGACGATACTCTCCACTGCTCAAACCTCGGCGGCCATGGGACATCTCGGGGACCAGCGTGAACTTCGCTTCCACAACTGGAACCGTGACAGACATGGTTTCTGTACGCGAGATTCTACAACCAGAACTATAGCCTTGCCAGTTGCTGTAACCAGGCGATTTCGCTCATTGAGGATCTGAACGATTCCGGGCCAGCGGTGAACTCTCCCCTACGATTCCAGCATCCGCATCGCCTTCACCATGCTCACATACATGCGATTAAACGACCGCGCCAGATCGGAAATTTCATCCGACCCCTTCACCGGAATCTCCGGCACGTTAAAGTTTCCGTTGCTAACCTCATCTGCCAGCGCCGACAACCGGCTCACCGGACGAATCACAATCAACACCATCGCCAGATCCAGCAAAATCAAAGCCGCCAGCCCCAGCCCGCATAAATAAATCATCAGCGTACGAAACGCCCGGTCGGCAATATTCAGTGGCACCGACATCGGCACGGAAACGATCTGCGCTCCCACCGTATCTCCCAGCTTCCAGTCGAATCCATTATTCGTTCCATAAATTCGAATCATCGCCGCGGGAGCCGCCGCCGGGGTACTGTGGCACTCGAGGCACGGACCAGCCGCCACAATCGGCCGCGCCAAAAACATCGACCGCCCTCCCGGAACGTCCCGCTGCCCGGAAAATTCCTTGGCATCGGCATGGCTGCGGAAGTTCTCCACAATATCCGCCTCCCAATCCACCGCCCGGTCGCGCAGGTTGGTGGGGTTGAGCGTCGCCTCTTTATACGTATAGTCCGGATAACTCGCCCGCAAATAATTGAAAACTTCCGTCGCCGAAAATGCCGGCACCGTCTGCGGCAAAAATGTCCGGATGCGCGCCTGATGCGCCTCCAGCAGCGGCACAATCTGCTGCGACGTATAAGTCCGCATCCCGCCCGCGGCCCCCATCATCAGCCGCGCCTGCTGCAACACCTGGTCCTGCGCATTGCGCTCCAGAAATTCGCGCGAGAAATACCCCGCAATCCCAATCCCCACCGCAAAAACCAAAATCAGCACCAGATTAAACTTCAGCAAAAGTTTCATAGGCCGCCAATTATAAAACGCACTCATGCGAGAGAATACACAGCCCCGGAACCGACATGTGGGACGGACACTTCTGTCCGTCGCCGTTGACTTTGTTCTTGAATTAACGGATTCTCCGCCGCCAGCACAACCGTGGAAGAGCGGCGCTTCAGCGCCGCGTAAGGCGAAAAAAACAGCGGCGGCTTTAGCCGCCAGGACTACCCTCGCGGCGAATGGCACCTCATCCCATCCATCCTCTTGATAGCCAACAATCAGATTGCGCCTGAGGCAGGAAGTAACCATAAGAAAGTAATCCCGCCGGAGCCCAAAATCCTTCCATCCGGCATCGCAAATCCACTATTGGATCAGCCCCACAGCACTTGCGCCAAAATTCGTTGCACTCGATCAAGCCCTCTGTTAGCCTTTACAAGGACTATTTTTTGAGTCTTCTTTCGTACCGCCCTTGCGATCGCGTGCCCCCGTTCGCGGCTCTCGCACAAATCGAGTTCGAATAAATTTCGAACATATATAAAGGTTCGAAGCAAAGTCCGAAATCAGGTCCGAAGCAATTTTCTAAGGAGAAACAATCTTGTCTGCAACCTCAGCATCGAAGAACCGCATTCTGTTTACTTCTGAATCCGTAACCGAAGGCCATCCCGATAAAATCGCCGATCAGATATCCGACGCCATTCTCGATGCCTGCCTCGCCGAAGATTCTTTCAGCCGCGTCGCCTGCGAGACCCTCACCGCGACTGGACTGGTCGTCATCGCCGGAGAAATCACTACCAAAGCCTACGTCGATTTTCAGAACGTAGTCCGCGGCACCGTCCAATCCATCGGCTACGACAACGCTCTCCACGGCTTCGACTGCAACACCTGCGCCGTCATCTCCAGCATCAACAAGCAGTCCGGCGACATCGCCATGGGCGTCGATACCGGCGGCGCCGGCGACCAGGGAATGATGTTTGGATATGCTGTGAATGAGAATGAGGAGTTGATGCCGACGCCGATTTCGTTGGCGCACAAACTCACGATGCGGTTGTCGCAGGTGCGGAAGAATGGGACGCTGCCGTTTCTGCGTCCGGATGGGAAGTCGCAGGTTACGGTTGAGTACGATGCCAAGGGCAAAGTTATTCGGGTGGATGCGGTTGTGATTTCCACGCAGCATTCCGAGACAGTCGCCAATGACGAATTGCGCGCGGGAATTCTGAAGCACGTGATCCAGGCGGTGATTCCGGCGCATTTGCTGGATGAGGATACGAAGTATCACATCAATCCTACTGGTCGGTTTGTGATTGGCGGACCGATGGGGGATACGGGGCTGACGGGCCGCAAGATTATTGTCGATACTTATGGCGGCATGGGTCGCCACGGGGGCGGGGCATTCAGCGGAAAAGATCCGACGAAGGTGGATCGCTCGGCGGCCTACATGGCGCGGCACATTGCTAAGAATATTGTTGCGGCGAAGTTGGCGGATCGTTGCGAAGTGCAGTTGGCGTATGCGATCGGAGTAGCGGAGCCGGTGAGCGTGCGCGTGGACACTTTCGGAACGGAGAAAGTGAATCCGGAAGTTCTTTCCGATCTGATTCGCGCGAATTTCAAGTTAACGCCGCGCGGCATTATCGAGTCTTTGGATTTGCGCCGGCCGATTTACAAGAAGACGGCGGCGTACGGACACTTCGGGCGCAATGATCCGGACTTCACTTGGGAAGCGACCGATAAGGCGGCGAAGTTGGCCAGCGATGCGGGCGTTCGGGAGACGGCGGGGGCGCGGAAGTAGAAAGCGATCGCGCGAAACTTGTGGTGGTGTATGCATTCGCGGGCGAGGGCGCCCGCGCCACATGAGCCGAAAGTGCCATTCCCCTAAGAGTTTTTGAATATGCGGAATCCAGGTTCGATTCGTGTATTCTGACAGAGCACTGGTATCGACTATTCTTCGTCAACAAACTTAAATTTTTTCGCATGAAGGCGCCACAGGAGGCGTATGTCAACAGCAGCACAGGTTAATTCCGATATCAAGAGTTTAGAACTGGCCGAGTTGGGCAAGAAGCGCATTGAGTGGGCGAATCAGTCCATGAAAGTGCTGCAGATTATCCGCAAGGAATTCATCAAGAACCAGCCGCTGAAGGGGATGCGCATTTCGGCTTGCCTGCACGTTACGGCGGAGACGGCGAACCTGGCGATTTGTTTGCGCGATGGCGGCGCGGACGTGGTGTTGTGCGCGTCGAATCCACTTTCCACGCAGGACGATGTTTCCGCCAGCCTGGTGCGGGACCAGGGGATTGCGGTGTTTGCCATCAAAGGCGAGGACAACGATACGTACTACCAGCACATCATGGCCGCGATCGATCACAAACCGCACATCACCATGGATGACGGCGCGGACCTGGTCACGATTCTGCACACCAAGCGCACTGACGCGCTCGATGGCGTGATTGGGGGAACGGAAGAGACGACGACAGGCGTGATCCGGCTGCGCGCGATGGCGAAGGAAGGCGTGCTGAAGTTTCCCATCGTCGCAGTGAATGACGCTGACACCAAGCATCTTTTTGACAATCGCTATGGCACCGGTCAATCGACGATTGATGGAATTATCCGCGCCACCAACTTTTTGCTGGCCGGATCGAAGTTCGTAGTCGCGGGCTACGGATGGTGCGGACGCGGGCTGGCGAGCCGGGCGCGGGGTGCGGGCGCGGAAGTGATCGTCACCGAAATCGATCCGACAAAGGCACTGGAAGCGGTGATGGACGGCTTCCGCGTGATGTCGATGACGGAAGCGGCGAAGATTGGCGATGTGTTCTGCACGGTTACGGGCAACAAAAGCGTGCTGACCAAAGAGCATTTCGGCCTGATGAAAGATGGCGCGATCATTTCAAACTCCGGACACTTCAATGTGGAGATCGATATTCCGGCGCTTGAGAATATGTCATCGTCGAAGCGCACGACGCGCACGTTTGTCGACGAATACTCGTTGAAAGATGGGCGCAAGATCAATCTGCTGGGCGAGGGGCGGCTGATTAATCTGGCGGCGGCGGAGGGGCATCCCGCGTCGGTGATGGATATGAGCTTTGCCGACCAGGCGCTCTCGGTGGAATACATGGTGAAGAATTTCAAGTCGCTGGAGAAGCGGGTCTACAAAGTTCCCGACGAACTCGACAAGCGCGTGGCCAAGCTGAAGCTGGAATCGATGGGCATCAAGATCGATCGGCTGACGCCGGAGCAGGAAGAGTATCTGGCGGGGTGGAGCGAGGGAACGTAGTTTGTGTAGAGCGGACGCCCTCGTCCGCTGCCTTTGAATCTGAGGCGGGGCGGCGCAAGCCGCCCCGCTTTTGTTTACGAGGCTTTCATGACGAAGGCACGAAGCGACATCCTAGCTAGGTGCGTGATCTGTCGATGAGGCTCTTGTACCGCTGGTCGAACATGTCCTTGCCTTCAGGAACTTGATCGGAGAGTATTTGCCAAAGGTATGACACCGAGTCGAAATTTCCAAGGGAGAAATGGGTGCTCAGCTCGGTCATGATGGCCAGAACTATCAGCGCCAATCGCGATATTTGCGTGAACCGAAATATCTGTATTACGTGGCTATCCACGATTTCTTTTTCCCGTCCCCCGACTATCTCGGCGAGAACGAACGGTGCGATTCTGTACATGCCGCTGCTGCTCAAGTGTGCTGTTCGGGAGATGTCCTGATAGAACCACTCGTAGAGCCATTTCAGATACACCTGACTTTGCGTTTTCTTTCGGATGAGTTGCGTCGGCGTTCCCCACCAAGGGATCAGCTTAATGTCATGCTGTTCCTCCGGGGTCAGGCCTAAGAACGCCGCCATTTTTTCAAGGATTCTGCCTCGATTTGTGAAAAAGTCTCTCCACTCGGGATCGCTTCCGAACCTGCTGTACAGCATCTCATGCTCCTGTTTGGATTCTCTCCAACCCGCCTTTTCATACTCCAGCGCACGGGCGGCGTAATCATCAAACATGTACACGAGCGTGAACAGCAGATCGAGTAGCTGACGATTAACGGACGGGACGATAAGGACATAATTTGGCCTGCGATTGTGATCCTCTGGCGTGTCCGCGACAAGGTACCGGATCGCGTCATAGGCGTTCTTCGTAAATATCACCGCTGTATTGAGGCCAACCAGCTATCTCGCGCGGTGCCACTGCTGGCCCTGTTCAAGGCTCTTAACCCTCCGCTGCAGATCTCTGTCCACATTGAACAGCAGGCCGTCGAGCTTGGCTCGCACGAGCCCGTAATCAACGCGTTTGAGGGGTCTGAGGGTGACAGGTATTTCTGTGAGCCATGGGGGTTTCGTTCTGTCCATCTCGGTTACACCAATCTTACATCCGCACAAGTGGCGATCCCTCTTTGTTTGAAGCGTCGGGTGAATTCTATTCATTCTCTAACCAGGGATCTCAGAACTCCCTGAAACTCTTGGACGACCTGAGCGGTGTAGGGATCCTTCGGCTGCGCGCGCGGATTCGTGAGGCGAATCCACACGCTTCGCTCAGGATGACAGGGTTCACGCGGCGCATTAGCGCCGCTCTTCCACAGTATCGTCGTCGTTCGATGGTGGCACCAAGCCAAATCAAGAGCAACGTCAAGGGCAGCGGACGGGGGCGTCCGCTCTACGCTAGCAGGGTTCATGTGGCACGGGTGGACTCGTGCGCTTTCTGATCTTTGTTCTTTACGCGGCCTTTTTACGCTGCGCTGAAGCGCCGCTCTTCCACGTTTTGTCGTGTTCGATGGTGGTGAATTCCACTTCTCGCAAAGGAAGCGAGAAGTGGGGCATCCGGCACCAAGCAAAATCAGGATCAACGTCAAGGGCAGCGGACGGGGGCGTCCGCTCTACACGAACTGTCTACTAAAGTAGACTTTACGTTTTGCCATGGGGATGGGAAAGTGGAGTAGGTTCCGAGAATTGCGCGGCCGGGGCGGGCCGCGTTTTTTGTTGGGACTGAGGGCGAACAGCGGGTTCCTCGACGGCGCCGTCGCTGGCGCTCCGGCTGGCTCGGAATGACAAGGGGTGGGTGAGTGCGGGGAGTGCAGGGAGTGCAGGGGTCCTTCGACTGCGCGGGCGAGTCGCTTCGCGGCTCGTCCGCTTCGCTCAGGATGACAAAGGGTTGCTCAAGAGGACACGGGATCAGGGAGAGATGTGTATGGGAAAAAATCGGGGGATGGAGATTCGGAATTGCAAGCGGCGGGGGGAGTGGGCGGAGATGGTGTTTGCGGGGCGGGCGTTGCGGGAGGGGTTACGGTTGGCGCGTCCTTGGGGTGAGTCGTCCGGATATGACTTTGTGGTGGATCAGGATGGGAAGATGGTGCGGGTGCAGGTGAAGTCGACGATATTCAAAGAGGGGACGGGATATTCGTGCTCGATGAAGGACAGCAAGGGTCCGTACAAGAAGGGTTCGTTTGAGTTTGTGGCGGCTTATGTGATTCCGGAGGATGTGTGGTTCATTATTCCGGAGAAGAAGGTGCGAGGGTTGTGGAGCGTGGGGCTGTATCCGAAGCTGGAGGGGTCGAAGTATGGGGAGTATCTGGAGGCTTGGGATTTGCTGCGCGGGGATGGGCCGGTGGTTATTGACCGGATTGAGGCTTGCGTGGAGGATCAGCTTTTCTTGGAGTGAGAGGGATTCTCGAAGGCGCAGACAGCGGATTCCTCGACGCCGTCGCTCCGGCTTGCTCGGAATGACAAGCGGTTGGGCGAGGGCGGGGAGAGCAGAGGTTCCCTTCGGCTTCGCTCAGGGCGGATTTCGGCTTCGCTCAGGATGACGGGTTTCCTGCGTTTGTGGTGGGAAAGCCGGGGGCGGCTGTCCCCGCAGGAGCAGACAGTTGCGCCTGATCAAGAAGCGAGCAGTCGGCTGTTGTTCGGGGAAATTGCTATTGTGGCGGGTCTGCTAGCGGGGCAGGCGCGCCGGCAGCCGACTCTAGTGTCCCACCGCAGTAGGGACAGAATTTGTCGCCGAGGTCTACGCTGCGCTGGCAGTGTGGGCAGGCAGGGCGCAAGCGGTTGCGGCAGCGGGGGCAGAAGCTGAAACCGGGCTCTACTTCGGCATTGCATTGCGGGCATGTGACCGCGCGGGGCTTGCGCAACACAAAATAGAGGACGATGCCGAGGCCGTTGGGGACAAAAATGGCGATCAGCGTCCAGAGCAGGCGGCTCATGCCGCGGCGGCCTGCGTCCTGGTTGACGTAGCCGATCAGCACGGCGTAGCAGCCGAGCACGGCGCCCGCGAGGAGACCCAACAGGCATCGGATGGCGAGAGGCGGTGCTTTGGGATCCATGCCCACGACGGTTACGAAGAGCACAAGAATCGTCAGGAATACGATGGTGAATAATGCGTAGGCCCAAGGCGCAAAGATGCGGATCTCGTCTTTGGAGCGGGTTGAAGTTTGATTTGCTAGTGTCATCTAAAATCTCCTGACTGCGTACATCGTTAAGAATTCTGTTCGCGATTCGGTTAGCCTTCGTAGGATCCGGTGTGATTCGCAATGTGCCGATCGTTGGCCAGCAGCAGGATTGCGACCACTAAGGCTGGCATCATGCAGAAGACCAGGAACCCGACCTGCCACACGGAGGAGGCCAGGTGTTCTCGCGTGCCCAGCCATTCAAAGCCGCGCCACAATACGACTGCGCTGAGCAGTGCGCACAAGGTCACGGCCGCGCAACTGATTGAAACCAGCCACAGCCGTTCTCGATGGCGCTGCAGTTCGAGGGCGCGGCGGCGTACCTTTAGCTGTGTGGTCGAGACCAGGCTGCGTTCGGCTGCGATTGGGATTGCGCGCAGACCGCGAACCATCTCCGCGGCGTTTTCGGCGAAGGCGCGGCAGGAAGCGCAGGTTGCCAGATGCGCGGCCAACCACGCATTTGACGACTGAGTGGAAAGCTGATTGGTGGTAGAAAGCACGTCAGGACCGGCTAAGGCAATCAACTTCCGCGCGCGTTCATGGGCATCGTTATTTCTGCTGCTGTTCACAACTGCGCTCCTCTGAGCCGGTGTTCGAGCGAACTCAAACCGCGGTAGATTCTGGATTTCACGGTTCCCAAGGGCACGCAAGCTACGCTGGCGATCTCATCGAGAGACATACCCTCCTGAAAGCGGAGCACGAGTGCTTCACGGTATTCCGCCGGAAGATGTTGCATACCGGCGGCGATGTGCTCGCTTTGCTCGCGCTGCAAAGTCAGATCAAAAGCTGTGGCTTGGCCGGTGGCAGGCACATCGAAGGATGCTTCCTCGCCATCTTCGTCCATTAAACCGTCGAGGCTGGCGGGCTGTTTGCGGCGCATGTGATCGATTGCCAGGTTGTGCGCGACGGCGAAGAGCCAGGTGCTGAATGCGTACTTGTCGTTGAACTGGTGACCGCGTTCGAGCACGCGAATCCAGGTTTCCTGAAACAAGTCTTCCGCCAATTCCCGGTGTCCGGTCAGGTACAGGAGATAGCGAAGAAGGCGATGCTGGTATTGCTCGATCAGACGGTCGAGCAGGTCGGGATCTCGACGTCGAAGTCCACGAGCGATCTCCGTGCTCTCTTGCGCCATCGAGCTCTCGAAATAGAAGGCAGTCGCGTTCATCCTACTGATACATACGAGGGCGGAGGGAAAAAAGACGCAAGGATGCGAGGCAGGCGCGAAATCGATATAAGTTGTTGAAACTGAAAGAATTTAGAGTCGGCGCGTTCCAGCGACCTCAGCTTCGCGCGCCTCCCTTTGCGGCAGTCGATCATCACCGATGGTTGTATTGCGGCTGGCAGGACCCGAGGGGTATATACATTGTATCTACCAATGTATATACTATATATCATTAGCAAAGAAAGGTACCTATGCCAGCAGCGCAGATTGTGAAGTGGGGAAATAGTTTAGCGGTGCGGATTCCGAAACCTGTGGCGGAACAAGCCGGGGTGCAAGAAGGCGATCCCATCGTGATTGAAGCCGCGATGGGACAGATCAGCCTGCGCTCGAAGCTGAGAATACCCACGCTGAAGGAACTGGTGGCGCAAATCACTCCGGAGAACCGGCCTGATGAAATCGCGACGGGGGCGGAACGCGGAAAAGAGAGAGTGGATTGGTGAGACGCACGGCGAACTCTTACGTCCCGCGGGCGGGTGACATTGTGTGGCTCGACTTCGATCCGCAGGCGGGACGAGAGCAGGCCAAGCGGCGTCCGGCCCTGGTCGTCACCGAACAGAGTTACAACCGAGCCAGCGGACTTGTCATTGTCTGTCCACTCACCAGCCGCCGCAGGCCTTATCCGTTTGCGTTGCCTGTAGACATCGACAAGATTGAAGGGGCAGTGCTGGTGGATCACGTCAAGAGCGTGGACTGCTCGGCGCGCAAGGCGGTGTTTCATTCCAAAGCGGATCCGGCGCTTTTGGCGAAAGTGCGAGGCTACTTAGGAGTTTTGTTGGGGATTCGCTAAGGGAGTAGTGCCGGGCTGCGGGCGGACTCCATTTTGCTTCGCTCAGGGTGTAGGAAGAAGAATTATCTGCGCCGGTCTGTTGAGTCCGGCGCCGCTGCCGAGTAGGGCAGGGTAAGCCGCTTGTGTCGCGGATGGCCTTTTGATATGCTCCGCGCCGGCGGGGTCGCCATAGACCAGGTGAGGCAAATCATGTGAGACAAAATCAAAATTGGAGGGATGCAACATGCGGATTGCGAAACTTACCCTTAGTTTGGTTGCAGTGGTAGCGCTTGTTTTCGCGTTTTCGGGAAAATCGGCGCGGGCGGGCAACGAGATTCCGGCGACGGTATCCACTTATACGGGAACCCTTGTCGCAACATTCACCATCACCATCGACTCCACACTTCCTACGTCCGATCAGATTGCCTGCGCGGTCAGGTCTACGGTGAATGACACTTCAGGCGCTACTTATAAGGAGATTGCGGAAGTGGCCGCTACGCGCAGCGGGTCAACCGCGACTTGTACGGTGAAAGTGCCTTACTCGTGGGGCCTGTCATCGGCCAGCGACACGGTGCAACTGGAATACGACGTGGTCGTACCCACCGCTCTGGTGACGACCAATAGCACTCCCGGCCGCGACAGCACGCGCACCACCGCGATACCCCTGCCGTTAAAAGGCGCGACTACAACTTTGACTGCAGACATCACCATTTAGTTGAACAGACAGGCGACTCGGGCGGCGCCGTAAAGGCCGGCGTCGCTTCCGAGTTGGGCACGAGTGATGATAGTTTTGCGGACTGTGCGGGATTCCTGTTGGAGGGAAGCGCCGGATTCTTCCCGGCGGCTCGTCATCAGAGGATCGTTCGTCACAGGATCGTTCCCCAGAGGATCGTTCGCCAGAAGATCGTCCGGCGCGGTTGCGGCGTAGACCAAAGATCGAGCACGGAGTTCTTCGAACATCGTGGGGGCGTACGCATCCCAGGCGCTGACTACGCCGCCGCCGATGACATACATGTCGAGATTCAGCACGTTGACAATGCCGGCGAGCATGATGCCGAGATAGCGTCCGAAGGTGTGGAAGATGCGGCGGGAGGGTTCGTCGCCGCGCATCGCGAGGTTGTAGATGGACTGCGCGCCGAACTCGGGATCGGAGGATGCAGCATTCGCCAGTTCTGGCGCGTGGCCGGTGGCGATCGCTTCTTTCGCCATGCGGAGGATGGCGCTGGCGGAGGCGTAGCGCTCCGCGCATCCGCGATTGCCGCAGCCGCAGGGAACGCCCTCGGGTTCGACGGTGACGTGGCCGTATTCGCCAGCCATGCCATTCATGCCATGCCAGATTTTTCCCCCGAGCACGATGCCGCCGCCGATTCCCGTGCCTAAGGTGACCACGGCCATGTTCGGGACACCCCGGGCAGCGCCCAGCCACTGCTCGCCAAGCGCGGCAACGTTGGCGTCATTTTCGAGCACGACTGGAGCCTTGAGACGGTGCTCAATTTCGGCGCGCACCGGATATTCTTCGAAGCCGGGAAGGTTGGCGGATTTGCGCAGCATTCCGGTGTGCAGATCAACGATGCCGGGAATGCCGATGCCGGCGCCCAGGAATTTTCCTTCTCGCTGATATTTTTCGGAGAGCTGCCGGATCGCGTCGCACATTTCCGTGATGACGTGGTTGGGGCCGAGAGCGGTTTTAGTGGCGAGGGCGACTTTCTGTAGAAGCTGTCCATCGCTGCTGATCGCGGCGATGCGCAGGTTGGTGCCGCCGAGATCGACTCCGATGGAGAAATCGGGCATGGCTGAGAAAGATTAGCAGATTTGCGGCGACGGGAATCATTAGTTGATTGATGATTGCTGATTGTTGATTGGAAAACTCGACGAGGAAGGCTCTTAATCAGCAATCACTAATCAACAATCAGTAATTGCTTTTCACTTCTGGCACTTCGGGCAGTAGTGGCTGCTGCGGCCGGCGATGACGATTCGCTTGATGGGAGTTTTGCAAATCAGGCAGGGTTTGCCTTCGCGGCCGTAGACGCGATGCTTGAACTGGAAGAATCCCTCTTCGCCATTGGAGTCGACGTAGTCTGAAATGGAGGAACCACCGGCGGCGATGGCTTCGCGGAGAACTTTCTGAACGGCAGTAAAAAGCCTTCCGAGTTCTTCGCGGGTGAGGCTGGAGGCGCGGCGGCGCGGGCGGATTTTGGCGCGGAACAAAGATTCGTCGGCGTAAATGTTTCCCACGCCGCGCAGGAGTTTCTGGTTGAGCAGCGCGCTTTTGATGGGAGTCTTGCGGCCGCGGAACAACGGGATGAAGTGGTCGAGATCGGCTTCCAGCGGCTCGATGCCGCCGGCTGCGAAATCTCCGGAGGCGGCGACACTCAAACGCCCGAAGCGTCGAGGATCGACAAAGCGAAGCTCGCGGCCTGAGGCGAGCTTTGCTATTGCGTGGGTGTGTTTGACGATTTCTGATTGCGGATCGCAGACTTGCAGACGGCCTGACATGCCGAGATGGACGATAAATTGGGATCGCGGCGAAAAACCTTCGCGATTTGGTTCGGGATGCGGTGTTTTATATTTCCGGCTTTTCGCGGGCGAGGGCACCCGCTCTACGCGAGCTAGATCGAAGACGATGTGTTTGCCGACGCGGCGGACGGCGAGGATGCGCGTGTGTTCTACTGCGGCAGCGATTTCTGGGGCGGGAGATTTTAGGGGCTCAGGCTTCTCGCCGAGCCAGATGGATTCGATGATATCGCCGGAGACACGCTGGTTGAGGCCGCGCGCGATGGTTTCAACTTCGGGGAGTTCGGGCATGCCTTGTTAGTTTACAAGGATCGTTGCTTGTCCACGGTTGCGCCCGCTCTTATGGTTCCCGTTTCTCGCAAAGGACGCGAGAAACGGGGCACCCATCCATGGGATGGGCCTAGTCTTTTAGAGGGACTACGGCTTGGCCGTCGCGGCAGAAGGTGGCGACTTTTTGCAGGTCGCCGTTGGCGAGGGGCAGGGTCATGACCGGTCCGTAGCAGTAGACGGCGTGCCCGGTGGCGGCGAAGTACCAGCGTCCACCTTTGGAGTGCTGCTCCATGTGGCCGGTGGGACGGCGTGGCGGCGGCGTAGGGTTCGCCACCGTCATGCTGAACGTGGTGCTCGGCGCGATGCAAAGCGCCGTAATGAACAACAAGGCTAGGGTCAGGGCCTTCATGGTGAATCTCCTGCTTAAGTCCGCGAGTTTCGTTGCAGTCTGAAACTCGCGTGTTGCAAACAATTCTTAAAACCTGGGCTAAAGCGTAATCAATTCGCGGCGCTGATCTCCTAAGTCTGAAGCGGGCATGGGTGGGACCTGGGTATAGGGTTTTGCACCCTTGCCGGCCCGGCTTGGAGAATGGTGCCTTGGTACCTGGGTTGACGGGATCTGGGTTGACGGAGTTTTGGTGGATTGAGTCTGGGTCGACGGAGTTTGCGCGTGCAACGGGGTATGGGTGGAAGATTTCTTTGCCTGACTTTGGGCTTGGGCCAGTTCGTCCGCGGCCAGTTTGTCGGATAATGCTTTGCCCTTCAGGGCCCAAAGTTGCCGGCTGTCACCCAGCAGTACCTGAATCAGATTGCGCTGGGATTGGATGGCCGAGGCTTGCTCCACGATAAGCAAGGTCATCAAGGTGTAAGAAGCTATAAACAGCACCGTCAGCAGTGGCAGCAAAGTTCTTTTTTTCTTTGGAACGAGAACCGGCTTTGGAGCCACCACCAGCCTCATCGCTGTGTTACCGAACAAACTAGTCAAGCGCCACCCCGGGCTTTGCCCCGCTATCGCAGGCATAAGGGAGAATGCAGCTTGTGAGCCAATAGACAGGAGGCACGGATCGGATTGAAATGGTTTGGGTTAGCGCGAGTAGAAGCCATGCGGAAAGCGGGTCTAAGTGCAATTCGATGCACATTATGAGCAAGCGGAATTGCCGTTCTTCCGCGGTTGTGACTGTTTTTGTGGTTCCCCACTTGCCGCAAAGGACGCGGGAAATGGGGCAACCCAGCCTGAACGGGGCTGACGTTGGTTACTTTCCGGCCAGCAGGAGTTTCGCGATGGTGGCGAGTTGCATGTTGGAAGTGCCTTCGTAGATCTTGCCGATCTTGGCGTCGCGCCAATATTTTTCCACGGGATAATCTCTGGTAAAGCCGTAGCCGCCGTAGATCTCGATGACGAGCGATGTGACGCGCTCGGCCACTTGCGAGGCGAAGAGCTTGGTCATGGCGGCTTCTTTCACGAAGTTGACTCCCGCGTCTTTCATGCGAGCGGCGTTGTAGACCATTAGCCGCGCGGCTTCGATCTCGGTGGCCATCTGCGCAATCTGGAATTGGATACCCTGAAAATCGGCGAGAGGCTTGCCGAATTGTTTGCGTTCCTGGGCGTATTTGGCGGCGAATTCCCAGGCGCCGCGGGCGACGCCGATCATCTGCGCGCCGATGCCGATGCGGCCTTCGTTTAGAGTTTCGATTGCGATCTTGTAGCCTTTGCCGGGCTCGCCGAGAATGTTTTCTTTGGGCACGCGGCAATCTTCGAGAATTAATTCGCAAGTGGACGAAGCGCGGATACCAAGCTTGTCTTCTTTTTTTCCGACGGTGAATCCGGGAAAATCCTTTTCGATTAAGAATGCGGTGATGCCTTTGTATCCCGCCGAAGGATCGATAGTAGCGAAGAGAACGAAGAGTCCAGATTCTTTGGCGTTGGTGATCCAGAGCTTGCGGCCGTTGATGACGTAGTCGTTGCCTTTGAGTTGGGCGCGGGTCTGCAGGGCGAAGGCATCGGAGCCGGAACCGGCTTCGCTGAGGGCGTAGGCGCCTACGGTGTCGGCGGCCATCTTGGGCAGGTAGTGCTTCTTCTGATCAGCGCTTCCCCAACGCAGCAGCGCGTTATTGACAAGGGTGTTTTGCACGTCGACTACAACACCTGCGGAGGCGTCGACGCGCGAGAGTTCCTCGACGGCAAGAATTGCTTCGAAAAATTTGGCTCCGCCTCCGCCGTACTGTTCGGGGATCTCGATTCCCATCAAACCGAGCTGAAAGAATTCGTGAATCAGCGATTTTTCGAAGACCCCTTTTTCATCCATCTCTTTGACCAGTGGACGAATTTTGTCGTCGGCGAACTGGCGAATGTTATCGCGAAAAAGAATTTCGTCTTCGGTGAGAGTGGTCAGCGGCGCGGGAACGGCGGACTGGAGGGTCTCAGGCATTTGGATACCTTCAGGCGGAGGAATCGGAAACTCGTAATTTTAGCACTGTTGGCGGCCGCCAATACGGAGCTGACCGTCTGGAGGCGTTCGAGCCTTTCCAAATCAAAATCACTGGCCGCAGTCGATGACGGGCCCTATTTTGTATAGGAATGCAACAGTTCTGGCGAACGGAGTGCGAAAATTCTTCTTTGAAACGAGACTCTCTCTTGCACAACGGCCGGTGCAAGGTTATAGTTTCCGGCGCAAGCAAGACTTGGGTCCCGATTGGTCTCATGGGGGAGAGAGATTCGGGACCCTTTGTTGTTAGCGTCACATTCACGCGCAACTGCTTATCGAGTTCGAATTACGCCGCCAAAGCGCCACGTTAATCACGGTAAACTTCAGAACGCCTTTGGAAGATTCAGCCGTAACCTTGAGGCGTGCTTTTAATCCTCAATAATTTTTCAATATTACCGTGCGCTAATTTCTCGAGATCTCCGGGATCGAGGATCTTTGCCAGGCTATCCAGAAAGGCGCGTCCCGTGATGTTCGAACTGAAAGGATAGTCGACGGAAAACGAAAGGCGATCGATCCCCAGGACGTCAAGCGCGCAGCGGAGTGGCGGCTGCGTGAAATATCCGCTGGTGGTGATGTGAATATTCGACTGGAAGTACGCCGATACAGGCTGGCGCAGATGCGTCGAGGCTTGAGAGAGAATTCCGCTGGAGCGAGCCAGCGCGTAGGGCAGGCCTTCGCCCATGTGGCCGATGATCAATTGCAGATCAGGCAGGCGGTCAAAGATTCCAGAAACGATTAAGCGAAGAGTATGCAGTCCGGTTTCGGCGTGCCATCCCCAACCGGCGATCGAGAGAAGCAGGCCAAGATCGCCGGGAAGGCCGGAGTAGTAAGCTTCGCGGACCTTCTCCGGCGGAGGGTACGGGTGCAAATAAATTGGAACTCGAAGCGACGCGGCGGCTTCGAGAACAGGAAAGAAGCGAGGATCGTCGAGAAAAAGGCCGTCCGTGGTGCCGTTGAGAAGAACTCCGTAGAAACCGAGTTGCGTGATGCAGCGGTTTAACTCCTGGACTGCGGTTCGAGGATCCTGCAGGGCAAGTGCAGCGAAACCGCCGAGGCGCGTGGGGTGCGCTTTTATGGCGGCGGCTAGTTCGTCATTCACGTCTCGGGCCAAGGGCGAGGCGACGGCGGCGTCGAGTGCGTCGAAGCCCATCGCGGCCAGCGAGAGAACCTGAAAGTCGATGGCGGCTTCGTCCATTGCCGCGATGCGGCCGGAGCCGAGGTCAAGAAGTTTCGGCCGAAGCTGAGCGATGGGCGGAGGAACATGGGCGCCGCGGCCGCCGGTGGCTCGGAGAAAAGATTCGGTGACAAAGTGTTCTTCAATCGTGATGGTACGCATGGGTTTTCGTTGTCGGAACCGGCTCCGTGGTTGGGCAGAAATTTTTGATGCTGCTCAGCAGAGAACGTTAGCACGAACCCGCAGAGACGATCGAGGAAGTGCGAAGCGAGACCGGCTCGACTTCCCAAAAAACGGAGTGACGAGATAGCATTCATGTTTCGAAGAATTTGCACGCTTTGAACACTGCTTAAAGAGGACGAGATCAGCGAGGGCTTGATGGCTCATGGCGAGGCGGTGAAATCTGCGAATCCATCCAGGCTGGTGATCCGGAATATTGGTTTGCTGCTCAGTGGAGACCTGCAGCATCCGATTCTCGATGCCGACACTGTAGTCGCCGACGGCGATCGAATTGCCGCCGTTGGGAGAGAAGCAGATGTGGACACATCGTCGGCGAGGGTGACCGTCGATGCCAGGGGCACAGCGCTGGCCCCGGGCTTGATCGACAGCCATGTGCATCCGGTGTGCGGAGATTGGACGCCGCGGCAAAATCAATTGGGGTGGATCGACAGCTATCTTCACGGTGGTGTCACCACAATGATTTCGGCCGGTGAGGTGCACACGCCCGGGCGCCCGAAAGATATTGTGGGCCTGAAGGCGATGGCGATCTTCGCGCAACGTGTGTTTCATTCTTTTCGCCCCGGCGGAGTCAAGATTTATGCCGGAGCTCCGGTTATTGAGCACGGGATGGTGGAAAGTGATTTCAAGGAGCTGGCCGCGGCTGGAGTGAAATTTCTTGGCGAGGTCGGACTCGGCAGCGTGAAAGACGGGAAGACCGCGCGTCAAATGGTTCTCTGGGCGCGTCAGCATGGAATTCAGAGCACGATCCATACCGGCGGCCCTTCGATTCCGGGATCAAGCCTGATCGACAAAGATATGGTATTGGAAACCGATGCCGATGTAATTGGGCATGTGAACGGCGGTCACACCGCGCTTCCCGACGACCAGATTATTGCGCTGTGCGAAAAATCCACGCGCGCGCTGGAGATTGTGCACAACGGCAACGAACGCGCGGGATTGCTGGCGCTGCGCACAGCCAAAGAACTGCTTCAGTTAGATCGGGTGATTCTCGGCACCGACTCGCCGGCCGGGTCAGGAGTGCAGCCGCTTGGAATTCTTCGCATGATTGCGATGCTCGCGTCTTTGGGGGAAATTCCGGCGGAGGTGGCGATTTGTTTCGCTACGGGCAACACAGCGAAGATGCGCAACCTCAATTGTGGACTGATTGCACCGGGCCGCGAGGCCTCATTCGTGCTGATGGATAAAGCGCAGCACTCCGCGGGCAAGGACCTGCTCGACAGCTTGCGAAAGGGAGACCTTCCCGGCATAGGGATGGTGATCACGGACGGAGTTGTTAGTGCGCAGCGCAGCCGGAACACGCCGCCGGCGACGCGCGTTCCGGAAATTGTTATTTCTTGAAATCGGACTTGATACAAATATCGTTAAAAGAAGACATCACTACCGCAGTCCGTCTTCCCCTTTGATCTGATCTTTGGTAAGTCCGCCGACTCGGGCCAGAGGCCGTCCGGAGTCGGTCACCGCAACCGCGACCATAATCTCGTTTGCGCGCGGCGCGTCGCAGATTCGAACTTCCATTCCGTCGAAGTGACTGCGAACATAGGCCGCATCTTTGTGTCCGAGAGGAATCTCCAGCGCTACACCGAGGCCGCCGCGTTTTTTAGAGGATGGAATCAGCGCCGCGCCCTTGCCCAGCACGCGCCGCACGGGTGTGCCCAACTTCGGATGCAGGATTGCGGCCGCATGCTCGAGCTCGCCATTTTCTCCCACGGCGGCGGCCTTGCCATAGCTCTCGGCGGAAGGTCCTGGAATACCCAACGCAGCGATCGCTCGCTTGGTGAGTAGTTCGCCGAGTTCTTCGCCGATTGTCATCAGCTCGGTCAAATCCTCTACATATTTTCCAGCGTAAGGATTTTCAATTACGGCGACTGCGGCTGCTTTTCGTGTGGGCGGGTCGATGGTGCGCTCCATCTCCGAGCGGGTCTCTTCTACGAAGGTCACGATCTTCCGGATCTTCATCGCAATCCGTCCTCTCCTTTAATCTCTGAAGCTTTGAGGCCTCCGCTTCGCGCATGGACGCGTGGTCCGGTGGTCATGACGAGAGCGAGCAGAATTTCATCGGCGCGGGGAGCATCGGTGATGCCAATCTCCATCGCATCGAAATGACTGCGCACGTAAGAAGCGTTGACGTGGGTGATGGGCACGTCGAGCCGGGTGCCGGGGCCTCCAACTTTCTTGGTGGAAGCAACGATCGCCTTGGCGCCACCCAAAACCTCGCGCATGGCGTAGCCTCCCGGAGCATGCCAGAGCGCGCCGTGTTCGACTTCTCCCGCGGACCCAACGATCGCGCCTTTTCCGTAACCTTCAACCTGCCTGGGATCGCCACCGAGCGCAGCCACCATTGTGCGGGCCATCTCGAGGCCAAGAGGTTTCAGATCATCCATGAACGCTTCGATCTTTTCTTCGTACGCGCCGGCGTATGGGTTGTGAATCACCGCCAAGGCCGCTACGCGCTTCAACGGCTTTTGCGCGACGGGGCCGCCTTCGTGGAAAATCTCTTCCAAGATGAAAACGTTCTTGCGAAGTCGGACCTCAGGCATGCACGAGTCTCCTCCGTTGCGTCCCGGACTCCACTAATAAGGAGTCTGCGTCTGCGCCTACGATCCGTGTTTCTGTCTGCAGGCGCAGCGCGGCTGCATAGATCAGATTCTCTGCCTGCAGATGGGCGGCGACGGTTGCTCCTGCGTCCAACGCCTGCTGAATTTCTTCGAGACTCAGTTGAGCAACTGATTGCGTCACCAGCCGCTCGCCGAGATCGCTATCGGGAGCGAGTTCGCGGGCCGGCACGCGAACAATTTTTTCGCTTCCCGGAAGATTCACTGCATTCGCGATGATGGTCGCAGCCGCGTCGGCATCGGATGCGTTGCGCGCGAGCACGGTAGCCGCATCGGCGATGCCGAGTGAAAAGCTGCGCCCGCGCCAGCCGCTGCTGGCGATTCCGCGAATTGGGTGCGTAGCGTGAATCCGCAGCATAGCGAAGAGCGAAGGACAATCCGGACGCTCCACCATCCCGACAGAGAATTCTTCGCCATCCGACAGATACAGGGCGATATCCCCTCCGTCATTCACGTAAGCTTTCGCGAGCTGCGCATTCGCCGTCATCGATGCAAGTATCTCCTCAGCGACTGCCCCGGCAACTGCAGCCATTGGAGTGATGAACGTGCTTCGTCCATGTGGTGCGACGGCTTGCACCATGCGCTGAGCGATTGCGCCGTGAACTGTTAAATCGTGGCGCCATGGCTGCCGCAGCGTGGTTAGTTCCTCGCACAATTCATCGAGCACACTCGGGAAGCGGTGGGAAGCTGCGCGATAGGCACTCTGTATTTCCGCAGATTCGCCAAACGCCTCGACGATCAGATCGATGGGCCCATCGTGCATATGGAGCCGGCGGCCGTCGGCCAGCATTCGGATTTGCGCGCGCGAGTTCAAAGTTTAGGTTTCTCGTTGCCGACTTCGAGGGGCCACGGATTTTCTGGGCGCGCGGCGATTCGGCTTCGGCTTTGTTCGGCTTGCTGAATCGAACTGAGAGGACGCACGTGATCCATGTATCCGCCAAGCGCGGCGTAATCCGCGAGCTTCATGGTGAACTCGATTGGAGCCACGAGGGCTGGAGTGGGCACGTATCCGAATGCGTTCTCAGGCAGGCGGCTCACATCGACCATGATCGTGATGCCACCTCCGGGCCAAACGTAGACCGGAGCTCCGCCGCAGGTTACGCGCGTGAGCGTTTCGCGTACGGAATGCGTGAGCTTCACAGGATTTTCTGTAACTCCGGCCCGGAGTGATCCGCCGGCTCCGCCCATGAAAAGCACTGTGCATAAAGCCGGCTCGCAGTTCTCACGAATTCGCGCCACGGATTCGCGCAGAGTCACCGGCAATTCTTTCTCGATTGGACGCAGAGCATCATCGAGTTCGAAGTAAGCATGGTGCTCCCCGGTGGTGCTGACCATCAGCAGGCGAAGGCCTTTCCATGAAGCTTTGGAGTCGAAGGGAGCGAGAATCGAAAGCGGATCCGTAATGTTTGTTCCGCCCCACGAGGTGCCGGGTTCGGCTACTTTGAAGTAGCGTCCGGGCGTGGAGCGGCGTCCTTTCATTTTGATCCCGGTTTCGGGGATGCCCAGCAGCTTGCCTGCCTGATGTTCCGATAAGACCCCAGTGATATGGTCGTCGACCACAACGACTTCGTCGACCTTGCCTTCCCATTGCTTGGCAAACATTCCGATGGTGGCCGAACCGCAGCCGACACGCATGCGTTCTTCGCGCACTCCATCGACGATTGGCGGCCGCGAGGCTTGCACGACGACCTTAGCTCCGCCGTCGATTTCGAGTTCGGCGGCTTTGCCGTTGCACAGGTTGAGAAGAGTCTCGCACGTCACTGTGCCTTCTTGGCGGCTGCCGCCGGTGAGATGACGCACGCCTCCGAGCGAGAGCATCTGGGATCCGTACTCACTGGTCGTGAGGTGTCCTACGGCTTCGCCTTGTGCTCGAACCGTGCTGCACTCCGGGCCCAGATGGCGATCGGTATCGATCTTTAATTTCACTCCGCAATAGCTGAAGATGCCCTCGGTCACGACTGTGACCATATCGACGCCTTTGGTTTCAGAAGAGATGATGAAAGGCGCGGGCTTGTAATCGGGATAGGTAGTGCCCGCGCCGATCGCGGTGACGAACGTGTCGGCTCCGGTGATCAGGGAACCATCCCACTCGCGATTTTTCCCGAGGAACGGCACAACAGAATCTCCGCGCGAGAGTGCCCGGTCGAGCACGATATGTGGATCGATGCGCACAAGTTGTCCGTCATGATTTGCATAGCGATCACAGGATCCCGTTCTTCCGGGCTTGATGTAGCACAGCACCGGGCAAGCATCGCAGCGGATGGCATCGTCAGCCACGCGCGCCGCCCTTCTCGCCGGCAGCGAGAATCGCTGCGCGTACGCGGTCTGGCGTGGCGGGAATTTTTCGTATGCGAATGCCGATGGCATCGTGCAGAGCATTCAAGATTGCCGGAGCGGTCGGAATGACCGCCTGCTCCCCGATTCCTTTGGCTCCGTAGGGCCCGACGGGCGAGGGTTCTTCGATGAGGATCGATTCTACTGGCGGGATATCTCCGGCTGAGGGAATTAAATAGTCGTGAAGGTTTTCGCCTTTGCCGGGAAAAAATTCTTCCATCAGTGCCATGCCGAGGCCCTGAGCTACGCCGCCCTCGATCTGGCCTTCAATCAATGTGGGATTGATCGCGCGTCCAACATCATGAGCCGCGGTAATCTTCAATACGCGAACTGTTCCCAGTTCGGTGTCGACTTCGATCTCAGCCAGGTGGGCTCCGAAGCCGAATACGGCGTACGGAGTCCCTTGTCCATTCTGATCGAGCGGCTGGGTCGGCGGATCGAATGTGGCCTCTGCGGTGACAACGTATCCGTGGGCGTCGAGCGGCAGGGGCAGAAGCGGAATGGTCGCGCTCTGACCCTTCTCGGTGACTATCACCGCGTCGCCTTGAAAATCGATAGTGGCGCACTCGCAGACTTTCGCCAGCGCCAGAATTTTATTTCGCAACTGCAACCCGGCCATTTGCGCAGCTTTGCCGGTCACGAAGGTTTGCCGGGATGCTGAGGTCTTGCCGCAATCGGGCGAGAGCGCTGTGTCTCCGGAGATCAGATCAAACATCTCAATTGGAGCGCCGAGTCCATCGGCGCATATCTGGGTCACAATCGTGTTTGAACCCTGGCCAATATCTACTGCGCCCTGATGTAGCGCAATTCTGCCATCGCGCTTTAGGCCTACTCTGACTGTCGACGGATTGGGGAGAGAAGTATTGCCGCAGCCATACCACATGCCCGCGACTCCCACGCCACGCCGTAGCCCCGTGGTGCGGGAGTTGAAACTCGAGGCCGCTGAGCGCGCAGCTTTCCATGAGGGGCGCAGTGCCTCAAGACATGCTCGAATTCCAACGCCTTGACCTAGAACCTGTCCCGTCACCGTCGGAGTACTTCCATCGAGCGCGTTCAGGATTCGGAACTCGAGGCGGTCGATTTTCGCGCGGTCCGCCAACTCGTCGTAAAGTTGCTCCTGGGCGATGGCTGCCTGCGGAACGCCAAAGCCGCGGAATGCACCTGCAGGTACAAGGTGCGTGTGCACGGCACGGGTCAGCGCGCGGTAGTGAGGCACATAGTAAGGACCGGAAGCATGCACCGGCACGCGTCCCGCAACCGTTGGACCCCAAGAAGAGTATGCGCCGGTGTTGAAATCGGCGGAGAAATCAAGTGCGGTCAGTTTTCCATCGCGCGAGCAGCCCGCTCGAAGCCGGATGCGCGATGGATGCCGCTTCGTCGTCGACGTGATCGATTCTGTTCTGGAATACACCATGCGCACTGGTCGGCGAAGTTTCCAGGCGGCGAGTGCAATAAAAGGCTGTACTGACAAATCCAGTTTCGAGCCGAAGCCTCCGCCTACGGCTGTGGGGATGATCCGCACTTGCTCGGGTGCGATGCCGAGGATCGCCGCCATGTCGCTGCGGTCCATGTAAGGTGACTGAGTGCAGGCTTGAATTTCAATCTGATCGCTGACTCGGCGGGCGAATCCGGCCTCGGGTTCGATGTAGGCGTGCTCGATGAATCCGGTTTCGAATTCACCTTCGGCGGTGAAATCAGAATGGCGCAGCGCGTCGTCAACATCGCCGCGGACGACTCGTCCGCGCACCAGAATGTTTTCGTCGCGGTGGGGATGAATCAGCGGCGCTTCGTGGGCCAGAGCTGCATCCATGTCGAGAATAGGAACCCGTTGTTCCCACGCCACGGGAAAATTGTTAATGTCGAAACGATTCCACAGCGGTGGTTTCGCCAACCACGGCTGCGATCGCTTCGCCGCGGAATCGCGTTTCCTCTTCCGCAAAGACAGGCTGGTCAGCATATCGAGGAATCACGCCATAGCAATTCTTGCCAGGAACATCTTTCGCCGTGAGCACCGCGTTCAGCCCGGGATGATTTCGAACAAACGCTGCCAGATCTCCGAATACAAAGCGGGCGCGGTGATGGGGAGACCGGATCACTCGCAGGGCGAGAGTTCCAGCAGGTATCTGGTCGGCGCCGAAAATCTCAGTGCCGGTCACCTTGGCCTTTCCGTCCAGACGCGTTACCCGCTTGCCAACCGCGTTGCCTGCAGACGGAAGCTCCACCTTCGGCGCATCTTTGCCTGAGTCGAGAATCGCAGCGATGATCTTTCGATAGCCGGTGCAACGGCAGAGCACGCCGCCAATTGCATCCATGACCTCGGCCTCATTTGGTTTGGGATTACGATCGAGCAGAGCCGCCGCAGAAACCAGCATTCCCGGGGTACACGCCCCGCATTGCGCGGCTCCGTGTTGCAGAAACGATTGTTGCAGTCTCGCGCCGGACTGCGAGCACTGGGCCAGGCCTTCGATGGTGGTGACCTCGCAATTCTCCGCTTGTGCCGCTGCCACCAGGCACGAGCAGACTGGTTCACCGTTGAGCAGAATCGTGCAGGCGCCACAATCTCCGGCGTCACATCCGACCTTGGTCCCGGTAAGGCCCAGGTCTTCGCGCAAGACTCGCGAGAGCCTGCGCAGGGGCGAAGTGGAAAGGACCATCTCACGTCCATTGATGGAGAGAGCAATGGAACTGGCATCTGAAGCGACGCCCAATTCCGGTGTCGTCGCCATCAATGCTTCTCCCCATAATGTTTCTCCGCGCAGTGTTTTTCCGCACAACGGTTCAGGGCGCGCCGAACCAAGGTTAACGAGGCGTCATGTCGATAAACGGCGGTGGCTCGAACATCGTCGATCGGAGAGAGCGGCGACAAATGTTCCGGCCTGACTCGCGCTCCCAGAGCGGCTTCAATAGGTGCACCGATGAGATCACGCTCAAGCTGAGGCAAACGGCGGGCGACGGCGGAACATGATCCAACCGCTACTCGTGCTGCTCCTACTCGTCCTTCGCCATCCGCGAGCACGACTGCGGCAACCATCGAAATCGAAATTACGAGATAGCGCCGGGCTCCAAGTTTCACAAACGACGAGAAAGCATCATCGAGAGTTCGCGGAACCATCACTGCAGTCAACAACTCGTTGGCGCGCCGCAAGGTCTTGCGATTGCCTACGATGAATTCTGCTAATGGGATTCGGCGCAGACCGCTGCTTGAAGCGAGTTCCACTTCCGCATCGAGTGCAAGTAACGGAGGCACTCCGTCGGCGGCGGGCGAAGCGTTGCATAGATTCCCCGCGATCGTCCCTCGGTTCTGGATTTGAATCGCACCAATTTCGCGGGCAGCTTCTTTCAATGCATCAAGGCAACGCGGAAGCGGGGCGCGAATCATCTCGGTCCAGGTGGTGAGCGCGCCGATTCGCGTCTCATTCGGAGTGCTGGTGATTCCGCGCAACGCGCGAATCGCGGAGATGTCGATTACGGTCCCACGAATGGCGCGGTCCCCGAGAGCAGGAAAGAAATCCGTTCCTCCGGAGAGAATTTGCGCCTGATGCGTGGCTAGCGACGCGAGCGCGTCATCCACGGTTTTTGGCCGGATATACAAATTTGGAGTCTCCGCAATGCAGATTCGCCGCGAGGTGCAGGGTCTGTCCGCAATGCAAATTCGAACGAGGTCGATTGTACAGCTTGACAGGCGCGATGTTACGCGGGGAAAGCCTTGAACCAGACAACTTTGTGGGCGAAGCTAGCGGAAGCGACGGATGAATAATGTATGGCGCTCGGAGCGATAATAGCCAACCACATAGACTGTGGCTTTGCCCTTGGTGGAGTAGATGACCTGGCGAATTCGCAGAATGGCGGAGCCTTTGGGTAGAGCGAGGGTCTCTGCCAGTTGGGGATCGGCGGCGGTGGCATCGATTTCTTCATCGGCGTAGGCCAATTCCACGCCGTAGTCGTGCCGTAGCGTGCCGAACAGAGAACTCCTGCCCAAGGGAGCGTTTACCAATTCAGCGTATTCAGAGGCGGGAAGATAGCAAGTCTCCAGGGCAAAAGGTTCTTCTCCGGTGAGACGCAGACGCATGATCTTGACCATGCGACTGGCGGCTGGCAGGCCGAGACGCGCGGCAACCTCCTGCTCATCGTCAATGATCTTGGCCGTCAGTACGCGGGAACGGGGCGCCAGGCCGCGACTGGACATGTGCTCGGTATAGCTCATCAGCTTGTTGAAGTGGATTTTGGGAGCGGCCACAAAGGTGCCCGCACCGCGACGGCGTTCGACGAGACCTTCACGCTCGAGTCCTGCAAGAGCGTGACGAGCAGTCATCAGGCTGACTTTGTGGGTCTTAGCCAGTTCGCGCTCGGAGGCGACTGCGTCTCCCGGACTCAGTTCAGCGGTCTCGATCCGCTTGCGAATCGAATTCTGGATCCGCTTGTATACGGGCGTTCCGTTGCGATGGTTTCCAGACATAATCGATCTTCCGACTGCGGTAACATCCAGCTCGCCGACCGAATCACGCGAATTTCTTTAATGGCCCGTGTGACAGCTGCCATGTGCTATATAGCGTATGGAATGCCTTCTGTAAAGGAAAAAGCTTCGCGGAGCGGACGGACTAACCCTTTTTGTGTTTCCGGATCGCTATAGAGCGGATTGTTTTCTTTCTTCGCATTCCAATCGGTAAGATTCCGGGCCGAGGTTCACAAAACTGATTCCTAGACAGCAATTATGGCGCTATCCAAGTAATCAATGGGATGGATCGGTAAATTCGCTTCGGTCCATTTCCCAGGGTGCCCCGGGTTTGTGATATATAGCGCATTCTGGAATGGCCCAAATATGGATACCTGGAAAGATTTCCACAGGGGTATGCATTTTCTTCTTGACCACGCTGTGCGATGTGCTATATAGCATAGTGCGTTTACATTAGATGCCGATTTGTAATGCCTAAGTGTTATCCGCTCTCAGGAGGCTGCGCGATGAAAAAGCTAGGTTTAGGATTTGTGGTTCTGCTGACACTGGTTGGGATCATCGGAACGATGACGCCGGCGGTGGGCCAGGAAGTCACGGCATCGATCGTGGGCACAGTGACCGATCCCAGCGGCGCGCCGATCAAGGGCGCCAGCGTCAAGGCCACGGACACAGAGCGCGGCACGGTCTGGACGGCGGAAACAAGCGAAAGCGGTGCCTACAACATCCTGCGCCTTCCGATTGGGACCTATGGACTCAAAGTGACATCGCCGGGCTTCCAAACATCCGAGTTGCCGCCGTTCACGCTCGTTCTGAATCAAACTGCGCGGGTGAGCGTGCAGTTGAAAGTGGGCAAGATTAGCGAGACGGTTGAGGTTACAGGGGCGGCGCCGATCCTGGAGACCGAGAAAGCTGAGGTTGGTACGGTTGTCGACTCCAGAACAATTACGAATCTCGCGCTGGAAACCCGCAACTACGTGCAGTTGACGTTACTTTCTCCCGGCGCGGTGTCGGTAGATCCTGCCAGCATGAATCTGGGATCGCAGACCGCTGAAGAGGGAGGCCGTCCTTACATCAACGGAAACCGCGAGCAGGCCAACAACTTCTTGCTGGACGGCGTCGACAACAACCAGGCGTCGGATAACCTGCCGGGTTATGCACCGTCCCCGGACGCCATTGGGGAGTTCAACCTCATTACTCAGAACGCTTCGGCGGAGTTTGGCAACTACAACGGTGGCATCATCAACGCCACGATCAAGTCAGGAACGAACCATCTCCATGGAGATGCGTTTGAGTTTTTCCGCAACGACATCTTCAATGCTAATAAGTGGGAAAACGGCTTGCCTCTGACCGGTCCGCTGCCCACGCCTAAGTTGCGCTGGAATATGTTTGGTGGGACGGTTGGCGGCCCGATCATCAAAGATAAATTGTTCTTCTTTGCCGACTATCAAGGTGGACGTCTGGATCATCCCGCCAGCACCAGCGCCATTACCGTGCTCACGCCGGCCGAAATATCAGGCAACTTTTCCGCGCTCTGTCAAACCGGGTTTACGGGGGGAATTTGTAATGATCGATCGACCGGGCCCGATGGGAACAAGAATCTGATCACCAACCAGCTTTATAATCCGTGCGGCGCGGGAACGGGAGGGACTTCAGGCGTGGCCTGCAACATCCTGGCGCCTTCAGCCAGAACACCTTTCCTGGGCAATATTATTCCCCCAGGAATGTTGAATCCGGTATTCACGTCACTGGTCACGAACGGGCTATACCCGAAAGCCGTAAGCACCCTGCCTGACGGTTTCGGGCAGGCGTTCAATACGACTAACGAACAATACAATTCAGACCAGGGCGACATTAAGGTTGACTACAACGTATCCCAAAGGGATCACGTGAATGCCCGCTTCTCAAAAAGCGATCAGTATGATCCGGCCAATAACTCCGTAGCTTTACTCGGCAACACGATAAACGAGGCTAATCTGTTGACTGGTTCTCTGAACTGGAACCACACCTTTACGCCGAACCTGCTGAACGAAGTCCGCTTTGGCAAGAACAATATCAAGCTTAATCATGGGCTGACCGCATTCGACAGTTCCGTAGGCGCTTTGGGAAATAGCATCGGAATCGCCAACGGCAATCCGAGCGGAGTCGATGGCCTTCCGGAATTTGGATTTGCCGGCGGTTCCGTAACAAATATCAACTCGGGCACATTGACAAATTTGGGCGCGGCGAGTGTTGACGAGCAATTTTCCACGACTGTCACCCAATTCGACGATGTACTTATCTATACGCATGGCCGCCACGTAATTAAGACCGGCTTCCAACTGAATCGCTATAACCTCAACGTGTTTTACACGGGGAATGGCGGCGAACTGGGCGCCGAACTTTTCGGAAACGGTCCGGGCGGAAACTATACAGGCACGGGCGTGACCGAAGTGGTTTCCGGACAGGCGCAACAGGTCACCTCCGGCGGAGACGGATCCGCGGACTGGGCTCTTGGACTTCCGGGGGATGTAGGCCGGGGCGCAAGCGCGGCACCGCCGTGGCACCAGCGCGATTGGCTGATCGCTGGCTTTGTTCAGGATGACTGGCGGGTCACCGACCGTCTGACCTTAAACCTGGGCCTCCGCTATGAAGCGCGTACTCCGTGGATTGAATCCAACAATCGTCAGTCGGCGGTAAACATTCTGACCGGTGCGTTGGAGCTACCCGGCAACGATCCTGTACCGAACGGAGTCGTGGGCTCGAACGGATTCAGCCGAGGGCTTTACAATACGGTGTACGGAGCGCCGGATTTCCAGCCTCGCTTTGGTTTCGCATGGAGCCCCGCGCTTTGGAACGGAAAGACAGTCATTCGCGGCGCCTTCACGATTTCGTCCTACCTGGAAGGCACGGGGGTTAACCTGCGGGACACGCAAAACCCGCCTTATGCAGCGCCTCAAACGGAAACCAACAATGTGGAAACCGGGCCGACGGCGTTTACCACTGCGACAGCGTTCGCTTCGGCGAGCGGCGTGAATCCGTATGTTGGCGCTACTCTGCAGACCTGGTCGGGCACGGTTCAACCGGCAGTGGCCGATCAGTGGAACGTTACCGTTCAGCAAGAGCTTGCCCATGACACGACGTTCCAACTGAGCTACATCGGCCAGCGCACCACTCACTTGATGGTTCCGGAATGGCTCTCGCAAGGAGATTTGCAGCCGAATGGCACCGTTACTTATCCGTTTATCGGCGGTCAAAATCCGGCGGGCACTGTGATCGACGGAATCACCACGACTACGGCGACGTACGGCCCGAACGGATTCGGCAATGTGAAAAACACGGCTTCGGTCGGCAACATGAATTACAACGCGATGCAAGTCGTCTTGCAAAAACGATATTCGCATGGCCTTGAGGGTCAGGTTTCCTACACTTTCGAGAAGTGCATGACCAACGACGACGGATACTACGGAACCTGGGGTACCACGACTCAGGCTGGACCGTCCGGAAATTACTGGCAAAACCTTTACAACCCGAACGGCGATTACGCGCAGTGCTACTGGGACGCGAAACATGTGCTCAGCGCATACGCCGTTTACCAATTGCCCTTTGGCCACGGCCAACAATTCGGGCAGGGCCTTCCGTCTGCGGTGAACGCCGTGGTCGGCAACTGGTCGATCAATCCAATCGTTTCCTGGCACACCGGGTTCCCGCTTTCGCTGTATGGAGCCAGCGACTCGGGCACGGGGAGTCCGGAAAATCGCCCGGATTGCCTCGGGCCAGTGTCCTATCCGAAGTCAATTGTTCCGGGAACGGGTTTGCAGTGGTTTTCTCCTAACTCATTCGCGAACGCGGCGGCTGGAACATTTGGAAATTGTCCGGCTCAGGGTCCGGTCATTGGACCTGGGTACGTGGATGCCGACATCAGCTTGCAGAAGGATTTTCCAATCTCGGAGTCGATGAAATTCCAGTTCCGGGCGGACTTCCTGAATGCGTTCAACCATCCGAACTTTGCCGTGCCCAACGATAGTGTGGGGACTTCAACCTTCGGGGTGACTACGGCGACGCAAGATGCGCGAGAGATGCAATTTGCGTTGAAGTTTTACTTCTGACGAAATGCGACAATCATGGCAGGGCGCCGCTTTGGCGTCCTGCCATTTTCATTTATGATCGCGTTTATATGTTCCGGTTTCCATTCCTGGTTAGTGTTCTCTCGGTGGTGATCGCGGGCGGGAGCGCCGCGGGGCAGTCTGCCGGCAAAGCGCCGTCCACTCCTTCTACAGTTGCGCGAAATGCCTCGGCCCTGGCCGAAAGCGGCCATTGCGTGGAGGCTTTGCCCGCGCTCAAGAAAAGCATCAAAGTAGAAGATAAAGAACTGAGGCGCAAGATTGGACTGGACGGTGTGCGTTGCGCCATGACGCTGCATCAGCCGGATGCCGCCCTGGAATTTCTTCACCTGCTGGCGAGAGAATTTCCGCAAGATCCGGATGCTCTGTATGAGTCCATCCATGCTTATTCAGATCTTTCTTCCTCGGCATCACAGGAACTCGCGCGCACGGCTCCATCCTCGTATCAGGCGCACGAATTACTGGCCGAATCTTTCGAATCGCAAGGAAAGTGGGAAGAGGCGGAGAAGGAATATCGCGGAATCCTGAAACAAAATCCAAGTTTGCCCGGGATTCACTTCCGGCTGGGGCGAGCTTTGCTGTCGGTGCCGAACCCGACGCCGGATGCGGCGAGCGAAGCCAAAAAAGAGTTCGAGCAGGAACTGCAGATTGATCCCAGTAACGCGGGCGCCGAATACGTGCTTGGCGAGTTGGCGCGGCAGAGCCAGCAATGGGATGAAGCGGTGAAGCGTTTTACGCGCGCGGCAAAGCTTGACCCTCAGTTTGGAGAAGCCTTTCTAGGGCTGGGATCGTCGTTGCTTTCGGAGAAGCAATACGCGGATGCCATTGCGCCGTTGGAAAGAGCGGTCAAGCTGGAGCCCAGAAATCCCGATGCGCACTACAGTCTGGCTATGGCCTACACTCGCGCGGGGCGAAAGCAAGATGGGGAGAAGGAATTTGCCATTCACGAGCGCATCATCGGAAATGAGCCTTCGCCAGCTGGACAACCTGCAGAAGCCAAATAAAGGAAGCTTGACGCAAGAGCTTGTCAGTGCCATCGCTTGAGGGAGAATTGAGAGCATCTGTTTTTGCGCAACGCATGGGCCCGCGGATGGTCGGTCGCCGTGACTTTCTTCGGGGAATCAGCAGCAGCTTTGCCTTCTCCACTCTTGCGCGTTTTTCCTCTGCACTCGCGCCGCCGCTTTATCCTTTCGAAGTAGTTCCCGCTAATGTAAGTGGCATTACCTGGAAACATACTGCGGCGCACTCTGAGCAAAAATATCTGCCTGAGACGACCGGCGCCGGTTGCGCGTTTCTCGATTACGACAATGATGGCTGGATGGATATCTATCTGGTCAACAGCGGAAAATGCGATTTCTATGATCCCAGGCCTCCGCTGCGCAACGCGCTTTATCGCAACAATCGCGATGGAACTTTTACGGATGTGACCGAGAAGGCGGGAGTGGCCGCGGGCGGCTACGGCCAGGGGGTCGCGGTCGGCGATTACGATGGTGACGGGTTTCCGGATGTTTATGTTACGCAATATGGGAGAAGCATTCTTTATCACAACAACGGGGATGGAACTTTTACCGATGTGACGGAGAAGGCCGGAGTCGCTGCGCCAGGATGGTCTTCGAGCGCCGTGTGGTTCGATTACGACAATGATGGCCGTCTGGATTTATTTGTCTGCCGCTTCGTGGATTTCGACAAATCCAAGAATCTGCCGTGCACTTCCGACAATAAAGTTGGGTACTGTATCCCCCATCTCTACAAGCCGATGGCCAGTTGGCTCTTTCATAACAACGGCGATGGAACTTTTACGGACGTCTCCAAAAAATCGGGCATCGGAAAATACCTGGGCAAGGGCTGGGGAGCGGTGGCCACAGATATTAATAATGATGGCCGCATGGATTTGTTTGTTTCGAACGATACGGTGGCTAATTTTCTGTATGTGAATCGCGGACAAGGAACGTTTGAAGAAATTGGGCAACAGGCGGGCAT
This sequence comes from uncultured Acidobacteriaceae bacterium, assembly GCA_963696285.1. Taxonomy (GTDB): domain Bacteria; phylum Acidobacteriota; class Terriglobia; order Terriglobales; family Acidobacteriaceae; genus Sulfotelmatobacter. Next base: position 83,048 of record CAVOJP010000004.1, read on the forward strand.
CGCCTACTCCGATGCCGGACGCCCGCGTTCTGGAATGGGCGTGGATTCCGCCGACTTCAACCAGGACGGATGGATGGATCTGTTTGTCGCCAACATCGACCATGAGGCGTATTCGCTCTACAAAAACAATCACGATGAAACGTTCGACGATATTGCTCCGGCCACCGGCCTTGCCCGCGCGACCAGGCTGATGAGCGGCTGGGGGCTGAAATTTTTCGATTACGATAACGACGGCAATCTTGATCTGATTCTTGCCAACGGGCATCCCGACGATCTGATCGAAAAGATCTACGATAACGTGAAGTACCGGGAGCCGTTGCTGCTCTTTCATAACTCGGGAAGCGGAGTAAAAAATGTCAGCGGGGAGAGTGGGCCGGCATTTGCTACTCCGATGTCGGCGCGAGGCTTGGCTCTGGGAGATTTCAATAACGACGGAGCGGTCGACGTCCTGATCTCGAATAACGACGAAGCGCCCGTGTTGTTGCGGAATAATGCTGCAGGCGGGAATCACTGGCTGGGTTTAAAGCTGGTCGGAAAAAAAGCAAACATCGATGCTGTCGGAGCCCGCGTGACTTACCAGGCGGGCGATCTGAAGCGGAGCCGCATGAAAGTCGGCGGCGGCAGTTATCTGTCGTCGCACGATCCGCGGCTGGTATTGGGAATCGGGAAGCTTGCGAAAATTGACTGGCTCGAGATCGATTGGCCGCAGCCCAGCGGATTGAAGCAGCGACTCACGGAACTTCCGATCGACCGTTACATCACGATTCACGAAGGGCAGCAGGAATGGAAGTAAGCCGCTTGCCGCGCCTTCGTATTCAGGCCATACAAGTCAGCACCGGACAGCTCGCACGGCAGATGACCTCGTGAGTGAGCGCCCAAGGGATGTGCGCGGATACGCGTGGCGAGGATGCGCGGTTTGCACCCATGACAATCAGGTCGATTCTGCGTATCGCAGCAGTTTCCAGGATCCCCTCGGGAAGAAAATCTGTACTGGAGATATATTCCGGTTCCACCGCAAGCTTCGTGCTGGATGGAAGGAGTTTCATCAGTTTTATCCTGCTCTCTTCTCGCATGCTGTGCTGCCACTTCACAAATTGTTCGGCGGCGTAAGGTGACGGACAGTAAGCGCCGGGGCTGACATCAGTGAGAGGCATCGGCGGCAGCATGTGCAACAGGATAAACCTCGCCTGGTGCTCTTCGGCAATGGACAGGGCATAAGGAAACGCGGCATCGGCGGCCCGACCAAAATCGGTTGGGAAAAGGATGCCTCTAAACTGGATCGGTCCCGAGGCAGGGGGCGGGACATGTGGACCGATGGTAAGCACCGGGCATGGCGCCAGCCGCAACACCTGCTCTGCGATTGAGCCGAGAGCGAGTTTCTTCAGTCCGCCTCGTCCCCGGGTGCCGAGAACCAACAGATCAACGTCTTCGCGTTCCATGATGGAAGAAAGAACATCCCACACCGGGCCCTGTCTAATGATGAGGTGATGGTTAACAGTGTCCAGTCGGGCATTCTCGGCGAGTTGGTGCATTTGCCGTTCCGCGTCCAGCAGGGGCACGTTTAGTTCTCTCGGCAAACGTTCTAACGGAATAGGCTCCCTCGGTTCCCGAGCCATAGCGTGTACGACGGAAAGAGTGGAACCATACCGCTGGGCGAGCGAGAGCGCATAAGTGAGGGCGCATCGTGACGAAGGTGAGAAGTCCGTGGCAATTACGATCTGCTTGAATTGAACCTGGGTTTCTGGATGGTGTATCTGGGAGAGTGTTGACATAGTCCCTCCGATCTTTGTGGCGGCGGATGGCTCGGGACGTTGGTCCGAGGATTCGCCACTCAAGAAATCAGTCAGCGAGGCGGAGCGGTGGGCGCCTCTCGTTTTGCTTTTTCTGCCTCCAGGCGGTGGATCGTTGTGCGCAGCCAGGCGCCAAGGGTGGCTTCAATTTCCTGTTGCGTTCCCGTCCGGTACAAAGACTCGAGTGTGTCCCCGCTGATCGACAGGGGAATGTGAATGCAAGGAGTTTGTTCCTTACGCGCTTCTGCCGGGACGAATTGCATCAGGAGGCACTCGCTGCATGGCTCCTTATCCTTGGAGTTAAAGTTCATGCAGGTAGGAGAATCCTCGAAGATAAATCGCGGGCGCCAGGCTTCGCGGGGCAATCGACCGTAACCGCCTTGCTCAAGAAATTCCAGCTCGAATTTGAGAACCTCCAGCAGGTTCCGCTTGTCTGTTGGCATAGCCCTATCCTCATTATTAGTGTGTGCGCTCCTCAGTGCTGACGCCGTGACGCCGGTCACAGGACTTGGTGAGAGTTATCACCCAGTACTTCGCCTAGCGAATCCTGCAATGCCGGTCTTTTCCGGGAATTCATTACATCAATCTGTGATATGGGTCACAGCACCGTCTGGGCGAAAGAGTTCAATATTGCAACATGTTGGAGTATTCTCCTTGCAACGTTCGACGAACCCTAATTCGATGGAGCTAATGATGAAGAGAATCGATCTGAAACTGTTTACGATTGCAACAGCCTTTGTGGTCGCTCTTAGCTTTTCCATGCCGGCGCACGCACAAGACGCGGCATCGCTGTTTAAGTCGAAATGCGCCGGCTGTCATGCCGCAGACGGAACTGGCAGCGCAATGGGGAAGAAGATGGGAGCCCACGACTTCACCAGCGCCGACGTGCAGGGTATGACGGACGCGCAACTCACCGAGATCATTACCAACGGCAAGGGGAAGATGCCGAAATACAGCTCTCTGACGCCCGAACAGATTAAGGGATTGGTAGCTTACATCCGAACGCTGAAGAAATAGGTCTCGCTTTCCGTACAGCATGATTGGCCAAGAGTGGCCGGGCGTTCGCCGCTAAGCGAGATGTGTATCCTGGCGCCGGTGATTAAAAATTAAGAGGGGAAGACAGGAGTGGCGGTTTGCTATGAGTATGCGAGAACGCATCCGAGACTGGGCGCAGCCGATTTACTTTCTGGGACAAAACCCAATCACTCTGACGGGTGCGGTGATTACGACGAGCACAGCGCTCACGACGATTGCCTTCTGGTTCTATGACTTTTTTCTGCCGGGGCCGCCGCATCCTTATATTGGCCTGCTGGTTTACCTGATCCTGCCCGGCATTTTTATCCTCGGTCTAGTGCTGATTCCGATCGGAATCTGGTGGAGACGACGAAGCCTTCGTCTGAGCGGGCATCTGCCGGAAATCTTCCCTGCAATCGATCTGCGCCTGCCCATGGTGCGGCGCACGTTGGAGTGGGTGGGGTTGGCGACGGTGGTGAATCTTCTGATTCTGGGGACCGCCTCCTACCGCGGGGTGGAGTACATGGATTCGGCGAGTTTCTGCGGCACGACTTGTCACACCGTGATGGCTCCGGAGTATACGACTTACCAGAATTCTCCGCACTCGCGTGTGGAGTGCGTCGAATGCCATATCGGGCCGGGAGCAGGGTGGTTTGTGCGCTCGAAGCTTTCCGGCCTGAGGCAAGTCGTAGCCGTAACCTTCCATACGTATTCGCGCCCAATTCCTTCGCCGGTGAAGTACCTTCGCCCGGCGCGTGAAACCTGCGAGCAGTGCCACTGGCCGCAGCGTTTTACGGGCGACAAGTTCCTGGTGAATACGAGTTACAAGGATGACGAAAAGAACACTCCGCAGACCGATGTCTTATTGCTGAAGGTGGGTGGACGAACCTGGCAGGGATCGGTCGGTATCCACGGTCATCATCTCGCGGAAGGAGCGCGGATCCGCTACATTTCGACCGATCCCGGAGCGGCAGACCATTCCGGCGGTTTATTACACCGACGACAGCGGGAAGACCACCGAATTTATTTCCACGGACGCAAAGCCTACCCAGCAGCAACTCGACAAGGGAGAACATCGGGTGATGGATTGCGTGGACTGCCACAACCGGCCGACGCATGTTTTCGAATTGCCCGAGAACGCGGTGGACAAGCAAATGTCGTTGGGGCGGATCAGTCCCGATCTGCCGTTCATTAAGAAAAAAGCGGTCGAGGTTTTGAAGGTTGATTATCCGGCGCGCGATGTGGCCAAGCAACGAATCATTGACGAGCTTAACAATTTCTACCGGACGAATTATCCGCAGATCTATGAAACGCGGCGCACGCTGGTGCAGCAAGCGGGCGACGAAGTTGCAAACATCTATTTGCGCAATATTTTCCCGGACATGCGAGTGACGTGGGGAGTGCACCCAAATAATCTCGGGCACAATGATTCGCCGGGCTGCTTCCGCTGTCACGACGGAAGCCACACCAGCGCGGACGGCCAGACGATTACCAATGATTGTTCCGCCTGCCACGAGGTTCTGGCGGCGGGAGAAGAACATCCCAAGGTGTTGACGGATTTGGGAATGAAGTAAGGAGCTGAGGTGTCGAAGAGAACGCAATGGGCGGCAGGTGCAGTCAGACGATTACGGATAATTATTTCGGCCGGGCTGATTGCATTTTGCGTTCTTATCGTTGTTACGGTTAGTGTTACCTCGACAGATGCGCGGGCGCGCGCGCAAGTCAAAGCGCCGCAGCCTCTCAAACAGGATGAAAGCTGCCTTGCCTGTCACGGCCAGCCGGGGATGACCTCGGAAAAAGGCAAGAGCATCTCGATCGATCCCGCGAAACATGCGGCCAGCGTTCATGGCATTTTGGGCTGCAAAGACTGCCACTCCACAATTAAGGACTATCCTCACCCCGTCAAAGTGGTCAAGGTTGAATGCTCGACCTGCCACGCCGACGAAGCTTCGCACGTGCCGAATAGCGTGCACAGCGCACTGGGTGAGGCAGCGTGCGAATCCTGCCACGGCGAACACCACGAAGTTACAACTGCGGCGCAGCTGACTCCCGCAAAGTGTGCGCAATGCCACGCCGATGAGGTAAAAGAATTCAAGCAGAGTATCCATGGAAAAGCGGCCGCATCCGGCGACCCTGACGCACCCAATTGCATCTCCTGCCACGGACCGATCCACCAGATCCAAAGCTCGAGCGACGCGACCTCGCTGGTAGCCAAAAAAAATCTGCCGGATACGTGCGCCACCTGTCACAGCAACCAGCAGTTTCTGGCGCGGCATAACATCCCATTCGCACACCCGGTGGAGCTGTATCGGCAAAGTGTCCACGGGCGCGCAGTGGCGGCTGGAGACGGCGCTGCCGCAAGCTGCTCAGATTGTCACGGCAGTCACGGAATCCTGCCCTCACAGGATGCCCGTTCGAAAATTAACCACTTCAATATTCCGGCAACTTGCGGGCAATGTCATGGCGAAATTGCCAAGACCTATCTTCAGAGTGTGCATGGGCAAGCCATGAAGGCGGGGGTGCGCGATGCCCCGGTATGCAGTGACTGCCACGGGGAACACCTGATTTTGGGGCCAAAAGAGCCCGCGTCGCTGGTGAACGCGTCGCGCGTCTCCATGGCAACCTGCGGCAGATGCCATAGCGATGAACGTCTGGCGTTGCGTTACAACCTGCCCGCCGACCGTGTTCCGTCTTTCGCCGACAGCTACCACGGACTGGCCATGCGAGGCGGATCGCAGAGTGTGGCCAACTGCGCTTCCTGCCACGGCGTGCACAATATATTTCCTTCGAAAGACGCTCGCTCCACGGTGAACGCCGCGAATCTTGCCAAGACGTGCGGAAATTGTCACGCCGGTGCGGGCAGATCATTTCGCGATTGGGCCCGTGCATGTGCGGACTTCGACTGGTTCTGCGCACCCGGTGGTGAAGTGGATCCGCTGGACTTATTTGGTGCTGATCCCATTGACCCTGGGTTTCATGATCGTCCACAACCTGGTGGATTTTTTTGCCAAGCTGATGCGACGGCAGGCGCGCCATGAAAGCGGCGCAAAAGTATCACGGATGAATCTGAACTTTCGCCTGGCCCATGCCGGCGTGGTCCTTAGTTTTCCGACGCTGGTTTATACCGGGTTCGCACTGAAATATCCGGAGTCGTGGTGGGCGCGGCCGATGCTGTTGCTGGAAAGCCACTTCGCGTTTCGCGGCGCCGTGCATCGTACTGCGGCCGTGATGTTGGTGGCTGCAACGCTCTATCACGTGATTCATCTGGCGACAAACAAGCGAGACCGGTTATTTCTTAAAGCGATGCTGCCGGACGTGAAGGATGCCACGGATTTACTGCGGGTCTTTTCTTATAACCTTGGACTCACGAAAATCGAGCCACGGTTTCGCGAAATTCAACTACGCGGAGAAGATGGAATACTGGGCTTTCATGTGGGGCACGGTGGTGATGACCGTCTCCGGCTTCTGCTTTGGTTCAATAATTTCACGTTGCGCCACTTTCCGAAGTGGGTGTCGGACGCGGCTACCGCCGTGCACTATTACGAAGCGCTACTGGCGACATTTTCCATCCTGATCTGGCACTTCTACATGGTGATCTTCGACCCGCTGGTATATCCGATGGATACGGCGTGGCTTAACGGCAAAGTTCCCGCGGATCATTACCGGCACGCCCGTCCGGCGTATTACCGCGCTCTGGAACGGGCACATCTGATTGAACTGCCTGAGGAACCGGCGAATTCAGAGGAGGCGCATAAGGCTGCGGTCCTCAGCCCGATCGATGTCGCAAAGAATTAAGAGCTGAGGCTTGTGCGACATGGTATGTGCCGCGCTGGCGACGATCACCTCGACGGGGCCGTAGAGGAGGCGGCCCCGTCGGACTTCCTTGCAACTTTATGCCGTGATCAGTGACTCGAGAGCGATGCGGCTGGGGATGACCAGAGTCGAGCCAGTTTGCTGAATCAGATGCTGCTTCTTGAATCCGGCGAACAGACGGCTGACGGTCTCGCGGGAAGTTCCGATCATTTGACCGATTTCTTCGTGAGTGAGAGCCAGCTTCATCTGGCTGGGATTTCTGGCTTCGCTATTCTGATCGAGCCAACCCACCAGCAGACGCGCCAGTTTCTCACTGGCCGAATCAGAGAGGATTAAGTCGCGGATTTCGCGGCAAGTGGAGGCGTAATCCGCGCTGATCTGCTGGGTGACCCAAAGGGCCAGTTCGCCGTGAAGACGCATAAGGCGCAGCAAGTCGCTGTGGCGAAGGAAGCTGATTTCGCTGGGCTCCTGAGTCTCAGCCGTTGCTTCATAGTTGCATCCGGAAACCACAGCGGCCACTCCCAATACGCAGCCTGGTTCGACCATGCGCAGAATCAAGGTTCGACCATCACTGCCACAAATGGAAAGCTTTACTCTGCCTCGACGCACGATAAACACTCCGCGCGGAGACTGGCCTTCGGCGAACAACACCGCTCCCGTGGGGTAGGTGGTGGTGAGGGATTCATGCTCCAGGGCCTCGGCGACTACCGGAGACAAATCGCAGAAGGTTCTTTCTGACGATCCAACTTTCCCAGCGTGGTTTACGGTGTGAGCGGCCATATGTGTTGCCTCCCGTTCACATACACTAAGGCAGGTTCTCTGCCACTCCCGATAAGAGTGGACCAAATAAAGGGAAATCGCAGTTAACTATAAGATAATAATAGACGTATAAGATATGGCGTTGATCGTGCGACATTTCAGGGGGGTGAGCTGGTGCCGAAAAACTGGGTCCTTTCCCACAGTTATGTGTGATCCTCATCACCTGCGGGTGGGTTACCGAAGGGCTCTAGGCGTGACCTTCAACCCTAAAGTTCAGCCGGCTCAGCCCAGCGAGGTGTGAATGGTATTCAAGAGGACGGTGCGGCTAAAGGGCTTTTCGAGGAGCGTAATTCCCGGCTTGAGGACTTCGCGGTTTGCCATCAGTTCCCCGGTATAACCTGACATGTACACAACCTTCAACGTGGGATGAGAGGATTTCAGTTGCTCGGCCAGTTCCGGACCACTCATGCGCCGCATCACGACATCGGTTAATAGCAGATCGATTGGATCGGGATGAGAGCGGATCCAGTCGAGGGCGGACTGGCCATCATTTGCCTCAAATACGGTGTAGCCGTGTTGCTCCAGGAGCTGTCGAGTCAGTCCGCGCATAATCTCGTCGTCTTCGACAAGCAGGAGCGTTTTGCCGTGCGACTGGGGAGCGACCGTTTCGACAACAGGTTTGGATGCGAGACCAATCTTGTGATCCGCACTGGGAAAATAGAGTTTGAAGGTGGTTCCTTGCCCGGGCTCGCTGTAAACGAGAATCTGGCCACCGCTTTGTTTGACGATGCCGTAGACGGTGGCCAATCCCAGGCCCGTCCCCTTGCCCAATTCCTTGGTGGTGAAAAAAGGCTCGAAGATGCGCGATACCGTGGCTTCGTCCATGCCGGTGCCGGTGTCGCTTACGGTCAGGAGGATATATCGTCCTGCGGCCAGCGATTGCTTCCGATCTGCGTAAGCTTCTTCGAATTTAACCTGGCCAACTTCCAGAATGAGTTTTCCACCGCGGGGCATCGCATCGCGCGCGTTGACCGCCAGATTGACCACGATCTGGTCCAGTTGACCAGGATCCGCCTCGATCACCGAAGAGGACGATTTGGACGCAATCAGAACTTCAACATCGTCTCCCAGCAGCGGCCGTAGCAGCTTGCCGATATCCTTCAGGCGATCATTCAGGTCGAAAAGTTGCGGCTGCACCGCCGAGGTCCGGCTGAAAGTAAGCAGCTGGCGGGTGAGTGCCTTGCCCCGGTCAATCGCCTTCCTGATGTTCTCAACATAGGTAGAAGTGTCGGAGGCAGGATCGAGGCGGTCGCGGAGAAACTCCGTGCAAGCGTTGATGATGCCGAGGATGTTGTTGAAATCGTGGGCCACTCCGCCCGCCAGCCGGCCGATCGCTTCCATTTTCTGAGATTGACGAAGCTGGGCCTCGGTGCGTTTTTGGGCTGTAATATCGCGCGCGATCACTGAAGCTCCCACGATTTCACCGATGGCGTTGCGCAAGGGCGACACCGAGATGGAAACGTTCAAGTGCCGACCATCTTTGGTGACGCGAATTGACTCGCGGTGCTCAACGCTTTCCCCGGCAATAATTTGTTGAAGAATCTCGCTGATTTCGTCCGCGCGATCGGGCGGAGCAAGAAGGGAAATGTGCTTGCCCACGACTTCTTCCAGAGTGTAACCGTACATGCGCTCGGCGCCGCGATTCCAGCTGGCAATGGTGCCATCGAGATTCTTGCTGAGAATCGCGTCCTCGGAAGAGTCAATAATGGAAGCCAGCCGGGAGCGGTATTCGCCGATCTGTTCGACTGTTTTCCGATACAGTTCTTCATTGGCCCGGCGCAGTTCTTCCGCGATGCGCTTGCGATCGGTGATATCGCGGATCGCACTCAACACAAATGATCCCTTCTCGGTGGAGACTGGGCTGAGGGCGATTTCCACGGGGAACTCCGATCCGTTACGCCGTTTCCCGTAGAGGTCCAGGTCTGCGCCCATGCGCCGGGTCTTGGGAGTTTCGGCGAAGGTCTGACGATGGCTGTGATGCTGGGCGCGATAGGCCTCGGGCACCAGGATCTCCACCTTCTGCCCAATTAATTCTTCGCGGAAGTAGCCGAAAAGCTCTTGCGCCTGGGAATTCACCTGAACAATGATTCCGTCGCCATCGACGGCAACAATGGCATCGGGCAACGCTTCGAGCAGGTCGGTGGAAAAAAGGGCATCAGCCATGGTTTTGCGAGACAACGCAGAAGTACTCTCACCGTGATCCGGGCGAGATAGCATACTTAAACTCCAAGCTCAAAGTGCCGTTTTTAAAATCTAATCGGAAGGTGCTGGCTTGTAAAGCTGCGGGGGAGGCTCGCGGTGTTTGGAAGGCGCCCACGGTGACTTAATACACATCACTGACGCTCATTCATCACCGCATTCCTGGAAGCGATGGTGCTAGATTTCACACGGCTCGAGTTCCCGGATTCCGGGAAGCGTTCAAGCTCCGCTACACCGAGAGCCCCCGCCGGAAAATATTTCTAATCCTCACTATGAAGGAGAACCCCAATGTTTGCACGCATCCTGAATTTTGAAGTGAAGCCGGAAAAGAAAGATGAGTTTGTGAAAGTAGTAAAGAATGAAATTGTTCCCATCCTTAAGAAGCAGACTGGCTTTCTGGAAATCCTGCCGTTTTTTCCCGAGAGGATGAAAGAAGAAAAGGTGGTTTCCATCAGCCTCTGGACAACCAAGTCGGACGCCGAGCGCTATGAGAGAGAGCTGTATCCCAAGGCGCTCGAAATCTTGAAGCCATTTCTGACCACTCCCGTTCATGTGAATTACTACAAGCTGGAGACCGCGGTGTGCGAGCACTTCGTCGAGGCGCTTGCGGCGTAGTAATCAAAACTTGCGCGAAACCCCGGGGCAGAGGCCTTGGGGTTTCGTTGCTGCGACTCTTCTACTTGCGAGGTTTGCCCACCCGCTGTGCCGTGAGAAACATCATGGCTACCGTGTCCAAGTCTTTTGGTTGTACTTTTCCCGCCGGAATGCGCATGTGGGTGAGATCTTCCAGCTTCAGCAGCAAATCCACCAGCGCCATGGAGTCAATCAAGCCGGAAGAAACGAGAGGAGTGTTTTCGTCGATCTTCAGGTTCGAATTTCGAACCAGGCGACGGATGTGATCGATCATTTGCTGCGCTTCAGGACTCATGAGAATTCGCTTTCCCCGGCTGGGAGATTAGGCTCGAGATCAGGTTGGCGATCAAGTTCGGGATGCTCGCGTAACAATTTGGCGCGAGTGGCGGAGCGCGAGGGCTTGCCGGCGGTACTCTTCACAATCCATTTTGGTGGTTTCAAGAAAATCTTTCGCACAGCCACGCCAATTCCGGCGACTACAAGATTACGAACCTCGCGTTCGGTCTCCCCTGGATTTACCAGAAACTCTTCGCGCTCAACCTCTGCGACAAGGACAATCTCATCCGTCCCAAGATCGGGATTGTACACGCCCATCGCTACCACGCGACCGTCACGAACGGCGGGGTGAGAGCCGACGAGCTCTTCGATGTCCTGGGGATAAAGATTTTCCCCGCCAACGATCAACAAGTCTTTTTTGCGTCCGACGACAAACAACTCGTGTTCCAGGCAAAATCCAAGGTCGCCAGTGTGATACCAGCCATCGATAATCGCTGTGGCCGTAAGAGATGGACGGTTGTAATATCCAGCGAACAGGCTGTCGCTTTTGATGAGAATCTCGCCGACGTTTCCGGCATCGAGAATCTCGCCGGTGTTAGATAAAATCCGCAATTCACAGCTCGGCAATAAACGGCCGGAAGAAGTAAATGAAAGCGCGCCGGCGGCGCTCTCCGCGACCCGCGCGATCGAGTGTCGGGAACGAAACTGACGCCCGTCTGCCCAAATGCGGACAGGGCCGGAGGATCGACTGACATCGGATTGCGTGACTGCGAAAACATTCTCTGCCATGGCGTAGGACGATTGCAGGGCATTCTTCGCCAAACCGATCGAGGCGAAAGCAGCCTGGAACTCTTGCATGCTGCTGCTGCGAACCGGCTCAGAACAATTAATCAGCGCGCGGAGAGAAGAGAGATTGTATTGCGCCCATCGATCCTGTCGTGTACGGCGAGGGACGAACTGAAAGGCAAAATTCGGCATCCAGGCCAGGGTGCATTTGTGTTCGGTGATGATTTGCAGCATGCTTTCCGGCTGCATCACCCAATCGACGGGCGATTGCATCACGATGGGCAAATGGCAAACCAGGGGTAGCATGAAGCAGGCTATCAGCCCCATATCATGGTAAAGAGGAAGCCAACTGTAAATGCTGTCAGTTGCTTCTGCGATTTTCAGAGCCTGTGCCAGATGTTGGATGTGCCGGAGGACGGCGCCGTGGGTGAGCGCCACGCCTTTCTGCAATCCAGTAGTGCCCGCGGAATGCTGAATGAAGGCCGGGCTATCAGAAGAATTTTTCAGGGAAGAAATGTGAATGCTCCGCGCGAAGGCCCTAAGATCGCTTGGATCCAAATCCTTGTACCGAAGCAACTGGGCTGGCCCACTGAGGGTTACGTAGGCAAGCAGCTCGTCGGGAAATTCATCGTCGATGATAACTGCTTTGGCGTTGAGGTTGGCGGTGACTCCGGATAGTCCAGAGCGGTACTTTGAGGGTTCAATCTTGAAATTCGGATAGGCGAGGAAAGCGGGTACCGCGCCTAACATCATCACTCCCACGAAGGCGGTCATGGCCGGAATCCCTTGTGGCATGATAACGATTACGCGCTCGCCCGCCCTTATACCGTGATTGTGCAATGTGCTGGCGTGCATACGAGCGCGCTGGCGAAACTCGGCGAAAGTCACGCTCTGCTGTTCATCCTCGTCAATCCAATACGTGACAAACCGGCGGTTTTCGGGAGCTGCGTCGAGCGCCTCAATAAGATTGTTGAATTTAGTCACGCAGCAGTCACGGGAGTCCGGAGTAAGCAATGATATCTTGAGTGGTCGGTAATCTGTTTCCGAGAGTGCTGGAAGCTTTTTGAGTGACGAAAGCGGCAGCGAGGAAGATTGTTCCGAGGCACCTTATACATTCTTGTCTTTTTGCTGAGCGTGGCACTGTTGGCGACGATTCGTTCGCGCCGAGTGCGGCAATCCATTCTTCTGATCGGCAGCTATGGGGTTTATTTAAGCTGGGGCGGTTGGTTCGCCGCGGTGCTTTTCTTTTCGACGCTGATGAATTTCCTGGTGGGAAACTTACTTCGGCGACAGCCCACGCGGTTGGTTCTAGCGATCGGCATCCTGCTGAACGTCGCGCTGCTGGGCAGTTTCAAGTATCTGCCGGAAGCAGCGATCAATTTTCCTTTTTCATCGCTGCAACGCTTCGCGCACCTCGCGCTGCCCCTTGGAATTTCATTCTGGACATTCCAGGCGATGAGCTACCTGTTCGATCTCTACCGGGACGAGGAACTCGATCCGTCGTTTTCGGAATTCGCGCTGTACATGACGTTCTTTCCAGTGGCGATATCGGGACCAATCTGCCGCCTACCCGATATGCTTCCACAGTTTCGCAGTGAGAAGCTGAGTTCATGGAATGACATCGGACTTGGGTTCAGGCGTATCGCAACCGGCGTCTTCATGATGGAATTGGCCAAGCTGCTGGGCCAGGGAATTCTTTCCGGCGACGGAATCAACCGTGGATTCGATCGAGTCACGCAATGGAGTGGGCCCGACGTCTGGTGTCTGGCGGTCGGCTATGGGTTGCAGCTTTTTTTCGACTTCGCGGGTTACTCGCATATTGCGATTGGGGCTGCGAAAGCGATGGGCTTTACTTTGCCCGAGAACTTTGCCCGTCCATTTCACTCCACGACGCTATCCATCTTTTGGACGCGCTGGCACATGTCGCTGTCGTTCTGGATTCGCGACTATCTTTTTTTCCCGCTCGCGGTAATGCGACGAGAGATGTGGTGGCGAAATCTTGCGCTAGTGCTTTCCATGATTGTCTTTGGATTGTGGCACAAGGCGACCATCTTGTTCTTATTGTGGGGCTGTTATCACGGAGTTCTTCTCGTTCTGCATCGTCAAATCCAGCAGGTGGAGCGGAAACTTAACTGGAATCCTCCGGCTATTTTTTGGACTCCGTTGTCATGGCTGGCGACGATGTGTTTGATCAGCCTGGGCTGGATTCTGTTTCGCGCTAATGCTTTGGCGCAAGCAAAGCAGATGTTTCGGTCCGCGCTTTCTCCGGGCGTTTATTCCACTCATTTTCTCAGCGGAAGCCTTTACCTGCTGGTCCTGGCTCTAGGAGGTGGATACGTCATGATTCTGCTGATCAACGACGCACTTGATAAGTACTCCGCTGAGCCTGTGACGGATTCACGTAACTTGTATCCGATCGTATCGGCGCTGGCTCGTTATCGTTGGTACTGGATTCCGCCACTCTATGGGCTGGCTCTTTTTGTTGTCTTGATCGTGACCCATACGCAGGATGCAGGAGCCGCTCAGTTTATGTATCGCCAGTTCTGAATTAAGTCCATCTCACCTCATAGCGACGCCCGTCCTCAACCGCGATCCTTGGTGCTGACTGCGCGAGATACGAAAGGCCTCAAGTTTTGGCGCCATCTGTCGATGACAACCGTAGTTCACTTCTCTACATCTATGTGCCAACTGCTGGGGAGTTTGCTCAGGCGCGGGTAAGTTTATGGGAATGATCGTCTTGAGAAAACGGCTCACGGGGCTGCTCTTACCTTTGCTTCTGGTCACGACCGTTTATGCGCAGAGGGTCGTTTCCGGGCCGTCCGCAGCCGGTTCCGGGAAATCCCGGGAAGTCGCTTTTCGCAGTACCGTTTCCGAGGTGCGTCTCCTGTTCCTTGCAACCGATGAACACAATCACACTGTTCAGGATCTTCAGCCAGACGATTTTGCGGTGGTGGATGACGAGCGAGTGATCCGGGAGTTCCGCAGCTTCACGCGCTCGGATGCTGTCTACCTGAACGTCGTGGTGTTGATCGATTCGAGCGAATCGGTTTTGCCCCGATTCCGGCAGGAGATCAAGGAAGTGGCACAACTCATTTCGCAATCGCCATGGGATTCTCGCGATCACATTTCTGTTTTGGCATTTGGCGGGATCGAACCCGAATTCATCTGTGACGGAAATTGCCGCGAATCCTTCTCCCCGGACCGAATTGTTCCCCGAGGAGGAGCCACACCGTTGTTGGATGCGATTGAGATGGCGACAACTTTACTGGTGCAGCGCAGGCGGCCAGAGTTTTGGCCGGTTCTCTTATTGTTCTCCGATGGTGACGACACAATCAGTAAGGCATCCCTCAGCCAGGTGCGAGAGGAAATCCTGAATAGCGGGGAGCAGATTTATGCTGTCGACGTAAGCAATTCCAAACAGGCGTACAACGGATCGGCGATGCTGCGCAGCCTTGCCGAAGACTCGGGCGGCCGCTATGTACGGCTGAGCGAAGGCACTCACAAAATCTTCAGCGACGTGATCGACGATCTGCATTCCGCTCACCTGGTAAGCTACCAACTACCCAACTCCGGCTCCAACTTCCATTCCATTCGCATCCTTCCAACACACAATCTCCAGCTTCAATTCCGCTGCCGTCGAGGCTACTACCAGAACACATCTGGCCCGCATCAGGAGGACAATCCATGACACGACCATCCATGACACGACAATCGGTGAAACGATTCACGCTGATTTTATTTGTATGCGGCTTAACGAGCCTGGCGTACGCGCAAATTGGAATCTATCAACATGGTTCAGTCGTCAGAATGCACATGGGGGATTGCGTTCTGGCTCATCATGGGTTCATGGTGGCGTTCGGCGGACCATCCAACGCAGAGCCTCAGGATTTCTGTCCGGAGTACACGCTGGTATCGAGCAAAGTCGTCTATGTGATTGTTGGAAAGTCATCCAAGGAACTCATCCCGCTGGCTGAAACGATCGACTTCCGGCTGCAGAAGGATGAACTTGCGGTGCGGGCGGACGATGCGAAACATGAATCCAAGTTCATGATCAAAGAAATGGTCATGCGGTCGGAATGGGATCGCGTGCAGCGGCATATGGACGAACAGATGAAATCCGGCGAAGATCAGACGGCGATGAAAACGCGAGACTGATTTTATCCGCGTGAAAACAATTCTGGTTGCGGATGCATTTCAGGTTTCAATGGATCCGGCCGTCCGGCGTGACCAACGGGAATCCATCGAAAGGGCGGGCGGCAGCGAACTGCTGTTCAGCCGCGGCCGGATTGTAGGGTTCGAGAAAGACGCCAAAGTTGAAATGCAGGATGCGATCGTCCGGCCTTTGTGCAATCGCCCATTGGTATTGGGCGGCTGTATCGTTGGGGCTTTCGTCTGAAGTTTCTGCCGACGCCATGAGCCGGAAAACCTGGGCGGAATGATTCAATTGATTGGTGAACGGAGGTTCCTGCAACCTCCGCAACATCTCCGCTGCCACTCGCGAACGATCGTGTCTAGTGAAGGCCAGCCAGCGTTCGCAATCCGCTTCGGAGGGAATGCTTTCGCCCTGAATCGCTTTCCCCGCTTGAGATGGCAACTGGCTGGCGATCTCGAGCAACATGGCGCGAGCCAACAGATAGTTTCCGCGGGGCGTTAAATGCACATGCTCGTAGACCAAATCGCTTCCGGTAATTCCATGCAGGCTCTCGTTGTCGAAAATGGCGTCAGAGTCAACCAGATTCACTCCTGAGGAGAGCGCAACAGATCGATTAATCTGATTGATCCGGCTGTCGGCACGAAAACGGAGCGTGTCGAGATCTCGGGCACGGAGGAAATGCTTTCGGGCCGCACTGTAATCTCCGAGGGCCTCGAGGCAACGGGCGATGCGGAACTCGAGTTCGGCGTAATCGCCATCGATGCCGGCGGCGGCCTGGTAAAGCTTGAGTGCCTCAGTGTATGAGGCAGCGTTTTCCTGCGCCGCGCCCTGCTCAACCAGAGCGGACCACGAACGCAATTCATCCGCGCTCAGACCTTCGCGATGCAAGGATGCAAAGGGAGCGCAGTCTATCAGATTGGTAGCCACGGTCGAGACAATGACTTTTGCGCCTGCCTGTCGGGCCACGGCGATGGTGTCGCGCAGATTCTGTTCGTAGTTGGCGTAGACATAAGGCATCAGCGGCGAATTGGCGCGGACTTGTTTGTCCATAAACATCGCCATGCCACCCCAGTCCCGCTTCGGAGTGCCAAGCCGGGTGAGAAGTTGTCCGATACGCGTGGAGTGGTAGAAAATGCTGCCGCGGATTACGGGAAGACTCATGCCGCCGGCGGTGAGTGCGGTACCCGGACCATAAGGTCCTACAACTTCATTGTTGCCTGAGTAGATGATGAATAGATCGGGTTTAAAGTCTGCCAAGCCCTTGGCAATCGGCAACAGAACGTGCGAGTTGATGGCCACGCTGCCGGTGTTTACGATCTCGAATTTCATTTCCGGGTAGCGCTGGCGCAGCATCACTTCCAGGTAGCGGCTGAAACCGTAGGAAGGATCAGGATCACCCATGGCGGCAGATTCGCCGAGCACAAAAATGCGGAATGTCTGGGGCGGCTTCACCGCGGGGATGACATACATCTGAGGAGTCTTGATCATGCCCGGAGGAAAAAATGGCGCGGCGAAAAACAGGTTGTAGCAAGCTGCGGGACGACCTTGCACGGTGCAGGGAACTGTGAGAGCGGCGGAATAGCCTACACCACAAATTCGCAATCCTGCTTCTACCAGAGCGAGCAGCAGCAACGGCGCCAGGACAGCGATTGAAATGCGTAGTAACCAATGCCGTCCGGAGTCAGTCTTGTGGTTTGGTGCAGGCGGAGCAGACCCCTCGGTCTGTTGTGGATCGATTTCGAGTTGTGAGGACAACGGGTTCACTTCGAGCTCTCCCAGCAGCTCATATCAATTCGATCAGGGCTGGACCGGATCAGACTCCGTGGGCCTAACCTCGGTGCCAGACCCGTAACCATCCAGCCCTGGCGGTCCTCAGGTGCACGCTCTGCAAAAGAGCACACCGGCCACGCCGAGGAAGGCTAAATCTAACGCCGCTGCGTTATCGTACGAACTCGCTGCGATTCTCTTAGTTCAACTGGAAGCGGCTTACCCTTTTTGGCCAGCTCCCGCGGTCTTACTCTGCTTTGCCTGAGTGATCATCTGCTGCAGTGCGTCCTTTTGCGGAAAATCCGGATGGTAACGCAGCAGTTTTTCCCATGAGGCCACGGCGCCATCGACGTCATTCTTTCCCTTCCATCGGATGATTCCGATGTTCAGCAGGGTGCCCGCGTGTTTTGGATCGTACGTCAAAGACTGGTTGAGCTGGGCGAGAGCTCCATCGACATCGCCGGTGTAATAAAGGCAGGAGGCATAATCTGCACGAACCCCGATGTTCTTCGGATCTTGCTGCAACGATTTTTCGAAATATCCCGCTGCTTCCTTGAACTGATGAGCATTCTCATAGACCAGGCCAATCTGATTTTCAAGTTGCGGGTTCTTTGGATCGGATTTTAGTTTCTCTAACAGCGGCGCGGCTTTCTTATCAGCCATGCGCTTCATATCGTCAAGGCTGGGCATTTGGTGCGGCATCTGCTCCGCTGTTTGCGATTCATCCGCTGGCGCACCGGTGGCCGGTTGGGCTGCGGCGGTCGATGCCCGGGATGCGGCGGAGAGTGCCTTACCCGAACCTGGCGCCGAGCCGCGCAGTAAATAGCCGGCCAGGAAACCCATGGCCAGGCAAACCACGCACATTCCCAGAAGCGGCCAATTCGGCTTGGAATTACTGGTTGCGTTTGAATCGTCGTCCATTGGCAAATTCCTCGTTCCCGAAAGGTTCCCGGGCAAAAAGACGAAAACCGATCCCAGTCGTTGCATTTGCACCGGAAGTGCCAAGTGTGCGCGTGGTGGGACGGTCGCTTGCAGCCATGATTTCAATCATTTATACGCAGAAACAGCTGCAAAACGCTTGCCTGCAACCGGGGCGTCGGGTCATTCTCCACAACCGGGGCGCGTTTTGCCCCTGTATCAGGGCGCGTTTCAGTTACTTCCCCTTGGTACGGGGGCCAGCCTTCAGAGCGCTTGAGATAGAGCCATCCGCGTTGTGAGCGACCTGGTGGCAGGTCAGCACACAACTATTACTGGAGCGGTTATAGGAGATCGGAGCGCCATTGTTTTGGCCCACGACGTTGGCGTCAAAGTTCACCAGGCGCTCGCCGGAAACGCTCGGTGACACCGATCCCATGCCGTGCGCAGTGTGACACACAGAACAGGAGAAGCCGTCATTCGAAATATGGTTGCTGTGCTGCAGGAAGCTGGCGTTGCTTACCACGTTGGTCAAGTTATGGCACTTGGCGCACATGCCGTAAGGGCCGTTGAGAGTGAGGTCGGGATTCGGAAACAGGTTTGTAACCAATCCGCCAGGAGAAGTGGTCTGACTGAATTGATAGTTGTGCTCAAGGATGTGTGAATTGACCGAACCGTGCGGGCCATTCGGTCCAGTCCCGCCAAACTCGCGGTTATCGTCACTGTTGTGGCAGTCAGTGCAAAGGAGTTGGACTCCCATCAGCCGACCGGCGGTGCCATTCTGATTCAGCATGTTGGTGAGCAGACTGGGCTGCGGCAGCGGGCTGGTGCTGCTGTGCGTAACGGGATGGCTTGAGGTCGCGGTGGCGCTGAACTCGGCGATTACGTTTAGCAGATCTGGCGCCGAAACTAGTCTCGCCGGGGCGTATCCATAAATCAGCAATCTCTGTTTCCCGATACTGGTTCCGTGGCAGCGCAGGCAGTTTTCATATTGGTTAATGGCGGGAGTCAAGACGGTTGTTCCATCGAGCGCGCTGATTCCGGTGACGTTGGCCTGCGAGGGGCGAATCGTCGGCGGAGCCGGGAAGGTGAGCACCTGGTTCGAGCCGTGCGGGCTATGGCAATCCACACAGGTGGCATGGCGATTATTGTTGAGCACAGGAGTCTCAGCGGCGTCGTGGAAGTTTACGCCCGCGGGTAGCGGATGACTGGTCT
Organism: uncultured Acidobacteriaceae bacterium; assembly: GCA_963696285.1. GTDB lineage: Bacteria > Acidobacteriota > Terriglobia > Terriglobales > Acidobacteriaceae > Sulfotelmatobacter. The sequence goes on from CAVOJP010000004.1 coordinate 102,428, forward strand.
TCGCCATCTCGGCCATGATATTCGGGGCCGCTGGCGCTAGCAGAGTTCCGCCGGCGTGGCACGTCATGCAAGCTTGAGTCGCGGCATCGACACTGGGCGCGGCGGGCGAGGCTGGCCTCAACAAACGCTGCGGCGCGGTGGCATCGTGATCCATGTGGCAGGAGCCGCAAGCATTCAAAGCCACCGTGCTGTACAGTCCGACATTCGCAATGGCGGCAGGCTGATTCGTAGCTGTGGAGTGAATGCTACCGGTCCAGCCGGAAAGTGGATTGGGTTGCCCCGTCAGTACGCGGTTTGGATCATGGCACGCCAAACACAGCTGGCCGCTTGAACTATCACGAACTAAGAACTTCTGCGCGACCTTATCGATCCCTTGTGTGTGCGGGCTGTGACAACTGGTGCACTCGACATTTCCTTTTATCAAGGCCACCGCGCCAGTTGGATCCGCCGTCTTGCCTTGTGAGACCAACGAAGCAACCAGGTTGGACGCATCTTTCATGGGCAAGACCAAACTGAAGGGATGCGATCCACTCAGATTCATTCCAAAGGAATCGATGCTATTCATGGATCCGGTCATCGGAATCGTTCCGTAGGCCGCCGATTGTCCCACCGCTACGGTTCCATCGTGACAACTCAGGCACAAACTGCTGGTAACGCCGAGTGTGGGCTGGGTATTTCCTTGCTCAACGTAGGTTGAACTCGAATACGGGGTGTAGGTTGCTTTGGACAACGTCTGGTTCCATAGCGGAGTTACTCCTCCCAGCCCGCTATGCGGAGCGTGGCAGAAGGTGCACCCCAAGCTACCCTGAGCGGTCACAGACGATCCGCTTACGGGGGTCAGATTATGCATTCCCAATACATCGCCTTGCACCTGCGCGATTGCGATGCCATGTGCGAGGAGAAAAGCACAAGCCGAGGCCAGCATGATTTTGTTGGCGATGCGCCTCATGGCTTTCCTCCCTCGGCCGATTTCGCCGCCGCATAGTAATGAAAGACCTCGATGCGGTGATTGAAGGAATCCACTACGTATACCCGATCGTTGTTATCGATCTGTACTCCGGTGGGCAACTGAAAGTCTCCGAAGCCGGTTCCCCGCCGCCCGAAGTAATAGAGCAGCTGTCCTTGCCGGTCGAATACTTGCACCATCCCCCACAGGCCGTCGACAACGTAGAGATGGCCTTCGGAATCGAAGCTTATGCCTTTCGGCCGGAACATCGAGCCCGTGGAATCTCCGAGTTTGCCAATGGCGTAATGAAAAGTTGCCGGAGCGATCGAGCACCTGCACGCGGAAATTCATGGCGTCGACCACGAATAACTCGGGACCGTTCAACCGCAGCTCAGTGGGATAGTTGAATTCGCCATCGCCAGTGCCGGGCTTGCCGATCATGGAAAGCACGGTGCCTTGCATATCCATGACGAAAATTTTGTTGCGCAAGGTATCAGTGATGTAGATACGCTGCCCGGCCGAATCAACGGCGATTCCTGTCGGCCGTTTGAAAAGACCTTCGCCACCTTTGAGCGCGCCGATCATGCGGCGGAATTTCCCGCTGGGATCGAATACGAAAACTTTTCCCGCCAGGGAGTCGGTTACATAAATATTGTCCTCGGCGTCCACTGCAACGCATTGCGGCGCGAGCATCGGATTCTTGCCGCTGTCCTTGCGGGAAAGAAATTTGTATTTTTTTTCGGTGAAGTCGAAGATGTGAATTCCATCGGCGCCGGGATCCGTGACGATTACCCGGCCGTGAGAATCTGTGGTGATGCTGTAGGGATTCACCAGGAAGTGAAAATCCGGAAGGCCGGCGATTACGTCGACCACGCGAGTCCAGAAACTGCGCTTCGGCTTCACCTCGCGCTCCAGACTGAAGCTGCGCTCAAATGTAAGTTTCCGGCCACCGTCGAGGAGCAATTCGGGGGGAACGGCTTGCTTGATCGATGCCTTCGGATGTCTGGCAGCACTGGCGGTCAGGGCAAGGGACACGACCAAGGCGACCAGAGCCAATGGCCGTCGCCACGATGTCATGTTCCACGATGTCATGCGCAACGAAGTCATGCCCCTTCCGATCAGAAGAAATCGAACCATCTTGACACACCAATGAAATACGAGTTCGCCGTTCCGGGTGGAACGCCGCTTGCGCTGATCCCTTGAGTGAACATCGTATACCCGGCCGTCATGCCAATTCGCCTGAAGTGGTACTGCAGCTGGGCGTTGAAGATTTCCGTATTGTTACGCGAATTGACCACATCGCTGAGCGTATTGCTGAGCGCGCGGCTGAAGGTTCCTGAGATGGTCAGGCGCCGCACCGGCGTTGCCGAAAGACCACCTCCATAACTGTCCCCGTTGTAGAGGATAAGGTTGCTATTGGGCACGCCCGGAGTCGGCGGCAACGCCACCAAGCCTTCGCTGGTGAGAATCGACTGTCCGGTTGATTTCGTATAGTTACCAGTCAGGGTGAAGCGTCGCGAACTGAGGGAACTCGAATAGCCCTGGCTGCGGCTATCGCTGCCTGCCACCTGAGTTAAACCGGTCTGGCTGCCGCTGTAAGCCGCTAACCAAGCCCAGCCATATCCTAGACGGCGGCGTATCCGGGCCGTGTAATTGTAGGAAGAAGTTGTATACGTGATCAAAACTGACTGAACGTTTTGCGCGTAGCTGAACGAACCAGAGGTCTCCCAACCCTCGATGCGGTGAAAATAATTCACGTTACCGATGAAGCCGACGGCGTTATCTCCCTGGCCATTGTTGCTGTCTACCACGCCAGCGGAAAAGCTGAACATATTCCACAGCCGCCGCGAATAGTTCACCGTGCCGCTGAGATAGGTTCCGGTATAGCTTTTGTCGTAGTAGTACTGGTCGTAATAGGTCGCCTGCCCCTGCGCGGACAAAAAATTGGTGAAGGCATAAGCAGCCCCGCCGCCCATCTGCATGGAGTGCGAACCGGATCCGAGGTCGAACGGAGTGGTGACACTGCCGCTGCTGACAACACTCTGGCTCAGATATCCCGAGAGATTGTCGGTATAGCTCTCGTTCGCGAACAGGCTCAGCTTCTGTGTGGGATGGAACGTAGCACCGGTGGTCTCCGTGCTCGTGGTATAGCTGGTTGTATTGTCCACAGTGCCCAGGTAATCGGTGGAAGCTTCGGAGCGGTTGTAAGTGGCGTAAAAGGAGCCGTTGATGGGCAGGGCGCGATTCGCGCCAAAACCAAAATCATGGCCGCTGGTATTCGATACGGATTCCTGTTCGCCCGACAGGAATGCCGGGTATTGCGCATCCAGGGTGTTGTGATCAAAGAAGCCGGTCAGGTGAAAACCAGCAATCGGATAGGAAGAACGCAAATTGAAAAGTTTGGTGGAAGAACCGCTTTGGTCAGTGGTTCCATACACTGTGCCTGATCCGCTGCCTTCGGAAAATCCGACCGACAGGGTGGGCAAGCCGGGAAGCAACGCGCTCCAGCCGATGCCGAAACCCTGGCCGTTGCCGTGAGTAGTGAAGTTCGGTTCACCCACCAGCCCGAAGGTTCCGGTGCTGTTTCGGTCGTCGTGGTAGGTTATTGACCCGGGAAAGTGGCTGCCGGTAAAGAGATTGGCCGTGCCCGTGACGCCGCTCGCTCCGGTCAGCGATTGGAAGTTCGAATCGTCTCGCGATTGATTGTAGTAAGGGGATACGTTGAAGGAAAGAAAATTGGGATTGTAGTAAGAGCCGGAAATATTGCCGTTGAATCCGAAGTCAAGTCCGTGGTCGGATTCGATCTGGGCGGAGTTTCCATAGTCTCCCTGATAACCGGCGGTGAACATGCCGCCAGCTTTCAGTTTGGTGTTGTCCCCGATCTGCATTTGCGCCGAAGCGAGGGGAATCGCAAAAAGAAGCAATAGGCCAATGAGCTCTGAAGCGAGCCCTGAAGCAAATCCCGATTTGGTGCTGAAGACTTTCACGTTGCCCTGCGAAACCCCTTCTTTTCCCGGCCAGATACTGTTACTGAAGGCACAACGTTTGCCACTCTTGGGAAATTCTTAAAATCCGTTAGTTGCTGATAATGAAGGAGTTGCTGGCACTGCGCTCAGTGCTGGAAGTGTGGGATTTGCAAGGTCTGCGCCATATCCCACGCTGAGCGAGTTGAATTCCACAACAGGAAAAATTGGTCAGCAGCCAGTGGTCAGTGGCAGTAAAATCCGACTGACCACGCACCACTGACAATTGCGCTTACACGATTTCGATTTTCGCTTTAGCCCGGAGTTGTTTCGCCAGATTCGAGCGCAGCCGTTCGTACTTGCTCTTGCCCAACTCGGTGCGCAGGTCGGCTCTCACTTCGGCAAACGGCTGTTTTCTGGCGGGATTGTGGGCATTCAGGCGGAAGATGGTGAAGGCGCTCCCGATTTGGATGAGACCGCTTACCTGGCCTGCCTGCATGGTCTGCGCCGCTTTTACAATCTGTGGGGGTAGCTTGTCGGCACCGACAGCTTTGTGATCGCCCATGTTCACGCGGAAATCATCTTCGGAGATTTTTTCCGCCAGCAATCCAAACCCTTCGTAGCTGGCCGTGGCTTTGGCCTGGCGCAGCGCGTCTTCGGCACGCTTCCGGTTCTTCTCGATAATTTCCGGTGTGGGCTTTTGCGGCGGCATGAAAGAAATGCTTTGTATATTGAACGACTCGCCGGTCTGGAAGCGTTTCGGATTCTTGTCGTAGTAGGCTCGCACCTCGGCCAGCGTGACTGCGGACTTGTCGTCCACCTCGGCTTTCAAAATTTCTTCGATCAGCAATGAGCGGGTGATCTGCTGGCGCAGCACCTGGCGCGATCCATGCATCTCCGCCTGCATGTATTGGTCGTACTCGTCGGGACTGTGGAACTGCTTGCGGAACTCGGCTTCGGCTTGATTCAACTTCGCCGCGGAAACTGTCAGCTTTCGGCGCTCGGCTTCCTGGTAGACGAGTTCTTCGAAGATGATCATCTCCAGCGCGCCTTGGCGAATGGTGGCTTCCTGCGCCTTGGGAAATCCATTGTGTTGTTTGGCGTAAGGAAAAATCGCATACATTTCGCGCAGCAGGTCGCGGTCGGTCAGAACTGCTCCATTTACCCGCACCACCGGCTTGTCGCTGATCTGCACCACCGGTGAGAGTGACATCGGGTTGGCTGCGGGCATTGCGGCTGGCGCGGCTGGCGCTGCTCCGATTGCGCTGGGCGCGTGAGAGGCCACTTGGGCTGCGCCGCTGACCGCCGTCATTAGCAGGATGCAGATGGAGAGTTTGTATTTCATAATTCCTCGCTGGCTAAGAAAAAAAGGGGAGAGATATCTCTCTCCCCCGGGGTTCGACTATTCCTACTGGAACTGCGCCTTGATGGTGTTGGTGTTGTTGGCTTCGTTCGATTCGCCAAAGTGGCACTGACGGCAGAACTCTACTGTCGAAGGTGCGGCCGTGCTGGCGTAAGTCTGTAGATTCGGGTTATAGGGAGCGTTGATGAAGAAGTAGGTGGCATACCACTTGCCGCCGCCGTCGTTCTGGATCTGGCTGGCTGCGCTCGAAGTGTAAACCGTCATCACGTGCTGGTTGTGGCAGGTGGTGCAAACCACATAAGGTGCGCCAGCGGCGGTGACGCCGTAAGGGTTCGACCACTTTCCAGGAGCCAGTGCCGGCCATCCGTAGTTGGCTACGAACTGGGCGAATTGGCTGCCTGCGGTCACGCTATAGCTGCCGCCTGTGCCACTGGGAGTCCAAACCAAGCCTTGGGCTGCCGAAGCAACGACGCTGGATAGAGTAGCAAGTTGGCCCACTGGGTGATCGTTAGTGTAGTTGCCGGCCGTGGTGCCATCATTGCCCAGCAAGGTGGGAATCGGTTGAGTTCCGTAAGTGGTATTGGTCAAGAGGCCGATTCTTTGTTCGTAGGACTGATTCGTCATCATGTTGGAAGCGGTGACGTTGCCATCATGGCAGCTAAGGCAGAGCAGAATTCCGCCGACTTCAGTGCTGCCGCTGGTGATGCTGGCGGGCAGCGTTTCAGTGTATTTTCCGCTGTCGCCGAAGGCGATGGTTTTGCCGTAGAGCGGGCTGGCGTCCTGTCCCCACAATGCATAGCTACCGGCATCGGCGCTGCCGCCGTGACCAGAACCGAACGAACCGCTGTGAGGGGCATGGCAGCCAGCGCAGCCGCGGCCTTGATTGTTGTGCGCGCCGAGTACGTCCACTGTTGACGACCAGTTCTGGGCCATCATCAGTCCCGAGACGGCAAGGACGAATAGCATTAATACGATGACTTTCTTCATAAAAAGTAAAACCTCCTGTATTCGTACCGCGTTACATCTCTGGAGGCTTTAGGCCCGGGCTGCGACTCACTGCCACAGCTGCCCCCATTCCAGCCTTAGTTAAAGCAACTACCTGACCGAAAAAGTCGGAATTGGGACTGCCCCTTCGGATTGCTGGTAACTCGAGTAATGTGAATAACTTAATGTTCGTTTTGATTATTTGCTCTTCCCTATGCAAAGCCTTCAGGGTGGGGGAAAAGAACCAACCTTCCGTAACCTGTCCGTGAAATTCCGCACTGAAATCCCACATAGGTGGAAGGCGTGCCGGGCAAGGGCACTGTTGAAGAACGCAACATTGCGGGATGCAACAATCCGTTACCGAGATCGCCGAGGCGGCTATCCCGGAACGATTTTGGGAGGGCGCTACTTGCTCGGGGGAGCCGCGGCTTGAACCTGAGACGGGGGCGGCGTAATCGGAACGACGGCAGGACCTGGTTCTTTTCCTGCGGCGCCAATCCTTTTCTCGCGTGCTGCTTCCTTCTCTTTGCGCAGCTGGTCGGCCTCGGCGTCGGTCACATAGCGGAACTGCTGCACCCGGCCAGGAAAAATCTCCGAGGTGAAGACCCGATTTTGCTTGTCGATCATGATATCGACGATGCCCTGGAACATGCCGGGAAGAAGACCGTGGCCGCCGAAACTAATGAGTAGTTGCGCTTCCTGATTGAACACCTGAACCCGATCCTGCATGCCGTCAGCTACCCAGATGTGGCCGTCGCTGTCGATGGCGACGCCCTTTGGCCGGGCAAAATATCCCGGCCCGTCGCCGGCTTTCCCGAAAGTACGAATGAATTTGCCGTCACCGTCGAAGATTTCGATACGATCGTTGAGCGTGTCGGCAACGTAGAGATTGCCATCGCCGTCGATTGCCAGTCCTCCGGGACGGGCAAAATCTCCGGGGGAAGTGAGTGCGTGTTTCTGACCGCCGGTACCCATCTTGCGCTTCAACTTCAGCGTGTCAGCGTCGTAGACCAGAACCTGGTCCTGATCGACATCGGAAACATAGAGCAGCCGGTTCTCGGTGTCGATTGCAATTGCACCCGGCCTCACCAGACCCTCCGTGATTACGTCTTCGGCTTCGTGGTTTGCGTTGAATACGAGGATATGGCTGAGACCTGGGTCGGAGACAAACAGGCGATCGTTATCGTCCATGGCCAGGCCGATGATGCGAACGAAGTGGCCGTGGGTTTTGTTCTTGATCAGTTGTACTTCGCGAGTCTCGGTGTTGAATATAAAGATGGCGCCGACTTTCTGGTCGGCAACATACAAGTTGCCTTTGGAATCCATCGCCATCCCATAGGGCTCAGCCAGCTGCCAGAGAACTTTGCCGCTATCGGCTTGGGGTGTTGTGCCGGCCAGGCGATCCATCCAGGAGTCCTTCTTCGTCTTGGGAGTGTCAACCTGAGAGAGTTTTTCCGCGGAGTAGAAGGCCTGGTAGCGGATACGCGCGACAGCCGGCGGGTTCGGCCAGACGATGTTCGAGTAATCGATCACTGGGGGCGGCTTTTGCGGCTCGTCTTTCTTTTTCTTTGCCGCAAGCGCCGACAATGGCGCCGCGAGCACCAAGCTGAAAAGCGCGAATAAAGCCAGAACTTTTCGGGCGGCAGGGTTGTGGCCGTTTTCTCGTCTACAAGTATGATTCCATCGGGTTGTAAACATCGTAGTCACTCTCCACTCTCTAGTTATCGCCGAGTCAGATCCTTGTGGCAGGTCTGGCAGAATGCCATGTTGTTCGCCTGATCCTTCACCAGCAGATTGGGCTGGGCCGAAGAATGCGGCTGATGGCAAGTCAAGCAATTCATTGGAGTCGCTACCTTGCCCGGAACCGCCGGATCCATCAGATCAGAAACCGGGTGGCCATCCACCGGGTGCCCCATGCCAAATTTCAACGGCAACGCCACCACTCTGTTCCTGGTGAAGTAGTCTTCGGGAAGTTTTACGCTGCCATTAAAGATGGTAACCAGGTGCTCGGACTCCAGCTTCTTCGGATCCCGATCGGGCCCGTGGCACTCCAGGCACAATGAATTGGTAGTTGCGGCGCGCAACAGGTGATCGTTGTCTCCACCATGCGGCGTGTGACAGGTGGCGCAGCCTTGCTTGAATGCCGGCTGGTGACGATATGGCTTTTTTCCTTCGTCTGCGATATCGCTGTGGCAGCCCAGGCAGATGTCGACTGAATTCGTCTTGGGGAGTCCCGGCTGCCGGCTGGCGTGCGGACTGTGGCAATCGGTGCAATCTCCCGCAGCTCCGGGATGCTGAACTTTCGCTGTCTCGATCAGCTTGGCTTTATCGTCATGGCAGGTTACGCACAGAGCCTTGGCATCCGGCTGCGTGAGAACTACTTTCCCGTCTTTCGCCGGAGCGTGGCAGACTTCACACTGCTTGTCGGCAAATGGAGGATGCGTAAACTTTGCCAACAACTTGGGAACCGCAGACTCGTGCGGATCATGACAGCTTACGCAGTTGGCTGTTTCGAAGGGCTGATTCTGGTGCGCCTTCTGTAAGTCAGCACTCTTCACATCATGGCAATCGATACACAACGCAGGCGGAGCTTTGGTCAGGTGGTAATCGAACTCGGGCTTACCCACTTCGCCGACCTTGTGGGTGGTGTGGCAAGTGTCGCATCCCATATCGAGCGCGGCATGGCGGCTGCCTTTCTCGGGAACATTCAGGCCGGTGTTGTGGCAGCTGAGGCAGAGGTTCTCTTTCTGATCTCCCGACTCGGGCTTCAATAACTGAAATTTGTTATCCGACTCGTGCGGATCGTGACACTTGATGCAGTCGCGCACGGCTGGAGGATGAACCGTACCCTTCAAGTCGGCGGCATTCTTATCCGCGTGGCAGGTCAGGCATAGCGCCTGGGGGGTTGTAGTGATGAGCTTGACGCGGGTGACATCTTTATTCGTTCGAATCTCGTGACAGGCGGTGCAGCCCATTGCAATAGCTGAATGCACCGACTTGCCCTTGGTTTTGTCCTCGTGGCAGGTGAGACAGGTGGCAGGATCAGCTTTGGGATCAAGGGTCACCGGATGTTTGGCGGCTGATACGCGTCCGGCAAACGTGAGGACTAACAGAAAACATCCTAGAGCGTTGAGCGCGTAACGGATTCCCGGCCTCGAATTGTGTGACTGCAGCACCACTCCTAATTCTCCGCAGGTCCTTTTGCACGCAACTTGCCTTAGTACCTGCTCCGGCCCGATTTGGGAACGCATCCTGTAAAAGATTGCAACATAGCGACTTGCGACGGAGGGCAGTGCTACCGGGGATTCGGCCTTGTTGAAAGCTACATCACTTTGGGGGTTTATCCCACAGTGAAATGTTCAAAATCACGCAAGGCTCTTTTGAAGAAAGACTCGATTGGATCGGCCTTGACGGCATTTTGCCCCCGGACGAGCTTATTCCCCTGCGTGAAATTTCAGCAGAACTCGAAATCGTTGTGTGATATGCCTCACAATCCCTCTCTCCTGGGCGCCGAGCCACGTGGAATCTGTCATTCATTTTCAACAACTTAAGTGGCTTCTATCCAATGGCGCGCCGCGTGCTTTTCCTTAGCGGTAGAAGGGGAAAGACATGGCTGCATCCGTACCTCGAAAGATCTGGCAAACTCTCGGAGCTATCAAGACCGGAGTCGTTCTGCTCATTCTTGTGGTCATCTTGTCGGCCGCTGGAACTGTAATTCTGCAGCGTCCCGCGACCGATCCCGATGAGATGCAACGTGCTTATTCACCACAAGTGCTGCGCCTGCTCGATGGAGTCGGGTTGACCGATGTATTCCACGCGTGGTGGTTCGTATTGCTGTTGAGCCTGGTCAGCCTCAGCATTATTGCGGCCTCGATTCAGCGATTTCCGAATGCCTGGAGATTTTACTCCCGCCCCTACAAGAGTCCAGATGAGGCTTTCCGCAAAGCGGTGCCGGTCCACGCCTTCATTCCGATTCAGAACGAAGAAGCTGGCTTGAGTGCTACCGAAGCGGTATTGCGAAAAGCCGGTTTCCATCCGGAACGAATCGTACGCCAGAGCAGTTTTTCGTTGTTCGGGGAACGCAACCGCATTTCTGAAATGGCAGTTTATATCGTCCATGCCAGCCTGCTGCTGATTCTTCTCGGAGGCAATATCGATGCCCTGTTCGGGTGGCGCGGGTTTGTCACGCTGACTCGCGGACAACAGTCGAGCGAAGTGAAGCCGCAGAATGGGCCCGCCCGCGAGCTTCCATTTGCCGTCCGCTGCGACGCTGCCGGGCAAGAGAACTATGCCGACGGCTCCCCTAAACGATGGTGGTCCGATCTGGCGGTTGTGAAAGATGGACAGGTCGTTCTGCGCAAACAGATCGTAGTCAACGAACCCTTAGTTTATGGCGGCGTACGTTTTTATCAGGCGAGTTACGGAAAGACGGCAAAGATCGACAAGCTAGTGCTTACGGCCGCCCCCCGTGATGGAAGCGCCTCCAAAGACATCACGATTGGTCTCGATGAAACGGCTCCGCTTGATGCGGATACAACTGTCCGCCTGGCCGAGTTCATTCCCGACTATGTGGTGAGCGATGGCCAGGTGTATGCCCGCTCGAACGATCTGGAGAATCCGGCGGCACATTTGATCGTGCAATCGAAGAAATCGGGACAGACTGTCAATGTCTGGCTGCCGCCCATCCCCGGCCTTGAGCAAAACGCATCATCGCCGTATGCATTCGAAGGAAAAGATGTCCAGATGGCCTATTTCACCGGACTCGAAGTTTCGCATGAGCCGGGGCAATGGGCGGTTTGGGCAGGCGTGATCGTGATGGGCTTCGGCCTGGTCGTGGTGTTCTATCTGGTTCATACGCGGTTGTGGGTTGTGCCGGTGCGCGATGCGCGCGGTCAACTGCAACTTTGGATTGGCGGAATCGCGAACAAGAATAAAGATGCATTTGAACAGCGGTTCCGCGACATTGTGGAAAAAATCGAATCCGAAGTAAAAATTCCAGTCGGGGCAGCCGCTGAAGCGCCTGCAGCCGCACTCGCCGGAAGGTAACGCCGGCAACGGAGGATGGTTATGGCACGTGCAACTATCGAACAGCAACCCGCAGCCACCGGCACCGGTCTGGTGGTGGGCGTGGGATTGGGAGTGGCGTTCCTGCTGTTCATGGCATTCCTCAACGTGGTCAAGAGCGGCAGTCTGCTCAACGAATCCAACCTGCTCTACGCAACGCTCATCTTTTACTCGGCGGCGGGCACGCTTTATCTGGGCTTCGGGATCACCGGAACCCCTGCTTATATCCGCTTCGCATCGCTGGCCACATGGGCGGGATTGATCGCCAACACGGGCGCAGTGGCGCACCGCTGGTATGAGGCAGGACATCCGCCGTTTGCCAGCATCTACGAGATGCTGCTTATGTTCGTATGGACGCTTGCCGTCCTTACATTGATCGCCGAGAAAAAATTCGGAGTCAAAGTGATTGGCACCGTGACCATGCCGGTGGCGATTGTGGGCGTTGTTCTCATGCAGTTGCTGCGGACGGAGGTTCATCCGTTGGTGCCGGCGTTGCAATCGACCTGGCTGCATGTGCACGTCACCCTGGCGATGCTGGCTTACGCCGCGTGTGCACTGAGCTTTGCGCTGGCCATGATGTTTCTGATCAAAGACAACACCAAGACCGAAACTTTTCTGGCAGCCACTAGCTTGTTTGGCGTGACAACTTATTTGGGTGTTCTTACCCGATTCGAAAAATGGGGAGGGCTGAGCGTTGTCGCGTGGAATCCGGAAGAAAAATCGGAAGTGTTCCTATCGAAGGGCGTCAGGCTCTTCGTCGTAATTCCTGATCTCGGCTGGTTGTTGCTTCTCGTGCTGGCGGCGGTGGCTGCGCCTCTGGTCCTTTATCTAGTATGGCGTAAGACTCAGAATGAAGCTGTTCTCGACCTCGCCAATCGCACCGTGTTCTTGAGCATTCTTCTGCAAGTGCTCGCGGTTGCGTTCTTTGTGATCCGTGCGCGGGATGGCCAGTATTCTTCGCTCGATGCTGATGGCCTGTTCCCAACGAGCCTGGCGGCGAGCCCGTTTATTCTTTCCGGCCTGGTGGGCGGGATTTTTGTCTCGCTGCTGTATCTGTTGCTGCTGTGGCGGCGTCAGGATCTGGAGCGGATGCTGCCCAGCGCCGACGAACTTGACCGCATTACGTATAAAACCATCGCGATCGCATTTCCATTACTCACCCTGATGATCGCGGCGGGCGCCTACTGGGCTAATCGCACCTGGGGTTCTTATTGGAGCTGGGATCCGAAAGAAACCTGGGCTGCGATTACCTGGTTGGTGTATGCAGGATACCTGCACATGCGCATCACCCGCGGATGGCGCGGCCGGCGCGCTGCGTACTTTGCGATTTTGGGCTTTGCCGTAGTGATGTTTACTTTCTTCGGCGTTACATATTTGCTGCCGGGAATGCATGCTTATGCTTAGCCGTCATCAGCCTGCAGCAGCCAGAACATTTAGGCAAGCATCGACGCAGACATTCGAATCGACAGGATCGCCTCGGGATTCTGGAAGAAACGAGCACAATATGCTCCGGGATTCACCGCAGGATGAGCCAACTCCGAAAGAGGATTTCCACTTGAGCTCGGTACGCGTCAATTGGCAACTTAAAGCCATCCTGCCGATTGGCTTCGTGCTTCTGGCCGGACTCTTGCTTTTCACTTTGGCAACAATATCACTGCGCGATCCCGACCGCCACGCTGTGCTGATCGTAGCGGGAGCGGGAGCCGTCGTAATCTGTGCAGTATCCATGTTCGTCCTTGCCTATCTTGTGCAACGGCCCATGGTTGAACTGCAAGAGAAAATCGAGCAAGTGAGTAAAGGCAATCTGGATGTCTCCGTAAGCTTCTCCGGCCGCAATGACGAGATTGGCGACCTGGGTCGCAACTTTAACCACATGATGCAGCAATTGCGCGAGAGCCGGGAAGAAATTGAGCGATTGCATCGCACCCAGATTTCTCGCGCCGAGCACCTGGCGACGCTGGGCGAATTGGCCACTGGCCTGGCTCATGAGATTCGCAACCCACTTGCCGGAATCGCAGGAGTTATCGAAATTGTGGGTCGCGATTTGCCTGCCACCAGTCCCGCGCGGGCGGTGGTGAAAGATGTTCGGCTGGAGATCGGTCGCATCAGCCGTACGTTAACCGATCTTCTGGAAACGGCGCGCCCTCGTCATCCGGAAGTTCGCCTCAGCAATCTAAACACGACGGTAGAACATGCGGTGATGCTGGCGCGTCAGCAGGTGCTTTCCCGACCGATCAAAATCGAATTGCAGAAAGCTCCCGATCTGCCGGAAGTCGAGCATGACAGCGATCAGGTGCACCAGGTGTTGCTGAACCTGCTGCTGAATGCCGTTCAAGCGATGGAGAACGCGGGCACGGTACGGGTGGAGATCGGCGCCCGAGATAATTGCGCCGCCGTTTTGGTCAGCGATACCGGCCGCGGCATCTCTCCGCAAAACTTGCCGAATATCTTCCGGCCTTTCTATACCACCAAAGGCGGCGGCACCGGGCTCGGTCTTTCTCTCGCGCACCGAATCGTCGAAGAACATCATGGCCGCATCGAAGTGACGAGCGCAGTGGGGCTGGGAAGCAGCTTCACTGTGTTGTTGCCATTTCGCGCGCCCGCGGTGCATATCGCAGCTTCCTGAAATTCGCTCCAGCCCGCCACGCCTCTGAATAAAGCAGCCCTCACCATTTCGTAGTAAATTAAACACGAATGCCTGCTGAAAAAATCATGATCGTGGATGACGAACGTCTGGTGCGTTGGTCGTTGCGCCAGAAGTGTGAAGAGTGGGGCTATCACGTGATCGAGGCCGATTCCGGGGTGCCCGCGCTCAAGCTTGCGCAACACGAAACCCCTGATCTTGTGCTTCTCGATGTGCGCATGCCCGATCTCACTGGCATCGAGGTCCTCGACGCGCTGAAGAAAAGTGGGGACGCCCGCGCAGTAATTATGATCACCGCGGATCCTCAACTGGACGATGTGAAAGCCGCGCTCAAACTGGGCGCCTACGATTTTGTGGGCAAGCCGGTTGATTTCGATGAGCTTCACGTCACCATCAAGAACGCGCTCGAGGCCACTAGCCTGCGTACCGAAGTTCAAACTTTGCGCAGTGAAGTGCGCCGCGGGGCGGGCTACGAAAGTGTGGTGAGCGTTTCTTCGAAGATGACGGAGCTCATGAACTTTGTCCGCAAAGTTGCCGCCAGCGAAGCTACCACGATTCTGATTCAGGGGGAGAGCGGCACCGGCAAGGATCTGATCGCCAAAGCCATCCACTACGAGAGTTCCCGGCAGCAGAAGCCTTTCGTAGCCATCAACTGTTCCGCCATTCCGGAAACGCTGATGGAGGCTGAGCTCTTTGGCCACGAGAAAGGCGCATTCACTGACGCCAAGCAGATGAAGAAAGGCCTGTTCGAGGTGGCCGACGGCGGCACGCTGTTCCTCGACGAAATCGGTGAGCTGTCTCCTCTGTTGCAAGCCAAACTTTTGCGCGTGCTGGAAGACCAGGTGATCCGCCGGGTTGGCGGTATCAAGGACATGCAAGTCGACGTGCGTGTCATCGCGGCCTCGAATCGCGATCTGGAGAAGGCGGTGCGCGAAGGCCAGTTCCGCCAGGATCTTTACTATCGTTTAGCGATTATCGCGATCTTCATCCCCGCGCTGCGCGATCGCAAGGAAGACATCATGCCGCTGGTGGATTTTTTTATCGAGCGATATAACCGGAGATTCAAGAAGTCGATCCGCGGCATTACGGAAGAGACGCGGCGTCTCATTCTTAGTCACAATTGGCCGGGCAACGTTCGCGAGTTGAAGAACACGATCGAGCGCGGCATGATCCTCGAGGACGAACCTCTCTTGCGCCCTCTGTATCTGCCATTCTCGGTCGGGGAGTCTGGCGGCCGCACCGTCTTCGAACGAACTACTCCCGCGGACGGCGGACAGCCCTTGCCCAATGGCCGCACGCTTCCGCGTTTGTATATTCCTGAAGGTGGAACCTCGCTGGAAGAGGTAGAGCACGCCATGGTCGAACTGGCCATGCGCCAAGCCAACGGCAATCAAACCCACGCCGCCAAGCTGCTTGATATCAGCCGCGACGCCCTGCGCTACAAGCTAAAGAAATTCGGTTTGATTCGCGGCGATGAAGAGGGCGCGCAAACCGTTTCCACGGATGAGCAATGACAGCCGTCATCGGCAAGCGAATGAGGGGAGGGCAATATTTAGTTGCGCCGCGATTTCTCTAGTTCACTGAGCGCACTGATGCAGGTTCGAGCAGCACTAACGAGCAACCGCTGTACTCGTAGCATCCGAGAATCCCGCGCCTCACGAAACGCGTGGGAAAATCGCTGGGTGCGGGAACATTGAAATCGATGTTCTTCAACTGCTTTCCTTGAAATTTCATCTTTTCCGACCCGTTGATGAACTTCGTATCCTCGACCTTGAAGGTCTTACTCTTCCCATCAGATGCCAGCAAGATAAAAAACTCGGCACTCTCTGTTCCATGCAGGAATCGTGTCAATTTGAAGGTGCGTTCACGGATTGCCACGTCGGAGGCATCTCCAGCGGCTTTCGACGCCGTTGAACTACCGGTCAAATGATCGAGGCGATGCCGTGCCTCGTCCATCTCAGGCTTGTACTGGTTGAGCGCCAGTTGTTCCGACATCGGAATGCGATAGACCGCCAAACGGCACATCTGGATCGCGGACGCGGTTTTATGCAAGCGCTCGTAAACTTGACAGAGATGACTAGCTACCACTCCATCCTGCGTTAGCTTCCATGCTGCTTGCAAATAGATCTCCGCCTCATCCAACTTTGACATCCTGCTGTCCACCCAGCCCAAGGTGTCCCAATATGCGGCCAGTTTCTGGATTTGCCCAAGGTCCTTAGTGTTTAGATCAGCCAACGTGATCTTTTGCGATTCTTCTTCGGCTGCATGCACGGCTTTTTTCGCATAGTCCCGGGCAATGGGCAAATCCAAGTCTGCATTTGCCATCTGATAAGCCACGTCGTTGAAAGTTTTTCCCTCCTGATCTAGGTGAGCGAGTTTCGCAAACACTAATCCTGCCTTCTCACGATCCCCCGCAAGCAGGTATGCCGAACCTAAGCTCGCTTGAAGTTCTGGCCGAGTTTCGTGGGCTTTAACAGCCGCCTCATATACCGTCACTGCTTCAGGGTATCGCTTCAACTGCAGCAGACATACTCCGAGATTCGCAACGCCGTCCAGATCGTCCGGATGCGCCTTTGTATAGTCCTGCCATACCGGGACGGCGTCCCCGAACTGCGAATTCCCCATCAGACTCCAGCCCAGCGCCTTCGGGATAGCTGTTTGATTCGGGTCGCTGGCGATCGCCTTCTCAAACGCATCGATTCCAGCATCCTTTTGCTTCTGCGTGAGCAACAGGCTCCCGAGTATCACCCAAGCTCGCGTAAATTTCGGATCGACCGAGACGGCGCGGTATAAAGAGGAAACTGCACTCTGCGGGTCACTTCTCATCATGTCGTCTCGCGCCTCGGCTTCTAGTCGGTTCGCGTCGCTGGAATTGCTCTCAGGCAGCTCACGAAGTGGACTTAGGGAGGTAGACGGCGTCACGGGAGCGAGGGCATTCGGCGTAGCCGAGACTTTCGGCGCGATCGACGCACCGACAGACGATGTCTGTACATATTGATTCACATCGTTTTGCAGGGTCTTAACAAAGCTTCTATAGTCTTTGAATTCGGCGACTGGAACTTCGTGCTGCTTAACCAGAAAGCTTCTCTTCGCCGTCAGCACGCCGCGAACCACGGAGTATGACGCGTGGTATTCCGCGAAGTCGTACTTCAGATCGACATTTGCCGGTAGTTGCGGCTCGTATCCCTGGGGCACCTCCACTTTAGAATCCGAAATTGTCTCCTGAGGGGAGCCAAGCCAAATTGGATCAGACGCGTCATCCCTGAGCGCCGGCATAAGAAACGGCAGTCCAGGAACCGTAAATTGATGGTTGCTCCAATCGGGATAGTCCTTGCGATTATAGGAATAAGTAAAATGAAAAGGCTCAGTGACCATTTCGGGCGTGCTGGCGGTGACCTCGCTGACTGTGCCTGCGAAGCCCAGTCCATACGAGATCTGCTGCATCAAGTCTTTCCACTGCGATTGCGGTACGCGGCGGAAGGCGAGGCGCATCGGGACCTCCCGTTCTCCGGTCACGGTGTCTTCTACCTTCGCATCGAACGTGCCGTTTTCGCTTAACTTGCCCTCGATCGTAAAGGTTTGGGAGCTTTCGAAGGGTGGATCGAGAGGAGTAGTTTTCAATTGCGCAGGCTTGTCTCCGGGCATGACCAATGCCTGTTTATCGCGCAAAGGAGTGACTAGATACCCCATGGGCGATACCTCGGCCGTGGTGTCAAGCCAAAGACCGTCCTTGCCCATCGGCAGATAGCCGATGATGTGATCGAACTGCCCCGGCGAGGGAATATCAGGATCGAGCTTCCAGCTTGAACCGATCAGAGCTGGATACAGTGTTATGCCGGAAGCTTGCAGCAAGGAAGCCAGTAGTGTGTGCTTATCCTTGCAGTCGCCATAGTTGTTGCTGAGGACGTCATCGGCTGTGTGCGGTTGATAACGTCCAATCCCAAACGCAATTCCAATGTAGCGATACTGCGTGCTCACGAAACTGTAGATCGCGAGTAGCTTTTCGGCGTTGTCGTTCATGCCCTTGGTAAGTTCCGCAGCCTTTGCGCGAACGGCCGCGCTGGGTTCTACTCGGTCTTTTTGCAAATCCCAGTACCAACGGCCTACCTCTTCCCAGCTTTGAAAGCTGCTGATCTGCACGTCTGGCGAGGAATTGCGACCGCGCGCCGCATCAGTTGCTTTTTTTTCCTCGCTTCCCGGTTCTTTGGCACTCTCCAACCTGGAGTATGTCCAGGAGTAAACCCGGAACCCCGGTTCGTTGGTGATGGTCTGCGTGGCTTGTGGTCCTTTTACTTTGACCGCGCGGTCTGCGGGCACCTTAATATCCAGGCGCTCATTCAGCACAATGCCTTCGTGTTGAAAACTGTACTGATACCAGAACTGGCCAGGAACCAATGGCTTAATCGAATGCCAGTGTGCCTCGTATTCGAGAATATCGCCTTTGCTCAAGCCCTTGACGGCAACATGTTTTTCGCGCAGATCGCTGTAGAAAGGGGCACTGCGGGTGATTTCCGCGTCCAGGTCCTGCACATCATCCGGCGGCGTAATTTGGATACTGCCGTCGGGTTTGTGGACGCGCACATAATCGATTTCCACCGTCTGCGTTGCAGACTGGAACGGAAAGACGAGTAGCCCCCACTGTTGAACGCCGGCGTCTGTCTGTACGCGCACTCGGCTGGTCTGTTCGTGTGTAAACTTGCCATCGTTGTCGAAGGCAATCTTGGTAGATGTTTCCTCGATGATCGCTGCCTCTTGAGAGTAATCGTTCTTGGCAGCAATGTGAGCCGGTGAGGTTTGTGCGTGGCTAGCTACAGACAAGGCCAGCACAGCGGTAAGACAAAGGGCGCACCAACGACGAATCATAGCGTGCCCGTATTTATCGTCGGTGCGCCCGAAAAAAGCAAGAATAAAGATAGTTGGCTTTATAAAGTGGAGAAATCAACCCTCTTCCAAAGAATCCGCCTGTGCGACGTTCTTGAAGCGCCTGCCCTATCCCTTGGCGTGCTGCTTAGCGCGATCGATATATTCCTGGACTTCCTGCTTCTGTGGGTAGCCTGGATTGAGCTTGAGTAATTGCTCCCATGCTTCGACGGCGCCCTTGGGATCCATCTTGCCTTGCCAGCGGACCACGCCCAGGTTGAACAATGTTCCGGGATGATCGGGGCGATACTTCAGAGCGGTCTGGAACTCGGCGATGGCACCATCGGCGTCTCCGATGTACCACAGCGAAGTTCCGAGGTCGGTGAGCAGATCCGCGTTGGTGGGCTGGCTCTTTACCGCGAGCCGGTAATACTTGACAGCTTCGGGATACTGTCGACCGTCATAGTACAGATTCGCTACCTGCACCAGCGAGTTGAAATCGTCGGGATTGTTTTTCAGGGTTGCCAGCAAGGGAGCGACGGCTTCCTCCACCATCGCCTTTTGTTGTTCGGGAGTAAGCTGGGGCTGGGTCGGTTGCCCTTGAGCGGAGCTACTATCAGTGGCCGAGGGGGCGGTCGCGACCACACTCTGGGGCGCGGAACCGCGAAACAGATATCCCAGTGCGACTCCTAACACTAAACAAAAAACTGCCAGGATGTAAGCCTGCGTGCCCGTCCACGCCGATCTGCTGTTTGCGCTTGCTCTCTGATTGTTGGTCATAACTGCCGTTACTCCTGACTCGCTTTTCATACTTACGATATGGTGCCGGCAAGCGCCGCTTGAGGCGTTTGCAGATGGAACAGCCGCTGTAATGCAGTGGTCATTTGCTCCTGTTCCACCTTTTCTGGAAGTTCCTTGAGTTCACGGGCTAAGGACCCTGCGATTCTCTGCGTCATACGGGACATGACTGCGTTCAGCATTTCGTCCTGATCCTTGGAAAAAGGCCCGCTCTCCTGTCGGAAGGAATCCAGTTCTTGCCGGCAAATTTCGTCCAACCGCTGGCGCAACGCCACGATCGTGGGCACCACCCGCTCCGCCATCAGCCTGCGGCGGAAGCCTTGCGCTTCAGTCTGTAGAATCTTCTGCGCTTCGGCGGCGGCAATCTCACGCTCCCCAGCATTGTGGTCGACAACATTTTCCAGATCATCGAGGTCATAAAGGAAAATGCCTTGGACCTGGCTCACGGCGGAGTCTATGTCACGCGGCATCGCTATATCCACGATTACCAAGGGCCGACTCTTACCCTCGCGGGCCTGACGATCGTGCATCATCATCTCCGCTTCGTCGCGGTTCAGAATCGTGTGCGGACAGGAAGTCGAACTGATAATAATGTCGGCCTCGGTCATGTGCTGCCAGCGCTGCTCGAAAGGAATGGCGACTCCGCCGAGCTTAGTCGCCAACTCGGTAGCGTGCTCCATGGTGCGGTTAATCACGGATACGGAGCTTGCGCCGTGATTGAGCAGACCGCGAGCCGAAAGTTCGCTCATCTTCCCGGCGCCCAGCAGCAGAACCTTTTTATTTTCCAGCGTGCCAAAAATCTGGCGTGTAAGTTCCACAGCCGCGTAAGGAATCGAAACCGCCGCATTGCCGATCGCGGTCTCGCTGCGGACGCGTTTCGAAACCGTCAGGGCTTTCTGCATCACGGCATCAAGAAATCGCCCGGTTGCCCCGAGCTTCTGCGCCTGCTGCCACGCCTGTTTCACCTGCGAGACCACTTGAGGCTCACCCACCACCATGGAGTCAAGGCTGGATGCGACGCGGAAAATGTGCAGGAGCGCCGCTTCATCCAGCAGGCGGTAGAAATGTTTCCACTCGCAGAGCATGAGACCGTACTCGCTGCCCAGCAATCGCATCACGGAATTCGCGGCCAAGGTAACGTCGTTTACCCACAGCAGAAACTCGGTGCGGTTGCAGGTAGCCAGCACAATCACTTCATCGATGCCTTCCGCCCGGGATAATTCCACCAGCGCCTCGTAGCGCCGGTTCTCGCTGATCCAGAAACGCTCGCGAACGGCCACCGGCGCGGTGCGGTAGTTCAGGCCAATCACCATTAGAGTGGGTTCCACGCGCATCTCCTGCAACTATCTTTGCTAAGGGCATCCGCCATGCCAAAGTTAGGCTCGAGACATGCACCGTTCTTTCCTTAGTGTTTTCAGTGGCTTACCCTTCTTGTGGCGGAATGGAAGTGCGGCATGGCGCGCCGGGTAGTGGAATATCACGCCGGGCTGGTGTCTTTTGGCGTATCGGGACGTCCCACGGAGGCCCCAGAGGAAGGTTCTTCGAACGATATCGGAGCCTGACGGGAAGGCCTCTGTGACTCTGCGAATGGGAAGCCTTTTACGTTCAGCGGACGACGTCGGTTGGAGCAATATCCTTTAAACTTTTCGTGCGCGGTTCGTACACGCAGAAGGGTTCCTCATCCAGATAGTTGCCGGTGGCGGCAAAGGCGCGGGCGCGGCAACCCATGCAGACGTTGCGGAATTCGCAACAGCCGCATTTGCCATTCAGGTTGTTGACATCGCGCAGCTGATGAAACACAAACGAGTTTTCCCAGATATCGGCGAATGACTGTTTCTTTAGATCGCCGGCGAGCGCGGGCAAATAGCCGCAGGGATAAACTTCGCCTTGATGCGAAATGAAACAGACGGCAGTTCCTGCCAGGCATCCTTTGGTCATGGCATTCATATCGGAAGGATGAGTTCCGGGATGTCCCACGGCCTTTCCGATGCCATTGGATTTCAGTTCGATTCCGGTCGAACCGGGCATTGTCATCTCAGTTGGGCCGATGATGGGGGCGCTTGGAGAATTCTGCGCAGCGACAGGAGACTTCTGCGCAGCCTGGGCGGCTGCAGCTACCGAACGGTGCTCGGCGGCACGGCGTTGCCGGACCACGCGGAAATAATGAGGAGCACACGTGGCCTTCAGTTCGATGCCCCCTTGCAGAGACTGATCGTAAAACCAGTTCAGCATCTTCTCGTATTCTTCCGGGGGAACCATTTGTTCGGCGGCGATGTCCACGCCGCAGCCCACCGGGACCAGTAGAAATGTGTGCAGCGCATCCGCTCCGATTAGCTTCGCCAGTTCCAGCACATCGGGAAGTTGATGCGCGTTGTGACGAGCGATCGTGGTATTAATCTGCACCGACATGCCGAGGTCTTTGAGATTACGGAAGCCGGTAAGCGCCGCATCGAATGCTCCAGGAATTCCACGGAAAGTGTCATGAGTCTGGGGATCGGCGCCGTCCAGACTTATCGCGACCCGCTTGACTCCGCTATCGACAATCTTCTCGGCTACTCGTCGGGTGACCAGAGTTCCATTCGTGGCCAGCGCCACCCGCAGGCCTTTATCCGTGCCATACCGCGCCAGTTGAAAAATATCCGACCGGAAGAGCGGTTCGCCGCCGCTGAGAACGAGTATTGGAGAAGAAACCTCGGCAATCTGATCGATGATATCGCGCGCTGCCTGAGTGGATAGATCGGAGGGGGAACTCAATTCCGTCGCGCTGGCCCGGCAGTGGATGCAGCGCAGATTGCATCCCTTGGTCAGCTCCCAGAAAATCAATCTGGGCTTATTCTGGCTTCCATGATTTGTGGAATTATTTTTGGCGCTTTGCCCGATGGTGTTTAGCGATGTCATGTCGTTCCTCCCCACCTGAACCCAGGTAACTTCGCCCACGCTGCAACCATAGAAGAGACCGGTTTGCACGGCGGTGACCATCATCACGAGAAATTGTGATGGTGATCACTAGTGGCAAATCGTGTTGATGTCGATGACAGGGCTAGTTATGGTTTGCGATATCGCGCAGCGCCGGGGTGTTACGAATCACCAGGGTCGAGCCCTTGGTCTGCAGGATCTGACGTTTTTTCAACTCGGCAAACAGCCGGGTCACCGTCTCGCGTGAAGTCCCGATCATCTGCGCGATTTCCTCGTGGGTTAGCCTGAGCTTCAGCCGGGGCTCGGCCTTGGTGGATTCCCCGTTCTTCGAGGTCCATTCCAAAAGCAGTGTTGCCAGTTTCTCGGCGGCGGAGTGCGACAGTCCGAGGGAGCGCACTTCCTTGCAGGCATTGTGATACTTTTCGCCCAACTGCTCCGCCACTTTGAAGCAAGCCTCGACATCATCTTTCAGAAAGGCAAGAAACTCATCGCGCTTCACGAAGTTTACCTGGCAGGGATCGATGGTCTCCGCGGTCACTTCGTAGGGCTTGCCGGAAATGGTTGCGCTCAGTCCCAGCACTTCACCGGCCTCGGCCAGTTTGACGATCATGGTGCGGCCGCCCGGAGAATTGATGGAGAGCTTTACCGTGCCTTTGCAGATTACGAAGATGCCGCGCGGCATCTGCCCTTCGACAAACAGTACAGCATCCTGAGGATAGGAAGTGGCGAACTTAATCTTTTCAAAGGCCTGCAGCGCGTGATCCGGCAAATCGCAAAAGATGCGATCGGCACGCAACTTGCATGTAAGGCAGCTTTCGACAATCTCCATTCCGTAGGGCGAGAGCATGATGCGCCTCCTCAAACACCGGCTTAAAGCACTTGGGTACTGATCTACTGCCTCGGCGCGGGTTCTGCAGTCCGCGAAGGTGCTGGACCGGTCTCGTCTGACGCCAGTGTCCATCTATGGGAACCACTTTGCTGTGTTGCCGGGCACATGAAGGTGTGATGTTCCTCACATTGGCCGGTTGTGATGCAAATCACAACCGGCTGTGACCTGCCTTGCTGCGTTCTTTTCCAGCCTCGTCCATCCTTACGACAGTCGGGAAAAACCCAAATCAGGCAAGTATTTGCAAAGTAAGGCAGGTTGTTGATGATGAAACGCAAGTTCAAAACTATGGATGCGAACGAGGCGGTGGCCTACGTCGCCTACCGTGTCAATGAGGTGATCGCCATCTATCCGATCACTCCTTCTTCCAACATGGGGGAGTGGGCGGACGAGTGGTCATCCCAGGGAATTCAAAACATCTGGGGAACCGTGCCCCACGTGATGGAGATGCAGAGCGAAGGCGGCGCAGCCGGGGCGGTCCATGGCGCACTGCAGACCGGGTCTCTGGCGACTACATTCACTGCGTCCCAGGGCCTGCTGCTCATGATTCCGAATATGAACAAAATTGCGGGAGAGCTGACGCCTACGGCGTTCCATGTTTCGGCGCGTACCTTAGCCACGCATGCGCTCTCCATCTTTGGCGATCATTCGGATGTAATGTCGATCCGCAGCACCGGCTTTGCGCTGCTTTCCTCGAACTCCGTGCAGGAAGCGATGGACATGGCGCTGATCGCTCACGCCGCCAGCTTGGAGTCGCGCATTCCTTTCCTGCATTTCTTTGACGGCTTCCGCACCTCGCATGAAGTCAACAAAATCGAAATGCTCACAGAAGACGACATGCGTTCCATCATTAATATGGATTGCGTCTTCGAGCACCGGCGGCGGGCGCTTTCCCCCGATCATCCCGTGTTGCGCGGGACCGCGCAGAACCCAGACGTGTTCTTTCAGATGCGCGAGGGGGCGAACAACTTTTACGAGGCTTGCCCGCAAATTGTGCAGTCGGTGATGAACAAGTTCGCGGAGCAGGTAGGACGTTCCTATCACCTCTTTGACTA
Organism: uncultured Acidobacteriaceae bacterium; assembly: GCA_963696285.1. Taxonomy (GTDB): domain Bacteria; phylum Acidobacteriota; class Terriglobia; order Terriglobales; family Acidobacteriaceae; genus Sulfotelmatobacter. Next base: position 126,907 of record CAVOJP010000004.1, read on the forward strand.
CGTGGGTGCGCCGGATGCTGAGCGCGTGATTGTCATGATGGGTTCAGGCGCCGAGGTCGCGCATGAAGCCATCGACGCTTTGAACGCTCGGGGCGAAAAGCTGGGATTGCTCAAAGTGCGCTTGTACCGGCCATTTCCCGTCCAGGCTTTTCTCGCAGCGTTACCGGCCAGCGTCCGCAAGATTGCCGTCCTTGACCGTACCAAGGAGTCGGGAGCGATTGGCGAGCCGCTCTATCTCGATGTTGTGAATGCGCTGCACGAAGGGACCAAAGCGGGTTTCAGTCCGCGAAAAATTGCGCCATCCGTGATTGGCGGCCGTTACGGATTGTCTTCCAAAGAATTCACCCCGGCCATGGTTAAGGCCATCTACGACAATCTGAAAGCGGATCAGCCCAAAGATCATTTCACCGTCGGCATTCAGGACGATGTCAGCCACACCAGTTTGTCTTACGATGCCGCATTCTCTACCGAGCCGCCGAATGTCGTCCGCGCCATGTTTTACGGGTTAGGCGCGGATGGAACTGTGGGCGCCAATAAGAATTCCATCAAGATCATCGGCGAGAACACAAACAATTACGCGCAAGGGTATTTCGTCTACGACTCGAAAAAGTCAGGCGCAGCCACCATTTCGCACTTGCGCTTTGGTCCGCAGCCCATTCGCTCCAGCTATCTGATTTCGAGCGCCAACTTTGTCGCCTGCCATCAATGGATCTTTCTGGAACGCTACGACATGTTGAGTGCGTTGGTTCCGGGCGGGACGTTCCTGCTCAACAGCCCGTTCGGAGCCGATGAAGTCTGGGATCATCTGCCGCGCGTGGTGCAGCAACAACTCATTTCAAAGCGCGCGAAATTCTATGTGATTGATGCGTATCAGGTGGCCCGTGACAGCGGGATGGGCAGCCGCATGAATACGATTCTGCAAGTCTGCTTCTTCGCCATTTCCGCCGTCCTGCCCGCGGAACAGGCGATCGACGCGATCCGAGAATCGATTCGTCACACTTATGGCAAGAAGGGCGAAGAGATCGTCCAGAAAAACATGAAGGCTGTCGACGAAACTCTGGCGCACTTGTTCGAAGTGAAAGTTCCGGCGGAATTGACAAGCACAATCGAGATGCCGCCGCCCTTCTCGCCTGCCGCGCCGGAATTCGAGCGCGACGTGCTCGGCATGATCTATGCCGGACGCGGCGATGAACTGCCGGTAAGCGCTTTTCCGGTCGATGGCACATTTCCCACCGGAACCGCGAAATGGGAGAAACGGAATCTAGCGCTCGAAATTCCCGCGTGGGATCCGAACATCTGCATCCAGTGCGGTAAGTGCGCCATGGTCTGTCCGCACTCCGTCATCCGCATCAAAGTCTACGACTCGAAAGAGTTGGAACACGCTCCCGTAACCTTTAAGTCGACTGAGAGCCGCGACAGGGAGTGGAAGAGTCTGAAATATACGATCCAGGTTGCGCCCGAAGATTGCACCGGGTGCGGCATCTGCGTGGAAATTTGTCCGGTTAAAAATAAAGCGGAGACGCGGCTGAAAGCCATCAACATGGTGCCGCAACCGCCGCTGCGCGCTCCCGAGCGCGAAAACTGGGATTTCTTTCTCACCCTCCCGGAACTTGACCGCCGCAACATTAAGGTGGGAAACATTCGCCAACAGCAAGTGCAGGAGCCGCTGTTCGAGTTTTCCGGAGCCTGCGCCGGTTGCGGTGAAACTCCGTATCTTAAGTTGATGTCGCAGTTATTCGGAGACCGCGCCCTGGTTGCGAACGCAACTGGATGCTCATCGATTTACGGCGGCAACCTGCCCACCACACCCTGGGCAAAAAACGCTGCCGGACGCGGGCCGGCGTGGTCGAACTCGCTGTTTGAAGACAACGCCGAGTTTGGTCTGGGCTTCCGACTCTCGATCGATAAACAAACTGAGTTCGCTCAGGAATTAGTCAAGCGACTGGCGGGAACGATCGGCGATGAACTGGCGACGGCACTGCTTGCGTCTCCACAGAAGGATGAAGCCGACATCTACGAGCAACGCCAGCGCGTGGATCTGCTGAAGGAAAAATTGCAGCCGCTCAGTTCGGTGGATGCGAAGCAACTTCTTTCTGTTGCGGACCTGTTGGTTAAGAAAAGTGTCTGGATCGTAGGCGGCGACGGTTGGGCTTACGACATCGGTTACGGCGGCCTCGATCACGTATTAGCCAGCGGCCGAAACGTAAACGTACTGGTGCTCGATACCGAGGTTTACTCGAACACTGGCGGACAGGCATCGAAATCAACCCCGCGTGGCGCGGTGGCAAAATTTGCCGCCGGCGGCAAGCCCGGAGCAAAGAAAGATCTGGGACTCATCGCCATGAGTTACGGCAACGTCTATGTGGCGAGCGTGGCGATGGGCGCCAAAGACGAACACACACTGAAAGCGTTTCTGGAAGCGGAAGCGTACGACGGTCCCAGCCTCATCATCGCTTACTCCCACTGCATCGCTCACGGAATCAATATGACGACCGGAATGTCGGACCAGAAAGCCGCGGTCGATTCCGGACAATGGCTGCTCTACCGTTACCACCCGGAACGAGCCGCGCAGGGCGAGAATCCACTCATCCTCGATTCGCGGACACCCACCCGCAAGGTTCAGGATTTCATGGCAATGGAAACCCGCTTCAAGATGCTGACCCAGAGCAAGCCCGAAGATGCGAAGCGCCTCTGGGCTGAAGCGCAGCAAGATGCCACAACTCGTTTTCACCTCTACGAGTATCTGGCCCAGCGCAAAGGGGATAAAGAACCAGCCAAGGAGCAGCCGGGAGTGACTTCGAAATGACCGAGCTTAAAATGATCGACCTAAAAACCAATTATCTCGGGTTGCCGTTGCGTACTCCTTTGGTGGCTTCGGCGTCACCGCTATCCCAGGAACTGGACGGGATTCGTCATCTCGAGGACGCAGGCGCATCCGCCATCGTGCTGTACTCGCTTTTCGAGGAGCAACTGCGGCAGGACAGCATCGAACTCGAATATCACCTGGCCGAAGGCACAGACAGTTTTGCTGAAGCCTCCAGCTTTTTCCCTCAGCCCAATGAATTCCACGTGGGACCGGAAGGATATCTGAATCACATTCGTCGAGCCAAGGAAGCAGTGGCCATACCAGTTATAGCCAGCCTCAACGGTTCAACGCTGGGCGGATGGGCCAACTACGCGCGGCAAATCGAGCAAGCCGGCGCTGACGCCATCGAGTGCAATATCTACTTCATTCCGACTGATGCGCAAATCTCAGGAGCAGAGATCGAAAAAACGTATATCGATATTCTCCGGGAAGTAAAGGCTTCGGTTCGCATCCCCGTCGCGGTTAAAGTGAGCCCGTTTTTCAGCAACCTGGCGCACATGGCGAAGCAACTGGATCAAGCGGGTGCCAATGCGCTGGTGCTGTTCAACCGTTTCTATCAACCGGATATCAACCTGGACGATTTGGAAATCCAACCAAATGTGCTGCTGAGTGGTCCACAAGACCTGCGGCTGCCTCTGACCTGGATCGGAATTCTATACGGCCGTATCCGCGCCAACCTGGCCGCAACCAGCGGCGTGCACGGGCCCGAGGACGTCATTAAGCTGCTGATGGTCGGCGCCGATGTCACCATGCTCTGCTCCGCGCTTTTGCGAAATGGAATCGACCATCTTCGCAATGTCGAAGCGGGCGTGCTGGAATGGATGGAAAAACATGAATACCAATCGGTACAGCAGATGAAAGGCAGCATGAGCCAGATCCGCTGTCCCAACCCCTCAGCCTTCGAGCGCGCGCAGTATATGAAGGCGGTCAAGAGTATGCGGCACGTTGAACTTATCCACCGCCAAGCAGGACTTACCTCTGCAGGCTAGAGGCTTCGCGACATTCTGGTTTAGAGGATCACGATAATTTAGCTACCGAGAAAAAAATGAAGAATTGTACGGTTACAAAACAGCAGGCGCTCGACTACCACTTCGGGGGAAGACCGGGAAAAATTGAGGTTACTCCCACCAAACCTTGCCGAACCCAGCACGATCTAAGCCTCGCCTATACGCCTGGAGTGGCCGAGCCATGCCTGGCGATCCAACAGAATCCGCACGACGCCTTTAAATATACGGGTCGCGGCAACCTGGTTGCGGTCGTCACCAACGGTACTGCGGTACTCGGGTTAGGCGACATTGGCGCGCTCGCCGGCAAACCCGTGATGGAGGGCAAGGCAGTTCTGTTCAAACGCTTTGCCGGGGTAAATGTTTTCGATATCGAGATCGAGACTCACAATCCGGAGGAGATTATCAAAGTCTGCCAATTGCTCGAGCCTACCTTTGGCGGAATCAACCTGGAAGACATCAAGGCGCCGGAATGCTTCTATATCGAAGAGACCTTAAAGAAGACCATGAAAATCCCGGTCTTTCACGATGATCAACATGGCACGGCAATTATTTCTGGCGCTGCGCTGCTGAATGCCCTGGAAGTTGTCAGCAAGGACATTGGCAAGATTCGTCTCGTCATCAATGGTGCCGGAGCTTCTGCGGTAGCCACTGCGGAGCACTACATTCGTCTCGGCATGAAGCGGGAGCACATCACTTTGTGTGACACCAAAGGTGTAGTTTACAAAGGCCGCACCGCCGGAATGAATCCATACAAAGAACATTTCGCGCGCGATACCAAGCTACGAACATTGACTGAGGCGATGGTCGACGCGGATATGTTTCTTGGACTCTCCGTTGGTGGTGTAGTCACACAAGATATGGTGCGCTCGATGGCCGCGCGCCCGATCGTCATCGCCATGGCGAATCCTGACCCTGAGATCACGTATGAAGACGCCAGAGCCTGCCGCAAGGATGTCATCATGTGCACTGGCCGGTCTGACTATCCCAACATGGTGAATAATGTTCTCGGCTTCCCGTTCATCTTCCGCGGCGCGCTGGATGTGCACGCCACAGTAATTAACGAGGAGATGAAGCTGGCCGCTACGCATGCCCTCGCCGCTCTGGCCAAAGAAAATGTGCCGGACTCAGTCTGCCGCGTCTATGGTGTGGAGCGACTGGAGTTTGGTGCTGACTACTTGATCCCCAAGCCATTTGATCCGCGTGTGCTGGCATGGGAATCTTCAGCCGTTGCCCAGGCAGCGATGGATACTGGAGTCGCCCAAGAACCGGTCGACATCCGATCCTATCGCGAGCAACTGGAGCGTCAGAGCGAACGGATGGGCGAGCGCGAGTTAGAACAATCCCTGAGAACAACCGAAGTCGAACTCTCAATTGCGCGGGGAGATTATTCCCGGATCTGAGATCCCAGGAAGCGCCTTCATCCGACGTTATCTTCGTAGGAAGTTTGAGACACTCCGGCTCATTTTCCGCACGGCGGCCCGTCCATCCAATCCGAAATTTATTAATCGCGCGCGTTACCCGATTGACAAGATAAGCCAGGGACACGAGCCCAGGCTCGTGTCCGATGGTATTTGCTTCAACGATTCGACCTGCCCTACTTCGCCTGCAAAGTCTCGATGTAGTGGGTAAGATTCGAGACGCGTTGCTGCACTTCTCCTTCGTGTCCGCGACTCATGCTCCAGAATAATTCTCCCCATACCGGCATATCTTTTGATCCATGCGCGGCCACATCGCCTGTGCCCCGGATTGCAGAGGTGACTTTCAAGGCGGGATACTTGCCGCCATTATTCTTGCTGAGCTGGGTCAGATCGGCCGGGGGCGTCTTCAGTGCGCTGGCTGCTGGCCCGTTGCCTTTACCGTCGGTTCCGTGGCAGACGGCGCAATAAGCCGTGTACATTTCCTTGCCCGAAACCGGCGAGGTTGTGGTCAACGGCACATGCTTGATGGATGTTTTCGACTGATCGTCGGTTTTGTCCTGTGCGGTGATCAGGCAGACGGATACAAACAAAGTTATAAATATTAAAATTAATTTCCTTGGCGACATCGCACTTTCTCCTTTTACGCCGAGTTCTTTACCGAAACCCAAACGCCTTCGTGAACGAAAGGCGATAATCTTGTACCCGAGTAGCCGGGGAAGAAGATTACCGTTTAGTACCTCTCAACTATTCCTAGTCCACGATTGCTTCGCTGGCTGTGATCAAGGGCACAAACTGTTGTGCTTTTCATCACCCGGGTTCGAGAAGGGGAACACACGGGGTTCCGGCCTTTCTATTCACTTATATTTGCCGCGAAAACGTGCGTGGCTGCACATAGATGTGTGATTTCTGTCACAAACAATCGCGCGCCGGCGCGTCATAATTACGCAGATTTCGTAATTGATATTCCACTTGAGTTTGGGGTTCTCATGGCAAAAGGACGCGTTTCTATCGTGGTCGAGCACTGCAAGTCATGCGGTTTCTGTGTGGAGTTCTGTCCCTCACACGTGCTCGCCTTATCTTCCGCTTTCAACTCCAAGGGATACCATCCGCCGCACGCGGTGCATCCGGAAAAATGCAGTGGATGTGATTTATGCGGCATGTACTGTCCCGATTTTGCAATTTTCGCCACCAAGAATGCCGGCTCCAAGGAAGGTGATAAATGAAGGCTGATCCTCGCGGAGTATTAACCGGCACACATTTCATCGATGGCGATCATGCGTGCTGTGAAGGTGCATTGGCGGCAGGCGCACGATTCGCGGCGGGATATCCCATCACGCCTTCCACCGAAATTGTTGAGCGCTTCGCCTCCCGTGTGCCCATGGTCGGAGGAACATTCATTCAGATGGAGGACGAACTCGCCGCATCGATTACGTTGCAAGGCGCGGTGTGGGGAGGGGCCAAGGCATTTACCGTTACCTCCGGCCCTGGCTTCTCATTGATGATGGAGCACATCGGCTATGCCGCTATGACGGAAACGCCCTGCGTCTTCGTCGACGTGCAGCGCGGAGGCCCATCGACCGGCCTGCCCACGCTGCCCGCGCAAGCCGACATGATGCAGGCGCGTTGGGGTTCGCACGGCGACTACGAGATCATTGCGCTTTGCCCGAATTCTCCCCAGGAATGTTTTGATCTCACCATCACCGCTTTTAACCTGGCTGAAGAATTCCGCGTGCCGGTTATGTTCATGATGGACGAAGTCGTCGGACACATGACCGAGAAAGTCGTCATTCCTCGCGCCGATCAGATCGAAGTCGTGCCTCGCAAACATACTCATAAATCGGTGGAGGATTACCTGCCCTACGGCACCAATGGCGACCAGGTACCTGAGATGGCGCATGCCGGGGAAGGCTACAACTTCCACGTCACTGGCTTGACTCACGACGAACGCGGCTATCCGAATATGACTCCGCCGGTGCAGGACAAGTTGGTTCGCCGACTGCAAAGCAAAGTTCGCGATGCCGCTGACCGCATCGCTCTGTTCGAGGAAGATCATCTGGAGGGCGCCGATGTGGTGGTAGTTTCTTACGGCATTACTTCGCGCGTGGCCCAGCGGGCGATTGGGGTAGCGCGTGAAAGTGGTCTGCGCGTCGGCAAGTTGCGCTTGATCACGGCCTGGCCGTTTCCCGAAAAGAAGATTCGTGATCTGGCAGCGAAAGTGAGAGCCTTCGTGGTTCCCGAACTGAATCTCGGTCAGATGGTGCGTGAAGTCGAGCGAGCCGCTGCGGGCAAGGCAAAAACTTTTGCGGTGTCGCATGCCGGCGGCGGCGTTCACCGCCCCGAAGACATCCTCAAAGTGATCGTGGAGGCAAGCAGATGTCAGACAATTTAATCAGCGATATCGTCAGCGCGGGCGTCAACCCGGTCGATCAGATTCTGCGGACTGATCGCATGCCTCATATCTGGTGCCCGGGATGCGGCATTGGTACTACGGTGAATTCCTTCGCCCGCGCGCTGATCGATTCGAAAATCGACTTAGGGTCGCTGGCCCTGGTCTCCGGTATCGGCTGCACCGGGCGCGTTGCTGGTTATGTGAAGCTCGATTCATTCCACACCACGCACGGCCGTGCCATTCCGTTCGCCACTGGCCTCAAGCTCGCGAATCCCAAGCTGAACGTCGTCGTGTATTCGGGGGACGGCGATCTCTCGGCCATCGGCGGCAATCATCTGATCCACGCCGCTCGCCGCAACATTGACCTGAAAGTAATCTGCGTGAACAATCTGATTTACGCGATGACCGGCGGCCAGACGGCGCCCACCACTCCAGATCACTCGACCACTTCCACCAATCCTTACGGAACATTCGAGCCTTCATTCAATTTGCCGCATCTGGTCGAAGCGGCCGGCGCCGTCTATGTGGCGCGCTGGACAACTTTCCACGTGCGGCAACTAGCGCGATCCATCGGCGAAGCATTTAAGAAAAAGGGCTTCTCGTTTATTGAAGTCATTTCGCCCTGCCCCACGCTTTACCAGCGCCGCAACAAGCTGGGGGATGGGCTTGACACCATGAAGTACTACAAAGAGAAGAGCAAGGTGCGCCATGGAGCGCCCACCAACGAAGTCGGCCTCTCCATGACCGGAGAAATCATCGTGGGTAAATTTGTGGACCGCGACCGTCCCGACTATCAAACCATGATGCGCGGTCAATTTACGCAGTCGCTGGGCGACAAATACATAGAACAAGATGAACCGGAGACAGTATGCAGCTAACAGAGATTCGAGTTGCGGGTTTCGGTGGCCAGGGCGTGATTCTCTCGGCCATTCTCCTGGGCAAAGCGGCCTCAATTTATCAGGGCGCTTACGCCACGATGACACAAAATTTCGGCCCAGAGGCACGTGGGGGCGCCTGCAGCGCGCAACTCGTGCTCTCCGATTCGCCCGTATTGTATCCCTATGTGACCAAGCCGGACATTCTCGTCGTCATGTCGCAGGAAGCCTACGTGCGCTTTATTCCGGAGCTGAAAGACGGCGGCATTCTGATCGTCGAGCAGGATCTGGTGCGAGTCTCCGATATTAATAAGGAGATCAAGGTTTATAGCATTCCCGCCACGCGTATCGCCGAAGAGCTTGGGAAACGCATGGTCCTGAACTCGGTGATGGTCGGATTCTTCACCGCCGTTACTCAATTGCTGGATGCCGATGCCGTTCGCAAAGCCGTAGCGGATTCCGTTCCGAAAAGTTTTCTCGATCTGAACCTCAAGGCGTTCGAGAAGGGACTGGAATACGGAACGATTGCCTTAAGTGTTCCTGCAAGCGCTGCTGACGCCGAACTGCAAGTAGAATACGCGCCGGAATAGAAAGCGCTCCTCAGAAACGGCAAATTGGACAATGCCGCACGCGTGTAAATTATGCAAGTTCCAGAAAAGCGCGCAACGAAGTTAGATCGTCGCTGGCCCGGACGCGGAAACCCAGGCGCTTCATAATCACCTGCATCGCCAGATTGTCAGGCAACATTTCGGCCGAGACCTGACTCAATTTCTCATCGCGGGCAATCTCGACGATACGGCGCAGCAACTCATATCCCAAGCCAAGTTTCTGATACTTATCTGAAACCAGCACCGCGACTTCGGCTTCGTTTCCGGAACGAAGCTTGCTTAAACGGCCAACGCCCATAATTTTGTGCTCTCCAGTGCCAGGGTCGGTGATCTCCGCGACCAGAGCCATCTCACGGTCATAATCTCCGAAACAGATTCGTAACAGGCGCTCGTGCGCCACCCGCCGGCTCAGACTCAAAGAGCAGAAGTAGCGCAGGTAGACACTCCGATCGGAGAGCGTCTCATGAAACTTCACCATCAGCGGTTCGTCTTCCGGACGGATGGGGCGGATCACAATCTGGTTCCCGTCGCGCAACGTCCACGGAACAACATACTGCGTGGGATAGGGGCGGATCGCCGGTTGCGGCAACTGATCGAGCGTAACTTTGCGGTCGTGCAAAACGATTCTGGCATCGAGAGCCAGCAAGCGATCTGGCGAAGCCAGAAGAGGATTGATGTCAATTTCCGCTATCCACGGCTGTTCGAGCACTAACTGACTAAAGCGCACCAGAAGTCGTTCGAGCGCGGCAATGTCCACCGGCTTACGTCCGCGTACTCCCTTTAGAGCGGTGAAGATTTTTGTCTGCTCCATCATTCTTTGGGCAAGCGTGGTATTGAGTGGAGGAAGAGCCAGGCAACGGTCCCGATAGACTTCAACAAGCTGACCTCCGGAGCCGAACAGAATTACCGGACCAAATTGCGGATCAACGCTGCTGCCGAGGATTAATTCGTAGCCATCCAACTTCGCCATCGGTTGAACGGTGACGCCTAAGAAGTCTTCCAGGCTGGCTTTCTGCGCGACAGAAGTCTTGATCGAACGATAGGCTGACCGAACCGCCGCTTCGTCCGGCAAATTCAGTTTGACTCCGCCGACCTCCGTCTTGTGCGTGATGGTTTCAGAGAAAATTTTCAACACCACCGGGAAACCTAGTTTGGCAGCGAGCACGGCGGCTTCGTCTTCAGTGCCCGCCACTTGAGTTTCAACCGTGGGAATACCGTAGAGCGACAACACTTGCTTGGATTCGAATTCGTTCAGCAGAACCCGATCGTGACTCCGCGCATTTTCAATGATCCGCGCGATTTGCTCGCGCGCGGAGTTTTCCAATTCGGAGTTTTCCGTTAAGGTGGGCGTTTCGTAGAGTCCGCGCAGGTTGTATGTATAACGCCACATGTAAGTGAAGGCGCGAGCCGCGGTGTCAGGATAAGAAAATGTTGGGATCCCTGCCGCGTTTAGTTCCGCTTCTCCGGTCGCGATGCTGTTGCCTCCCATCCAGCTGGCGAGTACGGGTTTTTCGTATTGCTTGGCGTAGGGCTTCAGTCGGAGCGCAATTTGCGCCGCGTCGGTCATTCCCTGTGGTGCAAGAATCACCAGTAGCCCATCGCTGTTCGGATCCTGCGAAGCAATTTCGAGGGCGCGGGCGTAGCGCTCGGAATCAGCATCGCCCAGAATATCGATGGGATTGTTGTGGCTCCAGTGAGCGGGAAGGAACTCGTTCAGCCGCTGCAGATTGTCCGCCGAAAGCTCGGCCAGTTCTCCGCCATTGGCCACCAGTGAGTCGGTGGCGAGAACCGCAGGCCCGCCCGCATTGGTCAGGATGGTAAGCCGCGGACCTTTGGGACGCGGCTGCCGGCCTAAGGTTTCCGCCATATAGAAAAGATCAGCAATGTTGTGCACGCGCAACACGCCCGAGCGCCGGAAGGCTGCGTCCAGAACTTCATCGCTGCCGGTAAGTGCGCCGGTATGGGAGGCGGCGGCGCGCGAGGCGGCTTCCGAGCGCCCAGCCTTGATCACGATGATCGGCTTGGTGAGCGCGACTTCACGAGCTGCGGATAGAAACGATCGCGCATCGCCCACCGATTCCATATAGAGCAGGATGCTTTTGGTATGCGGATCATCGCCGAAGTAATAGATCAAATCGCCCCAGCCAAGATCCAGCATTGAACCGGTGGAGACGATGGCACTGAAGGCGACTTCTTCGCGCACACTCCAATCGAGAATCGCACTCAGCAATGCTCCGCTTTGACTCAGGAATGCGACGTTGCCGGATTTCGGCGCATCTTTAGCGAAGGTGGCATTCAATCCGATGGTCGGATTCATCAGGCCGAGGCAGTTCGGCCCGAGCAATCGCATGGAGCCGCCACGTAGCTGTTCGCGAATTTGCTGTTCGAGTGCAGCGCCTTCTGCCCCACGCTCCTTAAACCCGGCAGAAATGACGACGGCAGACCTTACGCCGGAGGCAACACATTCTCCGATAATCTTCGGAACGGTTGCAGCCGGAGTGGCGATTACGGCTAAGTCCACCGCAGGAATATCCCGAATGTTCTTGTAAGCCTTGAGGCCGAGCACTTCCTCATGCTTCGCGTTTACCGCATAGACCTTGCCTGAGAAGCGGCCGTGGACAAGGTTCTCCAGAACCGTACGGCCTACGGTACCGGCGCGGTCAGTCGCGCCGATCACGGCCACTGAACTGGGAGTGAACATCGCATCCAGGCTAGGCCGCGCAGGTACTGTGTGCTTTATCACATTCGGATCTGGGTGCACGAGATTCCTCCGCTTGAACTCACCAGAGATTTTCAGATTCTCCAGTGTAGCTCTGTTAGGGGTTGGACTCTCGAGCCGATCATCGGGAGCGATCAACTCTCCATGGTGGAGACATCGCCCACATCGACGCCCGCTTCCTTTGCCTTGAGAAAACGGCGGAGGATTTTCCCAGATCTGGTCTTAGGCAAAGATGCTACGAACTGCAACGAAGATGGAGTGGCGATCGGTCCCAGCTCTCTGCGAACGTGTTCGATCAAAACTGCCGCCAACGCGTCGGAAGCCACGTGATCGGCGCGAACTTGCACGAAGACTTTGATGGACTCGCCTTTCATGGCATCAGGCACACCAATCGCGGCAGCTTCGGCGACGGCGGGATGGGACACAAGCGCGCTCTCTACTTCGGCGGTGCCGATGCGATGTCCGGCGACATTGAGCACATCATCATAGCGGCCCAGCACGGCGATGTATCCATCTTCATCTTTGGTTGCGACATCGCCGGTGACATAGCAACCGGGAATCACCTGCCAATCCCGCTCGTAGCGGGCCGCGTCACGCCACACCGTGCGCAGCATGTGAGGAAACGGCCGCTTGAGCACGAGGCGTCCTCCCGTTCCGGGAAGCGCAGATTTGCCGTTTTCGTCGAGCACGTCGGCTTCGGCTCCGGGCACGGCCACGCCAACCCTCCCCGGGCGCATCGCCATCGATGGCGGTGTGCCGAGCGTAGGTCCGCCCAATTCGGTCTGCCACCAGTTGTCAATCACGTAGCCCCACTTGCCGTCGCCGGCCAGATGAGTCTGAGCCCAACGCCAGGCCTCGGGATTCAATGGTTCGCCGGCGCACGCGATCACGCGCAGAGTGGTCAGATCGTGGGCGGCGGGATAAGCCTCTCCATAACGCATGAACATTCGCAACGCGGTGGGCGCGGTGAACATTTTACTTACGCCGTAGCGTTCCACGATTTCCCAGGCGATCCCGGGATTCGGATAGTCAATTGCGCCTTCGCGAAACAGTGTGGTCACACCCGCGCACAGCGGCGCATAGACAATATAAGAATGCCCAACGACCCAGCCAATATCAGACGTGCACCAGAAAATGTCGCGATCGCCCACGTCGTAATAGTTCTGCAGATGATAGGTCGTTCCCACCATGTAGCCGCCGTGCACGTGGACCACTCCCTTGGGTTTCCCCGTGGAACCCGAGGTATAAAGCAAGAAGAGGGGGTCCTCGGCATCCATTTCCTCGGCGGGACAATTCGGAGAAAATTTCAGGAGATCATTGAAGTCGATTTCGCGGGGAGCGTTAAGCACGGCTGCGGCCCGCGAATAGACAACCACCTTCTCTACAAATTCCAAACCCTCTAACGCCTCATCGACAATGCTCTTGAGCGCCACGGTCTTGCCGCGCCGGTAACCTACGTCTCCCACGATCACGACTTTTGCTTCCGCGTCGGTAATGCGGTCGCGCAGAGCGGTGTGGCCGAGACCGGCATAGACCACGGAATGAATGGCGCCGAGACGAGCGCAGGCAAGCATCGCCACCGCGCCTTCAATCGTGAGCGGCATATAGATGACGATTCGATCGCCCTTCACCACTCCCAACGATTTCAATCCATTGGCGAAACGGCTGACCATGCGGTGCAGTTGGCCGTAAGTAACGACGCGCTCGCTGCCATCTTCGCCCAGCCAAATGAAAGCCGCGCGATTGCAACGATCGGAGTTGGCGTGACGGTCCAGCGCGTTGATCGTGATGTTGGTCTTGGCGCCAGTGAACCACTGGTGATGAACCCCGTCCCATTCCATCACTTTGCTCCAGGGCTTTGACCAGACAAAACGCGAAGCGTACTCCGCCCAAAAAGCCTCGGGATTTTTTTGCGAGCGGGCACACTCGCCTAACCAGTCCTTCTGGATCGCGTTGTCGGCAACAATTCGCGGCGCAGCGTATTCCTCATCCATGGCCAACAGGTTGGAAATATTTTCTGGCTTTTCGACGATAACAGCGCTCATGGGAACCTCCGAGCGGGCAAGTGGGAAAGCAGACCGGCGTCGATTCTGCCTTGCTTTTGGCTATGCGACAGTGACGTGGATCACCGACGTCTGTGTTCGTACCAAAATGGGAAAGCCTCTGGCCTTTATGATTCCACACTTGTGGGTCAGGTTCGAACTTGACGAAACTGATCTATATCCTTAAAGAGATCCAGAAAATGCCGCATTCGCAGCCTTCCTCTGGAGTTAGGACCGCCGAGGTATCACCGTGGTCTGTGATCCCGATCACTGCATCATCTTCGCAAACAGCGCACAAAGAAGGTCCCGAGCGGAGCTGCGGTTTGGATTCGCTTGACAACAACAAGAATCAGATTATGATGGCGGCCCATAGTCTGCCCTAGGTTCGTTCGAGAGCCGTAATAGAGGAGATTACCGTCTATGCTGAATTTCAAAAACTTGCTGTCCATACTATCGCTTTTTGTTGTCACGGCAATCCCTGTCATGGCGGGAACCAACGACGCGAATCCGACAAATGCGAAGGTGCCCAATGCGGAAGCTACTCCCGCTCCGGCCGGCCCAAGCTTAGCTCCACCTGCAGCTGATACCAATGCCACGGCATCGTCCGCCTCCGCATCACCCGTAGAAGAATCCGCAACGGCTTCAAGTTCCAGTTCAAGCGCGCAGGGCCAGCAACCGCCGGTTGCAACCACCCCGCAAACGCCACAGCATGAGAAGCCCATAGCGGTAGCAGTGGTCCCAGCGGTTGCGCCTGTGCGCGTCATCCCGGTCGACCCACCGGTGAAAGACGGCTTGGTACCCGCTTTCAAAGTGGGCGGCGTCAAGGTGACTCCCTATGGTTTTATCAAGGCTACGGCGGCGCATGACTCCAGCGCTCCCAACGGCGACGACTTTCCGTTCATCGGCTTATTTACGGCTTCGTCCACGGATACGAACACTGGCCCCACTGCCGACCCTGAGTTTCACATCAAGGCGCGCTCATCCCGGTTTGGCGCAAACTTTGAATGGCCGGATGTTTCTCCCCGGCTCACTTTCACCGGCCGGGTCGAAGGCGATTTCGAAGGAAACTTCAGCGCCGTCGATAACCGCAACGTCTCGTCGATTCGAAGCAATGAGCCTCAACTGCGCCTGGCCTACGTACGCATGGATTTCGCTGCGAACAGTGCTACCGACATCTTTTTCGAAGGCGGACAGGATTGGACGCTCTTCGGATCGAGCGCTCTACCCAACATTCTCGAAACCACATTCCTGGGAGCGTATTACGGCGACATCTACGAACGTTCTCCACAGATGATGGTGGGCTTGGTTCAGAAACTGGGTGGTTCTTTCAAAATCGCTCCTACCTTCGCCATCATGATGCCGAGTTCGGGTCAAGTGGAGAAGAGCTCAGACACCGTGGGTGGACTGGCGGGCCAGCTTGGACAGGCTGAGCGCGAGGGCGCCGACTCTGACCGTCCTGAATATGAAGGCAGACTGGCCTTCCAGTGGCAACTCGACAAAGCGCAGGCGGTTGCTCCTGCGCAAGTATTCTGGAGCGGCCTTTACGGCAAGCGTACGTCGATCGTCACCAACGGCGATTATGCCACCGACTTGTTGCCGACAAGTTGTTTGACAGGTACTCCACCGGCGATCAGCGCCTTGTGCAGTTCTTATGTAGCCGCGCTGCCTAATGGCTATAGCGCCTCCAGCCATATGTATGGCAACCAGATTGGCGTGCAGTTGCCGACACGCTGGTTTACTTTCGTGGCCAGCGCTTATTTTGGTGGCGACCTGCGGTTTATGTTCGGTAGCCAGGCCGATTCTTTCGCGACGGACTTGACCGGGCTCTCGAGTCCCATCAAGTTCGATACGGTTGACGGTCTGGGTAATGCGACGGTGGCTTGCAGCGTTGTCGTAGCCACTGGTGCCGGTTGTCCCGCTGGGGATGTGGTGATTGCCCCGGAGCGGCCGATCCGCGCCTTTGGCGGCTTCGCCAACCTCGGCTTCCCGATTTCCCGCTGGTTCAATGCAAATCCCAAAGGCCACAATGCAGGCTGGCAGCTTTTCCTGCATATGGGCAAAGACCAGATCGTGCATCATGACCTTTTCGACGCGCACTTCACGGGAGTAAACGCGCTCCACATGGGCAAGGTTTTTGCCGCGACCCTGTACTACAAAGTTAACCCATACTGTACGTTTGCCATCGAGCAATCCGTCTATGGCACGCGCCTCAAACCCGGTGAAAGCTATACGATTGCCGGACAACTGGACAATCTCTGGCAAGATCACCGGACGGAGTTTGGTCCTATATTTACTTTCTAGCGTTTGCTGGCTAGAAGATGTTTGGGCTCGCCTGGGGAATGCCAGGGGCTACAATGTCGGCAATTGGGAAGTTTAGGGCAACCTTGTTCGCCAACAAAACAAGGTTGCCCCTTCTTCCAGTACTGGAGAGGCGTATGGCTGCGGGTCGTTCTCTGATCAAGTTGTTGCCGGTGTTGTTTCTGCTGAACATTATGTTCGCAGAGGCCGCGAAGCAGTATCCGCTTCACATTACCGTCCTCAGTGCGGAGTTTCATCCGTTGAATGCAGGAACCCCTGTCCCGAAAGATTGCGACCTGACAAATTTCTCTGCTTACTGCAATGAGAGCAAGAATCCTACGGTGCAGAACATCATGCGAGTGCGCGACGCGGACGGAGAATCTTTCAGCATTGCCTGCACGGTTGACTCGCGCTGGTCCAGGTGCGCAGCCTTGCCCGTAGGGGAGACTTTCGAAGCCAGGAAAGATAAGCACGGGATCACGGTCCTATTCCGAAATGCAAAGGGAAAGGAAAAGAAGGAGCTCTTTCAGGTGGTTGCGGCTGCAGCGGAGCCAAGACCCGACACAGCGGTAAAGCCGCAGCCGGTTGCGCCGCCGTCGCCTTCACCGGAGCCCGCGCCAGCGGCCCAGTCAGGTGCGGCCGCCGAGCCGCAGCCTGTAGTACCACCGCCGGTTTCGGCGACGCAGAGCGCGTCCGGTGCCTCCGCCTCGACAACTCTTCCGGCGGCCACGGAGAAAGTCCGTTGTAATTTCACTTCTTCGCCGCTTGGCGCGGAGATCACGTTGGACGGCAGATATGTTGGCAACACCCCGTCGGAGATCGCCGTCAGTGCGGGGACGCATGTTGTTGCTTTCTCCGCGCAGGGATTTATTCAGTGGAAGCGGGACCTTACAGTAGAGGCGGGTTCGATCGTAGTGAACGTGACCGCTAGCCTGCAAAAGGCCCAACCTTAGTTGTCCACGATGGGCCCGGAACTTTGTAGCCGTTTATCGGGAGGAAGTAGGCACAAGAGGGAATCGGAGTTTTGTCCGCAAAAAGAACAGCTCGCCCTTAGCATTTCGCTGCCTGGAAGAAGGAGATAATTTATGGCCAACACAAATAACGCTTCTGACGCTGGCACCCTTGGGATAAGCCGTTGGTGGCGCGTAGTAGGCGGCGTGTCCATGAACATGGCTCTGGGTTCGCTCTATGCCTGGAGTGTGTTCGTGGCTCCGTTAGAGAAAGAGTTCAAATGGAAACGCGCCGAGACCTCGATGGTATTCACCATTGCCGTGGTGGTCTTCGCGCTGACGTTCATCGTGGCTGGCCGGTTACAGGATAAGCTCGGGCCATTCAAGATCTCGTTGATTGGCGCAGTTCTCGTGAGCCTTGGCTTTTTCTTGTGCTCTTATGCCGATAGCCTGACCAAGTTTTTCATCTTTTTTGGAGTTCTCGGAGGGCTGGGAAACGGATTTGGCTACGCCACCCCGATTCCTGTGATGTCGAAGTGGTTCCCGGATAAGCGCGGTCTGGCGGTGGGGCTGGCAGTGGGTGGATACGGAGGTGGTTCGGCAATCTTTGGCCCTCTGGCCGCCAGCTACCTGATTCCCCACTTTGGCTGGCGCACGACGTTCGAAGTTCTGGGCGTAGTTTTCTTCGCCATGACGGTGTTTGGCGCGTTCTTGCTGAAGAACCCACCTGCAGGTTACAAGCCAGCCGGATGGACGCCTGCTCCGGCGTCCAAAGTTGCGGCTACCGCACACGACTTCACTCCGGGTGAGGTGTTGCAAACGCCTTCTTTTTATTTTCTGTGGATCGCCTACGCGTTTGGTTGCGCGGCTGGCCTCATGGTCATAAGCCAGCTCGTGCCCTTCGCCAAGAGCGTGGGCATACCCAGCACCACCCTGGCTTCATTTGGTTTGATCGTGGGCGCGGCTGGAAACGCCTCGGGGCGCATTCTTTCCGGTTGGATGTCCGATGCACTGGGTCGGCTGAACGTGCTGCGACTCATGATCGGCATCTCCATGGTCGCCATGCCTATTCTGTATCACGTAGGCGGCAACGTGGCGGGATTGTTCGTGATGCTGTTTATTGTTTACTGGTGCTACGGTACCCAGCTTTCGGTTAACGCCGCGACAGCAGCCGATTTCTGGGGCACCAAGAATGTAGGCATCAACTACGGCCTGCTATTCACCGCCTGGGGCGTTGCCGGCCTTCTCGGTGGACGCATCGGCGGTTGGATGTTCGACAAATACCACAACTATGAGATGGCGTTCTACACGGCGGCGGCTTTGGCGGCGGTTGCTCTCGTCTGCGAATTCCTGGCCAAACGCCCAGTCGTGACTGAAGGACAGCTGGCAGGAACCAAGCTTCCGGTGGTAGCCTAGCTCGCCAAAGCAGTCGCGGTAAAGTGCATAGGTCCGTCGGGCAGGCTTGAACGGAGCGCAGCGCTCCGCCAATCCGTCAAGCGCTTGAAAAGAGACGGTCGGGATTGCGTCACAAATTTAGAAATCTAAGGGGTGACATGATATGGCTCAGATCCTTGAGAAGCAGAATACGGTGATCGAGACGACTCAGGCTCAGATCGCAGTTCATTGGCGCGAGGAAGAATACTATTATCCCTCGGCGAAATTTGTCGGCCAGGCGAATCTGACCGATCCCGGAGTGATGGAGCGCTTCAGCGAGAAAAACTTTCCCGAATGTTTTCGCGAATACGCTGACCTGTTGACCTGGGATAAGTACTGGCACACTACGCTCGACACCAGCGATCCGCCGTTCTGGAAGTGGTTCGTAGGCGGCAAGATCAACGCTTCGTACAACTGCGTCGATCGTCATCTCGCGAAATACAAAAATAAAGCTGCATTAATCTTTGTTCCCGAGCCCGAATCCGAAGCGACTGTTTCTGTTACCTACCGCGAACTTTATATTAGAGTGAACGAATTCGCCGCCCTGCTGCGCGATTTCTGCGGCCTGAAGAGCGGAGACCGCGTCACCATTCACATGCCCATGGTGCCCGAGTTGCCGATTACCATGCTGGCCTGCGCCCGCCTGGGGGTGATTCATTCTGTCGTTTTTGGCGGCTTCAGCGGCGAGGCTTGCGGCATGCGCGCTGCCGATTCCGGCAGCCGTGTCCTCATCACGATGGATGGCTACTATCGCAACGGCAAGATGATTGATCACAAAGCCGGTGCTGACATCGCGCTCGAAATCGCGAAGAAGGAGGGTCAAATCGTAGACAAGGTTTTGGTCTGGAGGCGTCACCCCGGCAAGAATGCGTCCGCATCTCCTTTTGTCGAAGGCCGCGATGTTTTCGTGGACGAGGTTCTGCCGAAGTACTCAGGCCGCATCGTTGCTCCAGTTCCGATGGATGCGGAAGCGCCGCTGTTTCTGATGTACACCAGCGGCAGCACCGGAAAGCCGAAAGGCTGCCAGCACCGTACCGGTGGTTATCTCTCCTATGTAGCCGGTACTTCGAAATATATTCAGGATATTCATCCTGAAGACGTTTACTGGTGCATGGCCGACATCGGCTGGATCACGGGACACTCCTATATTGTTTACGGTCCGTTGGCGCTGGCCGCTACAAGTGTGCTCTACGAAGGCGTTCCTACTTATCCGGATGCCGGCAGAGTGTGGCGAATCGCGGAGCGCCTGGATGTGAATATCTTCCACACTTCACCTACGGCCATTCGCATGTTGCGCAAATCCGGCCACGATGAACCTGCCAAGTACAACTACCATTTCAAGCACATGACCACGGTCGGCGAACCGATCGAACCAGAGGTTTGGCGCTGGTATCACGACGTTGTGGGCAAGGGTGAGGCAGTGATCGTGGATACATGGTGGCAAACCGAAAACGGAGGATTTCTGTGCAGCACCAAGCCGGCATTGGACCCAATGAAGCCGGGCAGCGCCGGGCCGGGCATGCCGGGAATCTATCCCGTAATCATGGACGAAAATAACGAACCAGTCTCTGCCGGTTCGGGGAAGGCGGGCAACATCTGCATCCGCAATCCATGGCCGGGAATCATGCAAACCATTTGGGGCGACCGCGACCGTTTCGTCACGCAGTACTACAGCAAATATTGCAAAGATCGTAACAGCAAGGATTGGCACGACTGGCCGTATTTTGCGGCGGACGGCGCAGTGCTGGCCGCGGACGGGTATTTCCGGATTCTGGGGCGGGTAGATGACGTCATCAACGTTGCTGGCCACCGGCTGGGCACAAAGGAGATCGAGTCTGCGTGCCTGACGGTTCCCGAAGTGGCGGAAGCGGCCGTGGTGCCGGTGGTGGACGAAATCAAAGGCCGCGTGCCCGAGGTTTATATCGCCCTGCGGCCTGGTATAGAGCCGAGTCCGGCTATCATCGACAAAGTAAACAAAGCCATCGAAACCATGATTGGCAAGATTGCCCGCCCGCGCAGAGTTCTCATCGTTCCGGATATGCCGAAAACCCGGTCCGGCAAACTCATGCGCCGGGTTCTGGCGGCGCTCTCAAACAACATGAGCACCGGCGACATCACAACTTTGGCCAATCCCGATGTGGTGGAAAAGGTTCGGGAGATGGTCCAGGGCAAGAACGCGGTGGCTCTGGCGGACGGACCCGAGGATCTAAAGAAATTTGGGGAGGAATGAAGCGCCGGTGCGCCACGCGAACACTTCCTGGTTGAAATTTTAGGCGGCTAGGGAGTTGGGTTCGTGGGTTGGGCCACGGCGGAGGATCGCAGGCCCGTAGCATCGAAGGTAAAGGTGCGAACTTCCCCAGGACTGCCTTGAGCCGGGATCTCTTTGCCATCGAGCATGAAGCTGATGCCGGCGGCATTGCCTGCCCTTACCGTGATGTCGTGATTGGCGCGGACTGAGGTATTGGCCGGCGCGATCAGAGTTTCTTTGGCTACCGGCTGGCCGTCGGCAATGATTGAAACCCACGAAGTCTGATCCGCGCGGATCAGAAGCGTGAAGGCGCGTGGCGGCTTCGGCGCAACTACCTGCGAGCGCGGCTTCGGCACTGGAGGGTTGACATCGGCATCGGCCGGGACTGCGGCGGCCGCAGCGACCGGAGCGGCGGTAGCAGCAGCCGTCGATACCGGGGGACGGTTCCCGTGCGTGGCGGCGGGAGTCGGCTTGGCCGAGACTGCGGTTGGGACTGCGGTTGAGACCGGGGCTCGGGACGTGGCGCTCTCCGTGGAAGAGGGTACGGAAGAAGAAGTCAAAGGCTGCGCCGCCTCGGATGTCTGGTTGCGGCGTCGAAGTGTCCAGAAAGCTAAGATCAATGTAACGACCAGCAGGGCTGCAGCCAATTTCCCCCAGGGAACAGGGTGTGTACGGCCATCCGGTTCGTTAACGAGAGGTCGAGAAACTTCCTCGATAGGGCGACTCGACGGTGTGGACGTCAGGTTCAGAAAAGACAGGGGCGGCGCCGGAACATACCCGTCGACCGTAGGTTGAGGATGATCTCCGTTGGCGCGGACTTCGCCGCTTTGATCTCTTCCGATTGGAACTCTACTATCCAGATCTTTATTGCTTGGATCCTGGTGGCTCGGATCGTGGCTGTTGGGATCGAGGTTGCTGTGATTCTGAGGACGAGCCTCACGGTCGTCGCTGCGGCGAGCCTCTTTGCGGCGGTCTTCCTGATGTAGACGGCGATCCGGGGGCGGATCGATGGAGTGGTTGTTTATCGCGCGGTCGACGCGCGCGCTCGCCGCATGGTCGCGGTTGCGAAGATGCGTTCCGCCGGCATCAGTATTGATTCTGCGGCGGTCTTCGTCGTCTTCCGCGGTTTCTGTGGTCGAGTTGCGGAAGTTGGGAAGGATGGTTTGCGATTGAATCTGGCTCTCGCGCAGCGCTGCAAGATAATCTGACACCGCTTCGTCTTCGTCGAGGCCGACGAGGCGAGCGTATGCGCGGACGAAACCTTTGTTGAATACGCCACCGGGAAGTTGCTCGAAGTGTTCTTCTTCGATGGCGCGCAGCATGCGTGGGCTGATTTTTGTGATGGTGGAGATGGCATCGAGCGAGAGGCCACGCTGCTCGCGCTGTTTGCGCAGATTTTCCCCGAAGGTCGGCAAAAGGAACTCCGGCGGGCGGAACGTCTGCCAGCCCGCGTCGAGATGACAATCATCATAGGCGAAGGCGGGCGCGGACGCCAGAACGTTGTGGAAGCCCATGTTACCGCCATTGGCTGCCTGCAGCCGCCCACTACCGTTTTCAGGGCTGTTCCGGTGGCTTCTTTCGCAGCACGATGGTGAACTGGGTCTTGCAGGTCTTCGCGGGATCATCGAAAGCCGAGCCTTCACGATCACCCTCGGAGGCGACGAAAAAAAGCCCCTGCTTGGAACTCTCGGGAAGTCCTATAAAACGGGCCTTGCCATCGGCATTGGTACCGGCTTGAAGATCCAGTTTGTGCAGGCTCATGAATCCATAAGCGATGTGCACCCGGATGTTGGCTGCGTAGACGGGCTTGGCCGCTTCGTCTGTAATGGTGAAGTCGGCGGTGCACGGGCCGAGGCCGGCATCGACTTCGGCGACGGTTTTCGGGTCGACCGGCGTGGCTGCGAGCGCCGCCAATTCCAAAGAGAAAACGGTAATTGCGACGGCCGCGGCGACGGCGAGCGAAGAGTGGCGGGGGATGATTCGCAGCATAAATATCAGAATACGCCCGGAGTGGATGCCGCGTTAAGGGCGAATCTTCCCCGCCAAGGGGCTTTCTATGTGAAGTATCCATTGGCGTTACGGATACTGGTTACCAACGGTTATTGCTGTGCGGAGGATGCGACTCTATAATTTTTGGAACTGTCACTCGTCCATGCAGCGAATTGTTGACCTCAAGCTTGGGTCCCAATTCGACGATCAAGGCTCAAAGCAGAACATTCGCGGGATGCAGCGCCCGCAGCAACGGGAGATGAAGGAACCCCCCATGTCCGAGGCCGCCGGCACGCAACTAACCCGCCAGAGCCAGGAACTCAATATCTTTCACGACGTAGCGAAAGCGCTCACGTCGTCGCTGGACCTCGATTCGATCCTGCAGACCATCATGGAGAAAATGGCGGAATACTTCCGTCCTGATACCTGGTCGCTGCTGATGGTTGACGAGCAGAAGGATGAGCTTTACTTCGCGATTGCGGTGGGCGCAGCGGCGGAAGCGCTGAAAGATATTCGACTGAAATTGGGCGAAGGAATTGCAGGATGGGTGGCGAAGCACGGCGAGCAGGTGGTTCTCGCCGACGTGGAAAGCGATCCGCGTTTTGCCAAACGCATTGACGAGGCAACGCACTGCGAAACTCATTCGGTGATCTGCGTACCCTTGCGGTCGCGTTTGCGCGTGCTGGGAGTGATCCAGCTGGTAAATGCGGATATTTCGCGATTTAACGAGCAAGAGATTTTCTTTTTGCAGGCGTTGTGCGACTACGCCGCGATCGCAATTGAAAATGCTCGCTGGGTAGAGAAGATTCAGGAGTTGACGATTACCGATGACTGCACCGGACTCTATAATGCGCGCCATCTTTATAAAACGCTGGAAACGGAAGTTTACCGGTCATCGCGTTTTGGCTATGAGTTCAGCGTGTTGTTTATCGATCTCGATCGCTTTAAAGCAGTGAACGACACCCACGGACATTTGATCGGCAGCAAACTCCTGGCGGAAATTGGCTACCTGGTGAAGGCGCAGTTGCGGTTGATTGATTTTGCCTTCCGCTATGGCGGAGACGAATTTGTTGTGCTGCTTCCGCAGACTGGGAAAGATCAGGCGCTGGTGGTGGCCAAGCGCTTGCGCGATGGCATGCGCGCCAGCTGTTTCTGCCGCGATGAAGGTTTGAATCTGAATGTGCGGGCTTCGATTGGACTTGCCACCTATCCGCACGATGCGCGCGACGCGCATGACATCATCCGCCAGGCCGACGAGATGATGTACCTGGTGAAGAACACGACGCGGGACAATATTGGGATTGCGCAACGGGGAGTGATGAAATAGGAGGGCAGCTCTGGCCTTCCAGCCTGTCGCTGAGTTTGGACCGTCCTTAGTCACAAAATACGACATCATCTGATGCTATAATCAGTGCTTGAGTCCTCCTTATGAGAACCACTATCGCGCTTGATGACGATCTCGTCCGCACCGCCCAGGAGTTCACTGGTGTTGAGGAAAAAACGGCGTTGATTCGGGAAGCGCTTAAGGCCCTCATCGAGCGTGAAAGCGCCCGCAGACTGGCGTCCTTGGGCGGCACCATGCCCGCATTGAAGAGCGTTCCTCGCCGCGGAGCCCGGTCGAATTGATACTAGCTGATGCGTCGATCTGGATCGACCACTTCCGTACACGAAACCACGAGATGCGCAGACATCTCGGCCTGGGGAATATCGTCATCCATCCTCTTATCATTGCGGAACTTGCTTTGGGATCGCTCCACGAACGCGCCAAGACGCTTACGCTGCTGGATTTTTTGCCCCAGGTGAGAGTAGCGCAACTGAACGAGGTGCGGCGAATGATTGAAGCTCGTCGTTTGTACAACCTCGGCATCGGTCTTACCGACGCTCATCTGATTGCCTCCGTCCTTATCAATTCGCCCACGCTGCTGTGGACGAGAGATAAACGACTCCGTAAAGCTGCCGAAGCCCTTCGTATTCATGCTAATCTCGCTTAAGAAATATGCAGTTACCGGCAGCCGGTTACTCGGGCAAACGGCGAGATGGCGGAGTGAGCGTCACTCAGCTCCGGAGAGAGCCAATAAAGATTCACTTCGGACCCGTGGGCTCCGCACTCTTTATTTTCACATCCGGCGTCCAGGGATTTGTATTGGCCGGGCCGTTTGGATTGACGCTGAAGGGCCAGATAAAAAGGTTCATGCCCGCTTCGCCCTTCATTTCCACGACCGCGTATTCGCCCTGCGTCAGATCCTGGGTCGGGGTTAACTTGAGCCATCCCGTGCCCACATGGTCCGTTGTACTCTTCACCGAATCTTCTTCCTGACTGACCTTGCCGGTGCTGGCGCGCTTCATATCCCCGACGATGCGCTTACCATTTCTCACTTTCAAGCGCACGATGCGGAACCGCTCGGCGGCTGCAGCTTGTTCGGGCTGTTGCGGCTGCTGCGGTTCAGCGCGCGGAGCGTCGAGGCTGGGCAGAGACGGCTTGTCGGACGCGGTTTCTCCCGGCGGCGGGGCTTGATCTGAATCGTCATCCATCTTGATATAGATAGAAGGCACTGCGACGTGGGAGTAAACGGCAGCATGGCTGCCATCCAGTTCTATCGTTTCCTTGCCGCTGGCAACTACGCCGCGCAGGATATTGCCCTTGCCGTTGCGATCGAGAACGCCTTCGCCCTGCTGCACTTCGACGAGTTGTGGCTGACCCTTGAAATTGTCCAGCAGGAACATTCCTGAGAGTTCTGGTAAGCGCAGGCCGGGAGCAACCTGTGGAAGCCGGGCCTCTTCGGCTGCACGGTCGGCGCTACTTTCTTTATCGATGAGTGTGGCTTCGGGAATGGCGGGCGCCGCTCCTCGCTCCTTCTCATATTTTTCTGTGGCCGGCCAGTCGACAAGGGAGGAAGGGAGCTCCTCCCATTCCTCGCGCTCGGCGCTGTAGTAGCGGACGCGATCACCTTTGATTTCATACTTCGTGACTGACTGGTAAGAACCATCTTTGAGGATAATGCGGCTGGCGAGCTGCTGCGCGGAAGTTGGGATCGGGAGCGCGAGCGTGACGAACACAAACATTGCGATCAAGATGCCGTACCAGGGCGTGGTTCGGAGAGTCATGAATACTGATCTTCGTTTCGTCAATTGTGTCTCGCGATCAACGGCTTTCTTCGATTATCGTCGGGAACGGTCTTTTCGCCAACCGGCAAACTCTGGCTTTCGTCCGCACGGCCGGCTGAGATAGAGTGGGAGCGATGATGCACAAGGTGAAAGATATCGCCGAGGCGCTAAAGGCGCGCCTGCTGGGGGATGGAGATGTTGAGGTCGGCGGCGTGGCCAGCATCGCGTCGGCTTCTTCGAATGACCTGGTGTTCGTAGAAGATGAGAAGCATCTCTCGCAGGCGCTGAAGTCGCGTGCCGGAGCGGTGATTGCGGGAAAGTTTGCGTCAGCCGCGGAGGGAAAACCACTGTTGATCTGTAGTCACCCTAAGCTGGCGTTTGCCAGGGCAGCTCGCTTTTTGCGGAGTGAAGATAGTCAACGGGCCGGTGATGGAGTACACGCGAGCGCGGTGATTCATTCGTCAGCACGACTCGGAACGCGCGTAATGGTTGAGGAACTAGCGGTGATTGCCGAGGGTGCGGAAATTGGCGAGGGGACGCGGGTCGGCGCTGGTTGCGCGATTGGCCGCGGAGTGAAGATTGGAAACGGATGCCGAATTTATCCAAACGTGACGGTTTATCCGGGGACGACGCTGGGCAATCGCGTGATTGTGCATGCCGGGGCGGTGCTGGGAAGTGACGGCTTCGGATATGTGCGCGATCCCTTGAGTGGACGTTATGAAAAGTTTCCCCAGGTCGGCAGACTGGTGATTGAAGACGATGTGGAGATTGGTGCCAACACGACGATCGACCGCGGCGCGCTGGATGAAACGCGAATTGGACGCGGATCAAAGATCGATAACCTGGTACACGTGGGACACAATTGCCACCTGGCGGAAAATGTGGTGGTTGCGGCGCAGACCGGACTTTCCGGCAGCATCGTGATTGAAAACGATGTGGTACTTGGTGGGCAAGTAGGCATCGGGGAGCACGCTCGCATTGGAGAAGGCGTGATGCTGGGAGGACAGGGTGGCGTGCTGCCCAATAAAGTCTTGCGGGGCAAGGGCGTGGCGTTCTGGGGAACTCCGGCGCAACCGGTGCGGCAATATCTGAAGCAATTAGCGGCGCTGGCGAAGTTGGCGAAAAAGAGGTAGATGTGGCGACCGTGGTGATTGGCGGGCATTCGCGAAGCGTGGGCAAGACCAGCGTGGTTGCGGGTCTGATCGCGGCGTTGCCTGAGTACGATTGGACAGCGGTGAAGATCACGCAATATGGACACGGAATCTGTTCGGCGAACGGGGAAGCATGCGACTGCGCGACTGGAGATCATTCGTGGGCGATTTCCGAGGAAAAGGATCGCAGCGGAGAATCAGACACATCCCGCTTTCTGGTTGCAGGCGCGGCGCGGTCGCTGTGGGTTCGGACGGAGCAGGGAAGACTGGCAGAGGCGATGCCGGCATTGCGGCGGAGGATTGAGGCCGCAAGCAATGTGATCGTGGAATCGAACAGTGTACTCAAATTTATGCGGCCGGATTTGTATATGACGGTGCTTGATCCGGGGACGGAAGATTTTAAGAAGTCGGCGCAGGAGTTGATGGATCGTGCTGGGGCCGTGATTCTGCATGATCGTCCAGATGCTGCGTGGCATGGGGTTTCATTGAAGCCAGTGGCGGACCGGCCGGTGTTTAGAATCTCTCCTCCACCTTATGTGACGGCGGAGATTGTTGAGTTTGTGCGCAGTATCGTGGGGACGGCGAAGACAGCAGATTCCTCGCCTAGCCTTCAGCTAGGTTCGAAATGACAAGAGAATTCTTGTTCTCCATCAACACTAAAGCGTTTTGTTATTCTTGCCGGTGAGGCAAATTCATTACAGCGCGTGGTTGCTGGTTGGTCTATCGTCACTGTTGCAGATTCTTATTTTCCCGCTGCCTGGACTTTACATTTTATCGTGGGTGGCATTCGCTCCTCTGATCGTGGCCCTGTTGCGAGCGCGGCCAGCGGGCGCTCTCGAGATAGATGGCTCCGTTCCTCTTCAGGCTGCGACTCCAGGGCAGGCGTTCTTGCTGGCCTACATCTCCGGCATTCTCTGGTACGCCGGCACTTGTTATTGGATTTACGACACCATGCACGAGCATGGCGGCCTGAGCGTAGCGGCGGCCGCGCTGGCGCTATTTCTCTTCTGTCTTTACCTCGGTCTCTATCACGGACTGTTTGGACTGCTGTTGGGATTGGCGGCGGGACCGAGGCGAGATAACCGGCTGGCACTGGTCTCCGTACCTTTTCTGTGGGTTGCCGCAGAGCTGGCGCGAACTCGTGTCACCGGCTTTCCCTGGGATTTGCTGGGCACCGCTCAGGTGGACAATATTTCGCTCAGCCGTATCAGCACATTGACCGGAGTGTATGGCATATCGTTCGAGATCATGCTGGTCAACGTCGCGGTGGCTGCGGCGTTTCTGGTGCCGAAAAAGAAGCGGGCCACTTTGCTGGCGGCGTCATTGGCGGCGGCGGCCGTGCTGCAAGCAGGAAGACTTGTGGATGCTCCGGCTATTCCGGCGGATCGCGGGGCACTGCTGGTGCAGGAAAATATTCCGGTCGATGAAAACTGGACGCGCGACACCTTCGAGCGCACGCTACGCGAACTGATTGATCTTAGCGTAAAGGCCGAGGCTTCGAGTTCGTCTTCATCGCGGGCAATTGAATCTGCCCATGGCAAAGCGGACTTGATTGTGTGGCCGGAATCTCCCGCACCTTTTTTTGCGAATGATCCGCTGTTTCGAGAACCGGTGAGCGAGATGGCTCGCGAGACTCATAGCTGGGTTGTTACGGGCGCCATCGGAAGTACGCCGGCAAAGCCAGGCGCGGCAGGCACTTCGGAAGTGTTCAATTCGGCGGCGCTGGTGAGCCCTGCGGGCGATTGGACTGCGCGCTATGACAAAGTGCATCTGGTGCCATTTGGAGAGTATTTGCCGTTTCCGAAGTTGTTTGCGTTTGCCGGCGGGCTTACGAAAGAAGTTGGAGAATTTAAAGCAGGAGAATCGCGAGCGCCCCTGGACGCGGGAAGCGAGCAGCTGGGGATTTTTATTTGCTACGAGTCGGTATTCCCGGATGAAGTGCGGCAGTTTGCAGATAATGGCGCGCAAGTCTTCGTAAACATTTCGAACGATGGATGGTACGGCGACAGCGGGGCCTATGCTCAGCACTTGAACCAGACGCGCATGCGGGCGATCGAGAATGACCGCTGGATTTTAAGCGCGACGGATACGGGAGTCACGGCATCGATCGATCCTTATGGGAGAACGGTGGCGCGGCTCCCGCGGAAAGAACGCGGCGCGCTGGTGGCGCCCTATGCCCTCACTTCCGTAACCACCTTCTACACGCGGCACGGAGATTGGTTCGCCTATCTGTGTGCGATAATTTCAGCAGCAGCGCTGCTCGCGCGCTTCACACTTCGCGTGCAGGCCAGGAAGAAAGCAGAAACATCCTCATGAATCAAGAGTTCGAGCAGGAATACGGGTTGTTGAGCAAGAAGGTGCGCGAGCTCCGGGAGTATCTTTGACGCGGGCAAACTCCGTCCGCAATTAGCCGAAATTGAGAAGCAGTCCGCCGACCCGAATCTGTGGTCGAATCCGCAACGCTCGCAGCAGGTGATGCGCGAGAAAAAGCGGCTGGAGCACCTGCTCGCCACCGATGCGGACCTGCAGCGCCGCAGCGATGACATTGCCGCCTATTTTGATTTGGCAAAAGAAGGCGAGAAGGTTGATGCAGAATTGCGCCGCGAGATCGACTCGCTGCGCGAACTGGTAGACAAACTCGAGACCGAGACTCTGCTTTCGGGCGAGAACGACGCGCTCAATGCGATTGTGACCATTCATCCGGGCGCGGGCGGCACCGAATCGCAGGATTGGGCCGACATGCTTTTGCGCATGTATTTGCGCTGGGCGGAGCGGCAAGGATTCGAAACGGTTCTTTACGACTACCAGCCGGGCGAAGAAGCGGGGTTGAAATCGGCAACGTTTGCGGTAAACGGCGAGTATGCCTTCGGGCTGCTTGCGAGCGAGATTGGCGTGCACCGGCTGGTGCGGATTTCACCATTCGATCAGGCGAAACGCAGGCATACCTCGTTTGCCAGCGTCTTCGTCTCGCCGGAAATCGACGACAGCATTGATATCGTAATTAAGCCGGAGGACATCCGCACCGATACCTACCGTTCCAGCGGCAAGGGTGGGCAGCACGTCAACACTACGGATTCTGCGGTCCGGATTACTCACATTGCAACCGGGCTGGTGGCGAATTGCCAGAATGAGCGTTCGCAGCACAAAAATCGCGAGCGCGCCATGAGCATGCTGCGGTCGAAGCTTTACGAATATGAGATGGAAAAAAAGCGCGCAGCAACCAAGAAGATTGAAGACTCAAAACTCGATAACGATTTCGGATCGCAGATTCGTTCGTATGTATTGCAGCCTTACCGCATGATCAAGGATCACCGCACAAAAACTGAGGTCGGGGACGTGGATCGGGTGCTGGATGGAGATCTGCAACCGTTCATCCGCGCATATCTATTGGCGCGGCGCGGAGAGAAACAGGAGAAATAGTGGGCGGGAAGCAGGGCAACGTCGGTCAAGCTCGGTCCGCGGTTTTTGAAGGCATTTCTTTTTGCCGCCGAGAAACATGCGGGCCAGGTGCGCAAGGCCTCGACAACTCCCTATATCGCGCACTTGATGGGCGTGGCTTCACTGACGCTGGAATTCGGCGGTGATGAAGATATGGCGATCGCAGCGTTGCTGCACGATGTGGTGGAAGATTGCGGCGGCGCGCCGATGCTGAAAGAAGTGAAGAAGCGTTTTGGCAGCCGGGTAGCGAAGATTGTGGACGGCTGCACCGATTCTGACGTCGAGCCAAAGCCGCCATGGCGCGAACGCAAGGAAAATTATATCCGGCATTTAAAGGATGCCGACGCCGAGACCAGGCTGGTCTCCGCATGCGGACAAACTGAATAACGTACGCTCGATTCTTTCGGATTACAGGGAAGTTGGGGAATCAATCTGGGCACGCTTCAACGGCGGGCGCGACGGGACACTTTGGTACTATCGGGCTTTAGTGCGGGAGTTTAGGCGTGGCGAGTCGAAACCGGCTGATTCGCGAATTGGAATTGGCGGTGGAGGAACTTGAAATGATCGCGAAATCGGAGACCTCCGCATTGGCCGAAGAGGTGAAGTGATGGGCCGAACGATCGATCAGATCCGCGCGTCGAAGCTGCCATCAAACATGATGCAGTTCGCGGCGCGGGGCGCGCTGTCAGTGCCGCCGGATGAAAATCTTGAAATTCTGGTTTATCTCGCCCGGCACAATAAGGTGTTTGGCGATCTTGCCCGTATGACCCTGGCGGGCTGGGACGAAAAGGCGTCTCTGGCCGCGGCCTCCGATCCAAAAACGGCGAGGGAAGTACTCGAGTATCTGATCTCACCGGAGAATCTGCGTCCGAAATTGCTGCCGGCGCTGCTGGAGAACCCGTCAGTGCCAGATAGCGAGCTGGCTAAATTTGCCATCTCGGCCTCTCCGGAGAATATCACCACGATGTTGCAGAGTGCCCGCGTATGCGCAGCAACAAATATTTTGCAGTCACTTCGATCGAACCCTTACGTAAAGCCGAATGAGGCTTCGACGATTGCCGAATTGTTGGGCGGCAAACCCACGGCCAAGCAAGAGCCAGCCGTCGAGAACCCGGTTACGGCAGCCCCTGATTCGGACGCGCCCGCTTCCGTAGCCATCGTGGCATCGGCTGAGGAAGAGCCGGGCGATGTTCCTGAAGAAGCCATTTCTACCTATCTCGCCGAGCACGCCGCGGAAATTGTTGCCGAAGAAGGAAAGCCATTTCAGCCGATCGGCGGAATCATGGAGTTGCTGGGAGCCGACTATTTTCCGGTATCGGCAATGCAGGAAATTGCGGCCGCCCCGAAGACGGCTGAGGCCGGTTCGAGTCCCGCGGCGGCAGCTGGAAAGCCGGGTGTCGCTGTAGCTGCCAAACCGTCAGGCCGCGCGGCTTCTCATGCGCCGGTGGCGGCAAAGCGCGAGAATACAATGCAGAAGATCAACGGCCTCGATGTAAAAGGTCGTATCCAGTTAGCGCTTAAGGGAAACAAAGAGGAACGTTCAATTCTGATTCGCGACGGTACCAAAGTTGTGGCGCTCGCGGTGCTCGAGGCGCCGAAACTGTCTGACGGAGAAGTGGAAAAATTCGCGCTGCAGAAGAATGTGCTGGAAGCGGTGCTGCGGCAGATTCCGTTGAAGCGCCGCTTCATGAAGAATTACATCGTCGTCCGGAATCTGGTGTCGAACCCGCGCACTCCGCTTGATCTTGGATTAGGACTGATGAAACATTTGCTGGCCGTGGACTTGAAGAATATCTCCGCC
This sequence comes from uncultured Acidobacteriaceae bacterium, assembly GCA_963696285.1. Taxonomy (GTDB): domain Bacteria; phylum Acidobacteriota; class Terriglobia; order Terriglobales; family Acidobacteriaceae; genus Sulfotelmatobacter. The sequence continues at coordinate 159,245 of CAVOJP010000004.1, forward strand.
AATAAGGAAGTTTCGGAAACCGTGCGCAAGCTGGCCCTCAAGATGTACAAGCAAAAACTGGATGCGGCGAATAAAAAGTAGAAACGCATGGCTTCTCTTCCTCAATCCGATCAAGTGGCTGCGCTGTTGAAAAGCGCGAAAACAATTGCTGTGGTCGGTCTTTCCAACGATCCGATGCGCGCCAGTCACGGCGTGTCTGCCTACATGCAGAGCCATGGATATCGCGTTATTCCCGTGAATCCTCAGATTGAATCGTCCTTGGGCGAGAAGGCCTACGCTTCGCTGTCAGACGTGCCGGAAAAAATCGATATTGTGAATATCTTCCGGCGGCCCGAGTTTGTCGAAGAAATCGTAGAGCAGGCGATTCGGTTAAAAGTGCCGGCGATCTGGATGCAGGAAGATGTGGTTCACGAGAAGGCTGCCGCGAAGGCGCGCGCGGCAGGAATCTTCGTGGTGATGGACCGCTGCATTCTCAAGGAACATCTGGCGCGCTTTCGCTGAGTGGAGCAGCCCGGCTCTGGCCACTGGGAACCAAATCGTCGCGATCTGCGTATAACACTAAACAACACGATTTTCCGAACGAGGCGCGCCCTTTGGACCAAGATGCCCCGCTGATACCCACCGCCGAGCCAGCACCACCCACGCAACCATCAACCCTTCACAAGGTTTTTTTCGGCGAAGATGGTTTGCGCGCTGGTTGGAGCCTGCTGATCTTTATCGCGATCTTTGCCGCGATCGTCTTCTTGGTAAACTTCATCGGTCACAGATTGTTCCCCGGGGCCGTAAAGATGCCGAAGCCAGGTGCGGAGGCTTCGCCAACTTTCTTGTTCCTTGCCGAGTTGATTCCCTTTGTCATTACCGTTCTTGTCACTTGGATCATGTCGAAGATCGAGCGGCGGCCCAACTCTGTATACGGCTTCGGTGGCAGACGCAGGCTGAAATATTTCTTCAGCGGCCTGGCCTGGGGAATCATGTGTCTATCGCTTTTGATCGCGACGCTATGGAAGGCAGGACTCCTCGTCATCGATAACCGCTTGCTCTTTGGCCCGGACATTTTCCGTTACGGGGCGATCTGGCTACTCGGCTTCTTTCTCGTCGGACTGCTCGAGGAGTACCTTACCCGCGGCTACTTGCAGTACACCCTTACACGCGGCCTCGCCGGCGTTTATGAATGGGCATTGAAGACTCGTCACAGCAAGACCCTGGGTTTCTGGACCGCTGCCGTCATCTTTTCTCTACTGTTTGGCCTCGGCCACGGCAAGAACCCGGGAGAGTCCCCGATTGGATTGCTGTCCGCTGGTCTTGCCGCAATGGTTTTTTGCTTTAGCTTATGGCGTACGGGCTCTCTTTGGTGGGCGATCGGGTTCCATACTTCGTGGGATTGGGGCCAGTCGTTTCTTTATGGCGTTGCCGACAGCGGACTTATGGTGCAACACCATCTTCTCGCCACGCACCCCGTCGGCAAACCTGTCTTGAGCGGAGGAACTACCGGGCCCGAGGGCAGCGTTTTTATTATCGCCATCCTCGCCCTCGCCAGCCTCATCATCCTTTTTACCCTGCCCCGTACTCATCACGGCGATCTACCAGACCGCTACGCCTAGGGCTCATCCTTCACAGGAACGGAACCTGCTTCCGGTCAGCGCAGATTCAACTGAGGCTTTAGGAGCCGGTCCTGACGAATACCACGCTGGCATCATCGCGAAGTGCGACGCCGCTGGTGAAGGCGCGAACGTCATCGAGAACCGTGATTGCGGAAGCGCCGGGACCGGAGACATGCTGAACTAGGCGCTCTAATCCATATTCTTCTTCCGCATCGTTGACGGCTTCGCTGATGCCGTCGCTATAAAAGACGAGCCGCGAACCGTGGGAGAGAGTCACGCTGGTCTCCGAATAATCGCCACAGCTCAGCCCCAGCGGCAAACCGCGCTCAGTGTCGAGAAAACGCGCACCGCTATCGTCGATCAGAAGTGGATGCAAGTGTCCAGCGCTGGCGAATGTGATGTTACGGGATGTAGGATGCAGCACCGCGTAGACTAAAGTGACAAACTTACCCGCCGGAAAGTCTTCCACCAATAAATGATTCAACTTAGTCAAAACTTCCGCCGGAGTGCAACAGGCCTCCGCCAGAGACCGCAGCATGCCCCGAGTAGCCGACATGAGCAATGCGGCGGCGGTGCCCTTTCCTGAGACATCGGCCAGCACCAATCCCCAACGGCCGTCGGGAAAGGGGATGAAGTCGTACCAATCTCCGCCAACCGCACGGGCAGGAATGCTGAGACCGGAAATAGCAAACCCGGGAATATAAGGCGAGGCCTTGGGCAGAAGCGCTTGCTGAATGGCGCGAGCTTCCTCAGCTTCAAGGCTCATGGCTTCGCGCTCGGCACGCTCCGACTGGAAGCGGCGCGCGTTGTAGACTGCGACCGCCACGTGATCGCACAGCGCCTGCAGAAGCCTGAGTTGTTGCCGGGGAAAGGCGTCCAGGTCAGGATGAGAAGCGGTAAACACGCCGACCAGCCGTTCGCCGACCTGCAGAGGAATTGCCACCTCGGAATGGGTCGATGCCTCGCAGGCAACGTAATACTCGTCCTTCCGCACGTCGGGGGCATAGCGCATCTGCCCGGTGGAGGCGACATAACCAACCATCCCCTCTTTGCCGATCTTCAGTCGAAAACCCTTGCTGTGTATGGAACAGCCGTGGACGCCGCCCATCACCATTTCTCCACGAGCTTCGTCGTGAAGATAGATGGCGGTTTCCAGCAGGCCAAAGGAATGCGCCACGTCATTCACAATATTGTCGATGAGTTGATCGAGATCGAGGATCGAGCTGATTTTTTGCGCAGCTTTCTGCAGCTTCTGCAGACTGTCGACCTGGCTATCGAGCGCAGGCCGAACGGCTGAGAACTCGTCGAAAACATTTACGCCGGTTGTAGCCATGGAACAGGCCTTCAATCGCAATGATATTTGGATGCTACAGGGAAACGCTAAGACTCTGTCTTTTGGCGGGCTGGGCGGGCAGGAGTTTGCGGACGTAGTTTCTTGATCTCCTCCATCCGTTCGCGAATGCGTTTTTCGATGCCCTCATGGGTCGGACGGTAATAAACTCGATCCTTCAGATTATCCGGAAGGCATTGCATGTTGGCGACTTTTCCTTCCACGTCGTGGGCGTATTGATAATCTTTGCCGTAGCCGAGGCCTTTCATAAGGCGAGTAGGTGCGTTGCGCAAGTGAAGCGGAACAGGCTCGGCGGCGGTCTGTTCGATATCGTGCTGCACATTGCTGTAGGCCGTGTAGAGCGCGTTGGATTTGGGCGCCACGGAGAGATAGACAACAGCTTGTGCGAGCGCGAGATTACCCTCCGGCATGCCGATGAAATCCACAGCATCACGCGCCGCCATGCAAAGGGAAAGAGCGTTGGGATCGGCGAGGCCGATGTCTTCCACCGACATGCGCACCACACGGCGAGCGATGTAAAGCGGGTCTTCTCCAGCTTCGATCATGCGTCCGAGCCAGTAGAGAGCGGCATCGGGATCGCTGTTGCGCACAGATTTGTGCAGAGCGGAGATCAGGTTGTAATGTTCTTCGCCGGATTTGTCGTAAAGCAGGATGCGCTTCTGCAGGGCATCGCGGACGATGTCGTCGGTGATTTCGGGTGGCTGCGTTCCGGACTGCTGCGCCAGTCCGGCGGCAACTTCCAGAACGTTGTAGGCGCTGCGGGCGTCGCCGCTGGTGTAGCTGGCGATTTTTTTAAGGACGTCGTCGGAGGCGCGCAACTGGATCGCGCCAAGACCACGGTCTTCATCGGTCAATGCGCGCCGTAGCAGTTGCACGATCTGATCTTCAGTGAGCGGCTGCAGAACGTAGACGCGACAGCGCGAGAGTAACGCCGCGTTAATCTCGAATGACGGATTCTCCGTGGTTGCACCGATCAGGCGAATGTTGCCTTTCTCCACGTGCGGCAAAAAGGCGTCCTGTTGAGCTTTGTTGAAGCGATGAATCTCGTCGATGAACACGATGGTGCGAGTGCCGTATTGGCGGGCGCGCTCGGCATCGGCCATCACCTGCTTGATTTCTTTGATTCCGGCGAGCACGGCGGAGAATTCGATGAACTCCGCTTTTGTCATGTTCGCGATAATCTTCGCCAGCGTGGTTTTGCCGGTGCCGGGTGGACCCCAGAAGATCAGCGAGCCGGTATCGTCGCGGTCAATTTGCGTGCGCAGGGGTTTTCCGGGACCGATCAGTTGTTCCTGGCCAGCAAACTCTTCGAGTGTGCGCGGACGCATACGGTCGGCCAGCGGACGAGTGCGGTCAGTCGCGGTGGCGGCGTTCGGGATGGGTTCGAAAAGGCCCATATGGAAATTGATGATTGTTGATTTCTGATTGTTGATTGAAGAAAAATCCTCGAATCAACAATCAAAAATCCTCAATCAACAATTATCTTCTTTGCCTTGCGGCTTCGTACAATACGATGCTCGCGGCCACGCCGGCGTTGAGGGATTCTACTTGCGAAGCATGCGGGATGGCGATGACTTCATCCATTTTCGCCATCAGGTCGCGAGACAGGCCGGAGCCTTCATTGCCAAAAAAAATGGCCGCGGGCGCTTTCAAATCCGCTTCGTCGAGCGGAGTTCCTTTGTGCGATGAAGTTGCGATCAGCCGCACGCCCTGGGCCCGTAATTTTTCTGAAGCAGCTTCCAACTTTGTCGCCGCTGAATCGCCGGAGCCATGAACTATGGGCAAACGGAAAACTGACCCTGCCGAAGCGCGGACGACTTTCGAATTATAAGGACTGACTGTGCCTTCGCCGAGAATCACACCTGCGCTGCCGAATGCTTCCGCGGAGCGGAGGATGGTGCCAAGGTTGCCGGGGTCCTGCAGACCGGCGATAACGACGATCGGCCCGACCTGCAGCCGTTCGATTACATCGTCGAGAGAGAACTGTTTCAAGCGCACCAGCGCGGCCACACCTTGCGGCGATTCGCTGGGCACCAGGCTGTCGAATAATTTGTCGGGGAGCAGAAGAGTTTCGACCTGGGCTCCGATCTGAGGCAGGAGGCGGTTGGCTCGGTCCTGCGCAGACTCGCGAAAGAACACGGAACTGAAACGTAGGCCGCTGCGAATAGCCTCTTCGAGAATGCGCATGCCTTCGATGGCGCAATCTCCGGCGTCGGTTAGCTCGGCGTGGGAGAACGCCTGGCGCAGCCGCTTAATGGACGGGTTGTGCCGCCCTTCAATGCGGCGGAGCCGGTTCTGGCCGATGGGAACGGATTCTGAGGTCTTTTTCATCGGAAGGTTGACTGCATAATACGCTGTCCGCGCGTTTCGCGGCCTTTTGCCGTATTATGTTTCACGGGCAAAAATACTTTAAAAGAAATGCAGGCAGGAAGGGAGCGCCGTGCGCGCGGAAATCGTAAAAATCAATTGTGACTCTCCTGAAAGTTCGCTAGTGAAGTACGCCGCCGATCAGATTCGTGCGGGTGAAGTGCTGGGCATGCCGACGGATACGTTTTACGGTCTGGCGGCCGACCCATTCAACCTGCGCGCGGTCGATCGGGTGTATGACATTAAGACGCGTTCCCGCCACAAACCTTTATCCCTGCTCATCGAGAGCGTGGACCAGGCGGAAGAACTGGCCAAAGCTCTGCCCGAAGAGTTTTATGCGCTGGCACGGAAATATTGGCCGGGGCCGCTCACCATCATCGTGAAGGCGGGCTCGCGCCTGCCGCTGAAGGTGACGGCGAATACCGGCAATGTTGCGCTGCGCGTGCCCAATGCGAAGATCCCGTTGGCAGTGGTCACGGCTGCGGCGATTCCGATCACGGCGACTTCGGCGAATCTTAGCGGGGCGGCGGAGTGCACCAGCGCGGAGCAAGTCCATGAACAACTGCACGGACGGATCAGTATCATTGTGGATGGTGGAACCTCGCCGCGTGATATTCCTTCGACCATCATCGATCTCACCGATGAAGCTGCGCGCTGGCGCGTGATGCGCGAAGGCGCGATTCCCGCAGACGAAATTTCAACGTTTTTTGCCAAAGGATGAAACAGGATTTACCCACCCGGCGTGCGCCCGGCCGCTGGTTGGTGCGGTTGGAAGCGCTGGCGTTGCTCGCGCTGGCGACATTTCTCGCCGTGACCGCGATTCGCGTGGTCCACGAAGGCTCGCTGCAGGAGCTGCACCCCGCCGATGCTATTGTCGTGTTTGGTGCGGCAGAGTACTCCGGTCGCCCCTCACCCGTATTGCGCGCCCGTCTGGATCATGCCTTCGAACTCTTTCAAAAGAAAATTGCGCCGGTAGTCATCACAACCGGTGGCGCGGCGCTCGATCCCAGTTTCAGCGAAGGCGGTGTAGGACGCGATTACTTGATGCATCGTGGGATTTCCGAACGAAATCTCATCGCCGAAACGCAGGGCTCCGATACCGCACAATCGGCCGTGCGGGTGGCCGTGATTATGAGGGCCAACGGACTGCACAGTTGCGTTGCAGTCAGCGACGCATATCACGTTTTCCGTATTAAGAAACTGCTGGAGCATGAAGGGATTGCTCCGGTCTACGTTGCGCCTCGTCCCGACTCGCGTCCCCACGGTGCGTTACAACGCGCGTATGCGGTGATGCGGGAGGCTTGCAGTTACCTGGTGTGGAAGTTAGGGATGACCTAGGGGAGCTTCGGCTTTCCGCGGCTCGCGATCGGGAGACCAGAAGCTTGAGACCCCGTTCCTTCTACCACCCGTTTCTTTCTCGCAGGCTGGTGATGTGGGCGATGTGGTGGCGTCCATGCCAGGCGTAGAGAGCGAGATTTTTTTCCAGTGGTACCGCGCCCATCTCCGGATGGCGAAATTCTCGCTTCCATTGTTCGGGCGTGAGCGAGCGCAGAAGACGCACCCAGCGCGCGTGCAAAGAATCCAACATGGCCAGAGAAACTTCAACCGGCGTGGTTTGCGTATCGGCGAGCTGCGCCCAGCGGTCTTCAGCGTAGGGTTTGATCGTTGGGGCGTCTTCAGTGAGGGCGAGTTTGAACCGGATGTAGGCATTGATATGGCTGTCCGGAACATGGTGAGCGACCTGGCGGACGGTCCAGCCTTCGGGTCGATAGGGCGTATCGAGTTGCTGGTCGGAAAGGCCTTTGATAGCAGCGCGGAGATTCGCTGGAGCTTGATCAATTTCGGTTAGATGTTTCTGTTTCTGCTCCTCAGTGGGCGGGCCTTCGTATTTGAACTTACCGACGGGATAGCGTAGATCGATCATTGGATCTCCTTTAGATTTCTCTTTCGATGGCTACCGCGGAGGTTCGGCTTCAAGGAAATTGGTGCCGCTCGACGACGTATGAGCAGGCACGAGCGAAAACGCGAAAAGCGGTAGAACCATGGCCGTAAACACAAGGACTGGGGCTCGCTTGTTGCTGCACCCATTCCGTCGGGCTTCGCATTTCGGTTCCCCTTGTTGCAAGATTTGTGCATCCAAGATTTGTTTATAGGCTAAACTCCCTACTCTGGGCTGTTTAGGCGGATTGTGGTGCAAAATGCGGGGACGGTGTCGCGGCCCCGGTAAGCGAGAGGGAACTATGGCATCGTCGGTCTGGTCTGGACACTTAACCTTTGGTCTCATCTCCATGCCGGTGCGTTTGTTTTCCGGCGCGCGCAGCAGCGGGATTTCTTTCAATATGCTTCACCGGCCGGACAAGGTGCGGGTGAAGCAGCAATATATTTGTCCGGCGGAGAACGTGGTAGTGGACCGCAGCGAGATCGTGAAGGGCTACGAGTTTCGCAAGGATGAATACATCGTCATCGAGCCGGAGGAGATCAAGAAGATCGAGCCGCAGACGGCCAAGACCATGGAGATTCTCGAGTTCGTGAAGGCGAGCGAAGTAGACCCGGTTTATTTCGAGTCCTCGTATTACATGCTGCCGGAAGAGGCGGGACGGCGACCATACGCGCTGCTGACCAAGGCGCTGGAAGAAAGCGAGTATGTGGCCATCGCCAAGATCACGATGCATAACCGCGAGTACACGGTATTCCTGCGACCGCATGAAGGCGGGTTAATGCTGCATACGATGTATTACGAGGAAGAAGTGCGTAAGGTGGAAGGCTTCGGTGCGCCGGACGTGGAGTTGAAGGAAGCGGAAGTGAAAGTGGCGCACCAGTTGATTGAGGCGCTGGCCGACGAGTGGGATCCTAAAAAGTACAAAGATAGCTTTCAGGAGAATCTGAAGAAGCTGATTGAAGCCAAACTCGAGGGCGGGGAAGTGGTGGCAGTGGAAAAGCCAAAGAAGCTGGCTCCTGTAGTGGACCTCATGGCTGCTCTGAAGCAGAGTCTGGCGCAGATGGAAGGCAAGAAGAAGCCTGCTGCTACGGCAAAATCGGAGGCACCCGCAGCGGCTGCGGCTGGCGGGAAATCGCGGCGTCATCGGTAGAGCAATTTCGAAATCCTTTCCACATCACGGCGCACTACATCCCTATTTTGCCGCCCATCCAACTTGGGCTTTGAGGTGCGCATCCCAGATTGAGGAGTTAGGAACTTAAACACAGAGGACACTGGGGGAACACTGGGTAGATCCCTTGCTGATCTCTGCTGCCAGTCAGGGGCACTGGCGCAGATCTGACTCAGCCGTTAGAATATTGAATTCTTCTCACCTATGATTAAGAACTTCCTCCAGTGGCGCACGATGGAGTGCCGATGACTGTTCGACGTATGGGCCGGTTTGCGGCCATCGTGTTTCCCATCCTCTTCTGGACCGCTTGCGGACAGATATACCGGCCAGTGGTGATTCCATGTTCCACGGGCGGAGTTCCGGGCTGTCCGGTTGAGACCCCCCCTACGCCGAGTAGTTTTCATGCGGTCTTCGGTATCAGCACCAACATCCCGAGTAATGCCGGCGGGGCAATGCAGATCGACGTGTCGGGGGATTCCCTCATCGGAGAAACTTCCACATCCACCTCGAGCGCGCCGAACAGTGGTTTTAATCCCACACATATTGCCATTTCGCCCAACAAATCAAGGCTGTTCGTGGCGGCTGCTGCCAGCGTATTCCCAGGCGGGGTGGACGCTATCGCTTCCTTTAACCCGGTGTTCCAATCCACGCAAGCCACCGGATTTGGTGCGGTGAACATGATCAACCTGCCGAGCCTGGCGGGGCAGAGTTCCAGCATTGCGAGCATCAGCGAGGCCGGCAACGTGGTCACGGTTACGCTCAGCACTCCGATTACGAATACAGTGGCCGGTGCTTCGATCGCCATCAACGGCGTATTCATTCCCGGCTGCGTTCTGCCCTGCAACTCAGGCGCATACAATGGCACGTTTCCAATCACTGCGATCAGCGGAACCACGGTCCAATATACGAATTCGGTGGCCGGGCTGGCCGCTGCTTCCGGCGGTACTGCATCGATTCCGAATCAGCCTGTATTTCTAAACAGCGCCGACAACAGTGCGATGTACGTGGCGAACTACAACTCCAACTCGGTCGCCACAATCAATACAACTTCGAATGCCGTCACCAATACGGCGATTGTGGGAACGAATCCGGTGAGTTTGGCCGAGACACCAAATCTCCTAAAGCTTTATGTAGCCAATCAGGGCAGCAATACGGTCAGCAGTTTAAATCCAATCGATTTAACTCCGAATACGGTTACGGGATTCACTGGCGTGAACCCAATTTGGTTAGTCGCTCGCGGTGACAGCCAAAAAGTATATGTCCTCACGGAGGGAGACGGGCAGTTGGTGACGATTGATGTCGGCTCAGATACAGTGACCAGCAGTCTTCCGGTGGGCGTTGGGGCCAATTTCATGTTTCTCGATCCCACGCTGAACCGGCTTTATGTGACGAATCCGATCACGCAGACGGTTTATGTATTCTCAGATACTGGCGGCCTTTCCGGCGGCGTTGTCAGCGACGTACCCAGTCTTATCGGGACGATTTCGTTCACGCCGGATCGACCGCTTGCCCCAGTGGATGCACGCCAGTCTCGGTGACTGCGTTGCTCGATGGGACCCGGTTCTACGTGGCCAGCTATGAGACGTCCACGGCTTGCCCTGCGGGGAGTGGAGTGACGGGACTGCGTTATTCCCCGCAACTTACTGTTTTTAACGCCAATACTCTCTCTCTGATGTATCCCAGCGCGCCGATTCCGACATTGCTGGTCGGGCCCCCACCCTGCAGCCATCGGCGACCAGTTCGCCAGACGAACGGCCGTTTGTCGCGGCAGTGCCGTGCCCCCGGTAGCTTCGTGCGCCACGGCTCCTTTGTATCCGGCGCTATACTCGCCCAGCACTACAAGGTTTCGCGTGTTCACCGCTGCTTCGGAAGACAGCACCCGGGTCTATGTGAGCATGTGTGACGCTGGAGTCATCGCGGTAATTAACACCACCGACAGTAATACAAACAGCTCGAATCCCGTACCTGCCGACTCAGTGGTCATCGATATTCCGGCAGCGCCTGAAGCCAACAGCGCCACTGCTCTGCAGAATCCAATTTTTCTGCTGATGGGTCAGTAGTAGGGAATTAACTTCTCGCGGCTACTTCTTCGTTCTGGGTCTCTCGCGCGGCGTAGTGGGAGTCAACGTACTCATCGAGAATGGTGATGAACTCGGCGACGATGCGATCGCCCTTGAGCGTGGTGAACAGGCGTCCATCCACATAGACCGGAGCCTTGGGTTCTTCGAACGTACCGGGAAGCGAAATGCCGATGTTGGCGTGCTTCGACTCGCCAGGGCCATTGACCACGCAGCCCATGACGGCCAACTTCATTTCTTCCACGCCAATATAACGACCCTTCCAGGTCGGCATCTGCTCACGCAGGTAAGTTTGAATCTGTTCGGCCATCTCCTGGAAGAAAGTGCTGGTGGTGCGTCCGCAACCAGGGCAGGCGGTGACTTGCGGCGTGAAGCTGCGAATGCCCATGGATTGCAGAATCTGCTGCGCCACGCGCACTTCTTCGGTGCGGTCGCCGCCGGGAGCGGGGGTGAGCGAGACGCGAATCGTGTCGCCAATGCCTTCCTGCAAAACCACGCCCATGGCAGCGCTGGAGGCAACCACGCCCTTCGCGCCCATACCGGCTTCAGTGAGGCCAAGGTGGAGAGGATAGTTACAGCGGGCCGCCAGAGCCCGGTAGACATCGATCAAATCCTGTACGCCGCTGACTTTCGCGCTGAGAATAATCTGATCGGGGCGAAGGCCGAATTTCTCCGCCAGTGCGGCGGAATTCAAGCGCGCTTACAACCATCGCTTCCATTGTCACTTCGCGGGCATCTTTCGGCTCGGCGAGCGCGGAGTTCTCGTCCATCATTTGGGTGAGAAGCGTCTGATCGAGCGAGCCCCAGTTGACGCCGATGCGCACCGGCTTCTGATATTTCACCGCTACTTCAATCATGGTTCGGAAATTCGAATCGCCCGAGCGCCCAATGCTGGCGTTGCCGGGGTTAATCCGGTACTTGGCCAGATCGCGCGCGCATTCGGGATACTTGGTCAGCAGAACGTGGCCGTTATAGTGGAAGTCGCCAATGATGGGGACACGGATATTCAGCTTGTCGAGTTCCTCGACAATTCGCGGAACCGCTGCCGCAGCTTCTTCGTTGTTGACGGTGACACGAACCAGTTCTGATCCAGCGCGAGCCAGAGCTGCGCACTGCTGGACGGTCGAAGGTACGTCTGCTGTGTCGGTATTGGTCATGGATTGCACCACAATCGGTGCATCCGAGCCAACGCGCACGCCGCCAACTGCGACGGTCACGGTTTTCCTGCGGGGAATCATAGCCATGGGAACTAATAGTTTATCACGCAAGCCAATGCTGGCGCGGCGACCACATTCTATAGAGCATGCAGAGAGCTGCTTATTGCAGGCGGCTCGCCAGCCCTGGAATCGTCTTCACCAGATCGTTGTAGATCACCATGACAGCGAACAGCACCAGAAACACGAATGCTGCCTGATAGACGCGTTCCTTGATGTGCAGGCTGATGTCACGGCCCATTAAGCTTTCGATGAGCAGGAAGAAGATCACGCCTCCGTCGAGGATCGGGATCGGCAGCAGGTTAAAGACGCCAAGATTGAGGCTGATGCCTGAGGTAAGCGCCAGCAGCGGTGTCCAGCCTTTTTGCTGCGCCGCATAGCCAGCCTCCTGCGCGATGCCGATAGGGCCGGAGACCATGCGCGGCGAAACTTTACCCTGCACCAGCTTCTTGGCCAGCTCCAGCAGCAGCATGGAATATTTGCGGTTTTCCTGCAGGGAGAGACCAACGGCTTGCACGAAAGGCAGGCGTTTGACTACGGTGTCTTCCTTGTTCAGAAATCCCAGCCGGTACTTTTGCTCTTTCGGATCTTCCGTCTTCGCGAGCACGGGCGTTACGTGGAAATCCAAAGTCTGGTTGCCGCGAAGCACGGTGATATCAACTGGCGTGTCTTTGGTCTGCTGCAGGCGGTCAATCATGGCTTCGATCGACACCAGCGGCTGTCCATCGAGGGCAACAATTCTGTCGTCTTCCTTCAGGCCGATATGGGCGGCGGGTGTATCGGCTTCCACTTGGCCGACGATAACAGGTTCTGAAGGGTACCACCCTGCCGAGCCGATTTCCGAAGAGGTGATCGGTTTCGGAACAATGGTTTTCTCGAGGACCGTGCTTCCGCGCTGGATGGTCACCGCCAAGCGGCTGGTTGGGGCTGATCATGACCCGGGGTTGCACCTGCTCCCATGTGGGATTGGTGATGCCGTCGATCTTAATGATGCGATCGCCAGGCTTCAGGTCGGCCTGGGCAGCGGCGGAGTTGGCTCTAACCCCATCAATCACGGCCGGCTTGTCCATAAAAACCGGGTATTCGTAGTGCACCATGTAAACGCTGGTGAGCAAAAAGATAGCCAGCATAATATTCATGGTGGGACCGGCGATGGCGATGAGAAAACGATGCCAGCGCGAGTGAGAGAGAAATTCCGCAGGATCGCCGGTGCGCTCATCCATGGGATTCTCGCCGCTCATCTTGACGTAGCCGCCCAGGGGAATCGCGCTGATCCGATAGTCGGTGTCTCCCTTGCGGAAGCCGAGCAGGCGCTTGCCAAAGCCGATGGAGAAAACCTCGACCCTGACCCCCAGCCATTTGGCAACGGCATAATGGCCAAATTCATGAATCAGGATCATGAATCCGAGGATGACGACAACGGCGATCAGCGAAATCAAAAAGTCAGGCATGATTGAAATACGTACTCCGAAAATAGTTAGATTCCGTTTTCTGGTCTTTAGGTGAAAGAAGTTGCCCGAGGCCGTTCCGCTCGACTTAATTCGATCACTCGTTCCTGAGCATATCGGCGAGCTTCCGCATCGGCTTGAAGCACCTCTTGGATAGAACCCAGCTTCCCAGAATTAGATGCTGAAACCGCCTCTTCGATGATCCTGGGAATTTCATCGAACGCGATGCTGCCTTCCAGAAACGCGGCCACTGCCACTTCATCGGCGGCATTGAGCGCAACCGTCTTCGCCCCGCCCGCCTCGGCCGCTTCGTACGCTAAACGGAGACAAGGGAATTTATTCATGTCTGGGGGGCAGAAGTCCAGATGACGCAAGTTACCCACCGGAAAGCGCATATCCGACTGAATTCGCTCGGGATATGTTAGAGCATACAGGATCGGCAGGCGCATATCCGTCACTGAAAACTGAGCAAGTATGCTGCCATCGATAAACTCAACCATGGAATGAATTGTGGATTGAGGATGGACCAGCACTTCCACTTTTGCCGGCGGAATGTGAAACAGTCTGCAGGCCTCGATTACCTCGAACCCTTTGTTCATTAAGGTCGCCGAATCAATGGTGATCCGCTTCCCCATCTTCCAGGTCGGATGGTTGAGAGCCTGCTCCACAGTGATGTTGGGGAACTCGGAACGGGGCGTGTTCAGAAAAGGTCCACCGGAGGCGGTGAGCCAGATTCGTTCCACTTCTTCCATCCTGCCGCCCCGCAGGCACTGATGCACGGCGTTGTGCTCGCTGTCGATCGGCAGCAAAGGCTTGCCTTGTTTGCGCGCCTCAGCCGTGATCAACTCGCCGGCCGCGACCATGCATTCTTTATTGGCTACGCCAACGGTCTTTCCTGCTTTCACTGCTTCGTAAGTGGCCTCAAGCCCAGCCACGCCGACAATCGCGCTGACTACGAAATCAACCTCAGAGTGGGTTGCAACTTTGACCGCGCCCGCGGGACCATGCACCACTTCGATCTCACCTAGGCCTGCCTGCTTCAGACGCGCGCGCAGCACATCGGCATCGCACTCCGCAGCCATTGAAATCAATTTCGGACACCAACGCTGCGCCTGCTCGAATGCAGCGTCCAGGTTCGCCCCGGCTGCGAGAGCCACGATCTGAAAGCGATCTGCATAAGACTCGGCCACACTCAGAGTGCTGCGGCCGATCGAACCGGTCGATCCCAGGATGGCGATGCGTTTCATAAGGAATTCTTATTTTACGCGTTTTGGAGCATTCACTGGAGCTGCGGATCGCAGGCAGCTACTGCATGACGCGCCACACCGCATAAAACCACAGCACCGGCGCAGCGAAGAGCAGAGCATCGATGCGGTCGAGCATACCCCCGTGGCCGGGGAGAATGGCGCCAGAATCTTTTACGCCCGCTCCGCGCTTGATCAGCGATTCCACCAGATCGCCAAGCTGTGCAGCGATATTCAAAGCGACGGTCAGCAGAACGATAGGCCACATCTCGGGCTTTTCCAGTCCGAACAGTCCATCGCGTCGCTCGATGAGTCCCACACGAAGCAAGGACGAACTGATCTGGAGGGAGTAATCGAAAAGCAGAACTCCAATCCCGAGGCTTGCGGCCAGTGATGCCGCGGCACCCTCCCAGGTTTTCTTCGGGCTGATTCGAGGCGCCATCAGGTGCCGACCCAACAATCGCCCGACGAAGTAAGCGAAGATATCGCCCGCCCACACCACAAGCAGGAGATAGAGAATCCAGAACGCGCCCGCCCACTGCTGGCGCAATTGCACCAGCATTCCCATAGGAAGCGCAATGTAAGCGAAAGCGAAAGCCGAGGCTGCCGCGGCCGGATAGGCTTCGCTCATCTGGCTCCGCCGCATCGCGATCGTCAGAAAAATAAATGGAGAAATGGCGCAGGCGAATCCCATCCCCAGAACAAACTTCAATCCGGAAAGCTGCGGGCTCTCTCCCGAAGCGCTCGCGGCCAAAAGCAGAAAAAATAATCCCACAAAAATGTAAGTAGGTATCCGCAGCGGCTGAACATTGTAGGATTCGGTGAGCTTTAAGAATTCCTGGACTGTGATCAGCGCCACGGCTCCCGCTACAACGGCCACGATTGGCACGGGCGCGCGCAGCACCAGCAGCAGCACAATCGGAATGAGGACCAGAGCAGTCGCGATGCGTTTTAGCATGCGGGAAGTCTACTTGTGGACCTTTACCGGCAAGGCTCGCGCGGACGAATCGCTAACATCGCGATGATTCGGATCACCATGATTTAGATCACGATGGTTCAATCCACCGTAGCGCCGCTCACGCTTCTGATATTCGGCGATACCTTCCAGCAGATGCACCCCACGGAAATCGGGCCAAAGGGTTGAAGTCACATAAATTTCCGCATAGGCCAGCTGCCAAAGCAGAAAATTGCTGAGCCGCATCTCGCCCGACGTGCGCACCACCAGATCCGGATCGGGCAAATCACGAGTGTAAAGATGTTCGGCCACTGTGGCTTCATCAATGCGCAAATGTTCCAGGCCGCCGTTCTGCGAAGCCGCGTTGACCATGGAGCGGAACGCATCCACCAATTCGCTGCGGGCGCTGTAATTCAGTGCCAAAGTCAGGATCGTGCCGGTATTTTCGCCGTACTCGCGCGCGCCCATTCCATGCGCTCTTGCACATCTTCTGGCAATTCGTGCTGCCGGCCGATATATTCCAGGCGGATATTATTCTTGTTCAGGGTGGGAACTTCCGCTTTGAGATAGCGGCTCAACAGGCGCATCAGGAAGTCAACTTCACTGGCCGGCCGCTTCTTCCAGTTTTCTTCGGAGAAAGCATAGAGCGTCAGCGCATGAACGCCGATGCGGGCCGCCGTCTCCACCGTCGAGCGCACGGCCGCCACTCCGGCGCGATGTCCAGCCACGCGCGGCATGTGGCGCCGTTTCGCCCAGCGCCCGTTGCCATCCATAATGATCGCGATGTGTCTTGGGAGCCGCTCTGGATCAAGCTGCCGGTAGATTTCAGTCTCTTTACGATCCAGCCCGGCGGGAATTTTTGCCTGCAAGGCTTATCCCCTTCCGAATGTTGACGCTACCACAGTGGGGAAGGGCCTTGCAATCACAGGAAAGTGACACTTTTCCAGTTCCGAAAGTTCGACCTTTCGATTCGCCTTGAAAGCGCGACGCTTTACGCCGCGCAGTAGAGTCTGGTTCTCAGCTCTTCGCTTCTTCCGGAACGATTTTTAACTCCAGCTTTTCCGTGTGCCGCAGCACCGTCAGCGCGCAGCTCACGCTCACGCGAACGTCGGTCAGCACGCGGTGCAGATCGTCCACTCCAGCGATTGGATGGCCTTCCAGCGCAATGATCACATCGTTTTCGCGCAGGCCGCCGCGTTGCGCCGGACTGTTCTCTTCCATTGAAAGAACCAGAGCGCCCGATTCCTTGACCAGATCATAGAAGCGCACTACGCGCCGGTGAACCGGAACCGTTTGCGCCGAGACGCCGATAAAGCTTCGGCGAATTCGTCCGTCGCGTAGTAGGCGGCTGGCGATGAACTTCGCGGTGTTGATGCCAATCGCGAAACAGATCCCTTGCGCGGGTTGAATCGTAGCTGTGTTCACTCCGACAACCCGGCCGGCCGAATCGACTAACGGTCCGCCAGAATTGCCGGGATTGAGTGCCGCATCGGTCTGAATCACATCATCGATCAGGCGTCCGGAATACGACCGCAACGAACGTCCCAGTGCGCTCACCACTCCTGCCGTCACCGTGGACTGAAATCCGTAAGGATTCCCAATGGCCACGACAAGCTGGCCCACGCGCAACTGCTGCGAATCGCCCAGAGCGGCCATGGTAAGTCCGGGCTCATCCACTCGCACTACAGCCAGGTCACTCGCCGGATCGTCGCCGATCGCAGTCGATGGCATACGCCGGCCATCGGCTAGCGTGACTTCGATGCGCCTCGCGTCGTGCACCACATGGCTGTTGGTGAGAATCAGACCATCGGGTGTAAAAATGAACCCCGACCCTCCACCGCGCCGCTCGCGCGGCTCGCCTGAACGTGTGCGGCCAGTAGATTGATGCACTTCGATGTTCACCACCGAAGGGCTGACGGCTTCTACCACTCCGGTTACCGCGCGAGAGTATGCATCCATCAACCCGGCGTCCGCAGATGGATTCGTTGCCGACGGGACTGCAATGCGCGGGGTGTCTCCTCCCCAGACATTAACTTCAGACTGATTCAAGGCTGGCAAAGCCGAAACCAATTTCCCGGATTCTTCTAAATTCATAATGCATAGATGACTGTCGATCTTCTTGCGATTCATCGGGCAACGCGCATGAAAAAAGCCGGGACCAAGGTTTTGGTCCCGGCCGTGAGTTGGCTGGTTTGCCCGGATAAATTGAGGCGTCGTGCGGGCGTGAACGAAGTGGGAGCCCGCAGCCGAAATCCTGAGCCGCGCTTCTTGCGGCGAAGGATCCCTATATCTTTACGCGGTCCTTCGCGGTCGCAAAGTCAAATCCCGCACCTGCGTCAGGATGCTCGACATCTGCATTCCGTTCAGTTGCGAAACAAACGGCAGAATTTCCGCGATGAACTGATCTTTCATC
Organism: uncultured Acidobacteriaceae bacterium; assembly: GCA_963696285.1. Taxonomy (GTDB): domain Bacteria; phylum Acidobacteriota; class Terriglobia; order Terriglobales; family Acidobacteriaceae; genus Sulfotelmatobacter. Next base: position 177,023 of record CAVOJP010000004.1, read on the forward strand.
AGCTCGCTGATTTCATCCTGGCGGTTCTTTTCCCCACCACTGAGCAATTCCGGCACGGTCACCTCCAGGGCTCGAGCCAGTCGCTCCAGGGAAGACAGCGTGGGCGTGGCTTTCTCGTTTTCAATTTTAGAAACGTAGGTTCGCGGCACGGACATGCGTCCGGCCAGTTGCCGCTGGCTCAACCCGCTGCGCAGGCGCAGCGAGCGGATGGAGGTCGCGAGGTTCAGGTGCCCACGGCCCATCCCGGGCATCGGCATCATTACTGGTGGCACCATCACCACTGGTTCGGGCTCGGGTTCCTCGTCCAGGGACGAGTGGCAGCGTCGGCAATTGTTATTGACCGTACGGAATTGAACCAACAGGCAGTGATCGCAACGGACGACTTCCCTGGAATCTACCGGGGCAAGATTCGTGGCCATCGGGTTGTGGGAGTGCCAGAGCCGGCTACTCCTTGGAACCTGAAAATTGGGGGAAGGTTCCGACTGCAGAGTCAATCTGCGGTACAAGGCCTGTGGAAGTCAAGGTTAAAATGCATAGAGCCGCGCGTGTTGCCGGCAAAAACCGGAAGCACCCGGCTGAATCCCGCAATAGACAAGGCAAAAGCAATGATTGATCGCGACTCAGCGTGGTGTTTACTAACTGAGTTCACCCAGTCAGAAAGTTTGCGCAAGCACGCACTCGCCGTTGAGGCGTGCATGCGCGCGTGCTCGCGGAAATTTCCGAATGGATCAGGAGGATCGGGATCGACTGATCTTGCAATGTCCGAAGAAGATTTGTGGGGGATCGTTGGTCTGATTCACGATTTCGATTACGAAAAATATCCCAGCCTGGAAGATCATCCCTACAAGGGCAATGAAATTCTGAAAGAGCGCGGCTGGCCTGACATGATTCGCCGCGCCATTATGTCACACGCCGAATACACCGGCGTGACGCGCGATTCGCCGATGGAAAAAGCTCTGTTCGCCTGCGACGAACTTGCCGGATTTATCACCGCAGTCGCGCTGATCAAGCCGGGAAAATCACTGGCCGAGGTGGAGGTTAAGTCGGTGCGGAAAAGAATGAAAGACAAAGCATTCGCCCGAAAAGTGAATCGAGATGATATCGTCAACGGGGCCGCCGCGCTGGGCGTGGATTTAGACGAGCATATTGCGTTCTGTATTGCCGCGCTGCAGGGGGTTGCAGGGGAGTTGGGGTTGGACGGGAGCGCGGCGAAGACGGCTTGACTGCTTCTTATGTGGGGACAGCCGCCCTCGGCTGTCCGCCGGGCGCAGCCCGGCCTTTGAGCACCTACCTCAGCGCCTCCGCCACCTTTCCACTCGCAATCAACTCCGCAATTCTGGCGAAATCTTTGTACATCACGCGGTCTTTTTCAACGGTCGGACATACAGCTCGAATCGCCGCGTGCGCCGCCTGTCCGCGCTTCGAAGTCTTCAGCGGTGCGAGAAAATCGATGGCCTGCGCCACGGCCATCGCCTCAATGGCCAGCACGTTGCGTGTGTTTTCGACGATTCGCCGCAACTTGTTCGCCGCCGTCATTCCCATGGAAACATAGTCTTCTTTATTGCCCGAAGTCGTAATCGAATCGACCGACGCGGGATGCGCCAGTACTTTGTTTTCGCTGACCAGCGCGGCCGCGGTGACCTGCGCCATCATGAAACCGGAATTCAGTCCCGCGCCCTCGGCCAGAAAAGGCGGCAAACCCTCGCTGAGCGCGGGATTCACCAGTCGCTCGATGCGTCGTTCGCTGATTCCAGCGAGGGCGCTGAGGGAAATGGCTAAGAAATCTAAAGCGAAAGCCAGCGGTTCACCATGGAAATTTCCTCCGGAGATGACATCGCCTTCGGGCGCGGCTTCCTCGTGCGAGGCGGGCGGCCGGACGAAGGCGTCCGTCGCTCCATGAGTCGTGGTGAACACCAGAGGATTATCCACGGCCGAGTTTGCCTCGATTTCAAATACTTGACGGCAATGCGCCAGCGTATCGCGCACCGCGCCATGAACTTGAGGGATGCAACGCAGAGAGTAGGCGTCCTGTACGCGCCCGCATTCGCGATGCGACTCGCGAATCTGGCTGCCTTCCAGCATCTTGCGCAGATTTGCTGCGCTCTTCATCTGTCCGCTATGCGGGCGGGCTCTGTGGATTCGTTCATCGAATGCTGTGTCGGTTCCCTTCAGCGCGTCACAGCACAGGCCGCCCAACACGTCGGCAGAATCGACTAACGTCTCTGCGGCCAGCAAGGACAGCGTTCCTACGGCGAGCATGGCTTGCGTTCCGTTGATGAGCGAGATGGATTCTTTTGCTTCGAGCACTAGCGGCTTGATCTGCGCCCGCTTCAGCGCGGTGTCGCTGGGAATGCGCGCTCCCGCGTCAACGCATTCGCCTTCACCAATCAAAGCCAGCGCCAGATGCGCAAGCGGAGCGAGATCGCCGCTCGCGCCTACACTGCCTTGTGAAGGCACAAACGGAGTCACACCGCGGTTCAGCATCTCACAGAGCGTATCGATAACGATCGCGCGTACCCCGGAATAACCTTTTGCCAGAGAATTGGCGCGCAAGAGCATCATGGCGCGGGTTTCAGCCACCGAGAGTGGTTCGCCCACCCCGACCGCATGGGAGCGCACAAGGTTGACCTGCAGTTCGCGAATCTGAGCGCCAGCAATTCGTACATCGCTGAGCTTGCCCACCCCAGTCGTGATGGCATAGGCCAATTTATTACTGGCGACGATCTCATCGACGATGGCTCGCGCGCCCGGTCGACGGCCTCGCGAGCCTCTGCCAGCAAAAGCACGGGCCGATGCTGATCGGCGACCTCGCGCACCGCCTCCAGAGTCAGATCGTTGCCGTTAAGGTGTAGTGCGTTCAAGAAGGCTTCCCGTTTCGTTTTCCCACTGCGGCTCGAAATATTTTCAAATATTTTTCCGGCAGCACTGCGATCTTCATCTGCTCATCGGTGACAATGTGCGTGGTTTCGCCTTCCGCGATGAGCGTGCTACCGTCACTGCTCCTTAACTCATAACCAAAGTGGATAACGGAATCGCGCACGTTCAACATTTCCGTTCGCACGACAATTTCTTCATCATAGTGTGCTGGCGCGCGATAACGGCATTTGGCCTCGGCTACGGCGATGAAGCGTCCATCTTTGCTCTCCATATCGCGATAGGAAAAGCCCAACTGCCGCAGCAGTTCGACTCGGCCCACTTCGAACCAAATGAAATGGTTGGAATGGTAAACCACACCCATCTGATCGGTCTCGGCGTAGCGCACGCGCAAGCGAGTCTCGTTGACTGCTGACTCATTGGCCGCTGAATTCACGCTGGCTCCTTACCGTTTGCCGTGCCACCGGCTCGCCGCGCGCCACCGGTTTTCCGCCGGCGGCATATTCTACGAAAAATGCGGGCAAGCCATCTCCCTTAAATGGAACCGGAGTGTTTTGCAAATGATAGTGAAGATGCGGCTCGGAGGAGTTGCCGCTGTTTCCGCACTGCGCCAGCAGTTGCCCGCAACGCACGCGTTCTCCGTCGCGGACAACAACCGTACCCTGGCGAAGGTGCGCAAGGAATGAAAATTCACTGCGGCCATGGTCGAGGATTACGCAGTTTCCCAGAACCGCTTTCGGATTCATCTCTCCCGGCGTATTGTCGGGCAACTCGTTTTCCGCTTTTACCACAGCGCCGTTGGCGGGAGCATAAATTGGTTGGCCGAAACAATAATACTCCGCATTGTTTTCGCCGGAGCCGCGATACGACTGCCCGGAGTGCCCGCGGGCGAGAATCAGAAAATCGTAGGCGAAGCGCTGATCGCGGACCACGACGTGCCGGTTCCATGCCACCGATCGCCCGCCCCAGTAGACGTACCATTCGCCGGCGAAAGGCAGATGCAGCGTGGTTTGCGTTTGATACTCGAGAAACTGGGTTGGCGCCGGGCGCTTGGTCATCCCCGCCAGATGCCGCGCCAGAAGATTGCGCCAGCCGCTCTTGGGGAATTTGCGAATCGTTTCGGCCCGCGTCATTTGCCCGTCCATACCGGCTTGCGCTTTTCGAGAAACGATGTAATGCCTTCGCGGAAATCAGCAGTCGTGCGCACCGCAGCATTTTCCCGCACCGCGGCCTCGATCTGCGTATCCAGTTCGGCGCGTGCGTGGTCGTTTAGCAGCTTCTTGGTTGCACGCAACGAAGCTGGGCTGTTTTCCATCAGGAGCGCAGCCAGCTCGCGCGCGCGAGCCAATAATTTTTCGGGCGCAACGATTTCATTGATTAAACCCATCCGTGCTGCCTCGTCTGCTCCGAAAATTCTGCCGGTCAGCAAAAGATCGCGAGCCTGCTTCTCTCCGACCTGGCGCAGCAGGAAAGTAGAAACGATCGCGGGGACAAATCCGATGCGAACTTCGGTATAGCCAAATTTGGCTTCCGGCACCGCAAGAGTGAAATCGCACAGCAAAGCTAGACCGGTGCCACCCGCAACAGCCGCGCCGTTCACCGCAGCGATTGTCGCCTTGGGAAATTCGTAAAGGGAGCGGAACAGTCGAACCATGGTTTGGGAGTCTTCAAGATTTTGCTCTGGCGACCGCCCCAGCAATCCCTTTAGGTTTTCCAAGTCCATGCCGGAACAAAAAGCTTTGCCCGCCCCGGTAACGATCAGCACCAGCGCGTCGGATTTCTCGACCTCCTGCAGCGCCTGCAACAGATCGTCGATTAGTTCAAAGCTAATGGCATTACGCTTGTCGGGACGGTTCAACGTAATGGTGGCAATGCGCGAGTCGTTATTGACGTGGATTGTTTTGTAATCCATATTTGTGAACCGTTAATCGTCACTCAGAGAATCGTCGCTCACGGAATTGGCATACCGCGCCCCGATTTCCGCCGTCGCGCGCAACAACGCGTCCAGCGGCTTCAGAGGTGGCAACTCCGCGCCACGCTGCTTCAAAGCTTCAATCACTTTCTCGGTCGAAATGTTGCCAACCAATGCATCCTGCGCGAAAGGACAGCCTCCGAGTCCGCCGATCGCGGAATCGAAACGTCGGCAGCCAGCGTCATACGCGGCAAGAATCTTTGCCTCGGCATGTTCGGGGCGGCTATGCAGGTGTGCTCCGATCTCGAGATAATCGTACTTCGCCATCACTGCGCCCACCAGTTCGCTGACTTGTTCGGGTGTCGCCATCCCAACCGTGTCGGCCAGGGAAATCATGCGCAGATTGTCGACCTCCATCAACGAGATCGCTTCAATCACTTCCTCCACGCTCCACAGATCGCCGTATGGATTGCCGAATGCCATCGAGATGTAGACCACCACATCGATGCGCAGCATTGTCGGCTTTTGTCTGAATCTTCTCCAATTCTTCGAGCGCATCCTCGGCAGACTGATTCTGATTCTTGCGCAGGAACGTTTCGGAAATCGAATAAGGAAATCCGAGCGTGTGCACCGCGTGCGTACCGATGGCGCGCTCCGCACCTTTCTCATTGACTACGATGCCGATGATCTCGACGTCGTCCGGCGGATCGAGTTCTTTCAACACTTCTTCCGAATCCGCCATCTGCGGCACGGCTTTCGGCGACACGAACGAGACCGCGTCGATGTGCTTGAATCCCGCGCTGATCAATGCCTGCAGGTAGGCGCGCTTGATGTCAGGCGGAATCTGACCTTTCAGCCCCTGCCAGGCATCGCGCGGACACTCGATTAATTTGACGGTATCGGACAAATCATTTCACCACGGAGTTACGGAGGCACGGAGATCAAGAATCAAAGAACCTTTCTAACGATTCCGCCTCGGGTAAGCACTGAAACATTGAAATTAAGAATCAGTCCAACCCTTTTGCCAGTTAGTTTCAAGTATGTCAAAAGTTGTGCTTCGTGGACTGGCAGCGTGTGTTCAACACATTTGAGTTCCAGAATCAGCGAATCCTCGACGACAAGGTCGATGCGATATCCACAGTCGAGATAGACGCCCTTGTATCGCACTGGTAAAGCCATCTGCCGCTCAAACTTTAATCCTCGGAGATGCAGTTCATGGCAGAGGCACGCTTCATATGCGGATTCCATCAGGCCCGGCCCCAGTTCGCGATGTACCTCGATCGCGGCTCCGATGACCTGCTCAGTCAGATGTTCATAAAGTAGCTTGCTCCGTGCCTCCGTGTCTCCGTGGTGAATCATGTCTGCAGCACTCCCACCTTGAACTCCGGCACATCCGGATTCAATGCCGCTGCTTCCAGAGCCTGCGTAATTGCGTCACGCGTCTCAATGGGATCGATGATTTTGTCGATCCATAACCTGGCCGCTCCATAGCGCGGATCGGTTTGCTCGTCATAGGTGCGCTTCGTCGATTCGCTCAACTCTTTCTTTTCTTCGTCGCTCAATTTCTTGCCGCCGCGTTCGAGTTGTTTCACTTTGACTTCCACCAATGTGCCAGCTGCCGCGTCGCCGCTCATCACGGCGTAACGCGCGGTCGGCCAGGCAAACACAAACCGAGGATCAAATGCTTTGCCGCACATCGCATAATGTCCAGCGCCGAACGAACCACCCACAATCACCGTAATCTTGGGCACAACTGAATTCGAAACGGCATTCACCATTTTTGCGCCAGCTTTAATGATGCCGCTCCACTCCGCGTCGCGGCCGACCATGAAGCCGTTCACGTCGTGAAAGAAAACCAGCGGGATCAAGTTCTGGTTGCAGTCCATGATGAAGCGGGCCGCTTTCTCTGCCGATTCGGTATAAATTACGCCGCCAAACTCGGTTCGCTTGTGGCCTTCATGATCCGTCGCTTGGGCGTGCATCTTCTGGTTGGCAACAACGCCCACAGCGAATCCGCCGATGCGTCCGTAGCCGCAAATCAAAGTCTTGCCGTACTCCGGTTTATATTCGTCGAAACGGCTGCCATCGAGCACGCGTGCCAGAATTTCCTTCATGTCGTACGGCCGGGCGGGCGAGGAATCGTAAATGCCGTAAATTTCTTCAGCAGCGAGCGCCGGTTCGACGGGCTTCTTGCGATCCCAGCAAGACTGGCGCCGATATCCCCACTTTTCAACGATGGAGCGGATGCGCGCCAGGCAGGCTGCGTCGTCCGCTTCGCGGAAATCTACGGTGCCGCTGATGCCCGCGTGCATCGCCGCCCCGCCCAATTCTTCTGCGGAAACTTTCTGTCCGATCGCCGCTTGCACTAACGCGGGTCCGGCCAAAAATAATCCACTGCCATCGGTCATCAGAACGTGATCGCACATCACCGGAAGGTAGCCACCGCCCGCCACGCACATGCCCATGATGGCTGCCGTCTGTGGAATTCCGAGTGCCGACATGACGGCGTTGTTGCGAAAGACGCGGCCAAAGTCGTCTGTGTCAGGGAAGACATCTTCCTGCAGCGGCAGAAAAACGCCCGCCGAATCCACCAGATAGATGGTCGGAATATGATTCTCGATGGCGATGTTCTGGGCGCGAATCACTTTCTTCGACGTCATGGGAAAAAATGCGCCGGCTTTTACCGTGGCGTCGTTCGCGATAATCATTACCATGCGGGTGTGAATACGCGCTAAACCGGTGATTACGCCAGCGGCGGGCGCTCCGCCCCACTCTTCGTACATGCCGTGCGCCGCGTAGAGGCCCAATTCGAAGAAAGTTTTAGGATCGGCCAACAGTTCAATGCGTTCGCGAGCGGTCAACCGTCCCTTGGCATGCTGATTTTCGATGGCCCTGCTACCGCCACCTTCACAGATGGCTTCGCCTTCGTTGCGTACCTGCGACATGAGATCTGCCAGAAACCGCATATTGGCCTCGAAGCGAGCCGACGTGGGATCCACTTTAGTTGCCAGGACGTTGGCCGCCTGAGTGACGGAGGACACGGGAATTTCACTGCGATCAGCCATGGGTGGAGAGAAGCAGACTGTTTACGGTATAACACTGGCGCAGCACTGCGCAACGCGTCCGCTCGCTTCCATTGCGTCCGCTCCACGCACAATTACAATCTTCGAAGATCCCGACCACCCTGGCTGATACCTTGCCTACCACGTAATACTGGGAACCTATGTCCTCGTCCAATATCTGGGCGCCTAAAATTTGAACCTATGAGACCCAATGGAGCCGGGGGACACTTTTGGGCTCGGTTGCACCCCAGCCTCCGCAACTTTTTCCCGCTCTTCACTTGACTTCCGTTAAAATCCTTGTAATAACTATTCGGTCCTTCCGGACGGGTTTGGGGGTGTGTCTGTTTGGCGGAAATTCGACTGCAGGAGGGTGAATCCCTCGAAAACGCTCTGCGCCGCTTTAAACGCAAAGTGCAGCAGGAAGACATTATCAAAGAGGTCAAGCGCCACTCCTTTTACCTGAAGCCCGGTGAGAAAAAACGCGTGAAGGCCGCTCTCGCTCGGAAGCGCGCTCGTAAGAAAGTTCGCAAAGAGCAGGATTGAAGATTCAGATTCTTAACCGACGGATTCTAAACAGGGATTCTAAACAGCAAGACCTGAAGGAGTAACACCGCATTGAAGGGTCGTCCCTTTCCCGGGGCGGCCCTGCTCCATCTGGCCCCCCACCAGAAAGAGTTGCATCTGGGATCATTCATTTACTCATCATTCATTCGGCATTCAAGCAGGAAAAGCTGTACCCACGTTCCGTTCCAGGCGCGTGGCGGGCCGAGTCCAGGGGCAGTTTGAGGGGGGATGTAGATAACCTGTTTTGCTTTTGCTACCGCCTTCCCCGCGTGTGGCGGCTGCAAACCGGGCATAAGGGAGCCGTCCTCAATGGAATTTCAGGATAAAGTACTGACCTGCATCGACTGCGGCACTGACTTTGTCTTTACCGCCGGGGAACAAATGTTTTTTCACGACAAACAATTCAAGAACCAGCCCAAGCGCTGCAAAACCTGCAAGTCCAAGCGCGTGGCTGTTCTTACCGCGCCCCATGCACCGGGGAACGGCAATCACCACTCCCGCGTCGAAACTCGTGCTACCTGCTCACAATGCGGTAAGGATACGACTGTGCCTTTTCGTCCCACGCAGGGCCGGCCCATTCTCTGTCGCGAATGTTTCACGCAAAAGAGAAACGTAGCTACCGCCTGACCGTTTCATCTCCTCGACGCCGGCGCACATTCTGACGTGGACCAGCATCGCGCCGATGTGTGTCCGCTAAGGCGTCCGCAAAATGTCCTGACTTGCGCTACCATGATCCTGTGTCGACTTACCACGTACAAAACTTCGGCTGCCGCGCCACGCAAGCCGATGGCGCCGCCATCGAGCGTCAGTTCCAGGCTCGCGGCCTCGTCCCTGCCCCCGCCGACGCAGGCGAGCCTGATAATTCTTAATACCTGTACTGTCACAAACTCCGCCGACCAGGACGCTCGCGCCGCCGTACGGCGCATCCAGCGGCAGAATCCTCTGGCGAAAATCATCGTCACTGGATGCTATGCCCAGCGCGCTCCAGAGGAAGTCGCCGCGCTTCCCGGCGTCAACGTAGTGATCGGCAACTCTCATAAACACCAGCTTGCCGATCTGGTGCTCGGCGAAAATTTCGCAGCGGGCAAAGATTTTCTTCCCATCAGTGCGCTTACTGGGAACCGAGAACTGCGCGCTGAAAACTCGATTTTCGTCTCCGATATCTTCGCCCACACCGAACTTCTCGCCGCGCCGGTTTTCGAATCCGCCAGCAACATTGGTGGCCGCGAACACGATCGCACCCGCCCCAACCTTAAGGTCCAGGACGGATGCGATAACCGCTGCTCGTTCTGCGTGATCCCAAGCGTCCGTGGACAAAGCCGCTCACTTCCTGCATCGCAAATCATTGATGAGGTGAATAGCCTTGTAGCCGCGGGCTTTCGCGAACTGGTCATCAGCGGCATCAACCTCGGCCGTTGGGGACGCGATCTAGAAAGCCCGCTTCCGACATCCGGCTTCCGCAAATCGCGTTTGGAGGATCTGATCCGCCGTATTCTCAGCGAAACGAAACTCGAAAAGTTGCGCATCTCTTCCGTCGAACCCATGGATTGGTCCGATGAACTCATTGCGCTGGTCGCTGCTTCGCCGCGCATCGCCAAACATGCGCACGTTCCCCTGCAGTCCGGCAGTGACGCCGTCTTGCGCCGCATGCATCGCAAATATCGGCCGTGGCACTATCGCGAAAAAATCGAAAAGATTCGCTCTGCCATGCCCACCGCGGCCATTGGTGCCGATGTCATGACTGGGTTCCCCGGCGAGACTGACGCCGAATTCGAATCCACGCGCCGCCTCATCGAAGAGCTGCCATTCACTTACCTGCACGTCTTCACTTACTCCGCGCGCCCCGGCACACCCGCCGCGGCCATGTCGAATCAAGTCCCCATCCATGTCGCGCGCGAGCGTAACCAAATCCTGCGCGACCTGGCCACGTCAAAAAAGCAAATCTTCATGCAGTCGTTTCTGGGAAAGCGATTGGAAGCGATCACGCTCAGCGCCATGCAAAAAAGACCCGACAGCGATTTCACCGAAGCCCTCACCGACAATTATCAGAAGCTGTTTCTGAAAGGACGCCACGAAGCAAATCGCTGGATCAAGGCAGACATCGCAGCAGTGGAGGATGGAGCACTCCTCGCAGGCCTGGCAGTTTCTACGCCATCCGCAAGCCTCGGTTCAGTCCCCTTAAAATTGGCTGATACTTTCGCATCGGCCGGGATCTCCGTTTAAAGAAAATCAAATCTGCTCGGGTTCCTCTGGATCAGGCTCGCGCACCGGCGCGTCGGGATTCTCCATGGGAGAAGGTGGTTCCTTAATAGGCGGCGGCATCGGCTCCGCGGGCTGGCGAAAAAAAGACGGCGCGAACGGAAGCATTTCAAATTGCATTTCCAGATTCATACCAGTCAGATGCGAAACGCAGTCCAAGGGAAGCCGGCGCTCTTCCCCGGGTCGAATGGCAGATTGTAAATGGCAGATTGTAGAAGATCGCGTGTAGCGCTCCTCGGCCCAAGTAGGGGTTGGGATGTAAAAGCAAATTGCATCAACGGTCCTTACACCCACGGCGCCCTCACCGCGCCGCGTGCTGCACCCACGCCGCAAAGGTCTGCCAGAGATGGCTTTGCCCGATCGGGTCGCGGATGTGCTGGAGAAATAGAAACACCGCGCTGCCCCGAAGCGTGGCGCGATGAATTCTCCTGATCGAAAAAAGATCGTAAGCGAACAGCGGTATCAGGAACGATTCGGTTACCCATTCCGAGGAATGCAGGCCCCACCAGTTGGCATGAACGGGCCAGCGCGCCACCGCGGCGTCCAGAATAGCAATCGTGGCGAGAAGAATCAGCCGCTTGTGAGTCGCCGCATTCGAGCGGTACTTCCACGCAAAAAAAATCAGCGGCATGAAAGCCAGAATGTCGAATGTAGGAACGGCGAAAAAAGCCAGCGCACTGGGCCGGCTCGCGTGCCGCACCATCGCGTTGATTGCCGCAAGAATCGCGACCACCGGCATAATGCAGGCCAACCCGAAGCCGACCAGCCCTAGCCGCCGGTGAATATCCACCCGATGTGCTGAGACCAGCGCCGTCTGCGTGATCAGAAGAACAATCCAGCAGGTGAAGATGGCACCGTGAATGTGTACCAACCGGTTCGGCAACGGCGCGTGAAAAACTCCCGCAAGATAATACGAACGGCCGAAGCCGATAAAAACAGTGACCAGAATCAGCAACGCCATGCCCGAAAAAAAGATATGGTCGTAGCGCCGTCCCGGTGGGGGACATGGAGCGTAAGCGGATGGAACAACCGTAGTTGCCAGAGTGCCTCCAGAATGCAATTTACCGATTAACTTCTGGCTTCTACTTCGCAGGCGCCAGTATCGCATCCAGTCGATCAGTCGTCGTTTCCACTCGCTCCAGATGCGGGTACCGCATTCCGTTGTGGTAGTCCAGAGAAACGGTCACAAACTCGTCGCCGCGCTTCAGTAAGAGCTTGATCGGCTCCTTACTTTTTTCCGCGATGAGAATCGTTTCGCGCAACAGCGCAGCACTATATTTCTGATCGTTGACCGCCTGCAATTGCATATCTGGAGTTATGCCGGCCTTGAATGCCGGACTGTCCCACCAAACATTATCCAGCCCGCCATGAGACTCAGAGCCCATCTCTGACTTCATCGAGAAGCCCAACGAAGTCGCGAAACTCACTCCGCGAGAGCTCTCTGACTTCTTCAGCCACTCCGGCTCGTTATCGTTGTAGACCAGTCGATATCCTCCCTGCGTGAACCCGTTCTCCGGAACTTTCGCGTTGACCTCATACACCCGCGTGCGGAAGAATTCCGCCCAATCAAACGGCTGGACGCTGTTCAGTGCTTTCACCAGATCCTCCAGCGTATAAGGAACAGTGACATAACTTCCATTATCGATCCCATAAAAAAGCTTCGCGAAATCGTCGAGAGATTTTTTCCCGTCACTCAGTTCGCGGATCTTCGTGTCAGCATCAAGCCAGATCAGATCTGACTCCGGATAGTAGTCGTAGGAGCGCTGCCAGCTTGGCCAAGCCTCCGGAACCGTGAAGTGAGAGGAAATAATCGGCTGATTTGTCGTGTCCTCCACCGAGCGCCAGGTGCGTCCCGGGCTGATTTCAAAAGACGCGGCGATCTGGGCGAACACATCGCGGGCCTGCTCCGGGGTGCGCATTCCAGAGCGCGCCGTTAGAACGTTGCCGTAATAATCCGTCAAGCCCTCGTAAACCCATAACAGATCATTGCGCATGGGCACGTTGAAGTTCGGGGTCCACAAGTCGGCTGGCCGGCGGAACTTGCCGTTCCAGGAGTGAGTGTATTCGTGCGGCAGCAGGGCCCGGCCGGCCACTCCGGCGTCCCAATCTGTAAAGTACTTGGCCGGGGAGCCGTCCTCACTCGATTGGTGATGCTCCAAACCTTTGCCGCCGATCGTATCACTGACGGAAAAGAGAAAATCATAGTGATCGTAATGGTGTGAATGGAAAAGCTTCTGCGCCTCGATCACCAGGTTCTTGTGGTATTGCAACTCATCCGGCGTGATCTCAAGATCCGCCGGCTTATCGGCGAAGACATCGAGGTACACCGGGTTGTCCGGGCCGGTGGAAAGATCCAAACGCTTGAAGTGCGCACCTGCGTAAAGCGGCGCATCGATCAATGTATTCAGCGTAGTTTCCTTGAACTGAACCTCATTGCCGTTCTGCGATTTCACATCCAGTGCGCACGCGAATTTCCATCCTTCCGGCAAATGGATAGCAGCTTCGAATTTAATATCCCGCGAAAAATATCCCGCTGGATAAAGCAACACACTGTTCCAGGTAACGTCGGCGAATTTCGTGGAAATGCGACCCCGCTTTGCATCCATTGGCGCAAGGAATTGGAAGTTCAGGTCGAGCGCGTTTACATCCTGCGGGGCTTCGACATGGAACGCGTACATATTTACCCGGTCGCGCTTCCACGGAATGCGTTTACCATTCCCCGTGATGACAAGACCGGCAAGCTCGCCGATCGGATTCGACGGCGAATGCGTCCCCGGAAGCCATTCTGGGTAGAGCAACGTAATGTCATGGCCTTTGATCGGAATCGTCTCATGCACATTCAGCACGCGATCATTCACGTTTGTGATGTCCACGGCCAAAGAAATTGTTCCAGGATATGGCGTGTCCGCTGGCGCAACAATAGGCGGAGTCATGGGCACGGGTTGCGGACCCGGTGAATTCTGCGCTTGCGAGATTGTGGTTACCGCAACGCATAAAACTGCAAAAAATAATCCCGCGCGTTTATGACGAAAAAATGAACGTTGCATGCCTGCCCCCTCCGCGGAGCTTTCGACGATACGACTGCCAGCGATGATTCCGACCAGGTGCTGGAGCAGAATCCTACGTGCGCGAAGAGTACCAAGTCAATCAAAGCCAGGAGACGGCAGGTGCTCGATCTGAATCTCCTGGTAGCGCATTCTTCGTCATCCTGAACGAAGCCGCTTTTCCGGCGCAGTGAAGGATCTCTCCCGCGTTCGGATGTTGGGCGACGTATCACTGCAATTGCCACTTTGAACACTGCCCATTATTTTTTCCTGATACGTTTTCCTGCCGTCTTGCACTATCTGCCCAGAGGGAGCAAATCGGATGAGCAGAAAACACTTTGATCAAAACAAGACGAACTCAGACACAGTTCCGCAGCGCGGTGCTCAGCATGACTCTTTGGGCAATCTTTGCCTCCGGGATCACGATTGAGCTGCTCGCGCCACGTCTCAAGATCGAAAATCACGCCTTCGTGATGCCGCCAACGGTCATGCAGCAGGGAGCCCAAATTCGTCCCGACGCTCTGGTCGACCACGAACGTCACATGCAGTGGGCTGCCGGCGTTCTCACCATCGGCGGTGCCCTCGCCCTCGCTTTCTGGAACCGGCGAACGCTGGCCAACGCATTGCTCCTTCGCCGAAGTATCGATCTGCAAGGTCGATGACGGCGGCAGGCGCTAGCAAGTTTAGAAAAAACTCCACCCCCAGAGTTTATTTACCAAAGCTCAGTTAACTTTTGCCCGTCCACCATCACGTGACAAGCGCCCGGGATTCGGAGCGCTCGTCCCTAACTCCCTGGGAAATAGCTCAGGGCACAACCACACTATGGAGAGATTACGATGATCACCAAAAGATTTCCTCGCTTAGGCACGCTGTTCCTGACTGGCCTCGTTGCTGTGCTAACGCTGGCTGTCGGTGTGCATGCCGCCCAAACCATCACCACTCCCAACGCAGCCGTAGTAAAGTACAGCCTCGCTGCCGGGGACAACAGCGCCGCCGTTACTCCTGCCGAGAGCACTCCCGTACTCGTCATGGGTGTGCAAAACAGCCTCGGATACCGCGGGGTGGGGCAAGTGGCGCTCCTTCACGTTCCTTCCAGCTTTCTGGAGTGGACGGGAATCGAATCACCCGCCGCGGCCGCCCTCACCTCAGGCTTTAGCGGCACCGCGGGCACGCACATTCTCTACCTGGATTATTCCCACCTGGTACAGATCCAAGTTGCCAGCACGGACACTTTCCTGATTCACAATGGAAACAGCATCACCATGACGGGCGTTGTCACCATGATCTGGTAAGCACAAACCTCCGGCCGTGGGTGAACCAGCCCACGGCTTTATTTCGCCCAAAGGATCGGGATAGAGATAAGGCTGGTTTGAACTGCCACAAACGCCGCCGTGCAGCGGGTTAATAATACGTTAAGGTGCGCTTGGTCATCGTTGACGATTGGAACGCACCGTCTGGAGTCGATCGAAACGAAATTGTTTGCTCTATCCAATTTCCCTGCCGATCATATTTGTAGGAATAGCGAGCTTCGGAGTAGGCCGGTAATCCGGGTCCGGGAGTCGCTGCATCAGGTTGCCGCGCCAGTCCCGTGCTCCGCGTGATCTCTGATGCGATGTCTCCGTGTTCATTATAAGTAGTCTCGATCTCCTGCCCCTCGTTGAGAATTCTGCGGTTTGCGCGGGTCACGCGGCCCTGGTCGTCGTAGCTATAGGACATCGAATACAGTCCGGATTGTCCCGCCAGGAGCTTCGTAAGCTGCGCACGTATCTCCTCCTGCAGTTGATCGGGGGAAAGACCTGATTGCTCCAGTATCTGTGCGCGCACCTCCGCCGGAAACATCGTCACAGGATCGTCCTGAATCTGCTTTTCTTCGAGCACGTGTCCCTGCGCGTCATATGTCCGGACCGCCCGGTTTACGATCTCCCCGCTGGCATCACGCACTTGCACTTCCGTGGCGCGATCATGTTCGTCGTAAATCGTTGTCGCCGTTCCTCCACCCGGAAGATTCGGCGCCATCTCTGCAGCCTCAAACGGGGATCCTCCGGTCGCCACATTAGCTCGGTAGTCCGCTGGACGAGACATTGCGATCTTACTTTTTCTTCCCTGATCGTCGTAACGAAACGTGACCGCATTCTCGGGTTTATCGCTCCGGCTAATCATCTGGAGCCGGCCCTCATGATCATAGGAGTAATTAGTCTCGGTGAGTGCTTGCCCTTCAGTTCCTGAAGCAGTTTTCAACAAGCGACCGGAAGCGTCATATGAATAACGCACCACCCACTGTGAGCCATCAGAGTTTTTGTGAAGGGTAGCCAGTTGCCTTCCGGCTGTGTCATATTCCGTCGTGGATTCCGAATGAAACCCGGGAGATCTCTCGCCCTCGGTGCCCGAGATACCCGGGAAAGTACTCTCGACAGTCGACGACCTCACCGGGCCACGCAGGCCTTGCTGTTCGCGATCGGACATGGTTGCGCCACTCTTTCCAGACAAGGTCATCTGCGCAGTCGTCAATCGCACAGCAAAAACCGCCATCAAAAAAATGGCGATGCCAGTCCATCTCACATTTTTACTGTAGAACGATCGATAACTTCCCACTGAAACACTAACCTTTCCATATCGTAGCAATATCGAAGAAAAATCTGAGCACAATGCTCGCCACTCACTACCGTCCCTTCGCCCGCGCCGCATTCACCTTCGCCAGTAAATCCTGTGACATGCTCTGCGCCGGCCCCGGAACTTTCACCGCTTCGCTTAAAACGTCGCGCGCTTCATTTACCTTATTGAGCTTGGCATAGGCAAATCCAAGCCGGTAGAGCGTAACCGAGTATTGCTGATCATCTTGTCCCTTCAGCAGTGCGGCCGCTGACCGCAGCTCCGGAATCGCCGCCGCCGTTTTGTCTTGCTTGATATATCCGTATCCCACAATCGAGTGCGCTACTCCCGCTGAAAGCTTGCGCGACTTGTCCGCATCCGGCGCGTCCGCGTTTGCCACCGTAATTGCTTTCTGCGAATAGGATATTGCCTTGGCAACGCTGCCGGCCTTGGCATCGTCAATGTAAGATCCAGCCATCAGAAGCAACGCCGGAAGCGAGTTCGGATCTGCCGCCAGCGTTTTTTCTCCATACGCCAACAACCGCCCCTGATCATTCAATTGACCCGGACCCAGCGTGTACATGGCGTAGTTGGAAACCTGCTCCTGAAACTTCGAAGCTGGAAAGGCGGTCGGAATATTCCTCGATAAATTCCATCCGGTTCTTGGCATCGCTCTCGCTGGCGATCACGTTGAAGCCGGCCGACTCGAGAAAATCGCAGTTGTTCTGCGCCGCACTCTTGTCTTCGGCGATTTGCTTTTTGAAATCGTCATCGCTCATGCCGTCCGGCTTGGGTTGCTTCTCAATCGATCCGCAAACCATCCCGCCTTTGGCAACATATTCCATCAACTTCGAATTGTTCTTTGCCTGCTGCGCGATGCTGCCTTGCGAGACCAGAATATCGAGATTGCGAGGCATCCGCGCCAGAGCCTTGTCTCCATATTCGAGCGCCTTGGCGGAATCGCCCATCCCTTGGTAAGCCTGCGAAATCTGCCAGTCGCCATAAGTCACGGCCGCAGGATTCGCCGAATACTTCTGCACAAACTCCTGGTACATTGCCAGTTTTTTCGCCACGTCCGTCTCACTCGAAATAGCCTGCAGATCGTGGTCTTCCGGCGTGCCCGCCGGGATCACAATCTTATCCATCTGCGCCAACGTGCGCGGTGCGAGGAAAAGAAATACGAGTGTGATTGAGATGAAGAGAGGAGAGCAGAAAACAACAGACGGCACCAGCGACCCGGAAGAGCGTTTCATAGGTCACCTCCGCTACGGTGAGAGTGGAATCTCACTTCCAACAGCAGCCGAATCCTAGCTCCGAATGGCCTCGCGCGCAAGCGTTTGACGCTCAGAAAGCATGAGGCACTCTTCTGCGCGAAATCTCAAGCTTCCCAGGGATTCAGGATTGACACCGCCGTATTTGCGAAGTCGGCGACGTTGCGGGAAACAATGGTGAGGTTATGCTCGAAGAGCGGTTGCCGCCAGCAACCCATCGACGGCCGAAAGAGAACTCCCTTTGCGCTTGGCATCAGCTGCAAGCAGTCCCCAACGGTCGGCGACGGCGCCATCGATAGAAAGAATCCTCCCCGCGAACCGGCTTCGTAGCTCCATTTCCAGCCATGACTCCAAATGTGTCCGCCGTCGGCTCTGCGGCGATCCTGCAATACCCTTTCGAATTTCTCCCAGCGTAAGAACGCTTAGAAACAGCAGTCTTTCATCCGCCGCGTCCATCCACTCCAGCACGCGCGGTTCAGGCCTTGCGCGCACCACCTCCGAGATGCAATTTGCGTCGAGCAGAAACCCGCTCATAGCTCGATGTCGCGTCCCGGATCGCGATCCCGTTTCAGGTCGAGAGCAACCCCAACCAGCGGCGATTGACGGAAGAACTGCACTAGACTCCTCGGCTGATGAGACCTGCCCACGAGTTGTTCGAATTGCTCCTCAGCCAGCATCACCACGCCTTCCTTGCCCTGCCGCGTAATCCGTTGTGGACCTTCGCTTCGCGCCCGCCGGAATACCTCGCTGAAGCGTGCCTTGGCGCTTTGAATCTGCCACGAGTCGGAACCAGCCTGCTTGCTGGTTGGCGGTACGACTGTGCCAGATCCATTATTTTTCTTGAAGTTTTTCGGCATAAAAAAACCATCAACTAACTAGTCAGACTAGTCATATTTTATGGATTATGAACCAATTTCGTCAAGCTCGATTTCCGAAGACTCGCAAGGAGTACTCAGTTCTTTCGTCGTTCAGGAATCGGTAGTGGCGGCCTCTTGGCTCGCTCTCGATCGAAAGGTTCGCCGGGCTGGCGTGGCGCCTCGGCCTGTTTCTTACCAAGGCCGTCCAGGCTCTTTGCTCCCTGAATCAGCGTGCTTCCGTCCTCATCGCGCAGAAGCACATTCAACAGCGAGCTATGGACGCGTAAATGATCGCCGAGATCATAGTCAATAAATCCCAGCTTTCTGAATTGATTCATAAAGAAGCTGACTCGGGAACGGGTTGTTCCTACCATCTCCGCCAGAATCTCCTGGCTTAATCTCGGCACCGTCATTTCCGAGACTCCCTCTTTACCGAACTCTGCCATCAAGAGCAGAACTCGGGCCAGACGCTTTTCGCTGGAATTAAAAAGCTGGTCGACCAGGTCATCCTGATATCGAATGTTTCGCTTCAGCAAGTACTTAAGAAACAGGGCAGAGAGTTTCGGCTCCGCAGCCAGCGCCCGTAGCATCGCGCTCTTTTCCACATGCAGAAGGACGCAGTCCGTCATTGCGACCGCTGACGACATTTGATGATCCTGACCTGCGAGACCGCCTTCACCAAAGAAGTCTCCGGAGCCCAAAATTCCGAGAGTGGCCTCTTTCCCATTTTCCGATACCACGCTGAGCTGCACCTTCCCATTCTGGATAAAGTACAGTCCATCCGTCGGCTCACCCTGAGCTAGAATCGGACTCTTCTTTTCGAATGACACCATGGTCCTGCCCCTCCCAATGGTCGAGAGAAAGGTGCGCGGATTGAAATCGAGTTTCTTCTGCGCTTTTGTCATTGCGGGTGACCAAGGGACTGTGTAGCGGCTTAGGAATGTAGCCAACTCAATGATGAAGAAAGGCGAAAACTATATCTGAGCAATAGTGCTCAACGCTGATTCTTTAGGCCCGTGATCAATTTTGAACAGCGCCCGAAACGGAAAGAGAGGACCATTAAGGAACGTTAAGAAAGACTCGCTCCCCCAACCGCCCTAGGAGGACTTATGTGGATTCTGTCAAAGCATTCGAAACAGCAGGCTCTCGCCCATTCCGAACTCGAATTGCTGATCTCGGAGCGGACCGCAGAATTACAGGTTCTTTCTCAACGCTTGCTGCGAGTGCAGGATGAGGAAAGGCGAAAGATCGCGCGCGACCTGCATGACAGCACCGGCCAAACCCTGGCCGCGCTGAGAATAAGCGTCACAATGCTCGAGGATCAATGTAAAAATCTTCCGGCGATGCTGCCAATTGTTCAAAACGTTGGTCAACTGGCCGACCAGGCGCTCGAAGAAATTCGTACCATGTCTTACCTGCTGCATCCGCCTCTGTTGGACGAAGTGGGATTTTCTTGCGCCGCCGCATGGTATATCGAGGGTTTCGCCAAACGCAGCGGAATCAGCATAAAGGCGGACTTCGCGCCCTCGCAGGAACGCCTGCCCAAGAGGATGGAGATTGTCCTCTTCCGCGTGCTCCAGGAGAGCCTAACCAACGTCCTTCGCCACTCCGATGCGACCAATGCCACTGTCAGTTTCCAACACGAGCCCAATACGATCAACCTCGAGATTCGTGATTTCGGGAAGGGAATAGCTGCCGAACGGTTGCTCCTGCTGCGCGGAGCCAGTGGAGAAACTGGCGTGGGTCTGGCCGGAATGCGCGAGCGCCTTCGCGAACTGGACGGCAAACTCGAAATCGAATCGGACGGCCACGGAACTACCATGAGAGCCGTGGTTCCACGCTACGCAATGGCTCCATCCCAGATCGGAGACTACGGACAGATCTGCCCATGCACGGAAACTCACCATCAGGAGTTGGAGCAAGGGTCTATCGGTGCGATCGGGGAAGCCTGCTAGTCTGCCGCCATAGGCGCGGTGCGCGCCATGGAAGCACGGGTTTTCAAAGCGACCGGAGTTTCCGCCGGAGTCTCCAGCCACTTGCGCACTTCAGGCAGCGCCTGCCGCATCGCCACTTCTCCAGAACGAATTAATTCGCCCGCACGCTTGAAGTCGTCATAAGCGAAGCCGGCCACGTCGGGTTCGACCACCAAATCCGCTGCCCCGCGCCACAGGTGGCTCATCGTGTCCTGCGCAATCGCAAACGATTGTCCGATTACATCAAACAGATGCCGCGGCGCCCCATTCTTCGACCACTGACCTTTCAAATGGATCGCCAGCACGCGCTCCGCGCCCATTTCGCGCAGCGGCCGAGTGGGCACCGGATGCGACAGCATTCCATCCACCAGCCATCGTCCGCGAATATTCACCGGCAAAAACATTCCCGGATAAGCGCAACTTGCCCGCACCGGATCGATGATCGAACCGGAATGAAATACCACGCCTTCGCCGTTGTTGAAATCTGTTGCCGTTACACCCAGAGGAATGCGCAGCTCTTCAAAGCTCTTCACTTTCAGAGTCTGATTAAGGAAGGACACCATGCGGTCGTTGGAAGCAAACCCGTAGCGCGAGACCGTCCATCGCGCAAACGTTGTAAACCGGCAGGAGCGCGCCACCCGCTCCATTTCCTCAACGCTCAAACCGCCGCAGTAGAGCGCTCCGATCAGCGCCCCCACACTCGTCCCCGCAACTGCGCGAATCGGAATGCCTTCTTCTTCGAGAACTTTCAGGACGCCGATGTGCGCCATGCCGCGGGCGAATCCACCACCCAGGGCCAGCCCGATCGCCGGCATTCGCGGCTCAGGCAGAGCAGCCTTGCGCGAAAGCTCCCGCCCAAAGGCCTGCACCGACCGGACGATCTTGCCAAGACTTTTCACCGCAACCCCACATGCCCTGCCGGGCACCCACGGGCTTCAACGGGCACTTCAACTCTACTAACCTAAGATGCCACAAATGCCCTCTGTGCTGCAGTGCCCGTTAGTGCCATTTTGCATTACTTAGGGCAGTAGAAGCCTGTATTACCCTCGATTGCCAGGCCTTAATCGTACCCCGCAGCTCGTGACTAACCTCCATCGCTCTGCTAAGTTACACAGCATGCTGCGCGAAATCTCCTCCGGTGGCGTGGTACTCCGCAAACGGAATGAAGCCTGGTGGATGGCCGCCATTGAACCTGCGGGGGAAGTCGCGGACTTTGCAACCCTGCCTGGGAAGCCTAAACGCAAGCCCAAAACCGTGCTTGCCTTGCCCAAGGGGCTGGTCGATCCCGGCGAGAAACCCACCGAAACCGCGTTGCGTGAAGTTTTTGAAGAGACCGGTGTAACCGCCGACTTGATCGCCAAGCTCGCTGATATCAAATATGTCTACTCGCGTACTTGGGGCGACGGCCAGCGTGTTTTTAAAATCGTCAGCTTTTATTTAATGCTCTACCGTTCCGGCCGCATCAACCAGATCGCTCCCGAAATGCGCATCGAAGTCGCCCACGCTCGTTGGATTCTTCTCGAAGATGCTCCGAAGCTCCTGGCTTATAAAGGCGAAAAACAGATGGCGCAGCGTGCGCTGGAATATGTAGCCGCGCATCCCGAACTGCAATCGGCAAATGAATAAGCAGCGCCGTCGCCATACGATACTGTCCTGATTCTTTTTTCTGTCCTGCCGACTTTCCTCGCGCATAATAACTTCATGTTTCGTCTTCGATTCCTAATTCTGCTGTCTATCCTGTGTTTCACGTTTCAATCATCCGAAGTATTGGCCGCGTCCGGGCTAGCCTCGAAGAAGGCCGCCTACTTGACCACTGATTACGCCTCCGCCCTGGCCGCCGCCGACCACTTTCTGCAAGCATGGCAATCCGCCGATCCCGAAAACGGCATCGCCTTACTCACCAGCCGCACCAAGCAAGCGGCTTCCACCGATGCGATCGAGAAATTTTTTTCCAATTCCGCCCTATCCGCTTTCGAAATCGGCCGCGGCAAATTACTTGCGCATGGCCGCTACGAGTTCCCCGTAGTCCTGCTCGATACTTCGAAAACCAACCATTCCCGCCGCCGATCCTCCAGCATCATTGTTTTGCATAGTGGCGGCAATGACTGGGCCATAGATAAACTGCCATAGAAGAGATTGCCGATTTCCGATTTCCAATTGTCGATTGAAAAGCGTTGCGACCGCTTTTCATTTGGCAATCGAAAATTGGAAATTGACAATCCGTCGTCACCGTTAGGTTATTCCCGAGGCAAGATAATGAAGCGCATTAATAAAGTAGCCATCCTCGGCGCCGGAACCATGGGCGCCCGCATCGCCGCCCACTTCGCCAACGCCGGCGTTCCCAGCTATCTGCTCGATATCGTTCCCGCAGATGTCCCATCCGGCGCAAACTCTGCGGCGCGAAACAAAATCGCCGCCGCCGGTCTCGATGCCGCCAAAAAATCCAAGCCCGCCGCATTCATGGATTCTTCTCTCGCCCGCCTGGTCACCGTCGGCAATTTCGAAGATGATCTGAAGAAACTCGCCGAAGTCGACTGGATCATCGAAGCCGTTGTCGAAAATCTCGACCTCAAGCGCGCCCTGCTGCGCAAAGTCGAAGCCATCCGCAAGCCCGGCACCATCATCACCACCAACACCAGCGGTTTGCCTGTGGGAAAAATTGCCGAAGGCTTCTCCGATGATTTCCGCCGCTCCTGGTTCGGCACCCACTTCTTCAACCCGCCACGCTACATGCGCCTGCTCGAACTCATTCCCACCCCAGAATCCGACCCCGCCCTGATCGATCTCATTTCGCGCTTCTGCGACGTGCGCCTCGGCAAAGGCGTCGTCCTTGCCAAAGACACTCCCAACTTCATCGCCAACCGTATCGGCACCTTTTCTGTGTTGAACGTGATGCGCCTCATGCAAGAGATGGACCTCAGCATCGAAGACGTCGACGCGCTCACCGGACAAGCCGTTGGCTGGCCGAAATCCGCAACTTTCCGCACCATTGATTTGGTGGGACTGGATATCCTCGGGCACGTCGTCGGCAACATGACCGCCAATGTCCACGACGAACGCAGTGAACTTCGCTTGCCGGATTTCTTCACGCAGATGCTCAATCGCAAATTGCTGGGCGACAAAACCAAAGGCGGCTTCTACAAAAAGAATGTGGCGCGGGCGCCCTCGCCCGCCGAAGCTGCCAAAGAAGAACCCGGCAAACAAGACGAACGCCTCGCCCTCGACTGGAAAACTCTGGAATACCGCCCGCGTCAGAAACCAAAATTCGCCGCACTCGACATGGCCAAGAACATCGACGATACGGGCGCACGCCTGCGCATGTTGCTCGGCCTCGAAGGCGCTCCGCAAAAGCCCGACAAAGCACAAACGTTTCTATGGTCGTCTCTGTCGGATCTGTGGACCTACTCCGCCAACCGCGTCCCCGAAATTTCCGATTCCATCGTCGAAATCGATCGCGCCATGCGGCTCGGCTTCAACTGGGAACTCGGCCCCTTCGAACTCTGGGACGCCGCCGGCGTCGAACCCACCGTCGCCCGCATGAAAAAAGAAGGCAAGCCGGTCGCAGCCAACGTCGAAAAACTTCTGGCCGCAGGAAAAAAATCCTGGTACGCCGATGATCCGAAATCAACCTCAGGCCGCGCCTACTTTGACCTGATAATTGGAAGCCTGCAGCCTGTCGAAGTTCCCACCGGTGTCTGGTCGGTGACGGTCGCGAAAAAATCCAATGGTGTCGTCAAGAAAAATTCCGGAGCCTCGCTGGTCGATCTCGGCGATGGCGTCGCCTGCCTTGAGTTCCACAGCAAGATGAACTCGCTCGGCGCGGATATTGTCGGCTTGATCCTGCAAACTCTAAAACCCGGCGGCCCCGGCGACAACTTCGACGCCTTCGTAATCACCAACGACGCCACAAATTTTTCCGTCGGCGCCAACCTCATGCTGCTGCTCATGAGCGTGCAGGAAGAAGAGTGGGACGACGTCGACCTCGCCATCCGTCAGTTCCAGGGCATGACCCAAGCCATCAAGTTCTCGCCGAAACCAGTGGTTTCCGCTCCTTTCGGCCTGTGCCTGGGGGGTGGAACGGAAATCTCGCTGCACGCCGCCGCCCGCCAGCCCCATGCCGAACTCTATACGGGCTTAGTGGAAGTCGGCGTCGGCCTGCTCCCCGGCGGCGGAGGCTGCAAGGAAATGCTGCTGCGCGCCATCGATGGCGCAACCGCGGCCCGCGGTGGCAAGGTTTCCCCCGAAGCTCTCGCCGGATCCATCGAGATGCTCGAAGCCATGAAGCGCGCCTTCGAAACCATCGCCACCGCCAAAGTCGCGACCTCCGCTCACGAGGCCCGCGCCCTCGGCTTTCTTTCAGATAACGATCGCATCACCATGAATCGCGAGCGCGTCCTCTCAGACGCCAAATCCCGCGCCCTCGAACTTGTCCGCGCCGGATACGAGCCGCCCATCCCACGCACCGACATTCCCGCCCCCGGTGAAAATCTCTTCGCTACATTAAAAATGGGTGTGCACATGATGCGGCAAGCCGATTACGTCACCGAATACGAAGTAAAACTAGGCAGCAAAATCGCCGAAGTCCTCTGCGGGGGAAACATCACACCCGGCACACCCGTGAGCGAGCAATACATCCTCGACCTCGAACGCGAAGGCTTCAAATCTCTCTGCGGCGAGAAAAAAACTCAGGAAAGAATTCAGTACACACTGAAGACAGGGAAAACGCTGAGGAATTAGATATCATCGTAGTGACTCAATTTTGGAGAAGACTCCAACCACGAAGGACACAAAGTCACAGAGAGAAACTCCGTATTCACGAATACTTTCGTGACGCTTAGCGTCCTTCGTGGTCGATTGATTCTTGGGATCCTAACTGTCCGAACTAAATCCAAAACACCCTCCGCCCGCGTACTTCCTGTGAAGCACAAACAGAAAGGAACACTTCACATGAAGAAACGTAATGTCGCAATTCTGCTCGCGCTGTTTGCGATGGGATTCGCCAGTTTCGGTTTCGCTCAAAATCCAATGGTCGGTGGACACGATATGTCCCCACAGCAAAACATCGTGCAGAATGCGCTCAACTCAGACGACCACACCACACTGGTCGCCGCCGTCAAAGCCGCAGGACTCGTCGAAACGCTCGAGGGCCCCGGACCTTTCACCGTCTTCGCGCCCACCAACGAAGCCTTCGCCAAACTGCCCGCCGGCACCGTGGACAACTTGCTCAAGCCCGAGAACAAAGATCAGCTAGTAAGAGTTCTCACCTATCACGTCGTCGCTGGCAAAATGACTTCGAATGATCTCAAGAAGAAGATCAAAGAAGGACACGGCACCTCGGAACTGACTACGATCGAAGGCGGCAAACTCGAAGCCATGATGCAAGGCGGCAACATTGTTTTGAAAGACGAGAAAGGTGGCACCGCTACGGTAACAATTCCAAATGTGGTGCAATCCAATGGCGTGATCCACGTAATCGATAGCGTATTGCTCCCGTAACAACAACGCGCAATGTTCTTTTCCAAAGGCGCTGGCCAGAGCGCCTTTGTTTTTTACCCGATAATATCGCTCCAACCGGCGCTACAATCGATGCTCATGAAAAGATATTTTCCCCTCCTCGCGCTTGTCTTCGGATTCGTCATCGCCGCGTGCTCATTTACCCACGCTCAATCTACTTCCACCGAAGAGCCCGCGCCCGACGTTCCCGATGCGATTCAGGTGCCCGCCGGACTGCACGTCGTCGTCTACGCTCACGCGACCGGCTCGCAGATCTATGCCTGCCAGTCCGCGCCGGATGGCAAATTCAGTTGGACCCTCAAAGCTCCCGACGCCGACTTGCACGACCGCAAAGACAAAGTGATCGGACATCATTTTGCCGGTCCCACCTGGAAGCTAACGGATGGCAGTGAAGTCATAGGGAAAGCCGTGGCGCACGTCAACTCAGTCGATCCCGACTCCGTCCCCTGGCTGCTTGTGAACGTTGTCAGCCACAACGGCAACGGCCTGCTTAGCGCGGTCACTACCATTCAGCGCGTGCACACGCACGGCGGCCAGCCTCCCGCCGAAGGTTGCGACGCTGCACACGTCAACACCGAAACCAAAAGCAGTTACACTGCGGACTATTACTTCTACGCTCCAGCGAAGTGAAGCTGGAGCCTCACGGTCCGCATCGAATAAAGCGAACACAAGATAGCGAGAACTTTTATGCGTGAAGTCATCATTGCCTCCTCCGTCCGCACCCCCGTAGGACGCGCCTTCAAAGGCACGCTCCGCGCCACTCGTCCCGATGAACTGGCGGCCATCGCAATCAAGGGTGCCCTCGATCGCGTTCCCCAACTCGATCCCAAAGAAATCGAAGATGTCATCCTCGGCTGCGCCATGCCCGAAGCCGAGCAAGGAATGAACGTAGCCCGAATTGCTTCGCTTCGCGCCGGACTTCCGGTCGAGGTCTCGGCACTCACCATCAACCGTTTCTGCTCGTCCGGCCTGCAGTCGATCGCGATGGCTGCCGAGCGCATCATGAGCGGCGGCGCAGAAGTAATCGTCGCCGGCGGAACCGAATCCATGTCGATGATCCCCATGGGTGGTCACAAAGTTTCGCCGAATCCGTGGCTGGTCGATCATTATCCCGACGCCTATCTGAACATGGGGCTCACCGCCGAGCGCGTCGGCCAGCGCTTCGGTATCACCCGCGAAGCGGCCGACGAATTTTCTCTGCGCAGCCATCAAAAAGCTTTAGCCGCAATTCAGGCTGGCAAGTTCGATGACGAACTCGTCGCCGTGCCGGTGAGCTTTACCACCCCGAACGGCTCCAAGCCCAAGCGCCAGGAAATTGTTTTCAAGATGGACGAAGGCCCGCGCGCCGGCACTTCTCTCGAAGCTCTGCTCTCACTCAAGCCGGCATTCCACACAAAAGGCACAGTCACCGCGGGAAATTCTTCGCAGATGTCTGACGGCGCTGCCGCCGCCGTGGTCATGTCCGCCGAGCGTGCGAAAGCGCTTGGCATCAAGCCGCTCGCGCGCTACGTTTCCTTCGCAACCGCTGGATACAAGCCCGAGGAAATGGGACTCGGCCCAGTATTTGCGATTCCAAAAGCATTGAAGATGGCAGGCCTCAAGCTCTCCGATATCGACGTAATTGAATTAAACGAAGCCTTCGCCGCTCAGTCCCTGGCGGTGATCAGAGAAGCCGGTCTCGATCCGGAAAAAGTAAATCTCAACGGCGGCGCGATCGCTCTCGGCCATCCCCTGGGCTGCACCGGAGCGAAGCTCACCGCAACCATCATCCGGGAACTCAAACGCCGTAACGCCCGCTACGGCCTGGTCACCATGTGCGTCGGCGGCGGCATGGGCGCGGCAGGAATTTTTGAGAATTTGAACTAAGTTCAACCTGGAGCGCTATAATCTCCCGCAGGGAGGAAGCCCTATGTCACTCTTCCGGCTCTTGCCGTTACCTCTGCTGCTCGCGGCCAGCGCCGCAATGTTGGCAGCGCAGTCTCAGGCAACTAACCCTGTACCGCCAAGTTCATTGGTTACCGAGCGTTTTTCTTCGCAGCCGAGTCAGTTCGGCGTGCCTCACACCTGGTTGCATAACGATTCGGATTGGCAGTTGCGGACAGATAATACCTGCCTCAAGCTGCGCACCTACAAAGTCGCGCGCGATGGTCCGCGCACGGATTCCACCCACTTTACCGGCTATACGACTTGCACTCCAGCCGCACGTTTCCAAACGCATAGCATTATTTATACAGTTCCGCCGGTGACGCATTAGAACACAAAAATCGTCAAGCACGAACCTTCACGGGGAAAACTTTCGGAGGGATTCCCTTAGTGGACTTTAATTTCTCTAGTGAATCACGCGCAGGTATTTTCCTATCTCAAGCTCAGTGGTAAATCCATCGGATTGCTTATAAACTTCAGTGTTGTCCATTTGAAGGGTGGCATCAAAGGCTTTGTCAACTGCACAAACCGGAAATAAAGCGTGAACCACCAAGCTCACAAAGTTATGCGAAGTCTTTTAGCCGAAAGAATTTCTCCGTGAGCCTGAGTGACCTTCGTGGTTGAAAGGTTCTATGGCGACCATAACTGCACTCCCGAATAAGATCACCGGCGGCAGCTTCCTTCTTGAATCCCGCCGCACCGACGAAGTTTTCACTCCCGAAGATTTCACCGAACAGCACCAACTCATCGGCCAGACGGCGGAAGAATTTGCCGTCAACGAAATCCTGCCCAACGCGGACAAAATCGAGCACAAGGATTTCTCTATCTCGCGCGATCTCCTGAAAAAAGCGGGCGAACTGGGCCTGAGCGGCGTGGAAATCCCCGAAGCCTACGGCGGCCTTGAAATGGATAAGGTCACCGCCGCCGTGATCGCCGATCACATCGCGCAATACGCCGGCTTCGCCACCACCTGGGGCGCGCACAGCGGCATCGGATTGCTGCCCATCGTCTATTTCGGCACGGAAGATCAAAAGAAAAAATATCTCCCGCGCCTCGCCTCCGGAGAGATCGTGGGCGCCTACGCTCTGTCAGAATCCACTTCCGGCTCCGATGCCATGAACTGCCGCACCCGCGCCACCCTCTCCGCCGACGGCCAGCACTACACTCTGAACGGCGAGAAAATGTGGATCACCAACGCCGGCTTCGCCGACCTTTTCACCGTCTTCACCAAAGTCGATGGCCACGACAAGCTCACCGCCTTCCTGGTGGAGCGAACCTTCCCTGGTTTTTCCGTCGGCGCCGAAGAACACAAGATGGGCATCCGTGGCTCCTCCACTTGCCCCATCATTCTCAATGACTGCAAAGTTCCCGCGGAAAATCTGCTGGGCGAGATCGACAAAGGCCAGGTGATCGCCTTCAACATCCTCAACATCGGTCGCTTCAAGCTTGGCGCGATGTGCGTCGGTGGCGGGCGCGTCTCGCTGCAAAATGCGATTAGCTATGCCAAGCAGCGCAAAGCCTTCGGCAAACCGATCGGCGATTTCGGTCTGGTGCGCGAAAAAATCGCCAACATGGCCATGCTGCTCTTCGTCGGAGAATCGCTGGTATACCGCACCGTCGGAATGATGGATGTCGCGCTCGCCGAGGTCGATAAATCTGGCACTGACGCCATCCAAGAAACCCGCAAAGCCATAGAGGAATACGCCGTCGAGTGTTCCATCATCAAGGTCTGGGGCTCGGAGATGGTCGACTACATCGTCGACGAAACTCTGCAGATCTACGCCGGCTACGGATTTGTCGAAGAGTATCCCGCCGAGCGCGCTTATCGTGACGCTCGTATCAACCGGATCTTCGAAGGCACGAACGAAATCAACCGCCTGATCATTACAGGCTTTTTGCTGAAGCGCGCCATGAGCGGCCAGCTACCTCTGATGCCCGCAATCAAGAGGCTGATGGATGAAGTTCTTTCCGGCCCTTCGGCCGCCGAAGATCTCGATGGTCCGCTGGCCGAAGAACGCAAGCTGGTCGCCCAAGCCAAAAAACTTGGCCTGTTCGCCTCTGGCGCGGCCACGCAAAAATACATGCAGGCCATTCAGGACCAGCAGGAGATCATGGGCGCCATCGCTGACATGACCATCGAAAGCTACGCGATGGAATCCGCCGTCCTGCGTGCGCAGAAAATCGCGGAGACAAAAGGCGAAGCGGCCGCCGCTCTGCCCATCGCGATGACCCGCGTCTACCTCTCGCAAGCGATGGAGAAGATCGAGGCCGCCGCGAAGAAAGTAATCGCCGCGGTCGCCGAGGGCGACATGCTGCGCACTCAACTCGCAATCCTGCGTCGACTCGCCAAGTACGAGCCTTTCAACACCATCGAACTCCGCCAGCAAATTGCGCAAACAGTAATCGAGCGCGGAAAGTACACGCTGGCATAAGCGATCATGTATCTCTTGCGTTTTTGTTGTTGAGCCCTCTCAAACTCGTCACGATGACAGCCAAATTCCTCTTTCTAGTTGCCGCGTCTATACTGCTTGTCTCCGGCATGCCAGCGCTTGCTCAATCCAGCAGTGCAGTCTCGGCCAACCTCGCCGCCACTCCGCCCATGGGCTGGAATTCCTGGAACAAGTTTGCCTGCAACGTCAGCGAAGACATGATCAAGAGCATGGCGGACGCGATAGTGAAATCCGGGATGAAAGATGCCGGCTACGAATACGTCAATATCGACGACTGCTGGCAAGTCAGCCGCGACGCAAGCGGAAACATCGTCGCCGACCCGCAGCGTTTTCCCCACGGTATGAAAGCAGTCGGCGACTTCATTCATTCACTCGGACTCAAGTTCGGCGTGTACTCTGACGCTGGCTCGAAAACCTGCGCCGGCCGCCCCGGCGGCCTCGGCCACGAATATCAGGATGCCCTTCAATATGCTGCCTGGGGCGTTGACTATCTGAAATACGATTGGTGCAATACCACTACTCAGGATGCGAAAGCTTCCTACGCCAACATCCGCGCCGCGCTCGACGCTTCCGGTCGCGCCATCGTGCTCAGCATCTGCGAATGGGGAACTGCCAAGCCTTGGCTGTGGGGAGAAGAAGTCGGCGGTAATTTGTGGCGCACGACCGGCGACATCAAAGACAGATGGGGAGGCCCGGAGAAATGGCCGGATGGAAGTTGTTGCTCGAATGGCGTGCTGGGAATTCTCGACCAGCAAGTCGGCCTGCAATCCTATGCCGGCCCCGGCCACTGGAACGATCCTGACATGCTTGAAGTTGGGAACGGCGGCATGACTGATACCGAGTATCGCTCGCACTTCAGTCTGTGGGCAATTCTGGCCGCCCCTCTGATCGCAGGCAACGATCTGCGCGACATGCGTCCTGAGATCCACGACATCCTCACTAACAAAGAAGTCATCGCGGTAGATCAGGATGCGATGGGCCGTGAAGGCGAGCGCGTCTGGAAAAATCGCGATCTCGAAGTGTGGTCGAAGCAGCTACAGAATGGCAGCCGCGCGGTGGTCTTATTAAATCGCGGGAGCGCGGAACAGGAAATCTCCGCCAGATGGGAAGACCTTGGCTATCCCAATCACATTTCCGCTTCCTTGCGCGATTTGTGGCAGCACAAAGATCTTGGGAAATTCACCGAAAAGTTCTCCGCCAGAGTGCCCTCGCACGCAGTCGTAATGGTGACGATCAGACCATAACCCACGAAGCGATCTTTCCTTAGTTCGGGCCTTTCATTTTATCCTTCACGCTATGGGCTAGCTTTTCGATCTCTTCCGCTTTCTTCAACACATCAATCGAAAGTGTGTTCTCGTTCGATTTATCTACAGAAGCTTTCAGTTCGGTCGCCAACTTAAGCAGCTTGTCGGTATCGGCCTTCAGCGCGGCTTGGCGCTCCAGGTTTGCCTTCTTCGCCATATCGCGCTCGATGCGCTCCCGGTTTTCATCTTCGGCAGGCGGCACCACGCTGCCATCTACCCTCGGCGGCGTCAATGGCCTCTGCGCATAGGCGGAAACCGTGAACAACAACCATAGCGAGAAACTCCACAGCAAAATTTTCGCTCGCACGGGACCCTCGAAAACGGACGCGGACCTTCTGCCCGTTCTTAAAGTATGGCCATTTCTCCGAAAGACAGCAATGAAAAATACCTGGGACCCGGAAGGACAAATCGTCTCGGCATGTGGAGAAGGCACAGACTGTAACTGAGAGGGGGAAGTAAACGGATCGGGTAGGGTACAACTCAGTCGTGCCGCAAAGCCAGCACAACTGACCTCGGCTTTGGCCGAGTGAGGTCCAAAAGCCACAAGCCTCCAATACTTCGGAGGCTTGCATTTCGAATTCTTGCACCCTTACAGCGAACTCATATTCGACAAGAACTCGCCGTTCGACTTCGTCTTGCTCAGCTTGTCGATCAACAACTCCATCGCTTCTACCGGAGAGAGCGGATTCAGCACTTTCCGCAGCACCCAGATTCGCGACAGATCTTCACGTGGAATCAAGAGTTCTTCCTTACGCGTGCCAGAGCGTTGAATATCGATCGCCGGGAATACGCGCTTATCCACCAGCTTGCGCTCCAGAATAATTTCCGAGTTGCCGGTGCCCTTAAATTCTTCAAAGATCACGTCATCCATGCGTGATCCGGTGTCAATCAAGGCGGTTGCAATGATTGTCAAAGATCCGCCTTCTTCAATATTTCGCGCCGATCCAAAGAAGCGCTTCGGCCGCTGCAACGCATTCGAATCGACGCCGCCGGAAAGCACTTTGCCTGAGGGTGGAACAATCGTGTTGTAAGCTCGCGCCAACCGCGTGATCGAATCCAGCAGAATCACCACATCGCGCTTGTGTTCGACTAGGCGCTTTGCCTTTTCGATCACCATCTCCGCAACTTGCACGTGCCGCGCCGCAGGTTCGTCGAACGTCGATGAAATCACTTCACCTTTTACGGAGCGCTGCATATCCGTAACTTCTTCCGGCCGCTCATCAATCAGCAGCACCATCAACACAACTTCGGGATGGTTCGTGGTGATCGAGTTCGCGACATTTTGCAGCAACATCGTCTTGCCGGCGCGCGGCGGAGAAACAATCAGGCCGCGCTGTCCTTTGCCGAGCGGCGTCAGCAGATCCATCACCCGCGCGCTGGAATTCTCCCGCGTCGTCTCCAGCTTCAGCCGCTCCTGCGGATACAGCGGCGTCAAATTGTCGAACAAAATCTTGTTGCGCGCTTCGTCGGGCGATTCAAAGTTCACCGCCTCGATTTTCACGAGCGCGAAATACTTCTCGCCTTCATGCGGAGGCCGCACTTGTCCGCTGATCGTGTCGCCGGTCTTCAAATCAAATTTGCGAATCTGCGATGGCGACACGTAAATGTCATCCGGCCCGGGCAAATAGTTGTAGTCCGGCGAGCGCAAAAATCCGTAGCCGTCGGGCAGAATTTCCAGCACGCCCTCGGCAAAAATGTGGCCTTCTTTTTCACTCTGCGCCTGCAGGATTTTAAAGATGAGGTCTTGCTTGCGCAGTCCACTGGCACCGGGCAGCTCCAAGGTCCTTGCGATCTTGGTCAGCTCGGTAATGTTTTTTTCTTTCAGTTCAGCGATGGTCATGATTCACCTAAACCCGGCCACTCAAACGTGTTCGCTTAAGCTTTTCGGGAGATTTTCAAAGGAGGGTATTCAGGGAAGACAAAACACCACGAGGCGGGCAGACGGGGCTGTTTTAAGCAGCCCGCCGTTGTGCCTCGGCAAAATTCTCCGGTTCCGACAAAATTTCCTGCCGCTCCGCGCCTGCGATCCGGTCCAAAACTCCATTCATCGTTTCCTGGATTCTGGTGCTGGGCCGGTGGAACTTCCGCGTGGCCTTCGAGGCGAGCTGACAAAGCATATAACGATTCCGTAATGTCTGTAAAGCATCAAACACACGATCAGAACGCATGTGTGCCTTTCCCCTTCCTTAAATAAGTATGAGTAATACCGCTTTCCCAGATCGCCGTAGAATTCGATAATCCCGCACGCCGTGCCAAGCTACTGATTCTACTAAGATTGTTAGGAGTTAGCGTAATTCCTACTTAGAATAGATGCGTGACCGAACCCCGAAGATGCTCACTTTTCCTGATTTGGGCTCATTAGGTCGAGGAACCCACAGCTGACCCTAGAGGCATTCGGAAGTCCGTAGAACAAAACACTGTACCCGGAATCCTCAAATCGGTCAATACCTTTTACGTATCTTTACTGATTCCTGCTCCACTCATTCCTACACTAAAGTCTCTGCCGTAAAGTTCATCCGGTTTCAACCCCGGCGCCTTCTGCGCCAACCCAACAGCATCCCGAACCCGATGCCAACCAAAATCGCTCCGCCCAGTCTTTTGCGGTCGGTAATCGGAACGAAGCGGGTTTCTTTTTCCGTAATGTCGATCACTCCAATGGGAATCGCCCGCACTCCCCCGCCACCGCCGCCGCCTTCGCCGCGCGCGCTGGTGTTACCTACGCCTCCGGTCCCCGCCCCGGCGCCATAGCCATACATTATTTTCGCCACAGGGATCACGGTTTTTCCTTGCGCCAGGATCGGCTCGCCATAAATGGCCTTTACACTCGCTTGGCTAAGAACACCGTCCTTTAAGGTTTGCAAAATTCCCAGGCTACTCATACACGAACTCCTTGTAATCCTTAATTCTAACTCGTCGCCCTGCGAGTCACTTTCGATCCGCCGGCGCCGCTAGTGGCCTAGTAACGCAGTCTTCACAATTTTCACTGCGCCTTCCGGGTCAGTAACTTCGACGATCAACTCGTTGTATCTCTCGTCCTTCAGCTCAATCACAACCGTGTTTTCCGGATGGTGAACATCCCAAAAAATCCGCTTGCCGTCCTGATAAAAAGTTCCCGCCGTGATCACTCCGGGAATGTTTGTGCCCGGCATTCTCAGCCCATGCCACCAACCCTGCGCGATGGAAGCGTCTGCTCTGATTTCCGTCACGTGCGCCAACGGAATTTCCAATGAACTCTTCAGCGCCCAGAGCTTGTCAGCTCCTCGCACATCCAGCACTAACCGGTCGCCAGAAATGGACAAATCCACCATATCGCAGTTATCTTAGCTCCTCTTCGCTCGAATCGCCTCTATGCTCTTCTTCACTGATAAGTGAAAGTCAAATTGTCCAGGTAGACGTTATACGAATCCTGTTTCGAATTCCCATCCATCTGATAATTGATCGTAAGCCCGTACCAGCCCGGAGAGGAACCATGCGGAAACGTCCAGTTCAGCGTGTGCGTCGCCCCATTCAGCGTGATCGATTGATACACCAGATCGTTATTCGAAGTCCGCTGTACCTGGATCGTCAAATGGTTCCATGAGTTGTTGTTCGGGTAGCAGGGAATCCCCGTCGGCGTCCAGCGCGCATTCTGATTATCCCAAACGTCCCATTCATTCCCGGTCGCGATCCGGCACTCATGGCCGAAGATGAAACCCATGTTGCCGAAAAACTGGTTGATATCGAATTCAAGCGCCTGCGATAGCCCTAAGTTATTTCCATAGAAATAAACGTCGTAGGTGAAGTTGTGCAACGATGGAACCATCGTCTGATTCCCGTCCGGCAGTCCTTGTGACGACATCGGCCCAATCAGATGGTTGTTCCACAAAGCGTCAGAGAACGGAACATTTCCGCCAACATAGTATTCCGTCGCCTGCCCGCTGAGAGATGGAGACGAGACGCCCTGCGTCATCGAAAACGAAATGCCGTCGCAAGGTGAAGGCGAACAGTCGACATAGCTCGGCCACTGCTGCCCATATTGCCCCCACCCCCCGCTATGTTGCAGGCTCGTGAACGATTTACCTCCACTCTGCCCCGCAGGAGAGTTCGATGGAGGATTCGGCGCGGGCGCAGCCGCATTGGCCACCGTCATTTGGAACGCCTGCTGCCTCGAAGTTCCTGTCGCATCTGAAACCGAAATATCAAAGCTGAAACTTCCACTCGCCCCCGGCGTCCCGGAAACCACACCCGTCGAATTGGCCAGCTGCACTCCCTGCGGCATCTGACCCGAAGTCATGGTGAAAACGTAAGGCGCCGTCCCGCCTGTCACCGCCAAGCTTCCGCTATACGCCGAACCGACCGTTCCTGCCGGTAGCGTCGCAGAGATCGTCAAGTTCTCCACAGCGCCCGCGGGAGTGGCCGCATTGTTTGCCGCTGTCGCATGAGTCGCCGAACATCCATTGCCGAAAATCATCGCGAAAGATAAGCAAAGCAATGCCAGGAAAGAGAGAAAAGTGATTCGAACAGAGCGATCGCGGCGAAAGGCGCTCCCGTGCGCAAAAACTACTTGCACAACAGCACGTAAACGATAAACCATCCCTACAACCTCGCAAAGGGGATTAAACGGACGCTCGGCGGGAGAATCCGCGATTTGGAAATCTGGCTGGGACAGCCCACCAGATAACCAGCGGCCAGAAGAGGTGCCCAGACTTTCCGCACCCCGTTACTTGCAGACGTTCTACTGCGGCGCTACTTCACGTCCCGCAGACGCAAATCGGGTTTAACGATCAGACGCTACTGGATTGAAATGCAGGATGTACAGTGACAACAGTATAGCTTTCTGATGGCGCGATTTCAAACGAAATCGAAATATTTTCTCTTCAATTTGCCATGAAAGGCCGCGCCCAGCGCCGCATCTCGGCGGATTCCTCTCTCCCGTGCGTACGGGCAAGCCCTGGCATAGCAAGTGTAGAGCGGGCGCCCTCGCCCGCTGCTTCTGATGTTGCTCTTGATCTCGATTGTGACCTTCACTGCACTTCATCAGAAGGGGTGCCCCATCTTTCGCGTCTTTTGGAAAGGTGGGAATCACGAGCCCCAGCAGCGTTGGCTTTAACGTTGATGTTGCCCGTGTGGAACGGACACTCCCGTCCCTTGCCTCTGACGTTGGTTCTGCCGTTGATTTTGACGTGGCTCCCGATCCCGCGAATCGTCCCAACCGCCCGCACAACCGCGTAAAGCCCCTACTGCTTCACCCCCAGCTGCCAAAACAAAAATGAATAAACGTCCGTAAACTCCTCGATCTGCTTGGTCACCGGTTTCCCCGCACCGTGCCCCGCCTTCGTTTCAATCCGCAACAAAATAGGACGCGTCCTGCTCTTCCCGTTCTCCGCTTCGTCCTGCATGAGCGCCGCCATCTTCTTTGCGTGCATCGGATCGACACGCGTATCGGTATCCGCCGTCATAAATAAAACAGCCGGATATTCCGTCCCCGCCTTCACGTGGTGATACGGCGAATAAGCATAGAGCCACTTGAACTGCTCCGGATTGTCCGAACTCCCGTACTCCGGAATCCATAACTTGGCAATCTGAAAATACTGGTAACGCAGCATGTCGAGCAGGGGCACCTGGCACACCACTGCGCGAAATAAATCTGGCCTCTGTGTAATCATTGCTCCCATCAGAAGACCGCCATTTGATCCGCCCTGAATCGCCAGATGATCCTTGTCTGTATATTTTTCCGCGATCAGATGTTCCGCGCCCGCAATCATGTCGTCAAAAACATTCTGCTTTTTGTCGAGCATTCCCGCCCGGTGCCAGTCCTCGCCAAACTCCGCCCCGCCACGCAAATTCGCTACCGCATAAATTCCGCCATGCTCCATCCACAAATAAGCCGTGCGGCTGAACGAGGGCAACATGCTGATGTTGAATCCGCCATATCCCGTAAGCAGCGTGGGATTGTGCCCATCTTTCTTCAATCCCTTCTTGTACACAACAAACATCGGCACCTTCGTCCCATCCTTCGAGTGGTACCACTCCTGCTGCACTTCATAAGCCGAAGGCTCAATCGAAGGCGCATCCACCTTCGCCCATACGGACGCCGAACCAGTTTTCAAATCGTACCGGTAAACCGTAGGCGGAACCGTGAAAGAAACAAATCCGTAAAAAATCTCGTCATGATTCCATTTTCCTTCCGAGCCAAAAACCGTACCCAGCGCGGGAAGATGAATGTCGGTGATCACTTTTCCTTCGAGATCGAAAAGCCGCAGCTGCGAGCTGGCATTCTGCTCATATTGCGCAAATATTTTTCCGCCCCACAGCGCTGCACCCTGCAATACCGCTTCCGTTTGCGGAATGATTTCTGTCCAGTCGTCGCGCTCGTAGTTACCGGCTTCGGCCATAAACATGCGGTAACGCGGAGCATCTTCATTGGTGACAATGTAGAGTCTTCCGTTGTAAACCGACCCGCTATAGAGAAAATTCTTTCCCGTGGTAATGCGCGTGGGTGGCGTGCCCGCTTTCAGATCCATCAAGAACAGTTCGGTCTTGGTCCAGCCCTGCGACACGCTGATCAAGAGCAGGCGCCCATCGTTGTCGAGACTCACGCTGGGCCAGTCCTCCGGGTCGCGGCCCTCGCCAAAAATCGGCGTATCGGTCTCCGGATCGGTTCCCAGGTCGTGATAGAAAACATGCCGGTTGTACATCTCCTGTCCTTCGGGCACGTCACCCTTCTTCGGATATCGCGTATAAAAAAATCCCGAGTTGTCATGCATCCACGCAATGCTGCACGCCCGCGTTCGCTCGATCGTATCGGGCAGCAGCTTGCCCGTCTTGGTTTCAAGAATATGCAGCGTGCTCATCTCCGAGCCGCTCGGCGAAGTTCCGTAGGCTAAATATTTTCCGTTTTCGGAAGCGCGATACCAATCAAGCGCAATGGTTCCATCCGCCGCGAGCTGATTCGGATCCAGCAACACCCGATCTTTTCCCTCCACGCCTTCCCTTACATAAAGAACTGGCTGGTTCTGCATCCCTTCGCGCCGCGTGTAGAAATAATATTTCCCACCAATCTCCGGCTGGGTGATGCTGCCGATGCTTAGCAACTCTGTTAAACGTTTATGAATCGCATCGCGCCCCGGTAGCGGATCGAGCACGCTCCGGGTGTACGCCATCTCTTCCGCTACCCACTTCTGCGTATCCGGAGAGCTCCCATCTTCCAGCCACCGGTAGTTATCGACAATCTTCACGCCCTGTATCGTCTCTTCCAGCGGACGCTTCTCCGTCTTCGGCAGACCTGCAGGCAGAGACGGCTTAGCATCATCGCCGGCGTAAACCAACGCGGCAAAAACCATTAAAGAAAAGATAGAAGCAGCAATCAGAATCAACCGCACCCCCACACTCATACCTGCCCCCGCACCCATGCGAACCTGGTAAACATTCAGCCTATCAAAATCCAAACCACGCGAAGAGTTTTCACCCGCGCCCTCCGAATGTTATGATGAATGAACGAAGATAGTGCGCGCAGCGCGCGCGCTGTTTCCAACACTCCTCAGTAGCTCAATGGCAGAGCATTCGGCTGTTAACCGAAGGGTTGTAGGTTCGAATCCTACCTGAGGAGCCATTCTGTGGTACTCATAAATACAGTCGATTTCATTTCAGCAATATAACCATGGTTTTGTCGATGCCCCAGGCCGTGGGATTTCTCATTTCGCAGTATCAAGGCTACTTCACCCCGGTTAGCGCTTTGGGTTGACCGCTGGGCGTCTTTTCCTAGATGATTGTGGCGCATGGACGTTGAACGCATCATTGACGACATTGAACAGATACAGGAAATGTTCGAAGCGCCGGACATCAGACCGCTCAGCGCCAGCGACATCTCTGCTGCAAATCGAAGGCACGATGAAACGCTCGCGCACAGCCCGTGGTTTCGCTTGTGGCAGCGGTATGGCGTCTGTTGCCGAACCGAGTCTCCAACACTCCGACTGCCGCAAACGGAGAGCTAATTTTCCTCCGGACTTGAGAGATGGCGAAGAAGAAAACTGCTGGCGCGCCGCCGAAACTCACCGAGGCTGAAAAAGACCTGCTCTCGCACATGGAAGACGGATACCAGCTTGAAACCGATTCGCTCGGCGGCAACCCGATTTTGCGGCGATTGAAAGACAGTGAAGAAATACGCCCCCTTTCTGCCAATCGAAATACCATCAAGGCGATGGAAGAACGTGGTCTCATCATCCCCGGCAAAGGTCATGACCCGCTCACTCTCGTGTGGCGGATGAAAGGAAAATGAAGTAAGACTCACTGGGCGGGCCGCTGGGGAATCGTTTGGCCGCGCAAGAATCAGCGGACATGATGCGGTGAAAATTGGAACATTGCCATGGGTTGGCCTGCGCTGACACGAACTCGCGAGTTCGTGTCAGGGTTTGATCGCGGAAAAGCGAAGGCGGGTGTAATCCGCTGTCCAATTCCCATTTGCATCGCAGAGAACAGGCTTGAGCAGCGCCGTAACGTCATCGAGAAAGCCATCTCGTTCCTCATATGGCAGCGCAGCGCAGAACGGATTGGCGAATGTGTCCAGCCATCCGCGCATTCCCGTTGGCAATGGGGTGGGGCGCGGAATCAGCCGTACACTTTGCGGCACAAAACCAGCCCGCCGCAGCCGCAGTTCATAGTCTTCGACTGTCGGGAAGTACCAAGGGATTAACGCAGCCGCGTCTTGGATGTTCCGGCGCTCGAGCGTTGCCACTAACGCGACGGTAATCGCACCCACGCACGCATGGCCGCCCAACTCACCCACGAACCTTCCTCCGACCTTGAGGGCGCGGAAGGTGCCTGCAATCGGCGCATCCGGGTCGTCCTTGATCCAGTGCAGCGCCGCATTGGAGAACACCGCATCGAATTCGTTCTCAAAGACCAGGGCACGGGCATCCATTACACTTGCAGCAATCCCGCGCTGACGAGCCACAGCAATCATTTCCGGAGAATTATCGATACCCACCACCCGCGCACCCAGAGCAACCAGCTTTTGGGTGAGCACTCCATCACCGCAACCCAAATCGAGGATGCGCTCGCCGGACTTGCGGCTGGAGCAAATCGAGGACGGGTTGGCCGAGTGCGGGCACGAAATCTGCGTTTACCGCGTAGGCGTCTGGATTCCAACGCTGCGAAGATGCTGAGGTGGAGGGCAAAACCACGGGAAAACTCCTTCTTCTAAGATATGGTTTCAAGGGGACGGTCGCCCGAGTCTCTGGCCCACATCCGCCCCTCGATTCGCAAAATACTTAGTTCATGTCGTGCAAACCTCAGTAATGACGAACTTGATCGACACTGCTGCTTTTGGCTGCGAATTCTTGTAGAAAATTCCATAGAGAGAAACATCGCACGGGAAAAAGACTCGCGCGTGCGTCCGCTCCACGCAAAGGTTTGCTGTGGCACCTTCCCGGAGCTTTCCTTTAACCCAAGAGGGTGGTCAATGAAAAAGGTGGTAATCATAGTCATCGTTTTATCCGCGTCTTTGCTGGCGTGGAAACATCGTACGGATGTGCGCGACGGTGAAATCCGGGTCACGAAAATCGAACTGCTGGCGGACCATGATCCGCAGATCGACCCGCAGGCATGTTGGATTACGGCTACGGGATGGCAGGGGCACGCTCACGTCGAATATAAGGCCGTGAATTGGAACGGAAGCTGTCCTGAGATCGAATCTATCGTCGTCAACCACGATGGCCTGTTGGTCAGAAAAGGCGACCTGGCTTTCTCTTCGGGAGACGCTTCCTTCTGGTCAGCGACGGTGCAGTCGGAGCGCGTCATTCAGTGAAACGATTCGAGCAGTGAAACGATTCGAGCATATGAGGCGGTTCACGGAAGCATCAGCCCAACATCAACCGTACAGCGCAGCCACTTCGTATTCCGCTTTATAGCGCCCCAATATTATACTTGGCAGATGAGCAAGCACCTCGAATCGCTGCATCAGAATCTTCTGCACGGCAAGCTACCCCATAATCTAAGTTGGAGCGAGGCTGTAGACCTGGTCGAGCATTTGGGGGGCGATGTTCAACCACATGAGGGCGATGAATTTGTGTTCCGCGTGGGCAGCCAACGCGTATTTTTCAAGCGGCCGAGCACCCACGATCTTGGCGTGGAGGAAGTTTCCCGGCTGCGTAAACTCCTGAAAGAAGCCGGCCCATCTGTGGCTAAATCAGGCACGCAAGTAGCAGAACCCTCCCAGCCCGGCCGCATGATTGTTGTCATCGACCACCACGCCGCCCATGTTTACCACGATCTCGGTGGAAGTCGTCCGGCAGACGAACACAAGGTGCAGCCTTATGATCCTTATCATTTCCATCATCATTTAATTCACCGAAAGGAAGCTCACTACCGAGGCGAGCGCGTACCCGAAGAGGATTCGTTTTATGAGGAGATCGCGAAAGATATCACTCCGGCGCAAGAGATCGTCCTCATTGGTCACGCCACTGGAAAAAGCAACGCCGCCGACTTCCTGAAAGAATACTTGAAGACGCATCATCCCGAAATTTCCGGACGGGTGATCGCTACCGAAAGCGCAGACCTCTCGGCGGTGACCGAGCCGGAAATTGAGGCTCTGGCAAAGCGGCACATGATCGCAGCCGCCTGATCGCGTGGTTCGTAACCGCAATGGAATCTCGGTAAGGGTTTTTAATAACGAGCGCCGGCATCTGCTCGCTGCAAGATTTCTAAGCGGCTTCGGAGCACGGGGCGCCAACTAAGTCCTGTCGGAGGCGCTCCATTTGTGCAGCCGCTTCCTTCATCTGCTCCGCATATTCGTGCCCTTGCCGCGGAAGAAATGCTCCGTAATTTTCCAGCAGCAATCCTGAAATCGTATTGATGGCAGTGATGTCGGACCGTGCCTGGCCGGAAAGGGCAGAGTTTAGCCTTTGTAACTGTAAATCGCGCATCGCCAGCTCTTCTCTGCTTCTAACAGCTTCTTCTTCCAGCAGTCGGCCATGCCGCCTCATCAGACCGAACAAACAGGCTGCGATAAGAAGCATGCCCAAATTAGAAGCGATGCTGACCCGCAAGAATTTTTTCAGAGTGGCAGATTTCTCGCCCTCAAGTTTGGCGAAATTGGCGCTTTCCGACAACTCCAGCGAGGAGACAATGCGGCGAATCTGATCCATGTATTCGTTGCCTTCGTTCGTATATATAACCCTGAAAGACCGTAGACGATAACCGTGTTGGCGCAAATTAATCGTGCGCTCCATCTCAGCTCGCTTTGAACCAGCCAGAGATTCCAACTGCGACTCCAGAGATTGTTCGGGCTGTCTCCGCCGAGCTAGCCCTGCACGAAGGGCGACAAAATCGGTTGCGATCCTGGCCTTCGCCTGGGAGTAGGGTTGCAGGTAGGTCGCGTCCCCGCTTAGCAGAAATCCGCGCTGACCTGTTTCCATATCGGTT
This sequence comes from uncultured Acidobacteriaceae bacterium, assembly GCA_963696285.1. Taxonomy (GTDB): domain Bacteria; phylum Acidobacteriota; class Terriglobia; order Terriglobales; family Acidobacteriaceae; genus Sulfotelmatobacter. The sequence goes on from CAVOJP010000004.1 coordinate 220,019, forward strand.
AAATCGTTCAAGACGCCGGAGAGTTCCGCTTGGATCGCGGCACTTTCCATTGTGAGTGCGGCAATTTTCTGCATCCCTTTTAAGTGGCTGACGGCAAGATAAGCGTTCCATGCCATGAGTGCGAGGAGCGTGGGCATTCCTATTTGCAGTACAAGTTTTCGAATCATCGACTTGGGCCCCCTTCAGGCAAGGTTCAGAACACCCGCAGTCGTGATTCGACTGGCTTTGCAAATCTCTTTCGCAACCTTGACCGCTGCATTGCTGCCATGGGTCGGTTGCTCCGCTGACATCACCGAACTGGCAGCCAGCGTGAAAAGCACAGCATCTTCCTGATTGTCGAAATAGAGGATCACTTGATTCGCTGCCATGTGCATATCTCCTGCTGATCGTTCTTAGGGGATCATAGGCTGATTCTGCATAGGAGCACCGTTATCTGTTTTGGTGCAGCTACGATTTAAATTTTCGTTCCGCAGATGAGCGACGGGAATGGTCCGGTTTTTCTGATGAGGATGGTCTACACGTTGATGATCGGGAGATAGTTATTGATTTCGCGGAACCAATGACTCCAAAGGAGGAATCGAGACGGACGTAGTAAAGGCATGCTCCGGCGGTTGGCTTCCGTCTTGATTGGCTTTTGCGAGAATCTCCATCGCCTGGCCGGTAAGCGGTGGAATGTGGATGGTCGCGGTGAGCCATTTTTCGCGTACCCAGGCTTGGCCGGTCGCCGGCTGCCCATCACATCCCGTAAACGGTAAACTCAGCCATCGCGACCGCTCGGTCGCGTGGGTAATCTCCTGAAAAGCTTTGTGAGCTCCCAGGGCCATCGAGTCGTCTTGCGCGCCGACCAGGCTAATTGACGCGCTTTGTGAGGTAGCCATTTTCAGCCAGGAACGCACCGCCCGCAAGGCACTTTCTTCTGTCCAGTGTGCCTTCAGCATCTTCACGTCAATGTTCGACGGCTTGGTCTCCAGCATTCCGGACTCACGTTCCTGTGCCGAGGAACTCTGTGAAGGTCCTTCAATGTATAAAACGGAGCCGCCTCGGGGTAACAATGCGGCGAATTGTCTTCCTTGAATGCGCCCGATTTCGAGGTGATTGGAACTAAGTGCAAACATGGGAGCGGTTGCTGCCTTGCGGAGATCCGACAAGTAATCCGGCCTCCGGTTCAGAACCGCCCAACCGATTCCCGCAGAACAGGCGGCCCGGGCGACCTGCGGAAGGGCCGTGCCTCCAAACGGTTCTACGATAATGGCATCGGGTCGGGAGTCAACTCGGTTCTGGATGGCCTTCAGGAGTTGCGTGCTCTGATTGACGGCGTCATTATCGGCGAACACGATCTCCACGTCGCTGCCCAGTTTGTTTGCGGTGGCTTCCGCGGTCTGAGCTTGTGCCATTTGGAAATCGTTCTCGCGGGTGTGAAGAGACACCAGGAATCGGAGCTTTTTCATCATTCCGCAAGTGTACCTGTACGCACGGATCCACGAAATGCTTCCGACGACTCTGGGTGACTTACAGTCAACGAGAAAATTTGATCCTTTAAACGTTGTTGCAGAGAGTTCTCAATCGCTCGGCGGCGAATTCTGGAGTGATGTCGCGCTGGGGAGTGCCGAGCAATTCGAAGCCGACCATGAATTTGCGTATGCTTGCGGATCGCAAGAGCGGCGGGAAAAAATGGGCATGCAGATGCCACTCATCGTGAGGCTGGCCATCTGTTGGTTGCTGATGAAAACCCATGGAATAGGGAAAGGGCGCATCGAATAAGCTGTCATAACCGGAAGTGAGCTTCTGCAATACGTCCGCGAGCTGTTCGTTTTGGCCGACAGTTAGTCGGGAAAGATCTGCCATGTGCTGGCGCGGCAAAATCAGGGTCTCGAAGGGCCAGACCGCCCAGAAGGGAACGAGGACGACGAAATGTTCGTTCTCGAAGATCAGGCGCTCGCCGGATGATTTCTCGATGCGCAGATATTCGCAGAGCAGACATTGCTGGTGCGATTGCAGGTAATTGCGTTGCGAAGTTTGTTCCTTGGCTGGTTCATTGGGAAGGGAACCGGTTCCCCAAATCTGACAGTGAGGATGAGGATTGCTGGCGCCCATCATGGCGCCGCGGTTCTCGAAAATTTGTACGTAGTTGATGAAGTCGCGGCCTCCGAGATCGGCGAATTGTTGCCGCCACATTTCGATGACTGCGACGATTTCTTTTTGGTTCATGCCCGCCAGGGTCAGATCGTGGCGGGGAGAAAAGCATCCGACGCGGCAGAGGCCTGGTTCCGGCTGCGAAACAATCAGCTCGTTCTGTTGGATCTCTGTTCTTACCGTGCCGGGACGAAGCGCAGGGTAATCGTTGTCGAAGACGAAGACGGAGGAATATCCGGGATTGCGTTGGCCGCCAGCACGGGTATTGCCCGGACAAAGATAACAGTCTGGATCGTAAGCCGGCTCGGGGCGCTGCGATACCGTATCGACTTGACCTTGCCAGGGACGTTGCGCGCGATGCGGCGAAACCAGCACCCACTCGCCGGTGAGGATATTCAGGCGTCGATGGGAGGAATTACTCGACGGCGATATTATTTCGGTCACGAGTTAGATCTTATGCAGTCTCGAGGTTAGGGTGAGAAAAGCTTCGAATAATGATGCGACCACGGGGGCTAAAGCCCACGTTGGTTTTGCGGTTGACGCGGCGCTAAAGCGCCGCTCTTCCACGGTTGCACATGCGTCCCACGGTTGCACATGCGTCCCACGGTTGCACATGCGTCCCACGGTTGCACATGCGTCCCGCGGTTGCATATGCGATCCAATGTTGCCCTTGGGTTCGGTGGTTGTCGGGATGTTCCATGTTGGGAGTTCTCTTCACCTGTGAGTCTTCATTCTATTCAATCGCTGGACCCGCGCCGGGTGCGGCGTGGGTAATATAAACTTCTGGGCGGATTTGAGTTGCGTGCTGATAGGCGTTGATGATTTGTTCACGGAAGGCGCGAGCTTCGCTGCGCTCCACCAAATTGATGGTGCAGCCGCCAAATCCGCCGCCGGTCATGCGAGCGCCATGGACACCGGGAAGCTTGCGAGCCAGTTCGACCATGATATCCAGTTCGGAGCAACTGACTTCGAAATCATCCTTAAGGCTGCGATGTGATTCGTACATTAGTTGGCCGAAGCGCTTAAGGTCGCTTGATTCCAGAGCGTCCGCGGCAGCGAGGACGCGTGCATTCTCAGCGACGACATGTTTACAACGCCGGAGCAGTACATCCGGAAGCCCGCTGCCGAACTGGCGCAAATCATCTTCAGTGACATCGCGTAATGCTCTCACGGTTTTTCGATGCTGAGCGAAATAGCGAACACCGGCTTCACATTCCGTACGGCGGACGTTGTACTCACCGTGCGCGACTGAATGCTTCACCATGGTGTTGCAGATTACCAGACTGACGTTTTCCGGCAACGGGATAAAACGAAGAGCAAGCGAGCGGCAGTCCAGCAGCAATGCGTTTCCGCCGCGGCCGTGCAGCGAAGCGAATTGATCCATGATGCCGCAGCGGGAACCGACGAACTCATTTTCCGCACGCTGGCAGAGCTTCGCGATCGCGGTGGAGTCCATGGAATGCTTCGAAAGGCTAAGGAGAGCCAGGGCGGTTGCTACTTCAAGAGCGGCGGAAGAGCTCAATCCGGCGCCGATGGGGACTTGTCCATCGATCAGAAGATTTGCGCCGCGGACGGCGAGGCCTTCGCGTTGCAGAAGAATCAGAACGCCGCGTATGTAATCGGTCCAGTTGTGCGCGGGCTGAGGTTTCGCTTCGTGAACAGGGAACGTTGCCGCTTCGGGTTCCTGAAGCGACTGGATCGATATATTTGCACTATTGTTTCCTGCGCAGGCCACGAAAGTATCGAAGCTGATTGCGGCGGGCATCACATATCCGTCGTTGTAGTCGGTGTGTTCGCCGATTAAGTTGACGCGGCCTGGGGCGCGGAAGACTGTGCAGGGAGTGCCGAAGCGTTTTTCGAATTCAGACCGGAGATTTTCGGCGGGCATCGATCGAAACCAAAACGTATTCATTATATGAGTAGGAGTTTGATTACAGCGGAAGCAATCCCTGGGGGACGTGCCTAAATCTCACGGACGGTGAAGAGGGTTGCACGACAACCTCGCCGGGAATAGGCTCATCTGAATAGTGGGGCGAAAGGACCGCTCGGGAAGGTGCACCCAGTGGCCCAAGCCCTGCTGTGGGCGAGGATTATCGGCAGGGTCAACGCATGCCCTTCGCGATGCTGGTGGCTCGCGCTCGGGGGTTTGCAGTTGCAGTCATTAGTGGAGTGCTCGGGTAGTCAGGGTGGAGGTGCGTCTTCACAGGAAAGGAGCATCACGATGAAAGCTGTTACTGCAGTATTTCGTTCGGCGGCGGATGCGAAACGTGCGAGCGAGCAGTTGCGCTCCACTGGCGTGCAGGAAGAGCGAATTACTTTATTAACTCCGGGAAGCAACCAGGCTGACCTGCAATCCGTGCCTACGATTGCAGCGGAACAACCAGGAATGGGCAAGGCGATCGGAGCATTGATGGGGGGAGCAGCGGGATTGTCCGCGGGTCCGCTAGTGGTGGCGGCTCTGATACCGGGAGTGGGACCAATCACGGCGATTGGCTTGTTGGCCGGGGCATTTGCGGGCGCGGCCGGAGCTGGGATCGGCGCGGCGGCGGGGGGAAAAGCGGAAAATGTTATGACTGATGGACTGCCAGAGGACGAGGTGTTTGTTTACGAGGATGCATTGCGCAAGCAGCGGAGTGTGCTGATTGTGATGGCAGAAGATGAAGCGCAGGCGGCGCTGGTTCGCGAGTTGTTGAAGGCCGAAGGCGCGGAGGAGATCGATGCGGCGCGGGAACAATGGTGGGTGGGCTTGCGAGCGACCGAGCAGGAACATTATTCCTCGGACGGCAGGAAATTTGATGAGAATGAAAAGTTCTATCGCATGGGATTCGAAGCGGCACTGCACGCGCGCACGCGCTGCAAGGAATACGACCAGGTGATGGGGGAGATGACGGCTAAGATCGAAGACCTGGAGCGCCGGTATCCGGGCGCGAAGGTGGCTGAACCGTTTCGTAGCGGGTACGAGCGAGGTCGCGATTACTATCAGCAGTTGTGTGATGAGCGTAAAGCGGCGTAAGGGCCGCTGCGCGGCAGGCTTTGTTCGGCGTAGATTTTTAGGTTGATCTCTACTGGCGTTTTGTCACCCTATTTTTTTGCCGGTTCTTTTTTCCCTGTTTCTTTTTTTCCAGGTTCTATGGGCAGTGCTTTTTCGATCGGCTTCTCGGTTCCGGCGGAAGGTTTTGGGGGAGTGGCGCCATCGGCTTTTTTCTCTTCGGGTGCGACAGCAGGCTTTGCAGGTTCCTGGTCAGCATCCTTGGGGGTGTATTGCACGATGAGAGAGACTCGGCGGTTGGAGGGGTCGAGCGGATCTAGAGGTTTACGCAAGCGCTGATCGGCAAAGCCACGCACCTGGGTGATCTGGCCGAGGCCAATTCCGTTGGCTTGCATCAGGCGGCGCGCGGCATTGGCGCGATCGGTGGAGAGTTCCCAGTTGCTGTAATTTCCCGCGGTGGCGTAAGGCTTGGAATCGGTGTGTCCTTCGAGGGAAATCTTGTTGGGCAGCTTGCTGAGTTCCTGGGCGAGAGTAATGAGCAGATCGCGTCCATCGGCGTTTAGTTTGGGACTGCCGCTGTCGAAGAAGGTGCCGGAAGCAGATTCCATGAGTTCGATACGCAAGCCTTCGCTGGTGATGGTCATTTCCACGTGGCTCTTGAGTTTTTCGAAGTCATTCATTTCACGAATTTTTTGCTCCAGCTGATCTTTCAGCTTGGGCATGTCATCTTTGGTGAGTATAAAATTTTCGCCGGCTCCGACGTTGATCGTTCCCTTTTTTTCGGCAGTGCCGCTGGGATCGCGGAAGTAGCCGCCGACAGCTTCCTGCACGGGTTTGCTGCTGCTGAGCAGCCAGAGGACGATGAAAAGCGACATCATGGCAGTGACGAAATCAGCGTAGGCGACCTTCCACGCGCCACCGTGATGGCCACCGTGACCACCTTTTTTCTTAATGATGATGATGGGACGGCTTTTGTCCATTGGATGGTGAACTCTTTCTATCCGCCGGCCGCGGCAGCTGCGGCTTCCGGCGCGGCGGCTTCGCCGCCTCTGTTGCGGCAAGCTGCTTCCAATTCTTTGAATGAAGGACGGACATGGCCGGGGACGGCGCGGCGTGCTACTTCCACCGCCATGATGGGGGCGGTGCCTTTCAAAAACGAGACCATCAAAACGCGCAAGACGTAGAGGTAGGCGTGTTCATCGGCGGCAACTTTTACCATGTTGGCCGCAATGGGACCAACCAAGCCGTAGCACAGAAGAATTCCGAGGAATGTGCCTACGAGAGCGGCGGCAACCTTCTTGCCGATTTCTTCGGGAGGGCCTCCCATGGCGCTCATGGTGATCACGATGCCCAGCACGGCGGCGACAATGCCGAGGCCGGGCAGGGAGTCGGCTACGCTGGAAAGCGCGGCGGTGGGCTGCTCGGCGTCATGGTGATGAACCTCAAGATCAAGATCGAGTGTGCTGTCGAGATCGAAAGCGTCAACACCGGTGATGGCCATGCGAAGCGAATCGCAGACAAAGTCGCGGATGTGATGATTCTTGAAAAGGGCGGGACCTTTGGAAAAGATAGGACTTTTGTCGGGCTCTTCGACGTCGTTTTCCAGAGACATGAGGCCATCTTTTCGGGCCTTGTTGAGCAGTTCGTACATCATTTTCAGGGAATCCAGATACGCCTGTTTGGTGAATTTGGAACCGCCGAAGACCCCGCCGATGCCTCCGGCAATCTGTTTGAGAATGTGAAGCGGGTTGGCGATGAGGATAGTGCCGATGGCAGCGCCGCCGATGGTGAGGAGCTCGGCGGGCTGGATGAGGACGCGGAGATTCCCGTGCTCCATGAGATAGCCGCCGACCACGCAACCGAAGACAACGACGATGCCGATAATTGCAAACATGTTTTAAGCCGTACTTAACCTGTCGATGGGGAGGCACCGGCGGCGGCGCCAGAGGCTCCGCTGCGATTCTGCTGGAGCGATTCCTGGGCGCGGCGCAAGAGCGATTCGACGTCATCGCCGGGCCACGCCTCCGCACTTCCGATCGAGACTGCCACAGACAATTCCTCTCCCCACCACTCGATGGTGGCACGAAGCGTCATCTTCAAAATGCGCTGGCACACGGCCTGCAGCGCTTCCTGGTCGCAACCGGCCAGGATCACGAGAAAGCGGTCTTCGCTCCAGCGGCCGACGAAGTCGGTGGGCCATATCGTGTTTCTCAAGGTGCGAGCCAGAACGCGAAGAATGGAAGCAGTTGCTTCCTGCCCATAGCGGGCGCGAAATTGGCCGAGTTCCGGCACCTCCAGACAAAGCACGCCGAAGGGGATATGAAGTTCGGTGAACGTGCCAAGCATTTCGCGCAGATGCGACTGCATCATGGCATGGTTGGGCAATTCGGTGGCATAGTCGAGGCAGCCGCGTTCTTTCATGCTGCGATCGTTGGGGCTGGGACCCTGCACGGAAAATTCGTTTTGAAAAGTCTGGATGATGCCAATGATGGAACCATGTTTATCGCGCAGCGGGATGGCCCAGATGTGAACGGGAGTCCAATAGCCGGAGCGGTGATGAATGGAACTCATGGCTTCGGCGGGTTTGCCGCCGTGCAAGGCGGCGGCCATGGGGCAACTTCCGGCACACATTTCACAACTATTGAGATTGCAATGGAGCAGGATATTTTCCGCGCAGGCGTGCCCGAGGACATCGATGCGGGCAAAGCCGGTTATTTTTTCGGCGCCATCACTCCAGAAAACTATTTTTTTTTGCAGATCAAGAACGCTGACCCCGATCTGCAGGCAGTCGAGGATGTCGCGGTAAATTTCCGGATCTTGAAAGGAAGGCATGGGTCGGCAACAAGTTCAGGTGCTAATGGGTTTATCGGCGAAGAAGCTTTCCGACTTAAGAGAATGGCATTACGCGTGCCGAAGTATCGGGCGAAGAGGAGCGGATCGCTGGAACTGCCAAGAATTCCTGGAGTTTCAGGCGCTTAGGCCGGTGGCATGTCAGGGACAGCCAAATAGCACGAGAGAGCTATTTGCAGAATGGCCGGGGCATTTTAATTTTTTAAGTGACAGTTCTGGGGAGGGCTGCCCGGGCGCTCTGATCTCGAAAGAGGTCAGGGCGCTCGTTATTTTTGGAGCAAGTGTCGGGATGTGGGGAGCAGGATCGGGAGCAGTTTCGGGTTTTGAGTGCAATCGGCCTGGTCACACAGTAATTCCCGCGCTCGATTCCTTGCGTGTGACTAATATCCCTTAAAGTGATAACTCTTTAATGAGGAAAGGGTCTGGAATGGGTCTCCTGTTTGGTTGTTCAAGCGAAGGAGACCGCTTGGTCAGGTCCGTTTCCGGCTGCGAATCTGGCATTCGACCGTGCTCTATTACGAAGCGGCGAAATTCCTTCGGAGTCATGTGGCGCGCTTGCCGAAAGCGCCGGTTGAAGTTGGACAGATTGCAAAATCCCGTTTCTGCTGCGATCACGCCGATCGGCCGCTCTGTTTCCACAAGCAGCATGCATGCACGCCCGATCCGTAACCTGCCCAGATATTCGCTGAAATTCTCCCCGATATGGCGCACGAACAGCCGATGCAGTGATCGCGCCGACAAGTTCGCCACCTTGCAAAGCTCGTCGAGTCGAATCGGATGATCGAAGTTCTGGTGCAAACGTTCCAGCACACGAGCGAGTTGCCGGGATTCGCTCGACGACTCTGGCCTGGTTGCTGTTTGGGTCGCCAGCGGCATTGCTTCGGTGTCCGCCAATTCGCACAACAACTCTTGGGCCGTGTGCAGACGCTTCAGAGGTGACTCGGAAAGCAACACAGGCAGGCGAGATTCCATCTTGGCTGCCGCCTCCACTGGAAAACTAAGGCCTCGGCCAGATCGATTGATCAGCTTGCGCAGTGGAGCGATCTCACGACATGCATCCGCGGCTTTGAGCGCCCATTCTCTTGTGAACCAGATGACGAGAGCTGTGTGCGGAATGGACTCATCGATGGCCGCAGTCGACGCCCAGGTGTGGGGCATATCCGCCGGCACTAGAACCAGGTCCTGCGCGTCGTAATGCGCAATGTGATCGGCGATGAAACGCCAGCCGCGGCTATTCAACGTTAGCGTCAGTTCATACACCGGATGGTGGTGCCATTCAAAGGGAATGGCGGGTACCTGACGGTGATAGATACGAATCGAACAGCCTTTGGGAAAAGTCACGTGTTCAAACTGGCATCTCATCTCAATTTCCCCAATTCAGACATCACAAGCCCACTTGGTGTCCGAATAGTATCAATAATTGACCTTTCCGGGTCACTCAGTGTTTTCGTAACCCGATAGACTCGCCCGATTGTTAGTGGAACAACTACGGGTTAGGCCAGCGAACCCGAGAATTACGAGGATGAGAAGCCATGTCGCTAGTCATCGAAAATCTGCCTGAGGCTATTCGTAAGTCGAAGGCAAATCTGCGGAAGGCACTGCCAAACTATTCCGAGGTGTTCCACGAGGTCGAAGCTGAAATGCGCCGCAAGATAACGCAAATTGTAAAGGAACGCGAGGCTGGCGAATCCGTGATTCCTATCCTGCAGTATGACGAGATCGTAAGCGGAGCAGTGACCCCAAAGGCCATCGCGGCAATCAGAGAGCGTGGAGCGTGCGTCATTCGCGGCGTTTTTCCAGTTCAACAAGTTCGCGACTGGGATAACGAGATTGGTAAATACGTCGAAGTAAATGGCCTGGATGAAAAACTGATGCATCGCGCTGAGGACAAGTACTTCGGCACGCTGGCCTCCGCCAAGCCACAAATCTATGGAATTTACTGGTCCCGCCCGCAGGTTATGGCTCGCCAGTCTGAGTCGCTCACTCGCACCCGCACCTTTATGAACAAACTGTGGAAGTTTGAGAGCGAGGGCCGTGTGCACTTTGACCCGGAACAGACACCGGTGTATGCCGACCGCATTCGCCGCCGTCCTCCGGGCTCCGCATCGCTAGGACTTTCGCCGCATGTCGACGGCGGATCGGTTGAGCGCTGGCTTGATGAAAACTTCCGTAAAGTCTATCGGCATGTTTTCTCCGGCAACTGGCGGGAATACGATGCATTCGATGCGGCGTATCGTCCGGACGTGCAGGAGATTCCTTCTCCGGCTGTTTGTTCAATGTTCCGTACATTCCAGGGTTGGACTGCGCTTACCCGGCAGGGCAAGGGAGACGGCACTTTGCAGTTGATTCCCATTGCCAACTCCATGATGTACATACTGCTGCGTTCGCTCCAGGATGATATAGCTGAAGATGATTTGTGCGGAGCACAGCCGGGACGTGCACTGTCAATTCACCCCACATGGCACACCGCCCTGGCTGACGGGCTTACATCGATTCCACTGATGCAGCCGGGCGATGCGGTATTCTGGCATTCAGACGTAGTGCATTCGGTTGAAGATGCGCACAATGGCGATGGCTACAGCAGCGTCATGTATATCGGCGGCACTGTTGGATGCGCTAAAAACACAGCCTATCTTCCCGGGCAATGCGCTTCGTTCCTCGCGGGCAAGACACCCCCTGATTTCCCTGCCGACAACTTCGAAGTCGATTTTGTTGGCCGTGGCACTGCGGCGGACTTGACACCTCTTGGCAAGAGTCAGCTCGGGCTCTCGTAACGAATAGGATCCTGCGGCACTCGATCATCACCGCAGGATTCTGTCTGTAAATCTGATTTCCACGTGGCAGTGACCCCGTGAATCGCGGAACAACGAACTGCACGTTGCTGGTGAGCGTGCCGTTTGGCTCGTCATCCGGACGTAAATTCTCAATTATTGGAATCGACATCATTGGCGTGACCAACGCCTTCACTCCAACCATCGGACAACAGGGTATCCCGCTACAATTGAATCCGAATACTTTGATGCAGGATTCCATCTCATTCCGGCCGCTGTGCCGGTCTGACTTCCCTTTACTTCAAGCGTGGCTGTCTGCCCCTCACGTCGCCGCTTGGTGGGGCGAGGCTCTCAGTCTGGAAGCCGTTGACGCAAAATACGGCCCACGGGTTGATGGCATCGAGCCCACGCATGTCTTCGTTATTGAAGATGATGGGCAGCCAGTTGGGTGGATTCAGTGGTATCTCTGGTCTGATTACCCAGAGCATGCATTGCAACTGGGGGCGGAACTTCCTTCAGTTGGTATCGACCTCGCAATTGGGGAATTTCCTAGGATGGGGTTGGGCTTGGGACCGGTCGCAATCCGCAAGTTTCTCGGGCAAATCGTTTTTGCAGGAACAAAGATAGGCGCCGCGATCGCCGATCCTGCGCAGGGCAACCTCAGATCATTGCGTGCCTTCGAGAAGGCGGGATTCACGGTGACAAGCATTGTTCAACTGAAGGGCGAAGATTTCAAAAGAATCGTTGTGCGCATGTATCGCCCATAGTTTCAAATGGTCTCGCAACCATCATGGGCCTTGTATTAATAACGTGGAGACCATCTCATTTTGGTGCAAAATCGCGATAGCACTCATTGGCCAGCGGTCAATTGTTTATAATCAAGCGAGAGGTGCATTATGCCGGATAGCAAGAATGATTCAACAAGGTCGCCGCAGCAGCCATCAAACGAACGTCGCTCTAACGAAGCCGCCATCTCCGAGCGGTTGGAGAAAGACGCAGATGAAATGGCGGGTGAGGCTCAGAAGGTCGAGAAAAAATATGACCAAGATCACGATATTTTTACGAAGTGAGAGCCAGTTAATACTCGTATCTTGCAAAACATAAGCGGGAAATCTTGGTGTCTGTCGATCCCTGTTGAGCGCCCCTAATGGTTGCGCCGAGGTACCGTACGCCGCAATCCAGCGATGATTGGCGAGAAATCACGGTTACACTCATCGACCAAAGGTCAAAACGTGTAATCGCTACAGCGTCAGTTGTCAGGCCGCACCAAGCCTACTCTTCCGGTTCGCTCTCTTCCGGCGCATCGGTGAGGCTGGAGAATTCAATGCGGTAGCCGTCGGGATCGGTGAGCGCCACTACCCAGAGGCGGTTTCCCACGAAGGGCCGTTGCCGCGTCCGGATTCCGCGTGATTTGAATTCGCGGTAAAGGGCGAGCGCGTCTTCGCACTGGAAACAGATATTTACTCCGGTCCCCAGCGTCTCTTTCGGCCTACCTTCCGGCCGGAACTCCTGAAGCATGATGGCGGCGGCGCCAAGCTCGAGCCAGCACCAGCGGATTCTACCGTCGGGATTATCCTCAGCACGATCCGGAATCCACCAGTGCTTCATTTTGAAGCCGAGTCCCTCAAGATAGAAGCGCAGGGAGGATTCCATGTTAGTCACTCCGAAAAACGGCACAGCCTGCTTAACGTTCACGCTGGTGACTGTCGCGACGGCCATAATTCACCTCACAAACGGACCCCTCTTAATAGTAGCAATGGAAGCCAACGGACGAAAAAGGGCCATAGCACTCGATGACCCCTTACCGAGATTTGAGTGTAAAGCCTGATTTCAATAGTCAAGGAATAGACTCAATCGTGCCGCGTCGAGAAGGAGAATGGCAATTTTGAAAAGGCTCCCGTAGATCGTAAGATGCCAGTGCAGGGGGCTGCACGCTTATGACACGGCCAACCACGCCGGCAATTTCACCGTTCTTCATCGTCAGCAACGTCGATCAAACCATCGCTTTTTACCGCGACGAGCTTGGGTTTGAGACCAGGTTTCGGGAGCCAGAGCCGGATCCTTTTTTCGCCATCCTTGGCCGCGACGGGGCGCAGATTCTCATCAAGTCGCAGAAAGACATAGCGCCGCTGCCAAATTCCAAGCGGCATCCCTTCTTGAGATGGGATGCCTTCGTCTATGCCCCCGACCCGGAGGCTCTTGCTGTGGAATTTGCGGAGCGCTTTTCCGAACATCGAGGTGCCGATGGTGGAGCGGCCTTCAACATGCCGCTCAAGGATACCCACGATGGTCTCCGTGGCTTCGAAATTTGCGACCCTGACGGCTACGTCTTGTTCTTCGGCCGGCCAAGGGAAATGGCGGCGTAGCGCCTTGCTTAAGCACCCACAGCGGGGGGGATTTTTTGAATCTTTGTGTCTGCAACTTGAACCTTTTCGGTCTTCCTTCCGTAGCTAAGTTATCGCTCCCAGCGAGCTGTGAAGTTTTAACAAGTACGAGGCGTTGCGCATGCGATGTAGACGTGGCGCTGCGGTTTTCGCAGAAACGGAGAAAAGGCCAGTGACGATAAAGTGGTTTTCGTTCGCTGTGGACGTTCGCAGGAGCCGCGTCCGACGGCTAATTCGCGGTGCGTGGGCCTCAGTGATTGTAGTGATGGCGGTCTCTTGCCTCAATCCCTTCGTCCACGGGCAGGAGTTGCCTACGGTTTTGCAGGCGAACGTGAGGATCATACATTTCCCGAGTGCCACGTTGGCGGAAGAACGGACGATGTTGGTAATGTTGCCGGTCGATTACGACATGGCAGTGCGGCGATATCCCGTGCTGTACCTACTGCACGGGTATGACGCGGATATCACGGATTGGGCGCGAGGGACGAATCTCTCGGCTTACGCGACGCAGCACCAGCTCATTATCGTAACCCCGGACGCCTCGCACAGTTGGTATGTGAACAGCGTGTCGAATCCTAAAGCACATTATGACGACTACATCATGAAAGATGTGATCGGTTACGTGGACAAAAACTTCCGTACGATTCCGGAACCCTTTGCGCGCGCGATTGCCGGCGTTTCCATGGGCGGATTTGGTGCGATGTTTCTCGGGTTGGAGCACCGGGACCAGTTTGCGGCGATCGGCAGTTTCAGTGGCTCAGTTGCGTACGGTCACTTCCCTCCAGGGTCCATACCGAAAAATCCAACGGAGGAGGAAAAGAAAAAGATACAGGAGTACGTCGATTTGATGGGGATGCCAGGTTCCAAGGAGCAGAAAGCCCGCGACGTGTTCGAACTCGCGCAGCAAATTCCGGTCGAGCAAGTGCCTATGCTATTTCTGATTTGCGGCGGGCAAGATGAAGGCGTCGAGCAGACCCATGCCTTTCTGGAGGTTCTGGCCAAACGCCGCATACCTTATGAGTACCGCGAAATCTCGCCTCGCGGGCACGAATGGAGAATCTGGAACGAGGAAATCCCCGTGTTTCTGGACAAGCTTGAAAAGCTGGACGGCTTTGAGCCGCTGCGGGAACAGGCCGCGGAGCGGCGCGATCGTTAGTCAAACTCGCCTTGACCCTTGAGGATGCGTTGTACCTGCCCGCAGGAAGCTTCGTATCGGTTCTCCAGCTTGAGGGTTGCGGAAGCGTCTTATACGCAGCGCACATCTTGGCGCGGGCCAGTCAGTTGGTGGAGATGGTGAAGTTGACGGTGATCTTGGCTTCGGTCTCGACTGCTTCGGCGCCTTCGAGGTGAGGTTTGAAATGCCACTGGCGGACCGCGTCCTGAGCGGCGGAAGCCAGGATGTGGGGGCCGCTCACTACGCGCAGATTCTGGATGATTCCATCCTTGCCAATCAAGGCTTGCAGAATTACGGAGCCTTGCACTTTCATCTGGCGTGCCAGCAGCGGATAGTTTGGCCGCACCGAACGGGTGACGATCGATGAAGTGTCGGACGACATTTGCACGCGCTCTGCGGCATTGCTGGTGAGGTTGGCGGCGATTTCGGTGTCGCGTGTGGGGGCTTCGGGAGCGGGCTGTGGAGGCGAGCCCGGTTGCAAGTCCACGCGCACGGAACTGCTGCTACCGGGGCGGACCACGCGATGGTTATCGCCAGCGACGACTTCAACTTCGAGCGGCGGCAGCACGGTGCGCGCAATAACTGGAGAAGCCGGGGGCGGGGTGGGAGCGGCGGTGGCAGTTTCTTTTTTTACTGGAGAGTGGACAGCTTTGTGATTTGCTTTTGTGGCGGGCGCCAGTTTGGCGATGGGCACGGATTCCCGAGCCGGAACCGTTTTAGCGGCGGAGAAATTCTCGACGGGCTGATCCGTATCGGCTTCTTCGGGAGAATCCGGAAACCAGAAATCGCGGTCACGCCAGAGAACGATGCTCAATGCCAGTAAGAGAAGGCAGAGCGAACCGACCATTAACCGGCGCTGGCGAAGGTCTTCGCTGGCATGGACCGGAGTGTGGCGCGGCAGCGCCACCAAAGTATTCTCGGGTTTTGGCACAACGGTTCTTAGTTCAGACATCAGGATTTGTGCGCCTGCAAAACCTACGGCGATTGCACCGGATAGTATGCCTCGAAAACGTTCCAAAGGCTAGTAAAAGGTGCGCCGGGGTGGGACGGCGGCAGGTTATGATTCTCGAACTGGGCTTTCGAGTGGGCTATCGAAGTTGGTGAAAGTGCGAAACTTTCCGCGCGTCTGGGGAATCCCATGGCTGGGAACATCTGGCAGGATTAATTCATGAAAAAGAATGATGGCAAGGATACCGAACGCAGAATGGACGAGAAAAAATTCCGGCAGATCAGCCGGCGCGAAGTGTTGAAGCTGACTCCGGTGCTGGCTCTGGGAGCATTTGCCATCCCGAGGTGGCAGGAAGGCTTGCTGAAGACGGGGCTGGGGTTCAGCGATTGGGCTTCGGCGCGGCTTTTCCGGCCCGGACATCTGGCGACCACCTTTGACAATTCCGCGTTGACCCCGCCGCCGAAGTTTCCGATCAACGGGTATGACGTGGACGATCCTGGCGTGGATCTCGAAAACTGGACATTGAACGTGAGTGGCGCGGTGCAGAAGCCGGGGCAGTATAAATTGTCGCAATTTCAGGCGCTGCCGCGGGTGCGGCAGAATACGCGCCACGTGTGCGTCGAAGGCTGGGATGTAATTGGCAGATTCGGCGGGGCACGGCTGTCGGATTTTCTGCAAATGGTGGGCGCGGATCCGGCGGCGAAATTCATCACGGTGAATTGCGCGGACGATTATTACGAGTCGCTGGATATGCCAACGGCGCTGCATCCGCAGACTTTGCTTTGTTACGAAATGTATGAGCAGCCGCTCACACGGGAGCATGGAGCGCCGCTGCGGCTGCAGATTCCGACCAAGATCGGCTACAAGCAGGCGAAATATCTGACGGAGTTGAAAGTCACGCACGTGCTGGACAAAGTGGGGTACTGGGAAGATCAAGGGTACTCGTGGTTTTACGGGATGTAGTGGGGAGGCTTTTACATGAGCGGGAGCGTTGTTGAGGTCATTCAGACAAAAGGGAAAGACGAAGAGCCGATAGTGGTAGCGCGCGCGGTTTACGAGCATCCGTTTATTGTGCGGTTCACCCATTGGGTGAATACGGTTGCGCTGTTTGTGATGGTGGGCAGCGGGCTGCAGATTTTTCGGGCATTTCCGAGCTTCGGGGCGAAGATTCCGCAGAAAGATTTGCTGCATCTGGCCGAAGGCATTCGCTATTGGTGGATGGCTGGGCGGGGCGTTGCAGTGGCACCTGACCTTCACGTGGATCTACATGGGAACCGGCGCTTTGTATTTGGGATATCAGCTGTTCAGCGGGAACTATAAGCAGGTTTTGTTCGTCCCGCGCGATATCGCGGGCGTTTGGCCGATGGTGAAATATTATTTCCTTTTTGGAGAGAAGCCGCCGGTGCGGGAAGCTTACAACCCGCTGCAGAAGCAGGCTTATACCGCGGCGATTGGGCTGGGAGTGTTATCAGTACTGACAGGGCTGGTGGTATGGAAGCCGATTCAGTTTTCCTGGCTGGCGTGGGTGATGGGAGGGTTTCATTACGCGCGCATCTGGCATTTCGCGGTGATGTGGGCGATTTTGTTTTTTGTGCTGGGACACCTGGTGATGGTGATTCTGCACGGGTGGGGAAATTTTGTTTCCATGGTGACGGGGTGGAAAAAAGATCCGGAATATTAGGGCAATTGATGATTGTTAATTTTTGATTGCTGATTGAACAGCCCAAGTACGCTGCCGCCGTGGTTTTCAATCAACAATCAGCAATCATCGGTCAACAATTAATAATGCAGTGGTGGTAGCAATGATTATTAGGGCGATTGATGATTGCTGATTTTTGATTGTTGATTGAAAAGCCCAAGCACAACGCCGCCGTGGTTTTTCAATCATCAATCATCAATCAGCAATCATCAATCGTCAATCAACAATCAACAATTAAGAATGCAGTGGTCAATGCAACCTCAATGTCCGAAACAGAGATGGCGTTGAATAGTCCGGGACAGACAGCCACGCGGGAGCGGGAACTTATCTCCAGCGTGCAGCGCGGGCAGCGCGAATTGTTCTACGAGCTGGTGCGGCCTTACGAGCGGCGGGTGTATGCGGCGGCGCTGGCGATACTGCGCAACCAGCAGGACGCAGAAGATGCGGCGCAGGAGGCGATGCTAAAGGCGTTCAAGAATATCGGGCAATTCCGGGCGGAGGCCCGCTTCAGCACATGGCTGATTCAGATCACGGTGAACGAGGCTCTGATGCGCCGGCGAAGGGAGCGAACTGTACAGATGGAAGGCATCGACGATCGCCGAGATGAAGAAAGTGAATATACGCCTCGGGATTTTGCCGACTGGCGCGAGATTCCGTCGGAAGCACTGGAGCGAAAAGAAGTGCGGCAGCGGCTGGCGGAGGCACTGGGCACGCTGGATCGAAAATATCGCGAAGTGTTTGTCATGCGCGATATGGAGCACTTGAATATTCAGGAGACGGCGGAGGCATTGGGGATCACAGTTGCCTCAGTGAAGACGCGGCTGTTGCGGGCGCGGCTGATGTTGCGCGATCTGCTGGCCGCGGGATGGGAGCAAGGCTGGTTCAGCCGGCTGCCGTTTGAGAAGGGGAACAAGCCATGGTAAACGGGGCAAATACAAATCACGAAGCGGTAAACTGCGAACAGGTGTGGCGCGAGATTTCGAATTACGTGGATGGAGAGGTGGACGCAGAGCTGCGCTCGGCAATGGAGGAACATTTTCGTACTTGTAAGCGTTGCGCGTCGGTGCTGGCGGGAACGCGGAATGTGGTCCAGTTGTATGGCGATGAGCGCATGCTGGAAGTTCCGGCGGGATTCAGCCAGCGCTTGGAAAATCGGTTGGGACGGTTGGAGAAGAGCACAGATTCGAGTGGATCGCGGTGGTCGAGTTTATCGGCGTGGTTAGTTCCGCTGGCTGCGATTGCCTTATTCACAGGGGCATTAGCATTGGTAGACCAGCTTTCATTCAAGCCGCCGGCGAAGTCGATACTGGCGGAGCCGGGGCGGGATATTCCTCCGGACATGCTGGTGGTGGTTTCGGATGGATCGAAAGTGTTTCACGTGGCGGGATGTCCGTTTATTCATGACAAAGCTACGGAGCGGACGATTACGGCGAAGCAGGCGATGCATGACGGGTATGTACCGTGTTCGCGATGCCTGCGGCAGTATCTGAAGGCGTCCGCGACGGGGCAGCAAGATGACGATGATGCGAGTGCGGATGCAGAGGAAGAGCGAGGAGAAGTGGTTAGTGCGGCGGCGCATTAGAAGCTGAGAGCTGAATTGTGGAAAATCTAGAGGCGCGAACCCGACGGTCCGCGCCTCATGCCGGGACGACGATTAGTTCTGCTTCATCTGATCGTTCTTCATGCTGTCATCTTTCTTCATGCTGTCGTCCTTCTTCATCGTGTCTTTCTTTGCCGCCTTAGTCTTCTTGGTTTTCTTGGTGTCCTTCTTCATCGAGTCATCTTTCATGGAATCGTTTTTCATTGAATCGTCTTTTTTCATGGTGTCTTGCTTGGAGCTGTCCTGGCTCATCGAATCCTGCTTCATGGAATCCTGGGCGAAGGCGGACATGGAGGCCATCAAAATACACGCGAGCGCGAAACTGCCGAAAATCTTTTTCATAGTTTTCTCCTTGAGGTGAGTATTGAGTTTGATCGACCGGCAGGATTTATCTGCTGGCTGTGATGGGATGTGCGGGGAGAGTTGGAAGTTACAAATGCAAAACATTCACCACAGAGAGCACAGGGAAACACAGGGTAGATCCGCTTGCTCGATGAAGTACGTGTCTTAGCAGGTAAGTTGGTCGCGGGAGATCTTTAGCCCATTCAAATTGCCCAACGCGGTAACGGCGATGGATTCGGTTTTGAAAAACTCCTGAGCCAGAGTTTGCAGGTCTTCGGCGGTGACAGCTTCGATTTTTTCGATGAGTTCGTCGAGATCCTGAAAGTGATCGAAGTACATTTCCTGGCGAGCCAGGTTTGACATGCGTGCAGTGCTCGATTCGAGCGAGAGCATCAGGCTGCCTTTGAGCTGATCTTTCGAGCGGCGTAATTCTTCTTCCGGGACCGGCTTATTTTTCAGATCGCGAAATTCGTTGACGACTGAGCGTACTACCTTTGCGGCTGAGGCAAGCGACGTCCCGGCGTAGACGGCCATGCATCCGGTATCGCGGTAGGGATTGAGGTCACTGTAAATCGAATAGGCGAGGCCCTGGCGCTCGCGGATATTCTGGAAGAGGCGTGAGCTCATGCCTCCGCCGAGCAGGGTGTTGAGAATGTAGCCGGCGTGGCGCTTTTCATGCGCGATGGGGTAGGCAGGGACGCCGATGCAAAGTTGTACTTGTTCCAGTGCCTTCTTGTTCCGCAGCACGATGCGTGGGACGATTTTTGGTTCGGCGGAGTGGAATCCGTTTTTTGCAGGCTTCAGGTGTTCGAAGTGCTTGACGACGAGATCGACGAACTCGTCATGGTTCAGATGTCCGGCGGCGGCTACGATAATGTTGCCGGGGGCGAAGCGATGGGTGTAGGTCTCGAGCACGGACTCACGCTCGAATTTCTTTACAGTTTCCTTCGTGCCTAAGATCGGCTTGCCCAGGGGATGATCTTTCCAGAAATTCTGGGTGAAGATTTCGTGGACGAGGTAGTCGGGATTGTCTTCGTCCATCTTGATTTCTTCGAGGATTACGCCGCGCTCACGGGTTATGTCATCGGCGGTGAACGTGGGATGTAAGACGAGGTCGGTGAGAATTTCCAGCGCGACGGGAACATTTTCGTCGAGCACTTTGACGTTAAAACAGATGCACTCTTTGGAAGTGAAGGCGTCCATATTGCCGCCGATGGAGTCCACCTGGCGGGCAATCTCCTCAGCGGTGCGGTGCTTGGTGCCTTTGAAAACCATGTGCTCGATGAAGTGGGAGATGCCATTGACTTGCGGGGTTTCGTCGCGCGAGCCGGTTTCGAGCCAAATGCCGATGGAGGCGGAGCGGATGTGCTCCATCTGCTCGGTGATGACGGTGAGGCCGTGAGGTAACACTTGACGACGAATGTTGCGAACTTCTTTTGCCATGTTGATATCGAATGCCAAGCTTCTGATGCTGCAGGAGTGGATCGAAGCCAGAGACAGTTAATTAGAGTGCGAAACTGACCCAAAAGTACCTTACTATTCTTACATAGATCGCAGGGGACTCAGGCGCCGCTCCGTTAAATTTGCTATCTGGTTTATTATCATATGGTTAAAATGATTTAAGGGTGCTGTTAGATGACGACGAGTAAGACCGAAACATTATCGCTGCTGGGGATGGACGGGGTTGAGTTGGCGGCTTTGGCCACCGAAGCGGACCAGCCGAGCTATCGCGCTAAACAGATTATGGAGGCGGTGTACCGGCAGCGAGTGGAAACGTTGGCGGAGATTTCCACATTGCCGTTGGAGTTTCGGGAGGAGCTGGAGCGGAGCGGGGTTACGGTGGGAGCCGCGCGGATTGAGAACAAGTTTGTTTCGAGTGATGGGACGGTGCGGTATCTGATTGGCTTTGCAGATGGGCAGACGGTGGAGACGGTGTGGATGCCGGAAGGGGATGGCGGAGAAGCGGGGGATGGGAGTGAGGCGGGCGAGGAGGCGGAGAGTTCCGAACCAGATACCTCGGCGGCTAAAGCCCCATCTGAAAATGAAAGTCTTATCGCAGCGTTGAAACGCCGCGCCACCCAAAAGCCGAGGCGTTCGACGATTTGTATTTCCAGCCAGATGGGGTGTGCGGTGGATTGCCAGTTCTGCCTGACAGCGCTGCTCGGGGTGAAGCGTAATCTGACGGCGGCCGAGATTGTGGGGCAGGTCTGTGCGGTGTTGAAAGATCAGAAGGTTTCGCCGCCGGAGGATCGCATCAATCTGGTTTTTATGGGGATGGGCGAACCGTTTCTGAATTACGAGAATTTCGTGAAGGCATCGCGTCTGCTGGTGGAATGCGTGGGGATTGCGGAACGGAGGATGACGGTTTCAACGGCGGGGATTGTTCCGCGCATCCATGATTTTGGCGAGGAAAGGATCCGGCCGAAGCTGGCGATTTCTTTGAACGCTTCGAACGATGCGCTGCGCACGCGGCTGATGCCGCTGAATAAAAAGTGGAATCTAGAAATGCTGATAGCGGCGGCTCGAGATTTTCCGCTGCGCACGCGGGAGTGGATCACTTTTGAATATGTTCTGCTCGGCGGGGTGAACGATGAACCGGAAAACGCGAAAGAAGTTGCGGAGTTGCTGCGCGGTCTACGCTGCAAAGTGAATTTGATTGCGCTGAACCCGGGGCCGGGAATCGATTTCACAACTCCCAGCGAAGAGCGAGTGGCAGCGTTCCAAAAGATTCTGCGCGATGGTGGAATTCCGGCCTTTGTGAGGCGCCCGCGGGGGCGGGACATTTATGCGGCGTGCGGCCAGCTTAAGCGGACGGTCGAGGCTCCCACGCCGGCGAGCCAGTTGGTGCAGGGGATTTCCGCGTCACCGGCGCCATAACCGGAAGTTCAACCCGAATGCTGGTTGCTGAACTGGTATCTTCCTGCCAAGACAACCGGCCTCGATGCTGCTGCAAAATTCCCTGACACGCACTCAGGTCCAGGCCAGAGATCGGTTGAGTCGAACTCTTAACGCCGTTTTCAGTGAGTGCTGTCTGCACCTCAGCTGTAGATAATGGGCCGCCCGTATCGAAGATGTGAATCGCGACCACTCCATCGTTGTGTTCCGCGGTGACCATCAGAAGGCTTCTGCCTTGACGGCTCAGCGCATGGATCGCGCTGTTGAGAAGCTGAACGCAAATCTGAAGCAGTTGGCTGGAATCGCCGAGGACGCTTGGCAGTTCGGGCTGCAGGACGGCGCGAAGTTCAATGTTCAGAGTTTTCCACTGAGGTTGCGATAGTTTGACGGCTGTACGCACGATGGTGTTGATATCCACCGGACCCATAGTGGCATAGCCGGGCTTGGCAAAACTGATCAAACTGGCGACCAGAGATTTGGTGCGGCGAATATGCTGTCCGATCTTTGACACCAGGTCGTGCTGCTGAGGATCAAGAGAGGTATTCAGCAGCAGATCGGAATAACCCATCATGGCGGCGATGGGGTTGTTGAGTTCGTGAGCCGCGCCGCCGACCAGTTGACCGATGGAGGCCAGCTTTTCGGATTCAGTGATTTGCGCCTGCAAACGCTTCAGATTGACGATGGACTCCTGCGACTGATTCAGCAGGCGGAGCAGTTCACGATCGAGCAAACGCTGGCGCACAAAAACCATGATGCCCATGAAGAGAGCGGCGCCCAGGGTGAGAACCAGGCGGAAGGAACGGATGCGCGGCGGGATGCCGGAATCCAGCAAAGCCCACGCGGCAAACAGGGGCAGGGAAAAAACCGTGACCATGCCTACGCGCGCCAGCCAGACGCCATGCGAGGCAGTATTCGTTCGGGGGGTAGCATGAGGTGCGTCGTCGCGCGACCACAGGCCGATCACAGTGATCCAGGCCATGGACGCGGTTAACGGAATATCGTAAAGGCTTCCGCTGTAATAGGCTTGACGGCCCAGAGCCCAGTTGGCGAAATAAGAACTGGCAGCGTAGGTGAGGCTGGCGCCGAACAAGTTGGCATAAAGAATCTTCCAGCCCCCTTTGCTGTTCATCCAAGCCACCAGCAGCGCTATCAGAAACGCAAGTTTCTCGATCAGATAGAGGAGATTAAGATTGTCGTTATAGGCGGCGATATTGGGGACCACATATTGCCAGGCCATCACGGCGAAGATGTAGAGATACATCCACCAAACCATCATCAGGGCAAAATCGAGACGGCGCAAGCGCGGAGAATATTCGTCCGGCGGAGCGTGGGGACGGAGCGCAAGGGCTGCCATCAGGGGGACGATGTGCAGAAAAAGAATAATGTCGCCGGCGCACAAGTCGGGCACGTCAGTGCGCAGCCACACTTCGAAATAAGTCCACATCACCTGGTAGGAAAACCAGAAGGCCATGCCGGTGGCGAGGAGCGCCCAAAACAGCCTTAGGCGTCCGTGGGACCGCACGGCGTTGGGAACCAGGGAAAGCGCCGCAGACAGCAGTAAGATGCACTGAATCCAATCGCTGAAGGCGGTGAGAGCAAAAGAGCGGTGCAGGATGAGCGCGCCGAGGATCAAAGCCGCCACACAGGCCGCGACCGCCGCGGTCCAGAGTTTGGAGTATGCGCGCAACAAAACAGTCCTCGTTGTTATCTTAGACTTAAATTAGAGAAAACTAGGGTTACTGAAGTAATCTGTGGGTGCACCAGGAGAGTCCAGTTGCAAACTGTTCACAACCGCGTAGAGAGCACGGCGGTTGAAAGAATGGCTTGATCTGGACCTTTCTTATCAATACTATGCGGGACCATTAGGATGCGAGACTCCAATTAAGAGAACCCATCGACGGTGCGGCGGGCAGTGAATCGATTGCGAAATCAGGCAAATTCCCGGTTTCTTAACAGGCCACAAGCAGCGGCCGATCCCAGCGAAGTTCGCCGGACGGAGCGTTGGCTGGCGACGGCGCGGGTGTTTCTGGCGGTTTCGGCTTTAGTGGCGATTCGCATGGACCCGACCGAATTGGGGCACTCCCGTGCGGCATACGGGCTGTTTGTCTTTTACCTGGCAAATGGAATTCTGGTGTTAATGCTGCTTCGGCGGCGTCAGGAATCGACCCCATCGTTTCGTCTTATGGTGCACGCGGCCGATATTGTTTGGCCAGCTTTCATCTCACTCTTCGCGGAAGGCCCGAGAAGTCCGTTCTTTCTATTTTTTGTGTTTGTGCTCACGGCTGCGGCTTACCGGTGGGGGTTATGGGAGACGTTAAGCACAGCTGCGGCAGAAGTGGTTTTGCTGTGGGCGGAAAGTTTTGTGTTGTTGCACGTTTGGACGAGGGGAACCCTGCCTTGGAATCTTTTCTCCGGCCTGCAGATTAATACAACGGAATTTGAGCCCAAGCGGCTTTTTATGTTGTCGGTTTATCTGCTGGTAATGGGTCTGCTGCTGGGCTACCTGGCAGAACAACAGAAACATTTGCGGGCGGAGAAGGCGGGAGTGACGCGCATGCTTTCCAAGGCGCGCGTGGAATCCGGGCTGACGGGAACGCTGGAACAGATCAGCCGGGAAGTTGTGAATATGTATGGGGCCGCGCGGATGGTATTGGCGGCGCAGGAAATCCACAGTAAGAGAAGATTTTTAGGGGAGCTCCGAAATCTCAACGGAGAGCTTTCCGATTTCGCGTGGCTGGATTCCCGCTCTCCCGATGCCAGAATTTATCATGAGGATTTTCCGGGAGACGTTTGCTACGCGTCGCATGAGGGAAAGCGCTGGTCGATCGTGGCGCTGAATCAGGAAGGCAATGAGGCGCCTGATCCGAAGAGCGAAGCACTGGCGGAGTTGAACCAGCGGCATCCATTCGCGTCCTTGATCTCAGTAGCTTTCGTCTTTGGCAGCGAGTGGCGAGGGCGAGTTTTTATATTCGAACCGTCGTGGCGCGGCGAAACGCACGAAGAATTGCGTTTTCTGCTGGACTTGGTTTATCAGGTGGGACCGGCGGTGTACAACGTGTATCTGCTGCACCGTTTGCGGCGCCGGGCGGAAGCTG
The DNA here is from genome assembly GCA_963696285.1 of uncultured Acidobacteriaceae bacterium. GTDB lineage: Bacteria > Acidobacteriota > Terriglobia > Terriglobales > Acidobacteriaceae > Sulfotelmatobacter. The sequence goes on from CAVOJP010000004.1 coordinate 244,900, forward strand.
CGGAGCGCGCGCGCTTCGCAAGGGAACTGCATGATGGAGCGGTGCAATCGTTGATTGCGGTGGAGATGCAAGTGGATGTTCTGCGGCGTCAGGCAGAAACTACGCCGGCGGTGGTGAGCGGAGAACTGGGACGCATCCAGGGATTGCTGCGCGAGGAAGTGCTGAAGCTGCGGGAGTTGATGCAGCAGATGAAATCCATCGACGTGGATTCGCGCAGGTTTCTCCGGGTGGTCACGGATTCGGTAGAGCGCTTTGAGAGGGAGACTGGAATTTCCGCGCGTTTCGTAACCGACATTGAAAATCTGGAGATGCCGGACAAGGTCTGCCGGGAACTGTTGCGCATCGTGCAGGAGGGCCTGGTGAACGTACGCAAGCACAGTCGTGCGCGGCATGCGTTGGTACGGTTGGGCTCGAGTGCCAGCCAGTGGAGCCTGACCATGGAGGACGACGGAAAGGGATTTCCGTTTTCCGGGCGGGTGACGCACGACGAACTGGAACAGATGGGCAAGGGTCCGATGATTATCAAGGAACGCGTGCGTTTAATTGCGGGTACACTCACGGTAGAATCAAGTCCCGGCACGGGGACGCGGCTGGAGATCAAGGTCCCGAAAGGTGGAGAAGTCAGCGATGAATTTTAAGAAGTCACAGCCTATTCGCATTGTGATCGCCGATGATCATCCTATCTTCCGGGATGGTTTGCGGCGGCTGTTGGAGGCGGAGCCAAACCTGACGGTGCTGGGCGAAGCTTCAGATGGGGCTGAGGCCGTGAAAATGGCGCGGCAACTCAAGCCTGACATTTTGTTACTGGATCTGGCTATGCCCAAGCATCCTGGATTAGAAGCATTGCGGGATCTGAGCACGGGAGGCGGTTCTAGTCCGGTGCGGGTGATTCTGCTGACGGCAGCGGCGGAAAAAAGTCAGATTGTCGAGGCTTTGCAGTTAGGTGCACGCGGGGTGGTGCTGAAGGATTCCGCCACTCAGTTGCTGCTGAAAGCCATCCAGACGGTGATGGCGGGTGAGTATTGGGTGGGCCGCGAAAGCGTTTCAAACCTGGTGCAGTATTTACGGACGCTGGTGCAATCGTCCAGCGATGAAGCGCGACAGAAAAAATTTGGTTTGACCCCGCGGGAGTTGGAGATTGTGGCGGCGGTGGTGGCCGGATATTCCAATAAAGAAGTTGCAGAATATTTCAAAATCAGCGAAGACACGGTGAAGCATCACCTCAGCAATATCTTCGACAAGCTGGGGGTATCGACCCGTCTGGAGCTGGCGCTGTTCGCCGTAAACCAGTCACTGCCTTTGAAAAGCATTGTCTAAGTGACTTGTTTAGCGAGGCTTACGAGCATTTTCTTCATCGGACGAGATGGCACGAACGTGCCATTGGCGGGTTTGATCCGCGCACCTATCATTTCAGGTAGACCAGCCTCGGGACAAGAATTGATCCGGTCGAATTGAAGTGTCGTCATTTTCAATATTCCCCGATTGGGGTAGAGAAAATTAAAGGAGACGGAGCCCGTGGCTAAGATTCTACGCAGCGTTTGGCAAGATCTTTGGAACGACGAGAGCGGTCAGGATATCGCGGAGTATGCGGTAATGCTGGCAGTCATTTTGGTAATCGTTGTGGGCACTGTGCGGCTCATCGGATCAAACGCCAACAACGTGTTCTCTTCCGTTGGCAGCTCCATCCAGTAAGAACCTGGTCGGCGAGTGAATCAGTATTCTCGCAACGCGCCGCCCGGCGCGTAATTTAGCCAAGCCCGCGATTTGTTAATTTCCAACAAAACTGAATGCGATTTTCGCAGGCCATTTATTTCGCCGTGGGTGCGGTGAGCGCAACCTTGTCGCTGCCCGGTGTAGATAATCGCGTGAGATACGGGAAGAATGGAGTGATCGCGAATGGCATCTTCTCGCGGGCTGAGGTCAGGGCTACTGGCTTGGCCTTGGCCAACTCCACCTGGTCGGTCCAGGGGTCGAGTTTGATGCGGCCGCCAAGCGGCAGCGCCGCGATCTGATCGGTGCTTTGTGGTTTCAGTTCCGGCGCGGAGGCCAGAAGCACGGACATGCGGATACTTTTGTTGCTGGCGATGCTATCGCCCAGATGCGGACGAATCAGGTTGGGAAGATCGGGAGCGCTCTGCTGTAGAGCTTTGAGGAAGAGTCCCGCACTTCCGAGCTTGTCTTTGTAGGGAGAATTCTTCAACAACTCCAGAGCTTTGGCGTCGGCGGCATCTTCGTCTGCGGAGCGGCGTTTGAAATCCAGGCGCTGGAAGGAATCTTCGTCGGGGAAAAACATGCGGTCGCTGAAAGCGAGTTCGGTATTCATCTTGTGACCCAAGACGATATGACTCAGTTCGTGGGCGAGAACCATGGCGAGCGAGGCTTCGTCGGGAAGAACATCGAGCAAGCCGCGGCTAACGACAATGGTGTGGCCAATGGTGAAAGATTCCAGCGGAGAGGTGAGCAGGACGCGACAGCGAACGTCTGACTGGAGATCGATGTTATTGGTGACCAACAGATTGTTGACTACGGTCATCAAGACTTTGTCGACATCGCCCGGAGGCGCAAGTAATCCGATCCTCTGCAGCCGTTCGATCGCATTGTCTTCGCCCTGACGCTCCCACATGCGCTCGGCGACGACGGGGTTAGCGTCCGCGGCAGCGTCACTCTGATCTTTGACGGATTGCGGAGAGTCAACCAGAATCTGGGTGAACTCTGAATTCTTGTTCAGCGCTTTCAAGTCGTATCCCCAAAGACGGGTTTGGGCGCGGAAGTGGAGAGAGCGGCCGAGGGATGTCTTCATGTCCGACTCTTCGCTGTAGATATACGCGGGCAACCACGCGCCCGGGCGCATGTTGAGGCGCCAGCTATCGAAGTGCAGGTAGAAGGCAGTCTTCGGATGAGGATAGTAAGTGCCGTTGAAGCGAACCACGTTGTAGTCCTGATCCTCGACCCAGATGCGGCCCAGGAAGCGTCCCGGAGGGGCATTTTCCTTGGGCTGAACATCGATCACGAGGCAGCGGACTTCTCCCAGAAACTCACGGCGAACAAACGTGAAGTTGTAATACTTCCTTTGAAAATCGTCGTCCAGCACGACCATTTGGGCAAAGCCGAGCGGCAGGAAGTGCATGGAGTAGAGGCCGGTGAGGCGGTTGGCCATGCGGCGCCCGAAGCCGGGTTGGCCCACGAATGATGTGTCTTCGGGACCATCGCTCATGTCGAGGCGGCCGAGAAAGTATTCGTCCTTGACGGGCTGCGCGTCGCCATTGCTGTCAGACTTGAGATCCTGCAGGTAGGTCTCGACCATTGGACGCATGTGGCGCATCTGGGCCACGAAGAGGTGCTCTTTCTGGATCACGCGATCCATCACGTCGTTGAATGTAGCGGGAGGAGGCGTGGCCTGAGGTTGCCCCGATGCGTCGATGACTGTGATTTGAGGTGAAGATGTGGAATCCTGCGAGAGCGCTGGGAAAGACGACACCAACACAAAACAGAGGGAAAGGAAACCGAGCTGCAAAATGCGCATAAAAACCTTGGAGACTACCCTATGCCAACTGAAAAATAATGTGCAACACGACTGTGGAATCGGCTGGTTGGCCGTTTCTTGTCGCCGGCTTAAAACGAATCTGTTCGGCGGCCTTGACCGCGTTGTCATCGAGGCCGTGACCCAGGCCGTGGACGACGCGTACTACGTGCAGATTGCCCGAGGCCTGCAGAACTACTTCCAGAAGAACCTCGCCTTGAATCCTAAGACTGCGCGCTTCCTGAGTATAGACGGGAACCGGTTTGGAGATGATTTCCGCGGGCACGCCGGGGGCGGCGGAAGCTTCTGCGGAGTGAGAATGCACGGAAGGCGGAGCGGGCACGTCCGCATCCCCGAAGCCACTTTGTTGAACGCTATTCTGCGCTGCCCGCGGACGATTGTCGCCGGTGGCCGTGCCATTTCCGAACCCTGTGCTTACGACTACGCCACGAGCGCCTTTGGTGCCACCGCTGCCGTTGCCATATCCGCCGCCGGATGGCAGATCGAAAGATCCAAGAGCGGCGATATTGACGGCTTTCCCCGGAGTGCCTTTGGCGGGAATTCCGTTGGGATCGCCGAAGCCTCCGGTCTGAACCCGCGACGCGGGGCGAATGACGGTGGGCGTGGCTGAACTCCCGGTAGAGAAAACGTTCGTGGCTACCACTTTAGGAACAACCGGCGCGGAGTTAGCAGGGAGAGGATCCAGCTTCCGGGGCGTAACCTTGACCGTAGGCGCGAGAGCTTCTTCCAATTTCGCAACTTTTGGTTGAGGAGCAGGAAGGCGAAGGGCGTTGGTCGGTGGATCGACATGCGCGACGAAGACCGGTTTGAGCTGGACTCGCGGTTGTGGCTGGTGATTAGCCGGAGCCGGAGCGCTGACCAACTCTGTGGAAAGATACGGATGCGACGGAGGCGAAAGGATTTCCGGATGCAGCATGCGAACCCAAACGAGGAATGCCACTACACAGGCCTGTGTTCCGGTGCTGAAAACGAACTCCGTCCAGGGAGTCCTCGTCTTCGGAAGCAACGAGAATGGAGTCTGTGGCGAAGCGAAATATCCCATGACCACGTCTACTCGACGAATGCTGAAACACTCGTTCGGGATCGAAGTTTCTTCGTTAACGTCTCTAACTAACGTTTTTAGTTAGCGTTCTTAATTGGCGTCTCTTAATTAGCCAGGAACGAACCCCTGGCGTGCAGAGGCCGAGATGATCTAAATCGACTGCCCCACAGCTGAATCGTGCACGGCAAAGGCCGTTTTTATCGAACCCAACGAAGCTATAAATATTTGCCGTTCAAGCACTTGCACGAGGCATAGTGAAAACCTGGGTGAGTGCAATTCCCACAAGGAAAATATTTTACATCTGAGTGTAGCCTTTTACTTCCTTCCGGCAAAACCCGGCATCAGCAGTGCACTACCTTGGGGCTATCAATGCCCTTGGTGGCATTCCGAGTGTCGACTACCAACTGGGCTTCGCCCACGATCTTGCGGTAGTCGTAGTCGGAGTGGTCGGTGACGATCACGACGCAATCGTAGTCACCCAGTTTATCGAGTTCGGAGCGCTTCATCTGCAAGTCGTACTTGCGTCCTTTTCCGATGAATGGGAAATACGGATCGTTGTAGCTGACCACCGCTCCCTCTTTCTGTAACAACTCAATGATGGTAAGCGCAGGCGACTCGCGGAGATCATCGATGTCTTTCTTGTAGGCCACGCCGAGGATCAGAATGCGCGATCCGTTGAGCGATTTCTTATGGCCGTTGAGTGCACCGCCGATGGAGGAGAGCACATGATACGGCATGTTGGTGTTGATCTCTCCCGCCAACTCGATGAAGCGAGTGCGGAAGTCCCATTCCTTGGCTTTCCACGAAAGATAGAAAGGATCGACCGGAATGCAGTGTCCGCCCAGGCCGGGGCCCGGATAGAAGGGATGAAAGCCAAAAGGCTTGGTGGAAGCGGCTTCGATGACTTCCCAGATGTCCAGGCCCATGCGCAGGCAAAGCAGCTTCAATTCATTGACCAGAGCAATGTTGACGCAGCGATAAATATTCTCCAGCAACTTGGTCATCTCCGCTGCGGCCGGCGAGGAGACGGGAACGGTGCGCTGGAAGATAGATCCGTAAAGGGCTCCGGCTAATTCGGAGGCTTGCGGGTTAACTCCTCCCACTACCTTCGGGATGTCGCGCCGCGCCACCGTGGTATTGCCGGGATCTTCGCGCTCGGGAGAGAACGCCACGAAGAATTCCGTCTTGGCGTCAGAGTCGCCGCGAGCGGCCTTGAGTCCAAGCTTATTTTCGTTCTCAAGAATCGGAACCATCACTTCTTCCGTAGTGCCGGGATACGTTGTGCTCTCCAGAACCACCAACTGCCCCGGTTGAAGATGTGGAGCGATGGCGTGAGTAGTGTCAGTGATATAGCTGAGATCGGGCTCGTGGTACTGATTGAGCGGCGTTGGGACGCAAATGATGATAGCGTCCATCTCTTCGATGTGGGCGTAATCGGAGGTGGCGGTAAAACCCTTGGCCTTCGCCTCCTGGATTTCCTTCGCGGCGATGCGGTAGATGTAGGATTCGCCTCTGGCTAGCGTATCGACCTTGCGCTGGTCAATGTCGAAGCCCGTAACGGCAAATTTCTGGTCGGTAAACAGCAGGGCCAACGGCAGGCCGACATAGCCCAAGCCGATAATTCCTACACGGGCCTGACGCTGCTTGATCTTATCCTTGGTGGAATCGACCGTGCGAGTGGCGGCGGAATGAGTGCTCATTGTTGTGACAGGAATCCCCGATCAGGATATCTTCTCAGGATATCTGCAAGTGGTGAATTTCGTTTCGATTCTAGCATGTAGCGCTGGCAAAACGATGCAGTAGAAGCCACTGCTCGGCTGTTGAATTTGATTCCATGGCCCAAAACGGGGAACTTTTGACAAAGTCTGGCGCGCGCAAATACTTGTGGATCGTGGTCGGTTTAGTTGTCGCTGGGCTCGTGGTGGGATTGGCGGCGAAGGCCGGCAGTTTCCTGGTTATCGATGCGCCGCGCCGCTCGGATGCGATCCTAGTGCTGGCTGGGGAGGCCGACCGGCGTCCGCAGCGGGCGTTGGAACTTTTGTCGCAGGGATATGCTCACCGGATCGTGCTGGATGTTCCGAACAACGCGAAGCTATACGAGTTCACCCAAATCGAGCTAGCCCAGAAATACATTCAGGATCTGCCGCAGGCAGCACCGATCAGCATCTGTGCCATCGATGGCTTGTCTACCAAGGATGAAGCGCAGGAAGCTGAAAGATGTTTGCAGCGGGAAGGTGCGAAAAGCGTACTCATCGTAACCTCAGATTTTCATACCAGGAGGGCGCTGGAGATTTTTCGGCGAGAGTTTCCGGGAGTTGAATTCTCCGTGGCCGCGGCGCGGAACGACGAGGGATTTGGAAATAGGTGGTGGACCCATCGGCAATGGGCGAAGACGTTTGTGGATGAATGGCTGCGATTCATTTGGTGGAAGGCAATTGATCAGTGGAGATGATGAAGGATGGAACGCGTTTCACCACGGAGGCACAGAGACACGGAGCAAGGCAAAAGAAAAAAACAGAACGATTGGCATTTTCTCCGTGTCTCTGTGCCTCCGTGGTCAAAGACTAAATATTCATTTGGAAATGGCGGTGCCGAAAAGTTTTCCACCGTTAAGTGAATTTGCAAGCACAAAAGGCATTGACTGCCAAGAACTTTGGAGGGTACGATGCGTTGACAGTCACCAAAATAGTTAATAACGGAGCGTGGGATGGGCATGTCTGCTTTCCGCAGAATGGTGAGTTGCGTGCTGGTGTTCGGATTTCCCGCTTCAATCTTTGCCGCCGATTCTGGCGCGGCCATGCTTTATGCACACGGAGCGGCTTGGGTGAACGGCGCTCACGTCCCGGCGTCTTCAGCCGTTTTCAGCGGCGATCTTGTGCAGACGCGTTCTGATTCCGGAGCGAACATCAACGCGCCCGGTTCCAGCATTACGGTTCTTGGGGACTCGCTGGTCAAGTTCGAAGGCTCTTCACTGAACGTGGAGCACGGCGGCGTGGCTGTGGCCACATCAAAGGGTCTTGCGACCGATGCTGGCGATGTGCATGTCGCTCCCGCGACCAGTGCGTGGACTGAATTCAACGTAACGGATGTGGATGGGACAGTGAGGATCGCGGCGCGTAAGGGCGATCTAAATATTACCGACGACAGCGGCACGGTGACGTTGGCGCAAGGCCAGGAAACGACGCGCGACGAGCAGTCGGATCAATCGGCAGATACAAATAATAAAGACAAAAAGAAACGGAAGCGGGCTGCAGGTGCGGCTCCGGCCGCCGCCGGAGGAGCATTGAGCTCTCCCCTCGCGGTGGGCATAGGCGGAGCAGTGATCGGCGGTGTTGCTGTATGGGTGCTTACCCGAAGCGACGATCCTGTAAGTCCCTCTACGCCTTAGTGGCGCTAACTTCCAGAATCGTGTGCAAAGTTTAGAGCCGTCCGCCGAAGGTGGACGGCTCGATTGTTTTAGGCTCCGCGAAACGCTCGGGGAAAATGCCGCAGCAAAATAGATAGCCTCCGTAGCCCAAAGATTTGTGTTCGCGAATCTTATAAACCTCTACAACGAAGAGTTCACCGAGAGGGTCCGCAGTGGGCGCGGAGGTTGCCGCGCGCGGAACAGCGATTTCAGAAATTTGTCGCGGATTGGTGCAGGGATTCTCGCGGATCCAGGGATTCTTGTGCAGGCTGGCTTCGGGCGCGGCGTTTGCGAGCCGGTTTGGCGAAGGGTTCCGAGGACGCGATCGTACACAGGACATAAAACAGCGCAGCATTGGCGGGAATCTGCAAGTTGAAGTCGACGGCGCTGTGCACCAGGATTCCGCTCACGCCAAGCATGCAGGCCAGAGTCATAGCCCCGCTCATTTCGCTTGGCCAGTGTCCGATTTTCTTGATGGCTCGCGCATAGACTATTGCAACAAACCAAAGCATCGTCGCGAAGCCAAGCAAACCCATTTCCACGAGCAGCTGCAGGTAATCATTGTGGGCTTCGTTGACGAAGAAGTTGGTGTAGAAAGTGCGGAACTCTGGATACACGATGGGAAAGGTTCCCAGGCCCCAACCGAGGATTGGCTTTTTCAGGAACATGCGCAGGCCATCGCGATTGATGTAAGTGCGAATGTCGTTGGAAAGTTCGGAGTGCCCGGGGCCGGCGGTGGCGATGCGCTGGCTGAGGTCGCTGCCGCCGATCCAGACCAGCAAGCCGACGACGATAGCGAGAAAAACCCCGATGCCGATGGCGGTGCGCAGTCCGCGCTTCTGTTTGACCAGTAAGGACGCCAGGATCACGAGTTCCCCGACGATTGCAAGCATGCCGCCGCGCGAGCCGGAGAGAAAAATCGTTCCTACCATCACGGCCGCTGCGGCCGCAGCTACAGCGCGTACCTTCGGCGGGGCAAGTCGGGTGAGGGAAACGATCAGCGGAATGGGAACCAGCATTTCCATGAGACCGGCATAGTGATTGTGGTTTACGTAGGGACCATAGATCCATCCGCCGCTGCGCGGTTGCCGCAGCCAGTAGAGTTTGCCATTCGAAGAGATGCCTTGCAGCAAAGCGAAGCCGGCAAGTGCGGCTCCGTAGACAGAGAAGATGAGCGCCAGGCTACGTGCCTGGGCTCCGCGAAGCAGAGTTTGTCCGGCGAGAAAGCAGAGCATCGCATAGGCGCAATATTGCAGCGCGAGTGCCGCGGTGTCATGGGGATATGCCGTCATGCGGAAGACGAGCTGAGTAAGAATGAGCGCGGCAAAAACTCCCATGGGGAGGAAAAGCGGATTCCAGCGGACCTTTATCTGGTCGTCGAGAAGGACCTGCTTGCCGATCCAGAACAAAAACAAGATTGTGGAACCCAGCTCGACTACGAAGATGGACCAAGGCTCGACCGCGCCGAAGGCGAGCGGACCAAACAGGAGCAGGCCGAAGATGCCGTAAAGCAGAGCCTTCTCGGCTTGCGCCGAGAGTTCGCGGCGATGAATGTCGGCTATGCTGGGCGCGCTCATGAGAATGAATGCATCTGGGTTGAGAGGTTACTGACGTTTGGGCGTCAGTCGGAAATCGTCGACCCAGAGCTTACCACGGATCGGACTCCCTTCCGGCAAGCGCCGAATGTGCAATATCACAAGCTTGGTATCGGCTCCGGTGGTGAATTCTCCGGTGGCCGATTTCCAGAACCCGGCTTCTTTCAATTCGTCGCTGTCGTACAAGACCTCGCGAGTATAAACATCTTGAATTGTGAAATGTGGCGCACCTGCGCCCTCGATCTCTCCGTTCTTGTAATAAGCGGAAAAATCGTAGGTGGTATTCGGCTGAACGGCGACGAATTGTCGAATGCCGGCGTCGGTTACTCCAGGCCCGTCAAACGTAATCAGAAGAGAACGATGGCCAGAGTGAAAATCGCTGGGATCCAGGGTGAGCGTGACGCTCTGCTGTTTATCGTATTGCCAGTCGAAGCCTCCGTTAAGAACATCCAGGTTGAAATCTCCGTTCACAATTAAATTACGTCCCGAAGGAACGTAGGCAGAGAGGCCGAAGCGCGGGGCGGCTTGCTGCCACACCAGCCGGGCCTGGTCGACGTCTTTATGGTTTAAGAGGTACTGCAGATACTCGTTGACGTAGCGGAGTTCGAAGGTCTGTGGCGTTGCCATCATGGCCGCCCAAACCTTGGCGGTGCCGGGAGTTTCTTGCTTGCGCATCAGCAGGTTTAGAAAGGCAATGTAGGCCTCGGAGCGCGGGGGAACAACGTCGCGCAGAAGCGCATCAACGTCCGGGTTGATCCGCCAGCAGAATTGGATGGCGGGATCGGCCAGCGTCGGCTCGTTCTGCAGAACAACGCGAAATTCGCGGAGAGCCTTCGCTTCATCCCCCTGAACCAGATAGAAGTTGGCCGCTTCCCAGGCGACATCCGGCGTGGTGGGATCGGCTTGAATGGCATGCTGTAGCGCGTCGGTTTGATGGGAAACGTCGCCCAGAATCTGATAGGCGGAAGCCAGATCAAACCAGTAGCGGGCAGCGTGAGGATCGAGCTGGACGGCGGCGCGGAAAGGCGCGATGGCTGCGCCGGGATCTCTTGCGACCAGGCTGAAATACCGGCCGAGATGATTGCGGTAATCGGCATTCCAGGGATCAAGAGTAATGGACCGTTGCAGGCTTGCGATCTCTGCTCTTTCGTCGAACAACGATCCAAGAAAAAGTCGCCCCGCCAGCAGAACGTAGACCACACAGAGCGCCACGGCAGCGCCGATGACTGCTCTTTTTCGCCAAGCAGAGTTGAGGTGTATTTCCATGTGGTCCAGGCGGTGCACAAGAAGCGTTGGCAAAAATCCAAGGTTGAATCAGGCGCTGTTGGGCGACGCCTCGACGGTATCTTCGATGTTGCCGTCGCCATCGTCATCGTCGTGAGAGCTATGGTCATGATAGTAACCGGCGTACTTGCCCTGATATTCGTAGTAATAGTAGTAATCGGGCGAACTCAGGTCGACGGCGTTCAACAGGACACCGGAAACTTTGGCGTTGACTTGCATCAGAATGTCGCGGGAGCGGCGCAAGGCTTGCTTGGTGGTCTGCCCGGACCGGATGACCAACACAATGGCATCGGCTCGCGGGGAGAGCACGACGGCATCGGTCACGGAAAGCGTGGGAGGTGTGTCTACCACGATGTGATCATATCTGCCCCGCAGCTCCTGTAATACGTCACGCATGTTGGTGGAGGCGAGCAACTCGGCGGGATTCGGCGGAGGCGTTCCCGCGGGCAGCACATCAAGATTGGGAAGGATCGGAGAATGCGTGATGGCGCTCTCCAGAGTGGCGCTTCCGGTCAAAACATTGCTGAGGCCGCTGCGCGGGCCCATGCCGAGAGTCTTGTGGATGCTGGGCCGGCGAAGGTCAGCGTCGATGAGCAGAACGCGAATTCCTTTTTGCGCCAGAACTACCGCGCAGTTGATGCTGGTGGTCGTCTTGCCTTCCTGGGGAAGCGCGCTGGTCACCATAATCACCTTGGGCGGCGCACCGAGGTTGGAAAGCAGCAGCGAGGTTCGCAGTGCGCGGTAAGACTCGGCCATTTGCGATTGCGGCCTGACTTGAGTGATGAGCTCGACGACTTCTTTCGAGCTGGCGATCACCAGGCGTTTTGCGTTTGCGCCTTCGCGCGCCGTCCTCGAACCCAGAGGAATCATGCCGAGAGGCGGCAACCCGGAAATCATTTGCGCCTGTTCGGTGGTGCGAACCGTGTTGTCTAATCCTTCGAGCAGAAAGGCAAGTCCTACTCCCGAGGTCAGACCGAGCATGAAGGCGAAAGAAAGATTACGCGGGATATTCGGTTCGATGGGACCAGTTGGCACGCGGGCCACGTCGACGATGCGAAAATTATTCGAACGGAGGCCGGCAGAAACTCCCGCCTCTTTTAGCTTTTCCAGTAATCCCTCGTAGAGCTGGCGGTTGGTGTCGAGGTCGCGCTTGAGCAGGCTGTATTCGATGGCGCTCTCGTTGAGCTTGTTGGCTTCCTGCTTCTGCTTTTCCAGAGCGTCATGCAGCATGTCTTCGCGCTGCAGGGCAGCCATGTACTGTCCCTTAATCTTGCCGCTGAGCTTCTTGGTTTCGGCCAGTAGCTGGGAGTTGATTTCTTTGAGCTGGTTATTGATTTGCGCAAGCTTTGGGTAGGCGGGGCCGAATTGCGTGTTCAATTCGGCAGCTTGAATTTTCAGATCGGCTTCTTTACTGCGGAGGGCTTCCAGCAAGCCTCCGGCAGATTGCGAATTAACTCCGGCGGAGTCCAAAACGCTGGCTGCTGAGGCGATGGTATCGGTGTCGCCTGCCTCGACCAGGCGGTAGATGGATTCCTTGTCCATGCGCTCGGATTCCGCGGAAGTCAATTCTTTGTTGAGTTCGTCGAGCTTTGCGGTGGTGATGTTTTGCTTGTCGTCGATACCCAGGATTTCATGTTCTTTCTGGTAGTGAACCAGCTTTTCCTGGGAGGTTTCCACTTTCATCTGCAGGTCCACCAGTTGCTTGGAGAGCCAATCGGAGGCTTGCATGGTGGAGTCGAAGCGCGACTTGAAATTGTTTTCCGTGTAAGTGGTCATCAAGGTATTGACCACGTTCGCGGCCAAATCCTTGTCAGGACTTCGATAGTGCACCTCGATGATGTGGGTGTTGGGAGCCAGCGCTACCTTCAAATTTGAACGGAAGGAAGAGAGAAGGGAAGTGGTGCGCCCGCTATCCGCCTGCAAGGGGTCGGGAGCAAGATCGAGCGAAGAAGGAAGAGGAGTAGTTTTTCCGCCGAATTCCGGACGGCGATCGAGACCCAGTTCTTTCACAATCTGCAGGGCGAGAAGATCGCTCTGCAGAATTTTTACTTCAGTTTCCATCTCGGTTGGGTCGTAGTAGTCGACGTTGAAGGTGGGGGAGTTGCTGAAGTTGACAAGGCCAGAATCAGGTTTATTAATGGCGATGCTGCCTCGGGCCTCGTAGATCGGAGTCATCTTGAGGCTGGCGATGGCGACCACGGAAAAAATTGTGACCAGGCAGGTCAGAACCGTCCACTTGCGCTTCACCAAAACCCGGACGTACTCGCCGAGTGCCGACTCCTGCGAGAGAAGTTCGGGATAAACGCGCGGACCTGTAGATTTCCCGAAATCGCCCGGTGCCGGCTGCATCTCGCGAATCATCGGGGTATTGGCCTGTACCAGCGGTCCGGGTTCCATGCACTTCTCCTGAATCAGGTTCGATTTCGCTTAAGGGCGGAGCGGGCACAACCCCACGCAGCCCAAAAATTCGCCGACTCGATGGCTGGTTCATCGCCCGCGAATTCTTTCAGAATGTTAATGTTGGTTTCGCGCATATTCTAGCATTGCTTTCGCCGAATACAACCGGCGAATCGTGGTGCAGCGCCAGTGGTGCAATCAATTCATGAACGATGAAGGACGCGAAGTTCCACTCAGGTGCGAATTACTACAGACTTTATTCGCGTACTCTTGTGCCGCACGAAATAAAAACCACGATTTCACTTGCGCGGTTCCCGTCGCCACGCAACTCCGCTATACTACCTTGCAATCATCCGCCCTACAGGTGACGACGCTGGCACGTGAGTGGCGCGGCAAACAAATTACAAATGGCTGAGGCAGGCGCGATGAACTGGTCGGAGCAGGAAGTACTGGTCACCGGGGGCACGGGCTCGTTCGGGAAGAAATTCGTGGACATTATGCTGCGGGAATATCACCCGAAGCGGTTGGTGATCCTGAGCCGGGATGAGTTGAAGCAGCACGACATGCGGACGGCCGGCATTGACCACTCCAGTCTGCGCTACTTTATCGGCGATGTGCGGGATCCGGCCCGGCTGCTGCGCGCCTTCTCGGGCGTTACAGTTGTAGTCCACGCTGCGGCCCTGAAACAGGTTCCGGCGTGTGAATACAATCCGTTCGAGGCGATTCAGACCAACATCATGGGCGGCCGCAACGTGATCGACGCAGCCATCGACCGCGGCGTAAAGCGCGTGCTGGCCCTCAGCACCGACAAGGCGGTGAATCCGGTCAACCTTTACGGCGCGACCAAGCTGTGCGCGGAAAAAGTTTTTGTGCAGGCGAATGCGTACGCCGGTGCGCAGGAGACGCGGTTCAGTTGCGCGAGATATGGAAATGTTGTGGGAAGCCGCGGCAGCGTGATTCCGGTTTTTCTGGAGCAGCGCAAGCGCGGCAAGATCACCATCACCGATCCGCGCATGACCCGCTTCTGGCTGACTTTGGAACATGGCGTCCGGTTCGTGATTCGTGCCATCGAGCAAATGTTTGGGGGAGAAATTTTTGTGCCGAAGATTCCCAGCATGCGACTGGTGGATCTGGCGGAGGCGGTTGCTCCCGGATGTGACGTGGAATATATCGGCATTCGGCCGGGGGAAAAATTGCACGAAGTGTTGCTCTCGGAGGACGAAGCGCGGAACGCCGTGGAACTGGATGACATGTACGTCATTCAGCCTTCGCATCCCTGGTGGAAACGGGCAAATTGGGTGCATGCCCGGGAATTGCCGCAAGGTTTTCGCTACACCAGCGACAGCAATGCGGAGTGGCTTACGAACGAGCAACTGCACGAACTGATTGAGCCGGGAACGGCCTTCAAAGCTGCGATTCCGGCATAGATGCCATCGCTAAATCAATATCGTTAACGAAACGCGGCCAACGAAAGTCCTCTTAAAATAGTGCCATGCCTGTGCTGCCCATGACCCGCGAAGTGCTTGCCATCGACGGAGGAACTCCAGTGCGGAAAACTCTGCTTCCGTACGGACGCCAGTCGATTGCAGAAGAAGATATCCAGGCCGTGGTTGACGTGCTGCGCTCCGACTGGCTTACTACTGGACCTAAGGTTGCGGAATTTGAAGAGGCGTTCGCTGCGTGGGTGGGCGCCGCACAAGCAGTAAGCTTCAGTTCCGGCACCGCCGCCTTGCACGGCGCGGCTTTTGCGGCGGGACTAAAAGACGGGGATGAAGCCATCACCACGCCGATGACATTTGCGGCGACGGCGAACTGCGTGTTGTATCAGGGAGCGACGCCGATTTTTGCTGACGTGAGCGCAGACACGCTCAATCTTGACCCGGAGCAAGTCGCGGCACGACTCACGCCGCGTACGCGAGCGGTGCTTCCGGTGGATTATGCGGGGCATCCCGCGGACCTGGATGCGATTCAGGAACTAGCGGCTAAGAACGGTCTGATCGTGATCGAAGATGCTTCGCACGCCTTGGGAGCTGAATATAAGGGACGGCGCACGGGTAGTGTTGCAGACATGACGGTTTTCAGCTTTCATCCGGTCAAACATCTGGCGACGGGCGAAGGCGGCATGGTGACGACAGACCGAGCCGATTTAGCCGAGACGTTGCGACGTTTTCGAAATCATGGAATCTCGAGCGACGCCCGCCAGCGCCAGAGCTTGGGAAAGTGGCACTACGACATGGTGCTGCTGGGTTTCAACTACCGGCTTACCGATATCGCCTGCGCGCTGGGTTTATCTCAGTTGAAAAAGCTGGAACCAAATTTATCTCGCAGGCGGGAGATTGCGGCTCGCTATGCGGCTGCATTCGGCGATCTTGAATCCGTGACCTTGCCAGCCATACGGGCCGACGCGAAGCCAGCCTGGCATCTGTATCCTATCCGGCTCAATCTCGAAAAGCTGAGTGCAGACAGAGGCAAGATTTTTCGCGCCCTGCGCGCGGAAAATATCGGAGTCAATGTTCATTACATTCCCGTCCACTTGCATCCCTATTATCGGGATCGCTTCGGGGATCACGCGGGCGAGTATCCCATCGCGGAAGATGCTTACGAGCGGCTGATTAGCCTGCCGATGTTTCATGGTATGAGTGACGGGGACGTGGAAGATGTGATTCGCGCGGTAAGAAAAGTGATTCTGGCGCTCGCGCTATGAACTCGGAGTCCGTCCCCTTTGCGCGGTACTCAGTGCTGGTAATCGGCGCGGGTTCAATCGGGCGTCGTCACATGGCTAACCTACGGCACCTGGGGATTCAGAAGTTAGCGGCCACCGACCCCGATGCTGCCAGGCTGCAGCCGGTGATCGACGAGTTGGGTGTTTCAGGATTTGCGGATTTCGATGAAGCGCTGCAGATTTTTCAGCCGAATGTAGTTTTTATCTGTACGCCGCCGGCTTTTCATATTGAACAGGCATTGTGTGCGCTGCGAAGCGGTGCGGACATTTTCGTTGAGAAGCCGCTCAGTCATCGGCTCGATGGTGTTGCTCAACTCGGAGCCGAGGCAGAGAGACTCGGGCGCGTGGCACAAGTGGGATATAACTTGCGCTTCAATCCTGGCCTACAAACGCTCAAGCGTCTGGTGGAGGAGGAGGTCGCCGGACGGATTCTTTGGGCACGCGCGGAAGTGGCGCAATATTTGCCGGATTGGCGTCCCTGGCAAGATTACCGCCAGAGTTACACCGCATGCCGTGAACTGGGAGGGGGCATCATTCTGGATGCATCACATGAAATCGATTACATGCTATGGCTGCTGGGCCCACCCCGCGAACTTACTTGTATGGCGGGACAGGTCAGCAGATTGGAAGTAAATGTGGAAGATTGCGCATCCCTACTGATTCGCCTTCGCTCGGGCGCTCAGGCCGATATACATATGGATTTTGTGCAACGGACGCCATCGCGCTCCTGTGTGTTGGCCGGAGACCAAGCGAGACTGGAATGGGAGCACGCGAAGAATCAGGTCCGCATTATCCGGCCCAGCGGCGCCTCTGAATCTATCAATTACGAGTTCGAGAGCAATCAGATGTATGTAGCCGAAGTGCAGAAGTTTTTTTCCAGGGTGCACGAACGGGAAACGGCCAACCGGAGTTTGGCTGAATCGGAATTGACGTTGAAGGTTGCATTGGCTGCACTGACTTCGGCCGCCGAGCGAAAATGGGTGACATTTGAGCAGTAAGTTAATCGCCATCATTCCTGCGCGCGGGGGTTCAAAGCGACTTCCGGGGAAAAACGTACGGGCATTCTTTGGACATCCCATGCTTGCGTATTCGGTTTCGGCGGCCCTGCACAGCGGGCTATTTGCTGAAGTGGTCGTATCTTCGGATGACCCTGCCATCGGCCGGATTGCCGAATCCTACGGCGCGGTTTTCATATTGCGTTCGCCGGAGTTAGCCAGCGATTCCGCGCAACTGGTGGACGTGGCTCGAAATGTCCTGGATGTGTTGCGAGCCCGGGGAATGGAACCGTATGCGATTTGCCAGGTCATGCCCAACTGCCCGCTGGTTCGCAGCGCAGATATTCTCGAGCATTGGAAAATTTTCAGCAGCGGTGAACGCCGTTTCCAGATTTCAGTGGTCCCTTATCGTGGCGTATATCCGCACTGGGCGGTAGTCGCGGATGATGAGCAAATCGGACGATGGCTTTTGGGCGACGAGCGTTACCTGGTGAGGAGCCAGGACCTCCCGCGAACATTCTGTCCGACCGGTGCGATCTGGTGGGCCCGTACGGCAGATTTCCTTGCTCAAAACGCTTTCTATGGATCGCCATTTCACCTTGCTCCCATGGATGCAAACCGCGGAATCGACATTGACGAAGAGGAAGATCTGCAACTGGCGGAACTGCTGGTTCACGGGCTGACAGGACGAGACGGCGAGTCTCCCCTGGAACCCGTACTTCACGCCGCTTTCGCATCGGGTCGGAGAAATGGCTGAACAAATGCTTTGCGCCATCCCAGCGCGTGGAGGAAGTAAGCGCCTTGCGAGAAAAAATTTGCGCAACCTCGGGGGCGTGCCACTTATCGTTCATTCCATCGACGTTGCGCGCAAGAGTGGGTTATTCGATTGTGTTTATGTCTGCACTGAGGACGAGGAAATCGCTGACGTCGCCCGAGCTCACGGCGCCCGTGTTCCGATCATGATGCCTGTCGAGTTGTGCGGTGATCTGGTTGCCTCTCACGTACCTTGCCAATACCTTGCCCGGCATCTCGAAAGCTGAGGGGCATCCAATTGACACTCTGGTTTGCCTCCAGCCCACGTCGCCGCTGCGAAGTGTGGACGACTTAAGAGCTGCAGTAGGAAAGTTTCAGGAAAGTGACTTGGATTTTCTAGTGAGTGTGACGCCGGTGGATCCGCACGACTTTCATTGGGCCGTTGTCCCGAACGGTAACCAATACTGGCGGATGTATTTTGGCGAGAAATATTTAAAGGAACGTCCACTGCTGCCACCGGTATTTCGTCCCAATGGTTCCATTAAGATCGCGCGTATTCCCGCGCTGGCGGAAGTCGGACATTTTTTCGGCAAACGCATGAGTGTTATAGAAACACCGCCCGAGAGATCGGTACACGTAGCTCTGGAATTTGACCTCAAGCTTGCCGAACTGCTGCTGGCGGAAAGGACCGCGTGAAAGGTCTCAGAGATCGCGTGGCGCTAGTCACAGGAGGTACGGGCTTGTTGGGCGGCGCAATCGCTATGCGCCTGGCCGCGGAACAAGCCACTGTGGCGATCACTTCCCGGGACTTATCGAAAGCCAAGGGATGGGCCGAACAACAAAAAGGCGGGAAATATTTCCCAGCGCAACTCGACTTGGCGGATGAGAAAAGCATTTGCAATTGCCTGGACTACGTTGAAGAGAAGGTGGGTTTACCCACCATCATCGTGGCGAACGCCTCATTGAGAGAAGGCGTGGGTGTACCTTTCGAAGGCATTACTCATGCTTCTTTTAGCAGATTGTTCGACGTCGATATTGCCGGCCACGTCCTGCTGCTGCGGAATTGCTTAACGCGACTCACTGGCCAGCCGGCGAGCATAGTGTTTCTGTCTTCCATCTATGGACGTGCCGGGGTAGACCACCGGATTTATCCGCCGGGCATGACGCCGGCTCCCGTTCAGTATAGTGCGGTGAAGGCGGCAGCCGAAGGCGCAACTCGCTGGCTGGCCGCTGCTTGGGGGGAGCGCGGGGTGCGGGTGAATGCACTGGTCGCGGGTGGAGTAGCTTCCCCGCAACGGCAGTCGAGTGAATTTGTGAAAAGATATTCAGAAAAAACTATGCTTCGCCGGATGGCCTTGGCGGATGAGGTAGCCAGCGCGGCCGCGTTTCTTGCCTCCGACGAAGCTTCCTACATCACGGGGCATTGCCTGGTTGTGGATGGTGGATTGACCGCCTGGTGAAATGAATGAAAATCCTTCTGCTTGATGCTCTCGATACCGCCGACGCTGGTCCCTGGACTGGACGGCCTTGGGATCGGATCATCGACCTGGGTACGGCGGGAAAGAACAGCTACGAGCGCTGGAGTCGCCACTTTCACTGCATAGTGGCAAGGCTGGATGAGATGAGAGATGGCTTCGAGGACTTCCGCCGGGTGCGGCGTCTGCTGGATTTGGGCTGCGGACAACTCGTCGACGAACATGGGCTGGATTGGTGGGAAATTATGGGCCTTCTTCTGCATGGGGAACTGGAGTTGCTTATCCTGCTCCAGCGCTTGGCGAAGACCTTAGGCTCCGAGGATGAGGTCTACATCTCACGGCCTGGTATTCATGCCAGCCTTTTGCAGGATTTACTGGCTACTCGCGTCAGCGTCTTTCCGTTGCCCCGAGGAGCGCGAAAGGGCGGGTTCGCGCACTACATTCGGCTTTCCAAAAGGCTTGCCGCGCCGCAGATCATCGATATCTTCTGGGACAAGTACGACCTGGGATATCAGTTTCGCGGGAGGTTGGGTCGAAAGCGGCAGCCCTTGCGGCATCCCGCCGTGCTGCTGCCCACTGCCTACGTGAATGTCTCGCGAACCGGCATCGCGTACGCGAATACTTTTTCAGAGGAAAATTTCTTATTGGTGGCCACGCGGCGAAGCGGATGGGTGGAAGATCCACCGCGGAATGTGACCGCCACATGGCTTTCCCTGTATGCATCCCTTCGCGACCGCAGCGCCGAGAACGCCGACATGCAAGATCGCTGGAGATCGCTGCTAAGGGAGCTGGTGAGGAACCACAGAGTTCGAAATTCTGCGCCGGTTGGGTTTAATGGATTCTTTTCCCCAGCGGTTTCGGCATGGATTCGAAATCCGCGACGCTTGGCAAAATGTTCTCGACACCGAACCGATTCAGGCCGTGCTGTGCGCGGACGACAGTAATCCTTATACGCGGATTCCTTTACTCTTGGCGAAAGCGCGAGGATTACCGAATATTGCCTGCCACCATGGAGCGCTGGATGGCCGCTATGTGTTCAAGCGGAGCTACGGGGATGTGATTTGGGCGAAGGGGAAGATGGAGGAAGATTATCTGGTGCGAAGGTGCGGCGTGCCCCAGGAACGAGTAGAGATTGGGGCGCCAGGAATGCCCGAGAACTGGAATGGTGGGGAAAGATCGAGTGAAGAGGCGTTTCGGCCATATGTCCTGTTCATCTCAGAGCCTTGCGATGTTATCGGAGGGCGGCAGGAGGAATTTTACCGCGATATTCTGCCTCCGTTAGCCGACTTGGCGCTGGCGACAAAAAGAGAACTAGTAGTGAAGTTGCATCCCGCGGAGAGCAAGCGCGAACGTTCCGGCATCGTGGCTCGGATCCTCTCTGCCGAACAGAAAAGCGTAACCTCGATAATAAGCGGGCCGCTCAAGGAAGAGCTGCTATCGAAAGCCTGGTTTGGAATCGCGATTCTCTCCACCGTGGCGACGGAGTGCGCAGTTCGAGGTATTCCATGCTTTTTGTGCAAGTGGTTAGAGTCGTGGCCGTACGGATATGTGGAGCAGTTCATTCATTTCGGAGTGGGTATTGGACTGAATGATCCGAGCGAAATCCAGAAGATCCCCGAATACTTGAGGCAAAACCCAGTGAGTTCGGAGGTGCGGGAGAATTGCTGGCATCCGGCTGCCGCGGGACGCCTGCGGGAGCTATTCACCAAATCGCACAAAGAGTACACAACGGCGGCGCATTGAAACCGAGGGAAGCTGGTTGGCTGATGGAATTCTTCTAATCAGGGCAGACGCCAACATCGCCATGGGCACGGGGCATGTGATGAGGTGTCTCGCGCTGGCGCAGGCATGGCAGGATGCTGGTGGGCGTGCAGTGTTTGCCATGGCTGAAACGACGCCGTCTCTGGAGCGGCGAATGGCGGACGAGCGCGCCGGGATAAAACGGATCGCCGCGATACCGGCAAGCGCGAGCGACGCGCAAGAGACTGTCAATATCGCAAAGCGAATTGAGGCTGATTGGATTGTCGTGGACGGTTACCATTTCGGGGAACATTATCAATCGGTAATCAAAGCCTCTGACTGTAGATTGCTTTTCGTGGACGACAACGGGCACGCTGCTCATTACTCCGCGGATTTGGTTTTGAACCAGAATCTCCATGCTGTCGAAAGCCTCTATAGCAATCGAGAATCGTACACCCGTCTGTTGTTGGGTCCTAGTTACACCATGCTACGACGGGAGTTTGGGATGTGGCGGAAGTGGAAACGAGAGATTCGAGAGACTGGCACCAGGATTTTAATTGTGATGGGCGGCAGTGACCCCGGAAATCTCACTAGCCTGGTAATTGAGGCGCTCGAAAGTGTGCAACAGTTTCGCCTTGAGTTATTAGCGGTAGTGGGGGGCAGCAATCCGCATCTGGCGCAGGTCGACGCCGCAGTCTCCGGTTCGCGTCACAGCATTCGCCTAGTCAAAGATGCTGCCAATATGGCCGAATTAATGGCGTGGGCGGATATGGCGATCTCAGCGGCGGGAAGCATTTGCTGGGAGTTCTGCGCGCTTGCGCTGCCCGCGCTGCTCATCCCGGTGGCACCGAATCAGTTGGCGTCTGCGGAGAAGTTAGAGAGCGTGGGTGTGGTGAAGGTTTTTGCCGATGGCAGACAATTTCGCCCAGAAGAGTTTTGCCGAGAGGAGTTCGCTCGGGAAATGGTCAACCTGATAACGTCGCCTTCGGAAAGACAGCGTCTGTCTGAAGAATCACGTAGTCTGGTTGACGGTCGGGGCGCCGGCCGCGTGGTCTCCGCGCTCTGCGGCCAAGCTGCGGATAGGAGGAAAGAGGATTGAATTCACTGCGTGACATATCGCCGGGTGATCAAGAAGCGATTCGGATTTGGCGCAACGACCCCGAGGTCAGAAAGTATATGTACACGGATCATGAGATCAGCCCGGATGAGCACCGTGCCTGGTTTTCGCGCATACTGCGAGACTCCAGCTGCAAATATTGGATCATCGTATGCGATCGAGAAGACGTTGGATTGCTTTACCTTTACGACATCGACATGCGGAATCGACACTGCTACTGGGGTTTCTATACGGTTGGCCCCCAGGTTCGGGGAAAGGGGATCGGAAGCTTTGCGGAGTTCTCCGTCTTACGCATTGTGTTCGACGAGTTGCAATTGCAGAAGTTGTGCGGGGAAGTTCTGGCATTTAATTTGCCGGTGCTCAACATGCACAAGAAGTTCGGCTTTGTTCAGGAGGGAGTGTTTCGGAAGCATGTTCTCAAGGGGGACGATTTCGAGGATGTAGTGTGTATCTCCATTCTGCGGGAGGAGTGGGAGGCAAAGAAGGCTGAACTCGAGCTGAAGTTGAGGGCAAAGGGTGTCATTTGAGGACAAACGCAGGCAGGGAATGAAGCGGGCCATTACGTCTCCATTGCCGAATAGGGCGAAAGTTCCGATCTCCGGGACAGGGCTGAAGAGCTTTTTGGTAGTGGGTTGCAAGCCCTGGAATCGGCAATTGTTTGATGAATTGCTGAGCAAGCTTCCAGGTCAATGGATGTATGTTGACTCGCCGGCGATGCTGACGCTCGATTTCGCGAAAAAGCTGGCGCCACGTTACATCTTTTTTCTTCATTGGTCGTGGAAGGTGCCACAGCAGCTTGTGAGGAAGTTTGAGTGCGTATGCTTTCACATGACCGACGTGCCATTCGGACGCGGTGGCAGCCCGTTGCAAAATCTCATCGTACGCGGCCACCGGCAGACCAAACTAACGGCTCTGCGGATGACTGAAGAGTTCGACGCTGGACCGGTGTACGGGAAGGAAGGGCTCTCGCTTGAAGGCGGCGCGGAAGAAATCTATCTGCGCGCCGGACGGTTATCGGCAAAGATGATCGAAGGCATCGTTCGGGAGGAAATGACACCGGTGGCGCAAAAGGGAAAAGCCGTGAAATTCAAGCGAAGAACCCCGGCGGAGAGCGAGGTGCGGAATCTCGTTTCGTTGGAGGAACTGTACGACTTTATTCGCATGCTGGATGCGGATGGATACCCGCGCGCGTTTCTCCAGCACTGCGGGATGCGCTTTGAATTCAGCCGGCCGGCTCTTTACGATGGACGTGTGGTGGCTGATGTCAAGATCACGCGGATGGACGCGGCCCAAGAGAAAGCAAAGTGAAAATAATGGTCATTGCGGCGCACCCGGATGACGAAGTTCTGGGATGCGGCGGTACAGCGGCCCGCCTGGTGCACGAGCAGCATGAGGTTCACTTCGCCATTTTGGGGGAAGGAATTACCTCACGCCTCGCGCAGAGGTCGGATGCAGACGCCAAACAGTTAAATATTTTGCACGCTCAGGCGCGGGCAGCGGCAGCAAAGCTCGGCGTCAAGAGCGTGCTGATGCATCAACTGCCGGATAATCGTTTGGATGCTATGCCCCTTCTGGAAGTAGTCAAAGTAGTCGAGGAGTTGCTGAACAGAATAAAACCGGAGGTAATCTACACCCACCATCCGGGAGATTTGAATGTGGATCATGGCGTAATTCATCGCGCGGTCGTCACGGCAACGCGGCCGGTAGCCGGGCAGCCAGTCCGTGACATCTACGCTTTCGAGGTGCCATCTTCCACGGATTGGGCCTTCGGCAGGCTGCAGCCGCAGTTTCGACCGAACGTTTTCGTCGACGTGTCCGCCACGCTGGAAGCGAAAATCGCCGCGATGGGCTGTTATGAAAGCGAGAGCCGAGAGTTTCCGCATCCGCGATCGCCGGAGGCACTGCGGGCTGTCGCGACACGCTGGGGAACGGTTGTGGGATGTGCCGCGGCTGAAGCCTTTGAATTGGTGCGTTCGCTGCGCTAGAAAACACAGAATCGTACAGAGAAGAGTAATGCAGAGCATTCAAATTGGAAAGCGCAGTATCGGCGAGAGGCAACCGACTTATGTGATTGCCGAAATGTCTGCCAATCATGGCCAGGAGTTCGATGAGTCCATAAAGATTGTTCGTGCCGCTAAAGAGTGCGGTGCGGATGCCGTGAAGTTGCAGACCTATCTACCGGATACGATGACCATCGCTTGCGAGCGAAAAGAATTTCGCATCAGCGGCGGGACCATTTGGGATGGACGCAACCTGCACGATCTTTACCGCGAAGCCTACACGCCGTGGGAATGGCAACCTGAACTTAAACGGATCGCCGAAGATTTGGGGATGGATTGTTTTTCCAGCGCCTTTGATTCGACGGCGGTTGATTTTCTGGAAAAGATGGATGTACCGGCGCACAAAATTGCTTCGTTCGAACTGGTGGATATTCCTCTGATTCAGAAAATGGCACGCACTGGCAAGCCGCTGATCATGTCCACGGGGATGGCGACGCTCGAGGAGATCGATGAAGCGCTGCAGAGCGCGCGGGATGCGGGGGCGACGCAGATTGCTTTGTTGAAGTGCACCAGCGCTTACCCGGCGCCGCCGGAAGAAATGAATTTGCGAACCATCCCCAAGATGCAGCGACGATTTCATCTGCCGGTGGGTTTGTCGGATCACACCATGGGGATCGCGGTTCCAGTGGCGGCGGTTGCGTTAGGGGCGTGCATCATCGAAAAGCATTTGACGCTGTCGCGTTCGGTGCCGGGACCGGATAGCGCGTTCTCGCTCGAGCCGCAGGAATTCAAAGCGATGGTGGATGCGGTACGAATCGCCGAAAAGGCTCTGGGCGAAGTGCATTTTGGTTTGAGTGAAAAAGAAAAGGCGAGCCGCGCGTTTCGCCGTTCGCTGTTCGTGGTGGAAGATGTGAAGCAGGGGGAAGTATTCACGGCGGAGAATGTGCGTTCCATCCGGCCCGGAAACGGGCTGCACACGCGGCATTTGAACGATGTGTTGGGCAAGAGTGCAGCGCACGGCATTAAGCGCGGTACCCCCCTGAGCTGGGACTTTGTATCCGGTCATAAGGCGCCGGATGTAAGCACGTCGCGTCGGATGTGAACATGTCTGAACTCGAAGCGCACGTCTCATGTTTTCGCCGCGACTTCCACTCGCGCCTCACCGGCGATCTTGCTTAAGGCGGATCGACAACCAGCGGATTCGACGATCCTGGAGTCACGGTCTTAAGCTTCCTCGTTGGTACTACTATGTATTCTCCAAATTCTAAACAAGTGGGGAACATTGATTCTTGCGCGTTATCTTGCATAGCGAGATTCCTGAAGATCCGGAACTTCACCGACAGTGGAACGCGGTTGTGCTGCGGACGGAGCGGCCACAGGTGTTTTATACGTATGAGTGGGCCATGGCAGTGCAGTTGGCTTATCGGGCGTCGCTGAAACCATTGCTGGTTCTCGGGTACCAGGGCGACGATCTGGTTGGCGTGGCCTCGTTGGCGACGGATCCGGCCGGGAAGCATACAACGTTTCTCGCCGCTAGCACGGCTGACTATTGCGACTTCTTGTCCGCGCCGCAACAGCGGGAGGAATTCGTTGATGCTGTGTTTGCAAAGATGCAGACCATATCGGCCGCGATGACGTTAGCTAATCTTCCCGCCGACTCTCCCACCGCGGATGCGCTGCGCCGCAAAGCGGCGAAGCATGGCTTTCACGTTTTCATTCGGCCAGCTTACTTGTGTTCACAGGTGGAGCTGGGCGCTGGAGATGGGCGTCAGGAACTAAAGGTTGCTCTGTCAGGCAAGAAAAGGATTCGCCGTTATCTAAGGGAGATGGAACGTGGTGGGCCAGTGACATTCGCCCATTTGCAATCTGGCAAGGAAATTCAAGCGGCTTTGCAGCCATTCGCCGAAGCCCACGTGGCGCGCTTTCTGGGCACCGGCAGGGTTAGCAGTCTGGCCACGCCGGAGCGGCGGTTTTTTCTGGAGCAACTCGCCAAACGATTTGATGGGAGCGGGATAGTTACATTGAGCATGCTGAAAATTCAGGATCGGCCGGTGGCATGGAACTACGGATTTCGATTTAGTGGAAGTTGGTTTTGGTACCAGCCCACGTTTGAATGCAGCCAGGAAAAGAATTCTCCGGGCCATTGTTTGCTGTCGCGGATTGTAATGGATGCTTGCGATATGGATGAGATGGCAGTGGTCGATCTCGGCCTGGGCGCGGAAGGCTACAAGGAACGCTTTGGAAACAGCACGCGCCAGACGCTCCACGTTACGCTGACGAGATCGTGGCCACGCCACATGCGAGAAATCATCAGGTATCGTGCGGCGAGCAGGTTGAAACAAGTGCCGAAGCTCGATTCAGCTGTTCGATGGCTGCTGGGTAGACCGCCTGCATAGAGACATCCCACCGCGAATCGAAAAACGTTTAGACTGATCCATCGCGATGCGAGGCATAGCGAACTCTGGGGGAATTTTGCTGTCCGGACTACAGACTGGTGCGACTCAGGCGCGCGATGGAGTAACTCCGCAACCAGCCGGCAGTCACCCCGTATCAAGCGCACCCCTGAGCTTCCAGTCAGAGATGGGCCGCATTTCGCGGCAGTCCGGGATTGTTTTCGCGGGAACAATCTTCACCGCGGTTTTTGGTTACGTATTCAAGGTTTATCTGGCGCACGTTCTGGGAGCGGAAGCTCTGGGACTGTATGCGCTGGGTATGACGATCATCAGCTTTCTGGGAATCATCAACGGCCTCGGCCTGCCGGATTCCGCGGTGCGTTTCGTTTCTTTGTACCTGGCATCGGGAAAATTCACAGCATTGCGTTCGTTGCTGTGGAACGGCTCCTGGATACTCTTGGCGAGCAACTTGGTGATCGCCGCAGTTGTGCTCAAGGCAGGCCCTTGGATCGCGATTCGCTTCTATCATTCACCACAGCTCGTCCGCTATCTGCCGCTGTTTGCGTTAATTATGGTTACGGGCGCGTTGAATATGTTTTTTGGCAAAGTTTTGGCGGGCTATAAAGAAGTTGGCCGGCGCACCGTAATCACGCGATTCATCGCTAGCCCGCTTACGATGGCGCTTACCATTGCCTTGGTTATTCTGGGTGGCGGGTTAAGGGGATACCTGGTCGCGCAGATTGTGAGTGCAGTCATCGTTCTGGGTTTGCTCGTTTCTTTGGTGTGGCGGCTCACTCCGGCGGCGGCCCGATCGTTCGACGCCGGCAGGCTTTCCATCGAGCGCGAGGTCTGGTCGTTTTCCGCTGCCATGTTCGGCGTGGGCATGATGGAATTCTTCATGGGCCAGACCGATCGCGTGGCTCTGGGCCATTATCGCGGAGCCCACGATGTTGGAGTCTATGCAGTGGCCGCAACACTGGTTGCGTACGAACCGATCATTTTGCAATCGGTAAATCAGATTTTCGCGCCGGTCATAGCGGATATCCATACTCGCGGAGATCACCGGCTGCTTGGCCGACTGTTCCAAACTCTCACCAAATGGATGCTCGGCCTGAGTTTTCCTTTGGCGGTGGTGATGATTTTATTCGCGCGTCCGATTATGGCGGTATTTGGTCATGATTTTGAGCCGGGCTGGCCCATCCTGGTGATCGGGACATGCGGTCAATTGGTGAACTGCGGCGTGGGATCAGTGGGTTGCATGTTGTTGATGTCGGGCAATCAGCATCGCCTGGTTCGGGTGCAGGCCTATATGGCGGCGATGATGGTGGTTTTGAGCATTTGGCTGGTGCCGCTTTGGGGCGTCTGGGGCGCCGCGGTTGCCGCTGCGGTCACGAACGTGGGGGTGAATGTCTGGAATCTGGTGGAGGTGCGATCGGCGCTTAAACTTTTTCCCTACAATCGCAGCTATTTGAAACTTGTACCACCACTCGCTGGCGCATTTTTTGTAACCTGGCTGGCCAGCAAGTTTTCAGCATCTGTCTCGATTTTTATATCGATGAAGACCGATTTGATGGTGATCTTCGTTGCACTGGTTTCCGCCTACGCAACGTTTTCTGCGGTTGCACTCCTTATGGGATTGGACGAGGATGACCGCTTGATTGCGAACGCCGTTTGGGCGCGGGTGCGAGGAGCTGTCGGGCAATGAGGGCGCGCCATCGATCATGAGCGACTCGCGAGAAATTAAGCTTCCCGAAGATTTATGCGTGGCTGCAGAAAATAAATTCGGCGGCAGATTCGGCAGCCTGGATGAGCTCGTAGCATTTCTCCTGCGAGAATTGGTGAGTGGCGACACCGACGAATTGGATCAAGCCGAGCGGGTGGCGGTGGAACAGAGGCTGAAGGACCTGGGATATCTGTAAGTGGCATAAAAGGATTTTTAGCGAATGTCCTTGAAGCTCTACGCGAGTAAGGATCTCTCCGAGCCTTTGCTCTGCGAGATCAACGAATTTCTGGATAGTCAGGAAACAAGCCATCTTTTTCAGTTTCCGCAATGGAACGCGGGTAGAGCAAGATTTGCCTTGCTGCGGGAAGGCAAAACGATTCGGTGGTTCGGTAGTTTCGGAACGCATTCCCCGCTTGGTTCTTCAGTGCCCTGGATACGAGCAGTCGTCGTGAATCGAGGACCGGTCTGCGACGATCACCGGTTATGGCATACGGCCACTGAGGAATTCATAAAGCAGATGCGGCTGGAAGGGATCACTTATTGTGAAACTATTCCCGACTGGGTGCAGACGTCGGGGAGCAGTGCGGAAAATAATCTGCAAGATTCAGGATGGCAGGGATTAGGCGAAGAGCGGTCGTCGCTGCGTCTTGACCTTACGAAAGGCAGCGATGAAATCTTTGCGAACCTTCGCAAGAACTCCCGTTACGAAATACGACGCGCGGAACGGCTTGGTGTTTCAGTCGTGCTGGCCTCGACTGATGTGGATATTGAGGAGTTCTTGACGTTGCATGCGCGGGTAGCGGTTCGTAAAGGTTTTTTAGCGCAGGCTCCCGAGGATTTACGCGTGGCGATACGTTGGCTGATTGACGCGGACTCGCGCGGCGCGCTGTTACTGGCTAGAGCAGAGAATCAGATTTATGGTGGGGCGGTCATTGGGCGCGCGGGAAAACGATGCTGGTACGTTTGGGGAGCGGCAGATAAGCACGAGCAATTTAATGTTGGCCACATCCTGCAATGGAGAGCGCTGATGTGGGCCAAATCTCATGGCTGCCGCGAATACGATTTCGGTGGTTACACTCCGGGCGCAACGTCCGGCCCCGCTTGGTTCAAAGCCGGCTTCGGAGGCACTGTGGTGCGCTTCGTGCGGCCGCATCGCAAAGTAATTCGACGGGGTTACTACCGCACCTTCGAATTGATTTTCCGAATGCGAGAGTTAGGCACGCGTCTCTGCGTGTTACCCAGACTTGCACGAAACGAGCTTCCGGCTCGCAATTCTACAAATCCGGCAGAGAAGTGAAATGGCCTCCATCGAAGTGGAAATGAACGAACCAGAACTCTCATGCTGAAGATCCTCGGCAGTGCGTTGCGGCGCAGGCGTGCACTCTCGGTGGAGGGATTTTTCTTCGGGCGCCCCATGGTCGTGCTTCAAAGCGACGATTGGGGCAGGGTCGGCATCCGAGACCGCGAAGGTTGGGAAGAGTTGCGGAGTCTAGGCGTGAATTTGGGCGAGCGAAATTATGATTTTTATAGTCTGGAGACCGCGGAAGATATAGAAGCGATCGTGTCGCTGCTCCATCGACATCGCGATTCGAACGGACGGCCCGCTTGTTTAGGAATGAACTTTATTATGGCGAACGTCGACTTTGCGAAAGTGGTTGGGAATGAGTTTCGGCAGATCCATCTTCGTTCTCTGGCGGACGGGTTGCCGGACGGTTGGAAGCGACCTGGGTTGTTCGAGGCCTTTCGGCAAGGGATCTCCGCCGGCGTGCTGTCGCCGGAACTGCACGGCACGACGCACTTCTGCCGACTTGCGGCGGAACGATACTTGAACAAATGGAGGAGAGCGGGGCAACTTATCTGAGAACGTTGTGGAGGGCTGGCGTTCCTTATATTTACTGGCGCATGCCCTGGATGGGATTCGAATATTCGGACCCGGGAGAAAACGGCCGGGAAACTTTCCTGGATTCAGAAATTCAGGACGAGATGATTGCCGAAGCGGTGAAGAACTTTACAAAATTGTTCTCGCAGACCCCGCGCTCGGCTTGCGCTCCCGGTTATCGCGCTGACAGGAGCACGCATCATGCGTGGGGAAAATGTGGCGTGCAAGTGGCGCAGAACGGACCCGGAAGCAATCTGCCGCCTCACTTTGACGTGGATAGCGATAAGAATTGCGAAGCAAAGATCTTGCATTTGTACCGCACGCTGGACTTCGAGCCATCGGCAAGCCAGACATTTTCCCTGGAAGCCTGCGTGCGAATGGCGGAGAACAGCTTCGCGCGCGGTATTCCCGCGATCGTCTCCGTGCATTCCATCAATTTTCATTCAACCCTTAAGGATTTTCGCAGCGCCACGTTAACTCAGCTGGATAAGTTTCTGACGGCTCTCGAATCGAAATATCCGGATCTCTTATACGTTCGAGACCAGGATCTGTATGACTTGGTGGATAAAGGCGAGTTCGAATCGATGCAGTGTACTTTACCGGTGCCGGTGACCAAGCGAACATTCAAAAGTAGCGGCGTCACAAATGCGGAGACATCGTAATGGCCGAGCGACAGTCGGTGGTGCTGGTCACGGTGGACTGCTTGCGCGCCGATCATTGCGGGTTCATGGGATATGCTCGTCAAACCACTCCCTTCCTGAATTCGCTAGCGGCAGAGAGCCTGGTTTTTCCGACGGCAATTGTTGCTGGAACGCCAACGTACTACTCCTTACCCGCGATTCTGGCTTCGCGCTATCCGCTTGCCTGGGGGCGCGAAGTTTTGGGGTTCGCCGTCCGTGAAAAAAATCTGGCCTCGGCATTGGGGGAAGACGGGTACAAGACCGCTTTTTTCGGCGCAGCCAACCCTTATCTATCGGCGCAGTTTGGTTACGAGTTTGGTTTCGAGACATTCTGCGATTTTCTCGATGTTGATCTTCGACACCCTTCGGCTCCCGGCGATGATTCCACACATCGCGGTCGTGGGGCGGGAAGTTTAAATCAAGTTCTAACGAAAGTGACTCATCGGATTCCATTACTGGGCGCAGCCTACGACGAACTTTATTTCCAATACTGCCAACGATGGGCCGCTCCTCGGGGGCAATCGTTTGACCGGATGCGTCGCTTTCCAGCCGCCAATGTCATCGTCGACCGGGCTCAAAGCTGGCTTGCCTCAGTGGAAGAGCAGCCTTTCTTTCTCTGGCTGCACTTCATGGATCCGCACTCTCCTTATTATCCAAAGGAGGAAGCTCTGAAGATGATGGGAGACGAAAAGCTGACCGCCGTCCGCGCGGGTTATTTGAATGAGTCCTGGAATCGATCCGATCTTGGAAGTAAACGTCTGCGCCACTACCGTGACGAAATCGTCGCGCTCTATGACGCTGGAATTCGTTGGGTGGATGAGCAATTGTCGAGACTGGTCGATGGGCTGCGCGAATCGAAGCGCTGGGCAAATTGCATTTTTGCTTTGACGGCGGACCATGGAGAGGAATTCCTGGAACATGATGGCCGCCACCACGCGCCCTGCTTGATTGAAGAATTGATTCATGTTCCGTTACTGCTTCGCGTGCCGGGAGTCGAGCGTCAGACAGTTTCAAGCAATCCTTTTAGTCTGCTCCACCTGGCTCCGACCGTTCTCGAAGCTGCAGGCTCGGCGATTCCCGCGGAGTTTCAGGGGCAGAGTCGCTGGACGCAGCTTATGGCTGGAACATCATGGAGCGAGCCCGCGATTGTGGAGAGCGTTGCGGGATGTACGAATCCATTTCGCGGGGAACATCGTCGCGGTTCTCGTTTGCTTGCGGTTCGCGATGCAGAATACAAACTGGTGCTTAACTTTGCAGCGCAAACTGAGTACCTGTTTAATCTGAAACTGGACCCGGGCGAGCGGTTGCCCTCGCCTGAGCAAGAGGCAAAACCGGCGCGACGCCGACTGCTGGAAATTGCCCTGGCTCATCTACGGAGCAATGCTCGAGAACGGAGTTCGGAGGCTTGCTTACTGCCCTACTTGCAAACCAGAGTGCGGGACATCGCGTTCCATCCGCATCGGGCAGCGTCCGCGGAAAATGTGTACCCCGCGCGCCGTCCCTCCGCAAGCCTGCTTGGATGACGACCCATGAGATGAAGCCGGTCAAGATTCTAGTGGACTCATTCGCAGACGAGCGGCTTACCAACGCACAGATGATCAATGCCCGGGAGATTGTAAGCCGCCTGGACTCGGACCGCTTTTCTGTGACTATGTTCGTGCGAGGCGGCCCCGCACAGGAAATTCTCGCTCGTCCGAATACTCGACTGATTCGTGTTCCAGACCGGCTGCAAACGATTCCTTTGCTCGGGCGATTCCTGTTCGGCGGTCAGGACATTCTGTTTTATCTTAAGGCGTCGCCCGCCAGTCGATGGTATTTGAAGATGCGATCGCGTCAAACTCGCCGCTGCACCATTATCGGAACCATCGAATCACAAACGGACTGGCGCGATGAGACGATTACTCCGCGAGCAGTTCGATTATTCGAAAATACCGTTCTCCGGTGCGATTATCTCTTCAGTAATTCTGCAATGGTGAAGCGCAGCCTGGAAAAAAATTACGGACTGCACAGTGAAATCGTTCCCACCGGAGTTGACACCGACTTTTTCACACCTGACTGGGAAAGGCCGGCGAGTCTTCGGCCACGCGTCCTTTTTGTAGGGGCGCTGCGTATTTTTAAAGGACCGCAAGTTGTTCTCGATGCTGCGCAACACCATCCTGAAGCGGATTTTGTATTGGTGGGCGAGGGAGTGATGCGCCAGCAATTGCAGGATCGCGCCCGCTCGATGGCGAACGTCGAGATCCGTGGGACGTTACTGCGCCACGAGATCCGTGAAGAATATCGCCGCGCAGATATTTTTATGTTTCCCTCCCGATGGGAAGGATCGCCTCGGGTTCTGATGGAAGCGGCGGCGAGCGGCCTGCCGGTTCTTGCGCGCAAAGACTACGAGCCGGAATCCGTGATGGATGGCGCAACTGGATTTCTTGCAGGCGATGATCACGAGATGATGCTGAGTCTGGGCCGGCTACTTGCGGATCGTAATTTACGCCGTAAGTTCGGTGAAACTGGACGCACGCACGTGGCGCGCTTCAGTTGGGACGTGATCACTCGGCAGTGGGAAACAATCTTCTCGCGCCTGGCCGCGGCACAGAGGAAGGGTTCACAACCTTGATTCCGAAGCTGGTCATCGTCACCGAGATCATTGCGCCCTACCGGATTCCTGTTCTGAATGCACTGGCACGGCGAGCGGAAATAGAGCTTGAAGTGGTATTCCTGTCTGAGAACGATCCTTCTTTGCGGGAATGGAAAGTCTATAAGGACGAAATCAAATTTAATTATCGCGTACTTCCATCGTGGAGGCAGCGTCTTGGAAGGTACAACGTTTTGATAAACCGCGGAGTGAACGCCGCGCTAAGCGGCATTCAGCCAAATGTGATTTTGTGCGGCGGATATAACTATCTGGCCTCCTGGTCGACCGCGCGCTGGGCTGGATCCCATCGAGTGCCGTTGTTGTTGTGGTCTGAGAGTACAGCTTGGGATCGAAGGCGCGGATATCCGCTTGTGGAGTTTATGAAGAAGCGTTTTCTGAAATTATGCGCGGGGTTCGTTGTGCCTGGGAGATCTTCCTTCGAATATCTAACGGATCTTGGCATCGCACCGCAGCGGATCTTTACCGCACCCAATGCGGTCGATGTTGCATTGTTCTCGAGCCTTGCGGAGGCAGCGCGTCGGAATGAATCTCAAGTCCGCAGCCGTTACGATCTCCCTTCTCGATACTTTCTTTATGTCGGCCGGTTGGTAAAAGATAAGGGAATATTCGACCTTCTCGATGCGTACGCGGAACTGGAGGCGGAGATTCGCTGCAATATTGGTTTGGTGTTCGCCGGCACTGGTTCTGATAGTCGAAAGCTGGCTGAACGTGCGGCTAAGATCTCTCCGGGCGTGATTCGATTTTCCGGCTTTGTGCATCGCGAAGAGTTGCCGGAGATTTATGCGTTTGCAGACGCCTTGATTTTTCCGACGCACAGTGATCCGTGGGGATTAGTGGTAAACGAAGCGATGGCCTGCAACGTGCCGGTAATTCTTACGAGCGTGGCAGGATGTGCTTCAGATCTGGTGCAAGATGGTGAGAATGGATTTGTAGTTCCGCCGCGTGATGTCGCACAACTTGGCCGGGCGATGACGCGCTTGGCTAAGGATTCGGCAACACGCGTGGAAATGGGGGCTAGAAACCGCCAACGCATCGAGGCCAATTCGCCGGACGCATGGGCGAATGGAATGTTAGAGGCGGTCAGGTCGGTGGCGGGGGAATCTTATCCTCAGGATTAGAACTGGTAATATACTGGCTGCGACAAATCAGCGAACACTGAACGTGTGTGGGCGTCCCGAGACATCGGGACAGCGGATCCGGAGTCTCATGCCGCGGGGTGAAGTGATGCCAAAAGAACTGTCCGGCCGGCGAGTGGAGATCCTGGAGTGCACGTTGCGCGATGGAAGCTACGCCGTCGATTTCAAGTTTACCGAAAGCGACACCGCGGTCCTGGCGAGCGTTTTGGAAAGGCTGGGTTTTCGCTGGATTGAAGTGGGCCATGGAGTGGGCTTGGGCGCTGCCAAGGCGGGCAAGGGCGCGATGCCCAGCTCGGATGAGCGGCTGATTGAAGTGGCTAAGCGAGCCGCGCCGAATGCACAGATCGGCTGTTTTTTTATTCCAGGCATCGGTACGGCGGACCAACTCAAATCGGCGCGCGCGGCCGGGATGGACTTCGTTCGCATTGGCTACAACGCTCCGGAAATCGAAGACGCCTTTCCTTTTTTAACCTTGGCCAAAGAACTAGGGCTGAAGGTCTGCCTGAATTTCATGAAGACTTATGGCATCTCTGCCGAAGTGTTTGGGGAGAAAGCCAGAGCTGGCGCGGCGGCCGGGGCGGACGTGATTTACTGCGTCGACTCTGCGGGCAGCATGTTCCCCGAGGACGTGCGCAAATATTTCACTGCTGCGCGCGAACGTTGCGATTGCGAGTTGGGCTTTCATGGACACAGCAATCTTCAGTTCGCGGTGGCCAACAGCGTGGAAGCGGTTCGTTGCGGCGCTACGTTTATTGATACGACGCTTTACGGACTGGGACGGAGCGCGGGCAACGTTCCTACGGAGATCGCGGTGGCAGTATTCGATAATCTTGGCGCCGAAACTGGAATCGATCTTTTCGATGTGATGGACGCTGCGGAAGAATTCATGGGACCGCTGATGTCGCAGATGCAACTTTACGACATGATGTCGGTGGCGATGGGATGCAGCCAGTTTCATTCTTCGTTCCTGCCGAAAGTGGCGGCAGCGGCGCGCAAACACAATGTGGAACTGCGCAGGTTAGTGGTGGCGATGGGGAAACTCGATCCCGTTAATCTCGACGAAAACGACCTGATCCGCGTTGCGTCAAGCCTGCCCAAAGCGCAGCCGGGTAGGGCTCGCGAAGTATTGACATCGTTCTCGGCATCGGGAATTTCTGCGCACACCATCAGCAGTTCGCTCTCGGCGGTGCAGTCTTTAGTGGATGGAATGATCGTCACTTGTGCCAAGCGGCGGGCCCGTCCTGTGTTGGAGCTGGTTGCGTCGGAATCTCCTTCGCAGGATCTGGTTCTGGCGGATCTCGTTCTCGCCGAAGGCCCGGTGGTGCTGGGGCGGGTGATCTACGGTTCTTTTGAAATGCTCGAGCAGGTGTTGAAGATGACGAGTGGTTCTGTCTCGTTATTTCTCAACGATAAGGATGGAGGAGCGTGGGCGGAGGACTGGCCGGCTACCCTAACGGGGATTGTAGGTGCTGAGCGAATCTTGCCCGTGCGTTCGAAGCGTCTGTTTGCCGGGTACATGGAAGATGTTGTCAATGCTGCAGCCGCGCGCTGTGGCGATTTTTGCATCATGATCTATGGTAGCCCCGCATTGGCTTTGCTGAAGCATTGCTCCGAGAGTTTCGACAATATTGCGGTGCACGGTGAGTTGCCGCCGGAAGCGCCGGAGAACTGTTGGCAGATCGCGGATTTTTCCGATCGGATGCATTTTGATTTAGGCATCGGAGTTGCGCTGCTTCTTTGTCCACCCAGTGCTTCCGACTCCGCCTCGATTGATCAGCTTCTGTTGCCGGAAGGATTAGTAATTACCGCCGGCCACTTTCCCCGTTTCGAAATGGACATTCCGGGACGCTCGATTTTGCGTCTCGATGCGAACCATGCCTATCGCGGCCAGATGGACCGATGGGTGGCTATCTCGAATCTCATGAAGTCGGCTCAGCCTTCTCCGATGGCGATGCAATGACGATTCGCGAAACGATTACGAATGTCGTCGAGCGCCGTGCGGAGCAAGTGTTCCTGGTGGACGCGAACACCGGCCGCGGAATTACCTACGGTGAATTTCACCAGCAGGCTTGTGCCTTAGCCGCGGAGCTGAGCAAGCGCGGCTTAGGCAAGGGCGATAGGGTTGGCGTGATCCTTCCTAACTCCTGCGAACTCGCGGTTCTGTATTTTGCCTGCATCTATCTTGGAGCGGTGATCGTTCCGATTAATCCTGGGCTCAGCAAGGCAGAAATGCAATTCATAATCGGGAGTTGCAAACCCGCGTTGATCGTGACTGGTTCGTCGAATGCGGAGTCAGTGCGAGAGTTCCATGCGAATGTGCTGGTGCTGCAAACTGGACAGAACGCGAATCATAGCGCAGACGACGGCAGCGCGATCAGGATTGACGAACTCGAGGAAGCGAAGAGTTTCGTGCCGCTTGAGACCTCGGACGCCGACGACCTGGTTGTGATCATGTACACCTCCGGCACGTCAGCGAAGCCGAAAGGATTGGCGCACAAGCTCGGACGGATGCTCCGGAACGCTTTGGCATTTGCCGGCGCTCAGAAAATCGACGAAGAGTCGCGATTTTATCTGACGCTTTCGATGGCGTATATGGGCGGCTTTTACAACCTGCTCATCCTGCCATTCTTGTGTGGGGCGAGCGTGGTGGTGGACCACGTATTCGATGCACGATCGAGTTTGCATTTCTGGGAGAAGGCGAAGAAAAACAGGGCCAACACTTTATGGATGGCTCCAACGGTATTGTCCATACTTTTGAGAATGGATCGCGGCCATACAGGAGAGGAGTTTTGCCGAAGCGCAGTGCGTCACGTGTTTGTGGGCTTTGCTCCGCTGCCATTGAAAGTAAAAAATGAGTTCGAATCGCGCTATGGCGTGCGGCTGATTGAAAATTACGGCCTCTCTGAGACTCTCTTTGTCACTGCGCGTTCCGCAGATATGCTGGGCGGCTCCGGTTATGTAGGCGAGCCCTTGCCGGGAGTTGCCCTGCGAATTGTGAACGATGATGGAGAACAGGTTGCGCCAGGCATGGACGGGGAAGTGCAAATCCTTACGCCCGATCTAATGGCCGGGTATCTCGACTCTGACGGGCGGCTGTTGGAAGCGAATTCTTCGGCGTGGTTTGCCACGGGCGATGTTGGCCATCTTGACGGAGGGTCTTCACTTTTAATCACCGGGCGCAAGAAAGACATCATCATTCGCGGAGGGGTGAACATTAGTCCGGCGGCGATCGAAGAAGTGCTGATGCATGTGGGCGGTGTCGCCGAGGTTGCGGTGGTGAGCATTCCACACGAACTTTATGGCGAAGACATTGTTGCGGTGCTGAAAATGGAGACTGGGGCAGAGCCGGAAGTGACGC
This sequence comes from uncultured Acidobacteriaceae bacterium, assembly GCA_963696285.1. Taxonomy (GTDB): domain Bacteria; phylum Acidobacteriota; class Terriglobia; order Terriglobales; family Acidobacteriaceae; genus Sulfotelmatobacter. The sequence continues at coordinate 282,786 of CAVOJP010000004.1, forward strand.
TGGAAATGGCGGCCGCGTATGCGAAACGAAATCTGGCGCAGCATCAGCAGCCCGCACGTTACATGGCGATCGATGAACTGCCGAGGACGACAAGCGGCAAGGTGCAGAAGGCTCGCATTCGCGAGTTGGTGGCTCAGAAGCTGCAGTCAGGTTCGGCATCGACCCTTCGCCGGACCCCAGTGGAAAGTGCAGTCGTATCCCACTGATTGAGTGGAGAAGATTGCCACCATTGATCCATCAGACAGATCGATCTGCAATTGGATTCGTATCGAAGAGCACGCATGAAAATTATCGACCTTTCCCTGCCGATTGAAGAAGGCATGATGACGTTTCCTACGCACTGGCACCCTGTGGTCGAGGTAACGATACTTGGGCGCCATGGAATTGAGGGACGCGAGACGCGAAAGGTAGTTTTGGGAACGCATATTGGTACGCACGCCGACGCGCCGCGTCACTTCATTCCGAATGGCGGAACGATCGATGAAGTTCCTCTGGACGTGCTAATCGGACAGGCCACGGTGGCCGACTTCACCGGATGCCCGCCGTTGCAGGAGATCGATGTTGCGGATTTAAAGAAAAGATTGGGCGACCAAGTTCCCAAGCGTTTGATTCTGAGGACAGGATGGTCCGAGTACTTTGGCAATATGAAGTTTTACAATGAATATCCGTTTCTTTCCGAAAATGCAGCGCGGTGGCTGGTCGACAATGGGGTGCGCCTTATTGCAATGGACACGCCATCTCCCGACAATCCGGCCCATTCGCGCGGAACGGCAAAGGATTCTCCGAACCACAAAGTTCTTTTGGGCGCCGGCGTGGTGCTGGTGGAATACCTAGCCAATCTGAAAGCATTGAGTGCATCGGAAGTTGAATTGATCGTGATGCCTTTAAAGTTAAAAGGCTGCGATGGCGCACCGGCACGATGCGCGGCAATTGAAAGATAGAGATTAGAGACCAAGCGGAAGAGTTGAGGGGCGCGAGTTCAAACGTGGAGCGTATTCAAACTTGGATCATCGGTTGGTTCCAGAGCCGGGCAAAGACTGCTAAGCAAGCCAGCGAATCACTGAACGTCGACTACTTCGAAGCAGGATGGCTTACTTCGATGGAAGTTGTGGAGTTCATTACCGAGACCGAGCAGACGTTCGGAATCCAGTTCTCCGACGAAGACATGCAGGATCCTCGTTTCGCAACCATCGCCGGCCTGACGGAACTGATTCTGCGGCGCTCGACACAGAGCAGTGAGAGCAGGTAACTTCAGACATTGTGCATCGGGATTCGGGGCGCGTTGCGAAAATTACGGGGCAAGCAACTTGTCCCAAGCCGCATGTTTTAACTCTTACGCCTTTTTATCCGTCCGATGGCGATGAGGTGAGCGGTTGCTTCGTTGCCGAAGCACTGCGCGAGCTTGAGTTGCAAGGCGCAGTCTCTTCCGTTATTGCGGTTGATTCGATTTATCATGCAGGGAGAAAGTCGAGCCAGCAGTTTCCAGCCGACTGGATCCGCTATCCACAATTGCCGGGAAACTTCGGGCTGGCGAGCGCCGGCAGATTTCTAGCTGGTGTGCTGTTAAAGCGTGTGCGGGAAATTCACCGGCATTCGCCGGTCAGTGTGATCCATGCCCACGCCGCGTTGCCTTGCGGTGACGCGGCGGCAATCCTCTCGCGTCGTCTAAATATTCCATTTGTCGTTACTGTTCATGGACTGGATGCGTTCAACCGTTGTTTTCAGGATGGGATGGCCGCGAGATGGCGGCGAACAAGCTCCAGGCGCGCCTACTTGAACGCAGCCAAAGTAATCTGTGTAAGCGAAAAAGTGCAAAGTGTGCTGAAGGATGGAATGGCCGAAGCGGGAACGACGGCAGAATCCGAGGTCGTCTATAACGGAACGGATACGGAATTGTTCGCGCCGAAGCTTAACGATAGCGAGCAGCAAAGTATCCTGATTGTTGGGACTTTGCTGGCAGGCAAGGGGCACGAAGTTCTTTTGCGCGCTATCGGCAGATTGAAACAGTCGCATCCCGATTTTCAATGCAAAATTATTGGCGCAGGAGCGGATCGGGATCGCTTCGCACGGTTGGCGCAGGATTTGGGCATCAGTGGTCGAGTGCATTTTCTCGGGCGCAGAAGCCGGACCGAAGTCGCCGAGGCCATGCGGGACTGCACGGTCTTCGTCTTGCCCAGCCGTTATGAAGGCCTGGGATGTGTTTATCTGGAAGCGATGGCTTGCGGCAAACCGGCGATCGGCTGCCATGGGCAAGGCATCGAGGAAATTATTCGTCACGGCGAGAACGGCTGGCTGATCCCGGTTGATGGACTGGAAGATTTGGTGGAGGGGCTGAAAGTTTTGCTGGGAAATGCCGATCTTCGCGTGCGAATCGGCAATGCGGCGCGTCTGACTATCCTCAATAATCTGACATTGTCACACCAGGCTGGAAGGTTGATGAGAATATACGAAGAAGCGGCGAGATAAGCATGGAAATTCCGGATCCGGAGCAGCGTCCTGAACGCGCTGGCCTCATTGCTCTCTTGGAGGAGGATCTTGGCGAGATTGCGCAGTTCATTGCGAATCAATCGCGACGAACTCGGGAAAAGGTAGAAGCGCATCTGCAGTGGTTCCTGCTTGAAAATCCAGCGCGCAGAAAAAATGATCCGTTGGGTTTCGGATTAGTAGTTGCTGACCAATTGGTTGGATGCATTCTATGCGTACCGCAATTCTTTCAGTTCGGGCACGAGAGAATCCTGTTGATGGGCTCCAGTTCTTTCTACGTGGACGATCGTCATCGTGGACAGGGGGGACGAATTTTTCTGAAGTACTCGCGCATGGTAAACCAATGGCCGCTGTTCGGAACGTCAGCGAACCCGGAGGCCGCAGCGTTGTGGAAGGCGGCGGGAGCGAAGCCGATGCCATATTCCGACCATGAACTCTTCGGTGTGCTGCACTGGCCGCCGGTGGCTGAAGAGGCGGTTCACCGGAAGTATTCGAGTCGGTTCCTGACACGTGTGGCAGGGAGTTCCGCTTCTCATCTGGTGCGACTATTGCGGCCATTGAAAATTGAATCCGAGAACTACGGCACGATGCGGGAGCTTACATCCGCAGAGCAGGTGAATGAACTCCCGATTCACGGTTGCGCCGCCAAGCTGACTGCCATGCGCGATCTGGCATACATTCGCTGGCGTTATTTTTCCGGCAAGGACCAGACAGTCTCCGCGTTTGCATTTCGCAGCCGCCCACCGGATCAGGAAGTGCTGGTGACGGTGAATCAAAGAATTCGAGGATTTCGGAATCAGATCAAGACGCTTAATGTACTCGATGTCTATCCCGAAGTTCCAGCCGAGGAGTGGTTGCGGATCGTGGGCGCTTTGCTCGCTCGCTATCGGAAGAGTGTCGACGCGGTGGTGTTGCGCAGTCAAAATCAGGAGCTGCAGGATTTGTTTTGCAGAAGAGGTTTTCAGCTCCGAACTTTCGATGCTCCAACTGGTTGGTATCTGGACAAAGCGCATATCCTGCCGACTTCCGATTGGTATCCAGTGCCAGCCGATGGCGACGGGCTCATCTGATCACACTAATGAACTTGCGACGCCAAGCTCGCGCATTTCTAATGCAGGCGGCAAATTTCACCGGTATAGATTCGTTAGCCTTCATCCTCCAAAAGAGCATCCGCCATTCGCGAGGAGTCGTCGTTGCGATGCATGAGACCCCGGTGTCGATGGAAGCGCAATTTCGCCAGCAACTTGAATTCGCTGCAAGACATTTTACAATTACGAGTCTCGAGGGCTTCGCTAAGCTGTGGGAGCAAAGATCGGAATCTGGTACGCGTTCGAAACCCTTGCTGCTGTTCACTTTTGACGATGGAAGGGAGAGCAACTACGTTGTTGCCGCTCCGCTGCTCGAGTCATTTGGCGGGCGGGGCGTGTTTTTCGTAGTGCCTGCGTTCGCGGAACATGCCGGCACGGAAAACGCCCTCGCTTTTTATCAGGCGAATATGAATCCGGGTTCAAAACCGGGCGACGATGAAATCGAGGATTGGAAGCCCATGAGTCCAGTGCAAATTGCGGACCTTGCGAATCGAGGTCACGCGATTGGAAGCCACACGCTCACCCACGAGAGATTAATTGGACTTCCGCCTGAAACCTTGGAGCGAGAGATTGGCGACAGTGCTCGGCAGATTACTGCGTGGACTAAGAAGCCTGTTGATGCCTTTGCGTGGACCTTTGGCTGGAACGTGATCGATGTGGACGCGTGGCGAACGATACAGAAGTATCATCGCTTTTGCTTTGCGCCTTGTGCGGGAGCGATTCGTCCCGATCGCGAGCAGCCGTCTTTGCTATGGCGGCGCGAGATCGAGACGAGATATACAGCTTCGGAATACCGGTTTTGCTATTCGGGATTAGTCGATTTGTGGTGGCGCAATCGCCGAGCACGATTGCGCGATCTATTGCGATTCTCCGCTGGAAAGTCCAAATAGCTGCTCGTCGAACGAAAACTTGGACGTGACCATATCGAAACAGAATGATCCACATTTTCATTAACGCACTCTCGGCCAGTGCAGGAGGGGGTCTGACTTACGTTCGTAATGTTTTGCCGCGCCTCGCTGGTCGGGAGCGTGTGCGCACGACATTGCTGGTTGGTGGAATTCTGCGGGGAGAAATTTCAGAATCTGCCCAAGTGAAAGTTCTGAACGAATCACTTCCCAACGGTTCGGGAAGAAGAGTTTGGTACGAGCAGCGTCGCCTTCCGTTTATGATCCGCAACTCGGGAGCGGACGTCCTGTTATCTACGGGGAATTTTGCGCTTTATCGCTCGCCAGTTCCGCAAATCCTGTTGAGCCGGAATGCTCTGTATACGTCAGCGGATTTTCTTGGCGACGTCAGGCGACGTGGAGATTATCGCCTGTGGATTGATACGGAAATAAAAGGCGCGCTGGCTCGATGGTCGGTAAAAGTAGCCGACTGTACAGTCGCTCCCAGCGCCACCTTCGCCGGCGAATTGCGGACCTGGACAGGGCAAGAAGTGATGTCGATACATCATGGCTTCGACCACGAAGTATTTTTCCGAGAGCGGGCGCCGTTAGGCCAGGACATGCAAAGACGGCTTGAGGGCGCCAAAGACGCCGTCCGCGTCTTGTTCGTCAGCCACTACAACTACTACCGGAATTTCGAAACCCTGATTCGGGCGATCGCAATTCTAAAAAAGATGCTCCATCCGCGGGATGTACGGCTGATTCTTACTTGCAAACTGTCCGCAAAAGATAATCCGGGAATCTACCAGGCGGACCGGGCTGCGGATTTGGTCCGGCAACTCAACCTTCGCGAGGATGTGGTCGAGTTGGGCGCCGTGCCCTACGCTGCCCTGCACCACCTCTACAAGACTTGCGATCTCTACGTGACTCCCGCTTATGCTGAAACCTTCGCTCATCCATTGGTTGAGGCAATGGCGAGTGGGCTACCCGTGATTGCATCGGACCTGGCGGTGCATCGAGAGATCTGCGGAGATGCTGCGCAATATTTCCCGCGCTTTGAGCCGCACATTTTCGCGCAGCGGATTATGCAACTATGCGAATCTCCCCAGCAAAGAGCGCAGATGCGTGAAAAAGGGATTTTGCGATCGCGGGATTTCAGCTGGGACAAGCATGTGGAACAGTTGATTTCGCTGGCCCGAAGCATAGCCGGCAAATCGTAGCTGAATCTTAAAAAGTATGGGACGAGAGATGAAGCGACTGCTGCGGCAAAAGAGCGGCTGACGATTCACGTAAGATGACCTGCAAAGGTCCAGGAGGCTCGGCGTCGGATGTGCGGTATTGTCGGCATCATTGGCTTGAGGGCGTCTGTCCCCGCCGAATTGCTGGAGCGCGCTACTCGTTCGCTGGCTCACCGCGGGCCGGATGATAGCGGCACAGTGATTCTTCACGATTTCGTGGGAGAGCAAGCGGATCAGGAAATCGAAATCGGTTTAGGGAATCGACGGCTCGCAATTCTGGACCTTTCGCCGCTGGGGCATCAGCCCATGAACGATCCGTCAACCGGCAACTGGATCGTTTACAACGGAGAGGTATACAACTTCCGCGAGGTTCGCGAGAAGCTGGCGCAAACTGGACTCCGATTTAGCAGTCTTTCTGATACGGAGGTGATTCTTAAAGCGTACGCTCACTGGGGTGAAAAGTGTCTCGAAGAATTTCGTGGGATGTTTGCCTTCGCGATCTGGGACGCGCAGCGGCATCAGATATTCGTCGCCCGCGATCCGATGGGGATCAAACCACTCTATTATTTCCAGTCGGATCAGTACTTTATGTTTTCTTCCGAACTCCGCACTCTGCTGGGCACTGGGCTGATACCGCGAGCTATAAACCCCGCGGGCGTCATCAATTATTTGACCTTCGGATCAGTTTACGATCCCAACACTCTGGTAAAAGGCGTGCGAGCGCTGCCACCCGGGCATTCTTTAATCTGGAAAGACGGACACACGACGCTGGCCGAATATTGGGACCCGATCGCTGCCGCGCAGAATACTGCGGGCGATCGTGCAGCAACACGTGCTGAAAGCGAAGAGCAGATCGCTTCGATGCTCGATGAGTGCGTGCGCACCCACCTGGCCAGCGATGTGCCCGTTGGAGTTTTTCTTTCCGGCGGCATCGATTCCAGTAGCTTGGTCGGGATTCTGGATCGGAACGACGTGCGGCCGAGCACGTTTTCTATCGTGTTTCAAGAGGCCGACTACTCCGAGGCCAAATATTCCCGCACGATCGCCAAACATTTTCGAACCGATCACCACGAAATCACAGTTTCGCAGTCCGACTTTTTCGCGGCGATCGATCCAGCGATTCGAGCGATGGATCAACCTACGATAGACGGTATCAATACCTATTTTGTTTCGGAAAGAACGCGTGCGGCGGGCGTCAAAGTCGCTTTGTCCGGTCTGGGGGGTGACGAAATCTTTGCCGGTTACTCAAGCTTTCGCACCGTGCCGCGGATGGAAAAAGTTGCCGGGCGGTGGCGGCATGTGCCGGCCGTAGCCCGCTCCCTCTCGGCAAATATATTTGCGGCGCTCGCTCCCACGAGCGACCAGAATCGCAAGTTAAGCAGCCTCGTCCAGAATGGGAGAAAAGGCGTCCAACCATATTTTCTTGCGCGCATGCTCTTTGCTCCAGGGACGCAAAATGAATTGCTGCGCTCGACTAATATCGACTCTGGTGCGTTCTCCTGCGCCGAGCGACCATTAACCCAAGCCGTATGTCGCGCCCAGAGCCTGGACCCGGTGAATCGTGTTTCCTATCTCGAGGCGCGCTGCTATATGCTCAACACGCTGTTGAGGGACGCGGATTGCATGAGCATGGCGCACGGCCTGGAGGTACGTGTGCCGTTGATCGATCACCAACTGGTCCGCAAAATTCTTGCTTTGCCGGGATCGTGGAAACTGGACAGGCGAACTCCGAAACCTCTGTTGGTTCATGCGTTGCGTGGAGAGTTGCCGGATGAGATCATCCATCGACCGAAGCGAGGTTTTACAATGCCGTTTGAATATTGGCTGCGCGATGCGATGCGTCCAGTTATGGAGGAATCGTTGCGCAAAATTGGTGACGGGGCTCTGGGTACGCTGATCAATGAACGGGCCGCGTACCGCGTGTGGGAAGACTTTCTCGCGGGCCGCACTTCATGGTCGCGTCCTTGGTCGTTATACGTTCTTCAACGCTGGTGCCAGCAGCATCTTTCGAGTTGAGCGATTGAGGCAATGGAAAAAGTAGACGAAGTCGGGCAACTCAACAGCGGTGTGGCCGCCGGCAAGATTCCGGTTAGCGTGATTATCGCGGTGCGGAATGAGGCGAAAAATCTTCCACAGTGCTTAGAGGGGCTCAAAGAGTTTGACGATGTTTACGTCATTGATTCTCAGAGCACCGACGACACCGTCGAGATCGCCAGATCTTACGGAGCACACATTGTGCAGTTTCATTATGCGGGCGGTTGGCCCAAGAAGCGGCAGTGGGCAATGAATACATTGCCGTTGGCTCAGGACTGGATTCTGCTGCTAGACGCCGACGAAGTGTTGACGACTGCGGTCACGGAAGAAATTCGTTCTGCAGTTTCGAATCCAGCGATCGACGGATACTCCATTCTGCTTCGCACCTGGTTTCTGGGCCGCGCTTTGCGGCATGGAGACGTTGGATTGTGGAAGCTGGCGTTGTTTCGCCGAGGCAAGGGAAGATTCGAATGCCGGCTGAAGGAACAGGATACTTCCATGGCAGATATGGAAGTGCATGAGCATGTTGTCGTAGATGGAGCGACTTCACGGCTACGGCACCCGGTGATTCATCACAACTTGGAGTCGCTCTCGCGCTACATTCAAAAACATGATGAGTATTCCAACTGGGAATCGCGCGTATTACTGCAGCGAGGCGACGATAGAGAGTTGCCGCCGTCGCTCTTTGGGACACAAGCGCAACGGCGGCGCTGGCTGAAGCGCAAAGTCTTTGCCTTGCCAGGTTCTCCCGTGCTGCTTTTCCTGTATCGTTATGTCTTCAGGTTCGGGTTCCTGGACGGAGTTCCGGGGCTGATTTACTGTGGGTTCCAGGCGGTTCAGATGTTTCACACCAAGGCGAAGATCTACGAACTGAAGTCGAAAAGAACTCAAGAGACAAAGCGTTAAGGGGATCTGGTTCTAGCATGTGTGGAATTGCCGGACTCGCGAATTGTGGCGACAGAGAAGTTCTCGCTCGCATGACGCACGCGCAGGCGCATCGCGGTCCTGACGATTCCGGTCTGTGGGAGCGACGATTTCCAGATGGGTCTTACGTTGGTCTGGGTAGCCGCAGACTCGCCGTTCTCGATCTGTCAGCTGGCGGCCACATGCCCATGTGCAACCAAGAGCGCACGATATGGATCACTTACAACGGTGAAATTTACAACTTCAAGGAACTCCGCCGGGAGCTACAAAGCAAAGGCCACCGTTTTACCTCGAACACGGATACCGAAGTTGTGCTGCACCTTTACGAACAGGAAGGCGCGGATTGCGTTCTAAGGCTAAAAGGCATGTTCGCATTTGCGATCTGTGATGTACGTTCGGGAAGGCCCGAGTTGTTTCTTGCGCGAGACCATTTTGGAGTGAAACCTTTCTACTATGCTCATCGTGGAGGAAAGCTCGCGTTCGCTTCAGAAGTGAAAGCTTTGCTTCATGTGCCGCAGATCGAGGCCGAACTCGATCTGGAATCTTTGCATCAGTATCTGACGTTCTTGTGGGTTCCTGATCCCAAAACGATGTTTCGTGGAATTTATAAACTTCCCGCTGGACATTGCGCGACGTTTCGCGACGGAGAATTGAAGATCAGGCGGTACTGGGATCTGAAGTTTCCCCGCGCCGACGCCGAGTACTCGAGATCCGAAGCGGACCTTGCAGACGAACTGCGCGAACGCTTTCAGCAGTCAGTGGAAGCCCAGATGGTTAGCGATGTTCCGATCGGAGCCTTTCTCAGCGCGGGCTTGGATTCCTCCAGCATTGTGGCGATGATGTGCCGGGCCACGAAACAACCGGTTCGAACCTACACCATTACTTTCCCGCACAAATATCGGATTGGAGAAACTACGCTGGATGATCCGCAAGTACCGGCGCGGCTGGCACAGCGTCTCGGCTGTGAGCATCAGGAAATTGTTGTAGAGCCGGACGTTGCGGAATTGTTGCCTCGGTTAACGTGGCACATGGATGAGCCCACGGCGGATCCCGCAATCCTCACAGCGTTTCTTGTTTGCCGCGAGGCGCGGAAACAGACCACCGTTTTGCTTTCTGGCGTGGGCGGCGACGAGTTGTTCGCGGGATATCGAAAACATGTCGCTCATCGTTGGGCTGCCGCGTATCAGCGGATTCCTGGCTTTCTCAGGAGTGGAATCGCGTCCGGCTTGGAGGCATTGCCCGGGTTGCGAGGCACCGCCATAAAAGGACGCGTGCGATTGGCCAAGAAGATGGCGCGCAGCGCTTCGCTCACGCCGGAGGATGCCTTCATTCGAAACTGTACCTATTTGAACGGCCCGCAGAAAATGGATTTGTATACGCCGGAGATTCAAAATAAACTGAGCCACTCGGATCCCGCGACGCGCCACCATTCCGCTTTTGATGAAGTGTGCGACGCCGATTTCCTCAACCAGATGCTTTATCTCGACACCAAGATTTTCATGACCAGTCTTAATCTGAGCTATAACGACAAGATGAGTATGGCTTCGTCGGTGGAAGTGAGGGTGCCGTTTCTCGATCGTGAACTGGCCGAGTTTGCCGCCCGGAATATTCCGCCAGACCTCAAGCTCAAAGGATTCTTTCGCCCGACTACGAAGCACGTTTTCCGCCGGGCGATGCGAGATGCATTGCCTGCCGAAGTGTTACGGCAGCCTAAGGCCGGTTTCGCAGCTCCTGTCGATTACTGGCTGGCGAACGATTTACATGAGATGGTGGATAATCTGCTGTCGGATACGAACATTCGAAAGCGCGGTTTGTTCCGTCCCGAAGTGGTTCGGCGTTTTGTTGACGAACATCGTTCCGGCGCGGAAGATTGGTCGATGCAAATCTGGCAATTTTTAACTCTGGAACACTGGATGAGAATTTTTCTGGATGCCCCAGCACAGCAGAGGACGGAAGAGTTCACTCATACGGGCGAGGCCGCCACTGCTTGAGTCTGCGGAGTCGACTGAAATCCGAACATGGGCGGACGGGTCGATGACCAGTTCCGGCGATGCTCGCCAAGCGAACCGCGACAGCACCACTAAGACCGCCCAAATTGCCAAGGCGCTGACTGAATCGACTGGTCTGCTGCGAGGACCACAGCGCGTCGTTCCATTGCTGCAGAAACTGATCTCCGACAAATTGCGAGTCAGCTTCGAGCAGCGGCATCTTTACTCGTACGCAAGCACAAAGCGGAGCAGCGAAGAAACTTTACGCGCCTTGCTGCGCTGGATGCTTCATGCTCAACGCCTTGATGGAGGCATTGCGGCTTACTATAGCCTGCTTACTGGGTATTCGGAATCCTATCCGGAAGTGACCGGTTACATTGTTCCTACGCTCTATGATCTCGGGAGTGAGACCAGCGACGGCCGCTGTGCAATGGCAGTGGAACGTGCTACGCAGTGGTTGCTTTCCCTGCAAATGCCGAGCGGAGGTTTTCCTGGTGGACTGCACGGCATATTTCATGGAAACGAAGCGCAGCCGTCTGTCTTCAACACGGGCCAGATCTTGCAAGGATTGGTTCGCGCTTATGCGGAAACGAGACGCTCCGAGATTTTGCAAGCGGCGGTTTCTGCCGGCGAATGGTTGGTCGAGATGCAGCAGCCAGATGGGTCGTGGTCTGGCCCCGGCGCTTATCAAGAGAAAGCGCACACGTATTACAGCATGGTCGCGTGGTCGCTGGCGGAATTATCTGCGCGCGCTGGGGACGATAAATACGGCAATGCGGCGGAAAGAAATCTCAATTGGGTGCTGTCGCACTGGAGGCCCAGCGGTTGGTTCGACGGCATCAATCTGCGAGGCCATCCCAATTATTTGCACTTCATCGCTTACGTGCTGCAAGGGGTTCTGGAATGCGGCCGGTTGCGGCGGCGAGACGATGCCCTCCAGAAAGTTGCGAAGTCAGCATGGGTTTTGTTGCGCAAGTTTGAGAACAACAAATATCTGCCGGGCGCCTACGAAAATGATTTCAAAGGTGGGGCGCATTTTGCTTGCTTAACCGGCAATGCCCAGATGTCCTGCGTGTGGCTGCGCTTGTTTGAAATGACGGACGACCTGCGATATCTCAACGCAGCGCTGAAGATGAATGAGATGCTGAAGCGATTGACTTCAATCGCGGGACGAGGCGGCATCGATGGCGGAGTGAGCGGTTCATACCCCGTATGGGGTGCGTACCAGCCATTGCGTTACATAAGTTGGGGGTGCAAATTTTTTGCGGATGCACTCATACTGGAACAGCGGTTGACGCGATCTCTGCAAGCAGCGGTCGTCGGGGCATTGCCATGCGCATCGTAATTCTCAGTTCCAGTTTGTATAGCGAAACGGCGTGCGCCATGGCGGTGCGAATGGCCCAACTGGGAGAAATTCCTCTGGGAGCTTTGGCGCTTTCTGCCTTCAACCGGACAACATTGCTGCGCAAGATTGGGCAATGGGGTGTAGCGGGAGTTGCCCACTACGCGAGAACGAAGCTGACTTCGCCGCGCGGCAATGGGCAGTCGCAAACGAGAAACCCATATCTCGAGGGCTTTCTGAAACGCGGGAACGGAACGTTTCGCAACCTGCGGGAAGTAGCGGCGCTTTACGATTTTCCAGTTACCGTTTGCCATGATCAGAATTCCCCAGGCTCGATCGCGCGCCTTCAGGAGTGGTCGCCCGATTTAATGATCTTCGCCGGCGGCAATATTCTGCGGAAGGAGATACTGGGAGTGCCGCGCCTTGGCATCCTCAACGTCCACCTAGGACTGCTACCGGAGGTTCGCGGAATGAGCAGTCCGGAGTGGTCGCTGCTGCAAGGTGTTCGCCTTGGCATCACGTACCATTACATGGACGCCGGAATCGATACCGGTCCCATTCTGCGAAGATACGAGTTTCCCGATGCAACTCACTGCGAATCGCTCAACGACTTGCGCAATCGGCTGATTGCCTTTGGCATTGAGAAAATTAGAGAAGTGATTGAAGGTCTGACTCGCGGTGCGATCCGCGCCACTCTGCAGTCTGATTTAAATAATTTCGATCCCGGTGAAGATCGCCAATTCTTTGTCATGCATGAATGGCTGCAGGCGCGAGCGGCTGAACGCCTCGTCGCAAGCGGCCGTACCACGGTCGCCGGTACTGCGCATGGGTAAGCCGATGAGTAAGATCGATACCATGCTGCAGGTTGGCCGCACTTTCGGAATGCGTGATGGCATGCTGCGCCTGCAATATGAATTTCGGCGTGGCAGCGGCTTGTTGTCGTGGAGAATGCGGTCCTCACAGGGCTGGGATTCTTGGGACTTGAAGAAAATCGCCCCAGGCGCTCAGGTAGAGCAGATGAGGGCAGCTCGGCGGAATGGCGCCCGGGGATTTTTCTTCGATGATGTGCAAGGGCTTGGAAGAAGTATCCGGGAGATGATCGGACCCGAACAAGAAAAATATGTTCTCGCAGAAGCCGAGGGCATCCTCGGAGGCACGTTGCCGTTTTTCGGCCGACTGCAGTTCGACTGCGGCTACCCGCCCAGATGGTTTCGAAATCCTGTTACTGGACAGAGTGTCTCGCCGCAGCAATCCTGGACACAGATGCGATTTGCCTCGCCCCTTTACGGCGATCTGAAATTCATTTTGGAGCCTTCCAGATTTTTGTTTGTCTATCCCTTGGTTCGCGCTTACGCCCTCAGTGGCGACGATCGAATTCCACTGGCATTTTGGAGCGCGATTGAAGATTGGGCGAGTCAGAGCCCGCCGATGGGCGGTCCACTGTGGATTTGCGGTCAGGAGTGCTCGCTCCGAATACTCGCTTGGTCCTTCGCGATAAATGCTTTCATCGACTCGCCATCGACTACTAACAAGCGCGTGGCATTGCTCCTCTCAATGATTGCCGCCCATGCGTGGCGTACCGCGCAGACATCGGTTACGCCCGCTCCCAGCGCAGCAATCACTTGATCAGCGAGGCCGCTGGTCTTTGGACGGCGGGCACACTTTATCCGGAATTGGCGGAGGCACAAGCGTGGCGAAATCTAGGCGCGCATTTGTTGCGCGACGCTGTTGTCGACCACATTACGCCCGAAGGCGTTTCGCAACAGCATTCGTTCAACTACCAGCGTATGGTTCTACATTTGTTGCTGTGGGCGCTGCGCCTGGCCGAGATTCATTCAGCTCCGCTTCATGAGGACATTCGCGGACGCGCACAATCCGCATTTGACTTTATCCGTCATTGGGTTGATCCCGTCACAGGACTTGCTCCGAATTACGGCTCGGATGATGGCAGTCTGATTTTTCCCCTCGCGTCGGCGTCATCTCGCGATTTTCGTCCGCTCGTACAGTTGGGCGCTGCAGTTCTGAATCAGCCGGCTTTGAATTGCGGTCCATGGGATGAGACGGCGCTGTGGTTTGGCGTCAAACCGGTGCAGATGCAAGAGCCTGTTTCGGTTCCTTCACTGCAAACTGGATATTTTCGTTTGGGCAATCAGACCTCCTGGGCGATGATCCGCGCTGGCCGGTATACGCGACGGCCTTTTCAGGCTGATCAGTTGCATGTGGATTTATGGTGGCGGGGAATGAATCTGGCTCGCGATCCTGGAACTTATCTCTACAACGGATCAGCACCGTGGAATAATGGATTCGCGGGGACTGCGGTTCATAACACTGTCACAGTCGACGGTCAGGATCAGATGCGCCGTATTGGTCGCTTTCTTTGGGTGGACTGGGCACAGGCTTCGGGCCGCGCGTATGCGTCGAATGGTCGCGCTTATGCTGACCGCTTTGAAGGCGAGCATGATGGCTACAGGGGATTGGGTGTGACGCATCGCCGCGCAGTGCAATGGCTGGGCGGTTCCGGTTGGGTTATCGTGGATGACATAGCAGATGAGGTTGAGACCGCCGAACATGATGTGTGTTTGCACTGGCTCGCTGCGGATCTGCCATTCGAAGTTGCTGACTCGCCTTTTCAAATTGTCTTCGCATCGGAGGGAGCGCGTATTCGCTGGAGCATTGTTTCGAGTGTTCCAGGGAGTGCCGCGATCCTGCGAGCTGGAAAGCAGGTTGCGATAAATGGAATGTCCGACTTCGGAAGCGTAGAGGCGCAGTTGCTCGGTTGGGAGGCTTCTACCTATGGTGAGCTCCAACCCGCGGTATCGCTGGTGCAGCGGGTTCGCTCGCGATTACCCGTTCGATTCGTGACCGTGGTTCTTACGGATGAAAGCTGCAGTTTCGAATTGCGAGACAGCGAAGTCGTCATATCACGTGACAACTTGCACGAGAAATCCGCAGACGTATCTGAGTATCGGGTGAGTTTGTCAGCGAACGCAGTCACTTCTTCAGAAACAGATTCGTTTCCAGTACGTGAGTTCAAAGCATGAAACAGGCATTCCAGGATGCGCGCAGCGCCGCAATTACGGTGGTGGAAGTTCCTGCGCCCAAATTGCTGGCGGGATGTGTACTGGTTCGCACTGCGGCATCGTTGGTTTCCGCGGGCACGGAGCGGGCTGCGTCGGAGTTCGCGGGAAAGAATCTACTGCAGAAAGCGAGAATGAGGCCGGATCTGGTTCGCGAAGTGCTGAGCAAGATCAGCCGCGATGGATTTATTCCGACAATGTCCGCTGTGCGCAGCCGTCTTGATCAACCGCTCGGTCTTGGGTATAGCAGCGCTGGAACTGTTGTGGCCGTCGGCGAGGGTGTGACCGGTTTCAATCCCGGCGATCGCGTGGCGTGCGCAGGCACTGGACATGCGGTGCACGCCGAGCTTGCTTGCATTCCGCGGTTGCTGACGGCGCGCATTCCTTCCGAGACAGTGAGCTTCGACGAGGCTGCTTTTACGACGGTGGGGGCGGTAGCGCTGCATGGAATACGCACCGCGGACGTCAAGCTAGGCGATGTGGTGGCAGTCATCGGACTCGGTCTGCTGGGTCAACTGATCGCGCAGATTCTCAAGACGGCGGGATGTACCGTACTCGGAATGGATATTTCCGTCGAGCGGGCCGACCTGGCTTTGCGGCTTGGAGCGGACGCAGTGAGCACATCGTCTTCTGCATTTGTGGATTTATGCCAGCAGCACTCCTCTGGACACGGAGTCGATTCTGTTCTGATCGCCGCGCAAACCGCCAGCAATGATCCTGTGAATCTTGCGGGAATGATCGCGCGCGATCGGGCCGTCGTGGTTGCTGTGGGAACGGTCGCCATGGATATTCCCCGAAGAGCCTTTTACGAGAAAGAACTCGACTTTCGAGTTTCGCGTTCTTACGGGCCTGGTCGGTACGACGCGGCGTACGAACAAAAGGGAATCGACTATCCCATCGGCTATGTGCGTTGGACGGAAACGCGCAACATGGAAGCTTTTCTCAAGCTTCTTGCCGACCGCAAGCTGGATTTGCGTTCTTTAATCACCCACCGTTTCCCGATCACGCGGGCACAGGCGGCCTACGATCTGATCACGGGGAAAACGCGGGAAGCGTTTCTCGGCGTTTTGTTGTCGTATCCTCAGGACGCGCAGGATACGCAGCGCATCCAGATCGCGGCGTCTGATTCGTCGGTCAGCAGCCAGGAATGTGTACGCGTTGGACTGCTCGGAGCGGGTAACTTCGCCGTGAGCACGCTGCTTCCTGCGCTCAAGCGAGTGCGTGGAGTTGATTTAGTCACGGCGAGTGCGGCTAACGGATCCCATGCGCGGCATGCGGCTAACAAATTCGGATTTCGTTCGTGTACCACGAGTGAACTCGAAATTCTCAACACTCCCGCGGTCAACACGGTTGTAATTGCTACACGCCATCATCTGCATGCCCACCAAGTGATCGCAGCGCTGCAGAGCGGTAAGCATGTCTTCTGCGAAAAACCTCTTTGCCTGAATGAAGAAGAGCTGAAGGAAATCATAACTGCGCATGAAAATTCGGCGTCTGCTCCCCGGCTACTCATGGTTGGATTCAATCGCCGCTTTGCTCCGTTGGCGGTACGGATGAAAAAGTTCCTACTAGACGCGGGAGAACCTTTGGCGCTTCACTATCGGGTAAATGCCGGCTTTCTCCCGACGGATCACTGGATGAACGATCCGCTGCAGGGCGGAGGGCGCATCCTGGGCGAGGTCTGCCACTTCGTGGACCTGCTCTGCTTTCTGACTGGCTCCGCGCCTGTGGAAGTTGAAACTCGCAGCTTGGCCAACTCAGCCTTATCTAGCCCCGGCAAATACAGCAACGACAATGTTGTATGTTCGCTGCGCTTTGGCGACGGTTCGCAGGGAACCATCAGCTACCTGGCAAATGGTGACAAAGCGTATTCCAAAGAGCGAATCGAAGTGTTTGGCGGGGGCGGCGTGGCGGTGCTCGAAGACTTTCGGCGACTGGAACTGGTCCGGGGCGGAAAGAAAAGCGTGTTTCGCTCCGGGCTTCGTCAAGACAAAGGGCACCGTGGAGAATGCGAAGCATTTGTAAGAGCGATTCAAATCGGCTCCGAGTCGCCAATTCCATTTCACGAAATTGTGGACACCATGCTGGCAACGTTTGCATTGGAAGAGTCACGTTGTTTAGGTCGACCGGTGACTGTGAGAAAACTCTCGAGCGAACGCCAGGTCGAGGACGTAAACGGCTTCGATCAGGCATCCTGAGTTGAGCTTCCTGAAAATTGCTCGCAGCCTCATGAAGATTCTTTACATCTCGCAGTATTTCCCTCCGGAGATGGGCGCACCTGCGGCGCGTGCGGTTGAATTATCCAGGCATTGGGTTGCTACAGGGCATGACGTGACAGTGTTGACGGGCTTTCCGAATCATCCGACTGGCGTAGTGCCGCGTGAGTATCGAGATAAATTCCGGCGCCTGGTGGTTCACGAACAAACGGATGGCATCCATGTGGTTCGCTCCTGGTTACTGCCTTTTCCGAACAGGAAGGCGTACGAGCGGATTTTGAACTACTGTTCATTTTGCATCTCTGCCGCAAGCACAGGCATTTTTTTGTCGCGGCCTGACGTCGTGATTGCGACTTCGCCACAGTTGTTGGTGGGGCTAGCCGGTTGGTGGGTGGCCCGCTGGAAGCACGTCCCTTTCGTATTCGAGGTTCGCGACCTCTGGCCGGAATCGTTGACGGCTGTCGGCATGGGGGACGCGGGTTCGTTGTTGCAACTCTGCCTGGCAAGGATCGCCGGATTTCTTTACCAGCGCTCGGATCGAGTGGTGGTGGTCACACCGGCTTTCGAAGATTACCTGGTGGAACACTGGCGCGTGCCGCGAGAGAAGATTTCTGTGATCGAGAACGGAGTGGAGACACAGCTTTTCGCTCCAGACTCAGCGACCGCCATGAAGAGGCAATTAGGAGCGGAGGGAAAATTTGTAGTGTCTTATATCGGCACAATAGGAATGGCGCACGGATTGAACGCGATCATCGAAAGCGCCATTCAGTTGCGGCATTCGAATCCCGAGATCGTTTTTCTTATCTTAGGAGAAGGCACCGAGAAGGCGAGTATCGTCGCCCGGGCGCGAGATCACGGTCTCGAGAATGTACGATTTGTCGATCAGCAGCCTCGTGAGCAAATTCCGGCTTACATTAGTGCGTCGGATGTTTGCCTGGTACTACTCAAGAAAGCTGATTTATTCAAGACAGTGATTCCCACAAAAATGCTGGAGTTCATGGCGTGCGCGCGTCCGGTGATTCTTGGCGTAGATGGTCAGGCGCGGGCGATACTGGAAGAAGCTGGCGGCGGGCTCGTGGTCGAGCCGGAAAATTCTGATGCGCTGGTAAGAGCTATTCGGTTGCTGGCGGCGAATCCGGAAATGGCCGCTCAACTTGGACGAAACGGCAGGGAATACGTGGTGAGGAAGTTTTCGCGTCGCGAAACGGCGGACAAATATATTCGTATTCTGGAACGTTTGTTGAATCTGCCGCAGGAGCGCAAGACAGAAGTTGCCGCGTAGGCGTTCGCCACCCACTCTAATGGGCCGCGATCACCGCAATTCCAGTCGCCGCGGAGATGGCGGCTTGCATGGTCTGTGCAGCCGCTACGCGGGCTCCGCTGAGCGGCACGAAGAGAATGTCATCGGCCTGCATAGTTATGTCGGGCGCTTTCGCCTCGAGCATTTTTTTCAATGGCAATCGCGTTTCAGTCATTCCACTCGGGCCTTTGCGAATAATGCGAACTCCGCTCATCTTGGCTGTGTGGTTCGTCCCTCCGGCGAGCGCGAGCGCCTGCAGCACAGTGAGTGTGCCGTTGTCCACGAGTAAGCCCGCGGGACGGCCCACATCCCCTACCACATAAATAATTGGCGCCCGGGGCACGGTGATCATGTCTCCGGGTTGAAGTTCGATATTGTCCTGCAAATCGTCAGCCAGGTTCCTCGCGAGATTTACCGTGACTGGCGCAGACTCGCTGTGCTGCCGAACGATGCTGACTTTGCGTCCAGCAGACGGCGTGAATCCGCCCGCAGCGGAGATGAGATCGTAAAGCTTGCGATCTCCGAGGGAAGGATAAACACCTGGTCTCACAACTTCCCCCAGGATGGTAATTCCCTGGGAGATCGATTCGTCGAGGAAGATGGTGACGTGCGCGCCGCGGACGTATCCGCCATCCTCCAGCCGCTTTTCAATCACAACCTGCGCCTCTTCGACGGTGAGATTGCCAATGTGCACATAGTCGATGAGCGGAAGATAAACATCTCCGGTATTGCTGATCCTCGCTTTGGTCGACAATTCCGGCACGTTGTAAACGCTGACCTCGATCAAATCGCCAGCCCCGAGCCGCATCGAAGGAGTGGTTTGATTTTCGGAAACGGCGCTCGAAGAAGCGGCGTTCTCGCCGGGTTTGGCTGAATCATTATCGCCGGGGCCACTTCGAACCGCAGCTTGAGAGACTGGCTTGGCGGGAGCGAGTGCTGGTGCGTTGTTATTGGAATTCGATGACGGCGATACTTGCTGCGCTGCAACCTTCAGACTCCAAGCAAAAGATAAAACGACAAAGAAAGCGAACAGGCTGCCGCGACGGGCAAAACAGCGCTTGAACTCCATTACAGGCCTCGGATGAAAGAAGGGATCGTGGGAAAGTTTAGCACAGCGCTGGAGAGCGATCATCGCGTTATCGAAGAGGATTGTCGTGCGAGGATCGTCCGCGGATTAGTTTTCCACAGATTTTCACTGCAAGGCGATTGAAGCGTACGCACAACACTGCTAGATTCCCAACAACCCTCAAACGCAGACGGAAAGAAAGAGAACCCGGTAACTCACTAGCGGCAGGATTTCGCGGCTGCAATACTTGGTTGTCGGTTAGGACAGCGCACGGACCTATGCAATCGCTGGGGCCCGAGGGGGACGTTTGACAGTAGTATTTTTTGGGATTTTCTTTTTATCGCTGCTGTTCTCGTTCGTCCTGACGCGCTATGTGCGTGACGTTGCGTCCCGGCGAGGATGGGTCGCCAGTCCTTCTCAGGAGCGGCACTTGCACGTCACCCCGCTTCCACGCCTGGGTGGCGTGGCCATTTTTATTTCTTTTTCGTTGAGCATGGCGGCGGCAGCTGTGGCCAGTTCTTATCTGCCTCGCCTGCACTCTGCGCTCTCGCTGAAAACTCTGCTGACAATTCTAGTTCCGGCTTCGATCGTTTTCTTTCTCGGAGTCTATGACGACCTTCACAGCGTTGGTCCGTACGTGAAGTTTGCCGTGCAATCGCTTGCCGCCAGCATGCTTTTTATCGGCGGCTTGCGCATCGTCAATATCCCCGTACTGTTCGGCGAGCATCAACTGCCGTGGTTTGTGGGATTGCCCTTGACCATTCTGTGGGTGCTGGCCATCACCAACGCGTTTAATCTTATCGATGGCCTGGATGGACTGGCCGCGGGTTCGGCGTTATTTTCAACGCTGGTGGCGTTCGTGGTCGCGCTGTTGAACGGATATTCTCTGGTAACAGTGATGACGATTGCGCTGGCCGGAGCGATCCTTGGGTTCCTGCGTTATAACTTCAATCCTGCCACTATTTTTTTGGGTGATTCCGGCAGTCTATTCATCGGCTTCCTGCTCAGCGCACTGGCTCTCGAGGGCGCGCAGAAAGCTCCGACCATCGTTGCCGTTGCCATTCCGGTAGTTTCTTTCGGACTGCCGATTCTGGAAACTGCGCTTTCCATTTTGCGGCGCTTGATCAGCGGGCGACCGGTATTTACCGCAGATCGTGAACACATCCATCACAAACTTCTGCAGCACGGACTTACTCATCGCCAGGTTGTGATTGTGCTTTACGGAGTTTCGGCCATTTTTGCGCTGCTTAGTTTATTTCTGCTCTGGCCCACCGGAAGTTCTCTGGGCCTGGTGCTCGCGGTGTTGGGAACCGGCATCTGGATTGGAGTGCAGCGCCTGGGCTATCTGGAACTCGGAGAGTTGGCTCGTGTCGCGCAGCGTACGTTTGACCAGCGGCAGATCGTAATCAATAACCTCGCAATCCGCCGGGCCACGGAGGAGTTGAAAGTCGTCGACAACTACGAACAGGTTTGGCGGGTTCTGCAGGCCGCCTTCAACTCCAATGATTTCGACGGTTTCGATGTACGCTTCAAACTTTTTCCCGGTGAACTTCAGCCTGCAAGCGCAGGAGGTTCGGGTGCGCAAGCGCGGCGTGGAGAAGTTTCATTCCACTGGGGTAGAAGCGTGGGGCCGCAGCCGCTTGAAGGGCTGGCGCTTTGGACTCTCTCGCTTGATCTTGTGAGTTCGTCCAATCGCCATCGCGGGGCTTTAGTTGTCCGCAGGCTTTACTCGCAGAGAAATCTGCAGATGGATATCAATCTTCTCACTTCGAACTTCCCAGTTGCTCTCGCCGACGCGTTGGATCGCACTCTGCAGGTGGGCGTAGAGATGATTCACCATGCGGGGGCAGACGATCATGGATTTGTTGCCGCGCAGGCCGGCTAGAAATTAGTTGGCGGATGAAAGCGGGCAGGAAAGTCCTCAACAGAACGCACTCCCACCTTGGGGCGCGAACAGAAAAATCTGAGGTCGGCTAAAGGTTTTAGAGTTTCGCGCTGGCGTACGAGTTAATTTCGCAATTCAAGCAAACTTCTTCAAAAACGGGTGCAGTCCACTGCATTGAAATCCCCCAGTATCAAGGCATTTGGCAGCCTTGAAGCTTCACTACTTTAACCTAGGGCGGCTTCTCAAATCAAGGGAGTATCCTGTAATTTTAAAGGGGAAAAGCCTTAGAGAAGAAGGAAGTTAGGAGTCCTGAGCTCCTGAGTTTCGGCTGCAAACCAAGCAAAGGCGAGGTACTGAACCAGTTTTCCACACGGGGAACCAGTGCGGCTACTTTCTCACTCTACCGTCCCTCGTTACCTTTAGGGACGCTAATTTCATGAGGATTAAGCAAGCATGTCTCGGAAGACTGTTTACGGCACTACATTTAAAGACACCAATTTCGTCCCTTTGCACTCAGCCACGTTTTGCATCCAGTGCGAACTGATCAGCACCAATAGCAGAACCTATTGCCTGGCTTGCGGCAATACGTCGCTGCTAAGTCTGTCACGTGTGCTGGGGGGATCACTGCGTGATCAGCAGACCGCACACTTGATCACCGATTGTGAACTTGACAGCCTGGTCCGCGATTTGTTGCGGACGGTGCCGGATCCTCAGATCGTAAACCGGGAGGTCGCAAACATCGCGGATTATCAAACGCGTATTCCCTCCACCGCTTTGCGCAGCCAGTTGCGAGTTGCGAATGCCCGGCATCCGGTTTCCGGCTTTCGCCCGGTATATGCCGGAGAAGAAGTCGACATTCATGCCGCTGAGCTGAATCTGGAACCGGCCATCAGTGCGATCACGGAACGCGCCCAGCATTTGACCGGAGCCACGGGCGCGGCCATCGCATTGCGCGCGGGCGACGAAATCGTTTGCCGCGCACGCGCCGGGCGTACCGCTCCCGATCTCGGAGTTCGCTTGCAGACCGATGCCGGGATTTCCGCGGAAGCAGTTCGCACCGGCGAAGTGATGCTGTGTCACGATGCGGAGCGCAATCCGCGCGTCGATCTGGCCAGTTGCCGCCGTCTGGGAGTGCGCTCCATTCTGGTTTCTCCGCTGCGTTACTACCGCCGCACTCTGGGCGTGTTTGAAGTGCTGTCGTCTTCTCCCAGCGCGTTCGATGAGCGCGATGTGGCCACCATGCAACTGCTCTCCAGCATGATGGTTGCGGCCATTTCGCGCATCTCGAGCCTGCATCAGTCACGGCTGGCGGTGAGGCAGGGATAGCGCTTCGGGAGTGCGAATCGATCAGTAGGCCCAGTAGCCGTTGGGATTGCTATTGCTCTGCAAACCCGTGTAAACGTTGCGGCCGAAGAAGAAGGGAAGTCCCCAGTCAAAAGCGCCGGTGGAGTACGTTCCGCCCAGATCACTGTAGGCGAAATCCGGTGCGTTAAATAGGACCTCAGCGTTCGCAATGCTGAAATTTACCGTGCCGCTGGCGCCATTGGCTCCCTGATTGGTGGCCGAAAGGCTCTGTACGCCGGTTGGACAATAAAAGCCCGGCGCATTGCTGGTGCTGGGGCAGGCGGTAATTGAAGAAGCGAAAAAGTAGCCGTTCGAGCCGCTGTCAATAAAACTGCCAGAGTTGATCGTTCCATTATATGTGGTCGTAAAGTTTCCAGCAGAGTCTGCCGTATAGACCGTGGCGCTGCCGAGAGCATTATTTGACTGCGTTCCGATGCCGAATACCAGAGAGCCGGTGACGCTAGCCTCTTCGCCTCCCGAGACGTTAGGCAGTTCGATGACGACTCCGTTGTTATCTGTGGCAAACAATGAAACCGGGTTGGGCACTTGTTGCGCCAGGCTTTCGCCAATTGGCTGGCAAGCTGTGGTAGAAGTGCACTCATAGTATAAGTTGATGCTACCTGTACCAGTTTGCACCGTCTCGCAGTAGCTGCCGCAGTCCTGCGTAAATAAACCGACTCCGACAATGCCATTCGCGCCCAGGGTTGAAAGTGTGTCCGATGATGCTCCGTTATCGGTGCAATTGGTAGGAGCTGTAAAATCGGTATCGCTAAGCACCTGAATCGGCGCCGAACTGGCTTTTTCACTCGCCATTTCCACATCTGCCGTCTGCACCGGTCCCCAGGTGTAGCCGCTCACGAACGGAAAGCACTCCACGACCGGGTTACCGCCGGAGGTTTGCTGCGGCAGAGGAATCGTAACTACCGAGGACAAAATGCGCAGGCCTGAACTCCCAGTGTCCACCAGGATGCCGTCGATGGTTTGACAAGTACTGGTTCCGGGAACGCAAATGGTCACGCTGGTAAAACTGGCATCGACGTAGTTGCCGGCCGGGCCCCCGTTCACTGTGATCGACGCTACATTCCCTCCCGAAGGCGCGATGGTTTGCGGGGGAGTGCTATTGCTGCTGCCTCCGCCGCATGCGGCCAAAAATGCGAATGCCAGAAGAGCCGTGAGAATCAGGAATATTCGGGCGCGCCTCATTGGATATCCTCGGCGCGAACGTCAGACGGCAACATTTGCGGAACATAAGCCCGGCCGGTGAACGACCGGGGATGTCCACCGATCTGCACCACCAAGCCAGGCTGGTCGATCATGAGCGGTCTGCGTCCGACATGGGAAGCGCTCTGGGCCTTTGCTGCTTGAAGGTATTGCTCGAAATAGCTTCCCAAGAGTTGACGCATGTTGGGCGGCCACGGCGATTGCCAAGCCACGGCAAATACCTTGCCCGCGAAATCGCCTGTGGAAGCCACGTATTCCCGCACTACCGTGCCGGCGGACGATTGGATCTCATGCACGGCATATGAGCCTTTGGCAGACGTTCGTATCGTGCCTTGCATGCGGAGTTGGTCTGACTGTACCGAAGTGATATCTCCGCCGAGCGCCGCCCAAGCTGGAAACGCCGTGCATAAAATGAGACACACCGCGCCTAGAACCAGCGCCTTGGACTCGACGGAAACTGACATGAATTTCATCGGGAAGTCCTTCGTTCCAGCACTATGTGTACGTATTGCAAGTCTTATCGGTATCGAAATTAGATTAGTAATGCATCTTGCCGGGTTGCTCTGAAGCGCCTTCCGCATTTGTAAAGCTTTGTAGGAATTGGCCTAACCGGCTCGGAAGCATCAGCGGTCTGCCGCTACCGGCTGGTCTGATTGAGTTCCTGCTTACTTTTTAGCGCTCTCGGGGTAATATGTACAGACCGAAGTCTGGACCGAAGTCGAACTGAAGTCCGGGCCGCTCCCATGGCTGCAATCACTCAAGTGTCACGACTGGCATCTCCGAACCGGCGCGCTCGCGTGCGGCAAAAAGTGCACGTCCCCGCCTATGCCACTTTCGGCGACACGCAGAGCGAGATGCTGGACCTCTACGAGGTCCTCGATATCAGCGAGAATGGTCTGGCACTGCAATGCCCCTCGCCCATGGAAGTGAACCAGAATGTGGACTTGTGTCTGGATCTCGCGGAAGCTGGCATGCAGATCTCCGGCACCGCACGGGTCGTTTGGCTGGATGGAAATGGCCGTGTAGGCTTCCGCCTGCCTGGTCTGGCGGATCCGGCTAAGAGACAACTTTCCGAATGGTTGTTCTTGAATGCTCTGGCGGCAGCTGCCAATGCGGAACGTCCGGCGGCGCGCTCTGAAGATTCCGGCGGCGACTGGAAGGCTCCAATCGTTCGTCCGAACTATACCGACATTCTCAGTGCGGCCTCGGCGGTGCAGAAAGAAGCAGAGTCACTAGGCTCAGATCTGGAAGCGGTGCTCGCGTTGGTGACTTCCCGTTCTCAATCTTTGCTTCGCGCCTCTGGCGCGGCGGTTGCGATGGAAGCGCAACAAAACGAGCAGATTGAAGAGCAACAAAGCGAAGAGGGAGAACGCGAAGAGCAACGAGCCGAGAAGAACGAGGCCCGCACCACGATTGGTCGTACCACGATTTGCCGTACCATGATATGCCGCGCCAGTTCCGGCTCCATCGCCCCCCCTGTGGGAGTAACGCTCTATGTAGACTCAGGTTTCTCCGGCGAATGCGTGCGCAGCGGTAAATTGCTGCGTTGCGACGACACCGAGACCGACGAACGCGTGGACCGGCAAAGCTGCCGCGCTCTCGGCATTCGTTCCCTGATTGCTGTCCCGTTGCGCGAGCACGAAAAAATCGTCGGATTGCTGGAAGTGTTTTCCGAACAGCCTAATGTCTTTAGCGAAAATGACAGTGCTGTGCTGCAGCGACTTGCGGAAAGCATTCAAGCGGCGATCCTGCGGGCACGGCGTGAACCTGATCCTCCTCCGTCGCCCACGCTTCCTTCCAAATCGTTTTCGTCGCCGGGCAGTGTTTTGTTTGCCAGCCTGCCGGAGCGCGACCTGGAAAGAGGAAAGGAAAAGGCGCGATCCGAAGATCGGGACGAGGATCAGGACAAAGTTGGCGGAATTCGCTTGCCGCGCGCTTACCTCTACCTGTTATTCGCCGCCGCTGCCACAATTTTTCTGGTGCTGGGATTTCTCGCCGAGCCCTGGATTCAGGAGAAGCTGCACGCCCGCGGCCAAGAGGAGCAGCACACCGTTCTCGCTTCAACCAAGCCTCAGTTAGCCGCCGGCAATTCCACTGCGGCATCCGCCGATCCCGCTAGGTTTGCCGACATCAAAGCGTTGGCGGACCACGGTGATCCCGCAGCCGAAAACGCACTTGGTCTCCTTTACGCCGCCGGAGATGAGAAACAGGGAATCAAGCGCGACGAAACTGAAGCTGCTCGCTGGTTCACCAAAGCTGCAGAACATGGCAGCGTCCCGGCTCAATCGAAGTTGGGCTCGCTTTATTGGGGCGGTCGAGGCGTGAAGCAAGACGATAATCGGGCCTACTTTTGGACGGTGCTGGCCCGCGCCAGTGGCGATGATGCCAGCCAGGCTCTCGCGCCCTTTATCGCCACTCGCCTCACTCGTTCCCAAAGGGCAACGATTGAGCAGGAAGCCGAGCAGTGGCTCGAGCGCTACGAATCCGCTTCGAAGCCGGCCGCCGACCGCTAGAAGCCAGAAGCTAATCCCACTCCTTAGCGTTAGAATCAATACAGGTCCCGTGCCAACCCTGCGCACTATCCTCGATCAGCGTGTCCGCGAAGCAGATGCCGGTCTCTACGAGAAGCTGGAGAACAACCGGATTCGCTGCTTCTCCTGCGGGCATTGCTGCCCCATTCCAGATGGCCAACCAGGAGTGTGCAAAGTCCGCTTCAACCGCGGCGGAACGCTTTATGTGCCGTGGGGCTACACCGCCGGAACACAATGCGATCCGGTCGAGAAGAAGCCGTTTTTTCACGCGTATCCCGGCGCGCTAGCCTACAGCTTCGGAATGCTGGGCTGCGACCTGCACTGCGCCTATTGCCAGAATTGGGTTACGTCGCAGGCGCTGCGCGATTCCAACGCGGTCTCTGCTCCTCAGCAAGCTTCCCCCGAACGACTGGTGCGCGATGCCGTTGACCAGGGCGCGAAGATCCTAGTCAGCACCTACAATGAGCCACTCATTACCAGCGAGTGGGCGGTTGCCGTTTTCAAAGAAGCCAAAGCCGCCGGGCTTGTCACCGGCTTCGTTTCGAACGGCAACGGCACGCCGCAGGTTCTGGAATACATCCGTCCCTGGATCGACTTGTATAAAGTGGATCTCAAAAGTTTTGATGATCGCCACTATCATGAACTCGGCGGCCGCATCGGACCTATCCTCGACAGCATTCGCCGAATCTACAAAATGGGGCTGTGGCTAGAAATCGTCACGCTTCTCATTCCCGGCTTTAACGATTCCGCCGATGAACTGCGGCGTCTAACCGAATTTCTGGCAGGAATTTCTCCTGACATTCCCTGGCATGTCACCGCTTTTCACGGCGACTACAAAATGATGGACCCGCGCGACACGACGCCTGAAGATCTATTGCGGGCAGTCGAAATCGGCCGCCAGTCCGGGCTTCGCTATATCTATGCAGGCAATTTACCTGGTCAAGTCGAGCGCTGGGAAGACACGCATTGTCCGCAATGCGATGAAATTCTGATCGAACGCCACGGATATTTCATCAAGGCTTATCGGATCACGCCGGAAGGCCACTGCCCCAATTGTGCCACCGCGATTCCCGGACGCTGGTCCGCTGGTTTCGAAGGCCAGATTACTTCTCGTCCTTTCTCCCCGCGCAAAAGATCGCTTTTGTTTACAATCCAGAACCAGTAACCTCAGCTTTTCCATTTCTTCATGTCAAAGCCATCGATACTCATCGCGTGCGTTGCGAGTTTATTTCTTTCATCCTGCTCTCCACGCGACTTTCTCACGCGGCGCCTGGCCGGCGATCTGATCGCAGCCTCCGACACTTTCCGCACGCCACAACGCTTTCAGCTTCGCACTGGTGTGATTTCAAACCAGGATTATCTCTCCGCGGACTATCTCGTTCTGCAGCATCGCGGCTGGATCTCCGGCACACATGCGCCCTGTCCTCCCACTCTCGTTCCGCCGCCGTGCTGGGATGTTTCGCTTACGCCCTCAGGCGTTGACACTTTTCAAAGCCTAATCGCGCCGGGCGAGGCCGACAAACAACTCCTGAATATTCCCGCCGTGAGACGCGAACTGATCGGAGTCACCGGCATTTCCAAGCAAGCGAACATTGCGGAAGTCGAATTCGATTGGAAATGGATTCCCATGAACGAAGTCGGCGCGGCCGTCTACCCCGGAGATTTGCGATACCGTTCCTCTGTACTGTTCCGTTGTTACGATGATGGCTGGCGCCTCGTGGACGGCGCCTCTCATCCCGCGCAATCTCTCGACCAGTCGCTCAAAAACGCCGAACCCACGCGCTAACCTGCGATACGTTTCATTCGGGAACGGAATATTGCTTATTGCCGCCGCATCGTTGTATAAACATCTTCCCCTAAGGGCCTATGAAAATCTCCAAAGTGTTTTTGTGGTCGAGCATAGTTCTCAGTTCCGCATCGTTCGCTATTGCGCAGGACAAACCCAAACTCACGCTTGACGAATTCTTCAACTCGGTAAGTTACTCGAGCGTAGCGCTGTCACCTGACGGCGGCTCCGTCGTAATCGGCACCCAGCGCGCCGATTGGGACCAGCAGATTTTCCGTACCGACCTCTGGCTCTATCGTGACGATGGCAAGGGCGGCGGCACAGATTTTGCTAGGAAAGGATCGCTGATTCAGTTCACCCAGTCCGGCCATGACGTCGATCCCCAGTGGTCGCCCGATGGCCGCTGGGTCGCGTTTCGCTCCGAGCGCAAGCCTGCCTCCGAGAAGGATTCAGACTCGGACTCAGACGATGACAGTGACAAAAAGGATAAAGGCGAGGTCAGCCAGATTTATCTGATTTCTCCGGCGGGAGGCGAAGCGATTCAGTTGACGCAAAGTCAGGAAGAAGTGCACACATTTTCCTGGTCAGCAGATTCGCACACCATTTATTACGCGACGCGCAATCCCTGGACAAAGGCTCAGAAAGACGCTTACAAAAAGGAATGGAAAGATGTGGTGCAATATCGCACCGCTGAACGTGGCGACACCCTCTTCGCCATCGATGTAGCCGCCGCCATTGCCCGGAACACCGCCGCTCCTGCGAAAGAAGAGAGCGATGCAGACAAAGAACCCGATCTCACTCCGGGTTCTCGTCCCCTCGCAACTTCACCGCTCCGCGTGGACGATTTGGTCACTTCGCCAGACGGCACCAAGCTCGCCTTCATCTCGAGCGCCATCAACCAGCGCCAGGAAAAGTTTGAAGACTACGAAATCTACGCGCTCGATCTGGCGAATCCGATTCTCCGGCAGCTCACACACAATCAGGCGCAAGAGGTCAAGCTGCGCTGGGCCAATGACAGCCGCCACATTTTATTTACCGTCGAAGTAGGAGAAGTGGCCGGTCCTTATCGCGATCTCCAGCCGCACCTTTACTGGGTTGACAGCGAAAAGCCTGACAGCGAAAAGCCCGACCACACAGCCGGCTCGGCCGAACAGTGGGGAAAAGACTTCCTCGGCCCCGTCGATCACTACTCAGTAAATGCCGACGGCATCCTAGCCTCCGCGCGCCTGGGAACCGAAGTGGCAATGTATTCCGCCGCACAACCGCATCAGTCGTTTCACAAATTAAGTGGCTGGGAAGGGACTTACGAAAATCTTTCAACAAGCGCTCATACTCCACGCGTAGCATTTGTTTATTCGTCATTGCAGAAACCTGCCGAAGTTTACCTGGCGGAAAGCGGTGACAAGCTTGATCAGGCGCGTCCTATCACTTCGCTCAATCATCTCTTTGCTGAGCGGGATCTTCCTCAAGGCAAACCCTATCGCTGGAAAGCCGACGATGGTACTACGGTTGAAGGCATGCTGATTTATCCTCCGGGCAAGTTCGAAGCAAAGAATCTTCCGATGTTCACTTTCATTCACGGCGGTCCCGCCGACGCTGATGGCAACCACTTCGAGGCCGATTGGTACCAGTGGGCCGCACTCGCCGCCACGAATGGCTGGCTCGTCTTCGAGCCTAACTACCGCGGATCTACCGGGTACGGCGACAAATTTCTCGAGCAAATTGTTCCCGTCATCGTCTCGCGTCCCGGCAAAGATATTCTCGAAGGGATTGACGCGCTGGTGAAAGATGGCATCGCCGATCCCGATCATCTCACCGTCGGCGGTTACAGTTATGGCGGCTACATGACCAACTGGCTAATCACGCAGACCACGCGCTTCAAGGCCGCGGTCACAGGCGCGGGCGCAGTGGAGCACGTCGCCAACTGGGGTAACGACGACACTACTTTCGACGACGCATATTTTCTGGGCGGCCGTCCCTGGGAAGTGCAGCAGCGCTATCACGACGAAGCCGCCATCTTTCAGATCGACAAAGTGCGCACGCCCACGCATATGGTTGCGGGCGCCGTCGATATCCGCGTCGCCGTGCTGGAAGATTATTTGCTGGAGCACGCGCTTTATTCGCTGGGCATTCCAAATGCGTTGCTGATCTTCCCCGGCGAAGGCCACGAGCTGGATAAAAATCCCTGGCACGGGAAAATTAAAGTGCGGGAAGAGCTGAAGTGGCTGCAGAAGTACGGAGGAGTGCCGGTAGGGAATTGACACCCACGAAGATCGAGATTACGCGATCAACAAAAGGGCAGAATGTAGCGGCCTTGAATCTACATAATGGCAGTGCACTCGCAGTCTGTCGCGTGCAATTGCAAATACCTCAAAGCTTATTGACAAATAACATGTGTGCACATATACTGTGCTAATGAATGTTACTCTCTCTATCGATGAGCAGCTGGTAGCCCGCGCTCGGGAAAAGGCAGAGGCTCTTGGTAAGAGTCTAAATCAGCTCATCCGCGACTACTTGCAGACCGTAGCAGGTGGAGATGATCCGGAGCGCAGCATTGAGGAGTTCAGGCGCCTTTCTGGTAAAGGCCACTCCCGCGGCTGGCGCTTCAATCGAGACGAGATCCATGAACGTCCGTAGTTTCTTCGATACGAATGTTCTGATTTACGCGGATGACAAGGCAGCACCCGCAAAACAGCGGCGATCTCTAAACCTCCTTGCGGAACACCGACGCGCGAGGAGTGGCGTTGTGTCGTTCCAGGTTCTTCAGGAGTATTTCGTGACGGTTACGAAGAAACTTCACGTAGACGCTCCACTCGCGCGCCGCAAAGTCGAACTGCTCGCAGAATTCGACGTAGTCGCCGTTGGAGTCTCGGACATTCTCGCCGCCATCGACCTGCACCGGCTTCACTCTTTTTCGTTCTGGGACGCTCTGATCCTCCGAGCGGCAAAACAGGCCGGTTGCAGTGTACTTTTCTCAGAGGACATGCAACACACCCGCGAAATCGACGGCGTTCGCATCGTGAATCCCTTCCAGTAAGAGAGTTAGCTCTCTGCGCGCGTCGAGTATCTGGCGCTATTTCGCTGCGCTCGCCACCTTCACACCCTTAGAGCCCGCCGCGTACCGCGCGATGCCTCGATACAGCGCTTCGGCAATCTGCTCGCGGTATCCGTCACTGCGCAGCTTCTGTTCGTCGGTGGGACTGCTGACGAATGAAACTTCTGCCAAAATTCCGGGCATCGCCGTTTCGGTAAGAACCACGTAAGACGCTTCTTTCACGCCCCGGTCGCGCAGGCCGGGATTCTCCGCGGACAAAGTTCCGTAGAGCGAGCGCTGCACGCTGGCTGCGAGGCGCCGAGACTGCTCAATCCTGTCATGCAAATCGGCGGCAGAGAGCGTCGCGACGATCGGGTTCTTGCTGCTGGACGCACCGGTCCGCGTTTCCAGATCTTTCGCATTGGGCGCGGAAAAAGAGTTGGTGTAATAAGTTTCCACGCCGCGCGCCGAAGGCAGATCGCTATAGTTCGCATGTACGGAGACAAATAAATCCGCCTGCGAATGGTTCGCGATCTCGGCGCGTTCGTCGAGCGGAATGTAATTGTCGTCGTTGCGGGTGAGAATTACCTCCGCACCCAAACGGCTCTCGAGAAGCTTGCCCAATCGCTGAGCGATTTCGAGCACGAGATCTTTTTCCAGCAAGCCACGCCGTCCCACAGTTCCCAAATCCCATCCGCCGTGCCCGGCATCCACCACAATGCGCAATTTCGCAACATGCGCGCGCAGTTGCAAGTCTTCGCGCGTTGGCGGGGGAACGACGATAGCCAGCTTATCCCGCTCACTCGCCCCGGGGAAAAGATTTAGTTGCGATTTGCCGTCCGCGCCCAGCTTCTTCACCTGCGCTACCAGGCGGTAGGGATTCGGCTCCAGACTCACGGAATAGTTCGAGTTGCCTTTGGTCTCCAACACCACGCGAGTCATGCCCGAAGCCGGATGTGCCACGCGAACCCGCGCCAGCAGCCCGTCACCGATCTCGATTATTTTCCCTTCGAGTTCCGGAGCCAATGACGTGTCGTGCAGATCAAAATAAATGCGATCCGGATTCGCCAACCGGTGCGCCTCGTACTGCACCTGGTCCTCCAGATCGATCACCACAGTACTCGAATCAGTGGCCGACCAGTGCCGGATGCCTGTAATGCGAGTCGGTTTCCCGGGTTCCTGCGGCGTGACGCTGCCGCTTGCGGCTTCAGATTGTGAATCCACATTCGGTGTTATGCCAGCATTGGTGGCCGAATTCGCCTGACTATCTGGCACGGGGATC
This sequence comes from uncultured Acidobacteriaceae bacterium, assembly GCA_963696285.1. Taxonomy (GTDB): domain Bacteria; phylum Acidobacteriota; class Terriglobia; order Terriglobales; family Acidobacteriaceae; genus Sulfotelmatobacter. The sequence continues at coordinate 315,510 of CAVOJP010000004.1, forward strand.
GATGGAGCGAGAGCAGATGAATTGCCGGAAGCCCCGGCCGGTTGCTTCGCGATTGCAGTGGGCCTCGTGCTCATCTTCTGCTCCGGTTGAATCAATACTTGACCGAGCTGCGCCGTTTTCAGCTTCCACCAAATCCCGCCGGCGACCAGCGCGGAAAGCACGATCAGGACCAATACCAGAACCATCCCGGGATGATGATCGGCAACCGGCTCCGTGATCGTTTCGGGCGCAGCCGCTTCGGCTGCAGGCGCTACCTCGGAAATGTTCGCCTGCTCCGTGCTCAATTCTGGAGCCGCTGACGCTCTCTTCACTTCGACGATCTCGGGTTCAACAGCAGCCGGGGCGACCGATGCAGTGGCGATGGACGCAGAGGCGACAGGAGCAGCGCCAGGTTGCGCGACGGATTCGTCGGCGATCGCAATTTTCTCAGGTGGAATTTCAGCGGGAGAAACTGCTTGAGTTAGTACCGCGGCCGGCGCGAGTTCAGCCTCCGCCACTTGGGCCGATTCCGCAAAGCGGTCTTCGTCTTCCGGTTTCAGAGCGCCGAGAATCAGCTCGGCGAGCAATTCCAGGTTGGTAACGTCACTGTCGTTGAATCCGAAAGGTTCACCCGAGAAAGCTTCGAGAACGCCGATCACGCGCCGCCGCCCGCATAGCGGCACGGCGACCATGGACCGGGCTCCCAAGCGGCGGCACGCGGCCAGGTTCACGCGCTCGTCCATCTCAGTATCGTCGCAACGGATAATCTGCGCGGTGCGGAAACAGGCTCCGGAAAAAGCCGAATCCCGCTGGATGCGGGCGCCTACGTCCGGCTTCATTGCCCCCGCTGATGCCCGCAAAACAATTTCATTGTTCTCGGCCAGCGCGATTCCTATCCCATCCGCTCCAGTGATGGCAATCGCACGCTCTGCCACAAGCTGCAGAACTTCGTCGAGAACAAATTGCTCGGTCTCTTCGAACTCAGCCGGGTAGGGAACGCTGTCAAATCCCTTATGCTTAAAAGCCAGCGCCCGCCGCTTCCGCACTTGCTGATGCAGTGCCGAGAATGCCAGCAGCGCCTGCAGGGCGTCAGCCCCGAACGGCCGTGCCCGCCGCTCATCGGCGGCAAAATGATCCCGGTCGGTGGAGGCGCGATAATAAACGTCTTGCACGGTATCAGCTCCACTGCGCTCGAGCGGCCATGCGGGCAACCGCGGATCCGCTAGTCGCGCATCCACTTCGATGGTCGGTTTGGTCGGAGTCGTTGCCATTACCGTTGCACTGTCTGACAGCTAATCCCTTCTCGAAGTTTGGCTACCCCAGCGCAGTTCTTGCCAATTAACCGCTATTAATAATGCTAACGCGACCCTGCAAATACAGGTCATTCAAAATCCTGTATTTTCGGGCATTAACAGTAAGCTAGCGGGATTTGAGTAGACTTGCAATGATGAGTACATGCCCTTCCGGTCAGAGACTTTCGTAAGTTACCGGCGATTCTTCCAATTCTGCCAGATTTTCGGAAAGTCCTTTGGCCTCTCAACGACCAAGCTCCGGCCCGGGGTTTACCGCTTGCGCAAGCGATGTCTAAGGAATCAACTCAGTCACTGTCTACTGCAATCTCCCAAAATTAAAATTAAACGGATTCGCGTCCCGACTTTGCGCATCTTTTGGTAGAACGTATGCAGTTGGTATCCTTTCCCGCGCGGCAAGCACGCACTCACTACAGGCACGAACTGCGCACCCTGACCTACGTTACCCTGGACGCTGCCAACGGGGGAATCGTTCGCAATCTCAACCGGGAAGGCGTGGCGGTGCAAGCCGTGGCTCCACTGCGGCAGGAGCAAAGAGTTCGCTTGCGTTTCGATTTGAGATTTCCCCGCCTCCGCGTGGAGACCTACGGAAAGGTCACATGGGCGGGACCTTCGGGTCAGTGCGGCATCCGCTTCGTTGATTTACCTTCACAGACCGCACGCCAAATCGACCAGTGGATCTTCTCCAATCTTCTCGACGGGATCGAACCCGAGGGAGATCATGGCCGCACGATCTTCGGATCACTTCCGCCTTCGCTGCTGGCTGGAAGAGAAGATGTTGTCGAGCAAAACGACGGCCTTACCGTATCCGCTGCGTGTCGCCCAGCAATCCGGGTCGAACCTCAGTATGCTGCGAGAGATCAGGCGATATTCCCTGGCCGGCATTGCGAACAAAATCTGATCGAGGAGCCCGACCAAGCTGACGCGCACCTGAATTGGCTGTCCCGCCCGATCTCTGGGCAGACCCTGGCGTGGTTAGTGGATAGCCTAGTAATGATCGCGGGATTGCTATTGTTTGCCTTGATCTTTCTCTCGATCACCCACGAACTCCCACCATGGCCGCTAGCAGCGGGAGCTATTTCTTCCGCTGCAGTATTGGTGGGTGGAGCGTACTGGAGTTTGTTCGCGCTGTTTGGAGGAGCCAGCTTAGGCGCCCGCTTGGCCGGTTCAGCATCCGTTTTCAAACAAGAAGAGGAACCGGAAGAGGCGCGACGCTTTCGCTAAGCTGCTGCAACTGGAACTGGACGCTGAGTACCGAGGACTTTTCCGCCTAGCTCGCGAAATACTTCTGCGCAAGCCAGAGCCGCAGGTTCTGTTGTGTTTGCGCGGCAATCTTCACGAAGCGAATCCCGATATTTCCCCGGTCATCGGACCAGGCTACTTCCACGTCGGCCTTTACTCCGCAGTTCGCTCCGGGCAGAGCAAAAGACGCACGGACCAAATCGTTGACATTAAATCGATCGTCGACTCGAACCTGCAGACCGCCCTGGCTAAGGTTGATGAGTTCCGCTTCCACTCGTTTCTGATTGCGTCCGGTGAGCGTGACCGGCAGCTCCAGCCCGGTTCGGTGGTAGCGCAAGCGGCCGTCGAGGATCATGTTGCGCGCAGCGGAAAGCGTGCGCACCGCCTGTTCCACGGAAATTGGTTTATCGAACGCAAACATCGCTCCAGTAGTCTGCATATCGGGCCGGCCCTGCGATTTGCCCATGATTACCAGGGGCACGGTATTCGTGCGCGGAACGTCGCGCCGCAGTTCGCGAAAAAATTGTCCGGACCCATTCAGGTCGCAATCAACAATCAGCGCGTCGATTTTTGATTTTGTGAGCCGCGCCAAAGCTCGTTGCGGTTCGCTTTCGACGGCGACATCCATGTGCAAGCCGCCGAGTATACATTCCAGAACGCTAACTTCCTGCCAGTCGCGCGAAACTACCATCGACGAGAGTGTCATGTCTCCACTCTACTCACCCCAGTAATCGGGACGTAGATCACTAACGTAATGACCGGTTTCCGACTTCCGCTTTTTGCGCTTCTGTATGCGACGCACGGAAACCGGATCTACGCGCCAGCAGCTTTGTTCTGGCTCCGATACCAGTCGACGGTTCGCCGCAGACCTTCTTCGAAATCCACTTTAGGTTTGTAGCCAAGATGCTTTTCAGCGAGTGAGATGTCAGCCAGCGAATGCTTGATATCGCCGCCGCGTTCCTTGTCATGCCGAGCGGAACCGGAGAATGAAGTGAGTTCTTGAAGTAGTTTGAAAGTCTCATTCAAAGTCACGCGGCGGCCGGTGGCCACGTTGAATACTTTTCCAGCCACTTCTCCCGCAGGCGCTTTGCAGGCCAGCAGGTTAGCTTCGACCGCGTTATCGATGTAGGTGAAATCCCGGCTCTGCTCGCCATCACCAAACATGGTAGGCTGCTGGCCGCCCAACATCTGCGTAATGAACTTCGCCAGCACGCCCGAGTAGGGTGACGATGGATCCTGACGCGGCCCAAAAATATTGAAATAACGCAGCGACACCGTCTCCAATCCATAACAGCGGTAAAACGAAACCATGTAGTGCTCACTGGCCAGCTTGGCTACGGCATAGGGAGATATCGGATCGGGCGTCATGCGTTCGTGTTTCGGAAGTGTGGGAGTATCGCCGTAAGCGGAGGATGACGCAGCATAAACTACTCGCTTCACCTTTGCGTCGCGCGCCGCGACTAATACATTCACGGTTCCATCTACGTTTGCCCGGTTGCTTCCAATCGGATCCAGAACTGATTTCGGTACCGATGGAATTGCAGCCTGATGCAGAACGTAATCCACGCCCGTGCAGGCGAACTTCAGGGCATCGAGATCGAGAATGTCAGCCTCCCGAAAATCGATCTGACCTAGTATGTCGGCAAGATTTTCCCGCTTGCCGGTTGAAAAATTATCCACGCCGCGAACTTTTTCTCCGCGCCGCAACAGTTCCCGCGCCAAAGACGATCCAATGAAGCCGCCAATCCCCGTGATCAGATAAAGTGCCATAGGTTTTCATGATAACGAATCGGCCCGATTGCGTGCGTGAGCAAATCACCGCACGGACGGAAACCAAAGTAATGCAAGAGAGTGCTATGGGAGGAGAATAAGAACTGGCTTGCTTATCTTCCGGAGCTCTGGCTCTTTCGCAGGATGCGAAAAAACTCTTCCCGGCTCAAAATATGGCGTTCGTCAAAAAAGTTCATGACCGCCTGCAGAGCGGCGGCCGGATTCGTAACCGGAGTTGGCGAGTTCGCAGGCATCGATAGCCCCTCGGCTTCAGGGACCAGCGCAGCGTTTATTTCCGGGCGCGCCCCCAGAATTACTGAAGGTCGAGATAAGGAGCGTAACAGCTCGCGCAAACGCTCGCGATCCGCATCTGACATCGTGGTGAAAGAAATCCCCATGCCAAGGTTGGGATATACCACTCTTGCTTCGCCATTGCATTCGACCCGAAAACCGTTTACTTCCATGGTCAACCCGAGCTTTGCGCCCACGCGGAACGTTGCCATGGCTTCCACATAACATCCGTGCAAACTGATGTCCGTGAAGGTTGCCCAGGTCGATACACCGCTGACGATTTCGCGCAAGCGGGCGCTTCCCTGGCAGCGGTATCTTGGGCTTTTCCGTTTTTCGTCGACCGGGGAAATCGTGTTTGCCGGAGCGCCAATCCCCTTGTTCAGGGAGGGGGAGGGAAGAATGGGCGCGCGCGCTGTCGCCGCTGCGGCGGCCTGTGGCGTGGATTTTTTCAAAGCGGCCAGATAGGCCGCACCAGCGTTTGCTTCGTCCGACATAAATTGCGGACGCGCCTTCACCGCTTTCCGCTGATCTTGAAGCGGCTCCCAGGTTCAGGACGCATGTCCCTGCTAGACTCTATCGGAACTTTTGCCGGGAACACTTAACCGAGAGTATGGGCTTCACGCGAAGGGACACAGGCGCTTCCGCAAAGGGAAAAATTCAAGACTGGAACTCCGCGAGAGGAAATTCTTCCACCGATTGCCGAATCTTCTTCCATACTTCGTCGCGCCCCACTCGCGTTTTTGCCGAGAAGGGGATCACGGTCGCTGTTGGATACGCCTTAGCCAGCCCCTGCAGAGCCTTGCCCAACTGGTTATTCGAGAGCCGGTCGCTTTTGGTTGCGATCAAAAGAAAGTCACGTCCCGAGGCATTTAGAAAATCTAATAATTGGCGGTCGCTGTCCTGAGGAGGAACATTCACATCCACCAACGCCAAACATAACGCCAGCGTAGGGCGTTCGTTCAAGTAAGGCTCGATGAACTTGGGCCACTCCTGCGAGATTTCCCTCGACAGCTTGGCGTATCCGTAGCCCGGCAAGTCGGCGAAAATTACTTCCGGCGCGGGCTTTCCCGGCCAGCGCACTTCGAAAAAATTAATACTGCGCGTGCGCCCCGGTGTCGAACTGGTGCGGGCCAGTTTCGTTTCCACCAGAGTATTGATCACGCTCGACTTGCCCACGTTGGACCGACCTAAAAACGCAACCTCAGGAAGGCTGGGGGCAGGGAAGTGCGCGGCATCTGTAGCCGCCGCCATGAATCGAGCCATCACCCTCATGCTTCAGTTTGCAATGAGTCGGGGAAAATTGGCAAGGGCTCGGCGAGGCCGGTTCCGGCTAGCGCACTGTTTTGCGGAACTGCTTGCTCAAGGTGAGCGCTTGATGTTGATACGAAGATCCTATGTTTGTTCCGTATATCTTCTCCGGCCTGCTCAACAGAGGCATATAGTTCAGGCGCCCAACCAGCTGTCCGTGTTCCATCAGAAACGGAACCTCGTGGGCCCGAACCTCAAGCACAGCACGGGTTCCCTTGATATCGTTCGAGCCGTAACCAAAGCCGGGATCAAAGAACCCGGCATAGTGGATGCGGAACTCACCGTCTCCTTGATCAAGCGGCACCATCTCTGCTGCAAAGTCTGGGGGAACGCGAACCCTTTCCCGGGACGCGAGAATGTAAAAATCGCCAGGCTCGAGAATCAGGTTTTTATTGGCGTTCTGGTGGATGGATTCCCAGAACTCCTCGGTTGGATAGAAGTCGATCTTGTCGAGAGCGATTGCTGGAGCATACTTTTTGGCCCGATAGGCAATGATTTCGCCCTCGTCGGCGCCCTCCAGATTGACGGTAATTCTGAGCCCGCGCTCAACCAATGGCCTGACTGGACCGTCCTCATTCACGTAGACCAGAGGCTCTTCCTTGTCCAGGTTTCGAATGGTCTGATCGCCGGAACGCGGGCTGCCGTGAACGAACCGCAATTGGCTTAGCCTCATCCCGGCTCGAATCGCAACCGTGAAGGTACGGGAGACGACCTCCGCATAAAGCTTGCCTTTGTACCCCGCTACGACTCGGTCAAATTCCGTACTGTAGTCGGTAATGAGGCGGGTGAAAATATCAAGCCGCCCGGTGGTGCTCTTGGGGTTGGCTTTCCCGGAGATATTTTCCGGCAGATTCAGTTCCTCAACCAAGGGGATGATGTAGATGCAATCTCTTTCCAGAACCGGCGCACCCGTGAGATCGACGCGCGTCATCCGGAGTTGTTTGATTTTTGCGTCCACTGTGTTATTCGGCCCAGGCAGGAAACTGGCGCGTACGCGATAGGCGACGTCCCCCAAGCGCAGATCAAGACTTGCCGGCTGGATGTGTTCCGGGTTGATTGCGGGAGTGGCGCTAATATTTCCGCGAGCGATTAGGCCTTGGATCTCTTGCGAGGGGAGTATTCCGGTAGTGCGAGCTTGCACTTCTTCGGCTGGCGACGCCAGCCCATTTTCAAAAGCGATATGACCTTGATTCGATGTGGACATTTCAAAATTCCCCGCGCCTTACTTCAGATACCGCGTGGCTGGCTCACTCTAGCAGTCTATTCGAAAACGTCAACGGAGGTTTATCTACGCGGCCGGAAAGTGATTTCACTGTACGGAGGGAATTAAAACGTGTCAAGCCCAGCCATTCGATGGAGGGACGACTTGGTCAGCGCCGAATAGGAGCCCGGACTCCAAGGAAACTGGAGATTAAGAATGTTTTCTACTGATGCGCTGTTGGACTGTCTTCCGTGCCTGAGGTCAGAGGCGCGATTGGCCGCGCAGTCTCTTCCTCGCTGATCGAAGGCAACGGCGATTCCAGCGCGATTTGCAACACCTGATCCATCGTATCGACGAAATGCAATTTCATCGCGTTGCGCAGATTTTCAGGGACTTCCGCGAGGTCTTTTTCGTTGTCACGGGGCAGAATCACTTCGAAAAGTCCGGCGCGATGCGCCGCCAGCAGCTTTTCCTTGAGACCGCCGATGGGAAGAACTTTACCGCGCAGCGTGATCTCTCCTGTCATGGCAAGGTCGCGCCGCACCGGAATCTTGCTCAGCGCGCTGGCAATCGCGGTGGCGATGGTAATCCCTGCCGATGGTCCATCTTTCGGAATCGCGCCTTCGGGAACATGCACGTGCAGATCGAGCGTGCGGTAGAAGTCGCGAGTCAATCCGAGCCGATGCGCGCGTGAGCGAACATAGGACAGAGCCGCCTGCGCGGATTCCTGCATCACGTCGCCGAGTTTACCGGTCAGCGTCAACTTGCCTTTGCCGTCGACTACCGTAGCTTCAGTGCTGAGGATCGAGCCGCCGACTTCAGTCCAGGCCAGGCCCGTGACCAATCCCACTTCACTCTTCTCGTGAGCCAGCGTGTCGCGGAACTTGATTACACCGAGGAAGTCGGTGACATTCTCGCCGGTGACAGCGATGGTATAGTTCTCGCCTTCCTTCACTACCCTGCGGGCAACCTTGCGACAAACATTTCCGATTTCGCGCTCCAGATTACGAACCCCAGCTTCGCGAGTGTAGGCGCGAATCAGCGTGGTGATCGCATCGTCGGAGAATCTCACGTTCTTCTCTGATAATCCGGCCTGCAGCATCTGCTTCTTCACCAGGAACTGCTTGGCGATCTCGACCTTTTCCTGCTCGGTGTAGCCGTGCAGACGAAGCACTTCCATGCGGTCCTGCAGCGCGGGAGGAATGGTGTGCATTACGTTGGCGGTGGCCACAAAGAAAACCTGTGACAGGTCATATTCCACATCGAGGTAGTGGTCTACGAACATGAAATTCTGCTCGGGATCGAGCACTTCGAGCAGAGCCGCCGACGGATCGCCGCGGAAATCCATCGACATCTTGTCGACTTCGTCCAGCATGAAGACTGGGTTTTTCGTGCCGGCCTTCTTCATCATCTGAATGATCTGGCCGGGCAATGCACCGATATAAGTGCGCCGGTGGCCGCGGATTTCGGCTTCGTCGCGCACTCCGCCGAGCGACATCCGGACGAACTTGCGTCCGGTAGCCTTGGCAATCGACATGCCCAGCGAAGTCTTGCCTACGCCAGGGGGTCCAACGAAACAAAGAATCGAGCCTTTCGGATTCTTTACCAGCTGGCGCACCGCGAGGAATTCGAGAATGCGCTCCTTGATCTTTTCCAGGCCGTAATGATCTTCGTTGAGAACTTTTTCCGCGCGCGAAATATTGCGGATTTCCTTCGAGCGCTTCTTCCAGGGTACGGCCAGCAGCCAATCGAGGTAGTTGCGCGAAACCGTCGATTCCGCTGACATCGGCGGCATCGCTTCCAGCTTTTTCAGTTCCTGCAAGGCCTTGTCTTTGACTTCTTTCGGCATGCCGGCGGCTTCGACTTTTTTCTTCAGTTCGTCGAACTCGCTCTTTTCGCCGCGGCCCAGTTCCTTCTGAATGGCCTTGATCTTTTCGTTGAGGTAATACTCTTTTTGCGCCTTCTCCATCTGGCGCTTGACGCGCGACTGGATGGTGCGATCGACGTTCAGTTTTTCGATTTCCACATCGAGCACATCGGCAATGCGGTTCAAGCGCTCTGAAGGATCGAAGATCTCCAGCAGTTCCTGCTTTTCTTCAATGGAAAGCTGCAGGTTGGCGGCAATGATGTCGGTCAGCTTGGCCGGGTCTTCCATGCGCACCGCTGAAATCATGGTTTCGTAATTGAGTGCCTGGCAAAGCTTCACGTACTGTTCGAACAGCGTGGTCACGCGCTGCATGCCCGCTTCGATTTGCGCGTTCATCTCGACGGGATATCGCGCCACGCGCACCGACGCCTGCATGTAGCCATCAGAGTCGGTGGCCTGCAGAAGTCTTCCGCGCTCAATGCCTTCGACCAGAACCTTAATGTTTCCGTCGGGCAGCTTCAGGCTCTGCACGATGTTGACGATGGTTCCGACCTGGTAAATCTCGTTCGACTTGGGCTCGTCAATCGAAGCGTCGTGCTGCGTCGCCAGGAAGATTTTCTTATCCGCGGCGAGCGCCTCTTCGAGGGCGCGCACGCTGGACTCGCGCCCCACCACGAACGGCGTCATCATATAGGGGAAGATGACCACGTCGCGAATGGGCATCATCGGCAGCTTTTTAGTTTCGAATTTTTCTTTGGATGTGGTCACTCAATCTCCCCGGGTTAGTGCTGAATGACGATCGCGGCGCGAAGACCCTTACCTACCGTTCGTGTGTCCAGTGTACTACTCTTCTGTGGCCCGTTGGCTATCCGGCTTTTTCCATCATCGAAAGAGACGCGTTGCGCTTCTCCACCATCTCCCTGGTGACCTCGAACTCTTTTAGTTTCTTTTGGCTAGGCAGATGGAACATCAAATCAAGCATCAACTCTTCAAGAATCATGCGCAAGCCTCGGGCTCCCACTTTGCGAGCCATGGCTTGGCGGGCGATCGCGCGTAGAGCCTCGTCGCTAAACTTCAAGCGCACATTCTCGAATTCAAACAGCCGCTGATACTGCTTGACGATGGCGTTCTTGGGACGGGTCAGAATTTCGATCAGCGCGAATTCGTCCAGATCTTCAAGCATGCCCATGACCGGCAGGCGGCCAACAAATTCCGGGATCAGGCCGAACTTGATCAAATCTTCCGGCTGCATCTCGCTGAGCAATTCGAAGTTGCGCTTGCTGCGCGCGACGACTGCCTCTTCTTTTTCCGCTTCTTCACCCGCACGGAAGCCCAGGGATTTTTTCCCAACTCGCCGCCCGATAATTTTCTCCAGCCCAACAAAAGCTCCTCCACATATAAAGAGGATATTTGTCGTATCCACTGGAGTGAATTCCTGGTGAGGATGCTTGCGTCCACCCTGCGGCGGAACGTTCGCGATGGTCCCTTCCAGAATCTTTAGCAGAGCTTGCTGCACACCTTCGCCGGAAACATCGCGAGTGATCGAAGGATTTTCATCTTTGCGGCCGATCTTATCGATTTCATCAATGTAGATAATGCCGGTCTGGGCGCGGCTTACATCGCCCTCGGCCGCTTGCAGCAGCTTGAGAATAATATTCTCGACATCTTCGCCCACATACCCGGCTTCGGTCAGCGTAGTGGCATCGACGATGGCGAAAGGAACATCCAGCATGCGCGCCAGCGTCTGCGCCAAGAGAGTTTTGCCGGTTCCGGTTGGACCGATGAGCAGAATGTTGCTCTTGCTCAATTCAATGCCATCGCCCGCCGTCTTCTGGCGGTTCATGAAGATGCGCTTGTAATGGTTATAGACCGCAACCGCCAGCTTTTTCTTTGTCTGCTCCTGCCCGATCACATACTCATCCAGGAAGGTCTTGACCTCCTGAGGCTTGGGCAGTTGATTGGGTGTCGTGGCTTGCGGAGTCGCGGTGCGATCATCTTCCAGGATCGAGTTGCAAACTGCGACGCACTCGTCGCAGATATAGGCCCGCGGATAGTCGCTGGGCGACGAGATCAGTTTGGCTACGGCATCCTGCGACTTATGGCAGAACGAGCAACGCAAAATCTCGTCGGAGCCTGACTTGGTTTTCACTCGGCTCTACTCCTTCTAGTTTCGATATGACGCTGGGTCCCGCCTCTTTCGACCCCTACAGGCTTCCGCGCTAAATCCCGCAATGCGGAATCAAGCGCGAAGGCCGATCATACCGCTTTTACGGTCTTATAGATGATATCGTCTATGATTCCGTATTCCTTAGCCTGCTGCGCATTCATAATGAAGTCGCGCTCCACGTCTTTCTCCACTTTGTCCAGCTTCTGGCCGGTGTGTTTGGAGAGTAACTGGTTTGTAATCTCGCGCATACGCAGGATTTCACGGGCGTGAATGTCGATGTCAGTGGCCTGGCCCGACAATCCTCCCATGGATGGTTGGTGAATTAAAATGCGGGAATTCGGCAGCGCGAGTCTTTTCTTGGGCTCGCCCGCCGCCAGCAACAACGCCGCCATGGAAGCCGCCTGTCCGACGCACAACGTCATGACATCATTCTTCACGTACTGCATGGTGTCGTAGATCGCCATGCCGGCGGTGATCGAACCGCCTGGCGAGTTCACGTAAAGCTGAATATCTTTTTCAGGATCTTCCTGAGCCAGAAACAACATCTGGGCGATCACCAGATTGGCGATGTTGTCGTCAATCGGCGTGCCGATGAAAATAATGTTATCTCTGAGCAGGCGGGAATAGATATCGTAGGCGCGTTCGCCCCGCCCGGTCTGCTCAATTACCATCGGTACCAGCATCATTTGCGGATCATTTGGTTTCATTTTTCAACCGGACCTGTCACCGGACCTGCCACACTCCGCCCCGAAGAAACGTTTACGTTACCAGGGGAGGGTCGAAAGTGGTCCGCGCTTTACTCAATCACTACGCGGACTGGTGATAAAGAAAATCGAGGGTCTTCTCGCTGCGGATTCTCATTCGGATTCTATCGAGGCCCCCATCCTCTGTCAAACGCGCGCGCACTGCTTCTGAGGTTTGTTTTGACTGTTTCGCCAGCGAATCAATTTCCCGGTTTACCTCTTCGTCGCTGACGTCGATTTTTTCCAAATCCGCGACACGTTCGAGCAGCAAGGAAGACTTCACGTCGCCCACTGCCTGTTCGCGCTGACCGGCTCGGAGGCGCGGAAGATCCATCTTCTTCAGATCTTCCATCTTCATGCCTTGCGCTGCCAGCGCCCGCAGGCCGCGCTCCAGGCGCAAATCGATCTGGCGATCGATCAAAGATTCCGGTACTTCAAAATCGTTGCGTTTCACCAGTTCGGCCACCAGCTTGTCTTTGGCCGCATGCTCCGCCGCATGACGCTTTTCAGCTTCCATGTTCTCGCGGATCTGCTTCCGCACCTGATCGAGACTGGTGAACTCACCCAACTCCTTGGCGAATTCGTCGTTGAGTTCGGGAAGGCTCTTCTGCTTGATGCCATTCACCTTCACCGTATAAATAAAAGTCTTGCCCGCCAAACGCTTGTCGGCGATATCTTCCGGATAGCTTACGTCGAAGGTGCGCTCGTCGCCGGCAGAAGCGCCGGTGAGGTTCTGGGTAAACTCTGCAACCGTGTTCTTGCCGCCGATCTCGATCAGCACATCGTCCATGTGCACCGGATTGGCGCTGGCTTCTTTAACGTCTTTCCCATCTTTAGGCCGCCCGTCCATGGAGGCCTGCGCAAAATCACCTTGGGCAAGCGGGCGTCCCTCCACATCGGTATACGTGGCTCGCTGTTCCAGCACATTGGCGAGTGCCTGTTCGATTTCCTCGTCGGTGATCGCAACGTCCGGCTTGTCGGCGCGAAGTTCTTTGTAGCCCTCGACCTGAATCTCGGGCAGGACTTCGAAACTCGCCTTGAAACGTAAGGGCTCGCCGTCGTGGAAATGCAGGTCGGTGATGCGAGGCTGCGAAACTGGAATGAGTCCCTGCTTCTCCGCTTCTTTACGGAAGTAGCGCGGAGCCAAAGCCTCGATCACGTCGTTTTTCAGGCCATCGCCGAAGCGCTGGCGAATAATCGAAGCTGGCACATGCCCGGCGCGAAACCCCGGCAATCGCGCGCTTTTCTGGTAGCGCTGGATCTGCGACTCAGTCTCGCGGGCAACTTCCGCGGCGGGAATCTCCACTGAAATTTCCCGCCTAATGTCCTTTTTATTATCGGGCGTGTTTGTGTCCGTTTTTGCGGCGTCTGTAGTCTCTGTGGGGCTCACGTTTTGCCTTTCACCAACCGCTGCATCCGGGACCAGGACGCTGGACCGAACTCATACGGCACTCACTTGAGTGTAAAGATAGAAGCAGAGCACCGTCAAACGGACGAACCGACCCCGGGGAGCCTCCCGGCAGAAAAGTCGTTTATTCGGTGTGGTGCGGATCGGGCGGGTCTTGCCGCGATGAGACCAGGCGCGCAATGTAACACCGCTCGTGAACCACAAGTCCCTCCTCATCCGTGTACCTGTCCCGTTGCAAGTCCACCGGCCGGTTGCAAATGGGGCAAATGTAAGGAGTATCCGGGTACGCCATAGGAACACCTCAAGGAGGGCCAGCTCTTTTATTATTATGTCACAAAAGCTACGTTAGTATGTGCGATACCGAACACTTAACTATGCTGGAGTTTGTCATTTATACCGCAGAATCGGGGACACAAATCTGCCGCAGTGCGATCAGCAGCGAGTCGGAGAGTTGATCCGTCTTCGAAACCACATCTTTTACGCCGACGGCGCGCGCGGCTCTCAACAGTTCTCCAGAAGGATGCAGAGTGAACATCACCATAGCTGTGTTCGGGGCGAGTTGACTGATATGGCGTGCGGCGTCGAGTCCATTCATGACCGGCATCTGCAAGTCAAGTATGACGATGTCCGGGTGCAGTTCTTCCACCTTCGCGATCGCCACTTCGCCGTTCTCGGCTTCACCGCATACATGGAAATCAGCATTAGTCTCAATCCACGATCGCAGGGAAGATCGAACCGTGGAACTATCATCCACGATGAGAATTGTATGAGTCATGCGCCACTACTCCGTCTGCCCTCGGCAGGGCTGCTGTGCGGGGCATGTTCTCGACTCCGGCAGACGGCTATGAGGAAGGTAATTTGAGCTTATTCGCATGAGCGGCCATACTGCCATACCGCTGATACTGTACTCTAGCGCACATAAGTGTGTCGCTTATCGACTATCGCTCTGCTGGGGCATTTTCTGGCTTTGTCGAGTTTCGATAGACTCAAGAGCCGAGGAAAGCCTGCCTGACACAGAAAACTAACCCGCCGCCCAGCCCGCACTGGCTCGCAGTTCTCAATCGTGAGGTCGTCGCCTGCACGCGTTGTCCCCGGCTGGTCGAATACCGCGAGCAGATCGCCCGCGAAAAGCGCCGCGCTTACCGCGACTGCGAATACTGGGGCAAACCTGTGCCGGGTTTCGGCGATCCCAACGCTCGCGTCCTTATTATGGGTTTAGCCCCCGGCGCGCATGGCTCCAACCGCACCGGACGCCCCTTCACCGGCGATGCTTCGGGAAAGTTCATGTTCCCCGTTTTGTATGAAACCGGATTCGCCAACCAACCCAACGCCACGGATCGCAACGATGGCCTTGAGCTAAGAGATCTGTATATCACCGCCGCGGTTCGCTGCGCTCCGCCCGCCAACAAACCAACCCCGCAGGAACTCTCCGAGTGTTCGCGATTTCTCGACCGCGAAATCGCAGGATTAGAAAAAGTGAAGGTGGTAGTAGCTCTGGGAAAGATTGGATTCGACGCTTATTTGAATTACTTGAAACGTCGAGGTCCGCTGCTCGACCAACAGCGCTCTCTCTTCAGGACTTATCTCTTCAAACATGGCGCCAGTTACCGGTTACCCGATGGTAAGGTGTTACTCGCCTCCTACCATCCCTCGAACCAGAACACGCAGACCGGCAAGTTGACGCGCGAAATGTTTGTCGAGATATTTAAGCAGGCGGCAAAACTTGCCGATGACTAGTTCGAGGCGCCGTCGGGGCCGGATCGCTGCACCCGCACCCAAAAGCGGGGTCATAGTTCCCAAAGCCGGGTCGCGATCCGGGGCGGCGCCTTTCGCCCTATTCAGGGTCCCCGGGAAGCCGAACGACCCCGTGGATCGGCGCCAGTCCGAAATGATTTGTCGCCTGTGATGGGCCAGTCGAGAGATTGGAAAACACCAGCGTGATGTTCGAAATCTCAAGATCTGGGCCGCCGCCGAGGCAGACCTGTAGCGGCACTGGCCCGGTAAAGGGAGATCCCCCATTTCCCGCTACATCCGCCATTCCGTTCACCTCCAGAACCCAGGTATAGGTAGGGAAGGGAGTGATGCCGGGTGGGCAATCGGTTTGAGGCGGGTTCCAAATTAGCGTCGCGCCCTTCATCGTTATGTGGTGCGTGTGCTGGTGTCGGGAGTCGGTGGTGTAGCCAATGCCGGATCCTAAATCGGAAAACTCCATCGTCAGAGCTGCCGAAAAATCTGCACTTCCGAACGGTCGCAGCCTCAAGGACCACGGGCCGCGAAGTTCCCACGGACCGGCTGTCGGGTTGGCTGATAATGGATAGTCATTGATCACACCACTGTAGTGCCAGCTTGGCCAATCTTGCGCCGCCGCACTTGTCGCTAGCGCGAGCACGAGGACCCACGCCCCTACCGAGCAGAAGAAAGTTTTGCTGTACATAGTCGCCTCCAGAGTTTTTTTGGAACATTCATTTTGTTCAGCGAATCATCGCCCCCGCGCCGAAAGCCCTCACCCGAGATCAAAGGCGGAGTGGCTGGTGCAGTTGCATCTCGGCGAGTCGTATCCGACACGTGCACAGGCTGTATGAGGTCGAGGATTTAGGCAAACAGCAATAGGCGGAACGGCCCATTTGCGGCCAAATGCCGTGCTTTGCCGTTCTCATCCAAGGCATTACAATCGGGGCGATCGTCTCCTGACCGCCCAGGGGAGGGCGAATGGGCGAACCGTTCTCTAACAAAACGCTGTCCGAGACACCGTCCCACATAGTGCCCGAGCATCGCTTAGATTCCTGGAAAGAGATTGCCACGTACCTGGGCCGGGACGTGACGACCGTCCAGCGATGGGAGAAGCAGGAGGGGATGCCTGTCCACCGACACCTACACCAGAAGCGAGGCTCCGTCTATGTCTTGAGTTCCGAGCTCGATGCTTGGCGGCAAAACCGCAAAATCCGTTTCGAGGAGGAACAAGAGCCAGCCCTGGAAGCGCCAACCGAAGCGGAAAATCGGCAAACGACAGTTCCGCGAAAACGTCGCTGGCTTGCCCTGAGCTTCGCAGCGGCGGTACTCGCCGCTCTTCTTACGCTTGTCTACGTCGCTGCACGGAGCCGCGCGCGGGATGCAAGCCGACCCAAAATTGAATCTTTGGCGGTGCTTCCATTGCAGAATTTGAGTGGAGATTCCTCGCAAGACTACGTCGCCGACGGCATGACCGAGGAACTCATCGGGCGGCTTTCCAGAATTCACGGATTACGGGTTATATCCCGTACTTCGACCATGCACTTCAAGAACACCCAGCTTTCAGTGCCAGAGATTGCCAGGATGCTTGCCGTCGATGCGATTATGGAAGGGTCGCTGGTGCGAGAAGGAAACGAGATCCGTGTTCACGCCCAATTGATTCGTGCCGCGACGGACGAGCACATTTGGGCGGGAGAATACCAACGAGAGTATCAAAGCATTCTCGAAGTGCAGGAGGAAGTCGCTCGGAATATCGTTGAGCAGATCGAACTGAATCTCACGCCTGAGGAGCGGGCGCGTCTGGCGTCTACGTCTCCCGTCGACCCCCAATCTTACGAGAATTACCTGAAGGGCCGTTACTACTTCAGCCAGCGGACCGAGGATGCGCTGCACAAAAGCATCGCATCGTTTCAGCAGGCGATCGCGAGCGACCCGGGCTACGCCCCGGCCTATAGCGGGCTTGCGGAGGCCTATGCAATGCTCGGATTCCGCGGCGGTCTCCCATCGAAAGATGCTTTGTCAGCTGCGAGGAAAGCAGCTTTGAAGGCGATCGAACTGGACAACTCATTGGCGGAGCCTCATGCCTCTTTAGCTTTCATCGAGGAGACCTATGATTGGAACTGGCCCGCCGCCGAGAGAGAATACAAGCAGGCTTTGGAATTGAATCCAGGTTACGCCCAAGCTCACAACTGGTATGCCGGTTATCTGACCTACACAGGGCGATTCAATGAAGCGATCGCTGAGGCCATTCGTGCCCGGGAACTCGACCCCTTGTCCCTGCCTCTGAATAACGCACTGGCGGGAAGGTTGTTGGTGGCAGGGCGCTACGATGAAGCGCTCCGGCAGGTCCAGACAACCTTGGAACTCGATGGGCACTTTGCACCGGCTCACCAGACTCTGGGCTGGGTCTACCTGCGCGGCGGAAAGCAGGATGATGCTATTCGAGAGTTTCAAAACGCCCTGGAACTCGCCGGAGCCGCAGACACGGACATTCAGTTGGACTTGGGCTTCGCCTATGCCGTGTCGGGACGCACGGCTGAGGCAAGAAGAATACTCGTGAAACTCCAGAAACTGCACCAGCAAGGCATCGTTCCGGCCGCTTCACTGGCGACCCTATATGGAGCGTTGGGCGAATCGAACGAAGCTTTTGTCTGGTTGGAAAAGGCCTGTCAGGAGAGGGATCCTCAACTCACATATCTCAAAACGGGACGAAGATTCGAGCCACTGCATGGAGACCCGCGCTTCGGACAATTCGTACGCCGGGTTGGGTTCCCCGACTAACCCACCCACAAAGAATCCTGCTTAGTTGAGCGCTTCTTGGGCGCGCCCTCGGATTCCATCCAAGAAACCTAGAAGCCCACCATTACCGGTTCGGGTTCGAGACGGATGCCCCAGATTTCTTCCACGCGATGTTGAATCTGCTCTTTGAGAGCGATGATCTCCGCCGCGGTCGCTCCGCCCCGATTCACGATTGCCAATGCGTGTTTGCTTGAGATGGCGGCTCGGCCGTAACCATAACCCCTGGTGAATCCGGAACGCTCCACCAGCCACGCCGCGGAAACTTTTTTATGAGTTACCAGCGCGGGATAGCTGGGCACGGCTAACCCTCGTGCTGCCGCCCGCTGCTTTAAATCTTCATGCTGGCTTTCGGAGAGTACAGGATTTTTGAAGAACGAACCCGCACTCTGGCAATCTGCATCTCCGGCCACAATCAGCATTCCTTTTAAAGCACGGATATGCCGCACCGCTTCGCGCGTCTCGGCCAAATCGGGCGCTGTTTCTCGTCCGGCGAAGTGGCGCTGCAGGTCGGCATAGGCCAGACGCGGCTTGCCATTGGGCGTGAGCGCATAACTCACACGCAGAACAATGAAGCGTCCGCTTTCAGTCGTATTGAAAATACTGGAGCGGTAGCCAAACCCGCAGGCTTCACCGCATAATTCCCGCACCTGGCCATCTTTTAAATCGAGCACCTGCACCGACGCAATGGTCTCGGAGACTTCCTGCCCGTAGGCGCCAACATTCTGCACCGGCGTGCCGCCAACGCTGCCGGGAATGCCGCTCAGGCACTCGACCCCAGCACAACGCGCCATCACCGAACGGGAAACGAACTTGTCCCAGGATTCGCCCGCACCGGCTTGGAAAATAACATTACCATTTTCATCGTGCCCGGCACTCTGCTCGATGCCCTCGATAGCGATCTTGAGTACCAGGCCGGGCCAACCCGCATCCGCTAACTACCAGATTGCTGCCGCCGCCCAGAACGAACAAAGGCAGATCAAGTGCCGCGCAGAAAATACGGCTGCCTCCTGCGCCTCTCCAACATCTTTGGCTTCGACGAAATACCGCGCCGGACCTCCGACTCTAAGGGTGGTAAGCGGCGCCAGCGGAATATTTTCGAGTAGCTGCACTGACTTCCAATATTACACAGCGCTCGGGAGATGAAGCAGTGCAAGCCGGGTAACTTTGGTCTGCATGGTCGGCGATGATCCGGCCGCGGCTCAGTTCGGCGGGTCTCCGCTGATGTTGTCAAGAAACGTTGACGAAGGCACAAAATATAAACTCCCACTAACCGGCTTGCTGAAATCGAGCAGACGGTCGTAATTGCCAGGGGGACGGCCCACGAACATGTTCTGAAGCATGGTTTCAGTGACGCGCGGAGTGCGGCTATAGCCGATGAAGTAGGTCCCGAACTCGCCGTGGCCTGGCCGCCCGAAAGGCATGTTGTCTCTCAGAATCTTAACTTCCTTTCCGTTTTCTTCGATCGAAGTGAGCGCATTGTGCGCGAAAGGCGGCTTCTCGGCGTCTTTCAGTTCGATGTCTGAGAGCTTCTTGCGGCCAATAATGCGCTCCTGCGTCTCAACCGGCAGGGCATTCCATCCCTTCATATCGTGAAGATACTTCTGGACGATGACGTAGCTGCCGCCTGCAAAGGCTGGATCTTCGTCACCGACAATGGCAGCCTCGTGCGCTGCACCGCCTCGCGGATTTTCTGTCCCGTCGACGAACCCGATCACATCGCGATCATCGAAATAGCGAAAGCCATGAACCTCGTCGGCAACTGAAACTACATCGCCGATGTTATCCATAATCTGTGCGGCCAATTCAAAACACAGGTCGTGGCGTTTGGCTCGAATGTGAAAGAGGATGTCTCCAGGAGTGGAGACGGCGTGGCGGCCGTCTGAGCGAATCTCTCGAAACGGATGGAGTTCGGCGGGACGCGGTGATCCGAAGAGCTTGTCCCATGCCTCCGACCCGAATCCAACCACACATGTGAGACCGGCTTCCGCGTCCCGAAATTCAACTGCGCGCACCAGTCCTGAAAGGTCCGCGCAGAATGATCGTACCGACGCATAGTCTTCCCGCCCGGGGCGAATGCAGACGACTAGAAAAATCGCCGCGCGTGTGAGTGGGCCGACAACAGTCTGCGGAAGAACGACCTCGTTTAACTCCCTGGGCGTATCCATTATCGCAATCTCAAACCACGATGATTCCTATCCAGGCTCACTACGATCGCACAGAGTATACCAATCTCGTTCGGATAATCATCACGCTCAGCTGTCGCAGAACCGGTTTCGCTCAGCTCCCGCAAGTACTCAACGAGTCACTCGTTCAGCGCGTGGAATGTGTTCGAACCGCGATGAACGAGACTTGCTCCAGCCCGGGGAAGTGACCTTCTTGATCGGCTTCGCGTTTGGTGGGCGCGATTTGCTGAACGGTGGTTCGCGCCGGCAGCGTAGCGCCAAAATATTGCGCGTACACATCGTCAAAGGCTTGCAGGTCAGACAAATCGTCCAGGTAAACATTTGTGGCTACAACCTGATTGAAATTCATGTCGGCTTCTTCAAGGTTGTCGAGGAGATTGCGCATCGTCTGCCGCAGCTGATGTTGCGTTGTAGACGCATAAATGCCGCCGTGCGCACCTGGAATGAAGCCGTCTTTGGCGGAACAATATAAAGTGTCGCCGGCAAAAACACAAGGACTGGCCGTCGGACTTGGCGGCATGTTCTTGGGACGAACCGCTTTTCTCTGCCGGAGGTCGCGAACTGCCACGCCGGTGTACTCGATGTGAGCGCCGCCGGGCAAACTCGATACTTCAATTGTGGCGCGCGCAGGAGTATTGCCAAACTCAAAGCGCCGTGCGTAACGCTCATTCATCACCCGCCCTGGGATATCCGAAGTCAGGTAAGGATTGACGAAAACCATGTTGCTCAGTTCGAGACCGGCTGCTTTCACGACTGCCTGAACGCGGTCAAGCGCTAAGTCGACTTGCGCTGCGGGATCGTCTGGAATTTTTCCGTTCACAGGATCGCTACCAGACATGCTCGATACGAAGAGCCGATCCTGAGTAAGAATGCCGGGCGAAGCCGAATCGCCTTGATTGTAGTTTGGCGGATAGACCGCCCGCCGATCAGTTAGGCTGCGCACGGCGACCGCGCTAATCTCAATGGGCGGATCCGGAATGCGAGCAACGCCCAGCACGGCACGAGCCGGCGGAGTTTTTGCGAAGTACTCCCCAAACGCTCGATTCATTTCGCCATACTTGCTGACGTCCTCGAGATAAACCTGGGTGTAGACAACGTGCTCCATGGTCAAACCGGCAGACTCGACAATTGCTTTAACGTTATCGAGAGCCTGGCGGACTTGAGCATCAAAAGTCGTTGGTAAACTTCCGTCGGAACGGCGCGGTCCTTGACCCGAGATGTAAACGTAGTCTCCTGCGTCCACACCTGGCGAGTAGAAACGATTCACGCGAGCCGAAGTCGCCGCAGGAACGACGGCCCGAACCTGCCCCTCTGCTACGAGCGCTGGCGAAAGCATAAAAATAATCAATAGAAACCGCAATTGGACTATCTGATTTCTTCGCAAGTAAATTTCCTTCCAGCTCTAAGCGGCAGATTTTTTCTGGGCCGCGCGCAGAACTGCGCGCAATCTTTGTCCCACAATGATTTCCTCACCCGGCTTGATAGTCATCGAAATCAGTTCGATGTGGTCGGGTTCCTTGCGCTCTTTCCGGTTCGGGTTACCCTCGCGCACCGCTGTCACCAGGCTGGGATTATCCGGTCCCAGCACTTCGATGACCGGATCACCCGCACGCAGTTCCTGAACGCAATCGATAATGCTGAATCCCCACGCATGCGTATCCCAGGAGACCCTGAGCGTTGGATAGCGGTTCCCATCGTCGGGAATATAGATGTCGGTTTTTACGCCGGGCACTGTGTCCACCAACTTCCGGATTCGATCCACCCGGCCATTCCATTCGGCGTAGAGTTTTTTCTCGTCCATCTTCAGCCAGGTCTCAAGCGATACAAGGCAACCAATAATTTCTTCTTTGCCAACTTTCATCGGACGGCAAATGGCTCCCTCCCGCGGATTGCAATTCATGAGCGCGGATTCGATCAGGTCTTTTCGTCCCAGAAGCAAACCGCTGCACTGCGGCCCGGACAGCCCCTTTCCACCCGAAAAGCAGTAAAGGTCGATGCCCATCTTCGCGTAAAGCTTGGCGTTGTCGGCGGGTGGTATGCCTGCGGCGTCATCCAGCAGGAGAGGAATTTTATGGGCCTTCGCAATCGCGACTTCTTGCCGCAGTTTTTCACCCAGATCGGTGGTGTAGATCATCGCGGTATTTTCGTTGATCGCGTTGGCGAGTTCGTCGGAGGAATATACGAGAACCAGTTTGGCGCCGGTAAGCCGGATGGCACTATCGAAGGCGCTTCGGCCGCCCACCATGATCACTTCGTGCTTCAGCCCGGTGGTATCGGGCAGTTGCCAAATATATTTATCGTCGCTGCCGGCCATGCATGCGGCGGTCGCCGCCGACATTGCGCCCGCTGAGCCTGAAGTGACGATGCCAGATTCTGCTCCCGTCAATTCTGCCAAACGCCGCCCCACCCCACGCTGCAGATCGAACATGTTCACGAAGTAACGGGACGCTTCCAACTGCGCCTGCCGAACTTCGGGAAATTCAAGCGATCCACTCAGATAAGTCCAGGTCCCGCGGCAGTTGATGACTGTCTTTACTCCCAGCTGGGTATATACATTCTGCCGAGGATCCTTGCCCATGGCGGTGGCCGCTTGCGCGTAGAGTTCACGAGCGCCAATCTGGGTGAGCAGTGGCGCGGCCGCCAATAGCTTAACGAATGATCGCCGGCTGGAATTCTGGATATGCATTAAGAAATCTCCTCATTAACCGTTTGCAAAAAATGCGCAGATGACTCCGCGCGAATATTCGTGATGTTGGAACAAGCTAAAAATTGGCAATTTAATCCTCATCTTCGGGCAGCGGAATCTTCGACCGCACCGCCAGGATGAACGCCTTGGCTCCCGGTTTATTCTGGTTGTAGAACCCCACCGTGCAGTTGGGGCGAAAGTAGTACGCGTCTCCAGCTTTGGCTGGATAGCGCCCTGCAATGCCATCCATTCCACTACCAGCTACCATTTCGCCGTCCCCGTCAAGGACGAGATAAATTTCTTCCGCGGTTTCATGATGGTGCGGAAAATTTGTGCCGCCCGGCGCAAAGTTCATCCAGAAAAAACTGGTCACAACATACGCATCATCGATGGCGTCGCGCTTGCCATTCCGTGGACCGAGGAGAAGCTTGTACAAAACCGATGTGGGATGACCTTCAACCGTCTCTTCCTTCACGTTATCAAGATTCACAATCTTGGGCTGGGGCGATGGCGCGTTGATTGGAATTCTCGCAGGCACTTTGAAACTCATCACTAAAACTTGCGCCGGTTGATCGGAGCTATTCGCAATCGAGTGCTTCAGGCCCGGAGCCAGGTAGGTGAAATCATTCGGGCGCATCGCATACGTTTGATTGCCATAGTGGAGATCGGTTTTGCCTTGCAGAACGAAATAGATCTCTTCTACACGATCGTAGAGCACAGTCTGGCAACTCCCGTGGGCATCGAGCGTGACTTCAGCGAAACGGTCAACACTCTGCAATGTTCGATCGTCCGCATCGCCTTTTCCGAAAATTGCTTTAAAGTGGCAAGTAGGGGATGCAAGATCAGCTCTTGTTTCGTTCAATTGCGGAACGTAACGATGCAACCACGTAGGATCGATTTTCCGGTCGATTTTCCGGTCCTGGGCTAGCAAATTGAGCGAGAGCAACAGGAATACCAGCAGAGTCTTCAACTTTGTTCCCAGAGAGGCGTACTCATTTTATTTTCCCCCTCGGTATATCACAGAATTCGCTTGACGCAAATCGAAATATTTCGTTTGATTGCATTTTGTTTCGTTTTGTTGACGCAGCCCCAGGTTTCAAAAACTGCGTGCATGCTACTCTCATCTCCGGCGCTTTCTGAAAAGGTGCACTTATGACAACGCAATTCCCATTGGCGAGTCGTATGCGACGACGAGCGGTGGTTTTTCTCGCGGTCTCCTGCGGCTTGTCAGCGGCCGCTCAGACTGCGAGTCAAGCAACTTCCCCAGCCCCTGCGGGCTGCCGCGTCGAAGCCGTCGACTATAAGGGGTGGAGTGCAGAGCAAATTTCCAATCGCTGGATACAGTTGACCCTGGTGCCGCAAAATGGTGGCCGGTTAATGCAGGTGAATTTCGCGGGGCATCCCTTCCTGTTCGTAAATCCAAAACTTGCAGGGACGCACAAGCCGCCAACTCTGGGTCAGTGGTTCAACTACGGAGGCGACAAGCTGTGGCTCCTGCCCGAGGGGAATGACGACGAACAACATTGGGTAGGCGACTCCGATCTGTTGGACGACGGCCCTTTCGCGTTTCGAAAGCTTTCAGAAGGTCAGCAGTGCGAAATAGAACTTACCGGCCCGGCCGACCCTCAGACCGGGATCCAGTTTCTGCGCACAATTCACCTAGATGAGGACTCTCCGCGTATTCGCTTTCACGCGTCCATGAAGAATGTGAGCGGGCATACCGTGGAATGGTCGATGCAATCGGTTTCGCAGTACAGCACCGCCGATCCATCCTCGACCTCCGGCTTCAACCACGATTTCTGGACCTTCACTCCAGTGAACCCGTCCAGCAGTTATCTGAACCGCTATCATGTCCGCTTCGGTCCGGCGCAGAATTCCGCCGTGTCGGTGAGAAACGACGGATTCTTCGCGGTGCATTACGTGCACATGGCGGCTGAGTTGTGGTTGGACTCGACAGAAGGCTGGCTGGCAGTAGTCGATGGCGGCAGTAAGTATGCCATGGTGGAACGGTTTCAGTTCGACGAAAGCAAATCCTATCCCGGCAAGGCTTCTGTCATCTTCTGGACGAACGGACCGGAAATGCGGTTGAGTGCTGACGGAATTCCTTCCCTCAGCGACGACCCGGATGCATCCCCTTACTATCTTGAAGCGGAGCTTAACAGTCCGATGTGCCGTTTGCGGCCGGGAGACTCTTGTGATTTCGACACGGAATGGTTTCCGACGCGGGCCGGAAAAGAATTTCACGGAGTGAAAGACGCTGGCATCGTGATACGCCCGCTGCAAAGCGTTCATCTCGACAACGGGAAGATCCGGCTTTCCGGTTCGTTTGGAGTTTTCGCCGCCGGGCATCTCGTGGCTCACTTCTACGACGAACATGGTTCGAGTCTCGGAACTATGGCAATTGCGACCGTCACTCCCGCCGAACCGGTGCAGCTTGAGGCAGAAGTTGCCGCGCCTGGAAAACCCGCGCGAGTCTCCCTTCACCTGGAAGATGACCACGGGGTGGACTGGGGTTCGCTTCAGGAAATCCAAGTGAGTAGTGCCGACAATCGCTGACATGAAACGGCCCGCGGGAGCGCTCATTCTCTTATTGCTGGCGGCGCTCTGTGCTGGAGTGCCTGCGGCCGGGCAGCAGCAGACGCAATCTCCTATCGCTGCTGTCGCGGATGTGAACGCGCAGGATCTTCTGGCGCGGCCGGTGGGAGCGAACTGGACCTCTTATAACGGCGATTACACCGGGCGCCGCTATAGCAATCTGCGTGAAATCAACGTTGCAAACGCGGCACAACTTCGTGCAGCGTGGGTGTTTCATCCCGGCAACTCCCAGAATCTGGAGGTCACTCCTGTAGTGGCCGACGGAGTGATGTACATAACTTCGGCCAATGATGTATTCGCCCTGGACGCGCGAACCGGACGGATGGTGTGGCACTACCAAAGGCCGCTGAGCTCGGGGCTGCTCGACGACGCTGCGGCTCACAAAAATCGCGGCGTGGCGCTGTGGCAGCATTTTGTTTACGTGGAAACCGACGATGCCCACTTGCTTTGTCTCGATGCCCGTTCCGGGGGGTTGCGATGGGATATTGAATATGCTGATAAAACCAAACACTACGGCGCGACCAGCGCCCCGCTCGTGGTGAAAGGAACAGTAATCGTTGGTACCTCTGGCGGTGACTCCGGGGTGCGAGGATTTTTAGCTGCCTACGATGCTGAGACCGGAAAGCTGAAGTGGCGCTTCTGGACAATTCCCGGTCCCGGTGAATTCGGCTCCTCAAGTTGGCCCGGAGACGCCTATCTCCACGGCGGCGGCACCACCTGGATGCCGGGCACCTATGATCCGGAACTCAACACTCTGTATTGGACAACCAGCAATCCTGCACCTGACTTTGTGGGAGATTCCCGCCCCGGCGATGACCTCTATACGGATTGCGTTCTTGCGCTCAATCCAGATACGGGCGAGTTGAAATGGTACTTCCAGTTCACACCTCACGATCTCTTTGACTACGACGCGAATGAAACTCCTGTGCTGGCAGATGTAGAGCAGGGCGGCGGTACGGTCCAGCGATTGCTCATTCAGGCGAACCGCAATGGCTTTTTCTATCTGCTCGACCGGGTCACCGGCAAATTCATCCAAGCCACTCCGTATGTGGAGAAATTGAATTGGGCCAAGGCCATCGATAAGTCCGGCCGGCCCGTTGTCTCTGGCCTAATCCCGACCGCGGAAGGCGCTCTTATCTGTCCTGGCATCAATGGAGCCACGAATTGGTTTTCGCCTTCTTACAATCCCGAGACGAAGTTGTTCTTTGTAATGGCTCTCGAAACTTGCAATCAATATTTCGCAAATCCGAAGCCGTTTGCACAAGGACAGACATACTACGGCACAGGCACGAAGCTTCCGCCCGATGAGCATGCGCAGAAAATTCTGCTGGCACTTTCCGTCGCGGATGGAAAGCCGGTGTGGCGTTATCCGCAAATAGGCCAGGGACGATCGTGGGGTGGAACATTAATCACCGCCGGTGGATTGGTATTTTTTGGAGATGACAGCGGATCGCTTGAAGCAGTGGATGCCGCGACTGGGCGCGCTCTCTGGCATTTCAATACGGGCCAGGAAATGCGGGCTTCTCCGATGACCTATGCAGTGGACGGAGTTCAATACGTGGCAGTCGCAGCGGGCAGCGACATTTTTAGCTTCGTGCTGCCTTGAGAAATGCGTTACAGAACCGGGCCCGTAAAGTTTTATGAGGCCAGTCGACAATATTCTGATCTAACTCTTCGAGGCACGCCATGAGATTGAAACCCTTCCTGCTCGACATGTGGCTCGACACTTACGAGCACGATGTCGAATTCAACCTGGCGGCGAGCGAAGGACCTCGCTGGACCCTGAATGAGATCTTAGAACTCGCCGGTGAGGAGGAGCGAGAGCGCTTCCTGAATCACAAGTTGCGCTACAGTCGCCCGGCGGGCGCTGAGGGGTTACGCGCAGCAATCGCCGAAATGCAGGATGTGGATGTCGAAACTGTCCAGGTCGTAACCGGCGCCTCTGAGGCGCTGCTCATTCTATTCTGGCTGGCCGCTGAGCCTCGAGCCAACGTCGTCCTGCCTCAACCTGGCTATCCGCCATTTTCCGCTTTGCCCGAATCGCTTGGGATCGAGATTCGCAGCTACGCGGTTCGCAAGGAGAACGACTTCCGCTTCGATCTCGATGAGATCAAGCAACTGGTGGATCGAAATACCAAGCTGGTCCTGATCAACAGCCCGCACAATCCTACTGGCGCAACCATCAGCGACGCGGAACTCGGCGATTTGCACGAGTTTACTGCGTCTCGCGAAATTCAACTTGTCAGCGATGAGGTCTACCACCCGATCTATCATCCAGTGAACGGCGGACAGGCGGCAAGATCCGCCTCCCGTTTGCCGCATGCGACGGTCATCCATGATTTCTCGAAAGCTTTCCCGTTATCCGGGGTGCGGACCGGTTGGATGATCGAGCACGATGCCAAGCGCCGCGAGCGCTACTGGAATGCGCGTACGATTTTTTCCATTTCGAATAATACCGCCGGAGAAATGCTGGCGGAGATTGCGATGCGCCACCGGAACATCGTTCTCGGGAAAACGCAGGAGACCGCAACTCGAAATCTTCGGCAGCTTGCTTCTTTCATGTCCGAACATCGCGAGACGGTTGGCTGGATTCCTCCTCGTGGCGGAGTGACCGCTTTTCCATGGCTCATCAGTGGAGAGAACAGCCGCGCTTTTTGCCAGGCGGCTGCGGAACAGGGCATCCTGCTCGCCCCCGGAGATTGCTGGGATGCGCCCGCGCATTTTCGCCTTGGGTTCGCGGCGATAACCGACAGATTTCCCGACGCGCTGAACCGGCTGGGAGAATTTGTTGGGAGTTGGTCAGCCGCGAACGTCACAAAGGCATAGCGAAATCGAAGTTCGCAGCTTCGGTGTTCGCAATCTGCGGAACCCATGATACGATTCGCGTGTGAGCGATTCCGCTTGCATTCCAGGTGCTGCATCGGATCTCCCATCGACCGTCGCGACTACGATGGTGACTTCGCGCCACTCTGCGCTCGTCCGTGTGACTCACTGGATTACCACCCTATGCTTCTTTGCCCTGCTCGTCAGCGGAGTTGAAATTGTAATTTCTCACCCGCGATTCTATTGGGGCGAGACGGGCAACGATTTGACTACACCATTGTTTAAACTGCCGATCCCGGCCTCCAGAGCCTTGGTGCCCACCGGCTACGGATACGTGTTGCCCGACCAGAATGGCTGGAGCCGGTATCTCCACTTTCAAGCGGCATGGGTCGTGCTGTTGACCGGATTGTTGTATCTAATCTCCGGGTGGTTTACCGGGCACTTCGCGAAAACTTTGTTCCCGCAACGGACCGATCTTTCGTGGCGCGCGTTCTCGAGGGCAATCGCTGACCGTTTGCACTTCAAGCGGGCTGGTGAGGAGGAAGTCTGGTCCTATAACCTGCTGCAGCGGCTTACCTACTTGTTCGTAATCTTCGTTCTGTTTCCCTTGGTGATCTGGACGGGCCTGGCCATGTCTCCCGCGTTTGTTTCCGCGTTTCCGGCGGCCGTCAATCTGTTGGGTGGACAACAATCCGCGCGCACGCTTCACTTCTTCGTCTCGCTGGCGCTTGTAGTTTTTCTGCTGGTTCACATTATGATGGTTTGGCTTGCTGGATTTCGCAGCCGCGTACGAGCGATGATCTCTGGCCGAGTTGATACAGGCCGCGCTCGTACAGATATGGAGCGAAGATGAGTAAACCGTCAGCCGGAAAAATTTCACGCCGCAAACTGATCACGACCGGGCTGGCGGCCACGGCGGGGGTGTCGGCTTTGGGAGTGGCTGCCGGGTTGGCGCACAAGTATGGACTAATCCCGCCCGATCACGCCGGAATCTGGGGCCTTGGCGAAACGCTGACTTATGCTTCGCAACGCCTGCTGACGCGGCATTCGCTGGCGCGTGAGTTTTCCCGAAGCCAGATTTCGCAGCGTCCGTTTCCCAATGAACTGGCGCCGCTGGGTGATTCGTTCAAGCGCCTGCAGAGCGGAGGATTCGCCGACTGGCGACTGGTTATCGACGGCATGGTCGCGCGGCCTGCCTCGTTTTCGCTCGACCAGCTTAAAAGCTATCCTTCGCGCAGCCAGATCACGATGATCCAGTGCGAGGAGGGCTGGTCCTATATCGCTGAGTGGATCGGTGTGCCTCTTTCTCAGGTTCTGGAAGCGGTGGAAGTGCTGCCACACGCTCGGTACGTTGTTTACCGCTCGATCGAGCCCCAGTGGTGGGACAGCATCGACATGGGCGATGCGATACATCCCCAGACTTTTCTCACTTATGGAATGAATGGTAATGAACTGCCGGTGGGTAACGGCGGTCCGCTTCGTCTGCGAGTCGCTCGCCAACTCGGCTACAAGAATGTGAAATTCATCACCCATATGACCGTCACCGATAGCCTGAAAAGTTTTGGTAAGGGACTGGGCTCTGCCTCTCCAGAGTCAGGCTACGCCTGGTACGCCGGCATCTGATCGGTTCCTTTTTCAGCTAGGCAGTCTTGAGCGCACGTCCCGGCCGAGAGTTGCCCCTCTCGAAAGTTACTGCAAGATGTTCCGCCAGAGCGGCAGCCTGGACGCGAATTTCCGGGACGGCAGTGGTTTCCCAGAAGCAGCCTTTGCGTACAGGGCCGATTGCATACAGCCGATGCGACGGCGTTCCCTTGTAATCAATCAGTGCTCCGTGTTCGTTGACATCTACGCCAAGAAAGAGACGGTCGGGACGTGCGAATCCCTGTACGACCAGGCTGGTAATGAACGATTCATCGATGCGTCGGCAATCGGTTTCTGAACCGGAGCAATTGATCACACGATCCACCGGCAACCTCTTCTGGGATCGAGTTTCCCGATCCCAGTAATGCACATGGGCCTTGTTATCAACCTCGCAATATCGGGTGGCCGTTCCCGTATGCAACCGTACCGCGCCATCGCTCTTCATGTCGTCCAGCAAGTCAGCAATTTCCGGCGCGACCCGGTGACGATGCACATCCCAATAAGCGCGGAGATGGCGCACGAATCGCTTCTGTTCTTCAATCGGTAAAGAACGCCAGATTTCCTGCGTCGCCGGCCGAAGGCTATCAATCACCGCGCGCCAGTTGATGCCCTTGGCGGCAGCGGCCCGTACCTGATTGCGGACCAGTCGAAGTAAACCGCGCATGGTTCGAGGAGAGGTTTCATCCCAGAATAAGGGCCAAGGCTCGTCTGGGCGTTGTTGGCGACGCGGCCGCGGAAACAGTCCCTTGTGGGAAAGGACGTGAATCACTCCACGGAAGCCTTTGGATTTGAGTGCCATGATGAGGTCGACGCTGGTGAGCCCCGAACCGAGCAGCAAAATGCTGCCGGTGGTTGGAAGGTCTTCCAGCACATTCTTGGCCCACGCAAACTGAAAATACAACGAGGCGGAAGCTTTAAGCCCGGGAAGTCTAGGATTGGCAGGCGGGAAATTTCCTGTTGCCAGCACTACGACGCTGGCCAGCAGTTCGGCGCCCAGGTTGGTTTGAACCCCAAGTCTGCCGTCCTGGCGGTGAAGTGAACGTGCTTCATCTCGAATCCACTGAAAACGCTCTCTGCCCAACTTATTCAGAGTCGCTTCCAGCACGCTCCCCACGTAAGCGCCGTAGATGGATCGTGGTGGGAAACTCCGTGCCTGCAACGAGGTATCGAAGTGGATTCTCGCCCAGCTCAGAAAATCGTCAGGTGCATCGGACCACGCGCTCATCTCTCCCGCAGGCACATTGAGGAGATGAAATCGATGCGGGCTGCCGTAAGCGACGCCCCGCCCGGGCAAAGTCCCGCGGTCCACGACGGCGATAGACAAGTCTGTGTGACGCAGCAGATGCACAGCGAGCATCGTCCCGCTGAATCCGCCGCCGATGATCAAAATGTCCACTTGCGAGTCACTCACGGGCGAAGGCTCCATCAATGCCTAGTACTATAATAGACATTGTTGTTTTGCGCTAGCCTTTCGCAACTGGGTATCCTTGTTGAGCGTGCTCGATGCCGGTCATGGAAAAGGACAGCAAGAGATTTCCGAAAACCGGCGGGTGGGGATAACTGTGCCTCCGTGCTCTTCTTGGGCTTCCACTGCAGCTTGACGATCCTGGAGCCATCCGGGAAAGGCTGGCCGTTGACCGGAACTCCGGCCTTATACGCCGTAATCATGGATGGATTGGCCACGATGACCTTGAGTATTTCGTTGGTTGCAGCGGAAGAGGCCACCGCCCAGTCCTCGTATCCCCTGAAGTCGGAGAATGCGATTCCGCTTGGTGATTTCAGCGAGTACTTGTCCTTGCCTTGGGCTTGCGCGAAAAGCGCCGCGACGCTGAGGAAGGCGAAACTACGCCCGCTGCCGCAAAGATAGCGATACGGTCCACTGTGCTGTATTTTTCCAGCTTCTGTTGTTCTTCGGCCACAGATTTCGTCACAAGTTTCGGCACGGTGTGTTCTCCTTCGTAAAAGAGATTGGTAAGCTCAACCAGTGTGATCTCGAACGATTGCGATTAGGTTAGGCCAGAGGCGAGGTAGCAAAACAATTGGACCTTAGTATCGGCGACACCTTCATCTCCGGCGTGCGGCGGAAAGTTCCTCGACTTCGATCGATTTTCAAGACTGGACGCAGGCGGATTGATTGCGCTACCGCACTTGATACAAAAGTATCGGCGATACTATCGTCCAATTGCGGGGCGTAATTTGTTCTGGCTGAATGCCGCTAGAGCATTCAGCTTCTGTCAAATTGGAGGGCTCAAGATGAATGCTCAAGCAAAGACCGATCAGCAAAAGACAGAGCAGGATCCTGGAGCGCGAGATCTAGAGATCCGCACGGCACTGGATCAGCATTGGGCAGCGTCCGATGCCAACGATTTTGAAACGGAGCACCTCATCTATCAAGAGGACGCGGTGCTCGATTATCCGCAGTCAGGCGAGCGAACCCGCGGTCGTAGCAACATACAGGGCCAACGCGCGAGTCAGCCGAACAAAAAGCGGTTTACTGTCCAACGAATCATCGGCAGCGGTGATCTCTGGGTCACTGAACTCATCTTGACATATGACGGCAAGCCGTCCTACACCGTGAGTATTATGGAGTTCGTCGGCGACAAGGTTGCGCGGGAAACCCAGTACTTCGCGGATCCATTTGTGGCTCCTACATTTCGCGCTCAATGGGTCGAACGAATGGAAACATAATCTCGAGGCGCCAGAATTCGCTAACAACTTCCGATGGAGGGATGAGACATGGATTGGAAGCGGTTGGTCCAGTTTGCGCTGCAGGGCAGCGGTGATTGGGAACAATTTGCCATCCTGCTGGTTCGGGTTTCGATCGGGCTGTTCTTCGCCATCTCCGGGGGAAACAAATTGTTTGTCGCCGGCGGCACGAAGCCTGTTTACGAAACGCTGGTGCAGGCGAAAGTCCCATTTCCCCGGCAGACGGCTTATTTCGTGGCCGGTGTCGAGTTTGTTGGCGGATCCTTGGTGACCGTGGGGCTTCTTTCGAGCCCGGCCTCGGTGGCTTTATTGATCGACATGGTTGTCGCCACCCTGACCAGCGCGGTTTCCACCTTGCCGAAAGGACTTTCGCCACTCAGCTGGCTCGACGATTTCCTCTACTTTCCGGAAGTCCTCTACGTGCTCTTTTTTGTATGGCTGATCTGCTCTGGTCCGGGAAGGTTCAGTATTGATTACTGGCTCGCCGGCAAGTTAGTGGGGTGATCCACCGTAGCAAATCGATTCGGCAGCTGCAGAAAACCGATTGAGACGCGCGGTGGAAGGCCCTTAAGGCAGCGGCTGCCAGAGCTCAATCTTATTGCCGTCCGAGTCATAGATCCAGGCAAAGCGACCGTAGGATTCATCCATTCGTTTGGCGTCTATCTTTACTCCCTCTTGTCTTAAGCGGTCGAGCAAAGCATCCATATCGTCCACGATGTAATTGATCATGAACGGTTGGCTGGCGGGGAAATAATTCGAGGAGGAGGCAAAGACAGTCCAAACTGTAACGCGTTCTTTTTGCGGGTCGTCGTGTTCGCGCCAGGGAAGCATCGCTCCCTGGCCCTTGTCAGCGAGTCCAAGATGCTTCGAATACCATTCGCGCGCCTGATCACGGTTCGCGGATTTGAAGAAGACACCGCCGATTCCAAGGATGCGTCCTCGCTGCTCCACTTTGACGGGCGGCTTCGACTTTTCAGCTTGCGGAGATTTCACGTCCTGTCCTCCCTTTGAGGCCGAGATGAGCAACAGCGATCCGAGCGCAATTGTGCTCCACGGTATGCCTTGCATGCGCGGGATTATACATCGGGCAATTCGAATCTAGAAAATCGCCTCGCCACCCTACGCTTTTTCGAGACGCGATGCTCCATCGAACGCGAGCGCAGATAGTTGAGATTAAATCCGCACCACGTCCGGGCCCAGCGCTAACCGTAGGTGACGGTCGTACTCTGTCCGACTTCGATGATGTAACCGTCAGGATCGCGGATGTAGCAGCGAATCTCGCCGTACTTGGGGATCGGCTCCGTGATGAACTCGGCTCCTCGACTTTTCCACAATTTGTAGCACGCTTGAATATCTGCAACGCGGAAATTCATGAAGCTGTTGATGTGATTCGGGTCGGGAACGCTGAGCGTTACCGTTGGCTTATCCGGGGTCGGGCCGCCGCCAACGTTCAGAATCATCCAGATATTCGCCAACTGGAGGTACGGGGGCGCGTTTCCATCCCCCATGGTCAAAATGCGAGCGCCGAAGACCTTTTCGTAGTAATGAGCCGATCGGTTGACGTCGGCGACGGTGAGAAAATGCGCAATGCTCATCCCTTCTTTCGGGGGCATCTCATAGCTCTTCTGGTCGATTTGTACGACGTTGGTTGCGGCATCCATTGCTGACTCCAATGTCGATTCGGTGTCCCGCCGAATACGAGGCGCCGTGATCGCAGTGCTCACGATTACTCTTATCAGCGGCACTTCGATTAAGCCAGAAGTGCAACGTCGAGTCTATTGGACGAACGTATCGGTAACACCAAAGTAGGATTGGAACACATGTGGGGGATGGGCGGGTGGCGCAGTTTTTTGATCTCGCTGGCATCATCAACACGGTGGGTGGGAGGAGAAAATTCGACAGAGCGCGAGTTGAAGATTAGTAGGGTGTCAGCGAAGACCCCCACTTCTCGCAAAGAACGCGAGAAATGGGGCGCCCGGTTTTTGATGTCGCTGGCATGATCAACACGGTGGGTGCCCCGCGCCCTTCGGCTTCACTACGGGCCTTGGGGACGGACCGACGTTCACTAATTTCCATTGTCGAAAAATGGAAAATGTCCCGTCTATCTTTCTCCCGTTTCCCCCGTCCCCGGTTTCCCTCCGATTCTTATGCCGCTGAAGCCACCTTCTTCTTCTCACTGAGTGCCGGCAGAAGAAGTTTCACAAGCGCTTCATCAGAGAACGGGTTCTGACCCGAGATCAGCTCGCGATCTTGAAGAACGTAACTCGACCACGGAGCGAGCACACTTACGTCACCGCCCGCCGTACGCAGGGCGAAGTCCGGGTAGAAGAGAACCTTACCGCCAATCTCCAACGGTTCCCGCTGCTGCTCTTCCGCTGTCGAGAAGATCGTCATCTTATACCCAGCATAGATCCAACCCTTCGCTTTTTCGTGCGCTCCAGCGGCATCGCCCGCCGCTAGCGCCGCGACCACTTCCCACGAATTCGGAAGCGCCGAGAGCAATGAAATCGGGCCATGGCAGAGCACTGCCGTAGGCTTCGATGTTTCATGAAAGTGCCTCATCACGATGCCCGCATCGGGATCATCGAGCAGATCCATCCATCGGGCCATGGCCGCCGGGGACAAAAACAGCGTCATATTGATCCAGGCCCGATGCGATGACATCCGCGATGCGCATTGGATCTCTGAGCCCCTTCAGGCCGTCGCGGAATAGCATATAGTCCTCAAGCTTGGCCGCGTCCCCGCCGAAGAAATCGGGGACCTCTGAATGCACATCCACTTGCGGCGTGTTGCCTTTGGGGTTGGCGAAGGTGATTTCGTAGCCCTCCTTCATCAGGGCGCGAACCGGAACCGTCAGTTCGTTGAGGTAATAGCCCGCGCCGGTGTAAACCTTGCCATCTTTCAAGGGCAAACCGCGACCGCTCGAGACTAGAACTAAGACTTTTCCTTTAGTTGTCATTTTGTTCTCCTTTTTGAAATGGAATTCTGTTTTCCTGAATTGCTCTTATCAGTGACACGTCAATTAAGCCAGAAGCGCAACGTCGAGTCTATTGGACGAACGTATCGACAACACCAAAAGTACGGGACGGGGAGATATGGGCAGCTAGTGGTGTGGCTGGCCGATCTCTTCTGCTGCCCGGAAAAGCCAACAGCTTTCTGTTATAATGTAGGTACGTTGCTACATCGAGGTGCTGGAGACCAGGCATGGCGATTACAAAACTGTCGAGTCGAGACTTTAATCAGGATACAAGCAGGGCAAAGAGAGCCGCCAAGCGAGGTCCCGTTTTCATCACGGATCGAGGCCGCCCATCCCACGTGTTGCTCACGGTTGAGGAGTATCAAAGAATCACGGGGGGGCAAAAGAGCATTATGGACTTGTTGGCGATGCCCGCTGCCGCCGAGATTGAATTCGAGCCGCCTCGCCTGCGGGGAAACCTGCACGAGTCGGTGGACCTGACTTAATGTACATCCTTGATACCAATGTAATTTCAGAATTAAGAAAAGCGAAGAAGACGCATCCAAACGTAAAGAAATGGGCCGAACGCGTACCCTCGGCGAGTCTCTACATCTCTGTCATTTCGGTGCTCGAATTGGAGATCGGAATTCTTTCCTCGATCGACCGGATAAGACCGTCGCGACAACCAGCAAGGCGCGATCCTTCGTGCGTGGATGGATCTTCACGTGTTGCCTACATTCTCAGGCCGGATCCTTGCGATTGACACAGATGTTGCCCGGCGATGCGCGACGCTTCACGTACCGAACCCTCGCTCCGATCGTGACGCCCTCATCGCAGCCACGGCCCTCGTGCACGGCCTGACCGTCGTGACCAGAAACGTAGCCGACTTTGAGCGTACGGGAGTCGGTGTGGTCAATCCTTGGGGGGCTTGAGCAGGTTTTTTGTTGACCCCTTGCACTCTGTTATGCGAGTTACGCCCCCGGGAATCCAAACATCAACCATGACTGATTGGCCACCCAGTGCGGGTATAGCTCCGTCATCTGATCGAACAGCTCCTGGTCAGACTTGGCGGTTTTCTGCAGCCGATCGAAGTCCTCGAGGTAACGCTTGGTGTCCTGGATCGTCGAGGGAGAGTCGGGCGCGCCAGGCTTCTTGTGACCGGCGACAACCATCGTCGGGTTCAGCGCTGCTAACCGGTCCAGGTCCGCGATCCAATTCTTTCGGCTCTCGGGGGTGGTGTCGCCGACGTACATGCGGCATTGGTTGTATACAACGTCGCCGGCGACGATCAGGCCGATCGATGGAACGTAGAGAGACGTGGAATCGGGACTATCGGTGCGGCCCTGCTTGATGATGCGTAATTCCTGGCCTTCGAGAGTGAACGTGTCTTGCTCATAGGGCTCCGGTGGAACCAGCTTGGTGGGCACTTGCCCAGGAAACATCCCGCGGGCTAGCCGCTCCACTACGGGAGTGAAAGACGGTTGCATGGCGTTCACAGCCTCAGGCGTTGCTATGGCCCGCGCACTCGGGAAATGGTCGAGCAGAATGCTCAGACCGTAGAAGTGGTCGAAATGGGCGTGCGTTATATAGATAGTCTCCAGGTTGCGGTTGTGCAGAGCGATCCAAGCCGCGAGAGCCTCGGCCTCAGCCACCGTCCCCATTGCGTCCACCAGCACCGCGTCATACTCGCCGAAGATTAAAGTCGACGTGATTGGGTCAAAGCCGAGTGCTTCGCCGAAGGGCTTGGGCCGCTCGCCGACCATAGCCTTTCCCGGCGCGGTAAAAATGTTCACACTCAGCGTGTTCGACTCAGGCTTGGTCGACCCGACAGGCGCGGTTGCGCGCGTTGTCTCCTTCGGTCCATTTTTGCTGGCCATTGATACCCTTTCGATTGCTTCCGAAAAGCAGATTCTGATTGAACCCGCAGCGTGACGTTATAAAAGCAGAAGAGTGGGCTTTGAACAATTGGACGATGGTATCGGTTGTGTTTTTGTGCGGACGGTGCTCGAAATTAACTGTGGTTGTTGAACCAGTCGAAGGCAACTAGAGTGTATTGGCCGACCTCGATGAGGCAGCCGTCGGGATCACGCGCATGTAGCAGCGCCATTCCAGCCGTGATTGTTTAATGGCTCGGTAAGAAGGAACGCTCCTTTGTCGCCCCATTGCAGCGTTGGCGAGTTTCTACGTATCGGACACAGGTTGGTATTCGATTGGGGGATTTGAGTGCAATCGGGATTTATCGCCAACTACGTACGGGTCAGCGTGTCGACTGGTTTGTCCAGAGTCGGTCGATGTGGAGGCGATAAAGTGCTGCTCGCCTTTGGGAGTCTTCTGCAATAAAGGAGGAAGGTGATTGCCCCAACAGGAGCGCATATGATGATTTGCCAAGGGCCATAGGCCGCGACGGCCACACTGACCGGTGGGAACTGAACGTTTAGAGGTGTGAATGTCCACTGCCCAGTAGTCCAGTTCACGGTGACGCGGAGCACGCCAACCAACATCGCGAGCAACCAGAACCACTTCTTCTTGCCGATCTTGGAGCGGATGCAAAGCACGAAGGCATATAAAGTAATTCCGACCACCACAAGGGCAAGCGATAATCCGGCATACTGAGAAACGCCTTTGTCCGCAAGGGAGAATTCGTTCATCTCTTCGAAGGACCTCGAAGTCGGGGTGACGGCGAGCCCGCGAATAGTCCTGGCACCATCACTCCTCAGGATCACAACCCGCGCTAGCAGCCAGCTTCGGGGTTCCAACTCTGTGCGCCCGCTCATTGGCATTATCTGCGGTGCGAACTCGTATTCCAAAGTAATGTGGGTTGTAAAGTCATTGCGGCCACGGACAGTCCCCGCCTCCATAGTTTTGATCGAAGCTGGTTGAGCACTGGGGAACATGTCGTGCATTCTGGCCAGTTCGTCACGTATTTGAGCATTTCTGATGCTGGGATCGAGCTGATCTTCAAGCTGGTCGAGTCGACCCTGCCGAAGCAGATCGACTGAGTGTAGGGCAAACACCTCGTCCTCTCGCGGCATGGTTCCATACAAGAGGTCGTCTCGAGTATAGCCGTACAATTTGAAGTAGCTCTCTCGGTCGCACCCCACAAGAGGCAAGAGCAGAAATAAAATCAGGGCTGACAGCAGGGCTATGGAAATCCTTCTCACGTGGACAGGACCTTACTCCAAATCCCACAAAAATTCCATGTCAGTTGTTGTAAACAGGCGATTACACTCAGAACCCACGCCTTGCGGTTAATAAGTGCAGCGGGGATTTTGCAACAGTTATAACTCATTGCATAGCCTACCAGATGGGTGTACAGTGTGACCCTCTCAGGGAAACATCAACGGGGACCGCGGAAAAAAGAAAAAACCCAGGTGATCTGATTCAGTTCATCTTCAGTAATGGAGGCGAGGAGATGGCCAGTAATAAGAGTCGGGCGCAATCGGAAGTGCCGCAGTTTTTTGTCGTCAATGAAGCCGCGCGGGCGAATTTGGCGCGCCGCTTTCTGGAGTTCCAGCAGAAGAAACAAAAGCAGATCCAGGAAAGGAATGCGACCTTGCTGCAGATGGCAAAGTATCTGGGCGAGGTTCAAGGAGAGGCAAAACCTTCATCCCGTGATCCGAAAACGGCGAAGGCTCTGAAGGGCCTTCTGGGAATCCATGAAAAGCTCGCGAATCAAAAACTTGCACCACCAAGGGCCGCGCTCGGAATCGGCGGTGTCAACTATACCGTCACTGTTTCGCCGCCCTACGACTACTACCCGAAACCCATTCTCTCGACCGATCCCGAGGTATCTCAACAACCTATTCTGACGGGCTCCGCCGACCCAACCGCTGGACAACTGAGCACCAGCGCCGTCACATCTTCGCAGCCGGGCTATAGCGGCGGTGACACGTATGTCACTCTGGGGATCTATTTTCCATTCGTCCCGCCGATGCCCGGCACATTGACGGCTTACGCGAACCCCGTATATTCATTTGAGTGCTGGACCGAATCCTATTTCCCTCCCAATTCCAATGCGCCCTTAGCCCGCGCGCGTTCTTTCCTGTCGGGATCACTTAACATCTACGGTACAATCCCCGGCAACCCTCCACCGACCTATGAAACCGTCGCGGGGCAGCAGTTCTTCTCTCTTAATCAGCAAACGCCAAGCGTGCAAGCTCCAGGCCCCCTCCTCTTAGAAGACGGCTTTAACTTGCAGACGTCTGTGTCCGTTTCAACACCTGTAGATCCGAGCCAGGCGTACATGATATTCGTCTCTGTGGAGACTCTAGCGAACGGCTATGGCTCGCTCGGCAGCATCGCAGGTGCGATGTTGTCCGTGACCGTTCCTTCGATAACCTACAACTTCGTATCGCCTGCGGGGCCTGGTTTCCCGCTGCCAGGACGATGAGTCTAGATGCATGGTGCGCGGGATGGCTGATGCTATCAGGCGATTGCACGAGCTTGAGCCGTTTCTTCGCCCTCTCAGGATAAAATGCGAGGACGGACGCGAAATTTCGCCGCTAAATCTGGCCCTCCAGGGCGGTACCCTGTAACGGGCAACTAGTTCAGCAGCGATTCCCAATTGGCTGGCACCCTTCCTGCGGGTCCAGGAGTGGGCTGATTTTTCGGGTGCGAATGCGGCGGAAGCAATTCCACACCTTTGATCTTAATCATGCTCTGCGTCTCGTAATCGTAGAACCAGTCCTCACCCGGCTCGAAGCTGGCAATGATCGGATGCCCGGTTTCTGCCGCATGCTTGGATGCGTGCTGGCTTGGAGAACTGTCGCAGCATCCGATGTGCCCGCACTCCGCACACCGGCGCAGATGAAACCACCAACCTGTCGGTGAGGCCAGGCACTCCACACACCCATCGCCACTCGGTTTCGAAGCCGGGTTAATTCCGCGGTGATCTTTCTTCATTTTTCGATTTCCCTTTCGCGTCCACTGTTCGCCAAAATAATGTCCACAAAATGATGTTTGCAAATAATGTCAAGCCACCAGCAATATCTTGCCGCTACCACCCTTTTCTGCCGCGGCTTGAGCCTCGGCGGCTTCGCGCAGAGGCAGTTTCTGGCTGATCGGAATCACCAGCTTGCCATCTCGCACCGCTTCGGCCATGAACTCGAGAGTTTTCCGGTCGAATTTCGAGAACACGTGCTCCACTTTTACAGATGGGTAATATGCGGCACTCTGCGGCGGCGCAACAACCGTCGCAAACACTCCTCCCGGCTTCACCTTGGCGATCAGCTTCTCGGCGGTTCTTCCTCCGACTGTATCCGCCACCGCATCGAGAGGAGGAAGATTTACAATCGCGGTGTCGTCGTCGGTTGCAAGCACCTGATCCGCGCCCACAGTTTTCGCCTCATCAAACTGCCTTTTCAAAACTCCTGCGATCACAGTTGCCCCGCGTTGCTTTGCAGTGAATACCGCGGAACGCCCGACGTTTCCGGCAGCACCTACCACGAGCACCGTCTGGCCCGCCTTTACTCCCGTAGCGGCCATGAGTTGGTTGCCGGTCGTTGTCACCAGCGGCAGCGCCGCCGCCTGGATCAAATCGAGTCCCTTGGGAACTTTCGCCAGGACTGCGGCTTTCACGACACAAAGTTCAGCGTAAGTATTATCCGCCATCGCGAATACCTGGTCGCCGGCGGAAAAGCCATCCACTCCCGGCCCGACCTTGACCACAGTGCCCGCAATGTCGACTCCGATGAGGCCCGGGAACTGGAGAGGATAAAAATCCTTCGTTAATCCGGCGCGCCGCTTGTAATCGATCGGATTCACGCTGGTGGCAGCGACCCGCACCAGCACTTCGCCCGGACCCGGAACCGGGTCAGGGTAGTCTTCGAACTTGAGTACTTCGGGACCGCCGTACTGGTGGACAACAATTGCTTTCATACGTCATCTCCTCAAAGAAGGTAGGGAACAGCCGCACACGAAACTTAGATGAACGAACCTGGAATTGGTCGCCGGGTCGATGGAATCCCGAAATTCTAAACTGGAAAACCTGCGACAGGGACGGCGGATCATTGAGTAAGAAACAATCCATCGATTTGTTGCGCTCAACATTGCTGCTCAACATTGCCGCGCTTAGCAATGGCTCGTCTTCGCCGAAGTTCGGTATTTCGCCCACTTCAGTACGTCCCAGATCTCGCACTGCAGGTAAAAACCTGACGAAATAGAGGGCGCTATTACCCCTTCGCTAACCGCATCCTGAACGACTTCATGTACTGCTTCGTAACCCGGAATCTGGACTCGCTTGGCGAGTTCGATCACTTCTCGTGCTGGAAGTGCGTGTTCAGCAATCATCGAAAGCAGTAACATCAGGCCGTCGGGACCCGCGAACCGGTCCAGCGCTAATCCTTCTACGATGGCACGGTTCTTTCTGAACTCGGCTCGCGGATTATATTGACAGCCGTGTGGCTTTCGCCCGCTTGGGCTTATGTTCCGACGGTGCACTAACCGCAAACCACTTACTTTCGGTTTTCCCCTGGCGTCCTCTGCCGCAAGCCACTCCACCCAGCCTGCCTGGAAATCTGATATAAGTTCGCCACAACTATCACATCGCCAACCGGATCGAATGGATTTTTCTCGAGACATAATATTCACCAACATCAGAGACAATCGTAGGATTCTTCCATCCGAAGTAACGTGAGGTGGGGATCTGCAAAAGGCCCGATCTCACCTCACGATACGTTCAACGGCTCACCGCTTGCATTTCAGGTTCGAGAACATGATCGGTCACCTGGGTTGGCTTCGACGTGCTCAAAATATTTTTGGCCTTCGCTACCTCAGCGGAAGTTCCATGAGCAACCACCAGGTACTGGCCGGCTTTTATGGCGGTCTCGTAGGTCACGATGCTGTCTTTGGGTATGCCTATGCTGTACAGGCCGGCACCAATAGCGCTCAAACCGCCGACCGCCACCGCTCCTTCCAGGCCTGCAACGATCCATGCCACCAGCGGACCGCCCACCAGCACTGGACCGATCCCGGGTACCCAGAAGAATGCGGCACCGACTAGCAAGCCCCAGAATCCACCCCAGAAAGCGCCCCACTTTCCCCAATACTTCATGCGGTCTCCCGCGTTGTAGTAGCCAACGACTTGCTCGTCGGTGTGATAATCCTTCCCCACAACTGACAACTTCTTCATGTCGAAACCTGACTTCTGAAGTTCCTTCACGGCATCTTCCGCTGCCGTGTGACTGTCATACACTGCAATCACTGCATTTGTGTCCGTCATATTGCGTCTCCTCCTTTAAGCTTGGTTTTGTTTGGTTGAGATTTGACTTAACTGTGATTAATTCTTCTGTCGGCCGGTTGCCTCAGCGGTGGTTTCTTAACCCTGCGCCCGGTGTTCGCGCGTGGCAACGCCTTTGGCGGCAGCCTCTCTTCTATTCTTTTGCGGATGAATGCCCAGGTCGTGCCATGACGTTTCTGCGAGGTTGACGCCGTAGTAGTTTGCCGCTTTCTCGATGTTCGCGAACGCCAAAGCGCGATCGGCATCCGAGACGTCGATGACTTGATCAAACCGCGCCACGGCGTTACGCACATGTTCTGCATCG
This sequence comes from uncultured Acidobacteriaceae bacterium, assembly GCA_963696285.1. GTDB lineage: Bacteria > Acidobacteriota > Terriglobia > Terriglobales > Acidobacteriaceae > Sulfotelmatobacter. Next base: position 358,454 of record CAVOJP010000004.1, read on the forward strand.
GTGAGTGGTTCTTTACGCTGCTTCGGAAATGCGTAGACGCTGTCGGGCAAGTCGCTCTGCGTCGTCAGCCGTCCGTGTTTTTCGTGAGGTTTCCAGGTAGCTTCCTGCATGTCTTTACCATCCTTTCTGCAAGTAGTTAGATGGATGTGATTACACGCGAGGTGCTCCGGCGAATCAATTGGACGATGGTATTGGCGATACCTTGGTATCAGCGAGGATGAGCTGTGAATTAATGCCGCGACTCAGAACGCCGGATTAAAGAAAACGCGACGCGGAGAGACAAAAGCGGCCAGGAGCGTATCAGGGTGCCGATGGCTCAATTCACTCGGAGTGCGGTATTGAGAGCGTCAAGCAGAGCCGTATCGCTGAACGGCTTGAACAAGCACTCCACCGCCCCCTGCTCGAGAAGTCGCGGGCGAACAGTCTTATCGGTGCTGGCGGTGATAAAGATAATCGGAATCTCCTGCCCGCGACGCTTCAATTCCCGCTGAAGGTCGGGTCCGCTCATTCCCGGCATGGCGATGTCGAGCAGCAGGCATTTGGTTTGGGGGGCGCAACCGGACGCGAGAAACTCTTCCGGCGACGAGAAGGCGCGGGCTGCAAAGCCGAACTCGTTTAGCAAGTCTGGTAGCGACTCGCGGACAGATTCGTCGTCATCCACCACCGATACAAGCGAACGCGTGACTGTCATAGATGCTTCATGCCGCGCCCACAGCCGCAGGCTTCGGCAACGCTAAACGTGGTGCATTCGCACTGGCATTGGTCGGGAAGGTCCATGCCCGTCAGGCGAGCCGCCCATGCAATGAGGGGAGCGCATTGACGACGGGGCTGAACTCGTCTTCGAAAAGACACTTTCCTGATTCTCCGCCACAACAGGAGGGTGCGCCACTCCAGGAGGCACTGTCTATTACACCTTAGTATTGGTATTAGCTGCCCCGGTCGGGGGCGAAGAACTCATGGTAAACGCCAACTCACCCCGCGCGAACGCGGAACTCCTAAGTAAGTGGGGTGACGGCTCGTACGGGAGTCAGATCCTCACGCCGCGTCTGTTACGTCAGGCGTCCGAAAGGCTCGATTACTTTCGGCGTCCGTCGCGCCTTCGGATGCGCGAGGAATTGAGAATGAAAACGTTGCCCCCGGACCTTTATTCAGTGTTGCACGTAGATGACCGTGATGACCCTCGATAATGGAGCGACTGACGGAGAGTCCGATTCCCATACCGTCATTCTTGGTGGTGTAGAACGATTCAAAAAGTCTTTCCACGGCTCGCGGGTCGAAACCGGTTCCTGCGTCCTGTACGGTGAGGCTTACGCGATCGCCTTCGTCTCGTTCTGTTCTGATCAGCAACTGCCTCGGACGATCGTCGACGCTGCTCATCGCGTCTGATCCATTCCGGATCAGGTTCAGGATGACTTGCTGCAACTGGACGCGATCTCCTGTAACCGGAGGGAGGTCGTCGGCAAGTTCCGGCCGCAGGATCACCCGGTTTCGCTGAAGTTCGCTCACTGACAGCGCAATTACCTCTCTGGTGGCCTCGTTCAGGTCTACGGATTCGATCGTGTGCTCTTTTTTGCCATACAGTGCTCGCAATCGAGTGATCACCTCAGAGGCTCGGTTGCCATCGCGAATCGTGCGCCGGGCGGTCTCGCGGGCGCCGTCCACGTTGGGAGGATTGGCGGCCAACATTCGCAAACACGTACTGGCGTTGGTGACGATGCCCGAAAGCGGCTGGTTGACCTCGTGTGCGATCGACGCCGTCAATACTCCAAGGCTCGTCACCCTGGCCACGTGCGACAGCTGTGATCGGGCTTTGCTCAGTGCCTCTTCGGAGAATCGGCGTTCAGTTACGTCCTGAACTGCGCCGATGTACTCCAGCTTGCCTTGGTCGCCACGGCTGTGAGCTACGACGTCTACATACTTAACAGTGCCGTCGGGCATCTGCAGGCGGAGCTCGAGTTGCACGTCGCCGCCGTCCCGCCGAGCTCGCTCAATATGTTCCCGGAATACTGATAAATCTTCCGGGTGGATTCGAGTGCCGATCAGTTCAAAGGTCACCTGCGCATCCCGGTGAATCTGGAAAATACGATAAAGCTGCTCTGACCATGTGATGTCGTCGGTCGCTACACGCCAGGAGAAACTGCCGATTCGACTGAGATACTGGGCTTCCGCGAGAAACGCCTCGCTGCGCTGCAGTTCCTGCTCTGCCCGTTTGCGTTTCGTAATGTCGCGCAGATAGCCGGTGAAGGAGGGCGGCCCTTCCAGCGGAATGCGTGTAACTGCAAGCTCGACAGGGAATTCGCTTCCGTCAGCACGCACTGCCGTCATCTCGATGCGTCTCCCGAGCACTCGCGCTTCGCCCGTAGCCAGGTAGCGGGCGAAGCCCAGCCGATGCTTCTCCCGAAGTGACGGCGGGATGATGACCTCGGCCAGTTGCTTGCCCACGACGGCATCCCGAAGGTGCCCGAAGGTCCGCTCTGCAGCCGGATTGAACTCGGTGATGCGACCTTCGTGATCGATCGTCACAATGCAGTCGAGAGCCGATTCCACGATCGCTGCCTTGAGGACCTCACTTCGCTTCAGTTCCTTCTCTTCTTCCCCCAGCCTCTCTTCCATGAGTCTGCGTTCGGCCAATTCCTTTTTAAGCTCATTGTTGGCGGCGGCAAGTTCGGCAGTCCGTTGCATGATCCGTTGATCAAGTTCGTTGGCGACCCGCTTCTGCTGGCTCAGGAGCCGTGCCTCCTGTAGCCCGATCGATGCCTGATTCGCCGCCACGCTCAGAAGAAGTGCCTCGGTTTGCAGCGGAAAATCCGGTCGCTCGGCCGCCGCCACGATTGTGCCGAGTTCACCCTGTAACCCCAGTGGCAGAGGCACGATCGAAACGTCTCCCTCGCCCATAAGGCTGCGCAGCAGCGGAGGCCATTTCCCTGAGTCGTTTTTGGAATACTGGCTGAGCGCTTCGCAGATCTCGTGCGCCGGGAGCATCGGTCGTTGTCTTTGCAGCTTGGCCAGCCGGACGATCTCAACCGCCGCGTCGCCCACCGGATCTGTCAGCCTTACGGAGACCAGGTCCAGGCGCAGCATCCGCAGGAGCGCATCGAGCAGGGTTTCGAGAACCTGGGATGGATTGCCCCCACTCCAGATGGCGGGAAGAGCAAGCAGGCTGACAAGATCGTTTATGCACCGTTGCAGGTGCTTGACTTCGCCAGCAGCGAGTTCGGGTTGGACTTTCATATCAGGCAGCCGTGGACACCGAACGCCGCGCAGCCCGACGCTGACGGACCTCGTGCAGAAATTCCTCGGGTGGCACGTAGAACGGATTCCGGTGCAGGAGGCCACCGATGATGATCATCGGATGCGTCCGCATAATGTCGATCACCGTGTCGCCTCCAAATTTGCTGAGCTGGTAGGTGCAGATCACCGCGTCGTCGTGGCTACGCCATACACTGTTCACACGCGATTCGAATTCAACGACATCGTCAATATAGGATTGATCTTCAATTGCCCAATCCATGCGGCAGCAGATGCGGCTCAACGGGAATCCTCCCTTGGCATTGCCGCTCGCCATCTGCTCAAATGCGGCCAGCATTCGATCCTGATCAAAACGGCCGTCCCGAATGTAAGCTTCGGTGTTGATCCGAACCTCTAATTGGCCGCTCTGCTCAGCAGCTGCTGGGTCGATTCCGACTGCGGTCAACCGTTGAAGATGGTCGCGACGTTGATCCGGGTTGACCACGTGGACCGCCTTGTCACCGACCTTGAATCCGTCGGTAATGAAGGGAAGCAGCACGCGATACTCTTCGTCGTCGCTATTGAAAAATGCGCAGACATGACGTACCTCGCCGAGATGGGAACCGGCTAGGGAAATCGGTGTTGAGTTTTTCTTCATGCTGTTCTCCTACGATAGGGTCGGCCGCAGCGCGGGTTTCTATGCTGCGCGCTCACTCTGTTTATCTTGTCGGCCCGGTTTCGAGGGCCAGTTGGTCCACTACCCGGCAAAATACTTGAAGGACGGTGTCTGCGAATTCCGCGTCTCCATGAAGACTACGACCAGAGAATATTTCGGTTACGCCGCCGTCGTCGCTGCGGGCACGGGGCGGAGTCTCGCGGCCATTTTCACTAGGTCGGCAAGAGAGCTGGCCTTCATCTTTTGCATCACCTTGCCGCGGTGCGCCTTCACCGTGATTTCGCTGATACCAAGCTCCCCGCCGACTTGTTTATTCAACAGTCCGGAAACCACCAACGCCATCACCTGCTGTTCGCGTTGGGAAAGCGACGCGTAACGCTCCCGGAGCACCCGCATCTCGGCATCTTTGCCGAGGGCAGCACTGCTGCGCGCGAGAGCTGCCCGAATGGCGGTTAAGAGCACGTCATCATTGAATGGTTTGGTCAAGAATTCGACAGCCCCCGCCTTCATGGCTTGGACCGTCATGGGCACATCGCCGTGGCCCGTGATGAAGATGATCGGCATATCCGTCCGATCGCCGGCGACGAGCCGCTGGAGGTCTAGCCCGTTGAGACCGGGAAGAGAAATGTCAAGTACGAGGCAGTTGGGAATAAGGACGCGTGGATAGTCGAGGAATTCCTGGGCGGACGGAAATGTCTCCGGCTGCCAACCTGCACAGCGAATCAGCAGTTCCAGCGATTCGCGTACGGAGACGTCATCGTCAACAACGAAGACGATTGGCGTGACTTGCAACATTTGCGGTCACCCCGTTTCATGGCCAAGTACGCGCACCGCAAGTCATTCTTCGCGCACAATTGACTGACCACGCCCCATCGTTGAGCAAATTCTACCAGAGAGCCCTCCCGTTTGTGCAGGAAGGATCTCGACCACCTTTGTGGCCAGGGCTCATCGCAGCGGATCTGATACCAAAGTATCGGCGATACCATCGTCCAATTGTTCGCCCAGCAAACTTCTGATCTGATCCGTCTATGTCTTATTACCCGACACCATTTACCGGACACAATCCAGCGTCCTCGACCGCCGCGGCGCAAAACGTTATCAACTCACTCGCCGCACAGAAAGCCGCTTAGGCTCCGATTTCGATCGCTGCCGGCTCGTCTGGGGCGTCCGTTGCGCCAGCCAGGATTAAACAGGTATCGTCCCGGCCGTTAGGTTCGCTATAGATACACGTGACAAATAAGCATCTCGGAACGGGGTACATCGTATGAAAGGATTTGCTTACCTGTTGGTTGCAGTTGTGGCGCTCAACGGCGTGGTCGTTTACATGGCTCATGCCTCCAGACGCTCCGATGGAGAGGCTGATCCGGTTTTCGGAATCACAATTCCTCCTGGATACCGCGACTGGAAGCTGATCTCTGTGGCCCACGAAGCAGGCAATCTCAACGATCTTCGCGCCCTTCTCGGCAACGATGTAGCGATCAAGGCATACCGCGAGGGGAAGCTGCCGTTCCCGGACGGCACAATCATCGCACGCCTGGCCTGGAGTTATGTTCCGTCCGAGGAAAACAACAAAGTCTTCGGCCGTTCCCAATCTTTCGTAGCCGGACCCGCCACGAACGTTCAGTTTATGGTCAAGGACTCGATGAAATATGCCGCAACCGGAGGCTGGGGGTTTGCTCAATTCAAAGATGGCAAACCTGCCGACGCGGCGCTGCTGAAAACTTGCTTTCCCTGCCACGAGCCTGTCAAAGATCGCGACTTCGTTTTCACCCAGTACGCGCCCTGATTACGGGGAGGTCCCATGGATAAGGAAGAAACGGTTCGCAATTCAACTTGTGAAGAGCAGATCAGTATGGCGGAGCACGAGCTATCGGCCTTCATCCGTGCGGTGACGGAGTTGTTCGATACAGAGCAGGCCAGGCTTTCGGCAGAGGACTGGCTCGACGAGTTGGAGTTAATGGATAGCCCGCACGGAGCCACGAGGACAGAGTGGCGAGCGGTCACAATAGCAGCCACGGCTCGATTGGCAAATCGGGCTACTCCAGCCCGGGGTCATCGAGCGCTCACGAAATTGACTGACACGAAAGTTTCACCAATACCATGGTCCAATTGTTTCGTATCCGCGCTTCTGCTCTGATGTGTGGTTGCGGATGATGACCGGTCTACGCGCAAACCGCTCAAGGGGGCCACGCCGATGAAGAGGCATCGACGTCGGCTCTAGAACAAAAACTGATTTCGTTTACCCAGGCACATTGAATGGAGGAACCGTGATGAGACGCTTCACATTCTTTTTGATTGCAGTTGCAACAACGGCTGGCCTTGCCGCGCTCCTTGGCGCCACCTCCGGTCACGCGGACGAGCAATCCGCCCCCTACGTTACCGACATCCCGCAAGGGTATCGCGACTGGCAGTGGGTCTCCTCGGCGCATGAAGCTGGCAAGCTCAACAGTCTAGGTGCCGTCCTGGGCAACGATGTAGCGATCAAGGCCTTCCGGGCAGGGACGCTTCCGTTCCCGGACGGCGCGATCATTGCTGCTTTGCATTACCGTAACGTGCCGTCGGAGGAAAACAACAAAGTCTTTGGCCAGGCTCAATCTTTCGTTCCCGGCGCCCCAACGAACATTCAGTTTATGGTCAAGGATTCGAGCAAGTACGCCGCAACCGGTGGCTGGGGGTTCGGTCATTTCGCGAACGGCAAACCTGGCGATGCGGCATTTATGAAAAGCTGCTTCCCCTGCCACGAGAAGACCAAAGCGACGGACCTTGTCTTTACTCATTACGCCCCTTGAAAATCGCTGGCTTCGCTTCCGATTGGTTGCAGGACTTTTCGAAAAAGAGAACAATCCTTGCTGTCTGGTGTATCGAGTGTCCTGCCGTCCGCTCGCGATGCCAGTCGAGGCCGAAGTGATCTCGAAGTGCTGAATATGCAAAGAATCTGAATGTCCAAAGAATAAGGAGAAGACAATATGTCGCACCATTACTCAGGTCCGGACTTTGGTTTTCCTCACGGGGACGCCCGCCTCGATTTTACTGACTTGTACGCTTTCCCGAAGCCCGGGGATGCAAGCAAGTCGATCCTGATTATGAACGTGCATCCTTCGGCCGGCGTGAATCCGCCGGGGCCTACGACGGATGAACCCTTCGCCACCGAGGCCATCTATGAACTCAGGATTGATACCAACGGCGATGCCGTCGCCGATATCGCATATCGAGTCCGTTTCACCTCAGATAAAAGCGGGGTACAGACTGCGACGCTCCGCCGCCTTGAAGGCGCACAGGCCGCTGGGACGGGCGATGAAGGACAGGTCATCGTGCAGGGGGTGCCGGTCTCGACGGGGTCGGAGACACGGGTGGCCGACGCCGGAGACTACCGCTTCTTCGCTGGCTGGCGCAGCGATCCTTTTTTCTTCGACGTGCAGGGCGCATTGAACAACCTGCAATTTACCGGTGACGATTATTTCGCCGACAAAGACGTGTGCAGCATTGTGCTGGAAGTGCCCAACTCTGCCCTCGGTTCTAAAAAATTGGGCCTGTGGGCTCGTACACTGGACGGCGCGAGCGGCAAATGGGTGCAGGCGGATCGCGGTGCGCGGTCGAATCAAACTCCGTTCCTGGCTGGCGAGCAGAACGCCGCCTATCTGGCTGCGGAGCCGGCGGACGATGCCCGTTTCGTCCCCGTCTTCGCACACGCGCTGGAGCACGCCGGCGGATATACAACGGCGGAAGCAACGCGGGTCGCCGGGACCCTGCTGCCAGACGTCCTTCACTATGATCCCACGCGGCCGGCATCCTACCCGGAAAATGGGCGGGCACTCACCGACGACGTCGTAGATTTCTTTCTTCCTCTCCTTACCAATGGAAAGGTGACGCAAGATAAGGTAGGGCCGCACAAGGACCTGCTCACATCATTCCCTTACGTCAGCGCGCCGCATAAGGACCGCTCTGCACAACGAGCAGCCGCCTGAGCCAACGAAAGGAACATCCCATGAAATATCCGACTTTTTATCGCACAATCCAGATTGACGGCCTCTCGATTTTCTATCGAGAGGCCGGCCCCGCAGACGCGCCGACCATTCTCCTGCTCCACGGACTGCCCTCTTCATCGCGAATGTTCGAGCCGTTATTCACCCGTCTTTCCGATCGCTATCACCTGGTCGCGCCCGATTATCCAGGCTTCGGCCACAGCGACTGGCCGGACCCGAAAACATTCGCGTACACCTTCGATCACATCGCCGAGATCATGAATCATTTCACCGAGTCGCTGGGGCTCTCGCACTACACCCTCTACATGCAGGATTACGGTGGCCCCGTCGGCTTTCGCATGATCCTGGCTCACCCGGAGCGCGTGGAGGCCCTCATCGTTCAAGACGCGGTCGCACACAACACCGGTCTCGGCGAGAACTGGAAAACACGGCGCGCCTTTTGGGCCGATCGCGCGCCGAACGAAAGCGCGCTGCGCACAAATCTCCTGTCGCTTGCAACCACGAAGGCCCGCCACGCGGGGAACGATCCCAACGTAGAGCGCCATGACCCCGATCTCTGGACCGACGAATTTTATTTTCTAAATCAACCCGGCCAGGCTGACATTCAAAGTGACCTCTTCTACGACTACCGCACCAACGTCGATTCCTATCCGAAATGGCAAGCATGGATGCGCGAGAACCAGCCGCGTCTGCTGGTGATCTGGGGTAAGTATGAGTCTTCGTTCGACCCCTCCGAGCCCGAGTCTTATCGCCGCGATGTCCCCCAAGCCGAAGTCCACATCGTCGATGGCGGCCACTTCGCCTTGGACACCGCCGCAGACGAAATCGCCGCACTCGTCCAAGGATTCGTCGGTTCTTCACGCCAGGGCTTCCCGGCGCGGCGAGCAGGATGAAGCCGCTCTTGAGAGGGACGGTAGAGGGACGGTGCCCCGCGCTGATTGGATTCGAACCTTTATACCGAAAGGTTGTTTATGTCTGGCAAGAGAACAGCAATCATCACCGGAGCATCGGGAGGTATTGGCTCCGGTTTAGTCGAAGGGTTTCTGGGAGAAGGTTATAACGTCGTTGCGACGTCTCGTCACGCCAGTCGGGAGTTGACCGCTTCGGGCACCCTGGTTCTCGTCGATGGCGATATCGGCAAGCAGCAAACCGCTAACCAGGCTGTCGAAGCAGCCATCAACAACTTCGGAAGCATCGATGTTCTGGTGAACAACGCTGGCATCTTCTTAAACAAGCCATTCACTGATTTCACTACCGAAGACTTCGACGCCCTTGTCTCCACCAATCTGCTTGGATTTTTTTACATCACGCAGCGCACTGTGAAAGAAATGCTGAAACAGAAATCGGGTTGCGTTGTGAGCATCACGGCGGCGCTGGCCGATCGGCCAATCGCCGGCGAAAATGGCTCGGTCTCGATGATCACGAAGGGTGGGTTGAATTCGGCCACCCAGAATCTTGCAATCGAATATGCCAAAGACGGCATCCGCTTTAATGCGGTAGCCCCCGGCGAAGTGGATACACCCATGCATGGCAATGATCCCAAAGACTCGACATCACAGCCGATTATCAAAAGGGCGACGGTAAAGGACGTTGTCGATGCCGTTCTTTACCTGGTACAGGCGAGTCATGTGAACGGAGAGATTCTCCACGTCGATGGTGCCGCTCCCGCTCGTCGTTGGTAAAAAATAGGTAAAAGAATAAAAGGATGCTAACCGGACGCTGAGCTCGCATGCAGAAACTCAGGAAGCGCGGCTCGTACAAAAAGAAAACCGGGATGTCTTAAGAGTTAGACGACGGCCCAACCAAATCGTTCAGGTTGGCGGCTGGATTTTCACCTGCATTCACTCCCGGCACTCGACATTGTACGAAATTAAAATTCAGGCTGAGGCACTACTATTTAGGAGAAACGGAAGGAGCCCAATCATGCGTTCTGATATTGTGCCCGGAGGCATTTTCCCCAACTACGAACTGCCCGATCACGAGGGCAAGCTGCGCAAGCTCAGCGAACTGCAGGGCGATGATCCGCTGATCCTCACGCTCGCCCGCGGCCACTACTGCCCAAAGGAGCACCAACAGCATTTGGAGCTCGCCGCGTTCTATCCCAAGATTGCGGTCGCGTACACCCAGATCGCCACGATCGCCACCGACGATCACCATACTCTGCAGGAATTCCGTGCGTCAGTCGGAGCCCAGTGGCCTTTCCTTTCGGACCCTGGCCGAACGATTCAGAAGGATCTCGACATCGCGGAATATACCGACCCCGAGAATAATCCGATGATCCCGCATACGCTCGTGCTCAAGCCGGGCCTCGTGATTTACAGCATCTATAACGGCTACTGGTTCTGGGGGCGTCCATCGGTCATCGATCTTTGGCACGACCTGCGCATTGTGACCAGTGAAATCCGCCCAGACTGGGATCTGAGTACTCCTGGACTCCGCGAGGCATGGAATGCGGGTGACTTCTCGCGCTTCCATGGCTGGAATAAGCAGGCCAGCGGAGAAGCAGGCCCGATTGCACGGAAGAAATAGTTCATCCACTAAAGAAAAGCAGCACCCTGAAGGCCGTCAGTAATATCAAAGAATATGAAGAGACTCTTGAGAGTGAGAAGCGCGAATACAAAAGGAGTATGCATATGGCAGCACAGGTCCAACCACTGACGAAGCCGCCGAGGACCAGACAGGCAGCGTGGCGCGCACTGGCGTCACATTACAAAACAATTTCAAAGCTGCATCTGCGGCAGCTTTTTGCGGATGATCCGAAGCGCGGGGAGCGTTTGGTGGTCGAGGCTGTTGGTCTTTACCTGGATTACTCCAAGAACCGCATCACCGATGAAACCCTGCGACTCCTTCTGGAACTGGCGGAAGAGTCTGGCCTGCGAGCACGCATCGATGCCATGTTCCGCGGCGAGAAAATCAACGTCACCGAGAAGCGCGCAGTCTTGCACGTTGCTCTGCGCGCGCCGCGAGACGAATCCATTGTGGTTGACGGAAAGAACGTGGTGCCTGAAGTCCATGCCGTGCTCGACCGGATGGCGGACTTTTCCAACCGCGTGAGAAGTGGTGATTGGAAGGGATACACCGGCAAGCGCATCCGCAATGTGATTAACGTCGGCATCGGCGGCTCTGACCTCGGTCCGGTCATGGCCTACGAGGCGCTCAAGCACTACAGCGATCGAGCCATGACTTTCCGTTTTGTCTCCAACGTTGATGGCACCGATTTTGCCGAAGCGGTCCGTGACCTCGACCCGTCGGAAACACTTTTCATCATCTCTTCGAAAACCTTCACAACCCTGGAAACAATGACAAACGCTCACACGGCTCGCGAGTGGTCTCTCGCTGGACTGGGCGGCGATGAAAAGTCGGTGGCGAAGCATTTTGTCGCGGTCTCCACCAATGCGGCCGAGGTTGAAAAGTTCGGCATCGATACTGCCAACATGTTCGAATTCTGGGACTGGGTTGGCGGACGCTACTCGATGGATTCCGCCATTGGCCTGTCAACCATGGTCGCGATTGGCCCGGAGAATTTTCAAGCGATGTTGAGTGGTTTCCATCAGATGGACGAACACTTCCGCACCGCTCCCTTCGAACGCAATCTGCCGGTGCTGATGGGTCTTCTGGCGATCTGGTACAACGACTTTTTCGGGGCGCAGACGGTTGCCGTCCTGCCCTACGAACAATACCTGAAACGCTTCCCCGCCTACCTCCAGCAACTGACGATGGAAAGCAACGGAAAGCACGTCACGCTTGAGGGGAAAAAGGTTAAGCACGATACCAGTCCAATTTATTGGGGAGAACCGGGAACCAACGGCCAACACTCTTTCTACCAACTGATTCACCAGGGAACCAGACTCATTCCTTGCGACTTCATCGCTTTTTCGCAGGCGCTCAATCCACTCGGGCGGCACCACGACATGCTGATTGCCAATGTTTGCGCGCAAACCGAGGCGTTGGCCTTCGGCAAGACGCCGGAGCAAGTTGCCGCGGAGGGCACTCCGAAGTGGCTGGTTCCGCACCGCGTGTTCGAGGGCAACCGTCCGACGAATACGATCCTGGCTGAGAAACTCACGCCCGAGACTCTCGGAAAGCTGGTGGCGCTGTACGAACACTCCGTATTTACCCAGGGCACAATCTGGAATATCGATTCATTCGACCAATGGGGCGTCGAACTGGGAAAGGTCCTCGCGCAACGCATCATTCCTGAACTGGAGAGCAAAACAGACCCGCAGCTTGCACACGACAGTTCCACCAACAACCTGATCAGGTATTACCGGAAATCGAAGCAGTCATAAAGGAGACCTGCCGAAGAGCAATACAGGGTCCCATGACTAAACGGCCCAAGAGCAAAAGCGAAGACCCAGGACAACGACCCAAGCCTCTGACCGATTTTTATGGAGAGGATCGTCATGAACTGGTGCAGAAACTCGCGTACCAGCACTGGGAAAAAAGAGGCAGTCCACTTGGATCGCCGGAAGTTGATTGGTTCGCGGCCGAAAAGGCCGTGCGTGCGTATCTTTTAGCGTCAGGAATTGAGCTCGGGCCAGATCAGGATCTGTACTCTTGACTGGCGTGGCCTTGAATTGAACAGGAACCGTTCCACAACTGGAAAACCTTAAGGACCGTTTTATGAGCACCAATCGCGTGGCGCGCCCGAGTTCCGCAAAGATCGTTCCGCTGACCACCAGTGAGGCCCCTGTTTCAAATATTTTCCAGCAGTACGGATGCGAATCGACTCCCTTTATCGGGACGGAAAACGCTTTTTATGAACGGCACCTGGTTTTTGACCGAGCGATCGATACAAAAGTGGCCAGTGCGCGTGAGCGCTTTGAGGCGTTCTCCCGTTCCGTGCGAGACATTCTCGCGCACCGTTGGGTGCTGACCAAGAACACGCACGAGCGAGAGAATGCCAAGCGCATCTATTACCTGTCCATGGAGTTTCTCATCGGACGTTCGTTGGCCAACAACATCACGAACCTCTTGCTGGATCCGCTTTTGCCGGATGCAGCGCGAGAACATGGTCTCGACTGGCTGGAATTGATTGAGCAGGAACCAGACGCTGGGCTGGGCAATGGCGGCTTGGGCCGCCTCGCGGCGTGCTTTCTCGATTCGATGGCAACCATGCAGCTCGCGGGCACCGGCTACGGTTTGCGCTATGAGTACGGCATGTTCAAGCAATCGATTGTAGATGGCTGGCAAAAAGAGAATCCCGATAACTGGCTCCGCTGGGGCGATCCGTGGGAGATTGCCCGGCTTCACGAGAACGTAGAAATCAAACTGAACGTCTCATTCAAGCTGCAAGCGGGTAATTTTCAAATCATCCCCGATCGGCCATCAAGTCTGATCGGTATCCCGTTTGATCGTCCCGTCGTGGGCTATGGTGGAAAGACGATCAACACGCTCCGGCTCTGGGCTGCGGCCGCGCCTGACTATTTCGATCTTGAGAAGTTTGACACCGGAGACTTCGTCGGCGCGCTCGGGGAAACTCTCCAGGCGGAGTCGCTTACTCGCGTCCTGTATCCCGACGATTCTACGAGCGAAGGGGCAAGGACTGCGCTTCCTGCAGGAGTATTTCCTCGTCGCATGCTCCATGGCCGACCTGGTGCGCCGTTTCCGGCGCTACAACTCGGATTGGGAAAAGTTTCCGGAGAAAGCCGCAATTCAACTCAACGACACGCATCCTTCCATGTCGGTTGCTGAACTGATGCGGATCTTGCTCGACGATGCGCACTTGGGATGGGACCAGGCCTGGGATCTGACTAAGAGGACTCTCGGGTACACAAATCACACTTTGCTGCCTGAGGCTCTGGAAAAATGGCCGGTGGCGTGGTTCGAGACGTTGATTCCTCGTCACCTGGAGCTCATCTACGAGATTAATCGCCGGCTGCTCGATGATGTTCGAGTTCGCTTCCCCGGTGACGAGGGGCGCGTGCAGCGCATGAGCCTGGTGGAAGAAGGCAGCACGCGCAAAATCCGGATGGCCAACCTCGCCATTGTTGGCTCGCACAGCACCAACGGGGTGTCGGCTATCCACTCCAAGCTGCTGCGAACGACGACAGTCAAAGATCTCGCGGAAATGTTTCCCGAGCGTTTTAACAACAAGACAAACGGAGTGACGCCCCGGCGCTGGTTGCTTGAGGCGAATCCCGCTCTTGCCCACGAAATCACGCAAGTCATCGGAGATGGCTGGATTACCGATCTCAGCCTGCTCAAACAGCTCAAGCCATTCGCGGAGGATTCCAATGCTCGCGAGCGCTTCCTCAAGTCAAAGCGAGAGTCCAAAGTGCAGTTTGCCAATTGGCTCAAGTCAACGTCGGGACGTGTCGTCGACCCGGATACTATTTTCGACTGCCACATCAAGCGTATTCACGAATACAAAAGGCAATTGATGAATGCGCTGCGAATTGTGATTTGCTATAACCGGCTGCGGGAAAATCCCGGCATGAAGATAGTGCCGCGGACATTTTTCTTTGCTGGTAAAGCAGCGCCAGCTTACACGCTGGCCAAGCTCATCATAAAGTTCATCAACAACCTGGCGAGCACGATTGACGGCGACCCGGTGGCACGCGGCCGCCTCTGCGTCGTCTTCATTCCGGAGTACAACGTTTCGTTGGCGGAACGGCTGATTCCGGCCAGCGATGTCTCCAACCAGATTTCGACCGCCGGCTACGAGGCCAGTGGAACCAGCAACATGAAATTTATGATGAACGGAGCGTTAACGGTCGGAACCCGCGACGGTGCGACCATCGAAATGGCCGAGGAAGCCGGAGAAGAAAACATGTTTCTGTTCGGGCTTACCGTGGAGCAAGTCGAGAACAGCCGCGCCTGGTACAACCCGAACTGGCATTATGAACATGAGCCGGAGACGCGAGCCGCGCTGGACTTGATTTTCTCTGACTTCTTCAGCCGCAACGAACCAGGAGTATTCGCTCCCTTGCGCGACACGCTTCTGACTCAGGGCGATCATTATATGAATCTGGCCGATCTGACCTCGTATTGCAGCGCACAAGACCGGGTCGGCGCGCTTTACGCCGACCCCGGCGCATGGGCGCACAAAGCAATCTTGAACGTCGCCAGCTCCGGAAAGTTTTCGAGCGATCGCTCGATTTCGGAATACGCAAGCGAAATCTGGAAGGTGGAACCATGCCCAGTAGTCTAGAAACACAATCCCCGACAGGGGAACGCATTTCGCCGCTCGCCGGCAAACCAGCGCCGAAGGAATTGCTGATCGACGTGGCTCGCCTGCAGAAGGAATATTTCGAGCGTCGTCCCGACCTGGACGATCCAAACCAGCTCGTCAGCTTCGGCACCAGCGGACACCGCGGCTCGCCCCTGCGCGGCACATTTAACGAAGCGCACATCCTCGCCATTACCCAGGCGATCTGCGAATACCGGCGCCAGCAGGGAATCGACGGCCCGCTCTATATGGGGAAAGATACCCATGCAGTCTCGGAGCCCGCACAACGCACTGCCCTCGAAGTACTGGCGGCAAACAATGTTGAGACGATTATTCAGCAAGACAACGGGATAACTCCGACGCCGGTGATCTCGCGAGCAATTCTGGCTTACAACCGTGACCACAAGCAGAAAGACCATTTAGCCGATGGCATTGTCGTCACGCCGTCGCACAATCCGCCGGAAGATGGAGGCTTCAAGTACAACCCGCCCAATGGCGGCCCGGCTGATACCGACGTGACCCGCTGGGTACAGAATCGCGCGAATGAATTGTTGCGAGCAGGGAATGTCGGTGTGAAGCGGATTCCGTTTACTAAAGCCATGAAGGCCGCAACCACACACCAGGAAGATTTCATCCTGCCCTATGTTCATGATCTCAAGAACGTTGTTGATATGGATGCGATTCGTGGCGCTCACTTGAAACTTGGCGTTGATCCATTAGGAGGAGCCTCGCTGCCTTATTGGGAGCCGATCAATTCCATTTACGGTCTGGAAATCGTCATCACCAATAAAATAATCGACCCGACATTTTCGTTTATGACGGTCGACCACGACGGCAAAATTCGCATGGATTGTTCGAGTCCCTACGCGATGGCCAGGCTCGTCGCTTTGAAAGATCAGTACCAGGTAGCTTTTGGGAACGATACCGACGCTGACCGGCACGGGATCGTAACTCCGGCTGCGGGTTTGATGAATCCAAATCATTACCTTGCCGTTGCCATCCGGTATTTGCTCACGCACCGGCCCCAGTGGCGTAACACAGTCGCGGTGGGAAAAACCCTTGTGAGCAGCAGCATGATCGACCGGGTCGTTAAAAAGCTTGGCCGCAAGCTCAGCGAAGTGCCGGTGGGTTTCAAGTGGTTTGTGCCGGGCCTGTTCGACGGCTCGTACTGTTTCGGTGGAGAAGAAAGCGCTGGAGCGAGTTTCCTTCGTCTTGACGGCACCGTATGGACGACCGACAAGGACGGGCCGATCATGGATTTGCTGGCGGCGGAGATTACCGCGCGCACGGGCAAGGACCCCGGAGAACATTTCCGCGAACTGACGGCGGAGTTCGGCATTCCCTACTACACGCGCATCGACGCGCCTGCTACGCCCGAGCAGAAGGCAAAGTTAGAAAAACTCTCGCCGGAAGCGGTAAAGGAGTCAGACCTGGCAGGCGAGCCAATCACCGCCAAGCTAACCAAAGCTCCGGGCAACGATGAGCCAATTGGCGGATTGAAAGTTGTAGCAGAGAGCGGCTGGTTTGCGGCGCGCCCCTCCGGTACCGAGAACATTTATAAGATTTACGCCGAGAGTTTCAAGAGCCAGACCCATCTGAACGCAATCCTTAGCGAAGCAGAGAAGATAGTGAATAATGCGCTGGGTTCGGTACCGCGATGATGACGGATAACGGCGGGCTCACGAATGTTCCGCGGTTTCCGTCTGAATATCGCGCGTCCGGTTTGTTGCTGCACGTCACGTCTCTGCCCTCGCCGTATGGCATCGGCGATGTGGGGTCGTCCGCCTTCTCATGGATTGATCGTCTCCACGATGCCGGCCAGACGTGGTGGCAGGCGCTACCGCTCGGTCCGACCGGGTACGGAAACTCGCCCTACCAATCCATGTCGTCGTTTGCGGGCAACGAACTGCTGATCAGTCCCGAAGGTCTTATCGCGGACGGCCTATTACAGGCGAGCGATGCCCAGTCTCACTTCTCCGCCGATGCGGTTGACTACGATTCTGTTATCCCGTTCAAACAGCGGCTGCTCGAAACAGCATGGGCAAACTTCAAAGCCGGGCAGCGCCGTAACACGGATCGCCGTGACGGCGATCTCGCGCCTGCCTACGACGAGTTCTGCGCCAGGCAAGCGCATTGGTTGGAAGACTACGCTCTGTTCCGGGCGCTGAAAGAAAAGTATCACGGCGCTTCTTATCTGGAGTGGCCAGCAGAGTTGGTTCAGCGCCGCCCGGATGCTCTCGCTGAGGCGCGGCGCGAGTTAACCAACCAAATTGATCAGGTTCGCTTCGCGCAATTCCTGCTGTTCCGCCAGGCCGATCGACTCAAGCAGCATGCCCATGCCAAGGGCGTGAGCTTGATCGGCGATCTGCCCTTTTTTGTTTCCCCGGATTCCAGCGATGTTTGGGCGAACCCCGAGCTGTTCCTGCTTGATGAACAGCATCGGCCACGCTTCGTCGCCGGAGTTCCTCCCGATTATTTCAGCGCGCAAGGTCAATTGTGGGGCAATCCGGTTTATAACTGGGATGCCTTGCGCTCGACTGGTTATCGGTGGTGCATCGACCGGTTGCGGGCTCTGCTGGCTCATGTCGATGTAATTCGCCTGGATCACTTCCGCGGGTTTATGGCTGCGTGGCACGTGCCGGCCGGAGCGCCGACGGCTCAGTCCGGGCAGTGGGTGGCGGGACCGGGAGCCGGCTTTTTTCAAGCGGTGGAAACCGAGCTGGGCCATCTGCCATTCATCGCGGAAGATTTGGGTTTCATTACGCCCGACGTGTATGCTCTGCGCGACCAGTTTCGTCTGCCGGGGATGCGCGTCCTGCAATTCGCCTTCGATGGTCATGCGGATAATCCCTACCTGCCGCACAACTTTGTCCACAATACAGTCGCCTATACCGGCACGCATGACAACGCCACAACTCGACAATGGTATGAGGAATTGCCCGACTACCAGCGGCAAAATTTTTGGAGCTACCTCAAGCGTGCTCCCGGAGCCAGTGCGGATGCCGCTCCGGAGTTGATGCGCCTGGCATGGTCGTCACCAGCGGCGCTGGCGATCGCTCCCTTGCAGGATCTGCTCAACTTGGGAAGCGAAGCTCGTATGAATGTGCCGGGTCATGCCGATGGCAACTGGCGTTGGAGGGTCCGGGAAGATATGCTATCGCCCGACGCTTTTCAATGGTTGCTGGATTTGACGGAGAGTTCCAAGCGTTCGGTCAGTCCTGCAACATCCATCGGCATGCAAGTGACCCGCGGACGGGCGACCGCCCAAATCTAGCAACAGAGGGAGATTAGCCTGCTGATCCAAGTTGCCAAGAGTATTCTCCTGATCGTGAGCGCGCTCTTTCCCATCGTAGATCCGATTGGAGGCGCTCCAGTCTTTCTATTGCTCACGCGAGACTACGCGACCGAGACCCGACGAGCGCTGGCTCGCCGCATTTCGATCGATAGTTTCATACTGCTTATCGTGTCCTTTACCCTCGGGGCGCACGTACTTTCTTTCTTTGGGATTTCGCTCCCGGTGGTGCAGGTGGGCGGTGGGCTGATCGTGATTGCAACCGGCTGGGCGATGCTGAACCAGAAAGATCCGAGTGATCAGGGCTCAGCCCGGCGAACGGTCACTTGCGCGGATGCTCTGAGCCAGGCGTTCTACCCGCTGACGCTTCCTTTGACAGTTGGTCCCGGCTCCATCTCGATTGCAATCACTTTGGGCGCGAATGCGCCGCAGCACCTGGTCACAAATCTCCTGGCAATTCTCGCGGCGGCGATCGGTTCCGCTTTCATTGCAGTAACCATCTATCTCTGCTACGCCTACGCAGATCGGCTCGCGAGCAAGCTCGGCCCCACGGGGACAAACGTAATTCTAAAGCTCACTGCCTTCCTGCTGGTGTGCATTGGAGTGCAGATCTTTTGGAACGGCGCCAGCAAATTGCTCAGTTTGTTGCCGCAGTTTAGCGGAGCTGCAGCCCTGCCGCATTGAGAGCGATGCGACCGTTTTCAGCGGACGAGGATGAGTGCGCGAAAGAGAGGGATAGTGAACCGTTCAAGCGTCGATGAGCCCGCCAAGATGGATGGTCCCGCCCAGGCTGCCAATGCCGTAGCGGCTCCGATCATGAAGCGGCCGACTTGGGAGCAGGTTGAGGGCAACCCATTGCCGCTTGGCGTCCACTGGATCGAAGACGAGCAAGCGTTCAACTTCGCGGTTCATTCTGAACATGCGGAGAGCGTCACTCTATTGCTCTATTCTCCAGCCGATCTGGTGAATCCTCTTCTGCGGCTTCAATTGGATTTCTTGCACAACAAGTCGGGGCGGATTTGGCACTGCCGCGTCCCAGTTACGAAGCTTGGCGATGCTTGTTATTACGCATACTCCGTGTCGGGAGAGACCCTTCCTCAACTCCACAGCTTCGACCCACAGAAGGTTCTTCTCGATCCCTACGCGAAGTGCATTTTCTTCCCGCCCGCTTTTGATCGCACCTTGGCCATGCGAGAAGGATCCAATGCCGGTGCCGCCCCTTTGGGAGTGCTGATCGATCACCGATCGACATTTGACTGGGCAGGGGTTCAGCCTCGGTATCACGAATCGGACACAGTTATCTATGAACTTCACGTGAGAGGTTTCACGAAGAACCCAAACTCAGGTGTCGACCCATCGCGTGCCGGCACATACGCCGGTCTGGTGGAAAAGATCCCCTATCTAAAGGAACTCGGGGTGACGGTCGTAGAACTAATGCCGGTTTTTCAGCGTGATCCGCAAGAAGGCGACTACTGGGGCTATATGCCTTTGAATTTTTTCACTCCGCACGCTCAGTACGCGAGCACACCCCGTGTTGAAGAGCAGCGCGTTGAATTCAAGAATATGGTGAAGGCTTTTCATGAGGCCGATATCGGTGTGGCGCTGGACGTCGTGTACAACCACACCTGCGAGGGCGACTACAAAGGGCCCATCTACAGCTTCAAGGGTTTCGACAGCGCCAGCTATTACATGATGTCCTCCGATCCGGTAAACCCCTACGCCAATTACTCCGGCACCGGCAATACCTTGAATTTTGGCCAGGCACATGTGCGCAAGATGGTGATTGATAGTCTGCGTTATTGGAAGCGAGGGATGCATATCGACGGATTCCGTTTTGATCTGGCGTCGGTTTTCAGCCGCAATGCCGACGGATCTCTCAACTGGGGCGAAGCGCCCATCTTCAGTGAAATTGCCGCTGACCCGGAATTAGGCCGGGTTCGTCTGATTGCGGAGCCTTGGGATATAGCGGCTTATCAGCTTGGCCGCGGATTTCCCGGCCTGACCTGGTTGCAGTGGAACGGACGGTTTCGCGACGACATCCGCCGCTTTGTGAAGGGCGATCCTGGGATGGTTCCTGACCTGATGCGGCGTATCTACGGCAGCGATGATTTGTTTCCAGACAGCCGCGCCGATGCTTATCACGCGTACCAGAGTGTGAATTATGTAACCTCCCACGACGGCTTCACGCTCTACGATCTTGTCTCCTACGACCGCAAGCACAATTGGCAAAACGGAAATAATAATCTGGACGGTACCGACGCGAACTACAGTTGGAATTGTGGGCAGGAAGGGGATGAATCTGTCTCCGCGGCAGTCCGTGCGCTGCGCCGGCAGCAGGTGAAAAATTTCTGCTGTCTGCTCTTCTTATCGAACGGTACGCCGATGTTTCGCGCCGGCGATGAGTTCCTGAATACTCAATTCGGCAACAACAATCCCTACAATCAGGACAACGAAATTGGATGGCTGGATTGGAGTCAACTCCGATCCAATAACGACGTTTTTCAATTCTTCAAGAAGATGATTGCATTCCGCAAAAAACATCCTTCGCTGAGCCGGAGCAGGTTCTGGCGCGAAGATGTTTCCTGGTACGGCGTCGGCCCCACGGTCGATTTGTCCCGCGACTCGCACACCCTGGCATTCTGCCTGCACGGGGCTTCTCAAGGTGACGATGACATCTACGTGATGATCAATGCGTACTGGGAAGAGTTGGAGTTCAATGTGCAAGAGGGAGCAGCACAGGAGTGGAAAAGAATCGTGGATACCGCTTTGCCCAGTCCAGATGATTTCTCGGACGACGGGATCCCGTTACAAAGGACGAAATACCTGCTGGCTCCAAGATCGATTGTGGTCTTATGTCGACCCAGGAAAAGCGACAATCGAGAGCGTCCATGAGCGTCGCGATTAAGGAGCATGATCGTCGGTGGCGGCAGTTGGCAAATGGACCCTGGCAAATGCGGCCACGGTCCGACTTAGTTGAAAATTCGCCGGGGAATAAGTTGACGACGGTATTTGTTCCGATTGAAAAAGTCCGGTACGGCGCCGAAGTCCTACTGGGGATCCTCCGCGATTAGACGCAGAAAGCCGAATTTCTCTGGAGCGTGGAACGTTCGACTCATCGTCGGTTGCCAGACAATTTCGGTCCGGTTCGGCGGCGGGCCCTGGCTTCGAAACAGATTGATTCGAAACGTGTCACCAGCAGATGCAGCGTGGCTCTGCAAGGCCGAGAATGGGATGCGCATGGCTCCGTACCAAATTTTCGCGGCTGGGTCGATGCGGGCGGCCACCGTGAAGCCGGAGTTCCACTTCCAGCCATCTTCGTGGTGCGGATTGGACAGGTCAATATCGAGATCGACCCACTCGCCTTGCGGCGAGATTTCGAACTCCTTATATTTACGGATGTTTTGGAAATCGGAACCAATGAAGACTTCGGCAACATCCCAATCCCAAAGCTGATACGTTTCGCTTGCACTGTCGGGCGAGGGCTTAAGATTCAGCACTTCATAAGGACAAATGAATAAGAAGTACAGATTCTTCTCTGTCCAGCGCGAGAGGATCTCGGTACGGTAGTGCGGTTGGCTCTGGCCGTAAGGACCCTTGTCCGTATAGACGGCTCCAGCTCCGCGCCAGAACGGCGCAGTTGGGTCCGTACTTGGCGCCACGTCTTCCCGAGCTCTTGTGCTTTCCATCACAGCGGGTCCGGCTGCCATGAGTATCTGGGCTGCGACCAAAACGAGTAGGCAAGCGATTATGCCATCGCGCATTCGCGTCTCCAGGAAACTAAGTCTGAATGCAAACCTTCCTGCGGGCATCGGACTAAATCCAGCGTGTGGAGACAGCTTCGCCAGACGAAGCAAATCATTGATTTACTCCGCTGGCCAGGATTCCGCCGTCGACGACGATTGCCTGTCCCGTGACAAAACTGGCCGCGTCAGAAGCGAGAAATACTGCAGCGCCCACGAGTTCCGCGAGTTGACCGAACCGCGCCATTGGCGTCCGCAGCAAAAACTCCTGCCCGCGAGCTGTCCCATCGAGCAACGATGCATTCAACTCTGTGCGAAATACGCCCGGCACCAGGGCATTGACGCAGACTCCATGGCGAGCCCATTCGATGGCCACCGATTTGGTAAGAGATAACACACCTGCCTTGCTGGCGCCGTACGCTGCAACCTCGTAGAGACCGAGAAAGCTGGAGAGCGAACCTATGTTAATAATGCGACCGTACCTTTGCTCGATCATGTGCCGGCCGAAAACCTCCATGGCACGCAACGTGCCGGTGAGGTTCGTTTCTAAAATCGCGTTCCATTCGGCATCGCATAAATCCAGAGTAGGAGTCCGCTTGGTTTGGCCAGCACAGTTTACGAGGATCTGCACGCTGCCGAAGCTGCCGCAAACGGCATCCAGCAATGCCTCCAGGTTTTCTTTGCTGGTGACGTCGCAGGTGACAGGAAGTGACTTTCGTCCGAGTGCCACAATTTCGTCGCTAGCCTTACGAGCCAGTTCGGAGCGGCGTCCGGTTGGAATCACGTTTGCGCCGGCCACTGCCAGCCCGCGGGCAAGGGTCAGTCCAATTCCGCTGGTTCCACCAATCACGACCGCCGTTTTGTCGGTTACGTCTAAGAGAGGATGGCCCATTCTTTCTCCGACAGCCGCAATCGCGGCGTCCGCTCAGAGGGAGACGCCCCTCTTCCAGGGGATGAAGTCGTCCTGTCCAAGCAACTCAGCCTTGGTTCGAACCCGGCCGCTCGCCACCTCAATCATCCGTTCCAGTAATGCGTCTCTCATCTCTTCGAGCGTGCTCTCACCTGAGATGACAGCGCCCGTGTCGATATCAATGATGTCTTGCATCCGTTGAGCGAGCGGCGAATTGGTTGAGATCTTGAGCACTGGTGCAATGGGATTTCCTGTCGGCGTCCCCAGCCCGGTGGTGAACAGAACAAGGTTGGCACCCGCGCCCACCTGGGCGGTGACGCACTCTACGTCGTTGCCCGGTGTGCACTGGAGGTTTAATCCTGCGGCGGTGGAGTATTCAGGATAATCCAGAACCGCAGTCACCGGGGAAGATCCTCCCTTCCTGGCCGCGCCAGCGGATTTCATCGCGTCGGTCACTAATCCATCCCGAATGTTTCCCGGCGAAGGATTCATGTCGAAGCCCGAGCCTACGGCTTTTGCCCGACTCGAATAATCACTCATCAATTGAATGAACCGATCGGCGACCGCCTTCTCGATGCAATGATCGACCAGTTCCTGTTCGACGCCGCAGAGTTCGGGAAATTCGGAGAGCAGGCTCCTCCCTCCAAGAGCTGCCAGCGTATCCGATACCCGTCCAACAGCGGGATTCGCAGATATACCGGAAAACCCATCCGAGCCGCCGCACTTCAAACCCACGCACAAGTGAGAGAGGGAAGCGGGGGCACGCTGACTTCTGTTCGCCTCCGTGAGCCCGATGAAAGTCGACTGGATCGCTTCCGAAAGCATCTTGAACTCGGAGCCGCTCTGTTGCTGCTCAAATACGAACATAGGCTTGCTGAAATGCGGATCACGCCGGGCGATCTGCTTCCTGGAGAATCGCAACTTGTGAATTCTGGCACCCCAGACTCAGAACAGTCGCTCCCGCGACATTCGGATGATGGATATACCCCGCAAGCAGCCCGCAAAGATTGTTGGCATCTTCACGCGTTCCGCCGCAACCACCCTCATGCATCAGAAACTTGATTCCATCAACATTCTCAAGAACCTTGGGACGCGTTGGGGAGAAGGACTCTGGTTCCAGCGCGCGTGTCTCGATGGTTTTCAGTTTTGCCTTCAGCATAAAGCCTGACCAATTCCGCTACCTGTTGCCGATAGATGTTCGGTTGAGCAAAACCCAGTTCCTCCTGGAACGCCTGTTTTAACACGGCAATATTTCTGTTCTCACAGAAAACCAGCGGCACCACTAACCAATAGTTTCGCGTGCCGACCTGCCCATCGGGCCTGTGGTATCCGAGAAAGGTTCGCATGCCGCCAGCGAGACACATCGGGAGGAATCCACTCGTATCGCCGCGAACTCTCGGCAGTAGTGCGAGGCCTCGTGCCGTACATTGCGCGTCGTCAGGATTTCCCCGGCTGGGATTGGTTCTCTCGCTTTGCCGACGAGAACACCGTACATCACAACATTGTCACCGGCGGATAGATCCTGCGTGACAAACTTATGTTTGGCTGGGACATCCGACCTCAGAATGTAGACGTGGTCCGAGTAGATGATGCGCTCGCCCTTGCGCAGATCAGTTAGCGCGATTAAGACATTGTCTTTGGGGTCGATCTTCAGAACGCTATTCTGCATTGCAGTCCGTACTGTGTGACGCCGAGTCACGCCCACCGCATTTAGCGCCGGGGCACTCATCCGACTCATCAGTGTAATCTGTCGAGTCGCCAGCGAGTACCGAGACCTTAACTTTGAGAGGTGCGAGAGCAATCGTGCTTTCGATCCCGTCCCGTGCTCAAGCCACATGGGCACGGCTTGTGGCCGTTCGAGTTCTTGTATAATTCGCCAGTCTTCACTGCGGAATGTGGTCGGGGTAATTGGAAAAAGAAGCCAAGAAATGGTCTTGAAGGTTTTCGATGACAAGAATTCGTTGGCAAAGGCGGCCGCCGAGAAGGCGGCTGCTGCGATCCGCAGCGCAATCAGGGACCGTGGCCAGGCACGCGTCATAGCCGCCACTGGTACGTCTCAGTTCGAGTTCCTCGCCGCCCTCACCGAATCCTCTGATATTGACTGGGGACGAGTCGAACTGTTTCACCTCGATGAATATATCGGCCTGCCTGCGACCCATCCTGCAAGCTTTCGCAAGATACTTCTCGAGCGGTTAGTGAACAAAACCGGAATCGCGAAGTTTCATCCGCTCAACGGCGACGCGCGCGATCTTTCCGATGTCATTCGGCGGGTGGGCGACGCCGTGGCATCTGCGGCGGTCGATATTGCCTTTGTGGGTGTCGGGGAGAACGGCCATCTTGCCTTCAACGATCCGCCCGCAGACTTCGAAACCGAAGAACCTTACCTGATCGTCAACCTTGACGAAGCCTGCCGCCGCCAACAAGTCGGAGAAGGCTGGTTCAGCGATATATCAGAGGTCCCGAAGCAGGCGATCTCGATGTCGATCCGGCAGATCCTGAAGGCGAGTGAGATTCTGGCGGTCGTGCCCGACTCGCGAAAGGCACAGGCGGTTAAGGCGTGCTTCGAGGGCGAGGTTAGTCCGATGGCGCCTGCATCGATTCTGCGCACGCACGCCAACGTCAACGTGTATCTCGACAAGGAGTCCGCCAGTTTGCTCAGTTCGGCATTAGAGACTCCCGCATAGAGTCGCGGGAGACGACCCTGGACTTCTCACCCAAAATTAATTGAGCACTGACATGGATACGGCCGGACACTCCCCGTCACGCAGCGCACGCTCCATCCCCGCCCTGCGCTGGTGGATTGGTGGCCTGTTGTTTGCCTCCACCGTCATCAACTACATCGACCGTCAAACTCTCTCGTGGCTGGCTCCCTATCTCCAATCCCAATACCACTGGACCAATAGCGACTATGCCAACCTCGCGATTGCGTTCCGCGTCGCGTACGCCATCGGGCAGACGGTTTTCGGCAAGCTGATGGATCGAATCGGCACGCGCCGCGGTCTCACTCTGAGCGTTCTCGGGTATTCGATCGTCTCAATGCTAACTTCGCTGGCGCGTGGATTTTATGGCCTCGCTTGCTTCCGTTTCCTGCTGGGCGCCGGAGAATCTGCCAACTGGCCAGCTGCGACGAAAGCCGTCTCGGAATGGTTTCCGAAGCGCGAGCGCGGCCTGGCAACCGCGTTGTTTGACAGCGGTTCCTCCATCGGAGCGGCGATTACCCCATTTCTCACTTATTCGATCTACTCGCGATGGGGGTGGCGTCCCGCGTTCATGGTTCCCGGCGTCCTCGGTTTCGTCTGGCTCATTGTCTGGAGACGGCTTTATTATCCGCCAGAAAACCATCCTTTCATCAGCGATGCCGAACTCCGAATGATCGTCGCTGACAAGCGCGATGCGGATGCAGAACAGCAGGGGACGGTCCGTCCTCGCTGGCGCGACCTGCTCAAACTCCCGCAGACCTGGGGAACGATTATCGCGAGAAGCTTTACTGACCCGGTTTTCTTTTTCGTCGCCGAGTGGTTCCCCATCTATCTGGTGGCGAAAGGAATTGAACTGAAAACCAGCCTCATCGCGGTGTGGATACCATTCGTCGCCGCTGACGTGGGCAGTTTTTTCGGCGGAGCAGTCTCGGGCTACTTGATCAAGCGAGGATGGCCGGTGGGTGCAGCCCGCAAGGCGGTGATGATTTACGGCGGGATCGGAGTGACGTTGCTCATCCCTACTATCTTCACGACTAATCTCTATTTGATTTCTTTTCTCTTCGCAATTGCCACTTTTTCCTACGCCGGATTCACGATCATGGCAAATGTGTTGCCGTCTGATCTTTATCACAGCGAATCTGTAGCATCGGTGAGCGGCCTCAGCGGAACGGGCGCCGGAATTGGCACCATTGTGGCCTTCAAGTTGATTGGTTACTTTTCCGATGCGCGCCGGGTCACCGGAACTCATTCCTTCGATCCGATCATCATTGTCGCGGGCATGCTTCCGTTCGTGGGAATGCTTCTCGTGTTGTTGCTGGTCCGCAATACTCGCGCCACCGACCAGGGTCTGGTGCGCCGAATTTGAGTCGTTCAGTTTTGTATACACAATGCAAAGGGTCTTTCATTTTGCGCCGTTCGGAATCGGTAGGGCCGATTGCGTCGCTGAACGTCCGCATGAATTTTTGGGGATGCTGGATATGATCGGCTTAAGTTATGCTCAGATGCGCCGCGACGATACCCTGAGTCATCTGACGGAGCGACTGTTAAATTTTCATTGCTGGTGCGTAGAGCCGGTACTAGCGCGGCTCAGATGGCTGGCTGGGCTTACCATCTGCATTCCACGCGGTGACTCGATATCGAGCGCCCAGGAAAATCGGATGGGGATCGGGCCAGGGATCATCGGCGTCTGTGGCGCAGTGGTCGCAGATGACTTCCCAGTCGGCTGAACCTGCGTCTTTGCGCTCGATCGAATAACGAACCGCGCCTGCCGAACCTCGCCAGGCGACCAGTCCGCCGAACACGATCGATGTGATCACAGGACGCGGCGGGATCATGTGATGAGGAACCGTCGCTCCCGCCATGGCGTACGCATGGGCGCGCAGTTGCTGCGCGCGTTGCGCCATATCTTCGGTGGTATTTATTAACGTCGTTACACCCGGATAGTAGAGCGCCCACCACTGTCCGCTCTCGCCGGTTTCCGCGTAGGTTTTGTTGGAGACGTTCGCCGGGATGGGCTGGAATCCGAAATTGTCGAGATGCGCCTGCAGTGCCCAGAAGTCGTCCCCCGAAACGTTCGGATCTTTCACCAGCGTATCCAGAATCTGCTGCAGGTCGGCCTGCGATTTCCAGTCGGTGCGATCCCACCCGAATTCGTTGACGATGTAAACCTTGCCGTGCCCCGTGATGGTGGCGGCGTCAGCAGTGAAGGTCGCCGCGGTAGTGTGCAGTCCCGTGCCCAGGAGCGTATCCCAATGCGGGTAGTATTCGAACGTCACTAGGTCGGGCGTTTTGTTGTCGAGAACTGCTGGATAGGAGCGAAATATGCCTGACGTGTCGAGATAGAGATGGCGCGGATCGACACTCTTGATATGCGTTCCGACGGTTTCGACCCAGTCAGAGACCTGCTTCAGCATCTCAGGACGGCTGCCCATGAACAAAGTGATGAGGCCGCACATGTTGCAGTCTTCCCAGGCGAGAATCGTGGGATCGTCCTTGTAACGCACGCCCGTCAGGCTGTTCACGTGGTTGAGGACGGCGTCGATGTGACGCTCAAAAGCAGAAATGAGTGCTGGATCGGAGAAAAAATCCATGGGGTTCTGTTTCTTTTCCCATGCGAGAAATTGGCCCATGCCGCCGAGTGTGCAGGTTGCGCAATCGCCTATCAGCGTCACGATAACCTTCATGTCATGCTGGCGAGCCGCCAGCAACGCATAGTCCGTGGCCGCGAAAGCAGCATCGTTGAACTTGCCTTCGGTGGGTTCGACGCACAGCGGACATCCGACGGTGTCGCCCATGGTTTGAGATCGAACTACGCGCGCACCCATCTCGGCGGCAGTCGCGAAAGCGTCGTCCACTTCGAAGTGGGTGGGATAATGCGGGCCTTGCGGGTCGTGCGGACCGTAGCCTTCGAGGCCAAGCCACTCGATGTTCGGGCCGCTGTAGCGATAGGGGACTCCGGCAAGAGTTAGTTTTGTCCCGGAGCGCTGGACGAATTGCGCTGAATTTTGGGCGTGCACACAGCTGCAGATTGCAGAGAGAATCACGACGGCAAGAGTCTTCGAGGACTTCATCACATATTCTTCCTCATTTAATTTATACGAATCGGGAGATCAGAACTCAAATGGCCTCACCGTAGTTGCATTGCACACTCTTCTCAAAACAGGAGTGTAGCCCAAAGCTGTGCGCCAGTTGGCTGCTTTGTGCTCGACGGAAACTGAGATAGAGCATCCGTTGACTCGCCCAAGCCACGTCCGTAATATGAAGCGACTCGAAAACTATTCATTTCCAGAATGATCGGCCAGACCATTTCGCACTACCGCATTGTAGAAATGCTCGGCGGCGGCGGTATGGGTGTGGTCTACAAAGCCGAAGACACCCGGCTGCACCGTTTCGTCGCGCTCAAGTTTCTGCCGGAGGAAGTGGCCCGCGACCCGCAGTCGCTTGCCCGTTTTCAGCGCGAGGCCCAGGCCGCGTCCGCCCTGAACCATCCGAACATTTGCACGATTCACGATATTGGCGAGCAGGATGGCCAGGCCTTCATCGCCATGGAGTTTCTGGACGGCCTTACTCTGAAGCACCGCATCGCGGGGCGGCCAATGGAGATCGATACCGTCCTGTCCTTGGCAATTGAAATTGCCGACGCCCTCGATGCCGCTCACAGCGAGGGTATTATTCATCGTGACATTAAGCCGGCAAATATTTTTGTCACCAAGCGCGGACACGCCAAGATTCTCGATTTCGGTCTCGCTAAATTAACACCTGCGACGGGAAAAGCCGCGGGAGAAATTGAAGTAACCGCAGGCGTCGATCAGGTATACCTCACCAGCCCAGGCACGGCTATCGGAACCGTGGCGTACATGTCCCCGGAACAGGCCAAGGGCAAAGAACTCGATCTGCGCACCGACTTGTTTTCCTTCGGCGCCGTGCTCTACGAAATGGTGACGGGCACCGTGCCCTTCCGAGGAGAAACCTCGGCCGTAATTTTTGACGCCATCCTTAATCGCACTCCGTTACCGCCGCTGCGCTTCAATCCCGATGTTCCGGCCCGGCTCGACGAGATCATCAACAAGGCTCTCGAGAAAGACCGGGACATGCGCTACCAGCACGCCTCAGACATCCGCAGCGACTTGAAGCGGCTGCAGCGGGATAGCGGTTCGGGTCACCGGTCCGCGGCCCAGACGCACGAAAGCTCAGAGAGCCAAGCCCAGCAGGGCGCGTCATCTGCGCCCCTGCCACCATCCGGAGCCGGTTCGGTCACCGCGCAAACCTCAGCGCCTCAGGTCACCGCCAGCGGTTCGAGCGTGAGTGCCGTAGTGCGTGAGCACAAATTCGGTCTTGCAGCCGTGGTGGTCGTTGGTCTGGTCTTGCTCGCCGCCGGCGGTTTCGGTGTCTACTCGCTGCTAAGCCGCAGCGGGCCTACTCCATTTCAAAATTTCACCATCACGCAGATCACGAATACGGGCAAGGCGCTGCAAGCTGCCATTTCGCCCGACGGCAAATATGTTTTGAATGTGCAGAACGACAATGGCCTGCAAAGCTTGTGGCTGCGCAACGTGCCAACGGGCAGCGATACTCAGATCGTCCCACCCGCAGCGGCGGTCTACCGGTCTCTGATTTTCTCGCCGGACGGAAATTATGTTTATTTCCGTAAGGCTGGCCTCGGCACGCAGAGCGAATGGGATCTTTACCGCACGCCGGTGCTGGGCGGCACGCCGCAGCTTCTTCTCCGCGACCTTGATACCGGAATTACATTTTCGCCAGACGGCCATCGTATCGCCTACGCTCGCGCCAACGATCCTGAAGTAGGCAAATATCGTTTGCTCACCGCCAATTCCGACGGCGGTGACGAAACCATCCTGCAAATCGCCGCCAACGGAGCAGGCGATCTCCCTCGCAGCATGGCTTGGTCGCCGGACGGCAAGAAGATTACTTACACCCTCTTTACCCTCGGCGATGTGCTCGGCACCATCAAGTCGTTTGATATTGCCGGGAAGCAAGAAGAGCCGCTAGCGGTCTTCAAGAATGAACTTCTGTTCGACATCGCCTGGCTGCCCGGCGGCAAATGGCTTCTCGCCAGATACGACCAAAAAGGTCCGAGTTACGTGCGCTCGCAGATCGGGATGGTTTCTCAGAGCGGAGGGCAAATCCAGCCGGTCACTCGCGATACAAACGAGTATGAGACGCTAACCCTTTCCGCCGACGGCAAGACCGCTGCCACCGTACAGGTAAGAACCGCGTACAGTCTCAGCCTGCTTCCCGGCGCCGGAGTTCAGGCGGATACTCCCGTTCAACCGTTATCCCAAGCTCAGGATGTGCAGTCCGTAGCCTGGACGGCTGAAGGCAAGTTGCTCGTTTCCGACGGACAGAGCGTGCGACAAATGAATCCCGATGGTGGGCAGCAATCCACAATTCTCAGCGATCCGAACTCCTGGATCGCGGACGTAGCTCGCTGCGGCGATCGTTACATCATTGTTGCCTGGGCATTCCACGGGGGCACGAACCAGGTTCATCTCTGGCGAATCAACCCCGACGGCTCGAACCCGACGCAACTCACCGACGGAGTTTTTGATCGTTATCCGGTTTGTTCCCCGGATGCAAAATGGGTCTACTACGGCGACGTGGTCCCACATTTTTCCAAGAGAGTGCTCCTTGAAGGTGGAAAACCGGAGCCAGTGCCCGCGAGCGACGTTCATGACATGTACGGATTTGGCGCAGGCGAAGCTATGTCGCCCGACGGAAAGCGGCTGATTTTCAATTCGGAAATAAGCGGCCCGAATAGTGTGGCCTTCAGCAAATTGGCCCTGGTAACCCTGGATTCAACTTCGCAGTCCGCTCCGATCTTGTTCCAACCCGATCCACGCATGGCTACAGGTGGCGGGACTGGCTTCACCAACGTTATGACCTTCACTCCAGATGGAAAATCCGTAGCCTACATCGTTCGCGATCAGGGTGTGGACAATATTTTCGTGCAACCGCTCGACGGCTCGCCCGGACACCAGATCACTAACTTCACTTCTGAACACATCGCCGAATTTCAATGGTCACCGGATGGAAAAACTCTCGCCGTCGCCCGTGCCCAGAACACCTCCGACGTAGTCCTGCTGCGAGAAAAGTAATCGATAACGATGGTTGCGGCTCCGGCGGCACGCACCGCCGCCCCGTCCCATCCTCAAACCAACAGTTCCATGGACGCCCAACGATTCTCGGCGGATGACAGGCTGCTCTGGAAATCCTAAGGTAAGAGTTGCCGACCCTCTACAACCTCGGCTTGGCTCCTTAATCACCAGGCATTCTCCCGAAGCAATCCGCCTTATTGATGTTGACACTACTCGCGTCATCCGCATCATTGATGTCGATGACGCCCGAGATGCCGGTGCCACAGATGGAGAACACACCGCCGAAAGCAACCGGCGTTTACGAGGAATCAAATCCGGAGAGCAAGAATCCACCGGCGACGGCAATTCCCTCCGTGACCGTGGTATCGAAGCGCAACGGATATTGCCCTGGCTTCCCAACCTGTCCATTCACCGCATACTCTCGATCATGACCTGTCAATATAGTTCTATTATGGAACTATATTGACAGAGGCCGGTATTGCTCTGATACTAGGGACATCCGATCTCGCATTGATGAACTGCCTCCGTTTGCCGAAGAAAACGAGGGTTTCGTGACCGCGGCGCAGGCCCGCAGTCTTGGCATCAAGGATTCAGTCCTGGCGCGTCTGACCCAACGGGGAAAACTTCAACGGGTGGCGCGCGGAGTGTATCGAATTCCTTACTTCCCGTCGGATCGCTTGGGGCAATATCGCGAAGCGATCCTGTGGGCGCGTGCTGACAGTGGGCCAAAAAAAATAGCTTTATCCCACGAGACCGCGTTGGCGGTTTATGGCATTTCTGACGCGAATCCGCCACGTGTACAGATCACAGTGCCGAAAAGTGCCCGCCTCCGCCGCCGCCGTCCCAAGTGGGTGGAAATTCACCATGCTGATTTGCGAGCATCGGATATCGTCAATCGCGAAGGACTTCCCGTGACCACGATCGAAAAAGCCATTTCCCAACTTTTGGAAGAAACTGGCCGTGTCGGATTGGCGCGAGGCGCTCTGAAAGATGCGCGCAAGCAAGGCTACATTAGCGCCGAGAAAGCCTCAGCGCTCACTCGCCGTCTCAATCGATACGTACACGCGAAAGGGGCACAAGAGGCGAACGCGGGGAAAGTTTAGCTCATGACCCCGAAGCAAGTTGAGCGGTTGGAGAAGACTCTTGGACGTGTGGCTCGCGAGCAGGGTCTCGATCAGGAAAGGCTTCGCCATTTTCACCCGGGATGCCGACTTCCCGTTACCCTAGCCGTCCAACTTCGCTGCAGGGTAAGGTGGAGGCGCACGTGACCATTCGAAAAACGAATTCGACGGCCGCGATTCGCTGGCGGCCGCCGATTCGCCGTCACCGGATGACCTTCCACTGTGAGACCATCTTTAGCCCGCTTTCTCCTCTTCGTCGCGTCTTCGGGCGGCGGCTCCTTGGGGATCGGTGAGGATATCGACCCACTTCGGGTGAGGCGAGGCCTCGGCCTTGTAGTTGTCGTGCCAGTTCCACCACTTGTACGGAGCGCTCTGGGGGTAACCCTCCGGCGAATCCTCCCACGTCTCCTGACGGCCCAGCGGCGTGATGTCGAGGTAGCTCCAGATAGTCCCCATCGCCTCGTCGGCGCGGTTGTTGATGAAGTATGTGCGGAACACCTGCTCGCCATCGCGGAAGAACACATTGTGGCCGTGCCATTCGGCCACGCCGAAGTCCTTGTCGAAGCCGTTGGTGAATGTGTACCAAGGCATCTCCCAGCCCATCTGCGCCTTCAGGCGCGCGATGTCCGCCTGCGGGGCGGGTGACACGTAGACCAGGGTGGTGTCGCGGGCGTTCAGATGCGCCAGGTGCGAGACCTGATCGGCGCCCAGGGAGCAGCCACGGCAGGCGTGCTCGGGCCAGCCGAATACCCCGGGCTCGAAGAAGGCGCGATAGATGATCAACTGGCGACGACCCTCGAACAACTCGAGCAGGCTTACCCTGCCGTTGGGTCCATCGAACTCGTACTTCTTGTCCACTGCCATCCAAGGCATCCGCCGGCGTTCGGCGGCCAGCACGTCACGGGAGCGGGTCAAGGCCTTCTCCTTCACGAGGAGTTGCTGGCGCGCAGTCTCCCACTCCTGTTGCGACACGATCGGAGGTGTCTTCATCGCTTTCTCGTTGTTCGTCGACATCATCATTTCTCCTCGTTGATCAGATTCTTGTCCAGATTCCCGACGATCTCTTCCGCTCCGTTCTTTTTGCGAGAAACTTTCACAGCCAACGCTGCAATACCGCCGGTGGAAACCACCCCGGCAACGACCAATCCCACGGTTGCAAAACAGAATGGACACATCCAGCACCTCCTCGGTGGCCAACTTGACCGTTAAGCCGCCTCTACTGTGATGACGGCCGACGAGAATCGATTTCGACGTGGGTGAAACCAAAAACGCATGGGCAATGCGCTCGGCGTCCAGGCCGAGAACGGTCTGGAGCATGAGCGGCGTGTGTATTGCCGGATCGATTGCCGGATGGGCGCACACAAACAGCAGTTTCAATCGTTCATCTGGAAATTCTGTTGACAAAGTCATGTTGGGCTGCTTGGCTTCCTCTCTGAGGAGCGCGAGCGTGGGTTCGTTGGCCTGAGCTACTTGCCGATGACGCACTAGATCGATAAAAGAGCGGCGCGCCGCCGTCAGCAGCCACGCCTCTGGATTAAGTGGCACACCGTCTCGCGGCCAAGTTTCGAGTGCTGCTAACAATACATTACTGAGGGCATCCTCCGCACTCCCCACGTCGTGCGTGTTTGAGGCAAGGTAAGCCACCAGCCGACCGTAGGACTCGCGAGCTACACGTTCGACGGCTCCGTGAGCGGTTCGGTGAGTGTTCTCCGGTTCGCTTCCACTCATCCCGTGACCCGGCGAAGATATTCAGGCGAAACGGGTCGGACCTATGGTCCCGACGGCCTTGAATCGTCCACCACTGCCGTGCCGTTTCAGCTTCGGGTCCTGAAACGCCGGCGGGCCATGGCTTCGAAGTATCCTTTCGATGGCCTGCCGAGTTTTGCCTCGCCGGATACGATGCACTAAGGAGTGGCGGGAGGTTCGGAGAGTTGAACCATTAGTTTGCCGCTATTGGAGCCGTCGAATAATTTGTTGATCGCCGCTGGTGCCGACTCCAGACCGCGCACGATATCTACCCGATACTTTAGCTGGCCTGAACTGTGCCACTGCGTGAAGATACTCACCATTTCCTTTATCTTCGAAGAGTAATCAGTTGCGAGGAAACCTTGGATCTTGAGGCGCTTGCTGATCACCAGCGCAAAGTTGGAGGGGCCCGGAACGGGTGCCGTGGCGTTGTATTGCGAGATCAGGCCGCAAATCACAACGCGACCAAAGGTGTTCATGAGGTAGAGCGCGCTTTCCAGGATTTCTCCACCGACGTTCTCGAAATAAATATCAACTCCGTTCGCACACGCAGCCTTCAACTGTTTCTTGTAGTTTTCGTCTTTGTAGTTCACGGCAGCGTCGAAGGCGAGTTCCTCCGTTAGCCAATCGCACTTGGCATCGCTTCCGGCAATGCCGACCACACGAAGTCCCTTGATCTTGCCGATCTGGCCGACGAGCGATCCGACCGAACCTGCGGCGCCGGAGACGAGGAGAGTTTCGCCGCTCTTGGGCTGCCCCACTTCCAAGAGTCCACCGTAGGCGGTTAAGCCTGCCAGTCCAAACAGTCCAAGGTAAGCCGAAAATGGAAGTCCGCTCTCCGGCAACTTCGTCACAGCTTCACCATTGGAAAGCAGATACTCTTGCCAGCCGAGCATCCCTTGGACTCGGTCACCGGCGGCAAATTTTGGATGATTTGATTCCTCCACTATTCCGATGGCCAACCCCCGCATGATTTCGCCAATCTGCACGGGCGGAACGTAGGACGGACGGTCAATCAGCCACCCACGCATCGCTGGATCGAGCGAGAGGTATACGCTGCGAATCAGAACTTGGCCCTCCTCAGGCGCGGGCACGGGTTGGGACACAAGCTCGAAGTTGTCGGCTTTAATCAGCCCCGTGGGCCGCGATTTGAGCCGCCATTGGCGATTTACCCGGGTAGCAGCAGTCATAGCGGAGGACGAATCACTGTCAGACTGTGTAGCGCGCAGCGGCCAGAAGTCTGCCGGCAATGTTGCGCCGCAGTGCAACCCCATCGACCGGATCGTAGTTTGCAAAGCGGCGAAGAGTCACCATATTCTCCTGCAGGGCGTGGCCAGCCGAGCAGCCGCCAATGACATTTCGCGCCGAGACTTCTACTCGATCCATCGCCTCGCGCAAAAACACGGCGCACATATTGGCTGCATTGGTCCCTTTGCCCGCGGCTGCAAGCTTGCGACTTCGAAGCAAGCTCGACTCCATGGCGAAAACCTCCATGACGATATCGGAAATGCCCATCACGATCTCTTGCTGTTTTTCCAACTCAGCCCCATATTTTTGATAGGCAATCCCGATCGTGAATAGCGCAATCTTCTTCGCGCTCTGCACAAGTCGTTTCTCTTCATCTCTGTCGGTGCTCGCGGAGGCCGGTGCGTCATTCCCGGGGCCGCCGACTACGGCTTGAACGGCGGGGATGAGCCCCAATTGCCCACGGGCGGCGCGTTTCAGCAGCATTCCCGTTATGAGGAGCCGGTTAATTTCGTTGGTACCTTCGAATATCCGGTTGATTCGCGAATCACGGTAAGCTCGTTCCACCGCATAATCTTGATGATAGCCATAGCCTCCATGGATTTGCACGCCTTCATCGACAACGTAATCCAGCATCTCGGAGGCATACACCTTAATCATCGAGCACTCCGCCGCGTACTCTTCAACGGCTTTGAGTTCGGTCTGGGAATCCGCGTGCTTGTCTTTATCACTAGCGGACTGCGCCAGTTGACTCTCGATGAGTCCTACCACACGCCACACCATCGATTCCACTGCAAAGGTGCGAATCGCCATCTCCGCCAACTTATGTTGGATGGCGCCGAACTCGGCGATCGGCGATCCGAATGCTTTGCGTTCTTTGGCGTATTTCAAGCAGATGGCAAGCACGTTTTTTGCTCCGCCCACGGCACCGGGGCCGAGTTTCAACCGGCCGATGTTCAGGATATTAAACGCGATGATGTGCCCGCGTCCGATTTCGCCAAGCACGTTTTCAACCGGGACTCGGACGTTGTCAAAGTACACCGCCGTGGTCGAACTGCCCTTGATCCCCATCTTGTGTTCTTCGGCGCCGCTGGTCACGCCGGGAAAGCTGCGCTCCACCAGGAACGCCGTGAACTTCTCGCTGCCTACTTTAGCAAATACGGTGAAGAGATCTGCCGCACCTCCGTTGGTGATCCACATTTTCTGTCCATTGAGGATGTAGTATTTGCCGTCTGCGCTGAGATCCGCCCGGGTACGCACGGCGAGAGCATCGGAGCCGGCCAGTGGTTCGGTTAGCGCATAGGCGGCTAACAGCTCAACCTTCGCCAGCCTGGGAAGATATTTTCGCTTCTGTTCTTCGTTGCCAAAAAAAAGAACGGGCAGCGTGCCGATCCCCGTATGGGATGAGTGCCAGGACCCGTAAGAAGCGTCCCGGGCTAGATGCTCACCCGCGATCATTACAGAGGGCAGATCCATTTCCATGCCGCCGAATTTCTCGGGGATCGGTATTGCGGCGAGTCCCAGTTCGGCCGCCTTGCGCAACACAGTGATAGCAACACCAGGCTTTTGCTGACGGATGGCTTCGAGATGAGGTTCTACATCGTTGGTCCAGAACTCATCGACCGTGCGGGCAATGGCAAGGTGCTCTTCGTTCAGATCTTCGGCTGTGAAAATTTCGTTAGGTGAGCGCTCCTCAATGAGGAATGCGCCGCCCTTAACTTGAAGAGGAGTTGCCGCGGCAATTGTCATCGTCTTCTTCTCCCGTATCAAACGATTGCGACCTCACAGTGCATACTGTGACGGCAGTGCTGCTATTTACGTTGCGAGGTCGGAGCTCACAAACCAGCCAATTCACCTCATCCATTCTGATGGAGAGAATCACATTCTCAAATTGTGTTAGTCTATATCAGATATGAGTAACTAACGTCAATATCAACAGAAACA
Organism: uncultured Acidobacteriaceae bacterium; assembly: GCA_963696285.1. Lineage (GTDB taxonomy): Bacteria > Acidobacteriota > Terriglobia > Terriglobales > Acidobacteriaceae > Sulfotelmatobacter. The sequence continues at coordinate 396,325 of CAVOJP010000004.1, forward strand.
TTGAACACCGGCGGCGCCGAAGCGAGCCATGGGATCGCGATTTGTGAGACTGTCCGATCGAAGCTCCCATTGTTAGAATCGATCCGATATCTCGAGCACCGATCGGTAGCGCGTCCTGCAACGCTGATCAGGAGAATATACGACTATGGCTCGTGTTGAAGTTGCCGCCCCGCAAAAAAGTCGAAATTATAGGAACTCGGTGAAGCGAAATGCAGCAGCGCAGATCCACGAGATCCCAGGACTTCGGGAACGCAAGAAGGCGCGACTTCGTCAGCAAATTATCGAGACAGCCATCCGACTGTTCCGCAAACAGGGCTACGAGAAAACTCGCATCGATGACATCGTCAAAATTCTCGAAATCAGCCAGCCGACGTTTTTCCGTTACTTCCCGAGCAAGGACGCTGTTTTACGGGATGTGGGTAAGCGTGGCTTCGAGTGCATCGCGGAGCGCCTCAAATCAGAACTTTCCACCAAGGCCGATACCGCCGAGCGCTTGCATCGGCTGTATCACGCCATGGCGCTCGAAGCGGAAGCCGACCGGCCTCTATGGAAAGCGGTGGTGCTGTCGGGTGCGATGGATCCGGTACGTTCTCCGGAGGTGCGCGGAGTCGAGGGGGTTGCCATCAGCCGGCTGCGGGAAATTCTGGCACAGGGTCAGGAACGTGGTGAAATCACGAGAGCGTTCCCGGTCGTGCATCTTGCCGAATTTATGGAGGCCCTCTACCACACGGTGGTCCGTCAGTGGACCGTCGACCTCACAGGACCCCATAAACTGACCGAGCGCGTGGACAGCGCCGTGGAATTTTTCTTGCGCGGCGTTAAGCCGTGATTGGTGTCCCGGACCCCCGTCTATTTTTTTCTTATTCTCCGAGGCCAAACTCAATGAAAGCTGCGATCTTGCGCGATTTCAAGAAGCCGCTCTCGATCGAGGAATTGGAACGCCCTCATCCCGAAGCGGATGAAGTTTTGATCCAGGTAGAAGCCTGTGGTGCCTGCCATTCCGACTTGCACGTGGCTGACGGGGACTGGCCGCAGCTGGCGGCAATCGTGAAGCGACCGCTGATTCTCGGCCACGAAATTGCGGGTCACGTAGTGGAGAAAGGTCCGGCAGTGCACGATTTGCAAATCGGCGATCGCGTTGGCGTGCCCTGGATTTACTGGAGCTGCGGCGACTGCGAATTTTGCCGCGAAGGCAACGAGAACCTGTGCACTCGCCAGAAGATAACCGGGGTCACTGTGGATGGTGGCTATGCCGAATTTGTAAAGGCGCCGGCAAGTCACGCATTAAAAATTCCGGATGGTCTATCCGCGCTCGAAGCCGCCCCACTTTTTTGTGCTGGGCTCACCGTTTATCGCGCCCTGAAAGGCGCCGGGATTGTGCCCGGTCAGCGTCTGGCCGTTTTCGGGATCGGCGGCCTGGGACACCTTGCAGTGCAAGTGGGACGAGCGTTTAGCGGGGAAGTGACCGCGATCGATATCTCCGAGGAGAAGCTGGAACTAGCGCGATCTTTCGGCGCTACTAGCGCGCTTGCTGCCACCAGCGATGCGGTCAAGCAGTTGCGTCGCAAAGGCGGAGTCCACGTGGCGCTTGTTACCTCTGCCGCAAAGGCGGCTTACGATATGGCTTTTTCTTGCCTGCGGCCGACTGGCACTCTTCTGGTGGTAGGCTTGCCGTCGGAGAATATCTGTTTTCCCCCGATTTTAATGGCTAGTGGCGAGGTCCGAATTAGAGCGTCAGCAGTGGGAACGCGACAAGATTTACGGGAAGTGCTGGGCATGGCTGCCGCAGGGAATCTACGCTGCCAGGTAGTTGCGCGCCCGCTTGTCGAAGCCAACGAGGTGCTTAATGAGCTACGCAGGGGCCAAGTCTCGGGCCGGATCGTGCTAACTCCCGCCTAAAGCGCTCGCAGCCGGGCAATCAAGATCACCAACAACAACCACCCATCCGCGTTTTGTCGAAGATATTGAAATTACCAGAGTGCCTCTGCTGCCGGCCATCCCCGTGTGCGTCAGGATGCCGGCAGTTTCCTTCTTGACGTTAGCGACTATTATGTGATACTCACTCTCACAATCTGTGGTTTTGCTATTTACGATTTGAATTCTTAATGGAAGGAAGCAGGTACTCGATCGGCATTGACGGCTGGAGTGGCGCAGCTCCTGGCGGATTATCGGAAGTCGACCCGCATTTGGAAGACTAGGGCCTTTGGGCGATGTCCTCACACATTGGTAAGGAGAATTCTATGAAGTCACTGGCATGTGCTTTTGTCTGCTTGCTGCTGGCAACCAGTCTGGCCGAGGCACAGGGCGTCGGCTCGTCGGGAGATATTACTGGAACGGTAACCGACTCCGCGGGGGCGGTCTTGCCAAAAGTTACTGTCAGTGTTGTTGACACGCAAACAGGCGCCAAGCGCACGGTCGTAACCGATGGCGCGGGTCAGTATCGCGTAGCCGGACTTTCCCCGTCGACCTATGAAGTGAGTGCGGCGTTATCCGGTTTTGCAACCGACCTTCGCAAGAACGTCCCGATTGCAATCGGACAAACGGTGATTTCGGACTTCCGCATGAAACCGTCGCGGGTAGCGACAGTCATCGAGGTGACCAGCGAGCCGCCAGTGGTAGAAACGGAAAGAGGAAGTCAGGCGGACAGAATCACCCAGAATTACATCGCCGACCTGCCCATTGACCGCCGCGATTACCTCACCTTTACTTTGCTCGCGCCCGGCGTCTCCGATTCCAACCGGCTGGCTGGGGACCAGGATTATCGGGTCAAACAAACACCGCAAAGCGGTCTCTCATTCTATGGAAGCAACGGCAGAGGAAATAACATCACCGTCGACGGGGGCGAGACCGGAGACGACGCGGGTGGCGTGCGTCTGACCGTGAGTCAGGACGCGGTGCAGGAGTTTCAGATTAACCGCAGCAACTATTCGGCTGACCTGGGATCGGCTACTGGAGCTTCCATCAACATCGTCACCAAGTCTGCTTCGAACAATGTGCATGGCACCGTCTACGGCTTTTTCCGCAATGATGCTCTGGATGCCCAGAATCCTTTTTCGTTCAGCCAGGCGTTGCCGGTAGGTGCGACATTCAATCCCGCCAGTCCAGATTCCGTGGGTACGCCTATCAAAGACACTCTGAGCCGCCAACAATTCGGCGGTGCCGTGGGCTTCCCCATCAAGAAAGATCAGACATTCCTGTTCGTGGCTTTCGAGGGGTTGCGGCAGAATGCACAGAATGCAGTTCCGATCCTGACAGATACGGATGTTTTTCGCCCCTCGACGTCTCAGAACGCGGTGATTGCGGGGCTGACGGGAGGGAATTTAGTGCCTTGCCTCAGCGGTCCGGTAGGCGCTGCGGTTGCCGCGCAACTGGGCTTGCCGGCCCCCAGTCCAACGACGAACCTGCCTGCGGCAGTATGTGCGCAGATCCTGTCCGGGGCTCTCACAGTGAACCCCGCGGCCAATCCTGTGGACGCTTTTCTGGTGAATCAGTTCGAGGCAGACGGCGGAGTCTTTCCTTATGACTCGCACCAATACCTGGCATCGGGACGACTGGACCACCGCATCAACACGAACAACCAGCTTTCTCTCACGTATAGATATGGACATGACTTAGAGGAATCTCCCGACGTGCAATCGCTGACCGCCTTTTCGGCGGGCAGTTCCATTCACAACTATGACAACAATCTCCAGGGCGCCTGGTATCACCAGTTCAGTCCCAGCACAGAAAATGAGGCCCGCGTGCAGTGGGACTACAACAGCTTTCGAGTGATCCCCAATGTGCCGGGGGAGGTGGGACTTCAGATTCCCGGCTTTATCAATAATCTGGGAACGAACATTTTCCTTCCCAATCTCACTATCCTGCGCAGATACGAGTTCGCAGACAATTTCACGGTGATCCGCGGCCGTCACACACTAAGGTTTGGTGGTTCGGAAATACTTCGCGGGAATCACACGGAGTCGCATACATTTTTTCCCGGACGTTTTGTCTTTGGATCGCTCCCTGGCGATCTGCTGACTCCATTGCTTCCCAGTTTGACTTCCTTGCAGTCGGCATCGTTCGGACTTCCCGAGGTCTATCAGCAGGGCTTTGGTAATCCGACCTACCCGTATTACACCCGACCGCTGACTGCGGTGTACGGGCAGGACTCGTGGACGATTACGCCAAGTTTCACCCTTAACTACGGCCTGCGCTACGAACTGGATTCTCAATTCGCTCCCTTGACCACTTATAAGACGGATTTTGCGCCACGGGTTTCTTTTGCGTGGGATCCTTTCAAAGACCACAAGACAGTGATCCGCGGTGGTTACGGAATTTTCTACGGGCCGGTTGATGCTCAGATTCCCGACGTGGACTTGAGCCTGGGAGTGGTGAACAAGAACAAATCTGCGGTCGAAAACAGCACGCCAGCCGGGCAGGTGGCCAACTTGACAGCGATCTGCGGGTTCTCGCAGTTCGGTCATCCGATTATCCCCGGTAACGGCTCCAGTCCGTGCAACCGGGAAATTTCTATTTATGTAGATCCGATCGGTGGAGTTCCAGCTTTAGGGTTGGCAGGAGCGCCCACGATTTTCGCGGGGTTGTTTGCGCAAGGATCGATTCAATGCACGACGCCTGCTCCGGGAAATGCCGCGTGCATCACTCCTGCTGCGGTCGCTCCGTTTGGCATCGATGTTACGAACAGCGGCCCCGTCGGTCCGCTGCAAGTAGTTTTCGCGAATCAACCGGGTTATCGGCCTCCGATCGCGCAACAGGTTTCCTTTGGAATTGAGCGTGAAATCGCGCCGGGATTCTCGGTTTCTGTCAGCGGTATCTATTCTCATACCCAGAGGCTGCCGGTTGCTATCGATACCAATCTGCTGCCCGCGCCGTTCACCACTTTAACGCTCGCCAACGGTCAAAATGTTTCTTATCGCAACTGGAATACGACGGCCGCCGGAGCCGATCCGCTGGGAGGCACTGAACCCGGTGGTCTCCCCTGTGATAATCCGGTCACAAATGCCACCCAATGCTTTGTGAATCCGCTCGTGGTGCAGAACAATGCTTACAGTTCGGAGGCGTACGCTCTTTACGAGGGCGGCATTCTGGAAATCAAGAAGCGCTTCAGCGATCACTTTACGCTGTTTGGGAATTACACCTACAGTAAAGCGTTCGACACATCGACGGATTTCAACAGCGACTATGGGCCGCAGGATCCGACAAATATCAACGTCGACCGCAGTCTCTCCGAATTTGATGAGCGTCACAAAGTGGTGATCGCGGGCGTGTTCAACAGCCCGTGGAAACAAGTTGTCTTGTCAGGGTTCCAACTGTCGCCAATTTTCAGTTACCACAGCGGACACCCTTTTAATTTGCTCGCAGGGGGAGAAGTTAACGGCGACAATCACACAACCAATGAACGGCCGATCGGCGCGCCACGCGATACTGGTCTGGGCCCTGATTATTACGACTTCGACGCCCGGTTGACTTGGCAGCACAAAGTGGGCGAGAGGGCGAATGTGCAGATCACGGCGGAGGGATTCAATATCGCCAACCGAACGAACTTCGCCAGCGTAAACAACGAAGTGAGCCCGCTGTTTGGTCTTACGCCGGGGTTCACGACTTTTAACGTGCAGGGGATTCGCCCCGGTACAGCATTGGCAGGTGGGGGAACCGACACGCCGAGTACTCCGCTGTCTTTCACATCGGCGTTCCCCAAGCGACAGATCCAACTCGGCATTCGCTTCAGCTTCTAGAGTCGCGGTGTTGGTCTTGTTCTAGCATTGACGAAAAACCGCCCGTTAGAGGTCGCGAGCGTTTTTTTCATTCCGAGGGACTCGATGGCATTTGTTGAAAATCAGGGAGCAAGAATCTATTGGGACGAACAAGGCCATGGCGCCCCGGTCTTGCTGATCATGGGGCTCGGCTATACCTCTGACATGTGGTATCGCATTCGACCTCTTCTGGCAGCGCACTATCGAACCATCGCGCTGGATAACCGTGGCGTGGGAAGGAGCGACGTGCCCGCGGGTCCGTATTCGATCGCGCTAATGGCGTCTGACGCGGCGACAGTTCTGGATGCCGCCGGAACCGAGAGCGCTCACGTGTTCGGCGTGTCAATGGGCGGCATGATTGCGCAGGAGTTTGCGCTGCAATACCCGAAGCGAGTGCGGTCGCTGATACTAGGCTGCACCGCGGCGGGCGGGCCTACGGCGGTGCGCGCCGAACCAGAGGCGGCCCAGATGCTGATGACGCGTGACAAAATGAGCCCTGAGCAGGCTGCCGAGGCAGCCGTGCCGTTTATCTACGATTCGAACACTCCGCGTGAACGGATTGACGAAGACATTGCGATTCGTCGGCCATGGTTTCCGCGGCCCGAAGCATACAAAGCACAGCTGCAAGGAATACTTGCTTGGGAGGCGTACAGCCGCCTCTCGGGAATCGCCGTCCCCACCCTGGTGATCCATGGGGAGTCCGATCGGCTGGTGCCGCCGGGTAACGGAAAATTAATCGCGGAGCGAATTCCCGGCGCGAAGCTCGTGATGATTCCGCAAGCCAGCCATCTCTTCTTAACCGACCAAACGGAAATTTCAAACCAAACTATTCTGAAATTTCTTAACGAGCAGGTCGGAAGTGCGGGACGCGATGCCGGGTCGGAGAAGGAGAAGGTTTCATGTTAAAGGAGACCGCCGGCACCACTCAGGATTCCACGGTGACGGTGAATGTCAAGCAGCTTTTTGATCTGACCGGACGCGTTGCAATCGTCACCGGAGGGTCCATCGGACTGGGCCGCCAAATGGCGGAGGGTCTGGCGGAAATGGGCGCGGACATCGTGTTGTGCGCTCGCAAGAAAGAACGCTGCCAGCAGGCCGCCGAGGAATTGCAGCAACTCGGCGTCAAAGCCGTCGCCCTTGCTTGCGATGTCAAAAGTCCGGCGAGCATTCAGGAGATGGTTGACACCACTGTGTCGCAGTTCGGACAGATCGACGTGCTCATCAACAACGCGGGCATCTCCTGGGGCGCTCCCGTCGAGGACATGCGGCTCGAGGATTGGAACAAGGTCATCGAGACGAACCTGACGGGAACTTTTCTGTGCGCCCAGGCGGTGGGAAGAGTCATGATTCGGCAAGGCCGTGGGAAGATCATCAATATTGCGTCAGTGGCCGGGCTGGGTGGCTCTCCGGCGGAACTTTCCGCGATTGGTTACCACGCCAGCAAGGGCGGAGTCATCAGCTTTACCAAAGACTTGGCGTGCAAATGGGCAGCGCACAACATTCAGGTGAACGCAATTGCTCCCGGCTGGTTTCCTACACACATGTCGAACCGCGTGCTGGAGCATCACAAGGAGCTTTTCCTCTCCCACATTCCGTTGCGGCGCTTTGGCAATGAACATGACTTGAAAGGAGCTGCTGTATTTCTCGCTTCTGCCGCCTCGGACTATGTCACCGGTCATGTGCTGGTGGTCGATGGAGGTCAGTCAGCGTGGTGACGCCCAAGTCATGAATATTCCGCTTACCCCCGTACGATTCCTGCGGTATGCCGCAGAGCAGTTCCCCGGCAAGACCGCCGTGGTTTGTGGAGAGCGACGTTTCACCTATGCGCAGTTCGCGGAACGTGCCGGCCGTCTCGCCGGTGCTCTGCGCGAAGCGGGGGTGAAAGCGGGCGACCGGGTTGCATTTCTCAGCCTGAATTGCCATCGGCTTCTCGAAGCGTATTACGGCGTACTGGAAGCCGGCGCGGTGTTACTCCCGTTGAACTTCCGGCTCGCTCCGCGGGAACTCGCCTACATTCTGAATGACGCTGGAGTGAAAGTGCTGTTCCTGGAAAAAGAATTCGCTGAGGTCGTGGATTCTTTTCGGCAAAGCGTTTCCGCTGTGCAGACTTTCATCATGCTTGACGCTGCACCGCAGGGAGCCTGGCTCTCGCCAAGAAATTACGAAGACATTCTGGCGGCGGCGACGCCTTACCGGGTGGATGTGATGGACTTCGACGAAAACTCCCTGGCTGAAGTGTTCTATACCAGCGGCACCAGCGCTGATCCCAAGGGAGTGATGCTGACCCACCGAAATGTTTATCTCCACGCTCTCTCCGTCATTGTGACGTTCATGACCAAGCCGGATACCGTAAATCTGCATACCATTCCACTGTTTCATGCCAACGCTTGGGGTACTGTCCATTCCGTCACCTTCATGGGCGGGAAACATGTCATGCTGCAGCGCTTTACCTGCGCGGAAGTCTTTCAGTTGGTCGAGCGCGAGCGCGTCGACTCGCTCAGCCTGGTGCCGATCATGGCAACAGCGTTGGTGAATTCGCCAGACCGGCAAAAATACGACTTGAGCAGTCTGGAGTGGATTTCGATCGGAGGAGCGGCTTCTTCTCCAACCCTGGTGCGCGAGACCGAGGAAAAGTTTGGCTGCGTGAGTTTTGCCGGATACGGCCTGACGGAAACTGCGCCAGTGCTCTCCACCGCGAAACTGAAGCCAGGAGAGCAATTCGATGGTGAGGAGCTTTACGCGGCACGGGCGATGACTGGGTACGCGATTCCGGGCGTGGAGCTTCGGGTCGTGGATTTGGAGGACAACGACGTTGCCCGCGACGGAAAAACTATGGGGGAGATTGTCGCTCGTGGCGACGGTGTGATGCAGGGCTACTGGCAACAGCCGGCGGCCACAGCCGAAGCGATGCGCGGTGGCTGGTTTCATACCGGAGACATGGCCACCATCAGTCAGGATGGACGCATCCTCATCGTTGATCGCAAGAAAGACATTATCGTCAGCGGTGGCGAGAACATTTCATCGCTCGAAGTAGAGAAGGCGCTCCTGGCGCATCCCGCGGTCTATGAGGCTGCTGTCATTCCAGTCCCTGACGAAAAATGGGGCGAAGTGCCCAAGGGGCTGGTTGTAGCGAAACCCGGATCAAACCCAACGGAAGCGGAACTGGTCGAATTCTGCCGCTCTCGCATCGCGCACTTCAAGTGCCCCCGGTCGATCGAGTTTCTGGAGAGCCTGCCCAAGACTGCTACCGGGAAAATTCTGAAAAAAGGATTGCGCAAAAAGTATTGGAGCGAACAGGAACACAGCACGCACGAAGTTACGGCGCGCAAGTGAACCCTTTAGGAGATGCGGGAGAGACTTCAGTGCCATGGACGATCTAGTTCAACTCACCAGAGATAAAGATGTCGCAATTATCACCATCAATAACCCGCCGGTGAATGCCTTGAGCTCCGGGGTCGCGCAGGGGATCGCACAAGCCATTGAGCAGGTAAGCAACGACGATGCGATAAAGGCTGTAGTGCTGATTGGTGGCGGCCGTACCTTCATCGCCGGCGCGGACATAAAAGAATTCGGCAAGATCACATCCGGCAAGACCCAGCGAGGCGCGGGCCTGCTTCCCCTCCTGCTTCAGATAGAAGATGTGCGAAAACCAGTGGTGGTGGCCATCCATGGCTCTGCCTTTGGTGGCGGTCTGGAACTGGCGATGGCCTGCCACAATCGTGTGGCGGTTCCGAATGCACAGCTGGGTCAGCCCGAAGTGAAGCTAGGCATTATTCCCGGCGCAGGTGGCACCCAGCGGCTGCCTCGCCTGGTGGGCGTCGCCAAGGCCGTCGAGATGTGTGCAGAAGGCAATTCGATTAGCACGCAGGAGGCGCTGAAACTCGGCCTCGTCGATCATCTTATCGAAGGCGATCTGTTGCTTGGCGCCATAGCTTTTTCCCGCGAAATCGCTGGGAAACCGATGCGCAAAACTCGCGAGCGGAACGAAAAAATTAAGCTCGGAGTTCCCGAGCAGACTTCGGTGTTCGCTGCCGCGCGCGAAAAGGCTCACAAGAAACAGCGTGGAATGATGGCACCGATCGCGGCAATCGATGCGGTGGAAGCTGCCACCAGGCGCTCTTTCGATGAAGGATGCCAGGTAGAGCGAAAGCTGTTCGATGAGTGCCTTTTCTCCGATCAATCCAAGGCCCTGATTCATGCGTTTTTCGGCGAGCGCGAAGTCGCCAAGATTCCGGACGTGCCAAAAGAAACTCCGATTCTTCCGGTACGTTCTGTGGCGGTAGTGGGTGCTGGAACGATGGGCGCTGGAATCGCGATGGTATTTGCGAATGCCGGTTTTCCCGTGTTGCTAAAGGAGGCCGACCAGTCGGCGCTTGATCGTGGGCTGGCCACCATCCAGAAGAACTATCAGAGTTCGGTGAAACGTGGCCGGCTTACGCAGCAATTCGTGGATGAACGCCTGCAACTCATCGAGCCGACACTCAGCTACGACGATTTCGGCAAGGTCGATATGGTCGTCGAGGCTGTGTTCGAAGGCATGGCGCTCAAGAAAGAAGTCTTCGGCCAATTAGATCGCATGTGCCGGCCAGGCGCAATCCTGGCGAGCAACACATCAACACTCAACATAGACGAGATAGCGTCAGCCACTTCGCGCCCCGGCTCCGTCATCGGCACGCATTTTTTTAGCCCGGCGAATATTATGCGCCTGCTCGAGATCGTGCGCGGCCAGGCGAGCAGCAAAGAAGTGATCGCGACCTGCATGCAACTCTCTAAGAAAGTGGGAAAGGTCGGGGTGCTCGTCGGCAACTGCCGGGGCTTTGTGGGAAACCGCATGTTCGGCCCCTATCGCCGTGAAGCGCAGTTCCTGGTGGAGGAAGGCGCCAGCATCGAAGCCGTGGATAAGGCGCTGTTCGAATTCGGCATGGCGATGGGCCCCTTGGCGACAGGCGATTTAGCAGGGCTCGATGTGGGCTGGCGTATCCGTAAAGAGTATCGCCACCTGGAAAAGCCTGGAGTGCGGCAGCCGTTCGCGGAGGATCGCCTCTGCGAACTCGGACGTTACGGCCAGAAAACAGGCGCGGGCTGGTACAAGTACGACGAGAACCGTCGTCCTATTCTCGATCCTGAAGTGGACGAGATGGTGCATCGATGGGCCCGCGAAGCCGGCATCGCGCAACGCAAGCTTTCATCCGAAGAAATCGTAGACCGCTGTATCTATGCCCTGGTGAATGAGGGCGCCCGCATTCTTGAGGAAGGCATCGTACGGCGCGCCGTCGACATCGACATCATTTATCTAAATGGCTACGGATTCCCGGCCTATCGTGGCGGCCCGATGTGGTACGCGGATACCGTGGGACTGGATAAGGTCTACCAACGCATCTCAGAATTTCATCAACAGCATGGCGAACTCTGGGAACCGGCCCCTCTGTTGAAGCGTTTGGCCGAGGAAGGCAAGACGTTCGCCGAGCTGAACCGGGAACAGGCCGTGATTGCGTAAGAATTAAGAGCACGACGAGCTTAGTAATCCGATCGCCACGGATGCGATACGCGTTGCAGATTTTCGCTTGTGGCGTTTGATTGTCCGAGTGGAGAAGATATGCGAGAAGCGGTAGTGGTTGCGAGCTCACGGACCGCGCTGGCGAAGTCGTTCCGTGGTTCATTCAACATGACCCGCCCGGAAGATCTGGCAGCACATTGCATCAAAGACGTCCTGCGCAAGGTGCCGCAGCTTGACGCGGCCGAAATAGACGACGTTGTGTTGGGATGTGCACAACCGCACGGTCCGCAGGGTCACAACATCGCCCGCACTTCCGCCATGCTGGCCGGCCTTCCCACTTCGGTCGCGGGCACGACCATAAACCGCTTTTGCTCCTCGGGATTGCAGGCGATTGCTGTGGCCTCGCACCAGATCATCAGCGAGGGCGTGGCGGCGGCGATTGGAGGCGGCGTCGAGAGTATCAGCATGACGCCGGGTGCCGGCAATCCTCATCCGGAATTGCAGAAACGATTGCCCGGGTTGTACATGGTTATGGGTGACACCGCGGAAATCGTCGCCAAGCGCCACAAGGTGAGCCGGCGGGCGCAGGACGAATACGCACAGCTGAGCCAGCAGCGTACGGCTCACGCTCAGCGAGAAGGTTTTTTCGGGGGAGAGATCGCGCCGATGAAAGTCACAATGGCGCTTCTCGACCAGAAAACTGGAGAGAAGATTGGGAAGCGGGAGGTCTGCTGCGACCACGACGAGTGCAATCGGCCCGACACCACGCTGGAAGGCCTGCTCGCGCTGAAGCCTCACTTTGATCCGCATAGCGGCGAGGGCACTGTAACGGCCGGCAACTCCTCGCAACTGTCCGACGGCGCTTCGGCCACTCTGCTGATGTCGCGCCAGCGCGCTGATCAGCTGGGTGTGCCCTACAAGCTGGTGTTTCGCGGATTCCAAGTTGCGGGTTGCGATCCAGACGAAATGGGTATAGGACCCGTCTTCGCGGTGCCCAAGCTGCTCAAGCGCACCGGCCTCAAGATGGATGATATCGATGTTTGGGAACTGAACGAGGCTTTTGCAGTGCAAGTGGTCTACTGCCGCGACAGACTGGGAATAGATCCGGAAAAGTTGAATGTGAATGGCGGGTCCATCTCCATCGGTCATCCGTTTGGCATGACCGGCTCGCGCATGGTCGGGACGCTCGCCAATGAGATGGCGCGCCGGAAAGCGCGCTACGGCGCCGTGACCATGTGCGTCGGCGGCGGACAAGGTGCCGCCGGTCTGTTCGAAGCGGTTCATTAACCGAATTCTAATTCCCACTTCTGCTGGAGGAATCAGAGATGAAAAACAGCGAAAATCGCAGTAGGCGACCCGATCACTGTGGGTTTACTTTCAGACTGCTGTTTGGAGCGGCGGCTATCTGCGTCTTCACGCTGATCTCAGCAGCGACCGCGTCTGCCGACAACTCATCCCACCGCCCGATCGCTTTCACCGAAAGTGGACTGGTGATTGGCTCAACGATGGATGGCGTGAACCAATTTCTCGGCATCCCCTACGCAGCTCCGCCGGTGGGCGCGCTGCGCTGGAGGCCGCCGAAGCGCTACGGATTCTTTCCCGGACTTGTCCTCCAGGCCACTCAATTCGGTAGCGAATGTACGCAAGCTGGAGGCGGCAGCGAGAATTGCCTTTTCCTGAATGTCTTCACGCCACAGCGGAAATCGGATGATGGATGGCATCATCGAGATCGGCGCGGTCTGCCGGTCATGTTTTGGATTCACGGCGGCGGACTGATTAACGGAAGCAGTACCCCTTACAACCCCGAGCAATTCGTGAAAAAAGGGGTGATCGTTGTCACCATGAATTACCGCCTGGGATTTTTAGGATTCTTTGCCCAGTCCGCAATCGATGCCGAAGGGCATCTCAGCGGCAACTATGGGTTGATGGATCAGCAATTCGCACTCGGGTGGGTTCGCAGGAACATCGCGAGTTTTGGCGGCGATCCAGATCGAGTAACAATATTCGGCGAGTCGGCAGGCGGACAAAGCGTCTATGCCCAGCTCGCATCTCCCCTCGCATCCGGCATGTTCCGCGGAGCGATATCGGAAAGCGGATCCTACGCGGAATTCCAAAACTACTTTTCGAACATAGTTACATTGGCAGTGGCGGAAACGGAGGGTACCACAGCCGTGCCGTCTGGCGCCGCCATTGCAGATAGTGTCGGATGCACCGACCAGACAGCTGCCTGCCTTCGTGCCGTGCCCGCCTCAACCATTGTCGCGGCAGAGCCTTTTCCTTTGTATCCGTTCGTCGATGGAACGCTGCTCGCACAGACGATGAGCGCAGCATTTGCCAGCGGCGAATTCAATCGAGTACCGGTGATCTCGGGCACCAATCACGATGAATATAGATTGTTCGTCGCTCTGGACTACGACCTCGTAGAAAATCCGATACTGAATTCGGCGGAGTACGATACTGCCGTTACTGCTTTGTGGGGACCGGCGTTGGCGTCGCCCGTGCTTGCTTTGTACTCATTCGCCGGTTATCCGAACGGTGGTGAGGCGTTGGGGGCCTCGGGTACGGATGGAGTCTTTAGCTGCGCTGTGCGCGTTGCGGATCAATCCCTGGCGAAATTTGTGCCGACCTATACCTATGAGTTCAACGATGAGAACGCACCCCCGCCTCAGTCTGCATTTGGGGGATTGTTGACTTTTCCGTTGGGTGCCTATCATAGCTCCGAGCTCCCCTACCTGTTCCCGGGCATCGATGTTTTCGACCTGCCGGTAACACTTTCAAGCCAACAAATGGAACTCTCGGATGCGATGGTCAGCTACTGGACGCAGTTCGCGAAGACAGGGGATCCGAACTCTCCTGGTGAGCCGTTCTGGTCTCCGTACAGCGCGTCGACCGATCAGTTCCAATCTTTGATACCGCCGATGCCAGTGGTCGAGTCCAACTTTGACAGTAGTCACCGGTGCTCAGTGTTTTGGGACACTTTTTAACAGTAAGTTCCGTCGGAAAGGCTTATCTCGATTGCATGTCGATACTCGCCCGGTTCGACCCGGGGAAGAACTGAATCTACCTTCGCTTTCCGACTGGCTGCGGGGACGAATCGAAGGCGCTGAACGGGGTATCACCCTCGAACAGTTTCCTAGCGGGCATTCGAACCTTACCTATCTGCTGCGGATGAATGACGACGGGCGCGAGTTTGTCCTGAGGCGCGCTCCTCTGGGGCCGGTCGCCCCGAAAGCTCACGACATGGCGCGTGAATTTCGAGTGCTGCAGATGGTGCATCCGCACTTTCGAGAAGCTCCAGACGTCTTCTGCTTATGCGAGGATCCCGCAGTGCTGGGATCTGTCTTCTTCCTGATGGAGCGGCGGCACGGGCTTATATCGCGGGATGAAATTCCGCCCCAACTGGCGAAGATGCCGAATTATGCGGAGCAGCTAAGCGAAGCCTTTATCAATTGCCTGATACGGTTGCACGCCATCGATATTTCCCGGACCGGTTTGATCGCACTCGGTAAGCCGGAAGGATTTCTTGAACGCCAAGTGCAGGGTTGGGCAGATCGTTGGAAACGGGCCACGACGGATGACATGCCGAAGATGGATTGCGTGATTCGATGGCTCATCGATCACCGACCGTCTTCTCCCCCGCCGACCCTGGTGCATAACGATTACAAGTTGGATAACGTTATGTTAATGCTCAGCGAAGACTCTGCCGAGCGCATTGAGGTTGAGGCGGTGCTCGATTGGGAGATGGCGACGGTTGGCGACCCACTCGCCGATCTGGGCTTGACGCTATGTTACTGGGCTTGGGTTGAGGCGCCGCAACTGCGCGCTCGCGGAGTGCCCTCGCTCACATCGCACCCCGGTTGGTACACGCGAGATCAGTTCGTGCAGCGTTATGCGGAGGGAACCGGACGCGACCTCTCGCAGATCGGTTACTACGAAGTGCTGGGCATCTTCAAGCTGGCAGTGATTCTGCAGCAGATTTACTACCGCTTTCGGCGTGGCCAGACTCAGGACACACGATTTCAGAACTTCGGAGACCGCGTGAAGGGACTGGTGGAATTGGCGGATTCGCTCATTGAATATCCTAAGATGGGGAAATCCATTTGAGCACGGTCTATCTCGTGCGTCATGGGCAGGCGGGCACGCGCGACGCTTACGATTCGCTTTCCGAGTTGGGGGAACGTCAGGCGCGGCTGTTGGGCGAGCACTTCATTTCACAGGGAGTTCGATTTACCTCCGCCTATGCCGGGTCACTGACGCGGCAGCAGCAAACTGCAGAGCAGATCAGTGCAGCATATGGCGAAGCGGGGGTTGGCTTTCCCCCGGTTACTGTCGATCCGGGATGGGATGAATTCGATCTCGGGCGAGTGTATCGCGAGATTGCTCCGCTGCTGGCTGCCGAAGATCCGGAGTTTCTGCAGGAATACGACGAAATGCGCGAGCAGGTTCGCGTTAGCCAGGGCGCGCACGGGGCACGAATTCATCGCAAATGGATGCCTTGCGATACCAAAGTGGTGGAGGCATGGCTCGCCGGTCGTTATCCCTATGGCGGGGAAACCTGGGACCAGTTTCGTGAGCGCGTTGCGGCCTGCCGGTTGAAGATGCTGGATACGCGCGAGAACGAAGCGCGGAAAGAGAATGACGAGCGGCAAGAGAATGACGCGCGGCAGCTCGACGCCCGGGAAGAGAACATTCTCGTGGTTACGTCGGCCACTCCGCTCGCGATTTGGACTGGGCTGTCCCTCGAGATTTCCGACGCGCGGATCATGCGGCTCGCCGGGGCAGTGTATAACGCATCCTACACAATCCTGCGGTTGCGAAAACAGCAGCTGCGGTTATTTACCTTCAATGCGGTGCCGCACCTCGCCGCTCCGGGGCTGTGCACCCACCGCTAAGAAGATTCCGGCACCGCTTAAAACGACCGCTCCCTCATACATAGTAGCGAACTACCCACTCAGCTACGCAGCATGGCTTGTCGCTGCCTTGGACTTCCACCCTCGCATCCCAGACTGCTTCCAGCGCATTAGACACCTCTTTTAGCGATTGAAGAGTGAAGCGAACCCGAATCTTAGAGCCGGCGCGGACAGCAGAAGGAAATCGAACTCGATTCAATCCGTAATTGACGCTCATGCGGACTCCGCCTCGGATCTCAATCGCCTCCTTCATAAACCGGCTGAGCAGCGACAAGGTCAAGAACCCGTGAGCAATTGTGGTCCCATAGGGAGACTCACGCTCGGCACGTTCGCGGTCCACGTGGATCCACTGGCGATCCTCGGTAACTTCAGCAAACGCCTCAATTCTTTCCTGGGTAATGGGGAACCAGTCCGTCACGGTGAGTTCGCGACCCACCAAATCTCTTAGGGAATGCGGTCTTTCCAGGACAACCGGCAGTGGCGTCTCCTCTCGATCTTGCCGCATCTCTCAATCTCTGGTTAATGAATCGCGGAGTTGTCGAAGGGTCATTTCCTGTCACCCAAGGGTAGTAACTGACCTTGCACTGTGAATCTCACAAGGCGTCATCCCGAAGAGCCCGCGTTCTTACAAGCGGGCCGAGGGATCTCCCGTGCCATACAGCGTCGTAGCGGGAGATCCTTCGCTCCGCCTGAAGAACGGCTGCGCTCAGGATGACGCCATCGACTGAGCGAAGACGCTATCAGAAATTCAAATGAGCCGCTACCCACCCAAGGTTTGCGCTTCACTCCACTTCCTGAGTTCCAGCTTCGCGATAGATTCGGTGTGCACTTCGTCCGGACCATCGGCCAAACGCAGTGTGCGCACATTCGCCCAGGCGTCGGCCAGAAAAGTATCCTGAGAGACGCCTGCACCTCCGTGAGCCTGAATCGCGCGGTCCAACACTTGCAGGCAGGCATTCGGCGCGACGACTTTAATCATCGCAATCTCGGCGCGTGCTTCCTTGTTCCCGATTGCGTCCATCATGTAGGCCGCTTTCAAAGTCAGAAGACGTGCCTGCTCGATCTCCATGCGGGATCGCGCAATGTCGGCCCGTATGGTGCCTTGCGCGGCCAGCGGCTTACCAAAGGCCACGCGCGATTGCACTCGCTTACACATAGTTTCGAGAGCGCGTTCGGCCACGCCAATGCAGCGCATGCAGTGGTGAATGCGCCCCGGACCCAGCCGCCCTTGGGCAATTTCAAAGCCTCGTCCTTCGCCGAGCAACATGTTCGAGACGGGCACGCGAACATTTTCAAAAGTAATCTCCCCGTGCCCGTGCGGCGCATGATCATAGCCAAACACCGTCAGCATGCGTTCAATCTTGACCCCGGCGCTATCCATCGGCACCAGCACCATCGACTGCTGTTTGTGGAGCGCGGCCGAGCGATCCGTCTTCTTTGTATCAGTTCGGTCTGTGCCAGTTCGGTCGGTGTCAGTTCGGCCCATAAAGATCGCGACCTTGCAGCGCGGATCGCCCGCTCCAGACGACCACCATTTGCGGCCATTAATGACATACTCGTCGCCCTGTCGAACAATACTCGCCTGGATGTTGGTTGCATCCGATGAAGCCACCGCAGGTTCCGTCATCGCGAAGCACGATCGAATCTCACCTGCAAGCAGGGGCTTAAGCCAGCGCTCTTTTTGCTCCGCGGTGCCGTAGCGGGCGAGCACTTCCATGTTGCCGGTGTCCGGCGCCGAGCAGTTGAACACCTCAGGAGCAATAAAACTGCGGCCCATGATCTCGGCCAGAGGTGCATACTCGAGATTTGTTAAACCTGCCCCATGTTCCCGATCCGGCAGGAACAGATTCCACAGGCCCGCGGCGCGGGCTTTGGCCTTGAGTTCCTCAATTATTGCCGGCGGCGACCAGCGGTTTCCCTCGATCTCATCATGGTGGCGCTGCTCATTCGGATAAATGTGCTGATCCATAAAGACCTGTAAGCGCCCTTGCAGGTCCTTCACTTTACTGCTGAACGAGAAATCCATGTCTGCCGCCTGTCTCCTATCTGCCCTTGAAAGCAGCGGGGCGCTTTTCCACAAAGTGCGCGACACCTTCTTTGAAATCCTCTGTGCGGAAACACGCCATCATCTCGCGCACGGAAATGTCGAAAGCTTCCGCCAGCGGTTGAGACATAGCCTCGTATACCTGGCGCTTGATGATGCGCAACGAGCGCGGGCTCACGGCAGAAGCCAGTTCCGTCGCATACTCCTGGACTTTTTCGAGAAAGGTTTCCGGGGGATAAACTCGATTCACCAACCCCATGCGCAATGCAGCGGCGGCATCGATGGTCCGGGCGGAAAACAGCAGGTCGAGCGCGTTTGCAATTCCAACGATCCGAGGCAACATCCAGGCCATTCCATATTCGGCAATCAGCCCGCGCCGGGCAAATGTCGTACTGAACCGGGCTGACTCAGAGGCCAGCCGCAAATCGCAATAGAGAGCGATAACCAGACCCAGGCCAACTACTGGCCCGTTGATAGCGGCAATCACCGGCTTCCCGATTGCTGGGAAGTAAGAGTATCGCTTTTGAAAGTCAGCCGATACCCCCTCGCGGCGGTTGCCTTCGTTCTGCAATATCTGCTCGCGGCCCCGATCTTGCACATCCCGGTGATCTACTCCGCGTTCCGCCACCGCGCTCAGCAGCGACATATCAGCGCCGGCGCAAAAGCCCCGCCCGGCGCCTGTCAACACAATCACGCGGACCTCGTCGTCTTGATCAGCATTCTCCATGTGCGAACGCACTTCACTTTCCATCACCGCCGTCCAGGCGTTGAGCTTGTCCGGCCGGTTTAACGTAATCATGGCCACTCGATGTGCGACCGTATAGAGCGTCTCGTGAGTTCGCATGAAGCGCGATTATATAGAACGAACTTTCGTTAGTCACTATCATGTCATAGCGACTATCGAAATACAAAACGATTGCTCGAAGACTTTGAGTCCATCGGCCGGATTCTCAAGCAACAAGCGCCACCTCTAGCCTCGGTGTGCGCCCGAGATTAGTACCGACAAGTCGGCTTGTGTGAATCGATCTCATGGAAAACAGTCAAACCGGAGATTGAGGTTCAATCGAGCTTGACAGCTTCAACAGCCTTTCATAGCGCCATACGGAACCATGTGCCCTTCGAAAATGCGAACCGCCATTCCTACGCGCCACCGCGGTCTCTGCCACAAAATTACGAACGACACAAAATCCGCGTAGTCGGCAAACCGGAAGCTATCCCGAAACGGGCTTTTAGGAAGCCAGGTTCGTGTTTCGAGACGTGTTTGGCAAAAGCTACTCCCTTGGATTACCAATATAAGGACGGCATGATGGAAGGGATGCGCGAACGCTCACGCCTCCGTCGATGACTACCACGTGATGGGCAAATTGGGTGGAACCGGGCCCAGCAGAGTTTTGCTTGCGGTCAACCGGGTGTACCAGAATCCCCGCTTCCAGCCGCGTCCTGCGGTGCTGAAAGCACGCCGCTTAGCGTCTTTAGATTTTTGGTTAAATGCTGTCCCGGAATCTACAGATTGTGGGGCGGCGTCACCCGACACCGACGCGGCATGAACCCTGGTCAAATGAGCGCTATGGCGATTTTTCGTCAACCGCGACACCGAAGCTAGCTTATTTTATTGTCTAGTCGGAGAGCTTGACAGCCCTGACTTTGGGGCACCTGCCGCCTCAGCTTTTCGGCATATCGCTTTGACCAGAGCAAGAGCACAATTGAAAGTATGGAGAAGGCAATCCACAAAAAGTTTGAAGGATGAAGGATATTCGTCGCGCCACCACACAGAAAGAAACCGGCAAAGAAGGCGAAGAACTGAGCGCAGAAGACCCCTCACAATGAACATCCTGAAGTTTTAGAAAACCTCTTGCGACCGCCAACGTTGCCATCCCGCGACAAGCCACGATCCGATGACACGTTTGATGTAGCAGTCCGAATGTACGGCTTTGCCATTCTGGAGTGCTCACTATTGACCAGTAATCGCCTATTAGTAACGCCTAACATTCTGGCTAAGGCCGCCGCTGTTGCCAACAAGAAAGGCAATGACGACCGGTCGAATCCAGTTCGCACTGGTGTGCGCTGGAAAGTTGCATATTGCAAAGGGCATGCTCTGCGCTGCATCTGCGCGAGTCCTCACTTTACTTTTGACGATTTCACACTTGAATGGAGATCACAATGTTGAAACGTATTTTGGCCGTAGCAACTTTGATAGCAATTGCAAGTCTGACCGCTGTCGCCTCGGACCGCGAGGACGACGTAAATCGTACCCAGAAAGCTGCCCAGGTCTTCAAGGAGATCATGAATACTCCGGATCAGGGCATTCCTTCGAACCTTCTGGAATCGGCAAAGTGTATTGCCATCATTCCAGGAGACAAAAAGTTTGCCTTCGTATTCGGTGGTAGCTATGGCAGGGGAATAGCAACCTGTCGCACCGAGCATGGCTGGAGCGCTCCCATGTTTGTGGCGATTGATGGCGGGAGCGTGGGATATCAGATCGGCGGCTCTTCCACCGACCTTGTGATGCTCTTTATGAACGATCACGCGCTGCAAAGCCTGATGAGCGACAAATTCAAACTGGGCGCTGACGCTTCTGTCGCGGCCGGACCAGTGGGCCGGAATGCCGCTGCTGGCACCGACCTTAAATTGAACGCGGAGATCCTTTCTTACTCGCGGTCCAAAGGCATTTTTGCCGGGGTGAGCCTGGATGGTGCCGTGATGCAAGCCGACAAAAGTGGCGACAAAGCCATGTATGGCGATGATGTAAACCGCCACGAAATTCTACACGGCAAAGTGGCAGTACCTGAATCGGCTCGAGGGCTGGTAGAAGAACTTGGCGGATACGCCCACGTAGCCAAGTCTGAATAACGGTTCCTGACGAAAGCGCGATTTGCGATGGTTTGGGCGATTGGCCATGTACGGCACGCGCCCAAACCTCGCTTCCGCAGTCCAGAGCGAATGGACCACGTGGGCTACACGAATACACGGTCGAGCCATTGAGAAGAGGCTATTGAAATGAAAAGTAACAGATCATTCCCGGCTCTAGTATTTGTTGTAGTCCTAGGCATTGGTGCAGCTTTGGCGTATGCCACGCATGCGGCATCAGCCGATATCGCAGCCATTGCTATTCTTGCCGTCTCGTTTGTTCTTGCCTGCGTCATTTCTTCGGCAATTCAGGTGGCGGATCAATGGAGCAAGGCCGTTGTTCTGCGGCTGGGAAAGTTTCGTTCCCTTGAAGGACCGGGAGTGTTTCTGATTTTTCCACTCATCGAAAACATTCCTTACTGGCTTGACACCCGCGTTCTCACCAGCTCCTTCAAGGCGGAAAAAACTCTGACGAAAGATACGGTGCCCGGCTCACCGATTGCCTTTGTTCAAACCTCGGGAAGGCTCACTGACTATCGATCGGTTGGGGTCAGAAGGTAGGCATGGAATTCGCCGGCGGTGGTTACGCCTAAGCTAGCGATCTCGCCGTTGTCATTGATGGAGCAGCCCGCGAACAGGGACATAGCAGAGTTTGCGGGGATGAGTGTGTTGAGGTCCGTTATCTTTCCGTTGTGCCAAATGAACGCGCGGCCGTTGAAGTTTTGATCGAAGGATAAGCCGACAATGTCGCCTGCTTCATTGATGCCGGTGGCGGTGCTGTTGACGTCGCCGGGGAGCGTTCCGAGGTCTTGTATGCCTTTCTCCTTGGTCCAGAGAAAGGCGTGGAAATTGGTGTCGCCGGCAAGATCAGAGACTCCGACGACTTGACCTCGGTTATTCAAATTCCATGCGATGTTTCCGCCAGCCACGCCCGTGGTGCCGCCGAGGGTGCCGAGGTAGATGGGTTTCCCCTTCTCCCACATGATCGGGTGGACGCCGATAAGATTGATCAGCGTGGGCTGAAAGGTGCCGCAAGTGCCGGATGAGCCGACGATTTGGCCGCGATCGTTGATGTTCAGCGCCAGCCCATCGGGATCGCCCGGATACGTAGGGAGCCTGTGGACTTTGCCATCACGCCAAACGGCGGGTAGGAACTGAAGAACCTGGGGGGCAGGGCAGGCTGGATCGGGGACCGAGGTTTCGGCGAATCCGACTGCCTTTCCCCAGCGATTGACCATGTTGACGGCGCCGTTGTTGCCACCGAGGGTGGGGAGAGGATTCATAACGCCGTTGGCCGATTCGAAGGGAAGACAGATGAGGTGGGTGCCGAAGCCGCAGAAATCTTCTCCGTTGGGATCGGAAGTGGAGGTTTCGGCCTCGCCGACGGCTTTGCCGGCGTCGTTTGCACCAAACGCGATGCTGTTGGATCCGCCGAGCGTGCCCAGGTCGGCCGCCTGTTTCCTGGACCAGACGACGGCATGAGATGTGCCGTCAGCGAGGGTTGAGGATCCGGCGACGTGGCCATTCTGCGTGATGAGGTATGGCTGGCTGGAATTGCCGCCGGGCAGAGTGCCGAGGTCGGTTACGGTGTAGCGAACGCGATGGAACGGGCGTTGCTGGGCTGAAGTCTCCTGCGCGGCCGCGTTCAGTGGAACCGTCAGCGCCGTCAGCAAGCACGCCGCCAGAGAAAGCAGAGATTGGAATCGCATGTAGCCTCCTAAATTTGTCCGCGTATGTGCGGCAGATCTTTGAGCTCATTTCGCTCTTGTCTAAATAGGCGCAATCTGTAGCGAGGAACTATCATCCGAGGACGTCTTTTCTTCGAAGGGCTGGCCGGCAAGGTATGATTCCCCGAGTGTGGCTATGGAGAACTCAGAGCAACCTGTAAGTAAAACGGCGCAGGCATCTGCTCGTGGCGAGGTGAGCGGGCTACTGCAGGCGTGGAGCCGGGGAGACCAGCAAGCTCTTAAGAAACTGACGCCAATCGTCTATGAAGAATTGCGGCGGCTGGCGCGGCACTACATGAGAGGCGAGAAGAGCGGGCACAGTCTGCAAACCACGGCGCTGGTGAACGAGGCCTACATTCGGTTGACCGACTACAACAGGATGCAGTGGGAAAACCGCGCGCATTTCTTCGCGATATCGGCGCAGTTAATGAGACGAATTCTGGTGGATCATGCGCGGCGTCACAATCTGAAGCGCGGGGGCGGGGTTCAGCACGTCTTGCTTGAGGATACGGCTGTTATTGGCGGTGAGCGGAACGAAGATCTGGTGGCGCTGGACGATGCGCTGCACGCTCTCGCGCGCATTGATTCCCGAAAAGCACGGGTGGTTGAGTTGCGTTTCTTCGGCGGACTGAGCGTGGAAGAGACGGCAGAGGTGCTGAGAGTATCCGCGGTCACGGTCATGCGAGATTGGAGCACAGCGCGGGCATGGCTATATCGAGAAATGAGTGGTGCAGCTGGGGATGGATGCTGATCGGTGGAAACAGGTCGATGAGGTGCTGCAGAACGCGCTGACCCTGCCGCCTGAGCAGAGAGACGAGTTCTTGCAGCATGCCTGCGGCGCAGACGCAGCACTGCGGCGGGAAGTGCGATCTCTGCTAACTTCGCACCAGAAAGCCGGAACTTTCTTGCAACGACCCGCGATTGAAGTGGCCGCTGAGGCGACGGCTCACGCTTCCGATGCGCACTTACCTTTCCCTCCTGAAGGTCAAATCATCTCCCATTACCGCGTTCTCTCGAAGCTTGGCAGCGGCGGTATGGGAGTGGTGTTCGAAGCGGAGGACATGCGTC
Organism: uncultured Acidobacteriaceae bacterium; assembly: GCA_963696285.1. Lineage (GTDB taxonomy): Bacteria > Acidobacteriota > Terriglobia > Terriglobales > Acidobacteriaceae > Sulfotelmatobacter. The sequence continues at coordinate 420,171 of CAVOJP010000004.1, forward strand.
TGGGACGTCGCGTAGCTTTGAAGTTTCTGCCGGAAGCGATGGCGCGTGATCCCAGGACCTTACAACGCTTCGAGCGGGAGGCGCGCGCAGCATCGTCGTTGAATCATCCCAGCATCTGCACGATTTATGAAGTCGAGGAGCACGATCACCAGCCGGTGATCGTGATGGAACTGCTTGAAGGGAAGAGCCTGAAAGAGAGAATCCAGCAAGGAAATATTACGCCGGAGGAGTTGATCGAATCAGGGATTCAGGTTTCGGATGCCCTGGCTGCGGCGCACGCAAAGGGAATCGTTCATCGCGACATCAAGCCGGCGAATCTGTTTCTGGTCGACGGCGGTCGGGTAAAGATTCTGGATTTCGGATTGGCGAAGGTGGCGGGAAGTCCTCTTGAGGACGGCGTGGATGAAGAATCGTTGACGGCCGAGGGGGTGATTCCGGGGACAACGGCATACATGTCTCCGGAGCAGATCAGGGGGGAAGAGATTGATGGCCGCAGCGATCTGTTTTCGTTGGGTGTCGTGCTCTATGAAATCGCGGCTCGGAAGCGTCCATTTGCGGCTAAGAATCGTGTACTGCTGATGCATGCCATCCTGAATGAGAAGCCAGGTCCGGTGAGCAGCGTGAATCCGATGATGCCCCGGGAACTGGATTCGATCATCGGGCGGTGCCTGGAAAAAGATCGAGAGCAGAGATACCAGCGGGCGGCTGATGTTTGTTCAGACCTCAAGCGGCTGCGAACGAGCACGGCGTCGGGGAAGGCGGTGGCTCTGGTCGCCACGCTTCCGGCGAAGAGAGGCCCGCTTCGCCTGGGATGGTGGCCCTTGCTCGCCTTGGTTTGCCTGGGGATGATCGCGGTCGCAGGCGGCCTGTATTTGCGCTCGCACCGCGCGCATGTTTTGACGGAGAAAGACACGATCGTTCTGGCGGATTTCATAAACACAACCGGCGATTCGGTTTTTGACGACACAGTGCGTCAGGGCTTGGCGATGCAACTGGAACAGTCGCCGTTCCTCAGCCTCATTTCCGAGGACCGCATGCAACAAGTGCTGCGTTTGATGGGCCGGCCGGCCGATGCGCGACTGACGCCTGAGATCGCTCGCGATCTATGCGAGCGAACCGGTAGCACCGCGGTTCTGGACGGAACGATCGCAAGCCTCGGGAGCAAGTATGTCTTAGGCTTGCGCGCAAGGGATTGCCACACTGGCAATGTTCTCGTCGAAGAACAGGTCCAGGCGGCGAGAAAAGAAGATGTATTGAATGCTCTCGGCGAGATTGCCAGGAAGTTCAGGAGCCGGCTCGGCGAATCATTGACAACGGTTCAAGAGCACAATACTCCGCTCGCCGAAGCGACGACATCTTCATTGGAAGCGCTGAAAGCTTACAGTGCAGGAATGAAACTTTCAGCGTCGAAAGGGACTGGGGCGGCCATTCCGTTTTTCAAGCGCGCCATCGATCTCGATCCAAAGTTCGCCAGCGCCTACGCGGCGTTGGGACTTATGTATGGAGACGGGGGCGAGTCTGGGCTGGCAGCAGAGAACACGAGCAAAGCCTACCAACTCCGAGAGCGTGCTAGTGACGAAGAAAAGTTCTTTATAACGGCCTATTACGACGGGCGAGTTACGGGAAATCTCGAGAAGGCGGAACAGACCTGCGGGTTGTGGGCGCAGACCTATCCCCGTGAGAGTCTCCCACACGGATTCCTGTCTGGATTTATTTATCCCGCATCGGGCAGGTATGAGAAGTCGATCGAGGAATCGCAAAAAGTGATTGAGATCGATCCGGATGCGGTATTTGCTTATGACATTCTCGCCAGTGATTACGTTGCGCTGGACCGCATGGAGGAAGCCGAAAAGACTATTAATCTGGGCACTGCGCGAAAACTCGAAAGCCCTCAATTTATTGCGCAACGCTACGACATGGCATTTCTCAAAGGGGACGGCCCCGGGATGGAGCGCGAAGTCGGTTTGGCCAAGGCAGGGCCGGGAGGGGAGGCCCGGATCGCAAACCATGAGGCGTTTGCGCTGGCATATACCGGACACTTGCAAAAGGCGCGGCAGATGTCGCGCAGTGCCGTGGACGTAGCGGAACAGGCGGCGCACCGCGAGAGAGCGGGCGTCTTCGAGGCAGGCGCAGCCCTCCGGGAAGCCTTCTTCGGAAACGCGGCTGCTGCCAGGGAGAGCGCCAAGGCGGCGCTGCAATTGTCGAATGACCGCGAGGTGGAGTATGGCGCGGGACTGGCGCTGGCTATTTCTGGAGATTCCTCTTTGTCCTCAACTTTGGCTGAGGATCTGGAAAAGCGCTTTCCGGAAGACACGTCGGTAAGATTCAGCTACCTTCCCGCGCTTCAAGCCATGCTCGCTCTGAACGAGGGAAAATCTATCCAGGCGCTCGAAGTGCTGCAGGCCTCGTCTCCCTATGAACTGGGTACGCACCGTAGCAGTTTCGTTGGATTGTTCGGGAATCTATATCCGAGCTATGCGCGAGGCGCGGCTTATCTGGCTGCGCACCGGGGAGTGGAAGCTGCCGCTGAGTTCCGAAAGATTCTGGAGCATCGCGGAATTGTGGTCAGCGATCCGATTGGCGCGCTGGCGTTCCTGCAACTGGCCCGCGCGTACGTGATGTCCGGAGACCGGACACAAGCGAAATCTGCGTACGAGGATTTCCTGAAGCTATGGAAAGACGCCGATCCGAACATCCCAATTCTGAAGCAGGCCAAGGCTGAGTACGCGAGGGTGCAGTAGTTGCATTACCTCCTTTGAGGAAGCTCTTGGAATCCGATAGCCGACAGATAACGAGTGAAGTACGGAGCGAAGGAGGTAAGGAAGTATTTGTCGAAGTTTGATGTGAGGTCGCACCGAATGCGACAATATACTCGTCAGCTTGAGTTGCGGAGCAGTACGATGATTCCTATTCGCGATCTCTTCGAAGCCCACCTTACGGTGAAAGACCTGCAACGCTCGATGCGTTTTTTTGGTGACGCATTGGGGCTGGAACTGGCGCAAGTCTTCTCGGAAAGAAAGGTTGCGTTCTACTGGATAGGGTATCGAGGAAATTGCATGCTCGGGCTATGGGAAGCGGGGGCAGGGCCGCAACGAATGAACCTGCATGTGGCCTTCAGCGTCGATCTTGACAATCTCTTGCAGGCTGCGCGGCGACTTCGCGAGGCTAACATAACTCCGCTCGACTTTGCGGGCGAGCCCACCGACGAGCCAATAGTTTTTGCTTGGATGCCCGCTGCTTCTCTCTTTTTCCATGATCCTGACGGCAACCTGTTGGAATTTCTTTCAATGCTACCTGAAGCTCCGCAATGCGACCTCGGTGTGGTCGGGTGGAGTCGCTGGAAATCGGCTCGACCGACCTAAGCTTGCACCAGGCGCAACTCCTGAACGACGATCTCAAAGAACTCCGTCGTCAAATACTCCCGGGTCCTCAGATTGCGTGCGTGTCAGTGCGCAGCACACGGAAAAACACGAAGTCCCAGCGATGAGCAGACCGCGTTCATCGCCTATTCCTCCCACTTTGGCGATTGTTCCCGGATCACGGGCAATCCGGAACTGGCGGGTACATCCCGGCCCACGCACATAGTGTCAGTGTTTTGGGTGCAACAATAATCCATTTAATCGGCCAACTACTCTCTTCTGGTGCTCTCGTGCAACGATGCGGTGTCGATCTTTGCACTGCGTGTGGATTATGCGAGTCTTCTCTTTGTGGGTGTTCGGTTGGGCTCTTCCTTCGAACCAGTGGTCGACACAGCCGACAAGGGTTAGCGAGCGAGTCCGGCGTCGAAGACTGGGGCGGCGAATCTGATAAAATTCACGACCTGGGGTTTCATCGTTTCCAATCATTGCATGTCCGCTAACGCGAACCAGACGAACGGTTTGATCCCGTGGGCAGAAGGAGACGGGACAGATGAAGGCATCCGTCCTGTTCGGCGCCGGCTGGGAGAACGATTCCGTCGAGGTGCTGTGGCAAGATACGGGACGTGTCTTCTGCAGATTCTGGCGGAACGACTCTGAGGGTGAGAAACACGCGTTCATACCCATCCCTGCCGGTGTTGAGCGTCCCACCCTGGAAAGCGTCAATCGCCTCACACACGAACACGAACTTAAGAGTCACCTGGACAGCGCTTGGGCATTGCGGCCACTGGAATTGGTGCGCGAGCGCGGACAGACGATGCTTGTGGTCGATTACACAGGAGGCGAGCCGCTCGATCACCTGGTCCGGGAGCCGATGGAGATCGGACAATTCCTCCGACTCTCCGTGGCGTTGTCTACCGCACTCGGTCAGCTCCACGGACGCGGGCTTATTCACAAGGACATCAAACCAGCCAACGTGCTCGTGGACCCCGCAACTGGCCACACCTGGCTCACCGGCTTCGGCATTGCGTCGCGGCTCCCGCGCGAGCGCCAATTGCCCGAACCTCCCGAGTTCATCGCAGGAACGCTCGCCTACATGGCACCCGAGCAGACGGGACGAGTGAATCGCTCCATTGATTCCCGCAGCGATCTGTACTCGCTTGGGGTCACGTTCTACGAGATGTTGACCGGCAGGCTTCCGTTCACGGTATCCGATCCAATGGAATGGGTGCATAGCCACATTGCAAGACAACCCACCGCTCCCAGCGAGCGCTTACCGAACATCCCAGGGGCCGTCTCCGCTATCACGATGAAGCTGCTCTCGAAGACAGCCGAGGAGCGGTATCAGACGGCCGCGGGAGTTGAACGCGATCTACTGCAGTGCCTATCGCAATGGGAGTCACGAGGATGCATCGACGATTTCACTCTCGGGGCACAGGATACTCCGGACTGCCTCATGATCCCCGAGAGGCTGTACGGGCGAGACCGTGAAGTGGACACTCTGCTCACGGCGTTCGATCGCATTGTCGCGGGCGGCCGGCCAGAGCTGGTGCTCGTCTCCGGATACTCGGGTATCGGGAAGTCCGCCGTTGTGAACGAGCTTCACAAGCCGCTCGTCCCACCGCGTGGCCTGTTTGCGTCTGGCAAGTTCGACCAGTACAAGCGCGACATTCCATACGCCACTCTGGCGCAGGCATTCCAAAGCCTCGTGCGTCCGCTCCTTAGTAAAGGCGAAGACGAATTAAGCAAGTGGCGTGATGCGCTTCGTGAAGCGCTGGAGCCGAACGGACTGCTTATCGTCGATCTTGTCCCTGAATTGAAGCACATCGTTGGCGAACAACCACCGGTTCCCGAGCTCCCGCCATCGGAAGCGCAGCGACGTTTCCACTTGGTCTTTCGCCGGTTCATTGGCGTGTTCGCACGACCGGAGCATCCACTGGCACTCTTCCTCGACGACCTGCAGTGGCTGGATGCCGCGACACTCGACTTACTCGAAGATCTGTTGACCCGCGACGATCTGCGGCACTTATTGCTCATAGGTGCCTATCGCGACAACGAGGTCAGCCCAACGCACTCGTTGATGCGCAAGCTCGATGCAATCCGTCAGGCCGGAGCAGCATTGGAGGACATCGTTCTGACACCGCTCGGCCAGGGCGATCTGTGCCAATTGCTGGTGGACTCGCTACGCTGCGAGCCGAGACGTGCCGCTCCGCTCGCGAAATTGATTCATGAAAAGACCACAGGCAATCCCTTCTTCGCCATCCAGTTCATTTCGACCTTGGCAGAGGAAGGCTTGCTCAGCTTCGACTACGGTGAAGGCCGCTGGGTGTGGGACCTGAACCGCATTCACGCTAAGGGCTACACGGACAACGTTGTCGAGCTCATGGTCGGAAAGTTGAACCGCCTGCCTGTCGACACGCAGGAGGCACTGAAGCAGTTTGCCTGCATGGGAAACAGCGCTGAGTTCGACATGCTGGTCATGGCTTACGAGAAGTCGATAGAGCAACTTCACCAACACCTCTGGGAAGCAGTACGGACCGGCCTTATCTTCCGCTCGGACGATTCCTATCGATTCCTACACGATCGTGTGCAGGAAGCAGCGTACTCCCTGATCCCTGACAAAATGCGTTCTGCGACGCATTTGCGCATTGGGATGCTTCTCGCGGCGCACATACCTGAGGCGAAACGTGAGAAGGCTATCTTCGAGATCGTGAACCAACTCAATCGCGGCTCTCATCTCCTCACCTCGGTGCAAGACCGCGAGCGCGTCGCAGAGCTGAATCTCATGGCAGGCCGGCGCGCCAAGATTTCGACCGCGTACGCGTCGGCACTCAAATATCTCGGGGCAGGTCGAGCGCTGCTGACGGAAGAGACGTGGCAGCGAAACTATCCCCTCATCTTTTCGACCGAGTATTTGATGGCTGAGTGCGAGCTACTGACCGCAGACAAGGTTGCTGCCGAGAATCGACTCTCGCTGTTACCGCTACGCGCGAACAATCGACACGATTTCTGCGTGGCCACGCGCTTGCGACTCACCCTATACACCACGTTGGATCGGTGCGACCGCGCAGTAGACGTGTTCCTGGAGTGGCTCCGCAGTGAGGGCACGGTGTGGTCGAACCGTCCGACACGCGATGACGTATTAGTCGAATACGCGCGAATCTGGACTTTACTCGGCAGCCGGCAAATTGAAGAGCTCATGGACCTGCCGCTCGTTGTGGATCCGGAGGTGCTCGACACGCTTGATGTCTTCACGGAGATTCTGACGCCGTCGATTCTCTTTGACCAGCATCTATCGACACTCGTCGTTTGCCGTTTGGTGACACTCAGCCTCGAACACGGCAACAGCGATGCCGCGTGCTTCGCCTACGTGTGGCTTGCGATGTTTGCGGGCGCACGACTTGGCAACTACAAAGACGGATTCCGTTTCGGACAACTGGGCTATGACTTGGTCGAGAAGCGCGGCCTGAGGCGCTACCAAGCAAGAACCTATATGTCTTTCGGTGCCATGGTCATGCCTTGGGCGCAGCACGTCGCGAACGGTCGTGAACTGGTGCGTCGCGCGTTCGATGCCGCATATCGTATTGGCGATCTTACTTTCGCATCCTATAGCTGGGACCAACTGATTACGATTTGTCTGGCCGTCGGAGATCCACTCGGAGAAGTGCAGACGGAATGCGAGAACGGCCTGGCTTTTGCGAAAAGAGTGCGCTTCGGTTTAGTCATACACCTCTGCGGAGCACAACTGGGGCTGATTCGGACGCTGCGCGGAGTGACACCGACGCTTGGGCGGCTGGATCACGACGATTACAGCGAGCCGGAGGTCGAGCGCAATCTCTCCAGCAATCCGAATTTGGTATTCGCCGAGTTCTACTATTGGACCCGCAAGGTGCAGGCCCGTTTTTTTGCCGGAGACTATGCTTCGGCGGCTGAGGCCGCGTTCAAGGGGCAACAGTTGTATTGGACATCAGCGGCGATGTTCGAAACCGCGGACTTTCGCCTCTATGCCGCGCTTGCTCACGCGGGCGCATGGAACGTTTCGTCGCCTGAAGACCGATCGAAACATTTCGAGGCTTTGGCGGCACATTCCAAGCAGATCGAGGTGTGGGCCGAGCACTCGCCGCAGACATTTGAGAACCGCGCCGCGCTCGTTGCGGCGGAGGTCGCACGGATCGAGGGACGCATTCTGGACGCGCAGGCCCTTTATGAGAAGGCGATTCGCTCCGCCCATGTGCACGGCTTTGTCCACAATGAAGCCTTCGCTAACGAACTGGCAGGGTTGTTCTATGCGGCGCGCGGGTACGAGAAAATCGCGACGACCTACCTGCGGGAAGCGCGCTATTGCTACGTCCGTTGGGGAGCGGAAGCTAAGGTCCGCCAACTGGAGCAGCTCTACCCGCAAATCAAACCCGAGACAGGGATCTCGGATGCGACCGCGACTATACATACGCCAGTCGAGCAACTCCAGTTAGCGACTGTAATCAAGGTGTCCGAAGCTGTGTCGGGTGAGATCGTGCTAGACAGACTGATCGACACGATCATGCGAACTGCACTCGAGCACGCAGGCGCTCAGAGAGGTCTGCTGATTCTTTCTCGAGAAGATGGCTATCGCATCGAAGCGGAAGCCACAACCAGCAATGAGCAGGTGACAGTCGTCCTTCGACAGGCAAGCGTCACCGCTGCGGATCTACCCAGTTCGGTTCTACACCATGTCCTTCGGACTAAAGAAGGTATTGTCTTAAACGACGCATCCGGTCAGAATCCATTCGCCGCCGACGAGTATATTCGCGGACACCACGCTCGGTCTGTGCTCTGCCTCCCGCTGCTCAAACAAACCCGGTTGCTCGGGCTGCTGTACCTGGAAAACAGCCTCACACCTCATGCATTCCCCCCAACGCGAATGGCCGTCCTTAAGTTGATTGCTTCGGCGGCAGCAATTTCCATGGAGAACACGCGCCTCTACAGCGATCTTGAGGATCGTGAAGCGAAGATTCGGCGTCTAGTGGACGCCAACATCCTGGGAATCGCGACGTGGAATGTCGATGGCGCCATCCTGTCTTCCAATGAAGCTTTTCTTCGCATGGTGCAATACGATCATGGAGACGTCGCTGCGGGTCGCGTGCGATGGTGGGACATGACTCCTGCGGACTGGCGCGAGCGTGCTGAACGCGCTCTGGCAGAAGTAATCGAGACCGGGACCGTACAACCTTTCGAGTCAGAATTTGTCCGGAAAGATGGCAGCCGAGTTCCAGTGCTGATTGGAGCCACCTTGTTCCAAGAAGGCGGAAAAGACGGCCTTGCCTTCGCCCTCGATTTGACTAGACAGAAACAGGCTGAAGCAGAGATCAGGGCACTCAAGGATCAACTCTACCGGGAAAACTTGGCACTTCGAGACGAGGTCGACCGTGCTCAGATGTTTGAAGAGATTGTTGGTTGCTCCAAGCCATTGAATGCGGTTCTCTCGAGGATTGCTAAAGTTGCACCGACCGATTCCACGGTGTTCATCACGGGAGAGACTGGTACCGGAAAGGAGCTCATCGCGCGCGCCGTCCACAAACGATCGCAGAGGGCTCAACGTGTTTTCGTCAGTGTTAATTGTGCCGCGTTGGCGCCCACTCTAATCTCATCGGAGTTGTTCGGTCACGAAAAAGGCGCTTTCACAGGAGCAACACAGCGGAGGCTCGGCCGCTTTGAACAGGCTAATGGTGGCACGATCTTCCTCGATGAGGTGGGTGAACTTCCGTCCGACACGCAAGTCGCGCTCCTGAGAGTCTTGCAAGAGCGAGAGTTTGAGCGAGTCGGGGGAGCCCAGAAGATCCGAGTCGACGTTCGAGTCATCACGGCGACCAACCGTGATCTAGCGGCCGCGGTGGCCAATGGAAGCTTTCGCCAAGACCTCTTTTATCGACTGAACGTATTCCCCATCGAGGTGCCGCCGCTCCGAGACCGGAGTGAAGACATCTTGATGCTCGTCGAGTACTTCGTGCGACGCTATGCTAGGCGGGCGGGCAAGAACTTCCGTTCGATCGACAAGAAGACGTTCAATCTGTTGCAGAGCTACGATTGGCCAGGCAACATCCGCGAGCTGCAGAACGTGATTGAGCGGTCCGTGATCCTGAACTCCGGCGAGATTTTTGCTGTCGACGAGTCATGGCTCGCAAAACAACCCACCACCCCAGGACGACCTCAAGTTACTTCGCCCACGCCGCCTCAAGGCAAGCCTCGAAGCGAACGGGAGCTCATTGAAACGGCGCTCGCCGCATCCCGGGGCCGTGTCGCTGGGCGCTCAGGGGCCGCTGCGAAGCTTGGCGTTCCACCATCTACGCTTGACCATCGCATAAAGGCGTTGGGTATCGACAAGACGCAGTTTAAGTTTCGCTGAAGTTCCCACCATTTTCTCCAAATTCACCACATTCACCCGATCTGCCAAATTTGCCGATCGGGCCGCGGCTGGATCTCCAGCGCTTTCAGTTACGTTCGAGTGGCACATCATTTGCCATTGAATTCAGTGGACGGCGGGCGACGCGAGCCAATGACGTGCCGAATCGACCGACTTTCGACGGAACACGGTCTGGTCCTTTACATCAGCGGTCAGATCGCGACGGAAGATCTGGAGGTCATTCGCACTACGCTCGACCCACGCCGAGTCGTCGCCGTTGAACTCACAGAGGTAGAGCTGGTCAGCCGTGACGCGGTCAAGCTTCTCGCACAGGCGGAAGCGGAAGGCATCGAACTGAGGAGTTGCCCGGCCTACATCCGCGAGTGGATCACGAACGATCGAGAGAGCAGCTAGATAAACCGCCGAGTAAATGGTGACAGAGCAATCCGGGACGAAACGTCCGGAGTGATAGGAACTCCTGAGGAGACAGGTATGGAAGATAACACGCTAGTGAAGTCCAGTTTTTCAGCTACGATTCACTCTCCCATTGAAGACGTGGATATTCCCACTTGGTGCTTTGGCCTGTCGGAATCGGAATACCAATCCTGCTCCCCGGCTCATGTGTCTGCCGGCGCAACTACGGCGCCGGATGGTCGGCGTATGTCCATCAACGTCGAAGTTCTCGGCGGAAGCCCCATGGTGCAGCATTACGTTGAAGAGGTTGCCGAACCAGATCACTTGCGGCTGGTGTCAAGCTCAGACATCTTTACGCCAACCGGCAGGACAAAAGTGGGCGTGATCTGGGACTTGAGCGTGAAGAAGATCGATGGCAACACCTGCGAATTTACTAATGAAGTACACAGCTCCTTCACGCCGGAGCTTCTGGACTCCCTGGCGAAACAGGGCATTCCACGGGAGGTCTTCCAAGCCGCCCGCAAGCCGATTTCGGAAGCTCACAACAGGCAGGAGACGCCCCTATACGCCAAGAGCATTGAGCGCCATGCCTTGAGGAACGGTAACTCCGCCCGCGTCGCGAGTGCGGCCTAAGTCATGTAGGAGAACCGGATCAAAGCACCGATGAAACGTGGCTTGTAGACCCGAGAAGCAGAAATTGTCCTGCGGCGCATGTTGGAGGACCTAGCTAGCTAGAGAAACGCAGAACTTAAGTGAACGCAGGACCACAAACATGACAGATCTAAAGTTCGACAAAGAGATCACGGCACTTGTCCTCATCGATCCCTACAACGACTTCATCTCCGAGGGCGGCAAGCTATGGGATCGTATTAAAACCGTTGCCGAGTCGAATGACTGCATCGCTCACATGTTGCAGTTGCTGACCGCAGCGCGAACGAGGGAGATGAGGGTTTTCTATGCCATGCATCATCGATACCGTCCCGGCGACTACCAGACCTGGAAGTACACCGCGCCGATTCAGAGAGCGGCTTCGTCACGAAAAACGTTTGAATATGGAACGTGGGGCGGCGAGTTCCGTGCCGAGTTTGCCCCACAGCCGGGAGACATCGTGGCGCAGGAGCATTGGTGCTCCAGTGGCTTTGCCAACACCGATCTGGATATGCAATTCAAAAAGCATGGCATCCAGAGACTCATTGTCGCCGGTCTTGTCGCGCATACATGCGTCGAATCGACCGTGCGCTTTGCCGTTGAACTCGGATACGACGTCACTGTGGTAAAGGATGCGACTGCGGATTACTCCGAGGAATTCATGCACGCCGCGCTCGTCACCAATCTCCCAAACTACGCCAGTGCGATCGCGAACACCAATGACATAGTCGCCTCGCTTTCTTCTCCCAACGTGGTGACTAGTGTTGGAAGAGGACCGACCGCACAAGTTGCGTGATTATCCGGGCGGGAAAACCTGTATCTGACAGAGAGCACTGAATATTTCACGAAATCAATCTTAGCCGCCACCATTTCGTCGGTACGGTGCTGTTGAGGAGAATCCGATGGCCAACAAACAATCGTTCGGCAACTCGATCTGTGGTGCCGAGACGCATGGAGCAGAGCGCGAGTTATCAGCCTTCACCGGTGCGGTGACGGAGTTGTTTGGCACGGAGCAAGCCCGCGTTTCGACCGAAGACTGGCTTGAGGAGTTGACATTGTTGGATATGCCCTCGCGGTCAAAAGAACGAAATTGGCGAGCGGTAACAATCGCGGCCGCGGCTCGGCTGGCAAAGCGCCTCGACACCGCGACGCATGGTCAAATTTATTCCTCTACCTCGACTGATACGAAGGTATCGCTGACACCATCGTCCAATTGTTCCGGTTCGACACTTCTGTTGGGTGTGTTCATCGCGTCCAACGCAACCCCATGTACGCAACAAAAACTATTCTAAGGAGGACAACATGACCCAAGCAGTCACTACACAGCAAGGCAGCAAGCAGACAGCTGACAAGAATGCGATTCGTCCGTTTCAGAAAATAAATATCCCAGAAGCGGAACTTACCGAATTGCGCAGGCGCATCAACAACACAAGGTGGCCGGACCGGGAAACGGTAAAGGATGCAACCCAAGGGGTGGAGCTCGCGACGACACAAGCGCTCGCTCGCTATTGGGCGACAGAGTACGACTGGCGCAAGATTGAGGCAAAACTCAACGCCCTGCCGCAATTCATTACCGAGATCGACGGACTGGACATTCATTTCATTCACGTACGTTCCAAACACGAAAATGCGTTGCCGCTGATCGTTACCCACGGGTGGCCCGGTTCGATCACCGAACAGATGAAGATCATCGATCCGCTCACCAATCCCACCGCACACGGCGGAAATGCATCCGACGCGTTCCATATCGTGGTTCCGTCGATGCCGGGGTACGGGTTTTCAGGCAAGCCGACGACGACCGGCTGGGGCCCCGAACGGATCGCGAGTGCCTGGACAGTCTTGATGAAGCGTCTCGGCTACTCGAAATTTGTGGCATCGGGCGGGGATTGGGGCGCGGTCATCACCGATCTGATGGGCGTGCAGGCGCCGCCCGAACTTCTCGGCATTCACACCAACATGGCCGGCGCGGTTCCTGCGGATATTTATCGAGCGATTTTGTCCGGCGGGCCGATGCCGTCCGGTTTCTCAGACGACGAAAAGACTGCCTTCGAGAGGCTCCAATTCGTGTACAGCAAAGGCGTCGGCTACGGCTATCAGATGGGGTTGAAACCGCAGACGTTGTATGGAATCGCGGATTCCCCCGTCGGCCTGGCCGCCTATTTTCTGGACCACGATGCGTGGAGTTATGCGCTGATCGCGCGGGTCTTTGACGGGCAGACCGAAGGTCTCTCACGAGACGACGTCCTCGATAACGTTACGATTACCTGGCTGACGAACACGGCGCTTTCCGGAGCACGGCTCTATTGGGAAAACAAATTTCCCTATTTCAGCGTCAAGGGCGTGTCGGTCCCGGTTGCTGTGAGCGCGTTCCCCGACGAACTCTATCAATGTCCGCGCAATTGGGCAGAAAGCGCGTATCCCAATCTGATCCATTACAACAAGCTCCCCAAGGGCGGCCACTTTGCGGCATGGGAACAGCCGAAGCTCTTTTCAGAAGAGGTTCGGGCGGGCTTCAGGTCACTGCGGTCGGGGGTCGCGAAGTCAGATGTGACCTTCGCCAAAGCTAGCTAGCTGCTCGCGACGATACAGGAGAGCTTCGAGGGCAGAGGCTCTCCTGTTCTAGTGGGACTCGCTGCCGAGGATGTTTGCCGCGGAGAGGGGCACCACTACGCGATTCAGTATGAACGCAAAGGAGAGAAGAACATGGCAAATGCGACGTATGAAGTCCAGGCTTCGCAGTTCAACATCGACCGTACCCATCCGGGCCGGTGGACGATCAGCTTCAACAACCCGCCGATCAACATGTTTGTTCCCGCAACGATCGTCGAATTGGGAGCTCTAATGACCGACCTTGAGGCGGACCCGTCCGTGAAGGTCGTAGTGTTCCAGTCGGCGAATCCCGATTTTTTCATCGCCCATCTCGACGTAGCCAAGGCAGCTGAACGGCCAGAGGCGCTGGGCCTTTGGCGCGACTTTGTGCTTCGCCTCTCGTCCACGCCAGTCGTGAGCATCGCCAAGATTCGCGGCCGCACGCGCGGAATCGGGAACGAGTTCGTACTGGCCTGCGACATGCGCTTCGCCAGCCGGCAAAGCGCCCTGTTCGGCAACCCCGAGGTCGGTGTCGGACTGGTCCCAGGTGGCGGAGCCCTGGAATGGCTCCCGCGTTTGGTCGGCCGCTCTCGGGCACTTGAGATCGTGCTTAGCGGCGACGATTTTGACGCTGATACCGCCGAGCGCTACGGCTGGGTGAACCGCACGCTAGACGATCACGGCCTCGACTCGTTTGTCGATGCGCTCGTCGGGCGTCTGGCCTCGTTCGACCGTGAAACGCTGGCCGCAGCGAAGGCCCAAGTCAATCGGTTCGGGACGCCGACAGCTACCGAACTTCAGTCGAGCGCCGACCTGTTCTTCCCACTGCTGGCCTTGCCAGGTGCGCAGGCGCGTCGTGCCAAGATTCGCAATATAGGTTACGGCGTCCCGAGCGACTTCGAATTGAACTTCGGCCGGTACCTCCCGTCGTTCGGGCCGGCGGACGACGATGCCACGGGACAGCAGAGGTAGGTATGAAGTCCTGGAAACCAGTTTTGCTGATTCTCTTGGCTCTTGCACTTGCGGCCGCGGGATACGGGCTGATTCTCGTGCGACGAGGCTTCAGCGCACTTGCGACCCCGTCAGCGATTGAGGTGTTCGCGGCGACAACGGCACGCAAATTGGCCGTGCCATCCTCGTACCGCGAGCTTCGCAATCCCATCACGCCTTCAACGGAGAACATTCGGGGAGGAATGGAGCATTTTGCCTTTCATTGCTCCCCGTGCCATTCGAATGACGGATCGGCCCACACGGTATACGGCAAGGGTCTCTATCCGAAACCGCCCGACTTGCGCGCAGCCGCGACGCAGAACAAGAGCGATGGCGAGCTCTACTACACAATTGAAAATGGGGTTCGTTTGAGCGGCATGCCGGCCTTCAGCGGAACACACACTGTCCCGCAAACCTGGCGCCTGGTTTTGTTCATCCGGCACTTGCCTCAGATCACGCCCGAGGAACTCAATGAGATGAAGGGGTGGAATTCGAAGATGGAGGCGGATCCAGCGCATTTCTGAAGGGCGGAAAACCGCCCCAGAACCCTGCGGGAGAAACACACCGCCCCCTTAAAGAAAAAACACCATGAAAGTACGTTAACGGGGAGATTCGTTCCATGAACGCGATAGCTTCCACGCCGATAGACGCAGAGGCGAAAAACGCACCCACGTCCGGTAGGCTCTTCTTCCTGGACCTCAGCGGCGGCCGCATACTGTCTGCAAATTCTGATGGTTCCGATTTGAAGACCATCATCAACGAAGGCCGGAAGTTGCCCGATGGCCTGGTGCTCGATGTCGCCGCTGGGCACATCTACTGGACCAATATGGGTGACCCCAAGAGGAATGATGGCTCGATCATGCGGTCGGATCTCAATGGCAAGAACATGATCACCATCGTTCCGCCTGGCGGCACGTTCACGCCGAAGCAGCTCCAACTGGAGAAGAGGAGCGGCAAGCTTTACTGGTCGGACCGGGAAGGTATGCGGGTGATGCGGGCAAACCTGGACGGATCGGAAATCGAAACTCTCGCGGATACGAGCGCGGGCGATTCGCGGCCGGGATCGGATCCGAGGAAATGGTGTGTCGGAATTACCGTGGACACTGACGGCGGCAAGTTCTATTGGACGCAGAAGGGTGGACACCACGCGGGTTTGGGTCGAATTTTTCGGGCCAACATCCAGACGCAGGGACATTGAACTTCTTTATGACAATCTTCTAAGTGGCGTAGTTTGTGAACCAGTCGAGGGCCATTTGAGTATATTGGCCGACTTCGATGAGGTAGCCGTCAGGATCACGCATGTAGCAGCGCCATTCCCAGCCGCGATTGTTCAGCGGCTCGGTAAGAAAGAACGCTCCTTTGTCGCGCCATTGTTTGTAGCAGGCGCGGATGTCAGCGACACGCAAGTCGAGAAAACTATTCACTCTATTGAGATTCGGCAGAGTCTCGAGGAGGACTTCTGGCTTGTCGGGAGTCGGGCCACCGCCGGAATTGAGAATGATCCACGTATTCGCCAACTTGATGTAGCAGGGATTTTCCGGCTTGATGACTTTCCCGCCAAGAATTCGGACATAGAAGTCCTTCGATTTTTCCAGGTCCCTCACGGTGAAGAAGTGCGTGGCGAAGAACCCTTCGTGTGCAATCGGCGCATCGGGTAGATTCATGCGGTGCCTCTCGTTGTCGATAAAGTAACATGCGGTCGGAATTGCCTATGGTCTAAGCACGCCATTCGTCTGTCGGCCACGCGGAGGAGAATCAATCCCACGGGACAATAATAAGGACACGCTCGGAACCACCTGCACGGTGCCGGAGTGCGGGAGAGAGTTCTCATATATTCCGAATGTTGGTTTCAATTGTGTCTACAACCTCGTCGGTACCACCGGCGAGGACCAGTTTCCCCATGGCGATCGCGAAGCCAACGACTTGGTCCGCCTCGATATGGGACGGCAGAGAAAGCGCATTTGGATCGGTGACCACATCAATCAGCGCCGGACCCGAATGCTGAAGCGCCTGCTTTAGTCCAGAGGACAGATCGGCTGGATTTTCGATTCTTACACCCATCATCCCGATCGCCTCGGCCAGCTTTGCAAAGTTCGGGTTCTTCAAGTCAGTCTGATAGTCGGGTATTCCGTCGACTTCCATCTCCAGTTTCACCATTCCGAGAGCGCTGTTGTTGAAGACTACGATCTTGATCGGGAGGTCGTACTGTGTCACCGTCAACAACTCGCCCATGAGCATGGCGAGGCCGCCATCTCCCGCCATTGCGATTACCTGTCTTCCGGGATAGCAAAATTGCGCGCCAATGGCCTGAGGCAGCGCGTTTGCCATGGACCCGTGGGTGAAGGAGCCGATTAAGCGCCGGTCCTTCGTTGCTCGAATGTACCGGGAAGACCAGACGTTACACATGCCGGTATCAGCAGTAAAGATCGCGTCGTCTGCCGCAACGTCACTCAGCGCGGCCGCGACAGGTTCAGGGTGCATGGGCCTCCGTTTCCCAACGTGATCTACGTAGGCATTTAGTCGCCGAAGCGACTTTTTATGGTTTCCGAGCATCGCGTCCAAAAACGAGCGATCCGACTTGGCTTCTATCATCGGGAGTAGCGCGCGGATAGTTTCGGCCACATCGCCCCATAATCCGAGATCCAGTTTGCTTCGTCGGCCCAAGTTCTCAACTCTGATGTCAACTTGGACGATCTTGGGTTTCGTGGGAAGGAATTTGCTATAGGGAAAATCAGTACCCAAGAGTAGGAGCAAGTCGCATTCGTGCATGGCCTGGTACGCCGCGCCGAATCCAAGCAGTCCACTCATTCCGACATCAAACGGGTTGTCGAACTCGACGAACGGTTTTCCGCGGTACGAATGGCCAACGGGAGACTTCAACTTGTCAGCCAGAGCCATTAGCTCATCATGAGCACCGGCACATCCGATCCCGCAGAAGAGAGCCACTTTTTTCGACGAATCAATCAACTCCGCCAGTTGCGCCAAGTCCTTTTCACAGGGCCGGATGGAGGGCCTTTGCCGGACCACGGAACGAGGAGAGCCATCCTTCGCAATCTCCATCCCAGACACGTCGCCGGGCAACACGACCACGGCCACTCCGCCTTTTCCGACTGCACTCTGCATGGCGATGTGAAAAACACGCTCAAACTGCTTCGGATTCGAAATCAGCTCACAATAGTGGCTGCATTCTTTGAAAAGAATTTCGGGATGAGTTTCCTGGAGATACCCAGTGCCGATCTCGCTGCTTGGAATATGCGATGCGATCGCGAGTACCGGGGCATTGCTGCGATGAGCATCGAAGAGTCCGTTGATCAGGTGAAGGCTGCCGGGACCGCAGCTGCCACCGCAGGCCGCAAGTTTCCCGCTGAGCTGAGCCTCGGCGCCCGCCGCAAAAGCGGCAGTTTCTTCGTGGCGCACGTGAATCCACTTAACTTTCCCATTTAATCGCAAAGCATCCGTTACCGGATCCAGGCTGTCGCCCACGATGCCGTAAAGTCTTTGGACACCCGCTTCAACAAGTCTGCTGATTAACTCATCTGCCACTCGATGTGCCATCGCCTATTACCTCCGTTGAGATGTCGTTCAATTCGCGCCGATCCGCAGCGAAACCAAGAACTCGGCTGCTCATACAGCGCTCCGGTTTAGTACAGTTGCGATACCCTTGGCAAGCGTCGAAGTGACGAGCTCTTCATACTCCCATTCCGTCAACACCCGACACAGATATGCAAAAACGAGCTTCTGCTTCTAGACACTTAAGTAGTTGGGCTCGGGCTCGAATTCCCAGGCCGCTGGTTTCGCGGATCGTCTTTCGCGTTTAAGTATTCAAGACCAAGCGGCCCAATCGCCGAAACTTGCGTGATGTACTCACTGGATTTCGCCCAGTGAAAATGGGACGTATTGCCGGGTAGGACGATGACGCTACCGGGCGGATACGCCTGCAGTTCATCGGGGTTGAACTGATCGCCAAGGCCGATGTAAAAAACGCCGGAAATAACTGTGTAAACTCGATCCTCCGGGTGCTGGTGTGGCATCAGCTTCACGCCGTGAGGTACTCTGACCCTGATCGTGTAGGGGCCCGCCTGCGAAGGCTCACCAACAACGACTGCCAGTAAGACCGAAGGTGGGAACGCCGCGAAGGGCTTCCAGTCGATCTCTTCCGACAGGATTGATCTGAAAACGTCTTGGCCTGGCTGGTGGGGTCGAATGATGCCTCCTTGTCTTTCCATGACGCCTGCTTGTTTGTTGTCTGACATAACCAAACCTCCTCTTTAGAATTTTGGATTCCAACGTATCAGTCGCTGAAACGGCGCAAGCGAACTGAGTTGTTCGTCGCCAGAACCGTTTGTACGGTGTATTCACTCAAAACGATTTCAACTACGGACAAGAGAACCGGGAGTGTCAAAGCCCACAATCCGAAATGAACTTCGAGCAACGCTCCCGTCGCACAACCCACAATAAAACCCGCGAAAGCCGGGAACGTCATCCGAATACGGTGTCTCGCCTGGGCCATTTCCTCAGGCAAGGCCTTAGCGCGCACCAGAGTCGTAAGGTCGATAGTCAACAGGACAGTATCCGTGGTGAGTACCGCCGTCGTAGGGAAGCCTGGCAGATCGAGTTTGACAAGCGCGTTTTGAGTGGCCATCGCTGCAACCCCAAGCATCCCCACAACAGCCGCTACTGCGCTTCCGGGATTGGTGAAGGGACCAAGCACAACGGAAAGCGCCAGAAATCCAGTCAGCAGTACAGCCTGGAGAATCAGCAATGCTCGTAAAGTCCGAAGCTTCTGTTTGTCTTTGGATACCCAAATAACTATCCCCAATACAATTATGAAAACCGGAACTGCGATCAGCGGTCCGATCCGACTAAAGCCACCCGTCATGTAATGGGCAGCAAGGATGACTATGTTTCCCGTAATGTGCGCGGTGAACAGTCCTCCGAGTGCAAGGAATCCAATAACATCGACCGCACCCGCCGTCATGCTCAAAAAGGTTACACACAGCCAGTCGAATGCATGCTGCGGTTGGTCTGGCGCACTGGTGTTGGAGATCGCCATTGTCGATACGCCATTTGGGGTTTGCTCGCATTCCAGACATTCTGCTGGAGGGAAAGCGATCGTGCCGGCTTCTCTCTTGTGCAGATCGCTTTGGTCGGCGTTAGGCCATCCTGCATCCCGTACTGCTGCGCCTTCAACCATGACTCCCTCCTTTTTATCCCGATTTGTGGATCGCGTAAGCCTGGACTTCAGTGATACTCAATTTGGGAGTCGACCGGCTACCTTCGCCACGCCAGCCTGTGCGCAGATTTCGTCCTTGTCTCCGCCGGGAGCCCCTCCCACGCCCAGAGCGCCCACTATGGTGTTCTTCGATTTGAACGCCACTGCGCCTGGAAGCGCCATGACGTTATGCATCGTTGCGAGGCGCGGCGCATAGGGACTGGTCTTCGTCAGCTCGAAGAACTTGCCGGACGTATCAAAGTCGAAGATCGGTCCCAGCGTGACGACCGTATACGCCTTGTCGTAACTCGATTCCGCTGTATGGATGGTAGCGCCATCACCGCGAAGGTCTACCTGCTTCACCCCATCCATGTCCACGACTGTTGCGCTCACGTGATATCCATTTAGGGCGCATACATGAATAGCTTCGGTCGCGGCCTCAACCGCAAGATTAAGGGGCACCGCGTAGCGATAGTCGGTTGTTTGTGATGTTGTTTGCGACGGCGCATAAGGCGAGGCCACGGTCAGTGCGGCGGCGCAACAAATAATCGCGATGAAGATCGTTTTTTTCATATCAGCTCTCCCTTTCGATTGATTTGGTTAGTGTGCGATGGCGAGTTCTCGTTCCAGTCGCTCTCGCTTCATGATGATTGAACCAGAGGAGCAGAGGCCGAATCTATTAGACAAGGGTATGAATTGATACCTTTGCTTGATTTGTGCGGAGCGCGTCACAACTTTCGATTTGCATTAGGTACGAGGGACGTTCGAAACATCCCGATGGCACATCGCGATCACACTCGCTACCCTTTTAGAGCCGCATGCCGGGAAAAGCACGTACGGAACTACAGCAAACTACTGATTGACGTTTTGCGCGGCACACTGCTATCCAAGTCAGAACTGCAGAAATTGAAATCACCGCAAGTGCGCGCCAACCGTTTCTCTTATCCTCAAAGGCGTCGTTAGCCTCGTAAACGCTGGCCGAATGAAGATCAAGGGTTCGAGGTCCTCTCGACCGAACACCCATGGGCAGTAAATGCTTATCCGAGGAACCTTCCATGGAGAGACCTA
>CAVOJP010000005.1:0-203198 GCA_963696285.1 uncultured Acidobacteriaceae bacterium
GAATCGAACCCGGGTTTGAAGATTGAGAATCTTCCGTCCTAACCCCTAGACGATAGCGCCATCCGGAGAGCTTCGATTATAGCAAAGCGGATGTTCCCGATTTCTTCTTGAAATGCTGTTTCCACAGCCTCGACCGGTCTATACTAAGGCTAACTCTTACAATAAATTTCAGCGTTCTCTTAGACGTTTGCAGCCTAAGGTGTATGCAGTTCGCTGAACAACTCAATTCTTTCCTAGATTTACATATCTGTGAGGAGTATTCGAATATGGCGAGAGTAAAATCTACTTCAGGCAAAGGTCGTACCAGCAAAACGCAAGCGGAGGTTTCCACTCCGGCCGGCATTCCCGATGTAAATGCGGCTCCAGTTACGCAACTTTCAACAACGGAGGTCAAACCCGAAGCCTCCGCGATCGCAGCGGCAATCAAGCCAACAAGACCATCCGAAGCCGTCTCGGAAACCAAGTCCGAAACTAAGATGTTCGAGGTTCGGAGGACCAAGAATGTGGTTCCCATCAATCTCGAGGACGAGATACGACGGCGCGCTTACGAACTCTACCAGCAACGCCAGCCCGGAGCAGGCAGCGAGGCCGACGATTGGTTCGCGGCAGAGCGCGAAGTAATGCAGCGTTACCATCAACAAAGCGCCTGAGCGCGTTCTCCGAAGGTGAGGTCGTATTGTGCGGCTGCCTGGACAAGTTGTGTGTGGTCCCCCGGGCGCTCGAAGGACCGAACCAATGTTCCGCAGGTTCCCAGTTCCATTGTGGACTGACATTTGTCTCGCAGGCACGCGCCAAGGGTTCGGCGCGGTTGCCTCGCGGGGCTATTTCTGAAAAAATAGGCCGGGGTTCCCCCACATGGCGGAAATAGGTAGTTTTGCACTTCTCCTCGCTTTGGCGTTGAGTGTTTATTCGTTCTTGGCCGGGATCGTTGCGCTGGTTTTCCAGAACCGGGCTGCGGCGCAGCCCGCCGGTGTCGCCGCGCGTTCAGCTTCTTTCGTTGAAGAAAACTCCCTGGTAGCCATGCTCCGCCAGGGTTCGGAGCGCATCGGCGAAACCGCGCGCCGCGCCGGCATCGCTACTTTCGCCGCCGTTCTTCTCGCCTCAGTTGTACTCGTCATCTGCGCTTTCAACAACGATTTCTCCATCGCTTACATTCTTCACCACAGCAACCGCGATCTGCCGGCTGCATATAAGTTTGCCGTGTTGTGGTCGGGGCAGGAAGGTTCGCTGCTGTTCTGGTCGCTGCTGCTCGCTGCTTACGGATTCGTTCTTCGTCTGCGTTACAAGACCGACCCACGGCTTTTCGCCTACGCTTCTGTGGTCCTGTCCGGAGTGCAGATTTTCTTTCTTTTGCTGCTGAATTTCGCCGCGCATCCTTTCGCCATTGTGCAGGGCACGATTCCCGCCGATGGCAATGGGCTAAACCCGCTCCTGCAATATCCGGAGATGGTGATTCATCCGCCCATGCTGTACCTGGGATACGTTGGCTTCACCGTTCCATTTGCCTTTGCTCTCGGCGCGCTCATCATGAAGTATCCCGGCGAGAAGTGGATTCACATCACCCGCCGCTGGACGATGGTCACCTGGGCATTCCTGACGTGCGGAGTTTTTCTCGGCGCACACTGGGCCTACTCTGTTCTTGGATGGGGCGGTTACTGGGGATGGGATCCAGTCGAGAACGCTTCTCTAATGCCATGGCTTACCGGCACCGCGTTCCTGCATTCGGTGATGATGCAGGAAAAGCGCGGCATGTTAAAGATGTGGAACATGTGGCTGGTTTTCGCCACATTCTGGCTGGCTATCCTCGGAACCTTCCTCACGCGCAGCGGCATCATCAGCTCGGTGCATGCTTTCGCGCAGTCTTCCATTGGAGACTGGTTTGCGTGGTTCCTGGCGATCACTCTTATCGTCTTCCTTTTCTTCTTTTTCAAGAACAAGTCTCACCTGCGCAGCGAGCATAAGCTCGAATCGCTGGTCTCGCGCGAGTCCAGCTTTCTGTTTAACAACCTGCTTTTCGTTCTGCTCTGTTTCACCGTTCTGTGGGGAACCTGGTTCCCCAAGATTTCCGAACTTGTGCAAGGCAACCAAGTGACGGTTGGCGCGCCATTCTACAATCGCGTCGCCATTCCTGTGGCTCTGTTGCTATTGATACTCACTGCGGTCGGCCCCCTGTTGGCATGGCGTAAGACCTCGATCGAAAGCCTGAAGCGTAATTTCATGTGGCCGACGATTGGCGCTATTGTTGTCGCCGTCTTCCTGTTGATCACCCCGCAGAGTTGGGGATCGCCCTTCGGTCTGAAACCCTGGCAGGATATTTCCTACTTCTATTCGCTGATGGCCATTGCGCTTTCCGTACTGGTCACGCTTACTGTAGCCAGCGAGTTCTTCCGCGGCGGCCGTGTCATCTCCAAGCACACCGGCCAGGGCATGTTCGCCTCCATGGTGCAACTGACTCACCGCAATACGCGCCGCTATGGCGGATACATCGTTCACTTCGGGGTGGTGGTGGTCATCATTGGCTTCGCCGGGGCTGCGTTCAATCAGGATAAAGAAATGGAGATGGGATACGGCGACAAGATGGTCATTGGCCCCTATACCCTGGTCTGCCGCTCCTACACCGACGACGATGCCCCTAACTATGCCAGCGAGTGGGCCGTGCTCGACGTTTACAAAGGCGGCAAGCAGATCGATACCATGACCCCGGTGCGCCGTTTTTACAAGGCCAGCCGCCAGACCTCGACCATGCCCGACATCCGGTCCTCGCTGAACGAGGATCTCTACATTGTCTTCGAGGGACTGAATCAGGATAACGGCCATCCGATTCTCAAAGCGCATTTGAACGCGCTGGTGATGTGGATCTGGATGGGCGTCTGGATCATGCTGATTGGAACCATTCTCGCCCTGATTCCAAATGCGCCTGCGCCGGTTCGCGTTCCCGCGCCCGAGCGTCTAAAACCTGCTCATGCCGAACCGGTGGTAACGGGAGATTGATGCCCAGCCGTCTGAATTTATTCTCGAAGCTCGGCACGCGAAGCGGCAAGGCGGTTCAAGCTGTCATCTTGTCCACCGCCGTCTTCGTCCTGCTCGGCGCCGGCGATCCCGCTACGCGCTTCAACGAAATCGGCCATCAGATGATGTGCGTCTGCGGCTGCAAACAGATTCTTCTGGAATGTAACCACGTCGGCTGCCCCGATTCCGACGGCATGCGCAATGAACTCATGGCGGCGGTCGATCGCGGAGACAGCGACAGCCTGGTCGAGCAAGCGTTCGTTCAAAAATACGGCCCCACCGTGCTGGCTGCACCTACCATGCGAGGTTTCGACCGTGCCGCTTACATCATTCCTCCGGTAGCTCTCATTCTGGGCTTCGGACTGATTGTGCTGGTGATTCGCGCCTGGAAAAATCGCCCCGCTCCCGCGATTGCCGATGGCCTTCAACCCCTCCGCGGCGCTGAACTCGAACAGTTTCGCGATCAGGCCCGTAAGGAGACTGAGCTATGATCTGGCTGCTCTGCTGCCTGATGTTCCTCGCATCTTTTATCTACGTTTTCTATCTGCCAGGAAGAGTCTTCCTGGGTCCGGAGAAAACTCGCGCGGGATACTTGCGCGAGCGGAAAGATGCGGTTTACGAAAACCTCCGCGATCTCAATTTCGAGTACAAGGCCGGCAAAGTTCCCGACACGGACTACTCATCTTTGAAAACCTCCTTGCAGGATGAAGCCGCCACTATCCTGGCTGAGATTTCGCGTCTGGAAGCACCTGCGCCGGCAGCCCGGAAAACAAAGCCCTGAAAGGAACACAGATTTTGAAATCTTCATTGCATGTTATCGAGCGCAAGGCCGTCACTCTGATCGCACTCGTCGTCCTGCTCACGTCCTTTGCCGCATCTCAGACGCTCACCGGTACCGTAAAGAACGCCACCACCGGCAAACCGGCCGTCGGAGACGAAGTCGTCCTGCTCAAGCTGAGTCAGGGCATGGAAGAAGCGGGCCGCACCAAGACGGATGCCAGGGGCCAATTCAGTTTCAAGCTCGACGACGCGCAGTCTCCGCACCTGGTTCGCGCCATTCATCAGGACGTCACCTACCATCGCATGGCGCCCCCGGGAACAACCTCGGTGGCAATCGACGTTTATGACGTCGGCAAAAAAGTTGAAGGCATCGAAGTGATTGCTGACATCATGCGCATTCAGGCGCAGCAGGGTCAAGTTCTCGTCACTCGAGAATTTGGAGTTCAGAACACTTCCAACCCGCCGCGCACGCAGATGAACGAGCACAATCTCGAGTTCAACGTCCCGGACGGCGCGCAGATTATTCAGGAATCCGCCACCGCCACCACCGAAGGCGGCAATCCGCTGAAGTCCGCTCCGGTGCCCGAAGGCGAGAAGAATCGCTACTCGTTCATCTTTCCTTTGCGTCCGGGATTGACACGCTTTGAAGTGTCTTACCAGATGCCGTACAGCGGGAATGCGAATTTTGATCCTAAGTCTCTCTATCCCCTGGAACACTTCGTCGTAATGGTACCCAAGGCGATGCAGTTTACTGCCGCTGCGAGCGCGACCGGTTTCAAATTGATTAACTATCCCAATGAGCCCGACGCCAGCGTGCAGGTCGCGTCGAACACCAAACTCGGCCAGAACCTTGCCTTCAAAATCTCCGGGGAAGGCACGCTTGAGACCGGCCAGGAGGCGGGCGCTCAAGGCGGCGGCGAAGGTGAACAAAGCTCTGCGCCCGGACCCGGTGCATCCCAATCCAGCAGCCGTCCCGGTGGAGGATTAGGACCGCCGATCGATGCTCCCGATCCGCTGCAAAGATATCGCTGGTGGATTTTGGGCGGATTCGCCGGAGTCCTTCTAATCGGCGGCTTCTACGTGGCGTCTCGCCAGCAGTCCGCTGCGCGCGCCATAAAGCGGCAAAAGATGGGTCTTTCCCCGCAAGCTGCGATGCAAGAGGAAGACGACTACGAGCCCGCCAACATCGCCGCCGTGGGCGCCTCTCGCGGACAAGCTTCAGCCCGTCCCACTTCCATGCTGATGGAAGGAATCAAAGAAGAACTGTTCCAGCTTGAGGTCGAACGCAAACAAGGCGAAATCTCGCAGGCGGAGTACGACAAAGCCAAAGCCGCTCTCGACCAAACCCTGGAACGAGCTTTAAAGCGCGAAGCGCAGAAAGCCTGAAATCATCTGCACCATGCTTTAATACCGCATGGCTTATTCCTGGTTCATACTCCTGCTGATCATCGCAGGAACGGCTTTTTTCTTATTGCTGCTGCAGGGCACACCGTTCGGCAAGGTGATTCACGAACGAATTCCCGACCGGCCGCGGCGCCGCCTGTTTGTTGCTTCCGTCAGTTTTTTTCTCACCTTCGCCGGGGTGCGCGCTGTCGTCTACGCTGTCTTGCATAACATCCCGCCGTTTCATTTCATTGAGCGCGGAGGACGGCACATTCATCATCTGGTTTTCGGAATTATCATTCTTCTTCTCGTCGGCTACGGATGGCTGGCCGATATCGGCACCGGAGAAGACAAGTCGTCGATTCTTCTCAGCCGGCTGATGGCGATTCTTTACGGCGTAGGCGCCGCACTCACGCTCGATGAATTCGCTCTCTGGCTGAATCTCCGTGATGTCTATTGGTCGCCACAGGGACGATCCAGTATCGACGCCATCGTTCTGTTCGGAGCATTCTTGGCGGCAAGCGCCTGGGGTGCGCCGGTGTTTCGATCACGCGGTAAGATCACCCCCAAATAAAGTGAGCTTTTTTATTTGCGATGAATCTATTCTTGCCGAGTCAAATCGGCAAACTTTGCCGGTTGCACTGATCTGAAACTAACGCATCGAGAAGGTCCGGCTTGGCGCCGATGGCTAAGTGCTGTCGAATCTGTTCAATCTTTACTGGTAAACTCCGCGGCCTCTTTGGCAGAAGACCTGCCCTAACCCTGTATGCGTCGGCAATTCAAGCACAGCCAAGAATCTGCCGATAGTATCCGGTAAGCATTCCAGTCAGGAGACATCGCATGTCAGTTTCCGGCATCTCCAGCAGCAGCCTGTTCAACACTTCGGGAGTTCAAAGCCTTTTTCAGCAGTTTCAACAAACCTTTCAGCAACTCGGCCAGGATCTGCAATCGGGCAATCTCTCCGCGGCGCAGTCGGATTTTGCTACGCTGCAAAATCTGGGTTCGCAGAACTCGACGGCCACATCGCAGAGCAGTAGTCCCATCGCGCAGGCCTTCAGCCAACTCGCGAAGGATCTTCAATCCGGCAATCTTTCCGCTGCGCAACAGGACTTCTCCACGATTCAACAGGACTTTCAAAACCAGTCCGCGCAAGGGCAGACTCGAGTCCGCCCAAGGCCACCATCATCATCACGCCGGAGGCGGATCGAGTGAGATCAGTCAACTCCTCAACGAGCTCGGCACCGCGCTGCAATCGGGCGACCTATCTACGGCGCAACAGGCCTACACTTCACTGGTGCAGCAATTCCAGCCATCTTCGCAGAGCAGCCGGAACTGCCAGCCAGCCTGCAACTCAGAGCGATTCGAGCGGCGTTTCGATTAGCGCTTAATTGGTTCACGCATTTCGCTGACCTGGGCATGTGCCAGCACCGAACGCGTACCTCACATGCTTAGCCCTGGCGCCCTTTGCTCTCGGACTTCATCTAATGAGCCCGCTGATGTAAGCTTATGCCGTTGTGGAAGGAGGCTCCCATGGTGAACAACAGTCCGGTTGCGGTCGCGCACCGCAGTTCGATGTTGTCGATTTTGTGGGGCGTTTTGCTGATTATCTTTGGCATGATGGCGATCGGCTCGCCCATGCTCGCTGCGGTGGCGGTCAATGTGGTCATTGCATGGCTGATCGTTCTTGCCGGGGTAGTCCATATCATTCTTGCTTTTCACCGGCAGGCGGCGGGCAGCGTGATCTGGAAGCTGCTGGTCGGAGTTGCGTATCTCTGCTTCGGTGGATATTTGCTGCTCCATCCGGTGCTTGGGGTTGCGTCTCTTACGCTGGCCCTGGCGGCGTTGTTTGTGATTGAAGGGGTCTTGAATCTGGTGCTTTTTTTCAAGATGCGTCCGTTGCACGGATCGACATGGGTGCTGCTCGACGGCATCATCACGATCCTGCTGGGCCTGTTGATCTATATGCAATGGCCATCGAGTTCAGTCTGGGCCATAGGAACTCTGGTGGGCATTAGCATGATCTTCAGCGGCGTTGCCCGGATCGCGATGTCGCTGGCGTTGCGCAGGGCAATCACGGAGACGCCGACGCGGCTGGCAGCTTAGAGCTTTTCAATTTTCTTAAGATTACTTTGCGGCGCCAGATGCTTTTGTGCCCGTGAAATCGGCGGTGCCAACCTTAATCACCGTGCCGTGAGGCTTGGTCTGCGTTGCATCGGACTTGTTTGCCGTCTTGTCGGCCGATTCCTTATCCGCCGACTGCGAGCGGAGGCTTTTCGGTCCAAATCCCGTAGACGCGGCCGCCCAATGCGGCGATGCCGGAGTAGTCACCAAAGAAGACTCCCCCGGCTTCGAATGGTTCGTTAGTCCAGGCGTAGTTCTGAAAGCTGGCTCCGCCATCGGTTGAGCGTGCCAATGTCACCGTCTGCTTTCGATTCTTGGGGTCTCCGCGCCGGTCATAAAAGATCACATTAGCCGCTCCATCGATCGGATCCACTGCCAGCCATTGGAAAAATTGGTCTGCTCCGTCATGGACAGGATCGTTATTTACCCGCACTGGAGCGCTCCATTTTTTGCCGCCATCGCCAGAGGTCGAACAAAAAACGTCGAGGTCGCCGTTACGATAGTCCGTCCAAGTCACATAAAGGCGCCGGCTTTTCGGATCGATCGCAATCTGCGGAAAGCCGTTTGCCCGCTCCAGAGTATCGACGGCAAACATAATGGGAGCGGTATGAATGACGGAGCGGGCGCGGGAAAATGTTTTGCCGCCGTCACGCGAAATCGTGAGCATAATGTCATCGCCTTGGCTCCAGACCGCGTACACCCGACCATCTGGCCCTACTGCACCAGCGAATCCTTCGGCAGCCCCGTTATCGTCGCGCGGCAGGCCGGGATGGCGGTCGATCTCGATGGGCTTAGACCAGGTTTGTCCGTCATCGGTGGAACGAGAAATTAACATTTCCGAATCGGTCGATGGTCCAGCGGGTCCAACCGACGTACAGGTTTCCCGCATACCGGCTCTTGGTCGTATCAGCGACGATGTAGGGTTTGTCCTCAAACGGAATTCCCGGATTTGTGGCGTACTCGCTGACTGCCGCATGTTTCGACTCCCAGGTTTTGCCGCCATCGAGCGAGCGCCGCACGAATATGCCGTTGCGCGAGTCATCGTGCGCCCAGTAATTAAAAGTCCCCAGCTTGTCGAAGGCGATGTAGCAAATAAACGCATGGCCCAGGTTGTCGTATGTCGTGGAGACGTCGCCCGACACCCGGTAATTCTGCGGAGCCACGCTTTCTGCCGCATGCCAGGTCTGGCCTGCGTCCTGCGAATAGGAAGCATGAGCGTTGTCCTGAAAAACAGCGACAACCTGGCGCGAATTGTTAGGATTGATCGCGATCGCCGGTTCGGTAAAAGGACCGGGCGCCGGAGTCAGAGACAACACTTCGGAGCCGGGCGCCTTCTGCAGGGTTTGACCCAGCAGAGAGGTAGAGAAACCGACGATCAAAAGACCGATGACGAGGGCGAGAGCTGGAAGTGTAGCCCATAGGCCAACTCGCCAGCAGAATGTTGTTCGCAATCCATAGGACATGTGTGGAGTAGCTTTCTCCAATTTGATTGTTCTGGTTTGATTGTTTCGAAACAGCTAACTCATTGTCCCATGTTTTCCGTACATTTGGCCGCAGCTCCGCGCCTGCTCTTGGTTTCGGCGACTGCATCCTGTTGGGTAGCGTAACATCTAATACACCGAGACCCAAAGCTATGGGAAATACCTTTAAGACTGCGTTTTTACTGACGGCGTTAACGCTGCTGCTGATGTTTATTGGCCGCTATTTTGGCGGGCAGAATGGAATGCTGCTGGCGCTGGTGTTTGCCGCGGTGATGAACTTCGTTTCCTATTTCTATTCCGACAAAATCGCGCTCGCCATGTACCGTGCGCAGCCAGTGACGCGCGAGCAGCTGCCCCGAGCGTATGAGGCAGTCGAACGGCTGACGCAGAAGATCGGCATTCCAATGCCCAAGATTTATGTGATCCCTACCGAGTCACCGAACGCTTTTGCCACCGGACGCAACCCGAAACACGCCTCGGTAGCGGTGACCCATGGAATTCTGGGACTGCTGAATGATGAAGAACTGGAAGGCGTTCTAGCACATGAACTCGGGCATGTGAATAACCGCGACATCCTTATCAGTTCGGTGGCAGCTACGATTGCAGGCGCAATTACGATGCTCGCCAGTATGGGGCGCTTCGCCATGATCTTTGGCGGGATGGGAGGCGGCGACCGTGAAGAGCGTGGCGGAGGCGGCCTCGCAGGATTGCTTATGCTGATTATGGCTCCGATTGCCGCGGCTCTGATTCAAATGGCGGTATCACGCTCGCGGGAGTATCAGGCGGATGCCACCGGGGCGCATTTCACAGGGAATCCCTACGCGTTAGCGAGCGCCCTGCAAAAACTCGATGAATATTCGCGCCGCGTCCCGATGGCGGCGAGTCCATCGACGGCGCATCTGTTTATTATCCAGCCCCTGCTGGGAATGAATTTTGCGAATCTATTTTCGACGCACCCCCCGATCGCCAAAAGGATCGAGCGGCTGACTGGGCGGCCAGCCCAGTTCTTGCAGTAAGAAAAGCTCCTGGCTCTTAGCTCCTGGCTTTTGGCTCTTAGCAATACCTTCTTGCAAGTCTGGGATTTTCTGCCGTTCTCACGGTTAGTAGCAATGGTTTTGATCGAGCTAAGAGCTCAAGGCTAAAAGCTATAAGCCATAAGCCCTATGACATCGGTAACTCCACCGCTTTCATGCCTGATAGTAAAATTGATCCAATGTCGCCTGAGACTGCCATCGCCGTATCCCACAAGGCCGCCGAGCTAGAAAAGTCGCTTCGCCGCGTGATTCGCGGCAAAGACGATGTAGTGCGGCTCGCGCTGGTCAGCGTTTTTGCCCGCGGACATTTGTTGATTGAGGGCGTCCCCGGAGTCGGCAAAACCACGCTGGGGCAGGCTCTGGCCCGCGCCATCGACTGTACCTTTCAGCGCGTGCAGTTCACTAGCGACATGCTTCCTTCCGATGTGCTGGGGATTTCGGTTTATTCTGCGCTGGACCAAGAATTCGAGTTCAAGCGTGGACCGGTGTTTACCAACGTTCTGCTGGCGGACGAAATCAATCGCACCACTCCGAAGACGCAATCGGCTCTGCTCGAAGCCATGAATGAAGGCCAGGTCACCGTGGACGCGCATTCTTACGAATTGCCCCGGCCCTTTCTCGTGATCGCAACCCAGAATCCGGTCGAGCATCATGGAACTTATCCGCTGCCAGAATCGCAGCTGGACCGGTTCCTGATGCGGGTAAGGATGGGCTATCCCGATGCAGCCGCAGAGCGCGTGATTCTGCGTTCCGAAGCCGGAGCCGCTCACTTGCAGGATTTGCGGCCGGTTCTGACCGGGGCCGATGTTCTCGAAATGCAGGACGCCGTGAAGCAGATTCGCGTGGATGAATCGCTGCTCACCTATGCGCTGGAGATTGTGAAGCGCACGCGAGAATCGGAATATCTTTCCTTGGGCGTTTCGCCGCGCGGCGCGCAGGCGCTCTATCGGGCCGCGCAAGCCATGGCCTTTCTTGAGGGCCGCAGCTTCTGCACGCCGGAAGATTTCAAGCCGCTGGCGGTTCCGGTCTTTGCTCATCGCGTCGTGGTCAACGGACAGTACGCGTCGACGATGAAGAAATCCGAGCAGGCCGATCAGGTGCTGCGCGAGATCGTGGAGAATGTGGCCGTCCCGGTGTAGGGCACGACTACAGCCACTCCGTTCGGGAACGGCAAGACCTCCGTCGTTGTTAGTGGAAAGCCGCGCTCAACTTTTTAGGCTCACGATACAGCGCGAGCATATAATTCTCCGTCATGTCCCTTCTGCGTTTTCTGATGCTCTTGTCCCTGATCGTCTGGATCGGCGGGCTGATTTTTTTTGCTTTTGTCCTGGCGCCCACGGCGTTCACAATCCCGGCCGTACTGCCAAACACGCATCTAGCCGGCAACGTCGTCGGACGCGCACTGGGAAAATTGCACTGGATCGGCTTGATCTCTGGAGTCGTTTTCCTAATCACTTCTTTGCTCTACAGCCGCTTCACCGACGGAACTGTACATCTGTTCGCTACGCGTCACGTGCTTCTATGCCTGATGCTCGCACTGACCTTGATCTCGCAATTCGGCATCATGCCGCGCATGGACGTTCTGCGGACATCGCTTGGAGAAATCAGCTCAGTCCCGATTGACAATCCCGATCGCATTCAATTTGACACGCTGCATGTTTGGTCAACGCGGGTAGAAGGCGCCGTGCTGCTGCTGGGGTTGGTGGTTGTCTACTTAACCGCACGAAGCTTCTAGCTTCGGTCTTCCAACCGATTCTCGTCGCACCGCATTTGGGCAATATCCTCTTCATCATTTATCCTAAAGTGTTGTCTCACCGTCGCTGAAGCACGCCGTACGTATCCACTCGAAACTCTTTTCGGCGCCGCAGCCAGAAACTAGGAGCTAGAAGCTAGAAGCTTTCCCATGAAAACTGGAATTATTGGCCTGCCGCAAGTGGGCAAGACATCGTTGTTTCGAATTCTGACCAAGGCACATCTCTCGGATCAGGCACGAGCCAACCCGCGCGAGGCTCACATCGGCGTGGCCAAAGTTCCTGACGACCGCCTCGATCGTCTGGCCGCGCTTTACAACCCCAAGAAGCTCACACACACATCGGTTGAATATGTCGACGTTGGCGCCATCGGCCAGGAGGCGCTGAAAGACAGCGCCTACGCCGCACATCTACGCAATGTCGACGCACTAGCGCATGTGGTGCGGGTTTTTGACGATCCTTCAGTGCCCCACGCGGGGGAGATTGATCCGCTTAAGGACATCAAGAATGTGGAATTCGATTTGCTGGTCAGCGACTTGGGTCAGATCGAAAAGCGCCTGGAGCGTTTGGAGAAAGATCTCAAGAAGATGAAGACGCCGGAACTCGAGAAAGAATTCGAGTTGCTGAAGCGCGCCAAGACACAGGTGGAATCAGACAAGCCGCTGCGCGAAATGGAGATGACTGCCGAAGACAAGAAGCGCATCAAGGGTTTCATGTTCCTGAGTGAGAAGCCGATTTTCTACGTCCTCAACATTGGCGAATCGACGGAACTCGGCAAGGAACTGGACGAAGCGGTGAGCAAGTACAAGCTTACAGAAATTGCTGCGCGTCCAAACGCCGCCGCCACAGCCATCTGCGGCAAGGTGGAAGCTGAACTCGCCGAGATGAGCGATGCCGACGCCGCTGAATTTCTTTCCAGCTACGGATTAACTGAAAGTGGCCTGGTGCGCCTGATTCGTACGACCTACAAACTGCTCGGTCTGATTTCATTCTTTACCGCAGGCGAAGACGAGTGCCGCGCCTGGCAGGTTCCCGCCCACTCGCGCGCGCAGGAAGCCGCGGGCGCAATCCACTCCGATTTGGAAAAGCATTTCATCCGCGCCGAAACCATTCGCTGGGATCAATTGCTGGAAGCCGGATCGGAAGCCAACGCCCGCGCTAAAGGAACTCTGCGCCTGGAAGGCAAGGACTACATCGTGCAGGATGGGGACGTAATGCATATTCGGCACAGCGGGTGAGTATTGACTCGCGAGCAACGTGGCGTCCTTCGAGCCGGCACACTCGCGTCGTGAAGGATTTGACTCAGTAGCAAGGTACTCGGTACTTTCATACTTCATGCATCCCATCGCTACCAGCATCCTGCTCGGCCTTACCGCCGCGGCCGCCAATGTGTTCGGTGGCGCGATTATCGTACAGCGGCACTGGGAGCGCCGTTATCTCCGCTACTTTGTCGCGCTAGGCGCGGGATTCATGTTGGCCACGGCCCTGGTTGAGATGGTCCCGGAAAGCCTGGCGCTTCGCGGTCGCAGCGCGGCTTTCTTAATTCTGCTCGGCTATCTGATCATTCATTTCTTTGAACACACGGTTACTCCGCATTTCCACTTTGGCGAAGAGACGCACAAAGATGAGTTCATGCATTCGCACAAGGGATACTCGGTGCTGCTCGGACTCATCATTCACACATTCTTCGATGGCATCGCCATCGCGTCTGGATTTCTGGTTTCAAACGGCCTCGGCTGGATCATTTTTTTCGCGGTCTTCCTGCATAAAATTCCGGAGGGCTTCACGGTAAGTTCGGTGATGCTGGCCAGCGGACGCAGTCGAGGAATTGCGTGGGGAGCATCCGTCATCCTCGGCGGAGCAACGCTGGCCGGCGTCCTTACCATGGCGCTGTTCCGCCATCACGTAGCCTGCGGGGTTGCCGCTATCAGCGGGGGTAACGATTTACGTTGCTGCTTCGGATTTGATTCCGGAGGTAAACAAAGAACCAGCGATGAAGATGGCGCTGCTCGTATTCGTAGGCACGGGAGTATTTTTTCTGCTGGAGACTCTATTTCATCTGCATTGAAACTTCGTCAGCATTCGTGACGTGAAAGAAAAAGAGCGCGGGCGATTCG
The DNA here is from genome assembly GCA_963696285.1 of uncultured Acidobacteriaceae bacterium. Lineage (GTDB taxonomy): Bacteria > Acidobacteriota > Terriglobia > Terriglobales > Acidobacteriaceae > Sulfotelmatobacter. Next base: position 13,677 of record CAVOJP010000005.1, read on the forward strand.
CCCGCGCTTCCAACACTTCTACGATTTACGCGTTGGCCAGCACTGGCTCAACTCCGTAGATGGAGTACCACGAAGTTGCTGCCTTAAGTTTACTATTGACGTTATTGATGTTCTTTACACCCTCAGTCTCAAGCCACTTGCGGAACGCGGATGCCCCTTGTTTGGCATAGATTGGAATGCCATCTTTCCAGGTCGCGCGACCGCAGAGCACGCCATTGAACTTCACTCCGGATTCTCCCGCAAGCTCGAGGGTCTCGCTGAACTCCGCGTTGCTCACCCCCGCAGAGAGATAAATGAAGGGTTTGGTAGCTACATTCGCGGCTGTGTGAAATAGCTCGATGGCCTCCTGCTTGGTATATGCCTTCTGCCCGCCGAACGATTTTGTGCCTTCCACAAATTTCATATTCACCGGCACTTCCACCTTCAAAACATCTACGCCATAACGATCTTTGCTGAACTCGCGCATGCTCTCGGTAACGATCTGCGGTTTTTTCTTCGCGTAGTCCAATCCTTTTTCGTCCGCGCCTTCGTCGTAACCGACGAACTCGAGAAAATACGGGATGTCATTCGCGCGGCATTCATCTCCGATGCGCTCTACCCATGCGTGTTTCTTGTCGTTTACATCCTTCGAATCGAAGGGAGTGTAATAGAGAAGAATCTTTACGCAGTCGGCTCCCGCTTCTTTCAGTCGCCGCGCTGACCAGTGATCGAGCAGATCGCCCAACCGCCCGGGACCGGTTTTGTCGTAGCCCGTTTTTTCGTAAGCCAGCAGCAGGCCTGCATTCTTGGCGCGGCGCTTCGAGGCGGGCAGCCCCCACTCCGGGTCGAGCAAAATGGCGCTGGCATGCGGCGTCAGCACTTCAGTGACAAGTATTTTGAACTCTTCCATCATGGCGTCGCTGACTTCTCCGCCTTTCTCTTTGGCCAGCGATTTTTGCAGCGAGCCACGTTGATCCATTGCCGCGGCGGCAATAACGCCGTGATCATTCGACACTTTTTTAAGACCGGCAAGTTTTCCAGGGGTAAGCTTCATAGATTCCTCCAGGACAGCAAGACAAGATGAGTGCGTGAAACAAGTAATTGTAAACCAAGATGGGCGGGAAAGAAGCCGCGGATGTCCGGACTCTGTGTTTCGAGTTCCCAGAAAAAACTGGGCGCGGAAAGTGAAATTACCCGGGCTCTATTAGAATTCCCTATTGAGCGGGATCCAGTAGCGACCTTACCTGGTCCAATTCTGAACTTTTAGCCCGCGGACGCGGCGGAATTCCTTCTCGTTGTTCGTAACCAGAGTCAATCCTGCTGCGAGAGCATGAGCAGCAATCCACAGGTCGTTGTTGCCGATCATATCCCCCTTCGATTCCAATTCAGCACGCATCGCACCGTAAGTCTCAGCGGCACTCTCCGGCAATGCCATAGCTGGCAGCAAACGCACTAACCCTCGCAACCGCTCCAAAGCCGCGGTCCGCTGCGCGCTCTTGGCCGCGCCATAGAGCAGTTCCCCATATGTAATAACCGATAGCACCGCTTCCCCTGGGCGGAGCTTGAGAAACCGCCGCAAAACCTGCTCCGGCCTTTCCTGGCGGATATAAATGCAGATGTTCGTGTCGAGTAGATAGCGGGGTTCCGTCACAACCCTTTGCGCCTCTGGGGCCGATCCTTTTCGCGGTCAAGTTCGAAATCGTCGGGCAGGCCAGCCAGCAAATCGAACGCGCGAGCCATGGTCCCCTCTTTTTCGCGCAGGACGATCTCATCCCCTCGCCGAAAGATCTCCACTTCTTTACTGTTCACCCGAAATTGTTTCGGCAGTCTCACCGCCTGGCTGTTTCCCGACCGGAATACGCGCGCTGTGCCCATCTGGTTCTCCGTATATACGCCGAGTATATACAAAGCCAAACTGAACTGCAAGGACTGCAGAAAAAGACACGGAATGCGACTGCACCACCCGGAAACACCCTGCGACGCCTTAGGAACGGACGCTGGTGGCGAGCGGACCCGTGGCTCATCAATCTACTGAATGTCTGGCGGTGTATCCGTCGCGAGCAACCACTTCGATTTTCTGCTCTTTCCCTTTTTGATCTTTCACTTTAAGCGGGCCGCCATCGGGAGCCACGACCTGCACCTTCAGCTTGCGGTAAGTTCCATCCAGCTTGTCATTGGTCGGGCGATAGGTGATCGAATACTGATTGCGGATGTCATTGGAAATATCACGGAAAAGCTCCGGCATCTCGCCTTCAAAGCGCGGGAAATAAGCGCGGCCACCGGTCATGGCGGCGAAAGTCCGCATTTCATTATCCGCCTGCAGGTAATCCATGTTGCTCACGGGAATGCCCATGCCATGGGGCGCGGCACGGCCCTGAGCCTCGTACATCTCTCGGATGATCCATCCCACACTCACCGGAAAGATCGTGACATCTTTTGTGTCTTTTATTTTCTTCGTAATCTTGTCGAGAGTTAACTTGCTGAAGGTATCGACGCCCGTGGTCACCAGAATGATGTACTTCTTTCCTTCTACACGATCCAGCCGATCCAGCGTGTCATACAAAGCGTCGAACAGATTGGTTTCGGAGAAGCCGGGAATGCGCAACTGGTTCAGCGCTCCATAAACCGCTCTCTTGTCCTGGGTGAAATCCACGAGCAGATGCGGCTGCATGTCATAGTATTCGACTGCGATCCAGTCATCCTTTTGCAGTGTATTCGCGAAGGAATAAGAAGCCTGCAGCGCTTGAATCATGAACGCGTAATTTGTAGAGGCGAACTCCACCAGCAATACGGCGGTAATGGGGGCCTTCGAGACGTTAAAGCTGCTGATCGTCTGCGGCGTTCCGTCTTCAAACAGGCGGAAATTATCCTGCTTCAGGCCCGGAACAAATTGCCCGCTCTTGGTTGTGACCAGCACATCGACGTTCACCAGCGGCGCGTTTACCCGAATGGAATAGTCCGGCATCCCCTCAACTTTTTTCGGAGTCGGCGGCGGCGGCGGTGGAGGCGCTTCCTCGGGGGTTCTTTTGGGAATGGAGTAAGGACCCATGTCACCGCTGGGACCACCAGCATCGGCCGGAGCGTCCTGCTTGGGCTTCCCGTTATCCGTTTGCGAGGAAGACGGCGCTTGCGATTGATCCTGCGCAGCCGACAAAGTCCCCGCGAACATCATTAAAACTGAGAGCACTACGGCCAGGAAGATACCTTTCAAAGCCGGCCCGCTGGAAGGTCGCTTAGTGAGTAGAAAATGGGAAAACATTAGGAACTCCGGAACGCGAATAAGAGTCTTGGGAGCGAAAATTCCCTGTGCTAGTATAGACGCAGGGATTCGCGATTGGGATGTTTTGACCGGCTTCCCGTACTCCCCCGCTGGCAACGACTTACAATCTGGCGAAATCTAATCCATAAGCGGGACTTCTTTTTTTGGTCCCGATTGGGCGTCGTACATGAAAAAATTGGTTCCCGCGTTCTCTGTTTTTTGCCTGTTTTTCTCCTCGTTGGCCTTCGCACAAAAATCTGATTCCACAGCAAATCCACTCACCATCCCCGTCAGCCAGATTCACGCCGGCATGCGCGGAGTGGCTTACACCGTGTTCGAAGGGGTAAAACCTGAGGCCATGGAAGTGGAGGTTCTTGGCGTGCTTCACAATGTCAACGGGCCAAAAGGAGATGTCATCCTGGTGCGGTTGCACGGGCAAAAGGTGGAGTACACAGGCGTAGTCGCGGGAATGAGCGGGAGTCCTGTCTATCTCGATGGCAAACTCGCCGGAGCATTGGCCTTCCGTATCGGAGAATTCTCCAAGGAGCCGATTGCCGGGGTCACGCCCATTGCCGATATGCTCGAAATTAATGCCCTCGATCGTTCGCCGGCGGAAGAAACCGCCGCGGTAAAGCCTTCGATCAACATGGTTGCGGGAAAGACTGGTTCCCCGGGGGAAATTTCTGAGCTGCCCGGTTCGGGCCAGGATTCTACCGCGGCTGGGTTTGCTAATTATTTGAAGCCCATCGAAACGCCTCTCGTGTTCAATGGTTTCTCCGAGCAAGCGATCAAACTTTTCGCGGGACAACTTGGTTCTGCCGGAATTGTGCCGGTGATGGGAGCTGGATCAGTCAGCAACGATAAGCAGCCGGAGCCGGTTGTGCCGGGTTCTGCCATCAGCGCAATTTTGGTGCGCGGCGATATGGATATTGAAGCCACCTGCACGGTGACTTATGTCGATCCTAAAGAATTGCTCGCCTGCGGACACCCACTGCTGCAATTTGGCTCCGTCGATTTGCCCATGAACAAGGCCGAGGTATTGGCTACTCTGCCCTCGCCTCTGAACGCTTTCAAGATCGTCAACACTACGGAGCCAGTTGGAACATTTGTGCAGGATCGACACACTGGAATTATGGGCGTGTTCGACCGTCAGCCGCAGATGATTCCGGTTACGTTGAACATCCACAGCAGTACGGGTGAAAAACAATTTCACTACGAGGTACTGAACAATCCCAAGCTGACGCCTGTCGCGCTGATGGTGACAGTTTTCAATGCCCTGCATGGAGTGAATGAATTCGGCGAAGAAATCACCTATCGTTTGCAGGGCAGCATCGGGGTGAAAGGATTTCCCGAAGTCACGATGCACAACATGTTCGCTCCCGCGGATGGAACTCAGCCAGCGGCGATGCAAGCTGCAATTTCGCTGGGTGAGCGCTTCGAGCGCATCTACGACAATCCTTATACGGCTGCAGCCGTCGCCGGGGTGAAGCTCGATTTTGATCTGGTCCGCGAACGCCGCTGGGCGCGGCTGGAGAGTGCGCGCACCGATGTGACCGAGGCTCGTCCGGGTGAAGAAATTATGCTGGAAACCGTGCTCGCGCCTTACCGCGGTGAGCGCATTGTGCAGCAGATTCCGGTAAAGATCCCGACCTCGGCCAGCAAAGGCACATTGCGCATCCTGGTGAGCGACGGCGATACTCTCGACCATATCGGCCGTTCCAATGCCGCATTCGGCCGCAAGCTCGATCTGGCCTCAACCATTTCGCTGCTCAACAAAGAACACTCGAATAATCGGGTGTACGTCTCGTTGCTCGAAGCCGATCCCGAGGCCCGCGTGGCCGACAAAGTGATGCCGACGCTGCCCATCTCAATCATGAATGTGATGGATGGCATGCGAGGGAATCAGGAAATGATTGTCAGCGGCGAGTCGAACGTGGATGAAACCGCAACCGCTCCTTTGGATTACGTGGTGTCGGGAGCACAGTTGCTGACGGTTACTGTGAAGTAGGCTCGGGATCGTAGACTAACCCGCGTCAGATTTATTCTTTGTTCTCGCCCATCTGTTGCGACAGATAGCGCTCGTATCCGAGTTCGCGGATCAGGTGCATCTGGGCTTCCAGAAAATCCACGTGCTCTTCTTCGTCCTTGAGCAGCGTCACCAGCAGGTCACGGGAGCCGTTGTCGCCTTCACGGGTGGCAATCGCGACCGCGTCGTTATACTGCTTGACCGCGCCCACTTCGAGCGCTAGATCGCTCTCAAGCATTGCCTTCACCGTCCCGCCGACCTTCAATTCCAGCGGCATCATGGACGGGCTGCCATCCAGAAACAGAATCCTTTCAATCAGCACTTCGGCGTGCTTCATTTCGCCGATGGATTGTTTCTTAATGAAATCGGAGAGCTTGTGATATCCCCAGTTTTCGCACATCTCAGCATGCAAAAAATATTGGTTGATCGCAGTCAGCTCTTCACGGAGCGCCTTGTTCAGTTCAGTAAGTACTTTAGAGTTACCTTTCATGGCGAAGCGAGTATGGCAGAAGATGGAGTCAGCGGCAAGGACAGCAATCACACCATCGAGGTCGAAGACTTGTCGCCCCGCTCGCAATTACTGCCTCCAGTCAAAACAGTTTGCAATCAGAACAGCAGCACCCCAGCCTTTTCCATGTGCCGGAAACCGTCCGTAGCCACTGCGGTTAGCACCATGAGCGTCGCGTTGTAGCCGACGTGCGCCAGAAAGCTTGAGGCAACCGATTTGGTTACAGCACGCACTGTGGTGAGCACCACGCCGACCAGAATAATAATCAGCACCGCCGACCACGAGTAGCCATACTGCGGAGAGTGGACCAGTCCAAAGAGAAACGCAGTCAACAGCACCCCCCACACCGCCCCCAAACGCCGAGCAATCACTGGATAAAGAAATCCGCGAAAGAAAATTTCTTCCATAAGAGGCCCGAGAGTAATGGCGAATAGTGCAGTAAGATACGCGTCAATCGGGCGTTCGAAGAACTGATCGAAGGGCGTAGTTTTTGGTATGGGAAGAAATCGCGTCCCTACGACGTCGAGGCCCACCATAAGAAGGCCGACGACGAGAAAGCTCCATCCGGCGAGTCCCGGCCAATTCCAGCGAATAGCGGACCAGAATCTCGCATGATATTTGCCTTCAAGCAGCAGAATCATATACAGCGCTACCACGATGTACGCCACGAACTCGGCGAGCAGGGCCAGTACAGGCTTCTGCGCAACTTCGATCCAACTCCGGTGTGGGTATGCGAAGTACCGCGCCACGACTACGGTGACCAGTTGAACCGCAAAAAGAATGCCCAGCGTGAGCACCGCAATAATCAGCACATCCCACCCGCTCCACACGGGATCTTCGCCAGCTTTTCGCGCAGGTGATTTCGACGGCTCAACGGGCGGCAACGAGTAAGTAATGGGTGGCGCGGAGAGCTGCGTCTCGCCGTTGGGCGCGTATGGATCAAACTTCGGATTTTCGGAAGATGACAGATGGATCCTTTTCGATCATAACCAGTTTATCGAATAGACGGAAAATATGCGGGAGCGCTCATATCTCACGTGGTGTCTGAACAGGCCTACGCGCTGCGTCTTCCGTTCCCCGAAAAATATCCAGCTAGCGCCTGCCCCGTGTAGGATTTCTTCACCCGCGCCACCTGCTCCGGCGTGCCTTGCGCCACGATGCGCCCGCCTTCTTCGCCGCCCTCGGGGCCAAGATCAATAATCCAATCGGCATTCCGGATCACATCCAGATTGTGCTCGATGATGATGATCGAATTGCCCAGGTCGGTCAGCCGGTGCAGCACGTCGAGCAATTTTTTTACATCATCGAAGTGCAGTCCAGTGGTGGGTTCGTCCAGTAGATAAAGAGTTTTGCCGGTCTGCCGTTTGCTCAACTCGCGGGCCAGTTTGATGCGCTGCGCTTCGCCGCCAGAAAGCGTAACCGCAGATTGACCGAGATGAATGTAACCCAAGCCGACATCGACCAGTGTTTGCAGCTTCTGTTTTATCTGGGGAATGTTTTCCAGAATCGGCAGCGCGTCAGAGACCGGCATTTCCAGCAAATCGGCGATCGAGTAGCCGTTGTATTTCACGGCTAGCGTCTCGTGGTTGTAGCGGCGCCCGCCACAAACTTCACAAAGCACATAAACATCGGGCAGGAAATTCATCTCGATGCGGCGCTGGCCTTCGCCCTGGCAGGCCTCGCAACGGCCGCCCGAGACGTTAAAGGAAAACCGTCCGGGCTTGTAACCGCGCTCGCGCGCTTCGGGCAACATGGCGTAGATATCGCGAATTGCGGTGAACACTCCGGTATAAGTTGCGGGATTCGAACGCGGCGTGCGCCCGATCGGCGACTGATCGATGCGAATCACTTTGTCGATGTTCTCCGCGCCCATAATCGATTTGTGCTCGCCAGCCTTTTCGCGCGAGCGGTAGAGCTGCCGCGCCAACGCGCGATAAAGAATGTCATTGACCAGAGTGGACTTGCCCGAACCGGAAACTCCCGTCACCACGGTCATCACGCCGAGCGGAAAAGTGACATCGAGATTCTTAAGATTGTTTTCCTTCGCTCCCAGAATCGTAAGAGCCGCGCCGTTTTTCTGCCGCCGCTCTGGCCGCATCTCAATCTGTATTCTTCCCGAGATATAGGCGCCGGTCAGGGAATCGGGGTCGCGCATGATTTCTTCCGGCGTGCCGTGGGCGACCAGGCCGCCGCCATGGCGTCCCGCGCCCGGACCGAGATCGATTACATAATCCGCGCGGCGAATCGTTTCTTCGTCATGTTCGACGACAAGAACGGTGTTACCCAGGTCGCGTAGATTTTCCAGCGCGGTGAGCAGGCGTCCGTTGTCGCGATGATGCAAGCCGATCGAAGGCTCATCCAGCACGTAGAGCACGCCGCGCAGCTTGGAGCCAATCTGCGTTGCCAATCGAATGCGCTGACCTTCGCCGCCAGATAAAGTTGCCGCGGAACGGTCGAGAGAAATGTAGTTTAGTCCCACCGCGTTCAGAAATTGCAGCCGCTCCACAATTTCGTGCATCACGCGGCCAGCGATTTTCTCATCGCGTCCTGCAAGCTTGATGCTGCGTGCAACTTCGAGCGCGCTGGAGATGGGCAGCGCTGTGAAGTCGGCAATCGATATACCGTTTACTTTCACGGCGAGGCTTTCCGGCCGCAAGCGCTTGCCATGACAAATGGGACAATCGCTCGCCGACATGTGATCCATCAGCCAGTCGCGATAGCCTTCGGAAGTCGACTCCTCGAGATTTTGCTTTAAATATCCGAAAATTCCACGGAAACCGGTCTTGCCCCGGCCTGATTCTCCATTCAGCAACAGGTCCTGAATCTTTTCGGAAAACTTTTCAAATGGCGTATTCAGATCGATGCCGTGCGCCGCCGCCGTCACCTGCAAACTGTGGATCAAGCCCTGCGACGCTGAACCCGGCCCCAGCCCGCCATCGAGCAGCGGCTTTGACCAATCCGTAATCACCTTCGCGGGATCGAAATCGTAGCGGCTGCCGAGGCCATGGCATTCGGGACACGCGCCATACATACTGTTGAACGAGAATGAACGCGGCTCCAGTTGCGGCACGCTGATGCCGCAATCGGGACAGGCAAGCTTTTCGGAATAGAGTTGCTCCTCGCCGCCGACGACGGCCACCTGCACCAGACCCCCGGCCAATTTCATGGCGAGACCTACTGACATTTCCAGTCGGTGCTCGATTCCCGATTTCACCAGCAGCCGGTCAATCAGCACTTCGATGGTGTGATTCTTTCGCTTATCAAGATTGAGATCGTCCTCCATGTTCACCAGTTCGCCGTCCACCCGGGCACGGGTGTAGCCGTGTTTGAGCAAGGTCTCTATCTCTTTCTTGAATTCGCCCTTGCGTCCGCGAACGATCGGAGCCAGCACCATCACGCGATCCTCGGGAGTCAGGGCCATCACCCGCTGCACTATCTGCTCAGCGGATTGCCGGCTGATTGGCCGGCCGCACTTGGGGCAATGCGGAATCCCGATCGATGCGAACAACAAGCGAAGATAATCGTAGATTTCAGTGATTGTGCCAACGGTCGAGCGCGGGCTACGGCTTGTGGTCTTCTGCTCAATCGAGATAGACGGGCTAAGTCCATCAATTGCATCTACATCCGGGCGTTCCATCTGGTCGAGGAACTGGCGGGCATAGGTGGAAAGCGTCTCTACATAACGGCGCTGGCCCTCGGCATAAATCGTGTCAAACGCGAGCGATGATTTGCCTGACCCGCTCAACCCGGTCACCACGGTCAGCGTGTTGCGCGGAATCTCAACGTCGATGTTCTTGAGGTTATGCTGGCGCGCCCCACGCACTGAGATCTTGGTAATAGCCATTTAGTTACGGTCTGAAAATCCAGGCTGGATAGCCCTTCCGTAACGTCGACAGTCCTACAGAATTGTTCGACATTAGGAATGCGCAGCTCTACTCCGTATTTTACTACGGCTGCCGGGAAGTCGTGGAGCATCTGGGTGGTCACTAGCGGCGGGCTTTAACGCAGGTAGATTGAAGAAGCTGCATAGACCAAAGTTGAGCCGGCGGCATCTGAGTATTGCCATTTCTGACTGCGTTTTTTTGATTTCGATCTTTGGCTTTTAGACAGGGTGGACCGTGATTTCGCTTTTCATGCCTCTGATTCTCTGCGTTACGGTGGTTGCCTCGGTTGGAATTGGCGTCGTCGCGGCTTACGCCGCAGTCATCGGCATCCTGCAGGTTTGCGGACGGGCATCGCAGCAATTGCCCTCGGAAGCGAAACCGCGCCTGCTTCTAGTGCCTACGCAGAACCACGCCAGCGGGGACTAGCTGTAGCAAAAACTCATCTGAAATGAAAGTGCCAACCAGCGGTTCGCCGATCCGAATGGCGAATTCTGCGACACATGCATTCTAAAATGCCTGGCGGCGACACAATCCTCGAAGAACCCATCTACGCTGCGACCGGACTTTGCATGACCTTCATGTAGCTTTCCATCGACTGGGTCAGCTGCGCATCCACTTCATCCGCAATTGTCATAACATCGGGTAACAGCAGGCTAAAGTCCAGAAAGCTCATATTGCTTTGCAAGGTTCCGAAGAGTGTCACTTGCAGTATTCGTGAATCCTGCACCAGCATCGCCGGAGTATACCCCTGCAAATAGCGCAGCTTGCCGTGGGCCGCAGCGGCGACGGAAGGGACGGCATCGGCCACCGTGGTGGTGCCTGTCTTTCTCAGGCGAGCAGTCAGGTCCTCGATCAGCTTTGGAAGATGCCCTGTCCGCTCTTCGTCACTCAGGCAAAGGTCATTCAGCTCTTTGCTTTCCTTCACCCGCGCCAGCCAGTCTTCGACCACACCGGTCGCACAACGTTGCAGAATCGTGGCCACCCTTTCCTTGTCCTTCGGCGCAGCGGGTTTGCGAGAGAGCAGCTTGTCGCGAAGGAGCTCCGCTAGTTTGCCAGTGTCAAAGGGCTTGACGATGATTTCATCGGCTTGCAGAAGAATAGCCGACATCGCGCTCTGCACGTCGGGATAGCCGCTCACCAGCAAAATAAGTGCCCCCGGCTGGGAATGGCGCATGGCGGTAACCACGGTAAAACCATCGGCTGGATTGGGCATGTGCAAGTCCGTAATGAGCACGTCGAAGCTTTCAAAAGTGATGAGCCGCAAAGCTTCAGTCACACTGGCCGCAGCTACTACCTCAAACCCCTTGGATTGCAGCGTCAACAGCATCATTTCGCGAACCGCATCGTCGTCATCGACAAGTAAGACTCTGTGCACGATCTGGGATTCGGTCGCGACCATAAGACACCGCCTCTGTTTACTGATAGTGCCAGTGTGGCTTAGTTCCGCTTTGGGATGCTGTTCAAAATGGAACAGTAATCGGGATAGTTAGGGGTTATGGTTACTTCAGTAAATCAATCACGCGGCCATGGGTTGGTTCGGCCTTTTTATGAAGACAATATACGCATTTAGGGTGAGCTTCGCAGTGGAAAGTTGGGATATGTAATGTCGGCGAACAGTTTCGTGCTTTCTTCCCATCGCATCGCTATCCTGATGTCCGGAGCGGGGCGTTTTCTGCAGTGCAGAGACTGCCAATTGAATTTTATATTCCCCGTTGGTACTCACTATCCGACGATTGCGAAGCAGTTCGAATCTCATCTGTGTCGCTCCGAGCAACAATCGAAAGAAAGTACGCCGGCAGGGAAAATCAGGCGTTAGCGCGCAAGCGACGTTACAAGATCTTTGGACAAACCAATCCTAGTTTGCTTCTCGTAGTTTGCTTCTCCTAGTTTTACTTCGACTGCACTTCGATTGCCCCCGCGACATTCATTCGCGCGCCCGCCTGATTGCCGATTTCTACTTTCCGCCCACGCTTCAGATATGAGGCAATCACTCCCGGCTGGGACCAATCCAGCTCCCAGCCGTTCTCGATGGCCAGGAGAGTATAGGAGCCCGGAATCACGTTTCGCAAAAGAAATGTGCCGTCCAGATCGCTCTGGTCACGGCGGAAAAGATCGCGGTCCGCCTCGGGATTTTTCGGCACTAAAACTACCATGGCTCCGGCGAACCTCTTCCCCTCGCGCATCGCCGTTCCTTGTATCTCGGCGTCGCCGGTCACCGCCGTAAGCGATACGGATAGCGACGACCCTGCCGCTACTGACAACGCGTGTCCGGAAATCTGAGCGCCGTCCACCGACATGTGCGCGACAGAGTAGCGCTTGCTCGGCCCCCACACTAAAACTTCGTATTTGCCAGGGGCGACTTGCTCCAGTTCGGCTTCGCCTTTGGAATCCAACTGAGAAACTCCGACGGTTCTCGTGCCCGAGCGCAGCCCGATTGAAAGCTGCTCCGGTAGTTTTGCTTCTCCCGCAATACGCACAGAGAATTTGACGCTGCTTGAGGCCTCGCCTTTGGAGATATCGATTTCTTCTCCATCTTTGGTGATTGCAACCCCATCCATCTGAACCCTCCCCTCCGGGCGCTCGACGCTGAAATTGTAACGGCCTGCCGGAATGCCTGTAACTTCCACTACTCCCTGCGATCCCAAATTCGTCATGTTCCCCCGGAAATTCGTGTAACCATCGAATGATGATTGTTGAATCCGGGGAAAGTAAACACTGTGCGTGCCATCGTCCGGCACATGAAAAAGAATGTGAAGCGAGGGCACTGGATTCAAGTGGATGTCTAACTCCAATCGCTCGCCGCCTTGGATTGGGATCGGCATCGCGTCATCCGCTTCGGTAACGTCAGGGTAGTAAGTCACTGGATAAGTGACATCAAGGGAACGATCCACCGTCGAGAAAGCTTCCACTTGTTGAACAGGTTCCGCGACTCCCGGCTCCGCAATTCCCGATTCTGAATGAGGATGAATCGCGTACCACGGTTTCGCGTTCGCGGATAAGAAATAAGTGCCGGGGCGCATCGGCGTAAATTCGTACTCTCCCAGATCGTTGGTCTGGGCCGAACGAGATTGACGGATCTGATCCACGCCCGAGCGGTGATCCTCGAAATACAAAGTCACCGTGGCCTGGCGAACCGGCTCGTTGGCTTCGTCCAGGACCTTACCGGCGATTACCGCGTCGGGCGCCAGACGCAGCAACAAGTTTTCAGTATCGAGGCCGGCGCCGGTCACAATTGCAGTAGAAAACTGATCATGCTGATCGTAGCTGGCGGAGATGAACCCGCGTTTCGCGCCGTTCAGCGAATATTTTCCCGCAGGCACACCGTTGAACTCGAACTTGCCGTTTTCAGAAGTGATGATGAATTCAAACTTCTTAGGATCGTTCGCATCCCGCACCGTGATTCGGGCACGAGCCAGCGGTCTTCCGTCCACCTTGCTCACTACAGTTCCAGCGATTCGATACCCTCCGGCCGGAACCATCGCAGGAGAAACGTTCGCCGCCTGCGGAGCCGCCCAACCAAGAACTGTCAGCAACCCGAACCACCACAATGACCAAACGAATTTTGACCAATCTGGCATAGTGCACCAAAGATGCGCTCAATCCGAATCAGCAACGACCTGCAACTGCAGCGTCACTTTCTGCCCCGGAGCAAAATGGACAACTTGTCCCTTGTTCTCATAAGCCCTCATCGCATCCGGGTCGCGATAAGGAATATCCCGCTGTTGCCTGCGGAAAGCAATCACGCGATAGACTCCCGGCGCCACCATTCGATAGTCGAATGTGCCATCTGAAGACGCGGACAACTCCAGAAACTGACCTGGGCTATCAGGTAATGGAATGCAATATATAAACCCTTGTGGCGAGGATCGGCCTGAATTTGCGGGACTCGCAGAAAGACCGAGCAATGTGCCTTCCAGTTCCGCCGTATCGTCGCGCATCGTGATGTCAATTGGCGTACTCGCACCCGGCACTACGACCAAAGGCTCACGCAGCAAGTCTGTCCCTCCCATCGACGCCGACGCTATATATCCGCGGGACGACGTGAGTCTCAGCCAATATTTGCCCGGTGCCAAATAGTCCAGAAACAAAGAATCGTCATTCGCGCCATTAGGCGGGCGAACTGATGAGCCTCCCCAATGTCCAAAATCATCGAGAGCATCGGCGCTGATGCGAAGATAGAGTCGCGGGCCACGCAAGGCGAATGTATGCTTTCCATCAGTCCACGATCCCGAGCCTGGCCCTTCGTTCGACGTGAACTCTTCCTTCACATTCACACTGATGGAATTGTTTCCAGAAATCACCATGCTCGGCCCTTCGGCCGGCGCTCCGGCGACCACCAGGTTTACTGAACCACCGGCTGCAGGACCCGGCTCGTATAGCATTGCCTCCACCAAATACTTCCCATTCGGCAGTTGTCCCACGATTGCATTCTTTCCCCGGTCGTAACCAAGCGAATAGCCTGGACCACGCTGACCCTGCGGCGATACCGTTAAACTCATTCCTCCGTTGCGCTCCGCGTTCATGACCGGAATCTTCACCGGATAGTACGGCTGGCGGACAAGCGACATATCCGCCTCAAAAATTTCACCCGCAGTTAACTGAATGGTGCCCGCCGTCGCAAAATCGGTTGCATTCGGAAAATATACCGGCGGAAATCCGTAGGGCTGACCGCCCGGAACCGTGCCCTCCGGATCATTGTCCATCCACTCGCGGGTGAGCACCTTGTAGGTGCCGGGCTCGAGTTCCGCGAAACGGAACTCGCCATTCGAGTTGGTGCGGGCTGAACCCTTTTGCATCCAGCGTAGCCTGCCATCTCGCACCTCCCTGGAGAAGAGTTCAACATTAATACCCCGCGCTGGATCGGTGGCGGGAAGAGCCACGCGCCCTTTAATCAGCGCCTCAGACATCAAAGGAATCGTGACTTCGATGCCGGGCGATACTTCAATCGGCCTGTTCCCTTGCGGGGTCTCCAGAAACCCCGGCCGCCGCGCTTGCAGCCAGATCACCGTGACGGGGCCCGCATAAGCAGAACCTCCGTTGGAGTAAAGCTCTTGCTTGGGTAAAGTAAATTCGAAGTGCCCCTCACTATCGGTGAACATCGCGTAGCGATTGTCGGGAGAATAAACGAGGGCGCGGCCAATGGGCTGATTGGTTACCGCGTTGACCACCGTCCCGCGAACAGTATTTGATTGATTGTCAGGTTGCAGATTCTGCGCGAAACCCTGCGGGATGCAAACGGGCCAAACCACAAGAAGTATGACAACCAGAGAAAGTACCGGGCACTCAATCGCCAGAGGAGGGAGAGTACATTGCAGCTGTGGGCGAACCGAAAGACCATCGGCACTTCGCAAGGAAATCACTCCTACTTCATTGTTCCCCGGGATCGGCCGTGTTTACGTGGATCAATCGCGATTCGGTCGGCACTATTTAACTTCTTTTCACTTCCCGCCGTCAATCGCAATGGTTATGTGGGGACAGCCGCCCTCGGCTGTCCAGTCGAGCGGAGCTCGATTTGGCTTCGTCGGAGCGCGGCAAAACCTGCATAGCACCTAGCCTCGCTCAATTCGTTGACTGTCCGCTAGGCCGCCCGTAAGATAAAGCGGCCTCGCTATCTCGACATAAACCGTGATCGACCAAACCATATCTCATTACCGCATCATGGAAAAACTGGGCGGTGGGGGCATGGGAGTGGTCTATAAAGCCGAAGACACCGAGCTGGGCCGATTTGTTGCCCTTAAATTCCTGCCGGATGAACTGTCGCGTGATCCCCAGGCGCTGGAGCGTTTTCGCCGCGAAGCGCGCGCCGCATCAGCGTTGAATCATCCCAACATCTGCACCATCTACGAAATTGGCCGCCACGGCGAGCAGTCTTTCATCGCCATGGAGTTTCTCGATGGCCTTACGCTGAAGCACATGATTTCGGGCAAGCCGCTGGATAACGAAACCACCCTATCGCTTGCCATCGAAATCGCTGACGGCCTCGACGCCGCTCACTCCGAAGGAATCGTTCATCGCGACATCAAACCCGCCAATATCTTTGTCACCAAGCGAGGACATGCCAAGATTCTCGACTTCGGCCTGGCGAAGATTGCCACCACGACAACCACATCGCAAAATCAGGTTGCATCCGCGAATACGATGACGGCGGCGATCGATCCGAATCTCACGAGTCCGGGCTCGACGTTGGGAACGATCGCTTACATGTCACCGGAGCAGGCGCGCGCTAAAGAACTGGATGCCCGTAGCGATTTATTTTCTTTTGGTGCTGTGCTCTATGAGATGACGACGGGTACGCTTCCTTTTCGCGGTGGCAGTTCGGCGGAAATCTTTAAATCCATTCTGGACGCGGCTCCGCCTTCAGCGGTTCGGCTAAATCCCGATCTCCCCCCGGAACTGGAACGCATCCTTAACAAAGCTCTCGAGAAAGACCGTAACCTGCGCTATCAGTCCGCCGCCGATTTGCGAACCGATCTGGCGCGGCTGAAACGTGACTTCGAGTCAGGACGTTCGTCAGGCGTTTCGGCGAGCGTTCCATCTGCGTCTTCATCTTCCGCTAATCTTCCCGCTGCAAGCCAAGCTCATTTCTCAAAGAAATGGGTTGTCGTGGCTGCGGCCATTGTGCTGGTCGGGGCATTAACCACCGCTTACTTCTTGCGAGGCAAGCGTGCCACGCAAAATATCGGCTCGATCGCCGTACTTCCCTTCGTGAATGCCACCGCTGACGCCAACAATGAATACCTCAGCGATGGATTGACGGATAGCCTGATCGGGACTCTGTCGAGGCTCCACGATCTGAAAGTGATGGCGCGCAGCACAGTCTTCCGCTTTAAGGGAAGCCAGGAAGACCCGCGGGAAATCGGCCAAAAGCTGCAAGTAGACGCGGTTCTCATGGGTCGCATCACGCAACACGGCGACGAAGTGGCGGTGCAAGCCGACCTGGTCAACACCGCCGACGGCAGCGAGCTATGGGGTTCGCGCTATGAACGCAAAGCCGCGGACGTCACTCAAGTGCAGGAAGAGATCACTCGCGACATTTCCACCAGCTTGCACCGCACCGATCTCGCGAAGGCCACGCAAAAGCTGGGGAATGCGGGAACGACGAACCCCGAAGCCTATCGCCTTTATCTGGAAGGCCGCCAGCTCTGGTATGGGCGCACACCGGAAGGTCTGAAAAAAAGCATTGATCTATTCCAGCAGGCGATCGCGGCCGACCCCAAATACGCTCTCGCTTACACCGGCCTCGCCGATACCTACAACGTTGCCTCCAGTTATGGAATCGGCATCACCCCGCGGCAAGCTCGCCTGCTGGCGGACGAGGCCAGCCGCAAGGCGCTCGAACTGGACGATTCCTTGCCCGAGGCTCATACCGCCCGAGCCGGCGCTCTCGCCATGGGCTGGCGGTGGAGCGAAGCGGAGCCCGAGTTTCGCCGCGCAATCGAGTTAAACCCAAACAGCGCCACGGCGCATTATTTTTACGCTTTCAGCTACCTGATTCCTGAAAAGCGTATCGACCAGGCGCTGGACGAATTCCGCACCGCTCTGTCGCTCGATCCATTATCTTCCATCGTCAATACGAATTACGCGGTGACGTTGATGGTGGCTGGCCACTATCCGGAATCGCTGGCCCAATTCCAGAAAGTGCTGGAGCGTGATCCCGCCTTCCAACCAGCGCATTACAAGCTATCGCAGTTATATGCCACGACTGGCCACTTTGCGGATGCAGAGAGCGAATTCCGCAAATTCGCGCCGGTGTCCGGATCGTGGAGCGCTGACGCCCAAGGCTACAGCCAGATGGTGCTAGCCGCTCCCGATCCGCGGGACAACATGGCAGCCATCGCGGTAGGATTTGCTTTGGCTGGCGATCGTAACAAGGCTTTCGAGTCCCTGGAAAAAGCCTTCGCGGACGAGGACGATGAGCTGATCTTCGCGGTCCGCTACCCCGCCTTCGACTCCATCCGTTCGGACCCCCGCTATGCGGACCTGACGCGCCGGCTGGGCCTGCCGGAGTAGAAAGCTCCCTATTCCGCTTTCCGCCACCGCATTGTCAAGGCCGTGTTAGCATCTCCTTATTGTCCGCGTCCCCAGGCGGAATGCGCATGGCTCGCACTCGTCCTATCCCCGGTTTATTTCTCGTAGTGACATTTTTGGGAATTCTTTCGTCTTCCTCGGCTCGCGAAACTGAGCCGTCCCCGTGGCTTGAAATTCACTCCACGCATTTCACGGTCATCACCGATGCTGGCGAGAAAAAAGGGAAAGAAGTTGCGTTGCGCTTTGAGCAGATGCGTTCGGTATTCGCCATACTCCTGATGAAAGAGCGTCTCAATGAGCCGCTGCCGCTTACTATCCTGGCATTCAAGAACGACAAAGATTATTACCAGACCGCCCCATTGCGGCAAGGTCAGCCCATCAGCGTTCCTGGTTTCTTTGTCCCCGGCATAGACCAGAACTTTATCGTGCTGAATATGTTCGAGGTAGAGCCGTGGCGCGCCGTCGCCCACGACTTCGCCCACCTGCTGCTGAACTACAACTATCCTCCAGTCGAAGGATGGTTCGACGAAGGGCTGGCGGAATATTTCAGCTCGATCCGCGTCGACAACCGGCAGGTTGAAATCGGTGGCGATCCTGAATTGAACAACCTGTTCAGCGAGGATCTGCTGGAGAACCAGCGCGAAGTACGCAATCCGCCGAAGTCGCTGACTGAGTTACTCAGTGGCCAGGTCTGGCTCGCGCTGCCCGATCTGCTCACCATGAAGCATGACACCTCTTCGTATAACGAAGCCACCCACCACACGCTGTTCTACGCGCAGTCGTGGATGACGATTCATTACATCCTGCACGAAAAGAAATTGCCCGAGACTGGAACCTACTTTGATCTGGTTGAGAACCAACATGTGCCGGTGGAAGAGGCCATTCAGAAAGCTTATGGCGTAACGCCCGCGCAATTTGATCAGGCGGTAAAAGCTTACTTCCATTCCCTCACGCCTTTGTTCATGGCACTCGATCAGTCGAAGCAGCCGAATCCACCGCAGAATCCGCCGCAGGTTTACCAGTTTCCCGTGCCGGTGAGCCCGGAGGATAGCGCGATCATCGCCACGCCAATGCGCGAAACCGACGCTCACGCCTACGCGGCCGAAATCAAAACAAGGATTCCCGAGCGCCGCGCTGCAGGCTTGCAGGAATTACAGTCGCTAGCCACAGCCGTCGACCCCGCAACTCAACGCAAAGCCAGCAGTAAGAAATCCGATAAAGATAAGAATGATGCAACACAGCAAGGTCCTCTCATAGCCGCCACCGGCAACGAGATCGCGCACCGCGCCCTGGCCTGGGACCACCTGCAGCACGGCGAGTTCGATGCGGCTGCGGAAGAGTTGGGCGATGCTGCGGCCCTCAATCCGCGCGACATGTGGATTCGTTATTACGTTTCGGTGCTGAAATACCGCGTCGCCAACGCTCGACACGCTGATATCCAGGGCTTGCCCAACATGATGCAGGATCTGCGCGCGGTGCTGGAGTGGTATCCGGAATTCGCCGACGCTTACGATCTGCTGGCGATGGCGCGCATGGTCGGCGGCGGTCCAGTCGCGGCTTTGCAGGCGGAGCGCGCCGCCATCCAACTCAGCCCGCGCAACCAGGAATATGTCTATCATCTGGCGCAAATTCATATTGAAGACAAGAAATGGGACGCCGCGCGAACCTTGCTGGAACATTTGAAAAGCAGCGGCAATCCGCAAGTAGCGGCCGAAGCGCGCGAGCAGTTGAGCCAGTTGGCCAACCAGCAGAAGTATGGACTCTCCGCGGCTTCGAACACTCCAAAATTTTCTCCGCAGAGTTCTCCATTCGATGTGCTGGATCAGGACGCCGCCAAACGCGCCGCGGCGGAGCAGGCCTCGCACAATGCTGGGTCGGCTGACATGCGTCCGGCAAAGTTTTTTCAAGGCCGCCTGGTCGGCGTGGACTGCTCGAAATCTCCTGCCGCAATTCTTACCGTTTCTTCCGGCGGAAAAATCATGAAGCTGCGCACCCCCGATTACAAATCACTGTTACTGATCGGCGCTGACTCGTTCTCGTGTGCCTGGAACGATCGTTCGGTCTCGGTGAACTACAAGCCCGGCGGCATCTCCGATGGAGATCTGGTGTCGGTGGAGCTGCGGTAACCCTGCGATTGCCAGCACGTTTTCGTTCGGCGTAAGTCCTCCAGGTAGCAAGACCTTTGGCGGCGCTGGATAGTTTCACTTCATTACCATAAAAACTTATATGAGAACAAACAGCAGGGTCATCCACTTCGTCGTCGCTGTCGCTCCGGCTCCGGTCAGAATGACGGTGAATATCGGAATGACAGTAAACAATTGGGTCGCACGAGGGTTTAGTCTCCGGTACTGTCGGCTTCCGGTTTCACAGCGACCCACTTTTTCCCGGCGTATAACTTATAACCCGATCCATCCACCGCCAACCTAAGCGGTACGGCTCGCTTCAATGCGGCATCTGTCTGGTAGGGAACGTCGAGCGCATCTTGGTTCGCGACATTCATCACCACGAATTTATCGGCGGCAAACCCAAAGCCGTAAGCCCCTGGCAACAACTCCGAGCCGCCAATATTCAACTTAGATTCAGTAATGAGCATGCCTTGATATTTCTGCTGAATCGCGGTGGAGTAGCCCGAAGCATCCACCAGCGCGGCGAAGGTGAACTTCCCGGCCGCGGTTTCAAACCCAGCCGCGTTCCTGAGTTGCGTCGGCGCTTTCTGCCCGGCGAAGAAGAACTCCGTCGGAACCACTTTGTTGAGCTCTTCCGTGCTCAATAAGTGCTGCGCAACATTCTGCGCCAAGCCTGCGCTGAGTAGTACAGCTACACAGAAGCCAACAGCCGATAAGCGATAACTCTGCATGAAGTCCTCAATCTGCCACGAATATAAAAAGCTCACGGGCACTTTAGTCCTTTCACCTGATCGGCGCAAATCGCCGCGCAGAAACCTTCTCACTTTGGCCGCAAGATTCGGATAGTCCATCCCCTGAGCTTTCCGCATAAGCTGTTTTCATTATGACTCTAACTAACCTGACTTCCTCTTGTACCAGCCTCAGTGGCATACTCGCTGAGAAGATTGAAGGCCAAATGCGAATTGCGCAGCCAAAATCGAAGAAGACGAATGGATCACCATCGGTCGACCAGGAGTCCTGGAACGCCGTGATCGCACGCGATCCGAACTACGACGGAGAATTTGTCTTCGCCGTCGCCTCGACTGGCGTCTACTGTCGGCCATCGTGCGCGGCACGTCGTCCGCGGCGCGAGAATGTGACATTCTTCCCGCGGCCCGGATCAGGCGGAACGAGCCGGCTTTCGCGAGTGTCTGCGCTGCCGGCCGAGATCGTTCAGTGGCAATCCGCAATCCGACGTTGCCAAAGAAATATGCCGCTACATCGAACAGCATCTCGATGAATCCATCACGCTGGAGCGGCTTGGTAAGGCATTTCGGCTGAGCCCATTTCATTTACAGAGGCGATTTAAGGCGGCGATCGGAATCACTCCGCGGGAATATGCAGATTCTTGCCGGATGCGCCAGCTCAAACGCAATCTGCAATCGGGCGACAACGTGACCCGCGCTATGTACGACGCGGGTTATGGCTCCAGCAGCCGTCTTTACGAGAAGACAGCGTCGCAGCTCGGCATGACTCCTGACAACTATCGCCGTGGCGCGATCGCTGCCACGATTCGCTACGCCTGTGCGGATTCGCCACTCGGACGAATGTTGATCGCCGCCACCGAGCGCGGCGTCTGCTCGATCCAGTTCGCAGACTCCGATGGTGAATTGATCGAGGGCCTGAAGCGCGAGTTTCCTTTTGCCGTGCGTAAGCCGGATGAAGGGGGATTGCAAACCTGGATCGCCGCCTTGCTCTCGAAGATGACGGGCAGGGAATTGGACGCAAACTTGCCGCTGGATATTCGCGCCACGGCATTTCAGCGGCGCGTCTGGACTTATCTGCAGTCGATTCCGTTCGGCGCGACGCGATCTTACAGCCAAGTGGCAAAAGGGATTGGCCAGCCAACCGCCAGCCGCGCCGTGGCGCGCGCCTGTGCCACGAATCCCGTTGCGGTTGCAATTCCGTGCCATCGCGTGGTTCGCGCAGACGGCAATAACAGCGGCTATCGCTGGGGGGTAGAACGTAAGAAGGTGTTGCTTGATCTGGAAAAATCTGCCGTGGTGCAGGCATAGTCTTCTGCGTTTTTAAATGGCTCGGGCAATGTCTCGATTTCGAACCATTGCCCAATTCACCAGCGCCAATGCGATTGTCGCAATCACAATCAAGGACTGTCCGAAGTCCACGCGCGTGACGAGGATAATGCAGAGAATCACGCCCAGGGCGGCAAAGAAATTTCCCGCCGGCAGTTTGAACATCGCACCTTCCGGTTGCCGGCGCCGCAGCACCGGGAGCGCCGCGCAGCCCACACCGTAATACAAAAGCCGCGCTACGGCGGAGAGCGTTACATTCCACTTGAATTCACCGATCAGCGCGAAACCCCAAACCAGAACCGCAAAAACGAGAATCGAGACATAAGGCGTGTGGAAGCGCCGATGCAGAGCGGCAAAGGCTTTGGGGAAATCCCCTTGTTCGGCTTGAGCGAAGAGCACGCGTGGCATGGCGAGAATCTTCGCGCTGAGGTATCCGTAGAAAGAGATCAGCGCGCCGACGGCAACCAGCGCTGCGCCTAGCGGACCAATCGCGATGCGCGCCACCTCGGCCAGAGGACGCGGGCTATGCATGGCATTGGGCAAGACTCCAATGACCACCCACTGAATGAGCGCATAGATCACAGTGCAAAGCAGCAAGGCTATGAAGAGTGCGAACGGCGCGTCGCGCCGCGGATTTTTTGCTTCGCTCATCGGGGCGAGTGCGGTCTCGAATCCGCCGTAGGCGAAGACGAGAAGTAGTGCTGCTTTCATCCATTGGCCAGCACTCGGTGAAGCGCTAGTCGACTCCGCAGCAATATGCCAGTGTTGATTGTGAAGCACGAACAGGCCGAGACAAGATCACCGCAAATAGTGGAACCAGCTTGGCCGCTGTAAACAGATTGCTGACCTGCGCTCCGGCGCGCACACCGCGAATGTTAATGAAGGCCAAAAAGCCGACCAACGCAGTGAGGATGAAAGCGCGGGGTATGCGGATCTCTTCGCATGCGGCCAGAACTGGCCAAGATAGATGACAAACAAGTTGGCGTTAGCGGCAGGCGCGGCCACTTGTCCCAGCCAGAGCATCCATGCAGTTTGGATACCCATGAAGCGTCCAAAGGCGACGCGAGCGTAGAGATATGGGCCGCCTGCTTCCTGAAAGCGTGACGCAACTTCCGCAAAGCAACCCATGATCACGCCCGTTCCCGCACCTGCTGCGAGCACAGCGTATGGGCTGTATTTGCCGATGATGTCGGCCACAGCGGAAGGCAGCCCGAAGATGCCGCTGCCGATAATGGAGTTGACGACCAGCGCCACCAGGCTCCAGCGGCCAATCGCGCGCACCAGATTGTGGTTAGGTGTTCGTGACGCGATCGAGGCAATTTCCGGCATGGCGCGTTTGTATCACAAATCAATAGTCCTCGAAAAAAACGGTGCCGGAATTCTCACGCTTGCGCTGGTGACGTTGGAGCAGATTGCGACTGTACCATTGGCCGCATGAGGCAAGGAGCCCGGACTGAAATGTTGTTGCGCACCCAAATCTAGATGATGGGCCGTTAAAAGCCTTGGCTGGCGCGGACTTCAGTGCTATCGCCACAATGGGCATCGGTCGCCAGACCAAAGTAATTGCTTGAATTACGAAAGCGCATGATCGTGGGACATCTATCCGCTCAACCGTCGCGATGAGATGTTACATCGACACGATGGCCATAGGAATCGATCCACAGATGGACGACCTTCATACGCGAATGATACGAGTTACCGAAGATTTGCGTGTGATTCAGCGCGAGCTGAATTGCGCGGCCATGCAGGCGCCCAGCGATCCGGAATTGATGGAGGCTCTGAGCGCGCTGCCCGAGACCGAAGCCATCCAGATTTTATGCAAGTCGCTCGACCAGATGCGCCATTTCCTCTGGTTCTACACCCAGGTGATGAGCAACGAGCCTGAACTTGGTGACAAGCTCCGCCAGTCGAACGCGTCGAAAACGGTCGAAGACGGCAACGGCAACGTGGATACCTCGTTTCTCGACCAGCTTACCCGCGCCGACGAGGCGCTGCTGTTGCGTTACATGGCGGAAGCGAAAGAACGGAAACCGAACTAAGACACCACTCCCCGCACGATCGTTCTTCTTACCTCTCCCTCAGGACTGAGCAGCACAAGGTTAGCTTCCCCGCCAGCAACGATTCTTCCATGATGCGTGAGTCCTGCTGCGGCCGTTGGATTAAGGGTTGCGGCGCGGATCGAATCCTGCAAACTCCAGCCCGCGAATTGTCTTACATTCCGCACTGCGTTATCCATTGTGAGCACACTGCCCGCAAGTCTGTCACCCGTCTCGCCTACGACTGTGCAGCGTCCGTTTCTAACCTCGACTGGTATAGGCCCCAGCTGGTAGGTGCCGTCGGGCATGCCGGCCGCAGCCGTTGCATCGGTAATGAGCACCGCGCGTTCGACGCCTTTCGCGTGCAGGAAAAGCTTCACCACTTTGGGTGCAACGTGAATTCCATCCGCGATGATGTCCGCGGTCAATCGCTCGCTGGTCAAAACTTCGCCAAGAATGCCCGGCTCCCGATGATCCAGCGGACGCATGGCATTGAAGGTGTGAGTGGCGTGCCGGGCGCCGGCCTTCACTGCAGCCTGCGCGGCTTCCAGATTGGCATCAGAGTGACCGATGCTCACACATACTCCGCGCCGCGCCGCTTCCGCAATCACCTCGAGAGCTCCGGGAAGCTCCGGCGCGATAGTCATCACGCGCACGTGACCGCGCGCTGCCTGCCAAAGGCGGTCAAATACCTCCGGTGTGGGCTCAACTAGATTTTCCGGAGGATGTGCCCCGCGGCGCTTGTGACTGAGAAACGGACCTTCCAGGTGAATGCCCAACGGAAGAGCCTCTACAGTGCCGCCATGATTCGTGTGAAAATTCTGGGCCGTCTCGATCGCGTCCGCGATTCGACCTAGAGCGGAGTAAGTTTGGTCGAGCGGCGCAGCGACCGTAGTGGGGAAGTAACCGGTAACCCCGTGCGTCGTCAGAAATCCATTGAGACGCGGCAGATCAGTGGCACCTGCCAGCATGACATCAATTCCTGCCCCTCCGTGCATGTGGATGTCGACAAAACCCGGTGCCAGAATGGCATGAGGATAATCGCGGTTGAAATTAACCACGGTTGCCGCATTCGGAATCTCTTGCTCAGCTCGAGAGGAAATACTGGCAATGAGGCCGTCCTCGATGAACAACAGGGGATTTACGATCTCTTCCCGCGGAGTATAAAGACGATGAGCGCAAAGAACGATCATGATTGGTTAATGTTGCGCGATTATTTTTCGCCGCATTCCTTCCGATTTCGCTGCGGCACCAGTGTAACGCGAAAGGCGTATTGACCCCGAAAGACCGAACTGGCAGGTTGACGATGTTATAATCAGTGTGCCTATCGAGAAGTAAGAGCGCGAATCATAAGGCTTCTCCTATTGCATTCGCAGCCTCGTCGGGGAGTGGCTCAGCCTGGTAGAGCACCTGGTTCGGGACCAGGGGGTCGGAGGTTCAAATCCTCTCTCCCCGACCAATCTTATCAACCGCCCAGCGAGACTCCGGCAAATCATCGTCTTGATAATAGTCGTTAAAACGAGTATCGTGGAACCAGATGAAGGACACGATCAAGCCGAAAAAGGGCAAGCGCAACGTCGGCTCCTCTGAAGAGGTGGTATTTCTGGAGCTGCTGCGCACCACCGACATGCTGTCCCGCGGGCTGGTGCAGGTTCTCAAGGTCGAGGATGTCTCTTCGACGCAATACAACGTGCTGCGGATTCTTCGCGGCGCCCCGCAGGGCCTTCCTTGTGGAGAGATTGCCAGCCGGATGATTACGCGTGACCCGGATGTTACCCGGCTGCTGGACCGGCTGGAGAAGCGTGAACTGATCTCGCGGTGCCGCGAAACTGAAGACCGGCGAACGGTGCGCGCCCGGATCGCGCCTGAGGGCCTACGGCTCCTGGCTCGGCTGGATGAACCGGTGCTGGCGGCCCATCGCAAACAATTAGGTCACCTGGGGCGGCAGCGCTTGCAGGCGTTGGCCGGTCTTCTGCGGATTTCCCGCAGCCAAGTAATGTGATTTCTTTGACTTAACAGTCGTTGCAACGAATATTGGTGTAACGCATCAAATCATTTGAAAGGAAGCTGCCATGAGCACAATTGAGCCAACATCCGCGACTACTACCACCTGGAACCTCGACCCGGTTCACTCGGTCGCCGAGTTCAAGGTGAAACATATGATGATTTCCAACGTGAAGGGCCAATTCACCCGCATCAAAGGCACTCTAAATCTGGACGAAACGAATGTGACGAATTCCAGCGTCGAGGCATCGATCGAGGCTGCCTCCATCAATACGCGCGAGGAGCAGCGCGACGCGCATCTCAAGAGCGCTGATTTCTTTGACGTAGAAAAGTTTCCCACTCTCACCTTCAAGTCCACGCGAGTAACCCGCGTGGCTGACGGAGAGCTGGCTGTTGCGGGGGACCTGACCATTCACGGCGTGACCCGCAATATGGTCTTCAATGTGGAAGGACCAACTGCAGCGACTAAAGATCCTTGGGGCAATATCCGCAGAGGGCTATCCGCCACGGCAAAGATTAATCGTAAAGACTTCGGGCTTACCTGGAATTCCGCGCTCGAGGCGGGCGGCCTTTTGGTCGGCGACGAGATCACCATCACTCTAGATCTCCAGTTCGTCAAGGCCTGAACGATTTGCGGCGCGACCTGAGCTGCCGGCTGTGCGACGCAGAAAAGAGGAACAAGTATGTCGCTACGACCAGTTAAGCAGATCATTCAACCGAAGCCGACGATCGAGGGCGCGGGGGTAAAGTTGCAACGCGCCTTCGGTTTCGGAAAGACAAAAGAATTTGATCCCTTCTTGCTGCTGGACGATTTTCGCAACGAGAATCCGGCAGATTACCAGGCGGGATTTCCCTGGCATCCGCACCGCGGGATCGAGACGATCACGTATGTGCTGGCGGGCTCAGTGGAGCACGGCGATAGCCTGGGCAATAAGGGCAAGATGACCGCGGGCGATGTGCAATGGATGACTGCCGGAAGCGGCATTCTCCACCAGGAGATGCCTAAGGGCGATCCGCAAGGACGCATGCATGGTTTTCAGCTATGGTCGAACCTGCCTGCGTCGCTGAAAATGACGGATCCGCGCTATCAGGATATTCCGTCAAGCGCTATTCCTGAGATCACCGACGACGATGGCACCCGTGTACGCGTCATCTGTGGAGAATTCTGGGGCAAAAGAGGGCCGGTGGAGGGCGTCGCCGCCGATCCGAATTACCTGGATATTTCGGTTGCTCCGGGCCAGCGGAAACGGCTCAAGGTCGAGACCACGCGTAACGCATTCGCCTACGTGTTCGCCGGCTCGGGCACATTCCGGGACGCTTCAGATCCGCGCGCGGTTCTGACCGAACAAGCCGCCGATCCCAACGCGCCGGCCAGGTACGACGTCAGCAACCACTCCCTGGTGCTGTTCGACCGCGGAGACGAGCTGACGGTGCAGGCCGGGCCTGACGGTATTCGCTTTCTGCTGGTATCTGGCAAGCCGATCGAGGAGCCCGTGGCTTGGTACGGCCCGATCGTGATGAACACCCAGGAGCAGCTGCGCCAGGCGCTGGCTGAACTGCAAAGCGGCGAGTTCATTAAGCATCGCTGAGTCGGCTGCGAAACCTTTGGATTCTGCGACCGGAAACACTCTGCTGATTCCAAAGTGGCAGATCACGCCCGAATTTTGAAACCATCCCGCGCGCTCTGCGCGGTACAATGGTCTCCTTCCATTGATCCAATGGGTGACGCCGTTTCAGAAAATCATTGCGAGCAGGAGAAGCGATCCTAACCATGCGAAGTCCACTTCGACTGCTTCTTGTCGCCTTGGGTGCGATCGGGATTGTTGGCATCCTATTCTTTGAATTGCTGAGACGTCCCGGTTACTTTGCGAACAGCACCTACCTGGGCGCGATTATTGCAATCGAACTTGTCCTTGCCTGTCTATGGCGATTTGAGACAGTTTTCTTTCCGATGACAATGTGGTGTTTTCTTTCGGCAGCTACAGTTCTGCCGTTCGCGGAAGAAAGTTTGACGGTTCGCTGGCTCTTTCTAGCTGTCGGAGCACTAGCTGGATCATTCATCTGGATGAGGAGCAACCGAATTCATCACTTTGGAGTATTTCATTTAGTTGCGTTGTTTGCCGTTCTCGCCGCGCTGGCCTCGGCGAGCGCCTCAAGCACGCCTCTGACAGCCTCTCTGAAAGCCGGAAGCCTGTTCTTGCTTTTTTTATACGCTTCGACCGGCGGACGGGTTGCGCTCGCTGGTCGAGAAGCATCTTTTGTCCGCGGACTCGTTCTGGCTTGTGAAGTTCTGGTTTTCTTTACGGCGATCCTCACCTTTGCCGGCCACGATCCGTTCGACAATCCCAACAATTTGGGTGCCTTCGTGGGAATTGTAGCCGGCCCGGTGCTCCTTTGGGCGGCTTTAGTAGCTGAGAGCAGGGGGGAACGTCAGCGTCATTACACTGGCTTAGCCTTGTGTGTGGTTTTGCTGTATATCAGCGTCTGCCGTGCCGCCATTGTCGCGGATGCCGTCGTTACGGTTGCGCTCACAATGGGTCTGCGTCGTCCGCGACTTTTGCTGAAAGCGGCTTTCGTGGGGGCTTTTTTTCTTGAAGCCATGGCGGTGGCCAACCCTTCCCACATGGCCGAATTAATGGCTTCTCTGAGCGGACGTTTCGTTTTCAAAGTTGAAGGACGTCCGCACCAGGGAATTTTGGGATCAAGGGATACGCCTTGGGATGACACGATTGCTGCGGTCAAGCAGCACCCCTGGTTTGGAACAGGATTCGGAACGAGTGACTTGGGGAGCGAGGCAGCTGACGTTCAAGGGTCGTCGATTTACACCGTGGAGGGTTCGAACCGCGAACACGGCAGCAGCTATCTGGCCATGGCTGAATACATGGGACTGCTAGGTATTCTCCCTTTTCTACTCTTGCTGTTCCTGGTGCTGCGGGCGGTAGGTCGCGCGCATGCTTGGATGCGAAGAAGTGGAAGCCTCTCTCATTATGCCGTGCCGTTTGCCATGGTCAGCCTGGCGGGACTTATCCACGCGGCCTTTGAAGACTGGTTGTTTGCGCCAGGGTCCTATATCTGTTTGTTTTTTTGGGTGTTGGCGTTTCTCCTGGTCGACCTCACAACGGAAATCAATACCGATCTTCGAATTCCCGGCTCCCGGTCTGTTTCAAGGCTCACATCGGCGCGCGAGTTCCTCCAGCCGACAGGCTAGCCTCGACATACGGATTCGATCTTCCCTCATTGGCTTGGCAAATCCGCTCGCCGTGAAGAGATGGGTCTTCGGGATGCGCCCGTCTACCGGGCTAATCGCCGGGGAGGTTATGAGACTGTACAATACGCAGCGAGTAGAATAGCGAGAAATGCGTCTTATCCCACATCAATTGTAGTTCCACGAATAAGTAGAGGAATTATGCTTTCCAGAGTCAACGGATGTTTCGCAATTTTCATCTTTCTTATCATGCTTACAACAACAATGCAGGGCAAGACGACGATTACCAAGCAGGCATTCGGTCGGACTTCGGACGGTGGGGCCGTCGATTTGTATACGCTGGCCGATGGCAAAGTCGAAGTTCGCATTATGAATTATGGCGGAATCATTGTTTCGCTGCGCGCGCCGGATCGCGAAGGGAAACTCGATGATGTGGTTCTCGGTTATGACTCATTCGATGGCTACCGCACGAATCCTGCTTATTTCGGAGCGATCATCGGCCGTTACGCGAATCGGATTGCCCATGGCAGTTTTCAACTCGACGGGAAGACTTATTCGATTCCCAAGAATAATGGTGACAATGCGCTTCATGGCGGCATCCGCGGCTTTGATAAAAAGCTTTGGACGGCCCGCGAGATAAAAGACGGGATCGAACTCACCTACGTGAGCAAGGATGGCGAAGAAGGCTTTCCGGGCACGCTGACGGCTATCGTGCGTTACACGTTAAATCGAGGCGCGCTGCGCATCGACTATTCGGCGACCACCGACAAAGATACCGTCCTGAACTTGACCAACCATTCCTATTTCAATCTCGCTGGCCAAGGAAAGGGTGAAGTTCTAGGGCATGTGGTGAAGATCGATGCGGCGCGGTTCACCCCGGTAGACTCGTCCCTTATTCCCACCGGAGAATTGAAATCCGTGCAAGGCACGCCATTCGATTTTCGAACGCCCCATACTATCGGCGAGCGGATCGATAGCAATGACGAGCAGTTGCGGCTGGGCATGGGATATGACCACAACTTCGTACTGGACCATCCAGAGGGCCAATTGGCAGAGGCGGCAGAGGTATATGAGCCAACTACGGGACGGATTCTGCGAGTGCTTACCACTCAGCCTGGGATTCAGTTTTACACCGGGAACCATCTTGATGGATCGATTACCGGGAAGGGGGGCGTTGTTTACAAACCACGATTCGCATTTTGCCTGGAGACGCAGCACTTTCCCGACTCGCCAAATCATCCCAGCTTTCCCTCGACTGAGTTGAAACCGGGGCAGAAATTTCATAGCGTGACCGTTTTCCAATTCAGTGCGGGCTCGCGCTGATGCGCCACTGATCGATTGTCCTGAAATCGATTCCGGTCCTGAAAATGAATGCCATGAGGTTATCGCTCTGAGTCGGTTAAGTCGCCGCAACTTTCTCGTTCGCTGTTGCCAGGGAGCCTCAGCGGCCATGCTTCCCGCGAGCTTGCGTGGGTTTGGCTTGTCATCGAACTCCCCGTTCGATCCTTCTAACGATACTTCTTCAGAACGGCGAATTTTATTTGCATCCGCACTATCGCGCCGAGAGGCCGCTGGATAACACTCTACTTAAAGTGCAGCCGGGGCTCGATGGTTTTATCAGCGAAAAATATCATGACCAGATCGCCTTGATTCTTGCGGACTGGAGTTCAGGCCTGCTGCAGTCTCCACTGCAAGTACAGGCGATCGAAAAGGTCTTGTCCGCCGAGTTCGCCGGCTCATCGATGATTCCGATTGAATCGCGACTGGTTCGGACCGGTCCTCCGATCGAGATTCACCAGGACAAATTCCTTGCCCCCGATCTCGGACGCGATGCATTTTTACAGGCATGGCGTTCGTCGCTGAGTGTTTTTTCGAAGGTCGTAACCGCGGAGTTTCAAGTGACGAGGATGCGCGCGACTCCAGCATTCACATCTCAGCCTCCGCAGCAACTGCACACTCGCATTCGTTACGAGTTAGTTGGCACAGGCCGGGGTTTCCACCGCGAGCAGCGCGTGGGATATTGGGATCTCGAGTGGGAAAGCCAGCCGTCATCCTCGGGAGCTGAATTCAGGCTCCGGCGATGGCAAGCGCTGGACGAGACGCGGAGCCGCTCCACCTCTCCAATTTTCACAGATATTACTGCTGCCGCTTTGGGGCTCAATTCTTCGTACTCCGATCAGTTGCTGCATGGCGTTGACCATTGGAGGACGGTGCTCGATGGTGCGTGCGGCATCGACATTTATGGACACAACGGAGTTTCCGTCGCCGACATCGACAATGATGGCTTCGACGATCTCTACATTTGCCAACCCGCGGGCCTTCCTAATCGACTCTACCGAAACCGCGGCGACGGAACATTCGAAGACATTACCGCAACATCAGGCTTGGGAATACTCGACAACACAGCTTGCGCGCTCTTCGCCGATTTCAATAACAACGGACGTCAGGATGTAGTCGTCGTGCGGGCGAGCGGTCCACTTTTGTTCGTTAACCAAGGCGACGGCACCTTTCGCCAGAAACCTGACGCATTTCCATTTGCCACCGCACCACAGGGAACTTTTACCGGCGCAGCGGTTGCCGACTATAACCGCGACGGATGGTTGGATATTTATTTTTGTCTCTATGTCTATTACCGGGGCAATGACCAGTACAAGTATCCCGTTCCTTATCATGATGCCGAGAATGGCCCGCCGAACTTCATGATGCGGAACAATCGCGATGGGAGCTTCCGTGATGTGACTGCAGAAACCGGGCTCAATCAGAACAACACGCGCTACAGTTTCTGCTGTGGCTGGAGCGACTACAACCATGACGGTTGGCCCGACCTCTATGTGGTGAACGATTTTGGCCGGAAAAATCTCTACCGCAACAATGGCGACGGAACGTTTACCGATATCGCTGCCCAGGCGGGAGTTGAAGACATCGGCGCTGGAATGAGTGTTTGCTGGAACGACTTCGACAACGATGGTGTCGAGGACCTTTATGTCGCGGATATGTGGACCGCCGCCGGAGAACGCATCTCCTCACAGGAGAATTTCAAGCAAGATGCTCCCGAAAATGTACGAGCGCTGTACCGAAAGCACGCAATGGGAAATTCGCTTTTTCGAAATAGCGAGCTTCACGGAGCCGGTGTTCAGGCGCGCGACCGTGTTTTCGAGGACGAGACCTCCTCAGCCGGAGTCGGCATGGGCCGCTGGTCATGGTCGAGTGACGCGTTCGATTTCGATCACGACGGGTTTTCCGATCTTTACATTGCGAATGGAATGATTTCTGGGCCGTCGGATCAGGATCTGAATAGTTTTTTCTGGCGGCAGGTAGTAGCCAATTCACCGGATCAGGCAAAGCCTTCGCACGACTACGAAGAAGGATGGGGCGCCATCAACGAACTGATTCGCGCAGACGGCACCTGGAGCGGATTCGAACGAAATGTTTTCTACGCGAACAATCGTGATGGAACGTTTTCCGACATTTCTGGCGCGGCAGGATTGGATTTCGTCGAAGACGGAAGAGCCTTCGCGTTGGCGGATTTCGATCGAGATGGCAGGCAGGAGATCTTCCTGAAAAATCGCAACGCACCGCAGGTACGCGTATTGAAAAATCGGATAGAGAATCTGCCGCCATCGATCACTTTCCGCCTGCAAGGCACCAAGAGTAATCGGGACGCCGTCGGCGCTGCGATCACTGTGGAAACAGGATCTGGCCGCCAGACCCGAATGCTTCAAGTGGGATCAGGATTTCTCTCTCAACATAGTAAAGAAGTATTTTTCGGCTTGGGCGAAGCCGTGGGACCGGTGCAGGCATCGATCCGCTGGCCGAGCGGACTTTTGCAGGATATTCATAATCTTCCTTTGAATCACAGGATTTGGGCAGAAGAAGGGTCTGAAAACTTTCGAACCGAGCCGTTCAAGTTGAAAACGCCTTCCCCAGACACGCCCAGCCTCGTCGAGCCCGATAAGATCGAGTTGCTTCGCACTGCCATCGAGACTTGGTTGCTCGTGCCCGTAGCCGCACCGGATTTTTCGCTTCCCGACCAGGTCGGCCGAGTAAGGACCCTCTCCACATTTCGCGGGAAACCTGTTCTGCTGAATTTCTGGACAAGACAATCTTCGGATTGCATGAAGAACCTCAACACATTCCAGTCGCTGACCAGCCGCGAAGAGGCGCGGGGCCTTCAAGTTCTTACAGTTAATATTGATAAGGAAGCGGTTCCCGCTCTTAGCGCGCTGGCTCGCGAGCGTGGTTTAACATTCCCAATCCTTCGCGGCGCAGATGAAATCTCCGCTGTCTACAACATCCTGTATCGTTCCTTGTTTGACCGCCATCGTGACATGGGACTTCCGACCTTGTTTCTGATCGATCAGCGAGGGGACATAGTTAAAATCTATCAAGGACCGGTGAATCCGGAACATATCGGAAACGACTGCCGCGCCATTCCGGAAACGAATTCTGAGCGCTTGGCTCGAGCTTTGCCTTTTCCGGGAGTGGGCGAGACTTTTGAGTTCGGCCGAAATTATCTTTCCCTCGGCTCTATTTTTTTTCAGCGAGGGTACATCGATCAGGCCGCAGTTTCGTTTGCCACAGCCCTTCGCGATGATCCATCCAGCGCAGAAGCGTGCTACGGTCTCGGCAGCGCTTACTTGAGCCAGAATAAAACGGACGAAGCACGCGAAAGCTTCGAACGCGCGACCAAATTACAGGCGGGTTATCCAGATACTGTGGCCAACGCATGGAACAACCTCGGCCTCCTGGCCGCGCGCGAGGGACGAACTGACGAAGCGATCCGATGTTTTAAAGAAGCCTTACGGTCAAGCCCAGATCACCTGATCGCACTCGACAATCTCGGAAATGCGTATCGCCTGCAGAAAAACTGGGATGACGCTCGCCAAACTTTCGACCGTGGTCTGCAAGTGAATCCATCGGACCCTGAGGCGAACTACGGCTTGGCAATGGTTTTTGCGCAAGCTGACGACAGCGCCCGTACGTACGAGTATTTGCAAAAAGCTCTGAATGCTCGGCCCGTGTTCCCGGAGGCCTTAAACAATCTTGGAATACTTTACCTGCGTACACAGCGGCAAGATGAAGCGGTCGCCAGTTTTAAAGAATGCATCCGAGTCGCGCCCGGCTTCGATCAGGCATATCTGAATCTTGCCAAGGTGTATGTGCTCGAGGGTGCGCCGGACGAGGCTCGTGCAGTTCTGATCGGACTGCTTAAGCAGCATCCGAGCCACACCCAGGCGCAAAGCATGCTGGCTCAACTTCCACAGTGACCGGCGGAAAACCTGTCTTCTAATTCTTAGGCGTTGGTGCACTCAATAGAGTCACAAACATTTTGTAGAACCGATCAAGATCCAGATCATCCTGCACTTCGACCGGCTGCACTTCGAGCTTTGGTTTATCGTGCTCCGTCCAATTCAGAGTGTTACCATAGCCCGCGCCGCGGTCCAGGTCGACATCCATGTAACGCGTTTCTTTCTTGGTGATGAGCGTGGGATCGAGCCATGCCAACGCCGCCAGTTCGTCCCATAAATAATTGTAGTTACCGTGCAGGATGGAATATTTGGCGATGTAACGCGCTGAAGGCGTGTCGGCCGTTTTGATGCGGTCGATCAAGTCGGAAGTCAAACGTGTTTTCACCGAAATATCCACAGGGGTGCAGACAATCTTTTTCCAGGGTGCCACCAGCACGAGGTGAGAGGCTTCGGGATCGAACCATAGATTGAATTCGTGTGTGGGATTGTTGGCAAACTCGGGATCGTCGGTGCGCGGGTTCAAACTCCCGCCCATGAACACCAGTTCTTTAGCCAACCCAACGAACCCGGGATCGATTGATATAGCGAGCGCGAGGTTGGTGAACGGCCCGCCTTCATAGATGGTGATCTCGTTGGGAAATTTATGCACCATGCGTATCAGGAAATGAGCCGCATCCTCGTTGGATGGCCTGGTCGTGGGCATGCCTTCTGGCATGTCACCCAACTGATCGTGCGGGTGATAAAACTTCGGAGTCCAGGCTCCCAGCCACATGATGCTGCCATATTGCTGCTCCCAGAGTTCAGTATCCTGTTGTCGCCTTACCAGGGGATACTCGGCTCCCGGCACAACCGGAATATCGGTTCGACCGATGAGTTCGAGCATGCGTAATGTGTGCGCGACTTCGGAATGCAGCCACTGGTCGCCGGTCACGACCGTGATCCCCAATACTTCCGTCTTCGGTGATTGGATGAGGAGCAACATCGATTGCTGATCCGTTCCGCCGGGCCCCGCCGCATCCTGATCAATGATAATTTTTCGTCTCTCCTGGCTCCAGCACGTCAGGCACGTGGTCAGCAATAGAAAATCGCGAGATAACGCATTTTGCAAAAGGTCATCGATTGGCCTCGAGGTCTTGAAGATAAACAGATTTATCTTTGGTTGACAGCGTCCTGAAGTTAAACGAAAGACTTCGCGCTTTCAAGCGCATTGACCACAGGCATGGAGTGTACGCTATCTTGGCAAGGTCAAGTATGCCAAGCAATATCGAGATCAAAGCGTTTTTGAAGAATCGGGTCGCCGCCGAAAATGTTGCGGCGCGGTTGAGCGACACTTCTCCGCAGACCATCCACCAGGAAGATTTCTTCTTTGCATGTAATCGCGGCAGGTTGAAGCTCCGGATATTTGCGCGGGACCGTGGGGAACTCATCCGCTACGAAAGGTCCGACGTTGCTCACGCGCGTGAATCCCGTTATCTGATCGCGCGCACCCCGGACCCTCAAATCCTGAAGGAGATACTCACTGCTACCCTCGGAAGAATCGGATTGGTTAAGAAAACGCGAATCCTATATCTCATCGGGCAGACGCGCGTTCACATTGACGAGGTTCAGGGGTTGGGAGACTTTCTGGAGCTCGAAGTCGTGCTCCGCCCCGGACAAAGCGAGGTTGAGGGAAAAAGCATTGTGACAGCATTGCTATCAGAGTTTGGAATCGCTCAGGACGAACTCATCGCCGAAGCCTACGTGGACCTTTTAGCTCGGCGAGAGGCCAACAGCTAAAACGCCGGGCATTACCTCGACCGATTGCGGATCGCAACTGCAGCGACTAGAATTTCCGATTACGCGTACGCCTAGTTTTGCTTTGCCTTTCCGCTTCGCACTTGTCTTATGGGGCGCTTTCTCACTATAGCGGCGTGCTCTCTTGCAGTGGCGGCGATTTTTTTTCCGCCGCTGGTTCTCGGACAATCGACTGCGGTAATAGCGAATGAGTCACAGTCGGACTCGGAGGCGACGGCGACCTTGCACGGCGTCGTGAGGGATTTGCTCAATCGTCCCGTCACCGGCGCTATCGTTTGCCTGCAAGGCCGCTCGCAGGTCTTTAAAGCGCATACCGATTCTGCGGGAGCCTACAGTTTTTCCGAGGTTCGACGCGGAAATTACAGCCTGCGTGCCGAGATGGCCGGATACATACCGGCAAATTCCCGCCCGTTTATTCTTGAACCGAAAGAATCAAAAGCGATCGATCTGACACTCGATTCGGTTAAGTCGGAAGCGGCGAAACCCACAGGCACGCGACCCCAATTCTTCGACGAGCCACACTTTAATGTCGCTGGTGTTACCGATACCACAAATCTCGGCGGTCATGGTGGCGACACGATTATTCGCAACAGAGAGGCCTTGGCCCAGCAGACCGCTGCTCGCGGTAAGCAATCGCTCGCTGTTGCTCCACTTGATCTATCCCGGACGGCAATGGAGAATTCTTTGCGAGACGTAGCAACGCGACGACCGGAAGACTTCAGCGCAAATTTTCATCTGGGAAAGCTACTGGTGGAAGACGCAAAACCGCGCGAAGCACTGCCGTATCTCGAGCGAGCATTCCGTCTGAATCCCAAGGACGCGGACAACGCTTACGAACTAGCGCTCGCTCGCGCGGAAACCGGAGACTATGCACAGGCGCGCAGCGATGTGCGCGCGCTGCTCGCCGTTCAGGACAAGTCTCATCAGCAGAATGCTGAACTCCATCATCTGCTCGCCGAGGCGGATGAGAGACTGGGCGATCCTCTGGAAGCTGTTCGGGAATATCAGCGCACAGCCGAGCTTAACCCAAGCGAAACGAATCTTTTCGATTGGGGCGCGGAGCTCCTTCTGCATCACGCGGCCGAACCCGCTATCGAAGTTTTTACGAAAGGGCACCGCTCGTTCCCGCGGTCGATTCGTATGCTTGACGGCTTGGGTGCGGCTTGGTATTCCAACGGATCCTACGAAGACGCGGTGCGTAATTTTTGCCAGGCATCAGATCTGAATCCCGACGATCCGAATCCGTACCTCTTCATGGGAGAAATGCAGGTGGCCGAGAGTACTCCCTCGCCAGAGATCGAAGAACGACTGGCGCGATTTGTCAGACTTCAACCGCGGAATGCCTGGGCTAATTACTATTACGCGATCAGCCTTCACAAGCGTTGGAGTTCGCCCAATCAGGCTGAAGATGCGGATCAGGTGAAGTCATTGTTACAGACTGCGATCCAGCTTGATCCAAAACTTGGCGTCGCCTACTTGCAATTAGGGATTCTTTATTCTGAGCAGAAAAACTTTCCGCAAGCAATCTCCGCCTTGCAAGAGGCAATCGAAGTCAACCCACAATTGGAGAAAGCCCATTACCGTCTGGCGCAGCTCTATCGGCTTACGGGAGAAACCACGAAAGCGCAGTCCGAGCTGCAAGTGTACGAGCAGATAACGAAGGAAAAAACCGAAGATGCCAGCCGCCAGAGACACGAACTGCAGCAGTTTGTGTATGAACTGCGGGATCGTATACCGGGTGCGCAACCCCAATAAGCGGCGTGCGACTCACTCGCCGTACGGAACCCAGATGTTCTTCACCTGAGTAGCGTGCTGCAAGAACCACCGACCCTCGCCTTGCTTCGCGTCAAACCAGTCGATGAAACGGCCTTCGTTGGTGAATACCTGTTTCAGATTTCCTACGGAAAAAGACTTGGCCGCCGCCGCATTGGATTCATCCGAAAAACACCAGATTGCATCCACATCGTCATGTTCGGCGATCGTCTTAAGAAGTTGTGATCGGTATCCGGTGACAATATTGATCGCACCTCCCGGCAAGTCGCTGGTATCGAAGAGCTGATAGAGATCGCCGGCGATAAGAGGATACGTTTCCGAGGGAACCACGATCGCAACGTTGCCCACGGCCAGAACCGGCAAAACAAGAGACAAGAAACCTAATAGTGGCGCATCATCAGGGCAAACAATGCCCACCGTTCCAATGGCCTCATTCATTGCAATCGTGATAGACCGCGAGGGCGGATTGTGCACCGCGCCGTCGAACTTGTCGGCCCATGCTGCATACGAGAATATGCGCTCGATGCTGGTCGCAACTTCCTTGACTGCCTGAGGTTCGCCACCGACCGCTGCCAACCGGCGGGCGATTTCTTCTTGACGCAGCGAGAGATTCTCTGCCACGTAATAGAGAACCTGGGCGCGATTGTGAGCCTGTGGACTTCATCCAACTTGTCGCTTTGCGCGCCGCTTCTACTGCGTTTCGAATATCTTTTCGATTGCCCAGTGGCGCTTCGCCGAGCAACTCGCCATTCTGGCCGCGAACCTCGAAGCTGTAGCCAGAATCCGGTCGCGCCTGCTTTCCCCCGATGTAGAGCTTTACCGTGTGGTCGATCGCGACTTCTCGCTGGTGTCCGTCCGTCGATGGTTCAGGTCTTTGCCTTGAGGCGGAAAGAGCAGGAGCATGTTTAAACCAGCCTGGTTCAAGATATTCAAACAAACCTTCGCGCCCTCCCTCGCGGCCGTAACCGCTCTCGCGATAGCCGCCGAACCCGCAGGCTGCGTCGAACATATTTGTGCAATTCACCCATACCACACCGGCTTTGATCTGCGCCGCTACTTGCAGCGAAACGTTGATGCTCTCGCTCCACACGCTAGCCGCCAGTCCGTAGACAGTATTGTTGGCTAACTCCACGGCTTCAGCAGGCGTGCGAAAAGTCATGGCAGCGAGTACCGGACCAAAAATCTCCTGCTGCGCGACGATTGAAGTCGGATGCACATTGCTTAACAAAGTCGGCGGAAAATAAAGTCCCTGCGCTGGCATTTCAATCTGCGGCTGCCAGCAACTCGCTCCATCAGCAACTCCCTGATCCACGAGCCGACGAATGCGCTCGAGCTGCACGGGCGCAACGATGGCGCCAATATCAATTGCTTTATCTAACGGAGGTCCAACGCGGAGCCTTTCCATGCGGCCGCGGATTTTTTCCATCAGTGTATCGGCAATGCTTTCCTGCATGAGTAAACGTGAGCCGGCACAGCAAACCTGTCCTTGATTGAGCCAGATTCCATCGACCAGGCCCTCCACTGTGCTGTCGAGATCGGCATCTTCGAAGACAACGAAAGGAGACTTGCCGCCGAGCTCTAACGAAAGCCGCTTATGACTCGCTGCCGTCGCGCGACGGATGGCACGTCCAACCTCGGTCGATCCGGTAAATGCAATTTTGTCGACTCCGGGATTTTTTACTAAAGCCTCGCCGGTGGAACCATCGCCAGTGACGATGTTGACCACTCCCGGCGGGAGTCCGATCTCCTGGCAAATCTCCGCAAACGCAAGCGCGGTTAGCGGTGTGAACTCAGCCGGCTTGAGCACGACGGTATTTCCCGTCGCAATTGCCGGCGCAATTTTCCATGCCAGCATCAGCAAAGGAAAATTCCAGGGAATAATTTGCCCGACTACTCCGCAAGCGACATAGCCTTGAAACTCAGATTCCAAAAGCTGCGCCCATCCGGCATGATGGTAGAAGTGGCGAATAACGAGCGGAATATCGATATCCCGGCTCTCGCGGATCGGTTTGCCATTGTCGATCGTTTCGAGCACCGCCAGCCGACGGGAATGTCGTTGAATGGCTCGGGCCATGGCGTATAAATACCGAGCCCGCGCGTGCGGTTTAAGAGATTGCCACTTCGGAAAAGCAATTCGCGCTGCCTGAAGCGCGGCATCCACATCTGCGGCAGATCCCTGCGCGACGGTTGCGATTTTTTCTCCGGTCGCAGGATTCGTCGTGTCGAAAAATACGCCTTCCACCGGTTCGCGCCATTCCCCGTTGATGAAGTGGACGAAGCGCCGGTGATGCCCGTCGAGCCAGAGCAGTGCATCTTTTGGATCTTCGAGCGCCGGTCCATATTCCATGGTGAGAAATTTTTCAGCGATGCTCATTATTGAGTCTTTCGTCCTCGCTCCCCTATGCAATCGGATGGTGGTAATCTGCGGAGTACCGTCCTGTGGCGTGGTGTTCAAGCTGCCGCTCAATATCATTCAGAAGTCCGCTCGCTCCGAAGCGAAATAGTTCCGCCTTCATCCAGTCCGCTCCCAGCTCTTCTTTCATGAGGGCCAGCCATTCCGTGGATTGCTTAGCCGTACGAATTCCCCCAGCGGGCTTGAAGCCCACCGCCATGCCGGTCTCCTGCGCGTATTCCCGAATGGCGCGAGTCATCACAAATCCAACGGGAAGCGTGGCGTTGGTAGATTCCTTGCCGGTCGAAGTCTTGATAAAGTCCGCGCCTGCCATCATTGCCACAAAACTGGCACGCGCAACATTGCGCAGTGTCAGCAGATCGCCTGTAGCCAGAATGGCTTTCATATGGCAATGTCCCGAGGCTAACTTAAATTCAGCAACCTCGTCGTACAGTTCCTGCCATTTCCCACCGAACACGTGAGCTCGTGTAATCACGATGTCGATCTCATCCGCTCCGGCTTCCACCGAGCGGCGAATTTCCGCTACGCGTTCTTCCACTGGCGACAACCCTGCAGGAAATCCCGTGGAGACCGCTGCCACTCGAACCCCGCTGCCTTCGAGTGCGCGCACCGCAGTTTCAACAAAGCGATGGTACACGCAAACCGCCGCCACCTTGATGTTGAGGCTTTCAATCTGCAAGCGCTTTACAATATCCTGCTCGATCGGCTGCCGCGCTTTGGCGCAAAGGCGGCGAACACGCTCATCCGTATCGTCACCAGAAAGCGTCGTCAAGTCCATGCAGGAGACTGCGCGCAGAAGCCAGGCGGCCTGCCACTCCTTTTTCACGGTGCGGCGCGCCACGTGAGTTTGCGCTCTTCGCTCCACCGCACTGGTATTAACGCGAACTTGCTTCACCCAGTCGAGATTCAGAGGCATGCCACGGTTAGAGAGTAAGGGACGGCCCGAAAGAGTAGCGATGGGCACGTGTGAGTCGGAGATAGCTTCCTCCGGTGCACCCTTGTTCGGGCGTTCAGCAACACTGAAACGTTTCTTGTGCGCTTCTGACATTGTCTTATCTTGTAAGTTAGATTGTACGGCAGAAGGCCATGTGGACGCAGTTTTCTGCTATAGTTTCGTTCCTTGGAGGTCCCGACTCATGCCTCGTATCGTGCGCTGTGCCTTGATTCAAGCGAGCAATGCGCTCAGCACGGAGCGTCCTCTCGCCGAGATCAGAAAAGCAATGATCGACAAGCATCTCAGGTTGATCGAGCAAGCGGCACGAAAAAAGACGCAGATTCTGTGCTTGCAGGAGCTTTTTTACGGACCTTATTTTTGCGCCGAACAAAATGCTCGCTGGTATGAACTGACTGAGCGAGTGCCGGACGGCCCCACTGTGCGCATGATGCAAAAGATTGCTGCCAAACATCGTATGGTGATCGTGGTTCCGGTCTACGAAGAGCAAATGCCTGGCCTTTATTTCAACACCGCCGCAGTCATCGATGCCGACGGCCGCTATCTGGGAAAATATCGCAAACACCACCTGCCACATTGTCACCCAGGATTCTGGGAAAAGTTTTACTTCACTCCCGGCGATCTAGGATATCCGGTCTTCGAAACAAAGTACGCGCGGGTTGGAGTTTACATCTGCTACGACCGCCATTTTCCCGAGGGCGCCCGCATTTTGGGATTAAATGGAGCTGAGATCGTCTTCAATCCTTCGGCCACCGTCGCTGGGCTTTCGGAATATCTTTGGGAACTCGAACAGCCCGCGCATGCTGTAGCGAATGGTTATTTCGTGGGTGCAATCAATCGCGTCGGGACTGAAAAGCCGTGGAGCATTGGAGAATTTTACGGCAAGAGTTACTTCTGCACTCCCCGCGGAGAAATTATCGCGCAGGCTAGCCGGGATAAAGACGAAGTGGTTGTAGCGGATCTTGATCTCGACATGATCGAGGAAGTGCGCAAAGTTTGGCAGTTCTTCCGCGATCGCCGGCCGGAAAGTTACGGTCCGATCACCGCGCAA
This sequence comes from uncultured Acidobacteriaceae bacterium, assembly GCA_963696285.1. Taxonomy (GTDB): domain Bacteria; phylum Acidobacteriota; class Terriglobia; order Terriglobales; family Acidobacteriaceae; genus Sulfotelmatobacter. Next base: position 56,036 of record CAVOJP010000005.1, read on the forward strand.
ACCGGAAAAGCTGCAGGCGCTGACTGAAGTATGCGGCGCAACAAATCTTCGAAGTGGGTTTTTTCTAGATCGAATTCATGACCACGCCTGAACTTTCTGCATCTCGAATCGAATCCAGTCCCCTCTACAATCCTGACCTGGCGCCAGCTTCAGCCGATCGCCGGCATTGGGGCACCTATAACTTCGCTGCCCTATGGATTTCAATGTCGGTGAACATTCTCACTTACGTGCTCGCGGCCAGCCTGATTCAGGGAGGGATGAATTGGAAGCAGGCGGTCATGACAATCTTTCTGGGCAACGTGATCGTGCTGGCTCCGATGCTGCTGAACTCGCACCCCGGTGCGAAATATGGAGTTCCGTTTCCAGTGCTGGCGCGTGCGTCGTTCGGAGTGCTGGGAGCAAATGTAGCTGCGGTCCTGCGTGCGCTGGTTGCGTGTGGATGGTTCGGCATTCAAACCTGGATCGGCGGCGAAGCAATCAGTATTCTGCTGGCCACACTGGCCCCCGGATGGAAGAATTTTCCTTACGCAACCTCCATTTGCTTTCTTTTGTTCTGGCTGATCAATCTAGCCGTCATTCTGATGGGGATTGAATACATCCGAATCCTGCAGGGAATCAGCGCACCGATACTATTAGGCGTCGGATTGCTACTCCTGGCGTGGGCTTATCACGGTGCAGGAGGATTTGGTCCCATGCTGGCTGCGCCATCACGATTCACCAACTTCAAAGATTTCCTGAAATTCTTGATCCCAGCCCTGAACGGCACAGTCGGTTTCTGGGCGACGGTATCGTTGAATATCCCTGACTTCACCCGGTTCGCCCGTAACCAGCGAGACCAAATCATCGGCCAGGCGCTTGCCTTGCCGACGACGATGACTCTCTACGCTTTTATCGGTATCGCCGTGACCTCGGCCACGGTGGTGATCTACGGAACAGCCATTTCGGATCCAGTCCAACTGCTCAGCCGTTTCCATTCTCCCGTGGCAGTCGTGATCTCGCTGATCGCTATTCTTCTCGCCACTCTGAACGTCAACATTGGAGCCAACGTCGTCTCGCCCGCGAATGATTTCTCCAATCTATGGCCGCGAAAAATCAGCTTCCGTACTGGAGGGGTGATCACATGCTTAATGGGTATCGCTCTGATGCCGTGGAAATTGCTCGCCGATTACAACACCTTCATTCTCGGCTGGCTCGGAGGTTACGCTGCGTTCCTCGGACCGGTGGCGGGCGTTATGATCTGCGACTATTTCGTGGTGCGAAAGCGCGTCTTGCAACTTGACGACTTGTATCTTCGCGGCGGAATCTATGAATATTCCAGGGGTTTCAACTGGCGCGCGGTGGTTGCGCTTGCACTCGGAGCGGGAACAGCGTTGGTAGGTCTGGCAATTCCGTCTGTGCGCGTTCTTTATGACTATTCCTGGTTTGTTGGGTTCACCGTTTCGTTTGTTGTCTATTACGCGATGATGAAGTTTCAGCCCCCGCTTGTGCTCTCGCCGATTCGTGTCGCGCAATCTTAATTTTTCGTGCCCAGGCCTTTCAAGAGTCCTGGCAAGACGTCCCGTTGGTAAGTTTCAAGGGATTGTTCTTCGTCTCCGCACATTAGATACAAATTGAACTGCGTAACGCCCGCGGCGGCCAATCTACGCAGCTTCTCGTGGTGTGCTTCGGGCGGCCCAATTACGCAAAAGCGATCGACCACTTCGTCGGAAACGAAAGTTGCGTTGTCGCTTTCCACCACGCAGTGGTGCGAATAATCGTAGCCACCACGATCCTGCACATAAGAAGTGAGAGCTGGTGGCAGCTCTTCCGGCTTGTACTGTCGAATGAGATCCATCACATGGTTGGAAACCAGGGCAGGGAACCAGCGGACGCGTTCGCGCGCAACAGACAAATCATCAGAGACCCAAACTGGAGCTGCCGACATCACTTCGATCTGTTTTGGATCTCGTCCTGCCGCGCGGGCACCTTCTTTCACAAAGCCGAGGCACCATGAAATTAAATCAGGATCGGCAAACTGCAAGATAATGCCGTCGGCGACACGCCCTGCCATATGCAATACTTTAGGTCCATAGCCCGCGATCCAGACTCGCGGAGAAGTTTTAGCCCATGTGAGGCGCGTCCGCTGGCCTTCATATTCGATTTCGCGGCTGGCCGTGAGATCGCGAAAAATCTTTACCGCCGTTTCCAGCTGAGACCAGCTGACCGGCTTCTTACCCAGCACGCGTCTCGAACTATCCCCTCGTCCGATGCCAAGTTCCATTCTGCCATTCGAGATCAGATTCAGCGTGGCGAACAAACTGGAGGTCACCGTGAGATCGCGAACCGCAGGATTCGTCACCAAAGTGCCAAGCCGCATCCGCTTCGTGTTCGCGGCCATCAGCGTCAGCAAAGGATAGGGGTCCATCCATAAAACGTGGGAGTCGAAGAGCCATCCGTAATCGAAACCGGCAGCTTCCGCTTGACGCGTCAAGCCGATGATGCGCTCAACCGAAATGTCAGGCTTAAGCGTAATCCCAAATTGCATGGCGGACCTTTCATCACTCGAGAAATATGAGCACCTGAAGTGCGGCAGTGTAGCATAGAATTTCTGTTTCATCTCAGCCGCAGGCGGAGGCATGGATGGGCTTTGACACGATCATCGGCAATGGTTCCGTGGTTACTGCAACCGACACCTTTGTGGCCGATGTTGCCATCACGGATGGCAAGATTTCAGCCATCGGCAAAGACCTTCCGCGCGAGAATGCCACCAGAGTTCTGGACGCATCCGAAAAATATGTTTTTCCCGGCGGCATTGACGTGCATACTCATCTGGACATGCCTTTCGGCGGCACCACTAGCGCCGACGACTTTGAAACTGGAACCCGTGCCGCAGCCTTCGGTGGCACCACCACGCTGATCGACTTCGCCATTCAATACAAGGGTCAGTCGTTGCGACAGGCCTTTGATACCTGGATGGGCAAAGCTTCGAAGAAGGCTGTATGTGATTATGCTTTCCACTGCATTGTGACTGACATCGGCAATGGGCAGCTCAAGGAAATGAATTCCCTGGTCGGCGAGGGCGTGACCAGTTTCAAACTTTTCATGGCCTACCCTGGCGTATTTATGTTGGATGATGCCAGCATCTTTCGGGCGTTGCAGACCACTGCGAAAAACGGCGGCCTCATCTGCATGCACGCTGAAAATGGCAGTGCAATCGACGTTATCGTCCAACAGGCGCTGGCAGAAGGGAAGACAGCGCCGAAATATCACGCGCTCACGCGCCCCACCACGGCGGAGGCTGAGGCTGTCTCCCGCGCCATCGCGTTATCGGAAATGGCGGGCGCCCCTATCTACATTGTGCATTTGAGCTGCAACGAAGCGCTCGAGAAAGTTCGCGAGGCGCGCGACCGCGGACTGCCAGTCTACGCGGAAACGTGTCCGCAGTATTTGTATCTGTCCATTGAAAACTTTGACGTACCGGATTTTGAAGGCGCGAAATACGTTTTTACGCCACCGCTTCGAGAAAAATGGCATCAGGAAAAGCTCTGGAACGGCCTCAAACGGGATCACCTGCAAGTTGTCTCTACGGATCATTGTCCCTTCTGCTTTAAAGAACAGAAGGAACTTGGACGCGGCGATTTCAGCAAGATTCCAAACGGTGGCCCGGGCATTGAACACCGAATGAGCCTGATTTATTCCGGTGGTGTTGCTCAGGGACGTTTCAGCGTAAACCGATTCGTCGAACTGGTTTCCACAACTCCGGCCAAGCTCTTCGGTTTGTATCCGCGCAAGGGAACAATCGCAGTCGGGAGCGACGCCGACCTCGTAGTTTTCGATCCCAAGCGCCAACACACGATCAGCGCAAAGACCCATCACATGCGCGTGGACTATTCGATGTTCGAGGGTGTTCAGGTGACAGGGATGCCGGAGGTCGTTCTTTCCCGCGGCCGCATCGTAGTGGACCAAGAAAAGTTCCTGGGCCGCGCTGGACAAGGAGAATTCTTGCGACGTTCAACCTATTCGCAGATGAACGGGTAATGTCCGAATGCAACTGCTCGTGAGTTAGCGCAAGGCCTCGAATAGCGCGTTTTTCCAGCGCTGGTTATCGATCCTCCAACACACTTTTGTCTTACGCTGCGAGCGCAGCACGGGCTCCCAGAGCGCTCGGTTACGATCATCGTCCGCCACGTTCAGCCGATCGACCACTGTCATCCCACGCGTCAGATCACTTTGTGTTTCGATATCTACATAATGTTCGGTCCAGTCGAGTGCGACAGTGGGGTCAAGCGCGATGCACATCGTAACTGGATCCGGCAAGCAGATCCCATCTTCTTGAGTCTGCACCTTATAAGCGTGACGAGCATGGCTGTTGCATTCGATGGCAAATTCGCCGAGCGCCGATTTTAATCCTTGAATTCTGGCGATATCGTTCTGATCCACCACCGCGCCTCCTCGCGAGAGTTGCCATCCGATAAGTTCAATGGGAAGCCCAGCCAGCATGACGATGCGCGCGGCATCCGGATCGACCCAGATGTTGTATTCGGCAGCCGGTGTTATATTCCCTTCGCAGCATGGCGCGCCCCCCATCACTACGCAGCGGCTGATTTTACCGATGATTGCCGGCTTCTTGGCCAGCGCGAGGGCGAGATTTGTAAGTGGTCCAAGCGTCACGACCACAAGTCCAGGATTGGTTTCGATCGTGTTGATGATCGCGTCGACAGCGTGCAACTTCTCCGCAGTTCTGCGAGGAGCGGGATAATTATGATCGCCCAATCCGTCTCGACCATGAAACCAGGTTGCATTCCCATACGTGCGCAGCAGCGGCTTTTCCGCGCCAACGTACACTGGAACCTCGGCTCCACAAAGTTCTATCGTGTACAGAGCATTACGCGTAGCCTGTTGAACGTTCACATTCCCAGCGACCATTGTGATTGCAGCCACCCGGACATCAGGGGCACGAAGAGCCATGATAAGGGCAACAGCATCGTCGGAAGCGGTGTCGGTGTCGATTAAAAAGGTTCGTAGCACCTGCGTAGAATAGCAAATCGCTCAGGATCCTTCCGCAGATGGGATCAAGAGAAAGCTCGACCGCCTAATTGCTTCAGATTTCAGCCGTTCTGCATCACAGCAACATGCCGGCAATTGATGCTGACATCAGATTGGCCATGGTGCCGGCGAGCATCGCGCGAATTCCGAGCCTCGCGAGTTCACTCTTCTTGTTTGGTGCCAGCGCACCGATGCCGCCAATCTGTATTCCGATGGAGCTGAGATTTGCAAAACCGCAAAGAGCAAATGTCGCTATCGTGAACGAGCGCGGGTCAAGGGCAGCCTTCATCGGTCCGAGCATGGAGAATGCAACGAGTTCGTTCAGTACCATGCGCGTTCCCAGCAAGGTTCCAATTACACCGCAGTCGTGCCAGGGCACGCCAATTACCCAGGCAACCGGAGCAAAGATAGCCCCGAAAATCTTTTCCAGACTTTCTGGAAACCACGCCACCCAATGGTGTACTCCCGCGAGAATGCCGTCCGCCAGCGCGATCAGAGCCAGGAAGGCGATTAGCATGGCAGCAATGTTCAAAGCCATATGCAGCCCATCAGTCGTTCCGCGTGCGACCGCGCCGAGAAGATTCTCTTCTTTTTCGGACTGCTCTTCGCCTTCAGGCATCACAACTCGTCCGGCGGTTCTCGGCTGCTCGGTCTCAGGCACCAGCATCTTCGCCATTAACAGCGTCCCCGGCGCCGTCATGATTACCGCGCTCAGCAGATGTTTCGGTTCAATTCCGAATGCAATGTAAGCCGCCATGATTCCGCCGGAGACGTGGGCCATGCCGCTGGTCATTACGGTCATGAGTTCCGAGTGCGTAAGATCGGGCAGAAACGGCCGGATGGTAACTGGGGCTTCTGTTTGTCCCATGAAGATGCTGGCCGCGATATTGAGCGATTCCGCGCCGCTGGCGCCCATCACCCGAGTCATTAGCCAGGCCGCACCCTTGATGATGAGTTGCATGATTCCGATGTGATAAAGGACGGCGAAAAATGCGCAGATGAAAATAATCGCGGGCAGTACCTGAAAGGCGAAATAGAAGCCGAGATGCGAACCTTGCTTCCCGAGGTCGCCGAAGACAAACTGTGAACCGACAAAAGAGTAACCCAGCAGGCGGCTCACTATGTCGCCCGCCTTCTGAAATAACCGCCGTCCAGCGTCAATCCGAAGTACTAGTATGGCGAAGGCAAACTGTAGTCCCAAACCCCAGGCCACTGTTTTCAGGCGAATCGCGCGACGATTCGTCGAAAAAACATAGGCCAACGCGAGCATGGCAAAAAGGCCGAGAATTCCAGTGTAGCGTCCCATTCAGTTTTTCTCTCCAGGATTTCCGATCGCGTGTGTTCGATCATGCGCGATCACGCGATGGATCAGCGGTCTCTTCTCTTGCACGGGCAAACCGGTAATCTTGTAGCTTTTCACAAGCAGTTCCCTGGCACGATCAGCGAGCGCTTCCTCGTTGTAGTGAACCGTCGCCAGCGGTTCGCCGATCGAAACCGCATCGCCAACTTTTTTGTGCAGCACGATCCCCACAGTGGGATCGACCGAATCTTCTTTTCGCTCTCGGCCGCCGCCAAGAATTACACATGCTGTGCCAACCTGCTCGCACTGTACTGATGAGACGTACCCGCTGCGCGGACTGGAAAGTGTCATTGTGTGTCGAGCCCGCAGCAATTTCCCTGGATGGTCGATCACGCGCGGGTCTCCGCCTTGCAGTTCGACCATCTGGCGAAATTTGTCGAATGCTTTGCCGGACGCAATTAAGCTCTCACTCAGCTTCTTTCCTTCAGTGACCGTATTCGCCACTCCACCGAGTTGAAGCATCCAAGCGGCAAGTTCGAGACAAAGCTGCCGTAAATCCTCCGGACCTTCTCCACGCAAAATCTCGATTACTTCGACCACTTCAAGCACGTTGCCGATCATAAGTCCCAGCGGCTGGTCCATGTCTGTAATGAGTGCGACCATGTGTTTGCCCATTCGCTCGCCTGTTTCAACCATGAGTTCGGCGAGAAAGGCGGCGTCTTCTTCAGTCTTCATGAATGCGCCGGAGCCGGTCTTTACGTCGAGCACCAGCGCGTCGATACCTTCCGCAAGTTTTTTGCTCATGATCGACGCGCAAATTAGATACGGACTCTCGACCGTGCCCGTCACATCGCGCAAGGCATAAAGCTTCCGATCAGCGGGAGCGATTTCATTGGTCTGGCCAATCATGGCGCAACCACATGTCTCCAGCACGCGACGAAATTGCGCGACGGAGAGATTCACGTTGAAGCCCGGAATTGCCTCGAGTTTGTCCAGCGTCCCGCCGGTATGTCCCAGGCCACGTCCGCTGATCATAGGGACAGTTATACCTGCAGCAGCCACGAGAGGGGCAAGCACGAGCGAGGTCTTATCGCCGACTCCACCAGTTGAATGCTTGTCTACTTTCTTGCCGGAGAGAGAGGAGAGGTCGAGAACTTCACCCGATCTCAACATCGCATCCGTAAGCGCAGCAGTTTCGGCACGCGTCATTCCACGCAACACAACTGCCATCAGCCACGCGGAAACTTGATAGTCGGGTATATGGCCGCTGGTATAGGCGTTTACCAGAGACTCGATTTCACTTCGAGAAAGTTCCCCCGCGTCCCGCTTCTTGCGGATCACATCGATGGCGCGGAATGCCTGGGCTGAGGTCCCGGTTGGATTCACTGGAGACGGAACCCTTCCGGAAGCAACTCGGTGATGTGGGCCTGTCGCGGTCCATCCTTTCCTTGAAAAAAGACCGTTGCATCCGGACCGAATTCGTAGATCACCTGACGACAAGCACCGCACGGCGAACAAGGAACGCCGTGGTCGTTAGCAACGGAGACCGCCCGAATCTCGATCTTGGGTCCTAGCTCTGCGACCGCGGAAAAAATCGCTGTGCGCTCCGCGCAATTGGTCATTCCATACGACGCGTTTTCTACATTGCAACCGGCAAAGATTTTGCCGTTCGATAGAAGGATCGCGGCCCCCACTCGGAACTTCGAGTACGGAGCATGAGCATTTTTCATTGCCTTCTTCGCCGAGCGCAGCAGCTCAGTCTGCAAACTGGTTGAAAGACTTTTCTGGACCATAACAGAGGAGATCTCGCCTAGACCGTCGAAAACGAAGTCATTGTAACCCCTCAATACGCAACGCAGCAGTTTTTATTAATTCAGTAAGTGGTATGGCTTATTGCTTACACAAATCAAAAGTGCTGCTGATTTTGATCACGCGGTCAGCAAGTTTGCGTGACGTTCAAGCCAGCAAACAATGCACGCAGTTTTTGCTCATTCAGCTTTCCTTCGCTGCGTACGCCCGTGCAGATGTCAAGCCCGAAGGGACTGACCTCTCGAACGGCTTCGTGCACATTATCGGGATTCAATCCTCCAGCCAAAAATATCGGGATGTCAATCTGCTCTCGGATACGGCGGCTCAAGGCCCAGTTGTGCCGCCGCCCGGTGCCCCCCAATTCTTTGGTTGCAAGCATCGGATTTCCTGAGTCGAGCAGAAGCGCATCCACATGGGCCGCGACCGCAATGGCTTCTTCTACAGATTCCTCGCCGGTTACGTGCACGACCTGCACAATCGAAATTCCGGCGAGCGCGAGCTTAAGGGCTTCATACGATCCTAGAAAACGATCCACAATTTGAATCGTGTTGGTGCGGCAGCGTCGCTGCTGCGCAATGATGCTCTCCGCATCCTGCTTTGATGTAAGTAGAAAAGTGGCGATCGGCGGAGGAACCGATGCGGCTATATCCGCAATTTGTTCTTCCGGGATTACTCCCGGGCCGCTCGGCATGGCGGAAACCAAACCCACGGCACTGGCGCCGCAATCGATAGCCATGCGGGCTTCATCCCGGCTTGAAATGCAACAAATCTTAACCCTCGGGTGCTCGATCGCCCTCATACGTAGAGTATGCGTCTTTTGGCCGAAGCCGGGCCAGCCGAATCGCAATTGCTTTTGTCCTGACTCAGGGCTAGCATATTTCCGTTATTCTCTTCGCTCGGAATCTTTTAGTTTTCGCTTCGCGTCATGCAAGTTCTTGCTCGATCTCTCGTTCTTGATTAAGGAGGATGTTATGGGTATTGCAGTGTCCCCGCAGATTCATCCGCAAGTGGCTGACTTCATCGAGAAGCCGCGCAAAATGTTAATCAATGGCAAATGGGTGAGCGCAATTTCAGGAAAGACGTTTCCTACTTATAATCCCGCGACTGGTGAGGTTCTGGCTCAGGTGGCGGAAGGCGATCGTCAGGATATTGAAGAAGCCGTGAAGGCGGCCCGCAAGGCCTTCGACCATGGACCGTGGCGTCGGATGACGGCGTCCGAACGCGGACGCTTGATTTGGAAACTCGCCGATTTACTGGAAGCACATACCGAAGAGTTCGGTTACCTGGAGAGCCTCGACAACGGCAAGCCGCTTGCAATCGCGAAGGGTGCCGACGTGCCTTTGGCTGTGGACCTCTTCCGTTATATGGCTGGATGGGCCACGAAGATTGAGGGCAATACCATTCCGATCTCAGTCCCGTATACTCCCGGCGCGAAGTATCTCGCATACACTCTGCGGGAACCGGTTGGAGTTGCGGGACAGATTATTCCTTGGAATTTTCCTCTGCTGATGGCTGCGTGGAAACTGGGTCCAGCGCTGGCGTGCGGCTGCACGGTCGTACTAAAGCCGGCGGAACAAACTCCACTGTCGGCGTTGCGCCTGGGTGAACTCATTATGGAAGCAGGCTTCCCCGAAGGCGTCGTCAACATCGTGCCAGGCTACGGCGAGACCGCCGGCGCAGCACTTGCCGGTCATCCCGAGGTCGACAAAATCGCCTTCACCGGTTCCACTGAGGTTGGCAAACTGATCGTGCATGCCGCCACCGGAAACTTGAAAAAAGTTTCCCTCGAACTTGGAGGAAAATCGCCGAACGTCGTATTCAAAGATGCCGATCTTGAAACGGCCATCCCCGGCGCAGCCAGCGCTATCTTCTTCAATCATGGGCAGTGCTGCTGTGCCGGGTCACGACTCTACGTCGAGAAACCGATCTTCGATCGCGTTGTGGAAGGAGTGGCCGACTATGCCAAGAAAATCCAGGTCGGTTCCGGTCTTGATCCTGAAACCCAAATGGGTCCACTTGTTTCGCAGGAGCAGTTAAGCCGAGTGTGCGGATATCTCGAATCTGGTTTCTCCGAAGGTGCCACAGCTCTTGCGGGTGGTCACAAGAAAGGGGACAAAGGCTATTTTGTGGAACCCACCGTCCTCGTGAATACGCGCGAAGACATGAAGGTGGTGCAGGAGGAAATTTTCGGGCCGGTGGTGGCGGCGATGCCATTCAGTAGTCCAGAGGAAATTTTGCCGCGCGCCAACGATAGTGAGTACGGCTTAGCCGCCGCTGTCTGGACGAACGATATCGGCAAAGCCCATCGAACTGCGGAATATCTGCGCGCAGGAACTGTGTGGATCAACTGCTACAACATTTTTGATGCCGCCATGCCGTTTGGTGGATACAAGCAATCTGGTTGGGGCCGTGAGATGGGACACGATGCTCTCAGCCTTTACACGCAGACGAAGGCGATTTGCACGAAAATAGCATAAGTTAGTGAGCTCCAAAAATTAAGGACGGCGATCGCTCGCCGTCCTTATTTTTTAAGCCAACTTCTCGAGATTATTTTTCCATCAGCAGAACTTTTTCCGCATCATCGATTTCGGTTAACTTTACCTCGATTACCTCATTCATGGTGGTCTGAACATTGCGGCCCACGAAGCTGGCCTCCACGGGCAATTCGCGGTGCCCGCGGTCAATCAGCACGCACAGTTGCACCCTGCGTGGCCTGCCATGCGCAAAGAGCGCGTCCATGGCTGCGCGCACCGTCCGTCCGGTGAAGAGCACATCGTCGACCAGGACAATGTTCTTGTCCTCAATGGAAAAACCGATCTCTCGTTCCTGAACCACCGGCTTAGGCCCCAGGGTAGAAAGATCGTCGCGGTAGAACGTGATATCTAATGTGCCAACCGGAACATCGGAATTCTCGATACGAGCGATGATCTTGCCCAGGCGCTCGGCAATCGGCACGCCACGACGACGAATTCCGATCAGCCCCAAACCCTCTACTCCACCGTTCTTTTCAACAATTTCGTAAGCCAGGCGTACCAGAGTGCGCTCAATTTCCGAAGCGGACATTAGTTGGGCTTTCTGGCGGAGAGCGGTCTGGCGCGTAGAAGTTTGTGGATTCATCGTTGAAAGTGCCTCACCCATTTTTTCGTGCCGGCCTTTGTGATTAGAAGGCCTCAATCACTTTAGTGGCATTCCAGTTTATCTGCAAGGAGGTGATGAATTCAGACGCCCGTCGGTTTCCGTGAAGTCAAGCTTTCGGCGATCGCTTGCTTCAAATTGCAGGAGCCAATATTCTGGACCGTCACAGTACAGGTGAGAATACCAATATCTGTTTGCAAATCGCGGAGAGAAATTTTGTGCTGCGGGGCCCATGAGCCTTCCGCTGGCAAGATTCCAATCCCCTGATTTCTGCCTCCCGCCTTAGCTCGGTAGAGCGCCGTATCCGCCAGTTCAATGGCCTCTTCGACGCAGATCGCCTCGTAGGCGCGGCGGCTCCAGGGGAAAGGCGCCCAGCCTACTGAACAGGTCTTGCGCACATGAATGCCGTGTCCAAGATCAAACGGTTCGCCAGCCATTACATCCAGAATTCGATCACAGAACGCGGGCGTACCGGAGGGATCCGCGGAACGCGACATGATCAGGAATTCTTCTCCTCCCCACCGGACCAGCACATCGGATTTACGTACTACCTTGCTCAGTCGTTCGGCCACTAATTGCAGCAGCCGATCGCCGGCGGGATGGCCATGCAGATCGTTGACTTCTTTGAAGAAATCCACATCGACCATAAGAAAGACAAGGTCGCGATGATCCATCTTCCGGATGTCCCCGCCCCGTGCCCTCTCGTAGTTTCTCAATACCTGTCCAGATTCGGCTGTCAGGATTTCTTCCAGGTAGCGCCGGTTCCAAACGCCGGTGAGCGGGTCGGTGTAGGAAATTTCCTGCAGCTCGAGATTCTTGCGTTGCAATTCCAGACTGTGCCAGCGAAGGGATTGCTCTTTATTCTCCAGTTCATCTTTCAACTGGCACATCTCATCGAGATTCTGGCGAGACAGCCGCAGCAAGTGAAGCAGCTTGCGGTCCATCCAGTGCTGCTTGACGAACACCAGCGCGCCCATTAAAACCATCGCTGCTGCGGTTAACAAGAGCCTGTAAGAGCGCACGCGCTGCGGAGCGTATCCTCCAAATTCCGCCCACACCACCATCAGCGGGGTCGAGAACACCGCAAGCATCGCCAGCCTCGCAGTCCACATGCTGTGACCGGGTGGAGGTTGCTGATCTGAGGATGCGTCGGTGGACAGTCCGCGGGCCATGAAGCCGATCGTCGCGAACCACGCCATCGCTGCGACGAGTGGGACGTCATAAAGACTCCCGGTATAGTAGCGATGGAAGTCGATGGCAACGCCGGCCAAAATAGAACTAACGCTGTACAGTAATGTGGCCTTGAAGAACTGAGCGTAAATGATCCGCCACGAACCTTGGCTATTCTTCCAAGCCAGACCCACGCCGATAACCAGCACGACTTGCTCACAAGCGTAGAGCAAATCGAAGCTGCGTCCGTAAATCACCTCGTTCGGAGAAACATATTGCCAGGGAATAACGATAAACAGATAAAGATAGAGCCACCACGCGAGTAGTAGAAAAAAATCGACACTTGCGAGCCGGAGAGAATGATCGTTTCGGCGAATGTGAGGTTGCACGGCCAAGGCCGCCATCATTGGCACGACGTGCAGGAACAAGCCCACATCTGCGACGAACGGATTCGGCACCTCTTGGCGAAGGAAGACTTCAAAGTAGGTCCACAGAACTTGCACGCAGAGCCACATCCCGCAGCCCAACGCCATAAGGGACCAGAAGAGCTGGGCCTTCTTGTCGGTAGTTTTTATATTCGACAAGATGGAGAGCGTCGCAGCGAAAAGCAGAACGCACTGCAGGAGGTCCCCAAAAGCTGTGAGTCCATTGCTGTGCGAGGCCAGCAGCGTTACTACAATGTGGACGCAAACCACCGCGCACACAATTCCCATCCACTTGCTTGGTTGTCGCACGGAGATCAGTCCCACTTTAAGAGTGTAAGTTCAGGCTGCGACATCGCCGCGTTACGGAAGTAATCACAGGATTGAACGCGAGGAAACTATTCAATCGTGGCGGCGAATCGCTGGGCAAACCGGAAGACGTCGCGATAGGAGTTGTAGAGGGGAACAGGTGCAACCCGGTAGGTATCGGGTTCTCGCCAATCGCCCACAATGCCTTCCCTCGTGAGCCGTTCACAGAGTGCCCGCCCGTTTTTTTGGATACGGATAGAAAGCTGCGCTCCACGCCGAACGTGCTCTTGCGGCGTAATAATCGAAAAGCGTGAAGAGAACTTCTGATCGAGCAAAATCTGGTTCAACAAGAATTCCAGGTAGCCGGTTAACATCACACTCTTAGCCCGCAGACGTTCCATATCCGCCTCGTGAAAAATTTGCATTGAAGCGCGCAAGGCGGCCAGAGTGATAATCGAGGGATTGCTCAGCTGCCAGCCCTCAGCGCCGGGCATCGCCTGAAACGTCGCTCCCATCTCGAACCGAGTCCGTTCGTCGTGACCCCACCATCCAGAAAACCGCGGCAAGTCAAAGGAGCGAGCGTGCCGCTCATGAATGAAACAACCAGCTACGCATCCTGGGCCGCCATTCAAATACTTATAGCTGCACCAAACTGCGAAGTCTGGACCCCAATCGTGCAATTTCAAATGCAGGTTGCCGGCAGCATGCGCCAGATCGAAGCCAACCACGCAACCCTTTGCGTGACCCGCGCGCGTAATGCCAGCCATATCGAACGCTTGGCCAGTCGCGTAATTCACTCCACCCAACAGGATCAGCGCGATTTCATCCCCTGAGCGCTCGATCAGTAGGTTGATTTCTTCATCGCGTAGACAAGACTCGCCCGGCAGCGGACTCAATTCAATGAGAGAACTTGCGGGATCGTAACCGTGAAAAGCAATCTGCGACTTCACCGCGTACTGATCTGAAGGGAATGCCCCACGCTCGACAACGATTTTGTGTCGCGCCGGCGTCGGCCTGTAGAACGACACCATCATCAGGTGAAGATTTACGGTGAGCGAATTCATCACCACAACTTCTATGGGCTTGGCTCCTACAAGTGCAGCGGTCTGGTTCGTGAGCAGCCGGTGATAAGGCATCCACGCATTCGCAGCTTGAAAGTGCGCGTCCACGCCAAGTTCGGCCCAGTCTTTCAGCTCCTGTTGTATGTATTCCGCAGCTGTCTTGGGCTGAAGTCCCAGCGAGTGCCCGCAGAGATATACGCAATCTTCACCATTGGGAGTTTTAGGAAACAAGAAGCGCTCGCTGTAATCCCGCAGCGGATCGCTTTCGTCCATCGCGATAACGAAATCCTCACTCCAGCTAAACTCCGGAGTTGTCACTGCGGCAGCTCCAGGGGAGTTAAATCGCGATGGATTAATCGATCAGCTTTATCCCAGTCGAGATCCTCTACGCGCTGGATGCTCTTGCTGAGTTCGTTCAGTATGCGCTCCTGTACCGCACCTCGAGACAGAGCGACGGAGTAAGGAATTCTATGGAAAGTGACCATGGCATACTTCGGAATGAAGAGGTTTGGATACCGCACCTCGAGCGCCAGTTCCACTTTCTTGGTAAGAAGAAACTGCGAATCCGCAACTCGGTCTCGCATTTCGGTAAAGTTTTCAATCGCCATATCTGCAATGGCATCGGTATTTACTTTGCGCTCTTTTTCGAACTCCTCGAAAACTCTAGGCCAGTCTGCGCCGTGCCGGTCGAGCAACTCGACTAGATAAGTGCAATCTTCAAATCCACAGTTGATTCCCTGGCCAAAGAAGGGAACAATCGCGTGAGCAGCGTCGCCCAGCAGCAGGGTTCGTCCGTGTACATGCCAGGGAGAGCACTTGATGGTGACCATGGCTCCTGTCGGATTAGCAGCATAATTCCCGGCGAGTTGGGGCATCAGTCGACTGGCGTCAGGAAAACGTTCCTGAAAAAAACGAATTACGTCCGTTTCGCTGCTGAGGCTGGCGAAGCTGTCTGTGCCCTCGAATGGCAAAAAGAGAATGCAAGCGAAGGTGCCATCTATATTTGGTAACGCAATCAACATGTGATTGCCCCGCGGCCAGATGTGAAGGGCGTTCGCCTCCAGAAGAGGTTTTCCGTTGGGACCGGCTGGGATTGTCAACTCTTTGTACCCATAGTCGAGATGCAGTTGAGAAAAGTCGAATTGACTCAACTTGAGCATCTCTGCCCTCAGGGCGGATGCTGCACCATCGCAGCCAATCAGGACCTCGGTCTTCTGGTTAGTTTCTTCGCGTGTATCTTCATTACGCACTCGGATCTCTCCGGTTTCTAAATCGCACCCCTGGCAGCGCCGATGAAAATGAATCGTCGCACCCTCTTCTTCTGCGGCATACATGAGCTCTATGTTCAGTTCCGCCCGCGAAATCGAGTGAATGACCTCCGCCTCATTTTTCCCATAGGGTTGGAAGGTAAGTTGTTCTGCGATCGAATGCATCATTCTCCCCTTCATGGGGATAGTGATGCCGCGCATCTTTTCCCAGAGGCCGGCCTGGCGCAATGCGTGAATTCCTCGTGTCGACAGCGCCAGATTGATCGACCGTCCCGCGCTGGTGCGTACTCGTCTCATATCAGGACGTCGTTCGTAAATCTCGACGGAGAATCCGCGCCGCAACAGGAAAATGGCAAGCAGAGGTCCATTCAAGCCCGCACCGATCAGCGTTACTTTTCCAGATGTGGCTTTCATTCGGATGAAAAGACTGGATACTTGCTGAGCATGTGGCGCAGCACTACATCACTCGGTCAACAACGTCCTGGCTTCCCACAACTCCGGGAAAAATTTCTTGTCGAGTGTCAACTTTAAGTAGGACGATCCCGCACTTCCGCCAGTACCCATACGGATGCCGATAATGCGTTCGACCAGCTGGATGTGCCGCAGCCGCCAGCTCACCACCAACTCGTCAAACTCCGTGAGACGTTCGCAGACGTCGATCCAGTCCCGATGATGACGCTCATCTTGATAAAGTGCATGAACCGCGCGTGCACGCGCTTCGAACCGCTCTTTTTCAGTGGCGTTGCTACTGAGGGCCGGGAGTTTGCCCATCGCCTGCAATGCTCCGAAGAATACGTCGCGCAGCGAGGGCTCTTCCAATCGGCGCTTCAAGCTTGCGTACGCTTCCGGAGTAGGACGGTGATAGCGCAGCATTTTTTCATCTTTTAAACCGCACAGAAATTCGATCTCTCGAAATTGCTCCGACTGGAATCCGCTGGCAGGTTCCAGCAGACCGCGAAAGGCAAGAAAATGCGTCGGCAGCATCGTTTCCAAAATCGTGAACTGCTCCACCAATACTCGAGTAATTTCCGTACACCGCCGCAACAGCCGCGCTGCTTCATAAACCTCATCATGCGATTGCGGAGCCGCACCTGCCCTTTGCAAGTTCGCGACTACCGCATCGAGATCGTGCAGCAATTCCTTGAACCATAGCTCGTAAGTCTGATGCACGATAATGAATAACAATTCGTCGTGATGTACCGGCAAAGACTTTGGCTGCTGCAACTCAAGCAGCTCCGGAACCTTCAGATACGAGCTGTAGGTGAGCTGTTCGGGCTCTGGGGCTACAGGACTGGAGTCGACTATGGCGATTGATCGTTGCTTTTTGTCGGCTTCCGGCGACTCAGGTTTAAGTTTCAAGAACTCAGTTGCGTTTCCACCCAGCAATTTGGCCTTCGTATGTTGCGGCAAATTGCTTTGCCGGATCAGATTTCCTACTCTCTCTTCGCCAAGAGGAAAAGGATAATCCGATCCCAGTAGCACCCGATCCGCTCCCATCGTTCCCACCAGAAATTGCAATGTGCGCTGGTCGAACACTGCGGAGTCTGTGTAGAAGCGGTTGAGATAGTAACTAGGCGGATGTTGGCAATCCCCGCGCGCAACCGGATGATGATGCCAGGCATTTTCCAGGCGCCCCAGCAAGAATGCGAAACTTCCGCCACCATGCGCAAAACATATGCGCAGCGATCGAGGCAGGCGATCAAATGCTCCGCTCAAAATCAGAGCGACGACCGACAGTTGTGTTTCTGCAGGCATACCGACCGTCCACGGCATCATGTATTTCGGCATCCGCTCCTGCCCCAACATTTCCCAAGGATGCACGAGGACCGCAGCCCCTTCATCTGCGCAATGTTGCAGAAAAGTCACAATGCCGGCGTCGTCCAGATTCTTGCTTCCTACATGATTGCCGATTTGTACGCCGAGATGCCCGGCCCGCATGCAGCGGCTGAGTTCTGCACAAGATGCGTCAACATCTTGCAGCGGCACTTGGCAAAACGATTTCAGCCGGCCTTGCCCGTGGTTGCAAAGTTCGAGCGCCGCATCGTTGAACATTTCCGCACAATCGCGCGCATGCTCAATCGGCCGGTCATAGGCGAACAGCACCGGCGTCGCAGACATCACCTGTAAATCGACGCCGTCGCGATCCATTTCACGGAGCCGAACCTCAGGATCCCAACATGCCGAATAAATGTGGCGGAAGAATCGATCTCCTACCATGATGTCGGCTTTTCCCGGCTCTGTGTGTTTGATCCACGGCCAATTCGGCGTACCGTAGCGCGCCGCAAGATCAGGCCAGGAACTGGGGAAGAAATGATTATGGATATCGATAACTTGCATGCTTCATTTGCCAGGATGAACGGTGCCGCAATGCCTGCATTTGCGCTTGCTCTCGTTGCCATAGAATTGCTCGAACACAGGCGGCAGATCCTTAACGATGCTCTTCAGCTTTAACTCCGCGCGGTGAACCAACTGATGGCAATTCGGGCAATACCACTCGAACGCATCAAGTGAGCCCTCGGGACGCGGAACTTCGATGACCACGCCGATGGTTTCAGCCGGACGTTGCGGCGAGTGTCGCATGTGTTTCGGTAAAAGAAAAATCTCGCCTTCGTTAATCGGGATTTCTAACGGCGGCTTGCCAGGCGTTTCCATGACGCGAAGGACAATGTTTCCTTTCAACTGATAAAAGAATTCTTCCGTGGGATCGTCGTGATAGTCGCGGCGTTGATTGGGGCCTCCAACAACGGTCACCATCATTTCGCCGTCTTCCCACACTTGAGCGTTGCCGACCGGAGGTTTGAGTTTCTCCTTGTTCTGTTCGATCCAGGCTTGGAAGTTGAAGGCCTTCAGATTCTTGATGGACGCCATCGTCTCTCCTATTTCTGGGGCTTGTAAGCCATCGCTTTGATCTCGATTAGCAAGTGCGGATGCGGCAGTTGATGCACGGCCACGGTCGTCCTTGCCGGACCGTCGTATCCGAAGAACTCACCGTAGACTTCGTTGTAGCCCGCGAAATCGTCCATGTTTACAAGATAAGTTGAAAGTTCGACTACGTCTTTCAGTTGCGCTCCCGCGCTGTGCAGAATGTCGCAAATGTTCTCGATTACAGCTCGGGTTTGTTTGCGGATATCGAGCTGCGTGGCGCCAAGTGGATCAACTTCGGCCCCGGCAATCGTATTGTCGGCACGGCGCGCGCTGGTTCCAGAAACAAACAGGAAGTCACCCGCCCGCTTGATATGAGGATATTTTCCGCGCGGCGTCGCTTTCCCTTCCACTACTTTGCTCTCGATCGTGCCCATATTCTCAAAGTCGGATACAAATATTGTTCAGCTCGGAATAAAAATTCAGCGAATGGATTCCGCCTTCGCGGCCGATTCCAGAAAGCCCCGCTCCACCAAACGGAGTTCGCAGATCACGCAGGAACCAGCAATTTACCCAGGTGATGCCCACATTCATCTGTTGCGCTACGCGATGTCCGCGTTTTAAGTTGCTTGTCCATACCGACGCCGCGAGTCCGTACTTAGTATCGTTCGCCATCGCGACAGCCTCTTCTTCCGAATCGAACGGTGCGATGTGACACACCGGACCAAATATCTCCTCCTTCACGCATCGGGCCGATTCTGCTAGCCCAGTATAGATTGTCGGTTGCACGTAAAAGCCGTTATTGCGGGCGTCGTCAAATTTCGGAGTGCCTCCGCCCGTGATTACTGTCGCACCTTCTTCTTTAGCCAATTGGTAGTAGGAGAGCACTTTCTCTCGATGTTGCGCCGAGATGAGCGGTCCGAAATCGGTCTGCGCGTCGGTAGGCCAGCCTGCATTCAGGCTTTCCGCTTTTTCTTTAAGAGCGTCTACTACCTTGTCGAAAATAATGCGCTCTACATAAATACGCTCTGCACACAGACAGACTTGTCCGGTATTGAGAAATACGGCGTCAGATAAGCCGCTAACCGCCTCTTCGAAATTGCAATCCGCAAACACAATGGCCGCATTCTTCCCGCCCAGTTCAAACGAAACTGGCTTGACCGTAGGGGCCACAGCTTTCATGATTGCGGCTCCAGTTCTCGATTCTCCAGTAAATGTGATCGCGTCCACTTCTGGATGCAGAGATAAGAATTCTCCTGCAGACCCCGGCCCGAAGCCATGCACCACGTTATAGACGCCGTTCGGGATTGCTGCGTCTTGCATCGCCTCGGCGAGAAGCGTAGCCGTGGCCGGGGTTTCCTCTGAAGGCTTGACCACTACGGCATTCCCGCAAGCTAAAGCAGGCGCTACTTTCCAAGTAAGCAGAAGAAGCGGCAGATTCCACGGAGTGATAACGCCTACCACGCCCAGCGGCTTGCGTAGAGCGTAGTTCAAAGCGCCCGTCCCGTCTGGAGTTTCAGTTTGAAATGCTTCCATGCCTGACATCTTTACGAGGTCGGCGAAGACTCGGAAATTTGCCGCCGCGCGAGGAACATCGAGTTTGGCGGCCAGAGAGATGGGCTTGCCTGTGTCCGAGACTTCAGCTCGAACGAAGCAGTCAAACCGCTTCTCAATCGCGTCCGCGACTTTGTGTAGCCGCGCCGCACGCTCGCGTATTCCGAGTCGGCCCCATTCCCCGCAAAGGGCGCGACCGGCAGCATTGACCGCCTCATCTACCTGCTCCCGCGATGCTTCTGCGACCTGCGCGATCACGGTCCCATCCGCCGGATTTATATCGTCGAACTCGAGCTTTCCAGGCACGAAACGGCCATCGATATAATTCTGGATTAATTTCACGAAGTCCTCAGGCAGGTCTCCGCAATCGTAGCAGGCTGGTGGGAAACGGGGCAATCACCGAGCAGTTTATGTCAGCTTAAGTCGCTCGTCCAAGTACCGGCTCAGCGCATCTTGCCAGGCAGGCATTGTGATTCTCCACTTCTCCAAGCTCGCGGACGATAATACCGAATAGGCCGGTCGCGGCGCCGGACGGGCCATCCGCTCGCTAGTCGTTGGCCTTACAAGTGTCGTCAGATCGGCACGGTGCACGATCTGTTGCGCGAATTCAAACCAGGTGCAGTCGCCCGCATTCGTTACATGAATAATCCCTTCTGCGTTCTTTCGGCATAAGGAAATGATCGATCGCGCTAGGTCGACGACATAGGTGGGGCACCCACGTTGATCATTGACCACGTCCAACGATGGACGGCTTGTCGCCAGCTTCAGGATTGTGTCGGGAAAGCATTTTCCTCCGACTCCGAACAGCCAGGATGTTCGAACGATGCAGCAATCCGGAATCAGTTCCAGCAGCGTAATCTCGGCCTCCGCCTTGGTCCGCCCGTAAACGCTCTGCGGATTTCGTGGATCGCTCATCTCATACGGCGTTGTTTTCGTGCCGTCGAAAACATAGTCGGAGCTGAGGAACATGAGCCGCGCGCCGACCCCTCTCGCCGCACGAGCCACGTTGACGGCGCCGTCGCGATTCACTGCAAACGCGAGGTCTGCATTACTCTCGCATCCATCCACATCGGTATATGCCGCCGACAATACGATCCATTCCGGACGGGTGTCCCGGACAACTTGGAGAACACGACCAGCGTCGCGAATATCGGCATCGCTGGAGCTGAGGCCCGTGACGGCATCTTGGTGCCATTCGCGCGTGAGCGCCTTCCCCAGCAGTCCGGATGCACCAAAGAGAGTGACTCGCATGGAAATCTATTCGAAAGTTTCGGCGTCGGCCAATGCCATGCCACGCTGGTCTTTTGCCGACACGATTGGCTCGCCATTGATCGGCCACTCGATGTTGACTTGAGGGTCGTTCCAGGCGAGCGTGCGTTCGTACTCGGGTGCGTAAAAGTTGGTTGCTTTGTAAAGTACGTGTGCCTTCTCCGACAGGACTAAGAATCCATGAGCGAATCCAATGGGAATCCAGAGCATGCGCTTGTTCTCACCCGACAGTCGCACACCCTCGTAATGCCCGAAGGTTGGAGAACTTCGGCGCAAGTCGACGGCAACGTCAAGGATCTCCCCCTCTACGACTCGAACAAGTTTTCCTTGCGGATGCTTCACCTGATAGTGCAGCCCTCGCAGAACGTTTCGCGAAGAACAGGAATGATTGTCCTGAACAAAGTTATCAACGATTCCGGCTTCTGCCATGATCCGCTGGTTGTAGCTCTCCAAGAAAAAACCGCGCTCATCGCGGAACACGCGAGGCTCCAGAATAAAAACTCCGGGAAGCGAGGTTGGAATTTTGGTGATTTCGCCGCTCATGGATCGAATCGCCGGACTATGTTCATCAGAACACCTTCTCTCGCAGCAGTTGGAGCAGATAAGCGCCGTAACTATTATTCTTCATGGCTGTGCCGCTTCTTTCCACCTGATCCGCAGTGATGTAACCGGAGCGCAGAGCAATCTCTTCGGGGCAGGCCACCATGAGGCCTTGTCTTTTTTCTATGGCCTGGATGTAGAGCGATGCCTCCATCAGCGATTCATGAGTGCCCGTGTCCAGCCAGGCCATGCCCCGTCCCATGACTATGACCTCGAGCTGGCCACGTTCCATGTAGGCACGGTTCACGTCGGTAATCTCCAACTCACCTCGTGCGCTGGGTTTTAACGACCTCGCAATTTGAACGACCTGGTTGTCATAGAAATAGAGCCCGGTTACTGCGTATCTCGATTTCGGTTGCTGCGGCTTTTCTTCGATGCTGAGCGCGCGGCCGGATCCATCGAACTCCACGACTCCATAGCGTTCGGGATCGTGCACAGGATAGGCGAACACTCGCGCACCATGGCTCTTGCTCGCAGCTTCCCGCAAATCCTTCGCCAGGTCGTGCCCGTAAAAAATATTGTCGCCCAATACCAGGGCACAAGCCTTGTTGCCAATGAAAGTTTCACCGACCAGAAAAGCCTGCGCGATTCCTTCCGGCTTAGGTTGCACTTTATATTGCAAGTGGATTCCAAACTGACTACCGTCTCCCAAAAGAGCCTGAAACTTCGGCACATCGTCTGGAGTTGTGATAAGGAGAATGTCGCGAATGCCCGCCAGCATCAGCGTGCACAGCGGGTAATAAATCATGGGTTTGTTGTAAACCGGCAGCAAGCTTTTCCCCATGGCATGTGTGATGGGATACAGACGCGTTCCGGAGCCACCGGCCAGGATGATTCCCTTATATGTTGTGCTGCTTACTGATTGCGTCATGAGGATTATCGGCCCGCTAGTCGAATTCAAGAAGCGTAGTGCGTTTCAATCCACTGCCGGTAGCTTCCACTGGTGACATTGCGGACCCATTCGTCATTCTCCAAATACCATTTCACCGTTTTGCGAATTCCAGTCTCGAATGTTTCCCGGGGACGCCAGCCAAGATCGCGCTCAATCTTACTTGCGTTCATGGCATAACGGCGGTCGTGGCCGGGGCGGTCCTTCACAAACGTAATCAAACTCCGGCGCGAAGTACCTCGGCTGCCGGCCAGTTCGTCCACGATATCGCAAATTGTTTCTACGATTTCGATGTTGCGCTTTTCATTCCAGCCGCCGATGTTGTAGGTCTCTCCCACGCGTCCTTGGTGCAACATCGTGGCAATCGCCTCGCAGTGATCTTCGACATAGAGCCAGTCGCGAACGTTCTGGCCATCGCCGTATACCGGAAGTGGTTTGCCATTGAGGGCATTCAAAATGATGAGCGGCATTAATTTCTCGGGAAACTGAAATCGTCCGTAGTTATTCGAACAATTTGTAGTAAGCGTTGGCAAACCGTAAGTGTGATGATACGCCCGTACCAGATGGTCGGAAGCCGCCTTCGATGCCGCGTACGGACTATTGGGAGCGTACGGAGTCGTTTCAGAAAAAGGCGGATCCGCGGGTGCAAGAGAGCCATAAACCTCGTCGGTAGAAACGTGCAGAAAACGGAAGCCGGCTTTTTCGGGCGCGTCCAGATTATTCCAATAGTTCCGCACCTCTTCGAGTAGAGCGAAGGTGCCGTCAACATTCGTGCGGATAAAATCTTCCGGTCCTCTGATGGATCGATCTACGTGGCTCTCGGCGGCAAAATGCACAATGGCTCGGGGCGTGCGCCGCTTCAGCAGGCTCGACATCGCAGCGCGATCCGCAATGTCACCATGGATAAACTCGTACCGCTTATTGCCCGCGATGTTTGCCAGGTTGTGAAGATTTCCAGCGTAAGTAAGCTTGTCCAGGTTTACAACAGATGCTGCATCCCGTTCCATCCACCGCAAAATAAAATTGGAACCGATAAACCCAGCTCCGCCGGTGACGAGGATCGTATTGTCCATAAGAGAGATAATGCCATACCGCGCCGCTGCCGCGTCTTGTGCTCAGATTGCGAAAGTGAAGGGTAATTGTAAAACAAAAAGGACGGGAATCGTCCCGTCCTGATCACGTGCGCTAATTTAGGAGAAGTTTCGCGCCGATGGCGCTATCGAAGACTTTATCCGGCTCTCCTCACGGTCGACGGATCACGGGCACTGACTCCTGCACTTGGCTTCCTGGTTGCGGATTTGTCCGTGCTGGCCCAGCCCATCATCTCGAAGTAAGTCTGTTCCATTTGCCTGGCAACTTCACTCCACTGGTATTGTTCACGAATACGCCGTTTTGCCGCTGCTCCTGCAGCTTCTCGCACCGCAGAATTTGCGATTAGAAATCGCAAGCGTTCAGCTAAGTCTGTGGAGTCACCCCTTCGGAATGTGAAGCCCGCGTCTTCGACCGCCTCACGGTTTTCTGGAATGTCGCTAGCAAGCACGCACACGCCGGCGCCCATCGCATCGAGCAAGGCAAGAGATAAGCCTTCCAGATCGGACGGCAAGACAAACAACATCGCATTCGTCAATAACTCATCGAGCGTTTCGCCAGAGACCGAGTTCAGTATTTTTATTCGTTCGCTGGCGTGGGTTTTGAGATCGCGCGCGTACTCAGGGCAAAAACTCGAAGCACCGGCTAATACAAGTTTTATGTCCGTATCTAGACGTTCATATGCTTCTAACAAAAGATGACAGCCTTTTTCTGGCGAGAACCTTCCCAGGAAAAGAATGTAGCGTTGCGGCTGCAGTCCCCATTGGAGAATTCTGTCAGGGGCGCGCCGCTCCCGTAGCAACCCGCCATTCGGCACATAACGCGTTTCCGCACGGTGGCGATCCCAATAATGCTGACGCAACGTGCGCGAGACGACTACCGTTTGCGTGGGCAAACGGACCGCGGCGTACTCCCCAATCCGGAGCACAGCCGACGCGAGCCGGCCCCACTTCTTGCGCTGCCAATCCAGGCCTTGCACCGTAACGACTGTCTTTTTGCCTCCGAGGCGTGGAATAAACGAAAACAATGCTGGACCCAAAGCGTGGTAGTGAACGATGTCGCAAGGTTGTACGAGTACGTGAAAGGTGCTGAGAAAAGTGTGCACTAGTGTTTCCAAATGTTTGGACCGGAACGTGGGTAGTCGCACCACTCGCATGCCATTGTGTTCCGCTATCGGAGGTGTGAAATAGGTCCGGCAGTAGGCTGTAACCGGATGTCCCATGGCTGCTAGCCGTTCTCCGGCTTCTTCGTAGTAAGTTTCGATACCGCTATATTTCGAAATCACACCGCGTCCACCGATGAACGCAATGCGTAGCCTCGGCTCGGCTAAGTCAATTGTTGGCATCGAACTCAGTAGTGGTACCTGGGCTAACTCGAGGCGATGAAGTGGAACGAAACTAGTTCCCGCGGATCGAGTGGCAGACGTCTCTGTGCGGGCAATAACCAGTTTCCTGTTTGTCTCCCTCAAGGCCTGTGAAGTCTGCTTGCGGTCCTTAGCCAGTCGCCCATACAAATTGATCAAGGCTGCATAATGCGCCTCCGGGGTATAGTCTCGCTGCAGCAGGTCGCGGCCCGCCCGTCCCATTTCGCTCGCCAGCTTCGGTCGTGAACTCAGAAACGCGAGCGCCGCGACCAACTGAGGAACGTCACCGCTTCTGTATAGAAGGCCAGTTTTACCGTCCTGGATTAGTTCGCGTCGCGAGCCCAGGTCGGACGCAACCACGGCTCGTCCATGTGCATGGGATTCGAGTATAGTCTTACCAAAAGTCTCGTATGCATGGGACGGCAGCACAGTAAAACGTGAACTCGCAATTGTGAAATCCAGCTCTTGTCCCTTCACATGGCCGACAAACTTCACGTTGGCCAGTCCCAGCTTTGCGCGTAGTTGCTCTAATTGGCCGCGCTCCGGTCCGTCCCCAGCTACGAGCAGAGGCAGTTGAGGCAGTTGTTGCATGGCGTGCAGCAAGTCGGAGACGCCTTTTTCCTTCGACAACCGGCCAAAATAGAGCAGAGGCGCGTTCTCTGCGTTCCGCTCACTTACCTGGTGGACCGGCTGGAAGTGTGGAAGAACCTCGAAATTTGCTGGATCCCATCCATGCTCAACAAATTTGTCGCGTACAAACTGGCTGGGGGCGAGAAAACAACTCACGCATTCGCGGTAGGTGCCCAGTCTCTTGTGGAGGTAAGCCTCCGCCACTAAAGTCATCCGCGCCGCTAATCCTGGATAGCATTTCTCTTTCAGCATGTGCCAATACGCTTCGCCTTTGCAGGCCTCACAAGCCTCTCCGCGTGAAACCAGGTTGTAGTTGGGGCACAGGACCTTGAAGTCGTTCACGTGATATACGACGGGAACCTCTTGCTTCTTCAGTTCCCACAGAATCGACGGCGAGAGGTGATGATAGATGTTGCGGACATGGGCTACGTCTGGCCGGAATTCGGCGATCATTTCTCGAATCTTTCGCCGAGCCTCGAATGAATAAATCGCATGGGCCGCCAGTCGCGCTTTATGGAATATTCCTATCTGATTCTTAAAATCCTTGTGGGGTACGAAATGGCGATCATAGGGAGTAGCCTCGCCGCGTGGATCGGCCATGGAAAATAGGGCTACGGTGTGTCCTTTCGAGCGCATAAGATTCATGGCCGCGAATATATATGCCTCAGTTCCACTGAATGGGAAGTTGTATTTATTGCAATAGAGGATCCGCATGAGGAGAGCTCCGAGGGGGTTGAATCCGCCGCAGAAACGCGTCGGCAAATCGGGTTAGATTCTTCTGGCGGTTAAAATTGTGGAGAACGTGAACTCGAGCCGCATGGGAAATCCAGTGCAGCCGGCCTCCCGAAGGGAGATCCTCGAACGGCCAGAGAGATCGAAGGAAGAGTATCCTCCGCAAGAAATCTTCGAGATCTCCAGGTTTATAGAGAAATCCCGTTTTTCCAGGAATCACCAACTCAGGGATGCCCGTAATCGCCGGCGCCAGCACAATCCTGCCCCTTGCCATTGCTTCCATCAGAACCAGTGGAATGCCTTCGCTCAGGCTGGTAAGAACGACCACTTCCGCTTCCCGGTAAAGTGCTTCCATATCTTGCCGCGCCACGTGACCGAGCAATGTGACATGTCGTTGCAATCGATAACTGCGGATGAGCAGTTGGAGACGCTTCCGTTCCGTCCCCTCCCCGGCGATAAAACATTTAAAGTCGAGTCCCGGTATCGCGCAGTCGGGCACACGCGCGCAGCAGGAATGCGTGACCCTTGACTGCATGGAGGCGGCCTACCGCCAGCAACCTGAAACCGTCCTGCGGGGTTGGAGCAACTCTTCGCGAGAGGCTTCGCTGCCGGCAGAGTATCGACTCCCAGCCGCGACACAATAACTTTCTTCGGATCAATTGCCGGGAAATGATCGAAGATATAACGGCGGTTGTAGTCGGAGATGGTTACGCAGGAGCGACAATACTTCAGCTTCGTGTCGATATAGGCGCCGTGCAGCAGCAGATCCGAACCGTGCAGTGTAAGGCTGAAACCTATTCCCAATAAACGCGCGGCTACCATCGCGATCCACGAGCTGAAATAGCCGTGATGCACGTGGATATGATCCACCGCGCGTTTTTTCAGCAAGACCGCGTAATAGACCCCGAGGCAGGTATGTAGTAGAGCTCGCAATCGCAGATTCGGGCTTTCCTTTCCGAGGAAGAGCACCCGAACCATCAAGATCGAAACCTGTTGCCAATGGGTCGCGGCGAAAAAGAGAGATCTCAGCAGGGTGTGGACGCGAACCGCCTGCAGACACAAGATTGGCGATCCCAAGTTCCCATTTGAGGATGAATCTTGCGCCTTATCGGGGCGTCGCACGCTTCCAGAGATGACCTTTAAGCCGCGGCGCTGCAGCTCCTGAATTTCTTCGCTCACGTAAGGCTCCACCGCTGCTGGAAACTGATTCGCGAGATAAGCGATCGTGAGCACAACGGGGAGACTGCAAAATTAGAATGAGCCGGATTTCAGCCTACGGAACTACACACTGCCGTAAGAGAAGGGATTGGTTCAGAATCTGAGTTCGCCGGAGCGCGACGCTGTTGCGCTGCCAGCATTCCCGCCAACACAAACAGAAGGCCATTTACGAACTGATAGTTCATAACCACAACAAACGCATTTGCAAAATAAACGCCGAGCAAAACGGGCCACATGGTATGAAACTGACGGTTCAATAGGCCGTTGCGTTCGTTGGGCGGAACCGTACCTCGACTTAGCCTGAAAAGCTCCCACATCAGCCATAGATAAAGCGCCAAGCCGAGGATGCCATGTTCCACCAGCAGCTCGAGGTAAGTATTATGCGGATACAGTTCCTTTTCCTTGTAACCGCTGACGTGCCGGGCCAGCTCCGTGGGCATTTGGTTTACTCCCCAGCCGGTAAATCGGCCTTTCGAGAAACATTTGCCAACCGCCGCTGTACACCGCTTCCCGGAAATCCAGTGGGCCAGATTCGTGCAATCGATCCATGAGAGCGCGCCGCTGATCGTCAAAACTCAACGTCACAAGCAACGCTATCGCCCCCATTACCGCCACTGCGATGGATACTCGACGAAGCCGCCGGTTATGCGAGCGAAAAATCAGCACACCCACGCTGACGACAAAGGAAAGCCATACCGCCCGGGTCATCGTGGCAAGGATTGCAAGCGGAAGGGAAGCAAGTAATATGGCGGCCTTGAGTCCTCTTATTCTTCCGCGCAGAATCGCGTGCAGGGCCAGCAGACCGAGCAGATTGAGAGAAACGCCGTTTGCCACGGCTTGCAGCAGCGGTCCGCGCGCCCGGTCGGCATGGTAGCCCAGGCTCTCATCCAGGATAAAGCGGGGAAAAATAAATGACTTTGCCCCGACCAGAAACGCGATCGACGTGAAGCAAAGATACGTCAACAACACCAAAGCGAAGAGTTCGAAAAGTTCTAACCGTCGCCGATCTCGAAATAAAAGCACCGACAGGTGAAAGAGCGTGAACGGCACTATAAACTTCGCCGCCAGCAGCGACCATGTGCCGGTATCGAAAGGCTGACCGATGACGCTGGTGACCGCTAACAATGTCAGCCCGATCATCGGCCATGACGCCCGTTCAAAGGTCCAGAACCGCTCCTTTGTAACAATTGCGCGCCCGACCACTCCCGCAACCAGCAGCGCAAAGACGACCCGATCAATTTCGTAGAAAGGAACGTCGGGGGGTCGTAACAGCATAGCGGTCAGGGCCGCGACTAAAAGCGCCATCGGCATTACGAGCAGAGCCTGCAATGGCCGCAAGGTCAACTGAAGTGCTCCTAACGCTGCATTCGTCGGCCACTCCGCCGCCGACCCTGTTCTCATCGAGAAGCGCGGCATCACTCCCCACTTCCCCGCAGCACGGCCACCGCCGTCTTTAGCAAAATGGATAGGTCCATTCTCAAGCTCCAGCGGCGAATGTACTCGATATCGAGCTTTAGTCCATTCTGAAAGGATGGATCCTGTCTAGCCGTCACTTGCCAGAGTCCCGTAATCCCCGGCGTGACGTCCAGCCTCGGCAAATCCGCAATTGCGTACCTGGAAACATCGTCCAGGGGATGGGGCCGCGGCCCAACCATGCTCATGTCACCCATGAGCACATTCCAAAGTTGGGGCAGTTCGTCGAGACTGTAACGGCGAAGGAATCGTCCAACCCGCGTGATACGTGGATCGTGCGTAATTTTAAAAAACGGCCCGGACCTCTGATTTCGCTGGCGCAAACTTTCCTTCAGATCATCCGCGTTCCTGACCATCGTGCGAAATTTGTAGCACGGAAACGGTCTGCGCTTGCGTCCCGCCCGCGGCGCATTGTAGAGAATTGGCCCGGACGACTCCATTTTGATCAGAATCGCGATCAGAAACAATGCAGGGGCCAGAGCGATAAGCGCGATTCCAGACGACGCTACATCCATGGCACGTTTCACAAGCAGTCCAGCGACCGGCACCGTCTCTTCATGCAGAGAAATTAATGGGATGTTTCCCAGACTTTCCAATCGTCCAAACGGCTCACAACCAAAAAGCTGCGGCGCCATTTTCAAATCCAACCGTAATTGCCGGGCGGCGTGCAGAACGCGGAGCGTGACTTGCTGATCGTGCGGTGAGGCCAGAATCACTTCGTCCACGAACCCCGACCGCGCCAGCTCGGTCAGGTCGCTCGTGCGGCCGATAATGCCATTCTCCAACGGCCTCTGGTCGTCTAAAAAACCGTACACGGAGCGGTCCATCTCGGGATGCTCTGCAACATGTTTCGCTAATCTTCGCCCAACGGTACCTGCCCCTACGATAAGTACATTGCGCACGCCTCGAGTAGACCGCAGACTACTTCCGCAGCTATCTCGACTGAGCCATTTCCAAGCCGAAAACAGTATGAAATGCAGCATCCCGGCGCTCCAGACAGCAGCCTCGGCGCGTCTGGTGCAGCCTTGCAGATGCAGCGCCGCGCTCAACGTCAGCGTTCCCCAGAAGACTGTCTTGCCCAATGCCTTCACTTGCGTGCTTAAGTTTGTATTTGCGGTTTGCAGACGGCTCAGAGAGTTCAATCGGTTGATAAGCACACCATGGAGTAGGGCGATCCCAATGAGAGTATGCGAAACCGACCAGGCAGGAAATAAGTCTGCAAAAGAAGGCATGCTCGGAAAAGCGACGTGAAGCTGCAGACAGATTTGTGCGACCAGAACCCAGGCAAGCATCACAATTGCATAGTCCGGAAGAGTCGACCATACGCAATTCGCGCGGGCTAGCCCTTCCATTCCCGCGAATGTGCGAACCGGCAAACGCTCAGAATCTTTCGCTGGTGCGGAGGGGTGTAGGGTGGCGGCATCGCGGAACGATATTTTCGTGCCTGCACCACGGCGTGCTTTTTTCTCGGTCACCGAGAGGCCTGCGCCAGGAATTAACCGCGCAGCCCACTCGATTCCCACCGGTTTCGGCTGCCTGGGATGTAGAGGAAGAGACGACACGTCAAATCATTTCCAGCTCATACCCCTCGATATCAATGGCCAGCGAGCGCTGAATCGATTGAATCGAGATCACCAGCTTACTTGTCTCGTTACGCAGGATGATTCCTTCCAAACCGTTGAGGCAACCTCCCCGGATGCGAACGCGTTGCCCCGTATGCACGAAGGGATGGAGAGAGAAGAGTCCGTTTTGCTGTAGCAGAAGTTGCAAGTGTTCAATCTGTTTTGGCGGCACTGCCACTACGATCCCTCCAAAACTTACGAAGCGGATCAGCCCAGCAGTTCGCAAGACGGTGTGCCATGATTCTCGTGCTTGATCGACGAACACGAACGCATACCCGGGAAAAAGCGGGACTGATATGACTTCTTGGCGATCGCTCCACTTATGGCGTTCGGTCAGCAAAGGAAGAAAAACCTCTACGCCCTGGTGATGGAGTTGTGCGAAGACCTTTTTCTCGAAACGGTACCGCGTCTCCACCGCAAACCATTGCCGCGACGAGCAGGCTGTGCCCGGTTGCGGCGACAAGTTTGTCTTGCAGCTAAGGGCCTTAGCCGCGCCATAGCTACCGCCCATTGAGTCCCACTAACATTTCGTCCTCATTTTGCACTGCACTCAATTGCAAACCTATTCATCCTTCGGTAATGCCACCGTCTACAGGCGGCGATAAATTCGTTCGGGAATCGGAAACATTCTCTGTGTGAGTACCGTTCCTAGCATGCGACACTGTGCCGCATCTAACGTTTCCTTGGCCATCCGAGCGGCTGCTCGACGCGTGCTACGAGCATCGAGCACCAGAATAATGCCATCCGTCAGTTGTCCCAACAATGCGGCTTCACTCGACGCTCCGGCGGCAGGTCCTTGAATGACCACAAACTCGAACTCATTTCGCAACTCTTCCAGCCAGCGAAGCCAATCGAATCCAGTTCCAGATCCGTCGCCGATTTCTCCGACAGCTCTCGGCACGCGCCAAAGATTGACCGCGATTCGAGAGGAGCGTGACTTGATTGAGGCACTTCTGGGGGAGGAAGGGCGAATGCAGGTCTCCTCCGCATCTGCACAGTCCACGCCGACAAGGGCAACGTGTTCTCCTGTCTGCTGCGCCAGAACTCCGGCGACCTTGTCGCAAATGCCGACCATATCTATGTTCCGTTCCACCGCGCTGAAAACAACTTGTCTTGCGGGTCGATCGCTATTCGTAAAGAACACCCGGCGAACCAGGCTCAGAATTTGCTCGCGTGCGAAAGCCTCAGGATTCCACTGATTGGCCGCACTATCAAACCTCGCTGCAGACAAAACAGATTTCCGCATCGATGACCCTATTATCTCGGGCCCTTGCACAATGTTTGCGTTCGCGCTCATCGAATTCCCTTCATGCTGATAGGCTCCGTCCAGTTCCTTCCGGCAATGAAGCTAATACCGGTAATTCCAAATATGTGAGGGCTTCCTCTGGGGTGCGCAGTGCCGGGTCGAAATAGTCTGCGGCAAATGCCGCGCCCGCGCCCGAACCGAGCGCCGCCATGATCCCGGCCAGTACCACCGCCGTTGGCGGCCACACAGGGAGTGCCGGTACGACCGGCTGCTCGGCAATTGCTACGTTCACGATGCCATCCTGGTCCAACGCGTCGCCCATCCTTGCCTCTTCGCGCTTCTTCACATAGAGCAGATAGTTCTCCTGGGCCGCCTTCTCACTGCTCATAAGATCATCTTGGGTAATTGCGTCATCGCCCAACTGCCGCGCCTGATTGCGATATTCGGTCAACTGAGCGCCGGCCATCATCTCTCTGGCTTGTAGTCCTTTCAGCTCAACCCGGGCTTTCTGCGCTTCCGCTTTGGCCCATTCGTAGCGGGCATTCTGGTCGGTGGTTTCGTCGCGTACCGGAGACAAGGTCTGGGAAGCAATCGTGGACTCCGCCTGCCGGATTTGCTGCTCCACTTCCTGTACGAGCCGGTGAGTCGGCTCGAATTTGGTGAGCAATTGGATTTTCTTTAACTGCAGGTCCAGCAAGCTCGCCTTCAAAGCCCGCAGCAGCTCCGGGTTGTCGGCGGTGCGGACTTGTGTGGTGGCTCGCTCCGGCAACTCCGCGACCTCGGCCTCAAGCTCCCGCGCGCGATGCTCCGTCTCAGCGATTTGCAGTTC
The DNA here is from genome assembly GCA_963696285.1 of uncultured Acidobacteriaceae bacterium. Taxonomy (GTDB): domain Bacteria; phylum Acidobacteriota; class Terriglobia; order Terriglobales; family Acidobacteriaceae; genus Sulfotelmatobacter. Next base: position 88,911 of record CAVOJP010000005.1, read on the forward strand.
GGTTAGTCCGTACCCTCCCTCTGCGGCGTCCAGTCTCTGCAATATGAGGTCACGCTGCTGTGCTGCGACGACCACCCCATGGCTCTTTGTGAAGGTCAACAACTTCTGTTCGGCCTCCTGGAGTTGCTTTCGGGACTCGGCTGTCTGCTGATCGAAAAAGAGAAACTGCCCGGCGGGACGGTGCACCTGCATATGTTTTTGCAGATAAACACTGGATAACGATTGGAGCACATGCGCCGCCTGTAGCGGGTCGGCAGCGTCATAACTCACTGCGATTAGATTTGATTTTTTGATCGATTCCACGGACAGACGATTGGCGAGCCGCTGGGCTGCACGTTCCAAGCGAGCCTCAGGCTCTTCCCGTGGGCGGATCCAGCGCAGCCAGTCATGTGCGGCTAAGTTGTTGGCTTCTGCCACCTGCCGTAGAACATCATCGTCTTTTAGCAGCTCCACTTCAGAATTCAGTTCTTCCTCGGTGACTTCCACTCGAGAAAAATCGGGAGGGGCATTCGGCTGGCCGGTTACGGGAGGATCGGAGCGGCCTCGACGCACCAACACGCGCAAATGGGCGCGATACGTAGTGCCCGCCAAAGCATAGACGACGGCCAGGACGAAGACGAAACTTGCGATGCCGACAAACAGCGTTCCCCGCCGGAACAGTACCATCGCCAGCTCTCGCGCTGTCGGCGCCGAGCGCTCTTTCCCGGAGTTCGCGTGATCCTCTTCTGACATGGGAATTGGCCTGCGCTAGAACTGGGTTGAGCTCACGTACATGCTCATGGAAGGTTTGCTGATCAAATGCTCAATCTTGGATATGGAATTTTGAGGAACGAACACCAGATCGCCCGGCCGCAGGGTGGGAACTTCGCTCAAGCTTTTTTCTCGCAGCATTTTCTTTATGTCGAAGATGTGCGCTTCCACCTGATCATCATTTACGTGGCGGAAGAGCACGACCTGAGAATGTTTCGCCTCATGAGTGAATCCGCCCGCTATTTGCACGGCCTCAATGATCGAGGTGTTCGTGCGCAATTCGTATTTCCCGGGATGCCCCACCTCTCCGCCGGCTACAAAGTAAGGATGCTCGAAGTCCTTGAGCGCCACAGCCACCTGCGGGTCGTGGAGATATCCGCTGTATGCCTTACGGACGGCTGCCTGAAGCTCGTCAAGCGTCAACCCGTAGGCGGACACCGCGCCTGCATCCTTCAGAAAGACATAACCATCGGGTTGAACGATAAGGATTTGATCGAATTCGGGAGACAGGGTGAAGCTGAGGGAGACGACGTCGCTTCGATTGAGCCGGTAAAGCGGACGGCGTAATCCTCCGAGCTGAGGGTTTCCCATGCCGTCCGCCTGCCCCGGTTTTGCAGCCGCCGTTCCTTCGCTTCCTACGCCAGCCCCGGTTTGGCCAGTTTGAGAAGACGTTATGCTTGGCCCCAGGTTTTGCCCTTTTGCTTCGTCCTGAGCGACGACGGCTACGCAAAGTTGCGATATCAATACCCCTACTAACGGAAATATAGTCAGCCAAGCGTTTTGCTTCATTGCTTTGATATCGCTGTCAGCAAGCTATCTTTCCTCAATGTTCGCGGCAAGACATGGGAAGTACGGTCTACCAACGTGGTCACGGTAAGTTTTCTTACCGAAATATGTTGCGTCGGCGCGCAGTGCGGCCATTCTTCGCGCCACTGCGTTTCCCATGGAGTCGTATGGCCGCTGCCCCACAGGCTATCTACGAAAGTAGACTTGCATGTTCGCTGAATCACAGGACGCCGAAACCCATACGCGGGCAAAGCACTGCGCTTTAGCCGTTTCGGCCCACAATATCGAACTCCGCAAAAAATTCCCGAGCCAATTTCGCAAACTCCCAAGGCCATCCCAAAATTTTCCACAACCGTGCAATTCATTGTCCCGAATTGAGAGTCAGTGCTGAATATAGTTACGTGTTTCCTTGAGTACGGGCCAATGCACTCCTAAGATCAGAACGCAGTTCAATCTGTTTCATTTGGGTGCCAGGTTCATGAGTCCGCTATCGGCCGCCGCTTCGGCCGCAATACCCGTTCTCATTGCGGACTCCAACCGTATGCAATCTCACCTGCTGACGGGTGCCTTGCGCCGACGATCGGAGTTCCGCGTCTCCACTTGCCTGGGTGATATAGACTCCATCGTGCAGGCGATAGCATTCACTCCGGTAAAGGTTTTAATTCTGTCCCTCACTCCGTCGGTTGAAACTGCCAATCAAATGGCGGCCATGCGCCAGATTCACGTCTCGCATCCGGCGGTCGCAAAAGTACTTTTGGCTGAAGCCTACGATCGGGAATTGATCGTGAGCGCCTTTCGCTCCGGTGCCCGGGGAATTTTCTGTCTCACCGACTCGCACTTCCGCTTGCTTTGCCGGTGCATCCAGCGGGTCGCCGAAGGTCAGATCTGGGCCAATACCGAGCAGATGAACTTCCTGCTGGATTCGATTTCAGAGGCACCCTCGCTGCGGGTGGTGAACTCCAACGGTCGGATGCTACTTACCCCCCGGGAAGAGCAGGTAGTGGCTCTGGTTGCTGAAGGGCTCAGCAATCGCGACACGGCGCGCGAACTCAATCTCAGCGAGCACACGGTCAAGAAATATCTCTTTCGCATCTTTGACAAGTTGGGCATCTCATCCCGAGTTGAGTTAGTGCTGTACGCTGTGCACCACAGTGATCCTCGTCAGGCCCAATGGCTTGCCGGCATCAGCCGCTCAGTTCCGACCGCGTGATTGCGCCTATCGCTGGCTGATCTCGTCTTATTCGAAATTCCGAAATTTGAAAAGCTCTGTCCGCGCCTGTATAAATCTCGGGAAAGACTTTCGTGTCCAATATCTCGCCCAATCCCGGTCCTGAGTCTCCGCCACGCCGCCCGACGATCCTCGCTGCGGGCTTGCTACTCCTGGCTTTGGCGTTGGTTGTGATTTATACCAGCCGCGGCGCGTTCCAGAGTCCGCTGGCTTTGGTAGTGATCGCAGCCATCGGCTTGGCCGCGCTGCTCTTGCAACAGCGTTTGCGTCCCGATCTCGCTGCTTCCGTTCGAGTCCCGGTGTGGTTGAACGGGATTGGTGTGGGCTTGGCCCTGGCAGCCGTCTTCGCTGACTTTCTCCATCTCAGCGCCGCGCTGCGGTTGATTGCGGCTCTGGCTGCCGTCCTTTCTTTTGCCTTAAGCGGCGTCATCGTTCTTAATGCGATGCGCAAGCGCAGGGTTTAAATATCCACGATCCAGCGTCGCCTCTCTGCTGCTTCCGAGCGTCAGACGAGATTTTCGTATTTTGAGTTGCAGGAATAAAGTGTGTCCCTGCCGGAAAAAGCTTTTGAAAAAAATCGGCGATTGGCCCATCCAAAACATTCTTCACCGCGTACTACTTATGCACCCATCGATTGTTAGTTGATCGCTCTGTGCTTCCGGGAGGTGAGAATGATGGTCCCGCTCGTAAGGCTCTTGGGCACAATCATCGCTTAGACTTCAGAATTCTTCCATTCCGGAACGCCGCCTCCTGCGAATCCCGCTCAGTTCGTTCAACACCCACCACATTCGGCTGAGCTGCGTCTCAGCGCTAGAGAAATATAAGGAGAGAACATCAAATGAAGACTGAAGTTATTGAGCGTATCGTGAATAGCCCCTCCGACCGGCGCAAGTTCCTGAAGCGGGTGGGAGTGACCGGAGTTGGGGTCGCAGCAGCGACCATGGTAGGCAGCAGTTTCCTGGGCAAGGCCGCTTATGCCTCAACCACAATCACCGACGCTGACATTCTGAACTTTGCCCTGAACCTCGAGTATCTGGAAGCTGAGTTTTATTCCATGGCTACTTATGGATCAACTTTGCTGGAGCTTGGCGTACTCACCAAGGCGGAGGAAAGCGGTCCCACGACCGGCGGAAACATGGTTCCGGACTTCGGCGCTTCACCCCTGGCATTCCTGGCCACCGCTCTGCGAGAGAACGAAATAGACCACGTGAAGTACTTGCGTTCTGCACTCGGCTCCGCCGCAGTGAAGAAACCGGCGATCAATCTTGCCGCTCTGGGCTATGGATTCTCGAGTGTCAAGAGCTGGCTGGAACTGGCCAGGCAATTCGAGGACGTAGGAGTAAGCGCCTATCTCGGAGCTGCCCCGCTGATCTCCAGCAAAACCTACCTGGCCGCAGCGGGGGCAATTTTGGCCACCGAGGCGCAACATTCCGGCTCCATTCGGCTGGCTTGCATCGACAACGAAGTTACCAGTCCCGCTGTCGACTCGCTCGATGTTCCTCCCACTCAACCAAACCCCTACGACGTTACAAGCGGTACGGCTCTGAGCATCCCGCGTACCACTTCGCAGGTTCTCAACATCGTTTACCACGGCGGCCAGTGTTCCGGCGGCTTTTATCCCGATGGCATGAACGGCGTCATCGTTTGTCAATCCTAAGGAAGAGGCTGGCGCCGGTTTCCTCACGCCGCCAGCCTCGCCTTATGTTCAATTTTTCACGTACTGACAACAAGGAGACTCTGATGATCGAAGGACTTTTTCAACCCATGCACTTACTGATTATTGCCGGCATCGCATTGCTCGTGCTCGGCCCCAAAAAACTGCCTGAGTTAGGCAAAGGTTTGGGAGATGGGATTCGAGGATTCAAGACCGCGATGAGCGGCATGGCCGCAGATGAGAAGACGGCCGAAATTAACAAGTCGGAAGGAGTGAAAGAAGGAGTGAATAAAGAGAGCTAGAGTCTTGATGGCTCGCGCTTCCCAGCTACGGTTTGAACTCAACGGCTACCGTGGTTTCCACGACCTCAGGATCTCCGTTAACACGGTAGGGCTCGAAACGCCACCAGCGCATGGCTTCCATGGCGGACTGCGCTAGGATTTCAGGGCCATTCAAGGCGCGCACTTGAGCGACCTTCCCATCGCGTCCTATTATTACATCGAGAACGATCACTCCCTGCAGGTGTGCGGGTCGCGCACCTGCGGGATAATCGGGATCCACACGGTGGGTCACCAGTTTCTCCATGACCTCAGCAGGGACATTGGCTTGCGGCTGGATTGTAGTTTCGCCTCTTCCCAGCCCGGATTCGAGATCCTCCCACACCTGATTCCATCGCCACCAAAAAAGTGCGAATAGAATGGCGGCCAATACCAGAAAAAAAAGCCATGCTTTTTTACGCTGCCTGTGGGCAGAACGCTTCGGATCGCGCGGCCGCTCCCCTTCGGAGAATGTCGCCTCCGGAGGCAGCTTCGCGCGCACATCTTTTTCCGGCTCTGCTTTCGTCTCTTCCGCAAAACTGCGGATCGCCGCCTGCTGGTCGGCCGAAAGCCCGACAAACTCCAAACCGCAACGCAGCTTGTCGTGATGCCGAACTCGCGCCCGCGCGCGTAGCGGAGCCGCGGTTTTCGGCAAATGAATTTCCACTCCTACCACTTCACCCGGCAGTAACTCTCCCGCCAGAACTGCAGCAAGTCCACCCGCTCCCACGTTCAACGAGCGTCCCGGAACCGAGTCCGGAACTCCGGAACGAAGCACGGTCACATCCAGCGGCTCTTGCAAGCCATAGCGCAGGCTATGCCGGCGGGAATGCGGACGCTGCCTTTGCGCCTGCGCCGCCGTACTGGTCGCGACTGATTCGGCATTTGCCACTGCTGTTCGGCCTCCTGGACTTTGCTCTGCGTCCCTCGCGATTGAAGTCTCGTTTATTCAGCGCCGCAGTTCGATGACCTCACTGCCATTTGCCACCAGAACCACACTTGCCATGCCGATGAAGAGCCCGTGCTCCACGATTCCTGGCATGTCACTTAGCTTGTTTGCCAAGCCATCCGCGCCCCGGATCTGTCCGAAGTGGCAATCAAGTATGTAATTGTTTTCATCGGTCAGGAATGGCTTACCGTCTGGGTTATGTCGCATTTCCACTTGCGCGCCCAACGCCTCGATCCTTTTCTTTACCAGGGCCTTTGCAAACTTCACAACTTCCACCGGCAGAGGAAATTTTCCCAGCACCGGAACCCTCTTGCTTGCGTCGACCACGATCACGAGCTGCCGGGTTGCCGAGGCCACAATCTTTTCATGCAGCAGCGCGCCGCCGCCGCCTTTGATCAATCGCAATTGCGGATCCACTTCATCCGCACCGTCAACCGTCACATCGATCTGCTGACACTCATCCAGCGTGGTAAGGGGAATCCCCAGGCTTGCCGCCTGCTCCCGTGACCGATTGGAACTGGGAATGCCCCGAATCTGCAGGCCATTCTTCACTTTCTCACCCAAAAGCTGAATGAAATATGCCGCGGTTGAACCGGTTCCCAACCCGACCACCTGGCCATCTTTGACGAAGCGCAAGCTCGACCGGGCAGCTGCTTCTTTTTCCAGATCATTAGCCATAGAGAGGCTTTGGCGATGCGATGTGATTTAATTCTTCGCTGTCGCTACCCTAAACTTCTTTCCACATAAATCAAATATCCCGCCAGGGCCAGCCCGAACAGGACGGTCAGAATCGTCACCAGATCCACAATAAATCCCGCAGGCTCGAATTCCCCCTTATCCAATTGGGATCGGGTTCGTCGATAACGCATCAGGCCAGCCACCACCATCACGACGCCCGCCACAATCGAGGTCATTCCCATCCAGACCGAAAGGCCGGTTGTCTTTGAAACCTGGCCCTGAAATTTGGCTAACTGCCGCAGGGCGATTGCGAAACGTCCGATGGCGAATCCGAACACGACGATGGCTACGCTGGTTCGCACCCACGCCAGGAAGGTGCGTTCGTTCGCCAGATGATCGCGGGCTCGGTTGGAATTTTCCATCGACGGGTAACATTACGCTGACGAGTGTGCGAGAAATTGCGCGGCCATTATTCCACAGCCTTCGCCACTAAAGCCCCCGCGCCGGAAATATTCTTCACCAGATCCCCGGGAACATTGTGCCTTTGCTGAAGATATTCCGGAGTGTTGTAGGTAACCCAAACCTTGCCGCCTTCGTCTTCAGAAACCAGGACCTTGAGCGGGAGATCGATGGCAATGGTAGGCGCGGCCACCATCACCGGCGTTCCGCCCTTTGGGCTGCCGAAAATCAACAGTTTCGTGGGACGCATCTTCAGTCCAGCTTTCTCCGCTTCGCCGCTATGGTCGATCAAAGCGAACAACTGCAAATTCCGCTCTTTGAGAATTGACTGGAGACGTTCAATGGTCTCTTCGACTGAATGCGGACTTGCGACACGAGTCAAGCCATTGTCTTGCATCATTCCCTCCTCATTCGCCTTTACTTGGCGTCGTCTACAGAATTGACCCTAGATAGTTTGGCAGGCTGTGGAAATTCTCTAACTCAATTTTTCGTAACTGGGCTTCCATGCGATCAGGCAACTGGCGGCCCATTCCGAGCAAGCCTATCCCTGTGAATTTTTTTTCATCAGGAATTCATCTTGAATTCACCTGACTGTAACCCTCGCTCGACTACCTTGGCGTGTGCCTAATTCCTTTGCATTATCCCTCAAGAGGAACCTCGCATGGACAGAAGAAGCAGAGAACCCCCGGTCTCGGCATTTATCTGACCAAAAAAAGAAAAAATGATAAAGTACGTGCTCCGAAAAGCTTGACTGAGTTTGAATCCTGGAATCCAGCCGATGTTAAAGAATTTCCTTCTAGTCTTGTTCCTATGTATTTGCCTCGCCAAATCTCAATCTGTTCTCTACGCCCAAGCTGCGCCGGAAGCTTGCCCGCGCCCTTCGACAGGTAGCGTAGTCATGGAACCGGAAGATCTGCGCAGCCATAACGGCGTGCTGAAAGTTGAATTAACGGCTCACAACACCAAGCAGGCCGACGGATCCACTCGCTATTGCTACATCGATGAAAACGGCGCAGAATCGCCCACCCTGCGCGTGAATCCCGGTGATCTCGTCGTTCTAACTCTAAAAAATGATTTGACTGCTTTCGGCCCTGATGCACTCACCACGGCACACCAACACCTGCACATGGAAGCAGGGAAGAACGAAAACTCCTGTGCCAGCGACTTGATGACGCGGGAATCCACGAACCTTCATTTCCATGGTTTAACCATCCCTCCAGTCTGCCATCAAGACGATGTCCTCCACACATCGGTTCAGCCCGGAGATGCACCGTTTGAGTATCGTTTCCGCATCCCGGAAAACGAGCCCCCTGGATTGTATTGGTACCACCCGCACATCCACGGTTTTACCAAAGAGCAAGTGCTCGGCGGCGCATCAGGCGCCATTATCGTCGAGGGAATCGAGCGCGCCGACAAGGCAGTCGCAGGATTGCCAGAAAGAGTTTTTGTTATTCGCGATCAAGACCTGCTGAACCCGAACGCTCCGCCCTCGAAATGGGAGCCCGTCGTCCCCAAGATGCTGTTCGATCGCGATGGCGATGCAGCCAATACCGGCACCGGATTCGGCAAGCCGGCAAAAGATCTCTCGATCAATTTTGTCCCCGTACCCTACCCGGACTATCAGCCCGCCATCATCGAAATGAAACCCGACGAGCAACAACTGTGGCGCGTGGTGAATGCGTCGGGAATTACCTACCTCAACCTTGAAGTCCTGTTCGGCCGTGCGCCCCAACCGCTTGGCCTTGTGGCAATCGACGGAGTACCGCTGAATACGAACGGCTTGCCTTCGGATTTTGTTGACACCCAAACCCACCTCGGGGTGCCACCGGGGGCAAGGGTGGAATTCATCGTGAAGGGACCTCCCGCTGGTGTTTCGGCACTTCTGGTTACAAAAACTGTAAATACTGGACCGAGCGGCGAGAACGATCCCAATCGCGCGCTCGCCACAATTACGGTTTCCAAAGATGCACCGGAACCATCCTCGGTGCTAGCCGCGACGCCACAACCTCTACCTGCTTCGCAGCTGCCATGGCTCGGAAGCGTGGCTCCGGTGCGCGTTCGAAGGCTTTACTTTTCCGAAAAGCTGCTCAACCCAAACGATCCCAATAGCGCAACGGAATTTTATATCACCGTGGATGGCCAAACGCCGGCGCAGTTTGATCCCAAATCCGGAGTGCCGAATGTCATCGCGAAGCAGGGAACGGTCGAAGATTGGATTATTGAAAACAGGTCAAGCGAGCTTCATGCCTTTCATATTCATCAGCTGCATTTCATGCTGATTGATTACCGCGGCAGACCTGTGAACGAACCGTTTCTGCGCGACACGGTCAACGTCCCTTACTTCGACGGAAAAACTCTCGACTACCCGAGCGTGAGATTGCGGATGGATTTTCGTGATCCCAATACCGTCGGCGACTTTGTATATCACTGCCACCTTTTAGAGCACGAAGATGGAGGAATGATGGGACTGATCCGCGTAGAGCCATGAGCAGTCATCTCGTCGTGGTTCAAAACGAATTCGTCCTCAAACTAAAACTGATCAACAAAACACGACTCGTAAACAATGTTCCACTTGCTTGTTTTTCCGGTGGAGTCTTTTGACCTGGGGTTCACTTTAACCGGCAACAGGAGAACAAAAAAATGACTGTCACAACACTCGCATCAAAGGGCGTTCACTATTTGCGGATTGGACTGGCGGGCCTTGCGATGTTCCAGTTCACAATCGGAGCACCCTTCGCCAACGCGGCTTCGCAACCAAAACCACAAACAAAACGCGACTCGGAGACCACCTCGCCCATCAAGCACGTTATCGTGATCATTGGCGAAAATCGCAGCTTTGATCACGTCTTCGCCACTTACGTGCCGAAAAGCGGCGAGACGGTGAATAACCTGCTTTCCGAAGGTATCATCACACTGGACGCCAACAAGAACGCGATCCCCGGACCGAACTTCTCGAAGGCGCAACAACTCTCAGCTACGGATACCGACAGCTTCCTGCTTGATCCGCCGACCAAGGAATTTCCCAGCAACGTACTGCCTGCACCTCTAGTGGGCGGTCCCAGCGGCGCGAATGGCTATTTCACCGGCCCCGCTCCGTGTCCTGCAGACCCATCGCTTTCGCCGGTCCAGTGCGCGGAAGTCTCGGAAACCGGATTGCCCGGGTACACCTACTATCAATATCTTGCCAGCGGCGGCACGGGACTGAAGAGTCACACGCCTGACACCCGCATCACCAACGTTGAGACTCTGGGCGCCGGACCATTCCAGATCACCAACGGCAGCACGTTCAACTACAACGACTATGCCGCTAGCCCGGTCCATCGTTTCTATCAAATGTGGCAACAGCTGAATTGCAGCTTGAGCCGCATCAACACGGATAATCCTTCCGGCTGCAATGCCAGCTTGTTCTCCTGGGTAGAGGTGACCGTGGGAGCGGGCACAAATGGCGTCACCCAGGCGCCACTTTGCTCCTCCGACAAGGACGCATTGCCCTGCTTCACTTACAACTATTTGCCCTCAGTTCCCAAAGCAACAACTACGGGAGAGGGATCGACCTCTCTCGCCTTTTACAACGTGCAGCAAGGCGATGCCCCCTATTTCAAGCTGCTCGCGGATAACTTCACGATGAGCGACAACTTCCATCAATCCGTCAACGGCGGCACAGGCGCCAATCACATCATGTTCGGGCACGCCGATGCGATCTGGTTCAGCAACGGCGCCGGAGCTCCCGAAGTACCGCCTAACAATAAGGAAGTATTCACCCAACCATATGACGGAGGGCCCAATCCCGACGCGGGAACGGTGAATGAAATCGAAGATCCCAATCCCGCTCCCGGCACCAACAACTGGTACGCCGAAGACGGCTATGGCGAGAGCTATAACGCCGGTTATCCACCTCCGTATACGGTTTCCCCGGTCTATGGCGGCGGCTCCTATAGCGATTGCTCGGATGTCTCGCAGCCTGGAGTAGGACCGATCGTGAGCTACCTTGCCGCTCTCGGTATCAACTCGCGTTGCCAACCCGGACATTACTACCTGCTCAACAATTACAACCCGGGCTGGTTCGGCAACGGCAAGAATGCCTATATCGACCAGAATCCCTCGAACACTCCGTTTACGATTCCACCTTCCTCGACGCCCAGCATCGGCGACGACCTCAACGCCAACAGCATTTCGTGGAAGTATTATGGCGATCAATGGAACAACTACGTCAACGACCCATACCAGTTGAATTATGGAACCAATGGGCCGAACGCCGACGAATATTGCAACATCTGCAACCCCTTCCAGTACGACACTTCCATCATGTCGCACCCGGATCAAGTGGCAGCTCACATTCAGGATTCCGTTAACCTGTACTCCGATATCGCCAACGGAACTCTGCCCGCCGTCTCGGTGGTGAAGCCGAGCGGCTATGTGGATGGCCATCCGGCATCGTCGAAGCTCAATCTGTTCGAGGGCTTCACGGAAAAGATCGTAAACCTGATTCAGAACTCTCCCTACTGGCAGGACACCGCGATCTTTATCACTGAGGATGAAGGCGGCGGTTACTACGACTCCGGGTACGTTCAGCCGCTCGATTTCTTCGGCGATGGCACCCGCATTCCGCTGCTCGTAGTTTCGAAGTATTCGACGGGCGGCCACATCAACCACAGTTATTCCGATCACGTCTCCATCGACAAGTTTATCGAGCGGAACTGGAACATTGCTCCCATTACCTCACGTAGCCGGGACAATTTCCCGAACCCGGTTACGAAGGCGGGCAATCCATACGTTCCGCTTAACGGACCGGCGCTTGACGATCTGTTTGACGCGTTCCATTTTCCCGAATGAGCCGTCAATCTAATTGTTAACCTTTACCGGCCAGGGAACCATCCCTGGCCGGATTTGTTTGTTGTTGGCCGCCGGAATCTCTTTAACCGCCCGCGCATCCGTTATTCTAGTAACAGATATATGTCGACCCCGAAATCAAGAACCTCTGCCGGCGCCGCCGTCGTTGACTCGTCATCGAACCATGCCAACAATCCAGAGCGTGAAAGTGTATTCAACGCTTTCCGCCAATGGGGATATCTTGAGGGTGATCTCGATCCCCTCGGCTTTTTGCCTCCGCGGCCCACTCCGGAATTGCAGATTGACAGCGAATATACGCGTGAAGCCCGCGCCATCTACTCCTCGACCATCGGTGTCGAGATCAATCATATTTACGCTCCAGAGCGCCGGCGCTGGATCTACGAGCGTATGGAATCCGAACCGCAAGCTGTGGATCAGGCACGCATTCTCGACTTGTTAATCCGCGCCGACGTGTTCGAGCAAGTCATGCAGCAGCGCTATCTCGGCAGCAAGCGGTTTTCGCTGGAAGGAGTCACCGCGCTGATACCGTTGGTGGACGAACTTCTAGAAACTGGTTCCAGCCTCGGCGCCACCGAACTGGTAATGGGCATGAGCCATCGGGGTCGTCTGAATGTGATCGCCCACGTCGCCAAACGTGACCCCGAAGAAATCTTTGCCGGCTTCGAAGACGTCGACCCGCGCAGCGTTCTCGGCTCCGGCGACGTTAAATATCACATGGGCGCGACCGGCGAATACACGACGCGGAGCGGCAACAAAGTTCACATCCATCTGGTTTCGAATCCCAGCCATCTCGAAGCAGTCGATCCCGTCACGGTGGGCCGCACTCGCGCCAAACAAGATCGCAGCGGTGAAGGCGGACGCGAAAAGTATCTGCCATTGCTGGTTCACGGCGACGCTGCGTTCGCCGGTCAGGGCATTCTTGCCGAGACCATGAATTACGCCGATCTTCCCGGCTACACCGTCGGCGGCACCATACACGTTGTGGTCAACAATCTTTTGGGATTCACCACCAGCTACACCGAAGAGCATTCCACGCGCTTCGCGGCCTGCATCGCGCGCCGCCAGTCGATCCCCATCTTCCACGTCAATGGAGAAGATGTGGACGCGGTGGTTCGCGTCGCTCGCCTCGCAGTTGAATATCGCTATCAATTCGGAACCGATGTCGTGATCGACCTCATCGGCTACCGCCGTCACGGTCACAGCGAAGTCGACGATCCCACCATCACTCAGCCGCTCCTCTACAAAAAGATTAAAGAGCATCCGCCGCTCTGGGAAATTTACGCCGACGACATCGGCGCGACCGATGCTCCCGCGCAAGCCGCTGCGATCAAAGCCGAGTTCGAAACCGCGCAGAAAGATGCCGGCAAAATTACAAAGAAGCCAACCCTGCGCGAGCTGCCCAACTACTGGGACCAATACTACGGTGGCCTGCACAAGCCGGAGTACGAGGTAGAAACCGGAATCTCCGCGCAGGAGCTCGCGGAGCTGGGCGCCCATCTCACTACGTATCCGCAAGGTTTTCACATTCATCCAAAAGTAAAAAAACTCTTGGAGCAGCGCGCGGAAATGGCTGCCGGCAAACGCCCCGTGGACTACGGCATGGCCGAAGCTCTGGCCTTCGCCAGCCTGGTGAAAACTGGAATCCCTGTTCGGCTCTCCGGCCAGGACTCGCGCCGGGGCACCTTCAATCAGCGCCACTCCGTTCTCATTGATATCGAAAACGAAAACGAATATGTTCCTCTGGAAAACGTAGCGGCTGATCAAGCTCGGTGCGAAATCCATAACTCAACGCTTTCCGAGCCCGGCGTGCTCGGCTTCGAATACGGCTACAGCCGCGACTATCCTGAGGCACTGGTTCTGTGGGAGGCGCAGTTCGGAGATTTCGTAAACGTTGCGCAAGCCATCATCGATCAATTTATTTCCGCCGGAGAAGCCAAGTGGAGCCTGCTCTCTGGCTTGGTGATGCTCTTGCCCCACGGCTACGAAGGCCAGGGACCGGAACACTCCAGCGCCCGCATCGAGCGGTTCCTGCAACTCGCCGCGAAGCACAATATCCAAATTACGCAGCCCTCGAACGCCGCACAATATTTTCATCTGCTGCGCCGCCAGGCGCTTGCGCCACTGGCGCAAGCCGCTGGTCGTGTTCACGCCCAAGAGCATGCTGCGCCATCCCGATGCGTCTTCGCCTATCGCGGACTTTACCCGCAAGAGTTTCCTGAACGTAATCCCTGACATGGAGATCGGCGAGGCCGACCGCATCCTGGTCTGCACCGGGAAAATCGGCCATGAACTCCAGGCCGAGCGTAAGAAACGAAAAGACAACAGCACCGCGATTGTATTTCTGGAACAGCTCTATCCCTTTCCAGAGAAAGAACTCGCCGCGGAATTCGCGCGCCACGGCGAGTCGGGCGACATCGTCTGGGTACAGGAAGAGCCAGCCAACATGGGAGCTCTTTTCAACATGCTCCCGCGTCTCGAACGCATCGCGGGCGCGCGCCACGTGATGTCGGTAAAACGCAGCTCCAGCGCCAGCCCAGCCACGGGCAGCGCCAAAGCGCATGAAGTAGAACAGAGAACGCTGCTGACGTTGGCGTTCACCACGAAAGGGTGAGGGATCACCGCGACAGATGTGGGGACAGCCGCCTCGGCTGTCCGCCGAGCGGAGCTCGGCTGCTCGTGGTGCCGTGCGGCAATGAGTGTAATCGGGATTTTTCGCCGGTGAGCAACACGAAAGGGTCCTTCAGCATCCTTCCTGACCATAGGGGCGTGAATGAAGCTGCAGCGGTGCTGTCGCTCGGCAATGGTTTTGGCGCTGCTTGTTGGTGCAGTCTGCGCAGCTCAGGTAGGAACAGACCCCTGCGAGCGCTCTGTCACCTCCCCAGCCACTGGAACTTCGACGCTGGCGCTAAAGGGCAACCACTCTGTCTATCACGAGGGGGAGATCATTTCCCTTGAGCATGCGTTCACATATAGATTGGTTCAGTATCGTCCCAAAGCCGCCCGTAACCTTAGACATTTTTCTTTCTGCCTCACGCCAGAGGGGCGCGATCCCCTGCAAGACGACGAAGAATCAGGCCTTTGGGGAAGCGGCGGTGGTTCATTCGGTAATTCTTATGATGTGTTTGAGCCTGGCGTCACCTACGTTGACGAGATCGTGCTCAATGAATCGAAGTCGGTGGCACCAGGAAACTACACCTTACGAATGGGTATTTCCAATGATGTCACATTTCAAGTCCTGCCCGCCACGCCAGAATGGCAGGCCGAGCAATTAGCCAAGGCGTTGGCCGTGTTGGATGCCGACCACGCTAAGGGCACACCGTCCGACATAGAGCGGACTAAGCAGGCACTGCGAGTTTTGAGATTCCTTGGATCGCAAAACTCCACCCGAGAACTTGCGCGTCGGTTCTGGTTCTACGACCAAAAACGTCAAGTCCATGCGATAAGTGCCGAGTATCCAATAAACCCACTCTTCTATGGGTACGAGCGCACGCAGGATTATTGGGACATCAAAGCTGGGTTGATTGCATCGCCTTACCGCGCCGCTGCTATCGAGGAATTGACCGCAGCGATTCACGATCCTAAGCACCCTGCTACACGCGCGATGGTTGAGACACTGGCGCTGCTGGAAATTCAATCAAAATCTGAGTACCCCAGGTTCATTCCCATTCGACAGTACCGCCAGGTCGAGCTCCAATCCCCTACCCCTGACTGTCCGCTCCTGTCCCTGCCGTGTGCTGGTCACCCGAGCAAGCTTGAAAAACAGCGGCAGGCCAAGGGCGCAGCATACAACGATCTCGTAGCTGAATTTTTGAAGCAGGTTCAGTGATTGACTAAACCAGGCGATAGCGCTCATTAACCGTCGGTCGCCCCTTCGTTGGTGTGGCCAGCAAGGTGAAAAACAGCGCCACTGCAGGGACAGATGGTCATAACCTTGGTCACTTCAGGCGGGTACCTTTCGTTTGCCGCGGATTACACCTTTGGAACGCGACAAGTGCGCCACGCTGGGTTCTCCTTATAGAGAGCGGTCTTTGTCAGACGGTCCTCGTCAGGACGATAGTCAGGACGATCTTAGTCAGGACCTTCTTGGCAGAACGGCTCCGGGAGGCCTATGAAGCGAGTGGCGTGGGCGATTTTCTTCGTCGGACTATTACTGAATGCACCTGCAATAGGGCAGTCTCAGGCGGGAAATTCGCTGGCCGATGCGGCCCGCGCGAACCGTGCGAAACAGCAGGCAGAGGAAGCCGCCGGATCGACGCCCAAAGTGATTACGAATCAGGATCTTCCCTCCGCTCCGTCGAACATCCCGGAGTCTTCGGAGCCGATGACGACCGTATCCGGCGTAAAGCAGTTCGCAGAGAGCTACTCGGACCAGCACTCGAATCAGCGGCTGTTAGCCGAAGAGCGCGCCGGCCAGTACTGGAAGCCGCGGATCGAGAATCAGGAAGCACGGATTGCCGATCTGCAGGCGCGCATCGACCGCATAAATCAGTCGATGCATGCGGCGGTGGGCTCCGCGGAGTATCAGACTCCGGTGAACCGCTATCAGTCGATCCAAATGGAACGTCTGGCGCACATGCAGGAGATGCTGGACCAGCAGCAGCGCAGACTGACGATGATGCAAGATGCCGCCCGGCTCACGGGTATGGGACAGTAGAAAACCTCAGCACAAGGAAGCCAGGGACCCGACGAGGCTCACGAGATTCATGTGGGCTACTTGTGTCTAGTTTCGTAGATGACTATAATGACTATCACGACCAACAGAGGAGATTGTGCCTATGAGTTCGCAAATCTGGACTGTAGCTGAAGCCAAGGCAAAGTTCAGCGAAGTGATTGATCGAGCCATGTCGGAGGGTCCGCAGACGGTCACGCGGAAGGGTCGCACCGCGGTCGTCGTGGTGGATGCATCGGAGTGGCAGCGGAAGACAATGCGCGTCGGCAATTTGGCTGAATTTCTTGCGGCATCACCGCTTAGGGGCTCGGGTTTAAAGTTGCGTCGCCGCAAAGAACTTCCCCGCAAGATTGATCTGTGAACTTTCTTCTTGATACCAACGCGGTGTCTGAATGGGTCAAACCGCGGCCAAATCCTGGCCTCGTTGCCTGGATGGACTCAGCCGACGAAGATAGGATTTTTCTTAGTGTCATCTCATTGGCCGAGCTACGTTATGGAATTCAGCGCATGGCTCAGGGACGCCGTCGACGCCGGCTCGATGACTGGCTGCAACAGGAGTTGCCGATGCGATTTGAAGGCAGAATTCTGACCGTCAATGCCAGCATCGCAGATGCCTGGGGCAATACGGTTTCGCGCAGCGAAGCGGCGGGCAGGCCAATCAGCGTGATGGATGCTTTTCTCGCCGCGACTGCGGAAATCCATCGTCTGACGCTCGTCACCCGTAACGTGTCACATTTTCCTTTGCTCAAAAACATTCTTAATCCTTGGATCGAAATGCCTCCGCCGGCTTAACCTGGCCTTTCTGTCACTGTCCTCCCGCCAGCTCCCGGCAACGCAGCCTTCGCGCCTCCAGCTTTCTCGCCCGCAAACAACGCCTCCAAAGTCGGATACGCATAAATTGTCGGCGCATGATTCTGCATTAATCCACCGGTATCCGCCGTCGGCCCGTAATTGCTGTGCAGTTCCCGACCTAGCATTCGCAACATTGCCATTAACTGTCCGCGATGATGTGAGGTATGCGTCATTCGCCGCGTCATTACCCAGGCCCGCAACCGCTGTACATCGAAAAACTCCACATCCTCTTCCCACCACGCTTCGTCTTTTTGCAACAACGCAGCCAGCCGTTTTCCACTGTCCTCGGCGTACCGTTTCATGAACTCCAACCGCGTCTCCTGCTTCGGTAGTGGAGGCGCACCTACATCGATTCCCAGCATGTTGCGGAACCACAAGTCTTCGCTCACGCACTGATGCACCATCTGCTCATGCACGCTGCGTCCCCGCGGATCGCCATCCCGTGGGCGCACCGGCAGATCGTCGTCGCCAAATTCACTCCACACACTGACCACCTTCACTCGCTCTGTGGCATAGGTCTCGACGAGAAATGCATATCTCATAGCCACAAATGTTACCCTAATTTTCCGAATTCAATCATGCCCCGCCGCGCCCAACCTCTTCGCATTGCCATCGACACCGGGGGAACTTTCACTGACTGCGTCTGGATTGATCGCGGCCATCTGCGCACGCTAAAAGTGTTTTCGACTCCAGCCGATCCCTCGCAAGCGATCTTAGAAGCGCTCAGAAAGATTAACCACCAAGGCGAGCTCGTCCTCCTGCACGGCACCACAGTCGGCACAAACACGCTGCTCGAGCGAAAGGGCGCTCGCACTGCTCTGGTGACCACTGCCGGCTTCGAAGATGCCATCGAGATAGGCCGCCAAGCGCGGCCCAAACTCTACGATTTTTTCTTCGATCGTGTCGAACCGCTAGTGCCGCAAGATCTGCGCTTCGGGATCGACGAACGCACCGCTAGCGATGGCGAAATCCTGACTGGTCCGTCCGGTGCGGATTTGAAGTCGCTGGTTGCCCGCATCTCCCAGAAACATCCTGACTCTATCGCCATCTCGCTGCTCTTCTCATTTGCGAATCCGCAGAACGAGCTTGTGGTTGCACAATCCCTCAAACCATTAGTCGTTCCGTTGTCCATCTCTCACGAAATTCTTCCGGAATTTCGTGAATACGAGCGCACCTCTACCGTGGTAATCAATGCCTACCTTCAACCCGTAATGCAGCGATATCTGGAAAATCTGCAAACCCGGTCGGGCGCACATTCGAAAATCTTCGTCATGCAATCGAGCGGAGGCATAACCTCACTCGCTGCTGCTGCGCGCGAACCTGTCCGCACGGTACTCTCCGGTCCGGCCGGAGGTGTGGTCGGAGCCGCTGCCAGCGCTCGCGCCAGCGGATTCCCTCGCATCATCGCGTTTGACATGGGAGGCACTTCCACTGATGTCTCCCTGGTAGAAGGCGCGCCGGCTACCGCCAACGATGCTCACGTCGCAGGCTTTCCCGTTGCAGTCACGATGCTCGATATCCACACAGTCGGAGCTGGCGGAGGCTCGCTAGCCCGCTTCGATGCCGGCGGAGCTCTTCGCGTGGGTCCAGAATCTGCCGGCGCCGATCCCGGGCCTATCTGTTACGGGCGGGGTACCGAACCTACCGTCACCGACGCTAATCTTTTGCTAGGTCGTCTCCAACCCACTCGCTTTCTCGGCGGCGACTTTGCTCTCGATCTCGACCGCACGCGTCGCATGACTCGCGAATGGTTGCAGCAGCAGGGAAGTCCGCTCAGTCTTGAAAAGTTTGCCGCAGGCGTGATTCGCGTGGTGAATTCAACCATGGAAAAAGCTATCCGCGTTGTCTCCATCGAGCGCGGACGCGACCCTCGCGACTTTGCGTTGGTGGCTTTTGGTGGTGCCGGCGGCCTGCACGCGTTTGCATTGGCAGACGCTCTCAGCATCCCGCACGTGATTGTGCCCGCGCTGCCCGGAGCGCTTTCCGCCCTCGGCATTCTGGTGAGCGATGTCGTTAAGGATTATTCCCGCACCGTCCTGTGGCGGGTCGCGGGAAAACTTCCGCAGGCGCGTCTTGCTGAAGAATTTGATTCGTTGCAAAAACAAGGCGCAAAAGACTTTCAAAAGGAAGCGTGGCAGGGAACAGTCCACTATGAGCGCAGCGTGGATATCCGCTACCTCGGGCAGGGATACGAACTCAACCTGCCGTTTACTGCGAATCTGCTGAAAGATTTCCAGCGAGAACACCAGCGCCGCTATGGCTATGGCCATGCGACTCGCGCGGTGGAGTTAGTGACCCTGCGCCTCCGCGCTACTGTGAAATCGCCGAAGCTGGAAGCGAAGATGGATCATGTGGGGACGGCCGCCCCTTCGACAGGCTCAGGGCAGGCCCCCGGCCGTCCAGGCCGAGCGGAGCTCGGCTCGATTTCCTCCCCAGAAACACCAGTCTTATTCGACGGCAAGAAACTCAACGCCGCAATCTACGCTCGCGACACTCTAAAGCCCGGCAAGAAATATCTCGGCCCCGCCATCGTCACCGAATACAGCGCTACCACAGTCATCCCGGCCGGCAAACGCTTCTACCTCGACTCCGCCGCCAACCTGATTGTTACAATCCGATGAAAACTGGTGCCCGCAACGGCCAACTCGGCACTCGCTCCTAGGTACTGGCAACTCTGTTCGTTACAATAAACCCGTGAAGCCTAGCATCTTCGTCGTCGAAGACGATCCCGATATTTCCCGCCTTGTTCGTCATCACCTGGAGAACGAAGGATTCGCCGTGCGCGTTTATTCCAACGGATCAAGCGTGATCGCCGATGCGGAGCGCCAGCGGCCGGCGCTCTTCGTGCTCGACATCATGATCCCGGGAAAAGACGGTCTCGAACTCTGCCGCACCGTCCGCCAAACTCATGGGCTCGCCGCCGTGCCCGTGATCTTTCTAACTGCCAAAAGTGGCGAAGCCGACCGCGTGCTCGGCCTCGAGATCGGAGCCGACGATTACATCGCCAAGCCCTTCAGCCCGCGGGAACTCGTAGCCCGCGTGAAGGCTGTACTGCGCCGCTTTGAGCGGCCGCTTCCTCCCAGTCCACTCAAAGTGGGCGACATTGAAATCGATCCTTCGGCCATGGTTCTCACGGTTCGTGGACAAACGGTTCCCACGACGGCCACGGAGTTTCGCTTGCTCGATTATTTTGCCCGCCATCTCGGCCGGGTTTTTTCCCGCGATCATCTGTTGGATTCCGTCTGGCGCGATACCTCTTACGTTACCCCGCGTTCGGTCGACGTCTATGTTCGCCGCATCCGGGAAAAAATCGAACCGGACCCGGAGAACCCGCGCTATCTGAAAACCGTTCGCGGCGCCGGGTACCGCTTCGAGGCGCCGAAGTGAAACGACCCAAAGTGAGAGCGAAGTGAGAAACAGGATTTTCTTCAAGCTGCTGGCGGCCTCCCTGATCGTCATCCTCGCCGCCGCGGTAACGTTCGATGTGATGCTGGGCGGGGCTTGGGAGGCTTCGCTACGCAACGAAATCGAGCGCAGCCTTATTCAGAAGACAAAGCTCCTGGCTCATCGCGTCGAAACCGACCGCAGCCATTCTCTCGCCGATATCGCTGCCCAGGAAGGCCAATCCGCCGGCGCGCGTGTCACCATTATCGATCCCACCGGCAAAGTGCTGGCCGATTCCGAGGCGACGCCCAAGGGCATGGAAAATCACGCGGCGCGCCCGGAATTCGCTGCTGCCCTGGATGGCCGAATCGGAACCAACGAGCGCCGTAGCGCCACGCTTGGCGTTCCTTTTCTTTATGTCGCCGTGCCGGTCTCCGGAGGCGCCGTCCGGCTGGCCTATCCGCTCTCCGATGTAGAAGCAGTTTCTGCACAGGTTCGCCGGAGGCTGGAGCTGGCTTCCGGAATAACTTTTCTTTTCGCGCTGATTGTGGCTGCGGGTGGTGCGCAATGGAGCGCGCGCCGCCTGGAGCGCATCGTTGATGTTGCTGCCCGCATTGCCGAAGGCGATCTCCAGGCCCGCATCCTCGAGCCTTCTCAGGACGAAATCGGCCGGGTTGCCGGAGCCATCGATAAGACGGCCCGTCGCGTCGAGCAAAGTTTTGCCGCCGTGCAGTCCAGCCAGCGCCAGCTGGAAACCCTTCTCAACAGCATGCAGGACGCGGTTATCGCCGTAAGTGGCGATGGGCTGGTGCAATGGGCGAATCAGCCGATGAACCGCCTGATTCCGCAGGGTACTCGGCTGCAGCAGCCGGTCGTCGAAACTATCCGTGATCCCGATTTTCTAGCTACAGTCAAAGAAGCCACGACTTCCCGCGAAGTCAAAACCGCCCGCGCTACCTCAATTATTCCCGGACGCGCGTTTGACGTCACGGCCGCTCCATTGCCGGACGGAGGCGCTGTGGCGGTGCTCCGCGATCTCACGGAAACCGAGCGCGTGGAAAAAACCCGCCGCGATTTCATTGCCAACGTTTCCCACGAACTGCGTACGCCTCTCACATCCATTCAGGGATACGCGGAGACCTTGCTCGACAGTACTCCGGAAAATGGCGCGCCCACCCGCGAGTTTCTGGAAATCATCCGCAAGAATTCTTCGCGCATGTCGCGCCTCACCGAAGACCTGCTTACCCTGGCCCGCGTCGAATCGGGAGAAACGCGCTTCGATGTTGAGCCTGTCCCTCCGGCCGAGCTTCTTCATGACGCAGAAGAAAGCTTCCGGGAAATCGCTCGGCCGCACGGTATCGATCTTCGCATTGCCGACTTGCCCGTCCCGGAAAGTCTGCCCAACGTTCTGGCCGACCGCGAAGCCATCCACCAGGTCTTCTCGAACCTGATCGACAATGCCCTGAAATACGGAGCCGCCGGCGGACGCATCGTCCTCGGTGCCCGCGTGGTTCCTCATGCGGTCGAATTCTGCGTACAGGATTTCGGCGCCGGCATTGCCTCCGAGCACCTCCCGCGTCTCTTCGAGCGCTTCTATCGCGTCGATAAAGCCCGTTCTCGCGAATCCGGCGGCACTGGCTTGGGACTCGCCATCGCCAAACACATCATGCTGGCCCATGGAGGTTCCATCCGCGCCGAAAGCGAACTTGCCCATGGGGCGACTTTCTTGTTCACGCTCCCCACCGCGTGAGTTCGCCTCTGCTTATTGGTGACAGCCCCCTCGGCCGTCTCAGCATGAGCGAAACCCGGCGCCCCCGATAACCCTTTCTAGGCTTCCGGATGAACCATCCGCACCAGCCAGAAAGCAACCGCCGCGACCAGCGCTGACGCCGGAATCGTCAAAACCCACGCCCACACAATTCGCCTCGCGACTCCCCAGCGCACAGCAGAGAGCCGGTGGGTTGCTCCTACGCCGACAATCGCTCCGGTAATAGTGTGCGTCGTGCTCACCGGGATTCCCGCCAAAGCGGTGGAAAAAAGCGTGATCGCTCCCGCCGCCTCGGCGCAGAATCCACCTACCGGCTTAAGCTTGGTAATACGAGATCCCATGGTGTGTACGATTCGCCAGCCGCCGAAATATGTTCCCAGGGCAATCGCCGTATTTGCGGCCAGAATGATCGGCCAATGAAATTTCCCCCAATTGCCAGACATCTCCGCAGCGGTGATAAAGTGCGCTCCGTACAATGCACCCGCCACGATCCCCATGGTCTTCTGGGCATCGTTACCGCCATGGCCCAGGCTATAAGCGGCGGCAGAAAGGAGCTGCAGCTTGCGGAACCAGACGTCGATTTTTTGTGGAGGCTTATCGCGCAGCAACCAGAAGATGGCGACCATGAAAGAAAAGCCCAGAATGAGCCCCATAATCGGAGCCACCACGATGAAGATCAGGGTCTTATACCATCCTGCGGCAATGATGACGTGCCATCCAGATCGCATCACCGCCGCTCCGCCCATGCCGCCGATTAGGGCATGCGAGGAAGAAGTTGGCAGCCCCCACCACCACGTCAACAGATCCCAAACAATGGCACCGACCAGCCCCGTAATCACGACATACTGCGTAACTTGATCGATCCGAATCATTCCCGATCCAATGGTCTTGGCGACGGCGGTTCCCAGAAGAAAAGCAGCTACAAAATTAAAGAATGCCGCCCACACAACCGCCAGTTTTGGAGATAAGACTCGCGTAGACACGACTGTCGCAATGCTGTTGGCGGCATCGTGAAACCCATTCAGGAAATCGAAAATCAGGGCGATTAGTACTGTAATGATTAGCAGCACGAGGTCGGGCTTCACCAGGTTTCCTGTTGGTGTGGATTCATGGAACTCAGGTATTTTTCAAGACGACGGTTTCTAGCACATTCGCTACGTCTTCCGCTTTGTCGGTAGCTCTCTCGAGGAATTCCAGGAGTTCTTTGACTTTGATCAGGTTGATCGGATCTTTCTCGTATTCAAACAGTTTGGCGATGGCGTGCTGTGAGACGAGGTCAGCTTCGTTTTCCAGGCGGTTGATCTCGACGCAATGAACCAGGATGTTCCCGTTTTTCTGCATAAGAGATACCGCTTTTTGCAGCTCTTGAGTCTGCATCAGGATGATCTTGGCCAGTTCACCCGCGGCTGGCGGCGGGTCAGTGATTCTGTACATTACTAACCGGGCGCCGGAAGCATTGATGAAATCGAGAACATCATCGAGCTTTGAGGCCAACTGGTGAATGTCTTCCCGGTCAAAGGGAGTGATGAAGGTCTGGTTTAGCTTGGTCAGGATGGCATGGGTGAGCTCGTCGCCCTCGCGTTCAATCCGGCGAATCTCGTCGATCTTTGCGTCCACATCCCTGTAATCAGCAAACAGACCGACCAGGGCTCCGGCTCCGGCGATAAGGTTTTCGGACATCGCAGAGAACATTTGGAAAAAACTTGTATCTTTCGGGATGAGGCGGACCATGGGGGGCCAACGAACTCCAGGCGTCTACAGTCAGAGAAGCCAGCCACTATCTCACGCCTTCGGCGGTGTCGTCAAACGAGGGAGGGACGGCGATCCCAAGGCCTCGAACTGCGGTGGAAGAAGTTAAGAGAATGAGGGCGGCGAGCGCGCCCAGCGCCTACCTTATCGTCCGATGTGGAATCTCGATCACGGAGCGCCGGGGAATCCCAAGGTGAATGAGGAAGAGCAAAGCAAATACTGCCGCCGCTCCAATTACGGTGTGTTGTAGAAAATCGAGGAACACAGAACTGACGCCCATTTCCTCATTGTGCCGCCTCGCTGCTATAAGCGCGATATTACGATAGTACCCAAGCATTCAGGTTACCGGGACGCGGTTGGAAAAATGACCAAAAATTCACAGCTCCTTAACCCGCCCGGCAAAAAGAAAAACTATGCTTAGCCGTTGACCAGCCAGTTATGCTTACGGCAAAATCAGAGTCAATCGCTTTGCGCACTCCCACTCTGCGCCACGGGGAGCCCTCATGAGTACCGCACGGGTCGAAAGCGTCAGCTCCGAATCAGCTCACCATCAAATTGTTCGCCGCACCATCGAAGCCTGTCATCTTGCCAAGGAAGCTGCCAGCGCCGCCGCAGAAGGAATCGCCACCGGCTCTGCTCCGCTGCTCAACTCGCTGCGCCAGCGCGAGCGCGAACTCGATACCCTCGACATGGAAATCGACAGCGCGGTTACATCCATTATCACGGATGTTGAACCTGCCGAGGCGCGTCAACTTCTTGCCTGCATGAAATTTATGATCAGCCTGGAACGCATCGGCGACCTGCTGCTCAGCTTCGCCAACAGCGCTCAGGCCGCGGCCGGCCGCATCGATTCCGAGGACGTTCGCGACCTCACCCACATGGCTACAATCCTCGAGAAAATGCTCACCGATGTGGGCGAGGCATTCTCCGCCCGCGACGTTGGCAAAGCGGTTGATGTTCTTCGCGCGGATTCTGAAATCGATCGGCTCCGCAACCTCATCTTTCTTCGCCACATCGAGAATCCGGAAAACATTGTCCGGCAGGCCAGTCTGCAGATCATCTTTATGACGCAATCCCTGGAACGCGCCGGCGATCACGCCAAAAATCTTGCCGAAGAAGTTTGCCACTTCGTCAGCGGCCACACCGTGCGCCACGTGCTCAAGAGTTACGACAAGCCAGTCGAACAGATGTTCATCGACTATCTCCGCCGCCGCGAGAAGCACTAACTGCCGAGTTCAATCATTCTGGTGGGCGCGCGAGATTACGCTCTAAATCACACCTGCTAAAGAAAATCTGCGGATTGCCGATATATATCCTGCTTGTCTCCCTCAGTTCTCTTATGTCTGAATCCTTCGCGGGAGCGGAGCGACCGGTTAGGCGCGAACGGCCACACGATGAATCTTATTAAGTGCTTTTTGATTGCCGTGGGGCTAAGCGCACTTACTGCCTGTAGCGGTAGCAATGCCAGTAATTCCTTTGACCCCGACCCTGTCAGCCCGGCGCCGAATGACTCGATTTCCGGTACGGTCAGGTTCAAAGGCTCTCCGTTGGCAGGTGTCTCCGTTTCCCTCTTCGATACCAATACACATTCCCTTTCTCAGATGACCGTCACCGATTCAAATGGCAGGTACAACTTCCTGGGCATAAAGACCACAGGTGACGTGCCCGTGGAATATCAAATCTGGGCGAGGAAAGCTGGGTACGGTTTCTATCCGTCAGTGGGGAGCGCCGCCAAGGTAACGAGAGCCGACTATAGCAGCCAGTTTACTGGCAATGGAATTACCGACACCGCTATTTACTTTACGGTTATCGACTACGTTGCCCCACCCAACGCCTCGCTTACCGGAACCAATTTCTCGGCGTACAACGGCAGCAATGCCCGGGTAAATCTTGCCAGCACCGGTCAGACGGTGAGCTATGCGAGTGGTGACGACGGTGCCCTGAAAAAGGGAGTGGTGTGGCCAGGGCCACGCTTCGCCGACAATCAGGACGGGACCGTGACAGACAATCTCACCGGCCTGGTCTGGCTGCAGGACGCCGGCTGCTTCCCCCCAGCACCCTGGTTAGCCGCATTGGCCGACGTGAACCAACTTACCAGCGGGGCTTGCGGTTTAAACGATGGATCGCGCACTGGGCAATGGCGCCTGCCCAACCTCAACGAGCTGGAAAGCGTGGTCGATGTGTCCGCGACCGCTCCGGCTCTCAATGCCAATAGTCCATTCATCAATGTATCCAGCGCTGTCTACTGGTCCTCCACCAGCTATTTTGGCGGCGAAGCGGATTCTTCGAATGCATGGGCTATTCGCTTTCGCGATGGACGCTACATGAATGACTCCACTTCCAACGTTAAAGCAACGGCGAACAACGAGGTTTGGGCTGTAAAGCGCCGTAGCGGAGGACAGGTTAAATTACCAGCAACAGGAATGTATTTCGCCTACGCGAATGGAGACGACGGCAGTTTGCAGACTGGAGTGACGTTCCCCGATCCGCGTTGGATCGATAATAAAAATGGAACACTTACCGACACGGTCACCGGCCTGGTCTGGCTGAACAAGGCCAACTGCATCCGCGGGCAATGGTCCGACGCAATCGCGGAAGTTAACGCATTGGCCTCCGGCCAATGTGGTTTAACCGACAGCTCCGTCGCGGGCAGTTGGAGAATGCCCAACCGGAACGAAATGCTGAGCTTGTCTGACAGAATGCAAAACAATCACGCTGACTTCTTTAACCAGTCCTATAAATGGAAGGTAACCCGAGCACTTTACCAAGTGCCGATTTTCACCGGCTTCGTTGTGTCCGATTCTTATTGGACCTCCACCACCAATGCCGCAGACACCAGTGAAGCTTGGACAGTTTACAGTCGCGATTTCGGCGTGTATGACATCTCGAAAACCGACACCGCTTATTCGCTGGCGGTTCGGTAAGGCATTCGACCAACTGCTTAAGGGTTGCGGTCCTCAGACCTCGGACCAATAAGATTTCTCCAATCGTTCGTCGATCACGTACCATTTCCTGCAGGGAACGACTTCGCCGCATGAATGTTTATTTGATTGACGGAACCTACGAGCTGTTCCGGCATTTCTACGCCGTACCCTCTGCCTCTGACGTGAACGGCCAGGAAATCGGGGCGGTCCGCGGGGTGTTGACTTCCGTTTTGTCCATGATCGAGCGCGGCGCAACTCATCTTGGGGTTGCCACGGATCATGTCGTGGAATCCTTCCGCAACGATTTGTATCCCGGATACAAGACCAGTGAAGGCGTGCCGCAAGAGCTGCTATCGCAGTTCCCCATTCTCGAAGAGGCGCTGGAAGCCATGGGCGTGGTGGTATGGCCAATGGTCTACTACGAGGCGGACGACGCTCTCGCCTCCGCCGCCAGCCAGGCGGCTAAAGAGGGCGCGGTGGACCAAGTTCTAATCTGCACGCCAGACAAAGATCTGAGCCAGTGTGTCGTAGGGACAAGAGTCGTGGAACTGGATCGCAGGCGAGACATCGTGCGCGACGAGGCCGGCGTGATCGCCAAGTTCGGGGTGAAGCCACAATCGATTCCCGACTATTTAGCCGTAGTCGGCGACAGCGCCGACGGTTTTCCGGGTCTGCCCGGCTGGGGCGCAAAGGCCGCGGCTTTGGTCTTATCGCAATATCCCCACTTGGAGGACATTCCCAAAAATTGGCAGGAGTGGCATCCGTCAATTCGCAAGGCGCGTTTGCTCTCCGAATCACTTTTCAGCGCATGGAATGATGCCGTGTTATTTCGCACGCTTGCCACGTTGCGATTGGATGTGCCGGTTTTCGCTACAGTCGAGGATCTTTGTTGGACGGCGCCGCGAGCGAAGTTTGAAGAATACTGCGAGCGCATGAAGTCGCCCGAGTTATTGCGTCGCGTGACAGCGGTAAAATGGGCACGATAGTTCACCGTGTTAGGCTGATACTCCGCTTCTACTCGCGAGAAATCTATACGGGTTCGCAACAAGACTGAAGCTAAAGAGCACGGTCCACGCAGGAGCGTCAGCTCTCCGCTACAATTGACAATCCTCGGAGGCCATCGTGACTGCTCGTCTGCTCGCTTTCGTTCTGCTCTCAGTTGCAGCTCTTGCGCAAAACACGGTTCACTACACCGCTACGAATGCCAACGTGAAATATCTGTTCGCGACGGCGGAGCCGGTGGCGCATCTGAAATCCGGCGACATTCTTGACACCAACACGCTCGATTGTTTCGGCAACGCAATCAAAAAGCCCGGAGACACTCTCAGCATGGTAAAGGGTGACAATCCGCTGACCGGGCCATTTTTCGTTGAAGGCGCCGAGCCCGGCGACACGCTGGCGGTTAAAATTCTCGACCTCGAAGTAGATGGTGACACTGGCGTAGGCGCGTTCGCTCCCGGATTCGGGGCGCTCAACGAGACCAATTACACTCCCATGCTGCATGCACCGCTGCCGGAGAAGATCTGGTTCTATCACATCGATCACGCGTCGAATACCGCAACGTTCAAAGCGCTCGATACTGATTTTTCAGTGAAGATTCCTCTGCATCCTTTCTTCGGATGCATCGGTGTCGCGCCAGCGGAAGGCGAAGCGCGCAGTTCTGTGGTTCCTGCCGAATTCGGCGGCAACATGGATTCTCCAGAGGCCAGCGTCGGCAACACGGTTTATTTTCCCGTAAATGTGAAAGGCGGTCTGTTCTATATTGGCGACGGCCACGGCGCCATGGGTGATGGCGAAATCGCCGGCACCGCCATCGAAGTCCCGTTGAAAGCGAGGGTGCAGTTGAGCGTGATCAAGGGCCGCACCATCGCCTGGCCGCAGTTCGAAAACGACGACGCCATTATGACGGTCGGCGCCTACCGTCCGCTGGACGACGCTCTGCGCATCGCCTTCACCGAACTTGTCCATTGGATTCATAAGGATTACGGTTTGTCGGAACTCGACGCCTATGAGCTTCTCTCGCAAGTGGGAAAGATTCATCTCAACGAGATGGTGGATCCGAATTACGTGATCGTGGCTTCGATTCAGAAAAAATATCTGCCGCCCAAAAAATAGCTGCGCATTGCGATCAGAATTCGCCATCGTTCCAGTCTGAGGTTTCTATGAAATCGTCTGCTGACAGTCCAAAACAACCCTGGCCCGAACTCCCGCTCGAAAAGTGGCAGTCTACTTACGACACTCTCCACATGTGGACGCAGATCGTCGGCAAGGTGCGGCTGGCGTTAAGCCCTTTGATCAATCATTGGTGGGAGGTTGCGTTTTACGTGAACGCCCGCGGATTTACGACCTCGGCGATTCCATATGGCGATGGTATTTTCGAAGTGCAGTTCGATTTCATCGATCATAAGCTGACTATCCAGACCAGTTGGGGTTCCGCGAAGAGCATTCCGCTGAAGGCTCAAACCGTCGCCGATTTCTATTCCGACTTTATGTCTGCCCTGCACTCCCTCGGCATCGAAGTGAAAATCTGGACGATGCCGGTTGAAGTCCCGAACCCAATTCGCTTCGAGACTGACACGCAGCACGCGTCTTACGATCCCGAATTTGCCCACCGCTTCTGGCGGATACTGACTTTATGCGATACCGTTTTCAAGGAGTTTCGCTCGCGCTTCATCGGCAAAGATAGTCCCGTCCATTTTTTCTGGGGAAGCTTCGATCTTTGCGTAACACGGTTCTCAGGACGCCGCGCACCGGAGCGCGTGGGCGCCGATCCCATCACCCGCGAGGCTTATTCGCATGAAGTGATCAGTGCCGGATTCTGGCCAGGTGGGGGCGAAGTGAAGGGTCCGGCCTTTTATGCTTACGCAGCTCCTGAACCGCTGGGATTCTCTGAACAGAAAGTTAAGCCCGCGGCAGCCCTCTATCATCCGCAGATGAAGGAGTTTCTATTGATGTACGATGACGTTCGCCAGGCTGATTCTCCGCGCGAGGCTCTGCTCGATTTCCTGCAGAGCACCTACGAGGCCGGAGCCAACCTGGCGCACTGGGATCGCAAAGAGCTGGAACGAGCTTGAACTCTTGAGTTTGGGAGATAAAAATGCCTGGGGAATGCAAACATCTGGATCAGGTGAAAATTACGACCACCGATAAGCACGTCTGCGAAGACTGCATCAAGACCGGCGACACCTGGGTGCATTTGCGGATGTGCATGGTTTGCGGACACGCAGCTTGCTGCGACTCTTCCAAGAATAAGCATGCCACCAAACATTTTCATTCCGAACATCATCCGGTGATGCGCTCCATTGAGCGAGGAGAAAACTGGATCTGGTGTTATGTGGATGAAATCATCGCCGGAGAAGTGAACGCCTAGAAGGTGTCATTAGGGAAAAGCAGGAAAGAAAAAGGCGGAAAAAAATTGAAAGGGCCGTGACATTGGTTATGCTCTAGCTGCCAACTCCTGCGAGGGAGTCAACCGCGTGGACGCATGTACCGTCACAGCCCCTTGATGCGATCACTGTTTTCACAGTCCCAAACCCCAACTGCACCTCGCAGCGCCGTCGGTTTTTTCAGGTTTGGCTGCCTCGTCAGGTTGCCCTGCCTAGGCTGATCACTCAGTCTACTTCGGGCAGCAAGGTTTAATTCGCTGTCCCTTTCAACCGTCGACGGAAGCAACCTTAACAGAGCATTCATAAATGTCAACGCAAACTATTGGTGCAGTCGCGGCATCCAACCCTGTGAAAAACGGACGGGGCAACTTGTTGTAGAGTCATCTCTTAGGAATTGCGGTTTCGAATTGGGACGGGATTTGCACAGAAGCTTGCACATTCCCGAGAAAGAGCAAAAATCGGTACCGAACCTAATATTCGTCTTGACGGGGTTCCGTTATCGGCGCATCTTGCTGATAGCGGAATTGCAGTGATGCCAGAACTTGTAGCTTATGTGGACGGTGGCTCCCAGGGAAACCCGGGCCCATCCGGCATCGGAGTGATTATTGACGGCTGCGCCAGCGGCCCGGTTCACATCGCTAAATGGATTGGCCATCAGGATAACAACGTTGCTGAGTATGTCGCTCTGATGGAGGCCCTGCAGTACGCCGTGGCCCTGAACGCCAAAGCTCTACATGTGTATTCCGATTCCCAAGTGGTAGTCCGCCAGATGCGCGGCGAGTACACCTGCCGCAGCTCTCGCTTGTACTCCCTGCATTGGACCTGCCGCAAGCTGGCCCGCGCTCTAAAGTTCTCCATCTCACACGTCTCGCGCGAGAACAACGCCGAGGCGAATCGCTTGGCGAATACGGCCGTGCGCCAGCGCTCGGTCTAACCATGAACGGCGAATGAAGCGACCGGCTCCCGGCACTTCCGTGTGACTTTCGAGTTACCACACTTCTTGACACTAGCTCATCTCCGAGCGAGACTCCAATTACCGCCTCTTCAAAATTTAGTCGTTCGCTGAATGGACCATTACACGATTCTCGACCATTCCTCGCCACCGGCTGCGGGCCTCACCGCGGCTGCCGGCGCCAGTGCGGCGGGATCATCCAGCATTTCCGCGAAGATTGCCGCCGCCAATACGCTCCTGCCGTCCCCTTCGGAAACTCTGCCCCGCTTCCCGGGCGAGGATGCCGGACGCTCGCTCGCTGAAATGGCCCACCGTGATCTTGATGCCGCGCTGCAACTGCTGGCGGAACGCGCCCAATACATTACCGGAGCGAGCGGTACGGCGATTGCTTTGCGCCGCGGCGAACACAATGACATGGTATGCCGGGCCGCTGCCGGTTCCAGCGCTCCCGACCTGGGCGCTCTGCTTTCCATGGAACATGGACTATCAGGAGAATGCGTTCGCACCCGCCAGCTATTGCGTTGCGATGATGCCGAACGCGATCCACGCGTGAACCGCGAGGTCTGCCGCGAACTGGGGATTGCCTCAGTGATCGTGATGCCCATCGTCGGCGACGAGCAGGTGCTCGGCATCTTCGAGCTTCTTTCCGGCAAACCGCGGGCTTTCGATGAGCGCGACCTTTCTGCATTGCTGCGCCTCAGTGAAATGGTTGAGACCGCCGTAAAGCACGCTTTGCCGGCACAGATTGCGCCCCCTCTACATGAGGTGTCCGTCGCCGAGAGCCAATCCTTCGTAGAAGCAGAAAAGGGACTTGAGGAAGAAGTGAAGGCTCCGCAGCCTGAGCCGCTTGTACCTGAGCGACTCATCGCCTCTGCCGTGAGTTCAGACCCCGCCCCGGTCCTTGCGCCGCCCGCAGTCCTTGCGCCGCCCGCGATTCCCCCTCAAGAAACTCCGCCAGCCAAAGAAATTGCTGAACCGGCTGCAGCGAAGAAACCATTGTTCTGGTCAGCCGCGCTGCGCGCCCAGAGCAGTGAACCATCCAAGCAAAACGTGCAGGCGGTGCCTCCGGTCTTGAGAAATTTTCAG
The DNA here is from genome assembly GCA_963696285.1 of uncultured Acidobacteriaceae bacterium. Lineage (GTDB taxonomy): Bacteria > Acidobacteriota > Terriglobia > Terriglobales > Acidobacteriaceae > Sulfotelmatobacter. Next base: position 121,353 of record CAVOJP010000005.1, read on the forward strand.
AAGTGTCAAGCTTGTGGCTTTCCCGTCTCGCAAGGCCGGACGTTCTGTGTGGAATGCGAAGAAAAACAATGGCGCGGGCAACGCATTCCGCAGACGACGCTCCCCCAGGCGCCAGCCCCGCAGCAATCAAATCAGCTTCAGTCACCCGAGTTGGAGCAATCCATCCCGGATAAGAACGCGCAGGAAATTCTTATTCAGGACTCTCATCCAGATCAATTATCGATGCCGCTGGTAGTGGAAAACGAACCCGCTGTAGCGGTTCCCAAATCTGAAGTCAGCAATGTTCCTGAGGAATTGAAGCCAGTCACGCTGGCCGCAGTCGAAATAGCTGACACGCCGCAAACTCCGGGAGCAACTTCATCGCCTTCGTCTTCCGACGTCGATGCCAATGCCCCAGCCGATGCGCTCTCCTCGAACGAGGCTGCTCTGTTTTTGAGTTCGGCATTACAGTCGGAGTCATGGTTCGCGTCCAATAAATATGTTCTCGCGGCCCTGCTGTTTGTAGCCATCGTCATCGGCGCGATCGCCTGGCTGCGCTGATTTCTTTCCTCTTCTTTTCTTTTATCTGATTCCGGGCGCCAACCGATTACAATTCTTTTCCTGACTTCGCAAACTAAATTGAGAGGTTCCATGATCGTGCTCGCTGTCCCGATCGATAAAAGAGCGTTTGTACGATGCTGTTTGCTGTTCCTGCTATTAACCGCGCTCGCCGCCGCTCAAAGTGCGGAGCAACGTACCTCCTTGTCCTTCGAGCGGGCTCGCAAGCAACCGCAATTGCTGTTGGCTTTCCTTCATGACCTGCCGAAGGGTGGAGATCTTCACAATCATCTTGACGGGGCAATCTACGCTGAAGATCTGGTGGATTTCGCCGCCGACGGCAGCCTATGCACTGACCGCACCTCTTCGCGCCTGCTCGCCGGCCCCTGTGATCCCTGCGAGACCTATACCGCCAAACCCGCAGCCCGCTGTGCGTACGGCGACCACGTTCTCTACAACCAGATGATCGACGCCTGGTCGATGCGCAACTGGAAGTCCGGAGATGAATCCGGCCACGATCATTTCTTCGCCACGTTCGATAAATTCGGCTTGGCCTCGCACACCCACGTGGCTGAGGCGATCGCCGCGGCGACCAATCGCGCCGGGATGGATCATCTGCAATACGTAGAACTCATGCACACCGCCGACGCGGGCGCCGCGGCCCGGTTGGCGGAGAAAGTGGAATGGAATTCCGACTATGCCAAGATGAGGGACTCGCTGCTGGCGGCTGGCATGAAAGACGTGGTTTCAGAAACCAGCAAGCGGCTCGCCGCTGACGACGCCCGCGCTAAAGAAATTCTCAAATGCGGAACACCGGACGCCGCCCCCGGATGCGGCGTCACGGTTCGCTATCTCTATCAAGTTCTCCGCGCATTGCCCCACGAAATCGTGTTCGCACAAATTCTTTTAGGTTTCGAGCTGGCTTCCACCGATCCGCGATTCGTCGGACTGAACCTGGTGAATGCCGAAGACTGGTACGTTCCCATACATGATTTCAACGAGCATATGGCTATGCTGGATTACCTGCACAGCGTCTATCCGAAGGTGCACATCGCCCTCCATGCCGGCGAACTTGCCATCGGACTTGTGCCCCCGGAAGATCTCACGTTTCACATTCGCGCTTCGGTCGAGCGCGGTCATGCCGAGCGCATCGGCCACGGTGTCGACGTGATGAATGAAAACGACCCCATCGGCTTGCTTCATGAAATGGCGGAGCGCAATGTGTTAGTCGAAATCTGCCTGACTTCGAATGACATCATTTTGGGCGTGAGTGGGGACGATCATCCGCTGCCGGTCTATATGAAGTACGGCGTTCCCGTAGCCCTTGCCACCGATGACGAGGGCGTGAACCGCTCTGACATGACGCATGAATACTTGCGCGCCGTCGAAACCTATCATCTCTCTTATGTGGACTTGAAGCGCATGGCACGCGAAAGCCTTGAACACAGCTTCCTGCCCGGACAAAGCCTCTGGACCGATACAAAGCTGGTTTTTCGCATGGTGCCAGCGTGTGCGGGAAGTGTGGGAGGCGCAGAGAAGCCCGCTGCAGCCTGCGAGGATTTCCTCGTTGCAAACGAACGTGCCCGCGAGCAGTGGAAGCTGGAAGGCGAATTCGCGAAGTTTGAGAAAAATCATTAGAGGGCGCAAAGGCAAAGTAGCGCGGGTGCCTGGATTGGCGCGGATCTGCTTTCTCACAGCTCAACAAGCCTGCTTCCGTTTGACCCTCTGGCCTGACTTCCTTACACTTGAGTGTGTTCTCCGCCAGATACGCCCTCATTCCGTGGAGGTTTTCCTGAGTCTATTCTTTCGAGTTTCTTTGTTGGGAGGCCTGTTGGCGCTTGGGCCATTCTGCCTCGCGCAGGAGCATTCGTTTCCGATCTCGCTCGACAGCAACGAAACGCTTTTTTCTGTGCTGACCGCTCTCAATTCCTGTGGATATGACCAGGATTTGGATCTGTCCGACGCGACCCGAAGCAAGGTGCGCGACGAAGTGCAGAAGGTTCTTCGCCAATCGGAAGAGGCAGAAGCGGCGCGGACTGCGCTGTGCGAGTTTTATCAGGGCCATACGCCCGACCGGAACACGAATCGCAGCTTGTCACCCTATATTTCCCTGGCGTTGTACATGGATGGTCCGCCGCACTTTGCCCCACGCATCAAAGAAGAGGACTTACCGCCGGACGCGTACTCCATCGCGGCTTTCGGAACCGAGCTGGAACACTTCTACGACAAAGTAGGACTGCACTCCATCTGGGAGCGGCATCGCAACGACTACGCGGCGGCTATAAACCGCTATCACGAGCCCCTGGCGAAGATGGTTTTCGACACAGAAATCTATCTCAAGCAGCCGTCCTCGCAATATTTGGGTCGGCGGTTCACGATCTATCTCGACTTCATGGGCTCGCCCAATGAAACCGATGCCCGGAATTACGGGGCGGATTATTACGTGGTCGTATTCCCTGCTCCGAGCACGGCAGGAGCCGCGCCGCAGATGGCGTTAAAGATGGACCAGATCCGGCATACGTTTCTGCACTATGAACTGGACCCGTTGGCGGATAAACATTTCACCGACATCAAGCGGCTGGAGCCGCTGCTGCAATCCGTAAAGCGCGCGCCGCTCGAAGAGAGTTTCAAGACCGACATTTCGCTGCTGGTGACGGAGTGTCTGGTACGCGCGATCGAGATTCGAACCAGCGGTGGTAAGCAGGCGGCGGATGAGGCGATGCGCGCCCAGGCAGTCGATGATGCCGTGAAACAAGGTTACATTTTGACGCGGACGTTCTATGACGGCGCGGTGGCATTCGAAAAAGATCCTGCGGGCATCCGCGAGGCGTATGCCGGTCTTCTGGAAAGCGTCGACTTAAAGAAAGAAGAGGCGAAGGCGTCTGCGATTCAGTTTGCCAGTAAGACTTCGCCCGAACTGGTGCAGTTATCGCGTCCGGAGGAGCGCCGCATGCTGTTGAGCGCCGAGAGGCGGCTGGCCGCCGGCGATGCCAAAGGTGCGCAGGAACTGGCGCAGCAGGCGCTCGACAAGAAAATTGGAGACCAGGGTCGAGCCTTGTTTATTCTGGCGCAAGTAGCCGTCGCCGACAGGAATCGGGACGGCGCTGAGGACAATTTTCAAAAAGCGATTGAGGCGTCGAAAGATCCCAAAGTAGTGGGATGGTCGCACGTGTTTCTGGGAAGAATTCTGGATATGAAAGAAGATCGCGATGCGGCCGTGCAGGAGTATCGAGAAGCCTTGAATGCGGCCGGGCAACTCCCTGAGATCAAGGCCGCGGCGGAACGTGGGTTGGCCCAGGCATATGAGCCTCCGGCCAAACCGCAGCCGCAGTCTCAGTAGAGAAATGCTTCACGGATAAAATGGCAAGAGCATTTAAAATGCGGAGTGGCTCAATTTCGAGGTGTGAAGGCATGGCGGTGCAAGGAGAACGCATGAAGCGCAGAGCAATCATTACGATTATTGCCGTCTTTGGAATAGCAGGCGTGGGTTTTGGACAAAGCAAGCCAGCGACGCAGACGACGCCGGCAGGACAAGCGGCGCCAGCAGGACAAGCGGCAGCACCGGCGGGGAAACGTCCGCCACAGGCCAAGACTCAACCGGAGTTCGATGCCTACAAAGCGGCGGCTGCGATCACCGATCCGGCGGCACAGGAAAAAGCTGCGGATGATTTTGCGGCAAAGTTTCCAGACAGCGAGTTGCGTCCGCTGCTCTACAAATCGGTGATGCAGTCCTATCGCCAAGTCAACAATGGCGACAAGATGCTGGCTATGTCGCAGAAGATCTTAACTTTTGATCCGGACGATCCGGAGGCGCTGCTGGGTGTGGCCCAGGTTCTAGCCGAGCGCACGCGCGAAACCGACGTCGACAAGGATCAGCGGTTGGCGGAAGCGAGAAAAGACGCACAACGCGCGCTGGTCACGGTGGACACCGACATTCCCACCGCGAATCAACCGCAGGATAAGGTCGATGCCTACAAGGGCTTTCTTCGGTCTGAAGCTTACGAAATTATTGGGACGCTGGACTTCAATGCCAAGGACTGGGCAAGTGCGGAAGTCAATCTGAAGAAGTCAATCGATGCGTTTCCCCAGCAACCGGATCCGGTCGCCGTGTTTCGACTGTCGGTTGCAATGGATATGCAAAACAAATATCCCGACGCGTTGAAATACGCCAACCAGGCGGTGGATTTGACGAAGCCCGGCACCAATGCCGGAGATGCGGCACGGAAAGAAAAAGACCGGCTGGTTCAGTTGATCGGCGGCATCAGCGAGCCTCCCGCGAAATAAAGGCGCGCGCCTGACGCGAGATTTGGCGTCGAAAGGAAAACGACGCTTTGCGGCTTCCTAGATATTCGGTGGATGATAGCCGCTTTGCTCGCAATGGCGTTCCAACTCGATTACGGGCGCAAGCTGCGCATTCATGAAGGAAAGGGAAATTACCGCGCTGGAGACCACGCTGCGCTACCATTTTCACCGGCGGGGCGTGATTGAGCAGGCCATTACTCACAGCTCGCAAGCGCGAGAGCAGGAGTCGCAGCAATCGGGCGAAAATAAATTCAGCGTCAATGACAACGAACAGCTCGAGTTTCTGGGCGACGCGATTCTCGCACTGGTAACCAGCGAAGAATTGTTCCAGCGATTTCCGCACTTTCGAGAAGGTGAGCTTTCCAAGCTGCGCGCTCATCTCGTAAGCGAGCGGCATTTGATCCAGGTAGCGCAACAGCTTGAATTGGGCCACTATCTGCGCCTGGGACGCGGCGAGGAGAAGAGCGGCGGACGCAGCAAGACGGCGCTGCTGGTGGACGCGCTGGAAGCCGTTCTGGCCGCGATCTACCTGGATGGAGGAATGCCGCCGGTCCGGGAATTTATTTTGCGGGAGATTCTCGCCCCTGAACTGGAGCGCATGGAGCGGCAGGGAGGCGCGCTGCCCATGACCGATTTCAAGTCAGCCCTGCAGGAGACCTTGCAAGGATTGGGCATGGCGCAACCTTCTTATATTCTGGTAGAGGAAGCGGGGCCGGAACATCGGAAGACATTTACCGTGGAAGTCCGTCTGCAGGCGAGAGGGGATGGGGACGCGGAATTCGTGGGCCGCGCCCAGGGATCGACCAAGAAGACTGCGGAGCAGGACGCGGCGCGGCAGCTATTGTCCTATCTGGCATCGCGGCCGCAGGCTGCGGGAGCCAGGCCGGGGCGGGGCTCGCGTTCGGCGGAGCAGCATTAGAGTGGCGGGATGTACGTGGAGTCAATGAATTCCCCAAGTCGTTTATCGGAAGCGGACGGCCAGTCTTCGGGTGCACAGTCCTCAGACCATCCGTTGCCCGTGGTTTTGCCTGGTAATCAGGAGGCCGCGGATTCGTTGTCGAGCCAGCCCTTGCCCGGCGGCCAGCCGCCAACGGATCGCGGAACGACCGGGCGGCACGGTTGGGGAGTAATTGGTTCCCTGCAGTCTTTGTTGGGAACTGTGGTCATTGCGGTATTCGTGATCACTTTCATCGTGCAGGCGTTTCAGATTCCGTCTCCTTCCATGGAGAACACTCTACTGGTCGGCGATTATCTGCTGGTGAACAAGTTGTGTTATGGCGCAGGAAGTTTCGGGGACTATCTGATGCCGTATCGCCGGGTGCAACGTGGTGACATCGTGGTATTTCACTATCCCGTAAATCCCGCACAGCATTTCGTGAAGCGGGTCATCGGCGTGCCAGGAGACCGGCTACGGTTGATCAACAAGCGAGTCTTTGTGAATGGAGTGGCGCTCAACGAGCCTCACGCACAGTTCAGCCGGTCAGCTAGCGATTTGTTTCGCGATAATTTTCCCCGGCTGGATGTGGCCGCGGGCGAGACTCCGGAGTGGTGGGTGCAGTTGAGTAAATTGGTTGAGGACGGGCAACTGATCGTTCCACAGGGACATTATTTTGTGATGGGGGATAACCGGGATGACAGTTACGACAGCCGTTACTGGGGATTCGTTCCGCAAGCCAACATTATTGGAAGGCCGCTGTTGATTTACTGGTCGGTGAAAGAGCCGGATAGCGAGGTAACCGCACCAGTTACGGTCGCAGGTAAACTGACGCACTTTGCCTACGCGGTAACTCACGTCCTGCGAATTACCCGCTGGAGCCGCACCTTGCGGTTAGTGAATTGAAGTTTGTGCAGAGTAAGATAACGCTGCAAAGCAAGATTGGATGGATTGATCACGGTGGCGAAAAAAGAAAGCAAAGTAAAAAATGAGGTCGACGAAAAACCACGGGAAACGACCGTGGAATTTCTTTCGTCCCTGGCCGCGGTCCTGGTTACGGGCCTTTTCATTATCACCTTTATCGTGCAGGCATTTGAGATTCCGTCCAGTTCGATGGAAAACACATTGCTCATCGGCGACCATGTGTTCGTGAACCGGATTCAGTTCGCCCCGAAGACTAACTGGGTGGGCCCGTTGATTCCGTACCGCCAGGTGAAACGCGGGGATATTGTGGTTTTTCTGGCGCCTTGCGAGCCAGGATTGTATGTAGTGAAGCGGGTCATCGGCGTGCCCGGTGATCGCATTCACCTGCGCAATGGGGTGGTGTACCGTAATGGCGAGGAATTGAAAGAGCCCTACGTGATTCATACGCAGGATTCGGCGATGTATCCCAATCCTTACCGCGATAATTTTCCCGCCGTGCCGCCTTCGGAAAGTTATAACGTCTATCCCTGCTGGGAACCGGAGTTGCCCATGCACATCCAGGGAGATGATCTGGTGGTGCCGCCGGGACATTATTTCGGCATGGGCGATAACCGCGACGTAAGCCTGGATAGCCGCTATTGGGGCTTCATTCCACAGGAAAATATCATTGGACGGCCCATGTTCATTTACTGGTCGTTTGAGACTCCGGCCGACCAGTATCGCAAAACCGATATGGGGGACCGTATCGGCTTTCTGGCGCACGTCGTGTTGCACTTTTTCGATGAGACGCGGTGGCGGCGAACGCTGCAGGTCGTGAAGTGAAAGTTTTGTCTTCCAAGCGGCGCATCGCCGCCGCGGTGGTTGCGATTCTGTTGATCCTGTTTCTGGTGCGTCCGGGCGTTTCTCGCCTCAAGCTGCGCATTGCAAATTCCATCAGCCTGGCGCTGGCACGTCCGGTGGCGATAGGGTCGGTCCAGTTGCGCTTTCTTCCCCGGCCTGGTTTCGATCTTGAAAATGTCGTCGTCTACGAGGACCCCGCGTTCGGCGCCGAGCCCATGTTGCGAGCTTCCGAGGTGAGTGCGGCAGTGCGTTTGACTTCTCTGCTACGCGGTCGCCTGGATATTTCCCGCCTGGAGTTGACCGAGCCAAGCTTGAATCTGGTACGAAGAGAAGATGGCCGCTGGAACCTCGAGGCTCTTCTGGAACGTGCGGCGCGCACGCCTCTGGCGCCCACTGCGAAGTCGAAGCGTGAAGCGCGTCCCGGCTTTCCCTACATTGAGGCCAGCTCCGGCCGCATCAACTTCAAGACGGGACCGGAAAAAAGACCGTACGCTTTGCTGAATGCGGATTTTGCCTTGTGGCAGGAATCAGAAAATGAGTGGGGGGTTCGACTGAAAGCCGAACCTCTGCGCACCGATATGAGCTTGAGCGACACGGGCCTGCTGCAAGTGAATGGGACATGGCGCCGGGCAGGCAGCTTGCGTGATACGCCGCTGCAGTTCATGGTGGCGTGGGACCATGCGCAGCTGGGGCAACTCAGCAAGTTGGTGTCAGGAAACGACCAGGGCTGGCGGGGCGACGTTCAGATGGAAACGACCTTGAGCGGCACTCCGGGTGCATTGCAGTTAGTCTCCGATACCGCGATTCATGACTTTCACCGTTATGACATCTCAACCAGTGAAGGGCTGGGATTAGCGGCGCATTGCGAAGCCAAGTACAGTTCCGCGGAAGGTATGATGCGCGAAATCTTCTGTAGCGCGCCCGTGGGCAACGGCATGATCACCCTGCATGGAGATTCAGGTAAGCCGGGATTGCACGTGTTGGATTTGGCGGTGAACCTGGAAAACGTTCCGGCGAACTCTGTGGCGCAACTGGCTCGGCGAGCGAAGAAAGACTTGCCGCCAGATATTGTTGCCGGCGGAAGCGTGCAAGGAAACTTTGTGATCAAAGAATCCGCGGCATCGCCGGCTGGGCCCCGATTTCAGGGGCACGGCGAGATTATGAACCTTCATCTGCAATCTGCGAACAGCAAAGCGGAATTGGCTCCGGGCAGTGTGCCTTTTACGTTGAATGCAGACCAGGGCAGCAATCGCGATCCGTTGCAGCATGTCGCATTCCGGCATTCCCTTGTAGAAGCTTTACCAGCTTCGGGCGAGATGCACATCGATTTCGGACCTTTCCCACTCGCACTGGGTCGACCCTCTGCGGCGCAAGTGCGCGGCTGGGTGGGAAGGTCCGGTTATGGAATCGCGGTTCGCGGAGACGGAGAAGTATCGCACACCTTACGCATGGCCAGCCTGCTTGGATTGCAGGCGGTGAAGTCTGGCGCGGAAGGCACGGTCAAGATGGATTTGCAGATTGCCGGATCCTGGGCGGGAAACGCGACGGGAAATCTTTCAGGATTTGCCTTGCCGAAAGTTACCGGAACCGTGCAGCTGCGAAACGTTCGCGCAAATTTGCAGGCCACGAATGGAGCGATCGAGATTTCCTCGGCGGAATTAGATCTCTTGCCTGACGAGGCGCGCGTAGAAAAATTCAGAGCACAGGGCGCCGATGCGGAGTGGACCGGTTCAATGGTAATGCCGCGTGGTTGCGGAACGCCGGGAACATGCCTCGTCCACTTCAATTTGAACACCGATGCGGTCGGCCTGAGCAATCTGCAGGAGTGGCTGGCTTCGCAACCAAGGGAGCGCCGCTGGTATCAAGTGCTCACCCCGGCTGCATCGAACGTGCCGTCCTTTCTACAGAGTTTGCGGGCATCGGGAAAGGTGAGTGCCGGCCGTTTGCGAATTCACAATCTGGTCGCAGAACACGTTTCCGCCGCACTTGATCTGGACCATGGAAAATTAACGATTTCAGATATGCGGGCGGATTTACTGGGGGGAAAACATCGCGGCGATTGGCAAGCTGATTTTACTGCTGCGTCCCCAGTCTACACAGGGAATGGAACCCTGACCGGAATTTCGCTGGAACAAATGGCCAGCACGATGCACGATGCTTGGATTTCCGGTACCGGTGGTGGCACCTACGAAATCACGGCCTCCGGCAAAACCGCTGGGCAATTTTGGCAATCGGCCGCCGGGAGCCTTGGGTTCGATTTGCGCGACGGGGTGCTTTCGCACATTGCACTGGCAAGCGGGGATGAACCTCTGCATATCAGTCGCTGGCAGGGTCGTGCTCAGCTGCGGGGCGGAACGATCAAAATAGACAAAGGTGCCCTTGTTTCTTCCGCGATGTCGTATGAGGTCAGCGGGACTGCTTCGTTAGGCCAATCCTTGGATTTCAAACTGGTTGCGGGTTCCGAAGCGAAATCCGCCGCAGGCACGCTGGTCTATAGCATTACGGGTACCCTGGCTGAGCCGCGCGTGGCGGTGAGTCCGGCCCCGGAGACGCAGGCACGCTTGAAGCCGTAGAGTTGCCCGGTTACGGAACATAACCGGCACCGCGGAGGACTTTTCCCGGCAGCGCCCCCGTCATCCTTGACTGATCGATCACCGGCACGCCATTCACCAGCACGTACTCCATTCCCTCCGAAAGCTGATTCGGATTATCAAACGTGGCCAGGTCACGCACAGTTGAGGGATCGAAGATAACGATGTCAGCCCACATGCCTGACTTGAGAACACCGCGATCGGTAAGGCGCATACGCTGAGCTGGCAGCGCGGAAAATTTGCGGATGGCGTCCGGCAAAGACAAGACTTTTTCGTCGCGAACATATTTACGCAAGATGCGCGGGAAGGTTCCGTACGCGCGCGGGTGAGGGTGCTCCAGGCCCAGGATGCCTTCTGGTGAAGTTCCGGAAGAATCGTTGTCAATCGCGACCCAGGGTTGCTGCAGGGCGAGCGTGACATCCGGCTGTGACATGCCGAAAACGGCAACGCCAGTGGCGGGATCTTCAATAAGAAAATCGAAGAGCGCATCCATCGGATCTTTGTTCCAAAGTTTCGCGATCTCGGAAAGGCGCTTGCCTTGCAGGGGAAGCATTTTCGGGTTCTCAACCACGCCGATCATGATGGCATCAGGGCCGGGAATTTCCAGCCATTCGTTGTCCCAGTCCTTCGAAGGCGTGAGCATGTCTTTGCGGATGCGTTCTCGGGTTGCGGGATCCTTGAGGCGCTCGACCAGCTTTGCGGTTCCACCATCGTGCGCCCACGGCGGAATGAATGCGGAGAAATCGTTGAACCACGCGGTGTAGGCGTAGGTATCGGCCGTAACATCGGCCCCCGATGCACGCGCCCCATCGATCTTGGCGACGACTTCGGGCATTCGTCCCCAGTTATTCTTGCCGGCAACTTTGATATGCCAGATCTCGACCGGAACGTGGGCCTCGCGGCCAATGCGTAGAGCTTCATCGATAGCGTCGAGCACTGAATCGCTTTCGTTGCGCATGTGAGTGGAATAGATGCCGCCGAATCTTCCCGCTTCCGCCGCCAGGGCAATGAGTTCGTCGGTCTTGGCGTAGGGCGCGGGCGCGTATTCGAGCGCAGTGGAAACGCCCACAGTACCGTCTTTCATCGCCTCGCGAACCAAAGCTTTCATCTGGTTGAGTTGCTCGGGCGAGGGCTGTTTATCGTCGTCGCCGAGAACCATACGGCGTACTTGGGTTGCGCCGACGTAGCTGGCGAGGTTAATTCCCATGCCCTGCTTTTCGAGACGGGCAAAATATTGCCGGAAGGTGCGCCAGTCTGGAGTGATGTGATAGTGCTCGTAACTGGCGTGATCGGATTGAATAATGGCGTCGTTGAGTGGCGCGACGGTGCCGCCCTCGCCGGTGATTTCGGTGGTGATGCCCTGATAGATTTTTGAAGGCAGGCGGGGATCGACGAGTATCGAGAGTTCCGACTGGCCGAGCATGTCGATAAAGCCGGGGGCGACGACCTTGCCGCCCGCATCGATTGTGCGCTTTCGATGCGCTGCGGCGAGATTGCCGATGGCGGCGACTTTTCCATCGCGAATGCCGACATCGCCGGAATACCAGGGCGAGCCGGTGCCATCGATGATGTGCCCGTTGGTGATGACGAGATCGAATGATGGAACGCTTTGCGCGGACACTGCTGCAACCGCGACACAAAGAAGAGCGAGAATAATTAACGGATGCAACGCGCGTAGTTTCATTTCCATTTTTTTGGAACCGGAGTGGCGACGAATTATAAAACATGCGAGTGCACATCGTTCTTCTCGCGCGGCTCGACCCCGAAATTCTGACGCCTGCATGGTAGTATCGACAATACTCCGCATGAAGCTGAGACCTTTGCATCGAGCGAGCTGCGATAGCGCGGTACTTCCTTGCGATGTGCCCAAGAAACGATGACAACTCCGAATAAATTGCGTAAGCGCGTGCTCAGCGGCATGCGCCCGACTGGAAAACTGCATCTTGGTAATTACGTAGGCGCGCTCGACAACTGGGTGCGCATGCAGGATGAGTATCAGTGTTTCTTTGAAGTGGCCGACTGGCACGCGCTAACCACCGATTACGCCGACACTTCACGGGTAAAGCAGAATTCGCTCGAAGTGACTCTGGACTGGCTGGCAGCGGGGCTCGATCCCGAGAAGTCTGTGATTTTCATCCAGTCGCACGTGCCAGCGCATGCTGAGTTGCACTTGCTGTTTTCCATGATCACGCCGCTGGGCTGGCTGGAGCGGGTTCCCACCTATAAGGAGCAGCGCGAAAACATTAAGGATAAAGATTTGGGGACGTATGGATTTCTGGGCTATCCGCTATTGCAGGCGGCGGACATCTTGATCTATAAGGCAGACGTAGTTCCGGTGGGTGAAGACCAGGTGGCACACGTGGAACTGACGCGCGAAGTTGCGCGGCGGTTCAATGGCTTTTACGGTGAAGTTTTTCCCGAGCCGCAGTCTTTGCTCACGATCGCGCCCAAGTTGCCCGGCACTGATGGGCGCAAGATGTCGAAGTCGTACGGCAACACGATCTTGCTCACCGATCCCGAGCCGGTGGTGCGGCAGAAGCTGAAAACGATGGTGACTGATCCGGCGCGCGTACGGCGATCAGACCCGGGCAATCCGGATGTTTGTCCCGTGGGCGATCTGCATAAAATTTTCAGCAGCAAAGAAACGATGGCGAAGGTGTATGAGGGGTGCCGGTCGGCTGGCATTGGATGTATCGAATGCAAAAGCTGGGCTGCCGACGCGTTGGTGCAACTGTTGAGTCCGATGCAGGAGCGGCGCAAGAAATTCGAAGACAATCCGCGGCTGGCTTGGGATATTCTTGAGGCAGGCAGTGAACGGGCGCGTACTGCGGCGGCCGAAACCATGAACGACGTGCGCCAAGCCATGGGAATGTCACTCGGGTATGAGCCGCCAGCGGCGGGAAATGGAAACCAGGATGGAAGATAGAATCGTTGGCTCCACGAACAGTGCACCGGAGTTTGCGCCGCCCGCACTTGTCCCGAACCAATCGGCGCGCCCGAAGCCTTCCGCAAAGCCAGATTCAAGAAAATCCAATTCGCCAACAGAAAAAAAAGAAGAGAATGATTCTCCTTTCGCCGTTTCTGTGACTGATGTTTACGAAGGGCCGCTCGACCTGCTGCTGGATCTGATTCGCAAACAGGATATCGACATCTACGATATCCCGATTGCGCGTATCACAGCTCAGTATCTGGAGTATGTGGAAAAGATCCGCGAGCTGGATGTAAACGTAGCGGCTGATTTCATTTACATGGCCGCGGTGCTGATTCACATCAAGTCAAAGATGCTGCTGCCGCGCGATCCCTCGGCCAAGGCTGAAGAATTAGAAGATCCGCGAACTGAATTGGTGAACCGGTTGCTGGAGCACGAAAAGTTTAAATCAGCAGCGCAAATGCTTTTGCAGAAGCAACAGATTGAAGAGGCGGTGCTGACCAATCCGGCGTTGAAAGAATTTATGGACGTGGAAGGTACCGAGCCAGAAATGGCTGCCGACGTGATCGATCTCGTCAAAACCTTTCAGCAGATTCTCGAGCGCGTGCGCACGCGGCCGATGATCAATGTCAATGAAGAAACGGTCACCGTGGGCCAGATGATTGACTATCTGCGGCGGAGGCTGGAGCTCGAATCGCGGCCGATTCGGTTGAAGCAGTTGTTGCTGCGCGTCCCGTCACGGCAGGCTCTGGTATGCATGTTTCTCGCCTTGCTGGAAATGGTGCGGCTGCAAGCGATTCAGGTTCGTCAGGACGAATTGTTCGGCGAGATTGCGGTGCGCAAGCATATTGGTTTCGAGACAGTGATGGCCGAACAAACAGCCGTGCGGGATGATTGGAGATAGGCAGAGCAATATGCTCCCCTCTGACTTATGAGTCTGAAAGCTCAACTCGAAGCCATCATTTACGCGGCGGAGACGCCGATCTCTACCGAGCAGATGGTTCAGCTCGTCAAAGAGTCGGCGATGGCTGAAGGCGCAGCGGACGAGAGCGAAGTGAAGTCGCGAGTGCGTGCGGCGCTCGAAGCGCTGGTTGCGGATTATGCAGCCTCCGAGCACGGCATTGAGATTCGTCAGGTTGCAGGTGGATATCGCATGTCCACCAAGCCGGAGCAGCACGAGATGGTGCGGAGTTTCGCCAAGAGCCTGAAACCGCCGATCCGGCTGTCGCTGCCGGCCTTGGAAACTTTGGCGGTGATTGCTTACAAGCAGCCGGCCACGGTCCCGGAGATCAACGAAATTCGCGGCGTGGATTCGGGCGGAGTGATTGCGACCCTGCTGGATCGCAAGCTGATTACAACTGCCGGACGCAAGCAGGTGATCGGGCGGCCGATTCTGTATAAGACGACTAAAGAATTCCTGATGCGTTTTGGATTGAAGGATGTCAACGAACTGCCCAGCATGGAGGAGTTCGAGAAATTAGTGGCGGAATCGTTTCAGTCCGAGCTGATTCCTGCGGAAGAAGCCGCGCGAGACGATTCCAATTCTTCCCAGCGCAACTCGGAACCTTCCGATCTGGCCGAACCCTCCGCCGATACAGTTCCAGAAGCTGCGGCGCAAAAAGAATAGTCTTCACCATTAGGCTGGGAAGCCTCGCACATATGCCTGCTGAACGTTTGCAAAAAATTATTGCCGCTGCCGGAGTTGCTTCGCGCCGCAAAGCCGAGCAACTGATCAGCGCGGGTCATGTGAAAGTGAACGGCGCCGTGGTCACGGAACTCGGGACGAAGGCTGATCCGGAGACCGACCATATTCGCGTAAACGGCAAGCTGCTGCAGGGGGCACAGCATCACGTCTACTTGCTGCTCAATAAGCCCAAGGGATATGTGACCACGGTGAGTGATCCGGAAAAACGTCCGACCGTGATGCAATTGATTCGCGGAGTGAAGAAGCGGGTTTATCCCGTAGGCCGGCTGGATTATGCCAGCGAAGGTCTCTTGCTTTTGACCAACGATGGCGCTCTGGCCAACAAACTGATGAAAGCGGCGTCGCAGGTTCCCAAAACCTATGTGGTGAAGATAGCGGGAGTGCCCAGTGCTGAATCGCTTGAGAAATTGCGCGCCGGCGTTTCGATCGAGACGGAAAGTGGCCGCAGAGTGCGGACGGCGCCCGCTGGTATAAAGCTGGTGAAAGAGGCCAATAACCCGTGGTATGAGGTCACGCTCATCGAAGGCCGCAATCGCGAGATCAGGCGGATGTTCGAGAAGGTCGGCCATCATGTAGAGAAAATTAAGCGCGTCCGCTATGGGCCGCTCACGCTCGACATTCCGCCAGGAAAATTTCGCGCCCTCTCGGAGGTCGAGGTCGATCGCCTGCGCACAGCATGCAGCAAGCCGGCGGTAACGAGGGGTTCCACGGTATGACCCGCGACAAATACTTGAGTTCCGGAGGCAGCTGATTGCCGCCTCCGGAACCGCGGTGGGGGAGGACCCCGTCTTCCGAAGACTGCTCGCTTCGGAACTTTTCGAATCGCAGCAAGCCTAATAACGGCCTTGCTTGACCCAAAGGCGAACCTGCTCCTCTACGGAAAACCGCTGCGCCCGCGCGCTCATGAACTTGGATTCGAGTGAAAACGCATGAGCCTCCAGCGGCACCGAGAAATGAAGCTTTGTGTTGACAAAGCTGCGCACGAAGAGCTCGGTGTAGCGCTCCAGGCCCAGAATCTCGAACTGCACGGCATGCACGAGTCCGTGAAACAGGCTACGCTCGCTGATTTTCTCGTTGAAGACCACCACATCCAGAAAAGTCAACGAATGCATATGCCTCACCTCAGGCAGATTCACAAATCCCAATTTCTTGGCCTCCGCATAAAAGGGCGGATTGGGCACCCGTTGACCGTGCAACTCGACAACCCGCACCCGATCCAGGAGTTCCGCCGAGAAATAGGGCCACATAAGCGCCTTTTGCTGTTTGCTGAGAGGTCTGGCCGAATGAAAATAGGATTCGCGCTGATCGCGCAAATAAGAGGAAACCAGTTCGATCGCTTCGCGGATACGCTCGTCGGTTAATGCGACCGCAGGCTCGGAATCTGCCTGAACGCCGGAGATTCTGTTTTCGATGGATGAATAATATTCACTGAGGGCGTTTGCCGCCTGCACCGATTTGCGGAGAACATCGCGCTGGCCGAAGCGGGCCAGATCGTCCAGAGAAAAGCGGAGGCGAAGCTGGTGCGTGGCGCAGTGCGCACTCAGCAGTTCCAGCTGGGCGTGACGCAGTTCGGAATTCATTTGGACGATAGAAACCCTATCGTCAGGATTTTCCCACGAATACATCACTCTACTCCTAAGGAATGAAAAATACCGGAGGGGGCCCAATTACTCATAAGTTATACACTGTTATATTGACAGTGTCAATATAATTATGAACTGGCTCCGGTCAATCTTTGGGCCGCAGCTATTCTCTTTACCTTGTTGTGTTTACGTAGTATACATAATCTTTCCGCCACCTAGGTGGCGAAGGAGATCACGTGCCCCGGCCGCCCGATCCTGACCTGGAAGAACGAATTCTGAAAGCTGCCCGCAAGCTGTGGAAGAAGGGCGGCGAGAACGCCCTCACCATGCGCGCCGTGGCCAAAGCTGCAGGAACAAATACACCCGCGGTCTACCGGCGCTTTCGCGACCGGGAAGATATTCTCCGTGCATTACTGCAGCGCATTCGTTTGGAATTTGGCTCGTTGATGGAGGGGGCCGCGTCGGTGGAGGATGCTTGCGAACGCTATCTCGATTACGCCCTCAGTCACCCCCACGAGTATGAATTGTTCTATCAGCACGAATACGAATTGTTTTATTCGCCGCGGGCGGTTCGCGCTGGGGCAAGGAATCTGGTGGGGCGGCCGGCCCGTGATGCCATGAAGAAAAAATTGGCCGATCGATTCGGCGGAACGCCCGAGGACCACGACTATCTCACGATATCATTGTGGATGCTGGGCCACGGAGCGGCCATGCTACTGATTGCCAGGACGATCCCCCCTGAGGATGCTGACGAAGCGCGGGCCTTCTTTACTGCAGCGGTGGCGGCCTTGTTGACCCGGTAAATTTATGCGAAATGTGGTGCTTGTTTAGCGGATAGACTTTCAGATCACCACAGCTTCTTTGTACTCACCGAACACCCGCCGCATCGCATCGGAGATTTCCCCGACGGTTGCGAAAGCTTCCACCGCGGCGATGATTTTCGGCATCACGTTCTCGCCCGTTCGCGCCGCATCCTCGACGGCTTGCAGCGCGGCTGTGCAAGGCTGCGCATCCCGCCGCGCGCGCAGGGCCCGTACCCGCTCAATTTGCCTCGGTTCCAGCGCTGGATCAATCTTCTGAATCGGAATTGTCTTCCCCTCTTCTACTTCAAAGCGGTTTACGCCGACTACGACGGCTGCTCCGCAATCCACGGCCTGTTGCGCCTCAAATGCGGCGTCTTGAATTTCGCGCTGCACGAATCCACGCTCAATTGCCCGCAGCATGCCTCCCATGACTTCAATCTTCCCCAGATACTCGGCGGCGCGCTTCTCAAACTCATCGGTGAGCGACTCGATAAAGTAGGAACCCGCCAAAGGGTCGATCGTGTGGGCCACGCCCGATTCGTAGGCGATGATTTGCTGCGTGCGCAATGCAATGCGGGCCGCTTGTTCGGTGGGCAGAGCCAGGGCTTCGTCGTAAGAGTTAGTGTGCAGAGACTGCGTCCCCCCCAGAACCGCGGCCAGCGCCTGAATTGCGGTACGCACAATGTTATTTTCCGGTTGCTGCGCTGTGAGGGTTGAGCCTGCCGTCTGGGTGTGAACGCGCAACATCCAGGACTTCGGATTCTTGGCCTTGAAATGTTCGCGCATGATTCGCGCCCACATTCTTCGCGCCGCGCGAAACTTGGCAACTTCTTCCAGAAAATTGTTATGCGCGTTAAAAAAGAAAGAGAGGCGTGGGGCAAACTTGTCCACGTCGAGGCCGGCTGTGATTGCCGCCTCCACGTAGGTCATGCCGTTGCCCAGAGTGAAAGCCACTTCCTGCACCGCCGTCGATCCCGCCTCCCGCATGTGATAACCGGAGATCGAAATCGAGTTCCACTCCGGAACGTAGTCTCTGGTCCATGCAAACATGTCGGTTATCACGCGCAAGGCCTGCTTTGGCGGGTAAATGTAAGTTCCGCGCGCGATGTACTCTTTCAAAATATCGTTCTGTACCGTGCCTGAAAGTTTCCGGATATCGGCGCCCTGCCGCCGCGCCACCGCCACGTAAAGCGCCAGCAGAATGGACGCCGTAGCATTGATGGTCATCGATGTGGAAATTTTCGTGAGATCAATGCCGGAGAAAAGTCGCTCCATATCCTCAATGGAATCGATGGCCACGCCGACTTTGCCGACTTCTCCGGCCGCCAGCGCGTGATCCGAGTCCATTCCGATTTGCGTCGGCAAATCAAAGGCAACTGAAAGTCCCGTGGTGCCGTTCGCCAGCAAATACTTGTAGCGCTTGTTCGATTCCTCGGCATCGCCCATGCCGGCATACTGGCGCATGGTCCACAAACGGCCGCGGTACATGGTGGCCTGAACCCCGCGCGTGAAGGGATATTCGCCGGGATAGCCTACCTCTGTCTCATAATCCGAACCTTTACGATCCGCAGGAGTGTAAAGCGGCTTGACCGGAATATGCGAAGGGGTTTCCGGATCCAGGGCACGCTTTTCGTCTGCGAATTTAGTTTTCTCGGCCACGATCAGCAATTTTTTGCTACCCGGCATTCGCCGGCGGTAACTCCTTTGCGCCTATTCGTTCCTGAATGCGTTCTTTCCCTTGCGCTTTACCCTCAAGAAGGAACTGATTCCGAACCACGCGAATGTCAGGGTGGCGCATATAGCGAGCACCACGCGCCCCGGCCCAGCCTGCCCGGCGTGGTATTTCCCGTACTCCTTGACCGTGGCGCCTGCGAAGCTCAAGGCCATAATCAGGAAAACCACCCCCACAACCTCCAGCCACAACTGGTGCAGCACCCGTCCGAGGGCTCGCCCGGTAGCATTAGCGGCTTGGCCCGCCGCTCGGACAATTCGGCTGCGACCGGCCTGCCGGGACGCCACCCGCGCCACCACACCCAACTTTTGTGCAGTAGAAACCTTAGTCACGACTCGATTTTAACAGTGTCTGGCGCTACAATGACGCAAACCTGTGCCGCCAGAAAAACCGTTGGGCGTCCCGGGGCATCTAAAGTATTGACCAGCGGGTTAAGATTGGCAGACCAGGCGGACGGCGATCGGGGGGGATGTGGATCAACAACTCAAAGACTTGATGAAAGAACTTGGCGAAGCGATCAACGAATCTCTCTCCGATTCTGAACAGATTGCCGAAGTCGTCTCCCGTATCAAAGAAGGCGGTTACGATATTTTTCTGGTCCTTGAGGCCACGATCGGCGTCAGCAAACAAGGTGAGAAAAGCTCGGACAAAACTTCTTTGGTAACGACTCTGTCCACGAATCCCGAATTCAAAATCAACGACCAGGATCTCAAGTTCTTGAAATCGCTGCGTATCAAGATCGAAGAAGAAAGTAAGTAAGATTGATCGTTGATCGGCCAGTGACTGACCTCCTCGACGCTTCAGTCACTCAATACCTTATCGAGTAGTGGCCCACCGCACGATCTGCCTCAAGAAGGATCTGTGTTCCCCGGCACACGGCAACTTTACAGGCTGTGCTACCATCTACTGTTTTCTGTGACAATTAACAGCCTGACTCTTTCTCTTCGGAATTCGCAAAGGAAGTCAGAGATAGTCCGATGAAAGACACTCTCGGAGTCCTTCTCGCCGGCGGCGCTGGAGAGCGCCTTTATCCTCTCACCCGCGATCGTGCCAAACCCGCCGTCACCTTCGGAGGAATGTACCGAATCATCGACATTACGCTTTCCAATTGCCTGAATTCGGACCTCCGCCGGGTCTACATTCTTACGCAATACAAAGCGCTTTCGTTGAACCGGCATATCCGCGAAGGCTGGAACATTCTGGGGCGCGAGGTGGGCGAGTTCGTGGAAGTGCTGCCGCCGATGAAGCGGGTGAGCGATCAGTGGTACCAGGGTACTGCCGATGCGGTATACCAAAACATTTATTCCATCGGCTCCGAACAGCCAAAGTATGTCCTGATTCTTTCCGGCGACCACATCTACAAAATGGATTACGGCAAGATGATGAAGCAGCATCTGGATTCCGCTGCCGATGTCACGCTGGCCACGATCCAGATCGATCCTGAAGAGACGTCGCGCTTTGGCGTGGTCGACGTCGACAAAGATGGACGCATCAATGGCTTTGAAGAAAAGCCCGCGAACACGCAACTGCGTTCCCCGTGGAATCAGCAGAAAGTTGTTGGATCGATGGGCGTATATCTTTTCAATGCGGATGTCCTCATCCCTGTACTGCTGAAAGATTCGGAAGACCCCGCGTCCAGCCACGACTTCGGCAAAGATATTTTGCCCAAGATGGTGGACGACTACCGCGTCTTCGCCTACGACTTTATCGATGAGAACAAGAAAGAAGCTCTGTACTGGCGCGATGTAGGCACGCTTGAGGCCTACTACGAAGCCAACATGGATATCGTTTCCGTCTCGCCGATTTTTAATTTATACGATCAGGATTGGCCGATCCGCACCCATCAGCGGCAGTACCCTCCCGCAAAATTCGTCTTTGCGGAGAAGGATCGCACAGGCACGGCGCTGGACTCCATCGTCTCGAATGGCTGCATTGTCTCTGGCGGTACGGTAAAGAACTCGGTGTTATCGCCCGACGTTCGCGTAAATTCTTATTCCGAAGTAGACTCATCCATCTTGTTCTCGCATGTAGCCGTGGGACGCCATTGCCGTGTCCGCCGCTGCATTATCGACCGCAACGTCCACCTGCCCGAAGGCACCACGATTGGCTACGACACCGAGGCCGACCGCTCCCGCTACTTCGTCACCGATAGCGGCATCACCGTAGTCACGCGGGATTATTCGTTGTTCGAGAACCCGGTGACAGTGGATTACTTCACTAGTGAGTAGCTACCTCGGAATCGCTCAATTCCCCTCACTGCTACAATGCCCTGTTTCGAATAACTTGCCGTTAGTGTCGATAAGCGGGCGAACTTACAGGAGTACATCCGCGTACTGTCTTGTAGGGCTTGGGGTCCTTGTCGTCTCATTGTCCCCTGGCGGTTTGAGTCGCCCTTTCAAGACAAGATCGGTTAGCTCCGGGGAGTTTTGGTTTGGAAGATGTCCAGGTAGTCGCGATGCTGGTGCGCCGCTGCGTGGCGGGCGATGCTGCTGCCTGGGAAGAGATCGTCCAGACCTATAACCGCCGAATCTACAACATCTGCTATCGATTCGCCGGATCCGCCGACGACGCCGAAGATCTCGCCCAGGACGTCTTCATCAAGATATATCGCACCCTGGCCAGCTATGACAGCTCGAAGGGCGCGTTTGTCACCTGGGTAACCACAATCACGCGCAACCTGCTGGTCGATCACTTCCGCAAAACCAAGCAAGACCGTATGACCGACTCGCTCGACGCCGCATCCTCTTCTCGCGAAGACGCGCAGCCCTTGAGTGAGCAAATTCAGGACCAATCTGCGCCTCCCGACCAGCACGTACGCAGCCGGGAGGTGGGGGAAACGGTTCACGCAGCCCTTAGCAAGCTCTCGCCAGAGCTCCGTGAAGCTGTGATTCTAAGAGACTTACAGGATATGGACTATCGCGAAATCGCCACTGTTTTAAAGGTGCCGGAGGGAACTGTGAAAAGTCGAATAAATCGCGGGCGAGCGGAACTAGCGCGCCTTCTACAACGTACTTATAGGCAGGTGATGTGATGCCAAACCCCACCAGTAACGGAATGCAGTGTCAGGAGTTTGACGGCCTGCTCACGGATGCGCTTGATGGCGTCCTGACAGGGGTTCAGCTCGACCGCTTCCAGGCTCATGCGCGGACTTGTTCCGCCTGTGGGCCGCTGTTCGCCGAAGTGGAGGCGGGCCGCAACTGGCTGAAGGATCTCACGGAGGTGGAGCCTCCAGTCAGCCTGGTTACGAACATTCTGGCATCCACAACGGGCGTTGACACCCAACGCCTGCGGGTAAACGTTGCTGCGCCTCAGCCAAGCATTGGTTGGTTGGAAAAAGCGCAGGCGTGGGCCTCGGGAGTGATGCAACCCATCTGGGCAACGGTCCGGCAGCCAAGGTTTGCCATGTCTTTTGGCATGGCCTTCTTCTCGCTGTCGGTGGCGTTGAGCGTGCTCGGCGTAAAGCCCGCCGATCTGCGCCAGTTGAGTTTGCGTCCCGCCGCCATTCGGCACACGTATTACAACACGCAAGCCCGCGTTGTCCGGTACTACGAAAATATCCGGTTCGTTTACGAGGTGGAATCGCGGGTGCGTGAATTCAAACGCAACGTGACCACCGCTGAGCCAGCTTCGTCAGGATCTGGTTCGCAGGATTCGACACCGGATAAGAAAGACCATAAAAACGACACAACTCAACAGCCCGAGCAGAAGCAGGAGCGCAACTATAGCCAGACGGACAATAATCTGGTTCTGGCCAGCGCTCCGCTGGGTCCCTCTGTCTTTGATCCGTCAAATCCGGATCTGCCTGTAGTGTCGGTGACCACGTACAGGAGGTTCGTATGAACTGCGCCACGCACAACGATACGGCCGCAGTAGCGTTCTGCCGCACTTGCGGCAAGCCGCTCTGCGCCAATTGCACCCGCGACGTTCGCGGAGTCGTCTACTGCGAGCCTTGCCTCGCAGCTCGTTTGGAGGGCACGGCCCCGGCAGTCGGGTTCGCACCTCAGCAAGCTGTCTATCCACCAGCGGGAGCGGCCCCAATTTCACCCCGGCCTAGCTCGGGCCCGAATCCAACAGTGGCCGGCATTCTCGCCGGATTCTTTCCCTTCGGAGTGGGCGCAGTCTATTGTTCGCAATACGCCAAAGGTCTGGCACATCTGCTGATCTTCGGCCTCCTGATCTTCGCCTCTGATCATGCGGGGAATTGGGACGCGTTGTTCGGTATCGCCATCGCATTTTTCTACGTCTACCAGATCATCGATGCCGTACGCACCGCTCGCGCTCTTCAGGAAGGCCAGCCCCCGCCGGATCCATTTGGATTGGGTCAAGCCTTCAGCATGGGCGAAAGAAGCGAAGCCAAAAACATTCCTGTTGTTGCCATCGTCCTGATTGGACTTGGGGTGCTTTTCTTGCTGCACACCATGAACATCTGGGAGTTCGGCATGGACCGTTTCTGGCCGCTGATTCTGATCTTCTTTGGCGGATGGATGTTCGCCCGAGCGTGGGGAATGATCGGAGTTCACCCCGTGGGCTGCGCCTGCGGGAGCTGCCGAGTGCGCAGAGCTGTCGGTTACAACTGTCAGTGCGATCGCTGCCGCATGCGGAAGATCATGGGGCCGGCGATATTGATGACCATTGGTACGTTGTTCCTGCTCCAGAGCCTCAACGTTGCCAGCTTCGATCGTACCTGGCCCGCGATTCTGCTGGTGATTGGCGTGGTCAAGCTGCTCCAGAGCAACGCCTCATCGGCCGGACACGTTAGTCCGCTGCAGCCCCCGCCACCGGCGGCCGCGCCGCCTCCACCGCCAACGAATCCAATGCCGTCCAACCCAGGGCCAGCATCTTCTTCCGGGGAGGTGCGTGATGTCTAGTCCGGTGTCTTATCCCGTTCCACCGCCGTTGCAAGCTCCGCTTCCGCCTCGGCGTCGCCGTTCTTTCGCCGGACCCGTGGTGCTGATTATTCTCGGGACTGTCTTCCTCCTGGGCAACATGCACCTGCTCTCATGGGCGCGCCTGGGAACCTGGTTTGCCCACTACTGGCCGCTGCTTCTGATTCTGTGGGGTGTGCTCAAGTTGATCGAGCACCAGCAAGCCCAGCGCGATGGATTACCCTCGCGCGGCATCGGAGCCGGTGGAGTTTGTCTGGTCATTCTCATCGTTATCTGTGGGCTCATCGCTACTCAGGCCTCGCGATTTAACTGGGGTGAAATCCGCGACAACATGGGCATCGACGGCAGCGATTTCGACAACGTTTTTGGCCAGACCTACAACTTCGACGATCATCTTGAACAAGCCATACCGTCAACGGTTACTAGCCTTCGCGTCAACGACGATCACGGCGCGGTGCGCGTCAGCGTAGCCGACGACAAGCAAATCACCGTCGTAGTCCGCAAGCGCGTCGGCGCGGAAAGCCAGAATGACGCCGATAAATACAACCAGCAGACCAAACCACAGATTACGCTTGCGGGCAACGCAATGGTTCTTGACGCTAAGTCCCAGGCCGGCGACCATTCCGTGCAAAGCGATCTGGATATTTCCATTCCCCGCAAGATGGAGCTGCACATCACTGGCCGGAAAGGCGACGTTTCCATCACCGGCCGGGACGGAGACGTGGAGATATCTGCCCAGCACGGCGACGTCTCCGTGGAAGACGTAAACGGCAATGTAAAACTGAATCTGGAAAAAAGCTCCGCCAAAGTCGAGCAGGTCACGGGCGATGTTCACATTGATGGCCGCCTGAACGAAGTCTCGGTGATGGACGTAAAGGGCTCAGTACAACTGGACGGCGAATTCGAGGAGAGCGTCAAACTCGCTCGCATCACCAAAAGCGTTGCCTTCAAGTCTTCCCGCACCGACATGGAGTTCTCGCGCATCGACGGCGAGCTGGATCTCGACTCCGACGACCTGCACGCGGATAAAATCACCGGTCCGGTTCATCTGACCACGCGCTCCAAACAGATACGCCTCGAAGACGTATCCGGCGATGTGCGCCTGCAAAATAACAATGGCGGCATTGAGATATCCATGCATTCGTTAGGAAATGTGCAGATCGACAGCCGCAACGGAGATGTGCAGTTGACCGTGCCTGACAAAGCCGGATTCCGCGTGGACGCGCGCACCCGCGACGGTGAAATTCAATCCGACTTTCCAGAGTTGAAAATCGACAACGGAGACCACGAAGCCACGGCCAGCGGCAGCGTGGGCAATGGCTCATCCCACATCGTGATCAATAACGAGCACGACGGGATTGAAATACGCAAGGCCTCTGCGACAACACCGCCCGCACCGCCGCCGCCGCCAACAACTCCGGCGAAACCAGCCAAAGCCCTGCCCGCGCCAAAGTCAAAAGTTGAGCCGACAGACAATTAAGATTTATGTGGGGACAGCCGCCCCCGGCTGTCCCCGGGCGCAGCCCGGTGCGTGGACTACACGCGAAGCAGAAGATCACGACTGCTTGGATTCAATTCCTCAATTTCTTCCTGGCCAGCTCTTCCACCTGCGCCAGCACTTCATCCTCGCCCATGCTGGTGGAATCGATCACCACCGCATCCTCCGCTGCCATCAGCGGAGACGCCGCCCGGGTGCGGTCACGGCGATCGCGCTCGCGCAAGTCCGCAGCCACATTCGCGGCGACTTCGCCTTTGATCTTCTGCTGCTCCATGCGGCGCTGCTCGCGGACGACTGGATCAGCATCGAGGAAAATCTTCAAGTCAGCGTCGGGAAAAACTTTCGTTCCGATATCGCGGCCTTCCATCACCACGCCGCCGCCCGCGCCCATTGCCCGCTGATGCGCCACCATCCACGCCCGCACTTTCGGATGCACAGACACGCGCGACGCCGCCTCGGTCACATCGCGCTCGCGAATCCGCGCCGAAACATCGTGCCCGTTCAGGAGCGTTCGATTTCCATCCCGGGTCGGCTCCAGCTGAATGCGCGACTCCTCCGCAAGATTTACCAGCGCGTCTTCATCATCGAAAGATGCGTCCTTTTCTATGGCCTTGAGCGCCAACGCCCGGTACATTGCGCCGCTCTCAAGATTCACGTAGCCGAGTTTGCGCGCCAGCCGGGAAGCAATGGTGCTCTTGCCCGCGCCCGCCGGGCCGTCAATGGCAATGATCAGTTTGCGTGGAGAAGGGTCTGGGGTCTGGTTGTCGGTCATTTCGCGAGTAGATTGTACACGCGATCACATGACGAGCGAGCAATCTACTTCGCAGCATGGCGAGGCTTGACAATAGGAACCGCCACTTCCTTCTCCGGCGTGATCTGCAGCATCGATCTTCCACTCACATGCACGAAGCTCAATTCCCGCGCAGCGAGCAACGCATTGACGGCTTCCTTCACCCGCGACCGCGCCACAAATTTTCCGAAGAAGGATTCCAATTCCGCCAGGTCGGCAGCCACCACGCAATCCAGATACTTCGAGAGCAGCGCCGAGAGCGCTTGCTGCACCGAAAGTCCCACGCCTTCGCGCACCGCATCCGGCGACCAACGATATAAAACATCCCAGTAAGAACCTTCAGGCAGTTTGTAATCCACGCGCGTGATGCGCAACTTGGCGAGCAACTCGCTCAGAGCCTTGTCGAGCGCAGCCAGAGAAACCGCGCCACCCAAGGCTTCCTGCAGCTTCTGCTTTGAGATGGGCCCATCGCGCCGGATCAATTCAAAGGCATCGCACGCCAGTGGCGAGTACGGAGAGCGCGGCCCCTGCTTCGGCGCCAGCTTGGGGTTGCGCTCCCCCACTAACGCATAAAAATAAGGAAATGCCGAAGCCGCTACCAGAAATGCATTGTTCTCCTCGAACAAATTCGCCTCGTACGCGGACCGTTCGCGCAACAGCCGGACCATGAGTTCGGTCGCTTCCGCCGCGCGCGGATCGGAATAAGCATGCTGCCATGTCGGAAGACGATTGTCCGAGCCTACGAACGCGCCAATAAATGTCGGCACCGGCATCGCCGGCCGCACCGGATACATCAGGCAAAATCCGACTTGCTCGACGAAGGCGCGCGCCTGCTCAATGGTCCGGACAGCTTTGCCATCCAGTCGCCACTTCTCGCGCCGCAGTTGCTGTAACTCCTGCTCGGTCATAAGAACAGCTAAAGACGATTGCTGATTGATGATTTCTGATTGTTGATTAGGACCCCTGAGCCTTCGCTTTTCAATCAACAATCAAAAATCATCAATCAGAAATTGTCTTCAGTCCTAGATCCTCTTGAACGCCTTCTGTATGTCTTTAACAGAATACCGCAGCACCACCGGTCTGCCATGCGGGCAAGACATGGGATGATCGGTTTTCGCGAGTTCGGAGAGCAGCCACTCCATTTTGTTTTGATCCAACGGCATGTTAACTTTGATGGCGGCGTGGCAGGCGATGGACGCGGCAATGCGGCCGCGAATCTTCTCCAGGTTGAGCGACTGCTCTTCGCGAGAAATCTGATCGAGCAGTTCGTGCAACATGTTTTCGACTGCGGCCGCGTCCACTCCCGCCGGCGCAACTTTCACAGCCACGCTCCGCGCCCCAAACGGCTCAGCCTCGAAGCCGTTGTGTTGCAGTTCGTCGGCAATTTCCGCGAATACCGCCTGTTGCGCGGGAGAAAGCTCGAGCACGATCGGCATCAACAGCCGCTGGCTCTCAACTTTCTGCACCGCCCGCTGCTTCAGCACGCGTTCAAAGAGCACACGCTCATGAGCCACGTGCTGATCGACAATCCATAATCCATCTTCATTCACCGCGAGAATGAACGAATTACGAATCTGTCCCAGCGGACGCAGCGTTGAAAGCGCTGCCAGTGTTGGCTCTTCTTCTCGCACGTCAAGCTCCGGAGCGCAGCCGTTATCCGGAATCGCTTCGACGAAGCGGCCTTCAAGTCCGCGAGCGACGGGAATGGCGGCGTTCGCCTCCACCGCAATTCCGCCCTCGAACTGAAACCGCGCCGAACCCTGCGGGGCAACCGGCGCCTGCAGCGCAAACCCAGCGCCTCCTGCCGGTTCATAGAAAGTTCGCGTACCGGACTCCGCCAGTATGTCAGAAGGCGGTTCCCACTCGCGCGCCCCCGGCGTCAGCCCGGAACTGGCGGTCGCGTGAGAATGAATCTCCGTGGTGAACTGCGGCGCCGGACGCGCCTTCATCAGCGCGGCCCGCACCGTGTCCCGCACAAAATCATGCAGTACAGTCGACTGTCGAAACCGCACTTCAGTCTTTGAAGGATGCACATTTACATCCACTTCACCCGCAGGCAATTCCAGAAACAGCAGCACCACGGGATACACGCTTGGCGGAATAATGTTGCGATAAGCCTCGGTCAATCCATGCTGCACCAGGCGATCACGAATCAGCCGGCCATTCACGAAAACGTAAATTGAATTGCGATTCAGCTTCTGAATCTCCGGCTTCGAAACGAAGCCGTGCAGCCGCATCTGGCCGGGTTCGACATTTTCCCGCGCATCCTCGTTGCCTTCCTCCTTCCGCCGCCATGGCGGAGGTTGCGGCAGGCCAACGTGTTCGAGCGCCTGCACCGCCGCCACTGCTAACAACTGGTCCAGCGTCTCTTTCCCGAACACCTGATAAACTCGCTCGCTGTATCCTGCGACGGGAGGCGCTACCAGCATGGCATTCGTAGCCGAATGCAATTCAAAATGCTTTTCCGGATGGGCCAGTGCGTAGTGCGTTACCAGCGAAGCGATGTGTGATAGTTCAGTCGACTCCGCCTTCAAAAACTTTTTGCGCGCTGGAGTATTGAAGAAAAGATCTCGAACCGTAATCGATGTGCCCTCGGGCAGTCCTGCCTCTTCGACGCGCGCCATCTTGCCGCCGTTGATTTCAATAATTGTGCCCGAGGGCGCAGCGCCAGATTCGACCGCGCAAGTCTCCAGCCGCAAGCGCGACACCGAGGCGATGGAGGGCAGCGCTTCGCCGCGAAATCCCAGCGTCGCCACACTCAACAAATCTTCCGCATCCTTGATTTTCGACGTAGCGTGGCGCTCGAACGCCAGCATGGCATCGTCGCGCACCATGCCACATCCGTTGTCTGTGATCTGAATTAATTTCTTGCCGCCCGCCTCGACGCTGATTTTGATTCGCGTTGCACCCGCATCCAGGGCATTTTCCAGCAACTCTTTCACTACCGACGCAGGCCGCTCCACCACCTCGCCAGCGGCGATCTTGTTGGCGACTTGCTCGGAAAGTACGTGAATGCGGCCCATGAAACAGTTCCCGGTTATCGAGTTTTCAGCTGATGTGGAGGATAGGTCAGTTTCGCAGAAGGCAGGGCGGAAGGCAAAGATGGGACCGCACGGAAGGCTTGTCAACGAAGACTACTGGTACTATTTATTGTTATCTCTTTGTCTCCTGATGCAACGGAGTGAACGAATGATCCGGTCCTTTAAAGGGATGAAGCCGACGATTCCGGCGACCTGTTACGTGGATGAGTCGGCGCAGATTATCGGCGACGTGGTGCTTGGCGAGCATGCGTCGGTCTGGATGAATGCGGTGGTGCGCGGCGATGTCTATGCCATCCGCATCGGGGCGCACTCGAACATTCAGGACTGCAGCGTATTGCACGGCATGAAAAATACTTACGGGGTTACGCTCGGCGAATATGTGACCGTGGGGCATTCGGTAACGCTGCATGGCTGTGCGATCGAAGATCGCTGCCTGATCGGCATGGGCTCGATCATTCTGAATGGCGCGAAGATCGGCGCCGGATCGATTATCGCGGCGGGCACTCTCATTCCCGAGCGGACGGTGGTCGAGCCGGGATCGTTGTGGATGGGGTCTCCAGGAAAATTCCGCAGGAAGCTAGACGCGGACGATGCGGAGACGATCATGAAGTATGCGAGGAATTATTTGGGGTATACAGAAGAGTATTTGCGGGAACGGTAAGAGCGATTTGTCATCCTGAGCGGAGAAAACCGATTCGCTTCGCGAATCGGTTTGCGGAGTCGAAGGATCCCCATCGCTCGTACGCCGCCAGGACGCATTAAGGCGTTCTCCCCGTGTTCGCATGATGCCGAGCGTGGAGAGAATTCCTCGAGAGGTTGCTGGGGCGGTTTGAGTCGCAAGGGATCCTTCGACTGCCACTTGTCTTTCGCAAAGCGAAAGGCAATTCTCCGCTCAGGATGACAATTGAGTAGATGAGAATTGTAGGAATTGAGAACTGAATGATTAAAGCTGTCCGAGGAACGCGTGACCTTCTGCCGCCGGAAACGGCGCTCTGGAATTTTGTGGAGTCGACTGCGCGCGATGTCTTTCGCGCCTACAACTTCCAGGAAATTCGTACGCCGATTTTCGAATCGACTGAACTGTTTGCACGCGGTGTGGGCGAAGAGACTGACATCGTCTCGAAAGAAATGTTCACCTGGGAAGATCGTGGCCGCGCGGAAAGTGACCGGGGGCAGTCGCTTACCCTCCGGCCCGAGGCTACGGCTGGTATTGTCCGGGCCTACATCGAACACAAACTCGGTGACCGCGGACTCAACAAGCTTTATTGCATGGGCCCGATGTTCCGCCGTGAGCGGCCGCAGAAGGGCCGCTACCGGCAGTTCTACCAGATCGATGCGGAAATTATCGGTCCGGCCTCGGCGGGCAGTGAGTCTCCCGCGCGCGATGCGGAAGTGCTGGAGATGCTGGCCACATTGCTCGATCGTCTCGGGATCAAGGGCTGGACTCTCGAACTGAATTCCGTCGGTTGTCCGAATGATCGTGCCGCTTTCAACGAAGCGCTGCGCAAGGCATTGAAGCCGGTGGTGGGAAACATGTGCGCGGATTGCCAGCGCCGCGCCGTGACCAATCCATTGCGCGTGTTTGATTGCAAAGTTCCGGCGGATCAGCCGATCATCGATACGCTGCCGCGCATCAGCCAATTTCTGGATGAGCCTTGCCGGGCACATTTTGCAGCCGTGAAAGAAATTCTGACCAAAGTAGGGGTTCCGTTCACGCTGAATGATCGCCTCGTGCGTGGCCTCGACTACTACACGCGCACCGCCTTCGAATTCACTCACGGAGCGCTGGGCGCGCAGAACGCGATTCTCGGCGGCGGCCGCTACGACGGGCTGTCTGAGGCGCTCGGCGGCCCAGCAGCTCCGGGAATCGGCTTTGCCATCGGCGAAGACCGGCTGGTAATGTCACTGCAGGAATCGACACCGGCTGAAAGCCTGATGAAGAAGCCGGATGTGTATATCGCTCCGCTGGGAGCGGGAATGAATGCAGAAGCCGCCCTGACTGGCCCGCGATTTACGCAGACAGAATGTCGTGGCGGATTTGGGCGATGAAACTTTCCGCCTGAAGAAATCTTTCGAAACCGCAACCAAAGCCGGGGCAAAATATATTCTGATCGCTGGTGAAAATGAAGTAAAAGCCGGCGCGTTCGCGCTGAAAAATCTCGCCACCGGCGAGCAGGTTTCAGTCCCGCGTGGAGATCTGGTGCAGAAGATTCAGGAGTAGCGATGGGGAAGACTCGTTCCATGATCGACGATGAAGCTCGCCGTTTCATCGAGGCGCAGCATATATTCTTCGTCGCTTCGTCTCCGCTCGACTGGGGTGGCCACGTGAACCTTTCCCCCAAGGGCCTCGACACATTTCGCATTCTCGGGCCGGCCACAGTTGCCTATCTTGATTTCAACGGGAGCGGAGTCGAGACCATCGCACACCTCAAAGAGAATGGCCGGATCGTCCTGATGTTCTGCGCGTTTCAAGGTCCGCCGAATATTTTTCGTTTGTATGGTCTCGGTCGCGCGGTTGAGCCTCACCAATCTGAGTTCGCGGCTCTTGCAGAAAACTTTCCGACCTACGAGACTATGCGTTCGATTATCGTAATCGAAATCACTCGGGTCACTGATTCTTGCGGGTACGGCGTTCCCCGTTTCAAATATGAAGGCGAGCGCGAACAGCTCGCGGCCTGGGCCCGCAAGCAGGGTCCGGAGGGCTTGCAAGCTTACCGCGAGCGTAAGAATCAAGTCAGTATTGACGGACTTCCGGGTTTATCGCTCCATACACAAGCGGTTCCTAAACAGCCAATTCAGAAGCAAGATCAGCAGAAAGATGATCGGAAAGAGGTCGTGTGAAAATTTCTCGGCTTTCCTGTTTTCTCTTTTGTGCAATCGCAATCCAGTTTGCCTCAATCCAGGTAGCGGCGCAGACTCCAGCCGCTGTCAAAGTTCCGAGCCCGCTTGATCAAAGCGCAATCGCCAATGAGAAAAATTTGATCGAAGCCAAGAAGAAAGACGACGCCGCATTTTTCAAGCGAACGCTCAGCCAGAATTTCTCCCTGGTCGGAGTCGACGGAAGTCTGCTCGAAGGAGAAGAGGCCGCTCAGAATCTAGGCGACTCGGACCTGGTCGAGCTCACGCCGTATGACGTGAAAGTCGTCACGCTGGCGGACGATGCCGTCGTCGTTACCTACGACGCGATCGTGCGTGAAAAGCCCGAAGAGGATCAGGGGCCGCCGCCACGGTATCAGCATTTCAGTTCGGTATGGGTGAAGCAGGGCGACGTGTGGAAGCTCAAGTTCCATCAGGCAACGGCCGCGCACTGGGGAGACTGGTAGGTTCGCCGTGGAATTGCACTGCACATAGAAAATGGTATCGTAAAATTCTTCCTCGGGAATTTACGGACGCAAGCCTGTTCAAGGAGACGCACATGAAATTACGCGCAGCAGTTTTGATGGCTTGGGTCCTGGCAGGCGCAGCTGCCTGGGCACAGATGCAGCCTCCGAAGCCCGCACCGGAACTGAAGAAGCTGGATGTATTTGTCGGATCCTGGACTCTCGACGGCACTATGAAGCCGGGAACGATGGGCCCCGGCGGGACAATGACGGAAAACGAAAAGTGCGAGTGGATGGAGGGCGGCTTCTATCTCGTGTGTCATTCGGACTATAAAAGTTCGATGGGCAATGGCGTGGGCTTATCGGTTATGGGATACTCCGCCGATGAGAAGGCCTACACCTATCGCGAGTTCAACAGCTTCGGTGAATTCGACGATTCCCGCGGCTGGCTCGACGGCGATACATGGACCTGGACCAGCGATGAGAAAATGGGCGGCACGACGATGAAGGGCCGCTTTAGTATGAAAATGACTTCGACAACGTCCTACAGCTTCACCTTCGATATGTCACAAGATGGAACGAAATGGTCCACCGTAATGGAAGGTAAGGCGAGCAAGAAGTAATTCTGCGTTCAAACCCTGCAGCCGCGGCACTCGCCACGAAGCACCGCACTCCAACTTCCTAAGCTCGGAACTCTTCCCGGCCGCTTCGACCCTGTGCCACGTTCTGTACCATATAATTCTGAGCAATGACCTTCCAACAGTTGCTGGATGGTGCGGAGGTTCTCGCGCAAAGCGGGGATCCGGGCGTGAGCAGTGTGGAATACGACTCGCGGCGGGTGCAGCCGGGGTGCGCGTTCGTGGCCGTGCGCGGCGAGTCCAGCGACGGAAACCGGTTTATCGATCAGGCGATCCAGGCGGGAGCAGTGGCCGTGGTCACCGATTCCGCTGCCGAGAAACAACGTCCGAGTGTGGGTTGGGCGGTGGTTGCAAACGGCCGGCGAGCGTTGGCACGAATAAGTGCGAATTTCTACAAGAGACCAGCGGAGCGGATTGCGGTCACCGGAATCACCGGTACGAATGGAAAAAGCACCACGGCTTTTCTGGTCGAGTCGATTCTGACCGCGGCGGGACGGAAGAGCGCGTTAATCGGAACGATTGAATATCATGTGGCCGGAAAGGTTTTGCCGGCGCCGCACACCACTCCAGAGGCGCTCGAACTGAATCGCATCTTTAGTGAGGCCCTGGGTCACGGTGCGACGGATGCAGTAATGGAAGTTTCTTCGCACGCGCTGGCACAGGAGCGGGTATACGGCATCCCGTTTGATGTCGCAGTCTTCACCAATCTGACGCGCGATCATCTGGACTATCACAATACGATGGAAGAATATTTCGCCGCCAAGCGGATGTTGTTTGAAGGCTGCGGCACGGACGCGCCGCGAGCAGTGGTGACCAATGTGGACGATTCGTATGGCGCGAAGCTGGCAGAGTTCAGCCGGAGACGCAGTTCGCTGGTGCTGAAATATGGTTGGGAACGCGGCGACTTGCACGCGGAGAAAGTGGACATCACCACCCGCGGAACCAGATTGGATCTGATGACGCCGGAAGGGAAAATCGCAGTGTTCTCCGCCCTGATTGGACGTGTGAATGTCTATAACATTCTGGCGGCGGCAGGAGCCTGCTATGCACGAGGATGTAAGGCCGATGCGATTGCGGCGGGTATCGATAACCTGGCGTGCGTTCCGGGAAGGTTTGAGCGGGTGGATTGCGGTCAGCCGTTTACGGTTGTCGTCGACTATGCGCACACCGACGATGCGCTACGAAATTTGACAGCGCTGGCGCGAGAGTTGGTGTCCCCGGCAAAAGGAAGAGTGTTGACGGTGTTTGGATGCGGCGGTGATCGAGACCGGAAGAAGCGCCCACTCATGGGCGAGGCGGGGGGTCGAGGAAGTGATTTCGTAGTTTTGACTTCGGATAATCCGCGCAGCGAGGATCCGCGCGCGATTATTAATGATGCAGTGGTCGGGTTGCAGAAGACTGGGGTGAAATACAGCGTCGAACCCGACCGGCGCAAAGCAATTGCCTTGGCGATCGGCGAGGCGCGGCCGGGAGATATTGTGCTGCTAGCCGGGAAGGGGCACGAAAAAGTGCAGGTCGCGCGTGAAGGTGCAATCCCATTTGACGATTTGGAAGTCGGTCGCGAAGCTTTGCGAGCGGTGGGATATGAGTGCGGGGCTGGTCAGGCTGGAGCCAAGGAATGAAGCTGACGCTCGCCAAGATTGCCGCGTTCATGTCAGCGACCGGGGAGTTCGTGTCGGGACAAGAAGTAAACGGATATTCCATTGATTCGCGGACCGTGGGTCCGGGGCAACTTTTCTTTGCCGTGAAGGGCGAGCGCCTGGATGGGCACGATTTCGTTGAGCAGGCGCTGGAAAGGGAAGCCGCTTCGGCGGTTGTGAGAAGGGATCAACTGGGGCGTTATTCCGGGAAAACAAAGACAAAGACAAAGTTACTCGCGGTGGAAGACACTCTGGTTGCGCTACAGACACTGGCCACCGCCGTGCGGAAGGTGTGGGGCAAACCGCTGATTGCGGTAACGGGATCGGCCGGAAAGACCACCACCAAAGAAGCCATCGCCCACGTGTTGAGCTCACAGTTTCAAGTGATGAAGTCGGAGGGGAACTTCAACAACCATTTCGGATTGCCCTTGATGTTGCTGAAGTTAGACCCTGAGTATGACTTGGCCGTGATCGAGATGGGGATGTCGCATGCCGGGGAAATTCGTGCCCTAGCGAAGATTGCGCAGCCGGAAATTGGTGTGGTTACAAATGTCGCCGCAGTGCATCTGGAGTTTTTCGATTCCCTGGCGGGGATTGCGCGAGCCAAATATGAGTTGGTTGAATCCCTGCCGGCGAGCGGCACAGCAGTGTTGAATGCCGACGACGAATATGTCTCGCAGTTTGGACGAGACTTCAAGGGAAAAGTTTTACTCTACGGCACCCATGAGAACTCGCACGTGCGCGCAGAGAAAATCCACTCGAAAGGAGCGGAGGGCACCGAGTTCGAGGTTGTGGTAGGAAAAGCGCGCGAACACGCAGTCCTGCCGCTGGTTGGAGAACACAATGTTTTGAACGCGCTGGCAGCGGTATCAGTGGCGCTCGAAAGCGGACTCAAACTGTCGCAGGCTGTTGCGGCGCTCGCGACCCTGGCCCCAGCGGAAAAACGTGGCCAGGTTCTCCACATGGATAACATCACGGTGATCAACGATTGTTACAATTCGAATCCGAAGGCACTGGAAGCAATGGTAGATGCGCTGACTGCCATGCCCGCCCGGCGACGGATCGTGGTCGCCGGCGAGATGCTCGAATTGGGCCCTGCGGGGGAACAGATGCATCGCTCCGCGGGTCAGCATATTGCGGAAAAGAAAATCGATCTATTGGTTGGAGTGCGCGGCCTGGCGGAATCCATGGTTGACGCGGCCAGAAAGGCTGGAGTCCAGTCAGAATTCCTGAGCTCGCCGGAACAGGCGGGCGAGTGGCTGGCGCGCGAGACGCGGGATGGTGATGTCGTCCTCTTAAAGGCTTCGCGGGGCGTGAAACTGGAAAATGCGCTCGACACCTGGCAGGCACGGCGCGACGGAAAGAATTGAGATTATTGCGGGATGGAGGCTGATTGCTCTACTGGCTCTTGTTTGTGAAGCTGCAGCATTATTTTCCGCCCTTCCGAATTTTCCGCTACCTGACATTTCGCACAGCTTTTGCCAGTCTTACCGCACTGTTTACCGCGCTGATTGTGGGCCCGCTGGTCATTAACCGGTTGCGCGAATTCCAGATCGGACAATACATCCGCGAAGAAGGGCCGAAAGCGCACCAGAAAAAAGCGGGCACGCCCACCATGGGCGGCCTGCTGATTGCGATCGCAATCGTCGTGCCCACTCTGCTTTGGGCTGACCTGAGCAACCGTTTCGTGTGGATCGCGGTGTTCGCCACCTGCGCCTTTGCGGCCATCGGATTTACCGACGACTACACAAAAACGGTGCACCGGCGCAATCTTGGGCTTACTGGGCGCGCGAAGCTGGGACTGCAGATTGCCACCAGCATCGTAATCGCAGTGATGCTGATCGCGATGCAGACCTACGGAATGTATTCGACCAAGCTGATTGTGCCCTTCCTCAAACAATTCCACCCTGATCTCGTCGTTCAAAATCTGGAACGGTTTCCGCACCTCTGGCCCTTGGCGTTTTTACCCTTCATCGGGTTCGTGGCACTCGTCATTGTAGGTTCGAGCAACGCTGTGAATCTCACCGATGGCTTGGACGGCCTGGCGATCGGCTGCACGGTAATTGCCGCAGGTGCGCTCACCGTGCTCACCTACGTGAGTGGCCACGCCACTTTCGCGACTTACCTGGAGATTCCAAAAATGCCGCAAGTCGGCGAATTAACGATTTTCTGCGGCGCGATGGTGGGATCGTCAATTGGATTCTTGTGGTATAACGCGCATCCCGCGGAAGTCTTCATGGGTGATGTTGGGTCGCTGGCCCTGGGCGGGGCGATCGGAACCGTTGCGGTCATCATCAAGCAGGAGCTTCTGCTGCCGTTCATCGGCGGGGTCTTCGTGATCGAAGCAGTTTCGGTAATCCTGCAGGTGGGTTCCTATAAGCTACGCAAAAAGCGCATATTCAAGATGGCGCCGCTCCATCATCATTTTGAATTGATGGGGTGGTCAGAGTCGAAGATTATTGTTCGTTTCTGGATCGCATCGCTGGTATTCGCGCTGTTCGCACTGACGACTTTGAAACTGAGATAAATTTTCAATTTCCGATTTTCAATTGCCAATTGTGCGTGGAGTGATGAAGATTTATGAATTGACAATTGGAAGTCGAAAATTGGCAATCCATTAATGGACCTCAAAGACAAACGCGTCCTGGTCGTCGGCCTCGGCAAGTCCGGAGTCGCCTCGGCGCTTTTTCTAAAAGCGCACGGAGCGCGGGTGACTGTCTCCGATACGAAAAGCGGAGACGATTTGCGGAACGAGATTCCCACGTTGCTCGATCACGGAATTACGGTAGAGACCGGTGGACATGGCGAACGCACTTTTCGCGGCCAGGATTTAATCGTGGTAAGCCCGGGAGTTCCGGTCGATGCTCCGCCGCTGGCGCAGGCGCGGTCGCTGGGCGAACGGGTGATTGGCGAAATCGAACTTGCGGCGCAGTTTCTGCCCGGACCGATCGTGGCCATCACGGGATCGAACGGCAAAACCACAACCACAACGCTGACGGGAGAGATTCTCGCGGCCGCCGGAGTGCCAACTCTGGTGGGCGGTAACATCGGCACCCCAGCAATCTCCCTGGCGGAGCGAGCCAAGCCCGAGTCCGTAATCGTCCTGGAAGTTTCCAGCTTTCAACTGGAGACAATTCAAAGCTTCCATCCGAAGGTTGCCGTAGTGTTGAACGTTACCCCCGATCATTTGGATCGCCACGGGACCTTGGAAGCGTACGTAAATGCAAAAGCACGCATCTTCGAAAATCAGACAAGTGAAGATTTCGCCGTGCTAAACGCCGATGCTCCAACTTGCGTGGCCATGGCGGGGCGTACCCGGGCGCAGGTCTTCTGGTTCAGCCGACAGAGGGAAGTGAAACAAGGCGCGTGGGTGCGCGACGGAGCCATTGTGTTTCGGGATGGATCTGGGCCCGAGAGCGAGGAAACAGCGCAGCGCGAGATCATGCTGACTTCCGAAATTCCCCTGAAGGGCGCGCACAATCTGGAGAATGTGCTCGCTGCCGTGAGCGCCGGCATGTTGATGGGATGTGCTCCCGATAAAATCCGCCAGGCGGTGCGCGACTTCAAGGCGGTGGAGCACCGATTGGAATATGTGGCCACGATTCGCGGCGTGGATTATTACAACGATTCGAAGGCCACGAATGTGGATGCGACCATCAAGGCGCTGGAATCGTTTCCCGCGAATATCCATCTCATTCTTGGCGGCAAAGACAAAGGCAGCGACTACAGCGTTCTGAACGATCTGCTGCGCCATCGTGTGAAGCGTGTATACACCATCGGCGCAGCGGCGGAAAAGATCGAGTCGCAGGTTAAGAATGTTGAAGTGGTCCACGCGGAAACTTTGGAGAATGCGCTTCGCAAGGCGAATGCCTCGGCCGTGCTGGGAGATGTAGTGTTGCTGGCACCGGCGTGCGCCAGTTTTGACCAGTTCAAGAATTACGAACAGCGCGGGCAAGTTTTCAAGGAAATTGTGCGGGGGCTGAACTAAGGCATCGGCGATCTTGATTGAGCCGGCTATCCGGCTACCTGAACCAAAACAATCAACAATCAAAAATCAACAATCAGCAATTCATTCAGCATGTCCTCGGTTCTCCGTGGTGAAATGAATTCCCATGGCAAAGCGGGTGAGCGTCGATCGCTGGCTGTTTACCGTGACCATGCTACTGGTCTTTGTGGGACTGGTGATGGTGTTTTCGGCATCAGCCGTGATGGCGCGGGAGCGCTTCGGCTCGCCATATGCTTTTTTGTCGAAGCAGTTGATCTGGGCGGCGGCGGGTATTGTGGCGATGGTGGTCGCGATGCGCGTCGATTACCGGCGCTACAAGCATCCCGCAGTAGTGTTTTCGTTTCTCGGCGTCACTACACTGTTGTTAATCTCCGTTTTTTTTCTCGACCGCTCGCATAATACCCATCGCTGGATTCACGCTGGTGGTTTTTCCTTTCAACCTTCGGAATTGGCAAAGCCGGTCCTGATTTTGTTTCTCGCCTATTTTCTCGAGAGCCGTATCAGAACGATGCCGAATTCCATCGATGACTGGCGCAACACGCTGATGCCTGCAGCGGCGCCGGTGCTGGTGCTGCTCGGTCTGATCGTGCTGCAGCCCGATCTAGGCACGGCCATCGCTTGCGCCGGAATCGCGGCTTGCATCTTCTATGTTGCCGGGATGCGAATGCGCTATTTCGGTTATGCGTTCGGCGCATCGCTGCTGCCGCTTTATTTCTTGATCTTTCATGTGAGTTGGCGGCGCGACCGGATTCTCGCATTTCTTAATCCCTACGCCGACCGGCAGAAGACCGGATTCCACATCATCCAGTCACTTATTGCCGTGGGCATCGGCGGCGTCACCGGCACGGGCTTGATGGAAGGCAAACAGAAATTGTTTTATCTACCGGAGCCGCACACTGATTTTATTTTCGCTGTAACCGCGGAAGAATTGGGTCTGGTGGGCGCCATGTTTATAGTGGCGCTCTTCGCCGTATTTTTGTGGCGTGGAATGCGGGCTTCCTGGCGAACCGAAGACGTATTCGGCCGATACCTGGCGGTGGGAATCACCAGCATGGTGGTGCTGCAGGCTTTCATCAACATCAGCGTGGTGCTCGGGATGATGCCGACGAAGGGCATTCCGCTGCCGCTGGTGTCGTACGGAGGGTCGTCATTATTTGTGACCCTGGCGTGTGTGGGAGTGCTGTTGAATATTACCAAGCAGGCAGAGTGAGAAAGTGACGCGGATTTTCACCAATCTGCACGCATCGGGAAATACGGAGGACTTTTGATACGCCTAACATTTTTGCTGGCGCTCTGCTGTGTTTTTGGCGAATTGGCTATAGCTCAAAAGACCGAATCGCCTCAGCCCATCCAACTACCGCCCCAAGTCCCCATGTTCTCGGCGACCGAGCTTGCTGCGAAAGTTCCCCCCGCAAAGACGGAAGACGTCAACTCCATGGCCGCGATACTGCATGCCATCTATGATGTGATTTCCGGACCGGCGGGTGGACGCGACTGGAGCCGCTTCCGTTCCTTGTTTCTTCCGCAGGCGCGCTTCACCGAAGTGAGCACCGGGCCCGATGGCTCGAAAATGGTCCTCACCTGGAATGTAGATGAGTTTATTCGCGATGCTGGTGAAGTCTTTTCCAAAGACGCGTTTTACGAAAAGGCGATTGTCAATCGGCCGGAAAGTTTCGGCAATATCACACAAGTGTTCAGCAGCTACGAATCCCGGCGCAATCCAACCGGCAAGCCTTTCGAGCGAGGCATCAACAGCATCCAGTTGCTGAATGACGGTAAACGCTGGTGGGTGGTTTCGATTCTCTGGGACACGGAGCGGCTGGGTAATCCGCTGCCAGCGAAGTTTGCTAAGAATTAGATCGGGGAGTGAAATTGCTGATTGTTGATTTCTGATTGCTGATTGGAAACCCCGCGCTCTTCAATCAACAATCAACAATCAACAATCAGCAATTCCTTTATAGTCACCTCATGCGAGCCATTCTTGCGGGCGGCGGAACGGGCGGACATGTCATCCCGGCGCTGGCTATCGCCAACGAACTTAAGAAACATTACGCAGCCGAGATGCTGTTCATCGGGACGGCGCGCGGCATTGAGAATCGCCTCGTCCCCGCGGCAGGGTATCCGCTGCAACTGGTGCGCGTAGGCGCCCTGAAAAACGTCAGCCTGATGACTCGCGCCAAGACGGCCTTCGATTTGCCGCGGGCGGTGTGGAGCGCGGCCCGCATCCTGAACGAATTTGGACCCGACGTCGTAATCGGCGTGGGCGGATACGCTTCCGGTCCGGCGATGCTGGCGGCAGTAATGAAGCACATTCCGACGCTCGCCTTTGAGCCGAACGTTGTCCCCGGATTTGCCAACCGTGTGGTGGCTCGATTCGTGTCTGGGGCAGCAGTTCATTTTGCAGAGACAGCCAAATATTTTCGTCATGCGGAAGTAACCGGCGTTCCGGTGCGGCAGGCGTTCTTCGAAATTTCGCCCAAGCGGG
This sequence comes from uncultured Acidobacteriaceae bacterium, assembly GCA_963696285.1. Classification (GTDB taxonomy): domain Bacteria; phylum Acidobacteriota; class Terriglobia; order Terriglobales; family Acidobacteriaceae; genus Sulfotelmatobacter. The sequence continues at coordinate 162,537 of CAVOJP010000005.1, forward strand.
GTGGAACGCCGACTCTCCTTGTGTTTGGTGGCAGCCAGGGAGCGCACGCGATCAACGAGGCGATGATTCGCTGCCTGCCGGAACTGCATCGGCAGGCGCCCGGGATCTGCATTATTCATCAGACAGGCGAGCGTGACTATAATGACGCGCTTGCCGCGTATCGTCGATTCGATCAATATCAATCAGGATCGGGGGAGTCGGTGCAGGTTTTTAAGTTTATCGAGGATATGCCTGCAGCATTTGCGCGTGCGGATCTGTTGGTCTGCCGCTCCGGCGCCAGCACCGTGGCGGAAATTACAGCGGCGGGGAAGCCCGCGATCTTCGTTCCGTTTCCCCGGGCCGCGGACGACCATCAGCGAGTGAATGCCGAGGCACTGGCGCGCGAAGGCGCAGCGGTGGTGGTAGAAGAGTCGAGGCTCGAAGGTGTCTGGCTTGCGGAAACGATTGCTGCTTTGCTTGGGGATGCGCGACGATTGCATATCATGAGCGAAGCGGCGCGCGGGTTGTCGCATCCCAACGCCGCCCGGGACATCGCGGCGCTGGCGGCGCGGGTGGCTGGAATTGACGAAGCGGATCATGGAAGCAGCTCCGTCCCGATTGCAGATGACATATGAAAGGCCCTACAGGACAACAAACCGGTGCAGGAGTGGTAATTCTGCTCCTTCTTTTCGGGATGCTTTATGCGGGCGACTGGGTGGTTTGGAAATTGCGGGACTCGCGAGGCGCGGGCTACGGCACGGTTGAGGTCCGTCAGTTTCTGGCTACATCATTGAAGGGCAACAAGACCGAATATGATATGACCGGAACGACGCAGCAGACCTGTAGCCGGTCGATCTTTCCGCAGCAAGGGTATTCTGCCTGCTGGTGGTTGAAGCGGCATGCGGCACAGTGGGAGTGAGCAACAAACTTGGCTGCTGATTCGCACGCATATTCACGGATATTTCTTAAACTCTGAGTTGATCCGTGTAGATCCGTGGAGATCCGTGGCCGGAAAATCTGACTTATGTTTGCCAAGATTCAGCAGATTCATTTCGTGGGCATCGGTGGCATCGGCATGAGCGGCATTGCCGAGGTGCTGCTGAATCTCGGCTACAAGGTCTCGGGATCGGACCTCAAGCACTCTTCTGTCACCGAGAGGCTCGCCGCGTTGGGCGCCTCGGTGTTTGAGGGACATCGTGCCGAGAATATTTCTGGAGCCGAAGTGGTGGTGACGAGTTCGGCGATCGCCACGGAGAATCCTGAGGTCCTCGAGGCGCATAAGTTGCACGTTCCCGTGATTCAGCGGGCCGAGATGCTGGCGGAGTTGATGCGGTTGAAGTACGGCATCGCCATCGCTGGCATGCACGGCAAGACCACAACAACGTCCATGGTGGCCGCTGTGCTGGCAGGCGGCGGCCTTGACCCTACGGTAGTGGTAGGCGGACGCGTCGATGCCATGGGCTCGAACGCCCGGCTAGGCAAATCGCGCTACCTGGTGGCCGAAGCGGATGAGAGCGACCGCTCGTTTTTAAAGTTGTCCCCAATTCTCTCCGTTGTAACAAACATTGACCGTGAGCACATGGATTGCTACCGCAACATGCGGGATGTAAAAAAAACTTTTCTTGAGTTCATGGACCGCGTGCCTTTTTACGGCATGGTGGTGGCGTGCAACGACGATCCGCTGTTGCGACGATTGCTCTCGGAAGTGCAGCGCCGCACAGTGACTTATGGGACCAAGCGTGGCTCGGATTTTTTGATCAAACTGGAAAATGGTTCTACTTCGAGTTTGAGAGAGGAAGGCCAGCCATTGAGCCGCTTTCGCGTGAGTTACCTCAAAAAAGATTTGGGCGAGTTCACATTGCATGTGCCGGGAGTGCACAACATTCTGAATGCCACTGCGGCGATTGCGGTCGGCATCGGCCTCGATGTTGAAGTGGAAGCAATACGTTCCGGGCTTGATCAGTTCCGTGGCGTTGACCGGCGTTTTCAATTGCGTGGTCGCGCCGCCGGAGTGAGGGTGATCGACGATTACGGCCACCATCCCACCGAAATTAAGGCGACGCTGGCGGCCGCGCGGCAATGCGGCTTTCGCAAGGTTCATGTGCTCTTCCAGCCCCACCGGTATACGCGTACCCGCGATCTGATGGATGAGTTCACCGCTGCATTTGCAGACGCCGATTCGTTATTCGTGCTCGATATTTATGCCGCCAGCGAAAAGCCCATCGAAGGAATCAGCGGGGAAATCCTGGCGGGCAGGATTCGGGATAAAGGTGGAAAGGACGCTCGCTATGTGAGTTCGTTCGCGGAAGCCGTGCATTCAGCCGCCGAGGTTGCACAAAAAGGGGACATGATCCTGACCCTAGGGGCAGGTAGCGTCTCGCAATTGGGCCCAATGATTCTGCAGAAGCTGCAAGAAAAGAACGCAGGCTCCATAGAACTCATTCCCTTCGGGCAAACCCTCCCTTAAGAGTGTAAAATGACAACATGAGCATGTGTATGCTCATGAGCGAGTGGGAGAACTATGAAAACGGCGCGTCTGCAAGTATTAACAACTCCCGCGTTTCGAGACTGGCTCCGCAAGGAGGCCAGGAATGCTGGCGTCAGCGTAGCGGAATTGGTTCGCACGCGTTGTGAGCGCAAGCCTACGGGAGAGGAATTGGCGGTCGCCAAACTCGCCTCACACCTTCACAAGGAAGTCCGCAAGGCACAGGCGTCCCTGCGAAGCGGCTTGGCCGAGGCCACAGCCGTCCTCGAAGAACTGAGAACCGAGCGCGAAAAGCGGCGCTCCTTGCACCGATGAGTGTTTTAAGCCAGGCTATCGACGCGATCAAAGAGGCGTTGAAGCTTACCGACGAGGTGCGCCGCGCCGGGGAAACACTCAAAGACCTGGCCGAGGAGATTCGCGACCACGAGCACCGCATTACCCGCCTCGAGGCCCAGTGGGAGACCGCGACCATGCTGTCGCGCAAGCGGTTGGAATAGCTCTGAATAGCCCGATATCATTTTGATAAGCGCTTGGCCAGCCTCGGGGAAGGGAACTTTTCCGTCGGACTGTCCGTATCTTTTACTGCTAACGGATTCCCGCGCCACTCGTCCAATCTGCCATAAGGGGTTCAAGCCAATGAAATCGACACAAGCATGGGGATGGCTCGTGGCTGGCGTTCTGGCGCTGGGGTTGAATGGCATTTATCAGGACGGTGGCGCGGCATGGGCACATCGCGCGGTCACGCACCTCATGTCCGGCGTTACCGGCCGGGCCGAAGGCGTTCTGGCGCTGGCGGCGGGGCGCGCAGACTGGTTCGCGGCAAAAAGCGAGGCCTTAGCCGCGAAGAATGAGACTAGTTCGTGTCGTTTGGCTACGATGATGGCGCGAATGCAGACCAAGATGGCGCGAGCCCAGGGTGGAATGGCACGCTTTGAAGCGATGTCGGCTCGCGAGGAAGCCCAATTAGCGCGGTTGGAAGCTAGCCGGGCGCAGGCTGAGGCAGAGATTGAGGCACAGGTTGCGCGCGTAAGTGTGGCCACGCCCAGGATTGATGGAGTCGTTTGTCCGCGAGTAAGGGTGAGCATTCCGCGAATGCGAATTTCGGTTCCCGGCGCGCATGCAGAGACTGTCAGCTTCGAGAACGAATAACATTTTCCTCCCGTAGGGGCGGACACAGCCAGTTCGTGTCCGCCTTTGCTTTTCTCCAGACAGGTTTCGTCCAGCCAGCCGAGACTGCTGCTTCAACGCCAACACTCGCTCCCATAAATTTTCCCACCTGATGGCCAATGCGGTTCCTGCCTGTGCAAAAATTCGATAATTTTTCTGTCTCACTTCGCGAAATGAAGTTATAGTTTGAGTGCTCAGCGATTTCACAGCGACAACTAATCTGAATTGATGGCACGGAAGTTGGGTTCCACCATCTTGCAGGAGGAGTTGTACCCATCCAGCGCTGCCAGCGCGCGGCCGGGTCTCCATGGTCTGAACGAACCCGACTTGGAGATGGATGACGCACGCCTCGTTGATCTGGACGTGGCTGAGGAATCGCCGTTTCTACGCGGGCAAAAGCGAGTCTCCGCCCGCCGAAGTTCTCTTCCCAAGAAAACCGCAAACCGTTTGCTATGGGGCATAGCTGCCGCTGCGGTTGTGTGTGCGGCTGCGCTGTGCGCTGCGGCGCTCTATCACTACGGCGAGCATTCATGGCGCTTCCGCGTGGAATCGAGTGACAACATTCAAGTTGCCGGAATGCAGAACGTAACCAAGACGCAAATTATGGAAGTGATGGGCGCCGATATCGGGCGCAACATTTTTTTTATTCCGCTGGCCCAGCAGAAGGCGCAGTTGGAACAGATTCCCTGGGTGGAATCGGCCAGCGTGATGCGGTTCGTTCCTAACCGGCTGGAAGTGGAAATTCACGAGCGCACTCCTGTGGCATTCGCGCGAGTCGGGCCGCGCATGTTGTTGATCGACGCCGGCGGCACGCTGATGGAGTTGTCGCCGAAGCATAAATATTCTTTTCCCGTGATTATCGGAATGAATCCCGGCGAGCCGCTCTCCACTCGCACGCCGCGTATGAAGGCCTACACCCAGATGGTGCATGAACTGGATTCCGGCGGCGCGCGCTATTCGCAGGACCTGAGTGAAGTGGATCTCTCCGATCTCGAAGACGTAAAAGTCCGGGTAAATGACCCCGCGGGCGACGTGCTGGTGCATCTCGGCTCATCGGATTATCTGCGGCGCTATAAGGTTTTTGTCAGTCACGCGCAGGGTTGGCGACAGCAGTTCCAGAAGCTCGAATCTGTCGATCTGCGCTACGACAACCAGATCATCGTAAATCCGGATATGGAGAAGCCCGCACCCTCGAAGCAGAGTACCGCGAAGGCGCAGGCGACGGGCAGAGTCAAGCCCGTGTCGTTGCTGACCCGTATGGGTCCGAATGACCGGGCGGTGCCGAAGCCAGCTTTCGAGCTGACCGCGAAGAAACTTGATCCCAAGGCCGCAACTGCTTCAAGCAAGAAAGTTGGAGCCAAGGCCAACCCAAGCAAAGCAACGACGATCTTGCCGAACCCAACCGTCACAAGGAAGTCGATCGTTGCCGCAAAACCGGTGACCGACAAGCTCTCCAAAAAGCGAGCTACGCCAGTCGCAGCTCGGCGAAAGGCAGAGCATAAGAAAACTTCGAGCAGGAGGTCCTCTATGACTGCCAAGCCTGCGGGTCATACCGGCGGACGAAAGCCGAGCCCAGCGATTGCAAAGACTCAGACGACTTCGGAACCGAGCGACTGAAAATTTCAAAAGGATCGTGGTCACAAGGAATACAAAAAGAATCTTCACCGGAAACGAATAACGGGAACTGATCAAAGATGGCGAATCAGCAGCGAAATTTTCTTACGGCGATCGATGTAGGCAGCGCCAAAACGTGTGCGCTCATGGCAGAAGTGACCGACTGCGGCCTACGTTATCGCGGACACGGCATCGCGGAATCGCGCGGTTCACGCAAGGGCGTGATCGTGGACCTGGAAAAAGCCATTGCGGCGATTCAAAAGGCTGTGGAAGCGGCGGAGGATGTCGCGGGTGCGGCCGTGGAACATGCCATCGTCGGCATCGGCGGCGCCCATGTGCGTGGTGTGAACAGCCATGGCGGCATCAGTCTCGGATCGCGTCCGCGGGAGATCGGCCGGGATGAGATCAAGCAGGCGGTCGAGCGGGCGCGCGCAATTCCGCTACCCGAGGGTCGCGAAGTGCTTCATCTTCTGCCCCAGGAATTCATTCTCGACGATCAAGCCGGGGTGCACGATCCGCTGGGAATGATGGCTGCAAAGCTGGAAGTGAGAGTTCATCTGATTACGGCGGCGGCAAGCGCAACGCAGAACGTAATCACCGCAGTGAACCGCGCCGGTGTCCACGTGGATGATACCGTTTTCGAGCCGCTGGCAGCGGCCGATTCCGTGCTGCGCGCCGACGAGCGCGAGTTGGGAGTGTGCCTGGCGGATATCGGGGCTGGCTCGACCGAGCTAGTGGTTTTTCTGCAGGGAGCAGTCGCCTACACCGGTGTGATTCCGGTGGGTGGCGATCACTTCACCAGCGATCTCTCCATGGGCATGTGCACGCCGCTGGCGGATGCGGAAAAGATCAAGAAAATTTTCGGCAATGCCATCGTCACGTTGATTCCAGAAGGCAATGAGGTCGAAGTACCGTCGGTCGGAGACCGGCCCTCGCGCTTGCTTCCGCAGCGGCTGGTGGCGGAAATCCTCGAACCGCGGGCGCGCGAGCTTTTTGAAATGATGCGCGAATCGCTGCGGCAGAGTGGGATGTTTGATGCCTGCCTCGCCGGCATCGTGCTAAGCGGCGGCGGCTCGCGGCTTCCGGGAATTTTCGATGTTGCAGAATCGGTGTTGCGGCGTCCGGTGAGGCTCTCGTGGCCTACCCCTTTGGCGAAGATGCCGTCCACTTTAGCCGAGCCCGAATATGCCACTGTACTGGGAATGGTGAATTACGGGCAGCGGGCGCGCGTGGCACGCGGGTTTCAGGGAGACCGGTGGGGGTCAAGATTGAAGTCATTGTTGGTGGGATGAGCACAGTGATCGGTGGCTAGCGGTCAAAAAGTAACAGTAAAGATTGGCTTGTTGACCATTAGCTTCTGGCCACTGCATATGGACGAAGTACGAGAATTCAAAACATAGGTGAACACATGACAAACGATTCCAGCATTCGCATCAGCTTCAACGAAGAACCTCTTAACGATGCCAAGATCAAGGTGATTGGCGTGGGCGGCGGCGGCGGAAACGCGGTGAACCGCATGATCGATGCCGGAGTGGAGGGCATCGAGTTCATCGTAGCCAACACCGACTTGCAGGCGCTGCGTCTGTCGCGCGCGCCGGTGAAGCTGCAACTAGGCGTGAAGCTCACAAATGGCTTGGGTGCGGGCGCCAATCCGGAAGTGGGCCGCAAGGCCGCGCTCGAAGATTCCGACAAAATTATCGAAGCGCTCGAAGGCGCCGATATGGTCTTTGTAACCACCGGCCTGGGCGGCGGCACGGGTACGGGCGCGGCGCCGATCATCGCGTCGCTGGCCTGTGAAATGGGCGCACTCACGGTTGCCGTAGTTACCAAGCCATTTTCCTTTGAAGGCCGCCGCCGCATGACGCAGGCGGATCGCGGCATCGCCGAACTGATGGAATCGGTAGACACCACGATTGTGATTCCCAACGAAAAACTTTTAGCCGTGGCCGAGGACGCGGGATTTTTCGAATCCTTCCGCGTCGCCGATGACATTCTGCGCCAGGGCGTGCAGGGAATCTCCGACATCATTACGATTCCCGGCATCATCAACCGCGACTTCGCCGACGTGAAGACGATTATGGCTCGCATGGGTTATGCGGTGATGGGAACAGCCACCGCGAGCGGGACGAAGCGCACGATCGAAGCGGCCCAGCGCGCGATTGCATCTCCGCTGCTGGAAGCGGGCGCGATCGACGGGGCCCGCGGCATCCTGATCAACATCACCGGATCGGCTTCGCTGAAACTTGCCGAAGTTCAGCAGGCCTGCACCATCATCCAGAGCGCGGCGCACGAAGATGCGAACATTATTTTTGGCGCGGTGCTCGATGAAAAGATGAAGGATGCGGTGAAGATCACCGTAATCGCCACCGGCTTCCGTGAGGTTCCGCGCGCCCAGCGCGCGCCCGAGTTTCACTCCTTCGCCGCATCGCATGACAATGCCATGGATTTCCCGGAGTCCGTAGCTCCAGTGCAATCCGCTGCGTCAACATTTTCCGAGTCAACGTCAGATCGCATGATCGACGAGCCCAGAATGGAAGAATCATCGCCGGTGGCAATGGCAAATGTGGGTCCCGACGTAATCTCACTCGACGCCATGCGCAGCGCGATGGTGGCGAACTTCGAGCAGGCTGACTTGGACGTTCCCGCATTTCTCCGCAAGCGCGGCGAAGTGATGTAATCAACCTGACCTCTGAGTGGGAAGAGCGGGAGGAAGTCGAGTGGGGAAAATGGGAAAAGCTTTGCCTATAAGTGGAGTACCTTTGAAGTAACTAGGTTACTGTTACCGAGGCAGCGGTACCGAAGTAACTTCCCGTTTAAGTACCTGTTCCAAAACGGGTTATATCGAAATTACCTTTTACTGAGAGAAAAACTTTGTTATTGCCTGGCACGCGCTAACTCTCGTACTATCTGAGAGTTCGACGGACTTACTGGTCAAGACCGGCAGACTGGCAAGCCTCGTGCACCGTAATCAATAGGAAAGCCGGAGATCAGAGGGAAGGGCCAGAAATGTTTAGCTCGAAAGCGCGTTGTCTTCGTCTGGTAGTCGTATTTGGTGGACTCTTTCTGGCTCCGGCAATTTGGGCCGCACACGTGAACCCGCGGACCTTGAACGGGAGCAAGCCAAAGTCGTCCCGAAAACTCAGCGAAAGCCAGCGTACCAGGCGCCGCATGCGGCATTTGGCCAGCGGCAGAAGCACCACCGGACACGCAGCCAGCCGGCGCACCGCGAATCACGCCGCAGCCAATCATAGTGCAGCCAATCACAGTGCAACTCTGACCCGAGCCTCCGCCAGCCTTCGCAGACACGGCTATCACGAGCGCTTTTTCATGAGTTCCTACGCCGAAGGCCTTACTGGCGGCGATATCACTGATGGTGAAGATCCGGTCGTACGCCAGGCCGCAATCGATGCCCTGGGCAATATGAACGGCACGGTGGTCGCCATCGAGCCCACCAGCGGACGCGTACTCGCCATGGTGAACCAGAAGTTGGCGCTCTCCAGCGGCGCCCAGCCTTGCTCCACCATTAAACTCTCCGTCGCACTCGCCGCGCTGAGTGAAGGCCTGATCTCGAAAGAGACCGAAGTTTCCCTCGGCGGCCGTTACCGGATGAACCTCACCGAAGCTTTGGCGCACTCCAATAATGCGTATTTCGAAGCCTTGGGCCGCAAGTTAGGCTTTGAAAAAGTCGCCTACTATGCCCACCAATATGGTTTGGGCGAGTTAGCCGGCTACGATATTCCCGGCGAACAACTGGGAACTTATCCCGAAGAAGTCATTCCCGAAAAACTGGGCGGCGTAGGCAAGATGTGTTCCTTCGGCGAAGGAGTTTCCATGACGCCGCTGCAATTGGGCGCCATGGTTTCCGCGATCGCAAACGGAGGCACGCTTTACTACCTGCAGCATCCCACCACGCCGGAAGAGATCACCAATTTCCAGCCCCGCATCAAGCGGCAACTGGATATTGCTCCGCTGATTCCGGAAATCTCCGTTGGCATGGCTGGCGCCGTGCAATACGGTACGGCTCGCCGTTTGGGTCTCAACTTCAACGAGGAAGAAATCCTCGGCAAAACCGGAACCTGCTCCCACGCCGGCACGCGCTTCGGCTGGTTTGCCTCTTACGCCAACACCAGCAGTGGGCGCGTCGTAGTAGTAGTTTTCCTCGAAGGCGGACGTCCAACCTTTGGACCGAAGGCTGCGGAAATTGCCGGACACATGTATCGAAATCTCTACGATCACAACTTTTTCCTGGCTGGACCGGCCTCGCATCCGGCCGATACCGCTTCCGTGCGCTAACCCGGGCGCCAAGCACTCGCTGAATAGCCACTTCCTAATTTCGCTTGTCTTATCTCAATTGTCGCCAGGGCCTCCGCAGAGGCCTTTCGTTTTTGAGCCGCGATGGGCACCCGCCCAGGTATCCAAAGCTTAGCTTCCTCTAACACGAAATCTCCATATCTCGCCGATATATCGCATAGGACCATGATGATGAATCACTCTGGGAGATACCCGTTTCGTATTTGCCAGATTCGCCGTCTTTACGGCAGTTGCACCCGCAATCATCGGTGAGCGAAAGATGAACTCGGCAACGGCAATAGCGATGCACACCAGCTACGACTACGGATTGGTGGCGCTTTCCGTGGTGCTGGCAATGTTTGCGTCCTATGCGGCGTTGGAGATAGCGGGACGCGTGGCTTCATCCCGCGGCCGTCTTCGGGCGCTCTGGCTCGTCGGCGGCGCGGTGGTTATGGGTTCAGGAATTTGGGCTACGCACTACGTCGGCATGCTTGCTTTAAACATGCCGGTATCGGTTTCTTACCACCTGCCCACTGTAATTCTGTCGCTTCTAGCTGCAATCGCCGCCTCAGCAGTCGCGCTCTTCGTAGTCAGCCGCGCCAAGGTCAGTCTATGGCAAGAGATTGGAGGCAGCGTCGTAATGGGCGGCGGCATTGCGGCGATGCATTACATCGGGATGGCCGCGATGCGGTGTTCGGCGGTCATTATCTATGATCCGCGAATTATTACTCTCTCCATCGCTGTAGCGATCATCGTCTCGTTTGTAGCCTTGCGCTTAGCTTTTGGCGTGCGCGATGAGAAACAGGTAACCCGGCGAAAAATCATCAGCACGCTGGTCATGGGCAGCGCCATTCCATTAATGCACTACAGCGGAATGTGGGCCGCGAGTTTCTTTCCTTCCGATATTGCGCCCGCGCTCGCACACTCCGTCGGCATCTCCATGATCGGCGTGGTTGCCATCAGCACCAGCACTCTTTTCCTGCTTGCCGGGGCGATTGCTTTCTCCTCTCTTGACCGCTTCATCGACTCACAAAGACTTGATCTCAATGCTTCGCGCGAACGCGAATTGTACTTCCACACCATCGCGGAGGCCGTGCCGGAAATTATATGGACCGCGACCCCTGACGGTCAGGACGACTACTTCAACCAAAGATGCTTCGACTTTACTGGCTCAACCCTGGAGGAGATGCGGGGGATGGGCTGGGGAAAAGTAGTCCACCCAGACGACCTCGAAAATTGTGTTTCCAGTTGGCAGAACGCGATGCGGGTAGGTGAGCCTTATGAGATCGAGTATCGCTTGCGCCGGAAGGATGGAAGCTTTCGCTGGTTCCTGGGCCGCGCCAATCCCATCCGAAACGCGACCGGAGAGATCATCAAATGGTTTGGCACCTGTACCGATATCGAGAATCAGAAGCAGAACCAGCAGAATCTGGAAGGGCAGATCAAAGAGCAAACTCTGCAACTGGCGGAGACAAATGCCCGGCTGCAGCGCGAGCTGTATTTCCAAACCCTGGAGGGAATCCCGGAGATCGTCTGGACCGCTGATCCCGATGGCGCGATCGACTTTACCAACCGGAAGTGGCTCGATTACAGTGGCCTGACCGCTGAGCAAAGTGTGGGGGAGGGATGGGCTCGCGCGGTTCATGCGGATGATTTGGCCCTTTGTATAGCAAAATGGGAAGGCGCTTTGCTCGTGGGAAATCCTTTCGAGGCGGAATATCGCCTGCGAGACAGAAACGGGCACTTCCGCTGGTTCCTGGTGAGGGCCAACCCCATCCGCAACTCTGCGGGACAGATTCTCAAGTGGTTCGGATCTTGCACAGACATTGAAAGTCAAAAACAGAACCAGCAGATCCTGGAAGAGCAAATTCTCGAACGCACGGCCCAACTGGCCGACGCCAATACCCGCTTGCAGGAAGAGATGCTGGAGAAAGATTTTGCCCGCAACGAACTTGATCAGCAGAACGAAACCATGATGACCGAACTGCAGAAACGCTCAGAGCGAGCCACCATGCTGGCGAAAATGGGCGAATTACTGCAGAGTTGCATCAGCCGCGACGAAGTATTCGCAGCCGCACTGGGTTACGCCCCCAAAATATTTCCCACCGCGCGCGGTGCCGTAGCGCTGCTCGATTCTTCGCGCAGTCACGCCGAGGTGCTGGGCTCGTGGAGTGAATGCCAGCTTCCCATGAGGGAATTTGAACCGACGGAATGTTGGGCGCTGCGAACCGGCCATCCCCATCTGGTCGTGGCTGGCGATTCGACTGCGCCGTGTACCCACGCAGCCGGCGTGAAGAACTCGTACTTGTGCATCCCGATCCTGGCGCAAGGGGAAACACTAGGCATTCTGCATCTTCAGGCCACCGATGCCGTGCCGCAACTGGACCCCGCCGAGCTTTCCTTCAAAACTACATTTGCCGGACAGGTCGGATTGTCAATCGCGAACATCCGGCTGCGCGAGGCCCTGCGTATGCAATCGGTTCGCGATGCCTTGACTGGTCTTTATAACCGGCGCTATCTGGAAGAGGTGCTCGATCGTGAGACTCGGCGCGCCGGACGCGCCGGGCAGTCCATGGGAATTCTGATGCTCGACTTAGACCATTTCAAGCGTTTCAACGATACCTACGGTCACGATGCCGGTGACGCCGTGTTGCGTGAAACTGCCGCCTTTCTACTGAAGAACGTGCGCGCCGAGGATTTTGTTTGCCGCTACGGCGGTGAGGAATTTGTCGTGATTCTGCCCACCGCCGACGTCGAAGGGTCGACAACGCGCGCCGAAAAACTGCGTTCCAAAATGCGGGAACTGTCCATCCTGCATCAAGGGAAATCTCTGGGCATGGTCACGTTTTCCATTGGGGTTGCGGCGTTTCCCGCCAACGGCATGTCTCCGAAGGAATTGATGGCCGCTGCCGACGGCGCGCTATACGAGGCCAAGCGCGGGGGAAGAGATCAGGTGGCAGTAGCTTTGTCGAAGAGTGCTGAACAGCTCGCTATTCCCGCCGCAATCGAAACTGAGTCCAAGTGGAGTTAGTTCGTCGCCAGCGGATTTTAGAGGAGTCTCACTCAACTAACCAGGTGAATGCGCCTCATTAAGGCAAACTCAAATCACTTTTTCCGCTCGTCGCGCTCGACCACTCCATCCTTAATATGGATTACCCGGTGAGCATACTCGGCAATGTCATGCTCGTGAGTGACCAGAACGATCGTGTTGCCTTCCTGGTGCAGCCGGTCAAACAGCGCCATAATTTCGTTTCCCGTCTGCGAATCAAGATTGCCGGTGGGTTCGTCCGCCAGAAGAATGGAAGGTTTGTTTACCAGAGCCCGCGCCACCGCAACGCGTTGCCGCTGTCCGCCGGAAAGTTCGTTCGGTTTGTGAGTCATGCGGGATCCCATGCCCACCGCGGTTAATGCCGCTTTAGCGCGTTCGATTCTATCGTCGGTAGGGACGCCGGCGTAGATCAACGGCAATTCGACATTGTGCAGCGCCGTGGCCCGAGCCAACAGGTTGAATGTTTGAAATACGAAGCCGATTTCTTTATTGCGGATGCGCGCCAGTTCGTCGTCATCGAGTTCGCTTACCAATTGGCTGTTGAGCCAGTATTCTCCTTTGGTGGGCGTATCGAGGCAGCCAATCAAATTCATCAGCGTGGACTTGCCGGATCCGGAGGGCCCCATGATGGCGACATACTCGCCACGCTCAATGCGCAGGTTGACCCCGCGCAACGCATGCACCTGCTGCTCTGAGCCCATGTCGTAAGTCTTCCAAAGATCGACGGCCGCGATCATGCAAGCTTGCGGCGGAGCTGAAACGGCGTTCGAGGGCATGCTGATTACTTCTGCGGTAGCCATATTTTTCTCCTGCTCCGGTGCCACTGAGTTCTCCGTAAGTGAATTCGATCTTCCTGAACTCCGGAGGCTGACGGCATATAAAAGACTGCCGTTCCACACGCCGGTCGAAATTGTTTTGTCTCACCGGCTTCTCCGTTGGACGGATCAACCCGGCGAACGTCACGACGATTCGTCTTCCTTTTTAGGAACCGAGTTATCAATCTTGACGCTACTGCCAGAACGCAGCGTTCGCAAAACCTTGTAGCTGCCGGTGATTACTTCATCACCTTCCTTCAAACCCTGCAATACTTCGATGTCGCTGGTGCCGGTGATGCCGGTGGTTACGGGAACGAACACCGCTTTCTTGTCGCGAATGACAAAAACACCCTGCACGTCCTGCTGACTCTTAGCCTTGGATGTTTCTCTGGGCGCGGGCGCCGCCGCGTGCACCGAACCGGGGGATGATTTCTCTTGCTCCAACTGGGCCTGGGTGCGAACCGAGAGCGCTTGAATCGGAATCGAGAGCACGCCGCTGCGGGCAGCCGTCGTGATTTTTGCCGTGGTGGAGAGTCCGGGACGCAAGTCCTGCGGCGGATCGTTCACCGTGACCACCACTTTGAAATCTTTTGCTTCCTCGCTGGCTGTAGTCTGTTGCGAAGTAGCCACGCCGGTGGAGCGCACGATGGCGTTGTCTCCAATCTCGGAAACCGTACCGTGGAAAACTTTCCGCGGGATGGCATCAATGGTCACCTCCGCTGGCTGGCCCAGGCGCACATTGACGATGTCAGTCTCATCCACTTTCACTTCGGCGGTAATCACCGACATATCGGCGAGTGTCATCAGCGTGCTGCCCGGCGAGTTCTGTATGCCCATCACCACGGTTTCGCCTTCACGAACCGGCAGGTTCGTAATCACGCCGTCGTAGGGCGCGGTGTAGGTGGCCTTCTGCAACACATCGGCGTAGCGAGTCAGCGTGGCCCGGTTCTGCGCAATATGTTTATCGGCCGAATCCTTTTGAGCTTTCGCCTGAGCCACTCGCGCTTGAGCCTGCACCAGTCCCGCATCGGCCGTCGCCCAGGCATTCTTGCGGCTATCGAAATCTGATTTTGAGATCAGCCCATCTTTGAACAAACTCTGCGCGCGGTCCCAATCCAGCTTGTTGCGGTCGTAATCCGCCTGGGCGCGCAGTAGATCGGCCTGCGACGTCTTGAGCGCCGCATCGGCGGCAAGCGCATCGGTCTCGGCCGCCTGCAGGGATGCCTGATTGGCATTCACATCTGCCGACGATTGCACGTTTTCCAGTTGCGCGAGCAATTGACCCTTTCTCACATGGTCGCCTTCCTTGACCAGCAGATGCGTGATCTTGCCGAAGGCGTTGGCGCCAATGTTGACGTAGGTCTTAGGCCTGATTTCTCCTGAAGCGCTTACCACGGAAGACAAATCTTCACGCTGCACCTTGCCGGTCTGTACCGTGACCACATTTTTGCCGCTCTGGTGCACCGTGATCCCGACGATGACAGCCAGCAGCACCGCGACACCAGCGCCGATCGCGACCTTCTTCCAGCTCTTCATCATCTGCGTCATCGTCCGGAATTTTTCTTGTTACTGCCTTCGGCTCCCCCCTCGCCTGCGGCTAACCCGTTCACACGGTCTAACCGACACATCTTCTAATACGCTCCCGGTTGCCGGGAAGTTCCATCAGGGACGTTGAACGCCTTCGTGAGTCAGCCTGGGAAATAGAGCCGAGAGTATAGGGCCCGGAACTTTCGATTATAGCGTGGAGGAAGCCTATTTCGTACGGGCCCGCCGAAGCTGCCCTGACGTCTTCTTGTTCAAGGTGCGATTTCAGAAGTCGAGGCTGCCAAAATCTCTTAAACCATGAGCCGGCCGCCTTAGGCAGGGGCTTAAACCTGGCTAAGATACTGAATCGAAGTGATTTGTCAGGATTTTACGGAGATCCCGGTAAGCAGCCTTCAGGCTCCCACCGGCATGCTTGGCTTCACATCGATCATTCTCGCAATGTCCGCTACTCGCCGATACGATTGCAGCCTGTCCTCATGCTCGTAGGTATCGGTCACAACGATGACCTCGTCGGCTCCCGTTTCACCCACCAACTTTTCGAGTCCCGCTTTCACCGTCGCATTCGATCCCACAATCGCTGCATGCAGTCTGCTCTCCACCGCCGCCTTCTCCCCATCGGTCCTGCCACAGGGACTCCATGGAGTCAACGGGTGGCAATAACTCCACCGGCTGGTTTCTTATCAATCGCAGGAATCGTTGCTGCGGGGTCGTGAACAACCGTTGGGCCGCCGCGTCCGTCTCCGCCGCAATGATTTGCACCGCCACCATCAGGTATGGCTTGCTCAGAACGTCGCTGGGCTGAAATCTTTCGCGATAAAGCTGCGAAGCTGCATATAAATATTCAGGGGCAAAGTGCCCCGCGAACGCAAACGGCAGACCCAAGGTCGCTGCTAGGTTCGCGCTGAAGCCGCTCGATCCCAGCAACGTGATCGGCACATTGCTTCCTTGTCCGGGAATTGCTTTGACCGGTTGCCCAGGTCTTTCAGGACCAAGGTAGGTGCGGAGTTCAGCAAGAAGATCCGGAAAATCGTCGCCGCTCTGCCGTGAATCCCTTCGCAGCGCCCGCATGGTTTGAACGTCGCCGCCCGGAGCACGCCCCAGTCCCAGATCGATTCGTCCCGGATATAGCGCTTCCAGCGTGCCAAACTGCTCCGCCACCACCAGCGGAGCATGGTTCGGGAGCATCACTCCACCACTACCTACACGAATCGTCTTCGTCGCCCCCGCCACATGCCCAATCAACACGGGCGTGGCGGAGCAAGCCAGCCCGGAAATGGAGTGATGTTCCGCCAACCAGTAGCGTTTGTATCCCAACTGCTCGACATGCCGAGCCAAATCTACCGACCTGGCGATTGCGCTACCGGAAGACTCCCCCGCCCGCATGCCCACAAGATCAAGTACCGAAACCGCTAATCCATTGCCCATGCTGGATTGGATGAGATGGCTGGGAAATCGGTGCGACGCGCGGTTTCTCAGAAATGGAATGCCTACTGTAACCCTCAAATCCGAAGGCGCCACGGAAGCCACGTCCTGAAAGAGGCCCCGGCACACTGGGCCGTTCGCCACTCGCGACCCGCTTCTACCGCAAGGCGACCAGTTTCATTTGTTTTTCTTTCTTTCCTCTGCCAGATTCCGGTTGAGTCAACCTCTCCCTCGATCCGTGTTTGGTCTCCGTAACCAAATCTCATCAGGCTCGCCATAGCCGCGAGCATAAGCTCCATGGGAGACCGAGTAAGTTTTCAGTTCGTTCCAGTTCCATCGGCTGCAAACCGGCGGCCTTCGACAGAAACAAAACAACCTATATTCTTCGCAAGAATCAGTTACAAAAGATGCGAGGTACGAGCCGTTTTGATACGGACTGAACCCAATCAGGTATCGAGTGCAACATTGCGGGCATTCTACGCAGTGACGCAAGCGGTCGGGCATAAGACACATCGCTCAAGGAACGCTAGTAGCTCAAATGGAGGACAGGAATGTCATCGTGTATCGTCCACCACATCACGCAGGCCGCGAACGTGCCAAAGCAGCGCCTGCCGCCTTGTTGCCCGACGGCAAGTACGTGCATTCGCATTAGCGAAATCGATCCGAGCATCGCCCATCCACATTACTGCTGAGTGCCAACTGACGAAGCATGTGGTGTTCCACGTTCACAGCAATTACGTGAAACGACAATCCACACATTTCAGGTTTCGAGCGAGAGTGTCGGATTGACAAAATCCTGTGGCGACACCCAGACGGGCTAGCACGACTGTTTCTCCAACTTCTCATACACATGGGCGAGAGGCCCCGAAATTCGATGGATTTTCATATTGTTGAGCGCTTTGTTAAATCCTTCTTGACGCTGTGACTGCTGCCATACATACTGGTTGGTATGTTGGCACGCAAGAATCCGAAAAAGAGTGCGGGCCCGGGCACGTGGGGGGTGGAGGCGCGCAATCCAGCTTTCCATCTGCAGTGAGCACTGGGCAGACGTAACAAGGGGTTTCATTATGGGCGTCCGCGAAATCCAGGATCAGAAAGCCATTTCACGCGAGACGTTTGTTCAACACGCGAATCACGCTGATGCGGACATTTCGGCCAGCCCACAGAGGAGAGCTACGATTTGCTCCATCAAGAGTAGCCCGGATTACACTCCCGAACCGGCAGCGGACGAGTTCTGTAAAGCTGCAGATACATCGTTGCTTCCGGTAACCAGAGTTGTGGCTGCAAGCCTCATGCGCGTGTTGCGCCAGTTGGAGGTAAAGTGCCAGGCGCCTCGAATCGCGGTTAAGACCAAGGGCAGCATCCGGTTCTTGGATTTGGCCGACATCTCAGCAGTGCAGGCCGAGGGTAATTACGTTTCGTTGCGACACCGGCCTAATCCCTATTTGGTGCACGAGTCGCTCTCGTCCATGGCGGAGAAGCTTAAACCCTACGGTTTTATTCGCATCCACCGCTCGGTCGTCGTGAATATTTCGGCGGTGGAGGAGATCCAGTCGTTACCGACGGGAGAGTACCGGCTGCGGGTAAGCGGTGGGAAAGAATACCTGGTAACGCGCACATACAAAGACAACCTCAGAGATATGGCTCAACTATGGGTAGGCTCGACTACGTGAGCACTTGATCCAGCAATTGGCTCACTGCGCGATGCGCCTCTCCGATAGCGGTACGATGGTCGGGCGTGCCCGATAAATCAGTATTGGCGAATGCGATTCGTCCAAATGGCGCGGCGCGCAGAATCGCACGTGGCGCGGGATTGCCGTCCTTTCCGAAAAAGAACCCTGGCTGCGGGCTGACGTAAGCATGCCCCCAGCGATTGAGAACGATGCCGGCGATGTCGCGAGAGGCGTCGAATCCGGAAGCGGAAAACATCTCGGTCATTTGTGCGCGAATCTGGCGTTCGTAGTCGCGGAAAGAAGTCGTGAAGAGTTGGGTCCGGCCAAGGTTCCCTTGTTCCTGCAGCGCCAATCCATAATGAGGAAAAATCACTTTGAGCGTGAGCACCACCGCAGAATCCGGTCCGATCGTTTTGTTGTCGCTGGAAAATGTCGGCAGTTTCCGAATCGCTGTGAAGTTGCCCAGGCCCTCAAACCATTGGCAGCCGGAGATGCCCATCTTGTACAGAAAGCGCCAATTGCGCAGCGCAACATTTGCCATCATGCAGGGTGATCGGTAGAACTGATCATAGGCCTCACGGTGCGCAGCAGGCAGATCGCGAACGATATGCTTGGAAGTCCAGCACCCGCCGGCCATGACCACTGATCGCGCTTTGAGCCGGTAAACCTTGCCGCCGCGTGTGTACGCAACCGTAACGAAGTCTGACTTCGAGGCATCTCCTTCGTGCTTCACCCAGACTGTGGTGCTGCCTAAACGGATTCTCGCCGGTTGGCCGCGGCGGTCGAGCGCTTCAAACTTAATGTTGTTGCGGCAAACTGCTTCGAGCGTGTTCGGCCCGGGAATTGAGTCGGGGACGAGTGTCTTCACCATGTGACGCGCGATTCCATCATTTCCGCCAGGAAACGAAAGCGACGGCTGGTCCATCGAACGATCAACATCGAAGGCGTAAATACAATACGCGGAAACCGCATCCGGTCCGGCGCCGAAGCCACTGCCCTCGTCGGCCATGAATGTTTGAATCGTTTCTTTGCTCAGGCCGTAGGTGTCGATCAGATAGCGTTCGATGGTGATGCTATCCAACTGGCGCGATTTCTGATCTCCCGGATACTCAAACGGCAAGCCAGTTTTCGGCCGATCGTTGTACTTGAGCAGCTCAGCTCGCGTCCTCTCGGAAATTGGCGCGCCCTGCAGTTTCTTCCCGTAGGGATCAATCAGCCACATCCCCGGCTTTCTGACCGAACTTCGCGCCAAAATAAAAAGCATCAGGACCCCTGGCATCTTCGAAGCTGTAACCCAGCGGGACCTCAGGAGACGCAGCTCCCCACTCCTGATATTTGAACTGACTCCAGTCGAGCCCGATCAGTTCAAAAAATCTCCCCATGAAACTGTGCGGAAGCGGCACCTGGAAATGATCTGCCCCTTGCGGCCCCATAATGCGCTGGCCATCGACGATGAATTCATTTCGCTTTGCCTCGCCCCCGAAAACCGGATGGTTATCGAGCACAAGGCAGCTGAGTTTGGAACCGCCGTATTTCTGAACAAACAGTGCTGCCGCCAGTCCGCTCACTCCTCCACCTACCACAACGCAATCGAACACTTCGCCGGTATCGATCACATTAGCGGGCAACGAATCGAAAGTGCCGCTGCGAATCTGGTGCCCTGCGGTCATGACTTCGAATGTGTTTCCATTCGAATTGGAGTAGTCGCCCACGCCGCCGTAACCAGTCCATTCCTCAGCGACCCCGGCATTGGCCAATAGTTGCTGCGGCGTGAGTGGCGCAAGCAGCGCACCACCCGCGGCCAATAAAGAGGAGTTCAGAAAATCGCGGCGGCAAATCGGTCGATTTAATCCAAGCGTCCTCATCGCTCTTGTCGCTGTGGCTCGTCACCCTACTCCTTTTCTCCAATCCGAGTCGCTGCCTTCTTCAAGCGAATCGTCGGGGAACATCCGGATTCGTCTGCGGCGGCAGGCCCAGAGACCGGTCGCCGCACAGCCATTGACTTTCAAAAAGGCTTCCGCTCGGGCCGTGAACTGTCACCACATAACATAACGCATCATTGCCAGGCGCGCCTCGCAACAAAGCTCTCATTGAAAACGATAGAGAATTAACGCACGTTCCGTCACTGAGCTGCTACCCCATCAGCGTGCCTGAGCGGCAGACGGAGCTTCAACTTTCTTAAGGCTGACAGTGGCGTTGCTGATCAGTGGTTTTGCCCAGAAGCCGACGCTCAAAACACACGCGAAGGTGACGTAGAGAAATGCCACTCCGGTACGCAGGCCGAAGTGGTCCCCGATCCGTCCGATAATCAGCGGCACCACAGCGCCACCCATAATTCCGGTGCTCAAAATTCCGGCGAACGAACCGTGGTGCTCGGCCACCGAGTTGAGTCCCAGAGAAACCAGGATCGGCCACATGACGGATGCGAAGAGGCCGATTGCAGGAAAGGCGATGACTGAAACACTCGCCGGACCGAACAGCGCGGCGGTCAAACACAACAGCGCCCCCAGGCAAGTGCCGATCAAGACGTATCGGCTGTCGAAAATCTTTAGCAGCAACATGCCGATAAAGCAGCCCACTGTAAGTAGTCCCCAAAACCATGACACCGCGGTTGCGCCGGTAGTATGAGGATCGTAACCGTGATATTTCGACAAAAACTCAGAGAGCCAATTCGCCGTGCCCTGTTCTGAACCCACATAGGCGAAGACGCAGAGGAAAAAGGCCCAGACCATCGGCCTGCGAAAGAGACTGCCGTACGTCTGCAACGAGCCAGCCTGCTCGTCTGCGGTGAGCTCCACGCGAGGAAAACGGCTGCAGGAAAGTAGCGCGACCATGGCTAGCGTAAACACCGCGAAGATCCAGTACATGGACGCCCAAGGCAGCTTTGCGGGAGTGATCCTGGCGAGAAGGCCGAGCACTGCATTTCGATTTGCGTTTTCGGTGCCCAGGTTCAGCACCAAATACGAATACATATATGGACTCAGAAATGAAGCGCTACCGAATACAAGCTGGGCGAATGCAGAGTTGAACGCAAAGTGCTCTTCGCCTCCGGCAACCCGCAGCAGAGGATTGATCGCGGTTTGCAGCGTAGCCATTGCCGATCCCATTACAAACAGCGAGACCACGGCTACTGCATAGCTGGGGTGGAAGGCGAAACTCAGCGATCCCGCGGTGCCCACCAGGAAAGCAGTAATCATGACGGGTTTCTCACCGAAGCGCTCCACCAGAAAGCCAGCCGGAATCGACAGCACTCCATATGCGATAAAGAATGAGAAAGGAAGAAACGCCGCGGCAGCCAGACTTACTTTGAAGCTGTTGATAATGTCGGGAACGATCGGACCGAGAATATTGGTAAGCAACGACATCACGAAAAATGTCAGGAATACGATGGCGACCATGTATCGGTTTCTTGGCATGGAGCGTGAGGTCATCGGCTATTCCTTTATTCCTTCGTGGTTACTTTTGAGGCCAGTTCAAAACGGCCTGGCTCGCGTCCTACCTGAGCAGCTAAGGCCAGCGTGATCATTTGCACCGGCAATATCTCGAGGATCGGACGTATCGACCGCGGCGCAGAAGGTAGAAGACAGGAGCGCGACGCCGCGCCTTCGCCGATCAACTCCGCCCGTCCGCCTTTTGCGCGAATGTCGGCGAAGAGACTCTGGTTCAGCTCGCGCGTCTTGTCTTCTCCGGCAAAGACGAAGACAAAAGTTTCATGGCTAAGCATTTCAAGCGGTCCGTGGCGAAATGCCGCGCTACTCATACCTTCGGCGGGGAAATGGTCAGACTCCTTAATGGTCAGGGCCCCGGTTCCCACTGCCGCAAGCGATGGTCCGCGGCCGACGAGGAACAGATTTCGAGTGCCGTCGAGCATTTGCGCCAGATCTTGCACATATGCTTTCCAGTGGACAAGGTAGTTCCGAACCGCTTGACTGGCGGCCTCAAGCTCCTGCCGAGTACGCAGCGAATCACGTTCACACACAATATCGCCAAGCCATTGCAAGGCCATTAACGCCGCCAGATAGGTCTTGCAGGAAACGGAAAATTCTTCGCCTGCCGCGCTGAGAATGGTTGCGTCGGCTTGCTCGGCTAGAGGACTACCCGGCGTGTTCGTAACCGCAATCACTGACGATATGCCATCGTTGATCTCCAGCAGGCGAACTACTTCGGCGCTCTGGCCGGATTGAGACACCGCTACGATCAAGGTCTTTGGATCGAACAGCCGATTCTGATAGTGCAGAAGTTCGGAAGTCTCCACCATTACTGCCGTGAAACCGTGATCGATCAGTTGGATATTGAGAGGATGGAGAGCGTGAAAAGAAGAGCCCATTCCAGTGAGGACAACCTTCTCGAACTTGCCTTCTTTCAGGCCGCCCGCAAGCCGTTGCAGAGACTCCGAGACTTCGAGTTGCGCGAGCGTTTCTTCAAGCACGCGCGGTTGATCAAGGATGTCGCGAAGGTATGCGCCTTCGACTACGGAGAAATCAGCTTGCACGGGGCGCGTCCTCCGAGCCGAAACGGTGGTACCAAACTCTGGCGGCTCCGATCAAATTTGCATCATCCCCTAGCGATGCCAACGCTAATTCTGTTCTATCGAAAGGAACCAGTCGGCAACTGGCGACGATGGTTTTTCGAATTCCCTCTAGAAAGAGGACAGCGCTTTTCATCACGCTGCCGCCCAGGACAATGATCTCCGGTACAAACATCGTCACCAGATTCGCCATGCCAAGGCCGAGATAGTGGCTTTCATTTTCGACCGCGCGCATTGCCCAATCGTCGTTCTGCCGCGCCAGTTCGCAAATTTTCTTTGCGGTCAAGCCGGCGCGGTGGCGATAATCCGGCGGCGCATTCTTCTCCATCCATGCCACCATGGCCGGACCCGCCGCCAGAGATTCCCAACATCCTCGAAAACCGCACACACAAGGCGGACCGGAAGGATCGATGAGATGATGGCCGATCTCGGGATGAGAATGATCCACGCCGCGATAAAGCTGCCCATCAAAAATAAGGCCGGTTCCGATTCCGGTTCCGATGGTTACATAAATCAATTTCTTTCTGTTCCGGCCGGCGCCCCACCCGGCTTCCCCAAGAGCGGCAGCGTCGCCATCGTTCTCGATGGCTACTTTCACTTGAAATATATGGCTGAGATCTTTGACCGGATTTTCTCTCTTCCAGTTGGGAAAAAAGTTGACATCGCCGAAGGCGCCCGTCAGTGGATCAACCGGTCCGGTTGACCCGATTCCAATGCCTGTGATTTCCGTGTGCGCGGTGCGAGCCGTCGCTCGCAACAACTCCGTGACATTGCGCAAAGCATTCGCATAGCCGCCATCAGGATTGGTCGGGCATTCCTGGCACGCTAATACTTTGCCATCGCGATCAATCATTCCCACGGCTATCTTCGTGCCGCCAATATCTACTCCTGCAATCAATGGGTCTCCTGTTTGTAGTCCTTGGTTTGCGAACTATTTCCACTCCAGTACCGCACCCTCGTAAGCTTCAATGTCAATCTTGAATGCGGAGCCGGAAACTTGAATTTGGGTTGGCTCTTGCGATGTGATTCTCGCAACCGAATGTAGAGTACCAGCGGCTGTGATGGTCACGGTTTCCGGAGCGGATCCATGATTGGTGATGACCACATACCCATGCGTTCCGCCGTTCAGGCTGCAGACTTCCACCGATGGCTGGTCACTTCGAAAGAGCGGCTTGATACCTGACCATTCGCGAAAAGCTTCGTAGATTCGGTGCGTGTTTTCAGGCTTATCAAAAGCCGCTGGCAGGTTCGCAAGATAATTTTCCAACGGATAAGCGCTCAACAACGTCTTGCCGGAGCCCACTGTATTGGCCACGAGCGCGGGTCGATTGTCCTGATCCACTGCGATAACAGTCCCGCCTTTCACCTCAAGAATCGAACCCCACGAACGGGGCGTTGCGGAAGGCACGACGTAATGAAAAGTATCTCCGACTTTTAGATCACCGAATGGGGCAACGACTTTGAGGGTGACTTCCTCCTTCGGATTGGCATCGACCATCCTTGCTCCAAAAAGTGACTCCATCTCCGGGATAGCGGCATCGGCGGCAACCGACGCATAGAGCGCGCCCCCTTTGGTGACATATTGTTTTGCTTTTTCCCAGAAGTCCGAGTGCACATGAACCAGAAAACTGTCGGTGCTGGTCAGCGGCGAAGGCATCAGCACCATCGGGTGTTTTTGCCAATCGTCATACTCGCGCGGAAAGTCTGCCTTCATTCCGGCGCGCCGCGCGAGCACAAAGGACGACAACCACGAACCGGTGATCCATAAATTTTCTTCGTTGAATGCGGGCTGCGATTGGCCCGCTACATTTGCCCCTTCATCGGTCGAGGTGTAAGGAACAACTTCCGGACCAGTCAAGCCAAAGTGAGAAAAATCGCCGTGCGGTTTTGACCACTCGTAGGGAACGATGATGCCGGCGTCGGCTGGAGCCGGCTCGATCCCCGCCAGATCCAGGCGGCCGACGATATCCTCGAATTCCTCAAACATTTTTGCAGATGGCCGGTCTTTACCATCCCACGTGGTGAGGCCGAATTGTGTTTCGTGCGGAGAGCGGAGATAAGGCACCTTGTGGAACTGTTCTGGTGCGGCATCGGTGTAGCACCAGAGAAGAAATCCATTCGCGCCAGCGCCCAGCCCTGAGTAGAGGCTGGCGCGCAGAAACTTTGCAATCTGCTCCGGATCATACTGGGCTGACGAAGCCCCGATCTCTTGCACCATAACTGGCTTGCCTGCACCGCCCGACAAAGCGGTCTCGAAAGCTGAACCGTAGGTGCCGCGCTCGGAGAGCATTGCATCCGGAAAAAGCTTGGGCGCGTAAACAGAATAAGGATGAACGCTAAAGAAGTCCGCTTCCTCGCTGAGATTATCTGGACGGAATGGACCGCGTCCCACATCCTCCATGCTGGTTCCCACTACGATCGGATGGAGCGAATCGTGACGCCGAATCGACCAGGAAAGCAGCCGCGTCCAGTTAATGGCCATCGCATCCGTGGTGCTGTCCGGCACAATCCAGAATGGAGGCTCGTCGGTTAAATCCCAGCCCAGGATCGCCGTCTCTTTTCCGTAGCGGCGTGCCAGTTCGCCGACATGGTCGGTTTCGATCCGCAGCATGTCTGGATCAGAATGAGGGTGCCGGCCCTGGCGGTAAGGAACATCCCAGTACGCCTCGCCCACCTCGCCGCCGATCAAAAGACTCGGGTGCAAGTAGATGTGGTAACGATTCGCGAGAGAGATCAGGAAATCGATCTTGCGAAACGCCTCGGGATCGTAGTCGCCGGGGCGAGGCTCGATCCATGCCCAAACAAAATCGAGACGAATGGTGTTAAAGCCGAGTTCGTGCATGCGCACAAAATCAGCTTCGATCGCCTTCGGATCCCACTGCGTCGGCCATTGCATGGCCGCCTTCGCCGGCACCCAGTTCGCTCCCACCGGGATAAAGCGATGTCCATCACGAGAAAAATAATTGCCGTCCAGATGCACCGCGGGTAGATGGGCTGCGGGAAGATGGACCGCGGGTAAATGTGGCGCCGGCTGCCCGGTCGCAGCCGGAGAGTTCTGTTCTTGCGAATTTTCTTTTTCCTGCGCGAATGCGGATGGGAAAATCGCAACGATTGCGAGCGCAGCGATCATAGTCTGTCGCATTCCGGTGAACTGCATTCGTTTCATCCCTCCCGAGGTTCGCGAGCATCGAAGTCAAGCCGGCGGCCGGTAAATCAGGAACTGCTCAAGCCAGTCTCCGGTCGAATACTAAAAAGAAAAATTTGCCGATACCTGAATTTGTCGTGATTCGTGCAGCGTACTCGTGATCTGTCCCGCGGTTGGAGTGTCAACCAGGTTATTGGGCAGGGCAAATTGTGGAGTATTGAATAGATTGAAGATTTCTCCCCGCAGTTGGAGCTGGCCCTTCTCTTTTATTTTGAAATCCTTGAAGACCGAGAAGTCAGTATTGTAAAACGCGGGGCCGCGAAGACTGCCGCGAGTCGCATTCCCGAACATCGTGGCGAAGGTCTGTCCCGGAGCAAGCGGTGCAAAGGCGAATGCGGCGGGGTTGTACCAGCAGTTGAGATTCTGGTGAGTCGAATTCGCGCAGCCCGCGGTAGGGCCTCCATTGTTACCGCCATCAAAACCCACGGCGGCATTGGAAAAGTCATACGGATGGCCGACTAAGTCCGGACGTGGTCCGCCCGAGCCTGTGTTGGTGGGATCGAAAGACAAATACGGCGTGAACGCCTGGCCGGAGTATAACGAAATGATCGCGTTCAACTGCCAGCCTCCGGTAAGCAGTCCCAACCGGCCCTGGTCCTGGAGGTAGCGCCGTCCGGGACCAAATGGGAGTTCATAGGACCATGCGGAGGTGAACTGGTGACGGAAGTCGGGAGTAACATCGCCGCGCTCGGCGCGCATGTTGTAAGTATCTTGCGGCTCGCCGTCGGAGTTGGGCGTTTCGCTTTCCGTCGCCTGTCCGATGGTGTGCTGGAAAGTGTAACTGTTCAGCATGCTCCATCCATTCGAAGAGCGCTTTTCAAAGCGAACCTGCAGGCCATGATTGATCAGGCTGATGTCGTGGCCTTCGGTGCGGATGGCGGCGATGTTGGGAACGGTCGACTCGTAAGGCCGTCCTTCGTTTCCAGACGCATCGGAGAAATTCGAATCCAGCGGTTGCGTGGCCTGGTTGAGATTTCTAAGGTAAGTCAGATGGACTCCGCGGGTTCCCTCGTATCCCACCTGGAGCACCATGTCCTTCATGAGTTGGCGCTCGATGTTCAGATTCCACTCCTCAATGTAGGTGGTGGGATTGTGGAAATAGGCGGCACTAGCGCGGCCCGTGGGATTCGTAATGCTGGAAAAAACAATGGGAGGCGGCCCCTGGGAGAGAACCATCACGGGTGTCGAGGAGCCCAAAGCGGCAGTGAGGGACTGGCTTCCATAAACTCCGGGCAAATCGTTGTAGGCCAGTTCAGTGTCGTTCTGATCCGCTTGCTCGTCGTAAAAGATTCCGTAGCCGCCGCGCACCGCGGTCTTACCGTTGTCGCCGAGCGAGTAGGCAAAACCGATGCGCGGGGAAAAATTCTTCCAGTTCGTGACTACATCGCCAGAACGGCTCGTACCGGGTGTAACACCGGGAGCAACAAAGTATCCCGTTTGAAAGTCAAAGTTCGCCAGGCGATTGCGTTGTTCGACCATGGGCGTATACACATCGTAGCGAACGCCAAGGTTGAGCGTAAGTTTGTCCGACGCTCGGTAATCATCCATCAGATAAGTGCCGAACTCCCACCAACTCATGCCGTAGGCTCCGGTTTGCGCATCGCGGAAGAGACTCTGCGTGTACCCAATCAGAAAATCGGCCAGGGGATCATTGGTAAATTGGCCGGTATAGTAAAAGTCTCCGTGCGGATTCTGCACCTGATAGAAACCGTGTTCGCGTCGCCGCAGGTCGCCTCCCATCTTGAACGAGTGATGTCCTCGAATATAGGTAAATGCATCGAGCAACTGATAGTTATCCTCGTTCAGCGTTTCCGGAAAATAATCGCCGTTTCCCAACGGATTCAAACCACTAATCTGGATATTCGGCAGACCCCCGGTGATGGGACTGTTGGGCTGGTTGATTCCTGGGATTCCCAAATCCGTAGCTAACGGCTGTCCCTGAAAAAATGGAACCGCATCGACCACGTAACGGCTGTAACCAATCTTCAGTTCGTTGATTTTGGTCGGGGAGAACGCCTGTATGTCGCTAAGCCCCGCCAGCAGAGACTTGTTGTTGATGTCGCCGGTAAACGAACCGCCTCCGGCGATACCCGGAAACGGGTCGGGATTATGATCCTGCACATTGCCATAACTAAAGATGCCGAAAAAACTATTCTGCGAACTGATCTGGTGATCGACGCGGACATCGAATGCGTCCTGATTGTTGCGGTTGACCGGATTGTAAAGAAACAGATCCCCTAATGCCGCGGCAACGTTCGGCTGCGGAAAAAGTGCTACCGTTTTGAGCGCGGCTGGATCAAGGCACGCTCCACCCGTGGGACTTGGACAAGAGGGTATAACGTTCGGACTCGCATTGTTATTTCCCATGAACTGATTGCCCGTCACTGGATCAATGATGACAGTCGGCGAAGGACCGGATAACAGGTCGGAAAAATTTCCTCCAACCTCGGAAGGGCTAGGCACAGGAGACAGATAGGTCTCGGAGGTGCGGATGCGCCGTCCCTGATAATCGGCAAAAAAGAAAGTTCGATCTCGAATGATGGGCCCACCCAAAGAGCCTCCGAATTCGTTGCGTTTGAAACCGGGAATGGGCGCACTCGGATCGTCAAAATAGTTTTTCGCATCCATAAACGAGTTGCGGAGAAACTCAAACGCGCTCCCGTGAAAACGATTGGTCCCGGCTTTCGTCACCACGTTGACAACCGCCCCGCCCTTACCAATGTCGGCGCTGAAGTTGTTGGTTTGAACTTTGAATTCCTGAATCGCATCAACAGGAGGTTCGATCAGCTCGAAACCAATCTGTTGCTCGTTGTTGTCGAATCCATTTAACAGGTAATTGTTGTTCGTGGCCCACAGTCCGTTCACCTGGATCGAACCATTGCCCCGCTCATCCTCGGGAATGTCGCCCTGCTGCACATTGCCGGTGCTGCCAGTACTGGCCGGACCCATGTTTACTCCCGGGCTCAGATAGGCCAGCTGAATGAAATCTCGTCCGTTGAGCGGGAGCTGGTGAACCTGGCTTTCTCCGATTACCTGCCCGATCGACGAAGTTTCCGATTCCACGAGCGGCTCAGCGGCGGTGACGACGACTTGTTCCTGCACCGATCCCACGACCAAAGAAAAATCCACTCGTACCACTTGATTGATATCCAACTTGAACGGGGCCTCGACTGCCGTCTTGAAGCCCGCTCGCTCCGCCTTCACCGTATAGATTCCGGGTTTCAATTCCGTCACCACGTACTCGCCTGCACTGTTGGTATCAATCTTCTTCTCAGCGTTCGTCTGAGTTTCCGTGACGGTCACCGTAGCCGCCGATACGATTGCGCCTGAAGCATCCTTCACCGTGCCCACAATTTTTCCCGAGTCCACTTGAGCGTGTCCCCTGATCAGCGCACAGAAAACTAGAAAGAGGATTACAGCGACACGAGCCAGGTTTTGCCAGGAGTCGTTGCGCCCGCAGCCGGGAAACTTCTGAATGACGGTGTATGCGACCATAATGATCTCTCTCCCGTACAGGCGTATATGAAGCTCGTATGCATAAATGATGTCAAGATCATTTTTTTATGACCGACACACAATCGCAGTTGCGCGCGCTGATGGACCAATCTAACTTATGTATTTACATTGGCTTATTGCGGATACATCGGGACGCTGGTATCCCCGAAGAAAAGTTTGCAATAGCCTCATATACCTATGATATATACATCGTATACTACGTTAAAAGTTGGCAGGAAAGAGGCTCGTCGTGGCGCAACCCGATCCCGTTACAGTCGAGAGACTCGGTCTCACAATCGACACCCACAGCTTCGTTCCCTACTACGTGCAGATCGTGGACCACGTGCGCGAACTGATCATGAAGAACAAATTGAGCCAGGGACAGACCTTTTGCTCGGAAGGCGAAATTGCTCATGCTCTCAAGATCAGCAAAATGCCAGTGCGCCAAGCCTTTCAAAAACTGCGCTCCGAAGGGCTGCTCGTAATTGCCAAGGGCAAGCGGCCCGTAGTCGGATCCGGCCGGGTACCTTGGAACTTCCAGCAGCTTCGCGGCTTCAGCGAGGAGATGCGAAGGCGCGGCCTTACCCCATCCGCTCGCCTGCTCAGCATGGGGCTGGAAGACCCTGAACTGGAAGTAGCCCAGGCTCTCAAGCTAACCCCAGGGGAGCGCGTCTACCGGATCAGGCGGCTTCGCTCCGTCAATGACGAACCGGTCGCCGTCGTCACCAGTAACCTGCCCGCACGCATCTTCTCCGGGATCGACAAACTGGATCTGGAGAAACAGTCGCTCTACGCCATTTTCGAAAACAGCTACAAGCGCAGGCTGCAATGGGCGGAAGAAGTGATCGGAGCGGTGATTGCCGGAGAAGAAGAAGCGCGGATACTTCAGACTTCGGTAGGAAGCGCACTGCTTATCATCAAGGAAACCACTTACGACACGCAAAATGTAGCCATTGAATATAGCCTTTCATTATTGCGCGGTGATCGTTATACGGCTTCGGTGATCTCGGTCCGCAAAACCGACGTTGCCATTGGAAAGACCAGTCTGCGCGCCTGAAGAACTTCGGGATCAGAATGGCGATGGGAGCTAAACCATTGAGAGAATTGGTGGACCTGGTCGGGATCGAACCGACGACCTCTTCCATGCCATGGAAGCGCGCTCCCAGCTGCGCCACAGGCCCACGAGTGAAGCATAAAAGCCGAGCCCCAAGGATCGGGATCGCGGGAAGTGCTGAATCTGTGCTGAATCATTTTCGCCCACATCTCCGGGATAGTCAACGCGAGCTCTGTTAAACGGCGAAGGACACGAAGTTTCACGAAGAAAATCCTACAGCCGAATTACCTTCGTGAAGCTTCGTGTCCTTCGTGGTTGATGAATTCCGGCCTCTGTCCTTAATTCTTCTATTTCCTTCCACAGCCATCTTCTGCCATAATTGTTCGTGCACCCCACCTGCACCAATTTTCAATCACAATTTAAAGCGAGGAAGAGATGCCAGCGAAGTACATCTTTGTGACGGGCGGAGTTGTGTCTTCTTTGGGCAAGGGACTGGCCGCTGCCTCCATCGGTTGCCTGCTGGAGAGCCGCGGATTGAAAGTGAATCTGATGAAGTTCGATCCCTACCTTAACGTCGATCCCGGGACGATGTCGCCGTTTCAGCATGGCGAAGTCTTTGTCACCGACGATGGCGCCGAAACCGATCTCGACCTCGGCCATTACGAACGCTTCACCCACGCCAAACTTTCCCGCGACAACAACTGGACCACCGGTCGCCTCTACGAACAGATCATCGCCAAAGAACGCCGCGGCGATTATCTCGGAAAAACCGTGCAGGTCATTCCTCACGTTACAAACGAAATTAAAGCGGCGATGAAAAAAGTGGCGCAGGACGTAGACGTTGCCATCGTCGAAATCGGCGGCACGGTGGGCGACATCGAATCACTGCCGTTCATGGAAGCGATCCGCCAGATGCGCCAGGAACTTGGCCGCGAAGACACGTTGTTCGTCCACGTCACGCTGGTGCCCTTCATCGCCGCCGCTCAAGAGCTGAAAACCAAGCCTACGCAACACTCGGTGAAGGAACTGCTCAGTATCGGAATTCAGCCCGACATTCTGCTCTGCCGCACCGACCGTTTTCTTGCGAAGGATCTTAAGTCGAAGATTGCGCTCTTCTGCAACGTGCAGGAAGAAGCCGTCATCACTGCGAAAGACGTCGCTTCCGTATACGAAGTCCCGCTCGTATTCGCGAACGAAGGCGTCGACACCCTGGTGCTGAAGTACCTCCACATGGAAGCGAAGGACCGCGATCTTTCCAAGTGGGAAGACATTGTTCACCGCGTGTACAACCCGAAAGATACGGTGACAATCGGCATCGTCGGCAAATACGTCGAGTACGAGGACTCCTACAAATCTCTGAAGGAAGCTTTGATCCATGGATCGTTGGCGCACAATTTAAAACTTCAATTGAACTGGATTGAAGCCGAAGGACTGGAAACCGGCGACGAAAGCTACAAGGCGCAGCTCGAAGATTACGACGGAATTCTCGTTCCCGGCGGCTTTGGCAAGCGCGGCATCGAAGGCATGCTGATTGCCATTCGCTATGCGCGCGAAAATAAAGTTCCTTACTTCGGAATCTGTCTTGGTATGCAGACCGCGTGCGTTGAATTCGCCCGCAACGTCGTCGGACTTGCCGATGCAAATTCGAGTGAGTTTGATCAAGCTACGCCTCATCGCGTGATCTACAAATTGCGCGAATTGCGCGGCGTAGAAGAACTCGGCGGCACTATGCGTCTTGGCGCGTGGACGTGCAAGATCGAGCCCAACACCCTCGCGCACAAGATTTACGGCAAGCTGGAAATCAGCGAGCGCCATCGCCATCGCTATGAATTCAACCGTGAGTACGAAGAGCCAATGGTTGCGGCTGGGCTGCGCATCTCGGGCTCAACGCCCGACGGCACCTACGTTGAAATGGTAGAACTGCCGGACCACCCCCATTTCATCGGATGCCAGTTTCATCCCGAATTCAAATCGAAGCCGCTGGAGCCGCATCCATTGTTCAGCACGTTCATCGCTGCCGCCTACAAGCACGGCTCAGAGCGGCGAGCGGAAAAAGAGACGGCTGCGGTGGAAATGTTTCATCGTCCGGAAAAAGTCTCTAGACGGTAGACAGGATAATTTACCGCCGAGATCGCCGAGTACGCCGAGAAAGTCAATTGCGATTTGGGTTCCCAGGTTTTATCTCGGCGCTCTCTGCGAGCTCGGCGGTAAAAGGTTTGGCCTTTGATTTCTTCCTTCCAGGTCGGCGATGTCCTCATCGGCGCGGGAAATCTCTTTCTCATCGCCGGTCCTTGCGTCATTGAGAGCGAAGAGCACGCCATTCGTATGGCCGAAATCATAAAAGGCGTCACGCGGGCTCTCGGTTTTCCTTTTATCTTCAAAGCCAGCTATGACAAAGCCAATCGCACTTCGATCCGCAGCTTTCGTGGACCCGGCGTCAAAGAAGGCTTGCGCATTTTAAAAAAAATTAAGAGCGAGCTGCAGATTCCGGTTCTGACCGACATTCATGAAGTAAGTGACGTATCGAAGGTCGCAGAAGTAGTCGACGTGCTGCAGATTCCTGCATTCCTATGCCGCCAAACCGATCTCGTTGTCGCTGCCGCACTCAGCGGCCGCGCCGTGAACATCAAAAAAGGACAATTCGTTTCGCCCTGGGACATGCGCCACGCGGTCGAGAAATGTCGCGAGGCAGGCAACTCGCAGATTTTTCTTACCGAGCGTGGTACCAGTTTCGGCTACAACAACCTCGTCGTCGATATGCGTTCGCTTTCCATCATGCGGAAGTTTGCGCCCGTGGTGTTCGACGCGACCCATTCCGTCCAACTGCCTTCTGCACAAGCCGACGACCGCGGTCCTGCGGTCAGCGGGGGACAACCCGAATTCATCCCCGTGTTGGCGCGTGCCGCAGTGGCGGCTGGTGTGGATGGAGTTTTTCTGGAAGTCCACGACAATCCGAAAATCGCGAAATCCGACGGAGCGAATGCGCTCGAGTCGACCAAGCTGCGCGAAGTATTGAAGGAACTCCTGGCAGTGCGGCAAGCGCTGGATGTGGCGCGAGCCACACCGTAAATTCTTGCCTGCCAAATTGCAGCTAAACTTCGTGTATCGTCGTGCCCTTTGTCGTGAGCGACTTTGGTCCTAGGTCCCTCGTGGTAAATTTGATTTCCGAATGAGAGAGATAGCCAGCTCGGCTTTAAACGTTGCCACCATGCGCGGCGCAAGCTACGCCGATGCCCGCATCGTCAGCCACCGAAGCCGCGCGCTCACTACAAAGAACGGCAAAGTGGGCAGCGCATCGGACGCCGAATCAACTGGCCTGAGCGTCCGCGTGCTCGCCGACGGCGCGTGGGGATTCGCGGCATCCGAAGATTTGTCGCGTTCCGGAGTTGAAGCCACCGCTGCCCGCGCCGTCGAAATCGCCCGCGCCTCGGCGCAAGTGAAGCAGCACGATGTCCGTCTCGCTCCCGAGAAACCAGTGACCGCCGAATGGACTACGCCGCATGTCATCGATCCGTTCTCAATTTCCGTGGAGCAAAACATCGCTCTGCTGCTGAACATCGACTCCGAACTGCGCGCCGTTTCCGGCATCACTTTGGCCGAGAGTAATCTGAACTTCAATCGTGAAGAGCAATGGTTCGTCTCGTCGGAGGGAACCGACATTCATCAGACCAAGTATTCCGCAGGCGCGGGCTACGCCGCATACGCATTCGCGGGAAACGAAATTCAGAAACGCTCGTATCCAAATTCTTATGGTGGTCAATGGCAAAACAAAGGCTACGAACTGATCGATGAACTGAAGCTGGTCGAGAACGCCCGTCGCATTGCGGAACAAGCCGTCGCGCTGCATCACGCGGAACAATGCCCCGAAGGCACATTCGACATCATTCTCGATAGCTCTCAGCTTGGATTGCAGATCCACGAATCTATCGGGCATCCCATCGAACTTGACCGCGTGCTGGGCATGGAAGCGAACTTCGCCGGCACCTCTTTCCTCACGCTCGACAAGCTGCGCACTCTACGTTACGGCAGTGACATAGTGAACGTTGTCGCCGATGCCCGTCAGGAGCACGGACCCGGCCTCGGAACGTTCGGCTTCGACGACGAAGGAGTACCCGCGCAGTGCACGCCAATCATCACCAACGGATTATTCACCGGATATCTCAGTTCCCGCGAGACAGCTCACACCATAGGAGAGAATCGCTCCGGCGGAACACTGCGCGCCGAAGGATGGAATCGTCTGCCGATGATTCGCATGACCAACATCAGCCTGTTGCCCGGCACCAAGCCGTTGACCCTCGAGCAACTGATCGCCTCCACCGATCACGGCATTCTGATGCAGACCAATCGCTCCTGGTCGATCGACGACAAGCGCTACAACTTCCAATTCGGCTGCGAGATCGGCTGGGAGATCAAACACGGCAAGCGCGTACGCATGCTGAAGAATCCTTCGTATTCCGGCATCACCACCGAGTTCTGGAATTCGCTCGACGCTATCTGCTCCCGCGATGAATGGACGCTCTGGGGTACGCCGAATTGTGGCAAAGGCCAACCACAACAAGTGATGGGCACAGGCCACGGAGCCGCACCCTCGCGCTTTCGCGGGATCAAGGTCGGGAGCGCTTATAAAGGAAGCTAGCTCAGCACGAAACCAGGGGACGAAATCATAACCAGCGAATGCTAACTCAAGACCAAGCCGCCGACATCTTCGACCGCATCAGGAAACTCTCGTCTGCCGACGAAGTCGAAGTTCTTTTCTCCGGCGCAAACTTCGCCCTCACGCGCTTTGCCAACAACACGATTCATCAAAATGTGGCGGACGAAAATCATATTGTCTCGGTTCGCACTGTTTTTTCAGGACGCACCGCTCGCGCCACCACGAACAAATTCGACGACGATAGTTTGCGGCGTGTGGTTGCGTCCTCGGAAGCCCTGGCAAAAGTCCAACATCCCGATCCCGATCTTTTGCCGATGCCGGATTCAAGCGAAGCCGAGTCAGGCGCTACCGATAGCTCCGAAACAACACAACTGCCATCCCGGCACTTCGCCCACACCGCCGCCATCACACCCCAGCTTCGCGCTGCAGGCGTAAAAAAAATCGTCGATGTCGCAAAGAAGCACAAGCTCACAACAGCGGGAATTTTCTCCAGCTCCGAATCCGTCGAAGGCATTTTTAATTCACGCGGCCTCAGCCGCTGGCATACGCAAACTCTGGCGGAAGTCTCCGTCACCATGCTCGCGGCCGACTCTTCCGGATGGCAGAAAGCCAACTCGCCCGACGTCGCAAACCTTAATCCGCTCCGCCTTGCCGAGATTGCCGCTAAGAAAGCCATCGACTCCGCCAAGCCGGCTGAAATTCCGGCAGGGAAGTACACGGTGATTCTCGAACCTTCCGCCGTGCTCGACATCGTAGGCTTCATGTTTTGGGATTACTCTGGCATGGCAATCCTCGACCAGCGTTCGTTCCTCACCGGTCGAATCGGCAGTAAACTATTCGGCGACAACATCACAATCTGGGACGACGTCACTCATCCTCTCCAGAGCGGTTCTCCATTCGACGGCGAAGGCATGCGGCGGCAACGCCTCCCGCTCGTCGAAAATGGAGTCGTCAAGCGTGTGGTTTACGCCCGCGCCACGGCGAAGCGCATGCAGCACTCGGAATACAAAGATAAGGTTGGTCCGATCGTGGCCACAGGCCACGGTTTTGCCTTGCCCAACGAAATCGGCGAGATGCCGCTCACCATCGTCTTCGCTGCCCCGTCAGATCCGCAAAGTCTTGCGCAGATGATCTCCTCCACCGAACGCGGTGTCTTAGTCACGCGCCTCTGGTATATCCGCGAAGTCGATCCCTACGAAAAAATCGTCACCGGCATGACTCGCGACGGCACCTTTCTTGTGGAAAACGGAAAAGTGCGGCAAGGTGTGCGCAATTTCCGCTTCAACCAAAGTCTGATCCAGATGCTATCGAACGTCGACACTATGAGCGTCCCCCTCCGCTCCTGCGGCGAAGAATCGTTCGATATGGTCGTCCCCGCCATGAAGGTCCGCGATTTCAACTTCACCGAAGTGACAAAATTCTAGGCTGCTGATAAAAGCGCAAAGCTGCGAAACAGTACCATCGATTCGTTGTAATCCTCTCATCCGCAAGCAGTTAAAGCCCTATCGTTCCATGACTTCCGTAACTTTGCGACCCTGATTCCGGGGTGTACGCTGCCCATAAGTTCGTTAAAAGTCTGTGCCAAGAATTTGTGGGACGTCCGGACGCTCAACACGCGTTCGGAAGGAAGGTCCGTCGGAAACGTGTCAGGCGAAGCGACAGAGCAGCAGTTGACGTCGGAAGCGCAGCAGCAGACTGCGATCAAGCACTACGCTGAAATGCAAAGTGCTCCGCGTTTTCCTTTGCATTTGCCTGTCGAATTGAAATCGACAAGCGGCGCCTGTGCCGCGGAAACGCAAAATATCTCCGCCAACGGCGTTCTCTTCGCAATGGATCGCGATGTTCCGGTGGGTTCGCTGGTGGATTTCACCATCCTGCTTCCGGGCGATGTTGTCGGCTCCCGTTGCGATGTTCAGATTGATTGCCACGGCCGCGTGGTGCGCAGCTTTGAAGACAAAGGGCGCCGCGGCGTAGGCGTAGTGATCGACGAATACCATTTCGAGCGAGCGTAAGGCGGAAGCGAGCATAAGGAAACTGATGGCGAGCACGTTCAGCGTCGGCGAAAATCACGGGGTTCACGAAGATGGCGGATCGACTCCGCTAATCCGCGTGATCCTCGCCGATACCCAGGCAATCTTCCGTGCCGGCCTGCGAAAAATCTTCGCTCTGGAAGATGACATCCGTGTAGTCGGTCAAGCCGAAACGCTGCCCCAAACCCAATCTGCAGTCACCAAATTTTCCGCTGACGTATTAATTTTTGAATCGGCGCTGGCGCCGAATCCGGTGGAAGCGGTAACCGAACTCTTGCGTCAGGCGCCGCATCTGAAAATCGTTGTGGTCACGCCCGCATCGGATGAACAACTCACCCTCGATCTTTTCCGCCGCGGCGCGCATGGAA
This sequence comes from uncultured Acidobacteriaceae bacterium, assembly GCA_963696285.1. Classification (GTDB taxonomy): domain Bacteria; phylum Acidobacteriota; class Terriglobia; order Terriglobales; family Acidobacteriaceae; genus Sulfotelmatobacter. Next base: position 199,910 of record CAVOJP010000005.1, read on the forward strand.
TTCTATCGCGCGAAGTGGAACCTGAGATACTCGTCGACTGCCTGCGCAAAGTCGCCGCCGGAGAACCCTGGCTCGAGAACCAGGCCGTTCATTGGGTCATGGAAGCATTTCGCGGCCACAACCTGCGCCCCTCCGGAGCACGCCCGAAAGTTCAACTCACGCCCAAAGAAACGCTGATCGTTTCCTGCGTAACTCAGGGCATGAAAAATAAAGAGATTGCGATTCGCGTGGGAACCACCGAACAGGTCGTAAAAAATTATCTGCGCAAAGTCTATGACAAACTCGGCGTTGCCGATCGTCTGGAACTCGCTCTCTATTGCCTGAGCCATCACGTCGTCGATGGCGTCAAACCGCCGCCCCTGCCCGACTCCGCTGCTCAAACCGGCGCTATGTCCGCTCCCCTAGCCGCGAATGGAGCCGCCGCCAGCGCCGCCGCCAGCGCCGCCGCAGGCGCCAGCAGTTCGAATGCGCCGGCCGCTTCAAAATCAATTGTTCCAGATCCGGCCGAGCCGACCGACCTCTCCTAGTTTTTGTCCTCTAGCCTCTTACCACCAAACTTCCTCGCCGTAAATCGCCCGATCTACTTCCTTCACGCGAAAAGGATCCGTGTCGAATGCGTTCGCGCACTGGTTGAACGATTTCAACTGCCGGGGTACCACCTGAAACGGTTGTGCCACTTTCCGATCGTAAGTCAACCGTGGGACGAGCGCACCCTCTTGAGGTACCTCGCTTCTCTGATAGACTGCTGGTACCGAGAAGCATAAATTGCATCCGGTATGTGCAGGTCTTGAAAGGAACTAAGCGTAAAGCCTTACCGGAGAGATGGCCGAGTGGCTGAAGGCGCACGCTTGGAAAGCGTGTTTACTCGAAAGGGTAACGTGGGTTCGAATCCCACTCTCTCCGCCATATTTTCAATGACTTGAAGTGGGATCCGTGCCGCTTCCCGTGCCGTTAACTACCAAACGCGCCACTTTCCCCGATGCGGTGTCATTTCATCCGTCACCACAGTGCCATAGACATTCATCGTCGTGCGGATGTCCGCGTGTCGCATCAGCTTCTGCTGCACGGCTATCGGGGTTCCCACGGCGTCAAGCCAAGATCGGTAGCTGTGGCGCAACGTGTGGGTCCCGAACGTCTCAAGACCCGCAGCGGTAGCCGCGTCCTGAAATAGTTTCTCCGTCCAGGGATAAGACCACGGCAACCGGCCAAGCTGCGATGGGGAAGCAAAGACCCAATCGTCAGCCGTGCCGAATTGCGTTGACGTTTTCCAGTTCTTCAGTGCAGCTAGAATCTCTGGGGCAAGAGTCAACGCCCGCTGTGACCCTTCGGTTTTTGTTTCGTCAACTCGCCCAATGACGATGCCGCGTTGAACTAGCAGCGCACCGTTGAGCCAATCGACATCGGACCATTTCAGCGCAAGACATTCACTGATACGCAGACCCAGCGAAACGCAAAGCACCGCTACGGTGCGGAATGGTTCCCGCAGTTGAACAACGAACTGCTGAAACTCTTCCGCGGTCAAGCTTCGCGGCTTCGTTAGGCGCTTGGATGCGCCGCGCACCTTGACCAGTGACATCGGGTTGCGTTGCACAGGGACACAGTTGGACCACATAGCGAAGTCCCACAGTCGGCCCAACGAAGCGCGGACTTCAGCTTTGGACTTCGGCGCAAGGGGAAGGGAAGCTAACCAAAGCTCCACATCCCTGGGTTGTACAGCGGTGATCGGCTGCGCACCCCAACGCGGCACTACGTGGCACTTAAGCCAAGACTCGTAGCTGCGCCTTGTGCTGAATCGCTTTGGCATTCGCTCAGCTCGGTAGCGTTCTACCAGCGCAGCCACGGTGGGCGCACTGGACGATTGCGGTTGGGGCAGTGGAGTACCCGGAAGATTTGAGCTGCATCCCACGCCTGTTTCTTGGTTGGAAAATGGCCTAGCGTCTTGCTGTGGCGTCGGCCATCGGCCCACCAAAAGAACTGCCACTTCTTACTACGCCGGTCCTTGACCACAGAACCGGTTGTGCTTTTACTTTCCCGTCGCATTGAATGACTCTCCATTCTCTGCGGCAGATGGCGCGGCCATCATAACACCGTCCAACTCTTCAGCACGGAAACGCCATGTAATACGGTCGGTGCCGCTGAGACGGTGGGCGGGTATGCGGCCGGTCTTGGCCCATTCTAGGATAGTGCGGTGCGATACGCGGACGTATAGCGCGGCCTCACGGGCGGTGAGCCAGACGGATTGGGTGCCTGGAATCATGCTACATAGGGTGCCCGCAGTTTTTGGGTGCATGTTGAGAAAGCGAGCAGCGTGTTGTTGACTGACGGGCGCCTCTCGAAACCGAGCATGACAACTCACTTGGAGTGATCAGATTGCGCCGGGCTGTCATAAGACCTCTTCTCCACAACCGTGGTCCGTCCGCTTCGTTGAGTTCGCACGGACGGACAGTGCTAGCCAATTTGATCGATTCCTTCAGGCGAGTCCAACAACTTCTCGTCCGCGTGATATTCCTGCCGGGAATATCAGACAGCGGCAAACTGATTTGTCACCTCACACTTCGTCGAGCAAATCACTTCGCGGATGCGGAACCGGCGCTACAGACGGCCCGAATCAAGCAGACAACGACAGTCTCATCTGCTACATCGGCAGGCACTTGGGCGCCGTTTTGCGAAGGGACACGAATACGCCCCCGCCGCGACAATTGCGTCTCACGGATGCCTAACTAGACGGTTTCCGTAAGCGGGCGTACGAGTCGTTTTTGCCGCTCAATCGCTTGCTGAGGAGAATTCTTTACCGAAAGTATCGAGCCGAGCGGCGCGATTTACTTGGTGGCGACACTATGTTCGTCTGTTATTCCCCCCAGGAATATCACGCGGACGAGAAGTTGTTGGACATGTTGTTTGAGCAGCGTTACGTTTGCGCCACAAGCAGCCCATTTTGAGGTGCTGCGGGAGGTGCAAATGTCACGTTGGTCGAGGGCTCATTCCATCCGCCAAATTGGACGCCTTCTTCAGTCGAATCGCGTGCGTCCAACCACAGTTGTTCTTGCCCTGTTCTTCCTCATTCCTGTGGCGGCCCTGGCACAGGGTTCACCGTTCGACACGGGCTTTACCGCTATCCAAAGTCTTTTCACCGGCACCATTGCAAAGGTTGCAAGTCTAGTGGCGATCGTGATCGGCGGCTACGGTTTCGCCCCGGCGAACCCGGCGCAAAGAAGGCCTTGGCCGGTGTCGCTGCTGGAACCGGGATTGCCCGTCCTCGCCGTAAACGTCCTGAGTTGGCTTTGGGGCG
>CAVOJP010000006.1:0-519811 GCA_963696285.1 uncultured Acidobacteriaceae bacterium
TGAGCCCAACGAGCTACCAGACTGCTCCACCCCGCAGTTCGATCATAATCAATGCTTGCAAGGCCGTCAAACTTGCAGCGGTGGCTGCGGCGTCCGGAGTTTGTGAAGCACTTAGCGCGGGGAATCCATGCTTGCGCGGCGATCTGGGTTTGTACTGGCTTCACGATGAAGAGCGAACCCCGCGGTTCGGAGCGCATCGCATTCCAGAGTAGTGGCATCAAACCAGCGTGGAAGTTTGGGAATACAATTGTGTAAACGTTACCCCTAGCAAGGAGAACATTCCATGGCCAAAAAAGATCTGAACGCGAAAGCCCCGGCGGGCGAGCGTGGAGTTTTGAACTCGCAGCCTCGGCTTCACCAAAGTGCCGCTGAAATTCAGAAGTATGGAACCGTTTCGCATATGTTGCCTCTCGAACTGGAAGAGCCGGTTCGCCTTGAAATGACCGAACAACTTAACCTTCTGCTGGCCGACACCATGACCTTGCGTGATCTCTATAAGAAATCGCATTGGCAAGTTGCCGGACCGACTTTTTATCAACTCCATCTGTTGTTCGATAAGCATTATGGCGAACAGTCTGAACTGGTAGATACGATCGCCGAGCGCATCCAGCTTCTCGGTGGAGTCTCCATCGCCATGGCACACGACGTGGCTGAAACCACCCGCATCGAGCGTCCACCCAAGGGCAGGGAAGAGGTGCCGGTGCAGATTTCTCGCTTGCTCGATGCACACCAGATCATCCTGGGACATTGCCGCAAGCTGGCTAAGCGTGCCGACGAACTGGATGACGCGGGTACCAACGATATGGTCGTCAGCGACGTACTTCGAACCAACGAATTACAAGTCTGGTTTATCAGCGAGCATTTGGTGGATATGCCGCTGGTGCACGCCGAACAACCGCGGCTGCGCAACGTCAGCTAATTAAGCGACAAGAAATAAACGGCAGGCCGTCCCGGGCCTGCTTTTTTATTTTTCGGTTGTTTCGGCCCGCGACAGCCCCATCAGATCAGTGATATTGTGGAGGGCTTCACAACGAGCAAATTCAACCATGTCATCTTCTATCGAAAACATTCTGGCGAGCTACGATGACCGTGCTCCGCTCTCGCAAGCTTCAACCATTCCCGCTACCTGGTATACCGACCCGCGGATCGCCGAACTGGAGCGCTTGAGTGTATTGAGCAAGACGTGGCAATTAGTCGCGCGCACCGATCAAGTCCGAGCGCCCGGGCGATTCGTCTCTACCACGGTTGCTGGAGAACCCCTCGTAGTTGTTCGCGGTAACGATGGGACTCTGCGCGCCTTTTACAACGTCTGTCGCCACCACGCTGCCGCCGTCGTAACCGAACCCTGCGGCCAAGCCTCCATCTTGCACTGTCCTTATCATGGTTGGAACTACGGACTCGACGGCTCTCTGAAAGGTATGCCAGAATTCGACGGAGTCGAGAATTTTGATCGCGTGCAAAACGGTCTGGTTCCCATACGAGTCGAAACCTGGGAGTGCTTCGTCTTCATCAACCTCGACAATAACGCAGTGCCGCTCGCCGATTTTCTCGGCGGCCTGGCTAAACGCGTTGCTCCCCTCGGTATCAGCAAACTTCATTACTTCGACCGTCGCACTTTCAACATCCGTTGCAACTGGAAGGTCTTTGTCGATAACTATCTGGATGGCGGTTACCACGTGCCGCACCTGCACAAGGGTTTGAATTCAGTTCTCGATTACAAGCATTACACCATTGAGAACGAAGACCGTTATTGTCTTCAATCCAGCCCGATGGTTACTTCGTCCGAGGATGCCGCCACTGGAGCTACGCGCAAAGGCGATCGCGCCTGGTATTTCTGGCAGCATCCCAATCTAATGATCAACTGCTATGCGGGATACATGGACACGAATCTCGTGATCCCGATCGACGTGGATCATTGCAAAGTGATCTTCGATTTTTATTTTGCCGATATCAGCGATGCCAGCCGCGAGTACAACGAGCAGTCGGTTAACGTGGGCAATCGAGTGCAGGAGGAGGATCTTGGCATCTGCGAAGATGTGCAGCGTGGCTTGAATTCACGCGCCTACCGCGCCGGACGGCTCTCCGTGCGCCGGGAAGCGGGAGAACAATTGTTTCATCGCCTGCTGGCTGCGGATCTGAAGCGCGAATGCAAATCATTGCACGACCGAGTAAATCAGGCAACGCATCGGAGTAGAAGTTGAATTCGCGCCCCGGAGGGGCGATCGACAATAGCCCGGCGCATTCAGCGCCGGGAAAAGCGGGGAAGCAGAGACGCGTCCCGGAGGGACGCTTGATGTTCTACAAAAACCGCAAGTGCCATTAAAATCATTCCGGCGTCCCACCTTGCTCCCGCCGCATGGCCCGCAAATCAATTCCCAAATGCTCGGCCTTCTTATAAAGATGACTTCGTTCCAGGCCAAGCGATTTCGCAGCCAGACTGACGTTCGAATGGCTGCGCTTTAATTCCGCCAGAATCACTTCGCGCTCGAAGGCATCCACGCGATCTCCCAGCGTGCCGGAAGAGAACGTAGAAGCGGCCACGCCAATGTCGCCGCCTTTCGGCAAAGCCATCTCCACGGTGGCGAGATCAACTTGACCATTCGTCGCCAGCAGCATCAACCGCTCCACCATGTTGCGCAACTCGCGCACATTGCCCGGCCAGATATGCGATTGCAGTTCGGCCATCGCTTCTTCGGAAAACGGAACCGGCTTCCATCCGTTCTGAGCGCTCACCTGCGCCGCAAAATGCTTCACCAGCGCCGGAATATCCTCGCGCCGTTCGCGCAACGGCGGCAGCACCAGCGGGAAAACATAAATGCGATGAAATAAATCCTGCCGGAATTTCTCATCGCGCACCCGCGCTTCCAGGTCTCGATGCGTGGCCACCACCACGCGTACGTCCACGCTCACCGGCTTCTCGCTGCCCACACGCTCCACTTCTCCTTCTTCGAGCACGCGCAGCAGCTTGGCCTGCATCGCCAGCGGCATGTCTCCAATCTCATCCAGAAAAATTGTCCCGCGATGCGCTTGTTCGAATTTCCCGGCATGTCGTCCCGCGGCACCGGTGAAGGATCCCTTCTCGTGCCCGAATAATTCCGATTCAATCAGCTCCGCCGGCACCGCCGCGCAATTCAAAGTCACAAAAGCATTCGCAGAACGCGAACTGCGTTCGTGAATTGTCCGCGCCACCAATTCCTTTCCTGTACCCGTTTCCCCCAAAATGCAGATTCGAGTCTCGCTGGCCGCCACGCGCTCTACCTGTGCCATCACGCGTTGCATCGCTGCGCCCTGCCACACCAGTTCATGCTTCCCGAGTCGCTGCTTGAGTTGCCGGTTCTCGCTTTCCAGCCGCTGCAGTTTCAGCGCATTCTCCACGGTCAACAAAAGTTTCTCCGTGGAGATGGGTTTCTCCAGAAAATCCAACGCGCCCAGTCGCGTGGCTCGCACGGCCATTTCAATTTCTGCCTGCCCGGACATCATTACTACTGGTGCCGTCACTCCGAAGGCTTTTAATTCCTCGAGCAAAGTAAGTCCATCTTTTCCCGGCATTCGCACATCCGAAAGAATCACGTCGAACTTCTGCGCCCTGGCCAACTCCAGCGCTTTTGCCGGGTTGTCGCAGACGGTTGCTTCGTGTCCAGCGAGCCGGAACGCGCGCGACAATGACGCCAGAGTGTTCGCCTCATCATCCACAATCAGCAGATGTGCTTTGGTCGCCAAACATCCTCCATCTTTGAAACGAATTCATGCGGCAATCTTTGTTAGCCGTTCCGAACGGAATCCGGCAACTCAATCACAAACGTCGTTCCATGCCCCGGCTTGCCTTGCACCCAAACTCTGCCGCCGTGATCGCTTACAACGGATTGCACGATCGCCAGTCCCAGGCCGGTGCCGTTCGCCTTGCTCGTATAATAAGGAGTAAATATTCGCTCCCGCTCTTCCGCTGTCATCCCTGGCCCCGTATCCGCAACTTCGATTTGCACTTTGCCGGCTTCCTGCTGCGTGCGCAGAGTCAACTTGCCGCCTTGCGGCATCGCGTCCACCGCATTGAGCACCAGGTTCGAAATTACGCGATGCAGCAATTCCGCATCTCCCGGCACCGGCTTCATGTGCGGATCCAGCTGCAAATCACATTTGATCTTCACATGCCCAGGCGCTTCCAGCTGTGCCTGAAAAAGCTGCATCACGCCGCGAACCACGTCATTGATTTGCACTGGCCGCAATTGCGGTTGTGGCATCTTCGAGAATTCGCTGAACCGGCCAATGATTCCTTTGAGGTTGGCAATTTCCGCCAGCAAGGTTCTTGAACTCTCGCGGAACACTTCCTCGAACTGCTCTGGACTTTGCTGCCGCGCGCGCACCAGATTCTCCATCGTCAGCTGCAACGGAAACAGCGGGTTCTTCAACTCATGCGCCAGGCGGCGAGCTAACTCGCGCCACGCCGCGACTCGCTCTGCTTGCACCAGCCGCTCTTTTTGTGCCAGCAATTCGGTCGTCATTCGGTTGAAAGAATCAGCCAGTTGTCCCAGTTCGTCGCTACCCGAAACATCCACGTACACATCCCAATTTCCGGCAGCCACTTCCTGCGCGGCATGTGCCAACCGTTCCACCGGACGCGTCACCCGCGCCGCTGCCCAACTGCTCAGCAGGATGGCCAGCACGATTCCGCCGCCGCCGACCAGCAGTGCGACCGAACGAATATGCCGTTTCAGTTCAACGTAAGTCCGGCGCGAATTGCCGATCAGCAGAATCGCCAGCAGCGGACGATTGCCGCCTGTCCCCGCGCCCCGCAATGGAATTGCATGAAAAACTTCATCATCTGCGCGGTCTTGCGACCATGCCACTACCGCGTTCATCTCCTGCCCATACTTGCGCACGGCATCCACCACCGGCTGCAGTTTGTTTAGAGAATGTTTTTCGTCGGTAGTTGATCCTGAAGGATCGATCAGCCAATCTGGCGAAAAATGATCACCACGATTCTGGTAGAGCAGAGCACGCATTCCCACCGGTAAATCCAGCGCAGAAAGAAAATCTTTATCCAGCCGCCGTCCTCCGATTACGTATACCGGACGCTCTCCATTTGTAGCGCGCACTGCAAACAAACCCAGCTCGGTTCGATCCTGCAATTCTTCCTGCTTCAGAAAAGCGGCTTGATCAGCCGCTTCGGCAAAACTCCCAATATCACTTTCTCGATGTCCAAACTTTGCGGGGGATTGTGCCGAGGAAATGATCGTTCCATCACTCTCCACGAATTCCAGAAAATCCAGATGATTGTTTTCTGCTGTCGCTTTCGCCAACTCAAAGTAAGGTCCGGCGTCAGCGGGCGCACGATTCAACGCCACCGCCATGCGGCTAGCGGTCTCCGAATCGGCGATGGTCTGGACTCGCCGCGACACTTCCTCTCCCTGGCGGTTGAACTCGCGGCGAAACTGCGCTACCAGCGCGGCCGTCCGCTCATCGTCGCTGCGCACGAAGGCGCGCCGCGTTACTTCCGAAACCAGCCACGCCACTGCCGCCACCGAAAGAAACACGGTCAGCGCGAACACTGCCAGCAGTTTGCGGCGAAAGATCATGGCTCCTTTCTTTTCATGAAAACGTCACATATCATTCGGCCGAATCCTTCGCATCATATCGCACGGGGTGGTTCTTCCTCGTCGATTCGGTCTGTCTATTTCTGTTGCTGTTCCGCCTGCTCACTCTGGTTGGCCATGTTCATGCCGCGCAGCACGTCGTTGGCGAAGAAGAACTTTCCGTCGGCCGGAACCATCATGATTTGTAGTTTGTCGGAGAGCCGCTCGGCCACAATTTTGTTAATGAGCAGCGGATTGCCCTTCAAAATTTCTGCCTCGCTTTGTAATCGCTCGGCATCCGCCGCTGCTGTTACGCGAATGCGATCTGCCTCCGCGTCTGCCAGCAACTTCCGCCGCTCGCCTTCGGCTTTGCTGTCGATCACTTTGGCCTGCGCCTCTCCTTCCGCATTCTGGATGGTCGCTTCCTTGCGTGCCTGTGCTTCGAGCCGGCTCTGTTCGATCTGCTTCTGTTTGAGCGGCAGAGTGTACTGCATCGCGTCCGATTCGCTCTTGGCCCGCAGGACTTTCACTCGCGCTTCGCCTTCCGCCATTTTCACCTGCCGTGCTTTCATGGCTTCGGCTTCCAGTTCGGCAATCCGCACTTCTTTTCCCTTCAACTCAGTTTCTACGCTCATCTGGTCGTTCTCTTGTTCCTTCAGCAACAAGGCCTGCAATCCTTCTGCATATTCCGGGGGCAACTGGATATCCCGCAGCATCACCTCTTTCACGACAATTCCGTCTGCCGCCAGCTTTTGTGCAATCAAACCTGCCGCCTTTTGCCGTACTTCCTCGCGCTTGGCCGAGAAAACATCTCGCACCGTGTAGTTCGGAACAATCTCGCGCCAGACGCTGGCCACCGTAGGCGGGACGATTTCCTTTTCCACTGGCCGTGGCAGATTTTCTTCAATGTAATCCAATCTTCGCGCGTCCAGGCGGTAACGCACCGTGATCGCCAACCCCAGAGTCAGCCCTTCTTTCGCCTGCACGTTTAAAGGCTGGGTCTTGACGGATGATTTTGCCGTGGATGATTTCGTCGCGACTGCGCCTTCATCTTCGGACATCCCGGTGGTAAATATCTGGTCGCGGGTGTCGAACAATGCGACGTCCTCCACCAAGGGCGTCACCAGATGCACTCCCGGATACAGCGTCCCGGCCTCGGCTCCGCTCATCTGGCTTACCCGAATGCCCGCCATGCCGCTGGGCACCACCACAATGCTGGACGCCATTAATATTGGTCCCCACGCCAGAATCGCCAGCGCCAGGGATGTGCGCCATCGCAGCACCACAGGAACTGCAACTGCTTCCGGAGTTGCCCAGGCGCGGCGGTATGAGACTCCGCGGTAAAGATCATAGGCGAGAATACAAACCGCCGCGATCATCATTCCTATTCCGCCTGCCATCAGTAAATTCTTTAATGCCAGCATCATCGTTCTCCTTGGCGCGTCAGCGCTTAGCTTCAGTTTTTATTGCCGCTGGCCGCCTCGAAAAGAACAGCCGAAACACTTGCCCGAAAATCAGTTCCTCGGTCAAGAGCGCCACCGCCAATGAAAAGATCATTCCGCCCACCACCGCCATGAATGTAATCGCCATCTGCATAGAGTCTCCGCTCCGAAATTCCGCATGCGAGCTCCGCAGAATTTCTCTACCCTCACGGTAAGAGCAGGAGCAGAACCAAACCTCGAATCCTGAAAACACTGGACTTAGCGGAGGCGGCTTTCGGTAACCGAGGCGGGATGTGCAACAGCGTGTCAGGACCGACACGCTGACGAGCGCTGGCCTTTTCGTCGCTCGTTTAGGAACCAGAGCGCAACGCGGACTAACGGATGATTTCCAGGGAAGGTGTTTTCAATCTTTGGATTTAAGGCGCCCGGCTCTTGCCGTCTGGGGTAACGGCTCTGTGGGGTTCTGTGGGTTAGAGCCGGGCGATCTCAATTAGAAGGCCTACTTCAATGTCAGCATTCTGCCATTATGATTTGTTTATGTCGGTGACCTCGGTCACCCTTCTGTGTGATTGCACTTGGCCCTCGATTGACCTAAAAGATGACGTTGCTGTGCTCCGCCCGGAACTGCGCTCGGAATGACAATCCTAAGTGTGACGGGCTTAGTAAGGTAGCGAGAGTTCAGGCACGCCAGATGTGTTGCTGGGCGTCGAGCGAGGAGAACATTACGGGCTCGTGATGGACGTTGGTGGCGTGCTGGTTGATGGCGGTGGCGGCCTGGGTGCGAAGGTTGCCGTCGCGGGGATCGAAGTCGAGTGTGGTGACGTGGTGAGGGCAGTGCGAGCAGGTGAACTTCATGCCGCCTTTGATGCGTCCGATGGTGTAGAGGCGTTTCACAGAATTGAGTGTAGTCTTTTGCGCGCAGATGAAAAGGCACGAGGGGTGGGCAGCGAAGGTAATGCGGGGGGCGGAGAGGGGAGTTCCATTGTGGGAATGGGTTTGTTGTGGACACTCCTTGCGAGGCCGCGGGTGATGGTTGCGTGCAAGGGGTCCTTCGACTGCGGTTGTCCTTCGCGCTTGGGCGCGAAGGACGATCCTCGATCAGGATGACAGAGTTTAGGATGACAGAGCGCCGGAGCTACTTTGTTAGGCGGTTGTATTTTCTCAGGACTTCGCGGAGGCGGTCGTGAGGCAGGGCGATGACTTCGTGATCGTCGATGCCTTTCATGGTTTCGGCGGCGACCATGGCGTTGATGACGGCTTCTTCGGTGGCCTGGACTGTCGCGAGGAAAATCGGATCCAGCGAATCATTCGGAAGCATAGTGAGCGGGTGAACGTTGTTCGGCTGATTGCTTTTTGGACTTACGGCGCCGGGGTTGGCGGTTGAGAAAGCTAGGAAGATGTCGCCGGAACCATCGCCGGAGTAGCTGCCGTCCCGGCCCAGGCCCAGGGAAACTTTTTTCGCGACGCGTTTGAGTTGTGTGGGAATGAGCGGCGCGTCAGTGGCGACGATAACGATGATCGAGCCGACGTCTTTGCCAGCAATCGCAGGGGCTGACGCCGACTCAAGCGGCCCTTCGGGCCGCCGGACAGCCGAGGGCGGCTGTCCCCACATGGCTTCGTAAGCGGGATGCTCGGGAATTTCCTTGCCCACGGGAACGCCAGCGATGCGGAGCTGATCACGGCGTCCGTAGTTGCATTGGACGAGAACGCCGACGGTGTAGCCTCCGGCCTTGGCGTCGAGGACGCGGGAGGCGGTGCCGATGCCGCCTTTGAATTCGTTGCAGATCATTCCTGTTCCGCCGCCGACGTTGCCTTCTTCGACGGGGCCGGAGTGGGCGGTGTCGAGGGCGTGCCAGGCATCTTCGGGATGAACGTGGAATCCGTTGATGTCGTTGAGCCAACCGTCCCAGGTTTCGGCGACAACGGGTAGCGACCACCAGTAGCCTTCCATATCAGGCGTGCCGTGTTTTACTTTCCAGGCAATAACTGCGTCGCGAACGACGCCGACGCTGTGCGTGTTGGTGATCATCACGGGTCCGTTGAGGAAGCCGGAGTCTTCGACCCAGGTGGTGCCGGTCATTTCGCCGTTGCCGTTCAGGGTGAACCAGGCGGCGAAGACGGCATCATTACTGGTCTTGCCGCGGGGGTGGATGGCAGTGACTCCAGTGCGGACGGGACCTTTGCCGACTACGAGCTTGCCGCTGCCGGAGATGAGCGTGGTGTGGCCGACTTCGACTCCTTTTACGTCTGTGATTGCATTGTTGGGGCCGGGAGTGCCATCGAAGGGAACTCCGAGATCGCGGGCGCGGGGCTTGGTTTGGGCGGAGGCAGCCAGGGTCACGGCGAGGATGAATGCGAGGAGAACTGGTTTCGAGTTGAGTGTTGAGATGGTGAACATTAGGGTCTCCGGGGGAACGAGGAAGTATATAAGGATTGGTTGGTTTGCGCCGAACACCGCTTAGGTTCCCGGCCAACAGCAGGTTCCTTTCGACTTCGCTCAGGGCAAGCTCTCAGCGGGCTTTCAGCCTGGTTCGGAATGACAAACCTTATTTTTGAAACTCGCGGACACGCGTTGTGCACGACAACGCGAGAGGGAAAAGCGGCATCGGAGAGCTGTGGGTAAATCTGCAGGAGCGGGGTACAATCGCATGAGAAAAAAATTTCGCGGGGGAAACATGGATAGCTGGAAGAAAGCGGTGTTGGCAGCTTCGGTTGCGGCGGCGACGGTGTTGTTTTTGAAGAAGAAGTATGCCGGGGGCGTGATGGCGGGTGGAGTGGCGCTGGCGCTGCTGTCGGCGGAGTATCCGGAAAAATTTGAGCAGGTGCGGGAGTCGCTGCCGGGGTATTTCGATCGCGGAATGCACGTGATGGAAATGGCAGCGAAGGCAGGCAGACGGATTACGGAAGCGGCGGGGCAGAGTGCCATGGATGCTTGGGAGGAAATGTAGGCCGGCGCTCCGGAATTCTTGAGCCCAAGCCGCTTTACTCGATGCCGAGTTGTTTTTTTGCGTCGGGGCTAAGGCGTTCGGGGGTCCAGGGCGGTGTCCAGACTACATTGACCTTGGCGTCGCGAATACCGGGCAACTGCTCGAGACGCGATTTTACCTGGGCGCTGATGTTCACGTGCTCGGGGCAGCCTTGTGAGGTCAGGGTCAGATCGATTGTGACGTCTTGTTTGGCTTCTGCTGCACCCTCGGTTGGCGCGGCGGCGAACTGAACGGAATAGATGAGGCCGAGGTCGACGATGTTGACGGGGATCTCGGGGTCGTAGCAGCTCTTCAGAGCGCTTAGTACGTCTTGTTCGGTGACTGTGGGCATCGGTCTATTTCAGTTTACCTTAAAATCTTTACCACAGAGGCCACAGAGTTCACAGGGTAAAGCAATTTCATGATGAGTGAACAGGCGAAGAAGAGGATACAGATTGCGCTGGCGCTGGCGATTGTGGTGGCAGGAGCGCGGGCGGGGTACATCCTTTATCAGCGGCACGAGGATTATGTTGCGGGGCAAAGGCAGCAAGCAGCGAAGAATGCCGGGTACTCGAATGCGGAATACTATGTGACGCCGAAGAAATTGTATCCGTTTGATTTGAAGTCGGCGAGGCAGTTGATGGATCAGCCGGTTTGGGTGAAGGAAGGATATCGATATACCTATTATCCGTATGATGCGGCTCGGAAGAAAGTGGACTTTGGCCATGAGGCTGGGCTGCTGTTGCCGATCGAGCAGTTGGAGATTAAGGACGTGGTGACGGATATTCCCAGTGGAGCAGGCAATCGGCGGCAGGTGATGGCGGTGTTCCAGAAAGATGAGAAAAGCTACGCGGTGCCGATCGGTTTCGAGAATGACGGCCAGTACAAAATTTATTCGGATGAAATGTTTTATGTGCAGGATCCGCACGAGCTGTATAAATTCTGGCCAGCCGATGTTTGGCAGGCGATTGAGCACCATGAAATAAAGCCGGGTATGGATGAACTGCAAGCGGTTTTTGCCGTGGGCATGGGGGTGCCGGATGCGGGGGCGTCTTCGGACGATAAGACGGTGCGGTATCCGAATGGAGGGAAGCCGCTGGTGGTGAATTATCAGGGTGGGAGGGCGCGGGAGATTAAGGCGGGGACTTAGGGGAGTCAAAATCCCCACCCTCTCGCAAAAGGCGCGAGAAGGATGGGGCACCCGGCAGGCTTTCGACTGCGGTTGTTCCTTGCGCCGGGCGCAAGGAACAATCTTCGCTCAGGATGACAAATCTTTATTTGACTTCGGCCAGGGCTTTGGAGACTTCGTTGATGTCGGGGACGACCGGGATGTCGTAGTTTTTTTGCCAGGCGAGTTTGCCGTTGCGGTCGATGATGAAGATGGCGCGGCCAGTAATGCCCTTGTCTTCCAGATAGACGCCATACTTGGCGGCGACCGCGCCGCGGGGGTGGAAATCGGCGAGCAGTGGATAGTGGATTCCCATCTTGTCGGCGTAGGCTTTGTGTGACCAGACGCTGTCAACGCTGAGGCCGAGAACTTCGGCGTCGAGTTCGTCGAATTGTTTTTTGTCGTTGACCATGCATACGTGTTCCTTGGTGCAGACCGGGCTCCAGTCGAGGGGATAGAAGACAAGGACCACATTTTTCTTGCCGCGGTAGTCGCTCAGTTTTACTTCTTTCTGATCCTGATCTTTCAGCGTGAATTCGGGCGCGGGCGCGCCCACGTTCGGTGCCATAGTTCCTCCGTTTTGGTTTCCAAGATAATTTCTTCTTCATCATAAACCGAGGATTGGATTCAGGAGTGAGCAGCGATGGAAATACCTCGCTGGGGCGAATGGGTAGGCATGGTGCAAGGGGTCCTTCGACTTCGCATGACCTTCGCATTCGCGAAGTTCACGCTTCGCTCAGGATGACAGAGCTGGATATGAGCGCTCAGGATGACAAGATTAAAGAATCACTTCACGATCGGCGAATCCGGACCCGCGGGTTTGTCTTCTTCGGCGTGGATTTTGCCGTCGTCTTCGGCGTAGAAGGAGCGATGCTCGGCGTCGAGGTGCTGGGGCGTCATGGTGAGAATGAAACTGTCTTTCTTGCCTTTGAAGCCGGCGGTGTAATCTCCGCGGTCGGGATTGACCATGCGTTTGGTGAAGGAGCCGGAGTGGACCAGTTCGTTCAGAGAAGTCGCGAAGTGGTCGTACTGCTTCTGAAAGCGGTGCTGGGCACGGAGTACGACGCGCATGTAGGCGAGAGCTTCCGCCTCGGAATCAGAGCGGGCGGGGTCTCCGGGAAATTTTGGTTTATAAGTTGAGGTGGGGGTTTGGGCGACGAGCGGGGGAGCCAGCACAAATAAATTGGTTAAGGTTAATGCAATGCCGATGGTGAGGGCCAACAAAGAGGTAGAACATTTTCCCATGCTCATTCTTCTCCGCAAATGACTGGTACAAGACATAACCGCCGATTTCGGCGGCGAAAGATTCCTTTTGGACGCTTTTTCATGTTACTCCCGTAATTCGACTTCGGTCACGTTCTCTTTGCATTGCGAGGAATTGCCGCTATGCTTTTGTTACGTAATTACGCCCAACAGGGAAACCTAATGAAAGCAGCCGTAGCGAGAAAACCGATTATCAAGATTGCCGTAGTGGAGAGCGATCCCCTGCGGTTTGTGGGATTCCGCGCCTTGTTCGATACCGAGCCTGAGTTCGAACTGATCTCCGCGGGCCTGCCTGAGATTTCCACCTTGCAGGATGTGGACTTGATCCTGCTTGGAAACCGCTCCGGCCAAAACCTGTTTGACGTGATGGCCAGCCTGAAGGCGACGCGCCCGGATCTGCGCATTATTGTGACGGGATCGGGAGTGGACGAAGAAACTATTCTTAAGGCGATCGCCTCGGGAGCCAAGGGCTATGTGGACGAAGCGGCTTCGCCGGCGGAATTCGCGCAGGCAATTCGCATCGTGAGCCAGGGTTCGGTGTGGGCACCTCGCCGGGTGCTGTCGATGTTCATCGAGCGGGTATCGTCGGCGCCGGGGCGGATTTTTCCGGCGGGCCGCGTGACCTTTACCGATCGCGAAAAAGAAGTGCTGGAAATGTTAGTGGCAGGACGCTCCAACAAAGAGATTGGAGCACAGTTGGGGATTGAAGAGCGCACGGTGAAAGCGCATGTGGCGAAGCTAATGCGCAAAGTAGGCGTTCAGAACCGGATTGCGCTGTCGGTGCATGCCATCACGCATTCGCTGGTGGCGGCGAAGTAAGGCAGCTTCCGCTGCTGGCGACTTGCTTCCGGCCTGCTTCCGGCCTGGTAACTTTGGAGCCATGACCTCGGTAATCTTGCAGGGAAATTGAGTGCGCGGCATACTCGGTTCACCTACCACAGAACCTGGGAGACGGGGTTGAGAGTGGCGATTAGGGTCACTGCTTTCAGCCCCGATTTTTTTGCCCTACAAGTCCCATCCTTTTCTGAACTTGATTCCTTCTGGATTCGATCCTTCAAAGTAAAGCGTTCCTGACACGCAGGGGCGAGGTTCGTTTACAATCCAAAGCAACAGATCCCAGAAAATTCTTGTGTGGTGAGGAACCATGAAAAAGTTCTTGTTGCTTGCTGTGATTGTTTCTCTCTGTTCTTTCTCTTTTGCGGCGGATGAAGATACGAAAGTTTCGGACCGCGTAGAAGCAGCGGCGCAGGTGTTGAACGACATTCAAGGCGCGCCGGATAAGGGAATACCCCAGGAAGTGTTGGGGTCGGCAGAGTGCGTGGCGGTGGTGCCGTCGATGCTGAAGGGCGGATTTATCGTGGGCGCGAAGTATGGGCGCGGGCTGGCCAGTTGCCGCACGCCGAAGGGATGGAGTGCTCCGGCGTTTTTCGTTGTGACTGGAGGAAGTTTCGGATTCCAGATTGGCGGACAGGCGGTGGACCTGGTGATGCTGATCATGAATAAAGATGGGATGAGGCATTTGCTTTCGAGCCAGTTTGCGTTGGGTGCCGACGCTTCCGTGGCCGCCGGGCCGGTGGGGCGCCACGCCGAAGGGAACACGGACTGGAAGATGCGGGCCGAGGTGTCTGACCTATTCGCGCGCGCGCGGGTTATTTGCCGGCGTGAGTCTGAATGGAGCCGTGATCAAGCAGGATAAAGACAGCACTCGCGATTTTTATGGGCGCATGGTCCCGTTTAAGACTGCGCTGACGGGAGAGATCGAACCTCCGGCGGGAGCGAATGCATTTTTGACGTCGCTGGCGCAGTGGGCGCAGGAAGCGGCGAAGTAGGAGCCACTCGAATCGGGCGTTCTCGGTTCGAACTGAAGTCTTTAACACAGGGAACACAGGGGGACACAGGGTAAACTCTGAGTCCGGTCAACCTCTGAATTTGCAAATAATTTTTGACGGTGATACCGTCACGCTTCCCCCGAATGCGGCAGCGACTTGAGTACGCGGCAGCTTGGCCGTTCATTAAAATCCTTGGTATTTTGCCCCGGCCGGTGGCCCGCGCCGTCGGTATTTCTCTGGCTTGGGGCGTTTATCTTCTGCACGTGCGATTGCGGCATGTAGGCATGCGCAATCTTGCCATGGCGTTTCCGGAAAAAAGTGAGGCGGAGCGGGCGCGGATTCTGCGCGGAGAGTTTGCGTCGCTGGGGCGTCAACTGGCGGAGGTCTGCCACTTCCCGAAGTACACGCTGGAAAATGTTGAGCAAGTGGTGGTGTACGACGGGCTGGAGAATTATCAGCAGGCTTATGCGCGAGGCAAGGGAGTACTGTTTCTCACCGCGCATTTTGGCGGGTGGGAGCTTTCCGCTTTTACGCATTCCATGCACGGGCACTGGATGCATGTGGTGATGCGGGCGCTCGACAATCAATATCTCGATCGGCTGATTCGCGATTACCGCACCATGCACGGTAACAAAACTGTGGACAAAGATAATTTTGTGCGCGGGCTGCTCTCGGCGATGCATGCCGGAGAAGTGGTGGGAATGTTGATGGATACCAACATGACTCCGCCGCAGGGGATCTTTGTGGATTTCTTCGGGATTCCGGCTTGCACTGCGAGCGGGCTGGCGCGGATTGCGCTGCGCACCGATGCGGCCGTGGTACCGACGTTCACGATCTGGGACGCAGCGCTGGGGAAATACCGGTTGCGGTTTGATCCGGCGGTGGAGTTGGTGCGTACGGGCGATCTTGAGGCCGACATCCAGGCCAACACCCAGAAATTTACTTCGATCATTGAAGACTATGTGCGGAAGTATCCGGAGCAGTGGTTGTGGGTGCATCGCAGGTGGAAGACGCGGCCTCCGGGGGAGCAGGGATTGTACTGAGCCCGCTGGTTCTTGGGCCACGCTCGTCCAAAGATTTCAGCCGCGGCCCACTTCTCGCAAAGGCAGCGAGAAGTGGGGCACCCAGCTAATCTTAGCCGCGCTTCCCTCCGGTTGCGTGGCCGCGCCCATCACGCACTTCGTTTCCTTTGAAGTGGGCGACCTTATCGACGCGTTTTGAGGGCTCGGCTCTTTCGCCACGTTGCGGCGTTGGGCCTTTATAGCCGTGTTCGGGATGGTAGCGGTTATTTACGTGGCCGCGGAAGTTATCGGAACCATGAAACCACGGTCCGGCGCCAATGAAGACGCCACCGGTAAACCATTCCGAGCCGTAGTAGCCGTAAGGGGCGCAACCATAAGGAGCGGCGTCGTAGTAACCATAGGGACAGTCAGGGGCAGCCCCGATCTCGACGCTGACCTGAGCATCTACTTTGGGAGCGGTGACGGTAAAGCACATCGCAGCAATCGCGGCAAGGGCAAGAGATGTGAATATCTTCATGAATTCTCCTCAGTTGTAAGGCTGTTGGCGTAGCGCTCTCACACTATTCACACGCTGGAACGGACGCTGCCCTGAATTGCTCAGTTTTGGAAATTAGGCGTTATGGGAGCCAGAGTGATTCGAAGGAAGGTTTCGTCTGTCCACGAGTTTTTCCGAGGGAGCACTGCTCACAAGCGCGGCGAGAAGTCGTGGCGTCCTACGGCCCCGCCATCTCGCAAGAACGGCGAGAAGGCGGGCACCGGAGAAGCAGCGGGCTCAGCCGCGATGGAGGAATGCCTCGTAACCTCTGCGGAAGCCGCGGCGATAATCCTCGAAGGCCGACGGCGGCACGGGAGGATTGCGGAAACGTGGGTGGCGTTCGACATCTGGCCGCTTTCCCTCATCGACATCACGGCGTGCGGCGGCGAAGCCATCGTGAAAACCTTGCCGGGCAACTTCAGCAAATTCCGGCGGCGGAGGTGGCTCTTCATAGACTGGATGTGGATGAGAGCATCCGGCTAAAGAGAGAGGTAGAAGCAAAGCTGTCAGGGCAAGCCATTTCTTCATGTCGTTCCTCGGGGTCTTATTTGATGTGTCGCAGTTACGTGCCGCGACGATCGTAAGTGTTAACCCGCGGCAGTAAGAAGAGTTGTGGATTTCATCGCCTCCATCGTCCGTCAATCGGCTTCTCAAGTTTAGATTGGAAACGATGTAACGATCCTGGGGATGGTTTCACTATTACTTCAGTAACGATGCGGGATGGAGAAAATCTCGCAATCGGACTTGTCGGCTACATGGGCAGGGCGAATATGATTCCGTCGCCTGCCCGTGAGCCAGATGCTCACAGAAAGGTCGCTAATCATGCCGCTAACGATGACACCAGCAGAATTTGAAACCGCGTTGTCAGAGTTTGAATATTCGGAGCGCGTGTACAAGGAAAAACTAGCCAGTATGATCGCAGCTGCAAAGGCAATCCTTGCGGCTTCACCACAAGATGGACAACCCCCAAAAAGCGGCCGGCCCTAGTTCGAGAAAAATCAGGCTGACAGGAAGTTGGGGTGGAGTTGCGGCTGGAAACTACCGGCGGTAGAGACAATCTGTTACTTGCACCGTGAAGCGCGTGTCAACTCTACCGCTGGCCAGTCATTTTTTTTTGCAAAGGACGCTTTCGTGCAGATTCATTTCACGGGCTCCCAGCCCTCTGGCAGCATATCGAATGCCAGCGTGTCGCGATAGGCGAACTGATTGCCTTCCAGTACCGCCACCGGCGTCAACATATGCCAGACGCGATCATCGTCGAAGACGTAACACTCGCCGGCTTCGCGCATGATGAAGCGATCCATTTCGTGTTTGTCATTGTCGGTGATGACGACCTCGCCACCGTGAGCGCCGCAGCGGCCCAGCAGATGCGTAGCAATGTACTTTTCCCCGTCTTTATGTAAACCCGGCGGGCTGGTATCGCAGGGGCGACCCGGCGTGGCGGTGAATCTTATGAGATGGACGTTGACCAGATACCTGGTGCCCACCGCCGAGAGCGGCAGGTATTGCAGGTGGTGAGCAATCATCTTGCGAACGCCGATGGAACCGGCGATGGCCGGGGGCAGCGGAGCGTACTCTCGCGGCTGGCCGCCGATTGTCGTGTTGTATTTTTTCAGCTGCACATAAGGCGTGGTCTCTTGACTTAACCAAACCTTTACTCCGCCCTCAACGATCTCGGCCCGGACACGATTTAAGGAACGATACCTGTCGCCGCCTTCGTAGTACTTGTCCCTTGGGATGGACCAGGTTGCGTGGGATAGCTCTTCGAGCGAGCGGGCAACGTCTTCGTCGATTCTAAGCGGCTGGCGAGTAAATCCGCGCTCGATGAGGTCGTTTCGCGAGCGTGCATTCGGTGTTACGGGAATGAAGGCGTCTTGGCCCATATCGCTCCTGATGAATGGTATCGCATTGCCTCGACGCAGAGGAGAGGCGTGTTCTTACGACGCTGGGGAGGAATTTCAGTCGTCCTTACAGGACGGAGTTAGGTAAATGAGTATCGTACCCGGCGTTGAAACGCCGGGCTATTGTCAGTCGTCCTCCGGACGCAAAACGTCACTCCGCATCATGTCGCAGGGCGGACTGCCGATGAGGGGCGTGTTTCTTTACGACGCTGGGGAGGAATTTCAGTCGTCCTTACAGGACGGAGTTAGGTAAATGAGTATCGTACCCGGCGTTGAAACGCCGGGCTATCATCAATCGTCCTCCGGACACAAAACGTCGCTCCGCATTACGTCGCAGGGCGGACTGCCCTAACGTCCGAAGGACGTTTGAAAATAGCCCGGCGTTTCAACGCCGGGTTGATCGTCCGCGAGGGAACCGCATCCCGTAGGGATGCCTGAACCTATCCCCACACGTGTTGCGGATCGTACTCGATGCCATTCTTCTTCAAGAAAGCCACGAACTCATCTTCGAAATTGCGCTTGCGATGGTGTTCTGCCTGATTCTGGATGTAGGCGATAGTGTCGGTTTTCTGCGAGACTCCAACGGTAAATGCGCCGTATCCTTCTTGCCACGCGAATTCTGTTTTGAAGGTCTCATTCATCCAATGGGACGAGGCGCCTTTCACCAATTGCATGGCTTTGGCTAATGGCATGGTCGCAGGTAACGACATCAGAATGTGCACGTGATTTTCGGTTCCGCCTACCATGAGGGCTTTGAGTCCGTTCTTGCGAGCGATGCCGCCTAGGAAGGACCAGAGTTGTGGTTGGATCTCAGGAGAGATTAGATTGCGGCGTTGTTTGGTGGAGAAGACGCAATGGATGAGTTCAGAGACGTAGGTGTGCGCCATGGGATTCTTCGGGAGATTTCAGGCTTCCCTACGGGAAGCGGTTCAATCCCTCACATCGTGCCCGGCGTTGAAACGCCGGGCTATTGTCAAACGTCCTCCGGACGCTTTTCGTTCCCATATCGGGCGGACGATGCTCGGGACGATTCACATTTATATTTCCGTTACAATCTAATCTTCCTATGAAAACTTTCGAACAGATTGTTGAGCTTGAGAAAAAATATCTGCTGGGGACTTATAACCGGTATCCCATTGTGTTGACGCGGGGGAAGGGCGTGTTTCTTTACGACCTCGACGACAAACGTTATCTCGACTTTGTTTCGGGGCTGGGGGTGAATGCGTTGGGGCATGCGCATCCGCGGATTGTGAAGACGATTCGGGAGCAGGCGGCGAAGCTGATTCACGTCTCCAACCTTTATTACCACGAGTATCAGGGGGCGCTGGCGGAGAAGTTGTGCACGCTCTCCGGTTTGGACAGAGTCGGTTTTTTCAGAACTCGGGGACCGAGGCGATTGAGGGGTCGATCAAGCTGGCGCGGCTGGCGGGACATCGCGCGGGCGGGGAGGGGAAGTCGCGGCTGGTGGCGCTGGAGGGGTCGTATCACGGGCGGACGTTTGGGGCGCTGTCGCTGACCGGGCAGGAAAAGCATCGCAAGGGATTTGAGCCGATGCTGGAGGAAGTGACGTTTGTTGCGCAGAATGATTTGGAAGGGCTGCGCGCGGCGGTGAACGACAATACTTGCGCGATTGTGCTGGAGCCGATTTTTGGCGAAGGCGGAATTTATGAGTGCTCCGTGGAATTTTTGCAGGCGTGCCGCGCCGCGGCGGACCGGCACAAGGCGGCGCTGATTTTTGATGAGATCCAGTGCGGGTTGGGACGCACGGGGACGATGTTTGCGTTTCAGAGTTTTGGCGTGACTCCGGATATTGTGGCGATTGCCAAGCCGATTGCGGCGGGGTTGCCGCTGGGGGCGTTTCTGGCGAAGGAGGAATTTGCTTCGGCGATTTCTCCGGGGCAGCATGGGACTACGTTTGGGGGTGGTCCGCTGGCTTGTCGCGTGGCTTTGGAGTTTTTGGCGATTGTGGAGGATGAAAAACTTTTGGAGAACGTCAATAAGGTTGGGGCTTATCTGCAGCAGGAATTGAAGACGATTGTTGAGAAGAGTGCTGCGGCGAAGGAAGTGCGCGGGCGGGGATTCATTCAGGGGATCAATTTGGAGATTCCGGCGCGGCCGATTGTGGATGAGGCTTTGAGTGAGGGCGTGCTTTTTAATTCGACGCAGGATACGGTAGTGAGATTTTTGCCTCCTTATTTGCTGGAGGAGAAGCATGTGGATAAGGGGATTCGGGTGTTGAAGAAGTTGTTGAGGAAGAAGCGGAAAGCGGCGGCTTAGAGCGCTGTGGGATTCCAATAAGTGTTGAGGTGAGGGAAATCAAAAGCTTGAATCGCGGAGGACGCGGAGGAAATGCCGCAGTGTTCGCAGAGGGATCCTTCGACTTCGCATCGCCCTCGCTTCGCGAAGCCGATGCTACGCTCAGGATGACAAGTCCATTTTCAGGCTAAGAAAAACGGGGAGCCGAAGCCCCCCAAGTGAAGCGAACAGAGGCGATGTTCATTTAGATAGAATCGGGTGGTGGGGAAAAAGTTGTCCCGGAAAATGGAGGAATTAGCGGGTCCGGCGACGCAGCGGGGAGATTCTACTGCGCCTTTTCCGGGATTCAGTCCGGGAGTTGAGGAATGCTGGATGGAGGTGGATGGGGCGCGTATGCGGTACCTGCGCGCAGGGTCGGGTCCAGCATTGATTCTGCTACATGGGCTGCTGGGATATTCGTTTTCCTGGCGATTTGCGATGCCAGCTTTGGCGCCCTATGCCGCGGTTTATGCGCCGGACATGATGGGAGCAGGTTTTTCGGATCGTCCGAAGGGGATTGACCACACGATGCGGGGGACGGCGCGGCGGCTTCTGCGATTTATCGCGGGGCTGGGAGTTTCGTCGTTCGATTTGCTGGGGACTTCGCATGGCGGGGCGGTTTCGATGTTCGCGGCGGCACAATGTTTGGATGGGAGTAGCCGGCTGCGCTTGCGGAGGCTGGTGCTGGTGGATCCGGTGAATCCCTATTCTGCGCACGGGCGGCGGCTCGCGCCCTTTTTCGGCAGCAATTTTGGCGCCGGGTTGTTCCGGGCGACGATTGCGCGCACGGGCTTTTCGTATCCGTATTGGCATTCGCGAATGTATGGCGACCGCAGACGCATTCCTCCGGATGCGCTGGCGGGTTATATGGCTCCGCTGGCGAAGCCGGGATTGTTCGAACATGCATTAGGCATTGTGCGGACGTGGACGCGAGATTTGCGCGAGTTGGAAGCGACGCTGCCGCAGCTGGCGAGCGTTCCTACGCTCTTGATGTGGGGGAGCAAGGACACGGCGGTCTATGCTTCTTCGGCGGCGCCGCTGAGAAAATATTTCCGGAATTCTGAGCTGATTGTTTTTCCGGGAATTGGACATCTGCCTTATGAAGAGTGTCCGGAGGAGTTCAACCGGGCGTTGATTGGATTTCTGACAAAGAAGTAGACCTCAAGAGCACGACTGGCTTGGCGCAGTTGGGAGGGAGCCGAGCTTTGCTCGGCATGGACAGCCGGGGCGACTGTCCCCACATTTCTTTTCTATATTCTCTCCAGATTCTGTCCATATTGTTTTCTGTGACACTTTAAATTCATGACTCACCACATTCTGGCGGTGCTGCGCGATGCGCTGGTGCACTATGGGTACTGGGCGGTGGCGGCGGTGTTGTTGCTGGAGAATGCGGGAGTTCCGGCGCCGGGAGAAACGGTGCTGTTGCTGGCAAGTTTTCTGGCTTACTCACAGCGGGAGCTGCAACTGCCGTGGATCATTCTGGTGGGGACGTTGGCGGCTACGGTGGGCGATAACCTGGGCTATGCGCTCGGAAGCTATGGCGGGCGTCCATTGCTGGAGCGGTATCGCAAAGTGTTTCGGGTGAGTGATGCCGGAGTGGCGCGGGGTGAAAAGCTTTTCCAGCGGTATGGATCGATCACGATTTTGTTTTCACGATTTGTTTTTGGGATGCGGGTGCTTGCCGGGCCACTGGCGGGAACGCTGCGCATGCCGTGGAAGAGTTTTGCGGTTTTTAATTTGCTGGGAGCAGCCTTATGGGTGAGCACGATCTCACTTGCGGGATATTTGTTTGGCGGCCGATGGCGACTCCTGATTTATTACATGAAGCGCTTTGACCAGGTTCTGGCCGTAGTTTTCATTTTATTTGCCGTGATTGTGTGGTGGAGAAATCGCGGTGCGCGGAGGGTGTAAGGCAGCACCTTAAGAATCAACTTAGGTACCGCAGGATTCCGAGGGTAGCGGCTTATACTGTGCGGGTGCCTCGGGCGTACCGGCGTAAGTACAGGGACGTTAGGCATTGATTTCACAGGCGGCGTCCGCGCCGGAATTCGGACGAGGAGGAACATATGAAGCGAATTGGGTTCTTGAGTTTAGTAATCCTGGCGATGCTCGTGTTAACTCTGGCCTTCTCTGCAGCGGCTAGTCCAAAGGCGCCAGCGGCTGCCGCAGCCGTGGCTCCCGCGAGTCCAGCAGCTGTTGCCCCAACTCCCGCACCTCCGCATCCGCGTGTGGAACACGCAATCGAAGCGATGCGTAGCGCTCGGGAGCATATGGAGCACGCCGAAGGCGAGTTCCATGGCCACCGCGCCAAAGCAATTGAGCACCTGGATGCAGCTATTCACGAAGCAGAAGAGTGCATGCGCGAACCGTAGAATGGTGAATAATAAAATTCAGGCGGCGTCAAGAGACGCCGCCTTTTTCATTTCATTGCCGCTGCGGTCGCAGATTGTGGACCGGCGCAGCGGTTCAGTGATTGTGGAAGGTATAGCCAACCGAGAAGCTGGCGCGGTACACATTGTCGGAGTAGAACTCCCGATTGTTCTGGATGTGATAGTAGTGAATCTCCGGACGGATAAAAATGTGAGGGATGCGGTGCCAAACGTAGTAGCGCACACCCAAACTCACGTGCTCCATGAAATGATCGCTGCTCACGTAACAGGTGCCCGCCACTCCCGTGCAACCCGTCATTCCCGGCAGATAGAAACGGTTGCAGTCAATTCCTACGCCCGCCATTAAGTCCAGGCTGAGTTTCTTGCGGATTTGCGGCTCGTAGAGGGCATTGACGTCCATAAAAATCGGGCGGTAGCTTTCGTAGCCATCGTAGCTAACTTTCTTATATTCCCAGGAAGTTTCTGCGTTGAAGCCGAGCCGATTCTTGACAAAGGCGTCGAAACTGACGCTGGGGAAGACTCCGCCTTTCTCCTGGGGAGGAATAAGCGCCTGGGACGCATTGAGGTCTTTGAAGGCGAGGAGCCTGCCGTAGCCGACGGCAATGTCCATCTGTTGAATTTGAGCTCCGGCGAAAGTGGCAAAAAACAGGACAGTACACGCGGACGCGATGCGCGCGAGCCTTCTCAAATACAGCCCCCTTTAAATTCATTCAGGATTGGAATCAATGCGCCGGAATTGTGGCGTCCGGCGCGCCAGTACCAGTAATGGTCGAGTCCAAAATGTCCCAACCTGGTAACTAGCTGCGCCGAAGCCAAAATACACGATCACGCGGCGGAGTCAAAATCCTAATCGTTGCCGATGGTGTACCCGATCGAGGCGCCGACGCGGAATACGTTGTCGGTGCTGAATCCCCCGGTGCTGATGTTGTTGTTACCGTCGATATGGTAGTAGTGAATCTCGGGGCGCACGAAGAAGTGGTTCCACACGTAATAGCGAAGGCCCGCGCCGAGATCTTCCATAAAGTGATGGTCGCTGGTGTAGTTAATGCACTGGCCGGTGAATCCGCTGCAAGAGGTCGCGAAAGGAACGTAGAAGCGATTCGTATCGACTCCGATTCCGCCGAACAGGTCGAGGCCGACTTTCTTACCCAACTTGGGCTGATACAGCGCATTGAAGTCGGTCAGGATTGGGCGGTAGGTTTCGTAGCCGAAATAACTTGCCTGACTGGCTCGCCAGGAGGTTTCGACCATAATTCCAATGCGGCGTTTGAAGCCGACCACATCTCCGGCGACTCCGAGGTAAGTTCCACCTTTTTCGGCAAGCTCGCCGGACAGCGTGGAACTGGTGCTGGGCGAGGACGACAGCAGAGTGCCACCGAAGAACATGGCATCCGCCTGTTGGGCGGATGCAAAGTGGCAAGAGAATAAGACGGCTACAACGGGTGCAAGCAGCGCTAACTTTCTCAAGAGAAACCTCCAATCATTTCGTAGTACGGGATAAGATGCGCCTACTAAATCATTCGGATGCAACAAAGCCGGTCGAGTCATCATAATTTCAGACGAGGCCGGGATTCAACTACGGTGCTTGTAAAGAAACGTCAAGCAGCTCATTCCCCCGGCGCGGTTGCGAGATGCCGGTACAACGTTCGACCAAACCCTGAAGTCGGTAAAAAGTTGCGCGGCACAACCGAACCTGGCTGTTGCTCTGTACGACCGGAAAACTTCGAAATCTACTTTCTCCAAGAGCGGTTTCACTTGGACTTCGCTGCCCCGGGAGCGCGAATGTGATCGAATGCGATCGGACCCGCGCCGAGAAAAATCAGGCCGAAGGCCAGAGCCGCAAGCGCCAATGGAAACTCGTAACCGCCCTGCCCCATCAAGCCGTTGTGGAAGTGCACCTTGGCGATGGCGACGGAAAGATCGATGCAGATAGCGAGAGCAGCGACTCGTGTGAACAGGCCGATGAGCACGAGAATACCGCCAAAGAATTCGGCAAATGCGGAGAGATAAGCGGTCCAGCCGGGAAGACCAAGGCTGGTGACGAACTGAACGTGGTGATGAAGTCCACCGAAAACTTTGAGATATCCGTGGCCAGTCATCACGGCGCCGAGGGCCAGACGCATTACCAGAAGGGCGAGGGGTTGCAGGCGATCAAGGTAGCGCAAGTGATTTCCTCCGGGAGAAGAATCCATAGATTACAGGAGGAGCGTGGTAGAGGAAAGAGGAGCCAGCTTATCGTGGCATGCACCACAGAGTGTCAGGCCTAGAATATTTTCGGACGGCCCATCTTTACGAGCCGGTCTTTTGTTCAGACGGCGTGCCGGAGTGGGAAGAATGCGGTGATTCAAATGCGCAGAATCTTGCGCGAGTTGCGAACTTCTGGTAACGTTCATTCGCCTCGAGATGCGGGTTGGCGGTGGCGTCTGGTGCTTGCTGGTTGGGAATTTTTGCCGGCCTTCCCTCTGGCTCAAGAATTAATTTCAACAGCGTGAGTGGAATCGACGGGTTTCGTGTTTGCAGTGCATAGACTTTGGCAGAGCCGTCTCCGTGCTGCAGTCCAACAGGGTATTTTCGGGTTCGGGTTGGCATTGAGAAGTTTGACGATCAGGAGGCAGTAATGAATCGCACTTCGAAGCATGAAAAGATGCTGCAGTACTGGGTTGTGGTTGTGCTGGTGATCGGGGTCCCCGCGCTGGCGTGGGGTCAACATAAGACAAGTGCGCCCGCGTCGCATGCCAGCGCACCGCAGCACAGTGCGCCTTCGCACGCATCGACACCTTCCCACGGCTCTACGCAATCTCACGGCTCAACGGCTTCACACGGCACGACGAGCCACACGACGACGGCTGGCCACGGCAATACC
Source organism: uncultured Acidobacteriaceae bacterium (assembly GCA_963696285.1). Lineage (GTDB taxonomy): Bacteria > Acidobacteriota > Terriglobia > Terriglobales > Acidobacteriaceae > Sulfotelmatobacter. Next base: position 25,245 of record CAVOJP010000006.1, read on the forward strand.
ACCAGCCATACGAACACTGCGAGCCACGGAAATACGAGCCACGGAAATACGAGCGCTGGTCGTACGAGTACAGCAACTCACGGAAATACGACTGCCGGGCATGCAAACACTGCTGGCCATACCAATACAGCCAGCCATGGAAATACGAATGCCGGGCACACAAATGCAGCCGGCCACGGCAATACAGCCGCGCACGGGAACGCAGCGGCTCACGGAAATACGGCAGCCCACGGAAACACCGCTGCAAGCCGGGGCAATGCTAGCCGAACTCCTCCCGGCCGCACGGTCTCGTTAAAGGGCGGAGGCAGGGCCAACGTTCGTCCGAATGGATCGATTCGTTCGATCGATCGTGGCGGCATGCATATTCAGAATGGGGTTCACGGCGGACGGACCGTAGTAAGTGAACACAATGGAGTACGCGTGGTGAACCGCGGGCGCGGCGGATATGTGCAGCGCGCTTATGTCAACCGCGGCGGGCACGCCTATTACTCCCGAACTTTCTACGCCGGCGGACGCTACCATGTGGGTCTCTATCGCGGCTACGGTTGGGGCGGACATATGTACTACGGCTATTACCCAGGATACTGGTACCATCCAGGATTTTATGGGTGGGGCTACCATCCCTGGGGATTCGGGGTTGCCTGGGGCGTTGGAGCGTGGGGCTGGGGTGGAGCGCCGTGGTGGGGATATTACGGCGGGTGGTGGAATCCTTATCCCGTTTATGCTGCGCCCTACTACTGGCTGACGGACTATCTGATCTCGCAGCAACTGCAGGCGGCGTACGCGGCACGGCAAGAGGATAATGCGGACGCCATGGCGGCGGACGCGGCAGCCAGCGGCGGTGGCGATGGCGGCGGAGACCCGGCCCCGGCAGCTTCGTCGGGACAAGTGGCTCTGACACCTGAGGTGAAGGAAGCAATTGCGCAGGAAGTAAAGGCGCAATTGGCGGCGCAACAGGCGCAGGCCGGGCAGGATTCCGGGCAGGCTTCAGCTGCGGCTCCGGCATCCTCTACCGACACACCGCCTCCGGCGCTCGATCCGGCACAGCGCACTTTTGTGGTGGATTCCGATGTGAGCGTAGTCGCCAATGGTCAGGAATGTGGCTTGACGTCAGGGGATGTGATCACGCGCTTGACGGACACTCCGGATTCGGACAACAACGTGACTGCCAGCGTTTCGGCAAGCAAGAAGGGCGATTGCGGTTCGGGACAGACCGTTGCCGTGAAAGTGGATGACTTGCAGGAAATGTACAACCACTTCCAGGAGAACATCACGAACGGCATGGGCGAACTGGCAAAGAAGCAGGGCACGAACGGTATGCCAAAGGCGCCGGATACCGGCACTACGGCCGCTGCCGTTACACCTCCGCCACCGGACACGACGGCGGCGAAGACTCTGCAGGATCAACAACAGCAGGCTGACCAGACGGAAGCGCAGGTGAAGCAGGAGGCTTCGGCTGGTGGAGGCCAGTAAAACCAGCGCCGGCGAGAGCTCTGCTGGGTAACCAATTTAGTTGAAGGGAGCCCCGGAACAGGGTCGCTCCCTTCTCTCTCATCACGTTGGACGTTATTGAGAATTCATTCAGTATCCAGTTGGGTGGTCTGAGTTCCAGGAGAGCTAAATCGGAGGGCTTATATGTCGCAGAAATTCGGCGGTCTGGTTTCGGGGCTCGTGCTTATGGCTGCCACAGTCTTTCCACTCGCCATCGCCAACGCGCAGGCGCCGGTGTCGCTGCAGGAGCAACTCACGGCGCAGTACAAACTGGTGAAGATGGGGTCGGACACGAGCGGATACTCGGTCGTCGAAAAGGGCACGCTGCTGGCGATTCAGAAAGGTGGAATCCTGGCGGTGCCGTATGGTGACCAGAACGTCCTTTCCAACAAGTACGAAAATGGAACCATTCACGCCCCGAGCGGATTGTCGCTGATGGGACGGAAATCGATCATGGGAAAATTTGGCAAGGAACAGACGACCCATCTGTTTGCCGTGGGCGACAAAGTTTATCCCATGAAGATCGATGTGAACGTTGCGAAAGATGTGGTGACGCTGGAGATCGTTGCCTGCGACACCTGCAACAAAACCGATCCTCCGACCTACAACAAGGCGAATGTGGTGTTTCAGTTCCCGAAGGGATCGCTGGCAAGTGGTAGTGCGGGTGGAGTGGAAGACATGATCGGGCAAGTGCTCACCATCAGCAATGACGACGCACAGCAGGATCAGGGTGGTGGACAGCAAGGGGCGGACCAGGGCGGCGGCCAGCAAGGTGCAGGACAAGATCAGGGGCAGCAGCAGGCGCAACAACCGGCAGCGGAGCCGCAGAGCATTGAGAAGGGAATGACTCCGGATCAGGTCGAGGCGGCGATGGGGCAGCCCGACAAGAAAGTGAATCTGGGCAGCAAGCAGATTTATGTTTACAAAGATTTGAAAGTGACTTTCCTGAACGGGAAAGTTTCGGATGTGCAATAGCGGAACGCGTGCGGTTTTGAAAGCATCCTCAGCCTAAGCTACTTGAACCCAATTTATTCAGGTTGGCGCAGCAGTTGCCCGGCTGAAGCAGTAATGTGAGGGAAAGACGTTAAACCCCATAGGCGCAGCGACTTGAGCCTGCGTCGTAGTACTTCCGTACCGTCTCTAGTACTTCGGTTACCGCTCTTCAAGTGACTCTTCAGCATGGGTGCGAGTACCGCTCCTAATAGTGCTATCGTCGCACAAAACCACAATATATAGAATCCTCGTGGAATCGTCCCTTCCGCTATTTCCAGAAAAACCTTAAAAAACCCAGTAAAAACCGGAAATTCGCTTTGGGCAGGGGTTTTACCGGGTTGATATATGCTCGGGACACCGAAAGCCCTCTGACAGGCATAGAGGGCGCGGCGTCTCCTGAGATTAGCCTGCGCCGGGGAAATGGGATGCAGGAGATTTGGCAGGAACAGGGCAAGGGAAATATGGCCGACTCGCGGGAAGTGATGAATATTCGCCAGGCGTCGCAGTACCTGGGAGTGAGTCCGGACACGCTCTACAAGTATGTCGGGGAGCAGAGCATTCCGGCTTTCAAGCTGGGCAATCGCTGGCGCTTCAAGAAATCGAAGTTGGATCAGTGGATGGAAGAGAAGTCGAGTCAGATGGAGTCGGGAGCGAAACGGAAACCGAAGGCGGCGATGAAAGCCGCCGGTTCGCAGTAGTTGGAAAAGCCGGCCAGACGCCGGCGCTACAAAAACCGTCACGGGCATGAGTGCCGTGACCACAAGCAAAGGCGGGCACACATGTTTGGAATGGGATCGAAGACGATTGTGGGTCTGGATGTGGGCTCTTCCAGCATTAAGGCCGTGGAATTGAAAAAGAAAGGTGGGCAGATTGAAGTGGCGCACCTTGGCCTGGAAATGCTGGCCTCTGACATTGTCGTGGATTCAATGATCGTGGACTCGGGAACGGTATCGAGCGCGATTTCGAAATTGTTTGCCGACTGCCTGATCAAGACAAAGGCGGTGGCCACGGCGGTCAGCGGACACTCGGTGATCGTCAAGAAAATCTCGCTGCCTTCGATGAGTGACCAGGAATTGGCGGAGACGATTGAGAAAGAAGCGGCGCAGCATATTCCTTTCGACCTGGCGGATGTGAGTCTCGACTACCAGATTTTGTCGGAAGAAGCGGGCAGCCCACAGATGGATGTGCTTCTGGTGGCAGTCAAGAAGGACAAGATTTTGAACTACACCAACGTACTCTCGATGGCGGGACGCACCCCGGCTATTGTGGACATCGATGCGCTGGCTTTGCAGAACTGCTACGAGTACAACTACCAGCCGGCGCCAGGCCAGGTAGTGGCGCTTTTGAACCTGGGCGCCAGCGTGATGAACATCAACATTGTGAAGGGCACTACGCCGCTGTTTCCGCGCGACGTCAGCGTAGGCGGACATCAGTACACGGACTCGCTGCAGAAGGAACTCGACCTGAACTTTGAAGATGCCGAGAAGTTGAAGCTGGGAGAAAAAGTCGGGACGGTGAGCGAGGATGCGAAGGCGCCGATTTTACAGCAAGTAACTGAAATCATCGTACTGGAAATTCAGAAGACGTTTGATTTCTTCCGGGCCAGCGCGGCGGGCGAGCACATCGAGAAAATTTATCTGGCCGGAGGCTCGGCGAAGGTGCCGGGATTGATGGAAGCGTTGCGGCAGGAATTTTCCATGCCGGTTGAGTTGCTGAATCCGTTCCAGCGCGTAGTGCCACCAGCGGATGGGCCTGGAGCGGAGCTGGTGGAGCAGAATGCGGGCCAGCTGGCGGTAGCGGTGGGCCTGGCTTTGAGGAGCTTTGAATCCCTATGATCAAAATCAATCTGCTGGAATCCTCCAAGGGGAAAAACAAGCGCGGCGGCAGCAACGCGCCGTCCATGCCCACGATGGAAATGGGCGATATGGGATCGCCCAAGCTGAAGGTGCTGGTCGTACTGCTGATCGCAGGGCTACTCAACTTCGGATACTGGTACCGATTGGACAAACAGGGCAAGGCGATTGCCGTGCAGATGCAGGCCGCCGAAAAACAGAATCGCGAACTTAGCGATGTGAAGGTGCGCTACCTGGAACGCCAGACCCAGGCTAACAACTATAAGCGGCGGGTGGATGTGATCGAGCAGCTGCACGCTGCGGGTCAGACCGGCCCGGTCAACCTTCTCGCCATGCTCGGGGAGACGGTGAACGGAACCGAAGCGGTCTGGTTGAAGTTCATGGATGACACCGGTCCGAGTGTGAGTCTGGAAGGCACTGCGCTGAGCGCGGATGCGGTGGCGAACCTGATCGCAAATCTGCAAAAGACCGGTTTCTTCAAAACGGTTGAGATCAAGGAAACATTTCAGGATGACACGATTAAGGACATGCAGGCATTTCAATTCACGCTGACCTGCGAGAAGGGAAAGTCCTAGAGGCGCACTTATGGCGACTAATTTTGGTGAACTGTCGGGTCTGAAGCAATGGGGAGCGGTCATCCTGGGTGGAGCGCTGGTAACCACGGCGCTGTACTTCACGGTGTTCAAGAACCAGAGCGATAAAAACACGGCGGCACAACATGCGTTGCAGGAAAAAGTTCGGGAGAACAACGAACTTGAGTCTTACCGTCCCAAGCTTAAGGACATGGACCGGCAGCTGGCCAACTTGAAGCAGCAACTGGAAATCGAGCGGCGCATCGTTCCGGACGAGAAACAGGTGGATACATTCATTGAAACCATGGACAGCGAAGCGGCAAAGGCGGGCGTGGAGTTGCGGCGCTATACCGCGAAGCCGATTGTTGCCAAGGAGTATTACTCGGAACTTCCTTTCGATCTGGAATTGGATGGTCCGTATTACTCGATGCTGAACTTTTTCGATCGCGTGGGCAAGCTGGAGCGGCTCGTGAATATCAGCGGGCTGATGGTCTCGAACACCAAGAATCCCTCGACCGCGAAAGCCAAACATACGTATCAGTACGCGCCGAATGAAAGTGTGGTAGCGACATTTACCGCGACTACGTTCTTCAGTCACGATTTGGAGCCGGCGGGCGCGGCACCAGGAGCCAAGGCCACAGGCGGGGGCAAATAGGAATCGCTATGAAGCTAACGACATGCATTCTGGCAGTGGGAATGATGACGGGCGGACTCTGGGCACAGGATCCCAACATCATCAATAAGGTGCAGGGCACCATGAATACGGTGCAGCAGAAGAAGACGGATGACTCCAACGCAGCGCTGGGAATTTCCAGCGCACCGCCGGCTAAGCCGGCTGCGGGAGCCGCCGCGAAGCCCGCAGCCATTGTGCCTGTTTCGGGAGTGAAGAGTGCTCCAGCGCCAGCCACTGCCGTTGCCAAACCGAAACCAGCGCCGGCTAGGAAGAAGACGGCGGCGGCGCATTCTGTCATCGCTGCAAAAGAGACGGCGCCTAAGACTGCAGCCAAGGCGGTGCCTGCCGCTAACGTCAAAATCTCGCAGGATGCCAAAACGGATGCCACTGCGAAAGTCGCCGAGGCTCCGAAGACACCCCAGCCCGAAGAAAAGAAATGGGCGATGACCGGGAAACGGGATCCATTTTTCAGTCCGATTGTGCAGGAGCCTTCTGGCTCGGGTTGCTCCACTGGGAAAAAGTGCCTGGAGATCGGGCAGATCAATCTGCGCGGGGTGGTGAAGTCGGAGAATGGCTTCATCGCGGTAGTCACCAATTCGCTGAATAAGGCGTACTTCCTGCGGGAGAACGACCCGGTATTCAACGGATATGTAGTGAGAATTACCGGCGACACGGTGGTTTTTCAGGAAACGGTGCAGGACAAGTTAGGCAAAGCCATGACGCGGGAAGTGACTAAGCGAATTTCCACGCCGGCTGTTTAGGTGAGGCAACGGTGCTCCGGGAAAGCCGGAACATCAACAAAATCGAGTTCCAGTAAGGACACGCGGGGTAGACCCGCGAGTTGGGGAGAAGCGAAATGCGAAAGCAACTGCTGAGTGTGATCCTACCGCTGATGCTGCTGGGGCTGATGGCTTCAGCCGCAGAGACGCCGGCATTACCGGCGGCGAGCCAGCGAAACCAGCTGCAACGAGTGAACGTGGTCCGCGGCGCGGATGAGATCCGGGTCGAGATCAGCGCTCGTGGCCCAGTGACGCCCAAGCTGAGCACGGCGGACTCGCCGGCGCGACTGATCCTGGATTTGCCTGGGACCGTGATGGCGAACGGGCAGAGCCGAATCAGCATCGGCAGCGACGGGGTCAAAGGGGTGCGCATCGGCATGGATGGCCACACTCCTCCAACCACCCGCCTGGTGATCGACCTCGAACACGCTTGCCGCTACGAATTGAATCCGTCGGCTGATGGAAAGCTGGTGTTGACGCTGCACACGTCGCCTGCGACGGCGCAGATCGCACATGCTCCCAAAGCGGCTGTGGCGGAAGTCTCTGCAGCGGCGAAACAAGGAATATCCCCGTTTGCACCGCGCGTCGTTGAATCGAAAACGGAAGTGAACGCGGAAGCAACAGCAACTGCGCCCTTGGCCAGTCATCCGGTTGAACCGAAGGCCGTGGCAACGAACCTGGCTCCGAATGTTCAGAAGCCAGACGCCCCTGCGACCAGCGATTTTGTATTCGTGGAGCCCAAATACGCGGCCAAGACCAGCACGACCGACACGGCAAGTGAGCCTTCCGGGCGCGCTCAGGAAGCGGCAGCGAAGTTTGCCGACAAAACGGCGGCGGAGTTGCTGCCGGTGAGCATGAACGCGGCACAGGCATCGCAGAGCGTCTCATCCAGTACCGGCATCGAGCCTGCGGTCAACCTGGCGGCGGAGCAGAGAGCGCAAGCTGGACAGCAGCCGACTTCGGTTGGCCCGAAATATACGGGTGAACCGATTTCAGTGAACCTGAAAGATGTGGATCTGAAAGATTTCTTCCGGCTGATTCACGAGATCAGCGGTTTGAACGTGGTCCTGGATCCGAATGTACACGGCACGTTGACGGTTGTGTTAGACGATGTGCCGTGGGATCAGGCGTTGGACATCGTACTCAAGAACAACGACCTGGCCCGAGAACTGGAAGGCAATGTCCTGCGCATCGCCACAGTGGACACACTGAAGAAAGAGGCAGACGGTCGGCGCGCCCAGATAGAGTCAGAGGCGATGGCGGTGGAGAAAGTTTCCATCACGCGTTTCCTCAGCTATGCCCATGCCAAGGATGTAATGATCACGGTGAAGAAATTCCTCTCGCAGCGCGGTGACGTGGTTGCGGATGAACGTACCAATGCCATCATCGTGAACGATATTCCGAAAGTGATCCCAATTATCGACCGCTTGCTGACGCAGCTCGACCGCAAGACACAGGAAGTGGAAATCGAAGCACGCGTCGTGGCAGCAACCCGAACCTTCGCCCGCGATATCGGTACACAGCTTGGTTTTGGCTGGGGCGACGGCCACAGTGCGATCGGCGGCGCCTCCGCAGTGGGAAGTTCGCCCACCACGGTAGGATCCTTAACGCCGGGCTATATTACAGTCCCCGGTGCCAGCGGTGGTTCTACCACGGGATCATCGATTCCGTTGTTCTCTAACCTGGGTTCGACTGCACCCTCCAGCGGCTTGACGTTCTTGAATGCCAGCAACACAGTGCGAATCGACGCCGTACTTTCGATGGCCGAGTCGCGCGGTTTGCTGAAGGTTCTTTCGCGGCCGCGAGTGGTTACCCAAAACAATATTCAGGCTCTGGTGAAACAGGGCGTGCAGGTGCCGATCGTGACTCAGGCGCAGTTGGGCGGTCCTCCGACGGTGACCTATGTCAGCGCGTTCCTGCGGTTGACGGTCACGCCACAAATTACCTCAGAGAATACGATTTTCCTGAATATCGATGTGGAGAACACCACGCCGAACTTCGGTCAGGAAGTGCAAGGTAACCCGGAGTTGATTACACAACAGGCGACGACCCAGGTGCTGGTGACTGACGGTGGCACGGTGGTGATCGGCGGCGTCATCCAGACGCAGAACTCGATCAACATCGATCAAGTACCGTTGCTCGGCAACATCCCAATCCTCGGAAACCTGTTTAAGCATACGCAGGTAAATACGTCCAACCAGGAGTTGATCTTCTTCATCACGCCGCGAATCATTCAGACGTAACAGCGTCAGACATAGCAGCGCTAGGTTGAAGATTGAAAGCCGCCGGCCTGAAGAACCTGTCAGGGCCGGCGGTTTACTTTTTTGGGGGCTCTAAGTTCTCTGAGATCTAATCTTTGGAGAACTCAGACCTTCTTGCCTCTGCCTGTTAAACTCAGCGGGCATGAATTTTATCCTTCGCCAGAAGAAACTGCGGGAGCATCTCGCCACAACGCGGTTTGACGCGCTTCTGATCAGTCATCTCCCGAACATTCGATACCTCTGTGGCTTTACCGGCAGCGCCGGATTGCTGTTGGTGGAGGAATCTGGCAGCGTCTTCTTTACGGACGTCCGGTACGACACGCAGGGCCGTGAGGAAGTGAAGGGCGCGAAGGTGGTCATTGCCCGGAAGGCACTGTTGAGCGCAGTGGCTGAGTGGATTGGATCCCGCCGGCAGCGGTCGAAGGGATGGACGATCGGCATTGAATCCGAACATATGACCGTGGCGGAAAGAAAAAGGCTGACGGATTTGCTGCCGAGGGGCCGGAGGCTGCAGGAGGCGTCCGCCGCGGTGGAACGAGCGCGAATGGTGAAGGATGCCGACGAGTTACAGAAGATTCGCGCGGCAGTGAAACTGGGAGCAAGTTTGTTTGATCGTGCTCTCGTCGTATTGTGCCGGGGAGTAAAAGAAACCGATGTGGCGGCGGAGATGGAATATACAGCACGGCAGGCAGGAGCGGAAGAAATGTCGTTTCCAACGATCATCGCTTCCGGGGCAAGGTCAGCTTTGCCGCATGGCCGGGCTTCAGAGCGAGTCATCGCGCGTGGTGGGTTCGTAGTGTGCGATTTCGGTGTTATACTCGCAGGTTATTGTTCGGATCAGACCCGCACTGTATGGGTGGGGGCTGCCTCAGGCGTTGTCCCGAAAGACGCGCGCTCCGCGTACGAGTCGGTGAGAGAAGCGCAGCAGGCGGCGATTGCGGTTGTGCGGCCCGGAGTTCGCGTAGAGGAGGTGGACGAGGCCGCGCGTAAAGTGTTACGCAAGGCCGGGTTGGGCCGCTACTTTACTCATTCGACCGGTCATGGCGTGGGCCTGGAGATTCATGAACCGCCACGGATCGCTGCCAGGCAGGAGGAGATACTGCGGCCCGGTATGGTGATCACGATTGAGCCAGGAGTATACTTCCCCGGCAAATGGGGCGTGAGGATTGAGGACATGGTGGTTGTAAGCGAGACGGGTTGTGAAGTGCTGACGCCCACGAGCAAGGATTTCCTGGCAGTTTAGGTCTTTTAGGATTGAAGTAAGGCGTCGGAGAGACGCCCAGCCGTTCGTGGGACGGCAAACGGTCCTACCCTTTATACGAATGAATCAAAAAGAGCTGAAGGAACTCATTGAGTTCTTAATAGAAAAAGACATCGCCGAGTTCGAACTGGAACGGGGCGATGTCAAAGTGAAGATCAAGCGGGCCGGCGAGCACACCGTGGTGCAGACGCGCACGGAAATGCCTTATGCGCCTGCGCCCGTTGGACAACCTGGGCAGGGCACGTCCGCAGCTTCTCCCCCCGTCCCGCCGGCGGCTTCCAGCGAGCCGGTTCCGGAAGAGAATCTTCACATGGTGAAATCTCCGATTGTGGGGACATTCTACGAAGCGCCCTCGCCGGGTGCGCCGCCTTTCGTGAAGGTCGGCGATACGGTGGAAGTGGGGCAGGTACTGTGCATCGTTGAAGCGATGAAATTGTTGAATGAGATTGAGTCCGACGTGGCTGGCGAAATCGTGAAGAAGCTGGGAAGCAACGGCCAGCCGATCGAATACGGGCAGGAGTTGTTCGCCATCCGGGCGAAAAAGTGAGAAGTTCGAGCAACGAGCGCGCGTACTTCGCGCGCTTTTTTGCGTCTGAAGGGGTGCAGTTAAGAGGCCGGCGCCGTGCCTGCCGAGGGCGGTTGTCCCACATTTGATTTCAATGTTTAAGAAAATTTTGATTGCGAACCGGGGAGAGATTGCACTGCGGGTCATTTGCGCGTGCAAGGAACTGGGCATCCGTACGGTTGCCATTTACAGTGAGGCGGACCGGCATTCCCTGCCGGTGCGTTTCGCAGACGAAGCTATCTGCATTGGGCCGCCACAGTTGGCGCTTGAGCTATCTGAATATTCCTGCGGTGATAAGTGCGGCGGAGATCGCTAACGTCGACGCGGTGCACCCTGGCTACGGGTTGCTGGCGGAGAATGCCAACTTTGCCGAGGTGTGCGAGACCAGCGGGATCAAATTCATTGGTCCGCGGCCGGAAGTGACACGGCTGATGGGGGAAAAAGAAAAAGCTCGCTCCGCCATGAAGCGTGCGGGCGTACCCATTCTGCCCGGCTCGGATGGAATCATTGCGTCCGAGGGCGAAGCGATCGAGTGGGCGCGGCAGGTTGGCTTTCCCGTGATTCTAAAGGCTTCGGCGGGCGGAGGCGGGCGTGGGATGCGCATCGTTCGCAACGAAGAAGAGTTGCCGGGTTTATTCAAGGCGGCGCAATCGGAGGCTGCGGGCGCGTTCGGCAATGGCGATCTTTACATGGAGAAGTACGTCGAGCACCCGCGGCACATCGAATTTCAGGTGCTGGCGGATGAGCACGGAAATGTGGTGAGCCTGGGAGAAAGAGAATGCTCGATCCAGCGGCGCCATCAGAAACTGCTGGAGGAATCACCTTCCACGCAGGTGACGGGCGAGTTGCGCGATCAGATCGGTGCAACGTTGTGCCGGTCGCTCGCGGATATTGGCTATACGAATGCCGGAACGATTGAATTTTTGATGGATCAGGACCGACGGTTGCACTTCATTGAAATGAATACGAGGATTCAAGTGGAGCATCCGGTGACGGAGATGGTGACGGACGTGGATCTGGTGAAGAGCCAGATCATGATTGCGGCGGGGGCTCATATGCGGGACGTGCTGCAGGGGCCGATTGTACATCGCGGGCATGCCATTGAGTGCCGCATTAACGCGGAACATCCCGAGAAGTTCACACCGTCGGCGGGGAAGATTACGGCGTTTCATCCGCCGGGAGGGACCGGGGTGCGCATTGATACCGCAGCCTACACCGAGGGAGTGATACCGCCCTATTACGATTCGCTAATTGCCAAGTTGATCGTACGTGGCAAAGACCGGAGCGAGGCGGTTTCGCGGATGACACGGGCGCTGGAGATGTTCATTGTCGAAGGCGTGTATACAACGATTCCGCTGCACCGGAGGATTATGGCCGATCCGGATTTTCGTGCTGGAAAATTTGATACGGGATTCATCGAGCGATTCCTGACGGCGCATAAAAAGGATTCGGCGGCGTGATCGTTGTTCCTCGTCTTTACGCCATCGTAGACGCTGCCTTCTTTCCCTCCACTCAAGCGTTGATGATCTTTTTCGACGAGCTTGTAGCGGGTGGATGCACGTTATTGCAATACCGCAACAAGAGCGGAAACGCACGCGTAATGCTGCAGCAGGCGCCCGAACTGAAGCGGCGTTCGCGGGCGAGGGCGCCCGCGCCACACTTGCCGAAGCTGGTCATGAATGACCGAGCTGATCTGTGCCTGGCCGCGGAATTCGACGGAGTGCACGTGGGGCAGGATGATCTTTCGCCGGAATCGGTGCGTAGGATTATTGGACCTGATCGCTGGCTTGGAGTTTCCACTCATAACTCAAGTCAACTGCAGGCCGCTGATCGGACTTCAGCCGACTATCTTGCGATTGGTCCTGTTTTCTCTACATCGAGCAAGGAAAAGCCTGACCCTGTAGTGGGTCTCGAAGGAATCCGCCAGGCTCGGTCATTGACGAGAAAGCCGCTGGTTGCCATTGGGGGGATAACGCGGGAGAATGCGGCCTCGGTGATTGAAGCAGGGGCCGACTCCGTCGCGGTGATATCCGATCTGATACGGGAGCCACGAAAATCAGCAGAAGAATTTTTGCGCATCTTGAGGTAAAGTCATTTGACCTTGGGTTCGGCGCGCCGGGATGGCCTCAGGGGGTGAAGCCCCCGATCATTGGCGTCTCTTTATGGCACGGCTAAAGCCGTGACCTTCCCGTTCCACTCCAAGGCAAAATGTATGGTCGTGCAGGAGGGTGCCTGAGTACACCGACAACGCGGCCGGCCGCGAGCAGCGACTGGGAAATTCATAGCCATCAGGATAAGGAACTGGTCAAAGGCCTCGGGCTGACCAGCGCCACTATGCTGGTGATGGGGTCGATGATCGGCTCCGGAATTTTTATTGTTTCGGCGGAGATTGCCCGAGAAGTAGATTCACCTGCTTTGCTGATTGGTGCATGGGCAGTGGCGGGTTTCATGACCATCGTTGCTGCTCTCAGTTATGGCGAACTGGCAGCGATGATGCCGCGGGCCGGCGGCCAATATGTTTATCTGCGCGAAGCGCTCGGGCCGCTGTGGGGCTTTCTCTACGGTTGGACATTATTCCTGGTAATCCAGACCGGAACAATTGCCGCGGTGGGCGTGGCCTTCGGCAAATTCCTGGGAGTTTTCTTTCCGGCGATTTCTTCTTCGAACTGGATTCTGCATCTTTGGAAGGTTCCGCCGATCCGTCTGGGGCCCATGGTTCTGGGCAACATGGACGTCGGAATCAACACGCAAAATCTGGTCGCCATCCTGCTCGTGGTCTTCCTTTCGGTAGTAAATATTTTCGGACTGAAAACTGGGGCGCTCATTCAGAACGTTTTTACTGCGGCGAAAGTTTCGGCGCTACTCGGGCTGGCGTTATTCGGACTAGCGTTGGGAAGAAATGCTCACGCTTTGGCGGCAAACTTCAGCGGACATTTCTGGCACAACGCCGGATTGGGCGCGCAGCACGCCGTACAGGTGGGAGTGGGCGGGCCAGTGGTGATGGTGGGTACGCTGACGATTCTGGCGGTGGCGCAAGTGGGATCGTTGTTTTCCGCGGACGCGTGGAACAACGTGACTTTTACCGCCGGCGAGGTGAAGAATCCCAACCGCAATTTACCTTTGTCGCTGGCGTTGGGTACGGGCGTGGTGATTACGCTCTATATAGCGTGCAACTTTATCTATCTGACGACTCTGCCGCTGGATGGAACTGCGGGAGCGGCCACGATTCTGGGACGGGGTATTAAATATGCCGCCGAAGATCGCGTGGGTACTGCGGTGATGACGCAGATGTTCGGAGCTGCCGGCGGATTGCTGATGGCCGGAGCCATTCTGATTTCAAGCTTCGGATGCAATAACGGGCTGATCCTTTCCGGCGCGCGCGTCTACTATGCGATGGCGAAAGATGGGTTGTTCTTTAAGAGCGTGGCCAAGCTGCATCCAACCTACAAGACACCTGCAGTTTCGCTGATGGTGCAGATGGTCTGGGCGTGCCTGCTGTGCGTTTCCGGCAGCTATGGACAACTTCTCGATTACATTATTTTTGCCGTGCTGGTTTTCTATATTCTGACGATTGTGGGATTGTTCGTGCTGCGGCGAACGCGTCCGGATGTTCCGCGACCCTACCGGGCCGTAGGTTATCCCGTGCTGCCGGCGATTTATATTGTCATGGCTTTATTTATCGATGTCGTACTATTGCGCTATAAGCCGCAATTCACGTGGCCGGGGCTCATTGTAGTACTGCTAGGCATCCCGGTATATTACGCGTGGTCGAAGAGTTCCAGAACGAGGAGCGCATCTTAGCCGAAGGAGAAACTGAAGCATGGCGAATCTGTTCGCGAAGAAAGACCTTCCCACACTGATGAAAGAGGCGGTTGAGGTTGAGGGCGAACAAAGTCTGCGGCGCGCCCTCGGTCCTCTGAATCTGGTGACCCTGGGAATCGGCGCCATTATTGGGGCAGGCATTTTTGTCATTACTGGACAAGCCGCGGCGCAGTTTGCCGGACCCGCTCTGGTCATCTCGTTCGTGCTGGCTGGCGTCGCCTGCGCATTCGCGGGACTTTGTTATGCCGAATTTGCTTCGATGATTCCGATCGCGGGCAGCGCGTATACATACTCTTATGCGACGCTGGGTGAACTGGTGGCGTGGATCATTGGCTGGGACCTGATTCTGGAGTACGCGTTCGGCGCGGCTACGGTTGCGGTGGGCTGGAGCGGCCACTTGCGGGCGTTCCTGCACGATCTGGGCTGGAATATGCCGGCTCTTCCCACCTCCGATTTCGTGCTTTTCGGGACGCCGGTACATTTGAAATACGACTACGTGGGATTCATCGTCATCATGGTGATCACCACGATTCTTGTGATCGGCATCAAGGAATCGGCGAATTTTACCACCGCGGTAGTGATTATGAAGGTTTTGGTGGTTTGCATGTTCGTGGTTCTGGCCACGGCGTTTTTATATTCGCATTCCTGGAAACCAAACTACTGGCACCCATTCATCCCGCCAAACACTGGCGAGTGGGGACACTTTGGGTGGTCGGGCATTTTGCGTGGAGCGGGCGTGGTGTTCTTCGCATACATCGGATTTGATGCGGTTTCAACGGCGGCGCAGGAGGCGAAGAATCCCAAGCGGGATATGCCCTTGGGCATTCTCGGTTCGCTGGTTATTTGCACGGTCCTTTATATCCTGGTTTCCGGCTTGCTCACTCACCTGGTGCCGTACCAGCAACTCAACGTTCCAGATCCGGTGGTGGTGGGGGTTCGTGTGGCGGGGCAGCAATGGGCCACTTTCCTGGTAGAAATTGGAGCGCTCGGCGGTCTGGCGACGGTGATGCTGGTGATGTTGTTGGGCCAATCTCGCGTCTTCTATTCCATGTCGCGCGACGGTTTGCTCTGGCCATGGGCGGGAAAAATTCATCATCGCTTTCGCACGCCTTACCTCAGTTCCATTGTTGTCGGTATTTTCGTTGCGATCCTGGCCACGGTAATTCCCCTCAATGTGCTGGATGAGATGACCAGCGTGGGGACGCTGCTCGCCTTTGTACTGGTGAGCGCGGGTGTGTGGGTGATGCGCCGGACGCATCCGCACATTAACCGGCCGTTCAAAACCCCGCTGGTGCCGCTGGTGCCCATTCTCTCGATTCTTTTTTCGGGGGCTCTCATTATTTTTCTGTCTCCGGCAACGCAGATCCGGTTGGTGGTCTGGCTGGTGATTGGGCTGGCCATTTACTTCAGCTACGGCCGCAAGCACAGCAAGGTGCAACAGGCACTACGATCAGAGCCGGTTTCGAAGAGTGTGTCGTAGGGAGTTTTTCGCACGCAGTTACGGGCTCTCCGCGCGGCGCGGAGAGCTTTTTTGTTTTATAGTCGGTCAAGTGCGGGATGCGAGATGAAGTAATTCAACCATGAAAATTGTTACCGCAGAAGAAATGCGTGCCATTGATCGGGCTACCAGCGACCGCTTTGGCGTGCCTTCGCTCACGCTGATGGAGAATGCGGGCGCGGCCGTAGCAGAGTATGTCCTCTCGCATTATGGTTCTGCCGTACGAATCGTAGTTTTCTGCGGGAAGGGAAATAACGGTGGCGACGGTTTTGTCGCGGCGCGACTGCTGCGTGAACCGGAGAAAAAGGTCGAGGTGATCTTGTTGGCGGACCCAGCCGATCTGCGAGGAGACGCTGCGGTCATGTACGGCAAGTTACCGGTCCCACCGATCGCTGTGCATTCCATCGATGAATTGAGAAGTGAACGGGTACAGCTTTTGCTTCAGGCTGATTTGTATCTCGATGCCGTTCTGGGTACGGGTTTCAAGCCTCCGGTGAGCGGGCTGTATGGCGAAGCAATCGCGGTCATGAACGCAAGCAAGGTTCCGGTAATTGCCGTGGATATTCCCTCTGGCGCAGATGCAGACGCGATGGGGCCACAGACTGGGACGATTGCACGCGCCGATGCGATCGTGACATTTACCGCGCCGCGGGCCGCACACGTATTTGGATCGTTGACGCTGGGTACGACTTGCGTGGCGGGAATAGGATCTCCTGAAGAGGCTATCGTTTCTTCGCTGCAACTGAATGTAATTACGGCGCGGGATATAGTGGGGTTGATTGGGCCACGAAGGGCCGAGTCGAATAAGGGAAACTATGGGCATGTGCTGGTGGTCGGAGGATCGCGCGGAAAAGCGGGAGCGGCCGCGATGGCGGGAATCGCTGCACTGCGCGCCGGTGCTGGGCTTTCGACGGTGGCGACGGCAAACTCAGTGCTGGGAACGGTGGCAGGATTTCATCCCGAGTTGATGACCGAGCCTTTGGCCGAAACGGACGCGGGAACGATTTCGATGAGCGCGCGGGAACGAATTGATGAGTTAGCGAAAGGGAAAACTGTAGTTGCGATTGGTCCCGGAATATCAGGAAATCCGCAGACTTCAGAAATGGTGAGAGAGCTGGTGGCGGACCTCCGAGGCGCCATGGTCGTGGACGCGGACGGCCTGAATGCATTCGATGGTCGAACAGAGGAATTAAATGGAAACGGCCGGACGCTGGTGATTACACCGCACCCGGGAGAGATGGCGCGGCTGGCGGGAATGAGCATTCCTGACGTGCAAAAAGACCGGTTGGGGGTGGCAAGAAAATTTGCGCGCGAACACGAATTGATTGTCGTGCTCAAAGGGCATCGCACTCTGGTGGTGCGGGGGGATGGCGAGGCTTGGGTGAACACGACGGGAAATCCGGGGATGTCTACTGGCGGGACAGGAGACATTCTGACGGGAATGGTCGCGGGCATGATTGCGCAGAATCCGAAAGATGCGTTTGCCGCGACGATGGCCGCGGTGCACCTGCACGGGCTGGCGGGCGACGTGATGCGCGAGAGTGTGGGTGAACATTCGCTGGTGGCCACCGATTTGTTGCGAGGATTGCCGGAGGCTTTCCGGCGCACGCAGAAGGCGGCAGAGCAGAAGCTGGCGTGCTGGGGCGCGTGACAGGAAGATTAGGGACGGCCGCTGGCTGGGCGTAGGGCCCTCGGCGATATCCACTAGCCCCCAGTCAGTGGATCGAAGGCGACGACGATTGTCGTTTCGACTTCGACCGGAAGGCCCTGATAGAGGGTCGGCTTGTACCGCCAGTCTACGAGAGCTTTCTGAACCGCTGGCATGAGATCGACGTTGCCTTTGAGGTATTGAACGTTAGTAACGTTGCCGGTCTTGGTGATTACCGCACGCACGACATCAGAACTCCCGCCTCGCAATAATTTGCCATCGACCTTAAGGCGTTCAACGGTGCTTGGCGAAGGGGATAAGCGAATTGTTTTTCCTGAAGCGGCGGAACGGCGCGCTGCGTCGAGGATCTCGGTTACTGTGATATTTGTTTCAAGCGAAGATAATCCGTCGGGCTTCATTCCGTCGATTACCACTGCTCTTAGAAGCGACAGGGAACTGTCATAGGGGGCGGGGATTTCTTTGGTTGGCATTTGCTCTTCCTGGCCGCCAGCGCGGCGCACGCGTATGTCATCGTGCTTCACGGTAATTACGTATCCCGTCTGACCGTACACTTCCATATCTTTGCGATCGAACGGCCAGTTCCACGAGGCTTGAATAATGGCTTGCGCTTTGGGATAGGTGAGAATGACGGTGGCCTCGTCGTCGACATGCGGATAGATTTCCGGTTTGATTTGCTGAGTGACGGCAGTAACGGTTTCGGGGCGTTCGCCATCCATTAGCCAGGTCATAAGATCCGCGCCATAGCAGCCGAAGTCGAAGAGCGCGCCTCCCCCGTTGAGTTTGGGATCGGTGAGCCAAGCTAGAAATTCGGGGCTGACGCCAATTTCCTTGGGACCGCTGTGACCATCGTGAACCACTACCTTGCGAATGTCGCCGAGCGCCTTTTCGTGGACCAGGTCGTAAGCGGCGTGATTACTGCGGTACCACGTTGTCTCGTAGTTTACGAGGACGTGAATTTTTCCCGCGTCTGCAGCTTTCTTGATGGCGAGCGCGTCTTCTAAGCTGACTGCTAGAGGCTTTTCCATCATGACGTGGACGCCGTGGTTGGCGCAAATTTCGACGACGCGGCGATGCTCGTAGGTATTCGTGTATACAAGGACAGCTTGTGGATGCGCGCGGTCGAGCATTTCTTCCAGGTTCGGAAAGAGCAATTTCCCGTCGATGCCGAACCGCTTCGAATATCGAGCGAACAGCGATTGGTCAGGTTCGGCGATGCCGACAATTTCGATCGCTGGATCGTGAAGCGAACGCTCGAAAAATCCTTGCACATGACCGTGAACCAAGCCGACGATGCCCACACGCAGAGGACGCCGATTTTGTGCGGGTACGCTCTGGCTTTGCAGATGTGGAAGTCCGAATAAGAGAATCAACGCAAAACTGGCGAAGGATAAAAAATGGCGCATGCAAGCACTCCATGGGCACAGCGTTGACAATCGTGGGCACACAAGAAAATCAGCCTTGGTCTGACGGGACATTGTATCAACAGTAAACAAAGCCGTAAGTGCTGTCGGGAAAGTTACTTGGAGGCGGCGGAGACGGGCTAGCAGCGCGGGAATCCGGCCATTCGCTTCCGTAACCTGTTACCTGTACGAATGGCGTGACATAGTGATTTCACTATGACCCACTTCCCCCAACCGCACCCCTCGAGGCGCGCGGCCCGAATCCAGTTAGGTGATGCTGTCCTGGCTGCGATCCGTTTAGAAGATGGCCGGCGCACAAAAGCCAAACTCCAATCCATTTCCGTGACTGGCGGACTGTTGCAATTGCCGCATGCTTTGGGAACCGGTTCGTTCGTCGAACTCGCGTTTCAGACGCAATCGGGCCCGGTGCACGGCATGGCTGAAGTTCTCGCTCCCATGCGAAAGACAAATACTGGCGTGCTCCAACCTTTTCGTTTCGTCGCATTTGAGGATGACGATCATCGGCGGCTGCGCACGTCCGTGGATCATGTGGCGGACCGAAGCCTGCTGGGATTGAAGTCGTCTGTGTTTATGGTGCCGAAGACGACGATTTAGCCGACGCGGGCGATTCACACTTGTTCTCCGATGCTGAAGGCGGAGCTCTCGCTATACTGTTCGTGGTCATGCAGGAAATGGCTGCGAACGGATGCGAGGGATGACGCGGGAGATTACGACTCAATCGGCGGAGGAGACGATTGCCTTCGGGCGGACGCTGGCGCAGCTTCTCGCGCCGCCGAAGATCGTCCTGTTGCGCGGCGACCTGGGCGCGGGGAAAACGACGCTGGTCAAGGGAATCGCGGAAGCGTTCGAAGCGGCTCAGGCAGAAAACGTTACCAGCCCTACCTTTACTTTGATTCACGAATATCGTGGGCCACTCGCCGATTTATTTCATATTGATCTTTACCGCGTGGATACGCTGCGTGAGTTGGAGACGTTGGGACTCGATGACCTGCGCTCTGACAGAAGCGTTTTGCTGATTGAGTGGGGAGAGAAATTTCCGCGGTTTGTTCGCGAGCGGGATGTCGAGATTTCTTTGGAGCGGGAGGGGGAGAATGGGCGGAGGATCAGAACCATTGGATGAGTCTTCTTAGTGACCGCTCGGCCCAGTGAGTCGAGCGTCCCTTCGGGACGCATTCTTAATCCGGCGTGGGGACATTTTGTTGCAAGAGCGCCCGAAATTCATCAGTTTCACCGGGGCCAAATGCGCGCTTAGGAAAGACAATGAAGTTCCATTGCGCTATGAAAACCATGAAGATGTCTTTCGATTCCAGAAAGCGAACGAACCCATTCCATTTTATCTGCGAGTCGGAAAAGGGAGTAACGACGTGGATACCTTGGTCCGACATCTCGGCAGTGAAGTCGTGCTTAAAGCGTTGATCTTTTCTATAAGATCGTCGGAAATAATATCGAACTGCGAGCCCGCAATACAATAAATACACGCCCACGAGAAAGCCGATTACTACGAGGCCGATATCCCGATGGGGTACGACGATTAGGTAGAACAGCTGCATTACAAGTACGGAGGCTCCTATCCAGGGTAGTAAGCGGCGAGAAAACCTCCGATACCAAGGCTTCTCGTTCGCGATAAAGAGTTCACGGGCGCCCACGAAATCTTGCTCGCTAACGCGGTAGACAATTTTCATAACTGTTAGGGTTCCTCCCCATCGTCGACTCTAATGCTGGTCAACGTACCGAAACAAACAATTCAACAAGGTCCCTGCTCCCCTTTGAAGGGAGCCAGCTCTCAGAATCCCATGATGTTGTAGCCGCAGTCGACGTAGATGATTTCGCCGGTGATGCCGCTGCTGGCGTCGGAGGCGAGGAAGACTCCGGTGGAACCGACTTCTTCGACATCCACACGACGACCGAGCGGGGCGCGCTCTTCGTGGCCTTTGAGCATGTCGCCGAAACCGGCGATGCCGCGCGCGGCGAGAGTCTTGATGGGGCCGGCGGAAATTGCGTTGACGCGGATTTTCTTTTTTCCTAATTCGTAGGCGAGATAACGCACCGAGCATTCCAGTCCCGCTTTCGCGACCGCCATTACGTTGTAGCGCGGGACAACTTTTTCTGAAGCGTAGTAGGTCATGGTGAGGATCGATCCGCCATCTTCCATGAGGGGCGCGGCGGCGCGGGCGACGGCGACCAGCGAATAGACGCTGATATCCATTGCGATGCGAAAGCCTTCGCGCGTGGTGTTGAGGAAGTCTCCTTTGAGTTCGTCGGCGGGCGCGTAGGCGACGGAGTGGACGAGCGTATGCAGCTTTCCGTGGCGTTCTTTTAATATGGCGAATAGGCGATTGATTTCTTCGTCTTTGCTGACGTCGCACATGTAGGCTTCGGCGCCGGGCAGCGACAGGATGAGATCTTTGGCTTCCTGCTCCAGACGCTCGTTCTGGTAGGTGATGGCTAGCGTCATGCCGGCGGCGTGAAGTCCCTGGGCGATTGACCAGGCGATCGAGCGCTTGTTGGCTACTCCGAAAACGACTCCGTTGCGGCCTTGTAGATCTGAAGACATGAGTGCTCCTTGGAATGGAAAAGAATATCAGCCAGAAGAGGCATTTACCACGGAGACGGCGAAAACTTGATTGTCGATTTCCGATTGCCAATTTCCTATTGGTAATCGTTCCACATGCGACTTCAATTGGAAATCTAAACAGTTGGAAATTGCCAATCGGAAATTAAATTGTTGCCCGCGGAATCAACGTCGCGGTGCACCAACCTCTTCCGCGGCGGCAGTTCCCACCGGCCAGCTTGCGGCAACAAACGACAACCCGTAAACACATGCGAGTATTGCGAAGGCCGCTACTAAACTGACCTTGTGTGCGACTGCGCCGACTGCAAGCGCGAGCACGAGCTGCAAGAAGGTTCCAAAAAAATAAAAGCTGTTCTGCACGCGTCCCATCAGATGTTGCGGAACCATTTCCATCAGGCTGGTGTTCATAGCGATGCCGCCGACGCCGCGCGCAGAGCCCATCACGCCGTAGAGCAGTACGGCGGCTGCCAGCCAACGCGAGACTGGAGCGCACACAATGCACGCAGCGATGATCGCCATGGAGAACGCGACGGAGCGGCGTCCGCCGAGGCTGGCGATGATTGCGGGAGCGTAGAGAGCGCTGAGAAATGCACCGGTGCCCCAGCCGGCGTTGAGCCATCCGTAGCCGACCGCGCCGGCGTGGAAGATGCGCTCGCTGAGAGACGGAGTGACCACCACGCCGGTAATCATTGCGCCTAGAAATAATGCCCAGCTGATGCCGAGTAAGATGACGGGACGGCGATCGCGAAGAAAATGCAGGCCCTCGCGCATCTCACGCCAGAACCTTTCGAACTGAGTTTCGGCGGCGATAATATCGGCGCGCAATTCTTCCGGACGCAACACAACGTGACGTCCCTTACGCACCGCGAAATAGCACAGGAACGAAACCACGTAGGTGGAAACATCGATCAGAAGCACGCCACCGAGGCCGATGTGGTTATACATGAAGCCTACGAGCGAGCCGGCGATGAGCCAGCCTCCCTGCACGCCGGCGAGAAGAAAAGTGTTCGACTGCACGAACTGGCCTTCGGGAGTGAGTTCCTGAATGAGGGCAGTGATGGTCGGCCAGAACATCCAGAAACCCGCGGCGACGAGAGTATTCATCAAATAGAGTTGCCAGATTTTCACGCGGTGTTGAAATGCCAGAATGCATACGGTAACGATGATCACGGCCCGGACGGCATCGAGCCACATGACGAGACGGCGGCGATCTTCGCGATCGATAATCACGCCGGTGAAGGGAAGCATCAGCATGGCGGGAATGGTTTGCAAAACGGCGAACGTGCCGAGCGCCATTTCCGAATGCGTGACTTCGAGGATGTACCAGGCGACCGCGGCCGAATTCATCCCGCTGCCCAACATGGAGATCACGTTGGCGGCAAAGACGAAGCGCAACGGGCGCTGGCCGAGGATATTTCGCATACTTTACTTTAGCCGATGTGGAGGCAAGTGGAGAGTTAGGGATGGAACGTCATGCGTGAGATTTTAACTTTTGCGATTCCTCACGAATTCTTTGCCAGGCACGCTCGACGTGCTTCGCTTCGGTGTTTGTCTGGCCGACGCAGAGACGAAGAGTGAGTTTTCCGTCGAGTTTGGTGTGAGTGAGGAAGAGATCGCCGCTGCGGTTGAGGCGATCCATGATGGTTTGATTGGCGGCATCTCCGGCTTTATGACGAAAACAAACCAGATTCAGCGGGACGGGCGCTGCGAGTTCGAAGTCTTTGTCATTGTCATGGCGCACCCAATCGGCGAATTGCTGCGCCAGTTCCACATGGCGGCGAATGTGGTGCTGCAGACCCTCCACGCCGTAATGGCGGATCACGAACCAGAGCTTGAGCGAGCGGAAGCGCCGACCGAGTTGGATGTGCCAGTCGCGATAATCGATTACTGCTCCCGATTCCGTGGCTTGGTTTCGCAGATACTCCGGCAAGATGCTGAGTGTTCGGATGAGAGCTTTTCGGTCGGCGACCCAGAAGCAGTTGCAATCGAAGTTGGTGAACATCCATTTGTGGGGATTGAAATTGTAACTGTCGGCGAACTCAACTCCATTTTGCAGATGGCGAAATTCCGGGCAGAGTGCGGCGGTGCCCGACATGGCGGCATCCACATGCAGCCACAGTTTGTGCTGGCGGCAGATTTCGGCTATCTGCGGGATCGGGTCCATGGCATTGGAAGAAGTTGTACCGACTGTTGCGCAAACGAAGCAGGGAACGAGGCCTGCGCGTTTGTCAGCTTCGACCTGTTGCGCGAGAGCGCCGGGACTCATGGCAAAGTTTTCATCGACTTCAATCTGGCGCAGATTGTCGACCCCGATCCCTGCAATCATGGCGGCCTTCTGCAGGGAAGAATGAGTTTGAGTGGAGACGTAAGCTACGATGCGGCCGTCACATCCTTTTTTGTTGCTGGTGAAGTTGGTGGCACGTTCGCGAGCGGCGAGCAGCGCGCAGAGTGTGGCACTCGATGCCGTATCCTGGATCACTCCGCCGCCGGTATTCGAGGAAAGGAATTTCTCCGGCAATCCAAGCATGGCTACGAGCCAGTCGAGAACGTGGGTTTCAAGTTCCGTACAGGCGGGACTGGTGGACCAGAGCATGCCTTGCACGCCCAGGCCGGATGACAGAAGATCGCCGAGAATTCCAGGGCCGGAGGCGTTGCAGGGAAAGTAGGCGAAAAAATTCGGCGACTGCCAATGAGTGATGCCAGGGAGAATCAGATCGTCGATATCTTTGAGCATCGCCTCGAACGGCTCGCCCTGCGCGGGAGGTTTAGCCGGCAGGGAGGCTCGGATCTCTCCCGGCTTGACTTGGGAGAGGACGGGAAATGATTCGACGTGAGATTGGTAGTCGGCGATCCAGTCGATTACGGCGTAGCCGCAGCGGCGGAATTCATCGGGCGTCATGTGGAAGGATTTGTCTTCGGACACTTACTTAACCTCGATGCGAAGTTCTTGTGCTTTGCCTTTAATATCTTTCAGCTGTTCACGAATACATTCATGACGAACGCCACGAAAGTACACAAGTAAAATCGGCTTAACGCAAGCGTCCGAAATAGACTCGAGTCTTGTATTCGAAGATAATTCGGCCGTTCCCGGCGCAGGCCTCGAAGACGTGCTGCAATTCGCGCAACATGGGCTCATGCTGCGGATGGCCTGGTCCGGGCGCATAGGAAGATGATAGTAGACGGCCTTCTACGCAGGCATAGTCGAATTCCTGACGCATGTCGAAAGTTCGCTCGCGATAAGGAGCGGGGTCAAAGAATTCGTTTACGGATTCGGTGGTGCGTTCGTGACGAACTTCTGTGTAGTCGGTACCGTAGGTTAGCAGCAGCTTTTCATAGTGGCGAAGAAATTCTGAAGAATTAGTGAGACGCTCATTCCACAGTAGAACCAGCCAGCCTCCGGGTTTCAGGATGCGAGCGAATTCACGTCTTGCACGCGGACGGTCGAACCAGTGAGCGGCCTGCGCCGCGGTAATGAAGTCGACGCTGTGATCGGCAAGAGTTGTTGCTTCGGCGGTCCCGGCAATACTGGTGAAGTTCGGGAACGACGCGAGCAGGCGTTCTCCAGCGTTTCGCATCTCGGCATTGGGCTCGATGCCGAAGACGCGATTGCCATTCTCGAGTAACATGCGCGTCCAGATGCCGGTGCCGGAAGCAATTTCGGCGATTACATGACTGAGCGCGAGACCGCATTCGTCCTTCAGGGTCTGCAGGGCTTCTGGCGGATATCCTGGTCGATAGCGTACGTAGTTTTCCACGCGATCGGAGAAGCGGCTGGTGGCATTGGAAGCAGGCATAGTCTCAACGAGGGTTTGGCATGTCGTAAGGAATCTATTTTAATGGCAGGAAAGACAATTGACGAGAAGTGCTGTTGGCGCTTCAAGTGCGATACCATTTCAAGCAATGTGAAAGTCTGCATTTCATGAGAGTGGTCATCAAAGTCGGGACGAGCCTGATCGCGCCGGGCGGGCAGATCGACGTGACCCTGTTGCGCGCCATGGTGGATCAATTCGATCTCAGCAGGAACGAATATTTGATCGTCACTTCCGGGGCGATTGCGGCGGGCATGTCTGGGCTGGGTTTGAAGGAACGGCCGAGCGATGTTCCCGGGATGCAGGCTTGTGCCGCGGTAGGACAAAGCAAGCTGATGCATACTTACGAGCGGCTGTTTTTCGGCAAGAAAGTTGTGGCCCAACTCTTGCTATCGAGCGACGACTTCACATCACCGGTTCGATACCGCAATCTTCAAAATGCTTTGGCTGAGCTGCTTGGGCTGGGGGTGGTTCCCATTGTGAATGAAAACGACAGTGTGTCAGTGCGGGAACTGGAAGGCGCTTTTGGCGACAACGACGAACTCAGCGCACTGCTGGCGCGGGCGGTAAAAGCCGATTGGCTTTTGTTACTCACGAATGTGGATGGATTTCTCGTACCCGGCTCGGGCAAGAAAAGTCGTCTGGTGCGGGTGGTGCGCAAGCTGACTCCTGCCTTGGAGGCGCAGTGCAATGGCACGAGTAAACTGGGGCGCGGCGGGATGATTTCTAAATTACGCGCGGCGAAGCTGGCCAGCGAAGCGGGCGTACATGTGGCGATTGTGAATGGATGCCACGCTCGTGCAATTACATTGGGAATGGAGCGCAAGGCTGGAACTTATTTCCCTCCGGCGCGAGGAAGAAAATAATGCCGACGAGCGTTACAAACGCGGCTTCCACGCAGGAGAAACTCTTGCGGGCACGAGGTGCTTCCGCGAAGCTGGCGCTGTTTTCCAGCGGACAGAAGAATGCGCTGTTGCTTGCGATGGCCGAGGCTGTTGAAGCGAACGTGGAGAGTATTTTGACGGCGAACCGGGAGGACCTGGAAAGTTCCGGACTCGACGGCGCCATGCGCGACCGGCTGCTGCTGACTGCGGAAAGAATCAAGGAGATGGCGCAGGGGGTGCGCGATGTGGCGGCGCTGCGCGATCCGGTTGGGGAGACGCTGGCGGAGTGGACGCGGCCGAACGGGTTGCAGATTCGTAAGAAGCGCGTACCGCTGGGGGTGGTGGGAATCATTTACGAATCGCGCCCGAACGTTACCGTGGATACGGCTGTGCTGGCGCTGAAAAGCGGCAATGCCATTGTGTTGCGCGGAGGGAAAGAGGCAGCGAGGAGCAGTCAGCGACTCGTGGAAATTCTTGCATCGGTGCCAGGAGTACCTGAGGGCGCGATCGAACTGCTGGATTCAAGCACGCGGCAATCGGTGCAGGATCTGATCAAGGCGCGGGGGTTGGTGGATGTGATTATTCCGCGCGGTGGTGTGGGGCTGATTGCATTTGTCAGCGAAAACTCTTCGGTGCCGGTGATTGAGACAGGAGCGGGGAACTGCCATATTTTTGTCGATGAATCCGCCGATTTGGAGATGGCGGACCACATTGTGATCAATGCCAAGACGTCGCGTCCGTCGGTTTGCAATGCGGCGGAGAAATTGCTGGTTCATGAAAAGATTGCCATGGGATATGTTCCGCGGATCGTGAAAAAGCTGCTTGATGCAGGAGTTGAGGTGCGCGGGGATGAGAAGTCACGCAGTCTGGCTGCGGGACTGAAGATTGCTCCGGCTACAGAAGAAGACTGGTATGAAGAATATCTGCGGCTGTGTATAGGAGTCAGGGTGGTGGAGAATGTCGAGGAGGCGATCGACCACATTAATCGCTATTCCACAAAACACTCGGATTCGATCGTGACCCGTGATGAGGCGAATGCTC
This sequence comes from uncultured Acidobacteriaceae bacterium, assembly GCA_963696285.1. Lineage (GTDB taxonomy): Bacteria > Acidobacteriota > Terriglobia > Terriglobales > Acidobacteriaceae > Sulfotelmatobacter. The sequence continues at coordinate 52,409 of CAVOJP010000006.1, forward strand.
GCAAGTTCCTGCGCAGTGTGGATTCGGCGGCTGTTTACTGGAATGCTTCGACCCGTTTTACCGACGGCGCGGAGTTCGGCTTCGGCGCGGAGATGGGCATCAGCACGCAGAAGCTGCACTGCCGCGGGCCTTTCGCGCTGGCGGAATTGACTTCTTCAAAGTACGAGATCGTGGGGACGGGGCAGGTGCGGTAGGAAGCGAATGCGAATGATTTACATCAAGAGTCTGACAGCTGGAATTGCCGCTGTCCTAGTGGCCGGAATTCTATCTATACTCGCGTTAGGTCTGTACATGTATTTTGCTTCGAAATCTATAGGAGATGGCGCAATCGGATGGGATCCCGTTTCACTAAATAGGCCAGTGCCCTGGGTTTTCGCTGCCCTGATATTTGCGGCTGGCTTCATCTGGGAATTTCGACGCGCTGTAAAGTAGGGCCAGCTGTAACTAGCCTCACCGCCATATCCCGACGCGCATCACGTCAAAGTGATGATCGTATGTCCAAACCTCTAAATTGAGCCGCGCGGCTAATGCAGCAACAGTCGCGTCAAATAACGTGAGGGGCTGGTCAGAGAGCGCTCCAATTATGGCTAGAGCCTTCCGGTAGTCCTCCGACGTGGGATTGACCAGAGCCGCATTGGCCATGTCGGTGAGCCAATCCGTCGCGGCATTCCTGCGGAGGCGGTGCAGGACCATAGTGTAGGCCTCGAACAGGACCGGGTAAGGCACCACCACCTCCCGTTTCTCCCGATCCAACTTTTGCAGGTCCGCGAGGGCTCGCTTGTGGTGCGCATCGTGCGGGTCAACAGCCGCGTAGAGCGGCCCGGTATCCGCCAGCACGGCGCGCGTCACTTCTTGATGCCCGCCAAGTACATGTCATGATTCTCACTTATGTCGCTGCGCCCGCTACCATGCTTGGCTGGCCTGATTTTCAACGACTTGTGCTTACGGAGAAATCCCCGCTCTCCCAAGTACTCTCGCAAGGCGGCTTGAACCACGGTCGTGAGAGCAGGCGGAGCCTCTTGAGCGCGCAGATAGTTTTTTACGGCTTCCGCCAGGTCGTCCGGCAGGGTCATGGTAGCTCGTTTCATATGCGTATTATACCATTTAATTGGTGAAAATGGTGATGATGGTGAATAAGGTGATATTGGTGTCGTACCGCTGAAGAGCAGAGCGAGCCGCGAAACACGCTGGGAGCAACCGGAAGGTTGCGCTGTGCTACCTTACTTACTTTGACCGCGAGAGCCCATGAGACCATTGTCCGCGTCACTTCTTACCGCAGTCGTAATGCTTTCAAGTTTTCCAATAACAGTCAGCGGCACTGCGCCTGCTTCGGCCCAATCCATCTTCGGCTTTCGCGACGCGGCTGCCGAAAACGGTGCCGAGGCTCGCTTTCTTGCTGTGCCTGACCCCAAGCTGGCGGAAGAGCATTTGCGTGTGTTGACGCAGGCGCCACATATGGCGGGCACGCCCGAGGACAAAGCGACCGCCGATTATGTCGCGCAGAAATTTCGCGACGCCGGACTCGAGACTGAGATTGTCGAATACAAAGTCTGGATGAATTATCCGCAGGAAATCAGCGTGGACATCACGGCGCCCGCTGGAGTGGAAATGCATGGGCCTACGCGCGAGCATGTCGAGGGCGATCCATACGACAACGATCCACGGGTGGTGATGCCTTTCAACGGAATGTCGCCTTCCGGAGATGCCGAGGCGGATGTGGTCTATGCGAACTACGGCACGCCGGAAGATTTTGAGAAGCTGGAGAAGTTGAAGATCGATGTGCGCGGAAAAATTGTGATTGTGCGTTATGGGCAGAATTTTCGCGGGGTGAAAGAATTTATTGCGCAGGAGCACGGTGCGGCGGGAGTGATTATTTATTCCGATCCGTTCGACGATGGCTGGCGGCGCGGGGATAAATATCCCGAGGGGCCGTGGCGGCCCGATACTGGGGTGCAGCGCGGGTCGGTAGGATACATGTTCGAATTTCCCGGCGATCCGACGACACCGGGAATTGCCTCAGTGCCCTCGCTACCGGAAAGCAAACGCATTTCTCCCGAGCAGTCGGCGCAGATGCCGAAGGTTCCGGTTACGCCGCTTTCTTATCACGATGCGTGGCCCATTCTGCAGCATCTGGGAGGGCCCGATTCGCCGCGGGAATGGCAGGGCGCTTTGCCTTTCACCTATCACGTGGGGCCGGGGCCGGTGCGGGTAAAAATGCATCTGAAGCAGGATTATCAATTTCGCACTTTGTGGGATGTGATTGGTCGAGTGCGCGGCAGCGAATCGCCGGACGAGTGGGTAGTTGCGGGGAACCATCGTGACGCATGGGTTTATGGGGCGGTGGATCCAAACAGCGGCACGGCTGCGATGCTCGAAGCAGTACATGGAGTCGGCGAGTTGCTGAAGTCTGGATGGAAGCCGAAGCGCACCATGATTTTTGCCAGTTGGGATGGTGAAGAAGAAGGTCTGATGGGTTCCACTGAGTGGGCGGAGCAGCATGAAACCGAACTGGCGAATGCGCCGGCCTATTTTAATGTGGACGTGGCGGTTTCCGGGCCGAAGTTTGGCGCGTCAGCGGTGCCGAGTTTGAAACAGTTCTTGCGAGACTTGACCAAGGCGGTGCCAAGTCCGAAGGGCGGCACGGTTTACGAGGCATGGCAGAGGGTGGATCAGACCGGCGCCCTATTGACGCAATCGCCGACGGAGGCAATTGGCGACGGGCGCCGCATGCCTGCGGCATCGGCCAAGGCCGACGTCCCGGTGGGAGATTTGGGCAGCGGTTCCGACTACAGCGCATTCCAGCAGCACCTGGGTGTGCCTTCTACCGATATTGGCTCCAGCGGGCCTTACGGTGTGTACCATTCGACGTTCGACGATTTCGCCTGGTTCAAAAAGTTCGGCGATCCGGATTTCCTTTACGAACAGGAAATGGCGAGAATTTTCGGGCTGGAGGCTTTGCGCATGGCTGACGCGGATGTGCTGCCTTACGACTACGAGGAATACGGCAAGGAGGTTGTCACTTATGCGGACGCCGCGGCGAAACGCGCGGAGAACAAGTTCGGGAATCATGTTCTTGATTTCAGCGCAGTTACAACGGCGGCAAAACATTTTCAGGATGCGGGCGCGAAAATTCTTTCGAAGCAGAGAAATCCGCCGCGAGATGCAGCCAGATTGAATCATGCGCTGCTTGGCGCCGAGCGGGCGTTGCTGGTGCCGGAGGGCCTGCCGCATCGTCCCTGGTATCGCCATGCGATCTACGCGCCGGGGGAATATACGGGATATGCGGCGGTGGTGATTCCTGGTGTGAATGAGGCTTTGGATAAAGGGGATGTTGACCGGGCGCGGCAACAAATGGCTGTTTTGGCCGCGGCGCTGGAGCGGGCAGCCAAGGCACTGGAGAGCTACCGATAGGCCTATGGACGCTACCCACGCACTCGGACAATTCCTGCGCACGCTGCCGCACTCGGCGGCGGCCACTTTTCTGGCGCTGTTCCCGATTGTCGATCCTTTTGGGGGCGTTCCGATTTTCTTTAGCATGACTTCCTCGTGGACTGCGAAAGAACGGAACCGGACGGCACTAAAGACGGGCATCTGGGTCTTTGTCATTCTGGTGACGTTTCTTTTTGTGGGTCGTTTCGTGCTGCTTTTTTTCGGCATTTCTCTTCCCGTGTTAAAGATAGCCGGAGGATTGATTGTGGCCAATACGGCGTGGGGCATGGTGACGTCGCATGCGCGCATCACGCCGGAAGAAACTCACGAGGCGGAGGATAAGCAAGATATTTCTCTGACACCGCTGGCCATGCCGCTGATGTCGGGTCCGGGCGCAATTGGCGTGGTCATGGCGCTGGCAGCGCACGTGGATAGTTCCATGTCGTATCTGGGGATGGTGATTGGGATCGCCGCCATTGCGCTAACGGTTTTCCTATTTTTCTGCATGGGCGGACCGCTGGTACGGTGGCTGGGGCCTAACGCGGTGGGAGCGATCAATAAAATTTTCGGGTTTTTGATTTTGGCGATTGCGGTGCAGCTTGTTTGGGATGGCGTGGCTGATTTTAAGAGCTAACCAGGGCCAAACATCTTGCGGCGATCCCCGCTCTCGCAAAGGGAGCGAGAAATGGGGCACCCGCCTCTCGAGGGGATCCCACCCACGACCGGACAACCTCTCGGGTACTATAATTCCCGAAGACCGGCCGACCAACCGCCGGGGGATAAAGGCATCAGCCTATGACAAAAGCACGGACGCTCGCCCTCCTGGTTGTCGCCGCACACTGGATGGTCGCTATCTGGCACCTGTTCCTTGCGGCCAAGGTTCTTCCAGCCCCGAACAACCACGTCAGTTGGGCAGCCACAATTTTGATAACGTCAGGGCACGCGGTCGTATCAATTCTCTTGTGGAAGCTCAGCGATAAAGTTGCCGGGTTTGTCTCGGTAATTTTCTTTTTGGCCGCAATGAGTGCCGATCTTTATGAGCACTTCCTGCACGCCTCTCAAAACAACGTTTTTATGGTGGCGAGCGGAGATTGGACTGCGATCTTTAACGTGAGTGTCTTCATCCTGCTCGCGCTGGAAATCCTGGGATGCTCGCTTGGAATTATCACGCTCGGTGGCAGCACAAGGAACAAGAAGTCAACTCTGGGACTCGATTCAAAATTCAGCAAGCAGAGCCCTAAGCTTTTCTCCAGTGAATTCGGGTATGTAGCCAATGATTTCGGCGAGATCATTTAGTGGCCTTTGAGTGTAGACGAGTGCGAGCTTTTTCTCCTTAGGATTTTCGCGCGCCTGACCAGTGGGTGGCGCAATCGAAGTCGCTTCAGGGCCTTCGTGCGTTGGGCACCCCCGCGGATTATTCGTCCAGGGTCCTCAAGAACGTCTACTTGATCGTAACCAGCCGCTCCACCAGTTCCGAGTAATCCTTCTTCTCGATGCCGTGAACCTGCTTGTTGTATTCATCCACTTTCGACGAGTAATTCATCGAGCAGAATTTTGGGCCGCACATGGAGCAGAAAGCCGCTTCTTTGTAGTGGTCGTCGGGCAGCGTTTCATCGTGCATGGAGCGGGCGGTTTCCGGATCAAGTGAGAGTTCGAACTGTTTTTCCCAATCGAATTTGTAGCGGGCGTAGCTGAGGGCGTCGTCGCGGTCGCGGGCGCCGGGACGTCCGCGGGCGATGTCGGCGGCGTGGGCGGAAATTTTGTAGGCGATGATGCCGTCTTTCACGTCTTTCTCGTTCGGTAATCCTAGATGCTCTTTGGGCGTGACGTAGCACAGCATGGCTGCGCCGTACCAGCCGATCATGGCCGCGCCAATGGCCGAGGTGATGTGGTCGTAGCCGGGAGCGATGTCGGTGACCAGCGGGCCGAGCGTGTAGAACGGAGCTTCGTAGCAGAGTTCCGCTTCCTTTTCGACTTGCTCCTTGATCTTATCCATTGAGACGTGGCCGGGACCTTCGATCATGACTTGCACATCGTGTTGCCAGGCGATTTTCGTGAGCTCGCCCAAAGTTTTCAGTTCGGCGAACTGGGCTTCATCGCTGGCATCGGCAACGCAGCCGGGACGCAGGCCGTCGCCGAGAGAAAAGCTGACGTCATACTTCTTCATGATTTTGCAAATATCGTCGAATCGTTCGTACAGGAAATTCTGTTTGTGGTTGTAGGCCATCCACTGGGCGAGGATGGCGCCGCCGCGACTTACGATTCCAGTGATGCGGTTCGAGATCAGCGGCAGATACTGGACCAGGACACCGGCGTGAATCGTCATGTAATCGACGCCTTGCGCGGCTTGCTCTTCGATTACTTCCAGCATGACTTCGGCATTCAAATCTTCCACGCGCTTGACGCGCGAAATTGCCTCGTAAATTGGAACGGTGCCGATGGGCACAGGCGAGTGGCGCAGAATAGCTTCGCGAATTTCATGAATGTTGCCGCCCGTGGAAAGATCCATCACGGTATCGGCGCCGTAGTGCACAGAGGTGTGCAGCTTTTTTAGCTCTTCTTTAATTTCTGACGTGACGGCTGAGTTACCGATGTTGGCATTGATTTTGCACAACGACGCAATGCCGATCGCCATGGGCTCGAGTTCTGGATGATTGATGTTGGCGGGAATAATCATTCGGCCGCGGGCGACTTCGTCGCGAACAAGTTCGGGCGCGAGCTTTTCGCGATGCGCGATGTAGCCCATTTCTTCCGTGATCACACCCTGACGTGCATAATGCATCTGCGAGAAATTCCCGTCAGTATTTGTTTGCTTGCGGCGCGCGATCCACTCCGCGCGAGGTTTGGGGACGCTGTTATCGTTGGAGCCATTGTCGGAATTGCCGTTCGTAGGAATCATGTTTTAGGCCAGCCTTATGGGAGTGTACAGGTCCCGATTATACTCGGACGGAACGCGAGATTGCTGCAATGAAGAACAACCGTCTAAAGATGTTTATGCACAGGGCTCGCTGATCCGCCTCCTTCGTCCTTGCCCAGCAAGAACCGCGAGGCTTAGAATCTCAACCGTTCCGCAAAGGAGAATTCTCGCGATGCGCATGTCCCGCTTCCTTCTGCCCTTGGTTCTTTTCCTGACTGTCGGTTGCCTGGCGCAAACTTCCCCGTCCGCCAAGCCAGCTCCGGGGTTTAGCCTGGACACCATCGACAAAACAATCGACCCCTGTGTGGACTTTTATCAGTACGCATGCGGCAACTGGATCAAGAATTCGCAGATTCCGGCGGATCAGGCGCAGTGGGGAAGCTTTGTGGAATTGCATGAGCGCAATCTCGATATTCTGCACGGAATTTTGGAGAAGGCTGCTGCGGGCGGTGCGAGCCGCAACGGCATCGACCAGAGAATTGGCGATCTCTACGGATCGTGCATGGACGAGAAAGCCGCGGACGCGAAAGGAATTGCCCCGGTTAAGGCCGAACTGGATCGTATTGCCGCCGTGAAAGATAAAGGCGCGCTCATCGATGAGGTCGCGCATGTGCACCTGACGGGGCCGAGTCCGCTGTTCAATTTTTATTCGGCGCCCGATCTGCATAATGCCGATCAGGTGATCGCCTACATCGACCAGGGTGGTCTCACGTTGCCCGACCGCGATTACTACATCAAGGACGATCCCGACAAAGTGGAGAAGCGGCAGTTCATGGTCGACTACGCCACGCAGTTGTTCACGCTGGCGGGGCAAACTCCGCAACAGGCGGCGCATTCGGCGGAAACCGTGCTGGTGATCGAAACGATGCTGGCGGTGGATTCGATGGATCGCACCAAGCGCCGCGATCCAAAGAACCGCGACCACAAGATGACGCGGGAGGAAGCGGCAGCGCTCGGTCCTGACTTCTATTTGAATCGTTACTTCACGGCTGTGGGCGCACCGAATTTCACGGAGATGAATGTTACGAACCCAGAGTTTTTCAAGCTGGTAAACGGAGTGCTTGAGGCCGAGCCTCTCGACGCTTTGAAGACCTATGTGAGCTGGCATGTGCTAAACGCGGCGGCTCCGTGGCTTTCACAGCCATTTGTGGAGGCGAACTTCAAGTTGCAGCAGAAGCTTACCGGGCAGGAGCAGATTCAGGCGCGCTGGAAGCGCTGCGTCAACCTCACCGATCATGAACTTGGCGAGGCGCTGGGAGAGAGATATGTAGATGTAACGTTCGGTGCAAACGGAAAGCAGCGCATGCTGAAGATGGTGGATGCGCTGGAGAAATCGTTGAACACCGACATTCAGGATCTTTCCTGGATGAGCGATGAAACCAAGGCGCAAGCCAAGGTAAAGCTCGAAGCGATTCGCAACAAGATCGGCTATCCCGATGTTTACCGCGATTACAGTTCTGTCGTGATCAAGCCGAACGACCTGATGGGCAATATCGAACGTGCGGATGAGTTCGAAGCGAAGCGGCAAATTAATAAAATCGACAAGCCGCTCGACCGCAAAGAGTGGGGCATGACACCGCCGACGGTGAATGCTTATTACAGCGGGTCGTTTAACGAGATTGTGTTTCCGGCGGGCATTCTGCAGCCGCCATTTTTCGATAAGAACGTGGACGATGCGGTGAATTTCGGTGGTATTGGGCTGGTGATTGGGCATGAACTCACACATGGGTTCGACGACCAAGGGCGCAAATTCGATCCACACGGCAACTTGCACGACTGGTGGACAGCGCAAGATGGCAAAGAGTTTGAGCAACGCGTCAGTTGCGTGGCCAACGAATACTCAAACTTTGTCGCGGTTGACGATTTGAAGCTGAACGGGCGGCTCACACTGGGCGAGAACACTGCGGACAATGGCGGCGCGCGCATTGCGCTAATGGCGTTGGAGCAGATGATTGCCGATGACAAGAACGGAAAAGAAGCACAGACAATCGATGGCTATACACCGGAGCAGCGGTTCTTTTTGGGATTCGGACGGGTGTGGTGTGAAAAACGGCGTCCGGAGATTGCCCGCGCACGAGTTCTAACCGATCCGCACTCACCGGGGAAATACCGCGTGAATGGCGTGGTGCAGAACATGCCTGAGTTTCAGAAGGCGTGGGGCTGTAAGGCGGGGCAACCGATGGTGGCGGAGAACGCCTGCCACGTCTGGTGATGGGCAGGGCTTTAGGGCGCCGCCACCTCATCTCCGATTGGTTAATTATTTTTTCGTCTGAAAGCCCTTGCGGCGCTGTTCGCTGTAGCGGAGCAGGGAATCGAGGATGATGGGATAGGCCTCGGCCGCGGGGCGTATCTCGTCGACTTCGACGGCCTTGCCTTCGAGTTGTTTGTAATCCTGAAAAAAGCGGCGCAGCATCAGCATGCGGTGCGGCGGCATCTCTGCGGCTTCATGGTAGGAATTGAATTCGGGATCCTGGGTGGCGATGGCGATGATTTTATGGTCGGGCTTGCCGCCATCGATCATGGTCATGAGGCCAATCGTGCGGCCGTGAATGATGGTGAGCGGAACGACCGGCTCCTGGCAGAGCACGAGGACGTCGAGCGGGTCATCGTCTTCGGCGAGAGTTTGCGGAATGAAACCGTAGTTCGCGGGATAGTAGACGGCGGAGTAGAGGATGCGGTCGAGTTTGATGAGACCGCTCGCTTTGTCGAGTTCGTACTTCACGCTCGATCCGAAAGGGATCTCGATGACGCAGTCGAATTCCTGCGGAAGTTTGTCGCCGGGAGTTACGTCGTGCCAGGGATGGATCATAAGATTGTTTGACTGAGTTCATTCTAACGGACGATGTTGGGAAGCGGTTTGTAGGCCCTGAGGATTACCCCAAGCATCACCGCTGACCTAAGCGATCGTGTCTGGTTACTAGAAGAAATTATTGTGATGGCTGACAATTATCTTCCGAAAGCAGCAAAGCGCGAGCCTTACAAAGAGAGCGCCTGAGAGTATTTCCGCACAATGGGAAAAGCACCGCTAAGGTGGTCAATTATCGGCGCAGTTATCGGCGCACTGGGATTTGCCCACAACCTATTTCTCCTTGGTGCCATTATCAACAAGGCTGATGTCAGGCATTGGTGGCTGATGTTGGGACTCGTGCTGTGCCCCGCTTGTTCGATCCCACTGCGAAACGTGGGGTTGATCTTCGCATTGAATTGCGTCGTCTATGCGCTACTCTTCGTCGGATTGCGAATCGCATGGGTCAGGCTTTCTGGCCGACACTAAAATTCAAACTGATACATTACCTGCCACTGCTGTATCTTCTGCCGAATAATCGAATTGCGCCGGATGGGTGAAGCCCGGCGGATTTTCTCTTTCCCAGTTTATTGTTCGCTGGATTGCGTCCTCGATTGCAACTAGTTCCTGGTACCCCAGTTCCCGGCGGATACGCGCCGAACTGGCCGTCCAGTTCTGGGTAGCGTTGCCGGGTTGCAAGAGGTGGGGCGGCGTGCGCTCAGGCGGCAGGATGACGAAGTCACCATCCCACAACATTGCGGAAGCGATTTTGCGGGCCCATTCCAGTTCGCTAAAGGATGGCTGCTCGCATATGTTGTAGATGCCGCGGGCGGCGCGTTTATCCGCAGCAGCCAGCGCAATCGCTGCTGCAACATTTTCGACATAGCCTCGCGGTGAGTGCCACGCGGCCAGGGTCTGGGGAAAAATGATGTGGCGTCGCTTATCCGCGATGCGCTTCACCACAGGATAAAGACGATGCAGCGGATCGCCGGGTCCGTAGACCATGGGCAGGCGCAGCACCGTCGCGGGAAGATCGCGGTTGTTCATTACCACGCGCTCGGCCGGAATCTTATCGTAATCGTCGGTGACCCAGGCAAATGTTTTGCGCAGAATCTGCATGTTCTCGGGCGGATAGGGATGCAGGTTGCGGCGCAGCTCCGAGTCTTCCGTGAGAGGCAGTTCTTGCAGCGGTCCGGTTTCCGTTCCGTGCGAAATGCCTACGGCACGGTATACGTCCATGCTGCTCAGCATGACGACGCGTTGGGTCGCGCCGCGGAAAATGTTCACGAGCTCTTCCGCTTGCGAAGCTGAGCTGATGGTCAGGTCGATGACAACATCCGGAGCGAAGCGCTTGAGTTCGGGAGCGCTGGCGGTGAGTTGGTTGCGGTCGCCGTGAAGTTCCTCCGCACCGTCGGGGGCAGGCTTCGTGCCGCGGTGAAACACCATCACGGCGTGATGCTGCCGGATTAGCTGGGCGGCGACAAATCCACCGATAAAACCGTTCCCGCCGATCAGTAGAAAACGCATACAAGCCAATTATGACATCGCTCAGTGTGGCAGTCCTTTCGGAATCTTGATTCCCGGCTTCGGGAAGGGTAGAGTCATGGAAGTACATTCCTGTGGGGTAGCGTTCTATGTCCAGTCAAGGTAAGACTTATTTGAAGTTTGGCGCGGCTACGGTTGTGATCCTGCTGCTGCTGGGTTACCTCGCGTACACCGGCGTGCAGGATAGCAAGAGCTATTACGTGACCATCAGCGAGTTGCATAAGATGGGGAACGGGGCTTACACGAAGCGATTGCGAGTGGCGGGGAATGTGCAGCCGGGGTCGATCAAGCGGACTGGAACCCACGTGCAGTTCGTGCTGATGGAGCAGGATCAGTTGCTCTCGGTAGATTACACGGGAACCGAGGCGCCTCCGGACACTTTCAAGGATGATTCGCAGGCGCTGGCCGATGGGAGTTTTGGGCATGACGGGGTGTTCCACGCAAAGGGGCTGCAGGCCAAGTGCGCCTCCAAATATGCGCCGCAGCAGCCGGGAAATTCCATGCAGGCAGAGCCGGCGAAGAGCATGACGCAAACACAACCTGTTAATTCGCCTGCTGTCGCTTCGAACTAGGCCAATCATTCCAATAGACTTTGTCATCCCGAGCGGAGCGAGGGATCCTGGTTCTTGCCCGCGCCACTACCGTTGTTGCTGCAGGCAAACACCAAAATCCCTCGCTCCGCCTGGATAACAGTGCGCAGCGAGATGGACTAACCGCTGTCTCCTCGACTTCGATGCGCGCTTCCGCTATCTTCAACCTTTCACATTAACGCAAACATCGTGAGCGTTCTCGAAATCCCGGCAGCCGCCAGCATCATTACCGTCAGCAATCTAGTTAAGCAGTTCGGACGCTTCGCGGCGTTACGGGGAGTGGACGCGGAATTTTGTGCGGGAAAGTTTTACGTAATTCTGGGGGACAACGGAGCGGGGAAGACAACTTTATTGCGGGCGATGGCGGGGTTGGCTCATCCCACCCGTGGCACGATTTCGATTTTAGGGAAGACTCCGCAGGACGCGAGCCGTGAGATTGGTTATATGGCGCATCCGTCCTTGCTTTACGACGAGATGAGCGGGATGGAGAATCTGCGCTACTTCGCTCGACTTTACGACATCGTGGGCGACGGTCGCTGTGAGCAGGCGATTCGTTCGGTGCGGCTCGATCCTGAATTGACGCGTCCGGCGGGCCAGTATTCGCAGGGAATGCGGCAGCGCATGTCGCTGGCGCGGGCGATTCTGCACGATCCGAAGATCCTATTGCTCGATGAGCCGTTCTCGAATGTGGATGTGCATTCCGCGCAGGAGATGGTGGCGCTGCTCAAAGCCATGCGCGATGAAGGGAAGACCATTTTTGTGGTTACGCACCAGGCTTCGCTATTGCAGGGCGTGGCCGATGAATTTGTGTGGATGGAGTTTGGGAAGATTGTGGAACGCACGTCTGATCTGAAGCCGCGGGCAGCAGCGCAATGAGTTCGCTGCGCTCCATCACGCTGGCGACGCTGACGAAAGATATCCGGCTGGAGTGGCGCTCGCGCGATGCGATTAACTCCATGTTGTTTTTTTCGCTGCTGGTGGTGGTGATCTTCAGCTTTTCTTTCGATCCGAACGCGGAAGAGTCGCGCGAGATTGCGGGTGGGCTGATCTGGGTTGCGTTTCTGTTTGCCGCGGTCGTGGCTTTGAACCAGACATGGGCGCGCGAGCTACGCAACCAGGTGCTCGATGCTTACCGGGTTTCTCCGGCTCCGGCGAACTCGTTGTTTGTTGCTAAAGCGTTGGGGAATTTTATTCTCGTTATGGTGTTGGAAGCAGTGATGGCGCCACTTTTCATGATCTTTTACAACTTGCGCGTGGTGGGTCCGGCGTGGCAGTTGATTCCGGTGGCGATTCTGGGAACGTGGGCGCTGGTGGTGAACGGTACTTTTTTTGCGGCGATGTCGCTGCGGACACGTAGCCGCGAAATTATGTTGCCTCTGTTGTTGTTCCCCATCTCGATTCCAGCGGTGCAGTCGATGGTGGAGGCTACGCGCATTATTCTCTCTGGCGACGGTTCGGCGCGCTTCTGGATCGTATTGCTTCTCACCTACGATGTGGTGTTTACTACAGCTTGTCTCGCATTGTTTGAAACAATTCTGCAGGCAGAATGAAACGGGCTTTTCCCATCCTCGCTGTTCTTACGGCCCTGTTGCTGGCTTACGCGTTTTATGAAGCGATCTGGGTTGCTCCCATGGAGCGTACCATGGGCGACGTGCAACGCATCTTTTACTATCATGTGCCTTCGGCCTGGACGGCATTCTTACTGTTCTTTGTAAACTTGATCGCTTCAGTGGTCTACCTGATTCGAAAAAGCGCGAAGGCGGATGCTGTGGCGCTGGTTTCCGCGGAAGTCGGAGTGGTTTTCTGCACGGTTGTGCTGGTGACTGGACCCATCTGGGCGCGGCCAGTATGGGGCATCTGGTGGACTTGGGATTTGCGGCTCACGCTGACTTTGGTGCTCTGGCTGATCTATGTCAGCTATCTGGTTCTGCGAAAGTTCTCCGACAGTTCGCAGACTCCGAAGCTGGCGGCGGTGCTGGCTATTTTTGGGGCGCTGGATGTCCCGCTGGTTTACTTTTCAATTTGGTTTTTTCGCACGCAGCATCCGCAGCCGGTGATTGGCGGCGGCGGGTCGATCGATCCGCGCATGCTGCATGTGTTGTTGATCAATTGGCTTGCATTCTCTTGCTTTGCTCTTCTGATCTGCTGGTGGCGCTACCGGTTGGAAATGTTGCAGCGTGAAGTGGATGAGTTAGAAAGCCTGGAATCATTACAGGGAGTGCAGCGATGAACTCGATTAAATTTCTTTGGGCGGCTTACATCGCTACCTGGCTGATTCACGGTTTCTATATCGGCAGCGTTGCTCGGCGCTACCGGCGGGTGCGGCAGAGGATGAAGGAATTGGGAAGAGGGAGCAGTTAGCCGTTAGCAATTGGCGGCTGCCAGTAGCTTATGCTGCTATTTGTTGGGAGATCGGGGCTCAACGGCCGATTCACTAATCGCTAACTGCCAATTGCTAACTGCCAATTGCTCGCTTCAGTTCGTCGCTTTCCAATCTCTTTGCAGTTCGCTCAGGAAATCGGTGCCGCCGGAGGAGCGAAGGAATTCGTAGTCCTCGATCATGGCAGCGGTGCCGACACGCAGTGAGGGTAGGGGCGACTCCGAGCGGATGACGCGCGCGGTGAAGCGTACTCGAACGGCATCGGTCAGCGTGATGTGCGGAGGAAACGTCAACGTGACTTCGCAGCGGGTGCCGGCGGGGAGTGGACGATCCAGATAGAAGAAAACTCCGCGCGCACTCACATTCTGGGTTTCGGTTTGGAATTCGTTGTTAGCGTCGAGACGGACCAGCGCGGGCAGGCGCATATCGAAGCGCCGCATCAGCCGTCGTTCCTGAGAATCCGGTTGCATCCGAAGCGTATTTTCCGAAAGCATTGTTCCCCGACAAAGAAAATCTGATGCGGAAACAGCGACTAGGCTGGAAGGCTGGATCCTGCCTCGGGCAGGTCCCGATTGCATTCCACTCTATAGATTTACCGGCAGTTTGCAAGAGCAAAAAAGCTCATGCACTGATTCGGTAAACGGTCTTACCTGGAAAAGCGGCATTGGAGGAGATTGGACAGCGGTACCCCTAGAAGCCAGCAATCGGATGACCATCTTCGTGCGAAGGAAGCTGCGGCATTTTGAGGAGAATCAATGGCTTCTGTGGCTGGCGCAGACTCCTGCAGCTAGTGGTATGCAGCGATTTGCAGAAATCGTCCCGCCTGCGACCGTCGGTGGGCCGTTTCCTGCCCTTCGTGCCACGTTCTGTTACGGTCTGTTTTCTCGGCCCTCTGTTTTCTAATCCGTTCGCGGCATCTTTATCGGTTGACCAGCGCATCTGAGGTCTTGAAGCGGGCGTGAGTTCGAGCGCTCGCTTGACTTGGCTATCCGTCAGATGTTTAAGTAGTTGTTTGTTTTCCGCCAGTTCCTAAATGACATGTCAGCGGCAGGCGGCTTCGCCGGCGCCAGGTGAGAATTCGTGCGCCGTTTACTCTCTCCATTTATGATCGGTAGACACCGGAGGAAAAGCGTAATGGGAAATGGCTGTGAAGTGTCGGGAAGAAGCTTGTCGGCGAGCGCGGAGAGCCGCTTGAAATGGATCCGCGTTATGGGCGCGGCGTTAGTCTTGCTGCTGGTGGCGGGCGTGATGCTGGGTTCGGGATCACGGCGCTATGCCCAGAAGGCGATGACTGCGGCTTCCGGTTCTCCCGTCCCGGCTATTCTCGGCAAAGCTGCGGTGCAGTCGAACGCGGTGAAGTCCAAACCGGATGCTCGCGCGCTGCTTAGCCAACTTCCGCTGATCTTCGAGCCCAACCAGGGGCAAACCGATCCCAGCGTGAAATTCGTCTCGCGCGGTCCGGGTTATAGCCTCTTTCTGGATTCAACTGGAGCGGTGTTGGCAATGCGTACGGCACAGCCTGCATCAACGAGGCGCAGCGCGGCATCGCGAAATGAGAGTGAGAACGGGTCGAGCATGGAATCCGTTCGCATGACGCTGGTAGGGAGTAATTCCGGGGCAGCGATCGTTGGAAGCGACCAGCTTCCCGGAAAGAGCAATTACTTTATCGGGAACGATCCGAAAAAGTGGCACACTGGCGTACCTCAATTTGCCGGCGTTCGCTACCAGAATGTTTATCCGGGAATCGATCTGGTTTTCTACGGCAGCCAGGGCCGTCTGGAATACGACTTCAAGGTTGCGCCCGGAGCCGATCCGTCTCAAGCGGAATTGCAGTTCGAGGGTGCGACGAAACTCGAATTAAGCCACGGAGATTTGATTCTTAAGGGAACGGACGCCAGCGTGAGGTTGCAGGCTCCGCGCGTGTATCAGAGCATTGCTGGCCGCCAGCGGCCGGTCGATGGAAGATTTGTGCTCCGCGCAGCGAATCGCGTAGGCTTCGAAATCGGCGCTTATGATCGCGGCCAAGAACTGGTGATCGACCCGACCGTCAGTTACTCCACGTACTTCGGCGGCAGCGGAAGTGAGACTTATCCTTCCATCGCCGTCAACGGCGACGGCTTTATTTATCTGGCCGGATCGACGACTTCAACCGACCTTCCGGTGACGACGTTACCAGCCGCCCTTCAATCCACTCTCAAAGGCGCACAGAATATTTTCATTCTGAAGCTGGACCCGACGGCAGGCGCGGCGGGAATTCTTTACCTTACTTATCTCGGCGGCAGCGGCACCGATATCAGCTCGGGACTTGCGGTGGATACGGGCGGTACGGCGTATGTAACCGGCACCACTACCTCCACGAATTTTCCTACTTCCGCGGCAGGCTTTCAGACCACGCCTCTCGCTGGTACCGCCTGCACGCCTTTGATCGCCAGCATTTCAGCGCCGTGCCACGTTTTCGTGAGCGCATTGAGCGGACTTGATTCCACAGGTTCACCGCAATTGAAGTACTCTACCTATCTTTCCGGAAACGGTTCGGAATCCGCCAGCGCGGTGGCGACCGACAATAACGGTAATGTCTTTGTAACCGGGACCACGACTTCCTCCAACTCTGGTACCGGCTTTCCATCGACTTCCTTGCCTGCGGCCTATCAGGCGACCCCGAACGCCAGCATTCAGTTTTTCATGACCGAGGTAAACACGAATGCCACGGGATTGCCCAGCATCGCGTACTCCACCTACTTCGGGGGAAGCAATGGTTCGATTGCGATAGGTGGCGGCATCGCAGTTGATACCACGGGAAATGTTTATTTCAGCGGCACCACCAATTTCTATAACAGTGGCGAAGGCCCGAACGGCGGCATCCTGAATTCGACCGATTTCCCCATATTGAACGCCTGGCAGCCATGCCTCAATACGCCCGAACCGACTACCATTCTGCCGCCGGTGTCGTGTCCGGCTGTGACCACCCCGGAGCCGACTGATGCTTTTGTCGCCAAGATAAACGTCACCAACGCCCAGACCAGCGGCCCACAATTGATTTACTCGACATTCTTCGGCGGTAATAACAACGATTCCTCGACCGGATTGACCATCGACTCTGGAGCCGCTAACGTTTACATCACCGGAACCACCAACTCTTCCAATGTCACCATCCCAAGCGGAGCCGGAGCATTCCAGCCGTGCCTGAATGCTCCGACGACGGTGCTGCCCTGTTCGACAACGCCCGACACTACGCATACGGACGCATACGTAGCTAGGTTTGCGAATGGAACTGGGTCGACCACGACCTCGAGCGTGGCCGTGCAGCTGGGATATTTTTCCTATCTCGGCGGATCTCTAAACGATAGCGGCTTAGCCATCGCTGTCGATACGGCGGAAGGAGCGCTGGTCACGGGAGCGACCGATTCCACTGATTTTCCGGCCTCGGTGGGAGCAATTCAGACGCATCTGAACGGAGTGCAGAACGCTTTTTTCGCTCACCTTGATACCCAGATCAACAGCAGCCAGAGTACGACAGGCTCTTACGCAACCTACTTCGGCGGCGACGGTACGGATCGCGGCACCAGCATTACAGTCGATTCTTCTCTTAATACTTATTTTGCGGGAGATACGAATTCCACCAACTTGCAGCTGCAAGGTCCGGTGCAGAACTGCCTGGATACGCCAGTGAATCCGGCGCCGGGAGCGCCATGTCCTACGATCACCGCGCCGGCGCCCACTGATGCGTTCGCCGTGCGGTTGCAAACCGCAACGGACCTGTGC
This sequence comes from uncultured Acidobacteriaceae bacterium, assembly GCA_963696285.1. Classification (GTDB taxonomy): domain Bacteria; phylum Acidobacteriota; class Terriglobia; order Terriglobales; family Acidobacteriaceae; genus Sulfotelmatobacter. The sequence continues at coordinate 69,817 of CAVOJP010000006.1, forward strand.
ATCCGCTGCGTAGCCCCGATACTATCTCCGCTTTCGGGACTGATCAGTGCCGGGAACCAGATGACCATCACGTTTACCGTTATCAATGAGGGACCGGATTTGGCCACCAATGTCACGGTGACGGGTCAGCTCTCGACCGGTATAACGGCCGTTTTTAACAGTGCAACGGCAGCGTCTGGCACTTGCAGTGTTCCCACCGGCGCTAACGTGGTGTGCACCATTCCGGCGCTGCAATCGGGTTCCACGACGACTGTCGCCATGGTGGTCACGCCAAGCACGGCGGGCGGAGGGTCGATATTAGCCACAGTGACGAACAGCAACAATACGAATCCCAGCAACACGGCGACTGCCTCGTTCACGGCGACGGATTTTTCAGTCTCCATTCTTCCTTCCAGCCAAACCGTAGTGGCCGGTAACACTGCCACTTACTCTGTGTTCGTAAGTCCCTCCTTAAGCTTTGGAGCGAACGTTTCTCTCAGTTGTTCCTCCCTTCCGGCTGGGGCGAGTTGCGGATTCACTCCCAGCACGCTCACGTTTAACGGTCCGGGTCAGCAGTCGAGCACGCTGAATGTGACCACTACGGTGCGGCCAATCAGCACGATCAGCTCTACGAGGTGGAGTAGTCCGTTTTATGCCTTGTGGTTGATGGTGCCAGGAGTTGCCCTGTTTGGAATGGGCGGCAAACGCAGGCGCAGCCGTCTACTGGGACTCTTCCTGCTGTGGACAGTATTCTCGCTTATTGTCCTGCTCCCGGCTTGCAGCAAAGCGAAAGAGCAGCCCACGATCACGGGAACCCCGGCGGGCTCTTATCCGCTGCAGGTCACGGCGACTTCGGGCTCATTTACGAGGAGTGCCGGATTCAGCTTGACAGTGCAGTAGGCGCAAGTCACATCGGAGGAGCTTGATCGGGGCAGATTCCGAAGCGGGTTAGAGTGAGCTTAGGCGCCGGCGGAAAGCTTGTGATGGCTCTTGGCTTCGGCGATGCCGTACTGGCGGATTTTGTAGAGCAGTGCTTTGTAGCTGATCTGCAGCAGCCCGGCTGCTTGTTTACGATTCCAGTTGGTCTGCTCGAGCGCCTGGCGGATGGCTTCGCCTTCGGCTTCGTCTTTAGCGGTGCGGGCGAGTGACTTTAATCCTCCGCTGGATTCTCCACTCCGGCTTCCGGAGTCCGCATTTGCCCCGCCGCCATTACCATCGTTGCGTGGCTGCAATTCGGCCGCAGCCAGGGTTTCATCCCCAAGGATCAAATAGCGCTTCAGGAAATTGTTGAGTTCGCGCAGATTGCCGGGCCAGCTGTACCTTTGACAGGCTTCCAGCAGTGGCGGCGAAAGGGGAAGCTGGGGCCGCGCGTATTGTTCCGCCATGCGGGTCATAAAATGTTTCAGCAGAATGGGAATCTCTTCTTTGCGCTCGCGCAATGGCGGTAACTGCAGAGTGAAGGCATTCAGGCGGTAGTAAAGATCCTCACGCAGGCGCTTGGTCGCCAAAGCCTGAGGAATATCGATGTTAGTCGCTGCCAGGATGCGTACATCGACTTTGATGATGGAACGGCTGCCGAGCCGCGAGAATTGCTGGTCCTGCAGGACGTGTAAGAGTTTGGCTTGGAGTGCCGGCGGCATCTCGCCAATTTCGTCGAGCAGGATAGTGCCTTTGTTGCAGAGTTCGAATTTGCCCGGCTTGGCGTGCGTAGCTCCGGTAAATGCGCCGGGCTCATAGCCGAACAATTCACTTTCAAGCAGATCGGCGGGAACAGCCGCGCAATTCACTTTCAGAAAAGTGCGATGCGCACGCCGCGAGAGTTTGTGAATCAGGCGGGCCAGCACTTCCTTGCCGGTGCCGCTCTCGCCCAGCAGCAAGACGGGAATATCCACATGCGCTACCAGCGCAGCTTGCGAGCGAATTTTCCGCATCGCAGGGCTGGCGGCAATGAAAAATACGTCGTCGGCGACCTCCTCGACTTCGCCTCCCGCTGGCGTTTTGCCAAGACCGAGACACTGGTCAATCACTGCATCCAGTTCCGCCTTCTGAAACGGCTTGGTGAGATAGTCATGCGCCCCCAGACGCATCGCCTGCACAACTTTCTTCGTATCGTTGACACAGGAAAGCATCACTACCTTGGCGGAGGGACGCTTCTGGCGCAGTTGCTCGAGAGTCTCCAGACCGTCGATTCCGGGCATCAGTACATCCAGAAGAACGAGATCGGGCTCGAGGCCTTTGTCGATCTTCTCCAGAGCTTCTTCGCCAGTGGATGCGGTCTCGACTGTATGGTTGTCGACCTCCAGCAGTGTCCGAATGTAGCGGAGCATGGCGGGCTCGTCATCGACGAGTAGAATCTTCGCGGTTTCGCTCACCGATTCTTTCCTTTGCTGGCAGAATTAGAGACCGGTTTGAAGGGAAGAAGAAATGAGAATTTGCAACCGGCGCCAGGATCGCTTTCCACCCAGACTTTTCCGCCCATGCCCTGGACCAGGCGACGGACAATGGAGAGCCCCAGTCCCATTCCATCTTGATTCCCATTGCTGGGCAGGCGGAAGAAATCGTCAAACACTTCCTGATGAAACTCCGCGGGAATTCCGGGACCAGTATCGGACACGCTGACCTTGACTGAATTGGGTTGCGAGTTTATTTGACGCCGGCGTTCGCCGGAGGATGCAGGTTGAGCCGTGGCGCGGCGCTCCCACATGTACGGTTCCGCGTGCAACCATACCGTGCCGCCCTGGGGAACAAACTTAAAAGAATTTTCCAGCAGGTTGGAGATCACGCGCTCCAGCTTGGGAGAATCCATGGGAAATTCCGGCAACTTGTCATTCGCTAAGAAATAAAGAGCTAGTCCTTTTTCCTGAAAGCGAGTGGACCATAAGCGGCAGACGTCGGACAACCCCTGGTTGATGTTGCCCACCGCGTATTGCATCTTCAGGCCGCCGGTTTCGAGGGCGCTGTAAGTGAGGAAGTCCTGAATAAATTGCTGCAGACGTTTGCCGCTGGCCTGCATGTCGCGTAATACTTCGCGCTGCCTGTCACTGACCGGTCCAAGCTTTTCGCTCTGCAACAGCTCAACGTACCCGTTCAGAATCGCAAGTGGAGTTTTCAGATCGTGCGCCGCAGACCCTAAGGCATTGGTGGTGCGCTGAAAGCGCTGCTGCAATTCGCTGTAGGCCTGCGGCAGATCGGCCGCGCTGGGCATCCCCGTCGCCTGAACCGAAGAGATGGGAGCAAGCGGAGGCGCATTATCGACGTCGGGAACACACATGTTCTTCTGCACGGTAGCCATAAGGAATAGGGCGGTCTAGCACAGAACGAGGGGGGACACTCAATTATTACAGAAGAATGCTTTAACAAAATCGTATGCCAGGTTACTTTTCATGTCAACGAAAAATGCAACGCGATTACCCAAGTGTAGCAAAAGCTTGCACTCCTAGGCGGAGGAGTCTGGCTGCTCTAGACCAAAGGTCTTAACGCTAACTGAAACGCGAGATGATGAAAAATACCGCACCTCTGGCCGGTTTATCTTGCGCACGGGGGTGAATTGGCCTGATTTTTGCCGGTTTTATAAGTCTTCCTTAGGTCCTTTCAACCCCAAGTCAGGTTTTGGCACCCAATGTGCTTCGATTACTAAGTCAAACCTAACGAGGGAAGGGGTGTGCGTGAACCGAAGGACTGCAACGACAGAGCGGCGGCGGTGGCCGCGCCTGCCTTTGGCCATCCCTGTATTTGTTCGAGGTCGACTTGAGCTGGACAAAGAATTTCTGGAGTTTGCAACTGCCCTTAACGTCTCAGCCGGAGGCATGCTGGTAGCGGTGCGAAGGTCATTGGCCGCCACGTCTGAGGTTTCGCTGGAAATACCAAGCGCGCCGCTCGCCGCTTTAGCCAGCCTGCCGAAGTCTGCGCGCACGCTGCGAGCCAGGGTGCTGCGTACTCAACATGCCGAGGCTTATAATCTGGTCGGTCTGAAGTTCTCCCGTCCTTTGGCGAACGCCGCGGTCAAGGAGAAGACGGCGCGAAGGAAGCAATCTTCTCTAGTGTGAAAACATTTTCCCCTCCCAGTCAACGCACCTTCAGGTAACCCGTATCCTTCTCATTACTACCCGAAGCCTTCTCTGATCTTTAGTAAGTTGCTTTTAGTCAATCAGATAGGCTAGCCTCAAGCATTGCCGGAGCGGTCCGCGGCGTTTGGTTCCCTGGATGCACTCATCATTCTGACCTGCGCTGTCGAGTCAGCAAAGCTTTATGAGCACTTCAAATCCAGTCAGTTCCCTGATTCAGCCCTTAGGCGAAATGCCACCCGAAGCAGTAGTGTTTGGGAGCACCGATGCTATGCGGTCCTTGCGAGAACGGCTCGCGAAGATTGCTGGCGCCAACGTTCCCGTACTCATTCAGGGAGAGAGCGGTACGGGTAAGGACATTATCGCGCGAATGATCCACGCGAACTCACCGTGGAAGACGGGTCCTTGGGTGAAGGTGAATTGTCCTGCTATCCCGGGAACCCTGCTGGAGAGCGAACTCTTCGGGTACGAAAAAGGAGCCTTTACCGGCGCCTTCGGCACCAAGCCCGGACGAGTGGAGATGGCGCATCGTGGCACGCTGTTTCTCGATGAGATCTCCGAACTCGACATGAGTTTGCAGTCGAAGCTGCTGCAATTGTTGCAGGACGGACAGTTTTGCCGCATCGGCGCCCAGGAAGACAAAAAAGTGGAAGTGCGCGTAGTCTGCGCCACCAATCGAAAGCTGGAAGAAGAAATCGCCAACGGCACTTTCCGCGCCGACCTGTTCTATCGCATCAATGTGGTGAATCTGCACATGCCACCGTTGCGCGATCGCATCTCCGATCTGCCCGATCTGGTCGCCTATTTTCTCGAATGCTACAACCGAAAATTCAACTCACGGGCAAAACCACTCTCGATCGATTTGATGAACGCGCTGAGCAAATACCACTGGCCGGGTAATGTGCGCGAACTGGAAAACCTGATTAAGCGCTATGTGATCCTGGGGACTGAAGATTCCATCTCGGGTGAGTTACGCCCGCATCAGCCCGATTTTTTCAGCGCCGATATCAACGTGGACGGACCGATTTCGCTGAAGAAAATTACGCGCCAAGCAGTTCATGAGTTGGAACGCAAGATTATCTTGAAGGTGCTACAACACCACCACTGGAACCGCAAGCAGGCGGCACGCGCCCTGAACATCAGTTATCGAGCATTGCTCTATAAGATTCGTGACGCCGGCCTGCCCTCGAACCGCGGAGCGCGCCGGCCTCAAGTCGCAGAGACGCCGAACCACGTCCTCGCAGCCGACTGATCGGCGCAGGCGGAGCGACAAGGCTGATTCTCGCCGTTGAGAGCTCCCGCGAGAGATCGATTTCACGCAAAGAGAACTAAGGTCTGCATCGGGTAGCCGGCTCTATCCGCGCAATTCGGATAAGGCTTTACGGGCGTCGCTATTGTTGGGATTGAGTTTTAACACGCGCTCCAGTTGTTGCCGCGCCAGGGCTGGCTGGTTCGCTTTCTGATAGGCGAGGGCCAGATGATAATGGACGGTCGGGTCGTCGGCTGCTCCCCGCTTCTCATTGAGCCGTATGGATTCCTGGAACAAATCAATCGCGGATTTGTACACGCCTTTCTGAAAATACGCCCAACCCAAAGTGTCGGCTGCATTCGAGGAATCGGGCATTCCGCGCCGCGCGGTCTGAGCCATGGCCAGAGCCACGTCCACGTTGCCACCCTGTTGCAACATCACGTAGGCGAGATTGTTCGAGGCCAGTGGATTATCCGGCTGCACTTCCAGCGCCTTCTGATACATCGCCTTTGCGTTGTTCCAGTCATGTTGCGACTCGTACATTTCGCCAGCGAGAATGTAAAACGCAATCTCGCGCGGGTGATCCTTGATTGACTGCTGATAGAGAGCGAGAGCCTTGATCCACTGAGCCCTCCGCCGCCTGCACCTGGCCGAGCTTTAAAAGCGCATCGGAGTTATTCCTGTCGAGTTCGATGGCCTTGTGAAAGGCAGCATCGGCGCCGCTCAGGTCTTTTTTCTGAAACAACATGGTGCCCAGCAGATCGTAAAATGCTCCCGTGGCAGGCGATTTAGCGATTTGTGCGCGCGCCGCGGCGACCGCTTGATCGGGCTGTTTCTGGACCAGATAGACGTTCATGATGCCTTGCAGGGCCTCGGTTGAGGCGGGATCTTTATCCAGAGCCTCCTGGTAAAACTTGATGGCCTCCGAATATTGCTTTTCCATCCCGTGAAGGTTTCCCATTTGCACGTAAGGAGCCGCACTTCGCGGAGCCATGCCCATGACTTTTGTTAGGTCCTGCTCGGCATCAGAATATTTCTGCCGATTCATCTCCGCCAAAGCGCGCATGAGGTAGCCATCGGGAGCCTGGGGGGCGCTGGTAATGATTTGTTCTGCGGTCTGGTTGAGGGCATTCATGTCTCCGCGGCGCATTTCCAGCCCAGCCAGAGCGCGTTGTGCATCTGCCAGACCGGGACGCAGGCGCACGGCCTCTCTCCATTCCGATTCTGCACGTGCGTCATTGTGCTGCATATCGAAGGCAAGTCCAAGGTGATAATGAGCCACGGCGTTGCTGGGATCATTCGAGACCGCCTGCTGCAAAGCATCCACTGCACCGCTTGCGTCGTTCTGCCGCAGACATATCTGGGCGCGATAGATGAGCGCATCGACGTCATGCGGATTGGTCTTTAACAGTTCATTATTAAGTTTGGTGGCTTCCTGCAACTGGTTCTTCAAGATCAAAAGCTGGACATAGTTCCGCTTTACCTGCATGTCCCTCGGATGATCGCTATACAGCAAGGCGTATTCTGCCGTGGCCTTATCCAGATCGCCATTGGCAAAATAAAAATCGCCCAGCATGCGGTAGCCTTCCGAGTTATTCGAGAGATCGATTTTTGCCTGTTTCAGCAAAGCTTCCGCCTCGGTCTTCTTGCCTTCGGACATATACAGCCGTACCAGAGCTTCGCGCGGAGAAGGATCCTTGGGCGCGAGTTCAATGGCGTGCTTGAATTGCTGTTCGGCTTCGGGGATACGATTGCGCGACTGGTAAAAACCTCCCAGAGCCAGTTGCGCATTCATCGCCTTAGGATCGAGATCGGCGGCTTTCTTAAAGCTCACCTCGGCCTGATCGAGCTGGTTTGAGCGCAGTTGCAGAAGCGCCAGATTCAGATAGGATTCCGATCGCTTCGGATCGACGGCGATAGCTTTTTGCATCTCCTGCAATGCCGCGCCCACGTTATTCTGCGCCGCATAGTAGTCTGCCCAGGCCTCGAAGACCTCAGGATTCTGCGGCTGTTTTTCGTGGAGGAGATCAAGATGGACGCGCGCCTGTTTCAGATAATCCTGATTGGAAGAGCCATCTGGATTTCGCGCGGTGACCAAAAGATTGGCCAGGTCGATGTGGGCGCGGTAGTTGTCGGGAGACAGCTCCACGGTTCGTGAAAGCTCCTGAAAGGCGTGGCCGCTGTCGCCGAGTTTGAGATAAGTTTGCCCGAGTTGATAATGCGCCTGGGCGAAACGCGAGTCGATCTGCACCGCATTGGCGTATTGAATGGCCGCTTCACGGTATTTGCCTTGGGCGAAATAGCGGTCGCCACTCTCCAAATACTTTTGCTTGCGCACGTTGGGATCGCGCGAGCATCCCGTGAACAGGGCGGTGATGAGAAATCCGACAAGACAAAGGCGGACAACTACGGAGCGGCTCATGTTTTCTCCAAGGCAGGCGCGAATGCGCAGACGATTACGAACTTCTGGACACTACACCAAGGTACTGCAATCCGGAGTGTAAATAAAGTTACTGCCGTCATACCTGAACTGGCCTCGGTCCCCGTCCGGATCGATTCCTACGCTGGCGGCCGATCTATTGCAGCGCGTGGCTGGATGGTCCAGAACCGGATGCGCCTGTGATGTTATAGCGTTTGAGTTTGCGGTAGAGCGTGGCGCGGCTGATGCCGAGCATGCGACCGGCGAGAGCTTTGTCTCCCTTGACTTGCTCGAAGACGCGCTGGATGGTGGCGCGCTCAATATCTTCCAGATCAGTTGTCGAAAGCGGAGTGGTACCCGCTGCGTCGCTTGAATTCAATTCCGCGCCTCCCGCGAGATCGGAAACCAATTCGGATGCGGATTCCGCCGAAGTTCGTGAGCCGGGTGAATCGAGGGCAGCGATGGAGGAGGAAGATCGCCGAGATCGATCAGTGTTCCGTCGCCCAGGGCGACGGCGCGCTCGATGCAGTTTTCCAGTTCCCGCACATTTCCCGGCCAGTCATAATTCATGAGAGCTTTCATAGCGGAGTTGGAAACGCGCAGATCGGCTCCGGGAGCGTAACGCTCGCAAAACCATCGCACCAGCATGGGAATATCACTGCGGCGCTCGCGCAAGGCGGGCACGTGCACGGTGACTACGTTGAGGCGGAAGTAAAGATCCTTGCGGAAGGTTCCATTCTTGTAGGCCGCTTCGAGATCGCGGTTGGTGGCGGCGATAATGCGCACGTCTACTTTGACGCGCTGGTTGCTGCCGACGGGGCGGATTTCTTTTTCCTGCAGCACGCGCAAGAGCTTGGCTTGCAGCTCCAGCGGCAGTTCGCCGATTTCATCGAGAAAGACTGAGCCGGTATCGGCGGATTGAAAAAGTCCCTGTTTAGATTTCAGTGCGCCGGTAAAGGCGCCCTTTTCATAGCCGAAGAGTTCGCTCTCAATCAGCGTAGGTACGAGCGAGCCACAATCGACGGCGACGAACGGGCGGTTGGCGAAGGCTCCGCGGTAGTGAATCGCACGGGCGATCAGTTCTTTGCCGGTGCCGCTTTCGCCGGAGATGAGAACTGACGTACGCGTGTCCTTCAGACGCGAAGCCACCCGTAAAACTTCCTGGATCTTGGCCGATGAGCCCCGATGATGCCGTGGACTGCGGTTTCGGAATCCATCCGCTGGCGCAGGAATTCGTTTTCCTCGACCAAGCGAATTTTTTCCGCCATGCGGCGCAGAAACAAACGCAATTCTTCGAGTGGAGAAAACGGCTTGGTGATGTAGTCGTAAGCGCCCAGCCGCATGGATTGCACGGCAGTTTCGATGGAGCCGTGTCCGGTCATGAGGGCGACTTCGGTGCGCGGCAGAAATTTCTTTACTCTTTCGAGGAATTCGAGTCCCGACATGTGCGGCATCACCATGTCACTCAGGATCATGTGCACCGGTTGCTCTTCGAGCAGGGCCAGCGCGGATTCGCCGCTATCCGCTTCGAGACAGATGAAGCCCAAGGCTTCGCCCACGGTCATGCAGAGCTTGCGGATGCTTTGTTCATCGTCGACTACCAGCAGCCGGATACGGAGTTCTTCTTTGCCGAGAGCAGGATTCACCGGGCTTTCCCCATAGTTTTTTCGACAGCAGAGATCAGGTCCTGAACACGAAAAGGCTTCTCAAGATAGAGCGCGCCAATCTTGCGCAGGGTGGTTACGGTTTCCTCGTTGGCATAGTCGCCGGTGATGATCACTACTCGGTCGACAAGATCGGGGCGATTGGCGGAAATCCAGGAATGGACCTGGGCGCCATCGACGCCCCCGGGCGTGCGCATGTCGGAAACCACGCCAAGATATTGGCCATTTTCCAGCAGACGCAGAGCTTCGGCGCCGGATTCGATGCAGACCACTTCATATCCATTGCGCTCGAGAGTAGCGCTCACCAAGGCCATGATGGAAGGTTCGTCCTCGATGAGAAGAACCGGAAGTGTCGTGGGATGGATCGCTGGGCTTGTCATTTTTGTAATACTCCTGCGGCCACACCCAGAGAAGCAGTGTGAGGCGCTGCGGGAAAGCGGACGATGAAGGTGGCTCCCTGCCCGTCAGTATTGTTATGGCAGAGGATTTCTCCTCCATGCTCCTTCACAATGCCGTAGCAGATGCTAAGGCCGAGGCCGGTTCCCTTGCCAACCTCTTTGGTGGTGAAGAAGGGATCGAAGATGCGATCGGGATGGGAGATGCCGTAGCCATTATCGCGAAAAGAAACTTCTACTGCGTTGCCGGCTTTGGTGGTCGTAATTTCGATGCGGGCGGGCCGGCCGATCTCATGTACGGCATCGTAAGCATTGTTCAGAATGTTAAGAAAAACTTGCTGCAGTTGATGAGCGTCACCGTTGACATCGGGAATCCCTTCGTCGAGATGTTCGACGATGTCGACGCCGTGGCTGTTGAAGTCATAGGAACGGAGTTGAATGGTACGGCGAAGAATCAGATTCAGTTGGACGGCGTTGCGCTGCGGTGGCATCTGGCGGGCGAAGCTGAGCAAATTCTGGACGATCTGTTTGGTGCGTTGAGCTTCCTGCAGAATGACGCGCAGGTCCTTGCGGGCGGTTTCGGGAAGATCGGGGTTTTCGAGCAGCAGATCGGCGAAGCCGAGGATCGCAGTTAAAGGATTGTTTACTTCGTGGGCGACGCCGGAGACGAGTTGTCCAACGGCGGCCATTTTTTCGGCGTGAACCAATTTGCCGCGAAGCTCGGCAGAATCGGTAATGTCGGTCATGACCACGACGATGCTGTTGATGTTGTTCTGCTCGTCGCGCATGGGGCTGAGGTTGACAGAAAACTGGCCGGCCTGACCGTTGCCGCGCATGATTTGCAATTCCAGGTTATCGACTTGCCCGCCGAGAAGAATGGTCTGCAGCGCTTCGGCTAAGTGGACGCACGTAGCCCGGGGCAGCCAGCTCGAGCAAGGGACGGCCCAAGAGTTCGCGCTGTTCGAAGCCAGCTTCATACCAGCGGCGATTGGCGTAGCTGATAAGGCCGGCGGTGTCAGATACGAGGATGAGACTTTGCGTGTTGCTGAGAATCTTGCCGGAGAAGTCCCGCTCGCGTTGCAATTCCGATTGATAAGTGTGCAGGCCGGTCACATCCAGCATGAGGCCGCGAATCTGCACCAGGCGGCCGAGACTGTCGTACATGCCGAAGGCATTGATGAGGACGTAGATGGGAGAGCCGTTCTTGCGGCGAAGCGTAGCCTCAAAATTCCGCATGTGGCCGCTTTCTTCCATCGCCTGGCTGTGGAACAAGCGCTGTTCGGGAGTGAAATAGATCTGGGTGGGAATGTCCACTTGCAGAAGTTCGTCGCGGCTGGCGTAACCCAGCATGGCGACGAGGGCGTCGTTCACTTCGATGAAGCGGCCTTCCGGCGTACTGAAGAAAAGCCCTTCCTGAATGTTGTCAAACAATTCGCGATAGCGGCGCTCGGCTTCGCGGCGGTCGGTAATGTCCTTGAGTACGTGGATGGTCTGCAGGTTTTCCCCGGCGGCGCCGTGAACCCGGGAAGTGGAAACCAGATAAGTTCGGTCGAGCGCGGGATGAACATACTCGTCGGCGTCTTGATCTACAGACCGGCAAAACGGGCATGAATAGAGCGTGGGTTCACTGGTAAGCGCCAGGAGGGCGCGCATGTTAACCCCGATCAGTTCATTGGGGGTAACTCCGATCATGGCGGCAAGGGAGCGGTTTACGCGGAGAACTTTGTCCGTCTCATCGTGGACGACGATCAAGTCAGTAATCGCGTCAAAAATTTCCAGCCAATGCCGGTTGGCTTGTTCCACACGCGTGAACAGGCGGGCATTATCCAGGGCCATGGCCGCGTGACCGGCGACGGCTTCGATTAATTCACGATCTTCCGACGCCAATGGGCGGGAGCGGCCGGAAAGGCACAGCAAGCCGGCGAGTTCTCCGTTGGAACCGGGCAAGCGAACCACCACGCAATCGTCCCAACGCAACTCCGATGCCAACTCCGAACCAAGAAGATCGGACGCAGTGCCGGAAACGATGGTCTCTGTGTGCCTGCCAGCCAACTCAGCCACTGCACGCGCGAAGCGCTGCTGCAGAGCCTGATCGTCCGGGCGGGCGCGGGCTTCTACGGAGTAAACGTCAGAGTGTGGATTTTGTGACTCGTGCCCACTGTGAGGAAGATTATGTTTGTGCGGAATTTCTGGCTGCGGATGATCACCAGGCCCGGAACGCTGCGATTCAGTTTGCGGCGATGGACTGGATGAGGCGCTGGTTAGCGCTGCAGCCGGGAGGGGATAAAGCGCAACTGTCTGGAATCGTCCTTCCTGAAATAAAGCGAGCGCACCGGCGCGAGCTCCTGTGAGTTCGATGGCGCGATCGACAAACTTGCGGGCGAAATCGGGCAATCGCAGGATGCCATCAATCTCGCGCGCCAGCTGAATCAAGACGTCAGATCGGCGGCGGTTGAGTTCGGATTGATGCAGGTTGCGGGCGACTTCGAGCACCACCGAAACCTGAGCGGCCAGGGCGCGGGCGCGACGCACATCCTCGCGAGAAATGCCGGTATCGTCGAGTCGATCGAGTACGCCGAACATTCCCAGGAGGCTTCCGTCGGCGCTGAGCAAAGGCACGGCGAGCAACTGGCGCGCCTTATAACGGGTGACGGTAGGCAGATTAACGCCGGCCTCCTCGCTCAGATCGTCGGACCAGAAAACTTCTTTTGCGCGTAATGCGCGCGTGGCGATACCTTCGGGAAAAATATTATCGACCCGCTCCGATTGTCCGCGGGTAACGCTATGCCGGATGCGAAACTTTTCGTCTTCCAGCAGAGCGATGAAGCAGCGACCGAAGCCAAGAAAATCCGAGGCGCGGACGACGAAGGCCTGCAGGAAATGATCGAGATCACCGCTGGAACTGAGTTCGGAGGAAATCTCGAGCAACTGGTGCAGTTCACGGGCCTGGCCTTGCGCTGTGGAACAAAGTTCGGCGTGCGCCAGCGCGACCGCACCAAAGCCGGCAATGACGGAGACCAGCGATTTCTCTTCCGCGGTGAAGCTGCCCTCCGTGCGGGGATAAACCAGGATTGCTCCCTCGGTGCGCGAAGTGCGAAAGGGAGCGGCGATGAGCATCCCCGCAGAGATCACACTTCCCAGCGAGTGTTGATCGCCGCTTACCGAGATGGTGATGGTTTCGCCAGCGGAGACGGCGCGTTGCGCCAGATCGGCAGCAAAGCGAATGGTTTGCCGGTCATGGCGAGCCCGGAAAGAAGTTGCCAACTGAGTGGTCTCGGCGGAGACGGCGCGCAATTCAAACGGTCCCTCGCGGCGCAGAAGAATGGAGACCAGGCGAGTACGCAGCAACAGGCGGAGACGATCGGCCAGTGCCTCAATCACCGTGTCGACGTCCGGCGTTCCATGCAGTGCAGTGGCTACCTCAGCCAGAACTTCAGCGCGGCGGTGCTCTTCGCGCGAAACCTCGGCCATGCGTGTAGCTTCCAGCAGGCTGCCCAACTGTCCCGCCAGGATGGTGGCCTTGGCTGAGAGATCTTCGTCAAAAAACTCGTCCTCAGAATCATGTAAGAAGGTCAGCGCGCCGATGACTTCATCGAAGACCACCAAAGGAGCAGCCATGAGCGAGCGCGCACCAAACTCCTGCAGCGCAGGAACGGAAGACTGTACCTGGTTGGCGAAAGTCGTGCGGCGGGAGCGGACTGCATCGGCGGTAACTGCGCTTTGTTGAGGAAGCAGATGAATTCCGATGAAACGCTGGGCCAGTTTGCCGTCGGCCTGTTCTCCCACGAGTTCGTCTCCGGTGTGCCGCCTCCAGAAATAAACTCCGGAGCACTGAAAGAATTCGCGGGTGATCCGGCAGAAAAATTGAATCAGGGAATTTGGATCGGAGCGTTCCGCCGCTTTCTGGGCAATACGCAGAAGGAGATTCTGAAAGGCATCGTCGGAGTCGATGTGGATCCGCCCGGGCGGACGGTCTTCCGGTGACGACGTCGAATTGCTTCCAGCTATGTTCAGAACGTCACCGCGCCTTGAAGGATTTGGTGATTCTCACAAGTGATTGAATCTAATGGAAAAGTATCCCGCCATCTCATTTTGAGTCAAGTGAAATGGGGGAACGGGGTGCCTAAGTGTGAAATCCCGAGAATAACGGAGGTCTGCCTCTCAGTTTGAGAAAGAGGCTCGGCAAAGCCAAACACATCGCTTGGAATGAGACGACGCTAATGTTCATGACAATTCGTGGGCAGGGCCGCCGGCCCGGGCTAAGTCTTTATTTCATAGCCAAATCCGTGCGAGTGACTTTGGTTTTTTCGAAAAGTCACGCGTGGCCACGGCTTTGCTCGAAAGGGACTGCCAGGAATATTACCGGGAGGAACTGTGTCTTTGCGACGGATGGGAACGTTGTTGGCAGTGCTTGCATTATTGGCTGGAGTAGGGACGTTCGGAGTGCGCGCGCAGAACAACGACAACGAAATTGTACGCCGGGCGAAGAGCAAAGTGCAGCCCGAGTATCCGGAGTTGGCGCGCAAGATGAATATCACTGGCACGGTAAGGGTCCAAGTGGTGGTTTCGCCCAACGGGACGGTGAAGGACGCAAAGGTTGTAGGGGGTCATCCGGTGCTCGCGGGCGCGGCGCTGGAGGCAGTAAGGAAGTGGCGCTTTGAGCCGGCACCAGGAGAGAGCACGGGCGTGGTGGATTTCAAGTTCGAACCTCATCAATAGCAGGCAGAGGCGGCCGGAGGAAACGGCATGACGATTGGTAAAAAGCTTTATGTAAATTTCGGAATCATCCTCAGCATGGTGGTCGTGCTGTTCATCGTGAACCTGCTGGCGGTGCACCGCGAACACGACGCCAAGGACGCCGCTAGCGCTTCACTGAAGCTGGCAGACGCTACCAACGACGTGCGCTTTCAAATGATGCAGAACCGTCTGTACCTGAGCAATTACCTGCTCAGCGGCGACAGCCGGGAGGTCGACCGGATGAATGATGGCCTGCGCACTCTCAGCGAGAAATTGCAGGAGGGTCTGAAGCTGTCGAATTCCGAACAGGAGCGCTCGGCTTTGGACCGGGTGCAACAACTGGAGCAATCCTGGAGCAAAGAGTTTGCTCAGCCGCTGATCGACAAACGGAAAGACGTCGATTCCGGGAATGCGACCGTAGCCGAATTGCAGATTTACTACTTACAGAAAGATGCGTCTTCATGGGTGAAAAATTCCACCGACGCGCTGGACGTGGCCGATGGCGAAAACCGCAAACTGGTTGAGGCAGGCCGCAAGTCCGACGAGTCGGCCAGCACTTACACGATTCTTGCCGCCATCCTGAGCACGCTGTTTGCTCTCGGTCTGGGTGGAGTGGTGGCCTACACCACGGCCAAATCAATCACTGGACCGCTGACCAATCTGATGACGGTCTCCCGGCAAATTGGAGACACCGGCGATCTGGAGCACAACATCGAGGTGAACCGTCAGGACGAAATTGGAGAACTGGCCCGTACCTTCGCCAAGATGGTTACTTATCTGAAAGAGATGGCGGGAGTTTCCGAGTCGATCGCCGGCGGGGATCTCACGGTGGAGGTGAAGCCGCGTTCGACACACGATACGTTGGGCAATGCGTTCGCCCGCATGGTCGAAGGTTTGGCGCGCCTGGTGCGCAGCGTGCGCGATGCTTCGGCGCAAGTGGCAAGTGCTTCCGGACAGGTGGCGAACGCCTCTGACGATTCGGCCAAGATCGGATTGCAGGCATCGTCAGCCATCGATGAAGTTACCAGCACCATGCACGAAATGAGCGTGAATGTGCAGAACATGGTGAAGAGCACGCAAGTGCAGGCTTCCAGCGTAAGTGAGACTTCGGCATCGATTGATCAGATGGTGGCATCGATTCAGCGCGTCGCCGACACCGCTAAAGTGCTGCTCGACATCTCAAACCGCTCACGGGAAGAAGTACACAGCGGCATCGCCACCATGGAGAAGGCAACCGATGGATTGAACCGCATCAACGCCACCATTACAAGTTCCGGCGAAATCATCGGGGCACTGGGACAGCGCGCCGACGACATCGGAAAGATCATCGAAGTAATCGACGATCTCGCCGAGCAAACTAATTTGCTTGCCCTGAACGCGGCCATCGAAGCGGCCCGGGCTGGCGAACATGGACTGGGCTTTGCAGTGGTAGCTGATGAAGTTCGCAAACTGGCGGAAAAATCGGCGCAGTCGACCAAGGAAATTTCAGAACTGATTCAAAGCATTCAGAAGGAAGCGCGCAAGGCGGTCGAAAATATGGACCGCTCTACCGGGATTGTGAACGAAGGCCTCGATTTGGGCGGCGAACTGAATGGGGCGCTGCGCAAGATCTCGAACGTGGTCACCGAAGTTTATAAGTTTGCCCAGGAGATCGGCGCAGCGACCAACGAACAATCACACGGATCTTCGCAAATCGCTCGGGCCACGACGCGGCTGAACGAGATCACCCACGAAATCAGTTCCGCAGTGGAAGAACAGGCTTCAGGGGCGCAGGCCGTGGTGAAGGCCATGGAGCGGATGCGTGAACTGGTGCAGCAGTCCACTTCAGGATCGACGGAGCTGGCGGCATCGGCGGAACAGATGTCGAAGATGTCACGCGGATTGCTGGACTTCATGGACCGTTTCGCGTTGGACGAGTCTTCCGCCCAGCGCACATCTGCGCCGGAAGAAAAACCACAGACCGCACGCCGGGCAACCGCAGGATCGCGTTTCTAAAGGAAATCAGGGTCAGAGAAAGTAACGACCAACAATGAGTCGCGAACTCCATATCGTGGGCTTCCAGATCGGGCGCGAGACCTATGGCGTTCCGATTACATCCTTGCATGAAATCGTGCGCGTGCCGGAGATCACTGCTGTACCGGATGCGCCGGATTATCTGGAAGGTGTGATTAACCTTCGAGGGAAAATCGTCTCGGTGATGGACTTGCGCAAGCGCTTTGGCCAAAAGCAAATCGAATTCAAGAGACGGAACCGGATTCTGGTCGTGGAACATTCGGGCAGGCTGGCTGGACTCATCGTCGACTCAGCGTCCGAAGTGGTGAAGATTCCCAGCGAGGACGTAGAGGCGCCCCCTGCGGTTTTTCAGGAAGGTGGACTGAACTGCGTTACGGGATTGGGGAAAGTGCAGGGACGGCTGATCGTTTTGCTGGATATGAACAAATTGTTGGCCCCCGCCAGTTTGCTGCAAGAGAGCGGAAAAGCGGAGACCAGGACGGCTAAAGCGGACGTGCGCGGAGCGGCGGCCGCCAAGTGATCGTCGCAGGCCTGCTCTATTTGCCGATCAGTTTACCGATTGATGACCGATGTGATGGAGGCGGGGTGAATCACGGGCGCGGGGGACGAAAACCAGCATGAGCACATTCGGAGCGGCACCAGCTCCTATCTTGACGGAGGCGGAACTTAAGCTTCTGCAGGCGCTGGTGTATCAGGAGTGCGGCATGCACTTCGACGAGCGCCGGCTTCATTTTCTGCAGGATCGACTGCTGCGGCGCTTGAAAGATTGCCACGTCGATTCTTTCTACGCGTATTACCGTCTGCTGATCAGCCAGGAAGGCAAGGCGGAACTGGCCAAGCTGGTGGAAAATCTCACGGTCAACGAAACCAGTTTCTTCCGCCACAAAGCGCAGCTCGATTTATTTCAGAAACATGTGCTGGAAGATTTGCTGAAGCAGAAGCAGGCCCACCGGGAATATTCCATCCGGATATGGAGTGCCGGATGCTCGACCGGCCAGGAAGCCTACACACTGGCCATGATGTCGGTAGACAGCCTGGCCTACTACTACCTGCGCAATCCTTTGCCGGTGGAGATCGCATTACCCAAACCGCTGATTCCGCCGCCGTGGAGGGTGGAGATTCTGGCCAGCGACATTAGTTACTCCGTACTGCGCACCGGACAGGAAGGGGCTTACAACGACCACCAGATGAGCACGGTGGATTACGGATTCCGTCTCCGCTACTTCGACAAAGTCGGCGAACGGTATGCGGTTAAGAAAGCTTTGAAGGAGATGGTTCACTTCGACTTCCACAATCTGAAAACCGAATATCTGCCGCAGCGCAACGATGTCATCTTCTGCCGGAACGTCATGATGTATTTCGATGTGGCGGAGCAGAAACGGCTGGTCGAAAAGTTTTACCGCTGCCTGAATCCCGGCGGATATCTGTTTGTGGGTCATGCGGAAAGCCTGCTCGGCTTGACCGATAAATTCCAAATGGTGCACCGCGACAGTGGAACCGCCTACCAGAGGATTGAGGTGCGAGAGTGAGCGATTCACTCGACGAACGCGGAGCCGAACTGCGAGAACTCTTCTTTGAGACTTCGCAGGAGCTGTTGCAGGCCCTCAACGAGGAATCTCTGAAGCTGGAAAAAAATCCCGGCGATGAAGAAATCGTGCGGTCCATTCGGCGGACGGTACACACTCTGAAGGGTGATTCGGCGGCATGTGGGCTGCGGGAACTCAGCGAACTGGCGCACCACTTCGAAGACGCACTTTCTTTGGAGACGGCGGCCGCACACGGAGCGCTGGCGGAGATTGCTTTTGCCGCAGCCGATGTTTTCGCTGCCATGCTTGCGGCTTACCACGGCGCAGGCGCAATGCCCGCCACCGATGCGCTACTGAAGCGGATCAATGAACTCACTACCGCTCCGGCAGCAAAAAGAGTGCGCCGCAAGAAGAAAGCTGACGAAGTGGCCGCGAAGTCCGGCAAAGATTCAGACAAGAATAAAGACTGGACCGATTCTGAAAAGCGCGCCATGGCTGTTGCGCAGGCGGCAGGTCTGGCTCTGTACGATGTCGCTGTGAAGATCGACCCGCACTGCACGATGCCCATCGCCGGGCGGCAGCTGATTCAAAATGCGATCAGCGGAGTTGGCCAGGTAATCGTAGTGCGGCCCAATGCAAAATCGCCCGCCGCCACCAAGCAGGTAGAATTCGTAATCGGCAGTTCGCATTCCGAAGAACAGATTGCCGCCAAAGCCCGCGTGCCAACGATTGCCGGCGACGTAAGCGTGATTCTGATCGCCGCCGGTCAGCCTGCCAAGGCTTCTGAGAAAGTTGAAGACGGACAATCGTTGCCATCGCCGATGGGCCCAGCAGAAAGCGGTGTTTCAGTCAGCAGTCAGACCATTGAGCAGACTACCGTCGCAGCTGTTCAAGCTGCGTCCGCCGCGCCCGATGTGCAAACTCCAACTCCGGAAACTTTAGCGCCGGCGATGCCGGAGAATATCCTGCGCGTGGACGCGGGACGCATCGACAACGTCTTGAACCTGGTGGGAGAACTCATCATCGGAAAATCGATGTTGCAACAGGCGCTGAATGAATTCTCCAGACGCTATCCCAAAGAGCCCGTGCGGGGCAAGTTCGCCGATGCCATGGCCTTCCAGGCGCGGGTGCTGAACGATCTGCAGCGCTCGGTCATGAAGATTCGCATGGTGCCGGTTGACCAACTATTCCGCCGCTTTCCGCGAATGGTTCGTGATGTGGCGCGGCAATGTGGGCGCGAAGTCGACTTGGAACTCAGCGGGCAGGAGACCGATCTGGATAAAGGCATCCTCGATGCCATCGCCGAACCCCTCACCCATTTGGTGCGGAACGCGGTAAGCCACGGCATCGAACCTGCGGAGGAACGACGAAGCCTGGGCAAGTCGCCGCGGGGAAAGATTCGGCTGAATGCGTTTCACCAGGGCAATCAAGTAGTGGTTGAGATCAGCGACGACGGCCGGGGCATGAGCGCGCAAAAAATTCGAGCCAAAGCTGCAGAGTTGGGCTTGATTACAGCGCAGGACGGCTCCCGTTTGAGCGATGCCGAAGCGCTCGAACTCATCTTCCGTCCGGGATTCAGCACGGCGGAAGTGGTCACGGAAGTTTCCGGACGCGGGGTTGGAATGGACGTGGTGCAAAGCGTGGTGCACCGGCTCAAGGCCACAATCCACATTGAAACCCATCCCGGCCAGGGCACAACCTTCCGATTGAAACTGCCACTCACGCTCGCCATTATTAAAGCACTGATGTTCTGGGTGGAACAACGGCTGTACGCGATTCCGTTGAATGCGGTGAACCAGATCGCCCGCACCACGGAGGCAGAGGTACATCAGGTGGATAACTACGAAGTCTTGCAACTGCGCAATCAGGTGCTGCCCCTGCTTCGACTGGGCCGTCGGGCTGCATCAGACGGCGACCGAAAATCGAAAAAGCTGTTCGTGCTGGTGATTACGGTAGGCGAGAAAAAGTATGGATTGATCGTCGACGCCCTGGAGGGCGAGGAAGAATTGGTTATCAAGGCTTTGGACGACCAGACATTCTCGACCGATCTGGTGAATGGTGCTTCAATCCTGGGGGATGGAAAAGTTGTGCTCATTCTAAATTTGCTCGCAGTGGTGGAACATGTCTCGCGGTCGGCGTCTGAACAGTCTGGAGTCGGCAGCTTTGGATTATTGCTGAACCATGCTGACCGGGCGCGGCTCGCCTTAAGCGCGGCGGGAGGCCAGTCATGAGCATGAATAAAGTGCGCGTGCTGGTGGTGGACGACTCGGCATTGATGCGAAAACTGATCCCGCAGATGGTGGAGACTGATCAATCGATCGAGGTGGTGGGCACAGCGATGGACGGAACCTTCTGTCTTAAAAAAATCGAAGAGCTCCGACCCAACGTGGTCACTCTCGACCTGCAGATGCCGGGAATGAATGGAATCGATACCCTGAAAGAGATTATGCGGCGGCATCCGTTGCCGGTAATTGTAGTCAGTTCGCATTCGACCGACGGCGCGTCCATCACATTTAAGGCACTTGGGCTGGGCGCCTTCGATTTCGTTACCAAGCCTCAGGATGCATCGGCGCACATGGCCGAGACCGCGCGCCAGTTGATCGCAAAAATTAAGGCCGCTGCGGATTGCAAAGTTGTTCGCCCGGGAACGTTGGGCGGGGCAGTACGGGTGGAAAAGACTGCGAGTTCAAAGTCTGGGCCGCCACCGACAAAAACGGTAGCGATCGGAATCTCCACCGGAGGGCCGCAGGCGCTCGAATATTTGCTCGCACAAATGCCACCGGACTTTCCCGGCACCATTCTAGTGGTGCAACACATGCCATCCGGCTTCACTGAAATGTTTGCCAAGCGACTGGATGAGCTGTGCGCCTTGCGAGTGAAAGAAGCACAATCCGGCGACGTGCTGCAGACAGGACGGGTGCTGATCTGCCCGGGAAGCCGGCACATGACGGTGAAGCGCTTGCCTATGGGCGACGTTGTGGTTCTTAATGATGATCCTCTGGTCAACGGACATCGCCCAAGCGTGGATGTGTTGTTCCACAGCCTGGCGCAGGAATTCGGCAAAATGAGCGTCGCCGTATTGATGACTGGCATGGGCGATGACGGTGCGCAGGGCCTGGGTGAAGTAAAAAAAGCCGGAGGCATGACCATTGCCCAGAGCGAGGAATCTTGCGTGGTGTTCGGGATGCCGAAGGCTGCCATCGAACGCGGCTATGCCACGCGTGTGGTGGGCCTGGAGGTCCTCGCCTCGACTTTACAGGCCCTCTGTGGCCGCGGGAATGGGCATGCAGAGAATGGCGGGGCGGGCAAGGCATTGCGGGCCAGTCGCTGAAACGAGCGCAAGTTCCTGGGAAGTTGTTGAGACAAGGGGTGGTGACTTGAGTCATCTGTTCTACGGAAGCATGGCGTGTTGAAATTAGAAGGGGAGATTGCTATGGAACAGTTTGCACCAGTAAGACGCAGCAAGGACGGACAACCGGTCCGCTACTTGATCGTGGACGATTCCGTGTTCGCGCGCAAGAATCTGGCCCGCATGATCGAAACTTTTGGCGGGCAAGTGGCGGCTGAAGCCGGGGACGGGCTGACTGCGATCAGTGAATTTGATCGCACGCATCCCGATATCGTGCTTATGGACATCACCATGCCGCAGATGGAGGGCATCGAGGCCGCCGAGAAGATCGTTCAGGCACACCCCGAAGCTCGCGTCGTGATGGTCTCATCGGTGGGCTACCAGGAAAACATCGTGGCCGCATTACAGCGCGGAGCGCGGCATTTCGTGCAGAAGCCGGTGAAGCCGGAAGTGCTGTATGAAGTGATCAAGTACGTGATGGGAGAAGACGGCGCCGTGGCCACTGCGGCCGGCGCGGGGGTCTAGCCACAATGAAGATGGAACTGATCCAGCCTTTCATCAATGCGGCCGACGCTGTGTTGTCGCAAGGCCTTTCGGGCACCACCAAAGTGGGCAATCTCTCGATGGAGGAGAACGCCTATCGCCGTAAAGGTGTGGCCGGCATGGTGGCGCTTACTGGCGACATCGAGGGCCGGATCATTCTGGATCTCGAACCGCAGACCGCTTTGCGCGTGGCCAGCCACTATGCAGGTGCGGAATTGCCGGAGTCCGACGGACTGATTAAAGAAACCATCTTCGAACTGGCTAACCAGGTTGTGGGTAACGCGGTGTGCGCCCTCAACGATCAGGGCTTTCATTTCCGGGTGCATCCTCCGTTGCTGGTGACTTCTTCCGAAGGAGACAAGACCAGCGAAGACGTCGAGGCGCTGATGATCTGCTTTGAAACCGGCCTCGGAAATGTGTTTATGAACGTAGCGTTGCGGTATAACAAGCGACGCATGTCGGACCACGCCAAAGTGGGAGCTTAGAGAACTTTCGGCTCCTGGCGCGTGTGCTATCCACGGTCAAGGCGTCGCGCGATGTTGAAGTCTCTTCTTAACAACTCCTGTTTGCATATCCGGAACAATCGCGCAGGAAAATCTTAGCGGCGTTATCGAAACTTGAGGACGGGATTTAACGTTCCGGAATCCTCCTCGGGGTCGGCAATCTTTTTCAGCTCCGGATACTTCTGAATCAATGTGGGCGGCGCCAGAACGCGCTCGCCGCTGATCAACGCCTTCAATTCCAGGGCGTTCACACCGGCCTTACTCTCGAAATGATTGTTGGTGATTACGTAAGTGGTTTGCGCGCGCTCGGCGACGCGTTGGATTCTTTCTTTCCAGCCTGCGAGTTCGGTTTCATTGTAGAGATAGTTGTAGCGGTCGTTGCGATTATCGAAATCGAGCCCCTGATCGACGAACCAATGTTCGTAGTTGCGGCCATGCAGGCGGACGTAGCCGATCGCGCCGGTGACGTGTTCGGTGGGCGCGAGCGAGCGACCGAGCACGGGCTGGTCGATGTTGCAGAAGCCGACATTTTTTTTCGCGAACGCAGCCAACGTTGCAGCATCGTTCCAACTGGAGTGGCGAACCTCGACCACGCGCGGATACTCAATGAACTGACGCAGCAACCGGTCAAGATATTCGCGGTTGAGGGAAGTGTTTTTGAACGACACCGGAAACTGAATCAGCAGCGCGCCCAGCCGCCCTTCATTAGCTATGGCATCCAGCCCCTCGCGGGTGCGGGATTCGTCCTCATCCGTGGGCCGGATGCTGGCTGCGGAAGTGGGCTCCAGTAGCGACATGGGCGAGTGAGTGAATGCGCGGTATAGTTTAGCCGTAAAAATAAAATTCTTGTTCACGGGCGCGACTTTGCGACACCAGAGTTTGGCGAGTTCCGGTTTCAAAGGTCCGTAGAACGATGTATTGATTTCGGTGGTGTCGAAGAAGCGCGCCAGATACTCGAGAGCATGCTGCTTGCGGCGCTGCATGCCCGGAGGATAGAAAATCCCGTCCCAGTCTTTATAAGACCAACCAGCGGTGCCGATGCGAACATCGTTTGAATGGACCTGCGGAAGACGGACTGGAGCTGAAGATTCCATGCGCGGAACTGCAGACGGTGGGCACGGCAAGGTTAGCACAGCGCATGAGAAAAGAGCCGCCCGGCAATACAAAGAACAGATAAGAAGAACAAACGCTACGAGTATCATTGTGGTGCCTGATATGAATCGGCTCTATGCAGGGATTGTGATTGCGTTGATGGCGGTTGCAGCTGCGAGCCAGATGTCCGCTGCGCCGTTATCCACGGTACCTTCTTCGCCTCGAGTCACTAAGCCAGAAGTTGCGCCTGGTTATGTAGGAGACACCGCTTGCGAATCTTGCCATCGCGACAAGGTCGAGACATTTCACCGAACGTCACATCACCTCACTTCGAGATTGCCGGAGAAAGAGTCAATCCTTGGCAGCTTCGCGGCCGGTGCCAACATCATGAAGACGTCCAACCCGGAGTTGTTTTTCCGCATGGAGCAGAAGGGGTCTGATTTTTTTCAGATGGCTGTGGAAGGGACGGATCCGTTTGTCACGACGCGCAGCGAACGGTTTGCGTTTGTGGTTGGCTCGGGAGGCAAAGGTCAAACTTACCTCTTCTGGAAAGGCGACGATCTCTTTCAGTTGCCGGTTTCTTATTGGAGTGAACTGGGATGGGTGAACAGTCCGGGATATCGTGACGGCACGGCCAACTTCGGTCGCCCTATTATTCCTCGATGCCTGGAATGTCACGGAACTTATTTCGAACAAATTCCTCCGCCCTCCAATCGCTACAAAAAAACGGGATTCGTCGTCGGTATTACCTGTGAGAAATGTCACGGGCCGGGACGGGAACACGTTCAGATTTTTGCGGCAAAATTGTCAGCGAGCGCGAGTTCGACCATCCTCAATCCGGCGCGGTTCTCGCGCGAGCGTCAAATGGATCTTTGCGCCTGGTGCCACGCGGGAGCTGGTTCCGCAATCCAGCCCGCATTTTCGTACACTCCAGGTAAGGCTCTCGATAAATTCTTGACGCTTCCGCAACCGGACCCATCGGCTCCCGTGGATGTTCATGGAAGCCAAGTCGAAATGCTGGAGCGAAGTCAATGCTTTCAGAAGTCCAGCATGACTTGCCTTACCTGCCATGACGTGCACGCTGTGCAACATGATCTGTCTGAGTTTTCCCAGCGATGCCTAAGCTGCCACAAGCCTGGCTCGGCGATGTTTCCCAAGCAGGGCCACCAGGTGGCCAGCGATTGCATCGGTTGCCACATGCCTCTGCAGGAAACTAATCTGATTGTCTTTGATCAGAATGGCAAGAAGGCAAGACCCAAAGTGCGGAATCATTGGATCAAGGTGTATTCCCAGTAGAAAGTAGATTTAGTCGAGCGACAAAACCACCCAGTACACGCCGGTCGGATATGTTTGCGTGCGCGCATAGCAAGCTCCTACTGAAAAGCCGCGCAGTCCGCGTCTCAGTAAAACAGGTCCCGCGTTCTCGGGCATAGTCCCCG
Source organism: uncultured Acidobacteriaceae bacterium (assembly GCA_963696285.1). GTDB lineage: Bacteria > Acidobacteriota > Terriglobia > Terriglobales > Acidobacteriaceae > Sulfotelmatobacter. Next base: position 94,789 of record CAVOJP010000006.1, read on the forward strand.
GATGCAAGCTCGTATAGGTGAGCACGGTGTAACGTTGCGCAAGTTCATGCACCGGCTTGGTTCCGAGTTTGTCCGCCCGTGCCATCGAGCACGCCACAAAGTCTGCGTTAGGAAGGTCGCTTCGCGCCAGTGCGGCCTGACCCGCCTGATATCGCGATTGAGCAAGCGTCGTCGCAATCTGCTGCTTTGCTTCTGCCAGGGAATAATTGGGGAGGGCGTGGCCGAAGTCCTGCACAATGTAGAGCCGGTCTCCGCTGCGGACCACGCCCAACCCGACCACGTTATAGGCCGGGTTGAGCAGGTTCGCGCGATGCGGAGGGGACTGCATGAGATGTTGATGGCCCTGCGCGGCGTCGAAATCGAAGGCAACGTTTTCGCCTTCCTGATCGAGTTGAGTGCGAGTTTCGGCAGCCAGACGCTGGGGTAGGGAAGGCTCACCCTCGAGCCGATGGGAAAGTTGACGCTCGGCAACCATCTTTTCCGCATGTATACGGGCGGCTCGGCTCATACCCGCGTCGAGAGTCAGCCGCGGCGCTCCGAATTGTGCTCTGGCTTGATTTGCCAGATACAGAAGAAGTTGTTCGGCTTGTGCGTCGTAATCACCGAAGGGTATATCGGGTGCGATTGCTGAAGCTGGTTTCAAGCTGACGATCGGCGAAGGTTTGTTGGCAGCGGCGTCATCGTCCTGAGAGGCAGCCAGCACGCGGGAAGATGGAGCCAATGAGACGGACCCCAGAAGTAAGAGCAACGCTACGACTTTAGAAGCCCTAAGCATCACTTGTGCCTAACCATTCGGTTTTCGGGGGACTTCAACTCAGCGCCGGACTTGCCGCTGGTGCTACGCTAGAAGCTCCAATCCACCTGGAGTAGTTACCTTCGCTATGGAACCTGGTCTCATAGGGGTCATCGGCCTACTGTTTGGAAGCTTGATTGCATGGCTGGCGCTGCGCTCGCGCAGCGCGGGACTGCATGCTCGTTTGTCTCTGATGGAAAAGGAATTAGCGGCCGAAAAGGCTGATCTGGCGCGGCTTCAGCAGGCTCACACCGACTTGGTAGCGGGCAAGGCACGAGCGGAATCCGCCCTGGAGGCTGAACGAAAGACCAGCAACGAAAAGATTGAATTAGTCACGCGCGCCAGCGAAGAGTTGCGGAATGCATTTAAAGCCATGGCTGCGGACGCGTTGAAAAGCAACAACTCATCCTTTCTTGTGGTTGCCGAAGAGACGCTCAAGCGATTCCAGAGCCAGGCCAAGGGCGATCTCGATGCCCGGCAGAAGGCCGTGGCTGACATGGTGGCGCCGGTGCGGGATTCGTTGAATAAAGTAGACGAAAAGATTCAGCAGATGGAAGTGGCGCGCGGCGATGCCTACGGGGAGCTCCGCGCTCAGGTTCAGTCTCTGATCACCACGCAGAGAGAATTGCAATCGGAGACCGGAAACTTGGTGCGGGCGCTGCGCACTCCGAATGTGCGTGGACGCTGGGGAGAAATTCAGCTGCGTCGCGTGGTCGAGATCGCCGGGATGCTCTCTTACTGCGATTTTGCTGAGCAGGAATCCGTGACTACGGAGAGTGGACGTCTGCGTCCCGATCTGGTGGTGAAGTTGCCGGGCGGCAAGCACGTGGTGGTGGATGCGAAGACGCCGCTGCAGGCATTTCTTGACGCCTTCGAAACCACCGACGAAGAGGCGCGGCGTACTTGCCTCGCGAATCATGCGCGGCAGGTTCGCGATCACATGAATACTCTCAGCGGGAAGAAGTATTGGGAGCAGTTTGAAGCCACGCCCGAATTTGTGGTGATGTTTCTTCCCGGCGAAACATTTTTCAGCGCGGCTCTGGAGCAGGATTCAGGCCTGATCGAGCATGGGGTTTTGAACCGCGTGATTCCGGCATCCCCCACTACGCTGATCGCACTGTTGAAGGCGATTAACTACGGCTGGAATCAGGAAAAGCTGGCGCGCAACGCACAGCAGATCAGCGCGCTGGGCAAAGAGTTGCACGACCGGCTGCGCCTGCTGGCAGGACACATTACTTCCGTCGGCACTGGGCTCGACCGCGCCGTCGAGTCCTATAACAAAGCCGTAGGCTCGCTGGAAAGCCGCGTACTGGTTTCCGCACGCAAGTTTGCCGAACTGGGCGCGTCCGTGGCAGACGATATTCCTGAACTCGAGCCCATCGAAACCACGGCCCGGGCGCTTTCTTTTGATTGGGACGACGACACTTCCGTGCAACTCTCCGAAGACCAAAAGAAGGCCGGATAGCGAGGCTGTTACCGCGACCGCGATTACCAGGCCAATTGGGAGACGCTAATCTTAGAAGGCTCTAATCCCGCGCGCTGAGCGCGCCCAAAGGTACGCTGTTCCGCCTCGCGCTGGCGAGTTCCTTTCGATAGGGTGCCGGCACTTTCCGGTCTAAAGCCAGCCCTACATCCGCCGATAGCCTAAGAGGACGAGGCTGCGTTCGCACGCGGTATGGCAGAGTCTCGCTCCCGGTCTCCTTTCTTCATTTCTTCATTGCATGAGAGCGTCTGCCGATCCCGTCTTGGTTAAGAGGCTGAGCGTCTTCGCCTCTGTGGCCAGCTTGTTTTCGATCGCGATTGGATTGTCGGCTCTTTCTGGCTGGGTTTTCCACTTTTTGCGCCTAACCACGTGGGGATTCGCGCCGGTGAAGATGGTAGCCAACACCGCCGCCGGTTTCGTTCTGCTCGGCGGTTCCCTGTGGCTGCTAAGGCGAAGGACCAGTCAGCCTTTCTCGCGGATCCAGAACGCAGCCGCGAAAGCCCTTGCAGTAATTGCCGGAGTCCTCGGCCTGCTCAGCCTGGCGGAGCACCTTTTCACCGTGAACTTGGGCATCGACCAGATATTAGTTCGCGTCCCTGCGACCGACCACGCGGCGGGAGTGAGCCCCGGATTGATGTCCTCTCTCACGGCCCTGGATTTTTTCCTTCTTGGCTGCGCCATTCTGCTGCTGGACCGGAGGACACGGCGCGATGATTGGCCTGCCCAGTTCTTATGTCTCGGAGCAGCCATCCCCGCCGCGTTTGGACTGGCTGCCTTGCTTCTGGAGCCGGGTGCTTCTCCCACCAGCATGGCGTGGCCAACGGCGGTTACGTTCTTGGTCCTGATCTCTGGACTGCTGTGTTCCCGGGCAGACTGGGCCATTGGCGGACTGCTTACCAGACGCAGCACGGGAGCTCGATTATTGCGGGTCGCAGTTCCTTCAGCTCTGCTGGTCCTGAGCCTTATCGGCTGGCTCATCTTGAAGCCCCTGCTCACGGGGTCGCACTTCAGCTGGGTTGAGGCAAGCGCGCTGGGGGTGTTTTCCAGCCTTGCGCTGGTTGGCTTCATCGCCTGGATGGCCTTCATCATCGAGCGCGGCGATGCGGAGCGAGAAAGAGCGGAGACGGCATTAAGCATCGGCAAAGAGGAATTGGACCGGTTGATGGATCGAGCTGAGCAACCAGAATCTGAAAGGTGGCTGCGGCGCAAGGTAAGTGGGGCTTTCGCTGTGGCCCTGCTACTGACGGGTCTGCTCGGCCTGCTTTCGTGGCATAACGCGCAACACGCCGCGGAGGATGCTGAATGGGTCGCCCACACGCACGAAGTGTCAACCACGCTGGAACTTACTCTCAGACATCTGCTCGACGTGGAAACTGGAGGGCGAGGTTTCGCCCTCACCGGAGACCAGCAATTCCTTGAACCTTTACAGACAGGGGAGAACGCTGCCGGGCGCGATCTTCAGGCGTTGCGCTTTCTGGGGGCGGACAATCCTTTTCAAGAACGACAACTGGAGATTCTTGCGGAGCAGGCGAGCGGCGAGATCGAGGCTGCAAACGAGCTGGTGAGCTTGCGACGGAGAACAGGGACAGTCCCCACAGAGTTCCAGTTGGAGCAGGGCAAAAACATCATGGATGCAACCCGCGCCGCTGTCGAACAGATGGAGGCCGAGGAAGGGCGTCTGCTGGAAGTGCGATCTCGGCGCGCACGCACCGCGCAGCATTTCGCCGTTTCCGTGATCGCGTTGGGTTCCGTTTTGGGTGTGGTCTTCTTGTCCGTAGCCGGATTCACCGTTAGCCGCGAGATCGGCATCAGCGCGAAGGCGCGAGCTCAGGTCAATGCGCTCAACTCGCAACTGGAGCAGCGAGTGGCCGAGCGCACGGCGGCACTGGGCGAGAGCGAAGGCCGGCTATCGAACATCGTCCAGTCGGCCATGGACGCAATTATTACCACCGACGACCAGCAGCGCATTCTGGTTTTCAACGCCGCCGCCGAAAAAATGTTTCGCTGCCCTGCCGCCGGAGCCCTGGGGCAGCTGGTCACGCGTTTTATTCCGCGGCGCTTCCATGCGGCGCATGACGGACATATCAAGAAATTCGGCGAAAACGGAGCCACGGCTCGAGCCATGGGGAAGTTAGGCGTGCTCTGGGGGGTACGCGCCGATGGGGAGGAATTCCGGATAGAGGCATCCATCTCCTATTTCAGCGCCGCAGGCAACAGCCTTTTTACCGTGATTCTGCGAGACATCACCGAGCGTCTGCGGGCCGAAGCGGAGCGCGAACACCTTGCAGCGGTTGTCGACTCCTCCGACGATGCGATTATCAGCAAGGATTTGAAGGGGACGATCAACGCCTGGAATCGCGGCGCCGAGAAGATCTTCGGATACACAACGGCGGAGGCAGTGGGCAAACCGATGCTGATGCTCTTTCCGTCGGATCGTGTGAACGAGGAGTCCGACATTCTGGCACGAATTGGGCGAGGAGAGAGCGTCGAACATTTCGAAACCGTTCGCATCCGAAAAGATGGCACGAAGATTGACGTTTCGGCGACGATTTCGCCGGTTCGGGATGCCAGCGGTGCGATTGTTGGCGCTTCAAAAATTGCCCGCGACATCACGGAGCGCAAGCGCTCTGAGGAGGTGCTGCGAGAGAGCGAAGAACGGTTCCGGCTGTTCATTGAACATGCCCCTGCAGCCCTGGCGATGTTTGACCAGGAGATGCGCTACCTGCACTTGAGCCACCGCTGGCGGAGCGACTATGGAATGGACGAGCGCGACATGCGCGGCGTCTCGCACTACGAAATGTTCCCGGATATGCCCGAGCGCTGGAAGGAAGTACATCGTCGCGCCCTGGGGGGTGAAGTGTTGCGGCACGAAAATGACCGCTTCGACCGAGCCGATGGCAGCGTGAAGTGGCTCCGCTGGGAAGTGCGCCCATGGCGGGATGGCGCAGGCGCGATCGCGGGCATCCTGGCCTTCACGGAGGACATTACGGAGCGCAAGGAGGCCCATGACCGGCTGGCAGCGCAGGCGGACGAGCTTTCCTTGCAGGCGGAGAAACTGATCGCTTCGCAGGAGGCCGTGGAAGCGCAGACGCTGATACTGCAGTCGGTGCTGGGAAGCATGGGCGAGGGTTTGGTGGCGGTTGACGGGCAGGGGAAATTTCTGCTCTGGAACGCGGCTGCCGAAAAGATGTTGGGCAAGAGTGCGGCGAATCTAGTTACCCATGAATGGCCCGAGCGCTTCGGCCTCTATCTGCCCGATAGGGTGACGCCTTTCCCCACCGACAAGCTCCCGGTGGTTCGCGCGCTTAACGGGGAGGTGAGCGCAAGCGAGATGTTTGTGCGGAATAGCGCGCTTCCGGAAGGTGCATGGATCGAGGTTAGCGGTGGCCCGCGAACCGACAGTAAAGGCGTGGTATGTGGCGGAGTAGTGGCCTTCCGCGACATTACCGAGCGCAAGCGGGCTAACGGGGTACTGGCCGAGCAGGCGGAGGAACTCTCGCGGCAAACCCAGGAACTGTTGCGTTCGCAGCAAGCGTTGGAGACCCAGACGCTCATGCTGCAATCGGTGCTGGACAGTATTGGCGAGGGACTGGTTGCCGCCGATGAGACAGGGAAGTTTATCCTTTGGAACCCAGCCGCTACCAGGATCGTTGGCCTGGGTGCGGAGAACGTTCCTCCCGGAGAATGGAACAAATACTACGGAGTTTATCTGCCTGACACGGTGACGCCATTCCCGCCTGAGCAAAATCCTTTGCTGCGCGCAATTCGCGGAGAAGTATGCGTGGCCGAGATGTATTTGCACAATCAGGAACTCGAGAGCGGGGTCTGGATCGAGACCAGTGCCAGTCCGCTGAAAGGCAAAGACGGCGTGGGGCATGGCGGAGTCATCGCCCTCCGCGACATTACACAAAGGAAAATCGACGAGCGGGAAATTCGCAAACTCAATGAAGAACTGGAAGAAAGAGTTTCGCAGCGCACCTCGGAATTGCAGGCCGCTAATGAGGAACTGGAAGCTTTTACCTATTCCGTTTCTCACGATCTGCGGGCACCGCTGCGGCATATCGGCGGGTTCTCTCGAATCCTGATCGAGGATTTTGGACCGACGATGGACCCGGAGGCGCGGCATCATCTGCAGCGGATTGAGGAAGGCACTCACCGGATGGGCCTGCTGGTGGACGAACTTCTGAACCTGGCACGGGTGGGACGCCACACCGTTAGCCTTCAAGTCACCAGCCTGAACACACTCATCGAGGAAGTTGTGTCCCTGTTGCAGCCGGAGACGCAGGGGAGAGCTGTGACCTGGAAGATTTCCAGCCTGCCCCTCGTGAACTGCGACTCTGTCCTGATCAAGCAAGTTTTTCAGAATCTCATTGCCAACGCGTTGAAATTTACCCGGCCGCGGGAGCGAGCCATTATCGAGATCAGTCACCGGGAGAAAAATGGGCAGCTCGTCATTGAGGTTCGCGATAACGGGGTCGGCTTCAACATGAAATACATGGATAAGTTGTTCGGCGTGTTCCAGCGGTTACACCGCGCGGAAGATTTCGAAGGAACAGGGATTGGCCTGGCGACCGCGCACCGAATTCTGCATAAGCACGGCGAGCGGATATGGGCGGAGGCGGAACTGGATAAGGGCGCTGCCTTTTTCTTCACTCTGGCCGCTGCCAACGCAACCTCGGCGGCAGGCGAAGTGGAAAACAAGAATGCAATTGTAGGAGCTCAATCATGAACCCTAACGAAGTCGACATTCTACTCGTGGACGATAGTCAGGATGATGTGGATCTTACCCTGCACGCCTTGCGCTCTGAAAATCTGGCGAACCACGTCTTCGTCGTCCGGGATGGAGAGGAAGCGCTCAATTTTCTTTTTTGTACCGGAACTTACGCTGCACGCTCTTTCGACCATCCCCCCAAGATCGTTCTACTGGATTTGAAGCTGCCCAAAATCGATGGCATGCAGGTGCTTAAACAAATAAAGCAAGACGAGCGTACCAAGGCGATTCCGGTCATCCTGATGACTTCGTCAAGGGAAGAACGGGACCGAGTGATCGGTTACAAGCTAGGCGCCAATAGCTACCTGCAGAAGCCGGTCGATTTTCCCGAGTTTCGGAAGATGGTGAAGTTATTGGGGCTGTACTGGCTCGTCGTCAACCAGCCGGTCGTTGTCGGAGCGGCGATGCAAACAGCGGGCGGTCAGGCGAAATGAGCAGTGCTGGGATCAAACTCGCAAACTCACCCTCGCCTGCGCCGAAGCCCATGCTGCGCGCCCTGTTGCTGGAGGACAACCAGCTGGATGCCGAACTCGTCTTGCGCGCGCTGCGCAAACAGAACTTCGAAGTGAGCGCCCGGATCGTGCAAGACGAAGCTGGCTTTACGCAGGCGCTCCATTCCCATTGCCCTGACATCGTGTTGGCTGATTTCAATCTGCCGAGTTGGACGGGGATGGCGGCCTTGGATGTGCTTCGCCGGGAGGGCCTCGATATCCCGATGATTCTGGTTTCCGGCGCGGTGGGCGACATGACCGCAGTCGATTGCATCAAGCGGGGAGCAACCGATTATGTGTTGAAAGATGGTTTAGCGCGGCTGCCCGAGGCGGTGCGCCGCGCTTTGGAAGAAAAGCAACTGCGGCAATCGCGGCGGCAGGCGGAAGAGGATTTGGCCAGGAAAGTCGAGGAACTGGCCCGCTCAAACGCCGATCTTGAACAGTTCGCCTACGTTGCGTCGCATGACCTGCAGGAACCGCTGCGCATGGTGACCGCCTACACCCAACTGCTGGCCGAACGTTATCGCGGCAAACTTGACGTCGATGCCGACAAATTCATCGCCTATGCCAGCGAAGGTGCGATGCGAATGCAGGTTCTAATTCAGGACCTGCTGGCCTTCTCGCGCGTGGGCCGCGCCGAATCAAGCGATGCGAACATCGACTGCAATGTTGTGATGGAGGAAGTTTTGCAGACTCTGTCCGCGGCGGTGCGAGAGAGCAGCGCTGTGATCAGTTATTCCCGGCTTCCACAGATTCAGGGCGATCGCACCCAGTTGGGACAAGTCTTCCAAAACCTGATCGCGAATGCCATCAAGTTCCGCGGCAAGGAACCACCAAAAATTTCCGTGCAGGCGGAAAACAAGGATGAGCAATGGTGTTTCGAAGTGAGCGATAACGGAATTGGAGTCGCGCCGGAAAGCGCAGGGAAGATCTTTGAAGTGTTCCATCGCTTAAACGCGCGAACCGAATATCCGGGTAACGGCATCGGCCTGGCGATCTGCAAGAAAATCATCGAGCGGTGTGGCGGACGAATCTGGGTCGAGTCGCAAAGCGGGTCGGGCTCCTCTTTTAAATTCACTTTGCCGGTCCAAGGCTCCGGCGAGGGAAAGGGAACAGTGAATGAAATCGGGACTGCGGCTGCTGTTGGTGGATGACAATCCGGCGGATGTAGGTTTGGCCCGGGAGGCGTTGGTGAAGAGTGTCCGGCATAGCGAGATTACCAGCGTACAAGATGGGGTGGAGGCGATGGCGTTCCTGGATCGCCGGGGTCAGTATGCCAACGTTGCGCGGCCTGATCTCGTAATTCTGGACTTGAGTTTGCCGAAGAAAGACGGTCTAGCGGTGCTGGCCGCGATCAAAGCTCGGCCAGAGCTGCGACGCATCCCAGTGGTGATTTTCAGCACGTCTCAGCTAGCGAAGGATATTGGGCGGTGTTACGACCTGGGAGCGAACTGTTACGTCAGCAAGCCGGGAAATCTGCAGGACTTTTTTTCGGCGGTGAAATCGATTGAAGAATTTTGGTGCGGCTTTGTCAACCTGCCACGCCAGGGAGAATGAGAGTTCATGGATCAGCAGACTACGCAAATATTGCTCATTGAAGACAACCCGGGCGACGCGGACCTGGTTCGCCTGCGCCTGGTTGAAGGGAAATCTCCAGTTAACGTGAATTGTGTAACCCGGCTGGCCGACGGCCTGGCCTCACTGACCGCCGAAACCCCGGCCGTGATTCTGTTGGACTTGAACTTGCCTGACAGCCACGGCGCGGAAACTTTTCGCCGGGTTATGGAGCACGCGCCCAACGTGCCCGTCGTGGTGCTTTCTGGGCAGGACGATGAGGCGCTGGCCATCAAGGCTGTCCATCAGGGAGTGCAGGATTACTTGCTCAAGGGAAACATCACCAGCAAACACCTGGAACGCGCTATTCGTTATGCGGTGGAAAGGCAAGGGCTTTTGCGTGCCCTTGAAATCAGTCAAAAGCAGCAAATCGATTTCAAGAACCAGTTCCTCTCCCATGTCTCGCACGAATTGCGGACTCCGCTCACCTGCATCCATCAATACGTCACGTTGCTGCTGGATGGACTCGCCGGGCCGGTGGCGCCCGAACAGTCTGACCACTTAAAGACGGTTTTGAAAAGTGTAAATCAGTTGCACGCCATGGTCCGCGACTTGCTTGAGGCGACACGTGCTGAAAGCGGCAAAATGCGAGTCGAGCCCCGCTGCGTTGCGCTGGGCGAGTTGATTCAGCAGACCGTGGCCATGATGCGGCCTACCGCGGACGAAAAGAGGATCGGACTCGAAATCGCCATTGACCAGACGCTCCCACTGATACATGCCGATCCTGATCGCGTGCTCGAAGTGCTTATCAACCTGGTGGACAATGCCATTAAGTTCACACCGCCTGATGGGGCCGTTATGGTCCAGGCGTGCCGAGTAGAAGCCGATGCCGGCTCCGTCTACATTTCGGTCAGCGATACTGGACGCGGAATCAGTCCTGAATCAAAGGCCTTGATCTTTGAGCGCCTGTATCAAGATAGTGATTCAGTCGACAATAACCGCTCTGGACTTGGGTTGGGGCTGTTCATCTGCCGGGAGATCGTCCGGCTTCATCAGGGGCGCATTTGGGTTTCGAGCGAGCCGGGACAGGGCAGCACCTTCACCTTTACTCTGCCGGCTTATTCGCTGGCCAAACTGCTGGCTCCTGTGGTCACCCATAATGATCGTCTGCGTACCGCCTTTGTACTGGTGCGAGTCGATCTCACTCCGTTTTCCGCCGCGCTGCGCGGCAACTGGAAGCAAACCTGGCAACAATGTCTGGAGATTCTGCAGCGCTGCGTCTATCTCGACAAGGATCTGGTGTTGCCTCCGATGGGAACGTCGAGCGCGGCCGAGACGTTCTTCGTTGTGGCTTCCACCGACATGCCGCAAGTGGGCATCATGACCGCGCGCATTCGGGAACAACTGGAGCGCATGCCGGACTTCAAAACCAAATGCAGCCTCAGCATCGTGGCTGCTCCCATTGAGCTTCCCCCGCCCGTCCCCGGCCAGTCGCTGGATCAGCAGATTCTAACCGTTGCCGACTATGTAACCGCCATGGTCACGACTGGAATGCAAAGAAAGCATGTCGTTTCGCAAAAGCCGATACAGAATTCCAACTAACGAGCCAACTTAAAGGAGAAATAAAATGCCGAAACCAAAAATACTCGTAGTCGATGACGACCCCGACCTGGTCCGTGCCATGCGGCTACGGCTGCGAGCGAACAACTACGATGTCACCACCGCGAGCGATGGTTACGGAGCCATTGCGTCGGCCCAGAAAGAGCGTCCGGCGCTGATTATTCTGGACTTAGGACTTCCCGTCGGGGATGGTTTCGTGGTTCTGGACCGCCTGCAGAACAGCGATACCCTCTCTGGTGTCCCGGTGATCGTACTGAGTGCCCGCGACCCTCAGGCGAACGAGGAGCGCGCTCTGAGGGCAGGGGCATCGGCCTTTTTCCAGAAGCCCGCGGACAATGACGAATTGATGAATGCGATCCGGATAAGCCTGACCCCTGGACAAACGCAGACTCCGCCTTGGCCGTCGTAAGTTACTGCCAGAGTTGATCCGGCGCAGCCTTGTCCCCGCAACTGGTCCCATTCAGGGGCGGGGATAAACTGCGCTCGCACCAGTCGGCCGCGTCCGCCAATTTTCGTTCGACAGCGTCAATGATTACCCGTAAATCCCTTTCCCCGCATCAGATACACAATTCCACAGAAACATCCAAAAAGGCGTAACCTATGTTCGAAAATCCATCTATAATTTCGAAAGTGCTTCAATAGCATGTAGTTAGCATTCCGGAAGTGGGAAGCGGCATGGCAGCGAAGTTGCTCATTGACGATCGGCGGGACGTGACTTCCACGCTCATCCAGCCCATTACGGGTTCGGGATCGCCGCCGAAGCCCATGAACCGGGAAAGCCAAGTCCGATTCGTTGCCGTTCTGCTGTTTCTCCTGACAGTTGCTGCGGTCCTGTTCGCCGGGTTCAATTTTGACGCCGAGCTGAAATCCGCAGTGCCCGACGACGGAGTGTGGTGGATCGAACATAATGGCCGGCTCACCGCCGACCGAGTCGATCCTAACGGCCCGGGCGCGAAGAGCGGAATAAAGCCGGGCGACCTGTTGGTCTCCATCAACGGGGAGGAAGTCCGGAACATTTCCGGGCTGGAACGCCAGCTTTACCGTAACGGTGTCTGGTCCAAAGCAGCCTATTCTTTGGTGCGGCAAACAGTTCCGCTTGATTCCAGCGTGATTCTGGTTCCGGCAGAGCGTTCACTGAATAACTGGCTGCGGCTGATTGCTCTGATCTATCTTGGCATTGGCCTCTACGTTTTGCTGCGCCGGTGGACGGCGCCGGGATCGACGCATTTTTACATCTTCTGCCTGGTCTCGTTCATCGCCTACTCGTTCAAATATACCGGCAAGCTAAACGATTTTGACTGGACAATCTATTGGGGCAATATTGTGGCAGGCGTGTTGCAGCCCGCATTGTTTCTTCATTTCGTTCTAACTTTCCCTGAGAAACGCGAGTTTGTGCGTAAGCATCCGTGGCTGCTTGCTCTGGTGTACGTACCAGGTACGGTCCTGCTGGCCATTCACGTGAGCGCGATGCAGTGGCTGCAGGCCAGCGAGCGCCTCCGCTGGAACCTCGACCGCATGGAAATGTCTTACGGGTCGCTGTTCTTTTTGGCCGCCGCTACAGTGCTGTGGTACAGCTACCAGCGCGCCAGCACAACGATTTTGCGGCAGCAATTGAAGTGGGTGACCCGCGGCACGATTCTCGCCATCATTCCTTACACCCTGTTCTATGTTGTCCCCTACCTGATGGGCACGCTGCCCGGCGCGACGATGAAGATCTCTGCCTTGTCGCTGGCGCTGTTGCCGCTCACGTTTGGTTATGCCATCTTCCGTTACCGGTTGATGGATGTAGACCTTATCTTCAAGCGCGGAGTGGTGTATACGCTGGCGGCGGCGATTGTGGTCGGAATGTACTTCGGACTGGTGGCGGGTGTGGCCGAACTCGTCCATATGCGGCAGCCGAGCAGCGGTCCGATTGGGCTGATCCTCGCGGTCGTGGTCACGGCTCTGTTATTCGATCCAGTACGCAAGTGGATCCAAGACCGCATCGACCAGTTTTTCTATCGCACGCGTTACGATTATCGCCGCACGCTGCTTGAGTTCGGGCGCGAACTTAGTTCGGAAACCAACCTCGACGCGATGCTTACATCGCTCGTGGACCGGTTATCGCGCACGCTGGCCGTGGACCGCATGGCCATTTTCCTGGCCCGCGAACAGTCAGAGCAGTTTGTGCTTGCCAAATCCTTCGGCCTGTCTTCCTCCGGCAATCTGGATTTGTCGTTCTTGATGGCTCCGCGACCGGAGGCGGCGGGTCATCTCTTCTTCGAAAACACGCATCAGGTTCCGCGTGAGAGTCCGGGTTCGCAGCAGACGATCGCGCGTTTAGATCTGAATTACTACATTCCTTGTCACGCACAGCAGAAGACGATTGCTGTTCTCGGCTTGGGCAAAACCGCTCAAGGAGATTTCCTCTCCAGCGAAGATATGGAGTTGCTCGAAACTCTGGGTGGCTACCTGGGCATTGCCATTCAGAACGGCCAGCTCTATGCATCGCTGCAGCAGAAAGCGGCGGAGTATGAGCGCCTGAAAGATTTCAACGAGAACATCGTGGAATCGATCAACGTAGGAGTGATGGCGCTCGATATGGAAGACCGCATCGAGAGCTGGAATGCGCAGATGGAAGTGATGTATGCGGTGCCGCGCTGGCAGACATTGACTCAGCCGCTCAAGTCCATTTTTCCCGCGGAATTCGTGGAAGAGTTCGATCGCATGCGGCAGAATCCCGGCATTCACAATCTCTATAAATTCCGCCTGAAGACGCCCGCCGGCGAAGTGCGAACCGTAAACGTCGCGATCGCGCCACTGGTGACGCGTACGTTCCAGGTGATCGGGCGACTGATCATTATGGATGACATCACCGAGCGCGTCGACCTCGAAGCACAACTTTCGCAGGCGGATAAACTTTCGTCCATTGGATTACTCGCCGCCGGCGTGGCTCACGAAGTCAACACGCCGCTGGCCGTGATCTCCTCCTACACGCAGATGCTCTCCAAACAATTGCAGGGCGATCCGCAAAAGTCTGGATTGCTGGAAAAGATCACGCGGCAAACTTTCCGAGCCTCCGAGATCGTAAATAACTTGCTGAATTTTTCCCGGACCAGCGGCAGCGAGATTGGCGATGTGGACGTGAACAAAGTCATCGCCGACACACTGGCACTCCTGGAACACCAGTTCAAGGTGGCGAAGGTGGAAGTGGAGAATGCTCTTTCGCCCAAGTTGCCGGCGATTCAGGGAAATCCGGGAAGACTGCAACAGGTGTTTCTGAATCTGTTCCTCAACGCCAAAGACGCTATGCCCGGCGGCGGTAAGTTGCGTGTTGCTACGATGAATGGAGAGAGCGTCAGCGTGTGTGTTTCCGATACCGGATCTGGAATCGCGCCGGAGCACATCCAGCGCATCTACGATCCGTTCTTTACTACCAAGACCTCGCCGCGCGAAGGTCAGGCGCGCGGGACGGGTCTGGGACTTTCCGTAACTTACGGCATCATCCAGGAACACGCGGGAAAAATTCGCGTGGAAAGCCATCCCGGCGCAGGAACTACCTTCACATTAGATTTCCCCTTGAGCAGGAAGGCTGTCCATGTCTAAGCAAAGCGTATTTGAACAAAGCATTTTTGAATTAAAAGCGATCGCGAATCATCCGGGTAGTTCTGAGGGCGAATATGTCTGAAGCGGCAATTATTTCGCGCGCCGCAGCGAATGGAAACTCCGGTCTGGCCGGTGCGGTTCTGATCATCGACGATGAAGCGGAGATTCGTGAATCTCTGCAGACCCTGCTCGAACTCGAGGGCTTTGCAGTGGAGACGGCAGCCAGCGGGGAAGCGGGATTGCAGCGTATCGGCGAGCATCCTTTCGATTTGATCTTGCTCGATCTCACGCTGCCCGGCCGCAATGGGATGGAAGTGCTAGCCGAGATTCGCGCACACGAGACCGGGCTGCCCGTCATCATGATCACCGCCTTCGGTACGGTGGAGAACGCAGTGCGCGCGATGCAGGGCGGAGCGGCAAACTTTGTCCAGAAGCCCTGGGACAACGAAAAACTCTTGGCCGACGTGCGCGCAGCTGTGGGATGGCGCCGCGCCGCCGAAGAAAACGTACAACTGAAGCGCGCTCTTAAGCAGCGCTACAACTTCGAAAATATTGTCGGCAAGAGTGAGCCGATGCTCAAGATTTTCGATCTGGTTGCTCAGGTCGCGAACAGCCGTTCCACGGTGCTATTGCAGGGCGAGAGCGGGACCGGGAAAGAAATCATCGCCAAAGCCTTGCATTTAAATTCTCCACGTCACGACCGGCCGTTTGTTCCGGTTAACACCGGCTCCATGCCTACGGACTTGCTCGAGTCCACCCTCTTCGGCCACGTAAAAGGAGCCTTCACCAGCGCCATCGCCTCCAAGAAAGGCCTGTTTGAAATTGCGGACCGCGGCACCTTGTTCCTGGATGAAATCGCCACCATGAGTCTGGAAACTCAAGCCAAGATTCTGCGCGTTCTGCAGGATCGCAGGTTTATGCATCTGGGCGGAATCCAGGAGATTCAGGTGGACGTGCGGATTATCGCCGCCACCAACATCGATTTGCGCACGTTGGTTCGCGAAGGCCGATTCCGTGAGGATTTGTTTTACCGCCTGAATGTGATCACCATTGAGTTGCCTCCGCTGCGCCAGCGCAGAGAAGACATTCCATTGCTGGTTCAGTTTTTCCTGAAGAAGTATGCCGAAGAAAATGACCGCCCAGTACGCCGCATCACGCCAGAGGCTCTGCGCCCGCTAATGTCCTATTCATGGCCGGGTAACGTGCGCGAACTTGAAAATGTAATCGAGCGTGCGGTCGTGCTCTCTTCGGGCAGCGATATCACCATCGATCTGCTGCCTGACAATCTTCTGGGCAGAGGATCTTCGTTGACGCTGCACGATCCGCCCACCGACGCTTCACTGTTTGAAATTGTCGAAGATGTAGAGCGGCGCATCATCAGCGACATGCTGGAGAAGTGCAACTGGAACCAGACGGAAGCAGCAGAGCGGTTCAAAGTCCCACTGTCTACGCTGAATCAGAAAATCCGCCGGCTGAATATCGAGATCAAAAAGAAGACGCGTGGATGACTTAATCCCGTAGTTCCCTTTGTCATGACCGGTGCTCTGAATCCTGATCGCGTTCTCTGCTATAGTTCGGAAAAGCGTGGCTCGGTTTGCCGCGCTCGCAGAAGCGCATGGAACTGATCTCGCCCACTGATCTCGCCAAAGAAAAAGTCCAGACAGTTCAGGATTACGTCCTGTTTTGCCTGCAAGCGGTGGCAAACATCTTCCGCAAACCACTCTACCTGGTGGATATGGTGCAGCAGGCGGATACCATTGGGGTGGGATCTCTGCCCATCGTCGTGCTTACTGGGTTTTTCACCGGAGCGGTACTGGCGCTGCAAGCCTCGAATACCTTGGAGCGTTTCGGTTCGATCACACTCGTAGGGCAACTGGTCTCAACTTCCATGGTGCGTGAACTAGGGCCGGTGCTTACCAGCCTGATGGTGGCGGGACGAAATTCCTCCGGCATGGCCAGCGAATTAGGATCGATGGTGGTTACCGAGCAGATCGACGCCATGCGTGCTTTAGGCACCGATCCCATGAAGAAACTGGTTACGCCGCGCGTGGTTTCCACGGTGTTCATGCTGTTCTTCCTGACTATTATTTCGGATCTAGTGGGATTGGTCGGAGGTCTGGCGATTGCGAAACTCCTGTTGAAACTCGACGCCTGGCAGTACTGGTACAACGCCTGGCAGACTCTGGTGTTTCAGGATGTATTCATGGGCCTGATCAAGCCGGTAATTTTCGGCTTCATCATCGCCACCATAGGCTGCTTCTACGGAATGAATGCGCGGGGCGGGACACAGGGCGTGGGCAAGGCCACTACGCAGGCGATGGTGGCGGCGTCGGTTCTGATCCTCGCAATGGACTTGATCGTCACTCGTTTCCTGATGGCTACGCTTTCATATCAGTAATCTCATGTCCGCCCCGACCTTGCCACTCATTTCCGATGCGGCCGCTACGAAGAATAATTCCGCTCTCGCAATCGTGTTTGAAGATGTGGAGCTTTCGTTTGGCAGTAACGAAGTGCTACGCGGAATTTCTTTCCATCTCCCGCTGGCAGAAACAAAGGCGATATTCGGCGTCGCTGGTTCGGGCAAGAGTTTGATTCTGAAGCTGGCACTCGGGCTTATTAAAGCAGACTCCGGCCGCATCACAGTGTTAGGACAAGACATCACTCAGATGCCGGAGGACGAACTGTTTAAGTTGCGGGGGAAGATTGGTATGGTCTTCCAGGAAAGCGCGCTGTTCGATTCTCTGACTGTGCGCGAAAATGTCGCTTATGGCCTTACCGAGGAGCACGGCGTCTATGACGAAGATATAGACCACAGAGTACGGGAAGCGTTGCGCTTCGTGGAACTGGAACACACTCTCGATCTTTTTCCTTCGGAACTTTCCGGAGGCATGCGGCGACGCGTGGCCATCGCCCGGGCGATTATTACTCATCCCGAATTGCTGCTATACGATTCGCCCACGGGAGGCCTGGATCCCGTGACCTCGAACACGATTATTGAACTGATCCTGAAGCAGCGCGACGTCTACCATACCAGTGCTCTTCTGGTAACCCATCGCCTGCAGGACGCTTTCACCCTGGCCACTCATCAGTTCGACAAGAAAACCAACCGCATGGTGCCGTTGCCTCCCGGAATGCACTGCGAGGCTCCCTTGAGTTTCTTGATCCTACGCGATGGAAAGGTCATCTTTGACGGCGACATTCATCAATTAGCGACTACGGAGGATGAATATATTCGCGAGTATATTTCTTAGGATTTTGTAATTGGGGAATTTCGGAATTGTGTAATTAAAAAAACCGTCGACGGATTTTTATTTTCCTGCCATCTCCTTTTCCACGTCTTCCGCTTTCGAGGGTAAGGCCGCGCTTAGTTTGATGAGCTTGCCGTCTGGAGCCACGTAGTAATCATCCTCGATGCGGATGCCCAGGTTTTCCTCAGGAATATAGATTCCCGGCTCAATGGTGAACACCTGACCTGGCCCCAGCGCCGCATCGGGGTCAGTGGCATCGTGCACGTTGAGGCCGACCGGGTGCCCCAGACCGTGGATAAAATATTTTCCCAGCGGTTCGCCGTGCAGATCCTTGCCGTGAGTGTTGATGTAGTCGTAAGCCACTTTGTAGAGGGAGCTCGGACTATCGCGACGCATCGTGGACTCGCCGGATTTGAAAGCGGCTTCGGCGGCGTACTGCGCTCCGAGGACAATGTCGTAGATTTCGCGCTGCCGCGGGGTGAAGTGGCCGTTGATGGGAAGCGTGCGCGTGATGTCGGAGGCGTACATGGAATATTCGCCGGCCGCATCGATTACAACCACGTCACCGGACTTCATGGTGTGGTCATCGTCGGAGTAGTGCAGCACGGTGGAGTAAAAGCCGGAGCCCACGATAGGCGCATAGGCCGGACGCTCGCATCCTCGCTTTCCCCATTCGTACTGCATCAGGGCGGAGATCTCGCGCTCATTAACGTCGGGCTTTACGGCATTGAATGCGGCGAAGTGTGCCGCGACCGAAGCATCGACTGCCTTGCGAATCAGCGCTACTTCTCCGGCATCTTTGTAAGTACGCAGAGAATCGATCATTGGCTTCACATCCTGAAAACTCAGGAACGAATTGACGTTCTTTAGAAAAGCCAGAGGTTCGGTGCTGGCGGAAGTCTGATCTCGCGTAGGAATGTCAGTGTAAATAATGGGGTGTACGCCCGAAGTCATCTTAGCCACTTCTTCGGGAAGCCTGGCCATGTCTTCGACGCGATCGAAGCCTGTGATCTTGGGTGCGTCAGCGTTTTCCGGACCGAGCTTGGGACCGGTCCACTTTTCCTGGGTCAGGTTGCGCGGCGGAAGAAATAAAATTTCAGTATAAGGATGGGCAGTATTGTCCTTGCCAGCTTCGACAGCTGGAGCAATCAACAGTGCAGCTCCTGGTTCAGTTGATCCGGAAAGATAATAAAAATTATCTTCCTGGCGAAATCCGTACAGGTCATTTGGTCCCTCACTCTCCATCGGTGCGAATAGTACGATCACGTCGCCCACTTTCTTGGAGAGCGCTTCGCGGCGGGAGTGATAATCCGAGTTAGGCTGGCGATCGAGGGCGACGCTTGACGCCCCCGCGCACAGGAGAATGAGGCTCGAGAAAAACGTAGCCAGCAAAAAAGAAATCTGCGGCTTTCGCATCGTGACATCCATTCCTAAATCGAGAGTGGACTCATCCGCGGGAAAGGCAACACAGCAGCGAGGTCGGCCTGGTCACCAAGGGAGCACGAGACCGATTCGTTCCTCTATTTCGGCGCGCTAGTGGCACTTTGCTTTGCCTGCAGGAAAGAATCCACGTTGCTTTTGTCGATGAGAGCAGAACCAGTATCTACGAATGATGGGATGGGCGCAAAGCTGTCCTTCGACCAATCGGTCTCGAGCGACGGCGGCTTGTGGTGATACAAGTTGTCGAGCATCTGCATGCCGACAAACGCCATTGTATAAGGCTTCTGCGCTATGGTAGCGGCGATCCCGCCCTTTTTGATCCAATCCAGCGTTTCCGGATCGGTGTCCATCGCCATCACAATTTTGCCCGTGACGTGATAACTGTTGAGAACTCCGGCGACTTCCTTTCCCGATTGCGCCTCGAGACAGACGAAGGCATCGACCTGATCCTTCTCTTTGCCGATAATTTGAGTCGTGGTATCGAAGGCGATGCGGGGATCGCCCTGAATATCGACCACGCGCGCGATCTTGATGCCGGGAGTGCGTTCGAGCGCATCGCGATAGCCGTGCAGGCGATCCTGCATATTGTGCTGGTCGGGCATGGTGAATACCACCACGTTGCCCTTGCCCTTCAATTCCTGCGCCAGACGCAGGCCACCAGTCATCCCAACCTCATAGTTGTTGGTTCCGATGAAGAAAAGTCGCTTGCTCGCGGGAGCATCGGAATCCATCGTAATCACTGGGATGCCAGCTGCGATGGCTTTATCAATGCTGTCTTTGAGCAATGCCGGGTCGGTGACGCCCAGAAGAATTCCGGTGGCTTTCTGCTGCACTGCCTGGTCGAGGGCGTCGCGTTCGGCTTTCGGATCGTAGCTGTTTGGACCGAGGTAATCGGTGCGCACCTTCATTTGCGCGGCAGCTTTGGAAAAACCTGCGCCGGCGGCCTGCCAGTAAGGTACTTGCAGATTTGCCGCTACGAATACGAAGTACTCGTTGGAATCATGACGTCCGCAACTCAACAGGGAGGTGATCAACAACGCCAGCCCAAGAAGGGAACACAGCTTACGAGAGGGGGGCATGGGGCACTCCTTCGAACCGCCAGTTTACGGTGCCGACGATAACTTTTGGCGAGTGGATTGTAACCGAGTGGCGTAATGAAGGGAAGCATCCATACTTGGTCAAGGGGACGAATGAATTCTCCCGCGGCAGATCAGGCTTTTTTATTTCGTTCGCCGCCCTTCCTAATATGCACCAGAACCCTTAACGCCACAAAGACGAAAATCGTGATTGCCTCCACGCTCCCTCCGAGTTGGCTCTTGGCCGCGGGAATGTAAGCAGGTCCGTCCGCTACTTGTCCAGATTCACCGTGCGTGTGCATCGCGTGGCGCATTTTTTCGATAAACTCGCCGATCCCCTGGGATAATTCGCCTTCTCCGATTTTTCCGTTGCTTTCGATCAAGTCTTCGAGCAATGCCTGTAGAGAATTGGCAAACTTCAGCAAGTCTTCCAAGTCGCTCTGTTGATCGTGCACTGATGCGGCAGCTCGATAGCGGTCCTGGCGAGAAGTGTTCCATAAGTTGTGCTCACGGACAGCCAACAGATTTGCTTTGCTCTTCAGGTCTCGCATGACGAGGCCGAGTTGCCAGCTCAGGCGATCAAGTTCTTCAATCTCGCGAGCATGCGCCGGATCGTCCACTGGTGTACCGGTTCCTCGCATAAATGCAGGATGCGCGAGCAAGTGATTGTGGATGCGATAAAGGATCAGCTTAAGATCTGTGAGAGTTGCCATCGTGTGGCGTCTCCAAGGCGCCGGGAAGGAAAATCCGATAAAGAAACTCAGGCGATGATTCTCAAAAGCGTGCACACCCCAGGACCTACGCGCGAATTTTCTTCGAATCGACCGGGTCAGTCAAGCGCCGGGTTACAAGAAGATTGCGTTGCGGGGTTGGCTTTCCTACACGCCCACGGGAAATGGCTTGGTGTGAGACTCCGTACCCAGGGCAACCCCGGAGAATCGCCCCTGAAGTAGAGACATCAGGCCCGTGTACCAGTAACCCACCACGAACAAAAGCAGGAACGGAATGGTTACGAAGTTTTCGTTTTGAATCGCGTAGTACACGGTGAAAGCAAAGTACGTGCCGATCAGCAGTTCCAGCCATGGCACCCAACCCAGGCGCTTGCGGTATTTGGTATTGCCGACTTTGTCTTTTTTCGATACGACATGATACTTCGGGGTACGGGCGAACGCGCTCTCCTTGCCGATAAGCGCCTCAATCACGGCTTTGGTATTGGTGATGGTTAGTCCGATACCGAGTGCCATCAGCACTGGCAGATACAGCAGCGCACGGGGCCAGGTTTTAGGAAATAATTCGCGCTGCGACACCAGGTAAAAACTCGATATCGAAAACGTCGAAGCCATGAACAATGGAAGATCGATGAACAGCATCTGGAACCATCCCTGATAAAAGCGGATGATCATCGCCGGCAACATCAGCACCGAGAGTACGATCATGAGCGGGTAGCTGAGGTTCGCAGTCAGGTGATACCAGGCTTCAATTTTGGTGTGCAGGGAAGCGTCGCTGCGCAACACGCGGGGCAGGATTTTCTTCCCGGTCTGAATCAATCCCTTGGCCCAACGCGCTTGCTGGGTTTTGAATGCGGTCATTTCTACCGGCAGCTCGGCCGGACACTCTACATCCTGCAGGTAGATAAACTTCCATCCCTTGAGTTGGGCACGGTAGGAAAGATCGGTGTCTTCGGTCAGCGTATCGTGCTGCCAGCCGCCGGCTTCATCGATTGCTTGACGCCGCCAGACGCCGGCGGTGCCGTTGAAATTAAAGAAGACGCCGCTGCGGGCGCGTCCCGAATGCTCGAGCACGAAGTGGCCGTCCAGCAAGATGGCCTCTACCTGCGTCAGAAAAGAATAATTGCGGTTGAGGTGAGTCCAGCGTGTCTGCACCATTCCAATCTTTGAATCGGTGAAGTGATGGATGGTCCGCAGGAGAAAGTCTTCGGGCGGGGTGAAATCGGCGTCAAAGATGGCGACGAATTCACCCTTGGCTGTTTTCAGGCCCTCGGCCAGAGCTCCCGCTTTGAAGCCCTCACGATTGGTCCGGTGATGATAGCTGATGGGATTCCCGAGTGCCGCGTAGCGATCGACGAGGTTCCGGGCCACGGCAACGGTTTCGTCGGTGGAATCGTCGAGCACCTGGATGTCGAGTTTCTCGCGTGGATATTTCAACTTGCAAATGGAGTCGAGCAAGCGTTCAACAACGTATTGTTCATTGAAGATTGGCAGTTGCACAGTGACTCGAGGCAACTGCTCGAAGCGGGCTGCGGGGTCGATTGTGCGATTTTTCTTGTGCTTGTAATAAAGATAAACCAGAACGTAGCGATGCATTCCGTATCCGGCCAGAAGAATGAGGACAATAAAATATGGAATCAACAGTGCGCGATCGAACGCGTCGGTGTGATAGAGACCCTGAAAAGTTTTGTCCAACAAATGCTGGCGAAGATAAGGACCGATGCCGCGGGGAGCGGCATACATGGCGACCTTCGATAGAAACAGGTTTGAATCAGAAGTCAGCAAGAGGTTCGGTCGAAACCCCTATTCTACCGGATTCAGATTACCTGGGGACTGGGTGTAATGGATACCGTGCTATGGAAAGAACCAATGATTGGCTACCATGAAGCGGAGTTGTGAGTATTTTTTTCCTCCGTATTTAGCAGCGATGGGTCCGCGCAGCGCTCAGCTTTATCCAAAAGTATTCGCAAGTCCATCGCAAAATTCTTGCGTGCTTGTGCCTGTAAACGCCATTGATCTTGAACTGGGGCGCAGACGCGCGGGATCAGATCCTCGAAGCGTTCAATAGCGCGGGTGAAATAATCAATGTCTGTCTTGAGCAGCTTAAAGAATTCCGCGTCGCTGGCAGCAGGCATATAAAACCTCCAGATGCTATGGATAAATGCAATTCTGATGCCATGATTTACGGACAGCTGTGGAAGCGGGCAAGTGCTGTCTTTTCAGAATGGTAGTGTGCGCAAATCCCAAATTTCATAGGGCCTGCATGTCCCTTCGCGTAGGGCTGCGCATGTAAGAATTGGGCGATTACGGGCTGTGAAAGAAGGACCCTATCGCGGGTTCATTCGCAATTCGGGCGTATTAAGTTTCTTAAACTAGGGGCTGAATGAGCTTCCTAGTGGCGAATCATCCAAGCCAGGCCATCGGGATTCGAACCGGCTTGAATATGGCCGACAACCTCCATCGAATGCAAATCGATGACGGCAACGTAATCGTCAGGAGTGCAGGCAACGTAGGCGCGTGCGCCGTCAGGCTGCATCACGATGCCAGCAGCGCCGTGTCCAACTGCAATTCGTTTTGTCGTTTTTCTGGTCGCGGCATCGATGACAGTCACGTCTGCGCCGCGCAGAGCTGAGATCAGCACAAACTTTCCATCCGGGGTGAACTTGAGCCGGTTCGCTGAGCTTACATCTGCCGCGAGAGTTTGCGTCACTTGCTTGCTGGCTACGTCAATGATCGAGACAGTTCCATCGCCTGCGTTCGCCACCCAGATTTCTTTGCCATCGGGAGAAATATCAAATCCTTCGGAGCCATTGCCAACGCGAACCACGGTCTCATTCCAATCGGTATGAGGAGCTCCTGCTGGACCGCCTCGGCCAGGACCACTGGCGGTTTCTTCGATCATGCTCACCGTTCCTGAACTTACATTGGTGGTAACGATCAGCCGCAAATCTGGAGAGACATAAATCATGTGCGTTCGGTTTTGCCCGGTGCCGAGAATCCAATCAACATTTTTCTTCGCGGGATCGTAGCTGCCGATGGCCTTGGCGCCTTCGGCGGTAAACCAAACTTTTCCGTTCACAAAATCCAATCCGTGCGGACCACGCAGAGCTCCAAGATCGATTGAAGGCAACGCTTTTTGCGCGATCAGATCTACGACGGCGAGGGTGTGGAACGCACCGGATCCATAGTTGGACACATAAGCTTCCTTGCCGTCGGTCGAGGCGATGACTTCGTGGGGATCATTACCTACCGGCACGCGCGCAATCACCTTCAAGCTGGAGGGGTCAACAATGGCGAGCGTTTGGTCGTGTTTCGAGAGGACCAGTAATGCAGTCGCGGGGGTGTCTTCAGCAAAGACGGAGCTGATGCCGAGCAATGAGCCGAGCAGAAAGAGGGAAGTGAGCAGGGGTTTCATAATCCCAAAGCATACGCCGTTGCTGAAGCTGAACGGACAAAGGTCAGGGCAGATCTTCCGCTGGAGGAATTGCCTTGAGCTGCACGTTCATTCGATTTCCTTCATGCACACGAATCGCTTTACCACGGTCTTCATAACTTTTTATGAATTCGGGGTTGTAAAACGGCTCGCCGTCCACGCTCACCCACGCGAATAACGTGTAATCACCGGAAGGCAAACCACGCAAACTGAAGTGTCCACTCTGATCAGAAACGGCTTTGCGATAACGATCCGGGCGATTGCGGAAGCGCGCCTCGGGCACGGCGACTATCACGGCGTCCGCGACCGGTTCATCGTCTTGATTACCGACCACGCCGTCGATCGTGCCTCCGTTGGCGCTTGCCGTCAGATCAAGAGTAATAGCACCCCCGCCGACGCTGATTCCAGAATCGGTCGCATCGTGTCCATCCGACGTGGCCGATTTTAGAAACCAATCTGGCATTGCGCTGACGTCGGAGATCTGAACGGAATAAGTTCCCGGGGGAACATCCTTCCAGGAAAAGCTGCCATCGCCGCTCACGTGGGCAAGATTCGAAAAGCCTACTCCCATCGTGACGGCGCCGAAAGCATCGTCATTGTTGTCGTTATCCTCGGCAACGGAGTGCAGAAGAAGAAAGAACTGGCCGGGGTCCGACTTGGCACCGCCGCCTTCTAAGTGAAGCCGTCCGCGAATAGTGCCGCCGCTTTGCGGCGACAGCCGCACACCCTCCACACTTTCAGCCAGCTGCAGCGATTGCCGCGCCATCATCGGCACTGCAACATTTTCCACCGTGGCCACAATGTTGTAGGCTCCGGGAGAAACATCGCGAATCTCGAAGCTGCCGTCTTTGTGCATCTCCGCGCCGCTCAGCACGAGATTGAAATCTTTGGATTGCAGCACGATCGCGGCGCTCGACCCCGGCGGCAGATTCACCACAGAACCGCGAATGGTCAAACTGGGGCTGGGAGTCAGCGAGAAGTTCGCAGGGAAGTCATCGCCGGCATGCAATGGGACGGGCGTGGCCTGCGAGCGATCGCGGGTGCCGGGATAATAAGTGGTTTGGTAAGCGAGCGGCGCGGGCTTCTCGGCAGCTGCTCCGGGGTGAGGTGCGGGTCCAGGCGTGCTGGTAGTTTCGATCAGGCTTCTGAAATCTGGCGGTGGCGTGACTGCAATGAAATATTTGCCGGGAGCGAGTCCGGCGATGCGGTATTCGCCGAGATCGTTAGTACGCTCCGCGCCTGACTGTTCCCAGTGGCTGTGGCCCTGAACAAAAGTCTGGCGCAGCACGGCGACTTGCGCTTCGGCCAAAGGATCGCCATCTTCGTCCGTGACGCGGCCTTCGACCACCGCAGCCGCTTGCAAAAGAATGACGAGATCTTTCACCTCCTGACCTGCGCTCAGCGTGAGCACGCGACCCTCGGTGTGACGGTGACGCTTGTCGATCTCGTGATATCCGGTGCGCTCGACAAACAAGCGATAGCGTCCGGGCTTGATGTTTTCCATGCGAAAGCTGCCGTCGGCTGCCGTAAGCGCAGTGTAGTTTGCGCCATCATTCTGGCTCTCGGCGATGAGTTCGATGAGAGCCTTCTTGACAGGCTCGCTGCCGGGATCACGGGTCACAATTCCTTCTAGAAGAGCATGTGCAGACGCAGAAGA
Source organism: uncultured Acidobacteriaceae bacterium (assembly GCA_963696285.1). GTDB lineage: Bacteria > Acidobacteriota > Terriglobia > Terriglobales > Acidobacteriaceae > Sulfotelmatobacter. The sequence continues at coordinate 120,668 of CAVOJP010000006.1, forward strand.
CTCCGGAGAGGCCTGTGATGAGGCAACGGACGAAGAGCTCTCCTGCGCGACGACCAAGCCGGCGGCTAACAGAATCACGCACAGACATTTAAACGGAGCTCTCGAAAGACGCCGCGCGATGAGTTCGTGTTTCATTTCCGAGTTCGAAGCAGACTCAGGATGTTCAGGAAATAGAGACAGATTCCGACCGGGAGGATCGGTCGGGTTCAATAGTCAATCCATTCTATCCGTCTCCGGTCGTCCGCCCAAGAATAAAACGATAGAGCGGAGCGGCGATCGGGAGCGCTATTCGTTTCAGTGGTGACGTTTGCCGCCGCCTGAGCGGTGTGTCCATTTTTTTGGAGAAGAAGCGAGAAATGGGGGACGCGCCCAGCGCTAATTCAGGAAGTACTGCCGATACAGGGTGTCCCGCCGAGCAGGTCTAAACCCAGCATCGCGGATGATGCGGCGCAACTCTTCTTCGGTCGTGCAATTGGTCACACCGGCGGCTCTCACCACATTTTCTTCCAGCATCACCGAGCCTACGTCGTTGCCGCCGAAGCGGAGGCCCATCTGGCAGACTTTCAGGCCTTGCGTGACCCAACTGGATTGCACGTTCACGAAATTCGAGAGATATAAGCGCGAAATGGCCAGAACTTTCAGGTATTCGACGGCGGTCGCTTCGTCCCAGTGACGACCGCCGAGAGCGGTATTTTGCGGCTGAAAGCTCCACGGGATGAAAGCGGTGAAACCGCCGGTTTCTTCCTGCAGATCGTAGAGTTCTTGCAGATGATTGATGCGATGTTTGTTATCTTCGCCGACGCCGAACATCATGGTGGCGGTGGTGCGCATGCCGATCTGATGTGCGGTGCGGTGAACATTAATCCAATCACCGGTGAGGCATTTTAAACGCGCGATTTTGTAGCGGACTTCGTCGTCGAGAATTTCAGCGCCGCCGCCGGGGATGGAATCTAGACCGGCATCGCGCAGGCGGAGAATCGTATCGCGAATGCTGAGGCTGCTGTATTCGGCTATAGCGATAATCTCGGAAGCCGAATAGCAATGGAGATGAACCTGTGGGAAGCGCCCTTTGATTCCGCGCAGCATCTTTTCGTGCCAATCAATCTTCAGGTCGGGATGCAGCCCACCTTGCATCAGCACACCGGTGCCGCCGAGTTCCACGGTCTCGCGAATCTTTTCGTAGATGGTATCGAAATCGAGAATGTAACCTTCTTTTGCGGCCGGGCCTTTCAGCGGACGATAGAAGGCGCAGAAGGTGCAGTATTCGGTGCAGAAATTCGTGTAATTAATGTTGCGGTCGATGATGTAGGTGACGGTGCCTTCGGGATGAAGCTTGCGGCGCACCGCGTCGGCTTCCATGCCGATGCCGATCAGATCATCGGATTCGAACATCTCTAAGGCTTGCTGTTTGGTCAGGAACATGAGCTTGATTCAATTCTAATGGAGGACTGGGCTCGAGCCAAATCTGTTCGATCGAGTTTGCGAGCAAATTCATCCACTGCGAGAAACTTCGTCCACGACTCAGGGCACGAAGTTTCACGAAGGTCGGCGCGGTTACTGTTTTCGCATCCGCAAATATTGGATTACGCTCATCACCGCACCAATGACCGCCAGGCCAATGAGAATCGCCATCGCCGGTTTGTAATAGTGGGAGAAGAAACGCAGGATGTGGATTCCATAGTGAAAACCCAGGAAGGCCCCGATGGAGTAGCGAACGGCGCGACCGAGAGTTAAGGCCCCGAGAAATTTGGCTCTCGAATACTGCATGGCGCCGGCAGCCACCAGGAACGGGACGAAGGGAAACGGCGGTGGTAGCAAAGCGGGAATTGCGACTGCGGCAAATCCCCAACGCTCGAAGGTCTTGGCAACTTTGGCCGCGCGGCGCTTGGAGAGCTTGCGTTCCATGGTTTCTTTGCCGCCTTCGCGGGCCAAGGCATAAGTAATGTAGCCGCCGATCAGAGAGCCCAAAGTGGCCATTGCGGCGTAGTAAGGCCAGGGATGGAAATGCCGTGCGGCGAGCCATATGGTGAGAACATCCATGCTGCCGGTGAGCGGGACCACTGAATTGTCGGCGATTCCTAACACCAGCAATCCTGGCCCACCCATGCGGCGCAGATGGTGCCACACCGACATTGCCAGCCAAGGATGAAGATTGAAGAGCATTTAGGTTGTAGGAGTGTACAGGCTAAGTTCTCGATTGCGCTATACAGGCTTTTGCCGTGCTGAGGAATTTTATCTCTGGAGCGGCGGGCAAAGCTCCGATCTCAGCCGCGTAGCGGTAGAAAAGTTGCAAGCCTTCCAGGCAAGCTTCGTCGAGATGGTAATAGATGTTTTCAGTGATGTAGGAATGAACGTCGGCTGGGCTGATGCCTAGTTTCGGAGCCCATTCCGCCGAAATCCGCTTGAGACTTGAAGGTTCGAGGCCGTGATCGCGGGATTGTTGAAACACTGCCGCCAGGTCCGGCGATAGGCCTGTGTCTTGAAGAGCATCGCCCCGAACCGCCCAGAATGCGAAGACGAATGGTTTTCCAGTGTAGCGGATCCACTCTTCGGCGAGATCGAGAGTGAAATAACGGGAGCGGTCGATTTGGAGCGCTGGATCTCCGATGAGCAATCCGGCGTCGTGGGAGGCGAGCATTGCGTCGATCTCTGGAGCCATGGTGGAGAAGGTTCGGCCGCCGCCCAGCCATTTTTCAAATAAGACTCTTGTCAGCGCTACGGAGGTCATGGAAGAGGTGTCCAGGGCCACAGAGCGGATTTGATGGATAGGAACTCTGCTTACTAACAGGATGGACCGCACTGGCCGGCGCGAGGCGATGGCAACATCCGGCAGGACGCTGAGTCCAAGGATTTGCGTGTAGGCGGCGGCAGGAATAATTCCGATATCGGCAGTTCCTGCCTGCAGAGAACGGGCGCAGGCCGAAGGCAAGGTGTACGAAATGTCGAAGTCGCGCCCGGCTTCGCGGTGTTCGAAATCCCACATCAGTGGCGCGGTGTTGAGGTAGGAAATCGCAGAGATGCGCAGACGTCTCATTCCTGTTTTGATTTTAGCAGAGCGCTTTTCGATCCACATTGTGACTTCTTTCCTTGACGCCACCTTCCACAAATGGCTACAGTCCGCGCAGTCCACGAAATCAACTTCGATCCCGGACTGGAGTATTGGACTTGGCAAACGCCCTCGCGGCACCCGCAAGCCACGTTCTAGAGTGGCTCGGCTTATCACTGACTTCCGGCCTGGGGCCGACGAAGGCACGGAAGCTTGTGGAGTATTTCGGTAGCGCCGATGCAGTTTTCCACGCATCTCTCACGGAACTGGAAGGCACAGGGATTAAAGCCGTTTCTGCGCAATCGATTGCCACGGGGAAATCAGCGGAACTGGCGCGGGAAGAGATTGCGCGGGCCGCGGGCGCGAACGTGACTATCGTTTCCGGCGAAGATACGTTCTACCCGGCGCGCCTGAAGGAAATCTACGATCCGCCTCTGGTGCTATATGTTCGGGGCGATCCAGAGATTCTCACGCGCCCGGGCATTGCCATGGTGGGCACGCGACATCCCACGCCCTATGGCTCGGGAATGGCCGAGCGACTAGCATGCGATCTTGCTGCGCAGGGACTTGTGATCATTAGCGGAATGGCGCGAGGAGTTGACACGGCCAGCCATCGCGGGGCGATTACGGCGAAAGGCAAGACGGTCGCCGTCCTCGGCACGGGCGTGGATGTAATTTATCCAAAAGAAAATTCGCGTCTGGCGGAGCAGATACTCGCGCTCGGCGGCTGCCTTATTTCGGAGTTCGCCATGGGGACTTTCGCGGCGCCGCAGAATTTTCCCATTCGCAACCGGATATTGAGCGGGATGTCGGTCGGTGTGCTGGTGGTCGAAGCAGCGGAATATTCCGGAACGCGAATTACGGCGCGCTGCGCACTGGAGCAAAACCGCGATGTTTTCGCCGTACCCGGCAATGTAACCAATAAAAATTCCTGGGGACCGAACACATTGATAAAGCAGGGCGCAAAGCTGGTGGCGACCTGGGAAGATGTGTGGGAAGATCTGCCTGCAGAAGTCAAGCTGGGGTTGACTCCGCAGGCGGGGCCTGAATCCGGCAGTGCGTCCTCCGCATCTCTATTTCCGGACGAAGGGCTTCCGCCGCATGAAAAGCGAATCCTAAGCTTGCTCAAGGCCGATGAAGCCACCCATATCGATGAATTGGTGGAGCGACTGGAAAACGAAATGTCGTCTTCAGAAATCTTCGCTGCGTTGTTCGAACTGGAGCTGACCGGCAAAGTGAGGCAGATGCCGGGGAAGAATTTTGTGAAGAGCTTTTAAGCTCTGGGCTCTTAGCTTTTAGCTCTTGGCTGAAGCGCTGCGGCGAAGCTTGGGATGGGGAAGTGCGCTCGTGAGAAATTACAAAGATCTCCGGGTTTGGGAAGAAGCCCACAGATTGACGCTCGCTATCTGCACGGTTACCCAAGGGTTTCCTAAGGACGAACGGTTTGGGCTAACCAGCCAGGTGAGGCGATCATCTGCTTCGATCGCAGCAAACCTGGCGGAGGGTTCCGGTCGGCGGTCCGATGGCGAAATGGCGAGATTCATCCAGATTGCGATGGGATCGGGCGCTGAACTTTCCTACCATCTTCTACTCGCGCGCGATCTAGGCTTCCTGAAGAATGAGGAATATGCAGATTTTAACTCGGCAATTGATAGAGTCATGAGGATGCTATCGGCACTCTCGGGCAAGGTCAGGAAGATTCCGGGTGCGTAATCCTGAGCTAAAGGCTAAGAGCCAAAAGCTAAGAGCTTTTCACGCGTAACTTGTTGCCGCCATCCCATTCGTGCTAGCTTCGAAACAATTCTGAGGAATGGAAGAAGGAACTGAGGGTGCATTGCTAAAAAGTTTAGTCATTGTCGAGTCGCCGGCGAAGGCGAAGACCATCCAGAAATATCTGGGAAAGGGATTTACTGTCGAGGCGTCGCTTGGCCACGTGAAAGATCTGCCCAAAAGCACGCTGGGCGTGGATACCGACGACGAGTTCGAAACCGAATACGTAGTGATTCCGGGAAAAGAAAAAGTCTTAGCCAGACTGAAGAAGCTGGCGGGGCCGATGGATGCGATCTTCCTAGCGCCTGACCCGGACCGTGAAGGCGAGGCCATCGCTGCCCATCTCGCGTTCGAGCTGGACACGAACGGTCACGCGAAAAAAGGTAAGAAGAAGAAAAAAGAAGATGCTGGCGCCGTTCCACGCATTCAACGGGTAACTTTTAACGAAATTACCAAGCGCGCCGTGCAGGCGGCTTTCGAGCATCCCCGTGCTATCGACCAAAACCTGGTAGATGCGCAACAAGCGCGGCGCGTGCTGGATCGATTAGTTGGCTATCAGGTTTCTCCGCTCCTGTGGGATAAAGTCCGCCGCGGGCTTTCTGCTGGACGCGTGCAGACTGTCGCGCTGCGATTGATCGTCGAACGCGAGCGCGAGATCAAAGCGTTCGAGAAGAAAGAATATTGGACGATTGACGCGCACCTTGCCGCCAGCAAGCCTCCCGCCTTCGACGCGCGATTTCTGGGTAAGGGCGAGGAAAAAGTTGAAGTCACGAACGGGGAGGATGCGGAGAAGATCCGCGCAGCGCTGGAACAAGCCGACTGGTTGGTTCGGACGGTTGATAAGAAGGAACGCCGCCGCAATGCTGCGCCACCCTTCACTACCAGTAAATTGCAACAGGATTCTTCGCGCAAACTGCGCTTCAGTGTGAAGCGCACGATGATGATCGCGCAGCGTTTATACGAAGGCGTGGAACTCGGTGAAGAGGGTCAGGTTGGACTGATCACCTACATGCGTACCGATTCCACGCGCGTTGCTCCTGAGGCAATTCAGGAAGTGCGCGAATACGTTGGCAAGGAATATGGTGCGGCCTATCTTCCGGAGACTCCGAATACATATAAAGAGAAGAAGGAAGCGCAGGCGGCGCACGAAGCCATCCGTCCGACTTCGGCAATGCGCCATCCCGATCTGGTGAAGCAATACTTAAAGGAAGATGAATACAAAGTCTACAAACTGATCTGGCAGCGCTTTGTGGCCTCGCAGATTATGCCTGCCGTCTTCGACCAGACGACGGTGGACATCGATGCCAAGGCAAAGAATGGTGATATTTATTGGTTTCGCGTGACCGGATCGGTTCTGAAGTTCGATGGTTTCTTGCGAGTCTATGAAGAATCGAAAGAGGGCAAGGACGAAGAAGACGAAGAGCTAAAGCACAAACTGCCGGCGCTCGAGGCTGGACAGAAGCTCACGCTGAAAGAGTTGAAGCCGGAGCAGCATTTCACCGAGCCACCACCGCGCTACAACGAAGCGTCGCTGGTGAAAGAGTTGGAAGAGCGCGGCATTGGACGCCCGTCAACCTACTCGGCGATTCTCTCGACCATTCAGGAGCGGCAGTACGTGCAGAAATTAGGTGGCAAGTTCACCCCAACCGAGATTGGATTGGTGGTGACCGATCTGCTGGTGGAAAACTTCCGCGACATTTTTGACGTGGCTTACACGGCGCATCTCGAAGAGGAACTCGACGATATTGAAGAAGGCAAGGAGAAGTGGACCGACACGCTTGCCGAGTTCTACAAGAAGTTCACGAAAGATCTGAAATATGCTGAAAAGCATATGGAGAACATCAAGCGGATGGAGAAGCCCACGGACGAGAAGTGCGAGAACTGTGGCGCGCCGCTGGTGATCAAGTGGGGTAAGCACGGTTCGTTTTATGCTTGCAGCACATACGACAAAGAGGATCCGAACACCTGTAAGTTCACCAAAGAAAATCCCATCAATCTGCCGGATCTCGATTCGGCCGACGTGCAGGAGACCACGCAGGAAGAATATTGCGAAAATTGCGGGCGCGTGATGGTGCTCAAGCGCGGGCGGTTCGGGCAGTTCATGGCTTGTACGGGATATCCGGATTGCAAAACCACGCGACGTCTCGATCAAGGAAAGAAAGTTCCGGACATTCCGCTCGATGAACTATGCCCGAAGTGCGGACGCAATATGATGATCCGCCATGGACGGTTCGGCGAATTCACGGCGTGCAGTGGATATCCTGAGTGCAAGTATGTGAAGCAGAACTTCATCGGCGTGAAGTGCCCGGAATGCAAAGACGGCGAACTGGTGGAGAAGCGCGCGCGCAAGGGCAACACATTCTATGGGTGCGGAAATTATCCGAAGTGCAAGTTCACTTCGGCGCACAAGCCGATTCCGGAAAAATGTCCCACATGCGGAAGCGAGTATTTGGTGGAGAAGAATCTGAAAGCGGGGCCGGTCATCGCCTGCCCGAACAAAGAATGCGATTACGAACGGGCTGCGCCGCCACCGGAAGCAGCCGCGACCAGCGCCTAGAGCAGTGGGCGCTTGGGTGATCGGGCCAGTTTGCGATCGTCGTGAGCGCCGTAAGGCGAGCGCGCGGACTACAATGGCTCGATCGCACAATCGCCAAAATACTTAATTTCGAGAGGTGTTTGCATGTCCAAGAAAGCCAGCGCCACCGATGCTCAACTGATTCTCGAACTTTACGACCTGAGGCGCGAAGCGGAAATGCGCAAGGCGCGCAACTGGTGGTTTGTGGAGTTCTGGCCGCGGAGCGCTGATGATTTCCTAAAAATCGCGTCTACGCCAGGAACGCCACAGAATAACTGGCTGCGCCAGGTCTCTGGTTACTGGAGCATGGCTGCTTCATTCGTTCTGCACGGCGCTTTGAACGCGGATTTGTTCCTCCAGCCCGCGGTGAGTGGGGAGATGTTTATCGTCTTTGCCAAGGTTCATCCTTTTCTCAAAGAGTTGCGGGAAAAGTCCGGCGATCCACAAATGTTTGGGACGATTGAAAAGGTAATCATGAGTTCGAAATTCGGCCGGGAACGGTTCAAATTCATGCTGAAGCGCGTCGAGACGATGCGCGAGAAGATGGCTTCCGCGAAGACAACTTAAGACGAATCGTCGCGCCCATCTGGCTGTTCATCTGTTATCCTAATCGGCTGTGCGGATGATCTGGTGGTTCCTGATCCTGGGTGTGAGTACGCTGATCGTGGTGTGCGTTGCAATAGCTCTGTATATGCGCTTGCGCCGCCATCTGCAGCTCTCGCACGCGGCCCAGGAGAGCGAACGTCGATCTGGGGATATTGAACACTAATGCTTCGAGTCTTGGTCCTCGCATTTCGTTTCGAGGCTTTTCCATGAATGAACCGGCCACACAATCTTTAAGCAATTCGCGGAGCAGTATTTTTGCTTTTGACGCTGCTCGTCAAATAGCTCTGGTGGTGGGCGCCAGTTTGTTGGTTGCCCTGTGCGCGCACATCACGATTCCATTGCCCTTTACGCCAGTGCCGTTGACGGTTCAGAACTTTGGCGTACTGCTGGTTGGCCTGCTGCTGGGTAGCCGTCGTGGATTTGCGGCACTCGTTCTTTATTTGGCCGAAGGCGCTATTGGATTACCGGTGTTTAATCCCACCGGTGCAGGCGGAGTCGCGCAATTGCTGGGTGCAACCGGCGGGTTCTTGCTGGCTTATCCATTTGTTGCGTGGGTGGCGGGATATGTCATGGAGCATGGACGGAAAAATTTTGCTCGCGCAGCGATGGGTGGCTTGCTGGGCGAGATTGTTCTTTTTATCGGCGGCCTGTCCTGGCTCGCGGTGCTGACGCACTCGGTCGCGCAAGCTTTCCGCTGGGGGCTTTACTGGTTTCTGTTTGCTGAAATTATCAAGGTGATGATGGCGGCGGGAATTGCGGCGCGATGGCAAGGCCGCGCGGGCGGCAGTCCGACGAAGCAGTAACTTCCTTGAAGTTTGGTTTTGGAGTTTGAAATGACAGTAATTTCTGAAGCAGAGACAAAACAGTCCGGGGGCAGTTCTTCGTCGCAGGTTCGGGAAATTTCCATTGCTCATAGTCCGGATTCCGACGATGCCTTCATGTTTTATGGCCTTGCCACCAGCAAGGTCCGCGTCCCGGGACTTCGTTTTACTCACACCCTTTGCGATATCGAAAGCTTGAACCAGAAGGCGCGCGAAGGCGTGTACGATGTGACCGCGATTTCGTTTCACGCCTATCCTTATATTCAGGATCTGTACGCGCTGATGTCCTGCGGCGGCAGTGTGGGCGAAGGGTACGGTCCGATGATCGTTTCGCCGCGTCCGTTTACTCAAAGCGAGATCAAGGAAAAGCGCATTGCTGTTCCCGGCAAGCTAACTACCGCATATTTGGCACTGCAACTCTTTGCTCCGGGAGTGGAGACGGAAGTTGTGCCCTTCGATCAGATCATTCCCCAGGTGCTTGAGGGCAAGTACGAAGCTGGACTCATCATTCACGAAGGGCAGTTGACTTACGACAAAGCTGGACTTCACCGCATCGTTGATCTTGGGAGATGGTGGCAGAAGATGACCGGATTACCACTTCCCTTAGGCGGTAATGCGATACGCCGAGCACTCGGCCCGGCACTGATTTCGGCGGTGAACGGCGCGCTGCGCGACAGCATTCAGTATGCGCTCGATCATCGCGAAGAAGCCTTGTCTTACGCAATGCAGTTCGCTCGTGACCTGGATACTCAGACCGCTGACCGCTTTGTCGGCATGTACGTGAACGACCGTACGCTCGATTATGGACCCGAGGGACGCGAAGGGGTTGAACGTTTGCTCGATATGGGCCACAAGGCCGGGATCATCGGGCCTGAGGCGCGCGTGGATTGGGTCGCATAGTTTTTGCAAGGAGCGTTCCGCAATTTGCCCGGCACTGCCGAAAATCTTCAAGCACGTCAAACCCTGCTGATCGACGCCGACGACACGCTCTGGGAAAACAATATTTACTTTGAGCGGGCGATTGCGCGCTTCATTTCATTCCTGAATCACCACGAATTTTCTGCGGAGCAAGTGCGCGAAGTTTTGAACGACGTGGAGCGGGAATGCATTGTGAAGCACGGCTACGGACTGCACAGTTTTGCTCACGCTCTCGTCGACACATTCGAGCGGCTCAGCGTCGGTCCGGTCACGCCCGAATTGCATGCACAGATCGAGAGCTTCGCGCATACGATTGCCGATCACCCTATCGAGATGCTGCCGGAAGTGGGCGAAACGTTGCAATATCTTTGCTCCCGGCACCACATTATTCTGGTGACGAAGGGCGCCGTCGGCGAGCAGACCGGAAAGATCGAGCGCTCAGGGCTGAAAGATTATTTTGCGGCAACTGAGATTCTCGCTGAGAAAGATGCTGCGGCCTACCACCGGATCACTCAAAAATACCGGCTTGCATCCGGCTCAACCTGGATGGTCGGCAACAGCCCTAAATCTGACATCAATCCTGCTCTGGCTGCCGGTTTGAACGCAGTGTTCGTGCCTCACGGCGACACCTGGATTCTCGAGCATGAAGAATTGAATGCTGCTCCTCCATCGCAGCGCCTGCTCATCGTGGGTCGCTTCGCAGAACTGCGCGAACATTTTTAAAGCGGAGCGTGCGCTCCGGAATTGACTTCAGAAGGGCTGTTTGTTCATTAGAAAAAAGCACCAAACTAACCAACAACCACGACTCGCCGCGCCAATCCGCGCATGTTACGCTCAATCTGCTTAACCTTTTAACTGAATAACTTGGCCGTGGAGACAAATAATTTCCGCAGGCTGTTGCGCACCGTGGAGGCTCTCTCTGAACTGGGGCCGGAACTCACGGCGGAGCGCGATTTCACCGACACTTCGCGCCGGATGTTGACGGCTGTTATGGAAGCTGCCGGGGCGCACGAGGGTGCGCTCTTCATATTCCATGAAAAGCCTACGATGCTATCGTCCGTGGTGGCGGAAGGTTTCGCCATGCTTCCCGAACCGGCCTTTGTTCCGCTTCTTCCTAAGCACGTTCACGCTCTCTCCGCGGCGCGCGGGCCGATTGTGCTTAATGCGTCTACGTATTCCGTTTTTCTGAGCTCGAATGGCAACGTGGCTCCTGAGCTCTTCAAATGCATTGCGCCTCTGAAATCGGTGGGCAAGCTCGCTGGTGTAATCGCTCTCGGAAGGCGGCCTGGAGACGCGCCGTATCTGGAGGCGGAACTAGATGCCACCAATCTGCTGTGCAGCTACATCGGTCTCGCGGTACATAACCACGCGCTCACACAAACACTCGCACAACGCGTTACGGAAAACCTGCGCCTGATGGCTTCCTTGCACGGATTTTATGACAGCGCGCTGGAAGCCTTTGCCACAGCCATTGACGTGAAGCACGTTAACATTCACGGGCACTCTTTGCGCGTGGGTCGCTACGCGGCTGCGATCGGCGAGGCCATGGGCATGGACGCCGGCGAAGTTGCTGCACTGCGCAGTGCGGGATATTTGCACGACATCGGCAAGGTAGCAGTCGATCGGCGACTGTTCAGTAAGGCGAGTGCGCTCAATCCCGAAGAGTTTCGCGAGATGGCGGATCATACCGTGGTTGGCCATCAGATTGTCAGCAGCGTCGAATTTCCCTGGCCGAAGATTCATGAGTCTGTGCGCTGGCATCACGAGCGTAGCGATGGATCCGGATATCCCGATGCCTTGGCGGGTGACGACTTGCCCATGCCAGTACGAATCATGGCTCTGGCGGATACGTTTGACGCCATGACCAGCGCTCGTCCCTATCGCGAACCGCTATCACTGGGCGGCGCGCTTAGCGATCTGGTGCGCATGGCTCCGCAGAAATACGATCCCAACGTAGTCCAGGCGCTTTTGATTCAGGTGCGCCGCGATGCCGTGGGGAGCAATCGAACTCCGCTGCTGGCCGACCATATGGCGGTGAACATCTCTCCGACTGATGTGGACCAATTGGCGGCAACCCTGCAGCACAAGGCTTCGCGGGGCAAAATGTACTTGACCTAGGTCGGCCATCAGGGCCGGTCTGCCGAATACTTCGGTAACTCTTAACACAGCAACTTTTTCCTGCGGGCGGGTTGATAATGAGAAGGCTGTCGCTTTCTCTCGTCCGGAGTCCTCATGCTTGCGGGCCGCACCAAAATCGCTGTTCTTCTGCTTTCGATCAGCGTGGCGAGTTGTGTCCAACCACTGATGGCTAGGAAGGAACAGAAAGAAACTCTGCCGTCCGGTGCGACCGATCGAAAGCGTGCTCTGCATGCGCTCAACCGGCTAACTTTTGGGCCGCGGCCAGGAGATGTGCAGCGCGTGACGGCCATCGGTGTCGACCGCTGGATCGATTTGCAACTGCATCCCGAACGAATCGACGACAGCGCTCTCAACTCCCATTTACAGCCGTTCCGCACGCTTCGCATGAGCACGAAGGAGCTCGCAGAAAACTTTCCGGATGGCCAGGAGATCAATCAGGTGAGGAACGGCAAGAGGCCCATGCCTTCCGACGCCGCGCTGCGCATGGTTTACCAGGTGCAGGTCGCGCGGCAGCAAGAAAAGAAAGAACGGAAGCAGGAGGCAGCAAAGAATTCTGCTCCGGCGCAATCTGATGCCGGTATAACAGATGCCGGTATGACAGGCGTGGCTCTAGATCCCACTGTCTCAGCGGTGAAAATGGCGCCCAAAGAAGATGAGGGACAAAGTCGTGAGCCGGCACTCTATGCCGATGTTGACTTCCAGCTACTGCCTAAACTTCCCGCGGATCAGCGTTTGAAGAAAATTCTCAGCATGTCGACAGATGAGCAGATTGAGGTTGCCGATTCTCTTCGGCGCGGAAAAGGGCAGGAGCTTCTCGAAGGCTTGTCTCCGAAAGATAAAGAGATCCTGCTCGCGATGAATAATCCGGCAGGAGTGGTTACGGCAGAACTTGCGCAAGCGAAACTATTGCGCGCTCTCTACAGCGAGCGCCAGCTTGAAGAAGTTATGACCGATTTCTGGTTTAACCACTTTAATGTGTTCATGGAGAAGGGCGTCGACCGCCTGCTGGTCACCAGCTACGAGCGAGACGTGATTCGGCCGCATGCTCTGGGAAAATTCGAAGACTTGCTGGTGGCGACCGCCAAGAGCCCGGCTATGTTGTTCTATCTGGATAACTGGGTGAGTGTAGGGCCGGATTCACCGCAGGGTATCGGTCTTCCACTGCATCCGGATGGACCGTATAAACGTCCGCCAACTGCGCGGCCTAATGCAGGGAAAAAGCGAAGTGGCCTGAATGAAAATTACGGGCGCGAGTTACTCGAACTGCACACGCTTAGTGTGAACGGCGGATATTCTCAGCGCGACGTCACAGAAACTGCGAAAGTTTTTACCGGCTGGACCATCGACAAGCCGTATCAAGGCGGCGCTTTCAAGTTCGACCCCCGCATGCACGAGCCCGGGCCGAAGTTCGTGCTGGGGCATCGCATCAAATCCAAGGGCGAAGCGGAGGGAACCGAACTGTTGCACAAGCTGGCTACCAGTCCGCAAACGGCTCACTTTATTTCTCAGAAGTTGGCGGAGCGTTTCGTTTCCGATGATCCGCCTCCGGCTTTAGTAGACCGCCTGGCGAAAACTTTTCTAAAGAAAAAGGGAGACATTCGCGAAGTGTTGACTGCTCTTTTTCGCTCACCCGAGTTTTGGGACGACGGAACTTATCGCGCTAAAGTGAAAACGCCGCTGGAATTTGTGGCTTCGGCGGTGCGCTCGACAGGGGCTGACGTGGGTGACGCTGTGGCCCTGGTTCGCCAGTTGAACAATATGGGGATGCCCCTCTACGGGGCGCAGCCGCCCACCGGTTATTCGATGAAGGCACAAGCATGGGTAAGTTCTTCAGCATTGCTCAATCGCATGAATTTTGCACTGGCTCTTACCAGCGGCAGAATTAAGGATGTGAAGGTGGATGCGGTACAGCTTGTGCGGAGCAATGCTTCCGAGGCTGTTATGGATTCGAATCTCGCTTTGTCGGCACTCGAAAATATTTTGCTCGACGGAGACGTATCGAAGCAGACGCACGATTCGATTGCTGTGCAGTCCAGGCAAGAGAACAACATAACCGCTCGCAATCCCGCGGAGGTGATGCGTGCGCAGGAGGTGAGCACGATGGCGGGCCTGCTGCTGGGATCGCCGGAGTTTCAGAAAAGGTAGCTGCTGGCTATTAGCTGCTAGCTAGTACGATTCGGTTGAAAAATAGAGGGGCATGGAAGTATCCAGAAGTCAGTGGCTCGAAGCTAGGAGCTGTTTTTTATGACAATCACACGCCGCGTTTTTCTTCGCAACAGCGCGCTGGCCGTGGTGGGCACGGCGGCTGTGCCAAGTTTTCTGACGCGTGCCGCGATGGGCGCGGTTCAGCCGGGAGCGCGCACGAAGCGACTGGTCGTAATTTTTCAGCGCGGGGCGGCCGATGGTTTGAACATCGTGGTGCCGCATGGTGAGGCGCAGTATTATGCGATGCGGCCGAGCATTAATATTCCGCGCAAGGATGTAATCGATCTCGATGGGTTTTTCGGTTTGCATCCTTCGCTCGCGCCGTTCCAGTCGCTGTGGCAGCAGCGTCATCTGGCGATTGTTCACGCAGCGGGGTCACCTGATCCCAGCCGCTCGCACTTCGATGCACAGGATTTCATGGAGGCAGGCACTCCGGGAGTGAAATCGACCGAAGACGGATGGCTGAACCGCACGCTACGCAGTATGCCAGAAGCCGCGGAGAAATCGGCATTTGAGGCTATCGCCATGGGGCCGTCGATTCCTCGAATCTTAAGCGGAACTGAACCGGCTATCGCGATGAACAACATTAATGATTTCTCTGTCGGTGGCCGCAATCAGAAAGCTTCGCCGGCCGCGACCGCCTTCGAGGCGATGTATGACCACTCCGTCGACACCGTTCTGCACGGTACGGGCGAAGAAACTTTTGACGCGGTCAAGATGCTGAAGTCAGCGGAGCCGACGAAATACAAACCCGCGCCCGGCGCCGATTATCCTAAGGGCCGCTTCGGTGACAGCCTGCGCCAGTTGGCGCAGCTCATCAAGGCGAATCTTGGCGTGCAGGTTGCGTTTGCCGATATTGGCGGCTGGGACCATCACGTGAACGAAGGTGCAACTGAAGGCCAGATAGCGAATGTGCTGCGCGACTTCTCGCAGTCGATCGCCGCTTTCTGGACCGATCTCGGAGATCTCGGGGAAGATACGGTGGTTGTCACGATTTCGGAGTTTGGCCGGACCGTGCGCGAGAATGGCAATCGCGGTACCGACCACGGGCACGCAAATGTGATGTTTGTGCTGGGTGGGCCGGTAAAAGGCGGGAAAGTTTACGGACGCTGGCCGGGGCTTGCTCAATCGCAGCTATACGAAGGGCGCGATCTGGCGCTGACTACGGATTTTCGGCAGGTGGTCGGCGAGACCGTGGCGCGGCATATGGGGAATAGGAATTTGAATGAAGTGTTTCCGGGATATGAGAATCAGCCGGGAAAATTTTTGAGGATTTTTGGTTAGGTTTCATCTTTCTATCCTTTCTCCAGTGGTGCTAGCAGGCGAATCCACCATGAAATCCGTGGGAGAAGAAATATGACTTCTCCGGGGCATGCGGTCGCCTGGGGCCCACTTGCCTTGAGATCACGTCGGTTCACCGCGCCGTTTCGTATGATGTCAACCGTGGCCGCATTTACAAAGCCCTCGTAATACGGTCTCGCTGAGGCCGAAACGGTAAGATGGACCGGCGGCGGTGCGGGTAGTGCAAAGCGCACAATTCCGTCAGATCCAGTCTTATATTGGATACGCTGAAGGGCTCGATTCGCCGGGGCTTCGTAGAACTGTACCCACACCACGGCATCGCGCAGACCGCGTCCGTTCTTCTCGTCCCGAACAACCACCTTAATCTGTTGTCCAAGAGCTCCAATGCCAGCTAGCAACAAGCTGAGCGAAAGCAGTCCGCGGGCCGTCCAGTTCATAACTTTGCGATCTCCCCTGACTCGGCAAACAGTTTTGGCGTCGGAGCTATCCCCTAAATTTCAATTAACACATCGCCGTTTTCGATCTTCAGCGGATACACGGCGACCTTCATGCTAGGATTCTGTTCCGCCGCGCCAGTCTTTGTGTCCCACGCCCATCCGTGCCACGGGCAAACAACCTTGTTGCCTTCGATCATTCCCTGGCCCAGCGGGCCGCCGCGGTGCAGGCATATGTTGTCCATAGCGCTGTATGTGCCGTTGACATTGGCAACGCAGATCGTTTTTGCGCCGCAGGGAAATTCTTTGGCTTCGTCGATGGGCGGGAAGTTCGGATTCGAGTCGTGAGCTTTGTGAAGTTCGGCATGGGAATCAGCAATTAGCAATTGGCAGTTGGCTTAAACTCGTTCATCAGACACTACTTGCCAGCAGCTAATTGCTTATTTGGGTTGTGCCGTCTGCGCGATCATGACCTGACGTTTGAAGTTTTCCATCATGTTTGGATCGAGGCGGACCTCTGTCGGCTTCTTCGCCAGCGTCATGGTATCGATTTTGTCCTGCAGTTTCAGCAGCGCGTAGAAAAGATTTTCCGGACGCGGCGGGCATCCGGTGACATAGACATCCGTGGGCACGATTTTGTCGACGCCTTGCAGCACCGCATAAGTATTGAATGGGCCACCCACAGACGAGCAAGCGCCCATCGAGATTACCCACTTCGGATCAGGCATCTGGTCATAAATTCGTTTCACCACGGGCGCCATCTTCAAGGTTACGGTGCCGGCCACAATCATCAAGTCGCTCTGGCGCGGGCTGGGACGAAATACTTCCGAGCCGAAGCGCGCGATGTCGAACCGAGAGGTCGAGGAGGCGATCATCTCGATGGCGCAGCAAGCCAGCCCAAACGTCATCGGCCAGACGGCGGACTTGCGCGCCCAGTTGAAGACGTAGTCGACCGTGCTGATCATGAAATTCTTTTCGAATTTGTTTTGCAGCCAGCCCATCCAGTGACCTCGATTCGTGCCGGTAATGGAACGATTATACGTTCAAACGTGCAGCGTATGGTGCGAAGCCACCCAGTCTAGGTATAACGTGGTTCAAGTGTCAATCGTTCGGCGTGCGCACGGGCGAGTTGCTGCTGTGAGGCGACTCAGCTACAAATAGAATTATCATTATCCGTGGATTCAAAAACTGTGGATTCAAAGACTGAAGTGGCCGTCCGCCACAAACCCATCGGGACGCAATTTCTTGGAGCCTGGTCACGTATCCGCACATCGCAATTCTGGATGGTCGCTATCGCCTTGTTTTTGCGTGTGGGCTGGATCATCGTTGGGCATACCTACAAGTTCAAGAGTGCGGAAAATAACTTCGGTTTCGGTTGGGAGATGGGGCGCATCGGTGCGGCTATCGCCGGAGGGCGCGGTTTTAGCGATGCCTTCGGAACGCCCACGGGTCCAACGGCCTGGGAACCGCCGCTGTATCCATACCTGGTCGCCGGAGTGTTCCACATCTTCGGTATTTATTCGAGATCGTCGGCGTTTGTTCTGCTGAGCATCAACAGTGTTTTTTCCGCGCTGACCTGCATTCCGATTTTTCTGATCGCGCGCCGCATGTTCTCGGAGAAAGTCGCGGTCGGTGCGGCATGGACTTGGGCGCTTCTGCCTTACGTAATGTTCTGGTGCACGCGCTGGGTGTGGGAGACCAGTTTGTCGGCGCTGCTGTTGGCCGTAATTTTCTGGCTGACGCTGACCATGGAAGATCGCGAGGGATTGACGCCGTGGTTTGAGTTTGGATTGCTTTGGGGAATCGCGGCGCTGAACAGCACGGTGTTGATTGCCTTTCTTCCGGCCTCGGGACTCTGGGCGTGGTATCGGCGCTCGAAGCGGCACAAGCCGTGCTTCGTGGGTATCGTGCTGGCTTCTCTGATTTTTATTGCGTGTGTTACCCCGTGGACGGTGCGCAACTATCGAACGTTCGGCAAGTTCATTTTCATTCGCGACAACTTTGGCGCGGAGTTGCGGCTGGGCAACGGACCGGGAGCCGATGGAACGTGGATGCAATATTTGCATCCCACACAGGACGTTTATGCGATGCGGTTGTACACGTCAATGGGCGAGTTGGCCTTTATCGAGAGATCCAAACGGCATGCCCTCGACTATATCGAAGCCGATTACCGGCGATTTGCGGTGCTCTGCCTAAAGCGTTTCATTTATTTTTGGGCGGGGCCGCCGCGGCTGGCGCAAATCTGGTGGCTAGCCGAGGTGAAGAATTCGCTTTTCCTGGCATCGTCAGTGCTCATGTTCTGGGCTCTGGGACGGGCTTTACGCCAGCGCAGGCCCGGCGCCTGGCTTATGTTCTGGCTGATTCTGTTGTATCCAGCGATCTATTATGTGGTCTATCCGGGCCAGCGTTACCGCCATCCCATTGAGCCGGAGATGACGATTTTAGGCATCTTTTTGTTAACCGAAGCGGGCAAGAAAGTTCCAGACGGCGACGAAAGACGAAAGGGAACAGCGCAGCCTTGATTCGCGTATTATCGGCAGGAGATTGAACCTGCGCTCTCACGAATCCGAAGCTGTTCCGTCTAACTCGCTGATCGGAGGAATCTCATGAGCCGTCCCCTGGCATTTCACGCGCGTTACGGTTTTCTCCTGAGCGTCGCGTCGTTTTTCACCTTCTCGTTTTTGACATTCGCGATCGCGGCACAGGCTGCGGACCATCGTGGAGCGTTCACCGAAGAATTCCATCAGCGCTATGCGCTTTCTCCCGACGGGCGGGTTGAGTTGGAAAACATCAACGGTGCGGTTCACATCTCCACTTGGGACCAGAACGAGGTGAAGGTGGATGCGGTGAAGTATGCCGACTCGAAGGAGAAGCTGGACGAGGCGCACATAGACATTGATTCGGGCAAAGATCATATTTCGATCCGCACTAAATATCCTGAGCACGATCATTGGGGATCGAACAACAATCCAGCGAGCGTGGAATACACACTCACGGTACCGCGCGCGGCGAGGCTGGATGAGATCAAGTTGGTGAATGGCGCACTCGACGTGACCGGAGCATCCGGCGAAGTGCATGCCTCGTGCGTAAACGGCAGCTTGGAAGCGCACAATCTTTCCGGGCAGGCGGAGCTCTCTACGGTGAACGGCCGCCTGGAAGTTACGTTTAATCAGCTTCCCAGCTCACAGATCAACCTGAGTTCCGTGAACGGCGCAGTGGAGATGACGATTCCGTCGGACTCTAAAGCGGAAATCGAAGCGAGCACGGTGTCAGGGAGAATCGAGAACGATTTCGGACTGCACCTAAATCGCCATCAATTCGTGGGCAACAATTTGCACGGCGAACTGGGCACCGGTGGTCCGCGCATCAAGCTTTCAAGCGTGAACGGCCGGATTGAAATTCGTCACGCTGCCGACGGCCGCAGTCTGAGCCCGGCGAAAGATTTAAATCATTCCGATAAGAATGATGACGACGACAGCGAAATTTAAGGAGCGTAAACCTCAATAAATCGTGTATCCCGGAGCTGGCGTGCGCAGATCCGGCTTTGACGCGATAAGCAATAAAGCGCCTTCGCGCTTGAATGCCCGCAGATCGTCTAGAGTATTGAACGATTTCGTCTTGTAGTCATCCGGAGTTGGCGTGTCATCGGGAATGCGGACGGCTTCGACGTTTT
Organism: uncultured Acidobacteriaceae bacterium; assembly: GCA_963696285.1. Taxonomy (GTDB): domain Bacteria; phylum Acidobacteriota; class Terriglobia; order Terriglobales; family Acidobacteriaceae; genus Sulfotelmatobacter. Next base: position 140,157 of record CAVOJP010000006.1, read on the forward strand.
CGAAGGCGTGCTTATTCAAGAGCTCAACATACTCCGCTTGGGAACGCACATGCACCGGCACTTTCAACTTGTCTACCCACTGCAGCGAATACTGATTATCGCGATATAAATTGATCAAGATGAATAACTTTCCTCGCGGCGCCATTACGCGGAATAACTCCATCAGGGCGCGATCCTGATCGGCGTAGTAGTAAAACGACTCGACCGATAAAACCTTGTCAAAGAAGTTTTCTTCCCAGGGAATCTGCTGGGCTGAGCCCCAGACATAGAGCACGTTGTCGAAATCTTTGGACGCAGCACGCGCCTCGCGAATCATCTCGTCGGAAACGTCGAGACCGACGACCTGTCCAAATCCGTCCGGACCTTCGCCTACCAGGCGCGCCAGCAGTCGAGTGGCCCAGCCGGAGCCGCAACCCAGGTCGAGCACACGCTCGCCGGGACGAAGGTTCATGCGGCGAATCGTCTTCGCCGTGATGTCGAGATGATGTTGCTCCATCTTCGGGCCTTCGCCGGCTGCGGCCCAGCGGTTGAATTCTTGTTGAAGTTTCTCGTCGGGTGTAAGTGGTTTTTCAGGCAAGTTCGTTCCTGTCCTTTGTGATCGCTGCTTCAGATTTTATAACTACGGAGGACGAGGGTCCACGAGACACAACTTGTGCTACAGTTTTCCTCCTCATGGCAAAAGATTCAGAGAACCCTCCACCGGAGCCAGAGCCCGCAGCGCTTTATTGTCCCAACTGCGCGAAAGAAGTAAATGATCCGTTAACCTGCGGCGATTGCTCGGCCGTTATCTGCCGGCGATGTGGTACACCGCTTGAATCTTCCGACGAGCTGGGAATTGGATGATGGACGCGCGAGTGGCATCCGCAGTGGAAACTCCGACGAAACCGCAAGCCACGCTAGTGCGCGGATTGAGTCTGCTCGATTCCGTTTTGCTGCTGGTGAGCGGGATCATTGGTTCCTCGATTTTCCTCACTGCCAAAGACATTGCCGGTCCGCTGCCGCAGCCTATGCTGTTCCTGCTGGTGTGGGTAATCGGTGGCGTTATTTCATTGTTCGGTTGCGTCGCCTTCGCCGAGTTGGGGTCGATGTTCCCGGAGTCCGGCGGGCAATACGTTTATCTGCGCGAAGCTTACGGCGACCTCGTTGCTTTTCTTTATGGATGGATGCTGTTCGCAGTGGCCAATGGAGGCACCATCGCAGCGCTTTCGGTTGCATCGGCCGCATACACGGGACAAGTCTTTCCAATCGTTTCGCAAGAACACGTTGTTGTCTCGTTGCTGGGAGTCACGATCACGCGGGCGCACTTGTTCGGCCTGCTCCTCATTGCAATTCTGACTTATGTGAATGTCGTGGGCCTGCGCTGGGGAACACTGCTGCAGAATCTTTCCACGTGGACAAAGTTCGCCGCCATGGCTGCGTTTGTGATTTTGGGATTCGCCATTGGCAAGGGCGATTGGTCTCACTTCCATTCGCATGGCGTTAGCCTCACCATGGGTCTCCATCCCACGCAGCTAGTCTCTGCTATGGGGATCGCGTTGATCGCCGTGTTCTGGGCCTATGACGGGTGGGTGTACATCACGTGGGTTGCTGGCGAGGTGAAGGAGCCGCGCCGCAACGTGCCGCTAGCGATGGTACTGGGCGTGGTTGTGGTGGGAGTGATTTACATGGCCATGAACATGACCTATCTTTACGCGCTGCCGCTGGGCGAGATTGCGCAGCACGAAACGATTGCTCATGTGGCTGCGGCTGCCTTGTTTTCGCCACGTGCGGCGGTGTGGTTGTCGCTGATGATCGCGGTTTCGTGCTTCAGCGCCGCCGCTACTTGCACGCTCTCAGGCGCGCGGGTGTATCTCGCCATGGCGCAGGATGGAGTCTTTTTCAAGCGCATGGCGGTCATTCATCCGAAATGGCGCACACCGGCATTCAGCTTGATTGGACAAGGAATATGGGCGGCGCTGCTTACGGTGAGCGGGCGCTACGACCAGCTCTATACGTATGTCATCTATGGGATGGTACTTTCTTATACGCTGACTGTGATCGGAATGTTTTTATTGCGCTGGAGGCGGCCGGAGATTCCGCGTCCCTATCGCTGCACGGGGTATCCGTGGCTGCCGGCGATTTATGTGCTGGTGGGCGCGGCCTGGACGCTGAACACAATCATTACGCGTCCGGCGGAAGCTTTCTGGGGCACCGCCATTGTGCTGGTCGGAGTGCCGGGATATTTGTACTGGAAGCGAAGTGACCGGAAGGCTGTGGCAGTGGAGTAGGGAATGTTTGAACCGTACGCACAAAAAAAGCACCCTGAGAAAGTCTCAGGGTGCATGAGGGACTGCCCTTCAATTCCGGAAAATGATTTCTTACTCCGGCTTTTTCTTCTCTTCCTCCTGCTGCCGCTTTTTGTCTTCGGGAGTTAGCGGCTTGGGCGGCTGCTTAGGCGGCGGAGCTGACTTGGCTGCGGCAGGCGGCGGAGTGTGCTGCGGAGGATGCGCAGCCGCCGGAGGCGCTTGCCGCGGAGCGGGTTGAGGCGCAGGCGGCCTGTCATTCCGTGCCGGAGGTGGAGTTGCGCGATTCGGCTCCGGACGATTTGCTGGAGCTGGCGCGGGTTTGTTCGGTTCCGCAGCCGGCCGATTCGGTTCGGCACGATTCGGAGTTGGTTCTGCACGATTAGCCGGTGGCGGCGTTGCAGGACGATTGTTCGGCTGGGCTGCGGGCGGCCGGTTTGTCTCCGGACGATTCGGAGTTGGCTCTGGGCGATTAGCCGGTTGAGCGGGAGCAGGCCGATTATTCGGTTGTGTCGCGGGCGGGCGATTGTTCGGCTGCGCTGGCGCTGGTGCTGCAGCAGGCCGATTTGGTTCAGCCGGACGTTCGTTGGCCGCGGGACGGTTGGCGGGAGCAGCGGGCTGACCCGGCCGGGCTATGTTTGGCGGATGGCCGGTGGTGGGAGTCGCAGGTTTTCCAGCGGGCGCTACTTTGACCATGGGATGCGCTGCCGCCGCAGGACGCAGCGCCTGCATCTGGCTTCTCGCAATGGGCTCGCCGGGATGAGCGGCCAGCGCTTGCTGCTGTTTGGCAAAGGGCACGGGCGGCGGAGGCGGCGTTTTCCTGGCGACGACTTGCCGATTTGCGACCCCCGCAGGCGGGGCGGCCACGTGACCTGCAGTCGCGCCTTTCGCGCCGAGCACGCTTTCGCGGGTTGGAGCGACAGCAACTCTCCCGCTTAGCGGCGCGGATGCGATTTGTTGCGCGCTGACCTGGACTCTGGCTTTCGCCACCGGTTGTGCGCTGGTGAATGCCTGCTGCGGAACCACCATCACCGAGCCTTGAACATTGCGATTCGCGTACGTGATGTTCGTGATGGTCGTGGTGTTGTGGACGATCGTCGTGTTGTAGACCGTGGTCACCTGCGTGACGTTCACCGTCGTATTACTGATGTTGACGCGATTCACGTAAGCCTCGCTCACGTGGTACGAGGGAACATAGACTTCGCGAGGACCAAGCGGAAACCATCCGACGTTGCCGCCGAACCCGCCGGGGCCTCCACCGATGAATACCACCAACGCCGGGCGCATAGACGGGCTGTACATCGACTGGACCGGCAACCCATCCCCAGCGACCGCCGAGGCTCACCCAGCGGCCATAGTGAAAGGGAGCGTAGCCCCAGGAATTGTCATCGACCCAGGTCCACCCCCAGGGAGAGATCCAATCCCAATGGCCTTCATGGTAGGGAGCCCAGCCGGTATCGACGCGGTTGGGAAACCAGACGTGCCCGTAGTTGGGATCGTCACGCCAGTCTCCGTTGTCGTCGAGATCGTCATAGCCAACGACGTCGGGTGCGAGGTAGCGCGCGGAGCGAGAGTAATCATGCCGGTGGTCACGAGTTTCAGACCAGCTGTCGAAAGGATCGGGCTCGCCGATCAGTTCGACATCGGCATTGAGAGAATCGGTGCCGCTGAAAGTGCCGGCCTGTCCGCCGTGCAGCGTATAGGTCTGCCCGTTGCCGGTGGCTTGGCCTTCGCCTTCGCGGATGGTAACGATGGTGTCGCTGCCATCTTCGCTGGCATCAACGCGGTAGTGGCCGGGCTGTCCGACCGTAAATGCCAGGTTCGGGGTATCGACCTCGAAATCATCGCCGTCGTTGAGCCGGCGCACGGTGAAGCTGATGGCGCCCGAAGTAAGTTGAATCTGTACGATGTCGTCATCGAGATTGAGAAAAGAGAATCCCGTATTTGGGGCAAGGCGAATCACAGCCGATCCAAGCTGAACTTCGGCGCGGGAATCCTGGTCGGCCCAAAGTTTGTCGCCGGTGGTCATGGGACGGTTGGGAACGGCTCCGACCCAGTCATCTTCGCCCGCGGGCTGGAAGGAAACGGAGCCCTCCATGTATCCCAGGCGAGCGACTCGGGCTGGCGGATCGTCCTGATCCTGATCTTGGGCGAACGACGGCGTTGATACCGCGATGGTGGCGAGCGCGAGTCCGAGCCCGAGCCCGAGTAGGGCACTCCCCCATTTGAATTTCCTCAGTAGTGTTGTTCTCATAGTTGTTGTGATCTCCCCAAGCGTTCTATGTGAGTGCTCCGCAGACCTTTACTGTCCAGGAGGTAAGCGGAATTTCGCGCCAGCTTTGATGCTGGAAATGGACGCAGCAGCCAGAACCCCCGAGCGTCCTGGCGGTCAATAGGGATTACCTTATCTGGAGAAGAGGATAGCAGGGGAAGAGGGGGCGCGTAAGTCGGCCTGTGGATATCCTGGTTAGAAATAGCTTGGTGAAGGATCGGGAACAAAGTGCCCGGGTGAGTTTCGCGCTCTTTCGAATCTGGATCGCGGTCCTTCCGCAACGCCATTCTGTGAGACGCGCGTCGCATAATGAGACGGCATCCCGCCCAGAGGATTTGTGACTGGGCTGCGCCAGGCCTAACTTACTGAAACATTTGGCGCCTGAGTGCTAATCCTTCCGTTCGACGCGATGGTCTTGGTCGTGCTCCTGATTCTTGCATAACCGCGTGTTCTGGCTCCCCAAAGCTCTTCCTAACCGGGAAGAGGGGGAGCCCAACCGCACTTTTTGGCGAGGATCGGTACCGGCCGAAAAACAGCAGGTTCCTCCGCTGCGTTTCCCCTCCCTGTCGGGAAGAGAAATCTTCGGTGGGAATGAAAAGCAATTGAGTGACGAGATTGGGAGTGAGAAATTGTTAGCCGGGGAAGGGTGCGTCGCTTGGGTCAGCTAGGGACAGCAAAGGGGAAAACGAAGCAGGTCAGCACAGTTGCCGACCTGGCGCGCTTTTTCCCGGAAGCCACTCCGGTGCGGATTCCAGTACAGCTCACGCGAAGCCATCCCGCAACTGAGAGCGAGCAGGCGTCTCCGGCAGCGCCGGAGAGTGCTATCCCGGTGAGTGATGTCCTGGAAAATACTGTGATTGAATTTGGAACGCCGCGAGAGGTCCTGTTTGCCTGCACGATGCCGCTGGAGTTCGCCGACGTGCTGCGGTTGCGCAATTCGGATGGCTCGCTCGACACGGAAGCGTCCGTGGTAGCGGTGCAATATCATCCCGGCTCGACGATTGTGGCGGCTCGCTTTCGCAACGAAGTTCCGAACTGGATCGTGAAATCATGACAGCTTCCTCTACGCAGCCGGAATCGCCCGCTCCAGATCTTGCGGCGCTGTGGTCGAGTGCGCGCCGCCTCCATCCTATCTATGTTGAACTGGCGCGTGAATTTGTGATTGAGGCGCCTGCTTTCGCCGCGCTCGATGAGCCAGTGGATGCGCCGGATCGCGAGACAGTCGAGCAAGCCCAGCAGTGGCTGCACGATATGGATGACCGCATCCAGGTACACCAACTGCGCCAATTCCTCCAGACAAGTTCATCTGGTGGACAACGAAGGGCTGATCGCGCTGTTGAAGCATTTCATAGAAAAGACGGCGCACACGGATTCCTCCCGGGACAAAATCGATTTTCTGCTGGTGCAATATTTCAGCCACATTGCTCCTACCGAACTGGGCGACGATGGAGCCGACCTGGCTTACGTAGCCAAAGGATTGGAACCGGTGCTGGGCGAGGTGGAACTGAAGGCTCCGGTATGGTTGAACAGCCTGGATCGCGTGTTGGACTCCGCGCGGCGCTGCCATTCGCTGGACGAACTGTTACACGGCGGCGTACTGGAGCAAGGACGCAAGGCCAAGGCGCAGGCGGGCGAGTTGTTCTACTTGCCGGTCGCACTGGTGGCGTTCACCCGTTTTGGATATCTGATGCGGCGTGCGTTCTTCCGCCTGATGCTCACCGATCTCAATAACATTCTCGACGGGTTAACGGAGCTGGAAGAAAAAGGCGTGGAGACGATCGATTGCCGGAGGGCGCAGTTCTCAGCCCAGGAGCCGATCATCAGGCTGCGCATGATTTGCCAATCCTGGAAAGTGATGTTTCAGGCAGAGTACTCCTCGGGACAACCGCTGCGGATGCTGGTGGATTTGCGGGCCTCCGTAGATGGCGCGCTGGGACGAGGCGCTGACGCGGGGAATAGCGAGAAGGCGGCGGAAGCGACTGCCGCTGCAAAACTCGCACCGGCGAAGGCAGCGACGGCGAAAGCAGCGACGGCAAAGACAACGCCCAGGGCTGCGGCGGCTGGCGCGAGCGCAACGTCGGGGGCAGCCAAGCCGGGCCGGGTGGCGGCTGAGAAGCCGGCGGCGAAGTTCGTCGCCTCGAGCGACGACGCTCCCGAATTTGAAATTTCCCCGGCTGCGCCGGAGTGGAATCCGGATGAAGATTCACCAGCGGGGCAGAAGAAATAATCGAAAACGAAAATTAGTGATTCCCGCGAAGGTGGCGCGAATCGAGGCAAAGGAAACTTGAGTGGATCGTCCGACCGTACTGGTTATCTCCGACGACGTAGGATTTTCGCGAAGGCTGACGGCGCGCTGGCAGGTAGAACGCCATGTGCCCACGTTCACCATCCTGAGCGGAGATCTTTGGCCGCGTACTGTCGAGGATTTTGAAGTTGCCATTGTGGGTCCGCTGCGCGGCGAGCTGCTGTCCGTAATTATTGAGCCGTTGCACTCGAGTGCGCAGCCGTTGTTTTGCGTCTGCGAGGATGGCACAACTGCCAAACTGTTGCGCGACCGCTGGCCGCGGACCTCTGTGCTGCGGCTGGATGAGAATTGGCTGGACGCTTTGATTCTGGCGGCGACCGAAGCCTTGCACCGCACCGCGGCAGAAGCTCGCGCCCGGACAGCCGAACAGCATTGTGCCGCGCTGGAACCGCAGGCCATGCTAGGCCGCTACATGATCGAAATGCGCCATGGCTTAAACAATGCTTTGACCTCGTTGCTGGGAAATTCGGATCTGCTTCTGCTGGAGCCGGGCAGTTTATCTGCTCAAGCGCGCGGACAGATTGAAACCATTCGCAACATGACTTTGCGCATTCATGAGGTGATGCAGCGTTTTTCGTCGCTGGAAAAAGAGATGGCGGTGGTGGCTCAGCAGACGGAACGGGATTCAGGCAAAAGCCGGGCCGCGGTCGCGGCAGGCCATTAAGCGGCGGTTTGCCGGGATGACCGCAGCCGACGCAGCGTGTTGTGAAGAAAAGTTATTCTGTCTTTGGATTGTGGTGATGCTTAGTCGTTAGCGTGTTAGTTCGCCCCGCTTGGGGAAAGGCTTTTATGCATAGGTCACTTGCGACCAGCACCATTCTGGAACATGAACTTTCGGAGTTTCGGCTGCTGGTCGAGCGTCAGACTGGCTTGGTTCTGGATTGTCCCAACAATGCGCTGGCGACACATCTGGCCGATTTCATCGAAGCGCAGGAACTGGATTCGTCCACCACGCTGCTGGAACGTTTGCGATCTCCAGAGCAAGATCCAGCTACGCTGCCCTCCTTGCTCGACGGGCTGATTAGCGCGAACACTGGATTTTTCCGTCATCCCGGCGCGTTGAATGCCTTAACGCGGCAAGTATTGCCGCAACTCTGGGCTCGCAAGTCTGTGGACAGTCCTGGACCGATCCGCATCTGGAGTGCCGGCTGCGCCACGGGTGAAGAAACCTATTCGATCGCAATGGCGGTGTGTGATGCGGTGAATCCCGCGAATGTAAGCGTGCCGAATAACGGTTCCACACTGGGTAACGCGACCGGCAAAGGTGCAAGGAACGGAGGCATCGCCGAGAATAATCCAGCCGGACAGCCTTCCGCAAAGCTTGGTCCGGGATGCTCAATCCACATCGTGGGCAGCGACCTGCTCGCACGAAACATCGAAGCGGCCGACCGTGGGGTTTACCGGCAGTCCGCGCTGGAGGGTCTGCCGCCGGCCACGATTCGCAATTATTTTTCGAAGATAGGCACGCCCACGGCAGCGGCAGCAACGAACCTTGAGGCTGACTTGGATGGCGACATTCCCACCCCATCGCAGCCGCCCGCAATCACCCCGCACCTCTTGGTGAAGCCACGTTTGCGCAGCCTGGTTACTTTTAACTGCATGAATCTGGCGCGACCTGGCTACATTGGACGATTTGACTGCATTTTCTGCATGGACGTTCTGCCGCATTTCTCGCGCGTGCAGCGTCTGGCTGTGCTTGAACGACTGCATCTTTACCTGGAACCCGGCGGATATCTCTTCCTGAGCCAAACAGAAAAACTCTCAGCATCCAATCTAAATTTTCGTTCGGAGACCTTCGACGGGTATACGTTTCACCGGAAGCCGTTGGCGGCAAGCGCGGCCTACGGAAGATAAGACCCTAAACACAGGGGACACAGAGGATCACAGTGTAGATCCAGATATCCCGTCGGATATCAGAGGACTGGCAGAAAGCGACTTCATGCGAATAAGAATTCTTTCGTTCGCAACTCCTTGATCGTGTCTCTTAGCGTCGCTGCTTTTTCGAATTCGAATCGTTTTGCGGCTTCGCGCATGTCGCTTTCGAGTTTGACGATGTAGCTATCTAATTCTTCCTGTGATTTAAATTCGGGCATGCCTTCTGCCTCGCTGCCCGTCAGATCGGTGTAGTCGGCGGCCACGATTCCGGCGAGCGTCATATCCAGCGGCCGCACGATCGACTCCGGGGTAATTCCATTCTCCAGGTTGTAGGCGGTCTGGATCTCGCGGCGCCGCAAGGTTTCATCGATTGCCCGCTTCATCGAATCGGTCATGCGGTCGGCATACAGAATTGCGCGTCCGCGAAGGTGCCGGGCGCAACGGCCGATTGTTTGGATCAACGATCCCCAGGAACGCAGGAAGCCCTCTTTATCTGCATCCAGAATTGCCACCAGCGAAACCTCCGGCAAGTCCAGACCCTCGCGGAGAAGATTGATGCCGATCAATACGTCGAACTCGCCCTTGCGTAGATCACGGAGAATCTTTACCCGCTCGAGCGTTTCGATCTCGGAATGCATGTAGCGGCACTTGACGCCCACTTCGGCGTAATACTCCGCCAGATCCTCCGCCATTCTCTTCGTTAAAGTAGTGACCAGCACGCGTTCGCCCTGTTCTACGCGTGCGCGAATTTCATGCAACAGGTCATCGATCTGGCCTTTCACCGGACGCACTTCGACTTCTGGATCAATCAAACCTGTGGGCCGGATGATCTGCTCAACTACTACGCCTGCCGATTTCGTTAGTTCATAAGGACCAGGCGTTGCGGAAACGTAAACCAGTTGATTGGTGCGGTGATCAAATTCGTCAAAGGTCAACGGGCGATTATCCAGCGCAGAGGGCAGACGGAAACCATACTCAACCAGCGTTTCCTTGCGTGAGCGGTCGCCGGCATACATGCCGCGTAATTGCGGAATCGTCTGGTGCGATTCATCGACGAACATTAAATAGTCGCGCGGAAAGTAATCCAGCAGTGTTGGCGGAGGCTCGCCGGGCATCCGTCCGGTGAAATGCCGGGAATAATTTTCGATGCCGTGGCAGTAACCCATCACCTTGATCATTTCCAGATCGAACTTCACGCGCTGGTGAATGCGCTGTGCCTCGACTACGCGGCCCTGTTTCTCGAGTTCAACTTCCCACCACGCCAATTCTTTCTTGATAGATTCAACGGCCGTTGCCCGGGTCTCGTCCTTCATCACATAATGCGTTTTGGGATAAATCGGCAGCCGCACATACTTTTGCTTCACGGTGCCGAACAGAGGGTCGATCTGGGCCAGCGATTCGACTTGATCTCCCCAGAGCTCGATCCGGTAGGCCATGTCATCGTAGGTGGGGAAGACTTCGATTACGTCGCCGCGCACGCGAAATGTTCCACGACGGAATTCGCCGTTGGTACGCTCGTAAAGGATGTCGACCAGTTTGCGCGTGATGTCTTCGCGCGCAATCTTTTGTCCCTTCTCTAGAAACAACATCATGCCGTAATAAGCTTCCGGCGAGCCGAGGCCGTAGATACAACTCACCGAAGCTACGATGAGCGCGTCGCGACGCTCAAACAAAGATCGAGTCGCCGACAGTCGAAGTTTATCGAGTTCATCGTTGATGGTTGCTTCCTTTTCGATGAACAGATCGGCGGCGGGAACGTAAGCCTCGGGCTGGTAGTAGTCGTAATACGAAACAAAATATTCCACTGCGTTGTGCGGGAAGAAATTCTTGAACTCGTGATAAAGCTGCGCCGCCAAAGTTTTGTTATGAGCCATCACCAGCGCGGGACGGTTCACCGCCTCGATGACCTTGGCCATGGTGTAGGTCTTGCCCGAGCCGGTGACCCCGAGCAGAACCTGATGCTGCTCGCGGTCGTAGACGCCGCGCAGCAGGGACTCGATGGCACGGCCCTGATCGCCCTGCGGTTTGTAATCGGAAACGAGTTTAAAGTCCATGGGAGAAGCTCTTAGCACTTAGCCTTTAGCCAAGGTCCTATGTGGGGACGGCCGCCATCGGCTGTCCAGGCCGAGCGAAGCTCGGCTCGGTTTCCTTGCCAATTTAGCTACTGCTGTTACAGCAGACAATTTCGCCGAGTGCGAATCCGTTTATTATAACGTGGCAAGACGCGACCGGGTCGCGGTCACAACTCCGCCAGCGCCCGGTGCACCAGATAGATGGAGATCGATCCTTCACCCACGGCGGCAGCCACGCGCTTTACATTCCCTGCTCGGACATCGCCCACGGCAAATACGCCCGGCAGGCTGGTTTCCAGCATCTGCGGAGCGCGCGGCAACGGCCATTTGAAGCTCTGCGAGAAAGGGTCCAAATCCCGCCCAGTCAGAATGAAGCCTTTGCTATCCAGCAGCAGACATCCTTTCAGCCACTCGGTGCGCGGAGAAGCTCCCGCCATGATGAAGACGTGGCGAATGTTGTGGACCGATTTCTCGCCGGTGTTCTTGTCTTGCCAGGTCACGCTTTCCAGTTGAGCATCGCCATCCAGGCTAACAATCTGCGTGGAGTAATGTATTTCGATCGCGGGGTTTTCTTCAATGCGCTGGATCAGGTAGCGCGACATCGTGTCCGACAATTGACTCGAACGCACCAACATATGGACTTTGCCGGCGGTCTGCGAAAGATAAACCGCTGCCTGGCCGGCTGAGTTTCCGCCGCCTACGACAATGGCATCGTCCGTTCCGCAGAGTTGCGCCTCAATATAGGTTGCGCCATAGTAGACGCCCTGGCCTTCAAACTTTTTCAGATTGTCGAGGTTCGGCTTGTTGTATTGGGCGCCACTGGCAATCACTACGGTCCGCGCTTTGATCGTCTGGCCGCAGTCCACGGTCAATTCGTAGGGGCGCTGCTCGCAATTCAATTTTGTCACGGTGTTGGCGATCAGCACTTTGGCGCCAAATTTTTGCGCTTGTGCGGCGGCTCGGCCGGCAAGTTCGTTCCCCGAAATTCCCATCGGAAATCCGAGATAGTTTTCGATCTTGGAACTCGATCCGGCCTGCCCACCGGGCGAGTCCGCCTCGATCACCAGAACATCCAAGCCTTCCGATGCGGCATAAACCGCGGCTGCCAAACCCGAGGGCCCCGCACCAACGATCACTACATCGCGCAACTCCGAGGCTGTGATGTGGGCGTTGAGCCCGAGGCATCTCGCCAATTCCTGAATCGAAGGACTACGCAGCACAGTGCGGTTGTTGCAGATGACGACAGGAATCTCTTCCATCGTAACGTGAAAACGATCGAGTAGTTCCTGAGAGCTGGTATCGGTATCGAGATCGACATAAGTGTGCGGATGTCCGTTGCGGGTAAGGAACTCGCGCAGACGCAACGTTTGGGCGGAGTGGCGCGAGCCCATCACAATAACATTTCCTTGCCCCCGATTGATTAACGTAACTCGCCGCAGAATGAAGGCACGCATGAAGATTTCGCTGAGCTCCTCATCTCTGGCGACCAAAGTTCGCAAATCATCGCTGCTCATCTCCAGAAATTCGCCAGCCTCAGTCACGCGGCCCCGCGCCAGGCTCGCCCGGCCCGAGATCATCGTGATTTCCCCGGTGAATTGGCCCGGCCCATGCTTGACGATCAGGCGCTCACCCTGCAGACCTGGCTGCACGATTTCCAGGCTTCCAGACAGCAGCACGAAAAACGGGATATTGCTGTCGCCCGGCTCGAACAGGATGTCGCCGACTTCCACTTTCCGAACTTTGCTGGCGGCACGAACACGATTAATCTGGTCGGGAGTGAGAATCGGAAAAGCCTCGCCACGAGGATCCGCTGAGAAAGGTGTTAATTGAGTAGACATGTTCCCTCGGCAAACGGCTGAAGAAAGCCGCGATTACTAGATGAGGCTCGATGGCTCTCCGGTTCAGAGCAGTTGATGAGGCACTGAATCTATTCAGGACACCAGCACTTCAGAGCGACGGTAAAGCGATGAATTATTTCATCTGCACGTCTTCCACGGCCATGATCTTCGTGGTCGCTCGAAATTTCTTGTAATCGCGGAAGCTCTGTTCCACATCGACGTTGAAGTTCTTGAGCAGCGCCAGGCGCACGTCAACCTTTGCCGTCAATTGGCGCGGCAGCCATACTTCCTGATTGACTCGCGTCTGCTCCAGCATGAAGCGCGAACCTTTATGGAAACGAGCGAGAAATAGTCCCCAGGAGATTGTGTCCAGGCACTCAACATCCATTTTGGCCAATTGAAGATCACTTTTATCGATCCAGACGCGGCCGCGGAACTTTGTCAAGAACTTGGACTCTTTCATGTGCGGGACAAAGTCCGGGCGCGGCTCGCCATCAATCACCCAGGCTTCGCGACCGCCGACAAGTTCCGTTCCCACCAATTTGAAGTTGTAGGCATCGGCGACTTCGCGCACGAACTTGCGGTCCTCTTCGCGATCTTTTTCTTCTTTTTTTTCACGTTTATTGCGTTCTTCCTCTGATTCGTTCTTGCGCTTGTCGATGACCTTCTGAATTTTTTCCTCTTCTTTGGCCGCGTCTTTGGCGTCGAGTGGCTTGTCGTCTTTCTCAATCAGACGCTGCACCTGCTCTCCGTAAAGCTCCATCACGTCGTAAGTCTTCACTTCAGTCGACTTAACCTGGCCCTTGCTATCGAGCCTATGCTCTTCGTCGCGTTCCACATAGGTATAGTCGCGCAGCCTTTTATCGTTCTCCATGTCCTTGTCGGCGACAACGCGAAAGAGGCGCTGCATTTGCTCCTGCGAAAGCGCGCCATTGGCATCAGGCTTCAAGTCGAGCAGGGAACCAGCGTCGTGCTGGGTTTTTGTGGCATCGATCGCTGCAGCATCCGCGGCGCGGGTTGATTGATCCTGCTGACCGTACGCCAGTGCGGAAGCAAGAAATAAAAAGAGAATGAGAATGCGAAGAGCCACGTCTCATTTTAGCTTTTCTCTGCAGCATACGGAACAGGGCTGGCGAGAATTAGGCTTCCGCGTCTCGTCGAGACAAAAATTCTACAAACTAATGACGCACCAGTGACAAGTCCAAGGGGCGCCGCTCCTAACGTTGATCTGCGTCCAGGGTGAAAAGCTCAACTGAAGGACCGCAGATGTTCTTCGCACTTTCCATTACCAAGGAGAAACTGACCATGCCCCGTTTGATCAATCGAACTCTAGCGCTAACTTCTGTCCTCGGAGCGATGCTGATGATTATTTCCAGCACGGCCGCGGCGCAATATCAACTCACAAACCTAAGCTCAAACCAGGTGAAGGCGGCCACACATACAGATCCGCTGTTGGTGAATGCGTGGGGGATGGTCCACGCGCCCGGTTCGCCGTGGTGGATCAGCGACAATGATTCCGGTTGGTCGACCCTTTACGACGCCTCCGGAAGCGCCGTGCAACAACTGAAGGTAGTCATCCCAACCGCGGGAAACGGCCCGGATTCACCCACCGGAGCAAACGGCCCAGGTTCGCCGACGGGAATTGTGTGGAGCGCGTCGACAACCGGCGAGTTTCAAGTGGCGGGATGGCCGTCGGTTTTTCTATTCGCCACGCTGGATGGAACCATCAGCGGGTGGACTCCCAAGTCGAACATCAATCAGGCGATTATTGCGGTCGATACGTCAACCAGTAAGACTCCGGCGGTCTATACGGGGCTCGCAATCACCAACAAAGCGTCCGATAACTTTTTGTACGCCGCCGACATGGCAAACAATAAAGTGGATGTGTACGACGGAAATTTCAATCTCGTGACTTCGATCATTGATGCTGCCGTGCCTACGGGCTTTGCGCCGTTCGGCGTCCGCGACATCAATGGATTGGTCTATGTGACATTTGCCAACGTCAGCGGTGCGAACGGTGGGTTCGTTGACGTGTTCAAAGAAGACGGTACGCCCGTGACGCCGGGCGAGCATTTGATCCAAGGGTTACCGCTCAACCAGCCTTGGGGAATTGCTCTGGCCCCGGCAAAATTTGGACCACTCAGCAATGCGCTCTTGGTCTCAAATAACACGAACACCGGGACCATCAATGCTTTCAATGCGACCACGGGAAAGTTCGTGGGAACAATCAAGGACTCGACCGGCAAGGTCATTTCTATAGACCAGCTTTGGGGAATTGATTTCGGAGATAACTTGGGCAAGAACGGAGGGACGAACCAGCTGTTCTTTACGGCTGGCCCGAGCGGCAATTTAGCGGGAACCTTCGGAACGATTGTGTTTTAGTATGCAGCATAGTTCGCCACTCTCTGGGACGATTCGCTTTGGGAATCGTCCCAGAGAACCTTTAGGTTTTGGGCTTGAGCGCTTTACCCAGGCATTCAGCTTGAAACAGGCGCTCGTCCACGCGATGCAGGCGTTTCGCCATCGCTGGGGTAATTAGCGGATAGTGTTTTATTTCGAATAGGTGGTAAACGATGAACCACACCGGTTTGTCGGTGGTCATCCAGTTTTGGCGATCAAATCGTTTCAAGCTTACGGGGACCGAAAACCGCCGCAGCGTACGCTCTCGCCGCAGATTGAAGTAGATATTGAAATAACTCAACGCCAGTTCGCGCAACGTGCGGTAGACCGGCTCGCGCCAGCGGCATCCGGTGAAGTTCGATTTGGCCACAGCTCCCCAGCATCCATTTTCGCGAAAGATAGCGATCACGTGATCAGTGTCGTGCTCCGCTTCAAAGTCGAGCAGAAGCGGAGGATATCCGTTGGCGCGCAGTGCGGCCGCGGCGAAGATGGCTCCTTCCAGACAATGCGCGGTTTGCTCCGCCAAGACTCTCCGCGGAGACCATGCTGTATCTGCCAGATGATAGGGAGCATCGTCCAGAAATTTCTGAATGCCATAAGGGTCTTTCATGCCGCGCAGTTTGCGGAGTTCCGAAGGGGTGAAGCCGGTTGCGTCGCTCATCGTCCGCATGAGTTTACATGAGAGCCCGTAAGTATCGGCGAAAGAGAAGCTGCTTTATTGGAACACTTGCGCAAGTTCGTGCGGTGCATCCACGATCACGTCCGGGGAGCTTGCCTCTAGAGTATGCGGCGCGAAGCCGTAGTTGACAGCAACGGTCCAGAGACCGGCATTGCGTCCGGTTTCGACATCCACGTGAGAGTCGCCGACGATCGCGGCTTCTTGGGGATCAACGCCATGTTCGTCAAGCAATTTGAGCGCACCCTCGGGGTCAGGCTTTTTCGTTGCGAAACTGTTTCCACCGTAGACTGTGGTGAAGAACGGGCCCAGGCCGAGCGCATCAACAATGGCACGTGACGGGACGACTGGCTTATTCGACAGCACCGCCATTCGACGCTCGCCATTGAGTTGCGCGCGATTATCACCTCTCGAATTCTGGAGAGACAAGTTCTGAATCGCGCCAAGCGATTCGTGAATGCCAGGGTAAACCGTGGTGTGATCGAGTTTGTGCTCGCGGTAGTAAGACAAGAAGAACTGCAGACCTTCGCGTACGACGGCCTCATCGACCGTCTCTCCTCCGAGAGCGCGCTGAATCAGAACCGGCGCGCCGTCGCCCACATAGCTGGCGATAACATCATCGGGCAATTCCGGCCGACCGATGTGGCGCAGTGCCGCATTCACCGAGTGCACGAGATCCAGGCGCGAATCGATCAGAGTGCCGTCAAGGTCGAAAATCACCAGCTTGATGGTGCGCGGATCGAAGGCGCGGCGGGTTTGAATCATCCGTTTTTAGGATAACCGATGCGACCTTGCGAAAGTCACAACATGTTGGGCCAACAACGAGGGGCGCACTCTTCTGGAAGATTTAGAAGATCTAATCTCAAGTTACCTTCTAATTTTCCGATAAAAGAAGGATGACGCACTCCGGCGATCTTATTTCACTGGTCTATCTCAGTGAGGCCGTTGGCCATTTCTCGCATCTGGACCTGGCGGAACTTCTTGCGAAAAGCAGAGCGAATAACTCTACGCTCGGTATCACCGGTATGCTTTTATTCAAAGAAGGCAAATTCTTACAAGCTCTCGAGGGGAAGCGGGGCGACGTAATGGCCCTGTACCGAAAGATCGGCAAGGACTTTCGTCATCGAAAGGTAATATCGTTATCCTGCGAAACGATAACTCGGAGAGACTTTCCTGATTGGACGATGGGCTTCCACGATTTGGGTGCCGCCCAAGCCTTGAATATCCCAGGCCTTAATTCCTTCTTAAACAGCACTCTAACGATGACAGATTTCGCAACGGAGCCCGGACGCGCGAAAAGGCTATTGCTGATGTTCAAAGAAGAAAAACTGCTCGCGAAACGGGCAGCCCGCGGTTGACGCTTCCGCTTCTCATTCAGATCGACCTTTCCACTCTCTGTGCCAGTTCCGGCAACCGAACGGGTTCGTCCGTATAATTTCGCCATGGCAAAGAGTTGGAAGACGCGGCTGATTCATTCTGATGTCAAGGTGCCGGAGGGATACCGGTCGCTGGCCAGTCCCGTGTTTCGCGGATCGACTACGTTGTTCTCCGACGCCGCTTCGGTGAACGACAGTTGGGACCAGTACGAAGTCGGCTACACATATGGCCTTTATGGCACGCCCACAACTTTGGAACTCGCCGGGAAAATCTGCGAACTGGAGAACGGTTACCGGACGATCATCACCCCCGGGAGGTCAAGGCGCGATTTCGCTGATCAACCTGGCGCTGCTGAAGAGCGGCGATCATATTCTGATTCCGGAGAATGTCTACACTCCGAACCGGCAACTGGCGAGGAATGTATTACGGCGCTTCGGAGTGGAGGCCAGCTTCTATCCACCAGAAATCGGCAGCAGGATCAAAGATCTCTTGCGGGAGAATACTCGGCTGATTTGGTGCGAGAATCCGGGATCAATCACGATGGAAGTACAGGACGTGCCGGCGATCGCCGAAGCCGCGCACGCTCACGGCGCGCTGGTGGCGCTGGATAACACATGGTCCGCGGGAGTGTATTTCGATGCGTTCGCGCACGGTGCCGATATCACAATGCAGGCGCTAACGAAATATGTAGGCGGACACAGCGACGTGCTGCTGGGCTCGGTGACGGTGAAGGATCCAAAGCTTTACCAGCAATTGGGAGGAACGCAGCAACTGCTGGGAAGCGCGTCCTCACCGGACGATTGCAGCCTGGCTTTGCGTGGTATGCGGACCTTGGCGGTTCGCCTGAAGTACATCGAGGCCTCAGCGTTGCGGATTGCGCTCTGGCTGGCGGAGCGGCCGGAGATTGAGCGCGTGCTGCATCCGGCCCTGGAGGGCTCGCCCGGGCACGAAATCTGGAAGCGGGACTTCACCGGATCGGCGGGCGTGTTTTCCATTGTTTTCAAATCTGAATCGACAAAAGCTCAGGTGCGGCGATTCGTCGACGGGCTGGAGTTGTTCGAAATCGGCTATAGCTGGGGCGGAGTGACGAGTCTGGCCGTGGCCTACGATTTTCAGCGAGCGAAAGGGCGTCCAGACTATGGGTATCGTATTGTGAGGCTGAACGTTGGGCTGGAGGATACCGAAGATCTGATTGAAGACCTGAAACGCACAATGGGAAGAGTATGGGGCAACTAACATAACCTTGTACCCCCTGCCGTTCCGCGACCGAGGAACTTCCATGTTTTCGAAACTCCATATCCCATTTACAATGCAACCTGCCTGGTAGCGCTCCGCACCTTAGTGATGCGGCGGACATCTAATCAAGGTAACTAGAGAACCGGATGGCGACCACAAAAACCGACCCTAAACTTTCTCTCCCAGGTGGCAAGAAGTCCCGTAATTATGAGGGACTTTCGCGCGAGCGACTCATCGAACTCTACCGCATTATGTATACCTCCCGGCGCATCGATGACCGGGAAATCATGCTGAAGCGGCAGCAGAAAATCTTCTTCCAGATGTCAGGCGCGGGGCATGAGGCCATAGGCGCCGCTGCCGGAATGGTCCTGAAAGCAGGCTACGACTGGTTTTATCCTTACTACCGCGACCGCGCCCTATGCCTGGCGCTGGGTGCCAAACCGCTGGAAATGTTTCTGCAGGCGGTAGGAGCGGCGGATGACCCGAGTTCGGGCGGACGGCAGATGCCTTCGCACTGGGGATACAAACGGCTGAATATCGTGACGCAATCGTCGCCCACGGGATCGCAAATTCTGCAGGCCGTCGGATGCGCGGAAGCGGGACGTTACTTTACGCAGCATCCGAAAGCCGCCGCGGTTCCCACTTCTCAGGGCAACGAACAAAAAGACTATCGCCATTTTAAAGATGTGAGCTTCCAGGGTGACGAGGTCACTTATGTGTCGCTCGGCGACGGCACCACCAGCGAAGGCGAATTCTGGGAGGCGATGAACGCGGCCGCATTAAATAAGCTCCCGGTGATCTTCTGCGTGCAGGATAACGGCTACGCGATATCGGTGCCGGTGGAAGTACAAACGGCGGGCGGCAGTATTTCGCGGCTCGTCTCAGGGTTCCCGAACTTTCATTTCGAAGAAGTCGACGGCACGGACCCGGTAGCTAGCTACGGCGCATTTCAGCGCGCCACCCAATATTGCCGCGAGGGCCACGGACCGGCGTTTGTGCATGCGCATGTGATTCGTCCCTACTCTCATTCTCTTTCCGATGACGAACGCTTGTACCGACCAGATGCCGAACGGGAGCGGGATGCGGCGCGCGATCCGGTTTCGCGTACCCAGATGTTTCTGCTGCGCGAGGGAATCCTCGACGAGAAGGGCATCAACGAGCTGGAGAAAAAAGTTGAAGAAGAGTTGCAGATCGCCGTGGACCAGGCGCTTGCCGCCTTGCCACCCGCGCCGGAAAGCGTGATGCAGTTTGTGTATTCGCCAGATCTCGATCCGACCTCCGCGGCCTTTGAAACGCAGGCAATCGTGGGACCCGATACGGCTGATGGCAAAAAGCCGGCAGCCAAGACCATGGCCGATTTAATCAACGTGACATTGCGCGACGAAATGAAGCGCGACGAACGCATCGTGATCTTCGGCGAAGACGTTGCAGATTGCAGCCGCGAAGAATATCTAAAGCGCAAGCTGGTCAAAGGCAAGGGCGGAGTGTTTAAACTTACCTTCGGATTGCAATGCGAGTTTGGCAATGACCGTGTGTTCAACTCTCCTCTGGCCGAGGCCGCCATCGTGGGCCGTGCGACCGGGATGGCTACGCGTGGGCTGAAGCCGGTAGTCGAGATCCAGTTCTTCGATTACATCTGGCCGGCGATGATGCAGATTCGCGATGAGCTTTCGGTAATTCGCTGGCGCTCGAATAATGTGTTCTCGTGCCCGGTCGTCATTCGAGTGGCGATCGGCGGTTATTTGACGGGCGGCGCGATTTATCATTCGCAGTGCGGCGAGAGCATGTTCACGCACATTCCGGGGCTGCGGGTAGTGTTTCCATCCAATGCGCTGGATGCGGCAGGGCTGCTGCGAACTGCGATCCGGTCTGATGATCCGGTGCTGTTTCTCGAACACAAAAGACTCTATCGCGAGACCTTCGGGCGCGCCGCTTATCCGGGGCCGGATTACATGATCCCATTCGGCAAGGCGAAGATTGTGAATCCGGGAACTGATTTGACGGTGATCACCTATGGCGCTGTGGTGCCGCGGGCGCTGCAGGCGGCGCAGAAGCTCGAGCGGGAACATGGCGTGAAAGTGGAGTTGATCGATTTACGCTGCTTGAATCCGTTCGATTGGGAGACGATTGCTGCTTCTGTCGCGAAAACCAATCGTGCACTGGTGGCCTACGAAGATACGTTGAGTTGGGGCTACGGCGCCGAAATCGCAGCCCGCATTGCCGATCAACTGTTTGATCGACTCGATGCTCCTGTGCGCCGCGTAGCAGCCCTCGATACCTTCGTGGCTTATCAGCCGATTCTCGAAGATGCCATCCTGCCGCAGGCGAACGATCTTTTTAGGGCGATGAAAGAACTCGCGGAATACTGATGGCTAGAGAGACTTTATCCCTCCGGATGGACCTGCGACTCCAGTGCAGGTTACGAAGGCTTTTTCCGCAAGCCTCTTCTCGTTGATCGTTGCTTGCGAGAATGCTAGGCTCAAACCACGTGGGAACTCCTTACTTTAATTCTGTGAACGCCGTGGGAGCCGTTGGCGCACGGGCGTGGCTGCGCTCCTCCGCAGCGGAAGTGTGGGCCAAATTCCTGCTGGCTCTGGCGGGATTGGGTCTAGCTTTCGGTGCAGCACTGTTTTCGACGGCTTCGGGTGAGGCCGGACATCTTTGGGCTTCGGTGATTCTGGCCTCGGTGGCGCTGTTGATGGCGGCTTTTGTGGGATTGGTTACCGTGCCCTATCTGGCGCGGCGTGTCGCCCTGGAGCGTCTGCGGCAAACATTTCACTACGAGGTTACGAAAGCCGGAGTGGTCTATGTGCTGGTCACACTGGTGATCGGCATTGCGGCGCTGAACACGGGAAATAACCTGCTGTACATTGTGGTGGCTGCGATGCTGGCGGCCATTCTGGTTTCCGGCGTAGTATCGGCGTTGGTGCTGCGCGGGCTGCAACTGGACGTGCGATTGCCCGAACACGTTTTTGCCGGACGTCCGGTGGTGGGGCGGATTGCGCTGCGCAATGCGGGGCGCGCGCTGCCCTCGTTTTCGATCCGCGTAGTACCGGCGCGCAAGCAGACAAAAATCCGCAAAGAGTGGCGTTGGGAACCGACCACGTTCGTTTTTCCGCTCAATCGTTCTCCGCAGAATCAGTGGGTGCGGCTGCGCGACTGGAGCGTGCGGCGAGTGCAGGTGGCGGCCGACCCGCCGGGAATTTTTGAAGGCATGGTTTACTTTCCCTACCTGCCCCCCAAGGCTGAGCTGACCGCCGATCTGGAGTTGTGCTTCGAGCGGCGCGGGCGTTATTGCGAATCGAGTTTTGGAGTGGCCACGCGATTTCCATTTGCCTTCCTTACCAAGACAAAGCATGTGCCCCTGCAGCGCGAGATACTGGTCTATCCGCGAATTGATGCGCCCAGCGAGCTGCACGAAATCCTGCCCCGGGTGCGTGGGGATTGGGAAAGCTTTGTGCGTGGGCGCGGTTCCGACTTGTATTGCATACGGGAGTACTTGCCGGAAGATTCGGCCCGCCACGTAGACTGGAAGGCGACGGCGAAGTCCGGGTCATTGAAAGTGCGCGAATTCAGCCGCGAGGACGAACGCAAGCTTTGTATCGTGTTTGACAATCCGGCAGTTGGAGTAATTTCCGAGGCGGCTTACGAACGCGCAGTAAATCTGGCGGCGTCCCTGGCTTGGCATTTCTCGTCCCAGGACGCCGAGGTTTCATTCCTGGTGGCAGGGCAGGAACGCGAGCAGGAAGTCCATGAATTCCTGGCGCAATTGGCCGTCATCGAGCCACATACCGGCTCGCGCGAAGGGCAACCGCTTCGCTCTGATGTTCTTCGAGACATAAGCTGGAGCCACAACGGGGAATACAACATCGTGCTGACTGCGAGGACTTCCGCGAGTTTGGCTTCGGAGTGGCATAACTCCGCATGTTTCGTTTTTCTTGGGGCAGAGGGCGCTGTGCTCAAAGAAACGGAGCGCGTCGGCGTCGTGTCAAGATAGTTTCGTATCTTCTCCGCCACTCTTCCCGAAATGACGCGATGCCCGATCTTTTCTTTTTTCCCAACTGTTTAGCTCTTCCCATGCATCTGATTTGAGCATATACTCGGCCCCCGGTATGGCTTTTTGGGGTGCTTAGAAGACAACGGCCCGGGAGGATCCAATGCGTATCTGTGATCTGATCAAGAACCAGGAAGTCTATGAGGGAGAGCTCGGCCAAACTGTTCTGGAAACGGTACGCGCCATGGTAGAACGAAACATTGGAGCCGTTCCGGTTCTGCACAACGGCAAACTTGTGGGAATCTTTTCCGAGCGCGACTTGATGAAGCGGGTCGTGGCGGAGGGCTTGGATCCCCGCGCCACTTGCCTGGCCGAGGCCATGACCGACGATCCGCTGACAGTCAACATGCACGAGGAACTAGAAAACTGCATGGCTTTGATGCGGCGGCACAACTTCCGTCATTTGCCGGTTTGCCACGAGGGACAAGTGGTGGGAATCGTTTCGCTACGCGACATTCTGCTGCACGATTTAAATGAGAAAGACGATGAGGTGCGCATGATGCGCGCTTACATCCACTCGGTCCCAGACGCTTAGAGCGTCCACAGCGCCAATCGAGCCAGGAATAGAGTGAACGTGTATGCGGCCCGTGGGAAGATTTTTGCCCGAAGCGGATTAAGATATAATCCCTCTCGCTACGATGAGAGGGACCTGTTCTGCCTCGATTCGATCCATCGCATCCTTTGCCCCGCTCGGCGAATGGCACAAAGGTAACGTTACTTTAGGTTACCTGAGTACATTGAACACCTGCGTTAAAGGGTTTATTTTCTTTTAATCTATTCAAAGCGCCTGTACTGCGCGGCTCGTTTCTTTTCATGCGTTTGTTGCAAAGATCTGGAGTGTTGCTGTTGCCATGAGCGATCAGTTTAAGACAATCTATTACGTTCTGTGGATTGCGCAACCCGTTTTCGTAACGGGTATCGCCGCGGCAATGTTCCGTCGGGGACAGTACCGGCAGTTCAAATATTTCTTTGCCTACATCATCGCGCAACTGGTCAGCTTTGGCGTAATCTTTCCGATTCGACACAACTACTCCGCTTTCTTCTATGCCAACTGGATCAGCACTGCGATCAGCGTAGCGCTCGGTTTCAAAGTGATTCATGAAGCCTTTCTCGATGCGTTCCGGCCATTCCACACCCTGCGAGATCTGGGCACCGTTCTGTTTAAGTGGGCCGGACTGGTGATGCTGTTGGTGGCGGGGGTGGTCTCTGTCTCGACCAACTCTTCCGATACCGTTCCGTGGGTGCAGGCAATTCTGACTGCTGAGCGCTGCGTGCGTATTATTCAGGTTGGAATGGTGCTCTTTCTGTTGTTCTTTGCTCAGTATCTGGGCGTCAGCCGACGCCAGCATAGCTTCGGCATCGCCCTGGGTTTTGGTTTCTTCGCCATGGTGGAACTGTCGCTCGTCGCATCCTGGGTGGGGGAACATGTCTCGCCACGGTCCATGGAACTGATCAATATGGCGGCATACAACTGCACGCTACTTATCTGGCTGGGCTATGTGCTGGCAAAGGTTCCGGCGCGCGAGGCTCCGGCAACGCTGCTCAGGCCGCAGCGCTGGGAGCAAAGCCTCACCGACATTCACCATCCGTTCCCGTCTGATTCGTTGATTCCCATGTTTGAAGGAATGGTAGATCGGGCGCTATCCCGAACTCAGGCCCCGCCCTCTACCACAACTCAGGAGGTTGCAACCAACCCAAAAGCGGCGGCCGCGCATGCCGGAGGTAGCCCGGCGAGCGGTTTCGCTTTCCCTGGGGTTCCGGGCAGCCCAGCGCCGAGGAAATAGATAGCATCGCATAGGCTCCCGCATTCAATGTCGTTTTGGTTTTGTTGCGCACCGCCATGCAATTCCGGATTTCGTAAAATTCTCACCCGCCCGGTTGCACGTCTCAAGAGGAAGTTCAGCCTCTCGACCTACACGTTATGCCCTTTCGGTTAACCTGCTGAAAAATTGCCACTTGATGCGCTCCGCAGCAAAGCGAGCGAATGACTGCCGGTAACTACAGAGGTCAATGTAGGGGAATTTCTGTAGAAACGCTTGACTTGTGCTTTATAATGCGTCACCGCGTCGAGGAAGTACTACTCGCAGGATTGACGCGGTAGGAGAAAACCCATGAAACAAGCAATCAGGATTTCGATCCTGATGTGTGGAATAGTGGGCACCTATGTGTCAGGCGCCGTTCCGCAGGTTCCCGCCCCGGACGGAGGCCCGATTCTAGTGTGCCCACCTCAACAACAACTGCAGGGTAAATGCGCTCCTCAGTACCCACCGATGATGAGGTAGTTAAACGCAGGAGAGCATTTTGCTGCAAGATCACCAAAGTAACCTGTAGTAACTTGGGCCGAACCTAGGGCTCGCAATTGTTGGGCTGACGGAAACTCATACCAACCGTCAGCCCCTTTTTTTGGGGTTGTTTCGAACCCCACCTTCTAGGAGGGTTGTTGGTTAATTGCAGAATCCACCGCCCGGCGCAACTCCGTCGCGTCCCGGATGGGTGGCTGGCAGACAAATCCCGAACATAGCACCGCAAATGCCTTCGCGGATGTTAACTCAGGAAGATGGGGAATCGTGTCGGCCAGTGCGGGGGGAAGATTTGCCGCGACTGCCTGATTCGCGGTCAGCCTGATAACGGTCTTATTGAAAGCGAAAGCCGTATTGGCAGCTGCGGCCAGAGCATCCCCGGCACCGTCTGCTTTATTTTCGGAAATTACGATCACCTGCGCTGGATTTTCGAGGAATCGCGCCACTGCGATGCCGTAGGTTGCGGCAAAGATGCCGAATTGGCCAACGATTCCGGCGAAAGTCTCGAGCGTCTGCTCTGCCTTATCGCGATATGCGGCGTCGCCTGTGTAATCGTGCATTCGCAGCAAGGCGATGGCAGCCATGGGATCGCCCGCGGGAGTCGGCGAATCTTGCAGCGGCTTGCGGCGCGTCGACAGGACTCCGTGGCTGTTGCCGTCGCTGGCTGGTTCGGAGTCAAAGAACCCTCCCGCAGTGGGATCATAGAACTTGGTAATCATCGTCTCGACGATGGCGTGCGCGAATTTGAAATAGCTCAGGTCGGCTGTTGCTTCATAGGCGTCGAGGCAGGCCAGCGCGGTTGCGGCGTAGTCCTCCAGCAGGCCTGCCACTTCGCGATGCGGAGCGTCAGGATCAGAGTATGCGACTACGTGCAAGAGGCGGGAATCCGCGGGTGCACTGTCGACACCTTGGCCTGCTGGATGCTGCCAAGCTTTGGCTAGAATCCGGTCCAGGGATCGCAGGGCAAAACGGCGGGCGTCGGACAGATCGAGCACCTTGGCTGCTTCCAGGTAAGCCGATACGCACATGCTGTTCCATCCCACATAAACCGTTTTGTCCACATAAGGCGTTTGCCGCTGCACTCGCGCGGCGTACATTTTTTTCTTCGCAGAATCCAGAAGCTCCTGCACGCGCTCGCTGCTGAGATTCGATGCGACGCGCAATCTCGTCGATCGGCGCGCGAACATAGAGCACGTTCTTCGCCGGGTTGTGATGCATCTCGCCGACTTCGTTGATGTCATAGTGCAGCGCTGCAACCTGGGCTTCTTCTTCGGTCAGGACGGCGCGGGTTTCTTCCAGCGTCCAGGTAAAGTAGTCGCCATCGTCGTCCATGGAAATATCGGCATCCTGCGAGGCATAAAAACCGCCGCGCTCACGATCGCTCAACCATTCGTCCATCCAGCGGATAATGTCCTTCGCTACGCTGGCAAAGAATTCCGAGCCGGTGGCTTGATAGGCATGCACATAGTTCTTCAGCAGTTCGGAATTGTCATAGCACATCTTTTCGAAGTGCGGCACCACCCAGCGCTCGTCGACTGAGTAGCGATGAAATCCTCCAGCGAGCTGGTCGTAAACCCCGCCATTGGCCATGTGTTCCAGAGTGGTGACAATTAAATTACGAAGGCTCTCGTCTGCATGCCGCGCATACCGCTCGATCAACAAATCCAGCGCCGAGGGATGCGGAAACTTCGGTGCCTGCCCAAATCCACCATGCTGCGGATCAAACATCTTGAACGCCGATTCCCGGATTGTCGTAATGATGCCGGCTGAAATCCGGCCGCTGCGGCCAGCAAAGGATTCCGCCTGCGCGATGGTGCTCTCGACCATCTTTGCCTGCTCCATCACGTCGCCATTCTTTTCTTTGTATGCGCTCGCGATACTTAGCAGCACGCGCCGGAAGCTCGGACGGCCGAAGCCATCGTTCGGCGGAAAATAGGTTCCACCATAAAACGGCTTGCCATCAGGAGTGAGAAACGCGGTGAGCGGCCATCCGCCCTGCCCGCTGACCGCGCTGATCGCGGCCTGGTAGCGGCTGTCGATATCCGGACGCTCATCGCGATCTACCTTCACCGCGATGAAATGCTCATTCACAATCGCCGCTACAGCGGGATCGTCGTAAGATTCGCGATCCATCACGTGGCACCAGTGGCACCACACTGCGCCAATGTCGAGCAGCATCGGCTTATTCTCGCGTTTTGCGGCGGCGAATGCTTCGTCTCCCCACTCGTGCCATTGGATTGGTTGATGCATCGCAGAGCGCAGGTAGGCGGAGGAAGCGCGGGCGAGGGAGTTGAGGGTGGTGGTGGTCATAGTTCAAGTCTAAATGTTTGCCGAATTAGCCGCACAAGAGGCAAGCCATGCCGACGGCTGTTTGCCTCAATGCTTACCGGGCACTAAGTGTATCGAGTCGCTCAATCGTATCCGGATATTTGCGTACCAGAAGGACAAGCGCGGCGGCCTGAGGGTTAGGTTTTGCACGTCCTTGCTCCCATTTTTCGAGCGTTCTTTCATTGATCCGCAGCTTGCGGGCGAATACCGCTCGCGAGCAGCGCAGCTTTTTTCTCGTATCTCGAAGCATCTTCGAATCTACTTTGGGTAGAGGCGTTACATCCATCTTGTAACTGCGCAGGGTAAGCTTGCCTTCCCGGTGGTTCTTCATCGCTGCGACACCATCCATGAGTTCGCCGAAAATATTTCTCTTCGCCATTATCGTAGCCTTTCCCGTGTTCCAGTCTTAGCGTTCCGACGGACCGCGCGTGCCCCCAACTCATTCTCAATCGCGGCTGTAAGAGCCTTCTTTTGTTTGCCAGTCAGGTCCGAAGCTTCGTCTTTTTCGTAGAGCGTCATCAACCATATTTGACTATCGGAACTGAGATGGTAATAAATAACGCGTAGCCCGCCTCTACGCCCTTTACCGCGCCGCGCATCCGGCCAGCGCAGTTTGCGAAAACCGCCCGTGCCTGGCATCAAATCCCCGAGTTCAGGGTTTGCTCGGCCTGGAGTTCCTTGTAACCGTCGTCATTCAAATAGCTAGCCAGATAACGCGCGAATGCCGGCGCCTCAATAAACTCCATGTCAAAGAGTACTCCATTGGAGTACCTTCCATCATCATACGCCGTTAGCGTATAGCAGTCAAAGCGAAATCTAAGGCCGGAGGAGCCGTTTCGCGATCGTGCAGTACAAATCAACCGCTTCCGCGAGTTGCTGTTTGTCGATGAACTCGCCATCGGTATGCGCGACATGAATCGATCCTGGACCGATCAGCAGTGGTTGGCCCCAATTTGTTAGCGCCGGAATATCTGTGGTGAATGCGGCAATCATCGTTGGCAGACTATCGACCGTGCGCACGCGCAGGAAAGGGATTTCGAGAGGAAAATCAACTTTCACCTGATCGCCGGCAGTCGCGAGAATTTGGCGCCGCAACTCCTGCGCCGGGCCGATGAGACGATACAGTAAATCTGCATGCGCATGATCAGGGATCACGTTGGGCGCGCGACCGCCTTCGATCAATCCGATGTTCAGCGTACAAGGGCCGATTTGCGGATCAGACGGCAGCGGCATCGCGCGCAAGCGCGTGAGAGCCGCGATCAGCTTGTCGATGGCGGATTCGCCGAGTTCAGGATAGGCGGAATGCGCCATGCGTCCGGAAGCCGTGACCTCCGCGCGCAGAGTTCCTTTCGATGCAAGTGCGATGCGATTTTCGGTGGGCTCGCCGTTGATGAGATATTTGCAGGCGTGCTCTGGATGGTTTGCGGCGTAGGCATTGGCGACTTTCGCGCCCAGGCTGTCGCGCTCTTCGCCCACCAGGAACAGCAGGCCAACATAGATTGTTTCTCTTCTTAAGCGCTCTGAAGCGGCGATCTGCGTGGCGATGATGCCTTTGGCATCACACGAACCGCGGCCATAAATTCGGGCCGCATCTTCCGAAGACGGTATGAACGGAGGAACCGTATCCATGTGCGTAGAGAAAACAATCTCAGGATTTGGCTGCTCCGGCGATGTGGCGAAGACGTCAAAGCGGTCGCCTTCCACCGGAATTTTTAGCGTCTGGTAACCGATGCGGCAAAGTTCTCCGTAAAGATAATTTCCGACTGCGGCTTCATTGCCGGAGATGGATTCGATGTCGACGAGTTGGCGGGTAAGGGTGATAGCGTCCATGCCAGAAAGAATAAACTACGGACTTCGCGGGAGCGGCGGGTTGGCCGCATCATGTAATCTGAACCTTGTGATTGCTCAGAATTCAACGATACGATCGCTCTTTCTCGACGGCCCCGCGGGACGGCTTGAAGCCCTGCTGAATGCAGGCGCCGAAAATGCGACGCACGCGGCCATGGTTTGTCATCCGCATCCGCTGTTCGGCGGCACTCTGCATAACAAAGTAGTTTTTCACACCATGAAGGCGCTGAATAGTTTTGGCTTTCCCGTGCTGCGCTTCAACTTTCGCGGCACTGGCCTCAGCCATGGTGAGCATGACGAGGGCAGAGGGGAAGTGGACGATGTGCGCACCGCTCTCGACTGGCTCGAGGCTGAGTATCATCTGCCTCTGATCTTTGCTGGATTCTCTTTCGGTGCGGCGGTTGGGCTGCGGGCGGCGGCGTCGGATGCTCGAGTGAAAGCGTTGATTGGTGTGGGCGTTCCGGCGGTTCCGGTGGCTGCTAGCGCTGAAGAGCCACGCGTGTATTCTTTTGATTTTCTGCACGATTGCGTAAAGCCAAAATTATTTGTGAGCGGGGCGCGGGATCAGTTCGGTCCACGCGCGAAGTTGGAGGAATTGGTGGCCTCGGTGCCGGAACCGAAGAAATTGGTTGTAATCGAAGGCGCAGACCATTTTTTTGAAGGAAGATTGCGCGAACTGCGCGAGGTAATTGAGAGCTGGGTGCGGGAAACGATCGTGGAAGCGCCGTCGAAATAATTCTTGCCCATGTCCGATGCAATCAATGCAAGCCGGGATTCGGTGTTTCGAGAGATGCGCGCGAGCGCGCGAGATATTTTTCTCAATGCGCTGGCCGAGGCTTCGATCGCCAAGGGATTTGCCCGGCACGTTCATTGTCACCGCGGGGTATTGCGCGTCCGCGAAGACCTTTATGATCTGCATTCCTATTCGCGCATGGTCGTAGTCTCGATTGGCAAAGCCGGACATACGATGGTGGAAGCACTGGCGCAGCAAATGGGTGAGTCTGCGCTGGAAGGGATCGTGGCAACTTCCATCGATCCGTCGGCGCAGGTGCGCGGCTTTCGGTACTTTCGCGGAGCACATCCCACGCCCAATGCCGAATCTGTCCATGCTGCGAAGGCCATTCTAAAAATGCTGCAGACGCAAACCGCGGCTTCGCTGGTTATTTTTCTGCTGAGTGGTGGCGGATCGTCGCTGGTCGAGAAACCTATCGATGCCGAAATTTCGCTGGACGACTTGATCGCGACCTACGGGGTGCTGGTGCATTCCGGCGCACCCATTGCCGAGATGAACGCGATTCGTAAACATCTTTCTGCGGTGAAAGGTGGACGCCTGGCGCAAGCCGCGTTTCCCGCCCACCAGGTTTCGCTGCTGGTTTCTGATGTTCCCGATAACGCTCTCGATGCGCTGGCCTCCGGCCCAACCATGGCTGACTCGACCAGCGTGGAGGATTGCTATCGACTCGCCGAGAAACACAACTTCGTCGCGAAACTTCCGCCATCCACTCGCGAGCTTTTTGAGCGTCGGGCGCTTGAAGAAACTCCGAAGTCCGACGATCCGGCATTTCATCGTTCACGTTGGTGGGTGATGCTTTCGAACCAGACGGCCGTGGAAGAGGCGAGTGCGGCGGCTAAGCGCGCCGGTTTCACGGTGCATGTGGATAATTCCTGCGATGACTGGGACTACACGCCTGCTGCCGAATATTTGTTAAAGCGGCTTCACGAGCTGAGAAAGGATTCCGAGCGCGTCTGCCTGATTTCTGGCGGAGAGGTAACGGTGAAAGTTACAAACGGCGGCGTTGGCGGACGTAACCAGCAATTCGCACTGGAATGTGCAGCGAAGATCGCCGGAGAAAATATTACCGTGCTCAGCGCGGGAACGGATGGAATTGATGGAAACAGTCCCGCAGCGGGAGCGGTAGCGGATGGAACCACCATAAAGCGTGCAAACGCGAGAGGTCTGGACGCTACGGCCGCACTGGAAAAATTCGACGCATATCCATTCTTTATAGCCCTGGGAGATGCGATTCGGACCGGGCCAACGGGGAATAACCTGCGGGATTTACGGATTCTGTTGTCGTATTAAGATTCGGCTTCGCCCGACGGAACAGCCGAGGGCGGCTGTCCCCACACAATCGATTTTTTTTCGACTCTAGGCGGCTTCGCTTTTCACTTGCACTCCGGCCCACTTTTCCAACAGCGTGAGAGTCGCGGCATAGTCCAGGTCTTGGTGACCATCTTCCGTGGCCATTTCGTATATCTCTTCGACAGTTTCGAGGGCGGGCAACTTTACGCGAGCTTCTTTGGCAGCTTCCAGAGTAAGAAGAATGTCTTTGTGCATGAGACGCAGAGGAAAATTGGGAGTGAAGTCGCGCTGCAAGATGAACGGTCCCTTGTAATCGACAACGCCGGAGCGAACCATCGTAGCTTCCATCAAAGACAGCAACTGCTTAGGATCGACGCCCAGTTTGGTAGCGAGGGTGAGAGCTTCCGCGAAGCCTTCAAAGATCAAAGCGATCTGCAAGTTCATGGCTAGCTTGGTGGCTTGGCCTTTGCCGGTCTCTCCCATGCGGAAAATTTTCTTTCCCATGGCGGCGAATAAAGGGCTCAGGCGATCGATGACTGCTGAGTCGCCGCCAACCATGAAAATCAAAGTGCCGTTAGCCGCTCCGATTTTCGATCCGGTCATCGGAGCGTCAACATAGGCCACACCCTTTTCCCGAACCTGTTCGGCGAACTTGACTGTCGCCGAGGGAGAGATTGTGCTCGAGTCGACAATGATCATACCGTCGGCGAGAGACTGCTCCACTCCATCTGTGCCGAACAACGTTTGTTTGACGGCGGTGGTATCGGAAACACAGAGCCACACGACTTCCGCCCCTTGGGCCGCCGCCGCCGGCGTCGGGGCAATGCCTGCGCCTTCCACCAGTTTGCCAGGGGTGCGGTTCCAAACCGTAACTTCATGGCCGGCCTTGACCAGATTCGTAGCCATGGCTTGCCCCATAATTCCCAGACCCAAGAAGGCGACGCGCATCTTTGAACTTCTCCTGATCGAATGAGAAACGCTGAGTGCTTTTGGATTAACGCTTTCAAATTAGATATGAGCGGCGGGATTAAGGTCAAGCTAAGTCGCAGCTTGGTTGGCGGAGAACAGCAAAACGCTCAGCTTTTATTAAGAGGAATCCCAGAAAGTACGCGCCTTTCCTTGCCGGCTGGACTAAAATGGAGCGAGCCGCTTCCTGCTTTCATCAATAAGCAGGCCAGCCCCCCGGATGATTAAGGCAACGCTTCGCAACCCGGCCCTCCGCAAGCGCGCGTCACAGTTCGGGCGATTGGTGCGTAATTCCGCCGTAACACCGTTATGCGGCGAGACTCATAAGCCGCGTCTCGTTTCTAATGGGGAGCTGGGGATCACTTTCATCGGGCATTCGAGCTTTTTCCTGCAAATGGGCGGTCAAAATATAACTATCGATCCCAACTTCGCGCGCTGGCTGTTTGTGCTGAAGCGGCTGCGGCGTCCCGGGGTTCGGGTGCGAGACTTGCCGGCGATCGACCTGGTACTAGTGACGCATGCCCATTTTGATCACCTGCACAGGCCGTCATTGCGAGCGATTGTGCACAACAACCTGCGAGTGCGGGGAACCGCACCAGCCATCATCATTCCCAGCCACGTCACCGACCTGGTTTCCGATCTGGGCTTCTCTGAGATTATCGAACTCGACTGGTGGGACACTACGCGGCACGGGAATTTGTCGGTGACCCATGTTCCTTCCCGCCACTGGGGAGCGCGGATTCTAAAGGATTCGCACCGCGGTTATGGCGGCTATGTGCTCAAGGCGGGGAAGCACTCGGTTTATCACGCCGGTGATACCGCTTATTTTGCGGGCTTCCGCGAGATCGGACGACGTCTGGCGCCTGAGTTGGCGTTGCTTCCGATTGGTGCCTACAATCCTGCGACGTTTCGCAATGTGCATACCAACCCGGCCGATGCGACGCATGCCTTTCTCGACTTAAAATCGCGATGGATGGTGCCGATGCACTACGGAACGTTCCGCCTATCGCACGAGCCGGTGGATGAGCCATTGCAATTGCTGGAAAAGGAAGCGCGTGCGGCCGGGATTCAAGACCGGGTAGTGGTGCTGGAAGAGGGCGTCACGAGGTTCTTCTGATTTCACCTCGCCTGAGGCGCAGGAAGAGAGTGTGAAGCAGTGATTGGTCCAGAGCGCGGCTCCCGCCGCGCTCTTCTTGTTCCTACTACTTTGGTAATCTCGCAGATCCCGCTATTACACAAGTATTACAGTGGATGGCCCGAAGCCTTGATAAGTTAGATATGTACGTTAGCGAACTTAGGACAAACGGGGACCCTCCTTGGACATGCAACTGGAAAGCTTAGAAAAACGACAAGCTGCGAGAAACGAAGTCAATTGGGTGACAGCGATTTTTATGATGTTGTTTCATGTCGGGGCCATCGCTGCACTCTTCTTCTTTACCTGGAAGGCATTATTCGTAGCCATGTTCCTGTGGTGGGTTTCGGGTAGCCTGGGGATCGGCATGGCCTATCATCGCCTGCTCACGCACCGTGGCTACAAGACTCCGAAGTGGGTCGAGTATTTTATTACCGTGTGCGCCACGCTGGCGCTCGAGGGCGGACCGATTTTCTGGGTAGCGACGCACCGCATCCATCACCAGTATTCCGATCAGGATGGCGATCCGCATTCGCCAATCGATGGCAAATGGTGGGCGCACATGGGCTGGATCCTGATGGGCAAGTCCATGCACCATGACACCACCACGCTCGCCCGCTACGTTCCCGACCTGGCGAAGGATAAATTTCACGTATGGATCACGAAGTATCATTACGTGCCCATGATTGTTCTGGGCGTGATTCTGCTGGCGATCGGCGGGCTCCCGTTTTTGATGTGGGGCATCTTTATGCGGACGGTGGTTGGGCTACACGCCACGTGGCTGGTGAATTCGGCTACGCATTCCTGGGGCACGCGTCGTTTTACCACGCGTGATCTTTCCACCAACAGTTGGTGGGTTGCATTGCTGACTTTCGGCGAAGGCTGGCACAACAATCATCATGCCCATCCCACGGCGGCGCAGCATGGGTTTACCTGGTATGAGATTGATATGAACTGGTACGGCATCTGGGCTCTGAAGCAACTCGGGCTAGCCTGGGATATCAAGCGGGTGAAGCTGGCAGATCTGGAGAAAGGTTTGATCGCTACGCCGAATGGACGGTTGGTCACTGCCGGCTTGGCTGAGGGCGCGGCGGCGGGCGACTAAGGTAAATTTTCCTATAAGCATCGAACCCCGGCTGATTGCAGTCGGGGTTTTTGCTGTCCAAAAAATTACAACACAAAGCTACCCAGTTCCATTCTTACCTGCGATTTCCGGCGCCATTTGTGGTGGAGATTCTGGTCGAGCCTGTAAAATCACGCCATGCGCATCACCAGCCGCCGCGGAACCATCTTCGTCTTTCTTATCCTGGGCATTGTCCTGGTGGCGCTGGCGGTTGCGCTGAATGTTGGATGGATCATTCTTAACTGGCGCGAGGGAGTGCTGCTGTTCTTCGGCATCATCTTTTTTGCTCTGATCATCGCGGGCATGATCGTAAACACCAGCTTTCTGGTGCACGAAATTCGCCGCAGCGAGCAGCACGACAGCTTTATCAACGCAGTGACGCACGAATTGAAGACCCCGGTGGCTTCCATCCGACTGCATCTGGAAACTCTGCTGCGCCGCGAATTGCCAGAGGCGCAGAAGCAGGAGTTTTACCGCCTGATGCTCAGCGATACCGACCGCCTCACCGAGACTGTGGAACAAGTGCTCCGCGCGGGACGAGCGGGAGATAAGAAAGCGGGGCGCGCGAAATCCGTGGTCGATTTCCGCCAGGTTGTGCGCGAATGCATGGAAGCGGCCCGCACTCGGCATCATCTGCCGCCGGAAGTTTTGCGTTACGAAGAGGCGTCCAGCAACGGTGCAGGGATACGCGTGCTAGGAAGCGCGGAAGACTTGCATACAGCGGTTTTCAACGTTCTCGACAATGCCATCAAATATTCCGGAGAGAGTGTCGACGTTCGAGTGCGTCTCGATACGCCTGACGAGAAGCGTGTAGTCCTGAGTGTTCAGGATCAGGGCGTGGGGATTCCTCCTGACGACTTGAAAAGTATTTTCAAACGTTTCTATCGCGTCAGCCATCGCTCGCTGGCCAATGTGAAAGGAACCGGACTGGGCTTGTTCATAGTGAAGGCGATTGCACGGAAGCATGGCGGCAAGGTTTTTGCCGAGAGCGGTGGGGAGGGCGAGGGCACTACCGTGACCATCGAACTGCCGAGGTCGGAGGCATGAGCCGGGTGCTGGTGGTGGAAGACGAAGCCCATCTGGCGCAGGGGCTGTGCTTTAACCTGCAAGCCGAAGGATATTCCGCCGAGGTTGTGGGAGATGGCGAGGCGGCCACGGATCGGTTGCTCGAAAAGAAAGAGAGCTTCGATGCTGTGGTTCTCGACATTATGTTGCCGGGCAAAGATGGGTTCAGCGTGGTTGCGGAACTGCGCGCGGCGCGGAATTATGTGCCCGTGCTCATGCTGACCGCACGCAGCCGTCCCGAAGACGTGTTGAAGGGATTTGCCGCGGGAGCGGACGATTATCTGCCCAAGCCTTTCGACCTGTCGATTCTGCTGGCGCGGCTGCAGGGATTGCTGCGCCGTAGTCAGTGGGTGCGCGGAGGCCAAGCTGCGAGCGGCGCTCCGGGGAATCAGATCGCTTCTGACCGGGAGAGCGCCGGAGACTTTGGAGCCTTTTCATTCTGCGGCAAAACCATCGACTTCGGCACGCTCGAATTGCATACTGTCGACAATGTGATTCATTTGACCTTGATGGAGTCGGAATTGCTGCGGCATTTGGTGCGCAACGACGGGCGCGTAGTCTCGCGCAAGCAGATTCTGGAAGAAGTGTGGGGACTGCACGAAGATACTGACACTCGCGCCATCGACAACTTCATGGTGCGCTTGCGGCGCTATATTGAGGACGATCCCGGGCAGCCTCGGCACTTGCTGACGGTGCGCGGGGTCGGATACCGCTTCCTGGCGAATCCGGAAAAAAAGTGAATTTAGGCATCGGGAGGCGCCGCGGAAACTCGTCTCCCTATGTTTTCAGGGACAGCCCCGGCGGGGGAAGAGAATGAGTTTCACACAGAACTAATTGTCCTGCGCCGGGTTCTTACAGGACATTGGCGATTCTGACTCCTCGCTCGGACGGTACGTCGTCCAATCATCGAGGTGCACTATGCTTCTCTCTATTATTGTTGTTGTAATTCTGACCGCCGCTTTCACAAATAAACTTACTTCTGATAAGTTCTCATGCGCACAGCGTGGTCGGCAAACTCGAGGAGAATTAGCGTGAGCAAAATCATCTGCATCTGGAAAACGGGCATAGGGTGGGCCAGGAATCTGCATCGAGACGCTGCTATCGATTCCGTGCGCAATGTGTTGGCCGTGGTGGGCGGCGCGACGATTCTGGCGGACTTCGGCACTATCAAGGCGTGGTTCATTCCGCCGATGCTTGGCTTGGCTTTTCTCATCTGGTTCCTCGATTATGAGCGCCACTTTCGCGGGCAGACGGTCGAGGAATCAAAGGTTGCACGCTGATGCTGTTGGGCTGTGTTGTGGTGTATAAGTCAGGCTCGACAGAGTTCGGCGATCAGTGTCTCTCTTCGCTCCCGGGCAAGGCGATCCAAACGATTAAGAACCATTGAGTAAATCGTCAGCGAAGCTGCCGCCAGTAGTAGCAGAAGCAGCGCGGCGATCCAGGAGTTTCCCAGATAGCGCGCCGTCCAGAAAACACTCACTCCCACACCGACGACCACAATCTGCAATGCGAGGCTGATGAGTACAGTCATCTGGGATGCGCGTTGGCGGCCGAATTTGGAGTAATCCAGCTTCTTTGGCGAGTACAGAGACAATATATTACCTACGGCAAAATTCACGGGAGCGGCAAAGAGTAACCCAGCCAGGGTGGCGATCCTGATGTCGAGCGCGGGTCTGCCATAGAGGAGAGTTACGGCAATCAAGGCGATGACGATTTCGAAGCACAGAATGGTTGCATGCGTCAGATTTTTGCCCAGCACGATTTGGCGGAAACTTACCGGCGAGGCATAGAAGAATTGGATGCCACCGGCATCGCCGCCAAAGGTGTTGTAAACCAGATTCGTCAGCATGAGAAGCGTGTACGCGGCCGCAAGCGGGAATGCCAGATTTGGAGTGCGAGCAACAAAAAGTCCGGAGTGCCGGGCAGCGTTCATTCCTCCAAAGCGGAAAACGAGCAGCGCAAAAATCGGCATCACCAGGTTGAGCAACATGGGTCCGCTGCGCAACAGATAGCGAACTTCTTTTTCGAAGACGGCAGCGACCGGACCAGGGAATCCAGGAAGTCTCCAACCCAGGCGGAGTGGTCGATCTTGCGGGAAAGCGGACGCGGCGATCGTCTCGTTGAGGTTTTCGCCGTGATACTGGGCTAGCAGCCTAAGATGCAGGCCGTAACCAATCACGATTATGA
The DNA here is from genome assembly GCA_963696285.1 of uncultured Acidobacteriaceae bacterium. GTDB lineage: Bacteria > Acidobacteriota > Terriglobia > Terriglobales > Acidobacteriaceae > Sulfotelmatobacter. Next base: position 177,576 of record CAVOJP010000006.1, read on the forward strand.
AACCACACAGCAGTGCGAGCGAACTGAGGGCAACCGGCCACTGTGGATAGATGCCTTGCACGATAGCGTCGGCAGCCAAGCCCGGGGGAAGAATGGCCTGCACCGGAGCAAGAACGGTGACAACCCGTTGCACCTCCGGCTGGGCCCGCCTCCCATAGCGTGTTAACGGGCCGATGAGCTGAAAACTCAACATCAGCAGAACAAACAGAATGCCCATGATCTCGCGGGTGCGGCGCTGCGCCAGGAAGCGCTCCACCCAGGCGAAGACCATTTGCATCAAGAGGAGATTGAATGCGGCGAATGCCAGCAATACCAGCAACATCCATGGCAGCAATGCGGCTTTCGCAAAGCTGACGCCAACGAGAACTCCACCCGTCCATAACGCCCCGATTGCGCTCGCTGGATCGAAGGCACCGTAGGCTAGCCGCACTAAGTAATACGAGGAGTAACTGAGCGGGAAACGCAGTAAGTCTGAGGAATCCGGATTGTTGGTGAAGGCAGTCGACATGATCGGGAAAAGTTGCCAGAAGAAAAAAATGATCCACAACGGCACCGCCAGCAGTTGCGGCTTGCCTCGCATGAGGAAGAAATAGGCGAATGCACCCAACGCAAAAGCGCCGCCGAGTCCGAGGACGGTAAATGCGAACGAGACGAGGATGCGCGAGAGTAGTTCCCATTGCCCTCGGGCCGTGCGCAGAGTATTCACGAAGAGCCGCCAGCGAAGCCATGCGATGGCGGTGAGTTGACCGGAGTCTTGATTCGAGAACATCATTCCAAATTCTCAACCCTCGTCCCTATTCGGGCGCCGGTCGCTGATGAAAGGGATATGCCAGCCTCGGATAGCGGGGGATTGTGACCTCGGTCATGACTCGTTGTGAAGTCCCCCACTGCTTCAACCGATATATCCTCAATAGAAAATCGAAATGCGATTCGACCCAAGGTGAACGGAAATGTCTGTAAGTGAAGAACTGCCCCGCTGGGATAGGCTCGTGCATCCTCTGATAAAGGTTCTGGATTTTGCATTCGGATGTCGTCATTCGAACTTGAGTCGGGTTTTCACCATTGCAGGCCGAAGCTACCAAGTCTGCTGTGATTGCGGAGCGAAGTTTGATTATTCTCTGCAAAATATGTCGATCGTGTCTCGGCGTGTCTCCCCTCATGGATTGCGGCACTGGCGCATACGGCATATCTGAGACGTTTCCCCAAATTCGGTTGTCGACGGCGCCACCTTTATCCCAAACTTTTATCCCAGCCACGAGAGTTCCTGTTCCGCGTAGGGCGCTCCGCCCACGGTGCGCAGGAAAATCTGTTCCAGAGTTAGCTTCTGCCCGGCCGGTGTTGCGGGGCTATCGCCGCCCGTAGGCGAAGTCTGCGCTTCGACGCCGGCGCGCAGTTCTTCGAGGGATCCCTGTGCGACCAGCCTCCCCTGATGAATGATGGCGACGTGGCTGCACAGGCGCTCCACGATTTCCAGTACATGTGAGGTGAGGAAAACGGTGGCGCCGCGCGCGATCATGCCTTGTAGCATCGCTTTCAGAGTTCCGGCGGCAATCGCGTCAACGCCCTCGAAGGGCTCGTCGAGAAATAAAACTTTCGGGCCGTGAATTACGGCAGCGGCCATTGCGAGTTTTTTCTGCATGCCGTGCGAATAATCCGTAACCAGTTTCTTGGGCTGATCTGCGAGTTGCATGAAGTCGAGAAGTTCGGCGCTGCGCTTAGCCGCGGTTTCGCGGTCTAGTCCATACATGCGTCCGGCGAAATTGAGAAACTCCGAGCCGGTAAGGCGTCCAAAGAGCGCCATGCCTTCGGGCACGACTCCGATTTGCCTCTTCACTTCGACTGGATGTGCGATCAGATCGAGCCCAAGAATTTCGATTCTTCCCGCGCTAGGCGCGAGCAGACCGGTGAGCATTTTGATCGTAGTTGATTTCCCTGCACCATTGGGCCCAAGGAAGCCAAAGAATTGTCCCGGAGAAACGCGCAGCTCGACGCCGTCCACGGCGACGAGATCTCCGAAGCGGCGAGTCAGGCCCTGGGTGATGATGGTGGCAGCAGCATCCATGAAGAATTCGAGCCTAGCATAGGGGCGCTTTCAATGCGGAATGCCTTCTTCGTAACACAACAACGCCCTGGCTGTGCGGCCAGGGCGTTGTCGGGCGGAACAGCAGCAAGCTAAAACAGATTCCACAGGAACTGGTTATAGACGTCGTGGTGATACTGCACCTCCGGCGCTTTCACGAAAGTTCCCAGCAGACGCGGACAACGATCTGCGGCTGCCTGTTTAAGGTCGGCGTAACGTCCTTTCACATCTTCGCCGAGAATTTCCGTTGTCCACTTCGAGTTGCGGAAATTTTCCAGAGCGGTGTAGATGTTGTCGGGAAGATAGCGCTCGGCCTGGCGCAGGTTTTTGATCTTCGAAGTGTCGCCATCGAGTCCGGTCTTGAAGATGGAATAGAGAACCAGATAAGGATTCGCATCCGGAGCTACGGAGCGCACTTCGACGCGCATGCTCTTTTCGTTGCCGATGGGAACACGGATCATCGACCCGCGGTCCACAGCCGATGCTTTGATCTGATTCGGCGCCTCGAAGTGCGGGTCGAGACGGCGATAAGCATTTACGCTGGCGTTCAGCAACAAACAGATATCGTTGCCGTGGGTGAGGATGCGATCGATAAAGGCCCACCCGGTTTTGCTGAGTTTCTCTTCACCCTTCGCGTCCCAGAACAAATTCTTGCCGTCATCGCTGACGGAGACGTTCGTGTGCATGCCGCTGCCGTTCACTCCGACCACCGGCTTGGGCAGGAATGACGCCGTAAATCCCAGATTGGTCGCTACTTGCCGGCAGATAAGTTTGTACAGCTGAATCTGATCGGCGGCGGCGACAACTTCACCGTAGCCGTAGTTGATTTCGAACTGGGAGGGCGCGACTTCAGGATGGTCTTTTTCGTTCTGAAAGCCCATGGCGCGCTGCACTTCCGCCGTGGTGTCGATGAACGTGCGCAGCGGATCGCCAGGGAGCGAATGATAATATCCGCCGGTGTTCACGTATTCGAACTTGCCGGTTTCGTGATAATTGCGTTCTGCGTCCGCACCTTTAAACAAGAAACCTTCAATCTCATTGGCGGCGTTGAGCGTGTAGCCTTTTTTCTTGTGCAGGTCGCCGGCGTAGCTTTTCAATACCCCGCGAATATCGGCGCTGTAAGGTGTGCCGCCCTTGTCGATGACTTCGCCGAACACCAAAACTTTTCCCGAGCCGAATACGTCTGCGGGAGCCCAGTAGAACGCGCTCCAATCGATGCCGAGGCGAAGATCGCTCTCGCGCTGCGCGGTGAAGCCGCGTATCGATGATCCATCGAAAGTGAGGTTGTCCCAGCTCTTGATGAGAAATTTCTTGTCATAGTCCAGCATGTGCAGCCGGCCTTCGAGATCGCTGAAGAGTACTGTGACAGCTTTGATCCGTTTTTCGTCGGTCAAGTACTTCAGCCGATGCTCCTGGATCTTGTCGATTGGGACCCGATTCTTGCGTTGCTCCTTGGCTTCGAGGTTCAGTTCTTCCAGTTCGTCATAAGTGAGGGCCAGAAAATTGCGAAGTTCATTAGGCATGGATGGTCTTCAGTCTCCTATTCGTGATCTGCAAATAATGATTTCAGCAAGTAACGCCAGCGAAACATGGAGTTGAAATGGCTGGGGAGTACCGGAAAGAATATCGCGAGTGAGGACTGGCGACAATCGAAAAAGCTGATGCTAGGTAGAAGCAAATCTGTTCGGCAAGACGCCATCAGAGTAACGCAATCAGACTAATGTAGGCCCAGTCCGTGTCCTGGCATCATGCGGATGATCAGACCCAGCGCGGTCAGCACCGCGATGTAGTAAACGGTGATGCCACGGCTGGAATGGGTCGGCAGGTCTTTGGCGAAGAACACTTGATAGGCAGCGCCCAGCGCCACCAGAAAAAACATGTTTTCGCCCAGCACCAGCCACAGAGCCAGAGACGCTGCCAGCAGGACTGCGCGCTCGAGCTTGCTCAAGGCGAGCACGGCTTGGCCGCCATCCAGAATCCAGAGAGGAACCAGATTCAGCAGATTCAATACTGCTCCCACCCGCGCCAATGCTGCCCAGAGCGGACTGCCCGTCTGCCACCACAAAGCGGCACATGCTATTGCCACGAAAAATCCCGCCAGCGGTCCGGCCAGGCTGATCGCCGCTCGCGTCTCCAAGGGCACGCCCAAAGCTTGCCAGCGGACGTAGGCTCCCAGGCCGGGCAGAAAAACCGGCATTTCCGCTGGCAAGCCGCGGCGCTTGATGTCGATGAAGTGACCCATCTCGTGAAGCAGAATCAGCATCGCGAAGCCGACGCCGAATTTCATTCCCCAGGCGGCCCAATAAATTCCGATGAAGGCGGCAAAGCTTAGCAGAAATTTCAACTTGGTAAGCGCAAGCAAAACCGTCTTGGCTTTGGCCAGCAAGATCGCGATCGGACCGACGGGTCCCAGGCGCTTGGTCCATTTATTTTCCGATGACTCAGGAGTGCGGGCCTGATTGGCTGCAACCTCAAGCGCGTGAACGTGATCTCTGATCCACGCATACTGCTTCGACGAACTTGGCAAAAGATTCAAGCTGGCAAGCCATCGCTCCCGCGCCTGTTGCAAGTCTCCTTTAGCTTCGAGTGCCTTTGCCTCGCTCGCCAGACGATCCAGTTGCTCGGAATGAACGAGCGCGTGGCATTTGTCGCAGACCAGTGCCCCCGGCGCCAGATCGCTCGCGCAGTTCGTGCAGTTTCGGAGGGGCTGAAGAGTGAGGGAAGGCACGATTCGTCATCTTAACTCTTTTTTTTACGCTTCTTAGCCCGTGCAATCGCTGCGAGTCAAGGTTGAGCGTAGTAGCCAGTACGGGTGCGCGCTTTTGTTCCTGGCTTGTCGACTTTTACTTCGATCGCGTGGTACTCATTGGCATGGTCTGCGCGCGCGGCTTCGAAGGATAGAACATAGAAAGCCTCAGCGTCGGCGGTGCATGCCGCGATTTCCCCGGTGATGTCATTGCTGGAATTGAGCACCCGTCCGCCACTTTGAACCGCCAGCACCTGCAGGCTAAGATCAGCTGCCTGCGCCCGGCTGGCAAATGGCACGCCCTTCAGGAATTCCTCATAATAGGAAATACGCACGCCTCCTGCGTCTGCCAGACCGAGTGGATCGATGCTGTACAGGGTTACATTGGCCGCTCGCAGCTGGTTGGAGAGAGCGACAATCGAGTTGAAGAATCCCTCTTCATCTTTACGGGTGTATTCAATACTCGGTCCCGTGAGCAATGGCCATCCGGGACTGAACCAGATCATCAGCTTCCTGCCCGGTTGCTTTGCCTCGTACGCTGCAAGAGAAGTGAGTGTGCGAAGCGACAACGTAAAACGATCTGCCGCACCGTAAAATCCCTGAGACCGATTAATAATGCGCAGTCCGGTTTCGTATTGGTCGTACAGCGCGGCCAGGGCGTTTCCATCTCGAGAGGAACCTTGCTGCATCTTGGTTCCAGTGTCGGCAAAGACGACGAGAGACACTGGCTGGGCGAGCTTGCCGCCATTCTGCAGCAGAAATTTCTTCAACTCATTTCGTTCGTAAGTGACGGCTTGGAAAGAGGCGTTGACCGCATCCACGACCAGAACGATTTCCACCGGGGGAGCTGCCGCTGGTTCATCTACAGCTTTGAACGAGAGGATGTTCTGCGGCCGCTTGTCGTCCAGAACGGTGAAGTCTTCCTTCTGCAATCCCCGAACCGCCGCGCCGGATTTGTCGGTGACCTGAACCGTAAGTTCGATTTGCCGATCTGCCGGTGGAGGGGAAGGAATCTTTTCCGGTTCGGCCGGCCGAGGTTGAAGCTGGGGCGGGGGAGTATTTTGTGCCCACGAAAGAGAGCTTAGCAAAACAGAAAGTGTCGCAAAGAGGATTAAAAGCAATCGACGCATAAGCTCACCTGAGCGGGGAGTTCTTGCTTTCACCGAACACTCTAACAGATTGGGGAACTGAGAGGCTTCTACTGACGGTGGGTGGAAGCTCCAGCGGCAATCTCACGCAGCGCGCTGACGAATTCCGCCGCTACATTCGGATCGGCTAACGCTGCCAGACACACCGTAGCGGAAAACTGAGGGGACTCCGGGCGGAAGTGCACCTGCAAAATATCCTGCCGGCGTGCCGACATCAGTGCATTCAATTCCGCCGAGGGGTCCTGCTTCCAGTGAGTCCGAGTAGTGAGAATGACCGGGCCTGGTTCGTAAATGTCCCACTCGCGGTCGTCTTGCGTGCGAGGAGAAATGCCCCGGTTGCGAGCACACCAACGATGCCGAATCACTTCCAGGCGGAAGCTTGGCGAACTGTCCAGATCGGCTTCGAAGGTTAATGTTTCTTTTTGCTTGTGCCAGCAGCTGATCAACCACTGAATGGGCAGGGCGCGAGGCTGAAATTTTACCGTCACACAAGCATTCTCAAACCAGCGGGAAGGGAAGTGCAGCCGAGCCTGCAGGCGCGAAGTTCCCATCCAGCGCGATTCCAGGATTCGGCCCTTACCGGCGCAAGCGGTCTGGACCCAGCGCAACGCCGTCGCGCCTTTTTTTCGGTTGTAGTGAGAGAACACGACGTACCACAGCCCCAGAATGGCGACCGAAGAGACAACGTCAATCAGCAGAAGGCGCCCCACAACGCTCCTCTAGATGCTCATGGTACGTCCGGGGTTGCGGACGAAGCAAGGGCAATCGCCCTGAATTTTCGTCCAATGGAAATCAGGATAATGAACCTGTGGAAATCCCGGGGCAAAACAGCTCTGCGGGAACGGAGTTGGTTTCCGGCACGCCGCTCGCGGCTACAATGGCTCGTGCCCTTCATCATTCGTGAGTTCCAGCCATCCGACTTTGAGACTCTTTGGAAAATTGACCAAACTTGTTTTGCTGCAGGCATTTCTTATACGCGAACCGAACTAAGACTTTACATGCGGCGCCGCGCGTCCTTCACGCTAGTGGCGGTGAGCCACGAATCGGAGAAGTCGGACGATTCACCTCCGGCCACGAAAACGCGTCAGAATTTGCCGGTGTCCGGCCTGTCGGCTGGCGCCATCGCTGGCTTCATTGTCGCTGAAGCCGGTGCCCGCGCGCGCGGTCATATCATTACAATCGACGTGATTCCTTCCGCTCGCCGGGCCGGGGTTGGATCTCTTCTGCTCCGCGCCGCGGAGGACCACTTGATTTCCGTCGAGTGCCGTTCGGTGGAACTGGAGACCGCGGTGGATAATTTATCTGCCATCGCTTTCTACAAGCGTCACGGATATAGCGTAATCAGAACTTTCCCCCGCTACTACTCCAACGGGGTGGACGCACTTGTTCTGGAGAAGACTCTGGTGTAGCTCCGGGAAAGTCTTGCCGAAGCGATTTGCCTTCCGCGCGCTCTCCAGCTACCTTGCCTTGATGAAACTTGCGGGCGTGAAAGTCGCGATCCAGGGTGAACTCGGGTCCTTTAGCCATGAAGCAGCAGAGCGGATGCTACCCGGCTGCAGGGTGGTTCCCGGCGCGCGCTCTGTGGAAGCGTTTGATCGGATCGAAAACGGTTCGGTAGCCGCCGCCGTGATTCCCATTGAAAACTCCTTGGCCGGAACCGTGGCCGAGCACGCTGACCTGCTGGTGGCTCGGGACGTATTTATTCAAGCTGAGTTTCCGTTGCGCATCGTTCACAACGTAATTGCAGCGCCGGGCGTAAAACTGAGCGAGGTGCGCAGGGTTCTCTCGCATCCCGTCGCGCTCGATCAGTGCCGCGATTTCTTTCGCCACCATCCCAAAATTGAGCCGGTCCCTTTTTACGATACGGCTGGCAGCGTGAAACACGTGGTTATGAACCATCTGAAGGACGCCGCGGGAATCGCGGGACATCACGCCGCTCGGGAATACTCGGGCAAAATTCTGCAGGCCGGCATCGAAGACGATAAGCGCAACTTCACGCGCTTTTTCCTGATTCGCAAAGCGAGGGTAAAAATAAGCAGTAGAGCGCCACGCGCAAAAGGACGTTCCACACCCGATCTTGACTATCAGCGATTGATTCCGTTTGGTGCGAATAAGACGTCGATTGCATATAAAGTGAAAAACCAACCTGGCGTACTATTCAAATCGCTCAGTGTATTCGCGCTGCGCGATATCAGTCTGAGTAAAATTGAGTCACGTCCACTGCGCGGCCGGCCCTGGGAATACGTGTTCTATGTGGACTTTCTCCGTGGGGACGACGAGCCGGCCCGTAACGCTCTCCGCCACCTGGGCGAAGTTGCAGAGTTCGTCAAGGTGCTGGGAATTTACCGGGCGGCGTGAAACGATCAGTTAAACCGTTGAAGCCGGTCGATTTGCCTCCGCATTAGCCCCGGTACCTTGGGCATCATGTACTGCCACGAAGATTGCCGATAGAATCTAAAAGCCTTCCGAACTCAGTGGATGGTGTGAAACCTTTCTGCCGGAGTATCATCTAAGCTTGAGTGAGTTACACTCAAGGAGAGCCAATGAGCCAACAACCGCTTTCCGAGCCACTCGTTAAGCATCGAGAATCCAATGATGTACGGGCTTTGCCCGTGCTCCCAGTGCGGGATACTGTTCTCTTCCCGCATGCCGTCCTGCCGCTTACGGTAGGGCGAGAAAGTTCCGTCCAGCTTATCAATTCGCTCGGGGAGGATAAGACGATCGTCGTTGTCGCGCAGCGCGAAGCGCGCGTCGACAACCCCCAACCCAGCGACCTTTATACCGTCGGCACTTCTGCAGTCGTTCATAAAGTCGTAAAGATGCCCAACCAGAGCCTGTTTGTGTTCGCCGAAGGCTTGGAGCGGGTGCGTTTAGGTGAGTTCACCCAACTGGCGCCGTTCATGCGCGCCCGGGTGTCGCCGATTCCGGAATCTGCTTCGCCGGACAGCTCTGAAATCGAGGCCCTGCAACGCAATGTTCTGACCTTGTTCCAGCAGATCGTCGCCGGTTCGCCGACACTTTCTGACGAGCTTTCCACCGTTGCCTTGAATATTGATGAACCGGGCCGCCTGGTGGATTTCATCGCCTCGTCCTTGCCGTCGTTATCGACGCCCGACAAGCAGGACACGCTGGAGACTCTGGACATCCGCATTCGCCTGGAGAAGATCAACCAGCATCTCGCCAAAGAACTTGAAGTGCAGCAATTGCGCAACAAGATTCAAAGCGAAGTGCAGGATCGAGTGCAGCAAACGCAGCGTGAGTATTACCTGCGCGAGCAGATGAAGGCCATCCAGAAGGAACTGGGCGAGCAGGATGAAGGCCAGCGGGACGTCGAAGACCTGAAAAAGAAAATCGACGAAGCGGGCATGCCCGACGAAGTAAAGAAGGAAGCGCTCAAGGAACTGGGCCGCTTGGCGCGCATGTCACCCATGGCTGCGGACTATTCACTCACGAGAAACTATGTGGAGTGGCTGGCCGTGTTGCCGTGGAATAAGACCTCCGGCCAGGAGATTGAGATTCCGAAGGCCAAGGAAATCCTGGATACCGATCACTACGATCTGGAGAAAGTTAAGGATCGCATTCTCGACTATCTTTCGGTTCGCCGGCTGAAGCCGAATATGAAAGGTCCAATCCTTTGTTTCGTCGGACCTCCGGGCGTGGGCAAGACTTCGCTGGGCAAATCCATTGCGCGAGCATTGGGGAGAAAATTTGTTCGTCTGTCGCTCGGTGGAGTGCACGATGAGGCGGAAATCCGTGGTCACCGCCGTACCTACATCGGCGCATTGCCGGGACAAATTATCCAAGGCATTCGCCGCGCAGAGACCAAAGATCCGGTCTTCATGCTCGACGAGATTGACAAGGTAGGTCGAGACTTCCGCGGCGATCCCGCTTCGGCGTTACTGGAAGCGCTCGATCCCGAGCAGAACTCGACTTTCCGCGATAATTATCTCGATGTGACGTTCGATTTGTCGAAAGTGCTCTTCATCACGACTGCGAACATGCTCGACCCCATCGCCGAGCCTCTGCGCGATCGTATGGAGATCATCGAACTGCAGGGTTACAGCGAGGAAGAGAAGCTGCATATTGCCCGACGCTATCTGGTTCCGCGGCAAGTAGAAGAAAACGGAATCACGGCCGAGCAGATTGAATTCCCCGACGAAGCTTTGCGTTACGTGATTCGTCACTACACGCGTGAGGCAGGCGTTCGCAGTCTGGAACGAACCATCGGTACGATCTGCCGCAAGCAAGCGCGGCGGCTAGCCGAAGGTAAGACGGAAAAACTTGTGGTCACGCAGGAAGTCATTCAGGAATTCCTGGGTGGCATCAAGATCCGCACCGAAGGTGAAATCGAAGAACGCACCGAGCGCCCGGGAGTGGCCGTGGGCTTAGCCTGGACTCCCTCGGGCGGCGACGTGCTCTTCGTCGAAGCCAACGCCATGAAGGGTAAAGGTGGGTTCACCATGACCGGGCAGATTGGCCAGGTCATGCAGGAATCCATGCAGGCTGCTCTAACGTGGGTGCGTTCAAACGCCGCGCAGTTGGGCATCGCGGAAAACTTCTTCGCAGATCACGACATTCACATGCACGTGCCGGCGGGAGCGATTCCAAAAGATGGTCCTTCAGCGGGTGTCACGATGGCAACTACGCTGGTCTCGTTGCTGACCGGACATCGCATTCGTCCACTGCTGGCGATGACGGGCGAGATCACTCTTAGCGGCAATGTGCTTCCGGTGGGTGGCATTAAAGAAAAAGTACTGGCCGCGAAACGCGCGGGAGTGACGGACGTGATTCTGCCGGCGGAAAATAAAATGAACGTCGATGAGGATCTTACGCCCGAACAAATCGAGAACCTCACAGTTCATTACGTGAAGACGATTGATGAGGCGTTGCGGGTCTCCCTGCCCGCTGTCGCGGAATCAACCGCCGCGAAGATGCTGACGCCGCAGCCCGAGGTTCACGACAAAGCCTTCGCGCAAGCCTAACGCGAAAACAATTGACGATGTTGCTGCTGCCAGTTCCGCACGGGACTGGCAGTTTTTTTGCCTCGAACTGTAGACTTGAAACGGACCTTCGCAGCGGAGCTTGACCCTTCATGCGCGTGCGCGTTCTTTTTTTCGGGATGTTGAAGGACTTGGTAGGGCGGGCGAGCGACACGCTGGAGTTGCCCGAGGGCTCGACGATCACCGATCTTCTGAAGCATTATGAAGCACGAGTTCCGCAACTGAAAGCTTCGCTCTCATCGTTAGCCGTGGCCGTGAATCAGGAATATGCGGTCGGAGCGACCAGGTTGAATTCAGATGATGAGGTCGCGCTGTTGCCGCCGGTCAGTGGTGGCACGGGTGAACGCGAGACTGAATCTCATGCTTCCATCGTTCGCACTGTAATTGAGACCTCCCGAATACTTGCCAACATCAAGCGTGGCGAGGACGGAGCGACTGTTGTTTTCGAAGGTGTCGTTCGGAATCAGACGCGCGGCCGCAAGACGCTTTATCTCGACTACGAAGCTTATGACGAGATGGCACTGCAGCAGATGGAGCGGTTGGCCGAGCAGGCACGAAAGCAATTCCAGATTCGCGATGTCGCGCTGGTCCACCGATTAGGGCGGCTGGAGATTGGCGAAACCAGCGTATTGATCGTGGTTGCCTCGGCCCATCGCGCCGCCGCATTCGATGCCTGCCGCTGGCTGATCGACACTTTGAAGCGGACCGTTCCCATCTGGAAGAAGGAATATTTTGCCGATGGAGCGGTCTGGGCCGATGGCGAAGCCTTCCCCGCCGAAATCCGTCCCTCGTAAATTCGCGCGGACGGGCAGCCCGAGCGCAGACTGCGCATCTAAGTGAATGCCGCGGTTGGTCAGCAAAACTGCCTGCAGAGCGAGCGGCGACGCTAGATCGCGCAGTATACTTTCTTTTTCGAATGAGAAAATCTGCACCGCTGATGCTTCTCCTGCTGGCCTGCGCAGCATCTCCGGCGCAACAAGCCTCCGCGCCCAATCAGTCGACGAACAACTCTTCCTCCACGCTTAAGGTGGACGTGAAGCTGGTGAATGTCTATGTGACGGTGACCAACGCGCAGGGAGGTCCGGTCGCCGGTCTTAAGAAAGACAACTTCACATTGCAGGAGGACGGTCGCAATCAAACAATTTCAGTTTTTGATAAGGAATCAGCAGTCCCGCTATCCATCGCCTTGGCGATTGATACAAGTTTGAGCACGCGTCACGATCTCCCGCTGGAGCAGGCCTCTGCGAAGCGATTTGCGCGCACGATCATGCGGCCGGTGGATGCCTTATCCGTATTTGGATTTAACGAAACCGTTTTGCAATCGACGTCTTACACGGCTGACTTGAAGCGCATTGACGATGGCATCGACCACATCCGTCTGGGCGCCGCCACGGCGCTGTTCGACGCCATCTATCTGGCCTCGCGCTCCCTCGGACACCGCCAGGGACGAAAAGTCCTGGTGCTGATCACCGATGGCGGCGACACCGTCAGTAAGATCGATTACCAGCAGGCCCTGCGTGCCGCCGAAGAGGCGGAATGCATCGTCTACAGCATCATCGTCGTTCCCATTGAGAACAGCGCCGGACGCGAAACCGGTGGCGAGCACGCACTGATCCAGCTATCCGAAGATACTGGCGGCAAACACTATTACGCCACGTCGACGTCCCAACTCGACGAAGCTTTTCGCCAGATCAGTGACGAACTTCGCACCCAATACCTGCTGGCCTACTATCCGTCGCAGCGCACCTCGGATTCTCAATTCCGCAGTATCCAGGTCACCGTTTCCGGCCCAGCCGACGCGACCAGTTACCGCGTCCGCCACCGGGCAGGCTATTACACCTCGAAATCCGACTTCTAATTCCACTGCCCAGAACCATAAGCGCCCCAAATCGCGTTCTCAATCCATAACAGAATCCCCGGTTTGTTTACCGGTAAGTTAACGAAACAGAATTTTCTTTTACAGATTGAATATACGGTTTTTAGGATTTTCTGCGGCTGCAATGGCGGACGTGTCCCCCCTCCCTTAGAGAACAATTGGGTGTAACCGATTGAAAAATAAGGATCATCTGCTGAATACCCGAAATACAGTAAGCTGGCGGGAAAATTGCTTTAGACCAACAAGACATCGGTAGTAAACCCATTTTGTAGCAGTGTTTTTGTATGGCATTTCGGTCTGCGGTGAATTGAGAAAGACGTCCCGCGGAAAAGAATTCTGAAGAGAACGACCCCAAAAGGAAGGTTTAATATGTTGAAGCTCAACTTCTCCCGCCTCAGTCTCCTGCTAGTTCTGGTGGCCTTGTTTGCCCTGTGTTGCTCGTCTTTGATGTTTGCGCAGACGTCGATTGCGACCGGAAGTATTCAGGGCAATGTGACGGATGCCACTGGCGCGGTCTTGCCTAACGCTAAGGTTACCGCCACGGGTCCTACCGGGCAGACTCTTCACGCCACCAGCAATTCGGCAGGGGAATACACTTTCGGTGCATTGAACCCTGGTATTTATCAAGTGCGGGTCGAGGCAAAGGGCTTCAAGACATCGCAGCTGACCTTGAATGTCAAAGTGGATAACGCCGCCAACGGCAGCATCAAGCTCGAGATCGGCCAGGAAAGCACAGTGGTTGAAGTGCAGGCCAGCGAAGTGCAGGTCAACACCGAACAGGCAACGGTGCAGGGTGTTTTGACCGCCAGCCAGATCGAAAACTTGCCGGTGAATGGTCGCAACTTCCTTGACCTCGCGCAACTCGAACCCGGCGTACAAATTCAGGATGGCCAGAACTTCGATCCCACCAAGGCAGGTTACTCCTCCATCTCGTTCGGCGGCCGTTACGGCCGCACGGCACGTATCGAAGTAGATGGTGTTGACGTCTCGGACGAAACCGTCGGCACCACTACCACCGACATTCCCGCCAGCGCTATCCAGGAATTTCAGATCGGACAGGCGAGCTTGGATATGTCGACCGAACTTACCTCTTCGGGTTCGGTCAACGTGACCACGAAATCCGGAACGAACGGAATTCACGGCGAAGCGTTCGGCCAATTCCGCGATTATCGTGCTGGTTGGGCAGCACTACCGGGAGGAGCGAATCCTTACTCTCAGCGGAGCCAGTACGGTGCCGATTTAGGTGGACCGATCATCAAGAACAAGCTGTTTTTCTTCGGGGATGGCGAGCGGACGGTTCAGAATACGCAAACCCCGGTCCCTATCTCCGCTCCGTTCCAAGCCTACACGGGGAATTTCAGCGATCCCTTCCGCGAGGATAATCTTCTCGGCCGGTTGGACTACCAACTTACGAAGAGCGCACGTCTCTTTGCCCGCTACTCTTATTTCAAGAACTTGCTGGGTGCAACTTTCGGATTCGGCTATTCGCTATACGACAACAAAAACATCACTCGCAACGAAGTGGTGGGGGTAGATTTCAATACCGGCCCGTTCACCCACTCCATTCGTTTCTCCTATTTGAAGTTCCAGAATCAGATCGTGGATGCAACTACAGGGAATGCTTCTTTGCCCTTCGACGATCTGGGCGCGGAAATCTTCATGGGTGCCACCGGCTTGGTGGCCGGTCCAAATCTACTGGCCCCGCAGAGCACTCCGCAAAGCGATCACGAGTTCAAGTATGACGGCAGCCGGATTTTGGGTTCGCACATCATTCGCTACGGAGCGACGTTTAATCATCTTCAGGGCGGCGGCTTCGCCTCATTTTTCAGAAATGGACCACAGGTTATCTCTCAGGTCACCACCGCTGAGTCGATGCCAGGAGGCACGGCAGACAATTCTTGGCTTCCAATCGGACCTACGAACCTGACCGGATGTCCTTTGCCGGGGCCAACGGGCCCCTGTTTCCCCGGCGGCGCTGCGAATCCGCTGAATTATCCGGCGGATGGCGGCTATACCCTCGGCAATGGCTTGGGCTACTCGACCTCCAAGGCGGCACTCGGGTTCCCTGCTGGCGGATTGGGGCCTGACAACCGTGTGCTCTTGTACCTCGGCGATTCCTGGAAGATCAAATCGAACTTCACGCTGACTTACGGATTGCGTTACGAGCGCGATACAGGCCGTACGGACAGCCAATACGCTGCGATTCCTCAGCTAAGTGCTCTCCTTCCTGGGCTCGGAAACGCAGTGAACCAGCCCAACAAGAACTTTGGCCCAGACTTAGGTTTTGCGTGGGATCCGGCGAAAAACGGTAAGACTGCCATCCGAGGCGGAATCGGCTTGTTCTGGGAAAATGCCATCTGGAACAACGTACTATTTGACGGCCCGTACCGGGAGCCTACGGGTGCCTTCGCGCAGTTCCCCGGACCCTGTGCCGCTGCAGGACAACCGTCTCCTTTGCAAACTCCGACCGGTGCCATCAACCCGAGCGAGGCCGTTTGCGGTACTGCGTCAGGAGGATTCCCATTAATTGGGAACGCCGTGCCGGCGGTCATCGCTCTTTCAAAGGCATATCAGGCAGCTTCACCCCTGAACGTGCAGGAGCCGAATCCAGGATATGCCGGACAGTACCTCACAGGCTGCTCGGACGGCTCAAACTGTTTCTTCCAGTCCGGCACCAACCTGTTCAATCCTAACTACAAATCACCGCGCTCGGTGGTCATGAATCTCGGCATCCAACGCGAGCTTCACCCCGGCATGGTCTTGAGCGTTGACTTCATTCGCAACGTCCAAACCCACTTCCTGCTGGGAGTGGACGAGAATCACACAGGCGACATCCGGTACTTCAACGCCGGCGGCGCTAACGCTGCTGTTGCCACCACGATTGCGAATTGCTTAGGCGCACCGGGCACGGTCGCACAAACGTACTCAGGTAATTGTCCAGATGATCCCGCGACCGGAACCACGGATAGCGGAAATTGGACACCGCGCCCTGCCACGATTGCGGACTACGCAGGGAACGGCTTAGGCTCAACCGCCGACTTCGGCGGTACCAGTTGTCTCGCGGCCGTGGGTCACCCCTGCGCATTCGGCGGTATCAACCCGATTGCACCACCCCTGAATTTCCTCTCTCCGGTTGGTCGTTCGGTCTACAACGGCTTGCAGATGAAGTGGATTGACAACGTGAAGGCTCCCTTCCGGGGCTCCAAGGATATGAATTTCCAAGTCTCATATGCCTTGTCGCGTTTCGATAACTCCGGCGGCGGCGTCGGGCCAGGGTCAACAGTGACGGCTGCGGCGGCGGATCAGGACTTCATCGTCCCAGCTCTGGACAACCAGAATGTGAATCGTTATTTTGGACCTTCCACCCTGGATCGCACCCACCAGTTATCCTTTGGTGGTTTCGTTGACTTGCGATACGGTTTGCAACTTGGGGTGATGTCCCACTTCTACAGTCCCCTTGCAATCACTCCTACAGTTCCGAACACGGGCCTTGGCGCCGGAGAGATCTTCCGCACCGACTTCACTGGCAGCGGCGTGACCCAGGATCCGCTTCCGGGAACCAAGGTCGGCAGCTTTGACCGCGGCGTCAACGCCAAGACCCTGAATGGAGCTATTTCTAACTACAACTCCCTCGTCTCCGCAGGTACGCTAACGCCTGCGGGCAACGTGCTCGTTCAGCGGGGCGTGATGACGCAGGCGGATCTGATCGCACTGGGTGGCATCTACAACGGTGGGTCGCCACTCCCGTTGGCACCTTCCGACCAAGTCAACTACCCATGGCTGAAGACCTTTGACGCCACCATCGGCTGGACCTATACGTTCAAAGAGCGATTCACGATTAAACCTGGCGTGGGCTTCTTCAATCTGTTTAACTTCGCCAATTTCGATCTTCCGACGAGCATGATGTCAGGGCTGCTGACCGGTTCCACCGGTAGCATCAACGGCACCAACTACGCCGGGCAGCTCGTGAACCGGGTCGGCGTCGGGACCGGCGTATACACGCTGGGCTCGCCGCGTGAAACTGAGTTCAGCTTGAAGGTAGTGTTCTAGTCCCACTGAATTGGAAAATTAGACACCAGCCCCAAGGGCTGGTGTTTTTTTTGTCTTTCAGTCAACTCAGTTTGCACTGCGCGCCTGTGGGCGTCTAGGTGAGACCGCGGAATTATGGCGTGATTTCGCTGCGCAGACGTTTCGAGAGTTTCTCGATTTGCTTCAGTTTCCCGCTAGTGTCTTTGGGAAGCAGGCCCTGCTGGATGCTGTAGACGTCAGCAGGTATGGTTTGCGCCAGACGCGCCAGTTCATCGGCCTCCTGCCGGAGCTTGGCCGGATCGACGCGCGCTTGCTGCGAGGTTGGGGGTGGTATGTTCTTGTCCGCCTGTTGGGTAGCTTGGTCAGCCTGCTGCAGACCCGGCGGTCGTGGCCTTTGCGCTTGCGCCGATGACGCAGCGAACAGGGCAACTAGGAGAGTGTAAGCAAGAAGCTTCACGGCGGACCTCCTACGGAAACGAGGATTCGGGATATTGTACGTCTACGATTTGCACCTGTCTTTCCCTCATCCCATCGATTCAATATCCACTGCCGGACGTTGTGTACAATGCCAGCATGCCTTTTCGTGGGCAGGGAAATCCGAATGGCGCCAAGCGCGGGCGCACTCCTCCTCCGGAGGAGACTTTCGAAGAAGCCACTTTTCTCAAAGCTCTGGGCGACAGGCAGAAACCAGTGAACGTCAAGCTGATGGATGGCCAGACCGTGCGTGGGTGGATCGAATACTACGACAAGCACATGGTGCGGCTGACGCGCGAAGGTGAGCCCAATCTGTTTATTTTTAAGCACGAAATCATGTACATCGCGGAAGAATCCGGCACCACAAAGAAATAAGTGCGGCTTCTGGAAGACGGCTTCCGCAGGCTGAGCGTCCCCCAAGTGCCACAGCAGTTTTGACCCGGCAGCCAAGTTTGAATGTCCTCGAAGCCACCCAATCACGAGAGTTTCATCCCCGCCATGTCAGCGATCGCCCAGGAAGCGGGCGCGTTGCTGATGCACTATTTTCACCAGCATCTGAAGATTGAATACAAAGGGGACGCCGACCTTGTCACTGCGGCGGATCGCGCCTCCGAGAAGTTGATTCGCGAGCGCATCCTTGCGCAGTGGCCGGGACACGATGTTCTGGGCGAAGAGCAGGGACTCAGCGATCAGGGCAGCGAGTACCGCTGGTATGTCGATCCGCTCGATGGCACGACGAACTTCGCGCACGGCTACCCTGTGTTCTGCGTATCCCTGGGCTTGGAATACAGGGGATTGGAATATCAGGCGCCGGCGCAACCGTCCTCGGGGCAGCGCGCCAGCCGCATTGCAGCCGTGGTCTACGATCCTACGCGTGACGAGTTATTTACCGCCGAGCAGGGAAGGGGCGCGCGGCTGAATGGTGAGCCAATCCACGTTTCGAAAACGGCGACGCTGAAGGAAAGCCTGCTGGCCACCGGTTTTCCCAGCCACAAGCGGCACAAGAATCCGAATATTTATTTCTACCACCAGATCACGCTGCATACCCATGGCGTGCGCCGGGCAGGGTCGGCGGCGCTCGATTTGTGCAATGTGGCTTCTGGACGCTACGACGGCTTCTGGGAGTTCAATCTCAATCCCTGGGATACCGCGGCCGGTGTGCTGATCATCGAGGAGGCCGGCGGCAGGGTGACCCGTTTCGATGGATTGCCGTTTGAACTCAACAGCCGGGAGACCCTGGCCTCCAATGGCCTGCTGCATGAGGCTCTGCTCGCGGAGTTCAAAGAAATCTTTGCCGGACGAGGCATGGAGCCGTTACCGGACCCGCGCCAGTACCAGCGGTAGATTTTTCCTTCTCTGCGACCGACCAGTGCGCTCTTCCCGTTGAACCTGCTTAGGGCGGCGGCGTTACAATAGTCAGGGACTGGGTAGCCGCTTCCGCCTGTCCCTTATCCTTCGTTCCTACAGGCTGAAACGTGATCAACTCTCTTCTCGAACGCAAAATTGAAAAACGGCCAGACCAAGTTCGGCTGCAAGGACGCATTCTTTTTCTCACCGAAGATCCGGAACTCATCAAACGGCAACTCGCTGGCGAGGATTTGCCATGGGACACGAAGACTCCGGCGAACAATCCTAAGCTTCGCGACGACATCTCAACCGACGAGATCACCCCGGCACATTATTGTTTTTATTTCGATGAGACCCTGGGCGAGATTCCTTATCTTGGATTAAAGTGCGGAAGCGTCACGCCGATTGGGCGCGGCGATGTGAAGCGCGGAGGCTTTGTGTGCGCGGTCAGCGGCAAGCGGCGCGGCAAAGGATCGAGCCGCGAGCAATCGCCGTATGCGGAAATGTGCGCGGGAATTCAAGTGGTGATTGCTGAAAATATTGAACGCATCTACAAACAGAATTGCCAGAATCTCGGAGTGCTGACTTCGACGAACTTTTCTCTGATCGATCGCATTCGCGGCGGAGAAGAAATTCCGCTCAGTGAGTTCACCGCCGGCGAGGATGAGATTACTCGCCAGGTGATCGAATACGGCGGGCTGTTTCCTTTCAATGTAGCGCGCATGCAGAAAAAAGTGTTTCTACCGCCGATCAAGACCGAAAGGCGTCCCATGACGGTGGCCGAAAAAATCTTTGCCCGGCACATGGTGAACGAAAATGGCGGCATTGGCGTGAGCAGCGTGAAGCCGGGAGATACCGGATTCGCGCAGGCCGATCTCCGGTTCAGCCACGAGTACGTCACTCCGATGGCGGCCATTTTCTTCGAACGGTACGTGGGCAAGGACGCCAAGGTAAACGACGCGTCGAGCATTATTTTTTTCCGCGACCATCTTACTTTTCTCGACGAAGTAATTTCCGAGGAAAAAAAGAAACTGGGCTTGCTCGATCTGGCAACCCAGCTCAAGTTGAAGCAGCAGGACTTCGCCGCCAAGCAAGGAATCAAGTTGCACGGCGAGTTGAAAGATCGCAAAGGATCGGAAGGCATCTGCCATTCGATTGTCCTCGAGAGTTATGCACTACCCGGACAACTCAACATCGGCTCGGATTCACATACTCCGCACGTGGGTGCGATTGGCTGCGTGGCTTTTGGGATTGGCACGACCGACGTATTCAATGGCTGGATCACGAAAGACGTCCGCGTGAAAGTACCGGAATCGGCGAAGATCGTGATTCGCGGCAAACGGCGCGCGAATGTTACCGCGAAGGATTTTATTCTGAAGATTCTCAGCCTCGACTACGTGCGCAGCGGCAAGGCGCTGGCTAAAGTGATGGAATACGCGGGCGAGGCCATCGAGGAGCTCAGCGTCGACGAGCGCGCCACCATGACCAACATGGCGGCTGAAATTGGCGGATTCACCGGAATTGTAGCCCCGGACAAGAAAGCCGTGGATTTTCTAGTGGAGCGCCGCGGAATGGATCGAGCCAAAGCGCAGTCGATGATCGAGGGACTGTCGAGCGACAAAGACGCGCAATATGCGCATGTGATCGAACTGGATGCAGCCGAAATCGGACCGATGGTTGCGACTCCGGGTGATCCCGGAAACGGGAAGTACATTCGAGACCTGCACACGCCCGTTCCGGTCGAGATTGCCTACGGCGGCACCTGCACCGCGGGCAAGAATGAAGATATGGATATGTATGCCGCCGTCCTGGCCGATGCTCTCAAGCAGGGCAAACGCGTTGCCGACTCGGTGAAGTTCTATATCCAGTTTGGCTCGCAGGAGACGCGCGAGTATTGCTTACGTAAAGGCTACCTGGATGTGTTTCAAAAAGCCGGCGCCCAAGTGATCGAGCCCAGTTGCGGAGCCTGCATCAATGCCGGGCCCGGAGTTTCGACGCGGCCTGACCAGGTGGTGATCAGCGCGCAGAATCGCAATTTCCCTGGCCGTAGTGGTCCGGGACAAATGTACCTGGCTTCGCCTCTGACGGTCGCGGCCAGCGCCGTGGCAGGTTACATTGTCGAATACGAGCCGAGCGAGGCTTTGGTGGGAGCTTAACCCATCCTCCTTGTAAGTGGTTGAATCCACGCCTAGTGGCTGAAATCAGCCAGTCTCAGGATTGCAACTTTTCTTTGTCATCCGAGTTCAAATAGATAGGTGCTTCGGATAGATAAAGATCGGAAGACCTGCAGATCCGGTGGGCGCAGCTGGATGGGCGGATCTGAGAAAAGGGGATTCACCATGAAGTACATAAAATATTTGGCTCTGGTAAGTGTTCTAATGCTGCCCTTGGCCTACTCCCAGGCGCAGGTTAGCGTGGGAGTCGGATTCGGACCAGGCTACGTCGGCGTGGCGCCGACCTGCGCTTACGGCTATTACGGATACTACCCTTACGCGTGCGCGCCTTACGGCTACTACGGGCCTGATTGGTTCGCAGGTGGCGTATTCATTGGTGCTGGCCCCTGGTACGGCTGGGGCGGTGGCTGGGGACACGGTTGGAACGGTGGCTGGGGTCGCGGCTACTACGGGCGCGGAGGCTACGGCTGGGGCGGCGGTCACGGCTATTACGGTCGCGCAGGATACGGTGGACGAGGTTATGCTGGACGCGGTTATGCCGGGCGGGGATACGCGGGTGGTGGGTTCCGCGGTAACGCGTTCCACGGCGGCGGAGGCTTCCACGGTGGAGGAGCTGGCGGCTTCCACGGTGGTGGCGGGGGATTTCACGGTGGCGGCGGTGGCCACGGCGGCGGCGGGCATCGATAAGCTGCTCTAACGCTAGCTTCAACAACCGGAGAAATGGCTGGCAGCAACCACTGTCGGCCATTTTGTTTTTGCGGAGCGTCTCTATTTCTTGCTAGAATGTGCGTTCTCGCAGGACTGCCGTAGTAAAATATCAGCATCCAGTTCAGGAGACCGCAACGTTATGACTTATGTAATTGCAGAACCCTGCATCAACACCAAAGACACTGCCTGCGTGGATGCGTGTCCGGTGGATTGCATTCATCCCAAGAAAGATGATCCCAAGTACGCGACCGAGCAACTGCTCTATATCGATCCCGTGGAGTGTATCGATTGCGGCGCTTGCGTGCCCGTGTGTCCGGTGTCGGCGATCTTCGCGCTTGACGATCTGCCGGAAAAGTGGAATTCGTTTACCGAGCTCAACGCCAAGTATTTCGGACGATAAACTGGTTGCGATCAGGCGGACATTATGGCGCGCATCCTCGAGGGATGCGCGCTTTGCTTTTCCCGCTCACACTTTCCCCACTCACAGCCAATCGTCCTAATTTTTGTTTATGGTGAAGGTCCCGTTGCCCGTGCACCCAGCCACGCCGGTGAGAGTCCATGTGCCGGTGATCGTGCTTCCGCCGACCGCCCCATTCAATGCTAATTGATTGTTCGTACCGCTGGAAAACGTAGTCGAAATATTCATCCCGAATGTGCCCGCAACGTTCCCATTGAAGTTGCCGCTCAGTCCGAAAGAACCGGTTTCAGTGGTGTCGCCGGAAAAACATGGGCTGGTGGTTGTGAACTTAAAGTTGGTGACGCTGATCGAGCCGCCGCTTTCCTGAGTAAAGTTCGTGGTGAAGCCGAACACCGGAGAATTGTCGGTATTGGTGAGATTGGCAGTCCATGCGCCATTGATGTTACCTGAATTCGAGTTGTTGCTACTCCCGCACCCGATCGTTGCCAATCCCAACGACAGAAGAATAATCATTCCCAGTGATCTGTACACATGCCCTCCCGTTAGAAAGTTTCAGCTCATAGGGAGGACAAAAATGCCCAGGTTGTTGCTCGGGATGAAACTGTAGGTGCCCCGCATAAGAACAGCACGGTCTAGATTTGGCTGGATCGGTATGGCAGGCACACTGTGCTCCCGCCACAGGCTGACTCCGCACGCACCGAGGCGGAACTCCAGGTCAGCTAAAGTGATGGTGTGATCTCACCGATAAAGAACGCAGCCTCTCTCGCCGGCAGGGTCCGGGTGATTCTGGTCACATGCTCGTGTGATGTCCGTCATTCTCAACGCTTGTCGCGAGCCGTAGCATGGTTTCCGGAAGCACCTTAATGAGCTGGCCAGGGCCGGACAAAGTTGAAAAGGACAATACCGCGATGTCAGAAAGCATCCCGACGTTTCAGTACCACAGCAATCGTTACCATGCGGCCGCGGCGTGCGAACATTGCGAGGGAATCATCCGGCACGAGAACTGGTGCATCACACGCGACCCGATTGTTTACTATGCCTACCAGATCGTTGCTGACCCAACTCAGTTGACGATCGGCGACGCTCTCATTCTCCACACGCTTGGAGTAACGTGGGAACGGAATAAGAGTGAGGTCGGCTGCCGGGGGGATTGCTCGGCCGGTTCACGCATCCAAGCCTAAGTCGACTGATTGTTAATTTAGAATGAGTGCTAGATCACGCACGTCGCCCACGTTTTTTCAATCAACAATCAAAAATCAGCAATTCCTTAGCTGCTGTCTCGGCAAAATTAGACCTACGCCTTGGGCACAAGCTGAATTTCGAAGATTTTTGGCCAAAGCTTGCCGGTAACAAAGAGTCGCTTTCCGAGCGAATCGTAGGCGATTCCATTCAGGACCGCTCCCGGTCCGAGTTGATAAACCGGGCTCAACAGACCCCTGAGATCAATCCAGCCGACTACGTCACCGTTCTGTGGCGAAATCCGCGCGATTCGATCCGTCTGCCACACGTTAGCGAAAAGCTCACCATCGACGAACTCCAGTTCATTCAACTCCTTTACACCCTTGTTTCCGTCGTGAACCGTAAAGCGGCGCTTCTCTGCGAGCGTAACGGGATCGAGGACACGAATCTGAGACGTCCCGTCGCTCATAAAAATCTGACGACCGTCGGTTGCCAGGCCCCAGCCTTCTCCCGAGTAAGAGAATTGCCGGAGCAGCCGAAAGTCGCTCAATCGATAGACGAATCCAGTATGCGACTGCCAGGTCAGCTGAATCACTTGATTCTTCAGCAGGGTGATTCCTTCTCCAAAAAGTTCAGACGGCAAGTCGACGCGTTGAATGACATTACCGGTTTCCAAACGCACTTTGCGCAGGGAGGAATGGCCCTTCAGTCCGGTGCTTTCGTATAGAAACCCGTCATAGTAGGCGAGACCCTGGGTAAAAGCATTTGAGTCATGAGGGAAGCTTCGAACGATCCTGAATGTGTACTCCGGCAGCCTTGAGACACGGCCTTGGCGGGCGGGCTGTCCGAGGAGCAGCTGACCGATTACTGCAAGGAGAAAGCTAACTACAAGTCGCCGCGTGATCCCGATAGTCATGAATTGTCTATAAGGCATCCGAGCGTGCCGACGATGTGGACGCAGCTCAATCGCTATTGGCGATTCCGCGAGCCTGCGCAGATCCCACGACACTTTCGATGCTCGATAACAAGTCCGTCGCAAGCCGGCTCTTATCGACACAGCCGTTCGCACCGGCTTGAATCGCACTGGGTAGCAGCGATGCGGGGTCATGTTGACTCATGATCAAAATTTTCGCGTCAGCGAACTTGTGCCGAATCGCGCGCGCCACCTCTAAGCCATTCATACCTGGCATGCTGATGTCCAACAGGATGACATCGGGCCGGAATTCCTGGGCTTTCTGAATGGCTTCCTCGCCGTCTTGCGCCTCGGCGCAGACTTCCCAATTTTTCCTGGACGCCAGAATCTCAATCACGCCGCGCCGGACCAGCACGTTATCATCGACCACAAGAATTCGCATGGAGATTGCCGATACTCTTGATTTCTTTATCCAACTGATACGGGCTGGACAACCGGTGCGTGTTTCGCAGGATCGCTTTTCGCAACTGGAAGGGTGAAAGAGATGGTGGTTCCGTGACCGTTGGACTCAATGGTCATGTTCCCGCCGAACTGGCGGACTCGCTCTCGCATTCCGGTCATTCCTACTCCTGAGCCTTTGGCCTGAATCTCGGCTAGCCTTTCCGGCGATATTCCTTTGCCCTGGTCGCGCACTTCAAGTGAAACCTCATCAGCGCGGCGCGCCATATGAATGACTGCACTCTTGCTGCCACTGTGGCGATGGATATTTGTCAGGCATTCCTGCACCAGGCGGAACATAACCAGTTCCATCTCGCGCGAGAGTCTGCCGAAGTTCTCGGTGACGTTGAGTTTAATTTCCAAACCGTTTCGTTCCGACAGCCCCTGAATATACCAGCGAACGGCTTCCGCCAGTCCAGTCTCATCCAACAGCGGCGGATGCAAGAGGTAGGACATCGTTCTTATTTCCTGATTCAACTGCTGTACCAACTGCTGGCTGTCTTCCGCCTCCTTGACCAGGCTGAAGCCATCGTGACGCGCGTGTTGCGCCACCCGGGAAAGATTCATGCCCAGAGCGGTTAAAATCTGGCCGGCGCTGTCATGGAGTTCGCGGGCAATACGGCGGCGTTCTTCGTCCTGTACTTGTAACAACCGCACGGACAGGTCACGTAATTGTTGCGACTGCCGTACGACATCAGCGTTGCGGGATTCCAATTCCCGGGTGCGCTCGCGCACTTCCGCGTCCAGTGTCTCTGCCAGGTTTTTATAATTTTCCTCGGCACGCTTAAGCTCGGTGATATCCACTCCAGTGGGGTGCAGAAAAAGTATTCGCCCTTCGTGGTCTCGAATTGGATAAAGCGCAAAATCAACAATGTGCTCACTACCATCTGACCAGGAATAGCGGAGCGTCTCCCTGTAAGGAACACCTTTTGCGACTTGCGGTGTCGCGGCGCGAATTTTTTCCCGCGACTCCGGGATAACCTTCCACCATCCGCAGTCCCAAAGGGGACGACCCAGAATCTCTTCAGCGCGATAACCGCATGCATCCAGGCACAACCGGTTCGCGTCGATGACTGTTCCATCGAGGGTCATGATTCCAGCGAACACGGTTGTTTGTTCGAATACAGCCCGGAATTTTGCATTGGCGGCCACCGCTTCGGCGGTCATTTGCCGCTCCCGTTCCTCGATTCGTTTTCGCTCGGTGATATCGAGGGTCAGCCCATCAAAACGCGTTGGCTTACCGAAGGCATCGTAGAAGGTTCGGCCAATTGCACGGATCCATTTCTGCCGCCCGTCGGGCGCAACCGTGCGGTACTCGATGTTATAAGGAATATCGTTCGCGTTGCTATCCTCAATTGTCTGCCGGGTGCGTTCGCGGTCATCTGGATGCAAACGCTCGTAGAAAGTATCGATGGTTACCTCGGCATCCGAAGGCAACCAGAAATGTTCTTTAACTTTGTGATCCCAGATTAGCTTGTCAAAGGGAAGATCGCAGAACCAGAAGCCCACCTGCGATGCTTCCGCAACCAGATCAAAGCGCTCGCGCTGCTTGCGCTCCAACTCTTCTGCTTGTTTTCGCGGCGTGATGTCGAGCACGGTGCCCAGCATGCGCCACGGCGCGCCTTTGGCGTCGCATTCCAGATGTCCGGTAAGCTCAACCCAGCCAACGTTCCCGCCCTTGCGGCGAATGCGCCCTTGAAAAAAGAAACGCGATCCGGTTCGCAGAGTGTGGGAAACTGCCTTCTCGAATGCCGGCAAATCTGCGTGGTGCACGAATTTTGTCTTGAACTCCTCTGCGCAGATTGGACCTTCCTCAGCGCTTCGCCCGAATATTTCGTAAGGTCTGTCGTTCTCCCACGCCACGCGATCCTGATCGAAATGCCACATCCAGATGCCAAGCTCCGCGGCTTCCGTCGCGACCCGCAGCCGCTCTTCGGATTCCTTGATCGCTTCGCGCGCGCGAACGATGTGTGAAATGTCCCGGAAATAACAGACCACGCCGAAACGCCCGTCCGGAAGGGGAATGCGGTTGATCTGCCATTCAAAGCACTGGAGAGCTCCCGTATCGCGACGCCGCTGGATGCGTTCAGCGGCAAAGCAAGGTTCTCCCGTTTCCAACGTGTGACGGAATTTTCCGATGATCTCATCTGCGTATTCTTTGGGCCAACGGCTGCGAGTGATTTCGTCAAAGTCGCCCCCGATCAGGTGGGGGTCGTTGTCATAGGCGGCTAGCGCGGTAGGATTGACCTCACGGAAGCGGAAGTCCGAATCGACCAGATATACGCCGAGCGGAGCCTCATTGAGTAGAGTCTCGAACTGCGCGGTCCGTTGACGCAGAATCTCCCCGGCCTCTTTTCGCATGCGCGCCATTTGTAAGTGGGTTTGCACCCGGGCCAGAAGTTCGCGGGCGCTGAAGGGCTTGATGAGGTAATCGTCGGCGCCATGTTGCATGCCTTCGACGCGCGACTCTTCGCCAGCACGCGCAGAAAGCAGGATGATCGGAATAGTCTTCGTTTCCGAATCTCCGCGCAGCGCATGCAGCAATCCAAAGCCGTCGAGGTTGGGCATCATCACATCGCTCAACACCACGTCCGGTGGCCGCTGCCGCGCGGACGCGAGCGCAGCCTCTCCATCTGGAGCCGCTTCTACCTCATAGCGTTCGGAGAGCAAACGCACAAGATATTGACGCATGTCGGCGTTATCGTCCGCCACCAGGATGCGCGGGCGCTTCTCGGCTGCCTCGAACTCCGCAACATCTGGAGGACAAGCCACAGGAATGCGTTCATCGTCAGGAATGATTTCGTGCGCGTTGTCGAAGTCCTCTTCCTCGGGCAGCCAGCGCAGCGCCTCCTGCACAAATGGGGCGGCGCCCACCGCTGTGGTCGCCAGGGTGCGGCTTCCACCAATCCTGTCAGCAGGCAAGTGTGCGCTACCTAGCGGGACGCTCACAATGAAAGTGCTGCCCGTTCCTGCCACGCTTTCCACGCGAACTGTTCCGCCATGAAGCTTAACCAGTTCCTGCACCAGAGCCAGGCCGATCCCGCTGCCCTCGTGAGTTCGGCTGCGGGTGTTCTCGATACGATGGAAGCGGTCGAAAAGCCGCGGCAGCTCTTTTGCGGGAATGCCTACTCCGGTGTCTTTCACGCGTAATTCGACGTTGTTCCCCGCCTCAGCCAAGGCAACTGTGATCCTGCCTTCGAAGGTGAATTTGAAGGCGTTCGAGATGAGATTGAGAACAATCTTTTCCCACATGTTCCGATCGATGAAAACCGGCTGCGACATCGGGGGACATTCCAGTTCCAGCCGCAGTCCAGCTCTCTCCGTGGCAGAACGAAATACGCTGGCTAGTTCCACAGTAAAGTTCGCGAGGTTGGTCGGTTGAAATACCGCCTGCATTCGGCCCGCTTCGATGCGGGAAAAATCCAACAGAGTATTCACCAGCCGCAGCAGGCGGGTTCCGTTGCGATTCACCAGTTCGAGCTGGCTTTTTGCGGATGGAGACAGCCCGGTATAACTTTTTGCCAGCAGATCTTCTACTGGCCCCAGCATCAAGGTCAACGGAGTGCGAAACTCGTGGCTGACGTTGCTGAAAAACGCGGTCTTTGCGCGGTCAATTTCGGCCATGGCCTCCAGTCGCTTCCGCTCTTCCTCGGCCGCGCGCACATTCTGAATGGCAGTTGCGATCTGGCTCGCGATCAGCTCATAAAATGTGCGGTACTCCGCATCGAGTCTGCGGGTGGGATTTACGCCGGCGACCAATACTCCCAGCGGCCGATCATCGCCTCGCGAAGTAACTGGCAGCACCATGGCATTCGCAATGGTCTGCTGCGCCGGACCCAGCGGTAGCTCTGGAATATTTCCCACATCGATGACCAGAGCCTGGCCGGTATGCACGACTTGCGCTATCGGCCACAAAGATGTCTCTGAGTTTGCGCTGTTTAGATCCAGGGTTAGCGGGGAGTTCGTGAGTATCTCGGGAGGAACTCCGCAGGCCTGCTGTCGGCTGGCTGTCTTCCCATCTTCGTCAACCAGATAAAGAATGGCGAAAGGGATATCGTCCGGATTCTTGAGTAGCGTGTCAGCCGCGGAGGCGCAAGCCTGCTGGGTTGTTTTTTGAGTTAACGCGGCCGCCGATAGTTCTGACAGCGTCCGCAGGCGCCGTGCGTTAATGACTTTTGCCGTGACTTCCGTCGAAGGGCAAAATAACCCGCCGACCCTCCCCGCCTCGTCATGAATCGGACTGTAGGAGAAAGAGTAATAGGTCTCTTCCACGAAATTTCCGCGATTCATGAAGAGTCGAACATCATCGACAAATGAGGCTTCGCCTTTCTGGAAGACCTTGTCAGCCAAAGGACCGCAAACATCCCAAATCTCGGGCCACACTTCCGCCGCCGGCCGGCCTAATGCCCGAGGGTGTTTGCTTAAACTCAAGACCTGGATATACGCGTCGTTATAGAGAAAGGTCGCGTCTTTACCCCAGCCAATCCACATGGGATGCTGAGAACTAAGGATCAGATTGATTGAGGTTTTCAGGCTTTGCGGCCAGCCCTTGATCGGCCCCAGGGAGGTGTGAGACCAATCGTGTTCCCGGATTAAGCGGCCCAACTCTCCGCCTCCGGCCAACCATACTGTTTCCAAGTCGTGATTGTTCCTCTCGGCCAGGGAATTCGTCGCTGAGTCGCGATCAACGATTCGATCGAGCGTAGAAAACAGATCTCGCCCGATTTGGTTCTTGGGAATATAGGCCGCAGCATCTACTTCACGAACCTGCTGTTGCACGATGGCCGGGTCGTTCTGGCTGACGATCACCACTTTCACTTCCGGCAGTTCTTTGCGCAGAATGCGGGTTGCCTCCAGTCCATTCATGCGAGGCATCGAGATATCCATGAGCACAACATCCGGCCGCAGCGATTTAGCTTTCTCGATGGCATCCAGCCCATCGACCGCTTCTCCGCAGACGTTCCAGACCGGGCGGGAAGAAAGCAGCGAACGCAGGCTCTTTCTGACCGCCTCGTTATCGTCGACAATCAGTATTTGACCAGAGATCATTCTGAATCTGTCTTACTCAATCTATGCACCGTGGCTGCGCCCCCGAAGTCTAGCGAACCGTTCGCCCCAATTCAGGCACGGGGCGAAGAAAAGTGCGCCAAACCCTAACAGCGTCTGAGGATAATAGTGGGCGCCTTAATAGCGATGGTATACAGTGATTCCTGTAGCGCCCGCGAGAGAACGGGCGGCCTTCAGGGTTCGCACCGGCTGCCGACGCAGGCCTGATTCGACCAGTAAATCTGACATTGGTAACCATCCCCCGAGTGACTTTCGGTACCCTTCGAACACCTCAGCCTCAACTCCTTTCGTAATTATTGATTACAAAACTTCACAACTAAACTTCGATGCGGGGGTTTAGTTCTGACATGATCAACAAAGTCACGAAGTCGCTCTTAGTCCTGGCAGCGGGTGGTCTGATGTTTGTTGGCGCCGCCTCTGCTCAAACCCAAGATGGCAACACATCCGGCGCGGGACCAGGTGTGGTCGATCCCGGTCATCCTCGCGTCAATGAAGTCAATACCCGCGAGCAGAACCAGCAGGACCGCATCGCGAATGGTGTCCAGAACGGTACCATGACGCCTGGACAGGCATCGCGCGTAGAGAATCGGGAGCAGAATATCGAGAACCAACAAAAGGCCGACATGGCCGCTCATAACGGTCACCTGACCAAAGGTGAGCAACGACAGCTCAACCGGGAACAGAACCGCACGAGCAGGCGAATCTACAAAGATAAACATGATGGAAAGTAGTTTCGAAATCTGACTTCCCGAATTCAGGACAGGAGCCGCGGCCGACCGCGGCTTTTTTGTTTTCCGAACAGATTCTGTTGCTCTGCGTTTTGCCGCGCCAACTTGTCTATAATGGCGGGGCCATATCTCATGCTGGTCGCGACCAGTTGAAGTCGCGTGTGGTTTCTCACCACATGGCCGGAGCTGGAAACATACTTGAACCTATGAATGTAAAGTCTGGATTGGAAGTGGCAAGCTTGACCGACGTCGGCTGCCAGCGCGAGAACAATGAGGATTCCTACCTTTATTGGGAGCCGACGGCGGAGGGAGAACTCCAGCGTAAAGGCACATTGGCGGTGATCGCCGACGGCATGGGCGGATACGAAGGCGGCCAGGAGGCGAGCCGGCTGGCCGTGGAGACAGTTCGTGAAGTCTACGACAATCTAATAGGGGACGATCCGCATGTTGCCCTGCTGGAAGCATTTGCCAAAGCCCACGAAAGAATCCAAAGCTACGCCGGACATCATCCCGCGCTTCACGGCATGGGCACCACGTGCACTGCGCTCGTGATCCGCGACCGCCAGCTTTATTTTGCTCACGTCGGAGATAGCCGCCTTTATCTGGTACGCGGGGCGAGCATCGCGCGCCTCACTCGCGACCACTCCTATGTTGGCCGGCTGGTCGAAACTGGCATTGTTCGCCCCGAAGATGCAGAAAAGCATCCGCAACGGCACATACTCACAGCCGCCTTGGGAGCAGGCATCGAAGTAGCCGTACAGCGGGCCGAACAGGCAATGCCCCTGCAGGACTCCGACTATCTTCTTCTGTGTACGGACGGTCTGTGGGGCGTAGTGAGCGATGAAGAACTTGAGGCGGCTGTGAAAGGCAATAATCCTGCTGAGTGCTGCGCTGTCCTGGTGAAGCTGGCATTGCAGCGCGGCGGACCGGACAATATTACAGTGCAAGTTCTGCGCGTGTTGCCTGAGGCCGAATCCGAAGCGATTGCAAGCTGAGGAAACCGGTTGTTCTTTCGAGCTGCAATCTGCTGCACACCGTGAGCTTTTCCCCAAGAGCTATTTTTCCAACCCATTGAAAAGAAGCTGTCGAAACCCTCCTGTCTTGTTTCAGGAATGGCTGATCGATTGCAGGCGTAGCAGCATAAAGTCTATTAATACCATAGACTTTATGGCATAATGGCGCCGCCATGAAAATTTCACAAAAGGGACTGTACGCCTTGCAGGCGATGATGATGTTGGCCCGTCGCCACAACCAGGGAGCGATCAAGATCCGCGAGATCGCGTACGAGGAAAATCTTCCAGAGAAATTTCTGGAGCTCATCCTCCTTGAACTGAAGAACGCGCGCATGGTCGAGAGCGTGCGCGGAGCCAAGGGCGGATATCAGTTGCGCCGCGATCCCTCTGACATCCGGTTAAGCGAGATCATGCGCTTGATCGACGGTCCGCTGGCGCCATTTGGTGACGCGGAGCAGTTGCGCACTCTGATTGACCGCGACCTGCCTCATCGGGCCCTTTACCAGCTATTTCTCGACGTGCGCGACGCAGCGGCCAACATTCTGGAAAACACAACTCTGGCGGACCTCATCGCCGAACCAGCGCCACGCGCACCCAGGGTGAAGAGAACGAAGAAGAAGGAAAAGGGAAGCGTATTGTCCATGGTGGTTGGGGGAAGCAAAAGTGAGTAAATGCTTTTGATAGCCTGAACCAATCCTAGTGGCTGCAGCAAAATACATTCGCAATTCACACTATGTTCAGTATGGGCGGTAACCGTGTACAAGGAAACACTAGTAAGTAGATAGTGATAATAAAGAACATATGGTATGAGACGGAGATTGCGAAGAAGTTCGGTAAGTCTGAGTTCAAAGTTATTCGACCAAAACTCAAAAGGAGAGCATTGCAAACTCAATGAAACCACGAAAGAAGTTGATCATCTCTGCTTTCGCGCTCGCGGCTTTGACCGCGGGCGCGTGGGCACAGAGCCCACCCTCAGGTGCAGCTGCCCCCAAAGATGGAGCGACCGCACCTGCACCCTCCACTATCACCGCCGCGGATGTTCAAGCCCTGAAAGATGCTCTTGCCGCGCAGCAATTACAAATCGATAGACTCACACAGCTCCTGCAGCAGCAGCAGAACCGGCAAAACTCGCAACAGGGAGCCCCGCAGCAAGCAGTGGGTCAACCGGAGAGCGAATTTGCCGGCGTGAAGCCAGTGAACAACACCCCGCAAGATGGTGCGACCTTGAAGAACGCGGTACTGCCGTTGCAGGAGTCGCCACAAACTGTGAATCCTGATGCGCCGGAAACGTTTAACAAGCAGATGGAAGGCACACTCACCATACACTTCAGGGGCATCAACATTACGCCAGGTGGATATGCGGAAGCCGCCTTTGTGCGGCGCTCGAGAGAACTCGCCGCAGACCTGCCCACGCCCTTTAATTCTCTGACCATGCCCGGCGCATCTCAGAGCCAGCTTTCGGAGTTTTTCGGTTCGGCTCGCCAGTCGAAAATCACCACCTTCGTCGATGGCCGTCTGAAGGACGTGGATCTTTCCAGCTACGTCTCAGCCGACTTTCTCTCTGCCGGTGTTACGTCCACTTCCACCGAAACCAACAGTTACACGCTCCGTCTGCGCCAGGCCTGGGGGCAAGCCAAATTTCACAACGGCTTGAGCTTCCTCGGCGGCCAGGAATGGAGTCTGCTCACAGAAAATGGACAGGGAATTTCCCCGGACGATGACCTCGGAAGAACTAACGACGCTCGTCCAAAAACGATCGATCCTTCATATAACGTTGGCTTTGTTTTTGCGCGCCAGTACGGGGTTCGCCTGACTAAAGATTTCAACCATAAGGTTGCGATCGCTGTTGCCCTGGAAAACGCGCAAGGCACTCTCACCACCCACGGAAATGGAGACAATTTCCTGCTGGGTGAGGCAGGGGCAAGCAACAGCTACAACACGACCTCCACCTACACTGCCAATCCCTCGCCGGATCTTATTGCGAAGGTCGCCTTTGATCCCGGGTTCGGCCACTACGAAGTTTTTGGCCTGTTCGACCGATTCCGTGATCGTATATTTCCTTGCGGCGAAATCGCTAACCCCACGACTGCTACTTGCGGCGGCAGCACGACTCCTGGTCCCAACGCACTCGGGGCCTTCAACGCTTCCAAGAACGGAGGCGGTGCCGGCGCCAGCGCCCGCTGGCTTATTGCCCACCACTTAGTCTTCGGTCTGAAAGGCTTCGCTGGCAGCGGGATTGGTCGTTACGCCCCAGGCGGACTCTCGGATCTCTCCATTAACGCCGACGGCACAGTTCATTTGATTAGAAATTTTGAAGGGCTCACTACGCTGGAGTGGAAAAGCAAGAAGTTCGACATCTATGGCTACGGCGGTCTCGAGTACGCTGGCCGGGCGGTGGATTTTGACCCCATCAGCGGCAAAGAGGTCGGCTATGGAGCTCCCCTGTTCAACAATTCCGGCTGCTATACCGAGCTCGCTCCTGCGGTAAACACCGGCTTCACTCCGACCACACTTGCCAATTGCACCGCCGACACGCGCGCACTCGTCGAGGGCACGGCTGGCTTCTGGTATCGCTTCTATAGCGGGCCAAGAGGCCGGTTCCAGTTCGGCATGCAGTATTCCTATGTCACTCGTCAGACATGGTCTGGCGTAGGCCCGTCGGGAGCAGGGCATCCCGGAGTAACTCCGGAAGGAATCGACAACATGGTCTTTACTTCGTTCCGCTACTACTTGCCATAGGCCCAAAAGGTCCCGCGTCTTTCTTGCATGCGGGACCATTTAGGTCCAACACTTCGCTTTTCGAAGGGTGCCTTCCCTTCGGAATCGCTGCCGGCCCGGTTTTGGCTACTCTCCTTTTCCGAGCCGGCAGTGTTAACTTGGTTGCGAGAAACAGTGGATGTCGATTTCCGAATCTTTTTGTTCGCAATACAATGTCGTGAGACGATATTGTGGACTAACATTTTGGTCTGACACTTTGAACTATGAACTCTAGACGCAAATTCCTCACGCAGATGTCGGGAGCGGCGCTTCTCACAGGCGCTGCGCCGATCTTGACATGGGCGCTTCCGCAAGGACAACAGATCCCATTCCCCGGCGAAGAAGGTATGGTTCTTCGCTCATTTCGCTTTATCGATCTGGAGAGTCCTGTCGAGTACTTCAATACATGGCTCACGCCAGTCCCGCACTTTTTCGTGCGCAACCACATGTATGAGCCCACTGAACTCGATGCCAGGGACTGGCGAATCTCAGTTGGCGGCGAAGTGGACAAGCCGCTCACGCTGAGTTTGGCCGAGCTTTCGAAGATCGAGGCGCACTCGGTGGTCAACACACTCGAGTGTGCCGGCAACGGCCGCACTCTCTACCGGCCGCAAGTCCCCGGCATCCAGTGGGGAAAGGGAGCGGTGGGGACAGCGCGTTTCTCCGGACCGCGGCTGCGCGATGTGCTGCAGCGCGCGGGAGTGAAACCAGCGGGCAAGCACGTCATGTTCCGTGGACGCGATGAAGTTCCCGGCAAAGTGCCGCCCTTCATTCGCAGCATCCCGATCGAGAAGGCGATCGACGCCGATACGCTCATCGCCACGCACATGAATGGATCGCCGCTGACCAAGCATCACGGCTTTCCCGCACGCGCCCTGGTTCCAGGATGGATTGGCTCGGCTTCTTGCAAGTGGCTCACCGAAATTAAAGTGCTCGAGTCTCCATTCGAGGGCAATTTTATGAGCCCCGGTTACAGCCTGCCCAACCATCCGGTGAAGCCCGGCGAAGCCGTGAAGCCTGAAGACACGCATCCGATTACCGCTTTGAACGTGAAGTCCGTAATTGCGGGACCTGGCGACGGAGCTAATCTGAAAACTGGTGCAGTCCTCGTGCACGGCGCAGCCTGGGCGGGCGAAGCGGATATTACTAAAGTGGAGATCTCAATTGACGGAGGGGCAAATTGGAATCTCGCGAAGCTCGGCCACGAGCAATCGCGTTACGCGTGGCGCCTTTGGAATTTCGAGTCGAAGATATTGAAACCTGGAAATTACCCCATCCAGTCTCGCGCAACCGATACTCAAGGACGCACACAGCCGACTACGCCTTTGTGGAATCCCGGCGGGTATCTTTATAACGTCATCGATCAGGTGAACGTACATGTTTCATAAGACGGCATTTACGCAGTTGTTTCATACAATCTTGGGGCTCACACTGCTGACATTCACAACTGCACTGGCGGCGCAGAAAAGCGTTCCAGCAAATGTGACCGCGGATTTGCCGGCTGGTCCCGAGCAGGCGAAGGCCACAACAGCATGCACGGAATGTCACGAGGCGCGCATCATTCTGCAACAACGCCTGAGCAAAGCGGCGTGGACAAAAGAGGTCGACAAGATGACAAAGTGGGGAGCGGTAGTTGATCCCGCTGATCGCGACGCGCTGCTCGATTATCTAAGCAGCAACTTCAGCCCTGACAAACCGCCCTACGAGCCGCCACGAACTGCGGCAGGGAAGAGCAGCTACGCAAAGAGTTCAAAGTAGAAATCCTCAGATCCAAAAGCAAAGCGCTACCGACCCAGCATCCATACTTGCGGGACGCTACGGCAGCGCTGCCAATTCTTCGCCTAAGTCGGATGCTGAAAGTATAGAAAGTGTTGTTGCCGGGCTTCTAGTGTATTGTTAGGTACTCGGAAGTTAATAGCTTAAGTCGTACACGCTAAAGCTTTTCCTCAGTGCCCCCCTCTGTGCTTGGTTCTTTTTCCGGCCGTAATAGAGGAAACAAAATTACGTCGCGGATGGTGTGAGAATCGGTCAGCAGCATACACAGCCGATCGACGCCCACACCACACCCGCCCGCCGGAGGCATTCCATACGAAAGCGCGCGAATGTAGTCTTCATCCATTTGGTGAGCCTCGTCGTCGCCGCGTTCGCGTTCCTTTAACTGCGACTCGAAACGCCGCCGTTGATCTTCAGGGTCGTTCAGTTCGCTGAACCCGTTGGAAATCTCCATCTGTCCCGCATAGATTTCGAACCGCTCGGTCCATTCCGGTTCGTCGGGTTTCTGCTTCGACAGCGGCGAGACTGCGGTAGGGAACTCGTAGATGATTGTGGGTTGGGTGAGGTGCTCCTCGGCTAAAGCCTCAAACAGGCTAGCAATACCCTTACCAAGGTTCGGATTTTTTCTCACTTCGGCAAGGAGCGCCCCGAAGATATGTTTGATTTGTCTGGGCTCTGCGCGGGGATCGCCGGGCACTAACGGAACCTGTTCGCGCTCTCCGGCCGCAGCTTGATGGGCGCTTTCAAGTTTGTGCATGAACGTAGTCAGATCGGAAAAATCCCGCATCTCGGGCTTCCCTCCTGCAACTTCCGGCCAGTAATGAATGATGGCCTCCCGCATAGTGAATCGCTGCCAGTTCGCCCAATCAATCTCCTGATCGCCCCACTTCGCTTTGGTGCTGCCATTCACATCGATTGCAGCCTGCGTGATCAACTCCTGCGTGAGATCCATGATGCCCTGATAATCGGTGTAAGCCTGATAAAACTCCAGCATGGTGAATTCAGGATTCCATCGCCAACCCAGTCCCTCATTGCGGAAGTTGCGGTTAATTTCGTACACGCGATCGAATCCGCCCACGACCAGCCGCTTTAAATAAAGTTCCGGCGCGATCCGAAGGTATAAATCCATATCGAGTGTGTTGTGGTGAGTCATGAATGGGCGCGCCACGGCCCCACCTGCGATGGGTTGCATCATCGGAGTCTCGACTTCGACAAATCCATGCGCTTCCATCGTCCGCCGCAGCGATTGCACCAGCTTGCTGCGCTTCAGAAAAACTTCGCGTACTTCGGGATTCACTACCAGATCGACATAGCGCTGGCGGTAGCGCAGTTCAACGTCAGTGAGTTCGTTCCACTTCTTCGCGCCACTAAGGTTAGAGTCATCTGCCTGGACCGTCTTACCCGCAGGCAGAGGCAAGAGATCTTTGCTGAGAAAAGTAATTTCCTCTACATGTACGGTCAGCTCGCCGGTGCGGGTGCGAAACAAATATCCGCTCACGCCGATGTGATCGCCAATATCGAGCAACTTGTAGAGCTCGAAGCCGGCGTCACCGACGGCATCTTTCTTTACGTAAATTTGCAGCCGTTGGCCGCTTTGCTGTAGGTGCGAGAAGCCCGCCTTGCCCATCAGCCGAATCGCCATAATGCGTCCGGCCACGCGCACATTGACGCGCGGGCTTTCGAGTTGCTCGGCAGTCTTACCCGAATAATCCGCGAGGATTTGTGGAATGGTGTGGGTGAACTCGTACTTGCTGCGGTACGCTGTTTGTCCCAACGCCTCAATCTGCTTCAGTTTCTGGCGTCGTAATTCGTAAACGTTCTCGTCGAAAGCCAAGAGGATCCTTTAATCGAGAATTGCGCCCCGGGGCGCGGTAAATCTGTGGAAAATGGTGAACCGCGATTATAAACAACTCATAGGGCTGCGGCCTGATCATCCCATCCCATGTGCTCTTATCTTGGTACTGTGGTACAGTGGTACAAATGATTGACGATCAAAAGCTGCTGGTGGAGCGGGTGCAAACCGGTGTCCGCATGGAGAAGCGCCTGCTCAAAATCCTGAAAGCCTTCGCGGAATATCATGATATGACCCTCGGCGATCTGTTGGAGGGCATCGTGCTGCATGCATTCGATGGAAAAACACCGTTCAGTGCAGCCTCTCTTGAACGTATTCAGGAACTTAAGCGCTTCTATGACTTTGATCTGGATTCCAGCGCCAGCCATCGCCTGAAAGAAATCAAAGCGCGGCCCGCTCGCAGGCGAACTGCCGAGAAATAGAAATTAAAGATACCTATGGCACAACGCGCGAATATCGCACTCACCGGCCTGCAATGGACCCTGGGCTTGGTGATTCTGATCGAAGCAATTTTGTTTGTGCTTCCGAGTGCCGCTCGCGGCTTCGCCAGCACCCACCTGCCAAGCGTAATCCGGTTAATTCTTGGATTCGGTGAGATCGGTGGTTGCGTTCTTATGCTGATACCGCGAACCGCGATCCGTGGTGCCTGGCTTTTGGTGGCCGTGTTTGCTCTAGCAGTCGCGATTCACCTGCTGCACGGCATGTATGAAGTCGGAAATCTCGCCATCTATACCGCCGCTGCCTGGGCCGTCGCCGTCGGCAAAGGGAGTTAGACATCGCCGATTCCCATGGACAATCGGAAACTCATCGACGATTTCGAGGGCGGCGTCATTCCGCCTGATTCATTTCACCACGCCGATCACGTACACCTGGCTTTCGCCTATCTCAGCCAGTATCCGATTCTCGCAGCTTTAGAGAGATTCACCAGCGCGCTGAAACGATTCGCTGTCGCGAACGGCAAGCCGCAGCTCTATAACGAAACCATTACCTGCGCATACTTTTTCCTGATTCGCGAGCGCGTAGCTCGCCACGGGGTCAGAGATTGGCAGGAATTTGCCCGCCTCAATCCTGATCTGCTTACCTGGAGAGATGGCATCCTAAGCCGCTACTATCGCGAAGCGACGTTGCGTTCGGACCTTGCCCGCAATGTCTTTGTGTTTCCCGATAGATTTCCGTGAGATCCGCAGGCGCACTCCCGATTCTTATCTCGGCTCCGACGGAATTTGTTGGATAGAGTAGGATTTCTGGCAGAAACCTAACTATTGATAAAAGTCGAGGAGGAAAATGAGACGGCTATTCATCATTCTGTTTCTGGGTTTTACCTTCGCTCATGCTCAGGAAATCAACAATGGCGAAGCGCTTTTGCGTGCGATGCACGAGCGGTACAAAGCATCCTGGTATGACACGGTCACGTTTACTCAGAAGAGCACTACCTACAATCCGGACGGAAGCACTAAAGTTGAGACCTGGTACGAGGCCGCTTTGTTACCGGGAAAGCTGCGCATCGACATCGGGCCAGCCGCCGACGGAAATGGATACGTCCTGGCAGATGGCAATGTGACCATCATGAAAGATGGCAAAGTGTCGGGCAACCGGCCTCTGGTGAACATGCTGCTGGTATTGGGATTTGACGTCTACCGGCAAGATCCGCAGACTACAATCGATATCGTCAAAGCTCAAGGCTATGACCTGACGAAGCTTCGCGAGGACACTTGGGAAGGCCATCCCGTTTACGTGGTCGGTGCCGCAAAGAGTGACTTGCAGTCCCGGCAATTCTGGGTAGAAAAAGACACGTTACTATTTGTTCGAGTGATGGAGCCTGCGCGCAGCGATCCCAAGAAAACCGAGGATATTCGCTTCACCGATTACCGCAAACTTGCTGGTGGCTGGATCGCCGCACGCGTAGAAATGCACGTCGACAACAAGCTGGTGTTCAGCGAGGAGTATTCGGATATCCGCGACAACGTCAAGCTCGATTCCGCCGTCTTCGATCCTAAACAGTTCAATTCGACGCACTGGGAGAAATAAAAACGAGAAATAAAAACTCCGATCCCAGCAGAGCGCGGCACGGATCTTCGGTACATCCTTCGC
The DNA here is from genome assembly GCA_963696285.1 of uncultured Acidobacteriaceae bacterium. Classification (GTDB taxonomy): domain Bacteria; phylum Acidobacteriota; class Terriglobia; order Terriglobales; family Acidobacteriaceae; genus Sulfotelmatobacter. The sequence continues at coordinate 217,447 of CAVOJP010000006.1, forward strand.
GAGAGTCTTGAAGCTGCGCGCAGTCGGCGATACTATGGTCGAGGTTTGTGTTACCGTTGACAGCCGAGGCACACGATGCCGCAAAACTACGTTCCAATTTTTATCTTCATGGCAGTTATCGGCGTGTTTCTTCCGATCACACTGCTGGCCGCAAAGCTAGTCCGCCCGGACAATCCGAGCAAGACCAAGTTGATGCCCTACGAGTGCGGCATCGATCCCATCGACAACGCGCGCGGCCGCTACACCGTCCGTTACTACATTATTGCGATTCTGTTCGTCGTCTTCGATGTGGAAACCATCTTCTTGTTTCCCTGGGCAGTTAAATTCAAAGCTCTCGGAGTTTTCGGGCTGGTTGAGATTTTGATCTTCCTCGTTATCTTGATCGTTGGCTACATCTGGGTTTGGGGAAAGGGCGCGCTGGAATGGGTGTAACTCCTGCCACGCCTGCTACCGAGCCCTCTGCAGAAGCCTTTGCTGCCAGTCGCTGGACCCAAGGCAATTTCATCTTCCCGACTCGGATCATAGTCAGCCCGATGCGAGTCAGCCGTGTGAAGTCGCGTTGGTTTGGCAGAAACGAAGAAAGCATTCCCATCTCGAAAGTTGCTTCCGTCCATATCTCCACTGGCGTGCTTTGGGCTGAGATTATCATCGAGTCCACCGGCGGCACCGATCCCATCACCAGCCACGGCCATCGCAAAAAAGACGCGCAACGCATTCGCGATTTGATCGAGTCTTATCAGGGGCAAGGGCGCGTATAGCAAAATCGCGGCGGATTCTTACGGAAAATTAAAACAGGTACTTTTGCGCCCAAGCTCGTTGACACCGCACCCTCAAGCTGATAAAAATTAACGTTCTCTGCGATACCCTGCGCGCCTGAGGTTTGCCCTTCGCCGCCTAATGCCGGACGAAATCAAATCGCCCTCTTCACCGCCGCCGGAAGGTGAGCCGAAACCGACGGCGGATCAAACAGCCGTCCCCGGCGGCGTGAAAGCAACTGCTTCCGGCTCCGTTCAGTCCGATCCTAAATCTTCCGCCGAAAAGCCTCAGTCGCCTTCTTCGCCTGTTCCTCCAAAACCCGCAGCCACAGCCCCGGCAACGCCCGCCGCGAAACCTGCCGCTCCCGCCAAGCCAGCCGCCCCCGCTCCCACTCCTTGGGATTCGCCGATGATCGCGAAACTCAAAAGCTCCTACGGTTCCGGCTTCGAGCCGCTTACCTATGCCGGGCAGAACTACATGGTGGTTGATCGCTCCCTGATTCCTGAGATTCTTCAAGTCCTGCGCAATGAAGAGCAGTTCGATTACTGCGTCGACATCACCGCGGTGCATTATCCCAAACGCGAGAAGCAATTCGATGTTATCTGGGTGCTTTATTCCTTCGCACGCAACCAACGCATTCGCGTGACCACACAAATTCTCGATGGCGCAAGCCTCCCGAGTTCGGTTCCCATCTGGGCGGCTGCCAACTGGTTGGAGCGCGAAGTCTACGACATGTTCGGGATCAAGTTCGACGGACATCCCGACATGAAACGCATTCTGCTGCCTGACGGCTGGAAGGGTCATCCGCTGCGCAAAGACTACGGCATCCTGCAGCAGGACAACGAGTGGGTGCAGATTAACCTTGGAATTGAGAGCGGCCAGTGAAAAAAACTTCCATTAAACACGACACTTGCCTCGAATGACCGACCCGAATAGTTCGCTCTCGCATCTCGATCTCGAAACTCCCGAGAAGCCGTTTCTTGATGCAAACGAACTCGTGATCAACATGGGACCGCAGCATCCCGCCACGCACGGCGTGCTGCGCGTGATTCTCCGCCTCGATGGCGAAAAAGTTCTTGGCCTCGAGTGCGTGATCGGATACCTGCACCGTGGTGTCGAGAAGATCGGCGAGCATCGCACTTATACGATGTTCAATCCGTACGTCGATCGTATGGATTACGTTGCGGCGGTCTCGAATGGGCTAGGCTATTGCGAAACCGTAGAAAAACTTCTCAATGTTGAGGCGCCACCACGCGCGCAGCATGTTCGCGTGATACTCACCGAACTTAACCGCATCGCCAGCCATCAACTTTGGCTGGGAACGCATGCCCTCGATATCGGCGCCATCACGCCGCTCTTCTATACTTTCCGCGACCGCGAAGAAATTCTGAAGATCTACGAAAAATATTGCGGCGCTCGCCTTACGACTCACGCTTTCCGCATCGGCGGCCTCCAATACGAGACCTACGCCGGCTTCGAAAAAGATGTAAAGAATTTCCTCAATTTCTTTCGTCCCAAAATCGACGAATACGAAGAACTGCTCACCACCAACCGAATCTGGGTTGAGCGCACCAGGAACGTTGGAACTATCTCTGCTCAGGATTGCATCGCGCTGGGGGTGACCGGCCCGGTTCTGCGGGCGAGCGGAGTGAAATGGGACCTGCGCAAAGCGCAGCCTTACGCTAACTATAAAAATTTCGATTTCGATATTCCGATCGGGGAGAATGGCGACACCTACGACCGGTATCTGGTGCGGATGGCTGAGATGCGGCAATCCGTGCGCATCATCGAGCAAGCGGTGGATGCACTTCCCGAAGGCCCGATCATGGCAAAGGTTCCGAAGGTCATGAAACCCGCAGCGGGCGAGGTCTACCACTCGATCGAGGCGCCCAAAGGCGAGCTTGGATATTTCATCGTCAGCGATGGATCTACCCAACCTTATCGCGTGCGCGTGCGTCCGCCCTCATTCGTAAATCTGCAGGCTCTCGATGTGATGTGCCGCGGCCAACTCGTGGCCGACGTGATCGCCGTGATCGGCACGCTCGATATTGTTCTCGGCGAGGTGGATCGCTGATGGGTCAGATCGTTCACTACATCACGTCTTACCTCGGCAGTACGCAAACCCCCGGCGCCGCGGGAAATATGTTCTGGGTGCTGGTTTACATCTTGCTGGTGTTCGCAGGCCTGTCGGGCGCAGTAATCGCGATGAACTGGCTCGAACGAAAAATTCTCGCGCACATGCAGGTTCGGCTAGGCCCGATGCGGGTCGGCCCGCACGGCTTGATGCAGCCCATCGCGGATGCCATCAAGCTGTTACTCAAAGAAGACATCATGCCCGCCGAGGCCGACGCCGTTATCTTCTGGGTCGCTCCATTTGTGGTTGTGCTGGCGGCCTTCACAACTTTCGTGGTGGTCCCGTTCGGCCCTACCCACGCCATCACCGACATGAATATTGGAATCCTGTTCATGCTCGGCGTCTCGTCGCTCAGCGTGTTGGGGATCGTAATGGCGGGTTGGGCGTCGAACTCTCATTATCCGCTGATCGGCGCGCTGCGCTCCAGCGCACAGATGGTGTCCTATGAAGTCGCGATGGGATTGGCGGTCGTGTCTGCGATTCTGATGACCAGCCTGAACGCGACAGGAACTGGAACCCTCAGCATGATCGGCATTGTTCAGGCACAGCAGGCGCAAGGAGAGTGGTTCATTTTTAAGTTCTTTCCGCTCGGACTGGTCGCCTTCTTCATCTTCGCCGTTGCCATGGTCGCCGAGACTAATCGCGCACCTTTCGATTTGGCTGAAGCCGAATCTGAACTCACTGCTGGCTTCCACACCGAATACAGCGGCTTCCGCTGGTCATTATTTTTCCTGGCCGAATATTCGGCGATGATCGCGGTTTCTTCCATCGCGGTCACGCTCTGGCTGGGTGGATGGCTGCGACCATTTCCAAATCTCCTCAGCAATTCAACCTGGGACCTCGTTTTCTCGCTCTGTCCTGGCGTTACATTTCTTTTCTTCGCCGCGATGTGCTTCTACAATGCGGCGCGCATGCCCAAGCATCCACTGTTCCGTGTTCAAACTATCGGACTCGCGGGCTTCGGCGTGGTCCTCGGCTTGGTCGGCCTGGTCTTGTTCATTCCTGCGGTAAGCGTACGCATTCAGGATATTTTCTGGTTCTCCGCCAAAGTTGCCGGCTTCATGTACCTCTATATCTGGTATCGTGGCACGTTCCCGCGATATCGCTTTGACCAGCTCATGCGAATGGGTTGGAAGGTTTTGCTGCCGATGGGCTTGGCGGTTCTTCTTTGTACTGGCGTCATGGGACTGCGGTCCGAAATCTTGCAGCAGATAATTTTGCCGTTGTGGCGTTGGATATAGGCACTTATTTATGGCACCCGTAGCCACACCATTTTTCTTTTACCTGCTCTCCGGGATCATGCTGATCGGCGGCATCCTGGTGATCACGCGGAAGAATCCCGTCCATTCTGCGCTGGCATTGATCGTCACGCTGCTGGCGCAGGCGTCGATCTACCTGATGCTCTATGCTCCATTCGTCGCTGGCGTGCAGATCATTCTTTATGCTGGTGGAATTATGGTGCTGTTTCTATTCGTGATCATGCTGGTAAGCATTGATCGTTCGGTGAGAGAGCGTCAGTTCAACAGCCAGTGGGTAATCGGGATCATCGCGGCAACGGCGCTGGGAGGCTTGTTCATGCTTGCCTTCACAAAGGGGAGGAACATCTTTCCGGAACACGCGCTACCCATGGTGGAAAACGACAACACGCAGAAGATCGCAAGCCTGCTATACGGGCAATACATGTTTGCCTTCGAAATCGCCTCGTTGCTGCTGTTAGTGGCGATTATCGGAGCGGTAGTGATGGCAAAGAAGAGGATTTGATGCAGGCAATTAGCAATTGGCACCTAGCCAGCAAGGCTTGTTGCCGATGGTGGCAAACGCGCGGTTGGCCAAATGCTAAGGGCCAATTGCTAATTGATAACTGCTGAGAGTTGGAAACTGATATGGATTCAATGCTGCACATCACGACTTTGCATTATCTCGTCCTCGGCGCAGCGCTGTTTCTCCTCGGAGTCATCGGGGTGCTGACCCGCCGCAACGTGGTCATCGTTCTGATGTCGATTGAACTGATCTTGAACGCAGTGAACCTGAACCTGGTCGCGTTCTCCCGCATGTGGGGAGGATTGCACGGCCAGGTCTTCGCCATTTTCGTTATTACCGATGCCGCCGCGGAAGCTGCGGTCGGCCTCGGAATTCTAATCGCCTTCTTCCGCAACAAAGAAACGGTCAACATCGACGAAGTAAATTTGCTGAAGTGGTAGAAGTGCAGATCGAAGCAGAAAACTGAAAATGTTCCTATCCCACATCTGGCTGATCCCGCTGCTGCCCGCCTTCGGCGCAGTCCTCATGTTCTTCTTCGGCAGCAAGCTGCAGAAGGCCACGGTGAGCGCCGTCTGCGTGGGCAGCATCGTGCTGGCTTTTATCATGGCCTGCGGCGCAGTCTGGCAGTACTCAGCGTGGTCGTCCACGCCAGAAAATTTCCACCAGCCGTATCAGACAATTCTCTATACGTGGCTTGGCACTGACACTGGCCACTTGACCTACACCACCCACGACGGTTCGCAAGCTCCGTTCCACGCTGACGCCGGCTTCCTGCTCGATCCGCTCTCCAGCATCTGGCTGCTTTTCGTGACCGGCGTCGGCATGCTGATCCATATTTATTCCACCGGATACATGGCACATGAAGGCGGTTACTACCGCTTCTTCGGATATCTCAACCTCTTCATGTTTTCCATGCTAACGCTCATTCTCGCCAACAATTATGTGATGCTTTTCGTTGGCTGGGAGGGAGTGGGGTTATGTTCGTATCTGCTAATCGGCTTCTATTTCCATCGTAAATCTGCGAGCGACGCGGCTGCGAAGGCGTTCATCGTGAACCGCATCGGCGATGCCGGATTTCTGTTGGGGATGTTCTTCATCGCCTGGTATTTTGGCTCGCTGCGCTTCATCGACGTGACCGCCGCCGCTCGTAGCGGCCATTTCGCCATAGGCGATCCCATTATCACCGCCGCGACTTTGTTGCTCTTTGTCGGAGCTTGCGGAAAATCGGCTCAGCTTCCCCTCTACATCTGGCTGCCCGATGCCATGGAAGGTCCTACGCCAGTATCCGCGCTGATCCATGCTGCGACCATGGTCACGGCTGGCGTCTACATGATCGCGCGTTCGAATGCGTTGTTTGTGCTGGCGCCCACTTCGATGAAGACAGTGGCCATCGTCGGCGCGCTCACCGCAATTTTCGCCGCGTCCATCGGCCTCGTGCAAAACGACATCAAGCGTGTGCTGGCTTACTCCACCGTCTCGCAGCTTGGTTACATGTTTCTCGCACTCGGTGTGGGAGCTTTCGCCGCCGGCGTATTCCACGTTTTTACTCATGCGTTTTTCAAAGCTCTGCTCTTCCTCGGCGCCGGCTCGGTGATCCACGCCATGAGCGGCGAGCAGGATATGCGCAACATGGGCGACCTGGGCCATCGGATTCCGACAACTCATCGCACCATGTTCATTGCCACGCTTGCAATCGCGGGCATTTTTCCGTTTGCCGGATTTTTTTCCAAGGACGCGATTCTGTGGGAGACATGGTCGCGCGAGGGTGGCGCTTACCGTTTTCTTTGGTATATCGGCTACGCCACAGCGCTCATGACGGCGTTTTACATGTTCCGCCTCATGTATCTGACTTTCCATGGCCGCCCGCGTATGAGCCACGACGTGGAGCACCACATTCATGAATCGCCGATTTCGATGACTGCGCCATTGGTCACGCTGGCACTCTGCGCCATTGTCGCTGGATGGCTCGGTTGGCCGCACAGCCTGGGAGGATCCGATCATTTCACGAAATTTCTCGAACCCGTCTTCGCCAGCGAAGCGCGTGTACTTCAGGAAGAAGGAAGAACAAGTCAACTCGTGGCCGGAGTCGAAGAAGAACACAGCACTGGCACGGAGTGGCTGCTGATGGGATTGTCGCTCGCCGCTGCGGGCCTCGGTTGGGGTATGGCTTGGAGAAGTTATCGCCACGCCGATAAAGGTTACACCGAACCGATTGCCGCGGCCGTTCCTCCCGTTTACGATGTGCTGCTGCACAAGTATTACGTAGATGAAGGCTACGACTATGTTTTCACTGGTCGTCGCAAGCTGGGAAATGTACGCCTGGGCGTCCTCGGACTCGGCATAGCCTCCGCATGGTTCGATACTCATGTGATTGATGGCGCGGTCAATGCTGCCGGACGAATCACGCGCCTCGCCGCAACAATTTCCAGTTGGTGGGACAAGTGGATCATCGACGGCATCGGCGTCAACGGTCCGGCGATTCTGGCGCGCATGCTTTCTTATCCCGCGCGCCTATTCGAATGGGGCCTGGTGCAGTGGTATGCCCTGGTGATGACCGCGGGATTGGTAGGTTTCGTTTTCTATTACGTGTATCACTGAAAGCAAGCTCTTAGCTGTTGGCTCTTGGCGCTTGGCTAAAAATCAAAAAGCGAAGAGTTGTGAGCTAGAGGCTAAGAGCTAAAGGCTAAGAGCTTTTCATGCAAAACCACATACTCTCAATCATCCTCTTCACGCCGCTCATCGGCGCGCTTGTGCTTCTGTTTGTTCCCAAGGAGAACAAGGACGCCGTCCGCTGGATCGCGAATTTCTTTGCGCTTGGCGGATTTCTGATTTCTCTGCCGCTGGTACCGATGTTCTGGTCGCAGATCAACAGTCCCGAGCGCTTCAAGTTCATCGAAGGCATGCCCAACAATTGGATCCCGTCGATCGGCGCGGGCTATGTGATTGGCATCGATGGCATTTCTTTCCTGCTCATCATGCTCACCACGCTGCTGGGCTGGATCTCGATCCTCTCTTCATGGACGGCCATCGAGATCCGCGTCAAGGAATACTATGTTTGGTTTTTGATTCTGCAGACCGGCATGCTCGGCGTTTTCATGGCGCTGGATTTCTTCCTCTTCTTCGTTTTCTGGGAGGCGATGCTGGTTCCGATGTATCTGCTGATCGGCATCTGGGGCGGCCCGCGCAAACTCTACGCCGCGATAAAATTTTTCCTGTACACCTTGGCTGGATCAGTCCTGATGTTGCTGGGAATCCTCTTCCTCTATTTCCACCACCATGCTCTGACTGGCATCTACACCTTCAGCTTGACCGCGCTCTACGAAACCGCTCCGAAGATTTATTCCGACCCCGCCTACGGGCCGACAGTAGCCACGCTGCTGTTCTTTGCTTTCTTCTTTGCGTTTGCGATCAAAGTCCCGATGTTCCCCTTTCACACGTGGCTGCCCGACGCCCACGTGGAAGCGCCGACAGCCGGATCGGTAATCCTGGCCGGTGTCCTGCTGAAGATGGGAACCTACGGATTTATCCGCTTCTCGCTGCCGTTTTTTCCTGACGTGCTCACCCACACCAAGGTCCGCGGCTGGATGATCACGCTCTCGATCATCGCGATCATCTACGGCGCGCTAGTCTCGCTGATGCAGAAGGATATGAAGAAGTTGGTGGCTTACTCTTCGGTCAGCCATCTCGGTTTTTGCACTCTCGGAATTTTCGCTCTGAACTCCGTTGGCTTAAGCGGATCGGTGTTGCAGCAGATCAATCATGGCATCTCGACCGGCGCACTGTTCTTGATCGTCGGTATTCTTTACGAACGTCGCCACACCCGCGAGATCTCCGAATACGGCGGCATCTCAAACGTGATGCCGCTTTACGCTACGATCACGATGATCATGTTTCTCTCTTCGATGGGACTGCCGCTGCTCAACGGATTCGTCGGCGAGTTCACCATCCTGCAAGGAACGTTCATGGAGAACTGGCGCTGGGGTGCATGGGCCGTGCCCGGCGTGGTGCTCGCCGCAGCCTATCTGCTCTGGCTCTATCAGCGGGTTTTCTTTGGCACGGTTACCAATCCAAAGAATGAGAAACTACACGACCTGACCCCGCGCGAAGTATTAACCTTCGTGCCGCTGCTGATTATGGCTTTCTGGATCGGCCTTTATCCCAAGCCATTTTTCAAGATCCTTGAGCAGCCCGTGAATCAGATCGTACAGAATGTTCATGCATTGCATGCGAGTGGGGCAGTCGACGCCACAATCGAACAGCAAGTCGCACCGCCAGTTGCAACTACGGCTTCGGTGATTGGTCCTCCGGCGGCGGCGCAATCGTTGAAAGGGAAGAAATAGTGGGCGTGCTCATACAATTCACTCCCAGCGACTACCTGCTGGTTCTGCCCATTACTTTGCTTACAATTTTTGCACTGGGCATTCTGCTCATCGACCTGATGCTCCCGCCTGAAGAAAAATGGGTTAATGCCCTGTTGGCATTCGTGGGCGTGATGTTTGCCATTGGCGGTGTGTGGAAAATTCAGCATTGGATGCACCTGAACCGCTCCGTCTCCATGGGCTCGCTCGGCATGATGGACAGCCTACTCGTGGACCGTTGCGCTCTCTTCTTCTTTTATCTCTTCCTCGCCGCAACCGCAATTTCCATCCTCATGTCAGTGCGGTACATGAAGACTGAACATGAAAATCACGGCGAATATTATGCGCTGATGTTGCTGTCGGTCGTGGGCATGATGTGCATGGCCGCTGGTTTCGATATCGTGCTCATCTTCATCGGCCTGGAGCTGATGGCGATTTCCACTTACATTCTGGTCGGATTCCTGCGCCGTGATCGCCGCTCCAACGAGGCCGCGCTGAAATATCTGTTGCTGGGAGCATTTTCTTCCGGCATTTTCGCTTACGGCCTTTCACTCTTGTACGGACTTACCGACAGCACTGACCTGGGCGATATCGGACACCGGCTCGCGGTGATCTATGCCAAAGATCCTCACAACCCAGTCGCGATTGTGGCTTTGTTGACCACGGTGACTGGACTCTTATTCAAGATTGCAGCTGTCCCTTTTCATCAATGGGCGCCGGATGCTTACGAAGGCGCGCCCACCTGCATCACCGGATTCATGTCGGTTGCGGTCAAAGCTGCAGGTTGGGCGATGCTGTTGCGCATCATGGGCGCCACATATCCAACTTTCCCAAACGCTGTAATAGGTCTGGCAGCGATGCGCCCTGTCTATGTTCCGCTCTTCGTGTTCGTTTCCGTTGCGACCATGACTGGCGCAAACTTCGCCGCTCTCACGCAGACGAATACGAAACGCCTGCTGGCTTATTCTTCCATCGCGCACGTCGGCTATATGCTGCTGGGCTTGATTGCCGGGACTTCAACGCAGCTCAGTCCGGATGGCATCAAAGGAATTCTGATCTATCTGCTGGTCTATACGTTCATGAATCTCGGCGCCTTCGGCGTAATCACCTCGCTGCGTCAGCGCAACGTGATTGGTGATGAGCTCGACGATCTCAACGGTCTCTACTCGCGTGCTCCCGTGGAGGCCGTGCTCATGCTGATCTTCCTGCTGTCCCTTGCGGGCATCCCGCCGCTCGCTGGCTTCTGGGGAAAATATTTCATTTTCCTGAGCCTTATCGAAACCGGACACTACGCCCTCGCGTCTTTGGGAGTGGCGTATTCCGTGTTCGGCTTGTACTACTACTTAAAAATGGCCAATGCCATGTTCATGGGGAAGCCCGAAGAACGAGGGGTATTGCCAGTGAGTTGGATGATGCGTGGCGCACTGGCCGTAACTGCATTCGCGACACTGTTCGTCGGGATCATGCCTGACCGTTTCATCAATCTCGTCAACTGGTCGTTGATCATCGCGCAGAATTCTCCAACTGCACTTCATTAGATCTTTCCCGCGCAGTTTCGTGCCGGGCAGGCGAGCGTGCGACGCTCGCCTGCTCTTTAACCGTAAACGTCAGTTTAGTGCTGGTTATCGTGGTTGTGGTCATGATCACCGTGGCTGTGGCGCCAGGTCCAATATTCTTTCTGTTGCTCAGGAGGTAGCTGGCGGAAGTCTCTGTGTTCGTCGACATGATTCTCGCGCGCCCACTGATGGTAATAGACATCTTCATCGTGGTTCCAAACGTGGTAATCGCTGTAATAGGGGTCATAGACCCGGTAATAGTGATGATGCGCGCATGCTGTGCTCAATGCCGAAAATGTCAGCGCGCCTGCCAATATCCATGAACTGAAGAACCGCGACCCCTTGTCCATCTGCAATGGCCTCCTTTGACTTCACGACGAACTCGAGATTAATCCAGTTTCGTTGCCTTCACGAGCGGATGGGTTGCTTACCATGGAGATTCTCGCCACCCTCCTGGCCGATGCCAGCAGAGTTACTCTTTTAAGATCGACTGTGGAGAGTCCTTTCTGAGTTAGAATCAAGCCTGCGATTATAAACGTTGGGGATGAAGGAGAATTCACAATGTATCCGGAAATTATGGTTATCCCAATGCGCGAAGAGTTAACTCGGCTGGGCATCGAAGAGTTGCGCACAGCCGATGCCGTCGATCATGAGCTAAAAGCGCGACCCGGCACTACGTTGGTGATCGTGAATTCGATTTGCGGTTGTGCCGCTGGTCGTATGCGTCCTGCCGTGCGCATGGCACTAGAAAAGGCCGCGCATCCCGATAAGGCGTTCACTGTGTTCGCCGGGCAAGACGCCGAGGCCACCGAACGCGCCCGCAGCTATTTCACCGGTCAGCCGCCGTCTTCGCCTTCCATCGCCATTCTGCGCGACGGCCAACTCGTCTATATGATGCCGCGCCGCGACATCGAATCCCGTGAAGCCCCGGCTATCGCCGCCGATCTTAGAGCAGCTCTCGATAAATTCTGCGCCCGGACGGTCTCCGCTCCGTAAAGATTATTGGTTTAGAATTCCTCAAGCCCTCTATCGTTTTCATTTCATTAAGGCGGGCTTGCTGACCATGAATGCCTTCACCGCAATTCCATTGGGCTGCACACCTACCGGGATCATTGTGAGCAACGAATACTCTGTCGGCTCCAGCTTTCGGGCTGTGCGTTTCTGAATCACTGTCACGTCCCCAGCTTGCGTATCGAGCACCAGCAAATATCTTTGGTCCGGCGACAGCGCCAGCCCGTCGGGATGGCTGCCCACCGGCATGGTGGCGATTCGTTTGCCCAGATCGATGTCGTAAACCGCTACGCTATCCGATCCGAAGTTGCTGACGTATAGCCGCGAGTTATCAAGAGAAACCAGTCCATGCGCGGGATGCTGGCCGATTAATACGCTGCTGCTCACTTCATCGTTCGCCGTCTCGATGATTGAGATGCTGTCGGAATCGAAATCGCAAACCATCAATTCGCCGCCATCCGGCTTCAATGCCAGATTCACCGGCGTGCGCCCAACATCCAGCAATGCGAGAACGTGATCGTTTGTCGCTTCGCCGCCGGCCATCTTGAGCGCAATCGAGGCTACCTGCGACGAACCGGAACACGCGACAAATGCTTTGCTCGAACTCGGAAGAATGGCGATATCCTCCGGTTGCTGGCAAACCGGTAGCGTCGCCCGCACCCGCAGCAACCTGGCGTCGATCACCGAAACCGTATTGTCCCCGCGATTGGAGACGACCACGGTGGCTCCGTCCGGCGAAACTCGCGCCAGTCCCGGTTCTGAGCCCACCCGCACATTCCCCAGCACCGTGCGCGTCTCCAGATCGATGACCGAGACGTTCGCCGACCCTGAATTCGCCACATACGCCCGCCTGCCGTCTTCCGATACATCGATAAAATATGGCCGCCCGTGAACTCCAATCGTTGCTACAACCGTATTTCTTTCGGCATCGATCACGCTGACGTTGTTCGATCCCGAGTTCACCACATAGATTTCATTCTTCTTGCTATTGGCTGCAATCCCGGTCGGTGAGATACCCACTGGAATGGTTTTCGCCAGTTGAAACGTCCGGAGATCAATCACCGTAACGGTATTGCTTTTGCCATTGCTGACGTACGCATACTCACGATATGCAGGCCCGTAATCGGGAAGCGGTTGCTCCCGGAAATACCACCATCCGGCCGCGCCCAGCAGCGGAAGCAAAACAGCGATGAAGAGGAGTTTTCGCAAGATGAAATCTGCTTCCCGGGAAAAACCGGAAGCAATAACATTACCAGAGACAGGTTTCGAACAGTCCCTCTAGCGGGCCGTCAGCTCGGGCCGTTCTTCCGCGGACTGCAACGATCGCTCCTGCAATTCGCGAGTTACTGCAGTTAGATTCTCGTTCGAAACTCTAATTTCTCCTTCGAACACCGCGAGCAACTTCCCTGAGCCCGTACCCTGAAACGTAGTCCGCCGCAGCGTCGCATAATTCTGTGCGCCCGCCGGCAGCGCAGTCTTGAAGTCGGCACCCTGCTGCAATGTAGATAAAACCGCGTCCGAGATTTTGTCGCGCAGCGCGTTGCCCAACGCGTCGGAACGCAGCAAATCTCCGATCAGTCCTTCGGCATCGATTCGGTCGATTTTTGCCGACAGACGCAAGCTGCCGTCTTCTGCAACGGCCGGAATCAGCTTCACTTCGATGGTTCCGCTACCTTCGACGATTTCATTCATGCTCTCCCTGCCAAACATTGTGGCACACGTCCAGCGCTCGTAATGGAGTTGCGCAACCACCAGGCTGGCGGGTTCCTGTGGCGTAAGGGCCGCGGTCTGCAGCGTAATGCGTTCACCGCATCGATCGGACGTATCGAGTTTTGCGTGCAGCACATCCGTAATGGTTTGTTGCAAGTCAGACATGTCGGCGGTCAGTTCCATGGCCAGCGAATTTAGGCCAGCTACCGCAACTGGCTTCGAAATCGTTCCCGACGTCGTGATGGTAAACGCCTGATCGGCGAAGTTGACCTTGTTCTTGACTGTCGGGATATTGAAAGCAACGTCCGAACTGGCGCTCGAGCTCGAAATGCTCATCTCGTCGCCCAGATCGACCTGTTCGCGCTGAAAGCCAGTGAGAGCTCCCTCTACACCCCGCGCTGTGACTGCCATCTGCGCACTCGCCGCATTCACTTCGACTTGCTGGTCCAATGACCTGGCCTGTTGCGCTAGTTCGGAGTCCGCTTTGGCTAATCTCTTGGTAATTTCTTTCAGTCCGGATTTCTGCGGCTCGGAAAAACCCTCGAGAAATTTCTTGTTTAATGTCCGCGCCGTTTCGATCGCATCCGCGAAACTTTTATCGCGCTGGGCAATTTCCGATACATTGTTTTGCTTGTCTAACAGTGAGACGAAACCCTGCAACTGCGCGCTTGCGGCTGCCGTGCTCTTGACCATTGCTGCATACGCAGCTTTCTGCTCATTGCTGGCCTGCACGGCCATGATCTCGTGAAAATCCCGCAAGTCGTCCTTATTCTCGACTCCGCTCGCTCGGTTGCCGGAACTCAAGCCGCCACCGCCAGCTGCGGAGCCGCCAATATGGCCACCGCCTCCACCGTGCTGGGCAAACGATGTGCACGGACAAGCAAGTAAGGCTGTGCCTAAAACGAGGGCCTTCAACCCCGAACTAGAACTCACGCTGCGCAACATAAACCAGTCTCTGATCAAGTTACGTAATTCCCTAATATCGAGCTTCTTGCAACCTCTATAGCTTGGCCCAGCGCCGGAAAAAGCGCCACTGACTTTACAGTTCTTTGCATGGAGGAGCGAAAGTGGTCCTTACCATGTCGGGGTCATAACTCCATTTTGAATTTACTACTTCACCCCTACCGTCTCCTGAACCCCAATCCCGGGCACGGTCCGACCCACTACCGCCGCAATCTGCCGCACTTGGATCATCAATTCATCAAACTGATCGGGAAACAGCGACTGCGGACCATCGGACATCGCCTCGTCGGGCTTGTTGTGCACTTCCACCATCAGTCCGTCGGCACCCACGGCCACGGCCGCGCGCGACAAAGGCGTAACTTTGTTTCGTTTCCCCGTGCCATGACTGGGATCAACAAAAATCGGCAAATGGCTCAGCCGCTGCACTGCGGGAATCAGACTCAGGTCGAGAGTATTGCGCGTGTGATCGGCAAAGGTCCGGACTCCGCGCTCGCACAGAGCCACGTTGTAATTGCCTTCACTCAAAATATATTCCGCCGCCATCAGAAATTCTTCCAGCGTCGCTGACATGCCGCGTTTCAGCAGTACCGGTTTCTTCGCTCGCCCGGCGCGCTTCAGGAGGGAAAAATTCTGCATGTTCCGCGCCCCAATCTGGATCATGTCCGCATACTCTTCCACCAGATCGAGCGACTCGTTATCGATTGCTTCCGTAATAATCTTCATCCCGTACTGATCGCGGATTGCTGCCATAATCCGCAGACCTTCCTCGCCTAAACCTTGAAACGAATAGGGAGAGGTTCGCGGCTTGTACGCTCCTCCGCGGAAGAACTGTGCCCCGGCGCGATGCACGCGCTCGGCCACGGCAAAGGCCTGCTCGCGGCTTTCGATGGCGCACGGTCCTGCCACAATCGCCAGCCCGGGACCACCAATTGTCGCGGCCGTACCCGCGAAGCGGATGATCGTGTTGTCTTCCTTGATGTCGCGGCTCACCAGCTTGTAGGGCTTGGAAACTTTAATTACTTCCTGCACGCCTGGCATTTCTTCCAGCGTGCCCTGCTCCACTTCGCCCCTGTTTCCGGTGATGCCAATCGCCGTGCGCTGTGCTCCCGGCATGGCATGTGCGCGATAACCCAGCTTTTCAATTTTTTCGCAGACGCCGCGTACCTGTTCCTCGGTAGCGTGCGCCTTCATCACGACTAGCATAATTTTCCTCTTGACGAATCATGCGGGACAGCCGTCCCACCTGCCCAGTGGCGCCAGTGCGGGCAAAATGAGGTAGCCCATCAAGTCTACCGTTGCCGCTGCTGCACCGCAAACGCAGCAGCCGACAAGCCTGGCCTGGGATTGTTCGTCTCGACTTATACTTGTCCCATGCCCCGCACTATGGCTCGCGAGCCAGATATTCTCGCCCGTCCCGCACCAAAACGCCCGCCACGCCTCACTTCCCGCCGCATCGGCATTCATACCTCCACTGCCGGAGGAATTCACAATGCCGCCGAGCGTGCCTACCGCCTGGGCTGTAATACGCTGCAAGTTTTCTCTTCCAGCCCACGCCAGTGGGCGCCTTATGAACTGAGCCATCGGGTGTGCGAGGAAATGATTCGCCTCCGGGCTAAGTATGACCTCAACCCGCTGGTCATCCACACTAATTATCTGGTGAATCTAGCCAGCACGAATCAACTGTTTCTCAAAAAATCCATTGAAGCGTTCCGGGGAGAAGTAGAACGCGCACTGGCGATGTGCGCCGACTTTCTTGTCTTGCATCCCGGGTCATTTCGCGGTTCCGATCGCGAGGCCGGGCTCCTGCAAACCGCCGCTGCCATTGCCGCGTCCACCCAAGGCCTTGACTTGGCCAGCGCTGGACTCACCATCCTTATCGAAAATACCGCCGGAGCGGAATTCTCTCTGGGCGGCAGCTTCGAGCAAGTCGCCGAAGTGATCAATCGTCTTCGTGGAATCGTGCCCATCGCCGCCTGCATCGATACTTGCCACACACACGTCGCCGGGTATGACATCGTCAGCAACGAAGGTATCGGCCAAACCCTTCAGCAACTCGATGCTACCATTGGACTGAACAATGTGAAGGTTGTCCACTGCAACGATGCCAAAGCGGCGCGCGGATCCAAGCTCGACCGCCATCAGCACATCGGGAAGGGAACTATTGGCACCGAACCATTTCGCATTCTGCTGAACGACCTGCGCCTCGCCCACGCTGCCTTTATTGCCGAGACTCCGATTGACGAGCCTGGCGATGACCGCAAGAATGTTGAAGCCCTGAAGAAGTTGGTGTGCTAGCCCCGCCTGCTTGAATTTCGTGGCATCCTATTTCCCATGACCACGAAGACCTGGTGCACAGTCTGCCTCTTTTTAGCTTCTGTGATTGGCCTGTTTCTAATCCTGCCGAATCGCGGCTCCGCCCACGCTAGCGAAGCAACGGAGGATCATGTCCAGATTGCAATGAAGAATGTGATGTATCACTACACGGGCCCGATTGCCGTGCACGTCGTCCAACTTCAGGGAGAAATCCTTCCGACAAAATCCGGAGACATCCCGGTGTTCGACGACAAGAATTCCTTTATCCTCGCTTTGAACTCAGCCGAAATCGCCATCAGTTGTGACGCGTTAGCACGGGTGCTCAATCAAAATGTGCTATCTGCTTCCAATGCTCCGATCAAGGACTTGAGCATCGAGAGCAAAAACAATCAACTTGTCATAAAGGGCAAGCTTCCCCAGAAGGGCGACGTCTCATTCGAAACTACGGGAGTGCTCAAGGTAGAGGGAGATGGAAGAATTCGTCTGCACACGGAACACCTGAAAGCCGCACATCTCCCTGTGAAAGGCCTTTTGGATTTGTTGGGCATGGACATCGCCCGCATGATCGATACAAAAAAGATTCAAGGCATCTCCGCCGACAAAGATGACTTGATCCTTAATCCCGAAGAAATTCTTCCTCCACCTCATATTCAAGGAAGAGTCACTGCCGTGCGCGTGCAGGGCAACGACATTGTGCAGGTCTTCGGTAAAGCGCAAGGTGAAACTTTCGCCGCAAAGCAAACCGGTAACTATCTGGCATTCCGCCACGGCGACCTGCGCTTCGGCAAGCTAACCATGCGGGATTCCGATCTCATTATGATCGATATGGATCCCCGGGATCCCTTCGATTTTTATCTCGACCATTACCAGGACCAGCTGGTTGCCGGTTACACCAAAAGCACGCCAGCTTTCGGCCTTCGCGCTTATGCCCGCGACTATGACAAACTGCCGCATCGTTCGACGGCGAACCAGCGAAAGAGATAAAGCCGATCTCGATCTCGAGTTAAGATCACGAACTGGGTAGTCTTTGCACACGAGTGAGGCGCCTCATTGTAAAATACAAAGTTTACGTTCAAGCCTGTCTGACCCTCTATGCCGCCGCAAGATAAATTGCAGGAAATAACCGCTGGCGTTGATCAGCGAAGCGACGCCGACCGTAATGACGACCGCTACAATCCCCAGCGCGTCGAAAGCAAATGGTTCGAGCGCTGGCAAAACCAGCCGAATCTTTACGCGGCGGATCCCTCCGGCTCCGAAAAAAAGAAATACTACGTCCTTGAGATGTTGCCGTATCCCTCCGGGGCGCTGCACATGGGACACGTGCGCAACTATTCCATCGGCGATGCTCTTGCTCGCTATATGTGGATGAACGGCTATAACGTGCTTCATCCCATGGGCTGGGATTCTTTCGGCCTGCCGGCGGAAAACGCGGCCATCCAGAACAATACGCCGCCGCGCCAGTGGACGCTGGGCAACATCGCCAAAATGAAGGCGCAAATGAATCGCCTCGGCTTCGCCTACGATTGGTCGCGCGAAGTTACAACGTGCCTGCCCGATTATTACCGCTGGAATCAGTGGTTCTTTCTCAAGTTTTACGAGAAGGGTTTGGCCTATCGCAAGAACAGCCGGGTTAACTGGTGCCCGAAATGTTGCACCGTCCTGGCTAACGAACAGGTCGTCGACGGCCGTTGCTGGCGCCACGAAGATACGCTCGTAGAACAGCGCGAACTTGAGCAATGGTTTTTGCGCATCACCAAATACGCCGACGAATTATTGCGCGATCTCGAGAAATTAGATGGCTGGCCGGAGAAAGTCCGCACCATGCAGCGCAACTGGATCGGCCGCAGCGAAGGCACGCTCGTCGATTTCAAGCTCGACTACCCGGAAAACCGCGGCGGATTCGGTCCGGCTGGGGGAACGATTAGCGTTTTTACCACGCGTGTCGATACCATCTTCGGCGCTACTTCGGTGCAACTCGCGCCACAGCATCCCATCGTCGCGGATCTCGCCGCAGCTAACCCCGATCTCCGCGCCAAAGTCGATCAACTCATCGCTGAACAGCGCAAGGCCAAAGAAGCAGGTGACATCGGGGAAATTGAGAAGCACGGTGTGCCCACCGGCCGCTATGCTATCAATCCGTTCAACAAAGAAAAGATTCCAATTTGGGTGGCCAACTACATCCTCATGGACTACGGCACTGGCGCCATCATGAGCGTGCCCGCTCATGACGAGCGTGACTATGAGTTTGCCAAGAAGTACAAGCTGGAAATCCGTCTCGTGGTGCTTCCCATTTCAAATGATCCGGAAGAAACCATGACAGAGCCTGCTCTTCCGTTCGTGGCTCACGATGGCATGTTGATTAATTCTGGGCCTTACAGCGGACTGGAATGTGCCGAAGCCATCAAGAAAATGTCGAAGTTCGCAGACGAGAATAATTTCGGCAAAGCCACCGTTACCTATCGTTTGAAAGATTGGGGAATCTCGCGGCAGCGCTATTGGGGCACGCCGATTCCGATGCTCTATTGCGAAAAAGACGGCATCGTCCCTGTGCCGGAAAAAGATTTGCCGGTGATTTTGCCCGAGAACGTCGATATTGGGCACGCTCTTGGATC
This sequence comes from uncultured Acidobacteriaceae bacterium, assembly GCA_963696285.1. Lineage (GTDB taxonomy): Bacteria > Acidobacteriota > Terriglobia > Terriglobales > Acidobacteriaceae > Sulfotelmatobacter. The sequence continues at coordinate 236,621 of CAVOJP010000006.1, forward strand.
GCCGCTCAGCAGCTTGCCGGAGTTCGTAAACGCAACTTGCCCGAAGTGTGGAGGTCCGGCGCGCCGCGAGACCGATACGATGGACACATTCGTCGATTCGTCCTGGTACTTCTACCGCTATACCGATGCGCACAACGATCACGCGCCGTTTGACCCAAAGGCCGCGCAGTATTGGTTTCCCATCAATCAATACATCGGCGGCGTGGAGCACGCGATTTTGCATTTGATCTATTCGCGCTTCTGGACGAAGTTCATGCGCGATCTCGGCCTCATTACCAACGACGAACCGGTCGAGCGACTCTTTACCCAAGGCATGGTGATCAAAGACGGCGCGAAGATGTCGAAGAGCTTGGGAAATGTCGTCAGCCCAGACGAAATGGTTGCGCGCTATGGCGCCGATGCCGCGCGTCTTTATAGCCTGTTCGCCGCGCCACCGGACCGCGACCTCGACTGGCAGGATTCCGGCATTGCGGGCATCCAAAGATTCTTGGGCAAGGTCTATCGCTTCGTGGTAAGAAATGCTGCGAATACTCGCGATGTATCCGCCGCGAGTTTATCCGCCGCATCTCTATCCCCTGCGGAACGACAGATCCAGCGCAAACTCCATCAAACGATCAAGCGTGTTAGCGATGACTTTCAGGGCCGCTGGCATTTCAATACCTGCATCTCTGCCATCATGGAGTTGGTGAACGCCCTTCAAGCCTACGAGGAAAATGCCGCCTCCCAGGCCAAAAGCTCTTCGGCGGCTTTACTTGCCGAGGTACAGCGCGATTTGATTTTGTTGCTCGCTCCCTTTGCGCCTTATCTCGCCCACGAGCTCTGGGAGATGATCGGCGAAAAGGGAAGCTTGCTCAAGGTCCCATGGCCAAAATATGATCCCGCTCTTGCCAGGGAAGAAGAACTTGAAATCCCGGTGCAGGTGAGTGGTAAGTTGCGGGGCCGCATCGTAGTGCCTGCGGATGCCGCGGAGAGCGTGGTCATCGAACGCGCACTCGCCGATGAAAAAGTGAAATCGGCGATTACTGGCAAGCAAATCGTAAAGACGATTTATGTTTCCGGGAAACTGGTTAACATTGTTGTGAAATAAAAGTCCTGAAGAAAAAACGGGTTCGCAATGTGCGAACCCATTTGTATAGTGGAATCGGCCTCAGATACAGCGGTTATTCCCCGTTCAGCACGATCGCTTCGGTGTGATTATCGAACTCGATCTCGTCCAGTTGCTTGCTGTTATTTTGCAGTGTCTTAGTGAGAACTGCAGAGTAGGGAGCAGGTTTTTGCAGGTCCTGCACTTTTCCCTGGGCTGTGGCGACGGTCTTTCCGTTTTTCATAATATCTACTTTTAAGTCATTTGCTGGACCGTTCCACTCAGCCTTATAACTGCCCGGCGCGAGTTGTGTCGAGCCGACCTGGACCGTATCTGTGAGTGTAAATTTCCCGGAATTATTGTCCTTCGCGAATGCGTTCAATGAGAGCACGAGCGCTAAAACCGCGAACGAAGCCAAATATTGTATAAATTTCATCTCTATCTTCTCCTGAAGCTTAGTCTTGCTTTCTTTCTTCTTCAAGAGATGCCCATCCATCACGTTCGGATGCATATATCGTGGGGCGATATGTGTAAAGTTTTATTCAAGGAACCGGTGTGTTTGGTGCGCTATTCTAGGAGCGAGCTCAGTCGAGAACGAGCAAAAATTATGTCACGCCCGTCGCCCACAATCGAAGGCTTACGCGCTACATTCCGCCAGCCGTCGGTGACTTTTGCGGAGATCTCCTGGCGTTGGGCACTGGGTGCAACGGCTGCGGTCTTAATGTTTTTCTATTGTGTCGAATACCTCGACACGTTGCCAGTGACCAGTGCCGATGCGATTTTGTTGTCCACTCGCCAGCCCGCGCTCGTGGGACGGGCGATCGCGCATATTCTTAGTGGAAGCATGAATCGCGCCGTGCTGGCGGCTTTGCTCGCGGCTCTGTTGCTTTCGTTGCTATGGGTCATCGCGGCTTCCGTAGGCCGACTGGTAACCGTGCGCGCTCTGCTGGATTATTTCCGCAGCGATGTTACATACTTTTCCGCGAACGCATCCGTTGGGCAAGAACCGCGGCCCATTCAAGCCTTGTTCGCCCTCAATTTTCTGCGCGTCGTGTTGTTTCTGGCAGTAGTTCTGGCGCTGGGGGGTGCGGTAATTCTGGTCAGTTTCGTTTCAACACCGGCAAACGCGCGACTAGGACTGGGCATATTTCTGTTTCTTCCGGTGGCCGCTTTGATCTGTATCGTGGGTGGGATGCTGAACTGGTGGCTTACCCTGGCCGGGATTTTTGCCGTTCGCGACCGAGAAGATGCGTTGGCATCCATCTCCGCAGCCGTCACTTTTTCCCGTGAGCATCTCGGTGCGGTTTTCGCGGTGAGTACCTGGACCGGCCTTGCGCATCTGGTTGCGTTCAGTATTGCCACCAGCGTGGTTGCGTTTCCCCTCGCCCTCGCTCAAGTCCTGCCAGCACGGCTCGTAATCGCCGTCATCGTTTTGATAACGCTCGCTTATTTCGCGGTCGTGGACTGGCTTTACACGGCGCGCGTCGCGGGTTACGCGTGCATCGCAGAAATGTCGAACGCATTCGAGGTAACGTCATCGCCTCCACCGGTAGCCCGTTCGGGAAACATCGCGCAGGTCGAAACTTCAATCGACCGCAATGAATCGATCCTCAGCGATCTTCCAAATCTGGCCACGGAGACATAGCTGATTTCTCTTACTTCGCCCCGCACTTTACACAAATGATCCGATTTGAGAAACTCATCCGTGGAAACCCAATCCATCCTGAACCAGCCCGTCCTTAACCAATCCATTGTCATCCTCGATTTTGGCGCGCAGTATACGCAACTCATCGCGCGCCGCATCCGCGAACAGAATGTTTTTTCCGTCGTGCTGCCGTGCACCGCTTCGCTGGACGAAGTAAAAAGCTATGCGCCGGTTGGCATTGTTCTCTCGGGAGCTCCGTGGTCTGTCTACGATAAAGATGCGCCACCCGCGGATGCGCGGCTCTTTGAGTTGGGTATTCCTGTGCTTGGTATCTGCTACGGTCTGCAGTTCATGGTGCACACCCTGGGCGGCAAAGTGCGGCCGGCGGAAAAGCGGGAGTACGGGCATGCGGAGATCGATATTGTCGCCGAGTCTGTATTGTTTCAGGGTCTCGACAAGCGTCAACCGGTCTGGATGTCGCACGGTGACGAAGCCCTCGAGTTGCCTCCTGGCTTTGAGCTTACGGCGAAGACTGCTCATGCGGTTGCGGGAATTCAGAACGTCGCGAAGCAGTGGTTTGCGGTGCAGTTTCATCCCGAGGTTCACCACACGCGGAATGGAACGGAAATGCTGCGTAATTTTGTGTTTAAGATCTGTGGCGCGAAGCCGCTGTGGACTCCGCAGCATTTCATCGATTCGACGATCGAACAGGTTCGGCAACAAGTTGGCAATGGACGAGCCATCTGTGCGCTTTCCGGTGGAGTGGATTCTTCAGTCGCGGCCGTACTCGTGGATCGCGCATTGCGCGATGCTGGCGGCAAGTCGCGGCTGACATGCATCTTCGTGAACAACGGGGTGCTGCGCAAAAACGAGTTCGAGAAAGTACAGCAGACGTTACGCGACAAGCTTGGGCTGCGGCTCGACGCAGTCGATGCGACCAATCGCTTCCTCGACAAGCTTAAGGGCGTCAGCGATCCGGAGAAGAAACGCAAAATTATTGGAAACGAATTCATCGCGGTGTTTGAAGACGAAGCGCATCGCATCGAAAAAAAAGAGGGAAGCGTTGACTATCTGGTGCAAGGGACACTTTATCCGGACGTGATTGAATCGCGCTCGGTTCGTGGGCCGTCGCAAGTCATCAAGTCACATCACAATGTGGGCGGCCTGCCGGAGAAAATGAAATTGAAACTGATCGAGCCGCTCAAGGATTTATTCAAAGATGAAGTGCGCAAAATTGGCCGCGACCTAGGGATGCCGGAAGAGATTCTGCAGCGGCAGCCGTTCCCGGGCCCAGGGTTGGCGGTGCGCATCCTTGGCGAAGTCACGCCTGAGCGATTGGCGTTGCTGCGGGAGTGCGACGATATTGTTGTCAGCGAAATCAAGAGCGCGGGACTGTACACCAAAATATGGCAATCATTTGCGGTGCTGCTTCCGGTAATGTCGGTGGGCGTGATGGGCGACATGCGGACCTACGCTTATACCTGCGCGGTGCGCGCGGTGAGTTCTGAAGATGGCATGACGGCAGATTGGGTTGCGTTGCCACACGAAGTGTTGAAAAATATTTCCACGCGCATTGTGAATGAAGTGAAGGGCGTCAATCGCGTGGTGTATGACATTACGTCGAAGCCTCCGGGAACAATTGAGTGGGAGTGAGGAATTGGTTCTAAGATAGAAATATGAGTAAACGATCTCGAAGATTGGGCAAGAAGAATGAGTTGCAGGCCGTGGAAGACTCTATTGGTGCGTCTCTCGGTAAGAGGAAAACTAAAGCGCCGGAGTCCCGCGGGGCTGACGGAGAGTTACGCCGCGACACTCGGAAAACAGGTTCCTCATCGGCCTCAACCCCCGATTCGGAATGACAATAATACTCACCACTATTGCCGCAAAGTCAGGCTGCTCAACACCGCCTGCTGTTTAGCGATCAGAGATTGCACTCCCTGGCGCGCGTAAGCCATCATCTTCGCAAACTGAGCTTCATCGAAGGCTTGGCGCTCCGCGGTGGCTTGGACTTCGACCATTTTGTATCCGGCAGTCATCACGAAATTCATGTCTACGTCGGCACGGGAGTCTTCTTCGTAACAGAGATCGAGCAGAATTTCTCCATCCACAATTCCCACGCTCACGGCAGCGACGAAATCTCTTAGCGGAACCGAGGTCAGAGTTCCGGCTTCCACCAATTTTTCCAGCGCGAGGCCCAGAGCGACGAAGGCGCCGGTTATGGATGCGGTGCGCGTGCCGCCGTCGGCTTGAATTACATCGCAGTCAATCCAGATGGTGCGTTCGCCGAGGCGCGCCAGATCGGTCACGGCGCGTAGCGATCGTCCGATCAGGCGCTGAATCTCGTGGGTGCGGCCGCTAGGACGTCCCTTGGCGACTTCGCGCGAGGTACGAGTGAGCGTGGCGCGCGGAATCATGGCGTATTCGCTCGAAATCCATCCCTTGCCGGTGTTGCGCATGAATGGTGGAACCACTTCTTCAATCGACGCGGTGCAGATGACGCGCGTGTTGCCTACCTCGATAAGCACCGAACCCTCGGCAGTGGTGATGAAATCGGGGATAATGGAAATCGGGCGCAGTTGGTCGGGAGTGCGATTATCGGAACGATAAAACATAAGGGTCGATTGTAAACGATGCATATCGGCGACAAAGCGGCGGTCCAACGAATGAGGGGTGGCTTCGGGTGGTTCCGCCTGTGCTCCCATCGTACTCTGACAAGTCTTTACGTAACTCCATTCATATTTTCAGATGCACACCAATCTCTATACAACTTAAGTGACGGCTTATGGTTCATGACTAATGAGAGTCGATGTAAGGCTCTGAAAGCGCCTTAGAGAGGGAAGGTTCCTTGCCTTCCAGGAGGTATCGCTGATGTCTCCGAATCTTCGTCTTTTCCCCTTCTTGTTCTTGAACAAAACAAAAATCGAACAGAGTCGAAGCGTAATTAATGTTCGTGTTGGCTTTAATGTTCGTCTCAATCGGCTGTCTGGCGCAGCAATCCAACGTGCCGCAACCAGTAACGTCTAAGCCAGATCCGCACGGTCAAGATGTCATTGCCTCCGCGAATCCGGCGCGAAATACCGCAACGATTATCGTCCCCGCCGGAGCCCGCATGGCTCTGGTGCTGATGCACCCGATTCCAGAGTCGTTATCTGCATCGCGGAGATGACATCTACGCGCAAACCACTTCGCCGGTGGCCGCGGGGAACGAAGTCGTCATCCCACCAGGAACCTTTGTTCAAGGCAAAGTGGACAAGTTGTCGCGGCAAGGTTCCCGCGCAGAACTGTACTTGCAATCTTTGTCGATCACCTATCCCGACGGTTACGTCGCGCCGGTCGCTGGACCAGTCACTGTGGAAAGTGGGGACGGCTATGCCATCAAAGACCCAGGCAAGGGCCGGATTGTGGGAGCGTTCGCGCTGCCGGCGGCGGGGGTCGGCTTAGGCGCGTTAATTGGACATTCGCTCGCGAGTTCGCAGGGTACAACTCTAACCACCACGCTACCGCCGGGCTGCACGGGACCGCCGCCGGGGTGTCTATCATCAAGCCTAACTGGGCCGCCGGAGCCCGGAAAAGATACGGCGATCGGCGCCGCAGTTGGCGGGGCAATCGGGGCTGTCGCCTCACTCGCGCTGATCCTGAACACTCACAATTTTTTTCTTGATGTAGGCTCACCAGTCGAAGTGGTGCTGCAACATCCGCTGACTTTGGAACAGGATCAGGTTGCAGACGCCATTCGCGACGCCGCGAAACATCCAGTGGCTGAGCAGCCTATGGCTCCGCGGCCGCAGTTCGTGCCGCCACCCGGGAACGATCCCGGCATCTGTTATACGCCCGGTACTCCGGGAACGCCTGATATCGATATTCCCGGAACTCCGGCTATAGGCGACTCTCCGGGAACGCCGGGAACGCACATCCCTGGGATCCCGGCAACGCCGCCGGTGGCGCATCCCTGCCCGTGACGGCGATGCGATCAGTAGCGCCGCGAAGCATTTTCTCGAAGCTCTTCGCCGCGTTACACTTCTCTGCATAACTCTATGCCCACCCTGATATCGCAACCCACGCGCATTCAATCTGCGGGTAACAAACCCAAACTGATCGACGAATATATCGGACGCGTCAATTCCCAAACATCCGCCGCCAGCGTAGCGCACATGCGTAGTCCGGAGGGTTGGCTCGAGCCCGGTCAGACGCCAGCTTTTGACGAGTTCACCATCGTTCTGAAAGGTGTGCTGCGCGTGGAATCCAAGACTGGCTCATTTGAAGTGAAAGCTGGACAAGGCGTGATTGCACATGCAGGAGAATGGATTCGTTACTCTACTCCACACGAAGGCGGGGCGGAATACATTGCAGTGTGCCTGCCCGCTTTCTCCATGGATACGGTTCACCGGGACGCACGTTAGCGGAGAGAGATTCCGACTGGCGTGACAGATCAGGGCCCGAGTAACGCGGTTAACAGCTCATGTCGGGCGGTAGAAAATGGATTGGCGACGGTGACACCGCTCCAGGTAAATCCGGAATGCAGGTCTTCGGAGAGAAGCAGCCTACAACCTGCGGCTGCTGCGGCGGAAAAGATGACGGCGTCCCAGATGCTGAATTGATGGTGAACGGCCATATCCACGGCGGCAAGCATGATGGCTGGCGAAGTCTCGATCAGAGGAAAGGCATCTTGCCAGCTTAGGAGCGCGGCCCGTGCGCGCTCGGGCGTACGCCCGGCTTTGCGAACCAGCACGTGGAAGAGCTCACCGATCACTTGAACGGGCAGGAATGTGCTCTCAGGCGGCAGTTTTTGAATGATGTCGAGCGCGGATTTTTTCTTCGCCGCGCCATTCACGCCCTCGGCATACGCCAGAATGCTCGTATCCAGCGCGAGTCTCATATTTGTCGCCGGCGGTTACTCATAGAGCTCGTCCCTTGTCCAGGATCCAATGTTTACTACTGGCTCGCGACGCAGGCGGGCGACCAAAATGTTGCGCGCACTGGCAGCAGTGAAGCGCTCTCCTGCAGTTTGGACCGGAGCGATACGAGCGATCGGTCTGCCGTGGCTGGTGACCACATAGCTTCGGCCTTCACGGACTTCGCGCAGGACTTGCGAGAATTTCCGGTTTGCATCCGCGGCCGAAATGGCTTTCTCCATGACCTGTTCCTTTGTAGTGATATTAACTACTTTAGAATTGATAGTCAAGAAGGTGCCTGAGAAGCGGAAGCCAATACTCCGTTACCGAGGTTTGCGGCACGGCTGAAGTCGCGCCCTTACCAAAGGACAAAAAGATGGTTTGTTGGGGCCTAGGCGATCCAGACAGTTTTGATATTCATGAATTCACGGATGCCGTTGGTTGCGAGTTCACGGCCGTGGCCGGAGTGTTTGACCCCGCCAAAGGGAATGCGAGGATCGGAAGCGACCATTTTGTTGATGAAGACCATACCGGATTCGAGTTCGTTGATGAAGCGTTCGCGCTCTGCCGCGTCGGTGGTCCAGGCGCTGGCTCCCAGGCCGAAGCGGCTATCGTTGGCCAGGCGGATGGCTTCGTCGATATCTTTGACGCGGAACAGCGAGGCAACGGGGCCGAAGAACTCTTCGCGATAAGCGGGCGATTCTTTCGGGATGTTGGTGAGAACTGTGGGGGCGTAGTAGTTGCCGGGAAGTTCGAGTTTGTGGCCTCCGGTTAAAAGTTTGGCGCCGGCTTTTACTGTTTTCTGCACGTCAGCGTCCAACGATTTTACGGCATCGGCGGTAGCGAGAGGTCCGAGTTCAGTTTTTTCGTCGAAAGGATCGCCCACGCGCAGGTTCTTCATGCGATCGACAAATTTCTTTTCGAAGTCGGAGGCGATAGATTCGTGAACGATGAAACGTTTGGCGGCGATGCAGGACTGGCCATTGTTGATCACGCGTGCCTCGACCGCGGTGGCCACGGCAGCGTCCAGATCAGCGCTGGGCATTACGATGAAGGGATCGCTGCCGCCGAGTTCGAGAACAACTTTCTTGATGCGCTTGGCGGCGGCGACTCCAACTTCGATGCCTGCTTGTTCGCTTCCAGTGAGAGTCGCGGCAACGACGCGTGGATCGTTAAGAATCGCGTCCACTTGTTGAGAGCCGATCAGCAACGTCTGGAATGCGCCGGCGGGAAATCCGGCTTCGAGAAAAAGTTGTTCAATTGCCAGAGCGCACTGGGGGACGTTTGAAGCGTGCTTGAGCAGTCCCACATTTCCTGCCATCAGCGCGGGAGCGGCGAATCGGATTACCTGCCAAAAGGGAAAGTTCCACGGCATGACAGCAAGGATGGGTCCAATAGGGCGATAGCGCACAAAGCTCTTCTTGGCGCCGGTCTCAATGACCTCGTCGGCGAGAATTTGTTCGGCATTTTCCGCATAGTAGCGGCAGGCGGTGGTGCACTTGACAGCCTCGGCGACTGCGGCTTTGTAGGGCTTGCCCATTTCAAGGGTCATCAGTTTGGCGAATTTGTCCTTATCACGTTCGAGGATATCGGCCGCCTTTCGCATGCGGCGGGCGCGCTCGGCGAACGGCGTTTTGCGTTCGGCTTGAAAAGTAGTAACCGCTAGCTGAAGTTTCTCCTCGATCTGGGGGGTGGATAAGGGTTGGAATGTTTGCAGTGTTTCACCGGTCGCAGGATTAATGGTGGCAATGGCCATGATGGATATCCTCGGATATGTTGCAAGAAGTCTAATACCAGGATGTCTGGGCGGCGGTCGTACCACTATACCATTGCACAAATTACGTCGGCGGCGAAAACAGAAGCAGGACACTAAACACAGGGGCCACAGAGGATCACAGAACACAACCGCAGTTTCACTGTAGATGATGTGAGTTTGTTTTGGAGGAATCCAGATGGGACCAAAGGCTTTGACGGCATTGATTACTGGGGCATCAGGTGGGATTGGGTACGAACTGGCAAAACTGTTTGCCAAGGATCACTACAACCTGGTGCTGGTAGCGCGCAGCAGCGACAAGTTGAATCAGGTCGCCAGCCAACTGCGGCAGCAGTTCGGGCTCAATGTGGAGGCGATGGCTCTAGATTTGGCAGAGGACCAGTCCGTCAAAATGCTATTCGAGCATTTGAAAGGCGAAAAGCTAGAGGTCGATATGCTAGTGAACAACGCAGGATTCGGAGTTTTTGGCGAATTTGCCGAAATGCCGGAGGAAGAAATTTTGGGTCAGGTCCAGTTGAACGTGGTGGCGCTCACGCACTTGACGCGGTTATTTCTGCCAGCGATGATCGCACGCCGCCAGGGGAAGATTATGAATGTGGCGTCCACGGCAGCGTTTCAGCCTGGACCTTTGATGGCGGTTTATTACGCGACCAAGGCTTACGTGCTTTCGTTTTCCGAAGCCCTGGCAAATGAGGTCGATGGGACCGGAGTGGTGGTGAGCTGTTTTTGTCCGGGAGCTACGGACACAGGCTTCCAGAAACGTGCCGGCATGGAGGACTCACGGCTGTTCAAGAGAATCGGGGCGATGAATGTGGAAGCGGTTGCGCGCGACGGATATCGTGGACTGATGGCGGGAAAGACGCTGGTAATTTCGGGGACGCGGAACTGGCTCGTGGCCGAGTCGGTCAGGTTTGCACCACGGAAGTGGGTGACGGCCATTTCGAGATGGGTAGCCGAGAAAGTCGAGTAGAGACCGCGCGGATGAGGGATGTTGCGCCTCGGTCAGGCGATAGGCGATAGCGATGGTACCTCGCATCGAATACTTACTGAGTCGATTGCAATTGCGAAGCGAGCTGATTGACCGCGGAGACGTCAAAGAAGTTCGAGAGATCGGCGTGACCGGCGAGGGTGTCACGCTGCTTGCCTTCCACCAGAATTTTCACTTTCAAAATACCGGGAATATTCGCGGACAACGTCTGAATGAGAGAGGCGACCGTGAGTTCTTCCACCAGCACGCCGGAGCGGTGTCCGTCGGCGAAAGCGGCGTTGATATCGATCACGGCGAGGCCCGGATCTACCAGGTAGACACTGCGAATGTCGGAACCCGGCGGCAATGGATGTGGCGAAGACTTATCGAGATACAGGGTGATGAGAGCACGAAGCAATTCTTCGGCACGTTGTTGGCGCACCGAAGGCAGGGGAATCTGAGCAGACTGTGCGTGGAGTACACCGATGTCGTCATAGGCGACAAATAGAGTCACCCGTTCCGTATTTCCCGCCACGGGAGGGATAACGGGCCGGGTGTCAACGGAGGCGACGGGAGTGGCAGCGGCGCGCCCACGCATGTGCCAGGCGTAGATGCCCATGCCGAGTACGGCGCCGAGCAGCACCGAGAGCGCGATAAAAAAGTGGCGTGGGACCATGAGTGTCGAATCGGGCGATTTCAAGATCGGGTGATCTAGTGATCCAAGACTTAAGACCTTACGCTATCAAATGAATACATTGCTCGATCACCAAATCAGCCGATTTCTTTTATGGAGCGGCTCCCAGTTGAGCGCGGACGGCCGCGATCCCGTTCGCCACGGCTCCGGCAACAAGCTGCTGGTAATCGGGGGCTGTGAGCGCAGAGACGTTCGAAGCGGGCGGTGCTACTTCGACTGCGATCGCGGCCGTCACAATATTGCTTAAGGGCCGCAGCGGCGCAGTCAGATCGCGGACGGTGATCTCATCCTTTTTCAACGCTTCTGCCACGCTGGCGGCAGCGATGTGACTCAGCGGCATGAAAGAAGCTTGCGCGGTGGCCCAGGAGCGGAACGGACCGCTGTCATCGCCATTTGAGTAGGGAAGCATCGAGGTATAGACCCGCACGCCATGGCCGGTGGAAGTGGCGTGCAACGCGACATAGACGGCTGCGTGGGTGGAGTTGGCGAAAAATGCGCGATCGTCCAGGGAAAGGTTCGCGTCGGAATCGCGCAACACCAGAGTAGAGATGCCGCGACTCTCCAGTTCCTGCCGGAGAAGCCGCGCGAAGGCCAGGGTGACATCTTTTTCGGCGAGCGTGGGGCTAAGCGCTTCGCCCCGGTCCGTGCCGCCATGGCTGGCGTCGACTACGGCGAAGTAGCGGCGTTGCGTCGAAGCTGGAATTGCCGGCTGCGCGGGGACTCGTGGAGTGTTCTGTAGTGCAGGCGGGGTCGGGCTGGGGGCAGCAGTGGATGCTATCTGCGATTTTGGCGGTGCGAGCGTAATGGTCCGGCCATCCTTGCTGAAGCTGGCTATCAGCGGAGTTGTGGCGTTAACCGTGATTTGCGCGGCCCCATTACTCTCGGAATACGTGGCGGAAGGAATGGTTTTGCTGGAGAACGTAAGCGTGGGCGAGGCGGGCGCGGTCACGGGTTCATGGCTGAAAGTCATGCGCAGTCTTCCGGGTTCGGTGGCAACGGACGGATTTACCGGCGCGCTGAATTGGAAAACCAGGTGAGAAGAGTCGGTAGTGGCGGCGGTGAAGTGCGTACCGACGTTGCCGATGAAGAGACGCCCGGATTCCTCGTGCAGATTTGCCGGCCCTCCCAGAAAACGAAGCAGAAGGGAATTAAGGGAGGCCAGCGGGACCAGACCGCGGCCATTTTCCATGAGAAACTTGGCGGAGAGATCGGCGTCGCGTCCCTGCACGCGGGCGTGATTTTTCCCGACAGTGAAATCTCCCAGGACGTTGTTGTAGTGCAGGCGCCAGCGCGGGCCCTCGGATTTGGCGCTGACTGTGCCGAGTGGCTCAAGGAGTTCGAGCAGTCCGATATAGTCGCGACCCTGGCGCTGCAGGATGGGCAGGGAATAGTTGGCTACAGTCGAGTACACCGAGAGACGTTTTTCCGGAGCGGCTGCGGAGAACGGAAGAGCTAGCGATAACAGAATACCGAGAGTGGCGAACCACCTCACGGGATGAAACTCGTATTTTTGTTGAGTAATATCGGTACAGCCCGCAACCGTGACCTTCCCCGAATTCGGAACGCCCGCCTTGTTCCGTTTCCAGCCTCGTCTATTCGAGGGCATAGACCGTCAGTCCGCTGAGCAGCTTGGGGTAGAAGTCAGTCGACTTCTGAGGCATGACTTCGTTGGCGAAGGCGATATCGCGGACTTGCGTAACCCGGCAGGGATTCATCAGGAAAACGATATTGGCGCTAGGTGTAGCTTCCAGGTGCGAGAGCGCTTCGCCCGCGTCACGGACGTAAGAAATATTCTGCTGGTTGCGGATGGATTCTTCCGAGAGGTGCAAGACATTTTCCAGCAGAACCTTATGCAATTGCACCACATCGAGCGATTGCTGACGAATCGAGACGCCGGCGAAGACCTCGGCTGCATTGGGATTCGGATGGTGCAACAGGAAAGCGCGATTGGCCGTGACCCCCAGGATACAGGTACCGGCGCGTCCACACTGGCGAAGGATCGCGGTGGCGCGGGCAGCGTCGAGGGGAACGTCGATTTCATCGATGTCGAAAAAGGCGCGGGCTGAGCTGCGGAAGGCATCTTCGGAAAATGCCGGCAGGCTATGAACCACGCGGTGGGTGGGGAGAATCACCAATGCTGGACTGTTCATGTTGACGAAGGTCATCATCACGAACTCAGAGGGAGCAGTATTCCGAAGGTCCGTACCGCCTGAGGCCGCGCGCCGCTCGTTGCGATAGGTTAGCGCGGTTTCGTAACGGTGGTGGCCATCGGCGATGATAAGTTTCTTATCGCTCATCGCGGCGCGGACCGAAGCGATCACTCCAGGATCCGAAACTCCCCACAATCGGTGCAGGACTCCATATTCATCTGTCACTGCTACGTCTGGCTCCGCACTCACATTGAGCAGCGATTCGATCTGGCCCGAGTCTTCGTAGAGCATGAAAATTTGACCGAAATGGCCGCGGGTGGCGCGGAGCAGATCCAGGCGGTCCGCTTTGGGCTTGGCCAGGGTCTGCTCATGACGGAAGACCACTCCTGCGGAATAGTCCTCAATTCGGCCTAACGCAATAAATCCGCGACGTTCCATTTCGGTATTCGAATCGGGCGAAGCGAAGCGCTGGGAATAAGCGTATATGGATGGCAAGGCATCCTGCCGCAGGACGCCTTGCCGGCGCCAGTCGCGGAAATGTGCGGCCGCGCGCGAATATACATTGTTTGCCGGATTGTCACCGTCTTCACGGCGGCCGAGGATGATTCGTACGAGGTTGTACGGGCTGGCCGCGTAATAGCGATCCTGCAGCGCAGGCGAGATCTTATCGTAAGGTTGGGTCACTACCTGGGCGGTGGAGAGCTGCAGCGAATCCTTATCGTTAGCATTCGCGTAGCGAAAAGCGCGGAAGGGATGAATGTCAGCCATGGAAACTTCTGATTGTAGCAAGGTGGCGGCGGAATGTTCCGCATGGTGGTGAGCTGCTTTTGAGGGATCACCCGAAAACAGGCGTCCATTCTGGGATTGTCACCGAGATTTGACAAAATAAACCGCAGTCAAGCGGATGAAGCTGTGTTACTATCGCGGCCAATAGAGGTGCTTATGTCCTCCGCGGATGAGCGCCGGTTCTCTCGCCCTGGGGTTCGAGCTGGCAAGTTGGGATTGATTCGACGCAGGAAACTGCCTGTCGTCCGATTGCAGATCACGCTACCTCGCTTTTCGTCGCTGTACTCTCGAGCTATTCCATCATTTTGGCTGATGTTTTTCTCGATTTGCTTGTGCTGCGGCTCATTACCGCCGGCGCGGGCTCAAACTGATGTGAATGATGTTCACGTGACGCCCCGGACGGTCGAGAGCGCGAAGGCGGAGAATGTATCCAAAGAGAGCTTGATTGCTCCGTCTCTGAATACTCACGTGCGTCCGCTTAAGTCGAGCGTAGACCTGGTGCTGGTGCCAGTGACCATTACCGACCCCATGAACCGGCTTGTGACCGGGCTGGATAAGGAGAACTTCCAGCTTTTCGAAGGCGGCACGAGCCAGGAGATCAAAACATTTTCGAGTGAAGACGCGCCGGTGTCGCTCGGGGTGATCTTCGATTCCAGCCGAAGCATGAGCAGCAAGATGGACCGGGCAAAAGATGCGGTGATGGAATTTTTCAAAACTGCAAACCCGCAAGACGAATTCTTCATGATCACCTTCTCGGACGCGCCGGAAGTAGTCAGCGATTTTACGAACTCGGTCGATGAGATTCAAAATAAGCTGGTCTATACGGTTCCGCAAAGAATGACCGCATTATTGGACGCCATCTATATGGGCATTACCAAGATGAGGCAGGCCAAGTACGCTAAAAAGGCGCTACTTATCATCTCTGATGGCGGCGACAATCACAGCCGGTACACGGAAAATGAGATCAAGGCCCTGGTAAAAGAAGCGGACGTAATGGTCTATGCGATCGGCATCTACGATCGTTATTTCGCAACTCCCGAAGAGCGGCTCGGCCCAGAGCTACTGGGCGAGATTGCGGAACTCTCCGGCGGACGGGCATTCACGGTGGAAAATCCCAATGATCTGGCGGATGTGGCGACCAAGATCGGCATCGAACTGCGTAACCAGTATGTGCTCGGCTATCGCCCCCACAATGCCTTGCATGACGGCAAATGGCGTAAGATCAAGGTGAAGTTACTGCCCCCGAAAGGACTGCCGCCACTGAAAGTGTATGCCAGGACCGGATATTACGCGCCCGAAGAATAATTGCGCTTTTTACTTTGCGTTTCTGAGCTGGGCGATATGGGTTGCGGTCTTGGCGGTAGTACTATCCGCTCCCGCGCGCGCCAGATCGGAGGCTGCTCAGGCCTCAGTCAGATCCCGCTCGATCTACCTCGACGCAAACACCTCAATCCGGTGCGGCTGCGACTCCCGCTGTGCCCCCTTCCCAGAAGCAGAGTGAACCGCAAGGCGGCGCCCAATCGCAAACTCCGCAGCCCGCAAGTCAGGGCTCAACCAATCAGGACAACGGAACATTTGTCATCCGCAAAGATGTGGATGAGGTGTTGCTTCATGCCACGGTGGTCGATGATAAAGGGCGCATCGTAACCAGCCTGAATAAAAACGATTTTACGGTATTCGAAGACGGCAAACCGCAGACGATTATTTCTTTCCACCACGAAGACATTCCGGTGGCAATGGGAATCCTGATTGATAATTCGGGATCGATGCGTGAGAAGCGCGCGAAGGTGAACCAGGCGGCGCTGAATCTGGTGAGATCGAGTAATCCTCAGGATGAAGTTTTCGTGGTGAATTTCAACGATGAATATTATCTCGATCAGGATTTCACCAACGATCTTTTGAAATTAAAAGAGGCCTTGGAAAAAATCGATGCCAAGGGCGGGACTGCGCTCTATGAAGCAGTGGTTGCTTCCGCCGATCATTTGAAGCGAGATGCGAAGCTGGAGCGCAAGGTGCTGTTCGTGGTGACTGACGGAGAAGACAACGCCAGCCGCGAAAGTCTGGAGCAGGCGGTGAAACAGTTGCAGGAGGAAAACAGTCCATCCGTGTATGCGATCGGAATTCTAGGGGATGAAGAACACCCCAAGCGCGCCCGGCGCGCTCTCGAGATCATCGCACAACGGACCGGAGGGCTGGCATTTTTTCCCAAGACGCTGGATGAAGTCGATGAGATCAGCCGTCAGGTAGCGCACGACATCCGGAACCAGTACACCATTGGATATAAGCCCACAAATCCCAAAAATACCGGCGGGTTTCGTCAAATTCGGGTGGAAGCGAAGGCCAAGGGGCACGGCAAGATGTCAGTGCGCACCAAGAGCGGTTACTATGCCGGCACGCAGGTGGCAACCGGTTCGAAGTGAAGCGTGTTGTCATTCTGGCGTTCTAAGTTCGCCGCAGATTGGCGGAACTTCACTTTCTCAACGCGCTCTCAGGATTTCCCATTGACGAGCAGCGGTGGGCCAAAACCAAACTCCTCTCAGCAGGTGGCCCATCACCTTGTTGGATGCCATCGAGATGCATTAGATTACCCGGTCTTCAAGGAGATGCTGAACCAGCACTCTTGGTGCCGGCATCGCCGAGGACCCAGGTCCTTTCTCCGGTAACTCGGAATTCAAAAGTCCACTCCCGTTTCGGTTCCTGGTCTGCGTAAGGTTCTCAGGCAGCTAACCAAAAGACGACGAAGCATCACATCGATTAGTGAGGACAGTCACTGATTCAAGTTATCGATTCGGGGGATAAACAATATCGTTCATCCGGAGTTGCGGCCGGGGGACAGAACTGCCGGGATGGCGGGCTTTTGGCGGAGAAACGAGGAACCGGGCATCGCGCAATCATGCATGATTTCTAACTTCTTACTTATTCGCAGCGCGCACCCACCGGTTATGTCCTCAGTTCTTCTCATCTCCTTCCTGCTCCAGGCGGAAAGCACTTAGATTCGCGAGAGTGTTTCTGGATGATTTCCAGGTAATGCAGCACTCAGGAAGGCGCGCATGTCCAAGCACCTAACCATTGCAGAAAACTTGGAGGCAAGCGGAGTCTCCCGAAGAAGTTTCCTTCAACTATGCAGCGTGCTGATGGCCACCGCGCCATTTGGATTGGCGCTCACCGGCAAGAAGTCGCTCTTGCAGGTCGCGGAGGCCATCGGCAAGAGCAAGCGGCCGTCTGTGATCTGGCTGCATTTCCAGGACTGCACAGGATGCACCGAGACTCTGTTGCGTACCTCCGCTCCCGATGTGGCGCATTTGATCCTGGACGTAATCTCGCTCGACTACCACGAGACTTTGATGGCTGCTTCCGGCGCGCAGGCGGAAGCGGCGCTGCGCCAAGCCATCACTGACAATGCAGGGAAGTACGTGCTGGTGGTCGAAGGCGCAATTCCAACCAAGGATGAGGGAATCTACTACGAAATGGGCAGCCGGCCCGGGGTACAGGTGCTCCGGGAAGTGGCCGCTGATTCGGCTGCGATCATTGCGATCGGATCCTGCGCATCATGGGGAGGAATTCCGTCCGCCGACCCGAATCCTACCGGCGCGATGGGAGTAAGCTCCGTGGTATCGGGCAAACCGATCATCAACCTTCCTGGTTGTCCACCCAATCCTTACAACCTGCTGGCGGTAGTTCTGGAGTACGTCACGATGGGCAGGCTGCCGGAGTTGGATGAGTTCAACCGCCCCAGGTTCGCCTACGAACGCGTGATCCACGAGAATTGCCCGCGGCGCGCGCACTTTGACGCTGGCCGGTTTGCGGCCGCATTCGGGGACGAAGGGCACCGCAAGGGCTGGTGTCTCTACAAACTAGGATGCAAAGGACCCGTCACCCATGCCGCGTGTTCGCTGCGCCACTTCAATGAGATTCCCGGAGTGTGGCCGATCGGCATTGGAGTTCCTTGTATGGGATGCACGGAAAAAGAGGTGGTGTGGCGCATGGGGACGTTCGAAACCGTTCCAATTCACCTGGCAACTCCACCCGATACCTACCCGCCGATTTACAGTGCCGCGGGACAAATCAAGGTGGGCGCGGCGGCCTTGGTCGGGGCGATTGCCGGAGCGGTGGGTGGCGCGACCTGGGTTGCTTCGCAGCGTTTCCAGAGCAGCGCCGAGGCCGGCATCGCACGCGTTACAGTCGATCGCGCGCACGCGGAAAAGCTGAGAGAGTCGACCGAGAAACAAATTCCAAAGAAAGAGGACTGATGTGGCCATCACTCGGCGAGAACTGTTCAGTGGTGTCGCCAAGGCCGCAGTGCCCGCTGCCGTAGCCCTCACCGTCAGCGCCAAAGCTCTGCAGGCGGAAGAGATTCCAGTTCCCAATGCCGCGGTTGGATTACTCTATGATGCGAGCATTTGCATCGGTTGCAAAGCTTGCGTGGCGGCTTGCGCCGAGGCGAATGACACCCCGCCCGATACGCGCCGCGATAGCCTGCACCAGGCGCCCACCGATCTCAACGATCTTACCCGCAACGTCATTAAGCTTTACAAGGCGGAAGACGGCTCCGCCTTTTCTTACGTGAAGCGCCAGTGCATGCACTGCCTCGATCCGGCTTGCGCCGCCGGTTGTCCCTTTCAGGCTCTATACAAGGATAAGGAGAGCGGCATCGTCAAGTGGGATGCCGACAAGTGTATCGGCTGCCGCTATTGCACCATCACCTGTCCTTACCACGTCCCGCGTTTCCAGTGGCGGGGGTACAACCCGCGCGTGACCAAGTGCGAGCTGTGCAGCCACCGTTTGGAGCAAGGGCTGAAGCCAGGATGCACCAGTGTTTGTCCCACTGGCGCTGTCATCTTCGGTCCGCGCGCCGTCTTGCTGACGGTGGCCAAGCAGCGCATTCAGAGCGATCCCAGCCGCTACTATCAAGGCCGCGTGTACGGAGAAATAGACAACGGCGGAACGCAAAATCTTTATCTGTCTCGGGTGGCGTTTGAAAAACTCGGCCTGCCTGAATTGGGGCCGGACTCGGTGCCAGCCAAGACTCTGCGCTGGCAGAGACGGCTTTACCAGTATTTCGCACTGCCGGCGTTGTTGTACGTCGGACTGGTGCAGGTGATTCGCAAAAGCTTGAAGGGTCATGAGCAGGAAGCTCACGAACGCGAAAAAACGACTGGATTAAGAGCGCAACTATGAGCAGCACAGCCCTGACAAACACGCCGCTACGCGAGGCTCGCTGGGAACGGGCGGTGCCCGTGTACGGGTTTCCGGTAGTGAATCGGTTCTTCCTCGTGCTGTTGGCCATGACTCTCTTGGCGTTTGTGCTCACCGCTTACCGCGAACTCGCCGGCCTGGGCCCTGTCAGCGGGATGAATGACGCCTATGGCTGGGGGATCTGGAAGACTTTCAACGTGATGGTGCTGACCGGGTTGGGCTCGGGTGCATTCGCGGTAGGAATTGCGGCCTGGGTGTTCCGCCGCAAGCGCCTGCATGCGCTGATGCGCATGGCCCTGCTGACCAGCTTTCTGGCTTACGCCTGCGGTCTGCTTCTGCTGGGCATCGACGCTGGCCGGCCGTGGAATTTCTATTGGATCGTTTTTCCCTGGAAATGGAATATGCATTCCCCCCTGGCCGAGGTTGCGATCTGCATGTCGATCTACGCCATGGTTCCGCTCGCGATTGAAAATATTCCTCCCATGCTGGAACGGTTGTGGTATTTCGATTCGCGCCTGCGGCCAGGAGTGGAGCGGGTCGAACGGAGGCTGCACTACTTCTTTCCCTGGATCATTGCCGCCGCATACCTGTTGCCGGGAATGCACCAATCGTCATTGGGCGCATTGATGTTGCTCGCCGGAGAACGAGTCCATCCTCTGTGGCAGACACCCTGGCTGCCACTGCTGTATCTGGGTGCGTCCGCCTTTATGTCGTTCGGGTGCGTCGCCGGAACCACTATGTTGTGTTGCGTGGTATGGAAGCGCGCCATGGATATGGAGGTGCTCGACGAAGCCGCGCGCATCACGGCGTGGCTGATTTATGGCTGGCTGGCATTGCGCCTGCTGGACATCCTGTTTCGCGGAGCGCTCCCCACCGCCTTCCACTTCGACCGCTTTGCCGGTGTCTTCTGGCTGGAGATTTTTCTGATTTCGGTTGGCGGCTGGATGCTTCGCCGTTCGTTGCGGAATCGCCAGACTAAATGGATGTTCCTGGGCTACGTCCTCAGTTCGCTGGGAGGCATGATCTATCGGTTCAGTCCCACGACGTTGGCCTTTCGGCCCAACCCCGAGTCACTATATTTTCCAACCACTATCGAAGTGCTGGTGTCGCTGGGTTTCATTTGCATGGGCGTGGCCGGATTTCTATTGGTGGTAAAGCGGTTTGGCATTCTCCCCGCGCCGCTTCAGGAATGGCACGACATGGCCAGCTATTTCCGGTTCCGCAGACCGTACATTCGCTGGACGGGATATTTCAAATACGGATTTTTCGGTGAGAACGAACCAACAGATTCCGACTAACAGCAGGCACTATGGCGAAACGAATCACGATTGACCCCATCACCAGAATCGAAGGCCACCTTCGCGTCGACGTCGAAGTCGACAACAATGCGGTCAGCAACGCATGGGCTTCTTGCACAATGTGGCGCGGCATCGAGAACATTCTCCGCGGCCGCGACCCGCGCGATGCCTGGCTATTCACCCAGCGCTTCTGCGGCGTGTGCACCACTGTGCACGCCATGGCCAGCGTGCGCGCGGTGGAGGACGCTTTAAAGCTGGAAGTGCCGCTCAACGCCCAGTACATTCGCAATCTCATCCTGATCGCGCACGCCCTGCATGACCACATCGTGCACTTCTATCAACTCTCCGCGCTGGACTGGGTGGACATTCTGCAGATCCCCAAAGCCGATCCGTCAGCGACGGCAAAACTGGCGGAGAGTCTATCGCCCTGGACACGCAACTCCCGCAACGAGTTCAAGGCCGCACAAGACCGCGTGAATGCAGTCGCCAGCAGTGGCCAACTGGGAATTTTCATGAACGGCTATTGGGGCCATCCCGCGATGCGGCTCTCGCCTGACGTGAACCTGCTGGCCTTCTCGCACTATGTGCAGGCACTGGAGTATCAGCGGAAAGCTCTGCAGGTGGTCGGCATCCTGGGTTCGAAGACGCCGCACATTCAGAACCTCACGGTCGGAGGCGTAGCCAACGCCATCGACCTCGACAGCGCCAGCGCCCTCAATATGGACCGGCTGGAAATGATCCGCGTACTGCTCGACGAAGTGGTGCAGTTCATCAACCAGGTGTATGTCGTCGATGTCTGTGCGGTAGCTGCGATGTATCCCGAATGGTTCAAGATTGGCAGCGGCGTGAAAAATTATCTTGCCGTTCCCGACCTGCCATTGGACAGCACAGGTACAAGCTACGACCTTCCCGGCGGTACCATCATGAACGGAAATATCGCTGGCGTGCATTCATTCAAGACCGCATCCGACAAGGAATTTCGGGAGGGAGTCAGCGAAGACGTGGCACACGCCTACTATCGAGGCGAGAAAGCGCTGCATCCCTGGGAAGGGGAGACCGATCCCGCCTTCACCGGCTGGAACGGAGAGCAGAAATACTCCTGGGTGAAGGCGCCGCGCTTCAATGGCGAACCTATGCAGGTTGGACCGCTGGCACAGGTTCTGGTTGGTTACGCGCAAGGACATCCCTTGACGCAGAAACATACAAATCTCGCGATCAGCAAGGTGCAGGCCATCGGCGGGGAGCGCGTTACTCCCGATATGCTGCACTCTACGCTGGGCCGGCACGCCGCACGCGCGATTCGTGCCTCGATGCTGGCGGAACTTGCGCAGAAGCATTTGCAGCTTTTAACCGACAACATTGCCAAGGGTGACTACACGGTTCACAACCAACCAGTGTTTCCAGGACATGAAATCGAGGGCGTTGGAACTCACGAAGCGCCGCGCGGCACGTTATCCCACTGGATTGTGATTAAGGACGAAAAAATCAAAAATTACCAGGCGGTGGTGCCCTCAACCTGGAATGCCAGCCCACGCGACCGCTCGGGCGCTCACGGTCCTTACGAAGCCTCGCTGCTGCGCACGCCGCTCGCCCGGCCGGAGGAACCCTTGGAGGTCTTGCGCACGATCCACTCCTTCGATCCTTGCATGGCCTGCGCCTGCCATGCGTTCGATCCCTCAGGCCGCCGGATTGCCAAGGTAAATGTGCTGTGAAGGAAATCCTGATCGGCGGGATTGGGAACGTTTTGCTGGGCGATGACGCCGTCGGACCATACATCGCGAGGCTTCTGGCCGCCCATTACGAGTTCGAGGATGGCGTCGAAGTCAGCGACCTGGGAACTCCGGCTCTTGACTTGATCGACCAAATCTCAGGCAAAGACGCCGTCATCCTGATTGATTCTATCGACGCCAATGATACCGGAGCGGTTCCAGGCGCCGTGCTGCTCTACCGCAAAGCGGATATCATGCGCCACTCTCCCGCGGTGCGCATGGATCCCCACTCGCCAGCGTTGGTGGATGCGCTGCTCAGCGCCGAACTCTTTGCAGTCGCGCCCCGGGATGTGCTGCTCGTGGGAATTGCCGCAGAGTGTTACGAGGCGGGCTGCAGCTTGAGCAAGCCCGTGAATGCCGCATTGGATCAAGCGATCGCGGAAGTTCTGGTTGAGTTGAATCGCTTGGGTGTTTCTTACCGGCGCACACAGCATCCCGGCGATCTTGGCATCTGGTGGACGGCCGACGAAAAAACGGAATCTCAGCGGGCGGTATAAAGGAGGCCGGCACTCGCTAATTTTCCTAGCAAATGCGAGGCAATTGATCGCCTGTCAGCATGTCCACGACGCGCGTGGTTCCCAGTGGCGTTCGCATGGTCACCAGGCCCGGGTGCTCTTTCCTCACGATGCCAACGATCTGCGCCTCCGCTCCCAGCGGGTGGCGCCGCATGGCCTGCAGCACCGCATCAGCGGCTTGAGGTGCCACGATTGCGATGAGCTTGCCTTCGTTCGCTACATATAAGGGATCGAGCCCCAGCAGTTCGCACGCCCCGCGAACCTGTTCGTGGATGGGAAGAGCGCATTCTTCCAACTCGATGCCAACCCGGGACTGCTGCGCGATTTCGTTCAAGGTGCTGGAGACTCCACCTCGCGTAGGATCACGCATGCAGCGAATGTCATGAGTTACACTCAGCATCTCAGCTACCAGCGTGTGCAAGGCAGCGCTATCGCTTTGGATTTGAGTCTCAAATTCCAGGCCCTCGCGCTGCGCCAGAATCGCAATTCCGTGATCGCCGATGGAACCACTTAAAAGCACCTTATCGCCAGGGCGCGCGTGGCCGGCGGAAAGCTCCACTCCCTCCGGCACGAGTCCAATTCCTGTCGTGTTGATGAACAGCCCGTCGCCCTTGCCTTTTTCGACGACCTTGGTATCGCCGGTAACAACCTGCACGCCCGCCGCTGCGGCTGCCCGCTGGAGTGAATTCACCACCCGCCGAAGCTCCTCCATCGAGAACCCTTCTTCGATGATGAAGGCGGCGGTCAGAAACAGTGGTGTTGCCCCGCCCATCGCCAAATCGTTCACCGTGCCGTGAACCGCGAGGGATCCGATGTCCCCTCCGGGAAAGAACAGCGGCTTTACTACGAAGGAATCGGTGGTGATCGCCAGGCGCTGCCCATTCACATTCACGATGGCTTGATCGTCCAGCCGCGCCAGCACCGGATTCTGGAACGCAGGTAGAAAGAGGTCGCGAATCAATTCGGCACTCAACTTACCGCCGCTGCCATGGCCCAGGAGAATGGTGTCTTTAGCCGGAAGCGGCGCGGGGCAACTGAGCTCGACGTTTATTTCGTCGTGGGTTTTCGTTGACATGCCTCTCCTAACTTGGGACCGCATGACGGCGATAGTGGTAGTAGGCCGCGCATGCGCCTTCACTCGAGACCATGGGCGCGCCTAACGGATTTTCAGGAGTACACCGCAAGCCAAATGCCGGACAATCCGTCGGCTTTTTTAATCCCCGCAAAACCTGAGCGCTCATGCACTCGGCCGGCTCGTCTACGGTAAGCTCGCTTAAATCAAAGACGCGGTCGGCATCATAAGCGGCATATCCCTCGCGCAAGCGCAAGCCACTCCGGGGGATGGGGCCAATCCCGCGCCATTTCTGGTCCGCCACTTCAAACACCTCGGCCATAATCTGCTGCGCCGGCAGGTTTCCTTGGTAGCTGACGGATCTCGCATATTGGTTTTCGAGCCGCGCCTGTCCCGCTTCGAGTTGCCGAATCAGCATGAGGACTGCTTCCAGAATATCGACCGGTTCAAATCCTCCGACTACGATCGGGATGCGAAAATCGCGAACCAGATCCTCGTATTCCTTGCATCCCACAACGGTGCAAACATGTCCAGGAGCGATGAAACCCTGCACCCGGTTGACGCTCGAAACCAGCAATGCGCGGATCGCCGGCGGTACCAGCACGTGCGAAACCAACATAAAAAAGTTGGTCAGACCCTCGCGCTTGGCTTGCCACGCGGCCATGGCATTTGCCGGAGCCGTAGTCTCGAAACCAATCGATAGAAACACCACTTTGCGTTCAGGATTCGAGCGCGCGATTTTCACTGCCTCAGTGGGAGAGTAAGCGATGCGAACGTCCGCCCCCTGCGCCTTAGCGCGAAGCAGATCGGAACGGGATCCAGGCACGCGCAGCATGTCTCCATAGGAAACCAGCGATGACGTTTGGCTGAAGCGCCAGTTCGATCGCCTTGTCCACAGTTTCGAGCGGCGTGACGCAAACGGGACAGCCCGGGCCGTGCACGAGTTCGATGCCGCGGGGCAGCAACTCGTCGATGCCGTAGCGCATGATGGTGTGGGTTTGGCCGCCGCAAATTTCCATCAACACCCACGGCTGGGTGGTAGCCTGCGCGATCTCGGCAGTCAGGGCCCGCGCGATGCCCTGGTCACGGTATTCGTCGAGATATTTCATAGGGCGAGATCCAGTTCGACGCACAAAGGGAAAGCCAGCTTAGGCATTGCGAGCGCCGACCGTGCGAAATTACGATTCCACTTCCGGCAATTCCGCTTCCAGCGCCCCCATCTCCTGCAGAAGCTTGTATGTGCGCTCAGCTTCCACCGCATCTACACGGCTTATTGCGAAGCCAACGTGCACCATCACATAGTCGCCCAAGCCCGCCTCGGGCACAAAGCACAGCGATACCTGGCGTACGATCCCGCCAAACTGCACGCGGGCCGCTCGCAGAGGTCCCTGTTCCTGCATTTCGATAATCTTTCCTGGTATCGCGAGGCACACGGCGGCTCTCCCATGCTCAGTACAGTATGAGTCGTGGGTGCGATCTGTGATGAACGACACGGGTCAACGTGACGAACTGCACACCCGAACGCCGCGATGCGATTCCTGGCAAATTCTTCCACTCGGACGAAAGGCACGACCAACAATCTAGTATGAGAACAGCGCTCGCGGTCGATTCAGTGATAGTGGTCACAGCTTGCGAGCCGCGTTTGTGAAAGACTGCAAACGAGGAACTTGGTGGCCAGATGTCCACCGCCGAGCATGAGCCGCAATCGTGCTGGGAATGCATTCGCGGGAAAATTCTGCGTCTGCCGGGTGGAGGAGAGTACGTGGAGTGCGCTCCGTCGCAATGGAAATGGCGTCGTTGTGCGGCACGGCTGCTGGACACGATACGCAAGCCTCTCCGCTCTTCGCCGGTTGAAAAATCCCCCGAAAGTGATCCAACAAAGGGCACACAAGAGTGACGGGGCCCTGTTGCTTGATGAAGTCACGATATTTCCTCAACTATTGGAAGTCGGACGCTTGCGATGCATAATGCCTACATGATGGGAAGATAATTGGACATGCCGATCATCACAGCGGTCGTCCTGTTTTTGGCATTCCTGCTGGCTCCCATTCTGCTCATCCGGTTCCGCAAGAGGTGGGTCGCGGCTTTCAATTTGGCGGTTACGAATCGGATCACGAGCCGATTCGCGGGCCGATTGCCGGGCTTCGGCATCCTCACACACGTCGGACGAAAATCAGGCAACGTATACCGGACGCCAGTAAATGTTTTCCGAGCGCCGCAGGGATTCCTCATTGCCCTTACTTATGGGCGGGATAGCGAGTGGGTCAAGAATGTTCTGGCCGCTGGCGGATGCGAGGTTGAGACTCGCGGCGTGAGGTACTTACTTTCCGCACCCACCATCGTGCATGATCCCACCCGGCGGCGGTTCCCACTTCCTGTGCGGTTCGTCCTGCGGCTGATTGGGGCGACTGATTTTATGCAGCTTTCAACCTCTCGCGCATAAGGGGGATAGGGTTTAATTTCGTACAGCTCGTAAACCCCCGGACACAAGGGTTTGCAGGCTCAGGTACTCGTCGCTTTGGTGACCGCGAAAACGTTACGATTCTTGAGGAAACAGAAAGCGCTTGACTTTGATACCCTGTAGCGTGCATCAGAAAACTTTTGAAGTCTCCCACCTCGGCGTCGCCGATGACATTACGGATCTGGTTGGCGGAACTCCCATGCTGCGGCTGAAACGGCTGGTTCCCGCCGGATCCGCCGACATCTTCGCCAAACTTGAATACCTGAATCCGGGCGGCAGCGTGAAGGATCGCGCGGCGGTTGGGATCATCCGGCGAGCCGAGCAGGAAGGGAAACTCGCACCGGGTGGCACCATTGTTGAAGCTACGGCGGGGAATACGGGGATCGGGTTGGCCTTGATTGGGGTGAATCGCGGTTACAAAGTGAAGTTGTTCGTGCCGGAAAATTTCTCCCAGGAAAAAGTGATCATCATGCGTGCCCTGGGAGCGCAGGTGGATCGCACTCCGGATGAAGAAGGAATGTCGGGAGCGATCCGGCGCGCGAAAGAATTAGTGGCTAGCGATAAGACCGCATTTATGGCCGGACAGTTTGAGAATCAGGCGAATCCCGATTACCACTACGAAACCACGGCGGTGGAAATTTTTGAGCAGATGAGCGGCAAGATCGATGCCGTGGTTTTGGGTTGCGGCACTTGCGGAACTTTTACGGGAATCGCTCGATATATGAAGGAGCATGTGCCCGGAGTGCTGGCGTTTGCGGCGGAAACGCAAGGATCAGTGCTGGGTGGCGGAGAACCTGGGCCGCATAAGGTGGAAGGCATCGGGGCGAGCTTTATTCCGAAGACTTTTGATCGTTCGGTGTGCGATGAAGTGATTGCAGTGACCGACGAGGATGCGTTCGAGACGGTGAAGCGACTGGCGGCTCAGGAAGGTGTGCTGGCCGGGTCGAGCGGCGGAGCCGCGGTCTTCGCGGCTATGCAGGTGGCGCGACGCTTGGGGGCTGGAAAACGGGTGGCCACGATTATCCCGGATTCGGCGGAGCGGTATTTGTCGAAGAAAATTTTTGAGGGTGGGATCTAGACGAAAAGATAATCGCTGAGAACGCTGGGATAATCCGCGGAAATCGCTGAGTAACACAATCCATAGCAGAAAGTATTCATGAAGAAAAACCGACAGGCTGGGTTTGCGACGCGCGCCATTCACGATGGGCAGGAGCCGGATCCTCTTACCGGCGCGGTCAACGTGCCCATTTATTTGAGTTCCACGTATGTGCAGCAGGGCATCGGCGAGAACAAGGGGTACGAGTATTCGCGAGTGTCGAATCCCACGCGCGACCGGCTGGAAGAGAATCTGGCGTCGCTCGAAGGAGGAGTTGCGGCGCGAGTTTTTGGCAGCGGCATGGCGGCAATCAACGCGATCGCCAGTATGTTGAAAACCGGTGATCACGTGGTGTGTGGCAATGATCTATACGGCGGAACGCCGCGGCTGTTCAATCAGGTGCTGACGAATTTCGGTCTGGAATTTTCCTACGTCGATACATCGGACGCCGAAAATGTAGAGCGCGCGATCCGCAAGAATACGCGGATAGTCTATGTGGAGACGCCGACTAATCCGCTGATGCGTTTGAGCGATCTGGCTGAGATCAGCAAAATTTGCCGGCGGAAAAAAATTGAATTGGTGGTCGACAACACTTTCATGTCTCCGTACTTTCAGCAGCCACTTGCTTTGGGCGCAGATATGGTAGTGCATTCAACCACCAAGTTTCTGAATGGCCACAGCGACGGGCTGGGCGGCGTAGTGGTATGCAGCAGAGCGGAGCAGGCCGAGAAGCTGGCTTTCCTGCAGAAGTGCGCGGGAGCGATACTCTCTCCGTTTGAATGCTGGCTGGTGCTTCGTGGCGTGAAGACGTTGGCAGCGCGTATGGAAATCCATGACCGCAACGGGCGATCGGTCGCGGAATTTCTCGCCAGGCATAAGAAAGTGAAGAAGGTTTTTTATCCCGGGTTGGCAGATCATCCGGAACACGAATTAGCGAAACGGCAGATGAGCGGCTTTGGCGCGATGATTACCTTTGAGACCGGTTCGCTAAAGAATGCCAACAAGATGTTGAAGAAACTGCGGGTGTGTTCCCTGGGCGAATCGCTGGGCGGTGTGGAAACGCTGATCTCACATCCAGCCACAATGACGCACGCGGCCCTGGGCGAAAAGGGTCGCAAAGCCATTGGTCTTACCGACGGGATGGTGCGGATTTCAGTGGGCATCGAAGACGTCCAGGATATTCTCGATGATCTGGATGCGGGGCTGGCTGCAATATAGAAGTTCTCGCCACGGATTTTCACGGATCCACGCCGATAAACCATTCCTGAACTACAGCTTTTCGCCGACAGAATCGGCGATCCATTGCAGGTACTTGGCTGAACCGTCTTCAACAGTCAGGCAGACGCACTCGGGCAGTTCGTAAGAGTGTAACTCGGCAATCGCCTCGCGGATTTTTTCGAACCCATCGGCAGTCGTTTTGATCAGCAAAAGCCACTCGCAAGCCTCTTCTACCTTGCCTTGCCAGCGATATACCGACGTGATCTGCGGAATGATATTGACGCAGGCGGCCATCCGGCTTTCGACAAGGTGGCGCGCGATCTTCTGCGCTTCTGCTTCTGAGCCGGTTGTGGTCAAGACGATTCGTTTATTAGTCATATAAATCAGCCCTCAGCAATCCGCGATCAACTTTCAGCCAAGTCACTCGAGAGAGTAGCACCTAAGCCGGGGGCAGGAGGACACGCTCCTCAGCCAGTTGAACTATCTGCTCGAAGACTTGCGGCCAAAAATTGCGGTCGCTATGTAACCACCTTGGTTCCTGTTGTCCGCAGCGCGAAAACTTCCGCTTGACGCCCGAGGTGAAGGGGAAGTCCACTGAGAAGTTGAAGTCTGATCCGCCGGAGTTCTGTGGACACGAGGTCAGCGAGATCGTCCGCGCGGATGGGTTGAAACTGATTTTCGAAGATGGCTCGCGGGTTTGTACGGTTTGTCCGGCACCGAGCCACTGGTGCGGATGTACACGGAAGCGCGCAGCAAGCAGGGTTTGGAGGAGTTGAGCGGGGCGACCAAGCAATGGATTTTCGAGTAAAAAATCTTACCAACATACGGCGATTTCCTAGTCCGCAGGACAGCTTACGCGCAGTGGCGGAGAGGGCGCCGCAGGCCCAAGCTTTCGCTGCGTCGTGGATGACGAAACTGCGGCCTATTTTTGCGAGAGTCCATGCCTTGCGGCGGCGGATCGCGACCATTACGGTTGCGGCGCTTGCTGGCCTGCTTTTCGTGCACGTGATGTTGGGCGCGAATGGAATGGTTGTGTACAAACAGAAGCGGGCGGAATACGAATCGCTGCAAAAGCGAATCGCGCTCGAACAGAAGGAAAACCAACTCTATACCCAGCGTATACAGGGAATGAAAACTGACGCGAAAGCAATTGAGAAAGAAGCCCGCGAGCAGTTGCACTACGCGCGTCCTGGGGAATATGTCTATGTGCCTCCTGACCCCGCGAGGCCCGATCCGCCGGTAAATCACTCCGCGCGCAGATAAAACTTCCGTAATCCTCGGTCCAATAGAGTCCGACTTGGGATTCCCCCTCAGAAAGCCTTACTATTACGGCATGCGTAGTTTCCGTCTTCTGCCGCTTCTCGTTATCTCCGTCTTAGTCGCTTTCGTAATTGCTCCGGCACAATCGGATCAGGCGCCCACGAACTCAACTCTTCCAGCGAAGGCGAAGAAGGGCGCCATGGCGGCTGAATCGAAACCGGTGGACAGCGCGGCTTCGAAACCCGAAGCAGTAAAACACGACTATTCGCAAGAAGCCTTTGTCGTCGAGCAATACAAGTCCATCTATCGTTTCGAAAACGACGGCACTGGGCGCAAGGAGACCATCGCTCGAATTCGCGTGCAGAGCGAGGCTGGAGTTCAGCAGTGGGGTCAGATTCAAGTTGGATACAACTCCGCCAACGAACGGGTTGAAATTGCTTACGTCCGCGTTATCAAGGCCGACGGCACCGTGGTGAAGGCCGGCGACGATGCCGTTCAGGATCTGAGCGCTCCGCTCGAGCAACAGGCTCCGGTCTACACCGACTACCGTCAGAAGCACATCACTGTCCCCGGCCTGCGTCCCGGCGAAGTGCTCGAATATGACATCGTCACGGTGATCCACACGGCGCTGGCTCCGGGCGAGTTCTGGGCAGATTACGATTTCGACAAGGCCAACATCGACCTTGACGAAGAAGTCGAGGTTGACGTTCCCGCGAGCCGCGCCATCAAGTTAAAAAATAAACCGGAGATGAATCCGACAATTTCGGAAACTAACGGACGCCGCGTTTACCACTGGACCAGCTCACACCTGGAACGGGAAGACGATCAGAAAAATAAGGATAAAGACAAAGACAAGAACAAGAAGAAAAAGAGGCATCCCGAAGACGAACGGCCTGACATTCAGTTGACCTCATTCGTCAGTTGGGAGCAGATCGGACTCTGGTATGCGGGTCTGGAGAAAGACCGTCGAGCGCCCTCGCCCGAAGTTCGAGCCAAAGCGGAAGAACTCACCAAGGGCCTCAATAACGATTTGGATAAAGTTCAGGCACTCTACGACTACGTGGCCAGGAATTTTCGTTACGTAAGCCTGTCGTTGGGATTAGGTCGCTATCAGCCGCATGCCTCCAGTGATGTGCTGCACAATCAATACGGTGATTGCAAAGACAAGCACACGTTGCTGGCATCGCTGCTCGAAGCGGAAGGCATGCACGCCTCTTCGGTGCTGATCAACTCCAGCCGCAAACTCGATCCTGATGTGCCGTCGCCCTCGCAGTTCGATCACGTGATCACCATGCTGCCCATGGGCAAGCAAGAGATCTGGATGGATACCACCAGCGAGGTGGCTCCGTTTCGTCTGCTGGCCTACAGTCTCCGAAACAAACTCGCGCTCGTCGTTCCTGCCTCAGGCACGCCGCACCTTGAGGAAACTCCCGCCGACACTCCCATGCCCGACAGTGAGATTTCCGAAGTAGACGGAACCATCAATCAGATTGGAAAACTTGAAGCTCATGTGCACTACACGTTTCGCGGCGATGAAGAACTGCTCCTGCGCTCCATCTTCCGCCGTGTTCCTGAAGCGCAATGGCAGCGCGTTGTTGAGAACGTAAACTCCGGAATGGGTGGCGATGTCACGAACCTCAAGATCAGTGATCCTGCCGCTACGCGTGAAGCTTTCACAATGTCCTACGACGTTTCCCGGCCGAATTTTCTCGATTGGTCCAAGAAGAAATCAGATCTCACATTGCCGCTATGCCAGTTCAATCTTCCAGATCTCGGGGATGCGGATAGCGACGCAGACTCCGAACCGCTGAAGCTCGGGCCCAAGGCAGAGTACGTTTACAAAATCAAGCTCGAACTCCCCGCCAAATACACGGCGCGCGCCCCCCTGCCTTTTTCTCTCAAGCGCGACTACGCGGAGTATCAAGCTACGTACAAATTGCAGGGAACAACGTTCACCGCGGATCGGACGCTCACATTGCGTAAGGACGAGCTGCCCGCACCCCGGGCTGAAGATTATGAAGCTTTCCGCCACGCTGTAAGTTCAGACCTGGGCCAATTTCTTTCACTCGAGAACACAGTAGCCGGCTCACCTGCGCCGCCGGCGGACATGAAGGCGGACGATCTGGTGGAAAGCGGTCGAGCGGCCATCGCCAGCAACAATCTGCCGTTGGCAGTAACGCTGCTGAGGCGCGCTACGGAAGTAGACGCGAAAAATAAATATGCATGGAACATGCTGGCTGCCGCTTACATGGGCATGCGCCAGAACGATGACGCTATCGCCGCCCTGAAGAAGCAGATTGAGATTAATCCCTACGACGAGTACGCCTACAACGCTCTTGGCCGCGCCTATTGGCAGGAACGCAAATATGAAGATGCTGCGACGGCGTTCAACAAACAGATCGAAATCAATCCGCTCGACAAGTTCGCCCACGCGGGATTGGGGTCGATGTACTCCGAGTGGAAAAAGTACGACCTGGCGGCGGCTGAACTGGAGAAAGCCACATCGCTCACGCCTGACAATCCAGAACTGCAAGTCACTCTCGGCGATGCTTATTTGAATCTTGGTCAGGACGATAAAGCTCTGGCGACGTTTGATCACGCAGTCGAGCTTTCCGCTACGCCGTTGGTGTGGAACAACATTGCCTACCAGTTGTCGCTGAAAAAGGCTCATCTGGATCGCGCGCAGCAGTATGCGGAGTCCGCGGTTTCAGCCACCACTGCGGCATTGCGCAACCTGTCACTTGATCGGCTTACACAGCAGGATTTGCCGCTCGTCCCCTCGCTCATCGCTTACTGGGACACGCTGGGCTGGGTTTATTTCAGCAAAGGCAATCTCGACATGGCGGAAAAATACGTTGCCGCCGCGTGGGGATTGGGGCAGCACGGAGAGGTCGGCGACCATCTCGGCCAGATTTACGAGAAAGAAGGGAAAAAAGATCGCGCGCTCCAAACCTATGAACTTGCGGAGACTGGGCTGCGTCCGATCCCGGAGACGCGCGAAAGGATTGATGCATTGCTCAAAAGCGACGCCAAACTGAATGGCGGTGCGAAAACCAAAAACAAAAACAACGAGAGTTTGCAATCGCTGCGCACCATCGACCTGGGGAAGGCCAAAGAGACTGGCAGCGCAGAGTTTTTCGTCCTGCTGAGTGGAGGCGCTGGTGCTCCAGCGAAAGCTGAGGCCGTGAGATTTGTGAGCGGTGACGACAAGCTGAAAGTGTTCACAGAAGCGCTTCGCACGGCTGAATACCGTCTCACGTTCCCAGATGACACGCCGCTGAAAATATTGCGCCGCGGGATTCTCTCCTGCTCTACGGCGACGGGCAACTGCACGTTTGTGTTGATGCTGCCTGATGATGTCAGGACTGTAGACTGAGGCGATCCGAACTGGGTTGCTCTAAACGTGGCATTCTCGCTTATCCCATGCCGTCGCCAGCTCGTAAGCGTGAGCAAGCTGCAGCACCAGATCTTCCCGCCAGGGCGCCCCCGCGATCTGCAGGCCGATGGGCAAGCCGCTCTGGGTGAAACCGCATGGGAGCGAGATTGCCGGCAGCCCCCACACATTGAGGGGACGCGTGTTGCGCAGCAAAGTAATTTCCGCGGGACGCAGGGCCTCGGGATCTTTTTTCAGATCAGCGATTGCCGGCGCGGGGATGCGCGTGGTGGGCGTGACCAGCAAATCGACTTCAGCGAAGATGCGCTGAGCACGGCGGCGCTCGCGGTCCAACTCCTGGCGGCGGTGAATATATTCTGCCGCGGAAATGTTTTCGCCATGGCGAATCCGCCGCACCGTCTCCGCCTGATACAACTCCGGCGTTCGGGAAACGTCGTCGGCGTGAATTGCATACGACTCCGCATTTTGCACGACGCGATCCGCGGGTATCTCGATCTGAATTTCGCGAATTTCCGCGACCAGGGTTCTGATCACAGTTAAAGCCTGCTCTAGCGCTGCGCACACCTCCTCATCAAGATCGTCAAAAAAATAGGGACGCGGAATGCCTATGCGAAGCGTATTCATTTCTCCGCCAACGGCAGTAGAAGACGAGGAAGCATAATCGCAAACCGGAACATCAGAACTATGAAAGTCAAGCGGATCGTATCCCGCGATCGCTTGCAGCACCAGCGCGGCATCGGCGACAGTCGCGGCCAATGGTCCGACATGATCGAGTGACCAGGAAAGCGGAATCACCCCGCGCGTCGAAATGCGGCCATAAGTGGGCTTGATCCCGACGCAGCCGCAGAGGGCGGCCGGCAGGCGAATGGAGCCAGCCGTGTCGGTTCCAATCGCGGCACAGCAGAGTCCGGCGGCCACAGCGGCGGCTGATCCGCCCGACGAGCCTCCGGCGATATGTGACGTATTCCACGGGTTGTGGACGTCGCCGAAGAAGCTGACCAGCGAACTGGCGCCATATGCGAACTCGTGCAGATTGTTTTTGCCGAGGATCACGGCACCGGCCTCACGCAAGCGCCGTACGACCTCCGCATCTTCAGCGGGGACGCGATTCTGATATAGCGCGCTGGCTGCTGTAGTTCGCGTGCCTGCCGTGTCGATCAGATCTTTCAATGCAACCGGAATCCCGTGCAGCGGACCGCGCCACTCGCCGCGAGAGATTTCTTTTTCCGTCGCACGCGCCTCCGCCAGCGCGGATTCCGCGGTTACGGTGATAAAAGCGTTTAACGTCGGATTAAGTCTCTCGATGCGGTCGAGGCACGTGCGCGCCAATTCCAGCGGCGAGACCTCTTTACGCCTCAAGCGAGGCGCAAGGTCGGTGATAGTCTCGAGAGGCGGCATTGGCGCTGAACTTCTATTGTAGTAGGAGAGTGTATTGCGAAAGCCGTCGGGAGTCGAACGAACTATGCAAGGACGCGAAGTGCGCAAAACAACTTCATCGGACGTCCTTTTTTTTGAGAATTTTGTGTCTTTCGCATTTGATAATTCAGATTTCGAAGGCAACCCGCGAAGAAGGCCTATAATCAAAAATCGTTCCCTCGGAAACCGGAGGCAACCATGGCGGAGTTGACGAGCATTCCCGTGGAGACGCCAGTGGAGGCGCCGGTCGCAACCCGCGGTTTCTTTATCGACGGCCATTGGGTGGACGACGGCGACGTGGTGGAAGTACGGTCGCCATTCGATGGCGCCGTTGTGGGGCGCGTTACTCAGGCGCGGCGCGAACATGCCGAAGCGGCGATTGCGGCTGCAGTCAAGGCCTTTGGTACTACCCGCCGCCTCCCAGCCTTTGAGCGGCAACGGGTGCTCAGGCGCGTGGCTCAGTCAATCGCAGAGCGCCGGGAAGAATTTTCCCGCACCATCGTTCAGGAAGCCGGTAAGCCGATCAAGGCGGCGCGCACCGAAGTCGACCGCGCAATTTTTATCTTCAACGTCGCCGCGGAGGAATCTACACGTATCTACGGTGAGTATCTTCCCCTCGATTGGCAGGAGTTTACGGCTGGTCGCTGGGGAATCGTGAAGCGCTATCCTCTCGGCCCGATTGCTGGCATTACACCTTTTAATTTTCCCTTGCACTTAGTCGCGCACAAAGTGGCTCCGGCTATTGCTGCAGGCTGTCCGATGGTGCTGAAGCCGGCGCCACAAACCCCGCTGTGTTCGCTGTTGCTGGCGGAATGCGTTCAACAAGCCGGTTGGCCCGATGGCGGACTGAATGTGTTGCCGCTTTCCAACGAAGATGCAGGTCTGCTGGTCACCGATGAGCGCATCAAGCTGATCAGCTTCACCGGCAGCGTGCCGGTGGGATGGGACATTAAGCGGCGCGCGGGCAAGAAGAAGGTTGCCCTGGAACTCGGGGGCAACGCCGGTGCGATTGTGCATAGCGACGCCGACGTGGAGTACGCGGCTGACCGT
The DNA here is from genome assembly GCA_963696285.1 of uncultured Acidobacteriaceae bacterium. GTDB lineage: Bacteria > Acidobacteriota > Terriglobia > Terriglobales > Acidobacteriaceae > Sulfotelmatobacter. The sequence continues at coordinate 272,358 of CAVOJP010000006.1, forward strand.
TGTGTTACGGGAGGGTTCGCTTATGCGGGCCAGACCTGTATCTCGGTGCAGCGGATTCTGGTGGAGCAATCAGTCTATGGAAAGTTCACCGATTTACTGGTGGACGGCGTTAAGAAACTGAAGACTGGCGATCCGATGGAAGAGTCGACGGACGTGGGCCCGCTGATTCGCGAAAGTGATGCAGTTCGGGTTACGAATTGGGTGGATGAGGCGGTTCGGTCCGGCGCCCGGTTGTTGTGCGGCGGTGGACGCAAGGGGACGATCATCGAGCCAACGGTTCTCACCGGCACCAAGTCGGATATGAAGGTGAACTGCCAGGAAATTTTCGGTCCGGTCGTGACGGTTGAGCCATATCAGAATTTTGACGAAGCGCTGCGGCGAATCAACAATTCCAATTACGGCCTGCAGGCGGGGCTGTTTACGCGCGACGTGAAGCTGCTGTTTCAAGCTTACGACGAATTGGAAGTCGGAGCGCTCATCGCCGGCGATATTCCTTCCTTCCGCATCGACCAGATGCCTTACGGCGGCGTAAAAGATTCGGGCTTGGGACGTGAGGGATTGCGTTATGCGATTGAGGAAATGACCGAACCGAAATTGTTGGTGATGAACCTGCGGTAGAGGAGCAACACTGAAAATTGATAGGTACTAAGTTTTTGTTTGGAATTCAATTTGAGACTGGGTTTGTGAATTTTTTTATTGAAGTACGCGACAAGTTCACCAGAAATATTTATAATTCCGAGTTCTGCAAGCGGGCGTGAAAGAAATCTGTGGGTAGTTCTCTCGCGTCTTAACGATTAGGCTTCCATACATATAAGGATCTGCCGGGTCTCATTCGTCTCTAATAGAAATCGTACGTACGCATGTCTCAGATTTTTCATCGCAGTGCGAACACTCTGTCCCGCGTCACGATTTTTGGCGCGGTGTTCGTGATTGCCGCGCTTGTTTTGGTGGGGTATGAGATTCAGGGTTCGCCTTATATAACGTACGCCGGGGTGCGAAAACCGCAGCCGGTACCCTTCAGCCATCAACACCATGTTGCCGGATTGGGCATCGACTGCCGCTACTGCCACACTTCGGTCGAGACTTCGAGCTTCGCGGGCATTCCTCCCACCAAGACTTGCATGAACTGCCACTCCCAGATCTGGACCAATGCCCAGCTTCTGGAACCGGTGCGAGCCAGCTACCGATCTGGTCAGTCCCTGCAATGGACGCGGGTGAACCAACTGCCTGACTTTGTTTTTTTCAATCATAGCATTCATGTGACCAAGGGAGTGGGCTGCAACACCTGCCACGGTCCGGTTGACCAGATGCCGTTGATGTACCAGCAGGAATCATTGCAGATGGCGTGGTGTTTGGGCTGCCATCGTCAACCGCAGAATAATTTGCGTCCGCGCGATGAGGTTTTTAACATGCGGTACCAGCCGCCCAGCAGCGCGCATCCCGTGGTCGTGGATGGGCAAAGTTACACAGATCAAGTCGATCTCGGAACGGCGCTGGTGAAAAAATACAACGTCCGCAGCGTGCGGGATATTACGAGTTGCAACACGTGCCACCGGTAACAAGATGAATCAAATGCCTTGTCATCCTGAGCGGAGAGTTTGCTTCGCGGAGCGAAGGAAACGCGGAGTCGAAGGATCCCTGCAAAGCTGGCGGTTGCCCGCTGCTTCAGGGAGTTCTGCCGCGGGCTCAAGAAGCATCGGGAAATTGCCTTGCAGCATCCCGCGCCTCTGCCGGGATTACAGGGATCTTTCGACTGCGCGAGACTTCGCTGCGCGAACTCTCGCTTCGCTCAGGATGACAGTTTTAGATGACATGGTGTGGGATCTTTCATGAAGATTGAAGAACAAGACGGCCGAGCAAAAAAAGAGGATGTCTGCCCCAGCAAGAAAGGCAAACTCAGTCTCGATCTACTCCGCGACCAAATCAACGAGGCGAACGAGAAGGCCGGTCCGGAATACTGGCGGAGCCTGGAAGAACTTGCCGGCAGCGCGGATTTTCAGGAGGCGCTGCACCGAGAATTTCCCAAGGGCGCATCGGAGTGGGTTGATACCGTTTCGCGGCGCGGATTTCTGAAGGTGATGGGCGCGTCCATGGCGCTGGCGGGGATGACTGGCTGCGTCAAGTTGCCTCTCGAACCTATCGTTCCTTATGTCCGCCAGCCGGAAGAAGTGGTCCCCGGCCGCCCAATGTTTTATGCCACGGCGATGACGCTTGGCGGCTATGCCAATCCGTTGCTGGTCGAAAGCCATCTCGGCCGTCCCACCAAGATCGAAGGCAATGACCAGCATCCGGCCTCGCTCGGCGGCACGGATATTTTTGCCCAGGCTTCGATTCTTGGCATGTACGATCCTGACCGCTCGCAGAGCATCGTGTCGTTGGGCGATCAGCAATCATGGCAGGCATTCGTAACCGCGATTCGCGGTCCGCTGAGCGCGCAGAAAGCGCTCAAGGGCGCAGGCATTCGCATTCTTACGACAACTATCTCGTCGCCCACGCTGGCCGATCAGCTGAATGATTTCCTGAAGATTTATCCCGAAGCGAAGTGGCACGTGTATGAACCGGTGAACCGCGACAACGTGCTCGAAGGCGCGAAGCTGGCCTTCGGCCAGCCAGTCGAGACGCGCTACGATTTTTCGAAGGCCGACGTAATTGTTTCGCTCGACGCCGATTTTTTGTATGCGGGGTTTCCGGGAAATGTCCGCTACATCCGCGACTTCGCCAAGCGCCGCGACCCTGATGGAAACATGAACCGGCTCTATTTGGTTGAGAGCACGCCCACGACTACGGGAGCGAAGGCGGATCACCGGCTGCCGGTGCGGGCCGTGGATATCGAGGCGCTAGCTAGAGCGCTGCCGGTTGTGGAGGCGATGAACTCGAATCCGCCTGGATTAATTGGCGAACAGCAATCATTCCTCGCTACCGTTTGGCGAGATTTACAAAACCATCGCGGCTCCGGCCTCGTAATTGCAGGCGACCACCAATCTGCAGTGGTGCATCTGCTCGCCCATGCGATGAATCAAAGTCTCGGCAACGTAGGCAAAACAGTTCTCTATACCGATCCGGTCGATGCTAATCCCGTGAATCAAACTGAATCGATCAAGGAGCTTGTGGGCGATATCAATGCCGGCAAGGTCGATCTGTTGATCATTCTCGGCGGTAACCCAGCCTACGACGCTCCCGCCGATCTCGACTTCGCCGGCGTGCTCAAGAGCGACAAGGCTCCATTGCGCGTCCATCTAGGACTCTATCAAGATGAAACTGCCGAGCTTTGCCAGTGGCACATCAATCAAGCGCACGAACTGGAATCATGGGGCGATGCTCGTGCCTACGACGGAACCGTCAGCGTTATTCAGCCGCTGATTGCGCCCCTCTATCAGGGCAAGAGCGCTGTCGAATTTGTTGCTCTGCTTTCCGGTCAATCGGATGCTACCGGTTACGATCTGGTTCGTGGTTACTGGCAGAAGCAACACACTGGTGCGGATTTTGAAGCCTTCTGGCGTAAATCGTTGCACGACGGCTGGATCGAGGGAACTACCTTCGCTCCAAAATCATTGACGGCGAAGTCGGCGAGTTTACCGGCCGCAAATTCGATGGATCCAAGCAGCATCGAGCTCAACATCCGCCGCGACCCTTCCATCTACGACGGTCAATTCTCCAACAACGGCTGGCTGCAGGAGCTTCCCAAGCCGATGACCAAGCTCACTTGGGACAACGCCATCCTCATGGGTCCCAAGATGGCGGAGCGGCTGCAGGTCAAGAGCATCGACATGGTCGAGCTCGAGCTCGATGGAAAGAAAGTCACGGGACCGGTTTGGGTCCTGGTGGGGCATCCGGACAATTCCGTTACCGTAACGCTCGGTTATGGACGTAAGCGCGCCGGGCGCGTGGGAACTGCGCAAGGTTTCGATGCGTATCCTTTGCGCACGTCAGCCGCCCCATGGTTTGCAAGCGGTCTGCAGGTTCGAAAAACTGGCGAGAAATACGTACTCGCATCAACCCAGGGTTACCAGTGGATGGACACGCCGAATGGAGACCATCGTCCGCTGGTCCGCGAAGCCGCGCTGGAGGAATATCGCAAGGATCCCAACTTCGCCAAGGAACAGGGCGAAGAGCCAGGGCCGGGACTGACGCTGTACAAGCCGTATCCATATAAAGAGGAAGCCTACGCCTGGGGCATGGCGATCGATCTCAATTCCTGCGTGGGCTGCAACAACTGCATGGTGGCGTGCGTTGCGGAAAATAACATTGCAGTCGTCGGCAAGGAGCAGTGTGCCATCGGCCGCCACATGCACTGGATCCGCATCGATACTTATTATCAGTATCCCAGCGAGGAAGCTCGCGACCGCGACAATCCAAAGGCATTTTTCCAGCCCGTCCCGTGCCAGCAGTGCGAGGACGCGCCGTGCGAAGTGGTTTGCCCCGTTGGCGCCACCAACCACTCGAGCGAAGGATTGAACGACATGATTTACAACCGCTGCGTAGGGACGCGCTATTGCTCGAACAATTGTCCTTATAAAGTGCGGCGGTTCAACTTCTTGTTGTACCAGGATTGGGAGACGCCGCAGTACAAACTGATGCGCAATCCTGATGTCAGCGTGCGCAGCCGCGGCGTGATGGAAAAATGCTCGTATTGCGTGCAACGAATCAGCGAACACAAAATCGATACTGAGACTGCCTCGGTGCGCGAAGGTAAGGAAATCAAAATCAAAGACGGCGACCTGCAGACGGCGTGCCAGCAGTCCTGTCCCGCGAACGCGATCATATTCGGCAACATTAATGATCCCAACAGCAGGGTTTCAAAACTAAAGGCGCAATCGCGCAATTACAGTCTGCTGGGCGAACTGAATACTCGCCCGCGCACAACCTATCTGGCGGAAGTTGGCAATCCAAATCCGGATTTGAAAACATAGGCGACGAAATCTTCAGCGCACTGTAAGCATGGGCGACGAATCAATGAACGAGCCATACAAGACGACAGTGGAAGATCAACGGGCTCCGGTTATCGAGCCGGGCCACACCTTCGCCACGGTCACGGAAAAGATCAGCTCCATTGTGCTGACCCGTCCCGCGTCGAATGGCTGGTTCCTCGGCTTCGGCGTCGCCTTCATGCTCACGATGATGATGCTCTACGCCATCGGCTACCTGTTTTTGAAAGGCATCGGGATCTGGGGAGACACCATTCCGATTGGCTGGGGCTTCGCCATTATCAACTTCGTTTGGTGGATTGGAATCGGCCACGCGGGCACGCTCATCTCTGCCATTCTCCTTTTGCTGCGGCAGTCCTGGCGGAATTCCATTAACCGGTTCGCCGAAGCGATGACATTGTTTGCCGTGGCCTGCGCGGGAATTTTTCCCGCTATCCACGTGGGGCGCCCGTGGCTGGCCTATTGGCTTTTTCCTTATCCCAATACCATGCGGGTGTGGCCGCAGTTCCGCAGTCCGCTCATGTGGGACGTGTTCGCCGTTTCCACTTACGCCACCGTCTCGGCGATGTTCTGGTTCATCGGTCTGATTCCTGACCTGGCTACGCTGCGCGATCGCGCGACGCATCCTGCCACCAGACTGATTTACGGCGCGTTGTCGATGGGCTGGCGGGGATCGGCGCGGCATTGGCATCGCTATGAGACTGCCTATTTACTGCTCGCTGGATTAGCCACGCCTCTCGTGCTTTCGGTTCATACTGTTGTAAGCTTCGATTTCGCCATCGGCATTGTGCCCGGCTGGCACACAACCATCTTTCCACCGTACTTTGTCGCCGGCGCAATCTATTCCGGCTTTGCGATGGTGTTGATGCTAGCCATCCCCATCCGCAAGATCTATGGGCTCGAAGATTTCATCACCGAGCGTCACCTGCAGAACTCAGCGAAGGTGATGCTAGCGACGGGATTGATCGTCGCTTATGGCTACGGCATCGAAGCTTTCATGAGTTGGTACAGCGGTGATCGCTATGATGCTTTCACCGTCTGGAATCGCCTTCACGGTCCCTATGCCATTCCCTACTACCTTCTGCTGACCTGCAATATTTTTATTCCGCAGGTATTGTGGATTCGCAAATTGCGCACCAGTCCCGTGGCGCTATTCTTGGTCTCGTTCGTGGTCCTGGTCGGCATGTGGCTGGAGCGCTTCATCATCATCGTGGTAAGCCTCAGCCGCGACTTCCTCAATTCGTCCTGGGGCATGTATTACCCCACGCGTTGGGACTGGATGACTTTCATCGGAACGCTGGGTATGTTCCTGGCGGCGATGTTCCTGTTCCTGCGTTTGCTGCCCATGATCTCAATTTTTGAGATGCGCACCCTCCTGCCGGAAGCGGAGGTGAAGGAATGAAGCGCGATCCGGTATACGGCATCATGGCGGAGTTCGATTCGGCGCAAGCTCTGGTTGACGCTGCCAAACAAACTCATCAGGCCGGCTATCAAAAGATTGATGCTTACAGTCCGTTTCCGATCGAGGGTTTGGCCGAGGAGATTGGCTTTCACCGCAACGCGGTTCCCCTGGTTGTGTTGATTGGGGGCATCATTGGCGGGCTCAGCGGCTACCTGATGCAATGGTGGATCTCGGCGGTGGATTATCCGATTAACGTAGGCGGCAAGCCACCACACTCATGGCCTGCGTTCATCGTGATCACGTTTGAGATGACAATTCTTTTTGCCGCGCTCTCGGCTGTGCTGGGTATGCTCGCGCTGAATGGTTTGCCCATGCCGTATCATCCGGTGTTCAACGTCCCGCGGTTTGCTCTGGCGTCGAAAGATCGCTTTTTCCTGATCGTGTTTTCTTCCGATCCCAAATACGATCCGGCGGGGACGCGGAGCTTCCTGTCGACGCTGGCTCCGCGCTCCATCTCGGAGGTGCCCAGCTGAATGCTGCGCCTTCGCCAAATTTCCGTTGCAGTTGCGCTGGCAGGTCTTGGCTTGCTCTCCGGTTGCCGTCTCGACATGCACGTGCAGCCGCGCGTGAACCCGCTGGCCAGGAGTGATTTCTTTCCCGACCAGCGCGGCGCTCGTCCGCTGGTTGATGGCACAGTGGCGCGCGGGGACTTGCGCGCCGATACATATTTCTACACTGGCAAGATCGGCAGCAATCCCGGCGACTACATGCCCTTTCCTGTGACCAGGGAAGTTCTGGAACGCGGGCGCGAGCGCTTCAATATTTATTGCGCTCCCTGTCATTCGCCTCTCGGGGATGGCAACGGATTTATCCCGTCCCGCGGTTTCTCGCGCAAGCCACCCTCGTATCACATTCCCCGCCTGCAGAAAGCGCCGCTGGGATATTTCTTCGATGTGATGAGCAACGGCTTCGGAATCATGTCCGATTATTCTTCGCAAATTCAGCCACGTGACCGCTGGAACATCGTGGCTTATATTCGCGCACTGCAGTTGAGCCAAAATGCAACGACGGTGGATGTTCCCGCCGGACAGGCTGTTCCATCGCAACCGCCCAAGTTCAGCGGAGTGGACGGTTCTGGCGCAACCTTGCCCATCGTTGCCCCCGCTGCAAGTTCCAAGTCAGAGGACCAACCATGAGCGCCGTCACTCCAATGATTGATTTGACGCCGCCTCCGGTGGTGAGAAAAATTTCCCAGCGCTCGCTGGTGATCGGCGTTGTCTTCGCTGTGATCGCGGTTGTGCTGGCGTTTGTAGAGCCAGATAAATTTTATCGCGCCTATCTTCTTGGTTTTATGTGCTGGCTGGGCGTAGCGCTCGGTTCCATGGCGATTCTCATGATCCGCCATTTGACGGGCGGTGGCTGGGGTACGGTCATCCGCCGCATTCTGGGCGCGGCCATGCGCACGCTTCCCTTGCTTGCCGTTCTGTTCATTCCGATGATCATCGCGGTCGCGCAGCACCGGATTTATCCCTGGGCGATGCCGCTCGAATCAATCCAGGATTTACACATCCGCGAGCATCTCGAAAAACATAGCTTCATTAAAGAAAGTTATCTGAACTTTTCTGGCTTTCTGATCCGCGCGATCATCTATTTCGCCATCTGGAACGTGCTCTCTTTCCTGCTTTCAAGATGGTCAAAACAAACTGATCGCCGGGACGCGCCGAACAACAGCGAGCGTTTCAAGGCAGTCGCCGGGCCTGGCCTCATCCTTTACGCATTCTCGATTTCTTTCGCCGCCATTGACTGGGTCATGTCGTTCGATCCGACCTGGATCTCGACCATCTTTGGCTTGATCATTCTGATTGGGCAAGTGCTTTCGGCAATGTGTTTCGCGGTTGTCGTCGAGCGCATTCTTTTCGACTACAAACCGATGTCAGAGTTGCTGAAGCCGAGTTTCGTTCACGATCACGGCAAGTGGATGTTGACCTTCATCATGGTCTGGGCATATTTCTCTTTTTCCCAGTGGCTCATCATCTGGGCGGGCAATCTCCCGTCAGAGATTACCTTTTATCTCAGGCGTATCAATGGAGGATGGGGGTTTGTTGCGTTAACCCTGGTTCTATTCCACTTCGCCATCCCTTTTGCCATGCTGCTCTCCCGGCCCTTCAAGCGCAATATCCGAGGGTTGGTCTGGGTCGCAGTCTTGTTACTGTTGATGTGTTACGTGGACCTGTTTTGGATCATCGAGGCAAATTTTTCTACGACGTTCACTATAACTTTGGCGGACATCGTTGTCCCCATCGCAATCGGCGGGATCTGGCTTTGGTATTTTTTCCGCAATCTGGCTTCGCTCCCGCTTGTACCAGCCTATGACCCGGATGCCTATGAAGTTCTGCAACCGGCGCACGAGTAATAAGAGATGAATGACGAGACCTCAAAACCCGTGAACCCCGGAGAGCACGAGACCTTCGAGCATCAGGACCTAAGGGCCGCCGGCATTCTGTATTTTCTGTTGTCCCTGACAGTGGTGACCATACTCTGCATGTTCGGGCTTAAGGGACTCTACGCCTATCTCGATCACCGCGAGAGGGCGACGCAATCTGCAGTCAATCCACTGGTCAAGAATGTTCCGGAAGATACGCGCCACATTCCTCGTGGCTATCCGCAAACTGCTTTTCCCAGTCCGCGTCTTGAGGAAGACGAACGCGGTCAGCTTAATGGGATTCGGTTGCAGCAAGATGACGAACTGTATAGCTATGGATGGGTCGACGAAAAAGCTGGCGTACTGCATATCCCAATCGAACGGGCCATGGATTTATTGGCGCAACGCGGACTGCCGGTGCGGTCGCAGGGTGAGCGCCACGAAGGTGACGGCGCTCAGACAGAAACAAACGTTGAAACAAACAAGACTAAAGCGATCACGAAGAAGGGTGAAAAGAAGTGAGCTTTAAGAAATACAATTCGATTTCGGTTTTCATGTTATCGTTCGCGCTGCTCACGGCTTCCGCCTGGGGTCAGATAAACAGCGGTGTAATGTCTCCTCCGGCGAACACCCGGCCTCCGCGACTGGAAAATGTTGGCATTGAACAGCATTTGAACGCGCAGGTCTCGCCCGATCTCATCTTCCGCGATGAAACGGGAAAAACCGTGAAACTCGGCGATTACTTCGGCAATAAGCCGCTGATCCTCAACCTGGTTTATTACAACTGCACCATGCTCTGCGGCGAAGCCCTGGCTGGGCTTGCCAGCGCCATGCGCCTGGTGAAATTCGACGTGGGCAACGAGTTTGACGTGGTCACCGTAAGCTTCGATCCCAGGGAAACTCCGGAGATGGCAGCCGCCAAAAAGATCGATTATGTCAAGCGCTACGGGCGGCCCAATGCCGCCACTGGCTGGCACTTTCTCACCGGCCAGCCGGACTCGATTAATGCGCTGACCAAGACCGTTGGTTTTCAGTATCAGTACGACGCCAAAAGTAATCAGTTTGCTCACGCCACCGCAATCATGGTGCTCACGCCGCAAGGCCGCATCTCGCGCTACTTCTACGGCGTGGATTTTCCGCCCAAGGATTTGCGCATGGGACTGGTAGAGGCTTCGCAAGGCAAGATCGGCAATGCGGTCGACGCCGTACTGCTCTATTGCTATCACTACAATCCCGAGACTGGAAAATATGGCGCCATGGTAGGCAACATCTTGCGCGTGGCAGGAGCCGCGACCATTCTGCTGCTCGGCGGTTTATTTCTTGTTTTGTGGCGGCTGGATCGCTCGGTAGCCAGTTCGGTGAATAAGAAGGCTGGAACGAAGACACGGTATGCTCAATAATTTTCCATTATGGCCGCAGCAGGCCTCCACCATGGCGGCTCGCGTGGATGCTCTGTACATTTTCCTGCTGATCGTCACCGGGATGATGGCCCTGCTGGTCTTTGCTTGCATCATCTTTTTTGCCGCGCGATATCGCTATCGCCCCGGAGTTCCCGCCGAACAGATTGAAGGCTCCAATGCACTGGAAATTACCTGGAGTGCAATTCCATTTCTTATCTTCATGGTGATTTTTGCCTGGGGCGCGGTAGTTTACTTCAAAGAACGCACGCCACCAGCCGATTCCACTGAAGTCTACGTCGTGGCAAAACAATGGATGTGGAAGGTGGAACACGCCGAAGGTCAGCGCGAAATCAACGAGTTGCACGTTCCCGTGGGACGCGACGTCAAACTCATCATGACCTCGCAAGACGTAATCCATAGTTTTTACATTCCTGCTTTCCGCATTAAGCAGGATGTGCTCCCCGGCCGCTACACGGTGGAATGGTTTCGTGCCACCAAGCCCGGCGTGTATCACCTGTTCTGTGCGGAATACTGCGGTACTCAGCACTCCGGAATGGTGGGCTCGATCATCGTTCAGGAACCGGCGCAGTATGAAGCATGGATGAACGGCGCTTCCACCGGTCCTCTTTCTGCGAGCGGCGAGAAAATTTTCGCCGAACTCGGCTGCTCTACCTGCCACCGCACCGATGTACAAGGACGTGGACCCAATCTGCAGGGAGTGTACGGTCAACCGGTTCAGCTGGAAGATGGCCGCACCGTTACGGCCGACGAAAACTATTTGCGAGAGTGCATCCTCGATCCGGGGGCGAAACGCGTCAAGGGATTCCAGCCCATCATGCCGACATTTCAGGGCTTGGTCAGCGAAGAACAGGTCAACGCTTTAGTGGCGTATATCAAATCGATCTCTGTGAACAAACCGAGCGGAGGCGCGAAAACCAGCGCCGGCGCGGCCTGGCCGCGACCAGGTCAAACAGAAACTGAGACCAGCGAACGAGCGCAAGCACAACCGAATGCGCAACCCAACCGAAGTAAGGTGCAATGAGTATGGCTGCTACCCCGATCACTCAACCCGTTGAACGCGAGAATTATCTGAACAAGGAGTACGGAGTGTGGTCGTGGCTGCTCACCACTGATCACAAACGCATCGCGCTTCTTTATCTCATCTCGATCACGTTCTTCTTTTTCATTGGTGGCTTTTTTGCGCTGCTCATCCGCCTCGAGTTGCTCACTCCCGCGGGCGATCTGGTGCAGGCCGATACTTACAACAAACTTTTCACCATGCACGGAATGGTCATGGTGTTTTTCTTCCTGATCCCCTCCATTCCCGCGGTGCTCGGAAACTTCCTGGTGCCCTTGATGATCGGGGCGAAAGATCTGGCTTTCCCTCGCGTTAACCTTCTCAGCTGGTACCTCTACATCATTGGCGGCGTGATGATGTTGCATTGCATGCTGACGGGCGGCGTCGATACCGGTTGGACTTTCTATGCCCCGTTCAGCACCGCGTTTACGAATACAAAAATTGTTGAAGCCGGTCTGGCTATTTTTGTTGCGGGATTTTCTTCCATCCTCACGGGCTTGAACTTTGTGGTCACCATCCACCGAATGCGCGCTCCGGGCATGACCTGGTCGCGGTTGCCTTTATTTATCTGGGCGCACTACGCCACCAGCATCATTCAGTTGTTGGGCACGCCGGTTATTGCTGTCACCATCGTGCTGGTTGCGGCGGAGCGAGCCTTGCATCTCGGTATCTTCGACCCAAAACTCGGCGGCGATCCGCTGCTCTTTCAACATCTGTTCTGGTTCTACTCCCATCCTGCGGTCTACATCATGATTCTGCCGTCGATGGGCGTAGTTACAGAGATCATTGCCTGCTTCTCGCGCAAGCGCATTTTCGGATATCACTTCGTCGCTTTTTCGTCGATCGCTATCGCGGTTTTTGGATTCCTGGTATGGGCTCATCACATGTTCGTAGCCGGAATCTCGGTTTACTCCGCGCTGGTGTTTTCGTTCTTGAGCTATGCCGTCGCCTTGCCGTCAGCCATCAAGGTTTTCAACTGGACGGCGACTCTGTACAAGGGCTCCATTCACTACGACGCGCCCATGCTCTATGCCTTCGGGTTTCTTGGACTCTTCACCATCGGCGGGCTTACTGGTTTATTTCTGTCGGCTCTCGGCATCGATGTTCACGTCACCGATACTTATTTCGTGGTGGCGCACTTCCACTACATCATGGTCGGAGGCGCGGTCATGGGCTACCTGGGAGGAATGCATTTCTGGTGGCCTAAAATTTCCGGCCGCCTCTATCCGGAGGGATGGGCGCGTCTGGCGGCGCTGATCGTCTTCATCGGTTTCAACCTCACATTCTTTCCGCAATTCGTGCTCGGCTATATGGGCATGCCGCGGCGCTACTACGATTACAGTCATATGCCGGAGTTCCAGATCTTGAACGTGCTATCGACTGCTGGAGCTACAGTGCTCGGCGTCGGGTACCTTCTGCCGATGGTTTATTTCCTGTGGTCCATGCGCTATGGCAAGCCAGCGTCCGACAATCCGTGGAACGCAGCAGGACTGGAGTGGAAGACAGCTTCTCCGCCGCCGACTTTTAACTTTGACAAAGAGCCGGTAGTGACCTGGGAAGCTTACAACTATGATGAACTGGACGCGCCTCACAAGGAGGAGGTGACCGTTGCCCGATAACTCCTTTACCGCGGTTCACGATCACGACGGCGAAGCTCACTTGGCGCACAACCCGGCGTTGCTGCATCACTTCGCCGAGCCTCAACAGCAGCGCGATGCGGCAAGCTTGGGGATGTGGGTCTTCCTCGGTACCGAAATCATGTTTTTCGGCGGCTTATTCTGCGCCTACCTGGTTTACCGCCAATGGTATTTTGGCGATTTCGGGGCGGCCAGCAAATCGATTGACGCTACGCTTGGAGCCACCAACACGGCGGTTCTGATCTGCAGCAGTTTGACCGTGGTGCTGGCGGTCTGGGCCGCACAAACTGCGCGGCGAACCTTGCTTATCGTTATGCTGGGAATCACCATGCTCCTCGGTCTGGTTTTCCTCGGCATCAAGGGCAAAGAATACAAAGACAAGTTCGAAGAGCATCACGTTCCCGGCGCATCGTTTAGTTTCGACCACGTTCCCATCCCTGGACATCCGGGCGAGTTCGCGAATCCGCGACACGCGGAGATATTTTTTTCTCTCTACTTCATCATGACCGGGCTGCACGCGCTGCACATGATCATCGGCCTGGGAATATTCAGTTGGCTGTTAATCATGGCATGGAAGGGACGCTTCACTCCGGAATGGCATACTCCCGTCGAGATTGGCGGGCTGTACTGGCACTTTGTTGACATTGTCTGGATCTACCTGTTTCCGTTGCTCTACCTGATTGACCGGCACCCCTGAGACTTTTTATGGCTGACCACGCAAATTCTGAACACGCAAAATCATCCCCACTGAAGATGTATTTCGGCATTTGGGCCACTCTGCTCATCTGCACCTACATTACTTATAAAGCCGCATTTATCGAACTCGGCCGTTTCAACGCCGCGGTTGCTTTGGGTATTGCCACGCTGAAAGCCACACTGGTTGCTCTCTTCTTTATGCACGTGTGGCATGCCAGCGAAAAACTCACCAAGCTGGTTATTGTTGCCGCCTTGTTTTTCTTGTTTCTATTGCTTGGGCTTACCATGACGGACTACGCAACTCGTCCCTGGAGTTAAGCTCAGACTGCGCTCCCGTTCAATCTGCGGTATACTCGCGCGGACCATTTAATTCACTGCCTTGCACGAGGTGATATATGGCGTTCTGCAATAAGTGTGGCGCGAGTCTTAATCCCGGAATTCGATTCTGTAACCAGTGCGGAGCGGCAGTGGTTGCTTCCTCCCCTGCGCCGAATATGGCGAACCCTGCGATGGCTGGTTCGACAGTTCCAGCGGGTTCCGCCGCTCAGCGCGAATGCCGGGCAGGGAGGTGGCGCGCTTAAAGTTATTCTCATCGTGGTGGGCGTGATCGCGCTGTTTGGCATCCTGGCCTTCGGGTCGATTGCATTCTTCGCCTGGCATGTGGCCCGCCACGTTCACGCCCATCAGGATGGAAACAACGTAAGAGTCGAGACTCCATTCGGTAATGTTGAAACCACCAAAGATCCTGCTGATGCGGCGCGTAACCTTGGGGTGGATCTTTATCCTGGAGCGGAATTGCTCAAGAACGGTTCCTCTACCGCGACTTTTGGAGGAGTTCACACAGCAACCATCAGCGCGGAGAGCAGCGATCCGGCGGAGCAAGTATTCAACTTCTACAAGGCTAAGTTTCCGAATGCCATGGTCACCACCTCCGATGCGGGCCATTCCACAATCATCTCGAACGACAACAAGAGCATGATCACGATCAACGTTGAATCTCAGGGTAGTAAGACGAAGATCATGATTACCAGCGTGTCGCGCAAGTCCGATGAGGGAAATTCGCCTTCGAACTGAACCCTCCAAGCTAAGGTCTGAAGTGCAGAGAACGGAAGCCAAGAAGGCCCGTTGGCATGGGAGATAGATTCGTGGAACTCGCACAGATTGCCAAGTCTGTGCAAGTAGATGCATCAGCACTGGCCGAAGCTCTGCGTTCTCGCATTCGCGGCGACGTTCGCTTCGATCACGGCAGCCGCGCACTCTACGCGACCGACGGCTCGAATTACCGCCAGGTTCCGATCGGCGTAGTGCTGCCTCGCGATGCCGACGATGTGATTGCAACCGTGGCACTCTGCCGCGATTTCGGTGCACCGTTGCTTTGCCGCGGCGGCGGCACCTCGCTTGCCGGCCAATGCTGCAATGTCGCCGTGGTCCTCGATTTCTCCAGATACATGGCGGCGATTCTTGAAATTGATCCCGCCCGCCGAATCGCCCGCGTCCAGCCCGGAGTCGTGCTCGATCATCTCCGAGCCGCCGCTGAAAAACACCATCTCACCTTTGCGCCCGATCCCGCCACGCATGACCGCTGCACCCTGGGTGGAATGATTGGTAATAACTCCTGCGGCGTGCATTCTGTCATGGCCGGTAAAACCGACGACAATATCGAGGAACTCGAAATCCTTACCTACGACGGCGTTCGTATGAAAGTTGCAGCCACATCGACTGCGGAATTGGGAACCATTCTCCAGCAAGGCGGGCGCCGCGCCGAAATCTATACCAATCTCAAAACGATTGCCGCCACCTACGGTGATCTGGTCCGGCAACGCTTTCCAAAAATTCCGCGCCGCGTCTCCGGCTACAACTTGAACTACCTTCTGCCGGAAAATGGCTTCCACATCGCCCGCGCGCTGGTCGGTTCCGAAGGGACCTGCGCCACGATACTCGAAGCGACTTGCCGTCTGGTCGAGAGCCCGCCAGAACGCGTGCTGCTGGTCCTCGCCTATCCTGATATTTACCAATGTGCCGATCATGTGCCTGAAGTCATGGAACACAAACCGATCGGCCTTGAAGGTTTCGACGATCTTCTTGTCGGTTATACGCTATCGAAAGGGATTAACTCCGAGGGCCTCGCTTTACTACCGGAAGGCGGCGGCTGGCTCATGGTGGAGTTTGGTGCTAACACTGTGGCAGCAGCGGAATCCCAAGCCAGGAGCCTGATGCAGGCTCTCAGCAGAAATGCGATCGCTCCCGCAATGCGTCTCCACACCGACAGGCAGCAAATCAAGCGCGTGTGGGAAGTTCGGGAATCCGCTCTCGGCGTTACGTCGCATGTGCAAGGCGAACCGCTGAACTGGGAAGGCTGGGAAGACTCGGCCGTCGCCCCTGAAAAGCTTGGCGCTTATCTCCGCGACCTGCGCAAGATGATGGCCGCCTACGGCTACAAAGGCTCGCTGTACGGCCATTTCGGCCATGGCTGCGTACACACCCGCATTAACTTCGACCTCCAAACGAAAGATGGCATCGCCAAATTCCGCAAGTTCATGGAAGAGGCCGCCGATCTCGTGGTGAGCTATGGAGGCTCGATCTCAGGCGAGCACGGCGATGGTCAGTCTCGCGCGGAACTGCTTCCGAAGATGTTTGGACCGGAACTGGTGCAGGCTTTTCGCGAATTCAAGTCGGCGTGGGATCCAGAATGGAAGATGAATCCTGGCAAGCTGGTCGAGCCTTACAAACTTGATCAAAATCTCCGGCTCGGCTCAGACTATGCGCCCTGGCAGCCAAAGACGAACTTTCAGTTCGCGGCTGATCACGGCAGCCTGGCCGAGGCTACTTTGCGCTGTGTGGGGGTGGGCAAATGCCGCCGCGAAGAAGGCGGGCTGATGTGCCCCAGCTACCGCGCGACGCGCGAAGAAGAGCACTCGACGCGCGGCCGTGCCCACCTGCTTTGGGAGATGACGCGGGGCGAAGGTCGAAGCGATGGGATCATCCGCGACGGCTGGCACAGTGAAGAGGTGAAGCAATCTCTCGACCTGTGCCTCGCTTGCAAGGGATGCAAAAGCGAATGTCCCGTCGGTGTCGACCTCGCGACCTACAAATCTGAGTTTCTTTCTCACTACTACCAGGGCCGCGTGCGGCCGCGCAGCGCGTATGCCTTCGGCAACATTGATCTGTGGGCACGCGCCGCGTCCCACGCGCCCGGCCTGGCCAACCTTTTGACGCAGCTTCCGTTTCTGCGCGATATTTCAAAGCTGGCGGCCGGAATCCCCACGCAGCGAGCCATTCCGAAGTTCGCTCGAAAAACGTTTAAAACTTGGTTCCATCGTCGCCAGGGCGGACCGGGCAGGACCGACGCGCCGACCGTTCTCCTCTGGCCCGATACCTTTAACAACTATTTCTATCCCGCCACTGCCAAGGCTGCCGTAGAAGTGCTCGAGGCCGCCGGATTCCGCGTCACCGTGCCTAAACTCCACCTGTGCTGCGGGCGTCCGCTCTATGACCATGGCATGCTCGAGCGTGCGAAGTCGCTTCTGCTGCAAATCCTTAACGAGCTTTCCCCAGAAATCGAGGCGGGAGTTCCCATCGTTGGTCTCGAGCCAAGTTGCGTCGCCGTGTTTCGTGACGAACTCGTTAACCTTTTTCCTCACGACGAACGGGCGCAGGCTTTATCACGCCAAACTTTTCTGCTGAGCGAATTTCTCGAGAGCCGTGCGAAAAATTTCGCGCTGCCCCACCTCAATCGGAAAGCGATCCTCCACGGTCACTGCCATCAGAAATCACTCATGAAGATGGCTTCGGAGGAGGCCGTGCTTACGCGCCTCGGCGTCGATTTCCAGAGTCCCGCTCCGGGATGCTGCGGGATGGCTGGATCCTTCGGCTTCGAACGAGACAAGTATGACATCTCGATTGCCATTGGCGAGCTTGAACTCATGCCGGCGGTTCGCCAGGCGCCATCCGACTGGCTCGTCATTGCCGACGGTTTCAGTTGCCGCGAACAGATAGCTCAAGGCTCGGGTCGACACGCACTTCATTTGGCTGAAGTGCTGCAAATGGCACTGAACGATGGCCGTGCACAGTCTCATCTCTAATCTGGGTATCCGATGAACCGCAGTGAGCCAGTGAAGTGGTTTCCTCCCGGAATCGCGTAGTATTTGGGGTTAGCGTGTTGGCGGCCTGTTGAAGCGCTGATTTGGAACTCCGGCGAAATCGCTGATTTTGCACCGTTTGCGCAGTTTATAGCTCTGCGCTAATCGCTGCCGCTCGCCATTCTGACCGGCTTCTGGGACAATAGAGTTCTCGCCGTTCGTCTCATCCAGTCCAGACGCAGACCTAAGCGAATTGGATTGGGTCCATTGGAATGTTATGGATCGTGAAACTACAATCACCGTGCCTGCCATCGGCAAAGTCCCTGCCGAGGCTTTACCCACGTTGGTCGCGGTCAAACTGCCCGACGCGCCTTTGTGCGGCTCAGTTCTGGTGATGATCCAATTCGATGTATGCGAGGAAATTCGCCTCGACGAGTTGCGCCGCATCCTCGGCGCCCGCACCGTCGACACCAGCTTTAAACATATGGCTCCGGGATATGTGCGCTTCCAGCGTCCGCCGGTAGAGGAAGCCCTGGAACCGCTGGTTCTGGAAAGCGGCGAGCATTTGCAGGGCGAGATTAAATACTTCGACTACGGCGTAGTCAGCGTGGTGTTTGAGCTGCCATTTTCCGGCGACTGGAACAAACTCGTACAACTTTCCAGCCGCTGGGTTTGGGATACCAACTTCGAGAGCCTTGCCGCCCGCATCGTTAAAGAGAAACTCGATCGCGCCGCTCCGGCCATTGTCAAGCCCTATCTCACAGAGTGGCTGAAGGAAGATTATTTCATCTTTCATCTACGCGAGATTGCGGGCTCGCCCTCGGCGTCCGATCTGCTTGCTTCTCAAGCGGATTGTATTTCTCAAGTGGTGCGCGGCGAGACTCAGCCGCTCTCCGATGGCGAGCGCCAGGAGGTTCTGCAGTCGCGGATTTCCTACTATCCCAGCGACCTGGCGGTCATCGGATGGAACGCCGCATTCATCTACGACACGCCCTCGGGCGCCGAGACCGCTATTCAACTTTTGCAGTACGCCAACTCGCAGCTGCTTGAGTTCCGCCACTATGACGACTTGCTCACCAAACAATTGGAAGACGTCTACGACTTTCTTGAAAGTGGAGGCCGCGGCCTCTGGTCGCGCTGGCGCACCGCCCGCGCCGCTTCGAAACTCCACACTGTCCTGCTCGACGTGAGCGAGTTGACCGAGCGGGCGGACAACGCCATCAAATTCCTCAGCGACATGTTCTCCGCTCGTCTCTACAAACTGGCCGCATCGAAGGTGGGCGTCCCCGATTATAAAGATCTGGTCCAGCAAAAACTTCAAACGGCCGAAGAACTCTACCGCTTCATGGTGGACGAATTCAATCAGAGCCGGGCATTCGTGCTGGAATTAATGGTCGTGATCATTCTGATCATTGAACTGGTCTATTTCTTCCGCGGAAAACCCATCTGACGATTCACATCTGCGTTCCAGTCTCCCATTCGCCCTTCGATTCTGGTTGCAGCGCGCGATTGTTCTGCCCGCTGCACGCGTAAACAACGCAGCCAGTCATCAGAAGTCCACATCCCAGCCCGCAAACTCCCGCCCAACCGAGACGCTGCCACAACACCGATCCGGCCCACGAACCCAGCGCTCCCGCAGTGAAGTAGCAAACCATGTAGACCATATTCATGCGGCTTCGCGCCTCTGGCAGCAGGCTGTAGATTCGAGCCTGATTCGAAACGTGGCCCGATTGCACGCCGACATCGAGCAATACCACGCCGACAATCAATCCGCTCATATGCTTTCCCGAACAAATAGAGAATGAGAAAAGAGATGAGCGTCACCACCAGCGATACCAGGACGTTCCGGCGCGCCCCATAGCGATCTGCCATGCGCCCAATAAACGGCGCACAAACCGCGCCCGCAGCGCCGACCAGGCCGAAGAGGCCGGCCACGCCGCTTCCATAGTGATACGGCGGCGTGCCTAAGAAAAACACCAGCGTGGTCCAGAAAGCACTGAAGGCACAAAAGAAAATCGCGCCCAGCATGGCCGCCTCGCCCAAAACCGGCTGATCACGAATAAGAACGAATGTAGATCGAATTAATTTGAGCCACGTGAGTCGCAGCTCCGGCTTGCTTTCTGGTAGTCCGGTGCGAATCAATACCGCCAGCAGCAGCATCAGACCCGACGCCAGCCAATAAATCGCACGCCATCCCACCCACGCACCCAGGAGGCCGCTGAACGTTCGCGCCAGCAAAATTCCGAACAACAATCCGCCAAGAATGGTTCCCACCGTGGCTCCCCGCCGCGTGGGAGAAGCCAGATGCATGGCGAAGGGAACGATGACGTGGACTGTTGCCGCCGTAATCCCTATGCCAAAGCTCGCCAACGCGAGCCACGCAAACGTGCGGGCGCTCGCCATTGCGGCCAGGCAGACGGCCTGAGCCAGCAGCAGGGAAACGATCAGCTCCCGCCGCTCTTTCGTATCGCCCAAGGGAACAAAAAACAGCATCCCCAAAGCTGTTCCGAGCTGGGTCAGCATGGCGACCGTTCCTACCTGAGTTACAGAGATTCGAAACGCCGCCGCAATCGTTGCCAGCAGCGGCTGGATGTAATAAATGTTGGCGACAATCGCGCCTACGCTGAAAGTCATCAACCACACGTGCCCTGGGCGTAAGTCGCCTGCCGCCAGCAGTGAACTGGAATCCTGTTTTTGTGATGAGCCTCGCCGGGGATGGCGATCTGTTTCAGTCGCGCGCACAGAATTAAGATGCCACAAGTCCCTGATAGAATTCAGCAATTCAACAAATGAAAGGGTTGAAAGACAAACGGGTGTTGATCACCGGAGGCGCGAGCGGAATCGGAGCCGCCACGGCTGCGCGCTTTCTCGAAGAAGGATCACGTGTCTGCATCCTCGATCGCGATGCCCATGCGTGCGCAGCCATTCGTCAGCAGCTGCCGGGGATCTCTGAGGCCATCATCGCTGACGTGACCGACCTGATGCAGGTAGAAGCGGCGATAGCCGACGCGGTTCGCGTGATGGACGGAGTCGACGTGCTGGTCAACAACGCCGGCATCAGCATACGCCACAGATTCTTGGACATCACTCCTGAAGAGTGGGACCGCGTGATCGCGGTGAATCTCACCGGAGTTTTCTATGTAGCGCAAACCGCGGCGCGACACATGGTCGAAAATTACCAAGCCGAGCGCGGTAGCGGGGTAATTCTGCAAACCGCATCGACTAACGGGATCATGGGATATCCATACTACGCCGATTACAACGCCACCAAGGCAGCAGTGATTGAGTTGACGCGCTCCATGGCACTCGAACTCGCACCCAAAGTGCGCGTTTGCGCCGTCGCCCCCGGATACGTGCTCACGCCCATGCAACGCGCCGAATACACAGATGCGATGCTCGATGAAGTGAACAGGAAAATTCCCCTCCGACGCCACGCCCAGCCGGAAGAAATTGCGGCCTTGTTCGCTTATCTCGCCTCCGACGACGCCGCCTACGCCACCGGCCACGTTTACACCCTTGACGGCGGCGAAACGGCCGGAGGCTTGGCGAGCCGGTGAGCACGACGGTTTTCATCGGCGGCGGCCGTATCGCAAGTGCTCTGGTAGCCGGACTGCGCCGGGCTAAATACAAAGAAGCGATCGTTGTCCACGACCGCAACCCCAAAAAGCTGCGAGCGTTGCAGCGTGATTTTAAGGTCAAGACTGAGCGTGATCTCAAATCGGCGGTGGCCGGAGCGGACATGCTCGTCATTGCTGTACGGCCAGCGTCCGTCGATGAAACGCTCGAGTCCATCGCCCTCAGCGTTCAAGCTTTTCAGCCACTGGTCGTATGCATTGCGGCGGGAATTCCGCTCAAGAAATTGCGCTCTCACCTTGGTTCTCGCGTCCGTTGTGCGCGCGCCTTGCCAAGTCCGATCTGCCGGATTGGGCGCGGCTTGACGGCAGTGGTGTTTTCCCGCAACGTGCCGGCCCCTGATCGCAGACGGGTGCGTGAATTCTTTGAGCAGGTGGGTCCCGTCCTGGAAATGGCGGAGGTCCACTTCGATGCCTTCAACGCAGTCTACTCGCCCGGCCACGGTTATCACGCATTGGCCACGTTGGCAAAGGCGGCGCAAGATGCAGGGCTCGATAGAAAGACGGCTCTCACGGCCGCATCGCACGCCCTTGCGGAAGCGATCCTTTATTGGAGGGAGAGCGGCGAGAGTCTTTCGAAGCTTCTACAGGAAGCGGCTACACCGGGCGGCACGACGGCCGCGACGCTCGCCGCCATGGATGCAGCGGGCTATAAGAGAGTGATCGAGTGCGGTCTCGCAGGCGGCATACGGCAGGCGCAAGCAAATGCTCGTCACTGATTCCTTAGGAATGAGCTTCTCGAGTCTAGCCTCTCACACACCTCGCGGCGAGCCGCGCCAGACGGACAATGCGGTAGAGCGGAAACAGACTCTTTGGCAGATGGACAGTTTCCCACTCGCCTGGACCCGGAGTAAAAGTCAGACGGGCGAGAAACCGCAT
The DNA here is from genome assembly GCA_963696285.1 of uncultured Acidobacteriaceae bacterium. Lineage (GTDB taxonomy): Bacteria > Acidobacteriota > Terriglobia > Terriglobales > Acidobacteriaceae > Sulfotelmatobacter. Next base: position 294,508 of record CAVOJP010000006.1, read on the forward strand.
TCGATCGCGGCGTCGTTCGCGCAGGCGCATCATGAGTCTGAAATAAGATGCCTGCTGTTCTTCGTAGGTAACTCCGGCAGCCACTGCTAAGGAAATCTCGTCTGCAAAAGCTTGCGCAGCGCGGTCAGCGACAACAGGATTTTCCATCGAGGCAGGAATCTCCGCAGCCAGAAGGCGATTCGCCAACAGCAGCGTGAGGTGCAGAATCCGCTCGATGCCAAGTTCCTGCGCGCGAAACCGAATCCAATCCCAATTCAAATTCTCCCGCTGCACAATTTGTGCAATGTCGCACAGCCAGAGCAGTCGGCCCCAAACATGTTTCGCGGCGTGCATGGAAAGGATCAGTAACAGATCTTCGGGAGAAGGTGTTTTCATAACGCGACCGGCGACCGTCACGTTTCTTGAGCGCTCAAACAATGCATTCATGTCGAAATCGACGGCGTAAAAACGCGGCTGGAGCGCCCACTGCAATTCCAGCAGGTTTTTTCCCGCAGGACTGTCGAAGGTGCATTCATATCCCGAAGCAATGTAGTCCTGCTCGGCATCCGCCGGAATGAATAGGCGAGGCGTATACCCGAGATCTCGAACTGCTCGTTTGATCCGTACCACATCTTGCTGGCGAACGAATAAATCCATGTCGCCGGACTGGCGGAGGGCGATATCCCCGTAGTAGAGCTCCGCCAGCACGACGCCTTTATAAGGAATGATCTCGATGCCGAGTGCACCGATGCAATCGAGAATTCGGATCAGTTCGCGGGTCAGGAAAAGAGACTTATGAATGTTTCGTTCATGATTTTGGCGCAGCGATGCCAATATCGCAACCGGAACGAGCTCCCTCAACGACTCCAAGCCTTGATACAGCAGCGAGGTGACGCCATGCCGATCTGCGAGGCATAAAAGAAAATCCCAATCGAGCGGTTGTCCCAACAGAAACCCAAGTTGATGATGGATACTGCTAGAACCGCGAGAAACCGCTGCCAGCAGGAGTTTCCATTCGGTGGCGGCGGGAGCAGTTGGCAGTTTCACGGATATCGTTCGCTGCGAGCCAAGCCATCTTAACAGGGCAAGGAAACCGTTGCGCTCCGACTGAAGCGCTTTCATCAACTCACCCTTCCGAACTTAATGTTACTTTCGTTACGACGATTTGCTCTTTCTTAGGCGTCGGTGCGAGCGCAGTTCTGTCACACTAGTAGATTGGTGGAGTCGAGGATGGAAATACTGACACCCAAAACAACGCGTCGCAGCACACGACTGCGCGTGCAGATCCCTCTGGTCGTCACCAGCATGGATCGGAGGCATCCGTTCTCCGCGCAGTGCACGGCATTGGTAGTAAGTCCGCAAGGTTGTGGGATTCGCGCTTCGCAAGCCCTGCCGCTCGAAACTCCGGTCCTGCTGGGTGATCTGCCGGGTGGAGGAACCGCTTCAGGCCGTGTGGCAAATTGTCTGCCGCTGGGCAACGACGGGAAATCTTTCCTGATTGGAGTTTCGTTGTACAACGAGGGGAACGTATGGGGACTCGCCGATCCGCCGGCGGATTGGAACTGTACTCCTAAAACAACTTCGTCCGCTGGTCCGCAAGGGAAGGCGACGGCCAAGAGCAAGGATGTTTGGCCTTACAATGTTTTCTCCGGCCACGGTGAGGCGCATCCCCGAAGAAAATAGATCCTTCTCCTAAATCCTTGAGCGTTCTCTTCCACGTTAGTCGTGTTCGCCTTCCCGTTCTTTCGTAACCTCCTGTGGTGACCAATGTAGTGCCATAATTCATCCACGATGGCGCAGACCCCGGAACCAGCGGAACTCGAAATCTCTTCGGCGACCTCGCCGACCCTCACCCCGCGCCCGTTTCGCGTCAAACTGCGCGGATCGATACTGGCGCTGATCCGCTTGCCGAACCGGCGTGAGCTACGAGGCAAACTGCATCAGCTTTCCACGACTGGCGGACTCTTGAATGTCGAAAAGCCACTCGATGAAAAACTACAAGTGGAGTTGATCTTTCAATTGGGAGAGGCGACGATCCGGGAAAAAGCGGAGATGATGTTCCCCATGTGGGCTACGCAAGGGTGGCTGCAGCCGTTCCGCTTTATCGAAGTCCCTGACGAGCGCACGAAGATCCTCGATACGAATCTTTTGCAGTTCGTTCAGCAAAGCCGGCAGTCAACGTAACAGGCCGAATCGTCGCAGTCTGTAAAAAGTTTCCGAATGACGGAGGGCAGCCCGGTTCCTACCGCGCTGCCCACACTCTTTTGCACGAATAATTCCCACACCTCAGAAAACTTTCAGAAGTGGAACCCAAGCTCCGCGGTGATTGTCCGCGGCGTTACATAGTGGGTGCCGCTGAAGGTTGAGAGAAAATTATAAAGGGCGTAGTTATTCGCCAGGTTGATGACGGTCAATTGCGCGCTCCACTTGTATTTTTCCCCGTGGAAAAGATTGTCATGACCGAGGGAGAGGTCGAAGAGATTCCGGGATGCAATGCGAGGCGGATTGTGATCATCGTTCTCGGTGTTCGGCGCCGGAACTTTTATAAGCGAGGAATTGAAGGCCGAGGCAGAGCAGTTATAGGGCAAGGGAGAGGTTGGCGTCGCACCGACCCCATTACAAGTGAAACCGGCTTCGGACTCCTGATCTGCGGAAAGCGGCACCCCGCCCACATTTGAAGCGATCATGCTGACGTTTGGCACGCCAGCGATGACTGCGGTCCCGGGGCAATCGTTATACGGCGCGTTCTGACCGAAACAAGGCGTTGCACCCGCGACCAACCCGCTATCGTAGCGCCAGTTAAAGCCAATCCACGGGCCGCGTTTCCAGGGTTGATATTGCAGGTGAGTCGTCTGATTGAATTTTTCGTCATGATCGATGCGGAAGGGAAGTCCGGCAGCTGTTGCCACGGTTGCACCCGCGCCTCCAATCTGAGGCTGAAAGAATCGGGCCGCTACGCTGGAGAAAACCATGAGCGCGGAGAAGCCGTGAATTTCAGGAACGCTCACGCGCCCCGCGTAACCTGGGATTTTCGAATTGTGCCATTCAATGGGGAAGGTAATAGGCGTATTCCCGAGCACGCTGAAATCGTAACCGTTGTGTGTGTATTTCGAAATCCACTCGCCGGAAAAGACCAGATACTTCCCGAAGGCTTGTTCGAGCCCGGCGTGGAATTCATTGCGGAAGCCAGGGCTCAACGGATTCGTTGCCGTCGAAGCGCAGAGAAGAAGCGGATTCAAAACAGCATTGCCGCATCCGATGCTGGAAAGTATCAGATTTTCGTTAAAAGGAGATTCCAGTGTACGAGCATAGGAAATGCGCAGGATTGTATTGGTCTTCTTAACGTTGTAAGCAATTCCTACACGCGGCTCGGCTTGCCGCGCGATGGTGATCCCGTTGTAGAGATCGCCCCGTACACCCAGGTTTAAAGACCAGTTTCCTTTGGTGATGTTGTCTCGCACGTAGAGGGCGAGTTCCTTCACGTCGGTGTGGCCGTTAAAAGTGTATAAGCCTCCTCCACGGGTCAAGTCATACGGAGCCAGGGTGGGATTGAAGTAAGGATAGAGGGCATTACCGGGTGCGTTCAGGTTGGACGAAATATTTGGCTGGTAGATACCGCCGCATTGTGAGGGATCAGTGATACCCGGTGCCGGAGCCGCGACAAATGGGTAAGGGTTTACCGCGCTTGTGGCTACGGCGGCCACGCAAGGCGCGTTAAAAGTCGGATCCACAATCCCGAGCGTATCGTCTTCATTGAGAAACGTTTGTTCATAAGTGACACCAGCCTTGACCTGGTTGATTCCTTTGACGTAGGAAACATCCGATCGAAGCCCCGCGTTCGTCAGCGTACGGTTCTGCCCCACGGACTGCCTCTGTAGACTCGGCGGCCCGAGATCCGCGAAAGGATTGTTGCTCGGGTAGTAGTTGTAATCGTCGCGGCGTACAAATGCGCCTAAAGTGAATACGGCGTCCTTGTTCAAAACATGCGTCCATGAAGGCGCGATATTGAACGTGCCGATCTTGGAGCGCTGGTCGGTGGGGCCTACGAGAATTCCGTTTGGTCCGATGCCGCCGAAAGCCGCCATTTGCGGCTCAATGCCTTGCAGTCCAGCCCAGGGCGTGGCGTTTTCAGCATCGAGCGAATTTGGCGTCTGAAACCAGCTCCGGCTGTAGCCGAAGTTCAGTTGAATCGAGTCGGAGCCATTCAACGTATAGTCCACTCGGTCAAAGAGATTTTCTTCGTTGCCCTTATCGTGAAACACCGTAAATTCCGGTGGATCAAGAAACCGGCCAGTGTTCAAACCGCTTGCGGAGATAAAGTTCCCCCAGTTCTTACCACCGTAAGCAAGGTCGGCAGAGAGATTAGAACTTCCAAACGACCCATAGGAAGTGCTGACGCTGCCATGAGGCGTGGTGACGCCTTCACCCGAGCGCGTGGTTGCAACAATCACAACGCTGGTCTTGCCTCCGTATTCCGCCGGCGGGGCGCCGGATATGACTTCCATCGATTGCACCGAACCAAGAGGAATCTGGTTCGAAAACACCTTGCTTTGCTGGTCCGTAATCGGCTGGCCGTCTACCGAGAATGAATTCTCCGCATGGTCGCCTAGACCATGGAAAAGTCCGTTGGAATCGGCGGCGATTCCTGGCGTTGAAAGGGTGACCAACGAACTTACGGAAGATGTCGAACTCTCCAAAGGAATCTTTTCGAACGAATTTCGGTCGATGTCCGAATGGAAGGTCGAATCGTTTTCCACCAGATCTCCCGCATCTGTGACCGTCACCGAGGTGGTTGAGCCCGCCACTGGCAGACTGATGTTGACGCTCACCGGCACCACCGACCGGACCTGCACGTCCTTTGCCGTGGGGGAGAAACCCTCCGCTTTCACCGTCATGTGATACGGATTGAAGGGAACATTGGGGATCGTAAAACTCCCGGATTTATCCGTGATGGTCGAACGGTCATAGTGACTGACTGGGTCTTGAATTTCCACGGTTGCGTTGGGAACGACAGCCCCAGTAGGGTCCAACACCGTGCCATCGATGGTCCCGGAATTTCCGCCTGACTGCGCAAAAGCTGGAAGGCCGAGGGATAAAAGCAAAAGCGCCATAGCAGCCGCGGGATGCGGCTTTCTGCAAGAAGCCAACATGATTCCTCCAGAGAAATTGTCGAAAAGATCGTCAATATGAAGATCGCCAAATATAAAGACCGAGAGAACGGTTCAGAAAAACGAACCGGGCCCGTGGCGTGTCGAAAAATGCGATCTTTAGACGACTGGAGGTGGCCGGATATATAAGGCAAAAGCGATGAGCTGTTGCTTGGCGGCTGTAGGCTGTGGGCGAAAGGCCGGGATACAAAAGAAAACCGGCTTGGGCGCGGCCGATGCGGTCGTTGGCGATGCGGAATGCGCCGCAACACAGACCTGACAGGTTGCGGACTCATCCTGACTCGAATGGTGATGCACAGCAAAGGCCAGCGCCGACCATAGGGTCAGCAGCAGCGAAAGCCACGCGATCCGTTTGGAGATGGACTGCATCGTGCTCAAAGTCCTTCAAACGAATTTATAACGAATGTCAGGGAGTTGCAATGACTGCAAGGGAACTAGATGCTGCAGGCGCAAGAAAGGTAGCACTGTTTTTGAAGACTTTTTCCGTAAGTCCGTTTTGGGAGCCCCCATTTAAACCAACCGGGATGCAGAATTTGTGAAGCATTTCTTGGAACGTGCAGGCGATCTCGGTCTCAGACTTCTTATGTTAGTTTAATAGTGCAGTGGGCCCGTAGCTCAGCGGTTAGAGCAGTGGACTCATAATCCATTGGTCCAAGGTTCAAATCCTTGCGGGCCCACCAAGCGTGATAGACTGTGGCGCCGTGAAGCTAATGGTTCAGCCCCCGACACCTCCCTCTTGTTCCGATTGTGCTACCAAATCACAAGCACCCGGCGGCAGTGCCAGCGCGCAATCCTCTTCGCGCATGTGGCGATCGAGCAGCGGGAAAATGCGTATCGATACGCCCAGTTCCAGTATCATTTCGAATCCCGCCGATCAGAAGACTATTCTGCTCGACCACCTGAAAAAGGAGGCGACGATTATACCCATGCCTCCGGCGTCCGGAGCCGCGGCGCCGGCTGGTTCAAAGCCGCCGGGAGGAGCTACGTCGGCTCCCGCGATGCAGGTACAGGATCTGGGCAAAAGCATGATCGAGGGACATGAAGTCGAAGGCAAGCGTTATGTTCTTCCGGCGGCACAGAAGCCTCAGCCGCCGCCTATGCCGAAATTGCCGCAGATGCCTGGTTCTCCCAAATCGCCGATAGCTCCCAAACCGCCTCCACTACCCTAAAGCGCCCCAGCCAACCGTTACCGAGGTTTGGATAAGCACCAAGCTGAAAACACCTGTTCTAACCAAAATTACCAGCGCATTAGGGTCCCAGACTACTTATTGCAAGCCGACCTCGACGCAGGAACCTCATCCTTCGATGTTTGAGATTCCGTCCGGATATAAGTTGAAGACTTCCTGACTTCAAATCATTTGGTGCAAACGCCCCGCAGGCCGACTCATTGACGAGCCGTCAGTTTGCCGAGACCTTCCTCGCGATGTGACAATAGCTGCATGCAAAAATTCACAACCGCAGTAAACCTATTGGCGGCTGGTACGCTGCTGCTTGGGAGCGCCCTGGCGCAGCAGACTCCGCCCGCCACCAGTCAACCGAGCTCTACGACCAAGACGCAGAGTTCCGCAAAGCGCCCAACCACCGCAGCCAGGAGCGCGACCGGTCTGACGCTAAAAACACAAAAAGAAAAGTTCAGCTACGCTGTCGGGATGAGGACCGGGCAAAGGATGGCAGAGAGTTTTAAGAAGCAATCGGTTCCATACGACCCAGCCGTTCTGGCGCGCGGACTGAAAGACGGCCTGGTAGGCGGAAAAACTCTGCTCACCGATGAGGAAGCGCAGGCTGCAATCAAAGCAGTGCAAGAGGAAGTTGGCAAGCAGCAAATGGAAAAGATGCAAGAGGCCGCCGTGGCCAATAAGAAAGAAGGGGACGCTTTCCTGGCGGCGAATAAGGGATAAAGAAGGCGTGGTTACACTGCCCAGCGGCCTGCAGTACAAGATTCTGAAAGAGGGAACGGGACCGAAGCCCGCGGCGAGCGATACGGTGGTGTGCAACTACCGAGGCACGCTCATTAACGGCACGGAATTTGACAGCTCCTACAAGCGGGGCCAGGCGGCTACGTTTCCCGTGAGTGGAGTAATTAAGGGATGGACCGAAGCCCTTCAGTTGATGCCGGTTGGTTCGAAATGGCAGCTTTTCATTCCGCCGGACCTCGCCTATGGGGATCGCGGCGCGGGTGCCGATATCGGCCCTGGCAGCACACTTATTTTTGAAGTCGAACTGGTTTCCATTCAAGACAAAAGCAAGGAGGCGGCTCCAGAGCCCGGGAAGGCTCCAGATCAAAAATAGTTGTATCAGGTTGGGCAGGTCGAAGTGTAAGCCCGCGAGGGCGGGCCCGTTGGAGCGGGTCTGCCTTTCCTTTCTCTCCGGGACGATTAACCACTTTGGAACGGACCGACCTTGAATCGTTGACAGGCTATTGGTGCGGGAGTAGCGTGACGTAAGTTCAGACGCTTTGATTTCCATCCTAGGAGGCAGGCAAATGTTGTGCAGATATCTCTGCGCAGCGGTGATTGTGTGTCTGGCAATAGGTTCCGCATCCGGACAGGATCCCACGAAGGTGGAACCGAAACACTACCGGCTGATGTTCGAAAACGAGCGAGTGCAAGTCGTCAGCGTACACTATGGACCGCACGAGAAATCGGAGATGCACGATCATCCCGGCGGCGTGGTTGTGATTGTGACCGGAGGGCATCTTCGGTTCACCGACCAGAATGGCAAAGTCACGGAAGTTTATTCCAAGTCGGGCGAGGCCCGCTGGTTTCCTCCTTTCAAGCACAAAGTCGAAAACGTTGGCGATGAACCTTACAACGCAGTCTACGTTGGCCTGAAGGGTAAGGGGATGGAAATGGGGATGAATCTAAAAGCTGGTTCCCTTGTGAGCCAGAAAGAGCTGGCGAAACTCATGATGGAAACTGGGGTGCCGAAGCCCTGAGATCTGAAACGAATTTCTTTTCGGCGCGGCCCGCTTCATTTCTCTGATTCGCTCTCCAGCCGTGTTCCCGTGTAATAATCTTAAGAGAGACAAATTCCTGATCGAAGGAAGCGTATGGCGCACAATGTGTATTGCGTGAAGTTGAAAAGAGAGCTGCCGGGATTGGACGAACCTCCGTTCGACAATGACTTGGGACGCAAGGTTTACGACAACGTCTCGCAGGAAGCCTGGAGAATGTGGACCGAGCATTGCAAGATGCTGCTCAATGAATATCGCCTGAATCCCGCGCGCCGCGAGGATCAGGAAGTGATTGTTAAGCAGATGGAGCAATTCTTTTTCGGGGAAGGTTCGGCATTGCCGAAAGAATATGTCCCGCCTGCTCCGAAATAAACCGCGTTACAGGCTCCCCGCATTCACATTCCTGAAATACTCATCCGCAAATCGAAGCTGAACCCGTGATCTGGGAAGGTTACCCCGCCAGTTACCTCTGCACTGATTTTGATGCACTATTCATCACCCCTTAACATTGCTGGATTACAAGGGGAGTATGGATCTGCCCGTGTACAACACGCTGATCCTTTCCGACCTGCACCTCGGTGCAGAGACGAGCCATGCGCGGGAAGCCACGCGCGTGCTGAAGGACAATCGTTTCCGGCGGTTGATTCTTCTCGGCGATATTTTTGCTGATCTTAATTTCGCCCGCCTGACCAAAGACCACTGGAAGTTTCTCGGTTACATCCGCAAGCTGTCGAATCCGAAACGCAATATTGAAGTCGTGTGGGTTGAAGGGAATCACGACCACGGCCTCACCAACATCATGTCGCACCTGGTGGGTGTGCGGGTTTACCAGCGTTACTGCTGGCAATACGCAGGAATGCGCCACATTGCGATTCACGGCCACCAGTTCGACGGGTTTCAGGTGAACAATGTGCGGCTAAGCAGGCTCGGAACCTCGCTCTATCTGAAGTTGCAGAAGTTGGACTTCAAGAACAAGCCTATCGTGCGGCTGATTGATCGGCTGAACACGCGGTGGCTGCGCATGTCACCAAAGGTTTCGGCCGGTGCTTTGCAGCATGCGCGGCAACACAATGCACAACGAATTTTCTGTGGACATACACATCAGGCTGTCCACGTCGAAGCGGATGGAATTCATTACTACAACTCGGGCGGTTGGGTCGATTCACGGCTGACTTATTTAACGGTCGACGAAGAAGGAGTGCGAATCCATGAGTTCAATGAGCACGAATACAACGAACATGAACACACCGAGCACGAATCCCACGAGCGAGCTGACCATCGTGATTCCGGCGAAGAACGAGGCGAAGTTGATTCCGCGTTTGCTGACTTCGCTGATGAACCAGGACTACCCGAAGATGTCGTGTACGAAAGTGTTGGTAGCTGATGCCAACTCGACGGATGGAACTCGCGAAGTCGTCCTTGGTTTTCGAGACCGCCTGAATGTGAGCGTTATTCGCGGCGGAATGCCATCGGTGGGGCGCAATTTGGGCGCTGCCCACGCAGAGAGTACTTACGTTCTATTTCTTGACGCAGATATTGAATTGGCGCATCCCTCGGTGGTTCGCCGCGCGGTGGAACTGGCCCAACGGAAACAATTGCACTGCGTCACCACCAATATCCTCTGCCGCGACGGCAGCTGGATCGACAAATTATTTTATGCGGGCAACGACTTCTTTCAGTACTTATCGCGTCTCCACCATCCCTTCGCAACGGGAATGTTCATGCTGTTTGACCTGAAACAATTCCGGAAACTTCGCGGCTTTCACGAGCAAGTTGCCTTCGCCGAAGATTATCTGCTTACGCAGCAGGTCGAACGGAAGCGATTTGGAATTGTCCGTGGCGGGGTTTACACCACTAACCGCCGCTTCAAAAAGATGGGGCATATCCGCGTGGGTTGGCTGTTCCTGAAGACTGCGATGAACTACTGGAATCAGAATTACTTTTTGCGCGACCACAAATATTGGCAGACGTAAGCTTGGGCTCGCTCAGAGCTCGAATCGATTTTTCTCGGAAGCCACTGGAAAAATAGGATCCAGCCAACTCGCTGGATCCTGTTTTTATGCACAACCAGCATTCGCAGTGAGCTGTTTTCTCAGAAACGCAACACAAGTCCTGTCGAGAACCTTACGTTATTCTGCGTCCCGCCAAAGAAACGAGTCTGAACGTAGTCTCCCTGAAAGCGCCATGCGATGGGCTTGATGATTTTATAGTCGAGGCCACCACCGATTCCGGTGGCAAATGAGGTGTCCGAACCCGCGAGTCCGGCATTTACGTGGCTGGCTCCGAATAGGGCTTCGGCGAAGGGACGAAACTTGCCTAACGAAACTGACACTCGAGGTCCAAACAGATAATTATGCTCGGTGACGCTGGCGTTAGAGACGGAACAAACAATTCCACTTGGGACGACCCCGCAGTTTGAAAAGTTCTGCGAGCCATAATGGCTGTCGAAATCGGCCACAATCCCGAGAAATGGAATGATCTTGCCTTCGACTGATGCCTCCCAGCCATTGAGATTGCCGCCAGAATTCAGATCGCTGTTGAGGTATGAGTAGCCGAAAAACACGTTGCCGCTGGTTGGGATCTGGGCGGTTGCCAGCCCTGCAAATAGAAACATGGAAATGAGAATGAATCCGATTTTTCGCATAACGATAAAAGCCTGCCTTTCTAGATAGCTCAGCCTGGTGAAACTGTGTTGGGGTTTTAGATGCTGCGAAGCTTAAGGTGGTTAGCAGGGTAAAGGACGTTGCCGGCGGAGAAAAAAGGTCAAGATTCAGAAGTGAGCAGCTGAAAATCGAGCGCTTCCGGCGAAAGCGCTCGATTTTAGTTCTTGCTACTAGAGTGGGCTGGCTGTTCCAGGAGTTTGCTGATGTTTGATTTAGAACCGCCAAACCAATCCGGTCGATCCGCGAATGTCGTTCTGCGTCGCGGACAGAAGATGGGTATGCATGTAGTCGAATTGCACGCGCCAGGAAAAACGGTGCATGAAGAGAAACTGGAACTTACGGTCGAAGCCTCCGCCCACATCTTCGGCGATGGGGTAGTGACTCACATTGGCCGACAACATGCGCTGGGCTCCGCCCATTACCTGTATGAATGGCCGCCACTTTCCATAATTCATGGAGAGCCTGGGCCCCAAGAAAAGGTTGTACTGCTGGATGCCGACCCGGTAGAAGCCGCTTCCATCCAACACCACCCCAATGTGTTGGTGCCGGGTGAGGGGGAAGGCTTCAACGGAGGCGTTCCATCCGCGGAAGGTGTAGCGGTTGGTTGCGATCACATCTACAAGATCGCCGTAGGAGGCTCCGACATACACATTCCCACTCGGGAGCAGCTGCGCTCTCGAAGTGGTCGCGAACAACATCAAGCTCAGGAACGCCAGCACCACGGCTGCGATTTTTGACACGAAAATGATTCCTCCTCCGGCAATGAGTGCCAGCAGCAAATTCTACCTGATTGCGTGAAATCCGTTAGATGCAGTGTACCCGACGCTTAAGATGCCCGTGTTCCAAAATTGTGCAGGTGCAAGTCTGGCACAAACTACTAAAATTTACGTTCTTTTTATGATTCCGAAACCCCTCTGCTCGCGTCTATCTACTAGGATGAAATTCACCAACAGCACTTGGCAAACATGGCCAGCGATGGAGTTGGCTGGCCTCGGAATTCAACCAAAGGAGTCGCAGTTGAAACTTAGTTTAGAAACTCGACATCGTGGTGATGTAGTAGTGGTTTACTGCCAGGGACGCATCGTTTATCGCGACGAGGCTGCTGCACTTTCCAATCTTGTGGGGGAAGTTCTGCAGAGCAATGGTAAAGTAGTGCTCGATCTCAGCGGCGTCCGTGCCATTGACAGCGCTGGCATCGGCGAACTCGTGCTTCTCCATACTTGGGCTCAAGCGAAAAATGCGGAGCTGAAATACGCCAGTCCCAGCCCGTTTGTGCGCGACTTGTTCGACCTTACCCATCTCGATTCCTTTTTTGAGATCCATCCCGACTTGAACCAAGCCTTGGCAGCGTTCCAGTCGAAAGAAGTCTGCGCCGACTGCTGAGTCCACTCTGAGCACGATTTGGCCGGCAACTTCGAACATCATCTAGCTTTCTCGCTGAAAGCGGTAGCGGCCGCCTCGCGCTGTCGCTACCGCTTCGGCTACTTTCAGAAATGCCTGCGCCGCATGGGAGAGGCCTGCTTCTTTCCGGTAAATTAAGCGCAGCTTGCGTTGCACGTGCAACTCGCGCACTGGAATTCTCACCAGTTCGCCCCGCGCCACCTCTGTTTCCACGCTGATCTCGGGCATCAACGCTACGCCACTACCCAGGGCAACAAATTGCTTGATGGCTTGCAATGTGGGCAACTCGAGGTCCATGTGTAAGGGCGTTTTGTATTTCTGAAATGTCTGCAGAACTTTGTCGCGATAGGGCGAGGAAACGATGTGCGCCACAAAGGATTCCGCTCCCAATTGACGAATGCTGACCTCTCTCTCCGCGGCCAGCGCATGCCCGGGAGGAACCACCAGCACTAATTCGTCAAGGTAGGTAACGATCGAGTGCAGGCGAGGCTCTTCCGGTTTGTACGACAGCACGCCCAGTTCGGCGGTGTGCTGCAATACGTCATCGGGAATGCGGCTGCCCAGCGCCCGCTGCACGGTAATCTTAATCATGGGATGCAGCCGTCGAAATTCCGCTCAGCAGCGGCAGAAGACAGAGCGCCGTGAATTCATTCGCCGCAATGACCAGCTTGCCCTTTTGCAACTCCCGCAGTTCGACGAGCGACTCGTGGGCGTCACGGCGCAGGTTCAGGAGCTTCTCGGCGTACTCATAAAGCACTTGGCCGGCATCGGTGAGGACTCCTTCGCGGGAGGAACGGTCAAACAAACTCTCGCCCAATTCATCTTCCAATTTTCGAATGGTTTGGCTGACGGCGGACTGTGTGCGGTAAAGCTTTTCCGCGGCTCGAGAAAACCGGCGCTCTCGCGCCACACTCAGAAAGACTTCCAGTTGGGACAGCTCCATTGTTTTTCAGTCCTTAATAGAAACTACAGTAATCATTAGCAAAGCTTATCATAGAAGAATGTCTAATGATTACGATAAAATTATAAGGGTTGCTTCAGCTGCGTTGCCCGGTACGATAGACGCATACAGTTCTTTTTCTAAGAGGAAGACTCATGGCTGAGCAGATCCGCGTCACCGTTTTCGACACAACCCTGCGCGATGGAGAACAGTCGCCTGGTTGCAGCATGAACCATCAGGAGAAGTTGCGTCTGGCGCACCAGCTTGACCGCCTCGGCGTCGATGTGATTGAGGCCGGGTTTCCCATTGCTTCAGAGGGTGATTTCGAAGCCGTGAAGGCCATTGCCGAGGTGATTCGCCGGCCTATCGTTGCGGGACTGGCTCGCGCTTGCCGGCCTGATATCGAGCGGGCGTGGGAAGCCTTGAAAGATGCCGCCCGTCCACGCATTCATGTCTTCCTCGCGACCTCGGACATTCATCTGCAATACAAACTGCGGATTACTCGCGATCAATGCCTGGTGCAGGCTCGGGATGCTGTGCGATTCGCGAAATCGCTTTGTGATGACGTGGAGTTTTCTCCCGAAGATGCAACGCGTACCGACACTGATTTTTTGTGCAAAGTTCTCGAGGCCGCAGTGGAAGCAGGAGCTACCACGCTCAATATTCCGGATACGGTTGGCTATACCGTGCCTGCGGAGTTCGGCGACCTGATCGCAACCATTCGCCGCCGCGTCAAGGGAATCGAGAATGTAACCATTTCGGCGCATTGCCACAACGATCTCGGCATGGCAGTCGCCAACAGCATGGCGGCCATTGCAGCGGGGGCCCGGCAGGTGGAATGCACCATTAATGGAATTGGAGAACGGGCAGGCAACGCTGCACTGGAAGAGATTGTCATGGCCCTGCGAGTGCGTCGCGACCGCTATCCGTATGAGACCAGTGTTGCAGCGGAACAACTCTTCGCCGCTAGCCAGTTGCTGAGTGAGATCACCGGCGTTCCGGTGCAGCCTAACAAAGCTGTTACGGGACGCAATGCTTTTGCACACGAGGCGGGAATCCATCAGGATGGCGTACTCAAGAATCCGCTGACCTACGAGATTATGACGCCGCAGTCGGTGGGCGTGCCTGATTCCAAACTGGTGCTAGGAAAGCATTCGGGGCGTCACGCTCTCAATATTCGCTGTGAACAGCTCGGCTATCAGTTCGACCGGCGCGCGCTGGATGATATTTACCGCCGCTTCGTCCGCCTGGCCGATAAGATTAAGCACGTGGAAGATCATCACCTGTTGGAATTGATTCGCGACACGCACAAGCCGTCTTCGTCGGCCACGCCGCTGTTCGAACCGCTTTCGGTCGCGGCGGCCGCCAGCGTGTCGGCGCACGAGGCGCAGCGGCCATTTCCGCTGGTTCCGCAGACCAATGCATTCGGCGCTCCGATTCCCATTCCGGGGGACCAGCACCACGATCAGGAAGATTATCTTTGGGGCGTGTAGGCATAAGTTTTAAGTGTGGTGACAGCCGCTCTTAGCCGTGCGACAGCATTCGTTGATCGCCGGCGAAATCATTCATTCCTCGGTCGGTCGCTGCATCGCATTTTCCGCTAAACTAATTCCCGCATGCTTCTGAACCTCACCATTCTCCCCGGCGATGGAATCGGTCCCGAAGTCACTGAGCAAGCCGTGCTCGTGCTTCGCGCGATTGCCGATGGCTTCGGGCACCAGTTGCAACTGCAGTACAAGAGTATCGGCGGCGCGGCTCTGGCCGCGGTAGAAGATCCTTTGCCGGCTGACACTGTGGAGGCTTGCCTCGCGTCCTCAGCTGTGCTGATGGGTGCGGTGGGAAATCCCACGTACGATCACTATCCCAATCACCTTCGTCCCGAAGCTGGATTGTTGCGGCTGCGGCGTGAACTCGACGCGTTTGCGAACTTGCGGCCCGCTATGTGTTTTTCCGCGCTGGAAGATTCTTCTCCGCTGCGCGCAGAATTCGTCCGCGGAACTGACATGATGATTGTGCGCGAGTTGCTGGGCGGTCTTTATTTCGGAGAGCCGCGTTCCATCTCGGGATCGCCCGGATCCCGCGTAGCTACGAACACCATGACGTACGACGAGGCCTCGATCGAGCGCATCGCGCGCGTTGCTTTCGATCTAGCCATGAAGCGCCGGAGAAAAGTTCTATCCGTCGACAAAGCCAACGTTCTGGAGTGTTCCCGCTTATGGCGCGAGGTGGTCATCCGCTGCGCGAAAGATTATCCCGATGTGCAGCTCTCTCATATGTACGTAGATTCCGCGGCTATGTCGCTGGTCCAGCGCCCCAAAGATTTCGATGTAGTGCTTACCGAAAACATGTTCGGCGACATTTTGTCGGATCAAGCCGGCGGGGTGGTGGGTTCGCTGGGACTTCTGGCCTCGGCCAGCATTGGCGGCCCGGTTGGATTGTACGAGCCAGTGCACGGATCCGCGCCAGACATTGCGGGGAAGGGAGTCGCGAACCCTCTGGGGGCAATTCTTTCTACCGCGTTGCTGTTGCGGCATTCTTTTCAGTTGGAGCACGAAGCCGCCTGCGTGGAGGATGCCGTCAGCACCGTTTTGAATCAGGGCTATCGCACGGCCGATCTAGTGCGGGCAGGACAGAGTTCTGTGACGACATCCGAGATGGGGAGCAAGGTGGTTGAAGTAATAAAGACTTCGCGCAAGGAAAAAAGATCAGCTTGAAAATTGGAATCTAAAACCTGATCTCAAACTCTGGGTGCGGGTCCTCCGGGCAGAGTTTTGACCGGCTGCGGGGCGGCGGAGGCAGGAATTCGCCCGTCGTACTTTCCGGTCAGATCGTACCAGCGGATACGCAGCATCTCCTCAAACATCCGCGCTCCATCCATCAGGGGATTGATTCGGGTACCGCCCACGTGCCCCCAGCGGACCGGCACTTCTGCCACGCGGAAGCCGAATTTTCGCGCGAGAAAGAGAATTTCTGGATCGAACCCCCAGCGTTCAATACGCTGCAACGGTAATATAGTTTGCGCTGCGCGCCGAGTGAAGGCTTTAAATCCGCACTGCGTATCCTTGAATTGCAGTCCCAGGATAAGTCGGTTCAAGCCATTGAAGACTCGGCCAAAAAGTTGGCGATGCAGCGACTGGCGCTGCGTTTGCAATTCGGAGCGCAGCCAGCGCGAGCCGATGGCGATATCCGCTCCCGCCGCCAAAGCTTGCAGCAGCTTCGGCATTTCGTCGATGGGCGAAGATAAGTCTGCGTCGCTGAACACCACGATGTCGCCCCGCGAATTCAGAATTCCATTGCGGACGCTGTAGCCTTTGCCGCGATTGCCGGGATTCTCCACCAGCCGGAGGATCGGATTTTTCTCCGCGAACCTGCGCACGATTTGCGCCGTGTTGTCGCGCGAACCATCGTTCACCACAATCACTTCCGCGTCCCATCCCTGCTGCCGGACGTATCCCAGCACCTTCTCCAGGGTTTCGCCCAGGCGCTGGCCCTCGTTATAAGCCGGAATAACGATGCTATAGGTCATTTCGTCGAATGGGATCATATAAGTCCGGCTGCCCCGGAGTGCTTAAGATGTCCCTTTCCGCTAATCTGTTGCTTTTCTTCACGCAGTTTAGCCAGCCCAAAAGACACCAAAGCAAATGCTGCCAGGCCGCTGTTTACGCTACGTTCCGCTGCTCCAGCAACATGCTGAAGAATTCGTCTACCAGATCGCCATCCAGCAAACCCTGGCGAGTCTTCTCGCGCATCGTCTGTGCGGATTGCTCATGGCCGATCGCGGGCTTGTAGGGCCGGGCGGTGCGCAAAGCGTCGTAGACGTCCACCACCTGCAAAATCCGCGGCAGCAGCGGGATTTCACCCGCCCGCAATCCATCCGGATAACCCGAACCATCGGGATGCTCGTGATGGTGCCGGATAATGGGCAGCACGAGGCGCAAGGATTTCAGAGGCCGGCAAATGTTCTCCCCGGTTACCGGATGCATCTTCATGATCTTCCATTCTTCCGGTGTGAGGTCGCTGCCTTTTTTGAGAATTTCGTCGGGCACAGCTATCTTGCCCAAATCGTGGAGATATCCGCCACGGCGCAAGGCCAGAATGGAATCCTCGTCCAGTCCCAGATGCCGTCCCAAATCTGATGCGGCCGATGCCAGCCGTTCGCAGTGGCCTTCGGTATAGGGATCGCGGCCTTCCACAATCAGGCCCAAAGTGCATAACACCGAATCCGCCGTCTCCAACTCGTCGGTAAACTCTTTCACCCGCAGCAACGACTTCACCCGCGCTGTTAACTCTTCCGCTAATACCGGCTTATTCAGGAAGTCGTCCGCTCCGGCCTCAATTCCGCGAAGCTTATCGGCGCTGTCGCTCAATCCGGTGATTAATACAAACGGAATCAGCCGCGTGGCAGGATTTTCTTTAAGGTTGCGGCACAGCTCGTATCCTGACTTTCCCGGCATTTTTACATCCGAGAGGATGAGATCGGGCGCCTGACGATGCACTTCTAGTTCCGCTTGTTGCGCATCCGCAGCGGTCACTACGTCGTAGCCGCGCATCGTCAACAACTGGCTCATGAGTGCGGCGATTCCCGGGTTGTCGTCGACTACCAGAATCCGAGAAGTATGTCGTCGCGTCCAGTTGTCGGTAATGCTTGATTGGGAAGTCAGGTCGTGCGCGGAAGTTTTCCCCACATTGCTGCTCAAAGCCAGACGAGGATCACGGGGAAAGCTCATAAGAGTGAGTATCTACAAACGACAAGTTTACCGCAATGTCGAAGTCGGTGTTCATGCAAGGACTCCGCGAGGCAGCGCTAGCTGCTCTCTGACTTTATCCCACTTTGAAACTGACCTTAAAAAATTGTGGCTTCTTTGGTTGTATCTATAGTGTTCGATGCTTAATCTCTGGTCATGAAGAGATTTTCCTGCTTGCATCGGCAGATAGCGCTGCTGATTTTAATCTTCAGCTTCACGAACTTTGCCCTCGCCAACACCAAGCCGCATGTGGTTACCATGGGGAAATGGAGCACGGTTCAATGGTTCCCCGGCACCGGTGCGGCGGACGAGAAGCCGGTTGCTCTAAAGGTCCGTCCGCTACTAATTGACGGCCGCGTCAAGGAGTTTACCGTCGGAACCCCGCACGATGTAACGGATCGTCTGTTCGTCATTAGACGCGCCTTCCGGGTCAACGATAGCCTGCCGCAGGAGCCGACAGTTCCTCCGCACTGGCAATGGCAACGCGGGGGATGGCTGCTGGTCGATCGCATCACCGGGCGTATCTCCCCCGTCAACTTGCCGGAGTTCGACGCCATCTACTCCGATGTCACCTGGTACCGGGACTACGCCGCTTACTGCGGCGTTTCCGATGACAACAAGCAGATTTATGCCATGGTCGCGCAGATCAATCGACGAAAGCCAATGGTGAAGTGGCTGATCGAAGAGACGAAATTCGCGACAGAAAATCAGCAATGGCAGATTCCGGATCCGCCGTGCAGGCTGCCCGACTGGCAGCGATCTCCTGCCCGTGTAACCTTCGAAACAAATCCAGCGACAAAACGGACTTACGTGATTCGAGGGCACTCGGTCGATTTGTCGAGCAGCGAAGAAGGAGACGAAGAAGCCGCGAAATAGCGCCCTCGCTTCCGCAGCATGCTTCGCGTTCGTAGCCTATTGGTTGAAGACGGATACTACCCGATGGCTTCCACGGCCGGTGAATCTGGAGTGATAGTTTTCTCCTTCACTTTTGCGCTGGTAACCAGAATGACCGACAAAACCACAATCATGCTCCCCATCACGATAAAGCGGTCCACTCGTTCATGCAGGAACAGCCACCCCAGGAAAACTGCGATAACCGGATTTACGTACGCATACGTGGAAACCTTCGACGTAGGGACATGCTCGAGCAAGTAGATGTAGGCGGTGTAGCCGATCCAGGAACCGCACACGACTAGATATGTCACGGCTCCTACGCCACGAATCGTCCACGCCACGTGGGAAAAATCTCCGACCACCGAAGCCAGCAATAAGCTCCCGGCGCCTGCCGCTGTCATCTGCCAACCTGTGGCGCTGAATCCGTCCATGCCCGACTGCCAGCGCTTTGACAGCACCGACCCCAACGCCCAGGAAAAAGACCCGCCGAGAAGCGCCACGCAGGAGAGTAGCTCGCGGCGTCCCAGAGACGAGGTGGAATGCAATTCCGGCCAGAACAAAATGAATAGTCCTGCAATCCCCAGGGCGAGCCCTGCTTCGCCTCTCCACGAAATGCGATGGTGGCCCAGCAGCAACGAATCCAGCACCAGAAACCACAGCGGCGTGATAGCGATAATCAGCGCCGCTAACCCCGATGGGACGGATAGCTCTGCCCACGCGAGCGTTAAATTCCCGCCCATCAGCAGTAATATTCCGACCACCGCCGCTAGAGCGATTTGCCGACGGGAATACAGGATTCTCCGTCCCGTTAGTGCGCATACCGCGAGCATCACGACTCCGGCGATCGAGAAACGCACGGCGCACATTACTGCCGGGGGAATCTTTTGCACCGCAATATCGATCGCCAGATACGTCGAGCCCCACAGCAGATACACCAGCCCGAAGGCAAGAATCACCGCAAACCGGCTTGGGCTGTGTACTTTGGGCATGTAAGTAAAATATTGGGAAGCTAAAAGATATCAGACGATTGCCGGCCCAGTGGGATTCGTAACTTGTAAGGAAGCAAAAGGCCCGTAATCATCAATAATTGGGGGTTACGCCGCGGAGCGCTTCCAGCTATAATGACGTAGTGATGTTGACTGTTAGCGATGCTGCGCAACAATCCCAATTCGCATTTGCCCGAGTGCTGGCTGCACTGCCTGGTGTGTCCGCGGCGCTATCGTGCGAATTTGCCTTCCCGTCTTCGCCCCAGTCTCTTCGGTAGTGATTAGTAATCTTCCTGCCTGACTCGCCCCAGCTTGCGCATACCTGAACCTGGGTCCGCGCATTCTGAGGTTGCATTCGCCCATAACGAGCAGCTGACTACTGACAACTGCTGACGGAGGATTCCATGACTACCAACATTATGACCGCAACCAACGCAGCTACTGGACCAAAGATCAAGACAGCGCTGCCCGGGCCGAATGCAAAACGTGTGCTCGCCAATGACGAGAAATATATTTCACCCTCCTACACGCGTTCGTATCCGCTGGTGGCCAAGAGCGGCCGCGGCATCGTGATTACGGATGTCGATGGCAATGAGTTTTATGATTTTTCGGCGGGCATCGCTGTGACTTCGACCGGCCACTGCCATCCGCATGTGGTTGCCGCGATGCAGAAGCAGGCGGGTGAGCTGATCCACATGTCGGGCACCGATTTCTATTACGAGAACATGGTCGAGCTCGCCGAGCGTTTGTCGAAGATTGCGCCGATGCCCGGCCCGCACAAAATCTATTACGGTAACTCGGGCGCGGAAGCGATTGAATGCGCGCTTAAGTTGGCGCGCTATCACACCAAGCGGCAGAACATTATCGCTTTCTTCGGGGCGTTTCACGGGCGCACCATGGGAGCGTTGTCGCTGACCGCGTCGAAACCGCAACAACGCCGCCGGTTTGCGCCACTTGTGCCGGGCGTGACTCATGTGCAATATCCCGATCTCTATCGCGGTCGTAAGGATGCCACGCAGGATCCCGACGCGTTCGCGCTGAGCTGCGCACGCTTTATCGAAGAAAAGCTGTTCAAGACAATACTGCCTCCCGAGGAAGTGGCAGCGATCTTTGTCGAACCAGTGCAGGGCGAGGGCGGTTACGTGGTCGCTCCAACTATCTTCATGCAGGAGCTGCGGAGGATTTGCGATCGTCACGGAATCCTCCTGGTGCTGGATGAAGTGCAGAGTGGGGTGGGCCGCACGGGGAAGTGGTGGGCGGTCGAGCACACCGGTGTTGAGCCGGACATGATCTGTATTGCGAAGGGCATTGCGTCCGGCATGCCGCTGGGCATCACGCTGACGCGCTCTGAGATTATGGACTGGGTGCCGGGTTCCCATGCGTCAACGTTTGGCGGAAATCCCGTATGCGTGGCCGCCGCTCTGGCCACACTCGACGTGATTGAAAAAGAGAAGCTGCTGGAGCATTCCGCTGATGTCGGTGCACACATGATGAAACGCATGTCTGGCTGGCCTTCGAAGCTGAAGTTAGTGGGTGATGTGCGTGGCCGCGGGCTGATGATCGGCGTCGACATCGTGAAGGACAAGACAACGAAAGAGTATGGTGCCGCGGAGCGTGACTTGATTGTCGAGAAGGCATTCGAACACGGCGTGCTCTTCCTGGGTTGTGGTCCGAGCACGGTCCGGATATGTCCCCCGCTTGTAGTTACGAAAGAAGAGGCGGACGTCGCCATGGATGTGCTGGAGGAGTGTATTCAGCAAGTCGGGCAGTAGTTTGGCGGGCTCACCCAGACACGCAGTTCGTTTTTCCGAAGTGGTTAACCCTGTCATGCTAGAGGTGGTTCAAGCCCTTCAAGGTGCTAGACGGAGCGGACGGAACGTGTCCGGTTCTTAATCGAGCGGCGCAGATAAGCGCCTGTGCTCCTGACAATTTGTGGGTGCTAGCGTGGTATAGTGCAGCAATCGATGACCGGCAGAGTTGGTAAGTGGTTGCCGGACGGCGATAAGAGTTCTTGCCACACCTAGCGGATTGGGTCCGCGATCAAAATAAGGAGAAAACCGGCCATGAAGAAAGTGTTCGTGCTGTGTCTTGCGATATTTTTCGTGTTCGCCCTGACGGCGATGGCGTTCGACAGCATGGGGAAGAGCACCACCGTCAACGGGTGGGTAAGCGACGACCAGTGCGGTGCCAAGGGCGCCAACGATAAGGCTGAGGCTTGCACCAAGAAATGCCTGGCCAAGGGCGCGAAGATGGTGATCGTCACCGACAAAGATCAGAAAGTTTTGATCGTGGACAATCCGGATGCGCTTCAGGCGCATGTGGGGCATCATGTTGCCGTGAGCGGAGAAGTGAAGGGCGACAACATTCACGTAGATAGCGCGAAGATGCTCTGAGTGAAATTGGATTAAAAAGGGCGGCTGCGGCCGCCCTTTTCTGTTTGCAGATATTTTCGGTTGCGGCCGGTGACCGGAGGCCGAGTACGCCAGCGCGCTACGAGCGCACTACGCCTTCGAGCGGAGAACTGGCAGTAGCATAGAGCTTCTTCGGCATGCGGCCCGCCAGATAAGCTTCGCGTCCAGCCAATACCCCGTGACGCATAGCTTCGGCCATCAGTACGGGATCTTGCGCGTTGGCGATGCCAGTATTCATCAGAACGGCGTCGGCGCCGAGTTCCATAGCGATGGCGGCATCGGATGCCGTGCCTACTCCCGCGTCAACGATCAGCGGAACCGCGGTGATCATCTCGCGCAGGATGCGGATGTGAGCCTGGTTTTGAATCCCCATGCCGCTGCCGATGGGAGCGCCGAGCGGCATCACGGCCGCGGCCCCAGCGTCGATCAATCGCTTAGCGAACACAATATCGTCAGAGGTGTAAGGCAGAACGGTGAAGCCTTCGCTGACCAGAACGCGCGTGGCTTCGAGCGTGGCTTGCACATCGGGGTAGAGGGTCGCTTGATCGCCAATCACTTCGAGCTTCACCCAGTCGGAGAGTCCCACTTCACGGCCCAGGCGAGCTGCGCGAATGGCTTCGTCGGCGGTGTAGCAGCCAGCGGTGTTCGGCAACAGGAAATATTTCTTAGGATCAATGTAGTCGAGCAGCGATTCCTTGCTGCGGTCGAGATTAACGCGGCGGACGGCCACGGTCACCATATCGGCTCCGCTGGCTTCGAGGGCGCGTGCAGTCTCCTGAAAGGATTTATATTTTCCCGTGCCAACAATCAGCCGGGAGTGGAAAGAACGGTCGGCAATATGAAAGGAATCAGTCATGATTGTTTATTGTAGTCCGAGTTGGATAAATGTCGAGCTGAGCTCGATGGATGGCCGGAAGCCTGCCCTGGGCCTGCCGCAGGGTCGGCTGTGTCACATATCTGAGGTGATCTATTACCGAGGTGACCTACGGAGTGGTGACGGTTTCCGCCTGGGAGTAGAGGTCATCGATCTGCCGGCGATAGCGTTCCTCAATCACCCGCCGCCGCAATTTCATTGTAGGAGTGAGTGCGCCGTTTTCGGCCGTGAATTCTTCGGGCACGAGCATAACGCGTTTCAGCTTTTCGAAGCGTGCGAGATTCTCATTTACTTCTTCCGCAATTCCCTCGTAAAGCGACTGAACCTTCGGATTGGCGATAAGTGCAGCCCGCGAGGAGAAAGCGATATTGTTTTCGCGGGCCCAGGTTTCGAGAACCGCGAAATTGGGCGAAATAATGACAAAAGCGAATTTGCGTTTGTCGCCAACGATCGCCGCGGTTCCGACCAAGGGATTAAGCTTCAGCGAATTCTCGATGGGTTGCGGTGCGATGAATTTTCCGCCGGAGGTCTTGATGAGCTCTTTCTTGCGATCGGTGACAGAGAGATATCCATCGGCATCGATGTGGCCGATGTCGCCGGTTTTGAACCAGCCGTCCTGAAACGCATTCTGCGTCTCTTCGGGACGATTCCAATATCCTTTGAAAACAGAGGGACCACGCACCAGAATTTCGCCATCCTCGGCGATGCGCACCTCTAGGTTGGGCAGTATCTTGCCAACTGTGCCGATACGGTGGTTGATGGGAGTGTTGACCGCGATCACCGGAGAAGTTTCGGTAAGTCCATAGCCTTCGTGAATGCGGATGCCCACGCTGGCGTACCATTCGGCGAGTTCGCGGCCCAGGGGTGCGCCGCCGGAGATGAAAGTTTCCACATTCCCTCCCATGCCGGCGCGGATTTTCGAGAACACCAATTTATTGGCAAGTTTCCAAGTGGCAGAGGTTGGAGTTTCCCCGGCGAGGATCTCGGACTTGTGCGCACGACCCACAGAAAGGGACCAATTGTAGATCGCACGCTTGGGAAAGCCACGGGCGGTCATCTCCGTCTTGGCATAAATTTTTTCGTAGACGCGGGGAACGGAAACGCAAAGCGTGGGGCGGACTTCCAATAGAGTTTCGGGAAGATTCTCGATGAAGGGGCAATACGCAAGAGTCACACCGTGATAGAGAAACGCGAGATCCACATGGCGAGCGGTGACATGGGACAGCGGAAGAAAGGAAATGCTGGTCAGTCCCGGATCAACGTCGAAGCCGAGCAACGAGTAGTTGATGTTGGACGCCATGTTGCCATGGGTTAGCATTGCGCCTTTAGAGATTCCCGTTGTGCCCGAGGTGTAGATGATGGTGGCGAGATCGTCGGGTTGGATCGATCGAGCTGCGGCTTCGGTTTTCGGATCGAGGGTGACCGGCCCTTGGGTCATGAATCGATCCATGACCTCACACTTGACGGCCAGATCGCTAGGGATCTGAAGACGATCCATGACTACGATTTTCTCGATTTTAGTTTGGGAGAGAATTGTCTGGACTTTGCGCAGCTGGTGTTCGGTTGAAACGAACACCACGGTCGCGCCCGAGTCACGAAGAGTGAAAGCAGTTTGTTCGGGTGTCAGTGTGGCGTACACGGGAACGGTGACGGCGCCGAGCAGGAGAATGGCGAAGTCGGCGATGGACCACTCCGGGCGATTCTCGCTCAGGATCGCAATGCGGTCGCCTCGGTGAATCCCCCACTCCTGCAGTCCACTGACGGTTCCTGTAACATTGCGGCGCAGATCCGAAGACGAGATTGGAAGCCACTTCCCCTCTCCACGGTGGAGCATGGCGCGGTCGAGACTACGTTCGACGGCGGTAAAAAAAACATCGTTCAGCGTGGCGAGATTCATAGCGGCGTGCACTGCTCTGAAAGTGAATTTACTGGTTTAGGGTTCGATTCGGCAATGCGAAAGCTACGAGGCCAGTACTGGTGAGTATCCTAATTTAGGGTTCAAGCATCAATTTACAACGTCTTTGCGGTATTGGGTTACCATTTGGCTAGGAGGAACGTTGATGCAAAAAAAACGAAAGAGCTTATGGCTGATGTCACTGCTTGCAAGCATCCTGGCTTTCGGCACGACAACTACGGCGGTTGGGCAGGCCAAACAACCGGAAACGGGGTCTCCGTCGATGCCAAAGGTGGGGGAGATGGCGCCGGATTTTAAGCTGAATTATTTCGACGGAAACGACCTCAAATCGGTTTCCTTGAGCCAGTACCGCGGGAAGAAGAACGTGGTATTGGCATTCTTTATTTTTGCATTCACCGGTGGTTGAACCGCGCAAATGAAAGCTCTCCAGCAGGATCAAAAAAGGCTGGAAGCTACCGACACCCAGGTCCTGGGTGTGAGCATGGACAGTGCCTTCGCCGATAAAGCCTTCGCCGACCAAATTGGAGTTACTTTTCCTCTGCTGAGTGATTGGGGTGGGGACGTGACGCGCGAATATGGCATCTACGTGAGCAAGTACAAGGCTGCACGCCGAGTGAATTTTTTGATTGGCAAAGATGGAAAAATTCTGGAAGAGCAAGTAGATAAAGACGCCATCGATCCGACCAAGATCGTAGACACCTGCGAGAGGCCGAAACTGAAAAACTGAGTTGCGTAATTTACGCAATCGGGAGTTCGAAGGAGAAGACCGAGCCGCGGCCCAGTTGACTGGTCACGCTGACCGAGCCATTGTGTGCTTCCACAATGGCTTTCGCGATGGCTAATCCCATGCCCGTGCCTTGCACGGAATAGCGCTGGTCGCGCCCGCGGTAAAACTTGTCAAATACCAGCGACTGCTCAAAATCGTCGATGCCGTGTCCGTGATCGGTAACGCTGGTGACGATGCGATCTCCTTTGCGCTCGGCCGTAATGGTGATGGGTGATGTGGAAGGAGAATACTTGGCGGCGTTTTCCAGTAGCTGCTTGAGGACTTCCGCGATCCGGTCGGAATCCACGCGCACCTTGGGCAGCGAAGCTGGGATGCGCACGTCCAGAGGATGCTGGCCAAGAACTGTTCGGGATTCTTCGACCGCCGACTCGATCACCGTCGCAATATCTACGGCAGCGATGTGCAGTTCGACCTTGTGGGCGTCGAGTTGCGCCATTTCTGTGGCTTCACCAACCAGGCGGTCGAGGCGGTCGGTTTCCTCATTGATGACAGTCAGCAATTCCTTCCGCTGTGCTTCGTCGAGATTGTAATCAGAGAGCAATCCCGTGACTGCAGCCTTGATGCCGGTAAGGGGAGTGCGCAGTTCATGGGTGACGGAATCGAGTAGCACGGCACGCAAGTTTTCACTCTGATGCGCCGCTTCGGTCTGTGAAAGTTTTTCCATCGCCCCGGCGCGTTCGATGGCGATACCAATCATGCTGCCCAGGGCTTCGAGAGTAGCGCGCGAAAGTGAAGGTCCGGCGATGCCAACCGCGCCGGTGGTGCGTGTCCCCAGATGCAGAGGAGTGAGTGAGATTCCGCGTTGCGAATCGATTACCGGCTCGCCGCGGGAACTCACCATTTGAAGATCGTGCAGCGGAAACCAGAGAGCTTTGGGGTCAGTTCGGTAAACCTGCTGCGAAGCGAGCAGATAGATTGCGGCCGCCTTTGCGCCAAATCCGTCGCAAACATAGGCGGGAATCGCGTTCAACAATTCGGCGACGTTATCCGTGGCGAGCAACCGCTGGCTGAAGGCATAAAGGCGCTCCACGTCGCGGCGGCGCTGAATGGCGTCGGCAGTTTGGCGGCGCGCCCGATCGGCGAGTTGGCTGGCGATTGCCGCTGTAGCAAGAAAAGCGAAGAGAGCAACCCAGTTCTGTGGATCGGCGACGGTAAAGGTTCCAATGGGAGGAAGAAAATAATAATTAAAGGCGAGTGTGCTCAGCACTGCGAGAAAAACAGAGAAGCGAAATCCCCAGTATGCGGCCACCCACAGCACCATGAGAAGAAAAGTGAGCGCCACTGTTGTGGGATTTACGTGGACGATACGCCGGTAGACCTGGGCAACGGATTCGGCAGCCACAAGGCAGGCGGAGTAGCGGATCAAGTGTTGTGGCCAACGTGGTTTCACCGGGACGATTGTAACTGAAGACAGCTTTTTCACCGCAGAGACACAGAGGCACAGAGAAATCTTTAATCTTTTTCCTCTGGGCCTCTCTGTGGCTGCCTGGCGGAGGGTTCTTCGCATTCGACAATTTCACCTCCGGCGTGGAGAATAACGGCGATGCCCAAGAGTCCTGAAGAATGGCTGAAGGAATGTGACGGGGAGCAGCGGCCGGCCGTGTTCAAGCTTTTCCTCGGCTACGCGCCCGGCGTGGGAAAAACTTACGCCATGCTGAGCGAAGGCGTGCGGCGCTCCAGCCGCGGTGAAGAAGTTGTAATTGGGGTGGTGGAAACGCACGGCCGGAAACCAATTGTGGAACTCACCTCCCGGCTGGAGACGGTTCCGCGCAGGAAGCTGGAATATAAATCGACCATCTTCGAGGAGATGGATGTCGACGCAATCCTCGCACGCAAGCCGCACGTAGTTTTGGTGGACGAACTGGCGCACACGAACATTGAAGGCAGTAAGCACGCCAAACGCTATGAAGATGTTTTCGAGATACTCGATGCGGGAATCGACGTTCTCTCCACGCTGAACGTGCAGCACATCGAGAGCCTGGCGCCGACGATCCGAGCTTTGACTGGTGTGCAGGTGCGGGAGACGGTGCCGGATTGGGTCATACGGCGGGCGGGTGAAATTGTGATGGCGGACTTGACCCCACAAGCGCTGCAGACCCGAATGCGGCGTGGAGATATCTATCCGCTGGAACGCGTGGAACGCGCGCTGGCCAATTTTTTCCGGAACCAGAATCTGGTTGCATTGCGAGAACTGGCATTGCGCCAGGTGACGCAGGCGGTCGACCGCACGCTCTCAGAATTGAAGAATGAAGATGGTCAATTGCTGCAGGTGCGGGAGCGGATCGCGGTTTGTATCAGCTCGAATCCGGCGGCGCAGTATCTGATTGCCCGCGGCGCGCGCATGGCGCAGGCCCTGGATGGAGATCTGTTCGTGTTTTACGTGGACACTGGAACGGACGAGAGCGACGAGAACCAGCGAACTCTGGCGGATAACGTTCGCTTCGCCGAGAGTGTAGGCGCGAAAGTGGTGAAAGCTGAAGGCAAAGTGGTCGCGGAAAAAGTTGCGGAATTCGTGCGCGAGAATCACATTACGCAAGTCGTTTTCGGACGTTCGGCTACGAAGGGATGGAAGAGATATTTCTATCTTTCCGCAATTCATAAGTTTCTGCGGGATACGCCCGCAGTGGATGTGCATATCGTGACTCAGGAAATGCGGTGAGCGAGATTGACGAGAGAAAGATGAATCACGAGCACCGCCGCATCCTGGTGGTAGATGACGAGCCGCAAATTACGCGCGTTCTGCGCACCACGCTTTCGGCGCAAGGATACGACGTTCGCATCGCTAATGATGGCGAGATGGCGTTGGAATTGATGAAGAACTGGACGCCCCACGTAGTGGTGACCGACCTGGCTATGCCGAATCTCGATGGGGTGGGCCTGTGCCGGCAATTGCGCCAAGTGTCGCAGGTACCGATCATCGTACTTTCGGTACGCGGACAAGATCGCTCGAAAGTGGAAGCGTTGGATGCTGGCGCCGATGATTACGTCACCAAGCCCTTCAGCATGAACGAATTGCTGGCGCGAATTCGCGCGCAGTTGCGTCGGAGTCCGTTGGCTGAGGAGCAATCCAGCGCGATTCTTGTCGGAGATTTTTCAATCGATCTGGATGCACGCTCAGTAAAGGTTCGAGGAGATGAAGTTCATCTCACACCAAAAGAGTTCGATTTACTGATTTATCTGGCGCGACGTCCCGGCAAGGTGGTGACGCACCGGACACTGCTGGCGGCCATCTGGGGGCCGAATAGTACGGAACAACCCGAGTACCTGCGCGTGTTCGTAGGACAGTTGCGCAAGAAGATCGAGAGCGACCCATCGTCTCCAAAATATCTGCTGACCGAACCATGGGTGGGATACCGCTTCGAACCAGGTTCGTAGACGCCCCTTCTTTACTGATTCCCCGCCAGCGTTCCTTCGTCGACTCCTTTATGAACATTTTATGTACCTTTTATTCGAACCTTGTGCGTTGTCGTATCCAATAGTCGTGGCCTTGGAAAACAGTCCTAAACAAAACGCCACACAGGGAGGATCACGATTATGTGGATTAACGAAGTTGCACCAGAACGGTTGGCGGAGCTTTTCCACCACTATCATCAGGCACTCGTGCCGGAAATATCAGGGAAAGGCAGCGAAGGGCATGGCTCGTGGAGGGAAGTTCCGCAACAGGAAAAAAGTCGCTTGGTCTCAGCCGCACGTCTGGCATTGCTCGAACTGCAATCGATGACAAGGGATAGTGAAAAGCGTGAGTATTTTGCGCGGCCCGGCGAGGCGGAGTGGGGCTGCTGAGCGCATCTCGTCTTCATCCTGCCGAATAGAGAGCAGGCTCGAAACGGCGCTGGAGTTTTCGTCTTTACGAATTCCTTAGAAATTCTTTAAACCACCTTTACACCTGAACTGGTCCAATCGAATGTTTGCGCGTGACTCTTGGGTCCGTTCGCTGGAGGCCAGCCTATGGGAACAGCATCAGTAATCGCCGCCATCGATTTCGGCGGAACGGTATTCATGCTCTGGGTTTTGATTGCATTGTTGGGCGAAGAAGCTCCCACGTTCCGTTACTCGGTTGCGCTGGTCGCGCAAGAACCGACCCACAGAAACGAGGGCCTGCAACTTGTGAGCGTGGCGTTCGATGATAGGTATTTGTGGGAAGGGGCAAGAGAGCCGCAGCGATGATTACGTGGAATTATTGGAGAACAAAAATCATGAAAAGGGCGTATGCGATTCGGGTCTTACTGCTCTCGATGTTTGCAATGTTTCCGGCAGGTTCAGCCGGCGCCCAGTCCACCCAAAATATAGCTTCGTCCGTTGGGAACGCGGGCTCTAGTTCGGATGAGCGAACAGAACAACAGGAAATGAGAGATGAGTTGAAAGCGCTTCGGGAAGAAGTGGAGCGTTTGCGACTCGAGGTTGAGCACAACAAGAGCGCTGAAACTGGCGGTGAGCGTGTCGCTGCGGCGTCGGCCGCATCCGCGAATGCGAGTGCGTCTAGTGAGGGCGCGGTTGCGAAGCCGCCGGCCAAGTCAATCGTGCCACCTGTCACTCCGACTGAGCTGCCAGCCCAAGTGGTAGCCGGCGCTCCTGGTTCCGAGCCAACCAAGACGTTGAAGATCGCTCCCTTTTCGGATTGGGATTGGACCTGGCTGAATGGCAACCCTCGCAACAAAGACACAGCTTTCGATTCAAAATTCTTTACTCCAGAAATCCGGGCCGACGTTACGTATTCCTACGATTTCAACAAGCCGGTTGATGACTCGATGGGTGGGTCGAGCGAGTTGTTTCGCTCGAACGAAATCCAACTGGAACAACTGGGCATCGGCGGCGATTTCCATTACGACAATGTTCGTGCCCGGTTCATGACGCAATTCGGCCTGTACTCCACAGCGACCGTCCGCAATGATCCAAGCTATGCCAAGGGACAGTGGAACATCGCCGATGCAGACCGATACTTGTCGGAAGCTTACGGCGGATATCACATTAATGCACTGGACGGGATCAATATCGACGCGGGAATCTTCATGTCTTACATTGGTCTGTTCAGCTACTACAACTTCGACAACTGGGCTTACCAGCCGTCCTACGTTTCTTCCAATACCCCCTGGTTTTTTCAAGGCCTACGCGTACAGATTTTTCCTAACCCTCACTTGAAGATCGAGCCCTGGTTCATCAATGGATGGCAATCGTATGGATCCGCCAATTCGAGAAAGGGCCTGGGGGGACAGATCAAGTGGACTCCGAAACCCTGGATGAATATTATCTCGAACAATTACGGATTAGGTCACGACGATCTATACATTCCTAACCGGGGGCGCATTCACACCGACAATAGTCTTGAGATCAAGTATTACGACAAGCCCGGAAAAACACTCGACAAGATGGCCTTTTCCTTCACCGGCGATTTGGGGTGCGAATTCGGTCCCAGTACGACTACATCGACGGGCACCTATCTCCAGGGCGTGAGTTGTCTTCATGACACCAAGGACAAGAACTCGGTGGGCGGCGATTATTTTAAGGCAGGAATCAATCCAAAGCAGAGCTTTATCGGTTACATGATTTATGACCGTACCTGGTTCAAGAAAGATACCTATGGATTGACACTTGGTGGCGGCCAGATTAACAACCCGGGTCGATATCTGGTGTTGCTGCCGCCCATCAACGGAGAGACTGCTTCCTCCGCAGCGATCAACGCGCCTTACTTTACCGGAAATCCGTCGGATCCATTCAAGGCCTGGGACAGTTCTGTCACGTTCGACTACATGCCGAGGCAATGGCTCACGTTCCGATGGGAATACGATTATCGCCACGCCAGCGTACCGTATTGGTCTGGCCATGGAGGCGTGACCCCACCGGGTTCGGGTGGAGTGCCTTACACCAACAACGGTTCTCCTCAATTTTTTGCCTGCAACAATGGAAATACGTCGGGGGCGTTTACCGTTAGCGCAGCGCAAACCGCTTGTGCCGGACAGGGGAGCAGCGTATGGTTCCCCGACCTGCGCCGTGACGAGCAGTTAGTCGATATAGACATCATGGTGAAGTTTTAGGGGAGTTAGCAAATGCAAGACGCGATCTTTATTGCTACGACTATCTTGTTTTTCGTGATCTCGCTGGCTTACGTACGTTTCTGCGAGCGGATTCGCTAAGGAGTCTATGGGACCGATCATCATGCTGATCATCTGTGCCGGATTACTGGTTTATCTGGTGTATGCCATGTTGCGGCCGGAGAAATTTTGATGACGGCAAATGGCTGGCTACAGATAGGCTTCTTCCTGCTGGTGGTCTTGCTAGTCACTAAGCCGCTGGGCGGATTTATTGCGCAGGTTTTCAACCGCGAGCGCACCTGGCTCGATCCGATCGTGCGGCCTGTGGAGCGAGTGCTCTACCGGCTTAGCGGAGTGGATGAAAGCCACGAGATGGACTGGAAGGAGTATGCGCTGTCGCTGATTCTGTTCAGCGGCGTCTCGATGATTCTGCTTTATGTGTTGGAGCGCGTGCAGTTATGGCTGCCGGGAAATCCGCAAAAGCTGGCGGGAGTCGCTCCGGCGCTGGCTTTCAACACCGCGGCTTCTTTCACGACGAACACCAACTGGCAGAATTACACGCCCGAGACCACCATGAGCTATCTCACGCAAATGGTTGGTCTGGCATATCACAACTGGATTTCGGCGGCCGCAGGTATGGCGCTGGCGATCGCTTTTATTCGCGGCATCGCGCGACGCGAGCAAAAAACCATCGGAAATTTCTGGGTAGACCTGGTGCGCGGAACATTGTGGGTTCTTGCGCCGCTCTGCCTGGTTGGAGCGTTGCTGCTGGTATCGCAGGGAGTAGTGCAGAATCTGAAGCCTTATGACACGGCGCAACTGGTCGATCCCTACCAGACGCCGCAACTAGGTTCGGATGGCAAGCCAGTAAACGGGCCCGACGGCAAACCGGTGATGCAGACGATAACGCAGCAGGTGATCGCGCAAGGTCCAACCGCTTCGCAGGAGATCATCAAAGAACTCGGCACGAATGGTGGCGGATTCTTCAATGCCAACAGCGCGCATCCGTTCGAGAATCCAACGCCCTTCACAAACTTTCTCGAGATGTTCTGCATCTTTGCGATTCCGTCCGCCCTTACTTACACGCTGGGAAAAATGACTGGCTCGCCGCGCCATGGATGGGCGGTGTGGGCGGCGATGGCGTTGCTGTTCCTGGCCGGAGTGACGACGGCCTATTGGGCTGAGGCACGGGGAAATCCGTTAGTAACGGCTGCGGCACAGCACGGCTCGCACAATTCATCCTCGACCGCGCATTCCGCCGGCAATCTCGAAGGGAAAGAAGTGCGCTTCGGCGTAGTCAATTCAGCACTGTTCGCCACTGTGACCACCGATACAAGTTGCGGCGCAGTGAACTCAATGCATGACTCGTTTACACCGCTGGGCGGAATGGTTCCGTTGATCAACCTCATGTTGAGCGAAGTGATCTTCGGCGGAGTTGGCGCGGGAATGTATGGAATGCTGGTTTTCGTCATTCTTTCCGTGTTCATCGCCGGATTGATGGTGGGACGCACCCCCGAATATCTGGGGAAGAAGATTGAAGCCTACGACGTGAAGATGGCGATGCTGGTGATTCTGATTTTTCCTCTGGTGATCCTGGTATTCGCAGCGATTTCAGTTTTGTACAACTTCGGCACTTCGGCCATCTTGAATCCGGGGCCCCATGGATTCAGCGAAATACTTTATGCCTTCACCTCTGCAGTGGCGAATAACGGCTCGGCCTTCGGTGGCCTGAGCGGAAACACCCTGTGGTACAACACGTCGCTCGGCATGGCGATGTTGCTGGGCCGATTCATGATGGTTCTGCCGGTGCTCGCGATCGCGGGCAATCTTGTACACAAAAAACAGACGCCGGCGACCCTCGGTACTTTTCCGGTGACAGGACCATTATTTACGGTGCTGCTGATCGGTGTGGTGGTGATCGTAGGTGCGCTGACATTTTTCCCGGCGCTCAGTCTGGGACCGATTCTCGAACACTTGTTGATGCAGGCGGGGAAAACCTTTTAGGCAAATATGGTGAGCAAGAAATCAAAACGCAGCTTGTGGGACGTGAAGATCGTGCGCCGCGCGGCCTGGGATTCGATCGTCAAATTGCATCCCGTAACCATGATGCGTAATCCCGTCATGTTCGTCGTGGAAGTGGGCAGCTTAGTCACTACCGTGTTGCTGATTCTGGAACGAATGCACGGACAGCCCGGCTTCGGATTCAACCTGCAGATCACGCTGTGGCTCTGGTTCACGGTATTGTTTGCCAACTTTGCCGAAGCGATGGCGGAGGGACGCGGTAAAGCTCAGGCAGATGCTCTGCGGCGCGCCAAGGCGGAGACGATGGCGAATCGTCTGCTGGCCGATGGAAAAACCGAAACCGTCCCCGGATCCAAGTTGCGCTCGGGAGATATGGTGCTGGTGGAGGCCGGCGAATTTGTCCCGGGCGATGGCGAGATTGTAGAGGGTGTAGCCTCGGTGGATGAGTCAGCGATTACGGGTGAGTCTGCGCCGGTAATTCGCGAAGCAGGTGGCGACCGTTCTGCGGTCACGGGCGGAACGCGCGTGCTCTCAGATTGGGTGAAAGTGAAGATCACTTCTAATCCTGGAGAAACTTTTCTCGATCGCATGATCGCGCTGGTAGAGGGCGCAGAGCGGCAGAAGACTCCGAATGAAATTGCGTTAAATATTCTGCTCGCCGGATTGACCATCGTATTTTTGTTGGCGGTAGTCACACTTCAGCCTTTTGCTATTTATGCGGGTGCGCCGCAGACAGTCTTCGTGCTCGTCTCATTATTGGTGTGTTTGATCCCGACTACGATTGGCGGATTGCTGTCGGCGATTGGCATCGCCGGCATGGACCGCCTGGTGCAGCACAATGTCCTGGCGATGTCCGGACGCGCAGTCGAAGCTGCTGGTGATGTGAACACGTTACTGCTCGATAAGACTGGGACTATCACGCTGGGCAACCGCGAGGCTACGGAATTTGTAACGGCTCCTGGCGTAAGTGAAGCTATGCTGGCGGATTCGGCGCAGCTTTCGTCGCTGGCCGATGAAACTCCCGAGGGCCGGTCGATTGTAGTACTGGCGAAAGAGAAGTACGGATTGCGCGGGCGCGAGATGAGTTCGCATGATGCGGAATTTATTCCCTTCAGCGCGATGACCCGTATGTCGGGCGTGAATCTGGACGGACGCGCAGTGCGGAAAGGCGCGACGGATGCCATCGCAAAATATCTGGAAGAACAGGGAAGCGCGCTGCCAGCGGAAGTTCGCGCAGCTGTGGAAGCGATTTCGCGTTCGGGAGGAACGCCCCTGGTGGTGGCTGAGAACGGCCGCGCGTTAGGAGTGATTCATCTGAAGGACATCGTGAAGGGCGGCATGCGGCAGCGGTTCGATCAGCTGCGTGCCATGGGAATCAAAACCGTGATGATCACGGGAGATAATCCGCTGACTGCGGCCGCAATTGCAACCGAAGCGGGAGTGGACGATTTTCTTGCCCAGGCCACGCCGAAAGACAAGCTCGATCTGATTCGAAAAGAACAAGGGCAGGGGAAGCTGGTGGCCATGACCGGCGATGGCACGAATGATGCTCCAGCACTGGCGCAGGCCGATGTGGGGGTCGCCATGAATACCGGAACGCAGGCCGCCAAAGAAGCCGGCAATATGGTGGATCTGGATTCGAATCCCACCAAGCTGATTGAGATCGTGGAAATCGGGAAACAGCTACTGATGACGCGTGGGGCACTGACCACGTTTTCGATTTCGAACGATGTAGCAAAATATTTCGCCATCATTCCCGCCATGTTTGCCGGGACATTTCCGGTTCTGCAAGCCCTGAACGTAATGCATCTGGCGACGCCACAATCGGCAATATTATCGGCGGTAATTTTTAACGCCCTGATCATTGTCGCCCTAATTCCTCTAGCGTTGCGTGGAGTGAAATATGTTCCACAGGGAGCGGCTGTGTTGTTGCGCAGAAATCTGCTGGTGTATGGGTTGGGCGGAGTGATCGTGCCTTTTATTGGAATCAAGATTATCGATCTGCTGATAGTGCGGGCCGGACTGGCGTAGAGGCGACTATGAAGAAAAATCTGATCACCGCTGTACTCATGACCCTGGTGACCACGGTATTGTTCGGTTTGTTGTTCCCTCTTCTGATCACGGGCCTGGCGCAGCTTCTGTTTCCAAAGCAAGCGAACGGCGAGCTGATAACGAAAAATAACAAGGTAGTGGGTTCGCGATTGATCGGACAGACATTCTCATCGCCAGGATATTTCCACTCGCGCCCCTCCAACGCCGGAACCGGTTACGATGCGGGCAATTCGGGCGCCTCGAACCTTGGACCGACCAATCAAGCTCTCATCGCGCGAGTGCAGGCAGACGCCGATCGTTTGCAGGCGGAAAATCCCAGTACGCCAATTCCTATGGATTTGCTCACTTCATCCGGTTCCGGACTTGATCCGCATATCTCGCCGGAGGCTGCCGAATTTCAAGTGTCGCGCATCGCGAGAGAACGCGGCCTGAGCGAAGCTGTAGTTCGCGAAGCGGTGCGACAACATACTGAATCCCGACAATTTGGGTTTCTAGGCGAGCCACGAGTCAATGTTTTGGAACTGAATCTGACATTGGATGAAATTTCCCCGAAGCCTGCAGCGCGCTGAGTTCTCCAAAAATTGACTCTCGTTCCTTCCGGGCCGTGCTGGCCCAAACCCTTTAGTAACCATGAAAACTAAAGCGTCTCTGTTGTGTTTGCAGAGGTGTGGATAGGATTGTTGAGAAGCTTTTCTCGACTTTGTAATTGCCTATCTGGCGCGGAGAGAATCATGGAAGCACATAAGCAGTGGTGGAGCTGGGCGGTCGTAGCGGCGAGCTTGGCGTTCATGCTGCAGGCGCCCGTCGGACTGAATGCGCAGGATGCGCAAGTGGCGCCGGATGCGCAGAATCAGCAAAGCCCTCAAGACGAGAATGCGCCCGATCCGCCGAACCGCGTGGCTCGCTTGAATTTCGTGGAAGGCTCCGTCTCGTTCCAGCCCGGCGGAGAAAATGATTGGGTTACGGCTGTGTTGAATCGGCCGTTGGTGACTGGCGACAATCTTTGGGCGGACGAAGATTCGCGGGCTGAACTACACATTGGATCGACCGCGCTTCGGCTCGGTCCAACGACAGGAATTACACTTCTCGAGGTGAGCGACCAGGCAACGCAGATTCGTTTGGTGCAGGGCTCGCTGATTGTGAAGGTGCGTCACGTCGACGACCACGATGCGTATGAAATCGATACACCCAATGTAGCGTTCGTTGTGGCGCAGCCGGGAGACTACCGCATCGATGTAGATGCGGATGGCAATCGAACCGAAGTGACTGTGTGGCGAGGGCGCGGTGAGGTCACCGGTGGCGGTTCTTCTTATGCGCTTGTGGCGAATCAGTACGCGACCTTTAGCGGGACCGATCAACCCAACTACGAGTTAAGCCAGATTCCATCTGAAGATGGATTCGATACCTGGGCGCTGGATCGCGACCGCCAGGAAGACCAGTCGGATTCCGCGAATTACGTTTCACGCGACATGACGGGATACGAAGACCTCGACGCTTACGGCGACTGGAGCTATGTTGCGGGTTACGGCATGAGCTGGCGGCCGCGAGTCGTAGTGGCGGGATGGGCGCCGTATCGCTTTGGGCACTGGGCCTGGGTTGGTCCGTGGGGCTGGACGTGGGTGGCAGATGAGCCTTGGGGATTCTCCCCCTTCCACTATGGGCGCTGGGCTCTTGCGGGAGGCGCGTGGCTGTGGGTTCCGGGACCGAGCATGGTGCGGCCGGTATATGCTCCGGCGCTGGTGGGGTGGGTTGGTGGTGGGCCAGGAGCCAAATTTTCGTTTTCTTTCGGAGCAGGAGTTGGATGGTTCCCCTTGGCTCCGGGAGAAGTGTTTATTCCGGGCTATCGTGTAAGCCGTGCGTATGTGAACCGGGTGAACATCACAAACACTCACCTAGACATGGCCAGAGTGACGAATGTCTACAACACCACTGTTATCAACAGAACCACAGTGAATAACATTACGTATGCGAACCGCGGCGTGAGCGGCGGTGTGACGGTAGTCTCCCGAGACACGTTTGTAAATGCTCGGCCAGTGGCCGGGAATATCGTATCCGTGCCGCCGAGAGAACTTGCCGCGGCCCCGGTCTCGCGCGTGGTTGCGGTTGAGCCCGTTCGTAGCAGTGTGATCGGAACTGGAAGGCCTGTGGCAATGCCGCCGGCGGCCGTGAGCAGCCGTGCAGTCGTGGCGCTAAGGACGCCGCCTCCTTTGCCGCGTTCGTTTGATCAGAGACAAGCCCGGGCTGGCGAACATTTGAACCAGTCGTCATCGTTGGTGCGGCAGCAGGCGCCTGGCCGGCCAGTGCCGGTGGCTTCGCAGACGCGGCAACCGCAGGCGGACGATGGCTTCCGTTCATTCGGACAACCCACCAGCGGAACGAATCAGGAAAAACCTCTGCCGCGGGTGTGGGAGGCGCAGGGAACGCCAGAGCCGGAAAACAACGCTCAGACCCAGCCTGAGAACCGGGGTAGGCAATCAGCGCGGCAATCGTCGAATTCCATGGCCAAACCGGTAACGCCTGTTCGGCAGGGAAACACGCAGCAGCAGCGGGACCAGGCACAGAAGCTCAGTACGGTGCAGCCGCGGAGCTCTACTGCAAATTCGCACGCTCAGCAGAACGCGCATTCCTCCTCAGAGAGTCATGCGCCTGCACCCAAGAAGTGATGTTGACGTGAGTTGATTATCTGCGCTCTGATAGGGTTCAGATGAGGAACGATCCTTTTAGACCGCAGGAAAATCAGAGAAAGAAAATAGCGCCGGGAAACGGGAGCGAGACCCGTTACCGGCGTGTTTGCTTCTAGCGTTTTGCATATGAACGAACAACAGCGTCCGGCGATGAATTGGATGGATGTTCTCTGGCTGCTATTTCTCGCCGGACTAGCAGTGTTACCGCCGGTGGGCGAAGTTCACAAGCAGTTCGTGTTGCTGGCATTTGGGGTGGCGCAGTTAAGCGAGAGTTGGGTCCTGAGGAGGGCACCGCGACGCGGAGCAGCCTACATAGTGCTGCTCAAGATTGCTCTGGCGACTCTATTGATCGATCACACCGGTGAGCTGAGCATTAACAGCAGCTATTGGCCAATCTATTTTCTTCCCGCGGTTACAGCGGCGGAATATTTCAGTCCGGTGGCTACGTTGTTATGGACGGCACTGGCGTCCGCTGCCTATTGTTCTTATCTTTATCCCGCGCTGCAGGAATATGAGGTTACTCGCGAAAGCTACGGGCTTCTGGCTATTCGCGTCCTCTTCTTTTTTCTTGCCGCGATGGTAGTAAATCGATTCGTGGTGGAGAACCGTCGCCAGATCAAACGCTATCAGGAACTGGCGGAAACTCTGGCGGAAACGAATCGAAAATTACAACAAGCGCAAGAGGAGGCGCGGCGATCGGAACGGCTCGCGGCGTTGGGTCAGATGTCGGCTGGACTGGCGCACGAGATTCGCAACCCGCTGGGGGTGATCAAGGGATCGGTAGAAATGCTGCAACAGAAGTTGGGTGAGTCCAATCCCCTGGCAAACGAGCTGGCAGGATATATAGCGAGTGAGACCAATCGTTTGAGTGCCTTGGTAACAAGATTTCTTGATTTTGCCAGACCGTTGCATGCCGAATTGGTGCCGCAGGAGATAGCGCCGCTGTTGGACCGGGCCCTGCAAGCGGTCGCGGCCACGCATAAAGATGAGACCGGTTTGGTCAGGGTAGAAAGGTCGTACCAGCCGAACTTGCCGCTGGTTCCACTGGATGAAGGTCTCACTGAACAGGCCTTCGTGAATCTGATTCAGAACGCCTACGATGCGATGGGCGTTGCAGGTGGTACATTGCGCGTGACGGTGGCGTTGACCAATGGCGCCAGCCGGAGTGGAGTTGAAGTGCGGATCGAAGATACGGGGCCGGGAGTTGCTCCCGAACTAAGAGAACAGATTTTTAATCCGTTTGTAACCACCAAGAAGACGGGAGTGGGACTGGGGCTGTCCATCGTCTCAAGGATCATTGACGGGCACCACGGCACGATTCGAGTGGAAAGCGAAAGAGGCGAGAACGGTTCTAAAGGAGCTAAGTTTATAGTGTTTTTTCCCGTGACGGGCGATGTTGCGGAAAATCCTCTTTAAAAAATTGGAAATCAATTCATGCCAACGATTTTGATTGTCGAAGATGAAGCAAAAATGCGGCGCCTGCTCGAACTTAATCTCGGGGACGATGGCTTCAGCACTCTTTCCGCCGGAGATGCGGAGGCCGGCCTCAAACTTTTGCGGGAAAACAGCGTCAGCCTGGTTGTGACGGATCTCAAGCTGCCCGGGATGAATGGTCTGGAATTTTTGCAGGCGATCAAGCGGCAGAATGCAGCCCTGCCCGTAGTGGTGATGACGGCCTTTGGTTCTGTCGAGACTGCGGTGGAGGCGATGAAGGCAGGAGCAGCCGATTATGTTTTGAAACCTTTCTCGCTGAGCGAGATGAGAATGGTGGTCCACAAAGAGCTGGACGTCCACAATCTCCGCGAGGAAAACCGGTCGCTGCGGGAGGCTTTGGGAAAGCGATATGCCCATCCCAATGTAGTGGCGCGCAGCGCGAAGATGCAGGAAGTTCTGGCCACGGTGGAGCGTGTCGCGGCTACGAATGCGACAGTGCTGCTGGGGGGCGAGAGTGGCGTAGGCAAAGATCTGATAGCCCGCGCGATCCATGAAAAGTCGCGGCGATCTGCGGGGCCCTTCATCAAAATTAACAGCACGGCGATTCCGGAAAATTTGCTGGAGAGCGAATTGTTTGGATACGAGAAGGGCGCCTTTACGGGCGCAGCCGCCAGCAAACCCGGAAAGTTCGAACTCGCGGACAAAGGAACGCTTTTCCTGGACGAGATTGGAGACGTACCCCCAGTAATCCAGGTAAAGCTGCTGCGCGTGCTGCAGGAGCGGGAATTCGAGCGCCTGGGTGGAACGCGAACCGTGAAAGTGGACGTGCGCCTGATCGCCGCTACCAATCGCGATCTGCGCGAGGCATTGGAGCAGGGAACGTTTCGCGAAGACCTTTACTATCGCTTGAACGTTGTTCCCATCGATATCGCTCCGCTCCGCCAGCGCAAGGAAGACATTCCTGACTTAGTCAATCTTTTTATCGCCCGCTTTGCCGGAGACTCGGGTAAGCCCGTAGAGGGAATTACACCAGAGGCCATGCAGATTCTTGTGAACTACCACTGGCCGGGTAATGTCCGCGAATTGCAGAACATTATTGAGCGGGCGTGCGCGCTAGCCAAGAGCACGGTGCTGAAGGTGGATGACATTCATTTGGACGTGCGTCCGACGAGAGCAGTGAATGGGGCCGGCAATTTTCTTCCTGAAGGGATGACGCTGGAACAATGGGAGGATGAAATGATTCGTGAGTCGCTGCGGCGCGCGAATGGAAATAAAAGTCAGGCGGCACGGTTGTTGGGGCTGTCGCGGAATGCCTTGCGTTATCGGTTGTCGAAGATTGGGATCGCGGATGACGGGGAGAAAGAGGCATAACTGCAGGTTCAGGAACTGTTCCGAGCAGGCGGTCAGGGGAGGGCTGGCTGAAAACAACCAGTCTGGCTTAGAGCGGCCACCGGCTTCGAGATTTAGCTCTTTCCGCACTGTGAAATTCATTTCTTATCCTTGAAAATAAAAGACTTATACGAGCCTGTCATGTCAGCCGTTTGGCATGGCAGTTGCTTTGTAAGGAATGCGTTGATTTTGTAATCGGCAGGTTATGTCGTATGGCGCGGAAGATCTGGGTTATGAAAAAAGGGTTGATAGGACGTTTGGCGGTCTTAACTCTTGCGCTAGCGGGAGCGTTCTCGGTTAGTGTGCAGGCGCAAACGACCGATGAAGGCAGCGGCCCCTCGGAACAGCCTAGTGCGCCCATGGAAATGGGAGAGCCGCAGTCCGCTCCGCCGCAGCCACCTCCGCCAGGGCAGCGGCCGGCTGCTCAATCACCTCAACTCGGCCCTGGTCAAAATCCGCAAATGGAGCCCGAGGCCCAG
Source organism: uncultured Acidobacteriaceae bacterium (assembly GCA_963696285.1). Lineage (GTDB taxonomy): Bacteria > Acidobacteriota > Terriglobia > Terriglobales > Acidobacteriaceae > Sulfotelmatobacter. Next base: position 336,313 of record CAVOJP010000006.1, read on the forward strand.
CCCGGCGAACCTTCCGGTGAAGGCCCGGCTAAAGTCGATCAGGGTGTGGGACGCGTCAGCATGATTCATGGCGACGTGTCGACGCAGCGCGGCGATTCCGGCACATGGTCAGCGGCGGTGTTGAATCAGCCGGTGGTGAACGGAGACAAGGTTTCCACCGGGCCAGGCGGCAGGGCAGAAGTGCAGCTCGATTTCGCGAACATTCTTCGCTTGGGATCGAGCTCACAGGCCACTATCGCCAACTTCACGCACAAATATATTCAAATTCAAATCGGTCAAGGCCTGGCCAATTACTCCGTGTTCGGCGAGAGCGAGGCGGAGCCTGAAATCGATACGCCGAACGTAGCCGTGCATCCGGCACACCAGGACGGCGTGTTCCGCATTGAAGTGCGGCCCGATGGCGACTCCATCATCATTGTGCGCAAGGGCGAGGCGCAGATTTCGACTCCGCAGGGCATCGCTAACATCAAGCTGGGCGATATGGTGACAGTACGGGGTTCCGGCGCCGATGCGCGTTACAAGATCACTTCAGCTCCGGATCGCGACGACTGGGACCGCTGGAACAGCGAACGCGATCGCATGATCCATAACGCGGACGCCTGGCACCACACCAACAAGTATTACGTGGGCTCGGAAGATCTCGATGCCAACGGTCGTTGGGAGGACGCGCCGGATTACGGCCAGGTATGGGTACCGAACGAGCCCGAGGACTGGGCGCCTTACCGCGACGGCAACTGGGTTTGGGAACCTTACTACGGTTGGACTTGGGTAGGCTATGAGCCATGGGGCTGGGCGCCCTATCACTATGGACGCTGGATGTGGTACGGCGGTGCCTGGGCTTGGTGGCCGGGACCGGTGTGGGGTCCGGGCTTTTATCGTCCGTTCTGGGCGCCGGCTTATGTGTCCTTCTTCGGATTCGGCGGCGGATTTGGATTTGGTTTCGGTTTAGGGTGGGGAGGATGGGGCGGTTTTGGCTGGCTGCCAATTGGGCCTTGCGATCGTTTCTACCCATGGTGGGGAGGATATGGTGGCAGGTTTGGTTTTGTGGGCTTTAACCGAGTCGGAGGCTACGGCCGGTTTGGGGGAATCGCGCCACTGCATGGCGGCACTCGATTCTCAAACGTGGCCCACATCAATGATCCGCATATCGCAAGCGGAGCCTCGACTGTGGGTGCGGGAAGATTCGGCGTTGGACGAACAACAGCAATGGCAGCGACTCATGCGCAGTTGAGCGGCGCTCGCATGATGACCGGGAACTTACCCGTAGTCCCGTCGCGCGCCAGTTTGTCGGCCAGCGGACGTGCGGCGGCTCCGTCCACAATTCACAACAGTGGCTCACAGCATTTCTTCGGAACCCATAGCGCATCGCGGCCGGAGTCGTTCCAGCAGCAGACGGCACATCTGCAACAGACGATGCAGCAGAATCACGTGAGTGCGGTCACGGCTGGTGGGCGTAGCAATGGAACCAATAGAGCAATGGAGTCCCGCGGCAGCTCGGAATCTCGCGGGTCATCCTCCGCGGCGGCGGGCGGAAAACCAAGCATGGGCACGCCATCAACGAGCAGAGAGACGAACGATTCTGCAAGCCGGGGCACAGATCGATCGGCGAACGGGGAAAGTTCCACAAACCGAGGAGAACCGAACCGCAGCGAGTGGAAGACGTTTACACCGCCCGCGCGCAGCAACGGTAGCGAATCGGCCGGTCGCAGCGGAAATGGTGCCGAGTCTTCCAATCGGGAATCGAGTGGAAGTTACTGGAACCGCACCTCGCCGAGTGCTAACTACGCGCGCGGATCGAGTTCCAGCTATGGGTCCGGCAACTACGGCCGTGGTGCAACTTCGCGTCCGCAACTGAATATGAGGCAGCCGATTGCGCAACCTCGATCTTCTGGAGGTTACGGAGGCTATCGCGGAGGCTACGGCGGCGGTGGATCGCGGGCACCGAGTTCGAGTGGTGGACATACCAGCAGCGGTGGCGGCCACTCCGGAGGTGGGGGACACCGTTAGAGCGGTAACGCTGCAAATTTTTTTAAGTTGGACGAGTTGCTGTAAGCGAAGTGAAGAGGCAGAGGCGAGAAGGAGCGTGCTAACCGGCACGCTCTTTTTCTTTTGTTGAAGCCCGCCTATGGCCGCGCATATGCGGGGCTGTCCGGATCAGGACGATCATAATCGCGCCCGTACTTGTTCTTGTGCGCCAGTTCAAGATCGGACTCGGCGAGGTTGAAGCTTCCCAGGAAAGTATCGCCCGGCGTGACGGTGATTTCATGTTCCGCGGCGTGCAACCCATCCGGCGAGACGGAGGGATGGAACAGGTGCATCTGATAGCGTCCGGGAACAACATCCTTAATGCTGATGTCCCCGTGCGCGTCAGAGATCGCGTAATACGGGGTATTCAATGCGATTACCACTGCGCTCATCTGGGCGTGAATGTTGCAGAAGATGAAAGAAATCCCCGGCTTGTCGAATTGAACAAAACGAGTTGTGCCGCTCTCGTAGAGGCCGAGGTCGAAGCGTTTTCCATCGAACAGGGAAAACACGTTGTGAAAAAAAGGATCCTGATTGGGAAACTCAACTTTTCCCCCGGCAGGAATCACCAGCAGCGAAGGATGAAAACTTTTATCTTTCTGCACGAGTTGGGGAATTTGCGAGGGCTGCTGAGTCGGCGCCTGCACTACGGGTGTAGTTCCCACGGGAGTGAGCCAGATAACAAGTTTCGAAGCGTCCTTTACACTGTGTCCGCTTCGGGTGAGTTGCACTTTTCCCTTGAGTTCGCTCGCCTGAACTGTGGCAAGAAAACAAACGAGCAGCACGCAACATACCATGATCGAGCGTGAAGACGGACGGCGCATCAAAACAAGATCCCCATGGCGAGATTGACCTGGTTCGTCACGCTGCTGATGTCGTAGATTGGGAACGTGTGCAAGCGTCGGAATTCCGCGGAAAGCAACAAATCAGAGCGTGGCCGGTAAACCAGGTTGCCTAGCGCACCACGATTGCGGCCAAGAATCGGACCAAAGTTATTGGCGTCAGTGGCGAAGCCTCGAACGTTACCGGTAAACGCATCGTCTTCAGCCAGGACGCCGTTCACTTCAAGCTTAGTTGTCAGTTGGAATTTGAGCTGGCTCCATCCTCCAGCGGAATCCAGACCACGGATCGGCGTGTACGGATAGGATGGACTGCCGCCGTACACAATCGTTTGTCCAATTCCCGCACCCAGCCCACCGACTGCGCGTCCTCGGTAGAATTCGCCGGACAAAGTCAAGCGGCGAATGATTGGAATCTGCCAGTCTGTCATCCCGGCCCAGGCATCGACGAAGCGATTCCATGACCAGTTCTGGCGGCCGTAATAGCCTGCCGCTCCCACGCTCAAGGGATGACCAAACACCGGCCGGGACCACGAAGCGCGAAGAGCATAAGCGGGCTGACCGGAACTCTCGCCCGCGGTCGCGGAGCGGTAGTAGGAATTGGTGGGTTGCTCCCAGTCCAGGTTATCGAGAATCCCGCCCTGCAGCGTCAGCGTCTGCTGATCGGCGATATTGAAGCGGTGTTCGATGCGGATCTGCGGCGTCCAACCCCACAGATTTCCCGCATAAGCAAAGGCCGGAATCGCAAGCGATGCAAAAGACGTGGGAGAAAGCGGGGAGAAGAAAAGGGAATCCTGGCCGGCAATCAGCGAAGTATTTTTCCAGTCGAGTCGCAAGCTGGCAGTTTGCATGCGCACGATTCCAAATTCGACTCCATTCGGAGTGGATGGAAATCCTCCCGCGAAATCGAACTGCACATTCGCAGAAGTCTTTGCGCCTGCAAGGGTGGGGCCGAAAATCTCCAGGCCAATTTCAGTCTGGCGCAAAGTGGCCCCAAAGCTGGCTTGAGAGGTGCCGGGAGCGGGCGGTTGCGCGTAGTCAGGCAAGTCAAGATTGTCAGAAGCGCCCACATTCCGAAACGCGTTCATCAGAACAATCCCGGAAAGCCGCGCACGGTACTTGGCGGCGGTTTCCACTTTGGTTTGATATTGCTCGTCAATTTTCGAGCCCAGCAACTGTGTGGATTCTTCGAGTTTCTGAATGCGGTTTCCCAATTCCGAAGGTGTTGATGTCGCGGCGAAAGTCTGGGTGACGGAGGAAGATGTTGAAGAACCTGGTTCGGATACCGCTGCTTCAGTTGTCGGCGCAGAAAGGCCTGTCGCTGCTGTGATTGGGGTCAGGAGTTTACGCGTGTCTTGTAATTCCTGACGAAGTTGCCGCATCTCGGCACGCGATTGGGCGTTCTCGGCTCGCATCTCTTCCACTATGGCGCGCAATTCGCGCACTTGAGAACCCAACTCTCGCACCGATGCGTCAGCCGACGGAGACGCGGGACGCGCAGCGTCCTGCGCCTGGCTGGCGATGCTGAATAGGACAAACGCAGTTGTTGTTAGAACGCTTAAACGAAGCGCAAACGTCCGTGAGCTGTTCACAACACCTCCAGCGCGACATGCGGATTTTATGATTCGGAAACTGCAAAGGGACTACGTGTCCGAATGCCGGATTGATTTTTCACTTGCTCGATCTTCGCTTCGTGGCTCAACGAGAGGGCGCGCCAGGTTGCTGCCACCATCTACCGCAGAGCCTTGTGGAGAACGGCCGGGAATGACGATCCGAAAAACAGTATGAGCGTCTGCTGTGCGCTCCATCAACACTTCACCCCCGTGATCCTGCACGATTTTTTGCACGACCGTAAGGCCAAGCCCGGTGCCGTTCTCTTTGCCGAAACTCACGAACGGGTGAAACAATTTTTCGCGAATCGGCTCTGCGATGCCAGGACCGTTGTCGGCAACCGCAATGGTGACCGACGCCCCGCTGCGCCCGATCGTGACCTGAACCCGGCCACGAGTGGCGGGTGAAGCCTCACAAGCATTCAGTAAAAGATTGTATAGAGCGCGTTCCAGTTTGCGCGGGTCGAACCATGCCATGTCGAACGATGCCGGGTCGGACGACGCCATTCCTTGAGCATCGCTGTCAATCTGGATCAGTGTTCCCTGGTGCCGCGGGTGGAGGCGTACAGCCTGCATCGCGCGCTGAACAGTTTCCGTAACACTGGCGTAACTCGGATTGAGAGATTCTCTGGTTCTCGCGAACTCAAGCAGGGAATCAATGAGGTCGGTCATCTGATTCACACCGATGCGAACTTCCTGATAGAGCTCTTCGCGCTGAGCTCCCGTCAAGCGGCCGTCGCAGAGGAACTCAGAGTTGGCAACGATTGCCGCCAAAGAATGACGCAAGTCGTGGGAAATGGAACTGGCCATGCGTCCGATAGTGGCCAACTGCTCCGACTCGAGCAAAGCTTGTTGAGTTTTAAGCAGACTGGAACGCATGCGATCGAAAGCGGATGTCAACTCCGCAACTTCGTCACTTCCGCGGGGATCGAGAGGATGATGAAAATCTCCGTGCTCCAGCGCGCGCACTCCGTCGACCAAACTGGCCAGCGGACGCGTGAAAGTGTGGGAAATCAAGAATACCAATCCGCTCCCTAGAAGCACGGCGGTGAGACCGAGCAGCAGCAGCAACCGGTTCAAGTTGTCGAGGAACTTCGCGGCTTGATCGTAAGAGCCGAGCACAGTCAATCGCACTGGCGTTTCCTGTTGGCTGGAAAGCTCGAGAGAAGTCGCGAGAAAAAGTTCATGGCCGACCTCTACATCGCGCGGCTGACTCTGCGGCGCCTCTGCTGACAACGCGTGCAACGTCGAGCTTTGGGATTGCGTCGGGGTGAGCGTAGTAGCCACGATTTCATCGCCGTAGGAGAAAGCGACTTGACTGGCTGAAACTTTGCTAACCTCGCGGGCAAGGCGATTATCGATCTCGTACCCGATAATCAGAAATCCGAGCAATGGGCCATCCGTTTTGGATCCAAAATAAACCGGCTGCACAAATGTTTGATAGAGGTGGTGATCGCCGAACCACCAGTGGCTTGAATCTTCCTCATTCAAAGAACGTTGAAAGTATTGCTGCGCGGCTTCGCGAGTGAATCCCGGCGATTTTGTATGGAGGGCGACCACTGCTCCATTGCGATTGGCCAAAACCAACAGATCGCTGCCAGTCAATTGCCAAACATCTCGCGAAGCATCCTGGATGGTGGCGGGATCATGCGCGGTCATGATCGCTCGCGTGATCGGAAGGTCGGCCACGAGCTGCGCCGAGCGGGTCAGCATAACTTCGCGATCGCGCTGAAAATTCTGAAATGTGGTCACAGAATTTCGCAGGTCTTGAACAATGCCCTCGCGCACGTGGCGCTGGACGCTTTGCCGAACCAAGAGCAGACTCATCGCAGTCAAGCCGGCGGTAATCAGCAGCATGGAGAGCAAGAACCGGGTGCGGAGCCGGGTCCGGTGGACGTGTGCATTTCCGGACTGTTCAGGGAGAGTTTGCGACGCGGATTCTGGTATGGCATCCAAGGGAAGTTAGCGCACGAATTTGTAGCCCATCCCATGCACGGTGCGGAAGTGTACTGGACTGGCCGGATCGCGTTCCAGTTTCTGCCGTAGCTTAAGAATATGATTGTCAACCGTACGGGTAGAGGGATAATTCTGGTATCCCCAAACCTCATTGAGCAGTTCATCGCGGCTGATCACGCGGTCGGCGTTCTGCACGAAAAACTGCAAGGTCTTAAATTCCTGCGCGGTTAAAATTACAACCTTACCATCGCGCTGGACTTCCATCTTCTTGAAGTCCACGGAAATTCCATCGAAGCTTACCAGGCTCACGGTCGCCGTTCTAGAGGTACGCCGCAAAGCGGCGCGCACACGGGCAAGAAGCTCCCGCGGGCTGAAGGGTTTGGTTACGTAGTCGTCCGCACCCAACTCAAGCAGCAAAACTTTATCGGAAACATCGCTGGTTGCGCTGAGTACAACAATTGGCAACTCCGGCGCCTGAGCTTTGACCACCTTGCACAGATCACTGCCGGAAAGTTTTGGCAAGCGAAGGTCGAGAATAATAACCGCGGGCGGAGCGGCCTGAAAACTCTCCAGCGCCGACTGGCCGTTGGCCTGTACTTCGACCGTGTATCCCTCGGTTTCGAACAGACGTTTCAACGCCTTCTGCACCGAAGGATCATCTTCGACCACGAGAATTCTTCCGAGGGGTCGAGTGGAGTGAATCGTATCAGTCAACCCGGCAGCGCTTAGAGGTGTTGCGATTTGACCCATGGAAAACCGTCCTTCACTTGGGATGTCCCAGGCACGCACAAGTTTCAGTTTCCCGACCAATGAAGCTTACAGTGCTTTCCGCCCAAATAAAGCGTACCCGGCGCGGTTTGACAAACTTTTTACAATTGCATCCCTGGGGAAAAAGGCCACCCGGCAAACCGCTTGCTACACATTAGACTCCCAATTACCCTTTATGTGAGGGCTGCGCCGCTCAAATCATTGCGTAATTCCTTCCTGCCGTAGAATATCGACAGCTTGCCTGTTGCCACCGAATTCGCGAGTTTGCACGTCGTCCTTGTGGACGTGCGCAATCCCCTCAATATTGGTGCGGCGGCCCGGGCCATGAGCAACTTCGGATTTCCCCATCTCCGTCTTGTGAACCCTTACGATGTAGCGTTTCGGGATGCTCGCTCTGCAGTAGGCGCGGCAGCCACGCTGGCGGCCGCTCAGGTATATAAGACAGTAGCTGAAGCGGTGGCCGACTGCTCGCTGGTGGTCGGAACTACTGCGGTAGGCCATCGCGATCTGCAGCATTCGCTGGTCCGGCTAGAGCAGGGAGCCGGCGATATCCGGACCCATCTGGCGACGGGTAATGCCGCACTCTTATTCGGCTCGGAGAAATTCGGACTGTCGAATCAGGATATGAGTCACTGCCATTGGTTGATGCACATCCCCACTCGCGATGAGCACGCTTCAATGAATCTGGGGCAGGCGGTGGCAGTTTGTTTGTACGAATTGAAGAGAGATCCGACGGCATTGGCGCAGCCCGGGAATGGAAATCCGGCTTCTTCAGCCGATATCGAGCGGATTACCGACACGTTGCTGGTAGCACTGCGAGCGAGTGAATATCCGAAGCTCAACACATCGAAATCGTTTCACGCCGCAGTGCGGCGGGTGATACGGCGGTTGCAGCTTCGGAAGGGCGACGCAGAATTTCTGCTCGGCATGCTCCGGCAAATGATTTGGAAAATAAAGAAGAACAACGCAGATGCGGATGGTTAAGCAGGATTATTTCAAGGCTTTGTTTCAGTCGGAGAAACTTGCGTCGATGTCCTGCCGAATTGAAAGCGTAGAATCCACTCGCTCGCAGAAGGCTGTCCGTTCACCTGGGCTGGACTGAATTTCCAGCGCCGCGCCGCTGCCAGCGCTTGTTTTGCAAAGTACTTGCTTGGTCCGGAAGAGACCAGCGTGACCTCGGAAATGTTTCCGGAATTATCCACGGAAACACGAGCGCTTACTTTTATGTGTCCGGTAATCGTTCGCCGCGCTCCCGGCGAGACATCAGGAGAGACTTCCTGAAGTACCCTGCCGTGAGTAATTCCAGCATTCGCGGGCGCTTTATTGTCCGAGGACACAGGTGGTTGTGGTGTCGGACCGCTCGAAGATTCCACCGCGTGGTTTTCCGAAGACGAGTCGGGGGGCTGGTGCGAGTTGCGGCCGAAAAAGATTGCCAAAAGCAGCACTGCGACGACCACCGGGATAATAATGAGCCAGCGATTGCTGCGCTTCTCCGGTAACGGCGCATCGGTCGCCTTCACAGGCCGAGGCTCTGGAACTCTGAGCTGGCTGAGGATTTCGTTGATCGTGCAGCGTTGTTGAGGATCGATGCGCAGGCTGCGCTCTGCAATTCTGCGGAAAGGTTGAGGAACCGATTCTGGTATCGCAACCTGACTGCCGTCGGCATTTTTGATATCCGGCTCGCGCTGAGTCAGGCTCGCAACCAGGGTCGCGCCCAGCGACCATACGTCACCCGCCGGGGATGGGCCGGTCTTCGCCAGCTCCGGTGCAGTGTAGGAGGTAGGGAATTGCTTGTCGACTTCGCCGATCTTCCGCAGACTGTCGGCCGAGAGTTTTAGCTGATTATCCACGGCCAGAATATTTGCCGGTTTGAGATGGCCATGAACGAGTCCAGCCTGATGCAGGAAAGCCAAAGTTTCAGCTGTAGGTGGAAGCATCTCCTTTACTTCGTCCGGCGAGAGTGGCCGCTGCGGAAGGATTTGCGCCAGATTCTCTTCCGCATATTCCATCACGACATAGAGGAAGTTACGGTCGTCGATTTTGCCGCGTCCATGTTCAAAGAGCTGAATGAGATGAGGATGAGACACCTTCGCGCTGTCAGCCCATCGTGCGAGTTGACCAGTTTCGTCGAGATTACCGTCGGAAAAGAATTCCGTAGGAATTAACTTGATGGCGGCTTTTTGCGATCCATTTCCGCTTCGTTCGGTAAGAAATACCGCGCTGTGCTCGGAGCCTCCGAGCCACTGCCGCAGAGGGAACTTTCCATCGATGACACGGCCCTCCCAATTTTTCCCAGCGTCAGTCAAACTGCTCATAGGACACGGCTTTGCGAATCGCTTATTCTAAGCCACCGGGAGGCCCGATTCTTGCCTAATTGCGCTTATGCCTTGTGGAAATCCTGCGGTGCCCATGCTATCGCCGTCCGGTATAGAGTTGAAAAGGAGCCCAATAGAACGGCTTGCGAGCAACCCCATCGGAATGCAGCAGCGAGAGTTTGGCCGTGCGGAGCGCTGCTTCCGGAGTTTGGCCGCGCTTTAGTTCATCATACATGCGTCCCATCAGATCAGCGGTAGAAGCATCGCTGACATCCCACAAAGTGCCAATCACGTTGTGCGCTCCCGCACGAAGAAAAGCCCACGAAAGCCCCACCAGTCCCTCGCCGGAGTACGCCTCCGCGCCCGCTCCGTAACAGGACGAGATAGTCACCAGGTTGGCATGCAGCAAATGTGGAGTGATGTCGCGAGCATAGAGCTTGAAAGAATCCTGATCTCCCGATGATCGGGATAACACGATGGCTGAATCCAGCGGACTCAATTTGCTGGCGGTAGCGTGGGCCACGAAGTGAATAAAAGAGAACTGACCAGGGTCACTCGTCAGGTACGCGGCGGGAGTCGCATGATCCCGCGTAAAAGTCTCCCGCTTCTCCACCGGAAAGTGGCTCTCTACATTCTGCACCTCCCGCATCGCATTGGGCAGCGGAGCGTAGTCAGAGCTTGGCGCGATGGCATCGCCGATTAGTAAGAGTTTTCCGGTTTCCGCGTCTCGATGGTTTTTGGAGGCCGCAAGAACACGCAGCGAACTCGCGGTCAGCACAGTTGCGTCTTCAATCCAATAGTGCACGGCGGGGGTTGAAACGAGTAGCGTCTCAAAATTCAAGCTGTCCAAACTGCCATCAGTGATCAGGATGACGCGCGAGTTGGGCGGCATCAACTTTTTCGCTGGTGCTACAAGAACGTCGTAAAGATGGGTGCCGTCGGTATTTGCCGTCTTCAGCACATCCTGCCAGCCGAGCAGGGCTTGCCGATATCTGAACACAGCAGTATCAATTTCGTTTGAGGGAGGTAGCTGATACCGCGCCGTGCGATTCGGCGTGATGGCCCAGAGATAGGAATGTTCCCGGCCCAGCCAGTAAAACAGAATGGTGGCATGCGCAGCGCGGGCGATCTGTTGCGCATTCATTGCACGCGAATCTGCCGCCGCATTTTTCGGGAGTGCTCCCAGGCCCTCCGCCAGCGTTCGGGCTCGACTGTAATCGGCTAACTCCAGAGCAGTCTGATCCCTACCCTGAGCCAACAGAAAACGGATGTAGTCGTCGTAGAGGTGCGCAGCGTTCGCGAGAAAAGGCAACTTGAATTCCTCTCGCTGCAAAGTGGCGCGCGCGTGCTCGATGGTGGCTAGCGCTTCTCGATACTGATTATCCGCGGCTGTGAGCCGATGTTCGTGCTCATAGAGCCGCGCCAGGTCATTTTGTGCTTGCCAGCGTAGGGAGAGATCGCTCTTAGGGTCATTCGCGACTTCGTGGAATACTTCCTCGGCTTGTTTGTAATCTCCACGACCAGCCGCGACCTGACCTCTGACTAGAAGCGGATAGAGCTCAGACGACCGGTCGTTCCTGGCGTGCGCTTTTTCGAACGCTTCCTCGCCGTATCTTTGTGCTTCCACCAGTTGGCCGGTTTGGGCGGAGACGAACGCGAGACTGGTCAACGCATCGACGACGAGTTCGGGGTGTTGATCTTCCCTAGCCAAGGCCAAGGATTGGCGGTAGTAATCTTCCGCGACTGTAAGTTGGTTTTGTTGGTAATACACCAGCCCGATATTGTTCAACCAGCCGATCTGGTCGTACGCTGCCCCCAGATCTTTGGCCGCTTTCTCGGCTTCCTGGTAAAAAGCCAGGGACCGGTCGAAGTCTCCCATTTTGTAGTAGGCCCAGGCTAGGTTGCCCAGTGCAACTTGTGCGGTGTGCCTGTCATGGAGGACACCGGCTGCCCGGTACGCATCGTTCAACCAATCGATGGCTTCGTCGTAGTGTTCCTGGCGCTCGGCCACGGCACCGAGGTTCGTGAGGTCGGTCATTTGTAGATGCACGTCATTTTGTTGGCGGGCGAGCTGCAGGCTCTGGCGAAGAAAGTGTCCCGAACTTTCTTGATCGTTCTGGCGAAACGCGAGGACCCCCCGAGCTCTCGCAACTTCGCCTGCGAGCGGAGAATTCAATTTTCCAGAAAGACCCTCCGCTTCCTTCAGACGGTGGTCGGCATCCTGAAAGCGGTCGAGTTGAGCGTATGCGCCGCCTTGAAGCGTCAGTTGCTTAATGGCTAAGTCGCCCCCGGAGAATTGCTGTGGCAGATTGGAGTCGAGAAGAGAGAGCACGTCTGCACTCAATCCTTGGTCCAGCAGAATTTCGGCCTCGAGAAGTCGGAACTTCCACTTCCATTGGAGCTCATTCCCTGAGAAGCGCCGGTAAGCCGCATCTGCCTCGCGTCTCGCGAGGGCAAGGTCGCCACGAACAAATGTTCTTTGAGCTTGGTCGAATGCCCGCTGCGGGTCCGGCTGCCGGCTGCATCCCAGCCACAGCAGCGCGAGGGACAGGACTAGGACCAGCAGCGCAAGCCTCTGGCTTCTAAGCCCTGACATCGCGCCCCCCTGCCGCCCTGTCACATCCTGAGGAATGTTCGCCTGTTTCTAGAAAAGAAAAACTGCCTGACTTAAGATGGATTAGTCAGGCAGTTTATAGAGCACGTAGCGACGGGTCAACAGGAATGGCGCTAAATTGATGCTAAATCGCCGCTCAATTTCATATCAGACAATCGAAGCGATTAAGGTGGGATCGTGTGACCGTTTGTCATTGCGGTCGGGCCGCTCACGCTGCCTTCGCCAGAGCAGCCCATCTCTAGGCGGATCGTCGTCAAGCGATAGGAATTGCAGTCGACGAACAACTCTCCCAAAAAGACACGGCCGAAATCTGGTACCTCGAAAACGCTGCCGAATGGTCTGCCCGGGAACTGGTCGCAGCCTTCCCTTACTGCAGCCTCGTTCACGATGGCACAGAGGACGCTTCCAGCATTTTCGGACTGTTCACTATCCCACTCGTAACGCTCTTTGATCCAGTCAGGTATCGAGCGATCCTTCACCCATTCTGGAAGGTTTTTCGCGTTGGTCATGCGCTTGTATTGATCAGCCACCCGGGCGAGGAATTCGTCGTCCTCAATGCACGGCTCGCTGGGGTAGCCGTTGCCGTTTCCTTGATCACAAATGTTGAAGTCCAGCTTGATATCGATGGGGCATCCTGCAATCTTGAGATTTTCAAAGTACGTTCCCAGGAAAGTTACCCGGGGATTATCGCCCTCCAGCGGGTGTTCGGTCGAAACCTGGGCGGTCAGCCGGTCCGCGGTGACTACATCTAATACGTTCAATCCCTCAACCGTTGCAGTCGCAAGCGTTACCCAGCCATGGCCTTCTTTCTTGCTCAATCTGCCCGAAACTTGGGTTGATGCGGATTTGTAAGACACGACACCCTCAAGCCGGAAGTTTTCTGAACGGGCCGACCCGTATCCGCCTGAAGGCGAAAGTGACATCGGCGCCTGCGGAGCAATCGTGTGCTCAATCGGACGTTCGAAATACCCTCCGAAAGCGCTGGCATCGGCGTGAAAGTAGTGAACTCGTTTGCTTGCCGCCATTTGTCTTTCCCTCGTTAAGGTTCAGGATTCGCCTTCGAGGCAAACCGTAGATCGAAAGGATAACGCCCAATCTCTGAGTTTTGACCGTGGCCGTTCCGGCCAAGAACAATGACTTCGTAACGTCCGTCTTTGTCTACTCCCGGCGCTGCGATAGTCAACGTGTTCTTGACTAATTCGGACGATACCGGGAGTGACCACTGTACTACTCCGGCCGGATTTTGCAACTCGATTACATACGACTCGTAAGAATTCTGTGGCTGAATGTCGAGCGGGAGAAGGAATGGTTCGCCGGGTCGGACTTCAATAGCGGTTGGTTCCACGCCACGTGTAGCGCTGCTGACCAAGGCTGCTGCAGGAAGGATCTTTGGCGCTCGATTTTCCGCCAAAGCGCCTTTCAGGGCGGGGAACGTCACCAGATTCTGGTATCCCACGACAATCAACAGAATTGCCATGGCTGGGATGGCGAAAGCAGCGCGCCACCACGAAAAACCACGGGATGGGCGGTCTTCTGCCGGGACGTGCCTTACATTGGATGGGGAACGTGCCAACTCTACTTTTGCCTGTTCGAGGAATACGGAGCCAGCCCGCACATCCATGGCGCAATCGTGACAGCCAAAAAGATGTTCTTCAAACTCCTCCATTTCGGTTGGGGAAAGTCCGTCGAGAAGATACTTCTCACTGGCCATCAAGCGGCTGGCCTCGCTGTGATCCATAACTCGAAGTCTCCTCATGTACAGATAGTGACAAATTGCGCGCAATCGTTACTGGGAATCAACATCCCGGCATTGCTTCTTTGGCAATTTTCTTTAAGTAAATGGATTTAAAAGACTTCTTGGCGCGGTGTAGCAGTACCCTTAAATATTCCCGGTCGACCCCAAGGTCGCGGCACACGTCATCTTTGTCGCGTTCGTCAAGAAATATTTCCTTGATTAATCGCCGATCCTTTTCCTGGAGCTGGTCGAGAATCTCGCGCACGTTTCTTTGAATTTGCCGGTTGGCGATCACGTCGACCACGCTAATAGCGGGGTCGGGAATATTGGCTTCGGCCTCTTCATCATCGCTCGTGAGCTCTTGGGATGAGGATCGGTAATACTCCAGCAGGACGTTGTTACATACAGAATTAACGTATGCCCCAAGCCGTTCCGGTTCCCGTATTCCATCTGGTTTTCGCAATGCGGCAAAAACACGCGCGAAAGTTTCCTGCCGGGCATCTTCCACTTCGGAATGGGAGTGCAACCGCTTGCTCAACTTCAGCCGGATCAGCTCGCTGAAATACGAAACGAAGTGCTCCTGTGTCCGGAAATCTCCAGAAGCGAGCTGTTCAAGGTAATGCCTGTCAAAGGCGTGAAACTGCATCTGCGGGCCCTGTGGTTAAGTGGCAGCTATCTTACCCAAATCGAAGACCCGCGTACAGACAGATGTTCAGGGAAGACATTCGGGCGAAAAAATTATTGCAGCGGTGAAACGTTTCGGCGGCAGCTGCCACTATTCCAATGTAACTAGCTTATCGGTAGCCAACCGCCGAGTTCTATGGGTTTCTCCGGCGCTGGTTCCTGTTAAGCGCGGGATCCCGAGAGGGAAGGGCCACACCACCGGGGGGAGGGGTGGGCGTTTCCGGCGACCGGAGCCAGAATTACGTGGCTCCGTCGCCTTCGGGAGACCTGCATTGAAACCATCCTGTCGTTTGACCCCAGGCATTCCGATTCGCCGTCACGGTTGTATGATTTAGCAATCGCTATGCAGCGGGATTTTTCAGCTTCCGACGATCGAGCTTTGATTCAGATCGTCGACTCGGCGTTAGCCGACGCCACTCGTCGCAGCGGGAAGTGGCTGGTCTGCAGACCCGGATGCACACAATGCTGCATTGGCGCCTTTCCGATCAATCAACTCGATGCTGCTCGATTGCGTAGAGGACTGGCCGAACTTGATTCGAACGCGCCGGTCCGAGCTGTGGCCGTGCGCGCCCGCGCCCGAGATGCGGTTGCCCGCTTGTCGCCAGACTTCCCGGGAGATCCGGAAAGTGGCCTCTTGGACGAGGGAGACGCGGCGCTGCGTCGTTTTTCTGAGTTCGCGAATGACGAACCTTGCCCTGCGCTTGACCCTGCCACTGGCCACTGCGAACTCTACGAATCACGTCCCATGACCTGCCGCGTTTTCGGCCCGCCGGTTCGCTGCGAAGATGGACTGGGAGTTTGCGAACTGTGCTTTCAGGGCGCGACCGACAAAGAGATCGCCGCCTGCGAGATGAAGGCTGACCCCGAGGACCTGGAATCAGCGTTATTAAAAAAACTCGAGAAAGCTACTGGAAGTAAGGGAAGAACCATCATCGCGTTTTGTCTCGCGTCGTGATCCGCAATATTCTGTATTCGTCGCCAAAAGCTTTGCGAATCTCAGCTTTTCTTTTTCTCCAGCTCAGCCCAGCGGGCGTAGAGCGTATCCACCTTGCCCTGAGCTTCTTCCATCTCGGCATGAGCCGCGATCAGGCGTTCGCTGTTGCTGACAATGCCGGGGTCCTCGAGTTGCGCACGCTTGGCCTGCAAGACTTCCTCCGCATCTGCCACTAGCTGCTCGATCGTTTCGTATTCGCGCGCCTCGAGGTAGGACAACTTCTTTTTTCCTGCCCCTTGCCGCTCAGTCCCGCCGTTGACCCGACCGGAGGAGCGCTCGCCGCTTTTCGCTTCCTCAAAACGTGCCTGCCGCTCGCGCTCATCCAACCATCTTTCCCACTGCAAGTAATCCGCGAACCGACCCACTCCGCCTTGCCCGTCGAGTCCGAGAACTACATTCGAAACTCGATCCAGCATGTAGCGGTCGTGGGTTACCAGAACAAGAGACCCTTGAAACTCCAGTAAACTTTCCTCCAGTATGTCCAAGGTGGGGATATCAAGATCGTTCGTCGGTTCGTCGAGCAGCAGGACGTCGGCGGGCTGCAGCATAAGTTGTGCGATCAAAACGCGCGCCCGTTCTCCACCAGAAAGCTTGCCGACTGGCTGATTCAGTTGTTCGCCGGTGAAAAGAAATTTCGCTGCCCACGAAGCCACGTGAGTCAAGCGGTCCTGATAAATCACCGAGTCGCCCTCCGGAGCCAGAGCACGGCGCAATGTCACATCAGGATCGAGTTCGCGGCTCTGATCGAAGTACACAATGCGCAGCCGGTCGGCGCGGCGAATCTCACCGCTTGCGGGGGAGGTTTCACCGCGCAACAAGCGCAGCAGGCTGGTCTTTCCGCTGCCGTTCGGACCCACGAGTCCAACTCTTTTGCCAGCGGTAATGACAAAGTTGAGTTCCGTAAATAATTTGCGATCGCCTACTTCACAAGTAACATTTTCCAGTTCGATCAACCGCTTGGTTTTTCGATCGGTGGCCGAAAAATCAATGAGCGCGGTTCCGCTGCGGCTGCGCGCATTTAGATCGGCAAGCTCGCCCATTAACTCCCCGGCTTTATCGATCCGCGCCTTGGACTTCCTGGTCCGGGCCTTCGCTCCCCGGCGCAGCCACTCGATTTCCCGGTGTACCAGATTCTCCAGAGCCTCTTGCCGCTTGGATTGAGCATGCAGGAATTCTTCTTTCTTCTCTAAAAACCGGCTATAGCTTCCCGAGACGCGCAGCAATCCGTCGGGATAGGTTCGATTCAATTCCGCCATATCGGTGGCAACGTTTTCCAGAAAGTAGCGATCGTGACTCACCACGACGCAGGCGAATGGGGCTGCTTGCAGTAATCCCTCCAGCCACTCGATGGCGGCCAGATCGAGATGGTTTGTGGGTTCGTCGAGCAGAAGAATGTCTGGCGCTTGAACTACCGCTTCGACGATGGCCAGGCGCTTCTGCCAGCCTCCTGATAAAGAGACGGCTTTGGCATCAAGATCCTGGAAGCCGGCGCGGCCGAGAGTCTCCGCGAAACGGGTGCCGCGTTCTGACTCGGGCACACTGCCGCGCTCCATCGCCTTCTGAGCCACGGAGCGCACCGTGTCGCCGGACTTAAACTTCGAGTCTTGTTCCACGCAACTCAACCGAATCCGCTTGCGTACGGCGATTTCGCCGCTGTCTGGGCTTACGTCCCCTGCGAGAATTCTAAGCAGCGTGGATTTTCCCGAACCGTTCGGACCGATCAGCCCAATGCGGTCGCCCTCTGAAACCGTAAAGGAGACGTTCTGGAAGAGCGGGCTCGCTCCGAAGTGCTTCGAAATTCCTTGTGCGTTAATGATAGGGGCCAACGGCGCACGCTCTCCTGCTCTCTTTTGAGACTACCAGCAAACCCGAATAACCAGTTCTTGCTCGCCATTTTCTCAGCGCAATAATCAAACGTTAAAGCTTTCTCTTTTTCTGCCGATCCTACAGATGCGGGACTCGTATGGGTGCGAAAGGCTGCGAGGCAAAGCGGCTTGACTAAGCTAATGGGGTCAGCCGCACCGAAGGCAATTATGAATTCTATAAATCCCTTGCTTACCAAAGAAAAGCAGCATCAGGATTGGCTTCCATTTCTCGAATTCGCCACTCGCGAGGTTTTTCAGATGATGCTGGTGAGCGAATTGACCAAGCCGGACTCCGAATCCACGGCCCGCTTCGATGTTACGGCCATGGTGGGATTAGCGGGAAAACTGAGCGGAATGGTCAGCATTCGCTGTCAGGAAAAAGCGGCGGCACTTATGGCATCTCGAATGCTCGGACTGGAATTGGATAAAGTGGGGCCGGATATTTCGGATGCGCTGGGCGAAGTCTGCAACATGGTGGCGGGAAACTTCAAAAATAAGATTGCCGGTTTGGGCGATGGCTGCATGCTCTCCCCACCCTCAGTAATTACCGGCGAAGACTACATGGTGCACACTCGGCCGCCCTCCCCGACTCTCGAAGTTAATTTGTTGTTTGAAAATATGCCCCTGCGTATTACGTTACACATACACGGCTAGCGTTTAACCAGAATTAGGCTGTCCTGCCGGAAAGGGAATGTCTGCGCGTTGGACTTTCCATCGTAATCCCCGATCAGACTGATGAATAGTTTCGATTTTCATAAAATTACTCTGAAGGATAAAGTGAGCGCGGGAGTTGTGTGCTTGAACTGCGCTCACTGGTACCATCGACGGAAACGGGCACACTGAAGCGATAGGATTCCGGTGCGACCGAGTTCAGCAGAAAGAATATCGGGCTTCTACTTGTCGCAACAGGGGAGAAAGATTACAACTGGAAGGGATAAGGCCCCACGCCGGACATCATGGGGGAGGGTGCGAGAGAGTCTGAGAACAAAATCATGACTAAGCTTGAAGCAGTCATCCAAAACTCCAAACTGGAAGCTGTAAAAGGCGCGCTGCAGGAGATTGGCGTCGAGGGCATGACGGTAATTGAGGTCCGTGGCCATGGACGTCAGAAGGGCCACACCGAGGTGTACCGCGGGCGCGAGTACAGCGTGGATCTAATCCCCAAAACCAAGCTGGAAGTGGTATTGGCGGATGCGATGGTGGAGAAGGCTGTGCAAGCCATTATGAGCACCGCGCGGACCGGGAAGATCGGCGACGGAAAGATTTTTCTCACGCGTGTGGATGAAGCCATTCGAATCCGCAATGACGAGCGGGGCGAGGGGGCACTGTAGAACGCTGGAGGCCCGGCATCACTGAGCTTCGATCAGCGTGCTTAGATCACAGATCCACTGACCCTTGGTCATGACGGCAGCGTCCCCACTGATCGCTGAATTGCGAAGCTCTCTCGCCCAGATCTCGGAGCGCATTGCGCGCGACTTCGCCGCAACCGGAGACGGCCGGGCCGCCGTCGCTCAGCGGACCCTGCTCATCGAAGATGTTCTAAGCCGCCTCTGGCGCGAGTTCGTGTCCTCTGACGAAACTGGACCTCGCGGCTTTGCGCTCGTTGCCACTGGAGGTTTCGGACGCGGCTGGCTTTTTCCTTATTCCGACATCGATCTTCTTTTTCTCTTTGCTGATCGTAGCGGCGAGGAAAGGCACAAGACCGAAGTCCAGCGCTTCTCTCAGGAACTGTGGGACCTGAAACTCAAGCTGAGCCCAGCGTCGCGGACGCTATCCGAGTGCGACCGCTTTGATCCCAATAATACTGAGTTCACCATTTCTCTACTCGACTGCCGTTTTCTTGTGGGCGATCGCGAATTGTTTGCCCGCCTTCACGACAAGACCATACCCAAGCTAGTAGCCCGAGAATCAAAATTACTGCTGCAAGGCCTGGCCGAGGTGACACAGGAGCGGCACGGAAAATTCGGTCACACCGTATTCCACCTCGAGCCGAATCTGAAAGAAACGCCAGGCGGTCTTCGCGATTGCAATGTCGCGAGCTGGCTGGCGCTGGTCTCGGCCATGAGCAAGCTGGGTGATTGGCCGCACGCCAGTTCACTGCGTGCGCCGGTGCGAAAGCAACTGAGTGAGGCTCTGGAATTTCTCATGGCTACCCGTTGCTTTCTGCACTTCCGTCATAGCCGCGATGACAACGCTCTCAGTTGGGAAGCGCAGGATGAAGCGGCTGCGCGGAAGATCGGCGCTTCCGATTCAGCCGATCTTACGGCCGCCGACTGGATGCGGATTTATTTCGGCCACGCCCGCGCCGTGCAACGCACCGTCACGCAGTTAATGGAAGAGATTCCAGAGTCCTGGTCTTCCTTGCGCAGGCAATTTCAGGGCTGGCGGTCGCGACCATCGCATCCCGACTTCTCCGTGGTGGATGGCCTGATCTTTCTGCAACAGTCCTCATCGCTTCAGGATCCCGAGATCCTGCTGCGCCTATTCCATTTCATGGCGCATCACGGTTTCAAACTAAGCGCGACCACCGAACACCGCATTGAGCAGGCGCTTCCAGAGCTGGCAGTGACCCCGCCGCGCGGCGCTGAACTCTGGCTTTATCTGCAGGAAACATTGCTTCAGCCGCACGCCGCCGATGCGCTGCGGGCCATGCATTTCCTGCGCCTGCTTACCTTGCTGCTGCCGGAGCTGAAGCCTATCGATTCGCTGGTTGTCCGGGATTATTATCATCGCTTCACCGTAGATGAGCACTCGATCCTCGCGATTGAAAGCTTGCATCGCTTGAATCAGTCGAAATCGGAATGGGACAAGCGTTATGCGGAACTGCTTGAGAGAACTCGAAGATCCGGAGTTGCTCTACCTCGCCTTGTTATTGCACGACACGGGGAAGGGAGTGCCCGGCAGTAATCATGTGGAAGCCAGCATGGAGATCGCCAACCGCTGCCTTGACCGTCTGGATGTTGAGCCTGGAGAACGCGCGGTGGTTTTGTTCTTGATCGGCAACCATCTCGAAATGTCGGCTCAGCTGCGGCGCGATATTTTTAATCCGGAGACGATAGCCGCTTTCGCCGAAAAAATAGGCACCCAGGAGCGCCTGAAAATGTTGTGCCTGCTGACTTACGCCGACATCAAAGCGGTGAATCCGGAGGCGCTCACGCCCTGGAAGGCGGAAAGCGTTTGGCAACTCTACATTGGCGCGGCAAACTACTTGAACCGAAGTGCCGACCATCGCGTTCACGGCGATGTGGGCGCAGAAAAACTGGCTCGCCTGCGCAGCCTGGCTCCCGTGATTGGCGCCAAGTTCAGGGATTTCGTGGAGGGATTTCCTCAGAGATATCTGCTGGTGCATTCCGCCGAAGAAGTGATGACGCATATGGAAATGGCGGAGCAGCTTCGGCCTCGATCCGGTGCAGGTAGATCTTAAACGCGGTCGACACTGGTATGAACTCACCTTGGTTACAAAAGACCGCCCGTCACTGTTCGCCACTTTGACGGGAGTATTGGCCGCGTGGGGCATGAACATCGTGAAGGCGAACGCTTTTTCGAACCAGGCCGGAATCGTTGTGGACTCGCTTTATTTCACGGATCGATTTCGTACTCTGGAACTGAATCTTTCGGAATGGGACCGGTTCAAAAAGAGCATTGCCGCGGTTCTGGCGGGCGAAGCCGACCTCGATCGCATGCTGCGCGACCGCCAGCGCGCGGAAAAGCAGGTTAAAGCTAAAGTGGTGGTCGAAACTCGAATTGATTTTGATGACGACTGTTCCTCGACCAGTACTTTGCTGCAAGTAATTGCGCAGGATAGGCCGAGGTTGTTGCACCGCGTGAGTTCGTGTTTATCGCGCCAGCACTGCAATATCGAAATCGCCTTAATCGATACGGAAGGACAAATGGCGATTGATACCTTTTATCTGACGTCGGAAGGGAAGAAGCTGCCGGCGACACTTCAGAAAAAAGTGGAGCAGGCCCTTCTCGATGAGTTGAAAGGATTGGATCTCGCGTGATCCCGCCGAAGCAGGACGACTAATCCGCAGCTGTGCGCCTCGCTAAGCCCCCGCCTCCGGGGGATTCGTTATCGGTTCGATGATGTGGAGCCCGCATTCGGTTTTAGACGAACCAGACCAGCGCCCCGCTCTTGGGTCTTCACCCGGATGTACCGCTCGCGTGCAATGTGTGCAGCCGATGCTCGGATAGTCGCGGTCGTGGAGAGCATTGTAAGGAGTATCGTGTTCGCGGATATATTGCCACACCTGCTTTGAACTCCAGTTCGCGAGGGGAT
Source organism: uncultured Acidobacteriaceae bacterium (assembly GCA_963696285.1). Taxonomy (GTDB): domain Bacteria; phylum Acidobacteriota; class Terriglobia; order Terriglobales; family Acidobacteriaceae; genus Sulfotelmatobacter. The sequence goes on from CAVOJP010000006.1 coordinate 357,997, forward strand.
TGATTTTTACCAGCCCAAATTTTTCGTCCCATTCGATTTTTCCAGCGGCCGAACGGGCCGCCGTCTGGTCGCGACGGATACTCGTAATCCACGCCGACAACTCGCCCAGCTTCCGGCGCAACGGTTCAACTTTCCTCATATTGCAGCATTGATCCGGATTACGCTGCCAGAGCGCTGTGCCATGAGCTCGTTCCTGTTCTTCCGGAGACAGCATGGGATACACCCGTTCAATCGCCACTCCGTACCTTTGCTCTACTTGATCCATCAGATTGTAAGTTTCAGGAAAAAGAAACTCAGTGTCGAGAGTGAAGAGACGGAAATTCTTGCGAACTCGCGAAGCAATGTCGATGAGCACCATGCCTTCGGCGCCGAATGCCGAAGAGATTGCTACGCTGTCTCCGAAGGTGCTGAACGCCCAACCGAGCACCTGCTGGGGCGTCCAGGTCTCAGCCGCGATCTTCAAGTGCCCGATATTTTCTCTCATGCCGACCGCTCCTCATGGCGCACGCTCTTCGCCGAAACCTCGAAATGTGCGGAGAAAGTTTGCTCTGTGTAATCGGCGAACCTCACGACCTCGCCAACCACCAGCAAAGTCGGTGCCGCAAGTTCCGGCGAGTGGCGAAGGTTCGCAATTGTAGTGACATGGACCTTTTGACGAGGTGTTGTGGCTCGGGAAATAATCGCGCAAGGAGTTTCCGATGCAAGGCCGGATGCCGTAAGCTTGCTGGCTATTCCCGCATAGTCGTGACCCGGCATGTAGATGACGAGCGTCGATTCGGATCCGGCGACCTTGCTCCATTCCGCATCGAAGTTCTCAGAAGCGCGATGACCCGCCGACAGTACAACCGTTGACGATGCTCGCCGATGCGTGAGCGGAATCCCAGTCGCGGCTGCAGCCCCGAGAGCAGAAGTGATGCCGGGAACAACTCCGTACGCAACGTTCGCTTTGCGCAGCGCTTCCATCTCCTCGCCGGCGCGACCGAATACGAGTGGATCGCCACTCTTCAGCCGTACCACCTGGAGTCCAGACCCGGCCAGAGTCACCATCAGGAAATTAATTTCCTCTTGCCTCATGGTTTTCGTTCCGCAGCGCTTGCCTACGTTCTGGACATGAGCAGTAGATGGAATTAACTGCAATATCTCAGGTGCCACAAGGTCGTCGTGAAGCACAACGTCCGCGGTCTGTAACAGCCGCAGAGCTTTCACGGTGAGCAGTTCGGGATCACCCGGCCCTGCACCTACCAAATAAACTTTGCCGCTCATACGGTTACTCTCCTGTCGTCCTTAAAAACATCCTTAGCGAGTTTGTTCACGGATTCTTCAGCTAATGCCGCTTCCAGAGCCTCGCGACTTGCCAGCGACTGCAGCAACTCCCGCTTCCTCTGCGGGTCAAGATCGGTGCCCAGTACAAGTCTTCGCGTCGCTCCTAACTCCGCAACCCAACGCGCGTATCCCGGACCAAACTGCCGTTCAAGCTGGTGCCTGATTTTCTGGGCGAGTGATGGACTCTGTCCGCTGGTGGACACCGCAATCTGAAGATCGCCCCGGCGCACGACGGCCGGATAATAGAAGTCGCAATATTCCGGAACATCCACCACATTGCATAGAACTCCACGCCTCTGCGCTTCCAAATAAATGGCCTCGTTAACCGAGTGCGACGAAGTAGCTACGACTGCGAGCGCCATTCCATCAAGATCCTCAGGAACAAAGGCTCGAAGCTCGAGCGTGATTTTCTCGTCTCTTGCCCATCCATGCACCACATCGGATGCTTCCAGCGCAATCACGTGGATGGACGCGCCTGTGTCGATAAGGCCGCCAATCTTGGGCTCGCCAACTTTTCCTGCGCCGACCACGAGGCAGCGTTTGCCTTCAAGTTTTAAAAACATGGGGAATAAGTGGCTCATTGTTCAGCCTTCCACGCTGCTGGGAACGCGTCCCTCGGGCAAATCGCGAGCCACAGCATCGACGGTTTGTCCCGCCAGGTAGTCGCGCAACTCCGCATCGCTGTGCCGGGCAAAAAATTGCCTGAGATTGTCGCCCGCGTCACTATCCGCAAGATATCTACGTAAAAGCCGCTCAATCGCCTCGGGAACTTCAGTCGCAAGGCAGCGATAGCCCACAGGACGCGCGATCGACTGATGCAAACCAACCGCCCCGCCCAGGCAGAAGTAGTAGGCGTCCTGCATTTGGCCATCGACTTTCAGTTTTTTGCCCTCGATGCCGATGTCGGCAATCCAGTGTTGACCGCAACTGTTGGGGCAACCTGTGACGTGCAGTTTCAGGTGCTGATCAAAACCGGGCAGACGCTCTTCCAGTTCCTCGACCAGCCAGCGCGAAAAAGTTTTCGTTTCCGTAATGGCAAGCTTGCAAAACTCGCTCCCACTGCAAGCTATGGCTCCGCGAAAAAACGGGGATCCGCTCACGGGCAGTCCGATCTCGCCTAACTCTTTTGCCAGCTCCTCGGCCTGCAAGCGAGGGACGTTGACGATGAGCAGGTTCTGCATGTTGGTGGTGCGCAACTCGCCACCGGCGAAGTGTTCGGCAAGGTCTGCCGCCGCATTCATCTGTTCAGGAGTAATTCTTCCACGCAATACCGCAGACCCTACATAGCAATATCCCGACTGCTTTTGCGGATGGATGCCGACGTGATCGCGATAAACATCCGCGGGGGGATGCTCGGGTTCGGCGGGATCCAGTTGAAATCCAATACGCCGCTCCAGGTCTTTCTGGAAATCGCTTGGCGTCCAACCATGCCGTAGAAATAGAAATTTCAGCCGCGCGCGTTCGCGATGTTCGCGCAATGGTTGGGAGTCACGAAACAGCTCGGCTACTCCCTTGACCACCGGGAGAACCTGATTCCATCGAACAAACGCATTCAGGGGAACTCCGAGATAAGGCTCGGTGGAAAGTCCGCCGCCCACGCGCAATCCGAACCCAATCTCTGGTTTACCACCAACCACGCGCTCGATCGCAGTCAGCCCAACATCGTTGATCTCCGGATATGGGCACCACACACGGCATCCTGTGATCGAAATCTTGAACTTGCGCGGCAGATTGTAGAACTCGGCATTGCCCGCCAGCATTCGATCCACTTCCAGAGCGAGCGACGAGGCGTCGCAAATCTCATCCGCATCCACTCCCGCTACCGGGCAGCCTGTAATGTTGCGCGTGACGTCACCGCAGGCGCCGGTGGTGTTCAGACCCACTCGCCAGAGCTGATCCAGCACTTCTGGAAGATCTTCGATGGTGACCCAATGCAGTTGAATGTTTTGCCGCACCGTGAGATCGGCGGTGCCACGGGCGTAACGGCGAGTCAGATCGGCGATGGTTCGGAGTTGATCAGAACGCAGCAGACCGTTGGGGATACGAACCCGCAGCATAAAAAATGGCAATGCTTTGCCCTGCCCGCCTTGGCCGCCAACTACGCCGGCTCCGTCACCCTGCGTGTAGACTCCCCACCAGCGGAAGTAGGTACCGATCCACTCCGCTGGGATCGACTCGAAGCCCTCTCGCGCAAAACGGCGAATCTCAGCCAGGCCGTCCCACGGATTCATGGCACGCTTCAGGCGTTCGGACTTCTGCGCTTTGGTTTCTGTCACCTTATTGGTCATATTCGCCGCCAAAAAAGAAAAACCCACCGCCAGATGATTTCTGGCGGTGGGTATAAGTGCCGATACTATGAAGGTCTTAAGTCAGCAATTTACCTGCGCCAGGGCACACGCATGCACAACAACAACATGCACACATGCATTCCCGGCGAAAATTGCTGAAACTTGACATGCTGGTTTCGATGTTAGGCGGAGGATCGAGGATTCGTCAAATTACTTTCGATCAATAATTTCGATCCGCGGCATCCATATTGCCGATTCACACTTCCGGCGGTCCGCATTTCAAAGCTTCCACTTTTATGCTCGCTCGTAAAAACGAAAGAACAACGACTGTTTTGACACCGGCTCTGCTTTCTGGGTGAGCGCCGCCATTTGTCGCTGATTCAGTGGAGTGAACTCGCGCGCCAGTTGTACATTCTGCTCCAGTTGAGCAACGGAATCGCAACCAATAATAACGGTGCTGACCGGCAACGAAAGTGAGTAATACATTGCCTGCCGCATATCGAGAGTCCCCGGAGTGGGGGCCAGCACCATCCCTTCCCACGAACGTTTTTGTTGCTCCATCGGCGGCGGCGTCCAGGAAGAAAGAATGCGGCCACGAGCCGGCACTTTCATTCCAATGATGCCCATTTGCTTCTCGACAGCTAGCGGCAGCAGTTGCTCGGAGAAGCTGAAGTGATGCGGATCGGCGGCGTTCAATGCCATCAAAATCGTGTCAAACGGATAGCGGTGAATCGCCTCAATCAGCGCGTCCGGCCGGTAGTGTCCGGTAATACCGAGATAGCGAACAATTTTCTGGTCGCGAGCCTGCAGGAGAGCCTCCATCGCTCCGCCCTTAGAAAATATTTCGTTGATATCCGTCATGGTTCCGATGTCGTGCAATTGCCATAAATCAACGTGATCCGTCTGCAGTAACTTTAGTGAGGTTTCAATCATGCGCATGGAACCGTCGCGGGTTCGCTCTTTCGTCTTGGTCGCGAGGAACGCGTCGCTACGACGATGCTTCATCACCTTGCCGACATATTGTTCGCTCCAACGATCTGGGCCGCCGTAGATCGAAGATGTATCGATGTAATTCACACCAAGGTCCAGAGCTTTTTCGATGATCGGGACGGCAGTCGATTCATTGTTGGCTTTTTCGAGCGCGGCTTGGCCTCCCAGGCTGAAGATGCCCACTTTATATCCGGTCTTGCCGAGATTCCGAGTCGGCATCGCATCTCCCGCGGGAGTACGAGAGGGCGGACTTGCCTCGCTCGCCGCGGCGGGAAGGGTTGTCGATCCTAAGAACGCAGCCCCCATGATTCCGCCCGCCTTAAGAAAACTTCGTCGATTGCTGGATGACTTGTCGGATGAATGCTTGCTCATGACGTCCTCCATATACTGCGCAGGACTCTACGATAGCGCCATTTCCCCTGGGAATGCACGATTATTTCAAGCGAGTCAGTACACCGGATCGTTGAAGCCCATGCCTGCCAACACACCGCGCATATAAGCGAAGCTGGCGATCACACCCGGCATCGGATCATCGGGGTGAATCTCATACTCCAAATCAACAAAGCCCGGGTATTTTATTGCGATGAGCGCCTCAAAAATCTTCCGCACCGGCATGCGTCCCTCGCCCACTGCAACCTGACTTTCCTTACTTTCGAAGTTTGAGAGATCTTTCATGTGTAAGTTGAACAACCTCGGACCTGCTTCGTGGATCGCTTGAACCACATCGGTGCCAGTGCGAACCGTATGTCCGACATCAATGCAACATCCGATGCGGGGATCCATATTCTTCACGACCTTCAAAACATCCAGCGGCGAGTGCCATAACTTGTCTTCGGGACCGTGATTGTGGATCGCGATTCGAATATCGTATTCCTTCACGAACTTCTCAATTCGCGGCAAATTTTCTGGCGTAGGGTCGCCAGCAACAATCACGCCAACGCCCGCCCGCTTGCAGTAATCGAACTTAGAGCGTATGTCCGCATCATCGTCTTTCGCGAAATAGATAGCGCCGACGGCGTGCAGCTTAATTCCTGCCGTAGCGTAGTCAGCGAGTGCAACTGCTTCCTGCTGCGGTTCCATCGGCAGATGATTCTTGACGTCTTTGGCGTTGAGCGCAAAAACATTCAGTTGCTTCATGAAGCCGATGAGTTGCGACCGGTCGAAGTTACGGAACGTATAACTGGCCAACCCCAGCCGAATCGGCGATGCTTCATGGTTTGACGAATGTCCGCCCTGCAGTGCGAAAGCATTCTTGGAAGCCGCGACCGATGCAGCAAACATTGCCCCGGAAAGAACGAAATCGCGGCGCGAAACAGACTTGTTCGTAGGGGGCGTTAATTCGTCAGACATGCGGCGCCCAGCCTTTCTCATACTCACGAGCCCACATCTCCATGGCGTCCGCGTCCCCTTGAATTTTTCCGTCTTTCACACCAAGATGAAGTTCGCGCTTCACTTCCCATGCGATGTTCGAAAGCTGCAGCATCGTCACAGCCACATTGCCAATCGATACGGGAGCATTCAGTCTCTCGCCTTTACGAATTCCCGCGATGAAGTTCGCGAAGTGTGCATCCGTCATGGAATCGCGTCCAATCAGGTCCGCGGATGAAGTCGCACCGCCAACCTTGAAGTCGCTCGTCTTATTTCCTTTGAGGTCGTAGATCTCGTACCCATCACGGTCGATCAGTACGGTGCCAGTGGTTCCCATGATTGTCGAACCGCGATCGCGACCGTAATATTTCATTCCTTGGCAGCTTTTTCCTTCCCACGAAATCATCGCGTCGTCATATTCGAAGCTGGTCACCAGAGTGTCATAGAACTGCCAATCATCTTTGAACTGGTATCTGCCTCCCGAAGCTGTAACTCGCTTCGGATAGTCAACGCCCAGCGCCCAGCGGCACACATCGACTTCGTGTGTGCCGTTATTAAGAGTTTCGCCGGTGCCATAAAGTTTGAACCAATGCCAGTTATAAGGATGCACATTATCTTTATACGGTCGGCGCGGCGCGGGACCTTGCCACAAATCCCAATCAAGCTGCGGAGGCACTGGCACTTCTTTGCCCACACCGATCGACTTCCTCGTATTGACGTACCAGGATTTTGCGAAGTAAGGCCGCCCGATCATGCCTTGATGAATTTTGTCGACAATCTCGATAGTGTGTGGTGATGAGCGCTGCTGCGTCCCCATCTGCACTAGCTTGCCATACTTCCGTTGCGCCTCGATCAGCATCGCGCCCTCAGCCGGATTGTGGCTGCATGGCTTCTCCACGTAAACGTGCTTGCCCGCCTGCAATCCGGCAATGGCAATGGGTGTATGCCAGTGGTCGGGAGTCGCGATGGTGATCGCGTCCACATCCTTCTGTTCGAGCACCTTGCGAAAATCTTTTTCCGCCACGGGAGCCTCGCCCATTTCGTGGCGGGTAGCGTCGGCAAACTTTTTCAGAATGTTACTGTCCACGTCGCAAACGTAAGAAATGCGAGCGGCGTTCCGATTCGCTTTCAGGGACGAGAGATGCGCATACCCGCGTCCATTCAGGCCGATTACGGCAAAGTTCAGGCGGTCGTTAGACCCTAGAATCTGGGCATAACTCTTCGCCGTAGTTCCCACGGCCAGCCCGGCCGCGCCCACGGCAAGCGCATCGAGAAACTCGCGTCGTGTAACCATCATTGCTCCTTAGTAAACAATCGTTGTCTGGCAGGAAGTTGCGATCAACAGGAAATTCCAGCCTTCGTCAAAGTGTTCTTCAATCCAGCCATGCTGATTCGCGTCGACGCTTCAGGTGTTGCGGCGCCGCGCCAGTGGGTCTCCAAGCTCAGCCCGTAATGGAAGCCGTCACGTTGCAGAGCCTGCAGTTGCCCTACCCAGTCAACAATTCCACTGCCGACCGGAGCCCAGTCGTATTTGTGATCCGGCTTCCGAATCACGTCCTTACAATGGCAGTGCCCAATACGTTCTTTCGGCAACGATTCGTAGCCGGTAGGATAAGGCGTGCTTCCGATGGCTGCGGCATTTCCCGGATCCCAGTTCAGCATGAAGTTCTTGTTGGGGATCGCCTTCAGCACGGCGGCCGCCTCCTCACCCGTTGCGGTGTTGCAGGACATTTCATTTTCCAGCAGCAGAATTACATTGTCTTTGGCGCAGCGTTCCGCAGCCTGCTGCAGTTTCGCATTAATAGCCGCGCGATATGGCTTCTGATCATCCAGCCGCCAATAGTCGAAACAGCGAATGCGATCGGTGTTGAAAGATTTACAAAGTGAGAGACAACGCTCAAGTAGCTTGTCCTGGGCGCTGGCATCGAACTCTGAGTGAAACTGATCGCGCGTTTCGCTCTGTGACGACCGAGGAGCGCTCGGCCAGTCAGTCTTGAAAAGCGGGCTGGCAATATCGGTCACTCGCAGTTTGTGTTCCTCAAGAAGCCTGCGCGCGTCTTCGACTTGCTTTGCGTCAAGCTCGGTCACGTTCTTGTTCCACATCGAGCGTAACTCAATCCAATGCAGCCCAAAATCGCGGGAGACGATCTGGCATGCCTTCTCGAAGTCCTGCGTGATCTCATCATTAATCACCGCCAGCCGGAATGGACAGGCATCGTTGCTTGCTTCCAGCGGCTCTTCTAGCGGTGACGCTGCTGCGTTCCTTACAATCGGCTGCATGGCTGCAGCAAGTCCGGCCACTCCCAAGCCCGCCAGCATCTCGCGCCGTGTGTACACTGTTCAGCCTCTTCTCGGTCCGTGAATTCCCTAAAAACTGTTGATAGCTTTTGATTCACTTGCGTTGTCCGTTTCGATTAACGGAGGAAGATTTCGCGCAGCAAAAGTTCAGGCCATGAGTTCTACCTTCTTTAGTCCGGGCGCAAGCAGCCACAGGACTATCAGGGCCAAAAGATAAGCACTCGCCGCAATGCCGAACAGGCTGCTATAGCTGTGCGTCAGCTGCAGAATGTGGCCGGCGAAGAAAGCGAAGAGCGCACTGCCTACGGATCCCACCATACCGCCGATTCCGACCACTGAGCCCACTGCCCGGCGCGGAAACATATCCGAAGATGTGGTAAAAAGATTCGCTGACCAACCTTGGTGCGCGCCCGCGGCAAGGCTGATAAGTGCGATGGCCGTCCACTCCGACTTCGCGGCAGACGCAGTGTAAATAGGTACCACCAAACAAGCGCAAAAAAGCATTGCCGCAAGGCGTGCGTAGTTCGGAGGAAGTCCCAGGCGACGGAAGGGCGCTGGCAACCAGCCTCCGCCGATGCTGCCAATGGCCGACACGTTATAAACAATGATAAGCGGCAGCCCTAGATGCGCAAGATTCAGATTGAATTTCGCGCTGAAGTAGGATGGCAGCCAGAACAAATAGAAATACCAGATCGGATCGGTGAGAAATTTCGCGATCGAAAAGGCCCAGGTTTGTCGACATCTCAATAGTCGCCGCCAGGGAACGGAAGGACCAACCTCGGCAGCCGCCTCTGAATAGATGTGTCGCAACTCCTCGCCGGTAAGAGAGGCATGGTCCGCGGGCTTGCGGAAATATCGGAACCACCACAGAATCCAGAGCGCACTAAAAATGCCGGTCGTCAGAAAAGCCGCATGCCAGCCCCAGCGCAACGTTACCCAGGGCACGATGGCCGGAGCGAGAATTGCTCCGACATTCGCTCCGGAATTAAAGATGCCCGTAGCCAGCGAGCGTTCATTTTGCGGAAACCATTCCGCGACGGTTTTGATCGCGGCAGGGAAGTTGCCACTTTCGCCGAGTCCAAGAAAGAATCGCGCAAAGCCGAATTCCAGCACAGTGCTGGCTAACGCGTGGCCCATGGCTGAGATGCTCCAGACCGCCATCACCAACATGTAGCCAATCCGCGTGCCTAATTTGTCGATAAGCCGGCCAGCCGCGAGAAGACCAATCCCGTAGGCAATCTGGAACGCGTCCACAATATAGCCATAACTAATTTCCGTCATGCCAATGCTGTGTTCGAGCGTTGGCTTCAGAATCGCAATTACCTGGCGATCCATATAGTTGATGGAAGTGGCGACGAACAGCATGGCGCAGACCGTCCAGCGCACGCGTCCGAGACGAGCGCTGGAAGATGGCTCGGGCGATGAGCCTGCTTGCGATGCCCTTTCGACGGCGCATTTGTCAGCCATACTGCTCCTACAAACGATAAGCCTTTTTCACTAACCGATAAGCGAGATCCTGCGCCACTTCGAAAGCTTCGTCTTCCTCCAGTCGATGATCCGCGACCAGCTTCGCCAGGAACGCGCAGTCTATTCTTCGCGCCATATCGTGCCGAGCAGGGATGGAGAGAAACGTCCGCGTATCGTCGTTAAAACCTACGGTGTTATAAAAGCCCGAGGTCTCGGTCACGTGCTCGCGAAAGCGCATCATCCCCTCCGGACTATCATGAAACCACCACGGAGGCCCCAGCCTTAAAGACGGATAATGTCCGGCGAGCGGCGCAAGTTCCCGGCTGTACGTAGATTCGTCCAGGGTAAAAAGGATAATGGTTAGATCGCGCTCATTGCCGAATTCATCGAGCAGAGGGCGCAGGGCATCCACATAATTTGTCGGCGTTGGGATGTCTGCACCTACGTCGCGGCCATATCGCTCGTAGAGTTTGCGATTGTGGTTGCGCGCGCTGCCCGGATGAATCTGCATTACGAGCCCGTCGTCCACGCTCATACGAGCCATTTCTGTTAACATCTGCGCGCGAAAGAGTTCTTGTTGCGGCGCCGTCGCATGGCCGGCCAGAATGCAAAGAAAAAGCTCCGCCGCGTCTGCTTGGGAAAGATTTGCGGTTCTCGCTGTGGGATGTCCATGATCGGTCGCTGTGCACCCAAGTTCTCGAAACCGCAATCGCGTTGCCCGGAGCGCATTCAAGTAGCCAGTCCATGCGGATGTGTCTTCCCCCGTCTTCTCGCCGAGCTTCGCAATGTTTTCGGCAAAGCCCGCAAACTCAGGATCTACGACCGGGTCGGGGCGGAACGTTGGCAGTATCCTCGCCTTCCATTTCGATTGGCGAATGGCCTTGTGCTCAGCCAAAGAATCGAGCGGAGAATCGGTGGTTGCCAGGACCTCCAAATTGAAACGGTCGAACAGCGAGCGCGGCAAGAATTCCGGAGTTCCTAACTTTTCTGAAATCGTATCGAAGTAAAGGTCGGCGGTTTTCTCCGATAGCCGCTGCTTCAGTCTGAAGAGTTCCTGAAAGACAAAATCCAGCCACAGGCGTGTCGGCGTTCCGCGGAACAGATAATAATGATTGGCGAAGATTCGCCAGACCGTCCTCGGATCTTTGAGTTCTGCATCGCCCAATCTCCAGTTCTTCCAGCGAAACTCCCTGGCTATAGAGCATTCGGAAGATGTAGTGGTCGGGTTGTACCAGCAGCGTCGCTGGGTCGGGAAATGGATGGTTCCTCGCAAACCATGCCGCCTGCGTATGCCCGTGAGGGCTAACGATGGGAAGGCCTCGAACAGACTCATACAGCGCACGGGCGATCTTTCGAGTGCCCGGGTCGGCAGGCAGGAGGCGGTCTGGATGAATCAGCATAGAGTCTGATACCACGGTTCTGAGCTGTTAAACTCTCGTTGTTACTTCTGCGCCGCATGGCCAGGTTTACGCGGATCGGCCCCGGGCAAACATCTGGCGGTGTCGAAATGTTTCTTCGTCAAACCTCGTTATAGTAGCGAAACATCAAGGATGGTCGCGGAATAAATTTCGCATCGTGCACATTTGCAACGCTGAGGAACGGCAGCATGCTGGCTGGCATTCGAACTCGCGATTTACGAAAAGTGTATACATCCCCGCCTCCCCTTGCCTCGGGCGGCGGCTTTGGCTTCGGCTCCGCGCGAGGCAAAAAAAATAAACAGCCGAAAGCTGAGATCGTGGCGCTTGATGGTCTGACGCTTGAGATCCTTCCCGGCGAAATTTTTGGGCTGCTCGGCCCGAATGGCGCGGGTAAATCCACAACTGCAGGAATTCTGACTACACGGGTGCGGCCGACCAGCGGGCAGGCGTGGATCGGAGCGCACGACGTGTGGGCGGAGCAGGTGGTCGTCAAACGCCTGATTGGAGTTGTACAGCAGCGCCCCAACTTAGACTTTTCACTGACCGCTCGCGAGATTCTCCTTTTCCATGGCGCTTATTTCGGAATCGATTCGCGCGAGCGAGGCGAACGAGCAAAGGCACTGTTGGATCGCTTCAAACTGACCGACCGCGCGGATCAGATGGTCCGAGGATTTTCCGGTGGGATGATGCAACGCCTCTCCATTGCACGTGCCATGATGCACGATCCGCAGGTTCTTTTTCTGGACGAGCCCAGCGCCGGCCTCGATCCGCAAACCCGGTTGCTTCTCTGGGACATCATCCGCGAATATAACCAGAGCGGCAAGACCATTCTTCTGACCACGCACAACATGGAAGAAGCGGATGCACTGTGCCAGCGCGTTGCCATCATCGACCATGGGCGCAACATTGCCATCGGCACTCCTCAAGAACTGAAAGCATCGGTGCCGGGTGGTTTTCTGCTGCGTCTGCGATTTGGCCAGCAATCTGCGGATTTGTTGCAGCGGCTTCGGAGTTTGCCCGGCGTGACCGAGGTGCGCGCGAATAATGACGCGAACGGCAACTCCACGGACGTGTATGCGGACCGCGGTGGTCCGCTGGTTTCCGAGATTGCTAATCTTGCCTCTAGCGCCTCGACCGAACTGTGCGACGTGCACATATCTGAGCCAAGCCTGGAAAATTTGTTCCTGCACCACACGGGAAGGAGCCTGCGCGATTGAACTGGAAAACTTTTCTAGCCTTACTCGGGCGCGATGCCCATGTGGCTCGCCGCAACTTTGTTACGCTGGTGCTGCAGACTTTTCTGCAGCCGATGATGTTCGTGTTTATCTTCGGGCGCGTGATGGTGAGCAGCGGTTATATGCCCCCTGCATACAAAAGCCTGCTGCTGCCCGGAATCATGGCGATCAGCATGGTGTTCACCGGCGTTTGGGCGGTCGCGATGCCTTTGATAGCGGAATTTCAATTTACCCGTGAGATCGAGGACCGTCTGCTGGCTCCTATAGAAATTTCCTGGCTGGCAATAGAGAAGGTATTTTTCGGCGCCGTACAAGCCCTGCTCGCCGGGCTAGCGGTAATCCCCGCAGCATGGCTGCTGCTGCGCCCGGGTGTGGAATTGAATCTGCGCTCGCCGCTCACTTTTGCTTGCGTAACATTGCTGGTGGCGCTTTTCTCGGCCTGCGGGGGCCTCGCGCTTGGTTGCAGTATCAATCAGACGCACATTGGCCTGATGTTCAGCATGGTTCTGACTCCAATGATATTTTTCGGTTGCACTTACTATCCCTGGAGCGCTCTGGCGCACTTTCCCATTTTGCAGAAAATCGTGCTCATCAATCCGCTCGTTTACGCCAGCGAAGGCCTGCGCGGAACCCTCGTGCCGCAGTTCCCGCATTTGTCGATTCTTGCCGTTTTGATCGCTTTAGCAGTTTTTGACGTTCTACTGCTGGCCGCCGGACTCAGACAATTCCACCGAAAAGCTGTTAGTTAGGTTGACGACTATTTGTCCCTTACTGCAGTTGCACATCCATGTTGAGGTTGTGCGCCACGAATGACCACGAATCGGCAATCTCTTCAATCTGCTTTGAGATCGGTTTTCCAGCGCCGTGTCCTGCCTTGGTTTCCACACGAATCAGCACCGGCGCGGGGCCGGCCTGATCGGCTTGCATGGTGGCGGCGAATTTAAAACTGTGACCGGGCACCACGCGATCGTCGTGATCGGCCGTGGTAATGAGAGTCGGAGGATATTTAGTTTCCGGCTTCAAATTGTGCAGAGGCGAGTAGGCATAGAGTGCTTTGAACTGTTCGGGATCGTCGGAGGAGCCGTAGTCCGAAGTCCAGGCCCAGCCGATGGTGAATTTTTGAAAGCGCAACATGTCCATCACTCCCACCGCCGGCAACGTCGCGCCGTAGAGGTCGGGGCGCTGAGTCAGACATGCTCCGATTAACAATCCTCCGTTGCTCCGGCCGTAAATAGCCAGGTTGGAAGACGTGGTGTAATGGTTCGCAATAAGCCACTCCGCGGCTGCGATGAAATCGTCAAACACATTTTGCTTATGCAATTTTGTGCCGGCCAGGTGCCATTCCTCACCGTACTCGCCTCCGCCTCGCAGATTGGGCTGCGCGTAGACTCCACCCATCTCGAGCCAGACCAGATTCGGTACAGAGAAGGCGGGAGTCAGAGAGATATCGAATCCTCCGTAGGCGTAAAGCAGCACACGGCTCTGACCGTCGAGTTTCATCCCCTTCTTGTATGTAAGAAACATGGGAATGCGCGTTCCGTCTTTGCTCTTATAGAAAACTTGCTTGGTTTCGTAGCGACTTGAATCGAAATCGACCTTGGGTTGGCGGAAAACTGAACTCGCACCCTTCTCCGGATCGTAGCGGTAGATAGTCGTCGGAACGGTGAAACTGGTGAAGGCGTAGAAAGTCTCTTTATCTTCACGTTTGCCGGTAAAACCCTCCGCTGTGCCGATTCCGGGTAGATCGATGCTGCGCAAGAGTTTTCCGTCCAGATCGTGGACTCTGACTTCAGTGCGAGCGTCCTTCAGATATTCCACCAGGAACTTGTCGTCGATTACGCTGACACTCTGCATCGTCTCCGCGCTCTCTGGGATGATTGTTTTCCACCGGGCGCGCTCGGGAGTTCGAGTGTCAATCGCGATCAGCCGGCTGCGCGCGGCGTCCAGATCGGTCTTGAACCAAAACACCGGACCATCGTTATCGACGAATTCATACTGAGCGTCGAAGTCATCCAGCAGTTTGACCACCTGCGAGTCCGGCTGCGCGAGATCTTTGTAGTAGAGTCGATTCTTGGGAGACGTGCCCTGCCACACCGTGATGATGAGGTAACGGCCATCGTCGGTGACAGTACCGTTAAATCCTAATTCTTTGTTGTCCGGACGTTCGTAGATCAATTGGTCTTCCGCCTGCGTTGTGCCAAGGCGATGGTAATAAAGTTTCTGGAAATAAATGGCATCGCGCATCGCAGTGTCGTGCTTGGGCTCGTCATAACGGCTGTAGTAGAAGCCCTTGCCGTCCTTGGTCCAGGAAGCGCCCGAAAATTTCACCCACTTGATCAGGTCGGACAAATCCTTGCCGCTATCGATATCGCGCACGTGCCATTCCATCCAGTCGGAGCCGGAAGCGGCGGTGCCGTAGGCCAGCAGTTTGCCGTCATCCGAGATCGCCTCCCCGGAAAGGGCAACCGTACCATCAGCGGAAAGCGTGTTGGGGTCTAGCAATATCCGTGGCTCCGCATTCAGCGATTCTGCGACCAGCAGCACGCTCTGATTCTGAAGTCCATTGTTGTGCTGGTAGAAATAGCGTCCGCCGCGCTGGTCGGGAACACCGAAGCGTTCGTAATTCCAAAGCTTGGTCAGCCGGTCGTGAATCGCCTTGCGGTAGGGAATTTGATCGAGGTAGCCGAAGGTCAGCTTATTCTCCGCCTGCACCCAGGCGAGGGTATCGGGTGAATCGGTGTCTTCCAGCCACCGATAAGGATCGGCTACCTTGGTGCCGTGGTAATCGTCGACCTGGTCGACCCTCTTCGCTTTTGGATAATCAAGCTTGGTGAGAGACGGTGCATCGTTGGCGAGCAGGGCAGCTATGCACAGCAGCGGTATTAGGACTAGCAGGAAAGTCAGCATAATGCGTGACACTAGTTTCATGGGACCTCAGCGGCGTCCAATCTAGTCTGGCAGGAAGCGAAAGACATTCTAGCGTAGATCGAACGAGGGGATAGGCGGGAAAATACTGACAGCTTGAGATCGACAATATCTTTGCGGAAATTGCGACGGTCAGAGGGGCAAGCCCCAGCCCCTTAATCAGCTGCGCCTCAGACCAAACTTGCTATCCCGCCGCCTGCTGTGCTTCGTGGCCGCCGCTCTCGGAAGCATCTTGCAAATGAGAGTACCGCTCGTAGCCCTCCGCGGCAAAGCACAAGCCACGATCAAAAAATTGGTCCAGCAGCCGCAGCAACTCCATCTCCCCATAAATTTCGACCGGCCCACGCATGAAGCCCTGGCGCTGCAGGAACTCCCACAAGTGGTCTTTGGTCATGATCATCGCCCAGCAGTAATCGGGAAGTGCGACGCCTTGCGAGGCACGGCGTTCGCCTATCTCAAAATACCGCTGCTCGATATCGTGACCCGTCTTCGTCAGCAGCCACTCGCTCAAGTTCAGGAAGATCTCTTGGATTCGTTGCCGCAATTCCTCAACCGGCACTTTTCGCAAGTCGGCAGTGTGCGGGGATGTTTCGAATTTCTGCAACAGTTCGGACGTAAGTTCGTCGGAATGACGTTCAATCAGGTGTACCAGGCGTAATGCGATCATGCCATCCTCTTTACTCTCACTTTATTGGATGCGCGTTCGGAGTCCTCAGACGCAGGCAAAAATCGCGTCCTGACTATCAGCTAGAGGAGTGCCGTAGTCGGTTGGCCTTGGCCAGTAGCCTGTTGGCAACAGCCTTGAGGTCGCTGATCTCGGTTGGGTTTGCTGTGCCCACGTAATCAGTCACCAACTTCTCGCAGTTTTTTCGGACTTCTTCATAAGCCGCCGGATCTTGCCCGTGGAGCGCAAGCAGCTCCTTGAGCCAGCGCTTGCCATAACTGGCATGGAGGGTTTCGTCGGCCCAATCGAAATCCATATCATGTTCGCTGAGCGAGTCGCCGTAGGAATGAAATAATCGCGTCCGCTCCGGTTTGTGCCGGATATTTTTGGTTTCAAAGAAGAAAAGCATGCCAAGGAAATTCGTCGGTACGTCGGCGGGATCCCCTGCTGTCGCGCTCTCATAAATATAGGTGCCAAGAGGAATCTCAGCGGGATCGAGGCCCCATGCCATCAGTCGGTCGTAGCCCATGCGGCAATGGCGCGATTCATCATAGGTCCAGCGCGCTGAATTGTAGATCCACTCCCACGGCAGCACGTCTGCGAAAGCGCTCAATATTACGCCGCCTGCCTCAACCGCCCACACCTCATTTACATGGCTGATCGCCGAACGCAACTGTAATTGCATTCCTTCGCCATAGGGATAAGACGGATCGACAATGTCCGGCCAATAGAATCGACACGGCCAAAAGCGCTCATCTCTCGCAGGATGCACAGGAATGATATAGGCCTTCGCCCGCGGCAACGGCCCGGCGGGCGCCGACGAAACCGGAGGCCCTACTCCCACGCCGCCCGTCGCAGAAAGCCGTCTTGCAACTGCGTCCGCCCATGCGGAGGCTTCGGCGCGCGCTTCGGGATTCTGCGAGAGTGACTCATTAATCCACAACTCGAAGGCGCTAATCTGCTCCGCTTTTTCTGCAAGCGCCAACGCCAGGAATCGGTGCGTCGGACCGTCCGCGATCAGATCGGACGCTTCCAGGTAGGCTTGATACGCATCGCGCAGCGCCGGCAAAAGAACTCTTCCCACGCTCATCAGGAATGCAGGGACAGAAGGCGAATCCTTGACCGCATTGAAAAGTTCGATCAGAGCGCGATCGGTTCCTTCTTCTTCCAGCAGGCGGCTGGGAAAGCGAAGCTCGAAAACCCGCTCGCGCAAGGAGTTGGCGGTCTCCGCGCTTTGCCAGATAAAGCGGGCCAGACTGGTTTTGATCTCCAACGGGGCAATGGCCGGAATCCACGACGCTTCGCTTACGAGAAGGGAGCGCTCGCAGAAAAAAAAGCGCTTGAGCAGTTGCGCCGTGTCGAATCGCATCCAGCGAGCCCGCTGCTGCGAGGTAAATAAGAATTCGGATGCCTGTGACATTCTTCCCCTGAGGCGCAAGTCAACGCTACCGCTCCTTATCGCTCACCATCAATTCTAAGACGGAACTCGGCACGACGCACGTGTTCTAATTTGATTGCGGCTAGACCAAATTGCTGGCGGCCAAGGTGACGATGGCAACCATTAAAATAGCGAGTCCCTGGTTCAATAATCGCCGAGCATCTCGTGGTGATCCTTTCCACTCCCCTCGCCATAATCCCCAAATGTTGCCGACCGCAATGGAAAGAGAAATGAAAAGCGGCCAACCCACCACGACGCCTAAATGTCCGAGTCTCGCCGCAGCCGCTCCATAGAGATAGAAACTGCCGATCCACATCGCAGCCATCAGCGCGCTCAATCCCAGATTACGTGGAGTAGCTCGACTGAAATATTGGTCCAGCGTTTTTCGCCTCACCATCAGATAGAAGCAATAAGCCACGTTCACGATGCATCCGCATGTAAACAACAGCGCCCAAACCGTGTTTCCGGACGACGACTGCGAAATCCCCAGCTTTGCTGCAGCATCAATTAGATTTCCCGCATAAGCTACGCCAACATTCGGCAGGCACGAAAGCACGCCGGCAAGAATCGCAATGATCAATCCAACCTTGAAGGAGCTTGAATTGGTCGCTGTAGCTTTGTCCCCCGAGACAGTTTTGCGCGAGCCGCCAATCGAGCAGACAACGATGCCAACGATCACCAGAGCCGTTCCGAGAAAGATGAGTGCTTCTGACGAGAGCGGAATTCGCAGGGAGAAAAACAGCAGGGGAATCAATGCACCAAGGCCGGCGATCAAGCCCATAATAATCGGATAACCCAAGGCCATCCCGAGTTTGTCCATCCCAAGACCAAACAGCACGGCGCCGAGGCCCCAACCCATCCCGAACAAAGCCAGCACAGCGAGATCATGCGAAGGCGACGTCGAATACACGGCGAAGATATTCGGAACCAACAGAAGGGTAAGGATCCAGTTCAGAAAAAACATGCCCAGCAGAGAGAAGGTTGCCCAGGTGTGCTCCCATGACCAGCCTTTTACCATCGTCATCGGAAGAACGAACGTCCCCTGGAGAAGGGCTGCCAGAAGCACAAGCAGAAATCCGAGAAATATCTGCATATTTGCTTTTTTAAATTCCAGCAGCCAATTCAGCGAGTCTGAGCTTGCAGCCGGTAGAACTGGCAGCTTCAGGCACCACCATTCGGCTCTTCAGCTCGACAAGCGTCCGATCAGGAGATCAAAGAAACGCGGAGAATCCACTTGCAATGCCACCTTGGCATTAGGAACGTATTTGTCGCGAAGCACCGGAGAATTCTTGGTGCCCGCCAGCGTCGGCGCTGATCCTCGAATCACCATTCTGGATTCGGCTTCTTTCTGCATCTCCGGCGTTCGCCGCAAATCGCCCTCATTTGGGCTGTAACCTAACGTTTGCCCAGCGGTGAGCTCGCCGTTCACTTCTACATCCACGTAATAATTCTCAAACTTCAAGATTGAGGGGTCCAGGAATGCGGTCAAAGCCAGAGAATCATGCATGTTTGGACCGATCAGAAATCCCTGCGCGCGGTTATGGTCGATGGCCTTGCGGGCGATTTTGGCGGCCGCCTGGCTCACTGGACTTTTTCCCGCACTGAGTTGCCGAACATGCTCATCGGTCAGGGCTGTTTTGCGTGTTACGTCGAGGCCAACCATCGTGATTGGAATTCCCGATTGAAACACCATTCGGGCCGCTTCCGGATCAACGTAGATATTGAACTCAGCGGCGGGCGTAATATTCCCTCCGGAAAGCGAGCCACCCATCATTACCAAACCTCGCACCTTACCAGCCAAGTCCGAATCGGTGGCGAGTGCCGCGGCGATATTGGTAAGCGGTCCGATTGTAATGAGCGTTACTTCACCAGGATATTTGCGGATGATCTCGCCAATCAGTTGCGCCGCGGGTTCACTGACGGGTTTGGTTGTCGGTTCAGGAAAAACTGCTCCACCCAGTCCGTTCTCGCCATGCGCATAAGTGGCGGTCACCAGGCGCCTCACCAAAGGCGCCTTAGCGCCGGCGGCGACTGGAATATCGGTGCGCCCGGCGATCTCAACCATGCGCAGTGCGTTGGGAAGAGTTAATGACAGCGGCACATTCCCGGCCACTGGTGTTATAGCTTCGATTTTCAACTCGGGCGAACGCATCGCGAGCAGCAAAGCGAAGGCATCATCGACTCCGGGATCCGTATCAATAATGACGCGCGATTGTCCGCCTGCGCCATCGCGAGCTGACATTTGTGAGAGCGGCGCAGCGCCCGCTAAAGTTGATGCAAAGAGAGCTGCCGAGGAAGAAGTTACAAATTGCCGGCGTGTCACCGGCCCTGCCAGACGTGAACTCATACCATTACTCCCATAAGAAAATGTGAAAATGATTTTTGTTAAGACAAAAGTTAATGAGCACTCGGCGGTTGCGTCATCAGTTTGATGTAAAGATCGTAAAGCTTCTTCGTATCTACATCGAACTGTACGGTGGCTTTGTGCTCATAGGAAGGAACCGAAGCTTCCGGTCCCCAGAAGAGCGTCTCTCCATAACTCGGGCCGTGATCGATATCGATATCGACGTAGTATTCTTTCTGCCCGGTGATGATAGAAGGATCGATCAGGGCCGCAGCCGACAGTTCGTCCCACATAAAGCTTGGCTCTGAATATTTGGTCAAGTATTGAGCGACCGGTGTATCCGCCTTGGCAATGGCATCGTGAATTTCCTTGCCCAGCGTAGTCTTTACCGAAATGTCGATGGGCGTAATAGTGATCTTCTTCCACGGCGCGCGCATGGAGATGCGAACCGCCTCCGGATCGAACCACCAGTTAAATTCACGGCGGCCATCGAGGCGGTCGATGCCGCCATTGTCGGCGTACATTCCACTTCCCATCAGAACCAGCTCTTTGGCCAACGTGGCTACTTCGGGATCGAGACGTAAAGCAAGAGCAATATTCGTCATCGGTCCGCCCGCCCAGATTGCGACTTCGCCGGGATACTTGTGGACCATGCGAACGATGAATTCGGCTGCACTCTCAGCAATCGGCTTGATGTGTGGTTCACCTTCAACCAGCGGCGGTACAAAGTAAGGATCGTGGTATCCCGCCTTGTATGCTTCCGACACGTGGGGACGCTTGGAAAAATCGCTCCAGCAGCCTTTATAACCGAGCTTCCCGTACAGATTCTCCCAGCGTTCGGATTCTTCTTTCGAGTTCAGCAGAGGAAACAGAGCCCCTTCGGCGACGGGAACGTCTGTGCGTCCCGCAATCTCGAGCAAGCGCAGCGTGCGTTGCGTTTCTTCTTTCATCCACTGATCGCCGCTGACGGTGGTGATGCCGAGAACGTCAAACTTGTCGGACTGTAAGAAGATCAGCAACGACTGCATATCGGTGGTCGCCGGACCGCGCGCATCCTGATCCAGAATGATCTTTATTTTTTGTGCTCGAAGTTGAGTCGCAAGGATTAGCGTAAAGAAGGCGACCAACAGACCAACGAAGCTTCTTGGCTTCATTCGAAATTTCCCCCAGGGGTTTTGTTTTGAAAAACGTAACTTGAAAATTACTGAGTCGAATAAATTTCAGCCGTTCGCTTTCGCGACCAGCAGAATGGCAATGCAATAGAAGACAAACATTCCGACCAGATATAGCTTGGCACGGCTCCCGGCACCGGCAAATTCCTTCCATGCAAACACGCCCCATAATGCGGCCACCATCGGAGCCGACTGGCCGATGGCATAAGAGATGGCCACGCCGGTAAAACTCGCTGCGACCAGGTTGAACACCATCCCGGTTCCCCAGATCGCGCCGCCCAGCAATCCCAGTATGTGGCCGGATGCCGGCCCTTTGAAATAGCCGCTGAAATCAACCGGCTCGCCGATCAGCGGTTTTTTCATGAAGTAAACATTCCAGATCGAACAAGAGAGAAGGGCTCCCAATGTCAAAAAGACCGCAATGCTATAGGGGCCAAGTGGATGTCCGTGGGTCATGCCGCGAGCCACGAAGGGAGCCCACAGGCCCATTAGAACGCCGGAGACGATACAGGTAACAATGCTCTTTCGTGACACCGAGCGGCCGGCGACGTTGAGGCTGCCGTAAGCTTTGCCATCCATGATCACAGCAATGACGGCGCAGATCACGCCCAGCGCCAGCAACACAATGTTGCCTTTTGGCTGTAACCCATAACTTAAGACAGTACCCACCACCAGAGCGATGCCGATCGAAACCGGAAAGGCAATGGCGAGCCCAGCCATATCGATGGCGGCAACAAGCAAGAGATTGGCGAGATTGAAAATCGCGCCGCCCACCATGGTGGAAATGATATTTGCGGTGTCCGCGGAGTGAACATTATTCAGAAAGCTGTCGGCGTTGTTGGCCGTGCTTCCCATGGTTAAGGCGAGCACGAGCGAGACGAGAAAAATTCCGATGGCATAATCCCAGTAAAAAAGCTCGAAGCGATAATTCTTAACGCCCTTGAAGGTATTGGCCCATGATCCCCAGCACACCGCGCTGGTGATCATCATGAACAGAGCGATGGTTAAGCTATGCGGGGTAAACATTCGTTTCTCCTATTTACCCTGAATTCGGGAAATGAACAGTTTCAGGAAGCGGTCGGCATCGACGTCGACGCAGACTTTGGTGTTCGGCTTGACTTTATCCATGCCTTCAATCTCGTAGTGGTCGCCGTGGAGGACATTGCGCTCCACATAGCCTTCGCGGTTTCCGACAGTCTCGCCGCGCGTAAATTTTCCTTGGGTTTCGACGTCGACATGCATCTCGCTGGTCTTGACCAGACTGGGATCAATGGCAATGGCTACTGCGGAAGGATCGTACATGGGAGCGCCAGTTCCGCCGTATTGCAGAGTGAGAGCCACTAAATACTTCAACACGGAACTGATGAAATCATTGATGGGGCCATGTGTCTTCTGAAGCTCCGCAAGATAACCGGGAGTGAAAAGTGCCTTGTTCCCAACTTCCAGGCCCGACATAGTGAGCGAATTCCATCCTGCCTGAAAAACAATCTGCGCAGCTTCCGGATCGTTATAAATGTTGGCTTCCGCAGCAGCGTTTACGTTACCTCCGCTGATCGAGCCGCCCATGATGATGACCTCTTTCACCAGGGGGACGATGGAAGGATCTTTTTCCACGGCGAGCGCGATGTTCGTAAGCGGACCGACCGGAACAAGCGTGATCTCGTGCGGGGAAGCGTGCACAAGTTTGATGATGAGGTCAGGACCGAAAGTGGGATCGACCTTGCACTTGCTGGGCGGCAATTCCACGTTGCCCAATCCATTCTTGCCGTGCCAGAACTGAGCGGTAATCAATTTCTGAAACAGCGGATGGTGCGCTCCGGCAGCGACAGGAATATCACAGCGATTGGCAAGGGACACCATGCGCAGCGCGTTGTCCAGCCCCATCTCTAACTCGACGTTACCGGGAACGACAGTAATTGCCCGAACGTCCAGCTCCGGCGAATTCAACGCCAGCATAATGGCGAGGGCGTCATCGGTTCCCGGGTCGGTGTCGATAATTATTTTTTTGGCTGCGGTTGCGCGGAGCGGGAACGCCGCGATGAGGATGGCTAGGGTTATGAAGAAAGTGAAACGACGAGTACGAACGGGGCCCGGGATCACAACCGCTGGAATTGTCATTAAGGTCGGAAAGTTTCGGCGATGTAGCCTAGCGTTGCGGGCGATGAGTGTCAAGTGAAACTCTGCGCTCGAACGAGAATCCCAAACGGATTTGACAATCGTCGCGATCGAAAACTAGACTCCTCGTTCTTTTGATTTCATAGCGATTGCATCGATCAGGCCCTCAAATCATATGGCAAAGACTCCTCGCATTGCGGTCATAGGCAGCGCAAATATTGATCTCGTTACCTTTACGGACCGTTTTCCTAAACCGGGAGAAACAATTTTTGGACAGAAATTTGATCTCGGCTTTGGGGGCAAGGGCGCGAACCAGGCGGTAGCGGCGAAACTGTGCGGAGCCGAGGTGTTCATGATGGCGCGCGTGGGCAGCGACCTTTTCGGTCCGGCGACTATCGAGAATTTCAAAAAATTAGGCATTGATACCGCGCACGTGAAGCAGGTCGAAGGAGCCTCAAGCGGAGTGGCTCCGATTTTCGTGGAGCCCAACGGCCAGAACAGAATTTTTGTGGTGAAGGGCGCCAACGATCTATTGAAAGCCGCAGATGTGGACGCCGCGGCAGATATGCTGAAGACCGTCGATTGCATGGTGATGCAGTTCGAAATTCCCATTGAAACTGTCTACTACTGCGTCAGCTTCGCCCAAAAAAATGGCATTCGCTGCATTGTGAATCCCGCTCCTGCGGGCCCGGTCGACATGAGCGCTCTGGCAGGACTCGATTATTTTGTTCCCAATGAGAGCGAAGCGGAAACGATCACCGGAATGCCAGTGCGGACCGTCGAAGATGCGAAACAATGCGCGGCCAAATTGCTTTCCGGCGGAGTAAAAAGAGTTATTCTGACTTTGGGGGCGAACGGTTCACTGCTGGCCAGCCGAGAAGGCATGGAACATATCCCAGCATTCAGCGTGAAGAGTATTGATAGCACCGGCGCGGGGGATGCTTTTATCGGAAGCTTCGCCGTGTTCCTTGGCGAAGGGGTGCCCGAGCGCGATGCGGTACGCCGCGCGAATCTTTACGCAGGGCTTTCCACTACCGGCGTCGGAACGCAGAAATCCTTCTACGACCGGAAACGCTACGACGCGGAGTGGTCCGCAAGAAAAACATCCTAGCGTTGGAGCCGTCACCTGGAGTTTCATCCTGCACAAGAAGAAATTTTCCGAGATAAACTGCGGCGATCGATTTAACGATCGCCGTTGTTATGGAGGCGTGTGACTTCTAACAGCCTGGTTGCTCTCAGAAGAAAGATTGGACTCTCTCTCATCTTTTCGCTTCTGCTCTGCGGAATGCTGTCGGCGCAGTCAACGAAAATCAAAGTCATCGCCGATCAAGACAGCGCGGGCCCTCAGGGCACAAACTTTCTTTCGCTGCTCATGTTATTGCGCGCGCCACAGATCGACCTGCTGGGAATTACTACGGTCAGCGGCGATCAGTGGATGAAACCGGCCACCGTGTTTGCGCTCTGGGCAACCGAGTTGGCGAACAGGACCGATGTCCCGGTCATAGCCGGCGCGGAAATGCCACTGATCAATACGGCACGAGAACAGGAAGCCCGCGAGATTTTATATGGGTCCTACATCGGATGGCACGGATCGTTCAATCCCGATGCGCCGAAGCCCGAGCAGACCTGGGCGCCGCCGGGCGGCTTTCCTAAGGTGAAAGCGCGACCGGGCCGAGCTGCCGATTTCATTATCGATACGATTCGCGCAAATCCGGGCGAAGTGGTTTTGTACTGTGCCGGTCCGCTTACAAACATTGCGCTGGCAATCCGCATGGACCCAGACATCGTGCCCATGACAAAAGCGATTTACATCATGGGCGGAAGCAGCGGCGGTGGACCGGAGCTTAATTGGTGGTGGGATCCGGAGGCGGCGGCGATCACCATGCGAGCTCCATGGAAGCAAATTGTTGTTTCGCCGTTTGAGGCCGGAGCGCAAGTCTGGTCCAGCAAAGCTCTCATGCAAAGAGTGGTGCAGGCGCGGTGGCCCGCTGACAAACTACGTGCGAAGCTCTTATCTGGATTTTGTTCCCCCTGCGGGAACGTCGCTTTGGTCGATGATGTGGGACGAATTGCTGGTTGCTTCCCTAATCGATCCATCGGTAATCACGAAATCGGAGACGATGTATCTCGACGTGGATCTTTCTCACGGACCCGACTATGGGCATACGGTGGTATGGAAAAAACCGGAAGACATTCCGCACTTCTTTCTTCCTTATAGCGGGCCGGGTGGGCCGGATCGCGATAAATGGATGGGACATTTGATACCGCCGCCACAGTTGCATCCGGCGAGCGTTCAGATGGAAGTGGACAAGACCAAGTTCGAGAAGATTTTCGTCGACCTGATGAGCCACTGAGGCGATTATCTCTGGTCGAACGTCGACTAAAATCCTTGTTGCAAAATGGAACAAGAGCTTGTGTGAGACTGGCCAATCCTCTCATTTTCACGAAAAGTCTTGACTGTTCTCTTCACGGGGATATATCGTCTGGCAATTGTTTTCTTTGCAAGCATCACGATTATTTAGATGGGGCTGGTCGCTCGAACTGAAGGGCGATTGTGTGTTGCGGTAACAACCAAACACCACTGGGGGATCCATCGCATGGTAAGGCGCGCTCGTCTCGCGTTTTCCGTTTCACTCGCTCTGTTCCTATGCCCTACACTTTTCGGGCAGACTACCGGCACCATCTCAGGCACGGTCGCTGACAAGACCGGTTCCGTTATTTCCGGAGCGACCGTCAAAATTAGTTCGCAGGCAACAGGAGTTGTCCGCGAAGCGAAGACTGACGACTCAGGTCACTATGTAGTGACACTGCTGCCGGTTTCGACCTACACCATCGCGGCTGCGTCTCAGGGCTTTCAGACGGCGCAGCAAAAAGACGTCAAGCTGCAAACCGACCAGCAGTTGGAAGTAAATTTCGCGCTGGTTCCCGGCAACGTCACGCAAACCATCGACGTAAGCGCGAGCGCAGTAGCTGTCGAAACCACGACTCCAAGCCTGGGCCAGGTCATCAACTCGCAGCAGGTGGCTGAACTGCCGTTAAATGGCCGCGACTTCGTGCAGCTGGCAACTTTGGCTCCGGGCACAACCCAGGAGACGAATCCGCAGAGCTTCTTCAACGGCGGTCCGAGCAGCGAAGTTTCGGCCCGCGGATCGTATTCGCTTTCGGTGGGCGGCTCCCGCGCCAGCAGCACCGACTGGCTGCTCGACGGCAATGACAACAACGAGCTTACCGCTGGTGGAATCGCGATCTTGCCCTCGATCGATGCGATTCAGGAATTCAAGGTTCTCACCTTCACTTACTCCGCTGAGTACGGTACGCGCGCGGGTCCGACGGTGCTGGTAACCACGAAATCCGGAACCAATCAGATCCACGGATCGTCTGTTCGAGTTCTTCCGTAACACCGATCTCGATGCCCGCAGTTATTTCGCCTCCAGCAGGGAACAGTTCAATTTGAACCAGTTCGGCGGCGCAGTGGGTGGTCCGATCAGGAAGGACAAGACGTTTTTCTTCCTCGACTATCAGGCCAAGCGGCAACGGCACGGAACGCCTTTTGTAGGGTTGGTTCCCACGGCGGCGATGAGGACTGGCGATTATTCCTCTGATCCTCTCGGTCTTCCCCGTGGCGTTGCCCAGAAGGCATACAACAACAATATCCTATTTCCCAACCTCTCCAATCCGCTATAGCGGCGCGCCATTTTACTGCGACGGCGCTGGAAATCCAATTGCGCCAAATGCCGGACGAGCTCCCAGACTGCCACAGCGAACCCCTGCAACAAGATTCCAGCAGCATTGTTTGACCCAATCGGGCAATCGATGATCAATCTCTTCCCTGCGCCTACCACTTCGGATGCGAGTAGCCGTAATCAACTATTCCGATGTTCCGGTTCGTAAGTTGAACGAAGGCGAGTTCGACGTTCGTCTCGACCACAACTTTTCCAGCAAGGATTCGATGTTTGCCCGTTTCAGCTACGATCAGGCAACTTCAGTACGTACCCGGCGGCGCTCCGGCTTTTGCCGAACAGAATGCCTTCGCCAGTAACCAGGATATCGACAATCACGGGCGGAACGTGGCAGTCTCCGAAACCCACATATTCTCCGACCGCACCATCAACCAGTTTCAGGTCGGATTCAATCGAATTTTCAACTACATTTGTCGTATGGAAACGCCAGTTGCGAATCGGCAAAGTTGGGTATTCAGGGTGCAAATTTGGGTTCGGCATGCGATAGTCTCACTGGATTGCCAGCCAGCCTGAATCAGTCCACCAAGGTTTGCATGAGCTGCGGTCTCAGCTCTACGCAGTTGTTCGGCGGCTATTACAACCTTGGAGACCGCGGCTTCGCTCCCTTTCAGGGCGGCACCAACGTTTTCTCCGTGTCAGACTCGTGGAACACCACTCGCGGTAACCATTCTCTGAGCATCGGTGGCGGAATCAGAGCCAATCAGATGAACGTGGTGACCAACGGATTCCAGGACGGATACTTCCTACTGTTTGGCGGCTATACAAACGACGCTTCCGCTGATCTGCTCGTCGGTCAAGTTGGGGGAGCCATTCACGACCAGACGTTTAAGGGTGCAACCACCGGCCGCCGGTGGAAGTTGTTTCGGCCCTATGCGCAGGACGACTGGCGGATTACAAGAAACTTAACTGCCAATATTGGACTGGCGTGGGCCTTCGTTACTCCGATCGTTGAAGCTGAGAATCGTCAGGCAAACTTCGACTTTCAGACCGGACAGTTCCTGATCCCTGGCGTAAATTCAGATCCGCAGATCGGTGTTCAGCTCGACAAGACAGCATTGGAGCCCCGGATCGGCCTCTCCTGGAAGCCCTTCGGAACTGACACAACTGCGATCCGCGCCGGGTACTCCATCTTCCACGATTCCTCGTGGAACCAGGGAGCTCAGGGAACGTGGCAGAATCCTCCGTTCTATGCGGAGAGCGACAACTTCAGCGGACTCTGCCCATTTGGAAATACGACTTCTCCCACTCCTCTGAATTGCGGATTGGCCAGAAGTTTCCTTCCCGTGTTTACCGCCCCTCCCAATCCTTACGACTTTCAGGGAACCATCCAGTCGCAAAACCTGAACTTCAAACAGGGACGTGTGCAGCAATTCAATTTGAATATCGAGCACGAGTTGCCGGGGAACGTTGTGTTGACCGTGGGCTACGCCGGATCGCGAAGCTCGCACATCCTGGTGGACGGTGTGAATCTCAACGTTGCATCGCCTACGGCGTGTTTTCCAACGATTGGCGGGGCGGCCAATCCTTTGTACGATCCCAGCTATACCCTGGGTTGCGGAATCGCAAACGTGCCCTGGGGACCACCAACGTTCCCCAACGGCTCTCCCGTCATCGACAACATTACCGATACCGGCTCTGCCCGCTATGACTCATTGCAGGTCAAGGCCGAAACCAAGAGCGCCCGGCACGGCATTTACGCTTTGCTCTCCTATACCTATGCTCGGACCCTCGACTCGGGCTTCCCTGATGGAGTAGGAACGAGCACGGGCGCAACCTACTGGCCGCTGCCGGGAACCCAAAAAGCAGACTGGGCTTTGTCGCAGATCGATCTCAAGAACAATTTGAGCGCCAGCGTAATCTACAATCTGCCCTATGGCAAAGGGAGACAGTTCGGCAACGGCGGGAACGCTGTGACTGAGGCCGTCCTGGGAAATTGGGAGGTGGATGTCATTGAAAAAATCACATCGGGCTTCCCAGTGTTCATTTTTAACAGCTCCGATGCGTCTGGCGTCGGTTTCAATCAGGGCGGCAACAATTACAATCGTCCTGACCAGGTTTGCGATCCCAATTCCGGCCCCAACAATTTAAAGGAGTGGTTCAATACCAGTTGCTTTGCCCAAGCTGCTCCCGGCAAACTTGGCGATGCCAGCCGCACCCCGCTCTACGGCCCGGATTTCGTGAACACGGACTTTTCGGCCATAAAGCATTTCCTGTTGCCCTACCGGGAGGGCTTGAGGCTCGACTTCCGCGCTGAGTTCTTCAATCTGTTTAATCATGCTCAATTCGGATTACCTGGCGCGGATATATCGACGTCTTCTACCTTCGGTATTATCAATACCTCGGTGAACAATCCGCGCGTCATCCAGTTCGCTCTAAAGTTGTATTTCTGAGCGACGTTGACCATCGACGGGAAACTGACGAAGATTTTGCCTAAAAAGTCTCGTTTCAGTTTCCCGTTCTTTTCTTGCGAACCTCACAGACGGAAAGACGCACATCGTGACGGAATATGCGCGCGAGCGGAGGCTCCGATGAAACACTTACAAGTCATGGCTTTTAGTATTTTTTCTCCTGATGACGAGTAGCCTGGGATTCGCGCAGCAACGCCGCAAAGTCATCATCAACCAGGACTGTTCGGGGCCCGGCGGCAGCAATATGCAGACCCTGTTGACCCTGATTCAATCTCCCAAAGTGGAAGTTCTGGGGATCACCGTGGTCAGCGGAAACCAGTGGCGGGACGAAGAGGTAGCGCACACTCTGCGATTGCTGGAACTCATTGGCCGCACCGATATTCCGGTCGTGCCCGGCGCAGAGTTTCCCCTGGTGCATCGCCGTAAGGAGGCTTTGTTGTGGCAGGCAATGTATGGAAAAGTCGCATTCGCCGGCGCCTGGGATGACCGCTGGTGGCATGAACACGATGTGATTCCCAAACTCCTCGAAGGTGAGCCCACTACAAAGCCCTCCGATGAGGACGCTGCTCACTTCCTGATCCGCATGGTGCACAAATATCCCAATGAAGTAACCATCTACGAGGGCGGACCGATGACGAACCTGGCGCTTGCCAATGCAATCGATCCGCATTTTGCGGAACTGGCCGAGGGCTTGGTGTTCATGGGCGGAAGTCTAAATCCACAGACCGATGATCCTGAGTTCATCAGCGACCCGCGTCACGAATTTAATTTCTGGTTCGATCCCGAGGCCGCGAAGAGCGTGCTGGCGGCTCCGTGGAAGAAGATTGTTTGCACGCCGGTCGACATCTCCGTCAAAACTAAAATCACGGATGCTATGGTGGCGGACATCAAGAAGAGCAATAATCCCGCCGCACAATACGTGGTGAAGTTTTTTATGAAGGATCAGGGCGGTTTCTACATGTGGGACGAACTTGCCGCCGCTGCGTGGATTGATCCGACGCTGATCACCAAAAAAGAAACTCGCTATATGAGCGTGAATATCGATCACGGAGCCGGCTACGGAGACACTCTAACGTGGACGGACAAAGATAAACCGCAGCTCGGCGAGCGGCTCGTCGAAATCCAGATGGATTTGGATCTGGCAAGATTCAACCAGATGTTTGTGGATTTGATGAAGGCCCCGACCCCACAAGCGCATTAAGTTTCATCGTCTCAAGAACCGTAATCATGAATTACAGTCGTCGCAGGATTGGTAGAGTTGTCACCCTTGTCGCTTGTGTCTGCTTCTTCGCTTCAACGGCGTCGTCGGATGAATGGGAGGCCAGGCACGGACTCGTCTCCGTGACTGGCGTAATGAATCTAACGGAACCGCCGCCTCCGAGCGAGGTGTTTTTCTCCGGCCCCGACAACCGTTCGCAGGCTGCGGGATGGCTTGACGGACTGAAGACCTGGCGTACCGACCGGCGGGTGCGCCTGCGATACAACGGCGCCCAATATGAACGGCCAGACCTCGAATGGACACAACACATCTTCTTGCAGGTGCAGGTCCTGATCTGGGATCGAAGTTTGTATGATCCGGAAAAGGGTGAATACACCGTCGACAGGTTTTTGAACCAGACTGAGCAGCGGCTGGGCAAAATCGATGCTGTGCTCATCTGGCATGTATATCCGAATCTCGGAGTCGATGACCGTAATCAATTCGACCTTTTGCAGGACCTTCCCGGCGGATTGCCTGGTTTGCGCCATCTCGTTGAACAATTTCATGCTCGTGGAGTAAGAGTATTCTTTCCTTTTCTTGCCTGGGACACTGGCACGCGAGCAGAAAATAATATCGCGACGGCAATTTCTCAGGAACTAAAGGAGATTGGAGCCGACGGAATTAACTTTGACACGCTGGAGAGTGTCCCGGCGTCTTTCCGGCAGGCTTCGGACGCCATCGGCGTGCCGCTCGCGCTTGAACCTCAGTTTCAGCCGCGCGACGAATCCATTGCGTGGACAAATATCTCGTGGAATGACTGGGTGACGTGGGAGGGCAAACAGTATCCATTCATTCCCATGGTCAGCAAGACCAAGTGGTTGGAGTCTCGTCATACCGTCAGCGTGACCGACCGCTTCACTCGCGATAAAACCGACAGCCTGCAACACGCTTTCTTCAACGGGCAGGGATATGCAGTTCTGGAAAATCTCTGGGGCTTTTGGTATGGCATGAATCCGAACGATGCCGAAGCGGTGTTGCGTTTCACTGCCATTGAGCGTGCGATGGCAGACAATCTTCGCAGTCCGGATTGGGAGCCGCATGCCGCGACCATGCAGGATGGAGTCTTCGCGAGCCGGTTTCCTCATCATTCGAGCACACTGTGGACAATCGTGAACCGGAATGAATACGACGTTGCCGGTCCAGAACTGCGAGTGCCTTTCCATGCCGGCATTCACTTCTATGATCTATGGCGTGGAACTGAACTGAAGCCGACCATCCGCGGAAGCGACGCCGTCCTCAGTTTTGAAATAGAGGGCCGAGGTTTCGGAGCAGTGCTGGCGACCGACGAGGATTCGTCAACCGGTCGCGTGAAGGACATCCTGTCCTATATGGCGCAACGCTCGCAGCGTCGCTTATCGAGTTTCTCTCGCGAGTGGAAGGCCGTGCCGCAGACCATGGTTGAAATCAAGCCCACAAAACCCGCGTCCACTGCGCCTTCCGGCATGGTCATGATTCCGGGCGGCGACTACAGTTTTCAAGTTCACGGTATCGAGATTGAAGGCGGCAACGATCCTGGAGTCGATGTTCAATATCCTTGGGAAAATTCCGCTCGGCGCTACCACACGCATCCCATCCACGTGCTCGGCTTCTATATGGATCGCACCCTGGTCACGAATGCCGAATTCGCTAAGTTCCTGAGTGCGACCAGCTACCGTCCCAAAGATGATCACAATTTTCTTCGGGACTGGCGAGACGGACATTATCCGCAAGGCTGGGACGATAAGCCCGTCACTTGGGTGTCGATTGAAGACGCTCGCGCTTATGCCGCATGGGCAGGGAAGCGCCTTCCGCATGATTGGGAGTGGCAATACGCGGCCCAATCTTCCGATGGACGAATCTACCCGTGGGGAAACGATTGGAATTCGAAAGCCATGCCACCCCCCGATCATGGCCGAACTATTTCGCCGCTTGCGAATGTAGGTGCGTTTCCCGCGGGTGCAAGTCCATTCGGAGTTCTTGATTTAATTGGAAATGTTTCGCAATGGACCGACGAGTTTCGCGATGAGCATACTCGTGCGGCGATTGTGCGCGGCGGTGCGCAGTATCAACCTCGCGGGTCGATCTGGTACTTCCCGCAAAGCTATCGATTGGATGAACATCAGAAATATCTTTTAATGTCTCCGGGCCGTGACCGCGCCGGCACGATTGGTTTCCGATGTGTAGTAGATGCTCAATAGATGTTGACAATCATCCTCGTTGGTGCGGGAGACCCCTTCAGCATGATCGTTAAGTGCCGGGGCTGAATCGCCGGTTTAGCGGCGTGGTACCTCGCGCGGCTGGATTGCTATTGACACCGCATTTCACCGAGTGAGAGACTGCCGTAGTTGGCCCGCGAAACTGGTTCGGCCCGCTCGCCTACCCAGCAGTGCAGCCGCAGAATCGTAGTATTCCGGGCATGAGTTCCAATCCCAGCTTCGATCGCGAATCCTTCCAGGAGCTCTTGGCCAATGCCTTTGCCGTTCAGGAAAGTGATATAGATCGCGAGTCTCTCTCTGCCATTGTGGAAGTCCAACGGCTGATCGCGGAAGGCGAACTTGACGCAGATGGGACTATGCATTTGATCGTCGACTGCGCCCGCGACGTGGCGCATGCCGGCGGAATCGCCGTGGCGGTGTTACAGGGAAATCAACTGGTCTATCGAGCAGGAAGCGGAGTCGCTTCTTCGTATGTTGGCCGTCACGCCATGGCCTCACTGGTTGTTTCGGCGGATACCCATGCCAGCCGCGAGATTCTCCGGGTCGAGAATGCGGAAACGGACACCCGCATCGAAGCCGCGATTTGCCGGCAGTTCGGAGGAATGGCGCTCGTAATGTTCCTTATTTACCGGGATCGCGCCGCGGTGGGGCTGCTGCAAGTAATTTTTACCGAGCCGCACGCATTTCAAGATCGCGAAGTTCGTACATACCGGTTGATGGCTGGCCTCATCGAGGATGCAATGTCTCGCGCTGGCGCGCTTGAACCGGCAGGAAACGTGAGGGCAAGTCTACCCGGTACGGCCCCGGTTGCGCAGATTGCCGATCGGACGCGGAAATTTCCAAGTGTCGCCGCACCTGTGCAACTCCCTGCAAGCAAGCACGCGGCCTACCAGGCTGGTGCGGCCGCTCTGGCGCTTGCCGAGGAATCGCAAACGCGCAGGCAACCCGCATTACTGCCGACAATGATCTCGCCGGAGCTGAACCGGGTTCCTTGGCCCGCACGCTGGAAGCCGGGGCTGGCGGCGGTTGCCGCGGTACTGCTGCTAACTTGCTGGATCGCCTTGGGCCGTCACCGTTCCGCGTCACCTTTGAGGTCTTCAGCTCTGCCAGAATCATCGGCGGCGGGACAGCCAGCGCCGTTCCACCCGGCGAAATCGGCGCCGGTCGGAAGCACCACCCAAGTAGCGAACAGCGCTGCCCAAGTGTTGTCTCCGCCAGCCCAGCTGAGACAGGCGGCGCATTCGCGGACCGCGCATCGGCGGGTGCGTGTGAGGAAGAATGAAGTCGATTACGTCAAAGATGACGTAACAATTCGCTACTTTACTAACAAACCTGCAGCGCAGCGCGGGGCGTTCGAGCACCGTGTCTCCTATATTGGAGATGATGTCACGGTACGCTATTTCACTCCAAGCCAGCGGTAGTCTGCTCAGGTTCCGTGGCGCAAGAACTTTCGTCGGTAACTCGAACCCACGGGGCGCAGATCGTCAACCATAGAACCTTTAGCAAAGTGGATATTCTTTTTTCTCATTTTGCGCCGTCGAGTTTGCGCAAATAATCTCCCCATTTTGAATCGTATCCCGGGGCGCGATTTTCCAGCCGCGCGCCTTCGTTCCACCAGTGTGCTTTGCCTCTGCCCATGCTCGCGCCTCTCCGGGTGTGAAGATCGAGCATGAAATCCTGCACTTCGACTTTGCGTTCGCCGCGGGCTACAACTTCTCGCGTCCAGCCGGCAAGTTCCATTGACATGTTGTCTTTTTGCGCGGTGGCCAGCAGGCGCACGGCGTGGGCACAGTAGATCCAGCGGTCACCACGGTCTGGCATGCGCTGCCGCTGCTGATTCAAGGCCTCGATGATTGCCGGTGCAGTCACGAGGCCCAGGCCCACATCTTCCGTCGCAATGATTTCCAGACGCCGCCACAAAATTTCTTCGGTCTCAGGTCCGGAGGAAAAGAGCTCATATGCCGCAAGAGCTGCGTCTTCCACCCAGCCGCGACGAATCGATTTTTGCAAAACCGAGCGCAATTCGTCGACTCCGTAACCGTTGGTGCTCGTCGTGCGGCTCCAGATGTCCTGGCTTTGATAATTCGCTTCGCTTTCGTGTTTTGGTGACATGGCGCTCCTTCGGACTGCAGCTATGAGATTAGTTGTAGTGCTTCAGAATTCCCCGCTCCATGAGCGAGGCGGAAAGATAGAAGGTCAGTGCGATGAAGATGGTGACTACGGACGCGGCCAGGGCTTGGTCCATGGCGAGGTCCGCTGTCGAAGTAGCGATCAGAAAACCGAGGCCTCCGGTTTGCATCAGGAACTCGGCAATCAGCGCGGAAAGTACGCTCTGTACCGAAAGCACACGGAGCGCTATGGCCAAACTTGGAACGGCGGCGGGAAGCGCCAGAAGCGTCAGGCGATTCCAGCGTCCTGCGCCCTGCACAAAAAAATATTCTCCAGCCATGGGAGGCAATGCCTTCAGGCCTGCGCTGGCAAAAACGAAACCGGGCAGGAAGCACAGAATGACGACGGTGACGAAGACGGTGCGATCGTCATAGCCGAAAATCCGTGTCAGCACCGGGATCAGGCAAACCACGGGTACTGAGGTCAGCAGAAGCGCCAACGGGGTCGTCAGTCCGGCGAGGATTCGCGACATCCACGTAATCACGGCAAGGATCAGCCCGAAGATCAAACCTCCCACCATGCCGAATAGGGCAACCTCGATCGTATGGACAGCGGGCTGAACGTAGTAGGAAGCGTTGTGCATTAGTTCGCGGGCCACAGCGATCGGCGTGACGATCACAATCCCGTTCAGCCCGCTATGCCGGACCCACAAAGACCATGCAAGCAGAAGCATAATCACGGCCCAGGTTTGAGTGATGAAGCGCTTCATTGGCTGAACCTTCGCGCGAGGGCTCCTTCCAGCGCAGCGGCGATCAGAAAACCAGTCAATGACATCGCCGCGGCCATCGTCACCGCTGCCCACATGAGCCGTATCTGAAAGTTTTGCATAGCATTCAGAATTACCAACCCCAGTCCCTGGGGCGCGCCGAACCACTCGCCGAGAATCGCTCCGATGAAAGAAGCCGATACAGCTGCCTTCAGGCCGCTGGCAAGATGCGGCAAAGCTGACGGCAACTCCAGATAAACCAGGCGCTTCCACTGGCTGGCGCCGAACGCCGTCATCACGTCGCAGAGGGTCGAAGATGCGGCGGCCATTCCAGACGCAGTTGCTACATAGAGGAGGAAGAACACCTGAATACCGGCCAGCACCGTTGGAGTTTGGCTGCGACTAAAAACTACAATCAAGATCGGTCCGAGGGCGATCGGCGGGGTTGCGTTTACCAGCAGCGCCAAGCGGTCAAGGCCGGGCTGCAAAGGTGGCAGCAGACGCATTACGATCGCGAGCAATATCGCAAGGGAACCGCCCAGCAGCAGTCCCTTAGCCGCCGATGCGAGCGTCGCCAACGCAGATCGAGCAAGCAGCGGGAAATTCTCGGGAGAGAACAATGTGACAACAACATCGCTCACTGCAGGCAACACGGGCCCAGCCACTGTTGCCTTGCCCGCCCATTGCCAAAGCGCAAGGAAAAGCACAAGTCCCGCCACCGCGTAAATCGCGCTGGTCCTCGGTTGGCGCTGTGTCATTTCCATGGCGATTCCATTTAAGCGGTTTTCCGGTCTAGGGCTGCAGCCAGATCGTAATTTGGTCGGTCAAACGGTGGAACTCTTCGCGCCGCAAAAGTTCCGGTGTGCGAGGCCGCGAAAACGGAACCTGCACGACCTGGGCAATTGCGCCTGGCTTTTCCATCACGATGGTTCGGTCGGAAAGAAAAAGCGCTTCTTCTACTGAATGAGTTACCAGCATGGTTGTTATCGCCCGATCTCGCCAGATGAGTTCCAATTCAATATTGAGCCTGCGCCGGGTCACCGCGTCCAGCGCTCCGAATGGTTCGTCGAGCAGAAGAACCTCAGGATCGAGACAAAGCGAGCGGGCAATCGCCGCGCGTTGCCGCATTCCGCCAGAAAGCTGGCTCGGCCGGGTTCGCTCGAATCCCTGCAGACCTACCAATTCGATGAGCTTCAATATTCGCTTCCGATCCACGGCTAGTCCGGCGAGTTTGAAGGGCAGAGCAAGATTGCTCTCCACGGAAAGCCACGGCAGCAGGGCAGAGTCCTGAAAAGCAATCCCGAGACGATGATGTTTGACAACTTCTTCGGGCACGGCGTCACCGATGCGTATGCTACCGCTGGATGGCAATTCGAGGCCTGCAACCAGATGGAGAAGCGTACTCTTGCCGCAACCGGAGGGACCGACGATGGCGACGAATTCGCCTGGAGCAATCCTGAGGTCAAGGTGTCGAATGGCTTCCACGATCACACTGCGGCGCGGAGTATACCGTTTGGCGAGATCGCGGATTTCTATGCCTGCACCGCTCATGTCAGTGACCCGTCAATCTGGCCCACCAATCGCTCGCGTTTCACCCGCCGATCACCCGGTCGAAACGTTCCATGATCTTTCCGTATTGCTTCTTTACTCGCTCTCGCATGGGGCCGAGATCAACCGTGAGCAGTTGGCGATCTTTCATAACAATGCGTCCATCGATGATCACCGTCTGAACGTCGCGGCCAACGGTGTGTTCCGCGGCAGTGATGACCGGATCGTACATCGGATATTGATCGTAGTCGCCGGTTCCGATCAGGATGATGTCGGCGAGTTTCCCGGTTTCGAGGCTGCCAATCTGCGTCTCCAAACGCGCAGCACGTGCTCCGCCGCGCACCACCTGGCGCAGCATATCGACGTAGCTCATGGGTGCCGAGCCGTGCAACGGGGTTCCATCCAGAATCTGCT
Source organism: uncultured Acidobacteriaceae bacterium (assembly GCA_963696285.1). GTDB lineage: Bacteria > Acidobacteriota > Terriglobia > Terriglobales > Acidobacteriaceae > Sulfotelmatobacter. The sequence goes on from CAVOJP010000006.1 coordinate 395,480, forward strand.
GGCCGAGCACCGCGTAATGCGCCACCTGGAACAGGTCGAGAGTACCGCGTGTGGCCGCGCCGTCGGTACCCAGGCCGACACGCACGTTGCGCCGCACCAGCTCAAATAAATGAGGCGCCCCGATGATGAAGTTATTCATGGCACAGTGGCAGGAGCTGACATCATTCGCGGCATAAAGATCGATTTCCTTATGACTCATCAGCACGGAGTGAGCGCAGTGCAGCCGGTCATTGAGCACGCCGATCGCATTCAGGTACTCGGCAGGCCGCGTGCCGAATTGATCAATCGTGTATTCCACTTCGTACGTGCCTTCGCATAAGTGGGTATGGATGTGCGTATGGAGTTGCTTCGCCAGCGCATCCATGTCGAGCCTTAACTTTTCGGAATTCACAATAATCTGGCGCAGCGCCAGCCACGCGTTTACGCGAGGATGCTGTTCCCAGCGCTTGACCAGTGCCTCACTGCGCTGCAACGCTTCACTCGTGGAAAGTCGGAAACCTTGCGGCAGAGTTTCGTCAATGTCCATGGTGGACATAGCAATCCGTCCGCGGATGCCGATTTCGTCTGCGGCGCGGCCCATCTCATCCGGGCATGGACCGCCCGCTTCCAGAAAGCAGGTGGTACCACAACTGATCATCGAGGAGTATGCACTCAAGCCGCTGCAATAAACATCTTCTGGCTCGAGACCACTTTCAAAAGGGATGAGATAGCGTTTCCAGATGGGTTCGCGCAGATTTCCCATATTGCCGAGAGACGCGAGCTTGCCACGCAAGAACTGCTGTGCAGTGTGTACATGGCAATCCACCAGGCCGGGCATTGCGATCATGCCGCTGGCCCTCAAAGTGTTTTTCGCGCGAAAGCGTTTCGCAGCGTTATCGCTCTTGCCGAGCCAAACAATCTTATCCCCAGCAATTGCGATGGCTCCGTCGCGGAGGACATCATTCGCGTGGTTGAAAGTCAGCACTTCAGCTCCGGTGATGAGCAGGTCAATATCAGTGCCGGGCTGTTCCATTCTGTCTCCGCTTCCAGATTATATTTTCGATCAGGTCTGAATATTGCTCTTGGAACTGGCTGGCCAGGAATTACAGCGGCAATCCCTTGTAGGCTTCCGCGAGCAGGCTCAAGTCCATGATCCGCGCCGGATCCGGCAGGTTGGTGCGGCCAGTGGCCCGCGCCACATCATACATGGAACCGCGGAGCTGTTCTTCATTAACCCAGTAGGGCCCGCGTGTACCGGGTATTTTTTCGAGTTCGAGCTGGAGCTGATTCAAACGGATTTGCTGATGAAGGGAGAATCCATAATCGCGTCCGTATTTTGATACGACGAGGGACGCAGCGTAGCTCGGATCCTTTTTATTGTCGATGTACCCCTGCAACAGACCGTGAAGAAATGCGACGAAGGTCGCTCGCTCCACCACCAGTCGTTTTCGTTCCACCACCAGCAATTGAGAAGGAACGCGAAATCCAAACTGGTCCATGCGTGCTACCAGGAAGTCCTTGCCCTGTTTGAGATTCATGTCTTCAAAAATCACAGGCTGATTGGTGACGAAGCAAAAGTAAGCATCTCCCGCGCCCGCCAGCAGAGCGTCTGGCGAATAGCCGGCGGGGATATAGCGATGTTCCGGCGGGAGGTGATTGATCTTAAAGACGGCGTCGAGCACATCGCGTTCATTTGGTCCCTGCACCAGGAAGCGCGTACCGGGAAGATCTGCGGGCTTCAGCACGGGCCTTCGCGGCAGCGAGATCAATCCCTCGGGAGTAACCGGAACCATCGAAGCGATAATGACAAAGTCGTTGCCGTGAGCTTCGGCGTCCAGCAACTGCAGCCAACTGGTTCCTGCGATATCGGCTTGCCCCGCGGCGAGGCTTACCAGTGACACCGGAGCATTTGGTCCTCCGCCAAGATATTTGATCGAGAGGCCTGCGTTGGCGAAATGCCCTTTCTCCATTGCCACGAAAATGTCGGCATATTCGCTGTTTGGCACCCAGCCAAATGCAATTGTGAGCTGGCGGGCCGAGTCCGCAGCTTCCAGCCGCGCTGCAGTGAATGCGGCAAGTCCGCAGGTCAAGCTTCCAGCCAGGAATTGTCTGCGATTCAATTTGGATTGCTTCGTTGCCGGTTCGATTTCCCTGAACCTCATATCCTCTTCAAAGCTCATTGTCTACGGTTCCCTGGAAAATGTAGAAGGGCAGCGCTACTTGCTGGCGACCCACGGTCGTGTATGAACCGCGCGATCCGAGACTCCTTCTGACACCGGATCGGGCAGGACAAGTTCCAAAACGTCATCAGAGCTATAGGCATGAGTTTGGTGACATGCCGGGCACGCCAGCCCGTCGAGCGGCGGACTTGGGAATTCGAGTTGGTCGCGAAGAGGCTCCGTTGCAACGTCAAACTTGAAGACGGTTTTGCAGGGCTTCCCCTCATCCACGGACTTGCATATCACGACGTAATATTTGACCATCTCGATTGCTAAAATAGCACACGCCCGACTGAATCAAGCACAGAAGAATAGATTCACCGATCTCCTTTGTACGATGGATTGAGAAGGCGAAGTTCAAATGAGCAAGTTCAAGCGAAGGTCAGGTAGGAGTGCCCGCTGCCGGCATAACTCGTGCACGGCAAAGTCTTCTCTGTCAGGCCTTTACGGTCCGTGTAGCAACTTCCGCGCCATCGGGATTACTTCCGTGATCTCGAGCGCCGGCCTTTGGACCTTTTACCAATCGCTATAATCTAATGATGGCGTACTTCGCCGCGGAAGAGCGGCAGAGTCCGAACCGAACCAAGACATCCGAAATATCAGGAGCAAATGACGAAAGCCGATCCACATCCGCTGGAAGAGATCCTCGAAAATCGTATTGCCATCATCGACGGGGCGATGGGTACGACGATCCGTACCTACGGGATGACGGAGGCGGATATTCGCGGAGACCGCTTCAAGGATTCGAAGAAGGGCTTGCTGAACAACGGCGATCTCTTCTCGCTGACCAAGCCGGAGATGATCGGGGACATCCATCGCCGGTTTCTGGAAGCGGGCGCGGACATCATCGAGACAAACACTTTTGGGGCAACCAGCATCACGCAGAGCGAATTTTTCGTAGACGATCCGCGGGAGCATGGCGGCCGAAAGGATCCCGAGTTTTATCAGAAGATCATCGACGATCCGTTTCTCGGCAGTCTGGCATCGGACATTAATGAGCAATCGGCGCGGCAGTGCCGTGAGTGGGCGGATCGTGTCGGCACCGCAACCTCTAGTCAACGCTTCGTGGCGGGAGCGATTGGTCCGCTGACGGTTTCTCTTTCGAATTCGCCCGATGCGGATGATCCCGGCTTCCGTGTGATCACCTTCGATCAGGTTAAGATAGCGTACGCGCAGCAGGTTCGTGCACTCATTGCTGGGGGCGTCGACCTGCTGTTGGTCGAGACAATTTTTGATTCGTTGAATGCCAAAGCTGCGCTGGTTGCGATTCGTGAGGTGTTCGATCAGGATGGCAAAAAGTTGCCGGTGATGATTTCAGCGGCCGTAGGCCGCGGCGGCGAAACGATGATTTCCGCACAGACCACCGAAGCGTTCTGGAACGCCGTGCAGCACGTGAAACCGCTGTCCGTCGGACTCAACTGCTCTCTCGGGCCCGATCTCATGTATCCGTTCCTGGAGGAACTTTCGGAGAAGGCTGACGTAGCGATCTCGTGCTATCCGAATGCCGGTTTGCCGAATCCTCTCTCGGAAACTGGATTCGATCTGGGGCCGCAGGACATGGCCCGCTATCTGGGCAACTTTGCGCAAGCCGGACTGATCAATATTGCCGGCGGCTGCTGCGGCAACACGCCTGAGCACATCGCCGCGATTGCCAAGGCGCTCGAAGGCCAGCCTCCGCGAAAATGGGGGATGCACCCTGCTGAAGAATCCTTTTCCCAGAAGATTGAGAGTCGAGCGTGAGTGTGTCCGATAGCGCGGGCGCAGACGCGCCCACGAAGGTCAAGCCCCTCCGTTTGTCGGGCTCACAACCCTTCACCCAACAGCCGGGCGTCTTCATCATGATCGGTGAGCGGACCAACGTTGCCGGCTCGCCGAAGTTTGCCAACCTCATCAAGCAGGGCAAATACGAAGAAGCTGTAAGCGTGGCTCGTCAGCAGGTCGAGAATGGGGCGAATGTTCTCGACATCTGCATGGACGAAGGCATGATCGACGGCGTCACCGCGATGACGCGCTTCCTGCAGTTGCTCGGGAGCGAGCCTGAGGTCGCCAAGGTGCCTTTCATGGTGGACTCCTCAAAGTGGGAGGTCATCGAGGCTGGCCTGAAGTGCATGCAGGGCAAGGGCATCGTGAACTCGATTTCGCTGAAAGAAGGTGAAGAGAAGTTTCGCCAGAATGCAGCGAAAGTTCTGAAATATGGCGCTGCGGTAGTGGTGATGGCCTTCGACGAACAGGGCCAGGCCGCAACTTACGAGGATAAGATCCGTGTCTGCAAGCGCGCTTACCGGATACTGGTCGACGAGGTCGGTTTCCCGCCGGAAGACATTATCTTCGATCCGAATATTCTCACCGTTGCCACTGGCATGGAGGAGCACAACAACTACGCGGTCGACTTCATCAATGCTACGCGGTGGATCAAGGCGAATCTGCAGCACGCGAAGGTAAGCGGCGGCGTTTCGAATATCTCGTTCAGCTTCCGCGGTAATAACAAGGTGCGCGAAGCCATGCACTCCGCATTTCTTTATCACGCCATCACGGCAGGCATGGACATGGGCATTGTGAATGCCGGAATGCTCGAAGTGTACGAAGAGATTGAGCCCGAGCTGAAGACGCTAGTCGAAGACGTACTGCTAAACCGGCGTCCTGACGCCACCGAGCGATTGGTGGATTATGGCGAGAAGCTTAAAGGTGTGAGCGCCGTAGTTGCGGAAAAAAAGGCCGAAGAGTGGCGCAACGGCACGGTTGAAGAGCGTCTTTCTCATGCGCTGGTCAAGGGGATTGACGCCTACATCGAGCTCGATGCGGAGGAAGCTCGCGTGAAACTGGGCCGTCCTCTGTTGGTTATCGAAGGGCCGCTGATGGCCGGCATGAGCGTGGTGGGCGATCTATTCGGAGCTGGCAAGATGTTCTTGCCGCAAGTTGTTAAATCGGCGCGGGTGATGAAGAAGGCCGTGGCGCACCTCACGCCGTTCATGGAAGCAGAAAAAGTTGCCATGGCTGCATCCGGTCAAGAGGTCAAAGCGCAAGGAAAAATCGTGCTCGCTACAGTTAAAGGGGATGTTCATGACATCGGCAAGAATATCGTCGGCGTCGTCCTCGCCTGCAACAACTATGAAGTGATCGACATGGGAGTGATGGTCCCGTGCGAAAAAATCCTCGAACGCGCTAAGGCAGAGAAGGTGGACATGATCGGGCTAAGTGGCCTGATCACGCCGTCTCTCGACGAGATGGTGCACGTGGCCCGCGAGATGGAGCGGCAAGGCTTCAAGTTGCCGCTGCTCATCGGCGGGGCAACCACCAGCCGGGCGCACACTGCGATCAAGATCGCGCCACACTACAGCGAGCCCGTGGTTCACATTCTCGATGCCAGCCGGGCTGTGCCGGTGACCACCAGCCTTCTGAGCGACGAGGGCAAGGCAGCCTTCGTGGCACAGCATCGCGCAGACTATGAGGCCCTGCGCAAAGCCCACTCCGCGCCCAAGCTTACTGTCGTGTCTCTCGAGGCTGCGCGAAAAAGACGGACTCCGATCGAGTGGCGTGCCGAAGACCTTCCAACTCCCGCGTTTACCGGCGTGCGCGTGCTGGACAACTTTCCTCTGGCGACGCTGCGCGATTACATCGACTGGACGCCCTTCTTTCACACCTGGGAATTGAAAGGCGTTTACCCGCGCATTTTCGAGCACCCGGCGCACGGTGCGCAGGCTCGCCAGATTTTCACCGAAGCCAACACTCTTCTGGATTTGATCATTGCGAAGAATCTGATCACGGCGCGCGGAGTCTACGGCTTCTTTCCCGCCAATGCCGTCTGCGATGATGTCGAACTGTACGCGGACGAAACTCGGGAAGATGTGTTTGAGCGATTCCACTTCCTCCGTCAGCAATCAAATAGGGAAGGCAGTGAGCCGTGCCGGTCCTTGGCCGACTTCATCGCGCCAAAGGAAACAGGACTCCGCGATCATATCGGTGCTTTTGCCGTAACCAGCGGAATCGGCCTGAAGGAGCTGTGCGACAAGTTCAAAGCCGAGAACGACGACTACAACGCGATCATGGCGGAAGCCATCGCCGATCGTCTGGCTGAAGCTTTCGCCGAATGCTTGCACAAGCGAGTGCGGGACGAATGGGGTTACGGTTGTGCGGAGGGTCTGAGCAAGACGGATCTCATCGCGGAGAAGTACCGCGGGATCAGGCCGGCCGCTGGTTATCCGGCATGCCCGGATCACACAGAGAAGGGCACGCTCTGGCGATTACTCAATGTGCAGGCCAACACCGGAATGCAGATTACCGAATCCTTTGCCATGTGGCCGGGCTCGAGCGTGAGCGGGCTCTACTTCGCTCACCCTCAATCGCGCTATTTTAGTCTCGGCAAGATCGACCGCGATCAGGTCGCCGACTATAGCAAACGCAAAGGGATGAGCGTGCCAGAGGTCGAGCGATGGCTCGGTCCAAACCTGAACTATGATCCTGCGGAATAGAGACTAGAAGATCCAGGACAATTCTCAGCGGTCTTTTGTAAGTGGGAAGTGCGTGCGCTCGCTGTCATCGTCCGAAAATACGCGCAACCTTGTGGTTTCGCTGAGCTTGAACTTGTGGGGAGTTTCAGGACGGCATGGGCAAAGCAGCCTTTGCCATTCAGGCGCACCCGCAACGTTTTCGATATACGCCCCGTTGCTGTAGTAAAGAGCGCCCTTCTTAAGCAAATACTGCATGTGGCAGTTGGGACACTCGAAATATAGGCGGGTAGTGGACATGGCTCGTGACCACGCCCGGCGTCTGGAATTGCAGACGCCAAATTGCGCGGTACGCGTCGAGTGCTGCAAACAGACTTAGACTTTAACTGAGAATTCCGGAATAGCTCTTCCGTGCTAAATGGAACACCGGATTACACTTGCGCTGACAATTTTGCCTTTCGCTCCGTGGCTTCCAAATTCTTGCGGATGCGGCGCAGTTCGATAAAGTTCAACGCAGTGATCGCACAAAGCACAGATGCAAACAAGATCATCACAATAGTATCCATTCGTCTCCTTTGACGACCGACTTGCCGCAAAGCAAAACGCTCCCGACTCAGATCCGAGCCGCGAGCGCTTGTCGGGCAGCCCTCCCCCAGAACTGCTCGCTCACAGAGTAGAATCGTTCGCCGATCCAGTGAATAGCACACGTGTGCCATTCATAAAGTCTATTTGCCGGGCCCAGCAAGCTTTTGAACTGCGTCCACCTCTCCGTCGCAGTCACGCATAAATTCTTGCCTCTCTTGAACCAGTACAATCGCAGCCTACACCTGCTGACGGAGGTTCGGTCGCAATGTCAGCGAACCGTCATCGTTCAGCTTCTGGTGACACGCCCAACGCACCGGATAAAGCATACCCTTGACCTCGATCTCGGCTTTCAGTTTCAATCCTTTCCAATCGGCGATATTCGGAAGCACGAACTGGGCCTGCCTGATCTTGCCCGGTAATGGATAGCCGGCATCCAGACACCCAGACTTGAGTATTTTTCCATCCTGACTCACCACGGTCACCCGTAAGACACCCGGCACCCCCGCAATGCCGTCATTTGCAAAGCCAACAATCAGGCCTTGATAATTGCCGTCCTTATAGCTCCAGATAAAAGACGGCCTTACCCGATAGCCAATGCGGCGATTGATCCGGTCGAACGCTGCCGGATAGGCCTGGTAGTAGCTCATCAGATTGTTTGCGCTGATCTGATGAAAGTTCCAGAGCGACCAGTAATTCGCCCCGATATCGATCACATGATCGATCATGTTCTCTGCTGGAGAAATCCCCTCCTGTGCAGCGTTCGGATCAGGCGGTTTCCAGGGAAGACCTTGCTCGAGCAAGGCAGCGATCCAGGGCGGCCGGTTGCTGAGCGCTTCGATCTGCTCGTTCTCGATAAAAATGGTGTCGCTGCGAATCCAATTGTTGCTGCGGACGGTTCGGTCTAGCATTTCTGAATTGCCAACCCGGCTGAAATCCGGCTGCGTGTTGGTGAGCAGAGGGGTTTTTTTGAAGTGTTCAAGCTGGACCTCGAGCATACTCATCCAGGTCCGCTCTGCCGTCAGATAATCGGGAAAAGGATTGTTGGAGAACGGCCAGGTGTGACCTTCACCCCAGAAGCCGTACATGAAGGTGTCGATATATTCGACGAGCGGGTTGCCATCGAATTCCGCCGCCAATTGGCCCACCAGCTCTTTGAATGCCCGCTGAAAAAAAGGATCGTCGTACCGGGGCTGGTAACGCGAGTGCGGATTCTCCAAAAATCTCTTTCCTGCAGCGATGCTCTCCTGATCGCTGGGCGCCACCAGATCAACTTTCGGTACTTTTTCCAGGACAAAATCTGGTAAGGCAGCTTCGTGCTTGTAATCAGGAGCGCACATCTGAATCCGGAAGCCGACACGCTTGTTGTTTTTCTTCGCCAATTCAAAAACAAGCTTCACGTAGCCGGGCAGCTCCAGGGGGCCCGGCTTCGGTTGCACTTCTCGCCATGTCGGGCGGATGTAAAGCTGCTGGCCCAACGGAAAGCGAACCAGATCCTCGATCGCTTGCGAAATATTGTCTGACTTAATTTCCTCGGTGCCGCTATCCGCCGTAATATAGGTGACCAGTCCCTTGCCGTAGTTCGGCACCGCTTCTTCCGAACTCGTCGTGGTCATCACCACATCGTCCGTGGGAATGACGGCGTCCGGTGGATATTGCGGGAAGGGGCCCTGATTCAGCCGGTCGTTTACTGGCGGACCGGAGCCGAAGTCGTACTTTCCCCAATTGTGCGCTGGGACGTCGGCTTTCGCTTTACCGATTCCAAGTTCTGCGGCCACGGCAACCGCGACGGTGCTCTTTAGAAAGTCTCTACGCTGCATTCGCAGTCAACTCCCGACTCATGGTTCGATTCCATTTATTGGGTTCTCAACCCTCAGTAAATATTGGAAGCTTACTATTTATATCGTTTTGTTTCGTTTGTCCAGTGCCAGCGGGTAAATCTTCAATGTTCGTGACAGAGATGCTTTCCCCGGCCGGCGAACATTTAAGTCGGTAGGGCCAGAACGCCTTAGACTATTCGCAACCAGCGCTTTCTATTTTCTTCTCCACTTCAAAATGAATTGACTTTGCATGTATTTGCCTGTATTACGAACACTTACGTTTTATTTCATAAGTTAAAATGCCGCGGGCTGGAAGAAATCCGCGTTCTCGAACAAGAAGAGCAATTGTGTCGCAGCAAAACCGCAATTGAGGAACGATAAAGTGAACCTGAAACCGGCGACTTGTTTTTTGCTATTGGTCTTCGCCTGCAGCGCATTTGGGCAGGCCAACTCTTCCTTCTACGTGTCGACGACTGGGAGTGATTCGAATCCTGGAACGCAGGCTGCGCCTTGGCGCACCGTTCAACACGCCGCGGATACCGTGCGTGCGGGCGGTACCGTAAATGTGAACGGCGGAATCTACGAAGAGCTCCTAACCGTCAAGGCCTCTGGCAACGCGACGGATGGATTTATTACTTTTCGAAGCCATCCTGGCGAGACTGCCGTTCTCGATGCGACGCATTTCACGCCCTCCGGCAGGCAGGGCGTACTTACGATTCACAACCAGAGCTACGTAAGAATCGAAGGTTTTGAAATTCGCAACTTCCGCACCGCCGAGCATCGTCTTGCTCCATTGGGCATCAGCGTTATGGGTTCCGGCTCCCATATCGAGCTGCTAAAAAACAACGTCCATCATATTGAGCAGACGTTCAATGGGCGCGATGCTCCGGGAAGCGGTGGCAATGGATTTGGCATTGCGGTATATGGCACCGACGCCAAGACTCCGATCAGCGAACTGGTGATTGACGGCAATGAAGTGCATCATCTGCAAACTGGGTCAAGTGAGTCGCTGGTCGTAAACGGGAACGTCACGAACTTCCGCATTACGCACAACGTTGTCCACGACAACAACAACATTGGAATCGACGTGATCGGTTTCGAGCGCACGGCGCCCGACCCTGCCGTCGATCAGGCCCGCGACGGAGTAGTAAGCGGGAATCTCGTTTACAACATTACTTCGCGCGGCAATCCGGCCTACGGCGATGAGCAAAATTCTGATGGTATTTACGTGGATGGTGGTACCAGAATCCTCATCGAGCAAAACGTTATGCACGATGTGGATTTTGGAATCGAGCTGGCTAGCGAGCACAAGGACCGCGCCACCAGTTACATTGCGGCTCGAAATAACCTTATCTATCACACTCACACCGCGGGCGTTTCCATCGGAGGGTATGCGCCCGAGCGGGGACACACCGAGCACTGTACTGTGATCAACAATACGCTTTACGAAAATGATACGTCGGCGACAGGGTCGGGCGAGTTCCAGATGCAGTGGAACATGGCAGACAATATTTTTGCGAACAACATCGTCTACGCTGGGCCCCGCTGTCTTATCGCGGTGAACAAATCGCAGGTCGACAAACAGCATCCGCCCGTCACTATCGATCACAACCTTTATTACTGTGAATCCGGATCAAAGGCCAGCACCTGGGTGGAAGCTTCCGCCACGGTGAAAGGGTTTGACAACTACGTTCAGTCAACCGGGAATGATCGTCATTCCCAGTTTCTCGATCCGCGTTTTGTAGACGCGGCGGCTAATGATTTTCATCTGCGATCCGATTCGCCCGCGATTGGCGCTGGTACGACCGAGGGACTGCCGGTGGGAGAACTGGATCTTGATGGCTCACCGCGAGTCAAATCCGGACACATAGACCTCGGCTGCTACCAAACAAAATAGGGAGCCTCTGTGATGAAATCAGATGTGAATTGAGTAGCCGAACCGCATGGGTGAATTGCGCAGAAAGCAAACAGCACTTCAATAGACGAATAAATTCCCTATAGTCCTATAGTAATGTCACTCTTGACTGCCGAAGCGGCGTGACCTATAAGGCCTTCACGCTGAAAATATTCGTTTCGTCACAGAGACTCGTATTGAAGAATCCGCTCGTGCAACTTACGTCCGTCCAGGGCCGCCGAATCTGGTTGCATGCCCAGCGCCTGGACACCATCGAACCCTTCGGCTCCGGCCCGCAGGCCACGCCGGCGGCGGTGGCGCACCTGGGCTACTTGCAGATTGACACCATCTACGTCATCGAGCGCAGCCATCACCACATTCTCTATACGCGCATCCCTACGTATCGGCGCGAGCATCTGCATCAGGCACAGAGCATCGACAAAGCGGTTTTCGAGTATTGGACGCATGCTCTATCGTATGTGCCAACGGAGAACCTGCGGTTTTATGTGCGCGATATGCGCCGGGCGCACGAGGATTGGCAACGACGCAACGGCTGGTTCGGTACGGTTTCAGACGGCGACTTGCGCCGAGTGTTATCGCGCATCCGCAGACAGGGCGCACTCACCATGCGCGACATTGAGGACGAGCCGGTAGAAAAAGACTACGCATGGGCCAGCCGCAAGCCTTCCAAACGCGTTCTGGAACTGGCCTTCTACAAGGGCTTGCTGACGATTAGCCAGCGGGTCGGAATGCTGAAGACTTATGAGCTCATGACTCGCCATTTCGGTTGGGACCGTCTGCCACGCGCGGCTACCGAAAGGGAAACATTGAACTACCTGTTGGATCGTGCTCTGCAATCGCAGGGAATCGTGAGTCTGGATTCGATCTGTCATCTGGACGCTCGGCGCAAACCGGCGATGAGACGTCTACTGGAATCGCGAATCCGGCGAAAGGAACTGATCCCGGTGCAACTGGAAGGAGCGGGCGCATCGCAGCATTGGGTCCGTCCGGATATCCTCGGTGCCATACCTGATCCGGCGCAGGAACAAATTCACATTCTGTCGCCGTTCGATCCACTGATCATCCAGCGCAAGCGGCTCCGGCTCTTCTTCGATTACGAGTATCGTTTCGAAGCTTACGTTCCCAAGCACAAGCGGGTATTTGGTTATTTCTGTTGCCCAGTTTTGATCGGTGATCGGATCGTTGCCGCCCTCGACCTCAAGACCGACCGGTTGCGGCAAAAACTTCTGGTGCAGGGCTGGAACTGGATCGGCCGGAAGGCGTCCCGCGACCATCTGCACGCAGTCGAAGCTGCGTTGCACAAGTTCGAGCAATTCCAGTTGTGTCGGAGCTAGAGCGAGCGGGAGCCATTCGGCGATTGGTCCTTCAATCGTCCAGAGATCCGGCTCTGCATGTTGATGCCCAGCTAATGCCTGGACGACGCCCCAAAGAAGTTCGGCTGCTCCGGGATTGCGGTGCCATCGGCGCGTGGATCAGAAGCGCCGAAATTAAGGCCAGTTTTGCTGTCGTGAAGGATCGCCTGGCCGCGCCCCATAAGGGATGTGTAATCGGGGTGCACCTGCAGCAGGTGTCCCATCTTGCCGAGTGCTGCGAGTGTGGCTGGCGTCACACGCGACTCGATCACGATTCTGCAGCCGAGTTGCTGGCGGTCAGTAAAGCGCGGTTCCTCCATCGCAGCCTGAATATTCATATGGTAGTCGACCACGTTCGAAACAAATTGTGCGTGAGCTAACGGCTGATTCAACCCGCCCATGATGCCGAAGCCGATGTGTTCGTCGCCTCGCTGCATAAATGCGGGAATGATGGTATGAAACGGACGCTTTCGGCCGGCAAGTGCATTGGGAGATGAGGGATCGAGGGAGAAAAGGCCGCCGCGATCCTGTAAGGCGAATCCCATGCCGAGCACGGTCACGTTTGATCCAAAGTTGTTGTAGTTGCTCTGAATGATGGAGAGGATATTTCCTTCGCGATCGACCACCGTGAAATACGTAGTATCGCTCGTGCCAAGCGCTCCAGGCGCGACTGTGCAGTTGGCTTTTGTTGGGTCGATGAGTGAGGCGCGTTTGGCGGCGTAATCTTTCGACAAAAGCTGATCCACTGGAATCTTGCCAAAGCGCGGGTCGCCGTCGTAGGCCTTCACGTCGGCGTAGGCGAGTTTCATGGCTTCGATTCGGGTATGCAGCTCGCCGGGGCTGTGCGGACCGGCAGGATCGGGCTTGAATTGCTCCATGATATTGAGCATTTCAAGCGCTGCCATGCCGTCCCCGTTGGGTGGGAGTTCGTAGACGGTCCAATCGCGGTATTTCGTCGAAATCGGCTCGACCCATTCCGCGGAGTAAGACGCGAGATCGTCGGGAGTCATGGTTCCGCCGAGTTCGTCGGAGGTTTTGAGGATTGCCTTCGCGATCTCTCCTTTATAGAACGCTGCCTCACCTCCATCGGCGACCAGCGTGAGCGCGCGGGCGACGTCGGGATTGCGAAATATCTCTCCAGTCTCCGGGACTTTTCCACCGGGAAGAAATACGCGGCGGCTCTCGGCATTCGTCAGCAAGCCATCGTGGTCGCCATCCCACCACGCGTGAATGATCTCGGCCACAGGGAATCCGTGGTCGGCATAAAAAACGGCAGGTTGGAAAAGATCGCGCCAAGGCAGTTTTCCCCAGCGATCATGCAGCTTTGCCCATCCGTCAACCACACCCGGAACGCTGACGGAATCGATACCAAATTGAGGCATGGTCGTCACGCCTTTTTCGTGCAGGTGCTCGATCGTGAGAGCCTTCGGCGCCCAGCCGCTTGCATTCATGCCGTAGATCTTTCCTGTCTTCGCCTCCCAATAAATGGCAAAGAGATCACCGCCCATACCATTGGAGGTGGGTTCGGTCACATTCAGTACAGCGTTGGCGGCGATCGCAGCATCAATGGCGGAACCGCCCCGTTCCAGGATGAGCGCTCCAGCCTGTGAGGCTGAAACTTGACTCGTGGCCACCATACCGTATCGCGTAGCCACCACCGACCGTCCGTAGGAACGGTCCTGGGCGGAGAGATTGAATGAGGCGGACAGGAAAACGAGCAACATGAGCGAAGGTCTGAATGCAATCATGCGTGCGAAGCTCCCGGAATTGAGATGATAGTGAATCGGTGCGTCTGCCACTCCCCGGTATGAGCGTATCACTTGAAGAACAAGAAAACAGATGAAGGGAATGCCGAATCCTTGCGGCAGAAGAGCCATGTGCGAAAACGCAATAAAATCCGCACTGCTTCGTATTGAATACCGCAGAGAATTCGCCACTGGTTCTCCGTCTTGGCCAGATCTGCCTAAGCGACTTCGCAACCGGCTAGTCCTGTGGTTTCGTTGCGGACTGGAAATACGCGGTTCCGTAGCGCTGATTCAGCTTTGCGCGATATGATCGGAGTCGCGATGGCAGCCCATCAATTCATGCTGAGCGAGTTTCCCTGGGACGAACGTCACCGCGTGGCCGGCATAGAAGACGTCCTTACTCCTGCGCTCGTGGTCTATCCGGAAATCGTGGCGGCAAACATTGCGCAGACTTTGCATCTGCTCGGAAATGATCCGGATCGCTGGCGACCTCACATCAAGACCGCAAAGCTGGCTTACACGCTTCGCATGCTGGTCGAGCGAGGGATCCGGAATTTCAAGTGCGCCACCACCCTCGAACTGCTGGTAGCTTGCGACAGCGGAGTGGCCGACGTCCTTCTTGCCTACCCAGTGGTGGGCGCCAATGCGCGCCGCGTGCTCGATATAGCGAGCCAGTACCCAGGCGTTCGGATTTCTGTCCTGGTCGAGAACGAAGAACAGGTGCGGCAATGGCGAGGCAGCTCAGTCGGCGCGTTTGTCGACATAAATCCTGGCATGAATCGAACCGGAGTCGAACAGGGCCAGACCGGCAAAGTTGTTCAGTTGGTGCGTGCGGTTGCAGAAGCGAAGCTGGAATTCAGGGGCCTGCATTACTATGATGGCCAGTACGGGGGGCTCGACGAGCCCGAACGGACCGCGGCGGCGCATTCCGGCTACGATCGTTTGCTGAAGCTTGTGATCGCGATCCAAGACAGTGGAATGAGCATGCCCGAAGTTATCACCGCAGGAACGCCGACGTTCCCTTGCTCTCTCGCGTACAAAGGTTTTCACGGCGCAGGATTCATCCACCGCGTCTCGCCTGGAACAATTGTGTATTGCGATGCCACAAGTCTGGCACAACTGCCCGCTGAATACCGCTACGCGCCGGCGGCACTGGTAATAACCCGTGTGGTCAGCCGGCCACACGACGGAATCATCACCTGCGATGCGGGCCACAAAGCGGTCTCGTCTGATGCGGGCGTGCCTACTTGCGTGGTCGCCGGACATCCAGAACTGACGCCGCTCGCGCCCAGTGAAGAGCATCTACCAATGGCATTGAACCCGATGGCGGTAAACCAGGAAACCACAAGTCCCCAGATAGGCGATGCGCTCTATCTGCTACCGCGCCACGTCTGCCCCACGGTGAACAACTTTGATTCCGCGCTCCTCGTGCGGAACGGCCAGATCGCATCAGTAGAGAAAGTTACCGCCCGCGGACGCGAAGCGCCGCTTCGCCTGAATCTGCTAGCTGGCCATCTTGTTGTGTCTCCGTAGCCCCTACTTTCCGTCATCCCAGGATGAAAAGTGAAGAGACTCGGGACTGACGTTCCGATAGATGAATTTCGCTGCGCAGTTACTACTGATCTCCGACTATTAACTCCTGGCTTTCCTCACAAACCCGTCCTCGCTCCACTCTTCCGAGCCCACGCCGTTATGCGCAAAGAACAATCCTGTCGGATCGTATTTCTTTTTCACCGCCGCTAGCCGCGCGTAATTGCTCCCCCAGTACGCTTGCTGCCAGTTCTGCTGAAAAAAATCACTCTCCGAAACGTAGGCTCCGCCATCCGGCACAATCGCGCGCAACTCATTTACGCATTTGTGAATCTCTTGCCGAGCTTTTCGTCCGGCCTCAACATCTCGGCTCGTGGCCGCGCACGCCGGGATATCCGCCGCCTGCGTCGCCGACAATGGCCAACGCAAACGCATTCAGCACTGCGGGGTTCGTCGCCGTGTCGCGTGTCGCTTCGATCGCCTCGCGCGGCGCTCCCGCCAGCCCTTTGTTGAAATGCAACTCGATGGTTTTGTACCGCGAACCGGAAAACAACGCCTGCGCCAGCCGCTCCTGCGAATCATCTTCGAGCAGAGACGCAGGCATCCATAATGATTCGTATCCATAAAGGAACCACGCCACTTGCCCACCGTCTCCCGTCCACCACGCGTTGTTGGAACTCGCTCCCGGCCGCTGGTCCAAATTAAAAACTGCTTGATGGTTCTGCTTCCTCCACTCCACGTCCCACCAATGCCGGGCCGGCATACTGGCTAGAATCGGTGGCCTCTCGATTGTGTAAGCGCCCGGCGAGCGCGCCACCCAATCCAGAAAGGGTTGCCATATCTGTTTTACCTGTTCCGTATTCAAATCGTGGCACACCATCAACAAGTCGAGCACATTGTCGCTCGTAACGCGCGCATGCTCGCCCCAGTGATCGTTGAAAAGATGCTCCCGATAAAAGCCAACAAAGTAGCGCAGCAAACGCCGAAACGCGTCATCCGAGGCAGCCTTCACCACAAGAATCGCTGCACCCCAAAATTCCGGCAGTTCCCGGACGCGCAGCGTCACGTTGCTCACTGCGCCGAATGTGCCTCCCCCTCCGCCCTTCAGCGCCCAAAACAAATCCGGGTTCGTACATGCATTTGCAATGCGCACTTTCCCATCCGCGGTAACAACTTCCGCCTCCAACAATCCTGCCGCCGCGGTTCCATAATGCTTCGAAAAACTTCCGAAGCCGCCGCTCTGAACAAGGCCTGCCACCCCGACCGTAGTGCAGCCACCGCCTTGCACGTATGCGCCGCCTTTTGTGGTCACTGCGTCGTAGGCTTGCATCCAGATCGCGCCGGAGCCGATCGTCACCGCGCGTTGCGGGGCATGCTTGCCCTCACATCCTTGTGCGACATATGTTTCATGCATGGTGATGTCATGGATGTGTCGCGTCCACACCAGCAGCGAATCCGCCGCATTCGAGGTTCCCTGATAACTGTGGCCGCCGCCCTTCACCACCAGCCGCAAGTCATTTTCGCGTGCGAAGTTCACCGCCGCCGCGATGTGATCTGCATTCCTTGCCGCCACGGCATAAACGCTGGGTTTGCTCACCCACGCATCCACCCATCCCAAGGTTTGCGTCAAGCCAGGTTGGTCTCCGATGTAATAGGGATTGTGAATATTGTCGAGCAGATTCTGGCAGCCCGCGCTTGCTGTGTCTTTGACGCAAGCTTCGATCGGAAATTCCACCGGAATCAAATTTCCGTCGACCTCATCATGCAGCCGCTTCCACGCTGCCTTCGAAGGCCAATTCGCATCTGACGGCCGGCGACGCCGAATTCCCGCAGCAGCATGCGCAGCGTTGCGCAGGCTCGTAGGTTCCGGATCGCGCGCCAGATTCTTTGCAGATCCCCATAACTCGCGCGCCCACAGCGGACCCAGCGCCGCCATTCCTGATCGTTTTAAGAATGTTCTTCTGTCCATTGAAGTGGGAAAGTTCGCCACGGCCTCCAGCTATACGACTGAACCGTTACCTGCAGCTCTTATATTAAAGGATTCTCCGGCGGAGGATTGATCACGCGTTGAATGGGAACGCCATGGCTGGTCATCCGATCCAGAATCACGCATGTGGGGAACACTGTCGCTTCGAAGGGCCATCAGCAGGCTCCGTTGTCGCAACTGTGATCATACATATCCCAGCCGAGATAACGCGTACTGGCTTCATACACAGCCGATGCGACGCTCGAAAGATTGGCGGCGACGTGATGTTCAAAGCCCCGCTCACAGATAAAACGCAGCAGCTTCTGCAGGTTCGGGATCTCAACCACGCCCGCGCCGCCGAACGTGTTGAGCGGATCGTCAGTAAATCGGCCTTCGCCCACGTAGCCACGCATCTTGCCCGAAGTGTCGTCGGTCGAGAAGCGCGCGAAGCTCATCTTCTCCGGCTTGATGAGTCCGACGCAGGTTCCAAATGTATTTTCTTTGCCCACGGTACCGGCAATGATCTCTTGAAAATCCATCTTCACTGAGCGGAAAAAATGCTTCGGCAGGTTCGAGCAGTGGAAGCAAACTGCCTTGTTCGGGTCAGATCCATAATTATTGTTCCAATCGAGAAGAGCCGAGGGCGTGCCGGAAGCCAGTTGCAGCGCGTGCATTCCCAGCACACCGCAAATATCCACTTCGCAGGCGCTCGAGAGCAGTTCGTTGCTCATCATGCTCATCACGGTGCAAGGAACTATGCCAAGGTTTTCTTCAATCGAAGTCCAGCACTGCACCGCGCTGATGGTGACTTCCGTCGCTGCCATCCACTGATCGACCACCGCTCCCAATTTAGCCATCTTTAACAGTGCAGCGGCCGGCACGCTGCTTGCGTCAACGTATTTCTTGATGGCTGCAAGTTTGGCCTGGGCTTCATCGTCATTGTCCTTCATGCGATCGATCCGCCCCAGCACTTCGGAAAGATCGAGCGTCTCGATCGAGATGCCTTGCGACTCCAGTATCTTTTCGCTATAGCGCACCGTATTGAACGCGGCGGGGCGCGCACCGATGGCTCCCACTCGCAAATTACGAAATCCCTTAACTACGCGGCAAACCGCGGCGAACCACTCCAGATCATGGGCGAACTCCGGCGAGTCCGGACTTTCGGTATGCAGCGTGGTGATGGAATAAGGAATGCCGTATTGCCGAAGATTGTTGCAGGCCGACATCTTGCCGCAAAAACTGTCGCGCCGCGAAGCGATGGTCATCTTTTTGGGATCATCCGGCGTGGCTTGAATCAACACGGGTACGCGAAGATCGGCCAGGCGCAAAGCATCGGCAATGGCACGCTCTTCTCCGAAGTTCGGCAGCGTGACAATGATTCCGTCGATCCGCTCGCGATTGCGCTTGAACAATTCGGCGCAACGCCGCGATTCTTCCCGCGTTTCTACTGCCCCGTACTTGCTCTCTTCCGGAGTGAGAGCGACCAGCTCCATGTTCGCCGCTTCGAGGGCGCGCAAAATTTCCTCGCGCCCGGTCTTGGCGAGATGGTCGGGGAAAAATCCCCGGTTCCCCACGATTACTCCCATTACCATTTTTCTATGATTGATTGCCATGTCACACCTCAGTCGCGCTCAGTTTTTACGCTCGGCACAAAATTCGGGGCCGGGAATTGCGCGTGTCCGTTGCCTGCCCATAATAAGCGAGTACAACAAAAATAAAACCCCGATCCGCGGAGCGGACCGGGGTTTCACTTTCAAAGCGTCGCCTTAATTGGTACGCGCGATCTGGTTCTGACGGTAGCTCAGATTGTCCACGTTGCGGAACATCGGCGTTCCCGGCGGCAGGTTCTGAGGCGAAGCGAAAAGCGGATCAAAGTAATATTGCCGGTTCGGCGGTTGGTACACCAGGGTGCAGCACTTGAATGTGCCGGTGGCGTACTGGTTCCAGTACAGGCTGACCATTGATCCCTTGTAATAAAGGGATTGCTTTCCCTGTGGACCCGCTCCGGTCGGCGATCCGGCGTAATTCTCCAGAAAGCGGAGGAAGTTGTGAACGCCGCCATCCATGCCGAAATAAGCGTCCGGATTGTTCAACCCGTTGTTGAAGGCGATGGTCTTGCCCCCGGCGATAGCGACCCGGTAATAGGTTGTCAGGCCGTACCGGTCGTAGGGAGACGCGCCGCCAGAAATCGGAATCGTCATGCTGCCGGCGTATTGTTGGATAGCAGACACGCCAGTGTTTGAGCAGGCTGCGCTCACCGTCAGGCAGCCCCAGTCCTGCCAGTTGTTCGACAGCAAGGTGACTGCATCGGCGATCACGGATGCGGCCGAGTGAATTGGCTCCGTCGCCGCCGTCGGCGGCTGATTCCAAGTGAGATCCAGGTTTGCGGCAGTCGTTCCGGGATTGCAGCTCGGGTCGCCCACCGTATAGCAGTTCGAGTTGTAGTTTCCCACGATGTAAACGGGGTTCTCCGAGCCGACAGTGAACCCGCCGCAGCCGGTGGGGTTGGTTGCGCTCTGCGAGCAATTGTTTGTCGTGTTTCCCGGTGGCATGGTGGGTAGATTACCCAGTGAGCCGTCGACCAGCTTCAGCACATGACGCGCGCCGGTGACGCGGTTAGCAAGTGCAATAGTGTCCGTGTTAAATCGGTGAAGATATGGCGACGGGGAACCGCTGTGATCGGTGTCGGCTGCCAAACCGAAGGCGTCACCCACGCCCCACACGCCATAGTTATCGAGTGCGAGATTGCCGTTTACGTCTTCCGGAGAGACACCGTTATAGTTGACCGGGTCCAGATGGCCATCGGGCGCCTGCTTGTTGCTCATGTTTGAGAAGTTCACCGTATCTTCGAACCCGTACTCGCCCCATTGGTATTGGGGTGCAGCCTCGGGAGCAAACTGCATACCGCGGCGATCGGAGAAGTACAGAATGTACCCATTCTCGGTGACGAAATCTACGTTCGTCCCGGTACTGCCGGTTTTTCCCAGGAGCCAGTTGCGGAGATTGCCCACATCCAGCTCGACGGCATTCATGACGCCATTGGCTGTTCCCGTACCTGACGTCTGCGTCGAATCGTAAACTTCTCCTTCGCGGGCGTCATAGAAGTTGATGGGATACCAGTTGTACTGAGATTTGGTCGAGGTGGCGGCGGTGTCGTAATAGACGCCAGCGCCGGTGAGTGGGTAGTCCGCAGTCACCGACGGTGCACCCGCCAGCTTGCTGTCTTTTGTCACCTGGAAATACAGGATCGCGTTTTTGTGATCGACAAGCGCATTGCAGCCATTTGTCGCCAGGTTATTCGCAGGCGTCGTGCCGCAGCCAAAGCCGGGCTGCGTTGGGACGCTTACGCCTCGAGCAAAACCCAACTGTAGCCATTCGTTAGTGACAGGGTGCCACACCTCGTCGCTAGCCCATTTGGCTTCGACTCGCAACCAGCCGCCGATGAGCGGCCACTCCAGGCCGTCGCTGGTGCCGCTCACCCAAGCTTCATTTTGGGTGCTGAAATTTGCTGCGCTAGCGGCAGGAAACGTCTGAGGAGCCCATGAGGGTGAAGCCGGGGGCCATGCCGCCATTGGTCCATAATAAGGCGGAATGACGAAGTTGCTATCGCCGCCATGCGTGGTGGGACATGTGCTGCCTGCAGTATAGGTGGTTGTAATCGCACTCGTGCCGGCGCAATAGCTCTCGCCGAATAAGTAGTAGTGGCCGCTGCCATTTACGTTGATTGCTCCTGCCTGGCTGCCGCCGCTTGAAAGTCCCTGGTTCAGAGAGACGAGCGCCTTAGGCAGCGCGCTGACCAATTGCACGTCTCCGGAAGTATCGCTATTCCAGTCGGGAAGGTGCAAACCAGCTTGGGTGTCGCTGAGCAGAACTCGAATTTGAGCCTGGTAGGCCAATTGCGAGCCTCCCAGAAGGGATGTGGTGGTGGTCCCAGCCAACGGCCGGCGGATGATTTGTATGGCGGAAGTCGTGCCGTTCACGAAGGGTAATGTTAGATCACTGGCACCCGTACTGTTGGGGCCGTCGGACGTGGAACCTGCAGGGTTAGGGCCGTTTCCGTCAATCAGGTAGTAATTTAAAGTGCCCTCGGACGTATTGATCCAGGTGCCGGTATTCTGCGCCGATCCGTGGCCGCCGACAACGCTGCCATTCGTTGGGCCCAATCCGTAGACTGTGCCTACAGTGGAATTGGCCAGGTTGATGCAGTTGGCGCTCGTGGAAATCGCGGTGCCAGCTTGCATGGCTGCCAGTTGTGTCGCACAACCGTTGTTTGAATTCGGAACGAGCACCGTCCCATCGTCAAGGCCGCCGCCAACCGCCACGCCGTCATCCATCACGTCGCGGATCACGTTGCCGAAGGCACTCATCTTGTCGCCGAAAACCAGGTAGGAGCCGTTAGCCACTCCAAGATAGAGATCGCCATTCGTGTGCACGCGGCCGGCGAAACCCAGGTTGGGGCTCTGTCCGTAGAACAGGTCGGAATCGGAAAAGACGCCGAACTGGAATACCGGAATCAATGCCACCTCGGCGGTACGCGTCATGCTCACGTACTCGCCGGTACTGCGCTGAGCCTGCACGTTAATGCCGACAGGAATAATCTGCGCGTATAAGCCGGTATCGGGCCCCGACTGAATGGAGCCCCAAACTGTAGTCATCGATGTACAGGGTGCTGCTGTTCCTACTGGGACGGGAGCTATGCTGTAAAGAGGGTATGAGATGGTCGAGTCCCAGGTAGGCGGTCCTGGGTTTGTGCTCAAGGCGCAGATTGCTGACGCTGTGGGCGCCTGAATATTCTTAAAAGTGTTGGCCAGGTCGGATGTTGCCTTTTCCATGGCGCCTTCTGCGGCGCGATAAGTATAGGTGTTATTGAGGTCGTTCCCGCCGGCGCGCTGCTCCGTGTTGACCATCATCAGCAGAGCGATCGCGAATCCCGACAACAGCAACAACACCAACAGGGACGCAATCAGTGTGAATCCCCGTGAAGCGATTTTTGTGCCAGGCATCGTGTTTTTCCTCATTCCCTTCACTCCCATTACAAGTCTTTTCGTTTCAAGCGATGTCAGTAGCTGGATCCTGAAATCGGGTACTCCTGTTGTGAAGTCAGATTTCGAGCCGAGATCGACGTTTGGAGATCAAGGCCCTGATACCCGGTCGTGCCCGGTAACTGGCTCCGCATTGTCATGTGAGCAATGTTGACTTGGGTGATCATGGCCGGAGTAGTTCCGGCAGGGAGGGTTGCCTGATTCGCGGAGATCACTCCGTTGTTATTTACGTTGAAAGTGAACTGGAGATTGACCACGTTCTCTGCCACCGGAGCCGGAACCTTGCCACTCTGCACTCGCATTAGGCGCGGCGTGACACCATCCCACGGTGAAATATCAAGGTAGTAAGTGACCGTTAACAGGCGCACCGCAGACAAGGTTGAAGTGACCGTGAGTTGCGCCAGACTCCCAGAGGTAGCGCCGGTCTGATTGACGTGACCTGGATCGGTGGCTGCGAAGGGAACCGTGAAACACGCCGAGAACGTAGCAGAAGGTGTCGGCGAACACGAGGTTACAGTGCCGGTCACAATACCGATGGCGTTGTTGCCGAACAGCACCATGTCTCCGGCTTGCAGACCGACCACGGGATCAGCCAAAGACTGAGGTGCGGCGACATTGGTCGGCAGCACGCAGGTGGAGCTAGGCGATGTAGGCAACTGAAAAGTGACGACTGTGCCGGTGTTTGCCGTTACCTGGTAACAGTTCAGAGCCA
Organism: uncultured Acidobacteriaceae bacterium; assembly: GCA_963696285.1. Classification (GTDB taxonomy): domain Bacteria; phylum Acidobacteriota; class Terriglobia; order Terriglobales; family Acidobacteriaceae; genus Sulfotelmatobacter. The sequence goes on from CAVOJP010000006.1 coordinate 418,787, forward strand.
GCGTGACATCGGCGGCGGCCACTGTAAGAATGTCAGTCGCACCCGCTCCGGAGCCGGGGACGACGATACCAAGGCCCGGCCCTGGAATAATCGAATAAATATAAGGGGCACCACTTACGACGGGGTACGCTACAGGCGCGCCGCCGACGTAATTGCAGGTCGTTGAACTGCAAGGGTAGACTGGCTTTGTACCTGAGACTGGCAGAGCGACCGCGCTATAAGCTAACCCTTGTTGGCCCAAGGCGCCGGCGCCTGCCATGCTGATATCCCTCTGCAGCAGATTGGCCGCAGCGCGAAAATCCTGCTGCATTTCTGACTTCTGAGAGGTCACCCATGTCGCCTTCAGGGCCTGGGTGAATAACGACACGGCGCCCGCTATAACCAGCAGGCCTATGCTTGCCGAGAACAACAGTTCAAGCAACGTGAATCCGGAAGTCGATTTGGGTGCGCGCCGCATGAATTCCTCTCTAGTGGTACGACGAAATGTATTCTTCGAGTACATAGGTCTTTGCGACGGGAGAATTGGGTACCGAGTAAGTAATTGTGACCGTTACCTGGACCAGCGTTTGAATGAGGTTCCCACTGGTATCGAGCAGGGGCGAGATTGTAATCGTCCGGGTGTAGTTGGACAAAGACAAGATCACGTCATCGGCTGTGCCTACGATGCCGTCCGGTCCAGGTTCGCTCAGGCACTGGACACCGCCGTTGGGGCAGATGGCACCGGTTGCGGTAAGACACGACGAAGTATCCCCAGCTACTCCGACAATTCCATAGGTTGGACCTGCGCAGAGCAGAGGTGAGGCCCCGTTCGCGAAAATGCCTCCGTTGGAGACGTTATTGATTTGGGAAAAACTTAGCTGCGAAGTATTGCGCGCCGTGAAAATGCTCTCCATGGCCTCGGAGGCGAGTTGGCGAGCAATCATGTCCGCCTGTGAACTCTGGTTGGCGGCGATAGCCAGGCCGAACACGCCGAGCACGCCAAGCAGGCCCACTGCGAGGATCGATATCGAAATCATGACCTCAAGCAGCGAGAAGCCGGACTGGGCTCGTTTACCCATGCGCAAATAAAGTTTTGTGTTCACTGTTGACTCCAGGTCCATGCACCGTTTTGGTAAAGACGCCATCCCCGAATGCGGCTGGTAGCTCCCCACAGGGTGACGGCGCGACAGCTACTCAGGCTTCCCGGACGCCCGAGGTAAACCACGCCGTTGTTGATGTTGCCGTTAATGTCTCGCGCTGAACCATCTGGGTAGAAATAAACAGTCGTACCACCTGCGGCGCCGATCCCCTGGTCAAAGTCGAAAGTGTTCGCGGCGCTGCCGAAGCCGTCTGGCGTGGTAGGCGCTGTGGTGGGGGAAGTAGGCACACCGGGTTCCACGTGAAACGTAACGTCGGTTGGCAGACTAACGCTAAACAAAACCGGGCCGGTCGTAGTGTTTTGCGTGGCTGTAATGGTGCCTCCATTCGGATTGGGGCCGACGGTGACAGGGGGTCCGAAGCTGACGACATAAATGCGCATGTCGGCGGCCGCCGCTTCGCGGGCACGGCGTAAAGACGTCAACGTGGTGTTATAGGCATCGTTGACGCGTTGCTGCTGCAGCGCTGGTTGCAACGTGACCATAGCCACCCCAGTCAAAATCAGAGAGACGGTGATCGTGATCATCAGCTCCAGCAGAGAGAAGCCGCTTTTCTTTGTCGATGCCATAATGTCTTGCCTTCGGGCAATCCCGTTTTGCAATCCTGAGGATTTCTAAATCCTCACTTAATTTCTTGATCCGGTATTTCAAAAGCCTTGCTGCACGCGGGCAACACAAGCTGCTCGCACTCGTTGGGGTGCGGGCATTCTTCATCGTAGGGAGGGGTGGGGCCAGCGTCAAAGCACTACGGTGTAACGCCAGAGCATTGGTCTTTTGTAATCACCGTGGTGACTGATGTCACCTGCTTGAGGCTGCGACAGTTAGCTGACTAGAGCTAGCTTCTGCAATGACTCCGGTAACTTGTCGGATGAACCGCGGTGACCCTACGATGCATGAAGGTATGACTCTCTCATCGCTCCTGGTTTGCGCGGACGAAGCCTCAGTCGAGGTGCTGAATCGTGTGCTCGAAGAACTCGGCATCCAGGTGGAGTTGTGTGCGGAGGTTGCGCGCGCAGCCGTCAGGCTGGCGCAGCAGCGCTTCGATCTGATCATTCTTGATTGCCAAACCCAGGCCGATGTCACTTCCTTATTGCATGAGAGCCGCTCTTCGCGGTTGAACGATGCCAGTTTGGCAGTTGCTGTAGTGACTGGGCAGGAAAACATCCGCGAGATATTTTCTCTTGGCGTGAACTTCGTGCTGTACAAACCGGTTTCCTACGAGCGCGCATTGAGCAGCTTGCGCGCGGCGCAGAGCGTACTGCACCGCGACAAGCGCCGCAAGACGCGCGCTCCTGTGCATACGCACGCCACCATCGATTACGCTGGTGGCGAACAGGCGAAGGCCACCCTGGTGAATCTGGCGGAAGAAGGCATGGCGGTGAATTTCGGCAAGCGCCTGCCGCCAACTTGCAAAGTTTATTTTCAGTTTCAATTACCGGGACAGACGGCGAACGTTCGGCTCTCCGGTCAAGTGGTTTGGCAGGATTGGAACGGACGCGCCGGAATTCAGTTCGTGGATGTGCCACAAACTTCCCGGCGGGTATTACAAGAATGGCTGAAAATGAACACGCAGGACGCCGCAAAAGGGCAACTGGCTTCCGAGAAATTGAAAGTGGAATCTTCCATCCGTCCGGACGAAGATGGTGTGCTGGCGAACGCGCGCGGGAAAAAATCGGATGCCACTGGAAGCGACGGGGAAGCCGCCGCGCGTCTGCGTGACGGGATTGACAATCGCCGCGGGCAAACCCGCTATGCCTGCCGGTTGGGAGCCGAGGTTTACCAGAAGGGAAGTTCGGTGAGGCACTACTGCCATCTGAGTGACCTGAGTCCGGGAGGCTGTTATCTCGAAATGCCGCTGGCTTTCGCCGTGGACACCACGGTTGAGATTGTGGTGCGAACTTACGAAATAAAATTGCGTCTGAGTGGGGTCGTGAAAGCTTCCCATCCCAGCTACGGGATGGGCGTGTTGTTTCATCTCAATACCAAAGACGAGCGTCGCGGTGTGCAGCAGTTGATTGATTTTGTGGCGGCCACGGCACAAAGTTCATAATGCCGCTGGCTGCGACTGCCAGCCAATCCCGGTTGTGGTGAATCCCTCAGCAAAATCATTGATCTGATGCTGGCAGTCCCGCCGCGAGCGCTGGATTCCTATCACGCGACGGCAAAATGCTCCTCGCCACGAAGTGTCTTGCAGTTTTGAGCTTCTGCCACTACTGGTAATGAAGCGAGTCCCCAGCGGTCAGCAGTGAAAACCGTAGAAGGTCTACGGTGAACCCGCGCCCCACCCAAAATCAATGTAGGAACGCATACGGTTAAGTCCCTTCCGGAAAGACCAACAGCCCACTTGTCCAAGGCATCTGATGCTCGGACCGCAAGCGGCCCAAAACGCCTCCGCAACCACCAGGAGTCAACCCTCCCAGAGAAAAAGGAAAAAGCTATGAAAACGAATGCAAAATTGCTCGCTTACTTCGTCCTCGTACAATGCGCGTGCGCATTCGGTCAGGACGCTACCCATTCTTTTGACAATACAGGCTCGCAAAGTTCGCCGGTTGCGTATGTATACGTTTCCAGCTCGCCGAGCAGCGGCAAATGGCAAATCAACGCCTACTCGGCACGTTCGAGCGGGACGTTGACCCCGATTGCGGGCTCGCCCTTTTCCGCCAAAGGCAGTGAGATGGCGCTGACCAGCAAGTGGTTCTTCACCACCAGCGGCATCGACATTTATACCTCTTCCATTTCCTCGACCGGTGCACTGAAGCCGGTGTCATCGATCAATGCCCAGAAATTCAATTCGTGCGACTGTGGCGGACCCGCCGGACTCTTCCTCGACCACAGCGGTGCAACTCTTTATGACTGGGATTACAACGCTGATGGTGGCTTGAATAATGCCTACCAGTCGTTCGACGTTGACCAGGACACCGGCAAGCTCAGCTATACGGGAGCTACCTCGGTGAGCGCGCAGTTTTTTGGAACGCTCAGCTTCGTTGCGAACAATAATTATGCGTATGGAGGTTCCTGCTATCACGGTGATCCAGACCTTTATGGTTTCAGCCGCAGCGCCAGTGGAACGCTGACCGATCTGAATCTTACCCCGCCGATTCCGGCCACGGCTCCGGACAAGGGTGCCTACTGTCCCGGCTCGGTTGCCGCGAACACGACGAATCAGATTGCGGTTCCGCTCACTCCGGATAATGACATGACGATTGATGGACCCACGCAGCTCGGTGTCTTCACGGCTGACAGCTCGGGCAGCCTGAAGACCACCAGCACGTACAAGAACATGTTGGCTACGGATGTGGGCTCCGTCAGCGATGTGTGGGCGTCGCCTTCAGGCCTGCTACTGGCAGTTGCCGGCGCGAACGGACTGGAGGTGGTCCACTACAATGGCGCCAAGCCGATTACGAAATATACCGGCCTGTTGACCACTGACAACATCGTGCAAGTTCTTTGGGATAACAACAATCATCTTTACGCGCTCGCCGCGCCATCCAACAAGCTTTTCGTGTTTACGGTGACGCCCACGAGCTTTAGCCAAGCTCCCGGCTCGCCTTATACGATTGTGAACCCGGGGGCTCTGGCTGTTTTGCCGGAGTAGCAGTGTGACCGGGCGGCGGCCACAACCGCCGTCCGGCTCGTGAAACATCTCCCGCGCCAAGCCAGGAAAAAGCCAAGCCAGGAAAAAGCCAAGCCAGGAAAAAGCCAAGCCAGGAAAAAGCCAAGCCAGTTACTCACAGACGCCTTAAACAAAAAGAGCTTTCTCTGGGAAACTTAGAACGGATTCGCCTGCACTCTTCTGGAGTGCAGCCACTGCTGGAAGCCCTCAATCACTGATAAAATCGCTCGCGAGGAGCGAGGTCCTATGCCCTTTATTGATACTCACAGCCTCAATCTCATCGAACGTTTGCCGGGCTGGTACGGACGCTATTTCCACTCGGAAAATATGACGTTTGCGCACTACGATTTCAAGCGGGGCTCGACCATCCACGAGCACTTCCATCCTCAGGAAGAAGTCTACGAGGTCATCGAGGGCGAACTCGAAGTGACAATCGAAGGGGTAGCCCGGATCATGAAACCGGGCGTGGTCGCGGTGGTGCCGAGCAATGCTCGCCATTCGGTTAAAGCCTTCACCGATGGCAGAGCCATTATTGTCGATTATCCGCGCAGACCTGAAATCACGCAGACGCATTCGTAGCCAGAAGAGTTGGCGCCTCTGATGATCCGAGAGATTTTACTTCAGCAAGCTATTTCCCCAGCCAACTTTCAAGTTGCGCCAAAGATTCCACGCGAGGCTCTTTTCGGTCTCGATAGGCTCCCGCCACATCAAACAGTACGGCCTGCATACCGGCACGGGTAGCTCCCGCGTAATCCACGGAGTACACGTCGCCCACGTACAGACTTTCGTCGGCCCGGGCATTCATGGTCTTCAACGCTGCGTAAAAGATCTCAGGACGAGGCTTTTCAAGTCCCACGATGCCTGAATCCGTAATCGTTTCGAAGCAATCAGCGATTCCACAGTGCGAGAGAATATTCTCGATTCTTCCATCGGCGTTGGAAATTACCGCAATGCGAAATCTCTTGCGGATTCGATCGAGCGCGGCACGCGTATCCGGTAGAATCTGATCCCAATTGGCCGAGTTTTGCGTGTTTTGTACCAACTCCTGAACCAATGTTTTTCGGGTTTCATCGTCGCGGTTTTCGTTGAGATCTTCGAGAAGGTAGGAATGGAAGATCCACCAGAAACTGTGATCGACTCGACCCCGCTGCATATCGCGATCAAACTCAGCCTTGGTCCTGCGCTCCAGAGCCTGCCACTGCGCCAGTGTGGGATGCCGATCAGTCGGGATTGGAGACAACATTTTCGGTCGGTTGGGAAAAAGCAGGGTGTTGCCGATGTCGAAAAAAAGGAAGCGTACCTCAGGCATCTTTCCATCTTAAACAAAAGTTTGTACCGGACGCACAAGCAGCGATCCATTCGTTTCAACTCGAGCGTTAAAAGCCATAACAATTAGGGACGCGAAGTTTCACAAAGGGCTTATGAGTGTTGCCTTGGTTGAGCCATATTCGTGACCCGTTCCTCGAAAAAATGTAATATGCAATCCAACGTTCGACCGTCGAAGGTTAGAGTTTTATGGCTTTAGCTTCAACAACCCGTTGGATGGGAGCGTTGGCGCGCACCAAATATGCCGCGCTGTCTTTATACAGCGCGACACGTCTTCCAGCGGTTCTCACGGCGTTGCTGCTCTTGCAGCGTCATCCCAGCCGCGGCAATGATGTCTACAATATTCTCTGGGCGGTTGTTTTCGGATTTGCGACGCTCAACATTTTGAGCCTGGCCGCGCGGCGTTTCGAACCGAATCGCCGCGGACTCACCTTCGGCGAACTAATGGCGGTCCTCATTGTTCTGCTTTCCATTTTTCTGCTGGGCTGGGAGTTGCTCGGAGTCTTTCACATCTTCCCCATCAAACTGCAACGCTAGGCGCGTTCGTCCCAATTTTGCGGTATGATTCGCAAAGTGGCGAAAAATTCCCCGAATTTCGAAATCACCTGTCCCTGCTGCAGCGCGCTGCTGAAAGTGGACGTCGAAACTCGCTCGGTGATCGCCCATACCGCTGCCGTGAAGCCGCGCATGTTCAACGATATGGAAGACGCCGCCCGCGCTATGAAAGAGCAGGATACGCGCCGCGAATCCATCTTCCGCCAATCAGTTGAAGCGCAAAAGCACGCTTCCGAACTTCTGGAAAAAAAGTTTCAGGAAGCTGTGAAGAAAGCCAAAGAGTCGCCGGACACTGGCAAGCCGATTCGTGATTTCGACTTGGATTAGTGCGTCATTAAAATCAAGGTATGCCGATTCGTCCCTTGCTTCTCGGCCACCGTGGCGCGCGGGCTGAGAAATCTATTCCTGAAAACTCGCTAGGTTCTTTTGACTGGGCTCTCGCGCACGGCTGCGATGGCTTCGAGTTCGATGTGCGAGTTTCCGCCGATGGACAGCCGGTGATCTGCCATGATGCCACGGTCCATGGGATTGAAGTTGCTCACGCCTCGGCGTCGCAGTTGAAACTCCCGCTTCTTCGCGAGGTTCTACAGCGCTACCGAGCCACGGCTTTCCTGGACATCGAATTGAAAGTCCCCGGACTGGAAACCGCTACGCTGGATTTACTTCGTGCTTTCCCACCGCGCCGCGGCTATGTGATTTCTTCATTTCTGCCAGAAGTGCTACAGACGGTCCACGCCGATGACGCAAACATTCCGCTCGGGCTAATTTGCGAGACCCGCGCCCAGTTCAACCTTTGGCCCGCGCAGCCTGTTGATTATGTGATCTCGCATTACACATTGACGGAGCAGAATGTCATCGCTGAGATCAAAAGTGCAGGCAAAAACTTACTGGTCTGGACGGTCAATTCCGCGGTGGAGATGAAGCGATTTTCAAAATGGGGAGTGGACGGGATTATCTCGGACAATCCCGAAAGGCTAGCTCACACGCTTAGCGTTACACCTAATCCGCGGCGGCTTCAAACATAGCTTCAGTGCGTGGCGCAGGCCTTAGAAAAGCCGCGCGCTCCATCTCGAACGCTTCTAGATTTGCACCGCGGGTAAGATCATTCCAGCCTAGGACGGCGCCAATGCGTAAAGCGGCTTCACGGCTGCAGGATTCTGACCAGCACGGGCCCAGCGCCACCGGAACGCGTCGCAGCAGGGCATCCCCAAGCGTGACGGCATATTCTCTGCGGTACGCTTCCACCACTTCCGCGACCACGTGCGAGGTATGCGGACAAATCGGAGCACGCAATTCAGCCCCCACCAGCGCCATGCGTGCAATATCGGCCGCGCGTTTGCCGTGCCACTCCAGGATTCCGCGAGCGGATTCTTCGCTCACCGCGCCGATCCGTGCAATTTCCAAAACCGCATCGTCCAGCAGAGGATCCAGTGCCCGGCCTGGTCCCATGGCAAACGCATTCGGCTCCGCCACTTGCAATCCGATCTTCCGTGCGCAGCCCCGTGCCAGCGACGCAGCGGTCGTCAGCTTTCCGCCGATTACCGAGATCATGTGCGCTGCGCCGTCGTCGGCATGGTCGTGCAAAATGTGCTTCCGCGTGACCGCTGATGGATTATTGTCCGGCGAATAGGGCAGTGGCCGAATACCGGCGAAAGAATATTTCACACTCTGCGCCGTGATCTTTGCCTTGGGAAACAGTTGTGCTACGGAGCGCACGAGGTAATTAATTTCGTCGGCGGACGGCACAGTTTTTCCCGGATCGCCGTTGTCAGCCACTTCCGTGGTTCCGACCATGATCTGGTCGTTCCATGGCACTATGAAAATCGGACGACCATCTGGCGCTTCGGTATAAACCGCCATATTTGGCGAACCTGGAAAGCGTGGCACGACGATGTGTGAGCCCCGCACTCCGCCCAGCATTGGCTTGCTCATGCGGATAGAAGAGCGCTGGCATACGCGATCGGCCCACGGCCCACTGCAATTGATCACCCATGCCGCGTCTACGCGCGCGTCGCGGCCGGTAATCTGATCGCGCAGCAACACCCCGTGGACCCGGCCATGCGCCACATCCACCGCCAGCGCCTCGGTGTGATTCCGCACCACGGCGCCAGCCTCCACCGCTTCCAGCAGCCATTCCGCGACCAGGCGTTCCGGAAACTCGCACTGGGCATCTTCGTAGTTAAAAAATGACCACTTGTGCCCAGCGTCCAGCGCTCGCTCGAGCCTCTTCAATTCCATTTCAGTGCTGTCGCTGGGCGGTTTTCCCGCCATGCGTTGGTAGAGCCATAATCCGGCGCGCACCTTCAGTGCGCTGCGCTGGCTGGTTTCATTTAAAAGCAGGAGGAAGTGCATGGGATGCACAAGGTGAGATTTTTCCCGCAGTAACTTCTCTCGCTCCCGCAGCGACTCCCGCACCAACCCGAGCTCCGCGTGCTCCAGGTAGCGCAGGCCGCCGTGAATAATTCGAGTCGAGCGGCTCGTGACCCCGGCGGCAAAATCAGTTTGCTCGACCAGCAGCGTGTGCTTTCCCGCGCGCGCACACTCGCGCGCCACTGCCACGCCGTTGATGCCCCCGCCAATCACCACTACGTGAAAGCGTTGGCCTTCCAGGCTTGCCCGTGGATTTGCGGCTAAAACCATATCAATTTCGCACCGGAGTAACTTGTTGCAAGGTTACTAAAATTCTGTTGGCCAAGTTACACTTCGACTCCTAGAGTCTGCACTTCGCCGCTCCCAGGCAACAAGTCACCTTGGTGCTGCAACGTGCCTGACCGAAATCCTATGGTTGGGCTGAAAGGGTAGAGTTTGCGCAAAAAATACCGGCCCGCTGAGACACAACTCGGGCCGGTATGCTGCAAAACGGGTTGTTTACGCGACTTTTCGTTCCTGCTGTCCGCTCGCGTTCGCACCTTTCGAAAATAAATCGATCATTTGGCGGTTGAATGCCGGAATGTCGTCGGGCTTGCGGCTGGTGACCACTCCGTTGCTCAAAACAACTTCTTCATCCACCCAGGTGCCGCCGGCATTTCGAATGTCGGTTTTCAGGGAAGGCCACGAAGTGATGGTGCGTCCCCGCACCGCGCCTGCTTCTACCAGCATCCACGGTCCATGGCAGATCGCCGCTACGGGTTTCCCCTGTTCAAAGAAGCGCTTCACAAACTGGACCGCTTCCGGAATCATTCTCAAGTGATCGGGATTCATAACCCCGCCCGGCAAAAGAAGAGCGTCGTATTTTGCCGGATCGGCGGATTCAAGCGTGACATCGACTGGCACCTCCTCGCCCCAGTCTTTCTTATTCCAACCCTTGATTCTTCCCGCTTTCGGAGAGATCACCTGAGTGCGGGCGCCGGCTTCCTCGAGCGCTTTTTTCGGTTGCGTCAGTTCCACTTGCTCGAAGCCATCGGTTGCCAGGATTGCAATGGTCTTTCGTTGAAGAGTATTTGCCATGGACTTTTCTCCTTGAATGTTTGATTGCTGTTGATAATTTGGATGCTATCCGGGTAGGTGTGGGTTATCAGAAATAAGCCAAGCCCGGCCTGAATTGCGGCATCGGAGGCGAGTCATTTAAAGTGATTGCAATGTCCACCACCGGCGAACGTTTTGAACGCGCAGTCGCCATCATGGAGCGCCTGCGTGCACCCGGAGGCTGCCCCTGGGACCGCGAACAGACGTTCGATTCCATCAAGGCGTATACCCTGGAAGAAACTTACGAAGTTCTCGAGGCCATCGATAATCGCGACTGGAACGAACTTCCCGGCGAACTCGGCGATCTTCTTCTGCAAGTCCTTTTCTATTCCGAAATGGCAAAAGAGCAGGGAACGTTTTCGATTGACGACGTTCTCGACCGGCTTTCGGACAAGCTGGTGAATCGGCATCCGCATGTGTTTGGGGAGGTGAAGGCGGATACTTCCGCCGAAGTGAAGCGCAATTGGGAGGCGCTGAAAAGCGAAGAACGAAAAAAGCGCGATGCCGGGACAAATGCAATTGAAGGCGCGCAGACTTCCTTTAAGTCAATACTGTCAGGGATCTCTTCAGCAATGCCGTCGTTGCTGGAAGCGCACAAGTTGAGTTCGCGCGCGGCGCAGGTGGGCTTTGACTGGCCGAACATGGAGGGGTTGTTCGATAAGCTTGCCGAGGAGACTAGCGAGCTTCGCCAGCACTTGCAGGAATTTCCCGCTCCCGGTCCACGCCCGGAAGGCCGTGGCGTAGCTGGTTCCGGACGGCAGACGGTTCCGGAAAACTTGCGAGAGCGTTTGGAAGAAGAGGTTGGAGATCTTTTCTTCGTGCTGGTCAACATCGCACGTTATCTTTCGCTTGATCCGGAATCAGCGCTGCGCAAGACCAATCGAAAATTCCGAAGCCGCTTCCAGTGGATGGAGCAGCGACTGAGTGAAAGCGGTGGCACTCTCGAAACCGCTTCAATGGATGAACTTGAATCATTGTGGCAACACGCTAAACAGCAGGAGAAGCAATCGTGATTTCGGATGCGATTGCGATCCGCCGATGTGAAGGCCTTGACGAGCTGCGAGCCTGCGTTGCTTTGCAAAAAGAAGTCTGGAACTTTACGGACGCGGAGCTGGTTCCACTGCGCATGTTCGTCGTAGCAGAAAAAGTTGGCGGACAGGTGATGGGCGCCTTCGACGGCGAGAGAATGGTCGGTTTCGCGCTTTCTGTGCCGGGCACTCGCTCCGGCCGCGTCTATCTTCACTCGCACATGTTGGCAGTGCACAAGGACCACCGCAACGGGGGACTCGGCCGCCGGCTCAAGCTGCTGCAGCGCGAAGACGCGCTGGCTCAGGGAATTGAATTGATCGAATGGACATTCGATCCCCTGGAAATCAAGAATGCTTATCTCAACATTGAAAAGCTGGGAGCAATCGCCCGCCGCTATAACATCAATCAGTATGGGATCACATCCTCGCCGTTGCAGGGCGGGCTTCCCAGCGACCGGCTTATCGCCGAGTGGTGGCTGAAATCGGAACGGGTCGAGACTTTGCTGGCAACGGGAAAGGTTCCGGCGTTCGAAAAACGCTTAGGGATTGGAGTGCCGGCGCAGATTTATGAGTGGAAAGCTGCGCCAGAATCGCGCAGCAAGGCGGAAGCCGTACAAGAGCGAAACCGCGGACAATTTCTCCGCGCTTTTGAAGAGGGGCTCGCCGTATTAGGTTACGAACGCGACGCGGCGGGAAATGGCAAGTTCTTACTCGGTAGTTGGAATGAGAATTGGTCGTACGCATCGTCGGAATAACTGTTGGGAAGACTGGCTTTGCAGAGAGGCTTTCGATAACCAGCGTTTTTTTCCGCGGCTGTGCCGCTCACCGCTGAATTCAAATCGTTTCTCCTATGAAGATAGAAGCCATCACGCTGCGTGAGATTCAGATGCCGCTCGTCCATTTTTTCGAGACGAGTTTTGGGCGCACCTATAGCCGCCGCATTCTTTTGCTTACCGTTCATTGCGACGGCACGAATGGCTGGGCCGAATGTGTGACCGGGGAAGATCCTTTTTACAGTAGCGAGTGGACCGAAAGCAGTTGGTCCACCATTACGCATTACCTTGCACCGCCGCTGCTCGGGCGCAACCTCGAATCGGCCCGCGACTGTGCCTCTCTGTTCGCCAAAGTTCGCGGCCACCGCATGGCGAAAGCCGCACTCGAAAATGCCTTGTGGGACGCGGAAGCGAAGCAGAAGAACATGCCTTTGTGGAAACTGCTCGGGGGGACACGAACCGAAATCCCTTGTGGAGTTTCGATCGGCATTCAGGACTCCGTCGAGCAGTTACTCGACAAAATCCAGATCGAGCTGGCCGCCGGCTACCGCCGTATCAAAGTCAAAGTGAAGCCGGGGTGGGACGTGAACGTGCTGGAAAAGATTCGTTCGCGCTGGGCTGACATCACGCTGAGTTGCGACGCTAATTCTGCCTACACGCTGGATCAGGTCGAACATCTGCGCGTATTTGATCAATTCAACCTGCTGATGATCGAGCAGCCCCTGTGGGATGACGACATCTTTTACCACGCGCGCCTGCAAAAAGAACTACGAACCGCCATTTGTCTGGACGAATCGATCGTAAACGCGCGCGCCGCGGCCGCGGCCGTTGAGACCGGCGCCTGCCGCATTATCAACATTAAAGTCGGACGGGTGGGCGGTTTCACCGAGGCCAAAAAAATCCATGACATGTGCCACTCGCAAAAAATCCCTGTCTGGTGCGGCGGCATGTTGGAATCCGGAATTGGCCGCGCCCACAATATCGCCCTTTCCACTTTGGAGAACTTCAGCCTGCCGGGAGACGTTTCGGCATCGAAACGCTACTGGAAGGAAGATATTATTGATCCGGAAGTGGAAGTCTCTCCGCAAGGAATGATTGCCATCAGCGGCCAGGCCGGTACCGGTTACCGGATCAAAGAAGATCTGATTGAGAAACTAACCACGCGGAAGGAGACGCTTCGCGCCAGCACTTGATCTAAACCGCTAATCCTATCGTGACTTATTCGCGGTCTTGATAGTTTCGGCGAAGTGGTTTTGTGCCAGCTTCACTTCTTCCGCTTTCAACATTTCCACGCCTTGGGCAAATGTGGTTCCGTCAGGCACGCGGCGGAAGTCGCTGAAAACTTCTTCAGACTTGATTGCGAGACTTTTAAACAGAAGAATTTTTCCGGTAAAGTTCAGGGACATACGCGAAACTTCCCAGCAGCCGTTGCCGACGTCGCGCTGTTCCACAAGAAAATGTCCACCCGGGTCGAGGTGGCCTAAAATTCCCCAACCAAAGGCGACCTCTCTAAATAATGTCCCATCGATTTGCGCGATGCGATGGGCCACCGGATCGATTACCAAAAATCCATTCATGCCAACCAGAACCTGTTCTGCGTGAGTAGGGGGCTGGTAGGCGGGATTGGGGTAAAACTTGAGTCGCAATAATTTCCGCCCGGGGCTTCCCAGGTGATCGTCTCCAGCCTGTTCACCGTCGTATTGATAGAGAAAAGCATCGGGCAGGGCTTTTACAATCCGCAGAGTGCGATCAGCGTTCTCCTGCTCTTGCGCATGTTTGCGGCGCAGTAGTTCCGCGTTGCTTGCCAGCCCTGCCAAGCGGCCGTTCTCGTTCTGCATATCCTGAGGCGCCAGCGGCTTGTCGTTATAGGCAATGGTCATGCCCGCCATGGCATCGCGGGTTTCCACATAGAGCCGGGTCTGAGAACCCTGGGGAGTCTGCTTGCGGGCGCGAAACATATGTTTCTGGGAATTATTATTTGCCGCGACTTCATTGGCGGCTGTTTCTTGCACCAACTTCAGGCAAGAAGCTGGATCGTGAGATGCGGCGCCCTCGGCCTCAGCGAAAATTGGGTAGGCGTTTGCCGCAGTGAAAAGAGCAACCAGAAGAACAACAAGAGCGGGCCGCAGGTTTATCCTGACTCGGCTTTTCATAAGAGCTGTTTCTCCCGCTTGCCTCTGGAACTGTACCAATTTAGTTTTAGTCGATCTCTACAGGAAAACGAGTATTTTCTTTGCGCTCAGGCAAGGCTTGCCGGTTACTCCGTGCGTTGCGTATAGTCGTTACAGTACTTTGGTAACGGTTTCTCCGCTCGGAATGATAGTCCCGAGGAACCGCTCATAGATCCCATGGCAATTATCCCGTATCGATAGGAGCGCGTCCAGTGAGCACACCAGCCAGTGGTTTGGCGCAAATCGGCAAATCGGTTGTCATTAAAGGCGAACTTTCAGGCAGCGAAGATTTATATCTGGATGGCCAGGTCGAAGGCAGTATCGCATTGAAAGGTAATAGCTTAACTGTAGGACCGAATGGCCAGGTCAAAGGCAGCGTTGAGGGTAAGGGCGTGGTCGTCCAGGGAAAACTTGACGGGAACATTCTGGCGAGTGACCGTGTGGAGTTGCGCAAGTCGGCCGTCGTTAACGGAGACATCTCGGCGCAGCGCATTTCCATCGAAGAAGGAGCCTTCCTGAAAGGCAAAGTTGAGATTCACCGCTCGGATGCAAAGTAGTTTTCCCGGCTTGGTATTGATTAAAATGGGAATGATGGGCCCCGGCGGGTTATATGTCGGGTCGAAGCGACAGACCGGGGATGGTTGGCAGTAGGGCATCGATTTTGGCAAAGTGATCAGCAGCTAGGAAGTTAAGTGGCATCTGTCTCGCAGACCTTCATGAAATTTTTTCGCGGTTCTTCCGGACCGGAAACGATTCCGGCGCAGGGTTCGCAGAAGCTCATTCGTCGCTCCAGCGGGCTGGGCGAGCTGTCGCGCTCCTGGGAATCCGCAGAAAACCTGTGCGTGCTAGATCTAGGATCCACCTCGCCCACCAACATTCGCCATTTCACCGAACGCGGCCACAGAATCTACAGCGAAGATCTGCTCACGGCTTCCACCGATCCTGAACTTCTTACCAAGGACGAGCAGGGAACTGCGATTCTCGACAGCCGCAAGTTTCTCGCCGATAACCTGGTCTACCCGGCTGCTCACTTCGATGTGGTGCTGTGCTGGAATCTCTCGGACTATCTCGATGAGAGCCTGGTGAAGCCGGTCGTCGGCAGACTGTGGTCCGTGCTGAAGCCTGGCGGAATGCTGCTCGCATTCTTCCACACCCGCGATGCCGGCCCGGATTCGCCCTGTCACCGCTTTCACATTGTCGGTACTGACACTCTGGAGATGCAGAAAATTGAGTTGCGCCGCGAAGCCCGCCGCGGCCCTACGGGCGCGGTGCACACCGCCATTTCAGACGGCTTTCAGTTGCAACGAGTATTCAACAACCGGCACATCGAAACCCTTTTCCGCGATTTCGCGTCCATCAAATTTTTTCTTGCTCGGGATAATGTGAGGGAAGTGCTGGTCGTCCGCTAGCCGATTCGTTTTCTGAATCAGAATTTCTCCACAGAATCACTCCCATGCGGTAAAGGAAGTTGCGGGAAATTTCCAAACGCACCGGAAGATCGAAACCATCGGATGGTAGTAGGCTTTCAATCTCTTCTGGCACGTAGGCTCTGCGCACGGAAGTCAGCCCATCCAGCCACGCCACGCGGTTCCACATAATTGGAAAGCCGGCAAAGGCCGCAGCCAGATGTAGAGGATGACGCACGAGGTCGTTAATCAGCACGGCTCGCCGGCTTACTCGCAACGACTCTCGCACGAACACTAACAGTTGCTGCGGGCTGAGATGATGCGCGAAGAGGCTGCAACTCACCACGTCGAACGCTCCATCCTTAAAAGGCAGGCTAAGCGCATTGCCGACGATTCGGTTTTTTTGCGCACCGTTCGGGAGGTCATGATGAGAACACGAGAGATGGGAATGCGCCATATCCAGCAGAGTCACATCGAGCACAATCCCGCGCCTTCCCAGTCGCTGCCGTACGATCTCGGGCACCTCGCCGGATCCTGCGGCGACTTCCAGCAGGGAAAGTCGTTTTATCCCAGCCGCCTGAGCCACGCGATCTACCATCTTCTGCGTAGTCGCGACGCCGCCAAACCAGCGATTAACTCTCCCCAGAACGGTTAGCACAGCTTGCGCTTCGCGAGGCGAGCAAGTGTCAGAATCGAGAATCTCCGGTGCGTCGACTCTCTGCATGGGATTGAGGTTGAGTCTGCTGGGATGACGGAGGGTTCGCCGAAGCTAAACTTCTGCCAGTTCTTCTTCCAGCAACTGCTTGTTATACAGGTCGCTGTAGTAGCCGTTCAAGGCGAGCAGTTCGTCGTGTGTGCCTTGCTCTACGATTTTGCCATCGTGCAGCACCGCGATCCGGTCAGCATTACGCACCGTGGATACTCGATGAGAGATGAAAATTGTAGTACGGCCCCGCATTACTTCGCGTAGATGATTCAGGATCTTGTCTTCTGTATGAGTGTCGACACTAGAGAGGGCGTCATCCAGAATCAGGATGCGGGGGTTCCGGATCAGAGCGCGGGCGATCGCGGCGCGCTGCTTCTGTCCGCCAGAGAGCGTGATTCCGCGCTCGCCAACCATGGTCTGATAGCGCTCCGGGAAGCCTTCGATATCCGCAGCAATGTTGGCCGCTTCGGCCGCATCGTGAATTTCCTGATCGGTGGCTGATTCCACGCCGAGCGCTATATTCTCGCGGATACGATCACTGAATAGAAATGTTTCCTGCGGCACAAAGCCGATGCTGCTGCGCAGTGAAGCCAAAGAAAACTCGCGAATTGGCCGTCCGTCCAGTAAAACCATTCCCGGCGCGGCATCGTAGATTCGCGGAATCAAACTTACCAGCGTGCTTTTCCCTGAGCCCGTCGGACCCACGATTGCCATACTGCTACCGGCAGGAATGCGCAGGTTCAGATTGTGCAAAACGGACTTGCCTTCGTACTCGAAATTCAGCCCGCGAAATTCGATCTCGCCCAGTACCTCGTGATCGCCGGCGCCAGATTCGTCCTTGATGGCAGGTTGTTCCTGCAGAATCTCATTCAATCGCACTAGCGACGCAGTGCCGCGTTGAAAAATATTGACCACCCAGCCCAGCGCAATGATGGGAAACGTCAACTGCATCATGTAAATATTGAAGGCGGTGAAGGCGCCAATCTGCATCCGGCCGGCCAGTACCTCGCGGCCGCCCATCCACAACACCAGAACCATGGCGAGGCCAAGCATGAGCTCAAGTGTTGGCCAAAGCATGCCCATAAGCCGAACCAGTTTCAGGCTGCGCGCTACATATTCCTGATTCGCACCTTCGAAGGATGCAATCTCCGCCTCTTCCTGAACGTAGGCGCGAACCACCCGCGCTCCGGAAAAGTTTTCCTGAGCTCGCGCAGAAATATCAGAGAACATCGCCTGAATTCTTTCGAACCGCTCATGAATGCGGCGCCCGAAGTATTGAATAGTAACGCTCACAACCGGCAACGGCAGAAACGCATACAGCGTCAGCCGTGGACTGTTGTGCACCATGAACCATAGCGCCGCGGCGGTGAATACGAGCGTATTCGCCGAATACATAATCGCGGGTCCCATGAGCATGCGCACCGCATTCAGATCGTTGGTGACTCTTGCCATGATGTCGCCGGTGCGCATGCGCTGATAGTAGGAATAGGAAAGAGTTTCCAGATGGGCGAAGAGATCGTTGCGCAGGTCGAACTCGATGTCCCGAGAAATACCGATCACAACCCAGCGCGTCAAAAATAAAAAAATGCCGCGCACCGCGGCCAGCGCCAGCACTTCGAGGGTAAAGACCAGCAATTTGTGCGAGGTGACGCCGCCCTCCAGGCTCTGGGCGGCCTGGCCAATCACGCGGGGAAGGCCGGCCCACGCGCCATTGCTCATCACCACGCAAAATGTGCCAAAAACGAAGCCCCAGCGATAGCGCTTGAGATAAGGCAATAGCGGACGCATGCTGCGGGGAATCATGTGGTTGATGTAGATGAAATTTTAACAGGCAGGGGTTCAGTTTCGCAGGAAGACGGCTTGGAGGTTGGGAGAGATCAAGCGATATTTATCTGGCACTCATCTCCGCGGAGGCGAATCAGTCGCCTTGGAGGGAAAGAGGTTCGGGTTCATAGCGTCGCCGCGAAGTAGATGGAAATAAGTCCCGCCCGAAGGCGATGGCGCCCACAGCCGCAAGAACCGTCCCCCAGGCGATGAAAAATATCCAACCCAGATCTAAAACAAATGCTTGCACGATATCCATAATAGTTCCCCTTGGCGTGCCCCGGAGACGGCCAGCGTCGGATCGAAGGCTGACTCACGGGCGCGGTCATTGCTGATTGTTGATTTTTGATTGCTGATTGAGAATCCTGTTCGGGACTGAGGTTTTCAATCAGCAATCAAAAATCAACAATCAGCAATCTAGAATCCGATCCAAGTTACAGCCATGTATCTTAGTTTTGGTCTTGAGCAGCCGCTGGAGCGTTCTGCATACGTTGCTGCATGCGCGCTGCCCGATTGGCTTCGAACTCTTTCAGTTTGCTCTGCTGATCGGGAGTGAGCATTTGATACAGCTCGCTGTGAACGCGGGTTTGCTCCACTTTCAGCTGAACCAGAGTTTGCGCCTGCTGCGAAACCAACTCTTGCACTTTGGCCGCATCATAGGTGCCTTCCTCATACTGCTTGAGCTGCTGGTCGAGTTGATGTAGTTGCTGCATCAACGGCTGAACCGTAGGCCGCTCTTTTTGCAGAGCAGCTTTCATCTGGGTCTTCTGTTCGTCGGTCACACCCAGGTACTTGGCATAGAACTGGATCATGTGGCCGTCCATGCCAAGCGGGCCGCGCATTCCAGCATGCATCGGTGGCGGAGTCGTATCCGCGGTTTGCGATCTTGCGATTGCACTGCCCAGCAACACAGCCAGAGCCGCAACCATAAAGCGAAGACCAATCGATTTCATAAACATCCTTCCTTCAAACCGGCCCTGCCAGGACTTCCTTCAGGAACGCGGCGTTTTTGCGTACAATCATAGGAACACGATTGCGGCGGGAAAGTAGTAAAACGTGAGTAAAGTCGAGTAAAGTTTTGTCATTGGCAAACTTCTGAGTTTTGACAATTCTTTACCGGATCCGCAAGTTGCATGGTGCACAATGAGAACCGGAAACATGGAACGCATTCTGGTTATCGACGATGATGTTGAACTGTGCACGCTGGTGGGCGAATACCTGCAGGCGGAAGGCTTCGTCGTTGAAGCCGCGCATGATGGGGAAACTGGCTTGCAGCGCGCCGGTGGCGGCGGTTACCTGCTGGTGGTGCTGGATGTCATGCTCCCGGGTATCAATGGTTTCGAAGTGCTGCGTCGCATTCGAGCCACTTCGCGGCTGCCTGTCTTATTGCTCACTGCACGCGGTGAAGATGTGGACCGGATTGTTGGTCTCGAGATCGGCGCCGACGATTATTTGCCGAAGCCTTTTAACCCGCGCGAACTAGTAGCGCGCATTCGAGCCGTCCTGCGCCGCACTCGAGGAGATAAATCTTCTCCGGCGGCTCCCGATATTGTGCGTGTCGGTGAGATTGAACTTGATCCTGCCACTCGCAGCGTGAGCCGCGACGGCCAGCCGGTGGAGCTGACATCAGTGGAGTTTAATTTGCTGGAAGTGCTGCTCCGCGAAGCCGGACGCGTGGTTCCACGCGAACGCCTGGTCAATGCCGTGCTCAGCCGCAAGTTCTCGCCCTTTGATCGCAGCATCGATATGCACGTCAGCAAAGTTCGCAAAAAACTCGGGGACACCGACAACGACGAGCACATCAAAACGATTCGAGGCGTAGGTTACATTTTTGCCCGTCCGCGGGAAAACGTTGGCGAAAAAGTAAAAGTAAAAACCTCGTCATGAAGCTCTTCCTCAAAATTTTTCTATCATTCTGGGTGGCGCAGGCATTGTTCATCGTGCTGGCCATTTTGGTCACGCTGGCGTTTCGCCCGCGTAGCGCCACCTGGGAAGCGCTGCGCACCACCGCCATGAACGATGCGGTGAACGCTTATGAAGAAGGCGGACGTACGCAACTCCGCCAATATCTGGACAATCTTGAGGCGACTCAGCACGTGCGCGCTTATCTGTTCGACGAGCATGGAGAAGAAGTTTCGCATCGCGGTGCGCCTGACTGGGCGATACGCATCGCCTCGGGCGGAGCGCGCTCGCCCCGCGACGGAATTGTTTTTCCGCCGCCTCCCGTGCAGCGCGATTCGCGTGCCTCCTCCGATGGAAAACATCGCTACACGCTGGTAATGGGGCTGCCTCCCGGGCCGCGCGTGTTTTTCGGACCACGAGGTATGCCGGTTCCGGGGCTGATCATCGCAGTGCTGTCCTCGGGGTTGGTTTGTTATTTCCTGGCCTGGTACATGACCAAGCCGGTGGCTCGCTTGCGCGCCGCCACGCAACTGCTGGCGGCGGGAGACCTCACGGCGCGAGCCGGAAATCCAAAGAGCCGCCGCCATGACGAGATTGCAGGCCTGGTCCGTGATTTCGATACCATGGCTGGCCGCCTCGAAACTCTGGTGAAGGCGCAATCCCGCCTGCTGAATGATATTTCGCATGAATTGCGTTCTCCGCTGGCGCGCTTGAATGTCGCTCTCGGACTGGCGCGGCAGCGCTCCGGACCGGAGAGCGCGAGCATGCTGGAGCGCATCGAACTGGAGGCTAGCCGCCTCAACGAGTTGATCGGTCGCCTGCTCACGCTCGCCCGCCTGGAAGATGGCGAACAGCGTGTTCCAACCACTCCCGTTCCTCTGGGTGACGTCGTTCTGAACGTGGCCGAAGATGCCGAGTTCGAAGCGCAGGCGCGCCATTGTCACGTACGCAGTGACATCCCTCCGGGGGGTTGGGAAGTGCGTGGACAGGTGTCGCTGTTACACAGTGCTATCGAGAATGTGGTGCGCAACGCCATACGTTACACGCGTGAGGGTTCAACGGTTGAGATTCATCTGGAGAAGATCGAATCTTCCAATGCTGCGGAAGCGGTGGTGAGCGTCACCGACTGCGGATCAGGAGTTCCCCCAGACGCGCTGGAAAAATTATTCCAGCCGTTTTACCGCCTGGACGATGATCGCGGTCGCCAGACCGGCGGGGTTGGATTGGGCTTAGCTATCACTGAGAGAGCGGTGCGTTTTCATGGCGGACGGGTAGCAGCCTTCAATCGCGCCGAGGGCGGATTGCTGGTGGAAATTCATCTGCCTTTGTTGCCGAGCGATGCTGCCACGGTTCCTTCCCAACCGATTGCTGCAACCCAGGAGGCGTAGCCGAACCTTAGGAAAAACGCCCAATCACTAACATGGGCGGCCAATCACCTCGTCAGGCAACTTCTGACCGCTTCTTCGGTTCCAATCAGACGTGCCGGGGTTTGCTCTTCCCGCGCATTCCTGATACATAAATGGATGGCAATCCACGCCTTTGCAAAGCGTTCCGCCCGGTCAGTCAGCCGGGGAGCGCGGCAGCACGTTCACAGGAGATAACCAGAAGAATGCGTACAAGGTTCACCTTGATTTTGGGAGTTGCGGCGTTGATTTCGGTCGCGGCGTTGGTCGCGTGCAGCAGCAAGTACTCCAATACCAACAACGGATTAGTAGTGGTGTCCACGCAAGGCAATGCCGTAATGGATACTTTCAGCCTCGATCTGGGGAACGGCCATATTACGTGGATATTCAATTCGGACGGACCACCGACCGCTGGGCAACCAACCGCCGTGGTCCTCGACCCGTCGGGTAATTATGCATACGTGATCGTCACGCAAAGCACCAATGTGAATGCCAGTGTGACTGGCATCGAAACATTTTCCATAGCATCCGACGGCAAATTAGGTCCTATAAAAACGACGGGTTTGAACAACGTGGGGACTGCACCGGCGGCTCCAGTGGCGATGGTTATTGATTCCGCCGGAAAATTCCTTTTCGTGGCCGACTCAGCAACCGGCACAGAGTCCGGCGCAATCTCAGTGCTGTCCGTCGGCAGCGGGGGCGCTCTCACCGAAGTTGCTGGGTCGCCTTTTGTCCTGCCCGCAGAACCCGGCGGGACCACTCCAAATCCGTCAGCCCTCGCGATCACTCCGACGGTTTACCCCGTGGCGTATTCCTTTTGTTCTGGGAGCGTGCCTCCGACCACAGAAAACCTCTACGTGACCGATTCTCTGAATTACACGCTTATCAACTACTCAGTGTCGTCGTCCGGCGCATTGAATGTGGTGCCAACCGCGTCCGCAGCACCGTCAGTTCCGACGGGCAGGACACCCTCGGGAGTGACGGTTGATCCTTGCAACCGCTTCGCCTACGTATCTAACCAGTTAGACAACAGTGTGAGCGCCTATACGATCTGCAATGTCGTTTCACTTCCAACCTGTGCCAAGGGCGATTTCAGCCTGCTTCCGGTCACCGGTTCGCCGTTTACCACCGGTATCGCTCCCGGGCCATTGCTAGAGGATGCGCTGGCCAATTTCCTGTATGTTTTAGATACAGGTCAGAATGAAATATCGGCGTACCGGATCAGTACGACCACGGGCAGCCTGTCACCCTTGAGTCCGGCAACCATAGCCACAAATTCTTACCCAACCTCGATGGCGATCCGCAGCGACGATAGCTGGTTGTTTGTGACCAATCTTACCCAGGCGAACCTTTCGCAGTATGCCATTACTCCTTCGAGCGGAGGGTTGACACCGCAAACCCCGGTCCAAACCGATAACTTTCCCTGGGGAATAGCCGTCAAGTAACCCGGCGTAAAACAGGATTGCAATACGGAGTGGCGATCAGGTAGGAATCTTTAGAATCAGATAGCTCCCAACCAACGCAAAGATCAGATCCGGCGACCAGGCCGCCAAAGCCGGCGGAAGCTGGCTGAGATCGCCCATCGCCTCAAATAGTCGCGACACAACCGTGTAGACCACGGCAATTCCCACCGCGACCGCTACGCCAGTGATGGCGCCTTTCTTGGCTGCTGAAAGGGAAAATGGCACCGCCAGCACGGCCATAATCAGCGTGATCAACGGGAATGACAGCTTTTTATTCAATTGCACGCGCAGCCGCACCACATCAAAACCGCTTTGCTGCAAGTCGCGGATATAGCGGTGCAACTCCTCGTAGTTCATTTCGGAATACTGTTTCACTTCCTTTTTAAAATAGGAGGGAGACTCGCTGAGCTCCGGGAAGGTCGAGACTTCAAATGTGCGGTAGCCGGCAATGGCAGATCCGTGCAGCGAACGCTCCCAGCCTTGTTCGAAAATCCAGCGGTTCATACTGTCGGCCCAGTGCGCCCGATCGGCGTGGATGCGTTCCGAAATGCTAAAGCTCGCAGGATCGATTTGAAAGATAGTGACGTTGGCAAACTGGTCGTGGTCGGGATCGAAAAACTGGTAGTAGTAAATGTCATTGTGCTGGCCAAAAATCCACTTGCGGTCAGGACGCAGATAAGTTTGCGCCGGTTTGCCTTTGATCTGGTTATGCAGCGCCTCCTGGCGTTTGTTGGTATGAGGCAAGTAGAACTGGTCGGCGAAAAATAGTCCCACAGCGAGCACTGCCGCCGCGACAATGACAGGCGCGACGATGCGGTAGATGCTGGTTCCGGTGGCTTTGATTGCGGTAATTTCGTTGGACCGGTTCATCAAGCCAAACGTAATCAGCACCGCGAGCAGCATGATCAGCGGTGCCACGCTGTAGAGCAGATATGGCGCAACATTGAGCAAATATTCTGCGACCACGGTGAAGGGTGTTTGGTTGCGCAGAATATCGCTGAGCAACTCAAACAACGTGAACACCAGCAGCAAGACCAGGAATGACGAGAGAATCATTCCTAGATAGACGAAGAAATCGCGCAGTACATAGTCATCGATCAGCGTGGGGAAGCTGACGCTAAACACGCGGCGTCGAGTAGATGCGCGTTCGAAAGCATTGGCGCTGTCTCTGCGTCCTAATCGGAATGCGGGTACGTGGCCATGGGCAGCGTGAGGGTCGCGTTTGCCCCACAGCCGGATCGCTGAAAGCGCAATCGGTCGCCGCTCAGCCTGCCACAGCAAAATCGCACCCGCGGCGAAGAAAGCAATGTTCGCCAGCCACGCTCCGAACATCGGCCCGACGTTCCCTTGGCGCGCTAACGACACTCCGATCAGCGAGACGAAGTAGTAAACGAAAACCAGGGCGATGGTGAGAACAAAGCCGCCGGATTTGCCGCTTTTTTTCGAGGAAAGTCCAAGCGGAATTCCGACCATGGCCAGTACCAGGCAGGCCGTAGGCAAAGCGAACCGGCGATGAAATTCAATCAAGTACCAGCGGGCGGAGACCGGATCGACGCGCCGCGCATAATCGCGCAGCGCCGATGTGCTGACCAGGCCCACCGGAATCTGCTCGTCGGCTTTGTTTTCGGTGGAAGGAAGTTCTATCGGAATGTCAGTTTTCTGGAAAGTGGAAATCTGGTAGTGATCGGCGAGTTTGGGATCGGTTTCGTGCGTGGCGCCGTCGATCAGGTGAAGATGCAGGCGATCCCGCCCTTCGGGCACAAGGATGCCTTCATGCGCCAGCGTAATGCGCGGATTTGAAGGGTCGGACATGTCCGCGAGGAAAACGCCCTTCCATACCGCGGCACCCTGCGCCGTATGCACGTCTTGCACGTAGAGCACGATTTTAGGAAAGCCTTCGTAGAAAACCCGGGGCTGCACTTCAAAAGAAACCTGCGAGCCTTTTAGTTGATCCTCAAGATGTCCGAGCGAAGCCAGCGACCACGGTGCCAGATAAAGTCCGTTGAACAGTGCCAGCCCCCATGCAGCTACCACAAAAATTGCCAATATGCGGCCGAAACTCCAGACCCCCATTCCACTCGCTCGCATGGCGGTGATTTCGCTATCGGCGGCGAGGCGGCTCAAACCAATCAGAATCCCCACCAGCACGCTCATGGGGATGGTGTAGGTGAGCGCAAGTGGCACGGTGTAGAAGAAAATTTCCGCGACGCTGGGTAACGGTGCGCTGGCGCGGACCACGAGTTCGAGAATGCGCCCCAGGTCGCGCGTGAACAGCACGAAAGTGAATATGCCCGCGCCGATGAGGGCGTGCGAACTTACTTCGCGAAGAATGTAGCGGGTAAGAATCCGCATGGGATGCGTCGTGCGTCGTCTAAGCGCAGGATAGCACGGGGATTAGCCAACATCCGGCTGGGTGCTCCAAAGAGTGGATCTGATGGACCTCGCCCCGCCCAGCGTGGTAAGATTTCCTTGTTTCCTTGAAAGAGGGTATCGTGCTGGCTAAGAAGACCGTCAAAAACCAAATCACTCTTCCTAAGGCGGTGGTCACTCACTTCGATGGAGTTGAATACTTCGACGTGAGCACAGATGGGGCATGCATCATCCTCCGTCCATTGCAAAGGAGCCGTGCCGACGAAGTGCGCGCGCGATTAGCCGACCTTGGAATCGACGAGCATGACGTCGCGGATTCCGTTCAGTGGGCCCGCAAGGACGCTTGAGCCTTCGCGTGGTCTTTGACACGACGACGGTTGTGTCGGCGCTCCTGTTTACGAAAGGCCGCCTGGCGTGGCTCCGGCGGCATTGGCGCGAAAATGGGTGCGTCCCCCTAATTTCTCGGGACACTGCTGGCGAGCTCTCTCGGGTGCTTTGTTATCCAAAATTCGAGCTCAGCCCGGCGGATGCGCGAGAGTTGCTGGCTGAGTATCTTCTTTTCTGTGAAGTAATCGAACGCCGAGAGCGATGCCCTATTGTTTGCCGGGACGAAAACGATCAGCCGTTTCTGGATCTAGCCCAAAGCGGCAAAGCCGATGCTCTGGTAAGTGGCGACCTGGATCTGCTAGCAGCTGGCTGGGCAAACCGCATTTCTTATTGAAACTCCCGAAGCCTATCGACGTCGGATTTCTCCAGCGTTCTAAATCGTTGCTACGGGCGCGATCCTCCGCATCAAAGCGTGCTGGATCATCCCGCCTTCAGGAACAGCGCGCCTAGCGGAGGCAAGGTGAGCTTCAGCGAAAAAGGGCGGCCGTGAGCAGTCACTTCCTCGGCCTGCACGCCGCCGAGATTTCCCATGCCGGTGCCGCCGTATTCCACAGCGTCACTGTTCAAGAGTTCACGCCAGTAGCCACCGTGCGGCACGCCGATCCTGTAGCCAACCCGTGTGATCGGCGTGAAATTACAAACGATAAGAATTGTGTCCTGGGGATTTTCACTCTTACGCAGAAGCGAAATCGTACTCGTGAGGTTGTCGTTGCAATCTACCCACTCAAACCCGTTGGGGCTGTTATCGAGCACGTGGAGCGCTGGCTCGCTGCGGTAAACGCGGTTCAGCTGGCCCACCCATTCCTGCAAACGGTTGTGTACCGGATACTGAAGCACGTGCCACTCCAGACTCGTGTCATGCGCCCACTCGCGAACCTGGCCGAACTCGTCGCCCATAAACATCAACTTCTTTCCCGGCTGGGCGTACATGTATCCGAACAGCAGCCGCAGGTTGGCAAAGCGCTGCTTTTCATCGCCCGGCATTTTGCCGATCAGCGAACCCTTGCCGTGCACCACTTCATCGTGCGAAAGTGGCAACACAAAATTTTCCTGAAATGAATACAACATGCGGAAAGTAAGTTTGCTGTGATGATATTTGCGATGAATGGGATCCTGTTTGAAATATTCGAGCGTGTCGTGCATCCATCCCATATCCCATTTCATGCCGAAGCCCAGACCGCCAAGATAGACGGGCCGCGACACCATGGGCCATGAAGTGGACTCTTCCGCCGTGGTCTGAATTGCGGGATGCTCTTTGTAAGCTTCCTGATTGAAGCGCCGGAGAAAATCGATGGCCTCCAGATTTTCGCGCCCGCCGAATTTGTTCGGAATCCACTCGCCCTGTTTGCGCGAATAATCGAGATACAGCATGGAAGCGACCGCGTCTACGCGCAAACCGTCGATGTGGTATTTGTCGAGCCAGAACATTGCGCTCGACATGAGAAAGCTGCGCACCTCGGTGCGTCCATAATTGAAGATGTGCGTCTTCCAGTCAGGATGGAAACCCTGTCGCGAATCGGCGTGCTCGTAGAGATGCGTGCCGTCGAAATATGCCAGGCCGTGAGCGTCGGAAGGGAAGTGCGAAGGCACCCAGTCAAGGATCACGGCAATGCCGTGCTGGTGCAGGTAGTCCACCAGATACATGAAATCCTGCGGCGTTCCGTAACGCGAGGTGGGCGCAAAATAACCGGTGGTCTGATATCCCCAGGAGCCGTAAAAGGGATGCTCCATGACCGGCATAAATTCAACATGAGTAAAGCCCATGCGGCCAACATATTCGGCCAGACGCGGCGCGGTTTCGCGATAGGTAAGCGGACGATTGTGCTCCTCCGGAACCCGCATCCAGGAGCCCAGATGTACCTCATAAACCGCTTGCGGAGCTCGCAAGGAATTGTGGGCTTCACGCTTTTCCATCCACTCCCGATCACCCCACTGATAGTCCAGATCCCACACCACGGATGCGGTGCGTGGAGGCTTTTCGTGCAGCAGGCCGAGCGGATCAGCCTTGTCGACATGGTAGCTATGCCGGTTCGATTCGATGTGGAATTTGTAAAGCGCGCCTTTGTTGACTCCAGGAATAAATCCTTCCCAGATGCCGGAATCGCCGCGGCGCTCGAGCAGGTTACTTCGCTCACTCCAGGAGTTGAAATCCCCAATTACTGAAACTAGCCGCGCATTCGGAGCCCACACACTGAAGATGGTTCCAGCCTGACCGTCGCGCGTAACCAGATGGGCGCCCATGGTTTCATACATGCGATAGTTGCTGCCCTCGTTGAACAGGTAGAGGTCCTGATTCGAGAGCAGCGTGGGGCGGTCAGAAGCGGCGGGAGTAAGTATTTCTGCCATTTTTCCGAGTTTCCAGTGTACCGGAAGACAGCCATCGTCACATACAACTCCGATGTAATACCGTTTGATCTAAGGCCACCATCTTTCTGCAATCCTTCAACTGCCACGTCTTCAAGTGCGCAGCCTAACCGGATCGCCGTGCTAGACTTACGTTTTCCTCCATGCCCGCCCTGCGTCTGATCCTCCTCTGGCACCAGCACCAGCCCTTTTATAAGGATTTGGTGACGGGCGAATATCGCCTGCCCTGGGTGCGGCTGCATGCCCTCAAAGATTATTACGGCATGGTGAAGTTGCTGGATGAGTTTCCTGAAGTCCATCAAAACTTCAATCTGGTGCCGTCGCTGATTGCGCAGATTCAGGACTACGTGGTCGGAACCGCACAGGATCCGTTCCTGAAAGTCGCAGCCAAGCCGGGCAACGACCTAACCCTGCATGAGCGGATCTTTGCTCTGCAATATCTGTTTCAGGCTAACCCAACTCACGTGATTGGGCGATATCCGCGCTACCGCGAGCTATGGGAGCGGTTTCGCGAGCACGGGTTTTCCGCCGAGAAGGCGGAAAAATATTTCCAGCCGCAGGACTTCACCGACCTGCAAGTGCTTTCCCAGATCGCATGGTTCGACGAATTCTTTCTGGAAGAGAAAGACGTTGCCGCGCTCATCAGGAAGGAGCGCAACTACTCCCTCGACGATCAAAGTTTTGTAATCGCGCGCGAGCGGGAACTTCTGGCCAAGGTTTTGCCGGCCTACGCCGATGCCGCGAAGAAGGGCTCGATTGAGATTTCGGCGACGCCTTTTTACCATCCGATCCTTCCTCTGGTCTGCGACACCAATGCCGGTGCCGTTTCCTCGCCGGGCTTGCCTTTGCCGCAGAACCGCTTTCGTCATCCGGAGGACGCACGCGAACAACTGGTGCGCGCGCTTGACCTCCATCAGGAAGTATTTGGAGTGCTGCCGCAAGGGGTTTGGCCGTCGGAGGGCAGCGTGTCGGAAGAGACGCTGGCGATCGCGCACAGTCTCGGCGTCAAATGGATGGCCACCGACGAAGGCGTGCTCGGGCGCAGCACCGGAGTATTCTTTCAGCGCGATGGAAATGGGCGGCTGCCAGCCCACCTCGCAGAGCGGCTTTACAACATTCATCGCTATGAGAATGGTCCGACCGAGATGCACATGGTGTTTCGCGACCATACGATTTCGGACATGATCGGTTTCGTTTACTCGGGCATGGATCCTGCAGATGCCGCCGGTCATCTTTTGCATAACATCAAGGAGGCGGCTCAACCCGTGCTCGCGCAAGGGCGCGATGCAGTGGTCTCAGTCATCCTCGATGGAGAGAATGCCTGGGAATATTA
Source organism: uncultured Acidobacteriaceae bacterium (assembly GCA_963696285.1). Lineage (GTDB taxonomy): Bacteria > Acidobacteriota > Terriglobia > Terriglobales > Acidobacteriaceae > Sulfotelmatobacter. The sequence continues at coordinate 448,012 of CAVOJP010000006.1, forward strand.
TCCAAAATCCGGGCGTGAATTCCTGCGGCGATTTTATGATGCGCTACAGCACGAGGGAGGGCTGGAGGCGGTCACGGTCTCGGAGGCGATTTCGCGCCATCGCAATGTATCGCCTTTAAAGTCTCTCGTACCCGGCTCCTGGATCAATGCGAACTTTAATGTCTGGATCGGCGCTCCTGAAGACAATCGGGCGTGGGATTACTTGCACCACGCGCGCGAGTTTTACGCGCAGAATTCGGCGCGCGCCAGCGAAGCGCAGCGAAAATTAGCGTTTGAAGAAATCCTGATCGCCGAAGGCAGCGACTGGAACTGGTGGTACGGTCCCGAACATCACTCGGCCAATGATCGCGACTTTGACGAGCTTTACCGCAAACACCTTTCGAACATCTATCAGGCCCTGGGTGCGACACCGCCCGATTACTTGGCGCAGCCGATCACGGGTGGAGAAGTTCGTCCGGCCTTCACTCCGCAAACCGCCTACATTCATCCTCGTATTACCGGGGATAAAGTTCGCTACTTCGAGTGGATGGGCGCGGCCATTTTTACCGCCGACCAGCGCGCCGGTGCGATGCACGGAAAACAATTCCTACTGGATTCCGTGTATGCCGGAATCGACAGCCGGTTTGTCTACGGGCGACTGGACTTTGCTGGTCTGGTTCCCGACACGGAAATGGATGTGGTGGTCAATCTGGAATCGTGGGCGGCCGAAGAAGCGCGTCCGCGGCGAGCTCTGCGGCTCGACGCCAAGATTCGAGACCGCAAACTGACAGAGTGGCAAGTTGATGGCCGGGAAGAATCGTTGACTGCTTCCTCGGAGCCGCCGGAGGAGAGAGCAAAGGCCGCCCTGCTTCGCAACTTTGAATTTCGGTTGCCCTTGAGCTGGCTGCTGGCGAAACCCGTCGTGACTGCGACCTCGGGAACAGCCAACGCAGCGGGCAGCCAATCCAAACCAGGAGTTGCAGGCATTGAACCGACCAGCCGACTCAAATTGCGCTTTAGCCTTTGGCACAACCGCTTGCCCGTGGATGCGCTGCCCGTAGAAGGCTGGATCGAGCTTCAGTTGGTGAGCGAATGGGAATTAGCAGTGGGGATGTAGGTCACTGAGAGCAGCTAAGGACGAAGTATCAAAATCCAGCGAATCTTTCCTTGAAAAGCTTGGTCAATATTTATGGACATATGTTAAATGGGGTTAATCTGGGAAGAAAACCGGGCTGATCGGCCCGGTTTTCAGTCCGCGAAATAGCGTGCGATTCATTGCCCCGAACTGGCGACTGCCGTGTTCATGGCCAAAGGACGATTTAGCTCAATTGTTAAGGTAGTCCCCGCGGGCAATGTCGCCGAATGGTGCTTGCTCAACCAATGTGCGCCGCTTGAACCGGCGCCCACAGCTCCGCCAATCAGCACTCCCGGCGGTCCGCCGATCAGGCCGCCAATCAGCATGCCTCCGGCTGTTCCGCCGCCAGCTTCCATTTCATCACGCCGGTCATGGCCGGATCCTTTGAACTCCCCTTCCTGATTTACATCTGTCCCTTTAATGTCGGTATCGACCAGCGTAGCGTCCAGAGAAACTCGCTCGCCTCCGGGCAGCACCAAAGCTTCGGGCGCAATTCCAATCGTCGGCTTACCCTCGATGCGGCGCGGCTCCGCCACCTTTGTGACGCGACCTTCCACCGTGGCTCCGGCAGGAATCACAGTCTTTCCGTCGACCACGACAGCCTGCGTCAAACGACCTTGGAAAGGATCACCAGGCTTATTGCTGAAAGTGGCGAGCGTCGTTTCCAGCTTGACCATCAGCGCTGTGCCGGCGGGTACGGGTGCACTTGTTTGAGCGCTGGCCATCGCTGCCATTAGCAGGATGCAGGGCAGAACTGTCAACTTCTTCATGGTTCCTCCACGGATATTGCAACTACTTAAGATATCCGATTGTTCCTTCTGACTCTAGATTAGACGGATGGTTGGAACAACGTTCCGAGTTGCTTGTGAACCAGCGAAGATAAGGGGCCTGATGCCGTCCGGGACAGATCCGATCTAAACGCTATCAAGCCGTTGTGCGCGCTGTCACATCCTGGAGATGTTCGATCCGCTATAATCAACAGTTTTGAAACGACTTCATGGCAAAAACATACAACGGCATTGGCTACCTGACTGGGCGTCGCTTGAGCCTGAACTCAGGCGGTGCCGAAGTGGTAGTTGATGACGATACGAAATCCATTGGAGAGCGAAGGGATGGTAAAGATTTCATGACGAATATAAGCGCAATCATTGGGCGCGAGGTGTTGGATTCGCGCGGCAATCCTACGGTAGAAGCAGAAGTGCAGCTGGCGAGCGGTGTTGTCGGACGCGCCATTGTTCCCAGCGGCGCATCGACTGGCGAACACGAAGCGGTCGAACTGCGGGATGGCGACGAAACGCGTTTTCTCGGCAAAGGTGTACTCAAAGCCGTAGAGAACGTAAACGGCGAGATTGCTGACGCACTGGCCAACTGGGATGCCGCCGATCAGCGCGCACTGGACCAGAAAATGATCGAACTGGACGGCACGGAAACGAAAGGGCGGCTGGGAGCGAACGCGATCCTTGCCGTCTCCATGGCAGCGGCCCGAGCCGCTGCGGTGGAATATGGATTGCCGCTCTATCGCTACCTCGGCGGTGCGGGCGCAAATATTTTGCCGACCCCGATGATGAACATTCTCAATGGCGGAGCCCATGCCGATAACAATGTCGACTTCCAGGAATTCATGGTGATGCCCGTGGGCGCGCCTTCTTTTGCAGAAGCTCTACGCTGGGGCGTGGAAGTTTTCCATACCCTCAAGGGAGTCCTGAAGAAACGTGGATACAACACCTCCGTCGGCGATGAAGGCGGGTTCGCCCCGTCGGTCAAGTCCAACGTCGAGGCCATCGAAGTCGTCCTCGAAGCCATTCAGCAAGCGGGATATAAACCCGGAGAAGAGATCGCCATCGCCCTCGATCCCGCAGCCAGCGAGTTCTATCAGGATGGCAAGTACGTTTTCAAAAAATCGGATAAATCGGCCAAGAGCTCCGATGACATGGTGAAATTCTATGCCAAATGGGTGAAAGATTACCCCATCGTATCGCTGGAAGACGGCCTCGCCGAGGGCGACTGGGACGGATGGCAGAACCTGACTAAAGAACTCGGTAGCAAAATTCAACTCGTAGGCGACGACATTTTCGTCACCAATATTCAGTTCTTGCAGGAAGGAATCGACAAAGGCGTCGCAAATTCGATTCTGATCAAGGTGAATCAGATCGGTACCGTCAGCGAGACTCTTGATGCCATCGACCTCGCGCGGAGAAATGGCTACACCTCAGTCATTTCACACCGCTCCGGAGAAACCGAAGATACATTCATCGCCGATCTGGCGGTGGCGACGGGAGCCGGCCAGATCAAGACAGGCTCAGCCTCGCGCACCGATCGCATCGCCAAATACAACCAGCTGCTGCGGATTGAGCAGGAGTTAGGCGACGGAGCCAGGTTCTTAGGATTGAAGGCGCTGAATTACAAGGGATAGCTTCGGCTTTTTTACCGCCGCCATTTAGAATCCCATAGTGTCGTCAGCCGACGGCCCATAAGTCGCAGGCACCGGCTTTTCATTCAGCCGCAGGTACACTCCAAGCTGGGCGCGATGATGCACCATGTGGTTGAGAAACATTTCCCGATAAGCCAGAAATCGCTGCCCTTCAAAAATCGTCTTGCCCTGAAAGCTCAGCTTCCAGTTTTCTTTCCAGGCCGTGTCTGGAATGGCCTGCAGAGCGGCGCGGACCTTGGCCGCACCTTCATCAAAAGCCTGCACCAGTTGCGCCGACGATTCAAACGGCAGCGGCTTGACGCTGCCTTTGGAGAAGTCGAGCTCAGGCGTGGTCAGGATCGTCAATCCAAAGCCGGCCAACTGCGCCACGTGTGGCGCCAGTTTGCCCATCGGCATGGACTTGGCATGAGGCGCAAATTCTTTCTTGTCAGCGGGAACGCGCTCCAGGGTGGTGCGCGTCTTTTTCATTTCTTCATCAAATTCCGGCAGGAGTAATTCGTTGATAGGCATGATTCCCTCGTTGGTCGAGTATAAACGAGAGAACGACACTGTGAACCACGCTCGAAGAGCGTTGTTTTTTACGACCCTTGACTGAGTGCGCTAAGGCTTACGATCGTGTAGATTTGTCGGTTGGACCAATCCCAAATTATTTATGCCTCGTCCTAAACCACTCGTTCTCATTATCCTCGACGGCTGGGGTTACCGCGCCGAAACCAAAGCCAATGCCATCGCGTTGGCGTGTAAGCCAACGTACGACCGCCTGTTGCGCGAATATCCCAACACGCTGATTCACACCAGCGGCCCATTTGTTGGTCTACCCGAGGGCCAGATGGGCAACAGCGAAGTGGGACATCTCAACATCGGCGCCGGCCGCATCGTTCACATGGACATCACGCGCATCGATCTGATGATCCAGAACGGAGAATTCTTCTCGCATCCTGTCTTGCTGGCGGCGATGAAGCATGCGCGTGTGGGTGAACGCAGACTGCATCTATTTGGCCTGGTCTCCGACGGCGGCGTCCATTCGCAGCAAGCTCATCTTTACGCGCTGCTGAAGATGGCGAAACAAAACGGTGTAGATCGTGTTTTCGTCCACGCATTCATGGACGGCCGTGACACGCTCCCCACCAACGGCGTAGGCTATCTCGAACAACTGCAGCAGAAAATGCGTGAATATAACTCCGGCAAAATTGCGACCGTGAACGGCCGTTACTATGCCATGGATCGCGACCGGCGATGGGAGCGTATTGCCAAGGCGTACAACGCGATGGTTTTTGCTGACGCGGAAGGCGGCAAGTATTCCGATCCGGTGCAGGGAATGAAAGATTCGTACAACAAGAATGTGACGGACGAGTTTGTCATCCCGTTCGTCTGCACAGATAAAAGCGGCCAGCCACTGGCGGCGATTCGCGATGACGATGCCTGCATCTGTTTTAATTTCCGCGCCGATCGTGTCCGCCAGATCACACGCGCCCTGGCCCGCAACAGCGGCTTGAATGCGAAAGGCGGCAGCGATCTTCCCGGTGCGGCCGATCTCGATACGACGATCCCGCGCGATCGAGTTCCGAAAAATCTGCACTACGTTTGCATGACGCAATACGACAAGAATTTCAGCCTCCCCGTCGTCATTCCGCCGGAATCCATGGCGAACATTCTGGCGAATGTGATGGGCGGCTTAAACATGCGCAACCTGCGCGTCGCAGAAACTGAGAAGTATGCGCACGTCACTTATTTTTTCAATGGCGGAGTGGAACAGCCCTTTCCCGGCGAAGAGCGCGTGATGGTGCAATCGCCCAAAGTTGCCACCTATGACCTGAAGCCCGAAATGAGTGCCGCAGGGATCGCGGACGCTGTGATAAAAGCTACGGAAGACGGCACATTTGATGTGATCATCGTCAACTTCGCCAACGCGGACATGGTCGGACACTCGGGAAAAATTGAGCCTACTGTGAAGGCTGTCGAAACTGTGGACGCCTGCCTCGGCCGTATCGAAGCCGCGATACGCGCGAAGGGCGGAGCCATGCTGATTACCGCGGATCATGGCAATGCCGAGATGATGATCGACCCAGTGAGCGGGGGCCCACACACAGCGCATACTACAAATCCCGTGCCCTTCATCGTGGTTGCAGAAGATGCGAAGCGGTTCACCTTGAAGCCCAATGGCTCACTGCGCGATATTTCTCCTACCATGCTCGGCATTCTCGGCATCGATGAGCCGAAGGAAATGACGGGAAGCGATCTGCGAATAGCGCGCAAGATCGAATAACCGTCGATCGGATCAGATCGGATCATCCGATCCCTCTCGTGCTACAGTTTTCTCGCGGGCATTTCTTTACCGGAAACTCATGGAACCGCGGCTCATTTGGATCAATCTGCTGGTGAAGCTGGGCGTGGCTGCTGCTGTGTCCAGCAGCTTGGTCCGCTCCAAAGAATTCAAATCGCTGCTGTTTCGCGAAGAGCGCACATTCCGGCAGAAGGTCTACCTCGTGCTGTGGATGGCGCTGCCCATCATGGTCGGAGTCTGGATCCGGTTCACCGCAAAAAGTTTTCTTGCCGGAGATTTGAGTTTTGAAACCGCACTTTTGCTGGGCGTGATCGGTGGACGCCTGGCCGGCTCTCTCGGCGGGGTCATGATGGGCATTCCCGCGATGCTGCACGGCGACTGGGCGGCTATGCCATTCGGAGTGCTTTGCGGTTTTATCGCCGGCCAACTGCGCACCCTGGCTGCCGACAAGGACGATATCTGGTCGTTCTCTCCCTTTATCGATCAGAGCATCTTCCGTCTGATTCGCCGCAACTTGCCGCGTCCACGGCTCTTCGACTGGCAGGTGATGTTCTTTATCACGGTGCTGGGGCTGCGGCTGGTGCAGACCGAACTTGCAATGAACTTTCCGCGCTCAATCTTTAGCATGGAGAGTCCCGATAACTGGTGGATATGGGCGGCAATCTACGCGACCTCGATAACCGCTATCGGGATTGAACTCAAGATCTTCAACAGCGTGCGCATCCAGATCAAACTTGAGGAACAAGAGCGCTTGCTGTTGCACGCACGCATGGAAGCCCTGCAGAACCAGATCAATCCTCATTTTCTTTTCAACACTTTGAATTCAATTTCTTCCTTAGTGCGCTTCGATCCGGATACAGCGCGTGAACTGATTTCAAAATTGGCCACAATCTTGCGCCGCCTGCTTAATAGCGCTGACTCTTTCGTGCCTCTGCGCGAGGAAGTGGAGTTTATCGACAACTATCTCGACATCGAGGTTGTCCGTTTCGGAGATGACAAACTCCGCGTGGTGAAGGAACTTGCTCCCGATTCGCTGGATGTGATGGTCCCGAGCATGTTGTTGCAGCCGCTGGTCGAGAATTCAATCAAGCACGGTCTCGCCTCGAAGGTCGAAGGTGGCAGCATCCACCTGCGCAGCCGCCTGTCCGGGTCGGGTCTGGTGATCGAAGTAGAGGATGATGGGGTCGGCATGGCCGCCAGCCAAGCGCCCGATTCTGTAAGCATACGAGGCGCGGGAATTGGTATGGCGAATATCTCCGAACGCCTGCAGGTTTTGTATGGCGACGCAGCGCGGATGACAATCGACAGCCACGAAGGCAAAGGAACCCTGGTGCGAATTCGCTTGCCACTCCTTCAGACGGCAGGTGCGGTGCCCGAGGGATTTTACGAAGAGCGTTCGACCACCCGCCGGTAATAAGCTTCGTATTGTGGGACGATCCTGCTGGAACAGAAACGAGCTTGGGCCACGGCACGCGCCGCCTTGCCCATAGCGTGCAACGCGCTGTCGTCACTGAGAAGTTCGATCGCGTAACGGGCCATTGTGTCCACGTCGCCAACATCGGCAAGGTAGCCGCTGACGCCATGTTCGATCACTTCCGGCACGCCGCCGGTGCGGGTTGCGATGGGCACCACTTCACAAGCCATCGCTTCCAGCGCTGCCAGGCCGAACGATTCCAACTCGCTCGGCATCAGAAGAATGTCGGCGATCCCGAGTTTTTCCTGCACTTCATCCTGCTTGCCGAGGAAGAGCACGTCTTCGTGAATTCCTTTTTGAACGGCCAGCCATTCCGCCACGGAACGGTCCGGGCCGTCGCCGATCAGCATCAGCCTTGACGGAATTTTTTTGCGCACGCGATCAAAAATCTCGATCACATCCGTCACACGTTTTACCGGGCGAAAATTGGAAAGGTGTACCAGCAGACGTTCCCCCTTGGGGGCGTACTCAGCGCGGAGCTCGGAAGAGTTCGCACATCGGCAATACACATCGCAATTCACTGAGTTATAGATGACTTCAATCTCTTTGCTGACATCGAAGACCCGCATCGTACGATCACGGAGATAATTGGAGACGGCCGTGACCCCATCGCTCTGGTTGATGGAGTAGCGCGTGATCGGCAAATAGGAGCGGTCCAGCCCGACCAAGGTGATGTCAGTGCCGTGGAGCGTGGTGACGAACGGCAAGCGGCGCCCTCGCGGCCCATCCGCCAGCATCTGCCTCGCCAGCAATGCGCTTACCGAATGAGGAATGGCGTAATGCACGTGCAGCAGATCGAGATCGTACAACTGCGAGACCTCAGCCATGCGCGTGGCCAGCGCCAAATCATAGGGCGGATAGTCGAATAACGGATACCGGGACACTTCGACTTCGTGATAGTGGATGTTCGGCTCTTCGCCGCGCAGCCGGATCGGCTGGGCATAAGAAATGAAATGAATTTCGTGGCCGCGCTGGGCCAGCTCCAGACCTAATTCTGTGGCCACCACGCCGCTGCCGCCGTAGGTGGGGTAACACGTGATCCCAATCTTCATTCCGCCTGGACCGCCCTTGAGAGATTCTGTAGTTCGATGGTCGAGGGTAGCAGAAGATGCAGATTCTCGGCGAACCTGGGTTTACGCAGAGAGCTTTCTGCGCATTACAGCGCTCTATTCGCCGGCTTTTTGTCCTTGCACGGAGAGGCCGGGGTCCTGCTTATCGAGATAAGCCTGGAAGCGCTTCTTGGAATCTTCCGGCAGACCGCTGAATTCGATTCCCATCCCAACTCCCGGGTCCCGGGTGCGCACAGTAGCGGTAGCGGAGATGCGTTCCTGGTCAATCCAAAACTCGACCCGCAGCATCGTTGAAATCGGCAAAGGCATGACGGTCTCAACATAACAGCCGTTGCCACTGATGTCAGTGGCGTTGACCCGCATCGGGGTATTCACGCGTTCGTCGCGGAACTCTAAGGGGAACGATATCCGGTGACGCTGGAACTTTCTGCGATTGTCGGGGGTGTAATTCGGCATGTTGGAGCGTAGTTCTGGCGGCAATTGCGCCAGCCACGGACACTCCTGGTCGGCCACGAGCTGAACTCCGATCTGAACCTTTTTGAGGCCTGCGGCCTCCATCACCCATATCACCTTGCAGCGGGCTTTCTTGGTTTCGTATTGAACGCCGATAACGTCGCCCACCTTCAACTCATGTTCGAGTCCGCAAATGCAGGCCCCATTTGTGCTTACATTTTGCGCGTTCGCGTTCTGGTGAAAAGGACGGTTATCTGCCCCCATGCCCCACACTCGTACACGCAAGTCCAGCGTCGCGCGCGGAGCCGCCCCTGAGGCAGACATGATTAAGAGCCTCCCAGCTTAAGTCTTTAAGCCGAAACTAACCTGATGATACGCCCTACCCGATTCTTCTTAAGATTACGAAAGTGACTAGTCCTGAGTGAGTGAGTGGATTTAAAAACCTGTTCTTACGAGGCACTTTCGGTTGAGATGAGTTCGCGATATGAAATCAAGGCAATGCCTTCGGCCTCCAATAGCTGTCTAGCTTCAGGCATGGTGAGCACCCGCAGTTCTGTTTCTCGCGATTCCCGCAGCCGGGTATTAGCCTGCTGCAATTCCGCATCATTGTAGCCCGGATGGCAAACAAATTCCCAAGTGCCTTCGGGAATGATGGCGGCAATGGCTCGGAAGAGTCCCTCGTCGAGCGCGCCAGTCACAACGATGCCGAACGTGCCATCGGGAGTTGCCATCCCCTGCCGTTTCGCTGCGTCTTGAAATTTGCCGGCAAGGGTGCGCAGAATTCTGACTTCGGCATAACGAGTCCAGAGACTCGGTCGCGCCAACAGTTGTGTTGAAGTCAACGGTTTGCGCGGGCCAAACGGATTGCGTACCGCTCTTACTCCGCAAGCCAGCGCTGCGCGCAGCACCGGCCGCAGTACCGCGGGAAACAAGTGAGTATGCTTGTGAGAATCTACGTGGGAAACATTGATGCTAGCCGATTGAATCTTGCGTATTTGTGCGCTCGCCTCAGCTTCAATCTCCGCCGGGTCGAAGCGGCTGGTCAGCGCGCGTGCCGCAAACGATTTCAGACCATCGCGAAACCGACCCGTACCCGAATCTCGGGACGTGATCGTGGACAGGCGAACTGCATCCAGGACCGGCTCGCCATCGATCAGTACCAAGTGGCAGCCAACATCGAGCCGCGGAGTTTCTCTAGCCAGCCGGACGGCATCGTTAAAGGCGGGCCCACTCGCCATCAGAGTGGTCGAAGTCACAATTCCCCGAGTGTGAGCCTCGACAATGGCGCGATTGACTCCTGCAGTGAATCCAAAATCGTCGGCGTTAACGATCAGACGGCGCACCGCGTCAGTCTAGCAGGGAGGCTCTCGCCTGTTGGCAAAGCTATTGGCCGGAATAGCTCAATTTTAGCTTCCTGATTCGGATTGCCATCGCTCCCGTTATTTGACCGCGTTTTCTTGCCTCGCATATACTCGCTCAGTCGCAGATGGCGCGGACGTCGCCCACCGAACGGCGCATTCGTCGGCGGAAAAGCATCGCGGCGTAGAAATTTGATCTCACCGAAGACGGCAGCGGGCGGTTAGCTCAGCTGGTTAGAGCGCCTGCCTTACAAGCAGGAGGTCGCAGGTTCGAGTCCTGCACTGCCCACCAAACCTTCCCCAAAACCAATCTTGGATTGGCCCGTGAACTAGCCTTCGGTTCTCGCAAGATCATTCACCGGCGGAGTAACCCGGCAATAAGATCGCTCCCGCGACACCGATATTGGTACCTTGATTAGTACTATGGATTGGTACTAACAGCTCCCTTTTGTCCTTCGCTGATTAATACTCCCGATCACTTTCCGGCTTCTCTCTGGGGGCTCCCGCATAGATCTCTTTTGAACCTTGTGCAGGCGCAATAGGACGACCTATGCTCTGCGCTGGGGAATTCTCCGTGAAACGAGTTCGTGTATTGGTGGCAAATCATCCCCGGCTGATGCGGGAACTGGTGCTGGCTACCATCGCCGACCAGCCCGATATTGAAGTTGTGGGTGAGGTGCAGAACGAGGGCGAACTGGCCGAGATCGTGGAACAGGTGCTGCCCGATGTTCTCATCCTCGCAATGGATGAACCCGAGAAGCGGCTGGGCCAGTGCGGGTTTCTCCTGGGGCGCCATCCCGATATGAGGATTCTGGCCTTGGCCCCGGAACAGAATCGGGGAATCTTCTATTGGGCGGTAGTCGACATTCGAACCAAGGCGCTGGAGAGTTCGGAAGCGGGAATTCTGAATGCGGTACGGGAACGCACGGCTTTGGTTGGAGTGGCACAAAATTGACCGGTTTTCGGAAGGCGATTTAAGCCGCGCCGCAAGGCGCGAACAGACCTACAGGCGGTGGTCTGGTTTCTGAAAGTGAAGATTGATGTATTCGGCTGATGTAGCCGACGGGGCGAAGCTGCACCAGCGGAGCCACATGCAAGTAGCGAATGAAATTCAAAACAGTAGCGAGTCATCCACCCTGGCCGGTCCGCGCCACGATTTGCCGGGGCGTCACGCTTTGCCCGATGTTCGAGAGCAGCCGCAGTGGTATGCGCTCTATACTTGTCCACGCCACGAAAAATGTGTCGCGCAGCAGATCGAGCAACGCAATATTTCCTGTTTTCTTCCACTTTATCGGTCGGTGCGGCGCTGGAAAGATCGCCGCAAGGAACTGGAGCTGGCTCTTTTCCCCGGCTATGTTTTCGTTTACTTCGCGCTGAAAGACAGGCTGCGAGTTCTCCAGCTGCCGAGCGCGGTACGGCTGGTGAGCTTCAATGGAGAGCCCGCGGTTTTGCCGCAGGCCGAAATTGAGGCGCTGCGCGATCGCCTGTCCCGTGGCGGCTGCATCGAACCGCATCCTTACCTGTGCGCCGGGCGGCGCGTCCGCGTCTGTTGCGGACCGATGCAGGGGCTCGAAGGCATCGTCGTGCGCCGAAAGGAACGCTGCCGCGTGGTGTTTTCCTTGGATCTGATCATGCGCTCCGTGGCCGTGGAAGTGGATGAAAGCGACTTGGAGCCGGTCGCAGAATCGAAGCCTCGGAACTGAGAATTTCAGTACGTTTGCAAAAAAAGTTCCCCCCCGATCGGTCAATATTTATGCTCCAAGCAGAACCCAGCGGTCACCTGCGATGGCAACGGTGGTGCGCTGTCATTGTCGGAATCTTTCTGCTGGCCAGCGTGGTTCCAGAAAAAGTGTGGGCTCAGCAGGACCGTGACCGAGAAGCTGCAGCACAACAGGCTGGCTCGCAGGGCGAGCTCAACGGAGACGACGGTGAGCCCAGGATTTCGCTCTCCGCCGCCACCATCTCCAATATTCTTCGGCGGGAGCCGGGGCTGATGCTCGCGGTCAAGCGTTTGCTTGTCCGCCAGGCCTACGAGCAGGGGCAGTTGCTTGATCCCGCCGATCTCACCGACGATGCCTTGTATCAGCTGCTGATCGTGGATGACAACGCTCGAATTCTTGCGACTCAGGAAATTGAGAAACGCGAATACGTGCGGGCCAAGCCCACCCGGGAGGAAATGGAAAAGGACCGGATCCGGCGCTTGTCCGCCAGCGAACTGGCGAAACTCTCAGGCGCAACTCCAGCCGCTGCGAACGAAGAAGAAAAGTATTGGGAAGAGCACGATCAGAGCATTCCTGCGGCCAGGGCCAAAGCTCGCAAAGATGGATATATGGCGGATGGGGGCGGAGAAAATGATGAGACCCTGCCCGCGCCTTCAGCAGATCAGCCCGGGCTGCCTCCACCTCAGCGCCTTCAGCCCGCTTCTCCCGGATACGGCCGGCAGCAGAGCATGGCTGGCACGGAACCTCCAGACGAAGACTTCTACGATGAGCCCCCGGCGGAAGCAGACTCGATGCAGGGGATGAGTCCGGAAGGCAGACCGGGATTATCTAGTGTCGGAATGACGGATGCCGGCACCAGCCAGAACAGGCCTTCGAAACAGGGACGCTCGTTTCCCTCCGCGTCGTCCTCCTATCCTCCTTATGTGCCTGACTCCAGGACGGAAAACTCCGACGAGCGCCTCGAAGCCTGGGTGCGAGACTCGTCCTTCCGTTCCTCGTCTCCGCCGCTGGAGAACCGCAGCCCATTGCGCCAGCCGGCTGAAGACGAAGACCGTCCCGTAATTCGACACCGCGCGAATCCCTATGCCGGGGTGCCGGCCCTCTACGATCTTTACGCGCAAGTCTCCCGGCATACTCCAGTCCTGGCGCGTTTTGGCCAAGATATCTTCCGCAACGGCACCGGCAATTTCGACGAACTTCCTATGGATCTGCCCGTGGGACCTGACTACGTGCTGGGGCCGGGCGACGGCCTGAGTATCGAACTCTGGGGTGGAGTTTCCCAACATCTGCAGCGCGTGGTCGATCGCGAAGGCCGCGTGGCCCTGCCGGAAGCCGGCGCCGTGCAGGTCACCGGACGCAGTCTGGGGGAGGTGCAGCAACTGGTGCAGAGCGTATTGCGCGGCGAATTTCGCGATGTGCACGCCGATGTTTCTCTGGCCCGGCTGCGCACCGTGCGTGTCTATGTAGTCGGAGACGTCTTGCGTCCGGGGGCTTACGATGTGAGTTCGCTCTCTACCCCGCTCAATGCGCTCTACCAGGCGGGCGGCCCGACTGCGCGCGGATCGCTGCGCATGTTGCGGCTCTACCGTGGACCGCAACTGGTGGGCGAGGTCGATCTCTACGATCTGTTGCTGCACGGAGTTCGATCGAGGATGCTGCGCCTCGAGGCGGGGGACACAATCATGGTGCCTCCCGTGGGCGCGGAGTTGACGGTGGAGGGCATGGTGCGGCGTCCCGCGATCTATGAACTGAATCACGAAACCGATCTGGCGGAAGCTTTGCAGCTGGCGGGCGGCGTGCTGAACACCGGCACGCTCCGCCACATCGAAGTCGAGCGCGTGGTCGCGCACCAGAGCCGTTCCATGCTGCGGCTCGATCTGCCGGAAAACAACAATCAGGAAGGGGTAACCAGCGCGCTTGAAGGCTTCAAGATTCAGGATGGCGACAAGATTCGCATCTCGCCGATTCTGCCCTCGAGCGAGCAAACGGTTTATCTCGACGGGCACGTTTTTAGCCCCGGCAAGCGCGCCTACCGGGAAGGCATGCGGGTCACCGACCTCATCCATTCTTATGCCGATCTGCTCCCCGAGCCCGCGGCGCACCATGCGGAAATCATCCGGCTGGCCCCGCCCGACTATGCCCCGCAAATTGTCGCCTTCAACCTGGCCGATGCGCTGGGTGGGGGCAAAAACAAAGACGAGAAAGCAGGTGAGAACAATGTCCAGAACGTCACCCTGAAAGCCTTCGACACGGTGCGCATCTTCGGCCGCTATGACTTTGAAGATCCACCCACGGTGATGGTCACCGGGGAAGTGCGTCATCCCGGCCAACTTGTTACCAACGGACAGACTCGCCTGCGCGATGCCGTCTACCAGGCGGGCGGCGTCACCCGCGATGCACAGCTGAACGATGCGCAGGTTTTTCGTCGCATGGCCAACGGAAAGCTCAAAGTGTTGAGCGTGAATCTGGAGCGCGCGCTGGCGGGAGACGCCGCGGACAATGTTTCTTTGCAGCCCAAGGACCGGATATTCATTCACCGCAATCTGGCGAAAGTTGATTCTCCGGCAGTGAAAATTGAAGGGGAAGTGGCCCGCCCGGGGAAATACCCATTGGGGGAAGACATGTCCGCGGCGCAACTCGTCCGGTTATCCGGCGGGCTGACCCGTGGCGCTTTTACCGAGTCGGCCGATCTGACACGCTACACCGTAGAAAATGGCGGACTGATCGTTGGCGAACACGTTGCCGTCCCATTGGCGCACGCGCTGGCCGGCGACGCCGACAGCGACGTACGGCTGCATGACGGCGATGTGCTCACCATCCGGCAACTGGCAGGTTGGACCGACGTTGGGGCAGTGATCACGGTCAAAGGCGAAGTCCTGCATCCCGGCGATTACGGGATCGAGGAAGGCGAGCGCCTGAGTTCTGTACTGAAACGTGCGGGAGGGCTGCGCTCCGATGCCTATCCCTACGGGGCGATTCTGGAACGCAAGCAAGTCCGCGAACTGCAGGAGAAAAATCGCGGCGACCTGATCCGGCAGGTGCAGGCGCAGCAGTCAACCCTTCAGCTGATTCCTGATGCTGGCGACACCGATGAGAAGCTGGCCAAGAGCGCGGTCATCGATCAATGGCATGCCACGCTCGAGGAGCTGAAGAGCACGCCGCCGGAAGGACGGCTGGTGATTCACATCTCGAAAAATGTCGGCAAGTGGGCGAACACTCCTGCCGATATCGAGGTGCGTGCCGGGGACACGCTGCTGATGCCGAAGACTCCCACCTATATCGTGGTCAACGGCCAAGTCTATAACCCAACCGCGATTACCTACCGCCCGGGAAAGAGTGCGAGCTGGTACCTGCGCCAGGCCGGAGGCCCCACCAACATGGCGAACAAGAAAGGAGTCTTCGTGGTGCGCGGCGACGGTTCGGTGGTGGGTGGAAAAGAAAGCGGCGAATGGTTCACGGGCGACGTTTTGAGCGCCGAGCTGCGGCCCGGGGATATGGTCTTCGTGCCGGAGAAAGCTCTGGGCGGGACTCCAAGATGGAAGACCACCATGGATGCGGCGCAGATGATGTCATCCATCGCCATCGCCATCAGTGTTGGCCGGGCGTTCTGAGCGAGCTCTGGCGTGACAGCCGTGGGCGGATGGATGAGTGCTGGCGGATCGCTTCCCCAAGTTTTGTTTACGCTGATGATAGTCGTGTCGACTCTTTCCGGGAACGCTCTTGCCCAGACAAGCGCGAGAGATATGGCGGGCGGTTTGCAGAATGCGCCGCGGCTGGAGAATCCGGAGCCGGGTCCGAACGATGCGAAAACATCCAATCCGACGACAACAGTTTCAGTTCCTGAGCCGAATATCTCCACCGTGGGTACCTGGAATCAGTCGAAGATGTGGGGCGGAGGCGGCAGCGGGATCGATCTGTTCAAGCGATTCGCCGCTGACCAAAGCAAGATATGGACCAGCCCCTTACGCCTGCGCCGTCGCGACGCGATTTGGGCGCTACCGACGGCGGCCGCGATGGCCGCTTTTCTGGCCAGCGATTCCTGGTTCTCCAAACAAGTGCCGGCGAGCGAAATCGCACGCAGCCGCAGTGTATCGAATGATGGGGCTTTCGCTCTCGCCGGAGCGGCCGGAGGGATGTTTCTGATCGGAAAAATCAGGCGCAACGATCACGCCTCCGAAACCGGATTCCTCGCTATCGAAGCTGCCGTGAACGCAGCCGCGGTCGACTACTCGTTGAAATCAGTTTTCGATCGTCAGCGGCCTTATCAGGGCGCAGGGTCTGGCCATTTCTTTGCGGGAGGTTCTTCCTTTCCCTCCGAACACGCCGCCGTCTCCTGGGCGGTAGCGGGGGTAATCGCTCACGAATATCCGGGGCCCTTAACCAAGCTGCTGGCCTATGGCTTGGCATCTGCCGTAACCGTGGCGCGGGTTACCGGCAAAGAACATTTTCCGTCGGATGTTTTAGCCGGGGGAGCGCTGGGTTACTTCGCCGCCCAGCAGATTTATCAGCGGCATCGCGACCCCGAAGTCAGCCCTTCGCCTTGGGGAAATCCCTTTGAATTTCATGCGGCGGAACAAGACAAAGTGCGCAGTCCGCGACATATGGGATCACCCTATGTCCCGCTGGACAGCTGGGTCTATCCCGCACTGGAGCAGTTGGCGGCGCTCGGCTACCTGCAGAGTGCTTATCTGGGAATGCGTCCCTGGACCCGCATGGAGTGCGCTCGGCTGCTGGAAGAGGCTGGAGATGTGATCCGTTATGCGGGAGATGGGGAACAACCGGGCGGAGAAGCGCCACCGGAAGTACAAAAAACTTACGCCGCATTGCTCGGTGAATTCGGCGACGAGATCGACCGGCGGGACGGCGCCGCGAATGTGGGCCTCGGCTTGGATTCGATCTACACCCGCTTCACCGCGATCACCGGCACTCCCTTGCGGGATGGCTATCACTTCGCGCAGACCATCGTCAACGATTATGGCCGGCCCTATGGAGAGGGCTTCAATCAGATCACAGGGGTGAGCGTCAGCGGCGTCGCCGGTCCATTCTCATTTTCTTTCCGCGGCGAATACCAGCACGCCCCGGAGGTCGCGTCGAATCCGGCCAACGTCTTGCAGGCCACTGCGGCCGAGGATGGATTGGTGGCGCTGCTTCCGGATGGGTCGGCAACGATCAACCAGTTTCGCCTGATCCAGGGTGCGATCGGGTTGACTGTCAATAACGTCAAGATTTCTTTTGGCAAACAGAATCTGTGGCTGGGGCCGGGAGAAAGTGGGCCGCTGTTGATGAGCGACAATGCTGCGCCCATCACCATGCTGCAAATCGACAATGTGTCGCCCTTCGAGATTCCCCTGCTCTCACATTTTCTGGGGCCGGTTCGCATGACTTCTTTTCTCGGGCAACTGGCCGGGCAGAGCTGGGTGTATAACCCGCCAGTCTCGGTAGGATTGGCACCCAGTGTCGATCCACAATTTCTCGTAGGACCGAACTTCCATCCGCAGCCGTTCATTCACGGCAACAAAATCGGTTTTCATCCCACTCCGAATCTGGAGTTTGGCATGGGAGTCACTGCCATGTTCGGCGGTCCGGGACTGCCTTTCACCTGGAATGAATTCTTTCGAAGTTATTACTCCCACAATGCCAACACCGCCAGCAATCCGGCCAAGCGATTTTCCAGCTTCGATCTCATGTATCGCGTTCCTGGAGTTAGAAAGTGGCTGACGGTTTACACCGACTCGCTGGTCGGAGACGAAGTTTCTCCGCTGGGTTCAACCCGGCCCATGTTGAATCCAGGAATCTATCTGCCGCAGGCTCCGAAACTGCCCAGACTGGAGCTACGGGTGGAGGGATTCAAAGCCGATCCCCGCCTGGGCACCATGTATACCGACCGCCGCTACCGCTCCGGCTATACCAATGATGGCAATCTGATTGGCAGCTGGGTCGGGCGCCAGGCCCTCGGCGGGCAGGCTTGGACCAGGTATTCATTCTCTCCCCGCACCAGCGTGCAGCTGTCTTACCGGCACCAGGAAGTGGACCGGTTTCTCGCCGGCGGCGGACGACTGAACGATTTTTCGCTCAGCGCTCGGTGCCAGCTGGGGCCTCAGGTTGAGCTGTCCGGGCAAGCGCAATATGAGCAGTGGAACTTTCCCGCTCTCCGTCCCGGGCCGGAGTCGGATTTTTCCATGTCTTTGCAGCTGACTTACCATCCCGGCCTGCGTTGGTGGCGACAGAACTAGATTTAGAGAGAGAGAGAGAGAGGAATCCTCTTTGAGCTTCCCTGAAAAGAGTTGAGGAAGGAATTGTCGCAGACAGCTACGAAGACGCGTCCTGATTTTTCGCCGGAATCCTCCTTTCGCGGAGTCGGATCGCCCGAGGGGGGAGAGGGCGCTGCCTCGGCCCAGGTCTCATCAGCCCAAGTCCTATCGGCCCAAGTCTTGTCGGAGCAGGTCTTATCAGCTCGGGTCTTGTCAGCTCAAGTTTCGTCAGCTCAGCTATCCTCCGCCCGGGTGTGGGAACGGTTGCGCCTGCTCTGGGACGAGCGTCGCAGCCTTGCCCGGGTAACGCTGGTGGGCTTGGGGATGGCAACCGCAATCGCTTTTCTGCTGCCCAAACAATATCGCTCGACCGTGCAATTGATGCCTCCCGAGCCTCCCTCCAGTTCGGCGAACATGTTGGCGGCCTTGAGCGCCAAGGCAGGCAACGGAATCGGCGCAATGGCCGGAGGACTCCTGGGCGGCAATTCCACAGGAGCTCTTTTTGTTGGCGTGCTGCGCAGCCGTACTCTGGAAGACCGGTTGGTTGAACGCTTCGATCTGAGAAAAATTTACGGCGAGCGGCTGGAGGAAGATGCCTGCGCCAAGCTTGCCAGCAACAGTGGCGCCTCCGAAGATCGCAAGACGGGCATTATTTCCATCACCGTGATCGACCGCAATCCCGGCCGCGCCGCCGCCCTCGCGGCGGCTCATGTGGAGGAATTGAATCGTCTGATCACAGAACTCTCCACCTCAGCGGCTCACCGGGAGCGCGTTTTTCTCGAAGAGCGGCTCCAGGCGGTGAAGCAGGAATTAGACGCGGTGTCGAACCAGTTCAGCCAGTTCGCCAGCAGAAATGCCGCGATCAATATCCCCGAACAGGGCAAGGCCATGGTGGAAGCTGCGGCGCTGCTGCAGGGCCAGCTCATTGCCGCCGAATCCGAGTTGAAGGGACTGTCCGAGATCTACACTGCCAACAACGTGCGCGTGCGCACGGTGCAGGCCCGCGTCTCCGAGCTGCGCCGCCAACTGGAAAAGCTCGATGGCGATTCCCCTGTCGGCCAAAATTGGATCATCTCCAGCCGGACCTTCTTCCGACGGATCTTCTTCGGCCATATCGTCTGCGGAGCCTTCCGATCCGGAGCACTCGGATTACCCGACTATTCGCGAGTTGCCGCTGCTCGGGGTGACTTATGCCGATCTGTTGCGCCGCACCAAGATTCAGGAAGCGGTCTATGAAACTCTTACCCAACAGTACGAGCTGGCCAAAGTGCAGGAAGCCAAGGAAACGCCCAGCGTGAAAGTGCTGGATCCGGCCAGCCTCCCGCAGAAGAAATCCTATCCGCCGCGCCTGGCCATCCTGTTTTTGGGCGGCTGCTTTGGGCTTGCCGGCGGCACGATTTGGGTGCTGGCCGGTGCGGCTTGGCAGCAGGTCAGCCCGGAAGATCCCGGCAAGGCGCTGGCCAACGAAGTTTTCCAGACCATCTTTCGGAGTACGAAGGCGAAGATGCCATGGGCGCCGCCGAATGGTTCCCGCTGGCAAGCTGTGAGTCATCGCGCCTGGTTGCGCTGCGTGAAGTCGAAACCACCGATCTGAAGATTCTTTCGCCAGTTCGCAAACCAGGTCCGCTTTCACGGGGGTTGCACTGGGCACTGGGTGCGGAAATGAACTCTTGAAATGAACTCCTGAAAATGAATCAAATTGCCGCTTCACTTGCCGGCTCCCAAGCGGCGGCGTTGCCTCTGCGCCGGTTCCACCACACCCGGCGGATTGGCTATAGCCTGGCCGACCAGGCGTTTTCCTCTGGCGGCATGTTTCTCGTGAACCTGGTACTGGCCCGCACTCAGACCAAGGAAGAGTACGGGATGTTTGCCTTGGCCTATTCGCTTCTTACGTTTCTGATGGGCCTGCACAACGCCGCCATCCTCGAGCCCTACACCGTTTACGGTTCCGGGAGGTATCGCAGCCGCTTCCCGGAATATTTTCGGCTGGTGGGCTGGAGCAATGCCGCGCTTGGCCTGCTGCTGACGGCGCTGGTGCTGAGCGTGTGTTGGGGATTGCACTGGATTGCTCCTAACCATTTGCCCCGGGCCATCGTCGGTCTCGGACTTACGCTGAGCGTGCTGCTCGCCGCCGCCTGGCTGCGCCGCAGCTTTTACGTTCAGCGAAAGCCGGCCTCGGCGGCCGCGACGTCGCTGGTTTTTTTCGCGACTGTTTCCCTGGCTCTTTGGATCGCGGTCCGAGCCCAGAGGCTGAATAGCTTCTCGGTATTTCTGATTCTGGCCCTGGGATGGATTGTCGCCGGAGCGCTCTGCCTGGGCCGGCTGCCGCAGCTTCGGTCGCCCCGGTTTCCCGCGCGGGAGAGCTTCCTCAAAACCGAGCCGCACTATTGGCGCGAACACTGGAAATACTCGCGCTGGGTGCTGGCCACCGCGTTTGTCTTCCAGTTTATGCACCAGGGCTATTACTGGCTGGTGGCCGGATTTCTCTCGGTGAACGAGGTCGGCAACCTGAAGGCGCTGTATCTTCTGATCGCGCCGGTCGAGCAAGTCATGATTTCGTTGTCTTTCCTGCTGTTGCCGGCTCTGACCGCCAGATATGTCGCCAGAAACCTCGATGATTTTCTGTCGCTCTGGAAGCGCTATGCATTGGCGATAATCGGGATCACCCTTTTGTTTGCTTTAGCGGTCCGCCTGGTGGGTGCCACGGTGATGCACCTGCTTTATGCGGGAAAGTTCGACGGCCTGGCTCCGCTGCTCTTCGTTCTCGCTCTGGTGCCGCTGTGGACCGGTGTGGGCAACACATTCAGCGACGCGCTGCGCGCGGCGGAACGTCCACGCCTGGTTTTTTACGCTTACGTCAGTAGCGCTGTGGCCACGTTCATCGCGGGCGTGCCACTGGTCATCTACCTTGGCCTGCGCGGAGCGGTCTACGGCATGCTTCTTTCCGGGGCAACCTATACCTGTGCGCTGGCTCTGGCTTTCTGGTTTTGTCTCTCGCAAAGCCCGCGCGGCGGCGGATTCCTGGCGAACATTTCAGCCCTTCCCCCTCACTTCCCCATCACAGCTCAAACGAATGACCCGCCACCTGGAGTGCCGGTAAAGCTGGAGTGCCGGTAAAGCTGGAGTGCCAGTAAAGTATGTCAGTTTCATTTAGCTATTCTCCGAATCTGCCGGCGGTGAGCGATGCGGGGGCGGCGGCTTTGCCGGTCTATGATTCGGAACTGGGGCGCGCGCCCGCTCCGATCGCGCTGTTCGTTTACAACCGGCTCGATCACACCCGGCGAACGGTGGAGGCTCTTCGCCGCAACCATCTCGCCGGACAAAGCGACTTGTTTATATTTGCCGACGCGGCGAAAGCAGAATCCGGCGCCGCGGCGGTGGCGGCGGTGGGGAAATTCATTCGATCCATCGACGGATTCCGCTCGGTAACCATCAGCGAACGGGACCGGAATCTGGGCCTCTCCAATTCCATCATCGCTGGAGTCACCCAGCTTTGCCGCGAGCGGGGCCGCACCATCGTTCTCGAAGACGATCTCCTGACCGCTCCTGATTTCCTCAGCTTCTTAAACCGAGGGCTCGACTGTTATGAGAATGTCCCCCAAGTTTTTAGCGTGACCGGCTTCAATTTTCCCATTGCCGTGCCAGCATATTATCCCTACGACGCCTATGCCTCGGTACGAAGCTGTTCCTGGGGATGGGCAACCTGGAGAGATCGGTGGGAGAAGGCCAAATGGTCGGTCTCCCAGTTTGACGATCTGCTTTCCACTTCGGAAGGCCGGCGGCGAGTCAATCAGGCGGGCCCGGATCTGGCGCAGATGCTGGCCATGCAAGCCGCCGGAAAGATCCAGGGTTGGGATGTGATTTGGGGATTCGAACATCTTCGCCACCGCGCCTTCGCAATCCGCCCGGCAATTTCGAAAGTCTATAACATCGGCTTTGATGGCTCAGGAATCCACTGCAGGAGAGCACCCTTCAAGCAGAACGCGCTGCCCGACGAGGGCAGGGGCTGGTCGGCCCCGAGGTTTCCCGAAATCATTAGCCCAGATCCCTACTTCGGCGAAAGGATAATGCGGTTGCACCGCCCCTCCTACGCCCGAAAGATGTGGCGGGCCTGTGCCCGTTACTTGCCTTCCCGAGCCGGCGGCTCGCGGTGAAAAGAGACCGCGCGTCATAACCCTCGCGTGCCTTCCGGACGATTTATGCGAGTAGCCATCAATTGTTTGCAAGTCGATCCCAGATATGTCGGAGGAGTCACATCCTACGTGCTGGGTTTGTTGGAAGGTTTCGCCGAGGTCTCCAATGGTTGCCAGTTTCGAGTATTTATCTCGGCCGCGAATGCCCATCTTTTTCATGATCTGCACAAACCTGATTTGCAAAAACCTGATCATCAAAAGCCTGATCTGCAAAAAAATGACCTGCAAAAAAATGATCTGCGCAAACCGGGCCAGCAAGAATCCGCCGGCTTGGACTTCGCCGAAGTTGACGACAACCTCCTGGGTGTGAAGGGCAACCTTTGCCGCGCGGCGCTGCTCGCTGGAAGTGCGGGAGTATACAAAATGGCCAGTGACGGCCTTTTCCGGAATATCAGGGAACTCATGGAGAGCGAGTCGGATGTTCTCTACACTCCCACTCCGGCGCTGCGCTGTTTTAATCACCGCCGGCCCACGGTGCTCGCCATGCACGATATCCAGCACGTCCACCACCCGGAATTTTTCAGCTGGCCGGCGCGCCTCAGCCGGCGCGTCACTTACGGTCTCAGCGCAAAACACGCCAGTTATCTGCAGGCCAGCAGCCAGTACACAAAGCAGGACTTGCTGCGAAATTTTCCCGCGCTCTCTGCCGAACAGGTCGAGGTCATCCCCTCCGGAGTGCAGGTGGAGAAATTCGCCGCGCCCGCGACCGAAGACGAATCTTCTGCGCTGGCCGGCCTTCCTGAGCGTTTTCTTTTTTTCCCCGCACAACTGTGGCCGCACAAGAATCATTTGACGTTGCTGAAGGCGCTGAAGCAGATCGAAGCCAGACACGGCGCCAAGATTCCGCTGGTTCTTACCGGCGAGAAATTTTCCGCAGCCCCGGGAATCTTTCAGTTCATCGCCGGGCAGTCCATGGACTACGTCCGCCATTTGGGAAAAGTAACTTTTAAGGAAATGGTAACGCTGTACCAGAAGGCGGCATTCATGATCTCGGCGACGCTGCACGAATCGAGCAGTCTGCCAATCCTTGAGGCGGCCGCCGCCGGTGCGCCTATTATTGCCTCCAGAATCCCACCCATCGAGGAACTGGGCCAGGTGCTGCAGTTGAATTTATTCGAACCGCTGGATGTGGAAGGGCTGGCGCGGCTCATCATGGCGCTCTGGGACGATGGGGAAACTGCCTCTGCCCAAGCCGCCTACAACCGCCAGCATATCGGTTTTTATTCCTGGGCCAATACCGCGCGGAACTATATCCGTTTTTTTGAGCGAATCGCGAACTGAGTAACTTCTTGCAGCAACCACCGGAGCGGCCGACCCAAAGCCCTGGTCAAACCAATCTATCCAAAGCAATGCTGAGAATAATTTATATCCCGCTGCTACTGGTGCTGCTGTGGAGTTTTTGGCGAGTCCTCGGGAAATTCGGCAGATGCGATACGGCGCTTACGCCGATCTTAGGTTGGACGGTCGGACTTGCCTTTTTCTTTCTTGCCCCGCTGAGCCTGATGGTAATCCATGGAGGATATCAAGACCCGGCTTTCTATGCCGCCAGTGCCAGCCATAATACCGTCGATCTTTCGAGCACACAGTTTTTCGTTCCGTTTCTGGTGATCTGGACTTCGCTGCTGCTCTCCGCCGGGGTTCTCCTTCTCTTTCTACCGAAAGCGCCGCCCCAGGCGGAGCCGGCGCGAGATCGGCTGGAACTTGTCTCCCACCCGGCGCTTTTGAAGAAAGTCATTTTCGTCACCACCGTCCTGGCTTTGCTCGATTACGCGCTTACCATACGAATGGTCGGCGGCTTCGAGGAATTTCTTCTCAGCAACTGGTCGGGACGCGTCAGTGATCTCTCGGCGGAACTGGGCGACCGCTACGCGCTATACCTCTGGATTGCCCAGGCGAATCAGATTGTATTCACTGCCGCCGCCGTGCTTTATACGCACTTCGAAGCACAGGAGGGCAAGATTCACTGGCGCATATCCGGGCTGTTGGTTCTGGTTTTCCTGTTGCATATCGCATTTCAAGGTGAGCGGATCTATCTGGCTCTCTATCTCCTCTCCGCGCTGACCTCGTGCTGGCTGTATCGTAGAAAGAAAGTGGTCGCGGGCTTGCTGCTGGCGGCGCCCGTGCTGGCGGTGGTCTTCAGCGCGTGGGCTTATTTTCGCAATGACCTCTCTAACCTCGGCGATAACGTCTCGGTCTACAACGATGCCGACATGCAAAATCGCACCATGACCTGGTTCATGGATGCCTGCGACGGCGATGATGTCATGTTTCTCTTCCACGTCATTCAGGACTTTGGCACCGGGCACGAATATCTGTACGGTATGTCGTACGCGAGAGCCGCGTATTTTATGATTCCCCGCAGCATGTTTCCCGAAAAACCGCACGGCTTCAACCTGCAACTGGCGGAAATCTATGAGCCAGGCTCGCCTACCAGCTTCGCCGCCACCCAGCTGGGTGAGTTGTACGCGAATTTCGGGCCGGCCAGTATTCTGCTGTTGCCGGCGTTGACTCTGGCGATCCTGCTGCTTTCAAATCACCTGCGCAAAGGAGCGCAACACCATCCGTTGATCTTTACCGAAATGTTTCTGCTGCTGATCTGGTCGGCCCGCTCCACCCTGGAAGACCAGTTCATCACCTTCGTGTTCGCGTTCCTGTTGACCTGCGCTCTCCGCCTGGAGCGGGGTTGGGGCAGGCGGAGCCGCGTGGCGCTCCCATCCCTGCCCATCATTTCCTTATGAATCTCGTGCTCACCAACCTGGAAGCCATTTCGAGCGGAAGCATCGCGGGCAAGATCGCGCGGCTTCCATTGGCGTTGATCCCTCGTAATGCAGTCGTTCCAATTCTGCGCGGAGGGCTGCGCGGGAAACGTTGGGTCGTAGGCTCGGCAATTCATCGCTGCTGGCTAGGTTTCTACGAGTTCGAAAAGCAACGTCTGATCTCTTCGATGGTCAAGCCCGGAACCGTTTTTTACGATGTGGGTGCGAACGTTGGTTTCTACTCCCTGCTGGCGGCTGGATTGGTGGGCCCACAGGGCCGCGTCTTTGCCTTCGAACCGCTGCCCAGAAACGTTATCTATCTGCGAAGACATCTGACGCTGAACCGGGTGTCCAATGTGGAGATCCTCGAACTCGCAGTTGGCGAGCGAACCGGGAGCGCTTCATTTACTCCCGATCCCAGCGGCTGCATGGGCCGCCTGTCGGATACCGGCTGCTTACCGGTTACAGTGGCCAGCCTGGATGATTTGCTGGAGCAGGGAAGACTCATGCCGCCGCACTCGATCAAGATGGACATCGAAGGCACGGAACTGCTCGCCCTGCGCGGCGCTCAAAGCTGTATCCAGCGACATCGCCCCATTATTTTCCTGGCCACGCATGGGCGCAACATTCACGCCGCCTGCCGCCGTCTGCTGGAGTCCTGGGAATACGAGTGCACGGAATTTGGATCTGTCAGCAGCGATAGTCTCGGCGAAGTCATGGGCTGGCCGCTATGTCGCGAGTAAGTCTGGCTGACTTGAACGCACCGAACAAGACGGCTCTTGGTAAAAATCATCTACATCGCGGGGTGCGGCAGCAGCGGCACGACGCTTTTGGCCCGCCTGCTGGGAGAAATACCCAGCTTCGTGTCGGTGGGAGAAGCGGGCGCATATTTCCTCGGTCCGGGCAACCTCGGCCACGCGGCAATTCCCTGCGGCTGCGGCGCCCTCATGGCGGAATGTTCGTTGTGGACGAGGCTGGCGGTCGACCCAGATCTTCGCGCTTTGGGCAGGCCTTTTACTCGGCCTCGCACCATTCACCGCGCCTTGTGGCCAACCCTTGAGATTCATCCGGACTTACCGCGTTTTCTCGCAGCTGCGGGCAAGTTCTACCATGACTTGGCGCAGGTCACGGGAGCCTCGGTGATTATCGACTCTTCGAAGAGCCCCGCCTTAGCCGCGTTACTGACCCAGGTTCCCGGAATCGAACTGCACGTGGTGCATCTGGTCCGCGACCTGCGGGGCGTGGTCAGCAGTGGGCGCCGGACTAAGGCTTACGTTTCCGCAACGTCTGCCCGGCGCTGTATTTTGCAGTGGTACTGGGCGAATCTCGGCGCCGAGTTGCTGCAGCACCGGGCGGCAGGATTTTTGCGGCTGCGATATGAAGACTTCATAGTCGACCCGCGACCCTTGCTCGAGCGGATTGCCTTAGCCCTGATTGGTTCCCCGGTACATTGCGCTTTTCTGCGCAATGGACAAGCGCGGATTCAAAGCCAACACCACGCGCTCGGCAATCCCGATAAACTTCAGTGCGGAGAAATCCCGCTTCGGGAACGTAAACCTGAGCTTAACCGCGTCCTGAGCAAGGTTGTCTCTCTGGCTGGCGCCCCGCTGCTCGCGCGCTACGGATATTTTTCGACGGGACTAAAATCGCGTTCATCCCAGCCTTCGTCCCGACTTGCGCTTTTCCACCATTCGGAAAACTGAAATCCGAACCACCACAATCTGGCGGAAGGCTTGTTTTAGCCGAATCCCTCGCGGAAAGCCCGTGATCAAGGAATCCTGGATGACGACGCAGCCACTCGACTTCGATCGAAATGGATCTCCGGTTGCGGTGAGAGTGCCGCTCCCAGCCGAGGAGACTATTTCTACTATTACTTTCTGCACCCTGTGCAACGGCCCCTGCGAAACCGTGGCCAGCGGCTTGTTCGATACGCGCTTCGGAATTGAAGGCCGGTTTGCCGTCCGCAGATGTCGCCAGTGTGGCGGAGAGCAGAGTTTTCCCTTGCCCACTGCCGCTCAACTGAAGCATCTGTACGAACGCTTCTACAATTTTGGCGGAGAACATGGAACGCTTTATACCCGGCTGCGGGAATGGTTCTTCTCGTCCGCGCTGTATCGAGTTTGGATTCGGATCGACGAAGATATCTCCTTCCACACCCGCCGCGGTCGCGGGCGACTGCTCGACATCGGCTGCAATGAAGGAAGGACTCTACGCAACTATGCCAGCAACGGTTTCCAGGCGGAAGGAACGGAGTTGAATGAAACTGCGGCGGCAACGGCGCGCCAAGCTGGCTTCACGGTTTTTACCGGCCCGCTGGATGAGGTCACCCCGAAGGCTGCTTATGATGTCGCGGTGCTGTCCAATGTCCTCGAACACGCGCTCGACCCGAAAGCCATGCTGCTCTCAGTTCGCCGGCTGCTAAAACCTGAAGGCCAGGTCTGGATCAGCTGTCCCAACAGCCAGAGCTGGTTGCGGACGGTCTTCGGCCGCGCCTGGATCAACTGGCACGTCCCTTTTCACATCACTCACTTTTCCGCGGACAGCCTGCGATCCCTGCTGGAGGAGTGCGGGTTTAGGCTGCGCGAAACCCGTCAGCTTACTCCGGCGCTGTGGGTGGCTTCTTCGATCGTGGCATGGATCTTTGCCCGCGAAGGCAAGGCGACCCGGCAACTGCGCAACCCGTTTCTAATGTTTGGCCTGGTGCTGTCCTGTCGTGCGCTGCTGTTTCCGCTACTTTACTGGGGCAACCGGCGTGGACGGGGAGATTGCCTGGTCGTGGTTGCCGCTAAAGCCGATTGATTCCAATCACCCACCCCTTATGAAGAAAGCACTCATCACCGGCATCACCGGTCAGGATGGCTCCTACCTCGCCGAATTCCTTCTCACCAAGGGATACGAAGTACACGGCATCAAGCGCCGCAGCTCCTTGCTGAATACGGAGCGTATCGACCATCTGTACGAAGACCCACACGTTCCCGACCGCCGTTTTTTTCTCCACTATGGCGATATGACCGACGCCAACAGCCTGATCCGTGTCGTCGAGAAAGTGCAACCCGATGAGATCTACAACCTGGCGGCCCAGAGTCATGTCGCGGTCTCTTTTGAGCAGCCGGAATATACCGCGAACGCAGATGGCCTGGGCACCCTCCGGCTGCTCGATGCGGTGCGCGTCCTCGGTCTGGAAAGAACCGCGCGCTTCTATCAGGCTTCCACCTCCGAGCTGTACGGCCTGGTGGCCGAGACGCCGCAGACGGAGCGCACCCCGTTCCATCCCCGGTCGCCCTACGGGGTGGCGAAACTCTATGCCTTCTGGATCACGGTGAACTACCGCGAAGCCTACGGTATGTATGCCTGCAACGGAATTTTATTCAACCACGAATCTCCGGTGCGCGGCGAGACCTTCGTCACCCGCAAGATCACCCGCGCCCTGGCGCGCATTAAATTAGGCCTGCAGGAGTGCCTTTACCTGGGAAATCTCGAAGCCCGGCGCGACTGGGGCCATGCCCGCGATTATGTGGAAATGCAGTGGCTCATGCTGCAGCAGGCGGAGCCCGAGGATTTCGTGATTGCCACCGGGGAACAGCACTCGATCCGCGAGTTTGTCGAAACCGCAGCCGCGGAGCTGGATATTTCTCTGGAGTGGAGAGGCGTAGGGTCGCACGAAAAAGGATATGACGCGCGGGGAAAGTGCCGGGTGCAGATCGACCCTCGTTATCTGCGTCCCGCCGAGGTCGATTCTCTGCGGGGAGTTGCGGACAAGGCCCGAACCAAACTGGGCTGGATTCCCCGGGTCACGTTTCGCGAGCTAGTACGGGAGATGGTGCAGTCTGATTTGCAGGCCGCCGAGCGCGACCAGCTGATGAAAACTTCCGGCTACCGGGTCTTCGAGTACCACGAATAGCGCAGCGAAGCTCAGCAAGACTTCATGGATCTTTCCGACAAAATCTTCGTAGCTGGACACGCCGGCCTCGTGGGTTCGGCGCTGGTGCGGCGTTTGCAGGCGGCGGGATACCACCAGCTGCTGCTGCGCACCCGCGCCCAACTTGATCTCAGCGATGCGGCCGCGGTGCGCGAATTTTTTTCCGCGAACCATCCTCGTTATGTTTTTCTGGCCGCGGCGAAAGTCGGGGGCATACTGGCCAACCAGACTCTGCCCGCGGACTTTATCCTGGACAACCTGAGGATTCAAACCAATGTCATCCACGAATCCTGGCGCAGCGGCGTCGAGCGCATTCTGTTTCTCGGCTCCAGCTGCATTTATCCCCGGCTGGCGCCACAACCGCTGCGCGAGGAGTCTCTATTGACCGCGCCGCTGGAGCCGACAAACCGCGCCTACGCGGTGGCGAAGATTGCCGGCATCGAAATGGGTTGGGCCTACAACCGTCAGTATGGCACCGGCTTCCTGGCGGCGATGCCGACCAACCTGTATGGTCCGGGAGACAACTACCACCGCGATCATTCGCACCTGATTCCCGCGCTGCTGCGCAAAATGCACGCAGCCAAAATGAGCGCTGCCCGGGAAGTGGTGATCTGGGGCAGCGGAACTCCGCGGCGGGAATTTCTGCACAGCGATGATGCCGCCGATGCCTGCGTCTTCCTTTTAAGTTTGCCGCCTAGGGAATTCAGCGAAGTTACCGGCGGCCATGAGCATGCTCCGCTGGTCAACGTGGGCTGCGGCGAAGACATGACGGTCAGGGAGCTGGCGGAGCTGGTGGCCGAAGTCATCGGCATCCAACCGCAATTGGTATTCGATACTTCGAAGCCGGATGGTACTCCGCGCAAGCTGCTCGACGTAAGCCGTTTGAGCGCGCTCGGCTGGAAGCCGCGGATCAGCCTGCGGGAAGGTCTGCAACAAACCTATGCGGATTTCTGCTCCCGGCCCGACGAACTTCATGCCCGCGAAGCCGAGCCGTCGACCGCACCGTCTGCCAAGCTGAGCCAGTGCGCATTCTGATTCATGGCCTGAACTTCGCTCCCGAGCTGGTTGGGGTGGGCAAGTATACCGGGGAGATGGCGGAGTGGCTGGCGGCGCGCGGCCACCAGGTGCGGGCGGTCACCGCGCCGCCGTTTCATCCGCAATGCCAAGTGGCGGCTGGCTTTTCGGCATGGAGATATGCCCGCCAGGATTTCAATTGTCCTCGGGCACAGCATTTGCAGCCAAATTCCGCATTCAACTCGGGGTATTTGCGAGTACTCCGTTGCCCGCTGTGGGTGCCTTTGCATCCCTCGGCCATAAAACGCATTTTGCATCTGGCCAGCTTCGCGCTCGCCAGTTTTCCCGTGATGCTCAGCCAGTGCGTCTGGCGGCCAGAGGTGGTACTGGTCATCGAACCCACGCTTTTCTCGCTGCCGGCAGCCTGGCTCACATCCCACTTCTCGGGTGCCCGAAGCTGGCTGCATGTGCAGGATTTTGAAGCCGATGCTGGTTTTGAGCTGGGGCTGCTGCACTCCACCGGACTCCGGTGTGCGATCCAGAGCGCGGAAAAAAAGCTTATGTCCGGCTTCGCCCGGGTTTCCACGATTTCCCAGAAAATGCTGGCGAAGCTGGTACAGAAAGGAGTGTCGCCCTCGGCCTGCTGTCTGTTCCCCAACTGGGTGGATACGGCTGCCATCTATCCCCTCACCCGGCCCAGCCCGTTGCGGGCTGAATTGGGAATTTCCGCAAACGAAATTGTTGCCTTGTACTCGGGCACGATGGCTCGCAAACAGGGACTGGAAATTATGGCCGAGGCTGCCCGCCGATTGTGCGGGACCAGCGGCTTACGCTTTGTGTTTTGCGGCGAAGGGCCGGGCAAAGCAGCCTTGGCAAGGCTTACCAGCGCATTCCCCAACGTTCAATGGATTCCGCTCCAGCCTTTCGAACGGCTCAACGATTTGCTCAATCTGGCCGATATACATTTATTGCCGCAGCGAGCCGATGCCGCCGATCTGGTGATGCCTTCGAAGCTCACTGGAATGCTGGCCGGCGGACGGCCCGTGGTGGCCACGGCCGCTGCGAATACGCAGCTTGCCCATGCGGTCGAGGGCCGCGGAATTGTAGTCGAGCCCGGCGACGCCGCCGCGTTCGCCGATGCGGTGGAGCTACTTGCGCGTGACCCGGATTGGCGCAAAAGACTAGGAAGAGGAGCCCGCGAATATGCGATTGCTGAATTGGAAAAAGAAACTGTGCTCTACCGTTTCGAGCAGGATTTGCTGCAGTTTGTCACGGCCGGTTGAATTTCCCCCGTCCGGCACTCCCGCACGGAAGACGAATCGATATCAATTGCAAATGAAAGGTCGCCGTGGCCAGCGTCGGAACCAATCCATTGGATGACAGCACTGTAGTCTTTTCGCCCTACTGGAAAAGCGATTTCCGGCGGGCCATCAAGCGCGGCCTCGATGTACTGGCCGCCAGTTTCCTGCTGATCCTGTTTTCTCCTCTTTTTCTGCTCTTGGCGATCGCGGTCAGACTAAGTTCGCCGGGAAAAATTTTCTACCGCTGGCACGTCGTCGGCGAAGGCGGCAAGCCTTTTCTCAGCTTCAAGTTCAGGTCCATGGTGAGGAATGCCGATGAACTGAAGAGCCGCCTGGAACCCCGCAACGAAATGACCGGACCTGTCTTCAAAATCAGCGACGACCCGCGCGTCACCCCGGCGGGAAAATGGATGCGCCGCTACAGTCTGGACGAACTGCCGCAGCTCTACAGCGTTCTCATAGGGGACATGAGCCTGGTGGGCCCGCGCCCTCCGCTGGCCTCTGAATTCCAATGCTTCACCGCTTACCAGCGGCAAAAGCTTTCGGTGAAGCCCGGAATCACCGGGCTGTGGCAGGTCAGCGGCCGCAACCGGATCAACGATTTTGACCAGTGGGTGAGCCTCGATCTCGACTACATTCGCCGCTGGTCGCTGTGGCTGGATTCGAAAATCTTGTGGCGCACCGTGTTCGCTGTTTTTTCCGGTTCCGGTAAATAGGTAGGTTCCGGTAAATAAGCAAGAGGAGTCGGCTGCATGCGCGTACTGATCACGGGTGGTGCGGGTTTCATCGGAGGCCATTTGGCCGACCGGTTTCTTGGCGACGGCTTTCAGGTTCGAATACTCGATAGCCTGGTGCCCCGGGTTCATCCCCATGGCCGTCCCAGTTATCTTCCGGCCGCCGCCGAATTTATCCAGGGCGATGTTACTGACCGCGATGTGCTGCTGGCTGCGCTGCAGGGAGTCGACATCGTCTCTCACCAGGCGGCGTATCAGGATTACATGCCGGATTTTTCCCGCTTTCTTCAGGTCAATGCAGTGAGCACTGCGCTTCTGTTCGAACTCATTGTCGGGCATCGTTTGCCAATCAAGAAAGTGATCGTCGCGTCCTCGCAAGCGGTATATGGCGAAGGCCAGTACCGCTGTGCCGGGCATGGCGATTTTCAGCCGGCGCCGCGCTCTCCCCGGCAACTGCAGCGCGGAGAGTGGGCCGTGGTCTGTCCCATGTGTGAAGCCCCCGCCCAGGCTTTGCCGCTCGAGGAGCGGTACAACAATCCTTATAACCAGTACGCGGTTTCGAAACTCGCGCAGGAAAAAACCGCTCTCGGACTGGGATGGCTGCATGGCATTCCCACGGTGGCGCTGCGTTACTCGATCACTCAAGGCAAGCGGCAATCGCTTTACAACCATTATTCCGGCGTGTGCCGCATCTTCTGCACCCGCGCTTTGCAACATCTACCACTGGTTCTCTACGAAGATGGCCACCAGACCCGCGATTTTGTCCACGTGGATGACGTAGTCGAAGCCAACATGCTGGTTCTCGAAAAGGATGAAGCTAACGGCCAGGCATTCAATGTTGGCAGCGGGTGCGCCACCACGATCCTTAACTACGCTCGTCACGTGCTCGGACGCATCCCCAGCCCCGCAGGCATCGAAGTTGCCGGCGAGTACCGCCGCGGGGATAACCGGCATAGCGTTTCCAGTATCAGGAAGCTCAGTGACCTGGGCTGGAAGCCGCAACACAATCTGGAAAGAATTCTCAACGACTTCGTGGAGTGGATTGAAAGCGCGGGCGGCATCCCGGCGGGCTTGCCGGATGCGGCCGCCGATATGCGCGCCGCCGGAGTATTGCTGAGCGCAACCTGTTCGTAGCGTCGGGAACTCATTTTCATCGCGTTTTAGTTTGGGTAATCAACCATTATGGCCACGCTTACCGCTTTCGATGTTCCCGCGTACCTCGAAGAGTTGTCCGCCACCATCCGGAATATGCCCATCCCGGCAATCGACAGTTTGATCCAGGCATTTCTTCAGGCCTACGATAGAGGCCGGACGATCTTTCTTTTTGGCAATGGGGGCAGCGCCTCTCTGGCCTCGCACCTGACTTGCGATCTGGGGAAGGGAACTGTGCCCCGTACCGGCCGGCGCTTGCGCGCACTGGCCCTTACCGACAATGTCGCCCTGATTACCGCCTGGGCCAACGATACGCACTACGAAAACATTTTTGCCCAGCAGCTGGAAAATTTTCTGCAGCCCGGCGACATTGCCTGCGCCATCAGCGGAAGCGGGAACTCTCCCAACATTCTCGCGGCTCTCAGTTTCGCCCGGCGTGCTGGCGCCATCACTTCAGGCATCACTGGCTTTCAAGGCGGAAAAATGAAAGCGCTCTGCGATGTGTGTGTCGTGGTGCCTTCCGCCAACATGCAGATCATTGAAGACCTGCACCTGGCCATCGCTCACTCCGTATTTCGCGCCGTGCAGCACGAGATCGAGGAGATCAACCGCACTGGCGCGAACGTTCCTCTGCCTCTTCCCGCTTCCCGACATTCGCCGAATCCGATGCCTGGATAATTCTCGACTGATCCATGAATCGCACTTTGGAGTAGAGAAAATCACGAACCTTCATCTGCGCTCACCAGAAATCAAACCTATGCAATCAGAGCAGCTTCGTAATCGCATTTTGGCGGCGGATTTGGCGTGGATTCCGTTGGCGCTGGCGGCGGAGCAGGCGCTGGGCTCGGCGCTGCACTGGCGGCAAATTCCTCTGGGCGCATCTAACTTCGTGGTCTACGTTGTCTGCACTGTCTTCGCCTGGATCCTGCTGTCGGAAAATCTTCATCTCGACGGGTTTCGCGGGGGATGGAGGTCTCCCGGCCGTGCTTTCCCACCTTCTGCTCGCTACCGCGTTGCTGATGGTGCTGTTGATCGCGGTCGAAAACGTGTCCGAGCGCTATCTCGGCAGATTTACCCTCAGTATCTTTTCGCTATTCCTGCTGATCGGGTTTCTGGGCATCCGCGGCAGCGCCCTTGCAACCGTGTTATGGCGCTACAAGAATGGGAAAGTCCATCACGTCGTAATCCTTGGCTCTGACCGTGTGGCCTTCGAGCTGGCGGGGAAATTCAACCATCATCCCGAACTGCTGTGCAAAGTGATCGGGTTTTTGTGCCCAGGAGCAGAAATTCCCCTGCCGCGATTCGCCCCCGACGCAATTGCCGCCCCGGCGACCGTTTCCACCATGGCTGTGATCGATCTCTTACGCCAGCACCACGTAGATGAAGTGGTGATGGCACACACTCCGGTTTCGAAGGAGATTCTCAATCTGGTCGCGCTTTGCCGGCAGCAGGCGATCCGCGTCAGCCTGGTGCCGCAACCTTACGAACTCTATCTTTCTTCTCCCCGGCTGCTCGATCTCGGAGGCCTGCCCCTGCTGCAATTGGGCGGAACCGAACCTTCGTCATGCCGCATGGAAAAGCGCATCCTCGATATCGGCCTGGGACTCACTCTCACTGCTATCACTTTGCCTCTGGTAACGATATGCGCTGCCATTCTGCGGCTCTCGAGCGGAAGCGCTTTTCAGTGGGAACGGCGTATCGGGTGGCGGGGACTCCAGTTTTCCATGTTGCGGCTCAACGTGCAGCGCAACCCGGAACGTCACTCGCGTTTTGAGCACACGTTGTGGCGCCTCAGCATCTCTGAACTGCCGCAGCTCTGGAATGTTCTGCGCGGAGAGATGAGTCTGGTGGGGCCGCGCCCGGAAGACCCGGAACGGGTTCACTGTTACTCCGCCTGGCAGCAACAACGGCTCTCCATAAAGCCCGGGATGACCGGATTGGCGCAAGTGCGCGGGCTGCGCGAGCAGCATCCTTCGGAGGACAAGACCCGGCACGATCTGCAATACATGCTGCATCCCTCGTTGTTGAAGGATATCGCGTTGCTGATAGAGACGGTTTGGACTTTGACCGCGCGTCTGGTGAGCCTTCCCGGACGCACGTTTCAGGCACAGAACCCCGCGCCGGTCGCGCCACCGTCGCTCTTGTATTCGGCCAGTCCCCAGCCTTTTCCGGAGATATTACAGCATGCTCATCGGACGCAGTCCGGTTCGGATTAGTTTCGGCGGAGGCGGCACCGACCTCCCCTCCTACTACGAACAGTTCGGGGGCGCCGTGCTCAGCACCGCGATCAACAAATATTTCTACACGATCCTGGGCAATCGCAGCGACGGCCGAGTGCAAGTCATCTCCTCCGACCTGCGGCTGTTCGGCAACTGGAGCGATCTCGCCGCTCTTCCCGGCCTGCCCGCGGATAACCAGGGGCTGGAAATTCCCCTCGCGGTGTTGAAAGACCTGGGCGGGAATTTTGCCGCCGACTTGTTTCTCGCTTCCGAAATCCCTCCCGGCACCGGCCTGGGTTCCTCCGCCAGTGTTTGTGTGAACCTCTTGAAGGTGCTCAGCACATACTTGCGGCTTCCATTGTCGAAATACGATCTCGCCGAACGCGCTTATCGCATCACCCGCTTCGGATTAAAACGGCATGTCGGTAAGCAAGACGAGTATGCCGCCGCTTTTGGCGGGTTGAATTACATCCGTTTCAATCCGGACGGAGCCGC
The DNA here is from genome assembly GCA_963696285.1 of uncultured Acidobacteriaceae bacterium. GTDB lineage: Bacteria > Acidobacteriota > Terriglobia > Terriglobales > Acidobacteriaceae > Sulfotelmatobacter. The sequence goes on from CAVOJP010000006.1 coordinate 483,951, forward strand.
TCAGGTCGAACCTCTGCAACTCGATCCTGGCATCCTTTCCGCATTGCAGGCAAACCTTATGCTTTTTTTTACCGGAGCCGCTCACCACTCCTGGGACATCCTGGCGGACCAGGAAGAATCCACGCGACTGCCCAGCGGACCCGCCGTGGAAGCCCTGCATCAGGTGAAAGAGGCTGGAGCCCTGATGAAGGAGGCGCTCCTGTGCGGCAACCTGGAACACTTTGGGCATTTGCTCGATGACGCATGGCAAGCCAAGAAGCGCGTCTCCCAGCGCATTTCTAATCCGCGCATCGACCGTTTCTACGCAGTGGCGCGCGAACACGGCGCGATCGGCGGCAAGATCACCGGCGCCGGGGGTGGAGGATTTCTTCTGCTCTACGCCGAGCCCGCATCCCAGGCGCTTGTGCGTGCGGCTCTGCAGGAAGAAGGTTTACAAGAGATGGCTTTTGCATTCGACACTCAAGGTGCGCAGGTTATTGTCAACGACCCCTTCATCGATCACGACGAGCACGCCGGCACCCGATGGACATTTCTGCCCTACACGTCGGCGGCCACGGTTTGACCTTCAACCGGCATCGTGATCGCGAGCGGACGCAGTGAAAGCATTTTTGCTGGCGGGCGGACACGGAACCCGTTTGCGTCCGCTCACCGATTCTTTGCCCAAATGTCTGGTGCCGATTCAGGGCAAACCTCTGCTCGATATCTGGCTCGAGCTCTGCGCGCGTTCCGGCATCACCGAAGTTCTGATCAACCTGCATGCTCATGCGCGACTCGTCGAGAAACATCTCCAGCAGAATGGCTCTTCGGTAAGTGTCCGTGTGGTCTATGAAGAACACTTGCTCGGCTCGGCGGGAACCATTGCGGCAAATCAAAGCTGGATCGCTTCCGATCCCGCGTTCTGGATTCTCTACGCCGACGTTCTCACTACCACGGATTTGCGGCGCATGACCGAGTTCCACTTCCTCCACGGCGCCTTGGCCACCGTCGGTCTCTACCAGGTGCCCGACCCTTCACGCTGCGGGGTTGCGCTAACAGACTGCGCGGGAATCATCACCGGTTTCGAAGAAAAGCCGAAGAATCCCCGCAGCAACTGGGTCTTCTCCGGGCTCCTGCTGGCCGGGCCGCGCTTCCTGGATTTCATTCCACCCGGTACTCCGGCTGATATTGCTTTTGATGTCCTGCCGCGCCTGCTGGGCAAGTTACAGGCTTACCATATCCACGACTACCTGCTCGATATCGGTACTATGCCCAACTATCAAGAAGCTCAGAATACTTGGCCTGGTATAGATGTCCGCTCTGTGCAAACCGACGAGAAAATCCCCTCCCCGTTGCCCGGCGCACACTCCGCTCGTCGATCTCTAAAGTTGTCTGGAGGGTCATCGTGAAACCGCGGCGGCTGCGCGGAGTCATCTTCGATATGGATGGCGTTCTGGTGGATAGCCATGCGGTGCATCGCACGGCCTGGCGCCAGTTTTTCCAGACGCTGGGACAGGAAGTGTCCGAGCCGGAGCTGAATTTTATTTTGGATGGCCGCAAGCGCAGCGATATTTTGAGACATTTTCTTGGTAACTGCTCGGATCCGGAGCTTGAGGAATTGGGTCGGCGGAAAGATAGTATCTTTCAGGAAATGCGGCTGGAGGCGTCCCCGGTTCCCGGCGTTGTGCCGATGGTGCGCGAGCTGCGCGGCAATGGCACTGCGCTGGCCGTCGCCACCTGCGCCAGCCGCAAGCGGGCCGTTTCGACATTAACCGAACTAGGATTAATCGACTGCTTTCCAGTCATCGTGGCGGGGGAAGACGTAGTTTTGGGCAAGCCCGACGCCGCCATTTACCGCTTGGCCTGTACCCGCATCGCCCTCGAACCTGCGAGCTTGCTCGCAGTAGAAGATGCCATCTCAGGCGTCCGCTCCGCCGCAGGCGCAGGACTGCGATGCATCGGAGTTGCACTGCATGAGACCTGCGAAAGCCTGTTCGGCGCGGGCGCGATTCACGTGGTGCGCGACTTTCAATCAGTTTCTGCGCACGACCTGGAATGTATTTTTGCCGGTCGCGAACCGGAAAAGCTAGGCGCCGCCGCTGCCGGAGCTTAAAAGACTTAGACCCTCATTGCGGCACAGTTCCACGATCGAGAGCCGATCCGGCGCTCGCAGTTTTTTTAGAATGCGGTGCACATGATTTTTTACCGTCTGTTCAGAAAGATTCAGCCGGCTGGCCATTTCCTTGTTGGTAAGTCCCTGCTGAATCAGCCCCACAAGTTGTTGCTCCCGGCGGCTGAGGCCAAGGCTATTCTTGAGATGCAAGCTGGGAATCGCCGGCCTATGCCTTGCCACCCAGTGAAATAATGCGGAAGAAAGCACAGGCGGACAAACCGCATCACCTGCGGCAACTGCCCGAATAGTGCGTGAAACTTCGACCGCGGAAGCGTCTTTGAGCACATATCCCAAAACGCCTGCCTGTACCACGCGCAGGAAAATACCCTCATCGGCCTCCATCCCCACCATCACCACCCGGATCGCGGGATTCAGTTGATGAAACTGGTGCACGATCCCCGGCTCCGCCAGCACGGGAGAGACTGAATCGAGCACCACCACGTCAGCCCGAGCCGCGGCAATCTGTCCCAATACCTCCGGCCCGAACGACCCTTCCCCCACTACGTGGATATCCTCTTTCTTCGACAGAATGCGCAACAAAGCTTCGCGCAGCAGCCGGTTTTCAGCCAAAAGAAATACTGCGGCGCCCGCTCCCGAAAATGCTGAAACTGCAGTTCCCATCTGCTAACCAGACCCGCTCAATTCCTCGTTAGATCTTTTCCTGCCCGCCTCACTCGCCCAGCATTTACTCCACTCGCCTCCAAGCAAATCAACTTGGGAGTAAACTTGTCCGAGTGCCGAAACGTAGTTGCGATACTTAGTTGCGCAACTCACTCTCAAACGCTAACTGGATGGCGAAGATGGGGTCAAGAAGAATGGTGTGTTCGGCCGATTCTGATTCCCGCGGCGGGAGGAAATTTTCTGATTCCTGAAATGGTCGGCTCCACGGAAGCGATGCTTCCAGTACGAGTCACAAGTCAATCCGACCACAGCGGAATCCAAATCAGCTTGAGAAGCTCTCGCAACTCCCAGATTTTTGCCGGCGCCGCAACCCTCTTACCGTCTTGATAGTCAAAAGCATAACGTGAACCCTTCGATCTTTCCGCGCAGCAGTGGGATTTTATTGCATGTCACGTCGTTGCCCGGCGGCCATGGAATTGGCGATCTGGGACCCTCGGCCTATGAGTTTGCCGACTTCCTGGCCAGTTCCCGACAGAAGATCTGGCAAGTGCTGCCGCTCGGTCCCACTGGATACGGCGATTCGCCCTATCAACTATTTTCTGCATTCGCCGGCAATCCCCTGCTCATCGACCTTCACGCACTGGGGGGGCAAGGACTGCTATCGCCGCAGGAACTAGCGGTCGCATCGTCTCTTCCCATTGACCGCGTCGAATACGGTGCCGTTATCGATGTTAAGCACCGCCTGATCGGCCAGGCCGCGCGCATATTTTTAGCGGACGGCAATCAAGCGGACCGCGCCGCATTCGACATTTTTTGCCGCGAAAATGCCGATTGGCTCGACGACTATTCGCTTTTCATGGCATGCAAAGCCGTCCACAACAATGCCGTCTGGTCCGACTGGGGCGATGGAATACGCCGCAGAGATCCCTCGGCTCTCAAAGAATGGCGGGAGAAGCTAGCGCCGGAAATAAGCGTCCACAAGTTTGCTCAGTTCGAATTTGTCCGACAATGGCAGAAGCTCAAACTCCACTGCCAGAGCCGCGGCATCCGCATCATGGGCGATACCCCAATCTACGTGGCGCACGATAGCGCCGATGTCTGGTCGCATCCGGAATTATTTCGACTGGATGCCCGTTCCCGGCCCACCGCAATCGCGGGGGTTCCCCCTGATTATTTCAGCGCCACTGGTCAGCTCTGGGGGAACCCTCTCTATCGCTGGGAGGTGTCGGCCGCCTCCGGTCACCGCTGGTGGATCGATCGTTTTCGCGCGTCCCTTAAACTATTCGACTATGTGCGATTGGACCACTTCCGTGGCTTTGAAGCCTTCTGGGAAGTCCCAGCCACTGCATCGACGGCGCAGGAAGGGAACTGGGTGAAGGGTCCGGGCGCGGAGTTTTTCCGCACCGTAAAGGCGGCATTAGGAGTGTTGCCATTCGTCGCCGAAAACCTGGGAGTGATTACTCCAGAGGTGGAAGCGATGCGGGAGGAATTCGGATTCCCCGGCATGAGCCTGCTGCAATTTGCATTTGGAAACGATCCCCAGGGTCCCAGCTTCCGTCCGCATAACTATTCTCGCGAACTTGCCGCCTACACCGGAGGCCACGACAATGACACTACGGTCGGCTGGTGGAATAGCTCTGGCGTCGGTGAGAGTACACGCACACCGGAAGACATCCTTAAAGAACGTATTTTCACGCGAGCCTACTTAGGGTTCAAGGATAATGAGGCCATCAATTGGGTCCTGATTCGCGCAGTGCTCGCATCCGTGGCGAAGATCGCCGTCGTACCGTTGCAGGATGTGTTAGGTCTGGGTAGTGAAGCGCGAATGAATTTGCCCGGCACGGTGAGCGGAAACTGGAAGTGGCGCTACCAGGCAGACGCCCTTACGACCGATGTCGCTGCTCGGTTACGCGAGCTGACGGTGCTCTACGATCGCTAACAGCAATGCTCTCCCCGATCTACAACGGCGATAGTTCATCTTCATTCTCTTCTTTCTTCGGACGCAAAAATCTTCGCTCCAGAAAACCTTGAGCCAAATCTCTGCCGCCCAGTCCGAAAGCAATTGCCAGTCCCAGCATCAGCGCTCCGAAAACAATCCCGAAGGCGACCAGCATCGTCTGCTCCGCCAAACCCAGTTCTTCAAAAACAATCGACAATACGAAAACAATAATGATGCTGCGCACGGCAAAGCTCAGAACGCGCGGGGAAGGAACATTGGCATTTACTGCGGCCAGTAACGCGGCCCGGGAGAAGAAGCCGGCCGCCAGCAATCCAAAAAACAGAATGAACAATGCGGCGAATAATCGTGGCAGGAAAAAGAAAAACTTCGCGACTTGCTCCTGCAGTCCCAGGATTCCCAGCACACTCACGCCAACCAGAATGAAGCCCAGCCACACCAGCCAGAAAACAAATCGGCTCAATACCTCCGAAGCCGAAGGCAAAGCGGCTTTGTTCAGCAGTTGCGAGGCGCCCGTATTTTCTGAAAGCTTATCGAATCGAAGTAGGTGTAGCAGGCTGCGCAGAATCACCTTTACGACATAGGCCACCGCCCATCCGGCGAAGGCAAGGATCAGCATTACGATGAGACGAGGAAGATAGTGGGCGAATCCTCTGGCCAGTTCGTGCAGCGCCTGACTGAGTTCATTAATGATCATTTCTTTCATAGTTGCCTCACTCTCTCGTATCCCACATTTGCAGAAGATAAGGTTTCAATCGCTCGAACTCCAGGCATAAGCCTTCGATATTATTTTCGACGTCTTCCGCCGTGCCGTTCCGATTTTCCAGCAGGAAGGTCAAGACTCTCCCGCGAAATAGCGGCGCCAGAGCCTGAATGATGTGATCGCGGTTGATCACGGATTTTTTGTAGGAAGCGGCAAACTCATAAATCGTTCTAACCCACAATTCCGCCGGATAGACAAAATCCTCCTCTTGCAAGCGGGCGATTCGCTGCAGGTCCGCGAGGGTAGATGCAGACAGAATGGAATGAAACACATCTTCCAGTTCGGCGACTCCGGTTGAAAACATCTGGCGCAGCCGCTTTCGATTCACTCGCAGAGCTCCCAGCGATACCTCATGCTCCGGCCCGAAAGTGGGCACCGCTTGCGAGCCCGTAACAGAACTCCACGTCGAAAAAGTTGATTCCATGGTGGAGAACATCGGCCCCACCGTTTGTCGCAACGCCGGAACCAGATCGGCGGAACGACGCTCGACATGCTCTTTTTGTCCCAGGAACGACTGGCAAATGCGCCGCTGTCCTGTAATTGCCGCCAAGGTTAACCGCAGTTCGATGCCGTCGTCGCCGCCACCATCGCCCCAGGCATTCTGCCCAAGAAATTCGCTGCCCAGCCGGCCTGAGAACCCGAAGTCTTGCATATAAGGTTCGCGGATGCGGAGTCCATACAGCGCGCGTGTCATCGGATAAATCAAATTGGTGATCAGCAGTCCTTCAAATTTGTGCCGGCAATAGGTGGGCGTAACCAGATCGAAGCCGTCGTAACGAACCGGATGCAAAAGTTTTGAGATCCATTCAGCGTCAATGCTAGGGGACTCGGGAGACATCACAACACAGGCCTTGGCCCGGAGCAATTCAGCGGCAGCGAGAATGGTGTGCAGTGCGACGGTGCTCGACGGGCTGCTGGCGTATTGAGTACTGATCGAGTGCAGGGTGCGGAGCGAATGAAGATTGGCGACTGGACGAACATCATCGATCGAGATGCCGGTAACTAATTCCGGAGTGCCATCACGCGAACCCCCATCCGCATTAATAATGACTACCCGGTCGCGCGTGAAAGAACGCAGGATGCAACTCTGAATGGATTGGACGATGGCGCCGATAGTCTTGGCGTTATTGTGCGTGGCCAAGCCCACCAGAACGTCTACTTCGCCCACGTTGATCAACTGGCGAAGAAAATCATCCGTTAGAAAAGTTTCTTCGGCCAATTTTATCTCCGAACGAAGTGGCGGCAATGCCAGGACCTTATGAGACATCGTTTCCACGATCCGCGATCAATCAAATTCGCCGCAGCCGGAACCAAAAAAACTGGTAAGGCCCCAAAGTTAACAGATAAGGCTGATCGCCCACCCGTGGAAACATATTTTTCCCGGACATCTCGATCAGAATATTTCCCTTATATTTTTTTAAGTCGAGTTCGACGGCTTGCGCCGCTCCCGACAGATTATTGACCGCCAGCATCGCTTCATTTCCAAGGCGACGAACATAGGCGAGTATTCGATGATTGGCTGGACGAAGAAATTCAATCGATCCTCTTCCGAATACCGAACTCGATGCGCGCACCGCTATAATCCGCTGCATCCAGCGTAGCAGGGAGTGCTCACTTCCGAGCTGCGACAACACATTGACCGCCGGATAACCATAAACCGGGTTCTGTATCAGCGGAGCATACAAGCGATCCGGCTCCGCGGTGGAAAAACCAGCGTTCCAACCACCGCTCCACTGCATCGGAGTTCTTACACCGTTACGATCACCAAGATTAATGTTATCTCCCATTCCGATCTCGTCGCCGTAATAGATGATCGGAGTTCCTGGCAACGACATCAGCAAGCCGTTCATCAACTCGATACGCCTGCGGTCATTGTCGAGCAGCGGCGCGAGCCGCCGCCGGATGCCCAGGTTCAGCCGCATCGTCTTATTTTCGGCGTAAGAGTCATACATATAATCCCGCTCCATGTCGGTGACCATTTCCAGCGTCAATTCGTCATGGTTGCGCAGAAATAGCGACCACTGGCAGGCGGGAGGAATCTCCGGAGTCTGCTGCAATATCTCCGTGATGGGCTTGCGATCCTCCAGCTTCAATCCCATAAACATTCGGGGCATCAGGGGAAAATGGAATGCCATGTGGAATTCGTCCCCGTCGCCGAAATATGGACGGAGATCCGCGGGCCACTGGTTCGCCTCCGCAAGAAGCATTCTGCCCGGAAACTGTTCATCCAGTCTGCGCCGGAATTCCTTCAAGACCTGGTGCGTCTCGGGAAGATTTTCACAATTCGTGCCTTCGCGCTCCAGCAGGTAGGGCACTGCGTCCAGTCGAAATCCGTCGACCCCCATCTCCAGCCAGAAACTCATTACCTTCCACATCTGTTCGCGGACTGCCGGATTGTCGTAGTTCAGGTCCGGTTGGTGACTGAAAAACCGATGCCAATAATAGGCCTTCGAAATCGGATCCCAAGCCCAGTTGGATTTTTCCGTATCGAGAAAAATAATGCGCGTTCCTTTGTAGCGCTCGTCGGTGTCGCTCCACACATACCAGTCGCGCCGCGGATTATCCTGCGAACTGCGCGACTCCTGAAACCAGGGATGCTGATCGGAGGTATGGTTCAACACCATTTCAATGATGATTCGAATCCCCCGGTTGTGGGCGGACTCCAGCACCTTGCGAAAGTCCTCCAGCGTTCCATAGCTGGAATGAACCGTGCCGTAATCGGCAATGTCGTAGCCATCATCGCGCAGCGGGGAAGGAAAAAACGGCATGAGCCAGATCGCGTTGACCCCAAGTTCTTGCAGATATCCGAGTTTCTGTTCGAGCCCCTGAAAATCTCCGATGCCGTCGCCGTTGCTGTCATAAAAAGTGCGCACGTGTACCTGGTAAATGATGGCGTCCTTATACCAAAGCACATCCTGACTCAGCGGCAACCTTGTCCCTCCTGGATGAAACCCATATTGTTGGGTTAGCGGTAAAAGGCAAGTTTATATGATTGAAAAGGCCGGAAGGCGCGGCCAAAGAGATGAGGCTGTTGAAAACTCGAGATTCAGTGAATTCGAACTCAAGGCAACCAGCAAGCGGCGTATCTGTGAAAGTTACTGGCAAAAAGAACGGAAAAGAAGAAAGCGTCCCGAATCTAAATAACAACAGCAACGAAAATGTCGACGAACCGCCGCACCCGGATCGGGAGTAACTCCGGTGGTTGCATCGGCAAGCAAGAAATTTTTCAGAGCGAATCGTCTCAGCCGATTTTCAGAAAACACAGGGCGAAGGGGGAAACAAGATGGCAACAAGCAAAGACAGAGATAAAGATAAAGACAAGCAACACGGGAAAGCACATCTCGCCATGAAGACGCCCCCGATCGTGTCGCCTCAGGAGTGGGAGGCGGCACGGCAGAAGCTCCTCGTAAAGGAGAAGGCCTTGACCCGCTCCCGTGACGCTCTGGCCGCCGAACGCCGGCGAATGCCATGGATGGCTGTCGAGAAGAAATATGAATTCGACGGACCCAAGGGCAAGGCTAGCCTGCTCGATTTATTCGAGGGCCGCCGCCAGTTGATACTCTACCGCGCCTTCTTCGAGCCCGGAGTGTTTGGCTGGCCAGAGCACGCCTGCCGCGGCTGCTCCCTGGGCGCCGATCAAGTCTCTCATCTGGCCCATCTCAATGCCCGCGATACCACACTCGTCTACGCTTCACGCGCTCCGCAGGCGGAGATCGCCCGCCTCAAGGCCCGTATGGGCTGGGAGATGCCCTGGTACACCATGACCGACAGCTTCGACAAGGACTTCGGCGTCGATGAATGGCATGGCCACAATGCATTCATCCGCGAAGGCAATAAAGTGTTCCGCACGTACTTCATCAACGGTCGTGGCGACGAGGCGATGGGGACGACCTGGAACTACCTTGATATGACAGCGCTTGGCCGCCAGGAGACCTGGGAGGACTCACCAGAAGGCTACCCCCAGACCGCGCCATACAAGTGGTGGAACTGGCACGACAACTACGACGCCGAGCCAACGCCTCACCCGAAGTGGGTTGACATCATAACCGACCCTAGCGAAGCCGCCCGAAGACGCGCCGAAGAGGAGAAAGCGAGCTAAGAAGGGCGACCCAGGAGGAAGAACATGGTGGTATGGACCGCGTGACCCATCGTGACGTGTTACGCGCGATACGCGAGTACGACCGGCTAGGCCCGGAGCGATTCTTTTCTGAGCAACATCGGGGAAGGTCGCACTCTCAGCAGCTACAAACACGTTTGCGAGGAGCGCACATTCTGCCTCAACGTGCGCTCGTCCCTCGATGGCCGCGATCACTGGCACGCATACGTTTGCCAGGTTTTCCCGCTAGGTAGTCAGCGTCCGCAACTGCCTCAAAGTTTCATCAGGCTCTGGGCGGATCGTGTAATCGGCGTTGACATCCGCTGCCCGGATCAAACCGTTCGAATCAACGATATATCGCGCGGGCATCGGCAAGCGGTATTCCGATTCGTCATGAAACCTGTCGAGTGTGCTTCCGAAAGACTTGTAGAGATCCCTCAAGTAATCTGGAAGGGTAAAGACCAGCCCAAATTGCTCAGCGGTCTTGAGATGAAGATCCGTGAGAATATCGAAGGGCAGGTTCAGCTTTTTATGCAGAGCGCGCGTGTACCGCTCCAGTTCCGGGGTCAGAACCACAAGTCGCGCTCCCAGCGCTCGCACTTCAGAATCAATTTCTTTTAGAGCCTCCAGCTCCATATTGCAGTAAGGTCACCAGTGTCCCCGAAAGAAACTGACAACCATCGGACCCTGTCGAAGCAGATCTTTCGATGACACCTCGACGTGGTCCTGATTAAATAGCACGAAATCCGGAGCGCGGTCGCCGATTTTGAGTGCGCGACCTTCAATTCCTGATGCCTTGAGCTCGGCCGTCGCACGATGCATCATGGCGACTATTTCTGCCGTTACATTGTAGGGAGGAGCCCCAGACTCGAAAGTCTTCTTAAACTCTTCCAGCCGGTCTTTCAGATTCGACATGTTTCCTGCCTTTCTGCTGCGTCGATGTCACAAAGATTTGATTTGTCTGCTCGGGGAAAAGTTTCCTGAACGACTGCACCTCGACTGCGAATGGAAGTCGCTCCGTACGTGAAAAAGTTGTGATTCCGCTTGCATGCCGTTCCGCTCCAATGAACCTCTGACTCATCGCTCGCGATTAGTGGCTGCAGCGAATCGAAGCCCATGGCACGCTTAGGCAGACCTTATGAGATGAACTACAGCATGAGACTCGGAACTAACGCGTGAGAACTTCCGCTCAATACGCTCCGTTAATGTTCAGTCCCCCCTCTCACTATCGCATCTTTAGGATCCCCGCCCCACGATTTCTCTTTAAGATATGTGGTGCGCTGCGAACAGCCCATCAGATAGAACAATCGAATCGGGCTGCCTTTCATCTGTTCTTCAAGACTCCGATGTCCGGAGACACTTGGAAAATGGGCAAGAAACCGCGCGGATGCAAACCATCGCTGTAAATTCACCGACCGCAAGCCGTCGCAACCAAGAGGCGCAAGTAAAACAAGACCACGGTGAAGGGCAATGCATCGCGCATGGTGAGACTCGTCGCAAGAGAGAGGATCGCATGACCGCTCAGTAATGGATTGTGGCATGGGCAATCGGAAAAGGAGTGATCACTTCGTCGTTGGCATCACAGCGTTCGTTGCCTGCCCGTCGTTTGCTTTTGCCGGCAGTTCTGCTTGTGCAATCTTTGCCCCCTCTGCTGTCGTTACTTTGGCAGCATCCTCCAAACGGATGACTGCAGCCGCCGCGGCATATCGGACTTCACGTTTGGAATCAGAAAGCCGCGGTTCAATTCCCGGCAGAAGAACTGGATCTCCACGCTTGGCAATAGCCTGCAAGGCAGCGACCCGCAGCACCCAGTTGCGGTTCCGGCTTACAGCCAACAACAGCTTGCCCGTGCGGGGCGCGGGATCTTTCGCAAGGGCGCTAACCAAAGCAGCCTTCGCGGCCGCACCGTCTTTCTTATCCTTCATGATCGTTTGATATGCTTCCCAGCCATCGCCAGCAAACGGCGCAAAACCGATTCCTTCGTCGACTCCCATCTCAACCAGTTGTTTCGGATCGTGGAGAATCTTCATCTCCTGCGCGATCATGCCCTGATCATTCTTGCGGGCGCCGGTATAGACCGCGTAGTAGACGTCGTAACACGCCGGATCGTTGAGCAGGCTCAAAGCGTGAGCGGCGGCCATCACGACCGCAAGTTTTTTGTCTTTGAGCGCTTGCTTTAACTCAGTATCCGCCGCCGATGCGTGCATCAATCCCAATGCCGTTGCCGCCGCAGCCCGGACTACGGTGTTCTTGTCTTGCAAGGCTTTCTCGGCAAGCTCAATGGCATGGGGATCGTTAGGGATGAATCCCAGGACCCGAACCGCGACCACCCTGCGTGCGGCACTCTTCTGCGTCAAGCCGGCTTCGAGAAGAGACCATGCCGGGTCGGCCCCCGTCTGCGCACATGCCTGGACGGTGAAGGCACTGATCAAGAGTTTAATAACGACGATCAGAGTGGAGCGGCGCAGCGTCCGCCTATTCAGCTTCTTCTTTAAAAAATTGCGAATCATTTTCTGAACTCCCTAGGCACCGGCGCTAACATTTGTCCTGTTATGGCACGCGGAAAGCCACAACCAACTAGTTGAAAAGAACGACTTATGCGGCAAGGATCTTGTTAAAGGCTGGGAAATTAACTGATTTCGGAACGGCGACGCTCAGTTCCCGCCAGCGGACTGTCCTCGGCGCCCGGCTTCGAAACGGGAGGCAGCCTCTGACTTGAGTTCCTCCACGCTGACCGTGCCATTGCCGTTAGGTGTGCGGTGCACTTTGCGCGCGGTGCAGTCACTACCCGCGGCCGCTTGCGTCTTATTGTCAATCGCGCCATTCTTATTCAGGCGCACATCGTAGACTGCTGAAAGCGTATCCAGCCGAGAGATCATGTCTCGCGTTACGGCGAGCTTCAATTTCTCAGCTCGTTCGGGGCTCATACTTCCGGCTTCCACGCGTTCAGAAATGCTCCGCAAGTTGGCGTGAGCGTCTCGAAGCAATCCATCGACGCGAGCAGCGTATTCCTCTGCCGACGCGGTTGTGGTTTCTGAATTCGCGGAGCAATTCGGAGTCGCCACTTTTTGCGCAGAGGCGGGTAGTGCGGCAAGGATCATCAGAGCAAACAGCACTGTATTTTTCATTTCGTCCTTCTATGAATCGTAATTTCTGTCCCTGTGTGGGCTGCATTGGGAAATGCAACCCGCCTGCCAATCGCAACTTGTTAAGAAGAGTGGGTTTGCAAGAAACTGAAGGTCCCGATCGCAGGAAAAATCACGAGACTTCGTGATCTTGGTTCGCTTTTGTTCAAAGCGAGAGGGAGTCTGGCCTCACATCCAATGCACTTGCAATGTCATGGTCCTGGTTATTGGTTCGAGGCGTTTATAATCAAGCGCGCTTACACGCACGGGCACGTAGGCGATTGACCGTGGCTGACATCAATCTGGGTATGTAGTGGTAGAGCGGAGAAAGACTGTTGAACTGGTGTCCCTACAGATTGGGTGGTCTCGCGCTCCAGCTTTCGACAGCGCCGACGCCGCTCTGCTTGCGGCAATTGTTCGGTTTCATTATTTCTCTAGCTCTCTTTTCGATTTCGTGTTCCGCACTTAACCCTAGTCGGCAGATCTCCCAATATGCCCACACAGCCTGGCGGATTTCTGACGGCTTCTTCAACGGAACCCCCCAAGCCATCGCCCAAACCGCCGACGGCTACTTGTGGATCGGAACCGAGGCCGGGCTTTTGCGCTTTGACGGGGTGCGATTTGTTCCATGGACTGCCCCGAACGGTGAACATTTGCCGAGTTCACGCATACATTCTCTGCTCGGGAGCCATGACGGGAGTTTGTGGATCGGGACTTCGCGAGGTCTGGTCAAATGGAACCATTTTGAGTTGACTGGTATTCAGGGCGGATCCGCGTTCATCGAGTCTCTCATCGAGGGACCTCAAGGAAAAGTTTGGATTACTCAGAGCCAGGTGCGCGACCATTCCGGCCCTCTTTGCGAGGTGGCCGAAGACGCGCTCCACTGCCACGGCGCTTCGGAGGGAATACCGTTCCCGTTTGCGCAGCCGCTTTTCGGGGACGCACAAGGGGATCTCTGGTTCGGGGGTTCTCTCGGCGTCGGCCATTGGTCGTCGGGCAACGTAAACACATTTACCATGGAAGCTCTCCGGGGCAACGGTCTACTTCGCGGAGTCACCGCGATTACGAGCGGGCTCGACGGCTCGATTCTGGCGGGAGTGGAGCGAACGGGAAGAAACCTCGGGCTTCAACAACTCACTCAGGGCGTGTGGAAGGATTACTCGCTTCCGCAACTGAATGGAGCGCAATTGAGTGTCACAGCACTTTTGCGGGACCGCGACGAGGGACTCTGGATTGGCACCGCCAATAGCGGCGTTTACCACGTGCACGCGGACAAGGCCGAGCACTTCGGCGAGGCCGACGGGTTATCAAGCGACTCGGTCCAGAGCTTCTACGAGGACCGGGAAGGTGATGTTTGGGTCGCAACCTCAAGAGGCATTGACCGTTTTCACGACACTCCCGTGATCAGTTTCTCCATTCGTGAAGGCCTGACCTCAGAAGATGCAGACTCCGTCTTCGCCGCTCATGACGGCACCGTCTGGATCGGAAATCTGCAGGCACTCGACTTTCTCCGCCAGGGCAAGCTCTCCTCCATTGCGAAACGCAATGGACTGCCGGGCAGGCTGGTCACTTCGTTAATGGAAGACCACCAGCGTCGTCTGTGGGTTGGCATAGATAATGGTCTAGCGGTTTACGACAACGGCAAATTTCATCCGGTGAAAAAGCCCGACGGCAAGCCGCTCGGCATCGTAACCGCCCTCGTCGAAGATACTGACCACAATGTCTGGGCCTCGGTCACGCAGCCGGCGCTTTTTCGGATACAGAACCTTGAAGTAGAAGACGAATTCGTTGCCCCGCAAGTTCCGCGTGTCGTGTCGATGGCTGCCGACGTGAGTGAGGGCGTGTGGTTAGGCTTGTCGAGCGGAGTCCTGGCACGGCTCCGTCATGGCCACTTGGAATCTCTTCCGACACACCGTCCCCCGGATCATGCGATTCGCAACCTGCTCGTCGAACCCGATGACTCAATCTGGGGAGCGACGCAGGATGGAGCCTTTCTGTGGCGAAAAGGAAAAGAGCAAATACTCGATTCCCACAACGGTCTCGGCTGCGACGACATTTACACTCTTCTCAAGGACGACAAAGGGTCGCTCTGGCTGGATACGCAATGCGGATTCGTAGTGATCGCTCAGTCGGAGATCTATCGTTGGTGGCAACAGCCGGACACCCAGATAAGAATGAGAACCTTGGATCTGTTTGACGGCGCCCAGACTGGCCTGACCAATTTCCGCCCCGAGGGATCCAGGGCGCCGGATGGGCGGTTATGGTTCGCGAACGAAAATGTCTTGCAGGTAGTCGATCCTGAACATCTGGATACAAACAAAGTCTTACCGCCGGTTCAGGTGGAGCAGATCGTCGCTGACCGAAAGAAATACATCCCGCGCGAGAACCTCCGCTTTCCGCCGCATACGCGAGATATTGAAATCGATTACACGGCGCTCAGCTTTGTCGCTCCTCAAAAAGTGCGTTTTCGGTATAAGCTCGAGGGACACGAAGCGGACTGGCAGGATCCGCAGAATCGCCGCCAGGCTTTTTATACCGACCTGCCGCCGGGCCGCTACCGCTTTCACGTGATCGCCAGCAACAATGACGGGGTTTGGAATGAGGCCGGCGCAGAAGCTGCTTTTGTCGTACTTCCGGCGTTTTACCAAACGGCGTTGTTTCAAATCTTCTGTGTTGTGGCTGTGGCGGGAATGCTCGCCCTCTTTTATATGCTCCGCCTGCGCCGTCTGGCGGCGGCCATGCAAGCTCGCTATGAGGAACGGCTCGAGCTGCGGGAGCGAATCGCAAGAAACTTGCACGACACGCTTCTGCAGGGAATCTACAGCGCTTCCATTCATTTTGATCTGGCGAATAGTCAGCTTCAGGCGGACGCGCCCGCGAAGCCTGCAGTAGAACGCGGTTTGGATCTCCTCCTGCAAGTGAACCAGGAAGGGCGCAACGCCCTGCGCTCCCTTCGTTCCCGGCAGAGCTCCGAGGGACTGGAACAGGCTCTTTCCCTGCTTCCCAAGGAATTTGCTTTGCCGGAGAACATTGAGTTTGTCGTAGCCACCGACGGCCAGCCTCTCGCGCTGCGGCCGCTGGTCCGAGATGAGGCTTACCTCATCGCCCGCGAGGCAGTGATTAACGCGTTCCGCCACGCTCAAGCCTCAAAGATCGAAGTAGAGGTAAGTTATGCATCACGCCACTTGCGTGTCACGGTGCGAGACAATGGTTGCGGAATCGATTCCCAACTGCTGCGGATTGGCCGGGAAGGACACTGGGGTCTCCCGGGCATGCGGGAGCGGGCCGAAAAAATTGGCGGAAAACTGAACGTGCTGAGCGGTGTCGACGCGGGAACAGAAATGGTACTCTCGGTGCCCGGCGCGCTGTCATTTCAGGACGGCTCCGCAGGCTGGTTCTGGACCTGGCTGCCTTGGTTGTATCGGCAGAAGCGGCGACGCAAGCCCCAGAAATCAAGTGAAGGGCAACAGAAGTGAACGAACCGGCAAAAATTCGTGTTCTGAGCATCGACGATCACCCTCTAGTACGCGAGGGGCTCGCGGCTTTGATCAACTCTCAAGACGACATGTGCGTCGTGGGCCAGGGCTCGACCGGCCACGAAGCGATCGAACTCTTTGGTGAGCTTCAGCCTGACGTGGCGCTAATGGACGTGCGGCTGCCTGATATGAGCGGAATCGATGCCGTGATCACGATTTTAAGCAGTTCCCCGCAGGCCAGAGTCATCATGGTTACGTCCTCCGAAGGTGACGTGGAAATGGAGCGTGCGCTGGTGGGCGGAGCTAAAGGCTACATACTCAAAAGCATGCCGCCCCGGGAGGTTCTCGAAGCAATCCGCAAGGTGCATGCTGGCAAAAAGGCCATCCCGCCTGAGATTGCCGCCCATCTTGCCAACCACATGAGTGACGAGACACTCACCGTGCGGGAAATCGAGATCCTGCAGCAGGTAGCCGAGGGCAACCGCAACCGAGACATCGCGGACCGCCTGTTCATATCCGAAGGAACTGTGAAGGTTCACCTCCAACACATCATGGACAAACTCGGCGCCAGCGATCGGACGCAAGCGATTACCATCGCCGTCCGGCGGGGCATCATTCGCCTCTAAGGTTTCCCCCCAACGAGCCATCCCGTTCAGGAATATCCCGGAATATCACTTTAGTAGTACTTGAAAATTTAGAGTTCGGAGGATTCGCGTGTCCCAGGGAGCAGATATGTTTGTGCATGCGGTGCTTTCACCGCTTTGCTAGGAGAAGGACGATTGCAGCGTTGGTACAGGACATTCCCGCATGGCTTGCCTGGCATCGGTTTGCTGGTCTTGCGGCTCGTGATTGGTGCGAAGCTTGTCATCGAAGCTTCCAGCTGCATGCTGGACCTGCATGGCCCCAAGCCGGGAGTCTGGCTGCTGTCTTTGCTTGCCCTTGGAATTGGAGCTTCTTTTGCGCTGGGCTTTCTGACCCAGTTGGTCGCGGGCGTTTCCTTGCTAGCCGGCGCCGCGGGTTACCTCTTTCATCCTGCCTGGGCGTCTCACTTCCTGAACCTATCGAGCCTCGACACAATCGTCGTGGTGCTCGCGATTGCGCTACTGGGGCCTGGCGCGATCTCGCTGGACGACTACTTCTTTGGCCGTCGTAAGATCGTCATTCCTCCTGTAGCAAGGTCTTGAGCTTTTCCTCACTTTTGGGCGACTCCCATCTGCGTCGTAGCTGTGTAAAACTGGGCCTCGCATCTTCTAACCAGCAGACTCGAATATCCGAAAGTAGTATCCGATGCCGCCCCTGCGGCAATAGCGAAAAAACTGCTTATCGCAAGATGCGTTCCACACCGGACAGGCTGCATAGTAGGTTCATCAAAAGCGAAATTGATGTTGTCATGGAGAGTCGCAATGAGCTACTTAGTTTCGGACTATGAAGCAGCTTCGGTGATGGCAGCGGAAACGCAGGAATTCGGCAGGGCCCACTCCGACCAGGCACCCGGCACAATTCTGGGCGCCCAGGTTTTCACGCGCCTCATGGAGGCCGACTCGGCCGCGGATCTGAGCGCCCGGCACATCAAGCAGGTCATGGATGCCGTGCCGCAGCACATGTTCATCCTCGAACCGGATGGAACTTTATCGTTTATCAATCGTGCGGCGCGAGAATATCTTGGACCGATCGACGCCGTCGACACTACAGAGCGTCTCCGCTCGATTATCCATCTTGAAGATGTCGACGAACTCTTGAGTGCTTATGACGATGCCATGACACATGGAATCTCCGTTGAAGCCGAATCTCGCGTCCGAAGCAAAAATGGACAATACCGCTGGTTTCTGCACCAGTTGCTTCCCCTGCACGATGAAAACGGCCAGATTGTCCGCTGGTGCGGGACGCGGATCGACATTGAGGATCTCAAAAACTCGAAGGAGCAGGCGCAGCAAGAGAATCTGGCGCTGCGGGAAGAAATCGACGCAATGGCGATGTTCGAAGAGATCGTCGGCACCTCGCCCCGTTTGCAGGCAGTATTGGCGCGCGTTACGAAGGTTGCGCGCACGGATTCCACAGTTCTGATCACGGGTGAAACTGGTACCGGGAAAGAGTTGATTGCCCGCGCTATTCACAAGCACTCTAATCGCGCAAACCGCCCGTTTGTGAGCGTCAACTGCGCCGCGATCCCCCGCGACCTGATCACGTCCGAACTGTTTGGGCACGAAAAGGGCGCTTTCACGGGTGCCTTGCAACGCCGCATCGGCCGCTTCGAACTGGCCGAAGGAGGCACGCTGTTCCTCGATGAAATCGGAGAGCTTCCCGCTGAGACCCAGGTCGCCCTCCTGCGCGTTCTGCAGGAGAGGGAGTTTCAGCGCGTCGGCAGCAATCAGACAATTCGCGCCAACGTGCGAGTGATTGTGGCCACTCATCGGGACCTGCCCGCCGGCCTTGAAGCCGGTACGTTTCGCGCCGACTTGTACTATCGCATTAATGTGTTTCCCCTGGAGGTTCCTGCGTTGCGCGATCGCAAGGAAGACATCCGCCTGCTGGTCGAATACTTTATCGATCGTTACGCGCACAAGAGCGGAAAGCGTATCCGGAAGATCGAAAAAAAGAGCCTGGACCGCCTGCAATCCTATCCCTGGCCAGGTAACATTCGTGAATTGCAGAACGTTATCGAGCGTTCCGTAATTCTGTGCGACTCTGAGAACTTCTCGGTCGATGACAGCTGGCTGTCGACCGCTCAACGCTCCAGCCGGCCTTTGGCGCAGGAGATGACCTCGCAGGAAAAAGAGCTCATCGAGGCGGCACTCGCGGAATGCAAAGGCCGGGTTTCCGGTCCTGCGGGTGCGGCTGCCAAGCTCGGCATCCCACCCTCAACCCTGGATTCAAAGATCCGCACTCTCAAGATCGACAAGCACCGCTTCTACACGAACTAGTCTCTGTGGCTCGTACCACGGGTCGTGCTATCAGCGGCCACGGGCCCGAGACTATCACAGTGAATTTCGACAGAATACTGGGACCCTCCGAACGCTCGACTCTATACACTCAAATCTTGACCTTGCAATCCTTGCGTGAATCACGAGCCCGTGTAATTTCTGAACCGAGCGCTCAGATCAGACGCAACGGCTCATTACAATTCGTCTGATCGGATGATCGTGATCGACGGCCGGGAGGCCCGACCGGATTCTTTCGGTATGTGTGCCTTAGCGTTCATTTCTCCGTCCGCTACCTGCCCGGACCGGCGCGCTTGGCAGGGCAATCAGTTGCCTGACCCGCCCGCAACAAAGGGCGAGGATGAGGATCCTATCCGGATTGAAAGCTTGCCGATTCGTAGACGATAAGAGAAATGGTGGAGGGCATTCACTTCGGCGAGGAAGGATCTGGAACGATTGCGCTTAGGAAATCTTCTGACGGAACGCGAGACTATGTCGGGTTTTGCACTATTCCAATCGGCCATCGGCAAGATTAAAATTGAGAAACAAGTGACCGAAGAGAACGAGTTTACAGAATTCGATGCGATAGTCCGCAAGGTATTCTCTGTGTCGCGGGCTGAGATTTCGAAGCGCGAACAGGAATACCAGCGCCCGCTTTCTTGCGCTTCCGTTCGTCAAAATACACTGAAGTATCGTGGACGACTCGAGTAAACAATTGCCCTTAGTAGGAAGAAAGCACTGCATCCGCTTCGGCACGTTCGTATTCGCATGCACATTCCTGCACAGAAGCGTGAGCTCCCTCAGCCGGCAAACGACGACGCCGTATAGCCTTTGGCCGGTAGCTCGATACCAAACGCGCCACCACAACCGCGACGAAGAAGATGCCGGACATACTCTCGAGCGCGGCGACGACCCGCACGAAGGGGTTCAGCGGCACTATCCCGCCATAACCCACGCTGGTCAACGTAACCATGCTGAAGTAGAGAAATGTTCCTATCTGCGTGGACGGAATCGTCTGATTGAACGCGTGGTCTACGAAATGATTCAGTATCCAATAGAGCTGCGAATATGCTGATGCGATGACCAGGTAGCTAATGAATGCTTCGGCGATAGCACTCCGCGGATTGTGGAAGTCGGAATGGAAATGATCGAATATAGCCCAAAGAATCGAACAGGAGAACGCCAGGCCCACTACTGGAGACAAGTTGGCATAAGGCTCATGGGGGTTTCCGAAGGCCTCAATGATTCTCGTGATCATCCAGATCCCGGCCACCGGAAGCACCACTCGTCGCACGACCAATCGGTTTGCGAAGTCACCGACGCCGGCGAGCACCATCAACAGCACCGCGAACCCAAGCAGGGCGCCAACACGAGGATGGGAATCGGCAAGCGGCGAGGCCAGTATTTCGGCAACCAGCGCCCACATCACAATCTTAATCCGGTGGCGGGCGAAGAAGCCCGAGTTCAACCGTTTGACTTTCATAGGAATCTCCATTCCAGTCTGGAACTCAAGCTTCTTACCCATTACTCGACCTCCGACCAGTCATCGGTCGGATTGAATTCCTGAATTGAGGCCGCAATCTTGGCCGTGTCAGGACCCAAGTCACGCTCATACACCACGCCATCGACGCCGGTCATGAACGTCGTGATGCCGGTCTCTGCGTACTTCACGGGAGTTGCCAGGATGGCAAAGCCGCCAGTCATCTTGCCATTCACGATGTAGCTCTGAGCGCCGCCGGGGGCGTCATCGCCCTGAGCAGTCAGGATGCGCAGCATGTAGCCGTCGATGACCAGAGGCTGATCCGGAGAAAGCGACCTGAGCGAAGCCTTGGGGAATTCGCTGAGGCTCGCCAACGGACTGGCGTCCTGGTTGTCTGACGCGGGCCAATAGAGTCCGTCCTGCTTGCCCGAAGTGCTGACGATGCGCTGCGCAAAACCCGCAGCGCTGCTGTCGGCGAAATAGATCGCTTGTGCGTCGGCGAGCGCAGTGCAAGCATCGATCGCCAGCAGCTCGTTGCGCCCGATCTCGCGCGCCCTAATTTCCTCGGCTCCGGCAACTCCATCGAAGTACCACATGCCCGAGGAGTTCTTCGCCACGGGTACTGGGAAAGCAAAGTTGTCTGCCCCGATGTAGAGCACGCGACTGCCGTCGGTCATGTCGACCCAACGATTCATCTTCTCGTACTTGGACGCGAAGGTTTCAAACGCGGCTTTATCTTCCTTGTCACCGACGCTCATCAGGACCTTGGTATCAACGCCGAGGATTTGCGCAACAGCAGTCTCGTCGCCGCTCTTCGCCGCCTTGGCCAGCGCGGCGCCAGCCTCGGCCGATGACAGAAATGTTATCTGTGTGTCTTTGGCTGACACGGAGTTTCTTGTCTTGAGTTGTACAACCACTAGAGCAAAGGCGGCGAACGCCAGCACTCCGATTACAACCCGCTTCCACTTCTTCGTCGTTTTCTTCGCATTCGATTTCATTTCTAATCTCCTTGTGAAGTTCCAATTTGTCTTTTTCTTTTATGAATGACTGATATTGAATGACCGATTATTCGGCTATTACCGACGGCGTCCGCCTCCGCTTGAGCGGTGCTCCGCCGGTGCGTGCATTCTTGCCATACGTGGCTGGGATCGTCGTCCTCCCATGCTTCCACGGCCGCGATTGCTTTCCACCCGGTTTGCCCGGCCATCTCCACTCATGCGCGAATCGTTACGGCCGCGATCGTCCCCGGCGGTACGCTGGACACCGCCATTGCCACCGATCATTCCGTGATCGCCGTTCTGCCCGCCATTAGGACCACGGTCTCCCCAGGAGCTGCCGTCAGCGTGAGGCACTGTTCCGTTCGGATGCTGAACGCCGCCATTGCCGCCAATTAGCCCGTGATTTCCGTTGTTTCCGCCGTTTGGTTGGCTGCTCGGATTAGTGCCAGGAACATCGTGATGAAAGTGACCGTTAGGACCGTAATAGCCATTCGGGTGATAGCCGCCGTTGGGTCCGTAATGAGTGTCGGTGCCGGGATGATAGCCAGAATTGTTTGCCCAGGGGTGATAGCCGTTGTAGTGGTTGTTATTCCAGGTGTGGTTATTGATGTAGGTGTTGTGGTTGTAGATGATGGTCGTCGAACCGCCACCGCCGCAGCAGCCCCAGTGCAAGCCCCAGGCATGCCATCCCCAGCCAAAGCCTCCGCCCCAACCGCCGCCACCGAACCAGGCGCCAATCGTGATCGGAGCTCCGAAGTAAATTCCCACCGATGCGACCGGCAGCGGTGGCGCGACGTAGTAAGGCACAACGATGGGTGCGCCGTAAACCACCGTGGGGTTGTATTGCGGAACGTAAACTACCTGCGGATTCACCGGCTGAATCACGATCGTACTCGGTGCAGACTGGGTGACGGTGATCTGCGAATTGGACTGCAGCGTTCCCGCGGCTTGCGCTTTGGCGCGCATCGCCTGCACAGCCGCCATTACATCGGACTGCTGATTGGCGAAGGCCTGTCCAAGGCTTGATGTCCACGAGAGATTATGGGCCAGATTGTCGAGCACAGAAGGAAACTGGGTTAGAGCCTTGACGCTGGGATCCCAAGACTGCTGGTCGACTGCCTGCGCCAGGGCCTGCCCGGTCAGGGTTTTGTTCTGCGCGAGCCAGTCGTCTGCGTAGGTGACCTGGTCCGGATTCGCCGCCGCCGCCAGCACCTGCGCCACCAGCGCATCTGGATACAGCGCGATGGGAGCCACCAGAGCGTTAAGTTGATCCGACGACAGCGGCGCAGGCGCTGGAGCTTGCGTCGCATTGCCCGCCGCCGTGTAATTCGTCGGCTGTTGCGCTTCCGGCTGAGGTGCGGGCGGCTGCGCAGGAGATTGATACGTCGTCTGAGGCTGATAAGCCGGCTGCGATTCGTACGACGGTTGAGACTGATACGCCGGGGCCTGATAGGCAGGCGCCTGATATTGAATCTGCGCTTCCGGAGGAGTCAGAACCGGTTGTGACGAATAGACCGCGCCCGTGCTGGGCGGAACCGGGGCCGCCACCACGGTGGCCGGACGCGTTGCTTGCCAGGGTGCGTGCCTGCCGCGAACGCCACACATTCCAGACATGGAATCGCCGAAGATTTCTCCCCTGAAATGAAGAACAGTTCGAGTCACCGTGTCGAAGCGAATGTGGTGCCCATTGACTTCCCCTTGAATCGGACCCGACTGGTTAGGACCTTCGAAATATCCGGTGATGCGGTTGCCGTATTGAGCGATTTGTACATGCTTAACCTCGGTCAGTCCGTTCCCAGCGTTCGTAGCGTAAATCGTCCAATTACCCTGCACGTTGTCAGGTGCTTGGTCGGCGAATGCCGTCGTGGCGAAGGCGAGCGCCAGAAGGGCTAGAGCCAGCTTCAGCGCGGTGTTGGTTCTCTTCATAACATTTCTCCTCTAACTACAATTCGATTTGCGACTATTCGCTTCATCCTGTCGCTGTCGGGATGGTCGCCGTAGTCAGGAATCTTCGTGTTCGCTGCACACACTATGCGGTTTCTTGCAGGGATGGGGCATCTGACGATAAGGAGTTTCTTCCGTAATGCTGTGGGAGATATTTGAGGTATCACTTTCGGCTATGACAACAGTCGCCAGATATCGGAAGAGCTGCTCGGCGGAAGATCAAGCGCACAGCGTGGCGAGGGTGAGGGACGCGTGAAATGGAATCGGGTGCGGACCAAGGGCCGCACCCGATTTTGTTGCGAACGAGAGTCGGGGAGTCAGACTTGCTGGCGGCCAAACCGCCCGCGCTGTGCTGTACTGCCTTGCCCCTGCGCTGACCGGCCGTTCGGCTTCGGTTGGTCCGACTTGGGTTGGTCGGGTGTGTCAGGTTTGTCCCGCCGTCCTGACGGTTGAGTCGGGCGCGCCTGCTGTTTTCCGCCAGGCCCGACCGGCTGTGCTGGCTTGGGCTGATTCGAACGAGGCTGTTTCGAATCAGGCTGTTTCGAACCAGGTTGACTCGAACCGGGCTGATGGGGTTTGCCCGGTCGCCCGGACGGCTGATTCGGCCGCGCCGGTCTGCTTCCGCCGGTTGACTGGCCCGGCTTGGTTGGGTTCGAACCGGGCTGATTCGGACTAGGTTGGTTCGGACCAGGCCTGTTCGAACCAGGCTTGTTCGAACCAGGCTGCTGCGGTCTGCCAGGTTGAACCGAGGGTTGATCCGGGCGCGTTGGCTTGTTTCCGCCTGGTGTCGTCGGTTGGCCTGGCCTCGGCTGGTTCGGCTGGTTCGGTGTCCCTGGCTTGCTCGGCTTTCCTGGACGAGGCGTCGGCTTTCCGGGAATTGGACTACCGGGCTTTCCGGGAGTGTTGGGCTTCCTATGTGTTGGTTTGCCGGGCGTTGGATGGTGGCCGCCGGGAGGATTCGCCGGGCGTCCAGGTCTCGGCGCTGGATAGTTCGGTGCCCGGTAATGAGGTGGGCGATAGCCCCAGTTGCCGCGGTAGCCGGGACGATTGGCCCACACAATCGGTCGTGGACGATAGGAGTAATACGGCGGACGATAAGGGTTTCCCCAGCCGTTCCAATAGCCGTGATTGTAGTAGGCCCGCCTCGCTCCCCAATTCCATCCCCAGCCACCCCATCCCCACGGACGATTGTCGACGATCAGCGCCCCAATCCCGATTCCAGCGTAGAAGCCGATCACCGGCGTCGCAACCACGGCTCCAGGAGCGGGGCGAACATAGACGATCGTGGGATCGTATTGCGGGACGTAGACGACTGTCGGATTTGCGGGCTGGATCACATAGATCGTCTGCCCCGTCGATTGCTGCACTTCCACTTTCTGTTGCTCAGTGGTGCGCAACGCGCCGGAGTTGTAGGCCTGAGACCGCAGGCGTTGAATCGACGCGGTGACCGATTCCTGGTCAGCGGAGAATGCTTGCCCGACTGCCGCATAATCGTCGATGTGCTGAGCCATCATGTCGAGCACTTGAGGAAAGTTCACCAACGCGATGAATGCAGGATCGAATCCTTGCTTTTCTGCCGCGTCGGTGAGCGCCGCGCCGGTCAGGCCGGGATTCGCCTGCAACCAGGCGTTTACATCTAGGATCTCCTGCGGGTTCGTTGACGCCGTAGTGATCTGCGACAGCAGCGCATCCGGATAAAGAGCGACCGGAGCAAGCAACTGATCGAGTTCCTCCGGCGCAGGGGATGTGGCCTGCGCCGAGAGCAGTGGACCGGCGCCTTGCAGCGCCACGCACAGGATCAGCAGTGAGATCAGGATGGAAAGCGGCTTCCCTCGCATAAGTCACATGCTCCCTTCATCACTCGACTGATTCGTTGGCGTTTTTTTGTTCAGTTCAGCCAGCAGCAACTTCGCCGACGCTGGAGCAACGACTTCGTTGTTGAATACGATGTCGTGCGCGCTGACCTTCCTGCCATATAACTTCTTGTTGGCTCCATTGTCTGGGCGCAGGGTCGAGCCCGACAGAGAGATTCCAGCGAAGAGTCCGCGAGACCGTGAATACGAAAGAATCTCGGCGCGCAGCGTCACGTCGGTCTCAGCCGACAGATTGCGTCCGACTGGACCTGCTGCGGCGGAGATATCCCCGCCCAGTTTCACTTTGCTGTCCAGAATGGCGTGAGCCGACCGTGGAGTCATCAGCAGGAGCACGAAGTCGGTCGCCTGTCCGCCGAGCTGGAGTCCGAAGCTTCCGCCTTCGAGCGCCATCATGGTCGGAGCGCCCCATGGGCCTTTGAAGTCCGCCCCGGTGCGGCAAGTCATGGCACCTCGTCCATAACTTCCGCCGAATCCGAAGGCGAACTTCAGAACGGAAGGCAGAACGACGACACAGTCCGCCTTGTCGATGACGCTCTGCGGGATATCGTCTGGAATGTTTAGAACTTCCTTCATTACCTGTCCCGCGTTTGCCACGCGGCTCTGTTCCTTTTCCTGGCCGAAAACAGGTAATGCAATGATGGTAAGCAGCATAATTACACCCAATATCTTTTTCATAGTTTTCCTCTCTTAATTTTTAAACAACTTGACGGATACTCTCAGCAGGATCGGCCGCCGATTTATCTTCTCTGATCACAGCCAGCGAACCTTTGCCGGCCAGCAATTCCTTGATCTGGCGCAAATGCAGCTCCAGGCGCTTCTCAGTTGCCGCATTCTTGTCCGCCATCAGAATCAGTTTCACTGAGACGAGAAACACACCCGCCTCCAGAAAGAGCTCGTGGGTAATTCCCTTAACGGCTAACGAGCAACTGAACAATCCAACGGTCAGCACGATGACAACGCTAGCCCATGGATCAATTGACTTGAACAATTTCATTACGAACCTCTTTGCTTGAATTGGTTGGTCGATTCACAAAACGTGAATCACCCAGCCATCGACGATTCAACGACTCATGGTGAAGCACATTAAGCGGCCCTGGGGCTCGATTGAGTCGAGCCCCTCGCCCGCTCGTTTTACTTGGCAGTGGGCACCCAAACCGCGTCGGCCGAAGCCAGTTCAACTCCGGCAACTTCAGTGTCGATCGTTACGTTGTGAAGTTGTGTCTTCTTTCCGGGCTGCGCGGAAACGGTCAACAGGTACTGGTTGTCGAGTATCTTCTGCAGCTGATCGAGATACGGTGTGAAACTCACAGGCGTCTCCAGACCCAGGAAGAAAGACTCGCCACCACTCACGTCGGACAGCTTGGCAATGCCCATCTGTCCACTCGTGGCTTCCCAATAGTTGCGACGGTAACGGCCTACTCCCGGCGCATAGATCGTGTGAATAATAGTGCCGGTGCGCATGGCAACATCACTCGCCGAATCTACGTCAGGATTGATCCGGAGTCCGCGCCAGGGCAACGTGCGCCGAGCACGGTCGATTCCATCCGTCACCATCAGGATTTCGCGCCGGCGGTCGGTCGAGGGCCAGCGTTTCATCAGGTCGATAACAGACAGGTACGGACTCGCGTATGCGCCTCCGGAACCCAGGGGCAACCGCAAGGCCTTGGCAGCTGCGGCGTGGTCCGTTGTTAGATCCTGCACGATCTGAACGGTCGCATTCCGCATATATCCAACGCCGACTAACGTCGTGGATGGCTGCGCGTTGATGAACGTCTTTAGGTCATCGAGATGCATGCCCAGGCTCGGGTCCGAAGCTTCGTCGATCACGATGAACAGCTCGAGTCCGGCATACTGTCCCTGAGCCGGAACCCAGCCACGCACCTTCAGGCGTTCCTTGCCTTGGGTGACGACGACATCCTGTTGACTGATTTCGGGCATGCGTTTGTTGTTCACCACGTTTGCCGTAACCGTTATGGTCACTGGCACCGTAGACTTCGTGAGTTCCTCTGCATGCAGAGGAAGGGCGGCCGCAATCGCCACCATGGCAATTACCGAGCGAATTTTGGTCGTAATTCGTGATTGCATATTTTTTTCCTTTATTTGGTCACCAAGTCTCGCCTGGATCTCGCCACTGATCATGCATCCTCGATGCCAAATGACAACCGATTGAAAACATGACGATTACAAGAAGTTCACGCTCTCGAAACACTCGGGAATTTCCGAGGTTTCGTGAGGCCGCACAGCAGTGAGAGAGAGTCGTCCCAAGAAAGACACACCTGCATCATCGCGATCGCGACGTGCAGGTATGGCAGGTGAAATTCGGTTGAGGAGTGACGACTGGTCGCTAGTTTTGCGCGCTCGCAGGCGCATTCAGACGAACCACTCGACCGGCATCGAGTTCGTATTCTGCTTCGATCACAGTGAGCTTGCCTGACTTGACTGCATCGCGAATGATCTCGCTGTTGGCTAACAAGTCGCTTGCGCTCTGATGAACGTTTTCCTTGATCGCCGACTCGACAAGATCATCAGCCTTGGCATAACTTTTCGCTTGAGCCACGGCAGGGTTGATCCTCTCCACAATGGCTGCCAAGTTCGGGCTCGGCATTTTCTCACCGGAACAGGCCGCGTTCACCGCGCCGCATTTCTGGTGTCCAAGCACGACCAACACAGTGCTGTGTAAGTGATCCACCGCGTACTCGATGCTTCCGAGTGCCACCGCGTCGGCAACGTTGCCCGCTGTCCGCACAACAAAAAGATCTCCTAGGCCCTGATCGAAAATCAGCTCTGGACCAACTCGGCTGTCGGAACACGAGAGGATGATCGCTTTCGGAGACTGACCGGAAACCAGCTTATGGCGCAGGGAAACCAAGTCGCGCGCCAGCGGCTTGCCAGCGACAAATCGGCGATTGCCGGCCATAAGACTATCCCAGACTTCAGCTGCGGACGGTGCAGCATGACTGGGAGCATGCGAAGAGTGTTGCGCGGGAGCTGCAGGCGGGCTTTGCGCGATTCCCGAACCTGCGAGCGATAACACAAGAGTAAGGCACAAAGCGCGAATCATGAATCTTTCCTCCAGGTTGAATCTCTATCTGCATCGTCGGTCGGCTTCAGGACGGTGAGCATCACCGTATCGCTCTCCGGGAGAATCTGATACTCGACAAAGCGCTGAATTTCAAACCACTTGCTGCTGTATTCGACCAGGGTGCCGTTGATCGAAATTTTGCCAGTCCCACGAATGAAGCACAGCGTGGCGGCAGACGTCTCGTTAAAGTACTCTACTCTCTTCTCGTTGGGTTTAATGTAGGTGAGGGCGCCTAAAGCAAAATCGTCCTTATAAACGTGGATTCTTCGACTTCGAGGCAGCCGTTCGACGCTGAACTTGGTGCCGGATTCAGTCATTGTGGTTTCTCCTCTCGATTGCTAAATCTAGTGCAAGACTGCTCGTATTCGACGTTGCAACCTTCGTGCCAATCAGCGAATGTTGAGGGCGGTGGCCTTATCCAAGTCGACGGTCACGGTCTGCTGGAAATTCCCGAGAGTTCGTGATGTTAGGCGCTATCTACCACTCGTGCGCAGGGCTAGCCGCGGGTCATCGGTCGAGGATGGGCGCATGGGTGCTGACCCCATCTCGACATAGAGTCTCTGAATGCTTTGTTGGCTGTCGTGAACGAGACCGGTACGTGGGTCATCCAATTCGGAAACCAGTGAGAGCACGATTGCGACGGTCAGCGGTACGACCACCATCGCCAAAAAGAACCTCTGTCGCATGCTGTATCCCACGACAAAACAGGTCAGCGCGGATATCAAGATCACGACCAACCAAATCACTGTCGGGATGCGCTTTTCTTCCGCTGCCTGCCTTTGTTCAATCAGATCCGGCAATTCACCCAGGGCTTGTACAAATATTGGAGTGACAACGTTGGGATTCTGTTGAACCAACAGACTCGTGTCCTGCCACATCTCGCGCTGGAGCTGCTTGGCATGATGGATGCTCTCCTGTACCGCAGGCTCATTCGGTCCGGCCTTCCCGAATTCGAAGCGGGCAGCGACGTAATTCGCGAACGATGACAAGATTTCGTCTCGAAACGGCTCCGGTAGTAGCTGAGCGCGCTCTTGGACGGTTATTAGCGCATTTGCCTCGTCGACCACCAGTTGATTCCGGTGCTCATAGTGCGGCAAGGCCATGGGTAGACTGAATCCGAGCAGCAGACCCAGCAGGACAGTCAGTTCAGCTCGTGCAGATTCGACTAGCGACTGGCGTTCGCCGTTGATGCCCGGCGACGCTCGGCGGAGCCGGAAACCGAATTCCACGATGAACATCAGGCCGCCCAACAAGAGCGGGAAGAATAGCTGCGTGTGTGCAATAACCCAAAGCAGTGGGCTCGCCCAGTCGATGTTCCTCGGCAATGACGGCATTACGATATGGATGAATAGCATAATAAGTTTTCTCACACGCCGTTATGGCGCAACGCTGCCGCGCTCTGTCCCTCAAGTCCTGGTACCGTGGGCGAGCAAAACTCTGACCGCTACTGCAGCGGCGGGTCGATCATTCCCTGGAACGAGGTTCCAAGAAACTTTCCTCTCATGTCGAAATTCCAGTTGAAAATGGCAGCTCCGGCGCGGGCGCAGGCATGGCATCCGTTAATGAGCGGGTAGGCCACCGTGAACTGCACTCCACCATCCGGCCCTGCTTGCGAATTGGGCCATATTCTTCCATCCCGATCTCCCGGCCAAATATCGACGTTGGGAAACTGCCGCTTAACGTCTCGGAACTGGGAACTCCGCTTCATGGTTTTGACGTCAAGCAACTTAAGATCCTCAACGTTGACGATGGGCGGCTGCCCGTTCAGCAGCAGAAGACCGTAGTTCGTGTTGGCTCGCAAGGGATATGTGATCCAAGCGAAGGCAACCGGCCCCTCATTCTGAAATCCGGTCATGACGCCAAACTCGCCGTGACTTTGCTTGTAAAGTTCGCGCGTGAACTGCACTGCGTCTCCTGGAGCGCCCGCTTTCGCCATCTGACCAATCATGCAGTTGGCATAGTCGGAACCCGACGGCCGCTCGCAAGCTGCGTGCGCCGTGGTCAAGAACTCCGCGGGCAACTGCCACACGGCCGAGTCCCCGATCTTCGTTGAAGAGGGCTTCGATTGCGCGCTTAAATTCACACAGACGAAGAGAGAAGCCAACAACATGTAGGCGTAGCGCATCGTTAGTCTCCTAAATTCGCGAGGTGGTGCGGATCGCGAGTAAACCGTAACAGCGTCGAAACACCCGCAACCCCACCTCCTGGGTCGCGGGCGCTCCGATACGCTGGCTAGCGGCTAGGCCGCATCGCGGGTTGGGATGAAGCGCAGCCCGAGACCGGCACCTACCGCCAGCAGGCCGAGCAGTCCCAGCAACGGAAGAGGGCTGCCCGTCGACGGCAGAGCCTGGGGAACGGCAACCATGTCGACCACCTCAGCAATCTCCACTTCCTCACCGCTCGGTTCGACCGCCTTCACCGGAGCCTGTTCCAATACAGGAGCCGACGCTTCGTCCCGCACAGAAAGAACAGGTTCGTTCACATTCTGCGCGATCTCAGTCGCCCGTGTTTTCGGGTAGACGAACTCCTGACCGAAATTGTCGCCGGGATAGAACCACGCCTTCACCGCTTCCGGAGTGCCGGACGGTCTTTCAGCGAACTTGATTACCGTGTCTCCGGTTGGCCGCAGCCGGTAGTTCGGCAGCGCCAGAGTCGTCGTGATCAAGCGGGAACGATCTGCATTCCATATCTGGACGATGTGCCGATTAGCCGGGCTGTCCATCAATTGGAACCAGTACGTGCCGGATTGCAGAACTATGCCCGACACCTCTACTGGCTCGGGGAAGGAAATTTTGGTTGCTTTATTCCACGTGTCGGCATTGGCGTTGCTTGATCCGAACAGGGCAGCGATCGCGATCAGGCACAACACAATCATTTGCAATTTGTGCGATTTCATTTTTTCTCTCCATTAAGTCTTGAATTAACTTTTCGAACCTGTGGACAAGGACGTGATCCTGTGTCCTGCCTCGCCGCGACAACGCGACGAAATCAGACGCTGTCTTTCGAAACTTAAACTGCTGCGCTTCTTGAACTGGCGCCTGCACGCTAACAATGCAAAACAAGTGCCAAATCCAAACCCGCTCAAAACACGAACATTAATGAGCCTCCCCATTCACGAAGCCATCGGGAGTTCACGGGATTTCGAGACAATCACGGCGCCCGCGGAAACAACAAACCGCCACGCTCCCCGCAAATTGACTCGAGAAATCTGACAGTTAGCCGTCTGCGGATCTTTGGCGGGTTGCGTGCAAATATTGCAGCCAGCAAATAGCGCAAAGCTGATTTCAAGGGAAGTGTGTTCCTATGTGGAAGCTGACAAGAGTTGTCGATCGCGCCTGGGTGACCTTTCGCATGAGCGGGCACTTGGAAGCAACACACTTAGTCGAGATCCAAAAGGCGCTGGCGGAGGAAGGGATGGACGAGAACGTCGTCCTCGATTTAAGCGAGGTGACGGTGATCGCTCAGGAGGCAATAAGATTCCTTGCTCATTTCGAAGTGAATCGCATTGAACAGTGTAAATGTCCGGCTTATATACGCCAGTGGATTGCGCAGGAAAGAAGAGCGATGAAGCGCCGGGACCAATCAGAACCCACCGGCTAAGTACGTGGATGACACGATTTCCCCGGAGTGTTGCGGGAATCGGAGCGAGAAGCTAGTGAAACTCAGAACACATCTTCAGCGTCGGTTGTTGGTTGTGGGGTTCGCGTTGCTGGCATTCTATGCGGCAGCAAAACTCCATGAACTAATCCTGTCCCGCGCGGGAATGCGTCATTTTGAGGATCAAAACTCGACGAGGCTCAACCAGCGCGCCGAAGAAAAACGCGTTGTGCATACGCCGACAACTCCTCCCGATTTCGTATTGTGGTCGGAACAACGCATTCACCAGTATGCCGAAAGCTTAAGCAAACATGTTTCGTCGCCGCTCGCAGTAATCCGTATCGACAGAGTTCACGTGGAGGCCCCGGTGCTGGAAGGTACCGACGACCTGACCCTGAACCGTGGTGTCGGTCACATCGCGGGCACGGCCCTCTTCGGCGAGAATGGAAACGTCGGTCTCGCCGGCCACCGCGATGGCTTTTTTCGGGGATTGAAGAATATAAGGGTCGGAGATCGCATCGACTTGGAAGAACCCGGCCGAATTGAGACCTATGTCGTTGAACGACTGGAGATCGTGGATCCGGAAAATGTGAACGTCCTGCGGTCAAGCAGCAAGCCGGCCCTGACGCTCGTCACTTGCTACCCGTTTTACTTCATTGGCGCGGCTCCGCGACGTTTCATCGTTCATGCTGTGCCGGTAGATTCGGAGTGACGGAAGGGAACAATGTGCCCGGCCAAACTGATCGTGGCATCGAGACTCCGCCGGGGTGCGATCCGTTCTGAGGTGCCATCTAAGAATGAATCGGCAGTTTGACATAGTGTTCATAATAATGTACATTAAATACTTTAGTGACCATTATCGTGGACATTAACTATGAGGACTAGCCGATCATCCGTCGTGATACCACTCCCGGTAAGGCATGCCCTGCGCAAGCTCGGCCGGGACATCCGTGACGCCCGGCGGCGACGGCGCATCCCGGCGGCCATCGCAGCGCAGCGCGCCTCGATCAGCCGCACGACCCTCGTCAAGATTGAAAAGGGCGATCCCGGCGTCGCGATCGGGATATACGCCACGGTCCTTTTTGTGTTAGGCATGGCGGACCGGCTGGGCGATCTCGCCGCATCGAAGAACGATCCCGTGGGTCTGCAGCTCGAAGAAGAAAACCTGCCACAACGCATTCGCGTGGCGCGCGGGCCGAAACGTACGAAGGACAAGTGATGGACAGAGAGGCTCTCGTGTACGTGGATCTCGACGGCGTCCCGCACCTGGTGGGGCGTCTGTGGGCTCGTGCGCGCAAGAACAAGGAAAGCGCCACCTTCGAATATGACAAGACCTGGCTCGAAAATCCTGCGCGATTCTCTCTGGAGCCAGCCCTGCAGGTCGGCCCTGGCCCGTTTCACACGCCGGCAGACACGCCTATGTTCGGCGCCATCGGCGACTCCGCGCCCGACCGTTGGGGGCGGGCGCTCATGCGCCGCATGGAACGCAGGCGCGCGGAGCGCGAGGGCGAGGCGCCGCGCACGCTCCAGGAAATCGACTTCCTGCTGCTGGTGGACGACGAGGCCCGTCAGGGCGCACTGCGCTTTGCGGAAAAAGAAGGTGGACCCTTCCTGCGGGAAGAGGGCCTCAAGCGAATCCCCCCGCTGATCGAGCTCCCGAAACTGCTCTCCGCGGCCGAACATGTGATGGAAGAGAAAGACACCGAGGAGGAACTGCGCATGCTGTTCGCGCCCGGCTCTTCTCTTGGTGGCGCGAGGCCCAAGGCTTCCAGTCAGGGAAAAGGACGGCCATCTCGCCATCGCGAAATTCCCTCGCAAGGACGATGAAATCAATACTGTCGTTTGGGAAGCAGTCGCACTGTCCCTTGCGCAGAAAGCAGGCATTCCCGTCCCCCAATCCCGTGTCGAAAACATCGCTGGCAAGTCTGTCCTCCTCCTGCGACGCTTCGACCGCGAAGGCGAACGGCTTATCCCGTTCCTCTCCGCGATGAGCATGCTCGGATCGAAAGATAGAGAAACCCGAAGCTATCTGGAAATTGTCGACGCGCTGCGCCAGCATGGCGCCGCGCCGCGAGCCGACATGGAAGCCCTATGGCGGCGGCTGGTTTTCAACATACTGATCTCCAACACCGACGACCACCTGCGCAATCACGGCTTTCTGTACGAAGGCCAGGTGGGCTGGCGCCTGTCGCCCGCTTACGACCTCAACCCGGTGCCGACCGACATCAAGCCGCGCATCCTCAGCACGGCAATCAATGAGGATGACAACGCAGCTTCACTCGCACTGGCAATGGAGGTGGCAGGATATTTTGATCTGGACGACGGCAAAGCGCGCGACATAGCAAAACAGGTCGGCAAGTCTGTCTCGAAGTGGCGCAACGAAGCCGCACGGCATGGTCTTGCGAAAGGCGAAATCGACCGCATGTCGTCGGCATTTGAGCATGATGATCTGAAAGCGGCTCTCGCAGCGAGGTAGTAAGTCGCCTCCGACAGCGTTTCTTGCACTGCCTCGATGTGTAATAGGACAACTGCGTTCAACAGCGGTTTCTCGGGGCGAAGTCCGATTCGTAGAACTAGAAATCTGACATCCCCCGGATAGCTGAATGATAAGCCGAGGCGCAAAGGCCAGTGTCAAGACTCTTTGACCGCGAACGCGGCGCGCGAAGCGCGGCCTTGACACTGGCCGGGCCTCGGCTATGCTCTGGCTATCCGGGGCATGTCATTCGGGAATGCAGCATCACAGACCTAGACCGAAACCCTGACTGATCTGATTCGTGTGCGTGGTTTGTAGTTCTATTTATGCATCGCTGGCTCTGGCTGAATCGCGTGCGAATGGGATACATCGCGACTGAGCTCTTGCCCGAGCGTCTCTGCGTTGTTCGTATAAATCTGAGCGTCGTAGCGTCCACGTGTCACAGAGACATATGCCATGCGGCTGTTGAGCAGATCCTTCGCGCCCAACTCGGTGTCCACGTGAATGAGGACACGGTCGACAGTCTGTCCCTGGCTGGAATGGCTGGTCACGGTATAGCCATGATCGAGATGCGGATGCAGACGCGGATCGAGTTCGACGTCGCGACCACCGTCCATCTTCAAGCGGAGCCGCTCGTGTCCGTCGATGCTTCTGATGGTGCCCAACTCGCGGTTCACAACTCTGAGGTTGTTGGCTGGGCCGGTGAACTGAATGCGGTCGCCCACTGAAAAACTCCGCATCTCCTCCCGAAAGTCTGACACTCCCTGCTGCCTGCGCGGATCGAAAGTGCGTTCCGTGGCGTCCTGCAGTTCGACCGTCGGCCGATTTTTGGGACCGTCGATGCTCTTCACCTGCGCGTACTCGCCTTTCCCGATGCCGGTCTCCTTCGATGCCCGCGAATAGCGCAACACATCGCCCACCTCATAGCGCTCGGCCCAGGTGCGGTCGGCGCCGGTGAGGGCTTGGCGCGGCACTAGCGTCCTAATGCGGTGCTCCTCATTGCTGACGGTGCCACCGCGCTGCAATTCGGAATGGATGCGCTCGTTGATCTCGATGCGAGAGCGATTGTCGGGAGAAATCACCAGCGTATTCTCCAGCGATTTCGAGTACTCCTTCGCGATAGCGGCGATGCGCTCGTCGTGGCCTTGAATTACCAATCGTTAAACCTAATTTTTGCTGAGGATTACGAACATCGAAGATTATCGATAGGGGAATTATTGAATCGATGTGACGAATTAACAATGCTGCGTAAATACCTGAATTTAATTGCTTTGGTGGAGGGAGTTGAACCCAGACGCCAGCCTTTTC
>CAVOJP010000007.1:2500-1639046 GCA_963696285.1 uncultured Acidobacteriaceae bacterium
CAAGGGAGTCTCGTTCGGACCTCTCTTTCTCGAATTTTTCAGCGGGCATTGCCTGCTGTATAGCCGTAGCTTGCTACGTCTGATTTCCGCGATGGTCAACTCCAGCTTAGCTGGAACGCACGTTCAACCTTGTCCTCGAATTAAATTCTTATGTCATCCTGAGCGAAGCATGATCGTCCGCAGGGCGCTCATGCGCAGTCGAAGGATCCCTACCTCAAAGTTTCGTCGAGCGATGGGTTTCTCAAGTTTCACTCGGGACGACAGTGCAAAGAATGTTTTGGCTCCGGGTCCTTCTGGGTTATCCTAGGAAAAACAAACGGGCCTGTAGCTCAGGTGGCTAGAGCGCACCCCTGATAAGGGTGAGGTCGATAGTTCAAGTCTATCCAGGCCCACCAAGATCAAGGTTTCAAAGTGGCAAAGTTTCAAGGTTTCAAGGTTTTCACTTTGAACTCTGAAACTTTTGAAACATTGAAACTTTGCAGTTGGGGCTGTAGCTCAGCTGGGAGAGCGCCTGGTTTGCAACCAGGAGGCCACCGGTTCGATCCCGGTCAGCTCCACCAGAAATTCATTGCCGGGTTGGAATGGCGGCTCTACCGTGTGGAATGTTGGCGCTACCGTGGAAGAGCGGCCCTTCAGGGCCGCGTTAGCAGGCCCAAGTAGGAACTGGGCTTTAGCCCATGAGGGGAAGCGATGAGATTGATCGATGCCATCACAAGCCTAGGTGGACTGCTGGTCCCGATCATCGCGATCATTGTAGGCGGAGCAATCGCAATCACGGCGATGGTCATCCGCCACCAGGAGCGCATCGCGAAGATTGAGCGCGGCATCGATCCCGATGCTCCGCCGCGAGGCTAGTGAATGAGGAGAACGTCGATGTCTACCCTCGGCGCGCTGCGAGCGGTTAGGTGGGTCGGGTGGCTCGTGACGGTGATCAGTGGTTTTATGCTGACCTTGCTGACAAATGGGCACGGTAGGCTTCTTTGGATGTTCTTTTGTTTGGGGTGCGCAATATCGCTTGGTGGATTGATCCTGGAGCGATACACGAAACCAGCTTAATGTTGGGCGTCAAACGCGACAACCGTGAATCAGTTCACGGTCCAATGAAAGTCGTTTTGACGCCGAACATTGGGTTGGAGGAATTCTGGAGTTTGCACACTCCGGAATAAGCAAGACCCATACCCGCACAAGCGGGGTAAGTGAAAAGTTGCTGACTTTAGGTTTTAGCTAATTGCTAAAGGCTAATTGCTAACAGCTTTCTCACGAGGACGATATTTGACAACTGAATAGATTGGGTAAATACAAGGCGACGTAAATTTTTATGAGTGCCTGAGAGAAGCTGCTGGTGCGCGTAAACGAATAATAGGCGTTAAGCGCGCGATGAGCAGCAATAAAGGCCCATAGAATTTAAGCGGCGTGTTCGGAAAAGTTTTGAGCTAAAGGCTAATTGCCAATTGCGAATTGCTTCTTCGAGTGTGCTGAGTAAATTTTGTGGTCAAGCTACTAAGGGCGCATGGTGGATGCCTTGGCAGAAGCAGGCGAAGAAGGACGTGGCAAGCTGCGATAAGCTTCGGGGAGCCGCAAGCAGGCATTGATCCGGAGATTTCCGAATGGGGAAACCCACGGAGGTGAACCCTCCGTACGGCGTGATGAATCCATAGTCACGCACGAGCGAACCCTGGGAAGTGAACCATCTCAGTACCAGGAGGAAAAGAAAGAAACCTCGATTGCGATAGTAGTGGCGAGCGAAATCGCAACAGCCTAAACCAGTCTCACCTTCGGGTGTGACCGGGGTTGTAGGGTCGACAACAGTAGAGTTACCAATTCAGTCCTTAACCGAAGCCCTCTGGAAAGAGGGGCCATAGAGTGTGATAGCCACGTAGGTGAAAAGGAACTGAACTCGAAGTCGATACCTGAGTACCGCGGAGCACGAGAAACTTTGCGGGAAGCTACGGGGACCATCCCGTAAGGCTAAATACTAGCTTCTGACCGATAGTGAACCAGTACCGTGAGGGAAAGGCGAAAAGAACCCCTGCGAGGGGAGTGAAATAGTACCTGAAACCGTGTGCCTACAAACGGTGGGAGGACTATGCGGCGCAAGCCGAAAGTCTGACCGCGTGCCTATTGCATAATGAGCCGGCTAGTTATTCTTGTCAGCAAGGTTAAGCGAAAGCGAGCCGCAGCGAAAGCGAGTCCTAATAGGGCGAATCAGTTGGCAGGAATAGACGCGAAGCGGGATGATCTACCCTTGGCCAGGCTGAAAGTGGGGTAACACCCACCGGAGGGCCGAACGGGTGTTTGTTGAAAAAAGCTCCGATGAGCTGAGGGTAGGGGTGAAAGGCTAATCAAATTCCGTGATTGCTCGTTCTCTCCGAAATAGCTTTAGGGCTAGCCTCGTATGATTTGTCGTGGTGGTAGAGAACTGAATGGACTAGGGGGCTTTCCAGCTTACTGAATCCAATCAAACTTCGAATGCCATAGAACAACCAATACGGGAGTCAGACGGCGGGGGCTAAGCTTCGTCGTCGAGAGGAAAACAGTCCAGATCGCCTGCTAAGGTCCCAAAATACAAGCTAAGTGGGAAAGGAAGTCGGAACGCCCAGACAGCCAGGAGGTTGGCTTAGAAGCAGCCATCCTTTAAAGAAAGCGTAATAGCTCACTGGTCAAGCGGTCCGGTGCCGACAATTTAACGGGGCTTAAGCTTGTTACCGAAGCAGCGAATGCATCACTTAACTGTGGTGCGTGGTAGGAGAGCATTCTCAACAGTTTGAAGGTAGACCGAAAGGACTGCTGGACGGTTGAGAAGAGACCCTGCCGGCATAAGTAGCGATAACGGAGGTGGGAACCCTCCGCGCCGAAAGTCTAAGGTTTCCTGAGAAAGGTTAATCCGCTCAGGGTCAGGCGGTCCCTAAGGCGAGGCCGAAAGGCGTAGCCGATGGACATCCGGTTAATATTCCGGACCTCCCTTGTTTTCGTTATTACGATGGGGTGACGCAGGAGGATAAGCAGGCCGTCCTATGGCTATGACGGTCGATGCGCGTAAGGTGTTTCTGGCAGGAAAATCCACCAGGAAGTTATCACTGAGGCGCAAAGCAGTACTCCGTATGGAGGAAAGCTGCCGATTCCACGCTGCCAAGAAAAACCTCTAAGGAGAAAGTAAGGGAACCGTACCTCAAACCGACACAGGTAGACGAGGAGAATATCCAAAGGCGCTCGTGAGAACAGTTGGTAAGGAACTCGGCAATATAACCCCGTAACTTCGGGAGAAGGGGTGCCCCGGTAGAGTTCATAGCTCGAGGGGGCCGCAGCGAAATGCGCACTGCGACTGTTTAACAAAAACACAGGTCTCTGCAAAGTCGAAAACGACGTATAGGGGCTGACGCCTGCCCGGTGCCGGAAGGTTAAAGGGAGAGGTCAACCGCAAGGTGAAGCTTCGAACTGAAGCCCCGGTGAACGGCGGCCGTAACTATAACGGTCCTAAGGTAGCGAAATTCCTTGTCGGGTAAGTTCCGACCTGCACGAATGGCGTAACGAAAGTGCGACTGTCTTGCCGACTGACACGGCGAACTTGTAGTGCCGGTGAAGATGCCGGTTGCCCGCAACTAGACGGAAAGACCCCGTGCACCTTTACTATACCTTTAGTATGAACTATGGCCCTTGCTGCGCAGGATAGGTGGGAGGCTTTGATTCCAGGCTCTCGGGCTTGGAGGAGCCAACGGTGAGATACCACCCTGCGAGATCTGTGGTTCTAACTTAGTCCCGTAATCCGGGACAAGGACA
Organism: uncultured Acidobacteriaceae bacterium; assembly: GCA_963696285.1. Classification (GTDB taxonomy): domain Bacteria; phylum Acidobacteriota; class Terriglobia; order Terriglobales; family Acidobacteriaceae; genus Sulfotelmatobacter. Next base: position 6,278 of record CAVOJP010000007.1, read on the forward strand.
TACTAAGGCGGGTAGTTTGACTGGGGCGGTCGCCTCCTAAACGGTAACGGAGGCGCGCGAAGCTACGCTCAGCCTGTTTGGAAATCAGGCGTTGAATGCAAAAGTATAAGCGTGGTTGACTGCGAGACCAACAAGTCGAGCAGGTACGAAAGTAGGCTTTAGTGATCCGGTGGTTCTGCATGGAAGGGCCATCGCTCAACGGATAAAAGGTACGCCGGGGATAACAGGCTGATCGGAGCCAAGAGTTCATATCGACGCTCCGGTTTGGCACCTCGATGTCGGCTCATCGCATCCTGGAGCTGTAGAAGGTTCCAAGGGTTAGGCTGTTCGCCTATTAAAGCGGTACGTGAGCTGGGTTCAGAACGTCGCGAGACAGTTCGGTCCCTATCTGTTGTGGGCGTAGGAGATTTGAGAGGACCTGTCCTTAGTACGAGAGGACCGGGATGGACGAACCTCTTGTGTTCGAGCTGTCATGCCAATGGCACCGCTCGGTAGCGAAGTTCGGTAGTGATAACCGCTGAATGCATATAAGCGGGAAGCACTCCTCAAGATGAGATCTCCCAACCCGTAAGGGATAAGAAGGGCCCAGGAAGACTACCTGGTTGATAGGCTGGAGGTGGAAGAGTGGCAACACTCGTAGCTTACCAGTACTAATCGCCCGTTCGGCTTGACCATAAAATTTACTCGGTGCAGATACAGTTGCCAGCTCTCAGCTTTCAGCCTCGGCTAAAAACTGAGCTGAGGCGAGCGCAAGTTTTCTCTCGACCGCCAGAATCTGGGCGGAAAAGATTAAACACGCTGACAACTGTGCGCCGACGCTTACCGCTTCCTAACCGAAGCAAAAAGCAAAGCCGAAGTATCGTGGTTGAAATCGGAAACAAAATAACAAGAAAGTAAGCCACACCAATCTATTCAGTTGTGAGGTATTGAGCCTCATGATCTTTGAGAATTAGCAATTGGCAGTTAGCAATTGGCAGCTCGACGCCAAGAACGCTGGCGGCCGATTCAAGTTTGCAGCTCCGATCCTTCCAGGGATGGCGCGAATGTTTGCGCCGGATGAATCAAGCTAATGGCTAATTGCCAATGGCTAGCTGCTACGATTTGTCGGTGATCTTACCGCGGGGGATCCACCCGTTCCCATCCCGAACACGGAAGTTAAGCCCCGCAGGGCCGATGGTACTGCACGCGCCAAGTGTGTGGGAGCGTAGGTCGTTGCCGGCATAAATAAAGGCCAGTCTGAGAAATCAGATTGGCCTTTTCCTTTTGGGATTGAGTCCTGCAATGAAGTTGTATAAAGTGTGTTGCGAAAACTTATGAGGGAACTTCTGATGGCCGAGAAGTCGTTTCTTGATCGCGCCGCAGCTTACGCGTATGAGGAGCTTGATCGGTTGGGTGGCGACCTGTCTAAGCTGGATGTCCCTCAGCAAACTGTGGCAATTCTGTACTCAGAACAAGCCATTATTGACAATGGGGGCTTTCAATACCTGTTCGAAAATGACCTTCCTGGCAACCTTCCCTATTCCAAGGTAGTAGAGGCATATCGCCGCATTGGGGCTCATGGAGCGGCCGAGCGGCTGGAAAAGGCCGTTGCGATGTTTCCCTTCGAGAGTCCTCACCTGCATCAGGAGAAGAGACTCGAATTCATGGAAGCCCTCGGCGAACAGAGCGAATTTGTTGAACTGGGAGACGAGGTCTGCGGTGACAAGAAAGTGTGGGCTGCTTTAGAGGAGTATGCGAAAACGAATGCTGCCTCGTTCCCGATCATTGTGAACTGACCGCGTAGAGATCCTTCGCAAAGAACGCTCAGGATTTCGGCAGAAGGCTCCCGCGCGCAAAGGACGCGCGCTCACGCCTTCTAAGCGCCTCAAGTTAAGCCCCGCAGGGCCGATGGTACTGCACGCGCCAAGTGTGTGGGAGTCCCTTCGACAGGCTCAGGGCAGGCTCTTCGGCAAGCTCAGGATAAACTCCGGTCGTTGCCGGCATTAATAAAGGCCAGTCTGAGAAATCAGATTGGCCTTTTCCTTTTGGGTTGGGAATGTGGGGCGGGCGTCCTCGCCCGCCACTGCCTGCAGCACCATCGTCTCTTAGAAGGAAAAACAAAAGTCCATTCTCACACGAAAGCATTTTCCGAGTCTGCCTACGCGGGCGAGGGCGCCCGCGCCACATTCAGGAATTCCGGATCTATCCATAGCCACTTGTAATCTTCTGGTCTTTCGACTAGCCCTCGTCTGACCGGATTCTGCCGGATGTACTCAGCCTTTTGTTTCAAACTCTCATCGGACCGAAGCACATGGTCGAAAGATTCCTCTTCCCACACTGGTCCGGCGTGATGGAGCAGCTTATTGATGCGGTGCGCCGTCGCGCTTTTCATGCATTGCAAAATATCCACGAGCGGATGCGGCCAACCGTTTGTATCGCGCAAGGGTTGCAATAACAGGTGCACGTGGTCGGGCATGATGACAACAGCACGCAATTGTATGCGAGGTGTGGCGCGGGCGCCCTCGCCCGCGAGCGGCAGCAAACCACCCTCGCGCAAGCAGTGTTCGAAAACGAGATCGCGTGCGGCAAAAGGCAGGATCAAGGGCCCACCTGCGCAAAATGTCACGAAGAGATCTGCGTCTGCCTTCTGCAAATGCGGAAGGCGGCGGCGGTAGCGATATTTCGCGAGTACCTCTGCTGTGTCTGACATCCGGGAAGCATGGCGGAATTGTTTGCGTGAAGTCTGTGACGGATGAACATTGAGGATTGGTGTGGGGTTGGGGCTCGCGGGCGAGGGCGCCCGCGCCACACCTGCGCAGCGTAGGTCGTTGCCGGCATAAATAAAGGCATTCATGTTCTGCCGCCGAGTAGGGCTGCTATCACTCGCGGATTGCGACGGCCATGCAACACTGCGATGATGACGACCGGTTTTTCGTCGGGAGCATAAGCGATCACGTAATCTCGCAAGGATTGAAAGCGCAGCGACCGTGCCGTGAGGTCGGGGCGCGCGCGGCCCGTGTAAGGAAATGCAGCGAGAATTTGGATGGCCTCGTAAATTTCTTCGAGAGTGCGATCGGCAGCGTCGAGGTTATCGGCGGCTATGTGCTCCCAGATTTCTTCGATATCTGTGTTGGCCTCCGGGTGGAGAACAAATCCACTCATGGACGAGCGCGACGCGGATCGTTCTGGCTCTTGCGCCGAAGGCTAGCAAAGGCTTGCTCGCCGTCTACCGCCTTCACGCGACCGCTCTTGAGATCGTCGTAGCGGCCGTCCAGCATCTCGCGAGCCTGAGACAGTTCTTGCAGGTACGCGGCCATTGCGTCCTCGATCAAGTCGTTGGGTGCGCGTCCACTCTTAGTGGCGAGCTCTTGCAGCCGGGACTCGGTTTCGGGCCGAAGGTGTACTTCCATAGTTGCTAGTCTAGAGAGGCCGATTGTGAGTGTCAAAGGCGGGTTGGCTGACGTTCCGAACAAGGAGGTTAAGCCCGGCAGGGCCGATGGTCGGCGTCATCCTTATAGGCAGGGCGAAGCGGGATTCCAAGGATGATGATTCCGGGGTGTTCGCCTTGTATTCGCCCAACTTCCTCGGTATACTTGGAGGTAGAGACGCGACTCGATTCTCAGCGCTGATGCGTGGAGCTCTTTTGAACTGCTCGAAAGTCGTCTTTGCCGTTGTGGCAATCTTTTTCCTCTATTTTAGTCCCCTGTCTTGCAGCGCGACCTCAGTTTTGTATGTTGTCACGCCTGAAGGCATAGTCATCGGGGCCGACGGAAGGCCACTCAAAGTTCCCAACGCTCCCGATGGCAAACCGGTGTGTGTGTTAAGCACATACAAACCCTTGATCAAAAGAAAGATAATTCTGTTGAAACACCGGTTCGCATTAGCTAGCGTCGGTCTAAGTGGCGCGGACTCGAAAGACGGATCGACCACCCTCTACGACTTCCCAACATGGGCCAGGTCGCTAAAACGCAAGATGAACAGGAACACCACATTGGAAGAATTATCCGAGACCGTCGAAGGAGAAAGCTCAAAGGTGCTTGGGTTCGCCGCTAGCGATCTTAGTGATTGGTTCTGCAAACCGACCGGGCCGTTTGCTGCTGCGAACGATACGTTAACCGAACTGGTTATTGCGGGATTTGAGGCCGGGGGTCCTGTGATCTATAGTGTGAAGTTCCGTACCGATTGGGACAAGAACACCGCGCAACCTGTTAGAGCACTAGTAAAACCCTGGGAGGGACAGCAGATTGATTCCAGGATAGGTGGTTTTGGAGTGGCTGCATCGATCTTTTATGTATTCCATCCTAAACTGATGCCCGAAAATTACAAGAAAGTCTTCTCCAAATTTCCTTCTGAATTCCAGGCTCTACAAATAGACATTTCACTTTGAAGGAAGCTTCCGATGCAGCGCGAATACTCCTCGGGATTGAGGCTGAAGTAAATCCGTCTATCGTTGGCTTTCCGATCACGGTAATAACTGTTCCTAAGCACGGGCGAGCGAAAGCAAAGAAATATAAAAGGCCGATCCTTCCGGAAATCACCGTCGCACAGGTGGACCCATTCGAGACGCAGTGATATTTTCAATGGGCTACGCCCTTCGATTCGCCGTCGTCGTGCCCTTCTCGCGCCTGCCTCAGATGGCATCACGTTTGAGGCCGAGGGGCCGGTGTCTACTTTCGTGGACGGTGGTGTCTGGCTTATTTTGTTGACTTGTTTTGAATAGGGTGTAATCATTTAGTTATAGCCGATGTGGCTGAATTAGCTCCTTCCGACCGGTGGTCGGAGGGGGCTTTTGTGCTTTTGGGGTCGGAGTCCCATGTCTCGCAAAGGCGGCGAGACATGGGGCAGCCCGGCTATGTGGAAGCGAGCCAAACGCGCCCTTATTGTGCCGCAAAATGCGCGGCACATCGCGCGGCTCGCTCGGGTCCTTCAGCGACGATGAAGCTGTCGCTTCAGGATGACAAATCTGTATAGGGGATCAATCGACATGGGTGGGATCACGATTTGGGCGATGGCGGAGAAATCGGGAGCAAGGGCAAAGTCGAAGGCGACGGAGAAGAGTGTCCGTCCCACGCAGGCGGGAGCAACGTCAAAGGCAGCGGGCGAGGGCGCCCGCTCTACAGAGGCACTTACTGCGAAGCAGTTGGGGGAGATTGCGGAGGCGGAGTTTATTGCTAAGGCGGTGGGGATGGGGTTGGTGGTGGCGAAGCCTTGGGGGGACAGCGAGCCTTATGATTTTATTGTGAATCCGAAGAAGAGTTTTATTTTCTGGCGGGTGCAGGTGAAGTCGGCGCACACGGTTGGGGCGGATGGAGGGTGCAGCTTTCGGGCGCACGATCATTTGCAGCGGTCGTATACGGCGGAGAATATTGATGCGCTGGTGGCGTATGCGCGTCCGATGAATGCGTGGTATGTGATGCCGGTGCGGGCGGTGGAGGAGTTGAAGTCGTTGATGCTGTATCCGGAGAGCCGGGGGAAGCGGTCGCGGTTTGAGAAGTGGAGAGAGGGGTGGGCGATTTTTCGGCGGGCGGTGCGCAGAGCGCGGAGGTAGCTTCGGCTTCTGGCGAAGAGCAGAAAAAGTTATTCCAGGCAAGTGCAGTGCCATCCGCGTTGGGAGTCCTTCGGCTTCGCTCAGGATAAACTCGGACGGTTGTTGGTTGTAATCTTGCCGCCGAAGTCCCGCAGGCGCTTCCAGTTTTTTGAGAGCACATGCTTCAGCGCCGGGTTATCCAGCGTCAGATCCGTTACCACATAGCCGGGGTCACGCCCGCAAGTAGCGAAGTGCAACACATCCTGTAAAAATCTTGGACTCAACAAGTTTCAGCCGCAATTTCTCGGGCAGGCTAATCTCATCGAACAACCGCCTCCCTTCCCCAGTAATGACTGGCACAACGACAAAACGATATTCATCAATCAGGCCAAGCTCGATAAGCTGTGAAGGAATATCTACACCACCGACCAGAATATTTTTGCCTGGTTCCTGCTTCAGTTTAAGTATTTCATCGCGAAGGTTCGTACGAACAATTCTCGTATTTTCATCTTCGGCGCTGGCCAACGATCGTGAAAAAACAACCTTCTTCTTGGAGACAAAGGTTTGAGCAAATTCGATATCCGCGTTTGTCTCGGAGTGGCTTTGTGCGATATCAGGCCAATAAGGAACCATCAATTGATAGGTTTTACGCCCATAGACGAGCAGGTCAACATCTCGCAAGAGGTGCGTGTAGTGTTCAAGTACTTCGTCATCGGGATTGAATTTAGTGTGATCGCAGCAGCCATCCAGGGTAAGGTTGATTGCGAAGATTACATTTCTCATGTGATCGTCCTCTTATCTACCAGATATTGTTTACCAGAGCTTGCCTGCTGGTTGCACAAGCCGGGTTAGCGATTTTCGGTTCCGTCTGACCACCGTTGCACAGGAATCACGAACTGCGTCAGGTGCTCCACTGGATCGCTCACAGCGACGACGGGGGAGCCCGGCAGATTCGCTCCCCAAATTGCAAGGTTGGTGTCTGAATAAAAAAACATGAGATGGGGAGGCCAGTGGGGGGTGCTGTCGCCGCCGTAGCCTTGCTTCGACAGCATGTAGCACATCGCTCCAGGTTCCGTCGCCGGCAGTTCTTTTTTGGCGATGGCGGCGGTGATGGACTCGGTCATCTGTGCCGGCGTGCGTCCCGCCAGTCCCCACTCGGTTTCTTTGGTGAGGCGCAGAAGGTAGGAACGCGCGGCTGCTGCATTCACACACATGGGCACGCGAACTTTCGGATTCCAAAAGTCAGCATCCGCAGCAGATGTCCACCCACGTCCCACGATACACACGAAGCCGTTTTTGCCTTTGACCGCCGTTTCGAAACCATGACGTCCAAGAACCAGGACCTCTGCATCGCGTGAAATGGACTCGGGCGCTGCGCTTCGCGCCAGGGCTATTTCCGCACCCTGATCCGTCATGAGGTATTGGTCGATTGGGGCCATGCTTGGATAAGGTGTCTTGGCATCCTGCGCCATCGCCTGATTCGCCGTACCGAAGGGTGCAGCACCGAGCAAGACAAATATTGCGAAGCTTTTGATTGCGAGTGCGTTAATTTTCTTTTTCCGCATCGTTTCCTCCTGAGGGTGCGCAAAGCCAATGTTCAGCGTGCGGTGTTCTGTCTGCGTCGCTGTTCGCTTGCCTTCATGATTTCGTTCATGTCCCCGGCTGGCCGAACCTCCCAAATGTTGCCGTAGGTCAGAGCCGGATGCTGGCCGATGAGCTGTACCGCATGATTCATGTCCCTCGCCTCAAGGACGAGAATGCCGCCGAGTTGTTCTTTGGTTTCGGCATAGGGGCCGTCGGTCGTTACCACCTTGCCGTTCTTCCAATACAGGGTCAGGGCGGTCTCCGGCCCCTGAAGCGCTTCTCCACCGGCCCAGTGCCCGCTGGCGCGAAGGTGGTCGTCATATTCAAAGCATGTATCGAACATGGTGTTTCGCTCGGCCTCAGTCAAGCCATCGAATTTGCTTTTGTCGTAGTAGCCAAAACAGATGTATTTCATTGTTCTTCTCCTCTTCCTTCCGGGTGAGCGGCGTAGCTGCCCGCGGTCTCGTTCATCCTGTGGTCAAGACGATGCATATTCCGAAGTCGCGGCGGGGTGAGACTATTTCGTTGCTCTCTTCGGGTCCGGATTAAAAAGAAGCTCGCGCACCTCGACCGGTGCCCGACAGGCGACGGCAGCCTTGCGTCCCCAGGCAAGGGCCTCGTCCAGGTCAGCGGCTTTCAGAATCCAGAAACCGCCGATGTGCTCCTTGGTCTCCAGGTACGGCCCGTCGGTGATGAGCACCTTGCCACCGGGCTGCGCCTGCAGCGACTTCGCATTGCTGGCCGCGGAGAGGCCGCCAGCGAAAATCCTGACACCGGCAGCGATCATTTCGTGGTTGAGTGCGTGGATATCGCGCCGCATCGCTTCGTCCTCGATGGAAGAATCGTAGTTATCGGGGTGGTGAATCGCCACCAAATATTGCGGCATGATTTCTCCTTCTCCTGTAACGGTGTTCTCTCTTGTAACGTCTGAAGCGAACCGATTGCCCTGCCTTCACGATATAGTCGAACGGCGGTCCGAAATTCGACAAATCGTCCGAAAAGTTTTGCTCTCATGGAGACTGTTGCTTCAGACTAAGAACCCCACTTCTCGCAAAGAACGCGAGAAATGGGGCACCCAGCGCACATAGACGTCGTATGAGGTGTCGCGAAATCGACAAAGCGCGGAGAGTTCTTTTACTACTGGCGCATCTCAGCGGCGACGTCGTCGCCGAACTTTTTTTGGATCTCCTTCTGGGTCTCGGGATCGAAGTCGGTCATGTCAAACATCCGGCGAACTTCGACCATTTCGTTATCTTTTCCGGGGATGCGCGAGGCCCACTCGAGCGCCTCTTCGCGCGACTTCACCTGGATGATCCAGTAGCCGCCGACCACTTCCTTCGCTTCGGTAAACGGACCGTCCGTCACTTTCGATTTTCCGCCTTTGAAGGTGACGCGCGCGCTCATCGTCGCGGGCGGGGTCAGCCCGTCGAGCGCGACCAGCACGCCCGCTTTCCCTAGTTCTTCGTTGTACTTGCCCATTGCTTCCATATCTTTGAAGTCTGGTACCGTGCCGGGTTTTGCGTTTGCGTAGTCTTTCGGATACATGATCATCATGAAGCGCATTTTTTTCTCCTTGGGTATTGAGTGTCGTGCGGACACCGTATCCGGGCCGCTGCCTTTCTGAGTTTCTACTTTTGTCCGAGCGGCACTTAGCTTTTGCCGCTGAGTCTTACATGCTCGGTGCCGGTGTTCCATCGGACCATTTGTCTGCTCCTACCAGGAAGACGGACAGTGGTGGGAAGGATTTGAGTTGTGGGTAGGATTGCTCGGAGATGTACCAGTAATTTACCGACATGACTGGGGAGTTTGCAAGATTTGCGCCCCAGGCTGCACCGTCTTTTGCGGCTTCGTAGAACATCAGGTGGGGGCCGTTGTGGCCGCCGTTATCGGTGAGATACGAGCCCTTCGACATCATGTAGGAGAAAGTTCCAGGCTCGAGGGCTGGCAATTCTTTTTTGTCGATCGCTGCTTTGATTGCTACGATGACTTCGGATTTGGAATGGCCAGCCAGCAGTAGTTCGGTGCGTTTGTAGGCGTATGGAAGGATGGAGCGGGCGGCTGGCGGGTTGAGGCAATCTGCGGCGCGAACTTTTGGATTCCAGAATTCTGGGTTATCGAACATAGCCAACCAGCTGCGTCCGACCCAGCAGACCCAGCCGTTTTTTCCTTCGACCGCGGTTTCGTAGCCGTGACCGGTCAGGACGATGACCGTGGCGTCGTGGGAGATGGCGTCTGGAGCGGCGCTGCGGGCTAAGGCGATTTCGGCGTCGCGATCCATCAGATACTGTTCTACCGGGGCCATCGTTGGATATGGCTGGTCCTGGCCTTGCGCAGCTGCGGGCAAGGACGCCGCGATCATCGCGGAGACGAGTACGAATGCGCTTAAGAAAATGCTGTGTATTTGATTTCGGGTCATCGCTTTCCTCCCTTTCTGGCGGGCCGGTTGCCCGGCCTTCACTACATAGTCGAACGGTCCCATCGGAATTCGACAAGTCGTCGAGATTTTTATTTCAACTGCCGAATCCGCTCTTGCAGGAATCGCCGGGGGGTTCCGCCTTTCTGACGATGTTCGCGCTCCATCTACGCAAAGGGTGCCCCGTCCTTGCGCATTTTGCAAGGGCGGGTAGCGATACTGCCGACGGAACTTTTATGCGTTCTGCACAAACCCGTTGCGTGGTTCGTGGTACCCGCCCTTCGCCAAGAACGCGAAGGACGGGGCACCCACTGTGGTGGTGATGCCAGCGAGATCAAAAGCCTGGGCCACGCGAAATCTCACTCTTTATTATTTCAACTGCCGAACCCGCTCTTGCAGGAATTGCCGCTCTGGTTCCTGTTGGGTCAGGGCGAGCGCCCTCTCATAAGACGCCCGAGCCTCGGCTGTTCTACCGAGCCTGCGGTACATATCGGCACGGGCGGAATGCGCCAGGTAATAATTGGCCAATTCGCTTTGTTTTCCGCAAGAATCCCCCAACACCGCGTCGATATGCGCCAGACCGGCTTCTGGGCCGTCGCGCATGGCAATGGCCACGGCACGATTGAGCTGTACAACAGGTGACGGCTGGATTCGCGCTAACTGGTCGTAAAGCGCAACAATCTGCCGCCAGTCGGTTGCAGCCACCGATTCCGCCTCGGCATGGACGGCCGCGATCGCAGCCTGCAGTGTGTAGGAGCCGAAGCGGTGGGACTTCTGCTGCGATTCAAGGGCTTTCTCCAGCAACGCCACTCCCTCCGCGATCTGCTCTTTGTTCCAGAGCGAGCGGTCTTGATTCTCCAGCAAAATCAACTCTCCGGTCGGAGAGCTTCTCGCGGCGCGGCGGGATTCCTGCAGCAACATCAGGGCAAGCAGCCCGGTCATTTCCGGCTCCGGATGAAGTTCCGAAGTTCAAACAACCGGCCCAGTCGAATCGCCTCGCCGGTGAGCTCGGCACGCGTTACCTCCGCTCCCGCGGCAGCCGAATAGCCCTCGTTAAAGACGAGATAGATGACTTGAAGCACCGCGCCCAGCCGCTGCGGCAATTCCTGCGACGTCGGCACCTCGTAGGGAATTCGTTCCTCTCGAATCTTCGCTTTGGCGCGCACAATGCGCTGCGCCAGCGTGCGCGGAGTAGTGAGGAACGCCTTGGCGATCTCCTCGGTCGTCAGCCCGCACACCTCACGCAAAGTGAGCGCAACGCGCGCTTCCGGCGCGAGAGCGGGGTGACAACAGGTAAAAATCAGGCGCAGCCGGTCGTCTTCAAGAAAATCGCCATCACTGGATTCCTCCGCCGAACTCGATTGCGCTTCGAGATAGCGCACGAGCTCGTCTTGCGACGCATCAACTGTTATCCGTTCTAATCTGGCCCGTCGCCGCAGGGTATCGATGGCTTTGAATCGGGCCGTCGAAATCAGCCATGGTCGCGGGTTGACGGGTACTCCAGTCTTCGGCCACAGGCTGAGCGCAGCCGCAAAGGCTTCGTGCATCGCCTCCTCGGCGAGATCAAAATCACCGAGCAAGCGGATAAGGGTCGCCAGGATTCGTCCGGAATCCTCGCGATAAAGAGAATCGAGCAATTCGCGTATCTGCTCATGTATCGGCTCGCCGGAACGCTGGGGTGCGACACGCTCGGACATGAGACGTTCGGACATGAACACGACCTTAGCAAACCAGGCCACCAGAATCAATTTGGCAAACGGCGGGGGAAACGCACAGTGCAGGTAGAATAAGTGGGCGCAATCAGTCCTCCTTTAAAAGATGATCGTGAACTTCGCGGAACGGGCGCACAACCACAACTGGGAACTCGACCCGGTGGTGCGATCCTTGCTGGATACCGATTTTTACAAGCTCCTGATGCTGCAGTTCATCTGGAAGCATTACCCGAAAACGCGAGTGTCGTTCGCGCTTTTTAATCGAAGCTCGTCGGTGCGGCTGGCCGACATGTTCGCGATCGAAGAGATTTCCCACCAATTGGAGCACGTCCGCAAACTGCAGTTTCGAAAATCCGAACTCGTGTGGCTGGCCGGTAATACGTTTTATGGTCGCCGCGGAATTTTTGAATCGGCATTCCTGGAATGGCTGGAGCGGGACTTCAAGCTATCGGAATACGAGTTATCCGTGAACGACGGCCAGTTTCAACTGTCCTTCGAAGGCGCATGGCCTGAAACCACGATGTGGGAGCTCTACGCGCTCTCTGTTCTCGACGAACTGCGGACACGGGCCAACATGAAAAAGCTGAGTGAGTTCGAGCTCGATATTCTTTATGCCCGGGCAAAAACGAAACTATGGAACAAGATTGAACGCCTGCGCGGAGTGCCCAGTCTGAGTGTGGCGGATTTTGGAACACGGCGCCGGCACAGCTTTCTGTGGCAGGAGTACGTGGTGAAGGCGATGGCTTCCAATCTTCGCAGCGGATTCGTTGGAACGTCGAACGCTTTTCTCGCCCATAAGCATGACCTTGAGGCGATTGGAACGAACGCGCATGAAATTCCGATGGTACTGGCCGCGCTGGCGAACGATGACGAAGCCCTGAAGGCTTCTCAATACCATGTGCTCGACCTGTGGCAGCGCACTTACGAGGGAGCGTTGCGGATCATGCTGCCCGATACCTTTGGAACAACTCAATTCCTCAAGAATGCGCCTGAGTGGACGGCGGATTGGACCGGCCAACGCATGGATAGCAAGAATCCTTATGTGGCGGGCGACGAATATATCGAATGGCTGAAAGGACGCGGCCGGGACCCACGCGACAAAATCGTGATTGCCTCAGACGCTCTCGATGTCGATGAGATCATCGGCCTCCACGCGTATTTCGGGGGAGCGCTGCACGCAGGCTCGACCGCCGGGGAATTCCGCAACGCAGCAGATTTCGAGGATCGGGCAAAATGGAGCCCGGGCCGGCGCATTCGGTTCAGCGCCGGATGGGGAACGTTACTGACCAACGATTTTCGCGGCTGCGATCCCAGAGGCGGCAGCGAATTTGACCCGATCAGCCTGATCTGCAAAGTGTCTGACGTGGAAGGGCGGCCGGCGGTGAAGCTCTCCGATAATTATGCAAAGGCGCTCGGTCCAGCATCGGAAATCGAACGTTACCGGCGCGTGTTTGGTACAGCCGGAATGACAAATGCTCCCACGGTTGCGTGATGCACCGTGCGCAGCCGCCTTTCTGGAACGTTCCGCTGAATCCTGCACTTTCGCGATAGCACTCTGTTTTAGCTAGTCACAAGCGATTCTCTTCTTTCAGTTCGGTACAGTTCGTCTCGCCATTGCCGACTGGATCGTGCGGCAGCAACAGAATGATCGCTGTCTAAAGTTCGCCTGGTGGATCTACCTTTTCCACTGCAACTGACATTCGCAGCTTTGGATGAGTCGCATGCCCAACCCTTCACCGGCTAGCCGGACTACCTGCAACGCGAACAATTGCCCGAACCCTCGGCAAGGCATGACTGCCAGAGCTCAACGAGATTTTACAGACAATTAATACTGAGCCCCCCTCGACCCCACTACTGTTACTTGCTGGAGGCTCCCTATGAACACGAAGAAACTACTATTGGCCGGAGTTGCGCTTGCAAGCACACTGGCCCTTTCCGCAGGTCCAATCGCGGCTCAAACGAATGCTGTGGGGTCGGGAAAAATCAAGCATGTAGTGTTGTTGAGTATTGATGGCATGCATGCCGTCGATTTTTATAATTGCTCCCACGGAATTGCCGGTGCGAATGGCGGAGAACCCTACTGCCCGAACATGTCGGCGTTGAGCCACGCGGGAATCAACTATGTGGGCGCAGTCTCGTCAAAGCCTTCGGACTCTTTCCCTGGGATGGCGGCGCTGGCTTCTGGAGGCACGCCGAAGTCGACTGGTCTTTACTATGACGTAGCCTACGATCGCGCGCTTGATCCACCGGCAACCACAACCGGCACCGGTTTGGCAGGAGGAGCCTGCACTCCCTACACCAACCCAATCGGCACAACTACCGACAACGACCAGGGTGTTGATATTGACGACACCAAGCTGAATGGCGGCGCGCCTGGAGCGGGCCTGATAGAAGGTGGAATCGCATCGATCGATCCAAAGAAATTGGAGCGAGATCCTCAGAAGGGTTGTGCGCCAGTTTATCCCTGGAACTTCATTCGAGTGAACACGGCATTTGGTGTGGTCCATGCAGCCGGCGGATACTCGGCGTGGATCGACAAGCACCCGTCGTACTCTATGGTGGGCGGCCCCGGCGGAAATGGTTTGGATGATTATTATTCCCCAGAGGTCAGTTCGGCAGTGGTTCCATTGCCCGGCGTGAAAACGCTGGATGGCGCTTCGTGCGACCCAGTGCGCGACCCGGTCGGTGCATCGGCATGGAACGCCAGCTTCGAAAACATTCAGTGCTATGACGCGATTAAAGTCTACGCATTGCTGAATGAGATTGCCGGTAAGACGCATTCGGGCGCGCCGGCAGTGGTTCCGGCAATCTTTGGCATGAATTTTCAATCCGTCTACGTAGGCGAGTCCGTGAATGAGGCGGGCGTCGCCGCTGGCGGGTACAAAAACGCGGCAGCCGTGCCGAGTGCGGAATTATTGCAGGAGATTGAATATGTCGATACCGCGATCGGGGAGATCGTGAGTGCGCTCAAGAGCAATGGCCTGTATGAAAATACGCTGATCATCATCACGGCCAAACACGGCGAGTCGCCAATCGATCCCACGCAGTACGTCGCCGATGGCAGCGACACTCCCGCTACGCTGCTGGGTCCTGCAATTCCTTATTCGGAATCCCCGCTGAACACAACCGGCATCGGAGCCACCGAAGATGATGTCTCTGTGCTCTGGCTGAAAAAAGGCGCGAGCGTGATGGCCGCTGTTGATCTGCTCGAAGCCGATGCTACCGAGATCGGGCTGGGAGAGATTTACTATGGTCCCAGTTTGGCGCTGAACTACAACGTCGGCGGCCTCGAACCGGGAGAAGATTCGCGATCGCCGGACATTATTGTGACGCCGAACGTGGGCGTGACTTACTCGGGCAGCACGTCGATGATCGGCGATCACGGGGGCTTCGCGCATGACGATACTAACGTGATGCTGCTGGTCGCGAATCCCAGTTTTGCACCGCAAACCGTCTCGGCCGAGGCGCAAACCATCCAAGTGGCGCCGACCATGCTGCAAGCGTTGGGGCTTGACCCAGCATCGCTCGACGCGGTCAAGATCGAGGGAACCACGGTGCTTCCTGAAGTCGCAGCCCAACTTGCAAAGTAGGCCGGAAAGCCAGCCAGCAGAGAGGCACTACCGATCTCGGTGGTGCCTCTTTCAGTTCTCAACTTCGAATCAGATCGGCTCTCATCCGCATTTGCGCCACTCAAAATTCAATTTTCCATATTTACTTTATTTTCATCTTCGAGAAACCTCCCAGTAACTGAGCAGGACTAGATTCCGTGTTCTGTGATCTTCACCATCTCCGCTCATTTTCAGTTCAGCCAGTTTGATAAGGAGAAACCAATGAAAAAGATTTTCAGGAGTGCCTCGTTCTTACCCACTCTGTTGTTCACGCTGATGTCGCTGGGCCTGTTCGCAGGACAAGCTCTCGCCCAAGGCAGCGATAAGATTCCAAACAGCACCACCGGTATTCAGCACGTCTTGTTGCTCAGCGTTGACGGAATGCACGCGCTTGACTTTATTAATTGCGCCAACGGAGTCACGGGAGCGAACGGTGGCGAGCCGTTCTGCCCGAACCTCACTCGCCTCAAACCGACCGGCGTCGACTACCTTTTTGCCTACACTTCCGAGCCCTCAGATTCTTTTCCTGGCTTGATGGCCCTCGTGAGCGGCGGATCTCCGCGCAGCGTGGGAGCGTTTTATGACGACGCCTACGACCGCTCACTCGACCCTCCGGCGCAAACCACGGGCGACGGCCTGGCGGCTGGACCCTGCGTGCCCTACGGCGAACCGACCGGAACCACCACCGAATACGATGAAGGAATCGATATCAACCAGACCTTGCTGAACGGCGGCGCGCCCGCAGGAGTCGACGGAGGAGTTCAGTCCATCGATCCCAAGCGCCTCGTCCGCGACCCCGGCAAAGGCTGCGCTCCTGTTTATCCGTGGAACTTTGTTCGCACGAATACCATCTTTGGCGTCATTCATGCCGCTGGTGGATACACAGCATGGTCGGACAAGCATCCTTCTTACTCTTCTGTGAGTGGTCCCGGAGACGGCAGCAATGTGGACGACTACTACTCGCCTGAAATCAATTCGATTCCGGTCGCGTTACCCGGCGTGAGCGCGGGCCCGGTCAGTTGCAACCCGTTACCCGATCAGAGCGCGGTCTCGGCGTCCAATACCTGGACTGACAGCTTTCAGAATATTCAGTGCTACGACACTCTGAAGGTTAATGCCATTTTGAATGAAATCAATGGCAAGACTCACAACGGTTCGGCGTCCGCTCCCGTACCCGCCGTGTTCGGAATGAACTTCCAGACAGTCAGCGTCGGGCAGAAGCTAATCGAAAAGACGTTGAGCCCAACCGTAACCGGCGGATATCTTGACGCGGAAGGAACGCCGACCGAGGCGCTGCTCCACGAAATCGAATTCGTCGATCTTTCCATCGGCGAGATGGTTGCCGCACTGAAGAAAAATGGTTTGTACGAGTCCACGCTGATCATCGTTACTGCCAAGCACGGACAAAGCCCCATCGATTCCTCTCGTTACCTCGGCATATCGACGATCGCCGGGGACCCGATCACTACTTCTCCAGCCACCATCGCGGCCAATGCCGGCTGCCTGCCCTACTCTGAATCACCTCTGAATCCAACCGGGTTGGGACCGACTGAAGATGATGTCTCTCTGGTCTGGTTGAGCAAAGGATGCACCGCACAACACGTCGTCAATCTCATCGAGACGCAATCGCCAGCGACGAATAACATCGCCGGCATCGGCGAGATTTTCTACGGAGCCGGAATGACGCAACTCTACAACGCACCCGGGCTGCCTCCGGATGGCGACCCACGTACACCGGATATTCTGGTCACACCAGACATCGGTGTCACCTATTCCGGCAGCGGCAAAAAACTGGCGGAGCACGGCGGCTTCTCTCATGACGATACAAACGTGATGATGCTGCTGTCGAATCCCAGCCTGCGAGCTACCACGGTCACCACTCCGGTGGAAACAATGGAGGTCGCTCCGACTATTCTGAAAGCCCTGGGACTTAATCCCGCAGCATTGCAGTCAGTGCAGCAAGAAGGCACAGCAACGCTGCCGAAATCGTTCTAGTTACTGCAGCCGCTGCTGCGAAAACTGGAAAACGGCCGACACCCAGATAACCCATGCAAAAAAGCCCCGCTCGTGAGAGCGGGGCTTTCGACTTGAAAACGGTGATGACTATAGAGGTAGGTTAGCGCCTGCCGCCGTGTCCGCCGCCACTGTGACCTCCACCGCTGGCATGTCCACCGCTGCTGTGTCCGCCGCTGGCATGTCCACCGCTAAAGTGGCTGCCACCGTGCGAACTGCCGGCCGCTCCATGCGAAGAGAATCCTCTCGACGCACCACCGCGGCTGCCGCTGAAACCACCAGCCCGCGGTGCGCTGGATCCGCGTCCAGCGAACGCTCGGTTGCCGCCGGAGAATCCCCGGTTGCCGGCGTAGGCTCGGTTCCCTGCCGCGCCGCGGTTAACCGCTGCTCCGCGATTGCCGGCGAAGCCGTGGGAAGCCCCCGCATAGCCTCGAGATGCGCCCGCATATCCGTGACCTGCATATCCGTGACCTGCGGCTGAGCCGTATCCGCGACCCGCAAACCCGCGCGCTCCGAATCCACCCCGCGCGGACGAGAATCCTCGATAATTTCCGTGCACAAACGCGGCATGGTTATAGAACGCTCCGCCACGGTATCCCCAAGGGTGACCACCGAAGAAGACTCCACCGTGGAAACCCCATCCGATGCCCCATCCATGCCATCCCCAGCCGAAGCCGAAGAACGGCGCGATCGGGAAGCCAAAGCCGAATGAAATGTACGGGCCGCCAAATCCAACTCCCCACCACGGATAAAACCCGGGCCACAGGCCTACGGGATATCCGTACACATATGCCGGGTTGTAAGTGGGCACATATACCACATCCGGATCAGCCGGCTGAATGTCTACATCCGGCCCCTGCTCGTACACGCGCTCTTGAGGCGTAGTTCGCAGATTGCCCGCGTCGTAGGCCTTGTGACGCATGTACTGAATTGCCTGCATTACGTCATCCGGCTGGTTCTGATAGGCTTCGCCCAGCTCAGAGGTCCACGACAAATTCTTGTCCAGGTTCGCCAGCACTGTGGGGAACTCCACCAGAGACTTCACGCTGGGATCCCAATCCTGACGGTCCACTTCATCGGCCAGATCTCGTCCCTTGAGCCCCGGGTTCTCCCGTGCCATCCGGTCCGCTTCTACAATCTGGGTTGGATACGCTGACGCGGCCAGTATCTGCGCCACGAGCGCGTCTGGATACAACGCAATCGGAGCTACCAGCTTATTCAACTGCTCCGGCGGCAACGAAGTGTACGAGGGTTGGTTCGGTCCCATTGCAGGCGGAGGTGCCTGCGTCTGCGCCTGGTCTTGGTAGGCGCGATCTTGGTATGCACCTTGATCTTGCGGCGGTGGGGGCGCGACATCCTGAGGCGCGCCCTGGTCTTGCTCACTATATTGCGGCGCATTGTATTGCGGAGCGTTGTACTGCGGAGCAGTCTGCTCCGGCGGAGGTCCTTGATCCACTTGAACGCTCACACCCGCTGATGGCTTGTCCATCGACTGGTCCTGCGCTTCCAGGGAAGCGCCAGTCCCGAGCGCCATTGCGCCGGTCAGCACCGCGGTAAGAAGCGTTTTCGATAATTTGGTTTTCATAATGTCCCCTCAGAATTCCTGTTAGTAGATTGAACACCGGGAAATCGGAAGAGTTCCGTTCTTTTGATTGACTTACAGTGGTTGATTTCGGCCAGGAGTGGTGGATTTCGCCCAATCAGCACCATCAGCCGGTGGGCTTCGTGGGCCGACTATTCGCTCAGTGGCTGGTTCCTGGTTTCCGGTACGCTGATCCGTTGGCTATCCGTTCCGCTTCCATTTCGCGAGAGCAATATGCTGGTTCCGGGGCAACGAATCGACAAAGCGTGAGAGCCGGTTCACGGATGTGCCGGCCGCGGCAAAGGTACGCGCAGGGCTGATTCTGCTAGGCTGCCGCAGCTTGGGCAGAAGCCGATGCCAGCCGGCGCGCAACTGCTGCCGAAATCGGTTGCCCGGTGTTCGCCTCGTAGTAACTGAACGCAGGACTGGGATTGACTTCGAAACAGTAGACATCGTCCTGCGGCGTTACCTTTAGATCAATTCCGGCAAACTCTAATTCGAGGGCTTGCGAAAGCCGGAGGCACTTTTCCGACAGCTCACTCGATAGCATCACTTCGCGCAGTTCGGCCGGCTCGCCTGCCTGCCGCGCTGCATATCTGTAATCGGTAGCATCGCTTCGCACCGCCGTGGCGAATGCCTCGCCGCCGACGGTATGTACCCGCAGGTTCGTTCCTTCCACAAATGCCTGAAATTGTGTTGGACACCAGCGGATGCGATCCAGTCGCTCTTCGTCCTCGTCGCTGAGTTCCTGCACGATCGACCGCACGGCGCTGATCGATTTATAAATCACACGGCCATGCTTCGCCCGAAACTCGCGGACTAAATCGGGATCATTGGTGATTAGCGTCTCAGGCACAAGAAATCCGTGCTCTCGAATCAACTGCGCCTGATAGGGTTTTGAGGAATTGCTGGCCATCGGCGCGCAGCGGTTGATGACCAGCGCCGGAGCGATCTCCATCCACCTCATCAGCGTGTCGTGAAAAGATCGGCAATGTTTGCGCAAACTCGAATCCGGCGGCTCATCGGATAGCTCCGGCAGAAACCGGTCGTCCATCAACCGCGGATAAACCGCCGTGAACTCCTGCAACTGGCAAGTTCGTTCAGCAACTTGTAACTCCCCGGTAATCTCCCCTCCCTTCACTTCGAACCAAAGCTGGCACTTTGGAAACTCGCGCTGATTTAACAGGATGAACTGCGCCCCGATTTTTTCCAGGTTGGAGGTCACCATCCGCAAGGGCGTTTCTGAGGGAATCCCACATACCAGAATCATGACGTTGCTCCTTGAGTGAGTGCATCCGCCAGGCTGCGCAGCAGGGGCATGCCGCCGACCAAGAGGCTTGGATACGGGGTCGCGCTCGCGAACATCCACTCCCCGTTTTGGCTGGCGTACAACTCGATTCCCAGCAGCTCGGTTTTCGCCTCCTGGGCAAGTCTCGCGCAAGCGCGTGCGACGGGCTCATCTACGCGCCCGCCATAAACTTCGCCTCGAAATGCGATCAGCTTTATCGTCGTGGCGCCCTCGGGAGCCAACGAGACGTACCCGCATGCGGCTGCGTCGTGCGCGCTCTGCCGATAAACCGGCGCCTTCAAACCGGCTCGGCAGGCGCGAGATACCCACTCCGAGATGTGATACCAAGGCCCGCATAACCCTACCGGCCCAGACCGGTTGATCACTACGCCGGACAAACCGTACAGCCAACTTAGATAAAATGCGTGCAGCTCCGCTTGGGCATATTCCCGATCAGAAATTGCCGCCTGCCGATCGATTCCCGGAGCTGGAGCTACCACGCGATTGATTGCCCCGCGAATCCTTGAACTGCACAATGTGCGCCCGTCGGGGAGGGTAACTCTAAATTGCGTGGCGCTGCCATCCAACCGATGTTCCCAGCGGCTGCCAGAAGCTAACGACTCCGAGAGCACTAACTCCATTGGGCCGACGCCCAACTGGCGGAGACCCTGATAGACCCATAGCCCCGAATTATCCGAGGAAGAACACAATACGAGCCACATTCCCGTTTCCTCCGAAAAAAAAAGGGCAAGCACGCAGCCTGCCCTCTGCCCACAATTAAGCTTTGGATTTTCCTTGAGATTCCTTGGCTTCCGGCGCTTTTGCCGTCCCCGCGCCCTGCTTGGCCGCGTCGGGCTCCTGCTTCAGCGCGCCCTGACTCAGATCGGGCCGCAGGTTTTCCGGGATAAAGTGCAGAAGCTGCGTCACTGCGGCTTCCAGAGCCGCAAGTCGTTGCTCCACCGGCCCGCCCGGCGCACCGTAGCCCGGACCGTAGCCCGGACCATAACCAATAAGGTGGTCGGATTCGAGCTTCTCAAACTTCTCGTGCTTGTATTCCTTGAACTCGAACTTCTCTTTGATCTCAATCTTCTCGGGCTTCTCTTTGACTTCAGGCTTGATCTGAATCTTGTCTATCGCGGAATACTTTTCGGGAAACTTCTGACCTCCGGCCGGTGCAGCCCCGGGAAGTTGCGCCTGGGGATAAACCTCGTGTCCTTCCGTTTTCGGAATTTTCTCCAAGAGGTCTTCCTTCTCCACTTTGTGTTCCTTCTCCTTGTCCTTGTGTTCTTTTTCCTTCTCCTTTTCCAGTTTGTCTTTCTCCTTCTCCTTTTCCTTATGGGGTTCCTTATCCTTGTGTTCCTTGGCTCCGAATGCCTCCTTCTCCGATTTCAAGTTGTCTTTCTCAACCTTCAAAGAGTGTTTATCTTGCAAAGACTCCTTGGGGAGATCTTTCTCCACCGCTTGCTTTTCTTCGAACTGTCTTGATCCCATGGCTGTTCTCCTTCTCGTCATTTGCCGGTCGCGCCGGTGCGAGTCGCCGCAACTTGCGATTTGACTCTCAACGGGAAATAGTGAAGGCGGAGGAGAAAGCGTTTCAGCCAACGTCTGGTTCTTCGTTTCCGGGCATGCTGATCTCTGGACCGCATACTCCCGGCGGACGCGCCAATTATTTAAGAGCCGATTGTCTTGCATCTTTGGAGGAGTAATATCAATCGAAATACGCTTGTGCGGTAGACAAAAGGTTGGACCAATATAAGGAGGGTTGGCATGGCATACTCCGACACAGCGTTCCGTGCATCGTCCGCTGTCCTCGCTCTGATCGCCTGCCTCGCGTGGTCAAGCCCGCTTTCCCCCGCCCAGGGAACTAGTCAAAAAACTGCCTCAACAACGGGCGAAGCGGGTCTCGCCGCCTGGCAGCAGGTCTATTCCGTGCTGACAACTCCTCGCTGTATCAATTGCCACACCGCCACAAATTATCCAGAGCAAGGCGACGACCGGCACCGTCACTCTGTTCAACGTGGTGCGTGGGCCGGGAGGCAAGGGTGTGCCGGGCCTGAACTGTGCGACCTGCCATCAGTCCGCCAATGCGGATAGCACCGGTGTTCCCGGGGCTTACAACTGGCACCTGGCGCCTCTTTCGATGAAGTGGCAGGACACTCATGACAACATCCTGTCGAGCACAGCGGTTTGCCGGTCTCTTACCGATCGATCCAAGAATGGCAGCCTTGACGGCCCCGGCATCGTGCGCCACCACGAGCAGGAGCCACTGGTGCTGTGGGCTTTCCAGCCGGGACGCCGCCGCGACGGCACTGCGCGATCTCTGCCCCCACTCACTCACGAAGAATTCGTTGCCGCCACGCGGACGTGGGTCGATGCGGGAATGCCTTGTCCACAGAACCCTTGAACTCGGAGGCTCTCATGCAAACTTACAAGCTGACGGTAAACGGACAAACGAGAGAGGTCACCGCTGACCCCAGTACTCCGCTGCTTTGGGTGCTGCGGGAAGATCTGAAGATGACCGGCACGAAATACGGTTGCGGCATCTCCGCATGCGGGGCATGTACGGTACATCTGGCGGGAGTCGCGACCCGCTCGTGCGTGGTTCCCGTTTCGCTGGTCGGCGACCGGCCGATAGTGACCATCGAGGGCATCGGAGAGGATCATGTGGGCCGCGCGGTTCAAGACGCCTGGGTGGCCGAGGACGTGGTGCAGTGCGGCTACTGCCAGAGCGGTCAGATCATGAGCGCCGTGGCGTTGCTCAAGAGCCGCAGGAAGCCTACCGACGAGGATATCGAGGAATCGATGGGCGGAAATATTTGCCGGTGCGGCACCTATGTTCGCATCCGCAAAGCGATCAAGACCGCTGCACAGCAGCTGGCGTAAAGGAGAACACCATGTCCGCGACCACTCTGTTGAATTCGGAATCAGGTCTCAGCCGCCGCAGTTTCCTGCGCGTCTCGGCGACGGCCGCCGGCGGTTTAATCATCGCTCTCTATCTCGATTTTCCAGTACAGGCGCAGGCTCCGCAAGCCAAGACGTATCCTCCGGATGCCTTCGTTCACATTCAGCCAGACGGCAAGATCGTCATTCAGGTGAATCGCCTCGAGTTCGGCCAGGGAGTTCAGACCTCGCTACCGATGCTGTTGGCCGATGAGATGGACGCCGACTGGGCGCATGTGGTGGCCGAACTCGCCCCGGCCGCCGATGTCTATAAGGATCCCGTGTTCGGGATCCAGATGGTGGGCGGCTCGGGCTCGATCGCGCATTCTTTTCAGCAGTACCGCGAATTGGGATCGAAAACCCGCGCCATGCTGGTTACCGCTGCCGCGCAGCAATGGAGGGTATCGGCGTCGCAATGTCGAACTGAGGCCAGTGTTGTGTACGGCCCCGGTGGCCAGTCTGCCACTTATGGCGAGCTCGCCGATGCCGCGGCCCACGTGCCTGTGCCGGAGAATGCGCCGCTCAAAAAAGCATCCGAGTTCAAGCTTATTGGCAAGGACACACGGCGGCTCGACAGCCGTCACAAATGCGACGGCTCCCAGAAGTTCGGTCTCGACCTCGACCTGCCCGGAATGAAGGTTGCAGTTGTGGCGCACCCTCCTATCTTCGGTGGAACACCCAAATCAATCGATGACAAGGCGGCGCGGGCCATTCCCGGTGTGATGGATGTCTTCGAAATTCCTACCATCGCCCGAGGAACCGCAGTCGTTGTTGTAGCGGACAAATTCTGGACCGCCAAACAGGCGCGCGATCAGCTTTCGATCGAGTGGGATTTCTCTCGAATCGAACCCGCAGACACGGAGCAACTGCGGGCAAAGTATAAAGAGCTGGCCGCCACTCCGGGAAATGTTGCCGTCACTCGCGGCGACCTCGGGGTACTGGATGGCATCCGTGCCGCCGACCGGATCGAAGCCGAATACGAATTTCCCTACCTCGCGCACACCCCGATGGAGCCATTGAACACCACCATCCGGTTTGATGGTGATCGTGCTGAGGCTTGGGTCGGTTCACAATTTCAAACCTTCGATCAAATGGCTATCGCCGAAATCCTCAGCCTGAAGCCGGAACAGGTTACCTTTCACACCGAGATGGCCGGCGGAGGATTCGGAAGAAGAGCGACGCCCGATTCTCATGTGCAGCGCGAGGCAGCGACCATCGCCAAGCGCTTCAAGGGCATTCCAGTAAAACTCATCTGGAGCCGCGAAGATGACGTGCAAGGCGGCTACTACCGTCCCATGTTCGCGCACCGGATCGAGATTGGGATTGGAGCGGACGGCATGCCTTTGGCATGGAAACATGTGGTGGTAGGACAATCGATCGTGGCGGGCACGCCGTTTGCTTCCATGCTCATAAAGAATGGAGTGGATGAAACTGCCGTCGAAGGCGCCGCCGACAATCCTTACGAAATCCCGAACTTCACGGTCACAGCGCATCACCCCACGCCGAACGTGCCGGTTCTGTGGTTTCGCTCTGTCGGACACACTCATACTGCCTTCGTGATGGAAACGCTGGTCGATGAACTCGCGACTCGCGCTGGGGCGGAGCCGATTGCCTATCGCCGGAAGCTGCTGAAGCCGGATGAAAAGAGGCTTCGCGGAGTGCTCGATCTGATGGACGAAAAAAGCGCTTCGTGGCGGAATCATCTGCCGGAGGGCCACGCCGCCGGAGTTGCTTGCCATGAGTGCTTCGGCACCAATGTTGCCTGCGCCGTGGATGTCTCGATCGAGAACAATCGGCCGAAGATTCATCGCGTAACTGTCGCGCTCGACTGCGGCATCGCCGTGAATCCCCTGACCATCGAGAGCCAGTTTCAGGCGGGCACGAGCTTTGGCGTATCGCAGTTGATGGCGAAAGGTGCGATCACTTTCAAGAATGGTTATGCGCAGCAGAACAACTTTGACGGCTACACTCCTCCGTACATCATCGATGCACCGTCTGCGGTCGACGTTCACATCGTTCCAAGCGAGGAAAAACCCACGGGATGCGGCGAACCACCGGTTCCAGTCATTTCCCCCGCCGTGGTGAATGCGTTGTTTCGCTTGACCGGCAAGCGGTACCGTACCCTGCCCTTAGTGAGTCTCTAACCTGAGTCTCTAGCCTGAGCGATCCCGGGATATCTTTCGCCGGCACTGTGTCTCATACTCCGGCGCAGATTTAGAACAAGAGCACGGCAGAATCTCAAGTATGGCGAAAGAGAATCCAGTATTGGTGCTGGCGTCAGGATACGATCCGCAGTTCGCAATGCTAAACGAGCTGCCGCACAACGTATGTGGAGAGGTTGCCGCGTGTGGACAAGCAGGGAAGGACGCAACGGTAATTCTGCAATGGTCGGGTACGCGGGAGTTGCTGCGCGAATTGCTGGCGATTTGCAAAAAGGTGCGCTGGGTACACTCCCGGGCTGCGGGACTGGACAACATTCTGTTTCCAGAACTCGTGGAAAGCCAAATTGTATTGACCAACAGCCGCGGGGTGTACAGCGCGTCCCTCGGCGAGTTCGCGCTGGGAGCAATCTTGTATTTCGCGAAGGATTTCCGGCGGATGGTTCGTAACCAGGAGGCAGGCCTCTGGGAACCATTCGATGTGCAAGAGATAGGGACACAGACGGTTGGGATTTTGGGCTATGGCGACATTGGCCGAGCCGTGGCAATCCGCGTGCACGCCATGAAGATGCGCGTGCTTGCGACCAAGCGGCATGTTCCCGAATCGATGGATCCGCTGGTGGATCATTTCTACAAGCCGGAGGAACGGCGGGAGATGATCACGCTCTGCGATTACATTGTGGCGACGGCCCCATTAACCGAGGAGACGCGGCACATGATCAGCGACGCGGAGTTTGCCGCGATGAAACCGACGGCGGTGGTGATCAACGTGGGACGCGGAGCGGTCATTGATGAGGCGGCGCTGCTGCGTGCGCTCACTGCTAAGAGGATCAAAGGGGCAGCTCTAGATGTGTTTGAACACGAACCATTGCCGCCGGGGCACCCGCTGTTCAAGATGGAGAATGTTTTGTTGTCGCCCCACTGCGCGGACCATACCGCCGACTGGCAGGATCAAGCCATGCTCTTCTTTCTGAAGCAGTATGCCAGGTTTGAGAAAGGCGAGCCGCTGAAGAACATTGTAAACAAGCGGTTGGGATATTAAGGGAGGAAACGACCGCGCCACATCAGGGCCGGTCCTGCTACCATTGCCGCATGTTCAACTTTGGGAAACCGAAAACAGTTAGCGACTGGATCGTTCACATCGCAGGAGCCATCGTCGCGATATTTCTAGTCTGGTGGATGCTTCGAGTGTACGTACTGTGAAAACCACCGAGTGGTCCGCAGAATCGTAGTGCGCTTCGCCCTGGTAGTCACTTCTGTAAATGCAGAAATCAAAGGACTGGCGGAGGACCGAGTCGCGTGCGAGCTTCTCTCTGTGAATATTCCCTGCTAACAGGGAAAAACACGGGGAATTTGCAAAATTTCGGCCTCCAAAATCGGACTCCAGTTCTCTAAATTGCACATTCTCCTGGGGAATGTTGGCGAGACCGACTGAAATCGGAACAGGGAATTACAGGAGCGTATCAGGGAACGAATCATCTGCTTAGAAGGTTCAACAGGAAATTTCCTCGTACTTATCGCGATGCGACCGGCGGAAATCCAAACTGTCGGCGCTGCTCGATCCAACTCATCGGAATTTCGCACGACTTCAGCCTTTCTAAAGTGAGGTCATCCGGCTGGCGTCCTTCGATGATTATCTCGAGGATGTCGGGAGCCAGGAACGCATAACCAAAGATGTGCCGGACGTGTCGGTCGTCCAGTCCTGTTCGCTTTGCGATGTTTGCCGCCCGGATGCAAGAGTGTGCACTTTTGACCGGAAGACAGCCAGCGCGAATGTTAAGGTCAAATTAAGGATAGACATAGCCCGGGATTGGTAATTCGGCGCGCCACAGATCGTTCTTTGACATTCGCGAATCTGAAACATCGCAAAGGAGTTGAGTATGGTCGGCACCTCAGGACGAGCGACTGCGCCATTCAATGATCGCAACGTCTCCCTCGAGGCGCTTGCAGAGAGTGAGCAGAGATCTAGAACACTTGTGGAAGCGTTACCTGATGCCATTCTCGTCCATAGCGAAGACAAAATAGTCTTCGTAAATCCATTCTGTGTACGATTACTGGGCGCGGCAGGACCGGAGCAACTCCTCGGTAAGGACATTAACGAGATCGTCAATCCCGACGACCTGCCAGCAATAAGAAGTCGAATCCAGGATTGTTACGCGAGCGGAACGGCGTCTCCTCCAATGGAGTCCGTTCTGCTCGCCTGTGACGGATCGTCGGTGCAGATCGAGGCCGTTGCGATTCCCATTTGCTGGAATGGCGCACCGGCGATCGAGGTGGTCGCCCGCGACATCAGGGATCGGAAACGGGCAGAGCGAGCAGTTCAAGATTGGCAAGAACGCTTGGTGTTGGCACAGAAGGCGGGCCTTCGGATTGGACTGTGGGACTGGGACGCGGTGGGCAACACGGTGATCTGGTCGGACGAAACCTACCGCCAGTTCGGATACACGCGGGATACATTTTCCGGTCGGGTTGAAGATGCTGTTACAAGGATTCACCCGGAAGACCGGCCTAGAGTAGAAGATGCGATCCGAAAGGTGATCGCGGGTGGAGGCGAGTACGCTCAGCAGTATCGCCTGGTGTGGCCCAACGGAACTAAGTGCTGGGTCGACGCGCACGGCGTGATGGTTCGTAATGGGTCGACTCACATGCTTGGCATAGGAGTGGATATTACTGACCTCAAGAAAACTGAACAGTCGCTTCAGGAGAGTGAAGAGAAATACCTGTTGCTGTTGAACTCGACCGCAGAAGCGATTTATGGCCTCGACTTAGAGGGAGATTGCACATTCTGTAACCCTGCATGCCTGCGTCTGCTTGGCTACGGGACTCCCAAAGACCTGCTCGGAAAGAACATGCATGACCTCATGCATCACACGCGGGCGGGTGGGGCCCCCTATCCAAAACAAGATTGCGAGATCTATGTAGCGGTCCGCGAAGGTCGGGCCAGTCACGTCACCCACGAAGTGCTGTGGCGCGCCGATGGAACGAGCTTCCCGGCCGAGTATTGGTCTTATCCAATGTACAAAGCCGGTGAACTGGTCGGTGCGGTGGTCACTTTCATCGACATATCCGATCGCAAGCGGACAGAACAAGCTCTGCGACAGTCCGAAGAGAAATATCGCGAGCTGTTCGAGAACGCAACCTACGGCATTTTTCGATCACAATTGGACGGCGCTTTGTTAGACGTAAACCCAGCTCTGGTAGCCATGCTGGGTTACAGCTCAAAAGAAGAACTGTTGACACGAGAACCTGAGCCGTGACATCTACGAGGTTCCGGCCGATCGCAAGTCGATTCTTGACAGCTACGGGCCCAGCGGGCGCGCAACCGGGTCTGAAGTCAATTGGAAACGCAAAGACGGCAAGATCATCGTCGTTCGTATAAGTGGAGGAGCTTTCCACGGACAGGATGGCTCGTTCAGCCACTTCGAAGTCATCGTGGAAGACATTACCGGACGACGGAGCCTGGAGGCACAATTCCGTCAGGCGCAGAAGATGGAAGCCGTGGGGCTGCTGGCGGGAGGAATTTCGCATGACTACAATAACCTTCTGGGCGTCATTCTCGGAAATGCTGACCTACTCCTCGAAACAACCCCGACCGGAGCGCAGCAGCATTACACGGAGCAGATCAAAAAAGCCACGCGGCGTGCAGCCGAACTGACCCGGCAGTTGCTAGCCTTCAGCCATAAGCAGGTACTTTACCCGGTCATCCTGGACCTGAATGCGGTCGTTCGCGACGTCGGAAAGATCCTGCAACGCGTAATAGGCGAGGACGTGCAGATCGTGACCGACTTGGAGGCGAGCCTGGATTCAATCCGGGCTGATCGTGGACAAGTCGAGCAGATCCTCATGAACCTGGCCACAAATGCGCGTGATGCTATGCCCAACGGTGGCAAGTTCACGATCCGAACTGCGAATGCCGAACTGGGCCCAGAGGATGTGGCTCTTCATCCCTACGCCAAGCTTGGCCGGTACGTTCGCCTCTCAGTAAATGACACGGGAGTGGGAATGGCGGATGCCATACGGCACCGTGTGTTTGAGCCGTTCTTCACTACGAAGGCAGAGGGGCGCGGTACGGGGTTGGGATTGGCCACGGTCTATGGAATCGTTAAGCAGAGTACCGGATATATCTGGGTTTCGAGCGAGCCAGGAGCCGGTGCTACCTTCGACATCTATTTGCCGCGGGTAGATGAAAAAGCGCCGCCACTGGTTAGCGGCCTGGAAGAGCGAAGCGCGCATCCACGAGGCACAGAAACAATTCTCCTGTTGGAAGACGAAGAATCTCTGCGGCAAGTGACGTGCGAGTGTCTCACCACGAACGGCTACAACGTCCTGCAAGCCGGTCGCGGAAATCATGCCATCGATGTGGCCGAGCAATACAAGGGACCTATCGCTCTGATCGTCAGCGATGTAGTGCTGCCTGACATGAGTGGACCCTCAGTCGCGGCGAAAGTACGGGCGTTGCATCCGGAAGCGAAAGTCTTATACGTTTCAGGATATGCTGAAGTTCCCGTGGCTCAACAACTCATCGCGGAGGGAGCCATCCTCCTGCAGAAGCCATTATCACGAAGTGACCTTCTGAGCAAAGTGGACGAGATGCTCCATCTCCGCAATTTACTCGGCTCCCCTTAAGCGCTTCCCCGCGGCAATTAGATCGAGCGACATGGCGGGTGGCCCACCCTTTCGCTGATTGTCCGTGTGCGCTATTTTCGAACAAGGGTGCCCCACCCCTTGCGTTTTTGCAAGGGTGGGCGGCAGTGCCGCATGCACACTGCATTGGTTATGGCCCCACTTAGGGATCAACGAACTTGCGCCGGCATTCCCGGCTCCCGCTCTTCGCAAAGAGCGCGAAGGACGGGGCACCCGCCATTGCTGATCCCCGCAGGATCAAAAGGCTGGGCCACCTGGCCAAGTGCAAGATTACAAGGACTGGCGGAGAGGGAGGGATTCGAACCCTCGGTACAGGTGTTAGCCCGTACAACGGTTTAGCAAACCGCCGCATTCGGCCACTCTGCCACCTCTCCGGCGTGCGGGATCTCAGTTTATCACGATCAGCCCTGCGCTCCCGTCCTCCCGCCGCGTACTCTTATCGCTGCGCAACATCATGACTATCTTTCGCCGCTGCGGCCTCTTTCGGGTTGTAGGCTTCCGTCAGCGACATCACTTTCATCGCGCCTCGAAGTTGATCCAGCGTTGCCGTGGATTTCAGCGTCAATGTCACCGGCTCGCCCGGAAGTAGGTCGAAGTAGTTATCCGAGATGTTGGCGTCGAGATCGCCAAACGAAAGATACACGCTTCGCGCCAGCTTCGCGGACTGCAACGTTATGGTGTAATCCCTGCCGGTTTGGTTGATAGTTGTCTCGATCTTCGGAGCAACCGGCAATTCCAAATCGTGAGTCACATCGAAGAAAATCAGATTCCGGGAAACTCGCTTCCCTCCCACTTCCAGGTCAAACACCAGAAACGTGCGATGAGGATCTCCCTTGGCCGCGAGCGTCGCTTTATCGACTGTGAAATAAATCGCACTCGATTGCGCGGGCACTTGCACTTCTTTCGTTTGCTCGAACAAAGAGTTTCCGGAAAAATCCAGCAGCCGCATGTGAACGGTTCCCGAAAGCTGCTGCAGCTTATCCGACACAACGTAAACATCTACTTTGTCGTCATGCAAAAATGGCGAGACCAGCACATCGTCATAAAAGCGCCGCGCGTAATAATGCAGCGCCTTCCAGCGCCCGTAGTAATCGATGCTCGCCCATGAGGCCACGGGCCAGCAATCATTCAACTGCCAATACAAAGAACCCATGGTGCGCGGACGTTGCCGGCGCAGGTGCTCGGCGCCAATCTTGATAATCTCTGCCTGCTGCACCTGGCTGAGATAAACGTACGAAGCGAAATCTTTCGGCTGGCGGTACTCGCGCAACATATAGGTGAGGATGCGTTCGTTGCCGCCTTTATTTTTCTGGTGTGCCTGCATCACGGCGGAACGAATATCGAAATCCTCAGGCTTGGCGAAGGTTTCAATCGTGCGCATCTCCGGGAACGACTGAAATCCGTACTCCGTCATGAAGCGCGGAAACTGCAAGGTGTAGTCCGAAGCCGGCGCCTGCGCGTGCCAGACCGCCCAGTAATGCATGTCTCCGTTGTGTTGATTGTCGGGAATTTCTTCGAAGTTCGCGCTCGGTGAACTCGGCCAGTAAGGCGTGGGATCGGCATATTTCGCGACCGAACTCTTGATGATGTCGGCGAACATGATGACGTAATCCTGCCACACTCGGTCCCGTTGCTCGGGAGAGATGGATTCTTTGAACGCCTGGCGATCGCCCCAGTGGTACCAGCCCGTCTCAACTTCATTATTCCCGCACCAGATCACGATGCTGGGATGGTCGCGCAGCCGCTTGATCTGATCGATCGCCTCTTGCCGGACGTTTTCTTGGAACGGAACATCGCCGGGAATCATGTCTCCACCGAACATGAATTCCTGCCAGACCATAATTCCGAGCTCATCGCAAATGTCGTAAAAATCGTCCGACTCGTAGTACCCGCCGCCCCACTCGCGAACCATATTCATGTGTGCGTCACGCGCCGCCTGAAGAATGTTGCGATGAATTTCCGGAGTGACACGATTGGGAAAGCTGTCGAACGGGATTACGTCTGCGCCCTTGGCGAACACAGAAATTCCGTTCACGACGAACTCGAAGCTTTTTCCCCATTGATCGGGAACGCGGCGAAGTTCCACGGAGCGCAATCCGGTCTTCGTCTCGGCGTGAGCCGCGGCTTCACGGCCCATACGGATCGACGCAGAAAACCGGTAACGGTTTTGCGCTCCGTATCCCACCGGATACCAAAGCTTGGGCGCCACAATTCGCAGCGGAAATGAAACATGATTCATTCCTGCATTCAGTTGCAGCGTCTGATTTCCGTCGGAAGTCTGCGGTCCAGATAATTCATCGTGAGCCAAGGTAAGAGTAGCCGTCGTCGGCTTGCTCGCTTCGATATCCAGGTCGGCGCTAACGTTGGCCAGATCAGAGCTAATGCTGTGTTGATGGATGTGAAAATTATCGATGCGCAGCGCGTCCCAGGCTTCCAGACGAACTGGCCGCCAGATGCCCTCGGTCATGTAACGCGGCCCCCAATCCCAACCGTAGTTATAAGGAGCTTTTCGCGTGTAGGGCGCGGTGGCGATATGATCTTCGTTTTCAGAAATCTGAGTCGAGACTGACGGCAAAACATAAGGTAGCGTCTTCACGTACGGAATCATCTTCTCCACTGCGGAATGGAAAACGATTCGCAGCGTATTCGATCCCGTCTTCAACATCGTCTTCGCCGGAACTCGCCAGCTCCGGAACATATTGTCCGCATGCAGGATCGGTTGATCGTTGAGATAGACGTCGGCAAACGTATCCAGACCATCAAACACTAAGTCGAGATGCTCGCGCGCACAGCGTGGCCGCGTCGACCTGAAACGTAGTTTGATATTCCCAGTCGGCCAGTCCGATCCACTGCAGGTGGAATTCGTTTTCGCCATAAAAAGGATCCGGGATCAGCTTGTTGTTCGAGAAGATCCGTTTGCACAACTCCCGGAACCTGCGCCGCATGCCACTCTTTCACGTCCGCACGATCGACGTTCGCCACGGCCCGGAACTGCCAGCCTGCATTCAAATCTTGCGACGACGGTTCGGCGGCTTTGAGCGGCAATGCAGCCAGCGAGCAAAAGATCACAGTTCCAACGAAATAAAAGATAGCCGCGGACAGACGACGAAAAAATCCATGCTGGATCAGTGCCATATCAGTGCTCCTAAATATGTTGTTCTTGCCACTCAGTGTTGCGGATTCGACGGTTGTGTTTGTGGCTGAGCCGAATTATTCTGCAAACTTTGGAACTCCTGCATTTCGCGCTTGGCCTCAGCGGTCTTCCCCTGCTTGCGATAAATTCCCGCCAACCCGAAATGTGCCTGCGCCGCCAGCGAACTTTCCTTCTCGATGGAGAGCAGCTTCGTCCATGCTTTCTCAGCCGCCGGGTTATCGCCTTCGAGCGATGCCGCCTTCCCCAGCGCATAAAGCGTCTCCGGCATGTCGGGCAGCAGGCGATCGGCGCGCAAAAGTTCCGCACGCGCCTCATGCGCTTTGCCTTGTTGCAATAACGCATCTCCCAGGCGGTAGGCAGCCTCGGCATTGCCCGGCTGCAACTTCACCTGCATGCGAAATTCTTCTTCCGCCTTGGGCCATTGAAAAGCTCCGGCATACACTTCGCCCAATGCGAGGTGAACCTCCGGCAGGCCGGGACGCAGCCGCAAGGCTTCGCGATATTCTTTTTCCGCGTCCGGCATTCGCCGCAGCACAAAATAGTTTTCCGCCATGGCCTCGTGCGCGCGAGCGGAGTCGGGATAGGCCGCGAGCAAAGTATCAACCGACTCCTTCGCCAGCAGACCGCTGGCGCGGCCCAGATAATAAAGGATGTCGGGATCGTTAGGATGCGCTTTCAAAGCAGTTTCCAAATTCTCCACCGCCTGCGGTAGTTGTCCAATTTGAATCTGCGCAATTCCCAATGCGGTTTTATCCGGCGAGAGTTGCAGGTGCGGAACCGCTTCCGCCGCGTATCCCTGCGCGAGCAGCGCATAGCCTAACAACTGATGAGCAGGCGCCAAATCTGAGTTGAGTTCCAATGCATGTTTAAGCGGAGGGATCGCAGATCTATAATCGCCGCTCTCCATGTAAGCCTGCCCCAGACTGACAAAGCCATCGGCAAATGCGGGATCGATTTCCGTAACCTTCTTATATTCGCTGACGGCGACATCGAACTGCCGTTGCTTATCTGCCGCAATTCCGGCTTGCATATGCTCGGCCGCTTGCGGCGACGCGATCTGCCAAGCCAACAAGAAAGTTAAGATTACGTGGATCAATGTTACGTGGATCAAGGCTTCTCCGGTTCACGCACTTCCAAAAACTGATCAGCGGGAACGTCGTTTAAAGTTTGATGAATTCCGGATGGCCAGACAATTTCCACTTTCGCTTTTTCCGCTGACCCAAGTCCGAAATGCAACCGCTTGTCGCTCGAAGAAAGATAACTCCCCGCTGAAGTGGCAAAGCGCGTCTGCCCGTTCACCTGTACTCGCGCCCCGAATCCATCGCGATTGCTCCGCGTCCCGCGCAAAGTAATGGCGAGCCAGTGCGCCTTCCCGCCGCGGTTCATGAAAACTTGAGGATGCCCGCCCAGCGTTGTCATCACAACGTCCTGCCATCCATCATTATTCAAGTCGCCGAAAGCCGCGCCCCGCGCCGCCCAGGGAACCGCGTCCCCGGAATCGGCACGCTCGAAGCGACCATTGTGATTCATCGCCAGCAGCGGCGGTTCGAGATAGTGCAGCGAGGGATCGATCTGTTCCACGTTGTCGAGCACATGCCCCTGTGCGACGAATAAATCTTTCCACCCATCATTATTGAAATCTTCCAACCCCACTCCCCATCCCGCACTTCCGCTGGAGAGAAGTCCAAGCCCGGTTTCCAGACTGCGGTAAGTGAACGAACCATCCCCGTCGTTGTGATATACGCCGTAGATTTCCCGCGGCAACTCCGTCACAATCACATCGGGACGTCCGTCATTGTCATAGTCCTGGAACACGACTCCCATGCCCGAAAGCCGGCGCCCATCCTGCGAAAGCGCCGTTCCCGCCTCCATGCCCACTTCCGAGAAAGTTCCGTTCCCATTGTTATGAAATAAATATTGCTGCATGCCATCGTTGGCAACAAAAATGTCGGTGAACCCGTCGCCGTCGTAGTCGGCAAATGCCACGCCCAGAGCGCGACCCTTTTTCGCAGCAATGCCCGAGCGCTGGCTCACGTCCGTAAAAGTTCCATCGCCGTTATTGTGATAAAGAATGTTCGTCGTCGCTGGAAATTCTTCCGGCGGACAATAAGTATGATAGTTCCCCCCGCAATCCTTGCTGTGTTTCGTGTCCCAATCCATGTAACGGGTGACAAAAAGATCAAGCTTCCCATCGTTATCGTAATCAAAAAATCCCGCGGAAACTGACCATCCACCGCCCGCCACGCCGGCCTTCGCGGTTACATCAGTAAATGTTCCATCCCCGTTGTTGTGATAAAGAACATTCTTTCCGTAGCTGGTGACATAGAGATCGGGATAACCATCATTATCGTAATCGCCCACGGCCACGCCCATGCCGTAGTTCCCATCGCCAGCATTCGCCAGGCCGGCTTGCTGCGTTACGTCAGTAAAACTTCCATCTTTATTCTGCCGGTACAACCGGTTCCAATAACGCGGATCGTGCCGGTCGAAATTTTCCGGGGTCTTCATCGAACTGGTAATGCGACCACCGTTCACCAGAAAAATATCCAGTAATCCATCATTGTTGTAATCGAGAAGGGCCACTCCGCCCGGCATGGTTTCAATCAGGTATTTCTGCGGAGTGGGCGAATTCTGCAGCGTGAAATCCAAACCGCGAGGCACGCTAACATCGAAAACCGGAGCGGTCAGAGCCGCCGCCGCCACGAATACCAGGCTCAAAACGCAGGTGCCGCGAACCAAAGTGTTCAACAACTCAGGATTCCCTCATCGAGAAATGCCGCGCGCGAATCACACGCATATTCGCTTGGTGAATCGTTCTTCCATCCCGCTCAGCCAATACATCTGCACTCAGGATAGGCGCGTCGATTCGCGTTCCACAAGTTTAGGCGGAATCAATATTTTTTGCGCGCGCACCGCACGCTTCGCCCCGATCCGCTCCAGCAACAGCTCTGCAGCCAGATTCCCGATCTGGCAGGTTCCCTGATCCACCGTGGTCAGTGGAACCGACAAAACGTCGGAATAGCGAACGTTCCCCGCACCAACTAAGGCAATATCCTGTGGCACGCGCAGTCCCGCCTCCGCGATCGCTTTCAAGGCGCCGATCGCGACCGGATCGTTATAACAAAAAACTGCATCCACTCGCGGCTCCACTTTCAGCAGTTCTTTCATCCCTTCGTGACCAGTACTATCTGTATGACCGGCGACGACGATGTAGTTCCGATCCGGACGGATGCCAGCCTGCTCCAGCGCCTCGCGATAGCCCTCCGCCCGCTCCGTGGCAATCCGCAGCTGCGGACCACGCAAATGGCCAATGCGCTTGCAACCTTTTGCAATCAGATGTTCCGTGGCCAGCCTGCCAATGGCTCGATTATCGACTCCCACAAAACAGGCCTCCACGCCCGCGATGGGCCGGTCGATCAACACATAGGGAGTCTTTCGTGCTTCTATCTTCTTGAATACGCTCAGCTGGCGTGACGATTGCGATGACGCAATGATCAATCCATCCACCTGCCGCGCCAGCAAAGAGTCAATCTCGCTGGCTTCGAGCGCAGGATCTTCCTCAAAGGATGAGATTACAACGCAATAACCATGCGGCCGGACGGTTCGCGCCACCGCGCGGGCGATCTCTGCAAAGAACGGATGCGCGAATTCCGGCAGCAGGATGCCTATCGTGTAGGTGCGCCGCGTCACCAGGCTGCGCGCCACCCAGTTCATCTGATAATTCAACTTTTTAGCCCGCCGCAGCACTCGCTGCCGGGTGGCTTCGCTGATTCTCCCCTGGTTGCGCAGAACTTTGGAGACAGTCACCACGGAAACGTTTAGACCCTTTGCAATGTCTTGCATAGTCACTGGCATGGCCGGGGAAGCATATCACTAGTTTTTGAGGGTTAACGATAAATCTAATGCAAAACAACTAATTTTCTTCTTGACAACGGTTGCCCAGATGAACAAAAATCCCGCCACTGTTGTTCGGGACCTATTTGGGGAAATTCCTGTACTGGAAAGAGTCACTTTATGCCAAGTCGCATTCTGCGGAGCCTGCTCGTCTCAGTCGCCCTTCTCGCCTTCGTTCCCTCCTCAATCTACGCACAGAGCACTTACGGTTCGATTACGGGCTCAGTCGCTGACGCTTCCGGAGCAGCCGTTACCGATGCCACCGTAACCGTGACCAATGTGGGCACGCAGGAAAAGCGCACGCAGTCCAGCGGCGCCGACGGACTCTTTACGTTTGTCAATCTCTTTCCTGGCCAATACCGGGTTGACGTGGAAAAGCAGGGCTTTAAGCACTTCGCCCGCACCGGCGTCACGGTGCAAGTGCAGCAGGATACGCATATCGCCGCCGCCTTACAGGTCGGCGAGGTCAGCCAGGTTGTCGAGGTGACTTCGCAAACGCCGCTCCTCCAAACCGAGTCGGCATCTTTAGGTCAGGTCGTGGAACAGCGCAAAGCGGACGAACTCCCACTCAATGGCCGCAATATCTTTAATCTCATCACCGTCTCGCCGGCCGCAGTCGCACAAGGCGGATCCGGCGGCTCGCCCGTCGGCCAGAATCCCTTCAGTTGGGGCAACTACCAAATCGGCGGTTCCTTCGCCAATCAGGGTGCCGAGTACCTGGATGGTCAACCCCTGAATATCGGCTACATCAACCTGCCCATCATCATTCCGACTCAGGATTCCATCGGCGAATTCAAGGTGCAATATAACGATCAGGGCGCCGAATGGGGTAAGTTCTCCGGCGGCGTGGTCAACCTCAGCACTAAGTCCGGAACCAATAATTGGCACGGCTCCGCGTACGAGTACTTCCGCAACAAGGTACTGAATGCGAACGAGTACTTTAACAAGGCGTCGGAGCTGGCTGCCGGCACCTCCAACACCCCTCCACCGTGGACCCAGAACCAGTACGGGTTCCAGGTCGGCGGACCGGTGATCAAGGATAAAACCTTCTTCTACGTGAGCTGGGAGCAATACCGTCAAAGGACCGGATCGCCTTTTACTACAAGCATTCCAGCGGCAGGGATGACGTCGGGTAATTTCTCCGCGCTGTGTCCGGGCGGCTTTACCGGACCAGTTGTACAGGGAGTTGCTACTTGCGGAGACCCCGCAGGTCAGATTTACGATCCTTTCAGTACCACCGCCACTGGAGTTCGAACGCCTTATCCAGGGGACATTATTCCCGCCTCCGAGTTCAGCACCGCGGGGTCCAAACTGTTAGCCCAATACTATCCTGCGCCCAACCTCCCCGGTACGGTCAATAATTACCTGAGCGCAGCGCCTGCCGGTGGCAATACCAACGAGTTTGTGGCTCGTGGCGATCAGAACATCGGCAGCAATACTCACGTATTCGGCAGATTTGCCTATTACGGGTTAACTGATCTGCCGGTGAATCCCTTGGGTACTGGTCTCTGTCTCGACCGTTGCGCGGAGAAATATCACAGCAAATTGCTCGCCATCGGCATAAACCATGTCTTTACATCAAACACGATTCTTGACGTCAATCTTGCCGGTAGCCGTTTCGTTTACGGTCGCACCCCGCTTCTCTCGGGATTTGATCTCACGACCCTCGGCTGGCCATCGACTTACAACACTCCCGCGGATTCCATGCGGACTCCGCCAACCCCCGAAACTAACTTGCCGAATGACGTTGGACACACCCAAGGCAACAGCGCCATCGGAGATCACAACACACAGTACAACGTAAGTCCCCAGCTTACGATGATCCGCGGCAAGCACAACATTCAGATTGGCGGGCAATACGAACTTGGGTTGGATAATTACTTTCAAACCAATATCGCCAGCGGTGCATTTGGTTTCCAGGGAAACTGGACATCTTCAACTCCTACCGCTACGGACGGCTCGGGATTTGCGTTTGCTGACTTCCTGCTTGGCTTGGGCCTGAATCAGGGCTCGTTCGCCGGGAACCAGAGCGAAGGCATAGCCCAAGTGCCTGCGCAAACCAAGGGCAAGGAGACGTACCGCGCCTTGTACATTGAGGATACCTGGCACGTTACATCGAAGTTCACCGCGAGTCTGGGCTTGCGCTATGAGTTGCCGGGAACTTGGTCGGAAGCCTACAACCGCCTGAGCTACTGGGATCCCTTCACCAATAATGCGACTGTAACTGGTTGTAACGGAACGGCCGGGTCAACCTGTCCCGGAGACGCGATGTATGTTGGAAACGGACCCAATTCGACGGATAACAATTTGCCGCTCGATAAAAAGGCGTTTTCTCCCCGAGTTGGCATCGTCTACTCCCCTGACCAGAAGACAGTGGTTCGCGCCGGTTACGGTGTTTTCTTCATTCCGAACTACGTCTCCTTCGCTCTCAATCCGGACAACGACGTGATTAATCTTGCCGCCACCGACTTTACGGCCTCGACCAACGGCTATATCACTCCGGCATCCACCTTGGATGGCGCAAACTGTGGGTTCACCGCAAACGGGTTCACCGGGCCAACTGGAACGCCGGTGGTCGGGCCGATCGGGCCTGATAAGCTAGTCTGCACCCAGTCAGGTCCATTCGGTAACACTGGAATCTTGCCGCCGCCAGGACGCAATGCGGCCCCGACGCTCTCCAGTTTCGTAGCCGCAAA
The DNA here is from genome assembly GCA_963696285.1 of uncultured Acidobacteriaceae bacterium. GTDB lineage: Bacteria > Acidobacteriota > Terriglobia > Terriglobales > Acidobacteriaceae > Sulfotelmatobacter. The sequence continues at coordinate 45,471 of CAVOJP010000007.1, forward strand.
CGGTAGCCCCGGCCTCGCTCCTTACTTCGGATACGGCGGCGAGGGTCCAAAGTACGGATACGTGGAGCAATGGAATCTCGACATACAGCGGCAGCTTCCGGCTGGGTTCTTTGCGGACGTCGCCTATGCCGGCTCCCACGGCGTACATCTGCAGCAATATCAGACGAACGTCGACCAGATTCCGGATTCGTTCGTGAACCAGGCTGCTGCGCAATACGCTGCTAACCCAGCCGTAACTCCCACCATCGGCACTCTGGTTCCAAACGTTCTAACCTCACCAAATACTGCGCTCAACCCCACTCTAACCCCGATGATTCACGCCGGACAGTATGACCGGCCGTATCCCGAATATAACGGGCTGAACTTGAACGGCTATGGCTGCTGCGGCAGCAGTTACAACTCCCTGCAGGCTACCGTAACCCGGAGATTCCAGGGCGGCGGTACCATGCTCGTGGCTTACACCAACGCCAAGCTGATGAGCAACACTGATACCTTGACCAGTTGGCTTGAAGGCAACACCGGCGGTGTCGGATCAGTTCAGGACTGGAACAATCTGGCGGGAGAACGGTCCCTTTCGTCGCAAGACATCTCCCAAAGGTTGGTTATCAGCTACGTGCTCGATCTTCCTTTTGGCCACGGAAAGGCCTTCGCTAGTGGCTTGACCGGCCTCGCCAACGGGGCAGTTTCCGGCTGGGGTGTCGATGGCATCACTACATTCCAACGCGGCTTCCCACTCAAAATCAGCTGGGGGGGTGCGAACACGGCTTTGGAAGGCGCCGGCTTGGGCGTCGCCAACGTCCGGCCCGACGTTATTGCCGGCTGCGACGAGAAATCCGGTGGCGGCCACATCACCAACTGGTTCAACACCACCTGCTTTGCACCGCCGCCGCAGTGGGGCTTCGGTAACGAGCCGCGTGTGGATCCGGTTCTTCGCGGCCCAGGAATTAACAACTTCGACTTCGCCATTTTCAAGAGAACCAAGGTTTCCGAAAGACTGGGAATCGAGTTCCGGACGGAGTTCTTCAACCTATTCAATCACCCGTATTTCAATGTGCCATCAACCGGTTTCAATGGAGTTGCGACAGGGCCAAATAGTAACGGTTTCGGCACAATCACGAGTACGGTGCAAAGCGGCGTGGCCTCGCCGGAACGGTTGATTCAGTTCGCGTTGAAGGTTGTGTTCTAAGAGCTCGGTTTGGGCCAGGCAATCGCGTCTGGCCCAAACTCAGAATTCAATGCAGGATTCTCAATGCTGGCTAGCAATAGTCAGCATTAATTTTTTTGACTCGCCTCATCATTGTTCCCCACTATGAGAACCCTCCAAACCATCGACTACGCCGAAGCCAAACGTGCCGTCGCTCTCATCGTCGAGAAAGCCTCGCAGATGCAAAAGGCCGCGTCGGTCGCCGTCGCCGACGTCCACGGTGATCTGATCTGCTTCGCGCGAATGGATGGCGCTCCCGTCTCCTCCATCCGCATCGCGATGAACAAGGCCTGGACCGCGGCGCGCGAGCGCAAGCCCACCAAAGAAATCGGAGAAAAGGTAAAGCATCCCGAGAAGTCCCACGACATCGCCTACTACGGCGATCCCAACTACGTAGGCTGGGGTGGCGGAATTCCGGTCTCGAAGAATGGCGAGGTCGTCGGCGCCATCGCCGTCAGCGGCCTCTCTTCCGCCGAGGACATCGCCCTGGCAACCCTGGGCGTTGAACACTTGGCCAACTCCTAGCCCTCCCGCTGTTCGTGTTTCGTAACACAAATCACTTTTTCTCGCGGCGCAGCCAGTTCGATGCAAAACTCATCACAACTGAGGGGGACGAGTGACTCGGAAGGACTGCCCGCGCTGCGGCGGTACCGGATATGTTGCCAAGCCCGTGGACATCAGTGGTAAGTCCGAAGGCGTCGCGTTTATTCGGTTGAAGTGCCCGGCCTGCGCAGGTACTGGAAGAAACAACTCAGCTCCACCTTCTACCTCGGGCTGACCGCACGGCCTGTGGTGCTTGCGAAAACGTACGAGCCCGGAGCGTCATGGTTCCCGCCCTGAAATGACGCTCCGGGCCCGTCGTTCCCCATCACCTTTCCGAATGAGAAAGTCAAATTAAGAACTGAAAATTAAGTCTCGTAGGGGACGGACACTCGTGTGGGACGGACACTCCTGTCCGTCGCCTTTGACCTTCGTCGCTTTTGACTTACGCCGCCACTGTCTCAAGCCGTCACCGCCGTCTTCGCCCTCCGCCGTCGCGCCGCTCCTGCCGTCTCCACCCGGTTGCGCCCTCCCGCCTTCGCCCGGTAAAGCGCCTTGTCCGCCGCCTGCACCACTTCATCCGGAGACGTCCTCTCCGAGCCCGAACTTGCCACGCCGATACTTGCCGTCACCGAAAGTTCGTCCGCAGCCGCAGCCCGCGCCAGTTGCCGAATCGCCCGCCCCGCCTGCCCTCGCCCGCGGAGATTGCGCCGGTCCGGCCCCCGCGCCTCCTGCCTTCTATCTTTATTACTACCGCGCAGACGAAAGCTGCTCGCCTCAATGCTCGCCCGCAACTGCTCCAGAGGCTCCAAAACATCTTTCGTCGTCTTTCCCGGAAAGACGATCGCAAATTCCTCGCCGCCGCACCGATAAGCCTGGCCTCCACCCGTCACCCGCGCCAGCCTCGCGGCCACCATCCGCAGCACCTGATCTCCCGTGTCGTGTCCGTAAGTGTCGTTACATCGCTTGAAGTGATCGATGTCGACCATGGCAATCGAATAAGGAGCCTGCAGCCGCAGCAACGCCTCATGAAACGCGCGCCGCGAAGGCAACGTCGTAAGCTCATCGTGATAAGCCAGCAGATAGGAGGTCTCGACCATCGAAACCGCCAGGATGAAAGCCGCCGTCGCAAAATAAGCCGCGGGAATCCGCCCCGCTCCTCCAAAGCGCAGAGCCAGAGCGCCTGCCGCCAGCGCCCACAGCAGCCCGCTCTCCACCGGCTTGCGAAAAAGCAAATAGCGTATCAGCAAAACCACAGCCGCCGCCGCAAACGCGATCCCGGTAGAAAAAGCCAAATGCTGCGGGACTATCGCCGTACCTGCAACCGCGCCCGCAACACGATGCGAATGCTGCACCGCCGCCACCGAATCCGTCCGGCACAACACCGCCACAATCACTGACTCGACAAACAGAAACACGCTCGCTGGCCCCACGCTCGCAAAAATAAATCCCCTTTCCCGCGCAAACGAAATCAGCACAAAGTTCAGCGGCAACAGCAGGCCAACCGCCACCAGCGCCGTATTCGCCGGTCCGCCTCCCACGATGTGAGGGAAAGCAGAGTAATAAGAAATTGCGCGCTCCGCCAGAAACACCACCAGCAACGCAAAGAAGATGCGGCTGGAATGAAACCGCCACGCCATCAGCAGCCCCACCACCAGCGCCGCATGCAGCGCAAACGTAATGATCGCCGCACTCGGCGCAATCAGCCCCGTATGCAGCAGAATCGCAACCGCCGCAATCCAGATAGCCGGAGTGAGCAGAGACTTCATTGAAGTTTGACCCGGGAGCCCATTCTTTTGGCGATCGTTATTTCTAAATTTCTAAGAACGTTGAGAGGTGTTCCGTACGCGATTCGAATCCTCCTCAGAGCATGGTCTTCAGGTTAAATCTGGAGGCGTCTAGAGAGTAATTGACGCAAAGGGTTCGCACCGCCGAAGGTGCCATCGCTGAGTGTGCTGCCCGTTACTTCCCGTGTAGCTCGTTGCGCACTAAATCGGCAGCGCGTAGCGGAACGGCCGCTCTGCCATGCTGCGCCAGAAATAAACCAGGATGATCACGCTCGCGATCGCAGCATAGGCGCACCACAACGACGTGAACGCATAGCGCTTGAACTCCATCACGATAAGCAGAATGATAAGGTTCGCCGCGCCAAAGATGATCATCATTCTGATCTTCGAGAAGAATAGTGTTCCGCAGGTTGCAATCACATAGAAGACCGCGACCGCAGTGTTGTTGGTCGCCTGATTCATATACACAATGCTGTTTCCCTTCACGTAGACCTGCGTCGGGTATGCCGTCAGCGCCCACAAAATGTAGAGCGCGGTTGCCGTACCGATACCGAGAAACGGCCACATGCGCTTGCGGCTAGTTGCGTCCGGTTCAAACAGCAGCACGCTGAGTGGCAACAGAAAAGGAAGCAGTCCCTGCGCGTACAGCATAAAAGCCGCGCCCATGTCGTGCGTCACCGTGGGGGAAAGAATGCCGTCCAGTCCAAGCCAGACGAATCCCTCGATGAATTGATGAATGGCAAACAGCACCGGCAATGAGGCGAAAAGCACTTCGCGCCGGTGCTTTACCTTCGTCACTGTAACGACGCCGATGGCGCCGAGAACTCCGCTGCCGACAAAATTTGCTGTGGCTGAGAAACACATACTGCTCTTCTCCGTTTGCGAAGATTACACGGGTCATAGCAGAATGCCAAATATTTTAGAAATACTTATCGTCCTGAGGCCGCAGCTTCTTGCCGGCTGAAGGATCCTTCGCCGATTCCGATACGGTAAGTGAAACCGCAAGGTGTGGACCCAGAAATCTTTTTCCGTTTTGAACTCGCGCTCCATTTCTGGAAGCACGAACTTTCGTGCGTTGCGCTTTGCGTTGCGCTTGAGCGCTTTCTAATTAGAATCGCTCTGTAATTAAGGCTCTCCTTATGAGAATTCTGATTGCCGAAGATGATGCGGCTCTGGCGAGCTTTGTGCGCCAGGGCTTGCAAGGGGAACACTATGCCGTCGATGTGGCCGCGGATGGCGAGCAGGCACGGGCCATGGGAAGCGAGACCGATTACGATCTGGTGATTCTGGATTTGAATCTGCCGCGAGTGGATGGCGTCGCGGTGCTGCGCCATTTGCGCCTCAAGCGTCCCACTCTGCCGGTGCTGGTGCTGACGCTGCGCAGCCGGGTCGAAGACCGGGTGCAATGTCTGGATACCGGCGCCGACGATTATTTGCCCAAACCATTTTCCTTTAGCGAGCTCTCCGCCCGCATTCGCGCTCTTTTGCGCCGCAGTCACTTGCCATCGGAATCCGTGATGGTGGTGGAGGACCTGAAACTGGATCGCGTGGAGCATCGCGCCGAACGCGCCGGCCGCCGCATCGAGCTGACTACCAAGGAATTTTCGCTGCTCGAATATCTGATGCGCAACGCCGGCCGCCAGGTCTCCCGCGCCATGATCATCGAGCACGTCTGGAACCTAACCTTCGATTCGACTACTAATGTGGTGGATGTTTACATCAATTATTTGCGGCGTAAGGTGGACGATGGACATCCGCGAAAGCTGATCCATACGGTGCGCGGGGTGGGATATGAACTGAGCAGCGAGGCGGGAGTGCCGGCATGAATTCGAACGCGGTCGATGAGTCGCAGGAGCAACCAACCGCGGCGCCAGAAAGCCGGCATCGCAGTCCTCTGGCGCAGCTGCTGCATGCGTTGAACCAGCCGCTCACCGGCCTGCAGTGTGCGATGGAGGTTGCGCTGGCCCGGCCCCGCACGGTCGAACAACATGTGCTTGGGCTACGGGAATCGCTTGCGCTCACGGAACGGATGCGCGGGCTGGTGGAGGCAATCCGGGAAGTGGCGGAGATGGAAGAAGCCGACATCGCGAGCCGAGAAGGGCAGACGCGGGGCTGGGAGACTGGCGAACTGGAAAATGTCCTGCGGGAGGCGGCGGAAGATCTGCGGCCGGTGGCGGCGGAAAAGAATGTGCGCATCGCCCTCGACTTCTCTGGTGCACCGGCGGCATTCCCGCAGAGTATAACGCGCCCGCACTCTTCATCCCGGCAGTCTTTGTCCGGGCAGTCTTCCTTTGCGCAATCCTCGTTCTCACAATCCTGGTTCGCGCCCGTGATGTTTCGTTTGCTGGACTCGGCGCTGAGCCTGGCCGAGTCGGGAACGGTGGTGCAGATGCAAGGGCGGATGGAAAAAGAAATCTGGTTTCGCGTGCAGTGGCAGGCCGCAGCCCCGCGATGCGAGAGCTCGCGGCCGGAACTGGGATTGTTGATTGCGCAAGCCTGGCTGGAGCGCTGCGGGGCCGAGTGGCAACGGGAACAGAATGGAGATCTGACGGTCTTGACCGTGGCCTGGCGCGCGAGTTTGCCATCTCAGCCAGCCGGGAATCCCCAATGAGCGCCTGGACGCATTTTCCCAGTCTGTCTTCGATCGCCGGGGGAGCGCTGATTGCGAGCCCCAACCGCAGCTTCCGCGAGCAGGTGCTTGGTCGTCTGAACGGCCGCTGCCGCCCGGTGCAACAGGCGCTGGGCGGTGCCGATGCGCTGGCCAAGCTGGCCGAAGGGGACTGGCCGTTGTTGTTTCTCGACCGGCGGATGCCGGATCTGGAGAGTGACGAACTGGTCGCGATCATTGCGCAGCGCTTCCCCGGAATTCAAGTGGTGCTGCTCGATTCCGCCAGCGCCGATTGCGCCGAGAGTGAGGAAAGAGAGGAAAGAGAGGAAAGAGCACCCGGCTCGGAGCCCAGCCCGCTCGCGAGCGGGCCGCAGCGACTTGTGCAGGAAGATTGCGATGCAAAAAAAGCAGGGGAAATAGCCGCGGCAGCGTCGCTGCCGGGCATGATCGGACAGAGCCCGGCGATGCTGCATGTGTACCGGCTGGCCCGGCTGGTGGCTCCGCGCATGACGACGGTGCTGATCGCCGGCGCCACCGGCAGCGGCAAGGAGTTGGTGGCCCGCGCACTGCATACGCTGAGCCCGCGCAGCGGCAAAGCCTTCGTGGCGGTAAATTGCGCGGCCATTCCCGAGGCGCTGCTCGAATCCGAGCTGTTCGGCCACGCGCGGGGGGCGTTCACCGGAGCGGTGCAAGCGCAGCTGGGACGCATTCCGGCGGCGCATGGGGGAACGCTTTTTCTGGACGAAGTGAGTGAACTGCCGCTGGGCATGCAGGCCAAGCTGTTGCGCTTTTTAGAGCAGAAAGAAATTCAGAGGCTGGGCACGGCAGAACTGTCGCGAGTGGACGTACGTGTGGTTGCGGCGAGCAATGTCGATCTCGCCGCCAGAACCGGCCGCGGCGAGTTCCGCGAGGATCTGTTCTACCGCCTTTCCGCATTTCCCCTGGAGCTTCCCCCGCTCACCGAGCGGCGGGAAGATATTGTCCCGCTGGCGGAGCACTTCCTGGCATGTATGGCAGCGGCTGTCGGGGGAATTTATCCCGTCCTGAGCGGTGCGGCGATTGCGATTCTGGAAGGCCATGCCTGGAGAGGCAATGTGCGCGAGCTGCAGCACGTGATGGAGCGGGCGTCGATTCTGGTGGAAAATGGGCCAACCATTTTGAGCGAGCATCTGTATTTTCCCTTTCAGACTCGTGCGACGGGCAGCCGAAACCTTTCGTGCAGCAGTCTTGCCAGCTGAGAAGAATCTAAGACTCCACCGCTCTTTCTTGGCCACCGCCGTGCAAACGTTGCCTACAGCTATGACGTCTTTGCCTATCGTAGTTGCGGCTTCCCTGGGAGCGGGAATTCTGCCGGAGGAAATGGTGTCCGGAGAAGTGCGGTCCGGAGAGAACGAACAATTCCTGCGCGATGCCTTTCGTTCTTTCGCCGGAGCGGCGGCTTCGCTCGAACGCTCTTACGGCACTTTGCGTCGGGAAGTGGAGCGGTTGCACGGCGAACTGGCAGAGAGTAACGCGGGCCTGGCGCGCAGTCGGGATGAGAACCGCGTCATGCGCCAACATCTGGACCGTATTCTTGACGGGCTTCCCTGCGGGGTGCTAGTGGAGAAAACTGATGGCGCTATTTCGTTGCTGAATCCCGAAGGCCGGCGTCTGCTGCGGGTGGCTTCGGCCGCGGTGGGCGGTGAGGGGAGTTTGGCGGCGAGCTGCGAATCTTTTCCGCTGGTGCCCGGAGCGCTGCGGGAACTTCTGGATCGCGCCCGCTCCGCGCCCGGCGAGCAGGAACAGTGTTTTGAGCGTCGCGATTTCGAGGGTTGCGATTTCGATCGTCACAATGCTGTTGGCGGCTTAAAAGATGGGCCGGCCGGCGCGTGCTGGCTAGCGGTACGCCACGCGGCTGTTTCTGATGTGGGGCAAGCGGATTCGGAAAAACTTACTTCGCCGGAGGCTGAAGCCGGTGATGACGCAGTCTCGATATTTATTCTGCGCGACGTGAGCGCGGAAAAACGGATGGTGCGGGAGCGGGAAAAACTTGGGCGGGAGCAGGCGCTGGCCGAGATCGTAGCCATCCTGGCGCATGAAATCCGCAACCCGCTGGGCAGCCTGGAATTGTTCGCCAGCTTGCTCGCCGGAGCCGGACTTTCGGCACAGTGCCGCGCGTGGGTGGAGCATGTGCAGGCCGGGTTGCGAACCCTGGCGGCCACAGTGAATAACGTATTGCACTTTCACAGCTTGCCCGCTCCCCAGCGCGTGCCGACGGACCTGGGACGGCTGCTGGATTGGGCGGGAGGGTTTCTGGTTCCTATGGCGCGGCAGGCGCACGTGGAATTATGTCTGCGGAATCGCCTGCAGGGGGTGTGGTTCCCTGCCGAACGGCATCGTCTGGAACAGGTGCTGCTGAATCTGGTTCTGAATGCCCTGCGCGCCATGCCGGGCGGCGGCTGGGTGGAGGTTGCCGGGCATCAGGTCCGGCATGGGGATGCGGCCGCGATCGCGATTTCGGTCAGCGACACCGGTCCGGGCATTGCTCCCGAGCAGGCGGAGAAAATATTCGAGCCGGGATTCAGCACGCGCCGGGACGGACCCGGGCTGGGCCTGGCGGTGTGCAAAAAGATTGTGGAACAGCACGGGGGATCACTCGCGGCCACGAACCGCACCGGTTCCGGGGCATGCTTCACCCTGACATTTCTCCTGCAGAAAGCGCCGTCTCGCGAACGAATTTGGGCCCGAGGTGAGGGGATGAATCGAGTATTGGTAGTGGATGATGAAGCCGGGATGCGGGCCGCGCTCGAAGCGCACTTCCTGCGCCGGGGCTGGCAGGTGGACATCGCGGGGAATGCAGACGAAGCGCTGGAAAAATTCCGCCGCGGCCTGCATCCGCTGGTGGTGACGGATATCCGTATGCCGGGAGCGGACGGTTTTGCGGTGATGCGGGAGGCGCGGGCAATGGCTCCGCACACGGCGGTGATTCTGTTGACCGCCTTTGGCAGCGTGCCGGATGCGGTCACGGCAATGCGCGGCGGCGCCTGTGATTACCTGGTGAAGCCGGTATCGTTTGAGCGGCTGGAAGAAGCGGCGGAACGAATTCTGGCCCAGGCGCGGACGCAAGCCGAGGCTGCGCAGGGATTGGCGGGACACGCTTCCAACTGGCTGCGGGCGCTCGACCGGGCGCGGCAGGCGGCGGCGAGCGATGCCGACGTGCTGATCGAAGCGGAAAGCGGTACAGGTAAAGAGTTGGTGGCCCGGCTGATTCATCGGCTGAGCCCGCGCCGCGATCGTCCATTTGTGGCGGTGAACTGCGCGGCGTTTCCCGAGACCTTGCTCGAAAGCGAACTGTTCGGCTATGCCCGGGGTGCCTTTACCGGAGCGGTAGTGGCCAAACCTGGCCGCTTCGAACTGGCGAATCGCGGCACGCTGCTGCTCGATGAAGTGGGCGAGATGCCGCTGGGGTTGCAGCCGAAACTTTTGCGGGTTTTGCAGGAGCGGGAGTTTGACCGACTGGGCGATACCCGCAGCGTGCATGTGGACCTGCGGGTGATCTCGACCACCAACCGGAAATTGTCGGAGATGGTGCGCGAAGGAAAGTTTCGCGCCGACCTTTATTACCGCCTGAATGTAATTGCCTTGCAGTTGCCGGCATTGCGCGAGCGCCGGGAAGACATCCGCGAACTGGCAGAGCATTTTGCCCGGCTTTATGGAGCGCAGGGCAAGAGTCCGCGGCTGACTGCGGAATTTATCGAGGGTCTCGAAGCTCATGACTGGCCCGGCAATGTGCGCGAGCTGGCGAACTGTGTGCGGCGCGCGGTGGCCCTGGCCACGGGCGCGGAGATTGGGCGGGAAGGACTGGATGGTTCGGTGTGGGAGCGAATGGAAGAAGCGATGCAAAAAGTCGCGCCGATAGGCCAAGAGGATCGTCATCCGGTCGAGGATCATCTGCGGGCGGGGGTGTCGCTCGAGAACATGGAGCGGAAACTTCTGGAGATGACGCTCGAAGCTACGCGGGGAAACCGCTCGCACGCCGCCGCACTTCTGGGCGTAAGCCTGCGCACCGTGCGCAATAAAATTCGCAGCTACGGGCTGCCCAGCTGGAGCAGTTATGTCCATGATTGAGGATTGGGATGACTAAGCCGGGGATGATTGACACGCCGATGACGGAGGCGCTCAGCCGCTTTCTGGATGTGAACGTGGCGCGCCACAAGTTGATTGCGTCGAACCTGGCGAATATCGATACGCCCGGCTATCGCACCCGGGATCTTGACTTCCGGGCAGAGCTGGCGCGAGCTGATCTGGGAAGCGAATCGGAGAGCGATGGAGCCAGCTTGAGCTATGCGTCGTATGCGCCGGTGGCGCGGCCGGTGCGGGGATTGATCGAGCGTCCGGATGGCAATAACGTCAGCGTGGAGCGCGAGAGCCTGCTGATGGCCGAGACCCAGATGAAATTCAATCTGGGAGTGCAGCTCTTGAAAGACGAGTTTCACACCATCTCGCAGGCAATTAATTCCGGAGGAGGGACATCGTCATGAATCTGTTTGGCATGCTGGAAGTGAGTGGCTCGGCGCTGGGAGCGGAGCGCTGGCGGGCGGAAGTGGTGGCGGCGAATATGGCGAACTCGGAGACCACGCGCACAGCGCAGGGCGGGGCTTACCGGCGGCAGATGCTGGTCTTCCGCGCCCAGCCCATGCCGCGTTTTCCCCTGCTGCTGGCGGGATTGCGGAAGGCGACGCCGGATGGCGGGGTGCGAGTGGAGCGTGTGGTGGCGGATATGTCGCCCATGCCTCGGCATTATGAGCCGGGGCATCCGGATGCGGATGCGGCGGGGTATGTGACGTATCCCAATGTGAATCCGGTGATGGAGATGGCGGACCTGCTCAGCGCGGTGCGGGCTTATCAGCTGAATGCGGCGGCGGTGCAGGCGGCGAAGAGCATGATCCAGCAGTCGCTGCAGATTCTGACGTGAAAGAAAACTGCTGATTGTTGATTGCTGATTGGAAATCAACAGCCGAAAGGTATGGATTTAATCAACAATTAACAATCAACAATCATCAATCAACAATGTTCTTTGCAGCCGAGGTCGAAAAATATGAGCAGCCCGGTATCTTCGTTGCGCATTCTTCCCGCCGAGATCGAGAGCGCGGCGGCGGGGTTTCCGGCCGAATCGGCCGGGGGCTTCGCCGACACGCTGCGCGGCGCCATGCAGGAGATGGGACAGTTGGGCACGCAGGCCGAAACCAAGGTGGCAGGCGTGCTCGAAGGCAATGGCGGGGATGTGCACACCGCGCTGATCGCGGTGGAGAAGGCGGATTTGTCGTTCCAGCTGATGATGCAGGTGCGCAACAAGATTGTTTCCGCCTATCAGGAGATTTCGCGGATGCAGTTCTGAAGATATTTAGTTCTGAAAGACATGTAGTTCTGAGGGAAGATCGGCGTAAGCGGCGTTCCACTTTAGCAAGAGTTTTTTCCGTGTGGCAGGCAAAGCGATGGCCGACGACAAACCTCAATCGTTCGAAGACGTCCTCGGCCGGCTGCGGCAATTTCTGCAAGGGCTGAGCTTCTCCCAGCGTCTGTGGATGGCGGCCGGGGTGGCGCTGGTCGCGGGAACGCTGTGGGTATTCGTGACCCTGCTGGGCCAGCCGAAATATGTGACGCTTTATTCCGGCCTGCGGCCGGAGGATGCGCAGGCGCTGGGGGCGAAGCTGGCGGCGAAAAATATTCCGCACCAGGTCTCTCCCGATGGCGGCAGCCTGCTGGTGCCCGACGATAAGCTCGATGCCGCGCGCCTCGAAACTGCGGCGGCAGGCTTGCCGCGCAGCGCGCGCATGGGCTTCGAGCTTTTTGACACTCCCAACTGGGCAGGATCGGACTTCACGGAGAAGGTAAATTACCAGCGCGCACTCGAAGGCGAACTGGAGCGCACGCTGTCTACACTCAGCGAAGTCGAAGGGGTGCGGGTGCATCTGGTGATGCCGGAGGAATCGCTGTTCACCGAGCAGGAGCACGAAGCCAAGGCGGCTGTGATCTTGAAGACGCGCAGCGGAAGGCTGTCGGAACAAGCCCAGCTGGCGATTCCGCAACTGGTGGCGAGCGCGGTGGACCGGCTGCGTCCGGAGAATGTGACCGTGGTGGATGCCGACAGCAACACTCCACTGCTGCATGGAAGGGAGGGCGGCCGCACCTATGCTCCGGATGAGGAACTGGCGAAGACTCTGATTCACACGCTCGAGCCGGTGGTGGGAGCCGATCACGTGCGGGCCAGTGTGCACGTGGAATACGATCTGGGGACGAGTGAAGATACGCAGGAAAGCTACGATCCCAAGACTCCGACGGCACTGACGCAGGAACATTCGGAAGAAACCTCGGTGGGCGAGGCGCCGGCGGGTGTTCCTGGCACGGCCAGCAATGTCCCTTCGCCCACTACTCCACCCCCGGCAACTCCAGCTCCGGCAACTCCAGCTCCGGCGACCCCGGGCACGCTGCCGACGACGGCGGCAGGTACTGTGGCGGCGTTGGCTGCCAGTGCGGAACACTCGTCGTCGAAATCGGACTCGACCACATACGCGATCAGCAAGAGCATGCACCGCAGCGTGGAGCCCGCGGGACGGGTGCGGCGGATCGCGGCCGCCGTACTGGTGGATGACGCGGTGGAGTGGACCGAACAGGCGGGCAAGCGCGTCAGCACCCGGCGCAAGCGCACGCCCGACGAAATGAAACAGATCGAAGAGCTGGCGCGGGCGGCGATCGGTATCGATACGCAACGTGGCGACGTGCTGGCGGTGGAGAATCTTTCCTTCCAGGAGATGCCGCTTGAAACTCCATTGCCGCCAACCAAGACGGAACACTGGCGGCGGTTGCTCGAGCCCTGGGTGTGGATGTTGCGCTATGTTGGGCTGGCGGCGCTATTCGTGGTGGTTTATTTCCTGATCCTGCGGCCGGTAAAGAAGCAGGCGATGACGGCTTTCCGGGAGTTGCCGAAGAAAATAACCGCCCATAATGCAGCCCAGACTTTGCCGGGATCGACGGCGGCGAATGCACTGGAGCAGCCTGGGGTGACGGTATCGGGGGGACAGCGAACCAACGAGCTGAAGAAGATGCTGACCGACAAAGTGAAAGCCGAGCCGGCGGCGGCCAGCCGGCTGGTGGAATCCTGGGTGCGGGAAGGCCAGGAGACATGAAGAGATGAGCGCCGCGTCGGTCACCGGTTTACGCAAGGCCGCCATTCTCATGGTGCTGCTGGGGGAAGACGCGGCCAGCCAGATCTATCGTCACCTGCCGCCCAGTGAAGTGGAGCAGGTCACGCAGGAAATCACCGCGCTCGACTACGTCAATCCGGAGACCGCGCTGGTGGTGCTCGAAGAGTTCCATCGCCTGGTGATCACCGGCGACTATGTCACGCAGGGGGGGACGGAATATGCGAATAAGTTGTTGGTAAAAGCTTTTGGAAAAGAAGGAGCCAGCGAGCTGCTGCGCCAGGTCTCGCAGGCGGCGGAAATAAGCGGAGCCAAACTGGATTCCCTGCGCAAGATCGATCCGCAACAGCTGGCCAAGTTTATCGAAGGCGAGCATCCCCAGACCATCGCGCTGATATTGGCCCACCTGGAATCGAAGCAGGCGTCGCTGGTGCTGCTGCGGCTGCCGAAGGAGTTGCGGGCGGAGCCGATCAAGCGGCTGGCCCAGTTGCGGCAATTCTCGCCGGAGATGGCGCAGCGCGTGTCGCTGGTGCTGAACAAGCGGATCCAGGCTTTGGGCGAGCAGACCCGGCGAGCGTACGCCGGACTGCGCGGCGTGGCCGACCTGATGAACCGTCTCGACGTGGCCACCGGCAAAAGCATTCTGGAGGAGATTGAAGGGCAGGACCCGAAGCTGGCGCTTTCGATCCGCAACCTGATGTTTACCTTTGAAGATTTTCTGACGGTGCCGGAGGCGGGAGTGCGGGAGCTGCTGGGGCAGATGGATAAAAAGACGCTGGCCACTGCGCTGCGAGGCGCCTCGGAGGAATTGAAGAACTACATTTTCAAATCCATGTCGTCGCGGGCGGTGGAGATGCTGAAAGAGGACATGGAGGTGCTGGGGCCGGTGAAGTCGAGAGAAATTAATAAGGCTCAGCTGGAAGCGGTGGCGATCGCGCGCAAGCTGGAGGCAGAAGGAAAACTGACGTTGGGACAAGAGGGAGAAGATGAGTTCGTCACCTAGCCGGGCCCGGGTTATGCCGGCGATCGAAGAAGTTGCCGGCGGCGAAAGCGGTGCGGCGTCGCCCTTCCCTTATAGCCATGCGGTGGCGGCACCGGGCCAGCGTAATTTTCCCTTGGCCGGACCTATGAGTCAGGGGGCGGCGGGCGGGGGAGAATCTGACGCTTCGACTGCGGCATCCCGGGGAGCGGAACGCGAGGCGCAGCTGACCGAACTGGGGCGCCAGCAAGGGGCGGCGGCGTGCCGGGCGCAGTTCGAGGAACGACTGGCGGGAGAACGCGCGGCGGTGGCGCAAGCGCTGAAAGACTTCGCCCGCGAGCGCGGCGTCTATTATCAAAAACTGGAAGAAGAGACGGTGCGGCTGGCGCTGAGCATTGCGCGCAAAGTGTTACATCGCGAGGCGCAGGTGGATCCGCTGCTGCTGATGGGGATTGTGCGGGTAGCTCTGGAAAAAATGGAAAGCGCAACCGGGGTGTCGCTGCTGGTGCATCCGCAGCGGGCGGAGGAGTGGCGCCGCTATCTGGCGGCGGGCATGGATGCGGCAGCCTTGCCGGAGATAGTGGAAGATGCGGCCATGGGCCTGGCCCAGTGCGGGCTGCGCACTGCGATGGGAACCGCGGATCTGAGCGTGGAGCTGCAGCTGAAGGAAATCGAGCAGGGTCTGATGGATCTGCTGGCGGCGCGTCCGCAGGAAAAATCGCCAGAGAAACTGCAGGGCAAACGATGAGCCTGCGGCGGGAAAGCAGCCCGCAGGTTGAAGCCTTGCTGGCGCCCTACTTCGCCCGGCTGGAAACCTGTTCGGAGTTGCGCTGGCGGGGCCGGGTGAGCCAGGTGATCGGTCCGCTGGTGGAATCGGAAGGACCATTTTGTTCGGTGGGGGAGAGCTGCGAGATTACCGACTCGAGGGGCCGGGTGCTGGCGGGAGAAATCATTGGATTTCGCGGGACCACCGTGTTGTCGATGCCACTCGAAACGCCCGGCGGAGTGCGCTTCGGGGATACGGTTTCGACCTGGGGAGCGCGTCCGGCGATTCGCGTGGGAGATGGTTTGCTGGGGCGGGTGATTGATGGGGGCGGCGAGCCGCTGGACTCGTTGGGTGCGATTCGGGGACGCGAATACTGGCCACTGGATGCGGCGGCGCCGCTGCCGCTGGACCGGGTTCCGATCAGCCAGGCGTTGAGTTGCGGAATTCGCGCAGTGGACG
Organism: uncultured Acidobacteriaceae bacterium; assembly: GCA_963696285.1. Taxonomy (GTDB): domain Bacteria; phylum Acidobacteriota; class Terriglobia; order Terriglobales; family Acidobacteriaceae; genus Sulfotelmatobacter. Next base: position 60,995 of record CAVOJP010000007.1, read on the forward strand.
GGTTTCTGACCTGCGGGCGGGGGCAGCGGGTGGGAATTTTCGGCGGCAGCGGCGTAGGCAAGAGCACGCTGATTGGCATGATGGCGCGGAATACGGGCGCGGATCTCACGGTGCTGGGGCTGGTCGGGGAACGCGGGCGGGAGGTGCGCGATTTTCTGGAAAATCTGGGAGTGGAAGGATGCAAGCGTTCCTGTGTCGTCGTTTCCACTTCGGACCAGTCGCCGCTGTTGCGCATCCGGGCAGCGCTGGCGGCGACGGCAGTGGCGGAATATTTTTGCGCGCGGGGCAAGCAGGTGCTGCTGGTGGTCGACTCGCTGACCCGGCTGGCGATGGCACAGCGCGAGATCGGACTGGCGGCGGGGGAACCCCCGACGGCGAAAGGTTATACCCCGTCGTGTTTTACCCTGCTGGCGCGATTGATCGAGCGGGCAGGACGCTTTCCTCACGGCAGCATCACGGCATTTTATACGGTGTTGATGGAGGGCGATGACGAGCAGGATCCGCTGGTGGATGGAGCCAGGGCGCTGCTCGATGGGCACATCATGCTGGACCGGCAGTTGGCGGCGCGCACCCACTATCCGCCGATTGCCATTTTGAACAGTGTGAGCCGGCTGATGTCGGCGGTGGCTTCGGCGCCGCATCTGCAGAAGGCGCAGACCCTGCGGCGGCTGCTGGCGGCCTACAGCGCGTCGGCGGATCTGGTGCGGATCGGGGCCTATCAGAAAGGCAGTGACTCAACTTTGGACAAAGCGCTGCTGCTGATTCCCGAACTGGATCAATTTCTGATGCAGAAGCCGGGCGAGAGCGCGGCGCTATCGGAGACGATCGAAAAGTTGCTGGCTCTGCCGGGCTGAAGCTTCGCAGATCAATGTCGCCGGGGCCGAATCATGTCTGGGGTGAGCCAGGTTTGAGATGGAATTATGCCATTCCGTTTTTCGCTGCAAGCCGTTTTGCATTTTCGCCAGAGTATGGAGCGCCAGCAGGAGTTGCGTTTGCGCGCCGCCAACCAGCAGGTGGCGAGAGGCCAGCATGGGATCGAACAGATTGAATTGCGCCGGGGAGCGCTGCAGGCGGAGCAGAGCAGAGGATTGGGTGCGGGAATCACGGCGGCGGAGCTTCGCTTTGGGCTGCAGTGTGAAGCGGAACTTCTTCGTCATCGGAAAGAGCTGGAACTGCAGCTGGCGCGGCTGCAACAACTGCGCGACCAGCAGCGGGAAATCTTTCAGCAGGCGAGACGCGCGCGCGAGACTCTGGAAAGTGTCCGCGACCAGCAACTGAAGTTCTATAAGCAAGAGGCGGCACGGCGAGAGCAACGCAGCCTGGATGATCTGTTTCTGCTGCGAAGAGAATATTTGCGACGCGGTTAATGGCTGCGGCATAGTCAAAGTTTGCCGGGTTCGATGGCTACAGATTGCCTAGTTTTCGCTGTCAGTCTGCCAGTCTCTCTATCGGCAAAAGTTGAATTCCCTTCAATCCCAGCGCTTTGGCAGGCTTCTCCGGTTTCGCAGATGCGGCATAACCTCTGGCCAGCGGAGTGCAAGGAATCACGACAAGCCCGCGAATGAGTGGGCGGGGTCATCGTGAATCTCACTCTGGAAGCCATCTCGAACAATGTCTCCGCACTGCCGATGAGCCCGTTGGCGCAGACGAGTTCAGGGCAAACGGAAATTGGCGGGTTCGCCGCCACGCTGGCGGCGGCACAAGGGTTGTCGAGTGAGTCGTCGGCTGCGAGCGAGCAGCCCGCAGCGGGAAACATCGCGGGCGGGATCGCGGGAAAGATCGCGGAAACGATCGCAGAAAAGGTCGCGGCAAGTGCGGGGACCGATCCAAGTGCAAAAGGGGGACAGAATGCGCCGCTGAGGAAGCCCTTGAGTAGCGTTGCCTCGACTCGCGCGAATACTGTATTGGGTGTCGCAAGCAACATGGTTGTGCCCGAAACTGTGGCGGCGCAGGCCGGCGCAATCGCTGGGTTAGGTTCGCAGATAAGCCAGGGGCCGGCCCTTTCAGCAACGGTTTCGTTGCCGAACAGCGGCGGGACTGGGGAAGATGTTTCTTCCCGGTCGTTAACCGCGCAGCCAGGCGGCGTGGCGATGGCCAGTGCCGCCGAGTCCGCGAGCGGCGTACTCCGTCCCGCGGCCGGTGGATTCACTCTGCCGGAGATTATTCCGCCGTCGACTGTTTTGTCGCCCACTGGCCCCGCCGCGAATTTTCCAGCGCATGAGCCGAGCGGTCAAACCCCGAAGCTACAGCTCCAGCCTGCGATGGATAGCCCGGCACCGCGGTCTGCCACGGTTCCTGAAGCCGCAGCGGCGGATGCAGATCCCGATTCGTCAAGCGCAGCCCTGTCGTCGACCGCTGCCGAACCCGTCGCTGGAAATCAGGATGCCACTCAGCTTCCATTGTCATTGTCATCGACATTGTCATCGACATCGACCTCGACAGCTCCGGCTGGGTTAATGCAGAATGCGCAGCCAGACGCACTCTCCACCAGCAAACTTCCGGCGTCAGATACTAGCGGTGTCACTCCTGCTTCGAACTTAGCCGCGGAGTTGCAGGCGGATTCAGTCCCAGCCGGGAATCCTCAAGCGGGACTGAAGCTATCTGAGCCGCGGGTATTGCCAACGAACGATTCAGTTCCACTCGCCTACAACGCGAAGCCGGAGACACTACCTTTTACGACTGCAGCGGCGACGGCGGACAAAAACACACTCACCGCGGATACTCAAGCTACTGTGCAAGAGAGTGCGGACGCAGGTGATGTGCGCGGCGCCGGCAGAGAACAATTTACGCCTCAGCCAGCGGAGCTCCGGGTCACCGCCGAGACCGCGCCAACAGCGGATGCTCCTGTTCTGCTGGCAGATGCTTCGGTCGAGACCGGTGCGGGAGCCGAGGTGCAGACTTTATCGAATGGCGATACCAGCGCAAATCCTGGCGCAAATCTGAACCCGGATCAAGAAGATGGCGGGGAAGCAGGAACGGCGGGAGCGGTTGCGGCTCAGAGGAATGCGCTAACGACTACGGAAATCGCAAATCTGTTCTCCGGAATCGCCAGCGCGCCGAATGTAGCTTCGCCGGTTTCGGGCTCGCAATTATTAAGCTCACAGGTCCAGTCTGCGCCTCAGTCTGCGCAAGATCAGTCTGCGCAAGATCAGTCTGCGCAAGTCCAGGCCGCGGGGGGAAGAATATTGGCGCCGACGGCGGCAGCGAAGGCGAATGTGGGAGTAACGTCCTCGACCTCGGCGGGTGCAGGCGTTAAAACGAGTGTGGCTGTACAGGCGGGTTCGGCAAAAGAGGCTGAATCCGGCACAGCATCGCCGGGCGCGTCTCAGACTCCATTTTCAGTTTTCTTTTCCAGCTCCGGACCGGGCTCGGAGTCGGCTGCTTCCACTTTGCCGAAGATGATTCTTCCAGGGGAAGCGACTGCGCCTCATAGCGGCTTCACTGCGGCGCCCAGTGCCTCGGCGGGGAATCCTCAAAGTGGGACAGCGCAGAGCAATTCGCTGACCAGCGCGGGGCCGCAGCCGATGCGGGACGCGCTGGCGGGATCTGCCATTGGAAGTGAAACGGCAAGTGCAGCGGGAAGCTTGCCCACGGGGCAGACAATGCATTCCGAGCCGGCGGCAACAATCGCGTCCACGGGGATGGCACAGGCTGCGGCAGCGCCTGCGACCGGACAAACTGCGTCTCCCGTGGTGGTGTTGGCGGCGGGGCAAGCGAGTGTTTCCGGGGACTCCGCGCCGAAGCCGGAAGCGCTTCCTCCGACGACTCCGGGCGCGGCCGCAGGGGCGGTGCCAACTCCAGCAACGCTGGTGCCGGGGCCCGTGCAGATGGCGCAGATGGTGACTCGCGTGGGGCAATCCGAGATGCGGGTGGGTATGAACACTTCCGCCTTCGGCAACGTTGAAGTGCGTACCGTAGTTCACGCGAGCGACGTGGGAGTGACCATTGGGAGCGAAAAGGGAGACTTGCGCGGCATGCTGGCAAACGATATGCCGGCGATTGCGAATACTTTGCAACAGCTGAATCTGCGGCTGAACAACGTGAATTTCATGCAGGGATTTGGCGGATCGAATAACGGATCAAGCGGCGGCGATGCGCAGCCACGCTCGTTTGTTCCGACACCGGCAGCGGCAAATTACGGTTCGCCGTCCGTGGCGATAGCCGAGGATTCCGGGGAAGTTATGCCTGCGGAATTGCGGGGCGCGGGAAACAGTTTCAGCATTCTGGCTTGAAGGAGAAATCTTATGAGTACAACTCCGGTGACTCCAACGACTCCTACAACGGGTACGACGAATGGACTGCCTACGGGACAGAGCCTGAACAATATGTTTCTGCAACTGCTGGTGGCGCAACTGCAGAACCAGGATCCGACCAGCCCGGTAGATCCTTCGCAGTTTGTCGGACAGCTGGCGCAGTTCAGCGAACTGAGCGAGGTGACGTCGATCTATACGCTTTTGCAGGGAGTCGTTCCGGCGACGGGCGCGACCGGATCGAGCGCAGCGTCGACGGGCGCGTCGAACCAGACTGCGGCAACCAATGCAGCAACCGCGAGCCCGGCAGCGCTGGCGGCCAGTGCGTTTCCGGCGATTGCGCCCGGCGCTGAACCGTTGCCGAACTTTGCTTCGCCGAGCGTCGCTTCGCCAGGCTTTGCTTCGCCTTCCATTTCCGCGCTTACCAACACTATATCCAGCAAGCTTCAAGGAGCGTTCTAAATGCCTGATTTTTCTATTCCACTCTCCGGACTTACGGCCGAATCCACGGCACTCTCGGCCATTGCCAATAACTTATCGAACCAGAACACGACGGGCTACAAAGACACGAGCGTGCTGTTCAGCGACTTGTTTTATCAGAGCTTGGGAACGACCGGATCGGGTGATCCGATTCAGGTGGGAGCGGGAGTGCAGGTGGGCTCCATGCCGTCGCTGTTTACCCAAGGCAGCGTCAGTGCGACGGGAGTGCCGACGGATGTAGCGATTCAAGGCGACGGATTTTTCGCGGTGCAAAATTCGAGCGGTGTGATTGATTACACGCGCGCGGGAGATTTTTCGACCGACGCCAACAACTTCCTGGTGACCTCCGCGGGACAGCAGGTGCTGGGTTATCCCGCAGTCGATGGGGTGGTGAATACCGGGGCGGGCGTTGCGCCGCTGCAACTGGGGGCGGGGACGATCAGTCCACCGACGGCGACCGGGAATGTAGATTTGACCGCCAACCTGAATGCCGCGGCGGGGGTGGGCAGTACGTTTTCGACTCCGGTCACGATTTATGACTCCCTGGGCGCGAGCCACACTTTAACTTACAACTTCACGAACACGGCACCGAACACCTGGAGCTACAACTTAAGCATACCGCCGGCGGATTTGAACACGCCTGCGGGCGGCCCGGCGCCGACAGGAATTCTGGCCACGGGCACGCTGACCTTTAACGGAAATGGCGTGCTGACCGGCGACGGCGGAGGGACGGGAGCTCCGGTCTATGCGGTGGGAAACACGGGAAACGGAACCGTTTCCGGGTTGGCGGCGACCGCGGCAACGGTTCCCCAGACCATCACAATGACCGCCACGAGTCCGACCACCTTCACGGTTTCCGGTTCGGTTTCCGGGGCGCTGGGAACGGCGACGGTGGGAACTCCGTTCACTTCGGGACAAATCGATCTTACGATTGCGGCGGGATCGACGGCGTTTGCCACGGGCGATACGATCACGGTGCCGACAACTGCATTTACGCTGGCGGACGTCAAAGCGATTCCCATTACCGGCTTCGCGGATGGCGCCTCCAATCAGACATTCAACTGGAATGTACTGAACGGAACGAGTCCGTTGATCGCGCAGGTGGCATCGCCGAGTACCACGTCGGCGACCAACCAGGATGGCAGCAGCAGCGGTTCCCTGGTGAATTTTGCGATTGGCGGAGACGGCACGATTACCGGGTCGTTCAGCAACGGCAAAACCCAGGCACTGGGACAAATCGCGCTGGCGAATTTTGCCAACGTCAACGGGCTCCAGCTCGATGGGACGACGGACTATTCGCCAACATTGGCTTCCGGTCCGGCAGTAGTGGGAGTTCCGGGAGCGGGCAGTCTGGGAACGCTCTCGGGCGGATCGCTGGAGTTGTCGAACGTGGATATAGCCACCGAGTTCGCGAATCTGATTGTGGCGCAGCGTGGCTTTGAAGCCGACGCGAAGGCGGTGACTACATTCGATCAGATCACCCAGGACACGATCGCCTTAAAACAGTAGCGGTTGGTGATTAGCAGCTCTCCCCTGCGGTCTCCGGCGGCGAAACCGCCGCCGGAAGCGGTCTCTGAACTAAGACAATTCTCGTGAGAGCTTCCTTAGACCCACCGCTGTTTCTGAGAGTTTTTCAATCTAGAATGGTCGCCGCCACTCAAGATTTGTGGCGGGAATGACGATGTCTATGGAGTCAGAGTAGTTTCCGCTACAGTCCACCCCCTCCCCTTCGTTCCCTGGTTCGGTGCCGCGATTGCTTTTCCTCTCTCGGTGGCGGCCCAAAAAAACAGCGAAAAACCAGGGGGTTCGGGAGGCGGAAGAATTGTCTTCTTTCTGCTGGCGATTGTGCTGGCGGCAGCGGCAGTTTGGGGGTGGAGCACGCGCCATGCCGAGCCGGTTTTGTCCGGGGAAACGGGCGGCGTGAAGAGCACCCTGCATTTGGAGACGTTTGTGCTGAACCTGGCGGGTCCTGATCAGCGGTCGTATTTGCGAGTCGGCATCGATCTGGGATTGGGCCGCGAGTTGGGACGAGGCGAAAATGCGCCCATCGCTCAGGTGCGCGACACCATTTTGACCGTGCTCGGGCAATCCCAGGTTGGCGACCTGCAGGATGAAAAGGGCAAGGCGAAAGTGAAGGCGGATGTGTTGCGCGGGTTGCAGGCAAGACTGCCGGAGCTGGCGGTGAAGGAAGTGTATTTCACCGAGTTTCTGATTCAACGTTGAGCACGGTTCAGGGAAGTGCAATGGCAAATGCTGGCGGGGCCGGAGTAGCGCTTGCGGTGGAGCAGACGTCGGCTGCGGGTTCCGAAGCAGAGGCGGAGGGTTTATGGAAGCCGGTGCTGGATCTCGGTTGCGAGTTAACCGTGGATTTGCCGATCCCAAACTTCAAAATCTCGGATCTGTTGAAGCTGCATAAAGGATCGATCGTGAATGCGCAATGGCGGCTGGGCCGGGACGTTCCGCTGTGCCTGAATGCGACGCGAATCGGGTGGATTGAGTTTGAAGTAATGGGTGGCAATCTGGCGGTGCGCCTGACGGAGCTGGCATGAACCGGGAGGTGGCGTGAACCAGGAAAGCGAATCGCAGTGCGAGGGGAACGATTTTCTGGCGGCGCCGGGGTTGCGCTTTTCCTCGAAACGGCTTCGGTCACGCCTGCGCGAGTTATGGCGCCGGGTTCTGCGCATCAGCCGGCGCTCGCCAAAATCTCTGCGGTTGTGCGCGAGCCTGCCGCTCGGAGAACGCCGCTTCGTGGCGGTGGTGGAGTTTGAGCGGGCTCGTTTTCTGGTGGGAGGAACCTCGTCGTCGCTGGTGTTGCTGTCCCAGCTTCGAGATTGCGGGGCGGGAGCGGAAGAGGAAATGGAATCGGGCGCAGGCGGTCTCGCAGAGGTGAAGCCGGGCCGGAATTGGGCAAAGGAAAACCGGGGAAATGTAAACCGAGGAAAGGCACATGGGGGAAAGGAAAAATGTTGAGCGTCCTGCAGGCGGGACGCGGGCTAACCCTGCTGCGCACTGTGTTCCCGCGGTTTGTGACTCTCCTGGCATTCGCGGGGCTACGCCCTAAGCACGTCTCCGGCTTGAGCTGGAGCGGGCTGGGCGGCGCCAGCGGCTCGGTGCCATGGAACATCGTGGTGCTGCTGAGCCTGCTCACGCTCTTGCCGGCGCTGCTGGTGGCTTTGACTCCGTTTACCCGGTTGTTGATCGTGTTTCACTTCCTGCGGCAGGCGCTGGGCACGCAGACTGCGCCCAGCAATCAGACGCTGATTGGTCTGGCCCTGGTGCTGACTTACTTTCTGATGCAGCCGGTGGGCGCCGCGATTTATCAGGCCGCGGTGGTGCCGTTTGAGCAGGGCAGAGTGGATGCGCTCGAAGCGGTGGAGTTGGGCGCGCCGCCGCTGCGGCACTTCATGCTGAAGTACGCGCGGGAAAAAGATCTGGCGCTGTTTCTGGAGCTGGCGCAGGCGCCGCGGCCGGCGCGGGCGGACGACGTGCCGATGCGGGTGGTGGTGCCGGCCTACATCGTTTCGGAACTGCGCACCGGATTTCAGATTGGGGTGGCGCTGTTCTTGCCGTTTCTGGTGATCGACCTGGTGGTGGCGGCGGTGACCACCTCGATCGGCATGATGCAACTGCCTCCGGTCATCATTTCGACGCCGCTGAAGATTCTGCTGTTTGTCATGGTGGACGGCTGGAACCTGCTGGTGGGGTCGCTGATGAAGAGCTTTGCCTGAGCGGTGGACATCCGTGAGGTTCGGTTCAGCCATGGGAAGAAAAAAGAGCTTAAACACAGGGGGCACAGTGGAACACGGGGGAAAGCGTTAATGGGAGCGGATCAAATCGTAGCTTTGCTGAGGCACACGCTGGAGACGGCCTTGTGGATGGGGGCGCCGCTGTTGATCGCGGCGGTGGTAGTGGGTTTGCTGATCAACGTGGTGCAGGTGCTGACCTCGCTGCAGGACATGACGATCTCAACCGTCCCGCGGCTGGCCGCAGTGGCTACGGCAGTCCTGCTGCTGATGCCCTGGATGGTGCGCCGGATCGGGATGTTCACGGTGCAATTGTTTTCTGACTTCCATCCGTTTGTGCGCTGAGGCTCGAGCGGTGAGGGTGGTGCGCTGAGGTTCGTACGGTGAAAGAGGCCGGTTTCCGATGACCGACGGGTTTCATCTCGAGGAGCTGTTGACGGCTGCGGTGTTTACCGGGGCGCGAGTCTCCGGGCTGATGGTGTTCTGTCCATTTCTGGGCAGCGATGCCGTACCGATCCCAGTCAAAGCGGGGTTAGTCCTGTTGCTGACAATTATTTTGCACCCGCTGCACGGGCCGCTGGGGTTGGCATTAGGACCGTGGCAGTGGGTGCAGGTGGCGATCGGCGAAGTCATGGTCGGGCTGCTGCTGGGGCTGGTAGCGAATTTTCTTTTCGAATCGGCGGTGATGGCGGGGCAGATTCTGGGGGTGCAGATCGGTTACTCGCTGGCCAACGTGTTTGATCCTCAGACCCAGGCCGATACTCCGGTGCTTTCGGAATTCCATCAGATGGCGGCGCTGCTGATTTTCTTGCAACTGGGCGTGCATCACTGGCTGCTGCGTTCTCTGGTGCGCAGCTTTGCTTATCTGCCGCCGGGAGGAGTCATGGTGACGCTGGCTGTTGCCAGCGGATTGCTGCATGCCGCGGGCGGAATTTTCCTGGCGGGAGTGCAGATCGCGGCGCCATCGCTGGTGGCCACGCTGGTGGCGGACATTGCGCTTGGATTTTTGGGCAAGGCGTCGCCGCAGTTGCCGGTGATGTTTATCGGACTGGCGGTAAAAAATCTTTTGGGATTGACCGTGATGATCGGCGCGATCGCGTACTGGCCGCGGCTGTTCAACCAGCAGTTTGTGCGGCTGATTCATGTGTCGGAACAGTTGCTGCATCTGGCGCGGTGAGGCAGTTTGGCGGCGAAAAGCGAAAAGCGAAAAGCGAAAAGCAAAGACCAAAGAGCAAAGAGCAAAAGCTTAAACATAGGGGACACAGAGGATCACAGAGTTCGACGGGCGGAAAGCTGAGAGCCGATGGCCGATCAGGGCAAAACCGAAAAAGCGTCACCGCGGCGGCGGCAGAAGGCGCGCGAGCAGGGGCAAGTCGCGCGCAGCCGCGATCTGACCGCTGGGCTGAGCGCGATGACTGCGGTGGTGTTTTGCGCCTGGCAGATGCCGGCCTTCGCCGGGGACTGGCGCGGTCTGCTGCGCCAGGAACTGGTGATGGCGGCGACCCATCCCGAGCAATTTGTCCCGGTGTGGCGCCACGGTATGAGCGTGTTTCGCGGAGTCGTGCTGGCGGCGGGCATGAGCTGGGTGGTGGCGACGGTAGGGGGTCTGGCGCAAGGCGGGCTGGTGTTTGCGCCGACCGCGCTGGCCCCGAACTGGAAGCGCCTGGATCCGGCGAGTCATGTGGAGCAGCTGTTTTCCCTCGGCGCCCTGAGCCGCTTGCTGAAATCGCTTCTGCCGACGACGGTGGTGATTTATTTCGCCATCGGCGTGCTGGTGCGCGACTGGCGGTTTTTCCCGGCCTTGCTGCGTGGCAGCCGCACGACTCTGGCGGCGTTTGCCACGTCGCGCATGTTTGAAGTGGCGTGGAAAGGGTCGCTGGTGCTGCTGGTGTGGGCGGGGGCGGATTATTTTCTCGAACGGCAGCGCCATGAAAACGAAATGAAGATGAGCAAGCAGGATCAGAAAGATGAGTTCAAGGAGATGGAGGGACATCCAGCGGTAAAGCAGCGAATCCGCCGGCTGCAGCGCCAGAGCCGCCGCAGACGCATGCTCAAAGATGTGGAACGGGCGGCGGTGGTGATTACCAATCCCACAGAATTCGCCATCGCGCTCGAATATCGCGTCGATATGGACGCGCCGGTGGTGGTGGCCAAAGGCCGGAATTTGATTGCGGCGCAGATCAAGGAGATAGCCCGCTGGAAGGGCATTCCGATGGTAGAAAACGTTCCGCTGGCGCACGCGCTGTACCGGGCAGTCGAGGTGGGACAGGCAATTCCGGCGCAACTCTATACGGTGGTGGCGGAAATTCTGGCTGCGATCTGGCGGGCCCAGAGCCGGGCATCGCAAAACCAGACTTCGCGAAACCAGACTTCGCAAAATCAGCCTTCGCAAAATCAGACTTCGCAAACGCAAAATTCCGCAGGGCCAGCGGCGGAGCGGAGATAAGCCATGGCCGCAACCCTTACCACAACCATTTCTCCGGCGCAGAAAAAGAGTAAGGCTGCGGAATGGATCATGCCCATCGCGGCGGTGGGTTTGATCTTCGTGATGCTGGTGCCGCTGCCCAGCTTTCTGCTCGATCTGCTGCTGGCGGTGAGCATGACCATCAGCGTGCTGGTGCTGCTGTCGGCGATTCAGATTCTGCGTCCGTCGCAGTTCTCGGTATTTCCCAGCCTGCTGCTGTTGCTGACATTGTTTCGCCTGTCGCTCAACCTGGCCTCCAGCCGCCGGATTCTGCTGCATGGCAATGAAGGAGCTTCGGCGGCGGGCCATGTGATTGAGGCCTTCGGGCAGTTCGTGGTCGGGGGCAACTACGTAGTTGGATTTGTGCTGTTCGTTGCCTTGATTGCGATTCAGTACCTGGTGGTGGCGCACGGCGCGGTGCGCACCGCCGAGGTCACCGCACGGTTCACTCTCGATGCCATGCCCGGCAAGCAGATGGCGATTGACGCCGACCTGAATGCCGGGCTGATCAACGAGGGCCAGGCACGGGCGCGGCGGGAACAGATTGCGCATGATGCGGAATTCTATGGAGCTATGGACGGGGCGGCGCGCTTCAACCAGCGCGATGCCATCGCGACGATTCTGATTACCGCCATCAATATCATCGCCGGATTTCTCATCGGAGTTTTTCAGCTGGATATTCCCTTCCGCGAAGCGCTCAAGACCTACACGGTGCTGACCGTGGGCGATGGCCTGGTCACGATGATTCCGTCATTACTCGTCTCCATGGCGGGAGGCATCGTGGTCACCCGCGCCTCTTCCGACGCCACCCTGTCGGTGGATGTGGGGCGGCAAGTGCTGTCGCGAAAGCGTCCGTTGATTATCGCTGCGGGGGTGATGCTGGCGCTGGCTGCGATTCCGGGATTGCCCAAGTTTTCCTTTTTTCTGTTGGCCGCGGGCACGGGCTTTTTGGCCTGGCGCGCTCCCAAATCCGGCGAAGAGCCGACGGCGGCGGCCAGCGCAGCGGCGGCGGGGGAAAAAAAGCCGGCCAAAGATTCGGTGGAAGATCTGCTCAAGCTCGACGAACTGAGTCTGGAGGTGGGCTACGGGCTGGTGCCGCTGGTCGACCAGAACCAGGGCGGCCAGCTGCTGGCGCGGGTGAAGGCGCTGCGGCAAAACCTGGCGCAACAACTGGGCTTCATCGTTCCTCCGATTCATATCACGGACAATGTCCGGCTGAAGCCGAAGGAGTATGCCATCGCGCTGCGCGGCGTGGAGGTGGCACGCTGGGAACTTTATCAGGACAATCTGCTGGCCATCAGCTCCGAAGGCTCTCCGCGCGCGCTGCCCGGAGTAGCGACGAAAGAGCCCGCCTTCGGCGCGGCCGCAGTGTGGATTCCCGCGGCTCTGCAGAATCAGGCGCTGGCTTCGGGATACGCGGTAGTCGATCAGACCTCGGTTCTGGCCACGCATCTGGCGGAAGTGGTCAAACAGCACGCATATGAATTGCTCACCCGCCAGGAAACCAAGCGCCTGCTTGACCGGCTGGCGGAAAGCCATCCCAAGCTGGTGGAGGAGCTGGTTCCGAAAGTTCTCAGCCTGGGCGAAGTGCAGAAAACGCTGCAACAGCTATTGCGGGAGCAGGTATCGGTTCGCGATCTGTCGACCATTCTCGAGACTCTGCTGGATATCGCGCCCAGCAACAAGAATCCGGTACTGCTGGTGGAGTCGGCGCGCCAGGCGCTGGGACGGGCGCTGGTTCGTCCGTTGCTTTCAGAAAGCGGAGGGCTGCGCGTGGTCACCCTGGATCGCGCGCTCGAAGACGAACTCAGCCGCGCCTATGGAGGACAGATTCCGGCGGGCGCGGCCAGCCTGCAGCCTCCATTTGCCCGGCGGATTCTCGATGGCCTGCGCAAGCTGGCCGGGGAGCAGGTCGCGGTAGCGAGCCCGGTGCTGCTGTGTGCTACGCCGGCGCGGTATCACCTGAAGCGATTGCTGGAGCCATTTCTGCCCAAGGTGGTGGTGCTTTCGCCCCTCGAAGTTCCTCCGGTGATCGAGGTCCAGTCGCTGGGAGTGCTGCGATGAGCGGGGCCCGACTCTGAAGATGTCGGCGAAAGAAACGGAAGCATGAAGCGTGAAGGGAAAGCGGAAAACGGTTATGAACAAGAATACAGCCCAAGCCTATAGCACGTGGCAGGATCAGGATAAGGCGGAGCGCGACCGCATACTGCTCGAACAGCTGCCGCAGGTGCGTTACCTGGCACGGAGAATTCACGAACGATTGCCGCGGCAGGTGCCGCTCGAAGATCTGGTGCATGCCGGGGTGATTGGCCTGATCGACGCGCTCAACAAATTTGACCGGTCGAAGCATGTGCAGTTCGGGTCGTATGCCAAGTTCCGCATCCGGGGAGCGATCCTCGACAGCCTGCGGGAGATGGATTGGGGACCGCGGGAGTTGCGGCGCAAGGCGCGGGGCATTGAGGAGGCGCAGCGCAAGCTCAGCATGGCGCTGAGCCGCGCTCCGACCGAAGTGGAGATTGCGGCCGAGCTGAAACTCGACTTGCGCGAGTTTCAGCACCTTTTGACCGAGTTGGACGGCCTGGAGGTAGGTAGTCTTCATCTGGAATCTCCGTGGGACGGGAAAGATGAGGACCTGTGCGATTACCTGCCCAGCGCGCCGGAAGACACGCCATTTTTCCGCTGCATGCGTTCCGAGATGAAGCAGATGCTGGCCCGGGTGATTGCCGAGCTGCCGGAAAAAGAGCAGCAGGTGCTGGCGCTTTATTACTTTGAAGAACTCACGATGAAAGAAGTGGGAGCAGTGCTGGGGATCGGCGAGTCGCGGGTCTCGCAGATTCATTCCCTGGCGGTGGTGCGGTTGCGGGCACGGCTGGAAGAGGTGATGAGTCCGGCCAAAGCTGCCGGCCGCGGCGCCGGGGCGGGTGGCCAGTAACCGAATCAGTCATCAATCATTCCGTCATAAGGAACCATCATGCAGAACGAGCTGAACCAAGAGGAAATTGATGCCATGGTACGCGCCGCCCGCACGGGTGGGCGCGCGGATTCGGGACAGGCGAAAGAACCCAAGGTGGAACCCTGGGATGTGCGGCGGGCGGGGCAGATCGGGCGCGAGCAGTTGCTGGCGATTACCCAGCTGCACGAAGGTTTCGCCCGCAGCCTGACTCATGCTCTGGGGACTTATCTGCGGGTGGTGTTTGCCGCCACCCTGGTCTCTGCCGAGCATCTGACCTATCGCGAATTTACCGAGCGCATTCCGGAGACCACTTACCTGGCGGCGTGCAAGCTGGAGCCCATGGGAGTGCACGGTGCGCTGCAACTGGATCTGAAGGTAGCTTTCCCCATCATCGACCTGTTGCTCGGGGGGGAAGGCAAAGGCGTCACGGCGACCCGTGACATCACCGAGATTGAAGACCAGATTGTGGAGAGCATCGCCCGCATCGTGTGCCGCGAACTGGGAGCGGCCTGGCAGGCGGTGGAGCTGCAGGTGGTCTTTGAAAAGCGGGTGGAACTGGCCGAGGCGCAGCGGCTCATGCAGCCCAGCGAAAAGATACTTTCGCTGAGCTTCGAAGTGTCGCTGCTCGAGGTGCGGGGCGGGTTGAACCTGGCGGTTCCGGTGTCGCTTTCGCATGCCTTGTTGCGCAAGATCTCTCGCGCCTGGACGAACAGCCGCCCGCGCAGTCCTGCCGAGTGGCGGGAACGGCTGCAGCGCCGGCTGTTGGAATGTTCTTTTCCGGTGGAGTTAGGGGCGAACGGTCTCAGTGCGGAGGTGGGCGAACTGGCGGAGATGGCGCCGGGAACATTGCTGCCGCTCGGGCGCAGCGCCGGTCAGCCGGCGTCGCTGATCGTAGCCGGGGTGGAGATGTTTGGCGCGGCGCCAGCGCGGCTGGGGAATTCTCGCGCGGCGCAGGTACTGGCGCGGCCCACGGAAAGCGAAGCGGCGATCTCTGGAAGTAAAGGAGAAAAGCGGCGATGACCGAAACGACGAAGGAAGGGATGACCGAGAACACGAACGAAGCGACGAACGAAAACACCAGCGAAAAGACGAAGCAGGCGACCACCGCAGCGACCGCTCCCGGCCTTGAGGCCAAATCTCCAGAGCCCGGCTCTTCGGCCTATATTCAGATCTGGACCGACAGCTTTTCCCAGGTCATCGCCCAGATTACCGGCGGTCCGGTTCCCTGCCGCGTAAGCCCGGAGGCTCCCGCCGAAGCCGCAGCGGTCGCACAAGCTGCAGAGGCGGCTGCGGCAGCGGAACCAGCCGCCGCGGAACCAGCTGCGGTGGAACCAGCTGCGGTGGAACCAGCGGCGGAAGCTGCAAGGGAACCGGCAGCGCCCAACGATCAGTGGATCGTGATCACTGCGGCGGGAGCGGTGCGGGGGGAGATGCGCTTGCATCTGTCTCCGGCCAGCGTGCTGCGCCTGGGGCAAGCCTTCATGAGCGAGCCGGCCGTGGCCGACTCCCCGCTCACGGCCGACCACCGGGAGTCGGTCGTCGAGCTTTTGCGGCAGGTTTCGGGCATTGTCGCCAGCGCCGCGAAGGCGCGTTGGGGTGAAGTGCAATTCCGGGTCGAAGCGGCTGCGGCAGCGCCTTCGTGGCCGGCAGCGGAGACCTGGAGGTTGGAGGCGGGCGGCGAAACGCCGCCCGGCATGGTGCTGGATTTCGGTTTGAGTGCGGCACTCCTCGCTGAATTGCGCGCCGGGTTGCGCACAGAGTTGCGCTCGGAGTTGCCTGGGGACAAAGCCGAAGCCGCCGCCGGCGAAGCCGATCACCGCGCCATCGAGTCAACTTCATCGACTTTGCCCGCCTCTGCCGATGCGGCTTCTGCGGATCCCAGAACCGAGACTCTGGATCTGTTGATGGATGTGCGGCTGGCGCTGAGCATGCGATTCGGGTCGCGGCGATTACTGCTGCGCGAGGTGCTCGATCTGAGTCCGGGAGCGGTGGTGGAGCTGGATCGGCGGATCCAGGAGCCGGTCGATCTTCTGCTCGATGGCAGACTGGTGGCCCGCGGGGAAGTGGTGGTGATTGACGGCAACTACGGGCTGCGGGTCAGCGAAGTTTCTCCACAAGCGGCGCAACTCGGACGGCGGGATGATTAAGACCGCGAGCGGGAAATCCTGGAGAAAGGCGTGGCGTGAATACCGGCAAGAACTGAAGCTGAAGTGCGGCGCTTGCGCGCGCAGCCAATCCCGTGGGCCCTGGCGTCTGTGGCGCCGCGGGCCGGCGGGAGTCCGCATGCACGGACTGTGGTACTGCCAGACGGATTGTCTGGAGCGGGCGGTCGCGGAAATTCTGCATCGGGGGCGGCCTGGGGCGCAGCGGGAGACGGCCGTGTCCCATCGCGTGCCGCTGGGCTTGCTTTTGCTGTCGCGGCAGCAACTGACGGCGGCGCAGCTGCGCGCCGCTCTGGAACAGCAACGGCACGCCGGCCGGGGAAGAATTGGCGACTGGCTGCGGCAATTGGGCTTTGCCAGTGAGGAGCAAATTACGGCCGCTCTGGCGCGTCAGTGGTCGTGTCCGGTCCTGAAAATCAGTCCGGAAACGGTGGGAACTGGCCGCCGCATCCCGATTCCGGCGGTGCTGCTCGAGGCATTTCGCATGATGCCGGCGCAATTTGCCGAATCCACGCAGACCGTCCTGATGGCGTTCAGTGAAGGCATTGATCATGGCGTGCTTTATGCCATCGAGCAGACGCTGGGCTACCGGACGGAGGCCTGCCTGGTGTCTCCCAGCATTTTGCAAAAAGGTTTGCAGGCGCTGGGCCAGCGTCATGCGGTAAAGGACGTGGTTTTTGAGCGGATGAAAGACGCGAGTGAATGTGCGCGGATTATTGGCAGCTACACGGGTAAGGTGGAAGCCGAAAAGGTGCATCTGGCGCAGTGCGGATCCTATATCTGGGTTCGCCTGGAAGGGCGAAGGCGGGAGCCGGTGAATCTGGTTCTGTGCGTTGCGGGAAGGGTTCGCGCTCCGGCGATTGCCTATCCCATTACGCTGGCGGTGCCGGTCGCGCTTTAAAGTCCTGCCGCGATGTGCCGATAACCTGAGAGGCGACTCGGGTGGAAGTAAGGAGCGCCGCGGGAGCAGAGGAAACCATGAACAAGGTGCAGGTTCTCATCGTGGACGATTCCTCGGTGATGCGAAAAATTGTGGAGCGTTCGCTGCGGCAGGCGGGGATTGAGCTGGAGAAGGTCTTCGAAGCGGGCAACGGCGCGGAGGCTCTGGTGGTATTGCGCGATTCCAAAGTGGACCTCATCCTTTGCGATATCAACATGCCGGTGATGGATGGACTGGAGTTTGTGAAGCAGTTGCCGACCGTAGAGAATGCCAAAGGAGTGCCGGTGGTGATGATTACTACCGAAGGCAGCGAGGGGCACGTGGTTCGGGCTTTGTCGGCGGGAGCGAAAGGATACTTGCGTAAACCTTTTACCGCAGATCAGGTCAAAGAGCACATACTTCCGGTGTTGGCGGGGAAATCATGAGCGCGGGGGGAGCCAGCGCGAAGATTGATAGCCACCAGGGCTGGCATCCGGTGCTTGAACTGGCGACGCAGGAAGTCTTCGAAACCATGTTGGCCAGCCACCTGGAGGTCGACCCGGAGCCGCCAGTGGACGACGGCCTCGATGTCACGGCTATGGTGGGCTTGGCGGGTTCGCTGTGCGGGGTACTGACCATCCGCTGCTCATCGCGGGCGGGCGCGAAGATGGCTTCGAAGATGCTGGGCATCGACGCAGAAAAAGCGGTGAGCGAAATGTGGGACGCGTTAGGAGAAATTTGTAATATGGTTGCGGGAAACTTCAAGAATAAGATTTCCGGTCTGGGAGACGGCTGCATGCTGTCGGTACCGACTGTGATTACCGGCGGAGATTACAACTGTCATTCTTTAGGAGAGCCCAGCACCCTGCGAGTGAATTTTTTGTTTGAAGGAGAGCGGATTATCACAGCGCTCGAAATTCAAAATTAATCTGCGGGCGTGCAACCCCGCTCGGAACATTTTGCCGATGCCGCGGGGAACACCCGGCAAGAGCTTCCCTGCAATTCGAGTTGCTGCTTAGAATTCTCTTTTGCTTCTTCATCGATTAAAGCTTCTTTCCGGATACTTAGCCGCGTTTCCGGCGATCTGCTCCCGCCATTGTGATGGACTTCCGCGTGCTCCTCTCATGCGGGAGCAATCAAAATGGACAGCGGTTATTACGCAGCGTGTGCCGGACTTGCGGCGCAAAGCCAGGCACTTGAATTAGTCGCCCATAATCTCGCCAACCTGGCCACCACCGGTTACCGGGGACAGCAGACAACATTTCGTTCGCTTTTGGCGGGTAGCGGAGCAGTGCGGGGAAATGCCATCAACGTCGCAATCAATAACTATGGCGCGCTGAGTGGCAGCCGGCTGGATCTGACTTCGGGAAGTCTGATCGCCACCGGGAATCCGCTGGACGTAGCGGTTTCCGGAAGCGGTTTTCTGGCGGTGCAATCCGCGCAGGGCGTGCTTTACACGCGAGATGGAACGCTGCACCTGACTTCTACCGGTCAGTTGGTGACGAGCCAGGGAAATGCGGTGCTCGGCCAGCAGGGCCCGGTGACCTTGCCGACCGGCAATGTGACGATCAGCTCGGATGGAACGATTTCCGTAGGTGGAGCGGTGGTCGATCAGTTACGGCTGGCGGAATTCTCGCCGCAAACCAATCTGACCGCCGTGGGCAATGCGACCTACAGCGCACCCGCGGGTTCTGCCCTGGTAGCGGCGGAAAGCTCTGTGAATCAGGGGATGCTGGAAGGCTCGAATGTGAGTCCGACAGCGGGAGTGGTGCAGCTGATCACGGTGCAGCGCAACACCGAGATGCTGTCGCGCGCCTTGAGCGCACTCGACGGGCAACTCAATCAAATCGCAGTCCAGGATCTGCCTAAGGTGTGAGGGCCAGACGGGGAAAATTCAGGGCAATAAAGACCGGCGTGAAAAACCAAGGAGAAAAAGCATCATGATGCGCGCACTGTATACCGCGGCCAGCGGCATGACGGCCCAGGAACTCAACCTGGACAATATCGCCAATAATCTTTCCAACTCCAGCACGGCGGGCTTTCGCAGCCGGAGGCTGCAGTTCGAAGATCTGATCTATCAGAACCTGATCATGCCGGGCGCGGCGGCCACGCAACAGACGACGGTAGTGGCGGGGTTGCAGGTGGGACTGGGAACGCGGTCGGCGGCCTCGGAAGTGATCCAGACGCAAGGCGATTTCAGCCAGACTGGAAATCCGCTGGACTTGACGATTCAGGGGCAGGGATTTTTCCAGGTGCTGTTGCCGAATGGGCAGACCGCTTATACGCGGGCGGGAAGCTTTCATACCGATGGGGTGGGCAATCTGGTCGATCAGGATGGCGATCCGGTGCAGCCTTCGATCACGATTCCGACGGGCGCGACTTCGATTACCGTCGGCTCTGACGGCACAGTCAGCGTGACGCTAGCGGGACAGACTGCTGCGCAGCAGGTAGGCACGATGCAACTGGCGCTGTTCAACAATCCGGGAGGGTTGAATAGTACGGGCAGCAATCTGCTTTTGCAGACGACGGCGTCGGGGGATCCGATCGTGGGACCACCCAATGGCAGCGAAGGGCTGGGCAGCATTGTGCAGGGGATGCTGGAGCAATCGAATGTGAGCGTGGTCACGGAATTCGTGAATATGATCGTGGCGCAGCGCTCGTATGAAGCCAATTCGCGGGTGGTAAATGCGGCGGATCAGATGCTGCAGACCATTAACAATCTTGGCCGGTAACGGCAGCAGGGGAGCGGATTTCATGAAGCGGCCGGCAACGATAACGATAACGATAATGATCCTGATCACTGTGGGCTGCGCGGGGTCATCTCTCCCGTGCCACGGCGAAACTGCTTGCCAGAAGCTGGTGGTCCGGAGCCAGGTGGAAGCCGCAGCGGGAGAACTAAGCCTCGCCGATTTGTTGGCGCCGGGGACGTGTCCGCGATGGTACCGGGAGGCAGCGCAAGTGAGTCTGGGAGCGGTGCCTCGAGCAGGCGGCGTGCGCGTGCTGGAGGGCGAGGAAATTCGCCGGCTGATTGGCGGAATCCGGGATGGCGGGTGGAACACCTCGGCCGAGAATCAGGAAATCATGCCTCAGCGCATTGTGGTACGGCAAGCCAGGGCAGTGAAGTCCTGCGCCGAGATCGCGAGAGTGATTTCTGCGGCGGAACCAGCACTTGGGGAACCAGCATTGCGGGAAGCACTGGCGGACCCGGCACCGGCGGAATCGAGCAGCGGGCGGGAATTCAAAGACAAAGGTAAAGACGGGGATAGAGATAAAGATCTGGATTGTTCTGCCGCCCGTAACGTCCCCGAAGACTCATCTCTCGAACTCCTGCAGGCAAAATGGAATGCTGGCTTGCAACGCCGCGAGTTCGCTCTGCGTTGCGGACGTCCGGAGGATTGCATTCCGTTTCTGGTTTGGGTGCGTGCCGACACATCCGCGGGCGGCAGGGCAGATTTTTTTTCGAGAACGTCGGACGGTGCAAAGTCCGGCTGGAAAGAAGCTGCGCCTCTGATAAAAGCCGGACAGACGGTGATGCTTACCTGGGATGAAGCAGGAATCCGGGTGGTTTTGCCGGTAACTTCTCTGCAGGCTGGCGGCCTTGGCCAACGGGTGCGGGTACGGTTCAAGAATGCTCCGCGAACCTTGCAGGCTGAAATCGTAGGCGCGGGAATGGTGCGGGCCAGCCTGTGAAGCCGACTTTGCCAGACGCGACGGCCAGGTTTGAAAGCTGGATACACCGCGGTGAGCGAAAACCAGATGGACTCCTCACCCGGTGTGCGGTCGTTGTCCTGGTGGCGCTGCTGTCGGTTTCGGGCGTCGAAGCGAAACCCAAAGATAAAGGCGCGGCTCCCAAGCGGGATGCGCTCAGCGAATATATCCGCCGGGTCTCGGGGCCGCCATCGGTTGCGCCGGTTACTACCGCCGGCAGCTTATGGATCGACAGCGGCCGCCTGGCCAATATGGTGGCTGACTATAAAGCTTCGCGGGTCGGTGATCTGGTGACCATCAGCATCGCGCAGAACCTATCGTCGACCAGCACCGGGGATGTGGCCACCAGCCGCAATTTTTCTGCGAGTTCAGGAATTACTGCATTGCCGGGACTGCTGAAAACCAAGGGAGTGGCCAATCTGTTTTCCCCGACATCGGCGCAGGCGCTGGCCGGCAAAGGGCAGGCCACCACGACTACAGCCCTGTCGACGACTCTTACCGGCCGCGTCGTGGCGTTGTTGCCTGGGGGAACTCTGGTGATTGAAGCGGAACGGCAGATCATGATGAACGAGCAAAAGGAGACCGTAGTGCTGCGCGGGCTGGTTCGTCCCGGCGATATGGACGCGACGAATACCGTGAGTTCGAACAGCGTGGGCGATCTGGAAGTTGAGGTCAAAGGCAAGGGCGTGATCAGCGAAAGCACGCGGGCCCCCAACCCGGTCATGAAATGGATTTTGCGGGTGTTCAATTTCTAGGAGCAGGCCATGCGTAGGGTGAGGATTTCACAGAATATCGGGAAAGTGGCAGCGGCGCTTGGGCTGCTCGTTGGCTTGGGCATGTGCGCCCGCGCTCAAAATGTGGTGCGGAGCACGGACTTCAGTGCGGAACATGCACCGCAACATAATCCGCAGCCCGATCCCGAGCTTGATCGGGAGCGTAATCAGGAACCGGGCGCGGACCATAAAGTCCTGTTGCGGGATGTGGCCAGCGTGGAAGGGATTCGTGACAACTCGCTGGTTGGCTATGGACTGGTGGTGGGACTGAAAGGCACGGGAGACAAGCAACAGACTTACTTCACGATTCAGACCCTGGCCAGCATCCTGCAACGCATGGGAGTGGAGATCCCTCCGAGCGTGGTGCAAACCACGGTGCAGGTGAAGAACGTGGCGGCGGTATTTGTTACCGCCAGCCTGCCGCCATTTTCCCGGCCCGGCATGCCGGTCGATGTCGTCGTCTCCTCCGCCGGAGACGCGCGCAGCCTGGAAGGTGGGGTGCTGCTGCTGACCCCGCTGTATGCGGCGGACGGCCAAGTCTATGCTGCCGCACAGGGGCCGCTGGTGGTGGGCGGCTACGCGGTGGGATCTGCAACCAACTCGAAGCAGGTAAATCATCCCACGGTGGGGCGCATTCCGAACGGTGCTCTGGTCGAGCGTGACAGCTCGCTGGATTTGACCAAACTTCATCATTTTTCTCTGCTGCTCAACGAGGCCAGCTTTACTACCGTGGAGGAGGTTGCCACCGTGATCAATCGTGAACTGGCGGTGCCGGCGGCGCTGGTGGTGGACAGCCGGCGGGTGGAAATCGGGCTTCCGGTGCCGGGCCATGCCGACCTTCCCGCACTACTCGCCAGCCTGGAAAACCTTGAGGTCCGGGTGCGGCGCAGAGCCAAGGTAGTGGTGAACGAGCGCACCGGCACGGTGGTGATGGGACAAGGCGTACGCCTGGGCGCGGTATCCATTCTGCAGGGCAGTTTCTCGGTCGAAGTCACCACGACGTACACCGCCTCCCAGCCCGGCCCGCTCGCCAGCGGACAAACCGAAGTGTTGCCGGAGACGAATATTAAAGCCTCGGATAGCCCTGCCCGAAAGGTCGCACTCAGTGAAGGCGCCGGCGTGGGGGAATTGGTGGCGCGGTTGCAGGCAATCGGGGCGACGGCGCGCGATGTAGTTTCGATCCTGCAGGCGATTAAAGCGGCAGGCGCTTTGGAAGCCGATTTGGAGGTAATTTAATGAGCCCGATTTCTGGCGTGTCCCCTTCTGGGTTATCTGCGGCAGCGGTGCTGCCTCCGTTAGCGACTCCGGCTTTGGGCAAAGGACAAAAGGCGGCGCGCGAATTTGAGGCGCAACTGATTGGGACGGTGCTGGAATCGCTCGAGAAAACCTTCGCTACCCTTCCTGGGCAGGATGCCATGGCGGGCGAGGACGACTACAACTATCTGGGGACTCAGGCGCTGTCGTCGGCGATCGCCGCCGGCGGCGGCTTCGGAATTGCGAAGATGATTACCGCTCACCTCGAGACACGCCCAGCGGCACACCAAGGCCTCAGTTCGCCACCATTAAGATCTCTCTAAGGATTCGCTAAAGTTGCCATAAGTTATGCCGATAGAACAGCATAGGAATTTACCGGGGCAAACGCTGAAGCGTCCGGCGCGAGAAATTAAAGTATTTTAACCGTTCGCCGATAGTTGAATTGCAGGGGATATACAGCGGAGGAAACGCCATGAGAATCGATCCCAATCAGGACACGCAGCGGGTGGCAGACAGCGAACGAAGCGGCAGCCCGACACCTGCGGGCGGCAACACCCCAGCGGCAGGCAGTTCGAGTGCGCTGGGGGAAGATCAGGCACAGCTCTCCGGCTTCCATTCCCAGGTGCAGTCCCTGGTGGCGCAGGCTGCGGAGTTGCCCGAGACCTCGCCGGGGAAGGTGGAGGCTTTGCGGCAGGCGGTGGTTGCGGGGAAATATCAGGTGAATCCGGATGAAGTGGCGGGATCGTTGTTCGCGAATATGGTGAAGTTGGCGGCGTGATCGCGCGCGCCGGCTGAGACAAAGCATGGCGATTGAGCGAACGGAATTGTTCGGCTCCCCGGGCGGGGAAGCAATGGCGTCGCTGGCCTCGACTTCTGCCACGCAAAATCAAGCCGCACCCGGAAGGAACGAGTCTGCAGAGAGCGAGTCTGGAGAGAAGCCGCCACGACGGCGAGAGTCTTCGGCAAAAAAAAATTCTGCACGGGCTGGATCTTTGCCCAACGAGAACGGAATGGATGGAGAAGGAATCGAGCCAGTGGAGCAGGTCGGGCAAGTAGAGAAAGCTGGGGAAGCAGAGCCAGTACTGGAGCAGGATGGACCTCCCCACCGGGTCGACCGTCTGGCTTGAGACAACATGCCTAGCGAGGAACTCATTTCCGCGGCCAGCTCCGCAGCTGACCACCGGCAGAAAAGCGTAGAACAGGCACGAGCTCGTCTGGCCATCATGGGTGAATTGCATACCAGTCTTTTGGCCAGCTGTGAGGCTCTGCTGGCGCTGGATCTGGGCGGCATTACGCGTGGGACGAGGGAGCAGGTTGGGTTGAGCGCCAGGCTGGCACGCGAGATGGGGCAAGAAAACCGGTGCGCGGTAAAAGATAAACCGCGAGCGGAAAGTGGAGCCTCATCCCACGAGACCGTAAGAGCATCCGCACTCGAACCCGTTAGGGGGGCAGAGATGCGAGGCGCAGCCCAGCAGGAACTCAAGCAAAGCCACCAGGTGTTGCAGGCCTTGCGCCTGCAGTCGGCGATTCTGCGCCGGGCGGGTGCGAAGTTGCGGGTGCTGACGAACGCACTGGCAGGCCCGTCGGCGAACTATGGCCCTCCCCCGTGGCAAAGCGGCGCTCGGCATCGGCCTTTTGATGGCAAGCACGGGGGGGAGCTCTGAGCTATGTCGAGCCTCAATGCCAGCCTGGCTTCGGCATTAAGCGGATTGATTGCCGAACAGGGAGCGCTATCGGCGACCACCAACAACGTGGCTAACGTGAATACGCCGGGCTATTCCCGGGAGCAGGCGGTGCTGGTGACCAGCGATCCGGTGGTGCTCGAGCCGCTCACTTTTGGTACCGGAGTCACGCTGCAAAGTATCGAGAGCATTCGCGATCCCATCCTCGAATCGCAGATCCAGCAGCAGACGCAAACCCAGGGCCAGTTCACGGCACTGTCTTCCGCGCTGCAGCAGGCGCAGGTTAATTTCGCCAGCAGCACCGACGATATTGGGACGTCGATTTCCAATTTCTTTGACAGCATTAATCAGCTCTCGACGAACCCCTCCGACTTGTCGCTGCGCCAGGGTGTGCTCACTGCGGCGGGCAATCTGGCCTCCAGCTTTAACACGACAGCGAATAGCCTGACCCAGCAGCAAAACAGTCTAGACCTCAGCGTGGTACAGCAGGTAGGTCAGATCAATCAACTCACCGCGCAGATTGCAACGCTCAACGGGCAAGTCGCCAATCTGCAGAATGTGGGAGAGAATGCGGGAACGTTTATTGACCAGCGGCAGCAGGCGATCGACCAGCTTTCCTCGCTGGTGAATGTCTCCGTGATTCCCAGTGACAATACGCTGACGCTGATTACCGGCAATGGTGCTCCGCTGGTAACAGGCCAGCAGAGCTTTCAACTGCAAACGCAAGCCTTGCCCTCTGGATTACATGACGTTTACTCGCAAGGCAATGACATCACCAGCCAACTTACCTCCGGGCAACTGGGGGGAACGATTCAGGCGCGGGACCAGGAGATTCCTCAAACTCTGACCCAGCTCGACACTTTAGCCGCGGGTCTGGCTGACGCCGTGAATACGGTGCAGGCGGGAGGGTTCGATCTGAACGGAAATGCCGGAACGAATTTGTTTACGCCTCCGGCTGCATCCGGAGTGGGTGCCGCGGCAAACCTTTCGGTTGCCATTACCGATCCTTCGCTGATTGCCGCCAGTTCCGACGGCACGGCGGGGAGTAATGGAAATGCAGAAGCGATGTATGCGCTCAACAGCCAGCCAGTCGTCAGTGGCCAGAACCCTTCGGATTACTACTCGGGAATCGTCTTCGATATCGGCAACGACGCTTCGAATGCTTCGGCAGAGCAGACCGCGTCGGGCCTGGTGCTGCAGCAACTCAACGATCAGCGGGCCTCGATTTCTGGAGTCTCGCTCGATGAAGAAGCGGCCAACATGGTGCAGTATCAGGACGCCTATTCGGCATCGGCGCAAGTGATCACCACTATCAACGACATGATGTATGCCGTCATCCAGATGACGACTTTAACCGGATAATCCAACGAGGGAACGATGCGAGTAAATCCCGATCCGTATCCCGATCTTTTGGCCGCAGTGGCGCAGACGCAGCAGCAGATCCAGACCGACGAGCAGGAGATCGCTTCCGGGCAAAGCGTCAACCTGCCTTCCGACGATCCTGCGGCGGCAGCAGAGTTGGTGCAGAATGCGGATCAGACCTCGCAAGTCGACCAGTACCAGCGTAGCATCGGCAGCCTGCAGGGCGAGATGCAGAACGCCGATTCCACTCTGAGCTCAGTCGTCACCTCGCTGCAGCAAGCCATCAGCCTGGGAGTGGAGGGCGCGAATGGCACTGTCAACAGCGCCGATCGCGCTGCCATCGTGGTCCAGGTACAGGGTATCCAGAGCCAGCTGCTCAGCCTGGCGAACCTTTCCTATCAGGGCAACTACGTTTTCGGCGGCACCAAAACCCAGACTGTCCCTTTTGTGCTGGATGCCAGCTCTCCGTCGGGCGTGACCTACCAGGGAAACGATGGGGTGAACAGCGTTACTTTAGGTAGCAACTTCGCCCTGCAAACCAACTTGCCCGGTTCTCAGCTATTCACCGCGGCGGGCTCGGATATGTTCCAGAGCATTCAGGATCTGATTACCAGCCTGCAGAACGGCACCGCCATCGGCACAGCCGTCACCGAAGTCGGCAATGCTTCCAACACCATCGATGCGCAGCGCGTGTTTTACGGCAACGCCCTCAACCAGCTCAACACGCAGCAAACTTATCTCAGCACCGAATCCACGCAGCTGGCACAGCAGCAAAACACCGAAGGGGGAGCCGATCTCACCGCCGTGATCACCAACTTGACGGCTGCGCAAACCTCTCTGCAGGCAACTCTGGAATCCATCGGGCAGACCGCAAACACCAATCTGTTTCAGTATTTGAAATAAGAAAAGGCCTGGCCTACAGCGTCTGGCGCGACGCCCGCGCCCACTCCGCGGCAGATTGCATGCGCGACCGTTGCGCCTCCAGCCGCGCGCGTTCGATCAGAAGCTGGCTGTGGATGGATGGCAGCACCGCGCGCAGCCGTTCCACGTTAACCCGATATTGCTCCAGTTCTGCCTCAAGCTCAGGATCGGTTCCCTTTTCTGGAATGGCATGGGCGCGCAACTGGGTGCCCGCTCGCAGCATCTCGGAAAGCAATGCGGTGATGTGATCTGGCGTCGCCAAGCGCGGCTGCCCAAGTTCTCCGCACGAAGAGTCGAGCCAATGGAGAAGACGGTGGTTGGTGTCGTGCAACTGTTGCGACCAGGAGTATGACGGCGACGGCATCAAGCGTTCCAGCCGGAAGAGACTAGGGGAGAAGAATTTGCTGGAGAGTCGGCAGCCGGCTGGTCGGCCGGGGGATTCGGTTTTGCGGTTACGCGTTCCACCTCGAGCCATGCCTCATAGACGGTTACGAGTTGAGAAATTTGTTGCTGCAGAAGGCCCGAGGACTGCTTCATTTGCGCTTCGATGAGTCCCGCGCGCACCATGACGTAAAATTTCGCCAGATTCTTTGCTACTTCGCCGCCTCGTTCCATATTCAGAGTTCCCTGCAGTTGAGCAATCACCAAAAGTGCGTGGTTGATCTCCCGTGTGCGGATTTCGATTGCGCCCTTATCCATGGCAACGACTGCCCGCCGGAGGTCTTCGATCGCCTGTTCGTAGAGGCAGATGATAAGCCGCACGGGACTTGCGCCCCGTACGGCCGCTTCGCGGTAGGAAGATCTTGCGTCCATTTGGCTATAGCCCCGAGGTGAGAGTGGGTTCGCTGGAGACCAGCGACCCCGAACTGGAAGTGCCCGAACCCAATGTGCCCAGAGTTTCAGTTATTTCCTGTAGCAGCAGCGGATAGGCCTGCAACGAAGCGTTGACCGAGTCATACTGCGCTGTCAGTGCGGTCGTTTGAGTAGTCAACTGGGTCTCAAAGTTTGCGATGGTGGTGGTGAGATCGGAGTCTTCCGCTTGGTTTTGTGCCAGATCTACGTTTAGAGGCCCCGAGGTGGGGTCGGTCAAGTTGGTGAGATCGGAATTGAAATAGTTGGCAAACCCGGTCCCCGATGCGTTCTGAAAAAAGCTTTGCACGGCCGCGGGGTTGGCCGCGAGGAACTCGCCGAACGTCTGACCCGCGGCATTCGAACCGACGGTCAGTGTGCCGTCAGTGTTCATGTTGATTCCCATGGAGGCGAGGTTCACGGTTTCGCTGGCGTCGCCTGAGGTATTGGGCCAGCCCGGAACCGAGACCGTATAGGACGCGTCGTTCAACATGTTGGATTGCACCGCTCGCAAAGAGATATCTGCTTCCAGAGGAGGTGCGGGGGTGGCGCCGGTCGGATCCACAACGTATTGGGTGTTGATGGTACTGACCACGGTGTTGTAAGCGGAGACGAAGTTATTTACCGCGGTCGAGATCTGGTTTGTATCCGGTCCCACAGTCAGTTGCACTGGGTCGCCGGAGGTCGATTGGCCGAGCAGGTTGAGGGTGACTCCCTGAATCGCTCCGGTGACCACGTTACTGGTGCTGCTGAACGGCACACCGTCAATGGTGACGCTCGCGTTCGTGCCGCCGACCGGGGTGTCGAACGTCAAAGTTGTATTGCTGTTGCCGGCAACTGCCAGAGCGCCGGTGGATCCTGAACTTTGGCTGAACAAAGCCAGCCTTGATCCTGTGACATCGCTCACTACGCTGGCCGTCACCCCCCAACCGTTGGCGTTGCTTTGGTTATTAATGTAGGTAGCAAGCGAACTGATCGTATCGTTGCTGCCTTGGGTGATGGCAATATCGTGGACGGTGCCGCTCGTCCCGCCTACCTGCAACTGAATGTCGCCGCTGGTTTGTCCGTTTGCCAGAAAAGATGTGTCGGCGCCGGCGGCGATGGGATCGGTATAGAGGGTGCCGGTTGTGGCCAGGTTATTGACCGTGATCTGGTGATTTGCGCTAATCGCCGTGGTGTCAGCGGTCGCGGTCAAAACTCCCGTCTGAGAGGAGGTTGCCGCCTGCGCCGTCAGTGCTCCCGTAGGACTGGCCAGCGCCTCCGCGGCAGTCTGCAGGCTGACGAGATTGTTCTCCATCCCTTCCAGCAACCCGTCCTGTGTAGCGAAGGTTGATTGCTGGCCCTGCCATACCGTGAGTTCGCCGCTCTGCTCCGTGATGATTTGCTGGACTAAGGAACTAACATCGATGCCTTGCCCGGAGAGGATGGTGGACGGATTCAAACTGATGCCCATGGTCTGTTCCTCCTTCGATCCGGGTGGTTTCGCTGCACTTCGGCTTCATTCTCGAGACTATTAGTTATCGCAAACGGACTTTGCGGGGAACTGATTTCCTGCATTGAAGCGCTTCCTGAAGCGGGAAAAGGCCGAGCGGACTCGGCGCTCGTCCTCCGTGACCGGAGCACGCGTCAAGGATGGAAATAAGAAGCTGGAGCTCACGCTCATCTCATTGTTGTGCGAAGTGGAAAATTGGAAAGGAGGCAGGATGGCCCTGCCTCCTCATCCAAGCTGGACTTACTGCAGCAGTTTGAGTACGAGCTGCTGCTGCTGGTTAGCCTGGGCCAGAGCCGAGATACCGGTCTGTTCCAGGATGGAGTACTTGGTAAGGTTTGCCACCACGGTCGGAATGTCGGCCGCCGTGATCGTGTTTTCCGCCGAGGTCAGATTCTGCACCTGACTGTTGATGACGTTACTGGCGGCGGTGAGCCGGTTGACGCTCGCACCCAGTGTGCCGCGAACGCTGGCCACATTCGAGATGGCCTGATTGATGAGAACCAGCGCCGCTTGCGAGTCGGTTTGCGTGTCCAGGTCGGTGGAGGCCAGATCGGCGGGGTTTCCGCCACTGCCGTTAGCCAGCCCGGTCGTGGTCAAGCCGCCAATCGATATTGCGATCTGCGTCGATCCGATGGCGGTAGAGTCGCTGAGGAAGATGTTGGTGAGCGTCGAAGCGGTGGTCGACGGGTTGGTGAACGTTCCGAATACGGTTTCGGTATTGCTGGGGTTCACCGCCACGTTGCTGTTGTTGTTGGGATCGACGACCTCCAGGTTGCCATTGGTCAGATAGGCCTGTAGCCCGGCGGTATCGGTGGGATTATTGATCGCTGCGATTAAGGCTCCTACCGTCAACCCGTTGGTTGTGTTGGCAGTGAAGCTGAACGTTTTGCCCCCTGCAGTAAAGGAGGTGACTCCCCCGTTCGTGAGAGCGGAGGCTGCCGTCAAGCCGCCGGCATTGCCCAGCAATTCGTTCAAGTCCGGGGTGGCGGCCGCCGAGGTCGTGGGGGTGGCAAAGTTCGTAGAAGCCCCTGCAACCAATGCGCCCAGCAACGTGTCTGTGGTGCTGACCGCGAGGTCGGCCCGGCCCTCGGGATCGGTCACTACAACCTGTCCGTTGGTGAGTGTGGCCTTGGCTCCCACCGTGGTATCGGAGTTGATCGCGTTGATCAGGTTCTGCACCGTTGAGGTCGCCGCCGCGTTAGCCGTGAAAGCGCCCAACGTGTTATCCGGATTGGCCGCCAGCGCGCCCAAGGTTCCGTTCACCAGCGTGTTGCTATACGTGCCGGTGGCGGCTGCCAGATCAGTGTTGGCAAAGGTGCCCAAGTCTGTGGTCACAGTCTCAGCAGCCGTCAGTGTGCCACTGGCGGTGGTGTCTGTGATTAGCAAGTTGCCGTTGCCATTGATGGACGAGGTGTAGCCGGTATGCACATCGGCGCCACCGACGACGACGCCGTTCGCGCCGACTCCGCTCTGGATAACCGCGGCCAGTTCCGTATACGTTGTCGCCCCGGCGGCTACCGTGTAGGTGGAAATTCCGGTGCCGCGAGTCAGAGTTAAAACGGTGCCGGCGGCCACATCGTT
This sequence comes from uncultured Acidobacteriaceae bacterium, assembly GCA_963696285.1. GTDB lineage: Bacteria > Acidobacteriota > Terriglobia > Terriglobales > Acidobacteriaceae > Sulfotelmatobacter. The sequence continues at coordinate 91,588 of CAVOJP010000007.1, forward strand.
GCCGCCGACCAGGGTTGTTCCCAGGTCGCTCACCGCGTGAATATTGGTGGCGCCCGACTCGACGAAGGTCACATCTTTATTGTTATTGCCATCGGTGAGTTGTATGTTTCCGCCGGCTGAGAGGACGGCCGTGTAGTTGGCGGTCGAGGCTCCGGCAACTCCGGCAACGGTCACTTGGCCAGCGACGGTCGCGCCGGTGTTGATGGCGGTCAGCAGGCTGGCCACGGTTGTGCCGCTGGCGCCCACAGTATAGTTCACCACTGCGCCGTTCCTGGTCGCGGTAAAGACATCTCCTGCTCCCAGAGCGGAGGTGGTGAGTAAGCCGGCCGTGGTGCCGGTCACTTCGTTGGTGTTGGTATCGCCGGTCTCGACGGCGATGAGGGCGGTGCCGCCATTGTTATTGGTAATCGCCAAATTTCCATTTTGCAGTGCAGCCGTGAAACCGGTGTGAGCCGTGACACTGTCAGTGCCGGTGACGGTGATGTTGTCGCCGGTAATGGCTGCGCCGCCGTTGACGACGTTTAGCAGTTCCCCAACCGTAGAGCCACCGGCGCCCACCGTGTAAATGTCGGTGCCCGTGGACCTGGTTAAAGTTAAGATGGCTCCGTTGGCCAGGACGGTATTGTTGGTAAGGTTTCCGCCGCTCGTGATGACCTGGTTAGTATTGGTGCCAGTCTCGGCCAGGGTGAGGTCGCTGTTGCCGTTGAGGTCGGTGACCTGCAGACTGCCCGCCGCATTCAGTACTGCCTGATAGCCGGTGTGGCCCGCGCTGTCGGTGCCGGTGACCGTGATACCGGTTACAGCCGCGCCGGTGTTGATGGCGTTTTCCAACGCGCCCACCGTGGTTGGTGCCGTGGCCGTATAAATGGTGGTACCGGTGCCGCGAGTGGCAGTTACGGTAGCGCCAGTGGCCAGAATGGAAGCGGCGGTTAGGCCGGTGCCGGCGCCAGTTACTTCATTGGGATTTGCACCACCCGTGCTTGCCGCAGTGAACGAGTCGGTGACTCCGCCCGCGCTCCAGGTAGTTGTACCGCCTACGGTCAGAACCGTGTTCAAGTTAAGCGGAGCGGTAGTGGCGTTATTCGCGCTGTCGGCCGCATTCAGGTTGGGCGCCGCGCCGCCCTGGAATACCGATTGTCCGTTATACGTTGTGGCGGTGCCGATTTGATTAATTTCCGCCAGGATCGAAGCATACTGCGCTTGAATGGCGACGCGTTGCGAGTTCGAAACCGTGCCCGTGGCTGATTCGGTGGCCAGCGTCACGGCGGTATTCAGCAGGTTCGTGACCTGCGCCAGAGCGCCATCGGCGAGTTGTAACTCGCCCACGCCATCGTTGGCGTTCGAAACCGATTGAGTAAGGGCGCTGATGTTGGCCTCCAATCCATTGGCGATCGAGAGGCCGGCGGGATCATCGGCGCCGCTGTTAATGCGCGACCCTGAAGACAACTGTTCCAGTGTTGTATTCAGAGCGTTGCTGGTGAGTGTGAGTTCGTTTTCCGCCGAAAGCGACGGGATGTTATTCAGGATACCGAGAGGCATTGTAATCTCCTTTTTGGAAAGTTGGTCCCGCCTGCTTGGAACGCCTCCTCAGCCTTGCATTTCTGAGGAGTTTCTGTTCCACGTTTGTGCTCGGAACCCGAATGTCTGTTGTGTCCATCGGCGAAAGGCGTTTGAGCTTTAGTGCAGTGCTTCCGAGGCAATGACTGGCAGTTGTTGTCCCTACGTAATGGCTGAGTACTCTCGGAGCAGATAAGCCCGAGTGCCAGTTCGCCGATAGCTGCTCCTAGGAGACTGCGAAGACTCTCCGAAGGTATCCGCCATACCGGGCAGACAGGGAAACATGATCCGGCTCACGCGTCTCAATAATCAGGCTTTGACGGTGAACTCCGACCTCATCAAGTTTGTGGAGCAGTCGCCAGACACCCTGATCACACTGGTCAGCGGCGAAAAGATTGTGGTGCGCGAGAGCGCGGAGGAGGTTCTGGCACGGATTGTCGAATTTCGGCGCGCCGTGTTACGAGGTCTGTCCCCGGCCTGGGATAGTTCCGCATCGCACACTTTTCTTCCCGATCGTCCTCAACTGGGCAAAAGGGAGCCGGAGAAGTGAGCATTGATAAAGCCAGCCTCAGCGGGATCATTCTGGCTGTGGGCGGAGTACTGGCTGGACTTCTGATCGAAGGCGGAAACCTGGGGCAAATTCTGCAGCCGACGGCCGCCATGATCGTATTCGGAGGTACGCTGGGCGCGGTGATGCTGCAGTTCCCTTTGCCGATTCTTCTGCTCGCGGTGAAGCAACTGGGTTCGGTCTTTGTCAATCCGCAAGGAGATCCTGAGGCAACCATCCAGCAGCTGGTGGAATACGCGCAGAAGGCGCGGCGTGAAGGTATCGTCTCGCTGGATGCGGAGCTGGCCGAGATTGAAGATCCATTTCTCAGAAAATCTCTGATGCTGGCGGTTGACGGTACTGAACCGCAGGAGCTGCGCAAGATGATGGAGCTCGAACTCGATAACCAGGCGGAGTACGAAGAACAAGCTCCGCAGGTGTTCGAGTCGGCAGGCGGCTTCGCTCCCACTGTGGGCATCATTGGCGCGGTTCTCGGGCTGATTCAGGTGATGCAGCATCTGGACAAGATTGATGAAGTAGGTAGAGGGATAGCAGTCGCATTCGTGGCCACTATCTACGGCGTGGGGTCGGCGAACCTTCTTTATCTCCCCATCGCGGGGAAAATGAAACTCCGCATTCGCGAACAGCAGATCAAGCGCGAGATGACCCTGGAAGGCGTGGCCTCGATTCTGGAGGGAATGAATCCGCGCATGTTGGAGACGAAATTGTTTGGCTTTCTGGTCGAGGCAAATCAAGACGCGGAGCGTCCGGAGGTAGCTGAAGAATGAGCCGGCGCAAACGCTCTCGACCACATTCGAACCACGAGCGCTGGCTGGTCTCGTACGCCGATTTCATTACTCTGCTGTTTGCGTTCTTTGTTGTGCTCTATGCTTCCTCGCAGGTGGATAAGAGAAAGGTGGGCAAACTTTCTCTGGCCATTCAAGTGGCATTCCAGGAGTTGGGCGTGTTTCCGGCGTCAACCACGCAGATTCCTCTGGACATGAATGATCCTATGCCCTTCAGCACCGTGCAGGCGATTCAGAACGTGGAGAGAACCGCTGAAGTTGGACGTATCGCATCTGCGCCAACCGATTCTCTGGCAGGTTCTTCTGACGAGACGGATCTGGCCACATTGCGCAGTGAATTGGAAGAGGCGCTGCACGGAGAGATCGCGCTGCACCAGGTCTCTTTGCACCGCGACAGTGAAGGTCTGGTGATCAGCCTGCGGGAATTCGGTTTCTTCGACAGCGGCTCGGCGACGATTAAGCCGCAAGCTCTGCCGGCGTTGGATCGCATTGCTTCCATTCTGGCAATTCGGACTTGCCGCTTGAGCATCGAAGGCCACACCGATAACGTCCCGATTCATACCGTGCTGATGAATTCGAATTGGGAGCTCTCGACAGCTCGAGCCACGGAACTGATTCGAATCCTCATTGTGGGCCATGGCTTTGACCCGGCAAGGCTCTCGGCGGCTGGGTATGCGGAGTATCACCCGATTGCCAGCAACCTCACGGCGCAGGGGCGAGCACAGAATCGTCGCGTGGACATCGTGATCCTGAGCGATCACGGCACTACGGAAATTGCTGCATCCGACAACAAACAAAATGGAAAGCCTACTCCGGGCGTGCCGTAGAAGGGTCTTTCACTGGCTGGGAAAAAGACGTTTTAGCTAAAGTCCTGCTCTTTCAAGCCGATGATTTTAGAGGGGCGAACCAAGCCGGGGAACCGGGCTGGCGAAACAGATTGCCTGGAGGCTGTCCGCCACGACCTGGCCTGCCAACGGCGAGGAAGAATCACGAGGGCGACACCAGATGGACTTGCGTGCGAATGAGCCGAAAGGATCTGCCCAGGAACTGAAGGTGGCGCATGAGCAGCTACTGCAGTTGGTGGGGTTCCATGTAGGCGGCGAAGAATTCGTGATCGATATTTTGCGGGTTCAGGAAATCATTCGCACACAGCAATTGACCCGCGTTCCCAACTCACCAGATTGCATGGAAGGTGTGATGAATCTGCGGGGGAAAATTATTCCGGTGATTGGCCTGCGAAAACGCTTCGGTCTCGAAGAAGCGCCTCCCAACAAACAGAACCGAATTGTGGTGGTGGAGATTAAGGGGGCCGTGCTCGGCTTTGTGGTAGATGCGGTTTCCGAAGTCCTCCGTATTCCAGCGGGCTCGGTGGAACCGCCTCCGCGCATTAGCCTGGTCGAACGGGAATACGTCGCAGGGGTGGGGAAGGTCGGTGACCGATTGCTCATTCTGCTCGACGCGGACCGGCTGATGAGTGGCGCTGAACAGGAAGTAATCGAGACTACCACGGCGCAAGCGTAAGTTACGCCATGGCGTAGAGGACGAGGAGCAAGATCTCCGTGAGCGACGACCTGTTACATGATCCTTCGCTGATTCACGACTTTCTGGTGGAATCGGAGGAGTTTCTGCAGCGCATGGACCAGGACATGGTTGCGCTAGAAGCTGCTCCGGGTGATGCGGAGTTGCTCAACCGAATTTTTCGCGCGTTGCACACCATCAAGGGAACCTCCGGCTTTCTTGGCTTCGAGCCCGTGGTGCGGTTGAGTCACCGCGCGGAAGACGTGCTGAACTCCTTGCGCAAGGGAGAAGTTCAACTCACGCATCCCATGATGGATGCGCTGCTTTCCGCCCGCGACTATTTAGGCAAGATGTTGCAGGACATCCGCGAGGGCGGTCTGAAGGAGTACGAACTCGGGGCGCTGCTCAAAAATCTTGAGTCTGCGCAGACTGTCGGCCAAGCCTCCCCCTCTCTGGGGCAATTGCTGGTCAAACAGGAAGTGATCACGCCGGCGGCGCTGGATGCGGTGCTGGCGGAGCAGTCTTCGTCAGCGGAGCCGCGCAAGCTTGGCCAGATGCTGGTGGACAAAGGGTTGGCTTCGCCGGCTGAAGTTGGGGACGCCCTGGTCCGTCAAAAAGAAATTGTTCAGCAACAAGCCGCCGTGCCCACGATGCGCGTGGATGCCGCCAAGCTGGACGATCTGATCAATCTGATTGGCGAACTGGTGCTCGAGCGCAACCGTTTATTGCAGCTGAGTAAGGACTCGTCTTCGGGCAAGGTGGCCATGAACGAATTAAGTTCATCGCTTGCTCAATCATCCGCGCGCTTGAGTTTTATTACGGAAGAGTTGCAGTCGGCAGGGCTGAAGACCCGCATGGTTCCGATTGAAACGGTGTTCCGCCGCTTCCCTCGTTTGGTTCGCGACGTCGCGGGCAGCCTGCAAAAAGAAGTGGAACTGTCTCTGCTCGGACAGGATACGGAACTGGATAAAACGATGGCGGAACTGATCGGCGATCCGCTGGTCCACCTGGTGCGCAATTCGCTCGATCACGGCGTCGAAATGCCGGCCGTCCGGGAACAAGCGGGAAAACCTCGACGTGGCAGCATCCGGCTGGAAGCCCGCCAGGAAGGCGATCAGATTGTGATCAGCATTCGCGATGACGGTGCGGGAATGGATCCGGCGCGAATTGGGCGCAAAGCCATCGAGAAGGGACTTGTGACTGCAGAGCGGCTGCGCGGGTTGAGTCTGCGGGAGATTCTTGACTTCATTTTTCTTCCTGGCTTCAGCACCGCGGAAAAGACCACAGATCTTTCCGGACGCGGGGTGGGCATGGACGTGGTCCGCACCAATCTTAAGAAATTAAATGGCACGGTGGAGATCGACAGCCAGCTCGGGCAAGGCACGACGGTAAAGCTTCGTTTGCCGCTGACCCTGGCGATTCTGCCGGTGCTGTTAGTGCAGGTGGAGCAGGACATTTACGCTTTGCCTCTGCGTTCCGTGGCAGAGACGGCGCAGATCAATCCTAAGAACGTGCACCGCGTGGAAGGCAGCGAAGTCCTGTGCATGCGGGGTGAGACTCTTCCACTGTTGCGACTGGATCAGCTGTTTCCCGCGAGTGCAGGCTCACGGAAGCAAACATCCGCCAACGGTGCGCAAGAAAGAACCGGCGAAAGCCAGAAAATTGTGATTCTTGGCGTCGGGGAGAAAAGGTTCGCGCTGCTGGTCGACCAATTGCTCGGGCAGGAGTCAACCGTGATCAAGCCCTTGGGGGTGTTCCTGCATGGGTGCTCGAGTCTGGCTGGCGCCACGATTAGCGGAGATGGGCAGGTTCGTCTGGTTCTCGACCCGGCGGGATTGCTGGCAAATTTACGATCCGCCGCTCCGATGGTTCAAAAGGCATCCGCGTGACTACCGCGCCTTCGCTGCGCGCCATTCCCGGCACCGATGGTCCACCGGAGCCGGACCTGGTGCGCATTCGAGACATGATCTATCAGACTGCGGGGATTTTTCATCCCGATAATAAGCTGCGTTTGCTGCAGGATCGATGCGGCCGCCGCATGAAAGAACTCAAGGTTCAAAGTTTACGCGAATACTCCGAGTGCCTGACCACTCGTCCAAATCGACAAGCGGAATTGGTCTCGCTGCTGAATGAGATCACGATTGGAGAGACTTCCTTCTTTCGCAACCAGCCGCAGATTGATGCTTTACGCCGGATTGTCATTCCCAAAATTCTCGAGGCTAAGTCCAATCTGCCGCTGCGCCGGCTTCGCATCTGGAGCGCGGGTTGCTCCACCGGGGAAGAACCTTACACACTACGGATGGTGGCGCTCGAAGAGGCAAATGGCTTGCTCAAAAATTGGTCCACCGAGATTCTCGCGACCGACCTTAACGAACGCTCTCTGGCTCACGCGCAAGCGGGGATTTATGGCAGCTACAGCACTCGCAATCTGACGCCCGCTTATCGTGAAAAATACTTTCTGCCGCAGGGCGATAAGCTGCAAGTGAACGCTCTGGCCCGTTCCAACATCAGCTTCAGCCGGCTTAATTTGTCGGACGATTCGCGCATGACATTTATGAAGAGCATGGACGCCATTTTTTGTTGTAACGTTCTCATCTATTTCGACCTGGCCTCGAAGCGTCGAGTGATTCAGCACTTCTTCAATAACCTGCTGCCGCACGGATATTTGTTTCTGGGCCATTCCGAATCGCTTTTCGGCGTGAATGATGACTTTCGGCTGGTCCATTTGCCGGGAGCTACCGCTTATGTAAAAGGGGAACGTGTGCCCCCGGGAGGTAAACCGTTATGACCGCCGCGCCCTCAGCCAAACAGGTGCTACTGCAGCGGCTCGAAGGACTGCATCAAATCCCCACCATCCCGGCAGTGCTCGCGCCATTGCTTCACTACTTACAACAGCCGATGGAAAAACTCGATGTACAAAAAGTTACCGACCTCATTTCCCAGGATAAATCGCTGGCGGCACAGTGTCTGCAGATGGCAAACTCGCCACTCTTTGGCCGCTCCCAGAATGTTCAATCGCTGAGGGCCGCAGTGGTGAGCCTGGGCTTCCATCATGTCAGCGATATTGCCATGTCGTGCGGAGTTTTGAGCTTGCTCCCGACCGGGGTAAACAGTCTGGATCCAGTGGTCTTCTGGGAGCATTCTCTGGGATGCGCTTTAGTGTCACGGCACATTGCGCGCAAGATTAACTTTTCCGACCCGGGAAAAGCCTACCTTGCGGGCTTGCTTCATGATTTGGGAATCATCGTCAACCTGTGGGTCTTGCCGAGAGAATTCAGGACTGCGTGGGAGATGGGGAGAGCAGAAGGTATTCCGCTTCATGAGGCGGAGCAAAAGGCAATGGGATTCACCCACTGTGAGAGCGGACGTTTGCTGGCGGAACGCTGGCAACTTGCTCCCGAACTGATTGAAGTAGTGAGCTGTCACCACTCGCCGGAAAAATCCACGGACCACGCCGGGCTCGTAGCCTTGGTGCAACTAGCCGACTTGCTTTGCCGCATGAGCGGGCTGAACTACGGCTATGTGGAAGAGCGGCAGGTAAACCTGGCGGAAGAGTCTGGCTTTGGCTTGCTCGGCCAACATTCCACGAAATTGAAAGATTTTGACTGGGCGCGCCTGACCTTTGAACTCGATTCCTACATGGACGAAGTGCACAGTCTGGTGCGGGCGATTTACCGAACGTGAGCCAGCAAAGCAGCAACTCGCCGATACGCGTACTCATCGTGGACGACAGCGCCTTTATGCGGACCGCGATTTCCCGCATGATCGCATCCGACCCCAATATTTCGATTGTGGGCACTGCCGGCAGCGGGATTGAGGCGCTGCAGAAAATTCCGTCGCTCAATCCGGATGTGATCACGCTCGACGTGCAGATGCCGGGTTTGGATGGACTGCAAACCCTCAGCCGCATCATGGCTGAGTTTCCCCGGCCTGTGATTATGGTGAGTTCACTTACGTTGAAAGAGGCGGAGACCACGTTCACTGCGCTGGCAGCAGGAGCGTTCGACTATGTTCCCAAAGAGCTTTCCTCCACATCGCTGGACATACTGCATCTGCAGAACGATTTGATCGCAAAGATCAAGGCGGCAGCGGAGTCAGGACTGCGGCGCGATGCTGTTATGGTCCCCCGAAAGCCAGCCCGCGCAGCATCTACCCCAACGCGCGATGCTTCACTCTCCGCGCCCGCCATCGTTGCCATCGGCGTCTCAACTGGGGGGCCGAAAGCCCTGCAGGAGATTCTGCCGCTGCTTCCGGCGGATCTCATGGTTCCGATTCTGGTGGTGCAGCACATGCCGGCGGGATTCACCGAACCTTTTGCCAAGCGGCTGGATAGTTTGTGCGCGGTTGCGGTGTGTGAGGCGAAGCACGGCGAGATCATCCAGCCCGGGGTGGTCTACATTGCTCCCGCGGGAACGCATTTGACGGTGGAACGCAGCAGCTCCCGAACCGCCCTTTGCCTCTCCGACAAACCCAGGAACCAGCTGCATGTTCCTTCCGTCGATGTGATGATGCATTCGGTAGCCTCCGCGTTTCGCTCGCTGGCGATGGGAATCATTATGACGGGGATGGGATCGGATGGGGCGCAAGGAATGAAGGCGATTCATCGGGAGGGCGGTTTCACGGTGGGCCAGGATGAGCCGAGTTGTACAGTCTATGGAATGCCAAGAGCCTGCGCGGAGTTGGGGATTCTGGATCGTGTGGTGCCGCTCTCGGAGATTCCTCGCGAGATTCTGCACGCTATGCACTACCGCAGGGCGAGCGTGAGTTAAGCGGACGCCGTGAAATCGATTGGATCGCGATCCAGCGTTTCGCCATCGAGTGTTTCGCGAATTCTCTTCAACAGCGTAGAGATGGAAAAAGGCTTGGCGAGATACTCCTTTCGAAAAGGGGATAGTTCGCGTGGTGACAACTCTTCCATATAACCGCTTATCAGCATGATCCGGATATGGGGGCATAATGCGAACAGTGACTGCGCTAGTGCGTGCCCGCTGATTTCCGGCATAACCACGTCAGAGAGAAGCAAGTCTACCGGCACGGAACATTCGTGGTAGGCGTCTAAGGCGCGAGCCGCGTTTTCTGCCGTGATCACGCGGTAACCGGCTGATTGCAGAGCTTCCTGAATTGCCCTTCTTACTAAAGATTCATCTTCGACCAGGAGAACGGTCTCACTGCCGACCCACTGACATGTCGCAGTGGCTCCAATGCTGATAGTCGCGTTGAAAGAAACGGAAGGAGACACTTCCAGAAGATTCGTCTCGCACTTGGCGGGAGAATCCTCGAACCGGGCGCAAGAATTAAACCGGCCGTTTTTATCTTTATCCACCATTCACGAGTAGCAGATTGGCTGCCATACGGGTTTGGGCCGAAATGTACTTCAGCTGAAAGAATCGGAATCACTTAGAAGCGCACGAGGGATGTCTTCGGGAAGTTTTTCCCAAATCGGTAGACCGTTTTGGGAGTGCAGGTCCAAACTAGATCCGATCTGTGGAATTTATCACTGGCTATTTTCGTGGAGGATGGTGGGTTTGCTTGAGCTGGCAAGAATGGTTTCGTAGGGATCAAGCAAGAGCTTGTGAGTGCCGGCGGGGACGGATAAGTGGAAGGGAGTTTCCGGCCCGTCGGCAAAAACGCGACCGAGCAGCACCGGCGTTTTGCCCGAAATTAATGCGTAGATGGGGACTGATGTGACCAGAGTATCTGGCGCATCCTTCTGCTGAATCATCCCACTTGCGATCAGGATGGTTTCCTTGGCCGTGAACTTAACCGCGTGCAACTGTAGTTTCGGCAAGGAAGTGCCATTGATCCATCCATCCATGAACCAGTCCAGGGAAGACTTGCCCTCGTAGCGCAAGGACGGTGGCAGGCCTTCGGCGAAAACATCCAGCAACTGGCGGGTGGTGATGGCTTTGCCCTGGTAACGTTCGCGAATTTTCCGCAGCGCCTGCACAAAGCGATCTTCTTCGCTCTCGTGCCGGGACGACTTCCGTTCCGTCTCCGCTGCGGCGTCCTGCATCATGGAGTCCAGCATGTAGAAAAGCCAGGTGCCTCGTCCGTAACTGATCGCTTCGTACCCCTCTGGGAAATTCGACGATAACAGGCGACTCCCTAATGTGACTGGCCCTGCATCTTTGCGCAGGTTGCCTTCTTTGTTCTTGGCGAGCAAATCCTGCCGATATTTTTCCATGACCTGGCGGAAACCAGCGGGGTTTCTCTGGCGCAGAATCATTAATGCAGAGTAGTTCGCCAGTCCTTCGGAGAACCACTGATCGCGGTAGGTGCGCCAGGTGACCAGATCTCCCCACCACTGGTGAGCGGTTTCATGAGCCGGAATTTGTTCGTCGATGAATTCCTGCGACGGATTCATGTGGATTTCCCGGCGCTCTTCCGGAGTGAGGAATGCGTAGGAGGACAGAAAAATCAATCCTGGCCATCCCTGGCTCTCGCGCCCGGGAAGTTGAGTAAGAGCCAGATTGCTATAGGGGAACGGACCGAAACGATCCGCGTAGTAACGAATCGCCAGAGCGGCGGACTCGGCCACTGCGGCCGCGTTCCGCGCGGGGGACAATGGAATGGGAGCGGAGGGTAAGGGTAGAGGCACAGTTCGAGTGGTTGGATCCGGCTGAGGTTCGATTTGCGACGAAGCGCTCGGGAAGCCGCGTTCCACTCCGCCGGTAGCATAGGCATCTACGTGAACATTCCCGGCCTGGGCAGCGGCACGAACATATTTGCCCAGATCAAATCCGGCTATTGGAATCGGGCGCTCCGAGACCCAGCGGCCTACTTGATCACCCTGGGCAATTTGCCGGGAGAATTGAGTTGACAGTGCAGTCTTGGGTACCTCAGAAGGCTTGCCGGTCGCGACCAGCGTCCAACCCTGAGGATAGTGAAAGGTGAGATCATAATCGGACATGGCCAGTCCGCGGTTGGGATACCAATTGCCCCGCTCGCCCACATATAACAGACCGTTTCCGGCTTCTGCCAAAACTTCTCCACCGTAGACAAAACGCAAGCTGATCTTTTGTCCTTTTCGCGCCGGTTCCGACAGAATCACGGCGACCAGATCATTTCCGCTGCGGGCGAGCTGGGTGCCCTCGACTGCGGGGTTCTGAAGGTATTCGACAGCACTGCCATTTTCTTCGACGGATTGAATCTTCAGAAAACGCGATAATTCGAAAACCAGGAACTGTGAGGCATCGCGCAACACCTCGAGATTAAGATTCACTTCCGCATCGAGTTCTTTCGGGGGGGTCACCTGAGCGTTGATGATGTAACTCCGCAGCGAGATCGGATCCTCTCGTGACTCGGTTTCTGTGGGAAGTGTTTGCGCCACGGCAGGGCGCCCGCGTGCGGGGATGCCTGCGGAAAATGAGGTCCAGACATCGTAATAGACGGTTCCGTCTTTAGTCTTTGCTTGTCCTGCTTCCACTTGTTCAGCAGCGGTTGAGTCATAGATTACGTCGAAGACGCCAAGCGTGTTGCCCTGGAGTCGGGCGTGCAACAGGCGATCGGCGGAGCCAGCAGGGGGTGAATCTTTGGAGATCTGCCGACCCGCGGTAGGGAGCATTTCGCTGAACGTCGCGAGCAATCTCATCGCGTCGACTGGCGCGAGCGTGCGCGCCATTTCATCCCATCGGGCAACAAAGGCGGCCGCATCCTCTGGCGCTCTGAGGCCAGGCTGCAACTCGACGCCTGTGTTGTCGTTAAAACGGAAGTAGGCGGTGCTGAACCGCTCTTCGAGAATTGCCATCCCGGTGAACATGCTCATCGATCTGCGCTCTACTTCGTTGGGTGGAACCAACAGGACTTCTCCATCCCCCTCGAAAAAAGCTCCGGTGATTTTACCCATAACATCTTTGGTAAAGGCGATGGTGCCGTCCTCGAGAGAGATATGGATTGCCGGCCGATCGATCGAACCGTCGCGCACCCGGAAGACGCGCGAGGTATCGAGACCGACGCTGCTCAATTGCAGATAAAGTGACTCGGCAGGTCCGGGCTTGTGCAAGGGAGGAACGGGTGGCGCCTGATTGGAGAACGCACGAGCAACAGGCAAAAGTGCGAGGCAAGCGGCGAGCACGATGGCAAATCTGTATAGTTTCGCCGGTACTTTAGTCACGTAGGTGCGCGTCCCCACAGTTGTTAGAATGCGCTTCAATGCCCCGCCGTGTCACTATTTTCGCAATTTTAACGATCTGGGCGGTATTTGCTGGAGCGGCATCGGCGGACACGATCCATTTGAAGAATGGCCGCACCATTCTCGCCGATCACGTTCGAGAAAACGGAAACCGCTATGAATACGATATTGGCGATGATAGTTATGCGATACCGAAGAGTTCGGTAGAACGGATCGAAGCGGGGGGAATGCCGGCAACCGTGGCCTCTGCGAGTGCAGGCAAGGGTGCCGTAGGTCTCCCTGTTTTCGTGCCGGTTGACAGCCTGTCGAACGAGGATGGCCTTCTCAAAACAGTTGTGAAGGACGGCAAAGTGGATTCCGACGCCCTGGCGAAACTTGAGGGCAAAGGAAATTCGGAGTTGAGCGCCACGGCTGATTTTATAGCCGGCAAGTTCGAATTCGACCATGGTAACGTCGCGGAAGCGCGCCGATATTTCGATAGTGCCCTGCGCCTTCAACCGGAAAATTCCACTGTGTTGGTTTACTACTCGGCGCTGCTGGTACGCACGGGGAATCCTTCGCAGGCGCTCTCCTACGCGCAGCGAGCGGTGAGCGCTTCTCCTAATTCACCCGATGCCTATACAGTGCTGGGTTATGCGCAGCAGGCTTGCGACCGAACGCAGGACGCGGTCGCGTCGTGGAAGCATTCTCTCGAACTGCGTCCCGATCCGGCGGTTCAGCAATATCTGGCGAAAGCGCAGCGGGAACAGAATGTCGAGACCGATTTTACGCAGCGCGAAAGCAGCCATTTCGTCCTGCACTATGAAGGCAAGCAGAGCTCAGAAGCGTTTCGTCAACAGATTCTTAGCGCGCTCGAATCCGATTACGATGATCTGGCTCGTGATCTCGGTACGCCGCCGCGGGACAACATTCTGGTAACGCTGTACACCGAACAAGCTTTCTTTGACGTGACCCGTGCCCCGTCCTGGTCAGGCGCGCTCAACGACGGCAAACTTCGCATTCCGATCAACGGGCTTAGTTCGATGACGCCTGAATTGGCGCGCGTGCTCAGGCATGAGCTGACCCACACGTTCATCAATCAGCTTTCCGCTGGCCGGTGTCCGACCTGGCTGCACGAAGGGATTGCGCAGTTTTTTGAACCGAAATCCTTGAGCAGCGACGGGCGGCAGTTGGCCCAGTTGTTCAAGGCGCAAAGCTATATACCGCTCAATGCGCTGGAAGGAAGCTTCCTTCGCTTCTCCGGGCCGCAGGCTTACCTGGCTTACGCTGAATCGTTGGCGGCAGTTTCCTACATCAACGATTCTTCGGGGATGGGCGACATTCAGCGCATACTTCAGCTTCTTAGCCAGGGTAGCTCTACCGAGGCTGCTTTGCGTGCGACCATCCACTCGGACTACGGGCAACTTGAATCCGAAGTCGGTAAGTACCTAAGCGATAAATACGGCGACTAGCGGTCCGCTTGGGCGAAGCCGCAGGATTGCGGTTTTCGCTCTGTAAATTTGCCCGCCACCAGCGCTTGTGCTAGCTTCGATTTCAAGACTCCGCTTGGCATGTGCGCTTTATTTCACTCTCGTGAGCCCGAACCTCTCCCCGCCACGCAGCCTGCGACGAACGATTTTCCGGCGATCAACGGCGGGCAGATTGCCGCGACCACTTACGGAAAACGGGTGGCCGGCGACTTCTACGACTCCTTGCGAGTTGGCTCAGAGCGGGTTTTATTTGGGCTGCTGGATGTGGCAGGACGCCGCGAGACCAACCAGGTCATTCTGTCGGCGGCGCAAAAAATCTTCCGCTCGATGGGCATGGAATTATTTTCGCGGCGTGACTTTAACGAAGCCGAAGCCATGACCGAACTCTGTCTTGGGCTCAACCGCGGAATCATGGAAGCCGCGAACGGCATCTGCTCGTGCCCCGGGTTCATTGGCTGCTACCACGAGAAGTTTGGCACCCTTTGCTACACCAACGCCGGACACACGCCAGGACTGCTGCGTGACAACACCGGCATCACCGATCTTCTCTCGACGGGCCTGCCGCTGGGTTTGTTCTCGCATGCCACTTGCGATGCTCCCACGGTTGGCATGGAGAAAGGTGCGGTTCTCATGCTGGTTTCGCGGGGGGTGGTCGAGGGCAAGTGCAAAGATGACCAGACTGAGGATCAGGAATTCGGCTTGGAACGCGTCTCAGATCGTCTGCGTACCGCCGACTCTTCCAATGCGCAAGCGCTCTGTGCTTCTATTTTGAATGCGGTAGGCGAGTTTACCTGTGAGCCGCTGGTTCCGGACGATATGACCGCCTTAGTACTCGTCCGAAACACGTAATCGTGCGGGGATGGGTCGCGGAAAATCTACGCGGAGCTAGCTTTGGGCTGGGCGAGTAGTAGTAAAATACCCAAAAAGGCCGTAGCCCACTTTCGCCCGCAAGCTCCAGGCAGCGTGGCGGCCCAACGAAAACTCTATGAAAAAAACGGTTCTGATACTCCTTTGCCTGTCGTTTGTACCGGCCGTGGCGGCTGGTCAGGTGGTTGAAGAAATTGTCGCGCGCGTGAACGGCCAGATCATTACCCGGTCTGAATACAACCGCAGCAAAGATCAGTTGCGGGATGATGTCAAGCAGCAGGATCCGAATAACGCCGACAAGCTTTTCAGCGAGCGCGAAAAGGATGTGTTGCGCGACTTGATCGACCAGCAGCTTTTGCTGGATAAGGGCAAAGACCTGGGGATTACTGGCGACACCGACCTGATCAAGCGCCTCGACCAGATGCGCAAGGACATGAAGCTGGAGACCATGGAGGACCTGGAGAAGGCGGCGACCGCCCAGGGGATTTCCTATGAAGATTTCAAACAAAATATGCGTAATCAGATCATTACGCAGAAGGTGATCGGCGAAGAGGTCGGCTCCCACCTAAACATCACTACTGAGGAACAACAGAAATTCTACGATGAGCACAAGGCTGAATTGGAGCAGCCGGAGTCGATCCGGTTAAGCGAGATCCTGATCGCTCCGCAGAAGCCGGCGGCTAATGCCGCAGGTGGTGGACAGGAGACAGACGAGGCCAAACAGGCGGACGATGCTGTAGCTTTGGCGGCCGCAGAGGCTAAAGCCAACGAATTGCTCAAGCAGATTAAAGCCGGAGCGAGCTTTGACGAGATCGCCAAGAAAAACTCCGCAGGTCCATCGGCGGCGCAGGGCGGCGACCTGGGAGTGTTTAAGCGCGGAACTCTGGCCAAAGAACTTGAAGACAAGACCTTTGCCATGAAGGCGGGTCAAATCACCGACGTCATCCGGACGAAGCAAGGTTACGTAATCCTGAAGGTTACGGACCACCAGATGGCGGGCATTCCTCCCATCAAGGACGTAACGGCGAAGATCCAGGACGCTCTGTACTACGAGAAGCTGCAGCCCGCGCTGAGAGCCTACTTGACGAAGTTGCGCGAAGACGCCTACATCAAAGTTGCGGATGGGTATGTCGATACCGGCCACAGTGCCAACGAAACCCAGCCGGTGGAAACCGCCTCCGCGAAAGAGTCGGATGCCAAGAATCTGAAGAAGAAGAAAAAGAAGCTCCTGGGAAAATTGTAGAGGAAGATTCGACCTTATTCTTCCGCGTGTCCGCACCCTCTTGCTATCTGATTTAAACTCTTGGAGAGAATGAAAGATTTCTATATCAGCGAGTGTATCCGGCACGAAAACAAGGTGGTCACTTCTAACTTTGTCGTCGTTTCGAAACAAATCAAGCCTAAGAAAACAGGTGAGCCTTACCTCGCTTTAACTCTCGGCGACCGGAGCGGACAGCTCGATGCCAAGATGTGGGACAACGTGGAAGAAGTGCTCACGGTTTTCGAGCAGGACGACTTCCTCAAGATTAAAGGTTTAGTCAACAAGTACAAAAATCGGTTCCAGCTCACGATCCACAAGCTGCGCAAGTTGGGCGATTCGGAGATTGAATTCGCCGATTATCTGCCTAAAACCACGAAAGATATCGACGAACTCTGGCGAACTCTTGGCGAGTTCGTAAACTCGTTCCAGAATCTTTATCTGCAGGATCTGATCAGAGCTTTCATGGCTGATCCGGAAATTGCAGCGGCTTATCGCAATGCACCCGCCGCTAAGACTCTGCATCACGCCTATATTGGCGGGCTGCTCGACCATGTGGTTTCCCTTTTTCGCTCTTGCGATTTGATCTGCAGGAATTATCCTCAGGTGAACCGCGATGTATTGCTGACGGGAGTTTTTCTGCATGACATCGGCAAGATCCACGAACTGGCTTACAATCGGTCGTTCTCCTATACCACTCGCGGCCAGTTGCTCGGGCACATGGTGATTGAGCTGGAGATGTTGCAGTCGAAATTGGCAGTGGTTCCGGGGTTTCCGAACGAGCTGAAGACCTTGCTGGAGCATCTGATCATCAGCCACCACGGCGAATACGAATTCGGGTCGCCCAAGTTGCCGATGTTTCCGGAGGCGCTCCTGTTGCACTATATGGACGACCTGGATTCCAAGATGGAGGCGATGCGAGCGCACTTCGAACGGGAGACCGATCTCGAAAGTCCATGGACCAGTTACAACGCTTCGCTGGGCCGTCCTTTGCTGAATACTGCGAAATTTCTTGCGGCGCGAACCAGCGTGACTGAAAATTCTTCTTCACCGCCCGGGCCAGAGGTGGAGGCTGAAAGCATCTCTGAGCCGCAAGAAAAAACTCCTGTCCTTCCGGGCTTTGAATCTTAGCTGGAGAAGCTGCGAACCGCACTCATGCTTGACTTCAGCCGCTTCGAAATTCTTACCTTCGATTGCTACGGCACCCTCATTAATTGGGAGGATGGGATTCTCGGTTGCCTGCGCCGGATCTTTGAGGCGCACGATCAGCAAACAGACGATGCCGCAATCCTGCAACTTTACGGAGATTTTGAAGCGAGGGCCGAGCAGGGAGAATATCGAAGCTATCGGGAGGTTCTCAACTCTGTGGTGCGACAGTTCGGAAAACAATTTGCATTCGCGCCCAGCGAAGAGCAAGTGCGGTCGCTTGCCGATTCGCTGCAAGAATGGAAACCCTGGCCCGACACTGTGCAGGCGCTCCGGTTATTTGATAGCCGATTTCGGCTGGCGATAATTTCCAATGTAGACGACGATTTATTCGCTGCCACGCTGCCTCAGCTCAAGGTGAAATTCGGCCAAATTATTACCGCCCAGCAGGCGCAGGCATACAAACCGTCCTTGAAGATTTTCGAACTTGCATTGAGCCGCATTGGCGTTCCCGCGCACCGTGTCCTGCATGTTGGGCAGAGTCTCTATCACGATGTGAGTCCTGCGCAGTCGCTCGGGCTGGCTACGGTTTGGGTAAACCGGCCATCCGCGAGAAAGGGCGTAGGCGCGGTCAAGGCGGCGGAAGCGCAGCCAGACTTGCAGGTGACCAGCCTTGCGGAACTTGCAGCGGCCTGCGCGCAGGCTTAATTAGAAGATTAGAAGCTGCTGCGGGATTTTCGCGAAATTGATCTCGCAGATCGTCCAGATATATCCCTTCGCGACCACAAAGAGACCAGGCATCAGGTAAAATCGAGCACTTATATGCTGCGCTACTTCACAGCGGGGGAATCTCACGGCGAAGCGTTGGTCGCTTTCCTTTCAGGCTTGCCCGCCGGGCTTAAGGTTGATCAAAGCTTTTTGGATCGTGAACTGTGGCGCCGGCAGCAAGGGTACGGGCGCGGCGGACGCATGAAGATTGAGCGGGACACGGCCCATATCCTGTCCGGTATCCGCCAGGGAAAAACCATTGGGTCGCCGATTTCGGTTCAACTTGAAAATCGAGACTGGAAAAATTGGCAAGAGGCCTTGCCTGTAGGCGAGGGCGATCCGGCTTCGCATAAGCGCGTAGCGTCGCCCCGTCCCGGTCACGCCGATTTGGCGGGGGCTTTGAAATACGATTTTCCGGAAGCGCGATACGTTCTGGAGCGGGCATCTGCGCGAGAATCAGCGGCAAGAGTTGCCATCGGTGCGATCGCCAAAGCTTTTTTGCACGAGCTCGGCATTGAAGTGTTGAGTCATGTGGTTGCGGTAGGCAATGTGAAGATTCACAAAGACGTTCCTTGGGATGCGATTAACGCTCTTTACAATCGGGAAGAAATCCTGCTGAATTGTGCTGATGGGGAAGCCGAGCAACGGATGAAAGACGAAGTCGACAAAGTTCTGAAGACTGGCGACTCGGTAGGGGGAGTGTTCGAAGTTGTCGCTCACGGCGTTCCACCAGGCCTTGGCACTTACGCGCAGTGGGACGAGCGGCTGGATGCTTTGCTGGCGGGCGCAGTCATGTCGTTGCAGGCCGTGAAGGCGGTCGAGATCGGCGCGGGTGTAGCTGCAGCAGCTTCTCCCGGCTCTGCGGTGCATGATGAAATCGGCTATGGGGCGCCGGGGAATTTTACTGCGTTCACTCGCACCCGCAACAATGCGGGCGGAATTGAGGGCGGCGTTTCCAATGGCGAAGAGATCCGGATGCGCGGCTATCTGAAGCCCATTTCGACTTTACGGCGTCCGCTGCAATCGGTGGATTTCTCCACGCGCGAACCGGTGCGTGCGGCGTATGAACGTTCCGACGTTTGTGTGGTGCCGGCCGCGGGAGTAGCCGCCGAGGCCATGGTTGCGCTCACTCTGGCTCGCTGTGCACTCGACAAATTCGGAGGAGACTCCATGGGCGAGACTTTGCGCAACTTCGCCGGTTATCGCCAGCAACTGGAAAGCTACTGATGATTTATCCCATCGTAAAGTTTGGAAATCCCGTCCTCGAAAAACCAGCCGAGAAGGTTACACTCTTTGACGAAGAACTTAAGAAGCTGGTAGAGGACATGTTTGAGTCGATGTATGCGGCGCGCGGTGTAGGTTTGGCTGCGCCGCAAATCGGCATCCCGCGCCGCATTGCCGTGGTTGACGTGACGTTCAAGGAGGATCCGAATGCCAAGCTTGTGCTCATCAATCCTGAGATCATCCACAAACAAGGGCGCCATTCCCAGAGTGAGGGCTGCTTGAGTATTCCCGACTTCCGCGAGAATGTGAGCCGCGCTCAAGTGGTCACGATCCGAGCGCAGGATTTAACCGGACAAGTTTTCGAGAAGACGGGCGACGACCTGCTGGCACGCGCATTTCAGCACGAGACCGATCATCTGAACGGCAAGCTTTACATCAGCCACATCAGCGCGCTCAAGCGAGATTTAATCAAGCGCAAGATCCGCAAGATGGTCAAAGCGGGAGAATGGTAGGAGAAATTTTGTAATTGAGTAATTTGTAAAAAGTAACTTCCTGCGAGGCTATTCCGTTTCGATAGTTGAATACCCCGATTGTTCTGACCGCCCGATGCCTCAATCTCTCAATCTCGTGTTTTGCGGTACTCCTCGCTTCGCAGTGGACACGTTAGAGCGGCTTGTGGCAAGTGGGTTTATGGTTCGCCTGGTGTTAACGCGACCGGACCGACCCAAGGGACGGGGACTTGAATCGGCGTCCTCTCCAGTGAAGCAGTCCGCGTCGAAATTGGGATTGCCGATCACTCAACCCGAAACCATCAAGAACAATGCAGAGTTTCGGGCGCACCTCTCCGATCTGAAGCCGGATGCAATCGTAGTGGTCGGCTACGGCCGCATCATTCCGCAATGGATGCTCGATCTTCCACGTCTCGGTAACATCAATCTTCACGCTTCGTTGTTGCCCAAGTATCGCGGCGCAGCACCGATTCAATGGGCGATTGCGCGGGGAGAAAGCATCACCGGGGTCACGACTATGAAGATCGATGCGGGGCTCGATACCGGGGATATTTTGCTGCAGGAAGAGATTCCGATCGCTTCCAGCGACACGGCCGAAACTCTTGCACCGAAACTCGCTTCCACAGGAGCGGATCTAATGGTCCGCACGTTGCATGGTTTGGAAGCTGGAACGATTCAACCACGCAAGCAAGACGACTCGCAAGCGAGCCTCGCTCCTATTCTGAAGAAAGAAGATGGCCGGATTGATTTTTCTCGTAAGGCGGGCGAGATCCTGAATCGATTGCGAGGCTTTCAACCCTGGCCCGGTGCGTACTCGCAGTTTCGCGGTAAAAATCTACAAGTATGGCGCGCGGCTGAAATTACTCAATCGCTGCCTGGGTCTGAACTCAAAGTGGAGGGCGATCATCTTTTCGTCGGATGCGGCCACGAGTCCGCGCTCGAATTGCTCGAGTTGCAGTTGGAAGGTAAGAAGCGAACTTCGGCCGCGGATTTTGTCCGCGGCTACCGGCCTCAGGCGGGTGAGAAGCTCGGCTTGTGAGCGAAGATAAATCGCTGCTGGCAGCCTTGCTTCCGTCATACTGGGGTTAGTGAAAAAAAGAAAGCGAGAACCGCAAGCCGCAGTTTCGCCTGCCCGGGCTGCCGCTTTCGACATCCTGCTGCGGGTCGAGCGCGAATCCTCTTACGCGACGGAGTTGCTTCACTCCAAAACAGTCGCTTCGCTCAGCAAAGCTGACCACTCCCTGGCGACGGAGCTCGTGATGGGAGTTCTCCGCTGGCGATCGTTGCTGGATTTGCAGATCTCACAGATCTCCTCGCAGCCGCTCTCGAAACTCGATCCTGAAGTTTTGACTGCATTGCGGCTGGCTGTTTATCAGCTCCGGGGGCTCAGTCGTGTTCCGGCCCGCGCCGCGATTTACGAAAGCGTGGAACTGGTCAAGCGTGCCCGCAAGCGTTCGGCGGCACCTTTTGTGAATGCGGTGTTGCGGAAACTGAACCGAGCTACCCCAAAGACTTCTGAGTTCGATCCTCTTCAGATCGATGTTTCGTCGGTGGGAACGCTGGCCATCAGCAGCGCTCATCCGCTTTGGCTTGTGGAACGCTGGACGCAGGCCTACAGGGTTGAAGTTGCAACGCAGATTTGCCGTCAGGATCAATCGGTACCCGTGACTGCTATCCGTCTCCGTCATCGCGACGCAGAAGAGAGACTACGAGGCGAAGGAATCGAACTGGCTCCGGGTGCACTCCTCGGCTCGGCGCGGCGAGTTTTGCGCGGAGATATTACGGCGTCCGCCGCTTTTCGATCGGGCTGGTGTGTGATTCAGGATGAAGCGTCGCAGCTGGTCGCAGCTTTGCTTGGACCGGGGGCGAGCGTGCTCGATTGTTGCGCCGCGCCAGGCGGCAAGACTCTGGCCATTGCCGATCGCAATGTCGAGGCACACATCACTGCTGTTGATTTTCATACTCATCGCGCGCGCCTGTTGCGACGGCTGATGCGAACGGATGATTCTTCCGGCAAAGCCGGTGAAAACAGGATCGGCATAGTGGCGGCCGATGCCAGGAATCTTCCTTTTGCGGCAAACTTTGATCGAGTTCTCGCGGATGTACCGTGCTCGGGCACCGGAACGCTGTCGCGGAACCCAGAGATCAAGTGGCGGCTCATACCCGAGGATCTGGCTAACTTGCAGGTACGCCAACTCGCGATTCTGAAATCTGCGATGGCTCAAGTCTCTCGTGGAGGACGCCTGGTTTATTCCACTTGTTCTTTAGAGCAGGAAGAAAATGAAGATGTCATCGAGCGCGCTCTGGCGGAAGATTCTTCATTCCGAGTGTTCGACTGCGGTGAGGAACTCGCGAAGCTCAAACAGCAAGGCGAATTAATTTGGGATGAGACCTCTGCACTTACCCGAGGCTCTTATTTGCGAACGCTGCCTGGGGTGCATCCCTGCGATGGATTCTTCGCTGCGATCCTGGAAAAGAGCTAACGCACCTCAAAATTTACCGTCGCACCGGCGAGAACTTTCTGTCCTGCGGGTGGATTCTGTGTGACGATCATGCTAGCGGGAGAAGGTTGAGCGGGAATGATCGGCGCGGCCGCGGCCGGGTTCACGGCAGCGGCGGAATTTGAAGCGGACGAATTCGGAGAAGTGTTTGGAGCCGGTGCGATCGCCGGGACGGGCGCCATGCTGACATTCCCGAGTTTGAAGCCTGCGTCCTGCAAAACGCGGCTCGCGCTTCCCAGTGGCTGGCCGACGAAACTCGGCATTACGTAGGCTGGTGGATCGGATGCGACGGTGATCAGCAGACTAGTTTTCGGCGCTGCCACCTGGCTCGCATTGGCGGGCGGACTTTGCGCAAGCACTTGATCAGCGGGCGTACCGCGCAACTGCATCTCCGCAGTGGAGGCCAGGTCTAATCCGCGGCGCCGGATATTCCATTCCGCAGCGCGCTCGCTTTGGTGGGTCACGTCTGGAATGGCGACACGCTGAGGTCCAAGACTTTGTGCAACGCGGACTTGCCATCCCCGGCGTACTTTCGCGCCGGGCAGCGGCAATTGCGACATGATCAGGCCTTCAGGAATTTGCGGGCTGTAGTACTGGCGCTCCACATCGATCTGCAAGCCGAGGTTGGTGACAATGCGCCCCGCATTTGCCGGTGTGAGCCCGACGATTGCGGGCACTTGCACTTCCTGCCCGTGGATTGCGAAACGCATCGCCGTTAGTGCCGATAGCAGTGCCACCGCCACCAGAGTCAGCGCTAGAATCGCGAAACGAAAAAAAGACTTCATAGCTTGTACAAGCGATAGCGGGACGATTCGGCAATCATATTGATGTGTTTCAGTTAATGCGTTTCATCCGCGCCGGGCACCGTATCTGGTGTATCTAATTTCTGGGCGACAGGTCCCGGTGTATCCGGAGGCGGCTGAAATTGACCAGCATCTTTTCCGGCCATGGCGCTAGTCATGAAGTTCATCCAGATCGGCAGCGCGGCATGGGCTCCGGTTTCCTTGGCGCCGAGCGTTTTCTTTTCGTCAAATCCCATCCACACTCCACAGGTTATTGCGGGGGAGAAGCCGACGAACCAGGCGTCAGTGAAATCATTGGTGGTGCCGGTTTTTCCGGCTACTGGAAAAGGCAACTTTGCCGCAGCCACTCCGGTGCCGTGCAGGACGACCTCTCGCAACATCGAGGTCATGATTCGCGCGGTGCGGGCACTGATTACATCCTTTACGTCGGGATAATCCTCCTCGAGCACGCGTCCTTCATAGTCGGTCACTTTGGTGATATAGCGAGGGGTGACGCGTACGCCGTCGTTGGGAAACACGCTGTAAGCCGAGGTCTGCTCCATCAGAGTAATTTCCGCGGAACCGAGAGCGACCGGCAAGTAAGGAGGCAGCCGGGCTGTGATTCCGAAACGCTCGGCAGTTTCAATTACGCTCTTGATGCCGACTTTGCTTGCCAGTTTCAGCGCAGGAATATTTCGTGACTGCGCGAGAGCGCGACGCAAGGTGATGATGCCTTCAAACTTTTCGTCGTAATTATGCGGCGAATACGGTCCCGAACCGGTTTCAAAAGTGACTGGTTCATCGAGAATGGTATCGTCTGGACTTCCACCCTTATCGATTACGGTGGTATAGACATAAGGTTTGAAAGAGGATCCCACCTGGCGCAAAGCTTGAGTCGCGCGGTCGAATTTCGATTCGCTGAAATCGCGGCCGCCAACCATGGCTTTGATTCCCCCAGTTGTGTTGTCGAGTGCGACGAGCGCGGCCTGCGCGCCGGAGTCCTGTTCCAGGCTTACTCGTGCCGCGCCGTTGGGACTCAACGATAATATTTTTACGTAGCAGATGTCTCCGGGTCGCAGCAGATTTTGCATTTTACCTTGGGTCCAGGCCACGTCCGCTTGCCCTAGCGCAGCTGAATAACGCCCGAATTTCAAAGTTGCGATTCCGACGCCAGAGGAAGTGACGAGGGCGTGGATGTATCCATTCACTTCCGGCTCGTCGTCCCAGTCAGGATGCTGATATTTGTCGATGGCGATTCCATCGGCGGCAACATTTTCCAAATGGCCTTTCCATCCGTGCCGACGCTCGTAGGCCGCCAGACCATCCAGCACGGCCTGATTCGCTGACTTCTGCAGATCGACATCGAGCGAGGTATAGACCTTCAATCCGCCTTCGTGCACCTGATCGGCGCCGTATTTATTTTCGAGATATCGCCGGATCTCCTCGACGAAATAGGGAGCGAGTGAGTTGGGATCGTTTTGCAGGTGCAGAACCAGCGGCAGTGAGCGTGCGTCGGCTGCCTGAGCGGCAGTGATTTTCCCATCTTCGAGCATGGCATTGATGACGAGGTTGCGGCGCTTGGTCGCGCGATCGGGATGGTTGATGGGCGAATAGATTCCCGGACCTTTGGGCAGACCCGCCAGCAGAGCGGCTTCTGCCAGCGTCAGCTTTCTGGCTGGCTTGCTGAAGTAATACTCCGAGGCTGCTTCGAAACCGTAGACTCCATGCCCCAGGAAAATCTGATTGGCGTAAAGCGTGAAGATCTGCGGCTTGGTGAAACGCCTTTCGATTTGAATCGCGAGCATTGTCTCCTGCACTTTGCGGTGAAACGACCGGTCGGGCGAAAGGAAAAGATTGCGTGCCAGTTGCATGGTCAAGGTTGATGCACCCTGCACCTTGCCGCCCGACTCGATGTCGCGGTAGGCCGCACCTATAATCCGCCAGAAATTAATTCCTGAGTGTCGATAAAAATCCTTGTCTTCGATTGAAACCAGGGCATCGCGCAAGACCGGCGCAAAATCATCGTAGCCAGCCACGACCCGCCGCTGCAGCGCGAACGATCCAATCACGCGGCCGTGATCGTCATACAACTCCGTGATCGAGCTTGGACGGTAGGCTTCCAGAGCTTCGACCTGGGGCAGGTCGGTGGTGTAGACAAGGAGCAATCCAGCGGTCGCACCCACCAGGGCGGAAACCAGCACCAGCAGGCCGAACAACACGCGGCCCACAAACTTCCGTCCGGCGATTTCTACTGGTGGAAGATCCTGGTAGAGCGACTTCATGACTAGGTGGGTTCAGAATAGCAGGGCGTCATTCGCTCTGGTAGTCACTCCCGATCAATGACGACTGGGTCTGAAGACAAGGATTGCCGATTCACAAAGTGAACTGGAAGCCAAAAAAGAATCGCGCACCTTGCGGTGCGCGATGAAAATCAGAACGTGAGTGCCTATCTAGCTGGTTCGACTCTTTAGAACCTCGATGGCTTTATGCAGTTGGTCGTCCGGAGTATTCTTCGGTTTGGCTTCGGGTTCCGGCGCGGAAGGCTCTGAATCGTCATCATCGGAGATTATATTATCCGTGTCGTCAGCGACCAGAACGTTGGGTGTGACCGCAGTTTCCTGAATCGCCTTGCCGCCGGGAGAGTAATATTTTGCTACGGAGAGAATGAGCGCGCCTCCGTCCGGCAGATCGATGGTCTTTTGCACCGATCCATCACCGAAGGTTTTGTCGCCTACAACATCGCCGCGGGCGTTCTCCAGAATTGCCGCCGCCACAACTTCAGCGGCCCCAGCCGTACCCTTATTCACCAGAACGGCGAGCGGGAGGGAGGTTACGTCTTTCGCGGGATCTGCGTTAAACGCCTCACGGGGAAACTTTTGCCCCTGCAGGTAGGTGATGGTGCCGTGGTTCAGGAAAAGATTGGCGGTGGCAATACCCTCGCTTTCTTCTCCGTCAGATGTGTTGCGCAAATCCAATACCAGTTTCTTCGCGCCAGACTTTTCCAGCGACTTGATTTTCGCCGCAATTTCTTGTGATTTTCCCTTGGTGAGGGCGTCTACTTTGATATAGCCAATACCATCTTCCAGCATCTTGTCGGAGACGGGTGGAATGGTCACGATGTCCCGCGTGATTACCATTTTCTGCGGCTCGGCCTTGCGAGCGCGCACTACAGAAACGGTCACCGTCGATCCTGGGGTGCCGGCGAGCGCGTCGCGAATTTCAGGCAGAGACATGTCGCGGGTGCTCTGGCCTTCAATTGATTCGAAAATGTCCGTGTCTTCGATGCCTGCCTTATCGGCGGGCGAACCGGGCAGCACAGAGACAACATCTGCGTACCCAAAACGCTTTGAGACCGTCGCTCCAATTTCGCCCTTGGCCACGGACTTGTGGGCCTTCAGAGCCTTGTACGCGGCAGGCGTCAGGTAGCTGGAATTGGCATCCAGCGATTCCACTAAGCCGTGCAATGCTCCATCAGTCACTTTGGGAATGTTGGGATCTTCCACGTACTCGCTTTGTACGCGCGACAATACTTCGCTGTAGACCTGCATCTGCCGGTAGGAACCGTCGTTCGAGGAGGCGTGCACGCCGCCGAGCGAACCGACCACGACAAAGAGCAACACAGCAAAGGACGAAACCAGAATCGCAGCTTTAGTTTTCATGGACATCAGATTGTTCGTTTCTAGAAAAGGAGTCTCTTCCTGAAGCACTTCCAGCCATTATATCTTGTAGATGCTGCTTTTTGCCTGCTGGCTGCACGGATTCCCGCCTCGCCGGTAACATCGGTAAGGTTCCGTGCTGCACCGCCAAATTAGACGGCCAAGTCGCCGGTTCGTCACAGCGGCCGGCTCAAGCCGGCGGTTTAAAGTTCAGCGTGATCGTGCTCTGCACCGACACAGCGCGTCCATTCAGGGTGTAAGGCTTGAATTGCCACTGGTGTACCGCTTCGATAGCCGCCTGAGCGAACACGAGCGACCCCTGGAGAAACTTTACATCCTGCACGGCACCGTCGCGCCCGATCAGCACCTGGAGCACGACGCTGCCTCGCTGGCCGCTGGCTTTGGCTGCGTCGGGATAGACGGGTTGTACGGGCTGCGATGCTAATTCTGCTAGGGCCGAAGCCGGCAGACTTACCGGTTCGATCGATGACATGGCGGCATCCACTGGTTTGGCGCCACTCGCTTCCGGAGTCGAAGAGGCTAACTGTGATCGAAGGCTTGAGGGGATACCGCCATTCGCCGCGGATGGAATTCCGCGTGGCGAAGTGGAAACCGGCAGGGGAACCGCGACCGGGCGAGGTTGCGTTGGCACAGGCGCGGGCTGCGACACGGGAGGATTCGGCTGCACTTGACTGGGAGGCAGCGCGACGGGCGATGCGGCGGCCGTGGTTCCAGTCAGGTTTCCAGTGGTTGGGCCAGTCTGATCGTTGGCTGGGCCATCTATAACCTGCGGCTGACCGTTTGCAATCGATCCAACCTGGCTCGGGTCCGTGGCACTGTTGTCTACGGAGTTGGTTTGTGCATTGGCTGCGTCGGCGCCTGTGCCTTTCACTTTTGCCGTCGGATCAACCACCGGCAGCACGCGAATCTGCGAGGGATCCGTGCTGGCATCGGGAATATTTGCCGTCACTGGAAGTTTGTATTCGTTGCTATCCTGTTCGAAGGTTTCGTGCTGCGTCACCGCCTGGGGCACTTGTACAGGTTGGGGATTCAGCCAATTTCTTCCCGCACGAGCGCTCTGGCGATAGAAGATCAGCAGCCGTCCGCGCGTTCGGGGCACGGCAACCAGTGCAAGGCAGACAATGGCTAAGGCGGCTACCAGAAACGGTTTTACTCGCCGCGACCGCGCTTCCGCCGCAGGCTGTGGCGATTCCGCTGAGTCTCTGGACATGTAGGAAAAGAGCGCGGCCTCCGCTTCCGCATCCTGCGGAGACTCCTTTTTCGGCATTCGACTATCTTCGGTTTGCGGGGCCGGCGAGGAGCCGAAGGAAGGCGTTTCGCCATACGACAGCAATTCGTTTTTCGGGGCTGGTTCCGGGGAAGCAGCCTCAGGCAAGGAGGCATGGCCTGGCCTGGTCAACCGGGCTTGCAGCGCGGCCCAGCCGTCCAAGGCCGTCCGGGGCGCGACCGGCTGTAGTGCAGGCTGTGGTGCATTCTCTACCGCGGCGGCCATGGGCTCAAGTTCGGTGAGCGAGTCGACTTCTGAAGCGGCGATCTGGTCCATCGATTTTTTAACGTCGGACTCGATATCGAATTGCGCTCCAGGTGCTGAACTTCGCGATTGCAGAAATTCACCCGCGCGGAAAGTTTTCTCGGGTTCCGGGGACGTTGACGCAGGGACAATCGGAGGACGCCGCTGTCTGCCGCAGCCATGGCCAGAGTCTCTTTTGCCTGAGGTTGTTTTGGAGCTTCCATTACCGTGGCCGGCGCAGGCGCAGGTTGCTTCGATCGCAGCAACTGGCAGGCAGTATTCATAGTGTCGCGCACTTGTTCCGGCCGAATCGGCCGCAGAAGAATTGAATTGGCGCCGGCTTGCAAAGCTTCCGGCAGCCTGGCGTCGTCGCTCACGATCGCCAGAGTCAAGGGTCGCTGCGAGGCTTTTTGATCGCGTGCTGTTTTCAGCAGAAATGTCGCCTCGGGTTGATCGTCCCAGTCGGTGATGACGATTTGGAACAGCTGGGTAGTTACCCTTTCCACAGCATCCACTGCGCTCGAACAGTACTCTCCCTCGATGCCGAGATCGGTGAGCACCTGCCAGATCGGCTGGACCATCTCTTCATTCGAGGAGAATAAGAGGCAGCGCAAGGGCATACTATTCCAGACTAGGCAACCCCAGTAATCAGGGCAAGTTACCGAGGTGGCCGAATTTTTGGACTGCATTTTCCCGCAGTACATGTCCGACTGCGGAACCGCGTGCTTTGGGCTCCCCCTGAAGCGCCCCGACGGCGCAGGCCGCGTGCGCTAGAATGCTGAGTCGTTCCTGATTGAGAAATATGCAGACTGCGGATGTTGTCATTATCGGGGGAGGGATTGTCGGATCCAGCATCGCCTATCACCTCACGGCGAATGGCTGCGGCAACGTTCTGGTCATCGAGCGGGAATCGGCCCAGGGCAAGGGATCTACGGGCAAGAGCATGGGAGGCGTACGAGCGCAATTTTCAACTCCCGTGAGCATTCAGATGTCGCTCTACTCGATTCCTTTCTATGCCAGCTTTGAAGAGCGATTGGGTTATCCATGTGACTATCGGCCGCAAGGTTATTTGTTTTGCGCTACCTCCGATAAACAGATGGCTTATCTGCGGTCAAATTTCAGCCAGCAAGTAGAAATGGGATTGAAAGACGTTCGGCTCATGGCTGGGGACGAGATCAGGAAGCTTTTTCCCCAGTTGCGTGCGGCTGACATTGTTGGCGGAAGTTTCTGTTCGAGTGACGGCTTTGTCGACCCCTACAGCGCCATGAACGGATTCATCGCTTGTGCCTGCGAGCGGGGCGCTACGGTGTGGAAGAGCACAACTGTGACCGGCATTGCGAGTGATGGCGCCGGTATTGCATCTGTACAGACCTCCCGAGGCCCCGTAGTAACGCGCAAGGTAGTGAATTGCGCCGGGGCATGGGCTGGAGAAGTGGCGAGGCTTGCAGGAGTGGAGTTGCCGGTTGAGCCGCTGCGCCGGATGTTGGTGCCCAGTGAGCCGTTTGACGAGTTTCCCCACACCGCTCCTATGATTGTCGATATGTCGAATGGATTTCACTTTCGTCCCGAAGCTCGCGGGTTTCTCCTGGCGTGGAACGATCCGGAAGAGACGCCCGGATTCAAGACGGATTTCGACGTAAGTTTTGTGGAAAAGATCTTGACGCGTGCCGCAGATCGAGTGCCTTGCTTCGCTAATCTCCCGGTGAACCCCAAGCGCGCATGGGCCGGGCTCTACGAAATGACGCCGGACCATCATCCAATTTTGGGCGAGGCCCCTACTCTGCCGGGATTCTTTCTAGCGAATGGCTTCAGTGGACATGGCGTGATGCATGCTCCGGCGACGGGAAAGATACTCGGCGACCTAATTCTCACGGGCACGACGGATTTGATTGATGCATCATTGTTAAGTCTGAAGCGCTTTGCCGATGGCCGCCTGATTCACGAGACGGCGTTGCTGTGAGAGCGAGTGTGGATGACGGGACATTCCCCCAGGCCCAAGCAGTTCACCGAAAACATGGCACTCCAGGAACATAATTACTGGCTGACGACCGCCGCATTCCCCAAGACGGACGCGACTCGTCCACTTCCGGAACGAGTGGACGTTGCCGTTATCGGCGCCGGATTCACAGGACTTTCTGCGGCGCGGACTCTAGCCAAGCGCGGGGCGAAAGTTTGCGTACTCGAATCTGAAACCATTGGCTGGGGGGCCAGTTCGCGGAATGGCGGTATGGTCCTGAGCGGGATGAAGTTGGGGGTGAACAAACTCATCTCGATGTATGGACGCGAACTCACGCAACGAATGTATGCTGCATCCCTGGCCACGATTGATTGCGTGGAGCAAATTATCGGCGAAGAAGCTATCGACTGCGATTTTTCCCGCTGCGGACATCTCGAAGTCGCGTGCAAGCAAAAGCATTTCGACGATTACGCGAGGCAAGCCGAAGTGATTGCCCGCGAGTTTAATCACCGACTGCGTGTTGTGCAGAAAAACGAGCTGAGTGCTGAGATAGGATCCACAATTTATTACGGGGGCATGGTCGATGAAGTCAGCGCGGGAGTTAACCCGGCGCGTTATGTGGCGGGACTGGCAGCTTCGGCAATGAAGGCCGGGGCGGAGATATCCGAACATACACAAGTACGAAGGATCGAACGCGGTACGGGTGCAGGGGAGTCAGGCTGGAGCATCAGCACTTCGCGCGGAAAGATATGGGCGCGCGAAATCTTTGTTGGCACCAGCGGCTATACCGGCGAAGCGACTCCAGCACTGCAAAAAAGAATTATTCCGATCGGCTCGTTCATTATCACGACTGAAATTCTGCCGGAAACACTGGCGCATGAACTCAGTCCGCGTAATCGCATGATCTACGACTCCAAGAATTATCTTTACTACTACCGGCTCACGCCGGATCGCCGTATGTTGTTCGGCGGACGAGCGGCGTTCTTTCCCGAGAACGATCAAACGGTTCGGCGGAGCGCGGAAATTCTTCGTCGCGGCATGATCGAAGTCTACCCGCAGCTGCGCGACACGAAGACTGACTACGTCTGGGGCGGAACGCTCGATTTCGCCTTTGACATCATGCCGCACGCCGGCCAGATCGACGGCATGTATTACGCGGTCGGCTATGCCGGACACGGAGTTGCCATGGCCACGTATCAAGGGCAGAAAATGGCGGAGTTGATTGCGGGTGACAAACCGGAGAATCCGTTCGTCGGCATTCCGTTTCCCGGCGCGCCTTTGGGTTTGTACAACGGCAAACCTTGGTTCCTGCCTTTCGCGGGAATGTGGTACAAGCTTTTAGACTGGGTGAGCTAAAAATTACACTTCCTGAGTTCCCACACTGATGATTTCCCGCTCTGACGATTACGTGGAATACTGCCGCGAAACGGCTAAGCACGCGAGCGACGCCCACGATTTGGCGCTGCGGGGCAGGGATAAAAAAGAGGTTACACGGCTTATCCACGAGCGGATCGCCGAAGCAGTCGATCTGCACCCCGGCGACGACCTAGTAGACATCGGCTGCGGCGACGGCAGTTTGCTTCGAATCGCAGGACGTGTAGGCGCGAGGAGTGCAGTTGGATTGCTTGCAACCGAGGAAGAGGTCGCAGTGTTGCGACGGTTTGGGCTTGAGGCGAGGCAAGCCCTCACGGACAAACTTCCCCTACCGGATCGATCCGCTTCAGTGATCGTTTGCAATAACGTGCTGCTGGTGGTTCCGAGAGAAAAGATTCCTGCGAGTTTGGAAGAGATTCATCGCATCGCGAAACCAGGT
Organism: uncultured Acidobacteriaceae bacterium; assembly: GCA_963696285.1. Taxonomy (GTDB): domain Bacteria; phylum Acidobacteriota; class Terriglobia; order Terriglobales; family Acidobacteriaceae; genus Sulfotelmatobacter. Next base: position 123,628 of record CAVOJP010000007.1, read on the forward strand.
GCGCGGATATTTCTGGGGGAAATCCCATTTCTGCAGCCGCCGGATCCGACACCGTATTTCAAAACTCGGCGCGAGACGCTCGCCTATTTGTACCGTGAACACGGCTTGAGAACCTGGTTCGGAATGTTGCGACGAATGATCGTGTGGGCATTGCGCGGAAAACCAGCCGTACTGCGCCCCGGCACGGCGACTTCTTTTTTTGCCACAGCCGATGAATTCATAGGTATGGGGCAAGCAGCTGGGCTTCAGTTCGTTCGTTACTGGCAGCATAGCGATCCGAATACGCGTAATAATTATTTGTTTCGGAAGGCCGGGTGAATCGGCGGCGGGCTGTTTACCCACTTCGGAAGCTGCGGAGGGCCCCCGGATATACAAGGTATTTTTTATATCTATCTGCGACCCGAAACAATTATTGCGTATACCAGCGGTCCTAATGCCATGGCAATCGCACCGCCGATCGAAGCGAAGCGGTCGCTGCCGAGCAATGCTAGGATAGCCATCGCTACCGGCGCCGCCACTACGTAGAGCAATCCGATTTGGCCGCCGGGGATTACAAACGCCCGGCTCATTTCGGGCCGCGTACGGCGCAGTTTCCAGGCGGAAAGGACTGTGAGCACCGTGGTTGCCGAGCGTAACCAAATGTAGACAGAGATCAGTTGGCCAAGACTCTGCCACGCTAGCAGGGCATAGATGATTGCCGATATCACAATTGCCAGCCAGGGCGTGCCATAGCGCGAATGCTTGCGAGTGAGCGCGGCTGGAAGGTATCCATCTTCAGCCATCGCGAATGGCATACGTGTGGTGGTGAGCACGGTGCTATTGAGCAGGGCAACGTTGCCCACCATTGCGGCCAGCGTCATCCAGGTCCCCAGCCATGGGCGTCCGAATAAGGACCCGCCGATTATTCTTGCGGCGTCAGAGAAAAAGCCGGTGTGCCAGTTCTGCCATTCTCCCGCCGAGGCCAGGCCCGCAAGCGTGGGAAGAAAATAAGCTGCCATGGAAAGCGGCACCACCAGCGCCAACGCCCGCGGATAGGCGCGTTGCGGATCCTCTACTTCCTCGGCAACGGTGGAGAGTTGTTCGTATCCGGAATACAGCCACAAGCCAAGAGCTAATCCGACGCCGAAGACCTTGAACCTGGGTTGGTGTGGCGGGACAAATGGCGCAAAGGGATTGTGATGCCATTTCAAAAGCCCCATCACAATCATGATCATGACAGGAACGAAGATGAAAATCTCGAGCGCGGTTGCGACTTTTCCTACCATTTGAATGCCGCGAACGTTGATCCAGGTGATCACGGCAATCAGCGCGACGGAAACGAGGTAGTGTTTCCATCCTGAGGTTCCGGGAAATAAATAATCGGTGAAGAGAACCGCGTAAGCTCCGCCGAGCAGGAACGATGCGGACCAGTTCCACCAGCCGGCGAGAAATCCCCAGAAGTCGCCGAAGGCGGCACGGGTCCAGCGGTAGAAGCCCCCTTCGACGGGCATAGCCGTGGTGAGTTCCGCCGACACTAGCGAAACCGGAATGCACCAGAAAAACGGCAGCACCAGCAGGTAGATCAGCGTAAGCCCCGGACCTGAAGTGGTGACCATGTCTTCGAGTCCGAAGGGACCGCCGGTAGTGTAGGAAAACATCACGAAGACGAGATAGAAGAAGCTGGCCTTCTGGAGGGCGGAAGATTTGGCTTGAGTCGTCAAGAATTGTTGATTGTTGATTTCTGATTGTTGATTGAAAACATCGAATCGACAGAGTTTTTAATCAGCAATCAACAATCAGAAATCAGCAATGCCTACGCCGCTAGCACTCCGCTTAAAGCGCCCTCAAGTTCCAGAAGTTTTCGCTTCACGTCGAGACCACCACCGTATCCGCACAGCGTGCCGTTGGAAGCGATGACGCGATGGCAGGGTACGACGATCGCGATCGGGTTGCGATTGTTTGCCATGCCTACGGCACGAAATGCGTCTGCTTTGCCGATAGCGCGGGCGATATCCGCATAAGCTGCGGGTCTCGCCGTAAGGAATCGCCAGCAAGGCGCGCCAGCACGCGATTTGGAAATCCGTGCCACGAAGATCGAGCGGGAAGGTGAATTCGCGGCGCTTGCCGGCGAAGTATTCTTCAAGCTGGCAAATGTAATCACTCATCGCACTTGGGCAAGGCTCGAAGGAGAATCCATTATTTTCATTCCGAAGATGGCGCGGGTTGGGGCGAATCGATTGCTGTCCTGGCAGCCGAGCATCGAACTCCAAGGCCACAAGGCCCTTATCCGAGGCAGCCAGGAATAATGGCCCGATGGCCGAATCCAGGGCCGTACACTGAAGTGTCTCCATGGGGAACGAAGCCTCCCGCAGCAAACAACATAACAGAGGTTCCAGCCGCTTGCGTTCTAACTTTAAACCAGTCGCCTGGAAAACGGCCGCGCCGCAGTTGACAGAAAGCGGGTTTTCGCCCAAAGTGTGTGCGGCGTGCTTATGGGCTTATCCCGATTCCCCATGAAGAAAGGTCTGCTGGTGGCTGTGGCCGTGGTGCTGGCTCCGGTGCTGCTAGTGGGCATAGTGGCATTTGCCGCCGCGGATTGGCGAACCATTGGCGCCACGGCTGAGGGGGATGAGGTCTTGGTCAGTTCCATCAGTCCGCAGAAGAATGGCCTACGCACTGCTTGGATCCGTGTGGAGTTTAAAGAACCTACCAAGCTGCCACAAGGCGGTCCTTTCGTGGAATTGCGAGCGCGTGTTCGATTCGATTGCGTCAACGGTAGCGCGATGCCGAACTCCGAATGGTTTTACTCGGTCGATCACAGCGGAAAACGTATTGTCAGCAAAAAGATGCGCCGCGACGATCAATTCGGTCAACCCGCCGAAGGGAATTTTGGGGAGATGGCTCGGGAGTTTGTTTGTAAACAAAAATAAGCGAGCTTTGCTAGGCGGGGAAGAGCCGATTTCCACAGGCTGGCACCTCGGTAACCGTACAACCACTTCCAACCGCAGGCCTTCCGTCATATTCTGATAACTGAAAACGCGGCTGCACACATGTCCGCTCAGGTCTCCCTTCAGTTTATGGATTCGCTTCGTATCTATTCGCTCTTGGCCGCCGGAGGAGTCGTGGCCTTGGGCGCCCTCGCGCTGTTGCGGCGGAAGCCCAAGGGGCCGGCAGATCTGGAACGCGAGCGCCGTACTTTGATCGACACCATCGGCCGCATCACGGATGGCACGGTCATCGACGTCCACGAATTGCCGCCCGCCAACGGCCATTACCCTGCAGTCATGCTGGTCTACAAGTATGAGGTTGCTGGCGTTTCCTACGAGTGCTCGCAGGATGTGACTTATCTACGCCAGTGGATTAATCTGCATTCCTGCCGGCTCGGCTTGCCCACGTCGGTGAAGTATGACCCGCACAATCCGGGGAACTCGCTGGTTGTGTCGGAGAGTTGGATGGGGTTACGGCAGTAGGCTGAGTTGTAGATGCGAACACAGCAGGTCCCTCCACTTCGCTTCCATTCCCTTCGGGAACGGAATGCTCCGGTCGGGATGACAGATTTAGTTGAATTTTCGATTGAGAGTTAGATCTGGTAGTCCTGGTAATCGTCTTGAAATAGTTCTTGCGGCGAAATGTTTTCTGCCGAAGTTCCTTCGTTGATTTTGGATTCTTCGCCGTGCATTTCGCGCATGTGTTGCTGAAAGCGCTCGCGCAATTCGTTGAGTTCCTTAGCCAGTTGGATGATTACATCGGAGAGCGGATCGCGGATGTCCTTGGGGTCGGTAATGACTACGCGTTTGCCATCACGCAGAACGATGTGCCCGGGGACGCCGACGATGGTGGAATTGGGAGGAACATTTCGCAGAACGACCGAATTGGCGCCCACGCGGCAGTTGTCTCCGATGGTAATGTTGCCCAGCAGCTTCGCGCCCGAGCCGATCGAGATATTGTTGCCAAGCGTAGGATGCCGCTTACCCTTTTCCTTGCCGGTTCCACCCAGCGTGACTCCCTGATAGAGGGTGACGTCATCGCCGACGATAGCGGTTTCACCAATTACCGTGCCCATGCCATGGTCGATAAAAAGGCGGCGGCCGATTTCCGCGCCGGGATGAATTTCAACTCCAGTGAATAGACGCGCGAACTGCGAGACCAGTCTCGCCAGCAGGCGCATCTCGTGCCGCCAAAGCCAGCGGCTCACATGATGAGCCCACACGGCGTGCAGGCCGGGATAGCAGGTAAGCACCTCGAGATAGGAGCGCGCCGCCGGGTCCGACTCGAAGACGGCTGCAATATCCTCGCGCACGGAATGAAAGAAACTCGTCATGACGTAGTTCTCATCTCTCGCTTGTCAGTTCTCGGTCCGGTCCTCAGTAACCGCATTTTGACCGCGAAGCGGTTCTGTGAGGGCTCAGGTTTGGCGAGCGTTTTCTTCCTGAAGAACGTAGCTTAGCGAGCGGAAGAGCGCAAGGGCAGGAAATTGAGACTAGCAGTTCCCTAACTGCCGGTTTGGTAGCCGCCGCTGTGAGCGATACTGATGCGAAGGTATTTATAGGGATTAACCGGAGTGTCGTTGATGCGAACTTCGTAGTGAAGGTGGGGTCCGGTAGAGCGTCCACTAAGGCCGACATAGCCGATGGTATCGCCGCGATGAACGTGCTGGCCGGGGGTGACCGCGAAGCCGGACAGATGGCCATAACGCGTCGTGATACCGTGGCCGTGATCCATCATGATGAGCTTTCCGTATCCGCCCATGAAGTCCGCGAAGGTGATTACGCCATCCGCGGGGGCGATGATCGGGTGCCCGTAGTTGCTGCCGATATCTACGCCGCTATGGAACGCCCCTTCGCCGTTGAAGGGATCGATGCGTTCGCCGAAGCTGGCGGTGACGGGGCCGTCGATGGGCCAGAGATTGGGAAGCGAATTAGCGCGATACCAGTCAGCAGTGGTGGCGTTGTGCGTCATCCCCAGGCTGATGCCTACGCTGGCATCGCCCGTGAGGGCTGAAGTGCGGAGAGCGCCCAATTGGTCGAGGGAGGAAGTGACATCGGCGTCATGAATCTCCTGCTGGGTGGCGGTAACCAGCGTCGGCTGCGATTTCAGGCCGTAAAGAGCAGACACTTCGCTGGCAATCGAACCCAGGGAAGCAACTTGGACGTCCCGCTCTTTAGCCACTTCTTCCAGCCGGGAATAACGACTGCGCAACTGCTCGCGTTCAGTGCGCAACTGGTTATAGCTGGAAACCTTCAACAGCATGCGGGTGTAAGAACTGGCTATGCCTGTGAGGCTAAGGAACCCGATCGCGGCGCCGACTACGAAAACATATAAGTAATGGACGGGAATAGAGATCTTGCGCAGCTGGCCGTCATCTCCGCGGGCCACAAAAAGTATGTAGAAGCGTTTCTGCAAATGCCTTCCTTCTTCCGCTTTGAATCAGGGCCGGAACTCCAGGCAAAGTTCTGAGGTTGCAGAAAGCCTGTTCGGACAACCTGATTTTTCCGGGTCGCGCGTTCCCATCTTGGGAATGGAGACTTCTAACGCGCCCGTCCTGCCACTGGAACGCAGGCCTAAGCCCTTGAAACGTCTCTTCTCTGCAATTCCTAATGAATGCAGAACTTAGCTCGGCCAGAAATCTTTATGAATGTCTGGTAAAAGGTAACAAACCGGGTTCCCCCTGTCAACGGGAAGCCACTGCATTAAACGTTACTTAAGGCGGGTAATCATCACTTCACTCGGGACAGATTACATCGGTGATGGAGGGTCTGAATCAATACTGACCGGAAGGCCCATGGAGGTTGCAGATCCAGTTCGTGGCTGGCGTCCTATATATTTGTCAGCGGGATGATGGCCGAGAAGGCATTGATCGCACAGATTCGCCGTCGCGCCAAAGCGGGGCGCAATGCGGCAGTTCTGACTGGAATCGGCGATGACTGCGCTGTGCTGCGGATGTCGCGCCACTCCGGGAAACCGGTAGACATGCTTATTACGACAGACTTTTCCCTGGAAGGCGTTCATTTCCGGCGCGATTGGCATTCGCCCGAGTCGATCGGCCATCGGTGTCTGGCGCGGGGATTGAGCGACATAGCTGCCATGGGCGGGGAACCAGTCGCGGCATTTCTTTCTCTGGCCCTGCCGCGTAACGTTTCCCCGAGTTGGGTTAATGGTTTTACCAGACGGTCTGGTCAGCCTGGCGGAGAAATACGCTGTGACGCTTTCCGGCGGCGATACGGCGGAGTCGCTCGATGGAGTTCTTGCTGACATTATCGTGGTGGGTGCCGTGCCGAAAGGGAAAGCCGTTTTGCGCTCCGGGGCGCGGCCGGGTGACCGGATCTATGTGAGCGGGGAATTGGGTGGCTCGGCTGCCGCGGTCTGGAAGATGCGGAAGGATAAGAAGCCCATCCAGAAGCCGAATTCGCGCGAGTTTCATCGACATTTTTTCCCCGATCCTCGAATCGCGCTGGGGCGCGTCTTGCGCCAGAGAGGTCTCATTTCAGCCATGATTGACACCAGCGATGGCCTCTCCACAGACTTGGCCCACATATGCGAAGAGAGCGGCGTTGGAGCGGAGATACGGGAGGAACTTATTCCCAGGGCTCGCGTAGGCCGTCCGTTGAAGGCGGTTGATCTCGATCTAGCGCTGCACGGCGGGGAAGACTACGAACTGCTGTTCACCGCTCCAGAGAGCAAGAAGATGCCATCCCGCATCGTGGGGACAGCCATCACGCTTATCGGCCACATCACGCCTGGCCGCAAGATTTTTCTGAAGCAATCGAATAAAGCGAAATCCGAACTGAAAGCAGGCGGATGGGAACACTTCAGTGGCTAAACCGCTCTCCAACGACGCAGGAGAATCAAAAACAGCAATGAACAAGTTTCGCAAAAGGCACTTAGGACGGATGAGATATCGAAGCGTGTTTTCTGCAATATCTCTGATCGTACTTTTGTTAATCGGATGGAGCGCCGGCGCAGGCCAGTCTCCGAACCCGCTTTCACTCGAAACTCAGATTCCGATGCCAAATGTTAGAGGACGGATCGACCATCTCAGCGTCGATGTGAAGGGCCAGCGCCTGTTCGTGGCAGCTGTCGAAAATCATACTGTCGAGATTATCGATCTGAAGTCCGGCAAAGATGTGCATACTCTGACCGATCTGGCGGAGCCGCAAGGAGTCTTCTACGAACCTTCTACGAATCGCTTATTCGTAGCTTGCGGCGACGGTGCGGTGAAGATTTTCGATGGGACGACATTCCGAGTTCTCACATCGGTAAAGTTCACAGACGACGCCGATAACATTCGATACGACCGGCGTGACCATCAGGTCATCGTCGGATATGCCGGAGCCAAGCAGTTAAGGAAGCGGGAGGAGGGAAATGGCGGGCTTGGATTTCTCGATTCGAATGGAAAAAGGACTGGGGACGTTGTGATCGACGCTCACCCGGAATCATTTCAGCTGGAGAAGTCAGGCAGTCGCCTATTCGTGAACGTGCCCGACAGGAAAGAGATCGAAGTCGTCGATCTGGTTGGACGCAGTACTGTGGCCCGTTGGCCGATCACCTCCGAGGAGAACAATTTCCCGATGGCGCTGGATGAAAGCCATAAGCGATTGCTTGTGGGATGTTGGGCGCCGCCTCGATTGCTGGTTTTCGATACTGACACTGGCAAGCAGACCGGGTGGGCTGAAATTGCGGGTAAAACGGATGATCTCTTCTACGATGCTGACAGAGCACGCGTGTATGTGCTCACCAGTCCGGGCTTCCTGGAAGTGTTTCAACAGAACGACCCCGACCACTATGATCGACTCGCGAGGTACTCCACTCCGCCCGGTACGCAAACTGGTTTATTCGTGCCCGAGTGGGGGCAGCTTTTCGCCGCGGTCCGCAGGCAGGGCGATCAGAGCGCAGAAATCCGCGTGTATCAGGCACACTGACCCGAGCCCTTCGGTTAGGTACCTTGGTCACTAGTGATCCCTTATGTCTATACCGTCCAGTGCGAAACGGTACTAGAGTAGCGATATGTCGTACTCCCAAACCGTCCCGATTCGCAGTTTGCTTGTATTGCTGGCAATCGTGGCTGCGTCCGCGGTGCTCTCCGCAGAAAAGAAGCAGCCCCCTCCGCCGCCCGAACATGCCAAGTCTCCCGTACCTGCGGTCACCAATGAATATATCCGCAAAGAGTTCGGCGACGACTGTTCGCTGCTGGGTGGTCCTCCGCAGTTTGTTGGCGATCTTGATGGAGATGGCGTGGATGACCTGGTGGTCGCGGCCCGCTGCACCAATCCCATCGCCGACCAGGCCGAATACGGATTTCGCGTAACCGACCCCTACGACAGTTTTCTGGGCTTCGGCGACGTTAAAGTTACATCGACTTTTGCCTCGGACGCGCCGGAACGAAAGGGAGTCTGTCTGCTGATTGTTCACGGTGTCGGTCTGGAGGCATGGCGTTCTGATAAACCGAAACCTAAATTTCTGCTGATCAACCTGCCGTTCAAAACTCTGGCGGTAAAAAGATTGGCACTGAAAAAGAGGACAGTGCTTGGAATCTACATGGAAGAAAGAGGCGAAGGCGAGAGCACTTCTTCAGTTCTCTACTGGGATGGGAAAAAATATCGCTACCAGCAAATTGGAGCGACCTTCGATTAGACAAGCACTCTAGCTTGGGAACGCCTTTTGTCGCATTAACTTGAGATGGATATTTTGATTAATTGCGGCTAAGCTCGCCCTCTAGCTTGCCGGTGATTGTTAAGAAGCGAATCACGCCAGCGCTGTCCTCGAAAACCAGGCCAGTGCCTTCAGAGTTCACAACTGCCGTTACCAGATGACCGTAGGATTTAGGAATGCCTCCGTGAGTCGGAGTTTGGTCATAGCGCGCCAATTCTCCCTCTTTCATGCCGGTCATGCTGACGAAGCGAATCACGCCATCCTGGTCCTCGAAGATTATGCCGGTACCGATTTGATCGGGAATCGCCGCTACCAATCGCCCATACGCTTTTCGGAACGCTGCCTTGAGTCGGCGCTCCGGCGTAGGCAACCGTTTGCGTTTCTGTTTCCACAGAGGTAGCCGCCAATGACCAAAAGCGCGGCACTCAAGACAGTGAGAATCCTGTTTCGCATTGAATTCGAACCTTTCTGTCTCTTTCTTTGGCCGAAGTTCAGCTAGGGCTGGACCAGAATCGTATGCATCATGCCGAGATCCTCATGCAGCAGGATGTGGCAGTGGAAGGGGAAAGTGCCGGCAATGGTCGGGTCGGTAAAATCCATCCTCACGGTCACACTGGGGTAAGCGCCTTTGCCGGACCAATAGGGAATTTCAATGGTATCGCGCAGATCTTGATTGGTGACCGGCTGCCCATCTACATCCAACAACATGAAGTGGATCTGGTGGATGTGAAACGCGTGCGTTTCAAGAGTACGGTTTTGAATGGTCCAGTCTTCAATGGCCCCTACCTTGGTGGTGATCACAGGCTTCTCGTTGGGTTGGAAGACCTGCTGTTTTTGTCCAGCGACAGTGAGATAGAACTGAATCGGTCCATTGGTTCCAGCGAACTCTTCGGAAAAATAAAGCGTCCGAGTCGCAGTCGGAGTCGCGTTGCTTAAGTTCGCGAACTTTAAACTACTTCTCGCGATCGGTGCGGCAGATGATTTGGCCGGAGCCACTTGTTTCTTGGCGCTGGTGCCAGTAAGGACGATGTTGGCAAGAACCTGCTGCGCGTCCGGGTTTCCGGTCGGGCCGGTGGAATAGGGCAGCGTCATAAAAAGCTCAGAGGTTCCAGCCGGAGGTGGCTGCACGATAAATTCCGCGCGCCCTGCCGGCGGCACCAGGATGGACGTAACCGTGCGAGTCGCGGCCAGAGGATAACCGTCGAGAGCAATTAATTCCAAAGGCTGCGGCGTTCCGTTAAGCCACACTTCGAGCGGCATGAATTCCTGAAGACTGGCATTTGCCACCCGCCAGAACTGCGGTTCCCCGGGCGTCATCTGGATAATCGGAGACGGATTTGGAGGGGAACCGGCGACCTGATAGTTCAGGCTGAGTTGGTAAGGTCCCGGAACCCACGGAACGAGGTACTGCTGGCGAATGACGAATACGCGCTCTGTAAGTCCGGTCACTTCCGGGCGAACTTTTTCCATTCCTTCGACGACAATCGCGCCTGCGGCGCCGCCATTCACTTGAAACTCGGTGAAGCCATGCACATGGGGATGGTACCAATACAAGCCCGGCGGCTCGGTGGTTGGAATCTGAATGCTGTAACCAAAACCCGCTGTACCCGGTTGAATCAACGTGTCGAGGACGTCATCCTGGTGGCAGATGGGCGGGACGTTTAAACCGTGGAAGTGAACGTTGGTCGACTGCAACGTTGCAGTGCCGCCGTCGCCACAAGGGGTGGCGGCGGGCGTCATCGATATTTGATGCATGGCGCTTTTCGAGCTTGCGCCATCCGGCGTGATTCCATCTACAACGTTGAGTACCAGCTGGTCGCCGGGATTAACCCTGAATGTTGGAGCTTCGACGGTGCCTGCGGCGCTTTGGTATTTGTAGCAGTAGTGCGAATATCCAGAGGCGTCGACCGAGTATCCCATCGTCAAGCCGGCGTTAAGAACTCCGCCTGTCGAATAGAGGCTTAAGGCATCCTGGACCACGGTACCGGAGGCCGGACGCGCGGGACACTGCGCCGCTGCTGCTAACCAGCAGCAGCTACAAAAAATGATTACGACCCAACATCTGGAAACGCGCATCAATTGATCTCCCAGCCAGTCTACGGCGGCTTTTCTGCGGACACCCTAAAAAGAGCGAGGCGGAAAAGTTCCGATCGATAACAATCCGCCCAAACTAAATTCAAGCGCTGGCGAGCTAGCTGCCTCTTGCAGCGTACACTTTCCGCCAACCGAGCTTACCTGAACCATGCCAATGTGAGAGGACGAATCCGGATTGCCAAACTCGGCAACGTAAACCATTCCTCCAGTTGTGGTGTTGGTCTCCAGCGCCAGCCCTGCCAGATAGGACCACTCTGCGCCATAGTCTCTGAGTTTTCCCGAAGTACAACCTGCGGTAAGCGCGCCCGTGCTCGCGTTAAACCAGGCAGCGGTGATCTGGTCGCCTTGATTGTTGCTGATGTAGAGAAGAGTCTCGTCAGGGCTCAGCATAATATTGCTGGAGCCGATCGAACTTCCCAGAGTATAGGCAACCGTTTTGCTCAATTGGCCAGAGGAAATGTCAGAGACTTCGATCACAGTGGATGTAGAGGTATCGCCGAACAAGGCATAATGCCCATCCTGTGTGATCTCCACGGCACTGGGATAAGTGGCTCCTGTCGAAGTGACATAAGCGGTGGAGTTTTGCTCGTCACCATTCGACACAGGCGGACCGGAAGAAATGTTGAACGATTCGATAGAGCCATCGCCATAAGTGACCACGAGGATATTTCCGCTGATCGCCATGCCGTCGATGATTCCACCTTGCAGTCCGGCAACAGACACATCATTCACAAACATAAGACCGCAGCCGGACTCCACTTGAAAGGTTCCAATCGTGTTCGAATCGGTGAAACTGGCGTAGAGGTACTGAGCATTCATGGCCAACCCGATGCCATTTGATGTGCCGCCGTCAGTACTCGAACCAGAAGCGCTGGAGGTGAACTCCAAGGTATTGGCGTTGATTCCAGAGATGTCGCCGGATGCAGGGTTGGAGGCATAGACACATTGGTTGGTCCCGCTGCTGACCATGCTTACGCGGTTCGTCGCGAAATAGCCGCCTCCGATGCCCGCGCCTTCGGTTAAGACTTCTTGCTTGAGGCTGAGGAGACCGGTCGCTCCGATAGTGTAGAAGCTGAGACGGTTGGAGAATGGAGCATCGTTATTTGCAACCACATAGGTTTGGCTTTGTCCCAGGCCGGGGAAGACACAAAGGCAGATGAAGATTGCTACTGCGCGCGACAAACAGGCCTGAGCCGATATCCGCAAATTCTTCCTTCTCAGTCTTCGTTCGCAGGGCCAGACGTCGGAACGGCTGGAGGAGAGAGGTGGGACCAACTTCAACTGCGAGCGCTTCAATCAGAATGGCCCCAGGGATGGGAAAGAATATCCCATCCCTGGCTTGCCTTTCTTATTTGGTGGCCACGAATTTAATCACCCCGTGGGCGACTAAATCGTAGCTAGGATCGACGGAGTGGGTGCAGCTTGAGCAGGCGTTTCCTCCTGCGTCTACTCCCGCCAAGCGCGGCGCCGCAAGCAAAGCCTTCAGGTCGATCACGGCGAGGTAGGTTGGCACGTCGGTTGCCCAATCCGCGATCAGGCCATAGGCCTTTTGCGTGTTTGGGCTGACGTAGGCCGTTATCGTGTGAGGATCGAAACCGTTCTGGAACGAGTTTCCATCCGGAGTGGAGGGTATGCTGGCTCCCGCCCAATCCACGAGCGCCGGTGTGCCACTGCCGGAAGTCGTGGGAAGAGAAAGCACGCCGAACTGACTGCCGCCGAACTCACCGGTCACGATTCCGAGGTGGGAGTTGCCCGGAGCGGCCGAGATCCCATCCGTGCCTGCCGAGAAGTTCTCAAAATCCGGGATGGCGAGGAATTGACTCGGACCGGTCCAGCTGCCCGGAGAGCCGGCGGTGAATTTAGCCTGGGTCAAGTCGGCAATGAAGACATTGTCGGTGAACTCGTCCGAAGCGAGCGCGATGCCAGTAGAACAATCCTCCGCGGCGGAATCGAGGTCGCCTCCAACGCCATTGGCGTATTCGGTCAAGCTGCCGGTCGCTCCGAGTTGGAAGAGATCATAGACCCCATCTTCCCCTGGCGAAAGTATGAGATTTCGGGTGGCGTCAACGGAGATGTTTTCCGAGACGACATACGTGCTGCTGGTCGGCGTTGAGAACGTGTTGTTATTAAGGTTCAGGGGCTGAATCGCATCTCTGTCGTTGTATCCCATCGAAATAAAGGCAGTGTTGGTGAGAGCGTCGATGGCCACACCGCAGTTATAACAGTCGCCGCCGGAGAAACTGGCCTCGCTGTTGCTTCCGCTGGTCAGAGTCTTGCTGAGTGTCGACCCGGTCATCAGATACACGTCAGTATTATTCGCCGTGCAAACGGTTTGACCGGTTACTGAATTCGATGAGCAGGCATTTACGGTATTGGCCGTAGCGATAGAGGCGGGGGAACCGGAACCCTCAACGGGGACGAATTGGACGCCGGTCGTGCTACAACCCCAGCAACCATTCGGGACATAAGCTTGCACGGTCGTGGTCCCGGTGAGTACGCCCAGGGAACTCGATGGCAAACAGGACGAGAGCCCCTTGGTGACTGCTGTAATGGTGACTTCGGAGCAGCTCGGGCTGCTGGTGAAGGTGGTGCCGGTTGTAGTAACGCCGGTGATCGAGACGAAATAATTGCCAGTGCTGGTGATACTGGCGGGAATCAGGAACTCGATCCGCTCACTGGTGCCGAGAACCTTGGTTACTCTGAGGGCGGTCGTCTTGGTGGCACCGGTGCCAGAAAGGCTAGCCGAGCAGGACGTGGCGATGGAAATATTTACGCTCGCCGGAGCGATGGTTCCCGCCGGGAAGGCCGTCCCCACAATATTGGTGTTGCTCGAGCCCGCGGCCCCGGATGGGGGATTCGTCCAGGTGTCGAGCTTGACGCTCGCCTTGGCGGCGGGTGCTGCCGACAAGACGAGCATCAAACAGCAGAGGGCAAGAGCAATGGTGGTGCTGCCGCCACTGCTTTTTAGCAATCTTTTCAGCCCTGCTCCGAGGTACTTACGCCGGAAGCCCATCAAGGCTGCCAGGCCGGTCCCCATCAACGTTAGAGTCTCGGGTTCCGGTGTAGCCGCCGTGGTGCCCGTCGTCCCATAAATGATCGCAAGATCCCCATCCGCCAAAGTTCCTGAGGCATCCGTGAGCGTGGTTTTGAAGCCAGAACCCACCGTCACCGTGGTTCCATTGTTTAGGTTGAATGTTGTCGTGCTGAAGGTTCCTGTCAGCGTGGCGCTGGTTACAGGTATCAGAGTCGAGAGCGGATTTCCGGTGAAGGAGATGCCATCCGGGCTAAGGGTGAAATAAGAGGAGCCGAAAGTTTCCGTGGTTCCGTTCGAAAGGGTCACGGTCAGGCTCAAGCTCGAAAGAGAAATTGTGTTTGTAACCGGAAACGTAGTATCTGGAAAAGCGGAAGAGTTGGGTCCGGTCTGGTTGGTAATGTCGAGCTGAAAGGTGCCCGTCCCGGTCACGTCATAGGAAAAAATACCTACCGGCACAGAAGTCGCGAAGGCCATGGCGGAAAGCAGGCTAACCGCTGCCGCCAAAACCAGGGCTTTGACAAATCGGCGCATTTGATCCTCCCCCTAACGAGGAATTGATTTGAACTACTTTTTGAACTGCCTTTGAATTCACCTGGGAATCTAAACAAGAAATACTTCTCGAGCGCTCTATGGGGGGGAAAGAGACGCTAAAGCGAGATGAATCTTAGCAAGCGAATGTCCACATTGTAAAGAACTGATATCAATGGCTTATTCCGTAATATGTACCCACTAGAATGCAAAGTATTGCACTTTTGCGGAAAATGGGGCGACCGGAAGTCCCCTCCAAAGTAGACTTCGCGATTGAAGACCCTTAACGGCAAAGGCGCTGGCCTCATATGACAGCCGCAGCCTGCATGTCCTCACCCGGTATAATCCATCCGCCATGAATCTTGAAGAAAAAGTCGCAGAACTAAAAAAGCGCAACCGGCTGGCGGAAGCAGGCGGAGGCGAGAAGCGGCGCGAGCGTCAGCATAAGGAAGGGAAAATGTCGGCGCGGGAGCGTATCGAATTTCTGCTCGACGACGGCACCTTCGAGGAGACTGACAAGCTGGTCACACACCGCTGCAACGATTTCGGAATGGCGGAGCAGAAGCTTTATGGCGACGGCTTCATTACCGGATACGGCCGGATCGAGGGCCGGCTGGTCTATGTTTTCGCGCAGGATTTTACCGTATTTGGTGGATCCCTTTCGGAGACAAACGCGGGAAAGATCGTCAAGATCATGGACCTGGCCGCGAAGATGGGCGCGCCTGTGATCGGATTGAACGATTCCGGAGGCGCGCGCATTCAGGAAGGGGTGGCATCGCTGGCCGGGTATGCCGACATTTTCTTGCGCAACACTTTATATAGCGGGGTGGTGCCGCAGATTTCCGCCATCATGGGCCCGTGTGCGGGCGGTGCGGTGTATTCGCCGGCGATCACGGACTTCGTTCTCATGGTTGATAAAACTTCTTACATGTTCATTACCGGTCCGGATGTGATCAAGACTGTTACACATGAAGAAGTCAGCAAGGAGCGGCTTGGCGGCGCCATGACGCATAACGAAACCTCAGGCGTGGCGCACTTTCTGGCGCACGATGATGCCGAATGTTTGTCGATGGTGCGCGAGTTACTGAGCTTCGTGCCATCGAACAACTTGGATGATCCGCCGCGCAAAGCATGTACTGATCCGATCGATCGCGCCGATGCGGCGCTGGACAAGATTGTTCCCGCGCAGTCGAATTTGCCTTATGACATGAAGGATGTGATTCACGCCGTAGTCGATGACGCGTATTTCTTCGAGGTACAAGAGCACTTCGCGAAAAATATTGTCGTGGGATTCGCGCGTCTGGACGGGCGATCTGTGGGCATTGTTGCTAACCAACCGGCAATGCTGGCGGGAACGCTTGATATCAACGCATCAGTCAAAGGAGCGCGCTTCGTGCGCTTCTGCGACTGCTTCAATATTCCGTTGATCACATTTGAAGATGTCCCAGGATTTCTTCCCGGCACCGCACAGGAATATGGTGGCATCATCAAGCACGGAGCTAAGCTCCTGTTTGCCTTTGCCGAAGCGACGGTGCCAAAGGTCACGGTGATCACGCGCAAGGCCTACGGCGGCGCTTATTGCGTGATGGCTTCGAAACACATTCGCACCGATGTGAACTATGCGTGGCCGACCGCTGAGATCGCTGTCATGGGTCCGGAAGGCGCAGTGGATATCGTTTACAAGCGCGAGTTAGACGGCGCGGACAATCGGGAGGCGTTGCGGCAGACAAAGATTGAAGAATTCCGCGACCGCTTTGCCAGCCCTTATGTGGCCGCCGATCGGGGATTTGTGGATGCGATCATTCAACCGCGAGAAACGCGGAAGAAGTTGATTCAGGCGCTGGCCATGCTGGAGACCAAGCGGGACAAGAATCCGCCGAAGAAGCATGGGAATATTCCGCTGTAAGAAATAGCCCTAGTGGTTCGCTGGGTACTCTCCTGATTCAGTCAATGCTGTTATTCCGCTCCGGCTATAGAATTCCCGTCATGGGAGCCGATGAATACAAAACGGTCGAAGTCGAGGCCGACGGCATGCCATACAACGATGTTGGCCTCTGGACAGAAGAAAAGCACAGACTCGTCGCCTATTATTCGGCTCAATTTTCAGGAGCGATGAAGGAGAAGTTTCACAAGCGCGTTTATATCGAACTCTATGCCGGCGCAGGATATAGTCGAATTCGGGATACCGATCGCGTGATCCCCGGATCACCGATCAATGCACTGACTCTCAAAGAGCCATTTGACAAGTACATTTTCTGCGAGGAAAACCCGAGCAAGAGAGAAGCTTTACAAAAACGAGTAGAGCGTCACGCGCCGGCAAATGCTGATGTCACCATCGTGCCGGGCGATTGCGACATCCACATCGGCAAAATCGCAGCAGCTATCCCCCGCCATTCCAAGGATAACAAAGTGCTGAGTCTGTGCTTCGTTGATCCCAACGACATTGGAATCAAGTTCTCAACGCTTCAAACCTTGGGTGGGAAACGAATGATGGATTTCATAGTGCTCCTGGCGCTGTATATGGATGCCCTGCGAGCCGAGCAGCAGTACGTAAGAAACCCGGCGAAGATCAATGATCTTCTCGGTACGGAACAGTGGCAAGAGCGCTGGCGGGATGTGAAGCTGAAGGGAGCGGACTTCCCCCACTTCCTTGCGGACGAGTTCACCGCAAGTATGGCGGGCATGGACTACATCCCGCCTCCGTTTTATTCTATGCGGAAGATCTTCTTTTACGAGAAAAACTATCCGCTTTACGCCGTCGGCTTGTTCTCGCGTCATCCACTTGCTTATAGGCTTTGGGAGGACGCACTAAAGTACACGGACGACCAATTTCGTTTACCCGGAATGTAATGTCACTTAATTCGCACATCGAATGGACCGACGCGACGTGGAATCCGGTTCGCGGCTGCACAAAGATCAGCCCCGGCTGCAAGCATTGCTATGCTGAGACCTTTGCCGAACGCTTTCGCGGGGTTAAGGGGCATCCTTACGAGCAGGGGTTCGACTTGCGCCTGGTTCCTTCGAAGCTGACGGAGCCGTTCCTTTGGCGTGCGCCGAAGCTCGTGTTTGTGAACTCGATGAGCGATCTTTTCCAGGATGGTGTGCCGGATGATTACATCGAGGCTGTTTGCAAAGTGATGGTCAAAGCGAACTGGCACACGTTTCAGGTTCTCACGAAAAGATCAGAGAGGCTGCGTACGCTCCTGAGTGGGCCTTTGCGATTTGCCGCTGAACAAGAACACATCTGGTGGGGAGTGAGCGTTGAGGATCGGAAGTATGGTCTGCCGCGAGTTGAAGATTTGCAGCAGACGCCCGCAAGCGTGCGCTTTCTTTCGATTGAGCCGCTGCTCGAAGACTTAGGCCGCTTCAACTTCTCAGGCATCAGTTGGGCGATCGTTGGTGGTGAGAGTGGTCCGGGCGCGCGTCCCATGCACGAGGATTGGGTGGTCTCGCTGCGTGATCAGTGCCGCGAATCGCGCGTGCCATTTTTCTTCAAGCAATGGGGCGGCGTGAGAAAAGCGAAGAACGGAAGGTTGCTCAAGGGCCGAACTTACGACGAATATCCACGGCGTATTACTTCGCCGATCCCGGAGAAGGCGAATTGTCTGGCGTATGCTCGCGAAATCCTGAATCTGTTTCAGCCGCTCGTCTCAGCCAAGACACTCATCCAGGTCACGGCTTAAGGCAACTATTTAATCTTCACCAGATTCTTCCGTGCCCATCGGGAGCATGGATCCGTGACGAACATGGAGAATCCGCACCCACTTATCCACGATTACGAACAGAATTCGATAGGTTCCGCGATTGCCGGCGCCAAGCAGCATCTGGCGGATCGGCACGTCGAAGTGGGTGCTCTCAGGCGCGAGTGAACAACGTTCAGGAAAGTGGGAGAGTGTCTTGATACTCGCACGTGCGCTGACACTCCATTGAGCTGCGGCTCGCGGAGCACGTTCCCGAATGTAACGATATATGTCCCGAAGATCGGCCTTGGCTTCCGGCGTGACCATGACGCGATAACCCGGTGCAGCGCTCAGGGCTCTCTTTCCAGTTCATCGAATACCTCATCCACCGTCTGCCCTTCGCCTCTCTTGGCTTGCGCGAGGCCGCGGCGAATTCTGGCGATCGTATCGAGGTGTTCTGCTACTTGCTGGTAGGTAATCGGATCAAGTACCACCGCTTCCGCTTTTCCGTTGATGGTGAGCACAAGCGGGCGTCCCGTCTTCTTCATACGTTTCATCAGGTCGGACGAATTCCGTTTAAACGTCGTAAAAGAGTGGATATCCTCCGCCACATTAACCATGCGCCGATATTACATCTTATTCGCATCGAATTCAATGCTTAAAAAGTGAAACTGTGAATCTTAGATTTTCTGCAGCCTCTGCACTTCGTGCACCCCGGGAATTTTGCGTAGGCCGACCATGATCTGTTCCAGATGTTTGAGGTCGGAGATATCGAGGACGATCTCTACGCTGGCTTGACTGTTCGAGGTGTGGGCTCCGATGTTGCGGATGTTGCTTTGCGCGTCGCCGATGACGCTGGTGATGTTTTTCAGCATTCCGAAACGATCGTCGCAGTAGACGGTGAGTTTGACCGGATAAGCAGTGGGCGTGCTTTCGTCGCGGGCCCATTCCACATCGATGCTGCGTTCGGGTTCATACATCAAGTTTGTCACGTTGGGACAATTCGCGGCATGCACTGCGACTCCTTTGCCGCGCGTGATGTAGCCGACGATGGTTTCGCCGCGAATCGGATTACAACAGCGCGCGCGGTAGACCAGCATATCGCCCTGGCCTTTGACCATAATTGCATTGTGGTCGCCGAAGACGCGGCGCACGACGCTAGCGATTGCGCCCGGCTTCGAACTTAATCCCTCGGCTTCTATATCGCCAGCCATCGAAGGCGTAGCGCCTGACGGCAGCAGACGAGCCAAGACCTGCCGCGCGGAATATTTTCCGTAGCCGATGCCGGACATCAGATCATCGACCTTGCCGAGCCCGTATCCCGACGCGACTTTCAACAGCTCTTCATCTTTAATTTCTTTGAGAGCGATACGATACTTGCGCGCTTCTTTTTCGATTACTTTTCGTCCGATCTCGATAGAGCGCTCGCGCTGGTGAACGTTGAGCCAATGCTTGATTTTGTTGCGCGAACGGGAGGATTTGACCAGTCCGAGCCAGTCGCGGCTGGGCTTGTGCCCGGTCTGGGTAAGGATTTCTACGATATCGCCGGAGTGGAGTTTGTGTCGTAGCGGTACCATGCGGCCGTTTACTTTAGCCCCCACACAGGTGTGGCCGACTTCGGTGTGAATGGTATAAGCGAAATCGATCGGTGTTGCCTCGCGGGGAAGCACGACAACTTTGCCTTTCGGCGTAAAGGTATAAACCTCTTCGGGATAGAGATCGACTTTCAGCGCAGTAAGAAATTCGTTGGGATCGCTGACATCGCGCTGCCACTCAACCACTTGCCGCAGCCATGCGAGTCGCTGTTCATCCTGTGCGGAGACTGGGCCATCTTTATATTTCCAGTGGGCCGCGATTCCTTCCTCGGCCATCTTGTGCATTTCTTCGGTGCGAATCTGGATTTCGAAAGGCGTGCCGTCTTCGGTGATGACCGACGTGTGCAGTGATTGATAAAAGTTGGGCCGCGGCATGGCGATAAAGTCTTTAATGCGCCCCGGCACCGGCCGCCAGATGTTGTGAATGATTCCCAGTACGGCGTAACAATCCTGTAATGAGCGTGTGATGACACGCATGGCAAACAGGTCGTAGACCTGGTCGACAGAAATACGCTGGCGCTGCAGTTTTTTGTGAATGCTGAAGAGGCGCTTGATGCGGCTATCGACCTTGGCCTGAATGCCTGCCTCTTTCAGTTTGTCGCTGAGGATCTGCTGCATCTTGGCGAGAAAGGCTTCACCCTGTTTGCGCCGCGCGTTGACGGCTTTTTCGACTTGCTCGTAGCCGGCAGGATCGAGAAAGCGAAAACCAAGGTCCTCGAGTTCACCGCGAATTTTTCCCATGCCCAGGCGGTGGGCGATGGGCGCGTAGATTTCCAGCGTCTCTTCGGCAATTTTTCGCTGGCGGTCGGGCTGCAGATGCTCGAGTGTCCGCATGTTATGCAGACGGTCTGCAAGCTTGATGAGCACCACGCGAATGTCGTCGACCATGGCCAGCATCATCTTGCGCAGGTTCTCGGCTTGCGCCTCTTCGCGCGTGGCGAAATCGATTTTGCTGATCTTGGTGACGCCCTCCACGATGTGGGCGACCTGCTCGCCAAATTCTTTACGGATGTCGACGATGGTGACCGAGGTGTCCTCGACCGAGTCGTGGAGCAGGCCGGCGGCGATGGCAACCGGGTCCATCTTCATTTCCGCCAGCACCAGAGCGACTTCCAGCGGATGAACCAGATACGGCTCGCCCGAGGCGCGCGTCTGGCCTTCGTGATGTTTTAAGGAATAGTCGTAGGCTTTCTTGACAATGGCGAGGTCGTCCTGAGGACGGTTTTCCTGAATCCGCTTCATCAGCTCGCGGAATTTCGTGAGCGTAAGAGCGGTGGTCGCGATCTGCTGGCGCAAGCTCGCCATGTAGGATTATAGCCCGCGGGGAGAGCCGGTTCGGTGCTTGATCGGCGGACGAGGGCGTCCGCGGCTCCACGAGCCGTGGAGAGTCGGGCGCCTTGGTAATTTGGTTGATGCTCCCTGGAACTGGTAGAGTGACGATTTGCGGATCATGAATTCCAAAATCCTTGTCAGTGGTGTATCCGGGCCTATTGGTGCTGCTCTTCTTCCCTCTTTGCGTACAAATGGATGTTCCGTAGTCCGGCTGGTGCGCGGCGCCGCGAAAGGCGACGACCAGATCGAATGGGATCCGGCAGAGCCGCTGGCACCCCAGAAAGTATCCGGGTTCGATGCTGTGATTCACCTGGCGGGCGAAAGCATCTTCGGACGCTGGACGGCGGCCAAGAAGGGGAAGATCCGCGACAGCCGGGTGGTGGGAACGTTCAATCTGTCGTCCGCTCTGGCCCAGGCGCAGGATAAGCCGCAGGTTTTCGTTTGTGGCTCGGCCATCGGGTATTACGGTAACCGTGGGGATGAAGTCTTGCGCGAGGAAAGCGCACCCGGCGCGGGATTTCTCGCTGAAGTCTGCCAGGACTGGGAAGAAGCCACCACGCCTGCAGTGCGAGCCGATATTCGCACTGCACATATACGGACCGGGGTGGTGCTGAGTCCCAAGGGCGGGGCGCTGGGAGCCATGCTGCCGCCGTTCAAGATGGGACTGGGTGGTCGAACCGGCAACGGTCAACAATGGATGAGCTGGATTGATGTGCGCGACATGGTAGGCGCGATCCACCACATTTTGAAGAACGACCTGATCCAGGGACCGGTGAACATGGTTGCCCCCAAGCCAGTCCGGAATGAGGAGTTCGCCAAGACGCTGGCCAGCGTGCTCTCGCGTCCGGCGATTTTTCCTCTGCCGGCATTCGCAGTGAAGTTGGCTTTTGGCGAGATGGGCGAAGATCTGCTACTCGGGAGCCAGAAAGTGGAAGCGAGTAAGTTGATATCTACGGGATATCCGTTTCGTTATCGGGAACTGAAAACATCGCTGGAATCGCTCTTGCACGGTTGACGCTTAATTGGGTTCGGAGCGGTGCATCTCATCCTGCAGTTTTTGCAGTAACTGGGCACGCTGCTCGGTGCTGAGTTCGCGCTGCAGTTCTTCCAAAGCCAGCGCCACGATGTGGTAGTGGTGCGCTCCCGCGTAATTAGGATCGGTTGTGATGTCGAGCCAGAGTTTGTGCATGAGTTCGACATCCTGTGGGCGCAGGCGCGGGTTGTGTGGGCCGATGGCATACTCGCGGATGGCTCCGTCCGGGGCGCAGACCTCCAGAGTAAGGCGGGGGCGAGGCTCGGGCAAGGATTCCCAGGCATCTCCCAGGAGCTTGGCTTGCTCATCCGCGGTGAGTTTGTTTGAGAGCCCACAGATGATGCGGGAGGGAGCGAGCCGCTGCGCGGTCACCATGATCGCTTCGAACACGTCCGTGGCCGGCACCACCAGCAAAGAAATCGGTTTCCCCTCTTTTTCGGCGACAGCCACGGCGGCCGTAAAGAGCTCCTGCTCGTAATGGTCGAAAACCTGGCTGGCCTCCATGACCGCGCTGCCGCTGAAGCTATGCTCGCGATGGTAGAGGCGAGCGCTCATCACGACCACATCCTGTTTGGTGGTATCGGTGTGGGACAGCACTTGGCGCAAGTAATAAAGGTTGCGGGGATCGCGTACCGCGACCAGAATGTTTCCCGGCCGGACGCCCATGGCGCCGCTGCCGAGCTCCTGATTGCCATATACGCGGAACTGGTCAAGCTGCTCGGGCTTACCGTGACGCTCTTTGGCAACATGCCGCTCGGAAAGAGTAAAGATAGTAAAAAATACGGCGCTGAAAATCACGCCTGCGATGGTCGCCTGATACTTGGTAAACAGGTTGACCACTGCGGTGGTTAGCAGCACTCCAGAAATCAAAATCAGCCCGACCGGAATTTCAGTCTTGCCAAAGTGGAGGTTCCCGGGAACCTTCCATGCCCTATTTCCCGGCTCGGTAAAGCGCAGCACCAGCACGGCGATCGATTTCATGGCGAAGCTCCAGATCACGCCAAACGCATAGAGCGCCGCCAGTACGTATACATTGCCGAGGCTCAGTATGATGGTGAGCAACTGCAATCCGACGATTAGATTAATGATCCGGTAGCTGGTGCCGAAGCGGTGGTGCGGCTTCTGGAACCAGCTGGTCAGCACGCCGTCTTCCGCCACCCGATTCAGAACGCCATTCGCGCCAACAATAGAAGTGTTCTGCGCTCCCGCCAGAATTAATACGCCTACCAGCACTACGAAGGCGTGGAAGAGCAGCTTAAGGCTCTCCGGACCCGCCAGATACATGGCAATGCCGCCGATCAGGTTGGCAAAATAGTCGGGCCGAACCTTGTCGGGGATAATCATTACCGCGAAGAAGGAAACCAGCGAGGTGAACAGCAGGCTATAGACAAAAATTACTAAGCCGGTCTTTTCCAGATTCTTCAGCTTGGGATGTTCGATTTCGCGATTGACCTGCGCCAGAGTCTCCTCGCCGCTCATAGCGAGGACAGAATGGCCGAAGCCGACGAACAGGATGATCCAAGTAATGTGGGAGAACCAGGTTCCGTTCAGCCAACCGAGAGATTCTTTGTTGAGGGGAATTACGCCCGCGTGCAGCGGGTTCGGAGGCAATTGAACAACGGGCGCGCGCAGAATCGTAATGGTGCACCAGATGAGCAGAATCACCACCATTACGGTGGTGATGATCATGATCTGTAGTGCCTTCTGGCTGGACTCGTGCATGCCCTGGGTATTCTTCCACCAGAAGTATCCGACCACGATCACGGCCAGCCCGGCGGCGAAGTGATCGTCAGAAAAATGCAATGGGCGATGCATGTACACGCCCATGTCTTTAATGAAGCCTGCCAGATATTGCCCGGCGGAAACCGCGCTGATGGGTCCTGTAAGTACATAGTCAAAGAGCAACGCCGAGACGGAAAACTTGGCCAGCGTTCCACCCATCGCCTCCTTGACCACGCGATAGACGCCGCCGCGTACGAACATGCTGCTGGATTCGATATAAAGCGCCCGCACCGCATAGCTGAACAACATGACGCCCAGGATGAACCAGGGGGCGCTTTTGCCAATGACTTTCTCGGCGTCGCCGCCGGCGTAATAAGCGGACGATGCCAGGTCAGACAGAACGATGGCGGAGGCCCGCCAGAAGGAAATGAAGGTCAACATCACCGTGGTGGCGACGAAGACCTTTATTGCGGGCTTGGAACCTTCAACGGACGTAGCCATGCTTCAGAAGAGTGCGAGACTCAAGATTGGAATAAGCCTTGAAGATAGCACAGGCAAGGCGGCTTCGAGCGGAGTAGACGCTTTACCCGCAGTCGCACTTAAGTCTTAGTCTTTGATCATCCCGAAGTTAGTGAGTCAGCGCTTCGGCATCGTTCGGCTCATGTTTTTGCGGGGCGAGGTAGGTATGGGTAATGCGGTCATGCCAGCAGAGCGAGTCCTCATCGAGAAAGACCCAGATATATCCCATGCAGAGAGATACGGCCGAAAGAAAGGAGGCGAGTACGCGCCAGCGCCGCAGGCGTCGGGAGGGAATCCTGTCATCGAAGCGGAGCAATTTCAATCCCGCCAGGCGCAGCCCCGGCGTTGTCCCGGCATAAACCATCAGCAGGTATTGGTAAGCCCCCCATAGCACGAAATACATACCCGCGAGAACCCCTGCAGTCTGCAGGCGCGGCGGGCGAACGTCTGTTAGCTTCCAGAAAATGACAGCGAAGAGAGCGCATGCGGTGACAATGATCAGGGCATCGAGGACTGCGGATAAAACGCGCCGCTCCAGTGTGGCAGCCTGCAGCGGAATGTCGATACCAGGACGCTTCTCCTCTCCTGCTTGCTGCACCGGCTCAATCGTAATTCCACCCAGCGCCGGCGGCGACGGAACAACTTCCGGAACTTCCAGGATGCGCGGACGATCGATGACCGGATCGGCTAATTCATCGAGAGCGGGCGCAGGAGGCGTCCAGGAACGCGGGAACTCGATAATCTTTGCTGTAACTGGGGAAGCGGCAGAGGCCGTTGTCGCATGGTTGGCATGTTCCTCAGCGTAAGAACCAAGAGCAACCTCGCCAGCGGAGTGAGTTGTGGCGGCGTTCGACGGCTCAGGCGATGTCGGAGCGAATTCGTCCAATACCAAAGCGTGGTTTGAGGTCAGCACCGGCGGGAAGGCGGAGTGTTCTGGTGCAATGCGAGTTGTATCTTGCGGTTCGAAGTGTAAGCGCAGTGAGGGATACCGAGGAGCGCGCGGCTTCCGCCGGGACTGATACCGGTTCAGGCGGGCCGCTACTTCTTGACGCCAGGTCGACGAATCGCCGGGCACAGTGCCGCCGCCGGGAAAACCCGATTCAGACTCGACGTGCAGACTTGCCTCAGAATTTACGCTGGTCTCCGATTCAGAGCGTGGCGAAGCTGTGGAATCCTCCCGGGAAGAGCAGCGGCAGATCTCACCACAAAGCGGACAAGACATGAATCAGATCTCAAAAGAATGTCGAAAGCGGGGGGCCGGCGGATAACCGCCAAGACCACACCGGAATCTAAACCATCGACCTGCTTTGCCTCGCAAGGCACGGCCATGCTAAGTTCACCACGACTGCTGCCGCTATAGGCGTCCAAGCGTTTCTTTCGTGCGCCTGGGATGATCGCGTTCTAAACGACCTTGGTCCGATGACTCTTCGCAACAGATTCCTTATCACGGCGGCACTGCTTTGTCACCTGCTTCTCGTACTCCCATTAGTTACCAGCCAGTTGCTGCCTTCGAATTCCTCTTCTGTGACGCATTCCGGCGCACTCGCGGAAAAATCCGCAACTGTTCCCACTACGCCTTGCGCGCGAGCGTTTGCGGAGTCGTCCAATAATCGCGCTACGATCTGTGCCATCCAGCAAGAAAGAGACGGCGACGTCTACAAGTTGCACGGTGCAGTTGAAATCTACTACGAGACTTACGTTCTGAAGGCCGACGAGGCGACCTTCAACTCGGACACCAATGAAGCGACCGCCAACGGCCACTTTTCCCTCGACGGAGGTCCCAACGATGACCACATTCGCGCCGACCACGGCACTTACAACTTCGCGCTGGAGACGGGGAAGTTTTACGATGTGACGGGAACCACTGGCCTGCGCTTCCGCGCCAACCGGGTGATTCTGACCTCTACCGCTCCATTTGCATTCACCGGCAAGCTGGTCGAGAAAACCAGCCAAGACCATTACCTCGTCTATGACGGCACAATTACGACTTGCGAGTTGCCACATCCGAACTGGCAATTCGACGCCCGCAAGGTGAGTGTGGACGTAGGTGGCAACGCGAAAATCTACCGCAGCACTTTCGACTTGCATGGCATTCCGATCCTCTGGCTTCCTTACGCGACCCACCCGGTAGAGAAGGAGTCGCGGCAATCAGGATTTCTGATGCCGTCGGTCGGTCACTCTTCGACCAACGGATACATGGTGGGCGATGCCTACTACTGGGCCATCAATCGCATGATGGATGCGACCGTGGGGGCGGAGTATTTTTCTCTGCGCGGAGGCTCGCAGCGGGGAGAGTTCCGGGTCCGTCCCAGCGAAACTTCATACATCGACCTCAACTATTTTGGCGTGATCGATCGCGGCATTGGTTCGCCTCCTCTCAAAGAAGGTGGAGAGAATGCGCGTCTGAATGCGGCCGGGAACATCGGCGGATTCCGCGGCGTGACCAACATCGATTATCTGAGTTCATTTCTCTTTCGCTTAGCCTTCAACGAAGTCTTCAGCCAGGCGGTGTATTCGGAAGTGAAATCGCAGGCGTTTCTCTCGAAGTCCACGGATGGCTACAGCATCAACGGCTTTGCGGAGCGTTATCAAAATTTTTTGAGCACCACACCCGGCCAGGTCATTACAATTTTGCATACGCCGAGCGCTGATTTCTCTGGCGTGGAGCACCCGATATGGCGCACGCCGCTTTACTGGTCGTTTGATGCCTCCGGAACCGGACTGTCACGCAGCGAGCCCGCCGAATGTTCGACGGTGGGTTCAGTTCAATCGTGCACGCCGGCTTTCAGGACGGCAAATCTGCTTGGGCGGTTCGATCTGAATCCGGAAATCTCACTGCCGCTTTTGTTCCGGGGATGGTCGTTGCGTCCGGAGCTGACGCTGCATGAAACTTATTACACGCAACGGCTGGTGGGCGAAAGCGGAACGAATCCCGGGCAGGCGGTAAGCGATCCGATCGATCGCCATGCTGTGGAGACAGCGGTGGAACTGCGTCCGCCTGCACTCGAGCGTGTTTTCGACAAGCAATTTCTGGGAAGAAAGTGGAAGCATGTCATCGAGCCGCGCGCTGTCTACCGTTTTGTTACTGGGGTGAATAATTTTGGCAACGTCGTAAAGTTCGACGAGCGTGACATCCTGACGGATACCCATGAAGTGGAGTACGGTTTCGTGACGCGGCTCTATGCCAAGCGCACTTCGAATCAGCCCGAGGATTGCAGCAAAATCATGACGGCACTGACGGTGGGCGGCGCTGCGCCGGAATCGACCATCCCATGGCAACATACGAATCCGCTGGCAGGTCCCGGCTGTCAGCCCGGGCCGCCGGTGCGTGAACTCGTTACGTGGGAGTTGGCGCAGAAATACTTTCTCGATCCCACTTTCGGAGGAGCCTTGATTCCGGGGCAACGCAATGTATTCACGACCACGATCGACTTGACTGGAATCGCTTTCCTGACTCAGCCCCGTCATCTCTCGCCTCTGGTCTCGCGGTTGAGAGTGGAGACCAGTGCGCGCACCGATGTCGAATGGGATATGGACTTCGATTTTCAAAACAATCGCACCAACGCCAGCACACTGTTGGCCAATTATCACATCGGTCAGGTCACGATCGGCGGAGGGGACGCGATCCTGCAGATTCCCGGGCAGACCGCGGCTGCGTCCGCAAATTTGGCTGATATCGCCCGCTTCAACCAATTTCGTGCCGCAGTAGGATACGGCAGCGCGATCAAACGCGGCTTCAGCGCTGCCGGAAGCTTCGGGTTTGACGCCGATCTCGCCCAGCTGCAGTTCGTCAGCGCGCAGGCAACTTACAACTGGAATTGCTGCGGCATGACGTTGGAGTATCGCACCTACACAGTCGCCAATGTGCGCAATGAAAACCTATTTCTGTTCAATTTCAGCCTTGCCAACATTGGCAGTTTCGGGAGTTTGCGCCAGTTAGGTCGGCTGTATTAGCAGTTTTTTCATAGCGCCGGGGAAACTCACGGGCGCATCTAATTCTGCTAACATGCCGCCTATGTCTGCCCCGAAGAATGAGCTCGAATCGAAGCGCGTCCGGCTACAGGATCGCCTGTGTCAACTTGGACGCATCTTGGTGGCCTATTCTGGCGGCATCGATTCGGCTTATCTGGCGTGGGTTGCCCATGAGGTGCTGGGTGACAAGATGCTGGCGATTATCGCCGACTCGCCCAGTCTGGCGCGCACGCAGCTCGATGATGCGGTTGCCTTTGCCAAGGAGCAAGGCATTCCGCTGGAAGTGGTCGCAACCTCAGAGCTGGATCGCCCGGAATATGTGCGCAATGATTCGCAGCGTTGCTTCTTCTGCAAGGATGAACTCTTCACCCTGATGGAGGAGATGCGCGCCGTCCGCGGCTTCGATACGATCGCTTATGGCGTCAACCTGAATGACCAGGGCGACTTCCGTCCCGGCCAGAAAGCTGCGGCCAATCATCATGTGGTTGCACCGCTGCTCGATGCCGAACTTTCCAAGGATGAAATCCGCACTTTGGCTCGGCAGGCCGGCTTGCGCATCTGGGATAAGCCGGCTTCCGCTTGCCTGTCCTCTCGCATTGAATACGGCCGCCCGGTTACGCGAGAAGCGCTAGGGGTCGTGGAACGGGGCGAAGACGCGCTACGCGCCCTAGGTTTCCATCAGTTCCGCGTCCGGCATCATGGGGATATTGTTCGCATCGAAATCTCGCG
This sequence comes from uncultured Acidobacteriaceae bacterium, assembly GCA_963696285.1. GTDB lineage: Bacteria > Acidobacteriota > Terriglobia > Terriglobales > Acidobacteriaceae > Sulfotelmatobacter. Next base: position 152,494 of record CAVOJP010000007.1, read on the forward strand.
GGAGGAGCTAACGCGGGCGCTCGATCCTGCAATGGCCGCGCACTTCACAGACATTTTCAAAAGCCTGGGCTTCAAATTTGTGACCCTCGATCTGGAAGGTTTCCGCTCGGGATCGATGAATGCGTTGCTGCCCGCGGAGGATTTGCTTCGGCGCACGGGCTGAGGGCGTTCCGCTCGCCGAGATAGCCCTTCTTCAGGCGTAATTGCTGCGGAATCCCGGTCGTCCTTCTTCCCGTACCCACTGGGTGCTGTGAGATAATCAACCTTACTTTCCATGTTCAGGCGGTTCTTAGTGATCTTATTGCGACGCTCTTTTCTTCTCCTGCTGATCGTTTGCTTCGGCTGTGCTGCTCAATCCGTCTCGCCAGAATTAGCCCAAAAGATCGAACGGCAGGTCCGTTCTTACTACAAAGTCCCGGCCGAACTCAAAGTACTGGTAGGTCCTGCTTCGCCCAGCCCGGACTTTCCCAATTACGAGTCTGTTGTGGTGACCATCGACAACGGCGAAAGAAAACAGGATCTCAATTTCCTGGTCTCCAAAGATCATTCTTCGCTGATCCGAATGAATAAGTTCGATTTGAACAAGGATCCTTACGCGGCCACCATGAGCAAGATCAATACTGCCGGGCGGCCTACGCGGGGAGCGAAGGCATCCAAAGTGGTAGTGGTCAACTTTGACGATTTCGAATGTCCGTTCTGCTCGCGCATGCACCAGGAGCTATTCCCGGAAATTCTTAAGGAGTACGGCGACCGAGTCACTTTCATTTACAAGGATTATCCGCTGGTGGAAATTCATCCCTGGGCGACGCACGCCGCCGTGGACGCAAATTGCCTGGCGGCGCAAAATAATGACGCCTACTGGGATTTTGCCGACTACATCCATGCCAACCAGCACGAAGTGAGCAATGAAAAAACTCCGGCGGCGCGTCTGGATGCGCTCGACAAACTCGCTATGCTACAGGGCCAGAAACACAGTCTGGATACGGTAAAGCTGCAGTCTTGCATTAAGGCGCAAGATGATAGTGCGGTGAAGGCGTCAATGAAAGAGGCAGAATCGGTTGGGGTGGAAGCGACGCCAACCATGTTCATCAACGGCGAAAAAATCGACGGTGCCGTGCCTCCGACTGAACTGCGTGCTGCTTTGGACCGCGCGTTGAGAGACGCGAACCTGCCGGTACCGGATCACGCGGTCGCATCGACCGCGCCAGTCGCGAAGTGATCGGTCAGTGGAGAACGTTGACGGGAATCTAGGAGAATAACTCTTTTGAAAAGGAATCTAGGACTTCCGCGCCTGGCAGTGTTAGTCGCTGCGGCCGTCGCGCTGGCAGGGATGCTGGGCTGTAAATCTCAAGTCAGCGGAGACGTGATGGCTACAGTGGATGGCCGCAAAATCTTCCGCTCGGATGTCGACAAGTATTACGACAATCAAATTGCCAGCGCGCAGCAGGCCCCTGTGGGCGAACAAGCCACCATCCTTCGCCTCAACATCCTCCGCCAACTGATCGACGACGAAATGGTAATGCGCCGCGCCGAGAAACTGGGTCTGCTGGCCACGGAAGAGGAAGTTGATCGGAAGTTGAACGAAATTAAATCTCCCTACACGCAGGAGGAATTTGATCAGCGACTGAAGGAAAAAAAGATCACGCTGGAGGATTTCAAGCGAGACATCCGGCGCTCGATTACCGTCGACAAGGTGATGAACAAAGAAGTGTCTTCGAAGATCAATGTGACCGACCAGGACATCAACGACTACTTTGCCGCGCACAAATCGGAATTCAACCTCATCGAACCGCAATACCATCTGGCCCAGATATTCGTGACTCCAACGCCGAATCCGCAGGTACACAACCAGAATAACAAGGCGCAGAACGAGGCCGACGCGCGCAAGAAAATCCAGATGATTTCCAATCGCCTCGACAGTGGCGACGATTTCGCTACGCTGGCCATGAATTATTCGGAGGATCCGGAAACATCGGGTAATGGTGGCGACTTGGGAACGGTTCCAGAGTCGTCGCTGCGCAATACCGATCCTTTTACTCGCGACGCCGTGATGAAACTGAAGCCGGGTCAGTACAGCCCGATTATCACCGTGTCGAACCCGGCGACCAAGCAACCGCTCGGCTTTCGCATTGTGAAATTGGTTTCGAAGGAACCCGCGGGACAGCGAGATCTCTCTGATCCGCGCGTGCAGCAGGCTATTCGCTCGCAACTGCATGACCGGCGCGAGCAGCTGTTGAAGGCGGCTTACTACGAGGTGCTACGCGACTCGGCGAAGGTCGACAACTATTACGCCAAGCAAATTCTAGACAGTAATGGCTTGATGAAGTAGCAATTTTCAGCTGGCACAGGTACTGAAACGCGGGGCGACATCATCACTCCACGATGGCGAGGACGTCGCCGGCATTCACCGCGGCACCCTCAGTCGCCATAATCTTCTGGACCGTTCCCTTCTTCGGCGATTTAATTTCGTTCTGCATCTTCATCGCCTCGACCACCGCCACGCCCGCGCCAAGTTCCACTTCGTCTCCTTCTTTTACCAGAAGGCGCACCACCTTACCTGGCATGGGCGCGACAATTTTCTTCGGGCCACGATCGTCGGCAGCCCGCGCGCGTCCACGCAGGGACCGCGGGTCGCGCACTTCCGCGGCGAACCTTGTGCTCCCGACCCACAAATGCAAATCGTTCGCTACTCGCTCGGATTTAATTTCGTAAGCGAGGTTCCCGACGCGAAGGGAGAGAACGTCCGGTCGCGCGAGAATAGCATCCACTTCAACTTCGCGGCCATCGAGACGGCAGGACCAGCGTCCGTCAGCGCGGTTCAAATCGAGTCCATACTTCTTGCCGTCGATAGTTACGTCATAGAGCATAAACACCAGTCGTTTTTCTACTTATCCGAATCGGCCAACCTATCCCAAAGCTTCTTTGCGGCTGGCATTCTTCCAGTTCGAAAGGGTCGGGCCGGCCGCCCGCGAAGCCGTAGGACTGGCGCTTTCAGCGCCGACGCCCAGCGCCGCAAACATTCCGGCTGCAATGGCGGCGACTTCCGCTGTTCGCGCATCCACACCCTTATGCTCGCTTTTCTTCAGCATGCGGTCGAGAAATCCGGTATCAAGTTTGGCTGCACGGAAATCCGGATCGCACAAGATCCGTCTAAATAAAGAAATATTCGTCTTGATTCCGCCGACGAAATATTCGCTGAGGGCACGAGTTAACCTCGCGATAGCCTGATCGCGATCAGTGCCATAGCCGATCAGCTTGGCCAGCAGAGGATCGTAATCGATCGGCACATTCCATCCTTCGTACATTCCGCTGTCGCGGCGAATGCCCGGCCCCGAGGGCGCCAACAGCAGCGAGATTTTACCGGGGCTGGGAAAATAGTTATTGTCGGGATCTTCGGCGTATATACGGCATTCGATAGCGTGACCGCGAATGGTGATGTCATCCTGCGCGAAGGGTAGTTTTTCTCCAGCCGCGATGCGGATCTGCAAGTGAACCAGATCGAGCCCGGTGATCAATTCCGTTACCGGATGTTCTACCTGCAGCCGCGTGTTCATCTCGAGGAAATAAAAATTCTTTTTTTCGTCGACCAGAAACTCGACCGTGCCAGCGTTGGTGTACGCCGCGGCCTGGGCTACGCGAACCGCCACTTCGCCCATCCGGAGGCGCATGTCAGCATCGACAATGGGAGAAGGCGCTTCTTCGAGTACTTTCTGGTGGCGCCGCTGCAGCGAGCATTCGCGCTCGCCAAGATAAACTGTGTTGCCGTGTTCGTCGGCTAGAACCTGCATTTCGATGTGGCGAGGATTGATGATTGCCTTCTCGATATAAACTTCGCTGTCGCCGAATGATCGCTCCGCCTCGCTGCGAGCCGCATCGAGAGAGGATTTCAATTGTTCGCGCGCATGCACCAAGCGCATGCCCTTGCCGCCGCCGCCTGCGGCGGCTTTCAGCATGACTGGATAGCCAATGCCTGCGGCCACCTTTTCCGCCTCCTCCAACGATTCCACTCCTCGCGATGTGCCGGGCACGAAAGGAACCCCAGCTTTCTCCATGGCCTGCCGCGCGCGGGTCTTCGACCCCATCGCTTCCATGGCGGCGGAGGTTGGGCCGATGAATTTCACGCCGGCATCGGTACAAGCCTGAGCAAACTTTGCATTCTCGGAAAGAAATCCGTATCCCGGATGAATCGCGTCGGCGCCGGAGCGCTGCGCGACGTCGAGAATTTTCGTTATGTTCAGATATGATTCGGAGGCCGCGGCCGGGCCGATAGGATACGCTTCATCGGCTTTGCGCACGTGCAATGAAGCGCGATCTACATCTGAGTAAACCACTACTGCGGCTATACCCATCTCGTGACAGGCGCGCAGCACGCGTACTGCAATCTCTCCGCGATTGGCGATGAGGATTTTCTTGAACATATTCTTGTGAACAACTTCTTTTGAACAAAGGCCCCCGCGAAGAACTCAAGATTCTACAGCAGATTCCGGCGTTTCAGAATCGGCTATCTGCGGGGCTGACCGTTTGCCTGTTTGCAATAACAAGAACACGGCCAGGATCAGTAACTCGGGTTCAATCGGATGACGATAGCGGGCGTGGGGGAAGACAAAATAATAAGTTGTGGGGTAGGTGAGCATGAGTCCCGCGAAGAGCCAGGCTCCGCGGATTCTCATCCGTACCGCGCGGCCCGCACCCCAGATCGCCAGCACGGACCAGGCGAGAAAAAGTGAATTGCGAAAGTCTCTGGGAGCACGGCTATCGGTGGGTTTGGGTACGCCATTCCAGTAGTAAACAAATCTTCTCAGGCTGACGACGACGAAACGACCGGGATGTTCGCGAATCCATTCGAATGCCAGTCGCTGGCACTCTTTCGCATAGGCAATTTCGCCCATGCGCTGGAACTTCTCGAACTCAAGCTTGTTTAAATTAGGCTGCAGATAAGCCATCAGCATACCCTCAGCACTGTTCGAATTGCCCAAGCGAAACTGAAGGCCGAAATCGTCGCGCAAAAAAACAAACCGTCCGAAGACTTGATAGTTCCGGCCAAGCCACGGCGAGAGCACCGCAAAGAAAATCACAGACGATAGCACGACACCGGAAAACGAAGGCAGTCCGTTCTTGAATCGCTGCCGCCATATCCAGAGCCCGCAGAAAGGCAGAAAGGCAAGCATGGATGGATTCGCCAATGCAGCGACGCCCCACAAACATCCAAATATCACCCATCCTCGAAAGCCGCGCCAATCCTGGAGTTCGAGAGCCACCAGAAAAATCAAACTTAAGACCAGCGGAGTGAACGTCGTATCCCAAATCCAGTGAATCGACCAGTACCAAATGTAAGGGTTGAGCGCCCATCCCCACACCGACCAACGCGCCACACGATTGCCGAAAGTTCTCTGAGCAATCAGAAAAATTGGAATCGTCGTGAGCGAAGCGAAGATGCTATTGATCGTCAACAGAACCCAAGCCGAGGCATTCGTGTAGATACCAAAGAGTTTGAAAACTCCGGCCATCAGATATGGATAGAGCGGCGGTTCCCAGGCTGTAGGACCGGTATTGCCGCCGTAAGGATTGCTGAAACCCTGCCCCACCGCGATGGAGCGAGCCACACGACCCATCTCCCAACCGAAAGCGAAGTGGTCTTCGATTGGCCGCGTACGATATTCGCGGAACACGCCGATCATTGCCACCTGTAGAAAAAACGACACCACCACAAGCCAGAACACAGACTTAGGAATCGGCGGCAGAGGCGGCTTTTCCATTGAGCGGGAGTGTATCAGGAGGAACAAACGAGCTGAAGAATTCGCCAGCGAGGCGCCGTGTTATGGCTCAGGGAGACGAACAAGGCTCACCATAAATGACCGCCGGGGCTGCTGCTCAGATCCTTTTATCCATCGCGTGCTGTGGCCGAAACGGTAACGCAGCAGCGTCCAGATGGCCAGCCATCCGTCGGAGTGGCGAATTTTTTTCCCCTCGCCAGCCGATCGAGGAACATAGGAGATAGGAACTTCAGCGATCTTCTCGCCCATACGGCACAGCTTCGCCGTCACTTCGGGGCAAAACTCAAACCGGCGGCAATCCAAACTGATCTTCGAAATTAACGACCGGCGAAAAACCTTGTAGCAGGTTGCTTCGTCGTGAACGCCCGCTCCATACAACAGATTTGCCAGATGAGTTAAAAGCTTTGCGCCCAGGAAAAATCGTAGCCCGCGTTCCGGACGGTCAGGACGTACGCCGTAAACCACGTTCGCTTCCTGGAGTTCGAGCGGCCGCAAGAGCGCGGGATAATCCTGCGGGTCGTATTCGAGATCGGAATCCTGTATGAGAACGTATTCGCCCCGGGCATAGTCCAGCCCCGTGCGAATAGCTGCACCCTTGCCGCAATTCTTTTCGTGGAAGATTACAGTGACATCGTCTGCAAGCGGCATTGCGCGGAGCTTTTCCCGAGTGCCGTCAGACGAGCCATCATCCACGATGATAATTTCTTTTTTCACCGCCGACGCATGGATGGCCTGCAGCAACTCGTCGACATGCGCCGCCTCGTTGTAAACCGGCACAATTACGGACACACATCCCGCCCACCGGTCGACCGGAACACCCGCGCCGTTGCGCGTAGACGGTTCCAACGAAGTTACACTCATTGCACTAAAGCCAGCTATGGACCGTGGCCCGCTAAAATCCGGGTCCACCAGAAATCTGGGCTATTCTTAGCATAATATCATTTGGATTCGGGCCTTTTACCCTACGACTCATGCCGTCTTCGACAGCCCGCGCAACAAAAGAGATCGACTCCTCGCGGCCGGCGAGTTCCGCGCAGCCATTTTGGACACCCGTTTCAATCGCCACGCTGACGTTACTGAGCGCGGTCGCCGCCGCATTACGCTTTTCATTTCTTGTACGGAAACCTTTTTGGTTTGATGAGTGTTTCAGCGTGGAAGTAGCCCGGCTTGGCTGGAGTGATTTCTGGAGGCTGATGTGGCGGCGCGAAGCCAACATGTCGCTCTACTATCTGTTATTGCGCGGATGGCTGCATCTCGGCTCCAGTCCATTCTTTATTCGCAGCTTGTCGGTAATCATTTCTCTCGTTACTCTGCCGGCAATTTTCTGGCTGGCATCAAAGCTGTTTGATCGGCGCACAGGATTGCTAGCCGTCGCGCTAATGAGCTTTAACGCATTTCACATTCGCTACGCGCAGGAGGCGCGCAGCTATTCGCTTTTTGTATTGCTGGCGATTCTGTCGAGTGGTTTCTTCGTCGCAGCATTGCAAGAGCCATCACGCCGGAACCGGGTCGGGTATATGCTGGCCAGCGTTTTTGCTGTCTATGCCCATCTTTATGCGTTGCTATTACTGGCAGCGCAGTGGCTGTCGGTGAGGGGTGAGAAGCAACGCGCGCGCTCGCGGCCTGTGCGCCGGATCTGGATCTGGATCGCGGTTGCGTCGTTGCCTTTGATCGTTTTCGCGGCCAAGACTGGCGCTGGTCCGATTCGATGGATACAACGCCCAGGCTTTCGCGACATCTTGCACTTCATGGAGCAGTTAGCTGGCAATGATGGATTTTTCCTGCTCGTTCTCTATGGGGCGGCTTGCCTGGCTGCAATCCTGCCGCAGCAAGGCGAGACGAGGCTGTTCCGGCCTCAGGGTGATTCGGATAGCTGGAGGGTTCGCTTTCTCCTGATCTGGCTGGTCTGTCCGGTGGCGCTAATACTCATGCTCTCGCTGGCGCGTCCGCTTTTTCTGGGACGCTACTTCATCTTCTGCCTGCCGCCGCTGGTTATTCTGGCAGCGGCCGGTCTGGCGAAGCTGCGTTCCACCTGGCTGCTGGGCGTAACGCTGGGGATAATGCTTTTGCTTTCGCTGCAAGGAACTTTCTCTTATTACGATCATGATTTCGATCTTGAGCGGGATGGTTCCGAAGCAGCTGTGAACTATATCCTGGATCACGCTCAGCCCGGCGATGCCATCCTGTTTCATATCGCGGAGGCACGGGTGCCTTACGAGTTTTTCAAATCGTTGAAGGAGAAAGCTTCGCCGCCGGTCTCCGCGGTCGAGCCTGAAGTTATCTATCCGAGGCACGGAGATCATCTCGACTATCGGGATTTCAGTGGCAAGCCTAGCAGCCCCTTCGTGCATTCGATCCCGGGTCGCTACTCTCGAGTGTGGGTCGTGCTTATGAGCAATCAAGCGTACGGGCATCCCGATCTGACCACCTTGATGCTGAATCGAATTCTGGGCGAGTCTTTCCCCAGGCTGGAAAAGGAGCAATTCTCGCAAGTGGAAGTGCGAGTCTACAGCAGGCCTTGATCTGCGAAAATGCGATGACTAAACAATTCCGTGCGTCTTTGGCGCAAGTCTTTGCACTCGTCAACTCCCTGGCCACTTTGGAACGACGTTAAAACAACCAAAACGGCGTGAATATTAATCCCAAGCTGGCAGAGCTCTAGTGGCATGGTATCTGCAGCAGGATAGGCAGAGTAAGTCTTCCGGGAGGTTTTATGAGCAAGTTTGCGGTAATGGGTTCGATTCTTCTGTTGTCCGTTTTAAGCTATGGCCAGGATTGGCGCGGCGTTCCGGGGTATTGTCCGTATGGCTGCGGTCCCTATGTTCCACTGATTACGACGCCGAGCCTGGCGCTAACGACATTTTCTCCGAATCCTGTAGGGGCTAGCAACGCCACCGGCGGGCTTATTGCGGGCGCAACCAATTCGACGCTCTCCGAGATCTCCGGCAACACGGACGCAGCTTACACAGTGCCGGTGTGGTATTCGGGCGGGCAGACTCCGATCATTTCTCCCATCACAGCCGGACCGGATCATCGTGGACGCGAGCGGGGAATGCGTGAATTCGAAGCTGAAAACCGTTCTGAGCGGGAGCGGGGGATGCGGCGCATGGAAGCGGAACACGAGATGGAGCATGGGCACATGATGCCAGAGCACGAGCACATGATGCGGCGGATGGAGTCGGGGCAAGAAACGAACGGCGAACAGCAGGCTCAGCCGGCCTGGATCTTCATTGGCGCCTCCCAACAACCGGCGGCCGCGGGTAAGTGGAAGCCGGCAAAGCGGACCTATACGAATGACGACGTGACGCGGCAAAACCAGCAGAACGGTGTTGTGAAGTACGACCATAAGACCGAGAAGATCTAGCTGGATCTTGCGCACGTTGGCGAATTCGTCGTCGGCGTTTGCGTAAAAGATAAAAGAAGGCGGACAAGAATGTCCGCCCTCTCTAACCTTAACCGAAGCGAATCTATTTCGGTTGGTCCATCGTGATGCCTTGCTGTCCGGGCTGTTTCTCGGCCTTGGCTTTCTTGGTGGCGAGAGTCTTATCAACCCAGTTATCGGCAGTCTTGAGGTCTTCTTGGCGCTGTGCCAGGTCGTCGCACTCCACGTCGGCTTTTTCGCGGTACATCAGGTTCAGATAAGCCATGGCGTCGTCGTAGTCCGGACGAAGCTGGATTGCCTTGTTCAGGTTGTCGATACCCTCCTGAATCGTGGGCATGTTCTTCGCTTTGAGTTCTTCGCAGACCTTTTTCTGATCCTTGTTCTTGGGGTTAAGATTCTCATCCGGCTTCATGCCGAGTTTGGCGCGTTCTTCCATGCGCGGGGCGTAGCACTCGGCCCAATCGATGACGCCGATCGAGTAGTAAGGATCAGGATCATTGGGATCGATATCAGAAACCATATGGTTGTACTTCTTGGCCTCGTCGAACTTCTTCATGTTGTAGTAAAGCGAGGCGATGCCCTTGGCAGCGTTCTCCTTCTGATCGCGGGGCGCATTCATGTCGAGCACAGCCTGGTATTGCTTGATTGCCTCTTCCGCCATCTTGTTATTCTCTGGCGTATCGGCGCCTGGAATGTATTGCTGAGCGTAGGCGGTGGCCAGATACATTTTTGCATTAATCAGCGATGGGTCCAGTGCAGCGCTCTGCTGGAAATGGTCGATGGCTTCTTCGAACTTTGCATTCTTGAATGCCGTAACGCCCTTGTTGAGCTGGTCGCGGGCGCGCAGTTTGCTGCAGCCCAGGGAAGATAGAATCGCCAGCATCGTGGCTGCCAGCGTCAACAGTCGAATCGATTTATTCATTGCGGTATAAGTCTCCCTTGCCACAGCATCCTAGGCCCAGAGACAGCAATTTGACAAGCGATGGGCAGCATGCTCCTACACAAACGCGGCACGGGAACGTTGGTTCCCGTGCGCGATGGAAGCGATACGCCTATTCCGGGGCGCTTGCAAAACTTCGACCAGCGTTTAGCCGCCAGCCTCAATTTTCGCGGTAATCAGACCAACTTTATCAACTCCCGCGGCATGCGCGATGTCGATCACATTGGCTACGTCAGCGAAAGGAATGGCGTCATCGCCCTTTACGAACATCACTTTTTCCGCGCGGGTCTTGTAGATATCTGCCAGTCGACCTTGCAGATTATCCCAGGTAGCATCTTCCTGATTGATCTTCAAACCGGGATCCTGACCGGCGCCGCGATCGATAAGCTGCACCACGATGGTGCGATCGGGTGTGTTGTTCTTGGGCGCATTCGGCGGAGGCGGCTGCGGAACCAGCGCGTCCAAACCTTTCGGCGTTAACGGCGTGATCACCATGAAGATGATGAGCAGCACCAGCAGCACGTCAATCAGCGGAGTGACGTTAATATTTGCACTTTGGCCTCCGCCACTTCCCATTGCCATACTCATATTCGATCTCCTCTTACTTCACTCACTTCATTGCCCGGTCGCCGGAGCCGGAGCGGGAGGCGGAGCGTTTGGAGTGCTCTTTCCGCTGATCGGTAAGCAAGCCCAGATCATCCACGCCCGCGGCGCGAACCGCGTCCACGACCTGAACCACATTGCCGTAGTGGGCGCGAGCGTCTGCCTTGACGTAAACGCGCTTGTCGGTCCGGTTGGCGAGACGATCCTTTACCTTCCCGGTCAAACTGTCCACGGCGATTTTGTCGGTGCCGAAGTAGATAGTCCCGTCGCGCATGATGGAAACCAGAAGCGCATCTTCTTTATCCGCATCGGCCATAGGCGTGGGGTTGTTAACTTTCGGCATGTCCACGCTGATGCCTTTCTGCAGCATGGGAGTGATTACCATGAAGATAATCAGCAGCACCAGCATCACATCGACCATCGGGGTTACATTGATGTCGGAGTTGACCTTGGCGCCTTCATTTCGTTTTGCCATTGACATAGTGTGAATCTCCATTACTTCCACGGCCTTCGCGAGAGAGGGAAGCCCGGCGCCGGAAATCGATCCGGCGCCGGACGAAGCAACTCAAGCGAAGTCCGGCCCTACCAACTGGACCTAGGAACGGCGAACGTCGCGCCGCTTCAGGAAGTAGTCGATCAGTTCGCTCGACGAATTGTCCATCTCCACATCGAACGCTTCAACGCGGCCGGTGAGATAGTTGAACATCATGACGGCGGGAATTGCCACCAGCAAACCGAAAGCCGTGGTCACCAGCGCTTCCGAAATGCCGCCTGCGACCGCGCCCAGACCGGTAGCCTTCTGCTCGGAAATACCTTTGAAGGCGTTCAGAATGCCCATCACGGTGCCGAACAGTCCCACGAAGGGAGCTGTCGAACCGATGGTGGCCAGACCGCCGAGTCCGCGCTTCAGTTCGGCGTGGACGATGGCTTCTGTGCGCTCGAGAGCGCGCTTGGAGGCTTCAATCGTTTCGCCGGGGATGGCGCCAGGAGAATCCTGGTGCGCTTTAAATTCCATCAAGCCGGCCGTGACAACCTTCGCCAGATGGCTCTTCTTGTTGCGCTCGGCGACTTTGATAGCCTCGTCGATGCGGCCATCGCGCAGGGCTCCGGCAACTGCAGGAGCGAAAGCGCGGGATTGCTTGCGTGCCGCGTTGTATGCCATGGCGCGGTCAATCATGACGCCGATCGACCAACCCGACATAATAAACAGGATGATGACCACGATCTTCGCAATGATACCCATCTGCTTCCAGAGCGAAATCGGATCCCAACCCACTGCGCCACCCTCTTGCACAATCCAAGTGGCTACCCGGGGAACATGATGAAATGCTGCTACGGCAAAGTTAGCTAACATGAGTTGCTTTTCCCTCCTCGAAACTTCTTAGACTTTGATGCAAAATCGAAGACCACTGTCAAATTCGGCGACAAAAAGCCGATTGAGGCTTCCAGAAAATCGACATTCGGCATCAACCGCGCCTTCCTATGCGGACCTTACGATAACGGGTTACGCCTCAGAAACACGGTTTCGCCAGAAGGTCTCTCCCGGCCACGGTACAAGGTGGGAAGGGGAAGGCCGCTTTCAATCATTCACCGCCAAATGCATTCTGTCACTCGACCCACGGCTAGCCGCCGGCAAGAGTGAAGTTAACTTGTATTTCAGTATCCACTTCCACGGGCTCGCCGTTGAGCAGATACGGCTTATACTTCCACTGCTTGACGGCTTCGATCGCCGCAGGAGCCAGCATTGGATGCCCACTCACCAGCGAGAGGTTTTCGATGGAGCCATCCTTGCTGATCACAGCTCGGAGCACGACGGTTCCGGAAATGCGAGCCTGCCGCGCCAAGGGAGGATAAGTCGGGTTCACCTTCCGGATTAGAAGCCCAGAGGTAACACCGGCCGAAACGCGAACCCGCTGCGGAGTCGCCACCTTAGGGACGGCAACGGGAGTGGAGCTGATAATACCACCGATCACGCCTCCCATCTGGCCGCCTGGAATGCCGCCCGGTACGCCACCGACTACACCGGCGGATGCCATCTGCGGTGGAGCTTCGTCTTCTTTAATCATCTGAATCTTTTGTGGAATCTTGGTCGGCGTGCGGAGCGCGCCATTCACGATATCGGTCTGAATCTGGTGCACCACATGCACGGGAGCGGCTGCAGGTGGAGGTGGCGGAGGGGGTGGAGGCGGAGCAACCAGGAACGTCATCAGCTGTTGCTTAGGTAAAGCTTCAGTGAAGATGAGGGGCATCAATACCATGACACCGATTAGAAGTATCTCAAGAAAGATCGCGAAGGTTGTGGTTCGCCCCCGCTTGGTTTTCAGCCTGCCACCGGATTCCAGAAGGCTATCTTCAAACATAGTCGTTTCTCCCTGCTCAGAGCCTACGTGAACTTAGACACCGACGGACTCCCTTTTGCTCCCAACCCCAACACCCATCGTGCGACCGGGCAAAATTTAGCCCTTCCCGGCGATTAACGCAGAACCAAACAAAGGCGTATCACAAATCCGCGGGCAACGCTATCCGGGCGATTACTTGGCCCGGACGGGCATTGCCGCAGGTCGCTTGCCTTTGCTGATCCGCCAATCCTGATAGGCCACTAAGATTGGTGCGGCAATGGCAATCGACGAATACGTTCCGATCAATATGCCGATGACGAGTGCGAGGCTGAACCCGCGAAGCACCTCGCCGCCAAACAAATAGAGTGCAAGCACTGTAAGGAAGGTCAGCCCGGCTGTCAAGATGGTTCGGCTTAAAGTCTGGTTAATGCTCCGGTTGACGATGTCTGCCAGTTTCTCTCGCCGCATGAGTTTAATGTTTTCCCGGATGCGGTCAAATACCACGATCGTGTCGTTATTAGAGTAACCAATCAGGGTGAGAATCGCGGCGATCACCGTAAGGGAGATGTCTTTGTTAAGCAACGAGAACGCACCCACGGTGATCAAGGTATCGTGAAACACCGTGACTACAGCGGCCACGCCGTAGATCCATTCAAAGCGGAATCCGAGATAGATGAGCATCCCAGCGAGCGAGTAGGCGGTCGCCAGTAAAGCTTGCCGGCGCAATTGCGCTCCGACTTGTGGTCCGACGATCTCGACATTGCGCACGCTGAAGTCTGACAGGAAGAATCCATCCGACAGCGAAGCCACGACCTCAGGGTCGACCGAGCCCTTTAGCTCATCGAACGAAGTCAGCACTCCACCATGCCCCTTGTCCCGGGCGTCGACGATTGACTGAGCCTGCTGGGTGTATTTTTGATCGGCGTCCGATCCCAGATGCATCGGGTCTTTATCCATCAAAAAGTTCTTGATGGCGAGAGAGCTGGCATTGTTCAGGTCTTGCTTGCCTGCCGGAGCATTGGTCTCCAGCGCGTCAATGATTCGGGTCTTACCGCGATCAAGCGCCTGCTCGTTGGTCTCCTGCACGTCGAGGTCGATCAGCACTTCATTATAGGAGGGCTGGTCGAAGCGTTGAATTTTGGCATTGTGCAGGCCGGCATGGTCCATCGCGGCGCGCAAAGCGTTGTCGTTTGGCGTATGTGAGAACTTGACATACACCAACGTGCCGCCACGGAAATCCACGCCGTACGGGATGCCGTGCCAGAACAACATGGAAAAGATGCCCGCCACGCTGAACACCAGCGAGAAGGCGAGAAAATACCACTTCTTTCCGAGAAAATCGATGTTGGTATTGCGAAAGAACTCCACCAGGCTTACCTCTTATCCGATTTATAAATGAATTGAGTAATTGGGCAATTTAGTAATTTCGCAATTAAAAATCGAAAATAAAGCTGTGCATCGTGTGTCTCAAATTACCAAATTATTAATTACCCAATTTCCAAATTTTCTTAAATGCTCAACGCGTCGCCGCGCTGCTTTCGGCTCAAAACCCAGTCAAAGATCACACGCGAAACGAACACGGCCGTAAACAAATTCGCCAGCAAGCCGAATGTGAGCGTGACCGCGAATCCCTTTACCGGTCCGGTTCCGAACAGGAACAAAATGGCCGCCGAAACGATGGTGGTGACGTGAGTATCCACGATCGTGATCCAGGCGTGGCTAAAACCCTGATCCACCGCGGATGGCGGCGTCTTGCCGTTGCGTAACTCTTCCCGAATGCGCTCGAAAATCAGCACGTTGGAATCCACACCCATACCGACGGTAAGGATCACGCCGGCAATCCCGGGCAAGGTCAGAACAGCTTCGAAATAGCCCATGAAGCCGAGCAGGATGATGAGATTCAGGAGCAGCGCAACGTCTGCATTGATGCCTGCGGCTCGATAGTAAATCAACATGAAGATCAGCACCGCAAGCATGCCGACCACGGCGGCGCGAACCCCGGCCCGGATCGAATCCGTGCCCAGCGACGGCCCAACCGTACGCTCTTCCAGATACTTGATGCCTGCCGGCAGAGCGCCCGAACGAAGGATCATCGAGAGATCTTTGGCCTGTTGCTGGCTCATGCTGCCACCGCTGATTTCGCCCGTATCGCGGATCGCCTCTTTAATGTTAGCGACTTCCTGAACTTTGTTGTCGAGCACTACGGCGAGGCTATCGCCCACATGCGCAGAAGTAAAGTTGTAGAAACGCTGGCCGCCTTCGCCAGTGAGTTGGAAGCGCACATTCGGCTGGCCGTTCTGGTCGGTGCTGGGCTGGGCATCCCGCAAATCTTTGCCTCTGACCGCAGAAACCCGCGAGACCAGGTACCAGGCTTGCTCGTCGGCGGGAGCTCCGGGAGCCGCACGGCCGGGCAGCAGAATCGCGTCCGGCGGCAAAACTCCGCCCTTATCCTGCATGGCAGCCTGCTCGCTGGGATAAGGCCCGCCCATGACCTGCTTGATCTCAAGCATGGCGGTGGACTGCATGATGTCTTTAACCCGTGCTGGATCGTCGACGCCGGGCAACTGCACCAGAATTTGATACTGACCGAGGCCGTGCTCTTGAATCGTCGGTTCGCTTACGCCCAAAGAATCAATACGGTTGCGGATGGTCTCGATAGCCTGGGTGACGGCTTTATTTTTCAGATCGCTAAGAATCTGCGGCTTCATCACGAGCGTCCAGCTGTTGTCCGCTCCGGAAGTGAGGTTGTATTCAGGCAGGCGGTCGTTTGCGATATCCAGCAGATCCTTACGAGCCTCCGCCGGAACACCCTTGATCACGATCTTGTCAGGATTGTTCTGCGGGTCTGGCTTGGAAATATCGGCGAAGGCGATCTTGCGTTTGTTGAGTTGTTCTTTGAGGACTTCCACCGCATTGTCGGAGTCCACATTGATCGCGTCATTTACTTGCACTTGCAAGATAAGATGGGTTCCACCGCGCAAATCCAGGCCCAAGTGAATGCGGTTGGTCATGGCAGAGAGCAAGCCTTGACCGGAAAAGCTTTGGGGAATGCCAAAGATCCCAAACAAAAAAACGAGCAGGACGCCGAGGATCGCTATCAGTTTCCAGAGGAGATTCTTATTCATGATGGAACGAAATCCAAATGCTTAGATTATGCCGCTTTATTTGGTTTTAGTTTCTTCTTCCGTAGTCGTAACCTGGGTCACGGAGGCTTTGGTTACTTCCAAAACGATGTTGTTGGGAGGAACCCGCAGGTGAACGGAATCATCCTTGAGTGCCATGATCGTTCCCCGCAGGCCACCGCTGGTCACGACCTTGTCGCCAGTTTTCAGGCTGTCGAGCATGGCAGTCCATTTCTTTTGCCGGCGCTGCTGGGGAAGAATCAGCAGAAAGTAAAAAATGCCAAAAATAAAGATCAGTGGAGCGATACTTAACCAACCCATACTGCCGCCACCTGCTTGGAATGCTAAGAAAACGTGCATAATCGCTAAAATGTACCTACCTGTCTATTTTACCGCTCACGATCTTACCGCTTAGAACTTCAAGAGCCCGGGTCCGCGAGCTGCGGCACGCGCCTGCCAGCGCCGCAAGCCTGTCATTTTCACGACGGGGATGCTCAATCGATTCCGGCCGGAACGCCAACTCACTCGGGCTTCACTGCCCAGGCTTGAATCCGGGGACGTCCTTCCATGAGGTCACCGCTTTTCCGCGAGACCAGACGCTAGAGAAAACGGGACTCTTCCCCAAGTCGAATAGAATGACGCACCCGCCGCATAGTGTCAAGGTAGAAACTCAGGTTGTGGACTGTGTTCAAGACCTGCGCGAGCACTTCATTCGAAGCATAAAGATGCC
This sequence comes from uncultured Acidobacteriaceae bacterium, assembly GCA_963696285.1. Lineage (GTDB taxonomy): Bacteria > Acidobacteriota > Terriglobia > Terriglobales > Acidobacteriaceae > Sulfotelmatobacter. Next base: position 169,384 of record CAVOJP010000007.1, read on the forward strand.
GCAAATACGCTCGGGAGTAACGCTGGCACACGCGGCAGCCGCAATCAGGGTCGAGCGGGGCAGCATCCTGGGCATAGCGCGCCTGCTTGATGGAAATTTTTCCTTCCGAAGTAAACAGCAAGCCATGCCGCGCCGCACGCGTGGGTAGAACGCAATCCATCATATCGACGCCCAAGCGAGCGTACTCCGCAATTTCCTCCGGCGTGCCCACTCCCATCAGGTATCGCGGCTTGTCCGCGGGCAAGTGTTCCAGAGTGGCTTCGACCACTTCGCGGGTGCGCTGCCGCGGCTCACCGACGCTGAGACCTCCGATGGCATAGCCGGGGAATCCGATTTCGATGGTGCGCTCGGCGGATTCTTTTCTCAGAGCCAAGTCCATGCCGCCCTGGACGATGCCGAAGAGGGTTTGAGTCGAGCCGGGGTATGTAGGGACAGCTGCCCCTTCGACAGGCTCAGGGCAGGCTCTCGGCTGTCCGGTCGAGCGAAGCTCCATTGGTTTTGATTCAGCTATCTCGATGCCAGCAGAAGAGTCAGGCCTTCGGCCTGACGGACAGCCGGGGGCCTGCCCTGAGCCTGTCGAAGGGGCGGCTGTCCCCACATAATCATGAGTTGTATTATCTGGACTATTTCTGTTCCACGGCACTTCGTGTTTATGGTCTTCAAAATATTTCTTGCTGCGTTGTGCCCAACGCAAAGTCAATTCCATGGAAGCTTTCGTGCGAGCCAGGTCGGCGGGGTATTCCGTGCACTCGTCAAATGCCATGATGATGTCGGCTCCCAAGCCGATCTGGGCTGCCATGGAATTTTCCGGGCTGAAGAAGTGGGATGAGCCGTCCAGATGAGAGCGAAATGTGACACCGTCTTCGCTGACTTTGCGCAGTTCGTTCAGGCTGAAAACCTGAAAGCCGCCGGAATCGGTAAGGATCGCGCGCGGCCACGACATAAATCCGTGGAGCCCGCCGAACCTTCGAACCGTCTCGACTCCCGGCCGCAAATAAAGATGGTAGGTATTGCCGAGAAGAATCTGGACGCCGAGTTCTTCGAGAATGTCTTGCGGCACAGCTTTCACCGTTGCCGCCGTTCCCACAGGCATAAACACGGGGGTTTCGATCTCGCCATGGGGCGAGAGCAGGCGGCCTCCGCGCGCTGCGCCGGAGTGCGCCTCGATTCTGAAATCGATCGACATTGTGTGCGATTGTAGCAATGCAGCGAAAACAATGATCAGGGTTTGGTCACTGACAAAGCCAATACTTCGCCCCGCACGATGCCATCCTCGACTATTAACTTGCCAATGCTGAGCGGCAGTTTGAATCGGCGCGGCCCCGCACTTCCGGGATTCAAGTAAAGCACTCCGTCGCGCATCTCTTGCCTGGGAGCGTGAGTGTGGCCGCTGATTACCGCCGAGAACCCGGCGGCCCTGGGATTGAGGTCCAATTGCGCCAGATCGTGCAGCACATAGATGGAAATCCCACCTATTTCGAGCACTTCAGCCTCGGGTAGCTTTTGCGCCCACACGCCTTTGTCTATGTTGCCGCGAACCGCAGTGACTGGAGCGATGGCGCCAAGCTGATCGAGGATCTCGGACGCGCCAATATCTCCTGCATGAATGATGTGATCGGATCCGCGTAGAGCCTCGAGTGCTTCCGCACGAAGCAATCCATGGGTATCGGAGATGACGCCGATCAGGATTGGCTTCCCATTCGTCAGCGCGGCTTCCGCCCCATCATGCGATTCATTTCGGCGTGCGAGGGAGAGTCCTCCAGGTTGGAGTACGTACCATTGGTTCGCACTTCCTCTGCAATGCGACGCAAATGGCCCAGTCCGGCGCGCATTGGACCCGAGCCCAAACTGACTCGCGCTACCCCCAGTTTGAAGAGTTCAGGCACAGAAGGAGAACCCGGTCCGGCGAGAATATTGATCGGGCACTTTACGTCCGCCACCATGCGCCCGATAATGGGCGCATCGCGCAGTCCCGGCACGAAAACGCAATCGGCTCCGGCGTCACGAAAAGCGCTGAGCCGACGAACCGTCTCGTCGTAGCGCTTCGCCGGATCCCCGATCTGCAGGAGGTACACATCGGTTCGGGCGTTGAGCACAAGCGGGATTCTCAGACGGTTCGCCATTTCGCGAACCGCATGTATCTTTTCCACCTGGAGAGGTAATTCAACGAGCGCGGCTGTCGAGTCCGCGACGGCATCTTCAAGATTCATGCCGACTGCCCCCGCATCGATGACTGCGCGCGCGGTCCGGCCAGCATCTTCCGGTAACTTTCCATATCCCGCTTCCACGTCCGCCGTAACTGGAACGCGGACGGCCTTTGCGATGCGGGCGATGACAGCCAGCATTTTCTCCCGCGGAATAAGCTGGCCGTCAGGATATCCCAGCGAGAAGGCGATGCCGGCGCTGCTTGTAGCAACCGCTTTGAAGCCGCTCTCTTCGATGACACGTGCGCTAGCCACATCCCAAACATTGGGCAGAAGCAGAATTTCTTTTCCCGAGTGTAGAACCCGAAAGGCCGCCGCTTTTGCTTGTTGCTGAACCATTCCTGAATTTTAAATTGTCGGCGTGGACGTGGTACGGGCGATTTTCAAAGTGCGGAATCGGCCTACTTTGGCTGAGATCGTTTCATGAATTTCTCAATACTCACCACCGCGCGGGCAACCGTTCCGCGGCCAATTTCCCGAACATCATCCCGGGCGCTCACCCGCAGCACATAGAAGCGCCCGTCAAAGGATTCCAGCATCGCCTCGGCTTGGACTTGCGATCCGATTCCACTCGCTGCACGGTGCTCGATATTGATGGCCGTTCCGACCGTGATCTCATCGCCTTCACAATAGGGTTGAAGCGCGAGGAAGGCGGCTGTCTCCATCAGGCGGATCATATCCGGGGTGGAATAAACCGGAGGCAGTTCAGGGTGGTGCGCGGTTAGTGTGTGTTTAAATTCGACGGTTTCGCGAGCCTCACCGTGGGCGCCGATAGGAATTTCTCGAGCCATCGTCCGACTAAGCGTGCGTCAAACGCGCGGCTTCAATGCCATCCAGGGCCTGCCACAACATTCTGGCGGCATTTTCAGCGGCGGCCAGGGCAGCTTCCGCGGCTTTCGGGTTCGCTTCTACGCGCTTCTTCAGTTGCGTGCGCCAGACGTTCGAGTGGTGAACATCCGCAGTTGTGTGCAGGGCAAAGTAACCGCAGGTTTTATCGTCGGCACCATACATCTCGCGGAGTCCGCGCTCTTTCTCTCGGGCCACGCGAGGTACCTGAGATTCGTACGCATAGAACGCGGCCAACGCCTCTTCGGCCGTGCCTTCACTGGCAACCTTATGGAAATGTCTTGTCAGGTCGCGAACCTGCGTAACCGGCAAATGCCACTGCAGATCGCGCCGCGACCCCATCCCTTCGGCAAAATCGAGCCACAACTCGGCGTGAGGCACGGACTCCTTGCCCGATCCGTCAGGTGTGCCCTTCTCCTCAATCATGTTGGCTAAAACCGCGCGGCGTAACTCCCCTTCGTCGAGGCGAAGCGCGAACTCGGCCAGGTACGAGGGAAACGCCTCGACATGGGGAAAATATTGCCGGGCATATTCGCGCAAATCCTCGCGCGTGAGTTCGCCGGCTGCCCAGGCTTTGTAAAACGGATGGCAGAGCAGGTCGTATTTGGCGATCGACGCCTCCAGTTGCTCGAAAAACTGAGTGCTGTTCATGGTTTCCCTCACATTCTGCCTTGACTCCATAATATACGGGCGAGGCTGCCGAGCGGCAAGTGGCTGTAATCACCGATGCCAGTGACTTGTTAGAATGAGAAGAAAGACACGCCTCTGGGGATCGGACTACTTTCAGACATGCAGTTCACGGAACAATTCGATATTGTCGTTGTCGGTGCCGGCCATGCTGGATGTGAAGCCGCGATGGCAGCGGCGCGCATGGGACTGAAGACTGCTCTTTACACCCTGAATGTCGACTTGATCGCGCAGATGTCGTGCAATCCTGCGATCGGCGGCATCGCCAAGGGTCACCTCGTGCGCGAAGTGGATGCGCTCGGCGGCATCATGGGCGAGATCACGGACGCGGTTGGCATTCAGTTCCGGCTGCTGAATACTTCGCGGGGCCCGGCGGTGTGGTCTCCGCGGGCGCAATGTGACAAGCAGGCTTACCGGCTGAAGATGCGCGAAGTGCTGGAGTCGGAGCCGAATCTCAAGATCAAACAGGCCGAAGTGGCAAATTTGATCGTTGAAGACGATCAAAGTCGCCATCCTGAGCGCAGCGAAGGAACTTCCGCTCCACGGAAAGTTCTAGGCGTCACATTGCGCGACGGCCGCACCGTAGGCTCTCAAGCTGTCATCATCACCACCGGAACTTTTCTCAACGGACTGATTCATTGCGGCGAACAGCAGTATCCTGCCGGGCGATCCGGGGAGCCCAATGCGGTCTTGCTCGGCGAGTCCTTAAAGAAACTTGGCCTGCGCGGTTGCCGTCTCAAGACGGGTACTCCGCCGCGCCTCGATGGACGCAGCATTGACTGGTCGCGTTTCGCGGTGCAGCCGGGGGATGCCGATCCCACTCCGTTCAGCTTTCGGACGAAGCGCGTGGCGCATCACGATTCGCAAGTTCCTTGCTATATCGCGTGGACTTCGGCGGAGACGCATCGCATCATCCGCGAAAATGTGCATCGCTCTCCCATGTACAGCGGCCAGATTCAGTCAATCGGTCCCCGTTATTGTCCGTCGATTGAAGACAAAATCGTGAAGTTTCCTGACAAGGAGACGCACCAGCTCTACCTCGAACCGGAGGGATTGAACACCCATGAAATTTATGTCAACGGCATGAGCACGTCATTGCCGGTAGAGGTGCAGATGGAGATTTTGAAGTCGATTCCCGGACTCGAGAGCGCAGAAATGCTGCGTCCGGGCTATGCCATTGAATACGATTCCATCGATCCCACCGAACTGCAGCGCACTCTGGAAACGAAAAAGATTGCCAATTTGTTTCTGGCAGGCCAGATCAACGGCACGTCCGGTTATGAAGAAGCCGCATGTCAGGGATTGATGGCCGGCATCAACGCAGCATTGCAAGTGAAGGCACAGCCCCCTCTGATCCTCGACCGTACGGAGGCGTATACCGCGATTCTGATCGACGATTTAATTTCAAAAGGCACGAACGAACCTTACCGAATGTTCACGTCGCGCGCCGAATTCCGCCTGCATCTGCGGGTGGACAACGCTGACCGGCGGCTCACGCCGCACAGTCGCCGCGTCGGCTTGATTTCGGATGGAGCCTGGGAAGATTTCCAGGCCAAGCAAGACCGGCTGGGGAAAATGAGGCAGCTTCTTGAAAAGACGAAGTTGTCGACGGCAATGCTGAACGATCAATTGATGGGCAACGACTGGAGTTCCGCTCTCGGGCAAAGCTACGCCCAATTACTGAAGCGTCCCGAGATCACGATCGAGCAGCTTGTTCCAGTTCTTCGCCAGTTAGATCCTATCTTTTTTGAAAGACAGGAAAACCGTGAGAATCCACGCGAATCCGTGTTCGTTCTTTCTTCTGAAATTCGCAACGAACTCAAATCTGTGGAGACTGAGATCAAGTACGAAGGGTACTTGCTGCAACAGCAGCGTGCGATGGAGCGGATGAAGAAGTCGGAGCACCGCGCGATCCCTGGCTGGTTCGATTACCACTCGGTCAGCGGCCTATCCCACGAGGTGCAGGAAAAGCTGAGCCATGTCCAGCCGCGCACGCTGGCGCAGGCCTCGCGGATTCCTGGGGTGACGCCGGCGGCGGTTTCGCTGGTGAATGTGTACATTGAAATTCAGGCGCGCCGCCGCGAACAAGCGGCGGCCATCTAATCCGACGGGCTCTTTTGCGGCGAAATTAACGCTACGTTAACAAACCCAGGGTAACGGAGGCGTTAATATCTTTCGATGCCTCAAGACTCCCTTCGCATGGAAGACCAGCCCGGAACGCAGCCTGGACAAAGGATTCTCACATTAAACGGAGCGCTGGTAATGACTACGATGTTTCAGTTTCAAGCCACGGTCCGCGCCGATACCTCACGCTCGCTGATTATCGATTTTACCAACGTGCCCTACGTGGACTCCGCCGGAATTGGAGCGCTGGTCGGTGCCTATGTGACGCGACAGCATGGTGGGCGGAGCCTGGCGCTGGTTGGGGTGAGCGAGCGCATTCACAATGCACTCAAGGTGACGCGGGTCGAGCAGTTTTTTAACTTCTTTGATTCTGTGAGTGCGGCAGAACAAGCGTCCCAAGCCTAATTGCGCTTCTGTTTGGTTTGACTGCTATCGTTATCCCTCCTAAGATAACTTTCTGCTATCGCTTCCCATCCATAACTGGGCAAACCATGATCGGGCAAACCATCTCGCATTACCGCATTGCCGGCCAGCTCGGCAGTGGTGGCATGGGGATTGTTTACGAGGCTGAAGATCTCGATCTGGGGCGGCGCGTCGCTCTCAAGTTTCTTCCCCCGCAACTTTCTCGCGATCAAAATGCCTTGGATCGTTTTTTACTGGAGGCTCGCACCGCTTCGGCTCTCAACCATCCCAACATCTGCACCATCTATGCGGTGGAAAAGGCTCAGCTTCAGGGCGAACATGAGCAATCGTTTATCGCAATGGAATTGCTGGATGGCGAAACTCTGGATCGGCGTCTCGGGCCGGGGGGCGCGCCGCTTGACCGACTGCTCGAGTGGACGATTCAACTCGCGGATGCTCTGGACGCCGCCCATGCCAAGGGCATCATCCATCGCGACATCAAGCCGGCGAACATATTTATTACGCAGCGTGGACAAGTGAAGGTGCTCGACTTCGGCCTCGCCAAACTGACGCGTCCGGAAATGGCGATGGAAACCATCGGAGCTACGCAGGATTCGCCGGGAGCATTGCATCTGACAAGCCCGGGCGCGACCGTGGGCACGATCGCTTACATGTCGCCGGAGCAAGCGCGTGGCGAGCAGATCGACGCGCGCAGCGATCTCTTTTCTTTGGGTGTGGTGATCTATCAGATGGCGACCGGGCGCCTGCCTTTTTCCGGAGCCACGTCGGCCGTAATCTTCCACGCCATTCTTGAACTTGACCCCATACCGGTGCAGCAGTTGAACTCGGCGCTGCCGCCTAAACTCGACGAAATTATCGGCAAGGCGCTCGAAAAAGAGCGTGACTTGCGCTATCAGTCCGCGGCCGATTTGCGCGGTGATCTGAAGCGACTGAAGCGGGATGTCGAATCGGGGCGCAAGCCAGCGCAGGCTCCGCCGATCAGTGGAGGAGCAATTCCGGCTGTTGCCTCCTCTCCTGCCGTGTCGGCTGATCGCGCACCGGCGCAGCGAAGCTCCAGCAGCTCCGCGGTGATCACGGCTGTACGCGAAAACAAGCTCGGCACCGGCTTCATTGTTGCAATCGTGCTCGCGCTGGTGGTGGCGGCGGGGTACGGAATCTACGGCTTCATCACACGTACCCGTGGCGCTCCGTTCCAGGATATTTCCGTCACCAAAGTGACCGACACTGGAGACGCTGTTCTCGCCGCAATCTCTCCGGACGGCAAATACATTCTGAGTCTGATGCGGAAGAACGGCTTGGCAAGTTTGTGGCTGAGGAATGTTCCCACCAACAGCAATACGCAGGTGCAACCGCCCGCCGACGTCTATTACAACGGCCTGCTCTTTTCCCCGGACGGAAATTATTTCTATTTTGTGCGCAGCGATCCAGGAAATCCGGAGCTGAAATTTTTATACCGTTCCGCGCTGCTTGGTGGTTCTCCGCAGAAGCTTGCGGAAGACGTCGATTCGAATATCACGTTCTCCCCGGACGGCAAAAAAGTAGCCTTCATGCGGTATGACAATCCCGAGGAGGGAAAATATCAGCTCATCATTCGTCCGGTCGATGGTGGCGACTCCCCGGAGAAGGGCCTGACCAGCGGTTCGATGGCGGAAGGACTATCCTCCCCGGCGTGGTCGCCCGATGGAAAGACGATCATATGCAACGAACTGCATGCGGGATACGTCGAGGGATTGGTCTCGGTGGATGTCGCCAGCGGGAGGAAAGAGCCGTTCTTCAAAGGGAAAGAGGATTTTTTTGCGTCTCCAACCTGGATGCCCAATGGTAGCGGTTTGCTTGGCCTGCTCCATGACCCGACCAATCTGCATCAGGCACAAATCGCATTCGTTTCTTACCCGGAAGCGAAAGTTTCTCCGGTCACGCACGACACGAACACGTACTCTGATGTCAGTATCGCAGCAAACGGTCTCACGCTGGTCACCATTCTGAGCGAGGAACGATGGAACTTGTTTGTGACCTCGGGACCCGCCGCACAAGCCCATGCGGTGGGAGCCGCGCGTGCGAATACAAATTTCAGCTGGACCGCTGACGGTCAATTGATCGGCGATCAGGGAAACGTGCTCACTCGCATCGATCCCGCAACCGGAAGCAAAAGCGCCATCACGCCTGAAGAAGGAAAAGCAGCCGGGGACTTCTCGGCTTGTGCCGATGGCCGTTACACAGTATTTGAACTCCTTTCCCCGGGCACTGCGGGCGATGTTAATATCTGGCGCGCCGATGCATCGGGAGGCAACTTGAAACAGCTGACGACCGGCAAGCGCGACACTCTGCCGCTTTGCTCGGGCGATAGCCGCTGGGCATATTACATCGATCAAAAAGATGAAGCGACTCTGGCGCGCGTTGCAATCGACGGCGGCACACCGCAGCCGGTCTCAAACCTCGCCATCAGCGATAGCCAATTCGATGTCTCTCCTGATGGAAAATGGGCCGCATTTGCCACGCTCGAACACGCGCTGGGACACAAGGACACGCTGGTGCTGGTGAATACAGAGACGGGACAAACGAAAAAGCTGGATTTTGAGCGGCTACGCCTCGGTCTTATTCGCTTCAGCCATGACGGTAAAGCCGTCGTCTATCCTATTCGAGAAAACGGCGTGGATAATCTGTGGTCGCAGCCGCTGGATGGATCGAAGGGAAAACAGATCACGGATTTCACCTCCGAACGCGTTTACGATTTCCACTGGTCGTTCGATGGCAAGCAGCTTGGGCTGGTGCGCGGCCATACCGACTCCGATGTGGTTTTGATCCGCGATGCCAAGCAGTGAGATCGGCAGTCATCTTTTATCCAAAAATAAAAAGGCGGCCATCCCTGGCCGCCTCTTTTGAATTGTCGACTAGCGAAGTGGTTTAGGCACCCTTCACGTTCTCGGCCTGCCAGCCCTTCGGGCCTTTGACCACGTCAAACTGCACCTGCTGACCTTCTTGCAGGCTGCGGAAGCCGCTCGCCTGAATGGCCGAGAAGTGCACAAATACGTCTTCGCCGTTCTGGCGGCTGATGAAACCGTAGCCTTTGGCATCGTTAAACCACTTCACTGTTCCTGTTTCCATGGTGTTGCTATGTTCCTTTGTGTGATATAGCGCTGAAACTTTGGAAGGGTTCTTTGCAGGCAGGTCACGCGCCGGGTAAGCGGAGAAACTGAATACTGCGAGGAACTCTAAAGTCAAACGCAGCTGAATTGTATTTCAAGTCCTAAGCAAATGCCAAAGAAATTCTTCTGGAACCCGGCTAAGCATTGATTTTACATAGGCTTGAGAGGCTCTCGTGTTTCCTCTCATTTGCCATCCGCGCCCCCAAAGGTAGATCATCGAGGGTATGCGATGGAGTGTTTTTGCATTAGTTTTTGCCTTGCTGACTTCCGCGTCAGCGGGCATTGTTGAAGACGTAATTGGTGCTTTGAATCGAAACAGCTTTCAGGCGGCTGACTCCGATCTCAGGGTGTACCGGGCGCAAAACGGGGTCACGCCCGAATATATCGAGGCCTATTCGTGGATGGCGCGAGCAGCGCTGATCGCCCGCGATTATGATCAGGCGGCGGCTTATGCGAAGGAGACCAAAACTCTGGCTCTAGAGCAGCTCAGGCACCGTCCGCTCGATACTGAGCCGCACTTGGCGACCGCACTAGGTGCTGCTATCGAAGTGCAGGCGCAAACGCTGGAGGCCCGCGGTCAAAAAGCGCAGGCAGTTGCCGTCCTACGGGCTGCGCTGCAAACTTACCGCAACACTTCAATCCAGTCACGGCTGCAGAAAAACCTGAACTTGCTGTCGTTCGAGGGACGGCCGGCGCCACCGCTTCGAACGGATCAATTTATGGGATCGAAACCGCCGTCGCTGGCGCAGCTTAAGGGGTCGCCTGTGCTGCTATTTTTCTGGGCGCACTGGTGCGTGGATTGTAAGGCGGAGGCGCCAATCATCACGCAACTGCGCTCAGAATTCGCATCGAAGGGTTTAGCGGTTCTCGGTCCAACCCGGCTCTACGGATATACGGCGCAAGTGGAAAATGCGGCTCCGAGCGACGAGCTGGCTTATATTGATGCGGTGCGTCACCGATTTTATTCGGGATTGCTGGACATGCCAGTGCCCATCAGCACACACAACTTCGATGTCTACGGCGCTTCGACTACGCCGACGCTCGTGTTGCTTGACCGCACGGGCAAGGTTGCGATGTATCACCCCGGAGCGTTGCCGTATGACCAGCTAAGGGCGGAGATTGAGAAAGTCGTGGGACAGTAAACTCATCGCTCTGCTGCCACCTCGGTCAGAGCCCCTGTCTTTACATCGTAGATAAATCCTCTCACCGGAATATGCTGCGGAATCCAGGGATGGGATTTCACACGTTGGACCTGTTGCCGGACGTTCTCTTCGAGATCATCAAAGGCATGGAAATGCGCCGGGGCTCCAAAAGGCGTTCCCATCTTGTCGGCCAGCTTTTTCTTCAGCTCATCTTCCTTCACTTTAAGCAAGCCGCAATCCGTATGGTTGATGATGATGAACTCCTGCGTATCGAGCAGGTGGTGGGAAACAATCAGCGACCGTATGGCGTCCTCTGTGGCAATCCCGCCGGCGTTGCGGATCATATGCGCGTCGCCAGGATGAAGGCCCAGGCAGCGTTCGAACAGGATTCTGGAATCCATACATGCCAGTACGGCCAATCGACGCCGCGGCTGAACGGCGAGTTCTCCCAGGTTGAAACTTTTTACAAATTCCTCATTGGCTTTTAGTAGCTCGTCGGCAACGGACAATGTTGGCCTCCCTTACTCTAAAATTGGGTTTTCCGGCTGAATCTGTTTCTGAATCGCGCTCTAGTGATTGCCCCAGTTTAACCGCTACAATCGCCGCGTGAACGTCGACGACACGATTGTTGCGATTGCCACGCCTCCGGGGCGTGGTGGAATTGGCGTTGTGCGGCTGGCGGGGCCGCGAGCGCTCGATATAGCCAAACCAGTCCTCAGGCTGAAGCACGCCATGGAACCCGGACGCGCCGTTTTTGGGGAACTCATCGAACATGCTAGAGATGCGGGCGAGCGTGGCTCTGCTGGGCAGCCCGTACCCTGCCCGGAGCCGGCCGAAGGGGCAGCTCTAACCACACGCATCGACGAAGTGGTCGTAACCTATTTCGCCCAGCCTCATTCTTACACGACAGACGACATCGTTGAAATCTCGGCCCACGGTTCTCCGGTGGTACTTCACCACATTGTCGAGCTTTGCATCGCCGCCGGGGCGCGGCTTGCGGAGCCGGGGGAATTCACCATGCGCGCTTTCCTGAATGGCCGCATCGATCTGGCGCAAGCCGAGGCGGTCCGCGACCTGATTGATTCGCAGACGTTGTACCAGGCTAAGGTGGCCGCGCAGCAACTTGAAGGCGCGCTCTCCCGGAGATTGCAGCCGATCAAACAAAAATTGGTCGAACTGATCGCCGTGCTGGAGGCTGGAGTCGACTTCGCCGAGGACGACGTGTCGGTTATGCAAGACCCTATCATCCTCGAGCGCATTTCTGCAGTGCGTCTGCCACTGGAGCAGCTTGCCGCCAGCTTCGCCTACGGAAAAATCGTTCATCAAGGGCTGACGCTTGCCATCGTGGGCCGGCCGAATGTCGGCAAGTCCAGTTTGTTTAATCGGCTGGTCGAGCGCGAACGGGCCATCGTTACGGCAACTCCTGGCACTACGCGGGATCTGGTGAGTGAAACTGTCGCCATCGGCGGCATTCCGGTTCAGCTTATCGATACGGCGGGCATTCGACAGGCTCTGGATGAAGCGGAATCGATCGGCATTCGGAAATCCATCGAAGCTTTGGCCGATGCCGATCTGGTGCTGGTAGTGTTCGATGCTTCGCAGACGGTGACCGGCGAAGATCAGGAGTTGTGGCGGCAAGTGCAAGGCCGTCCCGCAATTATCGTGGGCAATAAGTGCGATCTGGGTTCCAGTGGCAGCTGGTCGGCTCTCGTTGGGCAGTCTGCAACTATCGAAGTTTCAGCGCTGACCGGACAGGGAATCGCAGAACTACGCGCGGAAATTTTGCGTCACATCGGTGGCGAAACAGGGGCACAAGCGGAAAGTGGATTTCTTACCAATTTGCGCCACCTGGGACTTGTGCAAGACTCGCTGATCAGTCTTGAGGCCGCCGCCAAGGCAGTGGCGGGCAAGATTCCTCACGAGATGCTTCTGCTTGATCTCTACGGCGCTCTGCGCCCGCTGGATGCGATTACCGGAGCCACCACTACGGATGACATCCTGAATCTTATCTTCAGCACATTCTGCATCGGAAAGTAGAGCGGGCTCGATACGATCGATCAGGCAACTTTTAGTTTTGCGATGACTGTCGTTCCGCGTCCCTCGGACTGAATATCCAGACTGCCGTGGAGTTGCCGCAGCCGCTCCCGCATCCCGCCGAAGCCGATGCCCGCACGGCCCGATTCCAGCAGGTCGCGCCGCTTCTCTTTTGGAATTCCTTTTCCGTTATCTTTCACTTGAACGGTGAGGCTGTCATTTTCCTTAGCCAGGGCGATGGTCGCCGAATCGCTTCCGGAATGACGGTGAATGTTGGTTAAACACTCCTGCACGATGCGGAAGATTGCGATTTCCACTTCATCCGGCAGACGGCCGAAGTCAGCGGGGATATCGAGCTCGACTTTGATCTTGCTGCGCTCCGAGAATCCGTCGACATACCAGCGCAACGCCGAAACCAGTCCGGCGACGTCGAGCAACGGCGGGTGAAGCAGATGAGAGATGGTGCGAATCTCCCGGGAAACTTGCTCTACCAGCATCGCATTTTCGGACACCGCTCTTGCAGCTTCGGCGTCGAGCTTATGGGATTGCAATTGCACGATACTGATGTTCATGCCGATCGCTGCCAGTAATTGCCCGACGCTATCGTGGAGTTCGCGGGCGATGCGTTTCCTTTCATCATCCTGCATGCGCTGAAAGCGAGCCGCTAATTCTCCCTGCTCTTTCCGGTAAGTTAAATCGCTGATCAGAACTCCGGTTGCAGACTTATCGCGGGACAACAAACTAAAGGAGAAGTGAGCCGGAATGGACTCGCCGCCAGCGCGAAGCAAATGCGTTTCTCCCTCGCTGGAACCGGTCTGAGCATCGTGCAGTAATTTCAGGCAGGCGGACTGATCTTCCGGAGCCAGAAACTGCGTGAGAGAAAGCCCGACCAGCTTTTCCCGCGGAACACCCAGTAATTGGGCGAGGCTGAGGTTCGCGTAAACAATGCATCCCTTGGCGTCCAGCATTGCAGCACCCTGCTGCATTCTTTCCACCAGAGTGCTGTAGGGAAGATCGGAGCCCTCGAGCGTGTAAACCCGGTGACCTTCCCGTTCCTCCACGACGAATGCGTCAACCGCGCCATCGCGGATGGCACGCAGCGTCTGTTCGGCCTCATCGAGCAAGTGGATGTTCGATTCCGGTAACTGATTGTTCATTTCCATTCTCCCGGCTGGAAGCATCACGGTTCAGCTTCACTTTTCCGGAGCGGCGGGTCGTAATTGTAACCCAACTAAGGCTCGTTCAGTGTCGCGAAGATCGCCCACGATTTTGCGCAACGGTTGCGGCAACTTCCGCACTAGAGTGGGAATTGCCAGGATCTGGTCTCCGGCGGCCAATTGGGGATGTTTTACTAAGTCAACTACCTCTATATTGTATCGCCCGGCGAGGTGCTCCTCGCAGATCTTTTTCAAATTTGCGAAAGCGGCGACGGATCGGGGGGTCTGGCCGGCAACGTACAGGCGAAGCTCCCAGACTTCTGGTGACTCCGTTCCTGTTTCGGCAATCTCTTTAAGGCTCTGAGGTTGTGGGCTAACGTTTGCTGGTTTTTTCATTCTGACCTCTGACCCTCTTCTCCGCACCAGTGAACTCTCGAACTTTATCGGCTCCGCGGCTGCGGGCTAGGGCGTCACGGGTGGCCATGAAGAATTGTTCCCGCGACACTTCCTCCGCTCCGGCCGTAGCCGCTTCTTCTTCCTCAACTTCGAACTCTTTTCGCAGCGCGAGAATCTGGGCTTCGAGTGCCTCTCGCCTCCGCATGCGATCCCGCTGCCTGCGATCAGCCTCCTGCTGGCGTTCCAGCATTGCACTCCTTTCCCGCGCTTCCTGCGATAAGCGAGACGATCCTGTAAGAACGCCCTCCGGACCAACGTAGACATCGAGCAAATCAACTCCATGTTCAGTCAAGAGAAATTCTCGGAGTTGGTTAGAATGATGCATCCCGCGAGACTTGAGCACATAAAGCGCGCGATTCCGCTCGCCGCCCAATTCGATATCCCTCACAAACAACCAGGTATCGACGATCGAGGAAATTTCCACGTCGGTTTTTTCGATAGCATCGCCGCCGCTAGTCAGGTTAGTCAGGAAGCCGGTGATGCCCTTTTGCTTCAGGAAGTCGATGAGGCGTATCAACATGATGTGGGCGTCGCGCCGATTGCCCGCTTGGATCAGGCTGCCCACCGGGTCGATGACCACCACGGAGGGTTGAAATTCCTGCACGATCTTGTGGATGATCGCCAGATGCATCTCCAACCCATACAGCGTTGCTCGACTGGAATGAAATCGCAGTAGATTCTTATCGCTCCACTGTCCCAGGTCCAAGCCGATGGATTTCATATTGCGAACCATCTGGCCCGGGGACTCTTCAAAGGAGAAGTAAAGGCAGCGCTCGCCGCGGCGGCAGGCGGCGTCGACGAAATGCGCCGCCAAACTGGTTTTTCCAGTTCCCGCAGTCCCGGAAACCAGCACCGTGCTGCCGCGGTAGAAGCCATCGCCGCCCAGCATCGTATCCAGGCGCGGGATGCCGCTGGAGATGCGTTCATCACTCACATGATGCTGCAGGCCGAGCGAAGTGACGGGCAAGACGCTGAAGCCATCTTCATCGATAAGAAATGGATATTCGTTGGTTCCGTGGGCCGTGCCGCGATATTTCACGATGCGCAGGCGGCGAGTGGATATCTGATCGGTTACACGGTGATCGAGCAGGATGACACAATCGGAAACATATTCTTCCAATCCGTGGCGGGTGAGTGCGCCTTCGCCGCGTTCGGCGGTGATCACGGCGGTCACACCCTTGTCTTTGAGCCAACGAAACAGGCGGCGCAACTCGGCGCGTAAGATCCCTTCATTCTGCAACCCGGAGAAAAGGTTCTCGATGGTATCGAGAACTACGCGCTTGGCTCCGATGCTGTCGATGGCAGAGCCCAGCCGTATGAATAATCCTTCCAGATCGTAGTCGCCGGTTTCGTCAATCTCGCTGCGCTCGACGCGGACGAAATCAATGGCGAGCTTTTTTTCTTTGGCCAGTTCGTCCAGGTCGAAGCCGAGCGAACGGACATTTTGGGTCAACTCGGCCGCAGTTTCTTCGAAGGCCATAAAAACGCCGGGTTCGTTATATTCAGTTGCGCCGCGAACCAGGAACTCCATGGCGAGGAGGGTTTTGCCGGCACCCGCGCTGCCGCAAACCAGAGTGGGCCGGCCGGCGGGAAAGCCGCCTGCCGTTATCTCGTCAAGCCCCTGAATGCCTGTGGGCGCTTTGGGGAGGCTGCGAGGACTTGTGCTCGTTTGGTGAACAGACTTGCTCTTACGGGTTTTTCCTTGCATTGTCTTACGCTTGTCCCAGTGCTCACCTCGGACCCTGCAATTCCAAGTGCCACTTTAGCGGCACAATTTAGTTTACTTTCACTCGTCGACTTCTGTCGCGGCCTTGGAGTATCACAACTTCTGCACTGGCCGTATGTTCGATGTCGTACAGAACTAATGGAATTTGCAGGCTATTCGTGCAGGTGCGCAACCGCAAATTTTTCTACATCCGCCCTGATAGGTGTATACAGCAAATCCTGTAGGCACAGAAGGCTAATTTCGGAAACCAGCTTTTTCCAGCTATTTATCGATATCGAGCGGAAGCTTCCAATTGCGCGCAGAAACATGTCCAGCATGGATCCACGCAATCCTCGTAATCGGCCACCATGTCCATTGCTACTTCAAGATCTCGAAGAATCTTGAGAGCTTGGTTAAGAAGCATCGCTCGCGTACCGGATTGTGGGCCGGCTTTGACAAATACCCCATCAGTCTGAGGAAGGCGTACTACGGCGATGCCGCTCCAGGGGGCGCGGTACTTAACTTTTTTCAGGCGTCCAGAATGCGTATGCAGTTCGTGGGTGTCCGCTCCCTTGGGGCAAAGGTGCCCGCGCGAAATTGGCGACTGCGGGTTGCCTTCGATCGAAATCAGCTTTCCGTCTTTGTGATATACAAGTTGACCGCAGCCCACACCGCAGTAGGGACAGATCGAACGAGCGAGTTTGCGCCTCAGTCTTGGAACGCAAGTTGTGCGTTCGCTCAGTCATCGACTCCTCGCCGGTACCGTCAACACCCGTTTGGATCTGTTTTATTAGCGGCCAGCGAGATAGGAGGTTCTTTAGCACAGATACGCCCGTCAAACTTCTGGGTAAGGAATTTGTGATCTACGTTTTCCGTGGGGCGATTCACGCGCGAAGAGGTTGCCGGGAATCTGATTCCGGAATTTTCTTTTGCGGCTCAGTGCGAAGAGGTGACCGAGGTGCGATCCGGTTCGAATCCAATCTTGGTCAGCATCGGCTGAATCTCCGGATTGGACATAAACAATTTCCAGATGAGACCGGTGCGATAATTTTCTACCATCACCACGATGGGCGCCTGATCGAGCCCCATATAAACCGGGGAAAACCAATTACGGCCAAGATTGAAAGCATCTCGCGGACCGTAGACGCCCCATAGCCGGTCACCCAGCGTGCGATAGAAAAATTTCAAAGCGGCCATCGAGGCTTCCGGTGTGTAAGGGAAAGATGAGAGAGCGCCAGTCGGCGTGATCGTTCCGTCGTCACTGCTGGGGTTTGGAGCATGCGCCAGATAGCCTAACTGATCGTCGCTCGCAGTCAGTCCCCAGTCGTCGGCCCCATAACCTTGGAAGTGGTCGGGATTCGCTTCGCAATAGGCGAGGTCGATGAGCGCGATATCGCGGTTGTTATCGAAATAATCGGTGTAATGATCATGGATACCGCGAGGATCGAAACCCATGAACGAATACTGGGTGAAAAACAATGGACCGCCCGTACCCTCGCCCACGGCGAGTTTGATTCCATAATATGTATGGCCGTTTGTATAGCGATCTCCTTGTGACGTTCCCGACCATCCACTGCGGTATTCCCTTGCAGCCTCGGATTGTCCGGCCCAGCCTGTGTAGTAAAGACTGGCTGGAACTCCATGCGTGGGCGATGCAATCGCCAGCAGGTACGTGATCATCGTTTCGTTGAAGCCGGTGAGCCGGTGATCGATGAACCAGGACCACTGCGGCGACCAGTGCCACAGCAGCGCATTATTTTGCGGAGTTTTGCGGTACCAATCCCACTCCACACCTTCCCACAGTTTTGTGATCCGTTGATAGATGCTCTGCTCTGTCTCGCTGTCGCCCTTAAAGTATTGCCGCGCGGCGAGAAGGCCCTGCATTAGAAAAGATGTCTCCACCAGATCGCCGCCGTTATCAAACATGCCGAACACCAGCATAGTCTGCGCAGTGTTGCCATTCAGAAAGTGCGCCCAGGCTCCGTGGTAGCGAGGAGTTTTCTCGAGAAAATCCAGGATCTGTTCGAGCCTTTCCATGCCTTGCTCGCGCGTGATAAAGCCGCGATCGACGCCAACGATGAGCGCCATAATGCCGAATCCCGAGGCTCCGGTGGCAACAATGCGCTCGTCTCCCGGAATATTTTCAAGGGTTGCTCCCGCGACTGGATGTGCTCCCTCCCAGTAGTATCGGAAGCAAGCCTCCTGCAGCATGGTGAGCAATTCATCGTCAGACAGTTCTCTCGTTGACGCGCTGGCAGGCGCCGAAAGAGCGGATTGTCGATACGAACGATCGACCGCCTTAATTCGATAGGTCGCCTTTACCCCTGAACGTCCGATAAAGTCGGTGTAGCGATCGATGTCGGCAGCCTGGATGCCGATCGGCTGAAACTTGTGTCGATCGATGGAGCGATAAATCGCGTAGCTTTGTAAGTCACTGTCCTTCACTGGATCCCAACTGATGTCGATGTGACGGTCGTAGCCTTTGGCTTGCACATTCTTGGGGGATCGAGGAAGGCTTCTCAGTTCGGGCGCGAGCGGCGACGCGGCGCTCCTGTCGTCAATCTTGATCTCGTCAATGATCAACGTGTGCGGCTTGTCATCCGCTGCGCCTTGGCTGAAGTAGAGGCTGTGAAGTTGGCGGGCCTCAAAAGGATGGATGGACGCAGTTTCAAATCCGCTGAGCGGCAGCCTGAGCTGAAACCAGCGTTTTGCGGGGATGTCGCCGTCGCCCGTATCTAGCTTTACGGGGATGGTGAAATCGTGCTGCTCATCTTCCAGTTGAAGAGACGGCAAATCGGCAGCCGGGATTGTCTCCGGCGAATAACACCAGATGTACAGAGTATCGCCATGAAAATCAGTCAGCCGGTTGCGCATGCTGACCACCCGCACCTCCGACTCCCAGCTTCCGCCGGCGACAGAGCGCCACTGCAAACGCAGGGCATTGGGAGCAGTAAAGAAATTCTTCTTTTCGACGGGAAGCGACCCGGACAACAAATCAATGGTGCTGGGAAAAACCGCCCTTCCGCTGCTGTAATAGTAGTAGTCGGGGGTGATGCTATTGTCGAAGATTACATGGTTGTAATAATCGGTGGGGGCAGCCCCGTGGCATGAAATGACAGCCAGAATGGATAAGAAAAAAAGGCAGAAAAACCAGCGCACCGTCCACTCCCGGTCTTGGCAGATAGAGAGTTTTAATGCAATCACCTTCAAAGGTTAACATAGCAAAATTGAGAATCGAGTAGAAGCCGAGGTTCTAGCCTGGGGAATCTAGCCTGGGGATTCTAGCGTGGGGATTCTAGCGTGGGAAGATGCGCCGCTCCCGGGATGATAAATTCATTACACTGCTCTTGCCTTCGAATGTTGCCGTCGAGTGTTGGCGTTTGATCCGAGGACCCTGTTCGATTGACCATTAAAAGCTCTTCCTCAATCTACGCAGTTTGCGCCCGACCTCCCCGGTATGCAAAGTTTTCCATTGCCGGGGTGTTGCTGTTATTCGCCGTGGTGTATGTAGGATCGTTGTTTTCACCCGGATTGCAGGACGATGCGGATTCAACTCACGCTGAGGCGGCGCGCGAGATGTTGGTGACGCACGATTTCGTAACGCTGAAAATCAACGGCAACCGTTATCTGGAAAAAGCTCCGCTGATGTACTGGGTGGTCGCGCTGAGCTATTTCTTTTTCGGCGTGAATGAGTTTGCTGCGCATCTTCCGGTTGCAGTTTCGATGTTGCTGTTGGTTTTGCTGGCCATGCGATGGGCGCGCCGTGCGTTCGGCGACCGTGCGGCCATCTATGCAGGACTCTTTATTTCGACCGCCGCCGGATGCTATCTCTTCACGCGCATCCTTATCCCGGAATCAATCCTCAGTTTGTTCATTGCTGCGTCGTTCTATTGCTTTGCGACGGCGCTGGAAGATGGCGACGCATGGCGTTGGTATGGTGGCTACGCCTGCATGGCTCTAGCCGTGCTCACCAAAGGGTTGCTCGCGATCGTTGTTGTGGGCTTTGCCCTTTCGCTGTACGCGGCCGTCAGCGGCGAATGGCGTCGCTGGCGCGAGTTTCGCCTTTTCACGGGTATCTTACTTTTTCTGGGAATCGCCGCGCCGTGGCACATTCTGGCCGGCATCCGCAATCCACATTTCTTCTGGTTCTACTTCGTAAACGAACACTTCATGCGCTTTCTGGGCAAGCGCATTCCTAAGGACTACAACAAACAAACCGATTCTCTGTACTGGACGCTCCACTTGGTGTGGCTGTTTCCATGGAGTCTATATTTGCCGGTCGCTCTGCGGCGGCCGATTGCGGATTGGGTGACGCGGCGCAGGCCGGGCGCACTTAAAGCCCCACGGCCGCCACTGAACTTCCGCTCGCGAACCGAATTACTTTGCCTGGCTTGGGCCGGAGTAACGCTTGTCTTTTTCTCGTTTTCCACTAACCAGGAGTACTACACATTTCCCGCGTATTTTCCGATCCTGCTGCTGATTGCGGCGAAAGTCGCAAACGCGGAGGAATCAGGTTCGCGGCGGTGGCTGTTGTGGACGTCGGGCGTGCTGGCCGTAATCTGCATCGCGATTTCTGCAGTGCTGGCGGCAGGGTTGTGGAATTCGCGCCAACTGCCTTTTGTTCCTGACATAGGCACAGTACTCGCCAAGCCAAACCTGCAGGCGGAAACGCTCTCCATGGGACACATGCTCGACTTGACTGGCGAGTCGTTTGCCGCGCTGCGACTGCCTGCGATCCTCGCGGCAGCAATCTTTCTGATAGGTCCAGCACTTGCTTTCTATTTGCGCCGGCGCGGCGCGCAACGTGCGGCAACCTGGACGACCGCGGCCACTATGGCCGTTTTTCTGATCGCTGCGCACATCGCACTCGTACGCTTCGATCCTTTTCTGGGATCGCAGGTCATGGCCCGGCAGATCGCTCCCGAACTCAAGCCGACGGATCGTGTGATGATTTACGGTGATCAGTCCTTTGGATCGTCGTTGCTTTTTTACCTACGCCGGCCGATTGAACTGGTGAATGGAAATACAACTTCGATGTGGTGGGGATCGACTTATCCCGATGCGCCCCACATTTTTATCGACGATCAGGACTTGCTGCGGGCGTGGAATTCTCCCGAACGCGTTTTTCTCTTCGTGCCGGAATATGAACGCGCCAAAGTGGAAGCATTGCTGCCAGGACCGCTGCACATCGCCAGCGAAGCGTCAGGCAAGGTCATTTTTACCAACCATTCCTGAACGAACCATTCCTAGCGGCGGGAGCCGATTGGAATTTCGCGTTTCACGGTTGGCAAAGAATATCCAGATTTAACGGCGTCTCTGCGAAACATCTGTACGGTCTCCTGCGAGAACTCGTGAAGGTCTTTACCCACCAATGGGAGCTTCTTCAGGATGTCGGTTGTGGCGGTGATCACGTGGCAGCCGATCTCATCCGCCTGAAAAACATTCAACAGTTCACGAGGACTCGCCCAGATCAGCTGCGCGTTCACGTCGTTGACCATGGACACCGCTTCGCGCATCAGCGGTACCGGATCGCGGCCCGTGTCCGCGATGCGGCCGGCGAAAACGGAAACATACCCAGGCGCTTTCCCTTTCAACGCCGAACAGACGTGCCGCACCTGTTCCGGCGTCAGCAGAGCGGTCACATTCAATTTGATTCCGTCTGCGGAAAGCGCGTGGACAAGATCGTAAGTTGGCGCCCCGCTCGTATTCATCACCGGAACTTTTACGAATACATTCTTACCCCACGCCGCGATGTGCCGCGCCTGATCCTCCATCTCCATCTCGTCATCGGCAAATACCTCGAATGAGATCGGACGGTCCTGTATGGTTGCCAGAAGATCCAGCGCGAAGCCCTGATAGTCAGAAACGCCGGTTGCTCGCATCAAGGTTGGATTCGTGGTGAAGCCTTTGATATAGGGCTGGCGGTAGAGTTCCAGCATGCTTGCCTTATCGGCTCCGTCGGCGAAGATTTGCACGCGCAGGTCTTCGACAGACTTCATGCAGGATGGGCTCCTTTAGGCGTAGAACGGATAATCCAGTCGGCCGCTTCTCGAAGGGAACTCACGCGCAAATCGGGCTCATGTTCTGGAGGCCTCTCCGAATAACCGTAATCAATAAGAATAGTCTTACATCCCGCATTATAACCCGCCTCGATGTCCCGCCATCGATCGCCGACCATAAAGCTGTTGGCGATATCGATGTTGTGCCGGCGCGCAGCTTCCAGAAGCATCCCGGGTTTGGGCTTGCGGCAATCACAATTGTCCTGATCCGTGTGGCAGCAGACGAGAATATCGTCGAGTGGAAGTTGTGCGCGCAAAGCCTGGTGCATTTCCTCCAGCATCTGGCGGGAAAGTTTTCCACGGCCCACATCGGGCTGATTGGTGACCACAAGCAACACGTAGCCATGCGATTTCAGTTCCTGCAACGCCTCCGGAACGCCAGGAAGAACTTCCAGTTCCTGCTGACTCGGCGGAGGAAACGGCTTGCCGTCGCGAACAAAAGCTTTGTTGATCACGCCGTCGCGGTCGAGAAACACCGCGCGGCGTTTACCGGGTGGAACCATCGATTCCCATTTGGTCGCCTGTAACTTAACTGCGGGATGTGAAACCAGAAGATGCCAGACTACCGCCTGAAAAGCTTCTGTGTGCGGCGTGGTGTGCGCAGGATTTACGGTCGGAATGATCACGCAAGCGTCGGCAACCTTCGCGGTATAGCCGCCGTCGCGGCCAACCACGCCGATAATTTTCGTCCCTATCGACTTCGCGTAATTTAAAGCGGCTACCAGATTCGGACTGATATTCTGTTCGATGTTTCCACCACCGACCGACAGAATCAGCAGCAGATCGTCCTGGCGCAGGCGGCTGACCCTAAGCCAGCCATCGAAGATGGAACTCCAACCTTCATCGTTCGCCCGCGCCGTCAGTTCGGAGACATTGTCGGTAGGAGCATACGCTTCAATGCCGGCGATCTTGCGGAAGTCGTTGACGGCATGCGAGGCATTTGCCGCACTCCCGCCAACGCCCAGAATAAACAGCCGGCCACCTGCTGCACGGGTGCTCGCCAAAAGGTTTGCCGCTTTTTCAATGTTCGCCACATCGAGCTTGCCGATGATCTCCGTTGCCTCGGCCAGAAAATCCTCGGTAAAACTTTTCGAACGGCTGGGACCGCTCATGCCCGCGCGTCTCCCCGTCGACTTAGAAAGTTAGTCATCTCTTGCAATCCCGAAGGCGAACCGATTTCGTAAAAACGTTCACGAACTTCCATGGCGGCCAGTTCGCCAGCCCGTAGGAGATTCTCGTAAACATCGGCCAGGTCGGGCGGACCGATTCCGGCGAAGGCTTCTGCCTTAAAAACGCCGAGGCCGTAATCGATATAGCGCATGAACGGAGTGCGGTTCTTTTTGCTGTACTCCAAAATGCGGCCTTCTTCAAACTCTACATTGCTGGCATCCCACTGTCCGTCGTTGCGAAATACCGTCATCAATCCTGACTTGCGGCTCCGCAAGAATTCCTGTTCCACGGCGTTATAATCGCAAACCAGATAAGAATCGCCATAGATCACAAAGAAATTTTCACCGAGCTTTGGGAGCGCGGCTCTGATAGCTCCCGCCGTGCCCAGCAGCGTAGGGCCATCATAAGAGTAGGTGACCTCCACTCCGAATGCCCGGCCGTTGCCGACGACCCGCTCAATCTGTTCGCCCAGATGGCCAACGCACAGTATGACACGCCGGATGCCGCGGCTTTGCAGAAGGCGCAACTGATGCGCGACAAACGGTTCGCCGTTGATCGGGATAAGCGACTTGGGAACTTTCTCGGTCAGCGGTCCAAGTCGGGTTGCCAAGCCACCGGCAAGAATGGCCACAGGTAGCATACGTTTCAGGAATGCGCCAGAACAGAAGTGCCGCTGAAATCGAACTGCAACCGGACCTCCCGCAGCCCGGCATTTCTCATGGCAGAGCGAAGTCGAGTTTTGTTCTCGGTATAGAGCATGAGAAAGCCGCCGCCGCCCGCGCCAATTAATTTGCCGCCCAGCGCTCCATTGGCGCGCGCCAACTTATACATTTCATCGATGAAATCGCTACTCATTCCCGGCGAGCGTTTCTTTTTGTGTTCCCAGTGAATGTGCATGAGTTCGGCGAATTTGCGCAAATCCCCACTCACCAGCGCGTCGCGGCTTTCGTGGCCCAGTTGTTTGGTGAGATGCAAGTTGTCGAGCATCTCCGTGGCATCGCTCCGAGTACGCGTGTCCTGATCGCGCAAAACTTCCGCCGCCGAGCGTGACGCGCCCGTGAAGAACAGCAATAAGCTGTCCTCAAGATTCGCCAGAGTTTCAGCAGCAATCTTCAAGGGTTCGGCAATCACCGTGTCATCCGGAAGAAACTCGAAACACGTGATCCCGCCGAATGCTGAGATGTATTGGTCCTGCTTGCCGACGGGTTCTTTCAGCAAATCAATTTCAATGTGACAGGCCTGTTCCGCCAACTCCTGGGGAGGCACAAAATTTCTCTTCATCGTGTGCAGCGCGCGCAGAAGGGCCGTGGTGAAACTCCCCGAAGAACCCAGTCCCGTCCCCGCCGGAATATCGGAGAGACTCACAATCTCAAGATACGGCCCCATGATTCCGGTCAGCTTGAGCGCTTCGCGGATGATGGGATGCTGAATCTCCTCCCACCGTTCCACGTCTTCCAGTTTGGAATACTTCAAAATAATCCGCGGACGAAAGGCTTCGTTGATGGTGATGTAAACGTAGCGATTGATCGCGGCGGATAATACAAATCCTCCATGTTTTCGATAGTACGAAGGAAGGTCAGTTCCGCCTCCACCGAGTGAAATTCGCAACGGACTTCGGGTAATGATCAAACCAGCTCTCCGGCTCCATTCAGTTGAGCGGCGGGTAAGTATAACGTATCTAAATCTGCGGCCTTGCCACAGCAGCGTTCGCGGTCACAAATTTGATGGTGGCCAAAACAGCCTCCTTGATCGTCAACCGCGGCTTCCAACCCAAGGCGTGGATCCTCGAACAATCTAAAAGGATAAACGGGCTATCCCCGATCCAACCGCGTTCTCCGCCTGAGTACGTTAGCTTTGGATGCAATCCGAGATGCTCACAAATCCAACCGATGGAGTCGTTCACTTCGCAGTACTCGTCGGTGCCCAGATTGAAAATGTTAATTTTGCCGTCGGCCTTTTCCAGAGCCAGCAGAATGGCATCGATGCAATCCTGCACATACAAGTACGATTTTTTCTGATGACCATTGCCAAGGACGTGGAGATGTTCAGGGTGTTCGGCGAGTTGGTGATAAAAATCGAACACGTGCCCGTGTGAGTAACGTTCACCCAGGATCGATACGAATCGAAAGATATAGCCCTGCATCCCGAAGCCTTCACAGTAAGCCTGTATCAAGCCTTCTGCGGCCAGCTTCGATGCGCCGTACAAGGAAGTCTGAACTGGAAACGGACATGTCTCTGGAGTCGGGAAAATATCCGGTTCTCCATATACTGATCCGGTTGAGGAAAACACGATTCGTTTGCAGCCTTGCTCGCGCATGGCTTCGAGTACGTTCCAAGTTGCGATGGTGTTCTGCTCGAGATCTTTTCGCGGATGATCGGTGCCGAAGCGCACGTCGGCATTAGCCGCGAAATGGATTACGAGTTCCGTGCCCTTCATCGCGCGCGACAGGAGATCCCGGTCGAGCAGATCTGCTTCATGCAAGGTGAACTTAGGATGACTCGTGGCACTTTCCAGGAACTGCCGTTGTCCCGTCGACAGATTATCGAATCCGACGACCGAGTGGCCAGCGGAAAGAAGACGATCAACCATGTTGCTGCCGATGAACCCAGCCGCACCGGTAACCAGAACCTGCAATCGAACCTCCGCCTGAAAAATCTTAGTTTTGATCTGAAGATGTTTGCCGCAGTGCGATTCGCGTCCCGCGCAGTTCGAAACGGCTATCGCGCCAAACGTAACGCAGATTTAAATAGCTGGCGAACCAGACGGCAAAGCCGAGCAAGTCACGCAGCAGATAAAGCCAGGGGGCGCGACGTATTTTCGGATCTCGAACTACCGTCCAGCCCACCAGCCACGCTTCCAGCAAACGGTTCATCGCAGCTACGAGCAGTAAGAGAACCCCAATTCGCCAGTGTCCCAAAAGCGCAGCGGATACAAATCCCAATAATCCGTAAGGCATTGCAAAAATGAGCCCGCTTCCGAAGTGCCCTTTCGGACGCGAATAACGCGTGGTTTGCGCCCAGCGCAATTGATTCTGCCACATGCGGCGGAATGATTTCTGATTCACCACGTGATCAATGATGTGTCCCGAGAGAACAACGCGGTAACCGGCTTTTGCGATCAGGTTGCCGATGGCGAAGTCATAAGCAATATAGTCCTTCAACGCCGTGTAGCCGCCGATGCTGGCGAGAGAATCTTTGCGCACCACGGTCGTCGGACCTAGAC
This sequence comes from uncultured Acidobacteriaceae bacterium, assembly GCA_963696285.1. Classification (GTDB taxonomy): domain Bacteria; phylum Acidobacteriota; class Terriglobia; order Terriglobales; family Acidobacteriaceae; genus Sulfotelmatobacter. The sequence continues at coordinate 195,760 of CAVOJP010000007.1, forward strand.
CAAATTTCATTCCTTCCAGCAGGTTCGCCACCAGCACTCCCGCGGTCATTTCCACCGACATGCCGATGGCCGTCAGACCGGAGAAAAATCCCGCCGCGTTTTTCCCACGATAAACGCACGTCACCATTCCGACCTGTGGATCGAGCAATGGCGACACAATCTCTCGCAAGTAGCTCGGGTCTACTTCCACGTCGCTGTCGGTTGTGACCAGAATGTCATGGGCCGCCGCTTCCGCCATGCAATGAAATCCGTAGACGACGGGATTGGGCCAGGGCGTGCCCGTGACTAGAACGCGAGTCTGAATGTGCGGATAGCGCGAAGAAACTTCGCGAACCACCGTGAGCGCCGGGTCGTCGGCTTGATCTGCGGCGAACAGAATCTCGTAGTTTGGATAATTCTGCCGGAAAAAACTCTCGATATTCTCCTTGAGTTGCGCCTCCAGCCCATGCACCGGCTTCAAAACGGAAACCGGAGGCAGCTGGGTGTCCTCGGGGACGGAACGATTTTGTCGTCGTGCCTCGGCATGAAAGCGAGCAACTCCGACCGCGGCTAAACCGAGAAAGACCGCCGAAGAGGCCGTCCCGATTACAGCCACGCCCAGCGCAATATAGAGAATGATCAGCATGTGAAATTGCAGAATCCTCGTCGGATAATCACGGGGGTCAGCCGGACTGAGCGCCCCTCCATCTACCAGAATCGCAATCCCCAATATACATTTTCTGTCATCTGAGACCTAAGCGTGCATTTCTTGTCCAATGAACGAATGAAGGATTTGGAACGATATTCTGCGGAACGATATTCCGCACTTTAGGCCTAGAGCCAAGCTCTTCGGCGCTTCAATTGCTCGAAGCTTCCGGTCCGCACACAGCGTGAGGGATTGTAGCGACTGAACATCTCTGCGCGAAGGAGAACAGCCATGCACATCCACCCCAATCAAATTAATCCAAACATGCAACTGGAGAGTCTCTACGCCGCGGAAAAAGCCGCCGCCAAAAGGGAAGTTGAGCGCACGCGAAAAAAACTGCTGGAGTCGGCCTCAAAACTGGCTGGGCAAGCTGAGTCCGAAGAGGATTGCGTGGTGAAATTGGGAGCCCACGATCAGGAGCCGAAGGAGCAAGGTCAAAAACAATTCAAGCGCAGGAACTCAACAGAACAGCTGCGTTCCGGGAAGGCAGACCAATCTATTTCGGATTGGGCGTAAGCAGATGTCCACGCCCGAGCCTGTGATTTTCGTTGCGACGCCCTGCTTCGGTGGCACGGTCACGCAAAGCTACATGCTGTCGGTGATAAAACTCATAAGCTATGCGAAATCTGCAGGCTTTCAGGTAACGCTCTCGCTAGCTGGCTATGACGCACTCATCTCACGAGCGCGAAGCACCCTAGTTGCCGCTTTTTTGGATGACGCCACCGCCACTCACCTGCTTTTTATCGACGCCGACATCAGCTTCGAGCCGCAGCAGGTGGAGCGACTACTTCGATTTGATAAGGATTTCAGCGGAGGGCTGTATCCGCTGAAATCGATCGACTGGGATCTAATTCCCCAGCGATGTGTGAACGGCGGCGAAAGCGTCCGCCAAGCTGCTCTATCCTACGTTGGAACTTTCTGTGGCGCTGCGGAGCGTAAGCAGGAAAAGGATTTCGTCACGGCAATTTATGCCGGCGGCGGTTTTCAGCTCATCCGCCGCGCCGCGTTGGAGCGAATGGTTGCCGCATATCCGGAAACTCACTTCAGCCGGTTGCATGGCCTACCGATGTCAGGCTCGCGACACGACGAGGTACGCAGCTCGAACTTGTTTGCGCTCTTCGATTGCATCATCGACCCGGAGACGGGCACCTATCTAAGTGAGGATTATTCTTTCTGCTTACGCTGGCGCAAAATCGGCGGGGAAATCTGGCTTGATACCGCCAGCAAACTGACCCATGCCGGCCCTTATCAATTCGTGGGCGATCACGCTGCGCGGCGCGTAGACGAATGCGTCTATCTGCCTTAGCGCTGCCAGCTACTTCGACAGTCCGGCGAGCGCCTGGCGGAACATAGCGTCGAACGATCCGGCTTTGGCGGCATTGGCCGGAGTGTTCTTGAGCGCTGCGGTCAAAGCCTTCTCGGCTGCCACGCGTTGGTAGCCCAAATTCGTCAGCGCAGATAAAACGTCTTCTTCCATCGCGCTCAGCACAGGAACGGCCTGCGCGGTCTTGCCCGTGTCGGCGGGAAGTTTGTCGCGCAGTTCCAGTACCATGCGCTCAGCAGTTTTTTTGCCGATCCCTGGAATCTTAGTCAGTCGCGCCAGGTCATTGCCGCGGATCGCGCCCACCATCTCGTCCGCCGCCATCCCGCTCAGTATCGTAATCGCCAGTTTCGGTCCAATGCCGCTCACCGTAATCAGTTTCTCAAACAATTGTTTCTCGGCAGGGCGAAGAAACCCGTAAAGCGCGAACGAATCCTCCCGCACGTGAGTGTGGATGTGCAGCGCAACTTCCGAGCCTTCGGAGGGTAGCTCGGAAAAGGTGGGCACGCTGATGGTTACTTCATAGCCGACGCCCGCCGTTTCTACCACCAGTTGGTTGGGATGCTTGGACAACAATGTTCCGCGCAGATGGGCGATCATATTCAGGGCAATTGTAGCTGCAACGACATTTTTCGTTTTCCAGCGCGACAGCAAAAAACGGCAGGGCCGACCCCCTGCCGCTTTCGCGATTACGATTCCTCGACTTACTTCTTGTTGACTGCTTTTTTCAGCTCGGCCCCAGGGGAAAACTTCGCGACCTTACGGGCGGCAATCTTGATAGTGGCGCCGGTTTGTGGATTGCGTCCGTTCCGCGCCTTTCTCTGCGATATCGAGAATGTACCAAAACCTATCAGAGCTACTCGATCCCCTTTCCGTAAAGCACCAGTAATGCTGCTCACGGCAGTGTCAATCGCAGTGGTTGCCTGCGCCTTGCTGATTTCGCAAGCGCCCGCGATCTTATCAACCAGATCGGCCTTATTCATAGTTTCTCCTCGCAGGTCTCGTTCATACTCAGCACAACTACCGGGAGGACAAAAGCTCGTGTCTGAGTTGGGAAACCTGACGGAAGGTATTTTCCTCTCTCCGCTAGAAATGTCAACTGTGAAAATCCGCGCCGGAAGCCTGTTCTGCACCCCCTGATCCCGGAGTGGGGCTAAGGGTAAGGCTTTTGACTCGTCTGGAGTTGGCAGGGCTAGATTTCCTCATTGATCCACAGACCTATAGCCGCCTGCACAGCTTGTGCACAGAGCTTCCATCTTTGAGACTTGCGGCAACGAGGGGTCTGGGTGCAAAGTCAGAGGAGACAGTTTTCGAAGAAAGGTTTCGGTTATCTGAAGACGGTAAATACGGCTGCCGATGTTTGCCCCCTGTGCGACGGGACGGGATGGAAGATGATCCCCGCGACCGCAAGTGCGCCCAAAGATCGGCGCGTGACGCGCTGCGATTGCCAATTGCGTGCGCGGAATCAGACATTGCTGGCAGCAGCGCGCATTCCGAAGAGATACGAGCATTGCGAACTCGCCAGCTACACAACAGATTTTCCCGGGGCTCATCCTTCGTTGGCATTCGCCCATCTTTCAGCTTCCAAGTTCGCGCACGAATACGATCCTCGCGATGGCACGGGACTGCTAATCATCGGCAAGATTGGTACCGGCAAGACTCACCTGGCAGTGGGGATCACGAAGGAGCTAATCCTTAACAAGGGCATTTGCTGCTTGTTTTATGACTATCGCGAACTTTTGAAGGAGATCCAGAACTCTTATAACGCTACGGTACAAACCACGGAACTGGATGTGCTTCGTCCCGTGTTTGAAGCTGATGTCCTTGTACTCGATGAACTGGGTGCCGTGAAACCTACTGAATGGGTCTGGGACACCGTCAGCCTGATTCTGAATACCCGCTACAACGACAACCGCACAACCATCATTACAACGAACTTTGAAGATCAGCCTGCGGGCGGCGCAAATGGGGGATCGGCGGTACGTGCCGCTGCGCGGGCAGAGAGCCTCGGCGACCGAATCGGAGAACGCATGCGCTCCCGTCTGCACGAAATGTGCCGCATCATCAAGATGGAAGGGGAAGACTTCCGGCAGAAATTCCGCAGCGCCAGCTACAGATAAGTTCTTCGCCACGGATCTGGATCGATCTCCACGGATCAAGACAGAGCCTCGCCGTCTTTTTCGCGGATTTCCTTGGATCCCCGCTAGAATGGCCTTGTGCTGACCGAGCGCCTGGAATTCGCGCCTGAACGCGATGCGGAGGTCTTTTCCGCAGTACCTGCCGCACCGGCGGTGTTCTCTCTGCGCAGCGACGATGCGCAAGCCGAACCCTACGTCAGCAAGACAGCGAACCTTCGCCGGCGGTTGCAACGACTGCTCGGGCCGATAGAAGAGCGTACGAGGAAGCTCAACCTGCGCAATCGTGTGCGGTCGATCGAGTACACTCCGACCAGCTCTGAGTTTGAATCTGGATTCGTTCTGTACAAAGTTCTGCGTTCCATTTTTCCCCAGAGTTATTCTCATCGCCTGCGTTTCCGCTTCGCGCCGCTGGTAAAGCTGCATCTGGAAAACCAGTATCCACGCGCTTCTGTCACCACGCGACTGGGACGGCTCAAGGGCCGCGCCCTTTATTACGGTCCATTTATTTCGCGGACGGTCGCCGAGAAGTTTATGAACGATTCTCTCGACTTCTTCAAGATGAGACGCTGCGTGGACGACCTGCATCCCGACCCGCAGTTTCCCGGTTGCATCTATTCCGAGATGAAGATGTGCCTGGCACCGTGCTTCAAGGGCTGTAGTGATGAGGAGTATTCCGCCGAGGTCAAGCGGGTGCAATCCTACTTCGATTCCGGCGCAGAATCTCTAGCCCGAGAATTGTCGGCGCAGCGCGATGCCGCATCATCAAATCTAGCCTTCGAGGAGGCTGCCGCCATTCACGTACGACTGGAAAAGCTGAAACCGATCTTGAGCCAATTTCCCGAAATCGTTCGCCGCCTGGATCGTTTTTCCGGGTTGATCATTCAGCCCTGTCATCTCGCGGATTCGGTCAACTTTTTTCGGGTTGAATTTGGGATGATCCACGGCCCGACGGTCTTCTGCATCCAAACCGCCGAGCACACAAAGTCACAATCGATGGAATCGCGGGTGCAAGCGGTTCTCGACGCGTTTCAACCAGCGAAGGCGCCCCCGGCGATCGAAACTATGGAGCATCTCGCCCTGCTCAAGCGCTGGTACTATCGCAGCCGCCGTGTTGGGGAGATATTTCTTGCGGACGACAAAGGCACCTTTCCCATGCGCCGGGTTGTACGCGGCATTGGCCGAGTGTTGCGAGGTGAGGGGCCGGAGCCACAACCTGTCGTCCCGAGCGTAGCGCGGGATACTGGCTTCGGCGATCCGGGCGGAAATCCCGATCCCTCGCTGCGTTCGGGGTGACAAACATTTTTGGCCTGAGCAACATCTGACAGATAGAAAGAGGGACAGATGGCGATCAAGAAATCACGAGACGGAGGCAAAGATAAACAGCTTCGCGAGCATGTGGTCGAGCTTCTCAACGGCAAAGGCGCTCATGCCAGCTTTGACGATGCCGTAAAGGCAATGCCGGAAGGATTATTCGGGGTGAAGCCCGAGGGATATCCGCACTCCGCATGGATGTTGCTGGAACACTTACGGATTGCGCAGTGGGACATTCTGGAATTCAGTCGCAATCCGAAATACAAGACGCCCAAATGGCCTGACGATTACTGGCCGGAGAACGCTACACCGCCCAGCCCAGCCGCGTGGAACAAGAGCATCCAGCAGTTCCGCAAAAATTTAAAGGCGATGCAGGATCTGGTTTCCAATCCGAAGACCGACCTCTTCGCGCGCATCCCATGGGGCGATGGACAAACAATTCTGCGTGAGGCCCTGCTCGTCGCTGACCACAATGCCTATCACATTGCCCAATTAGTCGATGTGCGCCGTCTGCTGGGCGCATGGCCCGGTTAGCATGGCAGTTTGATATTCGAAAATGCTACTCACCAAAAATTGAGCCGGCTTTCCAAAGCCGGCTCGAGCATTTTGTAGAAGGTTTTTTGCGAGCTATTGCACGGCAAAAATCAGGTCGTCGTGATCGTTGTACGGCCCCGCAGTGCACGCCGATGCGCTCCCCTGATAACGGAATTGCGCACGCACGGCCTGCAGGCTTCCGGTTGGAAGCGTGAACGTTGCAGACAAGTTCTGTGCCCCGGCCTTCGTGGGTACGATTGTCTTGATCAAAGTCCACGACGGGCTGTTGGCATTGGCCGTGTAATAAAGGTCGAGGGCGTCCGACGTGTAGGTGGCAGAGGACCAGACCGTCGCTGTCACTTTTGCCGTTGTGCCATGGGTGAGAGCGCCTCCACTGGTGGAAGTGATCACGACGCGATCGTTGGATTCATCGGAGTGGAAAACCCCGCTGGTGCCATCGGCGCAGGAACTGTTAATCGTATTAGGCTGATTCGGCTCCGCCCCACCCGACATGTGATCGCGTCCCAACAGCAGGGACGCACCCGAGTCACACGAACTGCTGGCAGTCCCGCACTCCGGAGCTTTCAGCGTGGAGTTGTAGACCGCGGTTTGCGCCGCTGCGTCAGACGTGACCGTCAGAGCAAACGTCGCGCTGTGGCTTAGCGAACCTGAAGTTCCTTTTACCGTAATGGTTGCTTTTCCAGTGGTTGCTGTAGCGGAGGCGGTGAGCGTGAGGGTTGAAGTTGCGCTACTGTTGGCCGCCGGCGTTACAGGATTCGTAGAAAACGCCGCCGTCACACCGCTGGGCAAGCCGGTAGCGCTCAGAGTGGTCGCGGAACTGAAACTATCCTTGCTGGTTATTCTGATCGTACTGGTGCCTTTGCCCCCTCGTTTTACGCTAAGAGAAGTGGGTGAGGCGCTAATCGTAAAGTTTGGCGATGTCGTAGCATTCACCGTAAGAGCAAGCGTCGTAGTCGCGACCAGGCTACCCGAAGTGCCGGTGATGGTCACCGTTTTGGTGCCAGTAGTGGCTGATGCGCTGGCCGTCAGCGTGAGAGTGCTGGTTCCCGTCGTCGGATTCGGACTGAACGCCGCCGTTACCCCGGTGGGAAGTGCGGACGCTGCGAGTGTTACGCTGCCGGTGAATCCGCTCACGTCATTCACGGAGATAGTGCTCGTGCCGCTGGCACCGCCTTCGGTGACCGTCAAACTACTTGGCGAATCCGAAAGCGTAAAGCTCGGGGTAGCAGATCCGGTCAGCGTGTTAATCAGGGTTGCTCCGTTCGGAGTTCCCCATCCAGTAACGAGATCATAGCCGGTAACTGCCGGATAGCCGTTACTCCCGCTGGTGATGTCGTGGAGGTTGCTGTCGTAGGCGATTCCGAAAGCGATTGGGTAAATCAGCGGATTGAGAAAGCCGAGAGTGGTCCCGTGATTGGTCACGTTCTGCTGGTTGGCCAGCGCGAGATAGCCCGCCCAGCGAGGGGCCGCGTAGCTGGTGCCACCGTATTCGTTGTAGTAACAGGTCCCGTCGTCGCAGAGAATGTTGTCATAATTGGCTTCCGCAGCCACATCCGGAATATTGCGGATGGTCGTAGACGCGTCATTGGAAGAATTAGCCACGCCCACCTGCCAGCTCGGAATTGCGAAACCATCATCAGCTGGACCGCCGCTGCTATCAGACCATGCGGTTTCCGATTCCCAAGGACCGCCCGCGCCACTCGTGGTCAGATCCGTTCCGCCAACGGCTACGACGTAGACGTCTTCCGCCGGGTAGCTTTCGTCGATGTCATTATTCCCCGTATATTCCGCAGCATCACCGGAAGCGACGAAAAGATTCTGACCCTGCGCCGCGAATTCCTTGAAGATTGGATCGTTGGAAGAAGCATCCTCCGGAGCCCAACCCCAGGAACAACTCAGTTGCTTGGAGATGTTGTCGGTGGCCATTTTGTTGAAAATGTCGACGTCGCCCACGCCGATGTAAGAAGTCCCCGGCGCAATATAAACGCGGACTGAAGTCAGGCCGGGTGCCATGCCGATCGGCTGTGCAATGTCGATTGCCTGTTCGCCGTCGTCGCCGTCCGAACCGGCCGTGCCACCGTCGACTAAAACGTTCGTGATCGTCACGGTGTACGTCTCTCCGCCCATGTCAGACTTAACATCGGCGAGTTCGTAGCCGTCGAACTCGAGCAAGCCAACTGACTGGCCAGTGCCAGTGAGAGCCGTTCCGCCGTAGTAGGCCGCTCGCATATCGGAGGGTCGGTAAGCGCCCTGCGGTCCCGAGCCGCTCGCGTTACTCTTTAATGCCGCTGATACCGGGGTTTTCTTTAACATTGGCCGCGGGATGGAATAGTTATTCAGCCCGGCAATGTGAGATATCGGGACGCTGAGATCCAGCGAGGGCTCACGATCCGGCGAATAAAATGTCCTGTTTTCCGTGGGATGCTTGTAGACCGTCATCACAACATGGAAGGCATTCTGAATCTGCGCCACCGTGCCATTGATATCCACGAGCAGGCGATTTGGAGGAGTATTCGTAACGGTAAAACCATTGGCCTTCGCAAAATCCACAACGGCCTGATAATCCGCTACGGTGGGGCCAAACTGCTCGGTAAATTGCGCCACGCTGAGGAACTGATGATAGTCGGGACTGCCGGGATCATAGAGTCGATCCAGCAAATTCGTCAGTTCAGCTGGATTGCGCAGCGGCAGCATAATCGCCAGGTTCATTCGCTGGCCGGGTGGAAGAACTCCCACGGGCGCGGCCTGACCACTCGCCACCACAGGCCGGACATGATGATGCAACGCCTGAAGCGTCTGCTGGGCTGGGGCAGGGATCCCGCACAATAAGAACAGAGCGGCAGTGGCGATGCTGGGCAAAGCCCGCATCGTGCGATTATTTCTTGTCATCTTGTTAATCCTCTCGATTTTCTGATCGCTTCAAAGACGAGAAGGGGGGAATCAATGCCTTTGGCCGACAGACGGGCATCTTAAACCAGATTGAGCGGTTCGCGCCGTTTTTTTTTGATGCCTTGCGGGAAGGTTCATTCCGCATTGGAAAGTGACGTTAGCGGACCGCCTGATCTGTGCTTGACAGTCAATTGATCCCATCACAGAAAAAACGAGCCGGCCCATTTTTAGAGCCGGCTCGAATTACCTCGTTAAATGCTTGACGATCGCCGTCAAGGCGCCACTGTGATGGTGACGGGTATCTCGTTGGTGAGTGATCCGGAAGTTCCGATCAACTCTATGGTTGTGGTTCCAGTAGGCGCGCGCCTGGAGGCGCTCCAGGTGATGGTTACGGTCGTGCTCCCATTCGCCGGAGGCGTTACCGGGTTGGCCGAAGCCGTCGCCGACACGCCGCTGGGGAATTCATTCACGCTCAAGTCGACTGCCGAATTGAATCCGCCCTGGCTGGTAATGGTAAGTGTGGTTGAGACGCTGCCGCGCTCGTCCACAGTAAACGAGGAGGGCGACAGAGACAGGGTGAAGTTCTTCGTCGCCGACGAAGCATTGACTGTCAGCGCGATGGTAGTGCTGTGAGTGAGCGAGCCGGAGGTTCCGGTGATCGTCACTGTGGCAGCTCCGGTGGTCGCAGTGGCGGAAGCGGTTAGCGTCAGAGTGGAGGTTACAGTTCCGTTCGCCGCCGGGGTTACTGGGTTGGTGGAGAATGCCGCCGTCACACCTGTGGGCAGGCCAGAGGCGCTGAGAGTGGTTGCGGAACTGAATCCGCCCGTACTGGTAATGGTTATCGTGCTTGCTCCGCTGCTGCCCTGAGTCACAGTTAGAGAAGCTGGCGACGCGCTGATGGTGAAGTTCGGCGTGGCCGTTGCACTCACGGTAAGGGCAAGGGTGGTGGTTGCGGTCAGGCTGCCGGAAGTCCCGGTGATGGTCACCGTGGAGCTTCCTGTAGTTGCCGTGGAGCTCGCGGTCAGAGTCAGCACGCTGGTTCCGGTGGTTGGGTTCGTGCCGAAGGCTGCGGTCACGCCGCTCGGCAGGCCAGAGGCAGCCAGGGTTACGCTGCCGGTGAATCCGCCTACATCAGTGACGGTGATCGTGCTGGTGCCGCTGCCGCCTTGCGTGATTGACAGACTGCCGGGTGAATCCGACAGGGTAAAGCTTGGTGTCGAGGAGCCGGCCAGCAGATTGATGATCCCGGTCGTATTCGGGCTGCCCCAGCCGGTGCATAGGTCGAATCCGGTTATTCCTGAATAGGTGCCGCAACTGCCGCTGGTGATGTCGTGGAAATAGGTGCCATAGCTTGAAGTCAGAGCAGCCGGGTAAATGATCGGATTGATATAGCCGATCGTGTCCCCGTTAGCCGCTGCCTGCTGATTCGCCAGAGCCAGGTAGCCAGCCCACATCGGCGCCGCGAAGCTGGTTCCGCCGTAGTCGTTCGCCGTACACGTGGTTTGGTCGGCGCAGACGTAATAGGTGAAATTCGCGTTGCCCGCTACGTCTGGGCCGTTCCGTAAGGTCGTGGATCCCTTGTTAGTCGATGTAATCACACCCGAGAGCTTCTGCCAGGAAGGAATCGGGATGGAATCCGGCGAGATGCCGCCGCCGCTGTCTGCCCAGGCAGTTTCCGATTTCCATGGGCCGGCCGCGCTGGAGGTTGTCAGGTCCGTGCCACCGACCGAAACGATGTTCGCATCGTCCGCTGGCCAGGCCTCATTCGACGCAGACCACGCCGAACTGTCGCCGGCTGCGGCAAAGAAGTTCTGGCCTTGCGCCGCCATCTGCTCAAAGTACGGGTCCAGAGTGCTGGGATCGGCAGGTGTCCAGCCCCAGGAGCAACTGATTTGCTTGGACAACGGAGCGTCCGTAGTCGAAACCATGGCGCTGATGCAGGCAGTATCGCTGATATTTCCCGATCCACTGGCCAGCACATCGCCGCACACGTACATGTAGAGCATTTTGGAGCCTGGGGCCATGCCCATCGCTTGCGTCATGTCGAGGGTCTGCTCGGTATCGTCACAGGCGCTACCGCCGCTATCGACGCAGCTGGTGGCGAATCCGCCGGTGGAAATGAGGGTGGGAGTGTAAGGTTCCGTTTGCCCAGCGTTTTTGTAATAGGTGGACAGATCGGCCAAATCGGTGCCTGCGAATTCGAACAGTGCGATGGTCTGGCCAGAGCCGGTCAGCGCCGTTCCGCCGTAGTAGGCCGCGCGCATGTCACTGCCGAGGAAAGAAGCCGAAGGGCCGGAGCCTGTGGTGGCGTGGGAGACGACCTTGTCAGGGTCGATCCCATGAGCCTTGGCGTAGTCGCTTTTCTTGATATACAGCGGATGCGGCCTGGAATCATTGTCCAAACCGGTGATGTGCCACAGCTGGAAGGGAAGGTCTACGGTCGGCTCACGATCCACGGCAAAGAATGTGCGGTCTTCGGTGAGGTCGTGATAGGTGCCCATCGTTACATGGAAGGCCTTCTCTATGTTCGCCACCGTGCCGGTAAGTCTTAGATCCCTTTCCTCGCGGTTTCCGCCGATGATCTCAAAGCCGCTGGCTTTCGAGAAAGCAACCAAGGCGTCCCAATCTTCCTGGCTGGGGCCGAACCTCGCGGTGACTTCTTGCGGCGTGAGGAACTGGTGGTAGAAGGGGCTTGCAGGATCCTGGACTTCCTGCACGAAATTTTGCAACCCTACGCGATCGCGAAGCGGCAGAACAATGTCGAAGCTCAAGGTCTGGGTTGCAGGAAGTTTTGCGACGAACTGCGCCTGGCCATTCACAACCGCATCGCGCACATGTCGCGTCAATAGGGGCTGGGGCTGTGCCTGTCCGGGGAGGGTGAAGAACAAGAACACGATCGCGCAGACGAGCGCAATCCGTGCCGGCAGCGGGGAAGTATGTTTTCTCATTTTGTCATCCTTTTTATTCTCAGATATAAGACATCCGGCCGTTACGCCGTACCTACCGACCAAGAACCGCGGCATCTTACCTCACATTTGATTGCGCACCCAGAGTTTCTGAAAAGTGTTACGGAAATGGAACACCAGGACTGGACTGGCTGCTAGGCCGTGACTACGGAATAGAGACTTTGATTGGCTGGAGGACGTTTTCGGAATACGACCTTTACTCCTTCGCGCCAGCGCTCGTCAATCCCCACGAACTGCCATTCGATTTCGGGAGATAGGTAACCGAGCAATGTGTCCGTGGCCGGGTGCACATGTAAAGCAGGCGCCACCAGAAACAGCAGTGGTTTTTCGGAAGAGAGTTCCGTGCCGCCGAAATATCCGAAGCGGGTGAATTCGCCGCGGGAGTGGTGCCATTCCACGCGCGACCAATAGTCGAGCCCTTGCAGCGGCAGGTGAATGTCTTCATCGGCCTTCAGTTCTACCACTGCCAGCCTTCCAGCAGTTGTGGCCGTAAGCACATCGATCATGGCGCGGTCGGACGCCGAGAACGCAGGAATCTGCGAGTACTGCCATAGAGGATCAAGTCGATCGTCGACAACGCTTACATCGCCCACAACCAGCGACTCCAGCCATCTTTCAGGACGAAGCCGCCACAACGGATGTTGCCGCGGGCCGTAGGGATGGCGCACATCGCGTAAACATTGCGCCAGCTCAGCAAATTCTGTTTGGTTCCCGTCCTCGAGAACTCGTTCCTCCGCACCCACGCCGAACACGATCTCCTGCGTGCTACGAAATGAGCCCGGAACACCGCTCAGCCGTGCCCGGGCAAATTCCAATCCCCGCCAGCGGAAAGCAATCTCCGCCGCCGACAACACGCCAATTTCGCAGTTTGGCAGAATCTCCCGTACTCGCGTGATCGATTCATTGAAGCGCGCGCGCGCAGCCATTTCATCCGCGGCATGAACCAGTCTGGTCGATACATTTCCGCGGTCGGCACAATCGATCTCCACTAATGCGTCATGGCGTTCGTCCAGTTCAAATAGCGACCACTTGGCCACATCGCGGTTCAGATTTGCCATCCTCTCCCGCAGCAGCGCCGAGGTTTCATTCGGAACGAATAGTTTCAAGCCTTCCACCAGTACACTTGCTGCCTGCGCATTGCGGCAAACATCGAGCCACAAAATGCCGAAGGTCAGCGCGGCGTCGATGGACGACTGCGTCTCCTGTGCGTTCACTCCAAGCAAGGCAAAGGCCGACCGACCATGGCGCATCAGACCTCGCGCGTACACGGGGCCAAAGGATTTTTCCAGATCGACGCCGGTTGTGAGCTTCGTCACTTTGAACTCGGGAAAATGCCGGTCGAGCGTCCTCCGCAGCTTCTGTTCGTATGCGGTTCGAGCCACTCGCCGGACCGTTGGCGAACGACGATCGCGTTCCCGGCATATTTCGAGTTTGGAAGGGCGTGCCTGACCGAGTCGCTGGACCGCGAGCCGCAACGTGCCATTCTTGACTTCGGCTTCCAGCACACGGCGCACCGAATTCCGCTCCGCCGACCACAGATGGAGCAGACACCGGTTGGACTCGCCTGAAATTGAATATTTGCTTTGCGCCAGATCAAACGCCACGGCGCCATTTTCCAGCACCACGGCTCCAGCAGCCTCGCTGAGAAAATCCTGCACGGTGCGAGTCAATGCTTGCGGCGTCACCGTCGACATTTAACTTTGCTCATGCAAGATTGTCCGGCTCGATTCTGCAACCTGACCGCCTCGTTCGTCTGTGACATGTGACCATCGTCACGCCGCCTCTGTGGATGTTTTCACCATCCGATCTCATCTGCATGTGGGATAATGACTTTACCCTCTCAACTGAGTCCGCGTTCGGCGTTGGGGCATCTAATTCTTGTGAGTAAAAGCTTGGACAAACAACCTCTCTTGGATAAGCAACGTTTCTTCTTCGACCACTACGGAGTTACAGAAAACGATCTGGAACACTACCTTGCGGCCGCGCTTTCAGCCGGCGGCGACTACGCCGATCTTTATTTTGAATATCTTTCTTCCACGTCTCTGATGGTGGATGAGTCGATGGTAAAGTCGGCCTCGCAGGGAATTTCCGCGGGCTGCGGCGTGCGCGTGGTTTCCGGCGAGCGTACTGGATACGCCTATACCGATGATCTTTCCTCCAGCCGCATTCTGCACGCGGCTCGCACTGCGGCTTTAATTGCTAGCGCTCCGGCGAAGACTCCCGTGGCTGGATTCCAGAAAACTGCAGCTCGAAGCTTGTACCCCGTGACTCTGCCCTCGGTTGATGCCGAGATTAGCGCGAAAGTCGAACTGGTCATTCGAGCCGACAAGGCGGCGCGTGCGTATGATCCGCGCATTCAGGAAGTCCGCGCCAGCTATTCCGATGAACTGCGAAATATTCTCGTGGTCGCATCCGATGGAACCTTCGCCGAAGATTCTCAGCCGCTGGCCCGTATGAACGTGTCTTGTATTGCTAAAACGGAAAACAATTCGGCTCGCGGCGGCTCCGGCGGTGGCGGACGCGTGGCTCTCGATTTCTTCTTCGGCGATAAGAATCCTGAGTTTTTCGCCAAGGAAGCTGCTCGGCAGGCAATCTTGCAACTCGACGCCCGCGAGGCTCCCGCCGGCGACATGGAAGTTGTTCTCGGTCCCGGATGGCCCGGCGTATTGCTGCATGAAGCGGTCGGTCATGGCCTGGAAGCCGATTTCAATCGCAAGAAAACTTCCGCCTTCGCCGGACTAATTGGCAAACGCGTAGCCAGCGAAGGCTGCACTGTCATCGACAACGGAACCATGCCGTGGCGCCGCGGGTCTTTAAATGTAGATGACGAAGGCGAGCCCACGCAGGAAACCGTCCTGATCGAAAAAGGGATTCTAAAAGGTTATTTGAGCGACAAGCTCTCCGCGCGCCTGATGGGCATCGCCGACACCGGAAACGGTCGCCGCGAAAGCTACGAACACATCCCCATGCCGCGCATGACCAACACCTACATGCTCGCCGGCCAGGACAATCCCGAGGATATTATCCGCTCGGTGAAGCGCGGCATCTACGCCGTAAACTTCGGCGGAGGCCAGGTTGATATCACCAACGGCAAGTTCGTCTTCGGCGCGAGCGAAGCCTACATGATCGAAGACGGCCAGATCACCGCGCCCATCAAAGGCGCAACGCTAATCGGCAACGGACCCGATGTTCTGACGCGAGTCTCGATGGTAGGCAACGATTTGAAGCTGGACGAAGGCGTCGGCACCTGCGGCAAAGATGGCCAGGCCGTGCCGGTAGGCGTGGGTATTCCGACGATTAAGATTGATCGTCTCACGGTCGGCGGGACTGCGAAAAAAGATCCCGGCGGCTTCATGCAGTAAGATCGAACTCACCACGGAGACACGGAGTCACGGAGAAATTCTTAAGCTGATTCCTGGTTCTTGCTTTTCTCCGTGTCTCGGTGCCTCCGTGGTAATGAATTCTTTATGTCTGCTACCCAACTAGAAGCCGGAAGCCCGAAACTGGAAACCGACCTCCGCGAACTCGCGCAGGACATCGTCCGCCGCGCCATGACCGGCGGTGCCACCGCTGCGGAATGCGTGGTGCGTGAAGGCGATGAATTCTCTACGCTCGTCCGCCTCGGCCAGGTCGAAACGCTCAAAGAGTCCGGATCGCGATCCATCGGCGTGCGCGTCTTCAACGGCCAACGCGCTGCCAGCACTTACTCCAGCGATTTCTCTCGCGACAGCCTCGACCGCATGGTGAAGTCTGCGTTGGAGCTTTCGAAGATCACTTCGGAAGACCCGTTCGGCGGTATCCCCGAAGCTTCGCAGCTCGGCTCGCTCACCGGCAATCTCGATCTTTATCACGAAGATGTTTATTCTCTTCCTGGACCAGATCGTATCGACTACGCGCGCCGCGCCGAAAAGGCTGCGCTCGATTTTGATCCGCGCATCAAAAACTCTGAAGGCGGATCGTTTGACGCCGCTACTGGGCACAAAGTTCTGGCGAACTCGCACGGATTCGTCGGTGAATACCGACGCTCCTATTGTTCCATGGCTGCCGTGCCCATCGCGCAAACCGAAGATGGCGCGATGCAGCGCGATTACTGGTTCTCGGTCGCGCGCACCTTGAGTAAGCTCGAATCACCGGAACAGGTAGGGAGAGTCGCGGCTGAACGAACGCTGCGCCGTTTGGGCGCGCGCAAGGCGAAGACTGCGCAGGTGCCAATCATCTTCGATCCTATGGTCGCTACATCGATCCTGGAACATATTTTCGAAGGGATTAATGGCGATTCGGTCTACCGTGGCGCTTCGTTTCTCGCCGGCAAGCTGGGGCAGAAAGTCGCGGGCGAGAATGTCACCATTATTGACGATGGCACGATCCCCGGCGGCTTCGGCACCAGCCCCTTCGACGGCGAAGGCGTGCCCACGCGGCGCACAGTAGTCATCGAAAAGGGCGTGCTGAGTTCTTATCTCTTAAATACGTACACCGCGAAAAAGCTGGGATTGAAGACCACCGGCAACGCCTCCCGCGGACTGGCCGGCACGCCGGGCATCGGCCCTGGAAACTACTTCCTGCAGCCCGGGACGCGAACTCCCAAGGAATTGATTTCTGGCATCAAAGAAGGGCTTTATGTAACGGAATTTCTCGGCCATGGCGCGAACTTAGTGACTGGCGATTATTCTCGCGGCGCTTCGGGCTTGTGGATTTCCGGCGGGGAGTTTGCTTATCCCGTGGAAGAAATTACTGTAGCGGGAAATCTGAAAGAAATGTTCTTCAACATCTCCGAGATCGCGAGCGACCTCGAGTTCCGCGGATCGGTAGCTTCTCCCACCCTGCGCATTGACGGCCTCACAGTCGGCGGCGAATAATTCGGCTTTATAGTCAGAATATGAAATTCGCCAAGATCGTATTCTGGATCGCTGGCCTTTGGGGCGTGTTAGTCCTCACTCCGCTGTATTTCATGTTTAACCTGATCGGGCGCCAGGACCCTCCGCCCATTACCCACCCGGCGTTTTACTACGGCTTCGTCAGCGTGGGATTGGCATTCCAATTCGTGTTCTTCGTGCTTGCCAGAGATCCAGTGCGATTCCGTCCGATGATGATTCCATCAGTGATCGGGAAATTTGGCGGGGGCATTTCCTTCGTCGTGCTCTATTTGCAGCATCGCCTCACGCCGGGAGATCTGTTTCTGGGCTGTGTCGATCTCTTGTTCGGCGTGCTATTTCTGGGGGCGTTTCTGAAGGCCACCAACTAGAGTCCAGAGTACAATCGATTTGCATGGACGGCCTGATCCAGCCAACTCCGACATCCGAAGAGCCCGATTCCAGCCGACGAACGATTGCCATTGCAGTTGCAGTCGTCATCCTGATCGCCGTTGTTGGCGCGTTTCTTCTGCGAGGTCAACCGAAAGGAGCTTCGGGACCTCCGCCTTACGCCGCAAATCTTAAACTTTCCGACTTCAAGATGAGTGCGGCCGAGAATTTTGTCGGCGCAACTGTAAGCTATGTTGACGGAACCGTAACCAACACCGGCGATAAGACAGTCACGCACGTAATGGTCGATGTGAACTTCAAAGATGACATGGGGCAAACAGTACAGCGGGAAGAGATTCCCCTGCAGGTATTGAAGACGACAGGCCCATATCCTGAAGCCGTGGATTTCCGAGTCTTGCCGCTTCCTCCCGGACAAAGCCAAACCTTTCGCCTGACGTTCGAAGCCATTTCAGCACAGTGGAACCATCAGTATCCGGACATTCAGGTCACCGATGTTGCGGTGAAATGATAGGCGCGCTACTTGGTCCAATTCTTGATTTCCAATTGCCAACTTCCGGTCGCCGATTTAAGAACTTTGTTGGCGTTTGAAGCGTTCGAAAAATCGGCAATCGGAAATTGGAGATTGACAATCGATACAATGCAATCATGGCCGATGCAAAGCCATTCCGCCTCACGGAGTCGGTAAAAGCCGCGGGTTGAGCGTCCAAGCTGAGTCCGGCGGCGCTGGACACGGTGCTTGGGAAATTAGCCCGGCAACACGACCCCAATGTTCTAGTCGGCTTTGATCACGCCGACGACGCCGGAGTGTATCAAATCGCGCCCGATCAGGCACTGGTGCAGACGGTCGATTTTTTCACTCCAATTGTTGACGATCCCTATATCTTCGGGCAGATAGCCGCGACGAACGCGCTCAGCGACATTTACGCCATGGGCGGCCGTCCGCTTACTTCGCTGGCCCTGGTTTGCTTTCCAGACAAGGCGGACCTGGAAATTCTGGAGCGCATTCTCGCCGGCGGCCTGTCAAAAATGATCGAAGCAGGATGCACCGTCATCGGCGGGCACAGCATTCGTGATGAAGAACTCAAGTTCGGCTATTCCGTTACCGGACTCGTCCACCCGAAAAAAGTTCTCGCAAACGGCGGTGCGCAGCCGGGTGACGCTCTTATCCTTACGAAAGCGCTGGGTACGGGAGTGATCTCCACTGCAATCAAAAAAGGAGTGGCCGATCAAGCCTGGATCGATGCCGCAGTTCAGTCGATGACGACACTGAACAAGCAAGCCGCGGAACTTATTGGCAATCGCGTTGGCAATCGCGAATATCGAGTGCACGGCATGACCGATATTACCGGCTTCGGTCTGATTGGCCATGCGCGCGAAATGGCTCTTGCCAGTAACGTTGCCCTGCAATTCTTTTCGAAAGATATTCCAGTTCTGCCCGGGGCTCTGGATTGCATTCGCGCAGGTCATATTCCCGGCGGCCTCAAAAATAATCGCGACTTCGCCGAATGCGTTGTCGACTATGAATCCTCCGTTCCCGACGATCTCAAGACTTTGCTATTTGATCCTCAGACCGCTGGTGGCCTCCTCATCTCCGTGGCCGAAAAGGATTGCGAAGAACTTGTTGTCGAAATGCAATCGGTAGGCATTCCAGCCCGCTACATCGGTAAGGTAACTGAATCCCGAAAGCCGCTCATTCGCATCTATTAATTAGCCACCTGTCATATCTGGAACCTGCTCTCGGAGAGGAAATCATATGCAATTTCGCGAACTTGGACGCAGCGGTCTCAAAGTCTCTGCCCTCGGCTTGGGCTGCATGGGTATGTCGGAGTTTTACAGCGGACGCGACGACAACGAATCCATCGCCACGATTCACCGCGCTCTCGATCTGGGAATTACTTTTCTCGACACAGCCGACGTTTATGGCCCGTATAAAAATGAAGAACTGGTGGGGCGCGCAATTAAGGGCAAACGTGACGAGATTGTGCTGGCTACGAAGTTCGGCATCGTCCGTGATCCCGCTAATCCGCAGAATCGCGGAGTCAATGGCAAAGCGGATTATGTTCGCCGATCGTGCGAAGCCAGCTTGAAACGACTGGGGGTCGAGACCATTGATCTCTACTACCAGCATCGCGTCGATCCCGCCACGCCTATCGAAGAAACGGTGGGAGCCATGGCAGCAACTGGTGCAGGAAGGGAAGATCCGCCATATCGGACTGTCCGAAGCTTCGCCGCAGACGCTACGCCGTGCGGTGAAAGTTCATCGTATCACCGCGCTGCAAACCGAGTATTCCCTCTGGAGCCGCGAGCCGGAAGAGGAGATTCTCGCAACTTGCCGCGAGTTAGGCGTTGGATTCGTTGCGTACAGCCCACTGGGACGCGGCTTCCTCACCGGCCAGTTCACGCGCTTCGAAGATTTTCCCGAAGACGACTACCGCAGATTTTCTCCGCGCTTTCAGGGAGAGAACTTTCAGAAGAATCTGGATCTGGTGCGCCGGGTCGAGGAAATTGCGCATGAGAAACACTGCGCTCCCGCGCAACTCGCTCTGGCTTGGGTGCTCGCTCAGGACAAAAACATTGTGCCCATCCCAGGCACAAAGCGGCGCAAGTATCTGGAGGAAAACGTCGGTGCTCTCGATGTGAGACTGAGTGCGGAGGACCTGCGCCGGATTGATGAAATATTTCCCACCGACGCTGCCGCCGGTTCACGCTATCCGGAGCACATGATGAATCTCGTGAATCAATAACTTCGCAGCCGGTGTAAATAATTTGGGCGGCCTTTGAGGCCGCCCAAAAAGAAATAACAACTAGCAGGTCTTAGTTGACTTAAGCTCGCGCTGGACTTTCTCCGCCCTTAGCGATTCCTCGTCCCGGTTCCGGCTTCAATACCTGCTGAACCCCGCCATCATCGGGCTTCGATGGCAGCTTCATCGGAGGCAGTTCCTTGCCCTCGACTAAAAGCATCACTTCAGAAGCGTCCAGCACTTCGCGCTCCAGCAGCGCCATTGCGATCTTCTGAAGCGTATCGGGATTCCCTTGCAAAATGCCCTTCGCCGTTTCGTACCCGTAGTTCACGAGTTTGCGGACTTCGCCATCGATCTTGATCGCAGTGTCTTCGCTATAGTCGCGATGCTGGCTGATTTCGCGGCCCAGGAAAATCTGCTCTTCTTTCTTGCCGAAGGTCAGCGGTCCAAGGTCGCTCATGCCCCACTCGCAAACCATCTTGCGCGCCATTTCCGTGGCCCGCTCAATGTCGTTTCCTGCGCCCGTGCTCATCTGGTTGAGAAAAAGTTCCTCGGCCAAGCGGCCGCCCATCAGAATCGCCAGGTCCGTTTTTAAATACTCTCGCGTGTAGTTGTGGCGGTCGTCGATCGGCAACTGCATGGTCACGCCCAACGCCATGCCGCGCGGGATGATCGTGACTTTATGTACCGGATCAGAGCCCGGAAGTTTAGCCGCAACCAGCGCGTGTCCAGCTTCGTGATAGGCCGTCACTTTCTTTTCCTCGTCGGAAAGAATTAGCGACTTGCGCTCCACGCCCATCAGCACTTTATCTTTGGCAACTTCGAAGTCGAACATCAGCACAGCTTTGCGATTTTGCCGGGCTGCGGCCAAAGCCGCTTCGTTGACCATGTTGGCCAGGTCCGCACCAGAAAATCCTGGTGTTCCGCGTGCCAGAACCTGGAGATCAACATCTTCCGCCAGAGGAATCTTACGGGTATGCACGCGCAGAATTTCTTCGCGCCCGCGCACATCGGGACGGCTCACCACCACGCGCCGGTCAAATCTTCCCGGCCGCAGCAGCGCCGGATCCAGCACGTCCGGCCGGTTCGTCGCCGCCATCAGGATCACGCCTTCATTCGACTCGAACCCGTCCATCTCCACCAGCAACTGGTTCAAAGTCTGCTCCCGCTCGTCGTGACCACCGCCCAGGCCTGCGCCGCGATGGCGTCCTACGGCATCAATCTCGTCGATGAAGATGATGCAGGGGGCATTCTTCTTGCCTTGCTCAAACAAATCACGAACGCGGCTCGCGCCAACGCCCACGAACATCTCCACGAAGTCCGAGCCGGAGATAGAAAAGAAAGGAACATTTGCTTCGCCGGCAACCGCTCGAGCCAAAAGGGTTTTTCCTGTCCCCGGAGGGCCAACCAGCAGCACGCCCTTGGGAATCCTGCCGCCAAGTTTCTGGAACTTCTGCGCTTCACGCAGAAATTCGATAATTTCTCGCAGCTCTTCCTTAGCCTCTTCCACTCCAGCCACGTCCTTAAACGTGACTTTCTTCTGCTGCATGGAAAGCAGCCGGGCGCGGCTCTTTCCGAACGACAAAGCCTTGTTTCCCCCGGTCTGCATCTGGCGGATCATGAAAAACCACAGAGCACCCAACAAGATGAGCGGTGCCCACGTTCCCAGCAATTGCAGCGGCCAGCTTCCGCTGTTCACGTCCTTGATATTCACCGAGACGCCCTTGTCGTTGAGCGTCTTGAACATGTCGGGATAGTTCGCCGGCACCGTAGTGTGGAACGCGGAGCCATCGCGTGCCTTGCCGTGCACCTGTTGGCCGTCTATGGTGACTTCATGGACGTTGCCCTGGTTCACGTCGTTCAAGAACTGCGTGAAATTAACTTCTTTATCTTTCTGCCCACCGCGACCCTGTTGAATAACCTCCCACAACAGTAGGGCGGACAAACCAATCACCAACCAGAAAGCTACGGTTTTGACTGTTGAATTCACCAAGACACTCCTAAGAAACCGGGAACCGAGTTGATCGCGTAACGTCCCGAGGCTCCTGCCACTAAATTAGATGCCGTTCGGACAATTTGGATAAGAAAAATCCCTAAGAACCTTTATTCTACCTTTTCTGTGAGAAAAAGGCGCGTCAAGTTCGCCATGACTTAAGTCATCTGTGCGACCGGCGTCGCAGCCAGGTAGGGAATATTGCGGTTGGTTTGCTCCGCCGCGCCTAATCCGTAGCCGATGAGGAAGGCTTCGTCCACCAGGAAGCCGAAATAATCAGGCTGCAACGCCACCCGGCGAGCCGACTGACGATCCAAAAGGGTAACTAGCTTTACGGAAGCGGCCCCGCGCGCTCGCAAATCGTTCATTAAGAACTCGCTGGTCACGCCCGAATGCACTAATCCCTCAACCAGTAAAATGTGCTGGCCGCGAATATCCGGCTCGTGGCTGAAGAAAATCTCCACAATCTCCCCTGCCTGCTTTCCCGCCTGCTTACTGTATTTGGGCTTGATGAACTGGCAGATCACGGGAACGTCTAAGGCTCGGACCAAATCCGCCATGAACATGAAGGCATTCTCCAGAACGGCCAAGGCTTGAATGGTCTGGCCGCGATAGTCGTCAGAGATGTGGCGCCCCAGTTCCTTGACGCGTTTCTGAATCTGTTCGGACGCAATAACTTGGCGAAGTGGCTCCGCTCTCAGACCATCCATGAAGTGGCTTGCCTCCGGATCGTAAACTCCACAGTGCTCCCGGCCCAGATTATCTTCATTATCATTATCTTCGACCAGATTCTAGATCGTATCGTCGTCAACTGCCCCCGGGGTCTCGCGGATCAATACTGCTTCCTGCCCCGCTTCCGCGCGCCACCGGGCAGGGACCGGAAAGCCGCGCATCCACACAATCTCGTCCCCACTCACCGCGACCGGCCACAACCTGCGCTTTGGCTGCGCGACATGCTGCTCCTGCAACAACTCTTTCACCTTCTTCGGAGCCTTTGTGTGGGCTGGCCAGAAACGGTCCCCTGCGCACCAGTTCCGCACCGTCAGCCGCTCCGCCAGTAAATCCGCACGCAGAAGTTGCTCGGAATTATACTCCGCGGGCCATGCGGCCGGAGCGATCCGCAACGCTTCGATTACTCCCCCCAACTCGGGAACCAGGACGCGTCCCGGCACCGGCAGCGGATATTCATAATCGGCCAGAGGCTGGTTCTGACGGAGATCTGGCGTGATGAAAACGATCACCTCCGGTTCGCGAACGATTTTCCAGCCCAGCGGAAGCGACAATTCTTTTCCCGCCGGCCCGTCTTCCTCTGCGAAGCGAAGGATCTCCTCGATGTGCTTAAACTCGAGCGGAATCCCGGCCTGGTCACCAATCGCTTTCAATACTCGTCGTTGCACAGCCTTCGGCTCCGTCAGCAGCCACGGGCGGCTTACGGAAGCATTCATGACTACCGATTCCGATTCCTCAATTCCTTTCAACAACTCGGTGTCAGGTTGCGACAGATTGATCTGCACCAGAGATTCTGTGCCACCAAACCCCGGCAGCCCGCGCGTCCACTGCGGCTCTGACCACTGCACCACCGTCCCCAACCAGCCCGAGATTTCATTCTGCCAGTAATCTTCCTCATCGCGGGCAATTTCCGCCAGCTCGGCAAGACTCTCGGTCACTGCGGGATTGAACTCGCGCTCGAGCAACGGCATTACCAACTTGCGCACGCGGTTTCGGGTGAACTTGAAATCGGCGTTGGTCGGGTCTTCACGCCAAGGCTGCTTCAAATCGGCAAGATATTGCTGTAGCTCGCGCCGGCGAATATTGAGCAACGGGCGAATAATTTCGCCATGCCCTTCGTCATCGTCATGCTCGATCGGGATTCGCGGATAGATTCCGCCTAACCCTCGCATACCCGTGCCGCGAATCAACCGCATCAAGACCGTCTCCGCCTGATCGTCGAGCGTGTGACCAGTCGCGATCTTGGTTAGAGCTCTTTGCTGATTTTGGCCTTGAAAGGCCGCGGCTTCAGCCGTGCCGTTAAGGTGCCTCAAGGAGTCGGGCTTCAGCCCCTGAGCGACGCCTTGGGGTGGCGCAGCGCTTTCAGCGCTGCGATCAGAGGACTCCAGATTTTGGGCTTTAGTGCCCGAGGTGTTTGCATCTTCCGATTCATCTTCTGATCCGAGCAGCTCCCCAAAAAATCCATACCGTAACTCCCGGGCAGCAGCTTCCAAACCGGAATGCTCCTCAGCGGCTGCCCGTGCCGCATCTCCGCTAGCGAAATAAAGCTCCAGCCCATACCCGCGAGCCAGTTGTGCGACAAACTCCTGATCGGCATCTGACTGCGCCCCACGTAACTGATGATTGAAGTGAACGACAGAAACCACGATGCCGAGTTCGTTCCGCAATTCGAGCAGCAATCGCAGCAGGGCAACCGAATCGATTCCGCCCGAAACCGCAACCCCAACGCGGTCGCCAGCTCGAAGGAATTCCTCCCGTCGAATCTGCCCCAATACGCGCTCCGCCAGTAAGTGCACGGAAACATGGTACATCGGCAGCGCCGCACGCTGGACCCGTCTAGTTCAGGAGCACAATTCTCTGCGTTATTATCGCGAACATGATCCCCGATCTCCACTCAGTCCGCTTACTGCTGCGTCCCTTGGAGCTTGCGGACGCCGAGCAGGCGCAGCTACTGTTTCCGCGTTGGGAGATCGTCCGCTACCTTTCGAATGTTGTTCCCTGGCCTTATCCGCCGGATGGCGCCTACAGGTTCTATCGCGATTCCGCTCTCCCGGCGATGAAACGTGGCGATGAATGGCATTGGACCCTCAGATTGAAGTCCGACCCCGATTGTATTATCGGCAGCATTTCGTTAATGAAAGGAAAAGACATCAATCGCGGATTCTGGCTCGGGTTGCCTTGGCACGGACAAGGCCTGATGACGGAGGCCTGCGAAGCTGCTACGGATTACTGGTTCAATACTCTCAGATTCCCCGTGTTGCGGGCCCCGAAAGCGATCGTTAACACTGCATCGCGCCGAATTTCAGAAAAGACCGGCATGCGCATGGTCGCGGTCGAAGAGCGCGACTACGTCTCCGGACGCCTGCCTACGGAAATCTGGGAAATCACCGCCGAAGAGTGGAATGCTCGCAGGCGTTGACTAAGTGGCGAGCAGTACGGCGCCAGAGCATAGGGTTTATAGGCTCGGACTCTTCTCCGCAATCAGCTTCCGAATCTTCTCCACGAAATCCGCCGCGGCCATGTCCTCGGTTTTTTCTTTCCCGCGAGTGCGCACGTTCACCTTGCTGGCCTCCGCCTCTTTATCTCCGACCACCAGCAAGAAGGGCACCTTCTGCATGGCGTGCTCGCGGATCTTGGCGTTCATCTTCTCGTTGCGCGCATCTACTTCTACGCGCACTCCGATTGCTTTGAGCTGATCCGCAATTTTGTTCGCATACTCCGCATGCCGCTCGCTTATGGGAATCATCGCCACCTGCACCGGCGAGAGCCATACTGGAAACGCGCCCGCGTAGTGTTCAATCAGCACTCCAAAGAATCGCTCGACTGATCCAAACAGCGCGCGATGCACCATTACCGGCTGTTTGCGTGAGCCATCCTCGGCTACGTACTCCAGCCCGAACCGCTGCGGCAGGTTGAAGTCGACCTGCACCGTCGAGAGCTGCCACAGGCGTCCGATGGCATCCACCAGCTTGATATCAATCTTCGGCCCGTAGAACGCAGCCTCACCGGGCATCGTCTTGTACTCAATGTTCCGGCCCTTTAATACTTTTTCGAGCGATTGGGTGGCGTGGACCCATTGCTCTTCGCTGCCCACGAAATTCCTGCGGTCGTTGGGATCCCACGTTGAAAGTTCAGTCTGAAAATTGTCGAAGCCAAAATCTTTCAGCACATCCAGGGCGAACTCGAGACAACCGGTGATCTCAGCTTCGACCTGCTCGGGCGTGCAAAAGATGTGCGAATCATCTTGGGTGAAACCCCTAACCCGCAATAACCCATGCATCACTCCCGAGCGCTCGTAACGGTAAACCGTTCCCAGTTCGCCCAGCCGCACCGGCAGATCGCGATAGGACTTCAGCGAGTCCTTATAAATCAGAATGTGCCCCGGGCAGTTCATCGGCTTCAGACGATATTCGGCATCGTCGAGTTCCATCGCATCGAACATATTCTGCGCGTAGTAGCCTTCATGTCCCGAGGTAAAGAACAACTGACGACGCGCCACATGCGGCGTGTAAACCAGCGAGTAGCCGCGCTTCAGGTATTGCTCGCGCATCCAGTCTTCCATCTCTTTGCGGATAATCCCGCCCTTGGGATGCCAGAAGATCAGCCCCGGCCCGGCAAGCTCCTGGATGGAAAAGAGATCAAGCTGCTTGCCCAGCACGCGATGGTCGCGCTTTTTCGCCTCTTCCAGCTGCTGCAGATGAGCATCGAGTTCTTTCTTCGAGAAAAATGAAGTCCCGTAAATCCGCTGCAGTTGCTGGTTCTTCTCATCCCCTAGCCAATAGGCTCCGGCAACGTTGAACAGCTTGAATGCCTTGATCTTCCCGGTCGAAGGAATGTGCGGCCCGCGGCAGAAATCCGTGAACTTGCCGGTGCGGTAGATCGAAATCTTTTCATCGGGCTTGGTGAATTGCTCGATGAAATGGCACTTCATGAAGTCGCCTTCTTTTTTGAACTCCGCGAGCCCTTGGTCGCGAGGCAGAAATTCGCGCGCGTAGGGAATGTTCTGCTGCACCAGCTCCTGCATCTTCTTCTCGATTTTTTCCAGATCCTCGGGCGTAAACGGAGTCGGCCGGTAGAAGTCGTAGAAAAATCCGCTCTCGGTCGGCGGTCCGTGTCCGAGCTTGGTCTCAGGAAAAAGCTCCAGCACCGCGGCAGCCAGCAAATGCGCCGACGAATGCCGGTAAACTTCCAGCGCCTCTGGATCTTTCTCCGTCAACAGGCGGAGATTGGTATCCGTTTCCAGCGGCTTGGTGAGATCGATCAGCGTGGGACGGGCGCCCTCGCTCGCCTGATCGCCGTTGGAAGATATTTTGGCAACTAGCGCCGCATCCGCCAGCCGCGGGCTGATCGACTTTGCAATATCGAGCGGAGTCGTTCCCTTGGGAACATCCTTCACGCTTCCATCCGGAAGCTTCACATGAATGCTATCTGCCATAAAGTTTGAGACCTGCGGGTGTCCTGAGTGTTTAAGTTTATTGGAGGGATTCAGGAGGGTCAAACTGATTGGAATAACGCAGAGGAAAAGGCGGGCGCATTCAACCCGCCTTCCACTTTATCGTCAAGCCACCTCTACATCTGAACGTCCTTCACGTGCGTGGCGATATACCACACATTCCCTAACGGATCGGTGACCGCGCCATTCCGATCGCCATAGGGCTGATCGGTCAGTTCGTGCAGCGACTTTGCCCCCGCCGCCAGTGCGCGGCGATATACCGCATCGCAATCATTCACGTACATGTAGAGCATCGAAGGCATGGGCTGGTAGGGCCCGTGCGCCTCGCCCATTTCAATGACCGAATCGTCCACGCGAACCTGCGCGTGGTGAACCACCCCATCAGGAGAAGCATATTTCCCCAGTTCCTGTCCTCCGAAAGCGCGCTTCAGGAAGCTGATCGCAGGCTCGGCTCGTAACGGATGCAGATACACGTTCACGGTGTGCATCCCCCGGGGAATGTAGCTTTCGCCTTTGTGCGTAGCGATATACCAGAAGTTTCCGAACGGATCTTTCACGCTGGCGCCACGCTCGCCGTAATCGTGATCCTGCGGATTGCTAATCGAAGTCGCTCCCGCCTGCAGAGCTTTCTGATAAGCCGCATCGGTGTCCTCCACATAAATGTGCAGCGCCGTGATCTTCGGCGGCGAAGCGAACGGCTTGCCCGGAATACCACCACCCATCATCAGCATGGTATCCCCGATGCGAACCTCGCCGTGAATTCCGCCGCCTCCTTCTCCCACCGCACGCAATGTTACCTCCGCTCCGAATGCGTTCTTCGCAAACTCCAGCATCGCGTCACCATCGGGTGTGACAATGTAAGGCGTCACCCTGTGGAAGCCGCGCGGAACAGGATCCACCCCTGTCTTCCGCTGCGGCAATCGTCCGCCCTCAGGTCCAGTGGTCAGCCCCTTCATCCGCCGGTGCATCTCCTCCACCGGCATCTCCTCCGTCACCGTGGACACACTCCACGTATATCCAAAGGGATCCTGCAGCATTCCCTCGCGGCGCCCGTAAAATTGATCGGCGATGGGCCGCACGGTCTTGGCCCCGGCCTCAATCGCATGGGCAAAAAACTTGTCCACATCAGGAACACTTAGCGACATGATGACGGGCGAATTTCCCAGCGTCTCCGCGCTGAACCGTCCCCCCTCCGGCCACTCCTCTGTCAGCAGAATTGTCGAGTCTCCGATCAGGATCTCGGCATGCGGGATGCTCCCTCCGGTTTCGAATCGCATCCTTTCCTTCGCGCCGAATGCCTTCTCGTAGAACTCAATCGCCTTAGCGGCATCTCTGAAGGTTAATCTTGGAGTTGCGCTTGTGCTTGTACTGGTACGAACGCTTGCCATAGGTTCAGCAACGGTTGCCATAGTTTTTTCCCCTTCCAATTGTGATTTCAATCGTGCCTTAAAGCTTGCGCTCGGCAGATTGCGCAATTCTGCCGCGACGCGCACCAGTGGCTCGATTTCCCGCTCAACTTTCGGGGCACGTCCGTCCGTTCGAGCCAGCATGGCTTCCACGGCCTGGTTCAGTTGCTCGATCTTCTTTGCGTCGTTATTGCCTGGATTCAGAGAGCGCTTAGGCATCGGCACCCTCCATTCTTGCGCGGAGCGTCGTCAGCGCGCGAAACTGCAACTGCTTCACCGCACCTTCCGTCTTGCGAATCTCCCGCGCCACTTCCTTGATGCTTTTCTGCTCCACAAATCGCAGCGCAACTACCCGCCGCTGCTCAGCGGGCAAAGTCTCAACCATGCGGAACAACATTGCCTTCCGTTCCACGTCTTCAAGTTCCGCGCCTTTTGCCGGCACGGATTCGATCTGCTCCGGCTCGGCGGCCACTTGCTCCCGATTCGATCTTTGCCAGCGGTCCGCAATCAAGTTGGCAGCAATGCGAAACAGCCAGGCCGCAAACGGAATCCCGCGCCACTCGAACTTCTGCAAGTTGGCCAGAGCATGATGAAAAACCTCGGAGGTTAAATCCTCAGTTTCCGCGCGATCTCCCACTCGCCGGACCACATACGCATACACCCGCTCGAAATGATTCTCGTAAAGCTCCGCAAAGCGCGCAGGATCCTTCTGCGCCGCCTCGACCAGAAGCCGCTCGTCCGCTTCTTTCTTAAGAGCCTTCAACGATTTCTCCGCGCGGAGTAGTGTTACACAGGGATAACGGAGGCCCAGAGGAAAAGTTACGGTGAATTTCGCGGAAATGGGACATTGACCTCGCTCAAAACGTGCAATCGCCTGTTATGAGCAGATCAACTGCGTTCAGCCTCAGTCTGGTGTTACAGTGCAGGCATGAACCTGCATGAATCGGGTACATAGTTAAAATGGCTGACGCGCGTACTCCTCAAGCATGAACTGTCCACCTGCGCACTGACCCGAATCTGGGGCAAACATGCTGATCTACCTGCCAGAGTCATCTGCAGATCGTATCCGAATCTCTGGTGTTGCATCGCCATTCTGGGCGGTCGTCCTTGGCTGACGGCCTCAAATATTCGACTCGCATACTTTCCTCGTGCTTATCGGTGCTGTATGAATGCTGTCGCAACAGTTGCCAATGCGGGCAAGATGCCGGATTCATTGCCAAATACAGGTTTCGATGAGCGTTTGTCTGGGCGGTGCGTGTCTGGCGATCCACGTATTGATTCTCTGCGACAGGTTCGGAGGTTTCAGTTTGTGAATGTCTTGTCGGAGGATCGTTCGTCATCGGAATCGGCCGTCGTTGTGAAAACTGATGACATCAGCAGAATCTTAGAATTGGCTGATTGTAAACTCGCGAGTCGAGCTGGCAGCAGCTTCTAGTCGTCAAGCTACGATTTTGTACGAAAATCTGACAACCATTGAAGTCCGGAGGTGCCGTGGTTGGCGAATATCGCCAATTACACTCATTGGCGGACGCCCACCCTTCGCGGTTTTGGAAGGGTGAAAAGCAAATGGCGCAAAAAAGCAAACCTATCTGGACTTCCGGCCCTCTTGAGAGAAAACGTCTCCCATAAATATGGTAATATGGGTCAGTGAAGACGACCCTTGAGATTCCGGATTTTCTCTTCCGCCGGGCGAAGTCGGTGGCTGCCGAGCGCGGCATTCCCCTGCGCCAGTTCGTGACCGAGGCTGTCCAGGAGAAGCTGAGAATCACACCTCAGGAAAAACCCTGGACGAAACATCTGGGCAAGCTCAAGCACCTTCGCAAAGAGCGTAAGCACATCGAGGAGCGCGTGGCAGAGGCCTTCGAACAGGTCGATCGCGAACTCTGGCGCTGATCCAAGTCTGGCAAACTAATGATTGTCGATACCAACGCCTTGTCCGCCGCAGCCGATGACGACCCCGCCGTCATCGCCATCCTCACCCGCGCCGACCAGATGGCGATTCCCGTAATCGTCCTCGGCGAGTATCGCTACGCAATCGCCCAATCGCGCCACTGCGCCGCCTACGAAAACTGGCTGGCCGGACTCCTTCGCGACTGCGCCGTGCTCGACATTAACGAGCCCACCACGCACCATTACGCCGAGATCACTCTCGATCTAAAACACAAAGGTAAGCCAATTCCCACCAACGACCTCTGGATCGCAGCCCTCTGCCGCCAGCACGCGCTCCCGCTTTTGAGTCGTGATCGCCACTTCGATCAGGTGACGGGCTTAAAAAGGATTGGCTGGTGAATTCGTAGACCGGCCGGATGCCCGATCTTCCGACTTTGTGAGAAGTAAATTTTTTAATCTGGATTTCGGCACGAACGAAGAACTAAGCGCAAATTTACACGGACGGCGAAGCTGGCCCGTAGTAGAGCTCCTCGATCGCCTTCTTCACCTTGTCTGAAACGCTCTCCAAATCGCGCATCGTCAGCCCGGTGGTTGGAATCGGCTCGCCCACGCGCATCTCCAGAGGCCGGCACTTGATGTGGTAAGTATCCATCGGCAGCAGTTCGTAGGTGCCGACCAGGGCCACGGGAACAATATCGACCTGCGCCTTGATCGCCAGAAAAAAAGCTCCCGGAAGAAACGGTTTAATCTCGCCATCGGGAGTGCGCCCTCCCTCGGGATAAATCACCAGCGGCATCCCGGCTTTCAGACTTTTCACCGCCGAACGGATTGCCGCAATCGAATTCGTCGGCTTCTGCTGATCGATGCAGACCTGTCCCGACCGCTTCAGTTGCCAACCCACAACCGGATACGCCAGCAATTCTTTCTTGAAGACGATTCGAAACTGAAAAGGAAGGTAGACGTAGAGAACGGGGATGTCCATCGCCGAAGCGTGATTCACAGCGTAAACATGAGGCTTCGACTTATCGATCTTATCCAGGCCAGTGACCTTCACTGGCGACAAGATCGTTTTCATGATCAGCCACGACCAGGTTCGTGAAAACCAATGCAAGCGGCGTCCGCTGCGGTCGAACAGCCCGCCGGGCAGGGCAAGCAAACCCAGAATAAGCGTGTAAAACCAGATCAGCGGATCAAGTATGAAATAGGATCTCAGCCGGCTTGCCCAGCCGTAGGTCTTCCCTGGAATCGCGTGCGGACTTCCGCGCGGCGTTATCGCCGTTGCGGCCTCCGCGCCTGGCTGCACTTCCACCGATGAATTCACTTCCTGCACAATTCTATTTTAGGGGAAACTGCTGGCCAGCGCTTGTTCAGACATGCGGTGTAATCTGGCTCATCACTTCGCTGACCAGATAAATCGATCCGGTGATCACAACAATCGTTTCCGCATCGCTGATCTCTCGGGCTCGCTCCACGGCTCGCTGCACATCCTCCACCTTCTCGATTTCGGCGCCGGTGCGGGCCGCCGCTTCCTGAATCTCCTCGGGCGACGCTGCCCGCGGATTCTGCGGCCTGGTCACAATGACTCGATCGGCCAGCGGAAATAGAATCTCCGCCATCTCCGAGATTGCCTTATCCCGCATCGCTCCGAAAACAAAAATCAGCCGGCGGTCTTCGTAACGCTCTGAAAGGGCCGAGCGCAGGGCCCATGCGCCCGCCGGATTGTGGGCCACATCAATGACCATCTCAGGCCATCCGGGTCTCGGAGTAATCACCTGAAA
Organism: uncultured Acidobacteriaceae bacterium; assembly: GCA_963696285.1. Lineage (GTDB taxonomy): Bacteria > Acidobacteriota > Terriglobia > Terriglobales > Acidobacteriaceae > Sulfotelmatobacter. Next base: position 227,876 of record CAVOJP010000007.1, read on the forward strand.
CCGCCCCGGCCAGTGCGTCTCGCGTATGCCACGCTCGATACTATTTGGCGTAACGGCGCTGAATCCTTGCTGATGTAATTCAACCGCCGCCGCAATCGCTAGCGCAATATTGCGCAACTGATGCCGCCCCACCAAGGGCGTCTCCACCAGAATTTGTTCACCCATCACCTGAAGCGGGTAGCGATATACAAACCGGCTATTGCCTTGCTCGGTACTCGGCGCCAGGTACTGGCTGCTTCCGGGGGAAACCGGCGGCACGTACGGCACCGCGTTTACAGCCCGCGCTCCGAGTTCCAGGATCGTGTTGCCGATCACGTCATTGGCTTCGGGCTGCTGCGGCAGAGTTACGACCACGCCGCCAGGACGAATAATCCCGACTTTCTCGCGCGCAATCTCCCCCACAGTGTTCCCCAGAAACTTCTGATGATCCAGCGAAATGTCAGTGATCACGCTGACCCGCGGCTCAACCACATTCGTGGCATCGAGCCTTCCACCCATGCCGACTTCCAGCACCGCGAGATCCACTCGCTCTCGCGCAAAATATTCAAAAGCAATTGCCGTCATCATTTCGAAAAAACTCGGATGCCACGGCAGTTCGGTTTTTTCGACCAGCTTTTCTGCCGCTCCAGCAATCGTTCCATGTAGCTCGGCAAAATCGTCGTCGCTGATCTGCTCGCCATTGATCCGGATGCGCTCGTTGATTCGCATCAGATGCGGCGACGTGTACAAGCCGGTCTTCAATCCCGATGTTCGCAAAATGGAGGCGAGGGTCGCCGCCGTCGAACCTTTGCCGTTCGTGCCTGCGATGAGGACACTCGGGAAACGGCGCTCCGGATGATTCAGCGCTTCCAACAGGACCCGCATATGCGCCAGGTCGAATTTGTTGGAGGGCGTGTTTGCCAGCTCATGCCCCAGCGCAAACATGCGGGATACGGCGGTTTGATACGAGGTAGTCAAGGTTTTGGTTTCTAGTTGTTATCGCTTAGCTCTGGGCTTTTTCTTATGAGTCAGAATAGCAAACGGATTTGAGGATTCAGGATGATCAGTTGGGTTGGTCATTCGGCCGAGGCAGTTTAACGGAATTGTGGTGTAGCTATGAGCTAACTGCTTCCAACCATAAAATCCAGGGCCCGCGCAATGTAAGGTTTGAGTTCCTTGCGAGCCACCACCGCGTCCAGCATGCCATGTTCCAGAAGAAACTCGCTGCGCTGGAATCCGGCGGGAAGTTTCTGCCGAATCGTTTGCTCGATCACTCGCGGTCCTGCGAATCCGATCAGCGCCCCGGGTTCAGCGATATTCAGATCTCCAAGCATGGCAAACGATGCCGTCACTCCACCCGTAGTGGGATCGGTGAGCAGCGAAATATAGGGAACTTTCGCCTTATCCAACCGAGCCAAAGCCGCCGAAATTTTCGCCAGTTGCATCAGGCTGACCACACCTTCCATCATTCTTGCGCCGCCAGAAGCGGAAACGATAATCAGGGGCGTTTTCGAACCCAACGCGCGTTCGACCGCCCGAGTAATCATCTCGCCGACCACTGCGCCCATGCTGCCGCCGATGAATGCGTACTCCATTACGCTGGCTACCACGGGCCGTCCCAGCAATTTCCCCTGGGCGTTGATCACTGCATCTTTTAATCCAGTATCGTGCTGCGCCTGCCGAAGCCTGGACGAGTAGGGTTTCAAATCCACAAATTTCAGCGGATCGGTCGAGGACAGGTTTCCGTCCAACGTCTCATACTGATTGCCATCCAGCAGCAATGCCAGCCTAGTCCGGGCATCGATGCGAAAATGCTTTTCGCACTTCGGACAAACATTCAGATTCTCTTCCAGATCCTTTTTCCAGATGATCTGCCGGCAACCCTCACACTTTACCCACAGGCCTTCGGTGCGGACGGTCTTCTTGCCCGAAGTATCGAGCTCGCCGGATTCTCGTTTAAACCAAGCCATAGGCCAAATGCCGATTTTCGATTGTCAATTGCCGATTAAAATTCGCCACCCGGGAATCAAAATCGGCAATTGAAAATTGGAAATCGGAAATTTCTTAATACTCAATCCCTCTCTGTGCCATCACGCCCTTCTCGTAAGCATGCTTTACCTGGCGCATCTCCGTTACAGTGTCGGCGGCCTCGACAATTGTGGGGTGTGCGTTCCTTCCCGTCAAGATGACATGCACCATTTCCGGCTTCGACTTCAACGCCTCTACTACCTTCGCTGCGTCCAGCATGCCATAACTGATCGCGTAGTTGATCTCATCCAGGATTACTAGATCCCACTGTCCGGATTGGATTGCCTTCTCCCCCTCGCTCCAGGCATCCTCGACCATCTTCACATCTTCCGGATCCGGCTTTTCAGTGCCTACCTTCACGAAGCCACGCCCCATCTGCTTCATCACGAACTTGTCCCCAAAAACCTGCACGGCGTCCAATTCCCCGTAGTGCCAGGAACCCTTCAGGAATTGCAGCATCAGCACACGCATGCCCTGGCCCACCGCGCGCAAGGCTGTTCCCATGGCTGCTGTTGTCTTGCCCTTGCCCGGACCCGTATTTACGATGATAAGACCTCGGCGCACGTCCGTCATGGCTGGAGGTTTGATTCTACTAGAAGCGCAGACCGGTTGCCGGCGAGCCACAGAGTTCTCAAAGGTAGCGACATTTTTCAGGACGCAATTGATTTTCCACAGAACTCCCGCATCCAATGGCGCGTATCCCGATGTAAGTCGATCTCTGTCCCTCAGCAGATTGCGGAGGTCTTTGTCGTGATCAACAGTTATGCAGTGTTATTGTTTTGCCTGATTACGGTACCTGCATTTTCCGCTCAGCACGTAGCCGTTCATCCCCGACCCGGTTTCGATTCGCCCGACCAGGAAATCATTCGCCAGATCGTCGATATGGAGCGGCAGTCCAAAGAAGCCAGCCTGCGCCGTGACTCCGAATTTTCCCTGCGAACCCTCGCCGACGATTACGTTGCCATTACGCCTCTCGGCCAGGTCACAACCAAACAGGAGAGTATTTCCGCTCGCCGCAGCGGCCAGCTCCGCTATGAGGCAATGAATATTACTGACATGGTTGTGCGGGTGTATGGGGACACAGCCGTGGTCACCGCGCGCGCCGACGTGAAGGGCCACCAGCTCGGCGAAGATTTCAGCGGTCCTTATCGTTACACGCGAGTGTGGGTTCGCCGCAACGGTCAGTGGCAGATCGTGAGTTATCAGGCTACGGTCACGCAGTAAGGGCTCTGTATGTTTTGTCGCGCCTTCGGTCAAGCGCAGGGCATGTCGCAATGGGCCCTGCGGAGCACCGATCAGCTCAGATCGCGTGACGACTGATTCGGCATTCCTGTTGCCTTAGACAGAGGTGCATCGTCTTCTCCGCTCAACAATGGCAATGCAATCCGCAGAGCGTCTACTTGTCGTCTCACCTTGGATAATTCCTGTTCTTTCGCTCTTAACAGCTCCATCACATCTTTCATTCATCTGCTCCCAGACTAACTCTCGGATTGACTTACTGTCAGATTGATCGTACCGGCGTTTCTCAAACTGTAGGATTCCATATGCCTGAGAGCAAATCACGAAGGTGCACGCCGTGCCGCTTTAATGTCCGGAATGATAAGGATGTCCCTTCAAAATCGTGAAAGCCCGGTAGATCTGCTCCAACAAAACTACGCGAGCCAGTTCGTGCGCCAGGGTTACCTTTCCCAGTGAAATCGTATGCTGCGCCTTGGCGCGCGCTGCCTCGCTGAATCCATCAGCCGGACCCACTGCGAACACCAGGGGCAGAGGATTACGATCCTGATAGTCGCCGAGAAAACCTGCGAACTCCTCAGACGAAAACTGCTTCCCGCGCGATTCCATCAGCACCAGCGTTGACTTAGTATTGTTTCGTTTGCCAGCTTTGGCCGGCAATCCGCCGCACAATGCTATCAGCGCTTGCTCATCGCGCAACGGCATGCCCTCCACGGGCACATAACGCGAAATCCGTTTCAGATATTCATCTGTCAACGCTTGGATCGCTGCTTCTTTTGTTTTGCCCACCCACGCAATCTTGATCTTCACGGCAGCTCAATGGATTTCACTTACTTCCGGATGCCAACACCACCGACACACCAAAGTTGATATTCTCGCCGTGGACGTAGCGTCCGATCTCCCGCAGAACCTCCTCATCGATCTGTTTCCGCATGTTCTCAGGGACTCGATCGAGCATCGGGCGAAAGGGCACAGCTACTGCCTGCGCCTGCTCCCAAACCTCTTGCGGCGTTCCCGGCCAGGTCCAGGGCAGAGCTTTTGTTTCTTCTTCCACCTCCCGAAAACCGGCGCTGCGCAGAACAGCCGAAAGACTTCCCGGCGGGGAAAAGCGAAATGGATCGGGACCGCCTGGCAACAACAGCGGTCCACCCACATGACGGTGTACCACACCCATCGTGCTCTGCCAGTAAGGTTGGTCGAACGGTCCCCAAGCCAGAAAACACGCCCGCGCTTCGGAAATCAGAACCCGATGCAATTCGTGCAAAGCCCGAATTACATCCGCAAAAAACATGATTCCGAAGCGGCAAGTGGCCAGATCAAAGGTGTTGTCCGAAAAAGGCAGAGTCTGAGCGTCAGCCTGCTGGGTGGAGAAGTTTTCGAGACCACGCTCTTGCGCCCGCCCTTTCGCAATATCGAGCAGATCGGCACTCAAATCCAGAGCCGTGACTCGCCCTTCCGGTCCAACGCGCATGGCTAGACTGATGGCGGGCTCACCGGTACCGCTGGCCAGGTCCAGAACTCGCATGCCCGGCTTCGGCTGAGCATATTCCACCAGCGCTTCGGTCACTGCTTTGCCCATCACTGCCGACTTCGCTTTCCATTTGTCGGAGGCGATGAGCCGGTATTGACTTCCCCAACCAGATTCAACTTTGGGGGGCTCCGGATTGGAAAAAGTGTTCATACCTCGTGGAACACGATGAAAACGACTTCATTCAAGAACGTACGCTCACGCCTTTTTTCGTCGCCGAGCGGCTGAGGCTGTACGATGCGGCGTGCTCTTGACCTTAGAAACCGCCTTCGACCGAGGCTTGGACTTTAGTTCCGAGGGCTCCAGCCGCTTTGCCGTTTTCCACAGCCGCTCAAGATCGTAGAACTTGCGCGCCTTCTCGGAAAAAATGTGGACGATGAAGTCTACATAGTCTACAAGTATCCACTCCGCTTGCTTGTATCCTTCCACGTGCGCAGGCTGGAGCCCTGCGGCTTTCAGGCGCAGCTCCACTTCATCCGCGATAGCTTGCACTTGCCGCGGATTGGTCCCGCTGCAGAGCACGAAATAGTCGGTAAAAGCCGACCCCTTCTCCATTTCCAGTATGGAAAGTTCTTCCGCTTTCTTGTCTAGGCAGGCCTGGATGGCCGCCGCTACCTGGTTCTTCAGCTCATTTTTTTTCATGCAGAGTAGTTCGTCGTCGTGATCATTGTAAACGGGAAGCGGACAGAACGTTGAGTCATGGCTGTGGAAAGTGCGCTTTGTAGAGTCCTATTTTCTTGATGTAGTCCGCAACCGCCGGCTCCAAGAAGCGGCCGAGTGGCTTTCCCGCGGCGGCAGCCTGGCGAATTGTAGTCGAGGAGATAGGCTGATAGACCTGATCAAGAAGATGGACGGCAACCCCGTTCAGCATCAGGTCGCCATGGGCAGCTTGTTTTTGAAATGGCCGGGTCGCCTCTGCGCGCGGGCGAAGGCTGCCGGGCAGAGCGTTGGCCACATCCGCCAGCGAATATCCCGGCCGGCTGGCGACTACGAACTCGCATTCGTGGAACAGAGCCTCACATTCGTGCCACTTGGCGATATCCAGAAAAGCATCGATGCCGATCAACAGGAACAGGCGATCCACTTTCTTGAATTCTTTTTTCAGTCGCCTGACGGTATCGATTGTGTAGTTCGGCTTTGCTGCCCGGTCGTTATCCTTCTTATTAGTTTTTTCCTTGTTACGCTTTTCGCCGGAATCAACCTCGCTTGGCGCTTCGAGCAGTGAAGGGAGGAAGTCTTTTTCTTGCGCGGTAGCGAGTACAGTCATGGCGTAGCGGTGCGAGAAAGCAGATAACGGCTGGCTCTGCTTGTGTGGTGGAATACCGGCAGGCACGAACAGGACGCGCCCGAGTTTGTAGCGCTCACTCGCCGCTCGCGCCAGTGCCAGGTGTCCACGATGGATGGGATCGAAAGTGCCGCCAAATAGTCCAATGTTCATGCGCGGCTAGTGTCATCGTTTCCAGGCTCGCTTGGCAAGCGCAACTTTCTCCTCAGCCGGGTTGGCCGTAAGTACGAACTTCCATTGACCGATCGTCCACGGGTTGGAATGGCCAGATACCTATTTAGGAAACAGGTTCGCGAAAATTCAAGATGAACTCCTGTAATCTCGCGCATCTAAGAAACCAACACTAGCATTGCGACACTATGCGGGTATCCCTCCCCCTACTCAGCATTCAGCCTGCCCGTGCGCCAATTTTGCGCTACGGCGTCGCCGTTCTCAGTACCACTCTGGCGTTGATTCCAGCATTGCTTCTTCCCAACATTACGGAAAGCCGTCTGGCCGTATTCGCCGTCGCCGTGATGGTAAGTGCATGGTATGGCGGTTGGAAGCCGGGCCTCGTGGCCACCTCATTTGCGCTGACCGTGAGCGCTTACTTCTCTTTTTCTTCCGAACAGACGCCGGCGCAGTTTCGTTCGACCATGATTCGGCTGTCTCTGTTCGTTGTGCTGGCGGCCCTCATCTGCTGGCTGAATGCCGCGTTGCGAGCGGCACAGGAAAGCTTGCGACGTTCCGAGATGAATTTCCGTTCCCTGGTAACCAACGCTCCCTATGGCATTTGCCGTTGCGATTCGGCGGGCCAACTGCTCGACGCGAACCCCGCGCTACTCACCATGTTGGGATACGCCGCAACTTCGGAACTCGTCGGCAAACATCTGGGCGGACTTTATTCTGATACTCATCGCTGGTTCGAACTGGCGGACTATCTGCGCTCCGCAGCGCCCTTCAATGGTCTTATCGCGGAATGGAAGCGGAAGGACGGCATCACGATCCTGGTTCGGGTCTCCGGACGAGCCGTTTGCAATGACGAAAGGAAAACCGCATTCGAGTTATTCGCCGAAGATGTGACTGAACGGCGCGCTCTAGAACAGCAGTTGCAGCAGTCGCAGAAAATGGAGGCTATCGGCCGACTTGCGGGCGGCATCGCCCACGACTTCAACAATCTTCTGATGGTGATTTCCGGTTACTCGGAATTTTTGCTGGATCGTCTGGGCCCGGACCCGGCGCTGCGCGGTCCAGCGCAGGAAATTGCCGGTGCTTCCCAGCGCGCCTCCTCGCTCACTCGTCAGCTGCTTGCGTTCAGCCGCAAGCAGATGCTGGCGCCGAAGATTCTTGATCTCAATGGCGTTGTCACCGAAAACCTTAAGATGCTCACGCGCGTTATCGGCGAGGATATCGACCTCGTCATGGTCCCCGCCCCCTCACTGGGTGCCGTGCGAGCCGACGCCGGCCAGATCGACCAGGTCATCATGAATCTTGCCGTGAATGCGCGCGATGCCATGCCGTCTGGCGGCAAGCTGACCATCGAAACCTCAAACGTATCTCTCGATGAAGAGTACGCCCGCTTTCATGCTCCGCTGCGGCCCGGAGATTACGTGATGCTTGCCATCAGCGACACGGGCCTCGGAATGGATTCGGAAACTCAATCGCATATCTTTGAACCTTTCTTCACCACCAAAGGTCCAAAGGGAACAGGGCTGGGACTCTCCACGGTTTACGGGATTGTGAAACAGAGCGGCGGCTATATATGGGTGAACAGCGAACCCGGCAAAGGAACCAGCTTCAAGATTTATCTGCCGCGCATCGCCGAAAGAGCGGAGCCTGCACAAGTCGTCGCCTCGAACGAGTCAGCTTTCACCGAGCCCGGCACCGAAACCATCCTTCTGGCCGAGGACGAAGCCAACCTGCGCTATCTAGCTCGCCAGTTCCTGGAGAAGCAAGGCTACAAAGTAATTGAAGCGGCGGATGGAGCGGTCGCGATGCAGATTGCCGTAGCCCACGAGGGCGTGATCCATTTGCTTTTAACCGACGTCATCATGCCCGGCATGAACGGTCGCGAACTGGCGCAGCGGATTTCCGAAATTCGTCCTCAGACGAAAGTGCTTTACATGTCTGGCTACACCGAAAACGTGATCGGCCACAATGGCACGCTGGACGCCGGTGTGCGCCTGCTGCAAAAGCCTTTCACCCTCCGCGATCTGAAAAGCAAAGTTCGCGAAGTGCTGGATTCCACTCCATTCCCGCAAGCTGCGGAACAGCCGGTTCGAAGTGCTTACGCCGCCGCCGCGCGCGGGCCGGAACTGCCACTTTCGCGCGCGCCCCGCTTTCAACTGCACCTCCCACTGAAATATCGACGGCTGGATGAAGATAAATGGCACGACGGCGAAACCAGAGATATCAGCCGCTCCGGCCTTCTCTTTCGAGCAGAAGACGCGTTGCAGCCTAATATTCAACTTGAAATCAATCTGGTATTGCCCTCCGAAATTGCGGGGCTTTCGCCTACGGAAGTAATCTGTCGCGGAGAAATCGTGCGCACCATCGAGCACCTGGGAGAAGAGATGTCGCCCGCCCTGGCGGCGAAGATTCTGCAATACCACTTTCAGCACGGGTCGCAGCTGCCGCGGGCGTAAAGCTCTTATGCGCCGCCGTGGCTGGCTTCAGCCTCGGCCGGTTGCGATGCCTGCTGGCGCAGAGCATCGACTTCTTTGGCAATGGCGAACTTGAGTTCCTCGATCCCTTTGCCGGTAACCGCTGAAATTTCATAAAGCTTCAGCTTGTGTTTCTTGCAATAGCGTTTCAGCGCCGCAAGTTTCTCTTTGTTCACAACATCGATCTTGGACGCAACCATGATCATCGGCTTGTCTTCCAGATTCGCCCCAAAGCTGGCCAGTTCTCCGAGGATCACTTCCACATCTTTAACCACATCCGGACGTCCGCTGGCATCCGACACATCCACCAGATGAACCAGCAATCGCGTACGTTCGATGTGGCGCAGGAACTGAATGCCCAGCCCAGAGCCTTCGTGCGCACCCTCGATTAAACCCGGAATGTCGGCGACGACAAAACTGACTTCATTATTCAAATCGCCCACGGCAACCACGCCGAGTTGAGGCTCCAGGGTAGTAAAAGGATAATCCGCAATTTTCGGCCGGGCGGCGGAGATGCGAGAGATCAGAGTCGATTTGCCGACGTTCGGATAGCCAACCAGCCCAACATCCGCGAGCAGCTTCAGTTCCAGCCGGTAATTGTGTTCTTCTCCGGGCCGTCCCGGTTCATGTTCGCGCGGCGCCTGATGCACCGAAGTTGCGAAACGCGCATTGCCGCGCCCGCCACGCCCGCCACGGGCAATCACCATGCGCTGATCGGGACCAGAAAAATCAAATACTTTCTCTCCGGTTTCCTCGTCGTACACAATGGTTCCGACCGGAACTTTGAGAAGAATGTCTTCTCCTTCACGACCGCTCTTGTTCGAACCCTCGCCGTGGCGTCCGCGCTCGGCCTTATATTCGGGATTAAAGCGGAAGTGAACCAGCGTATTATGGCGCTCGCTGGACTCCATGATCACATCTCCGCCCTTACCGCCATCTCCGCCGGAAGGACCGCCGCGCGGAACATATTTTTCGCGGCGAAAGGCCATGCAGCCATTGCCGCCGTCTCCCGCCTTCACTCGAATTTTGGCTTCATCAATAAACATGGCTAGTGGCAATCAGAAGACAGCTGCAAAAACAAAAAGCCCCGTCCCGAAGGCGAGGCTCAAACCGCGTCGCACGGCCGCTAAAGCACAATGCCGATTCAGCAGATGGACGCCGAACTACTCCAGTACTTCCATCGGCTCGACCATTACAAACTTGCCCATCGAACCTTTGTTCAAGAACTTGATGCGGCCGGTGATCTTTGCAAAGAGCGTATCGTCTTTGCCGCGTCCCACGTTGAGCCCTGGTTTCACGCGGGTTCCGCGCTGCCGCACAATGATCGTTCCACCCGGCACAATCTGCCCGCCGAATGCTTTAAATCCTAGCCGCTGCGCGTTGGAGTCGCGGCCGTTTCGTGATGTTCCCTGTCCCTTTTTATGTGCCATGGATCAACTCTCAACTCTCAGTCTTCGATTTTCAACTGCTCTTACTTCTTTTTTTTGGCCGAGGATTTCTTCGCCGCTTTCTTGGGCGCAGACTTTTTCTTTGCGTGCCGCTTGGTTGCGTGACTTTTGATGCTTTTCACTTCTGCATCAGACTCGTGCTCATCCACTGCGGCGGCTTTTTTCACTTTCGGCTGCTTCTTTGCCACTTCCGGAGCCTTAAAGCTCTGCCCGCCAAAGGCAATCTCAGTGATGCGCACCGCGGTATAAGACTGACGATGCCCGCGCAGCTTTTTATACTGCTTCTTGCGCTTGTAGTGAAAAACCAGAATTTTCGCGCCCCGGCCTTCTTCTACCACTTCGCCGACAACCCGGGCTTCCGATTCAGGCTTGCCGATTTGTCCGTCGCCGGCCGATACTGCCAAAACGTCAGGAAAATTCACGTGGCCATCGGTTCCCGCGGCCAGCTTTTCCACTCGAATCACGTCCCCGGGCGCCACCCGGTACTGCTTTCCACCGGCGCGGATAACCGCGTACATACGTCTGCCTCCATCAAGATGTCGTGAAAGTCCGTTCCTCAGGCGCGACTCACGCGCACACGCGTGCAACCCTGGCGCCCACTGAACTTTCTATGCTTGCTGTGTTTCCGCCCCGGCGTTTCAAGCAGCCAAGGTAGGCGTCCCCAGAACGGGTCGGCATGTACAGGCAAACTCAGCTATTTTAGCGTGCGCTGTGGAAATCGGTCAATGCAAGCTTTGCAGATCGTTGACCATGTGCGAGAATTCCGCGACCTTCGAATCAAGACCGCATGGAAAATCCACGAGGAACACAACCATGAAACGCGTTTACAGCGTGATACTTTCCCTGTTCGTCATTACGCTATCCAGCGTCACGCGGCGTCTCCAAAGTCCTCCGCAAAAAAAACTCCAGCCGGCTCAACTCCCGATAAAGCCTATATGCAGAAAATTTGGGACGGGTGGTCGACACTCAATCCTGACAACGTGGCCAAGTTCTACGCTAGCGGCCCACATACCTTCTTCGATATTGCTCCACTGAAGTACGACAGCTGGGACGACTACGAGAAAGGCGTGAAAGGCGAACTGGCGGGTTATAAAAGCGCGAAGTTCACGGTGAACGGCGATGCCGCGATTCATCCTCACGGCGACCTGGTGTGGGGTACCGCGACAATAAAAGAAGAGATGACCACAAACGCCGGCAAGGTCGAGATGGGCAATTTCCGCTGGACCGTGGTTTGGGAGCGTCAGGACGGCAAGTGGCTGATTGTCCACGAACACGTATCCGCGCCATTGCAGTAGCTTGCGCGCCGTTCCTCGGCGGAGCGTAACATTTGGAATGCGCAAAGCACAGCCAAACTCGGACCGGTATTATTTCTCGGCGGAGGCCAACCTCATTCTTCGAGATGAGCCAGATGAAGATGAAGATGACGAAGACGAAGAGAATGGCGCTGACGAAGAGGACGATGACGAAGGCAACGACGACGGCTACTCCGAATGACTTAGCCCGACAGTGGGGCTATGTAGCACGCATGAGCCATTCACAATCCCCGAGTCGGAGTCTAAGTTCGACTTGAGCAGCACTCGGGGGAGGGCTGTTCAACGAAAGCGTCCTACGACTTGAAAAAAGTCTGGGGCGCTTTCGTTCGTTGGCCGTCTCCCCGAAACGCACGCTCGTCGCCTTTGGGTTTAAAATAGGGACGTCGAAGGAAATGATCTGGCAGTGATTGAAGGCACCATTACCGTCTCTCCTGGTTCCCGCTTTAAGGCCGCCATGATGCTGGCGGTGGTCGCGGATGCTGTGCAAATCATCATCTTTCCGTTCTTTGTCGAGGGCGCGGCCTCACCAGCAGATGACATTATCGACTTCGGAGTGGGAGCTTTAATGGTGCATCTTCTGGGCTGGCATTGGGAATTTCTGCCCTCGTTTCTGGGCAAGCTCGTGCCAGGGGTGGATTTAGTTCCACTTTGGACGTTGGCGGTGGCGAATGTCTACCGGAAATCCAGACGCATCGCGGTTTATACAGAAGAGAATCGACCGCAGCATCCCGCACTCAAAGATTCCCGCAATTCCTAACGCGGAGTACTTCCTGATACGGCGCTATTGTTTCCCCGGCTTGCGCCCCAAGGGAGGGCTTCGACATCGACGTTCGGAAACGTTCCTTCGCCCATCGGTAGTTCAATGGTCACGGCAGCCCCGCGCGGCTGCAAGTTTTCCAGTCTGATCTCGCCGCCGTGTTCCTTAACAATTCCGTGGCAAATGCTGAGACCCAGTCCTGTACCTCTTCCCACTGGTTTCGTCGTGTAGAAGGGATCGAAAGCGCGATTCAGATCGGAGAACCCGGGACCTGTGTCCTCAACGATGATCACGGCCCGACCTCCGCGCTGGAAAATACGAATGCCGATCCGCTTTGGAGTTTTCCCGTCTTCTACTGCATCGATCGCGTTGTTGATCAGATTGAGCAATACCTGCTTGCATTGATCTTCGTCGGCCACCACGAGTGGAAAATTCGGTTGAATGTCTACTTTAATTTCGACGTCCCGGGTTCGTACGTGATACTCGCGCAGTGCCAGCACATCCTGGACAATCGGGCGCAAGTCTATGGACTGCCGATCCGAGGCGCTCTGCCGCGAAAAACGCAAGAGGTTTTCAACGATTTTCTTCATGCGCCGGCCCTCGGCCACCAGCTTGTCCAACCGGCTGCGGACGGGCGCGGATGTTATGTCGTCTGCCAGGAGCTCGCCGTAACCCATCACCGCAGTCAACGGGTTGTTGAGTTCATGCGCCACTCCCGCGACGAGTTGCCCCAAGGCCGCGAGCTTTTCCGAGCGCACCAGTTGGCGTTGCAGTGACTTCAGTTCCACCGCGACCGCCAGGTCGGCGGCCAGTAGCTCGATGCGAGACAATTGGTAAGCATTCACCTCTTCCGGATCTCGCGGGTCATCCAGCGCGATACATCCCAGGTAACCGCCGTGCACCGACCGGAGGGGTATAAGCAATTCATCGCCGCTGTTCCAGTGAGGATTCGGTTCATAGTTTAGCTGGCTCTTAACCGGTCCATATTTCGCAGCAAGATCTGCGGAAAGCAAGAACGAGTTGTCGCCAATGCGTCGACCTCGGCTGCAAAAATCCTTGATGTCTTCGGTCTTCCAGTGCCTTGCTTTGTTTTCCAATTCCGTCAAAGCTTTAGAAGAGAGCCCGCTCGCACCGGCCAATCGCAGACTGTGTCCGGCATTGTCCAAATGAATGGCAGCCACTTGAAAGTTGCTTACTTCGGTGATCGCGAGTGCGACTTCAGTGCAGAGCAGATCCACGTCAGCTCCGCTCAGAAGTTGCGAGGTGATGGTGGAGAAACGCTCCAGTTGTCGATTGAGCGCGCGCTCCTTCCGCTGCATCGCTTCGATCGACTCCGATTTGTCCTCGACCATCGCCAGAATCATTCCGAAGGCAACGAACATCTTGGGAACATTCCACAACTCTGGAGGGACATTCACTCCCGGGGCGAAGCGGTCAATCAGCATTCCGACGGGAAAAACCGCACCCCAGGAGAGGAACCCGAAAACCACGGTCAGTGTGCCCGGCGAAACCCGCCAGTAATTGCGGCAGACAAAGACGCCGGGCAACGCAAATCCAAGGCCCAGCAGTACGGTTAAGCCTTCGTCGAAGGAACCACGCCAGGCGGCCCGCGTTGCCCAAAGAAAAGCAACTCCGGTCACGGCTGCGGTCGCGACGAGATAGAGAGAAGGCTTCTTATGAATCCGAAAAAAGAAGAAAGCCCCACTGCCAAAGCAAGCTAGCAGGCACACCACAAAAGGCCAGCGCGCATGTAAGTCGTAGCAATCCAGAACACCGTAGGTAACCGCCGGTATGCCCGTTAACAGAAGCAGCAGATTTCTTCTGGCTCGCTCTTCCACTACCGAGGAAACTGAGACTACAAAGATTACCGCGGAGGCTAGCAGCGAGGCCAAATCCACCGCCAGAAGTAACGGGCTTACGGCTCCCGTGGGCGGTTCAATCATCTGAGCGACGAAATGAATGAAAATGAGGAACCACGCAACCAGCCAAAGTTGCAGGCGCGCGGAGCGGCCGTGCCGTTTAAGTCCGGCAAAGATGCCGACCAGAACAGCCACGGTCACCACGGTTGGCATCTTCTCAAGAATCGTCATCAGAATACGGATCGCCGCCCAGCCTATCTTATTGCCGAGCGGCAACCAAGGTGACGTTAGTAACCAACCGACTGCCCTCTTTATTCTTCGATAAGCAATCAGGGTCGACGGGCGCGAATCAGGTTAGTCACCACCAACGTGGGCGATGCTGGCTTTTGCAGGAAGGCTTTGTTCCAAACTGCCGCCCAGCCGGGAAACGATGGTTTCCACAACTTGCAGATCTTCTTTGCTGAAGGCGTCCTGATCTGCACGGTAAAGCGCCAACACGGCCACTACCCCGGAGCTTCCTTCGACGGGCACAGCAAGGGCGGAACGGAGCATAGTGCCTTGCGTGGGATCGTTCAGATATCCGGGCTCTACCGAGGGATTGCCGTTCAAAATCGGTTTGTGATTTTGCGCGACCCAGCCCGACAAACCTTTTCCCAGCGGAATCCTCAAAGAAGAAAACAGACGGAAGTTCTCGCCACCGACAAACTCGGCAACCATCACATCGTTTTTCCGAAGATAAACCGCCATTGACTCGTGCGGGACAAGACGCTTCAGCCGAATCGATAACAGAGAAAGAGTGTCATCGCGACCGAGTGCTCTACCGCTCCCGCGGCTGACGTCAAAAAGATTCTGTGCCTGTTGCCGGGCCGCCGTAACGCGTTCAAACGAGCCCGTAGCTGGCGAAGCTGTTTTAGGATCTTCGGCCGAATCAGCGAAACCGGCGTCAGGCGCCAGGCCGCGTTCCACCTTAACGTCGGTGGAAAGTTTGGGCGGAGTCTGCGCCGGCTGCAAGCGCGCGAGTTTTTCCCACTCCACATAGCGCTGCTTCAAGATGTCGACTACTTTAGGATCAAAGGCCGCGCCGGCTTCGGAAGCTACTTTTGCCATGGCTTCATCAAGCGGAAGAGCCTTGCGGTATTGGCGGTCGGAAGCCAGCGCGTCAAGACAATCGACCGCGGATAGAATTCGCGCTCCGATCGGAATCTCCTCCTTAATCAAACCGCTGGGATATCCGCTGCCGTCCCATTTTTCATGATGCGCGCGCACAATCGGCACCACGGGATAGGGGAAGTCCACTTGTTCCAGAATCTCGGCGCCTACGATGGGATGGATCTTCATTTTCTCGAATTCCTCCGGCGTGAGCTTGCCAGGCTTCGAGATGATATGTTCCGGAACCGCCAGCTTGCCGATATCGTGCAGCACTGAGGCAGCGCGCAAAGCCTCGGTTTCTTCCTCGCTCAGGCTCAGCTCCTTTGCCAGCTCCATCGCATAAATCCGCACGCGGTGCAGATGTTCGCCTGTGGTCTGATCTTTTGCTTCGATGGCAAGTGCCAGAGCTTCAATGGTGCGCAGGTGAAGATTCGAAACCTGCTCCGCATGTTTTTTCTCGGTCTCAAGCTTGCCCAGATACAAACGATAAGAGCGATACATCAGGTATACGGGAGGCAGCACCAGCAACGACGATTGCCAGCCAATGTGGCGATTGAGAAAGCTGACGAGTCCGGCGACAGCGGCGCCCACCATGTAATAAGGAAAGGACCACAGATAGGAATCGGTCCAGATCTTCGAAAATGGCTTGTCTTCGGTCAGTCCAATGATGGTGGAAGTAGCCAATGTATTTACGGCAAAATGGACAACCGCGGCTACGACCAGCGCGAGAGGGCCGGGACCATGTAAAACGTGAATGGAAACGAATCTGTAAGCTCCGAAAGCGGCCGCGCCTGAAACCGTCACCTGCGACAGATTGAAGACGAGCTGGATTAAATGAAGGCGCCTCGCCGGCCTCCAATAAAACTGACCGAGTGTGCTGACCACGCAAATCAGCAATGTCTCGGGCAAGCTCAGTTCCAGAATCCCCAGCAAAGTGAACAGAAAATTTACGGAAAGTGTCCCACTGGGCAGGCTTACTTTGAGCGGAGAGGCGAGCAGAGCAGCCGCCATGTAACAAACGAACTTGACTGAATCGTCGCTCGAATTCCAGTGCGCCGAGGCAAAAACAAACGAGCCTAGCGCCGCTAGCGCCATTCCGGCGATAAACACACGTGCGCCATTTTGGCGAGCGGAAGACATAAGGAGGTTCTTACAATTTTGCTCGGAAGTTCGGCGCAGATCATCCGAAAACCTAGTTACCCGGTTACCTTCGTGCGAGGGACAGATTGGCCTCAGGGCAAACCCTGAGACAACATGTCCCACTCCTGACAACTCAAGCATCGTCTATGTGATTGATTTATAGGGGTCAGCGAGGTCGTTCTTTGGAGTCCGGAGTGCACACTCAGGGGCAACGTATCTCGCGGATGTATGCGAGGCCTGCACGTATTTGGGGGTTCAATGAAGAGATTTGCGCTGGTAGTGCTGTTGCTCGCCGGGACGCTGGCCTATGCCAACAACTCGAAGATAGCGCCTGAACTGCAAAACTATCCTTCAACGCAGCAAGTAAACATCATCGTTCAATATGCTCCCGGAACGCAGGTGAACTGCAGCGGGCTGCTCGGGCTGGTGGATTGCCTGGTAAATGACATCGTCAAACTTGGCGGAACGATTCTGGCGCCATTGCCGTTGGTGAATGGTTTGGTGGCGCAGCTCGATGGTAACGGGATTGTGAGCCTCTCGAATCAGGCCAACGTCATATACATCAGCCCCGACCGTATTCTTGCGCCCAACCTAAGCAATGCGGCACCTGCAATCAACGCATTCGCCGCCTGGCAATCCGGTTACACCGGCGAAGGCGTAGGAGTGGCGCTGATCGACAGCGGCGTAAGCAGCCATCCCGACTTGAAGGGCGGATTTTTAGGTGGGTCGCGCGTGGTGTGGAACCAGAGCTTTATTCCGGGGAACTCCAACACGAATGATCAGTATGGCCACGGCACGCACGTTGCCGGACTCATCGCAGGTGACGGGGCGAGTTCGACCGGACCTCAGTACTCGCGCACATTCGAAGGAATTGCACCCGGAGCCACTCTGTTGAATTTGCGCGTTCTCGACCAGAACGGCGAAGGCACCGATAGTGAAGTCATTGCCGCCATCAGCGAGGCGATCGCGCTGAAGCCGCTGTTTAACATCCGAGTGATGAATCTCTCGCTGGGCCGCGAGGTATACGAAACCTACAAGCTCGATCCACTTTGCCAGGCAGTTGAGGCGGCGTGGAAGAGCGGAATTGTGGTGGTGGTCTCTGCAGGAAATAATGGACGCACGCAGGCGAGCGATGGCTACGGAACGATTACGTCGCCGGGAAACGATCCTTACGTAATCACTGTCGGCGCGATGAAGCCGATGGGAACGCCGACCCGGACCGACGACCTGATTGCGAGTTACAGTTCGAAAGGGCCGACCGCAGGGGATGCGATCGTGAAGCCCGACGTCGTAGCTCCCGGGAATTTGTTGGTATCGCTGGAAGCTCCGAATTCCACCCTATATAACGAATATCCAACGGATCAAGTTCCATACAGCTATTACGTCAACGGCGGCAGCAGCGCGTCATCTTCCAGCTACTTCACTTTGAGTGGAACCAGCATGGCGGCAGGTGTAGTCAGCGGAGCTGTAGCCGATATTTTGCAAAAGACTCCGAGCCTTACGCCCGACCAGGTGAAAGCGCGGCTGATGAAAACTGCGTGGAAGTCTCTGCCTTCGTATAGCAGCTACACCGACCCAGTTTCGGGAATCACCTACACCGATCAGTACGATGTTTTCACGGTAGGCGCAGGTTATGTTGATCTCGAGGCAGCGCTGGCTAACACGGACTTGGCCAAGGGAACGGCAATGTCCCCGACCGCCACGTTCAATGCCAGCAATAACAGCGTCTATTTGCAAGACAGTCCTTCTGCGGTTTGGAACACATCGGCAACATGGTCCAACGCAGCAGTGTGGGGGACTTCACAATTTCTGGTAGGAAGTGGAGCGATCACGGCGAGTGAAACCGCTTCGCCGACGGTGTCTGGCAACAATGCATTGTGGGGTGGGAACGCTCTCTGGGGCGGCAATGCACTGTGGGGCGGCAACGCTCTGTGGGGTGGAAACGCTTTATGGGGCGGCAATGCGCTTTGGGGCGGTAGCGTGCCGACCGGGGAAAACTAGACTGGTAGAAGTGCAGGAGATTGTCACGGAAACCCGCTTTCTGGGGTGCGCCTTTACGAAGCCTGATCGACATTGGCAATAAGGCTGTTGCGTCGCACTTTGGACGCGGAGGGTTGCGACGAACCGGCCTCAATCGGTTTTGCATCGGCGCACAGGGGCACGACGGAGCGGAGGGTCGTTCCCCGATCGGTAGAGTCAATTGTGAAATCACCGCCCAGCTCTTTCACTCTTTCGCAAATCCCGGCGAGCCCTACGCCCGAACCCGCTCCTGTGCGCTGGAAACGATCCATAACCGCCTGCGGCACGCCCCGTCCAAAGTCCTGGATTTCAAGAATGGCGCGGTCCGGGAGCCGCTGAAATTTTACGTTCACATTGGGGCTCGCGGAGTGCCGATGCGCATTGGTGAGTCCCTCCTGGAGCATACGAAATAGCGCAAGCTCGACGACCTCGGGCATGCGTGGCGTTTTCGAGAGTCCTACCGGCATATCATCGGGATGAGAAAAATTCGTCTTGATTGCCATCGCGGTGCGCTTAGCGAAGCCATCGATGAACCAATGTGCGGCCGCTTCGAAGCCCGCCTCGTCCAGTAACGGCGGATGCAATAGATAGGACATGGTTCGAATGCTGGAGACGGCGTGATCAATCAGCTTGCGCGTCTCCTGCAGCATGGGAGATGAGCGCCCGCCCTCACGGAGCAGCACCATGTCGACATTAATCTGAGCCGCGGCCAGCCATTGGCCTAAGCCATCATGCAGTTCGCGTGCAATGCGTCGACGTTCCTCGTCCTGTACTCTCATCAGCCTTGCGGAAAGCTTCCGCAAAGCTAGGGTTCGCCTTTCTATCAAAGATTCCAGTTCATCATGTGCGCGGCGTAATTCTTCCTCCACCTGTTCCCGCTCCTCGAGGTGATTGCGAATTTCATACTGGCGTAGCCGGGAGCGTATCGCGGTGCGCACACTGCTGATCAGGGTAGCCGGCCTCAGCGGCCGCTCAATCAAATTGATATTCCCCATTGGCGTGCGGGAGCGAACCATCATTTCTGTGTAAGGCGTAGTCGCCCCGCCGCCGGTAAGAACGATGATTGGGAAATCTGACCAGGTAGGCTGCGTGCCGACGCTGCGCCCCAACAGCTCGATGCTTTCCTCGTCGAGCGACTCCTCGGCAACGATAGCAGCGCCCGCACCGCCAGCTACGCAGCGGGCAATCGCCGCCACATCTCCAACCACTCCAACCGGAATCCCTGAGCGCTCCAGCACTTCGCGCACCAGCATCGCGTCCTTGCCAAAGGGCGCAAGCACCAGTACCCGGTAGTCGCCGTGGAGGGATGTAGGCATCACTTTTTCTTAGGTCTCCTTGGCGCCACCAAGAAATGTCGGGGTGCCGGTCAGTACCCCCTGAAAGTCGTGCAGAGGCCGACCGATTCGAATTCGATCGGGTCCCAGCTTGAGTTCCCGGATGACGTGTTCATGGCTGCCGCTGCGCCGCTTGATTGTCGAGATAGCCTGACAAACCTCGCCTTTATTTTCAAAATAGCGGAGAAGCAAAATATTATCCGCGAGATAGCTGACGTCGACCGCACTCTCCAGCGGCCAGCCAATCGTCCCGGCTTGCGCCAACACCATTAGCGTAAGCACGCCGCGGTTGCCCAGGTAGGCGAGAAGTTCGTGGAGATGAACCGCAAGAAATTGCTCGCCCGGCATCGACTGCAAATAACCGTTCAAACTATCGAGCACTATAAGGCGAACAGTTTCGTTCTCCACGTGCTGCTGAACTTTGGCAACAAGTTCTCCTGGAGACATCTCTGCAGGATCGACTCGTTCGATGACGATTTTTCCGCTGGCTACGTGGGGACGGAGATCGATACCCAGACCGGCGGCTCGCATCATCATGGTGCTCGGAGCTTCCTCGAAAGAGAACAAGGCGCAGGATTCTCCCCGCCGCGCAGCAGTTACCGCCCACTGCACCGCGAGGCTCGTCTTGCCGCATCCCGCCGGACCAATCAAAAGGGTGCTGGTACCGCGATCAAGGCCACCCCCAGTCAGCGCGTCGAGCTCGGCAATACCGCTCGAAACCGGCTCCGGCGGCTGATCTGTTCGCGAGTCGGCTGCAACCAGACGAGGAAATACCACCACTCCCCCAGTCACAATCGCATAATCATGAAACCCTTCGTGGTAGGGGGTCCCTCGCAGCTTGACGATCTCGATTTGACGTCGCGTCTTTCCGTATTCGCGCGGCACTTTGTCCATGCTGATCACGCCATGCACCACGCTGTGCAGTTGAAGGTCGGGATCGCGGGAACTGCGGTCGTCCAACAACAACACAGTACATTCCTGCCCAGCCATAAAGTCTTTCAGCGACAAAATCTGCCGCCGGTAGCGCAATGGATCTTTCGCCAACATGCGCAATTCGCTGAGCGCATCAATCACCAGCCGATCCGGACGCACCCGTTGAATTTCTTTGACGATGCGTTGCATGCGATCATTGAGTTCCACTTCAGCCGGATGAAAAACGGTGTACTGCTGCTCGGGGAGCAAGTCACCTTCATTGGGCAGCAACTCGACGATCTCGACGTTCTCGATCGACAGACCATGCGACTGCGCCGCATGGCTCAAATCGGCTCGCGACTCTGAGAGAGTGATGTACAGTGTGCGCTCCCCTTTGCTGACACCGTCGCGGGTAAATTGCATCGCTAAGGTGGTCTTGCCTGCGCCGGGGTCTCCCTCGATAAGATAAAGGCGGCCGCGCGGATAGCCTCCGTTGAGAATTTTGTCCAAGCCGACGCATCCAGTGCTGACTCGGGCGTCAGGCTGTGCGTCTATTTTTTTCGAGCTCTGTTCAGGACTGGCAGTTGCCATCGTTTCTCCGTAGATATGAGTTGAGGGCGGGCGCGCAGACAATCCGGCACCGACCGAAGGCACTGACGAGGGCGTAGTTACTCACTTGAAAACCTTGATGACCTTCCGAACAACAATCTATGAATTGCTCACAACCTTTTAACCACTAAAATGACTAAGCACCGCGTTTGCTAGTATCGGGAGAATTGCTGAAATCCCTAGGGAGCTTCCTGTAGAAGCAGTAATTTCGGGAACTCCCAATCGGAGAAGTTGTTCAAGGAGTTTAGAAAATGACCGTGAAGTCAATCAGAATCATCCTTCCGCAACATCTGCGAACCCTTGCCGGCATCGGCAACGAGGTGCAAGTCGAGATCGCCGCTCCCGCCACGCAGCGTTCGGTTCTCGATGCGCTCGAACTCCGCTATCCCATGCTGCGCGGTACCATCCGCGACCAGGTCACTCAACAACGCCGTCCCTTTCTGCGTTTTTTTGCCTGCGAAGAGGATCTGTCCCACGAGCCTCCCGATGCGCCGCTGCCGCAAGCTATCTCCGACGGCACTGAACCATTCCTCATTATCGGAGCCATTGCCGGGGGCTAGCCTGCATCGGAAGCGAGTTGATGCGACTGCCCCTCTCAGCTATAGTTTTCCTAGCATGTTTGGAGATTTCACCGCTACCGATCGTTGGACCAAGAAGCAAGTTCACTGCATCTACCAGGCGCTGATTGTTGCCATTGCCACGCGTCACGCCGACGCTGTGGATATAAAGTTCCTGGTAGATGGAAAGCCGGTCTGGGTCGCCCTGCCTCATCCCGCATGGGTCGAGTACAAGAAGCGTACTGGCAAAGCCATCACCGATTCCCTGGCCATCGAAATTGCTGGCCACTATCTGCAATCTGCGCTGCGAGCTGGGGAAGGTTTAGGCCGCGAGATGTACTCACTCACAGTGGCGGAAACATTGGATCATCTGGAAGCGGCGGTCTCAGCAATGCAGTCGGCCGTCCCTGCCTGAGAGCTTTGCCGCCTGCGATTCCTTCAAATTTCAAATTTAATGGTGGGCACTGCAGATGATCGAGAGCGGTATTGCTTGCTTTATGGCGCCACTGCTTGCCGACAAAGTTGCTGAATAAGTGCCGGCCTTGACGCCGCTGAGCGCGCTCAATTTAAGAACGCTGGTGCCTGACCCAGGCGCCGCCAAGACCGCACGTGAGAAACTCGCCGAGATTCCACTAGGCAACCCAGTTACAGAAAAAGAGACGGCAGCATCGAACCCGCCGCTGACTGTGACCGTGAGGGTGGTGCTACTGTTCGATCCGGCAGTCACCGCCAGCGAACTCGCGGCAGCCGATGCGTGAAATGCGGGAGTGGCGGTAGCATCGCGCCAGTGGTTCACCAGAATCAGACCATCGATAGAACCAAGTCCGGTGGCCTCGTCATATCCCGCCGTCGCGTTGAAGCCGGCTTGCCCGGGAACACTGTTGCTGCCGCTTGTAATGTCGTGAAAAACCGACGCTCCCCCCGCGCGCTGTTTACCAGCTAAGGAATACATCACGGGGTTTGCGCTGCCTTGTCGTGTTGCCGCATTTTGCACAACTAACGCCATCACTCCGGCGAATGACGGCGCTGCAGCCGACGTGCCGCCAACTACGTAGAGACCGCCATTCTGGTAGATGAGATAACCATCGTGCCCCGCGCTGGTAAGTGAAACGTCAGGCACATCGCGCTTGCCATCGGCGGGGACGCCCGTTCCGCTTTGCCAGGAGGGCTTGGCGTAAAGCGTGCTCATGCCTCCGCCGGTCGCCCATAGTCCTCCGCCGCTACTTTCGTTCCACGCGACCTCCGGAATGTAGCTCAGCGCCGAGGACTGGGTGCCGGACGCGTTCGAGGTCGACCAGTAAAGTGATGGATGCGAGGCATCGTTGAATTCCGTGCCGCCTACACAAACGCTGTAAGGCGAAGAGCACAGACCATTCACAGCTCGTCCCTTGGTGGCGCGCGAGCTTGACGCCGAATCGCATCCCGCTGCGCCGCTATCCCCCGACGAAACAAAGACGGTAATGCCCTGGCTCGCCGCCTGCTGCCACAAACTATTGATAAAGCTGTTTCCCGAAGAGCCGAGCGCGGCTTCGCAGATCCCGAAGCTCATGCTCATCACCGGAGCCAGGTTGTGGTTGACGATATATTGTGCGGAGAGATAACTCCCGTCGCTGGCATTCGTGGATTGCGAGACAACAAATTTGATCGCAGCATTCTTTGCCACCGCGCCCGACCATTCCACATCCAGATCTGCTTCAGTTTCTTCGCCGGAGCTGAGAATTCCCGGATTAGTTCCGTTGACGATGATCTGCGGATCGTTTGCAGGCAGATCGAACGCGGTGCGGAACTGGCGCACGTCCGCGATATTGATGTTCGACCGTGCCACGATTGCCACCGCTTGGCCGCTGCCGCTGATCGATTGTTGATAGAGCGCGGCAAGGTCGTAGATAGTAGCGAAATCCGCTGGAGCAAGGTAGTACGAACCGCCGCTCGTGAACTCAGATGTCGGAATGCGGGCTCCCGTGTGCATCGGTTCACTGCGAAAATCATGCAGCGAAACAATCCCTGCCACGACGCCAGAGAAAGCCTTGGGGATTTCTGGATCACTGGCGTTGGCGTGATGAACCTCTGCGCCGATCTTGTAGGTATGGATGCTGGTGTGGAACGCTGACTCGACCTGGGCTGCGGATCCGCTGAACACAATGGAACGGCGTCCCGCTGTAAGTTCCTCCACTTCCATGCCGTGCGCCTCCAACCATCCCGTCACCTGGGCGGCGTCGGACTCGGAGACGCCGAAAAGCGCACCGTATTGTTGTGGAGTGAGCCATTGATGGTAGTAAGCAGATTCGGGATCGTGCTGCTCGTCGATAAGTTGGATAAGGGCGTCCTCCTGCGCGGCGTCGGGAAGCAGAGTGATCACCATCCGCTCCATGCGAAAGTCAGGGGAGACAGCGCCAGCGTCGTATTGTGCATTCGCCAAGGGATGACGGTTTCCTGACAAGGTTACACGCTGCTCGTCGTCGACAAAGCCGGTGATCCGGTCTTTGGCTTCCGCAAACGGAGGCTGGGTAAATAGCGGAGCTTCGGAGGGTATTTGGGCAACGGCCACGGCCGATGACCCCAGAAAAATAAAGATTAAGAAAAATCTTAGGAACACAAACGAAAATCCACGACGATCTACAGGCGTAGCGAAGAAAGCAAACATTCGACCTCCCTACGATTTGCGGGTCCAAACGGCTTATCGGCGGGAATGAGCCCGCACTGGAGGGATTAGTCTCTCGACTAACGTGCCGAGAGTAACCGGAAAGGGAACGGCTGGATTACCTTGTGCGGTGTGGCGCTAACTCAGCGATTTTTGTCGCCGAAAATTTCTGCGCTAAAGGCCTGAATCGTCGCTCCCTTTTGCCAGGCGTCCGGCGGCAGGTGAGCTTTGCGGCAAGTGTGCTCGAGGAAGGTATTCCGGTCCCACTGATGCTCGACTGCGACCTGTGGCAGCAGCAGGCCGCGGCGCCCGTGCTGACTGATGAGCAGTCCGTGTCGTCCGATTTCGATGGCATTGGCGTGGATTGATTCCAACGGCGACAGAATGCTGAGTTCGATTTCGAGGTGCGAGGCTTCGTCTCGGGTCACTGGCG
This sequence comes from uncultured Acidobacteriaceae bacterium, assembly GCA_963696285.1. Classification (GTDB taxonomy): domain Bacteria; phylum Acidobacteriota; class Terriglobia; order Terriglobales; family Acidobacteriaceae; genus Sulfotelmatobacter. Next base: position 252,745 of record CAVOJP010000007.1, read on the forward strand.
GGAAGCGGTTGTCTTCAAAGGCCGCGGCGCAAGCAGCTTCTGCGACAGTCCGGTAGAGCGGCGAGGTCGGCACCACGTAGCCGACGCAGCCGCGCAACTCGCCGCTCAGATAGAGTGAAGCGAAGGTTCCTCGCAGTTCAGCCAGATGCGCAGTCGGAGGATCCAAAGAGATCGTCCGGCCCTCCAACTCGGAGATAATCGACTCGTGCGCCAAGTGCAGTAATTGTGTGCGTTCTTCTGAAGAGAATTCCTGTCCGGAAATTTCCGCTGAAGTCAGCGCAGACTGCGAGTTAGGTAGTGGGGGCGACATCGGCATCGGTGGCCGGCTGCGGCTTGCGGCGGCGGCTAAGAACGAAAGCGCGGCGCCGGCGCTTGGAAACGCGACGGTCGATCTTCGACCAGAATGCGGCGAAATAATCAATCGCGGAAATCAGCGAAACACAGACAACAAACCAGATTGCCACGTAGGCAATCCAGTGCACCGGAAAAATAAAGTTTCCGTAGACCGGCCACTCTTTCCAGCGATGGTCGAGAATCACCGCCACTACGGAGACGATCTGCACCACCATCTTGAACTTGCCCAGTTCGCTGGCCTCAATGGTAAAACCACCAGAGGCCGCGATGGAGCGCAGGCCGCTCACCAAAAACTCCCGGCCGATGATGATGACCGCGATCCAGGCGGGAACCAGGCTGGGATTGAACTGCACCAGCGTAACGAAGGCGGCGGCGATCAAAAGTTTGTCGGCCATGGGATCGAGCAGAATCCCCATGGTGGTGATCTGTCCGCGCTTGCGAGCGAGATAACCATCAATGCCGTCGGTCATGGAAGCCGCAATAAATACAGCGGAGGCGAGCAGCTCTTTAGCGCCGTGGGCGCTGCTGAAATGATTCGAAGACAGAATCCAGATCAGCAAAGGAATGCTGCAGATGCGAATCAGCGTGATGGAATTCGGCAGGTTCACTGCAGCTCGGGAGGTTTCCGGAAGGGCACCGGAACTCAATTTGATTATGCTCCACGGTGCGAGGGAACGCAATCGGGGGAATGTACTCCCGGGTCAGAATTTTCTGGCGTAGTTCCGCAGAAATCGCCGGCAAAATCTATTTCGATGTGGATGGAGTCATCGCACCAGCTTTTGGCTGCTTCGCGATAATCTGATCCTTGATTTTGTCGTAAGTGGCCTGCGGAATGATTTTTTTGTGGACCAGATCAAGTTTCGTTCGATACGGGCGGCCAGCGATAATTTTCTGGGAGTAGGCGTCCCCAATGCCCGGAAGAGCCTTGAGCTGGTCCGCGGTAGCGGTGTTGATGTCGAGTTTGTCGGCGGCTGCCATCTGCGATGCAGCGGCAGCATTTGCAGTGGATGAAACTAGACCTGCACCTTGCAACAGGAAGAAAGCAAGCAGCAGAGGCAGTGTGCGCGCAAGCAGCTTTCTGGTCACAGAATTCATAGAATCTCCCTAAGCGTAGATTCCGCGCTGGCGAATCGTATAAGCCACTCGATCAATGGCCAGCATGTAGGCCGCGATTCGATTGTTCACTTTGTGAGTCTCGGCATAGCGGACGACATCTCCGAACGAAGAGACCATAATCTCTTCCAGTTGCTCGTTGACCACCGATTCTTTCCAGAAATATCCCTGGCGGTCCTGTACCCACTCGAAATAAGAAGTAGTCACTCCTCCGGCATTAGCAAGAATATCCGGGATGACGAATACTCCTTTGTCGGTCAAGACATCGTCGGCGGCCGATGTTGTAGGGCCGTTGGCGCCTTCCGCCAGAATGCGACACTTCACGCGATCCACGTTGCGCGAGGTAATTACGTTTTCTGTCGCGGCAGGAATGAGGATCTCGCAGTCGGTAGTCAGCAATTCAGCGGGATCGTACGCCTCCGCTCCGGGAAAGCCATGGACCGTGCCATTCTTCTGACGAAATTCGACCAGAGCGTTTAGATCCATTCCGTTCTTGTTATAAAGGCCACCGCCAACTTCCGCGATGCCGACAACTTTATATCCGCCTTGATACATCAGCTGCGCGGCGTTCGAGCCCACGTTGCCGAAACCCTGCACAATCACGCGGCTGCTCTCGCGCGACATGCCAAGCTTCTTGGTAGCCTCGTCGCACACCACCATAACTCCGCGGCCAGTGGCCTCGCGGCGTCCCCTGGATCCGCCAATATTAATAGGCTTACCCGTGACGCAAGCAGTCACCGTCTGCCGCATATGCATGGAATAGGTATCCATCATCCATGCCATGATTTGTTCATTGGTATTTACGTCGGGGGCGGGAACATCTTTTTCCGGTCCGATGAATTCAATGAGTTCCGACGTATAACGACGGGTCATACGCTCGATCTCGCCCATCGACATCTTATGCGGATCGCAAATCACGCCACCCTTCGCTCCTCCGAAAGGAATGTTGACGACGGCGCACTTCCAGGTCATCCAACTGGCGAGGGCGCGCACCTCATCGAGCGTGACATCAGGCGCGTAACGGATTCCCCCCTTCGCCGGGCCCCGCGCGATGGAGTGCTGGACGCGAAATCCCGTGAAGACCTCGAGGTGCCCGTCATCCATCTGGACCGGGATGTAAACCGTGAGTTCACGGTTGGGATAGCGCAAGACCCGCCACAGTCCGTCGTCGAGATTCAGCTTCTGAGCGGCCAGATCAAAGCGTGCCCGTTGCGACTCCCACGGATTGCTTTCTTTGTCGACCTGCGGAGCGGTAGTCATGGTAGTCATAAATTCGGTCTCCGGATGAGTGCAAATCGATATGCCGGCCGGCGCCAGGGCGATTTCCCGGAAGAAGCGGGCAAACGTTCAGAGTATATGAGTCTGGAGGGTGGAGAAGCAAGGTCCAGAACGGGAAACTGCTGTCTTAGAAGGTACTTAGCCAAGCCAGGCCGAGTATCCTTTCAGAAATCTGTTACGGGTACGGCTCACGCTTTCTGTTACGCCGAAGTTGCGAGCGTCGCGAAGCGGGGCACCGAAGGACTGGAGCGCGTCCGTTTGCTGCTGGTTTGCGGGGCGCTCGCAATATTCCAAAGATGTATTGCAGCGTAGGATCGCCAAGGTCGCCAGGCCTCGGCGAGCCGTTCCAATTCACGCGCGCTCTGTAGACGCATGGCGCGCATCAGTCCCAGGTCCGTCGAAGGAAAGGCATCAGGCTCGCCCAGAGCGCGCATCGCGACGTATTGCGCCGTCCACTGGCCAATGCCGGGAATTTCACACAAGCGCGAGAGGAACTGGGTGGAATCTACTACGCCGTCAAAATTGATTCGCCCATCGCACATGGCTTGCGCCAGCCGCCGAATGGTTTCGGCTCGCGCTCGCGGTAATCCGATGCTGGCGAGGTTCGCGTCGGCCAGAGCTTGCGGTTGAGGGAAAACATGAGTGAGGCCCGCCGCGGCACTAAATTCCTGTCCAAAAGTTTTCACCAGGCGTCCGGCCAGCGTGGTTGCACCCTTGACGCTAACCTGCTGCCCCAGGATGGCCCGCACAGCAAGCTCAAAGCCGTTCCAGCATCCGGGCACGCGCAACCCCGGCTCGGACTTAATTTGGGTTGCCAATACGGGGTCGGCCTTCAGCGTTTGCGCAATCGCCGCCCAGTCTGCATTCAGATCAAACATGGAGCGGATACGCTCGGTGATGAAAAACAGCGAGCGCGGATCGCCAAACTGTACTCGCGCGACCAGAGCATGATTCGCTTCATCCAGCGAGACTTCAAAATAACCGTGACTGTCTTTTATTGAAATGGAACGGCGATAGCAGCCATTCTCGACTGTTTCTACACCGGGCGTGGCGCGAGCGGCGAGAAACCTCAGCATACCCTTCCAGGCGTAAGGCGGACGGAAGCGCAGACGAAAGAGATATCGATTCTCCGGCTGCACCTGGGTTTGCCGAGCGAGCTTTCGAATCTGCGTCGGAGTTCGATGATAAACGTCGTGAATTCCTGCGTTGAATCGGCGGACGCATCCAAACCCGGACGCCAGCGCGATCTGCGTCATGGGCAAAGTTGTCTCGTCGATAAGTTTCTTGGCAAAGTGCAGACGCCGCGTATGTGCTACCGATGTGGGAGTTGCGCCGAGATGTTTTAGAAATAAGCGGCGCAGGTGACGTGACCCCACTCCCAGACGCGCCGCAAGAACTTCTACTCCGCCATCCTCCAGGCCGCTCTCACCGATCAGCCGCAAAGCTCGCGAAACCGTATTGGAAGTTCCCAGCCACGCTGGAGTTCCCGGCGAGCATTCGGGCCGGCAGCGGAGGCAAGGTCGAAATCCCGCTTCCGCGGCAGCGGCTGCAGTTGGGAAGTAGCTAACATTTTTTTCCTTCGCCGTGGGCGCTGGACAAATCGATCGGCAGTAAACACCGCTTCCCACTACGCCAATGAAGAATTTGCCGTCAAATCGCGGGTCGCGCGACAGCCTGGCTCGGGAACATATCTGCCAATCGAGCGTCATATGTCGCACTCATCATAACTGCTCTGCCATTGCTGGGTGGACGTTTTCGGACCATGTTCTTGCCAGTTGCTACATCACGGGGAATTTGCAGCGCAGATGGGAATCATTAGCGGGAGCGAAGTCCGCAAACGTCCAACTACCAGCGAGCAAAGTCCGCAAACGTCCAACTCGGCTTCGGAAGTCAATCTATCTTGCCTGAAACGGGAGCCTGAGTGCTCCCGATCATTTCCCGGGTAAGGAGTCAACATGAAATCCCCGATCCTGATTTACTTTGCCGCGACCTGTCTTTTCTCTGGTCTAGTTTTTCCTCTTGCCGCACAAGATCAGCCAAAGAATGACCAGCCGTCTGAGTATTACGTATTCAATCTGGGCGCGCCAGGTGGCGGCACGACCGCCATGGCTTCCAGCATTAATAACATTGGTTGGGTGGCTGGCGATGCCTATCAGACCGGCAATACAACGGAACACGCCGAACTCTGGGTCGGATCTCCTTTCGACCTTGGGACTCTCGGCGGATCTAATAGCGCCGTGGCTTGGCCGAATAAAAACGTCAAGGGTGAGGTCGCGGGTATCGCCGAAACCGGGGAAGCCAATCCGCTCAAGGAATATTGGAGTTGTGCCTTGGCAAATTTCCCTACCATCACGAATCAAGTTTGTCTCGGTTTCGCGTGGCAGGATGGCGTCATGTCCCCGCTCCCTCCGTTGCCCGGCGGCGTAGACAGCTACGCGGCCGCCGTCAATAACCAGGGCCAGATTGCCGGGTGGGCAGAGGATGGTGTTCGCGACTCAAGCTGCAACCTCCCGCAGGTCCTGCAGTTTGAGGCAGTCGTATGGGGACCGAAATTGGGCCAGCTGACACAGCTTCGTCCACTCCCGCCTGATCCAGATTCTGCAGCGACCGCAATCAATGACAAAGGTCAGGTGGTCGGAATCTCCGGCCTCTGCTCGAACGCAGTCGGAGGCGCAAGCGCGAAGCATGCGGTGCTCTGGGAAAACGGCGTACCGATGAACCTGGGCAACTTTGATGGAGGCGTAGCCTGGAACACTCCCACCGCCCTCAATAACCTTGGCCAAATTGTCGGCTTTGGCAACCAGGCCGATACCCCAAGCGGAGACTTCGACCCCATCGCTTTCCTGTGGACCAAAGAACACCACCTGCAAAAAATCCATCCCGTAGGGGAGGACGCCAACAACATTGCCTGGGGAATCAACGAGCACGAGCAGGTAGTCGGCGATTCCTGTGTGGATAGCACGCTCACCAACTGCCGTGCTTTTCTCTGGCAAAACGGAGTATCGACCGATCTCAACAGTCTGATTCAATCCGACTCCTCACTGGACTTGGTCCTGGCCAATGACATTAACGATCGCGGCGAGATTGTGGGCTTCGCCGTCGATTCAAGTGACGGGGCGACCGTTGCCTTCCTGGCGGTGCCAGTGCCCAACGGAGGTGGAAGCTTAAGTAAGACCTCGCAAACGCAGAAGGGCGGCAATTCGCGGAACTTTGTTGTTCCTGAAAACATTCGCCAACAGCTTTTGCGCCGCCTTGGTGTTGTCATCCCGGGGAAAAATTAAGCGGATGGCCATAAAAACGAAGGCAGGGAAAATTCCTGCCTTCCTTCGCTCTCCAGTTTTCAAGCTGCCTTGAAGATCGCACCTTTAGCCGACCTCTATATGCCCGACCGCCTCCGTCACTGCGTAGAATGTCCGGAATGTTCCACTCGATATTTGATCGGTTTTAGTCCCTATCAAAACAGTTCGTACCTCGTATCTTTCGTCACCGAGTCTTCCGAGGAATATCAGTTGTTTTGTTACTGTCGGCGGCCGCCCATTAGCAGTCGATGGAACTGGAACGATCTGAAAACCTACTCTGTCTCGAACGAAGCTTATGCTCGCGGCTATGGCACGCCTGATGAGATTTGGTTATTGAGATCAACAACCGGCCGAGAGACAGGTTCATTCCATCTGAATCTTGAGGAAGAGAGAAAGAAAAACCAATGACTCTAATCACGTTCAGGCCGAAGCTCGTCGTAACGTGTGTGGTGGTTACGTTGGCCCAGGTTTCTCTTGCGGCGACCCTCGGAGCGGCAAGCGATTCAAAGTTGTCAGGCGACTCCCCGAAGCCTGCCGCATGCCAAGCACCTCAATATAAACAATTCGACTTCTGGTTGGGCGACTGGGATGCGTACGATGTCGGCAACATGGTGGTGGTTGCGCGTTTGAGAGTGGACCACTTACTCGGCGGTTGCGTTTTACGCGAAGTGTACAAAGGCGCTGACGGACACCAAGGTGAGAGCTTGAGCATCTATGATGCGTCCAGAAAAGTCTGGCATCAGACCTGGGTCACGAACCGCGGCGAATTGCTGACGATTGAAGGTGGATTTGTAAATGGAGAGATGATTCTTACCGGCGCAGAGCGCACCGCGGACGGACGAGAAAGGCGTGTTCGCGGGATCTGGAAACCGGAGGGCACAGGGGTGCGGGAGACAGCCTCTCGCTCGACGGACGGCGGCAAAACATGGCAGCCGTGGTTTGATCTCGTCTTTCGCGCGCACAAGTGAAAGCGAACCCTGCAGAATAACAAATGCGCCGTCCTAGAGCTTAATCTCCATGCCTTCAGCTGCCGCGCGCACCTTCGGATAGTAGTTGCGGGCCTCGTGCACGACCTTGTCGATGATCACATCGGTGTGATCCGGGTCGTGGTGAAAAAGCACAAGCTCTTTCGCGCCACTCTCCATGACGACATTTACGGCTTCGCGCCAGTGACTGTGTCCCCAGCCGCGGCGGTGCGCTTCATATTCCTCGGGTAGGTATTGCGCGTCGTAAATAAGCACGTCCGCGCCTTCGGCCAGCTTGCGGACAGCTTTGTCGAACCCCGCATCTCCGGGTTCGTTGTCGGTAGCGTAGACGAGAACTCCATCTTTGGTTTCAAGCCGGAAGCCCATACATCCCTGGGGATGGTTTAGCCAAGCCGTCTGTAGTTGTACGCCCTCTTCGAGAGTGACGCGTCCGCTCTCGATCTCATAAAAATCGCGGCGAGCCTTCATCTGGCCAATATCCACGGGGAAATACGGCGCCGCCATCTGATCAGCCAGGACTTGTTTGAGGCTGCGGGTTCGGCTTGAGCATTGGAACAGAAAGCGGCTTTCCGCATTCATGTACAAGGGTCGAAAGAAGGGCATGCCCTGAATATGATCCCAATGAAAGTGGGAGACGAAAACGTGGGCAGAAAAGGGACGATCGCCAAATTCGTTTTGCAGTTGCTGGCCAAGCACACGGAAACCGGTGCCGCAATCGAAAATATAAATGCGATCGCCCAGCCGTACTTCCACGCAGGAGGTGTTGCCTCCGTAACGCATGTTCTCGGATTGTGGAGTTGGCGTGGAACCGCGTACGCCCCAGAACTTGATGCGCATAGGTTCGTAACCGCACGAGGGCCCGATTGCTTGCTGACCCCTGTATCTTCTGACGGGAGAATCAGTTCGTCAATTGCCGGGTTGGTTCACAGCCAAGTTTTCGACCAGCGATGCAACGGTCACCGAGCGGGCGCGAATCTGTCCCCTATAATGAACCGCGAGGTGCTGAAGTCTGGCGGCTATCATCTCTGGCATGGTTAATCCTGAATTCAAAGAATTCTCGCGTCTGGCGCGTTCGGCGACGCTCGTCCCCGTGGTGAAGTCGGTGAGCGCTGATCTGCTCACGCCAGTCTCCGCATTCCTGGCAATTGCGCGGAAAGAGCCGCACGCGTTTCTGCTGGAGTCCGCTGAGCGCGGCGAGCAAATTGGTCGTTATACCTTTCTGGGTGCGCGGCCTTACATGCGGTTGAAGGCTCGGGGCAATGTTATCGAGATCGAACGTGGTCGGCACCGTGAGCAATATGAAGGAAATGTCTTTCACTTCGTCAAGCAGCTACTGAGCGAACACAAGCCGGCGGCACTCCCTGGTCTACCACCATTCACCGCCGGGGCCGTTGGATATTTCTCTTACGACGTGGTGCGGCAACTGGAGAACATTGGCGAGCATGCCAAGGATGACCTGTCTCTGCCCGACTGCGAACTCATGTTCTTCGACCGCTTGCTGGCCTTTGACCATTTGCGGCACCAGATACACATCGTGGCAACAGCGGACGTTACCCGCGAAAGCCCGCGACGTGCGTATGATCGGGCGCTGCGCGACATTGCCGCTCTGGAAAAGAAACTGGCCGCGGGCTTGCGTCCAGCGATGTGGCGCAAATCCAAAAAAGCCAAGCCCGGAAAGCTAAAGATCAACTCCGGAACTACGCGCGCCAAATTTCTGCGCAGCGTGGAGCGCTGCAAAGAATACATCGCCGCCGGAGACATTTTTCAGGTAGTGCTTTCGCAACGCCTCGATTTCATCCCTGGGGTCGAGCCCTTCGATCTTTACCGCGCTCTCCGTCAAGTGAATCCTTCGCCGTATCTTTATTTCTTGCGAATGGGCGAGACCCAGATTCTCGGCTCTTCCCCCGAAATGCTCGTACGCGTGACTGGACGCAAGTTGGAATACCGCCCCATCGCAGGCACGCATCCGCGGGGCCGCGACGAGGCCGAAGATCTGCGTCTGGAAGAGAAGATGCGCACGGACGAAAAGGAACGCGCTGAGCATGTCATGCTGGTTGATCTCGGCCGCAACGACCTCGGTCGCGTCAGCGAATATGGGTCCGTAAAAGTGAAAGACCTCATGTACGTGGAGCGTTATTCCCACGTGATGCACCTGGTCTCGGCGCTGGAAGGCACTCTGCGCAAAGATCTCGGCGCGCTCGACGCATTCGCCGCCTGCTTTCCCGCCGGTACGCTGAGCGGAGCGCCTAAAGTCCGTGCCATGCAGATCATCGAGGAACTGGAGCCGGTGCGCCGTGGCATTTATGGCGGATCTGTCCTCTACGCCGATTTCGCTGGAAATCTGGATTCATGCATCGGCATTCGGACCATGCTTGATGCAAGGCAAACATGCTTATCTACAAGCGGGAGCGGGCATTGTCGCCGACTCCGATCCGGCCAGCGAGTTTCAGGAAAGCATGAATAAGGCGCAAGCGTTGCTGCGGGCGGTGGAAATGGCCAGAAAGGGATAGCTAGTGGGACCCCGGCGCGCTGGCAGCGGCCGCCTCTGGCACGGAGCAGCGGGGCGTCAGGTCGCGCGCAAACGGATTCTTATTTTTCGAATTGTGGGCAAAGCACCAGGGAATCAGTTCAGCGGGATAGCGTTGCCGAACCCACTGCGGCACATCCGATTCATTCACTTTGTGAAAAGAAAAGTCGATGGTGCCCTCTGCTGAGACCGTAGCCAGAAGATACCCGTACACATCGGTCTCTGCCGTACTCGGAGAGTCGAGCGGAAGGGCATAACGCTCGGCGCCGCCGGTGCCGATGATCCAGCCCGGCAAGGGCTGTTTTTTGTTCTTGTCGGTCAGCTTTTCGGTATCGAAAATATTCTGCATGTAAAAGTGGGAATGACTGGCCAGCACGTAAACGTTTTTTTGCTTTCCGTCGGGGCGCCGGCTCTGTTCGCGGAACTCTTCTAACCCTTTGTACACTTCCCGGCCGCTGGCGCGACCGGCTGCATTCTCTCCCATGCTGTGGGATTCGGCGAGGCTATCTGGCAAAGCTTCGTGCATGCCGACAACAACCGTCATGATTGCTGCGTCGTTCTTTGCGCTTTCCAACCTGTGTTTGAACCAGGTCAATTGCGGCAGAGAGAACGAATTGGAGGCGTTATCCAGAAAAATGAAGTCCACGCCATTTTGAATCCAATGGTAGTAGGTTTCAGGCTGAGCCGGTTCCTTATCCTTTTCGCGCTGTCCTTTTAGTGCGGGGAGGTCGAGCCAGTCAACAAACTGACGCTTGAATGCATCCTCGGTCTTCGGGGGAATCACCTCGTGATTTCCGATGCCTAAATAGAAAGGCATGTTACCAAAAGGCCCAATCTGATTCGTAATGAAGTCGCTCCACGCCAGCCGCTCGTAGTTCTCGCAAGTCAGAACCTGGCCATGGTTAGCCGCCTCGAATGCCATGTCTTCGTCGATCTTATAAATAGCGCGCAGGTCGCCGAGGTGCCAGTAGAAACTCGGAGCGAACTGTGCGGCCTGGATTGCGATGGTAGGCATTACAACGTCACCGCAGTTGCGCGAGTCCCCAGAGACGATGAATCGCCACGAACCGCCGGGAAGAGTTACCGGCTCAGGGACCGTAACCTCGATCTTGTGCAGTTCGCGGCCGCTGCCACGATGCCGGGTTCTCCAAGCAATCACGATCAAACACGCCACGGCGATGGTAGCCAGAACCATGCCGTACCCTGAGATCATCAGCCTGAAATTGCGATCTCGCTCCGATGGCATCGAAGGATTGATGGAAGCCTCCCTGTCTCAAAGTCAGAAACGGGCCACGCCCCAACTCTTATAAGTTCAGGAAATTGTCGACCAGCTTTTTCCCCGCATCGGTCAGCACGCTCTCGGGGTGGAATTGCACGCCTTCGACGGCAAATGTTTTGTGGCGCAGCCCCATGATAGTACGGGTTCCGTCCTTTTCCGTCGTCCAGGCGCTGACTTCCAAATCCGGCGGTAAGTCTTTCTCTTCCACGATCAGTGAGTGGTAGCGAGTGGCTGTCATCGGAATGGGCAAGCCGCGAAAGATGCTCTTGTTATCGTGCGTCACAGCGCTGGTTTTCCCGTGCATTAGATGAGGCGCGCGGACCACCTGCCCACCGAAAGCCGCGCCAATGGCTTGATGTCCCAGGCAGACACCCAGAACAGGCATCTTCCCGGCGAAGTGGCGAATCAGATCGACGCTGATGCCGGCATCCTGCGGCGTGCATGGGCCGGGCGAGATGACGATGCGCTCCGGTTGCATTGCTTCAACCTCAGAAACCGTAATCTGATCGTTACGGCGAACTTCGACACGCGCGCCGAGTTCCCCGAAATACTGAACCAGGTTGTAAGTAAACGAATCGTAGTTATCGAGAACGAAGACCACTGGCACATCCGAAATTCTAGCTTACCACTGACTGCTGCGAAGCCAGAATGGAGTTTAACGGAGAATGCTTGAAGGCTCCGGAGTACCAGAAGGTGCCATCGCCCCGCCTGATGGTGGTATTGACGCGGGGTACCCTAACCGTCATTCTCGGGGAAATACTTAATCGCCGCTTTGTTAGGCTTGGGAGTGATAAATGGTAGAAACCCAGGAGAAACGCTCCGCACGACGCTTCGCGCTTCGCATTCCCGTATCCGTGGCGCGCGGCGAAAGGTTGGATCAGAGCGAGCCCGCTCAACTGCGGGACGTAAGCGCTCGTGGCATTTGTCTCTATCTCGATTCGCCTATCGAGCAGGGATCGCCTATTGGCTTTACACTGACCCTGCCACCCGAAATTACACTGACGGAAAGCATTCGAGTGCAGTGCGTAGGGCGAGTGGTACGGATCGATGGAGCGAACAACGGCAAGATGGCTGTTGCCGCGGTCATTGAAGAATACGAATTCATTCCTGAAAGCTGACGCGCCCGTCGTTTTCGCTATTGCCAAGAACTTTCATAGCGTCCATACCTGACGCGACACTTCACCCCCATCGCAGCAAATGATAAGGTTCCTCTTAGGCAGATTTGAGGGATTTCTTTGGTGCGACCACGCCTTTACCTGATCGCTATTCCGCTCCTGGCAACACTAGTTGTGCCCTGCGCGTGGCCACAAAATCGGACCCAGCCGGCGGCGAAGCAAGAAGGTCCTGTAAAGCCCGAGATCAACGTTGTCACCAGTGTGCGCGTAGTCGTCGAGCGCGGCGCTCCCGCTCTGGAAATTCTCTCCACTCAGCCGGCCGTGCCGTCGATCCAATACCTGAAGTCGCCGCCGCGTCTCGTCGTCGACCTGCTGCATGCACGGTTAGGCCTGCCCCACAAGCGGGGCGATCTGATGCAGGATGTTCAGCAGAAAAACATTCTCGCCATCCGCGCCGAACAGTTTCAAGAGAATCCTCCCATTGCCAGAATCGTTCTAGATCTTCTTGCTCCCTACAGCTATACCTGGGATGAGGCCGGGAACCGGTTGATGGTTCGGCTGAGACCTGCGGAGGAAAATGCTGCAAAGAAGGCAGCCCCACGTCAACCGCCCACAACGCTTTCTCTACGCGGTAAGACCCCGGAGATAGTGCCGGTCGGCGAAGGGTCCGGCGACATCACCGTCGAAGGAAGCCAGATTGCCGCTGGATCTTCGTTAACCACCGCCCAAGACACCACAGTTCTGCGCTTGTCGCGAGGAGGCGAAGTTCGCATATGCCCGCGTACCACCGTTTCGGTGACACCTTCGAAAAACGCGAACGATTTGATGCTGGGCATGAGTACCGGAGCTCTGGAAACGCACTACACTCTCCGAGCTTCAGCCGATACGGTACTGACTCCCGACTTTCGCATCCAGTTCGCGGGGCCAGGGGAATTTGACTTCGCCGTCAGTACGGATTCGCATGGCAACACCTGCGTTAGAGGCCTCGCTGGGAACGGGTCTTCGGCAACCGTTGCGGAGTTGTTGGGAGATCGCACCTACCAGGTCAAGCCTGGTGAGCAGGCGGTTTTTCGTGCCGGGCAGATTGACAAGGTGGATCACAACGTCCCGCTGGAATGTGGTTGCCCACCACCGATGCCGGTGATGCGAACAGAAGCATCAACTCCAGCAAGCTCGGAGCTGCCGAAGAACGCCCAACTCACCGCTGGCCAGCCCTCATCGAAAGCTGCTGGGGAGTCGAACAGCGGGGGACAAGCGAGCACGGGGAACACGAGAGGGCAAGCACTTTCCAGCGGATCAGAGACTCGACCCGTACCAACTTCTCGTCCCAACGACATTCGCGTTCAAGTGGACGCGCCTCTGGTCTTTCAGGCAAAAGCCCACTCCCCAGCAGCCCCAGCACCCGTGGAAGAGGCTGCGGCACTCCCGGTCATCGGACCCTCGGCTCAGCAGACGCAACTCAGAATACAGATTCAACCGCCGCCTGTCCGACCTCGGGAGTCAACTCAGCCCAACTCCGCTCCTCGCCGGTTCCTGCGGCGAATCAAGGGCATGTTCGTGGCGATCTTCAGTTGACATCGCCCGGGCAGGTGCCCACAAATTACCGGCGGTTGATGACGCGCCGCAAGGGCTCGGCTTTCTCGCGCAAATCGTCAGCGAAGCTGGCGCCCCGTTCGGCCACGTCGCGTACGCGCTCGGTCGCATCGCGCACCCGATCTTTCGCTTCTTCGGTCCAGTCTTGCACCGTCTCCTTGGCATCCTCATAACCGCGCTTCAAGTCGCGACGAAACTGCTTGCCGGTTTTCGGCGCCAGCACTAGGGCTGCCAGAGCACCCGCTCCAATTCCAATCAACAAAAAGGTTATCGCCGTTCCTACGCTGTTGGTGTCTGAAGATTCATAACGTCCAGAACTCATAATTTGACCTCATTTCATTTTCAACTTGCCGAAGACCGTACAGGCCGGGAATAGAACTAATAGCAATTCTAGTCCCGTAGAAGCGGCGGTGCGAAACTTCGAACGAACACGGGTTCATGGGATGAATTGGCCTGGGGAAAGGTTTCCTTTCTCGCGAGCGAAGTGTAGAATCATCAATTCGGTCCTCGTGTGCGGCGGAAAATGTGGCCTGCCCGCCTTCCGTCAGCTCTGCAAACCGCACTTTTTTGAAGGAGATAGTTTCAAGCAATGTCGATCCCTGCCACCCAACTGCGCCCTGGCATGATCATCAAGCACAATAATGATCTGCACTCCGTATTCAGCGTCGAACATAGGACGCCCGGCAACCTGCGGGCCTTCATCCAGGCCAAGTTACGCAATCTCCGCACCGGCGCCATGTTTGAGCACCGCTTCCGCTCGCCCGATCCCATCGAAAAAGTCAACGTGGATGAAGTCGATATGCAGTTTCTCTATGCGGATGGCGACAGCTACTACTTCATGGATACGTCGAACTACGAGCAGACTCATTTGACCAAAGAGGTGCTTGGAGACGCCGTCGATTATCTGATCGCCAACCTGGAGATCAAAGTAGAGTTTTTCGACGGCAAAGCTGTCGGCATTGAACTGCCGCAGACGGTGGAACTGACCGTGGTCGAGACCGAACCTGGATTGAAAAGCGCGACCGCCTCCAGCGTGACCAAGGCCGCGAAGACCGAGACTGGGCTGGTGGTGCAGGTGCCCCCGTTTATTAATGAAGGGGAGAAAATCAAGGTCGATACGGCTGAAGGCGTGTATTTGTCGCGGGCGTAGTACGAGTGTCGATTTTCAACTTCCGATTGTCGATTGAAAACAACTGTGACAGCCGCTGGGATTTTAAGTCGGCAATTGAAAATCGGCAATCGTCAATCAGTAGCATCCACTGCATGACTTCCGCAGAGAAACCAATTGAAGCTCGCCGTCTCGTAATTCGCGGACGGGTGCAGGGCGTCGGTTTCCGCTGGTTCGTGGAGCGTGAGGCGCACATTCTCGGGATCGCGGGCTGGGTTCGCAATAACGCCGACGGCAGCGTCGAGATCATGGCCCAGGGCACTCGCGATCAACTCTTCGCGTTACATTCGCGACTGCGTGAAGGGCCGCGTGCCGCGCGTGTGGACGGCGTAGAAGAGTCCGAAGCTCACCCGGTTGCCGGACTGAATTCATTCCGCATTGAAGGAGCGTGGTAGATTGTCCGCTAACTCGAACCTCAATACTGATCAATTGAAGCAACTGATCCGCGAAGTTCCCGACTTCCCTAAGCCCGGGATCCTCTTCTACGACATTACAACGCTCCTGAAAGATAAGGTCGGCTTCGCCACGCTCGTCGACCGGCTCTCCGAGCATTACGTCGCCCAGAAGATTGATCTCGTCCTCGGCATGGAAGCCCGAGGATTCATCTTCGCCCCTGCCCTGGCCTATCGCCTGAATGCCGGATTCGTTCCCGTACGCAAGGTGGGAAAACTTCCTGCAGCGACTGTGAAGTTCGATTACGCGCTCGAGTACGGTACCAACTCGCTCGAGATGCACAAGGATGCGATCCAGAAAGGACAGCGCGTGCTTATCGTCGATGATCTCTTGGCCACAGGCGGCACCGCGGAAGCCACGGCGAAGCTGGCTTCTATGCTGGGCGCAGAGATTGCCGGGCTTGGCTTTGTCGTGGAATTGGATTTCCTCCGCGGGCGAGAAAAACTGCGGGGCTACAATGTGATGTCGTTATTGCATTACGAAAAATGAGCAACTGTTTTCGTAGCGCTTTCTGACCAGCCTTCGAACGGCGTTGTCCCTGCTGTTATCTCCAAAGATAACCAACCAACAAGACGATGCCGGACCATCCGCCGACGCTGATCGCGGCTGCCAGCGCGAAGCCTGCAATCCTGTTCCATTGAGGTCGGCTGACTGCGCCGGCCACGCCAGAATCGTAAGGTGGCAACGGTTCAGAGAGCCGCGGCCGACTTTTCAGCGATGCCGCCCACTGGCGCTCGTTCGACGGCACAGTTATGGCCGATTGGTAAGTGCCGGATATTGGGGGGAGAGTTCTGTAACTCATCATCCGCACCTCGGAACTACATTAACGCAACTTAGCTGCCATTCCAGGAATATCCAATAACGGCGTATATGGATGCATCTAAAGCTCGAGAGGTTTTCGCGCCCTCCGAAGTTGCGTAAAAAACTCTCAAAGATGGCAGATATATCCTCCGTACTGTGAGGCGGCAAGTATCGATTAGATTTCCTCTTTCAGGGCTAACTTTGAATCCTTGGGCAGGTAACTCTTCCGCCGAAACCAGTCCTCCATGGCTTCCTGAAGTTTATCGAGAGGAACGCTTGTGCCAATTTCCATCTTTCCGTCGGCGATGGGCAGTGTGTCATCAAACACGCTGGCGTTGGTAAAATTCCGCATGGAGAAACTATCGAGCCACTTCAGGGGGCAGGGCCGCCTCTGCTGTTTCTCGTCTTCATACTCGACACGAACCTTGCGCGCGAACATGCTTTGATTTAACCACAGAGATTCTAGCGGGTCGGGCCGTTTCCCCGATTCAGAGTGGGCAGGTTCAGAATCGGTACTGCCAACTTCTCCTCATGGGTCCGCATCCCATAGCTTCGCTTGCAGAGTGGCTGCTCCTGAAAGCCGAACGCATTCTCGCTGGTTACGGCAACAGTTGCGGGGCGGGGGCCTCTGGAACCATTTCGACCGGCGCCTTATGCGTTTGCCAGCATCATTTTTCTTAATCCTTATTTCGCTCGTCAATGGCGCGGCTCAGGTTGCATCCACTGGGCCCGAAGCTTTTTACGAGGGCCAAACGGTCACTGCAGTTGACCTGATCGCCAATCCGCATCGCGACGTGGAGCCTCTGCGAACTGCTGTGTCGCAGAAGGTAGGGCAGCCCTACTCCCAGGCAGCCGTGCAAGCCAGCATCTCCGCGCTGCAACGCGCAGGCGGTTTCGAAAAGGTCACCGTCAATGTAATTCCAGACATCGCCGGCCTGCGGCTCAACTTTATTCTCGAGCCCGCTTACAACCTGGGAATCATCGATTTTCAGCGGCTCGCCAAATTGTTTTCCTATACGCGTCTTTTGCAGGTCGCAAATCTTCAAACACAGGACCCCTATGACCAGGCACGCATCCCCGTCGCGGAAGCAGCCCTGTCGCAGTTTCTTCAACAAAACGGATACTTTCAGGCGCAGGTTCATTCCGAAGGACAAATCGACGACGCAAACCAGTTAGTGAACGTTACTTTTATTGTTCAGACCGGCAAACAAGCCCGCATTGGGAGTGTGGAAGTGAATGGCCCGGCCGGTGCGGAGCAAATCTGGTTGCTGCACAAAATGCGATCGCTGCGAGCCCGGTTTAGCGGAGCATTACTGAAAACAGGGAAGCCATATAACCAAGAACGGATTAAAGCGGCGACTTCGCTCATGAAGAAGTATTTGGCACAGCAGCACCGCTTGGCCAGCAAGGTCGAAGAGAATCCGCCGAAATATCATTCGGACGGGAACCAAGTGGACGTCTCTTTCAAGGTGGAACCGGGCCCAATAGTAATCGTCCGCACCACGGGCGCCCGATTGTCCTGGATCCCTTTCATGTCCGCACACCAAATGAAGAAGCTCATTCCGATTTTTTCGGAGGGCGCAATCGATGCGGATCTGGTGCAAGAGGGCCAACAGAATCTCACAGATTATTTCCAGAAAAAGGGCTTTTTCCATGCCAGCGTAACGTCCGACCTGCAGCGGGAATCAGATCGCATCGTCCTCGTTTATAAAATTGATCGCGGTATTAAGTACAAGGTGGATCGAATATCCTACGTGGGGAACCATCGGATCGATACAAGGAATCTCACGCCTCTGGTCCAGATCAAGCGCTCTCATCTGTGGACACATGGCAGCATCAGCCAGAAGAACATCAAACAGAGTTCCGACAATCTTATCGCCTACTATCGGAACAAGGGATACGAAGACGCCAAAGTTACGCCGCAGGTTAGCCAGCGCGGTTCGAAGATCGATGTTGTTTTCGACATTATTGAAGGCGAGCAGACAATCGTCGATCACGTCGAAGTGACCGGTAACCACAGCATTCCGCAAGACCAGCTAACCGCTCCCAAAGGCTTCGAGCTAAAATCTGGCGCTCCATTTTCGTCCCGGCAGTTGTCCGACGATCGCAATCGCATATCGGCGACTTACCTGGACCGGGGATATCCCAACGCGGAAGTGAGGACTATTGTCCATCGTCTCGAGAAAAATACTCACCGGGTAGACGTAACCTATGCCATTGCCGAGCACCAGATGGTGCGGGTGGGCAAAGTGATTTATCTCGGCCAGCAGCACACTCGCCTGTCGCTGCTGGAGAAGTCGGCGAACCTGCCTGCCGAAACTCCGATGCGAAAAGATAAGATGCTGGCGGCGGAGACCCGGCTTTACGACTTGAACATCTTCGACTGGTCAAGCGTAGGCCCGCGAAAACCGATTACAGACCAGAGTGAGGAAGACACCCTGGTCGAAGTGCATGAAACCCAACGCAACGAAATTACATACGGTTTTGGATTCGAAGTTTCCCATCGCGGGGGAAACATTCCCACGGGCACGGTTGCAGTTCCCGGGCTTCCCACGATCGGTATAGGCAACAATCAGATCGCCCCCAGTCAGGCGACTTACGCTAGTCCAATCGGCTCGATCGAATTCACCCGCCGGAATATGCGGGGCCTGGGCGAAACGGCCAGCGGCTCGATTCTGCTCTCGCGGCTCGACCAACGGGCCATTACCAGCTATCTGCAGCCCCACTTTCTCGGCTCAAGCTGGAGTTCTCTGACCAGTTTTTCCATTGAGCGAACCACCGAAAATCCACTCTTCGCGGCGACCCTTGGCGATCTGTCATTTCAAGTGGAGAAGCTGATCAGTCGAAAAACGCATACACGCCTCCAGCTTCGTTACGATTTCAACAAAACTGTTTTATCGCACTTGCTGGTGGCTGAACTTGTGCTGCCACAAGACCAGAATATTCATCTCTCAACGCTCTCGAGCACGCTTATACGAGATACAAGAGACAAACCACTCGATGCCCACCGTGGTGTTTTTGAGAACTTGAATGTGAGCGTTACACCGGGGCCATTTGGTTCCAGCGCGACTTTTGCAAAGTTGTTCGGGCAGTATGCTTTCTACAAGCCATTCCATTCCGTAGTATTCGCCAATAGTATTCGTCTCGGGCTAGCGAAAGCATTGGCGGGAAGTTTTGTCCCCACCAGTCAGCTTTATTTTTCTGGAGGCGGTACTTCTCTGCGCGGATTCCCCATCGATGAAGCTGGACCGCAACACCTCGTGCCTTTTTGCAACGTGCTACAGAACCAGTCCGGATGTGTGAACGTCACCGTGCCGGTGGGCGGCACGCAATTGTTCATTTTGAATTCGGAAGTGAGATTTCCGCTCCGCATCATGAAAAATCTGGGAGGGGTTGTCTTCTACGACGGCGGCAACGTTTACAGCGCCATCAACTTCAATAATTTCGTCAGCAACTATACCAACACGATTGGAATTGGCTTGCGCTACGCAACTCCAATCGGCCCCATCCGAATCGATCTGGGTCGCAACCTGAATCCCGTGCCGGGCATCAACCCCACACAGTATTTCATCACGTTAGGGCAGGCATTTTAGAAGACTATTATGCGATGGCGACGGATTATCGGTTGGACTCTGGCGATTGTAGCCGTGTTGATCGCGGTCACGCTCGTCGGAGGGCTTCTGTTTCTGCGCACTTCCAGTTTTCAAAGGCTCGCCATTCGCACCATCGTGAAAGATGTGGACCAAGCCACCGGCAGCCGGACGGAGATTCGCGATTTCGACTTCAAACTGTCAACCCTCACCGCCCGTCTTCGTGACATTACGGTTCACGGCACTGAAGGCACCGGCCAACCTCCGCTTCTGCACGTCGACGAACTGACAGTTGGATTGAAGATTCAATCTATCCTTCGCCGCAAAGTCAGTCTCAGCGAACTTTTAATCGAACATCCGGTTGCCTATGTACGAATCGATGGCGAAGGAAAGAGCAATCTGCCGCAAACTCCTCCGAAACAAAGCAGCAGCGACATGAAGGTTTTCGACCTGGCAGCAGGACATGTGCTGCTGACCAACGGCCAGATCAATTACAACAATGCGTCCGTTCCGCTCGATGCAAATCTATACGATCTGAAGACCGACATTCATTTTGAGCCACTCGGGACAAAATATCGAGGAGCGATTTCATACGATAGCGGCCGTATTCGCTACGGAACTGAACCAGTTTTTCCCCACAGCCTCGATGCTAGCTTTAGCGCGACTCCCGCTCGATTTTCGCTGGAATCGGCTTTGCTGAAGGTTGGATCTTCTTCGCTTTCGCTGCACGCTGACATCACCAACTACAGCAATCCGACCATGGATGGCCGCTACGATGTCCGCATCGATACCCACGACTTTTCTTTTACGCTGCAGCCTGCGGCATCCGACGGAGATATATCGCTATCCGGAACTGTGCATTATCGACACGTCGACGGCCAGCCTTTTCTGCGGGCGCTTTCCATGGATGGCCAAATAAACAGCGAAGAGTTGACGGCGTCATTGCCTGAAGGGCGCCTGAATTTCCGCCGGCTTCAGGGATATTACAAATTGCTAAATAGTACGCTGCAGGCGCGGGGGGTGAGCTGCGAGACGCTTGGCGGACGGATTGCCGCCAATGCAGAGATAAAAAATCTCGATAGCGCGCTGCCTGAGACTCAGGTGCAAGCGTCGTTGCAAAATATCTCGCTGCAGGACGCACAGCACGTTCTTCGAATGGCGGGAGTCAAACGTGTGCGCCTGCTGAGTAGCCTCGACGGCATTGTCGACGCGTCGTGGGAGGGCAGCTTCAACAATGTTCGCGCCCGCGCAGACTTAGCGCTGAAAGCGGCTCCAGCGCGCGATACGGCTGCGACCTCCAACGCGATCCCGCTGGACGGATCGATCCACGCAATTTACGACGGCCCGAAAAACGTCTTAACTTTTCGCGAATCTTCGCTGCACATTCCTTCGACCACGATCGCCGTGCAAGGCGAGGTCAGCAATCGCTCAAACTTACAGATTCAAGCCAATACCGCCGATCTGCATCAGCTTGCAACGTTGATTTCGTCCGTACGCGGAGGTCCTCAGCAAACGCTGGAGATTGCGGGAGTCGGTTCACTAAACGCGAACGTGCGAGGCTCTTTGCAAAGTCCTCAATTCTCGGGGCAGTTCAGTGCGCAGAATCTGCAGGTGCAAGGCAGCGTCTGGAGCAGCGCGAAGTTTGCCGTGGAAGCAAATTCCTCCGGCATCTCGTTGCAGAATGCGTCGCTCATGAGTGCGCATCAAGGCCGGGCATCCATCAGCGGCAAGGTCGGGTTGCAGCACTGGTCCTACCTTCCAGCGAATCCGATCGCGGTTAATTTGTCGATACAGCACATGTCGGTGGGCGATTTGCGGCGGCTGGCAAATGTCGACTGCCCAGTTTCTGGCGACCTGTCCGCGGAGATTACTCTCCACGGTTCTCAACTCAAGCCCATCGGGAGCGGCTCCCTGACAATTAACAATGCGAGCGCTTGCGATGAACCGATCCAGCATCTCAAAGCAGACTTCCATGCCGATAGACTTTCTTTCACGTCTACCTTCGATCTCAATCTGCCGGCCGGGTCGGCGAATGGCACCGTCTCCTACACGCCGCAAACCAAGGCCTATGTTGTACATCTCAGCGCTCCGTCGCTGGCGTTGCAGAAGCTGCAGACCGTGCAAGCCAAGAATCTTGGAATATCCGGCACAGTGACGATCACTGCCAGCGGCGCAGGAACTTTGGATAATCCTCAATTGACGGCTGCGGTGGAACTCCCTCAGTTGCATCTTCGAGATAAGTCGATTTCGCAAATAAAAGCGCAAGTGCATGTGGCGAACAAACAGGCACACTTAACCCTTGATTCTCAGGTCGCTCAAGCTTCCTTGCATTCCAAGGTTGACGTCAATCTCAGCGGAGATTATTACTCCGAGGCTGTCATCGATACGACGAGGGTGCCGCTCGATCCCCTGCTTGCAACGTACTTGCCGAGTTTGCCGCAGGGATTTAAGGGTGAGACTGAACTTCACGCGACATTGAAGGGGCCGCTCAAGGACAAATCGCGAGTCGAAGCCCACCTTACGCTGCCGATCCTCAAAGCCAGCTATCAATCGCTCGAAATCGGCGCTGCCAGCCCGATTCGCGCGGACTACGCGAATTCAGTCATAACTTTGCAGCCAGCGGAATTCCGTGGAACCGATACTTCTTTGCGCGTGCAAGGCCGCATTCCTCTCGCGGGAAACACAGCTCCTAACCTCACCGCACAAGGATCGATCGATGTGCGAATCCTTCGCATCGTGGATCCCGATCTCCAAAGTTCCGGAACTCTCTTGCTGGACGTTAATGCCTCGGGGACAGCAAAGGAGCCGCAGGTTCAGGGACAACTGCACCTGCGAGACGTCGCAATATCCACGCCCAGCGCGCCGCTTGGCGTGGAGAAACTGAATGGCACTCTCGACATTAGCAATAACAACCTGCAGATTTCCAGCCTTGAAGGTCAGGTGGGAGGCGGGCAGGTGTCCGTGGGCGGTTCTATCGCCTACAAGCCGAACTTGCAATTCAATGTTTCGCTGCAAAGCAAGTCTGTGCGACTGCGCTATCCCACTGGGGTGCGAGCGGTCCTCGATAGCAACCTGGTTCTAAGTGGAACGAAAGATGCGTCGACTCTGAATGGCCGCGTGCTGATCGATACGCTTTCCTTTACTCCTGATTTCGATCTTTCAAAATTCAGCGATCAATTCAATGGCAGCGGCATTCCAGCTCAGCCAGGTTTGGCCGATAACATCAAACTCGCGGTCGGCGTTCAGTCAAAAAGTAACCTAAGCGCGACCAGTTCTCAGATTAGCCTTGAAGGCCAGGTAAATCTGCAGGTGGTGGGCACGGCAGCCAATCCGGTAATTATCGGCCGTACTGACCTCACTTCGGGAGAGTTCTTTTACCGCAATGCTCGATATGAACTGCAACGTGGCATCATTACTTTCGACAACCCCACCGAGACTGAGCCGGTGCTGAATGTCTCAGTTACGACCACAGTCGAGCAGTACAAGTTGACCCTTACGCTGCGCGGCCCTTTTGACAAGTTAACCACATCGTATACGTCAGATCCTCCGCTGGCCACCGCGGACATCATCAATCTGATTGCCAATGGCCAGACCACTCAGGAAGCGGCCGCTGCCGGCCAAAGCACGGATTCGATGATCGCCTCGCAAGTCGCCGGTCAGCTCACCGGGGGCATCCAGCACCTCGCAGGCATTTCTGCCCTGCAGATCGATCCACTCCTTGGAGGAAATCAGAACCCTTCCGCGCGGGTTGCCATCCAGCAGCGCGTGACAAAGAATTTTTTATTTACGTTCTCCACCGATTTGTCGCAGCCCGGAAGCGAAATTGTTCAAGGCGATTACCGGATCAACAAACGTTGGTCGATGAGCGTCACGCGAGATGAAGTGGGTGGAGTTTCGGTAGACGGCAAATACCACACCAAATTTTGACGCCGCACTCGATAGGCGGGTCGAACCTTCGCAGAACAGTCTAAAGCTGTACTTTTGCTGGCCCACTTGCTTCGCGAACGGTGCCCCTCGCAGACAAGCGTGAGGGATGGAACTCTTTGGTCAATTCCGAGTTGAGTTCGCCGCCAGCTAACAGAATGAAATACGCCCAATAGAGCCAGGTCATGAGTGCCATCACTCCACCCAAGGTTCCATAGATTCGATTGTAATTTTCAAAATAGCGAAAATAAATCCCCAGCAAATACGACAGCCCCATCCAGCAAGCGATACAAAGTACCGCGCCAGGCAAAGTCACCCAAAAGCTCTGTTTTACATTGGGAGCGAGAAAATAAATCGTCTCCACCGCGAGAACTGCGAAAATTACAGCAAGGGTCCAATGAATGAAAGGCCAGAGGAATATAAAAATGCTCGAAAGAGAAAGTCGAACGGCAAGCCAGTCGCCAAGCCGGGGCCCGACAATCATCGCCGCAATTCCGCAGATAAGAAAAAAAGCCGTGAGCGCGGCCAGGCCCACCGCCAGCAGTCGGGTCTTCCAGAAAGGCCGCTGGTCATCTACCTCATAAGCTGCGTCCAAAGCTTCAATCAGTTCATCGAAGGCGGAAGAGACCACCCACAGCGTGCCGAGCGTGCCCAAGGAAAGCCATGCGCCTGAACTGGCGCCTTTGAGTACCGCATTCACCATCGACATTGTGCCCGGCGGCGCCACCCGGCCGATCGCGACCAGCACATCGGGGAAAAAATTGGGCAGAGGAATATAGGACATCAGGGCCGATAAGAGAATCAAAGCGGGAAATACGGATAAGATCGAATAGTAGGAGAGCGCCGCTGCCGCCTGAAAAGTCTGGTTCTTGAAAACGTCGTGATAGGTCCTCGCTAAGGCACGTTTCGTATAGGGGAACATCAGGGCTTTAGATGCAAGTTTCTTTCGCAGCGCGACGAATATGTTGCCCGCCATTTTCGCTAAGCATTGGCGAGGTAGATATAGCGCAGAACGAACAACACGGTGAGAATCCACACCAGCGCGTTAATTTCGCGGATCTTGCCCGCCGCAACCTTAACCACGGTGTAAGAGATCAAGCCGAGACTGAGGCCGGTCGCGATGCTGAAGGTGAGCGGTGTTGCCAGCATGGTGATAAATGCTGGGACGGCCTCGCTGAAGTCCTGCCAGTTGATTTGCGCAATGGACTGAGTCATCAGAACTCCGACCAAAACCAGAGCCGGAGCCGTTGCATAAGCCGGAATCGCAGTGGCTAGGGGCGAGCAGAACGCGGCGAGCATGAAAAGTGCGGCGACGGCGATATTGCTGAGACCAGTGCGGGCGCCGGCGGCAACCCCAGCTGCGCTTTCAATGTAACTGGTCACTGTGGAAGTTCCGGTCAGCGAGCCCACAACAGTTCCCACGGCATCCGCAACCAAAACTCGGCCTACCCGCGGAATCTTACCGTCTTTCACGAAGCCGCCTTGTTCGCACACTCCCACCAGAGTGCCAACGTTATCGAACAGATCAACAAACAGGAACGCGAAAAGAATTTCGAGTAAGCCGAGATGAGTCGCGCCCCGAAAATCGAGCTGCAAAAAAGTTGAGGAAGGATGTGGCATCGAAAAGATTGCCGCCGGCCAACTCGTAATCCCTCGCAGAATCCCAAGCAGCGCAGTGCCAAAAATACCGATCAGAATAGCGCCATGGAATCTTCGCGACATTAAGATCAGCGTAAGGCCCAAGCCAAAGCAAGCGGTCTGCACTTCTTTGTCAGCGAAGCTGCCGAGGCCAACATAGGTCGCCGAGTTGGCGACCACTAACTTCGCATTTCGCAGTCCAACAAAAGCGATGAACATGCCAATCCCAGCCGCGGTCGAGTGCTTCAGGCAGTCAGGCATGCCGTTCACAATCTGTTCACGAACCTTTGTCACAGTCAGCACAAGGAAAAGCACGCCGGAGAAAAAAACCACCGCAAGCGCCGTCCGCCAGGGAACATGCATGGCGAGGCAAACCGAATAAGTGAAGTAGGCGTTCAGCGACATTCCCGGTGCCAACGCGATCGGATAGTTGGCGTAGAGTCCCATCACCAAAGTCGCCACTGCGGCCGAAGCGCAAGTCGCAAAG
Source organism: uncultured Acidobacteriaceae bacterium (assembly GCA_963696285.1). GTDB lineage: Bacteria > Acidobacteriota > Terriglobia > Terriglobales > Acidobacteriaceae > Sulfotelmatobacter. The sequence goes on from CAVOJP010000007.1 coordinate 278,350, forward strand.
ACCACTCCATCCGGCGGCATTCCCGCCTGCGCCAGGATCTGCGGATTCACCACAACGATGTAAGCCATCGTTACGAAGGTGGTGAGGCCACCCAGCATCTCTTGCTTCACGGAGGTCTGGTGCTCGGTGAGTTTGAAATAGCGATCGATCAAACGATCCCTCCTGGACTCAGACTGAGGTCGTTGCCACTGATTTAATATGTGATCTTGTTCGGTTTGTTTTCCCATGCACGAAAAGCAGCCAAAGCTTCTTCCCGCATCATCTGAACCATCGGTATTTTACGTTTGGAATGCGGCTGCGCGATTTCGCGGTAAATCATCGAATCGTCAAATCCGATCCTGGATGCATCGGCGTCCGCATTAGCAAAATAAACGCGCGAGAGACGAGCCCAGTAGATCGCCCCCAGGCACATGGGGCAAGGCTCGCAGGAAGTGTAGATTTCGCAGCCCTCGAGATCGAAAGCGCCCAGCTTCTTGCATGCCTCGCGGATGACGATAACCTCCGCGTGCGCTGTAGGATCATTCGTGGAAGTAACTTGATTCGCGCCTTCGGCAATAATAGCGCCGGCTTTCACTACAACGGCGCCAAAAGGCCCGCCGCGCCCGGAGTTGACGTTGTCAAGGGAGAGCTGAATGGCGCGGGCCATGAAAGGGTTATCCATGTATTTCTCTATCTGTGTGCAATCGTTGGGGTCTGCCGGCGTCAGCAACCCGCGAACTTGCAATCGGTCGACATGGACTTTCGCAGCCGCTTCGCTGAGAAGCGAGTATATGCCGGGAGTCCGAATTTCGTAAAATGTTGTTTCGGATTCAGAGAAGAATGAGTTGTAAAGTGGAGCGAACGACTTATTCTGCGCCGAAGACCGGTGAATTCTTCATGGAGCTGACAACTTGAACTCGTGCGCTTACTTGTCTCATCGAGTGGTCGCTCCCGAGGGAATTCGTTCGGCGGCCATTTTGGTGGAAGGCGAACAAATCCAGGCTGTCGTTCGCCGCGATCAAGTACCGGCGCAGCGTTATGAAATCCATGACTTCGGCGACGCGGCAATTCTTCCGGGGCTCGTCGATTCTCACGTACATATCAATGAGCCTGGTCGAACTGACTGGGAGGGATTCGAAACGGCGACACGGGCCGCTGCGGCGGGCGGCTACACGATGCTCGTCGATATGCCTCTGAACTGTCTTCCTGCAACTACGAATGTCGCTGCGCTTGAGGCCAAGCGGGCCGCTGCGCAAGGTAAGTGCCGCGTCGACTGGGCGGCCTGGGGCGGCGTTGTCCACGATAATCAAAATGATATTGAAGCACTCGCGGTCGCTGGAGTGCCGGGATTCAAATGCTTTCTGATCCATCCGGGAATCGATGGCTTCACTATGGTTACGGAGAGGCAATTGCGAGCCGCTTTACCGCATGTTGCCCGGACACGATTGCCGCTGCTGGTGCACGCGGAACTGGCCGCTCCAATTGATCGGGCAACGGAAGCCTTGGCCAATGCCGATTGGAGTTATTACTCAACCTATCTTCAATCGCGGCCAGATGATGGGGAACTGGCTGCCATCCGGATGCTGCTGTCGTTGTGTCGCGAATACGGATTTCGTTTGCACATCGTTCATCTTTCGACAAGCCATGCGTTTTCGGAACTCCGTGCCGCCCGTGCTGAAGGGCTCCCCGTGAGCGTAGAGACTTGTCCTCACTATCTGCATCTCGCCGCCGAAACCATCGCGAACGGAGCAACTCTCAGCAAATGTGCGCCGCCGATTCGCAGTCGCGAGAATCGCGAGAACTTGTGGGAAGGTCTGAGAGACGGCACGATCGATATGGTGGTGACCGACCATTCGCCGTGTCCAACTGCGATGAAGCGCCTCTCCGAGGGAAATTTTCGAACCGCCTGGGGTGGTATTGCGAGCTTGTCACTCGCGCTGCCGCTCTTGTGGACAGAAGCTAGCGCGCGAGGATTCACGTTAATGGACTTGGCACGTTGGATGTCAGCAGAACCAGCCCGACTCGCCGGATGCGGCGCGCGCAAGGGTCGAATCGCACCCGGAAACGATGCGGACTTTGTTGTCTTTGATTCCGACCGAGAATTCATTGTGAGCCCCGAGAGACTGCACTATCGGCATCCGGTCTCTGCGTATCTGGGAGAAACGCTGCGCGGCGTGGTGAAGGCGACCTATCTGCGCGGGAATCCCGTGTTTACTGACGGAGCGTTCCCTGGACAACCCGCGGGTCGCGAATTTTAGGCGCACGCGCGTCGTGAGTAGACTTTATAAAATCTTCTACTTGCTCTATAACTCCCGCGACTTAAAGAGCCACTCTGGCTTACACTATCCCATCCGCGAGCCAAAATATCCTCGGGATTACGAAATGAGCAGTGATCGCATCGTCGGCAACTCAGTTCCGCGTAAAGAGGGACGCGACAAAGTGACTGGCAGGTCTCAATACGTCGACGACATGATTTTGCCCAACATGCTGTTCGGAGCAACCGTTCGCAGCCGGATTCCCCACGGCCGGATCAGCAAAATCATATTTGGCGGCGGCATCGCCTGGAATGAATTCGTCATCGTCTCTGCGAAAGATATTCCTGGAAAGAATTGCATCGCGCTCATCGGAGACGATCAGCCGTGTCTCGCGCATGAAGTCATTAATCACCCCGAAGAGCCCATTCTGCTGCTGGCTCATCCCGATCGGTATCTTCTTCCCCAGGCGGTTGAAGCGATATCGATCGAGTACGAGCCTCTGCCGGCCATCTTTACGATTGAAGAAAGTGAACGCTGCTCGGAAATTATCTGGGGTCAGGACAATATCTTTAAAACCTATTTGATCGAGAAAGGCACGCTCGAGGGTATTTGGGACAAGGCTGCATACGTCGTCGAAGGCGAGTACACGACCGGCGCGCAGGAACAGCTTTACATCGAAAACAACGGAATGATCGCGGCCTTTGATGCTTCGCGGGGAATCACCGTGTGGGGCTCGCTGCAATGTCCTTACTACATTCATAAGGCGCTGATGGCGCTGTGCAATTTGCCGGCGGAAAAAGTTCGTGTCGTGCAGATGGAAACAGGAGGCGCTTTCGGCGGCAAGGAGGAATATCCGTCGATGATCGCCGCGCATGCGGCGCTGCTCGCGATGAAGTCGGGGAAACCGGTCAAGATTATTTATGACCGGATGGAAGACATGGCGGCGACAACGAAGCGGCATCCTTCGCGCACTCGTCATCGGACGGCGATTAGTAAAGACGGCAAGATTCTGGGCGGCGAGATCGACTTTACGATTGACGGCGGAGCATATGCAACATTGTCTTCCGTGGTCCTTTCTCGCGGAGCGATTCACGCAGGAGGTCCGTATTACTGGCCGAATATTCGCATTCGTGCCAAAGCGGTTGCCACCAATGCACCGCCCCACGGAGCTTTTCGCGGCTTCGGCGCGCCGCAGAGCTTGTTTGCTATGGAGCGGCACATGGATCGAATTGCGCAACAAGTAGGTCTTCCTCCCCTCGAGCTACGCCGTAGAAATTTTCTGCAACTGGGGCAGACCACCACTACAGAACAGGTCGTGCGCGAACCGATTGATCTGTCAAAGTTGCTCGATCGTGCTCTGGAAGTTTCCGACTATCACGCAAAGACAAATCGATTCGCAAAAGAGAATCAGGTTAGCACCACCAAAAAGGGCATGGGCATTGCCGCGTTTCTGCACGGCGCCGGATTTACCGGGTCAGGCGAGCGCTATCTCAGTTCCGTCGTCGGTGTTGAAGGTTGCAGCGATGGTAGCGTACGCGTGCTGGTTTCAAGCACTGAATTTGGGCAAGGAACAAAAACTGTTCTCAGCCAGATTGCAGCCGAAGCCCTGGGTTTGCCTTACGATAACGTCAGCGTAGCCCAGGCGGACACTCTTGAAGTTCCCAACAGCGGCCCCACTGTTGCTTCTCGTACGGCGATGGTGGTGGGGAAACTGGTGCAGTCAGCAGCTTTAGGAATTAAGCAGACATTGCTTTCGTCAAACCTGCTTCGCGAACCTTATACTGCGGAAGAGTTTCGCGCCGCATGTATGGAATATGTCGCCTCCCACGGCCCCTTCCGCTCATGGTCGCGTTTCGAGCCGCCGGCCGATATTTTCTGGGACGACGAAAAATATCGAGGAGAAGCCTACGCCGCATTTGCCTGGGCGGTTTATGTCGCCGAAGTTACTGTAGATCCGATCACCTATAGCGTATCTGTGGACGATTTCGTCGCACTCCAGGAAGTTGGCAAAGTCCTGCACCCGCTTCTGGCACGCGGCCAAATCATCGGCGGCGTCGCGCAGGGGATAGGGTTCAGCCTTTACGAAAAAGTGATTTGGCAGAACGGACGCATGCAGAACGGCCAGATGACGAATTACATCATCCCGACTTCAACAGATATGCCGACGATTCGCGTGTTCTTCGAAGAGTTAGGCAATGTCCACGGCGCGCATGGCGCGAAGGGAATTGGCGAACTCCCGATGGATGGCCCGGCTCCTGCAATCCTCAACGCCGTGTCAAACGCGCTCCGAGTTGACTTCAATTCCATTCCTCTGCTGGCGGAAGACATCATGGACGCGGTTATCGCAGCTCATCAAGAAATCGAGACTGAGTCGGCGGGTCAGGTCCAGCCACAATGACGGACACACGCGAAAGCCATTCCAACCCCTGCATTTCGTTCGTCGTCAACGGCGATCCGAAAACCGTGCGGGCTTATCCGATGGAGCGACTGCTCGACGTCATGCGACACCAACTGCAATTGACTGGCGCGAAGGAGGGATGCGGTGAAGGCGAGTGTGGTTCGTGTTCGATTCTCATGGATGGAATGCTCGTGAATAGTTGTCTTATTCCTGTACTTCAGGCGCAAGGCGCAAGCATCGTAACCATCGAGGGAATTGCAGACGGAGAGACCCTGCACACTTTGCAAGAGACTTTTCTCGAGCATGGAGGCGCGCAGTGCGGTATCTGCACTCCTGGAATGATTCTCGCAGCTGCACATTTATTAAATGGAAATCCTGAACCCACATTGGAGGAGATCCGGGAAGGCCTGTCCGGCAATCTCTGTCGCTGCACCGGCTACAGTCAGATTATCGAGGCCGTAGCCGAAGCATCGCGTCGCAAGGCGACCGCATGAGATCGCATCCTTCCGAATACGAAATAGTCGCGCCCGGCAGCCTTCATGCCGTCGTTTCGCTGCTCGCACAGAGGCCATCTGAATGGCTTCCGATTGCGGGAGGCACTGACGTGATGGTGCAATACGCCGCCGGAAGGCTTCTCTCCCGCAAACTCGTCAGCATCTGGAATCTTCCGGAATTGCGGCACATTGAAATCACAGAAAAAGAAATTGTGGTCGGCGCTGCGTGTACATACACCGATCTTCGCAGCAACGATATTGTTCGGCAGGAGTTTCCACTCCTGGAGAGTGCCGCGCGTTGGACCGGCGGAATCGCCAACCAGAATCGGGGAACGATTGGCGGCAATATTGTGAACGCGTCGCCAGCGGCGGATTCCTTGCCCGCGCTGCTGGCGTATGAAGCAGAGTTGATTCTCGTATCGGTGCGAGGTGAGCGCCGGGTAGCCTATGCAAGCTTTCACACTGGCTACAGGAAAACTTTACTGGCGACGGATGAACTCGTTCAGTCCGTATGCCTCCCGCGACGATTCACAGGGTATTTCAGCTATGCCCGGAAGGTGGGCGCTCGCAATTCCCAGGCAATCTCGAAGGTGTGTATCGCCGCGATTGGCCGTCTGGCAAATGAGATCGTTGAAGACGCTCACATCGCCCTGGGAAGCGTGGCGCCAGTGCCGCTGCGCCTCAAGGAGACTGAGCAAGCAGTAAAAGGGAAGCACCTTGATTCCGATTTGTTGTTATCCGCAAAGAATGCGGCCACCGCTGAGATTCGTGCGATTGATGATATTCGATCAACCGCAAGATATCGTTCAGTAGTGGCGGGCAATCTTGTCATTGAATTTCTTAAGCGGCTGAGTTCTACATTCGCCGAAAGGGGCGAGAGGAAAGATTGTCTGGCGCGATGGAACTCTCTTCCCATCGACCAAGCCCTGAGAGCGATTCTGCCGTGTTGTGGATCCAGGACGTGGGCTAAAGGGATGGTGGACCGAAGACCTTTCGCGGACGAAAACGCGCTCCTGGCCGCCGCAGACCAGACTTGGCGCAGTCTGGAGCGATCAGACTGGATGGAAGCATTCCGCTGTCATCCTCGAATCGGAGAGTCGCGGGCCGCCACCGCTACTCTTGCGCAGTCAGTAGAGTGGTCGGCGCAGGAACAACGCGACGTAACGGGGGCCGAGGCCGCTGTGAAATCTGCTTTGGCAAGCGCGAATCGGGAGTACGAGCGTCGCTTCAATCATATCTTTATCGTGTGCGCTTCAGGGAGGTCCGCGTCGGAGATACTGGAAATTTGTCAGTGCCGGCTCAAGAATGATGCTGAGACTGAGCTCCGCGAAGCCGCCGAACAACAGCGGCAGATCACACAAATCCGTTTGAAAAAATGGCTTCAGGGATGAAAGCATGAGACGCATTTCAACTCACATTCTGGATCTGGTTCATGGCAAGCCGGCCAGCGGGGTTCACGTGCGATTGGAAGAGCAGATAGACGGAGACTGGAAGATCTTGAACTCCGAGCTCACCGATCAGGATGGCCGATGTCCTCAGTTGCTCGAAGAGGGCGAAGAGATGTCCGCTGCAGTTTATCGTTTGATTTTTGACACTGGGAGTTACTACTCCCAAAAGCCAATCAACACGCTGTATCCGTTGGTGGAAGTGACGTTTCGGGCAAGGGACGGCGAATCGCATTTTCACATAGCGCTGCTTCTGAGTCCGAACGGATATACAACTTACCGGGGAAGCTGAGTTAGAACGCTTCGTCCGCGATGGAGTGAAAATTGACTTCGTCAATCCGGGAATGGCTCAACCTTCTGGTGCGCTGGTTCCATGTTTTCGCGGCGATCATGTGGGTTGGCCAAACCTACTATTTCACCTGGCTGGACGGTCAGTTTGGCAGGCTCGCGAAGAATACTGCTGCAGATGGGTCAGTTCCATCGTTATGGATGGTGCACAGCGGAGGCTTTTACACGGTTGACAGACAGAAATCTCTTAAAGTTGGGCCCGACCAGGTTCACTGGTTTCGCTGGGAAGCGTTAATGACCTGGCTGAGTGGTGTGGTGCTGTTGTTCCTTGTCTACTACTCGAGCTCCGGGCTGATCGATCCGGACATCGCCGCGCTGTCCCAGGCGCGCGGCATTGCGATTGGACTTGCCGTTCTCGCTGGCGGCTGGATCATCTACGATCTGGCGGCAAGGTCCGCCCTCGGCAGGTCGGAAGCTGCCTTTGCGGCATTCTCGCTACTCATGATTGCTGTTCTCGCTTGGGGACTCATGCATATTTTCAGCGGCCGGGCAGCCTACATACACGTCGGGGCGGCCTTGGGGACAATCATGACCGCAAATGTATGGTTCCGGATACTTCCCTCTCAGCGAAAAATGATCGCAGCGGCCGCTGCCGGAGAAAAGTTTGACGTCTGCGCTGAGCGCGCAAGCCAAGTTACGCTCCAAACACAATACCTTCATGGCGGTCCCAGTAGTTTTTCTCATGATCAGCAATCATTTTCCTGTCGCGACCTACGGAAATACCTATGCCTGGGAGGTTCTGGTGGCGCTTGTTCTTCTCGGGTGGGTGGCGGCAAAGATTATTCGCGAGGCTTGAAGTACAACTTGCAGCCGACAACTGTGACTACAAATCGCGCACAGGAAGTTATCGCTCGTTGCCTGAAGCTAGCTTCGTTTACGGAGACCCCCGGCGCCGTACGGCGGACTTTCTTATCTCCGCCCATGCGCGATTGTCATCGAGAAATTATCAAATGGATGGAACCATTAGGCGGGCAAGTGGGCGTCGATGCGGCCGGAAATCTTCGCGCCCTATATCCCGGCGCGAAGGCTGACGGTCCGCGTCTGTTGATCGGTTCACATCTCGATACTGTTCCGAACGCCGGTGCCTTCGATGGCATCCTCGGAATCGTTCTGGCGGTCAGCCTTATTAGAAGGCTTGCAGGGACGGCACCTTCCTTTCGCAATCGAAGTGATTGCCTTTTCCGAGGAAGAAGGAGTACGCTTCCGCACTCCATTCATCGGCAGCCGGGCGCTGGTCGGGAGACTGGACGATCAACTTTTGAACACGCAGGATGCGCAAGGGATCACGGTGCGGAAGGCAATCGAAGACTTCGGATTGAATCCAGAAAACATTCCTCAGGCGAAATTAGGAAACGATGTTCTGGGCTACCTGGAATTTCATATCGAGCAAGGACCAGTTTTGGAAAGCTTAAATCAACCTCTTGCCACAGTCGAAGCCATTGCCGGACAGAGCCGATTGGAATTCACATTTGTCGGCCGCGCCAACCATGCCGGCACAACGCCGATGCATCTCCGCCACGATGCGATTGCTGGTGCGGCGGAGTGGATCGGCACTGTCGAAGGATTAGCCCGCGACGTTCTCGAATTAGTTGCAACCGTCGGAAAGATCGAAGCCCAGCCCGGAGCGGCGAATGTGATTGCAGCGGAGACTCGGCTCACCCTCGACGTCCGCCACCGCGCCGATAATGTTCGCGCCCACGCCGTCGATGAACTCATTCGTCAGGCTTGCGAAATCGCTGCACGCCGCAGGTTAACCGTGCGGGAGAAAGTTCTCTCAAGCCAGCCCGCAGTCGCTATGGATACGTTCCTTACGGCGGAGATAGATAAGGCAATCCTCAAGACTGAATGCAATCCGCACCGCATGGTAAGCGGCGCGGGCCACGATGCCATGATCATGGCGGAGAAAGTTCCATCGGCAATGATTTTTCTTCGGACTCCGGGGGGGATCAGCCACGACCCCGCCGAGTCGGTTGCCGTTGAGGATGTCGAAAAAGCGATCGAATGCGGATTGCATTTTCTCGATCAGCTGGCTTCGTCACCCGAACTTCACAAGAGGATGAACCGTGCATAATCTCGGCCGCACACGAAGCTCTCAGCAACCCAATCACCTGCTCCTGACTCCGGATACTTTTGTGCGCACCACTTTGCCCGGAATGAAGGCCTGCTCCGCGATCGTTCACGTAAGCCCCGCATTGGGCGCCAAGTTTACACAGTACACCGCCGAGTTCGAAGCAGGAGGAGAACTCGGGTGTCCGCATGCACAGCGCTTCATTTTCGTAATCGAAGGTGACCTGAACCTGGAGGTGAACGGCAAATCAGAAAGGCTAGGCGCAAGAGGCTACGCTCATCTACCCGAAGGAGTAAGCCATCGCGTCACAGCTACATCCGCGAGCCGTGTCGCCGTGATCGAGAAACGCTATCAGGCTGTCGCTTCCGATAAGCCGCCGCATCTTATCGTTTCGAACGAAGACGAGGTGTCTTCGCATCCGCTGGATGACGATCCACGCCTGCAGGTCAAGTGCCTGCTTCCTGACGAAATGAGCTTCGACTTTGCGGTAAACACAATGGTGTACCAGCCCGGTGCTGCGCTCAACATGGTCGAAATGCACGTCATGGAACACGGACTCATCATGCTCGAAGGCGGCGGCATCTACCGGCTCGGAGACTCCTGGTATCCCGTAACCGCGGGAGACTTCATCTGGATGGCACCCTGGTGCCCGCAGTGGTTCGGAGCCATCGGCAAAGTGCCCGCAAAATATCTCATCTACAAAGACTGGAACCGGCATCCGCTGGCCAGCATAGAGCGATGAATAGTAATAAAGAGCGATGAATATTGCTATCGATCGAGATCGCTTACTTTCTGAAATCGAAACGCTCGCTTCGTTTTCCGACGCTGAAGCTCCCGCGGTAACTCGAATCGTTTTCACGCCAGCAGATCTCAAAGCTCGTTCCTGGATGAAAGCGCGTTGTGAAGCGGCCGGACTCGCCGTGCGTGAAGATGCTATCGGAAACACCTTTGCTCGCTGGAGCGGGGCTGAGCCCGACGCATCAGTTGTCGGCACTGGGTCGCATATCGACGCAATTCCCAACGCTGGAAAATATGACGGCGTTGTCGGTGTGCTGGGAGGCCTGGAAGCAATGCGGGCGTTGCGGCAAAGTGGATTTCGTCCCCGGCATTCGATTGAGCTGCTCGTTTTTACTTCTGAAGAGCCGACACGTTTTGGAATCGGATGTCTTGGAAGCAGATTGTTATCCGGCACTGTTTCGGTAGACCGTGCGAAGAAACTGACCGACAGCAACGGAGACGCACTCGACGAAGTTCGCCATCGGGCTGGTTTCACAGGCGAACTCGAAGAAGTGAAGTTACCGAGCGGCTATTACAAGGCCTTCATAGAATTGCACATTGAACAGGGGCCACGGTTGGAGCGCGAGCAAATTCCTCTTGGCATCGTTACAAAAATTGCCGCACCGGCGAGTCTTCGCGTTGTGATCGAAGGTTCTGGAGGACACGCAGGAGGTGTTCTCATGCCAGATCGGCGGGATGCCCTCTGCGCCGCGGCCGAGATTATTCTGGCGGTTGAGAGCGCCGCGCGTGGCAGCGGAGCGATTGACACAGTCGCGACCGTGGGAATTTGCGAAGTGTTCCCCGGAGCCGTCAACAGTATTCCGGCTCGCGTTCGCCTGAGTGTTGATATCCGGGACACAGATCTGGCGCGGCGTGACGCGGTGATGCGCGCGCTGGATGCCGTGTGCTCGGCAGTTTCAGCCAAACGAAAGGTTTCGATTCAAACTGAATTTGTGAATGCCGATGCGCCGGCCGACTGTGCTCCCACAATCGTCGAAGCCCTGTCACAATCTTGCCGTCAGCGCGGAATCGGCTTTCTTCCCATGGTCAGTCGCGCTTACCACGATTCACTTTTTATGGCGCGCATTGCTCCGGTTGGGATGCTGTTTATTCCTTGTCGCAACGGCTACAGCCATCGTCCCGACGAATACGCGTCCCCGGACGACATCGTTCGAGGAACGCTTGTCCTCGCTGAAACGCTCGCATCGCTGTCCGGTTAGATTTCCGGTCACTATTTGTAGTTACTTAGCCTTGATCGATTCGCGGATGTTCGCGTAGCCAGGCTTGATGGCGGAATAGATGAAATCGATACGTTCTTTGTAGGGCAGAAAAGCGCTTTTCATGGCATTGATTGTGATCTTTTCAAAATCGGCCAGAGTCAAGCCGAACGTGTTCGCGGCCGCTTCAAATTCTTTCGTCATCGACGTGTTACTCATCAGCCGGTTGTCGGTATTCAGCGTAACCCGAAACTTTTCCTGATAAAGAATCTTGAACGGATGCTCGGCAACACTCCGCGTAGCGCCGGTGTGGACATTGCTCAAGAGGCAAATTTCCAGCGGAATGCGCTTGTCGAGAACGTACTGCGCCAGATCGCCCAACTTCACTGCTTTGCCGTCCCGGACCGCAATGTCTTCGATCAGCCGCGTTCCATGCCCGATGCGATGCGCCCCACAATATTGGATCGCCTGCCAGATTGATTCTTTCCCATAGCCTTCGCCGGCGTGAATTGTAATATTGAAATTTTCCCGCTGAATGTAGTGAAATGCATCCACATGTTTTTTCGGAGGATACCCGCCTTCTTCTCCCGCCAGATCGAATCCCACTACGCCGCGAGCGCGAAAATCAACCGCCAGTTCCGCCATTTCGAGAGAAGTATTCATGTTGCGCATGGCGCAAATAATTAAACCGGAAGAAACCCCGAAGTCTTTTCGTCCGCGTTCCAGACCTTTCAACACCGCGGAAACAATCTGCTGATGAGTCAGCCCTTTCTGGGTATGAAAGACCGGCGCAAAGCGGGTTTCAAAATAAATGATCCCATCGCGACTCAGGTCCTCGGCTTGTTCGTAGGCAACCCGCTGCAGGGCCTCTTCCGTCTGCATTACGGCAATCGTATGCGCGAAGCCTTCCAGATATTTTGCGAGGCTGCCCTGATTCGCGCCACGAAAGAACCATTGCTCCAGAGCATCAGGATCATCTGTCGGCAGATCTTTGTATCCGGCGTCCCGCGCCAACTCGATCACCGTTTGCGGGCGTAGCACTCCATCCAGATGCTCATGCAAAAGAACTTTTGGCAGTCGCTGCAACAGTTGTTTATCAAGTTTCATTGGAATGCATTCCCCTCACCGCCGCCACAGTGGCGATTCGAATCAACTCTATGCCTGCAAACTACTATATTACCGCTCGGTTTCGTCTCGCTCTTCGTTGCGCGCACAGCGCGTGTTGTACAATCCGACGCCAGTCTTAATTTGCGGGAGCAGCAGGACCGAACCAGGGACAATCGGCACATCATGGGGCAGGCTGCGAATTGGCGAATCGAGAATGCAGACTACGGTTTGCGTCGCGGAATTCTATCTCCGATGGAAACGCTGGCCCAGTCTGTCTCCACCATGGCTCCCACCACCACTCCGGCCGCTACCATCCCGCTGGTGTGTGCGCTTGCCGGCAACGGCACCTGGCTGGCGTACGCACTGGCGACAGGAGCCGTGTTCCTTGTGGCCTTATGCATCGCGCGTTACGCTCGCCTTTCAGCTTCGCCCGGATCGCTTTATACCTACGCATCGATGACTCTGCCTCCATGGCTCACTGCAACCGTCGCCTGGAGCCTTTTGTTGGCTTATGTAGCCACCGGATCGAGCGTGATCGGCGGGTTCTATCACTACGCAAACTTGCTGCTCCGTGACGCCACCGGTCATGTGTATTCGGCCGTTTTGCTGGCCACATTAGTCACCGGCGTTTCGATCTGGATTGCCTATCGCGATGTAAAGATTTCCGCACGGCTTATGCTGTGGATCGAGGCTGCGTCCGTCACCGTGATTGTGATTGTCGTAATCCTTCTGCTGGTACGGCACGGCTGGCACCTGGATGCGGAACAACTTCATCTTCACGGCATGACAGGGAGTGGACTTCGTCTCGGGTTGGTGCTTGCGCTATTCAGTTTTGTTGGCTTCGAGAGCGCCACCACGCTGGGCTCCGAGGCGCATAACCCGCTGAAAACGATTCCCAACGCGGTCATCCTGAGCGCCGTTCTCGCCGGAGCTTTTTTCACCATCTGCGCCTATGCGGAAGTGCTCGGCTTTCACACTGCCGGTCAGGACCTGGGTGCCAGCCAGGCTCCAATGTATCTGCTCGCTCGCGTCGGAGGCGTTCCTGTGCTCGGATTGCTCATCGATATTGGCGCGCTGGTTAGTTTGTTTGCCGGGACCCTTGCGTGCATTACTGCGGCCGCGCGAGTGCTCATGCTGATGGCGCACAATGGGCTAGCTCACAGCTCTCTCGGCAGTGCTCACGTTCGCAATCAAACGCCGAGCCGGGCGGTGGTGATTACTGGCGTTGCCGCGCTCTTGCCGGTGGCTGTGCTGGCGGCTCGCGGAGCCAGCGGCTTGGATGTTTACGGCTGGATGGGATCGCTGGCGACCTACGGTTTTATCGTGGCCTACGCATTGGTTTGCATTGCATTGCCACACTACTTGCGTAGCCACGATGCTTTTCATAGCGGAGCACAGATCGTCCCCTGGCTTGCCGGTATGGCGATGCTGCTTGCCCTGGTGGGGAATTTTTATCCAGTTCCGGAAGGCCCGTACGGAAAGCTTCCTTACGTCTACCTGGCCTACCTAACCGCAGGACTGCTGTGGTTCTGGATTCGCGCCCGTCGTAAAGCACCTTCCGTGACGCCAGGCGAAGTCGAGCCACTTTAAGCCATCGTTCGCCACCAATCTTCCTCGCCATAAAAATATCCGATCTACGGCAAAGGAATTTTCGTTGCAGGAATACTTTCGTTCCCGTCAGCACTCGTGTAGAGTCATCCCGATATTTTGCGGCATGCAAAATAAACCACTCTGTGCCGAAGCTTCGTCTGATCAATTGCAAAATTTCGATCACCAGCGAGAGGTCCTGCACACGCACGCTTACAGAGTCGCGAGGTCATTCATGATGAACAGAATTGGACTCGTCGTTCTTCTTGTCGCCATATGTTTTTGGATGGCTTCCTCTCTTGTGCCGTGTGCGCAGGCGCAGCAAACTCTCGGCGGCATTACGGGCACTGTCACTGACAAGACTGGCGGCGTGTTGCCGGAAACGGTTGTGACCATCGTAGGCGATCAAACAAAACTGACACGCAGCCAGAAGACCGACGCGAATGGCAGTTACGACTTCGTCAGCCTGCCCATCGGCACCTACACGCTCACTTTCACGCACGACGGGTTCGAGACGCAGAAAGTTCCCTCCGTTACGGTTCAAGCGGATCGCACAGCCACAATCAACGCCGTACTGCCGATCGGGCAAGTCGGTACAGTTGTCGAAGTCCAGGCAATCCCGCTGATAAATTCCGTAGACACAACCAACGGTTATATCCTCGACAGGAATCAGATCGATGCCGTGCCGCTACCCACCGGCAGTTTTACCGGACTCGCAATTCTTTCTCCCGGAGTGAACGCCGAACTTCCAGGTGGCACGGGAGCTAACAGTGGCCTGGGAAACCAGCCCATCTGGGCCAATGGACAACGCGATACCAGTAACAGTTTCCTGTTGAACGGCGTCGATGCCAGCAATTTGTTTAATGGAAAAAGCACCAGCCAAGTAGCTTCGGCGCGCATCGTGAACAATACTGGCGTCGCGAATGCAGCCAGTACAAGCGCTGCGCCGATTCAGAGCACGGCATCCGTCTATCTGGCGATCGGGCAAGCATTGCCTACGCCGGCTCCTGAAACCGTCACCGAACTTCGTGTAAACACATCTATGTACGACGCGCAGCAAGGTGCTAACAGTGGAGCCCACATCGACATGAGCACGGCATCCGGCACGAATACCATTCACGGTAGCGGTTATGTCCATCGTGGCACGGACTGGCTGAATGCCGCGCCGTTCTTCTATAAACAGGATCCCAACATTCCCGCTAACGACAAAGTTCCGCAACTCCACCGCTACACCGCAGGCGGGACGCTCGGCGGCGCGCTCATCAAAGACAAGCTATTTGGCTTTGTCAGCTACCAGCACCTGCACGATTCCGATCAGGAGATCGGCCTCTCGCGCATGCTGGTCCCCTACGGACTGAGCAATGATCGCTCGCCTGCCGCTCTGGCGACGATTTCAAACACGTACTGGGGCACAAGTCTCACAGGAAACGGCGATCTCAATCCCATCGCAGTCGCGCTTTTTCAATACAAACTGCCGAACGGGCAATACCTGATTCCCTCGTGGGATGGTCAGGTTGCGACTCCGATTTTTCCGGAAAACGCGATCAGCCCCGGTACCGCTTACTTCACTTCCGATCAGGCAGTTGTCGATCTAGATTGGGATAAGAGTACAAGGGACACGGTTTCGGCAAAGTACTACTACCAGCACGACCCCAGCATTGCTCCTTACGCGTATTCGAACGTCGCCGGATTTTCCCAGCATCTCGATGCCGGCAGTCAGGTTGCCTCGCTCACCAATACGCAGACGCTTCGGTCAAACCTGAGCATCACGGAAGTCTTAGGCATTCTTCGCGAGAAAGTCTACAGCACAATCGCGCAGCCGTTTTCGCCGCAATCATTCGCCGCGCAAACTGGAACTCCGGCGATCAATACATTTGGCTCCTCGTTTTTCCCCGGCATCAGCATCGTGGATCCCCTGGGCCTGGACAGCGCTGCAAATATAGGCGGCATCAGCAATCTTCAGTTTCTCACTATTGGTCAAGGCGCGGCTTCACAGGGAGCCTTCACCGGTGTCTTCCAGAATCGCATCATGCCGTCGGCGAATGCCATCTGGACTCACGGCAAGCATACGTTCACTTTTGGCGGCACCTATGCCTATACCCAACTCAACACGCGCGACGAGCGAACCAACCAGGGCATTATCTCGACCGCGGATTTCTCTCAGTTCATCCAAGGCTTCGTCACTACTAACGACGATTTCACTACCACAAAATTTCTACAGGGCAATGCCAACCGTTACTACCGAGCTGGCCAATCCGGCGCGTACTTGCAGGACAAATTTCAGTTCCGCTCGAACCTTAGCCTAACCGCAGGTCTGCGCTTCGATTGGGATGGCGGCCTCACAGAAAAATACGGGCGCATTTTTAATTTCGATCCTTCACGGTACTCCTACGATGCGGCCACCGATACCATCGCGTCGAACGGTTTCATCATTGCCGGCAATAACAATCTTTTTCCAACCAAAGGTGTCAGCAACACAACGCTCACCGGACGCCAGTGGGGATTAGCGCCACGCCTAGGTGTGGCGTGGAGTCCGAAAAGATTTAATGACAAAGTGGTGGTCCGAGCCGGTACAGGAATCTATTACGATCGCGGTGAACTCTACTCTTATCTTTCGCCGGGCTTCGCTGAAGGCGTGATTAATGGCGGACCATTTGGAGTGAATCAGACTCCGCCTTATGTGAATGCTCAGGCATGCAATGCGAGCACGCAAAGTTTTTATCTCGGCTACATTCCGACTTGTAACTCAGACGCCAGCATGGGTCAGACGTACTCACTGGCGAATCCATGGGGCAATACCCTCG
This sequence comes from uncultured Acidobacteriaceae bacterium, assembly GCA_963696285.1. Lineage (GTDB taxonomy): Bacteria > Acidobacteriota > Terriglobia > Terriglobales > Acidobacteriaceae > Sulfotelmatobacter. The sequence continues at coordinate 294,829 of CAVOJP010000007.1, forward strand.
GTCCGCCTCCGAGTGGCAATCCGGCAGACATAACCCAGTACCTGCCGAATGAGGCAGCAATCGCGAATGGCTCGCCGTTGTTCTCGTTCGCCACATATAACCGTGCGAATAAGCTGCCGTACACCATCAACGATACGCTCGACGTTCAGTGGCAGCCGCGGAATGACTTGGCTATCGAGGTCGGCTATGTTGGAAACTTGGGCCGTCATGGCGTGATTCCGATCCCGTTCAACCAGCCGGGAGTTGCCTCACCGAGCAATATCATTCATCCCGGTTCTTTATATCCACAGGAATATACTTACGGCTATACGGTACAGTCGTCGTCGAGTTGCTCTCCATTTTGTCCCATCAATTTGCCCAATGGCCAGCCGATGCAAGTCACTTACGAGGGCGGTAACGTGGACCTGCGCGTTCCCTATCTTGGTTACTCCGCGGAATCGGAGACTTACACGGCAGCCGGCGTTTCCGCCTACAACGCGCTTCAGACTCACGTCGAAAAACGGATGAGCCACGGGCTGCAACTCGGCTTCTCCTACACCTACTCTCACGCTCTCGATGAACAAAGCGGAATGGGCCTGTTTTTCAACGGAAACAATCCGCTGAATCTGCGCTCCGCGTATGGATCATCTGATTTCGACCGCACCCACGTTTTCAATTTCAGCTACGTCTACCAGATGCCGAAATTCTTTTCCGCTTCCACGCTCAAGGGCAAAATGGTAGATGGTTGGTCCATTAACGGCGCTACCGTGCTGCAAAGTGGTCAGCCCTACAGCATCATCGACTACACTGGCGCGGTGGGCAGCATTTTCTATAGCGTTTATGATGGCATCACGAATCCCATCGTCCCGCTGGCTCCCGGATGCACTCCGAAGAACGCTCTCACTGGCGCTTCTGGAGCGTTTGGCACTCCCGCGCTGAAGTCAAGCTGCTTCACGCTTCCGCTGCTAAGTCCGGGCGCCCTCGGTGGTGCCATTCCTGCCGGCGATACTTACGAAACCAACTTCACCAATGGACAACGCAACATCTTTCGCCAATCGTGGCAGAAGGCCGCGGACATTTCTTTCGTGAAGCTTACGCCGCTGACGGAAAGTGTTTCGCTCAAATACAGCTTGGACATCTTCAACGTTACAAACACCGCCAGCTTTGATATCCCCATCGACGACGTTTCGCAAAACCAGTTTTATAACCAGTTTCCAATTGCGGGGACGCCTCCATTGCCAACCAGTTGCGGCAATAGTAACGGAGGCTTCTACAACTGTCCCGCTGGTTTGGGAGTGACCAACAAGACGATAGGGCAGCCCCGGCAAATCCAGATGACTTTGCAGGTGCAGTTTTAGCGCGTGCTGTCCGGACAGTACAAGAGCAGAGTCAAAGATCACTCCTGCCCAATGTCCTCATTCCAAACCTCCGGATTCAGTCGAATATAATCGCTCAATATCGATGCGCATTCCTCTGAATCGAGGTCGACAACGTTTACTCCGAGCGACCGTAGCCATTCGATCCCACCCTGAAAGTTACGGCTCTCGCCCACGATCACGGTCCTGAAGCCAAATTGCCGCACCAGTCCGCTGCAATACCAGCAAGGCGCCAGCGTTGTTGCCATGATGAGCTTGCGATAACTGCGCTGGCGTCCCGCATTGCGGAACGCGTCAGTCTCTCCGTGTATTGAAGGATCGCCGTTTTGGACGCGGCGGTTGTGCCCCGCGCCTACGAGTTTGCCGTTCTCATCGAAAATCGCCGCACCGATAGGAATGCCGCCCTCAGCCAGACCTCTGCGGGCTTCGGCGATCGCTACTTTCAACATTGCAGCGTAATCGGATGCAGACATGGCCTCCGATTATATGGGGCGTCCTCAGCGTCGGCCAGTACCTGGACTTCCTCAAAAGTCTGCCTCGTAATCGTGACAGCCATGCAAAAAATAGATGCAGCGAATTCGGCTTTGCGATTTTAAGCTCTAAGAACAAATCAAAGAAACGTCAACTAAGTTATTTCTGTCTCAGGAGTTGTGGCCGTTCTGAAAATTTACGTTGCGAACGCGTCGAGTCAAAGACGTTCAAGGTTCCGCGTATCCAAGGCAGCGTCCATGCAAATAACAATTGACGGACAGTCGCGAATCGGCATAGCATCACTTGGTCATGGCTTCGCTTTACCATCATCGTTACCACCATCACCGTGCGATGAGCGTGTCGGCGGAGCACTTCGGATGACGACCTAAAGCAATCCTAGGAATCCAAGCCCGCTGACGCGAGACGCGCAGCGGGTTTTTTGTCTTTGCTGCCTGTCCACTGAACAGTGGGAATGCAAGACAAGGAGTTTTCAATGGAGATCGACTTCGACAAAATGCAAGGCCTGGCTCCCGCAGTCATTCAGGATGCCGCTACTGCCGAGCTACTCATGGTGGGCTTCATGAATCGTCAGGCTCTAGAAACGACGCTACGAACAGGCTTCGTTACGTTCTATAGCCGCACTCGACAAACTCTTTGGACCAAAGGAGAAACCTCCGGCAATCGCCTCGAAGTTGTCGCGGCGTGGACGGATTGCGACCGCGACACGGTGCTTCTCCGGGTTCACGTATTAGGCGAAGGCAAGGTTTGCCACACCGGCTCGAGGTCCTGTTTTACAGAAGAACTTCCGCTCCACGCGGCGCCGGCTGAAAAGGAGTCGCAGCCATGAAGCTTCGTCTGGGCGTTCCCAAGGGAAGTCTACAGGAAGCGACGCTCAATCTTTTCACTCGCGCCGGGCTGCGCGTCTACACCAGCGCGCGCTCTTACTTCGCATCAACCGATGATCCCGAAATCGAATGTCTACTCATTCGTGCGCAGGAAATGGCGCGCTATGTCGAACACGGCGCACTGGATGCCGGCCTCACCGGTCTCGACTGGGTGCTCGAAAGCGGCCTCGATGTGGTCCGCGTGATCGACCTGATCTATGCGAAACAGAGCATGGGCAAAGTGAAGTGGGTGCTGGCCGTGCCTGAGGGGTCCAGCGTCAAGAAACCAGAAGATCTTGAAGGAAAAATCGTCGCCACTGAATTGGTTAGCTTCACGCGGAATTATTTTGCCAGCCGAAATGTAGGTGTGAAAGTCGAATTTTCCTGGGGCGCGACCGAAGTGAAGCCACCATTGCTGGCCGATGCGATCGTAGAAGTTACAGAGACTGGCAGTTCGCTGCGCGCCAATCACTTGAGAATTATCGAAACGGTTCTGGAGTCGAACACGCAGCTCATTGCGAGCAACACCGCATGGGCGGATCCTGCGCGCCGGCAGAAGATCGAGAACCTCGCCGTGATGCTTTCCGGCGCGATTGCCGCGCTGGGCCGCGTTGGCCTGATGCTCAACGTGCGCAAGCCTGATTTAGCTGCCGTGATTGGGTTGCTTCCGGCATTGCAAAATCCCACGGTCGCGCCCCTCGCCGATGGCGAATGGGTTGCCGTCAACACCGTGATCGAAGAGAACGCCGCATGGTCGCTGATCCCAAAGCTCAAGCAAGCGAACGCGCAAGGAATCGTCGAGTATCCGCTGAACAAGGTGGTGATGTAATGCGCCTGCGCATACTTGACGGCGTTAAGAGAGATCGGTTCGTGCGAGCATTGGAACAGCGCGGCGCGACCGATCTTGCCGAAGTTGAGCCGGTGGTGCGGCGCATTGTGAACGATGTTCGAACAAATGGAGATCGTGCGTTGCGGCGTTATTCAGCGCGCTGGGACGGCTTGGGAAAAGATGAACCCGTGCGCGTGCCGGAAACCGATTTGTCTGAGGCTTGGCAGCAGACCCCTGCAGAACTTAAAGATGCCCTTACACAAGCCGCAGAAAACATTCGTCGCTTCTGCGAGTGGCAGAAACCAGAAGAGTGGCAGCGTGAGATTCACTCCGGAGTTTGCGTGGGTCAGTTAGTGCGCCCTTTGGAATCGGTAGGGTGTTATGTTCCCGGCGGTCGTTATCCGCTGCCCTCAACGTTGCTGATGACGGTGATTCCCGCGCAAGTCGCAGGCGTACCGGAAATTCGCATAGTCTCGCCGCGGCCGGCGCAGGCGACTTTGGCGGCAGCCGCTTTCCTCGGCGTGCGCGACTTTTACCGCATTGGCGGTGCGCAAGCGGTCGCCGCTCTTGCCTACGGCACGAAAAGTATTCCGCGCGTGAGTAAGATCGTCGGCCCCGGCAATCGTTACGTCACGGCAGCCAAGAAGCTGGTTGCATTCGATTGCGCGATTGAATTCCTTGCTGGCCCTACTGAAGCCGTTATCGTCAGTGCGGAGGGCGAACCAGTATTCATCGCGTGCGATTTGGTGGCGCAAGCGGAGCACGATCCCGATACGCTCTGCGTCTTCATAACGACCTCGAACGAATTAGCAAAAGCTGTACAGGTGCAACTGCAGCAGCGCACTCGTACAAATCCAATTGCTGCGCAGTCGCTCTCTCGCAACGGAGCGATTCTTCTGGTTGATTCTCTCGAGCAGGCGGTTGAGGCCGCGAACCGGATCGCGCCCGAGCATCTCACGTTACCCGCGTCCCTGGCGCCGCTGGTGCAAAATGCGGGGTCGATTTTCCTGAACGAGTTCACGCCCCAATCCGCGGGAGATTATATTTCCGGACCGAATCACGTGTTGCCTACCGGCGCAATGGCCCGTGTGCGCGGCGGACTAAGCGTTCTGGATTACCTCCGCATCATTTCTTGTCAGGAAATATCCCGTGAAGGAATTCGCAGCATCGCCCCGCCGGCCATCGCTTTAGCTGAAGCCGAAGGCCTGCTAGGACACGCCGAATCCTTACGGGTGAGGAACGCCAATGCTTGAGGCCCGCAAGGCGGTAAGAAATCTCCACGCATATCGCCCGCCCCTGGCCGGCCGCGAAGGGCTGCGGCTGGATTTCAACGAAAGCACAATCGGTTGCTCGCCGCATGTGCTGGCGCGACTGCGCTCGCTCGACGTCGAGACGCTGGCCCGCTATCCCGAGCGCGAACCCGTCGAGGCCCGGGTCGCTGATTTTCTCGGGCTCCAGGCACAACAAACTCTGCTTACAAACGGCGTGGATGAGGCGATTCATCTCCTTTGCTCGACTTATCTGGAACCCGGGGACGAAGCCATCATCGTGGTGCCGACGTTTGCGATGTATGCAATCTTTGCCCAAGCCGAAGCAGCCAGCCTGGTGCCGATTCTTTCCGGTGAGAACTTTTCCTTTCCTACGGAGAAATTGCTTTCGCGAATCGGTCCGCGCACCCGGCTCATCGCGGTGGCAAATCCTAACAATCCAACGGGGGCGGCGGTGGCGTGCGACGTACTGCTGCGGATCGCTCACGCAGCTCCGCAAGCTGCGGTCCTGGTGGATGAAGCGTATTTCGAATTTCACGGAGAGACGATTCTCAACCTTACTGCCTGGCCGGCGAATCTTTTTGTGGCGCGCACTTTTTCGAAAGCTTACGGGCTAGCCGGTCTGCGCATCGGCATTCTCGCCGGAAATGCCGACCAGATCTCGATGGTGCGCCGCGTCGCTTCTCCGTATAACGTAAACGCAGCGGCCCTCGCCGTCTTGCCGGATGCGCTACAGGATCAGCAATACGTGGAACGTTACGTAGCTGAAGTGCGGCACGGCCGTGCGATCCTGGAGCAGGAACTCAGTGCGCTAGACCTGCAATATTGGCCGAGCCGTGCCAACTTTGTACTCGTACGCATCGGCCCGGCGTATGCGGAATTCATCCGCGATTTGCGCGCCCGGGGAATTCTCATCCGTGATCGTAACTCTGATCCTGGATGCGAAGGTTGCGTGCGGCTCACGGTGGGATCGAACGAACATACTCAAATTCTGATTGACACTCTGCGCGACGTGGCCGGGAAACTCAGGCTATCGCGCGAGGTAAGAGCGTGAGGAAAGCTAACTTGCATCGCAAAACCGCGGAGACCGAGATTCGGATTGCGCTCACCATCGAAGGTCGCGGCAAATACGAAATCGCCACTGGAATCCGTTTTCTTGACCACATGCTCGAATTGTTTGCGCGCCATGGCGGATTCGATCTGAAACTTACAGCAGTCGGTGACCTGGATGTGGATCAGCACCACACAGTGGAAGACGTCGGCATCGCTCTGGGCGAGGTCTTTGACCGGGCGCTCGGAAATCGTCGCGGCATTCTGCGCGCGGGTTACTTTGTCATGCCCATGGACGAAACACTCGGCCTGGCCGCCATCGATTTCGGCGGTCGCGCTGCGGCGGTTGTCGATACCAAAGTACGCGCGGCACGTGTCGGCGATTTGCAGGTCGAACTGGTAGACGATTTCTTCGAGGGTTTTGCCCGCGGCGCGCGCGCGAACATTCATGCGCGTGTGCTTTACGGGCGCTCCAGCCATCACAAAATCGAAGCCCTCTTCAAGGCTTTTGCACGCGCCCTGCGCGTCGCCTGCTCCCGAGATCGCCGCCTGGGCCGCATGTTGCCGAGTACCAAGGGACTTCTATGATTGCCATCGTCAATTACGGCGCGGGTAATCTCAATTCGGTGAAGAAGGCGTTCGACTATCTCGGCGCCGAAAATGCGGTAACTAATAAACCTGAACTTGTGTTAGCGGCAGAAAAAATCGTCTTGCCCGGAGTGGGACATTTTTCCTCGCTCCGTTCTCTGCATGGTTCAGGGTTGCAAGAAGCGTTGCTAAAGGCGCTTTCCGCGGGAAAACCTCTTCTTGGAATCTGCCTGGGAATGCAATGGCTTTTCGAAGGCAGTGAAGAGTGCAGCGAGGTCGCAGGTGCAGGATTCTTCCCAGGCAAGTGCCGGCAGTTCCCACCTTCCGTAAAATCCCCGCACGTGGGATGGAACTCCCTGACTGTGCGGGAAAGTTCCCGCTTGCTGCGCGGCGTCGCGCCGGATTCGTTTGTGTACTATACCCATTCTTTCCATGCTCCCGTTGTGAATGCGATGGTGGCTGGCACCGAGTACGGAATCCAGTTTGCCGGTGCCGTCGAAAAAGAGAACATCTTCGGAGTGCAATTCCATCCCGAGAAATCAGGAGACGTAGGGCTTTCGATCCTGAGGAATTTTTGCGAGGTCTAATTTGCGAGCTCTGAGATGTTAACCAAACGCATCATCGCCTGCCTCGATATGGACGGAGGACGCGTCGTGAAAGGAGTCAAGTTTAAGAATCTGCGCGATGCCGGCGATCCTGCGGAATGCGCTGCGGCTCATGCTCGCAATGGAGCCGACGAAATCGTCTTGCTCGACATAACGGCCACGAGTGGGAACCGCAGCACCATGTTGGACGCGGTGAGGCACACGGCGCGATCGCTATTCGTTCCATTTACAGTGGGCGGAGGAATTCGTCAGCTCGACGACGCGGCGGCTGTCTTCGATGCGGGTGCCGACAAGATCGCCATCAACTCAGCAGCCGTTCGCGATCCGGAACTGATCGGCGAGATTGCCGGGCGGTTTGGTTCGCAGGCGGTGGTGGTGGCGATCGACGCAAAAAAGTTCGGCGGAGGATTTGCGGTATTCGTTGCGGGCGGACGAGTCCCCACGGGCCGTGATGCAATTCAATGGGCACGAGAGGCTGCTGCTTCTGGCGCGGGAGAGATTCTGCTGACTTCGATGGATCGCGACGGGACGCAGTCAGGATTCGATTGCGAGTTGGTGCTCGCGGTTGCAAAAGCGGTTTCGATCCCCGTGATTGCTTCGGGAGGCGCGGGATCTCCCCTTCATTTTGTTGAGGTCTTTCGAGACGGCGGGGCTGACGCGGCTCTGGCCGCGTCGATCTTTCACTTCGGCATCGAGAACATCGCCCAACTGAAATGCGAACTACATGATGCCGGCATACTGGTGAGGTGGCCGTGCTGATTCCATCGATCGACTTAATGGGCGGCAAAATTGTGCAGTTGGTGCAGGGCGAAAAGAAGGCGCTCGAATTTGACGACTTCGATTATTGGATCGAGCGCTTCTCCAAATATCCTCTCGTACAAGTAATCGACCTTGATGCTGCCCGAGGCTCGGGGAACAATCTGTCATCCGTGCGTCGAATTGTGCCGCGGCTGAACTGCCAGGTTGGCGGCGGAATTCGCAACCTGGGAACGGCGCGCGCGCTTTTGGATGCGGGTGCGCGAAAAGTAATTATTGGTTCCGCGTTGTTGGAAGAGGGCAAAATCAACACGCAGTATGCGGCGGCACTGGCAAGCGCACTGGGCAATGACGTTCTCGTATTTGCGATCGATTCGCGAGGCGGCAAAATCGCGATTGAGGGATGGCGCAAGCAAACCGCGCTGACCGCGTTCGACATGATTCGCGCTCTCGAATCATTCTGCGGAACTTTTCTCTACACTCACATCGACACCGAAGGTTTGATGGGCGGAATCCCCATGGAGATCGTTAGTGCAATCCGGCAGGCAACAACGCGGCATCTCGTAGTCGCCGGGGGCATTACGACTCAGCAGGAAATCGATGCCCTCGACGCTTTGGGCATGGATGCTGTTGTCGGAATGGCGCTGTATTCAGGCCGTCTTTCTGCCTGAAAGGCAAAATCCGTAGTGCCCTTCCGCGATCCCAGTTGGAGTTCTGAAATTTCCATTCATCGCATCGAAATTCTGCGTTTTACTTGTCAACCGCGAAGGCTTATCACAGAATTGACGGAATATGCTTGGAGTGGGGTGTGGGCTGCGCCCGCAGCCTCTGATTCGAATCCAGGAACAACCGACTTGAGATAGCAATTTCACAGGGAGACGCCGCAATGTCCCGCGTCAGAATTAAAAATGGTGTCCCGCTCGCGCAAGGTTTGTACGATCCTGCGCAGGAGCATGATGCCTGCGGGATCGGATTCGTAGCCAGTATTCGTGGTGGAAAGAGCCACGACATTGTGAGTAGCGGAATCCAGGTTCTGCTGAATCTGGCGCATCGCGGGGCCTGTGGTTGCGACGCCGAAACTGGCGATGGCGCCGGGGTTCTGATTCAAATCCCCCACAAGTTCTACGCCCGGGAATGTGCGCAGCTTGGATTCGAATTGCCGCTGCCTGGTTCTTACGGCGTCGGAATGACGTTTCTGCCGGTAGAGAAACATCCCCGCCTGCAATGTGAAGGCATTCTGGAACGAATCGTCCGCGAGGAAGGTTTGTCGCTCTTGGGCTGGAGAGATACGCCGGTCTATGCGTCGGCGATAGGCCGGGTCGCGCGCGCCTCACAACCATACATCCAACAGGTTTTTATTGGGCGCCCAGCGGATCTTGACGAAGATGCTTTTGAGCGCAAGTTATACGTCGTGCGCAAGCGCGCGGAGAACGAAACCCGGGAATCGGGCGATGAAAATACAGCCTCCTTTTATATTCCCTCGCTTTCCTGTCGAACGGTCGTCTACAAGGGATTAGTACTGGCTTCCCAGCTGACGAACTTTTATCGTGAACTTTCCGATCCGGATGTCGTCAGCGCTCTCTGCCTGGTGCATCAACGTTTTTCCACGAACACATTTCCCAGTTGGCAGCGCGCGCATCCTTATCATTACATCGCGCATAACGGCGAGATCAATACTCTTCGCGGCAATGTGAATTGGATGCACGCCCGCCAGTCGGTGCTGGCGTCGCCACTTTTTGGCGACGATTTGCAAAAACTTTTTCCCATTATTGAGCCGGAGGGCAGTGATTCGGCCAGCTTCGACAATGCATTGGAACTTCTGCTGCAGGCTGGACGCAGCCTGCCTCATGCTATGGCCATGCTGATTCCAGAAGCTTGGGCAGGCAATCCCGACATGAAGCCGGAAAAACGGGCTTTCTACGAGTATCACGCTTGTTTGATGGAGCCATGGGATGGCCCAGCGGCGGTTGCCTTTACAGACGGCCGAGTGATCGGTGCCACGCTCGACCGCAACGGTCTGCGTCCGGGAAGGTATGTGGTGACCAATGATGACGTCGTAGTTATGGCGTCTGAAGCGGGCGTGCTTGACGTCGCTCCGGAAAAAGTAAAAATGAAGGGTCGACTGCAGCCCGGGAAAATGTTTCTGGTAGACACGGTCGAAGGCCGCATCGTTTCGGATAAAGAAATCAAGAGTCGTCTGGCCTCGCAACAACCCTACGCCGAGTGGTTGAAGGAAAACCAGATCACGATCAACCACTTGCCCGAACCTGCTCGAACGCATCCTCCAAATCCGGAAACTCTTCTGCGCCGGCAGCGCGCCTTCGGTTACACCGATGAAGATTTAAGAATGATTCTCGCACCGATGGCATCGGCGGGCGAAGAAGCGGTTGGCTCGATGGGAACCGATACGCCGCTGGCTTGTCTCTCGGACCGGCCGCAGCCCCTATTCAATTACTTCAAACAGTTATTCGCGCAGGTAACCAATCCTCCCATCGATTCCATCCGCGAAGAAATGGTGATGTCGCTGATCAGCTACATCGGTGCCGAGCGCAACATTCTGGAGGAAGCGCCAGAGAACTGTCACATGCTCAAGCTGGAGCATCCGCTGCTGGCCAATCGCGAGTTGGAAAAGCTACGGCGCGTCTCCACTCGGGATCTGCTCGCTACCACGCTGCCCGCGCTGTTTCGCGCCAGCGAAGGCGAAGCTGGACTCAAGCAGGCGCTCGATGAGCTTTGCCGCAGAGCTTCATTGTCGGTGAAGGCGGGATACACTCTGCTCATCATTTCTGATCGCGGCGTCGACAAGGATTACGCGCCCATCCCCTGTTTGCTTGCTCTGGCGGCCGTGCATAACCTGCTGGTTCGGGAAGAAACTCGAACTCAGGTTGCGCTGATTACTGAGTCGGGCGAGCCACGCGAGGTGATGCATTTCGCCCTGCTCAGCGGATACGGAGCCAGTGCGATCAATCCTTATCTCGCGCTTGAGACGGTCGAGAACCTTGCCTGGCGCGGCGATCTAGCCGGTGGAATTACCTCTGAGCTCGCGGTCAAGAATTTCATGAAGTCGGTGAAGAAAGGTTTGTTGAAGACCTTCGCCAAGATGGGCATTTCGACTTTGCAAAGTTACCAGGGAGCCCAGGTTTTCGAAGCGATCGGACTAAACAAAGAATTGGTGGATTCGTACTTCGCTGGAACCAGTTCGCGCCTGGAAGGAGTAGGCCTCGATGTTCTTGCGCGCGAGTCACAGCTCAACCATGAGCATTCGTTACGTTCGGTAACAGATTTCGAAACCGAGCTTGCCGTCGGAGGAAATTATCATCAGCGAGTCGACGGTGAATATCACCTCTTGAATCCGTTGACCATCAGCAAACTGCAGCAAGCCGTGCGGCAGGAGAGCTTTCAGACTTTTCAGGAATACACGGATCTGATCGACAAGAAGAGCAGCCAGTTATGTACGCTGCGCGGTTTGATGAGGCTGAACAAGAGCGACAGCGCCGTTCCCATTGAAGAAGTCGAGCCGGCCAAAGAAATTGTGAAGCGCTTTAACACGGGCGCGATGTCATTCGGTTCTATTAGTAAAGAAGCGCATGAAACGCTGGCTGTCGCCATGAATCGCATTGGCGGCAAATCCAATACTGGCGAAGGCGGGGAAGATGAAAATCGCTTCAAGCCCGACGCTGCTGGAGATCTCCGCCGCAGTGCGGTGAAGCAAGTGGCCTCCGCCCGTTTCGGAGTGACTGCGAACTATCTGGTGAATGCCGACGAACTACAGATCAAAATGGCGCAGGGTGCGAAGCCTGGTGAGGGTGGCCAGCTGCCGGGGCACAAGGTAGACGAAGTAATTGCTCGCTTACGCCACTCCGTCGCTGGTGTCGGCCTGATTTCGCCGCCGCCGCATCACGACATTTATTCGATCGAAGACCTCGCGCAACTCATTTATGACCTGAAAAACATCAACCCGCTGGCGCGCATCGCGGTAAAGTTAGTGGCCGAGGCAGGGGTGGGAACGGTTGCCGCGGGCGTCGCAAAAGCGCACGCCGATGTGGTTCTGATCAGCGGCGATAGCGGTGGAACGGGAGCGTCGCCCCTGAGTTCCATCAAACATGCGGGCATTCCCTGGGAGTTGGGTTTGGCCGAGACCCAGCAGGTTCTGTTGTTGAACGACCTGCGGAGCCGCATCCGGGTGCAGACGGACGGCAAATTGCAGACCGGCCGCGACGTCGTGATTGCGGCATTGCTCGGAGCCGAGGAATTTGGCTTTGCCACCACGCCGCTGATTGCGATGGGCTGTGTGATGATGCGCAAGTGTCATCTCAACACCTGTTCAGTAGGCATTGCTACGCAGGACCCTGTGCTGCGTAAACAGTTTCAGGGCCAGCCTGAACACGTGATCAATTTCTTTTTCTTTCTCGCCGAACAGGTTCGGCGGTACATGGCGGACTTGGGATTCCGCACTTTCGATGAAATGGTGGGCCGCGTGGACATGCTCGACTGTGATCCCGCCGTCGATCACTGGAAGGCGCGGGGTCTCGACCTTTCTGCGATTCTCTATAGCCCTCCGGTTCCTTCGCGCGTGTCGCGACGTTGCGTGCAGGCGCAGGACCATGGCCTTGAAGATGCGCTCGACCACAAAATCCTGAAAGCCGCGCGTGTTGCTATCGATACTCTTACTCCGGTCGAAATCAGCTTTCCCGTGCGCAATGTTCATCGCACAGTGGGCACAATGCTGAGCGGAGAAATTGCGCGGACCTATGGCTCCGAAGGCTTGCCCGACGATACGGTTCGCATTCGCCTGGAGGGCTCGGCAGGGCAGAGTTTGGGCGCGTTCTTGGCCAAAGGCGTAACCCTCACCCTGGAGGGAGACGCGAATGATTACGTCGGTAAAGGCTTATCCGGTGGACGCTTGATTGTCTACCCGCCACGTGCATCTCTGTTCGCTGCCGAAGAAAACATCCTGATTGGAAACGTTGTCCTCTACGGCGCCACCAGCGGCGAGGCTTTTTTCAGCGGAGTCGCCGGGGAACGTTTTGCGGTTCGTAACTCCGGAGCAACTGCGGTAGTGGAAGGCGTCGGCGATCACGGCTGCGAATACATGACCAACGGTTTGGTGGTCGTGCTGGGGTCATGCGGAAGGAATTTTGCGGCAGGCATGAGCGGTGGCATTGCTTTTGTCTTTGACGAGCGCCATAACTTCGCGCAGGAAAGGTGCAATCTGGGCTCCGTAGACTTGGAGCCTGTGGTCGAAGCACAGGATGCGGCGCTCCTAAAAGATCTCATTACTCGCCACTTCGAACTGACCGGCAGCCGGCGCGCAAAGTGGATTCTCGAAAATTGGATTGACCTCCTGCCACGCTTCATCAAGGTTTTCCCGCACGAATTCAAACGAGCGCTCGGAGTGGGCCGTAACCGCCAGTCTCATGTCCCAAGTCAGCCCGTGGCCCGGGTCACCCAGGTTGACCATGCGCGGCACGCGCAGGTGCAGAATGGGTAAGACAACCGGCTTTCTCGAATATTCTCGCGAGCTTGCTCCGCGCCGTCCGGTCACGCAGCGGGTGAATGACTGGTTTGAAATTTATCTCGATCTTCCGGAAGAGACCCTCAAGAAACAAGGCGCCCGCTGCATGGATTGCGGCGTGCCTTTCTGTCAAACCGGATGTCCGGTCAACAATTTGATTCCCGACTGGAACGATCTGGTCTACCGCGGGCGATGGAAAGAAGCCGTGCGGCAATTGCACGCCACCAATAATTTTCCGGAATTCACCGGCCGCATTTGCCCCGCGCCCTGTGAGGCATCCTGCGTGCTCGGGATTAATCAGCCTGCAGTAACAATCAAGCAAAACGAAAAGAACATTGTTGAACGCGGATTCCTGGAAGGCTGGATTCGGCCCGAGCCGCCGAAGCATCGCACCGGCAAGAAAGTTGCGATCGTAGGCTCAGGGCCGGCGGGACTCGCCGCGGCTCAACAATTATGCCGAGCTGGACATGCGGTAGTCGTGTATGAAAAAGCCGACCGCATCGGTGGCTTGCTGCGCTACGGCATTCCGCAATTCAAGCTGGAAAAACACATCATCGATCGCCGCCTGGAACAGATGTCGGCCGAAGGCGTGAAATTCGTTACTGGAACGGAAGTGGGAAAGAATATTTCGGTGGAAGATTTGCGCCGCGACTTCGATGCAATCGTACTGGCAGGTGGAGCGGAACATCCACGCGATCTAAAAGTTCCGGGGCGCGAGTTGAAGGGAATCCATTTCGCCATGGAATACCTGCCGCAGCAAAACCGCCGCTGCCTTGGCGACACAGTCGACGCCGAAATTGAAATCCTGGCGACGGGCAAGCGAGTAATCATCATCGGCGGCGGCGATACTGGAGCAGACTGTCTCGGAACCTGTCATCGGCAAAAGCCGCTTTCTGTTCATCAGTTTGAAATTATGCCCAAGCCGCCCGATGATCGTTCGCCGCTTACTCCGTGGCCGCTGTGGCCGATGCAACTGCGCACTGAGGCGGCGCACGAAGAGGGCGGCATTCGCGACTGGAGCATTGCCACTACGAAATTCACCGGCGAGTCAGGAAGTGTAAAGCAACTACATGCCGTGCGCGTTGGCCCTCCGCCGAAGTTTGAACCGATTGCGGGCAGCGATTTCACAATCGAAGCAGATTTGGTACTTATCGCCATGGGCTTTCTGGGTCCGGTGCGGAATGGAATGATCGAACGCCTTGGCGTCGCTCTCGATCAACGCGGCAATGTTGCTACGGATCAAAACTACATGTCGTCTGTGCCGGGAGTATTTGCGGCTGGCGACATGCGGCGAGGCCAATCCCTGGTCGTATGGGCCATTTCCGAAGGCCGCAAGGCGGCCGCCGCTGTCAATACTTACCTTTTGTCTGCCCCCATGCGTTCTGCCTCCTCGATTGCGGCGGTCCAACAAATCGCTGGATGAATGTGACTGCGGGTGCCTCCCAGGTATTAACATGACATCGCGAGCCTAATGATAGGGATCCAAGACATTCAAACTGCAATGGGACGCATACGCGAAGCCATTCGCGTTTCTCCCTGCACGCGATCGGAATCCTTTTCGATCTTGACCGACAACCAGATCTTCCTGAAGCTAGACAATCAGCAGCGCACGGGAGCTTTCAAGGAGCGAGGCGCGCTGAACAAGTTGCTTACGCTGACGAGCGATGAACGCGCCCACGGAGTGATTGCCGCATCTGCTGGAAATCATGCGCAAGGGGTTGCTTACCATGCCGGCCGGCACGGCATTCGAGCGCTCATCTATATGCCTCTGCCGACCCCGCTCACAAAAGTTTCCGCCACGCGCGCTTATGGAGCCGAAGTGGTTTTGAATGGCACGAATTACGACGAGGCTTACGAGAAAGCCGTCGAGCGCGGCAAGCAAGACAATCTTACGTTGATCCACGCATTCGACGATGATGCCGTGATTGCCGGGCAGGGAACGTTGGGATTGGAAATTCTGGAACAGCAGCGCGACATTGAAGTAGTCGTAGCTCCGATTGGAGGAGGCGGGCTGATCGGCGGCATCGCATGCGCAGTAAAAGAAAAAAATCCAGCAGTCCGCGTTTATGGAGTGCAGCCGGCCAAAATACCTTCCATGAAGGCCGCGATCGCGCAAGGCAGTCCGGTAACGCTGAAGGCCGCGGCGACCATTGCGGATGGCATTGCGGTGCGGCGCGCCGGCGAACGGACGTTTCCTCTGGTTCAGAAATATGTAGACGACATTGTTACGGTGGAAGAAGAAGAGATCGCCAATGCCATTCTGCTGCTCCTCGAGCGGGAGAAGACTCTGGCGGAAGGTGCGGGCGCAGCTTCCATTGCCGCCGTGCTTAACCACAAACTGCCGCTGGAGGGTAAGAAGGTTGCGGTGCTGGTGTGCGGAGGCAATATCGACGTGACGCTGCTCGCGCGCATCATCGAACGCGGCCTGGTGAAAGATGGAAGGCTAGTCCGCTTGCGCGTGCACCTGCCGGACTACCCCGGAGCTTTGCACCGCCTCACGGGCATCCTGGCAGATCTTCGCGCCAATATTGTTGAGACCGCTTATGATCGCGCCTATCACGGAGTCAATCTGGGCGACACCGCCATCGATATCACGATGGAAACCCGAGGTCCGGCGCATATCGCCGAACTGCTGGTAGCTCTGTCAGCAGCGGGCTATACTCACGAGCGAATTCTATAGGCGCGACCAAGCGACTCGCAAAATTCGCACTGATCGTTATTCGAGAGTCTGATCCGCGCTATAAGAAATTTGAATTGGACTCAGTTACTCCATCCCTTTATCGTCTGCGGATTAGGGAGATGACTGCGATGGAACGCCGCGGCGTTCGTCGGGTCGGCTCACTTTGGGTCAGCCCTTCCCTCCAAGATTGTGAATGCTGTCTAACGGGAATTTGCTGGCGCTTCTTCCAGCAGACCTACGACCAGCAATGAATTACCCGCGCCTCAAAAAAGGGAGCAAGCAAACATGACAAAGCGAATCGACAGGCTCTCTCTGCGCCTGTCGTTAGTGTCGGCTGTGATTGCCGTCGTTTTAGCAGCCGGATTGTTCGCCGGGCTGTCCTCGACATGTTTTGCCGACGATGCGCCAAAACCAGATCCATCCGGCGTTGCCACGGGGAGCAAGAATGACGCTGTGGATGGCGCGGGAAATCCTTTCGCAGTTCCGGAGCCCACCGACAAGTCGGATCCCGACTACGCAGCGAAGAAGAAGGCATACGACGAATATCAGGCCCAGGCGGCGAAAGAGCCGCTTACCGTAAAACTTGCCGACACGGTCGGGCATGTTCGAGTCGCAACTAATTTCGCCTGGACCTTGAACACCGGCTACTTAGTCCTTTTTATGCAGGCCGGTTTCGCCTTGCTCACCTGCGGACTGGTTCGCAAAAAGAATGCCGCGCACTTGATGATGCTTAACTTCGCCGCCTACGTTTTTGCCTTCCTGGCATATTACGCGGTTGGGTATGCGTTTCAGTTCGGAGCCGTTGCTATCAACGCAGCGCCGACGAACCTGGGTGGTATTCCCACACTCAATCACTTTCTGGTCGGCAGCGGACAGTGGGGCTTTGTCGGTGGGAAGGGTTTTTTTCTCACTGGTCCAGCTTATGACGCTTCCAGCAACGTTCTAACCCTTTTCGAAGTGGTGTTTATGGAGACCGCCGGATACATCATCGTCGGCGCCGTCTGCGAGCGCATTACTTTCTGGGCTTTCCTGCTATGCGAACTGTTCATCGGCGCGATCCTCTACCCGATCTCCGGTTGCTGGACCTGGGGTGGAGGCTGGCTGTCGCAGGTAGGTTCCACGTTGAATCTCGGCCACGGTTATGTCGACTTTGCAGGATCTACGGTCGTCCACGCGGTGGGTGGTTTCTGTGCGATGGCGCTCGCAGTCATTCTAGGTCCACGGCTTGGCAAATACGGACCCGGCGGAAAGATCCGCGTCTTTCCCGCGCACAATATTGTCTATGTCGTGACCGGTACATTCATTTTGCTTTTTGGATGGATGGGATTCAATCCAGGCTCCACTCTGGGAGCAACCGATCTGCGCATCTCGGTAGTCGCCGTCAATACGAATCTAGCCGCGGTTGCAGGTTCGGCTGCGGCCATGCTGCTCTGGTATCTTGCATTCGGCAAACCGGACATCACCATGGCTTGCAATGGGATGTTGGCGGGGCTGGTCGCAATCACGGCCCCGTGCGCCTTTGTGTCTCCCACCTCTGCGACGATCATCGGAATCCTGGCCGGTTGCCTGGTTTGCGGCGGGGTTCTCTTCAACGATCGTGTTCTCAAGATTGATGATCCTTGCGGAGCGATTTCCGTTCACGGCTATTGTGGTTGGTTCGGCGCGGTATGCGTGGGAATTTTTGCCGACGGTACTTACGGCCTCGGATGGAACGGGGTGGGCGCATCTTCGTATCTCGGACGAACCGGCCAAGGCGTAACCGGCTTGCTGCACGGCGATACGCGGCAATTCTTGTGCCAGCTTATGGGGGCAACTTTGTATGCCGTTTGGGCATTCGGTTTAACCTACGGAGTATTCTGGGCCGTCAACAAAGTAAAGAGCATGCGAGTCGCGCCGCAGGTGGAAGAAGAAGGTCTCGACTATCCCGAGTTCGGCATGGGAGGTTATCCGGAAGATGCCGTTGTGCCCGCTCCTTACTAGCGTCAAGTCAGGCGCAGTGTCAGCGATGGCAAAGGCAGACCCTCGACATCAACTCGCCAAACATCACCGCTGTCAGTCCGATGCCCGGCCGTGAGCGTTCCCGAACTGACAATTTCTCCCGCACTCAGGCATTCGGACGGAAAGCGGCGTTCGATGGCCGATCCAAGTTCAGCCAGACACAACGCAGGACTCTTCAAACAATTCTTGCCGGAGCCTTCTTCCACAAATTCTCCGTGCTTGAAAATGCGAACCTTGAATCGCGGAAGCTCTTCGATGAGCTTGGCGATCAATTCCGGCTGAACCTCCCTCCTCTCGCCGACTACGAGCGCGGCATGAAGTCCAAACGAAGCCACGAAGTCGCCCGGCTGAAACTTCCACTCCGGAAAGGGACAATCAATGATTTCGAATCCGATCGCCAGCCAATCGACAGCCGCGAGCGCAGTGGGAGCATCGAGATCTTGCCCCGCAAGGGGCGTTTTCATACCAAAGACAATCTCGGGTTCGATCTTCAATGACCGGGGATGTGGTATAGACAAGGTCGCTGAGTTATTTTCGCTGAAATGCACCGTGTCGTCGTACATGTGAGCCCAGACGAGAGTCTCCAACTTCAGCGCACGCCACATCGCCTTATTAGCGTAGCCAACTTTGCGGCCAACGGATCGATGTCCCTCAGTCTCGCGGAATTTCTTTAGAGTTGCTTCGATCTCATATGCAGAGTTGAGATCGAAGCCGGGCCGTGCGGAGGGAGCTTCGACCATTCTTCCCGTTTCCTGTGAGGAAAGCAGCGCGCGCGCTAAAATTTCGTTATCGTCTTGCGGCATAGGAAGTTTAGATTTACGTTCACATCCTATATTCGATAGCGCTTCACTTCGACGCAACCATAGTTGAGCTCACTTTAATAATAATCAATGATAACTTGTTAGCGCGCACGCAATTCCCAGCTGGAGAAACGATGAAAAGCTGCTTGGCATCCATCCTCATGATTCTGTTATTTACATCACTGGCACTGGCACAACAGCCAACTATGCCCACGAAGTTCGGGGAAGAGCGACCGTCTGGAAATCCCTCCGATGACGCCCTGAGGAATATGTTTGAATCCAAAATCAAAGCCGAATGGGAGGCGATCAAGAATAAAGATAAAAAAGCCTACGGCGATCTCCTGGCGGATGACTACCAGGGCGTTGAAGTCGACGGAAAAGGCGAACGCAGCAAACTTCAAGCTATGAACGAAATGTCAGCACAGAATGTCTCTAACTACACGCTCTGGGGAATGAAGCTGATCCCACTTGGTGCCGACGCAGCCTTCGTCATTTACGAAAGCACCATCCAGTTTCCGCCTAAGTCGGCGATACGGTACTCAAGGGTATATATCAGCGAACTCTGGGTGAAGCGCGCTGGACAATGGAAGGAATTGCACTATCAGGAAACGCACGTAAAATAGCGTTCGGCGAATCTTGCCAACCCTTGCTACGTAATTCAACATCACATTGCGTTTTAGGGAATGAAAGGAGAAATCTCATGAAGAGATTCTGGTTTATGGTGCTGCTGCTCTCTGGGGCGTTTCTGCTGGCGCAAGACAATTCCGCCGATAACAGTCAAAAGAATGCGAAAGGACAGGAAACGATACGCGGGTGCGTGAGCCGGTCGAACGGTGATTACATTTTGATGAAAGAGAATCCGGGCGTAACCTACGAATTGCAGGGTACCCACCACATCCACCTTCGCCACTATCTGGGGAAGCGAGTGGAAGTGACGGGAAGCGAATCGCCGAGCCTGAGCACCAGTTCAGATTCTATGGCGAGACAAGGCAACGCGGCGCCGGTGACTCTGAACGTAGACTCAATCAAGGTACTGGATAAGGATTGTTCAGTTTCTGCCGTTTCGCGGTAACTGAAACTTAGCGCGATGATTAAAACTTAGCGCCGCTCCAGTGCACTCACTGGCAGTCCGGGGGCATCGCCTGTATCTCCGACTCGGAGGTGCAAGGCGGTTTCTTCTTCGCGGGCTCGAACCGTGACGGGTGATTGTAGCGGAGAATATACAGGCCGTCGTTGTTCGTAAGGTAGATTAATCCGTGACCGCCATCGGGAAGAACGCTGGTGACTTTGTTGAAAGTCTCTAGAGTTTTCGGATTGTGCGGGTCGCTCAGATCAAGCACCCGCACTGTTTCTGTGGGATGGCTATTGCTGGTCAGGGTGGCTGGCGTTTTTTCCGGAGCCTCTGCGATTGCAATCTCAGGGCTCACGACTTGGAGGTTCCCGGAAGTCGCCTGATTTGACTCTGCCGTCCGTTTCAATAAGGTCGGCTCCTCCGGCTTGGTTACGTCCACGATCATGAAGCCTTGCTTCGCGGCCTGCTGTACGTAGAGATACTGCTTGCCTTTTTCTTTCTGCAGCAGCATCTGACTTCCCGTCGCCTGGGGCAAGGGTAAGTGGGCGATTACAGTGGCTGGGACGTCCGTTGGTTTCGATGCAGGTTCCTCGCTGGCTCTGCTATAAACAGCGGCTGCAAGAAGAACACATAAGGCAAAACCGCAAGCCCTTGGGAAAAAGCTGGAACGATTCTTCATAAATCACTTCGCGATTCTAGGCGCGCAACCGGTTCCGGATTCCGCGCCTAGGGCAACTATATATCAACCAGCCTCTGCTCACTTACTGTTCCGCGACGACTCCGATACATCCCTCCGAAGTCAGCGTAGTGCAAATTGTGCCGGCCTGAAAGGGTAGGAAAACATGGTTCGTGCTGGGGTCGACCGAAATGCTATGCGCGTTAGAACCAGTCGGCATGTTGGCCAGCCACTGGTTCGTCTTAGCGTCAATCACTCCCATGACCGCGCTGGGGAGAAAATCGCGTGCCGCGAGGTAGTACTTATTATCCCCGGGGTTATACCAGGTCTCATCCACGCCGCCCACTTGATTGATCTGTACGCAGTTCACTAATGGCGTCGAGCTGCAATTAACGTTAAAGCCTGAAGTGGGGCTAAACCCTCCGGCCAGATTGATGATGTATTCATTCGCAGGGAAACTCTCGCCGTCGTGATCGGCGCATCCCACCAGGAAATACTCCCCCGGCCCCTGTGTAATGCCCGTCGGCATGCAATTCGGCATGATCATGCTACCCACCACCACTGGTCCGTTGCCGGTCCCTAACTGGAGATCGATTACATCAACGTTGCCAATATTGGTGACGCCAATCGAATTCTCATTCGTCAGCAGCCAGTAACCCGAGTTGGGGTCATAGGTCATTCCGCCCAAGCCAGCTGGAGCGATGGACCCGGCACAACCGGTTTGTGGGCTGGTTTGGTTGCAGAAGGCCCCCAGCGGCAATGCTGTTGAGCTGTAATTGAGGATAGACGCGTGGTGGCATGGGATTGTGTAGGCCGTCCCACTCGGAGTGGTGCCTATGCCCGGTAGCCCTGCTGGGCCATCAGCTGCGGCCGATCCTGACACGCCACTAAACACGTGCGGATTCGAAGGATCCGGACAAGGAAAAGTATTACCGACTGTATCAACGGGTGTACCAGGGGTGAGACCGGCTCCCGGGCCTCCTGCTCCGTCGTAATAAATCTGCCCGATGATGCAACTTGGCGGATTGAACGACCCGCCGACTCCCGGGTCCAACTGCACTGAAGGAGGAACACCGGTACCTGAGCCTTGTAGGGGATAAGGAGCGCCCAGATAGGTGCCCGCAGCATATCCCGGTGGGTAAGGACCATAGGCTAGGGTCGAGTCAATTGGCGCGCAATGCTGCTGCGCCAAAGTCCCTGTTTTGCTGACGATGTGCGACATGTCGATGAATGTAACGAACGGCAGTCCCGGATCGCCGTTGATGACTGAAAGAACCTGATGCGTCGGATCGTATGCCATTTCATCGGCGCGATCGTCTCCGCAATCCGTCGCAGAACCAGCTTCGCCATTCCACGACGCGATGCACCCCGATATTCCTTGGGGCCCATCATAGTCGGCTGAAACGCCTGTAGGTATAGTGGCAAGAATAGTTGGCGGAGTGGGTGGATTGGTGGCCAGGTTCATCGTCGTGAGGTCGAAAACCACCACATTGGAGCTGCCATTGCCCACAAAGAGGACTTTGCCATCGGGCGTAGTGGTATTGCCATCCGGTCCTGACATCGGATTCACGCCGTTGCCGCGAGAGGCGCAGCACTGCGCTCCGGGGAATCCGCCAAAATTATGATTTGCGCCAAAACCAGTGATCAGGTGGAATGTCGGTCCCGGCGGCGTAGCCGTTGACATATCTGTTCTGCATCCATATCGAGTGAAGTTGCCAAAGACGTCGATGATGGGCGGAATAATATCTATCGCAGGAGTGGTACCCGTCGCGGCGATTTGGGGACATGGGCTGGCGCCATTGCCGGCGCCAGCGACGGCATTCGATCCTTGAATCGAGAACACCGCGAGATCCTGCGAGGTGTCGATCACTTGCATGGCAACGCCAATACGGTCAGAAACATAATCCAGGTAATGACCTGCCACGGCGGGGTTCGGTGCGATGGTGCTGATGTCGAACGAATTGAATGGGCCGCCCGGCTCGCCAGTATTATTGTGCTCAGGGACGGGAATTACATTAATCACGGCGTAAGCGCCGTTGACCGTGGTACCGCAGACAGGACAATTCGGCGTTGTGCCGCAACTGCTGGCCAGCACAAAAAGAGCGGTAAGAAGAAAGCTAAATAAAATCCTGAACCTCATCGTATCCTCCTGCGGTTTCCCTTTAGGGCCGCTTGCGGCCAGCCCCCGCTTTTTACCGAACTTTGTTGACTCCATCCGCACTCGACCTCCGCGCGGATTAGAACCTGAACTGCAGCTGTTGCAGAACGACGTAATAATTTTGCGGTACCGCACCAATGGTGCTGGGATCCTTCAACTGATCGATACCCAGGTTCACCTGGTACTTAACCCAGTAATTCGGATACCAGGTAAGCCCCATGGTGATCTCGTCGGTGTGGTAGTTGTAGGTCGGCACAAAACCGGGCGTGTAATAGTCGAGGAAATTCGCGCCCGGTTCGTTGGCATGAATGCCCATGTATCGAGCGCCTACTCCAAATGCACCCCAGCCGCGCCCTTTGCCGCCAGGAGTGTCGGGGCCAAAGAGCGGATGCCGGACGCGCGGTGTACCGTTTTCTGGCTGGCTCTCACCCGTAAGCAGGTAGGTCGCGCCGATGTTCCAAGCCTTGGCAATGATCGACGGAAGACTTACAAATCCCAATCCACCTTCCTGCTCCGAGCCCGTGTTGTTGCGCGACATATTGAGTTGATCGAATTCGCCGCGCAGAGCGAACGCCGACTTGATGTACGTGAACTCGCCGTTGTAGCGCTGGATCGGTCCGTTAATGGCGAACGTCGGGAAGAAATCGTAAGCTGAACCGGGTATCGTTCCGTTAAAGCTTTGATCCCCCGAGAGACCTCGCGATCGTGAACGGTCGATGGATCCGCCAAAGGCAAGTGCCTTGAACCAGTTGCTGTCGGTTTTGCGCCACGGATAAAAACGAAGCCGTCCGATGACTTCGGGTTGATTGGTGGTGTTGACCTGAGCGTATCCCTTACCGTTAAAGGCCCCTACCCAATACTGCAGGACGCCACCGGCGATATCTCCATGCAGTGCGATTCCGGGGCTGCGGAACGCCGAGGCCGCGGATGGGTACAACAGTGCTGTGAAACCGCGTTCCACGAAGTCCAGGTTAGTGGCGCCGGTGCCGGATTCCTGCGCGAACGGAGTTTTGAACTGGCCGGCCTGGAATTGAAACTCGGGCCGAATTCTTACGTTCAGATAAACATCGCGCACGACAGAACCAGTCGTCGCGGCTGCATCGGTGAGCAGTGCGAAATCGAAGTGAGAACCGTAATGGCCCTGGAAACCGAAACGCGCACGGCGCAGAACAAACGTATCGGCAGGCGCTCCGTCGCCCTTGTAGGCCCGGTAGTCGTTGTCGACGTAACCATAAGGGCTGATGCTGAATTGTCCATCGAGGCTACGGATGAAGAAGTGCTCTCCATTCCATCCCGCAGTCAGCGGAGCGTCTTTCTTAGGCGCAACGGCTGGAGTTTGACCAAGCACCGCCGCCGCTGGATCAGGATCCGGATCGAGCAGAACCGCGTTCATCAGATGGGCGCTGCCCGTGCTGCTGGAAACTGGCAGCGAATTGGCAGCGGCCAAAGGGGCGTCTGCGACTGGCCGAATCTGCGGCGAGGTGTTGTTGACGGCGGCGGCCTTTACCCCCGCCAGTTTTTCGACCATGGCTTTCAATTGTTCAATGGTCTGCCGCTGTGCGGCTACTTCGCTGCGTAGCTGATCCACCTCAGCCTTAGTCGCGGCCACCTGCGTCGACCCACTGCTTTGACTCGCGGGTTCCGTGCCCTGTGTTTGCGCGAGCGCACCTGACGCCATAAAGCCGAGAAGCACGAAAAACGCTATTAGCGAGCGCATGTGTTTCTTCTCCCACGTGATTTGCATAGGGCCCGGCTCTCGTCGGGGCGGGCACACTAGAGTAGAGCGCCGCCTCGTCCGGTCGGCCGAAAGCTCGAAGAAATCGCGATAATGCGAACTGGAGGTCTGAAAAGCGGACCAATTACCACCGCGCGACTAATTACACTACCCGCACATTTACTGTCAAGGCATTTCTTCAGAAAGTACTCTGGTCAGCAGCATCCGTGACACAAATCACTTTGTTGGAACCCGGATGGTGAACTTAATCACATCCAGGGAAGAAAGATTCGTGACGTAAATCACGTGGCGTACGCATGTCTTCGCCGGCCGTTCCTGATATTGTTGCCGTGCGGTATCGCAGGCGAGGTCAGTTTCGGCTGGTGAGTTTCGTTTCTCCGGGGCATGAGTTTACACTTCGGCCAAGCCATCTTCTTGCTGTTCGCCGCTGCCATCGCGGGTGCGCTCAACGCGTTGGCTGGCGGTGGAAGTTTTATTTCATTTCCAGCGTTGTTGTTTATTCGAATCCCGCCAGTTTTAGCAAATGCGACGAATACAGTCGCGCTCTGGCCCGGCTTGGGGGCAAGCACAGTCGCTTACCTGAAACGGCTGAATGCACCGGCGCGCGTCTTGATTCCCTTGCTGGTCACAAGCATCGCCGGAGGTTGGCTGGGCGCCATGTTGTTGCTCAAAACTCCGCAGCATGCTTTTCTCCGGCTTGTCCCATGGCTGCTGCTGGGAGGGACCTTGCTGTTCGCCTTCGGTAATTCCATCCGAACGATTGCCGGCAACACGGAGGCTCGCGATGATCTGCGGTTTACATCATTGCGGGCGATCATGCTGAGTTCGATTGCCGAACTGTTAGTCGCGATCTATGGCGGATACTTTGGCGCGGGCATCGGATTTATGACGCTAGGAATGCTCGCCATGATGGGCATGCGCGACATTCACGCCATGGGCGCCCTCCGAACCTTGCTGGCGGCCGCCATCAACGCGGCAGCGGTAATCACCTTCATCGTGGCTGGCGCAGTATTATGGCCGCATTGTGCGGTGATGATTGTTGGCTCACTCGCTGGCGGCTGGTTCGGTGCACATTATGCACAGCGCGCCGACCCGAGGAAGGTGCGGATCGTAGTGATCGGCATCGGCGTCGCAATGAGCGCGTACTTCTTTGCAACCGTTCGCTAATCCAGACAAATTACTGCAGCAACCTTTCGTCGAATTGCGAGCATCGGAGCCTCCGCCAATCCGTTGGTAAGGACTATAATCACTGTGCGGATAAGTCGAACGAGTCAAAACGTATGTTAGCCGATACCGCAAATGCCAAGTTGCAGGCGATGAACTTTGCGCCTGCGAATTTAGATCCGGAAAAAGATCTACCCAAAGGTTTTCTCGATTTTCTTCTGCCCCTTCACGAACGGTTCACCCCGTGGCAACAGACGCTGATCGCGAAACGCGCAAAGGTGTTGCAAGCATCGCATGGCGGAGAACCGCCGAACTACTTGCCAGCCTCTGACGCAACTACCTCCGAATGGCAAATCGAAGTGCCGGAATGGTGCGCGGATCAGCGCAATCAAATGACTGGGCCTGCCGATGATGCCGAGTTAACTGTAAAACTACTGAACTCCGGATCTCCCGCTGTCATGATCGACCTGGAGGATTCCACCGCGAACCTGTGGGATCACATCATGCTGGCGATTCAGAACACCATCGCCGCCTACAAGTATGAACTCGGCTACGACGACAAGAAGCGGCAAAAAAGAGTTACGGTCCAACGCTCGAAAACCGTGACGTGGGTTCGGCCCCGAGGCTTGCACGTCAGCCAGGGTGGCGTAATCAGGAACGAGATCATGTCGGCATCTCTGTTCGACTTGGCCATGATCTGGTACCAGATCGATCCTGCCTGGTTGCCGCACAATTTCTCCGTATACATTCCCAAGAGCGAATCGGCTGATGAGGCCTTCTGGTGGCGAGATCTATTCCAGGCCTTCGCCCAGCAAAAAGGATTGCCGAAGGACTACATCAAGTGCATGGCGTTGGTGGAAGCGCACCCGCTTGCCTATCAGATGGAGGAATTTCTTTTCAACCTTGGCGACCACTGCCTGGGATTGAACCTGGGACGCTGGGATTACATGGCATCGCTAATCGATTTCATGCTCGAAGATCCCAACTGGATTTTGCCGGATCGCAATACCATCCCGCACGACGTGGCGTTCTTCCAGAACTTTCGCACTCTGATGCCGGAAATTTGTCACAAGCACGGAGCTCACGCCATCGGCGGAATGACGGCCCTCTATCCCAGCCGAACGGACGCGGAATTGAATGAACGCGCGCTGAAAGTGCTCAAGCAGGACAAGAAGAATGAAGCAGATTGCCTGATGGATGGAGCCTGGACCGGACATCCCGATCAAAACGAAATCGCAGTCGCGCAATTTCCCTATCCGAATCAGATCGCAAAGCGTCCTAAGTTGCCGAATTCGCATCCCGATCTGCGGCCGGTGCCGAAAGGTGTTGGGGCAACAACTCTCGCGGGAACCCGGGCGGCCGTGCGTACTGTAATCCGTTATCGCAATGGCGTGCTCAACGGGAAAGGGGCCAGCCTGCTCGACGGCTACATGGAAGACCTGGCTACCGACCGCATTTATCGGTTGATGATCGCGCAGCGTGTGCTGCACAAAGTGAAAGTGCGCGACAACGAAGGCAAGTCCGTTGAGCACTCGGCGGAACTGATGACCCGTATTTTTGATGAGGAGTTGGCGAAGATTCAAAAAGATCTGCCCGCGGAGATTGACGCGACAGCGGCAAAGACACTTCCTGAAGCGCGCCGCATCGCGGAGGAGATGATTACACTCGGACATCACTCGCCGGTTTAGAACAAAAACCTGGCATTAGAAAACTCAATTCAACAAATCGAAAGAATTAATTTGACGGCGTCCGCATCGCCGATGCTCACTGTCAAACTGCGCCGCGCGTCGGAAGTTGCTTTTCCGGCGAGTCGTGCATGCGTCGTCATCACCGGTAACATCTGAGTAGATCGAGATCAGAAATGAGGACTATGAGCGCCATCGAACAGACCGCAGCTGCACTTCCACTACCCGCCCTGAATCCGCCTCGCCGTTATCTGTTCGGTCCCGGTCCCACCATGGTCGACCCCAGGGTGTATGAAGCGCTCTCCAAGCCGATTGTCGGACATCTCGACCCCTACTTCATCCAGGTGATGGCTGACGTTCAGCAATTACTGAAGACAGCCTTCGGAACCACCGAGGGCGCCACATTAGTAATTTCCGGAACCGGCAGCGCCGGCATGGAAGCTGCGGTCACCAACTTCGTAGAGCCGCAAGCGAAGTTTGCCATATTCGCCAACGGATATTTCTCCGATCGCCTCACGGAAATGGCGAAGCGTCAGGGCGCAAACGTCGTGCGTTTTGAAAAAAGTTGGGGCGAGACTTTTTCAGATGGCGAGGCAGCAGAATTCATCCGCCGTGAAAAGCCCAGTGTTGTGGCCTACGTTCATGCCGAGACTTCGACGGGAGCATTGCAGCCCGGTCGGGCGATCTGTGCCGCAGCCCATGAGGCGGGCGCCCTTGCGATTGCGGACTGCGTCACGTCGCTGGGCGGATTGCCCGTGGAGTTCGACCGGACTGGAATCGACGTCGCGTACAGTTGCACGCAAAAAGGATTGAGCTGTCCTCCCGGCTTATCTCCCATCGCGATGTCGAAGAGAGCGATGGATTACCTGGGCGCCCGCACCACGTCGCCGCGCAGTTGGTATCTCGATCTCAAGCTGATTCGAGATTACTCGACGGTGTCGCACCGCTATCACCACACTGCTCCCATCTCCATGTTTTACGCGTTGCGCGAAGCGCTTATGGTGATTGCTGAAGAAGGGATCGAGAACCGTTGGGAGCGGCATCGCCGCAGTCATAAGGCTTTTGTCAAAGGCATCGAAGCCATGGGTTTGCGCATGTACGTTCCCGAAGCGCATCGAATTCCTACCTTGAACACTGTATGCGTGCCCGAGGGGGTTGATGAGGCCAAGGTGCGGCGCCGGCTTTTGGATGGACCGGGCATCGAAATTGCCGGCGGCTTCGGGCCGCTGGCCGGTAAAGTCTTCCGCATCGGCGTCATGGGCCCGTTGGCGACCGAAGAGAATGTTCAGTTTTTTCTGAAGGAGTTCAAGACGATTCTGGTCGCAGAGGGCTTTCCTATTTAGTTAGCGATCTTTCCTTGGTTTCGCGCAGCAGCGCAGACAACACGATAACTCGGCCAATCATCCAAGGACCCGCACTAGAAGCGAGAACGTGAGAACGAATGACGCTCAAGTCAGTAGACACGCTACTTGATGTTCTACATTTCGCCGATAGTCACACGGCCATTGTCGTTCCGGAACTCGGGATTAATGTCACTTACGAATCCTTGCGCCAGCAAGTTCTGGAGATGGCGAACGGCCTGGCCTCAGCCGGCATCCGCCGGGGCGATGCTGTGGCAATTGCGTTGCCCAACGGACTGCCTGCGATCGTCAGTTTTCTGGCTGCCTCTATCGCCGGCACTGCGGCCCCTCTGAACCCGGCTTATCCCTATGAGGAATTCCATTTTTTCCTGGGAGACACGAAGGCAAAAATTCTGTTATGTCCGCAGGTTGGCGCCGAATTCGTGCGCACTGCGGCCAAGGACCGCAACA
The DNA here is from genome assembly GCA_963696285.1 of uncultured Acidobacteriaceae bacterium. Lineage (GTDB taxonomy): Bacteria > Acidobacteriota > Terriglobia > Terriglobales > Acidobacteriaceae > Sulfotelmatobacter. Next base: position 323,929 of record CAVOJP010000007.1, read on the forward strand.
TTCCAGCGTTCTCCGTGGAAATGAACGAGTGTGGTCAAGTTCGAATGGTCGATGCTCCCAGCGGCGCTAGTGTCACTGAACCAACGGCTGACGATATCGCTCTCGTCCTTCACACCAGCGGAAGCACCGGCCGTCCTAAGCGCGTGCCGTTGCGGCATTTCAATCTTGCCGTGTCCTCCGCCAATATCGCGAACACTTACGCGCTTACTCAGCAAGACATTTCACTCTGCATCATGCCGCTGTTTCATATTCATGGTTTGATTGGCTCGACCATGGCTACGCTGCTTTCCGGCGGCACCGTGGTGGTTCCCACAAAATTCAACGCGCTCTCTTTCTGGCGGACGGTCCGCGAAAATCGCGTGACCTGGTATTCCGGAGTGCCCACCATGCATCAGCTTCTGCTGGCGCGGGCACATCACAAACCGCCGGAAGCCGATTCACTCCGCTTCATCCGTTCCTGCAGCGCGCCCTTGTCATCGGAGTTAATCCACAAAATCGAAGGACTATTTGGTGTGCCATTCGTTGAGGCTTACGGAATGACGGAAGCGGCTCACCAGATGACTTCGAATCCCCTGCCCCCGCGGCACCGTAAAGCCGGCTCGGTGGGTGTGGGCGCGGGCCTGCGCATCAGCATTATGGACAAGGACGGCAATCATCTCGGCACCAACCACCGCGGCGAGATTGCGATTCAAGGTGCGAATGTTTTTCGCGGCTATGAAAATAATCCCGAGGCAAACGCTCACGCCTTTGTGGATGGATGGTTTCGCACCGGGGACCAGGGATTTCTTGACTCCGACTGCTATCTGCATTTAACCGGCCGGATCAAAGACATCATCATCCGCGGCGGCGAAAATATCGCGCCGCATGAAGTGGATGAGATTTTGCTCAGGCATCCCGCGGTTGCAGCGGCCGTTACCTTCGGATGTTTGCATCCTACGCTGGGCGAAGAAGTTTGTGCAGCGGTGGTTTTACATGAGCGCCATGGTGCCAGCGAATCAGCCCTCATCAAACACTGTCGTGAGTTGCTGGCAGAATATAAATGCCCAACCAAGATTTACCTGGTGGAAAGCATTCCCACCACCGCGACGGGAAAAATTCGCCGTCGCGCCGTCGCCGCTGTTCTGACAGGTGGGGACGAATGAAATTCCTCATCGCCGGGGCTGGGGCCATCGGAGCGTACATTGGTGCACGCATGGCGCAAGCCGGCTTCGATGTCACGCTCTACGCGCGCGGACCGCATCTTCGCGCCATGCAAGAACACGGCGTGCAGGTAAAGAGCGGCGACGGAGATTTCGTTGCACGCCCCACCGTCGCCGCCTCCCTTGAAGAAGTTGGTCCGGTCGATGTGATCTTTCTGGGAGTCAAAGCCCATGGCCTGCCGCAACTCGCGCCCCAGTTGAAGCCCGTGCTCGGACCGGACACAACGGTCGTCAGCACGCAAAACGGAATCCCCTGGTGGTACTTTCAGGGCTTCGGCGGCGAATGGGAAGGACTACGGCTGGAGCGGATTGATCCCGGTGGGGTGATCTCCGCTTCCATCGATGCCCGGCGCGTGATCGGATCCATCGTCTACTTTTCGACTGAGATCACCGCGCCCGGAGTCATTCAACACATCGACGGAAATCGCATCACTCTCGGCGAACCGGATGGCACCCGCTCCGATCGTCTCCGCAAAATCTCCGAAGCGCTGATCGCCTCTGGATTTCGCTGCCCCATCACTGCTCGCATCCGGCACGAAATTTGGGTGAAAGTTCTCGGTAACGCGTCCTTCAATCCGGTGAGCGCGCTTACCCGCGCCACTCTGGTTCAAATGGCTCGCGACCCCGGAGTTTGTTCCGTAATCCGGAATATCATGCAGGAAGTAGAAGCAGTTTCCCGCAAGCTAGGGATGGAGTTGCCGGTTTCCATCGATCAGAGAATCGCCGGCGCTGAAAAAGTCGGAGAGCACAAAACCTCCATGCTGCAGGATCTCGAGGCCGGACGGCCCATGGAACTAGAAGCCCTGGTGGGCGCCGTCGTGGAATTGGGAGAACGCGTCGGACTTCCCATGAGCTGCACCCGCACTGTGTACAGCTGCGCGAAACTGTTGGCGGAGCGGACTTCCCGGCTGCAACCCCGCTGAACCATCAGCAAGAATGGATTCCGCTGGCCCGATAAAATATTTGCAGCGGACTTGACAGTGGGCGTATACTCCTTTCGTTAGCTGGTCCACTTATCGGACCAGTTGGAGCGAAGCTTGCCAGCCCTCCCCAAATCCGACTTCGAATTTGTTCGAAAGAACAAAGTCTACGAGGAAGTCGCGCGGCAGATCGAGCGCCTGATCCTGAAGAAGCTGAAACCCGGCGACAAACTTCCCTCCGAACGCGAACTTGCGGAAATGCTTCAAGTGAGCCGCAGTTCGATTCGCGATGCCATTCGTGGTCTGGAGTTGATGGGATTGGTTGAGCCGCGGCAAGGCGCTGGCACCATCGTTCGGGAAATCTCGACCGATTCCCTGGTCAATCCCTTCGCGAATGCGCTAAAGCGCAAGCAGGCGATGGTCGGCGAACTGCTCGATTTCCGCAAAATGCTCGAGCCGTCGCTGGCTGCGCGCGCCGCCATGCATGCTTCTGCAGATGAGATTGGGGAGATGGAAGAGATTCTGCAGCGGCAGCAAGCCAAGCTTTCGCGCGCGGAATCGACCATTGTCGAGGATGCCGAATTTCATTACAGCATTGCTCTGGCCTCGGGAAACAGTGTGGTTCTGAAGGTTCTCGACATTCTCATGGATCTATTGCGCGACACCAGGGAACGGTCGATGCAGGTGGAGGGGCGGCCGGAAAAGTCGCTGGCCGGACATCGCAGGATTTTAGCCGCGATCAAACGCCAGGATGCTGAGTCCGCAAAGGCCTCGATGCGGCGGCATATTGAAGACGTGGAAGAGATTGTGCTCGACGAATTTTAGCCATTGCAGGATTTCTGCAATGGATCGGATAAAGCGCGATTCGCCAATCATGTGGGATAGCGATCGCGTCGCAAAAGTGATTACCTCTGCCAAGTAAGAAGTAGGCTCGGCCTACCAAATCTGGGGATTATCTGTTTTGACTGACCACGCAAATGACACGGCCGGAATGACGCTTGCGCCTCGAGATGCGAGCCAGGCGCAGCCGTCGGAATCGTTGGTTACCTCAGTCCCCCGTCCGCAGCCTGTAGATGATCCCATGACGGACATTGCCCCATCTTCTTTCGCGACCGCTTTGAAACTGCGCGTTGCCGAAGCTCGTGTCGAAGACATCGGACGCGCTGTTGCGCGAATTGCGCCAATCGATCTGAAGCGCATGGGCGCACGGGCTGGCGATGTGGTGAAGATTACCGGCAGCGCCACAGCGGTTGGCCGCGCCGAAATTTCTGAAGACGGCCACGAAGGCATGATCCAGATCGATGGCACGTGCCGCAGCAATTGTGGTGCGGGATTACAGGAACAGGTTACGGTAGCGCGGATCGACAGCGAGCAAGCGGTCGCTGTGCGCTTCTCGCCGTTGTGGGTGGGCGCCGCGCCTGCCACGATCGCCCCCGATCGCATACTTGAAGATCTTGTCGGCGTCCCAGTCATCGCCGGTTGCGTGGTGCGTGTGCCGACATTTGCCAAGGCGGTGAACTTTCAGGTCGTGCGGACGATTCCGGCTGGCCCTGTTGTGATCGGCAAGCGCACTGACATTCGTGTGGTGGAAGGCGATTCCACGATTGCTCGCGCGCCGGCTGTGTCCTACGAAGATATCGGAGGCCTGGAGCGGGAAGTGGCGCGGGTCCGGGAGATTGTCGAGTTGCCCCTGAAATACTCCCGCATCTTCGAACGACTGGGAATCCTTGCGCCTAAAGGCGTTCTGCTGTACGGTCCTCCAGGAACAGGGAAGACATTGTTGGCCCGCGCGGTCGCGGCCGAGAGCCGGGTGCATTTCATTCACCTCAATGGTCCGGAGATCATGCGGAAGTTTTACGGGGAGAGCGAGGCGAAGCTTCGGGAATTGTTCGAAGAGGCTGCCCGAAATGCGCCGTCGATTCTCTTTATCGATGAGATTGATGCAGTGGCTCCCAAGCGCGCCGAAGTCACTGGCGAAGTGGAAAAGCGGGTGGTGGCACAGCTACTCAGCTTGATGGATGGATTTGTCGCGCGCGGTCAAGTCATCGTGATCGGCGCGACCAATATCCCGGAGGTGCTCGACCCAGCTCTACGGCGGCCGGGACGTTTCGATCGCGAAATCGAAATCGGCGTTCCCAATACGCAGGCACGGCTGCAAATCCTCCGGATCCACACCCGCGCTATGCCCCTCGCAGCCGACGTCGATCTACAGGAGGTTGCCGAACATTCTCACGGATTCGTGGGCGCCGATCTGGAGGCCTTGGGACAAGAAGTTGGCATGATCGCCTTGCGCCGCTTTTTGTCTTCTACTCCCCTCGATACTGACGGAATTACGGCTGAAGAATTGGGCACTCTGCAAGTGACTCGCGATGATTTTCTGGCCGGCTTAAAAGAAGTCGAGCCCAGCGCTACACGTGAGTTTTTTATCGAGAAAAGTTCTTCGACGTTTGCATCGCTCGGCGGCCTCAACGAGGTCAAACGCTTGCTCGATGGCGTGGTCGAGCATTCTCACATGCGAGACGAAATCTACGAGCAGGTTGGACTGGCACCGCCCCGCGGCATCTTGCTGGCAGGACCATCGGGCGCTGGAAAAACCGCGATGGCGCGAGCACTGTCTGGTGAAAAGCAAATTCCGCTTATCGCCATTGATGGGCCGCAACTCTACTCGAAGTGGTTGGGAGAATCGGAACGAGCTCTGCGTGAGGTTTTCAAGAAGGCGCGACGCGCCGCGCCGTGCATTCTGTTCTTCGACACCATTGACGCAGTCGCTCCAAAGTTTGGCGCGGATCAATTCGGCAGCGATATTTATCAGCGAATTCTCAGTCAATTGCTGCGCGAGATTGATAACCTGCGCGATGTTAAAGGAGTGATCCTGCTGGCCGCATCGAATCGTCCCGAGCGAATTGATCCGGCACTGCTGCGCAGCGGACGCTTCGACTACATCTTGCCGTTCGCCAAGCCCGACGCAGAAGATCGCGCCGCCATTATGCGGCTGTGCTGTCGCCGCATTCCGCTCGCCTCCGATATCGATTTCGAGGATTTCGGTAATCGGACTGCAGGTCTTACTGGTGCCGATATCGAAAGCTTATGCAAGAAGGCGACTCTTCTGGCGATCGTAGAATTTCAGGACGGCAATCGCCCTGCACCCTTCACGGTTTTGCGAAGCGACTTCTTGTCCGTTCTCGATTCCAACCGCAGCAATCTTCAGGGATTAGATTGCACCAACGCATCGAATGATCGAGCCGGGAACTCTTACTCCCGACGCTTCAATTAACTCAAGCAATAAAAAGAGGACTGAATCATGAGTTACACAGAACTCACCGTTTGGACGCGCGGTATCATCATGGATAAAGAGGGCCGCGACATCGTCAACTCCATCTCCGCCTCTGCGCGAATTGAAGGCAAGTATGCGCAGGCGATGGAGAATTACGTTGACAATCCTGATCGCACCAACTGCCCGACCCGCAAGTATTGCCGGGTGAGCGACGAAGTGCTCGAGAACGAACTGACTTACGAAAACGAACATCCCAACGTCGTCGTGCTCGTGGAAGGGACAATGGTCAAGGGCTGGGACTATATGCGCGGCATGCCGCCCGGTGGAACGCTGGTGATCAACACCCACTACACGCCCGACTACATGATTCGTTTCGTTCCCGGCCCGGAACGGCTGGCGCAACTGGTGTGTGTCGACGCCGCAAAGATTGCCGACCACAAATGGCTTTACTACCGGCTCGGCGAACTGGGTCTCGACCGGCTTTCGACCGAAGGGGCCGCAGAAAGAAATAACCGGATCGCGCCCGACATCGCCGCTCCGCTGATTGCGGCCGTGGTCAAAACCACAGGCATCGTCAAGATGAAAACCATCGAGCCCATGATTTCGAACAAGCACGCATTCGAAGCAGCACTCAACGAGTTGCACATCATGTCACTGAATCCGGTGGCAGTGTAGGAGAGGATTTTAATGTCGACTAAGAACACGCATATTCCCGAATGGCTTACAGTACCGTTTGCGGGCATCACTCCCGCGCCCTCGCAGGAAAAAGGGCAAGACCTCTTCCCCACCGGAAACTGGCGCTCGATCCGCCCGGTGTACCGGGATAAATTGCCACCGTGCAACAACGCCTGCGGGACCAACGAGAAAATTCAGGGTTATCTCGACCTGGTGAAGCGCGGAAAATATCTGGATGCCTACGCCCTCATCAAGGAAGACATGCCGTTCCCGTCGGTTACCGGGCGCGTCTGCTACCACCCGTGCGAACAGGCTTGCAATCGCGGAAAATACGACGAGGCGATTTCGATCCGCGCAGTCGAGCGCTTTCTCGGTGATCTTGGCCAGGCGCTGACCAACGATGTAGTGAAACCGGGCAAGCCGAACGGCAAGAAAGTGGCCGTGGTCGGATCCGGCCCGGCCGGGCACAGCGCGGCTTATCAGCTCGCGCGCCTGGGCTATAAAGTGACAATACTGGAAAAATCGCCGAAAGCTGGCGGACTCAATCGTGGTGGCATTCCCGACTGGGTTCTGCCGCAGAATATTCTTGATCGCGAGATTGAACGACTCCAGCAACTCGGCATCGAGATCAAGACCGGCGTCGAAGTCGGCAAGGATGTCACTTGGGACGACTTGAAGAAAAATTACGACGCTTGCGTGCTGGCCGTCGGTCTCACTGAACCGAACAGCGTTCGTGCGGAAGGCGAAAATAAAGATGGCGTGCTTTACGGACTCCCATTTCTTCGCGACATCGGCATGGGCACGTCAAAGGTGAAGCTGGGTGCGCGGGTTGCCGTGATCGGCGGAGGAAACACGGCCATCGATTGTGCTCGCGAAGCGCTGCGGCAAGGCGCAGCGGAAGTGACCATGATCACGGTCGAAGGCAATAAGAATGAAATGCCTGCGTCGCCCGAAGACCTGCACGACATGCTCGAAGAAGGCGTCGAGTTGTTGCATGGCCGCTCAGTTACCGCTGTGCTCGGTAACGGCAAAGTCGAAGCATTGCATTTGCATCCTGCTAAGTTCGCTGGAGCGATCAACGCCTCGCCAATCAACGTTGATCGAGAAGCGAAGCCTGACAAGTTCGCCGTCGACAATGTCATCATCGCCATCGGACAGCGCGCTGCGCTGAACTGGCTGCCAGCCGAGTTTAAAAACGAGCGCGGCACCATCAAGATGGACAAGTTCGGCCGCCTCGGCGATACCAACTTCTTCGCCGCGGGCGATATCGCACAGGTTGGTTCCGGCCAGCCACTGATGGTCGTCAATGCCGTCGGTGATGGCAAGCGCGTTGCGTTCAATCTCGACAAAGTGATGCGTGGAGAAAAATTGCAGCCGCGCACGATTCCGGTTGATGTCATCTTCGACTTGAATCGCATGAACATGACGTACTTCCCTCATTTCCCGCGCGTCCAGCAGGAAATGTTGCCTACTAAGACCAGAACAAAAACGCAGGACGAAGTGATTCAGCCGTTCACGGAAGAACAGGCGGTCGAAGAAGCGAACCGCTGTTTCAGTTGCGGCACGTGTAACGCCTGCGACAACTGTTATCTGGTCTGTCCCGAGCCTTGCATTGCGCGGCCGGAGCGATCGAACGGCATGTACAAGATTCTGGTCGACTACTGCAAGGGATGCCGTGTGTGTATCGAAGAGTGTCCAACGGGCTGTCTGGAGGGCGTTCCGGAACTCGACTTCGATACGGGCGTGGTCCGCATGGATACGGCATTCGCCATTTCCCCGGGCTTGCATGGACGTCAGGCAGAACAGTTGAGAAAGCTGGACGAGCGGCCGGCCAAGAATATTTAGAGTTGGGATCGAATTAATTTCATCGTGCGCCTGAGGGCGGAACGTGCGGAGTGAATTATGCCAATGCTTGCAGAGCAAAAGAAAAGAATGGTCCGAATCAATGGTTGCGTTGCGTCGGCGCAGGCGGCGAAGTATGCGGATGTCGATGTGATCGCGGCTTATCCGATTCGTCCTTACACAGCGACCATGATGGCGCTGGCGCAAATGGTAGCCAATGGCGAGCTTGACGCTGAATACATCGTGGCCGATAGCGAACACTCGCAATTGAGTATCGCGCACGGCGCGTCATCGAGCGGGGCGCGAGTCTTTACCGGCAGCTCAGGAGTCGGCGTGCAGTTCGCTTACGAGCTTTACTCGCCGATCTCCGGCAGCCGTATGCCGGTGCAGATGATGATCGCCGACCGCACGCTCGATCCTCCCGGGGACTTTGGTTCGGAACATACCGACGCGCTTTCTACGCGCGATATGGGCTGGATCATGGGCTGGTCCTGTGATGCGCAGGAAGCATTCGATAATCACCTGATCGCCTATCGCATCGGCGAAGATCCTCGCGTGCTTCTGCCGCAGATGGTTTGCCAGGATGGATTCTTCGTCTCGCATATTACCGGCGATGTTGAATTGCCCGATTCAGGTCAGGTGAAGGAATTCCTGCCGCCGTACAAACATCCGTATCCGCTCGATCCGCGGCATCCCGTATCGCATGGACCGCAGATCATGCCGGAGCAGGGTCCGCCTCTTCAGTTGGAACGGGCTCGCGCCATGGAAGGCTCGATGGCTGTGATCGAAGAGGTTCACGACCAGTTCGCAAAGATATTCGGGCGCCGCTACGATCCCTGGGTCGAAGAGTTCATGACCGATGACGCCGAAGTTGTATTTTTCCTGCAAGGCGCCCACGCGGTGACGGCGCGATTTGCCATTCAACACATGCGGGATCGTGGATTGAAAGTAGGAATGGTTCGCCTGAGAACAATCCGGCCTTATCCCACGGATCGCGTGCAGGAAGTTCTCAGCAAATTCAAAGTGGTGGGCGTCATCGAAACCAACATGGCGCTAGGCAGCGTGAGCAGCGGTGGGGCCCTCTATGCCGAGGCCGCGGCGGCGCTTTATGAAAGCCGAAACCGTCCGCTCATGATGTCATTCATGGCGGGCATGGGCGGCGAAGCGATTGTGCTCAAAGAATTTTATTGGATGACGGAGAAGATGCTCGATGCCCAGCGGCGTGGGAAAATAGAAAAGCGCACGCATTGGGTCGGGTTCGAAGAGTAGGCATTTCGCAGGTGGATTGATTCCACCCGCATTAATTTTGCTGCAGGGTTTCTGTTTCCTGCGATTGGAGAATTGATATGGCAACCATAGAAGTTCAACGGCAGTTACTGCCGATTCTCGACAGCCCGAATCAGGGTGCGCGTTTTTACAACCCGGAGCTGCCCTCCTCAGAACCGTTCGTGCCGGGTCATCGCACCTGCGCAGGCTGCGGGCCTTCGATTCAATATCGGATGACCAGCAAGGCGGCGGGCGACAATACCATCCTCGTCGGGCCCACGGGCTGCATGTATGTTGCGAACAGCTCTTATTTGTGCACGCCTTATAACGTGCCCTGGGCCCATACACAGATCGGCAGCGCTGGTAGCTTTACCGCTGGAGTCGCCGCTGCTTACGAAGCCATGATCCGCAAAGGGAAGTGGAAAGGAAAGTTTCCGAATATTATTTGCGAGGCGGGCGACGGCAGCGCTTCCGATATCGGATTGGCATCGATTTCCGGTGCCCTCTATCGCAATCACGATTGTCTGATCATCTGCTACGACAACGAACAGTACGCCAACACCGGCATCCAGGCGTCGTCACGCACGCCTTACGGAGGCATGACGACGTTCTCGCCTCCGGGACCCGAAGTTCCGGAAGGGAAGAAACTGTATCCCAAAGATCTCGCACGCATGATGGCCGCTGGCCATCCGCACTGCTACGTGGCGACTGCGAGCGTGGGTTATCCCATCGACCTGATGAATAAAGTACGCAAGGGCCTCAACCACAAAGGCGCTGCATACTTGATGGTTTATACCCCTTGTCAGAAGGGTTTCGTGTACGAGACACCGCGATCGATTGATCTCGGCCGACTGGTTGTCGAGTGCGGACTCTATCCCATGTGGGAGTGGAATCCGGAGAAACGCGAATTCAATTACAGCTTCCGTCCGGCCAGCATGAGGCCGGTATCGGAATACCTGAAGCTGCAGGGACGCTTCGGCCATCTTCACGCCGAGCACATTGCGAACCTGCAGAAGTTTGCCAATGAGCAATGGCGGATGATGGGTGTGGAGTTGCCTGAAGCTTTGATTCAAGCGTCGGATGCGAAAAACTTAACCAACATGGCGGCCGCAGCTGAGGCCGAGACGGTGGCACAAACTGTATGAACACAAAAACGAGCGCTCCATTCCATCCTGTCGAAGATGAACCTGAAGTAGAACCGGAGGGACAGGAAAGTTACATTGTCACCGAAGGCAAGAAGCGCGGAGCCACGCGCGACGTGCGCACGGAAGCGGCCTACGACCGCTACTTTACCGTGCTGCGTGTGCACCCGGGCGACGCTATCCTTACCGACAACTGGCACACCAACGAAGTATTGAGCCACGCGCGCAACAACTTCGAAGGAGTCACCTTCGCCATGCGTACGCTGGAAGCGTGGGGGGCGATGATTGAAAATGACAACCGCGCCTACTACACCGCGGGGGGGCGAATCTGGATGATGGACCTGGAACCGTCAGCCGGAAAGAAGCCCCGGCTGCCTGGCACCGGTCCGGTCAAGAAATAGTGTCGCGTGTATTGCTGATTGACGATACGCCGGAGATTGCCGAGCTTCTGACGTTCTCGTTGCGAGACCTCGGTCACGAGGTCTTCGCGTCGGGGTACACGAACGCGGTCAATGAACTGGTCCTGGAACACCACGCTGCCGCCGTCGTGCTGGATTGCACCGCTTTCGACATGAGCGAAGCGCTGTTCGACGCTATCCGGAATCATCCCGATCATGCCGAGTTGCCGGTCGTGATTATCAGCGACACGCCGGAGCAGGCGGATTCAAGCCTGCGCTCGCGGAAGGCGCAAAACGTTTTACTGATTCCAAAACCCTTTACCGGCGCGCAGGTGGGAAGAGCTATCGCGCAACTCCTCGAATAAATTATGCCGTTGTGGAGCATGGACGAATGGCAATTCCTCGAACGCGAGGAAGTCGCCGACCCGAAGGGCAGGCAGTGGACAGTGGCCCTGATGGATGTTCTCGGTCAGCAAGGCGATCCTGACATGCCGGACAAGCTGCTGGAACTTCAGTATTCGTCAGGTCGCTATTTCACTCTGATCTACGCCGATGGTGGTGCGCTCCAGCGAGAGCGTGGCTATGCCTCTCTTGCCGAAGCGAGAAACGCTTTTGGAAACCTGCTGGTGGCGGTCATCGATGGAAGCCTCGATCCGTCGCAACCCGTCTTCCGGCAGGACCTCGAGGATTAGTCTTCTTTCCTCTACCGGCCGGGATCGAGATCTCGCATCACGACGTGAAGAACCTGCCCGGCGGTTCGTGCATCGCGCTCGGTCACTTCAGTCTTCACTCCAATCCCGTCGTTCTCAACCGTAGAATCTCGATAGGCTCGGGCAATGGCCGGCAGGCGGGCGCACCCGCTGCGAATCAATCCCACCCTCTCCGCGACAGTGAGGCGCGTCTCAAACGACCAGTCCGAAATTTTTTCGGCGGGTGCGCCCGATTCAACCAGCGAACTCAGACCCCTGTGTTCCAGCGCATCGGTGACGATCGCCTCTAAAATTCCGCAGGACGTGAGCAGCGCAAGGTGATACTCCTTCTGCTCAAGGGCGCGCCGGCTATCGGTATAGGCGCGTTCTACCACCGGGCGGAGTTCCAGGTCGTGAACGAAGTCGAAGCGATGCGGAGTTGGAGCCTGCGAAGACGCTGAGGTAAGCGAAGCATCGTCCATCTGAGAGAGGGTTGCGACGGCTAGGTCCAGAACACCGAGCAGTCGCTGGACGATCTGGGTTTGCGCTGCTCCTTCCACGGCATGGCCATCCGTCGAGCGCATCAGGAACGCCTCGCTAAACGAGCGGGCCAGCCAATGAGCTTTGCTGCCTCCAGACAACTGGTTAATGGTTACACCGCAGTCCTCGTGCCAGCGTCGAGCCGCCGCGATCGCGGCAGGGTCCGCGGGATCAGTGGCCAGTGCCTCCCCTAGCTCACGGCCACGGCGGATCAGGCCATTGAGGTGGGTAAGATATGTTTCAACCTGAGTTTGGATGGTCTCGTCCATCAATAGCGTCTGCTTCCACTTGTGGCGTACAGAAGGCGATTACGGCCGCTCGGCCATTGCAGAAGATTCTCAAATCTTCTTGACAGCCTGTTTTAGAAGTGGTAACTTCCCTCCCGCAAGTGGTTCGATAACTGGACCAGTATATATCACGGTTCGCTGTGACCCAAGACACATACCGGTGCCAGGGCCACCTCGTTGGCTGACACAATTCTGCCGAACACGGTCGTTCAGGCAGTGGGCCGTTCCGTCTGACGGCTGTCATGGAGACAAGCCTATGGCTGCATCAACAGGTTCACCAAGTGCTCTGATTCATCCCTCCCGCATTCCCAATCGTTGGGTTCAATTAATAGCCGGGATCGTGGCCATGATGGCGATTGCCAATTTGCAATATGCCTGGACCCTCTTTACCACGCCAATCCAAGCACATCTCCACATCTCGCTAAAGGCAGTGCAGTGGACCTTTGCACTATTTGTACTCTTGGAAACCTGGCTTGTACCCTTTGAGGGATATCTGGTGGACCGCATTGGTCCCCGGTTCATGCTCGGCATGGGCTCGATTATGGTGGGGCTCGGCTGGATCGGATCGGGCTACGCCGAAACCACAGGGTCGCTTTATTTCTGGTACAGCGTGGGCGGAATCGGCGCCGGCGTGGTATACGGCGGAGCCATTGGAAACGCCCTGAAGTGGTTTCCGGATTATCGCGGTCTGTGCGTGGGCCTTACTGCCGGGGCCTTCGGCATCGGCACGGCGGCGACCATCGCTCCGATTGCCAAGATGATTAGCAGTTCGGGCTACCAGCACACGTTCATTGTTTGGGGATTCGTCCAGGGAATCACTGTATTGGCCTGTTCACTCTTTCTCGCCCGGCCGCCTGTGGGCTGGACCCCGCCCAACTGGAAGGAGAAGGAATTAAAGATCAGAGCGAAAGTGAACACTTCCGCGGTCGATATGACGCCGCTTCAAATGCTCTGTCAGCCCTCTTTCTACATCATCTACGTGATGATGGTGATGTTAGCTTTCGGAGGCTTGGTGGTCACGGCGCAGCTCAAGCCCATGGCCGTCTCCTACCACGTGGATAAGGTAGTCGTCCTTTTCGGGATGAGCGCCTTGGTGCTGGCCATCGAAGTCGACCGGATTCTGAACGGGCTCACGCGTCCTTTCTGGGGATGGGTTTCGGATCACATTGGTCGGGAGAACGCCATCTTTTATTCGTTCGTTCTTGAGGCCGTTGCGGTATTTGCTCTCCTGCAACTCATCAGCCATCCACTCTGGTTCATTGCGCTCTCCGGATTGTGTTTCTTCGCCTGGGGAAATATTTTTTCGCTATTCCCTTCCATCACAGGCGACCTTTATGGGAACAAATGGGCCACGACCAATTACGGCGTCGTCTATACGGCCAAGGGAGTGGCGGCAGCTCTTGCCGGACCCGGCGCGGCCTGGCTATTTGCCAAGACCGGTTCGTGGTCAAAGGTCTTCTGGGCGATGATTGCGTGCGACCTGGTAGCCGCTTTTATGGCATTGCTTTGGCTGAAGCCGCTCGCGGCGCGGGCCGTCAAGAATGCGGAACGTTCGGCCCCCCTGGTTAGTGCCGAAGCGCCGGTAAAGACCCGTGGCGTCGCATAGCTGAGTTTCGCGGTGACAAGAACAAAGGCTCTCTTTGAGTTCCTGAAAGAGAGCCTTTGAATTAGATCGCGCGAAGTTTTAAGCGGTGGATGCCGCCAGAGCCTTGGGGCGAGCGGAATCCTCGGCCGGCAGCATGTCCACCCGCGCTGCCTGTAATTTGAAGCTGCCCACCATCGATTGCAAGGCCAGGGCCAGCTCTGATAAGTCCTGACAAGCTTTGGCCGATTGTTGCGCCGCCACCGCGGACTCGTTCACCAGGTGGGCGATCTGGTCCATACTCTGATTTACATCGCTGGTCGCTCCCGATTGCTCTGTGGCGGCCGTGGCGATATGGGTAATCATCGATCCTACTTCCTCTGACATATGAATGATTTGTTGCAATGATTCGCCCGCCCGCGCGGTAGACGCGACTCCTTCTTCTACCTGATGGCTGCCAATATCCATCGCCTTGACGGCCGCCTTGGTGCCATCCTGAATGACGCTGATCATCTGCGAGATTTCTTTCGTGGCGGTGGTTGTCCGTTCCGCCAGCTTGCGAACTTCGTCCGCGACCACGGCAAAGCCTCGCCCTTGTTCGCCCGCGCGCGCTGCCTCGATGGCGGCGTTGAGCGCCAGCAGATTGGTTTGGTCGGCGATGTCATCGATTACGCCGGCAATGCGCCCGATCTGGTCGGTCCGGCGACCCAGTTCTCCAATCTCTTTTGCAGTTCCAGCCACGGATTCAGCGATTGCGCGCATCTGGGTTAACGCCTTTTCTACGACAGCGCCGCCCGCGCGAGCCGTCTCTGCCGCTCGCCGCGAAGCATCGGCCGCCTGGCTGCAGTTCTCTGAAACCTGTTGAACTGTAGAAGACATTTCCTGCATTGCGGTTGCGACCTGCGCCGCCTGATCCTTTTGATGGTCGGCTCCCTGCGCCTGCAGGGTCGCCGAAGAAGAAAGTTCCTCGCTGGCGCTGGCCACCTGCTCGGCCGTGCCCGCGACGTTGGAAATAATGCCGTGGATCTTGTCCAGAAATGTATTGAACCACTTTGCCAATTCGCCTAGTTCGTCGTGGGTAACAACTCCCAGCCGCTTGGTCAAATCCCCTTCGCCTTCCGCCAAGTCTTTCACCATGTGGATCATGCTATGGAGGGCCTTGGAAACGCTACGCACCAGGGCTACGCCCCAGACCACCAGTAAGACAATACCGGCAACAACCAGGGCAAAGATGGTGGACTCAAGCCGGGCGCTGTGCGTTCTCAGCGCCGCAGAATCATCTTCCAGTCTCTTCGCCACCTGGCTCTGATAATGATTGATGGCGCCAAGCAGCGCCTCAAACGCGGGATTCGATTTTTCGATGATGGCCTGATGCGACTCTGCATTCCGGGCCTGCAACACCAACTTGGTGACCTGCTCGTTGGCTTTCACCAGCGCAAGAAATGCGCTCTTCACGCCGTCGTCGCCCGCAGCCACCTGCTCCACTTTTGCCTGCGCATCCTTCACCTGCGCTTTGTTTTTTTCAATCAGTGATTCCATTACATCGGGATCGGTTTCCTGCACCAGTTTCTGCGTGGTTCCTTGGACTTTCACCGCCAGGTCCAAAAGGTCGAAAGAGCGTTGCGTCTGTTCGCGCGCCGCCGCCGCCACGCTTTGCGCGGAACCCGCGGAGACTCGCAGGAGATACGACAATCCAAGAACGGCAGCCACCGTGATAACCACCGATGTCCCTACCACAAGGATCATGCGGAGCGCGATGCCCTGATTTCTCATAATGTATGACTCTTCACCAAACGTCACGTCTAGCGCAGTTTGTCCACCCGTAAACCGACCACAATGGATCCGATCGGCTTTCCACCATCCAGCACCGGCAGGCCGACCTGGATGAGCGGCTGGCCAGTGGAGTCATCCACCTTGACCGTGCCAATCCAAGTCTCTCCGGTCATCGGTACCTCGTGTTTCGGCATCCCCTTATGCGTCCAGTGTTCAGTTTTAGCGTCGAATCCCACCTTGAAACCATCGGCTGCCGAAACAAAAACTTTGGCGATAATGTCATCTGACTTCTTCTTCGTTTTTAGATATTCGGACAGAGGCGTCTTTGCCGTGGCACGCACAAATGGATCGAGCACAGAAAGCGTGTGCCACTTGTCATTGGTCATGGCCAGAGCTTCGGCACTGGGAGTGGCGGCGTTGTAAGCCTTCACCGCATTCACAATTTCAGCATCCGTGCTGAGCCGCGTTAGTACCTGGATTTCAGCGTCCAACTTGGTTTTGATTTCTGGCGGAGCCTGTCCAAAACCTGCGACGGCGCAAATGAGGACGATCGTCGCGGAAAGTATGCTTCTGTGTTTGCTGTTCATTATTTCTCCTTGCTCAGAGGGGCATTGGCGAATCGCTCGATAGCGCAACGGTTGCCGAAAATCTCCGGCTTTCCGCCATGGTCGCACGTGAGATCTTTGACGAGGTATTTATCGGCAAAAGCTGGATGAAACATTAAAGACGTTGCGCGTGTGCCGGGCACGGTCGTAGCGCGCACGAAAGGTCAGGGACGATTACTTGGAGGTAGCCGCGGGCTGTCCAGCTAGGAGGGTAGTTGCTCGCCGCGAGTTTCCGCTCCGAATGGAATCAACAACAATCCAATGGCAAATGCGATCGCAGTCATCGCCACCGGAGTTCCGAGCGACCCGAAATGGCGGACGCTGGCGCCG
Organism: uncultured Acidobacteriaceae bacterium; assembly: GCA_963696285.1. Taxonomy (GTDB): domain Bacteria; phylum Acidobacteriota; class Terriglobia; order Terriglobales; family Acidobacteriaceae; genus Sulfotelmatobacter. The sequence continues at coordinate 340,451 of CAVOJP010000007.1, forward strand.
ACCAGAAAAGTGATTCCCGCGCCGCCGAACCGGGCAAACGAAGTGGAAAACGCAAACGCGCTAGCGCGACATTCCGTGGGATATTGCTCCGGTAGCCACAAGGTGTAAACGGCGAAGTTGGCTCCGCCCAGCCCCAGGAAAAACAGACAGACAAAGAACCACGGAAGCGCACTCGGCCCCAAATAAAAGACTTTGCCGAAGGTCAGCGCAATGAAGACCATCATGAGCGCGAAGAACACGCCGAGAGCCCCACGGCGTCCCAATCGTTCGGCCAGCCATGGCATGGCCAGGCAGCCCAGAATGGTCGCGAACGAAACCAGCATGACTCCCCAGGAAGCCAACCGCGCAGCTTGTGGACCAATATGTCCACCGGCCTCCGCCAGCGTGGTAATGGCAGCGGGAACATAAACCGTTCCCGCCCACAATCCACAGATCGACGCCAGCATGAATAATGAATTCAGAATGGTGCGGCGGCGCCAGGCCGGCGAAAACAGCGTAGCAAACGGACGCCATACCGCCCATGACCGAACTACGCTTTCTTTCTTTTTCCAGGCCGCAGGCTCAACTACGCCGTGCCGGATCCAGGCCAGAAATAATGCTGGCACTCCACCCACAATGAACATGGCCCGCCAGCCGTACCGGCTGCCGATTCCGTAATTCGCCAGCGCGGCGAGAAATATGCCGACGTAATACCCAGTGTGCATCAACCCCGCGCCCATTCGGCGCCGCTGCTCCGGCCACTCCTCGGCCACGAACGTTCCGCCCATCGCCCATTCTCCGCCAATGCCAATTCCGGCGAACAAGCGCAAGATGGCGAGTTGCCACACGCTGGCGACAAAGGCGCTCAGAAAAGTAAAAACGGAATACCAGACAATGGTGAGCATCAGCGTGCGGACGCGGCCAAATTTGTCGCCAATCGGACCCCACAAAAACGCCAATCCCCAACCCACCAGGAACAATGCAAACAGCAATCCGCCGTAATGTCCGATGTTGGCTTTGGTAGCGGCAATTCCAGAGCGCGGCAGTAGATCGCGTAGCGACGGCACCAGCACTAGCGCATAAACAAACGAATCCATCCCATCGAGCGTCCAGCCGCCCCACGACGCCCAAAAGCCGCGAATCTGATTTCGCGTCAGGGATGGGGAAGAAGCTGGAACGGGAACAGGGCCTCGGCTAGCCTCGGGAGGAATCGCTTCGTTCGTCGCAGAACGCGGCATGACAGGAGGGAACTATATCAAAGGTTCCAAGGATCGGTGGGAAAATATTGGCGACGGGTGAATGGAACAGGGCCTGCGCATGCCGGACCGAAAAACGACCCCAGCGCTGAGCTACCGTTTTGCCGCCTGCAGCCGCTTTTCAAGATTTGCTACCTCGGCATTCAATCCCTCCGGCAAATGTCTGCCAAAGATTGCGAAGTGTTCTCTAATCAGCGGCACCTCAGCCAGCCAGCCTTCGATGTCAACGCTGAGCAACTCCTCCACTTGAGCTTTTCTGAGTGCAAGTCCGGTCGTATCCAGATCGGCCACTTCGGGGATGCGTCCAATCGGAGTTTCATTCGCATGTACTTTGCCGTCGCAGCGTTCGTAAATCCATTTCAATACGCGGCTATTCTCACCGTAGCCCGGCCAGAGATAATTTCCGCCTTTATCCTGGCGAAACCAGTTCACGTAAAAAATCTTCGGCAGCTTTGCCCCTGTGCGTTTGCCGATCTGCAGCCAGTGGGCAAAATAGTCGCCCATGTTGTAACCGCAAAAGGGCAGCATCGCCATGGGGTCGCGGCGTAACTGTCCCACTTTTCCCGTGATTGCCGCGGTGGTCTCACTGCTCACCGTTGCTCCCAGAAAAGTTCCGTGTTGCCAGTTGAAAGCTTCCGTGATCAGTGGCACGATGCCGGCACGCCTGCCCCCGAAAAGGATCGCGTCAATCGGCACTCCGTTCGGATCTTGCCATTCCGGAGCAATCGACGGGCACTGCGCGGCGGTGCAAGTAAAGCGGGAATTGGGATGCGCTGCGTTCCGGCCTGATTCCGGAGTCCATGGACGACGCAGCCAGTCAATCAGTTTGGCTGGCTTTTCCTGGGTCATGCCTTCCCACCAAATATCGCCATCCATCGTCATGGCGCAATTGGTGAAAATGGAATCATGGGTCACGCTCATCATGGCATTGGCGTTCGACTTCATGCTCGTCCCCGGCGCAACGCCAAAGAAGCCGAACTCCGGATTGATGGCATAGAGCCGCCCATCCGCGCCGAACTTCATCCAGGCAATGTCATCTCCGATGGTTTCGATCCTCCAGCCCGGCAGGGTTGGAATCATCATGGATAAATTAGTCTTACCGCATGCCGAGGGGAATGCGCCCGTCATGTACTTGGCCTGGCCGGAGGGACTGATCAGCTTCAGGATCAGCATGTGCTCCGCCATCCAACCTTCGTCACGCGCTTGCACGGAGGCGATACGCAGCGCGTGGCATTTCTTCCCTAGCAGCGCGTTGCCTCCGTAGCCGGAACCAAACGACCAGATCTCGCGAGTCTCGGGGAAATGACAGATGTACTTATGCTCTTTGTTGCAACGCCAGGTCGCATCCGGCTGATTGGGAGCAAGCGGCGCGCCCACCGAGTGCATGCCCCGCACGAATTCCCCGTTCTCGCCAAGAACGTCGAGCACGTGGCTTCCCACCCTCGACATAATGTGCATGCTGACCACGACATAAACCGAGTCAGTGATCTCTACTCCGATCTTCGAGATGGGGGAACCGATCGGTCCCATGCTGTACGGAACCACGTACAGCGTGCGGCCCACCATCGAACCGTCGAATAGTCCTGTCAGCTTCTGCTTCATCTTCGCGGGATCTTCCCAGTTATTGGTTGGACCCGCTTCTTCTTTGGTTCGGGAACAGATGAAGGTCTTATCCTCAACACGGGCCACATCCGCGGGGTCCGATCGAACCAGGAAGCTGTTCGGGCGCTTCTCCGCATCGAGCGGGATCGCAGTTCCGGTGAGCACCAGCAGCCGCAGCATCGCCTCGTATTCTTCCCGCGACCCATCACACCAGTGAATCCGATCGGGCTTGCATAGCGTGCAACTTCTTCGACCCAGCTTTCCAGCTTCGCGTTACGAGGATTACGCGATGCTGCGTCGACTTCTATTGTGATGGTGGCCATGTTGGTTAATCTCTCCCGGTAAAATGAAACGCGGTCGCGCTGTTTCTGGCGGAATGCGGAGGACCTCGCAGCTATCGCTGCGAGGAAAAGGACGGTATTTCTTCGCCAGGCACAACTAACTATTCTCTCGCACTTGCAGGGATTATTCCAGCTAGTTAGGAAGGTGCTGGATGAGGCAGCGGACTGACTCAGACCTCCTCTAATGTTGAGACATTTCCAATAACTCCTTCAGATACTGTTGCCAGACCGCTGCCCAGGTGTGCGTACCATGCCCATGCGTCTGGTCGGAAATCGGGATAAGGACGAATCGTCCTTTTTTCACTCGTTTGATTTCACGTTCGGCAATACCCAGTTCCGGAGGATTGATGAAATCGTCGGCTGAATTGACGAATATTACAGGAGCGGTAATCTTTTCAAGCTGCGCCGAGGGGTCATAATCCCAGGATGCATTCATCGCATAAAGAAGATCGTTGGCGTCGTGGCTCGCAGCAAACCGTTTCACGAACTCCGCACTTGCCGCATCAGTTGCTTCACGGGTAGGAAAGCTTTTCTGCATCTGCAAAGCGGAACCTGCCGCGATGTAGAACATCTCTGCTCCGATTTTCAGAGCATCTTGAGGCTGAGCGGTGTACTCACCGTTTTTCCACTCCGGATCATCACGAATCGCATCGATCACCATTTTCCGCCACATCCGGTTTCGTCCCGCGATCGGCACTGGCTGACAAGCCAAGGGCATCATCGCGTCCATAAAGTCGGGATAGGTTTCGCCCCAGATCCAGGAATGCATGCATCCCATGGATGTTCCGAGGATTAGCCGCAAATGGTTCACTCCCATGCCTTTTTCCAGCAACTCGTGCTGAGCCGCAACCATGTCGTCGTAATCGTATTGCGGGAAGTGAGCATGCATCCCATCGCTGGGCTTGCTGGATTCTCCATGACCAATGTTGTCCGGCAGAATAATGTAATACCGCGTAATGTCCAGCAATTGTCCCGGCCCGAAAAGCACGCCAGCGAATTGAGGAACCAGGAATTGTTTGCCGCTGCCGGTCGTGCCATGCAAAAGCAACACGGCATTCGTAACCCGTCCACTGGTATCGCGCACTGGAGTTCCTAAGGTTGCATAGTGCATAACCAATTCCGTCAGCGTTCCCCCCGATTTGAAATGAAAATCGTGGGAAACGTAGTGACCTTCCTTAGGTGTGGGCAGTTGGCTCGTCTGCTGCCCAAACACGGCAAATCCGCTGAAAAGGATTACAACAAAAAAACCGAGCCTGGCAGCTCGATCGGAATCATGCCCGATTCGTTTTTTCATGGCTACCTCGGGAACTGCGTCGCTTACGCTGGCGGCGATCTAAGGGCGAGCGACTTTTGCGCCGTCGATTGTAGCACCGCGTCGCGCCTCCGGAGACGGCACGCTGGAATCCACCGCAGGCAGAGGCACCTTCGCCTGGATGCCTCGACCCTCGACAATCGTATAGATGAAGTCGGCTGGAATATTCTTGAACGCCTCAGTTTGCCCGCTAGGCCAGCGAACGCTGACTTCATCCATATTCTTGTTACTTCCCAGCCCGAAATGTTGGCGAAGATCATTCTGTGAAAGATAACTGCCGCCGCCCTTCACTTCGCTGAACTGCTTCACGCTGCCAGTTCGCACCGTAACCCGCGCGCCAATCGCCAGACGGTTGCTCTTGGTTCCCAGCAGCTTGAACAGCACCCGGTGATTTCCATTCTGGCAATGATTCAAAAACAGAGACGGTGGCCGTCCCCAGTTGAGCGTGACAATGTCCACGCACCCGTCATTGTTGATGTCTCCAAACGCGGCGCCTCGCCTCGATTGCATCGGACCACTATTCAGCCCCGCGAGCCGTTGCCACTTCATCAAACGTTCCATCTCGATTGTTGCGAAACAGCAGTATGGGCTGTCGAAAATGCGCCGCATCCGGAATCGTATCCACCTGCGGATAGACGTGGCCATTGGCCACGAAGATATCCAGCCAGCCGCTATTGTCCATGTCGAAAAATCCTGTTCCCCATCCCACGTAGGGATGGCTCGGCTGCTCGATGCGAGAATTAACGCTGACGTCCTCGAATCCATCTTTCGAATTGTGGTACAAGGTGTCAGACTGATCCACGAATTCGGTCACGATGAGATCGAGCCTCCCATCGTGATCGTAATCCCCCATGTCAACGCCCATAGACCCGAGTTCCTGCCCATCTCCACTCAGATCAGCTCCTAACACCAGTCCCGTTTCTTCAAATGTTCCATCGCCTTTATTGCGATATAGGTAATTCGGCCCGGCATCATTCGCCACATACAAGTCCGGCCAGCCGTCATTGTCGTAATCAGCCCATTCGACGCCCATGCCGTAATAATGATGCGGATTATCGACTCCCGCCTTTTTGGAAACCTCTTCAAATGTGCCGTCGCCGCGATTGTGGAAGAGCAGATCGGTCTCCCCTTGCAAACCCCAAGGCCCGCACTGCACCAGAACGCCACGAAACCGGCAGAACTTCTCATTGCTGCCTAACTCCGGAAGCTTATTCATGTCGACGTGAACATAGCGCGAGACAAATAAGTCCACGTTGCCGTCGCGGTCGTAATCTCCCCAAGCCGCGCCCAGGCTCAATTCCCCGCCGCCCACTCCGGCCTTTTCCGTGACATCTTCGAACTTGCAGTTTCCTAAATTGTGATAAAGAACATTCCCTCCGTATCCGGTGACATAGATGTCGGGAAGCCCGTCGTTGTCGTAATCAGCAACCGCCACGCCCATCCCCCAGCCTTTGCGCGTGAGTCCAGCCTGTTTTGTGACGTCGGTAAATTTGAGGTCAGCGTCCTGATGGTAAAGCGTAATCATGGGATCGCCGCCCTGCTGCCGGTAGCGATCCACACTCGAACCATTCACTGTAATAATGTCCAACTTGCCATCGTTATCGCAGTCGATCAGGCCGACTCCACCGCTTACTGACTCGATGATGTATCGCGCCTGGGGTGAAGAAATGTGGAAGACAGTCAACCCGGCTTGAGCGCCGATGTCTTCAAAATGCGGAAGCGCGACGGAGGAAACATTCGACTTTCGCGCACTGCTCGGTTTGGCGGGGACGCTCTGCGCGAATGCCACTGCGCATAAAAGGCCCCAGATAAAAAAACTCCGCATTCAACGAAGAATACAGCAATCGCAGTTATGAAACTTACACCCCAGCAACAATCGATGCATCATTATCGATGAAGCGCTGTCTCCCGAGCAGGAGGGAGCACGTCATAAAGCGGCTGCGCGGGTTTCACATCCGGATTTTCCTGCGCCACGGAGATTGCGAGAATGCGAATTTTGTCGTTCTCCGGCAGCTTGATACTTTTCGTACCGTCCGGCAGATCCATCGGATACGCGAACAAATAAGAGTAGCGGTAAGCCACATTCTCGCCCGCCGCATTGTGATGGTGCGTGCAATACCACGCCACGTCCGCACGTTTGATATAACCGGGCTTGATGCCTGTCATCTCGCCATAATCGTCGTGCGAGGTATCTTTCGAACTCCACTGCCGGTCATCCCACTGGCCGATGAAGCCGCCCCAGTCCTGAACATTAACTTCTACTTTCTTGCCGCCAACCTCGAATGCGGCCTTCTGATCGCCATCAGCCGAAGCCGCCAAAACGTAAATGCGGTTGTAGTGCCCCGCCGGCAGGTCGATCGTCTGGCCCTTCGTCACAAGTGCATTTTGCGTGCCCGTATGTGCGGGAGCGAGTTGAAATTTCACATCGTTGAATATGATCTGCGCCGGCAGCATCTCCGCCGGCAGCGTGTCGCCCTTGCCGTCAAATCCCTCCGTGGATTTAGCGCCGTCATTGCTGGCCGTTGCGAGATCATATTTAAGCGGCACAGCAGCCGAATGCTGCTCTGCAATTCCGCTGCGCGGCGCGCCGAACTTCACCGCAAAGGTGCGTGGCTGATACGCGGAAAAAGAGGTAACCAGAACGCCCTCCTTAACTGTCGCAGCCCCCACCGGTTGTTCCTGCCCGTTGACTTCACGCGCCGCCGTGATCGGCGCGTCAAAGGCGACGTGTACATCTGCCTCGGGCTTACCATCCAGTTCCACCAGTCTCACAACAATCTCGTCACTCAACTCCGCCTTCTTCAATGCCAGGACCCGAATCCGCGGATTGCTCACCTTCAACAAAGAAAAGTCCCGCCCCATCGCGCCTGCATGTTTCGAAGTCTCGAATGCAATCAGCGGATCGTTCAATCGCTGCGCCTGCCAGTCGGTTTGGCCGTCGCGCCAGTCGGCGGCATGTCCGGCGATTCCGTAAACAAACTCGTGATGTCCAATATCCTGTGTCGCCTGATCCGCATAACCTCCGCGAATTCCGGGCGTGCGGATAAGAGTCAGTCGAATCGTGTGATCATTCGGTTTATCCGATCCATTTTTGCAATCGGTCAAGATGGTCGCGCCGAACTCCCCACTGGCGTCGGTAAGATCAACCCACTGATGGGACGGTACCTCGAACTTTTTCGGCTCTGCACTGGGCCGCTTGATCGTGCCAATGTCCCAGTTATAGGTGGCCATCTCGTTCGAAGCCGTGAGCGGAAAAGTCGCCTTCAGGTTCGATTCTTTCGTATTCCAATCAATTACATTCGCGAACTCCACCCGCTTGCCCGCATCGCCGGCCGCGAGGCTGATGATCTGAACGAATTTCGAGCCGGCGGTCTCTCGTGAAATTTCCACTGCCACACGCGCAGGACCATTTTCCATCACTCGAATCTTCGCCGGACCGCTCACATACTCTCTCGGGGCAGCCTGCTCCTGATCCCAGTCCATGTTCCAGGCTGGCCAGTGTTCAGGATTGTCATAGGAAATTGCCAGACGCGCCGGAGCGGCCAGCAATTCCTTGCCGATTGATTTATCGAAAATGCTGGCTACGTCGCCATCAGCATTTAATTTCACCCGATAATATTGGTTCTCGAGCGAGTTCTCGGACACATGCAGTGTTCCTAAGCGTGCTTCGCCTGAACCGGGCTGCACATCGTAGACTGCATAGCCGACAGAAGGCGCTTTCGCAACGAAGATTACTTTGCCATTTGAAATCTGGGCCGGAACATCTTTCCCATCCGGACCGATCACGCGCACAGACTTTGCTTCGCCGCCAGGAAAGTTAACGTTCGCTTCCACCAAATCCTCACGAGCAATATTCAATGGGTTGAAGACAACAATAGGCACGCCTTTGGCCTCGGTGTTTAATGCCGCGGCAACGCCTTCGGTGGCATTCGTAAGCACGCCAGCGAAAAGGTTCATGGCCAGCACATCGTCATTCCACGCGAACTCGTAAGCCTTGGGAGTTGCTGTTCCGGCGGCGATGTCGTGAAAATGCCCACCCATCTGCAGTGTCCAGCCATCGTTCAACCGCTGCAGCGGATAAGGCCGCGCTCCCAGCCATTCCGCCGCAATCGAAGCTTTCTCCGCGGCATCAGCCAGCAATTCTTCTTTTCGCAGCCAGCGTTTCTGGTAAGCCTGCGAGGTCAGCGATCCGGCGGAATGATTGGTCAGTTCCATCTCTCCCGTATAGCGCGGAAGCGACGCAGCCTCAACGGGAGTGATGTCGAGAAACATCTGCTCAGCATTTGCGGAAATCACATGCACCGGCCCACCGCCCAACTGCACCGGGGCACCCTGCTCATGCGAGAAGCGGGAAAAGTACGGGTCAACGTCCGGTGGCAAGCCGGCCTTGCCTCCCGTAATGATGGCTTCGAGTCGCTTCACGGATTCTTCGTTCGGCGTTCCGCCGATGTCGCCAGTTCCGTAATAGTGATAGTCCGTAAATACTCCACTCACTTTTCCATTCAATTCAACCCGCGCAGCCCAGTCGCTTTGATGCCGCTCCAACTCTCGATCCTTGCGCATTTGAGATTCAGTTTTCTGCTGATCGCGCACGGCCAGATACTCTTCAATCTGGCTGGCATCGAGGGTCGAATTAGTTTGGTCAGCGTGCACTACCTGCTGACGAAGGGGTTGAAACTTCCGATTGAGATCCTCGAGAACTTCATCCGGGGGAAGGGGAGGAAGCGGCTTGCTCAAATCGCTGTTGATTCCTCCGCTGTAATCGCCCGGATTCAGCCCCGCCAGCACACTTTCGCCATCGGGACCCACCCACACGCCCACGTTGAACGGTGTGCCTTCGGGCGTTTGCTCCAGTGACTCCGGCCCTCCGCCGGGCGCCGACGACCCCCATACCAACTTCTGTGTGGAAAATCCCTTCACACCAGAGTGCGCGAGAATCGTGGGCAACGACGCCGGAAATCCAAAACAATCGGGCAGCATGTACTCCGCACTGGCCCGGCCCAGCTCTTTGCGAAACCAATTATTTCCATAGAGAATCTGCCGGATGATGGTCTCGGCGCTGGGCGTGTTCACATCGCCTTCTTCCATGGAAGAGCCCGCTGGAAACCATCTTCCTTCGTCGACATACTTTTTCACTCGTGCGAAATCGGCGGGAAAATATTCCTTCATGAAACGGTAGCGATTGGCACCGCTGAAGTTGAAGACGTAATGCGGATACTTCTCGAACAGCCTAAAATTATCCTCCATCGTCTTGCGAATGTATTCGTCGATCACCTGCGGATACTCCCACCGCCATTCCGTATCCAGATGCGCGTAGCCGACCACGTAAAGCGTGGGTTGCTTGCTCAAATCGGGTTTCTCGGTGGTCTGTGCGGAAGCAGAATTCAGCAGCGTCAAGCCGGTCAGCAGGATCGTCACCCACGTTTTGTGGATTCGTCGCATTCGCATTTCTCCGAAGTGAGGCGCAAATTTCCTAGCGCAAATTTAGCTTGATCAGTGTACAGAGGATGAGCGACAAAATCTTATTCGATCAACGGCCGGCGAGGCCAGCGGATGCTGGCCACTCGCCGGCCAGTATCCGCGCGTGGGGAGTTTAGTTTTCTGCGGCAATCAGATTTATGCGTCAGAGAAATTACGGCATGGTCTGGACTTCAACCGAAAGCACGGCCGGAAGGTCGCGCACGATCGGAGCCCAGCTGTCTCCAGCATCGGCCGAGGCGTAGACTTGCCCTCCGCTGGTGCCGAAGTAGATGCCGCACTCGTCGAGCGAATCGACCGCCATGGCATCGCGCAGAACGTTCACATAGCAGTTGCTTTGCGGCAGGCCTTTGGTGAGCGCCTCCCACTCGTTTCCACCGCTGCGGCTGCGAAAAACGCGCAACTTGCCATCGGGGACAAAATGTTCCGAGTCGCTCTTGATCGGCACCACGTAGATCGTCTCCGGCTCGTGTGCGTGAACGTCGATTACAAATCCGAAATCAGTGGGCAGGTTGCCACTCACTTCTTGCCAGGTATCACCGGCATTATCGCTGCGCATTACGTCCCAATGCTTCTGCATGAAGAGAACACCCGGGCGCTTGGGATGCATGGCAATGTGATGAACGCAGTGCCCGATTTCGGCGTTCGGGTCAGGGATATATTGCGATCGCAGCCCGCGGTTGATCGGCTTCCATGTTTTGCCTCCATCGTCAGTCCGGAAAGCTCCTGCAGCAGAGATGGCGATGAACATTCGCTCAGGGTCACTGGGATCGAGAATGATGGTGTGCAGGCACATCCCGCCCGCGCCCGGCTGCCACTTGGGCCCGGTACCGTGGCCTCGCAGGCCGGAAAGCTCTTTCCAGTTCTCCCCGCCATCGGTCGAGCGGAAAATTGCAGCGTCTTCCACGCCCGCGTAAACCGTGTCTGGATCTTTCAACGATGGCTCCAGATGCCACACCCGTTTAAACTCCCACGGATGCTGCGTCCCGTCATACCACTGATGAGTGGTGAGCGGCTTGCCGCCATCCCCGGATGTATCGTATGCGAACTTGTTGCTCGCGGCCTTCGGCGGGCCCGGAGCGGGCGTTTCTCCCGGCGGCGTTCCCGGCTGAAGCCATGTTTTGCCGCCATCGTCGGAGCGCTGAATGATCTGGCCAAACCAGCCACTCGTCTGCGAAGCATAAATCCGATTCGGATCTACCGGAGATCCCTTCACGTGATACATTTCCCAGCCCGCAAAGTGCGGACCGCTGACGTCCCATTTTTCGCGCTTTCCATCCGCTGTCAAAATGAATGCGCCTTTTTTTGTGCCTACCAGAACTCGCACCTTGCTCATCGCGTCCTCTCGTTGATTAGGAATCTATCTAAGCTGCTTAAATTTCTGCGCCGTCTGCAGAATACAGGATTCGTCCCCGGTTTCTGTAAATCACAACCGGATCGGATGTCAGTGTGCATCGGTCGGGGCAGCGGTTCCATCTGACCAGTTGAGTACTGGAATCAGAAACACGTTGATGGGCTCCGGAGCACCATGAAACTGTGGACTCAGCAAAACCGGAGAGCCCGGCAAATCGGCGCCCCACGTATTACCGCTTGCGAGGGGAACGTAAAACATCAGGTGGGGAACCCAGTGCCCGCCATCGTCTGCCAGGTACCCCTCCTTCGACAACATGTAGGACATCCCTCCGCGGTCCAGGGGCGGCAGCTCTTTATTGTCGAACGTCTTGATACCGTCGATGATCTGGGCCTTGGAAAGCCCCGCCAGTACCAACTCAGTCCGCTTGAAAGTAAGTGGCAGAACGCTTCGTGCGGCTGGCGGATTGAAGCAGACCGGACCTCGCAGCTTGGGGTTCCAGAATTCCGGGGAGTCGAACCCGGACATCCACGATCGCTCCACCAGACATACGAAACCGTTCTTCCCTTTGACTGCGGTTTCGTAACCATGCCGCCCAAGGATCAAGACCTCGGCATCCTTGGAGATAGACTCTGGAGCAGCGCTCCGCGCCAGGACTATCTCGGCATTCCGATCGGCGATCAGGTATTTGTCGATCGGGGCCATGCTCGGATACTTTGCTTTCGAATCTTGGGCTTGCGCATGCCATGCCACGCCTGCCACGACCACCGGCATAACGATTCCCCATGCGATCGTCCTAACGATTTTTCCGTTCATTGACTTTCTCCCGGATCGATCATGGCTGACTTCATGCAGCTTTGTGCACAGCCTTTTCGCAGTTGATCATCCAGGGGATTCCAAAACGGTCAACCAGCATACCAAACCGCACCGCCCAGAATGTCTCCGCGATGGCCATCGTCTCTTTCCCGTTCTCCGCCAGCGAATGATAAATGCGCTCTGCTTCCGCGGGGTCAGTGGTGCCAAGGTTGATGGAAAAACCTGCCGGCTTCTGAAAGTGTTCTGGAGGAGCGTCCGATGCCATCAGCACCTGATCCCCAAGCTCCAGCCGTGCATGGATGATCTTGCTCCGCCATTCTGCCGAGACTTGCTCCGCGGCCGGCGTGCCTTCGTGAGTCATCATGCTAATGATTTTGGCGCCGAGGACTCGCTCGTAGAACTTGAACGCCTCTTCGCAGTTGCCATCGAAATAAAGGTACGGATTCATTTGCATAACACTCTCCTTCGTCTATAAGGAATCGAATTACGATTGCAATCTACGACATATCACTTGCGAAATGCAAGTGATATTGTTAAATTAATCCTATGTCGAAGCAGGCTGGACCAAAGCGCCGGTCTGGGTGCCCGTTGAACGCCTCCGTTGAGATGTTAGGTGACCGCTGGTCTCTGCTGATCATTCGCGACATGATGCTGCGGGGTTCGCAATCCTACAAAGAATTTCTGGATAGCTTCGAAGGCATTGCCACTAATATTCTGGCCGACCGCCTGCACAGGCTGGTGGAGTTCGGAATCATCGCCACGCGGCCAGACCCGTCCGATGGGCGTAAAGTGATTTACCGGCTAACGCAGAAGGGAATCGATCTGGCGCCGGTGCTCACCGAAATGGTCCTCTGGGCGGCCGCGCACGAGGATACCGGTAATCAACCGCTTGTCCAGTTGATGCGAAAAGATAAAGAGAAGTTTATCGCCGGAGTGCGCAGGCGCTGGAGCGAACAATGACGAAAGGACCACGGTCCCGCTTCGGGTAACATGAGGAGTGGCGAATCCTGTTTCAAAGCAAAACAATAAAGTTAGCGTGCGTCGGCCTGCCTCCAGGAAAAGCGAAGCGGTACCATCCAAACCCGGCATTCTTCGCGCCGTGAACCTGCGCAAAGTTCCCTGGCTGGTTCATGGCTTTTCTACCCGCGGCGGAGGATTCTCGCGCGCCTACGGCCAGAACGCACTCAACCTGGGCTTTACCAAAGACGACTCCGAAGCCGCCGTCAAGCGAAACCGGGCTGCGTTCTTGCTCGAAGTGGGCGCGAATGACGGGTCGAAAAACAAGTCGGCAAGTTTGGCGCTGGTGACGCTGCGCCAGATTCATTCCGATATCATTCATTCCGTCGATTCGCCTCCCGATTCGCAACTGGTAGGCGATGGCCTGGTTACGAATACACCTGGATTACTGCTTGCCATTCAGACCGCCGATTGCCTTCCGATTATCCTTGTCGACCCGCGGCACCGTGCCGTCGGCGTGTTCCATGCCGGTTGGCGCGGCACAGTCAAGCGCATCGCGGAGAAAGGAGTGGGTGAAATGCGACGCCACTTCGGCAGCCGGCCGCGCGATCTGCAAGCCGCCATAGGCCCTGGCATTCAAGGCTGCTGTTATGAAGTGGGCCCGGAAGTTCGCGATCAATTCGAGTCCCAGTTCGTATATGCGGCTAAGTTGTTCCGCGAGATCGAGGAGTCAGACCCGGTCCGTGAAAAATATCCCATGTTATTTCTCACCGCGCGGGCTCCCGGCCATAGCGATCTGCCGAAGAAAATCTTTCTGGATCTGGTAGAAGCGAATCGCCAGCAACTTCTCGCGGTTGGTGTACTGGCAAAGAACATTGAGGCTTCGCACCTCTGCACCAACTGCCGGACTGACTTGTTATTTTCTTATCGCGCCGAAAAAGGCAAAACGGGCCGCATGATGGCAGTGGCGGGGATTCGCTAAATCCGCAGTTCTGAATCTGCTACGCCGGTGTAGATGGGGCTGTTCCGGAAGTTGGAGGCGCCGCAGTCGGTTCGGCAATCCCTACATTCACCAGATCCTTCAATTCCTTGCTGGGCTTAAAGAAAGGAATCTTCTTCGCGGGCACTTCGACTTTTTCGCCGGTCTTCGGGTTGCGCCCCATGCGCGCCTTACGCTGGCGGGTGCGGAAGCTACCGAATCCCCGTATCTCGATTTTGTCGCCCGCGCGCAGCGAACGCACCACGCTGTCAAAGATGGTTTCCACAATCACTTCGCTGTCTTTGCGCGTGAGTTCCGCCAAACGGGAGACTTCATCGATCAGATCCGCTTTTGTCATAATGGCTCTTTCGCTCCAGTCCCGCATGTTCATGAGGAACGGCCAAACTCTGGCGCGAGCCTCTGAAACATGTCGGCGACCTCATAACCTTCTCAAATTTCAAGGGTTGTATGCAAGTCACAGCTTTGAGGCAGGCCGCTCTTGGGTTGATTTCTAACCCTCAATCGATTGGGACAGCACGGTTCTACTTCCACAAATAATAGAAGCCGACATGCTGCTCCATCATCTTGGTCGCGTCGGGTAAATATTGCGAGACGTCTCCCATCAAGAGATCAAGCAGCGTCTTGCGGTCTTTCTCGGGATGCACGAGCGTTGGCTCGCCTGAAATTCCCACCGACTTCGCCGTATCTTTCACGACCGCCTGAAAGTCTCCAACGTCGTCGATCAGCTTCATCGAGAGCGCTTCCTTGCCGGTCCAAACTTTGCCGTTCGCAATCGCCTTCACATCGTCAAACTTCATCCCCCGGCCATCTGCGACAGCCTGGATGAACTGTCCAAACATGTTATCGATCAGCGACTGCATGTAAGCCTGTTCGGCGGGAGTGAGATCGCGGGTCGGATTCCCCGTGTCCTTAAACTCGCCTGTCTTTAACACCACGCTCTTCAACTTCGCCCATTTCAACAGATCGCCGTAGTTCACCCACTCGGCGATAACGCCGATAGAACCCACAATGCTGCCGTTATCAGCATAGATTTTGTTCGAGGCCGAGGAAACATAGTAGGCACCGCTGGCGCCCACGGTTTCGATCGAAACCACAATGCGCTTCTTTTTTTCGTCGCGGATGCGTTTGACCTCGCGGTAAATCTCTTCCGAGGCAGCCACGCCACCGCCGGGCGAATTCACGTGCAGGATGATCGCCTTGATCGACGAATCGTCGTTAAACTTCTTAAGCTCGTCGACTACAGGCTCCGGCGAGAGAATCACTCCATCGAGGTCGACTACGCCAATGCGGTCGCCGAAGCCACCGAAAGCAGTCTCGTTGCCGCCGGCGTGCAGCGTCAAATAAACCAGCGAAAACACGGCCAGCACAAAGAGGAAGAATGCTCCTCCGCCGATCAGAACCCAGAGCAGGGTGTGCGAACGTCGTTCAGCCATAGAGAAAGTTTAGCACTGCGGCTAGGAAGTCAGCACTTTCAAGGCTGCGGGCGCGATTCCGATTTCAGCCGGCGTCTGGCAGACGTATTCGCCATCCGCATAAAGATCGAGCGGAGTTTCAGTTTCCACCCGCACCCGCGAAGCCTGAAAATAATCTACCTCGCGCACGCGGAGATGGCGGCCGAAATATACCGTTGGAAACATACAGGTGAGCTTGAAGGGGCCGATGCCGCCGATGACGCAGATGTCAAGTTTGCCGTCATCCATCCGCGCCTGGGGCGCGATCTTCATGCCGCCGCCGTAAGCTGGTGCGTTGGCGAATGCGGCCAGGATAGTCGGCTGATCGCTGCGGAGAGCCCAGTGCCCGGCTTCGTTCAGTCCGAGAATCCTCATGGGAAATGGGGCAAAACGAAAAATTGTCGGAATCAGCGTGAGCGCATAGCCGCCGTGTGCACGCATCCAGCGCGGCAGTGAGTTGGCCCGGCGTGCCACTTCCGCGTCCAGTCCGACGCCGGCCACGCTGCAAAAGTATGTCCGCGTTTGTGGCGCGGGCGCCCCGCCCGCGTGGCCGTTGACCTGTGAAATAACTCCCAAATCGATTGCACGGGCAATACCTCGTCCCGTACAAAACCTTCGCCAGGCTGCGAGCGAATCGCGCACACGCCGAAGCCCAAGCGCTGCAGCAAAATCGTTACCACTGCCTGCAGGGACAATCAGCACAGGCAATCCAAGTTTCACCAGTCGGCTCAGATGATGGTGAATCGTCCCATCGCCGCCAAAAATCAGAATCACATCCGCTTGAACGGTGGCCGAAGGCACACCAATATGCCAGTCGATCGTCGTATCGGCCTGAAAGGCCCTAAGATTTTTTGGAGAAGATCCCGGCCCGAAAATCGCGGCAGCCCGCATATGCCGGTCGAGAGTAACACGGCTCATGTGGGGACAGCCGCCCCCGGCTGTCCGCTGGGCAAAGCCCAGCAGTCCCGCGGCCCATCACGAACTCGAAGCGGGAGCGAAGGGATTCACAGAGTCCTTCTTCCACAACCACGCATAATCAGCCCATTCCTCGGCCAACCCCGCCCGAACCGGATTCTCCAGCAGATAAATAACCTTCGCGTCGAGACTCTCCGACGAGCGCAGCACGTGATCAAACGATTCTGCCTGCCAAACCCGTCCCTTGCGGCCGAGCGCTTTGTTTATTCCGTGAGCGGAGGCGCCCTTGATCGCATCCATAATCTCGGCCAGTGAGCAAACTTCCATTCTTTCCCGGCTGACCAGTGGCGTAAAGATCACGTGAACATGATCCGGCATCACTACTGCAACACGTAGATCGAATTTGTTCCCGTTGTCATGCAAACAACATTCCAGCACTATAGACCGCGCTTGCTCAGGAAGAAGCCACCGATGATCGGTGCAGAATGTAACAAAGTGCTGCCGGTCATCACACTGCAGATGCGGCAATTGCCTCCGATAAAAAGCCTGCGGCATAAAGTTCTATGTGGGGACAGCCGCCCTCGGCTGTCCGCGAAGCGAAGCTTCGATTGTTGAAGTCTAGTTGGAATTGTGGGCAGAGTGCGCCTGACGAACGAATAAATCCTTTTGTAAATTTCAGATTGGGAGAGATGGCAAGGAAAGCGGCGAGCTCCGCTCGCCCGGACAGCCGAGGGCGGCTGTCCCCACATGGTCAATTCTGGTTACCAGTTGATGACTGCAATTTTCAGCTGCTTGCCGACTCTAAGCGGCAACCGCATAGGCGGCGGCCCACTCCAGGTGAAGAACGGCTCTCTGTGTACACGACCGTCAACTCTTAGCGAGCCTTGCTTCAGTTTTCTGCCGGCATCGGTCGTAGAAGCTGCGAGCCCGCAGCGAACTAAAAGGCGATCTGCTCTTACTGTCGCCTCGGGGCCACGGTCGGTACTAACGATATGCCCTCCAACTTCGCCAAGAGAGATAAGAATCTTCTCCACATCTTCCGGCACCTCGTTCTTCTGAAACTGCCGCGCCCAGTCCTCCGCCGCCTTCGCCGCCGCATCCGCCAGAGTGAAAATCCGCCACAATCCTTCGCGCCAGATCTTTCTTCGCCTGCATCGGATGCGCCTCGCGCTTCATCTTCTCGATGTCCGCGACCTGCACATCCGTCAGCAGCTCGTAATATCTCCACATCATTTCGTCGGAGATGCTCATGATTTTCCCGTACATCTCCAGCGGCGGCTCATGAATGCCGATCGCGTTGCCCAGCGACTTCGACATCTTCTGCACGCCGTCGAGTCCTTCGAGAATCGGCGTTGTCAGCACCACTTGCGATTCCTGACCGTACGCTCGTTGCAGCTCTCTCCCCACCAGCAGGTTGAATTTCTGGTCCGTGCCGCCCAGTTCCACATCGGCCTCGAGCGCAACCGAGTCATAACCTTGCACCAGCGGATAGAGCAACTCGTGCACCGATATTGGTTTCTCTTCTTTGAATCTTTTGTGAAAATCCTCGCGCTCCAGCAATTGCGAGACGGTGTACTTCGCCATCAGCCGAACGAAATCATCAGAGCTGAACTGGCCCATCCAGCGCCGGTTGAAATCGATCACAGTTTTCTGCGGATCGAGAATCTTGAAGACCTGGGCTTTGTATGTCTCAGCGTTCTCCTCGATCTGTTCGCGAGTCAGCGGCGGCCGCGTGACGGAACGCCCAGTGGGGTCGCCGATCATCCCAGTGAAATCGCCGATCAAAAAAATTGCGGTGTGCCCGAGATCCTGAAAATGTTTCAGCTTGCGCAGAACTACGGTGTGCCCGAGATGCAAGTCGGGAGCGGTCGGGTCCATGCCGAGCTTGACGCGCAGCGGTTTGCCCGAAGCGCGCGACTTCTCCAGCTTCGCGCGCAGGTCAGACTCCCGAATGATCTCCGCGGAGCCCTTCTTCAGATAAGTGAGTTGTTCTTCGACCGGCGCGAAAGTTGGCATGAGAAAGGTCATTATAAAGAAATGTCGAATGCAGAAGGCGGAATTAGAATTAACTGTCGGGATCAGCTGGTGACGGCAAAAATTCACATACGAACAGCCACCGCCGCGGATGTTCCCCGGCTACGCGAAGTAATTCAAGCTTCCGTACGCGGCTTGCAAGCCGAGGACTACTCCCCGGCGCAGATTGAAGGGGCGCTGCAATCGGTGTATGGCGTGGATAGCCAGCTTATTGCGGATGGCACATATTTCGTTGCGGAAGTTTCAGATCCGCAGAACGCCGAGATCATCGCTTGTGGTGGGTGGAGTAAGCGTAAGACTCTTTACGGCGGCGATCAATATGCCGGTCGTGAAGACTCGATGCTTGATCCTGTACAGGATGCGGCCAAAATTCGAGCGTTCTTTGTACATCCGAAATGGGCCCGCCGCGGCATCGGCGGCAGGATACTCGAAGCCTGCGAAAACGCCGCGCGAGAAGCAGGATTCACCCGGCTCGAAATGGGCGCAACTTTAAGCGGCGTGGCTTTTTATCGGGCCAAGGGATATGAAGCGATCGAGAATCAAGAGGTCCCGCTGGGGAACGGACATTCGTTGCCCATTGTAAGAATGGCAAAGGGAATTCCGCCTCATCTCCGCCGAAGTTCTTAATCTGGGGACAGCATGCGGGGACAGCCGCCCTCGGCTGTCCGGCATGCGAAGCATGCCCAGCAGCGGCCCGCTCTACTCGAAGGGAAAGTCGAGTACGCCCGTCCCCGCATGAATTTTCGGCCGGAGAAAGAAAGTTAACTCCTAACTTTCTCTTTTCAATCTGCGGCCTGTGATTTGGAACTTCCCACCCAAAACAATATTAATTGCCTCGGAGTAGGCGATATGCTCCTGCTCAAGAATTCGCGCAGCCAGCGTATGCTCGTCATCGCTGTCGAGGACCGAAACCGTCCTCTGCACGATGATGGGCCCGTGATCCAGTTCCTCGTCGACAAAATGCACCGTGCAGCCGGAAACTTTCACTCCGTAAGCGAACGCCTGCTCCTGTGCTTCGAGTCCGGGAAATGCGGGCAGCAGCGAGGGATGGATGTTGAGAATCTTGCGCTAGGAAACTGCTGCACGAACCACGGCGAGAGCAGCCGCATATAGCCCGCAAGGCAGATCAGATCGACATTATGCTGTTTCAATGCACCTACAACTTCGCGGTCGTGTTCTCCGCGCGGCCTGCCCTTCGAGGGAATTACCAGAGCTTCCAGTCCGCGCTGGCGCGCCACCGCGATCCCCGGCGCATCCGCTTTGTTCGCGATTACAACGCTGATCCGCGCTTCCGCGATACGTCCGGCATCAATACTATCGGCGATGGCGACGAAGTTCGAGCCGCGCCCGGAGAGAAGAATAGCCAGAGATTTCATGATGGTTTCGCGGTCAGGTATCAGCTTTCCGCGAAACCATCATAATCCACCATCAGTGTCCGGAGTTCGCCACCGTGGGACCCTGAATCGGCTTCCCGTTAGCCATCATGTCGCCAAGTAACTTCTGGTCCTGGTCCGCGAGACCGGCCGGAAGCTTGGCATAAAACAGACTGTCAGCCGAAGCTTGCCCGTCGGTAATTACATATTCAATGAATGCTTTCGCCATTTGCCGCTTGCTTTCATCCGGCCCATCTTTTGGCACTAGCAGATACGTGAGTCCAGAAATGGGGTAAGCGTCTTCTGCCGATGCCGGTGGATTGACAATTGCAGTGCGAACATCGGCCGCAAGTTCGGTGTGAAAAGCATCGATTGCGGCAGTCGTTCCCGCGGCTGTCGGATCTTCCCAATTTCCTGCCTGGTTACGAATCATCGCCACCGGCAGATTATTGTCCTTTGCGTAGCTAAGCTCCACGTAGCCGATGGATCCAGCGGCTTGCCGGACCACTCCCGTAACCCCCTCGCTGCCCTTGCCTCCAACGCCGACCGGCCACTTGACCGAGATTCCTTTCCCTACTCTCTTCTCCCATTCAGGACTCACTGCCGCCAGGTAGGTGGTGAAAATATTCGTAGTGCCGCTGCCATCCGAGCGATGCGATACGAGAATCGCGTGATTCGGCAAACTCACGCCCTTGTTCTCTTGCTTGATTTTCGGATCTTGCCAGCTCGTAATCTTGCCTAAGAAAATCCCCGACAGCGTTTCAGCGCTTAACTTGAGAGGGCTTTTAAGCTCGGGCAGGTTATAAGTAATGCAGACCGGCCCGGCGCTCTCGGGAATCTGCAACAATGCAGGCATCTCCTTCAATTGCTCGTCGTCCAGCGCCGCATCGCTCGCTCCGAAATCGATGAGTCCCTTCTTCAACTGCTGAATGCCACCGCCACTGCCAATCGACTGATAGTTAATCTGCACGTTGGGATGGTTTTGCTGAAAAGCGCTAATCCAGCGGGTCATGATGGGATAGATAAAGGTACTGCCCGCGCCGATGATTGAGTTGGTGCCTCCCGGATGCACGGGTTCCGAACTCTTGGTGCACGCGGTAACACCCCAAAATCCGACGATGCATGCGATGCCAACTACGGCTTTCACGGCGCTTATTTTAGGGAACGTCCTGTCGGTTCGTGGTAGTTGTGATCTCGATCGAGAATTTCGCGGCATAAATACAATCCTTTCCTGCGCCGACTCACGCCATGGAATGAAATTGGAATGCCTTGGTAAGATTCAGTGGAGGACCCGGACAAATGTTAAAGGAGTGTTAAAAAATGCAGAGTCTGAATTGTCTATTGCTTGAGAAGAGTAACCAGATAGCCAGGCGGCTTAGGAATACAAGACTTTTCGCTCGCCCTTAACGATGCGTCCGACGGTGTAGGCCTTTTCTCCCACTCGATCGAGCACGCTTTGCGCTTTTTTAAACTTTGCCAGAGGAACCACCATCAGCATACCCAGCCCCATGTTGAACGTGCGCAACATTTCGTCCTGGGGAACGTCGCCCAATTGGCGGAGGTGTTCGAACAAAGGCAGCACCGGCCACGAGCCAAGTTCAATCAGTGCACCCGTACCCCGAGGCAGCACACGCGGCAGATTTTCTGTGATGCCGCCTCCGGTCACGTGAGCGAGAGCCGAAACGCATTGCGCATCGATCAACTTTCTCAGCGCCGGCCAGTAACTCTTATGGGTACGCATCAACTCGTTCCCAACTTTATTCTTAATCTCATTCACGTAGTCGTCGGGAGAATAATGCGCGACCTCGAACAACAACTTGCGGGCCAGCGAATATCCATTCGTGTGCAGGCCATTCGAGGGTAGACCCAGAACGACATCGCCGATCTGCACATCTTTGCCCGTGATAATGCGTTCGCGCTCTACCACGCCCACGATGAATCCAGCCAGATCGTATTCGCCGTCCGGATAAAAACCCGGCATTTCGGCGGTCTCGCCGCCGATCAGGGCACAGCCATTATGCTTGCAGGCGTCGGCAATGCCTTCCACCACTTGCTCGGCAACGGTCGGATCCAGTTTCCCGGCCGCTAAATAGTCCATAAAAAATAGCGGCGTGGCGCCCTGCACCGCAATATCGTTTACGCAGTGGTTCACCAGGTCGGCGCCTACCGTGGAATGCAACCCCATTTCGAAGGCGATTTTCAGTTTCGTTCCCACGCCGTCCACACTGGACACCAGGATGGGATCAAGATACTTGGTTTTATCAATGGCGAAGAGACCGCCGAAGCCGCCAATCTCGCTGAGCACGCCTCGGGTGAAAGTCTTGTGCGCCAGGTACTTGATCCGCTGCTTGGTGCGGTTGGCACGGTCGATGTCTACCCCCGCGTCGGCGTAGGTAATCGGCGTTCCAGCGGGTGTGGGTTTCTTAGCCACCAGGGTATCTCTTTATTCGGTCTCAGTGCTTCAGTGTGGGGAAACGCTGGGTTCTTTTGCGAAGCGCTAACTTCTAAGGCCGCTCATTGTAACACGTTCGAAGTCCTGAACATCGCAAGTCGACGTTTGAGAATTCACGGACACACTACCACTACGTTCCGCGGACGCGAACGCCCGTTCGGCACTGCCGGGCATCATTAATGAGCGATGAAGTCCGAAAAGAAATAAGCCAAAACGCCGAAAAGAGCCAGTCCAGAAATGCCGTATGCGGTTAGCACCCAGGCGCCGCGGCCTTCATGATGCGCGATGTGAGCGGACGAGGAAGAAGACTGCTCAGAAACCGAAGGAGATACTGCTGGGGCCCGATCTTCCATACCAGAAAACCTCCGAACGGAAAGATCGTGGCGCAATTTACATTATGCGTCACGCCTGCCCGGCGTCTTGGCTAGACAGGACTATCTGCGCGAGATTTTACTACGGTTTTGTGACCACCGTTACAAAGAAATGTGACTTTTATCACAATTTGGAGGGAGATCGCCAAGTGGGTCTGCCAGCGGAGGGTCCTGAGCGGTGTCAGTGGGAGGTCGAAAAATCGAAGTCAGGCTTGAAATTCTGAGGCTTCCGGAAAACGCAGGTTACACTTTGCCAGCGCTAGCGCGAGAAGTTCTTCAATCTTCGTCTCCTCGCAGTTGCGTGACATGGCCAGTTCGCTGACCAGCAAATACCGGGCGCGCTCCAGCATCTTCTTTTCCCGGAAGGACAGAGGCTTGGCCTGGTGAAGTGCGATCAGGCTCTTCAGCACTCCCGCAACTTCAAACAACGAGCCGGTGCGCATCCGGTCGGAATTCTCTTTGAACCGGTCTTTCCAGTCGGCGGTGCTCAGATTGTCGGCAACTGACAGAAAATCCAGAATTTTCTGCACCTCACCGTTACGAACCACGCGCCGGATGCCCACGCTACCCACGTTATTGCACGGCACCATTACCTTCAGGCTGCTGGCCTTAATGTTGAGGAGATAGAACTTCTCCACGGTGGCGCCAATGGATCGGCTGCTGATCTGCTCAATGATGCCAACACCATGGTTCGGGTAGACGACCTTATCGCCGATGTGGAAGTTCAAATCACCGTTCATAAAAGGTACCCGGGCAGGGAAAGGGTCAAGTGAGGGAACGTTACCTTACTGTAAACATATTATCCCGGAATGGGACGAAAAGCAAGGATTCAGCCTTCAGCCGAGGCGTGCAAGTCTGCCGGAACTCCACCGCTTTTTCAGGGACTCTGCGTCGATATGGAGATCCTTTCCCTAAACAGGCCGCGAAGGGCCCAGAGGATGGCTCGGTAAGCTATTGTTACTGAAGGCCTAACCGTCCGATCCATGGGCCTTCCAATAAGATGGAGGATATAATCCCCGCGTGAGACCTGACGACGAAAAATCCGCCGAAGAACCAAACGCGATTAAGTCAGCCTCTGCCCAGCCCCCGGTGCCCCCCGGTCGCATTCTCGGGTTGGATGTCGGCGCCCGAAGGATCGGCTTGGCAGTATCGGACCCGCTCGGCATTACCGCGCAGGGTCTTGACACCCTGCAGCGCCGGAATAAGCGTACGGATCTGGCGGCTCTCGCGGAGGTGATCCGCCAATACGCAGTACGCGAGATCGTAGTCGGCCTTCCTTTACGCATGAGCGGCGCCGAAGGAACGCAGTCCGACAAAATGCAACTATTCGCCGAAGACCTGCGCAAAAGGTTCCGGCTGCCAGTGCATCTTTGGGACGAACGTTTGACCTCCGCGGAGGCGAATCGGCTTCTTCGCGAGACTGATTTATCCATCGAGAAGCGCGCCAAAGCCGTCGACCGGATGGCCGCAATTTTGATCCTGCAAGGCTGGATGGAAAAGCGGCGGCTCCTGCCTTCCGGCTCTCAGTGACCTAACATGGCACGCCGGTACGCAGCCACATTCTTATTATGTTCCTCGATCGTCCGGGCAAATCGATGATGACCTTCCGCGTCGGCAACAAAATAATAGTAGTCCGATTGCGCGGGATGCATCGCCGCTTCCAGCGCGCTCTTGCCGGGGTTGGCAATCGGACCGGGTGGCAGGCCAACATTTTTATAAGTGTTGTAGCGCGAGCTGAAACTCATGTCGTCGTGATGCAGCGCACCCGTGTAAGTCCCAGCTAAAAGCTCTGCATAAATAACGCTGGGGTCGGCGTCGAGTGCAATCCTCTTTTGCAGCCGGTTGTAGTAGACACTTGCCACCAGCGGTCGCTCGTCGGCAACAGATGTTTCCTTCTCGACGATCGATGCCATGATTACGATGCGTTCCAGTTCGTCCTTTTCTCTATTGGGATCGACGAACTTGCCATTGACCTCGACTTCAATATGCGGCGAACCCAGTGCGCTGCTCGATCCGGTCTCAGGGGTTGCGATCTCTGATTCCTGGATCAGGCCGATCTGATTTGCCACTTGGCGAAATTGCTTGACCATAGCGGCCGCCATTTCCCTCATTGTCATCATGCGGCTGAATTGGTACGTATCCGGGAAAAGATAACCCTCCAGAGATTGCGCTCCGGGCGCGAGACCGGAGATCAGATCCGTATCCGATTGCACGACCTTTAAGAAATCCGCGCTCGATCCGAGCCCAGCAGCCTCGATTGCCCGCGCAATGTCGAACATCGTGAATCCTTCCGGAATAACCACCGTGCGGAAATACACGTCGCCGCGCACCAGCCGCTTGTGGACATCAACAATGTTCCTCGACTTATCAAACAAATACTCTCCCGCCTTCAATGAACGGTGGCGGTGCAGGTAGTGCCAAAGAATGAACGCGTCTTCATTGCGGATGATTCCATTGGCCTTTAATTCCGCGGCAATCCGCCGGGTCGAGAATCCCGGCCGCAGCATTACAAACTTCTGCCCCGCGGGTTCAGTTGGCGCAAACACTGTCCACGCAAACCAGCCGCCGAACCCCAGCGCGGCCACCAGAATCAGCCAGAAAATCCTTCGCACAATATGTTTAGTGTAGTTGATTGCACCTCATGAATTGTTCGGCCCTGACCTCAGCAATCGTTGACCAGAGAGGTTCCGATCGTCATTCCGCCTTCCGCAACGGCGCGAGCTCACGTATTTCCTTTATGCACCACGACTTCTTGCACCCTTTTCGCCGCGTTATACTCAAATGTTCAAGGAGTCATTCCATACTTCATGAGATGTAGCTCGCCTCTTAGGGTTCTGACTTTGCTATCAGCAATGCTTCCCACAGCGGGCTGCCTGCTCCGCACGCGCCCCGTTGAGGAGACTTATTCCAAAGCTCCCCTCAAGGAAGCATCCCAATCTGCCTTAATCGACAGCATCAACCAGCAGGCGCAGAAAATTCAGTCCTTGCAAGCCACCGTAGATATCGACACTTCCGTGGGCGGCGCCAAGAAGGGTCACGTCACCGATTACAAAGAAATTCGCGGCTACGTGCTGGCACGGAAACCGTCTATGCTGCATATGATTGGATTGTTGCCGATCGTGCGAACCACCGCCTTCGACATGGTGAGCGACGGGCAGCAGTTCAAGCTATGGATTCCGCCGAAAAACCGCTTCGTGATCGGGACCAATGAAGCGCAAGCGCCCAACCCCGACCAGCCCATGGAAAATATCCGGCCGCAGGATATCTTCAATGCGCTGCTCATACAGCCCATCGATCCTCAATCGGAAATTGCCGTTCTCGAAAACGGCGACGAGATTCTGCATGATGCCAAGGGTCACCGCGTTCTGCAGGAGGATTACGAACTGGTCGTAATTCGAAAAGATAAAGATGGCGAGGGTTGGAGATTGGCGCGCAAAATCGTTTTCAGCCGCATCGATCTGCTGCCGCACCGCCAGTTTATTTACGATAAGCAGGGTAACCTGGTAACCGATGCCCGCTATGCCAATTACAAGGATTGGGATGGCACCAGTTTCCCTTCGCGCATCGAGATCTCCCGTCCGCAGGAAGAGTACGACATCACCCTCAATCTGCTGAAGCTGGAAATCAACAAGCCATTGCGGGATGAACAGTTTGCCCTGGCGCAGCCGCCAGGCGCAGAGGTGGTGCATCTGGATAAACCGCAGCCGCAGTCGAGCGCGGTCGTGCCGCTTTCGGAGACCAGAAATCACCCCTAGCTCAACGCCTGATAGCTGGCTTTTCAAACATGATGAATAAGATGGTTGTCGCCAATCTCGTGCACCGGCCCATCCGGTCGCTGATCAGCATTGTGGCCATCGCGCTGGAAGTTACGCTGATCCTTCTGATCGTCGGCCTCTGCTACGGCATCATGAACGATCAAAAGTTTCGCACCGCAGGCATTGGAGCAGATGTAATTGTGCAACCTCCGGGATCGTCATTTCTGGCCGGCATCAGCGGCGCTCCAGTACCAATAAAAGTCGCGGACGTTTTACGCCGGCTTCCGCACGTCAAAGTAGTCAGCCCGGTCATCTGGCAAATCGCCACCGGCGGCGCTTTGGAAGTAATCGATGGCATCGATATCTCCAGTTTCCAGGCTCTCGGTGGCCCGTTTCAGTACGTCCAGGGCGGACCTTTTCAGGGACCGAACGACGCTCTGGTTGATGACTACATCGCCCGCCAAAAACACGTGAAAGTCGGCGACACCATGGACATTCTCAACCATGACTTCCGCATCGCCGGAATTGTCGAGAATGGCCGGGGCGCCCGCAAGTTCATCCCCATGAATACTCTGCAGGATCTGATTGGCGCCAAGGACAAGGCTTCCGTCTTCTACGTGAAGCTGGATAACCCGGATAACGCCGCAGCGGTGGTGAATGAAATAAAGAGCCAGCCGGGAATGGAAAAGTATTCCGTGCTTTCCACTTCGGACTACCTCAGCATGATGACTCCCAGCCATTTGCCGGGCTTCAAACCGTTCATCGGAGTTGTGATCGGGGTGAGCCTGGTGATCGGTTTCCTGGTGATTTTTCAGTCGATGTACACCGCGGTCATGGAACGCACGCGAGAGATCGGCATTCTGAAATCGTTGGGCGCATCGAAAATTTACATCGTTAATGTGATTTTGCGAGAAACGATTGTGCTGGCGATCGCGGGAATTGCAGTGGGTGTCGCGTTCAGCGTGGCGGCGCGGTTGGGAATTCAGCAGCGCTGGCCGCTGGTTCACATCGATCAAAGCGGCGTCTGGATCTTGCGGGCGATGTTCGTCGCCATTATCGGGGCAACCTGCGGCGCGATCTATCCCGCCTACAAGGCCGCGCAGAAAGATCCCATCGATGCGCTGGCGTATGAGTAATCCTTTTGGTCAGGACTCGTACGGCGTTTCGTTTAACTTCGCGTTGACATTCTGCAGCGCCCTACGGTATCTTTAAAGCTTTGGGAAGTCTCGCGGTTGCCCGCCTGATGGTCTGGCGTCCTCGCCGGGGAATCAACGAGCGGTCTTCTTTAGCTATTTTCAATCGCGTTTCGCAATTTTTTTAACTCTGGGAGAATTCAGATGTCAACCTATTTCCCCAAACCGGGGGAAATTGTGCGCAAGTGGTACGTCGTGGATGCGAACGGGCAAACGCTTGGGCGTATGGCCTCCGCAGTGGCGCGCGTCCTCATGGGTAAAGAAAATCCGCAATACACGCCCTTTCTTGACACCGGCGATCACGTGATCGTCATCAATGCCGAGAAAGTAAAAACCACCGGCATGAAGTCGGAGCAGAAGCAGTATCACCATTACACCGGTTACCCGGGCGGTCTGCGCACCGAAGATTATCGCAAGCGGTTGGCGCGCAAGCCGGAAAAAATTGTCGAAGACGCGGTGCGCCGCATGCTGCCAAAGAACAAGCTGGCAGATCACATGCTGTCGAAGCTGCAAGTTTACAAAGGCGACAAGCATCCGCACGAGGCGCAGAAGCCGCAGCCTCTGCAGTTGGAAGTACGGGCTTAGAGGGTTTGCGGTAGTCGAGGCCCAAGAAGATTGAGATCCTTCGCTCCGCCTGAAAAGCGGCTGCGCTCAGGATGACAACAGGATTTAGGAGCTAAAAGCTAAATGGCAGAGCTGGTTCAATATTACGGAACGGGACGCCGGAAGCGCGCGATTGCGCGCGTCTATCTGCGCCCAGGCGGCGGCGAGTTCAAAGTAAATGGCCGCGAATTCGAAGAATATTTCGTGACTCCGGCGCAGCGCTCGGCGGCAAAGGCACCATTGGCATCCACCGACACCGCAGCTTCTTTCAACATCGTTGCCAGCGTACTGGGCGGTGGCGTTCGCGGTCAGGCCGATGCGGTAAAGCTCGGCGTGGCGCGCGCTCTAATGCAGTTCAATGCAGAACTGCGCGGCAAGCTGAAGTCTGAGGGCTTGGTCACCCGCGACCCGCGCGGCAAGGAACGCAAGAAATACGGCCAGAAGGGTGCGCGCAAGCGCTTCCAGTTCTCGAAGAGATAGGTTTCAAAGTTTCTAATGTTTCAAGGTTTCAATAACCTTTGGAACCTTGAAACTAAGCAACTTTGAAACATTGTTTTAGGTGTTCAATTCTTCCCGTGCTTCGCGGTGCGGGGACGGGAATGGCAATCGGAAGGAACGTTTCAACGTTTCTGAGGTTTCAAAGCTTCAAAGAAAGGGCATGACGCCAGAACTTTGAAACATTGCAACCTGGAAACTCTGAAACCTTGAACTTCCGATGCAGACTAAATAAGGAGGTTCATTGGCTACTATCACCATGAAGGAGTTGCTCGAAGCGGGAGTTCACTTCGGGCATCAGACGAAGCGCTGGAATCCCAAGATGAAGGAATACATCTTCGGAGAGCGCAATGGAATCTACATCATCGATTTGCAAAAGACGCTGAAGATGTTCAAAGAGGCGTCTAAATTTGTGCAGGACCTCGCCGCCAGCGGCAAGATCGTCCTGTTCGTAGGCACCAAGCGGCAGGCTCAGGATGCGATTGCCGAAGAGGCCACCAAGTGCGGCGGTTTCTATATCAACCAGCGCTGGCTCGGCGGGCTCCTGACCAACTGGGTCACGGTGCAGAAGTCAGTAAAGCGGCTGAAAGAACTCGACGAGATGGCCACGGATGGCCGCTACGAGTTGCTGCCGAAAAAAGAAGTCATCAAGCTGGAACGCGAGCGCAAGCATCTGCAGGCAAACCTGGCGGGCATCAAGAACATGAGCCGGTTGCCGGACGCGATCTTTGTGATCGATTCGAACAAAGAACAGATTGCCGTGCGCGAGGCTCGCAAGCTGGGCATTCCTGTGGTCGCGGTGGTCGATACCAATTGCGACCCCAGTGAAGTGGATTACGTGATTCCGGGCAATGATGACGCGTTGCGGGCTATTCGCTTATTCACGTCGAAGATTTCAGAGTCGATCGCCGAAGGCGCGCAGCTGATGAGCGATAAACAAATCGCCGACATGACTGCTGCCACGGAACAGGCGCAAGCCCGCGAGACGCAAATAGCGGAAGATGCCGCTGCCGCGCTCGAAACTCGTGAACAGGAGGCCGCAGCCGCGTCCGACCTGGCTGACATCGGCGAAGACATCAGCATGGAAGAAGTGCTGGGCCCCGGAACGCACAAAAAGCCGGTTGCCAACGAAGATGCCGACATTCCAAAGGTGGAGAGTCAGACGGTATAGGAAGGTCGCGGCTGGAAAAGGGCTCGGGAAGGGCACGGCTTTAGCCGTGCCGCTAGAGATCCAAAAGGATGCGGGCTTTAGCCCCTGAGGAACTTTCCTAGGCAAGAGCCAAAACCCGGGCATTCGACATAAGACCCGCGCGGGTCGTCCGGCGCGGGTCAAAGTTTGTAGAAGCATTGACTTAGAAAGTGGAAACCTAATTTATGAGCACTACTATGGCAAATATTTCAGCAGCACAAGTAAAGGATCTCCGGGAAAAAACCGGAGCGCCCATGATGGATTGTAAACAGGCCCTCACTGAAGCCAAAGGCGATATGGAGCAGGCCGTCGTGATCCTGCGCAAAAAAGGCGTCTCGGTCGCAGCCAAGAAGGCCACGCGCGTAACCAGCGAAGGGGCGGTCACCAGCTATATCCACGCCGGCGGCAAGATCGGTGTTCTCCTCGAAGTAAATTGTGAGAGCGATTTCGTGGCGCGCACTGATGACTTCAAGGAACTGGTGCACGATATCGCCATGCACATCGCCGCCAGCGATCCGAAATTTATTCGCAAGGAAGATGTCACCAAGGCCGATTTTGATCGCGAGAAGGAAATCTACCTCGCGCAGGCGGTTGCCTCGGGTAAGCCTCCGAACATTGCCGAGAAGATGGTCGCCGGCAAAATGGAAAAATTCTATGAGGAAGTCTGCCTGCTCGAGCAGCCTTTCATCAAAGACCAGACCGTGTCGATCGCGCAACTCATCGCCGCAAAGATCGGAAAGCTGGGCGAGAATATCAGTGTTCGCCGCTTCGCGCGCTTTAAAGTAGGCGATGCGGGAGAGACTGTCGCAATCAGTAAACCAACAGAACAGAAACCCGAGTAAACTGAGGCGCCCAAATAGGGGCGCCTTTTTTGTGCCTGATTATGCGATACTCCGGCGGGACGCCGGCCCAACGAACCCACATGACTGCTTCCGCCCCTGCCTTCAAACGCGTGCTGCTCAAGCTCTCCGGAGAAGCCCTGGCTGCGAATCAGGGCTTCGGCGTTGATACCAACCGCATCCACGAAGTCGCCGCCGAACTGGCCGATGTTCACAAACTCGGCGTGCAGCTGGCAATCGTCGTTGGCGGCGGCAATTTCTTTCGCGGCGTCGCCGACCAGGCCAAAGATATGGATCGCGTTTCCGCCGATCACATGGGCATGCTGGCCACTGTGATTAATGCGCTTGCTCTGCAGGACGCTCTCGAGAAGCAAAAAGTATACACTCGCGTGCAAACCGCAATCGAGATGAATCAGGTCGCTGAGCCCTTCATCCGCCGTCGCGCCATCCGCCATCTGGAAAAAGGCCGCGTCGTTATTTTCGCTGGCGGCACGGGCAACCCTTATTTCTCGACCGACACCGCCGCCTCGCTACGCGCCATGGAGATCAAAGCCGACGCCATCCTCAAAGCCACCAAAGTGGATGGCATTTACGACGCCGATCCAATGAAAGTGAAAGACGCTAAGAAATTCACCGACATCACTTACATGGATGTTCTCAAGCTGGGCCTGAAAGTAATGGATTCCACCGCCATCAGCCTTTGCAAAGACAACAATCTTCCCATCATCGTGTTTAACCTGAATAAGCACGGGAACATTCGGCGAGTGCTTAGCGGGGAAAAGATCGGCTCCACGGTCAGTGCGTAATAAGATTTTTGTTGCATGCTCGCGATGCGCAGTCTTGATCAGCGGTAATTCGTGCAAATCCGTGGCCATCTTCTCTTCGGTTTATAATTCAACGTTTTGGTTCATAAAGATTTAACGGAGCTCATCCATGCCTGATAGCGGGCCTCTTAAAGAGATTCGGGTACAACTGAAAACGCGGATGGATAAGGCGGTCGAAGATTTTCGTAAAGCGATGGCTGCCACGCGTACCGGGCGCGCCTCGGTGCACATGCTCGACAGCGTCAGTGTCGACTATTACGGCTCGCAAATGCCGCTCAACCAGATCGCGCAAGTCCACGCGCCCGAACCGCAGATGATTACCGTCCAGCCTTTCGATCCGTCGCAGGTCGGAGCAATCGAGAAAGCCATTCGCTCCGCCGAACTGGGCCTTAATCCCATGAACGACGGCAAACTGATCCGCGTTCCCGTCCCCGCGCTCACCCACGAACGCCGTCAGGAAATGGTGAAGCACCTGAACAAAGTTCTCGAAGAGCACCGCACCGCCGTTCGCAATATCCGCCGCGATGGCAACGATGCGATCAAGAAGGCGATGAAAGACAAGAAAATTACCGAGGATGACGAGAAGCGCTCCCTCGACGAAATCCAGAAGCTCACCGACGATGAAATCAAGAAGATGGAAGAGATGAGCAAAGCCAAAGAAAGAGAAGTTTTGGAGATCAAATAGATCGTTGCGACACGCTATTTCGCATCATTGTTGTATGTCGATTCCAAACTAATGTACATGTCCTCGAATCGCGTGCTCCAGCGCGAGGCATTAAAGCCCTTTAATCCAGTCAGATAGCTCGCCATGGGCTCGCCATGCGCATTTAGTAACCTGCACCGAGGTTACGCGACATCCCACTGAGCCTCGTGTTTCCATCATCGTGAAGCGAATTCAATCCCCCAAAAACTTCACAAATTTCTTTCATTGGGAGTCTGTATGAAACGACTGCTTGGGGCTGTACTTTTGCTCGCGCTCGCCATGCTGGGGGCGGGTTGCAGCGGGACATCGACCTCGTCCTCCAACTCCTCCTCGCAACCAGCGGCGGTGTTCGTTACCGGCGAAGATGCACCGTTGGCCTCTGTGGTCGGCTTTAACGTGACCATCAACTCCATCACACTGAACGGGAACAACAGTTCGCCGCAGGTATTATCCACGGCCGCCACTGTTGATTTCGCGCGCCTTCTCGGCTTGCGTTCGCCGCTCGGCTTCAATTCCGTTCCCGCCGACACTTACAACAGTGCTACGTTCTCACTCTCGAGCCCGGTAATTTCCTACGTGGATATGAGCACCACTCCGCCGTCACTTAGCACAATCAATGGCCAATTCAGCCCAACCACCAGCTCGGCTACGCAGACCACTGTCACCGTAAATTTCCCCTCGCCCATGGTGGTTGGCCCCAGCGGCCTGGCTGGCATACGCATGGATTTTGACATTCGCCAATCGGTTGCAGTCGATGGTAGCGGCCAGATTACCGGCTCGGTGAACCCGACGATTTACATCCGAGCCGTGAGGGCCAGCGATTCTGATGGCCAGGTCACAGATCTAATGGGCGGCCTGGTCTCGGTGAATACGGCGGGAAATTCCTTCGTGCTGCAGGGTCCTTATGGACATCAGTTGACCATCGACGTCAACAGCAGCACACAATTCAATAGCGGATGGAATATCAACGATCTCGCAACTCCGGCAGTTGTTGGTGTCCAGGGCTCGTTCCAGGCCGATGGCAGTTTGATGGCGAGCAATGTGGAAGTCATCACTACTTCGCAGGCATTTCTCTCCGGCCGAGTCTTGGCTGTGAATCCGACCTCAGGACCGGTGCAGCAGATCACCATGTGGGTGGGTGAAACCAGCGCCGACTCTGGTCAGCGATGTCGATACCATCCAGACCATCAACGTGGGCGCCGTCACGCAATATGATATGTGCTTCTTCGACAATCTGTTCACCAACGCTCTGTTCAACGATCAGACGGTGATTGTCGGCCAGCGCATCTTCATCGGCGGCAGCTACTCCAGTTCAGTGTTTACGCCGCAAATGATTTCGCTGCGCTTCCAGGGCGTCTACGGCACGCTCACACAAGGTAGCGTGGCCATTACGAATGGCAACGCCGGAGCCTTCCAACTGCAGAACAATGCCCTGATCGGTTACTCTCTGGGCGGTGCGCCGCTCAACGTGGGTACGGGCAACGGCACGCTGTTCATCAACACCACGGGCCTGAGTGCACTGCAAGCCGACGGATCGACTCCATTGGTCGCAGGCGGGCTGCTCTTTGTGAATCCGCTCAACAACACGCC
The DNA here is from genome assembly GCA_963696285.1 of uncultured Acidobacteriaceae bacterium. GTDB lineage: Bacteria > Acidobacteriota > Terriglobia > Terriglobales > Acidobacteriaceae > Sulfotelmatobacter. Next base: position 374,330 of record CAVOJP010000007.1, read on the forward strand.
GGTTTTGGCTGCGGCTGTAGTAGCCACACCGCCGGCACAGTAACTCACCACACAAGAACTAACAACGGGCGGCTGCGAAGCCGCCCGTGCTCTTTCTCCCGGAGTAATGGAGAGAGTTTATGTGGGGACAGCCGCCCCCGGCTGTCCGTCGAGCGAAGCTCGACTTTATTGACCTGGATTGCCGCCACGGATCCGGCTCGCGCATTTCAACCTCTATAATTGATGTTCATGAAAACTTTGGTCCATGCCGCCTGCCCGCACGATTGCCCCGATGCCTGCGGCGTGTTGATCACGGTTGAAGATGGCCGCGCCACCAGGATTCAGGGCGACCCAAATCACCCAGTCACTCGCGGATTTCTGTGTGCCAAGGTTGCAAAATACTTGGATCGGGTTTATTCACCCGACCGTGTTCTCTATCCCATGCGCCGGATTGCAGCCAAGGGAGTTGCCTCTAAAACAGGGAGCGAAGTTTGGCAGCGCATCACCTGGAACGAAGCGTTGGACGAAATTGCCGAGCGCTTTCGCTCCATCATCGCCGAGTTCAGCCCCGAAGCGATTCTTCCCTATTCCTACGGCGGCACTCTCGGCGCACTCAATGGCGCATCCATGGACCGCCGATTTTTCACCCGCCTCGGGGCTTCCGAACTGGAGCGCACAATTTGTTCCTCCGCCGGTGAAGCTGGACTCGAATCCGTCATGGGCGTCAAGCTTGGCACCGAGCCTGATCAGTTTGTTCACTCGCGCTACATCATTGCCTGGGCGTCGAACATTCACGGCAACAACGTTCACCTCTGGCCCTTCATCGTAGAAGCGCGCCGCAAAGGCGCGAAACTCGTGGTAATCGATCCCTATCGCACCCGTACTGCGGCATGCGCGGATTGGTATCTTCCCATCAACCCAGGCACCGACGGCGCCCTCGCGCTCGCCATGATGCACGTCATCATCGGCGAAGGCCTTCACGATACCGACTACGTCGCAAAATACACATTGGGTTTCGACCAGCTGCGCGAAAAAGTAAAAGCGTACCCACCCGAACGTGCCGCCCAGTGGACCGGAATTTCCGCCGATGACATCCGCAAACTGGCGCGAGAATATGCCACGACGCGGCCCGCAGTAATCCGCGTGAACTACGGGGTCCAGCGTTCCGATAACGGTGGCATGGCCACCCGCGCCATTTCCATGCTGCCGTGCATCACCGGATCTCTGAAAGAAGTTGGCGGCGGAATTCATCTCTCGACCAGCGGAGCCTTTGATCTGAACAAAACTGCTCTCAGGCGCCCCGACCTCAAACCGCGCGACAGCAAAGCCCCGCGGGTAGTGAACATGGTGGAGCTGGGCAAGGCATTGAATACTTTGAGCGATCCTCCACTGAAAGCATTGTTGGTCTACGGTTCGAATCCAGCCGCGGTTTGTCCCAATCACAACGAAGTGGTGCGCGGCCTCAAGCGACCCGACCTGTTTACCGTGGTCCACGAGCAATTCTTCACCGATACCACGGATTACGCCGACATCGTGTTGCCCGCAACCACATTCTTCGAGCACAAAGACTTGCAGGCGGCATATGGCCATTATTACCTGCAGATGTCAGACCAGGCGATTGCCCCTCTAGGAGAGTGTCGATCCAATGTCGATTTGTTCCGGTCGCTCGCCGTGCGCATGGGATTCACCGAGGAATGCTTCAGCGAAAGCACAGACGAAATGATCGATGGTGCGCTGGCCTCCAGCAACCCATGGTTGCAGGGCATCACTCGCGAGCGCCTGCAGCGCGAAGGCCACATACGGCTGAATTTTGCAACGACCGAATCAGCTCCGAATCCACCACGGGCAAACGAAGCATCTCCGTTCCTTCCCTTCGCCCAAGGCAATTTCCGCACTGCATCCGGCAAAGCCGAACTTTACAGTGAAGCGATGAAAGCTCTCGGCCTCAATCCCGTAGCCGAGTTCATCCCTCCTGCAGAATCGCGCAACGGAACCGGCATCGCGAAATATCCGCTGGAGCTCTTAGCCCGCAAAGCCGACAATTTCCTGAACTCAACTTTTTCCAACCTGCCTTCCATCCAGCAGATGGAGGATACCGATCTTCTCGAAATAAATTCCGCCGATGCCCGGGCCCGCGACATTGTCGACGGATCAACCGTAAGGGTGTACAACCATCGAGGAGAAATTTTCTTGAAAGCCCGAGTGGATGGCGCAGTTCAGCCCGGAGTCGTTTCTGCTCGCCTGAATTGGGCGAAGTTGAGCCCCGGCTTTCGCAATATAAACGTGCTCACCTCAGAAAAACTTTCGGACTTGGGCAACTCCGCAACGTTTTATTCCGTCTTGGTTGAAGTGGAGTCAACCAGCTCCGTTCCATGAAACCGCCGGCAAGAGCGGCACCTTGGACGCTTTCTCGTTCTCTACCGTATAATTGTCGTTTTCCCACATCCGAAAGGTTGAGGTCGTAGCGATTCGCTTTCGCTTTCATACGGACATTGTTGTGCCTGAGAACGGCTACGGCCCTTCCAGCGCAACACCCACTCCATCTCCTTCATTCGCACGGCTTTGTCGCCGGATGAAACGGTGTGGTTGGGTGCTGGGAATTCTGCTCGCGGTTTTTCTCGCCTCGGCAAGCTGGGCACAAACTGACGTTATCTCCGAGATCAACGTCACCGGCAATCGCCGAATTCCCTCGGAAACTATCAAGGCTCGCATCTTCACCCACCCTGGCGATATTTACGACCCCGCGGCACTCGAGCGCGACTTCAATGCCCTATGGAATACCGGCTATTTCGAAGATATCCGCTTTTCGCGCGAAGAAACTCCCAAGGGCTGGCGCCTGATTATTCAGGTTAAAGAAAAACCCACTATCCGCGAGATCAACTATGTGGGCCTTAGTTCGGTTTCGACCAGCGACGTACTCGATCGATTCAAGGAAGCCAAAGTCGGCTTGTCGGTCGAAAGCCAGTACGATCCGACGAAATTAAAGAAGGCGGAAGTTGCCATTAAAGGCCTGCTCGCAGAACACGGCCGACAGTTCTCTACCATCCGCACTGAGATTCGCCAGATTCCACCCGCTGCCGTCGGCATTACCTTCGTGGTCAAAGAAGGTCCGAAGGTGAAAGTTGGCAAGATCAAGTTCGAAGGCAACAAGAACGTCAAGACGAGGATCTTGCGTTATTCCATGAAGAATCTGCGCCCCATCGGAATTCCGCACTCGATCTTCCTGGAAAACATTTTCGCCCGAACCTACGACGCCACCAAGCTTGATGAAGATACCGAACGCGTCCGCAACGAGTACCAGAACCGCGGATATTTCAAAGTCATCGTAGATCAGCCGAAGACTAAGATTCACGATACCGGACACAGTGGAACGCACATTCCTCTTCTGCAGAGTGGCCCCGGCAAAGCCGTAGACATCACCATGCCCATCGAGGAAGGCGATCGCTACACCCTGGGCGGAATTACCTTTAAGAACAATAAAGCCGTCTCGAATGTAAAAGCTCTGCGAAATCTCTTTCCCATCAAAGATGGAGACATTTTCAGTAAAGATAAAATCGGCAAGGGCCTGGAGAATCTGCGCAAAGCCTATGGCGAGCAGGGCTACATCAATTTCACATCAGTGCCCGAGACCAGGTTTGACGACGACAAGAAGCAGATCTTCCTCGACGTTGATGTGGACGAAGGCAAGCAGTTCTATGTGCGCCGCATCGAGTTCCAGGGCAACACTACAACGCGCGATAAAGTCATCCGGCGCGAAATCGCCCTCGAAGAAGGCAACATCTACAACTCGCGTCTCTGGGAATTAAGCCTGCTGCGCCTGAATCAGCTGGGATACTTCGATCAGTTAAAGCCCGAGGATCCCAATATTACTGACCGCAAACTGGACGAGAAAGATGGTCTGGTCGACCTGACTCTCAAGGTCCATGAAAAGGGCAAGAACAGTATTGGCCTGAACGGCGGCGTCAGCGGACTCGAAGGCGCTTTCGTCGGTATCAACTACTCCACTAATAATTTTCTCGGTCTCGGCGAGACACTGCAGGTGCAGGCCAGCCTCGGAAATCTTGCGCGCAGCGTGCGGTTCGGCTTCACTCAGCCCTATGTGTTCGACCGCCCTCTGCAGTTCGGTTTCAACGTTTATCTGAATAAGGTGAGCTACAACCAGGCCCGGCAGCTTTCGGTTTTCAGCGGGCAAACCCTGAACCTGCCCAACACCGTACTGCAGAATCTGCAAAATTACACTCAGTCCAGCGCCGGATTCACCACTTCGTTAAGCTACCCGCTGCGCCGCTCCTTCAAACGCGTAGGCATCACTTACTCGTTTGATCGATCCTCGCTGCTGGCGCTGAGCAACGCTTCTAAAAATTTGTTTGAGTTCATCGCCTTCCGCGGCATCTCCGGGCCTAATGCATTGCAGGGGATTATCACCAGCAAGATCTTCCCCAACTTCTCTTTCAATACCATCGATAGCCCAATCTCGCCCCACCACGGGCAGCAATTTACTTTAGGTGCGGAACTAGCGGGGCTGGGCGGCACAGTTCGCTCGGTTCGGCCCATCATCCAGTACAAGAGGTTTATCCCGGTGCAGAACCGGAGAAACGCTTTTGGCTTTAACGTTCAGGGATCCTTCATCACCGGCTATGCCGGCTTAGTAGCGCCGCCATTCCAGCGCTCCTACATGGGCGGCGAGAACGATCTCCGCGGTTTCGACATTCGCTCGGTCTCTCCGGTGGCCTTCCTGCCCAGTGTCGGTTCTATCGCCCTTACCAATCCTGACGGAACTCCTGTCCTCAAGAACCCGCTGAATCCGCTGCTCGGCCCCTTAACCGTGCCGATCCCCGTGGATCAGATCACCTTCCCCGGCGGCGACCTGAGTATCGTCACCAATTTCGAATACCGCATCACCATCTACGGACCAGTGGCCATCGCTCCATTCATGGATGCGGGAATCGATCCTATCGTGCGTCCATCGCAGTTGCAGATTGCCGATCAGCAATACTTTCAAGTGACCGGCCAACTCTTCGGATGTCCCGCGCAGGACCAGGGGACTGCCACTTCGACCGGTACCGGCTGTACTCCCGGCAGTTTCCTGAACCCCCTGCCCAAGCAGCAATTGGAAGTCCTGGGGCAGACCAATTGGCGCCCGCGCATGTCCACCGGCCTCGAACTGCAGATGTTCCTGCCCGTGGTCAACGCTCCATTCCGCATCTATTGGGCCTATAACCCGCTGCGCCTGAATAGCCCCGCAACTCCGCCGATTCCGATCACCCGCGGCATGTTCCCCAACACCGCCGCCGGCGACTATACCTACCATCTTGCGGTTAACACCTACGCGCCCACCTTCCTGTTGCGCGAGCCCCGCAAAACATTCCGCTTCACCGTCGCCACCACGTTCTAAAGACTTGTCATCCTAAGGAGGAAGCTGGAGCCGGGTGCCCCATCCTTGCGCGCACTTTGCGCAAGGGTGGGATTCCACGAACCCATACTCCTAGGGATTCGATTCGCTCAGAAACCCGCATCTAACCTTAGAAATTATGCCCGCACTCGTCTCGTCCTTTACAACCTCGCCCCGCCGCCCTGAATCCACATGACGGCGCTTAATGACCAGCCCCGGGTTTGACGCCGCCCGACGATGCTCTCTATAATGGCTTCGATCCACGCCATTGCTGAAAGCTGACCAGGAGTGGAGGACACGTCCGCAACCCCGGCGTGTGATGCTGGCAATCCAGTACGCCTTCCCAGCGTTGCCTGAAAAAGGGTAAATCTAAGTCTTTCCCGGAATCATGTTTTCGGAGTCCGTTTTCGAAGCGTGTTTTCTGGAATCAAAAGTTCCAAGGAGTTTAAGCGAATCCGATGACAAGCAAGCTTCTGCGTTCTTTCCTGGCCATTGCGGTTTTCTCTATGATCTCCGCTTTCGCCCAAACCTCGAGTGCGGCTGCCCCCGCGGGCGGGGCCGCTTCGCCCGCAACTTCGGCACCCTCTACTCCCATTGCGACCGGTACCGGCACCAAGCTCGGAACCATTAACATTGAACAGGCCGTAATGGGCAGCAACGAAGGTCAACGCGACTTCGAAGCTCTACGCAAGAAGCTGGAGCCCAAACAGAACGAACTCAAAGCTGAAAACGACGAACTGGAAAGTTTGCAGAAGCAACTGCAGACTCAGGGCGACAAGTTGAACGACGAAGCCCGTGCGACTCTCGTCAAACAAATCGAGACCAAAAAGAAAGCCTTTGACCGTTCCGTGCAGGACGCTCAGGAAGACGCGCAGAACCAGCAGAAAGAAATTTTCCAGCGCATTCTGCAGAAGATGGCACCGGTCATTGTGAAGCATGCTCAGGACGGCGGCTATGCCATGGTCATGGACACATCGAATCCCTGGCCGCAGAGCCCGTTGCTCTGGTACGGCGAGCAGGGCGATATCACCAGAGAGGTTGTCGACCTTTACAACGCGAAGTCCGGTGTGCCGGCTCCGGCGAGTCCCGGTGCGGCGGTCCGGCCAGCGGCTCCGAAGCCCACGACTCCCAAGCCGGCGGCTCCCAAGTCAACTACGCCACCCGGCGAGTAGTTTTTCCGCGACACCACAAGTGTCGTGAAAGTTCCCTGAGGCCGCGCCCCGCGCGGCCTTTTTTATTTCCTCAATACCCTGCCGCAGGGGAAGCTTCCGGTGTCCTTAGCAACAACAACATTCCCTTAAGGAGGACGCCATGGGCGGAGGAAATGGTTCTGAAAGAGACATCTTTGAAAGACACATGTTCGTGGGCACAGTCGAACCTTCCTGGGCCGAGCGTGCCCGCCGTGGCAGCACGATCCTAAGCTCGTTCGGATTGCAGGCCTTGCTCACAAGCCTTTTACTTATTTTGCCGCTATTGCGCCAAGTAGGAATACCCTCATTTCGCCCGCTGTCGACGCCTATCAGTTTAGGTGAGCCCCTGGAAGAGCCCGCGGTTAGACCTCACGCCGGCCCAAGCTTCGCTCCACGTCGGCCTGCGGAATTCTTTTTCCGTCGCCCCTCACCTCTTCCCACGGGGAGGCCGGCTCCGATCGATGATGGTGCGCCACTGGGAGTAAATACTGGTCCTTACGTTCCGGGGGTACCAGTTGGTGATCCACACGGCATTTCAAACTTGTTTGACGACAGCAAAAACCCTATCCTGCCCACGGCTCCGCCGCCGGCTGTTGCTCATCCACTTCGCCTCTCGCACATCAGCGAAGGAAATTTAATCCGTAAAGTGCAACCCACGTATCCGGCCTTAGCTCGCAGCGCCAGAATCCAAGGCACGGTCGTGCTGCAGGCAATCATCAGCAAGCAGGGCACGATCGAAAACCTGACCGTTGTCACCGGTCATCCCATGCTGGCGCCGGCCGCCATCGAGGCCGTACGCCAGTGGCGCTACCGCCCTTACATCTTGAATAGCGAACCGGTTGAAGTCGAAACCCAGATCACGGTGAACTTCTCGCTGGCGGGCAATTGATCGCGTGAGGCTACACGGAATGCGGGAGAAACCAAGCGGGAGTAGCCCAAGCGTAACCTGAGGCTGCGCGATACTGCCGCTATAATCGACCTCAGTGGCGAGCACTGTAGAAATTCCGAGCCGCGTGGCCACCCGTCCCACATGGGCCGAGGTTTCCTTGGCCAATCTGCGGCAAAACTTCCGAACGGTTGTGAAGCACGCGGGGCCCGGCGTTACGGTATGCGCCGTCGTAAAAGCCGATGCCTACGGCCACGGCGCGGTGGAGTGCTCCCGCGCTCTGCAGTCGGAAGGAGCGAAATGGCTCGGGGTCACATCGCTCGACGAGGCCATCCCGCTGCGCGATGCGGATATCGAATCCCGTATTTTGCTGATGACCGGCTTCTGGCGTGGCGAAGAAACTGAAATTGTCCGCCAGCATCTCACTCCTACGGTGTGGGAGCCCTGGCATTTCGAGTTTCTGGAGGCCGCTGCCGCTCGCGCAAACGTGCGCCATGCCGTGCACTTGAAGGTGGACACCGGGATGGGCCGGCTCGGCGTTTCGCTCGAAGAACTCCCCGCCGTACTCGAAGCCATCCGTGCTGCGCCGCACTTGGTTCTCGAAGGCCTCTCCACTCACCTCGCATCCTCCGAAATCATGGATGCGCCTTCCGTGGCCGAGCAGTCACGCCGTTTCGAAGAAGCGCAGCGAATGGTGCGAGCCGCCGGCTTCGATCCGGAGCTGGTGCACATGGCAAACACCAGCGCACTTATCTCACGCCACGAGACTTGGAACAAGATGGTGCGTCCCGGCATTGCCCTCTATGGATATTACTTGCCATTCCAGCGCGCGGGTAGAGAAGTGAGCGGAGGCACGCTGCGGCTCGGCGTGAAGCCGGTTCTCACCTGGAAAACGAAAATTCTCTCGATGCGAAACTTTGCCGCGAATCAAGCTCTCGGCTACGGCGGAACTTATGTCACGAAAGCGCCTGCGCACGTTGCTGTTCTGCCCGTTGGATACGCTGACGGATACAACCGCCAGCTATCGAATCGCGGCCGCGTCATCGTCCGCGATCACTATGCCCCCATCGTCGGCAGCATCTCAATGGATCTCACGCTAGTGGATGTCACTGGCATTCCCGGGATTGCGGTGGGCGACGAAGTAATTCTGCTTGGCGCCAGCGATGGTTTGAGTATCGACGCCCTCGAACACGCACGCCTCGCCAACAGCTCACCCTACGAAATTCTCTGCAATATTTCCAAGCGCGTGCCGCGAAGGTACGGAAGTTGAAAGAGGCGGCTATGCTCTCTGGTGTTCTTTTTGGGCTTCCATATACTTGCGCAGGACGGCATTGATCGTCGTTTGATAGCCGCGGCCGTGCTTGCGGAAGAATGTCAGCACGTCGGGATCAACGCGCAAAGTAATCTGCTTCTTTGGTCCAGGCCAGATGATCGCATTCTTGAAGAAATCAGGGCCGAGTTCGGGGGAGTCGGAAAAATCAATGTCCGAATCCTGAAGCGCGTCAACCCGCTCCCAATCTGTTTTCGATCGCTTTTTGGTATTGTTCCCTTTCACGCCGAGTTGCCTTTCTGAGTGAGATTACGCGAACGGCATCCAGTGCGCATTCCGCGAAAACCACTTGCATGGTGCGATCTCGAATCAGGCCGAGACCAACCCACCGGTTCTCTCCGTAATCCTCCCGCGTGTCCGGTTCCGCCACAACCACGCCGCGGAACATCTTTTCAGCGTCAGCGAAGTCGATTCCATGCTTGCGGATGTTAATGCGATTCTTCGCCTCATCCCATTCAAAATTCATTGTAACTCCAAATGTAGTTACAGGCAAGCGACTTAACTGTCACTTCTTTTAAGTTTCAAATATCGCAATCTCACGGCTGGGCTCCGGTGATGGATGTCACAAACCTTTGAGCATCTCCACCACGTCGTCCCGTTAAAGGACTAAATGCCAAGCATCAACTTCTCATTGCACCCGTTGAATGGTTAGCACCTGAGGTGATTCGCGCGCCCTTGTTACACTAGAAGGTTGACCATGCCTTCGCGCTACGCACAATGGATGTACGACTGGGAGCACCGCCTTACCTCGGTGGACAACAACCGCGTGGTGCGCCCGCTGGATTGGGGCATCGAATTCGCCCAGGACTGGCCGTGCCGCAACGGCACGCGTCCCGGACAGGCGGTCGAAGATCCGGCAAAATTCTTTATCGATTTCAACCGCCGCATCGTCGCTTCCAGTGACGAATTTTTTTCCTACAAGACGCCCACCGATTTCCACCTGGAGAAGCGCGAAGTGCAGGTCTTCTCCACCCGCGAGGTTCCTGATCCGAAACTGGAAGCTAAAGTGAAGGGAACCTTCGCCGAGTTCCTGCGCTTCACCGCGCCCGTAAAGACGCCCTATCCGGAAAATAATCTGGTGAACGCCCGGTGGTTTCCCGCGCGCGGACGCCGCGCCATCGTCCTTCTGCCGCACTGGAACGCCGACGCAATCGCTTACGTCAGCCTGTGCAAAGTCTGAACATGCTGGGCATCTCAGTTTTGCGGCTTAGCATGCCGTATCACGATATCCGCATGCCCGCCGAGATCAGCCGCGCCGATTATGCCGTCTCCGCCAACATCGGACGCACCCTCGATGCGGTTCGCCAAGGCGTAGTCGATGTGCGCTGCTGCCTCGATTGGCTCGAGCAGCAGGGCTACAACAAACTCGGAATTGTTGGAACAAGTCTAGGCTCCTGTTATGCATTCATCGCCGCCGCGCACGACCCTCGCATCCGCGTCGCGGCCTTTAATCATGCTTCAACTTACGTCGCCGATGTCGTCTGGCATGGACAATCCACCAGACACATTCGGCAGGGAATCGAATCGCAGACAAACCTCGAGACGCTTCGCCAATCCTGGCTCGCCGTGAGTCCCATGGCATATTTCAATCAGTTCGCGCGCTGGCCGAGAAAATCGCTCATCATTTATGCGAAATACGATCTCACTTTCCTACCCGAGCTTTCGCGCAATGTCGTAACCGAATTCGAGCGGCATAAATTGGATCACAAGGTCGTGATTCTTCCGTGCGGTCACTACACCATGGGCGAGACTCCATACAAATATATGGACGGTTGGCAGCTAGCCTCGTTTCTGCGGACTGCGTTCGAAGACTAACCGTCTCGCAGGTTGGGAGCAGGCGGTAGAATGTGACATGGCCGTGGCGCACAGAACTGATACGCAGATGTTAGTGGAGCATCGTCGCGGCGAGTTCGTCATTAGCACCGACCCCGAGCGCTTGAGCCTGGATGTGGTCTACGGGTTTCTCACGAACTGCTATTGGGCCAAGGGAATCTCGCGGGAAGGTGTGGCACGGTCAATCCGGAATTCACTCTGTTTCGGCCTTTATGATGGAAATGGCGCGCAAGTCGGGTTCGCCCGTGTGATCAGCGATTTCGCCACAATCGCCTATATCGGCGATGTATTTGTGCTCGAAACCTATCGCGGACACGGTCTTGGCAAGTGGCTGATGCAGTGCCTTATGCAGCATCCCGAACTGCAGAATCTGCGGCGCTGGATTTTGACTACACGCGATGCGCACGGGCTCTACTCGCAAGTTGGTTTTACTCCGGTTAAGTTTCCGGAAAGATTTATGGAACTTCACAATCCCCACGTGTACGAAGCCTCCAGGAAAACGCCATGAAGAATTCAGCTCCTACGAATATGTATCTCCCACTCTATGAGGCCGATCCTCAGATCGCCGCTGCCATCGACAACGAGACCCGCCGCCAGCACGAAGGCCTGGAATTGATTGCCTCGGAGAACTTTGTCAGCGAAGCCGTGCTCGAGGCCGCAGGATCCGTCTTCACGAATAAATATGCCGAAGGATATCCCGGCAAGCGTTATTACGGCGGCTGCGAATTCGCAGACGTTGTCGAGAACCTGGCCCGCGATCGCGCCAAGCAATTATTCGGCGCAGAGCACGCCAACGTGCAGCCCCATGCCGGCTCGCAGGCCAATATGGAGGCTTACGCAGCTGTATCTGCAACCAGGTGACACAATCCTCGGGTTGAATCTGGCGCACGGCGGGCATCTCACGCACGGGCATCATCTCAATTTTTCCGGAAAGACTTACAAGATCGTTCCCTACGGCGTGACCAAGGAAAGCGAAACGATCGATTATGATGCACTCGAAAAGCTGGCCGAGGAGCATCGTCCGAAATTAATCATCGGCGGCGGCAGCGCTTATCCGCGCACCATCGACTTCGCCCGCATGCGCCAGATTTCCGACAAAGTCGGCGCCCTCTTTCTGGTCGATATGGCGCATTTCGCCGGATTGGTCGCCGGAGGCGCGCATCCTTCTCCAGTCCCGCACGCGCACATTGTGACTTCGACGACGCACAAGACGCTGCGTGGGCCACGCTCCGGCATGATTCTGTCCAAGGCCGAGTTCGCACAGGCGATCGACAAAGTGGTCTTTCCCGGAATGCAAGGAGGCCCGCTCATGCACATCATCGCCGCCAAAGCGATCTGCTTCCAGGAAGCGATGCAGCCCGAGTTTCGCGACTACGCGAAGCAAGTTGTGAGCAACGCGAAGGTGCTGGCAGAGACACTCGCGGCCGAGGGTTTTCGTATCATCTCCGGTGGCACCGACACGCATCTGATGCTGGTCGATGTCTTCTCCAAAGGTATGCTGGGCAGTGAAGCCGAGAAGGCGCTCGGCGAAGCCGGAATCACCGTCAACAAGAATGCCATCCCCTTCGATGTCAATCCGCCGTTGAAGCCGAGCGGTATTCGCATCGGCACGCCGGCTCTCACCACGCGCGGAATGAAAGAGGCGGAGATGCGGCGGGTTGGCCGCTGGATCGCCGAGGCTCTCCTCCACCGCAGCGATGCAGCCGTTCTGACGAAAATCCGTAAAGAAGTGCTCGAAATGTGCGAGGCTTTTCCGTTGTACGCCGAGCGCCGCGCCAGGGCACAGGCAGAAGTGCGAGCCTGAAGTGCGAGCCTGAAGTTCGAGCCTGAAGTTCGAGTCTAGAGAGCTTCGTTTGATTCACTGGGAGCTTTTGCATCTCCTGTGGTTAAATGCCTTCCGTGAAGATCGCAATCGACATCCGGCGCATGACTGAGTTCGGCGTCGGTACGTACATCCGCAATGTGATTAGAACCCTGGGAAGGCTTGACCATGAGACTACCTATTTTCTCTTAGGCCCTTCCGCCAAGGTCAAGGAAATCGGTCCACTCCCGGCCAATTTTCATACTGTTGCTCTGGCAGAGCCGGAGCGTTCACTCACCAGTTACCGCGAATTCCGCACCGTTGTAAAGCGCCTCGAGTGCGACCTGGTCCATATTCCGAATTTGTTTTCCGTGCCGCGCGCCCTGTCGTGTCCCTACGTGATGACGGTGCACGATATTCTCGATCATCTCTCGCGCGCTCGCGAGCGAACCGGATTCTGGCGAACCGTTCACTTCCAGATGACCAAGCGGGTACTGAGCGGAGCGGCGCGCATTTTCGCAGTCTCGAACTTCACGAAATTGGAGACCGAGAAGTTATTCAACATTCCCGCCGGACGCATCGAGGTTGTCTATAACGCGATCGACGAACGGCTGCTGCAGGGCCATGCCAACCCCGCGGACCGCCAATTGATCGTCGAGCGTTATCAGGTTACTTATCCGTTTCTCCTTTATGCCGGGAGAATCAGCCCACATAAGAACGTCGTGCGCATGATCGAAGCATTCTCAGCACTGAAAACCGAGCTGGAAAAGGAACAACTGTTTCCTGACCTGAAGCTCATCATCATCGGCGACGACCTCTCCGGCAATCCCGACCTGCGGCGCACCGTGATCCGAAGCGGCGTGCAAAATGATGTGCGCTTTTTAGGCTTTGTGCCCATCGAAGTTTTGCGCACGTTTTATGATGCGGCTAAGATTTTCGTCTTTCCTTCGTTGTATGAGGGTTTCGGTTTGCCGCCGCTCGAAGCCATGGCTCACGGCACCCCGGTAGTGACATCGAATGTGTCGTCGTTGCCCGAGGTCGTAGGTAACGCCGCAGTGCTGGTGCATCCGGAGAATGTTTTTGAAATCATGCGCGCGCTGCACCGGGTTCTTCTCGATCAGCCATTGCGCGAGAAAATGAAGGAGCGCAGCTATCGCCAGGCAGCTAAATTTTCCTGGGAAAAATCCGTGCGCCGGATCATCGATGTCTATCAGGAAGTCCTAAGCCAAGCCGGCAACACAGAATCTCCCGCCCAATCTTCGGCTCCCGGCAACAAGACTACTGCGGGCGTGGCCTAAGCGACATTTTTCACGCCATTTTCTCTGAGCTTTGAGCGGATCTACTTCACCAAAGGCTGGCCAGGTGAAGCGATGGAGAGTTTGTGTAGCTTGGCTGTGACCCGGTTGCGGTCGGCGTCAGTCTGAGCCGAAGCGAGGCGTTTGCGGAGTGTGGTGATCTTATGCTGACGAGCTCTGCGCCGGCGAATCTCCGGCCGACGGCTGGGTGCTGACATTGAGTATGCTCCTGAGAAATTATTTGGCGGGAGCGCGCACCAGAGCTAGGTCAGCCCGGCAGCACAGCCACCTAAGCTATTGAATCGGAGACTGCGGCAACTGTCAATGCGTTTAGCCGCAGCCCGTGAAGTTGCTTGATTACACTAAACTCGTTTTCGACAATGGCATCTCCCGGATTCGTTTCCCCGTTGCCGCGTGAATGGCGTTGTAAAGTGCCGGGGCGAATGGTGGTACTCCTGGCTCTCCCACCCCCGCGGGAGGAGCGTCACTCTCCACAATGTAAACGTTGGTATGCTTTACGGCGTCATTCATGCGAACCAGCCGATAGTCGTTAAAGTTGCTCTGGTTCACCGCTCCATTGGTGACGGTGATCTCACTCAACAGCGCCAGACTCGCGCCAAAGTTCGCCGCTCCTTCGAACTGGTTGCGGACATTGTCCGGGGCAACAATTGTTCCGGCGTCTACTGCCGTCCAAACATTCGGAATCTTCACCTGGCCCATGTCGTCCACTTCGACCTCTACCACCGTGGCCACATAAGTCAGGAAGCTGCGGTGCGCGGCGATGCCGAAACCGTGTCCCTTGCCGCTGGGACGTTTTCCCCATCCTGACTTTTCCGCCACCATCTGCACTACGCGAGTCAGCCGCGCGGTGTCGAGTGGGTACCGCTTCTGCTCATCCGGGTCGTCGGGGTCCGCTTTCAGCGGAACGATGCGCGCTGGCCCGATCAAGTCAAGCAAATATTGAACCGAGTCCTGATTGGCGGCATTGGCAAGTTCATCCGCGAAAGAGTGAATCGCGAATGCATGATAGATGTTGGCTACGCTGCGCAGCCATCCGATGCGCACATGCGCGTCCGCCGGACCATTCTCCGCACGGTGGTTCGGAACGTCGAAGGGCAGATTGTTCCACCCCAAGCCCATTTCATCATCGGCGTATTTGGCATTCACGTCGAAGGTGGAACCGATGGGCGGATAGACGGTGCGCTGCAGCCAGGCCGTCGGCTTGCCGTTCGCTCCCACCGCCGCTTTCATATACATCGCGGCAACTGAATGGTAGAAGTCGAATTGGATGTCGTCTTCGCGGCTCCAGACAACTTTCACCGGCTTGCCCAACTGTTTCGAGAGCACTGCGGCTTCCGCCACCTGATCAGGTTTTGATTTTCTCCCAAACCCTCCGCCGAGTAGTGGGACGTGGCAAGTAACGTCCTCTTTCTTGATCCCCAGCACACTGGCAATCGTCTCCTGCACGGCTTGCGGCGCCTGCGTCGGCGCCCACGCCAGAACTTTTCCATCGCGATATTCCGCAACGGCAACCGGTGGTTCCATCGATGCATGGGCCAGATGCGGAGCGTAATACTCTGCCTCCATGATCTTTCCGCCCTTGGCAAATTCCGCATCCACGTCGCCCACATTGCGCACTACCTTGCAGGGCTGCCGGGACGTTGATTCCAGCGTCTTACGGAATTCATCGGAGTTGTAGACCGCGTTGGGGCTCGTATCCCAATCGACCTTCAAAGCTTTGCGCCCGCGAAATGCCGCCCAGGTGTTATCGGCGATCACGGCCACACCCCCGAATGGTTGAAAGTGATGCGGCGGTTTGAAGGGAGCGATAGTAAGCGTCTGCTTCACGCCGCGAACTTGCAGCGCAGCCTTGTCGTCATAGGATTTCACCTTCTGTCCCAGGACAGGTGGGTGCTCCACCGAGGCATACACCATGCCAGGCATCGTTGCATCCATGCCGAAAACGGCTTTGCCAGTAACCATGTCGGGAAGATCGAACAGCGCACTATCTTTCCCGATGTAGCGCCACTGCGACCGGTCTTTGAGCGGAACATCTTCTTTCTTAGGAACCGGCAGTTTGGCCGCGGCGGCCGCCAGCTGACCATAGCCAAGCCTTCGGCCGCTGGTCTTGTGCATCACGACGTTGAGTTCAGTGCTGCACTCTTTTGGCGGCACACCCCACTGCTGCGCCGCAGCGGTAATCAACATCACGCGGCCGGTTGCGCCGACTTGCCGCATCTGGTCAAAGAAGCTGCGAACCGAATGTGAGCCGTCGGTGTCCTGATCGCCGTATTTCGCATCTCCGATCGCCTGATCAATCTTTACTTTCGACCAATCGGCATCCAGTTCGTCCGCAACCACCAGCGGGAGCGCAGTGCGGCTGCCGCAGCCCATCTCCGAGCGGCTGGCGACAATGGTGACCGTCCCATCGCTCGCAATGGAGAGAAAAATGTCCGGCTGAAAAATCGCCGGCTCATCAGCGGAGGCTTTGGCCCACAGCGGTTTTGGAACAAGCTGCAAGCCCAGCACAAATGTTCCGGCGGCAAAAGCGCCCTTCAGAAATCCGCGTCGGCTGACATTCTCAATGCTGACATTCTCGATGTTGTTCACGCCATCTCCTTCGCAGCCTGGTGAATCGCCGACCGGATACGCTGGTAGGTCCCGCAGCGGCACAGGTTGCCCGCCATCGCCTCATCGATCTGCTTGTCGCTGGGATTATGATTCTGGTTCAGAAAAGCGATGGCTTGCATGATCTGCCCCGTCTGGCAGTATCCGCATTGTGGCACCTTGATCTCCATCCAGGCCTTTTGCACGGGGTGCAATCCCTTGGCGGACACGCCTTCAATCGTCGTGATGCTGGCTCCGCTCACGTCTTTCATAGCCACCGAGCACGACCGCACCGCTTCGCCATTCTTGTGAACCGTGCAGGCGCCGCACAAAGCCATCCCGCAACCAAACTTTGTCCCGGTGAATCCGGCAACGTCGCGCAGGTACCACAGCAGCGGCATCTCCGGATCGCCGTCGTAAGTCTCTTCCGTTCCGTTGACTTTGAAGCGGACCATTTCCCCTCCACGGATTACAGGTAAATAAAATTTGCTGAGACTGTCTATCCTATTGATCTCCGGGGCAAGGTTCAAGCACACCGGTAGGGTAGGAGGTTGGCGTTACGCCGCCGTAAGTAAGATGGGAGCACCCTTCGTGATCACCAGCGTATGTTCATAATGCGCCGAAGGCCTGCGATCTGCAGTGACCACCGTCCACTTATCCGGCGCTACGAACGATCGTCCGGAGCCCGCCGCAATAATCGGTTCCACGGTAATCACCAGGCCTTCTTCGAGAATTTGATTCGCCTCCCGATCGGGATAATTGGGCACTCGCGGCTCTTCGTGAATTGTGCGTCCAATGCCGTGTCCTCCCAGCTCGCGAATCACGGAAAATCCGCTGCGCCTTACCTCGCGCTCCACCGCTCGTCCAATCTCCGAAACCCGGAAGCCGGCCCGCGCCACCAGCATGGCCTTCGCGAACGCCCGCTCCGCGCATTCAATCAGGCGCTGCCGCTCCTCAGTCACTGCGCCCACTGGTACCGTGACGGCAGCATCGGCCATGAAACCGTCTTTCTCGATGGTGACATCGAGCTTCACCAGATCACCGGTCTCAAGTGCCCGTTTTCCCGGAATGCCATGCACCGCCTCCTCGTTAACGCTGATGCAGTTCACGCCAGGAAATTTGTAAACCAGCGCCGGGGCGGATCGCGCCCCATGCTGCGTCATCACGCCCGCGCCCACCTCATCCAATTCTCCCGTGGTGATTCCCGGCCGCACCGCGCTCTTCATGGCACTCAGCATCAGACACACGATGGCGCCGGCCGCGCGCATCCCTGCCAGTTCTTCCGGACCATTGATGGACATGGGATTACCTCGGAAATATGATATCGCTTATCGAAAGCTGGCGATTTATACGGGTTTTTTAGGTCCGAAGAAGAAGAGCAGCACGAAGCCGCCGATGTAGTAGGGCACGCTCTGGTGAAAATTGCAGCCGATGAATCGCGAAGCCAAGCCGAACAAGCCCAGCAGGTCGCACAAAATATAAGTGACAACATAGCCGTTCTTCCAATGATCCAAAATGATTGGATCGTCCGGATGCGCCGCCAGACTGGGCTCAAAGCGCAATACCAGAGTGCGCCGGATGACAAAAATCACGCCCACGATCGCTACCCCTGCGGTAGTAAAAATGTAGCTCAGCGATGGATCGGGAACGGCGGCCCGCCAGCGCGGAACTTCGCCAATGCCGGCATAAACCAGAATGCTGGCCAACATTCCCCACTGCATCGCCTGCAGTGTCTTTAGAGTCCCTCTCATGAACAGCCGCCCAGCGTTGAAACATTCTCCCGCAATTTCTGCGGCGCCAGCAGAAATTTATTGATCCGCATCCATTCCGACACTATTCGGCGCGCCTGTCAGCGACCCGGTTCAACACTGTTGCTCCTTCCGCGCAGTCCCGGTCGAATCCGGAAAAATATCTGGAACGAGACAGGAAAGCTTCCATACGCCGCATCCAGTACCGCAGGCTTCGAGTAAATGGTTACATCCGCGCCGGCGCCCAGCTGCCATGCGTGATTCTGCACCAGATCGCGTGTCCCTCCGAACGTATAGCCGCCAATTCGGTAAGCCGGATGTACCGCCGCCTGGGGAAACAATTCGTTTTTATCCACCAGCTCCAGCCGCGTGAACGCATAATTGCGCCGCCGGAAATTTAGCGTGGATTCCAGCAGATATCCGTTCAGATTGGTCCTTGGGCCGATCTCGTGCACTCTACCCCAGATCAGCGAACTCGCCCAATTGCCCCACCTCAGTGGACGGTCGTATTCGATGGAAGCCGTCTGCCGCCACTGGTTCCATGGCTCCAGCGCCTCCGGATGGTCAAGGTGACCGATGCTGTATTGCGCGGTCCAGTTTCTCCCAGGAGCGATGCTGCCGCGTACCGACCAGGAGTCCAGCGCAGCCGGCTGGATGCTCCAGCGCTCCTCGTTCGGTTCGTGTCCATTAAACGCCGAGCCTTCCAGCTTGAACCGGTTGAACACAAATCCGGTTGTAACCACGCCAAAGCTGGTGTGCGTGGAATCCTGCAGGTGATGGCTCAGCGGCGCCAGCGGCGACTCCGCCGCCGAGGTGCGGTGAAGGTAGGTAACCGGACCAAGCGCCGGCTCCGCCGACGGCCCGCCATACAGCTCCCACGAAACCTTCTCAGAAATCGGAACCAGGTAGAGCGCTGCAAGCTCCGCGAAAACATTGTGCGGATGCTGGTGATCGACCAGCGCCTCTCCATGATAGGTTTCCCCGGTTTGAAACAATTCGGGAAATCCGGGATGCGGCGAGGTCAGCGATTCCGCCGAGAACATCTGCCGCAGCAGAAGCGTGCCCCGGCCCAGCTTGTGCTGCTCCATCGCCATTTCCCAATTGACGGACTCAGCTTTGCCCTCGCCGCGCGGTCCGCCTTGCTGGTTGTAGTCGGTAAAGATCTCACCATGCGCCATCAGCTCCCACCCTCCCCGCATCCACATCCACGCGTGTTCCGGCACCGATGCCGGCTCCCATGCCGTTCCCGATCCCTGATGGGGAGACGGGAGCCGTGACACTTCCATGTGTTCCATCGGAGTGTTCATTCCGCTCATGGAATTATCCTGTGCGCGTGCGCTGCCCAGGCCTATTGCAATGCCAACGAAAATCCCGGCGGCTGAAAGCCAGATTGGTCGTCTCACAAGTCCTCCCATCGCAAACGGAGAAACCGCAACGGCCGCATGCGTCCATACGCATGACGGCGAAGACAATCCGCTTGAAGGGTGGCTTAAATTCTGAGAGCAGTAACGGTGGGTGGCCCACCAGAAGAGGCAAATGCGCCGGGCAATTCGACACTGTTTCTGCGCGGGGAAAATAAGAGGAAACGAACGGAAACCAGATCAGCGCCAATCGCTTGCGGCGCGGATTGCGGCGGGAAAATGTCCGTTGGCAGCGCACGCACCGGAGAACTCACGCAGCACCGCATGTCATGCGAGCGTGACTTGGTGGGCGCCGGAATGGAATGACATCCCGTGTGCGGTAAACCTGCAGAAGACGAATGAACCGGAGCGGAAAACAGGCACGTAGCTCCCGCACTTGCGGCAAGCACCGCGCCCAGCAATGCCACCGTTACGATCTGAAGAGCAGAGATTCTAGGCAGACTTCGGATCATATCTAGGTCCCTGTTATTTTCACCCGCAGCTCTTCCGGCAGCCGCTCCCGGATTTCCGGAGGCAGACGGTCATGCACCCGGCGCGCGCCTTGTTTCGCCGCATCCAGCACCGTTACGGGCGCGGGCGTGGCGACCGCCACCACCAGCCAGATCAGCGCGGATAGGGCAAAGCCAGCCAAGGCGGCAATCTCCAGCCAGAAAGCATGCCGCGGCCCAAAGTGGCGAATCACACCAAAGGCTAGTAGAAACACCCCGCCGGATACCGAAGCCAGGGCGATCAGGCCTACGTCGATGATGCGGTGGATACGCTGGCGGCTGCGGCAGCGCTCGCACCCGGCGAAATGGCTTTCGTAGTCGGCGCACATCTCCGGCGCCAGGCCGGAAATATCGTAGCGCCAGCCCGCCAGAATCTTGCCTACAATTGGATCAATGCACTGCTGACTCATAGGTAACTACGACGACAATTACAGCTGAATGGGCGGCAAAATCTCGGTCTGCACCGCCACCATCACGCGGTTGTGAAATAACCCGCCGCGCAAGGCCAACGCTCTTTCCGCCTCTCTTCGCGCAATTTCCGGATGATTGTTCTGCTCAGAGAGATGCGCCAGCACGACAAACGCTGCATTATTATCATAGTCGCCGGTGAAGAAATCCGCGAGTTTCTCGTTCGAGAGGTGCCCCATATTGCTGGCCACGCGCTGTTTCACGCTCCATGGATAGGGCCCTCCGCGCAGCATTTCCACGTCGTGGTTCGACTCCATGATCAGCACATCGGAGCCGCGCAAGTGGTCGCGAACATTGACCGGCAAATAGCCGAGATCGGTCGCCACGCTGATCTTGGTGCCCTCTACGCGAAAGGTAAAACCCACGGGATCAGCCGCGTCGTGCGGGATGGTGAAAGGTTTCACCTCAATATCGCCTACCTGAAAGCGGTGTCCCGATTCAAATTTCTCCAGCTTTTCCAGTTGCGGCCGCTCGCCGTTTTCGTTGCGCAGCGCCCGCGCCCACGCGGCGTGCGTCGCCCCGGTCATGAAAACCGGAATGCGCAACTTCTTCGCCAGCATCGCCAAGCCGTAAACATGATCGGAGTGTTCGTGCGTAATCAAAATCGCCGAGAGCGATCGCGGGTCTTCGCCCAGCGCCTTCATGCGCTTGAACGTCTCGCGGCAGGAAATGCCCGCATCCACCAGGATCCTGGTTCGCGTGCTGGCCACGAATGCACAGTTCCCCCGGCTCCCGCTGGCCAGCATCGACACCGTCACACACATGCTGCGAGCATACGCGTCCCCCCTGTGGAATTGGGAGTAACTTTTTGGCTATCCGATACCTTGGAGCAGTGGTTGTTGGTCAGTCTCGGTTTCAGGGTTTACTGATCACTGATCACTGATCACTGATCGCTGACCACTGATTCACTGACTTTTCATTTCCCTTGCCGCAGGTTATCGATCGCGCGCCGCATCACCGCGCCCCCGTATGCCCCAGCCATTCCCGGCAAGGCCGTAAGAAAGGATCCAAACACCTGCCCGCGCGTCGGCTTCACGGTCATAATCACATACGCCGCAAGTTCGGTCAGGGGAATAAAAACCGCCACCACAACCACCCACCGCCACGGCCAGCGCGGCCGCAACAAACCCAGCAGCATGCACGCCATCAGCACCAGCAACGCCGTAAACAGCAAATCATTCACCAAAACATCCACCCACCCTGTGCCGATGCCGGCGAGCGCGGCCAGAACGTACCATGCCAGGTCGCCGCCGGCGCGCCGCGAAGTTGTCTCGGTTGCCATGAAGATGGTTGATTGATGATTGCTGATTGTTGATTGGAAATCAAAAGCGAGTTCCCCCTGGGGTTGTTTTCAATCAGCAATCAGCAATCAGCAATCATCAATACTGATAAAATCCCCGCCCGCTCTTCCTCCCCAGCCACCCGGCGTCAACCATCTTGATCAACAGCGGGCACGGCCGGTACTTCGGATCGCCTAGTCCATCGAGCATCACCCGCATAATGTCCAGGCAAACATCGAGTCCGATAAAGTCGGCCAGTGTCAGCGGTCCCATGGGATGCGCCATCCCCAGCTTGAACACTTCGTCCACCGCCTCTGCCGTGGCCACACCTTCCATCACCGCATACATGGCCTCATTCAGCAACGGCATCAGCACCCGGTTCGAGACAAATCCCGGCGCGTCGTTTACCTCGACCGGAGTCTTCTCCAGCTTTAGCGCCAGGTTCCGAGTTTCAGAAAATGTCTCCTGCGAAGTGGCCAGCCCGCGAATCACCTCCACCAGCTTCATCACCGGTACCGGATTAAAAAAGTGCATGCCAATCACTTTGTCGGGACGTTTGGTCAGCGCCGCCAACTTTGTGATGGAAATCGACGAAGTGTTCGAGGCCAGAATCACATCCGCCCGCGCCAACCGGTCGAGATCACGAAAAATCTCCGTCTTGATTTCGAACTTCTCGGTCGCCGCCTCCACGATGAAATCGCAGTCTGCCAGCCGCGCCCGCTCGGTCACTCCCTCGATTCGTCCCAACGCCGCATCCTTGTCGGAAGCGGTGATCTTGTTCTTCGCGACTTCGCGATCAATATTCTTGGTGATCGTAGCAAGCCCGCGATCCAAAAACCGTTGCTCCACATCGCACAGCACCACCGAATACCTGCTGCGCGCAAATACATGAGCGATCCCGTTGCCCATGGTGCCTGCACCGATGACGCCAACTCGCCTGATTTCCATAAAACCTGCCCTCTCTACAAAGCCAACTCCCCCAGGAAAACTTCTGAGTTTAGCACCGCGGCCTCGGCCGCCGGTAATCTTGCAAGGCAACGTGGATAACCGGATGATCAAGGCATTACGTCGAGATCGAATCAGCAGTTCATCTTATTCTGCGACGACGGACAATGCCGTAAAGTTAACGAGGCAGGACATGAAGAAATCGGCTCGATACGATGTCGTTTCGGCGCTTTTTGCTCTTTGCGCAGCGAGTTTCGGAACCGAGATGTTTTTGTTTTTCAGCTACTTCAATTCCCATCCCACAACGCCGAATCCGTCTCTCGGCTTGATACACGCGCTGAACAATCACGGCTCTTACGTTTATCTCTCCGAGACCGAGTGGACCGGCCTCTCTTTGCTGCGAACAGCCTTCGCCGTCGGCCTATTCAGTATTTTCTTAATCCTTCCTAAAGATCCTGGCCGGGCGCCAGCAGGAACAGCGCGATGGGTTAGCTACTTTTACGTCGAAAAACCTCATTCGGTGGACCCTCCGCCCCGGCTTAAAATTATTTTCCTTTGCTCGATCTTGTTTTACATAGCCGTAATCTACTTGGCCGGGCCCGTCGCAGTTCATCTCCTTGTCTCCCGAGGCATTTTTGTTCCCGAGCTCTGATTTCGGGATGAAATTAAGCACAGTTTCGTTTTCAGGAGAAACCGCGACGGATCTTTTGTCAGTCTTCCCGCTGGCCGCTACAGTCGGTCCCGGAATGAAGCTCTAAGGGCAATTATTTCTGGCATCCGAATGTTTCTGCGCCCACTGCGCGCCGTATGATTCAACATACGAGCACCAGCCCGCTAGCCGCGAAAGCGGCGCAAGAATGCAGCCCACGGCGCAAGCCGTGGGAAAGCGACCCAAGAAAAGGGAAAGCTCCGAAGGAGCGCAAGAAACTTGTCTCATACCGCCGGCAATCTTATCCTTCACCTGATCTTCAGCACCAAGGATCGCCAGCCTCTTATCACCGCTGAAATCCGCGGCGATCTCTTTGCCTACCTCGGTGGCATCATCCGCGAAATGCGCGGCGTCGCCCTCATCGTCAACGGCACCGCGGATCACGTTCACATGCTAATCCGCATCCGTCCTGTGCAAGCGGCGTCGGAAATTGCCCGCGTTGTTAAAGCAAACTCCTCGCGCTGGGTTCAGGAGAAATGGAATGCGCGTTTTGCCTGGCAAACAGGCTATGGCGCCTTCAGCGTCAGCGAATCGAATGTACCCGCCGTCTCGCGCTACATTGCGACGCAGGAAGAGCACCCTAAGAACCGGACATTCCAGCAGGAGTACGTAGCCTTCCTAAAGAGGAACAAGATTCCATATGACGAAAGGTACATCTGGGGTTAGGTTTGTCTCGGCCCGGAACTTGGATGGGTTTCTACTAAGTCTACCCACGGCTTGCGCCGTGGGCTGCATTCTTTTGCCGCTTCGCGCCTTGCCGAGTATTCGACCCGAGCGGTGTAAAATACGTAGTAGCTGCCGAATGCTATCACTTGAGTCTTGAAAGGAATTCCTCATGGCAACCATGGAAGCCCCCGTCCGGCCGCGCACATCCTCATCACCGCAATCTCATTCCGGTCCCTTCGTCAACGAGCCTTTTTACGACTTCCGCCACGAAGAAAACGCGCGCAAGATGCGCGCCGCCATCGAGCGCGTCCGCGGACAACTCGGCCACGAGTATGACCTCATCATCGGCGGGCAGCGCGTAAAGACCACCGACAAGATTAAATCGCTGAATCCCTCGCGCCCCTCGCAAGTGGTCGGAATCCACCAGAAGGCTGGCAAAGAGCACGTGGAGCCGGCTATGCAAGCCGCGCTAAAAGCCTTCGAGTCCTGGAAAAACACTTCGGTCGAAGAGCGCACAAGCCTGCTGTTCCGCGCCGCCGACCTGATGCGCCAGCGCAAAATGGATTACATGGCCTGGCTGGTTTTTGAGGTCAGCAAAAACTGGGGCGAGGCTGATGCCGATATCTCCGAGACCATCGACTTCCTTGAGTTCTACGCCCGCGAAGCTCTCCGCTTCGCAAAAGCTGAACCGCCGGTGCAGTTGCCTGGCGAGCGCGACACTCTTAGCTACATCCCGCTCGGCGTCGGCGCCGTCATTCCTCCCTGGAATTTCCCTTGCGCCATCATGGCCGGGATGACCGTCGCCTCCATCGTCAGCGGCAATACTGTGATCTTAAAGCCATCCAGCGATTCCCCCACGATTGCTGCGAAATTCATGGAACTGCTCGAAGAGGTTGGCCTGCCTGAAGGCGTAGTGAACTTCTGCCCCGGCGCTGGTGCGAGCTTCGGCGATGCCGTGGTCGCGCATCCTAAAACCCGCTACATCGCTTTCACCGGATCGCGCGAAGTGGGATTACATATCAACCGGGTCGCCGCCACGCAAGCTCCAGGACAAATCTGGATCAAGCGCACCATCCTCGAAATGGGCGGCAAAGACGCCATCATCGTCGATGCCGATGCCGATATTGATTCCGCCGTCGAAGGTGTCGCCCAGGCCGCCTTCGGTTTCCAAGGCCAAAAGTGCTCCGCCTGCTCGCGCGCCATCGTCGACGAACGCGTCTACGATAAATTCCTCGAACAGCTCAAAGCCCGCGTGGAAAAAATCACCATCGGGGATCCCACCGAAAATTCCGGCATGGGAGCCGTAATCAATGAAGGTTCGATGAAGACCATCCTCGGATACATCGAGCAAGGCAAGAAAGATGGACGCCTGATCACTGGCGGCGAACGCGCCGTGGAAGCCGGAGAAGGTTACTACATCCGTCCCACGGTGATCGCCGATATTCCGGCCAAGTCAAAACTCGAGCAGGAGGAAATCTTCGGCCCGGTGCTAGCCGTGATCAAAGCCCGTGGCTTCGATCACGCATTAGAGATCGCGAATGACACTGAGTTCGGCCTCACTGGCGCCATCTACACCAAATCGCGCGACAAGATCGACCGCGCTATCCGCGATTTCCAGGTGGGCAATCTCTATATCAACCGCAAATGCACAGGAGCTATGGTGGGGGCCCATCCCTTCGGCGGCTTCAACATGTCGGGCACCGATTCCAAGTCTGGTGGCCCCGATTATCTATATCTCTTCACTCAGGCAAAGTCCGTCGGGGAGAAAATCGGGTAATCCTTTTTCAGAGTATCGGCAACTCTACATATATTCGATGCAAGAACGTGATTGCACGGACTACTTAGCTGTAGAGGAGATACTTTATGAAAGACCATTTTTTAATGACTCTTGCCCCTGTCCTGGTTAGCTTTTTCTTGCTGGCATTAAGCACACCATGGTTGAATGCCCAGATTACTAATGCGATTCAAGCCCACATCGACCACGCCTTCGTCATCGGCAACACCACCCTGCCGCCGGGAGAGTACACATTCCGGATGATGCAAAATTCTGAGCTTTCGGTAATGACAGCGACCAGCGAAAATGATAAGACCAGCGTGGAATTTATCGTTCGGGAGGCAATTAATAATCATACCCCCGCACACACGGAACTAACATTTCGTAAATATGGAAACACTGAGTTTTTGAATAAGATTTTCGAAAGTGGAACAAAAATCGGAGTCGAAGTCACAGAAACCAGCAGGGAGGAATCGCGCCTCGTGAAAGAGGGTCAGCAACCTACCTTACACACAGAAGAAAAGTAGAAAGACAATGATAATGACGTAACCAGTCGCGGCGTAAATGTCCATCAGGACTTTTACGCCAGGACCTGGGAAGTACCGACTCAAGGATCAAGGTTTTTCAAAACCCGCTAGTCATTGACCGGCAACGCGAGGCAACGGATTCCGCTCCAGAAATTGCCGCTGGTGCCAGTAGGGATACACCGCTGTCACCTCGCTCGCGGCATCCAGCTTTGCAATTTGCTCGCGCGACAGATTCCATCCCTCAGCCGCCAAATTCTGCCGCAACTGTTCTTCGTTCCGGGCGCCCATAATTACGGTCGAAACCGAAGGCCTTTGCAACAACCAGTTCAGCGCGATCTGCGGCACCGTCTTTCCCATCTCCTTCGCGACCGCATCCAGCGCATCGACCACCTTATATAAATACTCGTCCTGCATCTGCGGCCCCTGTCCGGCCGTCTTATGCAGCCGGCTCTCCTTTGGCAACGGCTGCCCGCGCCGGATTTTTCCCGTGAGCCTGCCCCAGCCTAGCGGACTCCACACCAGCGCGCCCACGCCCTGATCCAGCGCCAGCGGCATCAGTTCCCATTCGTACTCTCTTCCGATCAGAGAGTAATAAACTTGATGTCCGACATAGCGCTCCCAACCATATCGGTCAGCCACGGCCAAACTTTTCATCAGGTGCCAGCCGGAAAAATTCGAGCAGGCAATATATCGAACCTTCCCGCTGCTCACCAGCTGATTCAGCGTGCTCATAACTTCTTCAACCGGAGTCAGCGCGTCAAATCCGTGCAGATGATAGATATCGATGTAATCTGTCCCCAGCCGACGCAGACTGGCCTCGCAAGCTCGAATCACGTGATACCGCGAGGACCCCACATCGTTCGGCCCCGCGCCCAGACGAAAAGTCGTTTTAGTAGAAATCAAGACATCGTCACGCCGCCCGGCGATCGCCTTACCCAGAATGGTCTCGGAAAGCCCGTCCGAGTAAACGTCGGCGGTATCGAAAAGGTTGACGCCCGCTTCCATGCAGATATCGACCAGCCGAGTTGCCTCGGCTACGTCGCTCGCGCCCCACGCGTTAAAAAACTCGTTTCCACCACCAAATGTTCCCGTGCCAAAACTCAGCACCGGCACTTTCAAACCAGATCGTCCCAGCGTGCGAAATTCCATGAGAAGTAGATGCAGATCAAATCAGAACGATGCGCTGAACAAAAATGCCACGATAAAGATCCACCCTGTGTTCCTCTGTGCCCCCCGTGTTAAAGGTTTAGGCTGCATCCTAAAGCGCCACCAATAAAAAAGCCGCCCCGCAGGGCGGCCCCAGTCAAGCGAGATTTGTTACGGCATCACACCCGCCGGCGTCTGCGGAGCCGGTCCCGCGGTAGTCGCCGCCGCAGCTTCGTTCAGAATCCGGTGATGGATGGTAAAGAGCGCCAACTCCAGCCGGTCCGACACGCCAATCTTGTCATACACATTGCGCAGATAATTCTTAATGACCTGCTCGGTGGTTCCTAACTGCGTCGCGATTTCCTTATTCTTATATCCCTGGACAATCAGCGCCACAATGCGGAGTTCTTTCGCCGTCAAGCGATCACGCACTCGCAAGCCGACCATATCGTTTTCAGTGAGTTCGCTCGGCACCGCCACATCCTGCACCCAGGTCTCTCCGCGCGCCACTTTGCGCACGCAGTCCACCAGCGCCGCACTGGTCACATTGCGGTAGACCACGCCGTGCGCCCCATTTGCCATGTGTCGCTGTGCGCTCTCGCCCGTGTCGGCCAGCACCACCACGCGGGTCTTAGCCTTGTTCGCGCCCTGCACGATGGCGGCGAAATCGTTGTGAAATCCCGCTGCCACCACCAGCACTGCGGCGCGGAATTTATCCAGAGCCATAAACATCTGCTCTGGCGTTTGAGCCTGCGCCACGATGCGCATCTCGTCTTCCACCGCCAGCACCTTTGCAATACCGGCGCGGAAAATTGCCTGGTTATCGGCCAGAATCAGTTTGAGCATGTGATTGACGCTCCAAAGTCATCCTAAGAATTACATCCGTGTTACCACGGCATTGTCGATTGATGATTGTTGATCGTTGATTAAAAATCCCGCATCCGCGTTTTTCAATCAACAATCAGCGATCAAAAATCAACAATATCTTCTACGAATTCCTCACAAACTCGTAGGAGTCGATCACGCAGGCCACACCTTTGCCCTCTTCACTGGCTCCCGTCGGATCCGTGCGGACTACGCGTCCTTTGCACTGAATCACAACATTCTCCTGCCCTCCAGTAACATCCGGGGGCAGAGTGATCTCGAATTCCACCGGAGATCCAACCTCCAGCGACGCGTCGGCTCGAATGTAAACTCCCGCCGCGCTCAGATTTCCTGTCGTCCCTTTCGCGTCGCCACTGGCCGCTTCGCTGTGCAGTTTGATCGGCAACTCCAACGGAAATCTTTTTCCGGTCCGTGCTTCTTCGGACACAGTGCCTCCTCTTTCGTGGTTCGATCCTTCTCTTTTTGCGAACGAGGCCAATACCATCAAAGTACGCTCCTGGCAGGCGGATCACCCACTTTACAGCTCACGGCGGTTATATCACGGATGCCAGCTCTATAAAAGCCTGATAACGAATTAGTTAAGGGTAGAACCTAGATTCCCCCCATCCCCCGTGGAGCTGACAGTCCTGTCCGGCCGGCCCATTAACCTTGCATTTTGAAAGTCTGCATTTCTGTTACTATGCCCGCCGAGTGGATAAGAAGTGGATAAGAATGGCTCGACCAATGAACAATTCACCGCTCCAATCGCTGTCCGGCAAGGTCGCCCTCGTAGCCGGAGCCACCCGCGGCGCGGGACGCGGCATCGCCATTGCCCTCGGCGAAGCCGGCGCCACTGTCTATTGCACCGGCCGCAGTTCAAGAAAAAGCCCGCAAAAACGTCCTGCCGCTCCCGGTCAGCGCGAAACTATCGAAGAAACGGCCGACCTGGTCACCGCCGCAGGCGGCCACGGCATTGCCATAAGAGTCGACCACGAAGTTCCCGCCGAGGTGAAAAAACTGGCCGCGCTCATCAAACGCCGTCACAAAGGCCTCGACATCCTTGTCAACGACGTCTGGGGCGGCGACGCCCTCACCGAATGGAGCAAGCCCTTCTGGACCGTCAATCTCGAAAACGGCCTGCGCATGCTCAAGCAGGCCATCCACTCCCACGTCATCACCGCGCACTTCGCCGCGCCACTCATGCTCGGCCGTCCCGGCGGAATCATCTTCGAAATCACCGACGGCGACGCCTTCTATTACCGCGGCAACCTCTTCTATGACCTTGTAAAAATCTCCGTCATCCGCCTGGCTTTCGCCATGTCCCGCGAACTGCACAAACGCAATATCGCCGCCGTCGCCCTTACTCCCGGCTTCCTGCGTTCCGAACGAGTTCTTGAGCATTTCAAAGTCACCGAAGCTAACTGGAAAGACGCCGGCAAGAAAAAGAATAGAGATCAAAACAGTAAAGATCAGAACGACGCCCCCAGCGACTTCATGGTTTCCGAATCGCCGCGCTACATCGGCCGCGCCGTCGTCGCCCTCGCCACCGACCCCAACGTCATGAACAAAACTGGACGCGTCTACAGTTCCTGGGCTCTCGCCCGCGAATACGGATTCACCGACCTCGACGGCACCCAGCCCCACTGGGGCAATTACGCCCGCAAAAAATACGGCAAATACAAAATCTGCGACGACACTTTCTACTCCTACTGGACCCCCGGGCTAATCGAACTGATCTTCCCTGACTGGTTCTAATCGGGATCAAGTTGGAATGCGAATGGACGGCTGGCGAAAAAGAAGAGATGGCGCAGTGGGGGAGGGGGAAGCTGACCGTACTTGAGAAACCGACTGCGCCACCAGAGGAGAAAACGACCCAGGGCCGGATGCTCCTTCCCGTCTTTCATCCTAAAGAGACAAAAACTTACACCCCCACGTACATCCGGGCTGTTCAAAATTGCTCACCTCTAGAAATAAAATCTAGACGCCCGATCCCTTCACTCTGTTCGGGCAAACGCGCAATCTCCAATGCGCCGTGCCGGCCACAATCAGCAGTCCTGTCCCGAACAATCCCAAAGTGCCGCCGCTGTCTCTGATTAGCACTCTCTGGTCGCAGTCTAGGAGATGTTCATGTGTAGGGACAGCAGCCCTCGGCTCTCAGATCGAGCGAAGCTCGACGCTTCTTCGTCATTGCCGGCAAACCGAGAGATTGCGCGATCGCCAGTGCCACAGTTTGGAAACTTGACATCCGTTGCAACAGCTCCGGGAGCCGGGCTCGCGCCCGGCTCCTGCCTGATGGACTTTACCTTGCAACCGAACCGCCCGTGATACCGTCAGATGAGTGTTCTTTCGTTCGCTCCCAGGAGAGCTAACTCATGCTCGGCCAATATTATTTTGTCCGCCAGCAATCGACTCGGCGCCCGCACTGTTTTGTCCCGCAAGTCTGCATCTTAATTCTGCTCTCGACTACGCCCCTCTTATCTCAGCAGGCGTCGCCGCAAAAGCCCGCCACGCCAGCTCCCGCTACCTAGCGCCGCCGAAGACAAACCCGCCCAGGAAAAACCGCAGCCCAAGCCCGACGAATCCGCCGCCGCAACCGCCGCACTCCTCCAGCTGAACAATGCTCTAGAAGGTCTCGCCGCAAAGGTTTCGCCTGCTGTGGTTCAGATCCTGGTCACCGGTTACGGCCCCGCGCACGAAGAGAACCGTACCCAGACGGCTCTCATCGTCCGCCAGCAAGTCGTCGGCTCCGGGGTGATCGTCGATCCCTCCGGCTACATCATGACCAACGCCCATGTAGTCGAAGGCGCGCAAAGTATTCGCGTTGCACTGCCGCTGCCAAACGATTCCGGCCGCCCTGTGCCCGTGGGCAAACGCCACATTCTTCCAGCAAAATTAATCGGTGTTCATAAAGAGACCGATCTCGCCTTGCTCAAGATCGACGAGAGCGATCTTCCCACGCTGCCGCTTCTCACCCAGACGCGTCCCCGCGTCGGACAACTGGTCTTCGCCATCGGCAGTCCCGAAGGCCTGCAGAATTCCGTCACCATGGGAGTCGTGAGCGCAGTTTCCCGCCAGCCGGACCCGACCAAACCCCTCACCTACATTCAAACCGACGCTCCTATCAACCCCGGCAACAGCGGCGGCCCGCTCGTTGATACGAACGGATCTGTCGTCGGAATTAACACTTTCATTCTCTCCGAAGGCGGCGGCAGCGAAGGCCTGGGATTCGCCATCCCTGCCCGCATCGTCGATTTCGTTTACCGCAGCCTGCGCAAATACGGTCATGTGCATCGCGTCGAAATCGGCGCGGACGCGCAGGAAGTCACGCCCACCATGGCCGAAGGTCTCCATCTCGCGCAACGCTGGGGAGTCATTATCGCCGACGTCAAACCTGACGGCCCCGCCGCAACCGCCGGCCTGAAAGTGCAGGACATCGTTCTCTCCGCCGACGATCGCCGCATCGACACTCTTCCCGCACTCTCTTCCGCGTTGTATCTTCACCGCCTCGACAAAGTTCTAAAGCTGGAAATTTTGCGCGGGGACGAAAGGAAAACTCTGTACGTTCCCGCCATCGAAGAGCGCGATCCCATGGATCAACTCTTCGACGCCGCCGATCCCGAAAAAAGCCTCGTCGCGCGCCTCGGCATTCTCGCCACGGACCTGACCTCCGACCTGCGCCGTCAGCTCGGATCGCTGCGTATTTCTTCCGGAGTAATCGTCCTCGGCCGCGCCGCCGACCTCATCACTCCCGACACCGGCCTGCAAACCGGCGACATTATCCACTCCTTGAATACCACTCCCATTACTTCCATGGAAGAACTACGCTCCGCCGTGCAAAGCCTGAAGACCGGCGCCGCCGTCGTCCTGCAAGTCGAACGCAGCGATGGCTTGACCTACTTAAGTTTTGAGATGGAGTAGCGGCGAATCGCGATGGCGGTCATCGAGGATTGTGACCGGAATCCTGACGGGGAAACCGCCGCACTCGTAACCAGCAATTGTTTGCGCCCACGTCCTCACTATGCTACCGTGCCAATGATTTCAAGATAAGCCTTCAACATTAAGCCTTCGAGATTAGAATTCCCCTAGGAGACGCTCATGGTCGGTATCATCCTGCTCGTAGTCCTCGTCCTCATCTTGGTCGTTCTAATTGGCATGTATAACAGCCTGGTGCAGCTGCGCGTGCGCACCGACTCCGCCTGGTCCGACATTGACGTGCAGCTCAAGCGCCGCCACGACCTCATCCCCAATCTCGTCGAAACCGTCAAAGGCTACGCCACGCACGAAAAAGGAACATTCGAAAACATTGCCAAATTTCGCTCGCAAGCTATGCAGGCGACCACGCCAGAAGGCAAGGCAGTAGCTGAGAATCAGCTTACCGGAGCGCTGAAGAGCCTGTTCGCCGTCGCCGAGAATTATCCGGAACTAAAAGCCTCGGAAGAATTCACACAACTGCAAGGATCGCTAAGCCAGACAGAAGATTCGATCCAGAACTCGCGCCGCTACTACAACGCCGTGGTCCGCGACCTGAACACAAAAATCCAGTCATTCCCCACAAACATTCTCGCCAACATGTTCGGCTTCCAGGCCCGCCAGTTCTTCGAGACCACTGACGCCGACCGCGAGCCCGTCGCCGTCAAGTTCTGACCCCATGATCCGGGCTATAAATAGAGGGGCCCCGGAGGGGCAGCATGACAATAGCCCAGCGCGTTCAGCGCTGGGAAAAAATGAGAACACGGAATTAGTCCCGGAGGGACGACTGAAAGTCTCACGCGCACCGCGATTCGGTACTGTTCGCCCCCTCCTGCTATTGCTCGTAACCCTCCTCGCGCTCGCCGCTTCCGGCTCTGCAAAATCCTGGCGCATCTCAAACTTTCAAGACACGATCACGGTCAACAAAGACGGCAGCGCCCTGGTCGACGAATCCATTTCGCTGGTTTTCATCGGCGAGTGGCATGGCATTCACCGCACCATCCCGATCGAATATCCCGGACCCAACGGAACCAACTATCAACTTTTTATCGACCTCAAAAGCGTCACCGACGAAAACGGATCTAAACTCAAATACGATTCCTCAACCTCCGGCGCATACCGCAATCTTAAAATCTACATTCCTGACGCCGTCAATACCACTCGCACGGTGAAGATCGTTTACCGTGTGCGCAATGGCACGCGCTTCTTCGATCAATACGACGAGTTCTACTGGAATGTAACTGGCAACGATTGGCCCGTGCCCATCGACCACGCCGCGGCGACCGTACATTTTCCCGATGCCGCCGCAGGATCGTTGCGCGTGCAAGCCTTCACCGGCGTCTATGGCTCGACCGAACGCGACGCAACTGCGAAAGTCGATGGCGCAACTGCCGAATTTGAAACCACAACTCCCCTACCCATGCGCGGCGGCCTTACCGTTGATGTCTACATTCCCAAAGGAATTCTCACTCAGCCCAGCGCTCTAACGAAACTGTTCTGGTTTATCGGCGGCAATCCCATTGTGTTTCTGCCACTGGTCACGTTGATCGTCATGTTCGGTTTGTGGTGGTACGCCGGACGCGATCCCGATCCTGGAATGTCCGTCGCTCCCATGTACGAGCCTCCGCCAGGAATTTCTCCCGCCGAAGCTGGAACCCTGCTCGACGATCACATCCATCCCCGCGACATTACATCGACCATTGTCGATCTTGCGGTCCGTGGTTTCATCAAGATCGAAGAGACGGATGAAAAGGGTCTTCTGTTTCATAACAAGGATTACGTCTTTCATCTCTTGAAGAAGCGGCAGGATTGGACGGGCCTCGCACCTCACGAACAGGTGATGCTGGAAAACATTTTTGTCGGCGACGTGCCGGACACTCGACTCTCCAGCCTGAAGAACCGCTTCTACACAGCGATTCCAGTCGTACGTACCGATATTATGTCGGCGCTGAAACAGAAAGGTATCTACACTCTCGATCCAGAATCCGCCAACGCCTATAGCATAGGAGCCGCCGTCGGCATCCTGATTCCGTTCGCCGTTTTTCAATACTTCGGCTGGGCCGATTTCTTAAGTTCAATTCCCATGCTCGTCGGATGCGTTCTGATCAGCGCCCTGATCTGGTGGCTGTTTGCTCGCGTGATGACGGCAAAAACCTTGAAGGGCGCGCGCACCCACATCGCAGTTCTCGGATTTCAGGAATTCATGAACCGCGTCGACGCCGACCGGCTGAAAGTCATGCCTCCCGATACGTTCGAAAAATTCCTTCCCTACGCCATGGCCCTGGGCGTCGAACACCACTGGGCACAAGCCTTCGCCGGCATTATAAAAACTCCTCCCACGTGGTACGCCGCCCCTGCCGGCTACGCCTACGGCACAATGTTCAATCCAATTCTTTTCTCCTCCTCCATGCATGGCATGGCGACTGATATGCATCAGGTCTTTGTGTCGGCGCCGAGAGCAAGCTCCGGAGGATCGGGCTTTGGCGGCGGCGGATTCGGTGGTGGAGGCGGATTTTCCGGCGGTGGTTTTGGTGGCGGCGGAGGCGGCGCGTTTTAATGTGGTGCGCTGGCACATGGCGCAGGAGCTGGGACTGGCAGTAAATCGATTCTGGCCTATGGGAGTGAGGAACAGGATAGACGAAAGGTGATGGCAGATGACGTTGCTGCCACGGAGAATGAATCTCCAGCCTCCGCCCCTTCAGTGATCGTCGGCAGCTTTTCTCACCACTCGCAAAGCGTTCTGGCTTTCGTCATGGGCTTTCGTCATGGATAAGAGAGCTTCGACCACGATACTGTGTACACATCTCCCGGAGGCGTAGGGGTGGACACCGTAGCAGTCTTTTTGACGGTATCAACGCTCACAACTACAAACCGACTGAGTACCCCTTCCAATAGAACGGGGTCGCCCTGCTTTGGGACGTGATCCGGCGGCGCGGAACGTGCCATCGAACACCTGCCTCTTCTGAGCGTGGCGAGATGACCTGCATCCTAAGAGGTCAGGAAAGCTTTGTCTGTCCTACAGCGCACATAGTAGTAAATCGAATTTTCGCCGTGGCTGTGTGCGCTACCGTACCGCAAAATGAACCTCGCTAAAGTATCGTGAAGTGGCCATGCCGAAAAAGCCACCACGAATTAAAGCCCATTCAACCCGCGTTGACGATTACTCGGCGATGATGTCTGGCTTCGAAAGAGAGAGCCTCGCGGCAGAGGCCAAGCTCAAAGCCGACCGAGGGAAAAAGAGACGAAAGAACAAAAAACGTTAGCCTGTGAACATCCTTAAATGTTAGGAAGCCGGTCGCATGCGCCAATTTCGCCATCCTGCGACAAGCCCGGATCCACTAACACATTTGACGTAGCAATCCTCATGCACGGCCTTTCCGTGTTCGTCGGCGTACAAATCGACGCTCAGATCGATCGGCTTGCTGCAAATGTTGCATGGTATTGCTTGGAAAGGGTGACCACCCATAAATGCCTCCTTTGGACGGTCACAAGTAGATTAGAAGAAACCAGCGGGGGCGTGCTGAGCACAATTGACCGGCTATTGTCTCTTCGATGTGTTGGCAGCGTCTGAAAAGTGCGTTGAAGCTCTAGCCCCTTGCGGAGAGAGCCTCGTCTCCGGCTCCCGAAGGGAACATGAGACGAATGCGTTCGAGCAGATACAGAGAACGATGGTGCGCCCGGAGAGACTCGAACTCCCAACCCTCTGCTCCGAAGGCAGATGCTCTATCCGATTGAGCTACGGGCGCGTGACAGTATTTTACGGCAATGCGGGCGTTGACGCACGGTGTCAAGCAGCGACTGAACCCGCCGTTTCGAAGCAACCGCGAAAGAGTTATTGTTGTGGCGCGAAGTAGCCTTTGCGGGCGCGGACTTGCAGATCTTTTTTGAGGGCGGAAATTTCGATGGAACGGTAGCGGCCATCGGCATCAAAATCGGCGGGACGGTAGCTGACGACGTACTGGCTGCGCAGTTCGTCTTCGATGGCGGCGAAGGAGTGAGTAATGTCCTTCATCTTGAAGGGGAAGAAGGCGCGGCCTCCGGTAGCTTCGGCAAGTTGTTCGAGAACCTTATCGCCGCGCAAAATGAGGCCGCTATCGTCGGTGGAGATTGCGTAAATGATCACTTCGGCACGCTGCGCCATTTCGATGGCTTGGGCGCGGGAGTATTCGCTTTGATTATCTTCTCCGTCGCTGACGACGACGATCGCTTTGCGCGTGGGGTGGTCGGGACGGTCTTTCAGAAACTTATCTTTGCAGGCGCGATAGATGGCATCGTAGAGCGCCGTGCCTCCACCATCTTGCAAGCGGTGAACCCCATCGGAAAGCAATTGCACATTGTCGGTGAAATCCTGCGAGAGCTGGCTTTGTTTGTTGAAGCCGACGACGAAAGCCTTGTCAAAGCCGGCACGGATTGAGTGCTGCAGGAAGCTGACGGACGCATCCTGCTCGAACCCAAAACGGCTGTGTACGGATCCGCTGACATCGATAAGCAAGCCCAGGTGGAGAGGAAGATCGGTTTCGCGACGAAAGTTTACGATGGATTGCGGCGGCTTATGATCGTCGAGAATTGAGAAATCATTTTGATTTAAGTCACGGACAAATTTGCCATGCTTGTCGGTAGCGATGAAAAGTACGTTGACTTCGTCAACGCGTTTGTGAATGGTAAGCATGGCGCCGGACTGCGGATCATCCGCTGCTAGAGGCGGCAGCGTAAGCGCCGGCATCGGAGGCGCTAGTGGCATAGTTGCTGGCGTAAGGAACGGACTGGGCGGAGGCCGGGAAGGCAATGACCAACGCGGCTGCCAGCGCCAGAACCAGGCCGGCCAGCGGCGTGTACTTCATGCCTGAAAAGTCCAAAATTTTCACTCCCCGGACGGCCAAAATGTACTTCCTATTCATTAGATGCACTTCGCGTGCCGAACGACGGCGGCGGCAGGCCACACTATCCATTGACTCTAGAGGCCGGCGACGGAGGGTGCCAAGTTACAAAAGGAGCACTCGTTTGGTCATGGCCTTAAAGCACGCGGAGTGCGGATAGAATGCTACTGGTGGAATGAGTCCAGAATGGATAGAAAAACACGTTTGGCAGAGAGGAATGGAAACAAATGATGCGGAATAAGACGGGGGCATTTCTAGCGGTGGTTTGTCTGCTGGCATCGCTGGCGTTCGCCAACGACGAGAGGGAAGCCGACCGGGTGAAGGATGCAGGCGATGTGATGAAGGAAATCCTGAATATTCCCGACGACATTCCGCAGGACTTGCTGGATAAGGCAGAGTGCCTGGTAATTCTTCCCTCGGTGAAGAAAGGCGCGTTCGGCGTTGGCGGCAGTTACGGGCGTGGAGTGATGGTATGCCGGAGCGGCCCGCACTATACGGGTCCATGGGGACCGCCGGCCCTCTATGCGCTGGAGGGGGTAAGCATTGGGTTTCAGTTGGGGGGACAGGCGACGGATTTTGTTTTGCTGGTGATGAATCCAAAAGGGGCGAGATCGCTACTCTCGAGCAAAGTGAAGCTGGGCGCGGATGCCTCGGCGGCGGCCGGTCCAAAAGGACGCACGGCAGAGGGCGCGACGGATATCGTAATGAACGCTGAAATACTCTCCTACTCGCGCAACAAGGGACTGTTTGCGGGAATTTCGCTGGAAGGATCAACACTCCGGTCCGATGGCAACGCCAATGAAAAACTCTATGGGCGAAAATTGAGCGCGAAAGAGATTATTGTGGAGCACAAGGTGGGAGTTCCGAGCTCGGCCCGGCAACTGGTGGCATTGCTGGATGCGAAATCGCCGAAGAATCGATCGGATCCGAAGTCGCTGGAATAGTGCCGCGAGTTCATGCAGTGATTTATGAACCGATCTGACGCAGAAAAGCAGCCGATTCGTTGTGCATGGGCGCAAACCGAACTGATGACGCGCTATCACGACGAGGAATGGGGCGTGCCGGTGCACGATGACCGCACGCTCTTTGAATTCCTGATTCTGGAAGGCGCACAGGCCGGGCTGAGTTGGGAGACAATTCTCAACAAGCGCGAGAACTACCGCGCGGCGTTTGACGATTTCGATGCACGGCGGATTGCCCTTTACGACCGCAGAAAAATCGGACAACTGTTAAAAAATCCGGGAATCGTGCGCAACCGGTTAAAGATTGCATCGGCGGTGCGCAACGCGCAGGCGATGCTGCGGGTGCAGAAAGAATTCGGCAGCTTCGATAGTTATATCTGGCAGTTTGTGGACGGCCGGCCGCGAGTGAATTCGTGGAAGACGCGGCAGCGAGTTCCGGCCAGCACTCCTCAATCCGATGCTATGAGCAAAGACCTGAAGAAGCGAGGCTTCAATTTCGTGGGATCAACTATTTGCTATGCGTTTATGCAAGCGGTTGGCATGGTCAACGACCATGTCACGCGATGTTTCCGTTACAAGTTGGTGTAGATTTCGGCTTCGAGACTGGATCAAATCTATTCAGGCTTGCGCGCGGAGGGAGCTGGGTTCGAGGGCTCGTGAGTGTGCAGTATGTTCTGCGCTTTCTTGTCGTTCAGATCGAGGCCGAAGGTGGGATGATCGTAATCTCCGCCGATTCTCACCGGTACCACTTCGCCTTTCGGCTTCTTCTTGAAAAAAGGATTCATCACTTTCAGCAGGAATGCTTTCGCTCCCGTGGTCGTATTTGAAATCTGCGAATCCACCCGCATCTGGCCGCGCAAATCGATCTTGTAGTTAATCAGGTTGTAGGTTCCGTGCACGCGGGCGTGGGCGCCGGGAACGCGAAATGACAGATCGGTGAATTTCGCGATTCCGTGGATGACATCGACTTGACCTTGCAGATCGCTCATTACGGTCTCAGGATCCGGGTTTTTATCATTCTGCTTCACGTCTATTGTCCTGTCGTGGTTCTGAATCTCCTTGCTGATATTTTTCTTCCCTCGAGCGCCAGCGCTCAGTTCGTCGATGCCTTTCTGAGTTGAAGCGGCGGCAAACGATCCCTCACCGATCCCAAAATTACCTCGCAACTTGATTTTCTTCAGGAACCTCTGCTTACCCGGAGGAAGCTCAGCGTGCGCCTGAAATGCGACATCACCCGACATGGGTGCGCGGTTTGCCTGCACAAATAACAGCAGAAGATCTTCAATGTGCGCGCTTCTGGACCGCAGATCGATCAGCGCCGTTTTTCCTTTGCCATTGGGCGAAGTGGCAACGCTGCCGCGGGCTTCGACATGGGTGTTCCAGAAATCGCCATCAACCTGCTTGAGATATGTATTGCCGTGCATGGCATCGACGTAGGCGCTGAATTTCGTTGTCAGATGTACCCGGTGCTCACCCGATGTGACCTCAAAATCAGGAGTGTCTGTCTCGCCCGAGATATCGATATGCGATAGCTTGCCTCCGAACTGGCCAGTCGAAGAAAGCTTGCCGGCGATACCTTCGTACACACCGAGATCTGCGTCGGCAAATGTATATTTTCCAGAAATCGGGGTTTCACCCGCATTAGTAAGGTTCCATACACCAAACTTCCCTTCGGCGGAGACTTCGCCGGGCGGTTCGGGATTCTGCACTTTCACGCGGTAAGTCAACGGCGATCCCCAGCCCACATTTCGCAGGAGTGCCTCGTGAACATCGAAGCGTAAAGGTTTTTCGTCGGGATCTTTGGAAGCGAACTCTACAATTGCGCCGTTCGCGATGATCTCTGCGATCGTAATTTTTGACTGTGAAGTATGCAAAGCCTTGCCGGTCCCGAACGGCGGAATGGTCACCACCATACCTTCGGCGGTAACGCGGCTGACGCGTTGCGCGAGCAGACCCAGATAGCTGCCTTGAATCGTCAACTTGTCGATGGTAATGAGCGGCTTGGCCGCAGAAGGGTTATGGGAGAAGACTAATCCTTCCAGTACGCAGCCCGGCGACGGAAGAAATGTCTGATGAAATCTTCGAACTTGGACCTGGCTGTCGCTGGCCTCGCGCAAATCCTGCAATACTTCCACCTGCGAGTAGGGCCAGTGATGCCCCAGTTCCACTGCGCCCGTGCACAGCAGCACGGAGGACACTAACGCGATTGGGATTAAGAATCTCCTGTAGTTTTTCTGCCGTGGCTGCCGGACGGTGGCGGGAAGCGGAGCTGTGACAGGAGTCATGGGGGTTGGAGGCTGAGCGAAGTATGGGGGTTGCTGTCGAAAACGGCAACCTCGGTGCATAAAGGGCCTGGATCACGCTCGCGCTGCCGCGAAGCCATGTTGCAAAGGGCTAAAGGGCGAATTAAGCTGGTGTTCTCTTCAGGAATGTCCTTAGCCGGGATGGCGGAACATAGTGATTAGTTCGACTCCCGCCGCCTCCACCAATATCTGTTTTTTATCAATTATTACGGACACATTTTAATTTTGTACAACAGCATTCTACAAAGGCGGTCCTCCGGGGTCTCCTTGGCACTTTTTCTTCTTACCCATTACGAACCGACCGATTATTCCTGGCAGAAATCGTTGGGAGGAATGGTTTTCGCTTCGCCATTCTTAGGCACGTTAAGCAAGATGGAGATCAACCGCGACTGCGCGGGATCAGCTTCTGGCTCTGAACAAAGATGCTACGCGCCGAGGTTGGCCGACCATTGCTCGCAAAGCCGCTGCGGACCTAAAGGCATAAGATCACGGGCTATAATTACGCCCACGGATGGACCTCACCCCTGGCGCGAAACTTGGTCCCTACGAAATCCAGTCCCCGCTGGGCGCGGGTGGCATGGGCGTGGTCTATAAGGCGGAGGACACTCGCCTCGGCCGGTTTGTTGCCCTCAAGTTTCTTCCTGATAGCGTGGCTCACGATTCCGCGGCGCTGGAGCGCTTTCGCCGCGAAGCTCGGGCCGCGTCGGCCCTGAACCATCCCAATATTTGCACCATTCACGACATCGGCGAACACGGTGGCCGCGCTTTTATGGTCATGGAGTTCCTCGATGGTCTAACGCTGAGCCACCTCATCGCGGGTCGTCCAGTTGAAACGGACAGGTTTCTCCCCATCGCGATTGACATCGCGGACGCTCTCGACGCGGCTCACTGCGAAGGCATTGTGCATCGCGACATCAAATCTGGAAATGTTTTTGTAACCCGGCGCGGCCACGCCAAGATACTCGACTTCGGTCTGGCGAAAGTGACCGGGAAGACCGCCGCGACCAGTAGCGATGCTGAAACAATCGCAGATTCGGATGCCCTGCACCTGACCAGCCCTGGAGCGATGTTGGGAACGGTCAGTTACATGTCGCCTGAGCAGGTGAAGGCCAAAGACCTGGATGCCCGCACAGACCTGTTCTCCTTCGGCGCCGTGCTCTACGAGATGGCAACTGGCAAGCTGCCGTTCGAGGGATCGAGTCCGGGAGAGATTTGCAGCGCGATTCTGCGCGATGAACCTCCACCACCGTCTCAGCTAAATCCGCAAATCGTTCCGGGGCTGGAAGCAGTCATCCGAAAGGCGCTGGAGAAGGACCCCAACCTTCGCTATCAACACGCCTCGGAGGTGCGGGCCGACCTGCAGAGGCTGAAGCGCGACACCGAGAGCGGCCTTTATCAAAAGCCTGCTGTGTATACGCCGGTGACGACATCATCCGCCACGAAAGTGGCAGTCGCGAAACCGCGAGAGCTGACGATGCGGATGTCCGCCACGAAGTTGTGGCTATCCATCGGCGGATTGGCAGCGCTGTTAGTGGCTGCCATGATAGCTCGAGGGGTCTACTCTCGGATGGGCGAGAAACAGACTCTCACTGACGCAGACACTGTACTCCTGGGGGACTTCACGAACAACACGGGCGACCCGCTGTTCGACAGTACGCTGAAGATTGCGCTGAATGTGGCTCTTACCGAATCACCCTTCGTAAACGTGCTTTCGAGTGACAGGGTCAGTGCCATATCGAAGCAAATGGGTCTGCCGGCCAATGCGAACCTCACCGCCGGTCAAGCGCGCGAGCTTTGCCAACGAGCAGGAAGCAAAATGTACGTCGCAGGTTCGATTGGCAGCGCTGACAGCAAGTACGTCCTAGCCCTAACCGCTGTGAACTGCCAAAGTGGCAAGGCTGTAGCGCATGAGGAAATGGCTGCGGCCGACAAGACAGACGTCCTCGATACGATCGGGCGAGCTTCCAAGAAATTGCGCGCTGAACTCGGAGAGCCGCCGTCAACGGTGCAGAAGTTCGACGTGCCCTTGTCTGAGGCAACGACTCCCTCTCTCGATGCACTGAGCACCTATGCGAGCGCTCTGAAGGCATACAACGAACAAGGTGTGCAGGCAGCTCTCGCGCTTGACCAACACGCCATAGAACTCGACCCGAATTTTGCAATGGCGTATTACGACGTGGGCGACGACTACTTCAGCCTCAACCAACTAGGGCGCGCCAGCCAGTACTACACCAAGGCGTTCGAACTGCGGCAACACGCCAATGATCATTCGAAGCTCATGATTACTGGGAACTACTATTCCACCGTGACGGGCGAGCATGACAAGGCGGCGCGAACGTTCCACGAGATGATTGAGACGTACCCGCGAAGCGCGACCGCGTACTTCAGTCTTGGCGAAGAGTATGCCGCCTTGGGACAATATGAAACCGCTGCTGAAATGACTGCCAAGGCGCAGGAGTTTGGCCCCGGTGAAGTCCCTGCTTACTCCAATCTGACTGGTTATCAACTGGTGCTCCAGCGCTTCGCACAGGCCCGGGCAACGATTGACCGCGCGAAGGCGCACGACATGGATGGCTACATGTTTCGCCTTCCGCTCTATGCGATGGCATTTCTTGGCGGCGATTCCTCAGGTATGGCAGAACAGCAGCAATGGCTCACCTCTCACCCAGATTCGAAGCACTATGCTCTTTCGCTCGCGTCCGACACTGAGGCCTATGAAGGCAAATTGACGGCAGCACGAGAGCTGACGAAGCGTTCGGCAGAAGCCGCCATCGCTGCTGACAGCAAGGAAAATGCCGCGATCTGGTGGGAGAATGCCGCCTTGCGCGAAGCGGCATCTGGAGATACCACGCACGCCGTGCAAGATGCCACCGATGGACTCAAACTGGCTCCCGAGAGTCAGGGAGTGGGTGTTGAAGCTGCGCTCGCGTTCGCCATGGCCTCGGACAATAGCCGAGCCCTATCCTTGGCCGAAGACTTGGACAAGCGGTATCCGCTCGATACCCAGATGCAGTCACTCTGGCTGCCCGCTATTCGCGCACAACTGGCGCTGAATAGAAAGAATCCAGCGGAGGCCCTCCGCGTTCTGCAGTCGGTTGAGTCGCCTATGGAGTACGGGATGATCTCGTTCACGAATAACCCCTCGTGTCTATATCCGACCTACATTAAGGCTCAGGCTTATCTGGCTTCAGGACAAGCCACAGACGCCGCCACCGAATTTCAGAAGATTATCGATCACGGCGGCATGGTTTGGAATTGTTCAACGGGAGCGTTAGCTCATCTTGGTCTGGCTCGCGCAAATACGCTGGCATCGAAGAAGGCGAAAGGCGCAGTCGCGGACGCCGCCCGTGTACGCGCTCTGAGTCAATACAAACAGTTCCTCGATCTCTGGAAAGATGCTGACCCCGGCGTTTCCATCTTCAAGACGGCAAAAGCCGAATACGCAAAGCTACTTTAGCCAGAGCTAATGCCAAAGGAATACTCGACTCCTGCATTGCTCTTTTGGCGGATGACGGCAACTCTCACCTTACAGTCGCGGCACTGCTCTGATCATTGATCGGTGGCACGGAGGCCCGAGCACTGAAGTTTAGCGCGTTCCCCTTAGCTTCTTCAGGATGGGTATACCAAGCGTCGATGTTTTCTGCAGAGGTGAGAAAATATTTGTAAGGGATGAGCGGCCCCCGAAGTGCTGTTTACGGCTCTTCCCAGTCGAGGGCGTAGACGTCGGAAGTTCCGGCATCGCGGATCAGCAATAGTGAGTCGTCGGGAGTGAGGGACAGCGAAGAATCGCTAAAGTGGCCGGCATAGACAAAGTTCTTCAGGTCTGCCACCTGTTCTGCCTTACCGTCGCTCAGCCGAATCTTTAGCACGGAACTGCCTCCGTGACCAGACAGAACATAGAGGTATTGCGAGTCCTTCGAGAAGTTGGGCCAAGCGAAGCCGCCTTTGGCAAGCTGCGTCCACTTCTGGGTCTGAAAATCGAAAAGAAAAACGATTGTTTCATCAGCCGACAAACCCTCGATGTAGCGACCGTCCGGCGACCAGCGGGGGCCGTATAACCCGTCCGATCCAGGCAGAGGTGAAGCCTTGTGACTGGCCAAGTCGAGGATGGAGATGGTCGACGCAGCGCTCTCGGAAGTACCACCGAAAACAATCTTGCTTCCATCCGGCGACCAGTTCGGGTCCCATTGCGATATAGGATCGTCCGGCATTAATTGCTGCGGGCTGCCTCCGTCAGCGGAAACCTCAA
This sequence comes from uncultured Acidobacteriaceae bacterium, assembly GCA_963696285.1. Classification (GTDB taxonomy): domain Bacteria; phylum Acidobacteriota; class Terriglobia; order Terriglobales; family Acidobacteriaceae; genus Sulfotelmatobacter. The sequence continues at coordinate 419,039 of CAVOJP010000007.1, forward strand.
CAATTCTCGCTGGCTTATCGGTCAGCATTTCAAAGAATACGATCTTCTTGCCGTCGGGCGACCAGCGAGGGTTTACGGCATAACCGGGAGGATAGCTCAATTGCAGGCGTTCGCTCCCGTCCGCACGGCTGCGCCACAGTGTGCCTTCGGGATACGAGACGTAGGCGACCCATTTGCTGTCTTTCGAGAAGTCAACGTACTCGGCGGAGATGCCGCCTAGAAATGGCGAGAACTCGCCAGACTTCGAGTCGTACCGCACCAACTGTCCTCGGAAAGTTCTGCCCACCACGAATAGCTGTTTGCCGTCCTTGCTCGGAAGCGGTGTGCCCAACGTCAGCGGACTGAAAGTCACCTGGATTGGTTTTGTTTCGGAGCCAAAGAAATCGGCCTTTCGCGGCAAGGCCCAGATTTGGCCGCGCGCACCAAAGACAAAGTATTTTCCATCTGCTGTCCACCTGCCACAGCACTGCCGATCGCTCGGTTTGTTCCAGCCCGGAAGCAAGCGGTGTAATCCCGTCCCATCCGCTGAAACTTCCCACAGCGTGCTTGTGTTCCGAACGCTATCCCAGGCTGCGAATCGCAAATGCACGTTGTCTGGGGACCAGACGGGATTGTCGATCACAGCAGTGTCCTTCATGGTGACAAGCTTATGGGATTCGCTGCCGTCGGCCTTTGCCAGGAACAAGTCGGCGTGATTGACGTACGCGAGCATCGTGCCGCCAGGCGACCACGCAGCGGCGTTCCCCTCCGTGTCTCCTAACCGGCGAGGCGAGCCACCAAGAACAGGCAGACTCCAGAGCGGGCCTGAGGGCGGGTCGCCCTTCGCGTCAATCAGTAGAAGCTCAGACCCATTCGACGAGAGGCTTGCTGCGACCATGTCGGGCGATTGCGTCGGAATGCGTGTAGGCTCACCGCCCGAAACCGCAATCGCGCCGACGGCGTGGGCAAGGTCTGTACCTAATTGGAGGTAAAGCCTGGAACCGTCTGTTGCGACCAACTGCTTCCGCTGGCCGTCATGCGTAAGCTGGACGTAGTCTGAGACTTTGGGTATAGCTTCAGGCCGCGTCCAAAAATACGCAAGTACGAGCGCTCCCAATACTGCAGCGGCCGCCGCTCCGAGGATTGAGGTTCTGACAAGACTCGACTTTTCCCTTTGCAGTGGCGGCCGATTGGCGGAGGAGATGGCTGAATCAGACATCGCTTCCAGAGCGAAGGCCAGGTCGTGGGCGGAGTGGAAACGCTGCTCTAGATTCTTCTCCAGACAGCGGTGCACTACGCGCTGTATACCAGGCGGCGTGCTCGGCGCAAGCTGCGCGACGGACTGCGGATCCTCGTTCAATATCGCGGTCATGGTTTCCGCTGAAGTCGGCTTGCGGAATGTCTGCTTGCCCGTCACCATCTCGTAAAGGATCGTGCCGAAGGCAAAAATGTCAGAACGATGGTCGGCCGCTTGTCCCCGCACTTGTTCCGGAGACATGTAACCCACGGTCCCCATCACCACGCCGGGTTCGGTTGCCTGCAGCGTGACAGTCTTTTCATCCTCCGATGCGCTGTGAGCGAGCGTAAGCTTGGCCAGGCCGAAGTCGAGAATCTTGACTCGCCCATCTCTCGTGAGGAACAGATTCTCCGGTTTCAGGTCGCGATGAACGATGCCTTTGTCGTGCGCTGCTGCCAAGCCCCGGGCGATCTGCGATCCGTAATCAACTGCGGTGCGCAACGGGATCGCCCCACGGATCAGACGCTCACGCAGCGTCTCGCCCTCGAGCAGTTCGGTAACCATGTACGACGCACCCCCGTGCGTCGCCATCTGGTAAACCGCGAGAATGTTGGGATGATTCAGCGCCGCGGCGGCCCGCGCTTCCTGCTCGAACCGGCGCAAGCGCTCTGGATCGGCGCTTACGGACTCAGGCAGCACCTTGATCGCAACTTCGCGATTCAATCGGGTGTCAAACGCGCGGTAAACTTCGCCCATTCCACCCGCGCCCAAGGGTGAGTGGATTTCGCATTGGCCAAGAATCGTTCCGGCAGGAAGGGCCATGAGATTGTCGGGGGGGATTATATCCTTATATTCCTTTAGCTGCCGCCGATGAGTGGCCGGCAAGGTGGAAGTTATCCAGAAACGGCCTTTAAAGAAGTCAACCGGATTGGTACCGACAAGTCGGCTTGTAAGAAGCGATCGCGATTGCTTCCGATTGACGACCTAGCCGGAAACATCCTGCGCGGAGTTGCCAGCTTTCCACATTTCATGGGCAGCCATGCGCCAAAAATCATGGAAGATTTTTCCGATATACTTCGGCGCTTTGCACTTGCGCTCGCACTTGGGGCAGATTTTCTTAGCATCCAATGCCGCGGTAAAGTTGCGCTCTGCATCGGGGCAGTTGCGGCAGGAGAATTGGCCTAGTCCACTCAGCACGCAACCCTTTATCCTTATAATCTACTCTGTACGAACCGCGCTAGCGACGCGCCTTTAGTATCCTGAGCCAACGAAAGAGGGCTGCCGCATGTCCGGTATGAAGATTGAACGCAGTGTGAGAGTTCAAGCGACGGACGGGTCTGGCACGGAAAAACAGGGTATGCCGCCTGCCGCGCGCGTTGGATCGAGAAGCAAAGCCGAACGCGTCTGGCTGAACGGCCGTGCAAAACTCAGAGTGAAGCGAGGGCTCGGGATAATTGCATACATGCTGAGCGGCATTATTGCCGTAACCGCCTCGGGACAGGAAATAGGCCACCGTTTCGGCAATCCCGACGTTTTGCAGTGGGCACCAAGCCGCACCTATCACGTCGAGAATTACAAGCTGAAGCTGCGCTTCGACCAGCGCAAAGGTGAAGTCTTCGGGGACGAAACGGTTAAGCTCCGTCCCATCCAACCGCACTTCCACAAGTTTTATCTGAACAGCTCGGAACTGACCATCGATTCGGTAACTATGGAGCGGGCGCACGGCATGCCCGTCAAGTTAACGTACACGTCGCTATATCCGCGTTTGTGGATTGTGCTCGATCACGAGTACGAGCCTGCCGGCACGTTGAACGTTCGAATTTTATATCACGGCTTTCCGCGCACCGGCCTGTTTTTCGTAAATCCAACACCGAGTTATCCGAACTGGCCGCACGAGGTCTTTTCGCAAGGCGAAGCTGAGCTCAATCACTTTTGGTTTCCTTGTTGGGATTACCCGAACGACATGGCCACAAGTGAGACGGTCACGACAGTCCCCGACGGAGAAATCGTCGTTTCGAACGGCAAGCTGATGAAGGTCACGCGTGCCGCGGGTCAGGTAACTTACGATTGGGTGGAAAGCGTGCCACACAGCTCGTATCTGATTTCACTTGCTGTGGGTCCCTGGCGCAAGTTTACCGACAAATATGAGGACAAGCCGGTTGATTACTACGTTCCAGATTCTGTCGACGAAGCCACCGCACGCCGGTCTTTTCACCTGACCCCCGACATGATCGGATTCTTTTCACGCGCCACAGGCGTCGATTATCCGTATGAGCAATACGCTCAAACCACAGTGCAGAACTTCCTGTTCGGAGGCCAGGAGAACGTCAGTGCGACCACGCTGACCGATCGCACGCTGCACGACGAACGCGCCGATCAGGATTATCCCAGCACGAACCTCGTTTCCCACGAGTTGGGCCAGCACTGGTTCGGCGATTATGTCCAAGGACGCGACTGGGCCAACATCTGGCTCAACGAGGGTTTTGCTACATATATGGAGGGACTATATACGCAGCATCACGAAGGGAACGACGCCTATCGCTTTGCGATTTACAACGATCAGCTAGCCGAACAAGAGGAAGATCGCAACTCCTACCGGCGGCCGATTGTCGATCACCACTATAGCGACCCCTTCGACATGTTCGACGCGACCACACATGAGAAAGGCGCAGCGGTGCTCGATATGTTGCGTTATTTGATTGATGGCGCGGAAGCCACCTCGCATCCTGCATCGCAACATGAGTTGTTTTTTCAGGCACTGCACCATTATTTGGTCGTGCATCGCGCACAGGGTGCGGATACGCCTGAACTCATCAAGTCCATTCGGGAAACCACCGGTGAGGAACTGGGTTGGTTTTTCCGCGAATGGGTGTTTATGGCTGGACGTCCCGACTATCGGGTCGCGGCGAGCTACGACGCCGCAAAAAAGACGGAGAGAGTCACTGTCACCCAGACGCAGAGAACCGATGCCGAGACGCCGATTTTTGACATGCCCATCGAGCTGGCGTTCTATGGTGCGAATGGAGAACGAAAGAAGATTCAGGTTCGCGACAATTTGCAGCAGCAAGAGTTCGAGGTTCCACTCGACTTCGATCCGCGGTGGGTAGATTTCGATCCCGACAGTTTCATCGATAAGACCGTACAGTTTGATAAGCCAGTGGATGCCCTGATCGCGGAAGCGGAGAGAGATCCGTCGATGATGAGCCGGCTTTGGGCGGCCCAGCAACTGGGCACAACTATGCTTGCTAACCCGGATGCGCGCGTGGAAGCGCTGGCGCAGGTGATGAGCAACGATGGGTTCTATGGCGTGCGCGCAGCCGCTGCGACAAGTCTCGGCGGTATCGGAACGGAACGGGCCAAGTCGATTCTGCTTTCCGCTTTGCAGCAACCAGATAGCCGAGTGCGGACGGTGGTGTTCGAAGCTCTGGGAAAGTACGCGAAGGACCAGGGGGTCTACAACGCATTAGTGAACGCGCTGCACAACGATTCCAGCTATGCGGTAGAAGCCGCTGCGGCCAAGGGATTGGGTAAATCGGGCACAGCCGAGGCCTTCGATGTCCTGCAAGCAGAGGTACTGACGAAGCCCGAAATACACGTCATGCAAGCCACATTGAGCGGCTTGGTGGCAACCAAGAACCCGAAGGCAGTGGAAATCCTGCTGGCGCAAGCCCGACCCGGAGTGCCGGAGCGAATCCGGCTGATCGCGCTCGGCGGACTGGAAAGCCTGAAAGAAGTAGTGACACCAAGTCAGGTTCCGGAACTGACTGAAGTGGTGCGCGCCGCCCTGCACGACCCATACTACTTCACGCAGGAGGCCGGCGAAGGACTAGTCGGAGTCTTTGATCTGTCTCAGTTCGAAGCGGACATTCAAACCGAGGCGCAAAAGGCGCCCATGGCTATGCAGCGTGATCCCGCGAAGAAGGTTCTCGAGCAATTGCATCATCACGAATGAGACAACGAAGTTACCTACGGCGCGAGTGACCGAGTCCTTGGGTAGCGTAGCCCTCCTCCCATCAGAATTCCTTAGCAACTATGGCGAGCAGAAGGTCACTGGGAAATGCAGTATCGGCTGACCGCTGCCAGGATAGGCTTCATCTCATTGCGCCAACCTGCTAGCGCTCCGAAGTTGTAGCTTTCCGGTCCAGGCGTCTGACCTTCAGCGCCATCTATAACGGGACGGCCAACATTGAGGGGAGCACTTCCACCACATTGGTGCAGAACGTTAACTGAAGAGGATCAATCCAGTTCTAAACGGAGAGGCGAAGTGCACCAATTATCGCTTTCAGCGCCAAGTCGCGGCCTGAGGAAGTAAACTCGTTTCATCCTCGAATTCGCTCATTGCCGGATTCGCAGTCTCTTGGTCGATGAACCGACGAAGTAACGATTCGACGAAGTAGCGATGGTGAGGTCCACAGTATGTGTCGTAACTACACACGTTTGCTTCGCGTCATGTTGGCGATTCTGCTCGCATTTGAATTCTCGTCGACTGCGCTCGCGCAATGGGCTCCCATGAACCCGGTTGTTACTGTTCAGCCACAGCCCGACGGGGTGATCCTCGCGATGAAGTCTGGGACGCTTCGCTTGCAAGTCTGTTCCAATTCGATCGTCCATGTACTCTACTCTCCGACCACGTCTTTCCCCGCCAGCCGTCCCGATCCCGTCGTCATCAAGACGACATGGCCAGCCACGAAGTTCACCATGCAAGACAACTCCGGCGAAATCACACTCACTACTTCGCAATTGAAGGTCGGCATCGCTCGCAAGGACGGCGCCATTACCTACCGCGATCTTGCCGGTAAGCAACTTGTGCAGGAAGCGACCAGGAAACTCACGCCAGTGAAAGTAAACGGCGAGGATACTTATCACGCCGAGTCCTTTGTAAACATCTACGGCTCCCGCGAAGCCTTCTATGGACTCGGCCAGCACCAGGCCGGCGTGTGGAACTATCGCGGCGAATCGGTCGACATTTCGCAGGACAACAGCAACATTGCCGTGCCTTTTCTGGTATCGAGCAACGGCTACGGCATCTTCTGGAACAATGATTCCCGGAGCCGCTTCAACAACCGCTTCGCCAACTATCTCTACATCAGCTCGGAAGTGGCCGACGTGATCGACTACTACTTCTTTTATGGCCCCAATCTCGATAAGGTTATCGCCGCCTATCGCGAACTCACCGGGCAAGCACCATTGTTCGGCAAGTGGGCGTACGGTTTCTGGCAGTGCAAGAACCGCTACAAATCTCAGGCGGAGATCCTGGGAGTAGCGCGCAAGTATCGCGAACTCCACATCCCCGCCGACAATATTGTGCAGGACTGGTTCTGGTGGAACCGCAAGGGCGAATTTGTTTTCAACAAAAACTATCCCGATCCCAGGGAGATGGTTGATGAACTGCACCGCGAGAACTTCCACCTGATGATCTCAATCTGGCCTTTCTTCGAACCGGGATCGGCTAATTACGACTACATGGACAAGCAAGGCTGGTTCATCGATAAGTTCAAATTCGCTAAGCCGCCTTATCACACGGAAGGCATGGCCGTGTATGACGCGACCAGCCCCGAAGCTCGCAAATTCTATTGGAATCTGGTGGACCAAGGTCTGTTCAAAATTGGTGTCGACGCCTGGTGGATGGACACAACCGAACCGGAAACCGAAGGCCAGGAAGAAAACATTCAGCTGGGCCACAAGTTAGCCATTGGCAGCGGCGATCGCTACGTGAACGTCTATCCTTTGCTGGATACGGGCGCCGTCTACAATGGACAGCGCGCCGCCTCCGCCCAGAAGCGCGTCTACATTCTCTCGCGTTCCGCCTTCGCCGGATCGCAACGCAACGCCGTCACCGCGTGGTCGGGCGACATCAATTCCGATTGGCTCAGCTTCCGCCGCCAGATTCCAGCCGGCCTGAACTTCGCCCTCTCCGGCATTCCTTACTGGACCACCGATATTGGCGGCTTCGTCTCTGCCGATCCCGACGATCCTGCGTATCGCGAGCTTTTCGTCCGCTGGTTTCAGTTTGGCACGTTCAACCCGATCTTGCGTGTGCATGGCACTCGCAAAACCGATCAGAACGAACTCTGGTCCTACGGACCGGATGCGCAGAAAATTCTAGTAAGCTTCGATCGTTTGCGCTATCGCCTGCTCCCCTACACGTATTCGCTCGCGTGGAAGACAACGAACGACAGCTATACGCCTATGCGTCCGCTGGTAATGGATTTTCGGGACGACGTGCGCGCGCAAAATACGGGAGACGAATATATGTACGGCCCAGCGTTCCTCGTGAATCCGGTAACCGAGCCCGCAGCCACCAGCCGCCGCGTCTACCTTCCGGAAGCTAAGTGGTACGATTTCTGGAATGGCGCATCCGTCGATGGCAAGCGCGAGATTACTGCCGAAGCGCCGCTCGATGAGTTGCCGCTCTACATTCGAGGCGGCTCCATCGTTCCCTTCGGACCCGATGTTGAATGGTCCACCGAAAAACCCGCCGATCCGATTGAGTTGCGCATTTACCGCGGAGCAGATGGCGAGTTCACGCTCTACGAGGACGAAAACGACAACTACGACTATGAGAAGGGCGTCCACGCCACAATCCCTTTTCGCTGGGATGACGCGAAACGCACTCTGACCATCGGCGATCGACAAGGAGGGTTCCCGGGGATGCTTTCCAGCCGCACGTTCCAAATCGTTTTCGTGAGCGAGAATCACGGCGTGGGCATCGCGCCCTGCGATACTCCAGACAAGGTTGTAGAGTACTCGGGTAAACAAGTGAGTGTGACGCCGTAGGAAAAGTCATGGAGGGACAGCCCGCTTCGACCGGCTCTCGGCTGTCCAGGCGAGCGCCCCCGGCCAAGTTTTCCACTACCCGCGCTCTCAAGTGGGGTGTTCCTGTTCATCTCAGCTATCCCGATGAAGTCTCATGGCTTTTACATCGTTAACTTGCTTTATTCAGAGCTCGCGGTGAAGAGTGCTGCTCGACTCGTGGATCCAAAGCTGTCGCGAATGGCTGGTGGTTCTGTCCAAAAACGCGTGAAATCAAACGGTAGCATCTCTTAATGAAGTGGTAGAATCTCGTGCGGGTATTCTCTTATACCTTGGCAAAGGACTCTTAACCCGAGAATCGCCAGCAAGGCGCTTCACGGTCAAAATGACAACGCACTGTGGAAATCGGCGAAAACTGACACACTTCCTTACACAGTTTCACATTCGTCATCTTGAATGAAAAGGGAAGAGAGCCGTAAACGGGTCGTAACATCAGGCACTTGCAAGTAGAGCCGGGATGGCGGAACTGGCAGACGCAGCGGACTCAAAATCCGCCGGTACTTAGTACCTTGGGGGTTCGACTCCCCCTCCCGGCACCAGCACAAATCAATGAAAAACTATTGGTTTACGCGCCTCGATGACTGGATGGCTTTGAGGCAGCGTAAACGTGGGGGATTGTTGATTTACGTTTTTCTAAAAGCTCACTGGCGTGAAGCTCCTTTACGTTTCAGATGTTGAGGCATGGTGAGGACAGCCGCATCTGTCGCCCAAACCAAGGCGAAGACCAGAATCACCTGTCGAAGCTTCCAACTCCTTCGAAAATCAGAGATGTGGGTGCGGACCCCTAATTGACGGTGAAGTTGGTGGAACTGGTAACGCCGCCCCCTTTTGTGGTCACGACGATTTTGCCGGTCGCGGCTCCGGCGGGAACGGTTGCGCTGATTTCGGAATCGGAGACCACCGTGAACGACGCCGATATTTTGTCGATCGTCACCTTCGTGGTTTGAGTCAAGCCGGTGCCGTTCAATGTCACGACGGTTCCGACTGGGCCGCTCGGGGGTGTGAAGCTTTTGTAGGTCGGCGTGACCTTGTAGCTCGCGGTGGTGGAGAGCACGGTCGATCCGGTGGTGACGGTGACGTCGCCAGTTAGCGCGCCCGCCGGGACCGTAGCGAGAATGTAGGTGGTGCCGGTAAGTTTTGTCGTAGTGGCTTTTGTGCCTCCGAACTCAACGACAGACTTCGAGCTGAAACCCTGGCCCAGAATGCCGACCTGCGCACCTTCCGCGCCGGACGTCACATTCACGAGAGAGATGAAGGGGCTATAGCCGTTGTTCAGGCTGTAGAACGAGCCAGCGCCGATCCCGCCCTGCTCGGTCGTGCTGTAAAACGTGCCGTTGGTGGAAAGTAAGAGCGGAGCCTCAGGCTGTCCGCAGTTTGAGCAAACGAGCGGGTAGAGATAAAGGTTCTTGTAGACGCCCTCGGTAGTGATGTCGAAGAGTCCGGCTTGCGAGCAGCCCCCACCCGCGCAATCCGTTGCGGCGCCAAACAACAGGCCATTCGGCCCCTGCGTCAACGGCAACGAAGGATATGCGCCTTCCGTCTGATTCGGGAAGCTGTAAAGCACCGTCTCTTTGCCGGCCGCGGTGACCTCGAAAATAGTTCCTTCCTGCGCACTGCCGCCTTCTTCGGTGGTTCCATAGAAGTCGCCATTGGAGCCCTGAATCAGATTGGTATACGGGCTCGCGCCATCCGGATCGCCCTTGAACGCGTATACCAGCGACTCCTTACCCGCGAGCGTGATCTTGAACACTCCGCCATAGCTGATGATCCAGCCATTTCCCAAGCCCCATAGTTCGCCATTAGCTTGGATCAAGCCTAACGGCAGCAGCGTGTCGTCCGGCGGACCTTGGAAGCTGTAGAGAAGGCTGTAGGCTCCCGCCAGCGTGAGCTTGTACACCGTTCCGTAATTGTTTGCTCCGCAAAAACTTGTGGTTCCGTAAAAATCTCCGTTACTGGCCTGGATCGGGGGAGCGAGGGGCTCACATCCGTCGCTGGTCGATCCTTGGGCTGCGAAGTTGTGCAATACGGTTAAGACACCGGCGGAGGTCACTTTGAAAAGCGTGCCGTAATCGTTGGCGCCCCCATTGTGACATGCGCCGTAGAAATTACCATCGGTGCCCAGAGTCAACCCGCTGCATGTCGTTCCGTCCGAGTCCGCCATCGCGTGCAAGCTCGTGAGCACTCCCTTGGAGCTGATCTTGTAAATGGCGCCCTGGTTCGCGGGACCTCCGCCGGATAGGGTAACTCCGTAGAAATTTCCGTCTTGTCCCTGTGCCATCACGCCCGCAGGAAGATTTGGATTCGTCCCGCTGCTGAATTTGTAAATCGTGCTGACCGTTTGCGCCGGCGCGGCGATAGCTATCGCCACCAGGAATATCCCCGCGAGAAGCTTCGCCTTGAGAACTGTAGTCATTGTTTTCTCCTGAATTGATTCAAGTTTCTGGCGCTGTAGTTTGAACCGCTTAGCGGTTGGAATTTCTGTTTTCCGGCGCTTGCCGCTCGCCCCCGGCAGAGACGACTCGAATGCACGCCGACTATCCCGTGAATTGGGGCGGAGGTAAAGCGACGGCTCGGCTATATCGAGGCGACGAGATATTTTGTTTATCTACAATGGATTACAAGAAGTTCTTGTCTGGAACGGGGTAGCCCGAAAGTGCCAGTCCAACAGGGTTCTACGGAATGGTAAACTGCCGAACTATCCTCCCTGAGGAGCATCGAAGCCATAACTGTGTCCAGCCAGCCCGAGACCGTTGTGCGATTCGGGGTGTTTGAGGCGGACTTGCGTGCGGGAGATTTGTTGAAGAAAGGAACCAGGGTAAAGATTCAGGATCTACCCTTTCGCGCGCTCAGAGTCCTGCTCAGCCGGCCGAATGAAGTGGTGACGCGCGAAGAATTCCGGCAGGCGCTTTGGCCGCAAGATGTTTTTGTCGATTTTGACCGTTCCATCAGCAGCGCCATCAAACGACTGCGCGATGCGCTGGGCGACCCCGCGGAGAATCCTATCTTTATAGAAACCATCGAGCGCCGCGGGTACCGGTGGATCGCTCCAACTTCTGAAGTCCCGACTTCGAGCACAGTCATGCTGCTTGCGCCCGATGCGCGTGAGCCGGAGTTAGAGCCGGCAGTAAGTTCGGAGTCCGTTCCAGACAGTTTGATTTCGCGACCGGCGTTTTCGTTTCGGTCGCGAAAGTTGCAGTATGCCGCGCTGGTTGTGGCCCTTCTGTTGGTAGCGGGGATCATGTTCTTCGGATTTCGCGGGATAAAGGCCGCAGGCAATTCGCTGCACCCGGCTGCGAATGATGGGTTGCATCCGGCGAATCAGGAAGCCAGGAATCTTTATCTGCAAGGCCGCTACTACTGGAACAAGCGCACGCCCGACGATCTGCAAAAGGCGGTGGACTATTTCACGCAGGCGATTGTGCACGATCCGGGATATTCGGATGCCTACGTCGGACTGGCTGACTGCTACAACCTGCTGCGCGAATATAGCGCAATGAAGAGTAGCGAAGCGTATCCGCGGGCGCTGGCTGCGGCGCGCAAAGCGGTTGAGCTGGATGACAAATCATCGCAGGCGCACGCTTCCCTGGCGTTTGTTTCGTTTTGGGGAATGTGGGATGCTGCGACCGCCGATCGCGAATTTCGCCGCGCGATTGAACTCGACCCGAACAATGCGAATGCCCACCACTGGTATTCGCCGGTGCTGGAAACGATGGGCCGCTACCCGGAGGCGCTGACGGAAATTGAGCGTGCGCAGGCGCTCGACCCTACATCGAAGTCGGTGCTGGCGGACAAAGGAATCATCTTGTATGGGATGGGACGGCGGCAGGAGGCGCTTGACCTGCTGCGGCAAATGGAAAAGGCCGAACCGGAGTTCGTTTCCCCACCTCGTTACCTGGGGAGAATTTATCTGGACATGGGCGACTATCCGAACTACCTGGTGGAGCTAAGAAAGAGCGCGCAACTGAGCCATGACAGCGCGGCGCTGGTTGTGGCCTCGGCCGCGGAGAAGGGATATGCCGCCGGCGGAGCGCACGCTATGTTCGAAAACTTACGCAACGAACAGCAAAAGCTCTACGATCAGGGAAAATTTTCGTCCCTCGCACTGGCCGGGACCTGCGCGCTCGAAGGATATAAGCGGGACGCCTTGAAGTACCTGAAAATTGCCTACGATCAGCACGAGGATGACGTTGTCGGCATCGCGGGGAACCACTCGTTCGATAACCTGCACGACGATCCGGAAATGCAGCGAATTCTGGCGGGAGTTAAGATCCAGCGCGAGCCGGGGGCAGGGAAGAATTGAGATGGTGCAGGCGTTGATTCTTCACAGGGGACACGAAGCTACACGAAGAGAGCCTACCTTTGGTGCATTTTCTGTCCGGTTTCCGATACATTAGTTTAGTCCCTATGCTTGAGCTAAGTTTTGTTCGTGAAAATTTGCCGCGAGTTGAGGAGATGCTGCGCCAGCGTGGAGCGGATCCGGCTGCCGTGCTCAAGGATTTTCGCGAGCTCGATACCCAGCGGCGGCACGCAATCACGGAAGCCGAGACCATGAAGGCGCGGCGGAACATGGCCTCGGAGGATATTTCCAAGCTGAAAAAGGCCGGGCAGGATGCTACGGCGGCCATTGCTGAGACCAAGGAACTGCGGGAACAGATCCAGGCGCGCGAGAAGACTGCGGCGGATCTGGATGCGCGGCTGCGAGACATTCTGGCGGGTATTCCGAACATGCCGCATGGGAATGTTCCGGTTGGGCACAGTGCGGAAGAAAATGTGGAAGTGCGGCGATGGGGTACGCCGCCGAAATTTGATTTCACTCCGAAGCCGCATTGGGAGCTGGGAGCGGAACTGGGAGTTCTGGATTTGGAGCGGGCGGTCAAGCTGACGGGCGCTCGCTTCGCGGTTTACTGGGACTTGGGGGCGAAGCTGGAACGGGCGCTGGCGAATTTTATGCTTGATCTGCACACGCGCGAGCATGGATATACCGAGGTGCTGCCGCCTTACCTGGTGAATTCCGAATCGATGTACGGCACGGGACAATTGCCGAAGTTTGCGGCTGATTTGTTTCGGGTGCCACACGGCGAAAAAGATCTCTGGCTGATTCCGACGGCTGAGGTGCCGCTTACGAATCTTTATCGCGATGAAGTTCTTGATGCCGGCTGCTTGCCGATTTCGTTGACGGCATATACTCCATGCTTCCGTAGCGAGGCAGGATCGTACGGGAAGGACGTGCGCGGCATCATACGGCAGCACCAGTTTCAGAAAGTAGAACTGGTGAAATTTGCGCGTCCCGAGAATTCTTATGAGGAGCATGAGAAGCTCACACGGAACGCCGAGACGGTACTGCAAAAGCTGGGGCTGCACTATCGAACGGTGGCGCTGTGCACCGGGGATATGGGGGCAGCTTCGGCGAAGACTTACGACATTGAGGTCTGGCTGCCGGGGCAGCAGTTGTTCAGGGAAATTTCATCGTGTTCGAATTTCGAAGCGTACCAGGCGCGCCGAGCGAATATTCGCTACCGCCCAGAGGGTAAGAACAAGACCGAGCTCGTACATACGCTGAATGGCAGCGGATTGGCAGTGGGTCGCACCTGGGTGGCAATTGTGGAGAACTATCAGCAGGCGGATGGAAGCATTTTGATTCCCGAGGTGCTGCGGTCTTACATCGGCGCGGAGCGGATTACGAAGAAAAGCTTTTAGCTCTTGGCCTTTTCGCTAAAAACCAAGAGCTAAACGCTAAAAGCTATTCAGCATTGCCAAGAAGGGAAGCGGTCACTAGACTTGCAAAGTGTGGACATCAGTACGACCAGTTCCGGCGCGCCTACGCTTCCGATGAACGCCTTTTGGCGCACAATCCGTAGCTACATTCTCTGGCAGCATGAGCGTGGCACGTTGCATTATGACGTGATGGTCACGCTGATTCTCATCTTCATCTTCGCAACGCCTTACTGGATTAACTACAACGACAAACCTGTCCCCCGCAACCTGCATCAGACTGATGTCGTCGTCACAGCGGATGCGCAGGGCGGTCTAGTGTATGAGATTTCCGGCAGCGCGATAACCCCGGGGGACGATGCTTCGGTGCAGGCTCAATTGCGGCATATTATCGCGCCGATTTCAGGTGCGGTCACCATTCTGAAATACGAAGCTGCGACCGACCGCAAGGGCAAAGCACAGAGCTACCGGGTTTGGGTGAAAAGAGACGAGTGAGAAATTTCTTGCTGACCATCGGACTGCTCTGGCTCATGCTGCTGAGTTCATTCGGAGCGGCGCAGAAACAGGACGCTTCGGCCCTCGATAGCGTTCTGAGGAAAATGGACGAGACCTCGGCCCACTTCCAGACCGCGCAAGCCGATTTCGTGTTCGATCAATATCAGAAGGTGGTGGATGAGACCGACACCCAGAAGGGCACGGTTTACTACCGCAAGGCGGGACAGCAGATTGAGATGATGGCTGAGTTCACCGATCCGGACAAGAAGTTTGTGCTTTATAAAAATGGCAAACTTCAGGTGTACCAGCCGAAGATCGAGCAGGTGATGGAGTATTCGGCGGGGGCGAACCAGCAAGAGCTCGAAAGCCTTATGGTCCTTGGTTTCGGCGGCAGCGGGCAGGATTTGAAAAAATCGTACGATGTTACTTACCAAGGCGAAGAAACGGTTAACAACATTTCAACGGCGAAGCTGCAATTGATTCCCAAGAACGATAAATTACGCGGTAACCTGCCGCAAATTATTTTGTGGATCGACCTGGCTAATGGAATTTCTGTGCAACAAAAGCTGATGCAGACGCAGGGCGATTATCGACTGGCGAAATATTCTGCGATCAAGGTAAACGCGAAGATCAACAATGACGTGTTTCGTTTGAAAACTACGAACAAAACGAAATTTGTCTCGCCACGCGGCTAACTAGTTGCATCTAAAGCAGAAGAATGTTGTTCAGGAAAATGCCCGTGGGGCGCTATACTGCCTTAAGAATCCTCATCTGAGTCCAAGCATGGCCAAAGTGTTCACTATTCCGATGCCGCCGAAGTTGGGTCGTCCCACGAAAAGAGAACGCACGTCCGATCCGCGCTACGTGGATGGACAGCGGTTGCTAGTAGAGGCCATGCGATATTTGGCGCAGAGCGACCCGGTGACCAACCGCGCCGCGATTGAACTCATCTCCGAGCACGTGCGCACGCGATTCAGGATGAGCGACTCGCCGTTATCGTAGGGATTATCCTCGTGTTCCGAATCGCGGTTAAGAAATCTCCTCGAAAATCTGGTACGCACTTCCCAAGCTGGGCACCCCCGCTCAGAAAGACACGCGCCCCGCAAGCTGGATGATGCGCGGATCGTAAGTTGAGGTGATTTGGCCGAAGAGCGAGCTATTCGGGTTGGTGCCACCTGCGCCTCCACTGTAGATTCCATTGCCGCTGTTGATGATGCCCGGGTTGGCGAAGTTGGCGTGATTCAAGATGTTGAAGAATTCCGCGCGGAGTTCAAATTTCACTCGCTCAGTGATGGCGGTCGTTTTCGAGAAAGCTAAGTCAAAGTCTACATAGCTTGGTCCGCGGAAGTAATTGCGCGGCAAGGTTCCGTAAGTCGAGAGCGAGGGATCTGCCTGCACTTGGGAATCCGCGGGGAGAATATTTGGTCCGGGCGTGCAGGGGAACGGATCATTGCTATCGCCGCATTGGGCATTGCTGAGGCTATTCGGGTTGAAATAATAGTGCCCGGTATTGCTGTTGATCGTCTGGGTGGTTCGTGGGTTGAGCGTGTTCAGCGGACCGACAATGTTGGCGTGGACGTTGACCGGGTCCCCGGCACCGGACGGACCTTCCGCATTGTAGGTGAATTGCTCCCCAAGGTTCGCGAACACGTCGAACGGCAAGCCGCTCCGCCAAGTTACGATCGGGAAAAGGCTCCAACCCTGCGTCAGGCGTCTGGGAGCGGGTTCGAACAGTCGGTCGAAGGGCAGGTCCCAACCTCCGCTGAAAGTGACCCGATTGCGGACGTCTTGATCGCTCGAGGCGCGAAACAGCTCCGGACTATAAGAGGGAACCGAGCTATTTCTTTGCCGGAAGCCAGAGGCATTGTCGATGCTGTGTCCGTAGGTATATGCCAACGTGAAATAAGTGCGCCCGAGATAATGGGAGTCGACGAGTTGCTGGTTCAGGCTGGCTTGCATGCTGTTGTAGATAGCATTGCTGATGTTCCTGAATTCAGGCGCGGAGCCGAAGCTGCAAGTTCCAAAGGAGTTCGAGGAGCTATTGCCGGATGCATCCGGACAAGAGCTGTCCCCGGCGCCGAGATTCAGAACGCGATCGGTGGTGCCCAGCACGAACGGGTTGACGTCGATCAGCGAGGTCAGTCCATGGGAAAGGTTGCCCACATAGCTCATTTCGAGCGCGGTACTGCGAGCCAGTTCGTGTTGCACGCTCAGGTTGTACTGATAGGTGATGGGCGTTTTCAGATGTGGATCAACGAAGTACACGCTTCCGCCGCTATTGATGGGCAGAAATCCGGCTGCATTGAAATTAAGATTCGAAGGCGGCGTGTGCGATGGGAAGGGGTCGGGCACGTCGGCGGAATTGGGACCGAACGGGTCGCTTAAATAGGGGGAGGGACCATTCGCGGTAAATGTGGGGAAGTTCAAACCTACACTGGAAAAGAAAGGCGGCTGCCCGTTGAACTGCAAATTATCTTCGCCTTTGAGAATGTCATAAAACATTCCGAATCCGCCGCGAACGCTGGTCTTGGCATCGCCGCGCGGATCCCACGCAAAACCAAAGCGCGGCCCCCAGTTCGTGCGGTCCGGGAAATTCGCTCCTACAGGTGCGCCACGATCTCCGGGAAAAACCATTCCCCGCGGAGCACCCGTAAAGACGGTGGATTGCAGGCCGGGAATGAGCGAGAACGAGCGGCCTTCCGTATCTTCCTTGGGTGAGTTGTATTCGTAACGGATTCCCAAATCGAGGGTCAGACGCTTGCTGACCCGCCATTCATCCTGCAGAAAACCATAGTAAGACTTGCTGCGAATATTTGATGGCGCGTGGGGATATTGAAAATATTGGGAAGGAATGCCGAGGATGAAGTCTGCCAGCGAATTATCCGTGCCCGCGCCGCCGGCGAAGAAATCGAATTCTCCGTTGACGTAGTAATCGTAGATCGTGTTGTTCCGGAACGCCGAAACTCCCGCACCCATTTTCCAATTGTGCGGTCCATGAACGTAAGTAAGGGCGTCTGAGAAGCCGAACGTGGTATTCACCAGGCTGGTGGGACCTTGCTCGCTGAAGCCAACATACAAATTGTTGTCGAACCAAAGATTCGGAGGACCTTGCGGGTCATCCTGATGGATTCCGATACCCAGCTGAGAAGCCACCGGCAGCTTCACTCCCGGTTTATCCTGCAAGTTATTGTTTCTTTGCAAGAAAAGCCGAAACTCGTTCAGTACGTTTGGCGAAAAGGTGTGGGTGTATGCAATGTTTGTATAGTAGCTATTGATTTGCGAGATATTAGGTGTTCCGGGCACGCTGGCGAACTGGAAGGGATTTATCTGGGGATTGCGAAAGCCGCCGATGGTGGCGCTTACCTTATCTTTGTCGCTGATTAAAAAATCGTACTTCATCGTTAGTTCGTTACGGTTGTCGGTGTGCGAGCCAAGAAAATTCTCCTGGCCGGCCGGATTGGTCGGGATAAGACCCAAGCCAACATATTCAAGAGCAATGGGACTTATTTTCGTGGGATCGATGATCGCCTGCTGGGCGAGAGCCAGGTTTGATTGAAAATACGGATGGGGAATGCCTTGAATGGGATTGCCATTGGAATCTGTGGCACATCCGGTTCCATCAGAATAATTTGGGCTGTTGTAATAGTAGCCGGTAAGAAAACAGGCGACGCCAGGATCGGGTCCAGTGGGATTCAGGCCGGTGGCGCCGGCATGCGAGAAGTCTCCATTAAGCTCGGCTGGGGTGAAAACGGTTCCTTCACCGGTGGATTCCTGTTGGGAAAGCCTTTGCCCCTGATAGCCCACGAAAAAGAAGAAGCGGTCTTTGCCGTTAACCAGCTTGGGCAGGGAAATCGGGCCACCGAAAGTTGCGCCGTACTG
The DNA here is from genome assembly GCA_963696285.1 of uncultured Acidobacteriaceae bacterium. Lineage (GTDB taxonomy): Bacteria > Acidobacteriota > Terriglobia > Terriglobales > Acidobacteriaceae > Sulfotelmatobacter. Next base: position 437,154 of record CAVOJP010000007.1, read on the forward strand.
ATTCCGTTTCAGAACGTCACGAGGAAGGCCATTCGCGATATTGAAATAATCGTTGGCGTTGAAATCATCGTTACGTAAAAACTCAAAAGCGCTACCGTGCCATTGATTTGTTCCAGACTTAGTAACAACGCTAATCACGCCACCGCCGTTTCGTCCGTATTCGGCGGAGTAGTTGCTTTCGAGAATGTGAAACTCCGCAATCGTGTCGGGGTTGGGGTTGAAGACGACGCTATTATCGAGCAGATTATTATTTAATCCTCCATCCAGTAAAAACGTAACCGAGTCGGAGCGGCCTCCAGCAATGCTGTAGCTACCGGCTGCGGTGGAATCACCGTTTGTTTCCGTAACCCCGGGCTGCAAGAGGGCAAGGTCGAGGACGTTTCTACCGTTCAGGGGCGCGCGCTGGATGGTTTCTCCGGCTACGGTGTCGCCGATCGTATCGCTAATGGTATCCACCTGAGTGACGTCGGCTGTGACTTCGACCACTTGCGAAGCAGCTCCGACCTCAAGCACAACATCCAGGCGAGCATTCTGATTTATCTCGAGCGTAATTCCCCGGCGCACCGATCTCTTGAAGCCTTGTCGCTCGACGCTCACTTCGTAGGAGCCGATCGGAATCGACGTAAATAGAAAATCCCCATTCTTGTCGGACTTGGAGACTCGAGCGATGTTGGTATCAGAGTTCTTTAGCGTTACCTTTGCATCCGAGACGACTGCCCCCGAGGAGTCCTTGACCGTTCCCGTCAGCAACGCGGTTGCTTGTTGAGCCGCGAGATTCTTTCCGGAAAACACTACAACGCAGAACGCGAACAGCACAAGCACTAAGGCGCGGGACACACGCGACCACAAGTCGGTAGCCAACATTCAGTTCTCCTTTAGAATGGACCCGAGGTGAGCCAAGCAGACATGCGCACGAGACCCTGGGGACCTGATGGGGCGCTATTGTGCAACTCCGAGGCCACTGTGTTCAAGCTTAATTTTCAGTATTTTCACGCATGTGAAACGTTTGAATACGGCTTCTCACATTTGACGTACTAGATTCGGGAGCCTGTTTATGCGGATTTTCGCTCGTCGCTATGCGATTTGCCGATGAATAGCGCGGCTGCGGCGACGATGATCACGGGATAGCATTCCAGCGTATAGCGGGGCTCGGGGTTTTCGAGGGTGCCGAGGAAAAGCGAGCGCAGCAACAGGAACAAAAACAACAAGCCGAGGCCGTAACATCCCCGCGCGCGCGCGAACCCCGCGAACGCCGCAGCAACGTAGGCCAGATTCAGCAATCCGAAAACTACACTCACGCCAAGCCATACGCCATCGTCGTTGAACTCCCACCAGCGCGGATCGGAAGGCAGAAGCTCGGTTCGCGGACGAAGCCACATGTCGGCGATGCGCAGAGTAGGCAGCCAAATGTAGTAACGCAGGGGTTCGGCGTGAATGCGTGCGGCGGCCAGCGCGTCGAAACGCGCGTCGAGTTCCGGTGATATATCGTGATCCTGATTGTAATCGGCGAAAAGTTGTGCGGTTTTCTGGCGCTGCTGCTCTGAGTCGAAGGCGCGCATGGGCAGGCGCGTCAAGTCAATGGCGTCACCGGGCACGTTCCAATAGATCTCCTCGACTGACGCGTACTCCACGATCCAGGTCTTGGTCCAGCGGTTGAATCCGCTCATCACGGGTTCGTCGGAATCGTTGGCATAGCGCGGAGCCAGCGGCTCGAAGCGGTGCAAGGTATGCAGGTTTCGTACAGTCCAGGGAATCAGCGGAGCGAGCGAAGCCATGACAAAAATAATCCCAGCGCGGAGAATGGGAGCGAGATGAGGGGCACCGGCGCGTTTTCTTCTCTTAATTATTTCGCTCGCAAAAAGCAAAAACAAATATGCGCCGATCGCAGCGAGCAGAATTCCGCCATCGGGGCGCAGCAGTATGCAAGCTGCGATCGAGAATCCGCAACCCACCCACGCGGCTGTGCTCGCGTTGGACGGCGAGGGAGCTTGCGAGTCGGTTTCTACCCGCAAGCTGGCCATTCCGAGAATGGCGAAATCCAGCGCGAGGGTTGTGAAGAAAATTTCCAGAGTCTCGGTGAGAACGGCGGCCGAATAATTCGCGAGGAAGGGGCAGAGAGCAGCGAGCATGAAAGCCGCTTTGGCAGCCCGGGCCGAGAAGATGCGGCGCGCAATATCGGCAATCAACCAGCATGTACCCAGATCGAACAGGAGCTGAATCAGCAAAACCGCGCGAAAATTACTCCAACCGAAGACGTAGAAAACAGCTGCGAGAAACGCAGGATATCCCGGCAAGCGGGAGAGTGTGGGCATAACATGGCCGGAGTTGGTGATGCCGTAGATGCCATATTGCAGCCAGTTCATGGCGATATCGGCGTAGAGACGGGAATCGTCGACGACTCCGGGAAAGTGCAGCAGAAAAACGAGGCGCAGCGCGACAGCAGCCAGCGTCGCGGCAAGAAAGAAGCGAACATCTTTGCGCAGCAGTTTCAGCACGCTGAGAATATAGCGCGTTGCCAGTCAACTTGGCTCGCGGTGGGTGCATCTCATCTGGTAAGCAGAGCTGGGCGTGCCTCGTCTTCTGTTTCCTCAAGAATTGACCACTTGCCGTCTGCGGCATACGATAAGCGATTGACCATCCATGGCTGAACCCGTCTTTTATGATCCGCAACGCGCTCGCTGGAAGCGCCTGAGACGCCTGGTCGACATTGTTGTCGCCGCGCTCTCCGCACTGATTATTTTCTTTGTATACAGTGCGTTGCGGGACGAACGCTTGCCGGAACTGCTGTTTTCCCCGCAGAAGCGTGCCTTTAGGGCATTGAAAGAAAATGAGCGAGACAAGGCGCGCGATCGCCTGAAAAAGCTGGCCAACCGCTCCCACCGTAAATCGAAGTTGCCTGCCTCTGAGGTGAAACTAAACCAGGAAGAGGGAATTCGGGCGGCGTTTTATGTGCCGTGGGATGCGGCCAGTTTTTCTTCGCTTCGCGATTTCGCTCGCCAGATAGACATGCTGTATCCCGACTGGCTCCACGTGCTCACGCCTGACGGCCACCTGCAGGGAGTGGACGACCAGACCAATAAGTTCTTCGATGTCGTGCAAAACAATCGTGCGCGCTCGGTGGATGACCGCGTGATGCCCTTCCTGAAGGCCGAAGACCCGAGCATGGAAGTCTTCCCCATGGTGAATAATTTCAACGGGACCGATTGGGCGGCAGATATAACCGGGTTTCTCAACGATCCGGACGCGCGGGCGGAATTTCGAAAAGAGGTAAGCATATTTCTTTCTTCGGACCACTTTCGAGGCTTGATGGTCGATTTCGAAGCGTTCCCCGCCTCCGGGCAGAAAGGTTATGTCGCGCTGTTGAATGAACTCTCGTCGGACCTGCATGCGCGAGGCATGAAGCTGTATGTAAGCGTGCCGGCGCACAATGAGGAGTTCAATTATGCGGCTATCTCCGCGCCCGCGGATGGCGTGATCGTAATGAATTACGACGAGCATTACCCGGGGGCAGCATCGGGGCCGGTGGCTTCGCAAGACTGGTTCGTCGACAATCTCAAGTTTGTTGAAAAAGTAGTTCCTCGGGAAAAACTGATCTGCGCCATTGCCAACTACGGCTATGACTGGGTGCTCAAGCCGAAGAAAGGGAAGCTTCCGCCAGGTGTGCATGACAGTTCCGTCAGCGTGCAGGAGGCCTGGCTGGCCGCGCGCGATTCCGATGAGGACGTGACCTTCGATGACGACGCTCTGAATCCGCACTTCAGTTATCTCGATGAGCGCAGTCTTCGCCATGATGTGTGGTTTCTGGATGCGGTAACAGCGCTCAATCACATGCGGGCCGCGCAGACCCTGGGCATACAGACCTTCGCTTTGTGGCGGCTTGGCGGTGAGGACCGATCCCTATGGCGCATTTGGGACATCCCTGGCGATGCCGGTGCTGCTGACAAAGTAAAAGATGTCCCTCCCGGCCAGGATGTGGATATGGAAGGGCAGGGGGAAATTCTTCGCATTGAGGAACTTCCAACTCACGGCATCCGCGACCTCACCATTGATCCGAAGACAAAGCTGATTACCGATGAGAATTTTCAGAACCTGCCCGAACCCTTTCGTGTAGGGCGCTACGGCTACAGTCCGAATCAAGTTGCAATTACATTTGACGATGGCCCCGATCCCACCTGGACGCCTAAGATTCTCGATATTCTGAAGCGCGAGCACGCTACCGCCACATTTTTTCTAATCGGCATTCAGACCGATAAGTTCCCGAGTCTGGCCAAACGCATTTACAACGAAGGCCACACCATCGGTAATCACACGTTTACACATCCGGACGTAAGCAACATTTCTTCTGGCTACATGAAGGTGGAGTTGAACCTCACCGAGCGGCTCTTTGCCAGCCTGATGGGAATTCGAGCCACGTTGCTGCGGCCGCCATATGCGATTGACGAAGAGCCCGACACTGCCGATCAGGTAAAGCCGCTCGAGTTCGCACAAGACATGGGATACATCACGGTGGGCAACCGGATCGATCCCAACGATTGGAATGACAAGCCGCGGCGGCACACGGCAGAGGAAATCTCTTCTTACGTACTTTCGCACTTGCCACCCTGCGCCGCTGGCGATCTGCGCTGCGGCAACATCGTGCTGTTGCATGATGGCGGGGGGAATCGTGCGGAAACGGTTCGTGCCCTGCCCATGATCATTGATGGCATTCGGGCGCGGGGATATTCGGTGGTGCCGGTGTTTCAGTTGTTTGGCAAGACGCGGGCCGATGTAATGGCGCCCTTGAGCACGGGACAAAGATGGGCTGCGCGCCTGGATGGGCTGGGCTTCTGGCTGTTCGAGGCCGGCATCGTTTTAATCACGTGGATATTTTTTGTCGGTGACCTGCTCATGACCGGCCGGCTGCTTTTCATTGGCACCGCTGCCATCTATGACCGGCTGCGTGAAAAGATTTTCGGCAAGCCGGCGGAAGTCGCGTCTTATAAACCGAAAGTGGCTGTTCTCATACCAGCCTATAACGAAGAAAAAGTTATTGTGCGGACGATTCGCGCCGCGCTCAACTCCGATTACCGCAACCTACGCGTGATCGTGATCGACGATGGTTCCAAGGACCGCACGCTTGAAGCGGCGCGCAGCGCCTTCTTCGCAGAAGAAGACGCGGGAAGGGTTCTCATTCTGACCAAGCCGAACGCCGGCAAAGCTGAGGCTCTCAACTTTGGCATCGAACATATTCAAGATGCCGAACTGTTTGTGGGGATCGATGCCGATACCATCATCGCGAGTGATGCCATTTCGCGCCTGGTGCCGCATTTTATCAATCCCAACGTCGGCGCTATCGCGGGCAACGCAAAAGTTGGGAACCGGGTAAATTTGTGGACGCGTTGGCAGGCTCTCGAATACATCACGAGCCAGAATTTCGAGCGCCGCGCTTTGGATGTGCTCGGCGCGGTAAGCGTGGTGCCGGGAGCGATTGGAGCGTGGCGAGTTTCGGCAGTTCGCGAGGCCGGTGGCTATCAGATCGATACCGTCGCCGAAGACGCCGATCTCACCATGGCTCTATTGCGACGGGGTTACCGCGTGGAATATGAAGACATGGCATTGGCCTACACTGAGGCGCCTACTAACGCGAACGGCTTGATGCGACAGCGGTTTCGCTGGTCGTTCGGGATTCTCCAAGCTGTATACAAGCACAGCGGAGTATTTGCCCGTAAAGGGGCTCTGGGTTTTGTGGCACTGCCCAACATTGTGATTTTCCAGATTCTGTTGCCGTTGGTATCGCCACTTATCGATATCATGTTCGCCTTCGGGGCACTTTGGTATTTCATCCAGAAATACTTTCATCCTGATTCCACGGACCCGGCCAGCTTTCACAAACTGGTCGCGTTCTTCTTCGCATTCCTGGTGATTGACTTCCTGGCGTCCGCGCTTGCGTTCGCTCTGGAGCGAAGAAGGCCGGATGATAAAGAAGACGTGTGGCTGTTGAGTCAGGTGTGGTTGCAGCGCTTTGCTTACCGTCAGTTATTTTCGATAGTGCTTTTCAAAACGCTGAAGCGTGCGCTCGAAGGGCGGAGATTTGCCTGGGATAAATTGGAGCGGACAGCCGCGGTGAAACGGGTGGCTTCGGAGGATAGGGAGTCGGTGAATGTACCGTAGCTACCGAGCGCGCCACGATTCTGTTTCACCGGAATAACAACGGCGCAAACTCCGCGAGATTCCTTCGCCACACCATCCAGGTGTGCATCCCGGGGGTTTCAATGTCGGTATGAGTTACGCCTTTGGTCCGCAACCATTCGCGCAGATTGCGGTTGATGGTGATCAGATGATCGTCGGTTCCGCACGCGATCCACAAGAGTTTAATCTGAGCATTAGCTTTCGCGTCGAGCGCGGGAAAATCTTTTTCAAAATTGTCGGGGATGCCGCCGGAGCTGAACGCGCCGATCCAGGAAAACTTGTCGAGATGATTTAGGCCCGTGAGCAGAGACTCCGAGCCGCCCATGGAGAGTCCCGCAATTGCACGTGCGTTGCGATTCTTGTTCGATTCGGTATTCGCTCTCGACCTGCGGCATAACTTCGGTGAGCAGGGCGTCAGTGAATTTCTTGAAGTTGGTATCGCGCAATTCCGGGTGGTTCCATGCGCTCCACGCTAGACGAACAAAATCCATAGTGCCGTAGCCTAGGGGCATTACCAGGATCATCGGCTTCGCTTTATTCTGCGCGATCAGATTGTCGAAAATCACATTAGCGCGGCCGACGGCGGTCCATGCACTGGCGTCATCACTGTATCCGTGGAGAAGATAGAGAACGGGATACTTACGTTTGCGCGCGGCATCGTAACCCGGCGGAGTGTAAACATAATAGTCGCGCTCGTCGTTAGCTACCGAAGACTTGTAGAAGTGGTGATGGATCTCCCCGTGCGGAATGTCATTCACTTCCCAGGGAAGCGATGGCGGCCCGGGAACGTGAACGGCGCTTGCAGTGGAGAGCAGATTCGGGGTAATCAACGGGTTTGACGGATCGATCAGACGGACGCCGTCAGCCACGAAGGAATAGCTGTAATAATCGGGCGCGAGCGGAGCTGTGGTCAGGCTCCAGACGCCTTGATCGTCCTTAAGCATCGCTTGCGGCTCCGCGCCTTCGAGCTCGAGCTCGACTACTTTCGCATTGGGCGCGGGGAAGCGGAAAGTCACACTCCCATCTGTGTGCACGTCGGGAGAAACTAGCGGAGCCGGAGGAGACGCGGGCGAAGAGGACTTATTTGTTTGTGCGGCGCAGAAAGCGGCAAAAAAGAACGAAAGAGAAAAGAGGAGAGTTGGAGAAAGCCGCATTTCGTCTCCGAGTGCGAATCATAATTCTATTAGGTTTTGCCAGCCACTTCGAGCCGTGTCTCGGCTTTTTGCAGAGCATTCAGCGAGCGCTCCACGTCAACGTTTGTGTCGCCACTGGTCAGCCGTTGCTCGGCACGCTCTTTGGCCTTGCGTGCGCGTTCCACATCGATGTCGGAAGGACGCTCGGCGCTTTCAGCAAGTATCGTTACTTTGTCGGGCAGCACCTCCGCGAATCCCCAAGCCATGGCCAGCTTTTGCTCTTCACCACCGGCGCGGTAAGTGATTTCACCGACGGCAAGTTCGGTGATCAGCGGAGCATGACCCGGCAATACGCCGAGATAGCCATTCTTGCCGGGAATCTGAACTTCGGTCGCCGCGGTGTCGACCACTTTCTTTTCCGGCGTCACGATCTCGAGTTGGAAAGTATCTGACATAAGAACGGCTTCGGGCTTCCGGCTTGAGTGTTCCGGAGGCCGTAATTTACGCTGCTGCTTTCATCTTCTCGGCGGCTTCCAGCACTTCTTCGATCGGTCCTTTCATATAAAATGCCTGCTCGGGAATGTCGTCGTACTTGCCTTCGACAATCGCCTTGAAGCCCTTCACCGTGTCGGCAATCTTGACGTAGCGTCCCGCCGCGCCAGTGAACTGTTCGGCCACGTGGAATGGCTGCGACAGGAAACGCTGAATCTTTCGCGCGCGCGCCACGGTGAGTTTTTGATCTTCGCTGAGTTCGTCGATACCGAGAATCGCGATGATGTCCTGCAGATCTTTATAGGTTTGCAGGGTCTTTTTCACGCGTTGCGCGACGTCGTAATGCTCCTGGCCAACGATGCGCGCATCCAGAATGCGCGAGGTCGATGCCAGCGGATCGACCGCGGGATAAATTCCAATCTCGGTTAACGCGCGGGAAAGCACAGTAGTGGCGTCGAGGTGAGCGAAGGTTGTGGCGGGCGCGGGATCGGTCAAGTCGTCGGCAGGAACATAGATCGCCTGCACCGAAGTGACCGAGCCTTTCTTGGTCGAGGTAATACGCTCCTGCAGTTCGCCCATTTCCGTAGCCAGGTTCGGTTGGTAACCCACCGCGCTGGGCATGCGGCCGAGCAGCGCCGAAACTTCCGATCCGGCCTGGGTGAAACGGAAAATGTTATCGATGAATAATAGAGTGTCAGCGCCTTCGGCATCGCGGAAATATTCCGCGACGGTGAGTCCGGTAAGCGCCACTCGCAGACGCGCGCCAGGCGGCTCGGTCATCTGGCCATAAATCAGCGCGGCTTTCGAGTGTGCGGGATCACCGGGCTTGATCACGCCGGACTCTGTCATCTCCAGCCAGAGGTCGTTGCCTTCGCGGGTACGCTCGCCTACGCCGGCAAACACGGAGTATCCGCCGTGCTGCTTGGCAACGTTGTTGATCAGCTCCATGATGACGACGGTTTTGCCCACGCCTGCACCGCCAAACAAACCGATCTTGCCGCCTTTCAAAAACGGCTGAATCAGATCGATGACCTTCACGCCGGTCTCAAACATTTCCGCGGTGGTGGCTTGCTCGTCGAACGCTGGCGCCAGGCGATGAATCGGCATTCGCTCCTTGTACTCGATCGGGCCCAACTGATCGACGGGCTCGCCGATTACATTCATCACGCGTCCCAGCGTGCCGCGGCCGACGGGAACGGAGATCGGTCCGCCGGTATCGATGGCCTTCATGCCGCGCACCATACCTTCGGTGGCTTCCATCGCGATGCAACGCACGCGTCCTTCGCCCAGGTGTTGTTGGACTTCGAGAATCACGTTGACGGGATTGGGCACGGTGAAGCCGTCGCTGACTACGCGAACAGCTTCGTAAATGGGCGGAAGGTGGCCCTCGTGAAACTGCACGTCCACGGCTGGGCCCGCAATTTGGATTACATGTCCGATATTTTCTGGCATATATTTTAGCTCGCTGCAAAACAGCAGTTAGCAGCTGGCAATTAGCAATTGCAACCTCGCTCGGTCCCGATGAATTCGGGTTGTTAAATGCTAATTGCTAAACGCTAATTGCTTCTCCTCACATTGCCGCCGCGCCGCTGACAATTTCGATGATCTCTTTTGTGATCTTTGCCTGCCGTGCGCGGTTCATCGCCAGAGTGAGCGAGTCGATCATGTCGGTGGCGTTGCTGGTGGCGGAATCCATGGCCGTCATGCGCGCGGCGTGCTCCGCCGCCACTGATTCCAGGAGCGCGCGGAAAATCTGGATGCTGACGTATTTCGGCAGCAACGCTCGGAACAATTCTTCTGGTGGCTGCTCGTAGATGTAATCCACATCGGCGGTGCCAAACTTCTCCGCAACTTTGTCGGCAGGACTTTCCCCACGCAGGCCAACACCGGCGCTGATCGCGGCCTCCTTGGCCTTTTTCTTCTCTTCTTCCGTCATCTCCTCAGCCAGGCGCACAACCTGTTCGCCCACCTGCTCGATGGGAAGAATCTGTTCGACGATAAGCCGTTGCGCGATTACCGATTTGAATTCGTTGAACACCAGATAAACCGAATCGATCTCCTCCCGCTCATAACGCTCCATCACACTCTCGGCCAAAGTCCGCGCTTGCGAAAAATCGAGTTTGCCGAGAACGCCGACATGCTCGCCGGTAATCTGGATCGGGCCGGCTCGCTCGCCAGCGGCTGCGCGAGCTTCGGTCGATTCCTCGTCATCAGCGAGGCTGTGGGTCTGCACCGGAGCTGCGGGATAGCGTCTGCGCAAAAAGTCGCGGCCCTTGCGTCCGATTGCCTCAATGTCAATATTCTTTCCCGCTTTCGACTCGATGAAACGGCTGGCGGCCTTGGTGATATTGGCGCTGAAGGCGCCGGCCAATCCTTTGTCGCCAGTCACAACAATCAGCAGAATATTTTTTTCCGCACGCTGCGCCAGCAAAGGATGCTTGGGCTCGCCAGTTTCCGGATCGTAGATCTCAGCCCGGGCAACCAGCGATTTCAAGACATTGGTCAACATCTGGGCATAGGGACGGGCCGCCAGAGTGCGCTCTTGCGCCCGGCGCAGCTTTGCCGCCGAAACCACTTTCATGGCCTTGGTGATCTGCCGCGTGTTCACCACGCTGCGGATACGGCGCCGGATGTCGAGAATGTTTGCCATTGATCAGCTGCTAGCTATTAGCTACTAGCTTCTAGCTAAGAATTCACTTCGCCACTGCTTCATGCGACGATACGAACTGCTGCTTCGCCTGTTTGATTACGTCTGCCAGTTGCGCTTTCAGGCTGTCATCGAGAACCTTTTTCTCCATGATTGCGCGCAACAGGCCAGCGTTGGTTGCGTCCACGTACTCGTAAAGCGTCTTTTCAAAATCGCGGACCTGATTTACCGGCAGGTCGTCGAGGAACCCTCCGGTGCCCGCGAAGATAATCAGAATCTGTTTCGAAAATGGGAGCGGCGAAAATTGATTTTGCTTTAGAATTTCGACCAGGCGCTGGCCACGATTGAGTTGCGCCTGCGTGGCTTTGTCAAGATCGCTGCCGAACTGCGAAAAGGCCGCCAGTTCGCGGTACTGGGCAAGTTCCAGCTTAAGCGTTCCGGCAACCTGCCTCATGGCTTTGATCTGCGCGCTGCCACCCACGCGGCTTACCGACAGTCCCACGTTCACGGCGGGACGCACGCCCTGGTTGAACAGATCCGTCTCCAAATAGATCTGGCCATCCGTAATCGAAATCACGTTGGTTGGAATGTATGCGGAAACGTCGCCGGCCTGGGTTTCGATGATGGGTAGAGCGGTGAGCGATCCGGCGCCATTCTTGTCGCTCAACTTAGCCGAGCGTTCGAGCAATCGCGAGTGAAGATAGAAGACGTCACCGGGATAGGCTTCGCGGCCGGGCGGACGCCGCAGCAACAATGAAATTTCGCGATACGACGCTGCGTGTTTCGAGAGATCGTCGTAGATGACCAGCGCGTGCCGCTTGGAGTCGCGGAAGTATTCGCCGATTGCAGTTGCCGCGTACGGCGAAATGTATTGCATGGGAGCGGGTTCCGACGCCGACGCAGCCACCACGATGGTGTATTCCATCGCGCCGTAGTCTTCTAGAATTTTCACGACCTGCGCGATCGACGAGCGCTTCTGGCCAATCGCGTTATAAATACAAATCAGGTTATTGCCCTTGCTGTTGATGATGGTGTCGAGCGCGACGGCGGTCTTGCCGGTCTGGCGATCGCCGATGATTAATTCGCGCTGGCCACGGCCGATCGGAATCATGCTGTCAATGGCTTTGAGTCCAGTGGCCATGGGCTCGCGCACGGGCTGGCGATCGATGACGCCGGGCGCCAGGCGCTCGAGAGCGATGAACTGGTCGGTGGCAATAGGACCCTTGTCGTCAATGGGCCGGCCAAGCGAGTCGACCACGCGGCCAATCATGGCGTCGCCTACCGGAACGCTCATGATGCGCCCGGTACGCTTCACTTCGTCGCCTTCCTTGAGTTCAGTGTATTCGCCAAGGATCACGACCCCTACCTGGTCTTCTTCCAGGTTCATAGCGATGCCGGCGACGCCGTGCGGGAAGGAAAGAAGTTCGCCGGCCATGACTTTGTCGAGTCCATAGACTCGCGCGATGCCGTCCCCGAGGGTAATGATGGTGCCGGTTTCGTCCACGGAGATCTTGGATTCGTAGTTCTCGATCTGCTCGCGGATCAGCTTGGATATTTCGTCTGCCTTGATCTGTGCCATAGGATCAGCTCTTGAACACCAGTTGCTAGCTCAAAAACTTAGGAGCTAATAGCTTCCTTCATTCTTTCCAATTGCCCTTTTACCGAACCGTCGTAAACCGTGCTGCCGACGCGAACCACCGCGCCACCCAGCAGTGAAGCATCGCGGCTGTAATGCGCGCGGATTTTCTTGCCGGTCACCTTTGCTACCTGCTGCTCAAACTCGCGTTTCTCTGTCTCATCGAGCTCGCGGGTACTGGTAATCTCGGCTTCCGCGAAACCCATGCGAGCGTCGAGTTCTTTCTCCAGTTGCCGGATGACCGCATTCAGAAAATGCGTTCGCCGATGATCGATCAGGATTGCAACAAGGTTTCGCACTTGCTTTGAAATTCCTTCGCGCTGCGCAATCACGTCGAGCACACGCCGCTTCTGCTCGACGGGAATCGCGGGATTCTCCCAAACCTGGCGCAAATCCGAGCTCTCGTTCAACAGGGTGGCAACAGAGCGCAGCTCGGCCACGGCGCGCTCCACGTCGAGATGCGCCTTGAGAATTACATCCGCGAAGGCGCGTGCGTATGTGCTGGCCACGGAAGCCATTTCCCTATTGCGTGCCCCTCTCCTGTTTCTCCGCTGAGCTTTCGGATGCACCCAACTGTCCGGCAAAACTGCGCAGCAGGGCTTGATCGGTGGAGGCGTCCACGCGAATCTGCTTCTGCGCCAGGCCGACGGCCAGCTCGGCGGCGTAAGCCGTGAGTCCGCGCCGCGCCGCTTTTACCGCGGCTGCGATTTCCTGCTGCGCCGACTCCAGAATCTTACGCGCATCTTCTTCAGCCGCGGCGCGGATGCGTGCTTCCTCAGCAGCCGCTTCTTTTTCCGCGGCGTTGCGCATCATGCCAATTTCGCCATCCAGCCGCATCAGCCGAGAGTCGATCTCCGCCAGCTTTCGCCGCGCTTCCTCACTGGCCTTTTGCGCCTCCTGCATCGCTCTTTGGATCGCGGCGGTGCGGGCGCGGAAGGCGCCGGGCAAGTGCTTGCGTGTTGCCCAGATTAATATTCCAGCGATTACCGCGAAGTTAAACAGGAAGGACAAAAATGACGCAGTCTCCGTGCTGATGCCCAACTTATCCGCTATGAATCGCACCGAGGCTGACTGCCTGAACGAGGCCTTGTCTTTTTCTTCTTTATCTTCGCCCGCCGCCTCCCTGGTTTCTCGCGTCAGTTGCTGCGCGAAGCCAGGTTGGTGAGCGGAGTCATCCGACTGCCTGCGGTTCGCGGGCGAGGCAGGCTGATCTTGCGCACCTGCCCATTTCGCGGGACATACCAAGCTCGCCGCGAGTAGAGTCAGCATAATTCCGCGAGCGATTTTTTTTGTGTAAGTCATTCGCAACTTTATCAACGGCTTGCTCCGGCCGGCTGCAGGACACGCTGAATGATCTCCAACGCCAAGCTCTGTACCTGGGCCTGTAGACCGGCCTGCGCGGCTTCGCGATCTTTCTCGATGTCAGCCTTGGCCGCCTGAACCTGAGCCTGGGCCCGGGCGCGAGCTTCATGCATTGCAGCAGTACGCGCATCCAGCGCGGCCTTTCGCCGCGCCTCTTGCGCGAGGAAGAGTGTGGCGCGCGCCTCCCGCAACCGCAGTTCGTATTCGGATGTCCGCGCCTCGGCTGCGGCAATGTCAGCCTTTGCTTTTTCTACCGCTCCCTCGGTTTTGCTACGCCGCTCGCCGAGCACACGCCCCAGGGGCTTATGCACGATCGTTGTATAGAGCACGTAAAGCAATCCCATCAGGATTACAGTCGGCACCGATCCGAGCAGTAATTCGCCTAATTGTCGTAGTGTTTGATCCATGACTAGCGGCTATACAGGAAAATGAGGGCTCTGAAAACTGTTAAGTCTAACGTGCGAAGGAGTTTATGTCAATGCTGACAGGCGGAAACTCCGGCAATTTGAGAGTTCGCAGAAGAGAGCGAAAATGGAGGGAAATTCATCATTGGCTGCTGATTCGCCGCTTGCAAAAACTTGCAACTAGCCCTTGACTTCCCAATCAGGAGGAATAGCATATAAGTATCACCTCCGATCCAATTCAGGATCGAATGGGCCGATAGCCAAGGAATGTCACCGCTTCTTGGTTGCCGGCCCATTTAAATTTGGTGCTCTCGCCTCAGGTTGAGCAGGGATTCATGACAGGACAGCCTTCATTTCGCGCCGCTGACAACAAAGTCTTGTCAGCGCAAACAAAGACTGGTTCATCATCGCCCGAGATCGATCGCAGCATCAAATATCCTGCCAGTTGCACCGCATCGAAGCCTTTTAGTGGGTAGGCATCGATGAGCGCTAACGCCACGTCTAAGACAGAGTCCGTAAAAGGCTGTACTACAAATCTAGCTTCCGCATGTTGGCGAAAGGACTCAATTAATAAGCTGGCTTCGTTACCAGATACTGCTCCGCCGCGCTGCTGTCGTCGAATCGCAGCCCTAAACTCAACCTGCGCGAGCGAGAGAATCGCAAATCTATTTCCGGCATCGCTGGCGGCAAGACTGACTAAACGCTCTGTGCCGAGTTCATATACATAAAGCTTAACGAGAGCACTGGTCTCCAGATAGTAGAGCGCCAATTCTTATCGCCTTTCGCGGAGGATGATGGCAGACAAGGGCTCCCCTTTAATATGGATGGGATGAAAATCCAGGTTCTTCCTCGGGAGCCCTAGAACTCTCTGCACCTCAGGCATCAAGCGATTCAGCCGGATACTCGTAACCGGAAACTGTGGGGATTTCGGATTTTGAACCTTTCCCGTCAAGACAAGTCGCTTCTCAATCGCCGAAGCGATCACGCTCTGACGCTCGACATCGGAGCGAATCGACGGGACGTCGGCTGACGGAAGAATCTCGTCACGAAATTTCTTCAGCGAAACAAAGCTCCACCCGGGAGTGGATTCCGCACGATCCAAGGCTCTCAGTAACTCCGCTTCCGCCGGATGCACAGCAATGCTCGCCCCACCAATGCCGTGCGGTGCTGCAACCACCGCGACATCGGAGGCGGGTACGGCAGGTTCCGCTTCGCGGACAACATCGGCGACAGGAGCCACTTGTATGGCCGTAGAAGGCTCAAGCCAAAACTGCGCGGGTTCAGACTTTTCAGGAAACCAGGCATGCGCCACCGCATTGCTGCGCTTTTTGCGGCCGTCGGAGTTTAGAAGGGAAAGACGAAGGCGGAGACTTTCGTGAATCGGATAGCCATGACGCTTCAGGGCAGCCTTCAGGGGCTTGTCCAATTCCTCTGCAATACTCGATTCAACCTGCTCAATATTAATCTTCTTCATCTCAACCTCTAATTTTAATATAGACTACCGTTAGGTATATATAATATAGTAGCAATTATTAGCTTGTCAAGGGGATTCTTAGCTCACACGCTGTCCACAACGAACTCACGTACTCGCCGCACTACCGAGGCCGATGCTCCAATATCCAGTTCGACGGCGCCATCTTTATAAGTCCGCGAATAAATTCTCGCCTTTGCTTCCAGCATAGCCAGCGTTCGCCCTTCTGTCTGCGGGACGCGCAGTCGCACGCGGCTGATTGGGTCTTCGTCGATCAGTTCGTCGATACGGGCCAGCAGGCGATCCAGTCCTCTGCCCTCGGCGGCTGAAACGTAAACCGTTTTCGGATCGTCGTGCAGATTTTCTGCGACTTCGATATCCAGCAGATCGACTTTATTCATCACGTGCAGGCGCGGCTTCTGTTCTACTTCCAGCTCTTTCAGGACGATTTCTACCTGCGCGTCCTGCTCGGTGGAAAGTCGGCTGCTGGCGTCGGACACATGCAGAATCAGCGATGCGCGCTGCACCTCCTCGAGCGTGGCGCGAAAGGCGGAGACCAGCGTGTGCGGCAGATTGCGAATGAATCCCACGGTGTCAGAAAGCAGCACCTTGCGTTTTGAGGGCAAAACGACGGCGCGGATTGTGGGGTCGAGCGTGGCGAACATGCGCGGTGAGGCCAGGACAGCGGCACGCGTGAGGGCGTTGAATAATGTCGACTTGCCGGCATTTGTGTATCCCACCAGAGCCACCAATGCGACGGGTGCGGATTCCCGCCGCTGACGCTGCTGAGCCCGGATGCGGCGCACATTTTCGATTTGCTGTTCCACGTGGCGGACGCGGCGGTAAATTTTTCGGCGGTCAGTTTCCAGTTGAGTTTCACCCGGTCCGCGGGTGCCGATGCCGCCGCCAAGTTGCGACATCTCGATGCCTCGTCCCGCCAAGCGCGGCAGCATGTACTGCAGTTGCGCCAACTCTACTTGCAGTTGACCTTCGCGGGTGCGGGCGTGCCGGGCAAAGATGTCGAGGATGAGTTGAGTGCGGTCAATTACCCGGCGCTGGACGATTTTTTCAATGTTGCGCTGCTGGGAAGCGGTGAGATCGTGATCGAAGAGGAGGAGGTCCGCATTTACCGATGCGGCCGCGCCTGCGATCTCTTCCAGTTTGCCCGTGCCAATCAATGTCGCGGGGTCGGGCCGGTCGCGGCGCTGCAGAATTTCGCCGACAACATTGGCCCCCGCGCTTCCGGCCAGGGTGCGCAGTTCGGCTAGTGATTCATCCGCGTCGAATTCTGGAATGCTCGGCTTATTGCTGGCGGACTTGGCAGAGGCGTGCGCCGGCACGCTAACTTTTTCATCAGGCACGGCGGAGGAAGCCGCATCGCGCGCAGCTTGCGCCTGAGCGGTCACTTTTGCGCCGCCGCGCCCGCGGGTGCGCACGTCTAGCCCGACTAAGAAAGCACGCTCCCTCAAATCCGTAGCGGCGGGCGGCTGTGCCCCCAGAGGTACACGTCGGGCTAGGGACGCACGATCGCGAGTCTTCTTGGGATGAGAACTGCGCAATAACTGGACGCCTTACCCTTCAGTGCCCGAAGCGCTGGCGGCCTGCGCCGTCGTACCGCTCGTCGACGCGGTCTTCGCGTCGGAATGCACAGGGTGCACGCTATGCGGCATCGTCCGCCCCATCACTACGGTTGAGATGGCGTGTTTGAAAATCAATTGCTCCTGCCCGTTGGCCTCCAGCACCACCGAGTACTTGTCGAAAGAGCGAATCCGGCCCGTCAACTTCACGCCACTGAGCAAATAAATTGTGATGCTCAATCTTTCCTTACGGGCCGTGTTGAGGAAGGAATCCTGAATGTTCTGTGCCGGCTTGCTGCTCTCCATAGCCGATCTCCTTGGGTTCTTTGAACTGCGCTAATCCACTTGTGCCTTCGGCAATTGCCTCGGGACAACCAAAACGACAGCGTTTTCCTCGCGACCTTCCGCACAAGGAACACGGGGGGAGAAACCCTGCCTCCGTCACAGCCCGGTCTTCAAGGCCGCGCACCCGGCAGGTAGCTGCGAGTACCATACGGCGTCCCTGAAAGCTTTTCAACCGAGAACTTTGCGAACTTAGTTTTTGTACTCATGTGGCCAACGTTTTCGTATTGCGTCCGGGCGAAGAGCCCGAAGTCGAGTGGGGTTGTGTACAATCCCCGGCGTGGGCATTCGGGCTCGTGGAACACCTTGAAAATTTTAGGAGGCATCATGGCAAGCGCTGCTCTGGCAACTTTCTTCACTTTTCATTTTGGACCGCAGATCAATCTTCCTTCTGATGTCAAAACCAACGTCGAGATGCTGCTCCGCTGGATTCATTTCCTCGCGGGCATTACCTGGATTGGACTGCTGTACTTTTTCAATCTGGTGAACGTCCCGTTGATGAAAGAGCTGGATCCCGCGACCAAGGGTAAAGTGATGCCGCCGCTGATGACGCGCGCGCTGTGGTGGTTCCGCGTGTCCGCAGTGGTAACGGTGCTGGCCGGCCTTGCTTATTGGGGAAATATTGTCGTGGCCGATGCGCAAAACGCGATGGCACAAGGCATCCACGCCAACAGCGGCCCAGCCATGGGTAGTTTCTTTTTGATCTGGACGATTGTCTGGGGAATTCTGTATGCGTGCCTGATTCCAGGCAAAGGGATTTTTGACAACGGTGCATTTATCGGAGTGATCTACGCGGTGGTAGTTGTGGCCGCAGCGTGGCTTTTCCTTAGCTTGAACAGCCACGGATGGGAAAGTAATCGCCTGCTCGCGATCGGCATTGGCGGCGGCATTGGCTGGGTGATGATGCTCAACGTCTGGGGAGTGATCTGGCGCATCCAGAAACGGCTGATTCAATGGACGCGAGACAACGCAACGAACGGCACGCCTATGCCCGACAAAGCGAAATATATGGCCCGGCAGGCTTTTCTATGCTCCCGCGCCAACGCTTACCTGTCGATCCCGTTGCTGTTCTTTATGGGGGCGGCAAGTCACTATCCGATGTTCGGGAAATAAGTTTTTAAAAAAATTTAACGTACCAAAAAAACAGGAGGCTCGAAAGAGCCTCCTGAAGCATTACGAGGAATAACCCTATTTCTTCGCTTAGAAGATGAACTTCAGGGCCAACTGCATGGTTCGCGGGTTGCTGCTAAAGTTCTGCGAGGGATTGTTGAAGACGCCGCTGTTCGGAATGAAGAAGTTCCTGGCTGCACCGGTCACTCCGTCGCTCTCGACGTCGTTGATTTTTCCTGTGACAAATTGTGGGTGATTGAACAGGTTGAAGGCCTGGGCCATGAAATCGATACCGTAACGCTCGCCAAACCGGAAGTGTTTGGCAGCGGTTATATCGAAGTTATTGATGGGAGGCGTCTCCAGAGTATTTCGGGACGATGTAGCTAGCGCTCCCATGCCCGCGATGATGTACTGAGCGTTCGGATTGACCGCCTGATAAGCGACTATATTTCCCGACCCAGCGGTTCCGCAGGCGGCGATCTGGCACAACGGGACGATATCGCTGCCCACACCCTTCTGCCCAGCAGGGTTGTAAACGGCCCGATCCGGCGCCGCATCGGCGTTCAGGTTCGCGTCATCTGCGCTTTGCACGGTTCCCCACTGACCCGACTCCCAAGTGTAGATGGGAGCAAACTCATAGTTGCCCAGCAGGTTTCTCTTGATCCAGCTGTTGTCATGCGCAAACCACGGAGCATCGTAGATCACGGCCATCGTGATGCGATGAGCGTGGTCAAGAATTGAATTTGCACGCTCCGCCGGCAGGTCTTGGAAGTCCTGAGGCCGGCGCGGGGAAATATCAGTGGAGTGGAAATCGGCAGTGCTGTTGTCAATCAGATGACTCCAGGTCCAAGCTGCCTGGAACGTCAAACCGTTCGACAAACGGCGCTGCAATTGAGTTTGCAAGCCGTGATAGGTGGAAGCACCCCATGGCGCAAATTCGGTGATGAAACTGCCGAACCCAGCATTCGCATACGCGGGAGAGAAATACGTGCCGACATCGTAGTAATTGTAGGCCAGAGTTCCTGGCACATCTCCGACTCCATTCGCCCCACCTGATTGGGCCGCCCAAGCCAGGGGCAGCGCGTTCAGGACAGCCTGACCGGGATTGGTAAGGTAGGTGGGAATATACGTGCCCGGAGTCGTGCCGATTCCGGGAATCGAGTCGAGAATGTTCTGCACCGGAAGATGGATGCCACGAGATCCTACATAGCGGACCTCTGCCGTGTATTTCGAGGCAAACACGTGCTGCACACCGAGGTTCCAGGATTCTGCGTACGGATACTGGACGTTGTTGGGCAGAACAGAAGAGGTGTTCAAGCGGGCATCCGTCTGACTTAGGATGGTAATGCCACTTGAAGCTTCGGGTTTAATTCCACCGTTCGCCAGGAAGGGCGCTACGCAATTTGCCGGACAGTTCGCGGTAGACCCAATTTGGGGCGGACGTGACAGGGTGCCGATGTTGTCGTAGAGAACGTCGTAGCCCATGCTAAAGCCACCCCGAATCGAGGTGTTGCCGCTGTTGCCCGGGGAATAGGCGAAGCCGATGCGAGGCATGAAGTCCTTCCCTGGTGCCTGCGGCGTGCCGAACGTGATCAGGCCGGGAACATCGGAGATGGCATTCAGGCTCTGCTGCGTCCAGCCGTAAGGAACCGTGAGGTATTCATAACGCAGTCCGAGGTTCAGGCTAATGTGGCTGGTTATTTTCCAAATATCGTTCACGTACCAGCCGTACATTTTGTCGTTGCCCGAGTAACCAGCCGATCCGAAGCTCCGCTGACCAAACGAAGGAATTTGGTCGTTCACGAACGAATCGAGAGTGGTGTACTCATAATCGCCGCGGGCGCGCTGAATGAACAGCTGAGGATCAATCTGCTTGCGCAAATCAATACCAAACTTAAAACTGTGTTTCCCTTTGATCCACGAGACGTTGTCTTCCAGTTGATAAGTGTTCTGCACAGCATACTGCGGAGCATTGGGATCCGGGCCAACGTTGATGCTGCCCAGTTCGTCGATCGTCAAGTTCGGAAAAGCGTCCAGGTTCTCAAACTTGGCCAAGGCTCCGCCGGGAACCGTGTAGTCATTGGCGGTGCGGTTGAAGCCTACGCGGAACTCGTTCGCGATGTTAGGCGTGAAGGTGTGGTACTCAGCCAATGTCACCAAGTGGTACGGGATGGCCAGCGTAGTGAAGAAAGTCTGCAGCTCGGCGCCGGTGTCGATGGTACCTAGCTTGTTGTAAATGTAACGTCCGCGAATCTGATCTTTGGCGCTCAAGTCGTAATCCATCGACGTGACCAATGCTTTGGTATTGCTGTAGTTAGGCGCAATGATCGGAAGAATGCCAATCGGAATGGAGTGAGGAATGGGAGTTCCGGGAGTGGTTACATAGTCGTTGACGGTGACAGAAGTGACTCCGCCGCAGGTAGCCTGGGCTGGAGCAGTCGCGAATGCAGCGAAACCATTGATATTGTTAGCCGACACGCCCGGGACGGCCAAGGCCGCCGCCCACCCTGCCGCAGTCGGTGCGCAAGCCGGAGAACTCGGAACGGCCGCCTGACCAACGGGATTGTATTCAAAATTGGCGAAGTAGAACAGCTTGTTCTTGATGATCGGCCCGCCCACCTGGCCGCCAAAGCGATTATTATCGTAGCGAGGGTTGACCGGCGACTGACCAGCAGGAGTTACGTTTGCAATCTCTTGGTCGATGGCGTTTAGATTTCGGTTTTGGAAGTACTCATAAACCCGACCGTGGATGGTATTGGTTCCGCTCACGAGAACTTGGTTGAACTGGCCGCCTGCGGAGTGTCCAAACTCCGGGCTGAACTGGTTTTGAATCACGGTGAAGTTGGCTACGGCGTCGTTCGGCACATACACCAGTGGGCCGGTGACGGTCTTGTCGTTGTTGTCAGTGCCTTCAATGGTGAAGTTATTCTCGCGGGGACGCTGGCCGCCGACAGACGGTCCAGAACCGGCTCCCAAGCCGCCGGTGCTGCCTACGCCAGCTTCCAGTAACGACAGGTTCAATACGCCAGTTCCGGTCGAAGCGATGGGCAGGTCCTGAAGCTGTTTCTCTTCATAGGTCGACTGAAGCTGCGAAGTGGTGGTGTCGATGGTGGGAGGCGTGCCGGAGACCTCGATGGTCTCGCTGGCAGCGCCGGGAGTCAGGGTCAGGTTACGGGTACCGGTCTTGTTGAGTTCCACGTCAACTTGCTCGGTGATGGTCTTAAAGCCGGTCATCTTCGCGGTAATCTTGTAAGTTCCGACCAGAAGATTATCGAAACGATATTCGCCGGCGCTGTTGGTCTTGGTGGTAGCCACCACATTGGTGGAGACATTGACGGCGCTGACCTGCGCGCCGACAACGGCGGCGCCCTGCGAATCGAGTACCGTGCCTACCACGTTGCCGTCGATAGCCTGGCCGTAGGCCAGACCGGTGCTGATCGCGAGCAGACCAAACAGTGCAAAAACCAGACCTGCGAGCTTAAAGCTCAGTGCAAGTTGTCTCATGGCGTTTCTCCTGAAGCGCGTTAAATTTTGGGGGAGGACCCGGACGTTCTCCGCCGCCCGACCGTGGGCTTTTGATCGTGGCGACAGCGAAACAAACAATTGAAATGTGTACTGCGCCCCGAGCAGGTAGCTTGTGCAACTGACGCTCCAAAACAGAACTACACATACGTCCATTGTTTTCAATGTTTTGTTTCGTCACGGCCTGAAGTTTCCCCCAAAAACTGAATGGCTGGGCCGAGAAATCTATTAATTTTGGTATCCACAGCAACCCGAAGGATTCGGGTTGCATCTGGTGTCGCCCTTACCTCACCGAGGAGGAGATTGCTTTCCTGCTACAATCGGCGTTTCCGTGACGAAATTTTCGTCCCATCCCGAACCCTCCAAGCCATACTCTGGCAACCCGCCGTCACCGGGAGCAGAAGCCTTCGGCCCGGTCCCCATGCTGGATTTGCAGCGCCAATATCTGCAGGTGCGGGAGGAAGTGTTGGCTGCGATTGAAAGGGTTTGCGCGTCGCAACACTACATTCTGGGGGCGGAGGTGGAGGAACTGGAGCGGGAGATCGCGATTTTCTGCGGCACCGCTGACGCCGTCGGTTGCGCCTCCGGCACGGATGCCTTGTGGCTGGCGTTGGCTGCGGCTGGCGTGCAGCCCGGAGATCAGGTGCTGACCACGCCTTTCAGTTTCTTTGCTTCGGCGAGCGCGATTGTGAGGGCTGGCGCGCGGCCGGTGTTTGCCGATATTGACCCTGGAACTTATAATCTCGATCCCACCAAAGTCGAATCATTTCTGCGCAGCAGTCCGCATGACAAGCTGCGCGTGGTGTTGCCGGTTCATCTCTACGGCCAGTGCGCCGACATGGACCGGTTGCAGCAAATCGCAGAAGAATTTCATTTGTCTGTAATCGAAGATGCCGCGCAAGCGATTGGCGCGCGCTGGGTAAGCGAGTCGGGAAAGAGCCGAAGCGCAGGATCCATGGGCGTCTCGGCGGCGTTCAGCTTTTATCCGACTAAGAATCTTAGCGCCTACGGCGATGCGGGACTGGTGGCGACGAGCGATCCGGAAATGGCGGCGCACATGCGTCGATTACGCAATCACGGCAGCCCGCGCCGCTATGTTCACGAAGAGTTTGGATGGAACTGCCGCCTTGACGCGTTGCAGGCCGCCATCCTGCGAGTGAAATTGAAGTATGTCGCAGGATGGAACGATGCGCGACGACAGCGTGCAGCAACGTACCATGAGCTGTTTGCCCAGGCCGGACTTTCGGGAGCGGGAAATCTGCGAGGCGAGAACGCTTCTCCGATTCAACTTCCACCAACGGCCCAGCAGGCGCACCACGTTTTTCATCAGTACGTGGTGCGTGCCTACCGGCGAGACGAACTGCGTGAGTTCCTGAATGCACGCAAGATTGGAACGGAAATTTATTATCCGATCCCGCTGCATCTTCAACCTTGTTTCGTGTATCTCGGGCACCGCAAAGGTGACTTCCCGGAGGCCGAACGCGCCGCGGATGAAGTGCTGGCTTTGCCGATGTTTCCCGAGCTCACCGAAGAAGAGCAGAAGCGAGTAGTGACCAGCATCGCCGACTTTTATTGCTAGTGGATTTCACTGCCGGTAAGACCTCTGCGCTCATTGCGAAACGTACCAGAGTAAGAACGTGAGCGCGTAACTTTCTGCGGCCGCGCGCATCAATATTAGGCGCGCGGAGATGAAAGCGATGCGAGTATTTCCTGACTCAGTTTTAGGCGCTGGACTCATGGTTGCTGCACTCTTCGTGGCATTCCGTGACCCTCGAGGGGCACACGTTTTTGCCGCCAATGCTGCCCGAAGTCCAGTAGTGGTTGAATTGTTCACTTCGGAGGGTTGTTCTTCTTGTCCGCCGGCTGATTTGCTGCTACAGAAATTGGTGCAGGAGCAAGCGATCGCAGATGCCGAGATTATCGCTCTCGAAGAGCATGTGGATTATTGGAATCACGATGGCTGGGTCGATCCCT
Organism: uncultured Acidobacteriaceae bacterium; assembly: GCA_963696285.1. Classification (GTDB taxonomy): domain Bacteria; phylum Acidobacteriota; class Terriglobia; order Terriglobales; family Acidobacteriaceae; genus Sulfotelmatobacter. The sequence goes on from CAVOJP010000007.1 coordinate 460,992, forward strand.
ATTCGTCGTCGGAGTGGACAGAGCGGCAGCAATCCTACGCCGCCGTATTCAATAACGATCCGTACACGCCGGAAGCCGTGGTGAATGGCAGCAGCCAGTTCGTCGGCAACAATCGCGGAGAAGCGGAAGCGGAGATTAAGAAGGCGGCAGGAAACCTAAAAACGGAGGTGCGGATTACCCGTGCCTCATCGGATGCAAACGGCGCGCAACGCTTCCATGTGTCGGTGGAAAAGCTAGCGGGGAGCAGTGCGGGCGATGTGGCGGAAATCTGGCTGGCGGTGACCGAAGATGGCCTCCACTCGTCGGTGATGCGAGGAGAGAACGCGGGACGCGTGCTGCAACACGTTGCCACGCTGCGAACGTTGCGCAAGATTGGAATTGCACAGGCCCACGATGTTTCGGTTTCATTCTCCGGCGATGCCCTGGTCAAATTCAGTCCCAACTGGAATCCCGAAAATCTGCGCGTGGCGGTATTCGTTCAAGAGGCGAAGAGCCGGGAGATTCTTGGAGCAGCTTCGATAAAAATAAAGGGCTAATCGAAGAACTTGCTAACCAAAGGGCCGTTGCTCAAGGGACTAGAGATCAGCGCCGACGGCGATTCGCCGCTTTCGGTGTTTCTTTCTGTTCGCCGGGAGCTAGAACACGCCGGACGATTGGAGTATTCAACTTGTACTTTCGTTCGGTCACGTTTCCCGCGTCGTCTTTGACACGCAGCATGAAGACCGGCAATGTACCTTCCTTATCAAAATTCTCGCTAGTCACGGTCACGGGAAGCACGCCATTGAGGCCGTGCTCGCGGTAGGCAGTTTCGTAACGATGCCGGTGCACGTTCCAGGTATATACACGCACCTGATCGAAATCGTAGGGAAGGCCGTCACGCGGTTCCGTCATGGCACATAAATATTGCGGAACGTTTTTTCCAGTGCCGTCTTTGCCGGAATCCAGTACCTGGTCGAGAACGAAGAAAGCTACGAAGCGCTGACCTTCGGCATACTGGGCGATATCCAGCGGCACATCGATATCGACCATGCGAGCCAAAACCCAGCCCACGCGGTTCTGCGCGTCGCGCACCAGCCACCAGTCTTCAAGCACCGGGCCAATGGACTTGCCTCCGGGCTTCGTCTGGACGATCGCTCCCGGTTGTTTCTCCGCGGTGGCGCGTTTGAGCACAGAAACCTTCGCTCCCGCAGAAAGCTGGTACAGATGTTCGGTTTCACGTCCCGGCGTGAGGTGAAGATTGGTGTCATTGCGCAACACTCCGGGAGCCTGGACGGGATCGCTCTGGTTGTCTTGCGTGAGCTTTTGCAGGCCATCGTAGGTCGACTGATCCACCAGATAGCGTTGCTCTATCCAACCCTCGAGGCCGCCGGCGGTGCGCACGCGGGAGAAGCGCTTTTCGTGCTCCAGTACTTCCACGCGTTCGCCATTTTTTACGATCCCCACGCGGTTGTAGATGGTGGCGACCTGATCGCGCAGCGTGGCCTGGACGGCAGACACATAATTTACTTCGAGCACGCGGTGCCGCCCGCGATTGCAGGCCGTCAGCGTCAATACGACGGCTAGTGTGAGCGCCACGACGAGGCGTGCAAGATGCGATAAACGGAAAGGTTTCACAATCTTTACGAAGGATGATTCATCCAGACGCACTTTTTACTATAACGCGTTGGTGCCTGGCGGGGCGGTGTCGGCGGGTTTACGGATAATGCACCTCTGGACGTACGTTTCTTCCGGCCGTCCTTACCTGAAGGACTGCGATTCAGTTACCATTAAGGATAAAGCGGTACATCGCGGCTTTGCGGTCAGTGGCGGAGTAACGCAGTCGCACATTAAATTTCTTAAAATTTCTGACATGCGAATTATGAAAAATATTTCCAGGAGTCTTTTCGTGTCTGGTTTGCTGTTTGTGGTATTAGCGATGTTTTCTTCCGCCTCGGCGCAGCAGGCAGCTGTGAATCCTGCGCTGCGCCCGCCGAAGGGCGCGCGTGTAGCCATTGTGGTCTTCGAAGATTTGCAGTGTCCCGATTGCCGCCGGGCTGCGCCGCTGGTGGAAGAGGCCGCCCGAACCTACAAGATTCCCGTGGTGCGCCACGACTTCCCGCTGCCTTTTCATAGCTGGTCGTATGACGCAGCTATTCTGGCGCGCTATTTTGATACCCACTCGAAGGCATTGGGCAATGAGTTTCGGGACTATATTTTCTCGAATCAACTGGAAGTGACTCCGCAGAACCTGCGCGGCTATGCGGAGAAATTTGCCGCCGAGCACAAAGTCGATTTGCCTTTTGTGGTTGATCCCGATGGCAAGCTTGCTGCTTTGGTGAATGCCGATAAAGAACTTGGGAAGGAAATCAAATTGCAGCACACTCCCACGCTTTACGTTGTGAGCAACCGACACTCCGGCAAGCCTTTTGTGGAAGTGGTCGACCGCAGCCAGCTTTACGCGCTGATCGACGAAATGATGAAAGACTAGGGAATTGGCAACGTCTGCCTAGTGTAGGCCTGTGAACAGCCGGGCGAAAAGTAAGAGTGACAATCCAATCGCTGCGATGCTGTTGGCGCGAATTCCGCGATAACTTGCCGCCCAGGGGAACATCAAGACTTCGAAGAAGGGCATCAGCCGCTCTGGCCACAATAATCCCGCCACGCCGAACGCCAGACAAAACTGGACAAACAAACACAATCCCAAAGTGCTCATCGCGATATTTCCGATGCTCGGTGGTACGACAGCGCCTTCTATTAAAACGCTTTTACAGCTTTTTAGGGGAGATTACGAAAGTACCGCGAAGCCGCAATGCAGGCAAGAAAAAATTCTTTCGAGTTTTGCAGTGCCGCTCTGGCTCACGCTCCGCTCTTAATCTCCAAATCCAATACCGACGGCCCGAGCGGTGCGCACAATTTCCCCGTTGGGATTCACTGACTTGAGGTGACCGATGGCATGCGCTACGTCGACGGAGACAATGGTATCGCCGTGCAGAGCAACCATCATGCCGAAACCTCCGGCAGCGATCAGATCAACGGCGGCGACGCCGAAACGCGTCGCCAGAATGCGATCAAAGGGCGACGGCGTGCCTCCGCGCTGAATGTGGCCGAGCACGCTGACGCGAACATCTTTGCCGGAGCCGCGGGCGATGGCATTACCCAGCAGGTTTCCGATGGAACTGGCGCGCCGGTTCTCTTTTAACTCCGGCGGAGTTTTCACTCCTTCGGCGACTACAATAATCGTGAAATCCTTGCCGACCTTCTCGCGCTCCGCGATGTAGCGGCAAACGTGTTCGATGGTGAAAGGGATTTCCGGAATTAAGATGATGTGTGCGCCCCCGGCGATGCCAGCCTCAAGCGCGATCCAGCCACAGTCTCGGCCCATGACTTCGACCACCATTACGCGATGGTGGGAGGCTGCAGTGGTATGGATTTTATCGATGGCGTCGGTTACGGTATGCAGCGCGGTATCGAATCCAAAGGTGACCTGGGTCGCGGATAGATCATTGTCGATGGTCTTGGGCACCCCGACAATCTTCATCCCCTTTTTAAAAAGCTCGTAGGCGATTTTCTGCGATCCATCGCCGCCAATACTGATGATGGCGTCGATGCCCAGCTTGGCTGCGTTGGCGATGACCTTGCTGGAAATGTCACGCATTACTTCCTTGCCATGCTCGACTTTCTTGTAGTGGAAAGGATCGCCGCGGTTGGTGGTGCCAAGGATCGTTCCACCGCGCGGCAGAATGCCGCTCACTTCCTTGAGCGTGAGTTCGAAGGCTTTTTCCGGCCAGATCAGGCCATCGAAGCCATCCGGGATGCCGATGACTTTCCATCCATATTTGAGGATGGCGGACTTGGTGGAAGCGCGGATGACGGCGTTGAGGCCGGGCGCGTCTCCGCCGCCGGTGGCAATACCGATACAGCGAATATCAGACATAGGATGAATTGTCAGGAGGCCAGATTAAGGGATTAAGGCCGTTCTTCACGATGATACTGTGGCCGCGCAGATTGGCAACTTACGAGTGGCCGTGGACCAACCGATGGGGCTTTATCGATAGACTTCGCGGCGGTGGGCAATTCGAATAACGAGAACGGTCACCGCCTGATGTTGGATTTCGCAAACGGCGCGATAGTCGCCAATCCGGTAGCGCCAGAGTGTGCCTAACGGACCGCTAAGGGCTTTGCCCAAGGCGCGCGGATCGTCCTGCGTAGCGATGCGGTCATCCAGAAAAGCCAGGATGCGGCGGGCCACAGCTTTATTCAGCTTCTTGAGTTGCGTCTTGGCGGCTTGGGTGTAACTAATCGTCCAAACCAAGCTCGGTTCGCGCCTCTGCGCTGGAGTAAATCCTTTCTTCTCCTCGGCGAACTTTTTCAAGAACGTCGGCGGCCAAGTAGTAATCTTCCAGATCGTCTAAGCCGTTCTCGATCATTTGCCGGAGATAGAAAGCCTTCGTGCGGCCTGTTTGAGCGGCAAGGAAATCGAGCCGCTGCTCAGCCTTCGGGGAAAGTCGTATGGAAGTAGCCATTTGAGTTTTGAATACCTGTATTCAATGTATCACAGGCTGTAGCGATAGACAGACCTCTCATTCGACGATTGACTTTCGATTAATCTAGCTTAAGCTAGATTATATGAAATCACAAAGATCATCTGCTTCCGAGGTGGGCGCCTTCGAGGCCAAGAACACACTTGGGACTCTTCTCGACCGCGTGGAAGGCGGCGAAGAGATCGTCATCACACGTCACGGAAAACCCGTGGCGCGGTTGGTCCCGAATACTGCAAGGGTCGACCAGAACCAGGCGCAGGCGGCGATGCAGCGTATTCGTGACCGGGCGAAGCGGGCTAATTTACCTAAGTTCAGCTGGACGGAAATCAAGGCGCTGAGAGATGAAGGCCGTCCATGACGCCACACCGAAGCGGATTGAAAAGTGCGAAATGAGTTTAGTCCTCGACAGCTCGGTTACATTAGCGCGGATCTTGAGCGACGAGACCACGGCGCCCGTTGAGCGCGTTTTCGATCTGGTGAGTGAAGGCGGCGCGTGGGTTCCTGGGTTGTGGCGATTGGAAGTTGCGAACGCCCTGGAAATGGGCGTGAGACGTGGTCGTCATACTGCGGAATTCCGAGACAGCATGTTGGCCGATCTCTCGTTGCTGATGATTCGGATTGATCCTGAAAGCGACCGGCAAGCGTGGGGTAAAACTTTGCGTTTGGCGGAACGGCACCGGCTGACGATATATGACGCGGCTTATCTTGAAATCGCTTTACGGCGCGGGCTGCCGTTGGCGACGCTCGATCAGGAACTACGCGCGGCCGCAAGCAACGAGAAGGTTGAGTTGATCGGCGTGTAGGTTCGAGGCGAAAAGTCGAAAGCTCACTTCTCGCAAAGGAAGCGAGACGAGGGCACTCGGCCGCGGACGAGAAGTAGGGTGCCCGCTCGTTACGGACTAATTGTGAATGAGGCGGAATTTGAGCCATTGGCGCCACACCCGGTTGTGTCCGTCGCCTGGATCGTACCCGTAGAAACGGATTGATTCGAGCTCGCCGGGTTGTATACGTAAACCACGGCCGTGTCCGGCTGTGCGAGGTCCGTCCCCGGGATCATAACGGTGAGCTGCTTACTACTGACGAACGACGTCGTTAGGGACGCGCCATTCCAAACCACTACAGAGTTGCTGTTGAAATTACTGCCGTTCACAGTCAGAACAAAACCAGCTCCTCCGGCGGTGGCACTGTTCGGCGAGAGCGAACTTACTGAAGGCGTCGACGGACAGGAACAGGAAACGACAGGGAGCAAGAAAATTGCTAACGCGCCAAAAAGGGGAAGGCCCTTCATTGTTGAGCCCAGAGTAACACCTCGCTGCCGAGTCGCGATACGGGGCACCCGGCACCTTGGGATTGGCGCGCGGACCGCCCCACCGACCCGTTTTACTGCGTTACTGTCACGGTGATCGAGTTCGAGGTGACTACGTTGCTGCCGCTCACATAGGTCGCGTAGATAGTCGCGGTGCCAGCAGTTGATCCAGCCGTCACGCACATCGGGTCTGTCTGCTGCTCCAAGGTGACAAGGGTACTGGGGTTCGCCTGCCAAGTGACGCTTGTGGTGACGTCGACCGATTGCCCTCCAGCGCTCGCAATGGCAGTCAAACACTGAGTACCGGATGCCACAGCGCCCTCGCCCAAGCTGAAGGAAGTTGCTGCGCCGCCGCCCTCAGAATTGAGAATGATATTGGTGACGTTGCTTAAAGTGACCGTCGCAGTGGTGGTTGCGCTGGCGGTTCCCGACGCTGCAGTAATGGTTGCCGTTCCCGCCGAGATTCCTTTTAGGGCACCACCGGTGCTGATGGTAGCTACGCTGGTATCGGAACTAGACCAACACACAGTAGTGCCGGTACAACTTGTGCCGCCGGTAAGCGTGAGAGCATTGCCGTTGCTGTCGGTGCCCGCGGCGGTGAGCGATGTGGTGAACCCCACGCTCACGCTGGGATTCGGGGGATCAATCGTGATAGTGGAAACCGTCGGGTTTACGAAAAAGCCGGTGCAGCTTATGGTCAGGGCTAGCGTTGCGAGAAAGGCCAAGGCGCCGGCGATGCGGAGTTTATGTTTCGTGGATGACATAGTTATCTCAAACCCGTCTGGCGCGCTCTCGCACTAGAATACTGTTTCCTCGCCGCGGCAGTTGTAAAAAATTGTAGCAGAAGAAGATTTCAAACTGCGCCTGTACCTGCACCTTCGTGCACTCCCGTAACCAGCGCCGATAATGCCATGCTTGGGATAAGAACGGCGCCGCACTGCGCATCTTGCAATAAAAAAGGCCAGTGCCGAGAGTGGCACTGGCCAATGAATCAACTGCGGATCAGCCTAACGTCCCTTGTGCTCTTCCTTGGGAGGAGGATTTTCGTGTTTCGGCGGAGCGGCCTGTTTTTCCGGCTTGGGAGCCGGAGCGCTGTGGGTCTGTTTCGGTGCGCTCTCGCGCGGAGCGCTCGCCTTAGGAGCGCTTTCTTTGGGCGCGCTTGCGTGAGCTCGCGGCTCGGGAGCTGGTTTGCTGGACGCGTGCGCTTCCGGGGCTGGACGAGACTTCTCTGCTTTTGGTGCACTCTCTTTGGGAGCGGCCTCGTGGGCTTTTGGCTCGGGAGCTGGTCTGCTAGCGGCGTGCGTTTCCGGAGCTGGACGAGACTTCTCTGTTTTTGGTGCGCTCTCTTTGTGAGCCGCCTCATGCGCTTTTGGTTCGGGTTTGCTGGCCGCGTGCGACTCGGTCGCCGGATGCGACTTCTCCGTTTTCGGTGTGCTTTCCGCGCGCGGCGCAGTTTCGTGAGCCGGACTTTCTTTGCGCGAAGCGTTTGAGGCATGCGAAGCCGATGCGGCGGATGGTTTCACTGCATGGGTTTCAGTGGGATGGTTCTCTTTCGTGCGAGCCGTATTTTCCGGCTTGGCCGGAGTGCTCCTGGCATGAGCGGTTGACGGATGCGCCGCCTTCGCAGGAGCGTGCGTCTCCGCTGGACGATTTTCGGCAGCATGGTTTCCAGCCGGAGCCGGTGCCCGTGCTTCCTTCGGCGACATCTTCGGAGCGTGATAGGGAGCTCCAGCAGCCTTGGCGGCGACTACGCCTCGTCCGCTGAATTCTCCGGGCTTGGCCGTCGCAGCGACTGGGGGACGCCCGTGGTTATTCGACGCGAACAGGGCGCGATTCTCACGAGCGGCGTGGACTTGCTGTACCTGGGCTGCCACCGGCGGAGTGTGGTGCTCATGCATGTAGCTTTCCTGCTGCGGTGTTGGCCGCGCCTGAATGCCGCCCTGGCCGCCATTGAAAGCCACGTGGGAATTATTGTTGACGATCACGGTCCGGTTTACGTAGACGTTTCTGATTTCGGTGGTGTTCACATTCATGACGGCGGTGTTGTAATAGAAAGCATTGTTGCGCCATTCGCCGCCGTAAAATCCGTTCCCGCCGTATCCATACCCGTAATCGATTCCACCGTAAAATCCAACTTGCGGACCCCAGTAGCCGTCATTCCAGGCGTAGGCACCGTCGTTCCAGCCCCAATAACCGGGAGTCCAAAGCTGGCCCGGTTCGGGTGCTTCCACCCAGGTGCCGGGCACCCAGTAGTAGCCGTTGTCGTCGTCCCAGGCCCAATAGCCGGGAGTCCACAAATAGCCTTCACCGGGGCATTGAGGTTGTTCGTAAACCGGCAAGGCTGGGGGACCGATGCGCACCGAAATGCCGATTCCGAATTGCGCGGCGGCGGGGGAGGAAAAAACTGCTGGCAAAACCATGAGCAGGGATGCAAGACCTAAAAGACCTGCAAGACGGGGGAGTTTCATAGTGTTTCCTCTGGCCCGGTGGGCTTGCCTTTGCAGCGGCAGCACCACGAGCGGGCGAATCTGGCTCAAGGGAAGTTCCGACGCGGAGTAAGTCCGCAGGCGGCGGTGAGCCTACTACTTTCGGACGATGTAAAACATCAGAGGTTGGAGTAGGTTCCCGGGCAAGAAGTTGTGTGGATTGTAAAGAATTGTGAATATTTTATGTGCGGTAGCGGTCAGTTCGTCCGTTTTGACCGTGCAATTCGCTCGTCGATCAGCTTACGGCCGGCAAATCCTTCTTCCTGACCATGCCAGTGCGTAATGGATTTTTCCCCCATTTTCCAGCACAGCAGGACCGTCCTGCCTTCTACTTCACAGGGGAAATCGAGCAGGCCGATGTCGATATCTTTCACCTGGACCCCGATGGAATCGATCTCGGCGAGGGCGTCTTTGGCACGCTGCTCAGCCTTGCTGCGCTCCGCCTTGCGGCGCGCCACGGCGACAACATCCACGTGAGTACCGCCATTCAGAAAGATGCGATGGCTGAGTTCCTGCATTTCGCCTTCTACCTCTTCCATGAGCTGTTTGCCGCTTATGGCGTTGCGCAGAAGGGACTCGAGCACGGGCAGGAGCATCTGCGCTTCATCGAGAGTAAAGGTGCGGGCGGACATTCTTCTACCATTCTACCGCATAGAGGAGAGTGATACCGGCGAATTCGCAGATAACCTTCAGCGGCGACAAAACGCGACCTTCAAGCGGAAAGCTCTTTATTCCGGCACTCCGTCGTTTATCTGGGCGCAATCCATCCGCAGAGTACCGTTGTCGTTGAAGAGCAGTCCGTTGAAGCGCAGCAGACTGCCTGCGGCGAGCGGAGTGGCGTTCAGCATCTGCGTGTTGCTGTCGACATAGACGACGACGTTCTCGGGATTGCTGAGCAGCGTGGTTTGCCCCGGCTGCACGGCGAGAGAGGGAAGCAAATCGTAACTAGCAAGTGTAACCGTGTAGGTGGAAAAGCCTCCGCTGGTGGACACGCCGGTGACTGTCCCGTTGATGGTTTGCGGCACCAGCGTAACCGTGGCTGCAGGAACGTAAGTGGGACCGCCTAACATTGTGGTGGCATGGCTCGTTATGAAAACATTCTGGCCGGCGACCATGTTGGTGCTGCTGAAACTGGCTGAAAACGGAAGATTCTGCGAGTTTGTCAGCTGACTTGAAGTTTGAAATATGGCTTTGCCGAAGCTGAAATAAGGTCCGCCACCGATCAAATTCGGAAACAAGTAACCTTGCTGTTCGCGTCCAAACACAGCGAAGACGGGCGTCGAATCGGCTACCTGCACCAACGGACCGCTGACAGCGCTTGTCGATGTAACGGTCGCGTCGTCAACCTCTACTCGAGTAGCAAGGAGTGAGCCATCGGATTGAATGGCCGCATCCATGTCCACGGCCATGCCGGGTGCGAGCGCGGAAAAACCTGGCACACCATGGTAGACGGTGGTGCTGTCGATGTTAAAGGACAAGGCGGTGCCGTCGGCCGTTGTCAGACCGAACTGATTGCCTGTCGGGCTGACGGAAGCAATCAGTCCGTCGATGCTGTTCTCTTTACCGTTTGCAACGCTTGTGGGTTGGGATGAGACGGCCACAGGAGCGAGATTAAATGTGGGCGTATTCGTGAAAGTGGCTTGTGTGAGGTCACAACTCGAGAACATGGCAGACTGCGATACCTGAAGGTTGAGCGCCAATGCCATGGACGTGCCTGTAATCGTAATTGGAGCAGGCAGGTTGATCGTGGCTGACTGTGCTCTACCAAAGAAGCTCATCTGGATGCCCCCGGATGAAAGGAGCGACACGCACGCGAAGCCGCCGTATTCATCCAAAGTCGCCGTTGCCGCAGTGTAGACATCTTGCGGAACGCTGACCGTCAGCAAAGGCTCGGCTGGACCATTCACATGGATGAATTCGCTGAAGTTGGGCGTAGATGGGCTGGCGGTTAACAGGTTGACGGTTTTCCCTGACTGACTGGTCAAAGCGATGCTTGTGAACCCGACATTGTATTGTGACAACTGGTCATTCGCGGTGCTCGACAGCAGTATCGTGACCGATGTGTTCCCGCTCAAGGCGGGACTTGTCGGACGGGACATGGTTCCACTGGAGCCGCAAGCGGTCGTGATAGCCGTGGCCAGAGCAATTGTGAGGGGGAACAGGCTGGAAGAGCGAAGCGATAAGCGCGAACGGAGCGGCGAATTCATTGATTCCTCCTGTTAACGCCCCAGGGGGATCGCTACCGAAACGGCAGCCAGCGATTGCGAACGAAGTCCTACAGAACTTATCGCTGTGAATTGTCTCATAAGAACGCGAACATTCGCTAAGGTTCGTGGCCAGAGCTTATTCGGCTGACCGAGCCGCAGGGTAGGGCACTTAAAAGTGTCGGTTTTACTGGATGCACGCAAGTCTGCTTGTTCGCGGTTAGTGGCTTCTGCCGTTCGAGGGATCGGGTGAGGTGGCCGCGTTTACGTCTACTTGGAGCTGTTGCGCAGCGGAAATTCCCGGCGGATAGCAGTTGCCATCGCGGCTATAGTTGGTGCAGTGCGCAGCCACATCCTTGCGTCGTGGAGATTGCACGAACTGCCAGACTTCGGCGAAGCGCACTCCGCTTGCGGCGGGGTTCGGCGGGTGAACTGGAAATGCACAGCCGGGTGCAGGCGGGCACGCATCGTTTATCGCCCAGTAAACGATCTGCCTCCCATCAGCGCTCTGACCTATGTCTTCTGCGGTCACGATGTTCGCATCATCTTTGTTCGGGATGCCGGAGCAGTAGATGCCGGCGCGAAATCCAGCGGCTATGATGCCGTCGACCCAGGCGTAGATGTAAGCTTTTTGCTCGGGCAGCATGCGTCCGCCTTGCTCCTGATCGAGAAAAATAATCGTGTGCGTGGGAAAACCTTCTCGGCGGGCGGACGCGGCCGCGGCTCGCGCGTCGGAGTTGCCTAGCTTGTTTGCGTTGGAGACCGATTTGAGTTCGGCGTAGAGGCGTCCGTTGAAGAGCACGAGGAATCCGAAGCCGGCGGATTCTACGCTGGCGCGGTGGCCGAGCCAAGTGTTCGCGCCCTCGCCTGGAGGATTGTTGAGCCAGTAGCCGGTGTAGGAAAAAGTCTGGTGCAGGGCGTTCAGGTTGGCGTCACCGGGATAATCATTACGGTCGAAGCCAAGGTAGGAGGAGGTTTGCCCAGGCGCCTTCGCACCAACGTAAAAGAAAAACAGGCAGATGAGCAACCGTGTCTTCACAAGGCAATGTTAGCGAAACTCGGGGCAGAAGGTGGAGGGGTGGGCGCCTCGTGCGCCCAGCGATCTTCACGAAACTCATGGGCGAGACTGCGGCGGCGCTGCACTCCGGACGGGGCGCCCGGGGCTCCATGAGATAGCTCGCACCTTATCCAAATTGAGGGGCTCATCCGCCGATGTGTACCATCGTTCTTGACGCGGGCACAAAATCCGGCTCGCCGATGTGGTGACGTGCTTCTTTTTTCTGCACCACTCCGTGGATGAAGTCTTCCAGCTCTTCGTCGCTCGCCCCGCGGCGCATCTGGGCGTGAAGGTCGTGGTCCCATACTGAGAACAGGCAGGTGCGGATTTTACCGTCGCTGGTGATGCGGATGCGGCTGCAGTGGCCGCAGAAGGGATGCGACACGGGGGCGATGATTCCAATCTCGCCGACGCCGTCGTCGAAGCGGTAGCGGCGGGCGGTTTCCGAACGCGCGCGCGGAATTTCAACCAGAGGACGATATTCCCCCATGCGGGTCAGGATTTCGTCGAGCGTCACCACCGTATCTGGTGACCATGTTCGGCCTTCTTCCAGTGGCATGAATTCGATGAAGCGCACCGTGACGCCTTCTTCGCGCGCGAACATGCCAAAGGGAATGATTTGATCTTCGTTGAAGCCGCGCATCAGAACGCAATTCACTTTCAGCGGCCACAAACCAGCGCGGCGCGCGGCGCGGATTCCGGCAAGCACGTGATCGTATCCATTGGCAACTCTGGTGATGCGGGCGAAGCGGTCGGGATCAACGGCGTCCATGGAGACGGTTACGCGTGTCAGTCCGGCATCCTTGAGCGGGCGCGCCAGATCGGCGAGAAGATGGCCGTTCGTAGTGAGGGCGATATCGAGCCGCTCGTAGTTCGAACTGGCCATGGAACTGAGCATGGAGCGGCGGACGCCTTCGTCCGCCGATGACTGCGTGACACTACCCCGGACGGAGGCGTTCGGGGCTCCATTTTGCGGAGGACGAAGCTTGGAGAGCTCGCGGACAAACTCGACAACGCCCTTTCGCAACAGCGGTTCGCCGCCGGTGAGGCGGATCTTGGTCACGCCCATTCCCACCAGCACTCGCGCCATGCGCAGATAGTCCGCAAAAGGCAAGTCGCCGTAGAGTGCTCCCTCGTTGCCGGTGCGGCAATAAACACATTTGTAGTTGCAGCGGTCGGTGATGGAGATCCGGAGATCGGTGATGGGACGGCCGAATTTGTCGGTGAGAGGCACGTTATCTTTTATCTTGCGTGGAAGGAAACAAACGGACGGAAGAATTCCGGCGGCCGCTTCCTTTCCAATGCGATCCTCGGGGATCGCGGGAGGCGCCGGCGTTTCCACCTGCACCCTCGGAACAAGATTTTCTCAGCGATCGCCGCGGGATGTTCTCAGCGGACTCTGCGTTTGAAACCTTTTATCGCAGAGAACGCCGGGAACTGCCGCGGAGTTCGCGGAGAAAACTATTCCTCGCCGCCGCAGCCTGGGTATGCCCTAAGGCCGGACGGTCGGAAACTCAGTCATTATAGAGCTTCGGGGGGATGAAAAGGTTTCAGGGTTTCGCTGAGACCAGATCCTTTTCGATCGCAGCCTCGGCCAACGGCGCCATTACTTTGAATCCCGCGGCATTCGGATGCAGACCGTCGTCGGAGAGATCTTTCTTCAGAAGGCCCTTGTCGTCGACCATAGACTTGAAGTAATCGAGATATAGGCACCCATTCGAGGCGCAATAGTCCTTCAGCCAGCGGTTCAGTTCGAGAATTTTTGCCGGAGAACGTTGCGCGAAGAAATCGCGGGCGCGCGGCGTGTAGTCGTGAACCGGAAGCACGGACGAATAGATCAGGCTGATATTGTGCACGCGGGCGAGTTCCGCGATGGAGGCGTAGTTAGCCTCAATATCTTCAATCCGCATGGGCCCGGTATTGCCGGCAATGTCATTGGTGCCGGCAAGGATGATCACGACTTTCGGATGAAGATCGATCACATCCTGACGGAAGCGAACCAGCATCTGCGGCGTGGTCTGCCCACCGATGCCGCGGTTGATATAGGACTTGCCGGGAAAATATTCGTCGAGATGCCAGATATCGGTAATCGAGTCGCCGAAAAAGACCACCCGACTCTCTCCGGGCGCGGGCGGCTTGAGCGCGGCGTCGGCGTCGCGGTAGCGGGCGAGTTGACCGAAGTCATCCGTGAAGACGGCGATGCGCGAGGCGCGGTATTGATCCAGACCGGCGAAGCCGGTGGAAGGAATCGAAGGCGGTTGGGCGGCCTGCTGAGAGAAGGCGGAAGTCAGAAGTGCGCAAACAACGAACGAAAAGACGGCGAGTCGCTTCAGATCGCAAGATGCTTTCATAAGTTGTTCATCACTGGCCGCGCGCCAGGGCATGGGCAATTGCCTCGTCCGCGAGAGGAGCCATAATCTTGTACCCAACAGCATTGGGATGCAACCCATCGTCCGACAGATCGCGCCTTAGCATGCCGCGGTCATCCACGAGCGCCGAAAAGTAGTCCAGATACGCCAGACGGTTCTTAGTGCAGTAATCCTTGAGCCAGGCGTTCAGTGCCAGTATTCGTTCCCGTGGACGCAGCGCAAAAGACTCCTTCGCCTCCTCGGTGTAATTGTGCGCGGGCAGCAGCGAGGCAAAGACCACGCGGATGTGGTGCACGCGCGCCAACTCGGCCATGGATGCGTAGTTAGCCTGGATGTCTTCGTTACGCGCAGCCCCGGTGACCCCAGCGATGTCGTTCGTGCCCGCGAGCACAACCAAAACTTTGGGATGCAGATCAATCACATCCTGGCGGAAGCGCACCAGCATCTGGGGCGTGGTCTGGCCGTCGATACCCCGATTAATGTAAGGCTTGCCGGAAAAATAGTCTGGCAGTTTCCAGTAGTCAGTGATGGAGTCACCAAGAAAGATGACTCGATTCTCTTTCGCCGCGGGCGGCGCAAGCCCGGTGTCGGCATGGCGGTAGCGTTTCAGTTCTCCGAAGTCATCGGTGTAGATGGCGAGGCGCGAGGCGCGGTACTCGTCAAGTCCGGAGTAGCCGGTGGAGGGGAGAGAAGTTTTCGACTGCGTCGCGGATTGCGCGGCTAAGCCAGAGCCAATTAGGAGCGCGCTTGCCACAAGGGGCACGGCTGATATTCGTCGGGTCATGCCTGCCTTCCGGCTTGGTTAGAGTTCACATCCCATCGTAATTCGGGCCACCTCCGCCTTCCGGCGGAACCCAGGTGATGATCTGGTAAGGGTCGGCGATGTCGCAGGTTTTGCAGTGCACGCAGTTCGAGGGGTTCAAGCTAATGCGCTTGCCGTTTGGCTGCGTGGGGTCATCGACCATTTCATAGACATTCGCGGGACAGAAATTCTGGCACGGGTTGCCATATTCTTTCACGCAGCGGGCGTTGCAAATATTTGTGTCGTGAATGATCAGGTGCGAGGGCTGATCCTCTTCGTGCTTGGTACCGGAGTGGTAGAGGTCGGTGAGCTTGTCGAAAGTAAGTTTGCCGTCGCCTTTGGCGGGGCCGAGTAAGTGCGCTTCAGCGCCCCCGTTGGCGGGCAGTTCAGCGAGCTTGCGCATGTGCTCGTGTCCGGCCTTCGCGGCGTAGCGGTTGCGCAGGCCGCGACCGCCGGTGATCATCTGCAGGCCAGTGTGGAACATGCCCGCATACATGCCTTGTTCGAATCCCTGATGCATGTTGCGGACTTTCCAGAGCTCGTCTTTGATCCAGCTGGATTCGATTTTCTTCTGATACCCGGCGAGCGTCGCATCCGAATCGCCTTCTTTGAGCGCTTCGTTTCTTAGAACCTCGAAAGCAGTTTCTGCCGCGAGCATTCCACTCTTGATAGCAAGATGAATTCCCTTGAGGCGCGCGGAATTGAGAAACCCGGCGGAGTCGCCAAGAATCATCCATCCGTTGCCCGCGACAGGCGGAATCGCCCACCAGCCGCCATAAGGCAGGGATTTCGCTCCGTAGCGGATCATCTTGCCGCCCTCGAGCAACTTCGCGACCATGGGATGTTGCTTGAAATCCTGCAGTACATGTTGCGGATCGAGGCGCGGGTCGGGATAGTCGAGTCCAGTGACAAAACCGAGTGAGACGACGTTGTCTTTCGAACCGTAGATCCATGCGCCGCCGTATTCTCTTTTGGTGAGCGGCCAGCCCAAGGTGTAGATCACTTCACCGGGTGCGATGCGACCGGAAGGAACTTCCCAAAGTTCTTTTACGCCGATGCCATAGGTTTGCGCGTTGGCGTTTTTCGCGAGATTGAATTTATTAATAAGTTGTTTGGTCAGGGATCCGCGCGGGCCTTCGGCGAGAATCGTGATCTTGGCCCGCAGGTCATAGCCGGGCTCGAAGTTTGATTTCGGATGGCCTTCCTTATCTACGCCTTTATCGTCGGTCTGAACCCCAATAACACGATCGCCATCGAATAAGAGTTCCGAGCCCGCGAATCCAGTGAAGATGGTGATCCCGGTCTCTTCCACCTTGCCGCCCAGCCACTTCACGAAACGATTCAGCGAAATGACGTAGTTGCCGTGATCGCGCAGCGGCGGCGGCGTTATGGGAAGCTTGAACTTGCTCTTCTCAGTGAGGAAATAAACAGCTTCCTTCGTGACTTTGGCGTCCAGGGGCGCCTCTTTTTCAAACCCTGGAAGGAGTTCGCGCATGGATCGTGGATCGAGCAGAGCTCCAGACAGGCAATGCTGGCCGATCTCTCGGGCTTTCTCCAGAACGTAAATGTTTTCTTTGCTGAGCTGCGAATCGGGATGAGCGGTGTTGTGCTGATCAATCAACTGCGACAAACGCAACGCGCAGGCCATGCCTGCAGGTCCACCACCCACGATCACCACGTCGGCGGGCATTTGCGGGCGTTCAACGCCCTCGATGGGTTTGCGGAAGACCAGCATTTCTAACTACCCGTCTTCGCCTTCTTCACTTCTTCGATCAGCGGTGGCACGATATCGAACAAGTTTCCCACAATCGCATAATCGGCAATCTCGAAGATCGGCGCTTCCGAATCTTTATTGATCGCAATGATTGTGCGCGAACCTTTCATGCCGACGATGTGCTGAATAGCGCCACTGATGCCAAGAGCTAGATAAAGTTTGGGTGCAACCGTTTGGCCCGACGATCCGATCTGGCGGTCCATAGGCAGCCATCCCGAATCGCAGATGGGACGCGAGGCTGCCAACTCTCCGCCCAGAGCCTCGGCAAGTTGTTTGGCGATCTCGATATTTTTCTGTTCTTTAATCCCGCGTCCAACGGAAACAATGATTTCGGCTTGCGTCAAATCCACAGCCTGCTTGGCTTCTTTGAAAACTTCCTGCGGCTTGTTGCGAATCACGCCATCCGCGATTTCGACGTTTACAGTTTCCACCGGGGCCGCTGCTGCGCCAACCTCAGCCTTGTCTCCTCTAAAAGCGCCATTCTGGAAAGTTGCGAACCAGGGGGCTTCACTATTGAAGCTGACGTCGGCGGCGAATTTTCCTTGAAACATCTGCCGGGTGAAAACCAGCTTTCCGCTTTCAAACTTAAAACCAGTGCAATCGCTGATTACGGTGCGGTGCATCGCCGTCGCCAGCTTGGGGACGAAGTCGCGCACTTGATAGGTATGCGGCATCAGAACGAGTTTCGGTTGCCTGGCCTCAACAAGCTGTTTCAGCGCGGCTGCGAAAGCGTCGGGAGTGTAAGGCTCGAGCTTGGAAGACTCGACGTCGTATACCTTCGCTACCTTCTTGGAAGCGACTTCGGCAGCTATTGACGAAACACCTGCCCCGACGACAGCAGCTTCCAAACTCCAGCCGGTGGCTGCGGCAATGGCTTGACCGGCAGTAATGGTCTCCCATGAGACGCGGTTGAGTTTTCCTTCGCGTTGTTCGACGACTACTAAGATCGTTTCGGGCATAGGTTCTTCTCAGAAGCGCAGCCGAGCTTCGCTCGGCGGACAGCGGAGGGCCGCTGTCCCCACATTAACAATCACAGCACGCGTAATTCGTTGCGTAGTTTATCGACCAACTTTTTCGCGATCTCTGACGCCGAGCCTTCGATGTGTTCCGTCTTCTTAGTTTTCTCGGGAACATACAGGCGTTCGATTTTCTGCAAATTGTCTCCGATCGCGGATTGCACTTCCGGCAACATTACTTTGCGCAGCGGTTTGTTCTTTGCCTGCTTAATGCCGATCAGCGTGGCATAGCGCAGCTTGTTGATGCCGGACTGAATCGTGAGCACGGCGGGCAGCGGCATATCGACGAACTGAAAGAATCCGGCTTCGAGTTCGCGCTTCACCCGAATGCCGGAGTCGTTTTTGTCGATCTGCATGATGATGGTGGCGTGCGGCCAGCCCAGCAACTCAGCCAGGATCACTCCGGTTTGCGCGTAGCCGTAATCGTCGGACTGCAATCCGGTGAAGATCAGATCGAATTTTTCGTCTTTGATGGCGGCGGCGAATGCCTTCGCCGTATTTAAAGCGTCCAGCCCCACGAAAGCATTGTCTTCCAGATGGATAGCGCGGTCTGCGCCTTTAGCCAGCGCTTCGCGCAACACTTGTTGGGATCGGGCCGGGCCGGAGGTGATAACCACCACTTCTCCACCGTGTTTTTCCTTCTGACGGAGAGCCTCTTCGAGAGCGTAGGCGTCCGGTTCGTTCACTTCATAGGAGACATCTTCGCGAATCCACGCGGACGTTTCGTTCAGCTTCAGCGGCGCATCTTTCTGCGGCACCTGCTTCATGCAAACCAGAATCTTCAAGCGGGACTCCTTGTATCCTTAGCGCTACGGAAGCGGCAGGGAAACCGATCAGTATAAACGAGCAGTTGGCAATTAGCACTTGGCCGTTCAGGAAGGCCCAAAACCATCAACGACTAAGGACACGACGGCGCATGAATAGATAACTTCGGCCGTCCTACTCGGTGATCACCGTCGACTGCCCGGTAAGTTCGAAGCGCTTGCGGCAGCGCACGTTCTTGCAGGCCGCCATGTCGTCTTTTCGCACCATGTAAGATCGGAATTTGGCAAAGCGGGCTCGGTCGCGCTCGTCGGCACGTCCGCCGAGCTGGCGTTTCTTGGTGCGCACCACCCACGTGACTTCATACTCGGCGGGCTGGTGGCAATGCGGACAGTTTAAAGTTGCGGGTTTCTTTTCCGTGCGTTCGTCAAAAAAATCACGTTCTTCCATGGTCGGTCGCCAGTCGCTAGTCTTGGTCGCCGACCGGCTTCGTGCTCTTTCGCAGCCACAGACCGGTCGACACAACCGCGAACGATCATTATTGCAGTTTTGCGGCGGACAAAGCTATGGCAACATGGATGTTGGTGAGAAAGAATTAAAGGATTATGGCGCGCAAGAAAAAAGCGAAGCGGTTTCAAGCCGTACAGGCCGTGAAAGAGCTGGCGCGGGAACGTGTGGGCACGCCTCCGGCGGCGAAGGTGGTTCCCCACAAAAACAAGAAGACAGAGAAACACAAGGAAACACTAGGCAAGATATTGAGCGAGCAGGATTAGTAATTGAAGATCGGGCGTTCTCAGTTGAAGGTAGCAGTCACGGTGGTATTAAAGTTAAGCACAACTGTACAAGTATCGCCAGTAAAACTGCTGCAGTTCGTCCACGTCACCTGCGAAGATCCGCCGGTTGGAGTTGCCGTCAGGCCGATCGTGCTGCCCAAAGCGTAGTCAGCGGAGCAGGTTCCAGGACATTTTATTACACCAGTCGAATCGTTCACACTCCCCCCTGTTCCAGCAATGTTAACCGTCAAAACCGCCTGGTTGCAGGCCGCAGTACCAGCACCACCTCCGGTAAGAAATGCCGAACCCGTGACCAGGTTTGGACTGTCGTAATAGCTGGCCGTTAGGTTTCCGCTGCCGCAGATGCTTGTTGCGGTGACGAGACTTGTGTTTGTGATGGTAACCAGGTTTTGCGAATCGACGGACCACGTAACGATATTAGTAATATCTTTGGTTTCGGGCGGATGGTCGTACGTGCCCATCGCCTTGAATACAATGCTCGACCCGACTGCGGGAAACGTCGCTCCTGGAGGAACGACCTGAATCGACACAAGATGCTGGTTATATCCGCAACTGGAGACGTTCAACAAGAAGGTCGCCGCAACGAATAAGACAAGAATGCTGAACCACTTCCGGGTCATCAACGGCTCCTGGGATCAAAGCGATCCGGCTGATCGATTATGTGTTCGAAGGATGGGTCAATTTAGTCAAAAATCAGGGAAAAAGCAATCGTTAATAGGCCCGTTGGACAATGTTGATCATCCCTTCACCGCCTCCGCGACCACCTTTACAAATTCGCGGATATCGTCCTCGGTCGTATCAAATGAACACATCCAGCGTACGATCGATTCTTCTTCCATCCACATATAGAAAAAGTAATGCTCTTTAATTTTTTCGATGGAGTGGCGCGGAATCTGCGCGAACACTCCGTTCGCTTCTACCTTCCATACGACTTTTACACCGGGAATGTGGCTGACTTCCTTTTCCAGCAAGCGAGCCATGCGGTTGGCATGTTCCGCGCTGCGGCGCCAGAGATCGGTGGTGAGTAGAGCTTCGAATTGCGCTGCGATAAAACGCATTTTCGAAGCCAGTTGCATTCCTTGCTTGCGCAGGTAGAGAAAGTTCTCGCTCAACCGGGGCCGGAAAAAGACCACGGCTTCGCCGCCCACGATTCCGTTTTTCGTGCCCCCGAAAGAGAGCACGTCCACGCCTAAATCGCGGGTCGCGGCGCGCAGGGACTGGCCGAGCGAGGCGGCTGCGTTGGCAATGCGAGCGCCATCCATGTGCAGAAACATATCATGCGCGTGGGCAAATTCGGCGAGCGCCCGAATTTCTTCTGGACGATACACCGTCCCCATCTCAGTAGATTGGGTAATGGAAATGACGCGAGGCTGCGAGTGATGCTCATCGCCGATTCCATGGTAAGCGTGGCGAACGGAGTCCAGCGTGATCTTGCCGTCCTGCTGCGGCAAGGGAATCAGTTTGCAGCCGGTATGCTTTTCCGGTGCGCCGCATTCGTCGGTGTAGATATGAGCATAAGCGCTGCACAGGACTGACTGGAAAGAACGAGTCAAAGCCTGGAGACCCAGAACATTGGCGCCGGTTCCGTTGAAAGTGAAAAAGACTGCGATGTCAGTGCCAAAATGTTCTTCGAACTTTTTAATCGCAGCGCGAGTGTAGGGATCGGCTCCATAGGCCACTACATGCCCTTGGTTTGCGCGTGCCAGCGCGGCCAGAATTTCAGGGTGCACGCCGGCATTGTTGTCGCTGGCGAAGCTGCGGGCAGATTGAGAGAGAATTTGCTCCATAGCGCAACAATTTAGCAGAGTGAGACGATGGAGGTGGAGAGTGAGAACGCTCGACCTGCAGCCTCGGCTTGCCTTTCCCTATTTCTTTACCGCTACGTAGCGATTATTTTGCGTCCTCGCGATAGGTAGGTGAATCTTGTAAACGGTACCTAACGCTTGGGCTGTGACGCCGTCTAATTCAGGTTCAAGGCTTCCCCCGAAGGCCTTTTGTTCGGTATTGTAGTTGATCTTCATTTCTTGGGGCAGGTATCGATATCCATGGACGCGAAAGATCATAATATCTTGAAGGAGAGTCTTCTCCTGTTGGCGATTGCCTGCCTTGGAGCTACCCTCGGGTGCGCGGGAAGCGCCCCGGCGAACGCGCATGCGGGCGGGCCACCGGCAATGCCGGTGAAAGTGCAAGTGGCGCGCCCCACTCCCGTCAACGATTCAACGGAGTATGTGGCCACGCTCAAATCGCGCGATTCGGCCGTGATTATGCCGCAGGTGGAGGGGCAGGTAACAAAGATCTTTGTCCACTCGGGAGAGATGGTGAAGGACGGCGCCCCGCTGATGGAGATCGATCCATTGAAGCAGCAGGCCACGGTAAAGAGCCAGCAGAGTTCGCTTGCGGCGCAGCAGGCCAATCTGGAGTGGACGAAACAGCAATATCAGCGCGCCCAAGGCCTTTATTCTGCCGGCGTTGTCAGTAGGCAGGATCTTGATCAGGCCAAATCGGCCATGGACTCGGCTCAGGCACAGATGGACTCGCTCGATGCGCAAGTACGGGAACAGGAAGTGCAGCTGCATTACTACCGGGTAGTGGCGCCACGGGGCGGAATTGTTGGAGACATCCCCGTTCGGGTGGGCGACCGAGTCACGAGCTCGACCCAGCTTACGACGGTCGACCAACCTGGAAGTCTCGAAGTATATGTCTATGTGCCGATCGACCACGCGACGCAGTTAAAGATGAATCTGCCGGTGCAGATCCTCGACAGCAACGACAAGGTGATGGCTAACAGCCGCATCAGCTTTATCTCACCGCAGGTGGATAACGCTACCCAAACCATTCTAGTAAAAGCGCGCATCGCGAATAGTAACGATGCGCTCCGCCAATCGCAATTCATCCGGGCGCGCATCGTGTGGGGCACGCACGATAATCCCGAGGTTCCCATTCTGGCTGTATCCCGCCTGGCGGGACAGTATTTTGCCTTTGTAGCTGAACCCCAGAATGGTGGCTACGTGGCGCGGCAGAAAGCGCTGAAGATCGGGCAGACGGTTGGGAACGATTACGAAGTCCAGGATGGCATCAAGCCTGGCGATAAAGTGATCGTATCGGGAACACAGTTCCTGCTGGACGGAGCACCGGTGATTCCGCAAGGCTAAGAAGCGGCGACGTCTTGCGACCTCGGCGATTCGGTCTTAGCGGCATGACCAGTACCGGGCATCGGAAACCGAGCGCCGCCGGAGACCGTGGCCCGCTAGTTTTCAAAACAAATGCCTTAGATTTTTTCACCTGTTGTGTGACTTGGGATTTCTATGTTCGTTGCCTTCTTTATTCAACGCCCGGTATTCGCCACGGTCTGCGCACTGCTTATTGTCTTGGGCGGCGCGGCCGTAATTCCTACGCTGCCGATCTCACAATTTCCCAACCTCGCGCCGCCGCAGGTGAGCGTTTCCAGCGCTTACATCGGTGCCAGCGCGCAGACGGTGGAGAGTGCCGTCACCATTCCGCTCGAGCAACAGATCAACGGCGCGGAGGGCATGAAGTATATGACCTCCACCAGCGGCAATGACGGCACGAGCGGTATCACTGTCACCTTTGATATAACCCGCGATCCAGACCTGGCCACTGTCGACATCGAAAACCGCGTCAACACGGCACAAGGGCGTCTGCCCGCAGCCGTGAAAGCGATTGGCATCACGACCGCAAAGAGTTCGCAGAATTTCGTGTTCGGGGCTGCGATCATCTCCGACAACAACAAATACTCCACGTTGTTCATGAGCAATTATCTGGATATCTACGTCAGGGATGCCCTGAAGCGCATTCCGGGTGTGGCTGACGTAATTATCTTCGGCGAGCGCAAGTATTCCATGCGGCTGTGGCTGGATCCGGTGCGCATGGCGGGACGTGGGCTGACGGCGCCGGATGTCGTGAGCGCTCTTTCGGAGCAGAATGTTGAAGTGGCAGCCGGCCAGGTGGGCCAGCAACCGGCCCCGGAAGGGCAGCAGTATCAGATCAGCGTCCGCGCGGTTGGCCGCCTCAGCGAGGCGAGTCAGTTCGACAATATCATTCTCAAGACGAATGCCGACGGAACTTTAGTCCGCCTGAAGGATGTTGGCCACGCTGAGTTGGGCGCGGAAGATTACAGTACCGACTTGCAGTTTAACGGTCAGGATGCGGTGGGCCTGGGTGTTACTCAGCTCTCCACAGCAAATGCGCTCGATGTCGACCGGCGCGCCATTGCCGAACTACAGCGGCTCTCAACAAAATTCCCCCCGGGAATGCACTACAAAGTCGCATTCGACACCACCGACGCGGTGGGTGAGTCGATCCGCGACGTGGTCTACACGGTAGGGTCGGCAATCCTCCTCGTCATTCTTGTGATCTTTATCTTTCTCGGCGACTGGAGGACGACGATGATTCACTTCATCGCCACTCCGGTTTCGCTGATCGGCACCTTCATCTTTGTAAAATTACTCGGTTTCTCCATCAATACGTTGACCTTGTTCGGCATCACGCTCGCCACCGGGCTGGTGGTTGACGACGCTATCGTGGTGATTGAAAACATCGAGCGCCATATTGCTGAGGGCGAACACGACTCGCACAAAGCGGCGGCAGCTGCTACCGCCGAGATTACTAGCGCCGTCATCGCCACCTCGCTGGTGCTTTGCGCCGTATTTGTTCCGGTTGCTTTCTTTCCTGGGACGACCGGAATTCTGTTTCGCCAGTTTGCGCTGACCATCGCATTTTCCATTGCCATTTCCGCGTTCAACGCGCTCACCCTGGCTCCGGTGCTGGCGGCCATTTTCCTGAGCGGTCCGCATCGGCAAAAATGGTGGTGGCTGCAAAAGTTTGACGATGGAGTGTCGGCCGTCACGCGCGGATACCGCGCCGTGCTGCATCACGTGCTGGATTACAAGCTGGCAATGGTAGTGCTGTTTTTTGCCGGTCTGGGGCTGACTTATTTTGTGTTCACGCGCGTGCCGGGAGGCTTCGTCCCGAACGAAGACCAGGGATATTTCATCGTCGTCATTCAAGCGCCCTCCGGGGCATCTTTGGAATATACGAAAGCCATCGGTAAACAGGTTTCAAATCTGCTAAGCGATGTGTCGGAGGCGGAAGGAACTTTTTCGGTTGCGGGCTTCAGCTTTGCCGGCAGCGCGCCGAATCAGGGAATTATCTTCGTTCCTCTCAAACCGTACTCACAGCGTAAGGGCAAAGAGCATACGGCGTCTGCAATTCTGAACCGGGTTCGCCCCCGGCTATTTGGGATTTCAGGAGCGATCGCATTTGCCACGCTTCCTCCCGCCGTGCAAGGTCTGGGACAATTTGGCGGATTCCAATTCGTGGTGCAGGACCAGGGAGCCCACACGCTGACGGAACTCTCCGAAGCAACCCAGGGCATAATCCGGGGAGCTGCCGCGCGCAAAGATCTGGTTGGCTTGTATACGCCGTTCACCGCGAACGACCCGCAGTTTCTTGTGACCATCGATCGTGAAAAGGCGAAGAGCCTGCACGTTCCGCTCTCGCAGATCACTGACACGCTCGGCGTCTATATGGGATCGTCGTATGTGAACGATTTCGATTTCAACAATCGGTCCTATCGCGTCTATGTGCAGGCGGACAAGCAATTCCGCTCCACCGAACAGGACATGAAGGAGTTCTACGTGCGCTCCGACAGCGGCGCGATGATTCCTCTGGACAATCTAATCAGCATCACGCAGACCACAACGCCGCAGGTCATCAGCCACTACAACCTGTTCCGCTCGGCCGAGATCGATGGCTCGGCTGCTCCTGGCTACAGCTCGGGGCAGGCGATCGCGGCCATGGATCAGCTCGCCAGCAAAATGCCCCAGGGATTTTCTTATAGCTGGACGGGGCTGTCGCTCGAAGAGTTGCAGGCTGGCGGCACATCGCTGATTTTATTTGCACTCGGAACCCTCGTGGTATATCTGACGCTTTCGGCACAGTATGAAAGCTTCGTGCTGCCATTCATCGTGTTGCTCGCCGTTCCCATGGCTTTGCTGGGCGCGCTAGGAGCGCAATGGATTCGCGGCCTGGAGAATGACGTCTTCTGCCAGGTGGGACTGGTGATGCTGGTGGGACTCTCCAGCAAAAACGCGATTCTGATCGTAGAGTTCGCCGAGCAATTGCGCGGGCGCGGTGTACCACTTGTCGAGTCGGCGGTGCAAGCCGCGGCAATTCGCTTTCGCCCGATCATCATGACCTCGTTGGCGTTTATTCTGGGTGTTGTACCGCTGGTGCTGGCCACTGGAGCGGGCGAGAATGGCCGTCATTCGGTGGGCACCACCGTGTTCGGCGGCATGATTATGTCGACCGTGCTGAATCTTTTCTTTATCCCCGTGTTGTATTTGATTATCGAAGGCTGGCGGGAGCACGGGAAGAAAACAGTGCAAGCGGTTGGGCCTGACGCAAGCCCGCAGAGCGCCTGAGGCTAACTCATCAAACGAGGATTTTTTCCCTCGGGGTGGGTTTTCCTCGAATCTCCTTTGCGGGTCGGGCGGCCGCACGTTTTTCCGCCTTCTTTCGGGCCTGGCGCCGCAACTTAGCCATCCATTCTCGCGAATACATTGTCCCGCGGCACTTGGATGAGCCGCAGTAGCACGGCGCCGGGTCATCGTCGTCGTAAAGGTTGTAATCCCACACCAGCTCTTCGCCGGCTACGATGTTGCGAATGGCGAGAATCCAAACCCGATTCTTAATCTCGTCCACTTCGCAATTGGGATCGCAGGAATGGTTCAAGTATGCGCCCATGCCTTCGCCGTCGATGACCGTTTTGCCGTCATCCAGTCCGTAGAGGTAAGTGCGGGCCGCGCCGTCGTACAGCCGGTTAGCTTCCTCGGCAGTCAGGCGCGGGCCGGAATACTCGACGACGCGAGCGCCTCTGCGTATGGGCTCTGTGGTGAAAACGCCGACTGCATGGATTCGTGAAGGACGAATGACTAAGGCCATCCAACTAATTTCGCACGACGGCGACCTTTGGAGGAAGCGCAAACGCGAAAATAAAATCTATAAATAGACTTCCTGCCATTTTGAGCGGTGACAAGAACTGGTTTTCACCCCATCGGCGTCTAGGGGTCATAGACCGAGCTGCCATAGCCCTGTTTGCGGGCGGACTCCTGCATTTCGTCCAAGCGCTTCTTCTGTTCCTCCAGCTGCGCCTGCATGCGTTCTACTTGTTGTTGCTTCTGTTTCTGCCGCTCGTTCCAGGACACGCAATTTTCGACACAGTTCGCGGGAGCAAATTGGATCGACTCGTTCAACTGATCGATCTGAGTTTGCAGCGATGCAATCCCATTCTTC
Organism: uncultured Acidobacteriaceae bacterium; assembly: GCA_963696285.1. GTDB lineage: Bacteria > Acidobacteriota > Terriglobia > Terriglobales > Acidobacteriaceae > Sulfotelmatobacter. Next base: position 487,396 of record CAVOJP010000007.1, read on the forward strand.
TGCGACTGAATCTGCGACTTCCATTGGCCGGCTGGTATCTTTGGGGCGTTTGCGAAGTCAGGCGGAGAAGTGGTTTCGTCGCCACTAGCCGCAGGAGTGGACGGCAGTGCTGCGTGCGCCGGCAGTTCTTCGTTCGTAATAACTTTAGTGGGCTTGGCATCCTTGCCTGGTGCGGCCTTTGCTTGTTGCTTCTGTTGCCGCTGCTGCCGCGCGAGGTCGCCTAGCGAAGGTTCGTCCTGGCCGTTGGCGGTCACGGCACCCAACAAAATCGCAGCGACGAAGAACAGGAAAATCCTGCAACTTGTGCGCATGGCAAAACTCCTGCGCAAATGCTATCGGTAAACCGATCGGGGCCAGCATTACGAACGGGGCATGAACGTTAGTGATCGCTGTATTCGGCAATTAGAGCATGTCGAACTTTGCCAGAATCGCGCCATTTCCCTGGCGAGGAGACACGTTCGAGGCAGTACACGGCACAGATCGTTGTGAGTGCCTATACCGCTATGCTGCCGGCAAAAGAGTCCAGTCGAGACAGCCTGGTCCCCGTGATCGCCGGTACGAGTTGAATCTGCACCAGGCGTGGCGGCGCAACTGTGTCTTTCTTGGCCAGCAGATTAACCGAGGGAATGCCGGTGCGTGCGAATGATTTTTCGCAATCCGCGGTGGAGGGCCCGCGCATATTTCCTTCCATGAATGCCAAGCCGGGGCAACGGGTACAGGTGGAACCGTGTGCGCACTGGGAACAGCCAGACAAATCTTTCAAGCGAATCGAGCGAACTTCCTTCAACTGTTCGGAGTGGCGCCAGATATCGATGAAGCGCTGCTGCCGCACGTTACCGCAAGACAGGGGAAATTGCACGCAAGGATAAAACTCTCCGTAAGGAGAAATGTAGCAGGCAGTATGGCCCGCGCTGCAAGGCAAGGAAGCCAGGCTCTCGGCATCAGGCGGGGGCGGCGGTGCGCAAAATTTATCCGCATTGCCGACAAAGAATTCGTCGCGAAAAAGTTCGTGGAGGGCCGGCCCGCCGGCGTTCAAGCTAAGAACGGATCGGTCACCATCCATCATTGGTGTGATTGTCGGGTCCAGAGTGTATTCGGCGCCGAGTTCATCCGCCAGCGCACGGACGCCGTGATAGTCCTGCATGTTCTCCGTCATCAGCACATTTGCCAGGATGACTTTCAAACTTTGGGATTTCAGAAAGCGGATGGCGTCGATCGAGCGCCGAAGCGAACCTTTCACTTTAGTGATGGCGTCATGCACTTCGGGCCGGTGGGAGTAAATGCTGATCTGAATCGATTCCACTCCGAGATCGCGAAGGCGCGCGGCCTGCGCTTCGCGGATCAGCACGGCATTGGTCTTAAGCTTCACGCAGAAGGTGAGAGAGCGAGCGTGCTCCAGAATCTCAAAGAAATCCTTACGTAGAAAAATCTCGCCGCCGCTCAGGGTGAGAATAAAAACGCCAGCCTCCGCCATCTCAGTGAGCAGACGCTTGATCTCTACCGTGGTCATTTCGCCGTGGTCGTCGTGGTCGAGGTAGCAATGAACACACTGCTCGTTGCAGCGGTAGGTGAGGTCGAGTTGCGCGCTCAGGGGAACACCCAGTTGCAGCGCCCGCTCGCTCACTTCATGCATTAAGACGCTCACGGGCGTGATTGCTCCGGAACGGCGGCGTGCGGATCCGTGATGGGCTGATCCGATATCAACAGGATCCCGTGCTTGGCAAGGTTTGTCGCCAACTCTTCTGCATCCCGCACCGCATCCTCAGGCTTCACTTCGAATTCTGTGCAGATGCGCCGTGTCACGATCTCATCCAATGGTGTTGCTCCATCGGCCGCCTGCCAAAGAACGGTCGCAGTCGGGTTCAGAGTAAAAAGCGTCGAATCATGACCGGACATGACCAGCATTTCCTCGCCCAGCATACGAGCGGCGATTCGCGGACTGCGTGCGACATACATTTTCTTATTGATCCTCATTTGAAATCTTTACCCAATCAACTCCCAGACGCGCGCATCCGGCATAAACGTGAGCTTGCGAACCGGCACGCAAGCGACGAAGTCGCACGCGGCTTGAAATGCCCGATGAACAAACTCCGGATCCTCGGCAAAGAAAAGAATATTGCCCAACAACTCACGCCCTGCATCGGCTTCACCCACTGGATCGATCCGATTCTCTGGCCCCTGCGCCAGCAGATATAGCGCAGACACCGGGGCAGATGCATTCTCGCCCAGCTTCGCCAGTTCCCCGGTGAAAGGCGTGCCGTACGCCACGTATCCTTCACCTTGCTTCCGTACGTAGGAAATTTCGTCAGTCAACAATGTCGCATCAGGCGGTGCGAGGCGCGAGATCGTGGTCTTTCCAGCGCCGGAAACCCCGGCAAACAGAAATGCTTTCCCGTTGCGAATCGCACTGGCGGAGTGAAGGAGGAATCCGCCTTGCTTCGCCAGCACCAGCGTGTGGACGATGCGCAGCACAGCGTCGATGGAGTATGGATTCGCCGTTTGGCGAATGCGACCGCGTCGCATAGCGGGTTCCCACTCGGCGCGAAAATCCCCGCGCTCCAACAACCATCGGCCTGAATCGTGAGTGACGCTTACATCCGCATCGGAATTCGCGGCCGCAGGTGCATTCAACTCAACATCGAATTCGAATTCTGCGGATGCATTCGCGCTTACGAAACCGGCATAGCGGTTCTGCAACATGTTTAGAAAATCGCTGTCGGTGGTGTTCACCCTGACAGCGACGCCGCCGATGGTGATTACCACGTTGTAACAGTCGACTTGTGTGGCTAACCCTGGCACGGAAGAACCAGCTTCTCTGGCGTTTGTAGCAAACGATTCAGGTAAACGAAGGCGCGCGCTGCAGGAACCGAACGGCGAACTATCCTGGCGATTAGATTTTCCGCCGCACTCAAGTTCGCGGACAGTTCGATTAATTTTCCCCCGCGAATCACATATGCAACCCGGCCCAACAACTCATTCGGCTCAACAGGACGATTGTCCGGCGCGGGAAGCGCATCTCCCTGGGTTATCCACCGCGGATTTTCTGAAGCTACCGACGACGGCGACGACACGGTGGGCACAGAGACCGCCTTCCCGTCGGACTAGAACGATATCTCCGACGCACACTCGATCCTGGTCTTTGCCCTCGCCGACGCCTTCGACCACGAGCGTTTCCCCAGGCCACAGGGAAGGCAGCATACTCCAGCCGGTCGCGACGAAACGAAGGCTGCCGAACGAGCGCAGAACCTCTGCCGCAAGCTCGCATTTCACGGCGGTGGCAGTGTCCATAACGCTATCTGCGTGCTTCATGACACTTTCGTATTCGTGGAGCATCCGCCCTCTACGCCACCGACGACCTTGCCGCAGGAGAGCGCTGAGGTTACAAAAACCTGCTCGAAGCGAAAGCCGGGCTTCTCGTAAAGTTTTTTCTTGATCGCCGTGGGTTGGAGCGGTTCGTTGGACGAATTATCTATGGCCATAATGATCTTTCCTCACCTACTGTAATGCCGATTGCGATGCCTGTACCGCGCATCCGCCGGATGTGCCCGAAGTCGTGCAGGTCTGGTTACCGAGAGTGGAGAAGTATATTTGAGAAGCCCCGGCCTGCGTCGCCGCTCCCACGGTGTTATCAATCACAATGCCGCTGGTGCCGCCCGCAGACGGAAGCACAAAGCTGCCCAATCCCCCGGCGTTGGTCCACGTCACCGCCCCGTCGACCGTGGTCCCGCCTGGCGTGGTGTTCCACGCCGGTGCCGTGGAACCGGTCGTTCCTGCAGCGCTCGCGACTTCGACGTTCCCGTTGCTATCCAAGATCCTGGAGTGTAGAGGATAGGATTGAGAAGCCCTCCATGCCGGCAACGCGTTACCAGAAAGTGGGCCCTGATCAATCCATTGCACAGTGCCATCTGCGAACTCTGTACCGGCCGTATTGGGCCAGTGGGGCTGCGAAGCTCCCGAAGTTCCCGTTCCGGTGACTACGTAGATGTAAAGGTGGCCGTCGTTGCTGCTGGTCGCCAAAACCTCTTGGCCAATGTTGTAAGCCGTTGAACCCTGCCACTGAGTATCCACGAAGTTAAAGAGGCAACCGCCGCCGCCACAACCGGGGTTCAAACCATTGGTTTCCACGCTTACGAACACCTTTTCCGTGGCGTCCGCCGGTGGCATTCGCATTGTAGACATCCGTCACCGGAGAACATGATCGGAACCTTCAATGTCGTAGTAAGCAGAGCAACAGAAGTCCCATTTCCGGATGACGGAAAAGCGCCCGCAACAATCGGGACCTGGTACAAGGTGGGTGCGCCGCCGGTATTGCCGCAAACGTAAAGGTTTCCGGTGGCGTTGGTCGAGTTCTCGTATGCAATGTCGAAGGCGCCAATGTACAGCGGATTCGGGGTCGTTGTTTGCCGGGAGCAGTGCTGGTTCCGACTGCCACTTCCGATCCCACAGCACCGGTACTAAAACTCGTGGTCAGTTCATAGACGGCGGAGCAGTTCGTGCTGCCGCTGGTGCAGGTATCACGTATTATCGCTCGACGCGAACACGTAGACGAGGCCAGCAGTGGAATCGACAATCGGTCCTTGAACGATGCCGGTTCCAAAGTCAAGTTCGCTCGTTGCGGTCACAGCTCCGGTGTTGGAATCGACACGATACAGGTATCCACCTGCATCGCCCACAAACACATTTCCAGAGGCATAGTCGTGCACGGGGCTGGAAAGAACGTTGCCCGAATTCACCTGTACCGGAAACCCACCTCCAGTCACTTCGGCCGGCGTTCCCAGGAATATTCCAGTGATCTTGTGCAGCCAGCCATAGGCGCCCCCCACCCACGCGGTGTCGTCACTTAAGTCGGCAAAAACTGACGAGGTCGTGTCATCGGTCTGGATACCCGATCCGTCCTTGAGGTCGATGGTCGTCATACAGGGCGCGGTGCAAGTTCGGTAGGAGGCATTGCTGACCGCAGTAAGCGTACGCGGACTGGAAACCGTCTCGGACGTAGACGCAGCCCACTTCAACAACACCAGGATTCCGAATCCACCGTTAGTTTCAACGAACGCGACCTGAGTGCCGTCGCGAGAGAAGGCCGGAGAAGTCAGAATTTGACCCTGCGTATTGTAAGCCCAGTAGACCGAGGGCACAGTACCGCCGCAACCGGAATAGAGGTTATCGTAAGCAACGATGCTGGCTTGGCCGGTCGAGCCGAGAAGGCCCGTGCTGTAGACGACAAAATCGGGCTGCGTAGCACTGCCGCAATTGGCGGTGGTGCCGAGAAACGAGAACTTCGCGGGATAATTTCCCGCGCCGATACTTCCGCTGCTGCCAAGGTTTTCCTGCCAGTCGCCCTTCGGATTCTTGCTCTTAGGAGGCTTCGAAACATGCGGGCTAGCCGGCAGTTGCGAAGCGATGCCTCGCTCTGCCGCCGGCGCAACCACCGGTAATTCACGCCGATAGAGTTGTTGCCAGTAACGCGGGTCCTTTTCCACTCGAGCGGCCTGTTCCGTCGTGCCCGGCTTGGAGAAAATAACGTGGTGGTGGCTCCAATCAGTAGGAACGGGGATAGGTTTCTCCGCAGCCGGAACACTCTGGGCCCACATGGCCGAAGACATGAGGAACACGCCGAAAATTGAGACACCCAAGTTCTGGTTCCTTCTCATTTTTCTCCCCGATCGTTTTTCTCGCCGATCGTTCCACAGGACGCGAGCAACTTAACGATAACGGCTGCGAACAAAAGCGCTGGCCTAACTCACGAACTCTTATCCTGGCAGGCTGGAAAATCATCATACACCGGTGTGTTTTTGGAACAACCGCAATTCGGCGGGTAGGGACGCAGATTTCCACAGACATTTCCACGCAACCCGCACCAAGCAGAGGGCAACGCTGCCGCCAACACGCAGGCGAACTGGTTAAGTTCTCGCAGTCGTCAGTCGGGGAGAGAGGCTACCGGAATCTGTTGGGCGATGCCGCGCAGCTCTTCGAATAAGACGGTGCTCAAGTAACGCTCCCCGAACGATGGCAGCACAACCACGATCAGCTTGCCGGCGTTTTCGGGACGCTTCGCTACTTTTAGAGCCGCGGTTACAGCTGCGCCGGAAGAAATTCCTACCAGGAGTCCCTCCTCGCGCGGAAGACGACGAGCCATCTGGATTGCCTCGTCGTTGCTGACTTGAATAATCTCGTCAATCAGGTCGGTGCGCAGAATTCGCGGCACAAAACCAGCGCCGATTCCCTGAATTTTGTGCGGGCCCGGCTTCCCACCAGAGAGCACCGGGCTTTCCGCCGGCTCAACAGCAATGGCTTTGAAGGATGGCTTCTTGGGCTTAATGTATTCAGCGACGCCAGTGATCGTCCCGCCTGTCCCAATGCCAGAGACCAGGAAATCGACTTTCCCGTCGGTGTCGTTCCAGATCTCAGGCCCCGTGGTTTCGAAATGAATTTTGGGATTCGCCGGATTATCGAATTGCTGCAGCATGTAACCATTGGGTGTCTTCGCCACTAATTCTTCCGCTTTGAGGATCGCACCCTTCATGCCGCGCGGACCTGGAGTCAGCACCAGCTCGGCGCCAAAAGCCAGCAGGAGTACCCGCCGCTCCTGGCTCATGGTCTCAGGCATCGTCAGAATGAGTTTGTAGCCTTTCACCGCAGCTACGAAGGCCAGACCGATTCCGGTATTGCCGCTGGTCGGTTCGATCAGAACCGTTTTTCCGGGCTGAATTTTGCCCGAGCGCTCCGCGTCAAGAATCATGCTCGCGCCGATTCGGTCTTTTACACTGCCCACCGGATTTTGGCTTTCCAGCTTGGCGACCACTTCAGCCACGCAACCTTCTGTGACTTTATTAAGCCGTACCAAGGGCGTGTGACCAATCAGTTCGACGACGTCCTTCGCGATTTTCATGATTCGTCTCCTAGCAGTTACCGCGGACCTCGGAATAGGTACTTAGCAAAACTCCTGCGAAACGTTGGCGGAAGCGAGTGGGAGTCGAACCCACCGATGACGGGGTGACCCGCCGCCCGCCGGTTTTGAAGACCGGGACGATCACCGGACCGCATGCGCTTCCAAAGATCACCAACAAGACGTCCGGTGATCTTACTTGGGTTGCGGCACGATTCTCAAATATGGCTTCGGCGACTTCCAGCCTCCGGGATACTTCTGCTGCGCCTCCTCGTTCGATACCGAGGGCAGGATGATCACTTCATCCCCCTGCTTCCAGTTCACCGGCGTGGCCACTTTGTGTTTCGCTGTGAGTTGCATCGAATCAATGACGCGGAGAATTTCGTCGAAATTGCGGCCCGTGCTCATGGGATAGCTGAGCTGCAGTTTGATCTTTTTGTCGGGACCGACCACGAAGACGGTTCTTACAGTGGCGTTGTCCGCAGCGGTGCGGCCTTCGGAGGTGTTGCCGCTCTCTGCCGGCAACATGCCGTAGAGCTTCGCGATCTTGAGTTGCGGATCGCCAATCATCGGGTAGTTTACTTTCGCGCCTTGAGTCTCCTCGATGTCCGCAGCCCATTTGCCGTGACTGCTTACCGGGTCCACGCTGAGGCCGATGATTTTCGTATTGCGTTTGGCGAATTCGGGCTGCAACCGCGCCATATAGCCAAGTTCGGTGGTGCACACGGGAGTGAAATCTTTCGGGTGGGAAAACAGAATCGCCCAACCGTCGCCGATCCATTGGTGAAAGTCGATTGTGCCCTGCGTGGTCTCGGCGGTGAAATTCGGAGCTGTATCGTTGATGCGGGGAATACTGTTGGTTTCAGTTAAGGTCTGTGTACTCATCTTTCTCACCTCGTGGATTTAGATTCTTAAAATTGCCAGCCAAATCTCTTAACTTCGTTCGAAATATCTGGACAAAAACAAAACCCACCCGCTACATGGGGTGGGTGGGAAATTATTCTTGCCTGCTCCCTACCCACACGACTGCGTACACATGCAACAGCATGGGGCGCCGGCGTGGGAAGGACAAAACACGTAGTTAGGATAGAAGTCCGCGCGGACCATGTCAACCGTGGGTGCCTGCGAACTCCGGAGTTTTCTTGCATCGCAAAGCGTTTGCCCGCATCTGTCTCCTTGCGCAATGAAGTTGCGTTTGCACAGCAATTTCCTGCTGAGGTATCGCGATGAGCGTGACAACCAGGCGTCTGGCGATGGCGCAATGGGACGTTTTTTCCTCTCGAAAACTTGAAGGGAATTCTCTCGCAGTATTTTTCGACGGCCGCGGACTGACAGACGCTGAAATGCAGTCGATTGCCCGAGAGATGAACCTTTCGGAAACTACTTTCATCCTGCCGCGCGACCCCGCTGTGGAACGCGAACAAGGGATTCGGGTGCGCATCTTCACGGTGCAGGAAGAACTGCCGTTCGCTGGTCATCCCACGCTGGGAACCGCGTTCGCGTTGCGCAGTGAAAGTGCTTTGCCGCAGGTCACGCTGCAGTTGAACGTGGGCCAAGTGCCCGTCCAGTTCGAAGATAAAGCGGGAGAGCCAGCGTTCGGGGAGATGACGCAGATCGACCCCACATTCTTAACGCAACATGATCGCGAAGCCGTTGCACGGGCGACGGGATTGAGCGTGGATAGCTTCGATGACTCTTTGCCCATTGAGACTGTTTCAACCGGCGTTCCGTTCACTGTGACGCCGCTGAAATCGCTGCCGGTGATTCAGAATCTGCAGATCGACCTGGCGGGCGCTGCCGAATATCTGGCAAAGTCTTCAGGAAAATTTTTCTATTTCATCACGCGGGAAACCGTTGATCGCGACGCGCGACTGCATGCTCGCATGCTTTTTCACAATGGAGAAGATCCCGCCACGGGCTCCGCGGCCGGTTGCGCATCGGCGTGGATGGTGGCGCACGGTGTTGCCCGGTCCGATGAACGCGTGATGATTGAACAGGGTGTCGAGATGGAACGTCCCAGCCGGATTTTCGTGCGCGCGTCGCGTCGCGATAACCGCGTAGTTAACGTGCGGGTGGGAGGACACTCGGTTGAGATCATGCGCGGAGAAGTTTTCCTCTAGTCGAGACCGCGCAAGCATCTTCGAATCACGAATTTCAAACGCGACAAAAAATGTCAATAGCCAGAAGCTGCCATTTGCTTCGGCGGTACTTTACAGTGCTCACGATTGCCGTTAGCATCACTTCGCTCTTCCATCCTTCATGAATAGAGAAATTTCCGTTCGGATCCGGATTACAACCGGGGACTTCGGAACAGGCGGTGAATGAAACCCAAGCGCACGATTTTGTGTGTTGACGATAACGACCAATCGCTTTCTCATCGCAAAATCATGCTGGAGACTCGCGGTTATCGTGTGGCCAGCTACTCCCGCGGCGAACCCGCCCTGGAGCGATTCAAGCAGGGGGGTATTGATCTAGTTGTTACAGATATGGCGATGCCGGGAATGGACGGACCGCAGTTGATCGCTGCCATCAAGGCGATCGCTCCCCAGGTTCCGACGATCCTGATTTCGAGCAAGGTGCGCGTCTATGACCACGACTCTCAAGCGGATGTATTCCTCGCCAGGGGAATGTATGCGCCTGCCGATCTGCTGGAGCGCATCCGGCTGCTGCTCGTACGGAAGCGCGGTCCGAAGCGAATGCAGCGCTCGACTCCACAAGCGCGGCAGATTGGCGCAGCCTGACGTCGTTTCGGCCTGTAGCCCGCAAAGCATTTCACTACCAATAAGGTAAAGGACAACGAGAATAATTCTTTGATTCTCGGCCGGGTTCGGAGTCTGCGCGCACGGGCGGTGGATGATCGCGCTCGTGTAAGATCGAATCTGGCATGGGCGCATTCATTGAGGCTATTGATTTACGCAAAACTTATCGCGTAGGGAAGATCGATGTACCCGCACTGCGCGGCGTCTCCTTCGGCGTGCAAAAGGGAGAATTTGTCACCATCGTCGGCCCCTCCGGTAGCGGTAAGTCTACTCTCTTCTATTTGCTGGGCGGATTGACCCGTGCTGACTCCGGCAAAGTGATCATGGATGGCGAGGACTTCGCGACGCTCTCTGATGCCGAGCGCACCCGTATGCGCAAGCGTAAAATCGGTTTTGTTTTCCAGAAGTTCAATCTGCTGCCTACGCTCGATGCGCGCTCCAACATTGCTATCGCGCAAGAAATTTCCGGGAATGGCGATCGCGATCCAGCATTCTTTTTGCGTATCTGCGATTTATTAGGGCTGACCAAGCGATTGAATCATCGCCCTTCCGAACTTTCCGGTGGTGAGCAGCAACGTGTCGCGTTGGCTCGAGCGCTGGTTAACAAACCAGCGGTAGTTCTGGCTGACGAACCCACTGGCAATCTCGACACTGAGAATTCGAACATCGTCCTGAACATGTTGCGCCAGTCGAACCACGAGTTAGGGCAGACTGTGCTGATGATTACCCACAATCCGGAAGCTGCGAAGTTCGGCGATCGCATTATCCACATGCGCGATGGACATATCGTGGCGCCGGAAGAAGATCCGCAATGGTCGCCGCACTAGCGATTGCGCCGCCAAATCGTCTCACCGTTGCTCCGGCGTAACAGCTCATCTATAATCGATTCGTCGAGCGGGAGTAGCTCAGTGGTAGAGCGCGACCTTGCCAAGGTCGATGTCGCGGGTTCGACCCCCGTCTCCCGCTCCATATGTTTTCATCCCTTCCCGCGGATGGACTTTTTTCAGCCGGAACGCTAACGTATTCAGCAGGGGCGCGGTACCCAAGTGGTAAGGGAGAGGTCTGCAAAACCTTTATGCGTCGGTTCGATTCCGACCCGCGCCTCCAATTCATCCTTTCTGATAATCGATTTATTCATCCATTCGGACACAAGATGAAAGCCAACCTCTAAGCACTGTAGAGAATCCAACGCCCAATCTGTAGACATCGGCAAGCCATTCCCTTGCCAGGCTTAAGGGGGTGAGTTCATGAAGGACGAGAGAGCGCCCAAACTGGCGCCAGCCGTCATCGCGGAATCGACGGATGAATCCAGTGAAAGCAAAAGGAACGGAGTCACCCGGCGCTCGTTTCTGGCGCGACTTAGCGCCAGTGGAATCGCCATTTCGTCTGTGCCGTTATTGCAGAGCATTTCCGCCGCTCAGGTAGAAACTTCACCTGCACCACCGGGGACGCCAGTAGGAAATGCTCCGCCAGTGGCGATAGTCCTCAACGTCAACGGCCGCGATTACCACCTCAAACTAGAACCGCGAGTCACTCTACTGGATACTCTGCGCGAGCGTCTGCAATTGTTCGGAACGAAAAAAGGATGCGACCACGGCCAGTGCGGAGCTTGCACGGTGCACGTCAATGGACGCCGCGTGAATTCGTGCCTCACCTTCGCCATCATGCATCAGGGCGATCGGATCACCACAATTGAAGGTCTGGCAAAAAACGGGGAACTGCATCCGGTGCAAGCTGCGTTTCTGGAACACGATGGCTTCCAGTGCGGATACTGCACTTCCGGCCAAATCATGTCAGCCGCGGCTTTGCTGAAAGAACCTTGCGGACAGAACGACGACGATGTTCGCGAATGCATGAGCGGAAATATCTGCCGCTGTGGCGCCTATCCAAACATCGTGGCCGCGGTACAGGAAGCGCGTAAGCGCGCTTAGCGTGGCCCGAGAATACCGCCGAGGAGAAGGAATCCATGCAGGCATTTCATTATCAAAAAATTCACGATATCGCCGGCGCGATTAGCTCCGGGATGGTTCCGCACAGCAAATTTGTTGCCGGCGGGACGACGCTGATTGACCTGATGAAGCTGAACGTGGAACGCCCAACCACATTGGTGGATATTAATCTGCTCGCGCTCGACAAGATTGAGAAGATGCCGGATGGCGGGGTAAGGATTGGCGCTATGGTGCGCAATAGCGATCTGGCGCACGACGCGACCATTCAGCAGGAATATCCGGTGCTTTCTCAGGCGCTGCTCTCGGGCGCTTCTCCGCAGCTTCGCAACATGGCGACGACTGGCGGAAATCTGCTGCAGCGTACCCGTTGCTATTACTTTCGCGATACCGCATACGCTTGCAACAAACGCGAGCCCGGCTCCGGATGTGCTGCGCTCGATGGATTCAACCGCATCCACGCAGTTCTCGGCACCAGCGAACATTGCATTGCCACTCATCCTTCCGATATGGCGGTAGCCATGATGGCGCTGGAGGCGACTGTGCACATTCGCGGACCGAAGGGAGAACGGTCAGTTCCACTGAACGAATTTTATTTTGTACCGGGCTCAACTCCGAATCGCGAGAATGTGCTGGTCGCCGGAGACCTGATCACACATGTAACTTTGCCTGCGCTCGACAGCGGCACGCGTTCTTACTATCTCAAGCGTCGCGATCGCGCTTCGTACGAATTTGCGCTGGCCTCCGCGGCTGTAGTGGTGCAGATGCAAAGCAGCCGAATGCAACGAGTCAGGATCGCCCTCGGAGGCGTGGGGACCAAACCTTGGCGATCGATGGAAGCCGAAAAAGCTTTGGAGGGCCAGGACGCGAACGAGGCGAGTTTTAACGCCGCCGCGGATGCTGCCTTGCGCAATGCGAAGCCTCTTCGCGACAACGCATTCAAAGTCGAGCTTGCGAAGCGAACCTTGAGAAGGGCGTTGAAAGTCGTGACCCAGAGCACTTAACCCGAACTGAGAATGATTTGCCGGCAGAAGTATCGCAGAAGTATCAAGGAGAATCAGAATGAGTACGTCAGTGATTGGCCAGCCCGTAACACGTATCGACGGCAAGTTGAAAGTCACCGGGCGCGCCACCTATGCAGTGGAACATCCGATTGAAAATGTCGCCTATGGCGTGGCGGTAGCCAGCACGATCGGCAGCGGGCGGATTACAAAAATTGACGCCGCCGAGGCTGAGAAGATGCCGGGTGTACTCGCCATCCTGCATCACGGCAACATTGAAAAACTCTACCATCCGGCGGGTTCATTGGAAGAATCCAGCCGTCCCGGCGAGAGCAGGCCGCCCTTCGAAGATGAAAATATTTATTACTGGGGGCAATACGTAGCGCTGGTTGTTGCTGATACGTTCGAGCAAGCGCAGGATGCGGCTTCTCACGTGCGCGTGGAGTACGATGCGAAGTCGCCAGAGATGCGATTGGATGCGGCTGCTCACGCTGCCATGGGCGAAGAGGCCTCAAACAAAAGTCACTCGGGACCGACCAATTATTCCCGCGGGCAAGCGGATCCGGCATTCGACCAGGCCGAAGTGAAACTCGACGAAACCTACGTGACTCCCGTCGAGACTCACAATCCGATGGAAATGCATGGCACGATTGCCGTGTGGAATAAAGATCAAGACAAGATTACGTTGTACGAGAGTTCGCAGGGGGTAGTGAATCATCACAATGTAGCTTCGCAAGTTTTGGGAATGCCGCTCGAATCGATCGAAGTAATCTCTCCTTTCATCGGCTCGGGTTTTGGCTGCAAGCTATTCCCATGGCCGCATTCGTGGGTTGCGGCGGTGGGAGCGCGCCACGTTAAGCGGCCGGTAAAGTTTACTGTTCCCCGCATTTTGATGTTCACCACAGTGGGCCATCGCCCGACGATTCAGCAACGGATTCGAATCGGCGCCAGCAGTGACGGCAAGCTGGTCTCGCTTAGAAACGAAATTTTCCAGAGCACATCCAAGGTCGACAAATACCTGGAAGATTGTGTCGACCCGACCGCCATGCTCTACAGCTGTCCAAATGTGGCGGCACATCAACAGGAAGTCGCACTTAATACCGGAACTCCGACGCCAATGCGCGGTCCGGGAAGAACTCCAGCGCTGTTCGCGCTCGAATCAGCGATGGATGAGCTGGCGGTGAAGCTGAATCTCGATCCAGTAGAAGTCCGCCTGCGGAATTACGCCGAACAGGATGAAGGCTCCAATCTTCCTTGGTCGAGCAAACATCTGCGCGAAGCCTATCAAAAAGGGGCGGAGCGATTTGGATGGAGCAAGCGAAATCCCAAAATCGGCTCGATGACCAGGAACGGAGAAATTCTTGGCTGGGGCATGGCAACCTGCACCTGGCCCGGCCATCAACGCGGCGCCGAGGTACGCGTGCGGCTTCTGGCCGACGGAACGGCGCGCGCATCCTGCGCCACACAAGATATTGGAACTGGCACCTATACGGTATTTGCGGAAATCGTTTCTGACAAAACAGGTTTGCCGGTCGAAAAAGTTCAGGTGATTTTAGGCGACAGTTCTCTTCCACCGGGCCCGACATCTGGAGGTTCGTCCGCCACGGCCAGCGTGATTCCGGCGATTGTCAAAGCGACGGAGAATGCGGTGCAGGCCGTATTGAAAGCCGCCGCAGCAAATCCCAACTCACCGTTCCATGCGGCAGATCCAAAGACTCTAAAGATGACCGCAGGAAGAGTTCATGAGCAGGATAAGACGCCTGATTCAGGCATACCTTTTCAGGAAATTCTCACAGCGGCCAAGCTGGTTGGCTTGGATGGCCACGCAAAAACCGACTCGACTCCTGAGCAAAAGAAATATTCGATCCATTCGTTCGGGGCACATTTCTGTGAGGTTTCCTACGATCCGGAAATTGTGCGTTTACGCGTAACCCGATGGCTCACCGTGATCGATGGCGGCCGCATGATCAATGCCAAGACTGCGCGCAATCAGATTCAGGGATCAGTGACCATGGGAATTGGCATGGGCATGCTGGAAGAAACGGTTTACGATCAGCGTACCGGCCAACCGATCAACAATAATTTCGCCGATTACCTGGTCGCGGTGAATGCGGACGTGCCCGACATTGAGGTTGAGTTTTTGGATTATCCCGACACCATACTGAACGAATACGGCGCGAGAGGAATTGGGGAAATCGGTTTAACTGGATGCGCCTCAGCGCTTACCTCCGCCACTTACCATGCCACAGGAGTGCGAGTACGCGAGTTGCCCATCCGCATCGAAAAACTTTTGGCGCGTAGCTGATCCAAACTTGCGCAATCTTCCGCGCATGCAGCTTGAACAGCCCTTACGGGATTATTCTCGCAAGTCTAAGGCAGTCCTTCGATTGCTCCCGTCCCAACGCAAGCATATTCCTTAGATAACACTCAAGCGGAAGATATTCAGCGCTTCATAAGCTGCCCGTTCGCGGCAAAAATCATTCAAGGAGAATCCATGTATCACCACATCAAAAAGCTCATGTACACGGTTAACGTTGGCGAACCCGATCCCAGATTCGGAAACATGTTGTTGGAACAGTTTGGCGGAGCAAATGGAGAACTGGCCGCCGCCATGCAGTATTCCATTCAGGGTCTGAACTGTGAGGATCCTGAACGCAAAGACCTGTTGATGGATATTGGAACGGAGGAACTCAGTCATCTGGAAGTCGTAGGAACGCTGGCTCGCATGCACTTGAAGCCCATGAAGAAGCAAGTGGATGCCGCGGCGGACGATCCATTGATCGCGATTGCGGGCGGAGGCGGGGTGAGCTTGTTCAACTCGATGGGCGACGCCTGGACGGCGGATTACCTTAAAATCACAGGAGAGCTGGATGTCGACCTTCGCAGCAATATTGCAGCCGAGGCGCGAGCCAAGATCGTTTATGAACGGCTAATCGACTTCTGTGACGACCCCGGATCGAAGGACGCACTGCAGTTTTTGATGACCCGCGAGATCACTCACATGAAAGCTTTCACTTTGGCGCTGGAGAGTCTGGGCAAGGATCCGTTCTCCATCGGAAAAATTCAACCGACACCTGTGCTTGTGAATCAGTACTTCAATGATTCGACCGGCGTAGGAGACGACGGCGAAACCGATGCCCGCGGTCCGTGGAATGAAGGTGGGGATTGGGAAATTGTGCAATTGCCGGAGCTCGAACAGGGAGTGGAAAATTTGGATTCAGTGGAAAGTGGCAATGGAACCGCGCATACCGGCCGCAGCAAAGCCGCTGCGCAGGAAAAACGCGCTAGCAAGACTCGGAAGCTGGCTTAGCGTAAACAGTCCTGGGCTGGCAGCACGACTGAGTTCAGCAGCCCGAGTCTTCACTCGGTCCGCTGTTGGCCCATAAATTATCTCGCGGGACAAAGTCTCTCGAGCATCTCCGGCTGGTTAGAACTCAAGTGAGTTCGCAACTTAAGGTGCATCAACAGATAAACAGATGATTTCGGATTCTAGTCGGGATTCATTTCGATCTGCCGCGGCGGCAGGCCCGGGAGATCGGGATGCTGTGGGTCGCGCCATATCACGGTGAAGCACTCGCCTTCACTCTCCGGATGCCACAAGCTACCGTCTTCGTACTTGATGGAACTGGGGAAGAACACCCAGCCCAGGACCGCTTGAGAGCCCTCGGACCCGAGGCCGGGCCGCTCCAATGTTTCCTCTCGTCCGGGCGGGATGGTCTTGGTCGAATTCCACGTGAGATTGTAGGGCCGCCTTAAATCGTTGGGAGCCAGAAATATTTCAGACATGAGGTTTACGCTGGCAATTGCTTTGCTGCTGGTGTTCTTCACATTCAGCGAAAAAGTTTCCGGGTTCTTCCAGAAATCCCCACTGCCTACAAACGCAATGGGACAAGCGTGCCTGGGCGGCGAATAGATCGTGTAGACCGCCATCATGCCGTTTTCCATGTGGTCTTCCACGTGGCAGTGGAATAACCAGGTGCCGGGATTGTCGGCGATCATGTCGACCGTCTTCATGCTGCCGGGAAGAAGCTCGACCACGTCGGTATTGTTGCCTTCATAGGTGACCGTTTCGCCATGCCAGTGTGGGGTGTGCAGGTCGATCTCGTTTCCCATCCCGAGTAAATACCAGCGCACGTGGTCGCCCTTCTTCATGATCAAGCCGGGGAGATTGCCGAAGATGAGACCGTTGATTGCGTAAAACATTCCGGCGGGTTTGCCGGCCATCTCGTCGAAGATCATGAATGAAGCAACAAATTCCTGGTCAACATCGTTAGGCGACCCATCGGGCTTGGCTTTGCCTTTAGCGGTTACGATGATCGGTCCGAGCAAGCCGGCATTAATTTCCATGCCGGGATCGACGTGCGCGTGATACCACCACACAATCGAACTTGGTTGGCCCGGGCCCGGCCCGCTGGCGGCGGTGGCGAACCAACGGTAAGTGTACTTTCTTCCGGGCGCGATTCGATCTCCTTTGCCGAAAGGAATGTAAAACGAACCTTCACTATTTTTGTCGTAGCGCAGGCCATGAGGATGCATGTCGTGCGGGAGATGGCCGCGGTTCAAGAACTCGACGTCGACTTCATCGCCAACCTCCGCGCGAATGACTGGGCCGAGAATTCCCAGCCAGTCGGGCTGCGGCTTTTTTGTGGTGAATGTGGCGTCGGTGTATTCGATGAAGCGGGTCTTCGGCCATTGCAGATGATTGGCCCAGGGTTGCCGGATGGGCAACGCTGTGAGCAGGTTCATGCTGCTCGGAGCGTAATTCCAGGTCACATCTTCGGCGGCAATGTAGTAATGCCGCGTTACGGCAAAGCAGCTAGAGATAGAAAGTAGAAAAAAAAGTCCAAGCGCGCGCGAAAAGTTCTTCACGAAATCATTATCCCACTTTGACTGTCAGGCTAAAGGCCGTCATATCGCGCGAGGGACCTATGCGCCTAGCTGGCGGCGACATGCTGCCCGGTGCATAGGTCCTTCGCGGCAAAAACGGCGCCCAGAATGAAAAGCTACTACCCCAGCCGACTCACTGGAAGTTCGCCTGAACATACTGAGCAGAGTTCACCGTAATCGTGCATGTGGGGGAGCTTCCGCTGCAGGCGCCCCGTGACCAGCCCGTAAATGTGCCTCCACTGTTTGGAGTTGCAGTCAGAGTGACGACGGTGCCGCTGGTGAAGGTCTCTCCACACGACTGTCCCTCATCGGAAGTGCAATCGATTCCAGTTGGACTGCTGGTGATGGTGCCCCCGCCAGATACCGCGACCGACAGCTGCGCGGGCTCATTCCAGCTTGCCGGCGGCGTCTGAGTGCATGAGCCGCTCACGTTGGGGGTGGGAGGCGTAGGCGGAATCGTCCACGGCGGATTGGTGAAGTCGAAGAACTCATCCATCTTGGGCTGAGCGCCGTCCCGCGCCGTCAGTGGCGTCAGATTAAAACGCTCTTCCACAAAGTTCAGTACAGATGTGGTGTCGCGCACGGTGTGCGAGACATAGTTCTTGTTGGCAAAGGGCGAAATCACTATGACCGGGACGCGGTAGCCGGTCCAGGAGAAACTGCACATGCCGTTTCCAAGCTCTCCAGCTCCCGTGCATATGTCATGCAGGGAGGGATTAAGGTCCGTTGGATATGCAAAGTCTCCCGGAGCCGTTGCTGGCTGAGGAGGAACGTGATCGTAAAGGCCGCCCCACTCATCGTAGGTGAAGATGAGGGCGGAGCTTGACCAACTGGCGCTCTGCATCAGCGGATTGATCACCATCGTCGCTGCGTACTTCTGGCCATCCTGGACGTTGACTGGGTACTCATCGGAATCCGAGGGATGCTCATCGAGCCCTGCACTCGACGCGGGCTCGATCAATGCGAATTGCGGAAGGGCATTGTTGGCTGCGTCGATGGCAAACTGTGAAATTGGCTGCACGTTCGCGAGCAGCGCTGGAGTATTGAGGATCGTATTTTCGTACTGAAACTCGTTGATGTAGGAGTTATCTACCAGGCAAGCTGAAAGTTCGGTGCCCGTCATCGACGAGCAACTCTGACCCGCAGTATTGCTCGTACCTGTGGGATCCACGTAAATCCGCCAGGTGATGTTCGCGGCCTGCAGCTCCTGGAAGATCGTGGTCGATGAGAGCTGTGTGCCGTTGTTGGTGGAACCTGGACAGCCGCTCCCTCCTCCGGGGGGTGGCGGTGGGCACCCTTGACCAATCGGATAGGCCTGCCCGTGCGAGGTGGCAGCCAACAAGTACATGCGATTGAGCTGCGTGCGAGACATGATGGGGGCGAACCAGCGATCGGATGTGGCGAAACTCGAGGCCAGGTAGTAGTAGTAATTCAGATCGTTGTAGTCGTAGTAGCCCATGGACCGAACACCTTCGAGGTCCATGAAGCCGTTGCTGCCGGCGTCATACGCGGCGGTAAAGGCGAACCCGTTAAGCGGCGGAGTCGTAATGTCAGTCGGGTTGGTTCCGGCAGGATCGGCGTAGTCCCACTGATTGTGCGCTTCATTCCAGAACGGACTCTGATTCTCGATGCAGACAGATTGGAGGTGGAACGAACTGATCGGATCGCTGGGATTCGGGGAGCAGCTGTCGCCCCAAGTTCCGGGAGCGCATCCGGCAACCGAATGCGGCGTCCCGGTCTGCGGTAAGCCATCAAAGGTTTGGCCGCTCGCGCCGAAGCCCAACCCAGGGTTCGCAGCCCAATACGCCTCCATCTGACCGAAGTAGTGATCGAGAGAGCGATTCTCCTGAGCAAAGAGAATGATGTGGTTGATGCTTTGCAGGCTGCCCGTGGCCGCGGTAAAGGTTGCGGTCACCGAGCTGGTTGCAGTTAATGTGAACGCGCATGTGACCGAACCGAGGCACGCTCCACCCCAGGCGCTGAAGGTGTAGTTGGTTGCGGGAGTTTCCATCAGCGAGATCGCTGTACCTTGAGGGAAATTCGCGGTGCAGCCGGTAGTCGAAGCATTCGAACAATTGATTCCAGTTGGGTTGCTGGTAACGGTCCCGTTACCAGTGATGGAGACGGTGAGTGCTTCGCTCGGAGGATTGAAAGTAGCGGTGACGCTCGTGGCCGCAGCCACGGTCACACTGCAAGTCGATGCACTACCCGCGCATGCTCCGGACCAGCCCGCGAACGTGTCGCCCGTTGCCGGCGTTTCAGAAAGAGTAACCGAAGAGTTTGGCGCAAAGGCCGCGGTGCAGGTAGCAGGAGTGGCGGAAGAACAGTTAATTCCGGCAGGAGCGCTGGTGACTGTTCCGGTGCCGGCTCCAGCCAGGGCTACGGTCAACCCGACGCCCAGATTAAAGGTGGCGGAAACGCTGGTAGCGGCATTGATGGAGAAGCTGCACGTGGTGCCCGAACAACTGCCGCCCCAACCGGCAAAGTAATAGTTAGTCCCGGGAGTTGCCGTCAGTGTCACCGTTGTCCCCTGCGGAAAGCTCGCGCTGCAAGTACTGGGACAACTAATTCCCGCGGGGCTGCTGGTGATGGTTCCGCTGCCTGCTTTAGGCGCGGTAACAGTCAACTGATAGGTGGTTTGCGACTGAGAAGTCGGGTTTCCTAGCCCCGCGCAGCCGCTGAGCACCAGCGTGGACGCGGCCAGTAACGAACTCAAACACAAAAAAAAACCAGACTTCATGGCGTACTCCTCGACAAACTCAAGCTTGGATGACCCTTATCCCTCTGCGGTTGGTTAGGCACCCGGAGGCGGCAGAGGGGTGGCAACAATGAGGGGTTAAGTGGCACTGTTTTGCGCATTAGCGGTATTTTCGGGGCGATTTGGAAGTTAGCGACGAGTTAGGTGGCGTCACTGCGCCGGGGGCAACGGGTGGCTGCTCAATTTACTCCGTCTACGTGGCCAGTTAGCTAACCGAAGGAAGGCTACTGGAGACTTCCTTCGCGCTCTTTCCGGCGATGCGATTTGGCTCGCTGCGCCCGGATAGGAACGCTCCAGTTGCAGCGCGATGATTTCCCCCACGGCATTCAACCGCTGTCCCACAAACAGAGCCAAAGACGCAGATAACGACATCAACCAAAATGAACACCGAGACTTCATGGCGCGCTGCTCCCGGGACAGCGTAGGCTTGGATGAAATTTCTTCTGCTCCGGTTGTTTTGGGTTAGGGATCGACGGGCTTAGTTAAGCTTTATGGGAAAGAGGGCACGCGTCAACAGCAGGAGCCCTATCAGCTTCGATTCTGCAGTTCTTAATTACCCAGAGGCTGGAACGGGCCGATCATGCTGGAGACTCCAGCGCGCTTGCGCAGTTCAGTAAGCAGCGCGCTAGCCGCGTTGGTGTAGGTTTTGCTGGGATCGGAAGGATCGGCCCAGACTGCGTCATAAACAATTTGCGCCGCGTCTTTCACGTCCATATGCAGCGCGGCTTCGCAGACGTCCACGCGCTCCTGCAGGCGGTCGTAACAAGGCTTGCAGACCGAAGCAGCCTCGGCGCCTTTCACGTGATTTTCTCCTAAAGTACAGACGACTGGCGAATTTGCCACCTCGGCATGAGCGGCGAACAACTGCGATTTGAATTCCTTGAGAAAAGCTTCGCGCTCCTGCTCAACGATGGCCGTATCCGGCACAGTCTCAACCTCGGCCTGCGGTTTTACGACGAGCGGAGCGATGGTAGGAGACATCCGCTCTCTGGTATTGCAATTCGGACAAGTATCGAGATTCGCGGGATAGTAGAGCTTGCATTTAATGCAGGGTAGGCCGTAGCCGGAGAACTTCTGCGGAGCAACAACTGCGGCCACAGGCGCGGGAGCCGCGGTGGTGACGCTGGCGCGATCCAGTGTTGCAGAATTCAGGTGCGCCGGTTGAGGAATGGACTGCGCCGCTTTAGCGGCTGCGGCTTGTACCGATGCTCTTACTTCCATGACGATTCTCCCAAGCCTATTCTAAGGAACCCTTTCGTCTGGTTAAAATGCCGAGAGTACACAACCCGGACTGTCCTAATGCTACTGAGACTTCGTTTCCTTCATTAGTTTTATGAGCTCTTCCCGGCGGGCGCGATAAAGCGGGCGCTCGGGATCGAGTCGCGCAGCGGCGTCCAGTTCAGCTAATGCCTCTTCGTAGCGGTCCATGGTCATAAGACAGGCGGCCAGCGAGAAGTGGTTATCGGGCGAAGCATTCAGCCGAAGCGCTTCGCGGAACTCTTTTTCCGCCGCTGGCAGATTCTGCTGGCGAAAGAGTGCCGTACCTAAACCGCGATGAGCCGTGTCCGAATCCGGATTGAGCGTAACGGCAAGGCGCAACTCATGCACACCCTCTTCCAGTTGATCATTCAAGACGAATGTTTCTCCGAGCAGACGGTGTTCGGAGGAACTGGTAGGATTTTGCAGAACTGAGGCCTGCCATTCCTGGATGGCGATTCCGTATTGCTTCTTCGACATATAGGCGCGGGCCAGACACCCGTGACCCTGTTCCCACTCGGGATGCTGGCGGTAGAGTTCGCCGAGTTCCTGAATGGCCGAGTCGAAGTCGCCTTTGTCGCAATAAGTGTTGCCCAGGTTATTGCGGACGGAAGCTTCTTGCGGCGCAAGCCGCTTGGCCTCGCGGTATTCGGCAATCGCATCCTCAAGCTTTTTCTGTTCGTGGAAGACTAATGCCAGGTTGGAATGCGCTTCCCAGAAGGCCGGGTTCAGATGAATGGCTTGACGATAGGCCGCGATGGCGGCGGATTGGTTTCCCGCAGCATGCAACGTAATTCCTAAGTCGTAATAGGTGTCAGCATTCGCGGCATCACGGGCGAGCGATTCGTCGAAGGCGTGAACTGCGGCGGCGTATTGTCCGTTGGAATAAAGAGCCAGGCCCAGGAACTGGTACGCTTCCGCATTCTGCGGATCCATGCTCAGCGCAGTTCGGGCTTCAGCGATGGCGTTGGGGCCGTCGTCGAGTCGATAAAAAATGTACGCCAGGCTACTGTGATTCTCGGGCAGATCGGGCATCAGTTGCGCGGCCAGAGTGATCTCGTCGAAGGCGTCATCCCACTGCTCCTGCCGGATCAGCATATTGCCCAGAACGAAGTGCAAGGCGGCATTCTTCGGATCAGCTATAAGAGCTGGGCGCAGATCGAGCTCAGCTTCATGGAAGCGCTGGGCTTTGGCGTCCAAAGCTGCCTTCAGCAGCGGCGCAGGCAATTCGGCTTCCGGGGAATTGATTGTCGCGGGATGCAAACTGGTGAGCGCGCGAACCAGGTCCGAATCGGCTCCGGCGGCTTCGAATTGACGAATCTGGTCCTGGCCGGGAACCGGCGCGACGCCGCGCTCTTGCATGATGCGGACCAGTCGACTGCTTGGCACTCCCGCCGTGAGCCAAGCCATCAATTGAACTGGGCTGACAGGGTGACTTTCGCTGGCGGCCAGCGCTACCCCAAGAAGAAGGAAAAAGACTAACAGTCCCTTGCGCTTCACTCGAATCTCCGGAAACGGTTTGGCTTGCAAGTTTGTGACGGCGGCGTTTCTGCTCCACCGGTTATCGCGCTGATTTCGAACCGCTCATTCACATTAGCCCGGCCGCTCAACCGAAGGTAAGGTCACGGAAGTAACACGCTGGGTTGATAGGATGGCCCGTGATCCAAAGGTTGGTCCACCCATCAAACCAGAGAGCATTCACGGCATGCTGTGATCTTCGTCACAGCGTCGTCCACAAGGAGGGCAGAGTATTGATAAAGATGGCTAGAACATAGCCCAAGATCCGGCGCCCGGAGTTTGACTTCCCGGTAGCCGTCCGGTAGCGTATAGAGATAGTGGTGTTCGTCGTGTGGTTCTGGAGGTTCCGATGTTTGAAGGTTTATTCCAACCAACGCACCTGATTATCATTTTCGCGATTGCTCTGCTGGTTTTCGGCCCTAAAAAGTTGCCTGAACTCGGCAAGGGCCTGGGCGAGGGGATTCGTGCCTTGAAGGAAGGCATGAAGGATACGCCTCCGCCTCCGGCCGATCAGAACAAGACCATCGAAAACAAAGATACCAAAGCCTGAGGGCAGTTCCTTTCGCGGGTAGTAATCTTCTTTGATTTAATCGCCGCTTTGTGGTCGTTTCCTGTCTGTTCCATGCAGTCGCGGGTTCCCAATCGTAATATTGCTCTTTTGCTGGCATAAAAATTTACTCTGAAAGCAGGAGGTACATTGTGTTGCGCAAAACTGCATTCATTCCTCTCATTGTGTTTGTGGGCTTAGCTTCGGCGGTTTTTGCCGATCAGATCACGTTGAAGAATGGCGATCATCTGAGTGGGACAGTGGTGAAATCCGACGGTAAGACGCTCGTGCTGCACACCGACTATGCGGGAGACGTAACGGTGCAGTTCGATGCGATTACGCAACTGACAACCGATAAGCAATTGCACGTCACCACGGCGGACAAGAAGACTGTCGTGGGGCCGGTAACCACCAGCGACGGAAAAATCGAAGTCGCCACCAAGGCCGCTGGAACGGTTGAAGTTCCTCCCGCAAAAGTTGTTCTGATGCGGAATGATGCCGAGCAGGAGGCATACGATAAGTCGATGCATCCTGGTTTGCTCCATGGCTGGAACGGCGGCGTCAATGTTGGGTTCTCGCTGGCCCGCGGCAATAGTGAGGCCACGAATCTGGCGCTGGCGATCAACGCGGTTCATCCCACCGAGAACGACAAGACCACGATCTACTTGACCTCACTCGACACCAATAATCAGTTGGCCACTCCCAGCACAGTAGCTGATCTGATCACAGCGGGAATCCGCTACGACCACAACCTCGACCCCAGACTATTCGCTTTCGTGGCTGCAGACTTCATGAGTAATGCATTGCAGGATCTTGATCTGCGCGGCATGTATGGTGGTGGATTGGGAGCACACGTCATCAAGTCCGACAAGACCATGTTGGATGTCCTCGCCGGATTGAACTATACCCACGAAACTTATTCGAACGGAGCGGTGGTCACTCCGGTTACGATTCCTCCGGCTTACACCTCATATGGAGTGACGAACCGGTTTCTTGCGCTGACTCTGGGAGACCAACTGGTAGTGAAAGCCGGTAAGTCAACAGTGGTAACGCAAACGTTCAATTTCTATCCGAATCTGTCCGACACCGGAGAGTATCAGGGAGAGTTCGACTTAGGCACGGTGACCAAGATCAGCAAGCGGCTGGGCTGGCAGAATCAATTCAGCGATATCTACGTCTCGAATCCGCCGATCGGAACCAAGAAGAACGATCTTATCTTCACTACCGGATTGAACTTTTCATTTACCCCCGCAAAGTGATCTCTCAAACCAGTGCAAAGCCGCTCGCGAGAGCGGCTCTTGCTCTGGGCAGCACAGTCCCGGCCCGAGAGCTTTCTCGCGATTCCTCGCTCACAAATACTTGAACAACGCGTCTACACCGAGTACAGTACTGTTTCCCGTTTCCTAGGTTTCAAGTTCCTGCAAACAGGAGTCTGGTCGATGCGTCATGCCCTTACGGTGGTGATTGCTGTCTGCTGCCTTTGCGTTCTCTCCTTTTCTCAAACCGCTGACGAACTGATTGCCAAAAACATTCAGGCCAGGGGCGGAATAGAAAAGATGAAAGCCATCAAGACCCTGCGCATGGTCGGCAAGTTCGATGGCGGCGGAGGGTTTACCGCGGTCGTGACGCAGGAAAACGAGCGGCCAGACTTGATCCGTGAAACGTTCATGCTGCAGGGAATGACTGCGGTGCAGGCTTATGACGGATCGACTGGCTGGCAGATCCAGCCGTTCGGCGGGAAAAAAGATCCGGAACTGATGGGCGAAGATGATCTGCGTGATCTTGTTCTCGACGGTGATTTCGATGGGCCTCTCGTCGACTACAAAGAGAAAGGCAGCACGGTCGAGTATCTGGGCCACGACATTGTCGACGGAGATGATGCCCTTCGGTTGAAGGTGACGCTAAAAAATGGCGACATCATCTATGACTATCTCGATCCGGATACTTTTATCGAAATCCGCCGGGAGATCCAGCAGTTTATTCGCGGGTCGATGCGCGATCGCGTGATGGGGCTCGGTTCCTACAAGCCGGTTGCCGGAGTAATGTACCCGTTCTCGCTTTCTCAAGGACCCAAGAACAATCCTGACGCGCAGACCACCACGGTGCAGAAAATGGAAGCGAACGTCCCGATCAATCCGGCGGATTTCGCGCTTCCCGCATCCCTCAAAACTGAAGAGAAGAAATCCGGCATGGTCGGGGTGCATTAGTCCACTTGGATCCACTTGGAATTCCGATTATTCCGAACATGAAGATCGCCAGAAAAAGAACAAGCGTTGGGGAAGAAGGATTCACAACTATGAGAGCATCCGCTCGAAAGTCCAGATTCATCACGCTGTTTAATGCGTTTTCTGCAACAGCCATGTTGGCATGCGCCGCGCAGCAAGGCGCGGCGCAAGCGCCGTATCGCTTCGACTCGGCAACCGTTTCCGGTTTGCCCGCACGCAACATCGGCTCAGCCACCATGAGCGGACGCATTGCCGCGCTGGACGCGGTGGAAGAGAACGGCCGCATCACGGTGTTCGTTGGCGCAGCGAGCGGCGGCGTGTGGAAATCCCTGAACGGTGGCACTACCTACAAGCCGGTATTCGATCGCGAAGATGTGCAATCCATCGGCGCTGTAGCGATTGATCCTTCCAATTCGAAAACCGTTTGGGTGGGAACTGGCGAGGCGTGGCTGCGCAACAGTGTCTCGGTCGGCGATGGCGTCTACAAATCCACAGACAGCGGAGAGAACTGGACGAATGTTGGTTTGAAAGACAGCGAGCACATCGCGAAGATTCTGGTAAATCCGAGCGACGGCAACGACGTGCTGGTATGTGCCACTGGACATCTGTGGGATGACAACGATGAGCGCGGTGTATACCAAACAAACGACGGCGGTAAAACTTGGAAGAAGGTTCTGGCGGGGGCAAATGGCTCGAGCGGCTGCGCCATGATCGCCCGCAGCAAGCAGGAGCCTAAAACGATTTACGCGGCGATGTGGGATTTCCGCCGCCAAGGGTGGACGTTCCGCTCGGGCGGACCAGGCAGCGGTCTGTTCAAGTCGACTGATGGAGGCGCGAATTGGACTGAAGTCAGCAACGCGAAAGGTTTTCCGGCCAAACCCTGGGGACGCGTAGCCGTGCAGGTGGCTGAGTCCAAGCCGAATGTTGTGTATGCCAACGTTGAAGCCGAAAAAGGACGCGGTCTCTACCGATCGGACAACGGCGGTGGGACTTGGACCAAGCTGGATGCCAGCAACTATATGGTGTGGCGTCCGTTTTACTTCGGCAATTTGATCGTCGATCCGAAAGATGAAAACAAAATTTTCAAACCTGATCTCATTTTGTTACTGAGCAACGATGGCGGCAAAACCTTCAACGTGGTTTCGAACTCGGACCATGGCGACTTTCATGATGTCTGGATCGATCCGAAGAATACCAATATTGTGATCGCTGGCGATGACGGCGGCTTGTGGCGCAGCGAAGACGGCGGCAATCGCTGGAAGCACCAGTTGAACCTGCCGGTCTCGCAGTTCTATCACGTGAGCGTCGACAGTGCGGATCCGTATCACGTTTACGGCGGCTTGCAGGACAACAGTTCATGGGTCGGCGATTCGTCCTACCCTGGAGGCGTGACGAATTCGCGATGGGAAAACATGTACGGCGGCGATGGTTTCTGGATGTTCGAAGACCCTTCGGATCCCGACTACCTATACGCGGAAGCACAAGGTGGCGAAATCGGCCGGGTGAATCGTTACACTCATGAGACGCGCGATCTCCATCCTTGGCCGAATTACGGCGAGAAGAAATTGCGCTTCAGTTGGAACACTCCGATCCACATGAGTCCGAACGAGAAGGGCACCATTTATATCGGTGCTCAATTTCTGTTCCGCTCGCGCGATCACGGTCAGTCGTGGGATCGAATTTCTCCCGACCTGACGACTAACGATCCGGAGAAGCAGAAGCAAGAAGAGTCCGGAGGCGTGACCATCGACAACTCTTCTGCGGAAATGCACACAACGATCTACTCAATTTCGGAGTCGCCGAAGAATGGACAAATCATCTGGGTCGGCACCGACGACGGCAACGTCCAGATTACCCGCGACGGTGCGAAAACCTGGACGAACGTAGTGGAAAACATCAGTGGCCTCGGCAAGAATTCGTGGGTCACAACCATTGAGGCTAGCCGTTTCGACGAAGCGACCGCTTACGCCACGTTCGATCGCCACGCCTACGGCGATATGAAGCCGTACGTTTACAAAACCACCGATTACGGAAAGTCATGGACTGCACTTGCGACCCAGGGGAGCGGGGTGCGCGGGTTTGCACACGTAATCAAAGAAGACACGGTGAATCCGAGCGTTCTTTTCTTGGGCACCGAATTCGGGCTCTGGATTTCGGTGGATGGTGGCCAGCGCTGGGCTCAATACAAAGGTACGGACTTCCCTGACGTTCCAGTCGATGACCTGGTGGTGCAAGCGCGCGAATCGGATCTGGTGCTGGCGACACACGGGCGCGGGATTTGGATTGTGGATGATATTTCGCCACTGCGCGCACTCACGCCGGAAGTGATGACCAATAACGCCACGCTGCTTCCTGGTCGGCCTTCGATTCAGTATTTCGATGTGCAGGGCGGCTGGCCGGAAGGAGACGAGACTTTCCACGGCCGCAGCCGTCCCACGGATGCGCAGATCACTTATTACCAAAAAGGCCGGCACATCTTCGGCGACTTGAAGATCGAGATTTTCGATCAGGACGGCAAGCTTGTGGACACGGTTGCGGGGGGTAAGCATCGCGGATTAAATCGCGCAGGCTGGGGCATGCGGGTGAAACCACCGGCGGTCGCTCCGGCTGCATCTGCGTTGTTCGAAGCCGCGCAGGGGCCGCGGGTTTTGCCGGGCAAGTACACAGTCAAGCTCACTAAGGGCGATCAGACTTACACCGAGACCCTCGACGTCGCGATAGATCCGAGAGCGAAATACTCACTGGAAGAACGCAAGGCGCAATTCGATCTATCGATGAAGGTATACAAAGAACTCGAACACATGACCTACGGAGTGGAGGCGATCGAAGGCGTGCGCGACTCCGCCAACGCGCGCATTGCCAAGTTGGGAGAGAAAGATCCTTTGCGCAAAGAGCTGCAACAACTGGCTGCTGATTGCGACACTTTGCGTTCGAAGATTGTTGCCACCAAGGAAGGTGGCATGATTACCGGCGAAGAGCGCATCCGCGAACACTTGGGACAACTCTATGGCGCGGTGACGGGATATGACGGCAAGCCGACAGATTACCAGGTGGCGCGAACTGAGTCGCTGGGTCACGAATTGCAGGATGTGATCGACGATTTTCAGAAACTGACGCAGAAGGATCTGCCGGCAATCAACAATGGGTTAAGAAAGAAGAAGCAGGAAGTAATTACGGTGCTGGCCGAAGCCGAATGGCAGAAGAAAAAGGAAGAATCATCCGCGGCCGCTGGCGCCGGGATGAGAGCGACTGAGATCCAGATGCGGGAAATGGATTAAAGCAGGAGTTGGCCGGCAGACTTCTTGCAAATCACGCCAACGTTAGTTCTATTTTCTTGGCGGCGGCATCCAGACTCGTGATCGTAAAGTTCCGAATCTGCCCATTGTGAACCGCTTCGGGTTTTGCTTTGCTGCCGGGAGTGACGCCCTTCCATCGCGCCTGCAACATGGAACCCAGCGAAGAAAGATCAGGTTTCGAGGATGGTGATCCCGTGGTCTGATTGTTTTCCGCTGCGGGGCTTGCCACGTCGATGCGACAACTGGCGTGGATGCCGTCGCCGAGTTCCACTCTTGCATGGCCGTCTGAAATCTCTATGATGCGGCCAGTCACCGTGTCACCCTGCTTGTGTTCGGCGATGTATTCATCCAGACCGCTGGGAACCAGCTGCTTGATACCCAGGCGCAATTGGCGCTTTTCGGTATCGATGGCCAGCACTTGCGCCTTCACCGTTTGGCCGACCTTCACAACTTCTTGCGGATGGTTAATGCGCTTCTCCGCACTCATGTCGCTGATATGAATCATTCCTTCGACGCCTTCGGCGAGCTGTACGAACGCTCCGAACTTGGTGATGCTGACGACCGGACCTTCGATCACGGTACCGGCGGCAAACTTTTGCGCCGCTTCAGTCCATGGATCTCCGAGCGCTTGTTTTAATCCGAGCGACATGCGTCGTTCTGCGGCGTTGATTCCCAGGATGACCGCATCCACGATCTCGCCGGGTTTTACCAGAGTGCTGGCGCTTCGCAGCTTTTTGCCCCACGACATTTCTGAAACGTGAATCAGGCCTTCGATCCCGGGTTCAAGCTCGACGAAGGCACCGAACTCTGCGACCCGTGTAACGCGACCGCGGATGCGCTCGCCTACTTTATATTTTCCGGCGACCGCATCCCAGGGATGCGGCAACAACTGCTTCATGCCAACGGAAATTCTCCGCTTATCTGCGTCGGAAGAAATCTTCAGCACTTTCGCTTCGATCGTCTGACCGACGGAAAGCACGTCCGACGGCTTGCTGACGCGGCTCCAGGCGATGTCGCTTACATGCAGCAAAGCATCTACTCCACCGAGATCGATGAATGCGCCGTAATCGGTAAGGCTGCGCACTGTGCCGCTTATGGTGTCGCCTTCTTTCATCTCGGAATAGCGTCGATCTTTTGCCGAACGCTCTTCCTCCTCGACGACGGCGCGCCGGTCTACTACAACATCTTCATCCGCGACGTCCAGCTTGATGATGCGGCAGAGAATCTCCTGCCCCACCAACTTCTCCATCTCGGCGGCATCGCGTACTCCGCTGCGTGAGGCGGGCATGAACGCGCGCACTCCCACATCCACGCTAAGGCCGCCTTTGATTACACCGGTGACTGTGCCGACAATGGTCGCTTTGTCGGCGAATGCTTTCTCCAGTGCCGACCAGTCTCTCGGGCGCTCGACTTTGGCGCGGGTGAGTTCGTAATAGCCCTCGGGATTGCGGCCCTTCACGGAAACCAGCAGCCTGTCTCCCTGCTTCACCGCAGGCTTTTCAGTGTCGGCCGCATTTTGGAAATCCGCCAGGGGCAGGATGCCTTCGCTCTTGAATCCGATATCCAGAATTACCGAGTCGGCGGAGAGGGCAACCACTGTGCCTTCGAGTTGTTTCCCGCTATCGTCGCCGTTACGCTTCCTCGCATGGCTCTTTTCGTACTGCGAGAACAACTCGCTGAATGACTCTGTAGTTTCGGGCGTGGACGGGGATTCCTGAACGCTTTGATTGGAAACGGTGGGATTGGACATGAAAGGGTACAGCCTCGCTGGCTATGAATCCCAACTAGGATAACATTCCTTGGGCCAGGGTACGGACTCGGGGCCATCGTACGGACTCGCCAAGGTATAAATATATCTGGCTGACCAAGAGTCTTCATGGGGAGTAACGACTTCGACGGGCACACCTTCAAGGGTGCCTCAGGAATCTCAAATAGAAAGCTGCGAATATCAAGACGATTCCAACATTTACTATTAGCCGTTCCCAGAATCGGTTTCTGAAGAACGCGAAATCTACACCGACTACGATGGCTGCCATTGCCACTACGTAAAGCCAAGCGACTACCTGTCTACCCATTTCCACGACCTGCCCATTTAGCTATGCCGTCCCTAAGTTTCAGTTCCCAGGTCTCAGCCGTAAGATCCTTCCCGAAACTGTGATGGTTTTCCTCGCGGACGACCCGGAAACCTGCCTCCTTGTAGATGTGTCGCGCCGCGAGCAGAATGCTCTGCGTCCACAGTGTTACCTTCTGGTATCCGGCTTGCCGCGCGAATCGCACGCATTCCGCAACAAGTCGCTTGCCAATTCCCAGCCCACGCGCTTCCGGTTCAACGTGCAGCAGACGCAGCTTTGCGACAGCGTCGGATTCCTTAGCGACAAAGACAGCACCAACCCTTTCCCCATCCTTTTCTGCAACCCAGGAGCGTTCGCGCTTCTGATCGTAATTCTTGATGAATTGCGCCACAATTTCTGCCGCCAGGCTTTCGTATGTTCCATCCCACCCGTATTCCTCGGCGTAGAGAATTGCCTGGCGATGGACGATCCAGCCCATGTCACCCGGCTGGTGCGGTCGGAGCAAATAAGGGGTCCTTGCTTCCGCTGTGTCACCCAGCAGCCTGTGGACCGTTTGCACGGCCTCGACCAGGTGCTTCCGCTCTATGGGCGAGAGTTCTTGGATCATGGCGGACACATTGCGATCAGAACGCTCGTCAAGTGGTGCGAAGGCTCTCCGTCCCTTGGCGGTTAGTGACAAGAATCTCTGTCGTTCGTCCCTTTTGGACTGTTCCCGGGTCACGAGCTTCTGGCGTTCGAAATCGCGCAGGATGCGGCTGATATATCCCGCATCAAGCCCAAGCTCCTTGCGGATGTCGGTAGCTGTAGGCTGCTCGCGATTCGCGAGTTCATATAATACGCGGGCCTCAGCCAGAGAAAACGGGCTGCTTGCCATGCCATCGACCACGCCGATTTTGCGGGTATAAAAGCGCGTAAACGCACGAATGGCAGCCACCTGCTTGTCGATGCCAGGCTCCAGCATAGACGCCTCCGATCAAGTTGACAGTAGCATATATATAGTTGCTGTTGTCAAGTACAAGTATATCCGTTATGCCGGCCATTGATGCCGCACTATTTGACGCGCAAGAAAAATGGTCCCGCGACCCGAAGGCGTGCGTGGTTGCGCAACGGTTCGGGGCGCGAGACCTTCAGGAAGACTTGCCTACATACCCGGCTTGTCCTCGTTCGCAGAAGTGGCATGCATCACGCGGAAGGTCGTTCCACCGTTAGACCACACCAGCACCAATGCGTCTTGCCCCTGCGGTACGGCGGACAAGGCTTTTTGCACGTCGGCAGCACTTTGCACCGGCTTGCGATCGACTTGCACGATCACGTCGCCGCGCTGCAGACCGGCGTCGTCAGCGGAGCTTCCGGGCTGTACTTGCTCGACTACCGCGCCGTGTACATCGTTTGAAGCTTGCAGTTGCTGACGCAGCTCCGGAGTCATGTCCGCCAAGCCGAGACCCCAGCGAGCTTTGCCGTGGCCGTTGCTGGCGACTTCCTGGCCCTGATTGTCGCGGCTGCCCATGGCTTCGAGCGTCACCGGAATGCTGACCGGCTGACCGTTGCGCAGAACTTCCAGCTTGATGGTTGTACCCGGCTGCTTCTGGCCGACTTCGATCTGGAGCTGGCTGGCATCGCTCACTTTCTGTCCGTTCAGTTCGGTGATGACGTCGCCGACTTTCAGACCGGCTTTCGCCGCCGGAGATCCGTCTTCAACCTGGCTGACTACGGCTCCTTCATCGTTGTGCACGTCGAAGAATTTCGCATTCTCTGGGGTGACATCGCTGATGCCGATCCCCATGTAGCCGTGACTGACCTTGCCATAGCGGATGAGAGCATCCACGGTGGGATGGACGATCTGTGTCGGAATCGCGAAACCCATGCCGGAGAAGCTGTCGGAGTTCGAGACCAGGAAAGTGTTAATCCCGATCAATTCGCCGCGGGCGTCGACCAGCGGGCCGCCGGAATTTCCCGGATTGATAGCCGCATCGGTCTGAACAAAACTTCCCGGGGCACGGTGATCCTTGGAGAACGGATTCGGCCGGTTCAGTCCGCTGACGATGCCGCGCGTCACGGTGAACTGGAAGCCGAACGGATTACCGAACGCCAGCACGGTTTCGCCCGGTCGCAGAGCAGTTGAGTTGCCCCAAGGTACGTTGGGAAGGTTCGTGCCATCGATCTTGATTACGGCGAGATCGGTAAGCGGATCGGCGCCAATCAACTTGGCCTTCATGATCCGGCGATCGTTGAGGGTGACGCGAATGTCGACGGCTCCGTCGATCACGTGGTTGTTGGTGACGATGTAGCCATCAGGCGAAATCAGCACGCCACTGCCGATGCCGTGCTCAATCTGGGTTTGCGGCTTCATCGGATGATTAAAAAACGGCGCAAACATCGGAGGAACGCCTTCGGGCATTTCTTGCATTTGACCGTCTGCCATTTCGGTTTTGGAGTGAGAGGTGACGGCAACATTTACAACGGCAGGTGTCACCCGCGCGGCGAGAGTTTCCATAGCCTGATCCAGCGAAAGCAATGCGGCCACGCTATTGTCGTCGAGCGGGGTAGCAGTGGGAGAGGCAATCGGTGCGCGCGCAAACGCCGGCTTAGCGAATTCGTAAGTGGTGAATGACAACACCAGCGCGACTGCCAGGAGGGGCAAGATCAGGCGGCGTGTCAGGAGGGTTTTGCTAACCCATGCTTTGGTAAACCAGTTTTTCATTTGCTTTTTTCTCCTAACGATTTGTGTGCAACTAATTATTTAGTTTGTAAGACCGTATAAATATCCTCAGTGGGGCAAACTTGGTTAGGTTGATTTTGGGACGATTCCCTTCTGGATCCGACGATTGGCGGGATGGAATACCGTCAATCGCATGATGCTGATGCTCCAGATCTGGCCATTACTGTCGACCGCTTCGGTTTGAATCACTAGCAACATCGCCTTCGGAGAGCGGGCGTCATCAACGGTGTTGGAAGCGACGGAGTTTGAGTCGATCATCTTGGCGTCGATCATTTTCGCATCGAAGGTGCGCGGAGAACTCATTCGCGGAGCAGAATCGCTCCGACGCGCAGCAGCGAACCGAATACTGTCGGCGTTCTTTTCGCTTGCGCCGTGGTGATAAATGGTTCGCGACGTTACTTGCCGGGTGGTGCCGGGAACTGCCCGCGGCGAAACATCGCTGTGCACGGGATATGCAGCCTGGCTATGAAATACCGCGGGAATCATCTTCGCGCCGAGGCCGGCTGAATCCAGGGCCGGGGTGCCAACTCCGCGCAATGTGGATTCCGAAAACTTGGCGCCATTGCCATCAAAGGCCACCAGCCTCGGAGCGTGGGGCAGCGCAATCAGACATACAGCGGAGAACGCGGCGACCCAGCCCAGAGCGGGCTTGTAAACCGTAGTCGCGGTAGGACGCTCGGAGTCGAGAATTCGCATGACCCGCTGTGTTGTCTGTTGCATTCGTCCCGCAACCGCTTGCGCCAAGGCCAAGCCACGCCGCAGAAAGCTTTTCTCCGCTACCGATACCAGGCATTGCGCATAGGCTCGAGGATTCGAATTACTGGCGAGTACAAAATCATCACAGGCCATTTCCCGCTCCAGCGCCAGGCCACGTCCGATCCACCAGAACGCTGGATGAAAAAAGAAGATCGCTCGCATGATTTCCTGAGCCAGGTTCGTCCAGTCATCCCAGCGACGCAAGTGGGCCAACTCGTGCAGCAGAACGGCATTCAACTCGGCTGGAGAGAGTTCGTGTAAAGTCCAGCGAGGAAAAATGATCGCCGGCTTAAGAAAGCCTATCGCCGTAGGGGTTCGGACCCCCTCGGAGGTGCAGATCGTCACAGGCCGGGAGGAGCCGAACTCAGACAGCGTGTTGCGCAGATCTGGATCAAGACTGGCTGAATCCATTACGGTACAACTTCGCCTCAAACGTCGCAGCTGCCAAAAACCAAAGCCGATCTTGACTAAGCCTGCAAATGCGGTGAGAGCCCAGACAACGAAGATGTCAGCCGCGTAGGATCCGGGTAGCCGAAATGCTGAGTGAGAACTGGGCGAGCCGGCGCCGGCCAATCCGATGCTTCCGAAAAAGGGCATTGCACTTATCGCCACCATCAGGGAGAACCATACGGCGAACCGGGTGCTGGAATTCTGGCGACCACTGACGCGTAATAAGGCCCAGCCAAACATTGCGAGGACAATGCCTTCCCCCACTCCGTTCAACATTCGTTCGGCGAAAATTTGTGCCAGAACCTGCCAGTGAGCTGCAAATCCCATCGGATCAGTCGCTCCCTTCGATTATTTTTTGCAAGCGCTTCAACTCAGCCGCGTCGACCGATTGATCCTTGAGTATGTTGAGCACCAGCAACTCGTGAGAGTTTCCAAAGAAGCGGGTCACCAACCGGCGAATCTCAGACCGAGTCGCTTCCTGACGCTCCACCAGAGGCGCATATACATGAGCCCGGCCATCCTTTTCATGCTTCACGTAACCTTTCTTCTCGAGAATTCGAATCGTCGTGAGCACGGAGTTGTAAGCCAGTGGCATTTTTCCCGGCAGATCCTCTAATACCTGCTGAACGGTAGCCGGCCCTTTCTGCCACAGAACTTCCATGAGCCGCAATTCCGCTTCCGTCAGAGTTGATGATTTTCTGGGGGGCAAAACCATGCCTCCTTAAACGAATGTCTATGCATGAACAATTAGACGGTCCAGATATTAGACTGTCAACTAGTCAATTAGTTGCACGAGAATGACAGGTGGTTGTATGGGCTCGGCGACGCAGGAAAGTCTTAAAGGTCAACACCCTGAAATGTGAGGCAGAGATTATAAATAGAGGGTATGGTAGGCACGACTGGACTCGAACCAGCGACCTCTACCGTGTCAAGGTAGCGCTCTAACCAACTGAGCTACGCGCCTACAATCGATTACGATTTTAACATGGCGCCGTCGGAACAAACCCTGTCCCTGTACAGCGGTACTTTTTCTGTGTTGAGTCCAAACCATCAGGTGTGCATCTAGGTGGGGCATGGCGATGATGACGGAGTTCAGTTTGGGCGAGGCCATTGCAGTTCTTGCGCGCACTCCCGCAGCACTGGATGCGATGTTGCGCAGGCTGCCTGATAAATGGGTGCACTGCAACGAAGGAGAAAATACCTGGAGCGCCTTTGACATCGTGGGGCACCTGATTGTTGGGGAGCGCACCGACTGGATGCCCAGGGTGCGGATCATCTTGCAGAATGGGGAAGCACGGGCATTTGATCCCTTTGACCGCTTCGCTCAGTCGAGAGAGAATCGGGGCAAATCTCTAGAGCAGCTGTTGGACGATTTTGCGCGGCTGCGGAGAGAGAATCTGGCTGCTCTAGAGGCATTGAATTTACGGCCGAAAGATTTGATTCGGCGAGGCCGGCATCCAGCGCTGGGAGTTGTAACGTTATCGGAGCTGCTGGCGACGTGGGCGGTGCACGACCTCACCCATTTGCATCAGCTGTCCCGCGTAATGGCCTACCAGTATCGAGATGTGGTCGGCCCGTGGAGAGCGTATCTGGGTGTGTTGCAGTGTGCTGGCCATAGCGCTCCGTAGGCGTTGCGGGCGTTTTGACGTTCTTCGATAGCGGCAACGGATTTGTTTTGCTTTGCAATGCCTGGCTGAATCGCCGTTACCAGTTGCAAAGTTCCGGCTGTGGCAGCGACAATCATTTATGCAAGACAACTCCCAGCGTGGCGAACCCACTTCCTCGAGCGCGCCTCGCGATCCTTTCTTGCCAGGGTGCCTGGTGGTAGTGACGCTGGGCAATCCACGAGATAAATTCTGGGGCATGATTCTTTCGCTGTCGCCGGAAGGGCTCAGCCTGAGCGGCATCGAGTTGGCTTCTTTCGAAGATCTCGTGCAGATGGTGAAAGATGGCGAATCGTTCAGCCCGGCTATCGTTTTCTTTCCCATGCACCGGATTGAACGGGTGGAGCTTGACCTGCCGGATGGAAATCTGCCTTCGCTTGCGCAGCGCTTTTCAGCCAAGACTGGGTCCGATCCCGCAACCATGCTGGGTTCACCGCTGGCGGACAATCATGCTGGGTGTGTGGTTCGTTCCGCAGTTATTTCCGAGAAAGAATCAGAATGAAGGTTTCGCAAATCTTCACGGCACCGAACCAACTCACGATGCTGCGGATGGTTTTCGTTCCTTTCATCGTGATCGAACTAGTTGAGGGCCGCTATTTGTGGGCGCTGATCCTGTTCGTGATTGCAGGTTTCAGCGATGGGCTGGACGGGTTGTTAGCCCGTAAATTACATCAGCAAACTCTGCTGGGCCAGTATCTCGACCCCATTGCAGACAAGCTCTTGTTGAGCACGCTGTTTTTGGTGCTTTCGATCCTGCACAAAATTCCGTGGAAGTTTACCGTGCTGGTTTTTAGTCGCGATATTTCTATTCTGGCGGCGAGCGCGGTTTTGTTCGCGATTGCCGGCTTGCGCAATTTCCAGCCGAGTATCTTCGGCAAAGCAAATACTTTTTCGCAGATCGCTGCCGTTTTTTTTGTGATGCTGCTGAGCCTTCGGCCGCAGCGTTGGGTGTGGATTACACGGACGGTGTTTCTCCGCGCCACATTTGCTTTCACCATTATCTCGGCGCTGCATTATGTCTTTCTGGTGCAACACCGGCTGCGGGCGAACTCTCACATGCTGGCACAACACTCTTCCGCCGATATCTCCGCCAGTTGACCCCGTTTCGCGCGGCCCCCTAGAATTAGAGGTTCGTCTCCAGCGCACAATCATCCTATGGCCCTACGCCTCTACAACACCATGTCCTCGCGCATCGAGGAGTTCGTTCCGCTTCGCGACCGTGAAGTCCGCATGTATGCCTGCGGGCCGACGGTTTACGGCTATGGCCACATCGGGAACTTCCGAAGCTTTATTGCCGTAGACCTGCTGCAGCGGTTTCTGCGCCAGTCGGGTTACAGCGTCCGCTACGTGATGAACATTACGGATGTGGACGACAAGATCATCGCCAACGCGGCGCGCGATGGGGTGAGCGTGCAGCAATACACCGCGAAGTTTGAGAGAGCATTTCTGGAAGATTCCGCCATGATCGGCATCGAACAGCCAGTTCTGGTGCGGGCTACGGAACATATTGCGAAGATGGCGCAGTTCGTCGCGAAACTCGTGGAAAAGAACCTTGCTTACCGCACCGAGGATGGGTCTTACTACTTCCGCATTGCCGGGTTTCCGCAGTACGGCAAACTGTCGAAGAAGGATTTCGGAGGAATGCTGGACGGCGCGCGCGTGGACATTGACGAATACGACAAAGACAGCGCGCGTGATTTTGCGTTGTGGAAAGCACCCAAGCCGGGCGAGGCTTTCTGGGATTCACCGATCGGGCCGGGGCGACCCGGGTGGCATCTGGAGTGTTCGGTGATGTCGATGGAGGAGTTGGGTGAGACGTTCGATCTGCACGCCGGTGGAGAAGATTTAATTTTCCCGCATCATGAGAACGAGATTGCGCAATCAGAATCATTAACGGGAAAAATGTTCGCACATTTCTGGTTTCACGTTCGCTTCCTGCTGGTCGAAGGCGAGAAGATGTCGAAGAGCCTGGGAAATTTTTATACTTTGCGCGACCTGGTGCTGAAGGGACATAAACCGTCGTCGATCCGTTATCTGCTGACTTCTGTGCCCTACCGCAATCAGCTCAAT
This sequence comes from uncultured Acidobacteriaceae bacterium, assembly GCA_963696285.1. Classification (GTDB taxonomy): domain Bacteria; phylum Acidobacteriota; class Terriglobia; order Terriglobales; family Acidobacteriaceae; genus Sulfotelmatobacter. Next base: position 526,207 of record CAVOJP010000007.1, read on the forward strand.
TTTACTTTTGACGGGCTGAAGCAAGCCGCGGTATCTGTGGAGCGACTGCGTAACTTTCGGCAGCGGTTGACCTCTGGAACTTTTGCGCCTGGCGGCAATATGGAGATGCAGGCAATGGCGAACGAGACCATTGATCGAATGAAGAGTTCGCTGGAAGATGATCTCAACACAGCGCAAGCGCAGGCCGCCATATTCGAAATGGTGCGGCGCGCCAATGCAGCGCTCGATGCGAAGGAAATTAAGCAAGATGATGTTCGAGTCTTTCTCGCTGCGCTGGAAAAGTTCGATCAAGTTTTCGCTGTGATCGACGATGACGACGGCCCCAAGATGAAAGAAGTCTTTGAGTGGGCTCAAAGCGAGGGTCGAGAAAATGACATCAGCCCGGATCTACGAGAAGCTGTGCAATCTGCTCAGCTCTCAGATGCAGACATTGAGAAGAAAATTACCGATATGGAATCGGCGCGCAGCGCTCGCAACTTCAAGGTTTCCGATGCTCTTCGAGCGGAACTCATCGGCGCCGGCATTATCATCGAGAATACAAAAGATGGTGTGCGCTGGAGAAGGAAGTAGTCTCCGGGTGTTAGGCTGAAAGCGGATCCAAAGGCTGACAGCTTTTTATGAAATCCCTCGACGAATACTTGCGCGATGCCGAACAAGCCCATGGACATCTATGCGCCGGCCAGGTTCTCGGTGTGCGATTGGCAATGCTGGGTCTGATCAAACTGGGGATCGACGATCCCTACGTCAAAGACCGGAAGCGGCTTGTTACCTTCGTCGAAATCGATCGCTGCGCCACGGATGCGGTTGCGGTGGTGACTGGATGCCGTTTGGGAAAGCGCGCATTGAAATTTCGTGATTGGGGAAAAGTTGCGGCAACGTTTGTGGATGTGAGCACAGGCAGGGCGGTCCGGATTGCAGCCAAGGAATCCTCCAAGAACCTTGCGCGGCAGATGCATCCTGAAATTGCAGATAAGAACCAGCAGCAGATGCTGGCGTATCGTGAAATAGCAGACGAAGATTTGTTCTCGACGCAGTGGGTGAAGGTCGAGTTACCGCCTGAAGAATTTCCTGGATACAAAGGTGAGCGCGTGGCTTGTGAAGTTTGCGGTGAGGGGATCAACTTTCGTAGAGAAGTGCGACGTGAAGGTAAGGTGCTCTGTCGCGCCTGCGCTGGGGAATGCTACTACGAAGCGCTCTAGACAGCCTGCTCATAGGCGTGCGCTAACCCCAGTATCGTCGCTTCGTCGAAATGCTTTCCTAATATTTGCAGGCCGATGGGTAATTGATCCTTCGTGACTCCGCAAGGAATTGAAATTCCAGGGATGCCCGCAAGGTCCGCGGTTACGGTGTAAATATCAGCCAGATACATGGCCAGCGGATCGTCTGACTTCTCACCTAAACGAAAGGCAGCGGTTGGACTGGTCGGCGTGACGATTGCATCCACTATCCGGAAGGCTTCTTCGAAATCGCGTGTGAGCAGAGCGCGCACTTTCTGGGCTTTTAAATAGTACGCATCGTAATAGCCTGCGCTCAGCGCGTAGGTGCCCAGCATGATTCGCCGTTTTACCTCCGCTCCGAAGCCTTCATCGCGGCTGCGGCGATACATTTCCGAAACTGACTTCACGCCCCGGGCACGATAGCCGTAACGAACCCCGTCGTAGCGGGCCAGGTTTGAAGATGCTTCCGCAGTTGCGATCAGATAGTAGGTGGGGATTGCACAGGACGTGTGCGGCAGGGAAACGGGGATCACTTCACAACCCAGGGCTTTCAACTTGTCGATCGCGGACTCCACGGCCTGGCGAACTTCATCGTCCAGGCCGTCTCCGAAATATTCCTTGGCCACACCTATTCTTAATCCGCAAATGTCTTTTTCCAGGTTGGACGGATAGTCCGGCACGGGCAAGTTGGCCGATGTCGAATCCATGGGATCGCGGCCGGCGATGGTGCGCAACACGATCGCCGCGTCCCTCACTGTCTTGGCCAGAGGTCCAATGTGATCGAGCGAAGAGGCAAACGCGATCAGACCATAACGCGAGACGCGGCCGTAGGTGGGCATCAATCCCACTACTCCGCAGAATGAGGCTGGCTGGCGGATCGAACCTCCGGTGTCAGACCCGAGCGCCACAACCGCCATGTTCGCGGCCACGGCAGCCGCTGAACCTCCCGATGAACCGCCGGGCACGCGGGTTACATCTCGCGGGTTGCGGACGGGATGAAATGCCGAGTTCTCATTCGAAGAGCCCATGGCAAACTCATCGCAGTTGGTTTTGCCAAGAATGACGGCGCCGGCGGCTTCCATGCGCGCGACTGCAGTGCAGTCGTAAGGCGGAATGTAGTTGCCTAAAATTTTTGAACCTGCGGTGGTACGGACTCCGCTGGTGCTCATCACGTCTTTGATTCCGACCGGCACGCCAGCCAGGGGTGGCAAGGGATTGCCTTCGGCGGCCATGCGGTCAATGCGATCCGCCTGTTCCAGGGCGCGCTCTTTACAAAGGGTGAGAAACGCGCCGATCTGTTCATCGTCTTTTTGGATGCGAGCATAGTGCGCCTCGGCGAGCGCGAGCGCACTTGTCCTGCGCTCCTGGATGGCGGAGCGGACGGCGTCGATGGTGAGTTGAGTCAGATCCATCCGGAGTGAGCGAATGACTAAAAATATGGAAGGATGAATTCTTTTCGTAATTCGTAATCAGCAACCTGGAACTATTTTTCAATCACTTTCGGCACGCGAAAGAATGTTCCGTCAGCGTCCGGCGCATTTGCCAGCGCCGCGTCTTGCGTCAACGATTTGCGCAATCCCTCCACCACATCTTCGCGACACGCATAGGCAAACCTGTCGATGCCTTGTTTTGATTCGTCTACACCGTAAAGGTCAGACACTTGCGCCATCGGCTGAACATTCGAAGTATCGAGTTGGTTGAGTCTATCGATGTAATCGAGAATCGAGTTCAGGTCGCGAACCATGGCGATCTGTTCATCAACCGAAAGTTCCAGGTTGGCGAGATCGGCGACATAGGTAACGTCTTTCTCTGTGACTTTCATTCCAGGTGAATTGCCGGGTGTTCTCGCCGAATCACAAATTCAATTCTTTCAATTTTTTGTCCGGCATAACGGTTCATTGCCGCGACATAGCGGGGAGCGAGGCTTTGCATTTCGCGCTTCCATCCGGCATCGGGGACTTCGACAAAGAGGATCGCACTGGAAAACTGTACGGCGCGTGTACGCTCGGCCACGGCGGAGCCGCAAACCAACGGCCACGCGAGCAACGGTGCTTCGGCCGGCGGAACGCGGCGCAGGGAACTCAGCACGATTTTCTCTAATCCCGAGCCAGCCTGCTGCACGAACATCCTCCAGTGGAAAGTCAGATTTTAGCATTCCATGGGCCTCAGCGTGGCGTCAGCGCGACCGCACGCTCGAAAGTGGGAACAAGCGCTTGACGAACTCCAAAGCTGCTTCGCGCGAATCGAGCTGCCCTTCGAGTTGAGCATCTTCTACGGCATCCAGAATTTCGCGGAACCTTGCTCCCGGAATATATCCGACAGCGATCAGATCGTCGCCTGTGACTAAAGGAACCGGGCGAATTGTCTCCGGAGGAATCTCGGTCAGCTTCTTCTGAAGAAATTCGTATGTGCTGAGAATGCCGTGGCTGGCCAGACTATCGGCGCGGTGCAGAGCGAGGTGTTCATCGAAGCCGGGCAGCCGCATGAATTTTTTAAGGGTTGACTCTTTCATGCGCGTAACGTGACCGAAGCGCATGTGATTGTCGACCAAAGCAAGCACCTGGGCGGCGTCGTGTTTGGAAAATCGCAGGCGTCCGCAAATTTCCTCCGCAATCTTTACGCCCACTTCGACGTGGCCATCGAAACGGATGCGATCGGGCGCGACGCGGAAAGTTGCCGGCTTGCCAACATCGTGAAGGAGAGTGCCCCAGGCCAGAGTAGGCGGACACGGATGGGACAGGTTTTCCAGCGCGAGCAAGGTATGAATAAAGACATCGCCTTCGGGATGGTACTCAGCCGGTTGCTGAACTCCCTTCATTTCTGAAATCTCGGGCAAGACTTGTTTGAGCAGACCGGCTTCGTCGAGCAGGAGGAAGGCGCGCCGGGCGTGGCCTTCGGTAAGCATCTTGGTCAGTTCATCGCGAACGCGTTCGCGCGAGACCACTTTTATTTCATCGGCGAAGCGTTTTATCGCAATCATTGTGTCCGCTTCGATTTTGTAATCAAGGCGCGCCGCGAAGCGGACCGCACGCAACATGCGCAACTTATCTTCGGCAAAACGCTGCTCGGCTTCGCCGATAGCGCGGACGAGGCGAGCTTTCAAATCATCCTGGCCGCCAACGAAGTCGAGCACTTTGTTGCTCATGGGATCGAGCATCATGCCGTTGATGGTGAAGTCGCGGCGTGCTGCATCTTCCCGCGGATCCTGGCTGAATCGGACTTGATCGGGATGGCGGCCATCGGAGTATCCGAAATCGCTACGGAAGGTTGCGACTTCGACGGCGTGAGTCTTCGATTCAGATTTCTCGTTTTCGTCCTCGCGAGCGTTCTGTTCTCCTGGAACTGGCACGAGCACAACTCCGAATTGCGCCCCCACGGCGTACGTGTCGGGGAAAATCTGCATCACTTGCGCGGGCGTGGCGCTGGTGGCAACGTCGAAATCCGCCGGCTCGCGATTGAGAAGAACGTCACGCACACACCCGCCGACCAGATAAGCTTGAAAGCTGTGCTGGCGCAAAGTTTCGATGATCGAGATGGCGAAGTTCCTGGACATGTCCTGCCGCGGCTAAAGGCCGCTATTGATTGTCATAGGATGTTTGCGGCGCGGCTGACGCCGCGCCTTTTCAAATCCAAGTCGCTCCCTAAGCGAAGGCACACGCTAACAGTTGTAGACCAGGGGAAAGATTACACAGCGCAGCGTTCGATTCCGGCTTCTTCTTTCTTTACTGTCTTAGATGCCCAAGCCATGCGAGGAGTGTTGTGCGCGATGCCGAATTGTCCTTGCGCATTCAGAACGATGATGCCGCCGTGGCCGTTCAAGCGCTGTTTCAGATAGTTCATGGCTTCCTGTGCCGCCCACTCAGGAAGGTTGCCTGCCAATACGCGGTCGGCGGTCCACTTAGCTAACACTAACTTCATGATTGGTTCGCCCCAGCCTGTGGTTGAGGCAGCAGCGCTGAGATTATCGGCGTAGCATCCACAGCCGATCAGCGACGAATCGCCGAGACGCCCGGGAGCTTTGTTCAGCGTTCCTCCGGTCGATGTTGCCGCCGCAATATTGCCGCTGCGATCAAGGGCGACCGCGCCTACGGTGTCGTGTGAAATCGACGGTGCGAACAGGTCATTTCCGTCGTTGGTGGCTTCGTGGCTGGCCGTCTCTTGTTGATATTTGCGCAGACGCTCAACTTCGCGAGGGATTACCAGGTCTTCGTTCCGGCACAACTGGAATGCCGTGCGCGGCGGCGAATTGTTCGGCGCCTTCCGCTACAAAATAAACGTGCGGACTTTCGCTAAGAATCTTGCGTGCCGCCCGGACGGGATTGCGCAATCGTTCGACGCAGCCGACGCCTCCAGCCCGCAGCGTGGAGCCATCCATGATGAGCGCATCCAGTTGCACTTTGCCGTCGCGATTCAGAAAACTTCCGCGCCCAGCATCGAAAGTCTCGTCGTCTTCCATAATGACGACCGCTTCCTCGACCGCATCCAGGGACGAGCCGCCACGCTCCAGCACCCGCCAGCCTGCCGCCAGCGCGTTTCGCACGCCATGCAAGTGAGCTTGAACCATGTTATCGGGCATGGCCCAGGCACCACCGTGAACGACCAAAACCGGATCAGTAGGCAAGAAATAACCTCAGAATTGTCAAACGACTGAACAGTCTAGCATCGCACTGCGCGGTACCGTCAGAACAGGAAATTGGATCGATTACGCCGCCTGGCCTGCTTTGGCGCTGGTCGCCGGAGGGCCATCCTGGGTGCGGGTCCAGGTATAGCGCATGCGGTGAATCACGGTAATGGTGGAGAGCACCGCGATCACCCACAATACTGGCGCCATGCGGTTGAAGAGAGCGCCGATAATTACCAGCACCAGACGCTCGGGACGTTCCATAAAACCTACGCGGCAGCTTCCGATGAGCGACTCGGCGCGGGCGCGCGTGTAGCTGACCATGATGGCGCTTACCATAACAAAGGCCGTGAGCACGACATAGAAGAAGCGGTCGCCGCGGGCATAGAAAACGAGCAAGCCCAGGAACTGCGATGCGTCGCTGTAGCGGTCGACTACGGAATCGAAAAAGGCTCCGAAGCGGGTGACTCGGTTGGTGGCGCGGGCGACTTGACCGTCCACGAGGTCGAAGAAGCCCGAGAAGATGATCACCAGCCCGGCCAGAAAGAACATGCGCTTCTGCGTAGCGGCCGTGGCGGAGCCAAATAGAATGGCGGCCCAGGTATTCACCACGAGCCCCATGAAGGTCAAAACGTTGGGGTTGATGCGGGACAGAGCCAGCCAACGGACGATGGTATCGAGCAGGACGCCGCAGGCGCGTCCAAAAGCGCTGGTCCATGAGTGGCTCGATGACATCAGGCTTCCGCTTTCTCCGGGCCGGCCTCATCATGAACCGTGATCAGACTTAGAATTTCCAGTTCGCGCTTGCCATTAGGAGTGATCACCGTGGCTTCTTCGCCAACCTTCTTGTTGAGCAAGGCGCGCCCAATCGGCGATGTGGTGGAGATCTTGCCAGCGCTTACGTCTGACTCTTCGCTGGTGACCAGCTTGTACTCTATTTCTTCATTTTTGGTGCTGTCGAAGACCTTGACGGTTGAACCCAGGCCAACTTTATCCTTCGGGATGTTGTTCATGTTGGTCAAGGAGAGATCGGCGAGGCGTTTGCCGAGTTGGCGGAATCGCGCTTTGACGAACTCCTGGCGCTGCTTCGCCATGTGGTACTCGGCGTTTTCGCTGAGGTCGCCGAGCGCGGCGGCGCGCTTGATTTCTTTTGGGAGCTCATGCACCAGTTCGTGCTCGAGCGCGTCGACTTCTTCCTGCAATTTTTTTCTAAGTTGATCCGTCATGAATGCGGTACAGCTTTCGAAATTATAACTCGTTGTGAGCTTGCCGGTTAGGGCCAGAGCCAGGCGCGAAGCAGGGCGAGTTGCCGGGCTATCGAAACCTTCCCAGAACGGTCCACGGGCTAATTTTGTTGCCTGGATAGGCATCAGCCCACCGTTCGATTTGAGTAGCATGAAGAATGGAGACGATTCTTGGTGTTTTCTAGAAGACTTGGCTTAGGGCGGAGATTTTCAGGACGGCCCACCCTTGCGGTAATTCGTGTTCTGGATTGGCTGGCAGAGCGAATGCTTCCGCCGGACAAGGGTCCGGTTCACCAGCGCACGGGGCGCAGGGGCGAGGAAGCCGCTTACTTCCACCTCAGAAAATTGGGCTATACGATGGTGGCGCGAAACTTCCGATCCCCGCGTTGCCGCGGCGAGATTGATCTGATCGGCTGGGAGGATGATGTTCTTTGCATTGTGGAAGTGAAGACGCGCAGCACGCGGGATGTAAAGACCGGGGAAGCGGCAGTAGACCGCCACAAGCGGCACGAAGTGGCCGCCGTGGCACGGGAGTATCTGCGCCAGCTTCCGCCTTCGTGCCAGTGGCGGTTCGATGTGGTCAGCGTATACTATGACCGATCGACGGCTAACCGTCCGCAAATTGAAGTATTTCGTAATTCCTCCCTGACGGCTTAGAATGAAAAACTTGAATCTATCCAATCTAAAGAGGTTCTGAGTGCCTGAACTGAGAAAAGATCCCATTGTTGGCCGCTGGGTGATTATTTCCACGGATCGAGCCAAGCGTCCCACGGATTTTGCCCGGGAGAACGTTAAGTTGAAGGGCGGATTTTGCCCGTTTTGTTATGGAAATGAAGGCAAGACGCCACCTGAAATTCAAGCGTATCGTCCGGGATCGAATGGGGGACCAGCCTCGCAGCGCGACACGCCAGGCTGGACGGTGCGGGTGGTTCCCAACAAATTTCCGGCTTTGGGGATTGAAGGCACTTTAAACCGTCAGGCTGAGGGCATGTTCGACCGGATGAACGGCATTGGGGCGCATGAGGTAATTATCGAAACTCCCGACCACACGGCCAGTCTGGCGACCTTGCCTCCGAAGCGAATTGAAGACGTGCTGTGGACCTTTCGCGACCGCATCCTCGACCTGAAAAAGGACAAGCGATTTAAGTACATCTTGTTGTTTAAGAATCACGGCGAGGCGGCGGGGGCGTCGCTGGAGCACGCGCACTCGCAGCTTATCGCGTTACCGATTCTCCCCATCAACGTGGTGCAGGAACTTGAGGGGGCGAAGCAGTATTTTCTCTATAAGGAGCGCTGCGTGTTCTGCGACATCATCCGGCAGGAGATCGAGAATGGAAGCCGCGTGGTGGCTGAGAACGAAAATTTTCTGACCATCGCGCCTTACGCGCCGCGCTTTCCGTTTGAAACCTGGATTCTGCCCAAGCAGCATGAGTCGGCGTTCGAGAACTCGTCGTCGCATATGTTCGAGAATCTGGCGAAGGCGCTCAAAACGCTGCTGACCAAGGCTGACCGCGTGCTCGATAATCCACCCTATAATCTGGTGATTCACACTTCACCGGCGCAGGACCCGACCAACGATCACTATCACTGGCACATGGAATTTATGCCGAAACTGACCAAGACGGCGGGATTCGAGTGGGGAACTGGTTTCTACATCAATCCTACGCCGCCAGAAGAAGCGGCGAAATTTCTGCGCGAGGCAGGTGTGGAAGAGTCGATTCCGGCGACGGTCGGATAGATTTATTCTTTAGTTAAGGTTCCGCACTAGCTCTGCGTGCGATCCTGAAATTCCTCATGCCATGCCATTTGGATCGCTTCCAGCTTGCCTTCGTTGGAAGCTCCGGGATCACCCTTGAAATCCGGCAGTTCGGTCACGTAGCGATGCAGGTCGGTGAAACGGACGGCGAGCGGATCGAGTTCGGGATGTACTTCGGAAAGCAGGATACCGATATCTTCGGCGTCGTCCCAGGTGAGAGTTTTTGGCATTGACGGCTCCTTGCACGCCAGCAACTAGCAGTTGGCAATCAGCATGTACAGTGCGGCGCTGATTCGGTTAGAGGGGCCCGACCGGCTAAGTGCCAATTGCTAATTGCAGAGTGCTAGCTTCAGTGGTGTTCTTCCGAGATGTAATTGCGGTTCCAGGCGGGGATCTCAACCACGACTTTACCCGGCTTCGTGATTTGCACCTGGCAGCCGAGACGAGAGTTTAACTGCAAGTCGGCGGCCATGTCCAGACGGTCGGCTTCGTCATCGTCCATGGGAGAAAGATTTTCTGCGCCTTCTTTGATCCACACATGGCAGGTAGTGCAGGCGCAGTTGCCACCGCAGGCATGGTCGAGCGTGACACCGTAGTTCAGCGCGATATCGAGGATCGATTCTTCCTTGCCGTGATCTTCATAGGGCAGTTTGCCGTGCTCGAACTGCACCGTCTTGCCCTCGGGCAGAAAGGTGACCTGCACCGTGTTTTCGCCAGGGGCTTCTTCGGTGATGGTGCCGGCGGATTGTGATTTTTCTTCTGACATTCTTTTGCTCCGAAAAATTTAGCAACTAGCAATAAGCGCTTAGCCAACCGCTTAATTGCTTACTGCTTCTATTCAAACTCTGCTTTCGCCATCGGATGTGGGGCTGTCGGACCTTCGCCCATGTCGGCCTCGTCCATCGTCTTGCCTTTCAGCGCGGTGGAAACGGCGCTGTCCATCATCAGTTCGGCCAGACGCGTTGTGCCTTGATTGAGCGCGTCGATGGCTTTGCGGATGGCCTGATAATCGTCTTCGCTGTTTACCGCGACCAGAGCCTTCTCCATCTTGGCGATTTTCTTCTTTTCGTCAGTGGTCAGGTGGCCCCATGCCGGGCTCTTCTTGCCTTTGTCGAGTGCGGCAAGAATGGTGGCGGCTTCGTTGCGCGCTTCAATCACCTGGCGCTGCCGGAAATCTTCTTCCGCGCTGTCGAACGAATCGAGGATCATGCCCTCGACTTGCTCGTCGGTGAGGCCATAGCTGGGCTGGACTTGAATTTCCGCTTCTTTTCCGCTGCGTTGCTCGCGCGCGGCGACATTCAGTATGCCGTTGGCATCGATGAGAAATTTAACTTCGATGCGCGCCATTCCCGCCGCCATCGGCGGTACTCCCTTGAGATCAAAACGTGCCAGCGAGCGGCAATCCTTTGCCAACTCACGCTCCCCTTGCAATACGTGGATGGCGACGTTGGCTTGTCCATCGACTTGCGTCGTGTAGAACTGCGTGGCTGAGGCTGGGATGGTCGAGTTGCGCAGAATGATTTTGTCGGTGACACCACCTGCCACTTCAATTCCCAGCGACAGTGGCGTGACATCGAGCAGCAGCATGTTTTCTGTCGCTTCTGAGCCGCCGCCGAGAATGTTCGCCTGCACAGCCGCGCCCAGAGCGACTACTTCATCCGGATTCAGATCAATGTGCGGCTCGCGCTGGAACAAATCTTTTACCAGAGCGCGAACTTTCGGAATACGCGTCGAACCGCCGACGAGAACGACTTCGTCAATTTGTTCGGGCTTGAGGCCAGCATCTTTAAGCGCCTGCTTGCAGGGCCCGATCGTGCGGTCGATGATGGGCTGAATCAGTTGTTCAAACTGCTCTCGAGTGATCTCGCGCAAATACCGCTTTCCGCCGGGCAATTCCACATCGAGCTTCACCGAAGGCTGCGAAGAGAGAGCGATCTTAGCTTCGATCACGGCCTTGCGAATGGCTTGTACGGCTTCGCCATTTCGGCGGAGATCAAGGCCGAGGTCGCCCAGAGTGTCGTCGAGGGCGATGGTGATCAGCAAGTTATCAATGTCATCGCCGCCGAGATGCGTGTCGCCATTCGTGGCGATGACTTCGAAGATTCCATCGTGCAGCTTGAGGATGGAAATGTCGAAAGTGCCGCCGCCCAGATCGTAGACGGCAACAATGCCATTCTGCTTTTTGTCGAGACCGTAGGCCAGCGATGCCGCTGTGGGTTCGTTCACCAGGCGCAGAACTTCAAGGCCGGCAATGCGGCCAGCGTCTTTTGTGGCTTGACGCTGCGCGTCGTTGAAGTACGCAGGTACCGTGATGACAGCTTTAGTTACCGGCGCTCCGAAGAAGCGTTCGGCATTGCGTTTGAGCTGGCGCAGAACCAGGGCCGAAATCTCCGGCGGAGTAAATGTCTTATCTCCGAGCGTGATGCGCAAAACTTCGCCGGCCTGTAGATCTCCAGCCAGACGAAATGGGAAAAATCTCAGCTCTTGCTGAATGTCGTCAACTCCGCGGCCCATCAGGCGTTTGATCGAATAGACAGCGCGCTCCGGTGTCTCAGTCAAGTACTTGCGAGCGGCATTTCCGATGACGGGCTGGTTCTTCTCGTCTAGCGCTACCACCGAAGGCACGAGATTCAGGCCGTCGTCACCGGGGATGACCACAGGGCTTTCCCCTTGCATGAAAGCCACGAGAGAGTTCGTGGTTCCGAGGTCGATGCCGACAATGCGATCTGTTGCCATAACGTCTGCTTTCAAACTTGAAGCCGAGCAATTAGCAGTTGGCAGCTAGCCGAACGCCAATTCCTAATCCCCACTTGCTAATCGCTTTCCAGCGCCTCATTCACATCCCGCACCAAATTGCGAATGTAGTTGCGGCGGTTCAGCAAGTCCACCATTTTGTCTCGTTCCTGCCTGCGCTCTTCTTCTGAGACGGGCTGGCCATTCTGCTGACGCTGGATCATTCCGTCCCACATCCTCCAGTTGACTTCCAGTTCACGCAGAAGCGCTTCATGTTTCTCTTCGAGTTCCAGCTTCTGCCGGCCAATTTCTTCGATCAAAGCGGGATCATCTTCGCCCATTTTTTTCTGCGTGCGAAGTTCTTCGAGTTGCATGTTCAACTCGAAAACTTCTTCCAGCAAATCCGGCGGAACGATTTGCTTTTTGATCTCTCCGCTGGAGCGCGCCTGCTCCGTGGCCGATTTTGATTGCTCTTCCAGTTCCACGCCTTCCAGCTTCAAGAGATACTGCGTGCGCTTGATCGGATCTTTCAAGGTGCGGTGCGCGTCATTCAACAGGGAACTCTGTTGCAGGCTCCATTCCTGCTCCTGAGTACCGGCCCGCGCATTCAAGTCAGGGTGCAGTTTTCTGCTGAGAAGGTAGAATTCTTTATCCAGCGCGGCGACATCGAGATTCAGCTTGCGGGGCAAACCAAAGAAGGTGAAATAGTCCACCGGGGCTGGCGGTTGTACCTTGCCACAGGACTCGCAGAAATGCACCGCGCGCATGGTTCCACAGGACCAGCACGATTGAGTCTCCTCGGGCGCGGGTTTTTCTTTGATTGTGGTTAAGGACGAATTCGTCATTTCTGCCTACATTCCCGAAACACAACTGTGCGCTCTCCGCTTGAACAGGTGCAAGCCCAGGGCGCTGATTGCTGGGCGAGGACGGTCGCGCCTTGCAAACCCTCGCGGGCAAAGTGCCCGCGCCAGACAATCAGGCGGAGAATGAAGTCCCGCAGCCGCAAGATTTCGTGGCCTGGGGATTCACGAAGACGAAGCCCTGCTGTATCAGCGTCTCCTGGTAATCGAGGATCATGCCGTTCAGATAGATAAACGACTTCGGATCCACGAAAACTCGCACGTCGCTGAACTGGAAGATGCGATCCCGTTCGCGGGGCTGGGTATCGAAGCGAACGTTATAGCTGAGACCAGAACAGCCGCCGCCCTGGACGCCCAAGCGCAACCCCCCCTGCTCGGGAGAGATACCCTCTTTGGCCATCGCGCTCCGCACCTTGGACAAGGCCTTATCAGTTACCTGAATGCCCTTGCCGGGTGCGGTTTGGGATGGTTGCGCGGTTTGTTCTGTCGCCGTTGTCATTTCAATTGCTGACGCAATCCCTCAGCGGCAAAGCCGCCAAAAGCAAGCGATTGCGGCACGACTGAACTCGTGCCCTTCCCGAGCACTTCCAACAGTCATCCGTCTCGCGTGCCAGCGAAAAGCTTACTGCGCCACCGTCGACGCAACCGGCTTGGCGCTCTCCTGCTTTTTCTTCCAATCGCCGATGGCGGCGCGGATGGCGTCTTCGGCCAACACGGAACAGTGGATCTTCACCGGAGGAAGCGAAAGCTCCTTCACGATGTCCATGTTCTTGATGGCGAGAGCTTCATCCACAGTCTTGCCTTTGACCCATTCGGTGGCCAGTGAGGACGAAGCGATCGCGGAGCCGCAGCCGAAAGTCTTGAACTTGGCTTCCTCGATCACATTGGTCTCACGGTTGACCTTGATCTGCAGCTTCATTACGTCGCCGCACTCGGGTGCGCCTACCAGACCGGTGCCCACATCGGCGCTGCTCTTATCCATTGAGCCGACGTTGCGGGGATGGTTGTAATGATCGATTACTTTATCGCTGTATGACATTTTTTTCTCCAGGTTTCAACGTTTTAAAGTTTCACGGTTTCAATGACTCCGGCTCCAGAGCTTCGAGGATTTTGATACCTTGAAACTCTGAAACCTTGAAACCTGCTTTTTACTCTCCTGCCCACTTCACATCTTTCAGATTGATGCCTTCCTTCGCCATCTCATAGAGCGGAGAGAGTTCGCGCAGACGCTCGACGGTTTCGATGACGCGGTCGGCCACGTAATCGACCTCGGCTTCGGTGTTAAAGCGCCCAATGCCGAATCGAATCGAACTGTGCGCCAAGTCGTCGCCGGTGCCCAGAGCCTTTAATACATAAGATGGCTCCAGCGTCGCAGAGGTGCATGCCGATCCGCTGGAAACCGCAATGTCGTTGATGCCCATCAGTAATGATTCGCCTTCCACATAAGCGAAACTGATGTTTAAGTTGCCGGGCAAGCGGTGCTCCATGGTGCCGTTGATATAAGTCTCATCCAGTCGGCTCATGATGCGGTCCCGTAGACGATCGCGTAATGCGGCGAGATGAGTCGCTTCGCGAGACATTTCCTCAGAAGCAATGGCACAGGCTTTACCCAAGCCAACGATGCCGGCGACGTTGAGAGTGCCAGATCGCATGCCGCGCTCGTGGCCGCCGCCATCGATAATGGCGGAAATCTGCACCCGCGGGTTCTTGCGGCGCACGTACAAGGCGCCTACCCCTTTCGGACCATACATCTTGTGCGCGGAGATCGACATCAAGTCGATGTTCTGTTTGTTTACATCGACCGGAATCTTGCCGATCGCCTGCGTGGCATCGGTGTGGAAGATAATGCCGCGTTCGCGGCACAGCTTGCCAATTTCGGCTACTGGCTGCACCACGCCAATCTCGTTATTCGCAAACATAATGCTCACCAGGATGGTTTTATCGTCCATGGCGCGCTTGAGATCTTCGAGATCAATCAGCCCGTCTTTTTGCACCGGGAGGTAGGTAACGCGATAACCATATTTTTCCAGGCGCTTGCAGGTATCGAGCACGGCTTTGTGTTCCGTGACCGCAGTGATGATGTGATTGCCTTTTTCGCGGTACATTTCCGCGACACCCTTGATGGCGAGGTTGTCGCTCTCCGTCGCGCCAGAAGTAAAGATGATTTCTTTGGTGGTGGCGCCGATCAGCTTGGCGATGCGCTCACGCGCCGTTTCCACGCCCTCCTCACCGGCCCATCCGAATGAGTGATTGCGGCTGGCGGCATTGCCGAATTTCTCCATGAAGTAAGGCAGCATCTCTTCCAACACTCGCGGGTCCATGGGCGTGGTGGCGTGATTGTCCATATAAATGGGCAATTTCACGCCTTGCGGAGCTGAGTGCTTGGTGACGGGAAGTTCCTGGGGGATCTTTACATCCGTGCTCATAGTTGCTTCTCCTACCTGGTTAGTTGCTTCATACTTACTTTATTTACTTGCCGCCGAACTAGACGATGGTTACCAGTTCTGCAAGTTTGCCGGTGGCGCCTTCTGCCACTTCCGGCTCTTCTCTCATATGTGAAATCTTGATGCGCTTCAACACCGCTTCGATGCTCTCATTCACTTTGCGCAAAGGCTCGCGGATGTTGCAGCGGTCGCTTTGCCCGCACTCGCCGCGCACCGTAACGCAAGAAGTGATAAAGAGCGGACCGTCGATGGCCTGGATTACTTCGAACGCGGAAATCGTGTGCGCCGCTCGAGCCAATCGATAGCCACCGTAGGTGCCGTGCTGGGACTGCAGCAAACCGGCCTTCGCCAGTCGCTGCAGAATCTTGGCCAAAGCCTCAGGCGGAATGCCAAACGAATCGGCAACGTCCTTGGCGCTGGCGCTACCTTCTTGGGCGTGGTCGGCCAGGTGCTTCATGGCCATCAGTGCGTAATCCGCCTTTTTGGTTAGCTTCAACATCCGAATGCGCCAGAGAGCCACAAAACCCGACTCTTTGAGTCGGAGATAAATACGACCTTTTCTGTCGTAATTCATTCTACGACCAAAAGCAGACTTGGTGCAAGGCCTCGCAGGTAGCGGCAAGAATTGGCATTAAATGGTAAGCAACCCGGTTTGAGCGGCTTAGGCGTGGCGATCATTTCAGTCGGACATTGGGGTTTGAAATTGCTCCCGCCCATTTCTATGTCAAGGCATTGCGAGACACTGCTTGGAAAAAGGGGACTTGACAATAGGGCTAGCAAGGCTAAAATACCGGAAATTCCCGATCGATCCCTCCTGCTGCTTCGACGAGGGCGACGTTTCCTGATTTATGACTTCAAAGCCGTTCTCCCAGCCGACAGACACAAATAAACCTTGCAAACATCCGCGAGTGCAAATTGTGAGTCGCGATGAAGATGCTGAATTCGTGGAGTGCCTGGAGTGTCGAGAGGTCTTCGAGTCGAGCGAACTGAAAGACATGAGCATCGAAGAGAATGTCGACGCGGACGCTCAGGAATCGTAAAATTCACACGCTGCTCACCATAGTAACCGGATCAGCTCGCTTATTTCTTGTTTCGGTGCAGTCACACTGTTAATCTGCGGGCCGGGGGCGTGCATTCCGCACGTTGCAAACTCATGCCTGCGGTAGCGCTGGTGGTTGACGACTCCATGCTGATTCGCTATACCGTATGCCGCTCCCTGGAAGAGCGCGGCTTTACGGTGGAGTCTGCCACGAATGGCGTGGAAGCGTTGCAGATTCTTGAGCGGATGCATCCTGATGTGATCGTCACCGACATGCAGATGCCGAAGATGTCGGGGAGCGAACTGATTACCGCCTTGAAGAAGAATCCGAAGACCGCCAATATTCCCATCATCATTGTGGCCGGCCGCGGCAGTGGCTTTGATGAAAGTGAAAAGCGCGCCAACTTTGCCATCTACAAGGACATTGATATTCAAAGCCAGCTGGAAAGGGCGCTGGATGCAGTCATGGGAAATAGTCAGGGCGCCAGCAAGTAGTGCGGTTGGATTTCCCCAGCAGGTCTGCCGCGAAACCAGATCAGCGCAAACCGGATCTAACGCAAGGCTAGGCTCGCCTCAGCTGAAAAATCCATCGCAGCGAAATCCTTGGCTAAAAATTTTGGATAAGCGGCGGCGGCGATCATAGCCGCGTTGTCAGTGGAAAGCGCGCGCGAAGGGAAAAATACCGGCACACCTGCCTGAGCGCCGCGTTGCTCGAAAGTCTTCCGCAGTTCGCTGTTGGCGGCTACTCCGCCGGTCACGAATAATGTAGCCACGTCGTACGCCGCAGCCGCTGCCAGAGTCTTGCCTACCAGATCCTCAACGACGGCGCGCTGAAACGAAGCGACTAGGTCGAGCGTCTGCCGATCGCAGGCCGCCAAGTAATCTTCGAGCTTGGGCCTTGCGATCTTGGCCAGAGCTTGGCGGCGAACTTCGATGGAATCCCGCATGGCATGGACCTCGACGTAGCGCAGCACTGCGGTCTTGATGCCGCTGTAGGAAAAGTCGAAGCGCGGGCGATCCAGTTCGAGGTCTTCTTGTGCGCGGCGACGATCGGGATGTTTGATTTGCGCGGGAAGAAACTTCACGGCGCTAGGATCGCCGTGCGGAGCGAGGCGGTCAATGATTGGTCCACCGGGATATCCCAGACCAAGCAGCTTGGCAACTTTGTCGAATGCCTCTCCGGCAGCATCATCCCGGGTGTGGCCGATATTTTCATAGGTCCAGCTTTGGTTCTTTTGCACGGCAAGATAAAGGTGCGTGTGTCCACCCGAAACCACTAGAGCCAGAACAGGAAATTGCAGTTCGTGGTTACCCTTCTGCCGCTCCTCCAAGAGAACTGCATGGATGTGACCTTCGAGGTGGTTGACTGCAATCAGTGGCTTGTCGAGGGCGAAGGCCAGCGCCTTGGCGTAGCTGATGCCGACTAACAATGCTCCCGCAAGCCCAGGACCCTGTGTGACTGCGATTGCGTCGAAGGAACTGTAGGTCTGATTAGCCTCGGCCAGCGCTTGTCGAACGATGGGAACGATCGCCTTCAGGTGCTCGCGGGATGCTAATTCAGGAACGACACCGCCGAAAGGCTGGTGTGTCGCGATCTGCGAGGCCACTACGTTGGAGATAAGCTGCTCTCCCGAACGCACCACGGCCGCGGCGGTCTCGTCGCACGAGCTTTCGATTCCGAGGATGTAGGCGTCGGGCATGAAACTATAGTATTCGAATATTTTTCACGGATCGCTCAAACATCTGAAACAAGGGAACGAGAGAATCTCACAGCCAGCCCTTAGTTCTGGCGATTCTCGCGGCTTCGACTCGATTGCTGGCACCCATTTTGCTGATCGCTTCGGAAAGATAATTTCTCACCGTGCCTTCGGAGAGGCGCAGTTCGGCGGCGATATCTCCGCTTGGCATGCCGTCGCCGGCCAGGCGCAAGACCTGGCGTTCGCGATCCGTGAGCGGGTCCATCTCCGACCAGGCCTCAGTGGCGAGATCGGGATGAATCACGCGCAAGCCCTGCTGCACACGACGCACGGCTTCGGCGAGTTCCTCGGCGCGCATATCTTTCAGCATGTATCCGAGCGCCCCGGCTTCCATGGCACGACGTAAATATCCGGCGCGCGCGAATGTGGTGAGGATGATGACACGGGTGTTCAAGCGGCGGCGTTTGAGTTCTGCTGCAGTATCGAGTCCGGTCATGAGCGGCATCTCGATATCCGTAATAAGGACATCGGGCTTGTGCGCCAGCACGGCATCGATAGCTTCCTTGCCGTTCCGCGCTTGGGCCACAACCGAGATGTCGCCTTCGATCTCGAGCAGTGCGGCCAGAGCGCCGAGAACCATGCCCTGATCTTCGGCGAGAACCACGCGAATCGTTTTACGATTTTCCTTTGCAACAGGATTCAATGGGCGCGGACCTCGGTTTTGGGAGCGATCTCTTTGAGCGGGAGGGTAATGGTAAGTCGTGTGCCGGCGCGCGAGTCGCAATCGAGCGTCCCGCCCAGCATCTCGACACGCTCGCGCATACCGCGAAGTCCGTTGCCTTCGCTCTCGAGGCCGCCGCGGCCATCATCTTCAATTTGAAGACGGCAGGAGCCATTTTGTTGCGCCAGGCGCAGGGCGCAGGTGCGGGCGTGGGCGTGACGCACAACGTTGGTGACTGCTTCCCGAACCGCCATCGAGAGCACAGTTTCGTGTAGAGCGGGCATCTCGATCCGCGCTGCTTCGCATTGAACGGTGACACCGGCGGTTTCCAGAGTAGCTTTGGCGCGAGCCAGTTCCGCCGGCAAGCCCTGCGAACGGTAGCCGCGAATGGCATCGCGCACTTCGGAAAGCGCCTGCCGGGAAATTTGTTCCACTTCGCGGATTTCGTGGCCGGCGCGGTTCGGATCCCGCTCCATGAGTTTTCCAGCTAGTTCAGATTTCAGGATGATTACGGAAAGCGTGTGGCCTAGAACATCATGCAGATCGCGGGCGATCCGTTCGCGCTCAGCGACGGTGGCGAGGTGCTCAATTTCTTCCTGAGCCTTGATGAGTTTCCTGTTGACTCGATTGCGTTGCGCAAAGTGGATATTGCTGGCGCCGACGATGAAAGAAAGTCCACATCCGAAAACCAGGAACCAGCCATTGAGGTGAAGCGCCCACCAGGTTAGCCCTGCTGCAGCCTCAATGGCTAACAATAACTTGATGCCATCGGCCTCGCTCTCTACTACAAAAGCTCCACAAGCCGCTGCGAAGATGAAAAATGTAGTTGCGCCTCCGTTGTACTTGGCAAATGCCACTCCCATCAGGACCATGGCCGCAATGTTTAACAGGCCTCGTCGGCAGCTGACCCAAAAGAGTGAAAAATACAAAACCAGGAAAATGGCCGTCCCGAGCAAGGTAAAAAGCCAAACACGCACGCCGGCATGAGACTCGATTGGGTCTATGAAGAAGAATCCGAAGTACAGGACGGAGTACAACGCCCAGGTGTATTCGCTATTCTTCGGAAGAAGTCTCATCGCGTCATTGCTTCCTCGACCATCCTACGTCAGTTCCGGTCCTCTTGAATTGTCCCCTGGTAGTCGCATACCAGATCAGCACGGCGGTGGGAATCGCCAGCAAGAGCCAGGGCGGGCCGCCATTCACAACCAATATACCCAGAGTTATCAGGGCAATCGTTGATCCGTATTTTCTTTTCGCGTCGGCGCTCATATGCGTCCTTATTATTTGATTTCTGCAATTCACCCTCTAGCCGTAGAGTTTCCCTTGATCGCGCTGAAAGCCAATGCGCGCGACCCCGAGGCAGATCAAGGTGAAGGCTAATAAAACCTCCCAATGCGTGGATGCTGGTTCGTGTCGTCCTGCGCCGACAATTCCCAGAGCGAGTTGCGACAAGTGATAAGGCGGTAGTGCCACGGCAATCTCACGCACCAGTTTGGGGAGAAACATGTAAGGCACCCACAAGCCACTGCAGAACGAGAGTGGTAAATAAATCAAATTAATGGCGGCGGGTGCGGAATTTGGTCCGGCGAAATAACCGATGGCCAATCCCATGGCGGAGAAGGGAAGTGATCCGGCCACCAATGTTCCGAGCAGCCTTGCCATTTCAACGAATGGCAAACGCACTCCGCCGAAGAGGATGCCCAGAAGCAATAGCAGTGAAACGACAACCGCGCTGAAGATCATGCTGAGTACGACCTTGGCGGCGAAGTAGGCGAATGGTGGCATGGGACTGGCGCGCTTTACCTGCAGCCATCCCAGGCCGCGATCGGAGGCGAGGCCGGAAGCGGTGCCAAATAGCGAAGCTCCCATCACTCCGAACGTGCCGTAGGTTGCGATCAGATAGGTAGGGACACCGGTACCACCGATCATTTCTTTCGCATTCAAAACCAAACCGAAGAGTACATAGAACATCAGAGGAAAGGTAATTACCGAAATCGTGTAGACGCGTAAGCGCAAGTTTTTGAGGAACTCATACTTTGCTTCTTTCAGGTAAATAGCGGCGGTGTGGCCGAGAGAGCGCTCGATCTGACTATGGCTGAGTGCGGCTGCGGTAGTGCTCATGGTCGTGTCCTCGTTTAGCTCTGCAATCTCGCCTTTAGGAAAATGGCGAATTTAGTTTCCGTTATTCTCTTTTACTTGTCCCGAGTCAGGGAAAGGAACGCTTCTTCCAAGCCGGCGCTGCTGATTTCCAATCCGGAAAGCGATGGATCGCGAGCCAGTAACGTGCGAATCACCGACTCCGCTGTCCCGGTATGGATCTCGACAGCGTCGCGATCGAACTTCACATCGGAGACGCCTGGAATTTGCAGCAATGTAGTGACGCTTAACGCGGTGACGCAACGGATGCGCTTGCCGCTGGTTTGTGACTTGATTTCTGCGGGCGTGCCTTCGGCGATGATCTCTCCCTGATGAATCACGGCAATGCGATCGGCGAGAGCGTCGGCCTCTTCCAGATAGTGAGTGGTGAGCAAAACAGTTTTTCCACGTCCGACCAGGCGGCGAATTTCTTCCCAAAGCGCGCGCCGGGCTTCCACATCAAGGCCAACGGTGGGCTCGTCCAGAAACAGAAGATCGGGATTGCCGCAGATGGCCAAGGCAAACAGAGTGCGTTGCCGCTGGCCGCCGGAGAGATCGCCGAACTTGCGACCACTCAATTTCTCCAGCCCGGCCGCCTTCAGCACCTCTTGTACGGGCAGCGGCTGCGGGTAATAGCTGGAGAATAAATCGATGTGCTCGCGCACGCGAAGAGTCTCCGGAACTTTGCCGACTTGCAGCATGGCTCCGGTGCGCATGCGATTTTCGGGGTTCGTTGGATTTCCGCCGAAGACGCGAACGCTGCCGGAGTCGGGCGGGAGAAGACCCAACAACAGCTTTACAGCTGTCGTCTTGCCAGCTCCGTTCGGGCCTAAGAGTGCGACGACTTCGCCCGCGCGTACGCTGAAGTTCACATTCCGCAGGGCGCGAACCTCTCCGTAATTCCTGCTTACACCTTCCAGACTGGCTACAACGGCGTCTGGATTTGTAGGTTGCCCGCTTTGTCTTTCTTCGAGAGTTGCGATCATGTTTGCCGCCTCCCCGGTACGCTTGCCAAGACTGCGCTCTGTGTTCTGTCTCGGTAGCTGCATCATCGTGGAGTTGCGGCGGAGGCACCAGTGCCGTTCATCACGAACTCAGCGTGACAAATGTCATGGCCAAACAGATTTAGAGACGGCTTGAGGCTGAGCGCTCGCAGAACCCGACCGGAAGCCCGAAAATGGCGATTTTGCAATTCTTGCTGATCGTTGTTACGAAAAACGAACAAACTCCCGGCATCTGAACCTGAACCGGCCATACAGGGAATGCCCTGGTCCGAGTGTCAAGTGGCGAATTCGCTAGGCAGGATGCGGGGGCGAGCTTGTTCGGAAATCGTAACAAAATCCAGAACGTCAGATTTTATTCGTAAAATCATGACAGTCGAGTCAGCGCCCTGCTATGATTGCGGACACTTTAGTGATCTCCCAGACTTTTATGGAGGACTCCCATGCTCCCGGCCGGTAAGAGTCTTCGTACCCTTCGCGAGAAACTCGGCTTGACCATGCGCGACATCGAGGTGTCCAGTGCACGCATGGCTGAAAAATATCGCAACGAAGAGTTTTCGATTCCGCCAAGCCGTTTGTCCGACATTGAGACTAAGGGTGTATTACCGAGTATTTTCCGTCTCTACACGCTGGCTGTAATCTACCGCCGCGATTTGCGGGAATTACTGGCCTGGTACGGTGTGGACTTGAGCAATATGGCGGCGGATCTCGGCATGATTGCTCCGCCGCGGTCGCACGTCTCTGAGGCGCTGTCGGCGCTGTCGTCGGTGCAAGTGCCCATCCGCATGGATCCTGCCTTTGACGAGCATCGCACCTCCAATTTAGGGCGCATGGTGGAACAGTGGGGCCTGGTGCCGCTGTCCTATCTGGCGCAGTTCGCGCACAGCGATTTTACTTATGGCTACATCGGCAATCAGGATTTCACGATGTATCCCATTCTTCCGCCGGGCAGCTTCATCCAGATTGATGAAGAGAAGAATAAGGTAGCCGAGGGAACCTGGCGGTCAGAATACGAACGCCCAATCTATTTTGTGGAAACTCGCGACGGGCACACCTGCTGCTGGTGCAGTATGCGAAAAGATGATCTGATCCTGCAGCCCCATCCGCTTTCGCCGGTACAAGTGCGAGTCCTGCGCCATCCTCAGGAAGCGGAGATTATTGGACAGGTTGTGGGAGTTGCTATGAAGCTGACGGAGTGGCAGGCTTATGGTTCTTCTCCAACGCCGAAAGCGCAATCAGCACTGAATTAAGATGGCTCGCGGAAACCTTGTCCTGCGGCGAAGGAAGCAGTTGAGTAAACTGCTGCTGCATCCCTTCAATATACCCGGTTGAGGTTTTGGAGCCCGCCTGGCTCGATTCCTTCAGATCTTCCTCTAACTCCGAAATTGGTGTGCGCAACACCTTGGATAAGACTTCCGAGTGAGCCGCTTTAAGAGCGCGCTCTGACGACTCGTCCCCGTAAGTCAGCGACAGGCCCCAATGCCTGTAACCACCTTCCTGCCGTCGCAAAGAGCCTAAATAGGACAATCTGGCGAGCAGTCCGGCGACGGCTGCCAACGTAGTCTCTCGCAGATCTTGCAAAGCCGATTTCAGCGTCATTTCACGTTGATGCGCGTGTTACGAATTCCGAACAACTCGCGGTCCACAGTGCTCTTTTCAGCGGAGCGCAAGCCATGAAAGTATCACGCTCGATTTTCGAATACAAGGAGAAACCCCATCGTGAAACGCACACTACTTATCGTCGCAGCAGCAGTTCTCTTCCTCAATACACTCGTAGTTCCAACCCTGGTCCACGCCGATGGCGGAACCGGCAACGGCGGCACCTGTTCCGGATCGCAGGCCTGCAAGCCGTAGTCCTCGACAGGGCGTTACAAAAAACGAACACGCTGGCAACTATATTGCAGCCGGGTGCTGGCCGCGCTACAGTGACCAGTTACGGTCATGTTACAGCCCCATTCATTCTTGTGGCATTACTTGTGGGTCGCGCCCTGTGTATTTCTCGCTCTTCTTGCTCTTGAGATGTGGAGGCGGGGATTACACAGGGAGTTCCCCGCCTTCTTTTGCTACGTTATTATTGAGGCCGCAGGGGGAGTATTCACTTATGTAGTGGATGTTAGCCCGTCGGCTTCGGCTGCGACCTATTGGAGAAGTTCGTTTGCCTTTCTGGTAGTTGAGGCATTCATAAAATTTGTTGTCATTGGCGAGGTTTTCACTCACCTTCTGCGTCGCTACCCTTCGCTGGGTAGAATGGCGAAAGTTCTGATCAGCGGCGTTGGCATCGTTCTCGTATTTACCGCGACGATCATCGCCGCCTTTTCGAATCCCTCGACGTTCTGGCTCATTTCGGCAACCCGCGTCCTGGGGCGAAGTGTGAGCGTGGTTCAGTGCGGGCTGATTCTTTTTCTCTTCCTTTTTGCCGCTCACTTTCACTTAACGTGGGAACGATCTGTTTTCGGGATCATATTCGGTTTCGGTATTTCTGCCGCCGTCTTCCTCGCTCATTGGGCTCTTATGACCGATTGGCTCTTCGGCCAAAAGAGCTACCTCCTCGATTTCCTCAATATGGCCACGTACCACGTCTGCGTCCTAGTTTGGTGCTACTACCTCCTTGTCCCCCAGAAGAATGCCACTACGTCTGCGGTTCTCTTGCCTGAGCATAATCTCGACATCTGGAACCGGGAATTGGAGCGTTTACTGCAACCATGAATCTGGCCATCATCCTTGTTATCTCTGCCGCAGTCGCGCTGGGCGTGATTGTGCGTCTGGCTGTCTCCCGAAGCCTGCAGGCCAAGCGAAGCCTGATTTCGGCGACAGCAATTCGTTCGCTCGATGTGGAAGCATTCCGCAATCTGATCAACCCAGCGGAGGATGAATATCTAAGGCGCCGGTTGCCTGCCGCGCAGTTCCGTCAGGTGCGCCGTGCGCGCCTACGGGCTATGGAGGCCTATGTCCAAGTCGCGGCAAAAAATGCCGGTGTTTTGGTGGGCTTAGGTGAAGCTGCTCTGGCCAGCCCGGACCCAAGAGTGGCCGAAGCAGCACGGCAACTCGTAGAGCACGCGCTCCTGCTTCGCCGCAATACCACCCTGGCTCTGGCCCGGATTTACGTGGCACTGGCGGTGCCGAGTTCCAACTTCGGCGCCGTGCGGGTGGTGGAGCGTTACGAGCAAGTGAGCGGGTCGGCCATGTTGCTGGGCCGGTTGCAGAATCCGCGCGCTGCCGTTCGCCTTTCAGCGCGAACCTGACCGAAGATTTGTGATCTAACTCACAAACCTGCGAGCTTGATGTAGCTGTGGCGGAGTCCACGCAACTGCCGGGGTTACTTGCGCACTACCTTCGGATATTCTGCCTTGTTTTCGCTACCACTTCTGGTGTAAAAACCAGCGGAACCTGTCCCTTCACAGAAATCTTGTTCGCATTCACGCAGCTGCAATTGGAGTTGTTCGGCCGGCACGATTGAGGTGTCGGAGGCAAGGAGACTCTATGATCCGCATGATCGCGTTCCGCAGGATGAAATTCTTCTTTGTCTCTATGTTTGTTGCGTTGGTTTGTTCGTTCGCTCTCGGTCAAGGTGGCGCGGCCACCGGAGACCTGCAGATAACTGTAAAGGATGCGAAGGGCAACGGTGTGAGTAATGCGACAGTCACGGTGAGCGATATTGCCAAAGGTCTGGCGCGCACTGCGACTGGCAATGGACTGGGTAACTATGTTGTTCGCCAGCTACCGCCTGGTATTTACACCGCAACTGTAGAAGCGCCGGGGTTCGCCAAGGCCCGTGCAAATGATGTGAGCATCACGGTCGGCGGAGTGGTGGAGCTTCCCATCTCGTTGGCGGTCGCCACCGGCAAGGAAGTCGTGGAGGTCAGTTCTCAAGCTGAGTTGATAGAAACCTCGCGCACTTCGGCTACGGATACTATCGGACAGCGCCGAATCGACAATCTTCCCATCAATGGCCGTAACTACATCGACTTCACATTGACGGATTCCCAGGTGGAGCGGGACAATGCCCCGAATACCGGAGCTGCCCCTACGTCCGGATTGAATATGAACGGCCAACGCGCGCGCGCCAACCTGGTGAATGTAGACGGCGCCGATGCTACGGACAATGCCACGAATGGAGTCCGCTCTACTGTCTCTCAGGAAGACGTGCAGGAGTTTCAGATCATCACCAACAACTATGCGCCTGAGTACGGTCGTGCCTCGGGTGGCGTTGTGAACATCATCACTCGCTCTGGCTCGAACGAATTTCACGGCGACGTCTACGCCTTTGTACGTAACCGCAGCTTTCAGGCGGTGAACCCGTTCAGTACGGTTCCGAATCCTGCTTATACGCGGGTGCAGCCCGGGATCGCATTCGGCGGCCCGATCAAGAAGGACAAGACATATTTCTATTTCTCTTACGAAACTACGCGGCGGCATGAGACGGGATTCTCCGATATTGGTGCGGCGAACAATCTGTCGTATTACCAACTGCAGAATTTCGATACTTCGACGACCGCGGGAGGATTGATTCCGGTTCCTTTCGGAAACATCCAGGTGACCGGCGCGCAGGCTGCGTTCCTGGGGCCGGGGCTGGCGCAACTCGCCGCGACCAATCCTGCGGCCTTCGGAGCAATTGCTCCAAGCGTCCCGAATTACGAATTCCTTCTTGGGGCATCGTCAGGAATGGCGCTGAATGGAGTATGGCCCACCGGACTCACTGGATTCCCGGGCATCAGCGGCTTTGCCACGACTTGTAGCGCGCCGCCTTGCTTCGTTCCCGCTTCTTACCAAACGTTGGGATCGCAATCGGGAAATTTTCCCGTGTTTGAGGGAACGAGTCTCTACTCGTTGCGCATCGATCACAACATCAGTACAAACAATCGCCTGATGCTGCGCGCGAATGTAAGTCCCAGCACAGTGACAGGCATCGAAGTCAGCGGGCAGGATCAACCGTTCGGCCAGAACGCCTATTCGCGAACCTCCGAGCAGACGTACCGCGACGTTGCCGGAGTTGTGCAGGATACATGGACCATTGGAAATAACAAAGTGAACGAGTTCCGCTTCCAGTACGCACGGCGCGGTCTCTCGTATTTTTACAATACAGCGATCCCCGGCGGATCGGATCCGGCGGTAAACATTCCTGGGTTTGCTTATTTCGGTCGCGAGCCTTACTCCTACATTCAGCGCGTGGAGCAACGCTACCAGTTCACTGACAATTTTTCCTGGACGATCGGCCGTCACGATACCAAGTTCGGAGTGGATTTTAACTACATTCCCACCTCCGCCACTTTTACGGTGAACTACGGCGGTGTCTATGATGTGGGCTCCATCGCGGCTTTTCCTTCGCCATTTCCTATGCTGAATCCCGTGCAGGCTTATGGAGCGGGCCTGCCTTCTGACTTCATTCAGGGAATCGGTAATCCGCGAGACTCATTCCCTAACAAACCCCTGGGCGTGTTCTGGCAGGATTCGTGGCGGGTTCGTCCGAACTTCACCTTGAACTACGGCGTCCGCTATGACATTGAGTTCCCGCCACAGTTCAAATCTCCGACGGCGCTCGCTTTAGCGGGCTACAACTACCTCGGATTGCAAAAGGGAATTCAGACCGATACCAACAACGTCGCACCTCGCATTGGAATCGCTTGGGATCCCAAAGGCGATGGCAAGACTGTGATTAGAGCGTCCTATGGATTGTTCTACGACCATCCCCTATTGGGACTCTACTTCCTGGGCGATGCGTCCGATGGATCCACGAGCGGCCAACTCGTTTTCGCTGGTACAGGGTTTTGCACTGGCGCGGGGAATCCGGCTAATTTAAATGCGTTCCCTATCTTTCAGGGAATTCAGGGTCAACCGCAATGCGCGCCATCATTATCTCCTGCGGCGAATGCTAACCTTGGCTACTTGCCGAATCAGCAGCAGTTCAATTCGTTTCAGCCGAATTCCATTTTCCTGAACCAGAACTATCTGAATCCATCGACCTTCCTGCCGCTCGCCTTTCAACCTTTCGGCTATCCCCAGTCCAAGAACTTCGTTTACGCATACTCGCAGCAGGCTAACTTGAGTATTGAGAAGGATCTTGGAGGCGGCTACGCCTTCAACCTCGCCTACAATTTCAATGGCGGCCGCCATTTGAATCGTCCGATCAATGCCAATCCAATTCGCGGCGACTTAATGATCACGAACTATGAAACGGCTCTCGCCGCTGGCCAAACCCCGGCTAGTCCATTCACCGTGAGCGGATGCGGCGTCAGTCCTACGGGAAAACCGTACGTTGATTCTTCTCTCATGAATTTCTTTCGGCCCTCGGGTTTGAACCCATCGATCGCTGGCGCCTATCTTGCCAGCGGGGGAGCTGCATGCGTGGGTTTGGCACAGACCATCCTGCAAGGGTTGACCACTCAGGGTTTCAATGCCAACTGTGATCCTACGACCCTCGCGAACTGCATTCCATTCGGCGACATGGACGCCAACTACTCGAATGGCAGCTCTGTCTACCATGGGCTGACCGCTAATCTCCGCAAGCGCTTCAACCGGCACTATGAACTGCTCGCTTCCTACACCTGGTCGCACACGATCGACGACTCTACCGACTTGCAGGCCACGCTGACGCCGCAGGACAGTTATTATCCTGCGCTAGATCGAGCAACCTCTCTTTTCGATCAGCGCCACCGCTTTGTATTCAGCGGTGTCTACCAGTCGGGTAAGCTGGGTGGCAGTGGATTTGCTAGCAAGGTATTCAGTAATTGGACAGTAGCTCCGCTGGTCGAGTTCGATTCCGGAAGGCCTTTCAACATCATTACCGGCAACGATGACAACCTGCAATTGTCCTCACTGACGGGGAGACCGAACACCTTTGTTAATCCAGCCTGTACGGCGCTTGGTTATCCGGCAATTTCCTCGAAGTATTCGCCGACTGGTGTTTTTCAGGAGCCTTGCGGTGCCGATTTCAATGGCACTCTACTTTCACTGGATGGCAATCTCGGCCGCAATGCCGGAGTTCAGCCCTGGACTGTCTTCGATGATCTGCGCATCGCCAAGCGAATTTACTTCGGCGAGCGCTTTAACACCGAATTGATTGCCGACATGTTTAACATTGCCAACCGTTATAACGTGGCTGCGGTCAGCCCGCTCTTCACGAATGCCGGCCAGGCAACCGCCGCTTACGACCCTCGGCAGTTTCAGTTTGCGGTAAAGCTGTACTGGTAATTCTTCTTATTTAAATGGGCCTCGCGGAACCGGACGAGGCTCAAATCTGGAACTCGAAGGCTGGTGTTACACTTTCTCTTCACCCATCCTTGGCGCTTGCCCGGAGTTCGTTCTTCCATGTCCCAGCCCCATGTTCCTACGCCGCGGACCCGTCTTGTCCGCGAAGCGGATCGTGCTGTCTATGATCGTGAAGCCGCGTACCGCATCCTCGACGAAGGTTTCTTGTGCCATGTCGGCTTCGTGGTGGACGGCCAGCCTTTTGTGATCCCGACGTCTTACGGACGCAAGGATGACAGCCTTTATATTCACGGCTCGGCCGCCAGCCGTATGTTGCGGCAGTTGAAAGAGAGCGTGCCGGTCTGTGTGACTGTTACTTTGCTTGACGGACTTGTGCTCGCGCGGTCTATTTTCAATCATTCCATGAATTACAGGTCAGTAGTGATCCTTGGAAAAGCTACGCTGGTGGATGACCCGAAAGAGAAGCTCGAGGCCCTACGTCTGCTTTCCGAACACATCATTCCCGGGCGCTGGGCGGACTCGCGCCAACCGAATGAGCGAGAGCTCAAGGCGACATCCGTGCTGCGGCTGCTAATTGAGGAATTCTCGGCAAAGGTCCGCAGTGGACCCGTTGTTGACGACGAGGCGGACTATTCCTTCCCGACATGGGCGGGGGTTGTCCCACTGAAAATGGTTGCGGGGACGCCGATTGATGACGCGCGGCTGGATCCAACTCTCCAGGTACCGCCTTACGTGAAAAGCTATTCGCGCTCGAGATAGGTTTGCCTATTGTTTCCGGGAGTAAAGAGTGCTATCTTTACTGTAAAGAATGTAAGTAAAGATGACTAACTCCAGCACAATCAGCAGTAAAGGACAGATCACCGTGCCGCAGGAGATTCGTAAACGGCTCGGGCTGGAACCCGGCGACCGGGTTGAGTTTGTAGTGGAGGAAGGCCGCACCGTGATCCGACCCGCTCGCTCAGAGGTCAACCCCTTCGAAAAGTTCATTGGAATCGCAGATCCGTTTCCCGGAGGGGAAGAGGGGATCAAAGACTGGATTGACGATATGCGAAGCGATAAAGACTACGAATGAGGACGGCGCTCGACACAAACATTCTATCCACGATTTGGACGGGAGCACCGTCAGCGGTCACGATTGCCGCTCAGTTGTCAAAAGTTCATGCAGAGGGAGCGCTGGTGGTAAGCGCTCCGGTCGTCGTCGAGTTATCCGCAATCCCCAGCCTCAACGTCCAGCTAGTTCGGAAAGCGCTTGCGGAGATGGCCATCGCCATTGATTTTGACCTCGAGCAAGACGTCTGGCTGCTTGCGGCAGAACGTTTCGCGGCTTATGCCATTCGCCGGCGCCGTTCTGGCGGAGATTCACCAAAGCGTTTGCTGGCGGACTTCGTCATCGCGGCGCATGCGATGCTGAAAGCCGACAGGCTTATGACCCTGGATGCCAAGCGCTACAGTCAGGACTTCCCTACACTGTGCGTCGTCTGACTCTCAAGGGATCAGCAGCAACTTACCCGCGATCTTGCGGGCTTCCATGTCGCGGTGTGCCTGTGGTGCGTCCGCCAGAGGATAGGTTTTCGCAATCCGCAGTTTGAGCTTGCCTTCTGCGATCATGCCGAAGAGAGCGCTGGTTCGGGCCAGCAGTTCCTCGCGAGTGGCGGTGAAGTGCGCCAGCGTGGTGCGCGCCATGTAGAGCGATCCCTTTTCCGAGAGCCTTGCCGGATCCACGGGCAGTACGGGTCCGCTCGACATGCCGTAAAGCACGAGCATTCCGCGGAGACGCATGACATTCAGGTTTTTGTCGAAGGTCGCTTTGCCCACTCCGTCGTAGACTACTTCGACGCCTTTGCCTTCCGTCAGGCGCTTTACTTCAGTTTCAAAATCCTGCTCTGTAAAGACGATTACGGAGTCGGCTCCGGCCTCGCGCGCCAGCTGGGCCTTCTCCTCACTTGAAACCGTGCCGATCACGCGGGCACCGATCGCGCGCGCCATCTGCACCAGCAGAAGCCCGACTCCTCCCGCCGCCGCATGGACCAGCGCCGTCTCACCCGGCTTCAACTTGTGTGCGTCATTCACCAGGTAATGAGCTGTCAGGCCGTGAACCATCGCCGCGGCAGCCTGCTCATCGCTGATGGCGGTGGGCACCGGCACAAAATGTTCTTCAGGGGAAACCACGAACTCGGCGTAGGATCCCAACACTCCGCTCCATGCCACGCGGTCGCCCACTTTCACGGTTTTGGCCTGCGAACCAACCGCAGTGACCACCCCTGCACCCTCTTGTCCGGGGATGAAGGGCAACGGCGTGCGAAATCTGCCGTCGCGGAAATAGCCATCGATTGAGTTCACGCCAGCAACTGCGACTTTCACCACTGCTTCGGCGGCTTTTGGCTGCGAAACCGGAACTTCCATCAGTTCCATTACCTCTGGGCCGCCCGTTCTCTGCACGCGGATTGCTTTCATTTTTTCCTTAACTAGCGCCGTTCGTTCGAGGGCATCTTTCTCGTGCCGAGGCGAGCCGCCCTATTGACGGCCGGCAAGGTGCCGGCGCTACGCGAAAAATTCGATTGAGAAAATTACCCGGGGTTAGGGCATCAGCAGCAGTTTCCCGGTCGTTTTACGGCCTTCCAGATCTCGATGAGCGCGCTGCGCTTCTGCCAGCGGGTAAGTATGCTCGATGCGCAGTTTGAGCTTTCCGCTGGCGATCATGCTGAATACGGCTGCTGACCGCGCCACCAGCTCTTCTCGGGTGGCAATGTAATTGACAAGAGTGGGTCGGGTTACGTAGAGCGAACCTTTTTGCGAAAGCGCGATGAGATCGAACGGCGGCACGGGTCCGCTCGAGCCTCCGAACAGTACCATCATCCCGCGCGGCCGCAAGACGTTCAGTCCCTTCTCGAACGTAGTCTTTCCCACCGAATCATAGACAACGTCCACTCCTTTGCCGCCCGTTAAACGTTTCGTCTCTGCTTCGAAGTCGGACTGGGTGTACAGGATGACTTCATGCGCACCGGCAGCACGCGCCAGTTTAGCTTTTTCCTCGGTCGACACCGTGGCGATCACACGCGCCCCGATATTGTGCGCCATCTGCACCAGGAGAAGTCCCACGCCTCCGGCCGCGGCGTGAACCAGCGCCGTTTCGCCTTGCTTCAACGGATAAGTATCATGCGACAAATAATGGGCTGTCATTCCCTGCAGCATCGCTGCCGCGGCTTGCTGGTCACTCACCGCCTGCGGAATCGGCACCAGGCGGTCCGCTGGCACCGCAGCAGATTCCGCATAGGCCCCCTGGACTCCACACCAAGCCACACGATCTCCCACTTTGAGTGACTTCACTTCCGCGCCGACTTCCGACACCACGCCGGCGCCCTCTTGTCCCGGGACGAAAGGAACCGTCGTCTTGTAGCGGCCTTCGCGAAAGTAGACGTCGATGAAATTGACGCCGGAAGCGGCCAGCTTTACCACTGCCTCGTTCGCTTTCGGCTGCGGTACCGGAAGCTCCGCGAGTTCCATTACTTCCGGTCCACCCACTTGTTTAACCTGGATAGCTTTCATGCTTGCCTTCGATTCGTTTCCAGCACAAAGGATACCATTTCGCGACTTGCTCGTCCGCAGCTCAAGTCGCTAGAAAAGTGGGCAGCTTCAAGAAGATCAAGAATGCGAACCGGCAGATGAGACCTCGGTCTTCTGCTACACTTGCCCGTTCTTCTAAGGAGCTCTTCATTATGGCCGAAAAGAAGCCGCAAAACCTGGCAAACCATGCCAGATTTGACCCGCTTTTTCACTTTATCGTGTTGCCGGTCTTCGCCCTTACCGCCATTGGTGGGACCATTCACTTTCTGTGGCACCCCAGCTTCCACTCGGCATCATTTTTCGTGATCTCGGTAGCGGCGGTGATCGCAGTCCTGAGAATTCGCATTTACTCACTCAAGCTGCAAGACCGCGTCATTCGTCTCGAGGAACGGCTGCGGCTGACGGCCTTGTGCTCCGAGCCCTTGCGCTCGCGTATTCCTGATCTCACGGTAGAGCAATTGATCGCTTTGCGTTTCGCCTCCGATGCGGAAGCGCCCGGGCTGGCCGAGCGCGCGCTCTCAGAAAAGCTGTCGCGGGCGGACATAAAGAAAGCAATCCAGAATTGGCGACCGGATTACTGGCGGGTCTAAGGCTCGCGGCTGGCCAAAAAGGGAAGTGATCGTTAACGAAAATCCTCTTTTCAAACCTTTAGCGGGCTTCCTTCGTCTGAATAGAGGTGAACGGGGTAACCATGGGTGATGGTGTCGAAAGTAATGAACGCAGGGTCTTTTCGCCGTTGACCCGAAGACGACCGCAGGGTACGATTTTTGATAGAATCCACGGGTCATCAACAGCAGGGACAATCCGTATCTTCTAGAGAACTATGAGAGTTGCAAAACTCCAAATGCGGATCGCGGTGCTGGCGGTAGCGGCCCTGGCAGGATCGTCCTGTCAGACGGCCCAGAAGCAGGTTTCCGTGGCGCCGCCTGGAACCCCGCCGCCTCTCACTGCCAAAGCGTCCGCTACAGCTTCCCCTCAAGCCGAAGCTGAGGCTTCGCAGCCCAAGCAGGACATGACACGTGATCCCTCGGCGGCCAGCGCAGTTAGCTCTGAAACTTTGCCCTAAAACCTGCTTCCGATCCGGTGGGGGATCTGGTTGCAAGCGTGGAGAATGAATATCAGGCAGGCCTCGCGAAGTATCAGGCGGGTCAGGCGGATGCAGCCAAACAGGATTTTGACAGCGCTTTTAATGCGTCTGCTCGAAAGCAAACTGGATATACGTTCCGATGATCGGCTGCAAAAGGAATTTGACCGGATTTCGGAAGGCGTGAATCAGCTCAATCTAAGCGATTCAGCCGCCGACTCCGAGGCGGAAAAATCGGAACCCGCTCCCATCGACGAAACCAACGGCATCACGCCTTCCGCCGATGCCAACACACGAGCAAAAGCGCAGGCGGAGATCAAGTCTACTCACTCCGACTTGCCGCTCATGATGACGGACCAGGTCGCTGGCTATATCAGCTATTTTTCCAATCGTGGACGCGGAACATTCGAGCGCGCCTTTGCCCGCTCCGGCCGCTATCACGACATGATGGTTCGAATCCTTAAACAAGAGGGCGTTCCGCAGGACTTGATTTACTTGGCACAGGCCGAGTCCGGATTCCAGCCAACCGCGGTTTCCCGCGCCGGAGCTCGCGGCATTTGGCAATTCATGGGCAGCCGCGCACGCGGTTATGGCCTGCAGCACAGCATGTGGGTAGATGATCGTCAGGACCCCGAGAAGTCTACTCGCGCCGCCGCCCATCACCTGAAAGATCTTTATGCTCAGTTTGGCGACTGGTATCTGGCCATGGCCGCTTACAACTCGGGCCCAGGTACGGTGCAGGCGGCCGTGAAGCGCACCGGATACGCCGACTTCTGGGAGCTTTACCGGCGCAACGTTCTTCCGAAGGAAACGCGGAATTACGTTCCCATCATCCTGGCCGTAACCATCATGACCAAGAACTTGTCGCATTACGGGTTTGATGATGTGTCGATGGATGAGCCGGCTGCGTTTGATTCCGTAACTATCAATTATCCCGTGGATTTGCGTCTCGTCGCCGACTGTGTGGACGCGACGGTAGATCAATTGCAACAATTAAATCCCAGCCTTCTGCGGCTGAGTACGCCCAAGGACGGGACTTTCGAGCTTCACTTGCCCGTAGGGACGAAAACACAGTATCAGACAACCATTGCTTCGATTCCGACCGGCATGCGCGTTTGGTGGCGCTATCCTACGGTGCATTCCGGGGACACTCTAGCATCGCTGGCGCGAACCTACCGCACAACGCCGAAGTCGATCAA
Source organism: uncultured Acidobacteriaceae bacterium (assembly GCA_963696285.1). Taxonomy (GTDB): domain Bacteria; phylum Acidobacteriota; class Terriglobia; order Terriglobales; family Acidobacteriaceae; genus Sulfotelmatobacter. The sequence goes on from CAVOJP010000007.1 coordinate 560,729, forward strand.
GGAAGCCAATCAACTCGACAGTGCAGAGCTTCAGACGAATGCCAAGCTGATAATCCCGGTCGCTCCCAGCAAGCACGTCAGCGATACGGCGACCTATGCCCGCCGGATCACGCGCTACAAGGTTCGCAGAGGCGATACGGTGCAAACGGTGGCGGAGAATTTTGGGGTTTCGGCGCGGATGCTTCGCCGCTGGAACGGCTTGCGCGGCGACAGTTTGCATGGACGAACCGTGCTGGCGTTGCATTTGCCGGTTTCACCGAATGGGGAAGTTGTTTCCTCCGCGTCGAGCAGGCGATCGTCTAAGGCAGTGCACACCACTTTGGCCAAAACTGGCTCGGGTAAATCTGATGCGGCTAAATCAGCGGAAGCTTCAGAAGACTCCCCTGAGCAGGCTAGCGTGCTGCACCACAAGGTAAAGTCCGGCGAAACCCTCTACTCGATCGCTACTACCTATAAAACTACAGTGGCTGCCCTTAAGCGTAATAACCAAAACGTCGCCACCCTGCGGCCGGGTATGATTCTGGTCGTTGAACCCGCCCGCTAGCAATCCTCAAATCGCGTTTTGACCGGGGCTTCAGGTCTGGCGGCCTTTTCCCTGGAAAGACCCAATTGTCCTTTCTTTTGCTCGCGTACTGTGATAACAGATAAATCAGTAGCATTGTGATCATGGTCCTTGCAGCCTGCAGCAAACGTCGTGCTATAATCGCGCGCCGTTCCAGCACAGAGTTTCTGGTGGTCTTTTAATTTCCCGTACCCCGCCGCCTTGCGTGGTTATCCCTGCGCCAGGGGCAAAAATAAGATCAGGAGGAGCAATGACGTTCTACGATCCCACACTCTACGGACGTGATGACGAAGAAGAATTCGGCGACAGCGGGGCCTACAGCGAGTCGCTCGAAGAGGATTTCGAAGAAGAAGAGGAGGAGGAAGAAGAAGCTGGAGTTCCAGAACCCGATATGAGCGAACCGGCGGCTCCCGCTCCTCCACCACCACCCGCACCCAGGCCTGCCGCAGCCGGCGGCGGTGGTCCGAAGAAGCCGGCTGCCAAGAAGAAAGCGGCTGCCAAGAAGAAAGCGCCCGCCAAGAAAAAAGCGCCTCCGAAACCGGCAAAGAAGAAAAGCGCGAAAAAAGCCGCAAAAAAGAAGCCAGCCAAGAAAGCGGTCAAGAAAACCGCGAAGAAAAAGGCCAAGAAGGGGCGTCGCTAAGGACGGCTGCGCTTAAATAACATGGAGCGCCCAAAACAATAAGACCGCGGCACTTAGCCGCGGTCTTACTTGTTGCCTGTGTGTGGTTCAGTCAGCCAGGCGGAAAGAGCGGAGCCTCATGCAGATTACTTCTTTCCTCCGACCGCCGCCCTGCACTTCCCGTATAACTCGAGCAAATGGGCTGCGTATTCGTCTGGCTTGGACGCCGAGCCCGTGCCTTGAAAGCCGACTCCAGACGAGGTCGTTCGCCCGTATCCTGTGGTCATCGCTACAAATTTCATCAGGTCAAGCGCGATGTCCTCATCGCGGCGCGCACTGGTATGCAAATTCGATCCTTCTTCCATAAGTCCTTCTCCTGAGCCAGAAATATAAGGGATTGCTTCGTCGTCTTCCATGTCTTCCATACGTCTACTCCAAAAAAAGCTCCGCAAAAGATGATAGCAGCCCGCGCTGCATCGCGTCGCTAGTTCCGGGTGAATCTAATCGCAGATGGGCAATTGAAAATCCACGCCCGCGGTGCGCCGCAGTCTTATCATCAGCCACAGGGAAGCCGCGAACAAAAATGGAGAAGAATAGAATCCCGGCGCCGGCCTGGGAAATGTTACTGGCGATACGGTGTGTCCCAGAATTGAAAACAGGGTGTGTCCCACGCCGTTCAAAAACATCACAATCGCAAAGATCCAGGCCAGCGGCCGCAACCCTCGCATCCCCCGCGCCGCCACCGGGGTCAGGCAGAGCAGCAAGATCCACGCCACGATCAGCCCACTCAGCCAGCCACGAAAATCGTAAGTGGGCATGGGAAACCACTCCCAGCGCGCGCGCAGAATGATGACGGTTGGGTTATAGACTGTTAGAAATCCGGTAGCGGCTTCGTCAACGATGTGCAATCCGAAGGCTACGCACAGCGCAAACCACGGGCTGCCAAAACCCGACGCTGACAGAGATGGCGGCGCTTGCTTCAAGGAGTTGGCCCGTCGCGCTCATTCTCAATGGCCGAGAGAAGATTGGCAATCGAAATCGCCGCCGCCCCCGCGCACGAAAGTGATCAGCTGGTCAATCTTGCAACCTCACTCATCAGCGCCAGCAGATTGCCTTCGCAGTCCCGGAAAAAAGTCATCCACAAATCGTGAGCCGGCATTTTCGCGATCATGTGCGGCTCATCCTCGAAGCGGACTCCGTTTTCTTTCAACTTTCCATATGCGGATTGAATATCGGGCACAGCAAAGTACAGAACTGAGCTGGGATGATCGAATTCGGGCTTCTCCGCTCGATCCAACATCAGCCGTACTCCGCCGCAGTCGAAGAATGCCAGTCCGGGCGGAGCCTTGAAGAGCAGCTTCAATCCCAGTATGTTCTGGTAGAAATCTGCGGCGCGTTCTACATCTTTTGCGTTGACCGCGATCTGGCCGAGGCGAGTGATTCCGATCCCGGTTCCGCTTGCAGTTGCGCTCATGGTTGACCTCCGAGGTTCATATTAGTTAGCATAGCTAACTATATTCGATGAGAAAAGTCAAGCAAGAGACGAAAGTCGCGTCGCGCCGGGAAACCATCACGGTCGCCGACCGGCTTCATTCCGTTGCTATCCATCTGCTGCGCCGCGTGCGCAAGCAGGACGAAGCCTCCGGCGTGGGACCGGCCCAACTCTCTGCTCTTTCTGTCCTGGTTTTTGCGGGACCGAAAACATTCGGGGAACTCGCGGGGGCCGAGCAGGTAAAACCGCCCACCATGAGCCGGATCGTCGCCGGCCTCGAGAGCAGGCGTCTTATTGAAATAACCGGCGACCCCAACGACGCGCGCCGCAAGCGTATTCGTGCTACGGCCAAAGGTATGCGACTTCTGCAACAAGGGCGCCGACGGCGGATTCAATATCTCGCGGACCGTCTTTCGGCCTTGACCAGGACCGAGTTGTCCGAGCTTATGGCTGCCACTGACATCCTGGAGAAACTGTTGCACGACTGGCGCTGATTCCTCGCGAGAATGCCCAGTGGACATTGCGGTAGAATGGCTGCCCGCAGGGCAGAATGAATCATGGAGGATATTTTCCTGGAGACTTTGTACAATTTGTTGACGGGGCAGAAGACCGGTGAGTTGATCAAGCATAATTAATCGACCGCAGATGCACCATTCTTGAGGAGCCTGCTTCTATTTTGCCCCATACCCGCCGCGAATTTGTGCATTCGGCCATCGCCACCTCCGTGGCCGCCGCGCTGCCAGCAGGAGCTTTTTCGGCGTGCAGCGTCACCTCAAATGCCGCGCACACGTCGACCGCTGTGCCAAGTCCCAGTTCTCACCGTACGCAGTTCGACGCTTCCTCCGAGGCTCCATTCCCTAGGAATTTCTTCTGGGGCGCGGCTACTTCCTCCTATCAGATCGAAGGCGCGTGGAAGGCGGACGGCAAGGGCGAATCGATCTGGGACCGTTTTGCGCATACCCCGGGGAAAATAAAAAATGGCGATACCGGAGATGTAGCTTGCGATTCCTATCATCGCTGGAAGGAAGATATTGCGCTGCTGCGCGCGATGAATTTGAACAGTTACCGTTTTTCGATTTCCTGGCCGCGCATTCAGCCTTCCGGCTCTGGCCCGGTGAATTCCGAAGGCGTTGATTACTACAGTCGCCTGGTGGACGCCTTGCTGGAAGCCCGAATCCGGCCGCTCGTTACGCTCTACCATTGGGATTTGCCGCAAGTTTTGGAAGATGCCGGGGGCTGGCCACATCGCGATACCTCTTCGCTCTTTGCCGATTACGTAGAGCTCGTATCGCGAGCCTTGGGCGACCGCGTTTCCGATTGGATGCTCTTCAACGAACCTTCCGCATTTGTCGACCTGGGGTATCTCGAAGGCGCGCACGCTCCGGGATGCAAGAGCCTCGTCGATTTTCTGCGCGCTTCGCATACGGTGAACATGGCGCAGGGAGAGGGCTTTCGAGCCTTGAAGGCAGTCCGTCCGTCGGCCCGCGTTGGAACGGCCTTGAGTATGTCGCCATGTGAGCCGGCAACAAATTCCGAAGAAGACAAGTTAGCGGCCGAACGCGCACACGCGATTACGAATCTCTGGTTCCTCAATCCGGCACTCAAGGGCCGCTATCCGGATGCACTCGCGTTTCTTCCGGAGACCGTCATGGGCATCCAGTCCGCCGATTTCGAGAAGATGAAAGCCCCCCTCGATTTCATCGGCATCAACCTTTACTACCGCATGATCGCTTCCGCACCCAGCGCGATTGAGCGACTGAGCCATGCGCAACAGTGGCTGTTTCCGGTGAAGATGGCGGGTGGCGAGGAGGGCCCGAAAACCGACATGGGATGGGAAGTCTGGCCGCAGGCGCTGTATGACATGGTCACGCGTATCACCCGCGACTACAACCGGCCGGTGATTGAGATTACTGAAAGCGGGTGCGCCTACAATGATGGCCCTGACGCGAGTGGCGTGATTCGCGACTCGCGCCGCATCGAATATCACCGGCAGTACTTGCAGGCGCTCGCGCAAGCGATTACCGATGGCGCGAACGTTCGCGGCTACCATGCCTGGAGCCTAATGGATAATTTTGAGTGGGCGGAAGGTTTCAGCCAGCGCTTTGGTCTGGCTTATGTGGATTTCAAAGAGCAGAAACGCACGATCAAAGAATCGGGACGATGGTACGGACGAGTCGCGCAGCAAAATCAGGTCGGGCCAGTCTAACCAATCTGCGAATTATTTCTGCTGCATCACCAGTTCGCCGTTTTCCACTTTCAAACCACCTACATTGTCCGGAAGTTTCATCCGATCACGCTGTTCGGCCAGCTTTTTCTGTAAGGCGGGATTCACCAGCGAAACCGGCACGTTCAGATCACCCACTTTAAATTCTGTGGGATCGAATGTGGCGTATCCATCCTTCGAGGACAGATGGCCCGAAACGGTTACCCAGACGTCTTTTCCGCCAATTTCGGTAAGAAACTGCCCGTGCACGGTGTCGCCATCGAAACTGACTTGCTGATCTTTTATGGTGGGCTGTCCACTGCCGAGATTGGAATCCGGCGAAAGCTCCGCACCACCTGCCGCCCCGGTTCCGGCGGCTCCCATGGCTTGAGCCAGCGCGGCTCCTACTTCATCAGAGTTGAGGTGAACCTCCGCTTTCGGTTGCGGGTCGGCAGGAATCGTCGGCAGATTCTGCGACGACGATGTTTGGTAATTTCCGCTCGACACTGGCGGAGTTTGCTGTACTGCCTGCTCGAAGTGTTCCATCTTTCGTCCAAACGACTGAGCATTGGCGGCGATCGCCGACGGAGTCTGCGGTTGAGCCACCGGGGCCGGCTTTTTCAATACCAAGAAAATGGCGACCAGCGAGGCCACCAGTGTCGCTATGCTGATGACGCGGTCCAGCTTGATTTTCATGGAAGCTCAAGAACGGTCAGCCCGGGACAGACAGGCCCAACATCATGGTAACGACCGCTGAGGCGGGGAATCAGATTGCGGAAGTCATGCCTGCAGATGGTACTTCAGTCACTTTGCTTCGGGGATCATCCCAGCTTGTTAGTGAGCAACTCATTCACCAACTGCGGATTGGCTTGACCCTTGGAGGCTTTCATCACCTGGCCGACAAAGAATCCGATCATGGTCTTTTTGCCGGCGCGGTATTGTTCGATCTGTTTGGGATTTGCGGCGATGATATCGTCGATGATTTTTTCCAGTGCGGTGGTGTCGGTGGACTGTTGCGGCCGTCCTTCTTCTTCGTAGACTTGAGGGAAATCTTGTTTGCGTTCGAAGCTGAGATCGTAGAGATCCTTGAGCATCTTGCCGGAGATGGCGCCGCTTTCCACCAGATCGGCGGATGCTGCGACGCCCCTCATCGAGATTGGAGACTGCTCGATCTCGAGGCCTTTGGCTCTGAGACGCCCAATTAATTCACCCTGTACCAGATTCGCCACGCGCTTGGGATTCTTGGCAGCCTTGGCTGCTTCCTCGAACTGATCTGCAAGCGACTTTGAAACAGTCAGCACCTGGGCATCGTATTCGGTGATGCCGTATTCCTTCACCAGTCGCGCACGCCGCGCTTCGGGAAGTTCGGGCAGAGCCCTGGTGATCTCAGCCTTCCACTTCTCGTCGACTACGAGCGGCAACAGATCTGGTTCGGGAAAATAACGGTAATCGTGCGCCTGCTCCTTCGAGCGCATGCTATAGGTCTTGCCTTCGTGCGAATTGTAGAGGCGGGTTTCCTGCGTGATTTTGCCGCCGGAATCGACCACTTCTATCTGGCGTGCAATTTCGTAAACCAGCGCCTCGCGAATAAAGCGGAATGAGTTCACGTTTTTGATTTCGGCTTTCGTGCCTAACTCTCGGTGGCCGCGCGGGCGGATGCTGACGTTAGCATCGCAGCGCAGGGACCCTTCCTCCATGTTGCAGTCGCTGACGCCGGTGTAGAGGATGATTTCCTTCAGGCGCGTGAGGTACTCGTAGGCTTCGTCCGGGGTAGCAATATCCGGTTCGCTAACGATTTCGATCAGCGGCACACCGGTTCGGTTGAGGTCGATGGCAGTTTTTTCGAAGGCGTCGGGGAAGCCTTCGTGCAGGCTCTTGCCGGCATCTTCTTCGAGATGTACGCGGGTAATACCGATTTTTTTCTTGCCGCCACCGCCGGCCACTTCTATGAATCCATGCTTGGCCAACGGCTTGTCGTATTGTGAAATCTGGTAGCCCTTGGGCAGGTCGGGATAGAAATAATTCTTGCGCGCGAAAATCGAAGTCTCATTGATCTTACAGTTCAGGGCGATCGCGGCCAGCGTGGCAAATTCAACCGCTTTACGATTCAGAACCGGCAGCGCCCCAGGCATGCCCAGGCACACGGGACAAACATTTGTGTTGGGCGCACCGCCGAAGCGCGTCGAGCAGGAGCAGAAAATCTTCGATGCGGTTAGAAGCTGAACGTGCACTTCGAGGCCGATGACCGGCTCGAAGGCCGTGCCAGCAGTGACGGACGTGTCCGCAGTGGTCGACATACATCATGATTATACGTTTCCGGGAATTGCTTCGTTAAAGATCAGGGCGAAAGCAAAAGCTTGAACCGCAGAGAACACTGAGAACTGCCGCTGAGTTCGCAAAGAGAGCTTCGCGCGCTACTTTACTTCCCTAGCGGAATTTCGAAGTACATCAACTCCGTGCCTTTGGAGTCGTTGACGCCGGTGACGAAGAAGCGCGAGCCTTCCAGTGGCGCATTAAGGTCTTCCACATCGAAGAAAAGAAATCCCGATTGCGTGGTGTGGGGCTCGACGGCTTTGGCGGCGAATTGAGAAGTTTCGATTTCATCGCGTTCTTTTTGATTAAGTCCGCCTTTCACTTTCTTCTGCGGGATGGGAACGGGGATTGGATTCGTTTCGTGAGGATTCGAAAGGCGGCGGAAGATGTCTTCAGGCGCAACAGGCGTGAGTTTGGAGCGATTGGCCGTGGTGAGTGTCACCTGCATGTTGGCGATGGAGATGGGCTGGTCTCCGTCATTGGTGACGATGAAGAAGATGGGGAGAAGTCCGTGTTCTTGAAATTTTATCGAGAATATTTTCGCCTTCTCCGGAGTGTCGTAGGGATCGGCTGCGATGGCTACTTTGTCCGTTGCGTGATCGTCGTGGGCGGGATAGGTTTTGGCAGGGCGGGCTGTGGGTTTGACGAAATCTTTCGCGGAGAGATGGTCCGCGAGTGATACCACTGCCAGGGAAAAGATAATAATACGGGCAATCCGCCTCTTCAGTATCGGCTGCATGTTTCCGATTATAGAAGGATAGCCATCTGCTTTGCGGCTTACTCGGAGACGGTCTGCTTAAATTCTTAAGCACAGGGGCGCAGGGTACACAGGGTAGATCTTTGTTTAGAATGGCTGGACTTGATCTCTTCTCTTTACAGCTTTCTCTACAGCGTGGCGCTGGGCTTGGGAATGTTGGCCAGCCTGCCTTACTGGCTCTTCCAGATGGCGCGCCATGGCAAGTATCGTAAGGGTTTTGCCGAAAGGATGGGGCGAGTGCCCGCGCGTCTTCAGGTGACGGGTGCAAACGATCGCGTAATTTGGGTGCATGCTGTTTCAGTTGGAGAAGTGGCCGCGGTTGCGGGCTTAGTGGAGGAACTTCGGCGCTGGTCGCGGCATAGAGTTGTTATCTCAACCACGACAGACACGGGACAGGCGCTGGCGCGTAATCGCTTTGGCGAATCCAACGTTTTTTATTTCCCCCTGGATTTCGCATTCGCGATTCGTCCGTACCTGAAGGCGCTGCGGCCGCAAATGGTGGTGATTGCGGAGACCGAGTTCTGGCCAAACTTCATACGGTTAACGCATGCCAGTGGAGCCAGGATCGCGGTCGTGAACGCGCGCATCTCGGACCGGTCGTGGCCGCGCTACCGCCGATTCCGCGGATTGATGCGAAGGCTGCTGGCGAGCGTCGATCTGTTTCTTGCTCAGACTCCCGCGGATGCCGCGCGGCTGAAGGATATCGGCGCCCCTCCCGATCGCGTGCGGATCAGCGGCAATCTGAAGTTCGATATTCCTGCGCCTGTTCCACCTGCAATTGTCGAAAATGTTCAGGCTTCGATCAAAGCGAGCGCTGCCGAGCCGGTGCTGGTATGTGGCAGCACGGTCGACGGAGAAGAGTCGCTGCTCCTGAAAGCATTTGGGAACGTGCTGGTTCAATATCCGGAGGCGGTGATGATTCTCGCGCCGCGGCATCCCCAGCGATTTCCTGCTGTGGCGGCGTTGCTGGAGCAAATGTCGATTCGCTTTTGGCCGCGATCGGCGTGGAACGGCGGAGCTCTGAATGGTGGGGTTTTGCTACTGGATACAATCGGGGAACTGGCTGCGCTGTATGGGCTTGCCGATATTGCATTTGTCGGCGGAAGTCTGGTGCCGCGCGGCGGACACAACATTATTGAACCGGCGCAGCATGGAACAGCTGTTGTGGTCGGCAATCACACGGAAAATTTCCGCGACGTCGTGAGCTTGTTTCAAAGCCGGGACGCGGTGCGGATTGTTGGTCCGGCGGAATTGCCGCTCATGTTTCTGGACTTGCTTGCGAATGAGGAGCAGCGAAGAGCTTTGGGCCGACGTGCGGCCGAAACGTTGCACTCGCAGCTCGGGGCAACGAAGCGAACTGCCGGTGAATTGCAGAAACTGCTGGCGCAGCCATGAACTGGAATCCTCTCTCAACTACTTATGCTGGCGTGGTCGCCGCACGCAATGCGCTTTACGACCGGCGCTGGCTGCGCGTGCGCCGGCTGCATGGACCGGTCATAAGCGTGGGCAATCTTTCCGCGGGAGGTTCGGGAAAGACTCCATTCGTGATTCTGCTCGGCGAATTACTGAAGGCGCGTGGTATTCGTTTCGATGTGCTGTCACGTGGGTATGGCCGTAAAAGTCGTGGCGTGCTCCTGGTTGATCCCAGCGGTCTGCCGCAGGATTTCGGGGATGAGCCGTTACTGATTGCCCGGCGACTGCAAGTGCCGGTGGTTGTGGGAGAAGATCGGTACCAGGCGGGTCAATTTGCGGAGATGCGATTCGGTCCGCAAATTCATCTGCTGGACGATGGCTTTCAACACCGTGGGCTGGCTCGCGATTTTGACATCGTTCTGGTGACGCCGGAGGATGCGCGCGATCGTCTGCTTCCCGCGGGGCGGTTGCGCGAGCCTCTGCGGGCGTTGCGGCGAGCGGATGCTGTGGCATTGGCCAGTGGCGCCGCCGCGGAGCCTTTTCCGTTAGAGGGCAAGACCGTCTGGCGCGTGCGGCGGGGAATTGTTGCGCAGAATATTCCCGCCAGGCCTGTGGTCTTCTGCGGGATTGCGCGCCCACAGAATTTTCTGCTGCAGTTGCGAGCGGCCAACGTTGATCCTGTGGCGCAGGCATTCTTCCGCGATCACCATGCGTACGTCGAGAAAGATATTCGCGACTTGCTGGAACTCGCGAAGCGCAGCGACGCTGACGGCTTTGTTACCACGGAAAAAGATGCGGTTAATCTGGGAGGATATCTCGGCGCGCTGGCGCCGCTGGCTATCGTCCCGGTCAAGATGGAGCTGGCTGACGCAGCTAACGCTGTGGATACCATGCTGCGCGTGATCGAAGAGCGTCGCCCCCGCTCGTGAGAAAATGCCTTGACGTCCGGCACCATGCTGGGCGAATGCTGATGACCAAACATCTGAAGGAAGTTGATCGGCTGCGGAAGATTATCGAAGCATTTCCCAAGGTCACCATTACGGTTCTGGGTGACCTCGTGGCCGATGAATTTGTTTATGGAGAAATCTCGCGTGTGTCGCGCGAGGCGCCGGTGTTGATTCTGAAACATCGCGAACGAACCGTAGTGCCCGGCGGGGGCGCGAATGCGGTCAATAATCTAGCAGATCTAGGTGTGAACGTGTTGCCGGTGGGCGCGATTGGCGACGACGAACCGGGGCGACTGCTGACAAAGTTTTTCCGTCACAAACATATTCCGACCAGCGGAGTGCTGAAGGATAAGAGTTACACGACCGTCACGAAGACGCGAATTTTAGCCGGTACGACCCATAATACGCGCCAGCAGGTGGTGCGCGTGGATCGCGAACCCGAGAATCCTCCCAATCGTCATCTGACACGCGAATTGTTTCTGGCAGCGCGGGAGTATCTACGGGCTTCCGATGCGTTGCTGGTCTCCGATTATGGATATGGATCGGCGAGTCCGGCGATCGTGAACGCATTGCGACAAGCTGGACGCAGAAGAGTTGTTCTGGTGCCCTTGATACTCGACTCGCGGTACCGGTTGCTGGAGTATGCCGGCGCAACCGCGGCCACTCCGAACGAGCCCGAAGTGGAAGCGGCGCTGGGTGTTCGTATCGGTCAGGATTGGGATCGGTTGGCGCAGTCAGGGAAACAAGTTATGGAACGGATGCAGCTGCGATCGCTACTGATTACGCGGGGGCGCGACGGTATGGTGGCATTCGATCAGAAACATGCGCCGGTGGATATTCCTATCTTTGGTTCGGATGAGGTCGCCGACGTAACCGGAGCGGGCGATACGGTGATTGCGGCGTTCAGCGCCGCTCTGGCTGCAGGTGCCAGCACCGAGGAGGCGGCGCAGTTAGCGAACTACGCTGGCGGAATCGTAGTGATGAAGCGCGGCACTGCAACGGTATCGCAGGAGGAATTGCTGCTCGCCATTGAACAGGCCCCGCCTTCGACTCGGCCTCACTGATTCGGTTCTCAATGACAAGTATGAGAGAAAAGATTCTCGGGCGCCTCGAACTACGCGAGCGTGTGGAACAGTGGCGGCGCGCGGGCGAGCGCATCGTTCTGGCGAATGGCAATTTCGATTTGCTGCATGTGGGCCATGTACGCTACTTGCGAGGCGCGAAAGAACTGGGCGGTAAACTGGTGGTGGCGATCAATTCCGATGAATCGGTGCGCGCGCTGAAAGGGGAGCGACGTCCGGTCATGCCGGCGGAAGAGCGTGCTGAAATTGTTGCGGCATTGGCTGATGTAGACGCGGTCGTCATTTTTTCAGAACTTGACGTGCGCGCTTTGATTCGCGAGATTCGCCCGGATATTCAGGCGAAGGGCACAGACTATACGGTGGACTCGGTTCCGGAGCGCGATGTAGTTGCGGAGTACGGTGGCCGCGTGGCTATTGTGGGTGACCCGAAAGATCATTCCACGAGCGAGATCATTCGCACACGACTGGGACCGAGGCAGAAGTGAGTTTGGATTCCGCAAGTATCGAATCTATTTTTCAATCCATTCCTAACGATTCGAAAATGAGCCAGATTGTTCCGGGAAAAAGCGTCGAGCGGCTGTTAGTCGTACGCCTGAGCGCCATGGGAGACGTAATCCACACGCTGCCCGCAGTGGGCATTTTGCGGCGAGCTTTCCCCCAGGCTCATATCGGCTGGCTGATTGAAGAGCGCTGGGCCGAACTGTTGTGTGCGCCGGGATCTCCACGGCGTGGTGCGAGGTCTGCCCTGCGGCCATTGGTGGATGAAGTTCACGCTGTGAACCTTAAATTGTGGCGAAAATCTTTGCTCTCGATTTCAACCCTGCAGCGTATTGCCACGGTTTGGAACGATGTGCATGGCGCGCACTACGATGTTGTCCTGGATCTGCAAGGGGCCATACGGTCGGCCATGCTGGCGCGGTTATCGGGAGCGCGCGTGGTATACGGCGCCGCTGAGCCGCGAGAGTCTCCGGCCAGCTTGTGGTACACGCGCAAGGTGGTCGCACGCGGAAGACATGTGATCGTACAAAATCTTTCAATCGCTGGGGGGCTGATTGAACGTTCGACAAGCTTTACTCCGGCCGACGTTTCTTATGAGTTTCCTCGCGCTGCGCAAGTTGAGGCGGGCGTCGATCAACGGCTCGCCGAATACGGGATCGGCGATTTTGTCATTCTGAATCCGGGCGCTGGATGGGGTGCGAAGCGGTGGCCTGCGGAGCGTTATGGTGAAGTGGCGAGCGAGCTGGCAAATCTTGGATTACGTTCGATTATCAATTCTGGTCCGGGGGAAGACGAAATGGCCCGGGTGGCGGAGGCTGCGAGCCGGGGAGCAGCACAGGCAATGAGTTGTACTATCTCAGAATTGATCGCACTGACCCGGCGTGCGCTTTTGTTTATCGGCGGGGACACTGGTCCGCTGCATTTGGCCGCGGCGCTGCGAGTTCCGGTGGTCGCGATTTATGGACCGACTGATCCCGCGCGCAATGGGCCATACGGGACACGCAGCATTGTGCTGCGGAGTCCGGATAGCGCTACGTCGCATGCCCGGCGGGTTGCACCGGATGAGGGGATGTTGGGGATTGGCAGTCAGACGGTAGTGGAGGCTGCTAACAGACTTTTGAGTGGCGCCTTCGGGGGCTAAAGCCCAGTTCTTATTTCGGGTATTTAAGGCTCGGCTGGCCGCGGCCTTTCAAAGCGAAATCACAGGATGTTTGCATGGCTGAGTGGTCAAAGATCGCGCGCCGGATTCGGGTGCCGCTGGGTTTTGTTTTCGCCGTGCTTTATTTCTGGCTGGCGCGACCCACCTGGCGCTCTATGGCGCTGGGTGCAATTTTGGTCGTACCAGGGTTGGCGATCCGGGCCCTGGCTTCGGGTCACGTACGCAAAAATGAATCACTCGCCACTTCCGGTCCGTACGCTTATACCCGCAACCCGCTTTATTTGGGATCGCTGCTCATGGGGGTGGGCTTTGCCGTAGCGGCGCGGAGTTGGTGGGTGGGCATTGCGCTGGTGGTGATGTTTCTCGCCATCTATATGCCGGTCATTCGCGACGAAGAAGATTTTCTGCAGCGAACGTTTCCGGAGTTCGACGAATATGCGCAACGAGTGCCACGGATGGTGCCACGCCTGACGGCATATGCAGATGACAATAACAAAGGCCAATCAGGATTTTCGTTGGGCTTGTATTTGAAGCATCGTGAGTACAATGCACTGCTGGGGGCGGCGGCCATGACGCTAGCGCTACTTTTCAAGCTGGCCCTTCTCAGGCTACCGAGAATGTAGGTAGGCGCGAAATTGATGTCTATTTCTGCGCCACTAATTTCCTTGCCTCGCCCAATTCCGGCCTCGTGGAGTTTGATCCTCCACAGACTTTCAGCAGCAGTGCGTAGTATTCCGTTGCATCGTTCTGTTTGCCGGCGGCTTCGGCGGCGCGGGCGGCGCCGTAGAGGCCATCGAAGCGGTTGGGATTCAGCTTCAGGTCTGTCTGATATTCCACTAGCGCCTGCTGCGGGCGCTTGGCTTCGAGCAGCATGTCGGCGATCATTTCGCGGGCCGGGATGCCTTCCGGTTCTTCGCCCAGCGAATCCTCTTTATCGGCGATTGGACGCATGGCTTCAACTGCATCGTCCTCCTTGCCTCCGGCGAAGTAGAGCCAGGCTTGAGCTTCCTTGCGATCATCTTCTACCGCGTCGGCAAATTCTGACTTCTCGCTCACCAGCTTCTGATGAAGGCTTTCAATTGCGGCAAGATCTTTGCGGACCTCCTCCGGTTTGCGAAGATGCGCCGAGCCGATGGCGCGCGCCCAGTAAATTGTCGACTCTTCGGCGGTTCCCGCAACCTCAGTGGGGGCGAGTGCTGCTGCGCTGGCCCAGTCATGCATTTCGATTGGATAAAGAGCGGTCAAGTGGGCCAGGGCGGCCTGGTGCGGATCGAATCCCTTGCCATACATATCGTCTTGCTTGTTGGGCATGGCGCGGATCTCCTCGATGAGAGCTTTGGCGTCGGCGTCGCGTCCACTTTGCATGTAGGCGTAGAAGAGGAAATCCATCGCGTGGAACTGATGGCCTTCGCCACCCATGTGCATGGCAACAGTTTTGCGCGTTGCGGCGATGGAGGCGAGGTTGGAGTTGATGTCGTCCTGCCAGAGGCCTACGCGGGCAAAGATGTGTGAAGGCATGTGCAGGGCGTGCGGAGAGGCGGGAGCGACCTGTGCGTAGCGGCGGGCGGCGGGCAATCCAAGTTGCGCCAGTTGCGGCTTGTCGTAGGCATGGATCAGGTAGTGAGCCACCCCGGGATGGTCGGGCTCGGTGGCGAATAGTTTTTCCAGGATCGCAGCCGCTTGCCTGCGATTGGCAAAAGTCGCGTCCTCTGGGGGTTCGGAAGCGAGTAGCGATAGCGCATAGAAGACCGCGGCTTCATGATCGTCTGGGTAAGTCTCGTAGACTTTTTTCATCGCCTCCGAGTAAGCCTTGGCCCGGGCTTCATGATTCAATTTCTTAGAATCGCTGTAAAAAGCTGCGATGGCGGTGATGTACGCTTTCTCGCGCGCAGTGATGGGTCCGTCGGTGGTCGTCGCCTCGTGAACTTCGTCAAGACCGCTCTGGATTACTTTGGCGTCCGGTTTATTCCAAAGCTGGTGCCACAAGCTCATGGCAATACCCCAGTGTGCCATGGCGCAACCAGGATCATCGACGGTGATCTGGGTGAACTCCTTTTCAGCTTCTTCGTACCAGAAGGAATGAAGCAGAGCCACGCCGCGCTGGAAAGGCTTCTGCACGGTAGGTGCGCAGGAAACTGGAAACACGACCGTGCCTAACTGCGCGGTGGTTAAATCTTCGTGGTGAGGATGGGCGTGATCGTCATCTGATGGTAGGGCGCCGGCAAAGGCGGTGGATAGGAACAGAGACGAAACAAGCACTAGCCAAACGATGCGTTTCATGGAAACCCCGCTGACAAGTGAGTTTAGCCGGAGACGGATACGGGGTCAAAACTGGCAGGGGGCCGGAACACAGGGGCGAAAGAGGCGGGAGACCGATAGTGCCGATTTGGGACAAACGACGCAATCAGATAAGACAAATATATGTTCGCTAGCGGACAGAGCTATGTTCTGTTACACTTCGCGGCGAATCGGAGTTGGGTAGCCTCACACCCCCTGGGTGTGGGTTCTCTACCGGCGAAAGATCGCAGGAGCAGAATCCGCACAGCTTAATGAATCTACCTAGCCCGCAGGGAGTAGCCATGGATTTGCACCCTGGTCGAGAGCAACGCCAGGTTCTTGAAGCGAAGCCCGACGAGTTGCGCCGAGTACGGCGCTCGCGGGAAAACCAAGAATGGTATGAGGATCTGGTGGAACACAGTCACGATCTGCTGTGCGTCCACGATCTTGAGGGCCATCTTCTCCTGGTCAACCCAGCACCTGCTCGCATATTAGGCTACAGCGTTGAAGAGCTTCTAAGTATTCCGATGCGGGAACTCATTCCTCTCGAGTTCCGCTCCCAATTCGATTCCTATCTTAGCCAGATTGAAATGAAGGGAGAAGCTCGGGGCTTTCTCGCGTTGATGACGCGCTCGGGAGAGAGGCGGATCTGGCAGTACTACAACACGCTAAGGATCGATGGCGCAGAAGGGCGGCGGATCGTGCGCGGCATCGCCCATGACGTTACCGAGCAACTACGCACCGAAAAGCTGCTGCGTGAAGCTGGAGAGGGATTGCTTCGCGAAGTGCGCAAGAATGAGCGGACCATCGCGGAGCTGAAATTGTTCCGAACTCTGGTGGATCAGAGTAATGATGCGATCGAAGTTGTAGATCCGGAAACTCTTCGCTTTCTCGATGTCAGTGAAAAAGCCTGTTCGGCGCTCGGCTACAGCCGCGAAGAGATGTTATCCCTGAGAGTCCACGATATTCATCCCGCAACTTCTCCCCTCTCGCTAGAGAAGATCAGAGAGGACCTACACAAATTCGGATTCTTCGTGCTGGAATGCCAACACCAAAGAAAGGACGGGTCGGTTTTTCCAGTGGAAGTAAGTATGAGATGGGTCCACCTGGATCGCGACTATATCGTGGCGGTCGCCCGCGATCTTACCGAACGCAACCAGGCTGCGGAAAGGCTGCGCGAATACGAACGAGTGGTCGAAGGCCTGGAAGAGATGATTGTGGTGGTGGACCGCGATTACCGCTACGTAATTGCGAATCAAGCGTTTTTGAAGTACCGGGACATGAAAAAAGAAGAAGTCCTCGGACGGCGTGTCGACGAAGTGGTGCATAAAGAGGTTTTCGAATCGTTAGTCAGGGGAAAGATGGAAGAATGCTTCCGGGACGGCAAAGTTGTCGCCTACGACATGAAATATGCTTACCCTACCTTGGGTGAAAGAGAATTGTTCGCCACATATTTTCCCATTGAAGGCCCCACTGGCGTAGAGCGGATCGCCGTGATTCTGCAGGATGTAACCGAGCCTGAACGGGCAGAACGAGCGCTTAAGGAGTCTGAAGAGAAGTTCTCCAAGGCGTTTCGGCAAGGCCCGATGGCGATCACGATAACGAGTATAAGAGATGGCCGTTACATCGAAGTCAACGAAACTTTTGAACGCGCGACTGGATGGCACCGCGAAGAGGTTCTCGGACGAACACCGTTAGACATTGAGCTTTGGGTAAATCCGGGTGAAAGGTTGGAGCTGGGGGCGAGGCTCTTACGCGAAGGTAGAATCCGGAATGTCGAAACCGCCTTTCGCATGAAAAACGGTAGCATCCGCGCGGTTTCAATAACCGCGGAAAGGATCGAGGTAAATGGTGAGCCGTGTGTGATTGGAGCGGCTGTGGACATTTCTGAGCAGCAGAAGGCCGAGAAAGCCTTGCGCGAGAATGTTGCTCAACTGCAGTCCGTGACTGAGGAACTTCGCCTGGCTAAGGAAAAGCTCGCCGAAGAAAAACTTTATCTCGAACAGGCGATTGACACAGAACTGGGATTTGGGGAAATCATAGGTCGCAGCACTGCTTTAAAAGAGGTCATGGAGAAAGTGGCCAAGGTCGCCCCCAGCGACGCCACTGTGCTGCTCCTGGGCGAAACCGGAACCGGCAAGGAATTGGTGGCGCGTGCCATCCATCGCTTGAGCAATCGCAAGGATAACAGTTTCATCAAGCTGAACTGCGCCGCCATTCCTTCAGGGTTGCTGGAGAGCGAACTCTTTGGGCACGAGAAAGGCGCCTTCACGGGCGCGGTCGCGAAGAAGCTGGGCCGGCTCGAACTGGCTGATAAAGGAACCCTTTTCCTGGATGAAATCGGAGAAGTTTCGCTGGACCTGCAGCCGAAGCTGCTGCGGGTTTTGCAGGATCAGGAATTCGAACGGCTGGGCAGCACGCAGACTCTGAAAGTGAATTTCCGCCTGATTGCCGCGACCAACCGGGACTTGCTAGAGAGCGTGAACCGGCGCGAGTTTCGCACCGACCTTTATTACCGTCTGAATGTCTTCCCCTTACGCACGCCGCCGCTGCGCGAGCGGCGCGAAGACATTCCGCTTCTGATCGAACATTTCGTCCGTAAATACGCTGGCCGGATGAACAAATCGATTCGCAGCATCCCGGCAAAAACCATGGAGACTCTGATGCAGTGGGGATGGCCGGGAAATATCCGCGAGCTGGAAAACTTCGTGGAGCGCTCCGTGATTCTCACCCCCGGCTCGGTTTTGCAGGTGCCGCTCAACGAACTGCATGCGGACATCGGGGGGGAGAAAGTGAGACTCTGCACGACGCGGAACGCGAACGCATTCTGCGCGCCCTCCGCGAATGCAACGGCCAACTCGGCGGACCCAATGGCGCAGCGGCGCGTTTAGGCTTGAAACGCACAACGCTTCAATCGAAGCTCAACGCCTTCGGAATCAATCCGGGAGGCTATCGCGCCTGAGTTCCTGGGTTGGTGCCTGACACAACGATAGTAATTGGGATATCCTTTTCCTGATGACGGAGCGATTCAAGCGAATTCTGGAAGCGGCTGCCTGGTTTGTGGCAGGTTTTGTAACCCACCTGTTGCTCCATCACTATCACCACATTTCCTAGGATAGTGGAACTAATCCGCTACGAACTCGCCGTATTCCACGGCCGTCAAATTCTGCTTTCGTGAAAACGAAAGCCCCTCGCGTAAGCAAGGGGCTTTTCGTTGGGGGAGGGACTTGAGCCAGGCGCTCGGTCCCTTTACCAAAATCAACTATTTCGGCTGCTGTTGCTGGTCGGGAGTGGTGGCAGGAGTCGAAGAGCCGCTGGCCAACTGCTCCAGATCATTCTTCAACAGGCTGATTTCCACGCGACCGCCGCTCATATGCTTGGTCTTGGCGTCCGTATCCGAGGCCACAGGCGCGTTGCCCATGCCGACGAGATAAATCCGGTAAACCGGGACGTCATTGTTCAGGACCATATAGCGAACGACCGACTCGGCCATCTTCTGCGAATTTGTAATCGCCGTCTGGCCTCTTCCGGAAGAGAAGCCCTGCACTTCGATGATGTACCCATGCTGGCCCTTAACTCCGTTGGCCATTTCATCCAGAGCGTCTTTTGCATTCTTGCTCAACACCGTTTGGCCGGGACGGAAGCGAATCTCAGTCTGGTTGGAGGCTTTGTACTGATCGATATTGCCAACCACGGTTTCCACCGTCTGAATCCGCGTCGTAGCCTGCTGGGCGCTCTGCTGGGCCATCGTGGCCTTGTTGCCTGCATCGACGGCGTGCTGATCGGCTTCATTGGCTTTATCGGAAGCCAGCTTGATTCCGGCCTGGGCGCGAGCGTCGGTGTCTTTAATTGCCCGGCTATTGGCGGCGGTTAAATCATCCAGCTCATTCACCCGGTCGCGAATGGGTTCGGTCTGCCGCTTTACATAGCTTTTGCGGGCGAAGGGATTTACCCGTCCCCAGAAGCCTTCACGAGCTGGCGTCTGCAGAGGCTGCTTGCCTGTGCCATTCATGTTGTCAGTGGACTGGCTGGCTTGGGATGCGGCCGGGGGATTGGACTGATCTTGGGTAGACGAAGTTTGCGCAAAAGCCGGAAATGCAAGAATCGCGGCCAGAGGCAAAGTAGCGAGCATACGAGTGTTCATAAAAAAACTTCCTCCAATTTGGGGAGCGGTTACGGGGCTCCACTCCAGCACGCCGAAACGGGCGTGTTGCGTGATTTCTAGTTGCGTCCCCTAAAACAAGCAGTATGCGGTGACGCAACGCACACCGAAAAGCGCAAAACTCGGGCACCAAAACCCTTCCGATGCCAACAGTTCTACTACAGGTCTGATGCCAAAACTCACTTTTGGGTTTGAGCGCTAAGCACTTGACCCTAAAGAGATTATACCCGACCACCCGACCGTGGAGTAGTCTGCACGGGTTTGCGCACGGTAATTTTGGCAAACCTGATATAAAAACTGCGTGGAACGGAGGGAGACAACTTGCGTCTTTCGAACACGATAAATGGAGGGTTAGCTGGGAAAGGCAAACACATAATGGGCAAACGGGTGTCGATTCTGGGGAGGTTGACGTTGGCAACGGGGCTCGTGATTCTAGCCTTTGCACCCCGGACAATGGCAGCCGATGCCGCTACGCCGAGCCAGCCCTCAGCAATGGCTTCCTCGCGCATTCCAGCCGGCCATCTCCAACAGTATTCCGATCTCGCTCTAACCTGGATGCAGGAATATTTGCGCATCGACACCACCAATCCTCCCGGCCACGAAATGCGCGCGGTTTCTTTTTACAAGAATATTCTTGATCAGGAAGGGATTGAGAATCGCGTCTTCGAGTATGCACCGGGACGCGGAGATCTATGGGCCAGGTTGCCGCACACGACGGTACAGGCGAAGCGACCGATCATTCTGCTGAACCACATGGATGTGGTTACCAGCGATGCCGCGCACTGGAAGGTTCCGCCCTTCAGCGGCGAGATTAAAGACGGCTGGCTGTGGGGCCGTGGCGCTCAGGACATGAAAGACGAAGGCCTGGCGCAATTGGTTGTGATGGTCATGCTGAAGCGCGAAAAGGTTGAACTGGACCGCGATGTAATTTTTTTGGCAGTGGCTGACGAAGAGGCCGACGGCACTGGCACGGATTGGTTTATCGCACACCAGCGAGACCTGCTAGAGAATGCCGAGTTCCTCATCAACGAAGGCGGCGAGAACCTGCTGGCGAACGGCAAAGTGAAATATGTCGGCGTGGATGTGGGCGAGAAGACCACGTTCTGGTTGCACGTGGTGGCGCATGGCAGGCCGGGACATGCGTCGCGGCCGAATCCGGAATCGGCGCCGAATCGGCTGGTGCACGCGCTCAATCGCATTCTCGCCTATCAAACCCCATTGAAAGTCCTGCCGGTGGTGGAGGAATTTCTGCGCGAAATGGCGCCCTATGAACCGCCGGAAGAAGCTAGGGAATATCGCAACATTCGCAAGGCAATTCGAGAGGAGAAATTTCAGCAGGATGTCGAGAACGATGAATCGTTGAACTTTCTATTGCGCGATACGATTTCACTCACCATGCTCGGCGGGTCGGAACAAACCAATGTGATTCCGCCGGAGGCGTGGGCGAATCTGGATGTGCGGATTTTGCCGGGCGGAGATCCTGAGGCGCTGCTGGCGAATATTCGGCGAGTCGTCGATGATCCGAATGTCACCGTCGAACCGCTAAATGCGGAGTTCCGCGAGGCCAATTATTCGCCGACGAACACGGCGCTATACGACGCAATCCGCGAAGTTTCGGCAAAGTATTTCCCCGGCACCCCGGTGGTGCCGCATATCACTAGCGGCTACACGGAGAATCAGCGCTACCGTCCGCTTGGCATCAACTCTTATGGATTTAATCCGTATACGGCCACGGAGGAAGAAGGGAATACCGAGCATGGAAACGATGAGCGCATTCGGGTGGAGGAAGTGAAGCGTGGACCGAGGATCTTGTTTGATGTGGTGGCGGCGGTGGCAGAAGGGAAGTGACTAACCTGTGCACGTTACTTCTCGCCGCAGTACTTCTCGTACTGTTCAATGATGAAGTGATCGGTCATGCCGGCGATATAGTCGCAGACCACGCGCGGTAGAGACTCTTGTTCTGCTTTTTCCTCGTAATAGTGGGGCAACGCTGAGGGGGCTTCCATCCAGAAGGCGAATAGTTCGCTGACGATGCGTTCGGCGTCGTCTTTCTCCCCTGCCAGCGACCGGCTGTAATAGAGATTCTCGTATAGAAAGTCTTTGATCTGCTTGCGCTCTGCTTCGACTCCCGGACTGAATGCCGCCAGACGCTCTTGATGCGTCCGAACATCAGCCAGTGTTTTAACTTCAGCCTGCTTGACCCGCGCTTGCGTGTTGGTGATGAGATCGCCGGTCAGACGATTGAACACGCGTTTCAGCGCCTCGTTGAATTGCAGCTTTTCGGGCGCATCGGGATAAATCCGCTCGACTTCGCGGAAAAAACTTTCAAAGACGGGCACGCCTTCGCGAATTTGGTCGAGCGTTAGCAGATGGGCTTCGTAGCCATCGTCCAAGTCGGCGGTGCTGTAGCCGATCTCGTCGGTTAAATCGACCAGTTGAGCTTCGATCGGCGGCCGCTGATCGAGCAAGTACTCGGCAAGCTCCGGACGCTTCTCTGCATCGTAATCGCGCGAGTGCTTGATAATGCCTTCGCGCACTTCGAAAGTCAGGTTCAGGCCGCGAAAAGCCGCGTAGCGCTGCTCGAAATCTTCCACGATGCGCAGGGCGTGCAAGTTGTGATCGAAGAACAAGCCGTGCTGGCGCATCGCGTTGTCGAGTGCCTTCTCGCCAGCGTGGCCGAACGGCGGGTGGCCAAGATCGTGCACCAGAGCGAGGGCCTCCGCTAAATCCACGTTGAGAGCGAGCGCTCCCGCGACTGTGCGCGTGATCTGCGCCACTTCGATCGTATGTGTGAGCCGGTTGCGGAAATGATCGGAATAGCGGCGGGTAAAAACTTGTGTCTTGTCTTCGAGCCGCCGAAATGCGCGCGCGTGAATAATGCGATCGCGGTCGCGCTGGTAGTGGTTGCGGTAAGGATGGGGAGGCTCAGGGAAACGGCGTCCGCGGGACTGTTCCACCTGCACCGCGTAGCCGGCCAGCATGGGAACAGTCTAGCATTGTTGATTGCTGATTTCTGATTGTTGATTTAAACCAGCACGAGTTTGCTTTAATCAACACCCAGAAATCAACAATCAACAATTCGTTATTCGGCTACTGATTCTGCGAATCTTCCCTGGCCAATCGTACTTTAGCCGCGTCGAGCTTCTTTTGCGTGGCCACCAGCAGATCACTGTCAACTTCAGCCGGTACCGTTTTGTTCCATTCCTCAACCGCGCGCTCCCAATGAGCCGCAGCGAGTTTGAGGCGTCCGGTTTTCTGAAAAAGATCGCCAAGATGATCCTGTACCGTTGGGTCCGAACCCATCCGGAGTGAAGCCTTGTTCAGACTCTCTTCGGCGAGATCGTACTTGCCCAGCTTGAAATAAGCCCATCCCAGAGAATCCAGATAAGCGCCGTTCGTAGGGTCGAGGCTGACCGCCTGTTTAATCTGGTTGAGAGATTCTTCCAGCTGCACGCCGCGGTCGGCATTCATGTATCCCAGGTAATTAAGCGTGACAGCACTTTGCGGATTGACGGCGAGAACCTTCTTGAATTCCGCTTCTGCTTCATCGTACTTCTTCTCGCGTTCGTAAGTGGAGCCGCGCAGAAAGTAAATATATTCTTTGTCGTCAGGCTTGGTGGAAAGGAGCTCGGCCTTGTTAAGCGACTCTTCAGCGTCGCTCCAGCGCTTCAGGCGCGTATACATGATGGCCAGTCGTACGTAGATTTCGCGGTCTTCCGGTTTCCCGGTCAGCAGTGAACGCACGTCGGCGAGCGGTTTCTCCGGATCGCCGGTATCGGCGAGTTGCGCGTCGAGCACCATACGAAGCTCGTGATCGTCGGGCATCTTTTGCACGGCTTCTTTCGCTACAGCCGTGGCTTGCGGCCACTGCTTGGCTTCGCGATAGGTATCAATCACATCCTGATAGCCGGTTTTGGCGTTGTCATCGCCCAGCGGAATCATTCTGCGGAACGCTTCCACTGCAGCGGGATAATTTTCCTGGTCGCGGTAAACCATTCCCAGGCGCTCAATAAAAATGCCGCGATTGTTGCGGTCGGCCTGGGAGTAGCTGCTATCCGGCTTTTCAGTTTTCTTCAGCAGATCCTGCAGAATCTTGATGGCGTCGTCGTAGCGTCCCTGCGCCTCATACACGACGGCGATATTGTAAGGAACTTCCAATGCATCGGGGACCATGTCCTGGGCTTTTTTCAAACTGTCGAGAGCTTGATCATATTTCCCTTGACGGCGATAGATTTCAGAGATGCGCAGATAGGTCTGCGCGTCTTCCGGATTCGCATCGGCGATCACTTTGTATTGATCGAGCGCCGCATCGATCTGGCCATCGTTTAAAAGATTCTCAGCCAGACCGCGTATGGCGTCGAGATTGTCTCGATCCAATTGAATGGCGTGTCTGAAAGCATCGATCGCACTCTTGTAATCCTTGCGCTGCTCGTACGTGGCGCCGAGCGCGGCGTACAGCTTGGCCGAACGTCCGGTATCGGGCACCGCGCTGAGCACTTGTAGACGCGTGCGCCGTGTCGCCTTCGTCGGTATAGAGCAGGGCCAGAGTGGTAACGGCTTCTTCCGAATCGGGATCGAGCTTCACCGCGATCTTGAGTTCGCTCTCCGCCTTCTGCAAATCGTTGTTCAGGCGGTAAAGCCGGCCGAGCAGGAGGTGGTCGTCCACATTAGTGGGCTCGATCTTGACGATTTCTTCGTACTGCTCGATGGCCAGCTTGAGCACGTTCTCGGATCCGTTGCCGTTGCCCGGCATATCGCCGAGAGACCGCAGATAAATCCGCCCAAGCAGTTTATGAGCTTCAAGATTGTTCGGATCGCGCTTGAGGATGTCCTGAGCCTGGATTACTGCGTCGCGAATGCGCCCCGTCTTTACGTAGAGCTCCGCGAGGCCCGAAGTCAGAAATTCAGAAGAAGGATCGGCGTCGATGGCGAGCCGGTATTCTTCCATAGCCTTGTTAGCTAGTTCGCTGCGGCCATAGGCCGTGACCTGCTCTTCGTAAAGGTGTGCCAGCGTGTAGTGGTAATAGGAAGCTGCATGGTCCACTTTGTGCGGTGCCGTCTGCGCCGGCTTAGAGTTCTGCGGCTTAGATTCAGCAGGCGCCGAGGGACTGGTTTGCGCAGACACGGTCGCTGCGAGAACCGAAAAGGCTAAAGCTAGTTGAAAAATTCTATTCATGCTCGACCTGACCACGCTGGAATGGATGGAACTGATCCTCTTAAGAGTTGAGCGCACTTCCCGAGCCATGACCATTGGATGCACAACCGCCGGAGCTGGGGTGCTCTAATTCTATCCCGTCGGACGCCTGATTTGGAAAAACAGTGCAGCCTAGTTGTGAGCAAGCAACGAGTCCGGAAGTACAGGGACCGGGGGGACTTGCCATTAAAAATTGTCAAGTTTGGTAAAGGACGAAATCCCCGGACGCGGCGTCTAGTGGCGGAAATGGCGAACTCCCGTGAAAAGCATGGCGAGGCCGAGGCGGTCGGCGGCTGCGATCACTTCGGCATCACGCTGCGAGCCTCCGGGTTGAATGATCGCCGTGGCACCCGCCCGCGCGATTTCCTCGACCCCGTCCGGGAAATGGGAAGAAGGCGTCGGAAGCGGCGACCGATCCCTGCAGTGGCAGTTGCGCTTTCATGGCGCCGATCCTGGCCGCATCCACACGGCTCATCTGGCCGGCGCCCACGCCGACAGTTTGTCCATCGCGGGCGTAAACGATAGCATTCGATTTCACGTGCTTGCAAACTTTCCAGGCAAATAAAAGAGCGCGAGTTTCTTCGGGGGTGGGAGCGCGCTGCGTCACAACTTTGAGATCGATGTCCTGCAATGGGCGCACGTCAGCATCCTGCAACAGGACTCCGCCAGAAATGTTTTTGAGCGTCCACTTCTGCGGCGCAGCCGTAACCTCCACAAGGCGAAGATTTTTCTTGGTGGCGAACTTGGCTTTTGCTGCTTCATCGAATGCGGGAGCGGCGATCACTTCCAGGAAAAGTTTGTGCATCTCCTCGGCGGCATCGAGATCGATAGAACAATTCACGCCAATCACGCCGCCGAACGCGGAGATGGGATCGCATTCGAGCGCCCGTTTGTAAGCTTCGGCGAGAGTTTTGCCACTGGCCGTGCCGGCGGGATTGGTGTGCTTGATAATGGCGCAAACTGCGGCATCGCTCGGATCGAATTCCTGGGCTAGGTCCCAGGCGGCTTGCAGGTCGACAATGTTGTTATAGGAAAGCTCCTTGCCCTGAAGTTGACGGGCATTGGCCACGCCGACTCCAGAGCCGTCGGAATACATCGCGGCTTTCTGGTGCGGATTTTCTCCGTAGCGCAGGTTGAGTGTTTTTTGAAACGACAAACGAAGAATTTGCGGGAACGTCCCAGTCGATGTGGGGACAGCCGCCGCCGGCTGTCCGGCGGAGCGAAGGTCCGCAGCTTCGTGGGGAATGCCTTCGAGGGTTGAAGCGATGGCGGAGTCGTAAGCGGCAGTAGTGGCGAAAGCTTTCTGCGCGAGACGCCATTTTGTTTCGAGCGAGAGCGAGCCTTGATTGCGGGTGATTTCTTCCGCAATCGCTGGATAGTCGGCTGGCGAAGTGACCACAGCAACGTCGTGAAAATTCTTGGCAGCGGAGCGGATCATGGAAGGTCCGCCGATGTCGATGTTTTCGATCAGCTCCTCGAATGCCACGCCGGGCTTCGCAGCGGTTTTTTCGAAGGCGTAGAGATTCACCACGACCATATCTATCGGCTCGATGCCATGCTCGGCAACGGCTGCGATGTGCGTGGGATTCTCGCGCCGATGCAGGATGCCGCCGTGAACTTTGGGATGCAGCGTCTTCACCCGGCCATCGAGCATTTCGGGGAAGCCGGTGAGATCGGAAATATCTTTGACGGCAATGCCGGAATCGCGCAGGAGCTTAGCGGTGCCTCCAGTGGAGATGAGTTCGATGCTGAGGGCGGATAGCTGGCGAGCGAAATCTACCAGGCCGGTTTTATCAGTGACGCTGAGGATGGCGCGCTGGATGCGGGAAGTGCTGGGCATGATCGGCCTCAAATATCGAAGGATGAGTGCGGAGCGACCGAAGATTCTATCAGCAATCCCCAGTGGATCGTTTGGCCGCGACTCGCCTAATTCCATGTAAGCGTCTTTGAAAGGGTAATTGTCTCAACGCTGGCGGCGCCAAGCATCTCCGAAGATCATCAATAGAAGACCGGCGATCCAAACTGCGTGGCCGTACGTGGGGCACATGCCAGCCAATTCGTGACAGAGGAAATACAGTAACAAGCCCTGCAAAGGATACAAGAACCAGCCTACAACATCTTCTTCTACGCCTTCGCCTTGGCCTTCAGCTTGACGTGCCCTTCCGCGAGTTCGACCGAGAATTCGACATCCTTACAGCCGTACTGCTTCCGGATCTGCTCAGTCTTCTTCTGCACGAAGTTAGAGAATGAATCCAGATTGCCGGAGACGCTCTCGCCCGCTTTTTTCTTGGCGGCGACCAGCGTGTTGTAGAGACGCTCCAATTGTTCACGCCCGGCTTCATTTTCGTGCATGGTAAAGGGCTGTGAAGTGGCGTCGGCTGATGCTGCAGCGGCATGGCTTAATCCGTATACCGGGTGCGCGGGCTTGTGCTCCTGTTCGGGACGCACTCCTTGCACCGAGAGAAGAGCATCTTGCGGGCGCCGGTAGCCTTCCTCGCGGATGCGGGATTTCTTGCGCCAAAGATCGCTGTAGACGGCGTAGCGCTGCGCCATCTCGTTGTAACGGTAGCGCTGGGAAAAGTTCATGCGCCCGCCGTCGGAGAATTTGCGCAACAGCGACAGCACCTTCCACTCGATATCAGTGGGCGGGCGCTTGGTCGGATTGCTGAAATAAACCTCATACTCGATCTTCAGCCGGCGCAGTTGGGTCTCGAGTACGTTTAATTCTTCATCGGTGGTCAAGGCAGCGTCTCCAAGTCACAGTGTAGTGAGAAGAGGCGCGGGCGGCGAGGTACCCGGGGGTCACCGAGGTCATGGTACGAAAGTAATTCAGCTATTGGCTTTTAGCCCTTAGCTTTTGGCTCAAGCCTACGAACGAGCGGATTTCTTTGGTTGATCGGTGGATTGACATCGAGAGCGGCAAAACAAAAAGGTGGATTCTTCGGGCGGGAGAAAATTAGGAGACTAGCTGAAGGCTAAGACCTAATGGCTAAAAGCTACTTCGAATTCGACGCCATCTTCTTCACCATGGCCAGAACCAGCTTGCGGTCGCTTTCGTTAAGGTTGGTAGCGTAGCGTCGGACCTGGCTGAGAAAGCGGACTTCGTCGTCGGAGAGCTGCGGCAGTCCTTTGGAGCCGTTGCTGTGGCCCGACTCGGAAAAGAACTGCGAGAGCGCAATCTCCATGGCTCCCGCAATTTTCGACAGCGTGTCGAGCGAAGGGATCGTGTGACCGTTCTCTACCCGCGACAGGTAGCAGCGCAGCAGCCCGGTACGCTTCTCGATGTCTCCCTGAGACATGCCTTTCTGCAGCCGGTAGTTTCTGATGGTCTCGCCGATGTTGATGGTAGGAAGCATTGCAGGATGCGACATAGTAACCAGATCGGAATCTTCTGGCAAGTGGAAATTCGTGCCGTATCTAAACCCATTTATTTCAAGGACGGCCCGGCACGAATTTTTAATATTTGCACACCGTAAAAGAAACGGCGATAGCATACAACTTTGGCAAGAGGAATTACTTCTTTAAATTATCCGCAAGAAAGCTGACGGTCCGTTTCCACGCGTCTGCGGCATCGTCCAGGCGATAGCCTGGCTTGTTCTTGTTGTTGGGATTCTCGAATGCGTGGCCGGCATCGTCGTAAATCTTGATCTCGACCTTCTTTCCCTGTTCCTTCATCGCGGCCTCGAATTTGTGAACATCATCGGGAGTGATGCCTTGATCCTGCGCGCCGAATAATCCGAGAATGGGCGCGTTGATTTTCTTGATCGTGGCGGGATCGGTGACCAGGTGCCCGTAGTTGATTACGTCAGCTGCGAGGGTTGGCTCATCAATCGCAACGTCGAGCGCATAGCCTCCGCCCATGCACCATCCGATGGCGCCGATGCGATCTTTTTTAACGTTAGGTTGAGACTGCAAAAAATTAAACGCGGCCTCCAGGTCACGATTAGCGCGGTCGTCGGGGACGCCCCGCATCAGTTCGTGCGCCGTGTCAGGCGTGGTCGCAACTTTGCCTCGATAGAGATCGATCGCCAGTGCTTCATAGCCCTGGTCGGCTAACTTTGAGGCTTGATCTTTGACCCAGTCGTTTAGTCCCCACCATTCGTGGATGACGATGATGGCTGGAAATGGTCCCTTGCCCGAGGGGGTATAGAGAACGCCTTGCACCGTATCATCGCCGCTTTTGTAGGAAACGCTTTTCCCGTCGGCGGCGAAGGATGCGGACGCAGCGAGGGCGAGAAACAGCAACAAGAAAATTCTCTTCATAGCATCATGCCTTTCCCCTAGGGGATCATAATTCCAATTCCATATACATTGCACCCGCGATCGGATTCGATCGGTAGGGCGCGATTTCTTTGAATCCAAGCTTGCGATACATTTCCACGGCATCTTTCATCACAGGCTCGACCGTGTCAAGCCGCATCCGGCGATAACCAACTTGCCGCGCCTCGCCGATGATGCGATCTGCCAGCGCTCGCCCCAGCCCAATGCCACGAAACCGCGGACGGAGGTACAGGCGCTTCATTTCACAGATGCCAGGCTCCAGCGCGCGCATTGCCACACAACCGGCGACTTGGCCTTCATATTCCGCCAGTAGCAAACGGCCCTCAGGAGGAGCGTAGTGGCCGGGAAGGCCTTCCAGTTCTTTATCGAAATTTTGAAAACACAAACTGAAGCCCAGGGATTGCGCGTATTCCAGAAATAATTCGCGGACCTGCGCAATCTGCGGAGGCGATTCGGCTTGATAAATCGAAAGGCTTTTCACCGCCGAGGACGCAGAGAACGCCGAAGGAATTACAGGCTCCATCGCCTTGGCCGAATCAACTTTCATTTCTTTCTCTGCGTTCTCGGCGTGCGCGGCGGTGAATCCGCCTCACCCCATCAACATGCCGCCATTCACATTCAGCACATGGCCCGTGATGTAGGAAGCTTCATCGGACGCGAGGAAAGCTACCGCGTTGGCCACATCGTCCACCGAGCCAACGCGACCCAGCGGAATCTGTTTGGCGGCGTTCTGTTTGAACTCGTCCCCCAGAACTTCGGTCATGGCGGTTTCGATGAAGCCGGGAGCTACGGCGTTGCAAGTAATATTTCGCGATCCCAACTCGCGAGCAATCGCCATCGTCAGGCCGATCAGCCCAGCTTTTGAAGCGGAATAATTTGCCTGCCCCGCCTGCCCCATCTGGCCGAAAACGCTGGCGATGTTAATGATGCGCCCCCACCGCTGCTTCAGCATGGAACTGCTGACTTGCTGGATGCAGAGATATGCCGATGTGAGATTGGTTTGCATCACCGTATCCCAGTCGGCCCGTTTCATGCGCATGACCAGTTGATCGCGAGTGATGCCGGCGTTGTTGACCAGGATATCGATCTTGCCGAAGTGCGCGATGGCACCTTTAATCGAGGCCTTCACTTGCTCTTCATCCGTGACGTCGAGAGTGCAGGCCAGCGCCGCGCCGCCCGCGGCAGTTATTCCGTTGACCAGATCGTTTAACTTTTCCTGATTGCGCGCGGCTACGGCGACCGCTGCGCCCGCCGTGGCAAGCTTCAGAGCACAGGCTCGTCCTATGCCTTGCGATGCTCCGGTAACGAACGCAACGCGTCCGGAAAGGGACATTAGTTCTCCTGAATTTTCTTCGAGGCTCGATTTAGAAATCTTTTACATTGGAACGTCAGATTATAACCGCCGCTTGACTCGGGTGTGGCTGCAACCGGTTAGCACCCGACCTGATTATCCACAGCCAGGAACGCGATTATTCGTCTAACGGATTGCGCATCGGTCGTTCGCCGATTAACATTCGAACACTCCCATGCCTCAATCAGCGACGAATGAAGTGATCACGATGCCCGAGCCTTCCAACCCCAACTCATCCACGAATACGAATATCCCGGGGCATCGCTCGACGCAACGGGCGTCCACCAGTGAAGGGCCGACTCCGATTGAAAAACCGCAGGCGGAGGCCTCTACCGAGGTCTTCGCAGTATATGGCGTTGAACCAGAGATTCAGGCCTACGCCATGGCGAAGTATTCGCGCTCGGCGCTGTCGATGAAGGAGTCGTTGCGCGAGATCAGTTCGCAGAAGGCGGAGAAATTTCTCAATACGTTTTATTTTCAGTACGGTCACCGCTCGATTGCCGATCTGGCTCACATTGCATTGGCGGTCGAGAGGCTTTCAATCCTCGCAGCGATTGAGTTGGCCGATGAACAACGTTGGGACGGCCAGGAGCGCTCGACGCGCTATCAGGATTTCAAAAAGAGCGGTTATTACATCCCCGACTTTGGCGCAGATGACGATGCCCGAAAGCTCTACCGCGAGACTCTGGATTTTCTTTTTGCCGAGTATGAAGCGCTCTCGGCGCACATGACGCAGCATCTCATCAGCATCACGCCCAAGCCTGCCGAGATGAAGCAGGAGGCGTATGAGCGCACGCTGAAGGCGCGGGCTTTCGACATTACGCGCTATCTGCTGCCGCTGGCCACGAATACCTCTTTAGGGGAGATCGTGAATGCGCGGACGCTGGAAACGCAGGTAGCGCATTTACTCTCGCACACCCACAAGGAAATCCGGGTTCTCGGCGAGTCGTTGAAAAAGGCGGCGACTTCAGCAGCGTACAACGTGAATGCCGAGTCTTTGCGGAATTTGGTGGAGGAGATTCGGAAGGTGAATCCGGAGTTGGGCTCGCGGGCCGAGCAGGAATTGCTGCATGAAGTGCGCGTCGCGCCTACGCTGGTGAAGTATGCGGATCCGAATCCGTATGAAATGGAAACCCGCCGGGAGTTGAGGCAAGCGGCACACGAGCTGATGAAAAGCGAGTCGGTCGCGCCCTCAAAGGCAATTGTCGATCTGCTCGATGAAGAGCCGCTTGAAGTGGAAATTGCGACCACTTTACTTTATGAGCATTGTCACCACTCTTACAGGCAAGTTCGGCAGGCGCTGCAGGTCTCAGGCGAACGATTCCGGCGCGAGATCATCGATCTGGGGCTGCGCCATCGCGGCAAGCACGACGAAATGCTCCGTGGCTTCCGGGCCGGACAGCAGTTCCGCTTCGACATTTTGATGGACACTGGCGGCTTCCGCGACATGCACCGTCACCGGCGCTGCATTCAGGTGATGCAAGGGTTTACCACGCAGCACGGCTACGAGATGCTGCTCGATGTAGAAGATGCTGGCATGCGCGGGCGATTCGATGCCGTGATGCGACGCGTACAAACGGCGATCGAAAAGCTTGCCGCACGCACCGCTCCCGAGGCGGAAGAGAATTCGCAGTACGCGATCCCGCTGGCCTATCGCAAGCGCGCGCTTTTCAAGATGGACTTTGCCGAGGCGGTCTACATCTCCGAGCTGCGCACCACGCCAGCGGGCCACGTTTCCTACCGAAACGTGGCCTATGCGATGTATGAAGCCGTGGCGCGAAAGTATCCAGCGCTGGCTAAATATTTTCGCGTGCACGATGTAACGGCCCCGGTGGACTTGCTGCAGAGGTAGAGGCTCGATGAATGACCTTGTCCCTTCGCAACAGACGGTGAGACCGGAGGTGTTGGCCGCCTATCGCCTCTCCAATGAAAAGTATCGTGAGCCGTACAGGCGACTAGCACAACTGTGATCGGGAAGGGCACGAGTTCCACTCGTGCCGTAAACCCTCAAAATTATCGCCAGGCTTCAGCCGCTGAGGTGAGCTTTTCTCCCATTTCGGAAACTTTTCCACTTATATTTTCTATATTCGCCTTTTATTCGCTTCGATCTGTATGTATAATCCGGCCAGATTAGTTTCCACATTTAGTTCGGTGATGTTAAAAGGAGCCACACTCCCATGGCGGATGAACGCGGCAAGGCAATTGAATTAGCGTTTGCGCAGATTGAAAAGCAATTCGGCAAAGGCTCGATCATGCGGTTAGGGTCGAAGGAAGCAATCGTTCCCATCTCGGTGATTCCGACCGGCTCGATTTCCTTCGATGCGGCGCTGGGTGTGGGCGGATTCCCCCGCGGCCGCGTGGTGGAAGTTTTCGGGCCGGAGTCCTCCGGCAAGACCACCATCACTTTGCAGGTAATCGCCGAGGCGCAGAAGACCGGGGGCATGGCTGCGTTTGTGGATGCCGAGCACGCTCTCGATCCCGCCTACGCCAAGAAACTGGGCGTTGACGTGGACAATCTGCTGGTCTCGCAGCCGGATTACGGCGAGCAGGCTCTCGAAATTACGGAAGCGCTGGTGCGCTCGAATGCCATCGATGTGCTGGTGGTCGATTCCGTGGCCGCGCTGGTGCCCAAGGCCGAACTCGACGGCGAAATGGGAGACAGCCACATGGGCTTGCAGGCGCGGCTCATGTCGCAAGCGCTGCGCAAGCTGACGGGAACGGTTTCCAAGTCGCGTACCTGCCTGATCTTTATTAACCAAATACGAGAAAAGATCGGCGTTATGTTCGGCAATCCGGAGACTACTACCGGCGGCCGCGCGTTGAAGTTTTATTCGTCGGTGCGCGTAGATATTCGCCGCATTGCCGCGATCAAGGATGGCGACGTAGTCACTGGCTCGCGAACACGCGTAAAAGTTGTAAAGAATAAAGTGGCCGCGCCGTTCCGCGAGGCCGAGTTCGACATTCTTTATGGCGAAGGCATTTCCCGCGAAGGCGATCTGCTCGATATCGCGGTGAATAACAACATTCTGGAAAAATCAGGGTCGTGGTTCAGCTACAAGGGCGAACGCATCGGCCAGGGCCGCGAAAACGCCCGTCAATTCCTCAAAGACAACAAAGACACTATGGCCAAGCTCGACACGGAAGTGCGCAAAGCGCTGGGACTGATAGCGACTCCAGCAGCGGCTTCGACACCGCCGGTTGCTGGCGCGGCGCAGCCTGCGCCTTCGACGGGCTCGCGCGTTACCACCATGCCAGGTGCCAATGGGGCCGACGCAGCTAGGGTGCCTGTGGCTGCCCGACGATAGAAGACTGAGTCGATCCAGCGGTCGAACCACTCTGTCTGTGGACAGAGTCGGCTTTTCGTCGCGTATATTTTGCATTCGGCTCTGCAAGGAAATTATGAAAAACCCTCGCTTTGCACTGGGGTTTGCCCTTGGAGTATTCGCTTCCCTGATGGGAATCCGCCTGTCAGTACTCCTTCCGACAGCATCAGGTCAAACGGTGCTCGTCGATCGAATGGGAGCGGTACCAGTCGTATCGACGAGTCCTCTCACCGTAACCAACGAAATCAACGCTTCAGGCTCGGGATATATTCTTAAGCTGGACGGCATTGATTGCGTCAACTGTGAAGTATCGAACGGCGCCGTTGTCCAGTATGGCGGCGGTCCATTCAAGCTCGAACATTTTCGCCACTCTGGAGTCGTAACTTTTGATTTGAAGGGGGCTGCTCTCAATACGAAGATATTGCTTTCCTCATTCGGATTTGTCGGCTGCCCCGCCAGCGCTCCGAAACGGCGTTCAACCGACCCCAAAACTTCGGCGCTGAAAACGCTGAGCACGAATCAACAGACTTTTGATCTCTCCTCCAGCCCTGTTGGGGAAAAATGAAGGCGCGGAAGCAGGTACTCGCACGCGTCGGCAGGCTGGCATAGGCAGTCGGTCTCAGCCAATTGCCATTCCCGCCGCCCGCCGCATAGAATCTCTATTCAGCAGTCGGCTCCTGCGAGGACCATTGAACAAAGTAAGCGCCCTTTATCCCGGTTCGTTCGATCCGCCCACCAACGGACACCTTGACCTCATTGAGCGAGGAGCCAAGATTTTTGAGGAACTGGTGGTTGGCATTCTCAGGAATTCGGAAAAAAGCCCGATGTTCAGCCTGGCGGAACGCTTGGATATGTTGAAGACACTGACCGTACATCTGAAAAATGTGCGCATTGAGGCCTTCCATGGGCTGATGGTCGAATATGCCAAGTCGATCGATGCAACCTGTGTATTGCGCGGGATTCGAGCCGTGAGCGATTACGAATACGAATTCCAGATGGCCCTGATGAACCGCAAGCTGGAGCCAACACTCGAGACTGTCTTCATGATGCCCGCCGATAAGTATTCTTATGTCAGCTCGCGCCTGGTGCGGGAAGTAGCGCAGGTGGGGGGGCCGGTGAAAGGGCTCGTGCCCGAAGTAGTGGAACACAGGCTACGTGCAAAGTTAGAGCCCGCTTATAGGTTTCACGACGAGATGCAGGAGGAACTGCAGGAAGTCGCCGCGCGCGGGCCGGCCAGAAAAGGGAGAAAAAGAAAATCATGACAACGGCAACCACGGAAGCGCTCCGGCTAACCGACCGAATCAACCGCATCGAACCTTCGGCCACGATGGCGGTGGTAGCTGAGGCCGACAAGCTGCGCGCGCAGGGAATCGACGTGGTCGACTTCGGCGCCGGCGAGCCGCATTTTCCCACGCCGCAGCACATAAAGGACGCTGCCATCGCTGCGATTCAGGGGAACTTCACCAAGTACACAGCGGTTCCGGGCACGCCTGAGTTACGTGACGCAATAGTTCACCGTCACGCGGTCGATTTTGATTCGGATTATCGCCGTGAAGAAGCGATTGCCTCAACCGGCGGGAAGAATGCTTTATTTAATGCGATTCAGGTGCTGGTCGATCACGGGGATGAAGTGATTCTCCCGGTGCCTTACTGGGTTTCATTCAAAGATATTGTGCGCTACGCCGGCGGCGAGAATGTGCTGCTGGAAACCGACGAGGCGCAAGGCTTCCGGGTTACGGCAGAAATGGTTGCGCGCCTGATAACGCCTCGGACCAAGGTCATCATTCTGAATTCGCCTTCGAATCCCTCGGGTGCGGTGATGTCTGCCGAAGATCTGACTGCGGTGGTCCGCTTGGCGCACGAGCGCGGCATCTGGGTCCTCTCCGACGAGTGTTACGTTTATTTGAATTACACAGGCAAGAATTTTTCCGTTGGTTCTTTGCGCGAATACAAAGAACGCATTGTAGTACTGGGTTCGCTGTCAAAGACTTATGCCATGACTGGCTGGCGGTTGGGTTATGCGCTTGGTCCGGTTGCTGTAATCAGCGCGATGTCGAAGTTGCAAAGCCAGTCCACTTCGAATCCCACATCGATCGTGCAGAAAGCAGCAGTCGCCGCGCTGAAGGGGCCACAGGAATGCGTCGAGCAGATGCGGCGGGAATATATCCAGCTGCGCGATCATGTGGTGAAAGGTTTGCGCTCGATTCCCAGTATCACGTGCACTTTGCCGGAAGGCGCGTTCTATGCTTACCCCAACATCTCGGCGTTCCTCGGGCGCGGCGGCATCCGGTCGGCAGCAGACGTGGCCGGAAGATTACTGCGCGAGGCCCATGTAGCAACCGTCCCAGGAGAAGGATTCGGCACCGGCGACCATATTCGAGTTTCCTATGCGACTTCGAAGGCCGAATTGGATCGAGGGCTGGAGCGCATGCGGAAGTTTTTTGCTGCGCTGTAATCCTGGGAGTCGATAGTTCGGCTAAGGCCGTCGTTCTCGAACGGCCTTTTTTATTCGGGCAAGTTTTCATGAGCGATCTATATCCATTACTGATGCTTCCGGCATTCGATCCGCGCCCCTGGGGCACTCATGATCTCTCTCCGATTTATCCGAATCGTCAATTTGCGGAAAAGATTGGCGAGGCGTGGCTTACCGGGGATGACTGCAAAGTGGCGAATGGCCCTTTGGCAGGGCAGATGCTGTCGCAACTCAGCAAAAAATATGAGCGTGAGCTGGTAGGGGACGCAGCTCGAGATCCGCGACGCTTTCCGTTGCTGCTGAAGTTTCTTTTCCCGCACGAGAAGCTTTCCGTCCAGGTTCATCCCGATGATGAACAGGCCCAGCGCGTGAACCAACCGTGGGGAAAAACAGAATGCTGGTATGTGGCGCACGCTAAGCCTGGATCGAAAATTGGATTGGGGTTAAAAAACGGTGTAACCGTCGCGGAATTGGAACAGGCGATCCACGAGAATCGTGCCGAGGATTTGTTGAACTGGATTGACGTCTACACTGGCGATATGATTTACGTCTCCGGCGGGACGGTTCACACCTTGGGGCCGGGTTCGGTCATTATTGAAACGCAACAACAGTCGGATACCACTTACCGTTTGTATGATTACGGGCGCCCCCGCGAGTTGCACTTGAAAGAGGGACTGGCCGCAGTAAAGCCGGAGGTGGCATCGGGAAAAGTGGTGAGGCCTGCCCCGCGGCAAATTCCGGGCAGTAAGAACCGGCACGCCGCATTAGTAGCCGCGCCTTATTTTGTCGTCGATATGTTTGAGATAAAGGATCCGCAACCTCTCTCGACTCGCGATCAGTCGGGAAAGGCTTCAGCCCAGATCCTAGTCGGCGTAGAAGGTTGTGGGATTGTGCAGGCAGGCAACTCGGAACCGATCACCGTCACCAAAGGGGATGCGATCGTGGTGCCGGCCGATCTGGTGAACTTTACTGTGCGGCCGCAGTGGACGTTGGAATTTCTCAGGGCGCGTGTTCCCGGAGAGGCGCTGTCGGAACCTGAGATAAGAATGTGAACGAACTCCTAACCTTAGTGTCCAAGAACCCAAATTTTTATCCCGTGATTCTAGCCGGCGGCCGAGGCACCCGGTTCTGGCCCTTAAGCCGCAAAAAGCGGGCGAAGCAGTTGCTCGCGCTGGATGGGAAGCAGACCATGATCCAGCAGACCGTAGCGCGACTGCTCCCCCTCGCATCTTCAAATCGTTTCTGGATCATCACCAACGACGATCTTCGTTTACCGATCTTGCGGCAACTCCCGAGGCTGCCTAAGGCGCAAGTGATTGCCGAGCCCGTGGGTCGCAACACTGCTCCCGCAATCGGTCTCGCTGCGTTCCTTCTTCTGCGGGAACATCCTAAGGCGGTAATCGGGATGTTTCCCTCTGACCATGTGATCAGAGACGAAGAGAGATATCGCTCGACGATTGAACGAGGTGCGGAAATTGCGGCGGCTGGCCAAAACATTGTGGTTCTCGGCATCCCTCCCAATCGAGCCGAAACCGGATATGGATACATTGAAGCCGGGAATATTTTTGATGGCGATGCGCTTCGTGTGCGCCGCTTCACCGAGAAGCCGGACGCGAACAACGCCGCCGCTTTCATCGCTTCTGGTAACTACTTCTGGAATAGTGGAATGTTTCTATGGAGCGCTCGCACGCTGGCCAACGCGCTTCACGAGCATCTTCCGAAAACCGCAGCCTTACTGGAACAGATAGCCGCCACTTTCGGCACTCGCAAATTTAGTACGACTCTGCGCAAACTATATCCCAAGTGTGAAAACATCAGCATCGATTATGCAGTTCTGGAGCCGCGTTCGGCCAAGGGGGAAGCCCAAGGAAACATCATTTGCCTGCCGGCGGATTTTGGCTGGAATGATCTGGGCTCCTGGACGGCGCTGCATGAACATCACACCGCCAAGAGTACTCCGGCTGAAGGCAACATCATCGATGGTTCGGGAGTATTTGTTCTGAATGCCCACGGCAATTACGTGCATGCACCGGGCAAGTTTGTGGCGACAGTCGGAGTGAATGATCTAGTTGTCGTCGACACTCCGGACGCGTTGCTGATCACTACGCGACAGAATGCGCAGGACGTGGGTAAAGTTGTGAAGTATCTGGATAGTAAGAAGCTGCATAGATTGACATAAGCCGTTCGTTTTATGGCGAAAGAAATCAAATTCGGGACCGATGGCTGGCGCGGGATCATCGCGGATGACTTTACCTTCGACAACGTCCGGAAAGTCGCCGGAGCAATCGCTTCCTATGTTCTGAAATATGAGAATGCCGGCCGCGGAGTTGTGGTCGGCTATGATACCCGCTTCGCTTCGCAAACGGCGGCACAAGTGACCTCCGAAGTGATTGCCGCAGCTGGTATTCCTGTGAAATTGGCCAACGATTACACACCCACCCCGGCTGTGTCCTACGCGGTGAAACAAGGCGGCGCGGCTGGCGGAGTGATGATTACTTCCAGCCACAATCCCTGGAACTGGAATGGGGTGAAGTTCAAGGCGAATTTTGGCGGATCCGCTACGCCGGCCATCATGAAGAAGGTCGAAGACGAATTGCGACTTGAGGCAATGCCGCACGGGACAAAAGCGGTGATCGAAGAAGTCGACCTCAAGCCTCCCTACGTCGCAGCCGTTTGCCGGTTTGCGGACCTGGATCTCATCGGAAGAGCTAAATTCAAGATCGCCATTGATTCCATGTATGGATCCGGCCGCGGCATTCTTGCAGGAATATTTGCCGAACGCGGGGTTCAGCACGTCACCATTCGGCAAGAAGTGAATCCGCTCTTCCCCGGCATCAATCCCGAGCCCATAGAACCCCACGTCGCTCTATTGCAGCAAACCGTGGTTCGCGAGAAGTGCGACGCGGGACTGGCCACGGACGGTGACGCTGACCGCATCGGTGCGGTCGCCGAAGATGGCAGCTTTGTCGATTCCCACAAAATTTTCTGCGTGTTGTTGCGCTGGCTGCTGGAGCGCAAGAAATCGTCCGGAGACGTGGTGCGTGCTTTCAATACGACGCGCATGCTCGATCGCATTGCCGCCAAACATGGTCGCAAACTTTACGAAACCAAGATCGGCTTTAAATACACAGCCGATCTGATGATGGAGCACGACATCCTGATCGGTGGGGAAGAATCCGGTGGCATCGGCTACTCCCGCTTTCTGCCGGAACGCGATGGGATCCTGAACAGCCTGCTGCTGGCCAATGTCATGGCGGAGGAAGGAAAGCCGTTGGGTCAGTTAGTCGCGGATCTGCAACGCGATTTTGGCCCGCACTATTACGGTCGGCGTGACCTGCATATACCCGATGAAATTAAACAGAGCGCGATTCGGCGGGCGCGAGACGAAGGTACTCAGACCCTGGGGAGCTACCGTGTGAGGAAGAAAGAGAATCTTGACGGCGTCAAATTTTTTCTCGACGCGCCCACAAATGGCAACGGGGCTGAAGCGTGGATCCTCTTCCGTGCTTCGGGAACGGAGCCGCTGCTGCGGGCTTATGCCGAAGCTTCCTCGCCGGAGTTGGTCAGAGAGATCCTGACAGCCGCGGAGGATTTTGTTCGAAAGGGCTAGCAGCCTCGTTCGCATCGAAGCCACATTTCTTGCCCCGGTAGTGCGATACTTTTAGCTACCCATGACCTTTGCTGGAAATCCATCTGCCGATCCAGTCGACTCGCCTGAGACGCGCCGTTACAACCGGATCCATCGCTGGCTGAGCATCGCCGATTTTGTCATCGGTGCCGCATTTCTGGTTGTCCTCCTGATTACCGGATGGTCGGGCTGGTTACGCGATCTCGCATTGAGGCGCGCGTTCCAGAATTACACGCTCGCAGTATTTTTGTATTTATTCTTCTTACTCCTGATCAGCAAGCTGTTGGGTTTCGGGCTTGATTACTACGGATTCCGGCTGGAGCGGCGGTTCCAACTCTCGACGCAAAAATTTCGATCGTGGCTGTGGGATGAGACGAAGGGCTTTCTGGTTGGACTGGTATTAGCTGCGATCGTAGTCGAGTTGCTCTATTTCATGATTCGCCAGTCTCCACAACACTGGTGGCTGATCACATGGGCATTATTCATGGGGCTGTTTATCTTGTTGGCCCAGTTGGCGCCGGTGGTGCTGTTTCCAATTTTCTACAAGTTCGAGCCTCTGGACGATGAAGATCTGCGGCGGCGGCTCGTGCTTCTGGGCGAGCGGGCAGGGACGCGTGTACGCGGGGTATACCGCTGGAAGCTTTCGGAAAAGAGCAAGAAAGCTAATGCTGCGCTGACCGGGCTCGGCAGCACGCGGCGAATCATCCTGGCTGACACGCTGTTGGATAATTACGCTCCCGAGGAAATCGAAGCGGTCCTGGCGCACGAACTCGGACACCATGTTCACCGCCATATTCTGAAAAGTATCTTCGTACAAGCCGGAGTTACTTTCCTGGGTTTCTGGATCGCGAATTTCGTGCTGCACTATGCGGTCGATCATCACATGTTCGAGGAGCTCTCCGATTTTGCAAACCTGCCTTTGCTGGCGATCACGGCAACTCTGCTTTCGCTGTTGCTGATGCCGGCTTTGAATGCCTACTCGCGCTTCAACGAACGGCAGGCCGACCGCTATGCTTTCGAATCGATTGCCGACGTAGGTCCCTTCATTTCGTCGATGAATAAGCTGGCACAGCAGAATCTGGCAGAGCGTAGCCCTTCCAAATGGATCGAATTGTTATTCCACTCTCACCCGGCAATTT
Organism: uncultured Acidobacteriaceae bacterium; assembly: GCA_963696285.1. Lineage (GTDB taxonomy): Bacteria > Acidobacteriota > Terriglobia > Terriglobales > Acidobacteriaceae > Sulfotelmatobacter. Next base: position 601,602 of record CAVOJP010000007.1, read on the forward strand.
CACGACGCGTGGCGGCGGCGGAAGAGTGGGAGCGCGTGCAGGGTGCAACTCCGCAGGTATAAACGGCGTCGGACGAAGTCATCGCCGGCGCAAGATTTCGGCCACACGCTGCAGATCCTCTTCCGTATCCACTCCCACCGAATCGTACGGCGTCTCGCCCACAAAAATCGAAGTCCCATTTTCCAGGAAGCGCAATTGTTCCAACCGCTCACTTTTTTCCAGCATCGATTCCGGCTGAGCCACAAACCAATCGAGTGCGGGCTTTCGATATGCGTAAAGGCCGAGGTGCTTGAAATATCGAGGAGCACTGCTGTCGCGATCGAAGGGAATGGTGGCACGCGAGAAATAAAGCGCGCGACCATTACTAGCCGTCACTACCTTTACCGCATTTGGATTGTGAACATCTTCAAGCGGGCAAGCGGTCTTCACTGTTCCCACTTCGACCGACTGTTCTTTCATCACATCCAACAGCGCGGCAATTTGCTCTGGTCGCACCAGTGGTTCGTCCCCTTGTACGTTGACATAAACATCCGCTGCCAGCGAATTTGATATTTCATGCACACGCTCTGTGCCACTCTTGTGCGAGGCCGAGGTCATCTCTGCCCTCCAGCCGTGTGTGCGGCAGGTCTCCAGTATGACTTCTGAATCGGTAGCGACAATTACATCGGAGAGCAGTGGCGACGATCGAACTGCCTCATAAACCCAACCAATCAGTGGCTTACCCGCAAGCTCGCGCAGCATTTTTCGTGGCAGACGGGTGGAAGCCAAGCGGGCCGGAATGACGGCAACAGTGTTCATCAGGAGCAGTTTCCGGCTTTGTTGCGCCGCTGGCAAGTATCGATTCGGCGAATGGGCAGACGCCCCGTGCGTTTGACACTTTTTTGCAAGCGCTCTTAGAATAAACAGTTGGGCGCGGAGAGCCACTCCGGTTCTTTCGCTCAGGCAGCGAGACCCCGCGCGGATGCGACTAGTCCCGCTCGTTGCGTTTCCCCAAATAATGGCGGCGTAGCTCAGGTGGCTAGAGCGACGGTCTCATAATCCGTAGGTCGTTGGTTCGAGTCCAACCGCCGCCACCAAATCACTTGTCCAGCGATTGCTCCTAAGCGTTTCATTCTTCAAAAGTTGAGACATCTGCCGGCGAGAATCTTGCCCACAACTTACTTTTGTGCGTTACCGAAGTTTCTGCCCAAGCTCTCAAACCTCTGTTACTAAAAGCCTTAAGTGCTTATCCTTTAAGAATGGCCGCCCCACGTGTGGGCGGAAATAGTGGCACGGTGATCCCTGCTTAAATGTCTGCCAGCACCAACTCGTGGAGGGGACTACCGCTCGGGGCTCAGGGATTCGTTGCCCTGGTGATTATGGGAGGCACCGCCTGCCTGCTTCAGGCTGCCATTCACCAGAACAGCAAGAACATCGCGGAGTTCATTTGCTATACGGGAATCGCGATCCTGGCTTCGCGACTGCGCGTTACCCTGCCAGGCATTACCGGGACTCTCTCGGTGAACTTTCTTTTCATTCTCGTAGCCATCGCGGAATTGGGCTATTCCGAGACCCTTACCCTGGCCGCGGTTGCCATGATCGCGCAGAGTCTATACCCGGGACGGCCGACCGCAATTCAATTGACGTTTAACGTCTGCGCGGGCTCGCTCTCGACGGCTCTGGGTTATTTCGTCTACCACAATCCACTATGCAACGAACTGATCAGCAACCGCCCTCTGATTTTGTGCCTGACTGCCACGATCTATTTCATCGTTAATGCTGGCTGTATTGCCGCAGTAATTTCTTTCAGCGAAGGCAAGCCACTGCGGAGTATTCTGGTTGGCTGCTACTTCTGGTCGTTCCCTTACTACCTGGTCGGGGCCGGAATTGCCGGGGCCATCTCCTGGTTCAATCACGCGTTCAACTGGGAAACTTCGTTGTTGTTCGTCCCTGCCATTTATCTGATTTACCGCTCCTACCGACTGTATCTGGGAAAACTGGAAGACGAAAAGCGCCACGTTGAAGAAATGGCGAACCTGCATCTGCGAACCATTGAGGCCTTAGCGCTGGCGATCGAAGCTAAAGATCAGACCACACACGAGCACCTGCAACGGGTGCGGATCTACGCCATCGAGGTAGCCAAAGAATTAGGGGTCAAAGGGGCGGAACTGGAGGCGCTGCACGCGGCTGCCTTGCTGCACGACATCGGCAAACTGGCAGTGCCGGAGCACATCATTTCGAAACCCGGGCGTTTGACTCCAGAAGAATTCGAGAAGATGAAGATTCACACCGTTGTGGGCGCTGAGATTTTGGAACGCGTTCGGTTTCCCTATCCGGTGGTTCCGATTGTGCGGGCTCATCATGAGAAGTGGGACGGATCTGGTTATCCGTACGGTTTGAAAAATATGGAAATCCCGATTGGCGCCCGGATTCTTTCCGCCGTGGATTATCTGGACGCTCTCGCATCAGATCGGCAATACCGGCGCGCCATGCCGCTGGATGAAGTGATGCAGAGGCTGGCCGCAGAATCAGGAAAATCATTTGATCCCAAGGTGGTAGACGTCCTGAAAAGGCGTTACCGGTCTCTGGAAAATCTGGCGCTGAAGAAATCAGCGGAAGATGGAATTCCGACACACTCCGGCGGGATCAAGATTGCGCGCGGGCCAGAGCCGGATGCGGGATTCGAAAGCGCTGCAGTATCCGATGCGCCCGGACGCGAAGCGAATTTTCTTTCCTCCATTGCCGCCGCGCGCCAGGAAGCACAGTCCTTGTTTGAGCTGAGCCAGGATCTGGGAGCTTCCTTAAGCTTGGGGGAAACTCTTTCCGTCTTCTCTGTAAAACTCAAACCAATGGTTCCCTACGACGCCATCGCTATTTACATCCGGCGTGGGGATGAGTTGATTCCGGAGTATGTGAATGGCGACAACTACCGCCTTTTTGCATCCTTGCGAATTCCCATGGGTGACGGTCTCTCCGGCTGGGTAGCGCAGAATAAGAAGCCGATCATAAATGGAAATCCCTCCGTGGAACCGGGATACTTGAACGATCCCGCCAAATTCAGCACCCTCCGATCGGCACTGGCGTTGCCGCTCGAGGGAGTGACCGGTGTGATCGGGGTTCTCGCCCTCTATCGCGCTGAGCGCGATGCTTTCACGTCGGACCACTTGCGGATTCTTTTGGCAGTGACCGGCAAAATGGCATTGGCCATTGAAAACGCCGTCAAATATCAGCAGGCGGAGAGTTCAGCCACCACCGACTACCTCACCGGCCTGCCCAACGCCCGATCTCTGTTTCTGCAACTCGATCGCGAACTCGCCCGCTGCAAGCGCGACAACGTCTCGCTGACATTAATGGTTTGCGACATGAACGGGTTCAAGAAAATCAACGACCGGTTCGGGCACCTGGAAGGGAACCGTGTCTTGCGTCTGTTTGCACAGGCGTTGAAAGATAGCTGCCGCGAGTATGACTATGTAGCCCGCATGGGGGGAGACGAGTTTGTCGTAATTGCTCCGGGGCTGGCCACTGACGCAGCAGCTAAGAAGATCGAACAGATTCGCCCGCTGGCGCGGCAAGCCGGGTTCGATGTTTGCGGAGAAGACATTCTCTCACTCAGCGTAGGGCTCGCTGTGTCTCCCGATGATGGCAATGACGCTGAACAATTACTGACCGAAGCGGACCGGCGCATGTATCTGGAGAAACAGAAGCAGCCTACGAAAAAAGATCAGCGCCTGCACACGCGAATGAAGTGCCGGCTAACAATTGAGTTGCATGCCCAAGGGAGTACTGCGCCAGTCTTCGGCAATCTGATCGACATAAGCCTGGGCGGTTGCTACGTGGAAACTGCGGCCATCCTTACCCCTGGCTCTAGTGTCAAAGTAGTATTCTCCATGGACAGCGTGGATTTGAGTGCGGAAGGCAGCGTTGCCAGAATCCATCCGGGCTCAGGGATTGCGGTGCAGTTCAAGGAAATGAGCCGCGAGTCGCGCGAAAAAATGTACCGCATTCTGGAGTTCGTTCAGAGCACGACCACAATGTACAACGACCGCTACCTGCAGAATCTTTTCAACCGCTGAGTGTCACAAAGACGTTCACTTCAAATCTCTAATCCATGGTTGAAGCCAGTCTCCGTCGCCCGTACACTTAAGAAATGCACGTGCATGCCCACGGCGGCGGCGGTCCCAAGCGAGTGCTCAAGATCTCGCTGGGAGTAACGCTCGCTTATATCGTGCTGCTGGTGGTGGCCGGAATTCGCGCCCACTCGCTCGCGCTGCTCTCCGAAGCCGGACACAATCTTTCCGACTTTTTGGCGTTACTGCTATCTCTGGTTGCGGTCTATTTGCAGTCACGTCCTGCCAGTTCAACTAAAACGTATGGCTACCACCGCGCCGGAGTGCTGGCGGCATTGGTGAATGCGGTCTCCCTGGTCGCGGTCGCATTTTTTATCTTTTACGAAGCCTTCCGCCGTTTGCAGCATGCGGAGCACGTGCAGGCTGCTGTGATGATGTGGGTGGCGGGCGCGGGCGTAGTGATGAATGGGGTGATCGCTCTGCTGCTTTACCGTTCGGGCCGAGGTTCTGGAAGTGACGTCAACATTCGGAGCGCTCTTTTGCATGAAGTCGGAGACACGCTTTCCACTGCCGCTGTGATTGCTGGAGGCTGGGCGATTCTGGTCACCGGCAATTCCTGGATCGACCCTGCACTCTCCTGCGGAATCGGAGCCTTGATTCTGTGGTCAGGATTCGGAATTGTGCGTGAGACCCTGAATATCTTGCTCGAAGGAACGCCCCGCGGAGTGAAACTCGAACTGGTCGAAGTGGCCATCCGGTCAATCGAGGGCGTCAACGATGTGCACGATCTTCACTGCTGGAGCATTGGATCAGAGACTCGAGCGCTCTCCTGCCACATCTCGATCGCAGACATTCCGCCATCAGTGAGCGAGCGGATCCTGCGCGATGTGAAGGAATGCCTGCACAATAACTTCCGAATTGACCACACCACCATTCAGTTCGAGCATGTCGAGTGTGAAGTGGCGCATGGTTGCGTAATTCCGGTGGGCGAGAGTCAGGAGCATCACCATCACAGTCACTAAGGGTTTTGTAGCCCCTCATCAATCAGGACTGTGGAAACGCGACTGACGGGAATTTTACCGGCGCGCGCAATCGCCTCAAGTCTGTTAGTCAGGGACGGATGTGACATGAACAACTCCGTAATCCTGCTGTACTTGACGGGTGAGTCGGTCATTCGGTAAAGATAGGCCAGCGCGCGGATGCCGGATTCCGGATCATTTGTAAAGCCGATAGCTTCTCTATCACATGAGTACTCGAAGTAGCGAGAGAGGTAGTAGATCGCCAGCAGAGGCACGAAAAGAACGACTAGCATGAAGAATGGTCGGAGGGCTACCGCCATGCGAGAGAGCCCGGACGCCAACAGCACCAAGCCAGCCACGAGCGCAAGAATCGCTGAGAACTCTTTGCGGGTATGTCTGCCCCTTGAGTGCGCGAGTTCATGGCCGATGACGAAATCAAGCTGTGGACCGTTCAGGTACTCGCCAAAGTTATCAGTTAATGCGATACCTCGCCACAAGCCGAAGGCGTTCGTCAGACGCCCCCTCCCTGGTGGGACCACATAGACCCGATCCAGGTCGACTCCGACCTTTCTTGACAAGCGAAAGGCGCGATTGTACAAGGTGCCTGACTTTACACGGCGCAGTTTAATTCCCTGGGCTGAGCGCAGCCGGATGGGTCCGACTATAGCGGTTACGCCTGCGCCGACGAGCCAAAGTGTGCCAAACCACCTATCCTCGAAGATCGCATGAAAGCCCGCAGCCAGCATCAGGATCGAGATCGTAGGGGCGACGGTGCTCCAACAAGCTAGCCGTACGATATCCAAGGCCGTCCAAGTTCGCGTGAGTATGGCTCTATCCGCACAACGCGACGTCCCTTCGAGGACGGCGGTGCTCAAAATCGGCAGTATCCAGAAAAGAATGTGAGGCAAGGCGGCGACCGGCGCCAGTTCCCAGAGGGCGCACCAGACAACCAAGGTAATCAGTAACATTACGGGGTTCGAGCGACGATGCCGCGTCCATAGAGTCGCCTGCCGACCGGCATCGTTCGGAAGAGTAATGTGCCGAAGAAAAGTCGACAACAGGGGCAACAGCAAGATGGCCAGTGAAAGAAGTGGGATAATCGTTTCTTGCGAGAGACGAATCATACCAGGCCGTTGCGAGTGTAACTCACTCCGTCCGGTCATTTACCCCGTTGTCTTTCGTAAATCTCCCGCGCACGCGCAATCGTATCAGCGTCTTCCGCCGCTTTGTCGGGACGCAGCCGCACGATCCTTGGAAACCGCAGCGCGTATCCGCTCTCGTGACGGTCGGACTGCATCATATTATTGAACGCAACTTCCAGGACGATCTTCGGCTCGACCGTGCGCCGGAAGCCTTGATCCTCGATCGTATGATCGAGAAACCAGTTGGTCATCTCAGCAATCTCAGCGTCGGTCAGTCCTGAATATGCTTTCCCAATATTCGCCAGGCGGTCGCCATCCCAGACGGCAAATGTGTAATCGCTGAGCACGCCGATGCGCTTGCCGTGCCCAAACTCTACGGCAGTCACGACCACGTCGAGCGTCGCCAGTTCCCGCTTCATCTTGAGCCATGACTTGCCGCGCTTGCCGGGTGTGTATGGCGAAGTGAGGTCTTTGATCATTAGCCCTTCGTTACCGCGAGCCTGTGCCGCGACAAAAAGTCCATCCAGTTCCTCGCTGGACGAAACTCGAAAAACGGGCGCGCGAATAATCTGGGCCGCCTGCAATTCGTCCCTATCTCCAAAAATAAGCTTTCCCTGTGCCCCGATTTTCCCCGGTGCTCCCCTGTGTCCTCTGTGTTCAGGATTTTTCTCTGCGAGCAGTCTGTCGAGAATTTGAGCCCGCTCCCGCAGCGGACGATCAATGAGCAACTCCCCACCCGCATACACAACATCGAACACGAGGTACGCCACCGGAATCTCGCGCAGCATTTTCTCGCTTACCTTCTTTCGCCCCAGGCGTTGTTGCAAGACCGAGAATGGCCGCGCCTGGCCGAGTTCCGCAGCTCTGATCTCACCTGACTCAGAAGGCGGTTCATCAACGACCAGGTGTGTGTGGACAGGGTCTTGCGGATATTTCCAAGCGACAATCTCACCATCGAGAATGGCATCTTTCGGCAATCCCGCGAGCGCCCCGGGCAACTCCGGAAACGACTCGGTAATCTCATCCCGCGTGCGCGAGAAGAACTTTACAACGCCATCCGAAACATGCGCCTGCGCACGGATGCCATCATACTTATCTTCTACCGCAGGCTCTGGAAAGTAACTAAGCCCTTCTTCAGGTGAGTCGACCGGACTCGCCAGCATGAATCCCAGCGGATGGAACATGCGCATTTTTGCCCGAGACAGTTTATTTTCAGCCGCGAGTCGGAGAGTCTGGCCGATGTCACCCAGCAGCATGTTCGCCCGCTGCACCTCCGTGAGAGTAGCGCTGTAAGCCTTAGCGATCGCCTCCTCCACCAAACTCTCTTTCAGCCCAATTCGCAAATCGCCAGTCATGATTTTGACGATGTATTTGGCTTCGAGCGGCGTGGCGCGCGCCAGCAAATCCTGAACCAGCGAAGATTTTGCTGCCGGTCCGCGTGCCGCCGCGATCTGCCGAAAAGTGTCTTCAACTTCGAGAACGTCGAGCGGCGCTTGAGATCTCTTTGGCAGAACCTCTTCTGCGACAGCTCCCAAATCTCCGTACTTCCGATAGGCCGCACTCAGCGCGGCATCCTCTTTTCCGGAAACCTCCGCGACCACCCGCCACAATATTGTCCCGCCGATTTGCAGAGTGGTTTCTTCCCAAACGGCGAAGGGTCGTCCAGAAAGAAACACTGCCGAGACCGCGGCTTCATCGATGGTGCGCGATTTCAGATAGTCAGAGACGATTGCCGTCTTCTGCAATTTCTTGGTAGTGGCAGCAATCGCCTCGCAAGTCTGTGCGAACTGAAGCATGTCATCCCAAAGAATAAAAGAATAGACGAAAGGCAATCCGCCGGATGAGAGTTTTGTCCCTGTGATAATCTGAATGTTGGCGCTTTTTCGCGCCTGGAGCATCTAAGTCTCGTGCGTTCGCTGCGTAATCTCGTGCGTTTCCTGGTGGCCGTGCAGCTTCTCCCCGCTCTCGAGAGTGGGGAAGAAACTCTGGTCGGCGGCCAGGCTGTGCTGGAAGGTGTCATGATGCGTTCCCCGCACGCCTGGGCAATTGCGTGCCGCAAGCCTTCGGGCGAAGTGGTCACCATGAGCGAGCCGCTAGATCGCCCCTCCGAGAAGCACAAGTGGATGGCTTGGCCGATTGTGCGAGGCGTGATGACACTGGGTTACGCGATGTCGCTTGGCTACCGCGCGCTACGTTTTTCAGCCAATGTTGCCATCGAAGAAATAATGCAGGACGATTCCGCAGACCATGTAGAGACAGCCGCCTCGGCTGTCCCGCCGAAGCGAAGCGAGGCAGAACATCCCCAGGCCAAGAAGGCCCAGACGCGAGAGAAGGCCGCTTCGATCAGCGGATGGCTTGCTGCCGGCAACGTCATACTCTCGCTGGCATTTTTCATTTTCATGTACAAGTATTTGCCGCTGCTGGCGGCCACCGAACTGAAGAAGGCGAATCCCGCGCTGGGCGGCCAGATCGTCTTTAACCTGGTGGATGGCGCAGTACGGTTGATTCTCTTCCTTCTCTTCATCTGGGGAGTTTCGTTGTTCCCCGATATCCGTCGCGTATATGAGTATCACGGTGCGGAGCATAAGACGGTATTTGCGTTTGAGAACGGCGACCCGCTCGAGACCAAAGCGGTGCAGAAGTACTCGACTTTCCATCCTCGCTGCGGCACGAGCTTTCTGATGACGGTGATGCTGATTTCGATTGGCTTCTACATGCTGATCCCTTTCACTACTTTTTGGGCGCGCTTTGCTTCGCGCATTGCTTTGCTACCCGTGATTGCCGGGGTCTCGTACGAAATCATCCGCTTCGCGGCCAAACATCGAGGTTCGCTCTTCGCTCTCATGACCGCTCCCGGCCTGTGGCTGCAGCGCATTACCACGCAACCTCCGTCCGATGAGCAAGCGCAATGCGCTATCGTCGCCCTCGATCAGGCCATGGCGCTGGAAAAAGAAAACGGCGGCGAGCTGGTGATTGCCTAGCGGCGCCGCCGCGAATATTTCTCTCTCTTCATCTCTCAACTACAATGCCAAGGGGACGCAGCTTGCTACTTCTAGCTGGCATGCGCCCCTGCGAAACTGAAACGTAGCAAGCTTTTTTAAGAAAGACTTCCGATGTTTGAACGCTTAGATCAAATCGAAGCTCGTTACGAGGAACTGACTCAAGCTCTGGCTTCGCCGGATATCGTCAACGATTCTGCAAAATATCAAAAGACCGCCAAGGCGCACAGCGAAATCGCACCGATGGTGGAAAAATATCGAGAGTATAAAGACTTAACCAAGGGCATCGCAGAGAGCAAGTTGATGCTCGCCGAGGAAAAAGATCCCGAGATGCGGGCCTACGCTCAGGAAGAGCTTAACAAGTTAGAGCCGCGAGTAGCGTTGATCGAAGAAGAGCTGAAAGTCTTGTTGCTGCCCAAGGACCCCAACGATGAGAAAAATATCATCCTGGAGATTAGAGCTGGCACGGGCGGGGACGAGGCTACACTCTTCGCCGCCGAAATCTTTCGAATGTACACTCGGTTTGCGGAAACGCAACGCTGGAAAGTTGAGATTCTTTCCTCATCAGAATCGTCAGCTGGGGGACTGAAGGAAGTTATCGCCATTATCGAAGGCAATCGGGTTTTTTCTCAACTCAAGTATGAGAGCGGCGTCCACCGCGTGCAGCGCGTTCCCGCAACTGAGCAGCAGGGGAGGGTTCACACTTCCGCGGTGACCGTTGCCGTGTTGCCCGAGGCCGAAGATGTGGACATCAAAATTGAACCGAAAGACCTGCGCATCGACACGTTCTGTTCTTCCGGACCGGGCGGCCAGTCAGTGAATACTACCTACTCCGCGGTGCGGATCACGCACATTCCAACGAACACTGTGGTGAGCTGCCAGGATGAGAAGTCACAGATTAAGAATCGCGAGAAGGGCATGCGCGTGCTGCGCTCGCGCCTTTACGAAATCGAAATGGAAAAGCAGCAGCAGGCTTTGGCGAAAGAGCGCAAGGCGATGGTGGGATCAGGCGACCGCAGCGAGAAAATCCGCACCTATAATTTTCCGCAGAACAGACTCACCGATCATCGCATTGGATTCACCATTCATCAGTTGGAAGCGGTAATGGACGGCAAGCTTCAGCCGCTGATCGAAGCCCTCACCACTTTTTACCAAGCGGAAAAACTGAAGCAGGAGACTGCCGGCGTAGTCTGAGAAGCGGGCCCGCTTTTGCAGTACTGCGCGAGTTGATGGAGATGAACTGCTTCCCCGAGCAACCCGCGCATAGAGAATCCGCACCTAAGGTTACTATGTCGAATGGCAAATCCCGCTCGCTGCTGGCGCTCGCGGGCTTCGGACTCGCGACTGCTGGTGCCGCCTGGTATGGTTCACGCTACAGCCGCGGCGGGAGCAAGGATAGCTGGTATCGCGATCTCAACAAACCTGGTTTTACTCCTCCGGATAATGCTTTCCCAGTGATCTGGATGTCTCTGTACGCGATGATTGCATGGTCGGGGTGGCGCATTTGGAGTGCAGCGCCGTCACGCGAACGCAAGCACGCGCTCCGTCTGTGGATCTCGCAGCTCAGCGCCAATGCCAAGTGGTCCAAACTTTTTTTTGGCGAACATCGCCCTACGCTCGCGCTGGCGGATGCCATTGCCCTAGAGGGAATGATCTTCTCTTACATCAAGGCTGCTCGTAAGGTTGATCGCGCAGCGGCCAACGCGTTTATTCCGTACGCAGCATGGGTCGCCTTCGCCGCGGTGCTCAACGCCGAAATTCTCAGGCTTAATCCGCGTCGAGCCTGAGGCCTGTCTTCGCACTGAGCTGTTTCTGTGGTGAAATGTTCAGGTGCAACTGAAGCAAGCTCTCATGGACGCGGCTCTGCGTCTCACGACTAACAACGTTCCATCCCCTCGCATGAATGCGGAAATCCTTCTGATGTTCACGCTCGCCTGCGACCGCGCTTATCTCTACGCGCACCCGGAACGAAAATTGACGGCTGAGGAAGGGGCTCGCTATGAAGCCGCTCTGGCGGAGCGCATCCGCGGCGTGCCTGCCCAGTACATCACCGGTCACCAGGAATTCTGGGGCCTGGACTTTATTGTCACTGCAGCGGTTCTAATTCCCCGACCCGAGACCGAGCACGTCGTCGAGAGAGTTCTGGAACTGGCCGCTGAGCGTAGCCGCGCATCGGTTCCCGCTGTCCGCCTCGCTGACATCGGCACTGGATCCGGCTGCATCGCGGTTGCACTTGCGCACGAACTGACGCACTCCGAAGTGTACGCAACTGATATTTCTCCCGCGGCTCTGGACATTGCGGGCATTAACGCTGCGCGACATCAACTCGAAAAGCGGATTCAGTTTCGCGAGACGGATCTGCTTTCGGGATTTGATGAGAACTTCTTCGACTTCGTCATTTCGAATCCGCCTTACGTCGGCGAGTCAGAAGAAGATACAGTTCAATTGGAGGTGCGGAAATTCGAGCCTCGGAATGCGGTCTTCGCCGGTCCGACAGGGCTAGAAATCATTGCCCGGCTGATCCCGCAAGCCCGCCTGGCGTTGCGTCCAAACGGCTGGTTGGTGATGGAAATCAGCGGAACCATCGTGGACGGAGTGAAGAATCTTTTGCAGGAATGGCGGGATTTGCGAGTTATCGAGGATCTGCAAGGAATTGCAAGAGTCATTGCCGCACGAAAACCGGCGTAGGAAACGAAGCTGGAATCCGTTCTCCACACGCCGCGCTGCACTCCTTTGATTTATCCTGTGCTCTACTCTTAGCATAATCAGCCATCAATGACCCGGCCTAAACCACTGTGGAAAGCGGACAATCAGAAGAATCGTCTCTCCGAGCTTGCGGCGCAGTCCGACGATTCTGCTAAGGATCACGCTTTGCGTCGCGATGTGCGCTCGCTCGGCGCCTTACTTGGCCGGGTACTGGTGGAGCAAGTGGGCCCGGAACTTTTCAATACAGTCGAAGAGCTGCGCAAGCTCATGATTCGGCACCGCGAGCGCGTAGCGCATAGCTCCGCCGCCGCGTCGCACGGGGAACTGATGACCAGCGCGCAGGCGATGATTTCAAAAATGGATACGGAGCGTGCCCACCAGGTCACGAAGGCATTCGCTATTTATTTTGAGCTGGCAAACCTGGCGGAGACCAACCATCGCAAACGGCGCCGTCGAGCCCGCCAATTGGACCGTCAATCGGCGCCATTAGCCGGATCGTTTCACGGAACGCTGATGCGCATGAAGCGAGCTGGAATCTCCGCCGATGCAGCTCTGGCGGCACTTCGCCAAATCACCGTGACTCCTGTATTCACTGCGCATCCCACAGAAGTGGCGCGGCAAACGGTCCTGCTCAAGCGCCGCCGCATCGCCGAACAACTGGAGCGGCTGGATCGCCTGCCCTTGACCGTGGGCGAAGCCCTGCGTTGCGAACAAGTAATCCATGCCGAGATTACTGCTCTCTGGCAGACCGACGAAGTTCGACAGACGAAACCCACCGTCGACGATGAGATCCGCATGGGATTGCGCTATTTCCGGCTTTCACTGTTTGAAACGCTGCCTCGCATCTACAGCGAAGTCGCGGAATCGATTCGCGAAGAGTATGGCGCCGTTGTGGAAGCAGCCGACTTACCGAACCTGATCAGTTTCGGTTCCTGGATTGGCGGCGATCGTGATGGCAATCCGCTGGTCAAGTCCGGATGCGTGAAAGATGCGTTGGAAACTGCGCGAACGGTGATTCTCCGCGAATATATTCGCGGGGTCGAATTCCTGAGCGACTGCCTCAGTTCGTCCTCCCGGCAGGCCCACGCCACGGCTGAGATTCTTGACAGATTGGCGCATTACGAGCGATCGATGCCCGGCACAACGATGTTGTGGGGTCCACGCAATACGGTCGAGCATTACCGGCGCTTTCTCTCTTTTGTGGTTTACCGGTTGCAGCGCAGCCGCGAAGGCCCGGGCACTCGGGGCTCGTATGAGGATGCGCAGGAGTTTGAATCTGATCTCGTGTTACTGCGAAACAGCCTGATGTCGAATCGCGGGCAGCGGCTGGCGGAAGCATTCGTCGATCCAGTGCTGCGTCAAATCCGGACCTTCGGCTTTCATCTGCAGGTTCTCGATATCCGCCAGCATGCCCGAGTGCACGCGGAGGTTCTGAACGAAATTCGCAGCCAAAAAATCGATGCGAGAAAATTCGAACCTAGAAGCTCGGAACTTAGAAAGACCAAGGTAAGAAAGGCTGAATTACGGGATACTGCCCCGGCATTGGCCGCGGGCGCCGCACTGGCACAGGGCGAGATGGGCTCTCCTTTGACCCGCGAAACGATCGACACGTTCCATGCTATCGAAGAGCTCAAGCGGACCTATCCCGCGCGTTCCATCAGTCAATACGTCATCAGCGGGGCGGAGTCCGAGGATGACGTGCTGAACGTGATTCGGCTGGCGCAAGCTTGCGGAGTTACAGTGGCCGGCTCCGGCAAGGATGAGTATTCGAACGATCCTCATGCGAATGATTCACAACCGAATGACCCAGATTCGAATGACCCCGGACTCATGCCGGTGCCGCTCTTTGAGTCAATCGGCTCTCTGCGCCGAGCCGGGGACGTCATGCGGCGTCTGTGGAGGCATCCGGAGTATCAGCCACTCCTTAGCTCCTGGGGACATTGGCAGGAGGTTATGCTCGGCTATTCCGATTCCAACAAAGATGGGGGAATGCTGACCAGTACGTGGGAGCTTTACAAGGCGCACCGGGAATTGCATCGAGCAGCGCAGGAATGTGGTGTGAAACTGCGGCTCTTCCACGGCCGCGGAGGTACGGTTGGACGCGGCGGTGGACCCACCCACTCGGCAATCCTGGCGCAGCCAGAAGGATCCTTTTCCGGGCGCATTCGCATCACCGAGCAGGGAGAAGTTCTCAACTGGAAGTATGCGGATGCGGTGCTGGCGGAGTGGAACCTGGAGTTGATGATTGCGGCGAGCCTGGAAGCGCTGACGCGTCCAGGGAAGCAGGCGGTTTCTTCGGAGAATCAGTCGCGTTGGGAAGAGGCGATGGACGAGATGTCAGAGGAAGCTTACCGTGCCTACCGCCGCGACATTGCCGAGAATGCCGACGTGCTGGAATACTTTGAGCAGGCCACGCCGGTACAGGAACTGGATACGGCTCGCATCGGCTCGCGCCCATCGCGCCGAACTAAGGGTCGGCGTCTCGAGGATCTGCGCGCCATCCCGTGGGTATTTGGGTGGATGCAGAGCCGTCACGCTGTACCGGCGTGGTACGGAGTGGGCCAGGGACTGCAGAGTTTCGCAAGAAAGGGACGAAGCCACGAACGGCTGCTGCGGGAAATGGCAAAGGATTTCGCCATCTTCTCGGGCCTGGTACGCAACGTCGAACTCGGAATGGCCAAAGCCGATTTGCACATTGCCCGAGTTTATTCCGGGCTGGTGAAAGATGCCGCATTGCGGACGCGCGTCTTCGCGATGCTGGAAGCGGAGTTTCTGCAATCGCGGCGTATGATTCTGAGCATCTCTGGACAACGCGAGTTATTAGCTCGCAACCGAGTGCTGGCGCGCTCCATTCATCTGCGCAATCCTTATGTGGACCCGATGAGCCTTATTCAGGTGGAACTTCTTCGCCGCAAGCAGCGGGGGCAGGACTTGGCAGAGCTGGAATATCCCCTGGGTGCGACCGTCAACGGAATCGCCGCGGGGCTGCACAACACAGGCTAGATTTGGAATCAGAGCCCAGTTTGAAGCTTCACCCACGACGAACACAAAGGTGCACTAAGGAAATCCGGCCAAGACAGCCTTCATGATAATTAGTGTCCTTCGTGGTCGACTGATTTCTATCCCCTCGGAGATCGCTAACCATGACGATGGCAGCACGTCTGTAGTATGTTGTTCTTCGCTCCCGCGAGGGTGTCCGGTTGTGTGCCATTGCCATTCTTGCGCCAATTCCGAAACATCTACAAAGAGGCCCTATGTCTATTTCCAGAATTATTCTGTGTCTGTTCCTGACTTTGCCATTAGGTTTGTTCGGCCAAACTCCTGTTCCGCCGACCTCGGCTGGCGAGAACAATGCAGGCGGACCAGACGACCCCTCCCAAGCTTGATCATTTCGATCCCAACCTTGTCGACCGGTCGCTCAATCCCTGCGACGACTTTTATAAGTACGCTTGCAATAAGTGGATCGCCGCCAATCCCATTCCCGCCGACCAGGTTTACTGGAGCACGGGAGGCGGGCTGGAAATGTGGAACGACAATGTGTTGCGCGAGACCCTGGAAGCTGCAAGCAAGAATGATACCCAGCGCAGTCCCGTGCAGCAGAAGATTGGCGATTATTGGGCAGCATGCATGGACGAGAGCGCTATCGACGCGGCCGGTATAAAGCCGCTGCAGCCGGAGCTGGATCGCATTGCCGGGATTAAGTCCAAGCAAGAAATCACACTGGAAATCGCTCATTTGCATCGTCTTTTTCCCGGTGCATGGGAGCAAGGAGATAACCAGACCAATGCGCCGTTTTTCGGTTTCACGGGGCAACAGGATTACGACGACGCTTCCAAGGTGGTGGCGCAGGTCGATCAGGGCGGCTTGAGTTTGCCCAATCGCGATTACTACATCAATACCGATCAGAAATCAGTCGAGACTCTGAAGAAATATCGGGCTCACATTCAGAAGATGCTGGTGCTGGCAGGCGAGCCGGAAGCGCAGGCCGGCGAAGATGCGGCCACCGTGGTTGATCTGGAAACCGCCATGGCCAAGGCGCAAATGGATAACATCAAACGCCGGGATCCTAAGAATATTAACAATAAATTCAGCCTGGCTCAGCTTCGCGAACTGACGCCAACTATCCAGTGGGATGTTTATTTGAAAGCTGTGGATGCTCCGGCCAGCGAACACTACATTGTGACTTCGCCTGACTTCTTTCGTGCCGAAGACAAGTTGCTGGCGGAGCGTCCGTTGGAACAGTGGAAGACGTACATGCGCTGGCAGGCGCTCCACCGCTCCGCGCCATACTTAACCAAGGCGATGGATGAAGAAAACTTCAACTTTTTCGCTAAAACTTTAGCCGGTCAGGAGGAACAACTTCCGCGCTGGCGGCGCTGCACGCATTGGGCGGACCGCGATCTGGGAGAAGCCCTGGGACAAGCCTATGTGGATCGCGCTTTCCCGCCCGCAAGCAAAGAGCGCACTCTCGAGATGGTGCATGCCATCGAGAACGCGATGCACGAAGACATCGAGAGTGTGAGTTGGATGACGCCCGCTACCAAGGAACAGGCCATCGTCAAGCTGAAGGGAATCGAAGACAAGATTGGATACCCTTCGCACTGGCGTGATTATTCCAGCGTAAAGATTACTCGCGACAACGATTTGGAAAATGTGGAGCACGCCTCAACCTTCGAGTTCGAGCGTTGGGTCGCAAAAATCGGAAAGCCGGTCGACCGCAGCGAGTGGACAATGACCCCGCCCACAATCAACGCGTACTACGATCCGCAACTAAATACCATTAACTTTCCCGCGGGCATTCTGCAGCCGCCGTTCTTCGAGAAGAACATGGACGATTCTGTGAACTACGGAGCGATTGGCATGGTGATCGGTCACGAACTCACGCACGGCTTCGACGATCAAGGCCGTAAATTTGACGCTCACGGCAACCTGCGCGACTGGTGGACCGCCGAGGACGCCAAACAATATGACGAGCGCGGCAAGTGTATTTCCGATGAGTACACGCAAGCAGTCCCGGAAGCTGGACCGGGAGTAAAGCAAAATGGTTTGTTAACTCAGGGCGAGGATACGGCAGACAACGGCGGCATCCATCTTGCGTTGATGGCGCTGGAGGCCGATCTTAAGAAGCAAGGCAAGTCGCTTGATGAGAAAGGTCCGGACGGGTGGACCTATCTGCAGCGCTTCTTCCTCGCCAATGCCTACTCGTGGTGCTCGAGCGTGAGGCCTGAAGTGGCTCGGCTGATCGTCACTACGAACCCGCACTCGCTGCCCATCTTCCGCATCGACAATGTGGATTCGAATATGCCTGATTTCGCCAAGGCATTTGGCTGCAAGGCTGGGCAGAAGATGGTCCGGGCTAACGCGTGCCGGGTCTGGTAAACGAATTACAGCATGAAGAGGCCAGCCTTGCGGCTGGCCTTTTTCGTCAAGTTTTCTGTTTGGCCGGATTCTAGCGATTGATGTCGTCTTTCGACTGCAAACGCTTGATGTAATTTTGCAAGTTGGATTTGTTGGCGTCGTCGGGTGCGCCGGGGAGAGCGGCCTGCATCTCCTTGACGGCGTTGTCGAAGTCGCCCTCGCCGCTGTAAACGCGGGCCAGGCCGACATGCGAGGTCCATTCATCCGGGTATTTTTTCGCGGTGGAGCGATAGATGGCAAACGCCTCTTCCTGTTTCTTTTCCCCCTGCAACTGCCGCCCATAGAAGTAAAGCTGCTGTGGCGAAGCCTTTTCTAACGCTTTATTGCGAAATTCCGTGGCAGCATCTTTGCGGCCCATGGCCTCAAGGATGTGTGACTTGCCGATCAGGTTATCGAAGCGCTCTTCCACTTTAATCGACTGATCTTCATCCTTCAGCGCCTCGTCCAAATTCGTTTTGGCGGCGAGGAAATATCCGGCAGCGTCGTCCCAGCCTTCCCAGTAATACTGATTGAGCCCACGGATTTGCCGTTGAATGCTGGCTTCGACAATGTCGTTGACATTCACCGCAACCTTGACGGGAACCGCGACCTTGTCCCAGCTCAGAGTGATTACGGTGGAATCGGGTTTCACGTCGTCAAAGTCGTAGGTGAGAGCATCATGAAACTCAGCAGCGTGCGGCTTAATCGTGACTCGCAGCGCATCCTCATCCTGCTTGTAACTGAAGCTTCCCCATGCAGTGGACATCTTCGAGAAGATCACCGTCCAATCATTTTCACCGGGAATCATGTGCAATCCATAGGTTCCCTTGTCGAGCGATTGACCTTCAATCGTGACCGGATCGGTGAATGTGATGGTGGTATTTTCGTTGGCCCCGGCGCGCCATACTTGTCCGTAGGGCACCAGCTTGCCCCAAATCTGACGGCTATTGACGAGTGGCCGGTGGTAGTTGATGGTGATGTCGGTAATGCCGATACGCTGCGTGATAACTGCATGCTGACTTTGCCGGGGGAGATCAAGCATCAGGGTCTGCGCGTGGCAAAGACAAACTACCGACAAGAATCCTGAAAGCACGATAAGCAGGCGGTGAGCTCTGTGCATGGAAGACTCCTCTTTTTGGTGGGTGTCGACAGCCAAATCCAGGCGCAGCCCGAAAGAAAACGTTCGGATGCGGTTTCTGCGTCTGGTAGCTGTGCTGGTTGGCTTAGACGGACAGGGTATGCCAAGGTAAGCGACAGCAGAGCAACGCGGCTTGAGTTTGCCGGGTAAAAAATCTTGTCGAGATTATTTTGGACTCGCGTTGGCGGGAGTTGCGGCCGGGACAGCCAGCAGCTTCATGCGATTGAGAATCGTGGTCATCGCATGATCAAAGTTCTTGTCACGATTACCCAGCAGGATTGCTCCCCGCACATATTCTGTCAGGTTCCACAGCGTGATGTGCGTTCTGGGATCGATGATCGCCAGGCGAAGCTGCCCGAGAACGGGAAGCCTTAGCCCCGTATCCGTGAGAACCCAACTGATTTCGAGCACCAGGTCGGCGTCGGCAGGTGAGGATACGATGTCGAACCGTCCCCAGTCTTTGACGGCAGCATAGAACTGGTTGTAAGGCCGGTCGGGGCCGCCGTCGAATACCGTTTCGTCAAACACGTCTTCAAAGCTTTCTCCGCCGCCATTGGATATGAACGCCTTTTTAGCCATAGCGATCTGAGGGGGAACCGGCGCAGACGCCGGTCCTTTCGCCTGCTGAGCGCTCAATCCCGCGACCAGCCCCAGCATGGCAACCGCGATGCAGGAGGCGAATAAGCATATAGCTTTAAGGCCGGTCCGATTTGCGGTGCGGGTCATCACGCGCAGGTGTTGAATGCACAGGTTTCGAACGTAAATAGTGGAAGCAAATGGTGGGCGCTATAGGATTCGAACCTATGACTTCCACCGTGTGAAGATGGCACTCTACCGCTGAGTTAAGCGCCCAACCTTAACGATTCAAACAGATGCAGCCAAAACCGTCAACGGTGTAGGAAGTGTGTGTCGAGCGACTTATGACATTTGCAGGAGCTGATACCATCCAAATTCGATGACTCGGAGCCAATCCCTGAAGCCGATCCAAGGCGCGGACGCAGGCTGCTCGTATTCATTACCCGGTTTCGAGAGCTCGGAGCGTTAAAGATGCTGCGCACCATCTACAATATCCAGGTTTGAGCTTCGAGGTTAGAGCGCTTGGAAAAAAGAAGCGACCAGCGAACAGGCACCGAATCCAAAATGCGGATTGTGGAGCAGATTAATGTTTGCCTGCATTCGGGCAACTACTCCCGCGCCCTGGATTTGTTGCGAGGTACAGCCGCCGAATTTCCCAACGATGCGGAGCTCGCCGAACTGGAGAAGCAGGCCCGGGATGGCATCAAGCGTAATGCCGACGCCCAACGTCTTATCACCGAAAGCCAGGAATTGTTCGCCCAGCAGAAGCCCAATGAAGCGATCCAGTTGTTGCGCGAAGCCTACGAGCTGGACAAAAACAATTCTCTCTCGCGCGCCATCCTGGCCAATGCCCTGGTCGAGCAAGCGCATTCGGTTGTAGAAACCGATTGGCTGGAAGCCGAGACGCTGACCAATCAGGCGCTCAAGTTGAACCCTGCACATCCCACGGCCAAAACGATTCGCAGCCTGATCGTAGAACAGAAAAAAACAAGCTCGGTGGAGGATTGGGTTGCGCGAGCGCGGCAGTTACAGTCCTCGGGCGATCTGTTCGCAGCCATGGCTTGGGTTGCAGAAGGCTTGGCTGTTCATCCCGATAATCCCAAGTTGCTTCAGATTCATGATGCGATCCAGCGTGACCAGGCCGCTCGGCGACGCCAGGCCCGCCGCAGCGATGTGGAAGATCTGCGGCGCATAGAGCTTAAAATCGATGAGGCCGCGGACGCGGCAGGAAAACAGGCATTAGCCGAGCGCATTCAGGCCGTGGCCGCCAAGCATTGGACGGATGGAGAGATCTTAGCCATCGCCAATCGATTGCTGAGCCGGCTGGGGTT
Source organism: uncultured Acidobacteriaceae bacterium (assembly GCA_963696285.1). GTDB lineage: Bacteria > Acidobacteriota > Terriglobia > Terriglobales > Acidobacteriaceae > Sulfotelmatobacter. Next base: position 621,956 of record CAVOJP010000007.1, read on the forward strand.
TGTTCCCAAAGAGGGTCTAGCAGCCGCGCCGAACAGCAAAGGCGCGCCCGTCATTTTTCATGTCCCGCGGCCCAACGCTCCCGAGGCTTCGCGCGCGGATACCGCCCAGGCTCCGCCAAGCCCGGTTTTGCCGGCGAATGTTCCGAGCGCTGTTGTTCCGCCGGGAATTGTTTCGGCGAGCAAAATTCTGGCGAGCAAAATTCCGCTCAGCACTGTGCCGTCGGGTAAGGCCCCGACGGCTCCACCTCCGGAGCCACAACTCCCCGCGCTACAAGCCGCCACCGCTCCCGCTGTTGAGCCTTCGGCACCGGCGGCGATAGTCGCATCTCCATCATCCCAGCCAACGGAGCCCACCAAGTCGAACTTTACAGCGGTGATCCTGGTCTTCGCCGCGGCGATAATTCTGGTGGCAGCGACCTTCTTCTTCACGCGAAAACATTACGCTCAACCAGTAGCGCAGACCCCCGCAGCGCCCGCTGTCTCTGCGCCCGATGTTTCTGTGCCCGCCACCTCTGCGCCCAATATTTCTGCGCCAGTTCTGATTCCCGGCATCTCCGCGCCGGGCGTATCCGCGCCCGCTCCAGCAACTCCCAAACCATCTTTGCCTGCTTTGGGTATTTCTTCCAAGACGCCCGCCGGAAAAGTCCCGGTTGGCGAACCGCCGAGCGATGAGCAGCCCCCTGCAGAGTCCGGTCACAATCTGGGCACGCTCGTTGTGTTTGCAGGTCAGGATGACGCAAGCGTTTTTCTCAATGGAAAACTTCAGCGGCAGCTCACTCAAGGCGGGCAATTGCGTCTACCCAATCTCGAGCTCAAGGATTACGTTGTACAAGTCTCGAAGAGCGGCTTTCAGGATCCTCCGCAACAAAAAATCCGCATTCGGGGGGGCGAACAGGCGACACTTACCTTTCGCCTCCAACCGCAGACCCTGCAACCTCAGCCTCGCCTGGCCTCGCTGACCATCCAGAACGGCGCTCCCGGAACCACGGTTCTCGTCGATCAAAATGTCGTCGGCACGCTTCCGCCCGATGGCACGCTCTCAGTTTCCACCGTCAATCCGGGAGACCATACTGTCGAACTTCGCCATGAGCGATTCAAACCCCGGCAGTTCAAGGAACACTTCGTCGCGGGGGGAACCATAGCTCTCGCTGCTACGGATGTCGCGCTGGAAGCCGCTCCCGGAGAATTGAAAATTACCTTCACGCCTGCCGATGCCAAAGTTGCGATCGCGAAAGGTGAGCTTCTCAAAATGGTAAGCAGTGGTGTCCCGCTCAATCTTGCCCCCGGTATTTACACTCTTACTGCGCGAACCGCCGAAAGGTTCACGCGCTCATCCGCGCTCGAAGTCATAGCCGGTCAATCCAAGAGTCTGGATTTGTCTCTGGCCCCGAGCGGTATGTCGAAGTGGGATGATCCGGGCGCATGGAAGAAGGAGAGGGATTCTTTCATTCACAAAGGTGGAGACTTTGTCCTGTACGGAGCGATTCCTGCCTCGGGCACATTTGTTTTTTCCGCGATGCCTGCCAAGGGTCACCTCCTACAATGGGTGCTCAACTACAGCGACCCCAAAAACTACATCCTTTTCCAAATGGACGAGAATAATTTCTATCGTACCGTTATTCGTAACGGTCAGAAAACGGACCAGATTATAGTTCCCGATAAAGGCGACAAAAAAAGCTTCCGCACGCTGCAAATCCGGGTTAGCCCCGCGGAGCTCGTTCACCAGGTTAAGCACGGTGACAGTTGGACGATCCTTGATCGCTGGACGCAGCCCGGGGCGAATCTCAGCCTGGGCAAATTTGGTTTTTTTATACCCGGCAACGACGAAGTAGCGCTCTCCAGTTTCGCTCACTACGCGGAGCTGAACGTCCGCTAGCAGGTCACGGCCTAGGCCATTTCGAGGGAAAGATCGACGACCCAGGGAGGACCAGCTACTGTCTGACGGTGTAATTCCGGTTGATCCCACCTCTGAAAAAGCGATGGTGCACCATGCTCTGCCCAAGCAGGAGAAAAAGGATCGCCAGGACGACGATAAACAGGCATTTTCCCACCCCCAGCCAGCGAGGTTTTTGTCCCGAACCGGACGGCCTGTCGGAGTCGTATGTCATCTTCTTCCTCTAGATGCGGGCTCGAGGGGCAGGGAAGCCTTCCTGCGCGTAGTCCTCAGATCCTCAAAGCAGGCCAGAAAGCCGCCGCACGTATTCTATGGCATTGTGTGCTCGACAGGTTGGATTCTTACCCACCGGCGGTTTGGATACGGGTTCAGAGCGTGTTAGCCTATCGGCGGCAGGGGCGGAAGCGGCGTTCGGGTCGCGCGGCCATTACCATGCCAAAAGTAACCTTCGATGCCGGACGAAACCAGCTCACTGAAACGCCCCGTATCCCCCTCATCTGCGGGAAGTTCCGGGGTGTCAGCGGAACAAGAAAAAGAGCAACTTTCCCGCTATAGCGGGGTTCGAACAGATGTGAGCACTGCCGCCATGGATCCCAGCCCGCTGATGGCTGCGATGGGGTCTTCTCCAATCAGCAGCTTTCAGCAGATGGTCGCCTCCGAGAGCTACACGGATGCTGAGGTTATGTTGCGGGTGAAGGCTGGAGACCAGTCCGCCTTCGATTACCTGGTGCAGAAATATCGCAGGCCACTGGTGAGTTTTATGTACCGCATGGCGCGCAACACGGCGGCGGCGGAGGATTTGGCGCAGGAAGTTTTTTTGCGGGTGTACCGGTCGCGGCAAACTTACGAGGCCAGTGCAAAGTTTACGACCTGGCTGTATCGCATCGCGACCAACCTCGCGGTGAATCATGCGCGCGATACGCGCCACGATCGGCCGGAAGTGACCGTAAGCCTGGATGAACCGGACGAAGAAACGGGCACGACTTTGGACGTGGCCGACTCTACGGTGAGCGCCGAAGAGGCTTTAGTGCGGCGCGAGCGGGTGGTGGCAATCCGGGCCAAGGTAGAAAGTTTGCCGGAACGGCAGCGGCTGGCAGTCATCATGCATAAGTATCAACAAATGGATTACAAGCAGATCGCCGAGGTATTGAAGTTAAGCGAATCGGCGACGAAATCGTTGTTGTTTCGGGCTTATGAGACTTTGCGGGAACAGTTAAAAGAATTTATCTAAAGACCGCTATTTTGGTTTGGCAAAGTGAGCACGGGCGAAGAAATTAAGGGGACAGGGTTATGAAGTGCGAAGAAATTCGAGAAGTGATGCCGGAGCTGGCTTCCGGCCTGATGGAGGCGACTCCGGAGATCAGCAATCATCTGGCGGGCTGCGGTGCGTGCGCGGGAAAGATGGATGAGTTCCGGCAGACCATGGCTCTGCTGGATGAATGGAAAGCTCCGGAGCCGTCGCCGTATTTCGATGTACGTTTGCAGGCGCGGCTGCGGGAAGAGATGGCCAAGCCCCATGCGGGCTGGTTGGCATGGTTCCGCCGTCCGGTGCTGGCAGCGGCGTTGACGGTGCTGATGGGAGTTGGAGTGGGGCTGTTCTTCACCAGGGACAGCGGATTCTATGAATCCGGCAGGAATGTGGTTGCAGATTCCGGCCAAACAGCCGAGCCCGGTACCGCGGTAGGCGATCTGCAGTCGCTCGAAAAGAATCACGATCTGTATGCGGACTTCGATTTGCTGGATGATCTCGAAGTGCAACAAGATGTGAAGGCAAACCCGTAAGGCCGGGGTGGAAACGGCGGCTGCAAATGGGTGGAATTTCAGGGCGGGGAGAGAATGCTGCGAGGCAATTTCATAACGGCATGGATGGCGACTGCGGTGCTGGCCGTGGCGACCTTCGTGAGCGCTCCCTGTCTGGCTCAACGTAATAGTTTTCGCCCGATGCAGGGTCGGCCAGGTATTCAAAATCATCCGCAAGGCCGTCAGGGCCACGCTGGCGACTGGCTGCGGCACTATCAGGGTTTGCCGCCCGGGGAGCGGGAACGGGCGCTGCAGAACGATCCTGGCTTCCGGCGTTTGCCTCCGGAGCGGCAGCAGATGTTGCGGCAGCGTTTGCAACATTTCTACAGTCTTCCACCGCAACAGCAGCAGCGCATGCTGAACCGGATGGAAACCTGGGAGCATTTGACTCCGGGGCAGAAAGAACAGGCACGGCAAGTGTTCAACCGAATGCGGCAGCTTCCACCGGAGCGGCGGGCCATGGTGCACACGGCGATCCGCGATCTGCGTGCCTTGCCACCAGGTCAGCGGGAACAGATTATTGATTCCTATCGCTTCCGCGGAATGTTCTCGCCGCAAGAGCGCGACATTATGCGCGGCGCCACCCGGCTGCCGCTGGCGCCCGCCGAGAACGGTCGGCCGGAATAATAGGTGCGCGATTGATGCGGTAGTTTCAGCCTTGAAATGGCACGGCTTCAGCCGTGCCGCTTCATCTGTAGACAACGCGGGGGCTTTAGCCCCTGAGGACAGCCTTAACACTCAATGACCAGCGGTCAAAACGTGTAAACGTCTGGTTTCGTCAAACCATCCAGCTCGCTTAGCGTTTGGAAATGAATTACCATCCCATCGATGCAAATCGAGGACTTCGTACGAGTTTACCAAGCGAAGAGCGACGAAGAATTAATCCAGTTGGCCGCCGCCCCGGAACAGCTCACTTCTGAGGGACGCGTCACGCTCCGAGGCGAACTGTCCAGACGCCGAATCAGTGTTGCCGAAGATTCGGGCGAACCGCAAAACAATTTGGGGGCGCAGGTTTCTAGCAAGGCCGCTACGGGAGGATTGCGGGAGCCTGATTGGCAAGGTGTGGGTGATTTTGTTACGGCGGTACTTCGGACATATCACAGCCACTTCTGGTTGTACTTCCAAATTACAGCGCCAGCCGTGATTATCAGCACCGTCGCCATCGTCACTGCTCGCAATGAGGTTCGGGATATTTCGCGTCACCTCCCGCGAGGCGTCGAACTGCTGGCGCATCGCACCGAGATTTTAGAGATTGGGCTCATCAATTATTCTGCATGGTTTGTTAGTTGGTTAGCCTTCTCTTTTGTTTTCGGTGCCATTTGTATAGCGTTGGAAGAAAGAGTGGCCGGATTTATTCCATCAGCATGGAATTCTTTCGTGCACATTCGGGAACGGTTGAGTCCTTTCCTCCGTGTATCTTTGCTTCTCTTGGTTCTCGTAGTGGTAACGGAGGGCATTTTGATAGTGTTGGGGACGGGTGTCTTTTGGATATTTCACCGATTGCAGGTACACCGCTCTGGCCTTTTGGTTTGGGCGGTTTCATATGTACTCACGGGTCTAGCGCTTCTCGTCGCGTCACGATTCTTTCTGGCAGTACCAGCAGTTATTCTGGATGATTTCAGCGTCGGGCGAGCGATGCTTCGCAGCGATGAACTAACTCAGGGAAAGTGGCTGGTGCTTGCGGCGCTTCTCGCGAAGTCCTTAATCGGAGGATACGTCGCAGGGATGTGCCCTTTCTGGCTAGCATCTTTTGTTCGCGTCTCCGTGCCATTGCCATCATGGTTTCCGTGGATTCTAACCATCGCGTCGGTAATCGGTGTTACGGTGGTCGAGCCAACAATGTTTGTCGGCTTCGCTCTGCTGTATTTAAAGGCATCGGCTACAGATTCTGCTCCCAGTAGAGTACTCGCCAGTCAGTTGACGTAACACCGCATTAGCTCTTATTGACCTCACTCCGACCGCCCGTCCTCAATGAAAATCGTGCGAGACAGTTTCAGCTTTCGTGACGAACAGCGGCAGTACACGTTCGGCTTTCACTGAGATCACATTGTCCTGATTCTGCAAAATTCCTTCGATCGCTAAAAACTTTTCTGAAGCCAGCAGCAGGCGGTTGCTGTGAAACAGGTCGGGTGCGATGATCGCGTTGGCCACTCCCGTTTCATCTTCCAGGCTGAGAAAAACAAAACCTTTCGCGGTGCCGGGACGCTGACGCACGATTACGCAGCCTCCGATGCGCAGCCGCTTGCCGTTGGGAATATCGCGAAGTTCGCTGGCGCGGCGAATGCCCATGGCATTGAGCCACTCGCGGCGGTAAGCCATGGGATGCGGTCCTACGGTGAGGCCGGTGCCGTGGAAGTCGGCAACCAGCCTTTCTTCATAGTTCATGGGACGAAGTGGCGAAGGCGAATCAGATTCGGGCAGATGCTCGAGCAGCGGACCCGAGTTGCGCACGGCGCGCTCGACCTGCCAGAGAGCGTCGCGACGGTGAAGGGAATTGCCGATTGCCGATTTCCGATTGGCGATTTTGGAAATTGTTGATTGTTGATTGCTGATTGCTGATTGATCGGGATCGCCGGATTTTCAATTGGCAATTGGCAATTGGCAATCGGCATTTGCCCTATGCTATTCAGCGCGCCGATTTCCGCCAGCGTATTGAGTTCATCCTTGCGCAGTTCGGGAACACGGCGAGCGAGATCCTGAATGGATTTGAATGGAATGCGCTGTCGTTCGCCTACCAGCGCTTGACCAGCATCTTCCCGCAATCCGCGAACGTAGCGCAAACCAAGGCGTAGTGCCGGCGCCTCCGCCGACCTTCGCAGGCGAGAGTTCACGCGCCACACAATCCGCCTCACTGAGTACTGGGTACTCGGTGCTTGATACTGCTTCCAACGTGCACCTCCACTCCGACTTCATCACATCCACCGGCCGTATTTTTAATCCGTGCCGTTTCGCGTCTGTAATAAGAGTGGCCGGAGAATAAAATCCCATCGGCTGGTTATTGAGCAAGGCAGCGGTAAATGCGGCGAGATAGTGGCATTTCAAATAAGCGCTGGCATAAGCGATCAGAGCGAAGCTGGCGGCGTGCGATTCAGGAAATCCGTAAAGCGCAAAAGAAGTGATGGAAAGAATAATTTGTTCCTGCGCCTCATGAGAGATTCCATTCTGCGTCATGCCGGCGCGCAGTTTCGCTTCGATATCGCGCATGCGGGCTTCGGAGCGTTTGAAGCCCATGGCGCGGCGCAGATCTTCGGCTTCGCCACCGCTGAAATTTGCGGCGATCATGGCGATCCTCAGCAGTTGCTCCTGAAACAGAGGCACTCCCAGCGTTCGTTTGAGCACAGGCTCCAGCGAAGGGTGCGGATACGTAACATCTTCGCGTCCCTGACGGCGCAATAGAAACGGATTCACCATCTGACCGACAATCGGCCCGGGGCGAATAATTGCAACCTGCACCACAACATCGTAGAAACGTTTTGGTTGCAGACGGGGCAGACACGCCATTTGCGCGCGGCTCTCTACCTGGAACATGCCAACGGTATCGGCCTGTTGCAGCGTGGAATAAACTTTAGCGTCATCGACGGGAAGGTGCGCCAGATCGACTTCTTCACCGTAGTGTTCACGAATCAGTTCGATGGAATCCTTGAGCACGGCCATCATTCCCAGGCCGAGCAGATCGACTTTGATGATCCCCATGTCGGCGCAATCTTCCTTATCCCACTGCACCACGACACGGCCAGGCATGGATGCGGGTTCGAGCGGGACTACGGAATCGAGTTGTCCCTGACAAATCACCATGCCGCCGGAGTGCTGCCCGAGATGACGCGGCAGGTCCTGCACGGCAAGACACAACTCATAATATTTGCGCAGGCGTGGATGATTGAGGTCGAGTCCGGCATCGCGGAAGCGACGGTCGAGCGCATCATTCTCATCACGAAATTCCCAGGTAGCAACCGCGGCGGAAATCTTGCCCAGTGTTTCCGGATCGAACCCAAGCGCCTTGCCCATTTCGCGCGCTGCCATGCGGTTGCGATACGTGATGACATTAGCTGTCATCGCCGCGCCGCGCTCGCCATAACGCTGGTATAGATATTGAATAACTTTTTCGCGCTCGTCGCCGCTGGGCAGGTCGAGATCGATGTCAGGCCACTCGCCGCGCTCTTCGGAAAGAAAACGTTCGAAGAGAAGTTCCATACTGATGGGATCGACTGCGGTAATGCCCAGCGAATAACAGACAGCACTGTTGGCGGCTGAGCCGCGGCCCTGCACCAGAATGTTTTGCTGCAGGCAGAAGCGAATCAGATCCCGCACAATTAGAAAATAACCGGCGAGCTTTAATTTTTCGATGAGTGCCAATTCTTTTTCGATCTGGTGCCGGGCTCGGGCCTGCACGTCGGCTTTCGCGCGGCCATAGCGATCGCGAAAACCTAACCATGCGTGGTCCCGCAGCAACGAATTCATGGTGTCGCCTTCTGGCACGGGATAGCGGGGAAATTCGTAGCCGAGATCGTTGAGCGTGAACTCAAGGCGTGAAGATAATTCGACAGTGTTATGAATCGCTTGCGGCAGATCGGCGAAGAGTTGTTGCATCTCCTGCGGCGATTTCAAATGACGCTCGGAATTGCGCGCCAACAACCGTCCGGCAGTCGAGAGTGTGCGGTGATGGCGGATCGCAGTGAATGCGTCGCAAAGTTCGCGGTCTTTCGCAGTGGCGTAGCAGACGCCGTTGGTGGCCAGCAGCGGAAGATTGAGCGAGCGCGCAATTACAACGGCGGCGCGGTTGCGAGTTTCGTCTTCCCGATGAAAATGGCGCTGTAACTCAACGCACACATTGCCGCGGCCAAACAGTCCAATGAGTTGCTCGACTTGCTTGCAGGCTTCTTCAATTCCACCATGCTGTAAAGCGGCGGCCAGAGGCCCATCTGCGCCGCCAGTCAGGCAAATCAGGCCTTGGGCGTGCTCTTCTAGTTCTTCTTCGTAAACGGACCCTTCCCCCTTTTTATTGCGCAACTTCATTTTGGTAATCAGACGGCAGAGATTCTGATAGCCGGGGCGGGAAGAAACGAGCAGTGGAAGACGGAAGGAATTTTCAATTACTGATTGACGATTGCCAATTTGAACAGGTGCAATTTTTGATTGCTGAGTTTTGATTGTGGATTGATTGAGATCGCATGTAACCTCCGCTCCAATGTGGGCTTTGATCTTGAGTTTTTTTGCCGCCATGTGAAAACGCGGAGCGCCATAGATGCCGTCAGTATCGAGCAATGCCATGGCAGGCATCTGGAGCCGCGCACAGGTCCCAGCCATATCCTCAGGCAGGGAAGAGCCTTCGAGGAAGCTGAAGGCAGAGCGGGCATGAAGTTCGATGTACATCAATAAAACCTTCACCACAGAGGACACAGAGGAACACAGACGAACAATCAGCAACCAGCAACCCAAAATTTGTCAGTCATACGTACCTTCCACGAACCAGCCTCCGCCGAGCAGATCGTGCACAAGATGATAGAGAGCGACACTCTCTGCATTTTGCAAAGCAATATCCCATTCATCGCGCGCCCAGGCTTCTCTGTCCCACCAGTCGCCGGAAGAGCGCCAGGGGCCGGCCTTCCAGAGAACATTGCCCTGTACTTCTTTTTTCTTTGAACACGCCACGCTGACCAGTTCTCCGTTTTCCATAGTTACTATGGCCCGCAGTGGAGGGCGGAACATGCGCAGGGCTGTGACTGCGGATTTGTCTTCCGCTGTTTCTTGTATTGCTTTTTTTGGGGTTGTCCTGGAAGCGAAGCGCCGCATACGGAAACTTTCCGCACGATGCGTATCCAGCAACTCGAGCGAGCCCACGCAAGATTCACCCACCAATCCGGCAATCCGCGCCAGCGTGAGTTCCAATTTTTCCGGTTCTGGCGTGGGCGGCAGAAATAAGCTGCCTTGCGCCGATCGTGGCCGCGACGGTTCCGCGGCCAGATGAATCTTCAGAATAGGAGCGCCCGGCGGATGCGCATTCAAATCCAGTTGCAGCAGCTTGAGAAAAAGTTTTGGATCGAGCATGGGAAGCGCAAGAGTAAGCTTGCGATGAAATTGAAGGGGACAAATTTCCGATTTCCGATTTCCAATTGCCGATTGTGGGAGGGATTGTTGATTGCTAATTGTTGATTGTTGATTGAACCCCGACGAGAAGCTTTGCAATTCCAGAGTGAGCCGCAATCCATGCGTATTTAAAGCACGCGAGGCCAAACGCGCACAAATATTTTCCAGCAAGCGATTCAGTAGAAAGGCTAAAGGCTCCAGCAATACGATGGGATATTCCAATTCGATTGCTTCTTCAAATATCGACGGCGCTTCCACCGGAACCAGAGTGCGAGAAGCCGCGCCACGCGCCAGTTGTTGCAGGCGCAGGCCTTCCTGGCCGAGGCGCTCGCTCAACGCGATTGCCGGGAGTGCGGCTAACTCTCGCAAATTGCGTATGCCCCAGCGATCTAAAGTTTGGAGCAGCGTTTCGTGCGGGCCAGATTCATTCTTCTGATCGTCTTCTTTTTTCCTTCCACATCCATGAGCAAACAAAACTTCTACGGACAGAGACCCTAGCGATTCGCTTTCTTTTCCTGTTGGAATTACGGTCACGCCGGAAAAGCCGTGAGCTGCAAGTATGGCCGCATCAGGATTCGAAGCTACGGCAACGCTCCCATCGAGTCCGAGTTCTGCGGCGCGTCGAAAAAGGTTGCGAGCGATTTCTGGCAGCGAGCCGAACAAAGACTCCATTCCGGCCAGATCGAGAATTACGGTGTCGGCTGCAGCATCTTCTACGCACGGTGAAAACGATTGTGCGCAATCCAGCAAAGCGGCGTGTGCCACGGATTCCTGCAGCGGTGAGCGCGGACGCAGCGTCACTTCGGAACATAATTCAGCCTGAGCTTTCGTCATACCCACCGTGATGCCTATGCGGCGCGCGCTTTCATTTACTGCGGAAACTTTTTCCAGCGGAGTCTTGCCCTCGAAGATAGCGACGGCCTGGGCGCGCAGCTCCGGTTCGGCGCGAGACAATGCAGCCACAGGAAAATTTGGCACGAAAATGCAGGCAAAAGGCATGGAGGTATAAATTCAGTGAGCAATCAATCATTGATTCATCAAAATCCTTCATCCTGCCCAGGCGGTTTTGCTGGTGAATGTAATCTCGGCGGAACGGGCAGGTTTGCGCTCCATGCGCGATCGCACCAATTCTGCGGTAATTTCCACATTAGTCAGCAATTGCGTGTGAGTCGGGACTTCATTCCCAAGATTTTCTGACGCAGCGAGTTTTAACGCTGCCAGCTTAATCAATAACGACGAGCAACTTCCGGCGATGGACTGCCGCTCAACTGCCAGCAGCACGGTGAATGTATGTTCTACGGCACGGCGAAAACGGAACCATGTAGCCAGCGGGATGCGGCGCGCTGTCTGCGACGGCAAATCGCCGAGATCGAGCGCGATCAATCCAAAGCCTCCGCTTTCGAGTAACAGATCCGTAACACGAAGAAGCTGTTCCAGGCGATGCTCAGCGGAGTGCGAATTCTCTCCGCAGCGAACCCACAGTAGCCGGTCCAATTCAAGCCCAGTTGCGGCAGCAGACTGCGGATCGAGAGCGTCGCTGGCATCCACCACCGCGCAAAATTCTCCGCGCCGGGTGGCAGCAGCCAGCGCGGATAACATCAAGGTGCTGCGGCCGGAAGAGGCGGGACCGCAAATTTCCGTCAGGCAGCCGCGAGGCAGACCTCCGGTAAGACCATCGATGGCAGCAATGCCGCTTGATACCATTTCTGGCGTGGGACGCACTGCCAGCCGCGAAGCCGGAGTGATGCCGGCAAGTCTTGCGTCCTTAAATGACTCAGGTGAAACGACTCGCTGTGGCGGACGCGGCTCGCCGAAAAGCTCGTCCCGGGAAGGCAGCGGGCAAACTTCGACCTCATCTGCGCTATCAAATACAAAAGGGCGGCCTTGGGCCGCCGAAGTGGAAAACACTGCGGAAGACATAAATTCCTCAGGAAGATTTCAGGGAGCACCGGAGTGAGAAGTTCCGGAGGCTATTTCGCTTTTTGTTCGCCTTTTAGGATTGTGCTCTGGGAGTCAGAAATTGTCAAGCATTTATCCCTACTTCATAAACCATAAAGGACACAAAGTTGCGCGAAAGTGAAACCCCAACTTTGTGTCCTTCGTTGTTAGTCGAACTTTGTTTTTTTCCCGTTTATTTCCCGCTGTAGCTGACTCTCCAGATCGAGTTCGATCCGTCATCACTTACCAGCAGTGATCCATCCGGAGCTACGGTTATGCCTACGGGACGCCCCCACACATTGCCATCCGGCAATACAAAGCCGGTGAGAAAGTCTTCATATTCGCCGCTGGCGTCTCCGCTCTGATGCAAGGGCACGCGAATGACTTCATAGCCCACGCGCACTGACTTGTTCCAGGAGCCGTGCTCCGATGCGAAAATGTCTCCCTTATATTCGGCGGGGAATTGCTGGCCTTCGTAGAAAGTGAACTCGAGCGAAGCATTATGCGGCTGAAGCAGCACATCCGGGACGATCACTTTATCTTTCAACTCCGGATGCGTTCCTTTGTGCCGGGGATCCTGATGGCCGCCCATATACCACCAGGGCCAGCCGTAGAATCCGCCTTCCTGCACATGCGTGATGTAATCGGGCACAAGATTATCGCCCAAACCATCGCGTTCATTTACTGAGCACCACAACTCGCCGGTCTGCGGATCGATTGCAATTCCACCTCCGGCATTTCGAATGCCATAGGCATAAACAATCAACTTGCAATTCGTGGGATCGCACCAGAGAATGTCCGCACGATCTTTCTCGCGCGGAGTTGTGTCGGGATCGTCGATGTTCGAACCCGAGCCTACGGCGACGAACAATTTCTTGCCATCCTGGGAGAACGCTACAGCCCGCGTCCAATGTCCTCCGGGGCCGGGCAGATCGGCGATGTGTTCCGGCGCGCCGCTCGCCTTGAGATCGCCGTTGTGATAAGCAAAGCGAACCACTTCGCGCTCGCTGCCCACATATAACCATTGCGGGTCAGGTCCGGGAGGATAGAAGGCCAGGCCGTAAGGGCGCTTCAGGCCGCTGACGAAAATAGCCGATTGCTCGGGTTTGCCGTCACTGGTCAGGCCGCGAAATACACGAATGCGTCCGGGATCACTTTCCGTCAGGAAAATGTCGCCATTCGGAGCTGTGCGCAGCGTGCGCGGATTGTCGAGCCCACTCGCATACAAGTCCACTTTGAAACCGGGAAGCGCCACCGGCCAGACGTTCTCTGGACGCGCCACCAGCTTCGGGCCATTATTCGAAGATTGCGTTGCGTAGGGCTGCGGCAGATCCTTCACTGTGATTTTGCGAGTTGTACCCGGCTTCTCGTAGCGGAAGTCGGTGAATGGCGGAGTCGGCGGCGGCGCCTTCACCTTCGATGTGCTCATATCGGCCGGGGCTGGCGCGCTCGCATCCGGTGAATTCTGCGACGTCGCGATCGATTTCACATAGCTGACAATCTGCCAGCGTTGATTTACGGGTAGAGCAGCCCATGATGGCATTCCATTATCCTTGTCACCCTTGGTGATAAACCAAAACACTTCCCCTGGAGTGACTGCCTGCAGTTTTCCATCGACGAGGGAGGGAACATTGCCTGTACCCTTTCCCGTCTGTCCGTGGCAAGAACCGCAGTTGCTGGCGTAGAGCTGCCTTCCTGCCGTCGCGGCAGCGGATTTACCTTCGTAGGGATTCTTCATCGCGCGGGCTGAAGCCGGCGCGTTATGAAACGCGGCGTCTACCTCTTGAGCGGCAAGTGACAGAGATGTTGAAACCAGAACGGCTGTGGCGATAACGGTGTAGGTATGTCCAAATGAGCGCATGGAACCTCGTTCTTATCCAGGGGATTTAACTGAGCGAAACCCGAAACTTTGGATGCACTTACAGGGCGTCAGGATTGCGGAAGTTTTGTTTGCGGGGAACTGCCGTCTTGAGCGCGTCGCGCCTGCTCATAAGCCTCGCGGGGGTCGCGTCCGGTTACTTTCTTGAACCATGCGGGATGGAATGTCCAGGCCCATGCTTCGCTCACTGCGCCGCGCGTCATGGCTTGAAATGTTCCGGGCTCGCCGATTGTACTTAGATAAATGTGGATGAAGATTCCACCCAGCATAATGATTGCCGAAATATCGTGCAGTACATAACTGATGGCCACGGCCATCCCGCCGAAAGTGCGCGCCCCCATCCACAGAATAATTCCGGTAATCAGATATACGACACAGCCGACAACGATCTCCCAGAACATGGCTTTCTGACCAGCGTTAAAGAATCCGGTGTCGGGCGATTCAAGCGTCTCCTCGCCGCTGACCACTCTTTTGATATTAAGTATCCATTTCGTATCGCCCGGGCACCACAGCATGGGCCTTAGCCAGTTCAGCATCTGCAAGAAAAAGAAAAAAACAAACCCCACTCCGAAATAGGGATGCAGAATTCGGCTCAGCGGTCCGCCGCCAAAGATGGGTGTGAACCAGCGGAACAACCATGGCAAATAAATTCCGAAGCCGGTGAACAACGCGAGAAAGAAAAACAACGCAACCGCCCAATGCAGCACGCGGGTGTATACAGGATGCCGCAGCAACTCGCCGCGATGGACCTCGGTTCGTCCGATCGAATCGAAAGTCCGTCGCGCCTTTTCGTCGAAGCGATCAATCGCCGTTGCCATGGGCAGGCTCCTTCTCTGGCGGTTCCGGCTGTGGCCGTCGTGGGCCGACCGCGACGTAATGCAGCAGAACTCCCAAGCCGCCAAACAGCGCGAAGGTACCGAGTACAGGCTTGAACAGCCACTTCCACACAGTGTAGCTCCAGGGAATGGTCGGGTTCTTCGGCAGTCCGCCATAGCGTTCGGGGTCGGTGGCATCATGCAGGACGTAGATTACATGTGTTCCGCCAATCGACTGCGGATCGTAGACCCCGGCGTTCTCCATGCCGAAATTTTCCTTCAGTTGCCGGGCGCGTTCGTTGGCGATGAACTTCATGTCATCCTTGCTGCCGAACTTCAAACATCCGGTGGGACAAGCCTTGATGCATGCAGGTTCCAACCCCTGGCCGACTCGGTCCGAGCATAGGGTGCACTTATAAACCTTTTTCGTGCCAGGATTGAATCGGGGAATATTGAACGGGCAACCTGAGACACAAAACTCGCAGCCAATGCAGTTGTCCTGATTAAAATCCACGATCCCATTGGTGTATTTCACAATGGCACCGTCAGCGGGACAGGCCGCAAGGCATCCGGGATCCGCGCAGTGCATGCACTGATCTTTCCTCATCAACCATTGAATCGTTCCGTCCTCACGCTGGTGTTCATTGAACTTGATCAGATTCCAGAAGTTCCAGCGCGTCTGCGGCATCGTCTGGTAGGTATTGTCGAAAGTAGTCACGCCGAAGGGCATGTCGTTCCATTCGACGCACGCCACCTCGCAGGCCTTGCAGCCGATGCAAGTCGTGGTATCGACGAGCTTGCAAACTTCGTAATCGCGCTGCATTCCTAGGCCCGGAGATGGGCCAGAGTGGCCGGATATCTTTTCGGTTTGTAATGCCTTGCGGTCGATCATGCTCATTTCCAGTAGCGCCGGCATCTTGCCGGGTAAGCCGCCGTGACGGCGGCGCTACACTTTCTCCAGCTTTACCAGGAACCCCTTAAACTCAGGCGTGAATGCATTGGGATCAATTACCGTAGGCGTTAACTGGTTCGCCAAAGTCTTCGCCGTTCTGCCTTCATCTTCGACAATTCCGCGGAATCCCCAGTGAATGGGAATGCCGATCTGAAAGGTTTCTTTGCCGTCGATCTTCATCGGACGGATGCGCTTTGTCACCATGGCTTTTGCAATGTAGTAGGCGCGTGCGCTGGTGACTCTCACTCTTTCGCCGCCGCGAATGCCCATGCGGTCCGCCAGTTCCGCCGGAACTTCCACAAATGGCTCCGGCACAAGCTCCACATTCATCGGATTGTTTTTTGTCCAGTAGTGATAGTGCTCGGTCAGCCGGTAGGTAGTGCAGACAACGTTATATCCCTGATCGACCGTGCCGTACTTGTCCATATCGGTCTTGTACTTCTTCACCACCGGATTGTTGGATTGCGCCGGGTGGAGCGGATTCGCGATTGGACTCTCCATCGGTTCGTAATATTCCGGGAACGGCCCGTCGGCCATTGCACCAAGCGGCACAAACAACCGCCCAACGCCTTCCGGATTCATGATGAACGGCCCCATGTGATCCTTCGGCGGTGAGTCCGGCTTGAAGTCCGGAACATCGTTTCCCACCCAGATTTTCTTGGCTTCGTCCCACCAGACCTGACGCCGCTGCGGATCCCATGGCTTGCCATTTCCGTCGCAGGATGCGCGGTTGTAGAGAACCCGGCGATTCATCGGCCACGACCATCCCCAGTTGGGATAAACTCCCATTCCCGAGGGATCGTCGGTTCCGCGCCGCTGCATCATCGCGCCTGCCTCGGTCCACGATCCGCAATAAAGCCAGTTGCCGGAAGATGTTGTACCGTCATCCTTCAGCCATGCGAAGCCGGGAAGCTGCTGTCCCGCTTTGATGGTGATATTCGTCTTCGGATCGGTGATGTCGGCGAGCGCTTTGCCATTCAGTTCCTTCGCCACTTCCGACAAAGACGGGTTGTACGGGTTCGTGTAGGCGAACGTCGAATTCAGCACCGGATCGGGGAACTTGCCGCCTTCTTTCTGATAAAGATCGCGGACTTTCAAGTAAATGGTCGCCAGAATTTCCTGATCCAGCCTTGCCAGACCTGGAGGCGGCACGGCTGCATTTTTCCACTGCAGCCAGCGCGCCGAATTCACGAACGTTCCATCTTTCTCGGCGAAACCCGCGCCCGGCAACCGGTACACGGTAGTGTTGATTTTCTTCTGATCGTCGGCCGTGATGCCCGGTGCGCGCCAGAACTCGCTGGTTTCATCGGGATAGATCTCGCACACCACGAGCCAGTCAGCTTTCTTCAAGGCGTCGATATTCTTATTGGAGTCGGGACCGATCATTACGCCGTTCATGCCGAAGGCAAATATTCCCTTGATCTTGCCTTCGTACATATCGTTCCAAATGTTGACCCAGGAATAATTGCGATCGATCTTCGGCAGGTAATGAAATGCCCAATCGTTCTCCTTGGTCGCAGCTGGGCCATACATTGCCTTTAAGAACGAAACTCCAAACTTTGATGTGTTCGACCAGTAGTTAAACGACTCCCAGGGATCGGGCTTGGAAATAGTCGGCGTAGTGCGCTTGGTGTAGGTTGCGAAGTCTACGTCCGCCGGATTAGGCATCTTCAGATAGCCGGGCAGGATATCGAAGATTCCGGCCATGTCAGTTGCGCCCTGAATATTGGAATGTCCGCGCAGGGCATTCACGCCGCCACCGGCGCGGCCTACGTTACCCATCAGCAATTGCAGCATGCAGGCCGTGCGAATGATCTGCGTCCCGAAGCTGTGCTGCGTCCAGCCAACCGCATAAATGATCGTCGATACTTTTTTCGTGTCGCCGTCTTTGCGGACCGAAGTATATAGGTCGGCGGCCTTGAGGAATTGATCCTGCGGAATACCCGTGATGCGCTCCACCATCTCCGGCGTGTAGCGCTCATATTGCTTCTTCATCAACTGAAACACGCAGCGCGGATGCTGCAACGAAAGATCGAAGGCAATTTTCGGCGGCAGCGCCGGTGCTCCGGTTCCACCTTTCGCACCCGCCGGACTGGCGCCTTGATGGCCTTGTCCCTGGCCGGTGTCGCTGCCCTTCGCTTCGTGACCCGAGGGCGGCGTGTTTTGCGCGGCGGGCGTCGGCATTACTGGCTTGCCGGTTAAGTCCCCACCTTCTTCATAATTCCAGGTGGATTTGTCGTAAGTTTTTTTCTCAGTATCGAAGCCGGAGTAGAGGCCATCTTCGGGCAGCTTGAATCCGTCTTTAATAATGAAGGCGGCGTTGGTGTAGTTAACCAGATATTCGTGCGCAATGCGGTTGTTCGCGATCGCGTAATTGATCAGTCCGCCGAGGAAAGCGATATCGCTACCGGCGCGAATCTGCACATACATGTCGGCATTTGCCGCGGTGCGCGTGAGGCGCGGATCTACGACGATGGTTTTGGCGTTGCGGTGAATCTTGGCTTCGACTGCCCACTTAAAACCGCAAGGATGGTTCTCGGCCGGATTCCCACCCATGATCAACATCATGTCGGTATTCTTGATGTCGATCCAGCCATTGGTCATCGCCCCGCGTCCGAATGTTGGCCCCAAACTGGAGACCGTAGGGCCGTGTCAAACCCGGGCCTGGTTTTCCAGGTAGCAGACCCCCAGGCTGCGCATCGTCTTTACCGCGAGATAATTGAATTCGTTGGTGTCGGTGCAGCCGCCGGTCCAGGCGATGCCTTCGCAGCGGTTCACGGTTTTACCCGAGCCATCTTTCTCCACGAAGGTATCGTCACGCGTCTTCTTCACCTTTTGCGCGATCTCGGCGTAAGCCTGATCCCAGGAAATGTCCTCCCACTCGGTCGCGCCAGGACGCCGCACCTGCGGCTTCAGCAGGCGGCGATCGTTCAGGATGTCCTGCTCCAGCGACGATCCTTTCGGACAAAGCGTCCCGCGATTAATCGGATGGTCGGGATCGCCTTCCACGTGCACGACCTGGGGAATCGCATTCTTCGCTTTATCGCCCAGCGTGTAAATGATCACGCCGCAACTGACGGCACAATACGGGCAGGTGCTGCGCGTCTCGGTGGCGCGCGAAATTTTGAGGCTTTGAGTCTGCGCGTAAGCGGGAGTCAGATCGAAACCCAGGAGAGAAATGCCCGCACCACCAGCGAGCGTGCCTTTGAGGAAGGTTCTGCGGGAGAGTTCCATTTGCGCATCCTCCGACTGCCTCGATCGGACCAGAAGGGCCGAATCGAACTGCCAGACTCTTAAACTCAGACTTCAAAATCTGTGGACCGATTTACTGAAGCTGGTTATTCTTGTCGACCGCAAGATTAGCCGCGCGGCCGGGTTGCGCCCCAAATTTTCCAAAACTATATTCCCACTGCCGCACCTCAGTCAATGCCCGAACCAGGGGCGAACTTTCCTTGGCGCAGTTGCTTGCGAGCGATGCCAAGCGGCATAATCGCGGCGTGGCTGAAACCCTGTGGCAGCAGCGTATCCGGCGCGCCGAATATCTGGCGATCGAACATCCCTTTGCCAGCCAAATCCTGGCCTTCTATGTTGAGGTCGCACGATTTCAGCAGGAATTCTACCGGCGAATCGACCGCGCTTCAGCCCACGGGACTTCAAACAGCAGCGCCGGCGTCTCGCCGGCTGTCGGTCGAGGAGAGGGTCAAGGAAAACAGCGGGCGACTCGCCCACTTTCGGGCCAGCAAGACGCTGTCGCTATAAATCCCGGTCCTCCGGAACTGCCGCAGCTCTTGGCTAGCTTTCCTGCATTCCTTGCACTGGTCGAAAAGCAAGCACCGGCCCGCCTGGCGCAGATCGCGCGTGATCTTGGCAGGGAGCCCTCAGATTCGTGGTCTGAATTATTGAATAACTTTTGGTCGGGCCCGGATCAGTCTTCGGAACAAGGGCCGCAGCCCAGCGAGTTTCTTGCTCTCGCCTTTCTTCAGCCGTACGCCGAATTCGTTCGTGGCCGGGTTCCACTGCAACTCCAGAACTACACTTACGCCTTATGTCCTTTTTGCAGCCGCAAGCCGGTGATGGGAGTGCTTCGTCCGCTGGGCGAAGGAGCGCGCCGCAATCTGCTTTGTGGATTCTGCCTGTGTGAATGGGAGTTCCGCCGCATCGTCTGCCCTGGTTGCGACGAAAAGGACCATGCCAAACTTCCGGTTTATACTGCCGAAGAGTTTCCCTATATCCGGGTCGAATGTTGCGATACTTGCCGCACTTATATCAAGTCGATTGACCTGAGCAAAAACGGCCTGGCCGATCCTCTGGTCGACGAACTCGCCTCGGTTCCACTCGATCTTTGGGCGCAGGAGCACGGTTACGCCAAACTTCATCTCAATCTGCTGGGCATGTAAATTACGTTGGTAATAGCGCGACTATTTTCCGCGGGATGGGTTTGTAAATTGCTTGTAAAGATACAACCTTGTCCGCGTGAGACTTGATCAGAGTGCAAGTAAGCCGTATAAGCTAAAATACATCAACCCAACAACCTAACCATTGCTGACGGAGATTTAATGCGATCCTGGAAGTTCCTTCTGCCACTTCTGGCCTCATCCCTGTGCTTCGCCGCCCAGCCCGACCGCATTCCCGGACCCATCGATTCCAGCCAGATGGTACCGCTAGCGAAAAGCCTCCATCCCAAAGCGCAGCCACAATATGATCAGGGCGCTGTGAATCCGTCGCTGAAGTTGACCTACATCACGATGCTGCTGGCGCCCTCGCCAAGCCAGCAAGCCGGGCTCGAACAACTGCTGGCGCAACAGCAGGACCGGGGATCACCGAACTATCATAAGTGGCTTTCGCCCCGGCAATTCGCCGATCAATTCGGCCTCAGCCAAGGCGATTTGAGTAAGGTTACCGCGTGGGTTAAATCACAAGGTTTTCAGATTCTCAGTGTTGGGGGTGGCCGCAACTCGGTCGTGTTCAGCGGGACCGCTGCTCAGGCGGAAAGCGCTTTCAAAACCGAGATCCACAACTATAAAGTCGATGGGCTGGTGCACTTCGCCAACTCGACGCCTCTCATGATTCCTTCTGCACTCAACGGGATTGTCAGCGGCGTGATGGGCGTGCACAGCTTCTTCCCGAAACCAGCCAGCCAACGGAAAGGGATGGGCGGAGTGCGGAACTCGCACCCGGGCTACTATGACTCGAGCTTTATCTTTCCGAATTTTCTCGCCCCTGACGATGTCGCCACGATTTACGACATCACGCCTCTCTATAACGCATCGACACCGATCGATGGTGCGGGGCAGACGCTGGGAATTATAGGCCAGACCGATATTTACATGGCTGACATCACCGATTTTCGGACTGGATTCAACCTCAACCAGATCACTGGTTGCACGACCGCTGCGAGTGGCCTTGTGACGGCCTGCAACTCCACTTACTTTCGCTATGTATTGGTCGGCGGCGATCCGGGCGCACCCAGCACCTGCGGCGATCTATCGGAGGCAGATCTCGACATCGAGTGGTCCGGAGCAACCGCCCGGAATGCGCAAATTATTTACTTCAATTCTCCGGTTACCTATAGCTCGGATTGCACCCAGGTGCTTAGCGGCGGCGGCGTCAACGCCGCTCTAAGCGCTGCCATCAATCCATCCAGCGGGCCGCCGCTCGCGCCAGTATTGAGCATGAGTTACGGCATCTGCGAGGCCGAGGCGGACAATCTGGAAACCCTTCTTCAACAGGGAAATGTTGAGGGGATAACTATCGTAAACTCAGCGGGCGACCAGGGCGCTGCCGCCTGTGACTTCAGTCCCCCTAACAATGAGGTCAATCCTCCATTCAGTCCGGCGGAATTCGGATTGGCCGTAAGCTATCCCGCCAGTAGTCCGGAGGTCACCGGCGTTGGTGGTACTTCGATCTCGCTCGCTAATGATTCGTATCCTTCGCCCGCGACAGCCTACTGGAGCGCTACACTTGGTCCCGATGGTGGCACAGCGCTCCAATATATCCCTGAGCAACCGTGGAACGACGGCGAGGAGTTCGCCGATTACTGTCACGCGCCCGCTTCTGGCGACACGTTTTGCAGCCAGGGCGGTACTCCCGCCACCCCCCACTGGGTCGCCCTCTCCGCTTCGGCGACGGCATCTGAGGTACAAAGTGACATCTGGATCTCGAGTGGCGGCGGCGGTACGAGCAACTGCTTTTATCAAAACAGTGGTGGCGTGTGCCTGGGTGCTGGCGCTGGCCCCACTGGAGGCGGTCTTGGACAACCGTCGTATCAGCAGGCGCTGAAGATTCCTAACGCACCGGTCGGTGTCCGCTATGTCCCCGATGTGTCCTTGCTGTCATCGCCGAACTTCCCGGGTTACATTTTCTGCACGCCGCAGTCTGAACTGGTTCAGAGTGGTAGCTCGACCAGTAGCTGCGCGGGAGGAATCGCAAACGCTCTCAATAACGGTACCTATGTCTCCGCCATTGGTGGCACATCCGTTGCATCCCCCATTTTCGCCGGTATCGTGGCGCTGCTGAACCAGTCGTTCGGCGGGAGCGGCCAGGGCAACATCAATCCGAAACTCTACAATCTTGCCGCGACTCCATCAAACGGCATTTTTCATCCCATCACGAGCGGCGACAATGATGTTTCCTGCGCGCCGAATACGCCCTTAGGGTATCCCGTCAACGTAGTCTGTCCTGCGTCAGGTTCCCTTGGGTTTAGCGCATCGAACTTCGACCCAACCACTGGATACAACCTTGTTACGGGCCTCGGCTCGATCGACGCCGATAAGCTGGTCACAGCGCTTACCGTCTTTACGCTGACCCCAAGTACACCCGTGCCAGCCTCAATTCCCGCTGGCCAATCAGCCACAGTTACATTGACAGTCACACCCGTCAATCCATCCGCTGGCATGACAATTAGCTTTTCCGGAACCAGCGCTTGCGCAGGCTTGCCCGCCCTGGGGACTTGCACGTTTAGTCCGACTCAAGTAAATGGTGCGTCCGCCCAAACGGTACAGCTGACGGTTTTTATCCCTGCAAACGCAACGCCGGGTACCCTGCCGATCACGGTCACCGGAGCCGCCAGTGGCACCAGTTCCGGGTCTCAGGCCACCACCGTCAGCCTGACTGTCACCGCAACCAACCAATCCTTCACCGTCGCTTCAAACGCTAAAACCTACTCCGTGGTGCCTGGCGGAACTGCCCAGGTTCAGCTCACGCTTTCGGGAACGAACGGTTTCGTGAATACCAGTAATTCCACCACGGCCTTGCCGGTGACTTACACTTGCCTGCAGAGCAGCCTTCCCACTGAGGTGCAATGCAGCTTCAGCCCGACCGGCGGCGCTGCGGTGAGCTCAACGTCGCTTACGCTCAACATTACAACCACAGGCCCCACCTCGCGACTGCAACCGCCGCTAGGACATGGCGGCCGCCTTTACTATGCTCTGCTGCTTCCGGGACTATTTGGAATCGTGTTCGCTTCGGGATCACGCAGTCGCGGGGCTCGGCTGCTTGGCCTGATCGTGGTTCTCGGTGTCTCAAGTCTGGGCGTGAGTTCTTGCGGCGGCTCCAGCGGCGGCGTCCAGAAGAATTCGGGAACGCCGGCTGGAACCTATGCCATCGTCGTGAATGCAACTACGGCGGGCCCGAATGCCCTTGCCGCGCCTCCACTCACGGTGAACCTCACCGTCCAGTAATCGATTTTCAAAACAGGGGCGCCCTGCATTCGCCGGGTGCCCTGTTTTCCCCCTCAACGACGTCCAGCGAATTAGATTTACCTCACCGTCCGCAACATCGCTTTAACACTCTGGTCCCGTCTTCGCTTATCTTTTCCGCCGGTCTGCCGATGAGTGAAGTGTGTCGAATTCCGCTGCTGCGTCCGCCGCCCATCAGGACCCCAAGGGGATCAAGCTGCGTTACGTGGCGCGGCAGCCCATTTTTGACCGTGAACAAAAAGTCTTCGGCTACGAGCTTCTCTTCCGCGAAGACATGGACAACGCCTTTCATGGGCGGGATCCCGACGTTGCTTCCCGATCTACCCTGGATAGCTCCCTGCTGGTGGGACTGGATGTTCTTTGCGATGGCCGCCGCGCCTTTCTCAACTGCACGCGCGACACGCTGATTGGTGGTTTGATCACGCTCTTGCCGTCGCACTCCACGGTGGTGGAGATTCTCGAAACCGTGCCTGTCGACGACGAAGTAGTGAACGCTTGCCAGCGGCTGAAAGAAGCGGGATATCTGATAGCGCTCGATGATTATGTCAGCAATGATCCGCGTGAGCCTCTGGCGGAAATGGCCGACATCCTCAAAGTAGATCTCAAGCTCACAACCCTTGAGCAGCGTGCCGCCCTGGTGAAAAAGCATGGGCCGTGGCGCTGCCGCATGCTGGCGGAAAAAGTGGAAAATCACGCGGAGTTCATCTCCGCCCGGGATCAGGGTTTCGTCTATTTCCAAGGCTACTTTCTGCGCCGGCCGGAGATGATGACCACGCACGACGTGCCCGCCAACGCGGTGAATTACATGAGAATGCTGCAGGCGGTCTCGGTGGACGATCTCGATGTGCCGGCGCTCGAAAAGCTGATCAAAACCGAGACCTCAATCTGCTACCGGCTGTTGCGCTACATGAATTCAGCGCGGTTTGGCTTCAAGAATGAAATTCATTCCGTGCGCCACGCCCTGGCGATTCTTGGCGACCGGGAGGTGCGCCGCTGGGTGCGCCTGATCGCCACGGTGGGTGCTGGGCAAGATAAGAGCAGCGATCTCGTGCTTTGTGCTCTGGTGCGCGCCCGTTTTGGCGAACTGCTGGCACCGCTCACCCCTCATGGCGACTCCGATTTATTCCTACTCGGGCTGCTCTCCATGCTCGATGTGATGCTGGAGACACCGATGTCGGAGATCCTGGATAAAATCCCGCTGGATACCGCAACCAAAGCAGTTCTCCGGGGAGAGCCCAGCCTGTTACGCCCCATCTACCAACTCATGCTGGCACACGAGAGCGGCGAGTGGGACGCTTCTCATGCTATCTGTGACAGTCTCCATATGGACCCGGACACGGTCGCCAGTTCTTACTGGCAGGCCCAGCAGTGGGCTCGCGAAGTCTCCAGTGGTGCGTAGTGGCGAGCGTGGCGCTCATTGGGCTTCGGCAGTTCGGACATTGCAGCGGATAGCCATGCCGAAACTACCGGCGATGTCCTCTTGTGCAAAACTGGTCCAGATTGGCACTTGCGCGGGCGGACGCCTGCGAGTACCATAAGCTTGTTCTCATTGGCCTCGTTCCCGCGTAGGCCTTCCGCGCCCCAGGCCGTTCCCGGCGGCGCGACGGATCCGACAACGGATAACCGACGCAAAACATTTATATTTTGTTGCCAATACGAATTTGCTTTATCCGAGAGCGTTTCATAGGGGTTGCGCCAACGATTACGTTCCCCACCTGCAATTCCGCGTGGAATGTGCTGAGTGAAAAGGCATAGCCAGCCGGGAACTGCACTACCCGGGCAGGATAAAGATGCTGGCGTGCCAACATTGTCCGAACCTGCCGCAACCAAGTGGACGTAACTGGGAATCACTGAGATCGCAGAATCTGGACTTGCAGAATCCCGAACCTGGAATCTTAAACAGTTGAGCTTTGCGATACGCTGCACCGGACCCAGATCCGGCATGGCAGCTCTGAGAGGAATATGAACGCAGGACCAGGAAGACCCTCCGGTGGAGGAGGCAGAAGCCGACGGCGTCGCGGACGCCGTCCCAACAATGCACGCGGCGCCCGGCCCGGCGGCCCCAGCCAGTCACGCCACAATCAAGACGGCATCTACACCGCTCCCATGGACCACAGCTATCGCGCGGCATTGGCCGGGAATGGCAACAATGGGCAAAACGCGCGGCGTGGGCCGCGTCCCGGTTTCGCCGCGCCTTTTGCGCCTGCCGATCCCGAGCCTTTGCCCGCCCTGCGGGAAGATTCCAACTCGCGCATTTTTGCCTTCGTGGATGATTTGTTCTTCCAGGCCAAGATTCAGGAAACCGCGCGCAAGCTGAACGTCAAAGTCGAGTTTGCCAAGAACGACAAAGACCTGGCCGAGCGCATGTTGCAGAATGGCGATGAGAAGCCATCGCTCATCATTTTCGACCTCAATAATGCGAATGCCAAACCGCTGACGCTGATCCCGAAATTGAAGAGCAAGCTAAAGAAGGGAACTTCGATTATCGGCTTCCTCTCTCATGTGCAGGGCGATCTTAAGCAGAAGGCGCACGAAGTGGGCTGCGATATGGTCCTTCCCCGTTCGGCTTTCTCGCAGAACTTGCCACAGTTGCTGCGCCGCCACGGAGCGCCGGAAGAAGAAAATCCGACCGTGCAGTAGGGGCTGGTTATCCCGGAGGCCAGCTCAGGGAACGTCCTCCCAGCAAATGCACATGAAGGTGAAATACTGACTGTCCCGCTCCGGGGCCTACGTTGAGAACCGTCCGGTATCCTTGCTCGATATTTCGTTGGCGGGCGATCTCAGCGGCCACTAAGTGACAGCGGCCAATCGCTTCGGCGTCCTCCGCCTGTGCTTCCTTCAAGCCGGCGAAATGCTTCTTCGGAATAACCAGCACATGGGTCGGCGCTTTCGGATCGATATCTTCGAAGGCAAAGACAAGATCATCTTCGTAAACTTTCTTGGCAGGAATCTCACCCCGAAGAATGCGGCAGAAAAGGCAGTTGCTGGCGGGTTCGGTCATGGCGGGTTCTCTCGCGGAGAATAACACTGCTGCATCTGAAAGAAAAATCCTCGAAGCTAATCCAGCCGTACCAGGAAGACTGCACCCTCAGGCGTTCGGGTTTCGGCAGCAAGTTTCCGTGCGCGGTCGCGGTCGTTATCGAGCACGTGCACTCGTACCCACCAGTCGCCCACAGGACTGCCAAAGTGCTGCACTTTGGCGGTTTGATAGCGCCGGGCGAGATGGTCGGCAAACTTGCTGGCCTCCTGCTCGTGAGCGAAGCTCCCAATCTGTACCGCCCATTTCCCGCCGGTCGCGAGCGGCTCGGGAGTTTGCATTACTTCGACTTTCACTTCCGCGACTCCCGGTAAGTAGACGTCGAGTTTGCGGGCCGCGGCCAAGGACAGATCAATCAGGCGTCCAGGGATGAACGGTCCCCGGTCGGTAATGCGCACCAGGGCAAAACGGCCGGTCTTCAGATTAGTGACTCGGACGATTGAGCCCAGGGGCAGAGTGCGGTGCGCCGCCGTCATCGCGTGCATGTTATAGACTTCGCCGTTCGAGCCCACGCGATTGTGATACGGAGGCCCGTACCAGCTCGCCAAACCAGTCTCGGTGGCCAAAGGCCTGGCGTTCGCCGGAATTGTAGGTTCGGCGACATCAGCCTCACTCGCTGCATTGCCTGGAAGGCGATCACTCTTTGCCGCACCCTCCGGACGGTTTGTCGATTCGGTCGGGGAAGGTTCAGGCGGTGGAGGTGGTGGCACATTCGAGCGCGCCTGCTTGGGATGGCCACAACCGCTGAGAAATAGAATTGCAAGCAGCAAACTTGAAATTACGGCGGGTACGACAATCTGAGCCCACCGTTGGTTGCTGCTAAGGTCTTGGATTGCGCTCAAGGGAACTATTTTGGAGGATGCGGATTCTTCTCCATGTAATCGGCGAACTCGGAAAGCTTCTCCGAGGCCACACGCAGGGCCTTCGTCGAGTGCTGCCGAACCGCTGGGACAACTTCGTCGTTGAGATACTTGATGAATTCGGGTATCTCTTTCTCGATGCGTTCGGCGGCGTCGGCGACGGTCTTGCTGACGCGTGCCGAAGCGTCTTCCACCTTGCGGTTGAAGTCGTTCATGGTGCTCCTCGATCCTGCTGGGTCCTAAGAATCTCACTAGAAATCTGCGATGCCAGGCTCCGTTATTATTTCGTGCTACGGTGCGCTGGGTCAATGGGCTTTATCCTTTAAGTAACAAGGTCCAGAGTTTTTCTGATCGACTAAAATTGCATTCTCGACTGGATGGAGGGTGACTTTGGGGTCCGTGTTGACGCAGTTTGATTCGAAGAAACTTCAACGGTGCTTGTTCGCATGGTACGACATGCATTGGCGCGATCTGCCCTGGCGAGAGAACCGCGATCCCTATCGGGTGTGGCTTTCCGAAATCATGCTGCAGCAAACGCGGGTCGCGGCGGTGATCGAGCACTATCGCAAATTTTTGCGACGCTTTCCTACAGTCGAGAAACTCGCGGCGGCTCGTGAAGCCAGCGTTCTCGCCGCCTGGAGCGGCCTGGGATATTATCGCCGGGCCCGCATGCTGCATGCTGCGTCCAAAGTGATCGTTCGCGAGCATGGGGGAAGGTTTCCAGAGACTGCGGAATGCTTGAAAACTCTGCCAGGGATTGGCCGGTACACCTCAGCTGCGATTGCCAGCATCGCATTTGATCAGCCGGTGGCCGTGGTCGACGGCAACGTGGAACGCGTTCTTCAGCGATTGAGCGGAGGGCGGTTGGTAGCGTATGAATTGTGGGACGCGGCGAACGATCTCCTGGATAAAACACGACCCGGTGATTTCAATCAGGCGATGATGGAATTGGGCGCTGTCGTGTGCACTCCGCGAGCGCCCGCATGTTTAACTTGTCCTATGATTGAGCTGTGCGCGACACGCGGAGAGTTGGCGGCGACAGGGAAATCAGCGCCGCAGAAGAAGCGCGAGGTTCACTACGCATTGAATTGTCGGAAGGCAGCCAGCCCGGAAGTGTTTCTCGTCCGGCGTCCCCGGGACGCATCGATGATGGCAGGCATGTGGGAGCTGCCGGAACTGGCTGGGAAGAATGGAGCCACCAGTCCATTTCTCACTTTGCGCCACTCGATCACCGTAACGAACTACACAGTCCACATATGGCAGGAGGCTGCATCGCGCGATGTAAAAGGGAAATGGATTTCGATAAGCCGGTTGGAGCGGTTCGCTCTTACGGGGCTTGCGCGGAAGATTTTGCGAAGGGCGGAAGCAATGTAATCACGATGATGAGGTTTGCTCCCCTTCGTTCGATAGTATTAGCAATAAGGACGGTGACCGCTAGTAACGGGCAACGAGTGCTTGGTTGTCATTTGCATCATCTAAAATGTATGCAGGTAGTCAGAGCAGAGTTTATGCGCTGCGAAAAGTTTCTGAAACGAACCGGGGGTAGACAATGGCGGCACTGACCGCGGGCAAAAAGGCGCCCGATTTCGAACTGAGAGCGATGGATGGCAAGCGCTTCGTACTGCGGGACGAACTGGCGCACGGGCCGGTCGTGCTGGCGTTTTTCAAAGTCTCGTGTCCCACATGTCAGTACTCGTTTCCGTTCCTGCAACGGCTGGAGCAGGCGTACGGGCACAAAGGGGTGAGGATCATCGGCGTCTCGCAGAACGATCCACGGGAAACGGCGGCGTTCACCAAAGAATTTGAGGTGACGTTTCCAGTTTTGCTCGACAGTCACGCATATCCGGTTTCGAATGCCTACGGACTGACCAATGTCCCGACAATCTTTTGGATCGCAGCGGATGGCGATATCGAGATTTCCAGCGTGGGCTGGGTGAAGGCCGACTTCGAAGAAGTCAGCCGAAAGATAGCCGCCGCAGCGAACGTCGCTCCCGCCGCGCTATTCAGGTCGGGCGAAGAGGTACGCGACTTCCGCGCCGGTTGAAGCTCGAAAAATTGATCCCGCGGTCGCGGGACGCAGAAAGTTTCGAGATCAGGCCGAAACGCGGAGGGAACTCTCTCAGGTACTAACGCCCGATTGATCTTATGGTCGGTGTAGCTGAATGACCTATAGTGCGGCCAGGCGGGCCACTCTCTTACAAGCGAAAGGCGGCTGTCCGTTACAATTCTTTCAGTCGTCACAAAAGCATTCCTGACCCTTACATTTTCCGCCGTCGTACGCCATTTCGTCGGGGGAGAAAACTGATCTATGCGAGAAGTCGTAGGAAGAAGTGTGGTCCTGATCGCGCTAGCCGCTTTGGGCCTGATAGCGTCTGCGGAAGGAGGCGCTGCTCCAGTCCCCACGCCGCCAGTGCCCAGCCGCGATGGGGTCTCGGTCCGCTTACCCTCGGCCGCATTTGCGGCGATGGAAACGATCGATCCCGAGCACATTCGCTGGCACGTCCGTTTCCTGTCGCATGATCTGCTTGAGGGACGCGGTACCGGCCAGCGTGGAGGCGACATCGCAGCCGAATACATAGCCACACAATTCGCCGAATACGGATTAAAGCCGGCTGGCGACAACGGATCGTACTTGCAGAAAGTTCCGCTGGTGGGAATTACAACTCTGCCGCAGACGCAGTTTGTGCTCCTGCCCAAGCACGGTCCGTCGCTCGACTTGAAGCCGCTCGACGAGTATGTCGCCTACGATCAAACCCAGCAGTCGCAGTCTGATGTTGACGCTGAAATTGTCTACGTGGGCTACGGCATCGAAGCTCCGGAATATAACTGGGACGACTACAAGGGCGTGGACGTCCACGGCAAAGTCCTGCTGATGCTTGTAAATGAGCCGCCTTCAGATGATCCCAAATTTTTCAAAGGCAAGGCGCTGACCTACTACGGCCGCTGGACTTACAAATATGAGGAAGCGGCGCGTAAAGGTGCAGTCGGCGTGATTCTCATCCACAAAGAAGACATGGCCAGCTATCCCTGGGAGGTGGTGCGAAATTCAAATTCGGGAGAGAAGTCGTCCTTGAAGTTGGAGGGTCCGGCGCTCAAGGTTGCCTCTTGGGTACAGCTTGAGGTAGCGAAAAAATTGGCCGCCGGTTCGGGAATGGATCTGGACAAGATGATGGCGGATGCGCGCTCGCGCGAGTTTCATCCCGTCGACCTCGGCGCAAAACTTAAAGCACACATGGTCAGCAAGGTTCGAAATTTCGAATCGAACAATGTGCTGGCGATGCTGCCGGGTTCGAACCGCAATCTGAAGGACCAAGCTGTAATGTTCACCGCACACTACGATCACCTCGGCATTCGTCCTGATATGCCCGGCGATAATATTTATAACGGCGCCGCTGATAATGCGACCGGATGCGGAATTTTGCTGGAGTTAGCGCGTGCCTTCAGCGTGGCCAAGGATCGTCCCGGACGTTCGATAATTTTTGCTTCAGTCACAGCTGAAGAGCAAGGGCTGCTGGGCTCGGAATATCTGGGCAAGCATCCGCCGATCCCCGCCGGCAAGATTGCGCTTGACCTGAATTACGACGACGTACAGCCCATCGGAGCGCCAGAGGAAGTCGAGGTCACAGGCGCAGAGCGGACCACGTTTTATCCCTGGGTGCAGGCCACGGCCAAAGAATTCCGGCTGGCCATACGTCCCGATGCGCGTCCTGAGGCAGGGCACTACTATCGCTCGGATCACTTCAGTCTGGCTCGCGTGGGTATCCCATCCTTCTCGATCAATGAAGGGATCAAGTTCAAAGGCCACGACGAAGCCTGGGGAATGGCACAGAACAAGGAATACACGGAAAAGCATTACCATCAGCCGAGCGATGAATACCATCCGGAGATGAACTTTGTCGGCGATGCGGCCATGGCGCGCTTCGGGTTTGCACTGGGTTGGGAAGCGGCGAGCTCTGCGAAACTCATCGGTTGGCAAAAGGGTGATGAATTCGAAGCGGCAAGGATAAAAGGTCAGTAAGAGTTCTGAACGGGTTTCATCTTGCTAGGCACGACGCTCCTGTTCCCTGCGGCGCATACCCTTTCCGCAGGTTTCCGTTCTGGAAGACTAATTCTGAGTGCCGAACCATTCTCCATAACCTCGGTAACTTTAGCCCTCGCCCCGCCCATGCTAGCCTCGATATGTACATGTGTAATCAGTAAGTTCCGAAAAGTTAACCTCATTTACGAATGCCTCGCTTCCCCATCTTCCGCCTCGGCAAGGAGCCTGAAAAAGCGGCTTTGCCGCAGTTGGTTGCGGCCATCCCGGCGATAAATCTCGAAGGACTGGCAGTCGGCGTCGACAATCTTCGCCATGACGTGGCACTGAGCCCGCGATTTGCGGATGCGGCGCGCGCTCAAATCATGCGCTTGATTGTGCGCCACGGCGAGTTGGAAGGTTTGCTGGCGGCCGAGGCTCCGCAGAAAACGCAGACGCCTTCGTGGATGCGGACCGCCGCTG
Source organism: uncultured Acidobacteriaceae bacterium (assembly GCA_963696285.1). Taxonomy (GTDB): domain Bacteria; phylum Acidobacteriota; class Terriglobia; order Terriglobales; family Acidobacteriaceae; genus Sulfotelmatobacter. The sequence continues at coordinate 653,410 of CAVOJP010000007.1, forward strand.
CTGGCGCCGCTCACGAAAAGGGCCGCAGTGCCGCCGATCCATCTGACTGGAAGCCGCTGCTTGCCGAGCTTCACCTGGCGGGATTGAATCGCGCTAAGAAAGAAGAAAAACTTTCCATCGATTTGCTGGCGCGGTTGGCTCTGACCAAGTTTCTACGGGCAGAAATGTCGGTGCAGTTCTCGCAGGTGTTGGAACGCTGCCGCGTTCTGCTAAAGAGTTATGAGGGCATCCGCCAGGGAAAAGCAGTTGAATACCGCGAACGCGTGGCCGCTTTTCAGGTGCGCAAAAAAATCATTCTTCGCAAGACCGGCCAGGAGCTCTTCGAGACCCTGCGCGCAATCGAAAAGGAAACGCTGGCGCGCACACGCCGGTCGTTCTTTGGAGAGGCAAAGGCCTCAGACCCAGGCAGCGCGGCCCTCGGCAGTTACGGCTTGTTCGTGAACCGGCTGGCCTTTTCCGAAGATGGCCGCGACGATTATCTTTGCGCCGAGCACTACGTGATGCTCGGCAACTGGGATCGCGATCCCGATCGCTATCCACGCCTGCAGGATGTGGTGTGGGGCTTTCTCCGCTCGCTTTACGGAGAAGAGATCACGACCGAGACCATTGACTCCTGGCTCTGCGCCCCGGAAAATGCTCGCGCTCTCGTGGGCACGGGAACGCCTGATGAATCCACGGCGGAAGGCCTCGCGCAGCAGGAGCGCTTGGCAAAATGGGTGCGCCTGCTCGAAGATGAGCAGGTCATGGAGTGCGTCATCGCCTCGTACCACACGGTGCCGCTGCTTGGTGAGTACGCGCCGCGTATCAATCCGCAACAATTGAAGAATGCACTTATCTCGCGGCCTGAGTGCGACCGCGTGGAGCGCATGATTCAGGAACACGGTAAACTTTCGCCTGCGAGTCTGTATGCAGCAGTGGGCAAGGTGGCCGGTTGCCGCGGAGCCGAGCGTTCTAAAGTAGCGGCGCGATTCCTGCAGGATTTTTCTCACTACCACCGTGATCTCCGCCGGCTGGAAACGCTGAACGCGGCGATGGATTCGGTAAACCTGGTCTCCACCGACAAATTGCGTGAACTTTCGCGCATGAACGGAACGCTCTACGAATTCCTCCTGCCCGATGAGCAACCTGAACTGCCCGAGGAAGAAAAGGTTCTGCGCCATGTCGTGCTCAAGGCGGATGTCCGCGACTCCACGCGCCTGACGCGAACTTTGATGGAACAAGGACTGAATCCCGCGTCCTACTTCAGCCTGAATTTTTATGATCCGGTGAACAAGTTGCTGGGCAAGTACGGAGCGCAAAAAGTTTTTCTGGAAGGCGACGCCATTATTCTCGCCATACTTGAACGAGAGGGCGAGCCCGGACTCGCCGTCAGCCGCACGTGCGTGCTGGCACGGGAGATCATCGAGATCGTGCGCGGCTACAACCAACTGATGAAGCGTTCGGGAATGCCGGAACTCTCATTGGGAATCGGCATCACTCTGCAGGAATCCGCTCCGCTCTATCTGATGGATGGTGAGCGCCAGATCATGATTTCCGAGGCGCTGAATGAGAGCGACCGGCTGTCTTCCTGCAACAAGAAGGCCCGAAAAATAATGGAGCCGCAAGCCGGACCCTTCCATGTTTACGTATTTCAGTCCGAAGAATCCGCCCCGCCGTCCGAAGATGCGAATCCCGAGGACCAGGTCATCAGCTACAACCTGGGAGGAATCCGCATGAATCAGGCCGCATTCCGCAAGCTGGAGCAGGAAATTTCGTTGTCACCTCTCGCAGTGAAATTGCCGCCTTCCATGGCGTCAGACAAAGGTGAGTACCGCCTGTCGAGCGGTACCGTCCCGGTTGATCGCGACATCTTCCGCAAAATCGTCGTGCGCGAAAGCCGCGTGCCGCGGGTGAATGGGGAGGATTTCTCCGTACAGGGCTGGACCGAGCGTACTTACTACGAAGTCTGCACCGACCCTGCCATTTACGCCGCTCTGGAGAAGAAGAAAGCCGCGAAGGCGTAGGCACTCCGCCTTCACTTATCGCACTCGAACTCACTCATTGGGATGTCAGCCAATTCTGAAGGGGTGGAATCGTGGTTTACAGCAGTTGACTTGCGCCCAAAGCATTCATACGCTCGTTCTCGGTGAGCCTGAGTTACCGCTCATCGATCGTCAAGTGGATCTCTTTCATTTCCTTAATTTCGGTGATCACAATCGCATGCGTCCCTGTCCGCTCAAATACGGTCCCGCTGGCCCGCACGTATTTGCCGACGAATGGCATCAGCGCCTGCCGCTGATCCGTGTCAGGCATTTTGTCGGAGATGGGGAAATACAGGTGGCCATCCTTGGTCAGAATAACGAGCGGCGAACCACCCCTCACGCATGCCCTCACGCATTTGAGGCTTAGGTTAGTCGCAGTTCCATCGAGGTTCTGGATGGGACAGGCAACATCCCGAACCAAGCCCTCGATTGTTTCTTTCGAAGCGTTGGCCCGGTCGCCTGCCATCGAAGTGCTCTGCGGAGAGTGAGACGCCGCCAGGACGGAGACTAACGCGCAGCCTGCAAGCAAGCAAACACTCAAGAATCGGCTCATCGGTTCTCCTTTTCATTGGGCATTGCACACCCTGCAGAGAGCGTCGTCAAGATGTGGACTTGCAATTCCCGCTTGGTCAGTTTGGCGAAACACCCCTGTACTCATCGACAAGCGGTCAAAATGTGTAAACGCCTGCGAAAGCCATTTGACTTCCGCTCCACCAGTCACGTGAAGCATAATTAGTATCCAAGATGGCTCGATTCAGAGAGTTAAAGCGCATCCAAGCGGCAGTCCAACACAGAACCGAGTCGGAACTGCGATGGGCGGACGAATACTGCCAGATGCGAGTAAGAACCGCGATCCTGAATAAGCACAAGAGCTATTGGAAAGGGATTCAGCGAGACGTTGATCGTGTGTTGCGGGAACTATCCGTGACGGAAGACCATATTGCTGCTCACAAATGGTCGGGCTGGAACCGCTCGACGCTCAACAGAAGCGATCGTTGCGGCTGCTTCTACTGTCTTGAAGTGTTTCCGCCGAACTAGATTGAAGGCTGGACTGACGATGGCGATACGGCGCTTTGCCCGAAGTGCGGAATCGACTCGGTCATCGGCTCTGTTTCTGGATATCCGATCCGGCGTGAGTTTCTTTCCAAAATGCACGATCATTGGTTCTAGCTGTTGAGATATCCCGATTTCACTCACTGGCATTGGCGAAGCCAAACCGACCTAAAGTCATCAGACTTTGCCGGGGGCTGACGAAAGATGCATCACGTGCGCCAGGAGAACCTTCCCTTTATTGGCAGTTCGTATAATTTTGTTGGCGCTGAGCAGGGCGACACCACTGTTTCAGTGTTCCTGTACCACGGGAAGCCCGGTTCGGGGCCGGGTCCGCACCGGCATCCGTATGACGAGATCCAATTCATTCGTGAAGGCAGCGGAATTTGGACAGTAAGCGACAGGACTTTTGAGGGCAGCGTCTGGAGATATCTTCGTCATCAAGGCCGGCGAGATCCACAGCTTCAAGGTGGTTGGTGAATCGCCGCTGATACAACTCGACATTCACCTCAGTCCGCGCTTCATCCAGGAGAATCTGTAGAGGGCTCCGCCCATCCTGCGCTACCACACTTGAGGCTGATCGCTACGAGGATGACGAATCTCCCGTAGCTGCGATCTCGTACCGCACGACCGGGTAGGAGATGAATTTGGTCGGCTTCGCGGGGTCGTAGAGCACCGTCAGAACCGGATTTTTGGGCGGCGAACCTCTGGATACGGATCCCTTGATCAGAATTCCGGAAGCATCCTGATACTGCAGATTCCACGAGCCACCGCCAGACGATCCGCCCATCGATATTGAAGTGACCACGGCCCGGGCCGGCGAACCCCACTTCAGCAGCCTGTACTCCTTGCGATGCGTGAGGTATGCAATCAAGAGGAAGAAGCCGCCGACGACTGTGCTGGGCCAAAGCCTCCACGTCGTCTGCCAGGTAATGAGCCCGAGAAACATCAGCAACAAAATGAAAGGAATGCTTCGCCGCAGGCGTTTGCCGAAACGTCCGCTCCTGATTGGCCGAGGCGTGGGAAGATTGAGTTCGGGCGGGACTCTCCATTCCTCCACCGCTTTGCTGAGTTGTTCGGCCGCCAACTGCTCGTTGGCGCGGAGGAACTCTTTTGGGGACCGACCAGAGCGCCTTCGCCTTACGCCAAAATCCCAAATCTGCCACGCGAGGGAACCCACGACGAAGATGGCAAACAAAGCCGCGAGGCCAAGCAGGATGTACCAGATAGTGTTTATGACCGCGAAGATCACGATCCCGAGGTTGTTCGCCAGCCCGCTCCAGTGAAAGCTCATAACGCCTCGCACAGAGCCGCAGAACTTGCGGTTTCATTTTATCGGGGGGAAATCAGTTTACACCCCTCTCGCGGATTTGCGATTCTGGGGAACGACTCGCCGGGAAATCATACGAGGTCAGACATTTGGCGGGCAGAAAAACAGGGATGAAAACGGATTCAGAAATCCGATTTTATTTTCCCTGGGCGGAACGGAATCCAGAACGTCGCTTCCACAGCAACGGGAGCACCGTTTTTCGTAGCGGGTTGGAACTGCCACTTCGCGATTGCTTCGCTGGCGAATTGGTCGAGGCGATCGTCGATGCTGCGGAGCACGCGAACCGTGCCAACCGTGCCATCGGCAAGAATGACGGCGTGGAGTATGACCGTGCCGCTGACATTTTGCTTCATCAATTCCAGCGGATAAGCCGGGTCAACTTTCAGGGTGGCCACCGGCGATGAAAGATCGGATGAAGAAGCTGCCTCGCCGGAAGAACTGGCCGAAGTTGACTCCGATTTCAGCGCGGCGAAATGAATCACCCAACTGCCTCCGGCGGAATTCAGATTCGGCATGTTGAGCGTCATGGAATAAATTTTGCGGTCGCCGAAAACGGTGCGCTCGGCTTCCGAGAGTTTGATATCACTCTGCGGTGTCGTCGCCCGAGAAATCAGCGGCCGGCGCAGGCCGGCAAGCAAGCGCGGATTGACGGCATTGGCGTTTAGACTTGGCGCGAGATTGCCGGCGATAGACGTGGTCGGACTCGTCGCCTTCCCAACGTAAAGTCCCGAGGGTAGTTTTCCTGCGTTGTTCTTGCTGCCTGTACTTGCGTCCCCCGCGGACGCGCCAGAGGAGTTGCCTGGCGTTCCCGATGCTCCGTGATGTCCTGCGGGAGTTGCGGCAAAGCTGCCGCGGCGATTGCCGGCGACAGATTCCGGCGGCGCTCCCACGGCGGGATGCAAGTTGAGCGCGATCATGCTTTCGGCCGCGCGCGAGCCTCCGGAGGCGCTCAACGAAGGCGGTGGAGCGATTACCTGGGCGGAACGCATCGTGGTGGAGCGTCCGTCGGATATAGCGCGTTGCTCGTTCAGAGAAAGCTGCGGAGCGGGTGCGATGACGGCGCTGCGTCCGATGTTGAGTTCTCCAAGGGTGCGGTTGGAAGCTGCTTCCAACGCGGGTGGTGGAGCAATCACTGACGGTTGCGGGGCGAGCATGCTTTTCTGCGATGCCTCCACGTCGGGCGGCGGCGCGATGACGGACCGTTCCATCCGCGGCGCGAGGCGCGAGGTTTCAGAGGCGAGAACGACCGGAGCGGGGGCAATGGGTTGCGCTGGTTTTTCGGACCAAGCAACGGTATTGGGCAAAGGAATGTCACGGCGTAATTTTATGTTGGGCGGAGTGACAACAGTTTGCGAATGGTTCTCCGCTTCGGGAGGTACGGAAATAATCGGTTGCGCTGATAATTCGGGATCAGCTTTTTCCGCATGAGCCGAAGTCGGGCGGCGAGTATCGAGCGGAGGTAAATATTCTGAGGGCGTGTAGTAGACCACGTCCGCGTGGTTGAATGCTGGTTGAGGCGCGATCTGTGGCTGCAGTGCCAGGAAGCGCGATCCTCCCCAGATAAGAATCAGCGCAAGGATGTGATACCCGCCGGACTGCAGAAATCGACGCCAGGGAAGTTTGCGCTCGACAAATACGTCTGACCAGAAAGGTGCGGGAGCGGACTCAACTTGCAGCGGAGAAACGTCGTGCGCATGAAACAGATCTGAAAGATTCTGCGCAAAAACCCGCGGCCATGGTTCGGGCGAAATTAATAGGCGAAGTTCCGGACAGGACGATTCGACCTGTTCCAGGATTGACGCCCGAGCATCGCGCATCGGTCTATCTTATCGGAATGCGGCTTCCGTGGGGGCTCGCATGGAAAGTTGGAAGGGCATAGGCGCGCGATTCGAGCCGAACTTCGATTTGCGGATATGATTGGCGGCTATTGGCCGGCGCGTGCGGGAGTGATCAACAACCTGCCGGTGGCTTTCTTTTTGGTGTCGGGCTTTTCTTGCGCGTAAACCAAGTCGAGCCCGCCTTCCGCCGTGGACGATGCTTCCGCCAAAGCGGCGGCGAATGCGCGGAACGAACGGCTGATCTCCTGGCCCTCCTGCAGTACCACGGGCGTGCCATGATCAATGGCGGGGGAGATCGCATGAAAAGCGTTCGGAAGCTTCCACAGCACTTTGCAGCGGGTGGAGTGTTCGACGTCTTCGTCGCTAAAACCGGGAATCTTTTTGTAACGATTTAAGACCATTCGCAACCGGTTATGGCCGGCGCCTTCGTCGAGGAAAGAGTGGATGCGGCTCGCGCTCCACAGAGACACGACATCGGTTTGCGCGACCATGAGTACTGCATTCGACAGGTCGGAGAGCAGGCGGGTCGTGGAATCAAGGCGGCTGGAAGCATCGACCACAACATAGCGATAGTGATTCACCAGCAGGTCAAACAACCGAGCCAACTCAGCAGGAGTAGGAAGCGATGGATAGGGCTGCTGCGGTCCGGCGAGCAGATGCAAACCATCCTTGGAAGGCGTCATCAGGCCTTCGAGCAAAGAGGCATCCAGGCGGTGCAAATTCTCCAGCGCGTCGGGCACGCCGAAGTTGGGACGAAGATTAAGATGAAGCTGGCACTGGCCGATGGGAGCAAAATCCACCAGGACCACGCTGCCGTGGCTTTGCTGCAAAGCAACCGCGGTATTGACGGCGGCGGTAGTAGCTCCGGCGCCTCCCTTGGCGCCGAGAAAAGTGAAGATGCGGGCTTTGCCCGCGCCGCCGCGGGTGCGCGTGCGGTTTGAACTGAAGCGCGTCAAAGCCTCGAGAAGCGCTTCGGTGCCAGCGCTATCGTCAAGATATTCTCCGGCGCCGGCGCGCATGCTGGCCACAATCGTTGTGGGCTGGCGCATGGTGCCGTTGGCGAAGATTGCCAGTTGCAGAGTGTTGGCTTGTATGAATTCGATGGCGCGAATCGCGGTTTGCGGATTTTCTGGAGAGATGTCGATGATGACCACCTCGGCGCGCAAATCCTGAATCTGGCGCAAAATCGAATCGGTAGACCCAGAGGGAAATCCGACATTACTGAATACGGTCCGAGCGAGGCGCGTAGCCTCTACACGGCGTTGCAGTTCCGGCAAATGCTCACGGTTTTCCGTCAGGAGGGCTACTGCAATCCCATGCATGGTGCGGTTCTCGCTGATTTCTCTTGCTGTTTGCATGTTAGAAAGAGAAAGTACTCTCCGCCAGTGACCTAAGTAACCAGCTTAGAGCATGCTCCTGTAATTTTTGTCGGACGTACGGAAGAGCAGCGACTCGCCAGGTGAAGGAAAACTGCGACAGGCCCACGACTGGACTACCCCCGAGACAATCCGCACTCGTGCTACGCATTCTAAGCCAAGTCGACCAGATTGAAAAGATCGAAAGTACACGGGGAAAAAAGAATGCGCCGGACCGACCCGGGCGAACACCGAGAAGCATGCGCGCAAAAGTGCGGAGCGGGAAGAGGGAGACGGGATTAATGGGCCACGGCACGCGGAACGACAGCGGCGGGCGCGACTGTGCGCTCGGCTTCACTCAGATTATGCAAGGCTGAAATCCGGCGAAAATCTGGAGAGGGGTGTTCTATGTCGGGCAGATATTCGTAGCCGTTCAAGCAGACGGCTACGCCAATCTTGGTCTGTGTCTCGGTCTCCGGCGATTTAGCTTCAGTCGGGTCCGGGAATCTCCACGTCGTTTCTTTTGTCCTCACGATGCGCAGGACCCTGCCCCGGCAGCGCACTCGCATATTCTCTCCAAGAGTGATTTCGGAGGGCATCTCCAAAGTGAGTTCAATCTCCGCACCTTCGCTCAACGCCATATCGGTGAAGAGAAAGGTGCCGCGGGAGCTAAGATCCTGAGTGAAGCCAAGGCCTTCGGCAGCGGTGGCTGAATCGCGCAGCGAGACTGGAAGGTTGAAAGCGAAGCGTTGCCCGATACGACGTTCAACACCAACCGAGGAGACAGTCATCGTCGTGTCCCTTTCCTTAGGGAATCGCCGGGGGGAAAGCAACTGCCACTGTAGCGCAGTCCGACCGGACTGGGAAGCCAAAAATTCGCGAAGCTAGGATGCATGGAATCGATCTGAGGCTGCCAGTTGCCGCACCGAAGGCCGATTTCCCACGTTAATCAACTTTGGTTTCGATATCCGGTTTCGATTTGGGACTCAGTGCAACGGCCTCTTAATCCACAGTAGGTCACGTTATAGTGATCCAAAAGACATTTGTTGTCATCAAAAGAAGCCAACGTGTCTGAAACAACAGGTCAAATCCAGGCGAATGCGGATGGAAACTTAGCCGAATCCGCTTCCCCTCCGGCATCGCGCTGGCAAGTAGCCTTGCGAGCGCTGCGCCACCGCAATTTTCAGCTCTTCTTTAGTGGCCAGTTAATCTCGCTGATTGGTACTTGGATGCAGAGCGTGGCGCAATCCTGGCTGGTCTATCGTTTGACTGGATCGGCACTGCTGCTGGGTTCGGTGGGATTTGCCAGTCAGATCCCCGTCTTCCTGTTTGCCCCGCTGGGCGGAATTACTGCCGATCGTTTCAACCGCCGCCACATCGTGATTGGAACCCAGGTTGCATCGATGGTGCTTGCGTTCATTCTGGCTGCCCTCACTTTGTTGCACAAAGTGCAAGTCTGGCATGTGTTTGTACTGGCAGCCTTGCTGGGCGTGGTGAATGCGTTCGATATTCCGGGCCGGCAATCGTTTCTTGTGGACATGGTGGGTAAGGAAGACCTGATGAACGCCATCGCCCTGAATTCCTCCATGTTCAATGGAGCGCGCGTAATCGGTCCGGCAATCGCGGGAATCCTGGTGGCGAGGATTGGGGAAGGCTGGTGCTTCTTCGCCAATGCGGTCAGTTACATCGCCGTGATCATCGGGTTGCTGATGATGAAGGTGCAGAGCCGACTGCGCGCCTCGATGGCATCACCGTTGGAACACATGATGGAGGGATTTCGTTTCGTCAACCGCACTGCGCCGATCCGGGCGCTATTGTTGCTGCTGGGTTTGGTGAGCCTGGTTGGAATGCCGTATGTGGTGTTGATGCCCATCTTCGCCGATAAGATTTTGCACGGCGGGGCGCAAGGACTAGGCATTCTGATGGGCGCGACCGGCGTTGGCGCATTGCTCGGCGCGCTTACTCTTGCATTTCGAGAAGGAGTGAAGGGCCTGGGCAGATGGGTCGCACTGTGCTGCGCTGGTTTTGGAGCGAGTTTGGTTGTGTTCGCGGTATCGCACACCTTCTGGATTTCCGTAATCCTGCTGTTGCCAGTTGGTTACACAATGATGCTGCAGATGGCTTGTTCGAACACGCTGATTCAAGTGATGGTGCCGGACGCGCTGCGGGGGCGGGTGATGGCGGTCTATTCGATGATGTTCATGGGCATGGCTCCCATTGGAGCGCTGTTGGGCGGCGCTCTGGCCGACCGCCTGGGTGCGCAATTGACAGTCGCGATTGGCGGACTGGCGTCAGTGATCGGCGCAGCGTGGTTCTGGGCGCAGCTGCCCAAGATTCGCGTGGAAGCGCGGCGCCTGATTATGGCGCAGGCCGCCGCTGGCGGCGAGCCATCGGAGATGGTCGCGCAGGCGGTTGAAGATTAGCTGCCGATGCCCGGGGCCATTGCATCGACTGGAAGGCTGCTAGTCTGGTGTCAAGCCGAGAAAGTCGTCATGTCCTTCGAACACCGAAGTGAGCTTGGTGAGGCGAAACAGTTGCTGCAACCTCGGTCCCACATTGATAAGCCTTAATTGGCAGTGCTGTCGTTTGGCGGAGACGTAGATACTCACCAACGCTCCCAGGCCGGAGCTGTCCATGTAATTCACATCGCTCAGGTCCAGTGCAATACGCTTCCCGTCGGCGATCTGACTGCGAACCGCAGCCTGCAAGTTCCCCGAGGTGGTGGAGGTGATTCTCCCAGTGCAACGGATAACGGTTTCTTCGGGAGTGATTGAGGTGTCAAGATTCAATTCTGAAATCGGCAGAGGAGAGACAGCCATGAGCGGTCTCCTTTCAAGCGGAAGATTCGAGCACGACGGCCCTTTCAAAACAGAGTGATCTCTGAGAGCGGAGTCCGCCGCTGGATTCAGCCGGAACCGGGAAATCTGCAGGAGGGGAAACTGCCGGCTGACCGTCACCACGATACTCCTGGCGGCGGCAATGTCAAGCCAAACAAAACAGCCTGCAACAAGAGGCGTCTGCTATCAGGAATTTCAATCCGATGAATCCGCTGTAAGCATGAGTCCGCGATCCGTGCATATTTCTTGAACAACGGCGGAGGATCGTGATATATCCGCATGTTATCTCACCGCATTATTCATCCACTCATCGATCCGCGTCATTTCGATGGCGAGTGAGCCGCAGGCAATTCGCGCAAGGAGGACAAGATGAATTCCGTTCGGAGTTTCATGGCGTTCGTTCTTTTCATGGCGGCTTCTACTGGAGTGATCTTCGCTCAGGGCGGAGCCACCGGCGCCATCAGTGGCGTGGTGCAAGACGCGACAGGAGCCGTCATTGCCAACGCGAAGGTGAACGTCAAAAGCGAGGCGACTGGAGAAGTAGTGCGCCAGGTAACGACCGATGCGTCCGGATTGTTTACGGCGACATTGTTACCCGTAGGAAATTACTCGGTGGAAGTGACGGCTCCGGGTTTTCCGGTTACTACGTTTCCGGGCGTGGTAGTGCGCATCACGGAAACCACGCGCATGACCGCAACTCTCAAAGTCAATACGGTGAGGCAAGTTGTGGAAGTGCAGTCCCAGGTGGAGCAGGTAAACACAACTGATGCCACTACCGGGCAATCGCTGGGAGCGCAGACAATTACTGACTTACCGCTGGCCACGCGAAACTTCCAGCAGTTGCTGACGCTGTCCGCGGGCGCATCTTCCGACCTAAACGGCGCTGCACAACTTGGCCGTGGCACGGTTTACATGCACGTCAATGGCGGCAGAGAAGACAACAATAATTATTTGATCGACGGCATTACCGTAGCTGATTATGCATTTGGTGAGTTGACCTACACGCCGCTTCCTAGCCCGGATGCAATTCAGGAATTCAAAGTCAGCACCAGCCTCTACGATGCCACGCAGGGCCGCAATGGCGGCGGCAACATTAACGCAACGCTCAAGAGTGGAAGCGCGAAATTTCACGGCGATCTCTGGGAGTATTTCCGCAACACCGCGCTGGATGCGAACGATTATTTCCTGGGCAAGGTGGTCATCAAGCAGAACATTTTTGGCGGCGATATTGGCGGCCCGATTGGACCCGGAGCCAAGCTCGGCTATTTCTATTTCAATCTTCAGGGTACGCGCCAGCGCAGCGGAGACTCGCCGGGAACATTTATCAACAGCCCGAACGTTCCCATCCTGCCTACCTCGCGCGACGAAACTACGTTGCTCAACACTTTCTTTTGCGGAGCGAATTGCGGCGGAGTCACTGCAACGTCGATTGATCCGGTTGCGCTGGCTCTACTTCAGGCAAAGGGAACGCAGTTTGGTCCGGGCTCGGATGGCGCGGGTTATTTATTCCCCACTGTCGCCGGCACGCCCGGCTTTACCAACGGTCAATTGAATACCGGATCTCTGGTCTTAACCGATCCCGGCAAGTTCACAGACAACCAGTTCACCGCGAACTGGGATCGCGAGTTTCGTGGCGGGAAAGATCGTCTGTCCGAGCGCTTCTTCTGGTCTAACTCCGATACTTTCCAGCCCTTCGGGGCGGATTCTTACGGAATCCAGACCGGCGGCCAGCCAGGTCCTAATAACCTGAATTTTCCGCTCGATATTCCATTGCACAGCCGCTTTGGCAGCATCACGGAAACTCATGTGTTCAGCAATGACTTGATTAACGATTTTCGGTTTGGCGTCAACATCATCAGCGACAAGCTGAATAATCAGCCGCCCATCACTAATAAAGATGTCGGTATCAATCTGCCCACTGCGACCGGGGTAAACGGACAAGCTGGCGATCCTAACATATACCGGTTCCAGTTCGACAGTTTTGCCTTCGGGGCTTATCCCACGCAACTCCAGTCTGCTCTCTCCAATAATTACACGTGGGTAGATACGGTCAGTTGGAGCCATGGCCCACACCAACTTCGGTTTGGCGGAGAAGTCGACCGCGTCAGCATGCGCCGGAGCTTGCCGATTGCCGACAATGGTTTGATATTTTTTATCTCCGGCGCGACCGGCTTCGGATCAGATTTCCAGAGTTTCATGGCGGGCGCACCGTTGTTAGGCGAAGGCGGCGGCGGCCTTGGCAATCATGATTACCGCATTCCTGGATACTCCTGGTTTGCACAGGATGACTATCGAGTGAGCAAGACTCTCACTCTCAATCTTGGTTTCCGAAACGAATTCCTCGGCGCGCCTTACGACACGCTTTGCCACACGGGCAACACTGATCCAAACCTCGCCAACACAACTGGGCAGCCTTACGTCTATCCCAAATGCATTGATAAATTTGGCCTCTCGGGAATTTCCGGGACGCTGAACCAAGCGGGGCTCAACAACGAATACGCCACGGTGCTGGAGCCACGCATTGGTTTTGCCTATGACGTGGGAGGCCATCACACTACCTCGGTCCGTGGTGGTTATGGGATTTATAGCGTTCGCGAAGACCTGGGCGCGGTGGACAATCTCGCGATCGTCCCTCCAACCTATCCATTTCTAGTAGGCTTCGATCCGGGCGAGAACAGCCTGGCGAACTTGTTTGCGCACAGCGCTGCGTTTCCGAGCGGCATTCCGGCGCTCGGCGCCAATCCAACCCAAACTTACGTACCCACGGCGGCCATCCTGCAGGGATTTGCACCCTGTACGTTTCCCACTCCACAAGCATGTTCTCCGGCTTTCAGCGGTAATGTGAATGGCCTGATCCAACTCTCTGTGCCGCTCCATTGGGTGGCGGGCACCACGCAGCAGTGGAACTTCACCATTCAGCACGAGCTTGGGCGCGACTGGTTTATGGAACTCGGTTACGTCGGCACCAAGGGCACGCGCCTGCGTTCCACTTACGATCCCGATCAGGCTACGCTGGCCACGCCACAGAGTCCGGTCACCATTTCTGGCCAAGGGTGCACTAATCTTCAAGCTCAGCATTTATCGTGCACGATTGTGGATTCCACCGTGGAAAATGCCTCGGCCCGTGCTCCATATCTGGGCATTGCGCCAGGAGATTTTGAAGACTTTGCTCCCAACTCCGATTCGCACTACAGCGCGCTGCAGGCAACTTTGGCCCACCGTTTTGGCAAGGGCTTGTATTTCCAGAGCGCTTACACCTGGTCCAAATCAATCGATGACGTTTCTACTGCGTCCGTCGCTTTTCTTACCCGGGTAAATAATCAAACCGATGCTGCAGCGTCTCGCGGGCTGTCCGATTTTGATCGTCGACAACGGTTTGTGACCAGCGCCGTTTATCAGTTGCCATTCTTCGCTGGCGCCAGCGGCCTAACTAAGGGAGTGTTGGGAGGATGGGAGACGAGCGGTGTCGTAATTCTGCAATCGGGAGCGCCATTCACCATCTATGATCCGGCGGGAGGCACCGCTTACGCTCTGGCCAGCACGCCTTCATCTACAGCGACCTTCACCCCCGGCTCCAGTTGCGCCACTGCTGCAACTTCGGGCAGCGTGGAGTCACGGCTGGCGAACTGGGTGAATCCCTTGGCGTATACTCCGGACCCACTCGCAACTCTTTCCAACGGTACCAGCAGCGATGCGACGGTATACGGCAATACGCCGCGTAATTGCATTATTGGACCGCCGCAAAAAAACGTGGATTTCACTCTCGACAAATCGTTCAGGCTGGCGGAGCGGCAGGATCTCCGATTCCGCGTGGACTTTTTTAACTTGTTCAATCATCCATCGTTCGCGCTTCCGGCGGCGACGACCGTGTCGCCAATCGTGGGCGGCACCGGCGGAGGGTCTGCACCGATTACTTCAACCGTGGGGACGCCGCGACTGATTCAGTTTTCGTTGAAGTATTCGTTCTAGAAGGAGAGAGGAAAAATTATTTATAGGCTTGCGGCGGCAGTCCGGTGATGCGGATGCCGCCGTGGCCTTTGTGGCGGATGTTTAACCCAATCAGCAGAGCTGTAATCTGTTCGAGGATACGGGCATTCTCCAATTTGCCGCCGTCAATGGCACGGACTCCGGGAAGTTTAGCCGCGAGAGCGCGCGCGGTCTGGCTGGCGTTGGCGTCATCGCTGCAGACGATGACGTCGCAGTCGAGATCTTCTTCTCCGTTGAGAAGTTCAGCCGAAAGATTATGGAAAGCTGCCGCGACACTCACTCCCTTCGGAACAAGTTCAGCAGCTTGTTGCGCCGCTGAACCCTGCCATACGCCAAGGGTACGTGAAGCTCGTCCACCGACACTGGAGGCGAGTGCGACTGTGGCGTCAATCAAAACACTGCCAGAGCGAATCGCGGGCTTGAGTTGTTTGAGCAGAGAGGCCTGGCCCTCGAACGGGACGGTGAGCACAAGAATATTTGCAGCACCGCAAGCCGCGATATTCTCCATGCCCGAAATCTGAGCCCTCTCTCCGACAGCTTTCTTAATCTTGCTGGCGGCTTCCTCTGCGCGCTGCGCGTCACGCGATCCGAGGATGACGGTCTCTCCCGCACGCGCCCAACGCAGACCTACACCCATGCCTGCCGGGCCGGTTCCACCGAGAATGGCGATTGGACCCGAATCAGGCAAATTCAGGCTCCAGCGTTTCTACGGCAGAGAATTCCTCCAGCGGCAGCTTGATCTTGATGCGGGAGTAGGTCGTGTTGCGCTCTGCGGGAATTCGTCCAGCTTCCAGAATCAGCGACTGGAAGTCTTCCGGGCTGGTGTACTGGCCGGCAGTAGCTCCGGCCTCGCGCGAAATGTTTTCTTCCATCAGCGTGCCACCGTAATCATTGGCTCCGGCGTGCAAGCATAGTTGCGAAAGCTGGCGATTCAACTTGACCCACGAAACTTGAATATTATTGATCGATCCAGCCAGCAGCAGGCGCGACAGCGCGTGAACCTTCAGATGTTCCGCTAGCGTGGGCCCCGTGCGAGCCAAACCCTGATGGAACAGCAGGGTGTTCTGGTGCACGAATCCGAGGGGAACAAACTCGGTGAAGCCTCCGGTCTCGTCCTGGATCTCTCGCAGCAGGTACATCTGGCGAACCCAGTGCTCGGGCGTTTCGGTATGACCGTACATCATTGTAGAGGTGGAGCGAATGCCGAGGCGATGGGCGGTACGAATCACTTCGATCCACTGCACCGTGGACAGTTTGTTCGCCGACAGAATGTGCCGGATCTCGTCATCGAGGATTTCCGCGGCGGTACCGGGCAGCGTGTCGAGGCCATTGTCACGCAACATCGATAGATAATCGGGCAGCTTCATGCCCGTGAGTTCTACGCCATAAACGATTTCCATTGGGGAGAAGGCATGGATGTGCATTCCCGGCGTAGCATTCTTTACCGCGCGCAGAATGTCGCGGTAATAAAATGGAGGGAGTCCGTGCGGCAGTCCGCCCTGGATGCAGACTTCTCTCGCTCCGAGTTGCCAGGCTTCGATCGCTTTTGTTGCAACTTGATCGGGCTCTAAAAAATAAGTATCCGATTCGCGCGGGCCCCGGCTGAAAGCACAAAATTTACATCCCACAAAACAAATGTTAGTGAAGTTAATGTTGCGATTCACGACGTAGGTGACCAGGTTCCCAGAAAGTTCCGCGCGGAGCACATTGGCCGCGGCTAGCAGCCCGAGCAAGTTATCGCCGTCGGCATGGGCCAGTTCGTAGGCGTCTTGCTGAGAAATCGAGTTGCCATTTTGAGTCTCGAGAATTCTCTCCAGCGAAGCGCGGACTGCGGGGGTGAGAGTAGGCGCGAGGTCAAACCAATCGAGCGAAGGAAAGTTTTCCAGTTCCGATATTGAAAGATGGCGGGGCACAGATTCCTCCGGACTTTCTACCATTCCAAATTACTCCTGCCGGCTGACTTTGGCGAGGGTTTGGCGCAACAGGGTCAGCGGAATAAATCGCGGGACGCGGGGCGAAGCAGATCACGTGACCGCCCGCGAGCCGATGCGTATGAAAATCCCCGGATAATGCAGGCCGGGGTCCGGTTGAGTTTGCCGCAGATCAGACCCGCTGCGGCCGCGAGCTCATCAGCAATAGCTTCAAGACTGGCTTGCAGAGTGTAGCCGTGCGGATCGCGGCGGCCTCGATCGTCCCGAAGCGCTTTCATTCCGGCGATACCAATGCAGAAATCCACAAGCCCTTCGCGCCACGGACGCCCGAAGGTATCAGTAATAAGGACGGGTATAGCGAGCCGAGTGCACTTCTTCAGCTCGCTATGAAGTTTTCTCGCCGAACGGTCGGGATCGGCGGGCAGAAGCAGAGCGTGACGGCCCCCATCAATGTTGGACACATCCACGCCGCTGTTGGCACAGATGAATCCGTGCTTCGTTTCCGTAATGAGCACACCATTCTTACGCCTGATAACTGCGCGGCTTTCTCGCAGGGCCAGTTCGATCACACGAGCGTCAAGGTTATATCTCCTTGCCCAGGCGACCGAGTCAGAAGAAGGATTGATCGTGGCAAGATCGATGATGCGGCCTTCCGCCTTGGAAACGATTTTGTGTTTGACGACAAGAATATCGCTAGGTGCGAATGCAACTTTGCGTTTTTGCATTGACGCCGTGATTTTCTCTGACAGCGAGTCGCCAGGTTGTATGTCGTCCGCTAGAGGGATCGGGATCAGGCGTATCTCGGTCGGTCGAAGCTTCGACTTCTTGGTCGTGCGCGGCCGCACAGGAGTTCTCTGGTGCCGTCGTGATGCGCTCACTTAGTCTCCACCTTTGTGGCTGGAAAGCGGCCTTCGAGCGCCCAGCGGCGAACCAAGCTCTGCGTGCGAGTATTTCCAGGATGCGTCAGAAGCTGCTGCAGGTCTTCGGGATTGTCCACGTCCACTGCAATGCCTGGCAGTCGCAAAACCTGGCAAGGTTTTCCAGTTGCTTGCGCCGCGGCGAGGTGCGGTTTGAAACTGTCGTTACCGAAGCGTAGAGGAAATAAATTAGCGGGGCGCCGGAATATTGCATTGGTTCCCCGTCCGTCGGCAGCTGGAGCCAACACAGAACCCTGATCTGGTGCCGCTTCGTAAATCTGATCCAGCTCCGCGAATTGAATCAACGGGATATCCGCGGGGATGACGAGCGTCCACTCGACGCCCCGCGCGACGCAAAGGGCAGTGGCCATTTCGATTGCCCCAGTCTCTCCGGGATTTGCCGGATCCGGGATGATTTCGAAATCGTATTGGCGCGCGAGGTTCACCGCGAACGGGTCGCTGGTGACAAGCGCGCAGGCCGGACGACGCGGCCACGCGGCGAGCGCGGTCACAACGTCGTGCAGCATGGTTTGAGCCAATTCCGTGCGCGCCGGCTGATCCAATAGCGCAGCCAGTCGCTGCTTGGCCGCCGATAGATTCTTGACGGGAATAAGGATCACGGCTGGTCGACGGTGGCGCGAGCGGCGGAATTGTCGGAAACTGAGCGGTCAGAGGATGGCCGTTCCATTGCGAAGGAAAGCACGCACCTAGCGAGTGCGGCCTTGTCTTCGGCGGTGCGCATTATGGTTTCGGTACACTGCACTCGCAAACCGTTTTCGCGCAGCGTAATTGCGGCGCGGGCGTCCCTCGTATCGCAGATCAGCAGATCGAGAAAATCTTCGTAAGCTTTGGCTACGCCGGCGATCGAGCAGGGCAATCCCATGGCAGTCATCAAAATGCCTGCTGGCCCGGCCACGGGAGCATTCCCAACAATTGGGCTGATGGCTGCGACTTTTCCGCGAGCCCGCACCAGCGCATCGCGGATGCCGGGCACAGCCAGAATCGGACCGATGCTTGTGATCGGATTGCTCGGAGCAATGAGTACCGCATCCGCGGAGACGATGGCTTCGATCACTCCCGGCGCGGGCTCGGCATCGGAAGCGCCGGCGAAGCGCACCGAGTTCACCGGGTCCTGATACCAGCGCTGCACGAAATATTCTTCGAAACTCAACTCGCCGGAGGGAGTGTCCACGCGAGTCTCAACGCGCGAGTTGCTCATGGGGAATATGCGCGCCTTTACGCCGAGCTTTTCGCTGATCGTCGACGTGGCCTCGGAAAGTGTTCTGCCTTCGGCCAGGAGGCGCGAGCGCAGCAGGTGCACTGCGAGGTCGCGATCGCCGGTATGGAACCAGGTGGGTTCGCCGAGTTGACCCATGGCCTGCAGACACAGGAACGTATCGCCCCGCACGCCCCAGCCGCGCTCGCGGCTGAGCAGACCGGAGAGAACGTAAGTGATGGAATCAATGTCGGGGGAAACATAAAGTCCCCACCACAGCAAGTCGTCCCCTGTATTGACGATGAGAGTAATTTCTTCCGGCGGCATCACTTGCCGCAGCCCATCCACGAACTTGGCGCCGCCGGTGCCGCCGGTGAGCACGCAGATCATGCAGCCCTCCGAGCCGCGGCAAGACCTTCGCGGTCGCGAGCCTCGGAAAGTCTTTGTGAGAGGAGCCCAGGTTTCGATGCAAACTGTGAGAGGAATTCAGGATAGACCGGCAGACGCTGGCGCAACTGGAATCCCTTACTTTCGGTGCGCAGGCGCAATTGCTCCAGATGCGGCCATGGTTTTTCCGGATTGATATAGTCGGGAGTCAGCGGTGAAATTCCTCCCCAGTCGTTGATGCCAGCGTCCAGTAACTCTTCATAATACGGCGCATTGAGGTTGGGAGGCGCCTGAATATTGACGTTGGGCATTAGCAAACGAGCTACTGCAATCGTGCGCAGCATTTCTCCCTGGCCCGGTTCCGGCGTGTGGGCCATCGGAATGTTGGCCTTGGCGCGAAAGTTCTGGACGATCACTTCCTGAATGTGGCCGTAACGCTTGTGCAGGTCGCGAATGGCCAGCAAAGTCTCAACGCGGTCTTCGGGAGTTTCGCCAATCCCAATGAGTAGCCCGGTGGTGAAAGGGACACGCTGTTTTCCCGCCTCTTCAATCGTACGCAGGCGCTTGGTCGGGACTTTATCCGGCGCGTTGTCGTGCGCTCCTCCGGGAGCAAGCAAGTCAGTGTTGACGGTTTCAAGCATCAATCCCATGCTGGGCGAGACCGCGGCGAGACGTGCAATCCATTCGGCACTCAGCAGGCCCGGGTTTGGATGCGGCAGCAGGCTCGTCTCCCGCAATACGAGTGCGCACATCGCTTCGAGATAATGCAGTGTTGATTTGTAGCCGAGATGGCGCAGAGTGTCGCGCATTTCGGGGAATAGCAACTCCGGCTTATCCCCCAGGCTGAAAAGAGCCTCCGTGCATCCCAACTTTTCGCCAGCCCGGGAAACCGACAGAACTTCTTCCGGCGTCATGGTATGCGCACCGGGGTCAGCGGGATCGCGGCGGAATGTGCAGTAGCCGCAGTAATCGCGGCAAAGATTCGTCAGCGGCAGGAAAACTTTTCGCGAGTAAGTGATTACGCCGGGCTTGAACTTCTCTTTTGCCACACGGGCGGCGGCGAGCAGCGCCGGGAGGTCATCTTTACTGCAGCGGATGAGCCTCAGAGCCAGCTCGCGAGAGATGGGCGATCCCATTGGTAATTCGCGGAGTTCCGCAGAACACGATGAATCGCGAATCGGACTGATCGCAGTAAGGGGCACTGTTCGGTTCCGCAGAGGTGCTGATGCATCGAATCATACAACAGTGGCCAATGGTTAGTGGGCAGTCAATGCCTGCGACCCGGCTCTGGCGGAGGTCAATGAGTGCGATGGCGATTTTTCGCCAACTATCCTGACAGCACTCTATTTAGGTGATTTGGAATTGGCAGTCAGAATTTCGTTGGCCCACTGTTCAGCCATCTTTTCGATCCATCTCAGAGAATTTTCATCGTCGGAACTGCCATATATGTAAGCAAATATGAGCCGATTTCTCACCCTCAGAAGAACAGAGGCGTTGATTGTTCGCATCGTAACTCCACCGGACGAAACAGGCGCGAGCATCGCGGACGCATAGGCATCTGACGTCTGAAACAGAGTACCCAGAGGCGTGGGCTTGTCGATAGATATGTCTGTCGACGAATCAAGCTGCTTCAGTTTGCGGCTGATTTCTTCCGAGGTTGTTTGAACGGTCTGATCGAGTGTTGAAGAGTCGGCGAACTGCTGTTTCATGCCTGAGACCACCTTTTCAAAACTAGCCGACGTGACTTCTGTGTTCTTCTCGTCGAGTCTGCGGCTCAGTTCCACCAGCATGTACTGTCCCAGCCCGCGCGCAGGATTCTTTAGGCGCGGCAAGAAGTCGGCAGGCACAAAAGCGCATAGGAGTCGATTGCGAGACGGGACCATATATTCGAAGAAATCCCGCCTATCGCTGCCGACTTCCGCAAATTCCTTGGCCGGAGGTGGAATGACGACTGGGACACCCCCTGCCGTTGTGCTGCAGTCGGCAGCATGCAGCGACGACGCTGAAGCGAAGAGTGCACACAGCAGAAGGGTCAGCACAGTTTTCTTCATCCGCAATCCTTTCACGCGGGAACTTTGGTGTAAGAGGTATTCTCAGCTTTGGGCATAAATCAGTAAAGGGTTTTTCCAGGTGCTCGAGGCCGGAAGTAGTGTTGAGGAGAAAGACGGTAAAGAATAACTGGCGAAACCAGGCGTTTGCACTCATTGGCCTCAGCAGGCCACTGCCGTGCTAATGTAGGCGGTCGAGGCCTCAAAACCGCCTTGGCGCTATGAGCCTGAGTGCAGCCGAATTTCGAAAGGCGATGGGGAGCTTTGCCACCGGAGTGACCATCATCACCGTAGACCTGGATGGCAACGTTCATGGCATGACCGCCAATGCATTTGCTTCCGTTTCCCTCGATCCGCCGCTGGTGCTGGTTTGCGTGGACCAGAGCGCGCACACCCACGCCCATCTGCATGCCCGGAAGCGCTTTGGCATCAATGTTCTGGCTGAAGATCAGCGGGCGATTTCGGAATACTATGCTCGGCCGCCGGAGGAGCAGATCGAGGAATCCGTAGCTGGTTTTGATCGGACGGTGCATGGAACGCCTATACTGCATGGCGCGTTGACGTATCTGGAATGCAGGCTGCAATCGGCTCACGATGCTGGCGATCACACTATCTTCATCGCGGAGGTAGAAGACGTGGTGGTGCGGCGGGGCGATCCGCTGCTGTATTTCCGGAGCAAATACCACAAGATTGGAAAGGAAGTTCTGAAGTGATTCACAAAAAGGCCCGACATCCCCTTGAGAGGCGACGCCGGGCCGGAGGGACTCGCAGACGTTTCAACATATTTGACTCCGGAATCAATTCGCGGCAAGGTTAGATGTCACGAGCGGATTGTGACGGATGTCACAACCAGAGCCATGCAAATCGGGCTCGTCACCTTTCTGGTAATGGAACATCTAATGGTTGTTAAATAGAGTTGTTAAATAGAAAAGAACGATTTATTCAGGGGCACATTCATGGCAGAAAAAGTGGCAAAGAGCGAATCGGAGTGGAAACAACAGCTGACGCCGGAGCAATATCACGTCACCCGCGAGGCGGGAACCGAGCCGGCTTTTACGGGCAAGTACTGGAAGACCAAAGATGCCGGAACATATCACTGTGTGTGCTGTGGAGAGCCGTTGTTTGACTCGTCTACCAAATTCGATTCGGGCACTGGATGGCCGAGTTTCTTCAAACCGGCGGACGAGGGCAAGGTTGAAGAGCACAAAGACCGCAGTTTCGGGATGACCAGGACCGAGGCTCGTTGTGCCAAGTGCGGAGCGCATTTGGGGCATGTGTTCGAAGACGGTCCAGCGCCTACTGGGCTGCGTTATTGCATGAACTCAGCTTCGCTTGATCTGAAGCCCAAAGAGAAAAAATAAGACTGCAGGAATCGACCTGCCGTAATCGGAGAACTGTCATCCCAAATGAAGCGAGGGACCCGGATTCTGCCTGCGCCTACTCGAGTGGCGCAACTGGCACAAACCAAGATCCCTCGCCTTGCTCGGGATGACAGCTTAATGTGACGCAAAGAGTTTATGCACTAGCGGTCGCTGCCAAAGCCTTTGGCGGCTCTGTCACGGCAGGCTTCGGCGCTTCCGGAGCTTTTGTCTGCACCGGCTGGTTCTGCTGTTTGTGTTCAGCGCTCTTCACCTGAATCCCGCCCTTGAGCACAGCGCCATCTTCCACGCTGATGCGGTGGGTGGAAACGTTGCCGTGCACCACGCCTTCACTGCGAATATCGACCCGGTCGCTGCATTCGATGTTGCCGGTCACTTTACCCATGACCACAACTTCGCGGGCCACGATGTCCGCTTGCACGGTACCGTTGCGGCCGATAGTGAGCCGGTTATCCGCCAGCGTAATCTTGCCTTCAATGCGGCCATCGATGTAGAGCGCTTCCGCGCCGGTGATTTCGCCCTTGATGACGAGGGATCGCCCGATTGTCGCTTGCTCAATGGGCGCGGTGGTGGTTTTGACGGGGTTGTAGGAGTTTGGGTTGGAGGCCGGCGAAGTGGACCTTACGCCGAAAGAGTTCTCAGATGACTGGAGCATGCGACCTTCCTTTGTCCCGCCGCTGCGCGTCCGTTTCGCCAGATCAGGGCGCTGGCGGCGCTAATCGGTACGGGTGGTCTGGGATTTTGGGCCTCCGGCTGGTTCCTGTCCCTTTGGCCAATCTGACTATCGCACAGAGGTAAGTGATTCTCCGAGATTACGGAAGAGGCTGTACGGTCGCGGCAACGGACCTGGCCATTAGAGCTGCCATCAGACCGCATCCTGTAAAGACTCGCTCAGCTCTTCCCATTCTTTGAGGAAGGCTGCGTGCGCGGCCTTTTGCCGTTCGAGTTCCTGGGCCTGGCGCTGGCTCTCATCGGCGCTGACGAAATCCTGGAGTGAAGTCTCGTACTGCGCAATTAAGGTTTCCGCGCGGTGGATTTCTGCTTCCAGTTCGCGGATTCGATCTTCCATTTTCCTGCGCTTGATGGGATTCAAACGCCTCGCCTTGCTCAGGTGCGGCGTTGGACGATGTCCCGTTGCCGCTGGAAGCCGCCGGTTCGGGCTCCGGTTGAACGTCTTTTAGCTGCTGGCGGATGGCCTCATTTTGCTTGATATTTCCACCTTGTTTGCGCCAGAGGTAATCTTCGTAATTACCGGGATAGACTTCGACTTTTCCATCGCCGATTTCGAAAACCCGCGTGGCTAGCTTGTCGATAAAATACCGGTCGTGTGAGACGAAAACTACTGTGCCGGTATAGTCCATCAGAGCATCCAGCAAGACATCTTTCGCTCGCAGATCGAGGTGATTCGTGGGCTCATCGAGTAGCAGGAAATTCGCCGGATGCAGCAATAGGCGCAGCAGAGCATAGCGGCCGCGCTCGCCGCCGGAGAGTACTCCGATCTTCTTGAATACGTCGTCTTCGGAAAATAGAAAACAGCCGAGCAGGCTGCGCAATTCGGTTTGCGTGGAGCGTGGAGAAGCTGCGCCCAAATCGTCGATCATCCGGGCGTCGGCGTCGAGTTCTTTGTATTGGTCCTGGGCAAAGTAGTCGGCCTCAACGTTATGGCCGAGTTTGAATTCACCCTCCGTTGGGAGTTCCGCGCCCGCAAGCAGCTTGATTAGCGTGGATTTGCCCGCGCCGTTTACTCCGACCAGCGCGATGCGGTCGCCTTTCTCGATCATGAAATTGACGTTGTGAAAAACTTCCTTCTCACCAGTGCTTGCCGCGCCGGAATTTTTCCCCGGATAAACCTTGGCGACGTTCTCGAACTCGGCCACGATGCGGCCGCTCGGCTTGGGCTGCGGAAACGAGAAGTGAATCGTCTTCTCTTCCGGCGGAACCTGGATCCGTTCAATCTTTTCCAGTTCCTTGATGCGGCTCTGTACCTGCTTCGCTTTTGTGGCCTGGTAGCGAAAGCGGTTGATGAATACTTCCAGTTGCTCGATGCGGTCACGCTGGTTGCGGTAGGCGGCCTGCAATTGTTCGTTGCGCTGTGTTTTCTGCGCCAGGAACTTATCGTAGTTGCCGGTATAGAACCAGAAGCGCTTGTTCCAGATTTCCGCGATTTTGTTGACCGTCACATCGAGAAAATAACGGTCGTGCGAAATCAGCACAAAAGCGTGCGGATAGTTGTGCAAGTATTCTTCCAGCCAATTGCGCGCTTCGAGATCAAGATGATTGGTGGGTTCGTCGAGCAGCAGCAGATTTGGTTTCTGCAGCAATAACTTGGCCAGTGCCAGTCGCATTTGCCATCCACCGGAAAATTCGTCGGTCAGCCGCTCCCAGTCTTCTTTGCGAAAGCCCAGGCCCATAAGAACGCGTCCGACTTCGGCTTCAATCGAGTAGCCATCGCGCGTGCGGAACTCGTGCTCCAGACTGTGATACCGATCCGCAACTTCGGCGTACTCCGGGCTGGTGTGGTCGAGTTCCGAGATGCGATGAGTGAGGGTTTCGAGCTCCCGCTCCATGGCGTGGAGTTCGGTGAACACCGCCATGCATTCGGCAAACACAGTGCGCCCGGAAAGTGTAAGTCCATCCTGCGGCAGATATCCGGCAGTGGTTCCTTTGGCAACAATCAGGGAGCCGTAGTCGAGCGTATCCAGGCCGGCAAGGACCTTCATCAGCGTGGACTTGCCGGTACCATTCGCGCCCACTAGGCCGATGCGGTCGCGAGGCGTGATCAGCCAGTCGGTGTTTTCAAAAAGAAGTTTGTGGCCGAAGCGTTTTCCGGCGCCAGAAAGCTGAATCATGGGCTGGATTCATCGTCTCATAAAAAGCGGGAGACGTTCACTTGGAGGACACGCTATTGTGGTGAATCAGGAGTGTCGCGGCAGCGCGTCCGTTGCGGATGTCCGGATATTTTCCCCATAACTCACCGTGAAGTTGGATTCGCTCCACAGCGCGGTCAATCACAGCTTCCACTTCGTGCGCATATTTCGCTTCACGGCCTTTGGACAAACGCCGGCGGGCATCTTCCGGGCTGAACCAGGTCGGATTGCGCATCGGCTCATCGGCGCGGCGCATCTGGTGGACTTCCATCAGGAAAGCCTTCACCACAAATTCCTGAACGCCGCCCGGCTGCCAGAACACGCCCTTGGAATGAATATAAAGATGAAAGTGGCGTGGCTCGATCGTACCCAGCGCGCCGGCCTCTTCCGCGGCTTCGCGCTCAGCGGCCTGGCTGTGGGAGAGGTGCGCGTCGGTCGATCCCTTCGGGAAGGTCCACTTACTACCGCCGTTAGTATTCACCAGCAAGAATTCCACCGCTGCACCATGGCGCCGAAAGCACACTGCCGCCACTTGCAGCGGCAGCGATTTCGGAACCCGCGCGGAAGCCATGCCAGTAATCCCCTAAGGAGATGTTACTGGAAAGATATTTCATAAATGTTAAATTGCCACAAATATTGTGCAGCGTGAATGGTTACGAAAGGGTGACTAAAATAGAGCCGGGAGCCGGTTGCGCCGAGGCTCAGGCCAGCCTTCCCCTCAACGCCTCCCCGCTTAACTCGTTCTCCCACCGCGCCACAACCAGCGTGGCCACGCCGTTGCCAATCATATTTACCAGTCCACGGCACATGCTCATGAAGCGGTCGATACCGAGAATCAGCGCCATGCCGGCCACCGGAATTGTCGGTATCACCGACAAGGTTGCGACCAGCGCTATGAAGGACGCGCCTTGCACGCCGCTCGCTCCTTTCGAGGTCAGAGTGGCAACCGAGAAAAGAGTCAGCTGTTGCAGCAGTGTCAAGTGCGTGTTGGTAGCCTGGGCCACGAATAACGCGGCCAGCGTCATGTATAAACCGCTGCCATCGGTGTTAAACGCGTATCCGGTGGGAATCACCAACCCCACCAGCGAGCGCGAGCAGCCCAGCTTTTCCAGCTTCTCCATCAATGTTGGCAGCGCAGTCTCCGACGAACTTGTCGCCAGCACCAGCAGGATTTCTTCCTTGATGTGAAGCAAGAACTTCAGAATGCTGAATCCGGCCATAGCGGCGACCGCGCCCAGAACGATCAGCACAAACAGAATTGAGGTCACCCAAAAAGTGGCGATTAATTTTACTAATGGTCCCAGCGAGGCGAAGCCATATTTACCGATGGTGAACGCCATGGCGCCGAATGCGCCGATAGGCGCGAAGATCATCAGGATGTTCACCACGCGGAAGACAACATGGGTCAGCGATTCGAGCAGAGCCACAATTGGCTTGGCGCGCGGTCCCGCGGACGAAAGTCCGAAGCCAAACAGAATCGAGATGAACACCACCTGCAAAATGTCGCCCTTGGCGAACGCATCCGTCACCGTGGTGGGAACGATGTGCATCAGGAATTCGGTGACGCTCTGCGCCTTGGCTTGTCCGGCATAATCAGCCACGGATTTCGCATCGAGGGTTGCCGCGTTCACATTGAAGCCGCTGCCGGGATGAACGACGTTCCCGACGATGAGTCCGACGGCTAACGCAATGGTCGAGACGATTTCAAAATAGAGCAGAGCCTTGCCGCCGACCCGTCCCACCTTTTTCAAATTCTGCATGCCCGCGATGCCAGTCACTACGGTGCAGAAAATGAGAATGGTGATGATCATGGTGATCATCCGGATGAAGGCATCGCCCAGCGGCTTCATGGCGACGGCGCGCGCGGGGCTTATGACTCCCAGCCCAACGGCAACTGCCATGGCGATGAGAACCTGAACCCACAGCGACGCGTAGAAAGGCTTGCGCTGCGGGCTTGCGGCGCGTTCGGCTTCGAATTCAGTTTCGCTTGAAGTGGGCATAGGTTATGTCGAACGGCTGCCGCATTCTCCTTGGATTCATCCCAGGGCATCGCTTCAGCGACGCCCCACTTCCCCCAAAAAACTGAATTGCGCCTTCAGGCGCTGACACACCGGCTTGTTCGATGTGGGGACTCAGCGCCTAAAGGCGCATTAACGTCGCAGACTTTCGGCATGCCTGACGGCATACCTTGATACGAACGAGATTCCTCCTCTTCTATTTCGCCGGAGCTTCCAGCGTCTTCACGAGCCAGGGGATAATGACCTGCTTGAAGATCAGAGGATCCGGCCACACACCAACCTGGCGGCCAAGATGTCCTCCGCGTGGATTGATCCATGCATCTTTCGGCACGTCACCTTTGCTCAGCAGAAGCCACTCATCGTCGATGGGAACCTGGGTGTCGAGCACGCCCGCGATGACGAGCATCGGCGCCATGGGCTTGCCGAGCAGGCCTTCGTGAACCAGGGAAAGCTTGGGCATGAACTCTTCCATCTCATCCAGTGAGTGCACGCCTTCCATAATGCTCATCAGCGCCGGCACTTGATCGAAGAGGTATTCGCGATTTCCCACCAGTGAGTTGACGATGAAATCTTTTTGAAAGAATTTGTCGATTGGCGGAGACTGCGCGCTGCATCCGCGCAAGCGTGCTCGCTCGACGATGGCCATCTTCGTTGCCCAATAGGCGCCCCAACTTACGCCGTGGATGGCGATGCGGTTCTTATCGATCTCCGGCCGCGACTGTGCGTAATCGATCACCCTCGACAACACGCGGTCCGCCGTCTCACTCACCTTGACCGGATTTTGTCCCGTTCCCGGACCATCGACCGCGAGGTAGCCGACGCCGAAAGGAAGAATCGCGCCGAAACTTTCCGCGAGATCCTCTTTGCGGCTGTCGAGTCCATTGATCGCGATGACCAGAGGCACCGGACCTTTCGTATTTTTCGGAAGTCGTAAATAAGCGGTGATTTCTTTTCCTTCGAAAGGAATATGCACGACTTCCAGTGGCGGATCCATAAAGCGCGCATGCGCGAGAAATGCTTCGATAGCTTTTTCATAGGAACGCTGCTTGCCCGGCGAAGCGGGAATCGGCCAGCGTCCGAAGGAATAGAGCCGCCAGGCTCGAATGTAATCGGCATTCGCCTTGGTGGGGTCGGACTTCTCCAGTGACTTTGCTTCATTGAAATAGCGATCGGCCACGTGCATAAATGCCGCAGCCCATTCGTCCTTATCGCTGGAGTGAATGTTTTCAAAAGCTTCTTTCACGTCGCCCGGGTCAAGCCCGATCAGCGGGTACTGGCCTACCTCGGCGCGATGAATGGCTTCGACTCTGATTTCATCGATGTTACGTTCGCGGCGTTCGGAGTTTTGAGCGGAACCGGTCATAGAAGTAAGTATCGAGAATAGCAAGAGCAGTAGGAGAGAATGGAACGGACTTCTTGTTTTCATTGTTAGGCCCTTTTGTGTTGGTCCATCATGTTAGCTGCTACGAAAAAAGGGCCGGACGGAACTGCGTCCGGCCCTTTTTTTCGACTTAACGTGTACACCGAATTAAAAAATAAACTTCAGACCGAGTTGCACGGCCCGAGGGCCGCCCGACCCGATGACCGGGTTAGCGGCGGCGACGTCCGGCGTGGCGCAGCCACAGCCGAACGGCCGAGCCGAGGGATCGTTTAGGCCAAATCCGTTTTGGCCGCCGTAAGGATTAGCGAAGTTGGGATGATTGAAGATGTTGAAGAACTCAGCGCGGAACTGTGCATGGACGCGCTCGCCCAAGTGCCAGTTCTTGGCGACAGAGAAATCGAAATCCTTGAAGCCGGAGTCAGGGAACGTGTTCCTCGACATGTTGCCGAACTGGCCAAGTGGCGGCGGAATCATGATGGAGCTGCCCTGGGCGTAGCAGCCGAAGAAAGCAAGAGATTCGGTCGCGGCCCCGGGAGTTCCTCCATCCACAGCCAACGCTTGAGAGTTGCAAGCGGTGTTGTTCGTCGGATTTGTCGGAGAATTATTTCCCGCGAAGTAGGGAATTGGATTTGGACCTGACTTGAAGTCAGAGGGTCTGCCGTAAAAGCTCCAGCGAATTGGTTCGCTGGCGGGCGGGCTGACCGGCAGTGGACCGACGCCGGCGGCGTCCGTTCCCATGTCAATCGGGCCCCAAAACTGCGGGCTTTGCAAGGTCACGATGGAGTTGAGTTCCCAGCCCTCCAGCATTTGCCATGAGCCGCTCCGTCCGGGGATGGCGTAGGTGAGCGAGAGTGTGAAACGTTGCCGCATGTCGAAGTCGCTGTTTCCGTATTCTCGTCCAACGTTGTAGGAATCCTCAGGCAGTCCGGCGCCGTAGCCAAAGTCCCAGTTGGCACCCACGTCATCCAGCGCGTGAGCAAATGTGTAACCGGCCACCATGCTGAGTCCGTGATAATTTCGCGAATTCAACGTGACTTGCAATCCGTCGTAGTTGGACCGGTACACGTTTGCCATCTGGAAGATATTGCTCAGGTAGGGAAACTTCGCGGCGTAAGGTCCAATTTCGTTTCCGGTGTCGTCCTGACAGGCAGGATTCGTAAGCGTCGGATAGGGTGCCCCTGTTCCCCCTGCTAAAGCTGCTTGTGTACAGGCGACAATGTTTGCCGCGGGCCAGCCAGAGCCCACAGGCGGTTGATTGATATCCCGAATGCCGGTCAGATTGTCGCCATGATTTCCTACGTAGGCTACTTCCAAAGAAAGGTTGGGAGTAAACGCGTGTTGCAAACTCAGGGTCCAGTTCCAGACATAAGGAGTAGTGATGTTGCGGTCGACGCTCATGATGGGGCAAGGATTTAAAAAGCAATTCGGCGTCGCGGTGCTCACGTTGTTTCCATAGATTGGAACACCGCTATCCCATTGCGGCATGACAGGCGGAACTGCAATATTGCTGGCTGTAATCGTGCCGCCCGCAGTGTCGCCCGCAGCATCGATGATGGCGCCGGTGGGAACGTTATTCAGGCCGAAGGCGTTGTTGAAAGCGAGCAGCGCTTCCCAATTAATTGTTTCATACACCAATCCGGCACCACCTCGGAGCACGGTGTCGCCCTTGCCGGTCACGTCCCAGGCGAAGCCGACGCGCGGTGCGAAGTCTTTGTGATCTGGATTGTAGGGGCCGCTGACGCCGTTCATGCCTTCCTGAATCAATCCAGTCTTCGAATTCGGATCGAAGTTGCCGAGCTGGTTGTGAGCTTCCGAGATGACAGAGTTGAATTCGTAGCGCAGCCCGGCGTTGATGGTTAGAGTCCTGGTCGCGCGCCAATCATCCTGAACGAATCCCGCATAGGCCCAGTTGTGTATGGTTCGTTTAGGATCGCCGACCTGCACTGACGCCTTGAAAGGATCGCCGGCAAAAAAATCCTCTAACTGTGTTGAGGTAGGCAGAGCCACGCCGCCCAGGAAAGTGATGCTGCCTCGCGCGTTGCCAAAAGCCCCCCCGCTTACCTCGTCGCGGTGAACCTCGCCGCCAAACTTGAAAGCATGTTTTCCGACGGTGCGGGAAACATGGTCGATGAATTGCGTGATCGAATCCGGACCTTGGAATTTCGGCCACTTGAATCCGCCCAGACCGGGTACGAAGGCTCCGGCAAAGCCGATGCGAGGCAGTCCTCCGGTGTCCGCTCCGCTGACTCCAGTATTCAGACCGTAAGCGGACGCGGGCGTATCCAGGTCACCCGGCAGTGTGGGTTGATACAGGCGGTTGTAGCCGACTCTGGCTTCATTTACCCACTGCGCATTCGGAGTCCAGATCCAGTTACCTCCAACTACTTGCGCTCGCGTATGGATGTCGGACCGCCATTTCGATTGCAGCTCTGGAAAATCTTCGACCGTTCCCGAGTTGTTGCCGAAGAAATATATGCCGCTGATGCTGTTGCGTTGATTGAAGGAGTAATCGACCTTGGCTATCACGTTGTCGACGCCTACATCGTTGGGAAAACCTTGCACGACGTTGATCGATTGCGTGTTGTTGATGGGAAAGCCTGTGCCGTTGCAGGTCACGGCGCCGCTTCCTGAGACCGTGCAACCCGAAATCAACTGGCTGGCGTGGCTGATCGGAATGTGATTCGCCAGCAGGTCGGCGATTGCATTCGGAATGCTGTTGGCGCAGTCGCCTGCAACCGAGGTACAGGTCGGCGTTGCGGGTGTGGGTAAACCTACCGTGGTCGGGGTGCTGACGCTGTAGGTGTTTCCTACGTCGTAACGCTGGCCTTCATAAGCACCGAAGAAAAAGGCTTTGTCTTTAATAATTGCGCCGCCAAAACTTCCGCCAAATTGTTCTAGTGTTCGCGGAGTCTTCGCGGCGGGATCGGCGTTGAAATAGTTGCGGGCATCGAGCTTATCGCCATCGCGGCCAAACGCAAAGGCGGTGCCGTGGATCGAATTGGTTCCCGACTTCAAACCAACGTTGATGACCGCTCCCGGCTTCCATCCGTACTCGGCAGGAGGATTTTCCTGAACATTAAATTCCTGGATCGCGTCGATGGGGAGAATGGTCGCGGAATCTCCGGCAATACCCGCGCCGTTAATGATGCCCTGGCCGGAGAATGGCTCGCTGTTAAAGAGCCCATCGATAAAATAGGCGTTGTCCTCCGCGCGCAAACCGTCGGTACTTGTGGTCGAGAATCCGCCGCCGGGGTAACGCATCACGCCGGGACGCAGCTGCAGAAGATTTTCATAGTTGCGGCCGTTCAGCGGAAGGTCGTTGATTTCTTTGTTGCTCAGAGTTCCGCCCAAGGTCGCAGAAGTCGTGTTCAAAAGAGGAACTTCCTCCTGCACAACTACCGTTTCTGAGACTTCGCCTGGCGAAAGCGTGAAGTCCGCGCGAACATCCGTGGCGACCTCAATGTGCACGCTGGGCCTCTCCACCGATTTGAACCCCTTGGCCTCCACGTGAATCTTGTAGATTCCTGGAGTAAGGTCGGCGGCAACATAAGCACCGGCGCCGTCCGTTGTAAGGGTTCGAGAGGTCCCACGCTCCGTGTCAGTGACCACGACAGTTGCGCCCGCAACGGCAGCCCCACTCTGGTCAGAAACGCTTCCCAGCACTCGGCCCGAGGTGGATTGAGCAAGCCCACGCGGGCACATGGCAAGAATAAGGACGGCTACAGTCGCAATATGACCCGCAAACATGGCGGTGCATCGGAATTTCATTGAAGCCTCCGGAAGCTGGTCCGACAGCCATACCACCGCGCTTAAGAGCGTGTCAAGAAAATTCGGGACTCAGGCAGCGCGGAAGCCAACAGGTTTCGGCGGGTTGCAAGCATCTTCGCCAAGCGAAAGTAGGATAGCGCCAGGCAAAACGCAGGTCCTTGCAAAGTTTGAGCGAGATCGGTATCATATGCGGTCATACCACTATACCAGAGTACCAAATATGGCTTTCACCACCAGTAACTTTTCAAAATCCGCTTCCCGCCCTCTGGACCTGCGGTATAGTAGCCAGACCATCGCCAGTTTCCCCCAACTGGTTCGTGCGGGAGTAAATCCAATGTACAAAATTGTACGAACCTCCAGGTTGTACGAACAGATCGTCCAGCAGATTGAAGAGTCCGTGCTGAAAGGAACGTTGAAGCCCGGCGATCAACTTCCCGCGGAACGCGAACTGGCGCAAAGTCTCGGGGTCAGCAGAACTGCAGTGCGCGAAGCTGTGAAAACGCTTCGCGAAAAAGGTTTGGTGGAAGCGTATTCGGGCCGGGGAACATTTATTACGGATGGCACGACGCAGGCGGCGCGTCAATCGTTCGACCTGATGGTAAAAGTAGGCCAGCAGGAAGGCTCGCCGCACCTGGCGGAGTTGCGCCTGATTCTCGAGCCCGGTATCGCGGCGCTGGCCGCATCGCGAATTCAGGAGCCGGAAATTGCGGCGATGCGCGAAGCGGTTGCTGTAATGGATGCTGCGCAGAAAGATCCTGAAGCTTATATCGAAGCTGACCTCGATTTTCATTTGGCGTTGGCGGAGGCTGCGGGGAATCCGCTCATTCTTTCTTTGATCGATTCCATCGTGGGCTTGCTGCGCGAACAACGCATCCGCATCTTCAATGTGGAAGGTGGGCCAGAGCGCGGCCAGCTCCATCACAAGCGCATTCTCGAAGCCGTCGAGCGGCGCGACGCCGAGCTGGCCCGCAGCACCATGCGCTCGCATCTCGAGCAAGTACGAGAAGATTCGAAGGCGCCCACCGGGCGTCCGTCTTCTCCGCGTGCGCATGCGGTGCCGTTGGGTTCCAAAGTTACCTCGTAGTTTCGCGACCGGTTCAATGACATTTTGAAAGTGGAGGATGGTTACGGATGGCGAAGCTCGGATTTATCGGCCTGGGAGTGATGGGCAGCCAGATGGTAAACCGGCTGCTGAGCAAAGGGCATAGTGTGACCGGCTACAACCGCACTCGCGCCAAGGCGCAGTGGCTGGCGGAAAAAGGAATGCAGTGGGCCGATTCGCCGCGTGCTGTCGCCAGCGGCTCCGACTTTGTTTTCGCCATGGTTACGAATGCGGCGGCTATCACCGCCATTACCGAGGGTCCTGATGGAATGCTGGCTGGCTTGAGCGCGGGCAAAAGTTTTCATCGACATGAGCACCATAAGTCCGAACGTGAGCCGTGCGTTGGCCGCAAAGGTGCGGGAGAGGGGTGCGGATATGGTCGACTCTCCGGTGTCCGGCAGCGTGATTACGTTGCAGGAAGGAAAGCTCTCGGTAATGGTGGGCGGGCGCCGGGAGACATTCGAAAAAGTGAAGCCACTGCTCCTTGATATTGGTCCTAAAGTGACTCATGTCGGCGACAACGGCTTGGCGCTTTCGATGAAAATCGCTGTCAACCTGAGCCTCGCGGTGCAGATGCTGGCGTTTTCCGAAGGCGTGTTGCTGGCGGAGAAAAGCGGTATTGCACGTGAGACCGCGGTCGATGTACTCACTCACAGCGCCGTCGCATCGCCGATGATTCAATATCGCGGACCATTCGTCCTGCAGCAACCGGAAGAAGCATGGTTCGACGTCAACATGATGCAGAAGGATATGGTTCTGGCGATGGAGTTAGGACGCCAGCTCGATGTGCCGTTGCCGACGACTGCGGTGAGCAATGAAATTCTTACCGCCGCGCGCGGGATGGGCTGGACGAAATATGACTTCGCCTGCATGTTCGATGTGCTGGCCACGATGTCGGGAGTGACTACGCCGGTCACAAAAGGGGGTAAGAAACAATGACGACGGCTACCTCCAAGCACGACGCGCAACGGGAACTACCACCGAAAAAGAAAAATGGCTGCGCGCTTACCGGCAGATGGTGAGCATCCGTTTGTTTGAAGAGCAAGTGAATGAGGTTTACACGCGCGCTCTTATGCCCGGACTGGCCCACTTGTACAGCGGTGAAGAGGCAGTTGCCGTGGGAATTTGCGAAGCCTTGCGCATCGACGACTACATTACCAGCACGCACCGTGGCCATGGACACTGCCTGGCAAAGGGCGCATCGCCGGATCGAATGTTCGCCGAGTTGCTGGGAAAAGAAGCCGGGTATTGCCGGGGCAAAGGCGGATCGATGCATATTGCCGATCCCGCAACCGGCAATCTCGGCGCTAACGCGATTGTCGGCGGTAGCGTGGGTATCGCCACTGGCGCGGCTTTTGCCGCCAAAACTCTTGGTTCCGATCGCGTAGCGGTTTGTTTCTTTGGAGAAGGCGCGCTGGGGCAAGGATCGCTGTACGAAGTGATGAACCTCGCCCAATTGTGGCAACTGCCGGTGATTTACGTCTGCGAAAATAATCTCTACAACGAATACACGCACTATCAGGAGACCACGGCTGGCACCATTCTCGGCCGCGCCACTGCTTTCGGAATTGAAGCCGCCAGCGTCGATGGTCAGGATGTGCGCGCCGTACATGACGTTGCTACGCGACTCATCAAGCGAGCCCGCTCCGGCGGAGGTCCCGCGTTCCTCCAGTGCGATACCTATCGCTACAGCGGCCATCACGTCGGCGATATCAATCGCGAATACTATCGCTCGAAGCAAGAGGAGCATCTCTGGAAGACGGATCGAGATCCAATTCTCGTATTAGGCACGTGGCTGATCGCCGAAGGATACGCTGACTCAGCCGCTCTGGACCGGATCACCTCGGAAGTTCGCGCCATCATGGAAGATGCCGTGAAGTTTGCCATTGCCGCACCCTACCCGAATGTCGACGAAGTGGAGAAGCACGTTTATGCCTGAGCGCGAACTGACATTTGCACAGGCCGTGCGAGAAGCTCTGGCCGAAGAAATGCGCCGCGACGCGCGCGTGTGCATCATCGGCGAGGATGTCGCTGAGGCCGGCACGCCATTTAAAGTACTTTCTGGATTGGTGGAGGAATTCGGCGCGAAGCGCGTGGTCGATACTCCAATCTCAGAGGCTGGCTTCACAGGGGTTGCGGTCGGCGCAGCCATGACCGGGCTCCGCCCTGTCGTCGACATTATGTTTGGCGATTTTATTACGCTGACCATGGACCAGATGGTGAACCAGGCGGCGAAGGCTTATTACATGTCAGGCGGGCATTGGAAAGTTCCGATGGTGATGCGCACCACGCTGGGCGCAACCCGGCGCTCGGCTGCGCAGCATTCGCAGTCGCTGCACGCCTGGTTCAGCCATGTGCCTGGTCTGAAAGTAGTTTTGCCTTCAACGCCGTATGACGCCAAAGGCTTGCTGAAGGCGGCCATTCGAGACGAAAATCCCGTAGTCTTCTTTGAAGACAAAATGATGTACAAACTGAAGGGTCCGGTTCCGGAGGAGGATTACACCATCCCGCTCGGCGTGGCCGACGTCAAACGCGCCGGAGATGATATTACTCTTGTCGCGACCAGCAGCATGGTGCAGGTGGCTCTGGGCGCTGCCATCATGCTGGAAAAAGAAGGGATCAGCGCGGAGGTGGTCGATCCGCGAACTACTTGGCCGCTCGATGAAAAAACTTTGATCGACTCGGCGAAGAAGACTTCGCGCGTCATCGTCCTCGATGAAGGGTATGGACGCTACGGTGTCACGGCAGAACTCGCAGCCGTGATCGCCGAAGGCGCCTTCTACGATTTGGACGCCCCGGTGAAGCGTATGGGAGCGATGCATGTGCCGATCCCGTTTTCTCCGCCGCTCGAAGATGCGACGGTGCCGACCGAGCAAACGGTATTCGATGCCGCACGAGAGCTTTGCGGCAAAAGCAAATGAACCACCAAGGGCGCGAAGTTACACGAAGCAAGACTTCGATTTTCTTCGTGTACCTTCGAGACCATAGGGGTTGATCGAGGTGTTTTATGGCATTAAAAACTCATGGAACCATGGCGGTCGATTGGGAGCAACGCATCGATTTCGATCGCCTCCGTCGCGAACGTTTACAACGCGCTAAAGATTTGCTGAAAAAGTCGCAGATGGGCGCATTGCTGTGTTTCGACATGAATAACGTGCGCTACCTGACTTCAACGCACATCGGCACGTGGGCGCAGGACAAGGCGAACCGCTTCACACTTTTGCCGCAGAATGACGAGCCGATTCTTTGGGATTTCGGATCCGCCGCCAAGCATCATGAATTGAATTGCCCCTGGCTCGGCGAGCGTTCGCGCCCCGGTATTTCCATGTTGCGCGGCACCATGTCGCCAGAGCATGGACGCGCCGAAGATGTCGCCAAGAAAATTCGCATCGAGCTTGAAATGCGCGGTCTGCACAAAGAGCCGGTCGGCATCGACATCATCGAGCTTCCCGTACTTTTTGCGCTGCAACGCGAAGGCATCACGGTGGTCGATGGCCAGGAACTCATGTCCAACGCCCGCGTCATTAAGACGCAAGATGAAATTTCGCTGCTCAACACTTCAGCAATGATGGTGGACGCAGCCTATGACGAACTCTATCGTGCGATGAAACCGGGTATGCGCGAGAACGAAGCGGTTGGCTTGGTGAGCAAGGTTCTCTACGATCTCGGTTCAGAATACGTGGAAGCGGTGAACGCAATTTCCGGCGAGCGCTGCAATCCACATCCACATGTGTTTTCCGACCGCATACTGCGCCCGGGCGATCCCGTTTATTACGACATTCTGCATTCCTACATGGGATACCGCACCTGCTATTACCGCTGTTTCACTGTCGGCTACGGCTCGCACGCCATGGTCGACGCCTATAAACGCTGCCGCGATTATCTCGATGCTGCCATCGAACTGATTCGTCCTGGACGCAACACCGCGGAAATTGCGGCGGTGTGGCCCAAGGCGCAGGATTTCGGTTTCCCCAATGAAGAAGCCGCCTTCGCCTTGCAATATGGCCACGGCATAGGACTTGCCATTTGGGAGAAGCCTGTAATTTCGCGTCTGGTTTCGCTCGATCATCCGCAGACACTTGAGCCCGGCATGGTATTTGCGCTCGAAACTTTCTGGCCTTCGACCGACGGCTGGAGCGCGGCGCGCATTGAAGAGGAAATTGTAGTCACTCCTACGGGACACGAAGTAATCACACGCTTCCCCGCCGAAGAGCTGTTGGTGGCGGGCGCACACTATTTCACCGTCAACGGACCATTACCCACCACGCGAGAGACAGAGGCCCCGCCGAGCGCGCGTGTGCTCGACATGATCGAGGCCAGCGCGAAAACTGAGCGGGTAGGAGTTTCGGAGTGAAGGTCATAGCGGCAGCCCTCCTCGGATAAAACACTATGGCCTTCAGCGTAGTTATGCCCGCTCTCGAGATGGCGCAGGAAACCGGCAAGCTCATTGCCTGGCGGAAACAGGAAGGCGACCGCGTCACTAAGGGTGAGCCGCTTCTCGAAATCGAAACCGATAAAGCGGTCATGGAAGTGGAAGCGCCCGCAGATGGCATTCTTGCCGGAGTTACAGGTTCGATCGGCACCGATATTCCTGTGGGTCGGACGATTGCCTGGATCGTTGCCCCCGGCGAAAAGGTTCCTACAGAGAATTCCGCCGGAGCGGCTGCGCCTACCGCGCGGGCGGGTTCACAGGGAAAGACGGAATCACACGTGACGTCGCAGGCAGCGCATCCTGCCGGACCTTCCGTCGCTCAGAGCGCAAGAATTTCTCCGAAGGCCAGGCGGCTCGCGAAAGAGTTGGGAGTCGACGTTACGACCGTGCGCGGTTCAGGACCGGGCGGTGAAATTCTAGCTTCGGATATAGAAGCACATGCGGCCGCGTCGATCGCGGCGACTGCCGCTGGCACATCCGGCAGCAGATCTTTCAGCATTGAAGTTCCGAGCACTCTCGGTCGATTAATGGCCGAACGTACTACGCAGAGCTGGACCAGCGTCCCGCACTTTTTTGTTGTTCGTGAAATCGGTGCCGGCGCGCTGACCGAATATCGCGAGAAACTGGTCGCCGGGACCGAACAGCGTGCACAGCAGATTCGTATCACTCTTACCGATCTGCTGGTAGCGCTTGTCTCGCGAGTGCTGCTCAAGCACCCGCGACTGAATTCCAGCTGGACTGCGGAGGGCATTCGACTTCACGATCACGTAAACATGGGCGTGGCGATTGCGGTGAACGACGGCGTAGTCGCGGCTGTAATCCCCAACGCTCACATTGCGAACCTCGCGGAAATCGCCAGCCAACGCCGCGCCGTTGCCGAACGCGCTCGGGCCGGGAAGCTGCGCCCGGCCGACATCGCGGACGCGACATTCACCATCAGTAATCTCGGCATGTATCACGTCGATCAGTTCAGCGCCATTATTACGCCGCCGCAAGCGGCTATTCTCGCCGTCGGAAGCATCGTCGACAGAGTTGTCGCGATCGAAGGCAAGCCTGCGGTTCGTCCCATGATCACGTTAACGCTCTCCTGCGATCATCGTGCTGCCGATGGCGCCCGTGCTGCGATGTTTCTCAATGATCTGGCCGAGGCGATTAGTGAGCCCGCGAAGTTCCTTGCGTGAGTTTGCTTCTTCTGCTTATCCAATCTTCCGCGTAGCCATACAACGGAAGCTGTATTGAGAATCGCAAAAAACTTACAGTATCCTGTAAGTGTTGCGATGCTTCGCACACTACTCAGCCAAGCTTGAAAGCCGCCATCCTCAAGACCGTGAAACAACCTCTTCAGATCGAAGAGACTGCCAAGCCTCAGCTGGCAGCAGGTCATGTGCTTCTTCGGGTTCGCGCCTGCGGCGTGTGCCGAACCGATCTGCATATTGTCGAGGGAGAGCTGCCGCAACGGAAGAGTCCACTCATCCCAGGACATCAAATTGTCGGGGATATCGTCGAGGGAGCTACTGCGGAGTTGCCGCTGGGCACGCGCGTCGGCGTATCGTGGATTGGCGGCATTGATGGAAATTGTCCTTACTGTCGCCGCGGCATGGAAAATCTATGCGACTCGCCCGTCTTTACTGGATATACCGTTGATGGCGGCTATGCCGAGTATGCCACGGCGCGGAACGATTTTGTGTTTAAGCTTCCTCCTGAACTTGACGACCTGCACGCCGCGCCTCTCTTGTGCGCGGGGATCATCGGCTTCCGCAGCCTGCGCGTGGCTGGCGTCGAACCGGGCGACCGGGTGGGACTATTCGGATTCGGCGCATCCGCGCATCTGGCGATCGCAGTTCTCCGTTCGTGGAACTGCGATGTCTATGTTTCGACACGCGGCGCTTCGCATCGCAACCTGGCTGCCTCATTAGGCGCGAAGTGGGTGGGCCAGGAAACTGACAAGCCTCCCGTTGAACTCGACCGCGCAATAACCTTTGCGCCCAGCGGTGACGTGGTGATTGCCGCACTGGCCAGCTTGCGCAAAGGTGGCATTGTCGCCATCAACGCGATTCATCTGGATCGAATTCCACAGTTTGATTACGACCACCTGCTGTGGGGCGAGCGCCAGATTCGCAGCGTTGCCAATATGACTCGCGAGGACGCTCGCGATTTTCTAAAGATCGCGGCCGACATTAAGCTCCAGCCAAAGGTCAGTGTTTTCCCCCTCGAACAAGCTAACCAAGCCCTCGCTGCCGTCAAGAAGGATGCCATCGACGGAGCCGCCGTCCTTCTTCCTTAAATCGTTATCCCTTCGTTAAATCACTGTTCCTTGAAAGCTGAAGTACACTCTTGGCATGAAAAAAACCCACAGCGTTCTTTGCTCTCAGTCTCTGTGCGCATTTTCTCTCGTGTTCTTTGCGTTCGTCCTGGTTGCGGCTTTTAGCGGACGCGCAACGGCTCAAAAGCTGGCCATCACGCTCGACGATCTGCCGCTGAACGGATCACTACCTCCCGGAGTGACGCGGGTCGAGACTACGAAGAATGTTCTGGAAATTCTGAAGAAGCGGCACGTGCCTCCGGTGTATGGGTTTATCAACGGGAAAAAGTTGGAGGGAAACGAAGATGGCGCGGAGGCTCTGAAGGTGTGGGCAGCGGCTGAACCGTTTGGAAACCATACTTACTCGCACATGGATCTCGAACAAAATCCGCCGGAGGCCTTCGAGCGCGAGATCGACGAGAACGAACCGGTCCTCGAGTTGCTAAGCGGAAACTCGAAGGATGTGTGGCATTGGTTTCGCTATCCGTATTTGCATGAAGGCGACACGGTGGAAAAACGCCGTGCAATAAGGGCGTACTTGAAGGCGCACGGTTACAGGATCGCGCAGGTCACTCTCGACTGGGAAGATTATTTATGGAACACCGCCTACGCACGATGCGTGGCGAAAGGCGATCAGCAATCGATCGAGTGGATGCACTCGAGTTATTTAAGCACGGCCTCCGAATTCCTCGACCTTGGCCGGGAGCAGGCGAAACTGATTTATGGTCGCGATATCAACTACGTGCTGCTCATGCATCTGGGCGCCTATAGCAGCACCATCCTGCCGGACGCGCTGGATCTACTCAAGAAGAAGGGATTCAAGCTGGTAACGCTCGAAGAGGCGGAGAGCGATCCAGCCTATGACACCGATCCGGATGTCGGCTTGCACGATGCCGGCACGCTCCTCGACCAGATGATGCAGGTAAAAGGGCTCAAGTACCCGGAGCACGCCGAGAAGCCCTACAAGCAGATCGAGAGCATCTGCCAGTAGAAAAAGTACGGAAAAATCCAGGTGCAAAATTTTGCGCAGCTAAGAACTGAAAAAAGAGTCTTCGGACTCATTGTCTTTCTGCGGCGCAGCCATTAGGATGTCGTGACCTTTGGGGAAGGGTCCAGAATCGTCGGACTCGCGCGACGACACTGGATTCCGGCAGCAAAATTGTAATTCAAAATGCCACTTCCAAACGGGTGGTTAGCGTTCGGGCCATCTCGGATGGCCTAGACCGGCTCGCCAGGTTCTGCAAGGCAAAGTCCAGGAGGAACAATGCAGGAGCAATCGAAGTCTTACCCCTCAGCCCACTCCAACCGAATGAAGACGATCGGGCTGAGTGTTGTTGTGCTGACCCTAACGATGTACGCAGTTCTGCCGGCCGCTGCGGCCGACGGACAGTTCATTACGCATAACACACCCGGCTATGTGAAGACCGCTAAAAACCTGGGGACGGAAGATCCCTCGAAAACCATCGAAGTAAGCATCTGGCTGAACCCGCACAACCGCGCCGAGATGGATGCCACGGCGCAGGATCTCTACAATGGCAACTCTCCCAACTACCGCCACTTTTTAACTCGTTCGCAAATCGCTGCGCGCTTTGCGCCGACGGCCGCAGAAGCGAAAACGGTGCAAAGTTTCTTTGAATCCCACAGCCTCAAAGTGGTTAAGGTCGGCGAAAACAATTTTTTTGTGCGCGCACAGGGTACCGTGGGAGACGTGGAAAAAGCTTTTCACGTGCAGCTCAACAATTATCAGGTCGGAAACAAAGTGATCCGTGCCAACGCGAGCGACCCCTACGTGGATGGAGTTGCTGGCCCCCTGGTCAGAACGGTTTCAGGACTGGACTCTGGTGAGTATGAGCATCCCGCCATGCAGCGCGGAGCGAATCTTCCCGCTGGCAAGTCCCAGCTCACCAAAGCGGCCGCTTCGCCGTCCGATTCAAGCTTTTATTCCTCGGACTGCTTCGACAGCGTGGTTTCTCAAACATTTTCCACCAACAACGACGGCCAGCTGCCCGTGGGAACCTACACTGGCAATCACCTCAACCTGCAGAGCTTGACCAGCGCCGGTTGCGGCTACACGCCCCAGCCAATTCAGACCGCCTACAATCTAACCGGTTTGTACGCGGAAGGATATACGGGTACGGGCCAGACCATCGTCATACTCGACTGGTGCGGTTCCTCGACGATTCAGTCTGATGCCAACGCATTTTCCGCGATGTTTGGATTGCCGCTGCTCGGGCCCTCCAACTTCAACATCATTTACACTCCGACCCAGAGCCTTTGCATTGCTGCGGATCAGACGGAAATCAATATCGATGTGGAATGGGCGCATGCGATCGCTCCCGGCGCCAACATCGACCTTGTAGTTCCGCCCTCAGCGAGCTTCCAGGATGTAAATGAGGCCGAGTTCTACGCGGTAAACTATGGGCTGGGCAACTCCGTCTCGGGTAGCTACGGTTCCGTGGAGTCGCTCACGCCCGCTTCTGAACTCGATACCGAAAACCTGATTTCCGAAATCGCGGCGGTATCGGGAATCTCGACCAACTTCTCATCCGGAGACGACGGCGACTACACCGCATTCGGACTTCCGGCGACCGTAAATGCTCCGGCGGATTCGCCGTGGGCAACGGCGGTAGGCGGAGTAAGTCTGGCACTGAATGCGGATAACTCGATCGCATGGCAATCTGGCTGGGGCAATAACCAAGTGCTGCTGGCCGAAGCGGGATTTGTACCCGATCCGCCGGAAGATTTCGGTTTCTACGCCGGGGCTGGCGGAGGCCCAAGCAATTGCGCTGTGCAGGATAGCAGCGGAGATTGTTTGGCAGGCTTCCCCAAGCCTTCGTTCCAGAAAAATCTGGCTGGAAAGTATCGGCAGGTTCCCGATATCGCCTGGCTGGCAGATCCTTACACCGGGGTGGTGATTGCAATCAGTGTTCCGGGCCAGGTTCCAGAGCAGGTTTGGCAGGTCTGGGGAGGCACCAGTGTAGCCTGCCCAATGTTTGCCGGGCTCTGGGCAATCGCTAACCAGGAAGCAGGCGCGCCGCTTGGCCAGGCTGCTCAGTATCTCTACACGATGCCGAAGGGAACAATTACTGATGTCGTTCCGGTAAGTTCGGCGCACAACGTAAAGGCTTCGATTGTTGAGTCCACCGGGACCAACAAGTACACTCCAGCCCAGGTGTTGGGCGGACTAACCCCTGCAACGCCCGGAAGCTTCGTCAGCGCGCTGTGGGATTATCCTTCCATCGAAGAGACGGCGTTGGTGATCTCATTCGGCATGGATTGCTCGGCTCTACCCGCCAGTGATTTTGACGGAACGCCGTGCACCAGTCCGACTGCATTGAAAACCAAAGTCGGCTGGGACAACGTAACCGGGATGGGAACGCCGAACGGACAAGCGTTCGCCGATTTCTTCAAACCTGCGGCTACCACCACAGTGAAATAGACTGGAGTGGTACGAACCTTGGCCTCCGCTGTCCGCAAGGGCAGCGGAGGTTTTGTTTTGTATCGAGTTTTGGCCGAGGGAAGTGCGTGAAGCCACTGTCCTCTATAATTACGGAACCTCGTATGACGGTATTTCTTGATCAGATCATTGAGACCACGCGGCGGAAGGTGTCTGACGCGAAGGCCATGGCGGATATTAGAAGATTGGAAGATCTGGCGGATCGGCATGTACCGCGAGGTTTTCGGCGGACACTCGACGAAAAAAGCCGATCTGGCATAGCCGTGATCGCGGA
The DNA here is from genome assembly GCA_963696285.1 of uncultured Acidobacteriaceae bacterium. Taxonomy (GTDB): domain Bacteria; phylum Acidobacteriota; class Terriglobia; order Terriglobales; family Acidobacteriaceae; genus Sulfotelmatobacter. Next base: position 697,307 of record CAVOJP010000007.1, read on the forward strand.
ATTGAAGAAGGCATCGCCATCGAAGGCATTGATTCGGGCCGACTTTTGCGCCGCCGAACTGGCGAAGGAATTGGAAGCAGCGGGTGCGGCTGCACTCTCAGTCCTGACAGATGAGGAATTTTTTCAAGGTTCCTTGGAAAATCTGCGGAACGCTTCTGCGGCAGTCAAGGCTCCGTGCCTGCGCAAGGATTTCATTGTGGATGAATTTCAGTTACTCGAGGCCCGGGCGAATTCGGCGGATGCGGTATTGCTGATTGTGGCGGCGTTGTCGCAGACAGAGTTGAAAGAATTGGCGGGCGCCGCGCGCTCGCACGAGCTGGATGTTTTGTGCGAGGTACACGATGAGGAGGAGTTGCAGCGTGCTTTGCATGCGGGATGCGATTTGATTGGTGTGAATACGCGCGATCTTAGAACCTTCAAGGTGGATATAGAAACAGCATTTCGGCTGGCGAACCGGCTTCCGAAAAATGTAGTGCACGTCGCGGAGAGCGGGATTCGCTCGGGAGAAGATATTGCGCGGCTGCGCGACGCCGGGTATCAGGCTTTTTTAATCGGAGAATCCCTGATGCGAGCCGAGCGGCCTGGAGTAGCGCTCCGGGAGTTGATAGCGGGATGCCCGACTCGCGTTTAAAAAACTGAGAATCGGGCTAGTGACAATTTTTGGACAACTTTTTTCATGACTTGGGTAAAAATTTGTGGAATGACGAATTTGGAAGACGCGCTTACCGCGGTCGACGCGGGAGCGGATGCTCTCGGTTTTGTGTTTTATGAGAAAAGCCCGAGAAATATTAGTGTCGAGGCAGCGCGCGAGATAGTGGAGAAGTTGCCGGAGGGCGTGGAAAAGATTGGGGTTTTTGTGGGGCAGACGACAAATAGAGTTAACGCTATCGCGGCGCGAGCTAATTTGACGGGAGTCCAGTTTTACCATGCGAAAGGTAAATCTGGTTCGGAGGGTTGGACCGCAATAATTCAAGAAATGCGACGCAAGCTGATCATTGCTGTGGGAGAAACGAGACTAATCGAAGGCGGAGTCTGCATCAGCGATGAAGCGAAGAGACGCATATATGCAATATTGATTGATTCAGGGTCGGGAGATAGTCCGGGGGGCACGGGAGCTGCATTTGACTGGGAGGACTGCAGCGGCATGGTTCAAGGATTGGGATCAACTATGCCAGTCATCGCAGCGGGTGGCCTAACGCCAGAGAATGTTATCGAAGCGATTCGGATTCTGAAGCCTTGGGGAGTCGACGTGGTTTCTGGAGTCGAAGCCACGCCGGGGAAAAAAGATCCGGAGAAGGTGCGAGCCTTTGTAAAGGCGGTGCGAAACGCGGATCGTAAGGCGAGTTAAAAATGGCGACTTTTCCACGAGCTACGAACGTCAAAGGCCCCGCCCTCCCGGAAAGAACGCGAAAAGGACGGGGCACGCCGGGCGTTTCTGCTGTTACGAACCAACCCGGTCGCTTTGGTGTCTACGGTGGGCGCTATGTTCCGGAAACCTTGATGGCCGCTCTGGAAGAACTGGAGCGCGAGTATGAAAAGGCGAAACGAGATCCGAAATTCAAGAAACGGCTGGAAGATTTGCTTCGGACCTACGCCGGTCGTCCTACGCCCCTAACGTTTGCGCAACGCCTTACGGAGAAGTTGGGCGGGGCTAAAATTTATTTAAAGCGCGAAGATCTGCTCCACACCGGAGCGCACAAGATCAACAACTGCCTGGGACAGGCGCTGCTGGTGCAGCGCATGGGCAAGCGGCGCGTGATTGCGGAGACCGGCGCGGGACAGCACGGCGTAGCCACGGCGACAGTGTGTGCCTTGCTGGGCTTTGAGTGCGTCGTCTATATGGGTACCGAAGACATGCGGCGGCAGGAATTGAACGTGTTCCGCATGCGGCTGCTGGGTGCCGAAGTGCGTGGAGTGGAGTCGGGATCGCGGACACTCAAAGATGCCATCAATGAGGCCATGCGCGACTGGGTCACGAATGTGCGGACCACACATTATTTATTAGGCAGCGTTCTGGGCGCACATCCGTATCCCACCATGGTGCGCGATTTCCATCGCGTGATTGGGCGCGAGGCGCGGGCGCAGGTTCTGAAGGCGGAAGGGAAATTACCGGCTGCGATCATTGCCTGCGTGGGTGGAGGATCGAACGCGATCGGAATTTTCTTCGACTTTATAAAAGATGAAAAAGTTCGCCTGATTGGCGTGGAGGCAGGCGGCCGCGGCCCAGCGCTCGGCGAACACGCGGCGCGCTTCTGCGGAGGATCTCCGGGAGTTCTGCAAGGCACCTATTCTTATGTGTTACAGGATGCGGCGGGGCAGATTGCGAATACTCACTCAGTTTCCGCCGGCCTGGATTACCCTTCGATTGGGCCAGAGCATGCAGCGTTGCGTGACGCGGGGAGGGCGGAGTACGTTCCAGCATCGGACGCGGAAGCGCTGGAAGCGACCATTTTGCTGGCGCGGACCGAGGGTATCATTCCCGCCCTTGAGTCTGCGCATGCCATTGCAGAAGTCGTGAAGCGTGCGCCGGGCATGAAAAAATCGGACGTGGTGATTGTGAATGTTTCCGGACGCGGCGATAAAGATATTGGGATTATGCGGGAAAGCTTAAAACTCGATTGATGGTTGATGATTTGTGATTGTTGATTGCGAGGCGCAGCAGTAAAGTCATGAGGTTTTCAATCAGCAATCATAAATCAACAATTTCTCTTCATGCCTTTATCTTTTTACAAAAAGCCGGCCCTGGTTGTATATGTCACGTGCGGCGATCCGGATCTCGCGACGACGCGTGCCATCGTGCTGAGTGCGATAGAGGCGGGGGCGGATGTGATCGAACTCGGCGTGCCATTCAGTGATCCGGTGGCGGATGGTCCGGTGATTCAGCGCGCCAGCGAGCGCGCTTTGAAGCGCGGTACGACATTGTCGCAGGTGTTGACCCTGGCTGCGGAGGTGCGGCAGCAGGCGCAATCCGCGGGTATCGTCGTGTTTTCATACTTGAATCCCATCCTGCGGATGGGGATAGAGAAGTTTTGCAAGGTGGCGCGGCATGCGGGAGTAGACGGAGTGCTGGTAACCGATTTGCCGGTGGAAGAAGCGGGTGAGTATCTTCGAGCCATGCGTACGTATGATCTGGCGCCGATATTCCTGGCGGCGCCCACAAGTCCGGATGAGCGCCTGCGGCGAATTGCGCAAGCTTCCCGCGGATTCGTGTATGCCGTCTCACGCACTGGGGTGACCGGAGCCCGTCATCAATTGGCGGCGGACGCCGAAAAGCTGGTGCGGCGCCTGCGACTTTTGACCAAGCTGCCAGTGGCCGTAGGTTTTGGAATTTCAAACGCCGGGCAATTTGCCGAAGTGGGTGCGTTTGCCGATGCAGTGGTTGTAGGGAGCGCTGTTGTTGAGACGATTGAGCGCAATCGGGGCCGTGAAGCGGAGGCGGTTGGCGAATTCGTGGCGAAGCTTACAGCAACCTGCTGCCAGCCTTTAGTTTAAAGATCAAATTCTGTAGATGAGCAAAGTGCAACACGTTGGCTTTCATGGAAATCGCAGATTGGCGAAAGAAAATTGATGAGCTTGACCAGCGACTGGTGGAACTGCTGAGCGAACGCGCCCGGGCGGCGGTCGAGATTGGGCGGTTGAAAAGAGACACGAATTTACCGGTCTACGAGCCCGAGCGCGAGCGAGTCGTATTCGAGAATGTGCAGGGGATGAATCCGGGTCCGCTGCCGGGGCGCGATCTGGTGCGAATTTATGAGCGGATTATGGATGTGATGAGGAATATTCAGAAGGAAGGCATCGGAGCGAAGGTGGAAAACACGAAAGCCGAAACCGAGCTGGATTCGGAAGTGAACGATTGAGCCGGTTGTTTCCCGTAGGGTTCGCTGGTGTGGAAATGAAATCAGGATTGCGCGCTTCACACGGAACGACAGGCAGTAGGGGCAGATAGAACCTACCCGCAGCAGAGTATTTCTATGATTGTGGCGATGCAGGAAATAGCCGATGAGACCCAGATTCAGCAGGTGATCGAACACCTGGTGAAGATTGGATTCGAAGTGCACCGCTCTACCGGAGCGCGGCAGACCGTGCTGGGCGCGGTTGGAGCGGGAATCGATTTCGATATTCGCAATCTCGAATTGCTACCTGGAGTGCAGGAAGTCCATCGCATCAGTTCTCCCTATAAGCTGGCTGGGAAAAGTTTTCGTCCGGAAGGAACGATCGTCAAGCTGGCAAATGGAATCGACATTGGCGGAAACGAAGTAGTCGTGATGGCTGGGCCTTGTTCAGTGGAATCGCGGGAACAGCTGTTTGCAACCGCCGAAGCAGTCTCGAAGGCTGGAGCAAAAGTGTTGCGCGGCGGGGCGTTCAAGCCGCGGAGTTCTCCTTATTCGTTTCAGGGCCACGGGGAAGATGCGCTGAAGTTAATGCAGGAAGCCGGGGAAAAATTCAAGCTGCTCGTGATCAGCGAGGTGATGGAAATCTCACAGATTCCGATGATGCTTCCCTATGTTGATATTCTGCAAGTTGGAGCCCGCAACATGCAGAACTTTAATCTGCTGCGCGAGCTGGGCAAAGTTCGCAAGCCGGTGCTGCTGAAGCGCGGAATCGCGGCGACATTGGAAGAACTGCTGCTCTCGGCGGAATACATCATGGCGGGAGGGAATTACGATGTCATCCTGTGCGAGCGTGGCATTCGCACATTCGAAACGTACACGCGCAACACGATGGATATTTCGGCAATTCCGATTATTCATAAGCTCTCGCATCTACCGATGACGGCAGATCCATCGCATGGCACGGGGCGCCGCGATAAAGTCGCGCCCATGGCGCGGGCTTCAGTGGCAGCCGGGGCCGACGCCTTGCTGATTGAAGTGCATTGCGATCCTAATAAAGCGTGGTCCGACGGAGCGCAATCGCTGTTTCCTGAGCAGTTTGCCGACTTGATGGATGAGTTGCGGATGATTGCGCCGGCGGTGGGAAGAAAAATTTCCTAGATGGTGAAGGAAAGAGAGACAGCAATTGTTGATTTCTGATTGTTGATTGCTGATTAAAATTATTTGCGTTGATGCCTTCTGAATCAACAATCAGAAGTCAGCAATCAACAATTCCCGCCCGGCGCCTCTGGTCTGCGGGGTCAAATCTGATGCCAATTCGTCAAATCACGATCATCGGCACGGGCTTGATTGGCGGCTCATTTGCGCTGGCGCTGCGGAAGAGGCGATTTCTCGGGCGGATCGTAGGCTGCGATCGCGAATCTGCGCTGAAGCGCGCCAAGATGTGCGGCGTGATCGACAACGGATTCTGCGAACCCTCCGATGCGGTGCGCGGCAGCCAGTTAGTAGTGCTGGCAACACCCGTTCTGGCGATTGTGGATTTGATCGGACGATTGGGCCCCGCATTGCCCGCCAGCACCCTGCTCACAGACGTGGGAAGCACGAAGGCGGTGGTAGTTCAACAAGCGCTGAATGTGTTTGGAAAAAATGCCGGGCAACGGTTTCTGGCCGGGCATCCCATGGCCGGCAAAGAAAATAGTGGTGTCGAGTACGCCGATGCTGATTTGTTTCAGAACGCGGTTTGGTTTCTGACGCCGCTGCCCGGACAAAATCTGCACGCCGGCTTGTTTGCCGAGTTTGCCGGATGGATCGACCAGATTGGCGCGCGCATCGCGATGCTGCCGGCGGAGGAACACGACCGGCTCTGCGCCTGGATCAGCCACCTGCCACAGATGATTTCGACCGCGCTGGCCGCGGCTCTAGTAGAAGAGTTTGGCGACGAGGCGAGATTGCTTCCCGCGGGTGGACGCGCCTTGAAGGAAATGACGCGAATTTCTGCGAGTCCCTATTCGATGTGGCGCGACATCGCCATCAGCAACCAAAACAACCTCGCGGATGCTTTGTTCAAAGTGGAACAAAGGCTGGCGCATATTCGCGAGAATCTTGCGACTCGCCAACTCGCCGAAGAATTTGAACAAGCGCATGAATTGAAGAAGAGTCGCGGAAGAAGCTAGAAGCAAGAAATTGATGATTACTGATTGATGATTGTTGATTAGGAACCGGCTGAGAGTGATTTTCAATCAGCAATCAGCAATCAGACAATCAGAAATATGAGCTCTCTGTGTCTCGGCGGTGCCTTTCATTTAGAATTCGGACGATATGAATAAAGTCGTGGCCGGCGCAGACGAAGCGATTCACGATGTGGGCGATGGCTCGAGCATTATGCTGGGTGGATTTGGGCTATGCGGGATTCCGGAAAACCTGATTCGCGCACTGGTGCGGAAAGGATCGAAAAACCTCACCACTATGAGCAACAATGCTGGAGTAGACGGCCTCGGCGTCGGTTTGCTGCTGGCCGCGGGCCAGATTCGTCGGCACGTTGGCACCTACGTGGGCGAGAACAAGCTTCTGGAGTCAATGGTGCTGTCCGGTAAAATCCAGCTCGACCTGGTGCCGCAGGGGACCTTTTCCGAGCGCATTCGCGCGGCTGGCGCGGGCATTCCAGCGTTCTTCACTCCTACCGGGGTCGGCACGATAGTCGCAGAAGGAAAAGAAACGCGTGAGTTCGATGGGCGGATGTACGTGATGGAGCGGGCTCTGCACGCGGACTTCGCGTTTGTGAAAGCCTGGAAGGGCGATCGCATGGGCAATCTGGTTTACCGCAAGACAGCGCGGAATTTCAATCCCATGATGGCTACCGCTGCCAAGGTGACGATTGCTGAAGTTGAGCAGTTAGTCGAGGTCGGTGAATTAGACGCAGACTCAATCCATACGCCTTCGGTTTACGTGCAGCGGATTTTTCAGGGAGAGCAGTACGAGAAGAGAATCGAGAAGCGGACGCTGAGTAAAAAGGCTACTCAGTGATGCTGATTTAGGAGCCGAAGAGAGCCCTAGAAAATCTCACGTCAGTGTTATAGGTGCAAGAGATCCTTCGACTGCGGTTGTGCTTCGCGTTCGCGAAGCTCAACCTGCGCTCAGGATGACAAAATTTAGAGATCGCAACGACAATGAATAAGCCTGGAAAAGACGTTGAGAAGCGCGAGCGGATTGTGAATCGCATTGCCCGTGAATTGCGGGATGGGTTCTATGTGAACCTGGGAATCGGCATGCCTACGTTGATTGCAAATCATGTTCCGCCAGGGATGGAAGTGATTCTTCAATCCGAGAATGGGATGCTGGGCATCGGGCCGTATCCGGCGGAGGGTGAGGAAGACTGCGACTTAATTAACGCAGGCAAAGAGACCGTCAGCGAGATGGCGGGAACGTCCTATTTTTCGAGCGCAGATTCGTTCGCCATGATCCGCGGTGGGCACATTGACTTGAGCGTGCTGGGCGCGATGGAAGTCGATGAGGAGGGTAATCTGGCGAATTGGATGATCCCGGGGAAAATGGTGAAAGGCATGGGCGGAGCTATGGATCTGGTCGCCGGTGCGCGCCGCGTCGTCGTGGCAATGGAGCACACCACGCGCGAAGGTGCGCCGAAAATTTTGAAGAGATGCACTTTGCCGCTTACCGGGGTAAGAGTCGTGGATACAATTGTGACCGAGATGGCTTACATTCGCGTGACAAGATCGCGGATTAGTGCTGGAGGAAGTGGCTCCTGGTTTGACGGCGGAGGATGTGCAACGCGCGACAGGGGCCGGTTGCTGGTCAGTGAGGATTTGAAAGTGATGGAAAGTTAGCGCCCCGATGCGCAGTCAGGCGCAGATCATCCCGCTGTCTAGATTCTGAACGGCGCCGCTAGCAACCGGAACGGCAGCGTAATCGCAAGGAAGACGACTTCGAGAACCCCATGAATCGCAATTCCCACGATGCGGAATGGCAGAAGCAACAGCCACACAAACGGATAAGCCACCAGCGCCAGAATCGCCAACGGCCAGCAAAACACAAACAGCAGGCACCACAGGAGGAAAGTGAACATGTGGCAACCTCCTTCTTTCTCTTCCAATTAATTGTACGGCGAAGGACACAGGAAAGTTCCGTGTCAAAATGACCAGCAGCGGCGGTGATACAAACTAATAGGGATTCTTCGACTGGCGCTCGCTTATGCTCCCGCTTCGCTCAGAATGACATTGTCTCTTAATAACAACTCACTACTCGTACCGCAACGCTTCGGCAGGGAGGGTTCTCCCAGCGGACCACGAAGGATAAAGCGTGGCGATAAATGAAACTCCGATCGCAACCACAGCAACCAGCATGCCATCCATGGGCCGCGGTGCGAAGGGAACGTAGTCGATGGAATAGACTTCCGGCGACAGAGAAATAATGTGGTAGTGGCCTCCGGCATAGGAGATGGCATAACCAAGCAGCAGCCCGATGGCAGTGCCGATGACGCCGATCAGCACTCCTTGAGCAATAAAAATATTTCGCACCTGCGCCTTGCGCGTGCCCATCGACATCAGCACCGCGATGTCTTTGGTTTTTTCCATGACCATCATGATCAGAGAGATCAGAATGTTCAACGCGGCCACGAAGACGATCAAGCCGATGGTGATGAAGGTGACCAGCCGTTCCAGGCGCAGCGCGTGAAACAATGCCTGATTTTGCTCCATCCAGTTCGTGGTCATGAAGCCCTTGCCCGCGGCGTCTTCGAGTTCGCGAGAAACTTCATCGGCTTTGTAGATGTCGTCGATCTTGAACTCGATGACTGAGATGAGATCGCCGAGACCGAACAGGCGTTGGGCGTCGGAAAGGCGCGTAAAGGCCCATGAGGAATCGTAATCGTAGAATCCGGAGTTGAAAATTCCAACCACACGGAAGCGGCTGTATTTCGGCACCATCCCAAAGGGAGTGAGCTCACCTTGCGGACTCGTCACCAGCACCACCGAACCAACGGTCGCGCCCAGATTGTCGGCCATATCTTTGCCGAGAATGATCGGCGGCATGGCGGCAACGCGGGCGTGCACGCCTTCGAGAGAATCGGGAGATTCGTCTGATTCGGTGGCTTCCCCGTCTGCGGAATTTTCCCGCAGGGCAGGTTGGGAAGAGTTTTGCTCAACTGCCGGAGGCGCCTCATCGAGAGCCGCCGCCGAACCTTCTTTAATTGTGTTCAGCAGATCGCCAACCCGTCGCTCGTCGGCAGGAATCATGCCTTTCAGCACAGCGCCGCGGGCTCGAGGTCCGCGCGAGATCAGCACTTGCTCAAAGATTGCCGGAGCGGCAGCGACTACGTGGGGCTCTTTGGAAAGACGCTCCAGCAGCGCCGGCCAGTTCTTGATGCCATCGTCGGCCACGCGCAGCAGGCTGATATGTGAAGTGGATCCGATCAGGCGCTCCTGCAGATCCTGGCGAAAGCCGTTGTTGATGGCCAGGGCAACGATGAGCGAAGCCACGCCCGCAGCCACTCCGACAATCGAGATGCCAGTGATAATTCCGATAAAGGCCTGTCGCCGCTTGGCGCGCAGGTAACGGGTCGCGATAAAGAGTTCGAAGCGCATGCTGGCTTTTATTTGTTTGCTCTCAGCTTTCGGCCAAGTCGGATTATAACTACTGCTTTGTCCGCGTGCGGAGTCCACATTCAAAAGCTTTAACGCAGAGAGCACCGAGAACGGCCGCGGAGGGATGAAGCGGTGAAGACTCGCGCCGGGAAATCACATTATTATTTTCGGCAGTACTCGCGGGAACGGTCGATCGATATTGCCGATATTGTTCTCCGAACCTTTTCTCCAGTTCTCTGTCTTCCATCTTGATCATGATTGCTCCGGTGACGGTCGCGAATGCTGTCAGCGCCCAGCAGACCGCCAGTCCCGTGCCCATACTCCAGGCCAGCATTTCGCAGAGATGGCCCAGATAGACAGGATGGCGCACGTAAGCGCGAACGCCGGTAGTGGTGAGGTGCTGCGGGTTTTGTCCGCGGAGCACTTCAGGTAGTCCGCCCAATTGCGCCAGAGTGAAGTGGTTGCGAGACAGCTTGTAGAGAAGCAAACCCGCGCCGAACAATCCGATCGCCGGAATCCACGTCCAGCGCCGTTCATAGAACGCTACCCCGTGCCACGGTGCAGTGAACCCTACCATGGCCACCCACATTGCGACCCATGTTGGCAGCAGAATCCTATAAGGCGACCGTTTTCTGGAGCGCCAAAAATCTGCTTGCGGATGAATCAGCAGCCAGAATGCCGGAATCGTCGAATAGATGACACAAGCGATCCACGCGACGTTTCGCAACAACACGGGCATAAATAGATTCTAGCGCCTGCGTGCCGCCGATCCTGCAAGTGCTATCGTTCTATGACACATTAGAAGACCACATTCGAAATCGATGCCGCCCTCCGCAGACTCCAGAGCTGGACGCATAGCATTCACGCATCCTGACTTCGTACTATTCGAAATTGCGCGCTTCCTGATTGTCAGCGCGGTCGAGATGCAGGCAGTCGCAGTAGGATGGCAGGTCTATGACATCACCAAGCGCGCCCTCGACCTCGGACTCGTAGGGTTGGCGCAATTTCTCCCGGGTATTCTGCTATTTCTTGTTTCCGGTCACGCCTCTGACCGCTTTGATCGGCGCAAGGTTCTCGGAACTTGCTATGCGGGATATGCGGTTTGCTCGGGCCTTCTGCTGGTCCTGGCGGTGCGCGGCACGCACGCCGTGCTGCCAATTTATCTGGTGCTGATTCTGCTGGGCGTCGTGCGCTCATTCAACGGGACCGCGAGCCGCTCGATTTTGCCGCAACTGGTTCCGGAAGAACATTTCTCCAATGCCGTCGCCTGGAATGCCACCACATTTCAGGCTGCGACAATTATCGGGCCCTCTGTTCGGCGGCGTCCTGTACGCCGCATTTCGCGGACCATCAGCAGTTTATGCAGTTGCGATGATTACTGCCATAGGCGCATTGGTTTCGGCGTTCCGCATCAAAACGCGGCCACAAGCGCGCCGTCACGAGCCCATGACGTTAAAAACGGTTTTTGCCGGGTTGCACTTTATCTGGCGTGAAAAGCTGATCCTGGGCGCGATCTCGCTTGATCTGTTCGCGGTACTTCTGGGCGGTGCCGTCGCCCTGCTGCCCGTTTACGCGCGCGAAATTCTGCACACTGGTCCGTGGGGATTGGGTCTGTTGAGGACCGCTCCGGGGGTGGGCGCGGCTGTGATGGCCGTCGCGCTCGCGCACTGGCCGCTCCGAGGGCGCGCGGGCCCGTTGTTGCTGTGGTCGGTGGCCGGGTTTGGCGTCTGCACCATTCTTTTTGGCGTTTCGAGCAGCCTCGCTCTGTCACTGATTGCACTGATCTGCCTCGGCGCGGCCGACATGATCAGCGTGATCATCCGCGCCACGCTGGTGCAGCTGCGCACGCCCGACGAAATGCGCGGGCGCGTGATGGCTGTGGACATGGTTTTTATCGGTACATCCAACGAACTGGGGCAGTTCGAGTCTGGATTGACCGCGCAGTGGTTTGGTACCGTCCCAGCCGTGGTGCTGGGAGGTGTCGGTACGCTCCTCGTGATTGCACTCTGGGCGTGGATCTTCCCTGATCTGCGGCGCCTGCGGTCGCTCGACACCTTAAAAACGGCTCTGGCGGAGAGTGATCGAGAAGAGGGCGAAGGGCTGACATAAATGCCGACTCAGGGACATCCGTCGAGTCCAGCAACTTTACTTACCCCGGATCACCGTTTTAGCGGCGCCCATATTGTCATACCGGTCGTAAACGCGTACCACAACCACATGCTCTGAAGAAGCGGAGCCATCTTTGGCGGCTTCGGGTGTGGCCTTGAAATCGTAATTCTCGGTCTTTGCGTCGGAGAGCTGGCCGACCGGTTCAACGTAGTTCCACTCGCCGGCATCCACAGAGTATTCGGCGCGTTTGATGGGAGAGAAACCGTCCACTGCGCGGAACGTAACGTGAATCAGCTCGCCTTCCGCAGTCGCGGACAAATTCTCGATGCGCGGCGGCGTTGTATCCACCTCGAAGCGGCGGCTTTCTTTGGACGCGGTCAAAGCCTCGCCGGGTGAATGCGATGGCGCATCGGACGCCACCACTTTCACTACGTAGCCGCCATCGGGCAACAGGCTGGCATCGAAGGAATATGCCTTGTCATTGATATCGTCCTTCAGCAAAAGCCAACGCTTCTGGCCGTCGCCGCGGTAGTAGATGGAGTAAACGAGCTGGTCGTCGTTCTCGTCGTGCACATTCCACTTCACCCCGATGGAATCGCGGTCATGGGAGCTCGGAGTGGGAGTTTCGAAATGTGATCCTGATGTGCTGGACGAATCCAAGCCCAGGCCGCCGCCAGAAGTTTTTGGCAGGGGCTGATACTTCACGCCAACCTGCACGGTCACGTCGTCGATCACCGGCGCCACGTTCTTGGGTAGATAATTGAGAGCCACGCTATCCACAAGCGGCGCGGGATTGCCTGTATGTAATACAGCCTTCCACTGCGCGTAACGTGCAGCGGGAATTCCAGTTTCGTCGTCTTTTCCCAGATCGATCTTTTTCCACGGGCTCCAGTTGCGGTCAGGATTATCTACGTTGCCGCTGCGGGCGAAGAGATCGACATTGCCAACACCACGAAACTCAACGCGTCCCCAGCGTGAAAAAATTCTGGCATCGAAAACGTCGCTCTCATATGTGCCTTGCGGTTCAGGGCCCGGACCCAGCACAAACACCTTTCCCAGATTGCTGGTCGCCGCGTAAATTCCTCCGCCCGGCGCCTTGGCAAAAGCTGTCACCTGCGAAGCTGCCGCTTTGAGCAGATCAGAAAAATCATCCAGCCCGGTAATGTCAAAAACGTGGCCACGATTTCCCGTGCCGGCCAGCAAATGCTCCTGAGAATCAAAAGCCAGCGCATAAACGATATCTTCGTGAGATGTCCACAGGCGAGTGGGCGAACCATCGGGAGCGATACGGTAAACATCGGATCCGCCGTTCGATCCGCCGGCCGGAAATGGAAATGGGCCGGTAATAGCGGGCGCAGCCGGCGCCGTCGCGATTGTCATTCCCGGAACTTGCGGCGCGCCGGCTCCAGGTGCACCCGAAGCCATCGACAAGAGCGCGGCCATGCCCGAAGCACCGGTTCCGCTTCCGCCTCGCTTTTCACCAACTGCGGCTGCGTAGATATTTCCCGCACGGTCCAGCGCCAGGGCCGTAATCTCCTTCTTGGGAGCGCTGTAGAGTACAAAGGCCTCACCCGCGGGAGAAATGCGGTAGATCAGCCCGCTGCCATCGGAGCCCGCGATCAGATTCTGTTGCGCGTCGAATGCCAGAACTCGGATGTGTGTTTCGTCGCTCTTGAAAAAAACGGAATGTTCGCCTGTGGGCGTAACCCGGAAGATTTCGCCGTGATCACCGGTAGCTACGTATAAGTTGCCGGATCTATCCAGAGCCAGGTCCCAGATGTATTTCGTACCCGGTTCGAAATAGACAGATGAACTCCACGAGGTATCCACGCCGAGTTTCGAGATGTCATTGTCAGCAGCCGCTGCATGTGATGCTTCCGTCTTCGCAGATGTGGAGTCGCGCTTGTGCTCGATCTTGTAAACCTTGCCATCCGGGGCGGTAGCCGCATAGATCGTCCCGGCCGGGCCAATTTGCAGGGCTTGGACTTGCAATTCTTTGGGCTCAAAAATGATAGTTGCTTTTCCATCGGGAGTGATCCGATACACGCGGGCTGGTGCGCCAGCCGCAGCATATACGTTGCCTGCGTCATCAGCGGCGATCGCCCAGATGTAGGTGGAAGGCGTGGCATAGAGGCTCTTAAATGTAGGCGCCAGTTCCAGGCCGCCGGAACTGCGAATGGCCACGCCCGTAGCGGTGCCCTTAATCAGCTCGTCGAATTTTGACTGCTCCCAGGTGCGTGTGCCCTCGGCAAACGCTGTCAGTACTGGACCGGATTTGCTGAAGCTGGAAAGAAGAAAAGCGGTAAGAAGAAGGAAGAAAAACTTTCGCGCGCTGTGCAAAATCAGACCTCGAAACTTCGTTGTGACGATAGAAGTGATCAGATAAATTCAGGGTACCATGGCCGCAGGTTCTGGAGCGAAGGCTGAGGCCGGCGCAGGCCGCGCCGCAGGCCGATTCTCCGTGGTATCGTAGAATTTGATGGATTCTCCGCGCCAGGATCTGCTCGGCCTTCTCGCCTACAAGTCTTTCCGTTTAGGCGAGTTTAAGCTCTCGTCCGGTGGCACCAGCGACTACTATATCGACTGCCGTACCACAACTCTCGATGCCAAGGGCGCGCGCCTGACCGGGCAAGTATTTTTCGACGCAATACGGCAGCGGGGATGGAAGCCGCAAGCCATCGGCGGACTCACGATGGGCGCCGACCCCATTGTGGTAGCAGCCTCCGTAGTGAGCGGCGAACTGCAGGGGTTTCTGGTGCGCAAGGCGGAAAAGCAGCACGGTACAGGCCAGCGTATTGAAGGCTTCCGCGAGAAAGGCGCCCGTGTGGTGATCGTCGACGACGTTTGTACGACCGGCGCTTCCACGGTTCAGGCGATCGAGGCTGCCCGCGAATTTGGGTTTCAGGTGGTCGGCGTAATGTGCCTCGTGGAGCGCGAGGAGGCTAAAGGAAGACCAAACGTCGAGAAAACAGCAACTCCCGCGCCTTTCGTGTCGATCTTCACTGCGAGTGATGTGCGTGCTGAACACATTCGACAGACGGACGACACTCAGCCCTCCATCTTTGCGGTTGCCGCGAAGTGTGAAATCTGTGGCCGCGCGGCAGTGATGGGCAACCCTCGAAATCTTTGCGAGGCTCACAAAAATTGATTAGGACTTTTACAACTCTTTCATGATCCAAACTCTCGAATGGACCGACAAAGGCGTACGCTTCATCGATCAAACGAAGCTGCCCACGGAAGAAATCTACGTCGTCTGCAAAACTCACGAGCAGGTTGCCGACGCCATCCGCACCATGATCGTCCGCGGCGCCCCCGCCATAGGCGTGGCGGCTGCTATGGGAATTGCGCTCGGCGCTAAGGACTCGAAAGCTGAAACCGTCGGCGATCTGAAGCGCGATTTAGATCAGATCTGTGACAACATGGGTAAAACCCGGCCTACGGCGGTCAATCTTTTCTGGGCCATCCGCCGCATGCAGGAGAAGTTCGAACGCCTGCGCATTCGCGCCATCGCCCAAATCAAGCAGGAACTGGTTGAAGAAGCCAAACGGATGCATGCCGAAGACATTGCCGCCAACCAGGCTATGGGAAGGCATGGCGCCACGCTCATGCCCAGCGAGGGTGGAGTGCTCACACATTGCAACGCCGGAGCGCTGGCTACTGCCGGCTACGGAACCGCTCTGGGAGTCATCCGTGCCGCAGTTGAGCAAGGCAAAAAAATCCACGTCTATGCCGATGAAACCCGGCCATTTCTGCAAGGATCCCGTCTTACCGCCTGGGAGTTAATGAAAGACGGCATCCCCACCACTGTAATTTCTGACAACATGGCGGGGGCCATGATGCGGCAAGGCAAGATTGGAGCCATTGTCGTCGGCGCCGACCGCATCGCCGCCAACGGGGACGTGGCCAACAAGATCGGCACCTATAGCGTAGCTGTGCTGGCCAAAGAGAATGGAATCCCGTTCTACGTTGCCGCTCCAATCTCGACCGTCGACCTGGCCTGCGCCACCGGCGAAAAAATTCCCATCGAGCAGCGTAATACCAGGGAAATCACCCACATTGCTGGGAAACAGATGACTCCCGACGGAGTATCCATCGAAAATCCGGCATTTGACGTCACTCCGGCGAAGTACATAAGTGCCATCATCACTGAGAGAGGCATCGCCCGCGAACCATACGCGCAGTCTCTGTCCAGGCTAGCCGGGAGCGAGGTCAAGGTCGAGGTGTAGCGATTGGCCGTTCGGCAGTGACGGTTGTCACATCCCTGCCGAGAAACGCCGGGTAAAGTTTCAACAGATGCTTCCGAAACCAGACCTCGGCTGCATCAAATCTCATGCCCCATCGGCGATGGTTCGAACGGGCCATGTCGAGCCGGAGCCGACTGTGAGAAGATGGCCGAGTTCTACTGTTTGTGCCGGGGGACTTCTAGGGGCGGGACAGGATGGACCCGAGCGAGGGCAGAGTGCATCTAAGTATACAAGTGGCGAATTCGGAAGCGCTGCTACGGGTTCAGGGATTGAAAAAAGTTTTCCGGTCCGGCGAATCGGACCTGGTGCTCTTTGAGAATCTATCGTTTGAGGTGAAGCGAGGCGAGATGCTGGCGATCGTCGGCGAGTCGGGAGCGGGGAAGAGTACCTTGTTGCACATCCTCAGCGCTCTTGATCACGCTTCCGCAGGTGACGTATACTGCGCCGAATTGAAGCTGAATTCTCTGTCCGCGGACCAAGCATCCGAGTTTCGCAATCGCGAAGCCGGGTTTGTATGGCAGTTTCATTATTTGCTGCCGGAATTTACCGCTGCGGAGAATGTCGCTATGCCCTTGTTGGTGCGAGGGCTTAGCTGGGCGCAGGCGGCTCCGGAAGCTTCGCAGTGGTTGCGCGAGGTGGGATTGGAGCAACGCGCGCATCATCGCTCGGGCGAGCTTTCCGGCGGCGAGCAACAACGGGTGGCTCTGGCGCGGGCGCTCATTACCGGTCCGAAGTTGTTGCTGGCGGATGAGCCTACCGGCGATCTTGATGGGCAGACGGCGGAAGCAGTTTTCGAATTGATTGCGCGATTACATCGCGAGCACCAACTCACCTCTCTGATTGCGACCCACAACCTGGCGTTTGCGCGCCGCTGCCACCGCGTGTTGCGGCTGCAGCGCGGGCGGGTTGAAGAAGTTGCCCCGGATTCTTTGCCAGGGTAGAAGCGACAGCTGGAATGAGGGAATGCGAAGGATTAGTTAGACAAAGTGCAAGAAATTGAACTATCGGTAAATCGAGGGATTTTCAACAGGTTCCTTCGGTAACATTAGAACGACGTTTCTCCGCTTGGGTTTGGTGGCCGTTTGATTGCATAATGTGAAGACGGAAGACCAGATGCAAGTAAGGAACATTAACGGGCCAGGGTTTCGGTAGGTTTGAGCAGGCAATTGCCTTCTCGGCCGGAAGCACAGGGGGAAGGGCACTATGTTTGAACGTTATACGGAGAAAGCCAGGCGCGTCATCTTTTTTGCGCGCTACGAAGCAAGCCAGTTCGGGTCTCCTTATATAGAGACCGAGCACCTGTTACTAGGACTCCTGCGCGAAGATAAAGCCCTGACCAATCGATTCCTGCGTTCGCACGCCTCGGTTGAGTCCATCCGCAAACAAATTGAAGGCCACACCACCATTCGGGAGAAAGTCTCGACTTCGGTTGATCTTCCTCTCAGCAATGAATGCAAGCGCGTGCTCGCTTATGCCGCGGAAGAAGCAGAGCGGCTGTCGCATCGGCACATTGGAACCGAGCACTTGCTTTTGGGTTTACTCAGAGAAGAAAAGTGCTTCGCTGCCGAGATACTGCATGAGCGCGGCTTGCGGCTGGCTACCATTCGGGAAGAATTAGCCCGCACCAGCCAGGAAAAAGCGCAGCCGCAACGCCAGCGCGAGTCTTCACTGTTGAGCGAATTTTCCCGAGATCTTACTCAGGCCGCAATGGACAGCCAGCTTGATCCTTTAGTCGGCCGTGACGGGGAACTGGAACGCGTGGTGCAGATTCTGTGCCGGCGCACCAAAAACAATCCGGTGCTGATTGGCGAGCCTGGCGTCGGGAAAACCGCGATTGTCGAAGGCTTGGCGCAGCGAATTGCCGACGGTGAGGTTCCATCCTTTCTCGCAGATAAGAGAATTCTGGCTCTCGATCTTTCCTTAATCGTCGCCGGAACGAAATATCGCGGACAATTCGAAGAGCGGCTGAAGACCATCATGAAAGAACTGATGGAGTCGCAGAACTCCATCATCTTTATCGACGAACTGCACACTCTGGTGGGCGCGGGATCGGCGGAAGGTTCGCTCGATGCCGCGAACATCCTGAAGCCCGCACTTTCACGCGGCGAGATTCAGTGCATCGGCGCCACCACGCCGGGCGAGTATCGCAAGTCGATCGAGAAAGATCGGTCGCTCGAGCGGCGCTTCCAGGCGGTAAAAGTTCCTCCGCCGAATGAGGCTGACGCGATCAAAGTGCTGTTCGGCATCAAAGACCGGTACGAGAAGTTTCACGCCGTTACTTATACCGACGACGCGATCAATTTCGCGGTTTCCCACTCGAACCGGTACATTCCCGACCGCTTCCTGCCGGATAAGGCGATCGATCTTGTGGATGAAGCCGGTGCCCGCGTAAAGCTGCGCCAGACTTCGCAGCCGGAAGAAATCACCGAAGTTCAGAAGCGCATTAAGTTCATCGTCCACCGGATGGAGAACGCTATCGCGAACCACGAATTCGAGAAGGCGCGTTTCTATTCGGACGAAGAACGCAAGGAGCGCGAGAACCTGCGCGCACTGCGCGAGAAATATCATCTCGACGAATCCTCCACCGGCGTTGTTGGCCGCGAGGATATCGAAGATGTAGTTTCGCGCTGGACCGGCGTTCCCATTACTTCGATCAAAGAAGAAGAGACGCAGAAGTTACTGCGCATCGAAGAGGAGCTGCACAAGCGCATCATTTCGCAGGACAAATCAATCAGCGCGCTGGCTCGGGCGATCCGGCGTTCGCGCGCCGGCTTGAAGAGTCCGAACCGTCCCATTGGCTCGTTCTTGTTCCTCGGTCCGACGGGCGTCGGCAAAACCGAAGTCGCGCGCACCCTGGCTCAGTTCATGTTCGGAACGGAAAAAGCTCTGGTCCGCTTCGACATGTCGGAGTTCATGGAGAAGCATTCGGTCTCGAAGCTGATCGGCTCGCCCCCGGGATATGTGGGCTATGAAGAGGGTGGTCAGCTCACCGAGCGCGTAAAGCGTGCTCCTTATTCAGTTGTACTGCTCGATGAAATCGAGAAAGCGCATCCGGATGTGTTCAACATCCTGCTGCAGGTTTTTGAAGACGGCCAGTTGACCGACGGGTTGGGAAACACGGTCGATTTCAAGAACACGATTCTCATCATGACCTCGAACATCGGGGCCCGGCACTTGCAGAAGCGCGAGGGCTTTGGTTTCCAGTCGACTGCGGAAGATCAGGTTTCGGGCAAGGTTGAGGAATTGGTGAAGGGTGAAGTGAAGCGCACCTTCAATCCAGAGTTCCTCAATCGTCTGGACGAGATCATTCTGTTCCTGGCTCTGAGCGAGGCTGACCTGATTCAGATTCTTGAACTCATGGTTACGCAACTCAACCAGAACCTGGCGCAGAAATCGATCACGGTCACGGTGGCGGATGAGGCCAAGAAGTGGATCCTGAACCAGACGTTGACGGATCGCTCCTATGGCGCGCGCCCGCTGCGCAGGGCCTTGCAGAAATATATCGAAGACCCGCTGTCGGAAGCGTTGATCCAGGGAACGATCACCACGCGTCCGGCGTTTATCGAGGTCTTCCTTGAAGACAACAAGCTGTTCTACCGTCCGGTGGACGCGGAAAAAACCGAAGGCGTGTTGCTGTACGAGAATAGCTAGGTTTCAGCAATTAGCTCTTCAGCCGTCAGCGCAAGCTGGCGGCTTTTCTTTTACTTACTATTTTTGCCAACGCTTTTGCGTACTCCCGAATTGTTTCCGGCCGCGAT
Organism: uncultured Acidobacteriaceae bacterium; assembly: GCA_963696285.1. Classification (GTDB taxonomy): domain Bacteria; phylum Acidobacteriota; class Terriglobia; order Terriglobales; family Acidobacteriaceae; genus Sulfotelmatobacter. Next base: position 716,845 of record CAVOJP010000007.1, read on the forward strand.
TTCAGGTACATGAACTGCCCTTCGCGGCGCGTATCTATCAGATCTGCATCGGCCAGAATCTTCAAGTGATGCGAAATCGTGCCCGGAGTCAGCCGGTATTTCTCGACGATTTGTTTGCAGAACATCTCTTCGGACGCTGAAATTTCCTCGTAAATCCGAAGACGAGTCGGATCGCTCAACGCTTTCGCAACCCGAACTAAATCCTTACCTTCCATATAGACCTCTCGTCCCGGCCACTGCAGTCCGCAATAACTGAATCCGTATCAGTTTGACGTTCATCAAAGTATACAACTAAAAATAGGTCATCTAATGACCGGAACAAGAATTCCTACAGGAGGTTTTTATGGCAAAAAGATTTGCGCGGAAGACAGTCGTTATCACCGGCGGCAATAGCGGCATCGGCTTGGCCACAGCCAAACTATTTCACGAAGAGGGAGCGAAGGTCGCCATTTCAGGACGGGACCAGAAAACACTGGATGAAGCGGTCAAAGCAATCGGAACAGATACACTGGCGGTCAAGGCAGACGTTTCCAATCTCTCAGATATAGACAAGTTGTACGCACAGGTAACCGGGAAATTCGGCAAGATCGACGCCCTGTTTGCCAATGCAGGGATCGCCAAGTTCTCTCCCGCAGCCGACAGCGGCGAGAAGCTGTTTGACGAAACCTTCAACATCAATGTCAAGGGCTTGTATTTTACCCTGCAGAAGGCGCTCCCTCATCTTAACGACAACGCCGGAATTGTGTTGAATGCCTCCGTCGTAGGCACAAAAGGTTATCCAGGAACCAGCATTTATTCCGCTACCAAGGCGGCAGTGCGTTCGCTCGCCCGAACTTTCGCGGGCGAGTTGGTGGACCGCGGTATTCGTGTGAATGTTGTCAGTCCGGGTCCAATCGAAACTCCGATTCTGGAAAAATCAGGAATGCCGCAGGCTGCGCAAGACGACTTTGCGGCAGGGGTCAAGGAGCGAGTTCCCATGAAGCGCTTCGGCACTCCCGAAGAGGTCGCGCATGCCGTTCTATTCCTGGCCAGCGACGAGGCATCCTACATTACCGGCGTGGATTTGAATGTTGATGGTGGCACAGGTCAGCTTTAAACTCGTATAAGAGCAATAGAGCGTGTTAGCCCTGAAGGGGAGAACGCATGCATAAAGTCAACATCGCCGAAAAGTTTGCCAGGATTTCCGAGTACTGGAAGCCTTACATCGCGGCCGAATTAAACGGGCAACTTGTAAAGTTTGACAAACTAAAAGGCGAGTTCGTCTTTCACCACCACGAGCATGAAGACGAAATGTTCCTGGTGGTGAAAGGCCGCTTTCGCATGGAATTCCGAGACCGGCACGAGTGGATCGAAGGAGGGCGAGTTCATCGTCGTTCCGCGGGGAGTGGAGCATCGCCCCGTAGCAGACGAAGAATGCTGGATTCTGCTATTCGAACCGGCCTCCACGCTAAACACCGGCAACGTTGTGAACGAACGCACGCTGCCCCAGCTTGAACGCGTGTAGGATAAGAAGCAGGCAGACGCAGGAAGCCGCGTCTCAGTGAGGGATTTCTACACCCCTATGGATTTAACTGTTTATTCTTCAGCCTGGTGTCCGGATTGCCGTGAGGCCAAGCGTTTTCTCGCCAAGCACAACATCTCCTACAAAGACATTGACATCGAGACCACGCCCGGCGCAGTGGACGAGATTGTCAAGCAAACTGGCAAACGCGCCATTCCCCAATTCGTCATTGATGGCGAATGGGTGCAGCCTTATGTCCCGGGAGAAGGCTTCCTCTATGAGGAGATGGCCAAGCGCCTGGGCGTCGGGAAGCCTTAAGTCCGGCAATCTGAAGGTTCTGCCGCTCTGGTTTGCCATCCCCGGTAATCCAACAATATCCCCCGTACATCGCCTTCCGTACCGTGGAAAAGCCGTGCCAGACAAGGGAAGATGGCACTCCCTGGCTTTCAGTTCTCCTGCGCTCCTCCCCGGCGCACTGCTGCAAGCACGGGCGGTTTGCCGCATCCATGTCCGAACCAGAGAGTCCACAGGGGTCAAGCGAAGTTACCGAGTGCTGGCAGCAGGCCATTCAGGCTGTCCTCGGAGCCGTGCTGCTGGTCGGCGCCGTAGCCATGTTCCACTACTATTCGCCTGCCACGGCCCAGAATCCTCAGCCGGACGACCTGCAAAAGCAGGTACATACCCTTACCCAGGAAGTGGCGGAACTCGAGAAAGAACAGGGTATGCCCGCCCTGGTGTTAAGCCGATATCGGAACTCGATTGGCTATATTTATGGCGTATATCAGATTGGTTTCGTGAATCAGCCAGCCGCGATCCGGGCGCGCGTTTCCGGCACTGGATTTCTGGTAGGCGACGGATTGCTCGCCACCAACCGGCATGTGGCGGAACCGTGGTATGGCGACACCGAAGCCGAGGCTCTGATCAATCGCGGCGCGACCGCCATGCTCGAAAGTTTGATTGTGTTCTTCCCCAATTCGACGACGCCGGTTAGCTTACTTCCGGGCGCAGTGTCATCCACAGGCGACCTGGCAGTGTTGAGAATCGAAGATAAAAATTCGGTGCGCGGACTTGCTGTCCTACCGCTTGCCAAGGGAATCTCGTCGCCCGGTGAGCTCGTCACTGTAATCGGCTATCCCATGGGCATTGCAGGGATGGTGGCCAAGTCGCCCAGCGGAATTTATGAACGGCTAGCCTACCGGCACAACGACATCACGGCGGCGAGCGAACTGGCCGCGCTTTCCCTGATTCGCCCTTCAACCACCTGTGGCCATCTGGGCGATGTGGTGGGAGAAAAGCTGATCTACGATGCGCCCACCGCGCACGGCGGCAGCGGCGGCCCGGTGTTCAATTCCAATGCAGAAGTGATTGGAGTGAACTCCGCCTACATCGATGGATTTTCCGGCGGCTCGCTGGGTTTCTCGGTGGACGCGCTACGCCCGCTGATTGTAGAAGCTGAAAAGCGGCAGTAGTCCCAAACCCCTACCAACTGACCGGCCGGGAAGCGAGCTTCGCGGCACCTGTCTTTAGCTCCAATCAGAATGCCCACCGTAGCGAGAATTGGATCAAGCGCGGCGTTCCCGTGGTGCTTACGATTCGCCCGAACGGGTCAGGACCACTTTGCCCTGAGCCCGTCCAGGCGAGATATTGCTCGTAATCCGTAACCAAAGGCGTGCCGAAATTCGGATGATTCCACAGGTTAAAGAAATCGGCGGCGAAGCGCAGATCCTGCCGTTCGGTAAGTCTAAAGCGCTTGATCAGGGAGAAATCCCAGTTCTGTTGGAATGGTCCACGATAAATGTTGCGCCCGAGATTGCCGAAGCCGGTAGTGCAGTAGTTGGAATCAGTTGCGCACTGCGTGGGATAAAGCAGTGGCGCGGTCGTGAACGCAGCAGGATTCAGCCATCCGTTAAGGCGATCGGTAACGCTCCCGGAACTGGTGCCACTAGAGATGCTCGCTCCCGGTGCCAGACTCGCGCTCACCGGCGAAGTGCCGGCTCCCAGGAAGGCATTGCCGCCGTTCGAATCTAAAACTGAAAACGGCAACGAAGATTGGAAACTGGAGACGCCGCTTACCGACCATTGGCCGAGAACCGTTCGTCTAAAGCCCGTAGCGTGATCGAAGAACGGCAGATCGTAAACGTAACTTATCTTCAGCACTTGCGGACGATTGAAGTCCGAGATTCCGCGCGAGGCGTTAATCGTGCTCTCATCGTTGAAGGCAGTGTTATTCGCCGTATTTCCGGTTGACGTTGCATCAATGTTCTTGGAGAACGTGTACGCGGCCTGAATGTAGCCCCGGTCCCACCGCCGTGAGACCGTGGCTTGCAGCGAGTGGTAGATGGAATAAGCATCGTTGGCGAAAATCTGATAGCCCGAATAGCCGTTCAATCCTGGGGTGGGCGTTCGCGCGATGGCATTGGAAAAAGTATTATCCGTGATCTGATAACTATTGCCGCTGGTGTCCGTGACCGTGAAAGGGTTAGCGGGAGTAGCGTTTACAGATTGGATGGCGTCCCGCGTTTCGCGCAAGTGCGTTCCCTTCGTCCCTACATAGCCAACTTCCAGCACCCACTTGCGTCCCAGGTCGCGCTGTATGGTGAGATTCCATTGCTGTGTATTCGGTACAACAAAGTGGCGAGGGACTTCCAGCACAAACAAGTTCTGGGTTGAATTTACTCCCGGCCCACCCGTGCAGGCATAGCTACCATCTTGCCCGCTAGGGCTATTGGGAGTGAAGCTGATGAGATGCGCCAGGCAGGGCAACCACGCGCCCGACAACTCTCCGGCTGCAGGCACGGCGTTGGAATTGGTAGCCGGCGTGCCGGTAAAGAAATCGGACATGGTGAACCCCGGCGTCTGTCCGAAAAACACAATCGGGATAAAGGGCGATTGGAAGCTGAGCTGATCTACCGCTCCCACATCTTCGCGCACATAGAAGATTCCGTACCCACCACGAATCGTCGTGTTGTGATGCCCGAACAGATCATAGGCGAAGCCTACGCGCGGTCCGATTCCAGTGGAAACGCTGTTATTAAAGGTCGATCCGGCTGCGTTCCCGGTCAAGCCAGGCACACCAAGCTTGTCGACGCATTTGGGATAGACGAAAGGATACTGGCCGCTTTTAGTCAGGTCTGATTCCATGTTGCCGATGTGGCAAGCATTGTCGGTCCACGCGCCAAAGAACTCAGTGCGCAAGCCGAGATTCAAAGTCAGGTTCTGCGTAGCCTTCCAATCATCCTGCACAAATACTGCGGAGTTTTTCTGGCGATAGTTGTGGTTGTAGACGCCGCCTCCACCAAAGCTGAATTCCGGAGCGCCTTGCAAAAAGTTTCCGAAGTCAGTAACCGGGCTTGTAGTAGAGTTCCCGAAATAGAGCTGGCCGTTGAACACCTGCGGAAACTGCTTATTCAAAGCGACCGGCGTAAACTCGCCGCCGAATCGCAAATTATGTTTCCCCCGAACCCAGCCCAGCGTATCGATGAAATTAAAGTTGTTCTGCGCCTGATATTGGTTGGCCTGAGGCGTGGGGCCAAATTGAAATCCTGAACTGACGAAAGTAAATTTGTAAATGCTGTCCGTCAGGTTGTTGGTCGGGCGATCAATGCCGGCCTGGCTGGCGGTGACCGGCGGAACGTTAATGTCGCTGTTGTTAATGCGATAAAAACCCAGCCGGAATTCATTTACCAGAGTAGGCGAAAATACGTGAGTCTCCGTAAGCGAGAACACTCGATCTCGGACCGGAAGCTGGTAGGGAAAGTTGAGATCTCCGCCGCTGATGCTGCCGCCAAGAGAGGCCGTCAGTCCGCCTGCGCCAAACGGCACGTTCGACTGGAAATTCTGAAAGAAGAATTGCACCGATAACTTGTCCTGAGAGTTGCGGAACTCACGGTCCCAGGTCGCAGTGAACTGGTTGTCGGTGTAACTGCCGGGGATGCTGGTGGTAAATGGAACGACGGTGCCCGCCGGGGTGCCAGCAGGAACATTGGGCAACGGGTAGAGATATCCGTTAGCGGCCGACCCAAACTGGTTGCTTCGAAAGGCGATCAGCGACGCCGCAACCGGATCGATGCTGGTCAGGTTGAAGGCCGATTGCAGCTGTGCGTAGCCGGAAGGAACACGATCCGCCGCGGGAATGTATGGGATAAGCGTGCTGATGATGGTTCCCGGCGAATCACCGCTGCGCTGCCGGGTTCCCGAATAGTTGAAGAAAAAGAAACCGAGTTTTCCTCCGGTTCCAATCGGTCCGCCTAAATCCCCGCCGAAAATGTTCTGCTGGATCACGGGTCGTGCCTCGCCCGCTCCGTTCAGAAAATAGTCGTTAGCGTCCAGGACCGTATTACGGAAGAACTCGTAAGCCTCGCCGTGAAATGTGTTAGTTCCAGTTTTGAGAATGGCATTGATATCGCCGCCTCCGTTGCGCCCTTGAGAGGCATCGTAGAGCGAGGTTTGTACCTTGAACTCTTGAATCACAGCGGGATTCGGGAGCGGGGTAGTGGTCAGTTCCGCAACGTTGTAATCCGTCGCGCTGATTCCCTCGATCTGATAATTATTGTTGTCTTCACGCTGGCCGTTCACTTCAATCCGAACATTGCCGCGTCCCAACTGTGATGCCGCGTTCAGTTCGCCTTGCGCTCCACTCGACAGCGTGAGTAATTGCTGAAAGTTTTGCGTGGCCAGCGGGAGGTTCTTGATGGTACTGGATTCAATCGCTTGCCCCGTCGTGGCATCTGTAGTGTCCACCTCCTGCACCAGTGCCTGCACTTCCACTTGTTGCTGCACCGCTTGAGTCTTGAGCTTCGCAATCAGCCGTGTCGTCTCGGTGACGCGCACCTCGATATTCCGGAAAGACGCTTCGGCAAAACCCGCTCCATGAACGTTCACCGTATACTCGCCCGCCGGCAGCAGCGGAGCGGTAAACGAACCATCCGCGCCGGAAGTGACACTGCGTTCCAGCACGCCAGTCTCCTGATTGGTAATGCGAACTTCAGCGCCGGCCACGACAGCTCCGCTGGGATCCTGAATTGTGCCGGTAATGGCCCCCGTGGCGCCTCCTTGAGCGAAAGCCTGGGCAATAAATGCAATCGCCAGAAAACTAATCCACATCAACCTGCTTTGGATTTTCGCCATTACCTCTCCCCCTGAGTTCGGAATGGAATCGTTTCGCTATGGCTGAATCGGGTATTTGACGGATAGAAAAGGAAACCGACAACACAAAAGTTTCGTGCGGCCGTTTTGTGCGCCCGTACGCACGAGTGAGCTACGCAGACACAGCCGGGATCGCTTGGGTTCAGTTGTCGCCATTAGATACGCGTTTCCCGCGCAGAATGCCCTTGATTCTGAGGATTGCGGAAGGATACTGAAAGGGGGCGTCGGTTGGCAATACTAATACTGGTGCTGCGTCGCTCCACATATTCCGGGTGTCCAGTTTGACTCGGAATACTAATACAAGAAATTCAATTTATCGATTCCAGTCTCACAATTCCCTCACCCTTTCCCCTTCATGCAGACGCTGGTCCCTCGAAGCCGAGGCGTCGCCGGAAGCCGCATAAGCTACGGCCGCTCCAATAAGAGCGGGAATGATAAAGGCATGACCACCGGTCGCCTCGGCCACAAATACAACTGCGGCAAGTGGCGTCTTATAGCCGGCGGCGATGAAAGAAGCCATGCCAACGGCGGCGTAGAGGTCCACAGTGGAACTGTGAACGACCGACTGAGCAAATGCCGTCCCAATGCTTCCACCAGTTAGAAATAATGGGACAAACATCGCGCTCACTCCTCCCGCAGCCAGCGTAAAAAGAGTCGCCGCGAGCTTCAGCACGCTGAAAATCACAAGTTGTGCAGTGCCGTGCTGCGAGCCCAAAATCTCGCCTACCGCTTCATAGTTCGGACCGATAGGCACGAGATTGCCGGGATAAATGTGCAGGAAAAGAAGCCCGCAAAGCCCCGTCAGCAATCCGCCAACGGCGAGCTTCAACCAATGCGGAATCGCCCATTCCACACAAAAAGTTCGCGCTCTGCGGAAAGTGATGACAAACACCATCGCGACCAAACCAACAATCAAGCCTAGCAATGCGCTCCAGTAAAGGTCATGGCGTTCGAACGTAGTAGAACCGCTGAAGTTAAACAGAGGCGTAGCACCCAGAAAAGAACTCAGCGTCACAAAAGAAACTACCGAAGCGATCAGCGACGGAACCAAAGCTTCATGCGCCAGATCATCGCGGTACGGCATCTCGAGTGCAAAAACGATTCCAGTCAGCGGGGCGCGAAACACTGCGGACATGCCAGCCGCAGCGCCGCAAATCAACATGATCCGCCGGTCGCGATCGGTCAAACGCAAACGCCGAAGCTTCGTCCACAGCCACGACCCAATCGCCGCTCCGCCGTAAATGCTGGGCCCTTCCAATGCGGCGCTGCCGCCAAATCCCACCGTAGTAATTGCCGCAATCAACTTCGGCACGAAGGAACGGACATCAACCCTGCCTTCATGCTCGTGATAGGAACGGATGATTTCTTCCGTGGAATGCTCATTCGGATCCGGAGTAAGAAACTGCATAATGAGTCCGGTAACGATAAATCCAAAGGTGATTCCCGGCACAATCGCCCAATGATGGTGCAGATAGTAACCGAGAACCGGAGGCCACAATTTTCCCAGAATGATGACCACGACTCCGGTAATTACCAGGCCGGTGATTAAGCCGATTACCGGAGCAATGATGAGCCACTTGCGAAGATCGCGCGCATAGACTGCGCTAAGATCTTCGTGAACCAGCGAAAAGTATTTGCCGAACAAAGGATGGCGCAGGAGCCGGTCGCTTCTGCCTTGTCTTGTCGTTGGCTTGGTCATAAGTAGCTATAGTTCGATTGCGGCCCGGATGGTTTTCTTAAGGCTAAATCTATGGAGTGCTGTCGTTGCCTTCTCGCATGATGCGGCGCAGTGCGGCAACTAATTCCGGCCCGGCACTGCGCAATTCATCATGGTGGTGAAGAGCCAGTTCGCTTAGGACTTTCTCTCCTCGCGGCGTAAGTGCAAGCAGGACTTCGCGGCGATCGTCCTGCGCTCGGGTGCGATGCACAAAGCCCGCAGCCTCCAGACGATTCACCAATTCCACCGCGCTGTTATGTCGAATTTCCATGCGGCTGGCCAATTCGCGGATTCGCGGCCGCACTCCGGCCGGCATCCCCTTAATCGCCAGCATCAGCTGATATTGGCCACGCTCCAGCCCAGCGCCTTTCACTGCTTGCTCGCTGAAGTGCAGAAATCTCCGGATTTGATAACGAAACTCCGCTAATGCCTGGTAATCCGACAAAGTGAGTTTTTTCATCCCGCTGATTGTATCGTGTCGCGATCCGACTGCCGGCGTAGTATATCGTAGGACGATACAAAATTGAAAGTTGAGGAATTTACGACGGCACCGCCCCTGGCCTCTTTTTCGTGCTCCATTTAGAATCCAATGTCCCGCTTTTCACTCGATGTAGAGGAGGCCCATCCGCCTTGATCCCACGCTACACCCGCCCGGAAATGGGCCGCATCTGGAGCGATGAGAACCGGTTCCGCACCTGGTTGGCGGTAGAAGTGGCCGCCACCGAAACCTTGGCCGAGGTGGGCATGGTTCCCAAGGCCGCGGCCAAAGCCATCCGCGAGCGCGCCGACTTTCGCGTGGAACGCATTCACGAAATCGAAGCCGAGGTGCGCCACGACGTCATCGCCTTCACTACCGCCGTAGCCGAAATCGTAGGACCAGACGCGCGCTGGTTTCATTACGGCCTTACTTCTAACGACGTAGTCGATACCGCTCAGGCGTTGTTGATCAAGCAAGCATCGGCGCTCATTGCACAGGATCTTGCGCGCTTCGCAGAAGTGCTGGAACGCCGCGCCTGGGAATTCAAAGACACTCCTATGGTGGGCCGCACGCATGGCATTCACGCCGAGCCCATCACTTTTGGGTTTAAGCTGGCGAACTGGTACTCCGAAATGCAGAGGAACATCGCGCGCTTCGCCGCTGCGGCTGAGGATCTGCGGGTTGGGAAATTCTCGGGCGCGGTAGGTATCTTCGCGCATCTCACTCCGGAAATCGAGGAAAAAATCTGCGCGCGACTGGGTTTAAAAGCGGCGGCAGTATCCTCGCAGGTGATCCAGCGCGACCGGCATGCGCAGTATCTCTGTACTCTGGCCGTGATCGCCTCCACTCTTGATAAGATCGCGACGGAGATTCGCCATCTGCAGCGCACCGAAGTTCGTGAGGCAGAAGAATTCTTCAGCGAAAAACAAAAAGGATCTTCCGCCATGCCGCACAAGCGCAATCCCATCACAGCCGAGCAGATCAGCGGGCTGGCGCGAGTGGTGCGCGGCAATGCGCAAGCCGGATTGGAAAATGTCGCCCTATGGCACGAGCGCGATATTTCGCACTCTTCCACCGAGCGGGTCATCTTGCCGGACTCGACCACTTTAATTGACTATCTGCTGAACAAAGCTGCAACCCTGATCGAAACCATGTTCGTCTATCCCAAACGAATGCTGGCGAATTTGGAGAGCACGCATGGGTTGATCTTCAGCGGCCAGCTCCTGCTCGACTTGGTAGAGCATGGAGTTTCGCGCGAGGATGCATACCGCTTAGTACAGGGCCATGCGATGCGGGCATGGAAGGAAGGTCTGGACTTTCATGAATTGGTGCTGGCCGATAGGGAAATCACGGAAAAAGTTCCACAGAGGCAAATTGAATACGCATTTGATCTGCCCCGCCAATTGAAGAACGTAGACAAAATTTTCGCGCGAGTTTTCCCGGCTCACGGCGAGAAACATACCAAGCTGGCTGCTCGGAAGAAGTCCACGGTGAGGCGAAAAGGTCGATAGCCACCGCGCCTTCTCACATTCATAATCGATTTATCAGCGACGCAACATATCCCGCACCAAATCCATTATCAATATTTACTACACTCACATTCGACGCGCACGAGTTCAGCATGCCGAGGAGCGCCGTCAACCCTTTAAACGACGCGCCATAGCCCACGCTGGTGGGAACGGCAATCACCGGAACTCCCACCAGTCCACCGACCACGCTGGGTAAAGCACCTTCCATGCCGGCGCACACAATCACCACGCGAGCTTTCGTCAACGCCTCACGATTCGCCAGCAGCCGATGGATTCCCGGCGACTCCGACATCGTAGAAGTGTTCCACCGCATTGCCCATCAGTTCCGCAGTCACCACAGCTTCCTCGGCAACTGAGATGTCACTGGTTCCGGCCGAAACCACCGCGATCATCCCTTTGCCATAGATCTGTTTGTCCTGCCGTAACACAATCGACCGCGCCAGTTCGCGATATTCCGCCGCGCGAACTTTCTTCTTCACCGCCCCGAACTGCTTCTTGTCAGCGCGCGTGGCCAACACGTTGCCCCCGTGCCTGGCCAGCCGCGAGAAAATCTCCGCTACTTGCGACGGGGTCTTGCGTTCACCGAAGATGACCTCAGGCATGCCCACGCGCAAGCTGCGATGGTGGTCGACCTTGGCGAATCCAAGATCTTCAAACGGCAGATGCCGCAAGCGTTCCACGGCGTCGTCGGGCGCGAGTTTCCCCTGGCGAACCTGCTCGAATAATTTGCGGATGGATTCGGCGTTCACGTTTAGGAGGCGGCGATCCCGCGATCAAGCCGACGCTATCTAGAGTAGCATCTGCGCTGACGCCTGAGACTTTGAACTCCGGGAGCTAGAGCCGCCGCGCACTTTGGCGATCGCACCTTTGCAGATTTTGCGAGCAGTGCCCGGTTCGTCTAGATGGGCCAAAAATAATCGCCGCAGTCCGCCCGGAGTTACTCTCCCGGCCAAATAGGCATCATAAAGCATACTTCCCAGCCGATATCCCCATTCTTGGGACGCCGCTTCGATCATGTCTTCATCATCCCTGCGGATAGCTGCCAGAGCGGCTCTCTCGCACGCTGCATACGACGGCGAAAAAGAGTTCGTCATTTCAGCAGCCGGCCTGGCCGGATAGAGTACACGCGACCCGAAGTAGGCAACGCAATTTTCAATCACTTGCGTGAAGAAGACATCGAGCGGCGCTGCTGCGCTCTCATTTCCACGATAACTTGTCGGAGTGCGCGCCATCTCCGACCGAACCATGCCCGTGAAGACGACGAGGCAGTCCGCGGCAGGCGTGGTGCAGAAAACGCGCCGCATCCTCCGCGGCGTGCATCAGCTGAAATTCTCGAACATAGAAGGCATTTACTTCCGGAAAGTAGACGCTGCCGCGTTCTTCAACACTTGCCAACAGGCTTGCCACGTGCTTCTCCGGAATTGCTTTTCGCGAAACCAGCCGGCGGAGCATTGCATCCGAAGCATGCCCGTACACCTCAGGCAACATGTCTACCAGAAATTTCGGCTGCGTCCCGTTATGTGGCGAGTAGCGGTTAATCTCGAGAAAATTTGCCAGGCTATCAATCAAGTTGTAAATCGTGGGCGCATAATCAGGGCCGGTATCACAGCGACTCCACTGATCGAGAAACAGTCGGTAGCTTTCATACTTCTCGAGCGGCGTCGCGTTGAATACACAAACCACGTCGTCATCCACGCGCACGGCGTCGACTTTCTCCACGGGCTCACCAGCGGCGCGCCAGTAGAGCGCATCAATGTTTTGCAGCACGGTGAGAATCTTTGCGTCGGGCAACGCCTTATGCACGACACAAGGCAGATGTCCGGGAGCCAGGTGCGACTCGCCGAAGAGCACAAAGATCACAGCGTCAGGATGGCGGCCGCGAATCTCAGCAATCTTGGCCGCCGCGTGGCGGTCGCGCTCCCCAATCTTCCGCAGATTCTCGCGAGGCATGCAATCCAGCCCATAAATGCCTTCGCCATGGTCCCGCGCGGCGACTAACAATTCGTAAAACGGCGCCCAATCGTAGCCCCAATCCAAATCGAAACGGATGCGCTGGCGTAATTCGCTCTCATCAATTTCGCGGCGCCACCATTCGTCAAGAATATGCTGATGGCGTGCAAAGATGGTCTCAACGCCCAGCACCAGCGGGCGGTCTCCGGCCAATGCCCGCTGTTCGATCAGAGATGCGGCGTAGCGTTGCGCGGCGGGAAGTGCATGGTAGTCGCCGATTAAAACCATGTCTGCAGCGGCCAGAGCATTCCGGATCTGCTGCTTATCCAAAAGCGAATCGTAGCTGCCGAAGGCTTGGGAAAACTCGCGAAGATATTTGCGGCGGCCATTCGAATCCTGCGCACGGATTTCCCGCTCTACACTGGCCAGCGCGTGCAGTTCCGTTGCGCTCCGGCGAAGCCGCAAATTATCCGTCGATGCCATATAGTCAGCTTCTGGCCTCTTGCCCTTGCTGCGATCCTTTCTCAGCCTTGACTTCTCGTTTAACAACTCCCTATGCTCCAAGCGCAGGCTACTTGCCGCGCCGGAGAACTCTCGCTGAACCATCACCCTGAAAATCTGACCATCGCCACTACCGGAGCCAGCGGATCAATCTTTCTCCGCCAACTCCTACTGGCGGTCGAGCGTGATGCGCGCATTCAGCATGTGAACTTCATCGCCTCCGACTCTGGCCTGCGCGTTCTGGCCGAAGAACTCGGCATCCAGGGACGATCGAATCTTCTTCGTCAAATCCTTGGCGCAGATACCGGTCCCTCAGAGAGCTCGAAAGAAAAGAACTCTAAGAAGAAGGACAGCTCGAAAAAAATCTCGTCCCCTCCCTCGAACATCTCTTCCAAAATCGAAGAGCAATCGAATGCCGATATCGGAGCCAACGTGGCCAGCGGCTCTTACCTCGCCGACGCGATGATCGTGCTGCCCTGCAGCATGGGCACTTTGGCCCGCATCGCCAATGGCATCGCCTCGCACCTGATCGAACGCGCTGCCGATGTTTGTCTGAAAGAGAAGCGCCCGCTCATTCTTTGTGTCCGCGAAACTCCTCTCAACAAAATCCACATTCGCAACCTGTACCGTGCCGCCGATGCTGGGGCGACCGTTTTTCCCCTCATCCCGGCCTATTACTACCAACCGGCCAGCTTAGATGACATGGCCCGCGAGTTTGCCTATCGCGTGCTGGCCCATCTGGGCCTGGCACAGCCCGGCGCTTTTCACTGGAAAGGATGAATTATCAATTACTTAGACGCCTACGGATAAAAACTCCTCCACCTAGGTGAAGATCGACGTTGGGGTAGGGGGATCTCAAGTGTAGAGAGCCTTCGGTGTAGGTCCCAGATACCCGGCGGTCATGTACGGCGGGGGTACTTTACGATGGTGGGCCATTTGGCTGGGCACGCGCCGTGATCTTTGCGACTTCCTGGTTGAGCTTTTCTTCCGGAATGTCGTGGCCCATACTTCTGAAGCTCTCCTGAGCATTGAGCACGTATTGATGGGAGAGACTGGCATTGCCGGCGAGTTGCTCAAGGGCCGCCAGCCTCAGGTAATTTCGTCCGGTATCGATCAGGAGCGCCTTATCCCCTTGTGCGCTCGGCAGTTTGGTCATCGATTTTGAGAAATTTGTGTCGCCCAGCAGGGCTTCGCGGGCGTGTTCAGGATCGGCTTGATCGTACTGCAAGAGGGCGAGCTGCCCGTGACCGGCCCCGGCGAGCATTTCCTCCCACATTAGCCGTCCATCTGTGATGGTTCTCCCAAAGTGCCAACCGACTAAGACTCCGACGAGGAGACCGGATGACACCGCAATGCCGCAGAACTTCAGCGTTTTCATGTGCTCCTCAATGCTTACCGCGAGGGCTCGCAAGCGTCTTGCTTGTTCATCGCCTGCACAAGCTTCTTCAGGTGCCCCTCTGAATAGTCCTTCCACCCTGCCTGCTTCAAGATGGTCTGAGCTTTTTGCATCCAGGTTTGGGATGCAGGCAAGTTGCCCGCAGCCTCTTCTACCATTGCAAGCCGGACATAAGTGATGCCGGTTTCCACGTCGATCAGAGTAAGTGTGGCGGGATCTGTCACCTCCGGCCTGCTCTTCCGCGCGATATCCAGAAGCAGGTTCAATGATTCCCGTCGGCCTTCCGGTCCGTATTTTGGATCTTGAAGCCTCATCGCTGAACCCATGTTGACCTCCCACAAGCGAGCCATCAAATCATAGGTCTTGAGAAAATCTCTCCCTGCGGGATCGCCGAACGGGCGCCCCTCGCGCAAGCGCTCGCGTGTCGACGAGGGTTTCCATCCGGTGAACAGCCCGAGGCCGGCACCGACGAGGAATAACAGACCGAAGAGTCCGGCCTTCTTGAGCACGCGTCACGCCCTTTGTGGAGATGAATCCTAAGTCTAGGAGTGCCAGAGTATCGGCCCCAGATACCTTCCGGACGTGTACGGCGGGGTAAGTCTATGTGACCGGGGTAATTCCACGTTTTCCAGAGGCACGCCTCCGGCCGGGTAGCGTAGAATGCGGCAAATTCCCTGACAGGTGATTTTTATGTCTCTGCCGATTCAGCAGGCCGAGTGGGGCAAGAGGAAATTCATGCCTTCACGCCCGCAGCGGCGGGGGTTCCTCGTAGCATCATTCTGTGCAGGGTTCCTGATGCTGGCCACAACCGCGGCCTACGCGGCCGATGATCACAATCCTTACGCTGGCGACGCCAAAGCCGCCAAGGCCGGCGAATATGAATTTCGCATCAACTGCGCTCTCTGCCACGGGCTAGGAGCGCATGGCGGAGGCCGCGGGCCAGACCTGACGCGGGCTCAGAAAAAGCATGCTCACTCCGATGCTGAGATGTTTCAAGTAATCAGCAACGGAATTCCCGGCACTGTCATGCCTGCCAATGGCACAAACGGCCAAGGCGTCGGCATGACCGACGAAGAGATCTGGCAGATCATTACTTACATCCGCAGCGTTGAAGTAAAGCTCCCCGCGCATCCTGCGGGCAATGCGATTCATGGCAGAGACCTTTTCTACGGGGACGCGAATTGCTCCCTCTGCCACATGATCGAAGGCAAAGGCGGACGCGTCGGTCCCGATCTCACCGCCGTAGGCGGATCACGAACCAGAGCAGCCATCATCGACTCGGTGCGCAATCCCAGCCGCCGTCTAGCCTGGGGATTGACCGAATCGACGAAAGAATTTCCCCAGGAGTACGAAACCATCACGGTGGTTACCGCGGAGGGAAAGCAAATCAAAGGCGTGGCCCTGAACGAAGACAACTTCAGCGTGCAGATGATCGACGCGAGCGAGCAAATCTATCTGCTGGAAAAAGACAAGCTTCGTTCTTTTCAGAAAAGTCGGGAGTCGTTCATGCCGCCGTACAACTCGGACATCTTGAATGAGAAGGATCTTGAAGACATTGTGGCTTACCTGACCAGCGTGGGGGCGAAGTGACAAGTTCGAGGAGCCAGAGATACCAGCCTCAGACAAGCAGCAAACCTGATCAAGTGTCCGTGCGACCGTGGAAGAGCGGCGCTTCAGCGCCGCGTAGAGGTACGCTGAATGATTCGGGCTTCAGCCCCTGTGCCCGACAGGGCCTGAAGGCCGCTTCTTCTCAACTTCGCAACGCGGCCCTGAAAGGGCCGCTCTTCCACGGTCGCGCTGGAGCTCCGACACGAATTCTGCTCGTCTTGATGTTTGCAAGTTTTTTCGCGGCTGGTACTCATGCGCAGGTTACCTTCGGTCGACTCTTGAATTCCGGAAAAGAACCGCAGAACTGGATGACTTATTCCGGCGATTACGCTGGGCACCGCTTCAGTGCGCTCGATCAGATCAGCGTTTCCACCGCGCACGGCCTCACGGCCAAATGGGTATATCAAACCGGTGCGACCGGAAAGCTTGAGACCACGCCTCTCGTGGTCGATGGAATTCTCTACGCTACCGCGCAAGATGACCGCGCCTTCGCCCTCGATGCCCGCACCGGCCGCCCGATCTGGATGTATCAACATCAGTTGCCTGGCGATATTCGTCCCTGCTGTGGTCGGGTAAATCGCGGTCTCGCGATTTTGGGCGACAAAGTTTTCTTAGGAACGCTCGACGCTCACGTCATCGCGCTCGACAGCAAGACCGGCAACGTCATCTGGGATATCGTCGCGGCGGATTATCAAAAGGGATACAGCTTCACCGTTGCACCGCTCGCAGTGAAAAATCTGATCGTCATCGGAGTTTCGGGAGGCGAGTACGGAGTGCGCGGCTTCATCGACGCCTATGACGCCGCGACTGGTGCGCGCGAGTGGCGCTTCTATACCGTCCCCGGCCCGGGAGAACCCGGACATGAAACCTGGGAAGGCGATTCGTGGAAAGTTGGCGGCGCACCGGCATGGAACACCGGAACCTACGATGCTGCCACCAACCAGATTTTCTGGCCCACCGGAAATCCAGCACCATCCAATCGCGGCGAAGGCCGCGCCGGAGACAATCTCTTTAGCAATTCATTGCTCGCTTTAAATGCTGACACGGGAAAATTGAACTGGTATTTCCAGTTCACCAAACACGACGAGCATGACTGGGACGCCACTCAGGTTCCGGTGATCCTCGATTCTGGTGGCAAGCATCTGATCGCGCAAGCCAATCGCAACGGTTATTTCTATGTCATCGACCGCGCGACCGGCAAACTTGTTCTGGCGAACGCCTACGGTAAGACGACCTGGAGCGATTCGAAAGATGCCGAGGGCAGACCTGTGGCGAAGAAGGAAGCTTCCCCCACGCTCGAAGGCCACACCGTCTGTCCCGGTGCGCTGGGAACAACGAATTTCATGGCTCCTGCATACGATCTGCAGACGTCGTTGTTCTACGTGACGGCGCGCGATCAGTGCGATATTTTCAGCACTGCGCCGCAGCCCTACGAGGCCGGCCACGCCTATTATGGCAGTGCTTATTTTCCCTCAGAAGAAGCCGAGCCCTATCGCGGATTCCTGAAGGCGATCAATCCCACGACAGGAGAGATCCAGTGGAAATTCGAGCACACATCGCCGACCTGGTCGGGCGTGCTCGCAACCGCCGGCGGTCTGGTGTTCACCGGCGATGCGGAAGGAAACTTCATTGCCCTCGATGCCACCTCGGGCAAAGCGCTGTGGCACTTCCAGATGGGCGGCGCGGTCTACGCTGCTCCCGTCGCTTTCGCCGTGGACGGAAAAGAATACATCGCCATCGCAGCCGGCAGTGCCATCTATGCCTTCGGCCTGCCTTAACAGAAATTCAAAACTTCACGATGATCCCAGCGGACATGCGAAAGTTGTTTTCCTTGCTAGGGAGTCCTTCGAATATCCCGGTCGGAAATGCGCTGCCGTAGAACTTATTAAAGTCGTGTGTGGTATGCAGATCGTCCAACTGCGCCAGTCGGAGCGCGAAATGCCGGGATACCTTGAAATCAACGCCACCCCCCAAAGCCACGGCCGCATCCGTATAGGTTGTGGCGACGGAGGTTACCGGAGACGACACGCCGGTAATCGTGCTCGAACTCAAGCTGGCCCGATCATAGCCAAACAGCGCGTGTACAAAAGGCGTGAACTTGGTTTTATTCTTGAACGAAAATGCCGGCCCGACCATGAGTGTGTAGCCGGTCAGCGTGGGGAGTCCGGAGAGCTGGTCTCCTCCCTTACTGGTGATTGGTTTGCCGTAGCGACCGCTCGCGTCCACAACGATTCCAAACCAGCGCTTGATGTTGTATTGCCCCTCCGCATTCCAACCCGGGAAAAAAGATGCGATTCCGAACGGACTGTTCTGCTCGCGCAAGTCGAAATCCAGTGTGGCGCCGCTGAATGAACCGTTACCCGCGTGCACCATGGAATACCCGCCAAACACCTGAACTTTGGGGGCAGCGTCCTGAGCAAAAGCCAATGAACTAATCAGGGCGATCAGAGCAATCGTTGGTACAGCCGAACGAGTCATTTCGAGGTTTTTTCCTTTCGCAAACAGGGCTGGCTCAGCCGCATCAGCGTGACGTTTTCAATTTCCTTCACAGCGGTCTGATCGCCAACCGAATAAGAACGTGGAACGCATGCGAGCGGGTTGCAAGTGGACACGCAAAATGTGGGTAACGGTTTGTAAGCGTTTAATTATAGCGTGGGAATACATGCTGAGGCTGTCCTTCAGAATCAAGGCGCGATTTCTGTTGGGATCACGGCCTCAGTAGTTTAAGGAGACAACCACACCGAAAAGATACAAAGCTTTGACCGGCGTGTGACAAGAGCCTTTGATCGGCCACACGCTAGTCTGCCTTACACCGTGATCCGACGCACGAAATACGGTGAAGGAGAGAAAATTATGAAACAACTCACGCAGGTTCTGGAACGCGCCGCCAACCGGCGCACATTTCTTAAGAACACCATGGTCGCCGGGGCGGTGGCCACCGTAGGAGCTGGAATCCTGGGGAGCGGATTACCCGCATTCGGCCAGGAAACCAGCAATTCGAGCCTATCCAAAGGAGACATTGCCATCCTTCGATTCCTCGCGGCCGCCGAACTCATCGAAGCCGATCTCTGGCAGCAATATGCTGAACTCGGCGGCCTTACACCCGGTCAAGTCCCGGTAGAGACAGCCCCGTTCAAACCGATGAACACCTATCAGTCGGCCTTCATGAACCTGGATTCCGATGGGCCGCAATACATCAGCAGCAACACTCTGGATGAGCAAAGCCACGCGGAATTCCTAAATGCTTATTTGATTTCCAAAGGCGTCGAGCCAGTGGACTTTGACGAATTCCGCACTCTGCCCAGTAGCCAGGCAAAGGGAGCCGAGCAGATTGGACGCCTCACCAATTTAATGAACCTCACTGTGGACACTAGCTGGTACACGCGCTATCGAAGCGCGCAAAATCCGGACCTGGGCGCAACTTTTCCGCAAGCTGTCGACCTGGTGAACGTAACAGCCATCCCTCGAACCAATGCAGACTTCGAGTCCACCAAGCACGTTCAAGCCATCGCTAACACTGCAGCCTTTCACTTCGGCACCATCGAGCAGGGCGGCAGCACACTCTATTCGGCCATGGCTCAGAAAGCCAACAATGTGGAAGTTTTGAAA
Source organism: uncultured Acidobacteriaceae bacterium (assembly GCA_963696285.1). Taxonomy (GTDB): domain Bacteria; phylum Acidobacteriota; class Terriglobia; order Terriglobales; family Acidobacteriaceae; genus Sulfotelmatobacter. Next base: position 736,279 of record CAVOJP010000007.1, read on the forward strand.
ATCGTGGTCAGCATTGGCGGCGACGAAGTCGCTCACTTCCTGGAGTGGGTGGATTTCTCTGGAAATAGCGTGCAACCCCCCCTCGCTCCGCTGACCGATCCCGAAACCGGGATTACCTTCCCGAACTTCGATAAGACATTCAACCCAGCACTGCAAACTAACCTGATCTTTCCGGTCCCCTGCGAATTCATCAGTGCAAGCCTTCCTCGTTGCGCCGTGATTCGTCCCACAAATCCACACGGAATTGCCAAAGGAGTGGTCAGTTTCCTGACCGACATGGGACTCTTCATCGGTCAAGCCCCAGCATTTTTTAACCAGCTCACTACGTTGGCCGATCAAGCAGATTCGGCTCAACGCGGCTTCTAAAGGTGTGCGCAATCGCGTGGAGGCCTTCCGGGGAGGGTCTGCCCACGCGGCTCGCAGTGGCGGGCGCCGTTCTGAACTGTCAGATCGCGGCGCCTGCTTACCAAACTCGTTTCATTTATTAGATTTTGGAGGAGCACATATGTTTGAAGGCTTATTTCAACCCATGCACTTGATGATCATTGCCGGAATCGCTTTGCTCGTCTTCGGCCCGAAGAAACTGCCCGAACTCGGAAAAGGAATGGGTGAAGGGATACGCGGCTTCAAAGCCGCTATGCAAGGAAAAGAGGAATCCCCAGAGCTAAACGTCTCGCCTCTGAAAGCTCCGGAGGGGAAAGCGTGAGCTTCTCGGAGATCTTATTTCTCGGGCTGCTGGGCTTGGTTATTTTCGGACCCAAAAAATTCGCCGAGTTTGGCCAGCAAGCCGGGGAAACACTGGTTCAATGGAAAAAAATCAGCGGTGAATTTCGATAGCAGTTGGCCACGGAAATCTCGTGCAAGGTCGAATGATCGGGCCGTTGGGACTTCTGGAATCAAGACCCGCAACACTCGCCATCTTGCCGTTTGACTTGCCCGCCGAATTTCGTTTTAATCTGCAATTACACCGGGAAGGAGGTGGTCGAATGACAAGTTCTGATAGTGGTAGTAAACGTTGTGGGAGTCTAAGACCAGGTGAGGTGGCTGAGACTTAGGGCTGGTTGCTCTAAGCGGGGCTCCAGGGCGCGGATTGCGATGAGCATCGCGCCGGGAGCTACAGCCCGCACACTAACCGGTGAGTAGGGATGAAGTTCGGCGTTGGTCGCGTCGGAGCTTCGATGGGGAGCGTCAGTTCCCGATCTTCGGTCCCAGACCCGGGAGTTGCCGTGAGAGGCCACGTTAGAGTGACCACCTCTTGGTCAATCCCAAGCAGTCCACCGGACGGCCTGCAGGTTAAATAACCTGCGGGCCGTTTGTTTTGCTTGGCTGAAGCCGCGGCTAAGAATCGACAACGGAAATTGCGAGGGAAGTCTTTCAGAAAACTTTTACAGCCGAGGCGTTAACAGAGCGCGATCGCCTCCATCTCGGGATTCACGAACAATGGCCTCTGAACCCCGGACTGGTCCAATCGATATAGCACGCCCAGCGGACACATGCTGCATTGCTCGAACCTGTCTCCTTCAATTTGCACCGACCGCTCCACAAGTTTGTGCGGCGTGGAATGCAAAGCGGCATAGGAACCCGACGCCGGAACACGTTCGCCGCTGCGATAGGTATTAAAGAATGCCATGGACGCGCGATCACCCCTGATCTTTGTGAATTTTCGACTATCGAGGGTCGCGTCGCAATACGGGTTTCTCCGGAAGACGGAGTGCGGTTTCGCTCTAGTTCTTTTGCCTGTCTCACTGTAGAGCCGTCAGAACTAGAGAATTGGCCGCTAGCGGAACTCGTAACCAGGCTTCAATTCGCAACGGTAATTCTTGGATTGATCCCGGTCAACCACCATGTGGCAATCTGCCCAGCGCAAGAACAGATCAGGTCCCAAGGGAAAAACAATCGCTTCGCCCTGGACCTCAGCTTCTATGCTCGGTCCTTCTGCCGAAGCTGGCAGGCTGAAGTTCAATGCCCGCCCGAAAATGACCGGGTAGGTCTCGCGCACCATGTCGCTGGTCATGGGATGAACCACTTCAGCCTCCAGCAGGAACGTAACCGTGTCAGACCAATTGAGCACCGACACATTGAAGCGCCGCCGATCTGGCGAGAAATTTTCCACTTCGATTTTGGTAAAGGGACACGGTCCGGCAATGCAGGAAACTCTGGCATTCCGAAATTCATTTCCTTCCCCGGCATCCAGCGATAGCGAGCCAACGGTGGCTTTCCATTTACCGCCCGGCGCACATGGAGGATGATTGTTGCACGGAGTATTTCCGGTGTTAACGATCTGAAAGGTTTTTACTGCGCTGCCCACGTCCGCATCGGTCGTCGCCTTTACGGAATATCGTATCCGCGTATTGGAAATCGCCGACCCGGAGCGCGACTCCGCCACCGTATCCTGATGAAGCGGAACCATGCGCTCGATATAAATTTTGTCTCCGATAAAATCGTTCACATCCAGAGGTCGGTAGCCTTCGTGCCGGAAAGCGAGGATAACCTCCTGACGGCGCCGTAGACCTTTCGGCAGTTTCAGAGTGAAAAAGCCTGAAGAATCGGACTTGGAACTGGCGCTTCCCAGAGTATTCACGGCCGTAATCTGCACATCCGCCAGCGGCAGTTGCCGGTTAGGATCGCGGTCCTGTCGCAGGATGGCGCCCCGCAGCGTCACGGGCTGCCGACGATGTAACAATGCAATCGCCGCCGCTGTTGCCAGAATGGCAAGTACCAAAACTGTCCATATTGCGATGGCCTTGCGTTTGCTCATTGCTGTCCCTTATGTTCTAACATTCTAGGACGCATTTTTCGCATAGCAAGTTTTCTGCCTGCCAACTCTATGAAATGCGAGTCGGCTTGCCTGGCAGGCGGTTCGCACCGGAACATTGAAGCATCTAAATTTAGCTGATGCGCATGGAAGAACAAAAATCTGTTACAAAACGTCTTTCTCGAAGAGAAATGCTTGTCCAGGTGGGTGGCGTGGGTTTGTTGGGAGTCCTCGGCCGGCGCAAATTGTTTTCCCTAGCTTCGCAAGCGCAGTCACCGAAAGCGCAACCTTCGGTAGTCTCGCCTGTTCTGTCGCAGGAGGATGACGATTTCTTGCAGGAGATGGAGAAGAGAAATTTTCAGTACTTTTGGGAACAGGCGAGCCCGCAGACCGGTTTGATCCGCGACCGGTGCAATGTTGCGAAGAATGATAATTCCATCGTCGCCAGTATCGCTGCAACCGGCTTTGGCCTGACCGGCATTTGCATCGCGCAGCAGCGCAATTTCATTCCATTTTCTGACGCGCGCGACCGGGTGTTGGCCACGTTGCGCTTCCTCTGGAAAAAGATGCCCACGCATCGCGGCTTCTTCTACCACTTTGCCGACATCAACACCGGCGAGCGCGTCTGGGATTCCGAAGTTTCTTCCGTCGATACGGCCATTCTTCTCTGCGGCCTTCTTACCTGCCGTCGCCACTTCGAAGAGCATTCCGAAATCAGCCTGCTGGCTTTCGAGATCTTCAACCGCGTCGATTGGAGTTGGCTCTCCGAAGATACGTCGTTACTGCCGCATGGCTGGACCCCGGAATTCGGTTTTCTTCCTTATCGCTGGGATTACTACAGCGAGATGATGATGATCTATCTTCTCGGCCTCGGCTCGCTTCCTTATCCCCTGCCCGCGAGCGCCTGGAACGCCTGGAAACGCACTCGGTTTGAATATGACGGAATTCGCTACATCGGTTCCTTCGCACCATTATTCGTCCACCAGTATTCGCAGGCCTGGTTTGATTTCCGCGGAAAGCGCGATCAGTATGCCGATTATTTTGAGAACTCAATGATGGCCACCGACGCGCATCGACACTTCTGCCTGGAACTGGGTAAACAATTTCCCGATTACAGCGACGATCTCTGGGGCATCACCGCCTCTGATTCGCAAAAGGGCTACGTGATTTGGGGAGGGCCGCCGATGATGGGGCCAATTGACGGCACCATTGTTCCCAGCGCCTCCGCCGGTTCTTTGCCCTTTATGCCGCAGCCCATCATGCGCGTGTTGAGAAATATTAAAGATCGCTACGGCCAGGCTTGGGGACGTTACGGATTTATCAATGCGTTTAATCCGCTCAAGAACTGGTACGACAGCGACACCATCGGCATCGACGTGGGCATCTCCATGCTCATGGCAGAGAATGTTCGCACCGGTTTCGTCTGGAAGACGTTCATGAAGAATCAGGAGGCGCAGCGTGGCATGGACCGTGCCGGTTTCAAGAAATATCAACCGTGATAAAGGACAAGAACGTGCTCCGGCGTTCTTTACTTCAGTTCGATCACCGCGAGTCCGTGGCTCGGCAGCGTGATCGTGAACTCCCCATGCTCAATGCGATCGACCTCCGTCGCAGGAAGTTCTGCGGCCCGTCGGAGTTCCAGAATCTGTTTCTGTGTGGGATAACGTGGACTGCCCATCTTTTCGTAAGCTCCGTGAACGTCTCCATGCTCAGCATCAACCCGCGATACGTAAGCATGCTTTGTATTCGAATCTTTAAGTCGCACGGTAATAGTGTTTGAAGAACCGGATTGCTCCGGCGGAGCATAATTCCAAACCGCTAGCACTAACGTTCCATCTTTTCGCCGCGTGAGAAGAGCGGAGTCGGAGTCGAGCTGAATTCGCTCGTCCCCGAGTTCGTGAAACAATTTGAACGCATTGAATGCCGGCTTGGGAATGTCGTCCTCGGCGATCAGACCGTAGCCCCCGTAAAACGGCATTTTCACCACGCCCTGTTCTTCAAACACATCGGAAAAGGTCCAGTAAGACATGATGTCCACCAAACCATCGCACTGCCTTATCGTATCGGCCATCCACGGGCCCATATAAATCGAGTCGGTGACGTCAGTCTCATTCTTGTAGCTGGCGTTAAACTCGCTCCAGATCAGCGGAAGATCTGGCATGCTCGAAGATTTGATCTGCCGGTGCACTTTATCGACGGCGCGGCATACCATTCGATCGCGCGGGATGTTTTCTTGCGTTCCGAAAACGTCCTGCGCCGTGTCATTGGCATAGACGTGGGTTGAAACATAATCCAGCGGAATCTGTTTTTCTGCACAGTGCCGGATGAACGCATCCACCCACGCGGCTTGCGCAGTGGCGGGGCCACCAACTCGCAGTCGCGAACTCACTTTCTTAATTGTGGTCGCCGTGTGGTCATACAGTTCCCAATAAGTCTCCTGCCTCGGCTGTCCGGCCCAGAAATCAAGATTGGGTTCGTTCCAAACTTCGAAATACCATTGCGAAACCTCATCGATCCCGTACCGTTCCACGAGATGCAGAGCGAACGCCGCGACCAGATCATCCCAGCGTCCCCAATCTTTCGGAGGAGAAACATTGGGGTGGTACCAGAAAGCTTGCTGCGTGTGGCTCGCCGCCAGTTGATTAGGCATAAAGCTGATCTCAACGAACGGACGCACACCGGAGGCCAGCAACCCGTCATAAATCTGATCGAGGTAAGAGAAGTTATAAACCGCGTGTCCCTGCGCATCTTCGCTGTAGACACCGACTTCATCATCCAAAATGGCATGGAAGCGAACATAGTCGAAATCGGTGATCTTCTTCACCGCGCCCAAGTCGTCGCGATAGTGCTGGCGCAGGCTTAGTATCGCGCGTCCCGACCCAAACATTTTTTCCCAAAAGTGCGGGAATGGATGTGCCGCTGCTTTTGCGTCGACCACTATTACATCAGCATTGCCAGTTGCAGCTTGAGCGTGAAGCACCGGCCCGGTCACCGAGAAGAGGATCGGCGAGACGGTCAAAAGAACTGCGAGAATGAGACCGCGGCAACGTTGCATCAACATAGGGCTAGCTGTCGATCGTTCAGCATCGATCTTTCAGCATCGATCGTCAGCATCGATCGTCAGCTGGGTTCACGCCACTTCGGAGCGAGCTTTGGGCGCACTCACCCGGGCGGCCGGTTTTTCCTGCAGCAGAAGTTCTGTCGCCTGCACTCGCGGATGGCTGTGAAACCAATCTTGTACGACTTCATCGTGAAGAAAATTCGCCATTGCGAGCAAACTCATGCCTTGGTGGTGCGCCATCCAGCAACGCACAATCTCAAATCCCCGGGAGTGAGACTTGCGACGCGACTTGCTGTAATCCAAAGACTCGTAAAAGCCGTAAGAACCTAAACCTTGTTTGCGCTGCATACCGCGCAGATTCCGCATCGCCGCGGCAGGCTCAACATCCAGAGCCAGAAAAGTTGAATAGGGCGAGATCACCGGTCCTTCCTGCTCCGGTTTGAAAATTGCCAACTGCGGAACGCCAAAGGCGAAGTAAAAATAATTTCCCTCGGCATCCATCGTTGCCGATGCCGATTCAGAGATGCCCCACGGCACTTTTTTTCTGGCCGAATAAACCCGCTGGGCTCGCACGGCCACTTCGGCCGATCGTTCGAGGAGAGTGTTCGGATACAGGCGCATCCACAACGCGGGCATCAGGTATTCAAACATGGTTCCAGTCCACGAAAGCAGACCGGGAACTCCCTCGTCCACCATAGGAGGCCGTCCCAGTTGGAACCAGCTTTCCTGCGGGATATCGTCCTTGGCGATGGCAACAAAGTAAGCGATGCGGGCTTCGCTCGCCAGAAGATCATAACAAGCGGGATGGTTGCGCTCTTTCTCCACTTCGTATGCGACCGACAGCAGCTTCCTGCCGGGATTCAGCATAAAAGAAAAATCCATCTCGTCGGCCAACGCCCCCGCCTGATCGGCAATTTTCTGCAGGTCCTCAATTAGACGGACCGTGCGGGAGCGTACCTCGGGGAGCAAATCGAGCAATTCGCCGTACACCTTGCCGGGCGCGGCGGTGCCCTTGGAATGAATTGCCGCTCCCAGTTGCAGTGCCAAGCGATCGATGAAGAGCGGCATCTGTTCCAGCGCGGGAGTTTTATTGCCATGGGGAAAAACTGCCGGATCATTTTTCACTGCCGCGTATTCGGGCAGCATCCAGGGCGCGTAAACCTGCGCCGCCCTCCACGCCTGCCGGACACGCTCTTTCGCTTTCTCCTGCCACCACACCACATCACTCTGTTTCGAGCTTTCCTTCGCCGTCGCATCCGGCTGCTGCAGATCTTTAATATCTGCATCCGGAATGTCCAATAGATATTGCAAACCATCGCGCTGCTTGAGCGCCGTTTCCATCACCAGGAATTTCTTTCGTGGCAAAGCTCCCAGGCTGCTCAATACGTAAAGATGATCCAGCAACCCCTGTGCCAAATCTCGCGGGAACAGGCGACGTTTCAGCAGACCGAGCGATCCCTGCTGCAGCGTCCAGAGTGAAGCGATCAAATTGCCGTTGTCGACACTGGAAACAACCGCCGGATTGAGCGGCCCCAGCGTGCGCGTGTCATACCAGTTCAACAAGTGGCCGCGATGCCGCGGCAATTTTAAAACTGTCTCTAGCGTTCGTAGAGTCTGCTGTGCGAACTCCGGCACCGTGAGATAACCGAATTCGCAAGCCACCTGGCGGGAATTGAGCAGAAGGCCCAGGTTTGTCGTGGAAATGCGAGCCGCAACCGTGGCGTTTTCTTCACGAACATTATCCGGAATCAGCCAGTGATGTTCTTCGGTGCTGAACTCGTCGAAGTAGCGCCAGGTCCGGAGTGCGGCCTCATGCAACAACCAATAATCGCGATCTGACGTTTCTTTCCGCGGAGCCCGAGGCGGCCGGTTCAGCCACACGGACATCGGCTTGCTGACAGCCCACAACAGGAGAATCGGCAACGCAGCTGCAAGCGCTCCACGCCGCACCATCCAGACCAGCAGAAATATTCCCAGCGCCAGCACCGGCGTCCAGTTCAAGTAAATATCCAGAGTCGTGCGCTTGTCTCCCGCAAGCTCCGCCTCAGCAGCCGTTTCCCACTGCAACAATCTCTGTCGCGTGATCAAGCGCCGAACCATGGTTCGCACCACAGCGTCCAGCGATAACAACGCCTGGTGAGCGAGGAATGTAATGGTTAGAACGTTCGCAATGCTGGCGTTCAGAAATGAGTTGAACGCGTCCCGCACGGTCGCATTTTTCCCCAACGTCGTAGCCTTCACAAACTCAAACGCGAACTGGCATAGCGCGGGCAAAAATAAAATAACAACGGTCGCAGTAGTCCACGCTCCCGCTTTGCCCGGAAGACACAACCACCCCAATAGAAAAAGAGCGAAGGTGGCAGGTTCCACCAAACTACGGCGTAGATTATCCAGAATCTTCCATCTCGAAACGACGGATAAAGGATTCGGCACGCGCCGTCCGGATTCTTCCGGAACCAGCGGAAGCAGCCATCCCGCGATCTGCCAATCGCCCCGCATCCAGCGATGCTTCCGCCGATTGTGCGCGCTGTAATGCGAAGGATAATCTTCGATCACTTCGATATCGCTGACTAGCCCTGCGCGGGCATACGCGCCTTCGACCAGGTCATGGCTAAGCAGAGCGTTGCGCGGGAACCGGCGAGCAAGAACCCGCTGCAGCGTATCCACTTCATAGATCCCTTTACCGACAAAAATACCTTCACCGTAGAGATCCTGATACACATCCGAAGTTGCGTGCGTATAGATGTCGAACCCAGTCTGTCCCGAATAAATGCTGGCCAATCTTGATCGCGCCGAACTCTGTACGCTCACTCCAACTCGGGGCTGCAAAATTCCATACCCCGCAACCACGATGCCTTTATCCGGATCGATGATCGCCTGATTCAAAGGATGCGCCAGCGTCCCCGCCATCCGCGCCGCTGATCCACGAGGAAGTTCGGTATCAGAATCGAGCGTGATCACAAAGCGAATATTGGGCAGGAGCGAGAGATCCCCCACCTTCACCGGGAAGCTGTCAAACTTGTCGCGCAACAGATTATTCAGATCCATCAATTTGCCGCGCTTGCGTTCCCATCCCATCCACAGCCGTTCGCGCGGGTTATACACGCGATGGCGATGGAATAAAAAGAAAGAGCCCATTCCTTCGCCGGCGTATTTTTCGTTCAGCCGGAGTACCAGATCCGCAGCCAAATCCACCAGGATGTTATCCTCCCGTGGCTCGAACGGAGAGTCGGGAAGATCGGAGAGCAGCGCATAATGAATGTTGGCGTCCTGATTTCCCAGATACCGAACCTCCAGATCATCCACCAGCCTGCGCACCTGCTTTTCATTCATGAGCACGGTGGGAATTGCCACCAGCGTCACGCAATCGTTCGGAATTCCCTCGGAGAAATCCAGCTTGGGCAGAGTTTGCGCCGGTAACAGCAGAGTCGCCAGATAGTTCATGATCTGCACCGCGCTCTGCGAACCGGGCAACAATACAGCCAGAATCGCCAGCAAAACCAACCAGAGGGAAGTGGTCGGCGGCGTCAACAGCAGCACGACACCGGAAACGATCGCGAAAGTAAGGGCGGCAATTCCCGGCAGGTAAAGCTCATCCGGATGTTGAAGCAAGAAAGTGCGCAAGCGCACCGTAAAAGGAGGATGGAATCCCGTTCTCTCCCGAAGGACTCCCATTCCTTCCGCAACTAGATACGACCCAACATGGGAATCGCGCAAAGTAAGTCGCGGATCCGAATGCGGCAGGGCCTGTGCCTCGCGCGCCAGCGCGAGCACTTCACTGGCAACTCGCATCTCCGAGCAATCGCTGCGGTCGGCGATCTTCACTACTTGCTTTCGGTATTGCTCCCGAGTTTCATAGTCCATGCGGGAATAAGCCCCCGCAGGATCGTCGCGCAGAACGCGGTCGAACAGGATTAGCGGCTCAGTCACAACTTTCCACGGAGTTTGTTTGATCTCCTGCAATCCGCGGATCGCATCTCGAACGGCATAGGAGCCCGAAGGATCTTCCAACAACCGGCGGCCCAGTTCCGCAATGTGTTCCATCAGCACCAGCTTCATCACTGGCACCAGCATCCAGATCTCCGCCATCTTGAGCACAGTGACTTGCTGGAAGGCTTGGATATATGCAGAGAAACTTTCCTGACTGAATTGATATCCCACGGCAGCGAGGTAATCTTCAGCCAATGCCGCTATTCTCGGAATTATGGTGCCGTGCGGAGTGCGCACCTGAGGAAGCTTGTGGGGTTCGCTGAAAGTTGTGCAGGTTTCTCCAAGCTCTCCCGAGAGCAGGTATATCTGCTCCTGCAGCGCTCGAAAGTCGTCGGAAGAAGGTTTCACCGCCGGATTTTGCACCGAGGCGAGCACTGGCCGGAATGCTCGCGTCAGGATCTCGCAACGATCGCGAAAATTTCGAGATTCCTGCTGCCCCGGGATCCATGCCAAATTGCGGGCAAGTTCTGTGGCGCTTAAGCTCAATTTGTCGGGCCCAGTTTCCATATCAACGGCAGCAGCTACACGCAAGGGTTTGCCATCCGATCTCACGAGTTCGAGGTGGCCGCTCTGCGGCGTCATTCCGTATCCTTCCTAGCGATAGCTCGAGGCTTGCATCTCGAACATTTCCGCGTAACGCCCCCCCAGCCGTGCCAGTTGGTCGTGGGTTCCTTCCTCTGCAATCCTGCCGTTTTCCAAGACTAGGATGCGGTCGGCTGAACGTACGGTTGAGAACCGGTGGGAAATAAAAAGCGCCATCTTCCCGGCGGTGAGTTCCGCGAAACGGTGAAACACCTCGAACTCGCTGCGCGCGTCCAGCGCCGCAGTCGGTTCGTCGAGAATCAATAATTGCGCGTCCCGCAGATAAGCTCGCGCCAGAGCGACTTTTTGCCACTCGCCCCCCGAAAGGTCTACTCCCTGCTCGAAGCGACGGCCCAGCATCTGGTCATAGCCTTCGGGCAGGCGTCCTATTGTAAGGTCCGCCATGCTTTTTTGCGCCGCACCCTTGACCAGTTCCAGATTGTTAATTTCTTCAATTCGCCCGACCGCAATGTTCTCCCGCGCGGTCATTTCGTAGCGCATGAAGTCCTGAAAGATGACTCCAATTTCCCGATGAAGATCTTCCAGATCGTAGTCGCGAAGGTCGACCCCATCCAGCAGGATTTGTCCTTCGGTAGGGTCATAGAGCCGGGTGATCAGTTTGACGATCGTGGTCTTGCCCTGTCCATTCTCGCCGATCAGCGCGAGCCGCTCATTGGTATGCAACTGGAAATTGATCTTGTCCAAAACTCGACGCGAGTTTCCCGGATAACTGAACGAAACATTCCTGAATTCGATTCCTTTCACGATCGGCCGCGGCGCGGGTAGGGCATTCGGCTTGTTCTGGATGGTCGGCTTCATTTCGAAAAATGCCAGCAGGTCTGTGAGGAATAAGGCCTGGTCGCCGATGCCGGCGAAGGTGGAGAAAATCTGCTCGATATTGCTGCTGGCCTGTTGAATGGCCCCTGCCAGCATGGTTAATGTCCCAATGCTAAGCGAGCCTGCAATCGTGCGCCAGATCACGAATACGTACGCCGAATAGTAGCCCATGGTGCCGATCGTAGAGAGTAGAGCACCGGCGATCAGCTTGCGCCGGGAGAGACCGACGTTCTCTTCATAGATGTTGTCGGATATACGAGTAAATCTCTCACGCAGAAAATCCCTCAGCCCGAAGAGCTTCAGCTCCTTTGCGGCTTCCTTGCTCCCAGCCAGAATCCGCAGATAGTCGAGTTGGCGCTTCATCGGTGTCTGGCGGAAATTCTTCGCGTATCCCAGGAATGCGAAATGGCTCTCGCCCAGAAATGCGGGCACCACACCTGCCACCAGCAGCAACATCAGCCAGGGAGAAAACAACATGATTGTGATCGACAGGGTGATGGTGGTAATTGCCTGTTGCACCAACCGGCCAATCTGCTGGATCATCACCAGCCGGTCGGTGGCCTGCACGCGAGCCCGCTCCAGGCGATCGTAGAATACGGGATCTTCATAGGTGATGAGATCAAGGCTTGCGGCATGATTCATCACCCGAATGCTGATGTATCTGGTGTACTTATCCCCTAGTAACGAATCGGAATAGTCGATCGTGCGGAGGAGAATACTGTTGAGTACTGCCAGGGAAAATTCCGCGACCACCAGCCACCAGAAGCCATGAACCACCGGCTGATGAGCGGAGACCGCGTGCACAATGCGATCGATAATGAGCTTAGTAATCCACAGCAGCCCCACTGGCATTAGCGCAGCGAATAGGCGCGCGATGAGTCCAAAGATCACAACTCCGGGGCCGGAATCCCAGACAATCTTCAAAACAGCCGGAACGTTGCGGAGCGCTGAGATGCGTTCCTGCCATCCTCCCCAGAAGTTTTGGCGTTCCGTCATGCGTTCTTGCTGCCGTCTTCAAGCGGATTCCAGTGCCGGATGCGATAATGTGCCTTGGAGTATGACAGTCTCGCCCCCAGGAACGCAACGGCCCACACAACAGATGCCGAAAGCTCCTCTAAGGTTTCTAACGCGGGTTTTCGACGCGAGGACAGCCCATGAAATCGATGAATTTTGATGCCCGCGACGCTCGGTGCACTCGCCAACTTCCCAGCCCAAACCGTCAACCAATAGGGGTGTGTTCTATTGCGAGAGCCGCTAACCTAAATCGATCTCTTATCTTGCTGGTGCTGATCTGCGGCGCGGGCTTTTGCTCCGCGCAAAATAATCAGCAGTCCGCCAAGATGCGAAATGGTTCCAGCATCAACCAGAACGGCACAAGCCAGGGCACCGAGGCTCGCGGCCAGTATATTGTGGAGGACCTCTCGAGATGCGGCCAGTGCCACACGCCTCGCGATAGCAACGGCGTTCCCGACCGCAGCCGGTGGTTGCAGGGTGCCCCGGTATGGTTGAAATCCGCCGAACCCGTAGAGGATTGGCCGCTGCAAGCCCCGAGAATCGCTGGGGCGCTACCCGGAACTGACGCGGAAATGGTGACGCTGCTCACGACCGGCATCTGGCGTACGGGAACCTATTTGCGCCCGCCCATGCCGCAATTTCGCATGAGCCGGCAGGATGCGGAGTCCGTGATTGCCTATCTAAAGTCCGTCAAACTTGCTCCAAAGTGAATTAGTCTCTCCAGTTCTTGAACGACAACCCCGTGCCAGACGATGCTAAAGCGGATGTGATCATTATTGGAGCGGGAGCCTCTGGAATCTCGGCGGCAACCGCTCTCGCAAATGCCGGGCTTTCGATCACGTTGCTAGAGGCGAGGGACCGCATTGGCGGCCGCATATGCACGCTGCAGGATCCTAACTTGCATGCCCCCATTGAGCTTGGCGCGGAATTCATTCATGGACGGCCTCCCGAGATTTTGGACTTGCTCAAAGGCCATCACGTTCAAATCCGGGAAGTCGACGGCGACAACTGGTGCGTTGAAGACGGCCGCGTGAGCCTCTGCGACTTTTTTTCAGACGTCGATCAGATTCTGCAAAAAATGAGGGAGCACAAGAATCGCGATGAGTCGTTTGCTGACTTTCTGAAACACTCCACTTCCCAACTGCCTGATACTCCCAGCCTGCGCCGAGCCAAACAGTGGGCCACTGGTTACGTTAGCGGATTCAATGCGGCCGATCCCGCCTTAGTAAGTGTGAACTGGCTGGTGCAGGAAATGCGCGCCGAAGAACAGATTGAAGGGGACCGGGCCTTTCGCGCGGAAGATGGATATGCGGATCTGATCGAAATCTTTCAACGGCAATTGCGGGAAAGCGGTATCTTGCTACACAAAAATACGATCGTAGACAGCATTCAATGGCGTAAGGGCCAGGTCGAGATAACCGCAAGTGGCGCAAACGAAATCGCCGCGTTTTCTGCCCCCCGAGTGCTTATCACTGTACCGCTCGGTGTGTTGCAAGCCCAGGATGGCGATAAAGGTGCGATCCGCTTTGTCCCCGAACTGCCGCAACAGAAACAGAATGCGATCCAGAATATCGCAATGGGAAAAGTAATCCGCGTTACTCTGCGATTTCGCGAACGCTTCTGGAAAGATCTCCCGCATTCGCGCGAGACCCGTTCCAAATCGATGGACGGGATGAGTTTTCTCTTCTCCCACGACGACTGGTTCCCCACATGGTGGACAACCGCGCCCATCAAACTGCCGTTGTTGACGGGTTGGGCGCCGTTCCATTGCGCCTCGCGCCTTTCGGGTCAGAGCGAGTCTCTTGTGATTGAGCACAGTATCGCTGCCCTTCATCGTTTGCTCGGCGTCGGTATCCGGGAACTCGCGGGACTCCTCGAACATGCGTATTTCCACGATTGGCAGACTGATCCATTTTCGCGAGGCGCGTATAGCTATGGAAAAGTTGGCGGAGATCAAGCGCCGAAAGCTCTAGCCATGCCCGTCGATAACACATTGTTCTTCGCAGGCGAAGCCACAGATGCGAACGGCCTAAACGGAACCGTGCACAGCGCAATTGCCAGCGGCAGAAGGGCTGCGCTCGAAATCGCTAATTCGGCCAAGGTCAAAGTGGACTGGAAATCCGTAAAAGCTTCGTGATTGGCGGCTCAGCTCAGCGTCACTAATTTCGGTTACGCAGCCCTGCGTTCTTGTGTCATATTTTCTTTCTGCTCCGCGCGGATTTGCACCTGCTCATGTTTAATATCGAGACGTAGGTGGTTATAGACGCTCATGTACTGATTCGCTACCCATACGAGGGCGAAGAGCGCGATCAGGTAACCGCGCCAGTCTTCGTAGAGCAGTTTGAAACGAGTGAGAATTAGAAACGCCGCCGCGACATAATGGCTGAAACAATATTCACAAGTGAATAAATAGAAAAACTTCCGTCGAGGAAGGGAAGCTGCATTTTTCGATTGCTTCTGGCAATAGTCGCGCGGCTCGCGAAAAACTTCTTCGTGTGTGATGGTCCAGGCCACACAGGCGACAGGGATCGACAAAATGAACAGCCACGCAAACTGGAGCCCGACCGACACGGTTGAATTGGATGCAAAGTGCCGGATGAAAGGCCGCTCTGAAGCGGAAATTAAATGGTCTTCACCTGGCCGTAATTGATAAGACTGACCATCAATACGCCGCCGCAAATGTTCCCCAGCGTTGCCGGGATGAGCCAGCGAAAATAGTCCGTAAGCGGAATTCCCCCGGCCACGACGGTCGAGAGAATCTCCGCGCTGCCTGCGATGCAGTGTGCGAAGTGTCCGATGCCGACCACGAATGTAAGCAAATACACCATGGCAATCTGGCCGATAGTCCAGTGGCTGGCTGTGACTGTCCACGCAACCAGCGCAATCATCCATCCTCCAATAATTCCGCTCCAGAAAAAGTGAGAGGCCGATCCCGTAGACGCTTCTTGTCCCAATTGCACCAACTGCGACAATATATCCGGCCGTAACGCGGGGGTTTTGCCGGCCAAAAGAGCGAATAAAAAAGCGCCCAAAATATTGGAAGCGAAAACTACTCCCCATAAGCGCAACGTTCTTACCACGTGTCTGCGCTCGTCGAGCACGAGAACCACCGGGTACAAAGTATTCTCGGTGAACAGTTGTGCCCGCCCGATAATGACAGCTATGAAACCAACGGGATAAAGCAAAAACGGAACAATCTGCTGGCCGGCACCGTGTCCTAAAAACGCGCGAATCGAGGCCACGGCGAGGCCAGTCAACCCCATCGTGAGACCTCCGGCTACGCCGGAAAACGCCAGCTTCTGGTTCGACCGGCGAAGTTCGTCACGCGCATTTTCGATTGCCGCCTGAAAGATTTCGGCCGCCGTGAGCCTGCGAGTCTCCGGCGTTGAGTCTTCCGAAGTACTGCTTTTTCTTGGAGCTGTCTTAGCTTCGGCCATTCCACCCCAAATCTCATTCCAAAAGTTTGCGATTGCCAAAAATAACTACCGCCCAAAGAGCACATTCATCCACCGAGACGGATTTGAAGAAAATCGACGGCTCCGGTGGCAGCACTTTGATGCAGAAAAGGCTAACCAGGACGGATGATCCCACAACTGATCGCCGCTATTCGCGAAAGCTTCTCGCCCGGGCAAGTGGCAAAGAAAAAGCTAAGGTGCTTGGAGTTCGAGTCGCGCAGCCAAACGATTCGTGCAAGGAAAGGAAGTTTAGATAAAGCCGGCGTTCGCCTAAGCAGCCACAGCCCGTACTTGCAGGCAACTTTGCAGCGCCCGCAATGCATACAGAGCATCGTCCAATGCCTGGTCTTCTTCGATGGTGTCATTACCCGCCGCGAAAAGTTCTCGTGCTCGCGCTACGATCGCTTGTTCGGCATGGGCAATTCGCGCCGGGATCCGCTCCCGATCGGTTTCGAAAAGAGCGGCAGTGTAAAGCTCGCGCCAGCTTTCAGGATTACGGGGGGAGGGAAGTAGGTTCATCACGAAAACACCTCAGACGCGGGGGCTGAGAGCCCACGAAAATTAAGGTTAGTCTGAAGCTATTCCAGGGTCCATCTTGATGTCTATACGGGAAATCCTGTAGGTATTTGCGGTCAGCTCTGCAAGCACAACGCTAGCGGGAAGTTGACCAGAACCGCAGAGAGCCGGATGGCCGAGCCCGTCTCCGTTTTCTGCAGGGAAAGAGTCTCACCGGTAAATAAATTGTGGTAAGTTCTGCGGCAAACGCACGCGGGTAATTCCACCAAAGTATCGTTCCACAGCTCCGGCCCAACCGGAGGACGCTCCGAACCATTCAGTAAACCGCCCAGCAGTCGCGGA
Organism: uncultured Acidobacteriaceae bacterium; assembly: GCA_963696285.1. Taxonomy (GTDB): domain Bacteria; phylum Acidobacteriota; class Terriglobia; order Terriglobales; family Acidobacteriaceae; genus Sulfotelmatobacter. Next base: position 752,831 of record CAVOJP010000007.1, read on the forward strand.
ACGACCACGAGCAGGCTGGTGCTTTCGAACTTCCGTATAAATGCGACCGCGTGATTCGCCTTTGTTCCCCGAACTTCCAAAGGAACATAATCGCCCGACCGAAAGAGCTCCTGACATTCTTTGCGGAGGCAGAGCGTTTTCCAAATCACGTACAGTTTTAAACGGCTATCCTCGGGAGTCTCCAACAATTCCGCGACTGAAGCCGTATCCGGCTCGCCACTCAATCTGCGAACACTCTCAAAAACCTGCAGTCGCCGCCCATAGTCGACCGGACGTCGGTTGTCCGGGTCCACCAGGCTGAAATCCCACAAATCGTTTCCCTGATAAATATCTGGAACCCCGGGGCACGTTAGTTTAAGCAACGTTTGAGAGAGGCTATTCCACAGGCCAATGCGCGCAATGCGCCTTTGGAAGGGAACAAAATCATTCAGAAAGCAATTCTGTTCGTCCGGACTTAATAACGCCTTCACAAACGAAGAAACTGCCGCTTCGTACTCGCCATTACGGTTGATCCAGCTGGTATTCTGCTTGGCCTCGCGGATCGCCTTGAGCATGTAGTTCTCAATCCGTTCCCTGAAACTCTGACAGTCGTTTTCAGACTGCAACAGTTCTAGCGGCCACGCGCCGATCAACGTTTGATAAAGCAAGTATTCGTCGTTCGGGGAGGGCGCGGCTTTGTCGTTAATCTTGCTTCGATGAACGCGATTGAATCTTCTCCAGTCCCGCACTCGAAGTCTCCACAATCCTGGCATCTCCGATAGCGCATCAATGCGGCGCGCACGTCTTCCGAGCGTTTCGAATCATGCGTGCTGGTCGCCAGCATGGTGTGCGGCCAGTCCCGCAAGCGCTCCCGATTCGCCTTGTGAAAATCCGCGGTGCTGGTTCCAAACTGATGAAGATCAGCGCCCACGTCATTCAGTGAGACGAGCCGGTTGTAGCGATAAAAAGCCGTGTCCTCCAGGCCTTTTGCCATCACTGGACTGCTGAACTGCTGGAATTTCATGGCGAAGCCGATGATGGCTTTTTGATAAGCAGCATCTTGTCCCTCGGCGATACTGGTCAGAAGCACATCCCTGAGAAAATCAAACACGCTGGTATCGGCAGCAGGACTTCTCCACTTCGCCAGGGCAATTGCGCGCCGAATATACCCTGTATCATTCTCGGAGCTTCCTGCGGCAGTCACATAAGTGCGATACACCGGAAAGTTGGCAACTACTTCCATCAACGCGTCGCGCAAACTGTTCAGCGTAAAGTCGCAGGTGTTTCGTTTGGAGAGAGCGATCCGCGTTAACTGATTCGCCAGCACATTTAATTCGCTGGCCAGCGCTACTCGAACAATCAGTTTTCTGCAGCGGTAGGCGAGGTCATCATAGCTGGCTTCAACGCCAGTAAAACTTCGGTAAAGGCTGTCGAACCGAGCGACGGCCGCGGGGTCTACATACAAACCATTCACCAGGTTCGAAAAATCGTATCCGGTTGTGCCGCACACTGGCCACTCTTTCGGCAGCCGTTCCGAGCCGGTGAGAATTTTCTCGATGACCACGTAGCGCGATGCATCTTCCGTGGCCTTGGAATTTTCGATGGACTCGAATTTGAGCGCGGCTTCAACGACGCCTTGTTTTAGACGGTCGAAATATTGTGCGGGATCGTACAGTCCGTCGGGATGATCCACTCGAAGACCATCCACTTTGCCCTGCCCCACAAAGTCCAGAATAAGACGATGAGTCGCCCGGAACACCGCCTCGTTTTCCATGCAAAGACCTGCAAGGTCATTGGTATCGAAAAAACGCCGGTAGTTTATGTCATCGGAAGCGACCCGCCAGTTCGCCAGGCGGAAGGCCTGAGCTTTAATCAGTTCGTGGAGTTGTTCAAAGCTCGCCGCGTCTCCAGGCGTTCCATTAATCGATTCGATCGCTTGAAGAATGCAGTCTGCGATCTCCGGCGATCGTTCGCACAAAGCTGCCAACCGGCGTTTGTGGATCTCTTTGTCGCGATTGCGCTCGGCGATTCGATCGCTGCTGGTTTCCTGCCGTGCAGGTAAGTGGCTGAAAGCTGTGATTAGACTCTGAAATTCCAGCAAGTCGAGATTTTCCTCGCCCAGTTCGCCAACCGGAGAATCCGCGCACGTCTGTAAAATGCGCGGGTACTCTTTAGGATCGATGGGAAACCGATGATCGTGATACCGCACATCAAATTCGCCTCGATCAGCGCGAAACGCAACTTTCAACTCGCCGCTCTCCAGCACAGCACCGTAATGATCGTGCAGAACAGGGACGAGCACTTTTCCGTGCAGCTCTTCTTTCAGCGGATGCCAGTCGATATCGAAGAAACAGGCATAAGCGGAAGCCTCGCCGTTTTCCAGCACGTCCAGCCACCACGCATTGTCGCTGCCCATGATTCCCATGTGATTGGGCACGATATCGATAATCAATCCCATATCGTGTTGCCGGAGCGCGGCCACGAAGCGATCAAATTCTTCCAGAGTTCCTATCTCGGGGTTCAGGGAATTGTGATCCACGATGTCGTAACCGTGCATACTCCCAGGTCGCGCCTTGAGGAATGGTGAGATGTAGCAGTGGCTGATGCCGAGAGTCGCGAGATAGGGAACGATTGCAGTCGCCTGAATGAAAGTGAAATCGCGATTCAGCTGCAGCCGATAGGTTGCGCGCGGTATGGAGGAACGCGATGTCATGATTCCAAGAACCAGACTACCGACCAGGGCGGCAGGCTTCCTTGTTTTATCTCGTCCTCGCGAACTCCTTTACTGGCGTAGAGGATGGGACCGTCCGGTGCCGTCGCTGCCGCCAGAGGATCGGCGCCAAGGTTCGCCAGCAGCGTAAGTTTCGCACCGTCCCCAAATTTCCATTCTGCGGTCAACCCCAGATCTTCACGTGTGGTATATCGTGCTTCGATTGTGCAAGCCGAAGAAAGGCGCGGGAGAATGTGCTCTTTCCGCAATTTCAGGAGCTGTCGATAAAATCGCAACCAATCCTGATGGGCCGGTTGTTCAAGGTCGTTCCAGTCCAATCGAGAAGCGTCAAAAGTTGATTCGGCGTTTGGATCCGGAATCCCTTTGCGCGCCTCGGGATCATTGAACCTTGTGAAGCGCGCGAACTCGTTGCGCCGGCCAGCCGTCACAGCGGCAGCCAAATCTTTTTCAAAATCGCAGAAGAAAAGAAACGGCGTTTGCGTTCCAAACTCTTCTCCCATGAAAAGCATTGGGTGGAGACGGAGCCAGTAAAAGAATCTCCACCCCTGCTCGAACCGCGCTCGCATCCGCAAGAGTAACGATCCTCTCCCCGAACGCACGGTTACCGATCTGATCGTGATTCTGCAAAAACGAAACGAAAGCAGTTAGCGGTAGTCCGTTCGTAGGTTCGCCACGCCTCTCGCCGTTCCGGTAAAGAGAAACATCGCCTTGATAGGCGAAACCACTAACCAGGCAACGGCCCAGTTGATCAAGCGGACGCTTTGCATAATCAAAATAGTAACCATCCTTCTCGCCCGTAATCAGTACGTGCAGCGCGTGGTGAATATCGTCGTCCCATTGCGCGTTGTAGGTTCGCGGACGGCATTGTTCCGTACGTCGGAGATACTTTGCCTGATTTCGCTCGTTTTCCAGAATCAGGTGAACCTGCCGATCGGGCTCGACCTCGCTCCGGACGACATTGGCCAATTCCGTCAGTATGTCAGGAGTGGAATCGTCAAGGATGGCATGCACCGCATCCAGCCGCAATCCGTCGAAATGGTATTCAGTAAGCCAATACAAGGCGTTCTGAATGAAGAAATCACGCACCACTCGACTTTCCGCGCCGTCGAAATTTATGCCCTTTCCCCAGGGAGTTTTGTGGCGGTCGGTGAAAAACTGGGGAGCATAAGCGCCCAGATAATTTCCCTGCGGGCCAAAATGGTTATAGACAACATCCAGCAGAATCATCATCCCGCGCTGGTGAGCCGCCTGCACCAGATTTTTTAAATCTTCTGGCCGGCCATACGTGCTGTCGGGAGCAAACAGAAAAACACCGTCATAACCCCAATTCCGCTGGCCAGGAAAATCGGATACCGGCATCAATTCGATAGCCGTAACTCCCAAGTCGGCGAGATAGTCGAGTCGCTTCTGCACCGCAGAAAAGGTTCCTGGACGCGCAAAGACTCCGACGTGCAACTCATAGATAATGGCTTCGTGCCAACTGCGTCCGCGCCACGCATCGTCCTTCCAATCGAATCTTTGAGGATCGATGACTTCGCTGGGCCCGTGTACATCGTGGGGCTGAAATCGTGAAGCCGGATCGGGAACTTCTGCTTCTCCGTTAATTCGAAAACGGTACAGACTTCCCGGCTTCGCCTCGGCGGTGACAAGTTCAAACCAGCCCTGCTCGCGCCGTTCAAGCGCGATCCGTTTGGAATCTTCGAGGGAAATCTCCACCTGCTGCGCTGCCGGAGCCCACAACCGAAACCGAACCCTCCCATCGTTGCGGGCCTCCGCGCCGAACGGCATGCTATGACGGCGCTTCATTCGATTCTTCCTTCTTGCCGTTCACATGACGCTCCATCAGCACCACCATCGATCTGGCGTGTAAGGGATATGGGGTGCCGGAATCATACGTATCGGTGGGTCGCAAACCACCCTCGCGCGAAGTATCCATCCACCCGATCCAGCGAGATCCTGCGCGGAACGCCGGTAGCATGAATGTTACATCCTCGTGATAAGGGTTAAGCAGCACCAGAAAATCTGTGTCACTTACTTTACGGCCGCGTTCGTCGGTTTCCTCCAGCCCCTGGCCGGAAAGAAACATTCCCAACGCGTGCACGGAAGAATCGCGCCATTCGTCTTCGTTCATCTCATTGCCGCTGGGGCTGAGCCATAGCACATCTTTTACATTCGCGCCCTTGATCGGCCGGCCCTGGAAAAAATGGCGCCTTCGAAATACGGGATGCCGTTTGCGCAGGTTGATCATGCGCTGAACGAACGCGAGCAGGTCGCGATCCTCGGGCTTCAGATTCCAATTCAGCCAGCTGATCTCGTTGTCCTGGCAGTAAGCGTTGTTGTTTCCATTTTGCGTGTGCCCGATGGCATCGCCGGCATACATCATGGGAACACCCTGCGAGAGTAGCAAGGTTGCCAGCAGATTCCGCTTCTGCTGGGCCCGCAGAGCCTGGATCTCAGGATCGTCCGTGGGACCTTCTACGCCGCAATTCCAACTGCGGTTATTGTTATTGCCATCGCGATTGTTTTCACCATTTGCTTCATTGTGCTTTTCGTTGTAACTGACCAGATCCTGCAAGGTGAACCCGTCGTGGGCGGTAATGAAATTCACGCTGGCGTAAGGGCGTCTCCCGCTATGCGCGTAAAGATCGCTGGAACCTGTGATGCGATAGGCCAAATCTCCCACCACTCCTTCATCACCCTTCCAGTAAGATCGCACCGTATCGCGGTAGCGATCGTTCCACTCCGCCCATCCCACAGGGAAATTTCCCACCTGATACCCTCCTTCTCCCAAATCCCAAGGCTCGGCAATCAGCTTTACCTGCGAGAGAATGGGATCCTGATGGATGATGTCGAGGAAAGCGCCCAGACGATTGACTTCGTGGAGTTCGCGCGCCAGGGTGGCGGCGAGGTCAAAGCGAAATCCGTCCACATGCATCTCCAGAACCCAGTACCTTAAGCTGTCCATAATCAGCTGAAGTACGCGTGGATGCTGCATGTTCAGCGTGTTGCCGGTGCCCGTGTAATCCGTGTAATAGCGTTGGTTATTCGGCTGCAGACGGTAATATGCGCTGTTATCGATGCCTTTCAACGACAATGTGGGGCCAAGATGATTGCCCTCGGCGGTGTGGTTATAGACCACGTCCAGAATTACTTCCAGCCCCGCGGAGTGCAAAGTCTTCACCATGGTCTTGAATTCGTGAATGGAACTTGTTGCCAGGTAACGAGGCTCGAGAGCAAAAAAACCGATAGAGTTGTAGCCCCAGTAATTTCGCAGACCTCGTTCCACCAGTTGACGATCGTCGACGAAACTATGCACCGGCATCAATTCAATCGAAGTCACTCCCAGCCGGGTGAGATAGTCGATAATGGGTGCGGTCGCAAGGCCCGCATATGTCCCGCGTAAATTGGCGGGAACATCAGGGTGGCACATGGTGAAACCTTTTACGTGCAGTTCATAAATCAAAGTTTTGTGCCAGGGAATGCGCGGAGGAGAGTCCGTCCCCCAGGTAAAAGCAGAATCAATTACGCGGTTCTTCGGCATTCCCGCGGCGTTGTCACGCCGATCGAAAGATAAATCCTCCTGTTTGTGGCCCACCTTGTAGGCAAAGTGCGAATCGCTCCAGTGAATGGTCCCTTGTATCTGCTTGCCGTAAGGATCGAGTAGAAGTTTGTTGGGATTAAAGCGCAGGCCTTGTTCCGGAGCATATCGTCCGTATGCCCGGTAGCCGTACAACTGTCCCGGACGGGCCTCCGGCAAGTAACCGTGCCATACCATGTCAGTTTGCTCAGGCAACGCCACCCGCGTGGTTTCGCGCTTGCCTAAATTGTCAAACAGACACAACTCAATTTTCTCCGCGTGTTCGGAGTACAAGGCGAAGTTCACGCCCTCGCCATCCCACGTCGCACCGAGTGGATAAGGCCTTCCAGGCCACACGATTGGTTGCACAATACTAGCCATCGATTGGCTTCCTCTGAAACAGATTCGACCCTTTCAAGGAGGGCCATGGATGAAGCTCAAACGCCAACCGCATTGAGGCTGACCTCCTTAAGAAGAGAAGAAAGAATAATCGATGGAAACGACACCCGAGCAGTTCCCTGGATCGCTAAACGTGCAGCTGATTGCCTCCCCGGGCACAAGATCATACTTCGATGCTGATTATGGCACCTGAGTTTGCTCCTGGAGCTGAACAGCTGCAGAGATGATTCCAAGCCGAGGCCTTTAATTACTCTCCTTCTCTCTTGCCAATTTATTTGCAAGTTTCTTTATCTCTTTTTCCCGCGCGATATTCACAACGCCTTTTGCATCGTCGAAGAGGCTGTCGCGCAGAAGGGTTGCCAACTGGGCCTTTAGCTTTGCCTGGGCCACTAGCGGCAGAGGAACGCGGATTGTGGGGGCCGTCGATGTTTGGGAACATGCTAGAGTGCTCCCAACGAGGCTGGGCTGAATACCGGGATATGAAGCTTTGGACGCCTGGCCACTGGCATGGGCGCAGATGAAAGCGAAAGCCAGGGCTGCGGGCAGCGTGAGTTCTTTCTTGCCTTGCACATCTCTACCTCTTTCATGCGCGCAGTAAAGTGTTCGGATTCTTTCCACCGCGCGAACGGAAGATGAGAAGGCTCCCGTTTGTGGTTGCTTGCTAAAGGAAGCTAATGGCAGAGCTACAGAGTCCGCCGTAGCAAAGCCGTTGCCCCACTATGCAGGTTGTAAAGTGAGGCGAGAGAGTCGAATACGAGGGATTACATTGAGACTTTAATTCGGAAAGCCTAATAAGCGTTGAGGTTCACTTCGTCCAACCACACATTGTAGGGCTGTTGTTCGTAGTTCCCGTCAAGTTGAAACTGAATGTTGATTCCTTCCTGGTACCACTTTGGCTGGGCATTATAGTAGACATCCACGTTGTAACTATTGTCAGCGACACTCAGGCTTATGTAGTGGACCTGGTTTCCGACGCGCTCGAAATTCCAAATCAGATGTATCCAGGTTTGCGAAGGAAAATGCTTGCACGGTATCGGGATCGGAACCCATACTCCATGCTGCGGATCCCAGATATTCCACTTTCCGGTCTGATTGAAGTCGCACTGCGTGCCCCACGTCCAGCGGGTTCCGCTGAAAGCCTGGTTCACATCAAACTCCAGCGATTGCGGCGCGTCACCCGCGTTCACGTAAAACCACAAGTCATAGCTAAAGTGGCTGACGTCGTGACCGCCGCCCAGCGTATACCAATAGAGTTCGTTGGAATACGGGTGAGGACCTCCCATCGTGAACTCCGCGGATGTGCCATCGAGCGAGGGCGAAGACTGACCTTGAATCAGCCGCGATGACGCCGTTCCTAATCCCGCGGCGCAGGTGAATCCATTCTGCAGTACCGCGGAGCAAGATTGCCAGCCAGGAAGATTCTGGATGCCGGCAACTCCCGGCGTCTCTTGCGCCACAGTCACCTGAGTCGTTGCTGTCGCAATGTAGCCGGAATCATCCTCGGCAACCACTTCAATGGTGTGCTGCCCGGGCTCCATGAAAAGGTATTCACTGATAGTTGGTGTGGAGGAGTAATAGACGGCCACATTGTCTATATAAACTCTCATCCAGTAAAGCTGGTCCGCAGGCTGAGCTTGCGCCTGTAACATTGCGGGAGAGTTTATGCTTACTCCTTGACCTGGAGTTGAGATGGTTAGCGGGAAACCACACAAAGCTGCGGGCGGAGGCTCAATCGGCGCTGGGATCGAAGAGATGTCGGATGGCGCCGTGGGCGTGACTGGACAATTTGCAATATATTTGGGCAGCCCCTGACATCCCCTCCAGAGCACACCAAGCGCGAACCACGCTCACCACGAGCAGAACGGACAGAAAGGCCGGGCTCAGACGCTTCCTTAGACATGCCCCCAGCTCCGCGAACATTCTGTCCCCCGCGCTTAAGCGTCCCAAATTTTGTGTAGCCGATCAGCATGGGGAGCGGCCCAAATCGCCGTCACTACGAGTTGCGAATCGCCCGCATCTTCCTGGCGCGAGCTGAAGTCATCTGTTCGAATCGATGGTGTACAGATGTCTTTCGTCAAGCCGGTGGTTGCTCATCAATGCGCACTCGCTTTCGAAATGCAACTGTCATCGCCGCGGCCTGCCGCCAGTTAAATCAAGCCACTCATCGAGAATGAGCTCTTCTGGTTCTGGCAGCCTTCATCGCAGACTTGCTGCGCGCAGTTCTTCCACGCTTGGCAGCGATACGCTTGCCCTGCCGCGATAATGCCGCCTTACTGCCAGAGATGCGACCCTCGCGCTTCAAGGCATTCTCCGTGGCGCGCGAACGCTTCCGCGACACCTTACGGCGTGGATGCTCCGCGGCTTGCTCATCTTCGGCTGCCTTCCTGCGAACTGAGGCCGGGCCCTTGGGCGGCGGAAGTTTTACACCAGCGCGACGCGCCTTCGATAGTCCAATGGCGATCGCCTGTTGCGGCGATCGGGCGCCATGTTTTCCTTCACGCACGTGATGAATCTCTTCGCGTACGAATTCTCCCGCTTGGGTAGATGGAGACTTGCCCTCGCGCGCATCCTCACGAGCTCGTTCGATAGTTTCTTGTTCAGGCATTTCAGTATCCTCTAAAACTGCTTTGAGCTGATTGCATTTAGTGTTTATTCCCAAGGCCGGATTGCAAATCAGACAATTACCGTAGCTGCCGAAGAGATTTCTCCTAGAACATGCCGGCTTAAACCAGTTGATGTTCCAGAGAGACTGGTCCGCGGAAGCATGAATTCTTGCTTCGATATTTCCACGGCTCCCGAACCAGTGTCGGATTCCATGAAATCCAGCCGGGACTTACGGTGCTCCCCGTATTGCCCGAAACATAAGCCGCCCGTCATAGTTTGAAGGCCTGTACGTACGGTGACCTGCTGTTCGCCGCTCCGATCCTGGATTTCCCTGCGTCGGCCATCCGTTTTGTTTTGGAGGTTGGTATTTATGTGCGCAGTCTGGGACTTTCATCGCGGCGGCCGATTGCTTCTCGCGACTTTCTTTTTGCTCTCCCTCTGTCTTTTAGTGGAAGGATGTAGCAGCTCTGGCGCCATGAGTACAACCACGCCAACACCCACGCCGCCCACCACTCCCTCGCAACCCACTTACCCTTCCACTGCTCCTGTGCCCATTACGTGGTCTGCCAGCAGCAGCAATTTGCCTGCACCCACGGCCCAGAATCCGGTCACTGCGGACTGGGGAAGTGGCTCTAACAATTTTCCTCTGACAATTTCCAGTCCTGGCGCGGGCGCGAGTGTTACGTCTCCGATCAACGTAGTCGCCTCAGCTACTCCGAAGAATCCAATCTTCTTCATGCGCGTGTACGTTGATAATGTTTCTGTCTATTACACATCGTCGAATTCCATTAACACCCAGATCTTCGCCGCGCCGGGCAAGCACACTCTGTTGGTGATGGCGGAGGAATTAACCTGTGCGGCGCTGCCTTGTTCCACGGGCGACGTGTCAGCTATCCCGTTGAACATTACGGTGACCTCGCAAGCGTCCGCAACCATCAGCAGTATTCAGAACACCCCCGGTTGGCAATCGTGCTCAGCAGTATTTCCAGTCGGGGTTCAGCGTGCTGGACAACTCTGTGCCGCCGGGGAGAGCCAGTATGTGCCGGTTTCAAGTATGGCTATGAATCAATCGCCCCCGGCACCGGCCCCGGCCATGGACGGCAAGGCCGCGCATTTCAGCATGGGACCGGGGACTGCGGCCCCACTCGCTTCGGACTATGGCTACTCCAATTATCTGTACTTCAATCCCATCGCGGGGGGAAACGGTGTTACTACTTTTACCTACGACTTGTATTTCTGGATAGACAATGTCGACGCGCCACAAGCGCTGGAGTTTGACGTCAATCAGGGATACGACGATACGACCAGCGGGACAGGCGGAACTCCGATGCGTTTCACCTGGGGATCGGAATGCAATTTGAAAGGCGACGACCCTCCGGGACAATGGGACATCTGGAACGACGAGGCAGGGAAGTGGGAGCCCACCGGAATCTCCTGCAAAGCCAACGTTGATATTCTGCCCAACACGTGGAACCATCTCACCTGGAATCTTCACCAGGCCGGCGGAATGGTTTATTACGACACGTTAACGCTGAACGGCGTAGCCACACCGGTGAACACGTCTTATATAAACCAGTCGGGGTGGACTTTAGAAGAGATCGATACAGCTTTTCAAATGGACCTGGCGCAGCCTCCCGTGCCGTACAACGTGTGGTTGGATGAAGTAAGTCTCACGGCACAATGAAATTGCCAGGTAATCAATTCACAGACTTCGCAACCGGCTTCCTGATCTCGGAGGCCGGTACGCGGCTTCGGGGTGAACCAAGCGTAAAGTAAAACGTTGCGCCTCGTTCAACCTCACCGGTCGCCCAGATTTCACCTCCGTGCCGCCGGACGATTCTCTGCACCGTCGCCAGACCGATCCCATTGCCGGGAAATTCAGCCGTCGGATGCAGCCTTTGGAACGGCTGAAATAACCGATCCGCCGACCGGGGATCGAATCCCGCTCCATCGTCGCGCACAAAATAAACCGTCCGACCATTTTCTAGCGTAGAGCCGAACTCAATGCGGGCGCGTGGATGAGTCGAGGTGTACTTCCATGAATTTCGCAACAAATTCTCCAGCACAATTTTCAGCAACCGCGGGTCACCGTCAACTTTTTCCACGGCTGATATAACGAAGTCCACTTTGCGACCTGGCTCCAGACCTTTCAACTCCTCTGCAACCGAGCGGGCAACGGCAGTTAGATCTACGGGTTCCGATCGCAACACGCTGCTGGTCACTCGCGAAAGATTCAGCAGGTCATCAATCAACTGCATCATGCGCTTTCCCGAGTTACGGATATGCTCGATCAGTTCCTTTGCCTTGGCATCGAGTTTGCTTCCGTACTCCTTCAAAAGCACGTAGGTGAAGCCATTCAGCGCGTCGACCGGCCCACGCAAGTCATGAGAAACGGAATAAGAGAATGATTCCAGCTCGCGGTTCGCGAAGAGCAGTTCGCGAGTGCGTTGCGCGACACGATCTTCCAGTTCGTCATGCGCCTTTCGCAGTTCGTCGTCGCGCTTCTGAATTTCCGCGAGCATCTGGTTGAAGGCAGTGATCAGCAGGCCCACTTCATCCGCTTCCTGACTCGGCGTGGCCCGCGCGGAATAGTTTTTGTCCTGGGAAACGGCGGCAGCCACACGCGCCAAATTCACGATGGGCCGAGCCACGGATCTTCCAAACAGCGACGAAACCAGCAGGGCCGCAACCAGCGAAAGCAAAAGCACGGCCAGCGCAATGGCGGCATAACGCTTCAGCCGCTGATCGATTTCCCTGAGATCGGCACGAATGTAGACCAATCCCACCGGTTTGCCCTGAAACATGATCTTGCGCACGAGTAAAAGATGAGTGTTGGAGAAGTGATAAGTCTCCACTTGATCGCCCGGAAGATTCGGAAGGCTTAGGATATTCACGCCGTTATCGCGCGTATAAGTCGCGAAAGGTTTTCCATCGAGCGTGAAAATTCCGGCGGCGGTCACGCTCTGCGAACTCTTCAAAGCGGAAAGAGTGTTGCTGGCAGACTGCGGATCGTTGAATAAAATCGCCGCTACACTATTGGAACCGACAATGTCCGCCTGCGCGGATAAAGTTCGGGCCAGGCCTTGCCGGAAGGTGATCTGATCGTAAGTAAAGAATGCCAAACAAGCCAACGACAGCGCCGCACCGCTCACCAGCATGTTCATGAAGGTGAGCTTTCTTAAAATCGAGCGGCGGTGCGGCGGGTGCATCTCAATCGCCTCCCGCGCGTTTGCGAATCACTCGCAACGCTACTTTCAGCAACTCTGAGCTGACGGTTAATCCGGAGTCTTCGATCGGAGCAACATTCACTTCGAACCGGATTCTGTCCTCCTGATTGACTAGTCCGATCATTCCTCCCCGCTCGGCAAAGTGCGGAATGTCACTGACCGTCAGGACCGGCAAGCGTTTCGCACTCGTAAGTACTGCGTTGAGACGAGTTTCTTCCGACATGCTCACGAACAGAATGTGACAACCGTCGGCGTCGTGCATGCTGGGAATATTTCGCGTAGTGACCGGCTTACCGGAAATCGCTTCGCCCTTTACGGTGGCCTCCAGAACTGTTCCAAACGAATTTTTGCCCAGCACGCAGATCTGGAGGGAGTCAACACTGTTGGCCAGGACAGGCCAGCGGACGAACTTTCCGAAGTTAAATAGGTAAGCGGCTTTAACCTGCGATTCGGTTGGCCGAGCCTGCTGCGCTTCAGAACGAGAAGTAATCGGGGCGATAAACAGTGCAAGCAGAAAAGCGGGAACAAATCGTAAAGTTACAAATCCAAAATAGCCAGCCCGGCCGCGATGGGCCGCTGCGGGGCGACCTCTTGATCTCTGGCCGGCGACGGCGCCTCGAGAATTCAGCGTGTCCACGTTATTTGCCCGTAGGCGCTTCTTTTGATTCCGACCAGGGGGCCGGGATCGCCGCTCGATTCATAATGATAAGGCTGGAAAAGATTGCGACCCACCACCGACAATTGCCAATGCTCTTTTACTTTCCATGCGAATCGGGCGTCTGCGGTGGAGTAGGCATTCACCATTTCGCCCGGCAAAGCGCTAATGTAGCGGTAATCCAGATCAAGACTAAATGCCTTCGACAAATCGAAAGCAGATTGGATCATCACTTCATGCTTTGGGCTCGATTTCTCAGTGATGGGAGCAGTGCCTATGTCCATAGAGCCAGTACCTTTTTTCAGGTCCATCTGCAGGTAAGAATAAGACGCTTGCAGTCGCCACCAATCCGTAACCTTCCACGCCGGCGCGATCTCGCCTCCCTTGGTTGTGCCCACAAGACCATTGCCAAACTCCGCCGGAATTAAAATGTGCGGTGGGCCCGGAATCGTCTCGATAAACGGACCGCCGGTGACGTCCTCGCTGAAGAGATCGCCGTAATGATTGTAAAAAGCCGCCACATCCACATACAGATTCTTGGCGATCAAGCGCCGGTAGCCCGCTTCGTAACCGTTCAGCTCTTCGGAACGGAAATTAGGATTCGCATTGAATCGAGCCAGCACTGGCAATCCATCCACTACGGAGCCCGTGTCGCCTAAGAGATAAAAATCACGTTCTCCGTCCGACGGGGTGCGCAAAGCGTGAGTGAACGCGGTCCATACTGATTGGTGCACTGTGGGAGTCCACAGCAAGCGTCCGGTAGGTTCGAACTGGACCCCGGTGTAATTTGTTTTCAGCGCCTTTGTTCCGACCGTAAGGGAAAGCTTGTTCGGGACCAGCGCGATTTCGTCCTGCAAGAACGCCGTGAAGAGCAAGTCGGTTCGATTGTAAGGAACGAAGGCGAGGCCCGAGTTTACGACACGATCATCGCCTCGGCTGGAGCGAGCACCTAACCCCCAGGAAATCTCTTGTCGCCCGGGCAGCCGGAACCGGTCCATAAAATCCACGTCGAAGGTATTGCGAATGTCGCTGAAGTCTGCTTCCTGCCGGTTTGTTCGGTCGAAGTAGGCCTCGAGCTGAACATCATTTCCTCCGCTGAATACCCTTCTCCATTGGCCGGTAAGGTTGGCGCCAAAAAGCGGCGCGGTCGAATAGACAATTTGCGAGTAAGGCGGCGCGTAGCTGGTCACATCGACGCTTTCGCCATTCCCCTGGTCATACATATCACCGTGCAAACTGAAAGTGTCGCGATTGTTGGCGCTCCAATCCACGCGGAAGCCGACCTGCGCCGCGCGCCAGCGGTCAAAATTTATGTTGTCGCTGTGGTACTCCGGCCCTCGGTTGAAGCCCTTGGCGTACATGCGATAGTCGAGAGTCTTACCGTCGCCACCGCCGTAGCGGGCGTTGAAAAAGCCCTCTTCCATCGTTTCCGCCACCCACGCTGACGTAATCCCCATGCGTCTCTCTGCTGTTCTTGGTAATAATATTGATAACGCCGTTGAGCTGCGTTCGGCCCCCAGATGGTCCCGCCGGGTCCGCGGATCACTTCGATACGGTCGATATCTTCCAGAACATAATCCTGCACTTCCCAATAGGTGCCTGCAATCAGCGTCGTGTAAACGGTTCGTCCGTCAATCAGGACCAGCACGTTGCGGCAAAGTCTGCTGCCGAAGCCGCGAATGCCGATGGACCATTTGCTGCTGTCGATTTGCGCTACTTCCACGCCCGGTGCCAGCCGCAATGCCTCCGGAATGCTGGTTGCTCCGGAGCGCTCAATATCATCATGAGTGATGACGTACACGGCGGCTGTAGTGTTCCATACTTCCTCCGGCTCCTTGGAAGCGCTTGTTACCTCCACGCTGCCAAGTTCAGCCAGGCTCAGATGTTTCAAAGGATTTTCGGATTGATCCGGCTGAGCGCTCGCCGCAAAGCTTGCCGACGACAGGAAGAACAGAGCCACGACGAATGGCAGGATGCCCCTTGCTCCTGCGAGTGCGCACCGGTTGATTCTGTTTTGCATTTGCGAGAGTGCTCGAATCGAGTTAACTCAACCGCTACCGCAACTACTCGTCGATATCTAACGAGAAAATCAACCCGCTGCGTTTTTCTCTATCAGTCTGTTCACTTCGGCCAACAACTCGCCTGGTTCCACATCCCGCTTTTGCAACCATGTATCGACAACGCCAATGGTCTCATCCGGCAGCGAAGAGAAACCTGAAAGGACCAGAATTGGTATGTTCGGCCGCAATTGCTTCATCTCGCGTGCTACCGATAGCCCCTTCATGCGCGGCATCCAGTAATCCAGCACTACGGCGTCAACCGCATGAGTCTGGAACAACTGCAAAGCTTCCGCTCCGGAACGCGCCAGCAGCACATCAAAACCTGCGGATTCGAAAACCATTTTTCGCGAAGTCAACTGCTCTTCATCATCTTCAGCACAAAGTACGGTCTTACGACCCAGGTTCGAACTTTCCATTGGTGCGCCCTCTTTGCCGCGCGACGTCAGAATCTTTAACACGGTGCCCAGAAGAACATCAGGGTCCTGGCCTTTTTGCACATAGCCATCGATTACGGTTAATAATCCCTGAGGGAGTTGGGCCACGGCAGACACGACGACTACGGGCAGCTGCGGATTCTGTCGTTTGAGTTTTTGAGCGACCTCGTCTCCGTCCATCCCCGGCATCATGTAATCGAGAAGTACCAGGTCAATTCCCTGGCCCTGGGACAAGGCTTGCAGACCCGCCAGTCCCGAGGATGCGGTGACTACCGAATATCCGGAACTCTGTAGGAAATGTCGGCGCAGGGCCAACGTCTCCGAATCGTCGTCTATACAGAGGATTGTCGGAACGCGATCTTGCATTTTTTCGTTTGGAAGACGAGAGCCGCACTCGGTGGGTAATAATTGCAGGGGCTGATGTCCCCGTTCCATACAGGGTTTACTGTATGCGAGACGTAGTGTAATTAACCGCCTCCTGACTAACGGAATGTGAATTTCCCTGAGCCGAAAGGGCTGAGAGCCAAAGGGATCCTCAGGAGTAATTCAGGAGTCGTGCGACGACGCTCCCGATGCCTACGATAAGTTCGATAAGCGCATCGATGGATATACCAAGGTCCTGATCAAGTTCAACGAAAAGCCTGCCGCATAATCCAGCCCGGAAGCTCGCGAGCATGCGGGAAATTTATTCGTCCATCCACATTTTGAAAAGTTCGGTCGCCGCTGCCGATCTTAACCATCCGCCCGGCGGCCTTCTGCAACTAACGCAACATAAACGAGCCGCTGTTTTGGGGCAAATTCTGAATACGAGGGGAAACATGAGTAAGAATTCTCTAAAAGAGTTGTATGTTGAAGAGCTTAAGGATTTATTCAGTGCCGAAAATCAATTGACCAAAGCTTTGCCGAAGATGGCCAAGGCGGCATCGTCGGATGAACTGCGCCAGGGCTTCGAAGAGCACCTGGAGCAAACCCGCGGCCACGTCGAGCGCCTGCAACAGATATTCGAACAACTCGGAGAAAAGGCTACGGGCAAGAAATGTCTGGGCATGGAAGGCCTGATCAAAGAGGGAGCGGAAACCATGGGCGAGGATTTCGAAGACGCTATGATGGATGCGGCTCTGATCTCTGCCGCGCAGCGTGTGGAGCACTATGAAATCGCCGGCTATGGTTCAGTGATCGCTTACGCAGACCTTCTCGGTGAGTCGGAGCAGGCATCACTTCTGAGAGAGACGCTGGAAGAAGAAAAAGAAACTGACGAGAAGCTGACCGAACTGGCGAAGGAAATCAATGTCGAAGCCCAGCAAGGCGATTCTGAGAGCGAAGAAGAGGAGCAGCCTCGGGATAAACGGAAGTCTCGTAAGGCCGCATAATTAATTCGCAGGTGCGATAGCGGGGAGTCGATCGCAGACTCCCCGCATTTTTTGCTGTTTGCAAAACGGAAGCGGCGGATCTAGCCTTTTCACGTTGCACATACGGAAGGAAGCAAGTGAAGGATATTCTGTTCAGAATAATTGTCGGAGGCTCCGTCGTTTGTATATTCGCGCTGATTGGCGAGTTGCTCAAGCCTAAAAGTTTTGCCGGGCTTTTCGGCGCCGCGCCTTCGGTTTCCCTCGCTACGTTGACTCTGACTGTCATGAAAGAAGGGAAGGCATATGCCAGCATCGAAGCCCGGTCGATGATTCTAGGATCCATCGCGTTTATCATTTACGCCGCTGTGATAAGCCGTGGGATGATGCACCGGCGGATGCAGGTTCTGCCCGCCACGACCTTCGGGCTGGGCCTGTGGTTGGTGTGCGCCTTGGGCCTCTGGTATGTCGTGTTGAGGTAATCAGTGAAGATCAAAGTCGATACGACCGGCTTAAAAAATTCCAAGTGGTATGAGTTCGCATTACGCTTTTCTTTTGGCGGTGCCGTCACCGCCTTTGCCGGCTTGATTGCGAAGCGATATGGCCCCGAAGTTGGTGGTGTCTTTCTGGCATTTCCCGCTATCGTCCCTGCGACGGCCACGCTTATCAGGAAACGCGAGCAGCAGAAAAAAGAGAGGGCGGGCTATGATGGCGCGGAACGCGGTCGAGCTGCAGCCGCCGTCGATGTGGCCGGAGCTGCCATGGGAGGGTTCGGCCTGATTGCCTTCTCTCTCGTAGTTTGGCTGACGATGCGTGAATGGAAAACTCCGATCGTGCTTGCCGTCGCTACGGTAGTTTGGTTCTTAGTTGCATTTTCCATCTGGGAACTTCGCGAAGTGCTCTGCCGCCGACTCCGCGCCCACCGCCCCAACGTTCTCACCCACACTTTGATCGCTCCGGTCGATCGCAAATCCCTGCCAGGTCGTCATTAGCCTATCGGGCGCGGTGACTTCAGAATCACGCTGCTTTACGCTCCCTAGACCTTTTCTCTCGCTCGATGCGTTTGGAAAGCAAAGCCTTGGCTTTCTGCAACTCAGATTTGCGTGCGGCGCTCAATCCGCGCCCTGCCCGATTGATAAAGTAGGTGAGCATCCTCATGCCGGAGGCCGGTCCTTTTGGGGAAACTTTCTTCGACGCGAGACTGCGCGCTATGGTAGCCGCCTTTTTAGTGAAGAGCTTCGGGGGAGGATGTGTAGAGTCGGTGGTCACTTTCGATACCCAACGCTTTTTCCTGGAATCTGCCATAAGACCTCCGAGAGTAAAACACAAGGCTTTCAGATGCACTGGAACTTCGATGGTTGCCGCTACGAACTCCATCCTGATTTGTCGGGATTTACTGAGATTGCAGCGCTAAGAGTCAGATGGATTTCATTCCAGGTTTAAATTCATCACTCCGCGCTTGTCGACGGAAACTTGCAGCAGCTTCTCGCTTCCACTGGAGAAGTCTCCGGTCACCGATTGATCAGAAGAGTTATCTCCCGAAGTGACCTGCACGCGAAGACGGTGGCTTCCTGCGGGGATCGGCATGGCGTGAATTTCGTGGCCCTGAACGTGATGGAACAACACTAGATGTTTCTTGTCCGTTCCTTCCAGAGTGCGGGTATAGCTCAATCTGTCATCTACCCAGATCGAGAGCTTGGCCTCGGCGAATTTGTGGTCCACTTCAATATCCAAAGTGGCTGAACCTGGACTCGTTGCCGCAGGCGATCCCGCAACGCTCGTGCTGGCCGGCTTTACCGTGGCAGAAGGATGCGAGACGGCCGCGGACTTCCTGATCTTTTTACTGACAACCTCGGGCTGAGGCGCAGCTTCTTGTTTTGTGGTTGTCTCCTCTACAAGGCTGGGTGGAGGCGTTTCGCTGATGCTGGGCGCGACCACGACGGGCGCTGGATTTTTGGATGCAACCTGATCTGTGAGGACCGATGGTGCTACGACACTTTTATCCGATAGCTGTTCGGCCGGAATTTTGGGCCAAAGCACGCGATTCAGGCGAAGACCGAAAAGTAGCAATCCCGCCAAAAACACCGCGCCGACAATCGAGGTTCTCCCCATCTTAGTCAGCAGTTTCTCAGCCAGGTTCTTTTGCTGGGATGGGATACGTTTCATCAAGCGGGATTTGCCTGCGGCGCCGGATTTCCCAGTTGCTGACCCTTTATCTTTCTCGGCGGCAAGCGCAGTCGCACCGGTGGCAGCCACACCGGGCTGCTTTGCCTTACTCCACAACTCGCGGCCTTCGCGCAAATCCTGAATATCCAACGCCATTTCCATTCCACGCTGGTAGCGCTGGGCGGGATCTTTTGCCATGGCTCGAGCGATGATGTAATCCAATGCCGGCGGCAACTCTGTGTCGAGAACTGTTGCAGGAATCGGATCGCGGTTCACTACTTTGTAGGAAACGGTGAGCGCGCTGTTGCCCTGGAATGGCCGGTAACCGGTCAGAATGGTGTACAGGACGACGCCAAGAGAGAACAAATCGGATCGCCCATCGACCGCCTCGCCGTTTAATTGTTCCGGCGACATGTACGCCGGAGTCCCCAAGGCTCGTCCCGCCAAGGTGTGGTTGGCGAGGTTGAGTTTGGCCACGCCAAAGTCGGCGATCTTGGCGCGTCCATCTTCTGTAAGCAGAATGTTCGCGGGTTTCAAATCACGATGAACCACACCTTGGCCATGAGCGCAATCCAGCGCTTCCGCCAGTTCGTGGGTTAACTGCAGAGCAGTTTCAAGCGGCAACTTGCGGTCTTGCGCCGAGAGCAGTTTATCCAGCGATTGCCCGCCTACAAATTCCATCACAATGTAAGGAGCACGCGTTTCTGGCTCCTCACCTACATCAAAGATTGTGACAATGCCGGGATGAGAAAGCCGGCCTGCGGCTTCGGCTTCGCGGTAGAAACGCTCCCGATACTCCTGCTCCTCATCCGCTGGCTGCCCGGCCAGGGAGATGGTTTTTACCGCCACTACGCGGTTGATCTTGGGATCCCGAGCCTTGTACACCACGCCCATGGCTCCCCGTCCCAGTTCGGCCAGGATCTCGTACCGCCCAAAGCGTTCGCTTCTCCGTTCATCCATAAGCGATATTTGCAGCGTTTCAGGGTTTCACGGCAAAGTCATCGTCATTGCCGGTTGAACGTTCCAGAATTCTCACGCCACCCGCGGCGTGGCGGAAAGCATTCCTGCGTGAGCGGTCGCAGGACAGCAGCGCTTACCCATATTGTGTACCGGGACTAGACTCGCACCAAGTTACCGACGTGTTACCGATGGGGGAATCTCAGGGATGGGAAAGGGGCATCGTTTTTTCTTGAAAAAACGAATGCGGGCCTGGCAGGCCCGCATCCTTAATAAGTCGGTTGTGCTGACAAGCTCATCAATAAATCAAGCTCGTGTCCCTCGACGTGCCTTTATTCGTAAGAGAACGTCAGGTCGTCGAGGAAGATGTTGTAGGAATCTTGCTTATCGTTTCCATCCTGCTGATAGTTGATGGTTACGCCATACCAGCTGCCTGGTGCTGAGCCATGGCCAAAGGTCCAATTCAAATTGTGAGTCTCGCCGTTGAGAGTAATGGACTGATACAAGAGCTCGTTGTTCGACGTCCGCTGCACCTTGATCGTGAGATGGTTCCACGCATTGTTGTTCGGATAGCAGGGTATGCCAGTGGGGGTCCAGTGCGCGGATTGGTTATCCCATACGTCCCATTCGTTCCCCCCAGCAATGCGGCACTCATGACCCCAAATGAACCCCATGCCGCCGAAGAACTGGTTCATGTCAAACTCCAGCGCCTGCGAAAGCCCCAGGTTGCTTCCGAAAAAGTAAACGTCGTAGGTGAAATCGTGAAGCGTGGGCACCAGCGTGTGGTTTGAATCGGGCGTTCCTTGCGACGACGCGGGGCCGATCAGATGGTTATTAAACAATGCGTCGGAATAGACCTTGCTGCCTCCTACATTAAATTCAGCGGCGTCTCCGCTCATGGAGGGCGACTTAACCCCCTGGGCCATCGAGAAAGAGATGCCATCGCACGGCGAAGGCGAGCAGTCCACAAAGTTTGGTGGTCCCTGCCCATATTGTCCCCAACCCCCGGCACGCTGAATATTAGAAAAGCTTTTTCCGCTCCCGCCTCCGCTGCCCACCGTCACTTTAACCGGCGTGGTCGAGGCTCCGCCGCAGTAGTCCCATGCTTCAACTACGGTGTTGTAAGTGCCCGAGCCAAGTTCCAGGTTTGTGTTCAGCTTCGAGCCGTTCACTACGTAGGTCAATACGCCCGGCGCCGTATAGATTCCCATGGAAGACACGCCTTTGTCGCACGAACTCGTCGCCGAGGCTGCATAGGGAACAGATCCAGCGTAGGTCGAACCGTTCGCGGGGGAACTGACCGTCACGCCGGCAAACAACGGCGAAGCGCAAACGGCCAACAGGCACACGACTTGCAACAGATACTTCGACATGCGATACGTCTCCAGATTTTTTATTGACTTGCGGTCTTTCTGGACTCCCGTAAGGAACTGCCGCCTGTGCGCGAGCGGTGCGCATCAAGGCTCTGTACTCAACAGCTTTCCAGAAGTGGCTTGATGTTGGCTCCGGTTTCGGAAACTGCCGGATGCTTTTAGCGATCCAGCAAAACCGTGCTGAGACCTGCCCGAAACCGATCCAAACTTTCAAGACCATACCAGAAACGCTGTATTCCCTCCAAGCGGAAACCGTGGTTTTCAATACTCAGAAGTACTACCCTGCCCGCGAAGTCCGCATGCTGGCAAGCTCGGCAACCCTGCTGCCAAAAATCACTACTAACCTTTCGATATTCGTTCGGCAGAATTGGACTAAATTAGAACTAAAGAGGAGTAAATTCATGAAAACTACCGATCAAAAATGCGCTCATAAAAACTGTAGCTGTCCCACGGCTCCCAATAGCCAGTACTGCAGTCCAGCTTGCGAGAGTGGCAAGGGCTCTGAGAGTGCGTGCAACTGCGGACATCCGGGTTGCACCGGTGCCAAGGATATTGCTGCTTAATTCGACCGGGCACCGGTACGCGCTCGCGGTCGTTAATAATACGAGAGAGATTTCCCTACGTAAGGCAGAATTTTCACGCTAGAACTGGAGTCATACTTTGGCGACCTCCAAGGCGGCTTCAGGATCTAAGTCGCTGGTACTTATTGCTTTCGTACTGGCGCTTGCCGCTTTATATTTCGGCCGCGAGCTTTTCATTCCGCTCGCTCTCGCCTTTGTCCTCAGCTTCCTGCTTACCCCCATCGTCTCCTTGCTGGAAAAAATTCGAATCGGACGGGTCGCTTCCGTTCTGACCGTGCTGATCCTCTCCTTTGTTCTGGCCGGGAGCGTGACGTGGGGAGTTGCCCGTCAATTAGTCGATATCATGGTCCAACTCCCGGATTACAAGGCCAATCTGGATGAGAAAATCAAACTGCTGCATGCCTCGAACAGCGGAAGTTTCAGCAAAGCGACCGCCACCGTGCAAGAGTTAAATAAAGAACTCGCGGCGGTTCCCGGACAAATCGCTTCTGCCAGGGAGGAGAAAGAACAAAAGACATCTCATTCCCCCCGGCCCATCTCTGTACAGGTAGCCCAGCCTCCATCGAATCTGGTTCAGGATCTTCGTGCCCTCTTGGGTCCGCTCGCTGGTCCGCTTGAGACTGCCGCGATCGTAATTATTTTTGCTCTCTTTATGCTGGCTAAGCGCGAGGACCTGCGCAACCGCGCCATCCGGCTCGCCGGACACGGCCAGCTGAACCTCATGACCCAGGCTCTGGACGACGCCGGTCGCCGGCTCAGCCGTTATCTGGTTTTGCAGTTTGCCGTCAACGCCTGCTACGGGGCAGTGTTTGGCCTGTTGCTCTACTTCATCGGAATTCCGCACGCGCTGCTATGGGGCGTTTTCGCGGGAATCCTGCGCTTTATTCCTTACGTCGGTACGCTTATCGCCGTGTCTCTTCCAGTTGCCCTGGCCCTGGCTGTCTTCCCCGGCTGGCACCACGCCGGGCTGGTATTCGGAGTTTTCGTAGTCATGGAAGTAACCGTCGCCAACTTCATCGAGCCCTTGCTTTACGGTTCTCACACCGGCATCTCCTCGCTCGCCATCCTGGTGGCAGCCGTGTTCTGGGCCACCTTATGGGGACCAGTGGGGCTCATCCTTTCAACTCCACTCACTGTCTGCCTGATCGTGTTGGGACGCCACGTTCCTCAGCTAAATTTTCTCGAAGTGCTGCTAGGCGACGAACCCGTGCTTTTGCCGGAGCAATGTTTTTACCAGCGCCTGCTCGCCATGGATCAGGAAGAGGCGCGCTCCATTGCCGAGAACCACCTGAAAGAAAATTCTCTGGAAAGCCTGTATGAATCCATCATCCTTCCCGCTCTCAAGCTGGCCGAACACGATCACCAGACCGAAGGCGTCGATGACACGGCGAGAAGATTTATGTTCCGGAATGTGAGAGAGCTGATCGAAGATCTGGGAGATCAATACGCTGAGGACCGCCATACCGCTGGCGGGGAAGATGATGCGTATCGACCACCCGCGCCAACCGATGTCGCCGTATCAAAAACCAATACTGCCTGCATTCCAGCAAACAGCGGCGCCGATGAACTGGTGACGATGATGTTGGTTCAGTTGCTGGAACAATCGGCGATCCGCTCCCGCCAGTTTCATGCCGATTTGTCCGATGCCGATTTAGCGGAGCTTTCCAAGAATGGTTACGCGGCCGTTTGCATATCCTCTATATCTCCCTTTGCCGTGGGTGAGGCTCGCTGGCTTTGCCGCAGGCTCCGCGCGGGTGTCTCAGCTTTGCCAGTCGTCATAGGACTGTGGAGTTTCGAAAGCAATCGAGCCCGGCAGCGGCTCGGACCAGCCTGCTCCGGTCTGGTCGCCACTACGCTCGCGGATGCCTTGGCCCAAATTCGCCAACTTGTGCATCCGGGTACTCCTGCGGAAACTGTCGCCGAACCTCCCGCCCAACCTGCCGCCGAGCCTCTCCCCGAACCTCGCGAAGCGCAAAAGACGCCGGTCTAGTTCCGCCGGAAGAGCGCTGCTTCAGCCGCAGAAAAAATTGCCTCCGGTCTTTCCTGTAGGGTGTGGAGAACGCTATAATTCCTTCACAGCGATTCCGCCATCGTTGGTTTTCCCATTCGACATCAGATTCCAGGAGTTGTATGAGTGAAAAACCCAGTACCACTTTGCCGGCCACGGTCGAAAAAATCATCAAGCCTGTTTTTCCCACCGAGCCCGAACGCGCCCAGATCGCCATCCACGGCGCCGATCACCTCTATCGCGAGGTGCGCATCGAGAACACTTTGACAGACGAGCACGGGGAAAAGGTTCGCCTGAAGCCGGGCGCGGAGGTGGAAGTCACGATCGAAGCCAGCCCTGAAGCTACGACTCCAACCGATTGAGAACCTCCGTCGGCGGATCGAGAACCAGCTAAGAAACAGAAACCGGAAGACGCCGGTCGTAGCAATTGTCACGCGTTCAGTGCTGGACTGGCTTCGTCGCTCGATTCGCCCTCACCCAGGCAGACCTCAAACCAGCGTGTCAAAAACTCCAGAACCTCAGCCGGAGGCCGCAGCCATAACTGGGCTGCGGTCGGGCGCCACACTGGACGCACCAATATACTCAAGCCAATATCATTGATTCCGATATCATTAATTGCCGCAAACGCCTCTTCGTCCGTAGTGTCGTCGCCCAGATAGGCGGCAGGAATCGACGGGCTCATTTCCGTCAACAGGGTGCGAACCACCGAACCCTTATTCGCTTGCTTGCTGCGAATCTCAACTCCACCGTCAAAATGCAAAAGGTCCAGACCATATTCCCTGGCGATGTCACTCCATCCCCGCATCACACGCCGGTCAATATCTTCGGCTTCGCTTCCATGCAGACCACGCCAGTGCACTGCTATGCTCCCTGCCTTTAATTCCGCAGTATGCTGTAGTTGCTGAGAGACCAGCCAGTCGTCCGCCAGATCGAGCGCAGTTAAAGTCAAGTCGTCCAGGGTGGAAACTTCAACGCTCCCGTCGGTCTTTACACGTTGCAATCCATGAAGTCCCCAAATCTCGGGATGGGGCTCAACTCTCAGCAGAGGAATAATCTCAGTCGCGTCTCTACCTGAAACAATTACAACTCTGGTTTTTCCGACTTCGAGAATGTCCTCTAGAAGGGAAGTTATGCCGCGGTATGGAAAAGCCTTCTTGCGGTTCTTTTGGAACGGCGCCAGAGTTCCATCGAAGTCAAGCATCAACAAGGACTTTGAAGCCTGAGCCACTGCTTGCAGAAAAGATTCCACCCTACGATTCGGGCCAGAAGAGGGGCTGGGTTTTCTTTCTTCGCGGTGTTTCACGCTGCGGTTGTGCTCCCGCGAAATTTGCCGTGCGGCCGATCCGTTCCGTCCAGCCGCAACTCGCACAATTCCGTGATCAGATTTCCCGCCCACTTGTGGATGTTATTTTCCCTGATGATTCTCCGCATTCGATGTACTCGCATTTGTTTTTCTTCCGGCTCCATCTCCAGCGCTGCACGAATCGCTTCCGCAGTCTGGTCAATGTCGTAAGGATTCACCAGCAAAGCATCGCGCAATTCGCGTGCCGCTCCCGTGAACTGGCTCAGGATCAGCACCCCACGTTCGTCGCGGCGGGCTGCCAGAAATTCCTTCGCTACCAGGTTCATCCCATCATGCAGTGACGTTACCAGGCACAGATCCGCCGCCCGGTAATAACGCTCAATCTCTTTGTGGCTGTGTTGGTGCTTCAGGAACAGAATGGGTCTCCACTTGCCGGATTGAAACCGCCAATTGATCCGTTCCGCTTCGGCTTCGAGTTCGCCCATCAAGTCATGATAACGTTTGATGTGGGTACGGCTCGGTGCCCCGATCTGGATAAAAGTAAACTGCCCCTGGTACTTCGGATATTTCTCCAGAAATCTTTCGATCGCGCGAAAGCGCTCATGAATTCCCTTGGTGTAATCGACGCGATCAACCCCCACTCCTACGAACGCAGCTTCCACGCCAAGGCTGTGCATTAGGGTTGATCGCTCGAGATAATCCACTCCGTAGCTATCGGGTTCAATCTCCAGATCGTCTCCCAAATCGACGCTGATGGGGAAAGGACGAACGATCGTCCGATGACTCTGGCGCGTCACCGAAAAGTGTTCCCAATCCACGCGTGATTCCACCACGCGGTCCACCGTGTGCAGGAAGTTATTGCAATGCGACTGCACATGAAATCCGATCAGATCAGCTCCCAGCAGTCCATCTACCAGTTGGCGTTGCCACGGACAAATGCCGAAAGCCTCCGGATTGGGCCAAGGAATATGCCAGAAAATGGCCACTCGCGCGTCCGGCCTCTTTTCTTTCAGCATTCGCGGCAGCAGCGCAAAATGATAATCCTGAACCAAAATCACAGGATTTTCCGTGTCGGCGATCTCTTCGAGCACCGCCGCCGCAAACTTCCGGTTCACATCCTGATAGAACTGCCAATCTCCCGCGCGAAAGATGGGACGCGTGTGCGCGATATGAGAAAGTGGCCAAAGTCCTTCGTTGGCAAATCCGTAGTAGTATCCTTCTTCTTCCTCTTTGGTTAACCACACTCGCCGCAAAGTGTAATGGGGACTATCGGGAGGGACGCGCAACCGGTCGTCCTTGTCTACGACTTCAATATCTGCGTTCCCGCTGCCATGTGCGATCCATGTTCCATCGCAAGCGGTAAGCACCGGCTCTAAAGCAGTCACCAATCCGCTGGCGGGGACGATGACTTCAAGAGACTTTCCATTCCGCTGGTGAATATAAGGTTCGCGATTCGACACCACAAAAAGGCGTCCGCCGTGAAGCCGCTGCTGGATTTGCACCGCCAGCCGTTCCGGAGTCCAACTCGATTCTCCAGCCTCACGCAGACGCGCCTCATTCTCCGCAGCGTTCCTCGCCTGACTCAAGCTTTCAGCCATGGTGACAACTTCCCAGGCCAGTGGCTTAAATAAGTCCAGATCTGGCATCTGCTGATTCGAGGAAATCCTGCCCGTGCGTAAGGCGCGCATCCACTGTGCGGCTCTTGCGATCGGCCCAGCTATGCTCCAGCGCACGATCAACACCGTGATGAAAACGATCAAGAACACCTGCACTAGAACGGTGAAGAATGCTTCACGCCAAGTGCGAAGGTTTTGGGCGCGAATGTAATCCACATTGTGGATGACTGCCAGCCCACCGATCACGTCATCATCCCTGTGCAGCGGCAAGGCGAAGATGTGGATGCGGTCATTGTCCAGACGGCCAAAGGAACTTTGCGCGTGATTTTCTGTGATCGCGCGGGTAACGTCATCCGGGACCGCCCCCATCATCGGTTTCAGTTCAGGCGTGATCGCAAGCAACTTACCTTGCAAATCGTAAACGGCAAGTCCAAGCAGATGTTCGCGAGTGCCAAAACGCTGCACCGTTCTTTGTAACGCCCGAGACGACTCCCATGACTTCTCCAGATTGAGCGCGAAGCTCTCACCCAGCTCTTCGGAGTTGCGCTCCAGTTGACTCCTCAGCACACGTTTTTCCCGCAGCACCTCGTAGTAGGAAAAGCCCAATGAAACCAGCGTGATACCTACAATGAGAGAGACGATCAGCCTGACGCTTAATAGGCGCATGATAATCCTCCCACCTTGAACTCTATCACCACGCCGGCAACGGCCGGCCCGGAAATGGACATTCGTAAGTACACGTAAATGCAAGAACGCGTATTGGATGCCATTCCTTTAAGAGGCGTAGTCAATAACCGCCGATCAAGCATGGGAAATCGGCGTAGAACGCTGAAGGAAGAAAATTGCATTCCGTGACCTCGTTCCATCGCGTGCAAATTGGTCAAATATTGAGGATCGTTCAGCTGCCATGGCCTACAGTAAAAACCCTAGAGTCAGCCCTGAGTTTTTCGTGTTATCTATCACTGTTTGGGACGGAAACTCCCCCTAAGTCGCATCCAAAAGATATGGTCCGGATTTCCCTGATCCCGGTAGCATCTGCCCCTCCCCCAACCCGCTTTGCAGCCGTAGTTTGCCCAGCTCTCAGCTTAGCGACGTCTGCTCGGGGAAAGCCGCCCGCGCAAACTATAGTCGGGATGTCCAAACTTTGAGAGATCCTGAGAATCTTCGCGCAGTTATTTTTAGCTCAGTCATTTTTGCCTAGTCCAGGAGCTTTGATTTATGAAGAGAAACAGCCGAGACGCAACTACAGCCGTTGCCCATGGCGCGTTCGAAGAAGGCGGGAACAATAGCAGCAAGAGCAACGGCGGATCGAAGAGCGGCAGCAATGGCGGATCGAAGAGTGGTGGCGGTTCGGTTGCAGTTGCCCAGCCCCCGGTCGCCGATCTCAGCGTTATTCTGGCCGGCCTGCAAACCATGCGGAATGGAGATTTCTCGGTTCGTCTCCCGGGGTCCTGGACTGGAATCGAAGGCAAAATTGCCGACACTTTTAATTCCATCGTCGCCGCCAACCAACAGATGGCGCAGGAATTAAAGCGTGTTGGCCAAGTGGTAGGAAAAGAAGGCCGCACCCGCGAGCGCACCCGCTTCCATGAATCCCGAGGAGCGTGGGGCGACATGGAAGTCTCGGTGAACACGCTGGTAGAAGACTTACTCCGACCCACCGCTGAAGTCACGCGCGCCATCGCCGCGGTGGCGCAGGGTAATCTGACCCAAACCGTTCGTCTCGATGTCGACGGACGCCCACTCGAAGGCGAGTTCCTCCGCTCTGCCAGCATTGTCAACACGATGATTCAGCAGCTCGGCGTTTTCACTGCCGAGGTAACGCGTGTCGCCCGCGAAGTCGGTACGGACGGAAAACTTGGCGGCCAGGCGCAAGTCCCGGGCGTCGCCGGAACCTGGAAAGATCTCACCGATTCTGTCAATTCCATGGCCAGCAACCTCACCGGCCAGGTCCGAAACATCGCCGAAGTCGCAACCGCCGTGGCCAGTGGCGATCTCTCCCGAAAAATTACGGTCGACGTACGCGGCGAAATTCTTCAGCTCAAAGAAGCCATCAATACCATGGTCGACCAGCTCCGCTCCTTCGCTTCCGAAGTAACCCGCGTAGCTCGTGAGGTCGGAACGGACGGCAAGCTCGGCGGCCAGGCAGTCGTGGTCGGTGTCGCCGGAACCTGGAAAGATCTCACCGATTCTGTCAACGCCATGGCCGGCAACTTAACGGCCCAAGTTCGAAACATTGCCGAAGTGACCACCGCCGTGGCCCGCGGCGACTTATCCCGCAAAATCACAGTCGACGTGAAAGGCGAAATTCTCGAACTTAAAGACACCATCAACACGATGGTCGATCAGCTCAACGCATTCGCTGGAGAAGTGACTCGAGTGGCTCGCGAAGTGGGTACCGAAGGTAAGCTGGGCGGACAGGCGCAAGTCCCCGGCGTGGGCGGAACCTGGAAAGATCTCACCGACAACGTGAACTTCATGGCCAGCAACCTTACTGGTCAAGTGCGAAACATCGCCGAAGTCGCAACCGCCATCGCCAATGGCGATCTTTCCCGCAAAATTACGGTCGACGTTCGCGGCGAGATCTTGCAGCTTAAAGAAACGTTGAACACGATGGTCGATCAGCTGAACCGCTTCGCCGGAGAAGTTACCCGTGTGGCCCGCGAAGTGGGTACCGAAGGCCGTCTCGGCGGACAAGCTAACGTCCCCGGTGTCGCTGGAACCTGGAAAGATCTCACCGACTCCGTCAACTCGATGGGCGGAAACTTAACCGGCCAGGTCCGAAACATCGCCGAAGTCACTACTGCCGTAGCCCGCGGCGATTTGTCGCGCAAAATCACGGTCGACGTAAAAGGCGAAATT
Source organism: uncultured Acidobacteriaceae bacterium (assembly GCA_963696285.1). Classification (GTDB taxonomy): domain Bacteria; phylum Acidobacteriota; class Terriglobia; order Terriglobales; family Acidobacteriaceae; genus Sulfotelmatobacter. The sequence goes on from CAVOJP010000007.1 coordinate 782,709, forward strand.
CTCGAACTCAAAAACACTATCAACACCATGGTGGATCAGCTGAACGGCTTCGCGGGAGAAGTGACGCGCGTGGCTCGCGAAGTCGGCACCGAAGGAAAACTCGGCGGCCAGGCGCAAGTCCCTGGCGTCGCCGGCACGTGGAAAGATCTTACTGACAACGTCAACTTCATGGCCAGCAACCTCACCGGCCAGGTGCGAAATATCGCCGAAGTCGCGACCGCCGTGGCCCGCGGCGATTTGTCGCGCAAGATCACGGTCGATGTGAAAGGCGAAATTCTTGAACTCAAAGACACGCTGAACACGATGGTCGATCAGCTCCGCTCCTTCGCGTCGGAAGTTACCCGTGTGGCTCGCGAAGTCGGCACTGACGGCAAACTCGGCGGCCAGGCGCAAGTGCCCGGCGTCGGCGGAACGTGGAAAGATCTCACCGACTCCGTCAATTCCATGGCCAGCAACCTCACCGGCCAAGTCCGAAACATCGCCGAAGTCGCTACCGCCATCGCCAGCGGCGACTTGTCCAAGAAAATCACCGTCAACGTCAGCGGAGAAATTCTGCTGCTCAAAGAAACCATCAATACGATGGTCGACCAACTCAACGCGTTCGCCGGAGAAGTGACTCGCGTGGCCCGCGAAGTCGGCAGCGAAGGCCGCTTGGGCGGACAAGCCAACGTGCCCGGTGTCGCCGGAACCTGGAAAGATCTCACCGACTCCGTCAACTCGATGGCCGGAAACCTCACCGGCCAGGTTCGAAACATTGCCGAGGTAACTACGGCCGTGGCCCGCGGCGACTTGTCGCGCAAAATCACGGTCGATGTAAAAGGAGAAATCCTCGAACTCAAAAACACGATCAACACCATGGTGGACCAACTCAACGCGTTCGCCGGAGAAGTCACTCGTGTCGCCCGCGAAGTCGGTACGGACGGAAAACTCGGCGGCCAGGCACAAGTCCCGGGTGTCGCCGGAACCTGGAAAGATCTCACCGACAACGTCAACTTCATGGCCAGCAACCTCACCGGCCAGGTGCGAAACATCGCTGAAGTCGCAACCGCCATCGCCAACGGCGATCTCTCGAAGAAAATCACGGTCGACGTGCGCGGTGAAATCTTGCAGCTGAAAGAAACACTGAACACGATGGTTGAACAGTTGCGTTCGTTCGCCGCCGAAGTAACGCGTGTGGCGCGCGAAGTCGGCAGCGAAGGCCGCCTCGGAGGACAGGCGAACGTCTCCGGCGTGGCCGGCACTTGGAAAGATCTTACGGACTCTGTCAACGCAATGGCCGGAAACCTTACCGGTCAAGTCCGAAACATCGCAGAAGTCACTACAGCTGTGGCTCGCGGCGACTTGTCGCGCAAAATCACCGTCGACGTGAAAGGTGAAATTCTCGAACTCAAGAACACCATCAACACAATGGTTGACCAGCTCAACGCATTCGCCGCCGAAGTGACCCGCGTGGCTCGCGAAGTAGGTACCGAAGGAAAACTCGGCGGGCAGGCGCAAGTCCCGGGAGTGGCGGGCACATGGAAGGATCTTACCGACAACGTGAACGTGATGGCCGCCAACCTCACCGAGCAAGTACGCGGCATCGTGAAAGTGGTCACCGCTGTCGCCAACGGTGAACTCACGCAAAAGCTAACCGTAAATGCGAAGGGCGAAGTCGCGGCTCTCGCCGAAACCATCAACAATATGACGAATACTCTGGCCACTTTCGCCGACCAGGTGACTACCGTGGCCCGCGAAGTCGGCGTGGAAGGCCGTCTCGGTGGTCAGGCCAACGTGCCCGGCGCCGCCGGCACCTGGAAAGATCTCACCGGAAACGTAAACCTTCTGGCGGACAATTTGACCAACCAGGTGCGCGCCATCGCTGAAGTCGCCACGGCCGTGACCAAAGGCGATCTCACCCGATTCGATTCAAGTGGAAGCCAGCGGCGAGGTTGCCGACTTGAAAGACAACCTCAACACCATGATCGACAACCTCCGTTTAACTACGGACCGCAACACCGAGCAGGACTGGCTGAAAACCAATCTCGCGCGCTTCACCGGAATGTTGCAAGGCCAGCGCGATCTGGCGACGGTAGGCCGCATGTTGCTCTCGGAGCTTGCGCCACTGGTGAGCGCGCAACAAGGCGTGATCTATCAGATGGGCGGCGAAGAATCAGCCGAAATGGTTCTGCTCTCCGCCTTCGCTGGCGACGGCGAGGATGGTCACTTACGCCGCCTCAAGCTGGGCGAAGGGCTGGTCGGACAATGCGCCGCGGAGAAGCGCCGCATGCTCATCTCCGAGCTTCCCCCCAATACAATTTCGATTCGCTCGGGATTGTTCGAAGCGGTTCCGCGAAACGTAATCGTTCTTCCGGTCTTGTTTGAAGATCGCGTAAAGGCGGTCATCGAACTTGCCTCTCTGAGCAGCTTTACAACTTCCCATCTGGCATTTCTTGAGCAGTTGACGGCGAGCATCGGCATCGTGCTGAACAGTATCGAAGCCACCATGCAGACGGAGGGCTTGCTGAAACAATCTCAGCAGCTGGCCACCGAACTGCAAATGCAGCAGAAAGAATTGCAGCAAACCAACGAGCAGTTGGCGCAAAAAGCGCAGCAGCTCGCCGAGCAGAATGTCGAGGTCGAACGCAAGAACCAGGAAATCGAACAGGCCCGGCGCGCTCTGGAAGACAAAGCCAAAGAGCTGGCGCTTACCTCGAAATACAAATCAGAATTCCTGGCCAACATGTCGCACGAGTTGCGCACTCCGCTGAACAGCATTCTGGTGCTGGGCCAGCAACTCAGCGATAATCCCGATGCGAACCTCACACCCAAGCAAGTTGAATTCGCCCGCACCATTCATGGCGCGGGAACCGACTTGCTCAACCTCATCACCGACATTCTCGATCTGTCCAAAATCGAATCTGGAACCGTGTCAGTCGAAGCCGAGGAGGTTTTCTTTGCCAGCCTGCTGGATGCAGTCGGCCGTCCATTCCGCCACGAAGCAGAAAATCGTCGCCTCAGCTTCGAGGTGCAAAGCGATCCGCATCTCGCGCGCAGCGTGGTTACGGACTCGAAACGCCTGCAGCAGGTTTTAAAGAATTTGCTCTCGAACGCCTTCAAATTCACCGAAATCGGAGGCGTTCGCATGTCGGTCTCCCTCGCCCGAAGCGGCTGGAGCGAAGATCATCCCATCCTCGGTAAAGCCGCATCGGTCGTGGCATTCGAGGTGTCTGATACCGGCATCGGCATTCCCTTCGAAAAACAGCGCATCATCTTCGAAGCCTTCCAGCAGGCAGATGCCGGAACCAGCCGCAAGTACGGCGGAACCGGCCTGGGTCTGGCCATCAGCCGTGAACTGGCCAGCTTGCTCGGTGGAGAAATCCAGTTGCGCAGCGCGCCCGGTCGAGGCAGTACCTTCACGCTGTACTTGCCACAGACTTACGTAGGACCATCCACCTCGAACGCGGCCACGGTGGAAGCCCGTGTGTCCTCGGCCATCTCGCCCGCTCAACTGATGGTTGCCGGTATCGCCGAGCACACCGTCGAAAAAATTGAGGATGATCGTGATAATTTGCAACCCGACGATGCCATATTGCTGATCGTCGAAGATGACGTGCACTACGCCCGCGTCCTGTGTGATCTGTCTCGCGACAAGGGTTTCAAGGTGCTCGTAGCCACGCGCGGAGCCGAGGCACTCGCGCTCGCTCACGAGTATCATCCCACGGCAGTTTCGCTCGACGTGTTTCTGCCTGACATGCTGGGTTGGACTGTCTTGAATCATCTGAAGCAGGATCCCGCCACGCGCCACATTCCGGTGCAGATGCTTACCCTCGACGAAGATCGTCACCACGGCCTGGCTCGCGGTGCGTTTGCATTCGTCACCAAACCAACTACTCCTGAAGGTTTGGAATCCGCACTCTCTCGCATCAAGGAATACGCCACGCCACGTAGGAAGCGGCTGTTGGTAGTGGAAGACAATCCCGGCGAGCAACTCAGCATCAGGGAACTACTTGGCTACAACGATATCGACGTCACCGTGGTTTCCACCGGCGCCGATGCCATTAAAGCCGTTACGGAAGAAGCGTTCGACTGCGTTGTTCTCGATCTGCGGCTTCCCGACATTTCCGGCTTCGATGTGCTCGAGCGATTCGGGAACACACCCTCCCTCGGTGACCTGCCAGTCGTAGTGTTCACCGGAAAAGAGCTCTCCCCGGAAGAAGACGCTCGTCTCCACTCTCTTGCGCGCAGCGTCGTAGTCAAGGGTGTAGAGTCGCCCGAACGCTTGTTGGATGAGACCGCGTTATTCCTCCACCGAGTCGTGGCCGATCTTCCGGTCGAGAAACAGAGATTGCTCGATCGCTTGCATCGCTCTGACGACGCTCTGGTTGGCAAAAAAGTATTAGTCGTCGATGATGACGTGCGCAACATCTTCGCTCTCAGCAGTGTGATCGAGCGCCGCGGTATGACCGTAATCACGGCCGGAACCGGACGCGAGGCCATCGCCAAGCTCGAATCCACTCCGGACATCGCTATCGTCCTCATGGATATCATGATGCCCGAGATGGATGGCTACGAGACGATGCAAGTGATTCGGCAAAACGCTTCGTTCCGCAGACTGCCAATTATTGCCCTCACAGCGAAGGCAATGAAAGGAGATCGTGAGAAATGTCTGGAGGCTGGGGCTTCCGAGTATCTGGCGAAACCTGTCAATACCGAGCAACTGCTCTCCTCGCTGAGAATGTGGCTCCATCGCTAGAACGAGAACCCGGAGACTATGAATGGGCAATGACGAAAAAGTGAATATTCTGATGGTGGACGACCAGCCCGCCAAGCTTCTCAGCTACGAGGTAATGCTGGGCGAGCTCGGCGAGAACCTCATCAAAGCCATTTCGCCCAAGGAAGCCCTCGAAGTCCTGCTTAAAACCGAAATCGCCGTCGTGCTGATGGATGTAAGCATGCCTGAGCTCGATGGCTTCCAATTAGCTGCGATGATTCGTCAGCACCCGCGTTTTCAGCGCACCGCCATCATTTTCGTCTCCGCCGTTCACCTCACCGACCTCGACCAGCTCAAAGGTTACGAGCACGGCGCGGTGGATTACATTTCTGTTCCGGTCATTCCCGAACTGCTGCGCGCCAAAGTCCGCGTGTTCGCCGACCTGCACCGCAAGACCCGCTTACTTGAGACTCTGAATCGCGATCTCGAGCAGCGCGTTCTGGAGCGCACCGAAGAGCTGGCGACCAAAGCTAATCTTCTTACCCGTTTAAACAGTGAGCTGACGGAAAGGAATCAAGAACTCGACGCCATTTTCAGCACTGCCCCGGACATTATCTTCAGTCGCAGGGCCGATGGCTCAAGAGATTACGTTAGCGATCGCTTTTATGACTTCACTGGAGCGCCCGCAGGTTCGGCGAATGGTTTTGGATGGCTCGACTACGTTCATCCCGACGACAAAAATCAGGCCATGGCCGACTGGATGCGCTGCGTCGAATCTGGCGCAGACTACGAAGCCGAGTATCGACTGCGTTCCAGGGATGGCAACTATCGTTGGTTCCGGGCTCGCGCTGTTCCCATTCGCGACGATGGCAAAATCGCCAAATGGTACGGCACCTGCTCCGACATTCACGACAGCAAAATGCTCGAACAATCCATTCGCGACAATGCCGCGCAACTGGAAAAGATGGTGGACAATCGCACCGATGAATTGCGCCGCCTTTCCGTCCGCCTCATGACCCTGCAGGACCAAGAGCGCCGGCGCATCGCGCGCGATCTGCACGATGGCCTGGGACAGGAACTCGCCGTGGCCAAGATGGTGTTGGACAAAATGCTTCTTCAGAAATCGTCGCAACCCCCGGATGAAGCCTGGTCCCAAGCCAGCGCGATTATTGATCGCGCGATCCAACAAGTCCGCACCATGTCCCACCTTTTGCATCCGCCTCTGCTCGATGAAGTTGGTCTACTTTCGGCTCTTGCTTGGTATACGGATGGCCTCACCAAACGCAGCGGCATCCAAACCTCTCTCGAGGTACAGCCCCGCGACTTTCCCAGGCTCGCCACCGAAGTTGAAACCGCCATCTTCCGCATCGTGCAGGAAGCTCTCACCAACGTGTTCCGCCATTCCGAAGCGCATCAGGTGTGGATTACCCTCACCCAGAATAACGGAGCGATCTCGGTGGCCGTTCGCGACGACGGCAAAGGAATCGCTCAGAGAGTTGCTGATCTGCGGCCGGATAGCGTTGGCGTCGGCATCGGTGGTATGAAACAGCGCGCTCGGGAACTCGGTGGTGAACTAAAACTGTCTAACCTTGAGCCGGGAACGCTCCTCGAACTTCAGATACCTTACACTTTGGCAACCCGCGATTCGAGCGAGGTTCTCAACGGATGTGCCTCAAACTGAAGTTTTTGTTCTTCTCCACACCAACCCGAAGCTGCATTCCTGCTAAGAGTTTCCCCGGATGAGAGACATACTGCCTGGACTGTATGCGTCCAACTTAAATCCATTACGTCGCCGGGATGGATCGTAATGAGGACTCCAAACTCTCGGGCTCGCACCGGATCGAATTTACATATTCGACCGGATGGAAGCACTATTGCTGGAAAGTTACGGTTAACCTGCGTACGAAAATAAAACAGTTGCTCGCTTCGAGCACAGAAGAGGTTCGGTTTATGGCAAGAATCAGTTCTACACTACCGAGATTTGTCCTGGTGCTCGGCGCTAGTTTCCTACTACTCGTCAGCATGGCATGGTCGCAGGATGATAAAGATGAAACCAGCATTCAAAAACGTATTGTCGCGTCAGCCCATGTGCTCGATGAGATTATGGGTACTCCCGACAAAGCAATTCCCGACAAAGTAATGCACGACGCTAAGTGCATCGCGGTGATTCCTTCCATGGTGAAAATTGCGGTTGGTTTCGGCGGAAACCACGGCAAAGGCGTTGCTGTTTGTCGCCTGGAAAACGGCCGATGGAGCGCTCCCGCACCGATCACGATCACTGGCGGAAGCTGGGGATTGCAGCTCGGTGGCCAAGCTGTAGATCTCGTGTTGGTAGTGATGAACCAGGCAGGAATGGATCATCTCCTCTCCAGCAAGTTCAAGATTGGCGCAGAAGCATCGGCAGCAGCAGGTCCTGTGGGTCGCGATGCTGGCGCTGATACTGATTGGAAAATGAAAGCGGAAATTCTTACTTACTCGCGAGCGCGCGGGCTTTTCGCGGGGGTCGATCTGAGTGGAGCAGCGGTTACGCAGGACAAGGACGAAACCCACCTTCTCTACGGCAAGTTTGTTCCTTTCCAGGAGATTCTTACGGGCAAAGTCCGTCCCCCGGCCGGCAGCGGTCAGTTTGAAGCGACCGTGAGGAAATATGCCAACCAGGCCGGAGACCACGGCAAAGTGGAGTCGTCCGCTACCACTGAGTCTGGCGGTCACTGATCTTTTTGAAGGGTTGGAAGCGCGGATCATTCCGCGCTTCCTCCATCCGTTGGAAATGAATACTCGCCCGTCGCAGCAACGAAAGGAGGATTTTTTATGAAAAAAGGTCACACCGCAATGCCGAGACACCTTATGGTCCTCAGCGCCAGCCTTCTACTCCTCGGTAGCCTGGCATGGTGTGCTGACGATCAGTCCGATATCGATAAGCGTCTGGATGCATCCGCCAAAGTTCTAAACGAAATCATGGGAGTTCCCGACAAAGCTATTCCCGACAAAATCATGCATGACGCGAAGTGCATCGCGGTTATACCTTCCATGGTGAAAATCGCCGTCGGTTTCGGCGGCAGCCACGGTAAAGGCGTTGCGACCTGCCGCACCGAGAGCGGCGCCTGGAGCTCTCCCGCGCCCATCACGATGACCGGAGGAAGCTGGGGCTTACAGCTCGGCGGCCAGGCCGTTGACGTGGTGATGATCGTCACTAACGAGCAAGGCATGCAGCATCTCCTTGCCAGTAAATTCAAGCTCGGCGCAGACGCCTCGGCCGCCGCGGGTCCGGTGGGCCGCGACGCTGGAGCCGATACCGACTGGAAGATGAAAGCCGAAGTTTTGACCTACTCTCGAGCCCGTGGCGTATTCGCCGGAATCGATCTCAACGGCGCCGCCATCACCCAGGATAAGGATGAGACCCGGCTTCTCTACGGCAAGTTCGTGCCTTTCTCCGAAATCCTGGAGGGAAAAGTGCATGCCCAACAGAGCGGTGATGCGTTCCTGGACGCGGTCAAGAAGTACTCCGGCCAATCCAACCAGCAGGGCGCACTATGGGCTCCTGCGGCGAACACTGAGGCCGCGAGCCGATAACTGATCCAGATAATTTTAGGCCCGGTGGAATCGCTCAAGCCCGGGCCAGTTTTTTCAAAGATGTCAAACCAGATCCTCGGAGGCTAGTGATGTCAACAATTCTACTGATCATTTTGGTGCTGTTACTCGTCGGCGCATTGCCGGCGTGGCCGTACAGCCGAGGTTGGGGTTATTACCCCAGCGGTGGACTCGGACTGGTGGTTGTAGTACTTCTCGTTCTACTTTTAGCCGGACGGTTATAGGCGCAAGATTTTTCTTTCCGAGGGAGGGCGTTGCAAATTAACCTTTGCAGCGCCCTCCCTCTTTTTCCTGGGAGGGGATCGGGAAGGGCCGCTTCAGCCCTGCCGCCAAACGCCGCAGGCCGCTGATCCTAAGCTCGCGCTCAATCGCGAGCACGAGAAGTTTCATCCTCGCCAGCTACTTGTTCTGTTTTTGATTTCCGGAGACGCTATGTGCTTGTGGCTGCGCCGATTGGGCCGGCGGCTCTGTCGGCTTTTGATCCGGCTGATTTCTTTGCTCAGCGGGCTTCCGCTGCGGCAGCTCCACCGGTTGCGGCTTCTGTAATTCCGACCATGCGATCAATTGAGGCCCAACAATAATGCTGGAAGGAGGCACAGGATCCGGCTGGCCTTGCAGATCCTGCGCGAAAATCGGAGGGGCAATCGTTGAGAGTAAACCTAGGGTCAAAAAGAGGCTTGTCTCTCGTCTCATATTTGTACCTCGAAAGACGAAGCGGCCAGCGGCAGAACTATCGGAGTTTCTTGCGGCTAACGATGGAACTCACTAACCGCCTTAAAACGCCGGTACCATGCTTTTTTACAGGCCCGCACCATCCTCGTCCATACATCGTTTCCTGTAAACGGAACTGGCCCTGAGGAGCCGGGGGCTGCAGAGCTGTGGCCTGAAGATGAAGCGAACGAGGAAAAGTTTCCTGGCCAAATACAAACTTTACGGTATGGGCACCGACGTTCACCTCGGTTTAATCTGCGGTTCTACTCGACAGACGCCCCCATCGAGCAAGTGCCGGTTCTTGAAATCGGCACTTGCTCCCTCCTCAAAGAATCCAAAATGTTTGCAGATTACAGTCACAGTCCCGTGCAAATACAGAGTCAAAGGGATTCGTGCTGCTCCCCTTCAAGCTTATGTTTGAGTGGCAGGATTCAACTTTCAGGAGGAAGCTCATGCTTTACTGGACGATAGTATTCTTGGTGGTGGCGCTCATCGCTGGAGTTCTGGGCTTTACCGGCGTAGCCGTAGCAGCGGCAGGGATTGCGAAACTGATATTTTTCATTTTCCTCGTGCTGTTTGTAATTTCCCTGGTCAGTCACCTGACGCGCCGCGGCAGTGTGTAGCGTATTGTGAGTGAAACACGATGGCCGAACGGAGGCACCAAGCGGTGCCTCCGTTTTCTCTTTATCTTTAATCTTTTATCTTTTATCTCTGGCTCTTTGTTTTCCTTGGAGGGTGATTTATCGTTCGGATTCATCGTTCCATTTTGACGATTGCTGCACCATCGCCTCGTAGCACTCGCACGCCGCATCTTCCAGTCCTTTTGAATCCACGATGTTTACCTGGCCGCGCGTGTAGTTGATCAACTCCGCCTTCTGCAGAATCGAAGCGGCCACTGTCACGCTCGAACGCCGTGTTCCCAGCATGTGCGCGAGAAATTCCTGGGTCAATGGCACCAGATCGGAGCCGATTCTGTCCCGGCTCATCAGCAGCCAGCGCGCCAATCTCTCATCCACTTCATGCAACCGGTTACAAGCCGCGATCTGCGCCGCTTGTGCCGCCAATATCTGGGCAAACCGGTGTAATCGCTTTTCCAGAGTGCGACATTTCGGGAGAAGGTCGATTAACGCGCTTGCACTGATGCGATACGCCGAGCCCGCAATCTGTACAATCACCCGCGACGGGCTGGTCTTGAAGCCTACAATCAGCGGCAAGCCTACAAAGCCTTCCTTACCCGTCAATCCCACTTCAACGCTTTTCCCGTCTTGCATTACATTCAGAACGGAAGCCAGGCCACTGTTCATGAAGTAGGCATATTGAATCGACGCTCCATCTTCGTTGAGAACGTCGTGCGTTCTCAACGGAAGGAAAACCAGCTCGGAGTAAATAGCGTGGCACTCTTTATCCGGCAGGTTGAGAAGAAGCTTGTTTTCCAGCGTATTTCCGTCCACCTCCATGACACCTGCCTGGAGGCGGAAATCGCGCACCGTCTTGGCCATCAGCCAGCTCCTGCGAAACGCTTTCCGATGCGCCAGTGAATCGCCATTTTCGGCGCAAACCGGCGCTTCAGCAGGCGGACGCCAGTTGCTTCCTTTGCTCCGGAATCGGTAAGCGAACCCGCGATATTACGGCGTAAGTACTGATCTGTCTGTACGCTATGGCGCGTAAATGTGTGCTATATGGAACATACAGGCATTCCCGAAAAGTGTAGGCTTGAATTGTCTCTTCTAGCACCTGTCCGTTATGCCGCAATAGGTTGACGGTTCCTGCGAAATCGGACGGCGTTATCGCTGTGTGATCGAAAGGAACCGCCCATGGCCCACCTATCGCGGGTCGCACTTCCCAAATTCGAAGCAGCTGGTGATGGAAATGGTACTGTCGGCAACATCATTCTCCGCGCTCTTCCTCGTTCCGAGAGCGCCCGAATTTTTTCTTCGCTCGAGTTCGTGCGTCTCCGGCTTCATCAGGTACTGCATGAGACCGGCGAAGTTATCAAGTCGGGGTATTTCCTGAACGATGGAATGTCTTCTGTGCTCACCGTGCAGCCTGATGGTGAGAGTGTGGAAGTCGGTCTGATCGGCAAAGAAGGTTTCGTGGGCCTGCCGGTAATTTTCGGTTTCAAAACCAGCGCTCTGAGAATTATCACGCAAGGGGACGGAACAGCCTATCGCATCGACGTAGGAATCTTGCGAAGCCTTCTCCCGGAATGTCCCGCGCTCGAGCGCCAGCTACAGCGCTATTCCATGATCCTCGGTATCCAATCCACCCAGCTTGCCGCGTGTAATCGATTGCATGACGTGGAAGAACGGCTGGCGCGATGGCTGCTGATGAGCCACGAGCGCATCGGCGGCAAAACTCTTCCCTTAACTCAGGAGTTTCTTTCGCAGATGCTGGGAACCCGCCGCTCCACAGTCAGCGTGGCAGCCAGTCTCCTGCAAAAAGCGGGAATGATTTCTTACACTCGTGGCAACGTAACCATTCTCAACAAAACCAAGCTGGAAGCCGCGGCCTGCGATTGCTACGAAATAATTCGCCAGCAAAGAAATCGATGGCAGTCTGAGAATTTATAGATTTTCTCCGCGCCCTGCCTGCAGCAACCGCCGCTGACGCCTACTCGAAGCCTCTGTGCCTTCCTCGCTATCCCATGTCCCGTGAAATATTTTTGTCCGTCAACTGCGCTGGCATATTAATAGGCAACACACGTCTGGAACCGGGAATCAAAGCCTCACTATTAATTTGCTTGAGGATGAATTTATGAAATTCCCGTTGCTCCTCGGACGCGCTGTGTTCGGCGGCTTCTTCCTTTACAACGGAATCCATCATTTCATGGAGCATAAAGCGATGGCGCAATAGTTGACGCGAAAGGGATCCCGGCGCCTGATGTCGCCGTCACGGCCACGGGCGTTGCGCTCACGCTTGGGTGGCGCCAGTCTCGTACTTGGCATAAAGCCGGAGCTGGGTGCGGCGACCGTGGCTGGTTTCTTGGCCGGAGTTTCTCCCCTCATGCACGATTTCTGGAAGGTTGAAGATCCGCAGAAGCGGCAAGCCGAGATGATCCACTTCAGCAAGAATATGGCCCTTCTGGGAGCGGCCCTGGCGCTGATCGGGACGCGAAATGGAAAGCGAAATTGTCACTCGACTAAACCTTCGTAAATCGGAAGCTGCCGAAGCCGGTAAAGAGCGATCAGAAATTTCGATCTGACTGATGTGTTTACTCACCGAGAGCATTTCTCACCGCTCCAGCCAATCAGGTGAACCACGTAGAGCGCGCACTAATACTGCCTATAACGCTCCTAAAAATCCCGCATGGGCCATTCTTATCTCCGCGCACGTAAACCGCTCCTCCCTTGGCGGCATCTATACGGCGGTCGGAAAGTTTGCCCGCACGCCACTCCATTTTCCGATTAATTTTTAAGGAGCGTCAATGTCGAACGAGCACGGTACAAATCAAACCGCTCTATCTCCTCTCTCTTCATTTGACCCGCTCAATCGTCTCTATGTCGCCCCCCGACCCTACGATGGACGCGATCGCGCAGGTAGGTCTACGCAAAGGAGCACCCAGGTGCGAGAACAGAGCCAGCAGGGCCCGGACGCTATCTGGGGTCACTACAACAATTATCGATCGAATGGTCTCGTCGGCTCGGCCATTGTGCATGCTGTAATCCTGGCCGCCGTCCTCGGTGGCACACTGCTAGGCCATAAAGTAGTCACGCAAATCCAGCAACATGAAACTGTGACGCTGATTGCTCCCTCCCCTGATTCCTATGCGCTTCCGGTAGCCAAGAAAGTGGTCAGCGGCGGCGGTGGCGGCGGTGAACACGACGTGTTAGAAGCGCCCAAGGGAAGATTGCCGAAAACGGCGATGCAACAAATTACTCCGCCTTCTATCATTCTTCGCAACCCGCATCCCAAGCTGGCTGTAGAGCCCACCGTTGTGGTGCCTCCGCAAGTTCACCTGGCTGATAACCACATGCCAACGTTGGGCCTTCCCACCGCAGCAGCTGCTCTGCCGTCGGCTCCTCCGTCGAATGGTACGGGCTCGGGAGGTGGCATTGGTTCAGGCTCTGGTGGCGGCGTTGGCGTGGGTCATGGAGCGGGCGTAGGCGCGGGCAGCGGCGGCGGAATTGGTGGTGGAGTGTTTAAAGTAGGTGGCGGTATTTCCGCCCCCCAACCGGTTTCCACTCCCGATCCCGAATATACCGAGCAGGCGCGCGTTGCCAAAACGCAGGGCACATGCATTCTGTGGTTGATCGTCGACGATCAAGGCCGTCCGCGTGACATTCGCGTGGTACGCGGCCTGGGTATGGGTCTCGACGCAAAAGCTATCGAGGCCGTCAAGCAGTGGAAGTTCCAGCCCGCCATGAAAGATGGCAGGCCGGTGAACGTGCAAATCAGCGTCGAAGTTGGCTTCAAGCTTTATTAGAGAAGTTTAGGCACTTCAAAACTTACTGTCGGCAATCCCGCATACGGACAATCAGGGCTTGCCGACATTCTTTTGGTCTTAAGACTGCCGAGTAACACGATTAAGGCCGCGCTAGTAACACAAGGTAATTAGAAAAGTTTCGCTAACTCACAGAAAACATTTCCTCATTCCGCGGTACAGCAAATCTCACATTCAATTACAGGAGCACCCTGATGGGACCCGAGGCGGAGGTCCGCTACTCTCTCATTCGACGCTGCATGTTCCCAATCTAGCGGAGAACAATAAACCAACCGCAGCCGACTGTAAGGAGACTAAAGTGGCCACTTGCGTAATTTCCGCGACAGAAACAGATTTGATCCCCGCCCGGACCGAAACCCTGCGCGACGATTCTGAACGCAGTCTGGTTCAACGCGCTCAGCGCGGTGATCAGGAGGCCTTTGCCACGTTGTTCCAACTGCATAAGAAGCGCGTCTATTCCGTCTGTCTGCAAATGACCAAAGATGTAGCCGACGCGGAAGATTTAACTCAGGAAGCTTTTCTGCAGGTCTTTCGCAACGTCAACTCGTTCCGCGGCGATTCCGCTTTCTCCACCTGGCTTTACCGAATTGCCGTCAACACCGTCCTGATGAAGTTGCGCCGGCGCAAGGCTCCTCCGCTACTGTCGTTGGATGAGCCGGTCTCGGCTGAGTCGCCATCGCTCAAACGGGACGTAGGCAAAGCTGATCCGAATCTCTCTGGAGCTGTCGATCGCATCGCTTTACGTCGTGCCATCGAAGAGCTGCCGGAAGGCTGCCGTCAAATTTTTGATCTGCATGAAGTGCAGGGATTTCAGCATCACGAAATCGCACGCCAGTTGCAATGCTCTATCGGAAACTCGAAATCGCAACTCCACAAGGCCAAGATGAAAATGCGGGACTTGCTTTTTCCGAAGACCGGCCCTGCGCGCCCAGGCAAGTCTGGCGCCAGCGCCGCGACCGCGAGATCCTAAGCCCGGTTTCGTCGACGAAAGTTCATCGACGAAACATGAAAGACAAAAGACAGAAGATTGACGAACATAAGATTTCAGTAGGGCGACGCGCTTAGGAAATGTGGGCGGTTCGCATTGTTAGCGGCCGAGAGGGGAAGAAAGTCCGTGGGCTTGGGAGTTGTTTTAACGATTAGCGGGAAAAATCAGGAACGGGCTCAAGAAGCCCCTGCCTCGAGCGCACTCGCGGGTTCGGAATGGCCGGGATTTCTTGATACACCTCTGGAATTGATTGAGTTGGTCGGCTCTTCAGTTCTTGAGCGCCTGATCGAACGCTTTGTGTCGATAGAAGTCCAGTGCATTACGGTTCTTGCCGAGGCAAGCGCTCTGACCCGTATGCCTCTGTTTCGGACGGCTTTTGGAAACGTCACCGTAAAGGCGGTGAAGGACCTCGATTCTGCAATCAGTGAGGAATTGGCATCGTTTTCGCAAAAGGGAATCACTCATGCATTCGTTAACTCGGGGAATGCTTATACCGAAACCGATCTTCTCGACCTATTTTGCTTTCATCGGGAATCGCGCCAGCCGATCACTCGCACTTTCGACAACGAGGGGCCACTGGATTTATGGGTGGTCGATTGCTCTAAGCTGCAGCGTGCCGAATTCGAGGCTTCCCTGAAACACGTCGGACAGAATGGTGCGCCAAAATATTTCATCCGCGAGTATGTAAATCGTCTGCTTCAGCCCCGGGATCTGCGCCGCCTCGCCTCCGATATTCTTCGCCGCAGCTGCGAGACGGCTCCCTGCGGCAAACAAGTCAGGCCCGGAGTCTGGATCGATGAGGGCGGTGAAGTGCATCGGCGCGCGCGCATCGTTGCCCCTGCCTACATCGGGTGTGGATCCAAAATTCGAGCCGATGCTCTGGTTACCCGCTTCAGTGACATCGAAAGAGATTGCTGCGTCGACAGTGGCACGGTAGTCGAGGACAGTTCCATCCTGGCAAACACTACGGTTGGCATCTGTCTCGATTTGTGTCACGCGGTTGTCAGCGGAAACCAGTTGTGGAATCTCGAGCGTGGTGTAGCGGTCGAGCTTGTCGATCCCAAAGTCATGCGTTTCACCACTGCTGCGCGTCGGCGCCGTGTCGCGCACACTGTCACGTACATCAACGAACCAATTGAAGTAACAGAAGATTCCATAATTTCACAGACACCAACAATGCCAGACACATGGCAGTTCGGAAACAACTTTTCCCAGGAGTGACTTAAATGTATACGCGGGGCCCCGTAATTGTGATGGAGTTACCAGAGCGGCTGAATCATCAGGAAGCAAAATCCTTCCTGGACGAGTTGCAGCCGTTTTTGGAGGGCGATCGTCCGAGCATTGTTCTGGATTGTTCGCAAATAAAGCACCTGGACAGCGCTGGAGTGGAAATGCTTCTCCAGTGCCTGGAACAGGCCATGAAGCGCGACGGGGACCTCAAGCTGGCGGCGGTTTCGCCAGCCTCGGCGGTGATTTTGGAATTGATGCGGGTGGATCGCCTTTTCGAAGTATTCGCAACATCCGAAGAAGCCGTGCGCAGCTTCCAGATTTTTGCTCCGGCAACGGCTCCTCAACCGCAGCCTTGGTATGCCGCACCCCAGGGGCTTACCGATCTGAAAGCCGCCAGCTGATGTCCTTCACCTGGGGTCGGAGGATGTGCATGCAGGTATGGAAAAACCGAATCGAGGGTGCGGCCCGAAACGTGGTCTTGCTCGGGTTCGTATGCGGGCTGACCGCTTCCGTGGCCGCGCAACAAACTGCCAGCACTCAGTTGCCGGACAGTCCGAGCACAACTCTGGCGAAATCACAGCCACCGGCATTTTCACAAAGCGCTTCGCCCCAATCGCAGAGTTCACCGGAGGCAGCTTCGCAGCAGGATCAAAATGTCCCGCCTCCGCCATCCCAGGCACAGCCCGCTCCACAAAAGCCGGTTGGGACCGCGGCCGCCGAGCCTACACATGCCGGCGGAATTGCGGCGTCGCAACCCGCGGGCGTGGCCATTGCCCCCGCCAAGCAACGTCGGACGCGTACCATCGTGATCCGCACCGCCGCGATCATAGGAGCGGCCGTTGCCGTAGGAGTGGTGGTCGGACTGACCGAAGCTACGGGAAGTAAGCCTCCAGGAGCTCATTAGATCGGGTGCTGCAATTGCTGAGAAATCGGTTATTCGGAGCGAATTTCTGTGACGATCGTTAGTTTTTCTGGAATCGATGGTGCAGGCAAGAGTACGCAAATCTCTGCTCTCGAAATGTGGCTGAACGACTCCGGACTCAGCACCACGCTTCTCACCTTCTGGGACAATGTCGTCTGTTTTTCCCGAAGCCGCGAGTTCATGAGCCTGAAGGCGTTCAAAGGGGATGCCGGCGTCGGCAGCCCGGAAAAGCCTCTGCAGCGCCGCGATAAGAACGTAACCTCATGGCCAGTTACGGCGATGCGTTTCGCGCTCTATTTCGCCGACGCAACGAGTCTCTGTATACGGGTTCGTCAGTCCAGAAAAAGTGGCGCGGATGTTGTCATCTTCGACCGCTATATTTACGATGAACTCGCGAATCTTCCTCTCGACCGCAAGCCGACCGCAATTTTCGCTCGGCTCCTACTGAAGCTCGTACCTAAGCCTGACCTCGCCTTGGTGATCGACGCCGATCCGGTTGCCGCGCACGCCCGTAAGCCCGAATACCCTCTGGAATTTGTCCGTCGCAACCGGGAGTCTTATCTTCGGCTAGCCAAACTTTCCGGCACCATGACCGTTATCGAGCCTGATTCGGTCGAGGCCATGACAAGCAGTATCAGGAACAAGATGCGGGAAGCGCTCGAACAAAAGCGCCTCCACCTCGCGGCACGGCATTCTGCGGTTTCCCTTCCGAGCCCAGCCAACATCTCCCCCAGCGAACTCATCGAACCTTGATTGCTCGAAGCGGATTGCTCGAAGCTCGGATTTCCTTGCTTCGATTGCCGAAGCGGGGATCGGCCGAGCGAGATCGGCGACGGTTGATCGACGGAGCCCGATCGATGATTTAGATCGACCCTAAGCCGGAGACTGAATGAAGATTTGTCTGGTTACAACCTTCCCGCCCAGCCAGGGCGGGCTCAGCGAGTACGGGCTTCATATTGCGCACGAACTTCAGCGCAATCCATTCATCCGCCTCACGGTTCTCGCCGACACACTTTCTTCTCCCGCTCCCGAATTGCCGGAATTTACCGTCGAGCGTTGCTGGTCTTTTAACGATGCCGCCAGTTCCGCCCGCATTTTTAGCGTGATCCGCAAACAGAAACCCGATGTGGTCTGGTTCAATCTATTGTTCAGTACTTTCGGCCGCAATCCCCTGATTGCTTTTGCCGGACTCGTCACTCCACTGCTTTCGCGTCTCAGCGGTTGCTATACCCACGTCACGCTTCACCATCTCATTGACACCGTGAACCTGCAGGACGCAGGCGTGCGCTACGCGCGCACCTATCGCCTGGCCGGGGCCGTGGCCACACGCATGCTTCTTCTCGCCAACTCCGTTTCCGTGCTCATGCCCGGATATCGCAAGATCCTGCACGAAAAATACGGCCGCGATAACGTGCATCTCCGTTCCCATGGAATTCTGTCCCGCGAGCCCCAATTCCCCGATATGTCCCGGCGTGGAAATCCCGAGCATCGGATTCTTGCTTTCGGCAAATGGGGAACCTACAAGCGGCTCGAGCTGATGATTGAATCATTCCGACATATTTCGGAAGCTCTGCCCAATGCGAAGCTAGTGATCGCTGGCGGTAACCACCCACAAGCGGCGGGCTACGTCGAATCGGTGAAGAAGAAGTGTGCGGCAAATCCGAAGATCGAATTCACCGGCTACGTTGACGAGGACGATTTGCCCGATCTTTTCCAAAGCTCCTCAGTCGCAGTCATGCCTTACTCATCTTCCACGGGTTGTAGCGGAGTCGCGCACCTGGCCTGCGCCTACGGCGTTCCAATCGTTTGCGCGGACCTGGAAGATTTTCGCCAGATGTCCGACGGCGAAGGGATGGCAATTGAATTTTACAAGCCGGGCGACGCCAAAGATCTCGCGGATTGTCTGATCCGTTTTCTGTCGGATTCCACAAAACAACAGAACATGGCAGAGCAGAATTTTTCCGCCGCTCTGCGCATGACCATGCCAAACATCGTCCTGAAATATCTGCGCCACTTCGAACTGGAGCAGAGAACGGTGGCTCTGCGCCACATCACTCGATTCCGCAAGCTCCCGAGCTGGGTTCCTTCGAAATCGCTGCTGTTGAGACTGATGACCAGGAAATCTCTCGGCTGGGTTCACCGCTCCGCGCTTCATCGTCCCGCGACCAGCGCTCCGAACAATGACCACTCGTCGAACAATCACTCATTGAACAATAACGTTGACGGTGGTGGAAAGCTGGCTGCCACTCGAATTCCCATGAATGGTAATCGAGTATTGGACAGGAGCGGCAGCAGCGACGGCGCTTTCACTTCCCACGCTCCTGGCGCTTCCGCACGAAGCGCCCAGCATACCCAGAGCAATGACGGCACAGAGAGCGACCCTTTGTGCCCCGCGCTTATCCGACCCGTTGCCCAGAAAACCAAAGCCCACGATCCCGAAGCTCAGTAACAAGCTCCCGTAAAGGCGAGTCGGATTTCTCGGTGGCAACGGAGTTGTGCCGGTTGTCTCCGTGGCTGAGATGGTGAGCCTGGAAGTAGCCATCCCGGAACCAGGCGTAATGCTCGCTGGAGAGAATGAGCAGCTCATCGTACTCGGCATGCCACTGCAACTCAGCGCGATCGAGTTATTGAACGATCCGGATTGCGGCTTCGCAGTCACGGTAAGACTTCCGGCAGTCCCGGCCGAAATCGTAAGCGACGCGGGTGACGCGCTAAAAGAGAGCATCGGATTCGGTGCGGGGGTTGGCGTGGGAGGCGGAGCTGGTGAAGGTGGCGGCGTGGTTGGGGGCGTTGTGCAAGTCGCCGTGTAACTGGTAGCCCCACTGATCTGGTTCGCCAGCGTGGGTTTGCCGATTGCCTGCACAAACATCGTGTAACTTCCATCAGGAATCGGGAATCCGCATAGATTCAACGAGTGAATTCCGGCGGCAATATCTGTCAATGACATCATATTTTCGCCATCGTTGCTGATGTATACCGTGTAGTGGTCCACCGTGTTCTCGTTGCCGTTGACGCTCCACTGCAAAGAGTTCGCAGCCGCGCTGGCCGAAACCGTCAAACAGTTGTCGATCCCCGATTCTATTTCCGTAGCTTCTTCGTAATCGTTCCACGTCACCAACTGAAGATAGGGAAGAGGCTTCCCCGAGTTGTACACGCTGTTGATCTTGGAAAATGTTTGCAGCCATGTCTGCCCGCATTGCTGATTCATGATGCGGTTCGATCCCCACGATGCCAGCGTATCGTTAAAGCCCTTATACGCCGCCCCAAAAGTTTCTTCCTTGGGATAAGACAGACCGGTGTCATAAAAGCTGGTCAGATAATCCATCCCATAGTTACCGGCGGTGGGCATCACCCAGGAATAACTGCCATCGGTAAGCACATGGGTGAATCCGTTGTTGTTCTGAAAAATAAATGTGGGATGTGTGCTCAACGCCGCCGTCGCCGCCGTCCAGTCGATCGATGGATAAGAAAGATCGACATTGAAATTTGTAACCATCGGTTGACCTTGTATGGTCATGTAAGCCGGCGACGAAAAATATGTGTGCTCCATATATTGCAGCTCGCTGACCAGCTCCTGCTGCGGCGAACATCCAGAGCAGTCCGCCCTCGCAATTGCTCCAGCATCGATCATGATCGCGAAGGTGAATCCGGGATGAGTTTCCGCTTGCGCCATTACCAGCTGCGTCGCCAGGTCTGTGCCATCGTTCGGCCCGTACCAATCGATAATCACTCCATCGATGCCGCGGCTGACCAGATCATCAATCTGATTCTTCACCTGCGTCGGATCGGTCGAACTGTAACCCACATTCATGTGGCTCGATCCCCCAAACCAACCCATGAAATGGGCATAAATCTTCGTCGTAGCGCCGGGATAAAGCAGGGTATGCACGTCCACCTTACTGATATTTCCCGCGCCTCGATTGTTATTCGACTGTGTCTTGAAAGTGTTTGCCGCGCTGGTATTGTTCGAGGTTTGAGCCGCGAGTGTTGTCGTGGGGATCACGTACGACGAGCTGGCCAAACAGAATGTCGACGCAAGCAGCGTGACGGTTACGACGGAAAGTGTGCGACGCATTGGTCCTCAGGGCGAAGATAGAGCCGAGGATCTTGCTTCGGATCTGGGACCAGCCCAGGGAAGGCACGCCCGCCTGTAAATTTCCTGCGACTGGGATTTATCTGGGAACTGCGGTCAGCTTATGAGGAGAAGCTAAGAAACAACAGATAACGTCGGTAGATGGCCTATTGGACGTTAGTGAGTGAGCACCTCGGCAAAATCGTTGGGAACGTCTACCACTCGCGATTCGGCCGAGGAAATAATTCTGACTGGCTTCTGAATCGTCACATGGAAAGGCCGGCACGGGAAAGTCCGGCGCCGCAATGCCGTAGAAACATTGAAGGGGAATAAGTTCTGAAGGGGCGGCACGCCTTCGCGCTAGTGCGAATTCACTGTCAACGTGCGCGCCACGTAGCGCGACCCATCAAACCGGGCCACCGTAGTAACGTTCGCTCCCGCATGCAGCCCGTCGTCCACCGTAATCGCAGCAGGATCCAGATAAATCTCGTAAGTCTTCCGATCCGTTTGCGAAGTCAGCACCAGAAGCCCGATGTGCAGATCGAGAGATGTGACCACACCCGCAAAGGTAAAGTCCGTACCAGGCACGGCCAGAATGGAAATTTTCTGCGCGTCCCGATCGTCCTTCTGCGCGACGAAATCAACATCCACCAGAGTTCCAGGGACCAGTTGGCTCGCATATGCCACGTGACCATCCTGTACCACCTGCGTATTCGGCGTCAGGCGCAATTTCACCGCCTCGGGGGAAAGCAGATCGCGCAACAGTAACTCATTTTTTCCGGATTGGTAACTGATCACAACGCCTTGGCTTTTTCCACCCGTCGCTTTGCGTTACCAGCCGAATGTTCCGCGCAAAAATATTGCCCGCATCCAGAATCGTGTCGAGGTACACGCGATCCCCCACTCTCAAGTCCGGGGTCGCACCCAGCGCATTGCCGTTATAAATGTGGGTGCGCGTATCGAAGAAGACTTTCATTTTTCCGCCGCCGAATACCCGCACCGTCAACTCATCGCGTACCCGGTCCACTCGCTGAATCGTCCCGCCGATCAAACTGGCCTTGGTTGGCGGAAGCGTCGGCAAATCGGGGAGCAAGCTGGCGGGATCGACCACAATGTCCGCATTCTCCGGCGTCACCGCAACCGGAGTGACGGAGGATCGAGTGGTTGCCGGCGCTGAGGAGGCCGAGTCGGCAGAAACCACCGATTGCGAAGCCGTGGCCTGCGCGTACGCCAGCGACCCTAGAATCACTCCCGTTAGTACGCCGCCGGCTAAACTCCTCAAGAAAAAACCACCCATCGTGTCCCGCCCCTTTATGCTTCAGACGCAATAATTTCTACGCGCCTATTCGATGCCATTTATGGTCCTTGCGGTAGTCAAATCCCTACAAAAATCACCTGAGTTGCCGACAAACGTAGAGGAGTAATTGGCATCTCAATAACGCGTTATTTTGTGCCAATTCTGTGTGCGAATTCTGCCAAAAGAGGTCTCTAAGAATGTCCTGGAAAGCCTGGCTAGGTGCCGCAGTAGTCACCGTTTCAATCACAGGAGCGGCACCGCAAGCCCGAGCCGGCGACATTAAAATCACTCTGCCCAAGCGCAGCCATCTGACCCCGGTCCAGCGACTGAACCGCGAAGGCGTAGAGGCCGTGCGCAAGCACAAGTACACCAAGGCGGAAGCATTTTTCTATAAGGCCTATCTGCTCGATCCTGACGATCCGTTCACGCTGAATAATCTCGGGTACGTTTCCGAACTGCAAGGCCAAGTCGACCGCGCCCAGCGTTTCTATGCGCTCGCTGGACAGGAAGCCACGGATGCCAACATCGCCATAGCCAGCTCTTCGCGCCTCGAGGGAAGTACTCTGAAGGCGGCTTTGGCCATTCCAGACGTCCCGCTGCAAATCAATCACGACAACGTGGAAGCCGTGCGGCTGCTTGCCCAGGGGCGCGGCCCTGAGGCCGATCTTCTTCTGCAGAAGGCGCTCAAAACCGATCCCAACAATATTTTCACTCTCAATAACATGGGTGTTGCAAAAGAGATGGAAGGCGAATCGCAGCAAGCGCTGCGCTACTACGATTCCGCTTCCGCCATCAATTCCGATGCCGCCGCCGTGGTCACTCTCAACCGCTCCTGGAGAGGAAAACCCGTCGCCCAGATGGCCGCCGAGAATGCCCGCAATCTGCGTAACCGTCTCCAGAATGCAATGAATCTCGAATTACAGCTAGCCGAGTTGAATACGCGCGGAGTTTCTGCCCTTAACCGCAACGAACCCAAAGCCGCGGAACAAGATTTCCTGAAGGCCTACGCTCTCGATCCCAACAATGCATTCGCCAACAACAATATCGGGTATCTCTCGGAAATCGAAGGCGATCGCGAGACCGCGCAATTTTTCTACGATCGAGCTCAGGAACTTGGCGGAGCGAATACTCCCGTGGGATTAGCTACCCGCAGCTCGGCTGAAGGCAAACGGCTCGGCGCAGTGGCATCCGACAGCGATAACAAAGTAGAAGCGAAGGTCGAACAGGAGCGTGACATTCGTCGCCAGGAGAACGAACCGGTTCGCCTGCTGCGCCGCGACAACTCAGTAGTGCAGGAGCCGACCGCGCCTCCTGCAACCGTTCCACCGCCGCAATAACCCGGCAACAACAATTCCCGCAAAGAAATAAAGGCGGACGATAATGTCCGCCTTTTCCTTCGCATGTCGAACTTTACCTATAGCCCACGCTCCTGGTAGCGGCCAATATCCGTCTCCGGGTCGTAAGAAAAATACCGCACAAAATTCTTCAGATAACGCAGCAGGGTGTTCACGTTTGTGTGGTACCAGCAGCAACGGATCATCTGCGGCGAGAATCCGCAGATGAACCGGAAGCGGTCGAGTACCGGAGCAGAGTTTCTCAACATCGCCGCCGCCATACGATGATTCCCGTCGAGAATCGTCAGCGGTCCCGTACCATCCACTCCAATCAACAAAACCGTGGGATTGATCAGATTCTGCCCGATCGACTGGCTCAACAGCCGGAGCTTGCGAAAGAACTCGTCATCGGTGCTCTCTTCCACCTGCGGCCGCATTCGCTCCACCACCTCTTTCATGTAGAAGCTTCCTTCCGCCGCCCGCCGCCACTGCGCCCTGGGGAAAAAACGAATGCGGTCCAGATCGTCCAGCGTCAGTTCCACCTCATACCATTTCGTGTCCGCTGGTAACTCCCGCCACATGGGCCCTCGCCGCAAAAACAGCAGCGCTTGCCGCAAGGCATTCTCCCGGGAGCTGTTGAGATCCGGTTGCTTCACCAATCCTTCGAACTCGTGACGATAATCGTCGAACTCCGGATGGTGAAACTCGCTCCGCAGAAATTCCGACATCACTTCTTCTTCCGTCAGCAATCGCCGAATGCTAAGACTGCTATAGACGCCGAGAGCCTTCGGCGTCAGCTGATGCCGCAGCAGCGGGATGATCAGCACGAAGAGCAGAATAATCATCAACACCAACTGGATCACGATCACTTCGCGCAGCGTATTGTGGAGTACATAAATCCCCAATGCCATGGCGCCGCTGAAGGCCAGTTGCAGCCAGCTCGTATTCGCGATCTTGCGCGACATTTCGTAAGTGATGATTACCGAACTCAACGAATAAATACCCGCCGTGATGGCATACAAGATCAACAGCGGGGCCAGCTTCCCGTAGCTGCCCAACTCAAATTGCGCGCCAAAAAGAGTCCTCCACAAAAAACTTGGCACCATCCAAAGCCCGAAAATCAGCGCCGAAAGGATCAGAAACACCATCGACAGGGAAGTGAACAACACCTGGCTGGCCTCATGCTCATCACCGCCCGCACCCGCCGACACCGGAAACATGGTATTCACCACCGACCATGCACACATGTTCACCAGCCTGCCCACCAGCGCAACCGCCGCGTACAATCCCGCTTCCACCGGAGGAAAAAAATGTTTCACCAGAACAATGTCGAAATTATTAATTACGGTTTGGCCCGAGAAGAAAACAATCGCCTGCAGGCCTTCGCGGAAAGATATCGCGACGCCCTTAAATCGCAGTGAAGTAACACCGGGACTGGGCAGCGCTGCGAAATAGCTGACAAACACAGCCAATACACTGGCCAGAACTGCCCCTCTTACCCCTAGTCCCACTTCAATTAATACAAATGCCCCGCCTAATCGCACCAGCCCTTCCAGCATAAAATTAATTGCCAGTGGACCGAAGGCGTGAATCCCCTGAATGTATCCGCGCCGAACTCCCAGCGGAACGTAGAAAGCTACTCCCAACGCCAGCAGCGAAATCAGCACTGGATCGGGCAAGTTCAAATAAGCTGTCAGCGGGCCTTTGAACAAGAACAGCACCAGGCCGATTCCCAGCCCGGCCATCCAGGCACGCTGATGCAAGCTGGCAAAAACCTGGGCTCGCGATTCCGCCGATTCAGTCCTGGCTACATATTTCGCACACACTACCTGGAATGCCAGCGTAATGCACGACAGCAGCATCAGCAGGGTATAGACCGCGGTGGCGTGTGCGAATCCCGTAGGCCCCAGAAGGCGCGCCGTTACCACGTTGTAAAGCAGGTTGGTTATTCCGACCAAGCCCGATCCCGCAAGCAAGGTCAGGCTGCCGCCCAGCAACTGCGACTTCAGCGTCTTCGCCGGTACTCTCGCTGGCGTGGGGCTAGCACTCACCGGCACGGCCACGTCGCTTTTTATTGTTTCCGCCATCGCGTGAGTACCAGTCCAAACTTAGAAGAGAGTGAAGTGAATCACCGGAAGGATCGTGCTCTTTGAACCGCCGGCAAAGCTGTAGAAAGTCTGCTGCTGAGCTCCGAACGAAAACCGGAATGAGTGATTCATGAGCGCTCCAAATCTACCCTCATCTCTCGATCCCACTCGGGTCGTGTGTGTGTAAGCCGCCAGGAACTGGCTTTGCGCGTTATCGTATTCGTGGTAGCCTTCGCCCCGCGAAAGCAGGAACGAACCTTGCACCTCCCACCGCGGACTGGCGCGGAAGTCGAAACGCCCTCCTGGCAGGAATGCCTGTGCGATGGCATAGTTCGTGTTCTGGACCTGCCACGATCGCAGATCTTCAGCGAGGACCGCAGCCGTCAGCCGGTTCCCGAACTTATGCTGTAATCCGATATAAGTCGACGTATTGAAATACTCTTCGATCAAAGGGCGGTACAAAAGATCGCGCACCATATATCCGGTCAGCAGGGAAGTGTGTCCCCATGGCCTTCCCACGGTAAATTCTGCGGTCGCGGCAAGATCGCGCGAATGCAAATTCTGATCTGTGAACGGTCCCGCCTCGCGAACTCCGCTGCCATTGAACGAAACCCAGTTCTTGAACGAACTCGTGGAAATGTAGAGGAATTGCCGAAAAAGATTCTGGCTCATGTACACCGGGGAAATCGTGTCGCGGCGGATATCGTATTGCAAGCCGCCGTTAAGGGCGATCGAGTTTCCGCCGATATGAAGTATCGGCGTGATTCCACCGTTGAAATAAGTATCGTAAGTGTTGCGGTCCTCGATGACGTTCTCGCTAGGGAAAAGGAAACGGCCTGTGGTGAAGCTCTCTCCCACAAAGCCGGAAATTACCGGAAATCCGCCGAGATGGATCCGGTAGTGAGTGTCTGCTAAGTTCTGAAACGAGTGCCGCGGCGGAGGCAGGAGCGCCGGGCTGTTGGTGACGTGCAGAATCTCCGCGTCCAGCGTGTAAACGTTAATGTCTTCCAGCGCCGGCGCGAACGACGCTTCCGGCGCGATACTTACATTTTGATTGATCTCATGCCCTTCTTCGATCGCCACTTCATTTTGCGCCGTCTGCGTCATGGCCTGATTGTCCTGGCCAGCAACTGTGTTGGCCTGCACAAAGGAAGAAAGCGCGTGCACCGTGTCCTGCCGCTGCCGGTACAGGTTTGCGGCGGCTAGCATGTAATCGTAGTCGTCAGTAAAATTGCTGACCGGCCCCAGGCTGGCCAATGCGTCTTCCGCTTTGTGGGTCTGGCCTTCAGCCACATAAGTGTTGGCCAGTCCAATCTCCACCAATCGTGGATTGGCTCCAGCCAGCTTCGCCTTATCGAAGTAAGTTTCAGCCAGATCGAAATCATGAATACCGAGAAAAATATTGGCCGCTTCCAGAATATCTTCTGGCGATACGGGAGAATTGCCTTCGCGGGCCTCCGCAAAACCAAGTGCTAGTTGTCGGCGCACGTCATCGGGATGCCCTTGTCGCATGAACACTTGGGCGATCGCCAAACGTACTCCGAGACGATCTCCGTTCGGAACATCCAACGCCCGCGCGAATCTCTGCATTGCTGCATCGCGGTCACCCAAACTTAACAGAGCATCTCCAGTCGCCATCAGGATGTCGATGTCATCCTTGCCATATTGCTCGGCCAATTGAATATCTTGCATCGCCGCAGCCCGGTCGTTCTCTTTGGCGTGAACCTGCGCTCGCAGCGCATACACTCGGGCATCCGTAGGCGCCAGTTTCTGCGCCACGTCCAGGGCGTTCAGCGCCTGCTGCGGGCGTCGCAATCGGAACAACGTATCCGCGTACGCCAATTCCGTGCTCAGATCATTGGGATCTTCCTGCAGCGCAATTCTGTATTCCGGTTCCGCGTGAACGAAATCCTGCTCCTGCCGGTAGGCCTCGGCGCGCGCCAGATGCCATACATGCGATTTGCCCATGATTTTCTGGGTCACGTCCAACTGCGCCAGAGCAGGTCTCGGCCGGTGCAACTGCAGGTCGGAAAATGCCAAACCGAGGTGCGCTTCCCCATAATCTTTTTGTAATTGAATCGCAGTCTTGAAATCCTCGACGGCCTTCTCCGGCTGCTTGAGGTCGTTCAACACGAAGCCGCGAGCTTCATAGCCTGCCGCCATCTTAGGGTCGAGTTCCAAGGCACGCGTGTAGTCGGTGAGCGCCTCTTGCAAATGTTTATCGTGCGCATTCACATTTCCCGCGACCAACGGAAGGTCTTTGTCATTCGGCAGGATCGGTTCGTACTTCTTCACCAGCGCTAATGCTTCGTCGTATCGCCCCAGGTAGTAAAGATCGTAGGCCAGATAATCCACGCCCTCACGATCATGCGGAAGTTTTCCGAGAACGTAATATCCCAGCTTTGCTGACTCCGCGTAATCACCTTTCAGCGTAAGATAGCGCTCGCGTTCGCGGCTTACCTGAGGATTGTCATTCATCTTGCCTTGCGCCCGATCAAGCCATTGCTTCGCCAGATCCCGGTTTTGCGCTTCCAGTGCCGCGTTTGTGCCGCCCGCAATGATCATCGCGTTCGTCGGCATGCGGCGGTAAGCTTCTTCATAATTGTGTTGCGCCGCCGGAAAGTCTTGCGCCGCCGTATACAAATCTCCCAAAGCAAGATACGGCTCGTAATCTTTCGGGTGAGCACTCACCGCCCGCTTGAAATAACTCTCCGCGAGCTTCGTATCGCCCTTATCGCGCGCCAGATAACCCAGCGACGCGAGCGCGGTTCGATTGTTATGATCGATTTCAAGAACTTTTTCAAACGTAGCCTGCGCCGCATCCTTCTGCCCGATCTTCCATTGCAGACTGGCGTAATTCAAAAGCGAATTTACATTTCCGGGCGCCAGCGACAAAGCTTCCTGCAAATCCTTGTTCGCCGCATCGGTGTTGCCGGAGCCCGCTTCAATCGCCGCCCGCAATCGCAGCATCTCAGGGCGCGAAGCCGGCGACACGTTCACCTGCTGAATCGCCGCTGCCGCCGCATCCAGTTCTTTCTTCGCTGCTGCATCATCTTCTTGCCGCAGCGCCAGCTCATACAGATTCAATCGAAGTTCGATGGGATAAAGCGGCCCTTCCTGAACATTCGCCGGAAGGTTACTGATGGCGAGGTTGTATTCCGCGCTCGCATCCGCATAACGATTGTCCGCTTCCGCAATCGCTCCCTCAATCGCATGCAGACGGTAGTTGTTGCTATCAATCTTTTTCGCGTCATCAAGAAATGCCTGCGCCGCATCCATCTGCCCCAATCCAACCAGGGCTTGCGCCGCGCTCAGGTCCAATCCAATATTGCCCTTCGCTGCCTTTGCCAGGCGTGTATACAAGTCCGCGGCTTCTTGTGGCTTTCCCGCGAGCTCGTACGTGTAGGCGAGTTCAGCTTCGATGTCGGTTGTCTTTTTGGGAATCGCCTTCAGAGTCGCGATCGCCTGATCGAACTGCCCCTGGTCGCGATACTCACCGGCCACTGCGCGCATCACCTCGGGATCATTGGGAGCGCGGCTTTTCGCCAGGTTCAGATAATGAGTGAATTCATCCGGCTGTCCGAGGCGTTCGTAAGCATGCGCGATCAGCAGGTCGGTATGCGCCGAAGCTCTTACCATATCGGCGCGCTTCAGAAAGTCCAGAGCCTGTGTCGGATCCGAATTCAGCAAAAGCTCGCCCGCTAACTGCAGGCTGTTCGCATCTTTTGGATTTGCATCCGTGACCCGCTTGAGCAACGCCTCCGCGTCCGCCACCCGGCCCATTCTCGCCAGAGTCTGAGCCAATCCCGCCATGCCATTCGTCGAATTCGGTTTCAGCTTGAGTCCGCGATTGTAGGCGTCAACCGAAGCCTGAAGATGCTCGGCCAGTCGGTCGGCATAGCCCAGCAGGAACCACAACTCCGCATCTTTCGGAGCCGATTTCGCAGCCCGTTCCGCAAACGAAACCGCAGCCGCGTAATCATTTCTCTTCAGGGCTTCATCCGCAGCTCGCGCCTCGCGTGCCACGTCAATGCTCGATCCCCACCCAAATCCATTTCCATTCTGATCGGAACTACCTTGTTGCGCCGGCTGCGACGAGCTTGGTTGGCCCTTCTGATTTTTAGGCGCACTACTCCCTTGGCCGTTAATGTCATACGTTTGAGCGAGAGCCGTACTGAAAAGAAAAACGATGCAAAAGCTCGTGAGCGGAAATCGGCTTTTCACTGAATCACCACGCTAGGCGCAAGTCTTGATTTACCTCCCGCATCACAAAGTTCTGCGGCCACCATCAGATGCCACTCTTCCCGCTAAGGCTGCTTTTCTAATCAAACCCGTACGGGAAAACCCGCAGAAAAAAGTAAACCCCGGCCCGGATTTCGGAATCCAAGCTGTTCGCTGCCAGGTAAGGGCGCGCGCGATAGGAGCGCACACGAGTGAGCACCGTCCCAAGTAACTACGGTAACTACAGCAACTACTCTCGGCCAATTCCTCTGCTGGCAATTGTTTTGGTAGCTCTCGCCGTTCACGGGCCGCTCCTCTTGATGGAGCTCCCCGCCGGCTCATTCGACGCGAATTTCCACATGTTTTTCGCCTCGCACTATGCTCATCACTGGTTCAATCCCTGGAATGAAAAGTGGTTTGCCGGCTTCTCCCAAACTACTTATCCTCCATTAACTCACCAGTGGATCGCCCTGCTGTCGAATGTCGTGGGATTGAAAATGGGCTACATGCTGGTGCAGTTGATCGCCGTCCTGCTGCTGCCCGTAGGAGTTTTTCGCTTCGCCAAAATTTGGATCGATGATCGCTCCGCCAGCTATGCCGCATTAGGCACCGTCTTTTTAGGTGCTCTGGCTTTCCTTGTTTACCAGGCAGGACAGCTCGCAACCGTTGCTTCCGCGGCTCTTTACTTAAACGCCTTGCCATATTTTTATGAATGGATGACGGAGGCTTCCGGCCGCTCTCTCGTCAAAGGTGTCGCCGTCAGTCTTACCGCAGCCGCCGCCCATCACGTCACTTTGATTTTCGGTGTCGTTCTGTTTGCCGGTCCTGTTCTCTGGACCGCCTATCTCGACGCCCGCGACGAACGAGTTGCGGGTTCAATCACTGGCGTTTTGTCGCGCGCCGCCGTCTTTGGAGTTCTCGTCGCGGGAGGAGTGGCGATCGTTCTCCTTCCATATTGGCTGGCGCTCATTCAACATCCCATCCACCAGATTCCGATTCCTCACGACAGCCGCGCCAATTTCCTGTTGAACTCCATTACGGCAGTTAATTATTTCCTCATTCCCTACGGTGCTTTGCTTCTGGCGCTCCCGTTCATCGTGATTCGTGGTGCCTCCAACCCACGTTGGAGACCTTTGCTGTTTGGCTTCTGGCTCACTTTTATCTTTGGACTTGGTGGCACAACTCCGTTGCCGCGCTGGTTGCTGGGACGCGCCTTCGAGATTCTGACTTTCGAGCGCTTCACTTTCTGGGCCACTCTGATGGCGATGCCCTTCGTCGGAGTTCTGGCGGTTGAGTTGCTCGATCGTTTCCAGGTAAAAGCTGCGGTCGGACTTGCACTTGCATCGGTGGCCACCATTGGTGCCGCACTGTTCTGGCTCAACGCAAATCCTTTCCGTCCTGCCGGCACGATAAATGTGCAGCCCGTGATCGCGTTCCTGAACCGTGACGGCCACGATTCCTACCGCTATCTGACTCTGGGTTTCGGAAGTGAACTATCGAAGGTTTCCACCTACACCGACGCCGGTAGTGTCGATGGCGACTACAACTCAGCTCGCCTGCTTCCTGAGATGACGCACTACGGCTCGGCACAGCTGACAAATTCCAAGTTCTATGGCACGGCCGGCATGTCCGCTCTGCGCGCCATGCTCGAGCACGCCAACCGCTACGGATTGAAATACATTTTTGTCCACGATCCTTATTACGAACCCTTGCTCACTTTCGTGGGATGGCGAAAAATCGAAACCTTCAACAACGGTGAGATCACCGCGTGGTCCAAAGAAGACGTTCCTCCCGCTCATCGAATCCCCTCTGACGCCATCCCGCCGGTGTGGCAGGGTTTGCTCTGGGGAATATTGCCCATTGGCGTGAGTTTTCTGGCCATCTTCTTTGAATTTTTCTTGCCCCAGACTCGACGAATCTCCGTTGGCGGCATTCCGGTTCACTCGACAGGCTCCGAGCGGCAGCAACAGGGACAGGTACAAGGACAAAGAGTTGCCTCTTAAATGACCATGAGGATTATCCAATGAAATATGCTGTCCCAATTATTCTCGTGGCGGTGACCGTCGGATTAATAGTCCTGGGGTTGTTCACCACTACGCAGGCCGGCGTTCCGGTTGGTGTCACCAAAGGTTCAGCTCTGCACACCGCGAAAGCCACAACGCCGCAGCAGGCTGTCGACAATCTCTTGCTCGACGTGCAGCGTCGCAACTGGGACCGCGCTTTCGCCGACGTTTCTTCTTCAAGCGGAATCACGAAGCAGGCTTTCATCCAGGATTGGACTGGCTCCGATGGCAGCTTGCGCTCCTTCTCCAGTCTCGAAGGCTATGAATCGCGCCCGCTTCACGCCACCGACGACCAGGCTGAAATGCGAGTGCATCTCAATTTCTCCACTCCCGTTGGCGCGCTCGAAGATGTTCGTGATATTCATTTCATCCGCGAAGGGGATGTGTGGAAGGCGGTCTGGCCCAAGGTGCAAGTAGCCAACGTTCCTGCGGAAGTCATTCCAGTTACCTTCCTTCGCTGGGATCTCGTGACCGGAAGCGCTGGCGATGAGTGGGGAGCGCGAAACATCGACGCCCCTCACGTGCGAATTATTTCCATGAACGCCATCGACTCCGGCTCAGGCGCCGTGGTCATGGGTGAGGTTACCAACGACGATACTGTGCCCGCCTTCGTGACCGTCAACGCCACGCTTGTCGGTGAAAATGGCAACCCAATCGACGAAGAGAGCAGCTTCGATAAAATCGATCACGTCCTGTTGCCCAAACAGGTTTCTCCCTACAGGATCGATTTTCCCGGTCTGCATCTGAAAAATGTAAAAAGCGTTCGCATGGACGAGAAAGCGACTCTGGTTCCCGCTTCCGCCGATCCCGTCATCGGAGTCATGAATCAAAAAATCGAAACTGATCCCCAGGGCAAAAGCGTGCTTCGCGGCGAGCTGCTGAATCAGGGCGGACAAACGGTCAACATTCCGCACGTGATCGCCAGCTTCTACGACAACAACGGCAAAGTGGTTTGGGTTTCCGATGGCTATGTCGATCGAGCGCTACTGCCGCAATCTTCGCAGCCTTTTGCGGTGGAGATTCCCAAGAACTTGTCTTCAGAAGTCCACAGCTTTCACGTTGTCGTGAACCAGTACAGTTTGAACCGATCATAAAAATGCGTCGACTTCCAAATTTTGCGTTGATTTGTTTCTTGGCCACCTGCTCGGCGCTGTGTATCGCGCAGGAACTTCGCCTGCCCGATTCCGTCTCCGCCGGAGAAGAAACCACCATCTCGACCACAGGAAGAGGTAAAGCGACTTTCTACCTCGTCGGCCCCGGAGCCTCGCGCAAAAGCGACGTCTCGCTGGGCGAAGACGTCCGTCTCACTTCGCAGGATCTGCAAACCGCCGGCCGCTATCTGGCGATTCTCTGCGCCGACACTTGTCACAGCGCAAGCTTTTTCGTGGCCGCCGCAAAACCACTCAGCATAAGCTTCATTGTTCATCCCTCGCGCGTGCCCGTCGCGCTGAACGATGCAGTGAGCGGCGTGGCCTTTCCCTTCGATCAATACCGCAACCTCGTGCTCACACCAGTGAACGTCAACTTTCAGTTGACCGCGAAGGATGCAACCCTGTTTACCCGCTCCGTCCGCACCCAGAATGGCATCGCGTGGTTTCGCACCACATCTGGTAAGTCCGCCGGCCCGGTTCGCGTCACCGCGTCTCTGGATGATCTCACCGCCAAGCGCGCCCTCCAGCAAGTTGCCTCATATCCCTGCAACCTGCGCATTACCGGCGAGCGCACAAAATCTGGAATCATGGTTCAAACCGAACCAGTTCACGATTGTGCAGGAAATGTTTTACCCGACGGCACCATCGTCACCTTCACCGCCACCGGTCGCGATGGCAAAGACACCGTCGATGCTCCCATCAAGCAGGGAATCGCTCGCGCACAAATGGATTCTGCCGGCGCCACAACTATCTCCGCCGCCTCCGGTGTAGTCATGGGAAACGAAATTCGCGTCGGAGGCCAGCCATGATTTCCAAAAAAACGATTTCAGAAACGACGATTTCAGAAACGACGAAATCAGAGATGCTCCGATCAAAGTTCGCGCCGCTCTTCTACTTGTTTCTCGCGGGCATTTTATTTTTCGTTCCCGCGCTGAACGCATTCGCAGCCGATGCCTCCGTGCAAGTCCAACTCGACGTTAAGAAAGCCGGCCCGCGCGCCGTCGAAGATTTAACCGAGCGCGGAATCCTACGCGACTATCGCCTGGCGTGGACGAGCATGGCGCAGGCATTCGACTTCAACACCCTCGATCCCTTAGAAGGTCCTTTCTCCGGCGAAGCCAAACACTGGCTGCTGCAAACGGTCACCAGCCAGCGGCAATCCGGCCTGAGCCGCCGCTATACCAATCAAAATCATCGCCTGGATGCTGTCTTCTATTCGCCCGAGGGAGACGTCATAGAATTGCACGATACCGCGCAATATCACCTGCAGATTCTCGACGGCAGCAAAACCATCGATGATCAGGACGTCACCGTGCGTTACGTCGTTCTCATGACTCCCGGCGCCGATCGCTGGACGATTCGCCAACTGCAAGCTGTTCCACACTTTTGACCCGCTCCGAAGCTCCAGCTGCCCCAGCTTCCAAAGCCTCTCCCCGTGCCAACCGCACCTTCTTCAACGCATCTTACTTAGCTTGGATAGGCCGAAAGAATGGAGTTCTACGTTGCCGAAGTCGCTGCTGGGCTTAATGATTATCCTGTTCGTGATGGCGAGCGGTTGCACCACGCTCGGCGCGCATCACATGCTGCAGCAGAACTCCATGGCGCCGGGAATTTCGCCCAAGCTTCTTGCCGTTTACATGCCATGGTTCGGTAACCACACTCACATCGATGTAGGGTACTCAAGCGACGATCCCGCAGTTCTGCGCAAACAGATCCAGCACGCTCGCCAGATGGGCATCTCCGCTTTCGTGGTGGATTGGTACGGTGAGAGCAATCCGTATTCCGATCACAACTTTGCTCTCTTGCAGCAAGTCGCCAGCGAGTCTCACTTCCAGGTCGCTCTGCTCTACAACGAAGCCCAGGATCAGGATGACGATGCGCAGACCACCGACGCTGAAATCGCATCCTTCGACGAAGCCTACAAAAATTATTTCGGCCCCACCGCCAAGTATCGCGACGCCTATCTCACCTACAACGGCCGCCCGGTTGTCTTCATCTTCCCTAAAGGCGGCCACGTCGATTGGAACCGCGTTCGCGAACACTTCAGCGGCTGGGATAATCCTCCGCTTCTGATTTATAAAGATCAGCCCCCCGCGAAATATGCCGATGATTTCGCCGGATCCTACGCCTGGGTGCAGCCCGGTCCGGGCGGATGGGCCGCCGATGGCAGCAACTGGGGCCAGGCCTATCTCGATAATTTCTACAAGACCATGCAGGAACAACCGGGCAAAATCGCCGTCGGCGGCGCCTGGCCCGGTTTCGACGACTCCAAAGCTTCGTGGGGTCTTAACCGCCATATGCAAAGCGCCTGCGGCAAGACTCTTGACGAAACCCTGAATTTCTATCAGCGCTATTACGACAACTCCAAGCCGCTTCCGTTTCTGCTGATCGAAACCTGGAACGACTATGAGGAGGGAACAGCCATCGAACGCCGTACGGAAACCAATTGCGGCAGCACCCCGACCGCACAATCCAGCTCGCATTAAAGGCTGACTTAAGCCTGTCGGATTAACAACCGCGCGGCCAGTTTCCTCATCGAAGAACGGCGGTTAAATTTCGCCGCAGACAGAACACCAGCAACTCAAAAACTATGGACAGCGCCAAAAACTCCAACAAATGCCTAACCCTGCTCTCCCAGTTACTCCTGGAAGCAACTGACCTTAGCCTCGTCGACCCCGCGCGGAACGCAAGGATCTCCACGATCGTTTCCACTTTCACTGCTGAGGATTTCGACGAGCTCTGGAGTCTGGCAAATTCGCATCACGTCATCGCGCGCACTTTTCCGCGCTTGCATCAAGCCATGGTCGCAGCCGGGCACGAGCGCGCTGAGTGGGTGAATCAGGCAATTATCAAAGAGCAAGAGCGCATCCAGCACGCCCTGTCATTTCTGGCGCCAATCTGCGATGCGTTAAAGGAAGTCGGCGACGTGATCGTGATCAAGTCTCTCGATCACTGGCCTGACCTCGGCAACGACCTCGATCTCTACGCCAACGCTGAGCCCGCCGATGTAGTCGCCGTCATGTCGAAGCATTTCAAAGCCCAGCCCGACGCACGCAGCTGGGGCGACCGTCTCGCCAACAAATGGAATTTCGTGATCCCCGGCTTACCCGAACTGGTCGAAGTTCACATCTCGCGACTGGGCCAGACCGGCGAGCAGGTCGCCATCACCAACTCTCTGGTCTCGCGCTCCAGCCTTGCGCAGTTCGATGGAAAATCTTTCCGCGTGCCCGCTCCGGAAGATCGCCTCATGATCAGCACTCTGCAACGCATGTACCGCCACTTCTACTTGCGTCTTTGCGACGTTGCCGATAACGCCCGCCTGGTCGAGTCTGGCGCCATTGACTATGCATACCTCAAGAAACTGGCGCAGTCTGCCGGCCTTTGGGATGGTCTCGCGACTTATCTGGTGACAATCTCCGGCTACGTCAAAGCCTATCGCGGAACCGATCTGCCACTGCCCTCGCTGGTAACCGACGCCGCGCACTTTGGCAATGAGCTGGTTTATTTCAAGAAAAAATTCCTGCGGATCCCGATTTTTCCTCAAGCTGCCCGGTTTTATGCGGCGGAGTGGAAACGCCTGCTGCTGAACGGCGATCTGCAAAGCACGTTCCGCCTCAGCCTGCTTCCGCCCTTGGCGGCGGCTGCGGCCATTGAAATGAAAATGACGGGTAGTGACAAAGGTATCTGGTGAGTTAAGCATATGGATAGCCAGTAGCATCAAACGTTGTAGGGGCTTCACGGTATTGCGGTCGAAGCCGTGGAATCCTATCTTGGAAACTTAGACCGGGAAGGGCGGGAGGCTTGGTTCGCATTCTTGTTGTCGACGATAACCCCGCAGTCCGTCACTACTTGCGGGCTTTGCTCGAACAGCAAAGTACGTGGCAGGTGTGCGACGAGGCTCGTACCGGCGGGGAAGCCCTGCAACGGGTCAAAAAGAATCCTCCGGACATGATTCTGCTCGACTTCCAGATGCCGGATTTGAATGGCTTGGACGTCGCGCGGGAGATTTCCGGGCTGTTCCCGGAAATCCCAATTTTGATGGTTACTATCCATTTGTCGAAGCAGCTAGCCGATGAAGCCCGGCGCGCCGGAATCCGCGGCGCCTGCGCGAAATCGGATGTGGGCTCGATTGTTGAGGCGGTAGATGCACTTTTGCACGCCAGAACCTATTTCCCCACCAACGCTTCGGTCGAGAATTAGGTTCTGCTAGGTAGGAGGCCTAGAATACAGTATTCGCTGTATTCGGCCCTCCCCGATCGCGTGCTAGCTTCGATAGGGTTTGTACATACGGAATACGCCTATTAGATTCGATTAATTCCAGTAGAAGTCTGCGGCAGGGCCAACTTAAACTGTAGCCAACCGTGGAACACTTTTTTAGAGGTTTACACGGTGCAGCAGCGGAGAAACGAAAACAGCATGGCGGTTCGCATCCTGCTGGTCGATGATCATCCTATCGTCAGACAAGGGCTAAGAACTCTTTTACAAGGCCGGGGTGACTGGGAAGTCGTAGGCGAAGCCTCCGATGGAATGGAAGCCGTGGAAAAGGTTGAAAGTTTACAACCAGACGTCGTTGTCCTCGACGTCACCATGCCACGCATGAATGGGCTGGAGGCCTGCCGGCTGATCCAGCAGAAGCACAAAAATGCCGGCCTGGAAGTCTTGTTCGTGACTCAGCATGACTCGCCGCAAATGATGCGCGAGGCTCTCGATGCGGGCGCCAGAGGATATGTCGTGAAGTCGAATGCGGCCCGCGATCTTTTGGAAGCCGTGGAATCCGTCAGTCAGCACCGCGTTTTTACAGCATTGGCCCGGAGCCCCCAGGTTTCGGGATGAAGGCTGGCCGCTGTGGGCCCAGCCGGTCGAACTCAGAAAGGCTTTACCCGGAGGAGATCTGCCATGAAATTGCGAATCCTGTTAGCCGACGATCATGAAATTGTGCGTCGCGGATTGTGCTCGTTGCTTCAGAAACACGAAGGCTGGGAAATTTGCGGAGAAGCATCCGATGGTCGCGAAGCTCTGGAGATGGCCAAGCGCCTGAAGCCTGACGTCGTCATCATCGACATTGGCATGCCCAGCCTCAACGGCCTCGACACCACGCGCCAGCTCATGCAGCATGATCCGCAGTTCAAAGTGATCGTCCTCACCATCACTGACTCCGATCAGGTCATCCGCGAGGCCCTTGATGCCGGTGCCCGTGGCTTTGTGCTGAAGTCCGATGCCGCGCGCGACCTCGTCTCCGCTGTCGAAGCCCTGCAAAGTAAGCGCATGTTCTTCACCCCGCGCGTAAACGACTTGGTATTGGCCGGCTTCCTCGACAAAGGCCACGTCGTGGCCCGGAATGAAGCTCCCAGCCTGCCGACTCTTACGGTCCGCGAACGTGAAATTACGCAATTGCTGGCCGAGGGAAAGAGTTCCAAGGAAGTGGCCACGCTCCTGAACCTGAGCACCAAGACCGTGGAAACTCACCGCAGCAACATTATGCGCAAACTCAGCCTGCATTCGATTCGCGATCTGGTGGTCTACGCCATCAAGAACAACATCATCCAGATTCAAATGCCGGCACAAATGCACTCCCCCGCGGAAACCCCCGTCGCGTAGTCCAAGAAGTTGGAAAAAGGCGCGGCTTCCGAGCCGCGCCTTTTGTTTTTTAGACTACGTCATCCAGCGAACCAGTCGAAGGATCCCTGCGGCCATGGGCTCCCGTGGGCCGCTTAAAATTCTTATGAGGATCTGCTGTTTTAGCGAGCGCTTACCGCTTCTGCTCCGGCGGGTAATAACCACTCCGAGTTCTCACCGTCAGCTTTCCATACCCCGGCGCATACGCATCCACTCGAAGCGATCGATACTGCGGCTGCGCATTCTGGTTATGTGGTCTGAAAGCCAAAACATACTGGCTGCGAATATCCCGCGCCACGGTCCGCGTAATGCTATCCACCTGATCCAGCGAGTCCGGAAAATAGGCCACGCCACCAGTGCTCGAAGCCAACTGCTCCAACGCATCCCGGCCTTCGCTGCGCAGCCCGCTTCCTAAGAGCCCAATCGCATAAAGGGTTGGACCGTTTGCCTGCTGCAGCCGCCGCCTCGCGTCCTGCAAAGTCTCCCGGCTCATGTTGTCCTCCCCGTCGGTAATTACCAGCAGCACTTTCTTGCTGAGCCGGGAATTATTCTCCAAATGCACCGCCGATGCCACAATGGCGTCGTAGAGCGCCGTGCTTCCTTTCGCCGACACCTGATGTAAAGCCGCCTGCAGCAAGTTCGCGTCCGAAGTAAAATCCTGATCCAGATAAGGATTCTGCCCAAAGTTCACCACAAAAACCTGATCTTCTGAATTACTCGCGCGAATCAGGTTCATCACCGCCTGACTCACCTGTCCTCGCTTATCCCGCATCGATCCCGAATTGTCGACAACGATGCCAATTTCCACCGGCACATCCTCACGGCGGAACGAGGTAATCGTCTGCGGTACGCCATTCTGTGTAATCGAGAAAGCACTCTGCGGCAGTCCGGTAACGAGGTGCTGGTCCTGATCGACTACCGTTGCGTGCAACACCACTTCTTCTACCTGCTTCTTAAACACAAACATGCCCTGGTCGTTGCTGGTAGCTGGCTGCGCGGTGGGCTGTTGATCGGGCGAGGCTTGATCGGGCGAAACTTGTCCGGGCGCGGCCGGTTGGGTCGTATCGGGCGCCGTTTGCACGGAAGCCGGCGGCATCGATGTCCGCGGCGGAGCGTCACTCTGGGCCAGGCTTGTCGATTCCAATCCACCGGTCAGGAGCAAGGTTAGAACGATTGAGGCAACGCCCCAGGTAGCGGCTGAGCGCATGGAAATTCCTCCGCCGTATTGGATGCCATCTCGGCGTACAGCGAAAGCCTCGGGGACAACTTTGTCGTCTACAGTAAACACCTGAGTCAACCGCATTTTACTGTCGCCGCGGCCGATATTCCCTCGCCCCTAAGCCAATCGGTGGATTCTTTGGCAACCGTTACCACTAGTCTGCGCAACTATTTACAAACACAGCCGTGCTTTCGGCGGACAGGGCGTCGATCAGTATTGGTGGCTGGCGAAACTGGAAGTGGGAGGCGTGCGCGTGCTTCGAATCCTAATCGCGGATGACCACGAGGTAGCCAGAAAAGGGATTCGCTCCGTCCTCGAAGACCGTCCCGGATGGCAGGTTTGCGGCGAAGCCAAAGACGGTCGTGAAGCCGTCGAACTGGCCAACGAACTCAAGCCGGATGTTCTGCTGCTCGATATCGGAATGCCGAACCTGAATGGCCTCGACGCCGCGCGGCAAATCCTTACCACTACTCCGGATGCCCGCATCCTTATCCTTACGATCCACGATTCCGAGCAGGTCGTTCGCGAAGTCCTCGCCGCAGGCGCCCGCGGTTTCCTGCTGAAGTCCGACGCCGGCCGCGATCTGATCGCCGCAGTCGAAGCCTTGCAGAACCGCCGCACTTTCTTCACTTCAAAAGTCGCGCAAATGATGCTCGATGGTTATCTCCGGCCCCACGAGGAGCACGAGACTCCGGACCAGCACATTCTTACTCCCCGCGAGCGCGAAGTCATTCAACTGGTCGCCGAAGGAAAAACCACCAAAGAGATTGCGACCGCTCTCAGCCTGAGCGTCAAAACCGCCGAAACTCATCGCACCAACCTGATGCGAAAACTCGATCTCCACTCCATCGCCGATCTCACCCTCTACGCCGTCCGCAATGGCATTGTCCAAATCTATTGATCGGTTAAAAGACTGCCTGGGGCGAGGCCGAAGGGGATTTCTGCACCCTCATTCGCCGCCGTCGGCTTCGAAGTTGATCTCTCTCATTCCGACGACAACAAACCCCATCCCCGTCGCATCCTAATTTTTAACCTGAAAATCCAACCAACTCTCGTGAGGTCAAATCATGAAATTCTTTTCCGCAAATCTCGATAGCCTTCGAAAACTCTATATCGATCAACTCCAGCAACTCCATTCCGCAGAAACCCAGATCACCGAAGCTCTTCCGAAAATGATCCAATCCGCCACCGAGCCTCAGTTAAGGAATGCACTGCAAACTCACCTGCAGGAAACCAAAGGCCACGTCGCCCGGCTCGAACAGATTCTGAATCAAGCCACAGGCTCAGTCGAGTCCAAGAAATCCAAAGGGATGGCCGCCCTCATCACGGAAGGCGAAGACGTCATTAAGGATGCCGCCGATAATTCCGTCCGCGACGCCGGCATTATCGCCGCCGCGCAAAAGGTTGAGCACTACGAGATAGCTGCTTACGGCACAGTACGAACTTTCGCCGAAATCCTTGGCCACGATGCCCAGGCTGCACTGCTCGACCAGACTCTCGAGGAAGAAAAGCACGCGGACTCAGTCCTGACCCAGATCTCGGATACTGCGAACACCAGAGCCGATCGAGCCGCGTAAGTTTTTGCTGCTGGGCAAACTCACTCGCCCCGAGATGGACAGCGCGGGATCGACCGTGACGGAACGGCGACTAAGCCGACTGATAAAAAGAACAAATGTGCGATTCAATTCGCACATTTGTTCTTTTTTCCAAACGCATGCCCGTCTCTTCTCCAAAAAATAGGGCTGCTTCATCCCTCACCTACACAATCGACCCGATATTCCCCATAAGCGCCCTTGACTACCCTGAGAAAGCAAAATAGCTGGACAAACAAGCACGCGCGAAAGGGGATCACGATGCTCTGGACCATTGCGGTAATTCTTATCGTTCTATGGTTGCTTGGGATGGTCACTTCCTACACTTTGGGCGGGTTCATCCACATCTTGCTGGTGCTGGCGATTATCGCAATTCTGGTACGCCTCATTCAGGGCCGCAATCCGGTATAGCGCGCCGCTCCGCTCAGCGGAATAGTTTTCATCGCAAGGCGAGTGGTCCATGCGGGCCACATCTTAATCACGGAGAGGAGCAAGCAAAATGGATAAGGACGAGATAAAGGGAAAAGCGAAAGATGTGGCGGGCCGGGTCGAACGCCAGGTAGGCGAATGGACCGGCGACACTGAAAAGCAGGCTCACGGCGCTGCCAAACAGGCCGAAGGCAAAGTGCAAAACGCCTGGGGCAAAGTGAAAGACTCCGCCAGGAACGCCACCAACGACACTCGCGACCAGAACGACGCCGATGTCGAAGAACAGCGACGAATTAACTCCGAGAAGAAAGCCAGCTAGCCGCTAAACTACGCTTGCGCGCCGCCCGGCAACCATACCCGGGCGGCTTTTTTCTTTTCATCGCACCCGAAGCAGCTCACATCTCCTACTGCGCTGACCTATCCCGCGCTCGTCCCTCGGGCGGCATATGTACCTGGATAATGTCATTCTTTACTGCATACAAAACCAGATCCCGTATGGAGTGAAAGCCGAGCTTGCGCATAATATTGCTGCGATGAGTTTCCGCAGTCTTGGTACTCAGGTTAAGCAGCGTCGCCACTTCCTTCGAACTCTTCCCCTCCGCCAGCAACTGAATCACTTCTCGTTCCCGCGGCGTCAGGCTGGGAAACTTCGGGGGCGCTCCGCGCGGCGCTGCAGTTCCTTTTTCCAGAAACCCCGCCAGCACCATCTCATTCACTCGCGGGGTGAAGAACATTTGTCCGCGCTGCAGCGCCTCGATCGCGGAGACTAAATCCCGCACCGCATCCGATTTCAGCACGAACCCGCGCGCTCCCGCATCCAGCGCCTCTCGGATTACATGATCCGAGTCGGTGATGGTGAGAACGATAATCTTGAAGTTGGGATCGTGTTGCGTCAGTTGACGAGTGGCTGCCAGACCGTTGAGATTTGGCATACCAATGTCCAGGATCACAAACTCCGGCTTCAGCAGCTTCGCTTTTTCCACCGCCTCGCGACCATCTGCAGCCTCGCCGCAGACCTCCCAACCTTCCTGCGTCTGCAACAAAGCCGCCAATCCCCGGCGCACAACTTCGTGATCGTCAGCTATCAGAATGCGGAGTTTCAACGCTATCCCAACCCTTCCGTCACCAGCCAGGAAATCGCGACTTCTTTCTGCTTGCGGGAAATGGCGACTTCAGCGCACCTCGATTCCCTCGGCCCGTAGCGTGTTTTGAATATAAGCGGCGATTATGCCCGGGCAATCAGGTGTTTGCTGTATTCCAAAGTTCGTGCCCCGCGTGGCGAGTCTCTGGTACGAAAACCGTGGGCACGATACGATAAAACTCAGCGAGTAATGCTGCGGAGGGGCCTGAACGCACTAGCATGCAGGAGTACCGACTGGACGATAACCACCACCTATGTCCCCGCATAAAAACGCACAAGTAGCTTTCGTTTCCGCTGTTGCCGTATTGCTTCTAAGCGCACTCGCAGCTTACATCACCATTGGTCATCTGGAGAGCAGCCAGAAATGGGTTGTCCACAGTTACAAGGTCCAATCTGTCTTGGGAGAGATAGATGCTGCTGTCGCTCAGGCCTCGCGTGCCCGCAACAGTTATGTCGCCGCCGGCAATGAAAACGCATTGCCGTCCTTTGAAGCGGCCATGCCGGCAGTGCGCCAGAAATTAGAGGAAGTGAGAAAGCTGACGGAAGACAATCCGCGGCAACAGGAACTGTGCACCCGTTTGGAAGATCTCACGAGGCAGCGTCTCGGTCTCTTCCGGCAGGCCATTGCTTTGGCCAAAGCCTCTCCTGCGAATATCGCCGGACAAAGCGAGATCTCCCGCCAGGATTTGGCACTCGCCTTCGAAAAAGCCTCCGTCGCGCAGGATATGCGCGACGAAGAGCAACGCCTGCTGAAAGTGCGGACGATTGCCTCAAACCGTTTTTTTTCTCTGACAGTCATTACCCTCGCCATCAGCTTCGTCCTGTCGCTGGTGTTGTTCTCGATTCACTACCGGCTTCTAACCACCGAACTTGATGCACGAGCCCAAGCCGAGGCCGCGGCTCGCGAGAGCGAAGAATCTCTGCGCCATCTCACCTCCCGCCTGCTGCAAATGCAGGATGAGGAGCGCCGCAGGTTTTCCCGCGAACTGCACGACAGCCTCGGCCAGTATCTGGCGGGTGTCAAAATGAATCTGGAAATGTTTGCCCGTACCCAGCCGGCTCCAGAGCTTTTGGCCGCAATTCAGCTTCTCGATCAATCCATTGCCGAGACCCGCACCATCTCTCACCTCTTGCATCCCCCGCTTCTGGACGAAGTCGGTTTCTCTTCTGCCGCCCACTGGTATGTTCAGGGCTTTTCTGAGCGCAGCGGCATCGACGTCAAGCTGGATATGCCTAACGATC
This sequence comes from uncultured Acidobacteriaceae bacterium, assembly GCA_963696285.1. Lineage (GTDB taxonomy): Bacteria > Acidobacteriota > Terriglobia > Terriglobales > Acidobacteriaceae > Sulfotelmatobacter. Next base: position 826,749 of record CAVOJP010000007.1, read on the forward strand.
TGGGACGGCTTCCCAAGGATATTGAGCTTGGGCTTTTCCGCGTGTTGCAGGAGAGTCTGACCAACATTCACCGGCACTCGAAAAGTGCCAGAGCCGAGGTCAGCCTGCAGTCCCTACCTGGCGAGTTGCTTTTGCAGGTCAGGGATTATGGAAGTGGCATTCCGCAGGATTTGCTGAGAAGGTTTCGAACCAAGGGCGCAGCTTTCGGCATTGGCTTATCCGGTATGCGCGAACGCGTGCGCGAACTCCACGGTCAACTCGATATTCAATCCAGTCCCTCGGGCACTCTGATCTCAGTAACCCTTCCCCTTGGTGCCGAAACACGGCAGCCGACCTCCTCGGTGGCCAGCTGACGCCGCACCACGAAGTTTAAGGAAGTTTAAGAAGGTACTGCCACCATGGCCGACGCTGCCAGATGTCGTCTCCGTTTGTCTTCTACTGTGCCCCGTTTTCTGCCAATGCGTTTCTTACCGGAGGCCAACAACTTCCTCATCTTCAGTCTGGCTTTGTGTAGTTGCGATTTCGAATTGCCAATCGAACAGCTCAATTGCTCTGCGATCTCGTGGTGCTCGTAGCCTTCCACTTCGTGCAAGATAAAAATAGCCCGGCAGCCCTCCGGCAATTCATTTGCCGCCTGGGTTAATGCGACGCGATCCACAGTACCCATCAGCTTATTGTCGTCTCTTCCAAACTCACGCGGCACCGGAGAATAATCCAGGTTACCCGGCTCATCCAGAGAAACCTCGCGCAGATGCCGCTTGCGGCGCGTCATCAGCACTGTGTTCACAACCACCCGGTAAATCCATGTCGAGAATGCGGAATCGCCGCGAAAAGTGCGAATTCCTCGGAAGATTTGTATAAAAGCGTCTTGCATCAGATCTTCGGCATCCGCCACATTCTTGGTCATTAACAGACAGGTCGAGTAGACCCGCCTTTTATGCGTTTCGAAAATTGCTGCACAAGCTTCTGGATCTCCATCTTTGGCACGGGAAATAAGGTCGATATCGGTTTTCAGTTTTTTTGTTCCCGGGACAACTGTGTCTGGGATAATTTTTGTTTCAGGAACCAGCGATGTGGCGGAAACTGCGCAAGCGCTCACGGGGAAGTCCTTTCTTTTTGCGTTGTTGCCGCGGGCGCGGACGGCATCAACGTCAATTAAGAAGATAAGAGTTCGTTTGTTCGCTAGCTATGGGGTTATGGCTGTAATTACTGGTAGGTCGCACCCTAAGGCTGCATACAGCCGATGCCGCACTGGAATCTAAGCGGAAGCTCTGGGCCGCCCATCATGCGTGAGGGTAATCGTGAATCAAGTCGAAGCGTAGGGTCACTCTGTTCACAGTTTTCAGCGTTTCGCCGCATCGAAATTCTTTTCAAGAGGCGCGTGTTCGTCTTTATGTCCAAAGTCCAGCCCAAAATGCGGTTCCGATTCCGTCCCCGTAATCCTCACCGGAACCTCCGTGCCCGCCCCATCCTTGCTGAAGAATCGATCCACCGGCTTGAGTAGGAGAGATTTCCAGCCCGTGGTCATTTGCGATAACTTGGCCTCCAGCCGCGCCGTCCCGTGAAAGTCGAATGTCCGTCCATCCAAACTGTAATCTCCCGTCAGATCCACATGCGTTCCCGGAATCATGAAATGCAGCAAAGAGAAGGACAACAATCCACCCTTCAAAGTGAACACGCCGCGCAAATCGGTTGGAACTGTCTCCGCGTCCTCCTTTTGTGCCTCTTTCATCTTCCCTTGCGTACGCAGGCTTAACGAGTCCAATTTGGACTGCACTTTCCCGTTCGTGAAGTGGCCGTCGGACACATCGAAATTGCCCACCAATTTCAAGCGATCGGCCACGTCGGCATCGCCGGGTACCAGGCTCAGCCGGGTATGCATTTGCACCGGCCCGGTCATTACAGGTGGATCAGTCCGCACTCCCAGTCTGAGTAGGTCCTGAATCTGTGCATGCTCCACCACCACGTCCAGTTCTATGTCGTGCCCGGGTTGGTTCCGCATCCGGGTCACCGATCCGGTCGCCGTAAACGAAGAGTGCAGCAGTGTGGCATTCACCGGCGCCAGATCCGTGTCTCCGCTCGTTCCATCCACGATGGCATGAAATTCCGTGTGCAGCGGCATCGGATGTCCGCTTCGCGCAATTTGAAAGTCGGGCGTGTCCGTTTCCCCATTTACTACGATCTCGCTGAGCGTTCCCTCGTATTTGCCGGTCGAAGATAGAATTCCTCCAATCCCTCTCAGCGTGCCCAGATCGGCATTGCTGAAGGAATAATCTCCCTGCACCGGCGTCTCTCGCGGATCGTCTTCGTGAAACGGTCCAAACAATCCGGTGGAGTGAATGTCTCCCACCGGCTTCGGATTCACTAGTGTCGCGTCAAAGTGCATTGGCAACCCGGCCCCAATGTCTTTCATTTTCAGATCGCTAATGGCAAATTCCAGCGGCGCTTTTTCCGGATTCGAGTTATTAATCAGCAGGTCGGTGTCCTGGCACACAAACTTGTCAACAATTACCGACATCTTCCGGGTCTGCGATTTCATCTTGCTCGTAAAGGCGCGCCGGCTTTCTTTCGGAGGAATATTCAGCTCCATGCCATTCACATACACCGTGTCGATGTGCACCACGGGCCGAAACAGGTTGCGTATTCCGGTATGAAAGTGGAACTTCCGGATACTGATCAGCGGCTGCACCCCGGCCTCGTACGGATTCGGGTCGGTCGCGCCATAGACCTCTAACCCGCCGCCATAAACTTCCAACCCCTTGACTACAGAAACCCCCAAACTCTTCAGCTCCACGCGGCCCTGGAATCGATTCGACAAACTCTGAATCACGCGCGCTCGCAGAATTGGTTCGGCCCGGTCGATCACCATCCGAACTGCTACCGCCCCTGCGGCCAGAAAAAGGCACAGGATTATGCCCAGTAATGCCCATCTGTGCCTTTTCCCCGTAGTCTTTGGCGTGGAGACCTGCAAAATTTCCCTCCAGCCCCTAGATCAGGCCATGCCGCCGAACAAGTCAATACATTAAACTCCTAACCGTACCTTGTTAACGCTGCCTAATCTTTGTATTTTGTCAGGCGAGTTTCCTCTTGCGTTCGCTCCGCGGAAGTTCTCAGCGCCCTCTGCGTTTCAAGCTCGGCCGTCCTGACCAATTCGATCTCGCGAGTCGCACCTTTTCACCGCCCTGTCCTTTCTGCTACTGTTTTTAAGTCCCTGTAAGGCTTCTTGGATGCTCTTTGCAGTGTGACGAGCATCACATCCGTTCCCGCGCTAGGTTTATAAAATTCGGTTTGGCTGGCCGAGTCCGAAAAGGAAAACTCGCGTGATTGTTGGAGTCCCCAAAGAAAGCTATCCCGGAGAGCGCCGCGTCGCTCTGGTTCCCGCCGTCATGCCCATCCTGGCCAAAGCGGGCATTGAAGTGGTAGTCGAATCCTGCGCCGGCGAGCAAGCCGGCTATCCCGATGCAGCTTATGTAGAAAAAGGCGGAAAGATCCTCCCGGATCGAGCTGCGGTATTCGCCGCCGCTGACATCATCGTGCAAGTTCTCTGCTATGGTTCGAACGACGTCACCGGCAAGGCCGATCTCCCACTTTTGCGCAGCGGTCAACTCCTTATCGGATTTCTCCGCCCCTTCGGCTCCTCCGAAGTAATTCAGCAAATCGCCGCCGCTGGCGTCACCTCATTCTCCGTCGAACTCGTCCCCCGCACCACCCGCGCCCAAAGCATGGACGCGCTCTCTTCCATGGGCACCATCTGTGGTTACAAAGCGGTTCTGCTCGCCGCCGAAACCTCCATCAAGATCTTTCCCATGATGACCACCGCCGCTGGCACCATCACTCCCGCGCGCGTCTTCGTCATCGGCGCCGGAGTGGCCGGCCTGCAAGCCATCTCCACCGCTCGCCGCCTGGGTGCCGTCGCCTCCGCCTACGACATGCGCGCAGCTTCGAAAGAGCAAGTGCAAAGCCTCGGCGGCCGCTTCGTGGAACTCCCTATCGAAGCCCAGAATGCGCAAGACGCCCGCGGCTACGGCACCGCCCAAGACGAAACCTTCTACGCCCGCCAGCGCGAACTTCTGACCCGCGTAGTCGCCGAAAGCGATGTGGTCATCACCGCTGCCGTGATCCCCGGCAAAAAATCTCCGGTGCTGATCACCGCGGAGATGGTCAGGGGCATGGCTCCCGGCTCGGTCATCATCGACCTCGCTTCAGAACGCGGAGGCAACTGCGAACTCACCCGTACCGGCGAAACCGTGAAGGCGTTCGGCGTGACCATCATCGGCGCCATCAACCTGGCCAGCAGCGTTCCCTATCACGCCAGCCAGATGTACGCTCGCAATGTTGCCACCTTCCTCACCTACATTGTGAAAGATGGCAAGCTGCAGCTCAACGAACAAGATGAAATCATCCGCGAGACCATGGTCACGCGTGACGGCGAAATCGTGAACGCCCGCGTCCGCGACTTTTTCAGACTGCCTGCTCTCGTGGCCAGTAGTTAGTGATCAGAAGCTCGTCGGTTCGGCCAGTGCGCAGGCCCGCAGATTCGCAGCATTGTCTTGATCGGTTTTGTAGTGCGATAACTCGCTGAACCTGCAAGCTAGCAAAGGAGCAATCATGCCAGCAGATTTTATTTCCAATCTTTACGTCTTCATCCTGGCGGGGTTCGTCGGGTTTGAATTAATCAAACGTGTTTCGCCACTTCTCCACACCCCATTAATGTCGCTCACCAATGCCCTTGACGCCATTGTTGTGGTCGCGGCGATCATCATTGCTGGGCGGCACGAGACACGTCTTACCACTGTGCTGGGTGCGATCGCGGTTGCCGCATCCTTCAGCAATATGGTGGGCGGATTCCTGATCACCGACCGCATGCTGCGCATGTTCAAGTCCCCCAGGTCGAAACAACAATGAGCCCGCTTGAGCTTCAGCAATACCTGGATTTTGCCTACATTGTCGCGGTCGTACTCTTCATTCTTTCTCTCAAGTTCCTGAGTTCGCCCACGACCTCGCGCTGGGGCGTTCTGGCTGGAGAGATTGGCGCAGCGCTGGCGGTCATCGTAACGCTCTTTAACCCAGAGGTAGTGGCCTACAAGTGGGTTCTCATCCCTTTGATCATCGGCGCCGGCGTTGGTGTTCCCTTGGGCCTGGTGCATATGACGGCGGTGCCGCAGCGAACCGCCTTAAGCCATGCTTTCGGTGCGCTTTCCGCGGCGATCATCGGCATCGCCGAGTATTACGTTGGCACCGCTCCGGTCACGCGCTTTCAAATGGGAGAGATCGCGCTGGAAGTGATCATCGGTTCACTCACGTTTACCGGCAGCGTCATCGCCGCGGGAAAGTTGCAGGAAATATTGCCTCAGCGGCCCATCGTCTATCGCGGGCAGAATATCGTCAGTCTTTCGGTTTTGGCTGGAGCCCTCGGGCTGGCGGTCGCGCTGGTGGTGAATCCTGCGCACGCATTGCTGTTTCCTGTGATGGTGATTGTAGCTTTGATTTTCGGCGTCCTCCTGGTCACTCCTATCGGCGGAGCTGACATGCCGACGGTTATCTCGCTGCTAAATTCGTACGCCGGTTTTTCGGCAGCGCTGCTGGGATTTGTCCTGAACAGTAAAGTGCTGGTCGTCGCGGGGGCGCTCGATGGATCTTCGGGCTTCGTTCTGTCCGTAATTATGTGCAAGGCCATGAACCGCTCCTTCACCAACGTCATGTTCGGAGCCTTCGGACAAGTGCAGACGTCTGTCGCCGCCGCTAAAGAAGAGAGAGTCGTGCGCAGCGCCAGCCCCGAAGAGTCCGCCGCCATTCTCTCGGCCGCGAACAAAGTGGTCATCGTCCCCGGCTACGGCATGGCCGTCGCGCAAGCCCAGCACAAGGTCCGCGAGCTTTACGACATTCTCACCAAGAAAGGCATCGACGTCCGCTTCGCTATCCACCCCGTCGCCGGACGCATGCCTGGCCACATGAACGTCCTGCTTGCCGAAGCCGACATTCCCTACGACCGCCTCATCGAAATGGATGAGATCAACAGCGACTTTCCTCAAACCGATGTCGCCCTCGTCATCGGCGCTAACGACGTCACTAACCCCGCCGCCCGCACCGATCAATCCAGCCCCATCTTTGGTATGCCCATTCTTGACGTCGATAAGGCCCAAACCGTCATGGTCATCAAACGCAGCATGAACCCAGGCTTCGCCGGCATCGACAATCCCCTCTACTACCTCCCCAACACCCTGATGCTCTTCGGCGACGCGAAACAATTTGTCGGCTCCATCGTGAGGGAGTTAAGCGGCGGACATTAAGGGCGAGCCGCTCCATTGCTCGTGTGGGGACGGCCGCCCTCGGCTGTCCACGGGCGCAGCCCGGCAATAAATCTCAAACCTCCGAACGAATGGTCCGAGGCGGCCGAAAATACCAAAGGCGGAGCATGGCAGCCCCGCCTCAGTCCAATTCAAACACAAGCCAGTTCAATTACGCCGCTGGACGTAATTTTTTCATCCGCTCTTTCATCTCTTCCGGGGACACGTCTTCCACGTGAGTGGCTACGCCCCAGAGATGGCCAAATGGATCTTGAAAGAAGCCGGAGCGATCGCCGTAAAACTGATCCTCAACCGGCTTGAGAATTTTCGCGCCCTCGGCCGCCGCGCGCGCGACCACGGTGTCTACATCAGGAAGGTAGACATACAAGCTCACCGGGCTGGCGCCGATGGTGGCCGGACTCGTGTGCCCAAGGCCCATGCTGGGATTTTCATCAGCCAGCATAATGTGCGAATCGCCGATCTTTAACTCGGCATGGCCGACCTTGCCATCCGGACCGTTCATGCGAACCGTTTCGGTGGCGCCGAAAACTTTCTTGTAATACTCAATGGCCTGAGCCGCGCCTTTGATGATCAGGTAGGGGGTCACGGAGTTGTAATCCTTGGGAATATAAGAAACCTTGCTCATGATTTTCCTCCTCAGAGTTTAAGGCTAAGGGTGAGTGTCGAGGGTGCACAGCCGACTGCGGATACAGTTCCGGCACCCTTAATGGAAACACAATTCGGAAGCGATCTCAAGACCTTTGTGTCCGCCGGGGCCACACTGCCATAGTTGATTGCTTGCAATGATCGCCCGCGAGATTCCTTCTACTGCATACGCGCCATCCTTCTTGTAATATGTGGAAATTGCCACTGCTGCCATCTCGTTGCGCCGAACCGCAGCCCACAACCCCCTGGCTGCCGCGGGAGTAGTACTGGTTGTTGTTTTCGTAATCTTCGCGCTGTTCGCGCCCTGGATCGCACCCCAGGATCCTGCATTCATCAATCTTCCTGCGCGGCTCGATGCTCCATCTCACGCGCACTGGTTCGGCACGGACGAGCTGGGCCGCGATATTTTCTCTCGTATTATCTATGGCGCGCGCATTTCAATGCTCGTTGGAAGCTCCGTGGTTTTAGCCTCGCTCAGCCTCGGTCTCATCATCGGTTCAATTGCGGGATACTATGGCGGAGGCATCGATCGCTTTGTCAACGTGGTCTTGATGAATGCGTTTCTCTCGTTTCCAGGAATCCTGCTGGCCATTGCGTTCGTCGCGTTTCGCGGGCCGGGCATTTTCAATCTTGTTCTCGCTCTCTCGCTCGGCGGATGGGTCGGTTATGCACGTCTCGTTCGCGGACAAGTCCTCGCCGCGCGCGAGCGCGAATTCGTCGAAGCCGCGCGCGCTCTGGGGGCGAGCGATTTTCGCATCGTTGTGCGTCATATCCTCCCGAACATTATTCAGCCCGTCGTTGTGCAAGCTGCGATCGGCATGGCCGGCGCAATTCTTGCCGAAGCCACCATGAGCTTTCTGGGACTCGGCGTTCCGCCGCCGACCGCCAGTTGGGGAACCATGCTCAACGACGGCCGCGCGCACTTATTTGACGCTCCGCATCTGGTGCTGTTTCCCGCACTTGCGGTAATGCTCGCCGTGTTGTCGTTCAACTTCATTGGCGACGCCCTGCGCGATTACCTCGACCCGCGCGCCCGGATCGAAGCCGGTCTCTAGTCTCCTCCGCAATCCCTTCAAAACACAGCCCATACATTTCTTGACATATATCACATATTGCAATATAAATATGTCGATCTGCTATATGAAGCTGGGAGAGAAAATCCGTTACCTGCGCGAGGTGGAAGGCTCGCTGCGCGGATTGGGGCGGCCTATGACGCAGCAGGAAATCGTCAAAGCGGTTCGCCAGGAACTACGCAAGAGCATCAGCCAGTCGTACCTGTCGCAGATCGAAAGTGGTGCGCGGCCGCATATGACACAGTCGTCGCGCGCGCTGCTGGCGAAGTTCTTTAAGGTGCATCCGGGCTTTCTGGTGGATGATCCGGAGGGTTATCACACAGAACTGACCTCAGACCTGCGCACAACGGAAGGCCAGCTCGACGTTTGGCTGCTGCAAGGGTCGGAGCGTTTCGTCAGCGATCCGGAAGTGAGTGACGTGCTGATCAAGGCGGCGCGCGAAAAAGACACACGGCGCTCGTTGCTGCTGCTGGGCGCGATTCTTGACACGCCCGGATTGGCCGAGCGGTTGCTGGAAGCCTTGCGGCCCGAGTTGATTGCAAGATCCCCGCGTGGTCGCAACACGCGTAGCGAGAGTCCGCGGCGCAAGAATGGGGACGGGGAAGCGGAGCGCCAAGGGCGCAGCCGTTCCATTGTAGAAGGGAGGCGAACTCGATGAATCACTCCATGACCTGGGCGGACTTTTACTTGGTTTGTTTCGCGGTCGGCTTCTGCTTGAGTTTCTTTTCATTTGTATTTGGCGGGGCACGGACGGGGCGATTGCATCTGCCGCATTTTCATGGACACGTTGCCGGCGCGCACCTGCCGACGACGGTTCCGGCGGCTCATTCACCAGTTCCGGCGCAGGCTCCGGCTGGTGTTAAAGCAGCGGCAGGTCATGGCGCACAGCAAAGCGGAGTTTCACCGTTCAACTTCGTCACGCTGACCGCATTCCTGGCGTGGTTTGGCGGCACCGGATATCTGCTCACACGTTATTCCGGAGTGTGGATCGGTTTTGGATTGCTGGCCTCCATCACCAGCGGATTGGTTGGGGGAGGGATAGTGTTTCTGTTCCTGAGCAAAGTCCTGATCTCTGAGGACGAAAACATGGATCCGGCCGATTACGAGATGGTCGGCGTACTGGGACGGATCTGTAGCTCGATCCGCGCGGGCGGAACTGGAGAAATGATTTACACGCAGATGGGAACGCGCCGCGTGTGCGGCGCCCGCAGCGAAGATGCTACTGCCATCGGCAAGGGGAGCGAAGTAGTGGTCACGCGTTATGAAAAGGGAATTGCCTACGTTCGATTGTGGAGCGAAATGTCCGGCGACGAGTAAATCGCAGTTGTTTCCGGATTTCGAAAAGCAATCAATTCTTTGCGGAGCTCGAGTATCTAAAACGGTTTTGTAACAGGAGGCGTTATGCCAGAGATGTCGAGGATGGTTGAAATTTGGATTTTTGCCGGGCTGGGAGTGATGGTTCTTCTGTTCCTGATGAGCGGAATGGCCAGGCTATATCGGAAAGCGGGTCCGCACGAAGCACTCATCGTGTACGGTTTGGGCGGGACGCGTGTGGTGCAGGGACATGGCACGCTCGTACTTCCCATGGTGCAGGTCTGTCGTGATCTGTCGCTGGAGTTGATGTCGTTCGACGTGGCGCCGCAGCAGGATTTGTACACAAAACAAGGCGTCGCGGTGACTGTCGAAGCCGTCGCGCAAATCAAAGTGAAGTCCGACCGTGAGTCTGTGCTCACGGCGGCCGAGCAATTCCTCACCAAATCCGATCAGGAGCGGGAAGCTCTGATCCGACTCGTGATGGAAGGCCATCTGCGCGGCATCATCGGACAACTCACGGTGGAAGAAATCGTCAAGCAGCCGGAGATGGTTTCCGACCGCATGCGCGGCACTTGTGCCGAGGACATGAACAAGATGGGGCTGGAAGTGATCTCGTTCACCATCAAAGAAGTCCGCGACAAAAACGAATACATCACCAACATGGGCAAGCCCGACGTGGCCCGCATTAAGCGCGACGCCGACGTGGCCACGGCGGAAGCCGACCGCGATACGGCGATCAAGCGCGCGCTGGCGCAGCGGGAATCAGCCGTAGCCAAGGCACAAGCTGATCAGGAGCGCGTGTTAGCGGAGACGTTGTCCCTGGCCAAGCAAGCGGAATCACAACGCGATCTTGAAGTGAAGAAAGCGCAATTTCTGGAAGTCACCAAACGCCAGCAGGCGCAAGCCGATAAGGCCTATGACATCCAGACCAACATCATGCAACAGCAGGTGATCGCCGAGCAGGTGAAGGTGCAGCAGATCGAAAAAGAGCAACAGGTCAAAGTGCAGGAGGCGGAAATCAATCGCCGCGAAAAAGAGCTGATTGCGACCGTGTTGAAGGGAGCGGAAATCGAGCGTCAGCGAATCGAGACGTTAGCCGCCGCCGAAAAGCAACGCCTGATCGCGGAAGCCGAAGGACACGCGTCCTCGATACGCGCCCAAGGCGAAGCCGAAGCGGAAATTATTTTCAAGAAAGGCGAATCCGAAGCCAAGGCCATGAACGTGAAAGCCGAAGCCTATCAGGAGTACAACCAGGCAGCAGTGATCGACCGGCTATTCACTTGCATGCCCGAAGTAGTGAAGGCGCTGGCCAGTCCGCTGGCGAACGTAGACAAGATCACCATCGTTTCTACGGGTAACGGCGATGCATCGGGAATGAACAAAATCACCGGCGACATCGCCAAGATGGCGGCGCAGGTTCCAGCGTTGTTCGAAACGCTCTCCGGCATGCCGCTCTCGGAGCTGCTCGGGAAGGTGCGGCAGTTGGGCGATCACACGCCGAAGCCGCCAGTGGTCGATGCGACGAAAAACTGACCTCAATTGCTTGTGTGGGGACGGGCGCATTCGCCCGTCCCGCCGAGCGCAGCGAGGCCGCGAACTTGGAGTTGACTATGAACCGAAAATCGAAAGGAATGGGTTTAGGAATTGCGTTGGGTGCCGCGTTGGGCATGGTCCTGGGAATTTTGGCGGGGCATGTTGCTTTGTGGCTGGGGATCGGGGTTGCGATCGGGATTGCCATTGGCAGCACTCTTCGCCGGACGACCTGTGCGCAATGTGAAGCGGCAAAACGAAATCGAGAGCTGGAAGCTAGAAGTTAGAAGCGTAGTTCAAGAAAAGGAGTCCACCATGGCATTACTAGAGCGTGTTTCCACATTGGTCCGAGCTAACCTCAATGACCTGATCGATAAGGCCGAGGAGCCGGAAAAGATGATCAAGCAGGTGATTCTCGACATGCAGAATCAGTTACTGCAAGTGAAGACGCAGGTGGCGATCGCCATCGCCGACCAGCATCTGCTCGAGAAAAAGAAAAAAGAAAACGAAGAAAAAGTGGCGGAGTGGATGCGCAAAGCTGAGCTCTCCGTCGACAAGAAACAGGACGACCTGGCCCGCGCGTCGCTGCAGCGCGTAGAAAGTTATCGTGAGATGAGCGAGAGCTTCGCGCAACAGGTGAGCGATCAGAAGGCGCAAGTGGAGAATCTGAAATCAGCGCTGCGGCAACTCGAGCAGAAGCTGACTGAAGCGCAAACCAAGGCGGACCTGCTGATCGCGCAGCATCGCCGTGCGCGCGCTATCGGCAAGGCCAGCGACGCACGCCTGGCTATGGGCGATGGCTCGAAAGCCGCAGCCTTCGACCGCATGAAACGCAAAGTTGCGCACTCGGAAGCGTTTAGCGCAGCCAAGGCAGAAATTGCCGGCGAGAATATGGAAGACCGGCTGGCCGCACTGGAGAAGGAAGATCGCATCGAGCAGTTGCTGGCGGAGTTGAAGACGAAGCGCGGAGCGTAGTTGCGATCGAAGCGGAGCAGGTTGACTACATACTGATCCAAGGGGCCGCACCATAGGCTGCCCTCCCGGCGGCGCAGCCGTACATCCATTGACCGGCTGGCCCGCATCTCTGTAGTCTTGCAATATAATTTCGGTGCGGATTTCCATAGGTCAAGGAAAATACATGAAGGAATTTGCAGTTCTGTTGCTGCTCGCGCTCCTATTGAACGGATGCGGCGACAACCACGTGGCCAATCCCCAGGTGGCAGCCGGCGGTGTCTGGCAGTCGGAGATGCTGGGGGGAGACGGTACTGCATCCGGATTAAGCTTTATCGCCCAGTTCACGGTCGCCAACAACGGAGCGATGAACTTTACCAGTTTTCAGTTGCTCACCCAGATCGATGGCGGGTGCCTTCCGGTCACCGGTCCAAGACCGACCGGAACTTTAGTAGTGACACCCAATGCAGCCAACCAGGTAAGCGGTACATTCTCGCTTACGGTCGTTTCGAGTGGCAACACGCTCACTCTGACCAGCACATCAGTGACCGGAACGTTGAACGGGACCAACGACACTCTAGCGGACGGGGTGATCATCGGCACCTGGACGCTAAAGGGCGGTACGGGCTGCAACACAAATGGCACTTTCACCATGACGCAAACCACCAGCAACTAAAAGTTGCTGTTTCAGAACCAGTCGCTACGGTAGGCAACCCACCAGGCGATAAAGAGGCACGGTATCGTTGCCGCAAGTCCCCACCAGATGGGAAGCAGGAAATCCGCCAGCAGGCCAAGCACCGTGAAGACCGTCCAAAAGATTTTGCGTTCCATGGAAAGATTGTAAGATTTTAAATTAGGGCCTTAGAGATGATACGAGGAAATCAAATGGAGCGCATCGCTTGTACTATCCTCGGCTTATCGATATTCTGATGCACGCATCAGTGCGCTGACTCCACCATTCATGAACGCTAGACTCATCGGTTGTTCGATCGGATTATTTTCGCTGCTGTGGGTTGTGACCGCCTTTGGTCAATCCACCTCCGCCGTCGTGGGCGCTGAAGCCTCTCCATATTCAGCGCAGGGCGGTCCCGCGTCTGCTTCGCAGGGCGGGGCTGTTTCTTACGCATCCGTCACGCAGTTGAACGACCTGCTGTCGCAACTGGATGCTACGTCCAAAACCACGCAGCTCGACCTCGCCAGGTTGCGGATCGAGCGCTGGAAGACTGACGGCTCTACGAAAAAGCAAACGTTGAGCGACGTCGAGTCCGTGCAGCGGAATCTGCAGAGCGCCCTGCCCGAGATGATTGGCCAACTGCGGAATTCTCCGGAAGACTTACCCGCGACCTTCAAGCTTTATCGAAACCTCGACGCGCTCTATGACGTGTTGAGCGGGATTGTCGAATCAGCAGGAGCGTTCGGTCCGAAGGACGATTTTCAGTCGCTGTCGAACGATCTGAGCGGCTTTGAGGGGACGCGGAAGCAGTTGGCGGATCGCACAAATAACCTTGCGACCTCGAAGGAGCAGGAGATTGCGCGCCTGCGGGTGGAACTGAAAACAGCCCAGGCCGCCATACCGGTTGCGCCACCCAAGAAAATCATTGTGGACGATAATGAACCGGTAAAAAAGAAACCGGTCGCGAAGAAAAAGCCTGCGGCGAAAAAGCCGGCGACCGCGCCAGCTACCACTCCCGCACAAACCTCGCCAGCACAGCCGAAACCGCAGTAGCTGGATTCGGGCTCGAACCGGCTGGTTTGGCCTAAGCCACATTCTTGCAACCTACCCAACTCATTTCTCATCCGGCTCATGCCGGGTTTGCCGTTAGCCCAGCTTGCTCGAATCTGTTAACCTTCCCTCCGCATCAAAATTTTGCGTCGATTATTCTTGGCAACCAACATGAGCTCTCACCACGGAAGCATCGTCGCAATCATTTTTGGTCTGGTGATCCTGTGGGTAGTGTTTCTGGATGCGTTCGAAACCGTGGTGCTGCCGCGGCGAGTGACCCGGCAGTTCAAGCTGACGGCGTGGTTTTACCGCCGCACCTGGATTCCGTGGAGAAGGATTGCCGAGCATATACGCACACCGTCCCGGCAACAGAGTTTTCTCGGATACTTCGGTCCGCTTTCATTAATTATGCTGCTCGCATTCTGGGCTACCGCCCTGATCTTTGGCTTCGCGCTGCTGCAATACGGTTTGGGTGGGCATGAACAGTTGGGGAATGAACCCATCACTTTCGGCAGAATCGTTTACCAGAGCGGGCAGACTTTCTTCACGCTGGGTTACGGCGACATTCTACCGACGACCGGACTTGCGCGAGCGCTATCCGTGCTGGAAGCGGGCATGGGATTCGCCTTCCTGGGCGTGGTGATCGGATATCTGCCGGTAGTATATGGCTCTTTCTCGCGGCGCGAGATTCAGATCTCCATGCTGGACGCGCGGGCGGGATCGCCGCCCACAGCGACAGAGTTGTTAGTACGGCTGGCAGGACGTTCCGACGGTCCTACGATCGAACAGATCGTGCTGGATGGAGTATTGCGCGACTGGGAGCACTGGGCCGCTGAGTTGCTGGAGAGTCACCTTTCCTATCCGGTGCTGAGTTTTTTTCGATCGCAGCACAGCAATCAATCCTGGGTGGGAGCACTGACCATCATTCTGGATGTGACATCTCTGCTGCTTACCGGCATCGAAGGAGTTTATCCCGGACAGGCGAAATTAACATTCGCCATGGCGAGGCATGCAGCAGTTGACCTGGCGCAAGTGGTGAATGCGCGCTACGATCCGCTGGCGCCAAACCGGCTCACCGACGAGACCTTCAATGCGCTGCAAGAGGCGTTGGCATCCGTGGGATTGAAATTGCGAACCGGAGAAGAGGCAAGGCAGAAGTTAGATCGACTACGATCGATGTACGAACCTTATGTGCATTCCACGGGAAGAAATCTGATGCTGACTCTGCCCCCGTGGAGGCAGTCGGAAAAGACGCGGGATAACTGGCAGGCTGGCCCTTGGGATCGCGCTATCCAGGCGAAAGGCCTTGCCGTGCTTGGCCAAAAACCCGTACGGCCAGTCAGCATTGAGGACCACTTCTAGTGCTCCATTTTTTCGGCGATGGGCGTGCTACGATCCTTGTCCCGGTTTTATCTGTTCCGGTTTTCACGGCATGAAGAATATTGGCGAGAATGTGGTGCGCATTGAGGCAGAGGCGTTGCGCGCCCTGGCGGACCGTATCGCCGGGCCGATGGCGGATGCTTTTCAGCAGGCCGTGGACTTGCTGTTTTGCTGTGCGGGACGCGTCGTTGTAACGGGTATGGGCAAGAGTGGATTGATTGCGCGCAAGATTGCCGCAACCCTCAGCTCCACCGGAACACCGGCTTTGTATTTACATCCGGTAGAGGCCTTGCACGGCGACCTGGGAATGATAGTGCGCGGGGATGTCGTGCTGGCGCTCTCTGCGTCCGGAGAAACAGAGGAGATTCTCGCGTTGCTGGCAACAATTAAGCGGCTGAAGGTACCGCTGATCGTGATGACGGGAGATAAAGTCATAGAAGGACCTGCGAGCAATTCTCCTGCGCCGCACAGGTCCACACTCGCTGCCGCTGCCAACGTAGCTCTCGACTGCTCGATCGCCGAAGAGGCTTGTTCACTGGGGCTGGCGCCCACTGCTTCAACAACGACGATGCTCGCATTGGGTGATGCCTTGGCAGTTACTCTCAGCCAAAAGCGTGGATTCAAAGAAGAAGATTTTGCCAATCTGCATCCCGGAGGAAAACTGGGCAAGCGGCTGGCGCGGGTGGAGTCACTGATGCACACTGGCGAAGCGATGCCCTGCGTTTCGCCGCAGACGACGATGCCAGATGTGATCTACGAAATGTCGCGCAAGAAGCTGGGCGTAACCGCGGTAGTGGAGAACCAGAAACTGGCGGGCATCATCAGTGATGGAGATTTGCGGCGCCTGCTGGAGAAGCGTGGTAAAGATGTCCTTGATCTCACCGCAGGCGAAGCCATGACGAAAAATCCGCGGACGATTGCAGCAGCGGAATTCGCCGCGACCGCCCTGGCTCTCATGGAAGAAAAAAAGATCACGTCGCTCATGGTCGTGGACGACGGCGGGAAACTACAGGGAATTGTGCATCTGCATGATTTATGGAGCACGGAGCTGGTTTGAAATTGAATGATTGAGAGATTGAGTCATTGAGAGAATTGAAGGCCGATGAACATGCTGGACAAAGCCGAAGCCATGAAGCTGCGGACGAAGCAGTTTGCGATCCGAATTGTCGGCGTTGTACGGGCATTACCCCGAACGCGTGAGGCTGACGTGATCGGCAAACAATTGCTTCGCTGTGGTACGGCTGTTGCGGCGAACTATCGGGCGGTTTGCCGGGCGCGATCACATGCCGAGTTCATTTCCAAGATAAGTGTAGTAGTCGAGGAAGCGGACGAAACTGTATTCTGGCTGGAGCTTCTCACGGACACCGGAGCCGTGTCGGTAGAAAAACTGTCACTCCTGCTGAAAGATGCAAACGAGTTGTTGGCTATCTGCGCGGCTTCGTTGCGCACGGCAAAGCACAATAAATAAAGGAGCTTGAGAGATAGGTTGCATGGGCTTCAATGAGCAAGTGACTCAATCTCTCAATGATTCAATCCCATGTATCACTACGATCCCAAAACCGCGCTGGAAGAACTAACTGAGGATGCTGCACTGCCGAACCCGGTGCATGTGCGCGACATGATGCTGCGCAAAAAGCTCACCGCCGACAAGTCGCTGGAATTGAACCGGCTATTTGTTGAATATCAGAAATTCTTCGGTGAGACGCAGAAATTGGGGAAAGAGATTCTGCGGCAGCTGGCAGGCTAAGAACGCCGAAAGCCTCTTCAACGGCCCGATAAAAAGTGGATCACATCCTCACGTGTGAATCCTGCCTCCCTTAACAGAGACACAAGTGTTCCCTTTGGCAGGTCGCGATTGTGGTTAGGCACAACCGCGCGGCGTCGCGTAGCGGGATGATAGAAAACGAAGTGGCTGCCCGAGGAGTGATCGAGAACGAAGCCGCTCTGCTCCAGAAAATGAATGACTTGACGGGGCTTTAGGGCGGGGTAGTTTTGTCATCACTTCGCTTATATCAAATGCAAAACCTATAAACCCAGTAGTAACAGTAGGTGGGTCGGAGAAGTGGAAAACTTTAGCAACTCATCTCTCCGCATAGAGTTACAAAACGTATCCCAATGTGTGAAGCGGTCGCGATATCAGCGTGAGTACTCGAAGTCCAGCGATGCAACCAGAGTGTCGTCGTCGGTTGGGATAGGGTCTTTGTGCTTGCGCAGACTGGCGATATAGCCGGAGATAGCGTCCTTGGCCATTTCCCGAGCTTCATCCACGTTGCGTCCATAGGTGACGCAGCCCGGCAGTGCCGGAACCAGTGCCGTGTAACCGCCC
The DNA here is from genome assembly GCA_963696285.1 of uncultured Acidobacteriaceae bacterium. Classification (GTDB taxonomy): domain Bacteria; phylum Acidobacteriota; class Terriglobia; order Terriglobales; family Acidobacteriaceae; genus Sulfotelmatobacter. Next base: position 843,999 of record CAVOJP010000007.1, read on the forward strand.
TCGGGCTCGGGGCGCAGCATGATGTTATAGCGGTATCGACCCTTGGCCATAGAATACGTCATCATTCTACTTGGGGGCTGCCCGCCCGTCAAAGACTCGCTGCTACAATAACGATTCCACATTTCCACATAGGAATCACAGCGGGCATTGTCCGCTCGTACACGGTACTCAAACCTTATGCATCGATGGTCACAACTCTTTATTCCTACCCTGCGTGAAGCGCCCGCAGACGCGGAAGTCGCCAGCCACAAGTTTCTGGTGCGGGCGGGCTACATTCGGCAGCTCGCGGCTGGAATCTACTCCTATCTTTTTCTCGGCACTCGTTCGTTCAACAAAATAATGGCCATCGTGCGCCAGGAGATGGACAAGATCGGGCAGGAGTTTTATTTGCCGGCGCTGCATCCGCGCGAAATCTGGGAGGCCAGCGGACGATGGTCCCTGATGGGCGATGCCCTCTTTCGTCTGAAAGACCGCAAGGGCGCCGATATGTGCCTCGGCATGACGGAAGAAGAAGTGATGACCGACATTGCGCGCAAGGAGCTGCGCAGCTACAAACAGTTGCCGCAGATCTGGTATCAGATTGCCCCGAAGTTTCGCGATGAGCCGCGCCCGCGGTCCGGACTCCTGCGGGTGCGGCAGTTCATGATGAAGGATGCATATTCATTCGACATCGACGCCGCCGGTCTGGATATTTCCTATAACAAACACTACGACGTCTACTGCCGGATTTTCGACCGCTGCGGATTGAAATACATGGTCGTTGAAGCCGATTCGGGAGCGATGGGCGGTAAGGAATCACGCGAGTTCATGGTGCGCACCGCGGCGGGTGAAGATCAGATTGTGAGCTGCGATGGCTGCAACTACGCGGCGAATATAGAAAAAGCTACATCGAAGCTTTGGCCGGTGGAAGATCTTGAAGCTGAGGGCGATGGCAAGCCGCTCGAAGTGCATACTCCCGGGCAAAAGACGATCGAAGACGTAGCTCGATTTCTGGGCGTATCGCCGAAGAACAAGATCAAGACGCTTGCCTTAATGACAGAAACAAAAGACGAGAAGACGGGCAAGATAAGGTCGCGTGCGATTGTCGTGCTCATGCGTGGCGATCATCAACTGAACGAAGCCAAACTCAACGGGACTGTAGGTGTGGCGACGCGCCCGATGGAAGAGAGCGAGATCAAAGCACTATTCAAGTCTCCAGCCGGATATTTGGGTCCGGTCGGAATCGAGTGGGCGAAGGACTTGAACAAAGATGACGAGCTTCCAATACTGCTCGTCGACAAGGCTCTCGAAGGCCGGCGCAATCTTATCGGCGGCGCGAACAAAGAGAACTATCACCTCAAGAATCTCACGCCGGGGAAGGATTTTCATCCCACCGCCTACGCCGATTTGCGAGCGGTTACTGCGGGTGAGGCGTGCCCGAGTTGCGACCACGCCTTGCGCATCGATACGGCAGTAGAGATCGGACACATCTTCAAACTCGGCGACCGCTATACCCAGAAAATGGGCGCGCGCGTGCTCGACAAGAACGGCAAAGAAGTCACGCCGATCATGGGTTGTTACGGCATCGGTATCGAACGCATTCTGACCGCGGCAGTGGAGCAGAGCAATGATGACAATGGCTTCTGGTTGCCACCGTCGATTGCGCCCTTTGAGATTGTGATTACCCCCGTCAACGTGAAGGATGAAAATCTGCTGAAAGCCGCAGTCGACATTGCCTCCCGCCTCGAAGCCGCAGGCTTTGATGTAATTCTCGATGACCGTGACGAGCGCCCAGGAGTGAAGTTCAAGGACGCGGATTTGGTCGGCATCCCCTTTAGAATCACGGTGGGGAAGAAGGTTACCGAAGGTACTGTGGAAGTGGTTCTGCGCTCGACTCGCGAGGTGCGCGATGTTACGATCGCGTCGGTAGTGGAACATTTTCAAGGAGTGCTGCCGCCCCGGAGCTGAGGTTGCGCCGGCTGCGGCGCAATTTTCAGACTATGGGAATCATCAAAGCCTGTATTGGATTTCTCGCGATCGCGGCCGTGGTCGTCGGCCTGTTTCAGGTGGTTCCGCCCCTGCTGGCCAATTACAGTTTTCAGGACGATCTCAAGACCGTCGCGATGATGGATAGCGCCAGCCTGCAGAAGACAGATGAAGACGTTCGCACCGATGTGCTTCGCAAGGCCCGGGAACACGACCTCCCGATCAGCGAAAAGCAAGTCACAGTCCAGCGCATCAACACCCCCGGACTGTCTGCGGTGTATGTTGCGGCTGACTATTCGGTCACGATCAGTCTGCCCGGATATTCCTTCGATATGCACTTCACTCCGTCGAGTGGAAACAAGGGCTTCTAGCTTCTAGCCTGTCTGATCGCCGCGATCTGAAGTGATCCAGCTTAAAATTCCCTCCACCTCATCTTGAAAAGCAATAACTCCCGCCGTCCGTCTACTTTCCAGTATTGCCGGGCTGAACGGACGAGTAAAGTAGTGACATTCGTAACGTTGCCATCACGTTACCTTCCTCCTAAGATCGCCAACAGTGAGAATCTTCTGAGAGTTTTGTGCGCACAACGGGCACAACGAAGTTTCCAACGTTCAGATTAATCCCAGATTGGGAAGGCCTCCGGAACTGCGCAGGCAGAGCGGAGCCGAGGTGAGGCGAATTTATGACGATACGACTTCGACTAAGTTTGGCGCTGATTGCTGTTCTGGCAATGATGAGTCTTGCTAGTTGCGATCACTACAATTGCCCCAGCGGCCCCACCTTGGGTTCAGGATGCACGTCGAGTGGATCTGGGCTTTCTACGACGGGCACTGGCACCGGAAGCGGCAGTGCCACGGCCGCCTTCGTTTTTGTTTCCGATGCGGCAGGTACAGGCACCACCGGTACGATAGACGGCTATACGTTGAATACGAGCGCGTCCACATTCTCGGCAACGCCGAGCTACATTGCACCTACGACTCCTATAGGGGATACCGGAGTAGGCTTGGTAGTGGCTCAAGAGAAATACCTGTTCACTGGCTTCGGGTCGACCAACACGATTTACGGATGGTTGATAGGAGCCGACGGCAGTTTGACGACGCTGAATGGTAGTCCTTATTCAGCCCCGTTTATGAGTTTTGTGCCGTCGACATCCGGTAGCACGAACGTCGTTGCCAATCCGGCAGGGACTGTTATGTACTTTGCGGATGGGTTTCAGGACAAAATCTATGGTTACCAGATCGGCAGCGACGGAAGCTTGACGGCGGCATCCGGCTCTCCATTTTCAGTCCCGTTCGGGGGGAATTTGGCTACCGATGGCTTGGGAAAATATCTCTACATTACCGAGGCTTTCAGCAACCATACCGGTTCCAAGATCGCGGCTTACTCGATCGGGAGCAACGGTTCGCTGACAGTCGTTCCAGGCAGTCCATTCGCCTATCCGATGTGGGAGGTGCAAGGCGAGCCGAGCGGCCAGTTCTTGATCGGAACAACTGGAAATAGTGCTGCGCCGGGATTCAGTGGAACCGATGATGCCCACCTCTACGTCTTCAGCATCACGCAATCAGGGAGCACGGCGGGGGCAATCGCACCGATTTCTGGGTCGCCGTTCGTCACTACGAACTCGCCATTGAACATCGCAGTGCAGTCGAATACTGGCGGAAATCTGGTATACACGTTTGGGATAGCGGATTCCGACCTTGCTTTCAATCCAATCGAAGGCTATTCCATAGGCTCAACCGGAGCTCTGACCATGGTAAGCGGGTCGCCCTTCAGCGGTCTGACCGAAGGTTCTCAGGGAGCATTTGATCAGAGCGGAGACTTCCTGTTCGACTACGCCGAGTTCCTGAACAGCGGCACGAATGCCATTACATGGCAAATGGGAGCCCTCAGTGTGGGTTCAGCTGGTGCCCTTTCGCAACCCACATCCGCATTGACCTTGCCTACCGGAGGATTCTTCGTAGTAACGGATCCGCAATAACCAGCATTCGCCAAGAGCTAACATTGCATTCGACAGCTTCTGATTACGATCCTGGGACTTGCGTGAGGCGAGTCCCTTTTTATTTCTGCTGATGACGGTACAATAAGACGTCCTCCTGCGGTTTTGACCTCTCTGGCCCTTGGCAGGAGATCAGTTTCGGCGAAGAGTGATGATCAAACCTTTTCGTGCGTCCCTTCGTCTGACGAGCAGGGAATGTTTTCCGTGGGCTAAGAGTTTAAATTAGTGGCTATCAAAATAAAGATCCCGAAAAGTGGAGAGAAGAGCGGGAAAACAATACCTGGCCTCCCCCGCGATCCTGTGGTGCGGGCAGCGTTGATCGTCTTTCTAGTGGCGGCGATTGCGTTGGGTGGCTCTTTTTCCTATTTCTACATCAAATACGACCGGATTATCGCGCAACGCTTCCGGTCACCAGTGTTCACCAATTCCGCGAAAATCTACGCTCTGCCGCGCACCGTTCATGATGGCGACGAGACCAGCGCCAAAGAGATTGCTGCAGATCTCCGCCGAGCCGGCTATACCGACAACGAGGGCGAGTCGCCGCTGGGAAGCTTTCGCATGATCAGTGGCGGCATCGAGATTACTCCCGGGCCGGAGTCGTACCACAGCCCGGAAGCGGCCCGCATCACCATTCACGATGGAGAGGTCGAGCGCATCACCAGCCAGGGCGGCGATCTCTCCGCCTACGAACTGGAGCCGCAGCTGGTGACGGCCTTGTTCGATGCTGGGCAACGCTCCAAACGCGAGGTCGTGAAATATAACGACATCCCCAAAGTGATGGTAGATGCCGTCCTGGCCATCGAAGACCGCCGGTTCTTCGAACACGGTGGAGTGAATTTCATCCGCATGTTCGAAGCGATGTGGATCGATTTGACGCGGCAGCGTCACGAGCAAGGTGGATCGACCATCACCATGCAGCTCTCCCGCGGCTTCTTTCTCACGCCGGAAAAAACCATCCGCCGAAAACTGACCGAGATGCTGATTGCCGAGGAGATGGAACAGAAGTTCAGCAAGCAGCAGATTCTCGAGTTTTACGCCAATTGGGTCAACCTGGGGCAGCGCGGTTCGTTTGCCATCAGCGGTTTTGCCGAGGCGTCGCGCGCCTATTTCAATAAAGACTTGAAGGATATTACGCTGCCGGAAGCCGCTCTGCTGGCGGGAATCATCCAGGGACCCAGCCGGTTGTCACCTTACCGGCATCCGGAACGCGCTTTGGAGCGCCGCAATCTTGTGTTGGATTCCATGGTCGATACCCATGCCATCACCCGCGAGCAAGCGGAGAAGGCAAAGGCATCGCCGCTGAAACTCGCGCCGCCGAATGTGGAAGCCAGTGATGCGCCCTATTTCGTCGATATGGTGCGGGATACATTGATTAACAAATTCAGCGAACACGATTTGAACGACGAATCTTACCGCATCTACACCACGCTTGATCCCGATCTTCAGAAAGCCGCTGCGCAATCGGTGGAATACGGAATTAAGCTGGTGGATGAGCAGGTCAAGAAACTCCGAACCAAGCGGAAGAAGGTCGGCAAGAAATTTGAAACGACTGTAGCGCCCGGTCCGCAGGCGCAAGTCGCCATGGTAGTACTCGACCCGCATACCGGCGCCGTGCTCGCACTCGTAGGAGGACGCGACTACGGTTTCAGCCAGCTGAATCATGCGCTTTCGAAGCGGCCCACTGGCTCGATATTCAAACCCTTCGTGTATGCCGCTGCCATGAATACGGGAGTGGATGGCTCTCAGACAGTAATTACCCCAGCCTCGACAGTGACCGACGCGCCCACCAGTTTCGCTTACGGCGATCAAATCTATGAGCCGCGCAATTACAAAGAGGAATATCACGGCGACGTAACTCTGCGTTATGCCCTCGCTATGTCACTGAACAATGCCACGGTGAAATTGGCGGAAGAAGTGGGATATGACAAAGTTGCAGATCTGGCCAAGTCGGCGGGAATTACTTCGGTGAAGCCAACGCCAGCCATGGCGCTGGGCTCTTACGACGCCACGCCCCTGGAGATGGCGGCGGCCTACACATCGTTCGCCAATAGCGGCGAGCGTCTTTCTCCAGTACTGGTCAACTCCGTGCGCAATGCCAAGGGCGACGTGCTGGCAAACTTTAAGCCTGACCAACGCCAGGTACTCGATCCCCGCGTCGCTTACATCATGACCAACATGATGGAAGGGGTGATCAACAACGGTCTTGGCTATACGGCTGTTCGCCTGCGCGGCTTCACTCTGCCTGCCGCAGGTAAGACTGGCAGTTCGCATGACGGCTGGTTCGCGGGATATACCTCCAACTTGCTGTGCATCGTTTGGGTGGGCTACGACGACTACAGCGAATTGCGGCTCACTGGCGCTCAAGCCGCCGCTCCCATCTGGACCGAGTTCATGAAGAAGGCGTCCTTGCTTCCCCAATATAAGGACATGAAGCCCTTCTCCCAGCCCACTGGAGTCGTGGATGTGCAACTGGACAAAGTCACAAATCGTCTGGCCACGCCCACTTGTCCGGACGATTACACGGCGGCGTTTGTGGCGGGAACGGAGCCCCGCGAGACCTGCGACCAGCAAAATGGAGTTGCCGGATTTTTCTCCCGATTTTTCGGAGGCGGCGAGAAGCCTTTACCTCCTCCCCCTAACCAGGCTTCTCCTGGCCAGACTGCCAATGGGCAACAGATTCAGGATCCGAATAACCCTGACGGCAAGAAAAAGAAGGGCTTTTTCGGTAAGCTGGCCGGCATTTTCAAGGATGACAAATCCTCACCTCCACCGTCTAAACCCGCAGAAAACGGGCAAACTCCGCCGCAATAAGGTAAAACCGCGGTGCAATAAATTCTTCGCCGCCAGTTGAAATCTGTGGCAGAATAGGCTCGTGGGAAGTGGTCGCTTTGGGGGTTTGTATGTCCTACCGGAAGGCCTGCCTGGTTGTTCTCCTGATTTCTTCCACCGCCGCACTGGCACAAGTTTCACATTCAGAGCAAGTACAGATCGCGCCGCCGTTGGTGCGAGCGATCGATCCTCCGGCGCCTGATGCGACCGCGGCTGCTCTCGAACAACAAGCCGACCGGCTCCGCGCTGACAAGTTGTATCTGGATGCCCTCGATTATTATCACGCCGCCCTGAATAAGAAGAAGAACGATTCGCGGTTGCTGAACAAGATCGGCATTACGGAACTCATGATCCAGCGCTACAAAGAAGCGCGAAAATCGTTCGAGCAAGCAATCCGCTGCGATCGCCGGTACGCCGATGCGTACAACAATCTGGGCGTAATTTACTACGAGAGCAGAAAATACGGCGCGGCCGTCAAGCAGTATGAAAAAGCGATTCATATCGATGACGATTCGGCGTCGTTCTACAGCAATTTGGGAGCGGCTTATTTCTCCAAACGCGCTTTCGAATCCGCAGTGTCCGCATACCAGCACGCGCTCGAACTTGATCCCGATGTGTTTGAACGTAGCTCGCGAGGGGGCGTGCAGGCGCAATTGCCCAGCCCCGAGGACCGCGCCCGCTATGACTACACAGTCGCGAAACTTTTCGCCAAGATGGGATTGTCTGACCAATCGCTCGAATACTTGCGCAAGGCCAGGGAAGATGGATACAAAGATCTGAAGAATGTCTACCGTGATGTTGAGTTTGCCCAGCTGCGAAAAAATCCGCGCTTCACCGAACTCATGGCTTCGAGCACGCCCGTAATTTCGAACTGAGTTGCGGCACACCCACTATCTACACACGATCGCCGACCTACGGGCGTTCCGCTTGATCTATTCCCGCGAAAACTGCAATTGTGTAAGCAAAATTACAAAGCTTTACAAATTTCGACGGAACTCCGGGAAGTTATAGGGTTTAATGATTGGAAATACTCCTGAAAACAACAGGGTGAGTAAGGAGACAATAGCCCGTCAGATGCTGACCCGAGCACGCCCCAAGCAAGCATCTGATGGGCTTTTTTGTTGGACGAGCATTGAGCCGTTGGCGATTAGCAGATGGCCATTAGCGATTAGCAACCAGCAGCAACGTAAACGCTAGTTGCTAGTTGCTTCACTCGCCCATGTAATCCTTCAAAACGCGCTGCCACCTTCCCTGCGCTTTAAGAATAAATTCAACGGCGTCTCGCAAAGCGCCATCCCCGCCAACGTGAGGCGTGACATAGTGGGATTCCTTCTTTACGTCAGCGCGCGCATTTTTCACCGCAATCGCCAATCCCCCGGCGCGCATCGCTGGTAGATCGATAACATCGTCCCCTACAAACGCGGCTTCTTCCCGCTTCAATCCCGCTTTTTTAACGATCTCTTCGAAGCACGCGCGCTTGTCGTCCACGCCTTGATAGACATATTCAAGCTTCAGATCGCGAGCTCGTTGCGCAACCGTGTCTGACACTCGCTTGGTGATAAGCCCGGTCTTGATTCCACCGATCCGCGCCAGAGAAATCGCAACACCGTCGTGGGCATGGAAACCCTTGAACTCGATTCTGCCTGGGCTGGTGTGGCCTGTCTTGGGTACTTTCTGTTGCAGGCCAGCCGGAGCCGGCAAGAAAAAAAGTTTGCCGTCGGTCAGCACGCCGTCTACATCGAAGAGCAGAAGCTTGATCTTCCGGGCGCGGGATGAAGCAGAAGGTTTCGCCATCGCGGGAATTCTAGCATTCAAAGCCAGCCGACCTAAGTTTGCTTAATCTGAAAGAAAGCGAACATTTTGCGAAACTCGTACTTCCGGCTACAATATCGCAGATGCCGTCCCTTCCTCCCTCCCTAGCCTGGGCCCATCCTCTCGTCGCGGAGTGGTTTGTCCAACGCTTTGCCACGCCGACGGAGCCGCAGGAGCAAGGTTGGCCACACGTTCTCGCGGGACGCACCACACTCATTTCTGCCCCGACGGGATCCGGCAAAACCCTGGCTGCATTCCTGGCTTGCATCGATCGCCTGGTGCGAAAAGCGCTTGCGGGAGATCTTTCGGACCGCACTGAAGTTCTCTACGTCTCGCCTCTGAAGGCGCTGGGCAACGACATCCAGAAAAATCTTGAAGTGCCGCTCGGCGAAATCCTGGCAATGGCGGGCGAGCGCGGTTTGCTCATGCCTGAGATTCGCACCGCGGTTCGCACCGGCGACACGCTGATGCACGAGCGTCGCGCCATGCTGAAGCGCCCGCCGCATATTCTGGTAACTACTCCCGAGTCGCTCTACATTCTGCTCACCGCGGATAAGAGTCGTGCGATTCTCCGCGATGTTGAGACCGTAATTGTCGATGAAATCCACGCTGTGGCCGACGACAAGCGTGGCGCGCACCTGACTCTCTCGCTGGAGCGGCTGGAAGCCCTGACTTACAAGCGTCCGGTGCGCATCGGCCTCTCAGCGACGCAGAAACCGATTGAAGAGGTTGCACACTTTCTCACCGGAAGTGATCGCCCTGATCCAGTAATCGTCAACATCGGACACAAGCGCAAGCTCGATATGGCGGTCGAAGTTCCGTCCATGCCGCTGGGCCCGGTAGCTTCGAACGAAATGTGGGACGAGGTCTACAACCGGCTGGTGACGCTGGTCGAGCAGCACCGCTCGACTCTCGTATTTGTAAATACCCGGCGCATGGCAGAGCGCGTGGCCCATCATCTGGGAGAGCGCATCGGAGAAGACAATGTGGCGGCGCACCACGGCAGCCTGTCCCGCAAGCTGCGTCTGGCGGCAGAGAAGAAATTAAAAGAGGGCCAGGTTCGAGTGCTGGTGGCAACGGCCTCGCTGGAATTGGGAATTGACGTAGGCACTGTGGATTTGGTGGTGCAAATCAATTCGCCGCGCGCGATCGCGGTTACGCTGCAAAGAGTAGGCCGGTCCGGCCACTGGCGCGGTGCGGTTCCCAAGGGGCGCTTATTTGCGACCACGCGCGATGATCTGCTGGAGTGCGCAGCTCTCGTGCTCGCCATCCGCCAAGGCGATCTGGATCGATTGATGATTCCAGAGTCTCCGCTGGATGTGCTGGCGCAACAGATCGTGGCCGCCTGCTCCGCCGAAGAGTGGGACGAGGATGCCATGTTTGCGCTGGTGCGGCGCGCCTATCCCTATCGCAATCTGACGCGTGCCACTTTCGAGTCAATTCTGGAAATGCTGAGTGAGGGAATTGCGGCGCGGCGCGGACGTTATGGCGCGTACATTCACCGCGATCGAGTGAACGGCAAATTGCGCGCTCGTCGCGGAGCGCGGCTGGCAGCCATCACCAGCGGGGGAGCGATTCCCGACAACTCGCTTTACGCCGTAGTCGCCGAGCCCGATGGACTCGTCGTCGGAACGGTGGATGAGGATTTCGCAGTCGAGAGCAATCGCGGCGACATCATGCTGCTGGGAAACACTTCGTGGATGATTCGCCGGATTGAAACCAACGCCGGCCGCGTGCTGGTACAGGATGCTCACGGCGCGCCGCCCAACGTGCCTTTCTGGCGCGGCGAAGCTCCGGCGCGCACGCAGGAACTCTCCCAGCACATTGGAGCTTTGCGGGAAAAGATCAGCGAAATGCTGCCAACCACTTCGCCGGTGGGATTCTCCGCAACTCAACCCGATGTAGCAGCCGCGGTGAGATGGCTGAAAGCCGAGTGCGGCCTTGATGATTCCGGCGCCGAGCAGGCGATTGAATATGTGTTGCAAGGTCGCGCCGTACTGGGCGCAGTGCCCACGCAAGCCACCGTGATTGCCGAGCGCTTCTTCGATGAAGGTGGAGGCATGCAGTTGGTGATCCACGCGCCGTTTGGCGGGCGGATCAACAAGGCCTGGGGGCTGGCTTTGCGCAAGCGTTTCTGCGTCGGATTCAACTTCGAATTGCAGGCCGCTGCCACCGACAACGGCCTGAATATCGCTCTCGCCGAACAGCACAGCTTTCCGCTGGCAGACGTTTTCAATTTTCTGCAGGCGGCAACGGTGCAGCCGATCCTGGAACAAGCCGCACTCGATTCGCCGATCTTCGCCACGCGCTGGCGCTGGGACGCAAATCGTGCTCTGGCTCTGCTGCGCTTTCAAAATGGCAAGAAAGTTCCGCCGCAGATCCAGCGCATGCGCTCCGACGATCTGCTGGCTTCAGTATTCCCCGATGCCGCAGCATGCTTCGAAAACATTCAGGGCGATCGCCAGATTCCTGACCACCCGTTGGTAAATGAGGTCATGAAAGATGTCCTCACCGAGGCGATGGATATTGACGGTCTGAAAGCTCTGCTCAGTGGACTCGCAGATGGACGAATTCGTTGCATTGCGGTCGACACTCCGGTGCCGTCGCAGTTTTCGCATGAGATTCTGAATGCGAATCCCTACGCATATCTCGACGATGCGCCGCTGGAAGAGCGCCGCGCCCGCGCCGTACAGATGCGGCGCATGCTGCCCGAATCTGTGCTCGAAGAAGTGGGCGGATTGGATCAGGCTGCGATTGCACAAGTCCGCGAAGAAGCATGGCCCGATATTCGCGATGCGGACGAATTGCACGATGTGTTGCACACTTTGGTTGCGCTTCCGGCAAGAATTCATGTGGGGACAGCCGCCCCCGGCTGTCCAGTCGAGCGAAGCTCGACCTGCTCTTGCAGCCTTATCCATCACCACTGCCCCGAACAACTGGCGCGGCCACTTCGAGAGACTGGTAAATGAAGGCAGGGCAGCAACCGCTTCATTCGAAGGACGGAGTTATTGGGTCGCAGCCGAGCGCGCAAAGAGTTTTTCAACTTTATTTCCTGAGACGCGACTGGAACCAGCATTGGCCGAGGTGGGGGAAACAGCTCCTTCTCGCGACGATGCTTTGTTAACCCTGGTTACAGGCTGGATGTCGCATCTGGGGCCGGTGACCGCGACGCAGCTGGGTGGAATTCTAGGAATTCCCGGCCCCGAGATCCTGGGCGCTCTTCTGCGCATGGAAGCCAGCGGAACCGTTCTGCGGGGAAATTTCAGTGGCGCTGTAGGGCCGGTAGCGGCCGTCCCCACACTAGAACACGAGATCGAATGGTGCGAGCGGCGCCTGCTGGCGCGAATCCATCGCCTTACGGTTGCAACATTACGCAAACAGATTGAGCCTGTAACCGCGGCGCAGTTCATGCAGTGGCTGCTGCAGTGGCAACACGTTGCTCCAGGAACGCAAGTCTCTGGAGAGCGCGGCACGCTCGAAGTGCTTCGGCAACTGCAGGGGTTCGAGATTCCTGCAAATGCATGGGAGCGGCAGGTGCTGGCTCGCCGCATCGTCGATTACGATCCCAAATGGCTGGATCAGCTTTGTCTCACCGGCGCGGTGGGTTGGGGAAGACTCTCGCCCCATCCGGCAACGCTCGATTCCGCGAATCCCGCGGGCAGTGCTGAGCTTGAACCGGGCACGCCCTCTCCGCGCCAGCGCCGCGTGATTCCCACCAGCGTTGCGCCCATCACCTTCTTCGTTCGGGAAGATGCCGATTGGATGACGCCGCGCCATCCCGGCGCGCAACCCGGCGCAAACAGCGGTCTGGGCCACGGAGCACAATTGGTGCTCGATTTTCTGCGGCAGCGGGGGGCATCTTTCTTTGCAGATATCGTTCGCGGCACGGGAAAACTGAAAGCAGAAATCGAGACCGCACTCTGGGAATTGGTGGCTGCGGGCCTGGTGACCGCCGACGGCTTCGACAATTTGCGGTCCTTGATCGATCCTAAACGGCGCGCCGGACAAGGCAGCGGCCGCACGATGCGTCCGCGGCACAATGCCGGGCGCTGGGCTCTGTTGCACGCCGACGAAGTGGTCGAGCGCCCGCGTGCCGTCGAGGCCGCTTGCTGGATGCTCTTGCGCCGCTACGGAATCGTGATCCGCGATGTGCTGGCCCGTGAGGCAAATCTTCCGCCCTGGCGCGAACTTCTGATGGCCTTCCGCCGGCTGGAAGATCGCGGCGAGATTCGCGGCGGCCGTTTTGTCGATGGATTTCTCGGCGAGCAGTTTGCCTTGCCAGTCGCAGTGGAGTCGGTGCGGGCAATGCGTAAGCTCGATGCTGCACAGGGAACGATTACGCTATCGGCGGCTGATCCGCTGAACTTGGTTGGAATTCTTGTTCCCGGCGATCGCGTGCCTGCGATCTCGGGCAACAGCGTCACTTATTGCGATGGGACCGCGGTTTCCTTGCCTGTGCTCTCCTCTTCACCCTCAGCAGCCCTTGCCGGATAAATGCTCCCCACCCCAAAAAAATCAGGGGTCCGATGAGGGGGCCCCTCGGATCCCTGATTGCGCAGCTCAGCAATCACTGTTTTCAAAAAGCGCTTCCCCCATCGCTTTTTGCCAAGCCGTGGCGCACTTACGCAGTTGCAAGCCACGTGCCAGTCGACCGAGTGAGCGATTGACGCTCTTTGCCTCTGCAACTCGATGGAAGTAAATGGGATTGGTTAGATCATAAAGGCTTGTTCTCCAGCCGAGAATCCAGCCTCTCTATCCGATCAGATAGCGATCCTATCTGTTCGGATATTGGAACGGACTGAGTTCAAATATCAATTTAGGTCAAAAGTGTGATAAGAAGGGCACGAGGTGAGGAAGCTTGCGTCCCAGACTCCTGGTGCTTTCCGGGCCTTTGAAGGATTCCACAGTCCCGCTTGCCGAGGGCGAAGTCACCATCGGGCGCGAGGCTTCGAACGGAATCGCGGTTATCGACCCTTCGGTTTCGCGGAAGCACTGCGCGCTCTTAGGTCGGGAGGGAAAGTTCCAGGTGCGGGATTTGGATAGCCGCAATGGAACCCTCGTCAACGGCCTGGTCGTCCAGGAAAAATGGCTGCAACATGGGGATGAGATTGCTGCGGGAGATTCTTCTTTTCTATTCTTGCTGGAAGAAGGGGATGTACCCGGCTCGGGCCGTGTGGAATTTGAAGACGCGCAGCGCACAGCCGAAACCACAGTAATTGATCCCAAAGACGTCGTTTATCTTCAGCCAGATCGGTTGTTGCGCGAGTTGCCCGCCACCTCGCATGTGGCTCGAAACCTGAACGCCTTGCTGAAGATCAGCCGCATCGTCCATGCCATTCGCGATCTTGACGATCTCCAGGGCCAGTTATTGGACCTGATTTTTGAAGTCGTGCCCGCCGGACGGGGCGCCATTTTGCTGGCGGACCGGGAGGGCCACCAATTCAATTCTCTGTTTGCGCGCACGCGTCAGTCCGCACAGCCGCAACTGGTGAATGTGAGCCGCACCGTAGCGCGTCAGGTGCTGCAGCAGGGAATCGCGATTTTGGGCACCGACGTTCCCAGCAGCGGCGACCTGCGCGCGGTAGAAAGCCTGATAGCCTCGCAAGTTCGGTCTCTGCTATGTGTTCCCCTGACAGTGTTTGAGCGGGTCATCGGATGCATCTATCTCGACAGCAACACCCTGGGCAGCCGGCTCCACGCAGAGCATCTTCAACTGGTGACGGCAATCGCGGGCATATCCGCAATGGCGCTGGAGAATGCCCGCCGCCTGCAGTGGCTGGAACAAGAAAATGAGCGGCTGACCATCGAGGTCAGTCAGGAACGAAGCCTGGTAGGCGAAGGCGCGCAGATGAAACAGGTCTACCAGTTTCTCAAGCGCGTAGCCCCGACTGACTCAACCGTACTGATTGAGGGCGAGAGCGGAACCGGCAAAGAATTGGCTGCGCGTGCCTTGCACCGCAACAGTCCCCGAGCCGATAAGCCGTTTGTCGCCATCAATTGCGCCGCGATTCCGGAAACGCTCCTCGAAAGCGATCTTTTCGGCCACGAACGTGGCGCCTTCACAGGGGCCTCAGGACTGAAGAAAGGCAGGTTGGAGATCGCCGACTCCGGCATCGTATTTCTCGACGAAATCGGCGAACTCGCTCCCGCGCTCCAGGTCAAACTTTTGCGAGTGTTGCAGGAACGCGAGTTCGAGCGAGTCGGCGGAACTCATCCCATCAAAGTGGATATTCGCCTCATCGCCGCCACCAACTGCAATCTGGAGCAGGCCGTGCGCGATGGCACCTTCCGTAAGGATCTTTATTATCGCCTGGCTGTGTTGAAGGTGACTATGCCCACGTTGCGTGAGCGGCGGGAAGATATTCCCCTGCTGGCGCGGCACTTTGTGCAAAAGCACGCCAAGCGTTGCAAAGTGAAGCCGCGTCCGATTTCCCGCGAAGCGCTCTCCTGCCTGGTGAATTACGATTGGCCGGGCAATGTGCGGGAATTGGAAAATGCCATCGAACGCGCCCTGGTGCTGGGATCCTCGGAGATGATTCTGCCCGAAGATCTTCCGGAATCGCTGCTGGAGCGCACTCCGCCGCCGGAGATGATCGAAGCAAAATATCATGCTGCGGTCAAAGAGCTAAAGAAGCAACTCATTCGCGACGCGGTCGAGCAAACCCAGGGCAGCTATGCCGATGCCGCCCGAATCCTGGGCGTGCATCCCAATTATCTCCACCGCTTGATTCGCAATCTGGAGTTGAAAGAATCTTTAAAGGATGCCTTAAGCGATATCCCTGCCAGAGGACTGAGAGGCCTCTCGGGCGGGAATGCGTGAGACAAAGGAGCGGCTAGCGATTGACGCTTAGCCATTAGCGATTCCTGCGCAGTTTGAATACTAATTGCTAATCGCGAGTCGCCACCGACGGCAATCGCAACTGCAGCAGCCGCTCTGGATCAAGATACGTTCCTTGCCAGCGTACCGCGACATGGAGGTGCGGACCCGTGGCCCGGCCCGTGCCTCCGCTCAGCGCAATTTCCTGCCCGCGCTTTACCTGTTCCCCTTCCTTCACTTTGAACTCGGAAAGATGCAAGTAAAGAGTCAGCAGTCCCTGGCCGTGATCCAATACTACAAAGCCGCCTTCGAAATATAGCGGACGCGCCAGAAGAACCGTGCCGTCATTCATCGCTGCAACCGGCGTTCCGCTTGGCACGCGGAAATCCAGGCCCTGATGGGGACTCGACGTCTTGCCATTAAAAATACGCACCGAACCGAATACATCAGAAATCGAAGCTTCTACCGGTGCGGTAAATTGCCCTGACCATTCGCGTTCCGCAGTAACCCGGTTCAGGTAATCCTTCTTAATTTCCTGACTTTCCTGGATTTGTTTCACTTGCTCGGGAGTGGGTTCGGTGAACTTGCCTTCCACGCTAAGCTTGACTGCAATCTTCGGATACTTGGCGCGGCTAACCGCGAACTTGTGACTGAAAGCGATTTTTGTGCTCGAACTCTTTCCCGCCTGTGTTTCTCCCGTGAGCTCAAGCGCATAACTACCGGGAGCCGTTTCCAGGCTAACGCCAGCCAGCGCGAACCAGCTCTTGCTGTTCGCATCGAAGCTAAAAACAATTTCATGACCGAGCCAACTCCCGCTTAGCGATTGCAACCTCTGCGGCGGCTTAATCTGAAACAGTACCGGACCGCCGTTGACCAGGCGGGCCGGCTGAGCGTGAACACTCCAATTCGCCGCCGACGCAGGTTGTACCGAGCCAAGAAAAATCCACCCCAGGATCAGGACGAGGAGCGAGGAAAGAAACAAATCAGGCAGCCGCCGGTTCACACGACAAGCCTAGCATTCTTGATGGCGGCAGGTCATTCTGCCTACGCCCTCCACTTCGGCGGGTGGCCCACCCTTTCCGTGTTTTTCCTTCCCGTTCCGGAATTCTGGGTGCCCCGTCCTTGCGCTTTTTGCAAGGGCGGGTACGATGCTGCCCGTACCAAGTTGCTTGTCAGCCCAGCGGTCTGCATCGCCCGGTTCGGCCAGGGTGAATGAGGGCTGGACCAGGATCTCGTTTCGAGATCGAGCGGCCTAGGCTGCGCCGCTGCAGGCGTTCGTGGTACCCGCCCTTCGCACAGAAGGCGAAGGACGGGGCACCCCACTCTTCGCAAACACCAGCGAGATCAAAAGCCAGAGCGCCAGTCCCAAATTTCACTCATCCTCAGGCAACTCGGCTGCAATCCCCAGGTTCCAATCACAGGGGCTGCCTAGGGTCGTCAGGCCCTTCTTTTAATGTGACTTAACCTTGCTTTCGTTCAACCGAGAGCCTAAAATAGAGCGACAAAGTCGTGCCGTAGTAGGAGTCCCTCTCATGGTTCGGGTTGGTTCACGTTATCTTTCGTCTCTTATTGTATTCGCCATAGCTTCGGGCTTAGCCGCGCCCGCTCGCGCGCAAAGTGATACGCCATCAGCATCCAGCCCTGCGGCCTCCAGTTCTCCAGCTTCCAGCGCTACCGCTTCTGATCCGCAAACTCAGCCCACCGATCAGACAGACCCTCTAAAGCGCAAGCCGAATGAGAAGCAGAAAAAGGCGCAGAAAAGAGCGCTGAACGTCGAACTCAGCAAGACTTACAAGAAGTGGCTGAACGAAGACGTCGTCTGGATTATCACCGACCAGGAACGCGCCGCTTTCAAACAGCTTTCGAACGACGAAGAGCGCGACAACTTTATTGAAGCTTTCTGGCAGCGCCGCGACCCCACTCCTGACACCGAAGAAAACGAATACAAGGAAGAGCACTACCGTCGCATTGCCTACGCCAATGAGCATTTCGCCGCCGGCATCCCCGGCTGGAAAACGGATCGTGGTCGCATCTACATCATGTATGGTCCGGCCGACGAAGTTGACTCCCATCCCTCTGGCGGATCCTATGAGCGCCCCATGGAAGAAGGTGGTGGCGAGACTTCCACTTTCCCATTTGAGGACTGGCGCTACCGTTATCTGGAAGGCATCGGCCAGGAAGTAATCATTGAATTCGTCGATAGCTGCATGTGCGGCGACTATCACATGACGCTGGACCGTTCGGAAAAAGATGCTTTGAAATACACTCCGAACGCGGGTCTGACGCTTTATGAGCAGATGGGCATGTCGAGCAAAGCGGACCGCTTTAATAGCGGAGGCCTGGAGCAGTTGGGTGCCGGGCCGATGAGTTCGGATCTGCAGACAAAAGAGTTTGACCGGCTGGAGCAGTACTCTAAGTTGCAAGCTCCTCCGCCCATCAAATTTAAGGATCTGGAAGAAATCGTCAACACCAAGCTGGTCACGAACCTGATGCCGTTTGACGTACGTTCTGATTTTGTAAAAGTCACGGGCGATACGGTGCTTGTCCCGATCACGATCCAGGTAAAATATCGCGACATTACATTTGCCAACAAAGATGGGGTGCAGCGCGGCACGGTGAATATTTTTGGCCGAGTCACCACTTTGACGGGACGCGTGGTGCAGACCTTTGAAGATACGGCCCAGGTGGATGTCCCGGCGGAATTGTTGCCGCGCACGGCGGAAAACTCCTCGGTCTATTGGAAGGCACTTCCGCTGCGTCCCGGACGTTATAAGATTGAGGTTGCAGTCAAAGACGTGAATGGCGACCGCAAGGGCCTGTGGAGCCGCGGTATTGTTGTGCCGGAGTATTCCGACGACAAACTGTCCACTTCCTCGCTGATCGTGGCCGATCAGATGGAGGCCGTGCCCACGAAGGATGTGAGCACAGGCAGCTTCGTGATCGGCGTGACCAAGGTTCGCCCGCGTGTGGCTCCCGCCGACGGCAAACCGGCGCTCTTTAAGCGTGATCATGACCCAAAAGTAAACTTCTGGATGCAAGTCTATAATTTGGGCGTTGACGAGAAGACGCACAAACCTTCGGCTACTTTCGAGTTTGATATCGTCAACGTCGCGACTAACAAACCGGTGGTGCAGAAAACGGAATCGACCGAACAGATGGGTAATGTCGGCGATCAGGTAACGCTGGAAAAATCAATCGCGTCTGCAAATTTGCAGCCCGGCGTGTATCGTATCGAAATCAAAGTGAACGACAACATCTCCAAGCAAACCGTGGACCCTTCGGCGACGTTTGCCGTTGAATAACGGAATGCTTGTTTCCCCGGGGGTGGGATGAAGCTTCGCCAGCTCGGAAATTGGGCGGTGATTGTTGCGCTATCGCTTCCTGCATGGTCTGCGGACCGGCCAGGGGCGATCTCCGGATATGTGCGCGATGCCTCCGGCATTCCGCAGATGGGCGCTGTCGTCGAAATCGTAGGAACCGCAGCGCGTAGCCTGACCGTCTTTACTGACGGTGCCGGATTCTACTCGGCCACGGATCTGCTGCCCGGGCTATACACCGTTAAAGTTTCGGCGGCTTCGTTTTTACCTGCGTGGCGCGACAAAGTGGGTTTGCACCCCGGCGCCAGCACCCACCTGAATATCACTTTGAATACTCTCTTGAATGCCATGCGCGTGGGACCTTTGCGCGGCGGCTCCGACGATGACGACTGGAAATGGACCCTGCGTTCGGTGGCGAATCGTCCCGTCCTGCGATTCGACAATCCCGCGCCCGGTGAGGAAAAACAGGACAATGACGTTCAAGGCAGCTTGTCATTCCTGGCCGGCTCTGCTGCCAGCGGCTATGGCAGCGGCTCCGACATGACAACCGGGTTTTCTTTAGAGCGCAACGTTTTTTCGGTCGACCGGATCGGACTCAAGGGAAATATCGGTTACGGCGACGGTGTCCCCGTCACCGCCTTACGCGCCATGTACTCACACCGGTTGCCGGATGGTTCAGGCCCGTCGATGGCGATTGCGACCCGCCGTTTCGCCCCTTCGGATCCGAATCTGCACAATGCCACGCTGCAGTCGATGGCGCTGTCCGGACGAGAGGATTTCGCAATAAGCGATGTGCTCGAACTGCAGGTCGGCAGCGAATTGCAGAGCATCCAATTCCTCGGTCGATTAACTGCCTTCCTCCCTTATGGATCGGTAGATATCCACGTTACTCCGGACACCATCGTCGGATATAGTTACGCGACTTCGTTGCCCACCCCGCAGGACAAGTCCGCCGACCCCGAGTCGGAAGCAAGCTTTACCGAAGCCAACCCGCGCATCAGCCTGGCCAACTTTACCACCAAACTTGAAAGCGCCCACCACCAGGAACTAAATGTGTCGCACCGGTGGGGCAAGAACAAAATGCAGGTCGCCGCATTCAGGGACCACGTCGACAACACGGCCTTGCTTGGTACCGGCGAGGTCACGGCTGCCGGCGGGGACCTGTTGCCGGATATGTATTCAGGCACATTCACCTATACCGGCAACCCACTCGATGCTCATGGCCTCCGCCTTGTCCTCGAGCGCAAGCTTGACTCCGATCTCACGGCCACTTTGGATTTTGCTTACGGCGGCGTTCTCGACCTTTCCAAACCTGACGTCGCGATTCAAAACGCCAGCCAGTGGATTACGACCCAGCGCCGCGAAGCCGTTGCCGCCAAGCTCAGCGGCCGGGTGAATTGCACTCACACGCGCTGGATCGCGTCCTACGGTTGGATCAATGGACAGGCGTTGACTCCGGTGGATATGTTCAATGCCTCGCCTGGACAGAGCGATGCGTTCCTGAATCTGTTTATTCGACAACCCATTCCCACTTTGGGCTTCTTGCCGGGACACATGGAAGCGCTGATTGATCTGCGCAATCTGCTGGCGCAGGGTTATGTGCCGGTAATGGCCCAGGATGGCCAGACCGTATATTTCGTGCAGTCTGCGCGCTCAGTGCGCGGTGGCGTAACGATCAGCTTCTAGGTTCGCCAGTAATTTTCCTGGATGTTTCACCCCGTTCTCCTTCGCATCCATCCCTTCTTGTGGCGCTAAGTATCTCTGCGCCGCGGCGTCATTCGTAAAATCTATCCTTTGCATCGCAACTCGATGGTTGACTGTTGCGATCGCCTTTCGATAATGTGCAGTGTGCGGTCGGGGCGCTGCATCTTATTCGCCTGCAAGGAATTGCTTGCCTCCCGGTGAAGGCCGATCAACCCGGCCTGCCGCATCGGAAATCACTCCCGCAATCATTAGTTTCAAGGAGATTTTATGAGAGCGCGCATCATCGTGATGTTTGTGCTTCTAACCGCAGTTTCCCTGTCGGCGCAGACTTTCCGCGGCACAATTCTCGGCACCGCAACCGACCCTTCGGGTGCAGTCGTCGCCGGTGCCCAGGTGACGGTAAAGAATGTGGCCACAGGCCTGGAGCGCACCACCGAGACCAGCGCGGATGGCAGCTACTCTCTCCCCGAATTGCCGATCGGAACTTATACCGTAACAGTCACCCAGACTGGCTTTCAGACCTTCGCAGCGAGCAACGTGACTGTGGATGTCGCCTCCGAGCGCCGCGTTGACGCCAAGATGCGGCCCGGGCAGGTATCGAGCAGAGTGGAAGTGTCAGCGGATGAATTGCCGCTGGTAGAGACGACCAGCGATACCCTCGGCGGCACGATCACGGCATCGGAGATGAAGGATATTCCCGTCAACGGTCGTGATTATCAAAAGCTGATCTACTTAACCCCAGGCATCGCTGGATCTCCCGATCAGATATCGGACTCGCCCGGTTCTTATGGAGTCTTTTCCATGAACGGAGCCCGAGGTCGTTCCAATAACTTTCTCCTCGATGGAACGGACATGAATGACGGTTATCGCAACGATCCGGCCATCAACGAGGCGGGCGTCTTCGGTACGCCAGCCACAATTCTGCCCATCGACGCTGTTGCCGAGCTTCGCGTGCTCTCCAATTTCGAGCCGGAGTACGGACGCAGCGGCGGTGCCGTCATTAACATGGTTACAAAGAGCGGCACCAACCAAATCCACGGCACGGCAATCGAGTATTTCCGCAACGATGCCACGGACGCGCGCAATTATTTCAATCCCTCGAGCCAACCGAAGGCGGCTTTCCACAATAATCAATTCGGTGGCTCCCTGGGTGGTCCGATTATCAAAGACAAAACTTTTTTCTACGTCGACTACGAAGGGCAACGCGAGCGAGTGGGCGTGGTCAGCCTCGGCTGTGTGCCTGATCCGGCGAACATCGCCGCCGATGGCGGTCCCACGAATCCAGTGATTGCAGCTTTGCTCGCCCGCAACCCCTGGCCCGCGCCAAACATTCCCGGAGTTGTATCCTCCGACAGCGGTTGCATCACGCCGAATGTTTCCACAACCGCGCCGTCCTACAACAATGTGGATAGCTTAATCGCCAAAATCGACCACAGCTTCAATTCAAACAATCAGATCAGCGGCCGCTATTATTACGGCAACAGCGGCCAGGCCTTTCCTTTGGCCTTGACCGCGAGCGGGGGACAATTACCCGGCTTCGATACTTACACGCCGACGCGGGTTCAGCTTGTTTCGCTGTCCTATGTGAAAACGATCGGCGCCAGCAAGGTGAACGAGTTGCGCTACGGCTGGAACCGTTTCGCCGAAGGCTTCTTTCCGCAAGATCTGGGCTTCCATCCCAGTTCCATCGGGCTGTGTTCCGCCAGCTCTGTCGCGGATTGCCAAGGTTCTGGTGCCGCCGATTCTGGATTGCCCCCTATCATAGTCGGTGGCTTCTCTCAGATCGGGGCCAGCAGCGGCGTTCCCCGGACGCGAGTCGATTCCAACAGCCAGGTGATTGACGGCTTTTCCTGGAAGGCCAACAAACACGACGTTAAGTTCGGCTTCGAATTTCACCGGACCGCGATCCAGCAAGTATTCTCCCGCAACTTTCGCGGCGAATTGAAATTTGAAGGCGGCGGTTTGAATCCCGGTTCTGCAACAACACCCGCTTCCACGCCGCTGCAAGACTTTCTCGCCGGCTACGTCGATGGCGGCTCGGAGTATGCCGGCGATGCGCGGAGACATACGTTTGAAAACAGTTACGCTCTCTACATACAAGATAGTTTCCATCTCGCTCCCACGCTCACCCTCAATTACGGGCTGCGCTGGGACTACTTCGGCGTGGTAGGCGAAAAAAATAATCTGTTAAGCAACGTCACGAACTACGATTTGGCGGCTGCGACCTTCACGCTGACTCAAGTCGGGCAGCCCGGCTTGAGCCAGATGTACAATCCCGATCACAGGAACTTCTCCCCGCGTGTGAGCGTGGCGTGGGACGTATTCGGTCACGGACGCACGGTAGTCCGCAGCGGCTTTGGAATTTTCTACGATGCCATGTCCCAGGACATGGTTCTCGGTCACCTGCCTTATCCGCCGGCATTTGATCCCGGCCCTGCCTATAACCCGATCGGACCCGCCCAGGTGCTTCCCTCGTCTGCCAACGGTGGCGTGATCGGAGCGGGAGTGCCCACCTTCGGCACGCCTGGCTGCGGCGAGTGTGACTCTTTTGTTTTTGACCGCAACATAAAAACTCCTTATATGGAGAATTACAACCTCAATATCCAGCAGCAGTTTGGCAGCAAACTGGTACTGCAGGTGGGGTATGTGGGATCTCAAGGAGATCGTTTGTTACGCTTCGTCGATCTCAACCAACCGAACGGAAGCACAATCGACGCCTATGACATCGGCTATGCGCAGGCCAATGTCAACACGTTCAACGGCGCTCCCTGTTACCCGGCTGGCGGTCCCGGCTGCATCTCTGGGTATGGCGTGCCTCGGGTTTACGGTAGCAATCCTTACGGTACGTTTTATCTTTTTCAGCAACAGTCGTCGGCTAAGTCGAACTACAACTCTCTTCAAGCCAGTCTGCGCCTGACTGGCTGGCACGGTCTAACGTCGATCACGAACTACGTCTGGTCTCGCTCCATGGATACGGCCAGCGACGGAGAAGACTTCCAGCCGAACGCCTCGCAACCTTATGACAGCACCAACCCGCAGCGCGAATATGCGCCTTCCAACTTCGACGTGCCACAGAGATTCACCTGGATTTTAGGGTACGAGTTTCCAAAAATGAGCGGCGGCATGCAGCGTCTGAAAAACGGCTGGGGAATCGATAGCACCGCAACTCTCCAAAGCGGCCAGCCATTCCAGCTCAATTACAATTTCGAAGGCGATTTCAGTGGCGCCGGAGAAGGCATCGACCGTCCAGACGTGGTCGGACCCATCACCTACAACCAGCATAATCCGCTTGACTTCTTGAACCTGTCTTCTTTCGCTATCCCTTGCACGCTGACTGCGCTTGCCCAAAGTCCCACTGGCCCGGGCCTATCCAACACCGAACAGGATTGCGTCCCGGGGACCCGTCACTTCGGCAACGAACGGCGTAACGAGCTGCGTGGGCCCACCTTTAAGCAATGGGATCTTTCCATTCACAAAGACACGCCGCTCACCGAGCGCGTGAATATGCAGATTCGTGCGGAATTTTTTAACGTCCTGAATCATCCGAATTTCGCGAATCCGTTCCTTCCCGCTTTCATCGCCGATGCCGGCCAGTCAGGCTTTGCGGCCAACGGCAATAATCAGGAGGTCGGCGCAGGCTCCTATGCGATCGGAGCTACCGGCGATGTCGGTATCGGCAATCCGTTCCTCGGCGGCGGCGGCCCGCGCGGCGTGCAATTCGCGGCGATCTTCCGCTTCTAGCTGTCCTCGTTGATCATTGGGGTCCCTGCCCCTTGCGGCAGGGATCTGCCATTTGGCGGACAAAAATCGTAGGCGAACTACCCCTGCGAGGGGAGTCTGATGGAGTACGCAGGACTTGAGGGCTTTTGAGGGCAATCGCCTGTAGCGACACTTAGCTATTGCAACTTAGCGTACTCGGTTTTGGCTTGCTTCACGATGGGAATGTCGGGATCGGCGTCTTTCCACAGGGTGAGAAAGTCTTTGTAAGCGGCAAGAGCCAGGACGCGGGCGGAATCGGCATCCGCGCCTCGCGAAGCTCTTGACTGCAGCGCGTTCGCACGTGCCACGCCGAGACGCGCCAAGGCTCCGGTCCAGCAGTTCCACACGATGCCACTGTGGTCGAGAATTTTTTCGAATTCCGCGGAAGCTTGTGCGCCCTGCCCAGCCGCGAGATATGCTTCTCCGCGAATGTATGTCGGATACAGGCAAGAAAGATTTGATACGAAAACGATTTGCCCTAACTCGATGGGCGGAGCGGAGGCCTGCAGCTCATTGACGGCTTCCGCCGGATTCTTTAGGTCAAGTGCGAATTGTGCTCGAATCGCCGGCAGCCAAAGCGACTTGATCTGGGTGTCGAGCGGAAAGCGTTTGTAGAGGTCTTGCGACAGCGATTTGGCACGTGCTATATCGCCCGCCATGGAAAGAGCCAGCGCAGCTTCGACCTCGACACTTTGACTATTGGGAGCGAGCTTCAAAGCCTCTGCAGCCGCCCGCTTAGCTTCCGCTGTGTTGCCGAAGGCAGCTTCGCGCAGGGCAGCATTCTCCTGCCAGATCGCTCCCGCTTCCTTGTTGTCAGCGCGAATGGCGGAGTCTACAGACCGCTTGGTCAGCTCCCGTGCCTTGCCCACATGACCGGCGTACGCCTCAGTATCGGAGGCCAGCGAAAGCCCTTCGTTCTCATAATCCGGCTGGGCCGCAAACCATCGTTGCTGTTCCGCCATGGCCCCGGAATCGGACGCAAGAAAAGCCAGAGTGTAGAGAGCATTATGGAATAAGTCGATATCCAGCTTCCGCGTCTGCGCTTGTTGAATGATCTGCCGCACTTCGTCAAATCGCTGCAAGCCGAGCAGGCTGTTGACGAGGTTGCCATACGAGGCAACATTATCCGGAGCCAGGCGAAGGCCTCCGCGGAAGGCTTCCGCCGCCTTCCCCCACTCCCCCAGTGGGGCGTACACGCCGCCCAAGCTGAGATAGGGAGCGTAGTTTCGTGGGTAGCTGTCAATCTCCTCCTGATAAGTTTGTGCCGCTTTCTCCAGTTCCCCGGTTACATTCTGGTAGTATGCGGCCGTGATAGCCAGCTTCTCCCACTCGCTGGCACGTTCCCGCAACTCAAACGCCTTGGTGAAGTATTCGCTGGCCCGTCCCGGTTCACCAAGAGCGATGTAGTCGTTGCCTACTGCGTAATAGCCGATGGCAAAGTTCGGATCAATCTGGATGGCGCGTTGAAGGTAAGTCTCGGCGGCTGCTCCGCCTTTGTCGCGGTAAGCCTTTGCGGCCAGGCTGAACGCTTTCAGAGCTTCGAGCGAAGGAGTGGCTGCCCGTTCGAGCGGGACATCAAACTTCTGCACGGTTGCCAGAGACTCGCCCAGTTCGCCGCGCAGCTTGGATGCAGCCCCGCCCAGCGCGTCCACTACCTTCTCCTTCTCCGGTATCGTAACCTGCTCCTGTGCCAGCGGATCTCCACTACGGCAATTCACCGCTTTCAATCCGAGCACGTATTCGCTCCCCAGACTGGCAATCGCTCCTGCAATGTACGCCTTGCTGCCCGCCCGCAGGCAAAGTTCGCGGATGATGTCGGGCGTAAGTTTCGTATCCACCGGGCGTGCCATCAGCTTCAAGGTCGCGGCGACCTTGTTCTCGGAAAGCACATTCAGAAACGGCGACTGGTTCAGAGAAACGTTGAGTGCCGTTTTCAGCGTGTCGTCGAAAACCGGGTCGCCCGTGCTGTTGGCGAAGTCGGCGAGAACAATGGTGTCCTTATCGGTCAGCGGCTCGGCGCGATGGGAGCGGTAGTAAAGCCCGGCAGCGACCAGTGCGACTACCACCACGACCGAGGGAACCACAATTTTCCAGAGACCTGTCTTCGCCGCGTGTGTTGCGCTTTTCCGTACCGCGGATACTGATCCCGAACTGGCGGCGGGCATGCGCCCCGTTTCCGTGTCCCGCTTCAGCCGTTGCAGTTCGGCTCGCATCTCGGAAGCGTGCTGATACCGGAGGTTTCTGTCCTTCTCCAACGCGCGGTTGATAATGTCTTCCAGCTTGGAAGGAATCTCGCGATTGAAGCGGATCGCCGCCGGCGGATCAGAATCAAGAATGGCCTTGAAGATCAGACCTGAAGTTTCGCCGTGAAACGGCAGGACCCCAGTCGCCATCTCGTAAAGCACCGCCCCGAACGAAAACAGGTCAGTACGGGCGTCGAGCTCTTTGCCCTTGACCTGTTCGGGTGACATGTAGGCGACTGTTCCTAGCATGGCGCCAGGGCTGGTCAGGTGTTGTTCGTCAACCGTAGGGGTGTTGGCGGCGATCTGACTCGAAGAGGACGCGGTGGGCGTCACCTTGGCCAGCCCGAAATCGAGAATCTTGGCGTGACCACGCTTGGTAACGAAAATATTCGCGGGCTTGATGTCGCGGTGGACGATGCCTTCGGCATGCGCGGCATCGAGGGCATCCGCAATTTCGATGGCGAGCGCGAGAATCAATTCCATTTCCAGCGGACGCCCGGCGATGCGATGCTTGAGCGTCATGCCGTCGAGATACTCCATGACGATGAAGTGCCGACCTTCACGCTCGTCAATCTCAAAGACCATGCAGATGTTGGGGTGGTTCAGGGCAGACGCGGCTTGTGCTTCGCGTTGGAAGCGGGCAAGAGCTTGCGCATCCTTGGCTACTTCATCGGGCAGGAATTTCAGGGCAACGAAGCGATGCAGCTTGATATCTTCGGCTTTGTAGACGACACCCATCCCCCCGCCGCCCAGCTTCTCGACGATGTGGTAATGGGAGATGGTCTGACCGATCATTGGGCTCAAATCTTAGGGTCTGAAATGCGGCAAGTCAATGAAAGTGCTGAAAATTGGCTATGTCAGGAAGGCTCAGTTGTCAATAAATCGCGTTTGCTCATCGACAGGCTACTTGATTATTTGCCTCGTATCGAGAACCTAATGTCTTCTTCTCTTTCTCCGCACCCTCGTCGTACGCCTTCCGTCACTAGGGACATGGTTACCCCGATGTTACGCTGCTCTCATATTCTCTCCCCCAAAGCGTCTGTTTCGGAGAATTGAATGCGTCGCTCCATCTGCGCTGTTCTCGTCCTTGGCGTGTGCTTTTCCGCGCCGGTTTATGCCCATCACCTGAAGCAGTCGGCTGCGAGATCGCTGCCCGTCACCACTTCGTCGGCACAAGCTCGCGCGCTCTACCAAAAAGGCATGGAAGATTATGAAAATCTTTACCTCGAGCGCTGCAACGATGACTGGCGCGCAGCCGTAAAAGAAGATCCCAATCTGGCCGTCGCCTGGGCCTGGATCGCCTTCAACAGTACCGATCCCAAGGAAGTCAGCGCCGCCCGCGAAAAAGCCAAGGCGCTCGCGCCCAAGCTCACCCCAGGTGAGCAGCTGATGATTGCCTGGATCGTCAAAGTGCAGGAAGGCGACTACATCGGCGGAATCTCCGCCATGAACGACATGCTGGAGATGTATCCCAAAGACAAGCATCTGTTTTATCTCGCGGCTAACTGGCTGATGGGAGAAAATGGCGACGACCAGTCGCAGCGCTTTCTGGAGAAGGCGTTGGCGCTCGATAAGAATTTTCCTCCCGCGCTGAACGACTTGGCCTACGTCGACGCACGCAACCGCGAATTCGCCAAGGCGTTTGCCGCCATGGATCGCTACGTCGCACTGCTGCCCAAGGAGCCGAATCCGCAGGATTCTTACGGCGAACTGCTGCGCATGTCGGGAAATTTTGAAGGATCACTGCAACACTATCGCGCCGCATTGAAGATCGATCCTGATTTCGTTACGTCCCAGGTTGGATTGGGAGACACGTATGCTTTGATGGGAAATCAGGAGCAGGCACGGATCGAATATGACAAGGCCATTCGTTTTGCCCACAACGAAGCAGACCGGCTCAACTACACCATGCAGAAGGCGATGACCTGGGTACGCGACGGAAAGTTTGCCGATGCTGACAAGCTTTTCCTGGAAGTTGCCGAAACCGCTCACGCCAAGGAGCAGGACCTGCAAGAAGCTCAGGCCTATCGGCATTTAGCCGAGTATCAAACCGACGACAACATCTCATTGAAATATCTGCAGAACGCCGAAGATGCCCTGGGACACCGCAGCGCAGTTGCCAAATCCGACAAGGATGAGGAAATGTCGCGCATTCTGCGCAACCGCACCGTACGCGCCGCCCATGCAGGAAATTCGGCACTGGCTGACAAGTCTCTCCAGCAACTGGAGGCAATGGCCTCGGGCAGCCGCAATCGCGTGATTCAAAGCTCCTACAACGGCGCTGCCGGAACGCTGCTGATGGACCAGAAAAAATTCGACGAGGCCATCGCCCATCTGGAAGAAGATCAGGACAATCCCTTCACCATGGAACTGCTGGTGCAGGCCTACTACCAGACCAATCAAACCGACAAACTGGCGGAGGCTGAGTCGAAACTACGAGGCACCAATGTTCCGACCATGGAACAAGCGCTCGTAGTTCCCGCGGCGCGCCTGCGCCGGCCAGAAATCTAGGCATAAATTAATCAGCTCGGCAAATTTGTTCTATACTGACGAACGCCAGCGGAAAGCAAAAAGCTTTCCGCTGGCGTTAAGTTTTGATTGCTGGGGAAAAATTAGCAATCGCAAATGAGTGTTTTCTAAGATTGGTTTCTGGGAATGAGTTCTGAGAATACTTCCAAGGTCGATCGCCGCTCCCGCAAGCGAATCGCTGCGCGTCTGCCCGTACGTGTTAAAAGTGCAGCAGAGAGCGGGGAACTCGCAGCCCAGACTCGCGACGTTAGCACCAATGGCGTCTTCCTCTATAGCGCGTCACGCATGGTAGAGGGCTCGGATGTGGAATTGGTCCTCATCCTCCCCCCGGAACTCACGTCCGGGGAGAAGTGCTGGGTTTGCTGCCATGCCCGCGTGTTGCGGGTGGAGCAAGGTCCGGGCAAAGATTTTGGCGTAGCGGCAGAAATCCAGCGCATGGACATCCTGCCGGAGATTCCCATCTCGAGCTAACCTCTTCTACCCGGAATTCCGACGCTCGCGCATTGAAAGTTTTATTGATAAAATCCTTTGCTTGGCTCCGCCCTTGGTGCCATAATGGCGGCCCAAGAATTGCTCTGGCCAAACTCAGGACTCAGGTGGCCCAGTTATGTGGATTGATAAACTGGCGGACGGTGTGGTGCAAGTGCAAACTCCCATCGGGCCGCGATACGTAATGCCTTCTTTTCTCCAGCGAGCTTATTTTATTTGGATGTTTCGCCACTTTCCGATTCTTCCTCACGCGGTCCTGAGCTCCTGGCAGCAGCGTCTGGTGGACCGCTTATGCTCCGAGCAGAGATTTGTCTCGATGGCCTACGCCGACGGATTGGATGATGCTCCCGTGATTGGCACCGTAGAAAGGCGCTCCGCGATGGGCTCCGAGCCCTTGCCACAGCGTCGCCCGGCGGCCAGCGAAGCGTCGCGCGGCCTGGCTGCGGAAGTTCGCCAGCGGTCCTAGACCGCGCACTCGCGTTCCACATCGGGCACCGCCTGAGGACTCATTCGCTTCTGCAAGTCTGGTTTCGTTTTCCCCGATCTTCCCAACGGTTGCGAAACGCATGCGTGTTCGTCTCCTGCCGTTCGTGCAGACCACAGTGCAAATTTCCGCCGCGGTTTTGTGTAAAGGTTGTTCAAAGGCAGTTCGGCGCAACGCTCATCCTGACCGCCAAAAATGCTACAATCACCAATTGTCCCACCATAAGTTTCTCCACCGTGGGCGCGTAGCTCAATTGGCAGAGCAACTGACTCTTAATCAGTAGGTTGTAGGTTCGATTCCTACCGCGCTCACCATCTTCCATTGCAACCACAAGGGTTTATTCCGATGGCTCGGCCTCTCGGAATCAAGACCTGGGCCGCCACCCATCAGTGGCCGGTTGAATAATGTCCCTTCGCATTTGTGGCGATCTCGTGGACGGCGCCGGAGGGCCGCCTCTCTTAAAAGGCGGCGGCCTTCGAGGCGGGGACTGTCGCCTTCAGCCCCTTTTTGTTTCAGATTTCGCCAACGAGAAACCACAGTAACGAGAAAACCAGAGCAGCGAAAACCAAGCCAGCGAAAGCCAGAAAAACCACTAGCCCTTCTTGCGCAAAACTATCACCCACACCGTCCCGCGCCCTTCGCAGAAACGACAGCTATCCTGCCCCAGCGATTTTCCCGCTCCCTTGCATTCCACGCAGTTGGCGATAATACACAGCTCCTGCTGGGAGCTCTCCGGCAGCTTGGCGGGATCCTTGAACGTTTCTGCGTGATGGTAGTCTCGCAGCCAGAACACCAGCTTGCCTTCGAGGTTGTCGCGGTCTTTGGTGCTGAGCTCCGTGCAGCACTGCGGCCACCACTCACGAATGCAGCCGTAGCAAATCAGCTTTCCCCCAGCATCGAATAATGCGCCAGGATCGCGTCGATAAAACTTCTTGCACCACCAACATGGGTTGACGCCCAGCAAGCCCAGCGCATCCGTCAATCTTTCGATCTCCAGCGCCTGCCGCGCCAAAACATCTTCCACGCTTTTGTCGGATTCAGCCATGCCGGTTCAGAAATGAAAGTATACGCGTTCAGAACAAGCGGACACCCGCTGAACCTGCAGACGAACATGAGAACTGAGACTGAGAACTGAGATCGAACCGCGACCGCGAACCCGTTGCCGCGCTCCTTAGTCCACGTGCTCCCCCACCTCAAAACTTTCCTCGCTCATCGGCAGCACATCCCGTTCCCGCGCCACCCAAACATAAAGCGTCGGCAACAAGAAGACGCTCATAATCAAAGCCGCGATCAAACCTCCCACAATCACGATCGCAAACGGCCGCTGCGAATCCGAACCAATCGCGTGCGACAAAGCCGCCGGCAGCAATCCCAACGTCGCCACCAGCATCGTCATCATAATCGGACGCAGCCTCAACACCGCTCCTTCCACCGCCGCGTCCTCCACCGTGAATCGCCGCGCCCGTAGCTGGTTGATGTATTCCAGCATGATCACTCCCGTCTGCACCGACACACCGAACAGCGCCAGAAATCCCACGCCGGAAGATACGCTGAAATTCGTTCCCGTGAACCAAAGAGCCAGCAGTCCGCCGATCGGCGCAATCGCCACGTTCACCATAATCAGCAACGCCCACTTGAATGACTTGAACATCGTATAAAGAAGAATAAAGATGATGAGAATGGTGATCGGCAACACGATCAGCAGCCGCGCGTTGGCCCTCTTCTGGCTGGCATATTCGCCCTCCCATTTCAGGCTATAGCCGCTGGGCAGTTTGACCTGTTCGTCCACTTTCTTGATTGCCTCTTCCACCGTGCTGCCCAGGTCGCGGCCGCGCACGCTGTACTTAATCGCAACATAACGCCGGTTGCCTTCGCGATAAACCTCGGAAGCGCCATCGGTCACGCTGATCTTGCACAACTGCGCCAGCGATACCCGCTCTCCCGTCGGCGACAGCAATCGAATATTCTCAATCGCATCTTCCGTACTTCTGTACTGTGGCAAATAGCGCAGCGTCAGATCGTACCGCGCCTCGCCCTTCAGCACCTGGGTCAGCGCGTTCCCGCCCACCGCCGTCTGGATCGCATCCTGCACATCAGAGACGTTGATCTGATAACGCGCGCACGCCGCCCGGTCCACCGTCACATTCAAATTCGGCTGCCCCAGCACGCGGAAGACGCCGAGATCCTCAATCCCCCGGATCCCGCGCATCACGTTCGCCACCTCGTCGCTCTTGGCCTCCAGCACTTTCAAATCGTCGCCATAAATCTTCGTCGCCAGCGCGCCCTTAACTCCGCTCACCGCCTCTTCCATGTTGTCTTCAATCGGCTGCGAGAATCCCCACGTCACGCCCGGGATCTTATCCAGTTCGCGTTGCATGGCGGCAATTAATTCGTCTTTATTCTCATGAAACACCGGCCGCCAATTTTCTTTCTGCTTCAGGTCCACGAAAAATTCAGTATTGAAAAATCCCGTGGTATCAGTTCCGTCATCCGGCCGCCCCACCTGGCTGGTACATTGCGGAACTTCAGGAAACGAACAAAGAATGATCCGCGCCTGGTTCGCCACTCGTATGCCCTCGTCCGGACCGGTGCTCGGGGCGAGCGTGCCCCGCACCCACAGCGCGCCTTCATCCAGATGCGGCAGGAATTCCGAACCGATGGCCCCGCTGAAGGCGAGATAATTTCCCACCCCTACCATGATCAAGACCACGCCAATCGTGACCGCGCGATGACGAATCGCCCACCTGACTGCAACTCGATACCGGTCAATGGCAAACGCCATCACCGGGTTATGCCACTCGCGTGCTCCTTTCTGGAATGCAAAACTCGCCAGCACCGGCGCAATCACAATCGAAAAAATCAGCGCTCCCAGCAGCGCAAACGCCACCGTCCACGCCATGGGATGAAACAGCCTGCCCTCCACTCGCTGCAGCGTGAAGATCGGCAAATAAGCAGTAATAATGATTGCGATGGCATAAAACACCGGCCGCTGCACTTCGTGCGACGCCTCGCTGATTCTTTCACTGGGAGTTTTTCCGTCCTCGCTTTTGTATCCCAAATGGCGGACAATGTTTTCCACCATCACCACCGCCCCATCCACCACCATGCCAAAATCGAGCGCTCCCAGCGACAACAGGTTTGCCGGAATATGCCGTAAATCCAAACAGATCGACGCAAACAATAAAGAAAACGGAATCGTCGCTGCCACAATCAACGCGCCGCGAATATTTCCCAGAAACAAAAATAGAATGATCGAGACCAGGATCATTCCTTCCGTCAGATTGTGCAGCACCGTATGGCTGGTGAAGTGAACCAGATCGCTGCGATCGATAAACGGCACCACCTTCACGCCCGGCGGCAGAATATGATCGTTCAGTTCCTCCACTTCTTTATGAATCCCTTGCAGCGCGTTGTCCGCCGGTGCGCCTTTGCGCAACAACACGATGCCTGAAACCACATCGTCGTTGTCGATAATCTTTCCATCCTCACGATGAATCGCTCGGGCAAATTGTCCCAGCCGAATCTTCGGACCTTGCGATACCACGGCAATGTCCTTCACCCGCAGCGGCGTGCCGTTCTTGGTCAGGATCACCGTCTCCGCAATATCCTGCGACCGGTCAACCATTCCCACAGCGCGCACGTTAATCTGTTGCAGTCCTTCCTGAATAAAACTTCCGCCCGCGTTAGCGTTGTTGTTGGTGAGTTGCTGCTCGATCTGCGCCAGGCTCAGGCCGTAAGCGATCAGCTTGTTGGGATCGACGCGCACCTGATACTCGCGCGTGGGCCCGCCGAAGCTGGAAACATCCACCACATCCGGTACCGACTTAAAACTTTTTTCCACGACCCAATCTTCCAGAGATTTCAGTTCCATCGGGTCATACGCCGGATTCGTGCTATGCAGCGTAAAAAAATAAATCTGCCCTACCGGGCTCCAATCCGTTCCCATCTGCGGCACAACATTTGGCGGCAAGGTGACCTGGCTCAATCGCTCGAGCACACGCTCCCGGTTCCAGTCGTTATCGGACTCATCATCGAAGATCAACTTCAAATCCGAAAGTCCGAACAGTGAGAACGACCGCAGATGCACCACGTGCGGAATTCCATTCATCACAATTTCCAGCGGAATCGTAACCTGCTGCTCGATCTGCTCCGCGGAAATTCCCGGCCATTGCGTAATCACCTCAACGTAGTTGTCCGCCACGTCGGGATAAGCCTCAATCGGAAGATCGCGAAACGCAACAATGCCTCCGGCAAAAAGGATCAGTGCAAACGCCAGCACCAGCAGCCGGTTGTTCAGAGCAAAATCAACCACGCGCCGAATCATCTATTGCTCCACCGTGTTTTGCAGGACCAGAGCATTCGAAACCACTTGATCTCCCGGCTTGATTCCTGAAACCACCGCTTGCAAATTGTTGGGAAGCATTTTTCCCGTGACCACTTCCAGTCGTTTGAAGTGCCCCCCTCCCAGCGGCGCGTAAACCCACTCCCGATCATGCAGGTGCAAAATTGCAGCCGACGGCACCGCCGCATACGTCACCGCCTGCTTGCCATAAAAAGTCGCGGTCACAAACATGCCCACGTGCATCAATCCGGGATTCGCCACTTCAATCCGCACCTTGGTGGTGCGAATCGTAGGATCAAGCACCGGCAGAATGTTATCGATCCGTCCCTTGAAAATTTTGTTCGGATACGCGCTCAGCCGAATATCGGCAAACTCGCCCACGTGTACCGCATCCAGGTCGTTTTCGTACACATCACAAATGATCCACACATAAGAAAGATCGGAGATAGTGAATGGATTCGGCGATCCTAGCCCCTGCACCCCCGAAGCATTCGTAATCTGCTGGTCGGTGATCACGCCGGAGATCGGAGCGCGGATATCCACAATCCCCGACGGATGATCTTTATCCACTCCCAGAATCTTCAACTGTTCCGTAGCTGCGTCCAGATCCGCTTGCGCATTCCTGGCGACATCTTCCGCCTGCTCCAGCGCGCTCTTGGCGACCGCGCCTTTTTCATAAAGAATTTTCTGCCGCTCCAGATTCAATCGCGCCAGCAGTTCGTCATCCACCGCTTTGCGATAACCCTGGTAGGCTCCGGAAACATCGTTGCTCTGCACCCGCAGCAGCAGCTGTCCTTTCTTCACCGTATCGCCCAGCCGCGCTTTCACTTCCACCACGCGTCCCGCGGCCAGGGAGATCACCGGTACCGCGCGCGATATATCGGGCTGCACCACGCCCGTCACATCCAAAGCCGGCGCCGCCTTGTACGCCACCGCCGCCACCAAAGGAAATAATTCCGGACGATCAACCTTGAAATTATTCGCGTCCATATCCGGCTGAACGCTCGCCGCAGGCGGCGCCTCCGCCTTCGGATCAGGCTTTCCCTCATTGCACCCGGCAACAAAAAGCAACCCCAGCGCGACCACGGCACATGTGGCGACGGGCGCCTTCGCCCGTCCCGCCAAGCGAAGCGAGGCGGAATCCACCCCAACTGCCGGCAGCCAAGATTTCATCTGCTCAACCCATCCGCACAACATCCATCCACTCTTCATTGCAGAACCTCTTTGCCCACGGCCTGGTTCAATTGCGCCGCCGCCGTCAGGTAGGAACCCACCAGGTTGACGTAGCTCAGTTGCACGCTGCGGTAATCGCTCTCCGCATTCAGAAAATCCAGAAGCGATGCCCCACCGTGTTGATAGGAAAATAAAATCGTGTCCCGCACCCGCACCGCCTGCGCCAGATATTTTTCCTTGTAGGCCCGCAACAGCGTCACGTTGCTGGCCAGCGTGGTATACGCCGAATCCACATCGTTGAACACTTGGGCCCGTGCCGCATCGCGCAACCTCTCGCTGCGCGTGATCTCCAGCTTGGTGTGCAGTTTGTTTCCCTGATTGCGATCGAAAATGCGCAGCGGAAAATCCACCCCTACGCCAAAATAAAGATCAATCGGCGGATTCCTCCCCACGTCGAAACTAACCGTCGGATCCGTCGATCCGTTCGCCACCGCCAGTTTGTAGTCAGTCTGCGCCTTGTCCACCGTCTGTACCGCCGCCTTCAAGTCCGGACGGTTATCCAGCGCGATTTGCCGGTAAGTATCCAACGCGTCGATCTGATCACCGGAATCGAACACGCCCACCAGGTCGAACTGGTCCACCGGAGTGCGGTCGTTCAGCAGCATCAGCATCTGGATCTTCGCCGTGCGCAAATTCACAATCGCGGTCTGCACGTCAGATTCATACTGCACTCGCTGCAACTGCAATCGATCGAGATCGATCTGCGCAATATCGCCCGCCTGATAGCGGTCGCTGCTGATCTTCAAAACGTGGTCGTAGTAATCCAGATTGTCTTTCGAAACCTGCAGCACCGCCTTGGCCTGCAGCGTCTGCACAAACGCGTTGCGCAGGTTGAACAACAGCCCGCGCTCGAGATCGTCCTGTTGCGAAATTCCAATCGCTGTTTCCTTTTTCGCGCTCTCCGTGCGCAGCCCGCGTTTATTTCTGCGCTCGATCAAATAACTCACCGTCGCCGAAGGCAGCAGATAGGCAAACGGCCCGTGCCCCACTCCCACGTTGAAAGGATCAATCTGGTCCGAGAGCAGTCCCAGGTTCGGATTCGGCCGCAGATGCGCCGTGATCTCATCCGCCTGCAGTTCGCTGATATTTAGTTTCCCCGCCAGCAATGTGGGATTATTCAGCTCCAGTCGCTCCTTCACCTGCTCCCACGTCCACGCCTGTGGGGCGCCCTGCGGAGCGGATTGGCTCGCCGCAGGCGCCGCCTGCGCCACGGCCATACTTGCCATAGCACCCAGCGCAACCAGCACGCTACAACCTCGCCGCAGTTTTCCTCGTGCCAATAATTCCATTCAATCCCTCCGCCGACGCCAATGCCGCGACCCCCGGCGACATCACGACCGCAGGTAATACCGTGGAAGAGCGGCGCTTCAGCGCCGTGTAAAAGCGTCCGGACCGATTGGGCTTTAGCCCCCGTGGTCGCTCCCTACGCCGCATCAAGTTTTTCCGGGCCCGAACGATGCTGCCTGCAAACAACCCGCATTCAGGCGCTCTAGTCTAGGAATCCAAAAGCACCATCGCTCTGCAACGCACGGCTTTAGGAATATCACCTACTCCGTAAGGATCTCCTAAAGATGAGAAACGCCCGCTGCGGAAATTGCTGCTTCACGGCAGCGCACCAGCAAACGATGATTAAAGGATGATTCGGCGAACTACCCGAGGAGGGAATCAGGCGGCGCGCGCCCGGCATGCCCACTGCAAGCCTTTGCTAGCGGCGCCAAATGTAAAACAGAAACTTCGAGCGGCCCGGCTTGTGGAGCGGGCAGCCAATTCATATTCGCCAGCAGTGCCGGTGGCCCTTGCAGCCGGTTCACCCAGGCTGCATGCTTTTCGCTTCCGGCCTGCCGCACCGCCCGCTTGCTGGTGGCGGATTCTTCCATCTCGGCGCGCATGGCGTGCAGATCGTCCGTAGCCGAGATCACCGGGAAAAGCAGCACCAGCGCGCAACCCAGCGCCAGCAGAAACTGCAAAGCGGTAAGCCGGCGCGCCGCGCGTACTCCCGCACCGCGCCGCCACAGCCAGTAAGCCGGCAGCGCCAGCAGCAGCCACACGAGATTCAGCAGCAGTTCCATTAATAGTTAAGACAAACGCACTTCAGTTTTTCAGAAACCACAAATCCAAGTCAACATGACCATCGTACTTGCATTCACCCAAGGCCGAAAGCCGATTACGGTCCCACCGTGACTTGCAGCGGCGCTGGAGTCTGCAGCATCTCCCGGTAGATTGCATTTCTCCTCGCCACTTCGCCGACCACCGTCACGTTCACCGTATAAGCTCCGTGCGGCAAATTCTCGCCAAAGGGCAATATCATCCCGATCGTGCCTCGCTTCAGCGGGAAGTGCTGATATCCAATCTCCGTCGCCCGCCCGTTCTCGGCCACCGCCTTCACATCAAACGTCAAATCGATGTCATCCGCCGCCGCGTTCGAAACCTCCACACTCCCTCCAATTCTGCTTCCCGTTACGCGTGGCGGATTTTTCCATGCCACCGTGATCGCATCCACTACCTTGATGACATATCCGCGCTGCACCGCCTGCCGCGGCTGCCCGCCATCTCTTACCGACACCGCAAACTGAAATTCCCCTGCGCGCTCCGCCGACCCGTGCAGCAGCCCATTCTCCTCAAGCTTAATCCCCGGCGGCAAACTCCCGCTCTGCACTTTCCACTGCAGCACCGGCACGTAATTTCCCCGCGCCTGAAATTGCACATGATAGTCTCCGTGCGGATAGGTCTGCGGCAACTCTTCCGGCTCAATCACCAATCCTTGATCCGCAGCTTTCCCGGTTTCGGCATCGCTCTGCGCGGTCGCAGACGCCGCCGGCGGATTATCCTGCCCGAACGCCGGCTCCCGACTCCCCACGCAAAGCCACACCATCAGCATGAAAACGGCGCCGCGCCCGAGCTTTGCCATTCTGGACTTCCCCAATCTCTATCACCCCAACTAAATTGTCATCCTGAGCGAAGCGAAAGCCTGCCCTGAGCCCAGCCGAAGGGGACCTCTGCAACTTGCTTGCGCCTCAACTGCTTCATCGTACAGCGCTGCCGCCAACCGCCTTCAACCATGCTACCGGAATTCACAGCCCCACCCCATAATTCCGGCGCATCCAAAGCAATAAATCGTGGAATACACTTGGATGCGGAAAGCTCGCCGCCACGTTCCACCCCGGGAATGTAAAGATATGTATAACTTCCACTTGCCCAAAATTTTATTTTCCACTCGCGCTACTTATTCCGCTGGTTCGGGTTGAAGCAACTGAATTCGTTTGTGCTAACCTCAAAACTAAATATCGCCAGTCTCACGCCCGATTTTTTCCCAGGGGGAATTATGTCAGTCCGCAACGGTATCGTTCTGCTCGTCGCGCTCTCCACTCTTTTGTTCCTGGCCGCCTGTGGCGGCAGCGGCACCAGCATCGCCACACCGGTGGCCCCGCCCAGCGGAGCATTCAGCAATAGCAACTTAAACGGGACCTACGTTTTCTCCGTCTCCGGTACCGACGCTAATGGAGCCCCCTATGCGATGGTCGGCACCTTCACGGCCAACGGCAGCGGCGGCAACGGCAAAGGCAGCATCACCGCCGGCACGTTTGACATCAACGATAGCGCCGTTTTCAGTTCCCCGGCAGCCGGGGTATCGATCACCAGCGGGAGCACCTACAGCGTCACTGCAGATGGCCGCGGCCAAGCCGTCATCGCAACCAACATCACCAGTGGCACCCCCGGCCAAACATTTCCCAACCTTACCTTTGATTTCGTCCTCACCGATAGTTCTCACGGACTCATCACTGAGTTCGATAGCTTCGGCAGCGGCAGCGGAACTCTCGATCTGCAAGCCGCGAATACAACGCCAAGCGGTACCTACGCATTCAGCCTTTCCGGAGCCACCCCCACCGGCAGTTCTTGGGCCACGGTCGGTAACTTCACCGTCAGCGGCACAACCATCGCCGGGCTTGACGACTTGAACGAGGGCGGCCTTCTGCCCTATGCCAATTCAGCACTGACGGGTTCGCTGGTCCTGGGACCATCCGCATCACCCGCCACTACGCTAAGCATCGACAACAATGGAAACTCGGTGCTAAACGGCACGTTCGACGCCGTCGCGATTGACGCTACTCACCTCAAGCTTATTGAGATGGATACTACTGCGACCTTATCCGGAGATGCGTTCTCTCAAACCAGCGCCGCCTTCCCAACCGGGACGCTGGCCTTCACTATGAATGGCTTATCGTCCGGGCAACTTTACGCGGCCGGAGGATTCATGTCCCCCGCCGCCACCGGCGCGATCACTGGCACCGAGGACTATAACGTCAACGGAACTAACCTCTCCTCGCAGACGGCGCCCGTGCCTTTTACCGCCGCCTACGCCGCAGGTGGCACCGGTCGCTACACGCTGGGAAGTTTCGCTACATTCGTCGGAGGCACAAGCTATGCCGCTTATCCCTCCAGCGGAGGTTTGCTTCTGTTAGAGACTGACGCCACCGGCATTACCTTCGGTGCCGCCTATACCCAGACCGCGGGCGCCACGCTCGCCGCCTCGCAGGGCTACGGTATGAATCTCTCAGGTGTAAATCTCACCGGAATCGGCAACGGAGCCGTCGAGGTGGACGACATCGCAGAATTCACCACCGCTAGCGGAGGAAATCTCACCGGCATCATCGACGAGAACTACGATCCTAGCGGAAGCGCGACACTCGGGATCCCACTCACCAGCGGCACCTACGGCGCCATAGATTCCAACGGCCGCTTCGGGGTCGCAGCCACGGCCGTGAGCAGCAACGGCAATTCGGGCACCTTGGAGGGCGGATTCACCCTCACCGCCTACGCCGTCGATGGCACCACGTTCCCCTTCATCGAATCAGACAGCGGCCAGGTCGCTACCGGAGTATTTGTGCTGCAGAGTCCTTCTGCCTCCGGCGCCGCAATCGCCCGCTCGCACATGTTCGTAGTGCGGCCGCTGATCGTGCCTCACGCCGCCTCGAAGAAGAAAACCAAATAACCACCATCCTGCCAAAGCAATAGGGCGCGGCTCACCAGCCGCGCCCTTTTTTATAATTTCCCGCCTGCATGGCCCGCCCCGCCCGTCGCCCTTGTGACCTTCGTTACCTTTATCCCGTGACCCCTCTTCAAGCACAATCTCTCTAAGTTCCATGTTTTCGCGGGAGACCAAGAGTGTTCTGCCATCGCTTTCTACGTGTTTGCGTTTTCATCATGATCGGCGCTTCGCTGGCGGCGGCCCGCGATATCGCTCTGGTCTCCAATAAGTCCAATGCTGTGGGCGCTCTTACCGTCACTGACCTGGTCCGGCTCTGCAAAGCGCAGACCTCGCACTGGCCCAATGGCAAGCCCGTCACGTTTGTGATGCGCTCGCCCTCCGCACCCGAAATGAAGGTCATTCTGGAAAAGCTTTATGGC
This sequence comes from uncultured Acidobacteriaceae bacterium, assembly GCA_963696285.1. Classification (GTDB taxonomy): domain Bacteria; phylum Acidobacteriota; class Terriglobia; order Terriglobales; family Acidobacteriaceae; genus Sulfotelmatobacter. Next base: position 884,924 of record CAVOJP010000007.1, read on the forward strand.
ATGTCGGAGAATGAACTCAACAGCCTCATCGTGACCTCCAATCGCGGGCGCCCTGCGCATCCCGCCATTCTGGTCGCCACTTCCGACGATGAATTGCTCAACAAAGTGGCCTCCACTCCCGGCGCCATCGGCGTGGTCGATGTTTATTCCATCAACAGCAGCGTCGCCATCGTGAAAATCGGCGGCAAACTTCCACTCGAACCCGGTTACCTGCTCCACGGCAATTAGCCGCGCATTGACGAATTTGCACGAATACCGACCACTCCGAGAATCACCCAGTGACAAGGATGTGCGTAGCAACCCGAGAATCACCCAGTGACAACGATGTGCGTAGTAACCCGAGAAGTATGCAGTAACGTGGAAGAGCGGCGCTTCAGCGCCGCGTTAACCGCTAAATTGCTCCGGGCTTTAGCCCCTGAGCCACGCGGACGGCAGATCTAACTATGGCAGCTCCCGGCAAGAAACGCGTTCCCGCGCCGCCCGCCCCGGCTTACGTTCGCCGTTATCCCCGCTTCACCATCGACGCCCGTCTGCAGGTTCGCATGTTTCAGGGTGGCGAATTCCGCACCTGCTGGGGACGCTCCACCGAAATGGGTCAGGATGGCATCGGCGCTACGCTCACCGGCGAACTGGAAACCGGCGAAATTGTTTCTCTCGATATCCCTCTGCCCCTCAGTCCCTATCCTCTGAAAGTCCGCGCCATCGTTCGCTATCGCCAGGGCCTGCGCTACGGCTTCGAATTTCTCACTCTCAGCGAATCTCAGCGCGAAACCATCCGCCGCGTTTGCGAAATGCTCGCCACCCGCGGCGGCGCCGTTTAATTCCAGCCCTTCTTTGATCCGCCCCACTCTTTCGTCGATCGCTTTGGGAAGGGCACGGCTTCAGCCATGCCGCGATCGCCGTTAAAGAGGAGGGCTTCAACCCTGAGGAAACAACGATCTGCTCGGCGCTTTAAGCGATGGCTGCTTCTCCTTCTTCTTCCAATTACGTCAGTAACTTTCAGGTACACACGTCGCGTTCTACTATGCAGTTTGTTGGGCTTCAGAGGGGGGAGCCTCCAATGGGTGGTCGTGTCACCCGGCCGGCGCAGTCGAAGGATATTCTGCGCGCCAAAAATTTGCGCCAGGCACTCGAGAGCGGAGCCTCACCCCAGTTCATTCCGCCCGGCGTATCAGCCGCCGTTCAGCAAGCCGCGCTCGCCTGGAATTCGTTGCAGCCGAACCCCAGCACGCCTGACGCCCCAGCTTCTCTCGACCTTCGCCGCCAGTTCCTCGAACAACTTTTTGAAAACTCACCCGACGCTCTTCTCGTGGTCGACGCTTCTTTCCGCGCGCAGTGTGTGAATCGCGAATTTCAGCGCTTGTTCGGCTACTCCGCCGATCAAATCCTGTCGCAGCGCGTCGACTCGCTGATTCTTCCTCCCGAGCGTGCTCCCGAATTTCACTGGATCTCGCAATGCCTGGAGCGCGGCGAACAGATTAGCCTCGAAACTCAGCGCCGTCACCGCGATGGAACTTTGCTCGATGTTTCCGTTTCCACCGCTCCCTTGCTGGTCAACGGGCGCAGCGCTGGCTTTTACTTCGTCTACCGCGACATTTCCGATCGCAAGCGTGCTGAAGCTCTCAACTCTGCTCTCTACAGTGCCGCGGAAAAAGCCTGCTCCACTCAGGACCTGCAGCAGTTCTTTGCCGCCATCCACGGCATCGTCGATGAACTCATGCCGGCCCGCAATTTCTCCATCGCCATTCACGATCCCGAGTCACAGCTGCTCAGCTTTCCCTTATTTCGTTGATGAGCAGGAATCCGCTCCGGCTCCCGCACCCGCCGCGCGCGGACTGGTCGAATACATTCTGCGCACCGGCGAGCCGCTGCTGTGCACTGCAAAGCAGGCGCAAAAACTCCAGCAGCGCGGCGATATTGCACTCGCAGGTGCGCCGCCAAGGCAATGGCTGGGCGTGCCGCTAAAAGCCAACCATCATGTGTTCGGCGCCATCGTTCTGAAAAGCTACTCCGAAAAATCAACTCTGCGCGAACGCGACAAAGATGTCCTTGCTTTAATCTCGCGCCAGTTGGGCGCTGCTATCGATCACAAGCGTAACGAACAATCCCTGCGCCGCTCTGAAGTTCGCTATCGCTCGCTGGTGCAGACCGCCGTCTACGGAATTTACCGGTCCAGCCTGCAAGGCCAGTTTCTCGATGTCAATCCCGCGCTCATCGGAATGCTGGGTTACAGTTCCGCTCTCGAAGTGCTGGCACTCGATCCGCAAAAAAATGTTTTCCTTGACGCCGGTGAATACAGCCGACTGGTCGATGAATTCCAGCGCACCGGACGCGTCGATGGATTCGAGGTTCGCTGGAAACGAAAAGATGGCGCCGCCATTACGGTTCGCATCAGCGGTCGCGCCGTCGCCAGTGAAATTGAGCCTGCCGACGTTCTCGAGGCCATCGCCGAAGACATTACCGAACGCCGCGTCCTCGAAGACCAGTTCCGTCAGTCGCAGAAAATGGAAGCTGTCGGCCGCCTTGCCGGAGGCATCGCTCACGATTTCAATAATCTGCTCACCGTGGTCAGCGGTTACACCGAGGTTCTGCTCGATCAATTGATGATCGGTAATCCTCTGCGCGCTAAGGCCGAAGCCATTCAGCAAGCCTCCGATCGCGCCACCACGCTCACCCGTCAGCTTCTCGCCTTCAGCCGCAAACAACTTCTGCAGCTCAAGGTGGTCGATGTCAACGCCATCGTTGCAGACATGGAACGTCTACTCCGCCCGCTCATTGGCGAGGATATCGAACTCACCACTAATCTCGATGCCTCCATCGGTTGCACGCGCGCCGATGCCGGACAGCTCGAACAAGTCATCATGAATCTGGTGGTCAACGCCAAGGACGCAATGCCCAACGGCGGCAAAATTCGCATCACCACCGCCAGCGTCACTCTCGATGATTCCTACCGTCCGGAAAATACTTTCATCAAGCACGGCCCCTACGTCATGATTTCCGTCGGCGACACCGGCCAGGGCATGGACCGCGAAACCCAGGCCCGCATCTTCGAACCTTTTTTCACCACCAAAGAAAAAGGCAAAGGCACCGGCCTCGGACTTTCCACCGTCTACGGAATTATCAAACAAAGCGGCGGCTATGTTTTCGTGCAGAGTGAGCTCGGCCGTGGCACTGTCTTCACCATGTATTTCCCGCGAGTCGACGAGCCTTCCGAAATGCACGGCGTGGCCCCAGTCTCGCCCACCGTCGCCGGCGGATCGGAAACCATCCTGCTGGTCGAAGACGAAGAATCTGTTCGCCAGTTAATCCGCGAGACTTTAGAATCCCGCGGCTACGATGTACTCGAAGCGTGCAATGGCAACGCCGCCCTCGCCCTCGCCGCCGCCCGCGCCGAGTCCATTCATCTGCTGATCACCGATGTCGTCATGCCCGGCCTCAGCGGGCACGAACTCGTGCAACAACTGCTCGCCTCTCGCCCCAACACAAAAGTCCTTTACCTCTCCGGCCACGCCGAAGAAGCCGTCGCCAGTCCACTCCCCGCCGACGTTCCCAAAGCCTTCCTGCAAAAACCCTTCACCCTGCAAAACCTCTCCCGCAAAGTCCGCGAGGTCCTCGGCCCCGCAAGCAACTAAATTACCGTCGTCAATACAAGTAAATTGTCATCCTTAGCGCAGGGAAAGCCTGCCCTGCGCGAAGTCGACCCATACAACTTGCACCACCACCACAAAGGTCTCAGTCAAAATTGGTCTGTCATCCTGAGCGAAGCGAAAGCCTGCCCTGAGCGAAGCCGAATGGGGACCTATGCAACCTGCCGCCACCGTTCCCGCTCCTGCGTGCTTCCCATGCTGCCTGCGCAACCGTGGAAGAGCGGCGCTTCAGCGCCGCGTCACAGATTCGTTAAACAGCGGGCTTTAGCCCCCGAAATTCCCCGCAACCACCCGCCCCGGATCGCCATCCAACTTGCAAGCGCGCTTCGCCTGAATCTATACCCCCGCTCCCATCATCAGTACAATAAGAATTCTGGAGGAAAAATATGGCATTCGAACTACCGCCTTTGCCCTACGACTACGCGGCCCTGGAACCCACCATCGACAAACAAACGATGACCCTGCACCACGACATGCATCACGGTGCCTACGTCAAAAATCTCAACGCAGCCATCGAAAAACATCCCGAACTCGGCAAGAAAACCGCGGAAGAATTAATCCGCGATCTGAACTCCATTCCCGAAGACATTCGCGCCGCGGTTCGCAATAACGGCGGCGGCCACGTGAACCACTCCATGTTCTGGAAGATCATGAAGCCCAAAGGCGGCGGCGATCCCACCGGCCCCATCGCCCAGGCCATCACCAAGACCTTCGGCAACTTCAAAGATTTCCAAGCCAAATTCAACGACGCCGGCGCGAAACAATTCGGCTCCGGCTGGGTCTGGCTCGCCAGCAAAGGTGGCGACGACCTGCACATCATGTCCACGCCCAATCAGGACAACCCAATCTCCGTGGGTCACTTCCCCATCTTCGGCAACGATGTCTGGGAGCATGCCTACTATCTGAAATACAACAACCGCCGTCCGGAATATCTCACCGCCTGGTGGAACGTCATCAACTGGGACGAAGTCAACGCCCGCTACGAAGCCTTCAAAACCGGCAAGCACGTCCAGGAACCAGCAATGGCCCGCTAACTTAGCATGTGGAGACAGCCGCCTTCGGCTGTCCCGCGAAGCGAAGCGAGCGGAATCTATAAACCGCATCACCAGCAGAAAGCCCCGCCGCGAGGCGGGGCCTTTTTTATCATTTCAAGAATATTCCCCGGACGCTCTAAGCCGCCGCCGTCTCCACATACGCATCCGGCTCCGCCTCAAATTCCTTTCTGCACTCATCCGAACAGAAAAAATATTTCCTGCCTGCAAACAAAGTCTGAAATTCGCCCTTGCTGTCATCAATTTTCATCCCGCAAACCGGATCCTTCATCATGCATCCCCTCCACCTAAAAAATTTGCTTTCGTCTGTCCTCATTCCCCGTTGCAACAATCTCTCCGTTCTCGAATTTTTTCGAACTGGCTGACTCTTCAGCATTTCCGTCCACCACTTTTCCTCGCGCAAAACCCTCGCTGGAAAAATCTTCTCGGCCCGTGCACCTTATACCGTCCGGCGAAAACCCTAGATACTCATCGGAATCCCTCCACCCTCTTTCTGCATTTCCTGTGCAAGCTCTGTGGACAATCCGCCCTCCCGCTCGCTCACTTTTTTCTTCTCTTCCGCCGCCATGCCACCGGACCCCGCCCTTCACGCGCCCTGCAGATGCATCCTCAAGGACTTCCTCATCCTCGTTCATTCTCAAGAATCTCTCTCTAGGATTTTCCTCAACTGCACCAAAAATACTGAATTGACCCCGCGCCTTTTCGCTCGTACATTCTCATTCGCCCCAAACAAAAAATTGAAATCGAACTCAGGCCGAAGACTCGAAACGGCGTGAGATAAAGATTTTCGCCAGGCATCGACATTCGCGAACCCAATTCGTTCACCATTGCAGTTTCACCGTGGCACAAGCTGGTCAGAAAACATGAAAGCAACCACCCCATGGATTACCTATCGCACTCGCTTTCTGGTCAAAGCCAAACTACTCACCACCAGCCTCACCTTCACCGACGCTCTCGGCCGTCAGCACTCCGGCCGCAAGGGCGATTACCTCGTCGAATCCTCCGACGGTGTACTGCGCATCGCGCCCCGGCAAATCTTCGAGGACATTTACGTTCCCTTACTGGCCGCCGAAGTTCCCGAGCAGGTCGATACCGCCATCTTCTTAGAGAACTCGCCGCGGCAGGAGTCTTCCGGTTACCAGGATTCCACCAACATTCCACTTCCATCTCGCAAACTTCCCCAACCCGAACGCAACCGCCGCAACCAGTTTCCCGGCTTCCGCTCCTTGTAAGAGTTTGCAAACACCGACGAAAAGTTCCGAACGCCAAAAAAACCATGTCATTCACGAAGCCTTGCCATTCCGCTCAAAAACCCCGTCATTCCGCTCAGCAACCGTGTCATTCCGCTCAAAAAACCCTGTCATTCCGACCGGAGCATTCCCTTCCGCAAGGAAGGGAATGCGCAGTGGAGGAACCTGCTGTTTTCTCGGCCGAACTCGATCCCGCTTCCAAAGGCAAAACTCCACAAAGCGGGCGCCACCGTGGAAGAGCGGCGCTTCAGCGCCGCGTAATCTCGCAAAAAAATGATTCGGGCTTCAGCCCGCCTCGCTCTCCAATCGTTAACCCCAAAATAACCTTATTCAACCCCTTTTCCACTTTTATGAACCCCAGATGAATTCCGCTTGTGGAAAATCCGTCAGCGACCGCAGCACCAAGCCCGTCATTGCTGCAGATACAACATGTAGTGTTTCCCTCTTGACAGCTACAATAAGCGGGAGTAACTTTGCAATCCCATAGGCTTTGAATTCGCCTCGCGGGAACGGGGCGAGATTCGCCTAAGCAAAGCGAAGAGAGTAGTCAGGACGGGTTCGGAGCCGGGCCAGAGGTGACCCGGCTCCATCCCGTAAACATAAACAAACAAAGGCCTTCCACGTCGAGAAGGCGAACCGAAAAAGCTGCGGTGGCCGTCCCCCGATCCTCCCCCGGTGGACGCCAAACTCAGTCAACAACAGTCGTCTTTCGAGCTGGCAGGTGGCACCAGCCTTTTGACCAGCCCGAAAGACAAAAGCCAGTTCCTTAGGAGCCCAAATGGAAACCCTAACCCGCCTCGTTACCGATTCATTGGCCCGGCATGGCTTCGATCGCCCCATCGACCCGCGCCGCCTGCAATGGTCACGCTGGTTCCGTTGCGACTCCACTCACAGCCTCCTCGTCGTCCCCAGCAAACCCGGCATCTTCGCCATCGCCGAAGAGGTAGGTGCAAGTGTGGCGCGGGCGCCCTCGCCCGCGACTGCCGCCCAAGCCTCCCAAAATATTCATCTAGGGACAGCCGCCCTCGGCTGTCCGCCCGAGCGCAGCTCAGCCCCCCTCCCCGCCAGCCTGCCTTTGGTTGGCGCAGCCCCTCAGCGCTTCGATTCAGCTCCACAAACAGATGCCGCTTCAGCCGCCGAAGTACCCGGCCGCCGCATGCTCGCCGTCCTCCAATTCTCCGAAGACGACGATATGGCCTTCACCCTCGATCGCATGTTTACCCTCATCAATCCCATGCGCGCTCGTCTTTCCTCCGGGAAATGTTTCCTGCGCTTCGTCGTTATCGAAGACCAGGACCAGCGCCGCAGTATTTGCAGCGCCTTGAATCAATGGATGCTCTCCTCCGCCGAAAAAGCCAGCGGCCTTCCCGCCGCTTTCGCTTCCTCGGTGGAGCTGACCACGGCCGGCGCGGCCGCAAGCTCTGCCTCTCTGAGCACGCACAACTCGCTCGCGCACGTCATCCCCGATTCCGGAGCCAGCAAGAATCTCCACTGTCCTCAACCTCTCCCCTCCGGCTTTTGACCGAAGGATTTTGCAAAGCGCCACGAGTGCCTGCGGCACCGTGGAAGAGCGGCGCTTCAGCGCCGCGTCAGACGTAAGAAAGAATTGGGGCTTTAGCCCCTGAGGGTTGGATGTAAGAGCGTCACCGGCACCAGTAGCCCCGTGGAAGAGCGGCGCTTCAGCGCCGCGTAAGACGTAAGAAAGAATTAGGGCTTTAGCCCCTGAGGGTTGGATGTAAGAAGCGCCACCGGCACCAGTAGCACCGTGGAAGAGCGGCGCTTCAGCGCCGCGTAAGACGTAAGAAAGAATTAGGGCTTTAGCCCCGGAGGGTTGGATGTAAGAGCATCACCGGCACCAGCAACACCGTGGAAGAGCGGCGCTTCAGCGCCGCGTCAGACGTATAAAAAGGATTTGGGCTTTAGCCCCCGCGCCAACAGGAGCCGAACATGCACGACGCAAGAACCTGGGCCTTGGTGGAGAATCTCTCAAACCTTGACCAGATCGAATCGAGCCGCCGCGAAAGCGCCTCGAAATCAAGTCTGATGGCTAGCCGCTACCGCGTGATCGCCGCAGTTTTCGTCACTCACGCCGACTCTGCCGCTGATCCCGTGCTGCAGCGCCTGGACCTGATTGAAGCTCGTAACTTCACGCGTTTGGCCGAGATCGAAGAAGCCTTCGCCGCCCGCGGCAACCAGGACTTGGTAGAAATAGCAAATCTGAAACAAGGAACCTTGGCTCTGGTTCAGCGCTCCGAAAGTTAAAGCAGCAGCCCCGTAGGGGCGACCGATAATAGCCCGGCACGGAAGTGCCGGGTAGAAATGGAAAGGCAGGAACAAGTCCCGTAGGGACGCCCGACAATAGCCCAGCGTTTCAACGCCGGGTAGAGAATCGTCGGTGTAGCAAGTCCCGTAGGGACGGCACGATTTTAGCTCGGGATTTGGGTGGCGCAGCGCTTTAGCGCTGCGATTGGAGATTGCATTTTGAGTGGGCTTTAGCCCCCGAGGTTCAGATGTGGCGAGTGCCAATCGAGCAAGCAGCACCGTGGAAGAGCGGCGCTTCAGCGCCGCGTAAGACGTAAGAAAGAATTAGGGCTTTAGCCCCCGAGGGTTGGATGTAAGAAGCGCCACCGGCACCAGCAGCACCGTGGAAGAGCGGCGCTTCAGCGCCGCGCAAGACGTAAATATGATCTGGGGCTTTAGCCCCCGCAAGCTCTTTACAACTCAAGCTTCACCCCGAACAATTTCCCGTTCGGGAACGCCCATTTCCCGCCTCCGCCGCCCCGGGACGCCGAATCGGGCTCTGTTAATTAGAATCTAATTACTAATGGAGAAAGCAATGCCCGAGCTCAAAACCACCGCCATTAACTCCCCCGCAACCTCTTTGCCCGCAAGCGATAATGCGGTCAGCAAGAAGAACGCCCCCGGCCTGTCCTTCCGCCGCCTGTTCACCAAGCCCGGCGTCTCTCCCTACGACGAAGTCGAATGGGATCTCCGCCTCGCTCAGATCACCGACGCGCAAGGCAACGTGATCTTCGAACAAAAAGACGTCGAAGTTCCCAAAGACTGGTCCATGACCGCGACCAACATCGTCGCCTCCAAATATCTGCACGGCAAAGTCGGCACCCCCGAGCGCGAAAGCGGAGTCCGCGCCCTCGTCACCCGCGTCGCCGAAACCATCCGTAACTGGGGACTGGCGCAAGGCTATTTCAAAACTCCCGAAGATGGAGCCACCTTCCACGACGAGCTCGTCCACATCCTCGTGCGCCAGTATGCCGCCTTCAACTCGCCCGTCTGGTTCAACGTTGGCTGCGACCGCATCGAGCCCAACTCCGACGCGCGCAACTGGCACTGGAATCCGCAGACGCAGCAAGTCGAGTTCGGCATTACCGGATACAGCAAACCGCAATGCTCCGCCTGCTTCATCAACTCGGTGAAAGATTCGCTCGACTCCATTCTCACTCTCGCGAAGACCGAAGGCATGCTCTTCAAGTGGGGCAGCGGCACGGGAACCAATCTCTCTCCGTTGCGCGGCTCGACCGAAGGTCTCAGCGGCGGAGGCACCGCCAGCGGCCCGCTCAGCTTCATGAAAGGTTTCGACGCCTTCGCCGGAGTGATCAAGTCCGGTGGCAAAACTCGACGCGCCGCCAAGATGGTCATCCTCAACGTCGATCATCCCGACATCGTCGAGTTCATCGAGTGCAAACAAAAAGAAGAAGCCAAAGCTCACGCTTTGGTCGCGCAAGGCTACGACGGATCGCATCCCGATTCCGATGCCTACTCCTCCATCTTCTTCCAGAACGCGAACAACTCCGTCCGCGTCACCGACGACTTCATGTACGCCGTACTCCGCGACACCGATTTCTCCACCAAAGCAATCGGCGACGGAAATGTGATGAAGACCTACAAAGCCAAAGATCTTCTCAAGAAAATTTCCGAAGCTACCTGGCACTGCGGCGATCCCGGCATGCAGTACGACACCACAACAAATCGCTGGCACACGTCGAAAAATACCGCGCGTATCAACGCGAGTAATCCGTGCAGCGAGTACATGTTCCTCGACGATTCCGCCTGCAATCTCGCGAGCTTGAATCTTCTGAAGTTCGCGCCTAACGGCACGTTCGACGTAGAAGCCTATCGCCACGCCGTCGATATCCTAATCACCGCGCAGGAAATTCTAGTCGACAACGCCGGCTATCCAACAGAAATGATCATGCGCAATTCGCATGACTACCGCCCCCTCGGCCTAGGCTACGCAAACCTGGGCGCACTGTTAATGGCCGCAGGCCTGCCCTACGACTCCGACGCCGGACGCGACTACGCCGCCTGCGTCACCGCCATCATGTGCGGCGAAGCCTATCTGCAATCCAGCAAGATCGCCGAACAATGCCAACCGCTAACTCCCGCAACCGAAACAGTAGCCACGCGCCTAGGCATGACCGGCGGAGCAACGAACCATGGAGGGACGGACGCCTTCGTCCGTCCAGCGAGCGAAGCGAGCTCCCCGGCACAGACCATGCCCGGCGGAGCCTGCCCCGGCTGGTACATCAACCGCGAACCCTTCCTCGACGTAATCCGCATGCACCGCGCCATCCGTGAATAACATCAACAAAAACAACGTCCCCACCACACTCTACGAATCCAGCAAAACAACCTGGGACGAAGCCCTGGCCCACGGCGAAAAGTTTGGCTATCGCAACAGCCAAGTAACAGTATTAGCGCCCACCGGCACGATAGGCTTCATGATGGACTGCGATACTACGGGGGTGGAGCCGGATTTGGCGCTGGTGAAGTATAAAAAGCTGGTTGGCGGAGGGATGATTAAGATTGTCAATCAGACTGTGCCGACGGCTTTGTTCAAGCTTGGTTACGATCACGACCAGGCGAATGCGATTGTCAGTTACATCGATGCGACGGGAACCATCGAAGGCGCGCCGCATATTAAGGACGATCATCTCGCCGTCTTCGATTGCTCGTTCAAGCCGGCGAAGGGAACGCGGTCGATTGCTCCTATGGGACACTTAAAGATGATGGCGGCGGCGCAGCCGTTTATCTCCGGAGCTATATCGAAGACCGTCAATCTTCCCGAAAACGCATCGGTCGAAGACATCATGGAAGCGTATCTGCAGGCTTGGAAACTTGGCTTGAAAGCCGTTGCGGTGTATCGCGATGGCTGCAAAAAATCTCAGCCACTTTCTGCGGCGGGGACTAAGACTGCCAACTCTTCGAAAGATGATCCGCGGCCGGGGGCGGCCGCGCCACATGAGCCCGAGGATATGAACGCGCCTCCGCGCGCGGTGCGGCACAAGCTGCAGGAAGAGCGCGCCTCGATCACGCACAAATTCAACATCGGAGGCCACGAGGGCTACATCACGGTCGGTCTCTATCCCAATGGCGACCCGGGCGAACTGTTCATCACCATGGCGAAAGAAGGATCGACGGTCAGCGGATTGATGGACAGCTTTGCGCTGGCGGTCTCGATCGCGCTGCAGCACGGCGTGTCGCTGAAATTGTTCTGCGAAAAATTCGCGCACACGCGCTTCGAACCCAGCGGCTGGAGCGGCAATCCCGACATCGGCTACGCCAAGTCGATCATGGATTACATCTTCCGCTGGCTGCAGTTGCGCTTCACTGGACAGCAGCAATTGCTCTTCGAGAATCTGCGGCCGAAGTCGGGCGCGCAATTGTCAGAGGATGCGGCGTCCGGCATCCGGCGTCCGGAAACCGGCAGCCGGGAGCCGGGAGCCGGCTCCATCCACGCCGCCGACGCGCTGGCCGGCATCATCGACCTGGGCGACGCTCCCACCTGCAGCTTCTGCGGCAGCATCATGACGCGGAACGGCTCGTGTTATCGCTGTGGAAGTTGCGGGAGCACGAGCGGGTGCAGCTAGGTTTAAGTGTTGTGCGTTAAGGTGTGTGTTGTCATTTTCAAGTGCTGTCATTCCGACCGAGCGCGTTCTTTGCGCGACCGAGGAATCCGTTGTTGAGTTTTGAAAGGGCATGGCGTCAGTCGTGCCAAGGACCAACCAATCTCGACGGCTTTAGCCGCCGAGGTCGAACTTAAGTTAGTGCAAACGTACTGTGAAGGGGGACACGGCACGCCGTGTCCCTTTTTTGCGTATTCGTTTCACTGCGAAAGTGGTGCGTTGCTTATGAAAAACAGAAGCATAACTACCAAGGATATAGCTCTACTAAATCAGCTTTATAAGGAGCAGCAGCTTCGGCTTCGTCCTGAGTTTCAGAGGCTGAGCGTCTGGCCGAGGGCGGCGAAGGCATATCTCATTGACACGATCCTGAACGACCGACCAATGCCGCTTTTTTTCTTTCAGCGAACCATGTCAGCACAGTCGGGCCGCCAAATGTTTGACGTGATCGACGGCCAACAGCGTTTGCGCGCGATATTCGAATTTTTAAATGGAGATTTTGGGCTCACAGAGAGCAGGGGAGAGAGTAGGGTCAAGGAGTTTTACAAGGCCAAGTTCGCGGATCTACCTAATGAGCTCAAGACTGCAATTTTCAACTATGACCTTATCGTCGAGGAGCTCTACAGCTATACAGATGCAGACATTCGAGACATGTTCGTACGGATGAACAAGTACGTGGTCAAGCTTTCGAAGCAGGAACTCCGGCACTCGCTCGAGGAGGGGAAGTTCGCGGACTTTGTTGAGCGGCTTGGGAAAATGGAAATTCTGGCGGAGGAAAAGGATATTTAGCGACAATCAGCTCAATCGGATGCGGAGCGTTGAGTTTTCTGCTGAGTTGGTGGTACTCGTTCTGGAGGGGCCGCAAGATAAGAAAAAAGTCCTCGATCTGTACTACCACACGTTCAAAGAGTCGTTTCCAGAGGGGCACAGGGTCGAGGAGCGTCTCCAGAACTACCTGGAATGGCTTGAGGACTCACCCCTCGACGAAACGCGTTATCGAAAACCGGTCGACCTCTATCCGTTGCTTGGAGCCCTCGACAAGGTAACGAAAGGTGGCGCAGGCCTTTCCCGGTTAAACAAAAATAGGGTATTTGAAAATCTCAGGGAGTTCGAGCGATCTCTGACGAGGAAGCCGGCGGGCGATGCCGCAAAATACCTCATTGCCGCCAGCCGACAAACAGACAACGTAATACCGCGCACGACTCGGATCGACATATTAGCTTCGGTCCTAACAGAATGATCCCTAAGTGGAAGCCCACAGCGATAAAAGTGGGTCGACAATTCCTCTACGAGTATGCTCAAGAGTTCGGCGGTCTTATAAGCTCTGCCAAACTCGCAGAGGATCTCGTCCGCTCGGTACTAAAGCCTTCGCATCTAGAAATACACCAAGTGGCCGCCCGCGTTAAGGGATTGGATTCAATGCGTCTGAAGCTGAGGAGAAAACGCTACTCGCACCCCGAACGTGACATCCTGGATAAGATCGGAGTCCGCGTGATCACCTACTACATGGACGACGTGGATCGGGTAGCCGAATTGCTAAAGTTCGAGTTTGAAATTGATAGCGCAAATTCCGAGGATAAGCGTACAGCGCTAGAGGCGTCTGCCTTTGGATACAGGTCGGTGCATCTGATTGCCCGTCTGCAAGGGTCGCGGCTAGCATCTCCTGAATATTCAATTTCGCGCGGCAGGTGGTTTGAGATCCAGGTACGCAGCCTCCTTGAGCACGCGTGGGCGGAAATTGAACACGAGGTGAAGTACAAGCCGCGCGTAGATTATCCAAGTGAAATCACGAGGCGCTTTGCGCGCATCGCGGGCGTCCTCGAGTTTCTTGACACCGAGTTTCAAGGGCTTAGGCACGAGCGTCAAAATCTCGTTGAGACTTATCGCGTCCAGTATCTGGCCGGGAAGGAATTCGACGTACCCTTCGATTCCTCCCGCCTGCTTGGCTTCTTGGAGGCGATCCGACCTCAGGGACTAAGTTGGAGGCGCGCAGGCCAGGACGGGAAGCCGTTTCCCTTACATGTTGAGGCCAGCTGCGTCGATGCACTCACCGCCCTCAAGGTGGACACTCCGAGAAAACTAAGGAAGGTGCTCGGAAAGCAACAGGTGCGGCGTAAGCTGGCGCGTTTCGCCACAATCGCGGGGGTTGATCCCGCCGAGATTTCTCACTTGGCAGTCATTTTGGTGGTGGTGTTGGCGGTTTCACCGTCGAGGCTGTCCGACCTATTTCCCCAAGAAGTGTGTAATTCCTCTGAGCTGAGGGAGATGAGGAGCAACAGCTAGGTCCGGTGCAGCCGGAACTCACTGCTAGGAGGTGACGAATGCCGAAGGCGTATATTTTCCGGCTCGGTCGATGTTATTCGCGAAAGGAAATTGCCAGCAGGCTGGGCGGCAGCGCTCAGAGCTATCTTTCTCATAGAAATCGGCGCGTAGTTTGTGGATGTTTTCGAAAAGACCTCAATCCGGACGCGCCCGGTGAGGTCTTGCCAGCGAATACGGATGATAAGCGACGGTGGGCGGAGCAGTTTGCTTCGCAGGCGGAGGCCGTCCCAATCTTCTTGAAGAAAAAAAGCAATGAATGGGAGTATCAGGGTTTGTGGCTCTGCGTTTCGATAATAACTGACGCCGCGGTTCTCGCCCAAAGGCGCCGGCGGTCGGGTCGCTCCTCAATCTCCATGGTTCTTAAACTTGAGAAACAATCCTTCTAAAGTCGGACACGTAGCGCTGGCAAATTCTAAGGGATCGTGTCGTGGAGTCCCGTGTCTCACAAAAGACCCGAGATGTGCGGCACCCGCGCTTTGTGGTGGCGTCGGCTGAACGTCGACCAACAGCAGGTTCCTCGACTGCGAAAGAGCATCCGCTGTCGCGGATGATCTTTCTTCGCTCGGAATGACAGGATTTTTGGTGGGGCTCAGGGCATGCACAAGAGCTGGGGTCGCGGCCTTCCCGCTCGCTGCGCTACCAAACGCTCAGAGAGACACGTCCGTGGAATCCCAGCTTTCGCAAAGTGCGCGAAGGATGGGGCAGCCTCGGTTTGTGGTGGCGTCGGCAGACAGCAGTCCTTCCGACGAGCCGTCCCCAGGGGCTGAAGCCCGGTTCCTTTTCGAGGGCGTTACGCGGCGCTGAAGCGCCGCTCTTCCACGGTGCTGCGTGGGTTTGAGGTGGTTGCTTTTGCGTCGTGTCAGAGCAGTCGTGGCGGGTTCGATTGCGTTCTTCGAGGGCCTGAGGCGCGACTGAGGGCGCGTCCTTCCCGATCGTGTCGTTTCCAAACTCTCAGGGGATGAGTCCGTGGAATCCCATGTCTCGCAAAACACGCGAGACATGGGGCACCCCGGTTCGTGGTGGCGTCGGCAGACAGCAGTCCTTCCGACGAGCCGTCCGCAGGGGCTGAAGCCCGGTTCCTTTTCGAGGGCGTTACGCGGCGCTGAAGCGCCGCTCTTCCACGGTGCTGCGTGGGTTTGAGGTGGTTGCTTTTGCGTCGTGTCAGAGCAGTCGTGGCGGGTTCGATTGCGTTCTTCGAGGGCTTGAGGCGCGACTGAGGGCGCGTCCTTCCCGATCGTGTCGTTTCCAAACTCTCAGGGGATGAGTCCGTGGAATCCCATGTCTCGCAAAACACGCGAGACATGGGGCACCCCGGTTCGTGGTGGCGTCGGCAGGCAGCAGTTTCCTCGACTGCGAAAGATCATCCGCTGTCGCGGATGGTCTTTCTTCGCTCGGAATGACAGGATTTTTTGTGGGGCTCAGGGCGTGCTCAAGAGCTCAAGTCGAGCCCTTCCCGGTCGTGGCGCTACCAAATCCTAGAGGGATGAGTTCGTGGAATCCCACCCTTCGCAAAGTGCGCGAAGGATGGGGCAGCCTTGGTTCGTGGTGGCGTCGCCTGACAGCAGGTTCCTCGACTGCGAAAGAGCATCCGCTGTCGCGGATGATCTTTCTTCGCTCGGAATGACAGGATTTTTGGGGCTGAAGCCCGTTCCTCTTTGGATCGCTGGACGCGGCGCTGAAGCGCCGCTCTTCCACGGTGCTGCGCGGGTTTGAGGTGGTTGCTTTCACGTCGTGTCAGAGCAGTCGTGGCGGGTTCGATTGCGTTTTTCGAGGGCTTGAGGCGCGATTGAGGGCGCGTCCTTCCCGATCGTGTCGCCTTCAAACTCTCAGGGGATGAGTCCGTGGCACCCCATGTCTCGCAAAAGACGCGAGACGTGGGGCACCCCCGGTTCGTGGTGGCTTCGGCAGGCAGCAGTCCTTCCGACGAGCCATCCACAGGGGCTGAAGCCCGTTTTTTTTCGAGGGCTTGACGCGGCGCTGAAGCGCCGCTCTTCCACGGTGGTGCGTGGCGTCCGTGATGATTGCGGCGTACCCGTGCGGGGAACTTCGGTCGATTTTATTCGCGGGTTTTGGCACGACTGAAGTCGTGCCGTTCCGGGCTAGCTTTCTGTGGCGAGCGAGAGACGAACGCAGGGGCTGAAGCCCGTTTTCCTTGTAATAGGGCTGGACGCGGCGCTGAAGCGCCGCTCTTCCACGGTGGTGCGTGGGTTCGTGGCGATTGCGGAGCCTTTCCTTGGGGAGCTCCATTCGATTTCGTCCGTGGGCTGCGGTCGGACTGAAGTCGCGGCTTCCTGGGTTTGGTGGGGGCGACCACAGGGGCTGAAGCCCGGTTCCTTTTCGAGGGCTTGACGCGGCGCTGAAGCGCCGCTCTTCCACGGTGCTGCGGGGGCTTGTGGTGTCCTCCATCAATCTCGATCGTCGCTTACGGCTGCGCGATCGTGGCCACGAATCTCAATTGCGATCCCTGACGCTTGCGCGACCGTGGAAGAGCGGCCCTTTTAGGGCCGCGTTTAGGGCAAAAAAATACCGGCTTTAGCCGCTGTGGTCGTTTTCCCATTCTGGAATCTTATTTCTGTTCGCGTGATGGTTATCATGCTGGATCTATTGCGAACAACACTACGATTCTGGCATGGACGAATCGCAACGGACGTTCTTTGTCACGACAGTTACCTGGCAACGCTTGCCGATCTTTCGCGTACAGGCTCGTGCGCATCTTCTGATTGACGTGCTTCTAGATTATCGCGAGCAGAGGAAATATCTGCTGCACGAGTTTATTGTTATGCCCGATCATGTTCATGTATTACTAACGCCTTCGTCTGGAATCTCGGTGGAGCGGGCGGTGCAATTTATCAAGGGCGGATTTTCCTATCGGCTTCGGAAGGCGGAGAAGATACAGGTTTGGCAGGAGAGTTTTACGAATCATCGGATTCGGGATGAGGAGGATTTTGAGAGGCATTGCGAGTATGTTCGTATGAATCCCGTGCGAGCGGGGTTGGCACGGGATGCGAGGGCTTATGCGTTTTCATCGGTGAGTTCGTCGCGCAAGTTGGATGCAATGCCACAGGGGCTAAAGCCCAGTTTCCCTAAAATTGCTTAACGCGGCGCTGAAGCGCCGCTCTTCCACGGTACCGCGTGGGTCCGTGGAGATTGGTCCCAGGGTCCGTGGACATTGATCCGAGGGTCCGCGGAGAATCCAAGAACGCCGCCATAGGAGTCCGTTCCGATTCAAGGAGAGGAGATGCAGGAGTTCGTATTCCTGAACGTGGTGGGCGCTGGCGATTGCCGAGATTCTTGTCAAGGGGGTGACACGATATATATTCCGGTATCGTGATGAAGGGAAAGGGGAAATATTTTTGGCTATTGTGTCACATTTATACTATGCAATATGTTATAATGGATATATACAGTTAAACATTTAATTTCCGGTACGGAATTTTCGGTCGCGGCCTCCTCGGGGGCCGCGATTTTTATTTGGGGCGAGGGGTGGAGGCTGGGGATGGAGAACCGGAAGAGGATGGGCGGGAAGATTAAGGGGTGCAGGGAGCGGGGGGAGTGGGCGGAGCTTTATTTCATGATGCTGGCGCTGGAGAAGGACATGAAAGTGTCGCGGCCGTTTGGGCTGGCGGGGAGATATGACGTGGGAGTGGAGAGCGAGCGCGGGGTGGTGCGGGTGCAGGTGAAGTCGACGATTTACAAGCGGCGGGGGGATGGGTACAGCTTGAATGTGATGGGTCCGAAGCGGAAGAAGTATGTACCGGGGACGGTGGATTTTTTTGCCATCCTGCTGATACCGATTGATGATTGGTACATTATTCCGTTTGAGGTGATGGGGAGGAAGAATTCGTCGCTGCACTTTACGCCGAGGAGCAAGCGGCAGAAGTATGGGGAGTATCAGGAGGCGTGGGAGTTGTTGCGGGGGCCGATTGAGATTCGGGCTTGCTGGGATGAGGGGTTCGGGCGCAGGACGGGGAACCAAGGTTCCTCGCTGCGCTCGGAATGACAGGAAAAATAGGATTACTTCTCGGGAAAGAAGGAATCGCTTGTGGTATCCCACTTCTCACAAAAGACGCGAGAAATGGGGCACCCTCGGTTCGTGGTGCCGCAAGCGAACAGCAGGATCCCTTCGACTGCGCTCAGGGCAGGCTCTCGACTGCGAAAGATCGTCCGCTGTCGCGGATGATCTTTCTTCGCTCGGAATGACAAGGTTTAATTGTTCTCCGCAAAAATTCTAACGAGGGGAGGGTAGGTTTGAGCTCCAGCAATCGGCGAGGATGAGCCAGGCTCCGAGGCGCTTCCAGGTTTTGAGGTATTTGCCGCGGTCGCCGCGGATGGTGCCGTCGGGCTGGTGGATGGCGACGGTGTAGCGGCCGATTTCCATGGCGAGATCTCCGGCGGCTTCGATGCGGACGGTTTCGAGACGGAGATCCTGGTATCCGGCGTCGGCGAAGTGATGGAGGAGACGCTCGACGGATTTGGGACCGTAGGCGGGGTCGTGATGCGGGGCCATCAGAGCGCCATCGGGCGCGAAGAGGGCGGCGGCCTGATCGTAGTTGCCGGTGTTGAAGGCGATGACGAAATCCTGGGCGAGATTGCGGATGAGGGACTGGACATCCATGAACGGACGCGAGTCCGCCACGGAACCTGAGTAGGGCCGGTACATCTTTACTACCTCCTGGGGGAAGGCAAGAGCAAGTGGCCGCTGAGCGAGCGGCACTGCTCTCTGTGCTAGGAGATTCTAGCGCAAGAGACTGTGGAAAGAGAAAAATTCTGCAGAGTAGAGGAGGGGATTCCTGCAGTGGAACGGGAGAACACTGTAGGCGAGAAAGGGAAATATTTGAGTGGGCATCCAGCGAAGGCGAGGGCGGCATCTGATTTGGGCCCGAAATTGGAGGCAAAGCAGATGGTCAAGCGAGGAATCTATGAGATTTCAAGACGTGAGACTTAAAGGCCTGGGTACGGGATTGTTGGGTGCAGGATTGTTGGGGCTGGTGCTGGGAACGTGCGGGACGGTGAAGGCTCAGGATGCAAGGGATGATGCCAAGCCGCAGCAGGAAGAGCCGAAGCAGGATGAGGCGAAGCCGGCGCAGCCGAAGCCGGACAAGGATGTGAAGCCGGGGCAGGAACAGGCCGCGCCGAAGGCGGAGGAAGGGAAGCCGGCGGCGAAGAACGACAAGATGGACAAGCAGGATGATAAACGAAACAGCGAGATGAAGCCGGCGCAGGATCAGAACCGGCCGATGCAGAACAATAATAATAATAACGACCGGGCCATGCAGAACGGCGGCGACCATGGGAAGCCGGCGGGAGGACAGCGCATCCCGGAAGATAAATTCCGCTCGAACTTTGGGCGCCAGCACACGTTCCGAGTGCAGACGCAGGTGGTGCAGGGGCAGCCGCGGTTTCAATATGGCGGGTACTGGTTCGCGCTGGCGAATCCGTGGCCGGGAGACTGGGCTTACACGGACGACTGCTACATTGACTATATCAATGGAGAGTATGTGCTGATTGATCTGCTGCATCCGGGAGTAGAGATTCCGCTGGTCGTAGTTGTGGAATAGTTTGAATTGAGGTAATGAAAGGCCCTCCGCGTGAAGATGAATCTTCGCGCGGAGGGCTTTTTTTGGCATTCAGGATTTAAAGACAACGTCAAAATCTTTAACACAGGGGACACGGGGTTACACAGGGGAAAGGCGGGGGAAGATTTGTTTCTACTTGTGCATGGGGCCCGCTTGACGATATGGTGCGCGGATGGGCGAGCGGGAGACGGTTACGCGAAATCGGAATGACGAGAAGACGGGCCAGGAGCGGGTGAAGGATGCGGGGACAGTGTGTCCGAATTGTTCGGCGGAGTTGACGGAGCGAGGGTGCAAGTTGAGTTGCGGGGAGTGTGGATTTTATTTGAGCTGCTCGGATTTTTATTGAGTGTGAGAAATGTTGCCGTGCAAGAGACGCTCTGACAAGCTGAGCGGTGTGCGGCTACAATGGTCAGGTATTTTATTTCCTGATCATGATGAGGAGAACGTGATGGAACGCAAAGCGAGCGCGGTTTGGAAGGGCGGATTGAAGGATGGGAAGGGAACGATCTCGGCTCCGGGCGGAGTGCTGAAGGATACGCAATATTCATTTACTTCCAGATTTGAGAATGGTCCGGGGACGAATCCGGAGGAGTTGATTGCGGCGGCGCATGCGGCTTGTTTTTCCATGGCGCTGTCGGCGCAGCTCGGCGGGGCGAATTTGAAGCCGGAGAGCATCAGCACCAATGTGACTTTGACGATGGAGAAGCAGGACGCCGGATGGACGATTACATCGAGCCACATCGATGTAGTGGGGAAGGTTCCGGGCGCGGATGCGGCGACGTTTCAGAAGTATGCGGAAGCGGCGGAGAAGGGATGTCCGGTGTCGAAGGTGTTGAACGCGAAGATTTCGATGACTGCGAAGCTGGGGTAGGGCGGGTTCGGGTTTTTGGCCTCCGGTTTTATTGACGGGCGCATTCACGATCTTAAAACGCAGAGTGCGCTGAGAAATTCCGCGGAGTACGCTGAGTTCTCGATCGCTTCCGGAATGCAGATCCTCTGGGCCAGTGTTTGACAGGTGGTGACGGGGCTGTAAAATAGAAGTGTTGATCTTCCTGACTCGGCGGCCTTGCGGCCGCCGCTGCATTGCAGTCCAGTATTGCCATCGTGGCGGAATTGGCAGACGCGCATGGTTCAGGTCCATGTACCGGCAACGGTGTGGGGGTTCGAGTCCCTTCGATGGCACCATTTGGAGTTTTCCGAGAACTCATCTCCCGATAAAGATTTCGGCGGGGCCGCTCCCTGTGAATACACACGTGGGCTGTAGCAACGAGAGTCAGTGGAGATTCGAATCGAGCTGCGGTTTTGCTGGGCCTGGTTTTGTCGCGGTGTAGATGGTATAGGTCATCTTCTTTTTTTTCTGTCTTCTATTTTTCCATCCTTACTGTTTTTTCCCATCCGGGCGCAGCGAGCCCATCGTGACAACCCACTAAAAGCAACATTACCAGCCTGAATCTGATATTGGCAGAATACGGTTTGCCAGAGGCAAGGCGGTTATGACGCGCGGGTTTGGAGTGGCTGGTTCGGTGTAATTTGTCGCGCAGAGTGTGATCCAGATCACTATCGAAAGTGATGAACCTCATAGCGACTAGTTAGCAGCGCCAGTTAGTATCCGGCATCTTGGGAAATCAGGGAAACCTAAGAACTTCTCGAAACAACTTGGGGTGATTTCATATGAGGAAAGCCGGATTTCTTTTGCTTGCTGGGGTACCGGTCCTAGTGTTGCTGCTGATTTCCGCCGTAAATCCGCCGAAAGTGTCAGCGGTTCCGAGCTACGCGAGGCAAACGGGTTTGGCCTGCAGTGGCTGCCATTATGCTCCTCCGGAGCTGAACCCTGCCGGGCGACGCTTCAAGCTGCTGGGATATGTGGATCGGGCGGATGAGACCAAAGTGGTAAAGACGGATGGAGGCAAAAAGCGCGCCGCACTCGATCTTCTCGCTTCGCTACCCCTTTCCGTAATGCTTGAAACCTCATTTACTTCCACCAAGTCACCGCTGCCCACCTCTCAGAATGGCAGTTTTGAATTTCCTCAGGACATTTCGCTCTTTCTTTCCGGGGCATGGACCAGCAACGTCGGCAGCTTTCTCCAGGTGACTTATGACACGCAGGACGACCATTTCACCAGCGACAACACGGACATCCGGTATGCGAATAAAACGAAACTGGGTGGCAAGGAATTGGTCTACGGCCTCGACCTCAACAACAATCCGACCGTAGAGGATCTGTGGAACAGTACCCCGGCATGGGGCTTCCCGTGGATCCAGAGCGATTTTGCGCCGACTCCGGCCGCTTCTCCGCTCATTAACGGCGGCTTGGCGCAGGACGTTGCAGGGATTGGTGGCTTTGCCATGTGGGACAACCATCTTTATGTGGACGCAGCCATCTATCGCTCAGAACATGTAGGCGGTCCTCAGCCAAATCCTGGGGATGGTTCTGCCAACAACATTCGCGGAGTCGCGCCCTACTGGCGGTTTGCCTTTCAGGAATTGACGGGGAAGACGCAATACGAGGTAGGGACTTACGGCATCCACGTGCGGAACACCGCACTCACCGGTCCCGGCCCGCAGGACGATTACACCGACTTCGCCTTTGACACCCAGATTGATCGGACGCTCTTCCGCACGGATGTGCTTTCATTCCGGGGGACGTATATCCGTGAAAACTCTAGCTTGTTGGCCAGCGGATTCGGCTCAAATCACCTGAATACTGTTCTGGCGAATGCCGAGTACCATTTCGGCAATCGCTATACCGGCACATTCGGCATCTTCAATACCGGTGGGACGGTCAACCCAGGCCTGTATCCGCCTGCCGCCGTCAGCGGCAGCGCAAACGGAGACCCGAGAGGCGCCGGCTACCTCGCGAACCTCTCGTACTGGCCGTGGCAGAACCTGCAACTGGCCGCTCAATACACGGGCTACACGCGTTTCAACGGCGGTTCGACCAACTACGACGGATCTGGCCGTAATGCGAGCGCGAACAACACGATCTATCTGGACGCGAAGTTCATTTTCTAGAAATCAGGTCAGGCACCGAGAAGCGCAAATTCAAAGGAGAAAACGCAATGAAGTTGAAGACATTGATATTGACACTGATATTGACGGTTGTGATGGCCGGTGTATGCAGCGCGGCCTGGGCGGGCGATATTGAGGGCAAGGTTACGGGAATGAAAGGGCAGTCGGTAGTTTACGTCGATACCATCGCCGGGAAAACCTTTCCCGCTGCTAAAGAGCATCCCGTGATGGACCAGAAGGGATTGATGTTCGCGCCGCACATCATGGTGGTACAGCAAGGCACAACGGTTGAGTTCCTGAACAGCGACAGCGTGCAGCATAACGTCTTCTGGACCGCGATCGGCACCGACAAGAAAGCTGGACACAATCTGGGAACATGGCCGAAAGGCGAGAAGCGGCCCTACACTTTTGACAAGGCCGGGGTTGTGCCGCTGCTCTGCAATGTACATCCGGAAATGGCGGCATATATCATCGTCAGCCCGACTCCTTATTTCGCCCAGACTGACGATGCTGGCAACTACAAGATCAAGGACGTTCCCGACGGCAGCTACACGCTTACCGTTTGGCACGAGGGCGCGAAGAATCAGTCGAAGCCGGCCACTGTTTCCGGCGGCGGCAAAGCGGATTTCACCCTGAGCAAGTAAGGAGCAGGAAGCGGGGAGCGACAGAGCCGGTTCGAGCCGGCTTCGCTCCTCGCGTCCCTTTTGTGTCTGAGCGCTCTAACTCCAGTCGTTACTCGGTCGAATCATCACCCGCTGAAAACGGTCCGCCATGCTGAAGCGATTCAAAAACAAGAAGGTCGATGGGGATTGGCTGAACAGCAATTTTCCCTGCATGATGGCCTGCCCGGCGCACACCAATGCCGGACGCTACGTGGGGCTGATTGCCGATGGCCGCTTCGAGGAAGCGTACCGGCTGGCGCGCGAGCCGAATCCTTTAGCGAGCATCTGCGGGCGGGTTTGTGCGCATCCGTGCGAGACGGCGTGCCGCCGCGGCGAGATCGACCGTCCGATTTCAATCCGCGCGCTGAAGCGTTTTCTCACCGAGCAATATGGACCGGAGTCAAAACATCCCATCAACGTGAACGAAGGGCGCGTTCAAAAGAAGCTGCCTTACAAGGTCGCGATCGTCGGCGGAGGACCGGTCGGACTCTCGGCAGCGCACGACCTCGCGCTGATGGGGTATGCGGTCACGATTTTCGAAGCCGCCCCGGTCGCTGGCGGAATGTTGTACCTGGGAATTCCGGAATATCGTTTGCCGCGCGATGTGGTGGAAGCACAGGTGCGCGAGATTCTTGCAACCGGCGACATCACTCTCAAGCTGAACCAGGCTGCGGGCCGAGATTTTTCCGTTTCCGATCTGCGGCAGCAGGGCTTCGACGCGATTCTAGTCGCAGTCGGCGCGCACCGCAGCCGCGATCTCAGCATTCCCGGAGTCGATCTCGACGGAGTCTACAAGGGCATCGATTTCCTGCTCAACGTAAATCTCGGATACAAGTTCACCATCGGGAAAAAGGTAATCGTCATCGGCGGGGGCAACGTTGCCATGGACGTGGCGCGCTCGGCCGCGCGCGAAGTGGTCAAGCAACACGCGGCTGGCGTGCAAGAGGTCGAACCGTCGGCGGAAAATGTTTCGGCGGTGGCCACGAAAGAGATGGTGGACATTTCCCTATCCGCGTTGCGCATGGGTGCGCAGGAAGTGAACCTGGTCTGCCTGGAGCGCCGCAACGAAATGCCGGCTGCGCTCGAAGAGATCGAAGAAGCCGAGGAGGAAGGCATCATTATTCATCCCGGCCTGGGACCGAAGCGGATCGTCGGCAAAGACGGCAAGGTCTGCGCTCTGGAGACGCTCAAGACCAAGTGGGTGTTCGACGAGAACAAACGATTCAATCCCGCTTTCTTCGAGAACAGCGAGACTCAGATCGAGTGCGACACCCTCATCATGGCGATTGGGCAAGCTCCGCGCCTCGATTTCTTCACGCCGGAAGATAAGGTCGAACTCTCGCCGCGTGGTCTGATCGCGGTCAATCCGCAGACTCTGATGACTTCTGCTCCGGGAATTTTTGCCGGCGGCGACTGCGTCTTCGGACCGCGGCTCATCATCGATAGCGTCGGCGATGGCAAGCGTGCGGCGGTGGGCATTGATGAATATCTGCGAGGGGGAAAACATCCTGATCCGGTGATCGAAGTGGAAGTGCTCAAGCGGCACGCGATGCCGCTGGGCTTTCTCGATATCAACCGCCAGCCGGTGCCCATGCTTCCGCTGGAACGCCGCACCGGAGTGACCGAGGTTGAAATCGGATACGACGCCCAGAGCGCCATGGCGGAAGCTCAGCGCTGCCTGCACTGCTGGACCAATACCATTTTTGAAGGGACTCCCGAAGACGGCAGCATGTGCATTCTGTGCGGCGGTTGCGTGGACGTGTGCCCGGAGAAATGTCTGGAACTGGTTTCCCTCGACCGAATCGCGTTCGAACCGCAGACCATACAGCACATTCGCGAGAACCAGGAATGCTTTGGCGTGGAATTCGATGAAGTGGCTGCAGATGAACTCGGCGTTGTGACCGGAGCCGCGATGTTAAAGGACGAAACGCGCTGCATTCGCTGCGGCCTCTGCGCGATGAGGTGTCCGGTGGGAACGATCACGATGGAGTCATACAACCTGCTGCCCGCCGAACCGACCGGGCTGATCTCAATTGCCGCGATTGGAGCGGGGCTGCAGAAATAGGCAAGGAACTCATGGCAGACGAAGAGAAAAACACGAGCGCGGAATCGGCAACGGATGTGAACCGCCGGCAGTTTTTCGCCAAGCTGGGGCTGGGCTCGTTGAGTATTGCGGCGGCGGGCACGGCAGCATTCGCATATCAATATCTGCAGCCCAATGTGCTCTATGAACCATCGCCGGTGGTGAATGAGGGAAAACCGGACCGCTACTCTCTCGATTCGGTCACGCTGGACGTGAATGCGGGCATCTACATCATCCACTCGCAAGAAGGCTTCTTCTCGCTGAGCGCGGTGTGTACGCATCTGGGTTGCCTGACGGCGTGGAAACCGGAGTTGGGAATCATCGCCTGCCCGTGCCACGGCAGCAAGTTTTATGTTCAAGCCGATGATGGTCACAAGCCGGGTGACAAGATCGAAGGTCCGGCTCCGCGGCCGCTGCCCTGGAAGCGCATATGGCTGAATGACGATGGCGACCTTCTGGTCGATCGCTCCACCGATGTCCCGCCGCTAGCGCGCGACTCTTTTGTGAGGATCTGATATGGCGAAAACCGCAGACCAATACTTCGATGATTTGCGCGCCACCCGCGTGTGGCGGTCGATCTTCCGCAGCGGGACGGGCTCCAGCACGCTTAAGCGTGCGCTGGCAATTCAGCAGAACGTTTTCCTGCACCTGTTTTCCACTAAAGTGCGCACGCGAATGTTGAGCTTCAGCGCGACCTGGTATTTGGGAACGCTGACGCTGGGCACATTCTTTATTCTGGTCGCGACCGGCATTCCTCTGATGCTCTATTACCATCCCTCGGCACCGCAGGCTTACAACGACACGAAAGATCTGCAGTTCGTAGTCTCTTCGGGTTTGTTCCTGCGCAATTTGCATCGCTGGTCGGCGCACGCGATGGTTTTCCTGGTGTTCGCGCACATGTTCAAAGTTTTCTATCGCGGAGCGTATCGCACTCCCCGCGAATTTAACTGGGTGATCGGCGTGGTGCTGTTGCTGATCACGCTGCTGCTCAGCTATACGGGTTATCTGCTTCCGTGGGATCAACTGGCTTACTGGGCGATCACGGTGGGATCGAACATCGCTTCGGCTACACCAATCATCGGTGACAAGATTCATTTCTTGCTGCTGGGCGGCAATACGGTCAACGCCAATGCTTTGCTGCGCTTTTATGTGTTGCATTGCATGATTCTGCCGCTGACCGCGATGTTCTTCGTGGCCATCCACTTCTGGCGCATTCGCAAGGATGGCGGCCTGTACGCGCATTCCAGCGAACCTGCGGTGCGCCGCGCGAATGCGACCGCGCACGAAAATGAGAAGGAGGCGCGCTGATGGCAGACTCCAAAGACTTCGTTGCAGGCGTTGATTCCAATGCAAAAAAATCTCCGCGGCGCATCGTTTTCATTACGCGCAGAACTTCCGCGCAAGTAAAAGCCGAGAGCGAAGACCAGGTACAAACCTTTCCCGAGGTTTTGTTCCGGGCCGCGGTTGCCATTCAGGTGCTCGCCATCGCATTGGTTTGGACCGCCCTGATGTTCAATGCACCTCTCGAGGGCCTGGCGGATCCTTCGCACACACCGAATCCGGCGAAGGCGCCGTGGTATTTTCTCGGCCTGCAGGAAATGCTGCATTATTTTCCGCCCGTGGTCGCAGGGGTGCTGGTGCCGGGACTGGTGGTAATGGCGCTCATCGTAATTCCGTACTTCAAAGTAAACATCGAAGCCGAAGGTTTGTTCACGAAGGACAGGGCGAGGCGGCTGCGCATCTTTTACGCCGTGTCAGCCCTACTGATGGCCTTCCTGGGCTGGTTTCACGTTGTGGTAGCTCTCATCCCAACATTGATTATGGCGGGCTTGATGATCGTTGCGTCCCAGAGTTCTGTGCAGTCGCGATCGCCCTTCCGCTGTTATCTCGCGGCCAGGCCGCTTTCCTATTGGGTAATGACGTGGTTCTTGTTCGAACTGGCGGTGCTTACCGCCATCGGCACATTTTTCCGCGGACCGGGCTGGGCCTGGGTGTTGCCGTGGAGGTCCTATTGAGGATGCGACGCATATGAAACAAAAGCTAACGTCGCTGTGGCAAAAATTATTCGGCGATAGTGTTCGCGCGTTCGGCGTGGTCAGCGTCGTGTTTCTGCTCTCGATCGCCATTGCTCCGGCAAAAAATTATTTCAGCGAGTGGCGCCATTATCAGCACGGGTATCTTAAGATGATTCGCAACCGCAGCGATGCCAACACTCTGCAGCGGCATTTCGAGGGCGGCATCCAGCAGATCTGGCTGCCCGAACTCGGAGTCGTCGATCGCTGCACCAGTTGCCACGTGGGAATGAAGGAGACCACGCTGTCGGGTGTTCCTACCCAACCCTTCCGCCCGCACCCGGTCATTCCGCATAAGCTCGATCAATTCGGATGCACTCTGTGTCATCGCGGACAGGGCGCGGCAACCACAGTGGCTGAGGCGCACAACAGCACGCTGGCCTGGGAGCAGCCAATTCTTCCCGCCAAGTACATCGAATCCTCGTGCGGAGAGTGCCATCGTGGCTCGCTCCCGGGAACGCCCGTGTTAAATCAGGGGCGGCAGCTGCTCTCGCGCTACGGCTGCGTGAACTGCCATATGGTGAAACTGCCGGAGGGAACTACGATGAAGGCGTCCGACGACCCACCGTCGCTTTCGCACATCGCGGATAAGACAACGCGGGAGTGGATCTATGCGTGGCTGAAAGATCCGCTGGCCTACGCCTCGACGGCAACCATGCCGAACTTCAAGTTGACGGACGACGATGCGCGCGACATTTCCGCCTACCTGATCGCCAACAGCACGTCGTTGCCGGGAAGCAAGGTCACGCTTTCGGCCAAGCCTGGTTCGGATCCGGCCGCGGGTGCGAGCCTCTACGGCGAATCCTTCTGCGCTTCCTGCCACGCCGTGCAGAATGCCGCTGGAAATATGGTGGGAGGCAACGTTGGACCGGAATTGACGAAAGTTGGCAGCAAGGTCAAGCCGGAATGGCTGCAGGGCTGGCTGCAGAACCCGCGCAACTACGACGCTGAAACCGCGATGCCGCATTACCGCTTCAATGATGGCCAACTCGCGACTCTCTCCGCGTTCCTTCTTGCCAAATCAGATTCCGATCTGCTCGCGAATGTTCACCTGGAAGCCGCAACGCCCGAGCAGATTGTTCACGGCAAGCGCCTAGTTTCCGACTACGGTTGCGCCTCGTGCCACGAAATTGCCGGGATCAAGAAGCCCGAGAACTTTGCCCCGGAGCTCAGCCGCATCGGCAGCAAGTCGATTACTCAACTCATTTTCCTTCCCGGCATGCCTCACACTCTGCCGGATTACATTGCGGGCAAGATCAAGCAACCACGCGCCTTCTCGCCGGGTTTGAGAATGCCGCAGTACAGCTTCACGCCGGCGCAGATCGATTCCCTGACCACGGCATTGCTTGCATTGAACGAACATTCCACCACGCTCCCCACATCGCTGGCGGTTCCCGCGGTTGCGGAATCGAACTACCAGCCGGCCGGCAAAGCGGGAAAGTTGATGGCGGACCTGGCCTGCTTCAGTTGTCATCGGATCAACGGCCATGGCGGCGATATGGCGCCCGATCTTACCTGGGAGGGCAGTTCCGTGCAACGAGAGTGGCTGGTGCAGTTCTTCAAGAATCCCGGCACACTGCGGCCCGCACTGATCCGGCGTATGCCGCGGTTCAATCTGACGGATAGTGAAGCCAACGAACTCACCGACTACATCATGACCGTTTATCAGAACCCGGCGGTAGACCGCGATTCCATGCCGCTGAGCGGTTATTCGCAAGGCGAGATTGAACTTGGCAAACAGCTTTTTTACGGCAAGTATGCCTGCCAGGGTTGCCACATCGTCGACACGAAAACAGACAAGGGCTACATCGGCCCAAGCTTGACGCATGTGGGATCACGCCTTACCGCCGCATGGATTTATCAGTGGATGAAGAATCCGCAGGCGCTACGTCCGGGCACTATCGAACCCAATCGCGCCATGAGTGACGAAGACGCCCGCGCCCTCACTGCCTTCCTGATTTCGCAAAAAGGCGGAGCCGCAAAGGAGATCGCAAAGAGATGAATCGACGCTCCTCGGCCAATTTCATGGTATGGACCGTAGTTCTGGCATCGGCGCTGTCGGTGTCCTGTTCACGCAAGAGCAGCTCCGCGCCGCTACCCAAACCCACCGCGTTCGGTGCAGCCATCGTGGAATCCAGCGGCGGAAAGCAGGTGGCGCAGACGGGAGCTTTGCTGCCGCAGCCGCTGGTTCTCCAGGTCAATGATGAACAAGGGAAACGCCGTTGCCGGAGCCTTGGTGGAGTTACAGTCCGCGCCCGGCGTCACTTTCGATCCCGCCAATGGTCTCACCGATTCGAGCGGACAGCTCAGCAGCAATGTGTCGCTTGGAGGAATGGCAGGACGCTACCAGATCACGGCATCGACCACAAACAAATCGCAAAAAAAGGTTGAACTCAATATCGAGGAAATCGCACTGGGCTATCAACAAACGCTGGGGAGCCATCTCAACACGCAATATTGCGATCGCTGCCACAATCCGGAGTCGACCGTTGAGCGCGTTTCAAACTACGACAACCTGGAAGTAAAACCTCACCCGTTCAGTGAGGGAGACACGTTGAACAAGATGAGCGACGCGGATCTTACCGCGATCATCACTTACGGCGGCCCGGCGCTTAACAGATCGGCGCTCATGCCGGCATGGGGAAATACTCTGAGCAAGTCGGATACCCAGGCACTCATTGCCTACATCCGGGCGATATCCGATCCGCCCTCCCGCGCTGCGGGCCCGGTCTATACAGGGGACTAAACCGAGCGGAAGGAGAATCCGGCGCGCACCAAATCTTGTGTTACTTTAGAACGCGAAAGCATCCGTTTCTGAGGGAGATCGCTTGCGTCACGCCGGAATCGCTTTACTCCTCTTTCTTTCTCTTCTTTTTTTCAACGCACTCGCGCCCGCGCAGGATCAGCCAGCGGTGAATTCCTCGGTTGCCCCGCTCCCGCATGCGAAGCAAATTCATCTCAAGCACATTCTGGTGGTGGGTGAGACCAAGGGATGGGAGCACGAATCGGTTTCGGACGGCATGGCTGCGATCTACAACATGGGCCATGAGAGCGGCTTGTGGGACGCTACGCTGCGTACCGACACCGAACTCATTACCAAGAAAGACTTAGGAAGAAACGCGAAGAACCTCGAATACTTCGATGCCCTGGTGTTTGTGAGCACGACTGGCGAACTTGACCTGGACGACAGCCAGAAGAAAGATATGATGTCGTTCATTAAGGACGATGGAAAAGGTTTTGTGGGCGTGCACGCCGCCCTTGACACTAATTACAAGTGGCCGGAATACGGTGAGATGATCGGCGGCTGGTTCGATGAACATCCGTGGTTTACTTTCAACGCGCCGATCGTCAATGAAGATCCGGAGTTTCCCGCAGTGCGCCATTTTCCGAAAGCGTTTGTTAAGTACGATGAGATTTATCAGCCGAAGCAGTGGTCGCGCGATAAGGTCAATGTCTTGCTGAGTCTTGACCCTGCAAAGCTCAACTACGCCAACAACCCGCGGATCCACAGAACGGATCATGATTTTGCCGTGGCGTGGGACAAGATGTACGGCAAGGGTCGAGTTTTTTATTCGACGCTCGGACATACCGAGGAGTCGTGGGAAGATCCCGACATTCGCAAGATGTATTTTGAAGCGATCAAGTGGGTGCTGGGGATGACGGAGGGCAGCACGGCTTCTCATCCGCGGCCGCCGGCGTCGGCAGATCAGCGCTAATGTTTCCGAGCGCGAATGAACGTGGAGGAATTTTCAGGGGATGAATTTTCTCGGTTCGGCATTGGGTTGGAGCGTACTGTGGGCGGCTTTGTTGTTCTTATTTCCCGCGGTCTCTGCAGGACAGACGCCAACTCATCGTGCGCCCGGTAAATATAGCGTGATGCAAAACAGCGTGGGCGTGACTTATCCACCGGCTCTGGTCCAGAAGGGAAGAGCCCTCTTTCAACAAGATTGTTCCTTTTGTCATGGCCGCGACGCCGGCGGAGGCGAGACCGGGCCGGATCTGACGCGCTCCAAGCTGGTGACTGCGGATGTGGATGGAGACAAGATTGGCGCCGTCGTGCGCAGTGGACGTCCCGACAAAGGCATGCCGCGCTTTGATTTTTCCGATGAGGAAATTGCCAGCCTCACGGCGTTTATCCACACGCAACAAAATAATGCTGCTGCCAACAAAGGCGCACGCAAGGGAGTGGACGTCTCCGATCTGCAAACCGGAAACGCCGAGGCTGGCAAGCGCTACTTCAATGGCACTGGGGGATGTGCGGCTTGCCACTCGGCTACTGGCGATCTTGCCGGCATTGCATCGCGTTATCAGGGTCTTGAGCTCGAACAGCAAATGCTGTTTCCGAAACAGGCGAAATCTAAAGTTACGGTAACGCTGGCGTCCGGCCAAACCGTTACGGGCACACTGGACTATCTCGATGAGTTCACGGTCGGACTTATTGATCCTACCGGTTCGTATCGATCGTGGTCGACGGGTAATGTCCAGTACAAAGTTGATGCGCCAGTGAAGGCTCATGTCGAGCTGCTGAGTCGATACACCGATGCTGACATTCACGACCTCATGGCTTATTTGCAGACTTTGCGCTAGGCGTTGCGTTGTATTTCGTCACTTTATGCTGAGAGACTGGCCGCAATCATTATGAATTTTCTGAAGGCTGCATTTCTTGTTGCCGCGGGCGCAATGCTCACGATTGCACTGTCCGGACCTGTGCTGGCGCAAGGAGTGAATGCCGAAATGCTTCTGCATCCTCCTGCGGATAGTTGGCCCGGGTATCATGGCGACTATTCGGGAAGACGACACAGTGCGCTGACGCAGATCACGCCGCAGAACGTAAAGAATCTCGCTCTGGCGTGGGCGTTCCAAACCGACCAGCTGGCGCAGATCAAATCCACTCCTTTGCTGGTCGATGGCATTTTGTATTTCACGGTTCCGGAAAATATTTGGGCAGTCGATGCCCGGTCCGGCCATCAGATTTGGCATTACACCTACCCGCGCAGCCCGGGAGATCACATTGGCCATCGCGGCGTGGCGATGTATAAAAAATATCTTTTCTTTTTGTCTCCCGATGCGCATCTCGTGTCGCTGAACAGCAACGATGGAACCGTGCGCTGGAACGTTGAGGTCGCAGACGTCACCAAGGGTTATTGGACCACGATGGCGCCGCTCGTCGTCGGGAGTCGCGTGCTCGTCGGTGTTTCCGGAGATTTTGATAACCTCACGGGTTACATCCGATCCATCGATCCGGAAACTGGCGCAACCCAGTGGCAGTGGAACTCGACTCCTCCGGCGGGGACTCCGAACCAGACGACTGGAGGCATGACGTGGATGACGGGAACCTACGATCCTGATCTCAATCTCGTCTATTGGGGAACCGGGAACCCGACGCCGGTGCTGAATGGTTCGACGCGGCCGGGCGATGACCTCTACACGTGCTCGATTGTCGCGTTGAATCCGGATACAGGGAAGCTGGTGTGGTCGTTTCAGGCTTCGCCGCACGACACGCACGATTGGGATGCGGTCGAGACTCCGGTGCTGGTCGATGGAGACTTCCACGGCGAGCCCCGGAAGATGTTGATGCAGAGCTCACGCAACGGCTACTTCTTTGTTCTGGACCGGACGAATGGAAAAAATCTTTTGACGGCGCCTTTCGGGCCGGTGAACTGGTCGCTCGGAATCGATCACCAGGGACGTCCGATTCCCAATCCCGCCAAGGAACCAGCGCCCGATGGCCGCCTGATCGCGCCTGACGAAGGCGGAATGACTAATTATCGCGCCCCCAGTTTCGATAGCAGGAACGGATTGTTTATCGTCGACGCCCATCCCAGCTACGGCATTTATTTTGCCAAGCCGGCTGATGGACTATACGGCTGGGCGGGGGCGGATTACGACGTTTGGGGCAAAGGTGTGATCGAGGCCATCGATTACGAAACCGGCAAAATCCGATGGAGCCATGAGTTGGGGCCAAGCGGATCGGGCGCGGGAGTGCTGACGACCGATTCAGGTCTCACGTTCACCGGCGACGCCCTCGGCAACTTTCTGGCGCTGGATTCGAGCGACGGGAAAACGCTTTGGCATGCGGGCGCAGGCGCGCGCATGGTGAGTTCTCCGATTACTTACGAACTTGACGGTCGGCAATACGTAGTGACCAGCAGCGGGAGCGTACTGTTTGTATGGACGCTTCCGAAATCGTAAGGCGGAAGTTTTAGTTCAAGGGTGTGAGGCAACTGGCCGGGCCTGCTGACCGGAGACTCACGTAGTTCCGGTCAGCAACTGCCCGACTATGGACTGCTCTGCGACTATTGCTTGTCGTCTTCTCTTGCTTCTGCGACGTGGGCCTGGTGGCCGGCTTCAGAAACAGCCCTAACGAACGCGACCCCGCTCGCGGGAGTCGAAGCCCTGCCCGATAGAATTTTGCGGAACATCATGTGATGACCGTAGATGGCGCGGGTCGAATCGTTGTCCTGCTCGATGACTGCGCCTTCCAAAGTTATGCCGGCGAAGATGCCTTTCGAACGCGAATAGGTCAGCACTTCAGTGTTCAGCAATATGTCGGTTCCGGCGGAGGTATGACGGCCGACTGGGCCAGCCGCGACCGATCCTTCTCCAGTGAGTTCAAACTTGGTGGACAGTAAATGCTGCAGACCACGGTCGTTCATGACCAGCATGACGAGGTCCACGCCTTCGACGCCGATCTGCAAACCCCAGCTGCCACCGCCAACGGATACAAATGCGGGAGCGCTCCAGCCTTCCGGAGTGCGGCAAGAGGCAACGCCACGTCCGTGCTTGCCGCCGAAGATAAAGCCGCCCTTGAGCAGGTTGGGCACGACGACGATGCATTTTGCACCGCTCAACACTTCTTCTGGAATGCCTTTGTCAGGAGTTGACATGATGGATTGCAGAACATCCACGGATTTCTGCATGCGCTCAATTGTGTCTTCACGGTCTGATCCGGCAAATGCGTAGGTTCCAACCATGCCCAGCAAACTCATCAACAAGAGTGAAATTGTCTTTTTCATGAATCTTCCTTTCGAAGCTACGAACTTACCAGCTAAGGAGAGACAACTTCAGATAGGCTGACTTAGCTCAGGACACCTGAAAGAGATAGAGGAACGGCTCATCTCCGCCAACATGATCGCTCACGCGAGAAACGATAGCTGTTCTAAATAGCTCACTTCCGCCGCTCGCTATAGAAGCTGGATTAGGGGTGTGTCGCTGCCTTCCGCAAATTCTGCAGAATTGTGAGCAATCCTGCACAGCATCGCGCCGCGCGGCCTGTCATGGTTGAATTGCAGAAATGGGAAATGTTGTTTGATTGGTTGGATGGTTTCGACTTATGACGGCGCCGGGCGTCCCGATGATTGAATCAGCGGAGGTTGGTCGATGACGATGGGTCGTAGCCGCGACCGGTTTCGCAAGAAGCTGAGGGGTATCATCGACTTTTTTTCAGTGTCGAATGTCACTCAAAAGATCGCGGCGCAACGCCCTGGATCCCAGAGGATGTGTCCGTTCTGTAAGCTGATTACGCCGCGATCCGGGCGGTTTTGTCTGGAGTGCGGGAAGTCTTTCGCAAACACGTGAGCCAAGTTCCAAGACGCAAGATGAGAGTCAGACGTCATTGAGAGTTAAACATCATTGAAAGTTAAAAATCGAGGAGAACACATATGCTTTGGACGATTTTTGTTGTATTGCTGATTCTTTGGCTGCTCGGCTTCAGCCTTCACATTGCCGGCGGTCTCATCCACTTGCTGCTGGTGGTAGCGTTGGTGGTCCTGGTGATTAACCTCCTGAGCGGCCGTCGCGCAGTATAAATACGAGGGAAGGTCATGGAGAAATCTTGACCTTCCCAGCATTCGACACTACTTGTGCTGGAAAATGGCACGGAGGCCGCGGCTGGTAAGTTGTCCAACCAGGCGGAGTGAGGACTGGACAAAATTGTCCGGGCGGGAAACTTTAGCGGCCGCCACAGTTCGGGCGAGATGCGTCTTCACGCATGGGTGTCCGGTGCTGAGCGTGCACTGCTGTTTCGGTTTCGCGCGGCAGGTAGGGCAGTAGACGGACAAGATGTGCCGCAACGAGAGTTTTTCAGTCTCCACATCAACCATTATTTAATATCGTCCGTCGCAAGGGATGGTCAATTGTGCTCTTTTAATGGTTCTCTCGATTCCGGCGGCCAAATTGGGAAACTGACAGGAGAATGAAGATCTGCCTGCCACGAGATAATCAGTGGAAATGCAAGCCGAGAACGTTCGCAATCGCCGGCAGACTTTAATCGTGGAGCACTACGTTCAGCAGAGAACTGTGAACCTGCAATGCGCCTTCTGTACCGCCAGCGTAATGAATAAAACCCAGCTTTCTGAAGCGGTTCATGAAGAAGCTGACCCGGGAGCGCGTAGTGCCGACCATCTCGGCTAAAGTTTCCTGGCTAATCTTCGGGACCACGGTTTCAGGAATGCCTTCTTTGCCGAAATGAGCGAGCAAGAGAAGCACCCGGGCTAATCGCTTTTCGCTGGAGTTAAACAGTTGGTCGACCAGATCTTCTTCATAACGGATATTGCGCGCGAGCAGATAGGCAACAAACATTTCAGAGAATGAGGGCTCGCGGTGAAGCGCATCCATCATGGTTTTCTTGTCCACGCGCAAGATCTCGCAATCCGTCATCGCCGCGGCAGATCCCATACGCAATAGCTGACCTGCCAGTGATCCCTCGCCAAAAAAATTACCCGCGTTTACGATCGCAATGGTCGCTTCCTTGCCGGACTGGGATACGACCGTAAGTCTGACCTTGCCTTTCTGAACATAGAAGATCGCGTCCGCACCATCGCCTTGGGCAAATATCACCTGCTTTTTTTCGACAGACAGAATCTTCCGGCCCTCGCCGATGGTGGCGAGAAAGACGTCGGAGTCGAACGCGGGTTGTTTCTTGACGGCCGCAGGGGCGCTCATTGATGAGCAATTATATCCGGCGCGGGAACCACAATATGGAGAAAAAGGCCGTAATTACATAGTTTAAAGAGTGAGCAGTTTTGCACAGACTTCGAAGAGCGATTCATTGATCATAAAGGGTTTCCCCGCGCCGAAGGCTATTCGCCGGCGCTTAACGCATCTTTCATCGTCATTCATCATCCGAAGCTGCCAGGCGCCGGTCTCGATGCGGCGCCGTGCGCGGTTGTCCGGTGCTCAGTTCGCACTTTTCGCCAGGTTTCGCGCCGCAGGTGGGGCAGCGAACGGAGAGGGCTTGCTCCTTCTTGGCCTTCATAGCCGCATGGTGAACCGCCATGCCGTAAGAAACTGAGCAATTCTGCACACTTTGTACTTTCCTTTGGCAAAAAAGACGGAGGGGCCGCCTCCGTAGTGAGCTATCTTGCTCAGACACGAAATTCTGTAGCTGTCATTCTTAATACTCCTGAGTGTGTCGAGGGAGCGCGGACGCTGATTCGCGGCTCTCATTTCTTAGGTCACTGGCCGGGTTCCGATCGATACCTGCGAAGCGACCACATCCAGCCAAACAGCATTCTTCATCCGTGTGCCGGCCGCGAACCTGTGGCGGACACGATTCGACCCTAAAGGTTTTCGAACCTCGAACCTCGAACCTCGAAACCAGCGGAACGCCTGCAGCGGATGAGAGGTGTTAGCCGCAAAAAGAAGAAAGGTACAAAGATCATGCCGTTAATTCAACTCCTGGAAGTTCTTATCGTGGTGGGTGTGCTTCTCTGGCTGGTGAATCGCTTCATCCCCATGCAGTCGTCCATCAAGTCAATTTTGAACGGAGTAGTGGTCATCGCCGTTGTGCTTTGGCTGCTGAATGTTTTTGGGATGTTTCATTCGCTGTCACATATTCGCGTCGGGACTTAAAAGCAACCGGCCAAGGTCTGGGTTTCACGCAGTTCGATATCAGGCAATACGGCAGATGGCTGCCACAAGGAGATAGTGTGAAGACAAAATTGTTGTTAGTCGCCGCAGTCGCGCTGAGTTTGCCGGCAGTAGCTCAGACCAATTCTCAAACCACGGTTGAGGTCGAGCGGGTGAGTACGACTCCCACGTTCCGCGTAACCGTCATCAGCCGCAGCGTGCAAGCCATCAACTATGAGCATCGGAGCGGGAGTTCGAAGCTGGATTTTGCCGGCACCACTTTAATGCCCACGGCGAACGGCGAAGCCAAGGTGAACAGCAAGCGGGGATCGATCGAGATTGAAGCGGAATTCGGCAATCTGCAGCGGCCCACGACTTTCGGCAACGAATATCTCACTTATGTCCTGTGGGCGATCTCGCCGGAAGGCCGGGCGGTGAATCTGGGCGAAGTATTGGTTGGCGGCAACGAGCGCAGCAAACTGCACGTGACCACTGACCTTCAGTCTTTCGCATTGATCGTGACCGCCGAACCTTATTATGCAGTGCGGCAGCCGAGCAATGTGGTTGTGCTCGAGAATGTGATTCGCGAAGACACCAAGGGCACCAGCGAGGCGGTGAACGCGAAGTACGAACTTATGGAGCGCGGAGGCTACATTCCTACCGGCTACAAGTTCGATCCAGTAGTTTTGAACGCAAAGTTACCTCTGGAGTTTTTCGAAGCGCGCAATGCGCTGCGCATTGCTCAGTCGGAAGGAGCGGAGCAGTACGCATCTGACAGCTATCAGCGCGCCGTCAAGTTGATGGATACGGCCGATGGCTATGCCATCGACAAACACATCGACCGCAAACCTCTGATCGCTGTCTCCCGTGAGGCGGTGCAGACTGCGGAAGATGCGCGCGCCATTGCCGTCAAGAAGATGGACGAGGTCCGGCTGGAAAACGAGCGCCAGGATTCCGCAGATGCGCAGGCTCAGTCGCAAGCGCAGGCGGATGATGCCCGCCGGCAGAAGGATCAAGCCCAGGCAGCCACGGCTCAAGCGGACCTTGACGCAGCGAGAGCCCGCAACGAAGCCGCAGACGCACAAGCGGCAAACGCGAAGGCTCAGGCCGATATGGCTGCCAACCAGGCTGCATCCGCAAGCGCACTCTCCGCGGCGCAGGCCGATGCGGACCAATCCCGCATGGCAGCGCAGCAGGCTCAGTTAAACGCGCAACAGGCTGATACAGACAAAGCGGCGATGCGCGCGAAATTGTCGGAGCAGTTGAATTCGATTCTTCAGACTCGCGACAGCGCCCGCGGACTGATCGTCAGCATGTCCGATGTTCTGTTTGATACCGGGAAATTCACGTTGAAGCCGGGTGCGCGCGAGAAGCTGGCGAAGGTTGCCGGAATTCTGCTTGCCTATCCGGGGCTGAACATTGAAGTCGGCGGATACACCGATAACGTCGGCGGCGATGCCATGAATCAAACCTTGTCTGAGAACCGCGCCGGTTCGGTGCGCGATTACCTGGTGCAGGAAGGCGTTGCGATGAATTCAGTCAGCGCCAAAGGCTTCGGCAACACTCTGCCGGTAGCTTCCAACGATAACTCCGCTGGGCGGCAACAGAACCGCCGAGTGGAACTTGTGGTCTCGGGCGACGCTATTGGCAGTCCGGTGAACGCCACAACAGGCAACTTGCAGTAAGCAGCGCATTACGGATTCTATATGGAGATAACAACTATGAAAATAATCGGATTTGTCAGCACAGCAGTCCTGTCTTTGATCCTCGCGGCTCCAGTCTACGCACAGGAGCAGCACGATCAAGACCAAGAGAAAGCAAAGCCTGAAGAGAACGAGAAAAAGGCGCAACCAGAGAAGTCTGCAAAACCAGAAGAGAAGAGCGCTAAGCCCGAAGAGAAAAATGCCCGGCAGGAGAACAACGCGAAGCCCGAAGAGAAAATCGCTCCGAGGGAGAATAACAGCAAGCCGGAAGAAAGGAACGCGCAGGTGCAACACGCACAGCCGGCGCAGCGCGCAGAGGCTAACCGTGGTGGCCGCATTCCCGACGATCGTTACAAGGCCAACTTTGGACAGCAACACACTTTCCGCGTCAGCCAAGGCGATTACAACAATCACCGCTTTCAATACGGCGGCTATTCCTTCGGATTCGTTGGCGCGTGGCCAAGCAACTGGCTCTACACGCAAAACGTTTACGTCATCGATATTGACGGTGTGTACTACCTGTGTAATCCGGCCTATCCCGGAGTCAACGTCGAACTGGCCGTCACACTCTAGGGCTGCAGAGCTAACAGCTTAAACATTATCGGCGCGGGTCTGCTCTTTGGGATTCGCGCCGATTGGGTCACAGGAAATAGGGAGTAAATATGATCGGAACTGTATTGATCGTAATCCTGGTGCTGGCGCTGGTTGGTGCGTTGCCACGCTGGTCGCATAGCCGGGAGTGGGGCTACGCCCCGACCGGCGGCTTAGGCCTGGTTATTTTTATCGTCCTCATTTTGGTGATTCTCGGGCGGATCTAAAACCATGAACCATCGAAGGGAATTTGCGGGCACATGCAATTGCGTCCGCCGTTTTCTTTCAACACAAACTTTTAAAAATGAAAAAGGAGAACAGCTATGACGAATGAACAGGGCAAGTGTGCGCATCTGCCATGCAAATGCGTCGCGCAATCGGGCGACAAGTACTGCGGTCAAGCATGTAAGGAGGCGGGATCCAAGGAAGTAGAGATTGCCTGCCAGTGCGACCACGCGAGTTGTCCGCTTACGGTGTAAAGAACATTCACCCATAGAGCGTAAGGCCTCCTGACCTGGCCGAGGAGAATCTCAATATGAAGATGCGTCGTACGATGCTCCTTGCAATCGCAGTGGTGATCGCGTCGCCGGTTCTTGCAACAGCGCAGGCACTCGCCGCTTCGGCGGAGCCATCAGGCGCCGTGGCCACCACAATCTCGACGCAGCCAGACGTAATCTACCTCCGTCCGACGCAGAAAACAAAACTCCGCAACTACGTCTTCGACGCGTTCGGCCCGTATCCGCTGGCTGGCGCGGCATTTGCGGCGGGCATTGGCCAAGCGTACGACACCCCTCCCGAGTGGAGACAGGGGGCTCGGGGGTTTGGTCTGAGAATGGGCTCGAGCTTCGGCATCGCGGCAGTAACCACGACTACTCGCTATGGGCTGGCAGAGGCCTTCAAAGAAGACACGCTGTACTACCGCTGTGAATGCAAAGGATTGTTTCCGCGATTAAAACACGCGGTGATTTCCACGGTGACCGGCCGGCGCGGTGAAGATGGTCACACAGTTTTTTCTTTCCCGGCGCTGATCGCTCCCTATGCGGGGACGATGACTGCGGTCTACGCGTGGTATCCCGGACGCTACAACGGTAAGGATGCGCTCCGCATGGGCAACTACACCATGTTGGGATACGTGGGCGGGAATCTCGCCCTGGAATTCCTCTACGGCGGACCCCACTCCTTACTGTCTCGTATGCACCTCGGAAATGGGCCGAGCACGCCGAGCGCGGGATCGAATCCATGATCGACCAAACGCTCGCTGGGTCTGCGGAAATGCCGGCTCTTCTGCCGGAACCGTCGAGCCTGCCGGTTTCTTCCAGTGTTTCGAGCACCGGTCCGATCAGCCACTTTTTGGAATGGTTCGGCGATCTCGGAATATTTTTCTGGCGAGTGATGCGGGCTGGGCTGACGCCGCCGTTTGAATTCCGCGAACTATTCCGGCAACTGGATGAGATCGGTTCGAAGTCTCTACCATTGGTGGCATTGGCGGGCGCCGCTACTGGAATTGTTCTTTCGATGGAAGCCCGTTTCAGCCTGACGCGATTTGGCGCCAAATCATTGCTTCCCGCAGCCATCGTATTTTCGATTATTCATGAGACCGGGCCCATCATCACCGGCCTGGTGGTGAGTGGGCGAGTGGGCGCGGGCATTGGGGCGGAGTTGGCGTCGATGAAGGTGACCGAGCAGATCGACGCGATCGAGGCTTCCGCGGTAAACCCCTACCGGCTGCTGGCGGCGACCCGCATTCTGGCGTGCATTCTGATGCTGCCTTTGTTGACCCTGGCAGCGGACTTCTCTGGATTGATCATGGGCTGGGTGGCGCAGGCTGCGGTTGAGCCGCTCTCCTTCCACCAGTTTATTAATAGCGGGTTTAAGGGCGCCGATTTCAGCGATTTTCTTCCCCCGACGTTTAAGACCATGGTGTTTGGACTGATTATCGGTCTGATCGCATGCTTTCAGGGAATGCGTACCCAGGGCGGCGCAGCGGGGGTGGGGCGCGCAGCCACGAGCTCGGTGGTTTTGTCTTCACTGTTTGTGATTCTTGCGGACGTGGTGCTGGTAAAGCTCATCATTATATTTTTTCCGTAAATATTTTTTTCATCATCAGTCATGGACACAATCGATCAAGTACCAATTCCAAGCGCGTTAGAGCGAGCGGAAGCCGAGGAAGACGGCAGCGTACCGGTTATCGCCGTCGAAGGCTTGCGCAAATCTTTCGGAAGTCAAACCGTCTTGAACGGAATAAGCCTGAGCGTGAATCGGGGCGAGACTCTCGCTGTGCTGGGGCGTAGCGGAACTGGCAAGAGCGTATTGCTCAGAGTGATTATCGGGCTGGAGAAACCTGACGCAGGATCGGTGCGCATTCATGGTCAAGACATCGCCGGCCTGGCGCTCGACCAGATGGGCGAAATCAGAAAGAAGATGGGCTTTCTGTTTCAGCACGCCGCGCTCTACGATTCGCTGACCGTGGAACAGAATGTGGCTTTTCCTTTGGAACATCATAAGAAAGAGATGTCGAAGTCGGAGCGTGGGGATCGAGTTCGAGAGCTCTTGACGGAAGTGGGGATGGAAAACGCTGCGGCAAAGATGCCTTCGGACATCTCCGGCGGCATGCAGAAACGAGTGGGATTGGCACGCGCGCTCGCTTTGGAGCCGGATA
The DNA here is from genome assembly GCA_963696285.1 of uncultured Acidobacteriaceae bacterium. Classification (GTDB taxonomy): domain Bacteria; phylum Acidobacteriota; class Terriglobia; order Terriglobales; family Acidobacteriaceae; genus Sulfotelmatobacter. The sequence continues at coordinate 927,320 of CAVOJP010000007.1, forward strand.
TTTTGCTGCTGGATGAGCCCACCGCCGGCCTCGATCCCATCAGCTCCGGGGAAATCGACGATCTGGTTCTCAAGCTCCAACAACAACATCATATGGCGTCCATCGTAGTGACGCACGATCTGCACAGCGCGAAGACAATCGCGAACCGGTTGGCCCTGCTCAATGAGGGCGAGGTGGTGATTCAAGGCAGTTTTGAAGAGCTGCAGAAGAGTGACATCGCGTTTGTTGGTGAATTTCTTAAGCATTCGTAGGAGAACATCATGTCGAAAGCGGCGCGGTTAGGGGCTTTCATCGTTGCCACTATGGCAATTCTGGTGGCGGGTATCTTCGTCATCGGCGGCAAGCAGTATCTTTTCAGCTCTACATACCAGTTGAAAGCGCAATTCGACAACGTAGAAGGCCTGGATGCGGGGGCGGACGTGAGGGTGGGAGGCGTACACAGCGGAACCGTGCATGACATCCTGCTGCCTCATCGGCCGGGAGAGAAAGTTACAGTGGTGATGGATCTCGGGAAGTCGACGCACGAAATCATCAAGAAAGACTCGGTAGTTACCATCGAAACCGAAGGCTTGTTGGGCAACCAATATCTGGCGATCTCCTTTGGCTCCGCAAAGTCAGCCAACGTGGAGAATGACGATACGCTCGCCAGCCAGGCCCCGCTCGAAATGTCGGATCTGCTGGCCAAGACGAGTGACATTTTGGATAGCAGCCAGAAAGCAATTCAGAATGCCACGCGGGCAACGGCGAATCTCGACTCCATCAGCGCCAAGATCAATGAGGGGCAGGGAACCGTGGGAGCGCTGGTGAACGACAAACAGCTCTACACCAACCTGGAACAGACCACGAGCGCCATGCACGAAACCATGATTCAGGCGCAAGCGGGGGCCACCGACTTCGAGGAAAATATGGAGGCCATGAAGCATAACTTCTTTGTCCGGGGATATTTCAAAAGCCGTGGCTACGAAGATTCGGCTGAACTTGCCAAGAACGAGATTGAACGGTTGCCGCAGAGTGCGCCGACCAAAGAATTTACATATTCGGCGAAACAGCTTTTCGATAAGAAAGATTCCGCCAAGCTCAAAAATCAGAAATCCCTGCAAGCTGGCGGCGAGTTCCTGGCGAATACTCAATTTGGATTTGCAGTCGTCGTGGCGTCCACCGGAATGGAAGGCGATACGAAGAAGGACCTGGTGCTGACGGAGGCTCGGGCCATGGTGGTGAGGGAGTATCTGGTGGAGAACTTTGGATTCGACGACAGCCAGCTGAAGACGCTCGGAATGGGCAAGCAGTCGGACACGAATTCGGATATAGGGTGGGGGACGTTGCAGATTTTCGTTTATCCGCCGGGAAGTGAAATTCCCCCCGCGAAGGAAGCGCATGCGGTTGCCTCGACGCAATCCGCGCCACAATAATCGGATTGAGAAATCCGGTGCAGAGTTCCGCGGCGTAGTTCGTCGAAATGAGCCTTACGCGGGACGCAGAATGAACCGTCGGTGCGCTCCGCGTGGGGCTGTTCTTTTTTAATCGTGCGCCAACGCCTCTTTTTCAATGAGGAGCTAGACAGCATGGCGCTTGGGGGTCGAGATCTGCCACAGTGCTGCCAGGGAACTCGCTGCGGTTTCGATCGCAGCTTTGGAGGATTCGAGTTCGAGGCCGTTTGCGAGATTTTGCCTGGGACGCAAAATCGGTTGTTGGGAAATGGGAACGGCGCGGCCGTTCAGTCTGTTTAGCGACCCTTCGAAAAGCTGCTTCCAGCGTTGCTGGTCCGGCGGCTGCGAAAAAATCGGTTTGCGGTTCATAGTCAGAATCCTCGTGAGATCTTCATCGAACCAGTAGATTGTTATCTATTCCGGTTTTCACCAAAATAGGGTGATCGCCTGACCGCGCCAAGATTCGCTCCCTATGCTGTAACCCATTTTGTCCTAGACCTTGCTAAACTATCTCGGCCTTGGAGGAGTCCAATGGACGCCCCGCATGAACATTCTTGATCTAGTTGTAGGCAAGCCCATCAAAACCACTGATGAACGCGCCGAGCAGATTGGGCCGGCGCAGGGGGTTCCGATCTTCGGTCTTGACGGGCTGAGCTCCGCCGCTTACGGCCCGGAAGCTGCTTTGAGCCTTCTGATTCCACTAGGCCTTCTGGGCGTTCGTTATATCGTTCCCGTCAGCGCTGCAATCATCGCGCTGCTGGTGATTGTGTATTTTTCGTATCTCCAGACCATCGCCGCTTATCCCTCGGGCGGCGGTTCTTATACCGTTGCTCGATTCAATCTCGGGTCGTCCGCTGGACTGCTCGCCGCCGCTGCGCTGCTTGCCGACTACATTCTTACGGCTGCGGTGGGTATCTCGGCGGGAGTGGGTGCACTGATCTCGGCGGTGCCGTCGCTGCTGCCGCACACGGTTTCTCTTTGCCTGGGAATCCTGATTGTTATCACCATCCTCAACCTTCGCGGAGTTCGCGAGGCGGGCACGGTTTTCGCGGTCCCTACTTACCTTTTTGTGGGCACGCTGCTGATCACGATCGTCGCGGGAGTGATGCGGGTGCTGTTCAGTGGCGGGCATCCGCACCCGGTGGTTGCGCCGCCGCCCCCGCCGGCCGCGGTCACAGCCGTGACTTTTTGGTTGTTGCTGAAGGTCTTCGCCAGCGGCTGCACGGCGCTGACTGGCGTGGAGGCTGTGAGCAACGGCGTGAAAGCTTTCCGCGAACCGGCGGTAAAGAACGCCCAGCGAACTTTGACGGTGATCATTTTTCTTCTGGCAGTCTTGCTGGCAGGAATCTCTTATCTTGTGAAGGTTTACGGGATCGCCGCCACTGACCCGGGGCGTCCCGGGTATCAGAGCGTTCTTTCCATGCTGACGGCGGCAGTTTTCGGCAAAGGATTTTTTTACTATGTGACGATTGGATCGATCCTCGTCGTGTTATCTCTGTCGGCGAACACAGCGTTTGCCGATTTTCCCCGGCTCTGCCGAGCCATTGCACAGAATAATTACTTGCCGCACGTCTTCGGCTATCGCGGACGCCGCCTGGTCTATACCTACGGCATCGTTGTTTTGGCATTGCTATGTGGCGGCGTTCTCCTGCTCTTCGGCGGAATCACGGATCGGCTTATCCCGCTCTATGCCGTGGGCGCGTTCCTGGCTTTCACACTTTCGCAAGCCGGCATGGTCATGCATTGGAAGAAAAATCGTGGCCCACACTGGCTGAAGAGTGCCTTGGTAAACGGTCTGGGAGCAACCGTGACCGGCATCACCACTGTGGTGGTGTTGGTTGCGAAATTCGTGGAAGGCGCATGGATCACTCTACTTTTCATTCCCTTTACCATCATGTGCTTCGTGTTGGTCCGCCGTCACTATCACGCGGTGAAAGTTCTCACCAGCTGCAGAGAACCTGTCAATGTTGCCCACCTGAACCAGCATCCAATTGCGGTCATTGCAGTCGATCGCTGGAGCAATATCACTTGCCAGGGACTCCAATTTGCCGCTCGCCTTTCTCCTGAAGTGATCGCAGTGCACGTGGAACCCAATGAGCACTCCGAATTGCTCCAGGACGACTGGGAGCAATACGTCGATAAACCTTTTCGCGAGGCTGGTAAGGAGCCACCGACACTGCACGTGCTGCCTTCCCCTTATCGCTTTGTGATCATTCCCTTTGTGCAATTCATTCTGGATCTGTCGAAAAAAAATCCCGAACGGAGCATTGTGGTTGTGATCCCGGAATTGGTGGAAGACAGATGGTACGAATACTTTCTTCACAACCAGCGAGGGCGGCTTCTGGAGTGGGTTCTGCTCGCGCGCGGGAACGAAAAGATATTTACCGTGAGTGCTCCGTGGTACATCGGGAAGCGAATCGATTCGGACAAGGAGTCGAAATCGCTAAAGAATTAGTTCTCATTGGGTTTCGCGGAGGCTGGACCGTTTTCAGCCTTCTTCTCCATGGTTTTCGTGGTTTTTGCGTCAGGCGGCGCCTTCGTTTCCAGACTTTTATAATCCTTGTATTCGATGGAAAGATAGGCTACGCCGCCGAGCCGAATGACGCTCTCCGTGCGGTTTTCCGCCGGTAGCCAGAAATCGCCCACTTTCACGTACCTGTGTTTAACATCGGTTTTCTTAATCCAGAAGGATGGATTTTTCCCCGGCTCGCCTTCGATTCGCCTCACCGCAAAATCCTTGGCATCGACCCAGATCTTTCCTCGATAAAGGAATTTGTTTTTCGTCCTGGGCGTCAGATTCAGCACGTAGCGTCCGCCGTCCGCCGATGTTTCATAGGCGGCGAGGGTGAAATCGTAATTGTCCGTGGTCAGAGCGCTTTGCCGCCGGTTTTCGTCATTGCCGGCCTCTTGTTCGCCCTCCAGCAATTTATTGAAAACATGATCGATAATGAACTTTGATCCGCTCTCCGAAACCACGCTGAACTGCTTTGAGTTCGGAGCGTGATAATCCATATTGACAACCATTTGCGCGCTACGATCGCTGGGGAAGCCGCGGTACTGCATGCTGTAGAGGCGTGTTACCTGGTAATGATCCAATGCTGCGGCCCGCTCCGCGTTCTTTTCTTGGAGCCGCTTGACTACCTGCTGCACGGTCAAAGGTGCGGTTGCAATTGTGTACGGAGTGGGAGTCGAGTCGAAACTCTGGTTTACCGGTTGGCACATCGCGGCAAGACTCCAGCCCAGCAAGAGCGGCAGCCCTATCCCGTAACGAAAACTTCGGTTTTTCATGGAGTCCAATCGAGGAGCTAATTCCAGTTTACGCCTTATAAGTGAGCAGAACAGACATATGTGTGCAGCCCGAGATCTTTATTTCCCGCAATGCTACTGGACTGATTGTCTGGGGAAAATCTCCGTTTCTATTCGATGCCTAACTGTCTCTGGATCTGCTCCAGCGGCACGCCTTTGGTCTCCGGAACCATTGTCTTCACCCAGATAAGTTGCAGAACCATCATCCCGGCGAAGAACGCGAAAACGTAACCCGGCTGAAAGGCGGATACCATCTTTGGAAAGAACGTCGTGAGCAGGGCGGCGAAAATCCAATGGGTGAAACTGCCCAGCGTCTGACCTTCGGCGCGATGACGATTGGGAAATATCTCGGAGATGAAAACCCAAATCACCGTGCCCTGGCCGACCGAATGTGCGGCGATGAAAGCGAAGATACAAATCGGCACCAGCGTAAGATGCCCGGTAAAGAAAGCCCAGGCAACCAGCCCAAGCGATGCGATGTAGCCAAAAGAGCCAATGTAAAGAAGGGTGCGCCGGCCCAGGCGGTCAATCAGCCAGAGCCCGACAAAAGTAAAAACAAGATTGGTGGCTCCAATGCCGATCGATTGCAGCAGCGCCGCTTTTGCGCCAAGGCCGGTAAGTTCAAAGATGCGGGGTGCGAAATACAAAATGGCATTGATGCCGGAAAGCTGATTGAAAAACGCAATCAGAATGGCGAGCAGGATCGGCTTGCGAAGGCGTTTCGTCCAGAAATGTCCGGACGATACTTTTTCGGTAGAGGCGGCAATAATGGCGTCGGCTTGGGCCGCAATCTCGGCTTCTGAAGCCTCCGGCTCAATGCGCTGCAGCACTCGCATGCCGGCGGCGCGGTCATCTTTTCGGCTCAAGAGCCAGCGCGGGCTCTCGGGCAGTCCAAAACAAAATACAGCGTAGAGAAAGGAGGGAAACGCGGCTACTCCTAGCATCCAGCGCCACGCGTTTGGGCCGGTGCCAGCCAGCAAGGCATTCGAAACGTAAGCGATCAAGATGCCAAAAACAATGTTGAACTGGAACATTCCGGCAAGTTGGCCGCGATGCTTCGCGGGTGCGATCTCCGCGATATACATGGGAGCGACGACGGTGGAAATGCCGATTCCCAAGCCGCCGATGACGCGCGCAATAATAAAGACCGTGACATTGGGCGCTAGGCCCGATCCCACTGCGCCGGCAAAATAAAGAACGCCGATCCAGAGCAGCGTGGCTTTACGTCCAAACCGGTCGGCTGGCCAACCCCCGAGCAGCGAGCCAACTACAGTTCCGTAAAGCGCCGAGGCCATGGCGATGCCATGTAGTCCGGGACTGAGTCCCCAAAGCGCCTGAATTGTTTTTTCGGCTCCGGAAATAACCACCGTGTCGAAACCGAAGAGAAATCCGGCGAGGGCCGAGGTGAGCGACCAGAAGAAGATGCGGCTATTCATAAGTGGGAGGAACGTTGCTTACCAGCAGCCGTGCAATTTCACTAGCGATTTTTCGTGCACTTGATTCTGATTCTCTCAACAGAAGAGACCCGGCAACGGGCTCGAAATCCGCATCAACCCTTAGTCAGCGGATAGCCCTTTTCCCGCCACTCGCGAATCCCGCCGTCCATCGAGATGACGTTCTTATATCCCATCTTCTGCAAGTTGTCAGCCGCCAGGGCGGAACGAAAGCCTCCGCCGCAGTAAAGCACGATCTCTGCATTGAGATCTGGAACGCGGCCCTCAATGTCGCGTTCAATGACGCCTTTGCCCAGATGAATGGCGCCGGGCAGGTGGTCGTTGGCGAATTCACTTTCTTCGCGAACGTCGACCAGTTGGAACTTCTCGCCCTTATCTATCTTTTTCTTCACTTCGTCGAGCATTGGTTTCGCGCACGCGCGATTTGGCGTCGTCCACAATCTTAAGAAAGCGTGGTGGATGTTGATGCGCCATAAGATCTCCTCATTCCAAAATTAGTTAACGATGAGTATCGTACCAAGCGCCGCAGCATCGCGCATCGTCCAAAGTTGATAACGGGCCTCTTAATGTTCCCCGCGTGAAACTAGGGTCCGTTCGCGGTCCATCGACTTCTTCGATAGCATGGGTGAGTGAGTAAACATCCGCAGAGTCCTAGCCTGGGCCTGGCGCGAACTTTATCCAAACTCGGTTACTGCTCCCGCTCGAAAGCAGTAGAGTTGATACGGACGGGCCGCGTAATTGTGAATGGAAAGCCGATCTGCAATCCGGAAATACTCGTTTCCGGAGAGCGCGACAAGATTGACGTCGATGGGAAAACGGTAGAGCCCGGCAAGAAAATCTATCTCATGCTCAATAAGCCGCGCGGCGTAGTCACTACGGCGTCCGATGAAAAAGGCCGCGAGACGGTGTATGCGCTGCTGAGTAGGAATTCTAGAGCCACGAATTCGCCAGACGACGGGTTGCCTTGGGTGGCACCGGTTGGACGCCTGGACAAAGCCAGCGAAGGATTGCTGCTCTTGACCAATGATTCCGCATGGGGAGCCCGCATCGCCGCGCCGGAAACGCATTTGAATAAAACCTATCACGTGCAGATTGCAACCGTTGCCGATGAACGATTTATTCAGAACTTGGTCAGCGGCGTTGAAACGAAAGACGGGGTGGTACTGCGAGCCGTGCAAGCTCGCCAGCTACGTGCGGGACGGCAAAATTGCTGGCTAGAAATTGTGCTGGACGAGGGGAAGAATCGTCAGATCCGCCGCATGATGGAGGGATTGGGCGTAGAAGTCCTGCGATTGATTCGTGTTGCCATTGGGCCACTGCACCTGGGCGATCTGCCCAAAGGCGAGCACCGCCGCCTGACTCTGGAAGAGAAGGGAATGCTCGATCGCGCATTGCCAGAAAAAAAATCATGAACGATTTGATCTTCCTTTCCGCCGTCTCGATGGCGGAGAAAATCCGCAAGAAAGAAATCTCTCCGGTAGACCTGGTGGATGCACATCTCGCACAGATCGAAAGACTGAATCCAAAATTAAATGCATTCATTCAGGTCGATTCCGAAAGGGCGCGGCCGGCTAGCCGGGAGGCAGAAGCCGCTATAAGACAGGGCAAAACCATCGGCCCCTTGCACGGAGTTCCGATCAGCATCAAGAGTTCTATTAGCGTGAGAGGCTTGCGATGGGAGTCCGGAACCCGTCTGCGCAAAGGATTGGTCGCGCGACAAGATGCTCCGCTGGTCTCGCGCCTGAAGAATGCCGGCGCAATTATTCTGGGAGTCACGAATGCACCAGAGTTGCTGATGGCGTGGGAAACCGACAACTTGCTCTATGGCCCTACCAATAGCCCATGGGATTTGGAGCGGACCCCGGGCGGTTCCAGTGGCGGCGAGGCGGCGGCGATTGCCGCGGGAATGTCCGCGGGAGGAGTGGGGAGTGACGGCGGGGGTTCGATTCGCGTGCCTGCCCATTTCAGCGGCATCTGTGGACTGAAGCCTACTCCCGGCCGGATTCCGGCTACTGGACATTTTCCAGAATCCGCTGGTCCGTTTGCCGCGATCGGCGTGGTCGGTCCGATGGGCGCGCACAGTTGGCCGACTTAAGATTGTTTTTTGAAGTCATGCAAGGCCCCGACATCGGCGATACGAATGCCGCGCCTGTTCCGATCCGCTGGCCCAGCGAAGGTGAAGCCAGAAAACTGAGAATAGGTTATTTCGAAGATGATGGCCGCACGCCCGTCACTGCGGAAACTCGCGCGGCAGTGCGTACTGCCGCAGAAGCCTTGCGCAGCATCGGTTTTCAACGTGGAACAGCTTTCAGCCACAAGGGTTGGAAGCGGCACGGCAGCTGTGGTGGAAATATTTTGTAGTCGCCGGGGGCATGCTATTGAGGCCAATGTTCGATGGCTGCGAGTCAGATCTCAGTCCCATCCTGAAAGACTTCCTCGATTGGCTGCGCTGGTGAGCCGGTTCACACCGGAACGTCGTTGCTCGATGCGTGGATTCAGCGCGATGGCTTGCGCGCGGAATTTTTCGCCCAGATGCAACAATATCCAATTCTGTTGTGTCCGGCAGCTGCTATCCCCGCGTTTCGACATGGCGAGCGAAGTTGGCAGATTGAAGACAAGACCGTTGGTTATCTCGACGCCTGGAGTTACACCGAATTTTTTAATCTGCTGGGCAATCCTGCCGCAGTGGTTCCGGTAGGCTGCTCGCTCGATGGACTGCCCATTGGCGTGCAGATCGTCGGGCGGCCGTGGGAAGAGGAGAGCGTATTGACAGTTGCGGCTGCGTTAGAAAGTCGATGTGGCGCGTGGAAAATTCCGCCGCTTGCCCAAACAGATTGCAAAAGCATCGATTAGTATTTTTGGATTATTCCATCCTGACCTCCATCTGAGTAAGTTGGTTCGCACGATCTCAGTCACTGTGGGGCTGATGTCTGTACGTTTGTCCGCGGCAAACATCCGATAATCTCGATGCAAAAGCCATCATCGCCGAAGAGTTTAGTTCGCCGAGCCTTGTCTTGGCTTTTGCCGTTTCTCGCAGTTTCAGCCGTTTACCTTTATACGTTTCCTCAAGCGACTATCTTCTATGCCGGAGTGGTGCTGCTACATGCCTTCGCCGGAGTCATCGCCGCTGCGTTATTGCTGATCGCACTGCTACGATTGCTTCGCAACGGAAGTTTTCTCGCGCGCGCCGGCTGGCTGCTCCTCAGCGCAGGCGCCGTTCTCGGACTCATCCTCATCAAAACCGGCACGCCGCGCGCCGAGTGGAACTGGCTTTACTTCCATATCGTAATCTCGGTGATTGGTGTTGGCCTTTTACTTGCCGATAATTTAGGGAGCCGGGGTTGGCTGGGTTCGCGCTCCGGCGCCGCGGTGCTGCGCGCAGCCATCTGCCTCGTTGTCCTTGCGGGGATCGGCTATGGTTCCCGCTACATCCGCGAGAGTTGGCAGACGCGCAACCGCATTCAAAATCCCACTATGCCTCCCGAAAGTATGGACGGCGAAGGCGATGGTCCGGAGGGCGCGTTCTTTCCCAGTTCCGCTCAAGTCTACGGAAAGCAAAAAATCCCCAGCAAGTTTTTCATGGAGTCCGACTCCTGCAAGCGTTGCCACGAGGATATCTACAACCAGTGGTTCAGCTCGGCGCACCATTTTTCTTCGTTTAATAATCAGTGGTACCGCAAGTCGATCGAATACATGCAGGATACCGTCGGCACCAAGCCCTCGAAATGGTGCGGTGGATGCCACGATCCGGCCGTTCTCTACAGCGGCTTGATGGATACGCCGATCAAGCAGATCGTGCATCGTCCGGAAGCGCAGGCCGGACTGGGTTGCATGATGTGCCATTCCATCGCCCGCGTGAAAAGCACGATGGGCCAGGCCGATTTTTATCTCGAGTACCCGAAGCTGCACGAATTGGCTGCGACAAAGAATCCGGTAGCGCGTGCGCTCCACGATTTCGTGATCCGCCTGAATCCTGAGCCGCATCGCCGCGTTTTTCTCAAGCCATTCATGCGCACGCAGACGCCGGAGTTCTGTTCCGTCTGCCACAAGGTGCATCAGGATGTGCCGGTCGACCACTATCGCTGGGTCCGTGGTTTCAACGAGTATGATAACTGGCAGGCCAGCGGCGTCTCCGGGCAAGGAGCGCGCTCGTTTTACTATCCGTCCAAGCCGCAGCAGTGCGCCGATTGCCACATGCCGGCCGAGCGTTCAAAAGATGCCGGCAACGTCGACGGGTTCGTGCACTCACATCGTTTCCCGGCGGCGAACACCGCCCTGCCTACCGCGAACGAAGATGCCGCGCAGTTGAAGCTCACAGAAGATTTCCTGAAGCATGCCCTCACCGTGGATATCTTTGCGCTCTCCCCCGCTCAGGCGCCGCTGAAGAGCGGCGCGGCGAGCCAATCGGACATCGCCACTACGTTCGCGGTGGGCGAAGAGGCGGAAACCAAAATAACTCCGGGAACGACGGGAGAGGCTACTCCGGTCACCGCTCCCTTGAACCTGGTGCAGCCCGCGTTGCGCCGCGGCGATACTGTGCGGGTTGACGTCGTGGTGCGCACCAAGAACGTGGGACACTTTTTCCCCGGAGGCACCGTCGACGCCTACGATACGTGGCTGGAGCTGAAAGGCACGGACGATAAAGGCCAGACCATCTTCTGGAGTGGCATGGTCGAGGACAACGGCAAAGGTCCGGTTGAAAAAGGCGCGCACTTTTACCGCTCGTTGCAGATCGATGCCCATGGGAATCCCATCAACAAGCGCAACACCTGGGCCACGCGCGCTGTCGTGTACGTGCACCTGATCCCTCCTGGCGCGGCAGATACGGTGCATTACCGCATGTTCATTCCTGAAAATACAGGTAACAAGGTCACGCTGCACGCACGCCTCTGTTATCGCAAATTCTCCTGGTGGAATACGCAGTTCTCTTTCGCGGGTCAGCCCGACGAGAGGCCTGACCGTACCGTGACGGCCGATTACGACGACCGTCCGTTTGTGTTCACGAAATCGATTGAGGGAATTTCCGCCAAGGAACAAAAGATTCCCGACCTGCCGATTGTTGCGCTGGCGGAAAATGAAGTGACGCTTCCGGTAGTTGCGCATAATGCGCCGGCCGCAGCGCCGAAAACGATTGCTCTCAAAGAGGAATGGCAACGCTGGAACGATTACGGAATCGGCCTGTTTCTGCAGGGCGACCTGAAAGGCGCGGCGGCTGCGTTTCTAAAAGTGACGGAGGCGGATCCAAATAATCCCGACGGCTGGGTAAATATTGGCCGCTGCGCCGTGCAGGAAGGCGACATGGAGCGCGCACGGACCGTACTTGAGAAAGCTTTGTCGTTGTCTCCGACTCTTGCCCGCGCAAATTATTTCTACGCCCGCGTGCTGCGCTCCGATGGCAACTATGACGGCGCTGCTGCCCGGTTGCGCATCGTTCTTAGTCAATATCCGCGAGACCGCGTCGCTCTTAATGATTTGGGCCGCATTCTGTTTCTGCAGCGCAAATATCAGGAAGCGGTGAAGACGCTTCAATCCGTGTTAGCGATCGATCCTGAAGACCTGCAGGCGCATTACAATCTGATGCTCTGCTACAACGGGCTGGGAAATGAAAAGCTGGCTAAGGAGCACGAATCGCGCTACCTGCGCTTTAAGGCGGACGAGTCGTCTCAGGCGATCACCGGCCCATATCGGCAGTCGCATCCGGAAGATAACAATGAGCGGCAGGCTGTGCATGAGCATGTCTCTGTTCCGTTGCCTGCGCTCACGACGCACCATGTAGAGAGGGCCGCCCTTCGGCAGGCTCAGAGGAAGCTCGCGTCTGTCCGGCCGCGCAACGCCCGGCTTGCTGCTACCACTGCGTCCGCTGGAGCCTCACGATGATGCGTGCTTCTCGAAGACTTCTTTTTGTCTCGGTATCTCTGTGTCTACTGGCGTGGCCGTCTGCAATGAGCCATGCTCAACAAATCCATTTCCGCGACATTACGAAGCAAGCTGGAATCCATTTCACCCATAACGACGGCGCCTTCGGAAAAAAGTGGTTACCTGAAACGATGGGCCCAGGCTGCGCGTTCATTGATTATGACAACGATGGTTATCCCGATATTCTGCTGGTAAATGGCACCGATTTCGCTGGACATCCTCACGCTGGACCAACCACTCCGAAGCTCTATCACAACAATCGCAATGGAACCTTTAGCGATGTAACCCGGCAGGCCGGATTGGCGGTGCCGATGTTCGGGCTGGGAGTCGCGGTTGGCGATTACGATAACGACGGGTTCGACGATCTCTTTATTACTGCACTCGGGCAAAGTCATCTCTTCCACAACAACGGCAACGGAACATTTACGGATGTGACTAAGGCCGCGGGAATGTGGGGCCCAAGTGAATTTTCCACCAGCGCCGCTTGGGTAGATTACGATCGCGACGGCAAACTCGACCTGGTCGTCGCAAATTATGTTCGCTGGAGCGAAGCGACCGATCTTTATTGCACGATCGATGGCGCGCATAAATCCTACTGCACGCCGGAATCGTACAAAGGCACGTCAGTCCGTTTGTGGCACAACCTCGGCGACGGAAAATTTGAAGATGCGACACAAAAGGCAGGGCTCGGCGATCCCACTTCAAAGAGCCTCGGCATCACCATTCTCGATTACAACGACGACGGATGGCCCGACATCCTGATCGCCAACGACACTCAGCCCAACAAACTTTATTTGAACAAAAAGGGTGGAACGTTCGAGGAGCGGGGCATTCCGGCCGGAATCGCCTTCAGCGAGGACGGCATCGCTCGCGCCGGCATGGGCGTGGACGCAGCGGATTATGATCGCAGCGGCCATCCCAGCGTCCTCATCAGCAACTTCGCCAATCAGATGGTTTCGCTTTACCACAATGAAGGCAACGGTTTATTCGTGGACGAAGCTCCGCAGTCCGAAGTGGGCCGCGCCACTCTGGTCACGCTGGGTTTCGGATGTTTCTTTTTCGATTACGATAACGATGGCTGGCCTGACATTTTCGTCGCCGATGGCCACATCGAAGATCAGATCGAGCGGGTGCAGAAGCGCGTCAGCTATGCCGAACCTTCGCATCTGTTTCGCAATCTGGGCGGAGGTAAGTTCCAGGAAGTCACGGCGCAGATGGGGCAGGCTTTCGCGGCTCCGAGAGTGGCTCGGGGCGCGGCTTACGCCGATATCGCCAATGACGGATATCTGGATGTTCTGGTTACCACGAACTCGGGTCCAGCGTATTTATTCCGTAACGAGGGCGGATTAAACCACAGCCTGCGGCTGAAATTGGTGGGAACGAAATCGAATCGCGATGGAATCGGCGCGGTGGTTCGCATGACATCCAATAATTTAAAAGACCGGCAGTGGAAGATGCTGCGCTCCGGATCGAGCTATCTCTCGCAGAGCGAACTCGTGCTCACGTTTGGATTGGGTGCGCAAACCAAAGCAGACAACATTGAGATTCAATGGCCCAGCGGTCAGGTAGATAAATTTTCCAATGTAGACGCCGGGCAAACCGTCACAGTACAGGAAGGCAAGGGCATAATCGCGAGCCGCCCGTACGGCAAGGAAACAAAATAATCAACCACCAAGGGCACGAAATATCACGAAGAAATCCCAACTACACCTGGCTTTCCTTGGTGTACCTTCGGGACCTTTGTGGTTAAATTCGTATCAATGATTCCGCGAATTTCTGCTGTGCTCGCTGTTATATTCCTGGCCGCATTCGGCGTCTTCGCCACGCCGCAAACTCAAGCCAATGCCAATCCGGCTGAGGCCGCGCGGCTGAACAACCTGGGCGCCGCCTACATGAATCAGCAACTTTTCGAGAAGGCTCTCAAATCATTTCAGCAAGCTGCCGAGCTCGATCCCAAGCTCACGATGGCGAAACTGAATGAGGGCATTGCGCTCCTGAATCTGCAAAAGATCGACGAAGCCAAAGTCTTGCTGGAAGATGCGCTGAAACAGGATCCCAGGAATCCGTACGCATGGTACAACCTGGGCTTGTTCGCCAAAAATACGGGTGACGCTCAAGCCGCGATTGACGCGTTTCATCATGTAGTCGAGATCGATCCGAACGACGCTGACACGTGGTATTTTCTCGGTACGGCCTACGTGCAAGCCAAACAGTTTTCGCAAGCCATTGATGCTTTTCAGCACGCCCTCAAGATAAATCCGCTGCACGCCTCTGCCGAGTTCGGATTGTCGCGTGCCTATCAACAATCGGCCGACCTCGACCATGCTCGCGAGCACCTGAAGAAATTCCAATACATCACGCAAAATAAAATCGGGGCTCCCATGAGCCTGGCTTACGGGGAGCAGGGAAAATATTCGCGTGCGGTGGAATCGCCGTCGGCGGTGCTGAAGGCGCCAGCGCAGATCAAGGTGCGGTTTGTGGATGTGACGGCGCAGGCGCGACTGATGTCGAAGTCCGTTAGTGATCCCACGAATGCCGCAGAAGCCGGGGCGTGCTTCCTCGACTATGACAACGACGGTAAGATTGATCTCTTTCTCTCAGACAACGGAGCACAGGGAGGCGTGTCGCTGTACCACAATCTAGGAAACGGAAAGTTTGAAGATGTGACCAAGCAGGCCGGGTTGAGTCCCACGATGCGGGGAGGGGGTTGCACGACCGGGGACTACGATAATGACGGCTTTACCGACATCGCAGTCACGGTCAACGCACAAGTAAGACTTTTTCATAATGAAAAGAACGGAACATTTAAGGAAGTCACCGCGACCGCCGGACTTTCGGCAATTGATACGATAGGTGAGATCATGGGGCGCTCGTTCGGCACAAGGGCGAGCGCCTTAACTTTCATCGACTATGACCACGATGGCGACCTGGACCTCTTCACGACATGCTCGCCTGCTTTGTGCCAGTCCGTCGGTACGGCCAATAACATGTGGCGTAACAACGGAAATGGGACGTTCACCAACGTTACGCGTGAGACGGGATTAAGCGACGGAGTTATCGGCGGTTACGGGGCGGTCGGCACAGACTATAACAATGACCGGGCGGTCGATATCGTTGTGGCCGCCGGTGGGGTTGGCATAGACTCGCCGAGTTCAACCACTCTTTTTCCTAATCCGCGAGAGGGACGATTTGTTCGCTACGATGCGATCCACCCAATCCCCGCGAACCCAGCTGTCGGCGTTTCTGTTCTTGATTTCAATCATGATGGCTGGATGGATCTCGCCTTTACGCACACGAATGCCCCCGGTCTCACACTCTGGCGCAACAATCATGGTAAGACATTCGAGCAAGTGAAGCTTCCTGAGGCAAACTGGGTCCGCGCCTACGGCATCGTCGCCTTCGACTATGACAACGACGGCTGGGTCGATCTGGTTGCAGTCGGCGAAACGAAAGAAGGCAAAGGCGAGGTGCGGTTGTTCCGCAATCTCGGCGCAGATGGTTTCAAAGACGTCACCGCCGACGTTGGTCTAGACAAGATTCAGCTCAAAGAGCCGCGCGCCATCATCACCGGAGATTTCGACAACGATGGCGCGACTGATCTGCTGATCACGCAGAATCACGGACCAGCCGTTCTGCTGCGTAATGAAGGTGGCAATCAAAATCACTGGATTCGCTTGGCGCTCAAAGGACTCGCTGATAACAAAAGCGCGATCGGCACAAAGGTCGAGGTATTCGCCGGCGGCAATCGACAGAAGTTTGAGATTGCCGGTTCGAATGGATACCTCGGTCAAAACTCGCCTTACCTCACGGTCGGTCTCGGCGATTCCAAAGAAGCTGACATTGTCCGCATGTTGTGGCCGACTGGCGTCTTGCAAGACGAAATAAACGTCGCTGGCGACAAGCAGCAGAATTTTATCGAGATGGATCGGCGCGGCAGTTCTTGTCCGACACTATTTGTCTGGAATGGCGAACGCTACGAATTCGTCGCCGACATGCTGGGCGCTGGGGTTGTTGGACATTGGGTCGGCCCCAACCAGCGCGACGTTCCGCGGCCAGTCGAATACATCAAGATCGATCGTAATGCCATCCGCGAAAAAGATGGCAAGCTCAGCTTCCGTTTTATGGAGCCGCTGGAGGAAGCGGTTTATCTTGATCAGGCGCGCCTGATGGCTGTCGATCATCCGGCCAATCTTGATGTGTATCCGAACGAATATTTCGCGTCGAACCCGCCGTACCCAGAGTTCAAAGTGGTGGTGAGCAAGAGCGAAGATGCGCGTCCGCCATCTGGAGCCTGGGACGAGCATGGACACAGTGTGCTGCCCGACCTCTTAGCGCATCGTTACTTTGGCGATTTTGCTTTAACGCAGTTTCAGGGATTCGCCAAACCGCATAGTCTTGTGCTTGACCTCGGTAAACCTTATCGCGGAGGCCCATTGTGGCTGCTGCTGCACGGCGAAGTGGAGTATTTTTCGGCGAACAGCATGTATGCCGCGTCGCAGGCCGGCGTGCACGCAATTTCTCCTTATGTCGAAGCGCTCGGCGCCGATGGCAAATGGCTGCGCGTAGTCGATGACATGGGATTTCCCGCTGGCGGTCCACGCACCATGACCGCCGACCTCAGCGGCAAGCTGCCGCCGGGTACGCGGAAAATTCGCATCACGACTAATCTACAGATTTATTGGGACAACATTCTCGTGAGTCGAACGTCGCAGGAATCCAAAAATAAAGCTGACGATGTGCGCTTGACGGCAGTTCCGTTAACCCGCGCCAACCTCGACTATCACGGCTTCCCGCTGAAGATCGAAGGAACTCCGCCAGGAAATGTGCAATACATTTATGAAAGGACAAGCGCGACTGGGCCATACACGCGGCCAGCGGGAACCTACACTCGATATGGCGATGTGTTGCCTCTGCTGACCTCGTTAGACGACAAGCTCGTCGTCTTCGGATCAGGCGATGAGGTTCGCCTCGACTTCGATCCATCACGATTGGCTGCGCTGCCGCAAGGGTGGGTGCGTGATTATTTCTTCGCTGCCAACGGCTATGAGAAGGACATGGATTTTTATGCCGCAGAAGGAAACTTTGTGGCCCCCCTGCCATTCCTCAAAATGGGCGACTATCCCTATTCTGTTGACAAGTCATTTCCGCTTGACGACGCGCACCTGAACTATCTTCTGGAATACAACACGCGGCAAATGTCAGGGAATGAACAGCGCGGGTACTGGTTCGACTACGGCTCATCGAAGTGAGGTTGTCTTAGCTTCCCGCATTCTTTAAAGATTGTCGGGCCATTTTCTGGCGCCGTGCAGCAAAGCGAGTATTTCGATCTTGCCGCTGCGGATACGATATGCGATGAGGAATGGAGTGGGGACGATGACGAGTTCCCGAGTGCCGGGAACGCGGCCGCTCCGTCCAGCCTCTGGGTAACTTTCCAACAGCTCGACGGCGGAAAAGATGCGGGCCAGCATATTCTTGGCCTCGCTACCCGAGCTTTCACGAGCCCAATACTCATAGGCGGCACGCAGGTGCCGCGATGCTTTGCGAGTCCAAACAATCTTCACTTCCTGCGCCGCCAACGGGAGGCCGTTGCTCTTATCTTGCGATGGTCAACGACTTTGCCGGCGTCGGCTTCGGCTATGCCAGCCCGAATCTGCTCCAAGTGCCACTGTTGCACATGAAGATATGCCTGCACAGCTTCGGCGAGAAGATAGGTGCGGTCACGGTCGAGGAATTGTGCCAACTCGTCCAGTGCGGACACTTTATCTGCTTCCAGGCGGAAGCTGATGGTTTGTTTGTCCATAATATCAAATAATACATCTACAATATACAGAATCTTACACGCTTTCTATCGAAGGCAGATAGCGGCATTCGCCTCAGACTTGTACGCGTTGACTCCAGGGCGCGCACTGCCCTCCCATCCTCAAGCCAACGCGCTTTCTCATGACCGTGGGAGGCCATGTAGCGCGGTCGTCGAGGTGCGGAAACGTTTTAACATTGACATTTCTGACTCTCCATAATCCAATAGGCGGACCCATGGAAACTACTTCGGCCCCTCCCGTGTCATCCGCCCCACGCCTGCGCCGCACACTCACTCTTTGGGATTTAATTCTCTATGGCGTGATTGTGATTCAGCCGGTCGCCCCCATGTCGGTCTTCGGCGTGCTCAGCAATCGCGGCCATGGCCACGTGGTGACAACGATTCTCATCGCCATGGTTGCCATGCTTTTCACCGCAATCAGTTATGGACGCATGGCGCGAGCTTATCCCAGCGCGGGCTCCGCCTTTACTTATGTTGGGCAGGAGATCAACCCGGCTCTGGGCTACGTGACGGGCTGGAGCATGGTGATGGATTATCTGTTGAATCCGATGATCTGCATTATCTGGATCAGCCAGCAGGCGCACGTTTTCGCGCCCGGTGTCTCCTACGCTGCATGGGCGGTTTTTTTCGCGCTGGTTTTTACGGCCTTGAACGTTCAAGGTGTGAAAACGTCGGCCCGGGTGAACACGGCGCTGGCCGCGGGCATGGGAGTTGTGATCGCGATTTTTTTCGTGGCTGCAGCGCGCTATATTTTTGGGCATCCGCATGACGGGGCCGCATTTTTTACCCGGCCTTTTTACGACCCGGCGAGTTGGAATACCAAGGCGGTGCTGGGCGGGACGTCGGTTGCAGTGCTTACTTATATTGGCTTCGACGGTATCTCCACGCTTTCGGAGGAAGCCGAGAATCCGCGGCGAAACATTTTGCTGGCCACGGTGCTGGTTTGTGTGGTGATCGGAATTTTATCCGCGTTTCAAGTGTATGCGGCGCAGCTGATATGGCCGGCTTCCGAGCCGTATCCCAACATGGACACGGCTTTTACTTTTGTCGCCGGCCGCGCGTGGGCTCCTCTGTTCGCGATTGTGGGATTCACCCTGGTAGTGGCCAACTTCGGTTCAGGCATGGGGGCGCAGTTAGGCGCAGCGCGGCTGCTTTATGGCATGGGCCGGAGCAACGCTTTGCCGAAATCGTTTTTTGGCGCGGTGGATCCCAAGCGGCATGTGCCACGCAATAATGTTCTTTTTGTAGGCGTCCTCGCGCTGGCCGGGGCTTTCTTACTTCCCGCCCTGGCCGGAGCCACTACAGGCTATGATCTTGGAGCCAATCTGCTTAACTTCGGCGCTCTGATCGCTTTCATGGGAGTCAATGCCGCGGCCTTCGTTCGTTACTATTTGCATGAAGAAGAAAAAAAACTTGGCAATCTTCTTCCTCCGGTGCTGGGCTTCGTGATCTGTTTCTTTCTTTGGATTAGTCTGAGCCCTAAAGCTCTGGTCTTCGGAGCGATCTGGATGGCAGTGGGGATCGGATTCGGGGCGTGGAAAACGAAAGGGTTCCGCGGCAATCTGGTTGACTTCGAGTTGCCTCCAGATGAAGCGTAGAAAACCAGGTGCTTCCGGGAAGAGGAGATTGCGTGCTTGGTTCAAGAAACATCGTCGCTTTCGTCCCGACGAAAGATCCGGTAAAGGCCAAGGCGTTTTATGAAGGCGTGCTGGGGCTTCGTTTTGTGAAAGACGATGGCTTCGCGCTGGTGATGGATGCGAATGGGATCATGGTCCGCATCGCCAAGGCTGAATTCACGCCGGCACCATTGACCATTCTCGGATGGCAGGTGACGGACATCGAGAAGATGGCGGCGGAAATGCAGGCGAAAGGCGTCCGGTTCGAAAGATTCGGTTTTTTCGAGCAGGATCAATTAGGAATCTGGACCGCGCCCGGCGGCGATAAAGTAGCGTGGTTCAAGGATCCCGATGGCAATACGCTATCCATCTCACAGCACGTTGCCTAAGCACGTTTGAAATGCCTTATCTCCTAGCGGGCTTTTGCTCTCACTTAACGGTGATGTTGACGTAGGAAGTGTGAATCGGTTTGAAGCCGTTATTCGGATTGATGTCCATAATCGCCAGCTCGTAGCTTCCCGCCTTCGGCAAAGTGACGTTCTGATTGATAAAGGCGCTGTTCACTCCCACGCCAGTCGGAGATTCGCCAAGCTTGACTCCATGCGTGTTGTCCCAGACTTCAAGGTGATCGACCAGCGGTGTCTTCGAGCCATTCTGCTCATAAGCGTAGGCGTTGATCGGTACAGTAGTTGTTGACCATGTTGAATTGTTCGCGGGCGAGTTGATATGGAGCCCCAGCGCGGAAGACACGGTGAAGCTGACTTTGGTTTCGTGAAGGCGCACTTCTGAACTGGTTACATCCTGCACGGTGAGGGTGTAGCTGCCCGGCTCCAGTGAATACCACTGGCTGACGTTGTTTCCCCTTGGCGAGTCCCCCAGTTTGGCGGCGCCGTTCCAGACTTCAATGTGGTCGATTCCCGAAGCCGTTCGCTCCCCACCCGCTTCCACGGCAAATGCACTCAGAGGGAACAAAGTGGCCTGCGTGGAACCGTTCGCCGGAGTTTTCACGACAACGCCATACGCGGAAGATCTCGTGTAGTTCGTGACTTGCTTGTGAAGAGTTTTGTAGGAGGGGGCGGCGCCGATATCCTGAATCGTCATCTGATGTGCGCCATTACCGCTCACGGAGAAAGCCTGATCGATTGTCTTGCTGAAAACGTTGCCAAGTTTTGTTGCTTTGCCGTTGAAGGTGTCCCATACCTCCATATGATCGACCTGCGCGCTTAACTCCGACGCTGCGGCGTTTACCAGCACGGACGCGCCCTGCGTCGATCCATTCGCCGGCGAATTAATCACTACACTGCCGGCGGTCGGAGAAAAGAAATCCGACATGTCGGCTGCACTGGCCGACCATCCAGGGTGGGTATCGATTCCCAAGGCATCCAGCATCGTTCTCAAAGTGTTCTCGTGCTTATAGGCAACGTTGGAGACATGGCCGGCCTTAATATTTGGTCCGATGAGGCCTGTATAAACCTGGCCAACGTCATCGCCAGCGCCGTTGTCGAAAGTCACAATCACCAGCCCGCTTCCGCCAGCCTGAAAATCGGGCGAGTTGAGCATGGGTGTGAGATTGCTGTTCAGGAAGTTGTCGCCATTCGTCAGAGTTGAGCACTCGTCGTGCAAATCCCAGCACCCGTCGGGCACAATGATTGCGAAGCGAGGCAGCGTTCCATTGGCTACATCAATGCCGAACTGCTCGAAATCCACAATGTTTCCCTGCGAACCCAGGGTATTGCTCAGAATTTCTTCATACCACACCGCCGCATTGTGGCGCGCGTAATAATTGGTGAATGGCGGCTGATTTGCCGAGGTGAAATCGGGAACATTCACGTTGCCTCCGGCGTTGAGGTAGTTCTGAGCATAGACCTTCCAGGAAATCGGCCGGTTATTCATCAAGGAAAAAATGTTGTCGTCGGTGATGGGATCTTTGGTGACCGTTGCTTCGCAACTGTTCTGCTTGAAGCAATCATTGCCGTTGCAGTTGAAGTTGTGACTTCCGGAGGGAAGGCTGCAGGCGGGCGCATTCGAACAGGAGTAATTCGATTCGCAACTCCCCGATGCCAGATATAGATAGTCGAGCAACGAGCCGCTATGGTCCGAGTTATAGTTGCTGGCATATCCGTATCGATCTCCTTGCTTTACCAGCCAAGGCATTCCGTTGGGATAAACGGTGTCAAAAGAAGTGTTTTCGTCGATCACCAGAACCACGTGCTGTGCGAGTGGGACCACCTGGGCGGCAACGGTCGAGCAGTTGCAGAGGGCAATTACGATGGTGGTGAGGCTGGCGCAAAGAATATGGAAAGCGTAGTGAACGAAGCAGCTCTTTCGACGCATACAAGATTTCCTCTCGAAACTTTCATGGTGGTTAAACAGCACTGGCCAGTGGTGCCTTACCTTTCTTGTCTTTGCGCAAAAAGGCGTCTTAGATTCGCGCGACGCTTTTAAGTTAGTAGATTGGAGTCGGCAGGGGAGTGCTGACGACTAATCAAAAAGTAGACGCTCTGTCAATCGAAGGATAGATGTCGGTAGTTTTAAGTCCGCCAACTATAAATAAATGATGAACAGATTGTTAAGCCGCGGTGAAAGCCCAACCCATTGTTAAACCTGGGTTTAAGAGCAAAGCAAAGAATCCGAGGCGCGGCTTTCCCAATGTGGGATACGTGAATAATTTCGGTACTATTCCACGTTCCAGCCGCTTACTTCCACCACCGGCTTTACTGTTCCCAACTCGCGGGTGCGATAGGTAGCTGTGACTTCACGCTTCTCACCGGGCAGCAGGGAAATATAGTTTTCTTCCCACACAACCGGCAGAATCTCTTCGCCTTTCTCGCCCTTGCTGACCTTCAACCGGATAAAGAAAGCGAGATTCTTGCTGGGATTTTCAAGCGTCACGTGCGTGGAGGATTCCTCGCCTTTGCGGTCGGTACGATCGCTCACTTTTAGCTTGACCTTGGGGAGTTGCGCCAAAGCGGTGAAGTCAGCATAGGACTCGGTCGGCGTCATCCACCATGTCGATTTCGCCCAGTCGATCGTTTCGGGTTTGGTGGAGAGCCAGTAGAAGTTCGACCCAACCAGTTTGCCGGTTGAATCCGTGAGTCGCAGCACGACAAAATATACCGGGCTGAGACCTGAGATATCGGGCAACGCCAGAATCTTAGCCGTACTGTCGGCGCCGGCGTCGAGCGAGTCCTCGTGGGAGAACTTTTCGGTCATATCCAGGTTGTAAATCTTGGTCGTCAGCTTCAGGCCTTTCATATCTTCATACTGGCTGCTGACCAGCCAGATGGAGTGATCGTCGTAACCGTAGATCGGGTGCAGCGCTTCCATGGCTCGTTTGGCGCCGAAATAACCTCCGCCTGGGCGTAGGTAATAGTCGTACAGATGCCAGATCATCGAAGGCCATGCGTTGTTAAGCATCCACTGGATCACGCCGGTTGATTGATACTTATTGCGGCTGTACGCTTCATACATCGCGCGCACACCCTCGTAGGTTTGCAGTTGCGACTTGGAAGCAAAGTCATCCACGCTATCGGACTTGCCATAACGATTGGCGAGCGCGGTGCTAAATACGTTAATGGTTTTGAATTCTCCGCCGCCGGCGTGATAGTTCCACACGTCGTCGATCGGCCACAGATGATCTTTGCCCACCATCGCGTGGATGCTTTCGATCGGTGGAACCGCGGGGCCCATGCTGGTTTCCGTGTTGAAGCCGTAAGCCCCGCCGCAGCCGCCGGGGTTGCACTGTTTGCGGTTCGTCTGGGTTTGCAGACTATCTTTCTCCCAGTAACTCGGAGCTACATACTCGTAAGGGCCGGTCATCTTGACGCCACTTTCACCCGTAACCGAGGTGGGCTTGCCGGTGGCGGAGGAAACCACGGGATTCGGCCATAGCAGCTGCTTTTCGATATCGAGATACATTTGCTCGACATCCGGCGGCGGCGGATTATCGCTGCCATTCAGCCACATCACCAGGCTGGGATGGCTGCGCAGACGGTAGATCTGATCGCGCAGGGATTGTTTCGCAATTTCAAAATCCTGCGGCTTCCAGCGTGGCCAGCGCTCCCAGAAATCGCAACAGCACCATCCCGCCATCACCAGAATTCCATCGTGATCGGCGAGGTCGAAAAACTCTTGTGTCTCCAGCTTGCCTTCCAGGCGGACCGTGTTCAGGCCCATATCTTGCACGTAGCGGAATTCGTCATGCAAGCGCTGCGAGTCTTCGCGCAGCATCATGTCGGGAGTCCAGCCCCCGCCGCGAATCAGAATGTTCTTGCCGTTGACGTGGAACGCGCGTCCTCCGCTCGAATTGATCTCGGATGTGATTTCGCGGATACCGAACTCCGTGTGCGAACGATCACTGATGGCGCCATTGACCTCAAGCTCCATGGTCAGCGGGTAGAGATTCGGCTTGCCCATTTGCGCGGGCCACCACAGCCGCGGATTCGAGAAAACAAGCTGCGAAAACTGTTCCGGCGTGAAGGTAACGTCTTTCGATTCATTCGCCGCAAGTTCGACCGGCTGCTCGAACGCGACATTTTCGATTTGTCCTTTCAATTTACCTTTGACCGCATGATTGCTGCCGTTCTTCACTTGCGCCGTAACCGTAAGCCGGGCGGAATTATCTTCCGGCAGGTTGAGCTTTGAAACCACCGTGGGATAGCGCAATGCAACCGGCCCGCTGGTGGTGAGGTAAACCTCGCGCCACAGTCCCATGTTCTTGTCGGGAGGTGCAGGATTCCAGTCGACAAAAGTGATCGCGAGATCGTTTTCCGTAGGAGCGAATACCTGCACCGCGAGGGCGTTTTCCGCGCCGGGCTTCAGGGCATCGGTGACGTTGAGTTCGTACGTGCGCCAGGCCCCGGCGATATCGTTGGAGTCGGCAATCTGTTTTCCGTTGAGCCATACGTTAGCGCGATAATTGATTCCCTTGAAATTCAGCCAGACAGTTTTTCCTTTGTAATCCGCTGGAGCGGCGAATTGTTTGCGATACCACCAGGAGACCGCATACGGACTATCCGTCTGCATCGCGATATTAGAAAAATTTCCTCCGACCGGATAAGTCACGCCCGCAAAATCTCGCAGGTTCATGGCGAAGAACGGATCGGGCAGCGTTTTGTCCTTTACCAAGGCCGCAACCACCGTCGTTGGAACCGAAACGTTGTGCCAACCCTGAGGGGCAAAGCCGGTGCTGGAGATGGCATCGCCTTTAGCTTCAACCTTGGCAGAGGACTGCAGCGCCCAATTTTCACGCAGGACGAGTTTCGCGGCGCCGTCTTGCTCCGGCGACTTCGAGACCGTGGAGTCTGCGGCAAGGACGAAATGCGAAACCAGAAATAGAATTGCCAGCAACTGCAGGGGGGGGCGGCTCTGAAACCGTATCCTGAAGATCATGCTGCTCCTTGGGTGGCTTTGGGCGATAAGCCGGGCACAAGATGGATAACACGTCTATTGATACGTTTCAATAGGACAGTTTGAGCCTCGATGCGGGGAGACTCGAAAGCTCGGCCGTTCCCGTCCTGAGCAGACCGAACGTAGTTTATAATCAGTGATTCCGCAAAAACTTCCGGAGTGACAAGAAGATGATTCGATTTCTGCAAACTGAAGGGCCGTTCAAAAAGATTGTGCTGAGCGGCCTGTTGCTGCTGATCTGCGCCGCCATGGTAATTGCTTTCGTTCCCGGCATTGGCAGTAACGATTCGTTAAGCAAGCCGGGGGTTGTGGCCAAAGTCGATGGCGAAGATATCACCTCGGAAGAAGTGCGCGAGACGGCGCGCGGCATGCTGCAACAGCAAGGCGCGCAGCTGGGCGCCAATGCCGCCCTCTTGCTGCCTTTCTTCGCGCAACGCGCCGCTGACCAACTGGTAGACCGCCAGGCGTTGGTTGCCGAGGCACAGCATCTTGGGTTTAAAGCGACGCCGCAGGAAATCAAAGACGAACTGCAACACGGCCGGTATTCCGAGATTTTCTTTCCCGGCGGTAACTTCATTGGCCAGGCCGAATACGAGACCTTGCTGCAGCAGCACAACCTGACTCCTACCATCTTTGAAGATTCCGTAGGCAAAGAAATTCTCATCAGCAAATTGCAGGCGCTGATTACCGGCAGCGCGTCGGTAAGCGATGCCGCCGTCCGGCAGGAGTTCGATAAGCAAAATACGAAGGTAAAGTTCGAGTACGCCGTGTTGAAGCAGGATGATATTAAGAAGGGCCTGCATCCCACCACCGAAGAACTAAAAGCTTTTTACGATAGCCACCTGAAGAGTTATGCAAATTCGATTCCTGAACAGCGCAAGGTTAAGTACGCCACGATTGACCTGACAAAGATTACAAGCGGAGTGCAGATAACGCAGGACGAATTGCAGTCTTATTACAACCAGCATCGCGATCAGTATCGCGTGCCGGAGCAGGCCAAGGTCAGCCACATTTTAATCAAGACACCATTGCCGGGTCCCGATGGCAAGGTCGATGAAAAGGGAGTGGCCGAAGCCCAGAAGCGGGCTGAAGACATACTCAAACAGCTCAAGGCAGGAGCCAATTTCGAGGAACTGGCAAAGAAGTATTCCGAAGATCCCGGAAGTGCCAAAGAGGGCGGATCGTTAGGTTGGATTGGAAAAGGCCGCACGGTTCCGGAGTTTGAAAAGGCAGCGTTCTCGCAGCCGATCGGTAAAGTGGGCGACCTGGTGAAGAGCAGTTACGGTTTTCACATTATCCGCGTCGATGCCCGCCAGGACGCGCATATGAAAACGCTGGAGGAAGTAAAAGACCAGATCGAGCCAATCCTGAAGCAGCAGAAGGCACAGCAGATCGCGCAGAAGCAAGCCGACGACTTGCTGCAGCTCGCGAAAACAAAAGGATTGGACGCCGCGGCCACCGCGAAAGGCCTGCCGGTCGTGACCTCTGATTTCTTCAGCCGTAAAGACATGGTTCCGGGACTCGGGCCTTCTCCGCAGTTCATGGACGCGGTGTTCACGACGGCGGAAAAATCGCCGCCAGAAATGGCTCCCACCACGCAAGGCTTTGCTGTGTTCGACCTGTTGGCCGTGAAGCCGCAGTCGACGCCGACGTTCGACGAGATCCGTTCTCGGTTGGAAGAGGAATTCAAGAACGAGCGCTCGAGCGTTCTGCTGTCACAGAAGACTCAGGAACTTTCCGACCGGGCCAAGGCGGAACATGATCTGAAAAAAGCAGCGAAGGAGCTGGGCGCGACAATAAAGACGAGTGAGTTTGTTGCGCCCGACGGTCAGGTCCCGGATATCGGATCGATGACTGGCCAGGCTGCTGTGGCCTTCAACATGAAGCCGGGTGACATCAGCGGCCCCATCACCAGCGGATCCAACGGAGTGGTGATTGACGTAACCGATGTTCAGGCTCCCTCGGAAGCCGACTTTGCGGCAAAGCGCGATCAGATCCGCGACAATCTCCTGCAGGCTAAGGAGCAGGAGCTCTTCGGATTGTTCGTTACGAATCTGCGCGAGCAGATGGAGAAGTCGGGCAAGATCAAAATCAACCAGGACGAATTGAAGGCGCTGACCCGTTCGGAAAGTGAACCTGGACTCTGATGAACCTGGACTCTAACGAACTCGACTCAGCAAATCTGGACTCTAACCAATCTGAATAACTGAACCTGACTCTGACCGAGTGATCGAGCTGCATGTCATTTCCGCGCGCCGCAGGCATCCTGTTGCACCCCACGTCGTTGCCTTCGCGCGGCGGCATCGGTAACTTCGGTCCCGCAGCGTATCAGTTCGTAGACTGGCTCGCGGCCTCACGCCAGGGACTGTGGCAGGTTTTGCCGCTTGGTCCGCTGGGCTACGGCAATTCGCCTTACTCGTCCACATCCGCATTTGCCGGCAATCCTCTGCTGATCAGCCTGGAACGTCTTGCCGGTCATGGCTGGATCGATCAGGGAAAAATCTCTCACATTGCGGCGGAGGCCGGTCCGGTCGAGTATGACCGAATTTTCGCCGCCAAGATGCCATTACTTTTTGAAGCTGGCCGCGGCTTTATCGCCTCCGCACCGGCGGGCGCGCGGGAACGCTTTGCACTCTTCTGCTCGGAGAATGCCTGGTGGCTCGACGATTTTGTTTTGTTCGATGCGCTGCGCGCGAAACATAAACTGGCAAGCTGGAATGAATGGCCGCCGGAATTGGCGCGCCGTGAGAGTGGCGCATTGCAGCGGGCGCGCAAAGAGTTGGCGGACGACCTGAAGATCCGCAGCGCACTGCAGTTCGCCTTCTACGAGCAATGGCGCGCCTTACGGCGTTATTGTTCGGAGCGCAAGATTCGCGTGGTGGGCGACGTCGCGATTTTTGTGAACTACGATAGCGCTGATGTCTGGATTCACCGCGATCTTTTTCGGCTGAATGAGAATCTCGAGTCTGAAGTGGTTTCCGGCGTCCCACCTGATTTTTTCAGCAAGACAGGGCAACGCTGGGGCAATCCTCTTTATCGTTGGGATGTGATGAAGGAGCGGGGATACCCGTGGTGGATTCAGCGTCTACGCTGGGCGACGCAGAATTCAGACTACATCCGGCTCGATCACTTCCGCGGCTTTGACCAGTTCTGGGAGATTCCGGCAAGCGATCCAACTGCCATCAACGGCCGGTGGGTGGATGGTCCGCGAGACGATTTGTTTCACAAGCTGCGCGAAGTTCTGGGAGGGTTGCCATTTTTTGCGGAAGATCTGGGCTATATCACGCCGGAAGTCCATGCTTTGCGTGAACGTTTGCAGATTCCGGGAATGGCCGTGCTGCAATTTGGTTTTGGTGACGAGGGCGCACACATGTATCTGCCGCATCGCGCCGCGGGCAAAGTGATCTATACCGGAACGCACGACAACGACACGACCGTTGGCTGGTTCCAATCCGGCGCGGCCGATCACGAACGGCGCAATGCGGAATGCTATCTCGGACGCTGTGAAGATGGCATTCATTGGGCATTTATCCGCGCGGCACTGAATTCGGTCGCCGATCTCGCACTCATCCCTCTGCAGGATGTGCTGGGTTTGGGAAGTGAAGCTCGCATGAACACCCCTAGTCTCGATGGCGGAAACTGGCAGTGGCGGTTTACGCCCGAACAGCTCACGCGGGCATTGACCGCAAAACTTGCTCAGCTTGCGGAATTAGCGGATCGGCTGCCTCAGCCATTTCCAGTCCCGCCGGATGAAGACTTCTCGGCCTGAGAGTGGCCTCAATTCG
The DNA here is from genome assembly GCA_963696285.1 of uncultured Acidobacteriaceae bacterium. GTDB lineage: Bacteria > Acidobacteriota > Terriglobia > Terriglobales > Acidobacteriaceae > Sulfotelmatobacter. The sequence continues at coordinate 956,054 of CAVOJP010000007.1, forward strand.
AATCCCTAACACTCGGTTGTTAATGGAGTGTTACAACGGTCTCCCGGCTTTGCGCCGTGCCCGTGATCGTGTATAGAAGTTACGGAGAGTTTTTCGTTGGCGAGCGAACCCATTATCGATGCGCGTGCGATTGAGAAGTCCTATCCGCAGCCGGATGGGACGCGCATTCAGGTCGTAGGACTGACCGATTTTGCCATCGAACCGGGAAAGATCGTTGCCCTGCTGGGTGCATCAGGCTGCGGCAAGTCGACGCTGCTGCGGATCTTGAGCGGTCTGGCCCAGCCCACGTCCGGAGCGCTTTTCTGGCATGGCAAGCCACTGAATGGTCAAGCTCCAAATGTGGCCATTGTTTTTCAGAGCTTTGCGCTTTTTCCCTGGCTTACGGTTTTGGAGAATGTGGAAGCTCCGCTGGAAGCGCGCGGCGTGGCCGCGGTCGAGCGCCGTAAACGGGCGCTGCGGATGCTGGATACGGTGGGACTCGATGGCTTCGAGACTGCGTACCCGAAGGAACTTTCCGGCGGCATGAAGCAGCGCGTGGGCTTCGCGCGCGCTCTCGTCGTCGAGCCGGAAGTGCTGTTTATGGATGAACCCTTTTCTGCGCTCGATGTGCTCACGGCGGAAAATCTACGCGGTGAATTGCTGGAGCTGTGGCTGAACAAAAAAATGCCCACCAGCGCCATTTTTATCGTGACGCACAATATCGAGGAAGCGGTCATGCTGGCGGATCGCATCGTGGTGCTGGGCAGAAATCCGGCCCGGATCCGCTCAGATTTCAACGTACGGCTGGCGCATCCGCGCGATCGCAAGTCGGGACGCTTCGTCGAGTTGGTCGATTACATTTACAAGATCATGACCGAGCCGGATGTGGAGCATGCTCCGCCGGATCCGGAAAGCACAGGGGAAATCGTGCTGCCTGCGGGGGGCTTGAAGCGCGCGCAAATGCCGGTGAGAACCACGAAGTATCAGATTCTGCCCCATGCCCGTGTAGGTGGCATTGCAGGACTGCTCGAACTCCTGCATGATCGCGGCGGACGCGAAGATCTTTTCCGCCTCAGCGAAGAATTAGTCATGGACGTGGAAGACCTGCTGCCGATTCTCGAGGCGTGCGTGCTGCTGGGTTTCGCCTGGTTGAAGGAAGGCGACGTCCAACTTTCCCCGCAGGGAGCGGAGTTTGCCGACGCCGATATTCAGACGCGGAAGGTTTTGTTCCGCAACGCTGCATTGCAGCACGTTACCATCCTCAAGCAGATTGAAAGTATTCTGAAGCGGAAGGCGGATCATTCGATTTCCGACGAGTTTTTTCACGACATCCTCGACGAGCATTTTTCCGAAGAAGAAGTGCTGCGCCAGTTGGATACGGCCACGAATTGGGGCCGATATGCGGAGATTTTTGATTACGACCGCGAGACTGGAAAGTTGACCCTGACCGAATCGGCGCCGAGCGAAGCCGCGGAACACGTTGTTAAGAATGAGAGTCCAGCTCCCCCACCAAAAGTCTGACCAAAATCCCAGAGAAAGATATAGAAGAAGCGCTGCATGAAAAAAAGCATCAGCTGGCGAGGATTTTCGGCCTATCGCTTGTGGTCGCAACTGCCCAGCCTTGAAGCCTCGCACCTGCCTGACGTGATCATGTTCGCGGCGGCGATCGCCTTGTTTTATGGAGTCGCAATCGTGGGACGCGACTGGCTAGGCCCCTTCACGCCATCGGTGGAAATTTCGCGCAGTCCGTGGGCGTTGCCCGCCTACGCGGGTTATTCGCTCCTGCGTATCACGATTGCCTACGGATTGAGCCTCGGATTCGCGCTGACTTACGGCTACGTGGCTGCGTATAACCAGCGGGCTGAGCGCTTCATGATTCCGTTGTTGGACGTGCTGCAATCCATCCCCGTGCTCGCTTTTCTTCCTCCCGTAATGCTCGCCATGGTGGCGCTTTTTCCCGGGCGTCAACTGGGCGTGGAGTTCGGCGCCATACTCCTCATTTTCACGGGACAAGTTTGGAATATGGCGTTCAGTTTTTATGCCTCGTTGAAGAGCATCCCCAAAGAGATGCGGGAGACGGCGACGATCTACCGCTTCAGCCGCTGGCAACGCTTTACGCAAATGGAATTACCATTCTCGGCCATCGGCCTGGTGTGGAATTCCATGATGTCGGTAGCCGGCGGGTGGTTCGCGCTGATGGTTTGTGAAATGTTCGTGCTCGGCCCGCGCGATTTTCGTTTGCCGGGATTAGGTTCCTATCTGCAAACTGCTGCCAGCGCGGGCGATACCGCTTCGATCATCTGGGGCGTCGCTACGATGGTTGCACTGATCGTATTGCTCGATCAATTGGTATGGCGGCCGGTAATTGCCTGGGCTGAGAAATTTAAAGTTGAGCAGGTAGAGAGCACGGATGTCCCGCGATCGTGGGTGCTCAATTTCTTGCAGCATTCCGCAGGTCTTTCCAGAATCAAACAGAAGACTTTGCGGCCGTTGAGCGAGCGGCTGCTTCTGCATTTCGCGCGGAAGCATTCGGAAGAGCGTCCACAAGAATCGGCCAGCCCGTGGCGAGAATGGCTGCTCCGCGCACTGGCCCTGCTGGCAATGCTTGCAATTGGCTACGCCGTGGTGCGGGTGGCGATCATTCTCACCGGCCTGCAGGCAGCGGAACTTCACCAGACCGCATTAGGACTGGGCGCAACTTTCCTGCGCGTGAATCTGGCTTTATTCCTGGCCGCACTATGGACGATTCCAGCAGGAGTGGCAATCGGACTAAACCCGCGACTCGCCCGCATCGCGCAACCACTGGCCCAGATTGCCGCATCGGTCCCAGCTACCGCGTTGCTGCCAGTAATCCTGCTCGTACTGATCCGCATCGGCGGCGGCCTTGGAATCGCGTCCATTGTCGTTCTGTTGCTGGGGACGCAATGGTATGTGCTGTTCAATGTGATTGCCGGAGCGATGGCAATCCCGACCGATCTGAAGGAATGTTGCTCCGTGTTTCAGGTTCGAGGCATCGAGCGCTGGAAGAAACTGATTCTCCCGGGAATCTTTCCTTACCTCGTAACCGGGATGGTGACGGCGTCTGGCGGCGCCTGGAATGCGACCATCGTCGCCGAATATTTTCATTTCAAGGGACACATTTATACCACTACCGGCCTTGGCGCGACCATAAGCCAAGCCACGGATGCCGGCGATTTCAAGATGCTGATCGCTGCGACGATTATGATGGCTGCGACGGTAGTGACGATTAACCGACTGGTCTGGAGAAAACTTTTTGTGCTGGCGGAGACGCGCTTCCGGCTGGAAACTTAGGATTCCCGGGTCGCGCCGAGGCGCTGACGTACTACCGCGCTGGCTTTAATTTAGTCACTTCGTTCTGCAGCACACAGGATTGTGTGGAATCTTTGAGCGCACTTTCCAATTGCATCCCGAGAGCCGCCAGCTCTTGAGGATTCATCAACCGCTGTATGCATTCGAAGAGCTGACGCTCTTCTTTGCGAATATGGGCGGAAAGCTGTTGCCCGAGCGCAGACAGAGTTTGTGCCGACATACAGCGCGCCTCTGCCTGGCGAAATAAATCGCGCACCGAGCCATGCTCCGCAATCAATTCTTTTACCAGCGTGACTAACTCGGAAAATCTTTCAGCGGCCGGGAAGATCACACTTTCCTCCGCAGCAAAATGAATTTCGATTTCTTGCTCGAAGAGTTGCTCGATCTCAACCTGCCAGGCCTGTAAATCCTTCGCCGGGATGGGCTGCGCGCGATCGATGCGCACGCATAGAGCTAGGGCCCGCTGATGCTGGTGGGAAAGCGGGATGAGACTCTTGTCGCGCAACATAATTATCGAGCCATACACTTATCAGGCGGGTGCAATCACGATATCGTCACACCAATGGGACCGGTTCCACAGTCTCCGTGACGACCGGACGCAGTGTCAGCCAGTCGGTGCGAACCCGCTCCCACTCCTGAATCAGCATGCCGTTGGCTTCGAAAAAGCTGCGAATGCGGGCTCGCTCCCATCCGACGATCTCTTCCAGAATCGGCGCCAGGACAGCTAAAGCGCTTGTGCTGAGCACCGTCCGCTTTGCGATTTGCGAAACATGCGGCGATTCAGAGACTGCGATGGTAAGACCGTCGCGCGCATTCAACTGCAACATCACGTGAATATCGGAGCTGCCATCTCCCGAGTAGATCACGTGATCGGGGCCAGTCACGTGCTGTGCCAGCAACTGGTTCAGCACCGCAACCTTGCCGTAGCCTGCGGTGGCGCGAATGATCGTATCGATCTCGCCAGAAGCCGTATAGTGAAACTGCGTGCCGAAGATATGATCGTGCGGCACGATGCCTTCGAGCGCCGAATAAATAACCTCAACCGGCGCCGCCGACAAAATATAAAAATCAAAAAAGTGGCCATCCACGCCAGTTTCAAGAATCTGGTAAAGCAGCTTGATATCGCCTTTCAGGCGAATGCGCTTGCCGACCTCGTGAAGATGTTCTTTCCGAACTTTCGCTTTAAACTCGGGATCATGCAGCAGCAGATAGGCGAGCTCCGCACCCTGCTGCACCAAATTGATCTTTGCCATGCCCTTGGCTTTGCGTTCGAAATCCGCGGTGGGAATGCCGACCAGCTCCGCCAGCACATAGCCGGAGTCATTAAAGGTGAGCGTCTGATCGAAGTCGCTCGCAAAAATGTAGCGTTTCAAGGGCTTGTCTGCCATATGATCCTTAGATTCGCGGTGAGATCAGAGGGCCCATTTAAAGAATCGATAGGAATTATAAGCTGCTCTGGTTAAATCGTTGTTAACAAATGGGACCTTGTTTGTCGCGGCCGAACTCGAGCCCACGCGGCGCAATCCTTTACTAAATTCGCTGACACGTCCAGAATAGAAGTTCCGCTCGCGCTATAGAGAGTGTGCGGGACCGGCCGTGTCATAGCCGATTGAAAACATAAACTATAGGAGCCCTCATGCTTGCATCCGGTGAACTGATTCGTTCGATGAATTATGTGGAAGACATTACAACTACGCTGCGCCGCATCTGCATTGCAATTCCCGCGATGAACGTGGAAGAGCGTAAGCGTCTGGCGGACAGTTTGCGTGCCGCCGGCAGTGCATTGAATGATGCCATCAAGGATCTGGAAAAAGAGAAGGTGCTAGCGCAATAGTGACACAAGTAAACACCATCGCCGTGATTGGCGCCGGCACCATGGGCCGGGGCATTGCGCATGCCGCCGCCATCGGCGGCTATCGCACCATTCTCGAAGACTTATTGCCGGGCGCGCTGCGGCGCGCTGAAAGTGAAATCCGGGCGAATCTCGATAAGGCCGTTGAGTTGGGAAAAGTATCTTCGCCCGATGCCGATGCGGCTTTCCGGCGCGTGGAATACGCCGGCTCGGTGGAAGAGGCCGCCCGCGAAGCTGATCTGGTGATTGAAGCGGTCCCGGAGGAGATGGAGTCAAAGATCGAGATTTTCACTCTGCTCGACAAAGTCTGCCGCCCGGAGACGATGCTGGCCTCGAACACTTCTTCTCTGAGCATTACCGAAATTGCCAGCGTTACTTACCGCGCCAAGAAATGCGTTGGCATGCACTTCTTCAATCCCGTGCACAAGATGAAATTGCTGGAGGTGGTGCGCGCGCTCGAAACCGATGACGACACTCTGGCCGCCGCCGTTGACGTAGGCAGGCGCATGGGCAAGGACGTTGTTGTGATTAAGGAATCGCCGGGCTTCATAACCAGTCGCATCAATGCGATGATCGGCAATGAGGCGTTCTATATGCTGCAGGAGGGCGTCGCCTCGGCGGCCGATATCGACAAAGCGCTGAAGCTGGGGTTGAATCATCCCATGGGACCGTTCGAACTGGTCGATCTTGTAGGCCTGGACACACGCCTGAATATTCTCGAATATCTGCACAAGTCGTTAGGAGAAAAATATCGACCGGCGCCGCTGCTGGTGCAGTATGTGAAGGCGGGACGATTGGGCCGCAAATCGGGGCGCGGAATTTACGAGTATCCGGAGGCGGGTGCCGACAAGAAAACCACTGCACCGAAGCCCGACAAGTCCACAACGCTCGCCGGCGTCAAGCCCTAGAGCTTCCATTCAGCGCACGATTGTCCTATGGCCGAAACTCAAACCAGATAAAGAATCGATTGTCTCTTGCTTTACTCCTTTGCCGGCCGTCAGTACGTGAAAGCTCTCGCCCATGCCTGCGGGCGTGACTAGATGCTTGAGTTGCAATGCGACTTTTGCTCGCTCCTGCGGCAAGCGGCATTCTTCGAAAGCGTCAGCGAATTGGTTGGCTTCGCCGATGCCCATCAGGAATTGTGATTGCGTGACCAGCTTGTGGGCTTGCATGCCATGCCTTTCGACGGCAGCGGCGAGCGCCGTGAAGTTGACGTCGGCGGTAATGTCCTGTTCGCCGGGAGCTTCATACGGATTAGCGCTAACCGAGTGCTGACGAATCGCTTTGAGCGTGCCGCGATGGCCTCCAGCGAGCTGTTCCTCGCGTGTGTAACCGTAATCGATCGCAATGATGAATCCTCGCTTGATGCCCGCGGCCAGACGATCCATGCTTTGTTGCGCAGCCAGGGATACTTCGATGCGTTCGCCAGGTTCAGGATGGACTGAATAACGGTCCAGAAATTCTAGTTCTGCGGACGAAGACGGCGCCCAGCTCTCGGTGAAGTAACCGTCGCAAGTGTCAATTCGCAGGGAACCCTTCGTGCTGATGATCTCAACGGGCAGTGCGTCGAAGAATTCGTTGGCAAACACGATGGTTGGCGTATCGTGTGGCGATCTTTCTTCGAGAGAATAAAGCGGCGTAAGTTCAGCTTTCCCGGAACCCAAGTGACTCTTTAAAATTCTACCGATTCGTTCTCGCAACGCCAGCGAGCTTTCGACTAGAACATAGCGCAGAGCACGAAAGAAATCGGGAAACTTCTTTTCCGACCAACCCAGCACATCCTGAGCAAACAAGCCGCGGCCGGGCCCGAGTTCGATCAGTTCGAGGCTTGCCGGCGAACCCAGTGCGCGCCAAATCTCCTCGAACTGCCGCGCCAGAAGGCGGCCGAAAACCGCATGCACGTCGCTCGACGTGTAGAAATCGCCCGCTTTGCCGAACTGCTCCGCATTTCGCGAATAGTATCCGAGTTCGGGATCGTATAAGCAAATCTCCATGTAGCGGGAGAAGGGAATTGGACCCAGAGTGCGAATCTCTTCTTCGATCTTCTGGCGCAAAAGACTCACGATTCCCTCTGGCGGCGTTCCACCCGATCCTGCGGGGTTCGAATGAACATTTCGACAAAGTAATCGTGTAGAGCATCGTAAAGCTGGCGCTGGAAGCTCCATTCAAACTGCGGATGGTCGAGGTCGCGAGGGTGCAATTCAAAGTAATAGGTGTGCACGGGAACGGATGTGTCTTTGAACTGAATGATGACTTCCACGCCTTCGCCTTTGGAGCGGGCGGAAAAATTCAGCAGCGGATGTTCGTAGAGACTGAGTTGAGCGAGCACACGGTCGAGGCGGGTGCTGATGGTTTCGGGCACAGGAGGATTGTAAAGCATACTGCCTCCGATGGCCAGCGCCACTTATGATCGATTGAGCGAGAGCAGTCCGCCAAAGGCTTTATAGGCCGTCGGCTGTGCTGAGTTGCAGGGATCCTTCGACTTCGTGGTTGCTTCGCTTCGCGAAGCAACCACCTCGCTCAGGATGACAGCGCGGAGGGATTTACTCGTAACGCAGCGCTTCTATCGGATTCAGCCTCGCCGCCTTGATGGCCGGCAACATCCCGCTGACGATCCCGACGAAGCTCAGAATTACCGTCGACCAGATCAGCGTTGCGGAATTGATATACAGATGAATATCGCCTTCGCTGGCGTCATCGATAAAGGCGCTCCACAGGGTCAGCGACCCTACACTCCAGGAAACCAGATAAGCGAGCACCACCCCCAACAGGCCGCCCAGCGCGGTAATCACCAGAGCTTCGGCCAGGAACTGAAAGAGTATATGCCAGCGCCGCGCACCGAGAGCTTTCTCCACCCCGATCTCGCGGGTACGCTGGGTCACGGAAACCAGCATGATGTTCATCAAGCCAACTCCACCGATGCCGAGCGTCAGCAGCCCAATAAAGCCCAGCAGAACTTTAATTCCGACCGTGATCACATTGAGGTCCGCGAGATCCTTGACGGCATCGAACACAAAAATCGCGCGATCATCCTTAGGACTGAAATTGTGATGAAATGCCATGGAATTGCGGATGGCCTGCACCATCTTGATGTGGTCGCCTTCGTAATCCATCATGATGCCGTCGAGATAGTAACTATTCTTAAGGTCGCTCATGGCGCTGTAGGGCACATACACCAGAGAGTTCATGTCCTCATCGCCGTTGGAAATCGTATGCCGCAGCACGGCGACAACTTTGTAGGAGATGCCGTCAACGCGAATGCTTTCGCCCAGCGCGTTCTGTCCCGAGAACAGTTTCTTCTTCACCGTGGAACCAATCACCGCGACGCGGGTATGAGTGAAATCCTCGCGCTCGCCAAAGAATGAACCTTCCCCCACATCAAGCGCACGAATTTTTTCGTAACTGGAATAAATTCCGTGTACGCCATAGGTTGCGCTGCGGGTGCCAAAAGCCACGAGGCTTTGCTTATCCACTTCAGGCGAAATACGTGTGAGCATGGGGCACTCGGCGCGAAGGTAATCAAGATCGTCGCGCGTGAGGCGAATTTGCACGCCCGCCTTGGTGCCGCCGGCTTGAACGGAAGTGTGTCCGGGAAAAATGGCGACCAGATTTCCTCCGAAGGTGCGGAAGGCGATCATCAAGGCGCTTTCGAAGCCGGAACCATAGGCCAGCAGCAAGACCACCGTGGCGATCCCCCATGCCATGCCCAGCATGGTGAGGACGGAGCGCCGGCGATTGTGTCTCAACGCGTTGAGCGCCTGCTTGCCTAAGTCGCCAAACATAATTACTCCCAGATTTATTCCTGCCGCAATGCTTCCACCGGAGGAAGCAGCGCCGCTTTACGCGCGGGATAAAGCCCGGCCACAATGCCCGCCACTGACAGTGAAAGGATCGCAACTACCGCGGAAGCGGGAACGATACGCGGCGTATCGAATCCTTCCGGCGCAGGCAACTGCGCTAAGAGCGTCACGAAAGCTGTACAGATCGCCAATCCAATGCCGCCGCTGAATGCTGTGAGGAATGCTCCTTCGACAAAAAACTGCGTCATGATGTTGCGATGGGTCGCTCCCAGAGCTTTACGCAGGCCGATTTCCCGCGTTCGTTCGGTGACCGACACCAGCATGATGTTGATTACGCCGATCGCGCCTAGCCCCAGCGTAACCACACCCACCACACCCAGGAACCAATCCATCGCATCAAAAATCTTGGCCACGCGGATGGCGCCATCGATCGTGTCCCAGTCCATGAATGCGTCGTCGATCTTCGGATCAAAGCCGTGCCGACGGCCAATGATGGCGTGAACTTCGTTCATGGCTTCGATGTGCAGGTCTTTTCTAATAGGCCGGTAATTGATGAACGAAATCGCGTTCTCCGAGTTCTGCGCCTTCAGTGGAAAGAGCATTCGCATGGTGTCGAAGGGAACAAAGATGCGGTGATTGGTTCCGTTTTCTCCTTCTTTCCCGATCTTCGGGATCACACCGATTACTTTAAAATCCATATCGTTAAGCATGATGGTGCTACCCACTGCGGGCTCACCGGGAAACATGTTCTTCAGCAGTTCCCATCCCACTACGGCGACGCGCCGATGCTGCGTGTTGTCCTCGTCATTGAACCATCGTCCCGGTTCGATCGGAGTGTTGCGGATCTGGCTATATTCCGGAGCGACTCCGAAAACCTGCCCGCTGGTAGACCCATAATCGCTCACGGCGCGAATATCATCGCGCTCCAGCACCGGAGAAACGGCACGCAGAAATCTGGACTGGTCACGAATCGCAAAGTAGTCGCCATAGGTCAGGTAGTAGGGCTGTCCTGATTGGAAACTGCCCGCGATGGCCGGGATTCGGCCCGGGAAGACGAACATAATATCCTGGCCCAGCTCCGCGAGATTTTTGTCCTGACCGCTGCGGAAGCCTTCGCCCAATCCCACCAGCAGCAACAAAGAACCTACGCCCCATGCGATTCCAAACATTGTGAGAAAGGAGCGCAGCTTGTGCGCCCACAGTGTGGAGAGCGACTGCCGGACGATATCGAGAAGCATCCGCATGGAAGTAAATGTGCCCTCGCGCCTCCGGGGAGGGGCACGAGGGCCCCCGGTAACGTTCAGGCGAGGGGTCTCAATCCCGCCTAACCATCTGATCAGTAGTACGCAGCCGGGCTATGTGAAGTTCCCTGCTGTCGTTAATTCCTTAGACCGCGAGAGGTCAAAAAAGGTTAGCCGTTGGCAAAAATCCGAGGTTGCAAGGGTCAGGAGTAGCTGCTTCTCAGTAAGGTTTCTAGAACTCGATATATCCGCCTGAGCCAGCCGACAGGTGGGCGCCCGAAGTTCCCGTCGCCGGCAGCGCACCCAACTTCGCACTCAAGTTGTCCCAAGCCGCATGATTCAAAGCGGGATCGGAACCAACTAAATCGCGGATCATCTCCCAGGCAGCCAGATTCAGCGCACCCTCCGGGGGAGGCCCCATAGCCAGAGAGACCGAGCACTGCGGACAGAAGCAGATTCGCCGCGCGGATGATTTTTGCCGCGGCTTTATTCCCACCGTCTGCGCAAACAAGTAAACCGCGACTGATTTCTGTCCCGGCCCCAGCTCGCGATTGCAGCGCAGGCAATACATATTTTCCAAGGCAATCTCCTATCCTTCAATGCGGCTAAGCACTGATAGTGTCTTTCTGCCATGTGGGAATCAAGTACGCAGGAAGATTCCGGGGAAGTGGAATTGCAGACAGGATCATGGACTCGCGCGGCGAGAACCAAGTTGTGCTCTAGGCAAGGGCAGTTCCTGTCGTGCACTCTGTGGCAATGGGTGTCGGTGCCACAAACGCTCGTGCTTCGCGTCTGACCATGATTTCTTCTGGTTTGCGTATCAACCATCCCTTGGCAAAGAGCGTTCGATTGCCGCAAATCAGGAAGATGCGCGAATGTGAACAGGTTGCCGCAGTTTGCTACCGGGTGCGGAAGGAAGTCATCGAATTTCTGCTGGTACAAACCCGAGGCAGCGGACGCTGGATATTTCCCAAAGGCAGCGCGGAACCAGGACTTACGCACGCCCAGGCAGCGGCGATTGAGGCCTTCGAGGAAGCTGGAGTTCATGGCCGGATCGAGGAGATGCCTTTCGCCCGATATAGAAGCCGGAAGCCGGGCGACCGGCGGAATGCCCGAAGATCGCTGCAGGTGAGCGCTCATCTTTGTGAAGTACGCCGTCTCGCCAATCCCAAGGAGTCCAACCGGAATCGAACCTGGTTTTCGATTGAAGATGCCAAGCGGCGCTTGCGGGAAGGTCGAAAGAACGACGACGGGGAAGAGTTCGCCCGGATCGTCCAGCAAGCGGTCGCGCGAATTCGGCAGCTACGCGACAACGACACTAGCATCAAAATGGACGCGATCCGCGACCGGTCGGGGCGGCATGCATCGCAAGAGGACGAACTGTATAAAGTGCAGTTCGAGGCGTCGGCGGAGACGCGCAGATTGCTTGGTCAAACGGGGCGAATCATAGTAGCGGTGGGCCGCGCTCGCGATGAGAAAGTCTTGCCCTGTGAGGTCCTACCCTTCGCCGTGCCGCGACACGCTAATCGCATCCCGCGCCTGCTGGCGAGCGGAGCCAAGGTCAAAGCGTTGGGTGCAGGCTCAAGAAAAGGCTGAAAACCTTCAACTATTCCTTGTTCTTCGGCCGTTCGAAGGCCTTCTGCAGATATTTGCGCGCTTCTTCGAGAGCACCGAACGTGTCGTCATTGGTCTGGATGGCTTGCCGGTATTCGTTGATGGCGCGCTCGCGCTGGCCCGTGATGTCGAAAATTTTTCCTAGTTGGATATGGCTCCAGACTTCCGTCCAGCGCGGATCGCCATTCCCATTAATGGCGGAGCGGTAAGAATTTGCCGAAGACTGGTAGTTCCTTTGCAGGTAGAAAATCTCTGCAATGCGGTAATGGGCTAGTGAACTGTTCTTGTTCTGGTCAAGCGCCTTGTTGAACTCAGCGAGCGCACCGGCGAGATCGCCCTGCTGCTGCAGCGCCTGGCCTCGGAGAATCGACGCGCGCAGCTTCACATCCGAATTGTTGGTAAGGACGTGGTGGTCGGGGTCCAGCGAGATCCGCCGCGGCCGTCCATAGGTCTCGACGGTGAAGGGCGAACTGGTTCCCACCACCTCGATTTTCTTGTTTTCCGTGTTGCCGTCGGTTTCGATGCGCAGGTCGACGGGCATCCGGAATAGATCGAGATCCTGGGTAATCTCGCCCGTAACGCGGAATCCGGGAAGCTTCTTTTCTTTCGCCGCCGCGGACGTCGCCTGAACTCCACCCAGACGGTAGACCGTGTATTTCAGCTTGAACTCCGGCGCTCCCGTGGAATCAAGCCATTGCGAGAAAAACCAGGTCAGCTGATCGCCATAATATTTTTCAGCGATGGCTTTGAACTCGTCCATCGTAGCGGATTTTCCCTTGTAGGTTTCGGCGAAATCTCGCATGGTTTTGAGATATTTGTCCTCGCCCAGCACCCAACGTAGCATGTGCAGAATCATCGCGCCCTTATCGGTCACCAGAGACTGAAACTCGGTGGAGAAAGGATCGAGCTTGCTGGCGCTCGAGAGCGGCACATTGTCATAGGCCAGCGCTCCTACAGACATATCCTTCACCACTTCTTCCAGACCGGCAGCGCCTGCGGCATTCTCCACGTACATGGCTTCGGAGTAACGCGAGAATCCATCCGTCAGCCACCAGTCATCTTTGGTGGCCGGGCTCACCGAAACGCCCCACCACTGGTGGGCAATCGCGTTGGCAAGCAAACGATAATTCGTTTTTTCGGTGATCGACGGGCCCGCCAATCCCGCTATCTCGGGCGCCCAGGCGTACGGAACCGTGTCGCCGGGGAGTTCGAAAACATTCAGTCTCTGCGACAACGGCGTGCCGTAAAGCGTGATGAAGTAAGTAAACTCCTGGACCGCCGTCGTGGTGTACTCGGGAGCTAGTTTCTGGTGATCGGGTTTGAAAAATACGTGCAGATCCATCCCCGCTTCGTCGCTTTTGTATTCCTGAAAAATGCCGGCAACGATGGTGCCGGGAAAGCTCGGCTTGTCATACACGAAGGTAAAAGTCTTGGTCGGCAGCCCGTTGCTGTTGGGTTTATTGGAGGGAGGATTTTCGGTAACTGTGGACTTCCCGCTGCCGATCACCAGCATGTGAGCTGGCACCGTAACGCTGATGGTTGCGGTGAAGCGATTCAAACCGTAGCCGCTTACTGGGAACCAGCGTCCGGAGTAAAGCAGATAGCTGGTATCGTCGCCGATGGAGACCAGTTTGAGCCCGGGCACGGGGCTATCATCGGCATTCTCAATCTCCCCTTCGTATTCGAAGGTCAGGGTAGTCGACGCGTCTTTTGCCAGGCCGTTGGGCAACGGCACGCGCACAGTTGAATCCTGCGTCACCCGCTCGGCTGCGAGCGGCTGATCTTTCTCGTCAAGAACTTTGGTGACGCGGAGGCCATTATGCAGTTCGAAGATCGCGGTGTTCAAATCCTGAAGGGCAGTGAATTTGACCTTCGCCTTCGCCGACATCTGGTGCAGATGGGGGGTTAATTCGACCTCGATCTGGTAGTCATCGACCCGCAGGCGAGCTTTTTCGGCGGCCCAGGAAGGCATCGCGCCAAACATCAACAGCAGCGCAGAGGCTCCCCACAGGACGCTCCACCTGCGCCGAAGCTGGATTAGCATTAAGGAGAATCTCCCCGGAATGGGCCTTACCATTCCTATGATGAAGATTCTCACCTAAAAGATGCTGGGAGCACAAGGTTTACGCGATTCCGGTGTTTGGCGATACCAGGCTCTGTGGAAACTCGGGCTCTACGGTTTGCCCGTATCCGGAGGGGGAACATGCGGCGTGAACCGCCGTACAACAAATTCCTGAAGGATATTGCCGGCCGCACCTCCGCCGATCCCGATGAGCGCATTCTCAAAAGTCAGGCCCAACCCATTGCGATTTTGGGCGGGATAATAAAGATTCGAGATCCCTCCCGCCGCCAATCCCCCGATGATGCCCGAGTAGTCCGGCTGCCAGCGCCCGTTGTCGCCTTTGCAAATTACCGACATGGCGATGGCATAAAAAAATCTCGATTTCTTGCTCCCGGTGCCCTTATAAAAATAACGTGGATCCTGCTTCAATAGCGACGGCAGAATTGCGCCGCCGATAAATGTTCCCGTTACCAGATCGGCGTAGGCTGCGCCGTAACGTTTGGCATAGCCTTGCGCTCCTTGTCCATATCCGCTAAACGTATTTTCTGCCTGTTCAATTCCAGCGATTCCGCCGGTGATTCCGAATGTATACGGATTCAGAATTGACTTCCAGGCAAGCTGGAATTTCAGCTTCGGGGTGAGTGGAGCCGCGTGGGGTAAATAGGTGACGTAAAAATTCGGAATGACGCCAAGCACCCGCTGCTTCTCTTCGACCTTAACCTCGTCTTCCGCCACTTGTGCCTGTGACTCGGTTACCTCGACATCGACGTTGGCGCGAGCAACCACCAGAGCAATCTGCGGAACCACGAAGTTTTCTCCCGCATGCAGAACGCCCGACAGCTTAAAATTCGCGAAGCCGGACGCTGTGAGAGTCATCTGAAAAGGTCCGGGAATTACATCGCTAAAGAAAAAGTGCCCGTCCACATCCGAAAGCGTTTCTTTGTTTGCGTTAAAACCCTGCACAGCCAGGCTTACTTTCACATTGGGCATGACTGCCCCACTTGGGTCAACCACTGTACCGCTAATGCTTCCAGCCTGTGTTTCACTCTGCGTCTGCTGCTGGGACGGAGCTGACGCGTCCGGTGTGTGGTGCAGCGGGCTGCGATTGGCCGACCGCCGAGGCGACGCCTAAACTGAGCAGCGTGATCCACGAGGGGAAACTCCGTAGCAGAGAGCGAACGAAAAGCCGCAGATTTATACATTCCGCGCCATTGAGTGAGCTTCGTGCCGAACCTCTCAAACCTGCTCCTTCCGCGTTGATATTTTCTGCCTGGCGAAGTTTTGTGAAGACTGCCACTGCGGGCGAATCGTCCCTATACAGAATCCTGTGCCCAGCGCGGGATACGTAATCGCGGGATACTTAATCAAAGTGCACGCTTACTTTTATTCTGCATTTATCTATCTCTATTTATCTATCTCTGATGCAGAAATGGGGAACCATGCTACCCGCCGCTGGTTCTTCGAGTGCCCACTGACTGATCGCCTAAAGACTGATTGGCCAACGACAGAATAATTTCGGCGGCGCGGTCCGCCGGATGTTGCATCACAGGCTCGCCCGCATTCTCGGTCGTGCGCAGACGAGACTTAACCCGCGCCAGACCCTCCAACATGCGATCGCGCTCAGCTCCATCCGGAAGAATCTCCTGCAATCGCGCGACCACGTTGGCAGCCGTGAAGTCATGTTGCACCAACTCCGGGACCACCTGCTCCCCGGCGACCAGATTGACCATGGCAAAGTGTGGCACCTTCACCCGCGGCTTGCCGAGCAAATAAGTAAGGGACGAAACACGGTAGACCATGACAAAGGGAGTGTGCATCATTGCGGCCTCGATCGTCGCCGTGCCGCTGGCGACAATGCCCGCACGAGAATGCCACAGCGCAGGCAACGATTCCGGAACGAGAGTGACTCTTTGTTGATTTATTAAATCTTGCAGGAATGACCGCTCCAGCGTGGGTGCGACCGGAAGCAGAAATTCATAGTCAGAGCCGAGCTTTCCGGCCGCTTCCAGAATGGTTGGCAGATTCATGCGTACTTCTTTGATGCGGCTGCCCGGCATAATCGTTATCCAGGGTTTAGCCGAGTCGAGATGAAACTCAGCGGCATAGTCATTGCGCGCGACCGCCGGTTGCGGAAGATCGGCCAGGGGATGCCCGACGAACGTTGCATCGACTCCGCGCTCGCGGTAGAACTTTTCTTCAAAAGGAAAAATCACCAGCGCCTTGTCGATGTACCGCCGCAACAGGCGCACGCGCCCCTGCCGCCACGCCCAGAACTGCGGAGCCACGTAATAGACAACAGGAATGCCGCGCTTCTTCATCTGCCGCGCCACCCGCCAATTAAAAGCCGGCGAATCGATGACGATCGCGAGATCAGGCTTGCGCCTGTCGGCCTCTGCAATCAAACGCTGGTACAGCCCGTAGATCTTGGGCAGATGACTGAGAATCTCAGTGATGCCGACGACAGAAAGATCCTTAGCGTCGACAATAGTGTCGCATCCAGCGGCTCGCATTCGCTCTCCGCCAACGCCGAAGAACTCAATCAAGTCTTGTGTGGAGAAAGAGGTTTGTGTGGGGACAGCCGCCCTCGGCTGTCCGGCGGAGCGCAGCTCCGCAGTCTTTCCCACGGCACAACGCTGGAGCGCTTCAATCAACTGCGCTCCATACATTTCCCCGGAAGCCTCGCCGGCTGAGATCAGTATCCGCAAGAGAGCATTGTAAGGCTCTCGGCGCGACTTAGTCGTCTCCGGCGGTAGCCACCGGTCCTGCCGCAATCTCCTGATCCTTATACTGCAACTGATAAAGCTTGAAGTAAATTCCGCGCTGGGCCAGCAGTTGCTGGTGCGTGCCCATTTCGCGGACCTGGCCCTTATGCATCACAATAATTTTGTCGGCGCGCTGCACCGTCGAAAGCCGGTGGGCGATGATCACGGATGTTCGTCCTTCGACCATGCGGCTGAGCGCGTCACGGACGCGGAATTCCGTTTCCGTATCCACGCTGGAAGTGGCTTCGTCGAGAATCAAGATTTTCGGCTCATGAGCCAGCGCCCGCGCGAATGAGATGAGTTGCTTCTGGCCGGTCGACAGAGTCGATCCGCGCTCGCGAACCTCTTCGTCGAACCCCTTAGGCAAGGCACGGATGAAGTCGGCAAGGTTCACATCTTCGGCGGCCTGCTCCACGTCTTCGTCGCGAATACGCTTGGTGCCCAGCCGGATATTTCCGGCGATCGTCCCACTGAACAGGAACGGATCCTGTAGCACTACACCGAATCGGCTGCGCAAGTCGACGAGGTCCATATCTTTAACGTCGACGCCGTCAATCCTGATCGCACCTTCCTGAACGTCATAAAAGCGCAGCAGCAGTGAAATCAGCGTAGTCTTGCCTGCGCCCGTGTGTCCGACGATAGCCACGGTTTCGCCGGGCTCAATCGTGAAGCTGACGTCGCGCAGAACCCAGTCCGGAGCTTGCCCGTCTTCCACTTCGTCGTGATAAGCGAACCAGACGTGATCAAACTCGATTCGCCCCGAGCCTTCCGGCCGCTTGGTCGCAGCAGGTGAAACCACTTGCACTGGAGTATCCAGCAATTTAAAAATGCGCTCGCTGGCGGCCATCGCCGATTGCAGGATGTTGTACTTCTCGCTGAAGTCCATGATCGGACGGAAAAATCGCAGGGCATATTGGATAAATGCAACCAGCACGCCCAGCGATGCGACCGTCGGCACCAGACGAAATGCGATCAGTGTTTTCCAGTTGAAGCTGACCGAGACGCTGGTCGCGTGGATATTTCGCATCACATCGCCGCCGCCAAACCAGATGACGCAGGCGATCGCAATCGCGGAAAGGATCTCGACTACCGGGTAGTAAACCGAGTAGGCCATGATCGCGTCTTTGTAGGCGTCCATGTGGTCGCGATTAATTTCCGAGAAGCGGTTGTAGGCCTTGCGCTCGCGATTGAAGAGCTGCAGCACCACCATTCCGCTGATGTGCTCCTGCAAATACGAGTTGATGCGGGCAATCGCAACACGGATGCGTCGGTAAGAATCGCGTACGCGGTCGCGAAAAATCTTGGTGGAGTAAACGATGAACGGCAAAACCGCAAACGTGATCAGCGCCAGCTTCCAATTCATGCACAGCATCACGCCCAGAATGCCGAAGAGCACAAATAGATCTTCGAAGATCGACACCACGCCGGAAGTGAACATCTCATTCAAGGCATCTACATCCGTGGTGACGCGCGTCACCAGCCGTCCGACTGGGTTCTTGTCGAAAAATGCGACGTGCAGCCGCTGCAGATGGCGAAAGATCTGCCGGCGAAGATCGAACATCACCTTCTGTCCGGTCCACTGCATGAAGTAGGTTTGCAGAAACTCGAGCAGGAAGCTGAAGACCAGCAGTCCAACATAAATCCCCGCGATCTGCGCAATGCCGGTACTGGCGCGGGGACTCAGCCAATTCCAGAAGCCGGCCGACGAGTTTTTCGCGGGAGCAAGGTAACGGTCAATTGCGACTTTGGTGAGATAGGGGCCGAGCACGTCGGCGAAAGACTTCAGGACAATCGAAATCAGCGCAACCGCCACCTGCCACTTGTATGGGCGCAGGTATTTCAACAGCCGCGCCATCAGCCGGCTGTCATACGCTTTGCCTAATATTTCTTCTTCTTGAGACATTGATTTCTTCGGCCCAGCCACTGGCGAGCCGCACCACAAGCGCAATTAACAGGGTACCGCAAATAGATGTTCAAGACTGCGCAGAGGATGGAAAAGCTTTGCGCTGGGCGCTGGCGTAATAGGCGGTGGGATAATAAGCAGATATGGCTTTAGGCATCTACATCTCGGTGCCGTTCTGTCGCACCAAGTGCAGCTATTGCAACTTTGCCTCCGACGTTTTTTCGCAAGCGTTATTCGAGCGCTACGTGGATCGTGTTTGTGCCGACATCGAGAACTCACGGAAAACCGCAGCGGAGATGGGCGGGGAGCTCGAGCACGAAGTGGATTCCATCTACCTGGGCGGTGGAACTCCGACCGTGCTCGCCTCTGCGCAACTGGAGCGAATTTTCACCACCGTGAGGCGTCAGTTCGACGTGAGCGCGCAAGCTGAAGTCACCGTGGAGTGCGCTCCCGGCACTCTCACTAGCGCTATGGTCGAGACCCTTCTGCGCTGCGGCGTGAATCGCGTCAGCCTGGGCGTGCAATCGTTCGTGGACCAGGAAGCCGCGGTCGTAGGCCGGCTGCACAACCGCGCCACAGTGCTGGAAGAGATCACTCGCCTGCGGTCTGCGGGAATTTCGAACATAAACATCGATCTCATCGCGGGCCTGCCGCACCAGACCGCGGAGAGCTGGGATTTCTCTTTGTCAGAAGCTATCGCAACCGGCGCTCCGCACGCCAGCGTATATATGCTCGAAGTCGACGAAGATTCGCGCCTGGGCAGCGAGTTGCTGGCCGGAGGGGCTCGTTATCACGCGCATTTTGTGCCGGACGAAGAAGCTACTGCGGATTTTTACCTGGCTGCGTGTAGCCGCTTTCAATCGTCTGGAACTAAGCAGTACGAGATTTCCAATTTTGCACGCGAGGGGTTCGAGTCCCTGCACAACTTGAAATATTGGACACGGCAGCCTTATCTCGGCTTCGGAGTCGACGCGCACTCGATGTTGATCTCCACGACGCCAGAGATTGATGCAGTACGATTCGCGGGCGCTGATTCTCTGGACAAGTATGTGAGTGGCGGACCACCGCAGCTGACCGTCGTTTCGCATCGCGCCGCTTTCGAAGAAAGCTTTTTCCTTGGACTTCGGCTGAATCGTGGCGTAAGCCTCCGCGAAATCGCTGCAAAATCCGGCGAGGCCGCTGTCGACAGTGCCCGGCCTATTGTTGCGGAGTTGGTTGAAAGTGGTCTCATGGAGCAGGAAGAAGATGTTGTCTGGCTGACCTCGCGTGGACGATTGCTTTCCAATGAAGTGTTCCAGCGCTTCATTCTCGCAGAAGAAGTCGCTCGCTGATAGCAGCGTTATATTCTGCGAAATCTGGTCCCCGCCAAACCATACGGTCGGTTGGGCAGCAAGCTTCCAGTTCGGAAATCCTCAACGTTCACGGGGTCCCGTGCTGGCTCTCCACTCCGTTCCCGCGGTAACTTTTCCCGGTTCCACGCCTATGGTGTAATCGATAACGGGCTCTGCAGTGGAGGGATTTTGGATTTTCAACTGAACGACGAGCAAGAGCAGTTAAAGAAAAGTGTTCGCGAGTTTGCCGAGCGCGAGATCGCCCCTAACGTCATGAAGTGGGACGAGGCCTGCGAGTTTCCGCTGGCGATTGTGAAAGAGCTGGGCAAGCTGGGACTGCTGGGAATAGTTTTTCCACCTGAGTACGGCGGCGCGGGCATGGGCTACGTGGAATATGTCACCGCCATCGAGGAGTTGTCGCGCGTGGATGGCTCGGTGGGCATCATCGTCGCGGCGCACACGTCGCTCTGTTCCAATCACATTTTTCTCGCCGGCAGCGAAGCGCAGAAGAAGAAGTATGTAAGCAAACTTGCTACGGGCGAATTCATCGGCGCCTGGGGATTAACCGAACCTTCGTCGGGCTCTGATGCCGGAAGCGCGCGCATGACCGCGAAGCGCCGGGGAAACACCTGGGTTCTGAACGGCACGAAAACTTTTTGCACGAACGGCCACTATGCTGATGCCATTCTCGTGATCGCCGTGACCGACCGCGCCGCCAACACCCACGGGCTTTCGGCGTTTATTGTTGATAAAGATACAAAAGGATTCCGTCCCGGCAAAAAAGAAAACAAGCTGGGACTTCGGGCCAGCGACACGGCGGAGTTGATCTTCGAAGATTGCGTGATTCCGTCTGAGAATTTATTGGGCAAAGAAGGCGACGGCTTCATCGATGCCATGCGCGTGCTCGACGGGGGCCGCATCTCGATCGCGGCACTCTCGCTGGGCATGGCGCAAGGTGCGTACGAGGCCGCACTGAGATATTCGAAAGAGCGTCGGCAATTCGGCAAGGCGATCGGCGAGTTTCAGGCGATTCAGTGGAAGCTGGCTGACATGGCCACGGAGATTGACGCGGCTCGCCTGCTGACCATGCGCGCCGCATCCATGAAAGATGCTGGGATGAAGACTACCCTCGAATCTTCGATGGCGAAACTCTACGCCAGCGAAGTTGCGGTGAGATGCGCCAACGAGGGCGTACAAATTCACGGCGGCTACGGCTTTATCAAAGATTATCCCGCGGAAAAGTATTACCGCGACGTAAAGCTCTGCACCATCGGCGAAGGCACCAGCGAGATTCAGCGGCTGGTGATTGCCCGGCAGTTGCTGAAGGATTAATCGCGCCGCAAATTTCTTCTTCTTCAGCCCTCTGCTTTACACTGATCGCTTGAACCTTGAAATCCAGCCATGGATCGAGCAGGTGCGTGCCGGCGACATTCGCGCGCTCTCTCGCGCGATCTCAACTGTAGAAAACCATGCGCCCGGCTGGTCCGAATTACTGAAGGGATTATTTCCGCACAGCGGAAAGGCCCGTGTGCTCGGCCTGACGGGGCCGCCGGGAGCGGGCAAGAGTACGCTGGTCGATCAGTTGGCTCGCTTCTATCGCAAAGATAATCGTACCGTCGGCATCATCGCCGTAGACCCCACCAGTCCCTACACCGGCGGAGCGATTCTGGGCGATCGCATTCGCATGCAGGATCATTTTTCCGATCCGGGGATTTATATTCGCAGCATGGCCACGCGTGGCTCACTCGGTGGCCTGGCCCGCACCACGGCCGATGTAGCCACGGTTTTAGACGCTTCCGGTCGCGACCTCGTCATGATCGAGACCGTTGGCGTTGGCCAGGATGAGGTGGATATCGTGCGCCTCGCCGATGTCACGATCGTGATCCTCGTCCCCGGCATGGGCGACGATGTGCAGACCATCAAGGCCGGCATCATGGAAATTGCAGACATCTTCGTGATCAATAAGAGCGATCGCGACGGCGCCGACCATGTGGAGCGGGAAATACGGGCGCTGCAATCCCTCGCGATGCGCCACGATGGCTGGACTCCTCCAATCGTAAAGACCGTGGCCAGCCAGGGAACTGGCATCGAAGAACTCGCCAGCGCAATTTCAAATTATGAAACCTATCTGCAAAAAGAAAATCTGGCTCTGAACAGAAGCGTCGAGAACTGGCAGGAACGCCTGGTCGAGATGCTGCGTGACGCGCTGCTCGAAAAAGCTCGCGTGCAAATGGCCGACGGTGGTTTAGCCCGTTATGCGGCAGAGGTAGCCGAACACAAGCGAGATCCCTATACGCTGGTTGAGGAGATCACCGCGAGAGTAGGAAAAGGCTGATGGCGAAAATCGATCACATCGGGATCGCGGTGAAATCGCTCGCGGCATCGAAGGCGATCTACGAGAAGCTGGGCCTCACCATTTCTCCAGAAGAAACCGTGGAGCAGGAACAAGTACGGCTGGTGATGGTTCCCGTGGGCGAAAGCCGGTTGGAGCTGTTAGAGGCGACTTCGGAAGGCTCGGCGATCGCGAAGTTTATCGCCAAGCGGGGCGAGGGATTGCATCACGTGTGCCTGCGAGTTCCGGATTTACCTGCGGCTGTTGAACGACTGAAGAAAGATGGAGTCCGTTTGGTCTCAGAAGAAATCAAGACGGGAGCCGGCGGGCACAAATACGCTTTTGTTCATCCTTCGAGTGCCGGGGGTGTGCTGCTGGAATTGGTTGAGGAGAGGCGGTAAAGTCGGGCCACGGATTTCCACGGATCTTTACGAATAGAGCAATATTCTGATTTTTTATGCTTCTTCTCGCTATCGATACCTCCGGCAAGCAAGGCAGCATCGCGCTGGCGCGGGCCGGCGAGCAAACTGCCGAGGGCGACTTCGAGGTAATTGAGATTGCGCCCCTGGTCGGTGGCACTTTCTCGGCACAGCTTATTCCCCAGGTCTCTGAGTTGCTCTCAAGCAACGGCTTCATGAAGACGGCCATCGGCGCATTCGCCGTGGTCTCAGGCCCCGGATCCTTCACCGGCTTGCGCATCGGTCTGGCTGCCGTCAAAGCTCTGGCGGAAGTTTTGCATAAGCCAATCGCAGCAGTTTCGTTGCTGGAAGTTTGCGTCTTTGCCAGCGGCGCTCGGGGCAAGATCATGGCTATTCTCGACGCGGGCCGCACGGATGTCTATGTCGGGGAGTATGAAATCCCCGGCGCTGCGGGCTCACTTTCGAGAGAGCGTATCTTGAGCAGGAACGAATTCCTCTCCCAAGCTGCGGGATTGAAGGTCGTGACTCCGGATTCTGCTCTCGCCGGAGTCGCTGCTGCCGCTGGCTTGAGCGTCTCAACGCTTCCGGCGATTTCTGCGGCGGATGCGGCGCGTCTGGGGTGGCGCAAGATTCAATCCGGCCATACTGTCGCGCCAGAACAGTTGGAGGCGAACTACATCCGCCGCAGCGATGCCGAAATGCTCGAGAAGATCGGTTCGTAGCTTGCGCGTTCGATCAGCAAATCACGCCGATATTCCGGCAATGATTGCGCTGAATGATCAGAGCGCAACGGCCGCGCATTGGTCGCTTCAGCAGTATGAAAGTCTTTTCGCGGATTTCGATCGCCCGTTGTCTGAACACCTGATTCTGGTAGCGGAGGATGTTTCAGAAACGCCGGCCGCGACCGCTTCAGGCGAGCACAGAATCCTCGCATTCCTGGTTGCGCGTCGGGTGGCCAAGGAATGGGAACTGGAGAACATTGTTGTCGCCGCAGGTTCCCGACGCCGCGGCCTTGGCAGCCGGCTCCTGGAAGACCTCATCAAGCAGGCGCGGACCAAAGATGTGACTTCTATATTTCTTGAGGTTCGCCAATCGAATCTAGGAGCGAGGGCCTTCTACAACAATCTCGGTTTCGTAGAATTCGGGTCGCGAAAGAGTTACTATTCCCACCCGTCAGAGGATGCGGTACTTTATCGATTAAGCCTTTCTCATAACGAGACTGCACCACAAATATGGCATTGAACCGCTAATGGTGCTGTGGTAGCGTGGGCTTATCAAACCAATTGGAGGTCTGCCTGGATGCTGACTTCGAATAGCGCGCTTTTGACCAACCACGATGAATTTCGCAAGCTGGCTCAGGAGCATATGCAATATTCCACCCGTCTAGATTCCCTCACCCAAAAACGGTACCTCAGCGAGGACGAGAAGCTGGAAGAAGTCCGGCTGAAAAAGCTCAAACTGCGCCTCAAAGATCAGATGCAGACGATTGAGCGGCAGTATCGGCAGCAGTACGGCACGCACGTAGCGTAATCGATTCCACTGAAAACCTCGGCCTTTGCCGCTGCAGTATTCTTGTATCCACCCGTTGGCGCTGGTCAGCGCCTTTCTTTATCTGGACTTAGGGCCAAGTCTGAGTTCTGATCGCTTGCTCTGCTCTATAATTAATCAGTTTCTGATCCTTGATTTGATCTTAGTCTGATCTATGGTTCGTGATGGCTACTTTTACGCGCTGGGCCTGCTGGTGGCTGCGATCCTTGTCGGCTGGTTCGCGCGGCCGGCGTGGGCGGTCGTGCCGGTCTTGCTGGCGATGTTCTTTCTTTGGTTCTTCCGCGATCCCGAGCGCGCCATTCCCGACCTGCCGGGAGCTGTGGTTTCGCCGGCGGACGGCAAAGTCACAGATGTTTCATACATTACAGTTGGCGGCGATAAACAGGCGCGTATCAGCATCTTTCTCAGTGTTTTTGATGTTCATGTGAATCGCTCGCCGATCGCTGGAATTGTTCGCGAAGTGCGTTATCAACGGGGAAAGTTTTTGAACGCCATGAATCAAGCCTCGGCGGAGGAGAACGAGCAGAACATCGTTCGCGTGGAAGGCGATGGCCAAACCGTGGTCTTCAAACAGATCGCCGGATTGCTGGCCCGAAGAATCGTTTTTCATCCTCAGATTGGCGATCGCCTCGAGCGCGGCCAGCGCGTGGGACTGATCAAATTTGGTTCGCGAACCGACGTGCTGCTGGACTCTGCCGCCGCTTTGCAGGTAAAGGTAGGCGACCGGGTGCATGGCGGGGCCAGCATTTTGGCTTTCCTTCAGCCAAATGGCGAGCTGGCAGTTGCGGGAAAAGTTTCTGCCGACCCGCTTTCAACCAGTCCGCTTTCTACCACAGAAGAGGCACGGTGATGGACGACTCGCCGGCAACCAATCGGCCTGAACAGGGACGACGCCCCCCGCGCCGTATGCGGAAGGGGATGTACATTCTCCCGTCGCTGTTCACTACGGGAAACATGGCCGCGGGTTTCTATGCCATTCTCGAAGTGGTCCACGCAAATGCGGCGACCTTTTGGCATTTGGACAACGCCGCCAAGGCGATTGGATTTGCCGTCTTGTTCGATGGGCTCGATGGACGAGTCGCCCGCATGACCGGTACCAGCAGCGATTTCGGCAAAGAGTTCGACTCCCTCGCCGACGTCATCACATTTGGAGTCGCTCCGGCAATGCTCGCCTGGACATGGGGATTTCACTTGATGTCGCCCGTCGCACTCACCGACTGGAACATCAAACTCACCCAACTGGGAGCAATTGCCAGTTTCCTTTTTCTCATGGCCGGAGCCAGTCGCCTGGCGCGATTCAATATCACGAGCAACCCGCAGCCTTCTAATCCCGGGCGTCCGGGAAAAAAATATTTTGTCGGCATGCCCATTCCGGCGGGAGCTGGAGTGATAGCGGCGGTGGTTCATTTTCAGGCCGGACTGCCGCTCGATTCCTGGTATACGGCCATCACCTGGTTAGCCATGGTCGCTGCAGTGGGCTATCTGATGGTGAGCACCTGGCGGTTTTATAGCTTCAAAGACATTGATTTCGGTTCGCGTCGCCCTTTTCGGTTGATTATTCTTTTTGGCGCCTTGTTCGCGGGCATCTGGTTTTTCTCCAGGCCCATGCTGTTCGCAGTCGCGCTTCTGTATACGTTCTCGGGAGTGTTCTGGCGCTTGCAGTGGATTTTCCGTCGCCGGAACCAGCCTCCGCCGCCTACTTATAAGGAGGTTTCGCAGACTTCATGAGTAGTCCGTCCAAAATCGTGGCTTCGACATCTTCTCCTCGCGGACAGCTCTTTCGCGTGGCCATCGTAGGCGCTGGCACGCTGAAAGGGAAGGAAGTTGTCGAGATGCTGAATGAACGCAACTTTCCCGCGGTTGACCTTCGCCTGCTCGATGATGACGAATCGATCGGCCAGCTCGAAGCCACCGGGGACGAAATCAATTTTATCCAGAGTGTGCGCGCCGAGCAGTTCACCAATATTGATTTCACGTTTTTTGCCGCGGATGCCGGAACCACGCGGCAGAGCTGGAAACGCGCCCACGATGCGGGCAGCGCGATCGTCGATCTTTCCGGCGCATTGGAAGAGGAACCGGGCGCCACGGTTCGCTCCTTGTGGGTGGAGCGCGAACGCGGGCAAGTTTGGCAGCCGGAACTGCAGCCCGCTCCCTGTGTGGTGGCCCATCCTGCTTCAGTCGCGCTCGCGCTCTTGCTTCTGCGGGCGCGCAAAGCTGGTGCCATACGAAATGCGATTGTCACAGTTTTCGAGCCGGCTTCCGAACAGGGACAGAAAGGCATGGACGAGCTGCACCAGCAAACTGTCAACCTTCTATCCTTCCAGTCGCTTCCCAAAGATTTGTTCGACGCGCAAGTGGCGTTCAACATGGTCGCGCGCTACGGTTCCGGCTCGAAGCTGTCGCTCGATTCGCTGGAAGCCCGCGTGCGGCGCCACTATCAAAAACTTGCCGGACCGGATGCGCCCCAGCCCGCCCTGATGGCGGTTCAGCCACCGGTGTTTCACGGCCATGCACTTTCCATATTTTTGGAGATGGAACTGCCCATCGATCAGGAAAAATTATCTCAAGCACTCGGCGGCGATCACGTGACCTTGGCGGGATCCGAAGACGATTCGCAGCCCAGCAACGTAAATGCCGCTGGTCAAGCGAACATCATGGTTTCGCTGAAACCTGAACCTTCCCGACCAAATGGAATCTGGCTCTGGGCCGCTGTAGACAACCTGCGCGTCGCGGCTGTCACCGCAGTCGAATGTGCCGAGAGCATGATTGCAACCCGGCCAGTTGGAAAAATTCAATGAAGGCCTGGCGCGTCCTATGGCTGGATCGCGCTGCTCGGGGCCACTGCTTGCGGATATCACACTGCCGGCCACTCGGTTCAGCTTCCCGAAAATGTCAAAACGATTGCGATTCCCGCTTTCACAAACGTAACCACCACATATCGGATTGAGCAAATGCTTACGGCTTCCGTGGTTCGCGAATTTACTACCCGCACCCACTATCACATTCTGAACGAACCCGGTGAAGCCGCCGACGCCACGCTGCGCGGCACCGTGATCTCCACTTCTCAGTCGCCACTCACTTACAATTCCACAACCGGGCAAGCCGCCAGCGTTCTGGTGGTGGTGAGCATGAAAGTTTCGCTTACTGACCGTCAGGGCAAAGTGCTCTATCAGAATCCGTCATACTTGTTTCGCGAGCAATACGAAGTTTCACAGGATCTGGCCAGCTTCTTCGAGGAAGACACGCCCGCCTTCCGGCGTCTCTCCCAGGATTTCGCCCGAACCCTGGTCTCCAACATTCTGGAGGGCTTCTAGATGCTAGAGTTTGGGGCGAGAGTTTTTTCGGCGACGGAGGATTTTTGATGCGGGCCTTTGCCCATGCGGAGCGCTTTGTCGGCGAACTGGAGTCGCGCAAGCTGCGCCCCGCCTATGTGTTTGTCGGTGACGAAGCGTTCTTCCGCAAGCGCTTTCGCGATGCCATCCTCGAGCACTTTGTTCCTGCTGATCTACGCGATTTCAGTTTGTTCGAATTCGATCTTGCGGAAAACGATCTCGCCGAAATCCTCGACCGCGCCCGGACGCCCTCATTGATGGCGCCGTTCCAGGTATTTTTCGTGCGTGGCGTCAAGAATCTTTTTGGCCGCGGCTCGAACGAAGAGAAACTTGCCGCCATCGAAGGCTATTGCAAGAACCCCAATCCCGACGCTCTCATTGTTTTTGTCGCCGACCATATCAGCATTCCCGCCGATGTCCGCCGCATGGAGATGCAGGACAAAGAGCGCTACCAGCGCATCCGCGAAACCATGGGTTCGTACTGCGGCATCGTGGAACTGGCGCGCGTGGAAGAAGGCGAAGCCGTTCGCTGGATTGCCGAATATTGTGCCAGCCGCGAAGTGCCGGTGAAAATGGATGCCGATGGCGCCCGTGAACTGGTCGACGCTCTCGGCGGCGACATGATGATGATCTCTAACGAACTGGAAAAGCTCATGCTCTACGTCGGCGCTCGCAACCGCATCACGCTCGGCGATGTGGAGACCATGGTGCTCGCCGCCAAACAACGCTCGCTTTATGAATTGACGGATGCCATCTCGAGCAAAGATCGCGTACGTGCTCTGGAAATTCTGGACGCGATGTTGTCGTCAGGCGACGGCGAAGAGGCGGCCATCGGACACATTTACATGCTGGCCAAAACGTTTCGCCAGATGCTGGTGATTCTCGAACGAAACGTCCGCGACCAGCGAATGCTGTGGGCGGCGCTGTGGCAGGGCTTCCGCGTGCCGCCCTTCGCCGCCGACGATATCATCAAGCAGGCTCGCCGCTACAAATCGCGCCGCGATTTAAGTCGCGCGATCCGTCTGGTCGCAAAAGCCGATCTCGCCCTGCGTTCGAATCCCGTCAGCAAGCGCATGGTGCTGGAAAGGCTGGTCATGGATTTGACCACCGAGCCGAAGCTGGAAGCTCCGGGATGGATGCAGGAACAATTGCCGGTGTAGTAGCTTGTTCGATCTGCTTTCAATTTCCGCTTCTGTGTCAGGATAACGATTGACTGGCCGCTATCTCATCGAAGGACCCTGGATCGTCTTCGCAGTCTACTGGGCGATTGGGGCGTTCAAGACTCGCCGGACTGCAAAGAAAGAATCCTTCGCTGCCCGTTACGGGGTCATGTTCTTCGAAATTATTGGCTTTACTCTGATCTTCGACGAGGATGCCGGTATTGGCATCCTCGGCCATCGAGTCTTTCATCATAGTCCGGCAATCGCGATCACCGGCGTCGTACTCCTCTGGGCCGGTATTGCCCTTGCACTTTGGGCGCGCTGGCATCTGGGTCAATATTGGAGCGGGCGCATCACGATCAAGGAAGATCACAAACTCATCCGCACTGGGCCCTATGCGCGCCTTCGACATCCCATCTATTCAGGACTGGACCTCGCGGCTATCGGTTCCGCGCTGGCCCTCGACCGGTGGCGATGTGTAGCGGGGGTCTGCGTAATTATTCTGGGCTTTTGGATTAAGGCGAAACGAGAAGAAGCCATGCTGTCCACACAATTCGGAGCGGATTTTCAGGAACACCGGCGGCATACGGGATTTTTATTTCCCCGCTTTCGGTGAGTCTTGCGAATTACAAGTCGGCTATCACTCCCCAACTACAATCTGGGCTTCCAGTAACCCGGACGCCTGTTTCCGTGGGCGATGGCCAGAACTTGAATTACAAATTCCTTCTCACGGTAGACGATTGCAAAAGGAAAGCGCTGCAAGACGAATTTCCGAGTCCTGTGCTCGCCTCGTGGCCAACGCGCTGGAGAAGTTGTAACCAGGTCCATTGCTTGATCAAGTTCTGCCGCGAAGTTGACCGCAGCGCTTTGGTTCCGCTGCCGATACCAGTCAATCGCGGATATCAATTCTACAAGCGCAGCCGATGAAGTTCGAGTGCCTTAGCGGCCATTCAGGATAGCTGCGACCTGTCGGCGGGCCTCTGCCCACGGAACGGGTCTAGCCTTACCCGAATCCAGTTCCTGAATCCGGCGCAGAATCTCCTGACTCCACTCCTCTTCGGCGGTGGCATCTACCGTGTCATCAAGGCTATCGAGAAGGGAGTCAGCGAGCGCGGCCCGCGCCTCAGCAGGCAGCGCGAGGGCTTTTTTCAGTAATTCAGAGACATCCTGCGTCATGCCTGCTATTTTACCTCCCGGTCTTGAAGCAGCCGACAGGGCAAAGAATTAACGGCAGACCCCTCAAGGTCTGCCGTTTCGAGCTCCAACTGATCGAACACCTACTTCATTGCATTCACGCGGGCGCCCAGCCTTGACTTATACCGCGCGGCGGTATTCCCGTGCAGCGTGCCCTTCTGGATTGCCTTGTCGAGCGCCGACACGGTCTGGCGGTAAGTCTGCTCTGCGGCTTGCTTGTCGCCCTTTTCAATGGTCTCGCGCAGGGTGCGCAAGGCAGTACGCAGGCGGGAGGCGTTGGCGCGATTGTTAGAAGTACGCTTCGTGGTCTGACGGGCGCGCTTGAGCGCCGAAAAATGATTAGCCATGTCTGGTTCGTTACCTTTGTGTGTCTAACGAGATATTCCGGTGGTCGCCGAATCTCTGATTATATGGGAGTAAGTCGCGGCCGGTCAAACGTTTGCGTCACCATTGACTCCCTCCTCGCCGCGGGGTACGCTTTATGCAATGGTAGTGACTTGCCTCCTGGGCATGCGCATTCCGGTTGTTCCCATCTCCAAGCATAATCCTGTTTTGTCTACGCGGTGGCAGAGGCGTTTGTTTTTCCAAAGAGACTGAATGAAGAAAAGCATCGGGATTAGCCCCAACATTGAAACCTTATTTGGCACGCGGGACGAGAATGTGCGCCTGTTGGAAGACGGTTTGAACGTCACTATCGATTTACGTTCGAACGCCATCGAACTGGAGGGTGCGGCCCGCGATGTGGCGCGCGCCGAGCAGGTCTTTACAGATTACGAAACCCTGCAACGCTCCGGCTATACCTTCAACAACGGAGATCTCAACAGTATGCTGCGCGTGTTAACCGCCGATCCGACTGCGACCTTACGCGGTCTGGCCGATGCCGGCCGCCAACGATCGCTGGGACGACGCATGGTGCAACCGAAGAGCGTGAATCAGCGGCGCTACGTCGAAGCTATCGAAAAACACGACATGGTTTTCGGCATCGGCCCCGCTGGCACGGGCAAGACTTACCTTGCCGTCGCCATGGCGATTTCCGCGCTGCTGGCCAAGCGAGTGAACCGAATTATCCTGGCGCGTCCCGCGGTAGAAGCGGGAGAGCGCCTGGGCTTCTTGCCCGGCACATTGCAGGATAAAATCGATCCTTATCTGCGTCCTCTGTACGACGCGCTCTATGACATGCTCGATCCGGAAAAAGTCGATCGCTATCTGGAGAAAAATGTCATCGAGATTGCCCCCATCGCGTTCATGCGCGGGCGCACGTTGAACGATTCATTTGTTATCCTCGACGAAGCGCAAAACACGACTTCCGAACAAATGAAAATGTTCGTCACGCGCCTGGGATTCAATTCCAAGGCCGTGATCACCGGCGATGTTACACAAATTGATTTGCCGAACGCTCGCCGCAGCGGCCTGCTGGAAGCTATCGACATTCTTCACAAGGTAGAGGGCCTGACATTTGTCCACTTCGACGAATCTGATGTGGTGCGTCATCACCTGGTGCAGCGCATCATTCGTGCCTATGACGAGCACAAGACTCATATCGCCGAGCAGCAGATGTTGCTCTTGTCCGGTGGGAAAAATGCCGAGAGTTCCGGCGCAGGCTTGCGCAACGCCGAGGTTAGAAATGCACCGCCGTCGGATGTGAGACCTCGCGAAGCGTCAGGGGAATAGAATCCACGCAGGTAAGAGTTGGTTATCCTCCGAAAAAGAATCGCTGGGCTCAGCCCGTCGACGCTCGAACGTTTTTTGTTGCGGGCACGGCGGGCCGTGCGTTTGCGTGGCACCGTGAATGTGCTGGTGACCAACAACCACGAACTCCGTTCGCTTAATTTGCGGTTTCGGGGAAAAGACAAGCCGACCGACGTGTTGTCTTTTCCAGAGCCGCGAATGAACTTGCCGAAAGCTAAACAACCGGCTGGCGAGTTGGCGGTTTCCGCAGAAATTGCCCGAGACAATGCCAATCGGCTCGGCCACTCGCTGGCCACTGAAATAAAAATTCTCACGCTCCACGGGATTCTCCATCTGGCGGGCTTTGACCACGAGCGGGATAATGGCGAGATGGCCGATGAGGAGCGCAGGTTGCGGCTGCAACTGAAGTTGGAGACGGGTCTCATCGAGCGGACGCGGCAGGCTGCTTCTAAGATTAACGGTCGGCCCGTGACCAGGCGGGAAAAAGTATGAATTGGCCGGTCGCACTCTCGCTGATTCCTTTGTTAGCGCTACTGGCCTTGGCTTCCTACGTCGACCGGGTTTATCAGGAGATTGGCAAATTTCTTTCCCGGGAATTTCAAGACAATATCGATGTCTTCGAGCAAAAGGTCGAGCCTCGGCTGAAAGTCAGTCGCGCCCGCGCCGCGCTCTCCATGTCCGTACTCAAGCAGTTGACCACGGCCACGATTTCTCTGCTCGTAGGTTTTGCTCTTTTCAGCGACCAGCGCTGGACCATCTACGAAATCTCACAGGCCGCCATCAGCCTGATCGTGATCATCATCGTGTTCAACCAGTTTCTGCCCTTCTTATTCTTCTCGCGCACCAACGGCAATTGGCTGATGCGGTGGACCTGGTTGGTGCGAATTCTTATCTATCTGGTTTTGCCGGTGACGATTGTGCTGGGCTTCCTGCAATCTGTCGCCTCGCTCACCCGCGAGAATACGCGTGAGGAACCAGAAACTGCCGCGGAGGCGGTAGATGCTCTGATCGAAGCTGGACAGGAAGAAGGAATTATTCAGGAAGGTGACCGCGATCTCATCCAGTCCGTGGTCGAATTCAGTGGCAAGACGGTGCGCGAAGCCATGAAGCCGCGTCCAGAGATGTTTGCCGTGCCGATGGAAACCACGGTGGAACGTTTCATCGAAATGCTCCGGGCCAAGCACTACTCGCGCGTGCCGGTGTACGCACAAAGCATTCATAACATCAAAGGCATCGTCTATGCGCAGGATGTTCTGCAAGTGCCGGACAGCGAAGCCTCGCAACGCACTCTCGAAACTCTGATGCGCCGCGATGTTTATTTTGTGCCGGAGAGCAAATTGGGAAGCGATCTGCTGCGCGAAATGCAGAAAAACAATATCCGCATGGCGATTGTGGTCGATGAGTATGGAGGAGTAGCGGGACTCGTGACCATCGAAGATCTGGTCGAAGAGATCGTGGGAGAAATCCGCGACGAGCACGAAAGGCCGGAAATCGTTCGCGAGAACGATCATTCCTACATCGTTTCCGGAGGCATGGACGTGGACGGCCTCGCCGAACTGTTCGGGACGAAGCTCGAGGAAAGGGAATCGGCTACCGTGGCAGGCCTGGTCAGCGAATTGGCGGGACACATCCCGCGCCGCGGCGAAACCGTGGACGATGGCGGTCTGAGATTCGAAGTTCTGGAAGCCACCGATCGCCGGGTGGAGCGCGTGAGAATTACCGCAGTGCAGCCTCGGCAGTTGAAACTGATATAGTTCAGTAGTGCCGCCGTCTCGGCGGCTGTTCCTTTCGTTCCACGTTTCGCCTGAAGTCGAAGGCAGTGTGGCCGGGACGGCCGTAAGATGCCAGTGCTACTCTGATCATGCCTTTCCGCTCCGGTTTCGTCTGCATCCTCGGCCGCCCTAACGCCGGCAAATCCACGTTGCTCAACGCCCTCGTCGGCGAAAAGCTGGCCATCATTTCGCCCAAGCCGCAGACCACTCGCAACCGGATCCAGGGCATCGTCAACGTGCCGAAGAGCAAGGGCCAATCTGGCGCGCAGATGGTATTGATCGATACTCCCGGCGTGCACAAGCCGGATAGTTCCCTCGGCCGCAAGATGATGGTCGAGGTGCGCGAGGCGCTTGAAGGCTGCGACGTGGTCTTGTTGATCATGGATGCGACCCGCAAACTCGATCAGCGTGATGAGTTCGCCATACAGATGTTGAAGCATTCGTCGACGAAAGTTTGCCTCATCCTTAACAAGATCGACCTTTTACGCGGAGGCAAGAGTAAGCTGCTTCCGCTGATCGAGGAATACAAAAAGCTTCATGCCTTTTACGAGATCATCCCCATCTCCGCGCTCAAGCGGGATGGGCTCGATATCCTTCTTAAGCGCGTCACTGCGGCACTACCCGCCAGTCCGCCTCTATTTCCGGAAGATCAGGTTACGGACCAACCCGCGCGCTTTATGGCCGGAGAGATTGTTCGCGAGCGCGTGCTGCTTGAAACCGAAGAAGAGTTGCCCTACGCAACCACGGTAATCGTGGACACATTCGAAGAAGGCGCCAGGCTGACGCGAATTTCGGCCACAATCTATTGCGAACGCGAAGGCCAGAAGGGAATTCTGATCGGCAAGAAGGGACAGATGTTGAAACGGATCGGCACATCAGCCCGCCTGCAACTGGAAAAAATGCTGGGCACCAAAGTGTTTCTCGAACTCTACGTAAAGGTACAACCAAACTGGCGCGAATCGCGTGGGTTTGTTGAGGAACTGGATTGGAGAAGACAGTTAGAGCACTTGACGGGCGGACAACTTGATTTGATACAAAATGCCACCAACATCATTAACAAGAAATCATGAGCGACGAAAGTCCCTTCGGCCAATGCTAGAATCAATCTTCGCCTTCATTGAATTAAAAGCAAGGAATTAAGAGCGAACGAGCCCAATCCATGTCACTGTCCGATTCTCCTGAGCAGTCCCTTCCCGAGAAAGATTTTGATCCCGATCAGTTGACGTTGGTTTTGCGGGTGACGCTTAGTGCCGACCGCCGAGCCGTCGATCCTGTGGTACAGGAAATCATGGCGGTCGTTCGACAGATGAAGGACATAGACGGGAAAGACGATGCGATCGAGTTATCGCTGCAGGAAGCGCTGGCCAATGCTGTGATTCACGGCGCGAAAGAAGATCCTACGCAGACCGTGGAGTGCGTGGTCAGCAGCGACGCGGAGCGCGGCATCCTGATCGTAGTCCGCGACCCCGGCACTGGATTCAGCCCCGAATCGATTCCCGGTTGCACGGTCGGTGAGAACGTCTATTCCAACCATGGGCGGGGAATTTTTCTGATCAACCAGCTTATGGACCAGGTTGAGTTTCGCAAGAATGGCACGGAAATTCGTATGGTGAAGCGTTAGCGCGATCCGCAACTCTTCCTACTCTTTCGCCACGATCCCCAAAGTTTTCATTTTCCGGTACAGGTGGCTGCGCTCCAGTCCCAACACTTCGGCGGCGCGGGTAACGTTGCCGTGGTTTTCGTCGAGCTTCTTGAGAATAAAATCTCGCTCGTAAGCATCTCTGGCCTGGTGCAACGTGGAGAACTCACTCCGCGCCGCGCGCCGGTGGCCGTCCCGGTAAACCAACGGAGGCAAATGCTTGCGGTCCAGCCGTGTGGTCATAGGATTCATGATCACAATCCGCTCGATCACATTACGCAATTCGCGCACGTTGCCCGGCCAGGAATAACGCATCAGTCCGTCGATGGCATCATCCGTGATCTCCCGCGGACGTCGCCCGTAAGTTGCCGCCAGGTCTTTCATGAAATGCCGCGCCAGTTGCGGAATGTCTTCCTTCCGGTCGCGCAACGGCGGCACGAAGAAAGGAATCACGTTCAGCCGGTAGAACAGATCTTCGCGGAAATTCCCAATGGAAATTTCTTCTTCGAGGTCTTTGTTGGTCGAGGCAATGATGCGCGCATCTACCATGATGGTTTCATCACCGCCCAGCGGCGCAACCCGCTGCTCCTCCAGTGTCCGGAGCACCTTCGATTGCGTCTTCAGGCTCATGTCTCCCACTTCATCGAGAAACAGTGTTCCCCCGTTTGCCTTTTGAAACTTTCCCTCTTTATCAACCGTCGCACCCGGGAACGATCCCTTGTAGTGGCCGAACAGTTCGCTTTCGATAAGATCCTCGGGAATCGCGGCGCAGTTGACCTCGACAAAAGTTTCGTCTTTCCGCAGGCTCTGCGCATGAATTGCGTGCGCCACCAGTTCCTTACCCGTGCCCGACTCCCCATAGATCAGCACTCGGCCGTTCGTCGGCGCCATCACCCCAATCTGCTGCCGCAAGGCCTTCATCGGAATGCTGTCGCCGACGATCACGCTCTTGGCGTGCAATTGCTTTCTCAGATCGACGTTCTCGTGCCGAAGTTTCTTCGACTCAATCGCGTTCTTAACCAGGATGAGAGTCTTGTCGATCGAGAGTGGCTTCTCCAGAAAATCAAACGCGCCTAATTTTGTCGCCCGCACCGCCGTTTCAATGGTGCCGTGTCCGGAAATCATGATTACTTCTGGAGCGTTATCCAGATCGCGAATTTTCTCCAGCGTCTCCAGGCCATCCATACCGGGCAGCCAGATATCCAGCAGCAGCACTTCGTAGCTGTGCTCGCGGCGCAACAGCTTCAGGCATTCTTCGCCGCTCTCTACAGCGGCCGTTTCGTAACCTTCATCGGCCAACACGCCTTGCAGCGATTCGCGAATGCCGGTTTCATCGTCAACAATAAGAATTTTATGCATGCTGAGGCACAGGCGTGACAACCGCGGCTTCCGGAACCACCGGCAGCTCTACGATAAAGCGCGCTCCCACCGGTTGGTTCTCTTCCACGCGAATCGAGCCGTGATGCTCCTCGATCACCCGACTCACAATTGCAAGTCCCAGCCCGGTGCCGCGTTTTCTCGTCGAAAAATAAGGCAGGAAAAGTTTCTCCTTGAGTTCGCGCGTAACTCCATGTCCGGTATCGGCCACTGTGATTTCAACTGCGTCGCGGCTGGCTACCAGAGAAGTTGTAATCTCGATCTCGCGCACCAGTGAATCCTGCATCGCCTCGGCAGCATTGTCGACCAGGTTGGCCAGGGCTCGCTTAATCGCTTCCGCATCTGCCATAACTCTTGGCAAATCTGCAGCAAGAGTTTTATGTAGACCGATACCGTCCGTCCTTCCATTGAACATAGCCAGCGCGCTTTCGATGATTTGGTTGATGTCGGCAGGGTGCGGATTGGACGCGGGAAACCGGGCCAGCGTTGAGAATTCGTCCACCAACCGGCGTACCGTCTCAACCGCACCCGCAATCGTTTCTGCACAGGAGCGGACAATCTCCAACGACGCCTTGTCCGGCGGCATGGCGCGCTCCAGATGGCGCTGAATGCGTTCCGCAGATAACGCGATAGGAGTAAGCGGATTCTTGATCTCGTGCGCCACCCGGCGCGCCACCTCGCGCCAGGCGGCCTGCTTCTGTGCTTTCAGCAGATCGGAGAGATCTTCGAACACAATCACGTAGCCCGAGCTTTCTTCCTGATGACGCAAAAGCGCCACAGTGACCGCCACATTAAGAGACGTGCGCTGCAGTGTGCTTTCCATTTGGCTGGTAGTCATGCCCATGCGATCGGCGCGACGCAGCAGCGGCTCAAGATCCTGCAACACCTCAGGCGGGAACACGTCCGCCAGCCGCGCTCCCCGCAGCAAGTGCTGTCCATCCGCATAGCCCTCGGGGTGGAACATGCGCAACAACGCCTGGTTGGCGTGAGTCACGCGCCGTCCCGCATCCAGCGATAGCACTCCCGTAGGAATGCTTTCGAGGATCGTCTCCATCTGGCGGCGGCGTTGGTCAAGCTCAGCATTAGCAGCGGTCGCATCGCGGCTGGAAGCTTCGATCTGCCGTCGGCTGGTTTCAAGTTCCTCAGCCATGCGATTGAACGAACGCACCAGATCCCCGATTTCATCGGCGGCACTCACGTCGATGCGATAATCCAGACGCCCACGCGAGATTTCCTGCGTGGCCTCGGCCAGCGCGGCCAGAGGACGAGTCACCAGCTTCGAGAGGAACAGCGCCAGCCACGTGGTTACGAACAACACCATCAACGTCAGCAAGAGCAGCCACCCCATGTAAGTGCGGCGCACCAGCCTGCGCTCATGGGCCAATTCAAAATATCGCCGCTGGCTAGCCTCCACCTGCTGCACAGTGCGGGAAAACTCCTGAGGAAGCGGAATCGCAACCAGAATCAAGCCATCGTTCCCCACCCGAGCGCTGCCCAGGGTGTACTCGGTTTGGTTCCACGTGAAGTGTGCGGGCTGTCCGGCCTCCGCTTCGGCCAATGGAAGTCGTGGCTTCAAAACCGACCATGCCGCAGGCACGTTGAAGCTGGCCTCGGCATTTCCGTTCTGTACCGCTACGGCGAACCCGCCCTGCAATGTGATTTCGTGATTCTGAAACTCCGACAAGACCGGCGAAAATCCGTGTCCCGCGAAACCTCGCTGGGTATCACCGGAGACGGCGATGGCAGCGGCCTCGGCGCGCGCGTTCTGTGCGGCGTATTCGCCCAGAAGTGACACCATCGCGTGCGTGTCAGAGCGGACCTCCTCCACGGGCGTGGAGAACCACTTGTCGATGGAACGGTTCATCAGCCCGTACGAGAACCAGTACATCACCATCACCGGAACGAATGAGAGCAGCAACGCCCCTACCACCATACGCGTGCGAAACTTTGAGCCCAACACTCCGAGGCGGCGTTCCGCGAACAGCTTCAGCAGATTGCGAAACAGAACAAACGTAAGCGCAACAAACAGGAGAAAGATCAGCGCCGAGAGCGCCGCGAATACTACGATCTGCTGATTGTTTCCCGGGCTTAAGAAAGTGAGATCAAACGCAGTCTGCGACACCAAAATTGCCAGCAGCACAAAAACCGACATCGCAAGCAAGATGATGACTTGCTTGCGGTTCGAGGTTTTCGGAGGACGAGTTGGAGGGTTCAGGGGCACGAGTGTTCGTGGTCTGTTCCGGCACTCAGCGTACGCATCCTTAGCTGAGATTCACACAATGAACAAACCAAAAGTCATTATAGATGGTAGAGGATAAAGGAAGAGACTGTCTCGAACTTGAACCGCAACGCACGGCCGGCCCGTCAACGATGCGAAGGCCGTCCCACTAAAATCTCTTCCAGCAATGCACGGTAGGCCGCCTTGGGCTGGTATGCTCGATCGAACGGCAGCGCCTGTCCGCGAGCACCGCGGGAGTGAGAACCAATCCACGAGTACTTGTCGGTAAAGCCCCAGGTCTGGATTGCTGTGCATCCAGTACTGTCAAGGCACGCCCTCACAATGCCACGATAAATATCGGCTTGACGAGCCAGATCTTCGACTCGAAGCTCGGCCACTGGTATCGAGTGCGAGAGAAACATCGAGCTCCGTGATGTGAACTTGCACGCCCAATGCGGTCAGCCGGGCAATATTCGCGGCGATTGCAGGAATATCCGCATCGAGCAACGGTATGTGCATCTGCAATCCCACTCCATCAATCGGAATGCCCCGCCTTTTGAAATCCTTGATCATCGCGTAGATCGCATCCGACTTGCGGTCCATTCCCTCGCCCTCGGCTTCATTGTAGAAAAGCAATGCGCCCGGATCGGCCTTATGCGCCCAGCGAAATACCTGCTCGATATACTTCGTGCCCTGTGCGGAGAATCCGATGCCGGGCTGGTTGTACCAGAGAGAATCGCGGAGGTTCCCATTCTCATCCATAGCCTCGTTGACCACATCCCATGCAAACACCTGCCCTGCATAGTGCCGCATCACGTGATTAATATGTTCGTGAAGAAGCCGTGACAGTTGTCGCGTCGTGAAATGACCCTGCGTCAACCATTGGGGATTCGAGCGTCCCCAAACCAGGCAATGGCCGCGTACTTTCATGCCGTGCTCCCGCGCAAACTGGACCAGTTCATCGCCTTGGCGAAAATCGTAGGACCGCGCATCCGGCCGCAGCACCCACCATTTCATCGCGTCTTCTGGTTCCAGCATGTTGAACTCGCGGGCCAGAGTGGAAGCGTAGGCGGGTTCCGCGAGTTGCGTGGCGCGGACTGCCGTGCTCACCAGCAACCCACTGCGCTCCGCCGCCTGACGCAGAGTTTGCCCCTGCCATGATGCGCTAAAGACTGCGAGCGATAACAAAGCTAAGGTGAAGGCTTTCATGAGTTGGCTTAACTGCAAATATGGCCGATTCACTTAACAGCAGGCAGGAAAATCTGTAAAGGACATCCGTCACAATGAGGTTGTGATTTTTTGCAGTAATTTTTTCCCACGCCCACGATTAGGCCATGCATCTTGTTATAAATCTGAGCGAGAGCCGTGCGCTTTGCTGCGCTCATCCGTGACGGGGGATGCGGAGCCCCTGGAAGTCCCGATGCCAGATGTCGAACAGAAAAGTTCTCCGAACCAGCAGGCCGCTCTGCCAACCGCGCAAGAGAAGTCTCCAGCAACTTCCGGATATCTTCATAGCTAGCATCGTCGTCCAGAATTTCGTGGCGCGCGAGAATCCGCCGGGTGTAGGCATCCACTACGAACACCGGGTGGTTGCCGGCGTAGAGCAGGATGGAGTCCGCAGTTTCCGGTCCTACGCCATTTAGTTTCAGAAGTTCTTCCCGCAGTTCCGCAGTCGGACGCGCAAACATTTTTGCCAGTGAGCCTCCATACTGTCGATGCAAAAAAGCAACGAATATTTTCAGGCGTTGCGCTTTCTGGCGGAAATAGCCGGAGGGACGGATCAGCCGCTCCAGTTCGGCCAACGGCACTTGCCGGATTCCCTTTATGCTAAGCACTCTGGCTTTGCGCAGGTTCGCCAAAGCTTTTTCTACATTCGTCCACGCTGTGTTCTGCGTGAGGTAAGCACCTACAATCACTTCGAATCGCGACCGCGCCGGCCACCAGTTCTGCGGTCCCCATGCCTGGAACAAAGCGCGATAATAAGTGCGAATCTGATCTTCTCTAACGTCAACCGGCAAAACTGAATTCATCCCTGTGGTCGAGTGTACGCCGAAGTTTAGCCAGGGTTAACGAACCCCGCAGCCCCTACCCGTTCTTACCGAAGTGCATGTACCGATGCCTGAAATTCCCGGTCTGATGAGAAAAAAGTTCATCTGGCGTGGGTTTTGCCGTAGCGTCAGTCATTGCCGAACTGCGGTGACAAGTCCAAGCACTACGGTAACTGGTAAGGTAATCGACTTGCGTTGACAATTTGTGTCAACACAAAGACGCTGCTCTCTCCCATTAACAAGCGTAGCGCTTCGTGCAAATGCCGGTCATGTTGTCAGGCATCGTTCCACTTAGTGGATAGGAGATCGACGTATGTCTCAACGGCTGGGTGACCTTCTTGTCAAAGAGAAGATCATTACCCCAGAGCAGTTGGAACAAGCGACTAAAGCCCAGAAGGAGCAGAACTGCCGCCTGGGCTCTGCCTTGGTGAAGCTCGGCTTCCTCACGGATGAGGACGTCACCAACTTTCTTTCGCGCCAGTATGGCGTTCCCGCCATCAACCTTTCTTATTTCGAAATCGATCCGGCTGTAGTCAAGCTGATTCCGTTTGAAACTGCCAAGCGATATCAGATTCTTCCGCTAAGCCGCGTGGGCGCGTCGCTCACCATCGCGATGGTCGACCCGACCAACGTCTTTGCGATGGACGATATCAAGTTCATGACCGGCTTCAACATTGAGCCTGTCGTCGCGTCGGAAAGCTCGATTCTTGCCGGCATTGATAAATCCTACGGAGGACCGAAGGAGAAGGAAGAAGATCTCGAAACCGTAATGCAGTCGATGACGGAGCTCAACGATAGCGACGTTGAACTGCAGGCGGAAGAACAGCAGATGGAGTTGTCGCAGCTGGAAAAAGCTGCGGACGAGGCTCCGGTAGTCAAGCTGGTGAATCTGGTGCTCACCGACGCGGTGAAGCGCGGAGCCAGCGACATTCATATCGAGCCCTACGAAAAGGAATTTCGCGTTCGCTTCCGTATTGACGGTGTTCTGCAGGCAATCATGTCACCGCCGATCAAGCTGAAGGACGCAATCACTTCCCGCCTGAAAATCATGGCGAAGCTCGATATCAGCGAAAAGCGTTTGCCGCAGGACGGCCGCATCATGCTGAAGATGAATATTGGCGGCCGCAAAAAACAGCTCGACTTCCGTGTCAGCACGCTGCCCACATTGTGGGGCGAAAAAATCGTGCTGCGCTTGCTCGACAAAGAAAATCTGCGCCTCGACATGACCAAGCTCGGCTTCGAACCGGAATCTCTGGTCAAGTTCGAAAAAGCCATTCTTAAGCCCTACGGCATGGTGCTGGTCACCGGACCTACAGGATCAGGAAAAACCAACACTCTGTATTCCTCCATCTCGCGCCTGAACCAACCCGATACCAACATTATGACGGCGGAAGATCCCGTCGAATTTCAGTTAGGCGGCGTGAACCAGGTGCAGATGAAGGAGCAGATTGGATTGAACTTTGCCGCCGCGCTTCGTTCATTTCTCCGTCAAGATCCGAACATCATCCTCGTCGGCGAAATCCGTGACTTCGAAACCGCGGAAATCGCCATCAAAGCCGCCCTTACCGGCCACTTAGTGCTTTCTACTCTGCACACCAACGGCGCTCCGGAAACCATCACGCGATTAATGAACATGGGTATTGAGCCGTTCCTGGTGGCCACTTCAGTTCACTTGATCTGCGCCCAGCGCCTCATCCGGCGCATTTGCAAAGATTGCATCGAGACGGTTGAGGTGCCCGTACAGGCATTGATTGAAGAAGGATTTACTCCCGAAGAGGCCAAGACGGTAAAGATTCAAAAAGGCAAGGGCTGCGGCGTGTGCAACAACACCGGATACAAGGGCCGCTGCGGTTTGTACGAAGTGATGGAAGTGGATGACGAAATCAGAGAGCTGGTCCTGGTCGGCGCATCGGC
The DNA here is from genome assembly GCA_963696285.1 of uncultured Acidobacteriaceae bacterium. GTDB lineage: Bacteria > Acidobacteriota > Terriglobia > Terriglobales > Acidobacteriaceae > Sulfotelmatobacter. Next base: position 998,570 of record CAVOJP010000007.1, read on the forward strand.
GGTGGAATTGAAAAAGAAAGCGATCGAGCGCGGAATGATCACTCTGCGCCGCAGCGGATTGATCAAAGTGGCCGCGGGAATGACCACGCTCGAGGAAGTTGCCCGCGAAACGATTCATTAATTCAGCATTTAGAGGAAGGGACAGATATGGGTTTGTCGTTAAGCGATTTGCTCAAAAGAATGCTGGAGATGAATGGCAGCGATCTTCATATCACCACCAATTCGCCTCCACAAATTCGCGTGCACGGGCACCTGGTGCCGCTCGACTTACCGCAGATGACGCCGGCAGAGACCAAACAGCTCGCCTACAGCGTCATGACGGATTCGCAGAAACATCGCTTCGAAGAAAGCCTGGAACTCGACTTTTCATTCGGATTGAAAGGACTGGCTCGCTTCCGTGCCAACGTATTCAACCAGCGCGGAGCCACAGCCGCCGTCTTCCGTTTGATTCCGTTTGAAATTAAATCTTTCAACCAGCTCGGCTTGCCCGCAGTGGTCAGCAAGCTTTGCGATAAACCGCGCGGCCTGGTTCTGGTGACCGGACCAACCGGCTCCGGAAAATCGACCACGCTAGCGGCGATGATCGACAAAATCAATAGTGAACGGCACGACCACATCCTCACCATTGAAGACCCCATCGAGTTCGTGCACATGAACAAGAACTGCGTCGTCAATCAGCGCGAACTTCATGCTGACACGAAAAGTTTCACCGACGCATTGCGCGCCGCTCTTCGTGAAGACCCAGACGTTGTGCTGATCGGCGAAATGCGTGACCTGGAAACCATCGAATCCGCACTGCGGATTGCGGAAACCGGCCACTTGACCTTTGGCACCTTGCACACTAACTCGGCCACATCCACTATCAACCGTATCATCGACGTGTTTCCGGCACACCAGCAGCCCCAGATTCGCGCCCAGCTTTCGCTGGTGCTCGAAGGGGTAATGTGCCAAACCCTGCTGCCTACGCCCAACGGCAAGGGACGCACCATGATCATGGAAATCCTGATTCCCAATCCCGCGGTGCGCAATCTGATCCGCGAAGACAAGATTCACCAGGTTTATTCCGCGATGCAGTCGGGCCAGGACAAGTTCGGCATGCAAACTTTTAACCAGGCCTTGGCAACGGCCTATATGCAAAAGCAGGTTTCTTTGGAAACGGCGTTGCAGCGCTCCAGCAATCCCGACGAACTGCAGGAAATGATTAACCGCGGAGCCACTTTGACAAACCGTGGTGGAACCACCACATCGACAATGGCACGCGGCGCGGCGAAAAGCTAATGCAGTGCAGCGATACAACGGCGGTCAACGGCCACAGGCAATGCAGGAATCAGTGACCAAGAGTTGAGGAGAGATTAATACCATGCCAGTTTTCACATTTTCCGGCAAGGACGCTTCCGGACAGAAAATCTCCGGAGAGCGGAACGCAGCCAGCAAGCAGGCTCTGGGACAACAATTGCGACGCGAGCGGATTACGCCCGGGTCGATCCGCGAGAAGGGCAAGGAATTCTCTCTGCCCACTTTCGGTTCGGGCAAGGTCAAGGTCAAGGACATCGCGATTTTCTTTCGCCAGTTCTCGGTCATGATCGACGCTGGATTGCCGCTGGTGCAGTGTCTTGAAATCCTGGCTGCCAACCAGGAGAACCAAGCCTTCCAGAAAACCCTAACCGGCGTGCGGACCACTGTGGAAGGCGGCGCCACTCTGGCAAATGCGATGCGGCAGTATCCCGTCGTGTTTGATGACCTTACCACCAACATGATCGAAGCCGGTGAAACCGGCGGTATTCTTGATGTCATTCTGCAGCGCCTGGCCACCTATGTAGAAAAGGCTGTCCGCCTGAAAGCCGCTGTGAAATCGGCTCTGATTTACCCTGTCGCCGTGGTTGGACTTGCTGCCCTGATCGTCGCCGCCCTCCTCAAGTGGGTAGTGCCTGTGTTCACCAACCTTTTTGCCGGGTTAGGTGTCGCCCTGCCTCTTCCCACCCGCATCGTCATCGGGTTGAGCGGATTCGTGGGAAGTTTCTGGTGGGTAGTTATCGCGGGCATAGCGGGTTTCATCTACGGCATCAAGCAGATCCGCAAGCATCCTCGCGGCCGTTATTTCTTCGACAGGCTACTGTTGAACACTCCGGTAATCGGCACCCTATTGCGCAAGATCGCGGTGGGTCGCTTCACACGTACTCTCGGAACTTTGATTACTTCTGGCGTCCCCATCCTCGAAGGATTGGCCATCACAGCTAAGACCTCGGGCAACGCTGTTTTGGAAGAGGCGCTGATGAAAGTGCGAAAAGCTATCGAAGAAGGCCGCACCATCGTAGATCCGCTGCGAGAATGCGGCGTATTTCCCAACATGGTCACACAGATGATTGGAGTCGGCGAAGCTACCGGCGCCATGGACAACATGCTGCAGAAGATCGCCGACTTTTACGAAGAAGAAGTGGACGCGGCCACCAAGGACATGCTGGCTATGTTGGAGCCGGCCATCATCGGAATGCTGGGCATAACCATCGGCGGCATCGTGATCTCGCTCTACATGCCGCTATTCGCGATGATCGCCAAGTTAGCCGGCTAAAAGATAGCCGGCTGGAAGCGGCTCCGGATTGAAACCGCTTCTTGACTTTCTTTGGAACTCCGCCGCTGCTTGGCGGGTAAGAATTCGGTTCGGCGAAGCTAACGCTCTCACCGGATCTTTAGTCAGATCATCGGGACCTCAATGCAATCGACGTTCGACGAGCGGAATTGGCTGGCCTGGCTGGTCAAAGTGCGGATCCTGATCCTCACTTTCCTGCTCGCCATCCAGCTCACTGTCGCGCATCTCACACCTGCGCCCTTTCCGGTTCGCCTTTTCGTCAGCACCATCCTGTTGTGGTTTGTCCTGGCAATTTTCTACGCCTTGCTACTCTCCTTCTGGCAAGAGCATCGTCTCCAGGCCTCTCTGCAGGTTCTCACTGACTTGGTCTTAGTCAGCCTCGTCGTGCATGAGACCGGAGGCTGGGACAGTTCGCTGAATTTTCTTTACCCTCTCGTCATCATCGTAGCCGGCATCCTGCTGCCCAGAGTGTGGGCCCACCTGGTGGCCGCGCTGGCCTTCATTCTTTACGGAACCGTTCTCGAACTCAATTACTACGGAGTGGTGAAATCCTATTGCACCTCCCATCCCGAACTGAAGGCGCTGCAGGCCATTATTTTTGTGAACCTGTTTGCCTACATCGCAATCGCTTATCTGGCGGGGCTTTTGAGCACGAAGCTGCGGCAGGCTCGCGTGCAGTTGAGAAATGCCAGCGGCGCTCTGGAAAATCTTCAGATACTTCATGAGAACATCATTCAATCCATCAGCAGCGGATTGATTACTACCGGTCTCGACGGCCATATCACTCTCGTAAACAGCGCCGCGCAAAAACTTCTGGAGCGTACCCCCAGCGACTTATTGGGAAAGCCAGTCAATACTGTCTTCCTGGACGCGCTGCCCAACGCCGAATCGCAGCAAGCCCACGCCGAGGTTCGCTTTGACACCGCAAGTACATTCCGCAAAACCGTCCGCATACGAGTGGCTACCTTGAACGTGCCGGAGCGCGGCACGCTCGGCTATGTCTACGCCATGGACGACCTCACGGAAATTCGCCGCCTGGAACGCGAAGTCCGCATGCAGGACCGCTTGGCGGCTGTGGGCCGGCTGGCGGCGGCCATCGCTCACGAAATCCGAAATCCCCTCACCTCGATCGCGGGTTCGGTCAGCATGCTCTCCGGCATTCCGGAAATGAATCAGGAACACCGGCAATTGCTCGATATCGTCACCCGGGAATCGCAGCGGCTCAACAGCATCATCACAGATTTTCTGGCGTACTCCCGCGGCAAACAATATCGCTTCGAGAAAGCCGACCTCGTCCCCTTGCTCGAAGACACGCTCACCTTAATGCGCCACCGCATGACCGCGGAAAATACCGGCATCCTCATTGAAAGCCAACTGGATACGCGTGAAGCCTGGACGCTCGCCGACGGCGACAGGATCAAACAGGTTTTCTGGAACTTCGGGGAGAACGCGGTTCGCGCCATGCAGAAGGGTGGCACTCTCAAGGTTAGCCTCGAACGCCTGAAAGAGGACTGGCAAATCAGTTTTGCGGATACTGGAACAGGAATGACTCCGCAGCAGACGGAGAAAATCTTCGAACCCTTCCAATCCAACTTCGAGGGTGGCACCGGCCTTGGTTTGGCCGTCGTCTACCAAATCGTGCAGGCCCACGAAGGCAAAGTCTGGGCGCGGTCCAAACCCGGACAGGGAACCACTTTTGTTCTGCGGCTCCGGCGATTCGACGCGGAACGCCAAACCGAGAACGCGTCATCCGCTGGCAATCTTGCCAATCCGGCGCCGCAACAATTAGCGGCCGCAGGTTCAGGGAGGGCTCGTGGCTAACGTTCTTGTTTGCGACGATGAGCGCTCCATCTGCGAAATGCTTGATATCGCCCTGCGCCGCGATGGCCATCGCGTCGAGACCGTTCAGTCTGGCCAGGCCGCCAAAAATAAAATCGATGGAGCGCTTTACGACCTGATCATCACCGACATCAAGATGCCGAATATCGACGGCATCGAAGTTCTGCGTCACGCCCATCGCGTTTCCCCAGATACTTCGGTCATCCTCATCACCGCGGTGGATGACTACGAAGCTGCGGTTGAGGCAGTAAAGGCGGGTGGCGCATCGGATTACATTCGAAAAAGTCCCGGCTTAGTAGATGAGATCAAGCTCGCCATCAACCGCGTGCTGGAAAAACTGGTCCTCAGCAAACAGAACTTTGCTCTGCGCCGCGATGCTGCCTCGCACAACTCGCTGGATAATATCATCGGCTCCAGCCGGGCCATGGAGAAGCTAAAACAGACGGTCCGCACCGTGGCTTCCACCGCAAGTACGGTTTTGATTCATGGAGAAAGCGGTACTGGTAAAGAACTGGTAGCTCGCGCCGTTCACGTCTGCTCTCCACGCGCCACCGAGCCATTCGTCTCCGTGAACTGCGGTGCCTTCCCGGAAACTTTGCTCGAAAGCGAACTGTTCGGATATTTGAAGGGAGCCTTCACCGGCGCAACGCAAAATAAGCGCGGACTCTTTGAAGTGGCTGGCGGCGGCACCATCTTCCTCGATGAAATCAGCGAGATGACGCTGGCCATGCAGGTGAAACTTCTCCGCGTGCTGCAGGAGCGCACGGTTCGCCCCGTCGGCGGCACCAGCGAGATTCCCATTGATGTGCGCGTCATCGCAGCCACCAACCGGGACCTGGATAAATCGGTCGCCGAAAATCAGTTCCGCGAAGATCTCTATTATCGACTTAGTGTGATTCCCATCCGTGTGCCGGATTTGCGCGAGCGCCGCGAAGACATTCCGCTGCTGGCAAATCACTTTCTCAAGAAATACGCGGCCGCGGCCAACCGCAGCATTCTTCGCATGAACAAAGAGTCGCTCGATGCCCTCTGTGGTTATGAATGGCCGGGCAATGTCCGCCAGTTGGAGAACACCGTCGAGCGAGCTGTGGCATTGGAGATGACGGACGAATTGCACGTGGAGTTACCGGCGGAACGGCCCAAAGCGCGAGCTGCCGCTGCAGGCGTCGGTGTTGCAGGAGGACTTTCAGATGTCGCACCCGGCGCAGTACTTCCCGAGGGCGTTGGCATGGAAAATTACGTGGCAAGCATCGAGCGCTCTTTGCTGCAAAGTGCTCTCGACCGCTCCAACGGCGTGCAGACCAAAGCCGCCGATTTGCTCAGCATCTCTTACCGTTCATTCCGACATTTGATGAAGAAGTACGAACTGTAGCGGAGCGGTGTTTCAGCTCGATTGGCAGGATATACGCGGCGCACATCGAATGATGTTTTTGAAAGCTGACAGCTAAGAGCTGCCTTTCTTCAACTGCTGCTTCCACCCGAGCACTCGCGCCTTCGCTCCCTCGGCTTCTGCTTCCGGAATCATCCCTTTTTTCTGATACAGCACCGACAGGCTGGTATGCGCGAGCACGTCATCCGGATCCAGTTCGGTAATCTTCTGCGCGACGGCGATCGCCTCATCGTAACGTTGCAGATCCTGCAGAGCGCGCGCCAGTCCATGCATGGCCTCGGTAAAAGTTGGATCGATAGCCAGCGATTCGCGGTAGGCCGTGACAGCCTCTTCCAGCTTCCCATCCGCCATCAAATCAAGCGCGGCATAGTATCTGTCTTCAGCTTGTTGGCGTGAGTTTTCTTCAGACATCGCAGAAAGTTCCTGGCGGAGACAGGATTCTAACATGGAGCGACTCCCAACTTTCCTTCGTGCAACTTCGTGTCCTTAGTGACTGACGGCTGATGCTTTTATGCCGCACCATGCTCGATATAATCCGCGAAGGCCCGTTTTCGGTATCATGCTCGCATGCGCCATTCGCTCCGCTTCCTGTGGAACGCCACCAAAGGCCATCGTCTGGCTCCGTGGCGCAGCCCGTATCTTCTCTGGCGGATCGAGACCTATTGCGGCGTCAAGATGACGCAGATCGGGTTTCTTGAGTTCTGGGAATTTCTATGGCGCGAGCGCACCAGCCTTTGGCGCTTTCTGAAATGGACCGGCGAGATGGAGCGTTACGCTCACCCCAAGCCGAAAAACCTATAGCCAGCTCTGGCTATGGTACCGCTTGACGATTACACGACGACTGTCATCCTGAGCAGAGCCGTTTTTCAGGCGCAGCGAAGGATCTCCCGCTTAACCGGCGCGACGCGTAAGCGAAACTGCACCACTGCACAAGCTCTTAAGCGCCTTTGCCCGCGGCTGCAGCCTCACCCAGGATAATGCTGACTTCGGACCCTTTACCAAGGCCAGTCAATTGCGCTGCCGCAGCGCGGTTCGCCGCGATCTCCAGAAAACCCATGCTGCCGAGAATTCCAATCACCTCTCCCGGAGCGCCCTCCGCATAAGCATTGCGGAGCTCAGTAATCTCCCGGCTGCCGGCAACAATCTTGAAGCCGCTGGCCCCGGCTTTGAAAAGCACCGGAACATCCTGCGGAGTAATGTTGGTAATAAGGTTTCCGAACCGGTCCACCTTCAGAACCACACCGCGCAACCGGTTCCCGTCAACCGCTTTCGGCTTCGGCGCAGTGAAGCGCACATATTCCTCAACTTCTTCGCCGAACTTCTGCGAGTCGACCTCTTTCGCCAGATACGCGGCGACTGGCGCAAAAATATCGCGGGCGTGGAACGTGTTGCTTACCGGCTGCAAATAATAATGATCGGACGTGATGTGGCGCACGTGCATGCGGCTCTCTTTTGCGTAGACGAGTGACAGCACGCCATTATCCGGCGCAACGAAATGATATTTGTCGCTGGAGGCAAGAATAGGCCGGCGCGCCGTTCCCACGCCAGGATCGACCACTACGATGTGTACGGTTCGCGTGGGGAAGTAAGAATAGGCCTGCGAAATGGTGAGCGCGCCATCGAGCACGTCAAAGGCTTGTACAGAATGGCAAATATCGACAATCTGCGCCTCTGGCACGATGTCCAGAATCACGCCTTTCATCACACCCACAAAATGATCGTTGCTGCCAAAATCGGTAGTCAGAGTAATAACAGGACGTTGCGCCAATATTTCCTCGCGGTGGGAAGAAGAGTACTCCCAAAACCTCGAAAGTAATTGTTACCGCGCGCGGCGTCAAGACACGTAGGTAATAGGTCGTGGGTCAGTTTGAATTTTTTTGAAAGGACACCGGCTTTAGCAGTGCCGCAGGCTCACTCAATATGAATATCACCCGAGCCCGTACGCACGGTCAGCAGCGGTCCGCCACCACGCACCTTGCCTTCGATCCGCTTGCGCGTCTCCTGGACCCGTCCTTGTACGGTCATCGTGATTGCCGGTCCCACGTCCAGTGTGCCAGAGCTGGTGGTGAGATCCGCATCATAAGCCGCATTCGCCGGAAGCCGGACGTTCACGTTGCCGGACCCGGTGTGGATTTCCCAACCTCCCGTCATCGATCCTTCTGCCGTGATGTCGCCGCTTCCGGCCTCACCGCGAAAACCACCTTGAATGCCGCGCGCCCTGACATTGCCCGATCCGGTTCGTAGCTCGACGTCCCCTGCCCCAGTTTCTTCCAGTTCAATATCGCCGCTGCCCGTGCCTGCACGAAGCGCACCTGAAATGCCCAGTGCCCGCACGTTCCCCGACCCAGTTTGTAAACGAATCTCCCCGGTGAGTTGCGACAGTTTCATATCTCCCGACCCGCTTTGCAGGTCGACGCTTCCATGAGTCCCTTCGATGATCTGATCGCCCGAGCCGCTGTGAGTGCGAATCGTCGTTTCCGCCGGCACGATGATTTCATAATCCACCGAAATATCGTGCGCATTCACATAATCAACGCGAATGCTATTGCCTTCCTGGCGCAGCGGAGGATGCTGCTCAATTTCGCTGACATCCGCGTGCCTGTTTCCCAACAACCAGTGGTCTCCCACGAAAATCTTGCCATGGATCGAGACCGACCCCGCCGGACCACTCCGCACCGTGATGTCGCCCGAGTGAGTTTGCACTTCCAGGTCCACCGGCCCGGTCACCTGAAAGGTTTTATCGAACGTGCCCTGTGGCGTGGAGGCATAAGCCGCGCCGGAAATCAGGAACGCGAGCGCCGCCAGACTCAAAATTCCCGATCGCCAGGAAGCCGGAAGGCACGAATGTTGTCGCTGATTCATCTTTAATCACCCCCAATTAATTAAGCCGGAAGCCGCAAGCGCATTACTGCAGCACAACTTCCTGACCTTCCTTCAACCCGCTGAGCACTTCCGTTTTCGCGCCATTCGAGATTCCGATGTTCACCGCAACTTTATCCTTGCCTTCTTTACCCTTCGGATCAGGAATTTCCACCGATGCTTTCTTATCTTTGTCGTAGAGAATCGCGCCTTCCGGAATCTGCAATACATTCTTATGTTCTTCCAGGATGATTTCCGCGTTCGCGGTCATCTCCGCCTTGAGTTCGCCGCCCGGATTCTGAATCGAAACCCGCACTTCAAAGGTGGTGACATTATCTTTCTCCACGCCCATGGGAGAAATCTTCGTCACCTTGCCCGTAAAGGTTTTGTCCTTGAACGATTCCACTTTGATTCGCGCCGGCTGGCCCAGATAGACTTTGCCAATGTCGCTCTCGTCCACTTTGCCTTTCACATAGACTTCGCTGGTATCGCCCAGGGTCATCACCAGTGTGGCCGAGGATCCCAGCACCAGAATCGAACTCACCGCATCGCCCATCTCGACATCGCGAGAGAGCACAATGCCATCGATGGGTGAAACAATGTCGGTATAGCTCAGTTGCTCCTCCAACTGCATCAGATTCGCCTGATCCTCCGCGACCTGGGCTTTCGACTGCGCAATCTTCGCCTTGAGCACCGTCACCTGCGCCTTGGCGACATTCTGCTTGTTCAACGACATTTCGTAATTCTTTTCCGCGTCATCGAGCGCCGACGCCGAAACCACTCCATCCTTCGCCATGCCCTCGGCGCGGTCGTAGGCACGCTTCAGCAGAGGCACGTCCGGTCCTTCCGCGTCCACCTTCGCGCGCTCAAAGTCGGCTTGCGAACTGCTCAGGTTCGCATTCGCCGCGTCTAAGGCTGCGCGCGATTGCGCCACCTGCGCCTCGATCTCCAGCTTGTCGAGTTGCGCCAGCAACTGGCCCTTCTTCACCCGGTCGCCGTAATCCACCAGCAACTTCTTGACGATGCCGCTGGCCTTGGATTTCACTTCGACCTTGGTGATCGGGGTCACTTTACCCGTCGCCACCACACTCTTCGCCAGATCGCCGCGTTCCACCTTAGCCAGCTTTGTAGGATCAATCTTGGTCCCGCCGCGTGTCGCCGCGAAAACGCCGATTGCAATCACCAGGACAATCGCGGCCACAATGCCGCCCCAGATAAATAGTCTGCGACGCTTCTTTTTATTTCCGTTTCCGTTCACAACCGCCTCCTAACGCTGGGTGAAGATGTTTGCCGGGAATATCGCCGTGGTCATCCTGACTCTGCTTGTTACCTGAGCCCCGCATCTGTTGCGGCCGAAGGACCTATGCAGTCTCTTATACGGAGCTTGTCGTACTATTGTTCCAGACTATTGTGGCAGAGATTTCGAAAACACCCGGAATGGCCCAAGCGGCGCAAATCACTCGCCACCTACCACTTAGACCGTTCCTCCAGAAAAAAGGTTAGCCTCGCGCCCGCAAATTGTTTACCCTGTGCTCCTCTGTGCCCCCCGTGTTAAAGAAGCCGTAACCCTCCACGAGGTCGTCAGCCGCTTCGATCGCCTGCCGATGCTAGAATGGCCCATCAGAATCACTCCTAAATGATCGCCTTCGTGCTGCTCCGCGTGCTCCTGATCTTCCTCCTGGTGGCAGCGAACGCGTTTTTCGCAGCCGCGGAGTTCTCCCTGGTCAGCGTGCGCGATACCAGAATCCAGCAGCTCATCCAATCCGGCCGCATCGGCGCTCGCACCGTGCAGCGCCTGCATCAGCATCTCGACGAAGTCGTCAACGGCGTTCAGCTCGGTATCACCATCGTCAGTCTCACTCTCGGCTGGATCGGCGAGCCGATGGTGGCTCGTCTGGTTGAGTCTCTCCGTTTCGTTCATCAAGTGCCGCACGCCGCGGTTTATGCGCACGGTATCGCCATCGTTATCGCGTTCAGCCTGATCACTTATCTCCATGTTTTGCTCGGCGAACTCGTTCCCAAGACTCTTGCCCTGCAGCGCGCCGAGCAGATTGCCCTTGCCGTCGCCGCGCCCATGGAAGCGTTTCTCACACTCACTCGCCCCGTCCTGTTCTTCATGCGCCGCTCCGGCGGCCTGGTGCTGCGTGCTTTTCGGCGCCCGCGAAACCCGCCGCGGTGGCGCCGTGCACTCGCCTGACGAACTGAAACTCATCGTCACCGCCAGCCGCCAGTTCGGTCAGATTCCCGAGTCGCAAGAAGAGATGATCCACGCCGCCATCGAACTCGACAGCATTACCGTCCGCGAGGTCATGGTGGCGAGGCCCGATATTTTTTCCTTGCCCTCGGATCTCACCCTGGACGAAGCTTTGAACCGCGTGGTCGAAGGCCAGCACTCCCGCATTCCTGTTTATGACCCGCAGCGCGGGCAGGAACACATCGTCGGCGTTCTTTATTACAAAGAACTCGTCCGCTGGGTGCGGCTGCGGTTGGTCAACGCCGGTCAGCCACTGGCCTCGCGCATTGCGCGCACCCAGATTGCCCACATCATGCACGATGTCCTGGTCGTGCCCGAGACCAAGGTCTTATCGGAGCTACTGGACGAATTCAAACAGCGCCGCCGTCACCTCGCCGTAGTGGTCGACGAATTCGGTTCCACCGCCGGCGTAATCACCGTCGAGGACATTCTCGAACAGCTCGTCGGTGACATCGAAGACGAATTCGACGTCTCCCCGCCCGAACCCACGCTGGCAGACGAATCGGTTCTCATCCTCGAAGGCTCAGTCAATATTCTTGATCTCGAAACCCAGCACGGCTTGCTCCTGCCCCGCGACGCCGGATTCGAAACCCTCGCTGGATTCATCCTCGCCCGCCTGCAGCGCATCCCGTACCTCGGCGAATCTTTCGAATACGAAGGCCATCGCTACACCGTCGAAGAAATGGAAGGTCATCGCATCGCAAGAGTGAAAATCGAGAAGTTGAAAAATGTTGATGGCAAAGCCGAAGTGGTAAAGCAAGCAGGAGGCTGAGACCCGTGGACGTTGTATTGTGTGGGGACAGCCGCCCTCGGCTGTCTGTCGAGCGAAGCTCGATGGTTTTGTTTTTGACGCTGCGATTAACCGTTGAAAGCTGTCATCCCGACCGTAGCATCTCGTTCCCCAAGGGAATGAGATGCGAAGTGGAGGGACCTGCTTTTTCTCTTCACGCGAAGAATTGATGCGACTTCTTCTCCAACGCGTCCTCTACACGCTCCCAGTAATCTGGCTGGTAGTCTCGCTCGTCTTCCTTCTGATCCACCTCGTCCCCGGAGATCCCATCCAACAAATGCTCGGCGAAGGCGCACCACCCGCCGATATCCAGGCCACGCGCCACGCCTACGGACTCGACGCCCCGCTTGGCGAGCAATACATCCGCTATTGGAAGGGCGTCCTCCACGGCGACCTCGGACCCTCGTTCCGCTATAACCAGAGCGTGACGCGCCTGATCACCCAACGCTATCCTTACACGCTGCAACTCACGCTGGCTTCACTGTTCGTCGCGATCATCCTGTCGATCCCCGCCGGCGTCCGCTCCGCCCAGCGCCGTAATCGCTGGGAGGACCGCGCCATCTCTGTCATCAGCCTCTTCGGCCTGTCATTCCCGAACTTCGCCCTCGGCCCAATCCTGATTCTTCTCTTCGCCATCAAGCTGGGATGGCTCCCCGTCTCCGGCGCCGGTTCCTCCGCCAACCTGATTCTCCCAGCGGTCACCATGGGCGGAGCACTCGCCGCCATCCTCACCCGCATGGTCCGCACCTCCATGCTCGAAGAGCTCAGCCAGGACTACATCCGCACCGCCCGCGCCAAAGGCCTGCCCGAGCGCACCGTCGTCTACCGCCATGCCCTGCGCAACGCCATGATCCCCATCATCACCGTGCTCGGCCTGCAATTCGGCGCGCTACTCGCCGGCGCAATCGTGACCGAAACCATCTTCTCCTGGCCCGGCATCGGCCGCCTCACCATCCAGGCCATCTCGAACCGCGACTACTACCTGGTGCAAGGCTGCATCCTGGCGATCGGATTAACCTACGTCGCCGTAAATTTCCTGACGGATGTTCTGTATTCGGTGGCCAACCCGAGGATCAGGCAGTAGGTGGCTCGTAAATCGCGATCCCAAAACTGTAAACCCCAAAGGAATCTTCTTCGGATACATCGAACAGTCCGGCGAACTGGGCGTAGCATTGGGACTGGAATTATCGCCCGAATAGATCTGTCATCCCGACCAGAGCATTGCGATTGGTTTCATCAATCGCAAATGCGGAGTGGAGGGACCTGCTTTTTGCATCTGCTATGAAAGCCCACCGGTACAGCGGTCTACATCATCGCCAGCAAATCGCGTGTGCTTTACATCGGAATGACCAACGACCTGAGTCGCCGAACCTTCGAGCACAAAAATGGCCTTATGGATGGCTTTAGTAAAAAGTACCGCTGCCATCGTTTGGTGTACTACGAATCCTTCGACGATGTAAATAAAGCAATCGACCGGGAGAAGCAACTCAAGCGTTGGAACCGGACGAAGAAGGAATGGCTCATCGCTCAACGGAATCCGACGTGGAGTGACCTAGCCGCTGAATGGTACTTGCGCCACCAGTTCGAACCAGAAAGGAAACCCACGTGTGAGAGAAGCTCTGTCATCCCGAGCGGAGAAGATCGTCTGCGAAGCGGACGATCTTCGCAGTCGAGGGACCTGCTGCTGGCCGGAGCCATCACGGCGAATTGGGCTGACGTATATTGCCGTGATATTCTATTCACTACCAGCTGCGTACCGTTTCAGCGGAAATTCCCCCGCAGTTTCAGGAATCACTTCCTTCCTGAACAAGCTTCCCAGTAGAAGCCCAGAAAACGAAGCCCAGAAGAACAAAGAAAAGAAGAGAAACTCAATCATGCTTTCCGTCAGTAATGTTTCCATGCGCTACGGCGCCAAAATTCTGTTCGACGAAGTCTCCACCGCCTTCACCCCCGGCAAGCGCTATGGACTCACCGGCCCCAACGGCGCCGGCAAATCCACTTTCATGAAGCTGCTCAGCGGCGAAATCGAGCCGCAAAAAGGCACCGTCGTCCGTCCCCGCAAGGTCGGCGTTCTCAGCCAGGATCAGTATGCCTTCGACGCCTTCACCGCCATCGACACCGTCATCATGGGCAACAAGCGCCTCTGGGCCGCCATGCAGGAACGCGATGCGATCTACGAGAAAGCCGACATGACCGACGAAGATGGTATGAAGCTCGGCGAACTTGAAGGCATCGTCGGCGAAGAAGATGGCTACACCGCCGAGAGCGACGCCGCCATCCTGCTCGACGGCCTCGATATTCCCGAAGAACTCCACAGCAGAAAAATGTCCGAGCTGCAAGGCGGACAAAAAGTTCGCGTCCTTCTCGCGCAAGCGCTATTCGGACATCCGCAAGCTTTGCTGCTCGACGAACCCACCAACAACCTGGACTTGGATTCAATCCACTGGTTGCAAGGGTTTCTAAATACCTACGACGGCGTCGTCATCGCGATCTCGCACGATCGCCACTTTCTCAACAGCATCTGCACGCATATCGCCGATATCGATTACGAAACCATCATCACCTACACCGGATCGTACGACGAAATGGTGCTCGCGAAAACGCAAGTCCGTTCGCAGATCGAATCGCAAAACGCGCAGCGCGAAAAAAAGATTTCTCAATTAAACGAATTCATTGCCCGCTTCGCCGCCGGAACCCGTTCCAGCCAGGTCCAGTCCCGCCGCAAAGAAGTGGAACGCCTGCAGGTAACGGAACTCGCCAAGTCGAACATCGCACGGCCTTATATCAAGTTCGAGCAGAAGCGTCCCAGCGGAAAACACATTCTCGAAGTCGAACACCTGAGCAAATCCTACGGCGACAAGAAAGTCATCCGCGATTTCACCGCCAGCATCACCCGCGGCGAACGCATTGCGCTCATGGGCCGCAACGGAGCAGGGAAGACTACGCTGGTAAATTCCATCCTTGCGAATTCTCCCACCACGCCGGAAGCCGAACTCCGCAAAACCAGCGGCTACGACGGCCCCTTCGTCGACTCCGGCAAAGTGATCTGGGGACATGAAGCCTCCATCGGATATTTCGCCCAAGACCATCGCAGCCTCATCGAGGGCGGAATGACCGTTCTCGAGTGGCTCCATCAATGGAATCCCGCCGCCGTCGCCGAAGAAATCCGCGGCCTGCTCGGCCAAATGCTGTTCCAGCGCGACGAAGCCACCAAGACAACCGACGTCCTCTCCGGCGGCGAAGCCGCCCGCCTGCTCTTCTGCAAACTCATGCTGCAAAAACCAAATGTCCTCGTGCTCGACGAACCCACCAACCACCTCGACCTCGAAGCCATCAATGCACTCAACATTTCTCTGCAGCGCTATCAGGGCACAGTTTTTCTGGTCACCCATGATCACGACCTGATCGACGAAGTCGCCACCCGCATCTGGCACTTCGAATCCGACCACAAACTCACCGATTTCAAAGGCACCTACGAGGAATACCAAGCCGCCGTCGCCGTCTAAAAATGTTGATCGAAAAACGATGCAGAACCTGTGGGGACAGCCGCCCTCGGCTGTCCGGCGAGCGAAGCTTGACCTGCACCATTTCCGCTGCATGTAAATCACCCAGGTTCTCCACACATTTCCACAACCGTTAACAGTTGCCTTTTCCTCGCCCGCTCGCACATAATGGCGGCAATAGATTCTTGCGCCAGCAGCTTTAGTCATGACAGGCGTGAGAGGTTGTGAGCGTCTTGTACAGTCGAGCCGATTTACTCAGAATTCTTCATCTCACACCGCGCCAGTTGGCGAACTGGGAGCGTGCAGGCCTCATCGCCGCCTCGACGGCCTACACCTTCGCCGACCTTCTGAAGATCAAAAAAGTCCGCGACCTCTGCGCGATGAAGGTTCGCCCAGCAGTAATCCGCGAATCACTCGAAGCCATGCAGAAGCAAGCCTCCGGCATGGGCAATCCTCTGGTTGAAGCTGGAGCATCCTCCACCGGCAAGCATCGCATCGCCTTCCGTCACCAGGGCCGTCTGCTCGAGCCCATTGCCGGACAATTCTTAATGGATTTTTCCACTCACGAAAAAATCGTAACTACCACGGCCATCCCCGCGCCCGAATCCACTCCGCGCGAGGACGATGCCGCCGTCTGGTTCGCCCGCGGCATCGCGCTCGAAGAAGACCCCGCGACCCAAACTGAAGCCCTCGCCGCCTACCAGAAAGCGCTAGAGTTCCAGCCTAACCACGCCGCTGCTCACATCAACCTTGGCACTCTTTATTACAATCGCCAGGATTTTGCCCTCGCCGAAAAACATTACCGTGCCGCCCTCAAGTCAGACCCGCGCTACGCCCTCGCGTATTTCGATTTGGGCAACGTCCTCGACGAAACCGGACGGGTCCAAGAAGGCATTCAAACTTACAAAATGGCCGTCCAGCTCGCCCCCACCTACGCCGATGCCCATTACAATCTTGCCCTCGCCTACGAAAAAATTCGCGAACCGCGCAAAGCCCTCAAACACTGGCAAGCCTACATCAAGCTCGACACCACCGGCCCCTGGTCGGTCCACGCCCGCAACCAGATCCAGCGCATCCTCCAAGCCGACACCCTAAAGCTAGTCCACACCCGCCGCAAATAGCAGCGAATTCTATAAATACTCATGTGGGGACAGCCGCCCCCGGCTGTCCGTCGAGCAAAGCTCGACCCGTTTTCCCCGCCACGGTTCCCACCTCGATGTGGTCATTCCGAGCGCAGCCGCTTTTCAGGCGAAGCGAAGGATCTCCTGCTCCTCAAGCCCTACCCTGTGGCCTCTGTGTCCCCCGTGGTAAAGATTTTCTTCCGCGTTCGCCTCATGACTTTTCCCACCGCGTTGCAGTATCCTCGTAACCTGCCCAGTATGTCCTCCCACTCCGCCCCACTCGACGTCGGCCAAACCATAGGTGATTACCAAATCCTCTCCCTGCTCGGCCGCGGAGGCATGGGCAAAGTCTTCAAAGTCCGCAATGTTATCTCCGACCGCATCGAGGCCATGAAAGTTCTGCTCCCCGATGTCGACGCCACCCCCGATCTCGCCGAACGCTTCGTCCGCGAAATCAAATTAGTCGCCACTCTCGATCATCCCAACATCGCCGGACTGCGCACCGCTCTCCGCACCGGCAACCAGATGCTGATGATCATGGAATACGTCGATGGCCAGCGCCTCGATCAGCTTTCGAATAAAGATCAAATCCAGCCCCACCCGCCGGATCCTCACCGCGCCGTTCCCCTCATCATGCAAGTGCTCGCAGCCCTAAGCTACGCGCACCAGCGCGGAGTCATCCACCGCGACGTCAAGCCCTCCAACGTGCTCGTCCGCGCCGATGGTACTGTAAAGCTCACCGACTTCGGCATCGCCAGCCGCGCCGGCGACCCCCGTCTCACCGGCCCCGGCATGGCGCTCGGCTCTCTTTATTACATGTCGCCCGAGCAGATCAAAGCCTTCCCCGTCGATGCCCGCTCCGACATTTATTCCGTCGGCGTCACCCTCTACGAAATCGTCACCGGACGCCGCCCCGTCCAAGGCGACAGCCTCTTCTCCATCATGGCCGCCCACCTGCAACAAATTCCCGTTCCTCCCATCCAACTCGTGCCGCACATTCCGCCCGAGCTTTCCTCAATCATCGAACGCTCTCTGCAAAAATCTCCCGAAGACCGCTTCCAGAGCGCCGAAGATTTCCGCGCCGCATTATCGAATGTCTATCCCGACGTCCGTCCGCACGTAGCAACCACAGCTCCCTATCGAATTTCTTCGTCAACATCAGCCCTGCAACCCGCGCCATCGACAACCCCAGCCGCGCCGCCGGCAACTCCACCGAGCACCCAATCCTTCGATCCCGCCCTGCTCGAAACCGTAAGAAAAAACCTCGCCACCTACATCGGCCCCATGGCCAAAGTGATCATCACTCGCGCCGCAAAAACCGCCCGCTCCCGCCAGGACCTTTACGAAAAACTAGCTGAGGAAATCCCCTCCGCCAAAGACCGCCAAACCTTCCTGCGCTCTTTGCCTCTTTAGCACGGCCAGTCATATCCCACCCTCTCTTATCTTGGGCGAAGCAAGAATTCGCGATGCGAAGTCGTGCGCAGTCGAAAGCCTGCCCTGAGCGAAGCCGAAGGGGATCCCTGCAACTTCACCGCGGACGGGCGGGAGGATAGGATTTTCAGACTGCAAGCACCCGCGAGATGACCATTTTGATTTCCAGCAACCGCAATCCACCCCTTGCAAAGGGGGCAGCGGATGTAAGCAATGAGCCGTCCATCGCACCTCAGAAGAAAACCTTGGCGCACACTATGCGAGCAGGAGAAATGGTTGTATAGTCCTCACTGCTTTCGAAGTCGAAAAAAACTCCCCCCCAAAAACTCCGATAGAGGACACTCAAATGAAGTTCGTGAAACCGCTGATGGTCACGTGTGCCATCCTGACAACTGCAGTATTCGGACAGGACGTTCTACCCATTCCAGCCACGCCGGAACAAATGCATCAGATCACCGTGAACCCGGCGTTAGCCCGCGGTGCGGCCGTGCCGGCCATAACCGGCTCGACGATCCCCACTTGGAGCTACAGCGTGGTTTCGCCTATCGATGGCAAGACCTATGCAGGTCAGATCATCGGAGTAAATCCAGCTACCAAGCCTGGCAAAACGACAGTTATTCCGACGGTTCTCGTACCGGTTCGACTGGTATTTAAATACAGTTCCACCGTCAGCTACATCTTCGACCCAACCGTGACCGATGCTGGTTGCCTGGGTGCCGGGAACACGGGGTTCCGATTGACGGAAGATTCGCCACTATTCAATGACGCCCCATTCGTAATGGGAGGGACCAATGTTGGGACCACTCAGTACATCGATGCTTTCCAGCGGGCTAACTTTTGGAACGATGTTTCGGCGTCGGGCGGAGCCAATTACCACACGCTTCTGGGAGTCGCGCCCATGCCGTTGCAGACAGTGACCGTCACCAGTGCCAACAAGGGAACTCCTGACGGCACGGTCTATGCCTTCTCTGGGCTATGCGGCACGAACACGAGCAATGTGAATGCGCCCGGACTGCTCGGCGTGATGAACGTTAGTTTCTGGGATCCCATCGCCCGATCGATGATCTCCAGCCTGGGCATCACTCCCAACACTTTTGTGTTTTTTCTCTTCTACAACTCCGTCATGTCCAGCGGAGCCCCGGATGTCTCGGCCAACTGCTGTGTTCTCGGCTACCACGATATCTCGGGTGCCCAGACTTATGGCACGGGCGACTTCGATGGCAGAAATCAGACGCTGTTCTCCGGGACCGCTGATAGCTCGGCTCTAAGCCATGAATTTGCGGAATGGATGAACGATCCGACGGGCGTCAATCCCACCCCGCCCTGGGGCCACATCGGACAGGTGTCTGGCTGCCAGAATAATTATGAGGTGGGGGATCCATTGTCGGGCACCCTAATGCCGGCGGTAAAGATGCCAAACGGGTTTACATACCATCTGCAAGAGCTGGCATTTTTCGACTGGTATTACCGCATCTCTCCGTCGAACGGAGTGAAGGGCTGGTATTCCGACAATGACACGTTCAAGAGCGATGCCGGGGCGGTCTGCGACTAGAGGCTCGAAGGCAGCTAGCGCCACTGCAGCAAGTCTATCCGGCCTGTCGGCCTGGTTGAGTCCCTTCGACCAGAGCTGGAGGAAGACGATTTCTATTGATGTGATGCCGTTTTCCGACCTACAGGCGAAGCCTGTAGACCGAGTCGCAAGCAAGACCAAGCCGTCCGACAGTTTGGGCGGCTTCTTTTTCAGCAAACCCAGGGTAGTTCCGCGTAACTGTCGTTAACGCTCATTGAGAATCTGAGGGATCCGGGCCAGCGAGCGAACTTCCCCTCACGACTCCACCATAGGCATCGCCTTCGTTTTGCTTACTTGCACGCGATGAAACGACCGATCGCCCCCGAGAAAACCCTATCCGTTAGGCCTCGGAGAATCCGGCAAGAACTTCATCGAAATAGGCAAATCGAAGAAGGCGCGGGAAACTATCCTTAGCTTGCGGTGCTTTTAAGAGCATAGCTTTTATACAAAAAGGAGAAGATGAACAATGCAAAAACGCAAACTTGGAAAAAGCAATCTGGAAGTTTCCGCACTCGGCCTCGGCTGCATGGGAATGAGTTTTTCCTACGGGCCGCCCAAAGATAAGAAAGAGATGACCGATCTTCTCCACGCCGCAGTCGATCGCGGCATCACATTCTTCGATACCGCCGAAGTTTATGGTCCGTGGCTGAACGAAGAGCTGGTCGGCGAAGCTTTGGCTCCCTATCGCGGCAAAGTTGTCATCGCCACCAAGTTCGGCTTCGATGTCAGTCCCGACAAGGATCCTCGGGGAATGAAGGGTGCGCCACCGGCCGTGAACAGCCAACCGGCGCACATCAAGCAGGCGGTCGAAGGCTCGCTCAAGCGGCTCAAAGTCGAGACTATCGATCTGCTTTATCAGCATCGGGTTGACCCGGATGTACCCATCGAAGACGTAGCTGGAGCCGTGAAGGAGCTGATTCACGCCGGCAAGGTGAAGCACTTCGGCATGTCGGAAGCAGGCGCAAAAACAATTCGACGAGCCCACGCAGTGCAGCCGCTTACCGCACTGCAAAGCGAATATTCGTTGTGGTGGAGGAAACCGGAAGCAGAGATCATCCCAACGCTGGAGGAACTCGGAATTGGTTTCGTGCCTTATAGCCCTCTGGGCAAGGGCTTCCTCACGGGCGCGATCAAAGAAGATACCAAGTTCGACGGCACTGACTTCCGCAGCACTCTTCCCCGCTTTGCGCCCGAGGCTCTGAAGGCAAACCAGGCGCTGACTGACCTGCTCGGCAAAATCGCCCAACGGAAGAAGGCCACGCCTGCTCAGATCGCACTCGCCTGGCTGCTCGCGCAAAAGCCATGGATCGTTCCGATCCCGGGGACGACGAAACTAAATCGCCTCGAAGAAAACATCGGTGCACTGGCAGTGAAACTGACCGCTGACGATCTCCGCGACATCAATGAAGCCGCCGCAAAAATCACAGTGGAAGGCGCGCGGTACCCGGACCGGCTGGAGAAGATGACCGGTCTCTGAAGGTATGCTTGTCTACAGTTCGTAGCAATTTTCCGACGCGTAAAACGGATAGACATTTCAGGGAGTGAATAAAGTGGAAATCAAAAGAGTCGGCACACAACCTTCCGCGAAGGGTCCACCCGAGTGGTTCACGGGCACCGTAAGAATTGATCAGCTCTTTCAAGCGCCCGATCCGGCACTGGTTCAAGGCGCCAGCGTAACCTTCGAGCCTGGAGCCCGAACTGCCTGGCACACGCATCCGCTGGGGCAGACTCTCGTCGTCACAGCCGGCTGCGGCCGGGCGCAGCGCGAAGGCGGACCGATCGAAGATATCCGGCCCGGGGACGTGGTCTGGTTCTCGCCTGGCGAAAAGCATTGGCACGGAGCCACGCCGACGACAGCAATGACGCACATCGCCATTCAGGAGAAAAAAGACGGCAAGGTAGTCGACTGGATGGAACACGTCAGCGAAGAACACTACCGAAACGAACAAATAGAGGAGACAAAATGAAGAGACGAAACCTCGGAAAATTGGAAGTGTCGGAAATGGGATTTGGGTGCATGAGCATTAGCGCCAACTACGGGCCCGCCGCTGACAGAAACCAGGGCATCGAGGTCATTCGAGCAGCCCACAACAAAGGCGTCACATTCTTCGATACAGCTGAAGTTTACGGCCCATACAAAAACGAAGAACTTGTTGGAGAAGCTCTTGCACCGATTCGCGACACCGTCGCTATCGCAACCAAATTCGGATTCGACAACGAGAATGGCGGCACTCTTAACAGTCAACCAAAGCACATCAGGCAGGTAGTAGAAGAATCACTGAAGCGCCTCAGAACCGACCGCATCGATCTCTATTACCAGCATCGGGTCGATCCAAAAGTGCCAATCGAAGAAGTAGCCAGTGCTGTTAAAGACCTGATCAAAGCCGGAAAAGTTCTGCACTTCGGTCTCTCAGAGGCGAGTGCAAAAACAATCCGCAGGGCGCATTCGGTTCAACCCGTAGCCGCAGTTCAAACTGAATACTCGCTGATGCAAAGAGACCCGGAAAAGAATGGCGTGCTCGCCACTTGTGAGGAGCTGGGAATCGGCTTCGTCCCATGGGGCCCGGTCGGACAAGGCTACCTTACTCGGAAAATAGATGCTGGTACGAAGTTCGACCCCGAAAAGGACATGCGATCGGGCTTCCCTCGCTTTTCTCCTGGAAACATCGCAGCGAATATGCCGATTGTTGATTTGATCAAACGGTTTGCTGAGAAGAAGAATGCAACACCGGCTCAAATCTCACTGGCTTGGTTGCTCGCGCAAAAGCCATTTATTGTTCCGATTCCCGGCACACGCAACATCGATCATCTGAACGAAAACTTAGGGGCAATCAACGTCCAGCTGACACCCGAGGATCTCCGTGAGATTGATAGCGCCATCTCCAAAATCAAAGTGTACGGTGGGCGGATGAATGAAGAACAAATGCGCGTGGTTGACCAGACTGCGTGACGAACAATACCGTCAGGCTTAGCGCCGAACAAGAGGAGTGCACATGCCAAAGCATAATGATGCTCTCAAAGACAGCCTTTCCCGATCGCGCGAAATTAAGATCACCGTGACCGGCAGAAAGTCAGGACGCACCATCTCAATCCCGATCTGGTTTGTGTTGGAGGACGACAAGCTTTACCTGCTGCCGGTGCAGGGATCGGATACACAGTGGTACAAGAACGTGCTCAAGAACCCCTCGATTCGAGTCGCGGCACGAAGTGCTGAGGGTGAATTCACCGTTACCCCGATCACGGATGCCAAACAGGTCTCATCCGTGGTCGAAAAATTTCGTGAGAAGTACGGAGCCGGCGATGTGAAAAAGTACTATTCAAAGTTCGACGTGGCTCTCGTCGCCCAGGTGCAGTAAGCCCGGAAAGACTACAAAAAATGATTGCAAAAGAGGTATTCTCAAAGGCGTGAAAACCAACGGCAAAGTGGTGCCTTGGCGTCAGGAAGTCGAGCGGCCGGCAGTGAATGGATCAGCCCCACGCGAACCGGATACGTCCGCATTGGGTCGCCTGCTCGCCGCCTACGCCCCGCACGACGGCAGTTTCGACCTCCGCATCCCCGGTGTACACGCGGGCGTGTATGCGAATCGCTTTTCACGGCCGAACAAGGAGTGTGTGCATGCCCTCCGCTTGCCCTCGTTATGCATCGCGGCGCAGGGAGCCAAGACCGTAATCGTAGGCGACGAGGTTTACCAGTACGATGCCTCGCACATGATCGTGTTTTCCGTCGCATTGCCGGTTGCCGCACAAGTCACGCAAGCCAGCCATTCAGCGCCCTACCTTTCTCTCAAGCTCGACCTCGACCCGCACAAGATTGCCGAACTGGTCTTGAAGGTTTTTCCCCACGGTCTCCCTCCGGTGCAAGAGAGAAGCGCGGTTTACATTACTCCGGCCGAGGCGAGCGTTGTCAACGCGGCAACCAGGCTGATGGAATGTCTGGCCGAACCCGGCGACGCTGAACTGCTGGCCCCACTGATGATCGATGAGATTTTGATCCGTCTTCTGCGCAGCCCCATCGGTGTTCGCGTCGCTCAGATGGGATTTGCAGAATCCAGCGTCCACCGCGTTGCCAAGGCCATTTCCTGGCTACGGGAAAACTTCTCTCAACCCATGAAGGTCGAAAACCTGGCCGGGTTGGTGCATATGAGTGTGTCCTCTTTCCACGAGCACTTCAAGTCCGTCACTTCCATGAGCCCGCTGCACTATCAAAAGGTGCTTCGCCTCCAGGAGGCGCGGCGCCTCATGTTATCGACCATGATGGACGCGGGCAGTGCGAGCCTGCGTGTAGGCTATCTAAGCCCTTCTCAGTTCAGCCGGGAATACAGCCGCTTCTTCGGCAATGCGCCCACCAAAGACATCGCCCGATTGCGCCAAGAGACTCGACCCTGGGTCTGACCATCGGCAGCGGCTCGCGAGTGGCCATCGACCAGCCTCTGAGTGCTATGGGGCCTCAGGCCAACCGACCAGCGAATCGCCGGAGTAGAAATTAATCGCCGCTAAGCGTACAGATCTTAAGCGTAAAGATCTAGGCGTAAAGATCTAAGCGTAGAGATTAATGAGCCGTCCGCTCCAGTTCGCGGGATTCGCCGCACCGAAAAGGTAGTGGGCGATCGCCGTGCTTTCGACGAGCCCGCTCCAGGCCAACCCAGAGACATATTGCCAGCCCGAGCGTCCGGTTCCATCGCCCTGGGTATCATCGCTCCGGGAATCCTCCACAAGTGTTCCGTGGAGGAATGGCGCCTCGCCCCGCCGCGCCGAAGACGACCAGGCGAAAACGTCGGCGGAGGGAACAACACTAATTTGGCCGGCCCGCGTGGCGATCGCTCTCTGCGTCACAGACACCAGGCTCGTCGACCCATCGGGTGCCTGCGACGGGTCGACCGGATTCACCGACGCCGCGAGCAGTTTAATCGACATGTTTAATCAACATGGGAAATCAGTTTGCCAACTCTCAATCTATCGGCAATTCCGGCACGATCTAAACAACACCGCGGTACTTTAGCGCCATGCCGCGAGGACTCATTCCACAGATCGACCACTCGCTGAATTGCTGGGCCTTGGATGGGCTGTCTTGTGTGCCATTTCAGGGACGGTGGAAAAAAGCCGACAATCTGGACGACGAGTCAGCCGCTCAGCGGGTGCAATCGCGATATTACGACACTTGACGAATCCCGTCTTTCGCAAGTCCTCGGGATGAACACTTGCGGCTTAAAGTGACTCAGGTCGATGAGAACCCAAGTGCGGGGTGCTGGTCGTCAACGGTGAAAGGTCTCGCACTGAGATGGCGATGCCAGCGTACTTGACAGCTTGGAAGCTAAGAGTTGCGTGCCCGTTGTACGTTACGTCTAGATGCGATGGACTTACCCATTTCATAGTCAAATTTATTGTCTCCCGGCATTGGCCTTGTTATCCAAAACGTAAGCCCGGGGAGCTGGGCCTTCACAATCGAACGCCAAGACCATTACCGGAGGTTGTGAGGCCTGCTTCAGGAATACCATGGTGTCAATACTTTCCGATCCAAATCCACCATTCTGGTCTGTGCGAGCAATCGCAAGAAATAATCCGTCCGGAGATCGGACCGCCGCTGTCCAAATCGTCGGGTGTGCATTAACTCGGCAGCCGGCGCTAACCCGCATATGGCAATGATCACGAGCAAGATCGCTTTATGGATCGCTGAGAGACAAGATTCGTGGTTCACAAAGGGAACCTTAGGATCATGTTTGCAGAGTGTCAAGGGGATGGTTTACGTAACCAGGCGCTTACACTCAGAACCTCGTCAATAAGTGAAATGGCGGTTAATTGCAAATTACTCGCTTAAATTCGGCTGTTAGAATCGCGTCATGTCCGCAAGCGCTATCAGGACTACATCTCGCATCGCGTTTGTCCTTTCTGGACTGATTTCAGTTTTCACCAGCGTTCCTTATCTGATGCTGCGGGGCTCCGGGCTGCCGGCCCAGTACGAATGGGTCATCTTTGTGGCTATCCTGGCACTGGTGGGCTTTTCCAGCGTGACGCTTGCCTTGCTACCTCGCTCGTGGATCGCGAAAGTGTGCAGGAAACATGGGGACGATGAACAGTTGTTCCTAGCGCCCCTCAAATGGCTCGGTGGCTTCGCGGCAATTTCATATCTCGTTGCGCTCGTCGCCTATCTTGCTCCGCACAGCTGGAATCTCAATACTCAACTGATGTTTTCGCTGTGTCCGCTGTATTTCATAAGGATGACGTTCGATCCCTCGCTGGTGCTCACCTTTCTCCTTCTTGCTCCAATGAACGCGGGGGTATACGGCGCACTCGGCCTTTGCTTGGGATACGCGTGGTTGGCCTTCCATAAACGAACATCAAGGCAATGATTGACGAAATCAGGCGATAGCGCTCATCGACCATCCAGCTCCGAGAGCAAATGCCAAACGAGATAAGGCGCAACCCGCGCCTTATCTCGTTTCTGCTCCAACCCAAACCGCTCTCTAGTGCCGCCCGCCGCCATGTGCAGCGGCGTGCCCACCACCCCGATAGCCAGGAAGCGCGTGTTCACCCTTCGCATCGTGGCCGGCTTCGCCTACGTTGCCTCGGCCATCTCTCGCCTCATTTCCCTGGAAATGGTTGAAGCGCTCTGCCCCGCGACCCGGCAACGGTCCATTGTAGCCGTGATGAGGATCGAACCGGTTATCGACATGTCCGTAAAAGCCGTGAGGACCGTGGAACCACGGGCCTGCTCCAAGAAATACCCCGCCAACAAACCAATCAGGTCCGTAGTAGCCGTAAGGAGCACAGTCATAGGGAGCATAGTCGAAGTATCCGTAAGGACACACCGGAGCCGGTCCGATGTTCACTCCAATCGAAACCTGAGCTGGCGCCACTGGTGAAGCGCATAAAAGGCCAACAACCACAACTGTGAAAACAACCACACTGATTTTGAACATGATCCTCCTCGATTCGTCCAGAGTTTCAACTTGTAACAGACTCTGGCAGCATAATACCGAAGATCAACAACGGGCAAACCGCGAGCTGACGGCCAATTGTTACAACCAGGTGTTGTCAGGCGCTTTCGAACCTTACTCCTTCAACTCCGCCAGCCAATTCAACGCCAGAGTCAACGGATCGTTCCTCTCTTTCAAATTCCCGCTATTCACCAAGAACTTCTTGCCGTCAGCCCTCACATCAAACGGACCAAAATCCCGCCGAATTCCACCGACCGATCACTCTAGCCGGTTCGGGGTGGCGTGATCGAATCATCGATCTCAATTACCTGTCTCTAGTACGGTGCGTAAGGCGAATCCGAAGCGAGCAAGGCCTCTCGCGGCGCGAAAGGAAATCGTGCCATTGAAACAGGGAGCCCTGACCCGCGTCCGGGCAGGTCAACAGAACGGCATTAGGCAGGTTCTCACTCAACCAGTAGGAGTTCGAAACCGGGATCTTCTCGTCGTGAACTCCATTGACCACAAGTGTTGGCTGGAGAATCCGACTCAAGTCGGCGAATCGTTTCCCGGTATTGGGAGTTGCCAGCAAAATTCCTGGCTGAATCCTCCCTTGTTAGTATTTCATCGAAAGCTGGGTGCATCGGGACGGTCGGTTCGTGGCGTTACCAGTAGCAAGGAGTCCGATGAATGTTTGAGAGTATTCTTTGCCAAGTAACGGAATATGATTCTGACGTTTTAGAGTCCCTCATTGGGCTCGCAGTCGAAATTGCTCGCGAGGGCCGAGAGGGAAGGCGGATTGGCACTCTATTCACTCTCGGTGATGAGAAGGCAGTACTCGCGAAATCCAGACCGTTGATTTTGGATCCGCTGCTGGGGCATCCGGAGTCTTCACGTCACGTCAGCAATCTCAATCTCCGCGGAACCGTCAAGGAATTGGCGCAGTTGGACGGCGGGTTCGTAGTAAGTCGCCAAGGAATTGTCCTTTCGGCGTGCCGCTACCTCGATGCCGTTGCAGCGCAAGTGGACGTTCCATTGGGACTGGGCAGTCGTCACATTGCTGCCGCCAATATGAGCGCAGTTACCAAAGCCGTGGGAATTGTCGTCTCGGAGAGTTCGGTGGTGCGCCTTTTCTGTCATGGACAACTCGTCGGCGAAATCATTCCCGAGGTTTGGATGATGGATCACGCCGCCCACCTGCGTGGTACCGTGAAGCGGGAAAAACTCGGCGAACTGACGATTGTGACACCAAATCTGCGACCCGCCTCGATCGCGAAGTAAGCCCAGACGATCTCTAAAGAAAAAACCTCGAAGCACTCGGCTAATGCGACACCGAGAAGAGGCGCGCAGCCATATCGACGACATAGGAGACTTATATTGAATGAAGAAAATTGGCTTTCTCTCATTCGGTCATTGGACCCCTTCACCACAGTCACGAACGCAGTCGGCGGCCGACGCGCTCCTGCAGTCCATCGACCTTGCCATGGAGGCCGAGCGCCTCGGAATCGACGGAGCCTATTTCCGGGTTCATCACTTTGCTCAGCAATTGGCGTCACCGTTTCCACTGCTGGCGGCGATTGGTGCTAAGACGCGCAAGATTGAAATTGGCACTGCAGTGATCGACATGCGGTACGAAAATCCTGATTACATGACAGAGGACGCAGGGGCCGCAGATCTGATCGCCGGCGGCCGCCTGCAGTTGGGAATCAGCCGCGGTTCCCCCGAGCAGGTCATCGATGGTTGGCGCTATTTTGGCTTTCGCCCGAAAGAGGGCGAGAACGATGCAGAAATGGGGCGGCGGCATGCCGAAGAGTTTCTTGAGTTGCTGCGCGGCAAGGGCTTCGCGCGGCCTAACCCGCGTCCAATGTTTCCCAATCCTCCGGGGCTACTCCGTCTTGAGCCGTACTCCGCAGGGTTGCGTGATCGAATCTGGTGGGGGTCTGCTTCTAACGCGACTGCAGAATGGGCTGCGAAGCTAGGAATGAACATGCAAACCTCAACCCTGAAATTCGACGAGACCGGCGAACCGCTGCACATTCAGCAGACCGCACAGATTCGAGCATTTCGGGCAGCGTGGAAGGAAGCTGGTCACATGCGCACGCCACGCGTTTCCGTTAGCCGCAGTATTTTTGCCTTGATCGATGACCGTGACCGTGCCTATTTCGGACGAGGTGGCCAGGAAGAGGACCAAATCGGATTCCTTGACGAAAGCACACGGGCAATCTTCGGCCGCAGCTACGCCGCCGAGCCAGATATTCTCATCGAGCAGCTTAGGAAAGACGAGGCGATCGCTGAGGCCGACACACTATTGCTCACCATTCCGAATCAGCTAGGTGTTGCCTACAACGTGCATGTGCTGGAGGCAATTCTAACTACGGTCGCTCCAGCCCTCGGTTGGCGTTAAATCGACGCCACATTTCGTGACTGCCTACTGCAGACGAACACTGAACCAGCCACAGGCCCATCCGGGCAGGTGGGTGAGAAGGAAATGGTCGGGGCGCGCGGATTTGAACCGCGGACCCCCTGCGCCCAAGGCAGGTGCGCTACCAGGCTGCGCTACGCCCCGACATGACAAGCAGAATTGATTCTAAAGCACTCTCCAACTGTATGACCACTCCGGATCATGATTTCCGGCCTCGACCGTGCCAAAACCGTGCCAAATCCGCTCACTGCACTAGGACCGTGCCACTTGATTCACCACTCGCCGGCAGCATTTCGCTCGCGCGGCGATTGAGCTTTTCCGGAGCTTCGCGCTTCATCTGCAAATTCATCTGCGAGTACTTCCTGAAGACTTGCGCGTCTCGGTCTGACCCAAAAACTCTGGCGGGGAACCTCGACTCTGGTCTAGAGATCGAGCATGATCCATGTCGGCGCGTGGTCGCTCGCGTTTTCCTGCCCACGCACCCATCGGTCAACACCGCCATCCACGAGGCGGACCGACAAATTTGGCGAGAGCAGAAAGTGATCGAGTCGCATGCCTTTGTCTTTCTGCCACCGTTCAAATTTGTAATCCCAGAACGTCCAGAGCGGCCCATCCGGATGTAGCTTCCGCATGGCATCGGTCCAGCCTTGAGCCAGCAAACGCGCAAAGGCCTGTCGGCTCTCGGGTTGGATTAACGCGTTGTTATCCAACGATCGAGTCGGATAGATGTCCTGCGGTGTCGGCACGACGTTGTAGTCTCCGGCCAGCACCACGGGTGCACCGCTCGCCATGAGTTCGGCGGCGTGGGCAATCAGGCGCTCAAACCAAGCCAACTTGTAATTGAATTTCGGTCCGGGCTGCGGATTCCCATTGGGGAGGTAGATGGAAGTGAACAGGACTCCCTGAACCGCCGCTTCAATGTAGCGGGCTTGATGATCTTCAGCGTTTCCGGGCGTCATCCCGAAGAGCCCGCGTTTTTTACCAGCGGGCCGAGGGATCTCCCGTGGCACACAGCGTCGTAGCGGGAGATCCTTCGCTCCGCCTGAAGAACGGCTACGCTCGGGATGACGCCATCCACGAGCGACAATGCCATCAGGATTTCCCGGCAAGCTTGTGCAGGTCAGCACGGGTACCTGGTGTCGCGCGAGAATGGCCACACCGTTCCAGGAGCGCTCCCCTTGCCAGACCGCTTCGTATCCGAGAGTCCGAAGGGCATTCACGGGAAAGGCTTCCTGCTCTGCCTTGAGCTCCTGGAGACTCACCACGTCCGGCTCAGCTTTCGCTAACCAAGCCGTGAGGTTGTCGAGCCGCTTGTTGATGTTGTTAATGTTGAAGGTGGCGACTTTCAGCGAATCCCTTTCTGGCGCTGAACAGCGCTACACACCCGGCAATGTGTATTGTGTACTCGTCGAAATGTACTTTGAGCCCTGCTTCAAGATCGGACCGCCGGTCTGACAAATTGCAAAAAATTCCTTTCGCGTTGTAAATCTTTATCAGTTGTTTCGCCAGCGCGTTGTGCCGCACACCTTCGCCCAGGATCGTAGAGCCGAATATTACCCCGCCATCTCTTAACAAAGGCTTCACGTGCTCAAATACGATGCTCTTGCTCGCCAAATTGCCAGGCAGGCAGTGCAAAAGATAGTTGAGCGAGATGGAATCAAATCCAGACATGTCGATATCGATGCGCTGAAGAGCGTTGCCCATATAGCAGGACGGATGGTAGCGACGTAGGCGCTTGGCTGATCTCGCGAGGCTGTGAGGGTTTAGATCGAACAGTGCAATCGTCGGGGCGGTGGACGGGAACCGGCATTTATCGAGAAAGTAACCAGTTCCCACACCGATATCCAGATGCTTATCCGAGATATGCTGGTTGTAGAAATCCAGGAGCACGTGCGAAGAACATTGCCAGACAAAAGAATTCGAAAACCGCAACACCGCCAAGTCATATAACGCCAAAGTCAGCGGCGTATAGACGGCGACTCCTTTGCTAGTATCTCCGTCGGCTCCGTAGATGTTGGGTTCGTGGTTCATTTTCTCTGCCACGCAGCTTGCCCTGAAGGATCGATCTACGAGTAAACTACCCTAGAACCTACGCTATCAGCAGCATCGTACCCGCCCTTGCACAAGACGCAAGGACGGGGCACCCTCTATGTTGGTGATGTCGGCGCGATCAAAGCCCGGGCCACCCGCCCTAGAAG
Organism: uncultured Acidobacteriaceae bacterium; assembly: GCA_963696285.1. Classification (GTDB taxonomy): domain Bacteria; phylum Acidobacteriota; class Terriglobia; order Terriglobales; family Acidobacteriaceae; genus Sulfotelmatobacter. The sequence continues at coordinate 1,029,445 of CAVOJP010000007.1, forward strand.
TAAAACACATCGTCTGATGTGGCCACCCGCCCTGCAAAACCTACGAATAGATCCCAGGCGCCTCGTGTCCAAGCTTCTGCACGTATTCAACATAGGAGCCGGGATAAACAGTGGGATGGCGGTCCGTGCCGCTCTCCCCGCCCAGTTCCAGCACACGTGAGCCCAGACCGCGAAGGAACATGCGGTCATGCGATACGAAGATCATGGTGCCTTCAAAATCTTTCAGAGCGTCCACCAGCATCTCTTTGGTCGCAAGATCCAGGTGATTGGTCGGTTCGTCGAGCACCAGAAAGTTCGGCGGGTTGTAGAGCATGCGCGCTATGGCCAGCCGCGATTTTTCTCCGCCGGAGAGTGCGCGGATCTTCTTATCCACGTCTTCGCCGGAGAACTGGAACGCTCCCGCCAGGTTCCGCAGCGAGCCGAGACCGTCCTGGGGAAAATCCTGTTGCAACTGTTCGATGACGGTGAGATCGGAATTGAGCGTTTCTAAAGATTGTTGCGCGAAGTAGCCCATATACAGGCTGGCGCCGAGCCGCACGCTTCCCGCATCTGGAGCACTGGCTCCGGCAATCATTTTAAGAAGCGTGGTCTTGCCCGCGCCGTTTCTTCCCATGACGGCCCAGCGTTCTCCGCGGCGGATGGTGAGATTGAACCCTTCGTAAATCACACGCGGGCCATAACTCTTGTGCAGGTTCTCAAGGACGGCCACCTGTTCGCCGGATCGCGGGGGAACACGAAAGTCGAATTTCACGACCTGCCGTTTCTTTGGCAACTCGATCTTCTCGATCTTGTCCAAGGCCTTGATGCGGCTCTGCACCTGGGCTGCTTTCGCGGCGTGCGTCCTGAAACGATCAATGAAGCGCTGCTCCTTGGCAAGCATGGACTGCTGCCGGGCAAATGCTGCCTGCTGATTGCTCTCTCGCACCGCCCTTTCGCGCTCGTAGAAGTCGTAGTCACCCGAGTAGGTGATGATTTCGCCGCCATCAATCTCTGCAATCTTTGAGACCAGACGATTCATGAACTCGCGGTCGTGCGAGGTCATGAGCAGCGCGCCGGGAAATGACTTGAGAAACTGCTCCAGCCAGATGATGGATTCGATGTCGAGGTGATTCGTCGGTTCGTCCATCAGCAATACATCAGGCATTCCGAGCAGGACGCGCGCCAGCGCAACGCGCATCTTCCATCCACCGGAGAGAGCGCCTACGTCGCCGTCAATCTGATCATCTTTGAACCCCAGACCATGGAGCACTTCACGAGCTTGCGATTCGAGCGCGTAACCGCCTAAATGCTCGTACTCCTCCTGAACGTGACCGAAGCGATCGAGGATGCGGTCCATGTCATCCGCCTTGTCGGGGTCGGACATTTCCCGCTGCAAGGCTTCGAGTTCGTGGTGTAGATCGCCGACGCGTCCGCTGCCTGCGATCGCTTCATCCAGGACCGAACGGCCCTGCATTTCCTCGACGTCCTGGCGAAAGTAGCCGATCGTCAACTTCTTGGGGACTGAGACCGCGCCCTCGTCGGGAGTTTCCTCGCCGACGACCATCCGGAATAGTGTTGTCTTGCCCGCCCCATTGGGACCGACCAGCCCAACTTTTTCGCCGGGATTCAACTGAAACGAAGCATCCACGAAGAGCAACTGCTTGCCATACTGCTTATTGATGTTGGAGAAAGAGATCATTTTGGAGGAGCAACTCGCGGTACTGCCTCTTCCAGTGTAGCGTGGACAGAAAATCGCTGGCCAATGCTGATGTTGGATTACTGAAGGCTTCCCCGTTACGCGAGCGCATCCGAAAATTCCTCAATCTCGTCCGTAGGTCTCTTGCTTCTCGACATTAACTGTGGTTAACTATCAATAATAATCGCTGGTTAATAGATTGTATCGGGGAGACGTTGCCGCCTTTGAGGCAAATGAGTGGGGTACTCATGGAGTGGGTAGGACACTTTGCTTCTCTTGTATTGACGGTGGCGTGTCTTCTTCCCGTTGGAGCGCTAGCCCAAGGCGAAACCACCAGCGCCATCGTTGGCGAAGTTAGGGACGCATCAAGCGCGCTTGTGGCGGGCGCCACAGTGACGATCACAAATCGCGAGACAGGTCTGAAACGTAGCGCGAAGACAGATGATGCAGGGCGGTTCAACTTTCCGCAGTTAAAGCCGGGCAGCTATTCGGTTGGGGTGGAAGCACAAGGTTTTGATCCAGGCCAAAATGACAACGTGATTGCGGGCCTGGGCCAGAAGCAAACTGTGGATTTCACGCTCAAGGTGGCGCGGTCCAATGAGGCGGTTGAGGTAAGCAGCGAAGCTCCAATTATCAATCCGGAAAACGCAAACACATCCACTACCCTGACTGCTCCGGCGCTGGAGGATTTGCCGAATCCAGGAGGGGACCTGACCTACCCTCTGCAATTTGCGCCTGGGGCCCTGATCAATACGGCTGGAAGCAGCAACGATTTTGTTGGCAGCAGTAACGGATACGGCAACGTGGAATTCAACGGACTCCCCGCCCTCTCCAATGGATACATCGTGGACGGGTTGGAGACGAACGACCCACTCACCAATCTCAATAGCGGCCTTTCAACCAACCTGGTGCTGGGATTGAATTCGATTTCGGAAGTGACCGTCAACACACTCTCCTATTCGGTGGATCAAGGAAGGTATGGGGCATCGCAAGTCGACTACGTCACCAAGTCCGGAACGAATCAGTTTCACGGGAACCTCTACGAGCTGTGGAATGGTTCGCTACTGAATGCAGCGGACTACTTTACTAACGCGACTCCGGGAAACCGCAAGCCGGGGGCGACCGTGAACCATTTTGGAGGCAGTGTCGGTGGGCCGATCGCGCACGACAAACTGTTCTTCTTTTTTGATAGTGAATGGGTTCGCATTGCACTGCCCATCGTTACGCCGACGATTGTTCCCAGTGCGGCATTCCAACAATACGTGTTGCAGCAACTTCCTTCTCCCTCGGTCTCGTTCTATCAGCAGATGTTCTCCTTGTATCAAAACACCAGCGGCACACCGACTGCGATACTTGGATGCCCGCTTGGCGCCGCCGAGGATGGTTGTGCCAACCGGCAGAGCGTGTCCCACTCCAGCGACGACCACGAGGAGGTGCAGACGGTCCGCGTCGACTACAACATCAACCCAAAAGACACGGCCTGGTTTCGCTTTCAGTCGGACACCGGTCTGCAAGCCGCGTGGACGGATCCTATAAACCCGGTGTTCAACGCGTTTTCGCCGCAACCTCTCTATTCGTTCGCCGCAGGACACACCCACGTCTTCTCACAGAACCTGGTGAACTACTTCAATCCGGCATTCTCTTGGTACGAAAGCCTGTTCGGGCCAAGTAACCTGCAGAAGACACTTTCGGCGTTTCCGATCGTGTTGCAGGGAACCGGCGCGAATGCCTTTACGCCAATGGGAGGACTGGACAACACCTGGATTCAAGGGCGTCGCGCATCCCGCTTTTTCGTCAACGACAATCTTGCCTGGAGTCGCGGCGCTCATGAACTGCGGTTCGGAACCAATATCCGTATCTTCCGCCTGAACGACTATGACTTCGGAGAAGGCACGGTCCCAACCGTGACCTATGCGAATTTGCAGCAATTCATTGGCGGAGTGGCGAACACCGCATCGGAGACTTTTCCTTCGAATGCAAATGAGCCCTTCAACTTTCTTAACCTCGATGTCTACGCGCAAGACACGTGGAAATTGACTCGCACCCTGACCTGGACGTTTGGCCTGCGCGACACCTTCAATTCAAATCCCCTGAATCCTCATGATCAAGTTGCCCGTCTTCGCGGCTCCTTCAGTTCAATCTCGCATGATGTCAACCAACCGCTGAATGAGGCCATCCAAACTCATCTCGGCAATCTTTTCTCATCTACACCAATAGCGATCCTACAACCAAGAACAGCGATTGCGTGGCAGTTCAAGCCGAAAACCGTACTCCGGACTGGCTTCGGAATTTTTAGCGACATCTTGCCCGGCAGCGTGGCTGATCTGATCGGCGCGAACCCTCCCTACGACAAGACTTTTCAGGGAGGCGTGCTTGGCACTGTGGGCGGCGCGGCTATCGCACCGGGCGTGTCCGGCAGCGCAGTCGATGCAACTATGACGGCCAATCAGATTTTTACGTTGGGATTTCCCCAAGGACAGCTTTCGTGCACATCTCCACAGTCAAGTCCGACAAGTTGTCTTCCGCCGGTTGCGATCACAGCCGTTCCAGATGGCAAACTTCACGCGCCTTACTTCATGGAGTGGAGCCTGGGAATGGAACATCAATTTGGAACGACGGCCAGTTTGCAAGCGCAATACGTAGGCACGCGGGCCGTGAATCAACCATACTCGACCCAAGTCAACGGCTACCAAACCGTTTGTCAGGGCTGTTTTGCACCGTTTCCCTACCTGCAATCAACCGATCCGCGGTTCGGCGGGGTGACGCAGTTCTCGACCGGCGCGAACAGCCACTACAACGGCCTTCAACTGACCGCGATGAAGCGTCTCAGCCATGGCTTGCAGGGGCAGATCAACTACAACTTGAGCCGTTGCATGGATACGGTCTCGAACGGGGGATTCCTTTCGTTTTCCGCAGGAGGGATTCTCTCGCCTCTGCCCGGAGACCTGGCTCGCGATTATGGTCCGTGCGACTATGACATCCGGCACAATCTCAACGCACAATATGTTTATCAGCTACCGCTCAAAGTGCGCAGTCATTCGCTGGGTTACGTGCTCAACGGCTGGCAGATTTCCGGAACCGCGTTTTGGCACAGCGGAGTTCCGTTCTCGGTGCTGAGCACGCCCTATTCAGCAAACGGAAACGGAATCGTGCAGGGCAGCGGACCGCAGTTTGCCAGTGTCATTCCGGGCGTTCCGCTGTACAAGCACCATCCGATTCCGGGTGTAACTCAGGCGGGAACGATTCAGTGGCTTAATCCGGATGCATTCGTATCGGCGGTCGATCCGAGTACAGGGCAGTGCTATGGCGGCGACAGCGCGCAGAATTGCCAGTTCGGAAATCTGGGCCGCAACGCCTTGCGCGGTCCAGATTTTCTCTGGAGCGACTTCTACCTGACAAAGTGGTTCGCATTAACCGAGCATGTGAAGCTGCGGTTTGAGGGACAGTTCTTTAATGTCTTCAATCATCCGAATTTTGCGCTTCCAAACATGGTTCAGGCCGGCATCCCAGGAAGTCCTTCGACGCAGAGTGGATTTGGGGCGCTCACCTACACGACCTCTCCGCCGACCGGCTTGCTAGGCGTCGGGCTGGGTGGCGATAGCAGTCCACGCATGATCGCCTTCCAGGCGCGGCTGGAGTTTTGAACGTACGCGGCGATTGAGCTGGATTGTCGGCAATCCGGAAGTAATCCGCAAACAGGCTCCCGGAAATCGCTCCAATGATTTCCGCGAATGCCTGAAAGGCCGCGGTCAGTTACCGAGAAGATATAATTTCCCTGGCAACAACCTATGCGGCATGTGATGGCGCTCCGCGTTTCCAAAGCAGTTCTCGTTTTTGCAATCGCACTTTTCTACACGATTCTGGTGCTAAACAACATCACGGATTACGGCTCCAACTATGAGTTTGTCCGCCACGTACTGATGATGGACTCAACCTTTCCGGGGAACCACCTCATGTGGCGCGCCTTCAGTTCGCCGCTGGTACATACGGTTTTCTACATTGGCATCATCGCCTGGGAGTCGGTCACTATGCTTCTATGCTGGTGGGCTGGTGTTCGGTTGCTGAAATCGTATCGTGCGGACAGCGCCCAATTCGCCGCTGCGCAGAACGTCGCCGTGATTGCGCTGACCACGAGCCTGCTGATGTGGTTGGTGGCATTCCTCGACGTCGGGGGCGAATGGTTTCTGATGTGGCAGTCGAAAATGTGGAATGGGCAGGAAGAGGCATTCCGAATGTTTACCATTGTCGGTGTGGTGTTGTTGGTTGTGGTGCAACGCGAGCCAGCTCTCGATTAGTCGAGGAAACCGGGAGTCGAGGAAACCGGGGACAGACGGAACGTTTTCAAGTGTTTCGGCGAATGGTGAACGTCCCGCCTGTCCCCGGCTTTCTGCAAGCAGTAGGATCTCCCCCACCAGGGGTGCGATAATTTCGGTAACGAATCCTCCTGCAACTTATGAAGCGCCACGTCCTCGTGTACGGGTTGATCGGTGGAATCCTGATTGCCCTGCTCCAGTGGACCGAGTATCGGTTCCTGGTCGTCGAACATTCCATCGAAATCTACGGCGGACTGATCGCCGCGACCTTTGCCGCTCTTGGCATCTGGCTTGGCCTCAAGCTGACAGCGAAACGCCAGACAATTGTTGTGCGGGAGGTCCCCGTCCATGCCGAGGGACCGTTCACCCCTGACGAAAGAAAACGTGAGGACCTCCATATCACTCGCCGTGAGCTTGAGATCCTTGAACTGATCGCCCAGGGCCTGAGCAACCGCGAAATCGCCGGGAAGCTTTTTGTGAGCGAGAGCACGGTGAAGACCCATTCCAGCCGTGTTTTCGATAAACTCGGGGCGAGACGAAGAACGCAAGCGGTGCAACTCGGCAAGGAATTCGGCCTTCTCCCCTGATTTACTCCTGCGCGGGCACGGTTCGCGCCAATAACCGCTCCCCCAAACGAATGATTTTTCTCACCGCCGCCAAAATCAGCCAAAAGGATGACGACACCGACCCCGCCTCATGCGGTATGTTGAGCCGCTCGACGCTCGATACGAGCGACACGAAGTTTGTGAAAAGGAGCGAACATGAAGTCTCTGAATTCGATGAAGGTCTTTGTCGTGGGTACGCTGTCGATCGGCTTGTTTTCAAGCACTGCGCTCATTCCCGCAACCGCCGCCGCCCCGGAATATGAACTCCCCCGGGTCTACGACGCCTCCATGCCACGTGACCAGCAGATCACACTCGCTGAAAGCGCCGCCCCGGCCGAGGTATCCAGTAAAGCCACAGTTTATGTTCTCGGCCCCAGAGGCTACGAGAAAGCGCGCGAAGGCACCAACGGCTTCAGCTGTTTTGTTGGCCGGCATTTCGTAAAGCCCTCAGGAACAACCCAGCCAGAAACAACCCGAGCTGAGACAACCATTGAGCCGCAGTGCTTCGACGCCGAAGGCAGCCGCACTCTCTTGCTTGTCTACATGCACGGTGAAGAGCTGCGTACAAACGGCAAGTCCGAGGCCGAAATCAAGGCAGACATCGCCAGCGGATATAAGGAAGGCCGTTACCAGTATCCGAGCAAACCGGGGTTACTCTACATGATGTCCAGCCACAACCGCTTGAGGGCCATCCCTGAACACGGCACTGGCATTTTCCCTCCGCACTTGATGTTTTATGCGCCGAACATGACAACGAAAGACATCGGGTTCGACGCCCAATCGCTGGCGAGCCTCGATTATCTTGGGATGACTCACCCGGGAGCAGGCGATAACCTGATCGTAGTGATCCCAGCGGCATCGAAGTCGCCAGCTGACGTGGCTGGTCGCTGAGCCCGTATGAGCACGGGGCCGGCAGCATACGTGGAAAGGTAAAGATTAAAGATAAAGATCGGATAAAAGACATTACAAGGATATGAGAAAGATCATCGTCACCTTCGGGCTGATCTCCGGCGCTATCTCTTCGCTGATGGTGATCGTGGTGGTGACCTTCGGCGGCAGGATTGGCTTCGACCGCGGCGCGATCATCGGCAACACCTCCATCGTGCTCTCCTTCTTGATGGTGTATTTCGGCATCCGAACCTACCGGGACAACATCGGCAATGGTCAGATTACCTTTTTGAAGGCTTTTGCCGTCGGCCTCTCCATTACGCTGATATCCTGCATCATCTATGTCGTAACCTGGGAAGTGATCTACTACAACTTCCTGCCTGGTTTCTGGGACGCATACGGCGCTCACTTGGTTCAGAAGCTCACCGCCTCGGGGGCGAGCCCGGCAGCCGTCCAGGAAAAACTTCAGCAGGTCAGAAAATACAAAGAGCTGTACAAAAATCCATTCTTCAACGCAGCGCTCACGTTCATTCATCCCTTCCCGATTGGGCTCGTGATCACGCTGTTCTCCGCGTTGGTCCTGAGGCGAAAGCCGCAACCGCAACCCGAGTAATCACCCTTGGAATCCTGATTCTGCCAAGCATGCCTTCGCCGTCCGCTTCTTGGGAACAGAGACCGCGACCTCGTCGGGAGTTTCCTCGCCGACCCCCATACGGAAGAGCGTTGTCTTGCCCGCCCCATTGGGACCGACCAGCCCGATTTTTTCGCCGGGAAACTGAAACGAAGCATCCACGAAGAGCAACTGCTTGCCATACTGTTTATTGATGTTTGAGAAAGAGATCATTTTGGAGGAGCAACTCGCGGTACCGTGCTTCTTAAATAGTGTAGCCCGGCCAGAAAATTGCCGGCTAACTTGGCACATTGGATTATTGAAGGCTTGCCCGTGATTCGGCCCGGTATAGCAATACGCAAGGGAGACTTGCACTGGGCCGTTCGGTCGACATACGCCCCCGCACGGAACATTTGGCAGAGGCAAGACGTAGATTACGCGTAGACCAGCAGCGAGGAATCAGAGGAATGATGAGACTGGAAACATGGAGAGCGAGGAAGGCTTTGGTTGTCGCCGTAATGGGATGTTTAAGCATGATCCCGGCTGCGGGACAAGAAAAGGCGCAATCCACTAGACGAACCGTTACAGCGAAAAAAGATGGGCGCGCCGAGCTTGATGCCCATGCGGCGGAATGGTTAAAGGAGAGCGATGTGCCGAGCGTGGCCGTGGCCTACATCGAAGATCGAAAAGTGGCGTGGACCGCCGTCTATGGCGAGCAGAGTCCGGGCGTGCCAGCCACGGCAATGACGCTGTACAACATGGCGTCATTAACCAAGCCCGTGACGGCGGAGACAGTCTTGCGTCTCGCATCAGCAGGAAAACTTTCATTGGACGAATCGATGTTTCACTACTGGGTTGATCCGGATATCAAGGACGATCCGCGAAGCAAATTGCTGACGCCCCGCTTGTGCTTGTCTCACCAGACGGGATTTCCGAACTGGAGGGGCAAGACCGGCGGAGTCCTGAAGATCCAGTGGGATCCTGGAACCCAGACCGGATACTCCGGAGAGGGATTCAACTATGTTGGCCGGTTTGCTGAGAAGAAACTTGGGAAACCATTTGATGTGCTCGCGCAAGAGATGGTCTTCAACCCCATCGGGATGAACGGAACTTCCTATACGGCAAAGGATTGGTATGCCGGGCGTCTGGCCGTTCCCCACGGGCCAAAACGCGATAAACCCGTGGATGACGTTGCCACAACCTGGGATGGCGCTGACTTGCTTCGCACGACAATTCAGGACTACGCGAACTTTGTGGTCAGCGTCATGCACGACGAAGGCTTAACCAAGGAAATCGCCACAGAACGCGCAACCCTGACGCGGAACCGCATGAAGCCGGAAGATCTGAAGAGTGTGTGCAGCGCCGCTGGCGTGCGCGGTCACTGCGTCGTCGCCTATGGAATGGGGCTGGGATGGGAAGTCGAGACCGTCAATGGTGAGAAGATTCTGGACCATGACGGCTCCGATTGGGGAGTGAAGACGTTTGTTATGTTCGTTCCCTCGCGCGGAATCGGGGTGGTCGTCTTTACGAACGGAGAAAACGGCAATGCTGTAATCAAGAAAGTGGTTGAGGTTCTTTATCCCAACAGCCTCTACGTGGCTACGATGTAAGCAGTGCGAGAATACCCACCGCACCGCCGCCCACTCTTGAAAAAACGCAAGGATGGTCACCCTCCGTGGGACTGATGCAATGCAAAGATGGGCTACCCGGCCCAACGCTTGGCACATTGGGGATCAGTAAGCAGAAATCATGAATCACAAATCCACACTTGACATTGCCCGATAATCCACTACCATATGGTTGTGGATCGATTAGGTACAACGTTTGCCGCTTTGTCTGATCCAACCCGGCGGGCAATGATCGAACGGCTCTCCCATGGGCCTGCCTCTGTGCATGGATTGACGGAGCCGTTTGCACTCTCGCAGCAGATGATTTCAAAACATATCGCCTACCTGGTGCGGGCCCGGATTGTGATCAAGACGAAACGTGGACGAGAGAGTGTGTGCACGCTGAGGCCCGAGTCGATTAAGAAAGTCAGCGACTGGGCGTTCAGCTATCGCCGATTCTGGGAAGAGAGCTTCGACAAACTGGATGCAGTCGTAAATCAAATGAAGAAAGAGGAGGCCAGAGATGACAAAAAACACAGTTAGCGAAATTGAGCGGATGGTTGTTACAAGAATTTTTGATGCCCCCCGCGAGTTGGTATGGAAGGCGTGGACAGACCCGAAGTATGTGATGCAGTGGTGGGGACCGAAGGGCTTTACTTCGCCGGTTTGCAAGATAGATTTTCGCGTGGGAGGAAAATTTCTCTACTGCATGAGAACGCCGGATGGACGGGAGGGCTGGAATGCTGGTGAATACCACGAGATTGTTCCCCAGGAAAAGATCGTTTACTCCATGTACTTTTCCGACTCGAAGGGAAACAAGGTTGAGCCTTCGGACTATGGAATAGAACATGAGGCCATCGACGATGCGCACGACGTGGTTATTTTTGAGGACTTTGGAAACGGTCAGACGAAACTCACCCTCATTGGAAGTGAACCCATGGAGAGCGCGAAAAATAGCGGTCAACTAGAGGGCTGGAACCAGATACTCGATAAAGTTGCCGAGGTTGTTACGAAGCTAGCGCAGGCGAAATAAGAAGTTGGAGTTTCGATGGTCGTCACGTGCGAGGTCTGAACGTAAAGCAACGCCAGCCCGTTCCGAAAGCCTCAGGGTGGGCGGGGCCGGCTTTCAAACTGCAGAACCCACCACAGCAGCCGGTGCCCCGTCCTTCGCGTACTTTGCGAAGAGCCTGCCCTGAGCGAAGTCGAAGGGGCGGGTACGACGACGGCATACACAACGGGCGGTGTAGAACGGACAAGAGTTGCGCCCGCGGCATCACCACCCACCCTTGCAAAAAACGCAAGGATGCGGCACCCTCCGTGGGAATGGTGCAATGCAAAGATGGGCCACCCGCCGGAAGTGTACTCATCCACTTTTGCGAAACTGCTTTGCCCATGTGATTTCACTTTTTCGCCGGGATTTCCGTAGAGGATCTCCGGCTGCACCTGGTCGCCTGCCAACCTAAGATCACGACCCACAGCATGTACGTAAGAAATGTGAATCGCGGAGGCCAGCCGATGTTAACGCCGGGGCCGTAAGCATCCGGTCCCAAGGGAAAGACAAAAAGCGCCGAGTAAACCGCAAAGCTGAGAAAGCCAAACAACGGCAAACCAGCGGTCCAGAGAAGAACTCGCCGCGCCGACCTCCATGCTTCCTTACGAGCCAGGCCGAGGTTGATAAGCAGCGCTGCGAATGGAAGGAGCACAATCTGACCTGTGCCGAATATCACGTGAAGCGTGCCCCTGGGGGACAGCGGAAAGTGCAGCGGCATGGGGTCAGTTGTGCATATTCCTACTCCAGCAGCCCCAATTACGCACAGCAGCAGTAGGCCAAGTGCAACGCGGCCCAGGTTTCCATGCAGTTGCGCTTTCAGCATCACGAATAACGCCGCGTAGCTCATCGCCGAAATGAGAAACGCACCTGACATAATCCAGCCGTAGGGCCCGATGGCCCATTCGCTGATTGTGTGCCACGAAGGAGCCAGATCCGGTCTCAGAAAAATCAGCACGATGAGCAGGACTTGATAAGAAGTGATCGCGACTATCGCGAGCCGTGCCGCTCTAACTGAAATTGCTCTCGAGGTACTTGCGACTGCTGCGCTCGTCATGGGTATTCTCCTGGCGTGTATCAGTTTTTGATGGGAGCAACGGCAACTTCGATCATCCCTTCCAGTCGCACATAGCTTGCTTCCATTCCCCGTTCCATTCCTGTGGCGAGCATGGTTGCTCGCGTCTGAGCATCCGGCAGAGTCATACGCATGGTCATGAATGTGCCTGTGCCGTCCGCCTCGAACCGCGTCTCAATGTGGTTGTCGGGCGTAGGATCTGGCAGGTGCATCCGCTCGACATGAACGATGCGGCCGTACGGCTCAAGTTCGAGGTATTCGCCCGTGAGGTGGAATCCACCCCCTTTGCCATTCGTCCACTCATAACGGATTTTGCCTCCCGGCCTCGCATCATTGATGCAGACGGGCATCGTCCAACCTTCAGGACCGAGCAGCCATTTCTGAATTAGTTTCGGATCGGTATGGGCGCGGTACACGGCTTCGGGAGGGGCGGCGAATCGCCTGGTCACAACCACGTGAGTATTACCTTCAGTCCTCAGAGTCAACGTGCTCATCGTTTTTCTCCTTTTTTTATCTTCGGTTGTTCCGTGCCGGCGAGAACCTTGTCCAGCCGGTCGTAGTTCTTCTCCAGCGCCTTTCGCAACATTGCGAGCCACTGGTCCATTGCCTCAATGCCGGCCTCTGCGAGACGACGGGGGCGCTTCGTACCATCCACGCGACGTTCTACCAGTCCTGCGTCTTCGAGCACCTTCAGGTGTTGGGAGATTGCCGGTTGCGTTATCTCGAAGGGCTTGGCCAGTTCCATCACAGTCGTTTCGCCCCTGGCGAGACGCGCAAGGATTGCGCGACGCGTCGGATCAGCCAAAGCAGAAAAGGCGGCATCGAGGTTCAATTGCGTGTGCATAAGCATTACATTATATAAGCATATACTTATTGTCAAGAGGAATTTTGCCCCGACTAGCGGCGGGGGTTCTGAGGTGTGTCAGATGGAAAAATCGGTGGGGGTCTTCAGCCGTTACATCGCACTAACTATCCCTCCGGGGATGTTTCCCGCAGCCTCCACGGCCGGGTTGGGAGAGAGAAAATCGGTGGCGCAAACGCCAGTGGTGCCCAGCTTTCCAACAGAAGGAAAGCTGGGGCAGCCTCAGTTAGTATGGTGACGGCAAAGGTGGGCCAGCCCTGGCTATAGCCTTCGGTGTTTTTTATCGGCGTTCATCCGTGCTCATTGGTGTACCTGCTGGATTCACCTTCGAAAGACTACGAGATGCGAAAAGGATTTACGAGAAAACCAACACCGGACGATCCCGCGACGCCGGTCAAGAACTACATCACGCCGAGCGGGCTGGAGCGTCTCAAAGATGAGCACCGGTTTCTGCTCACCCGGGAACGTCCGGCCGTGACAGAGGTGGTGGCGTGGGCTGCCAGCAACGGCGATCGCAGTGAAAACGCCGACTACCAGTACGGCAAGCGGCGGCTGCGGCAGATCGACGGACGGATTCGTTTTCTCACGAAGCGAATCGAAGCCGCGGAAGTGGTGGACCCGGAAGCTCCCAGATCGAGAAAAGAAGGAGCGGGGCAGGCGGCAACGAGGGCATTCTTCGGAGCGACCGTGCGCTATGCCAATGCCGCGGGAGCCGAGCGAGTGGTGAGCATCGTGGGCACTGACGAAATCGATCTCAATCGCAACCACATCAGTTGGGTGTCACCTCTGGCGCGCGCGTTGATGAAGGCGGCAGCGGGTGACAGCGTACTCCTGCAATTGCCGGGCGGTACAGAACACTTGACCGTGCTGGAAGTGTGTTACGAGCGCATTTCTGTGGAACCGTTCCGTGAACCAGCTGGATCCGAAGCCTCGGCAAAGGGACTTCCTCGCCAACGCTAATCCGCTGACGAAAAAGAGACGAAACGGCACAGGCCAGGAATCACGATGCGAAGGGGCGGCATCCGGTTTTTCTAGCGAGGTGTCGCTTCGGGATAGATTTCCACGTAATCGAGTGGCGCGGCTTCGGCGGCGTCGGGAAAGCCCTCGATCCGTAAGACGTCGCCCGGACGCAATGCCACGCCGGGAATGTGGCGACGTGTGGACGAATCACCGTTGGGTGCAGTTGCAGGCAGCGAGGAATCGGCAAGCCACTCGTCGACCAACTGATCTCCGACATAGACCTCATATTTCGACACGCCGTTGTTCTGGTCAAAGTATTCCACGTCGATTTCGTACCATCCTTTCGCGCCGGCAAAGCGGTACTTCGCCGTGCATTGTGCGGTATGAACGCAGACTATGGCTTTTCCGGCGGAGGCGTCTTCCCACGGAGTTACGTCGAGCGGAGTGTAGCCCTGGAGTTCCATGGACTCGGCTTCGATCCGGTGGGGATGATTTCCCACCCGGCCGTTCGCATCGGGGATGCCGGAGATCTGGTGAAACCAATCGTTGATCGCGTCGCGCCAAACGATCGCATGGCCGGATTGATAGGTGAGTTGAGCGAGCACGGTGTGGAAGCGCTCGTCATCGAAACGGCGGTGGAGGGATTGCCATTGCGAGACGAACTGTTTCGTTTTCTCGGCACCGGCATAATGCGAATCGTAAATGGTTTGGATTACTGTTTTTCCCGAGTGCAGTTTGTAGGTGTAGGGGACGTGATGAAAGAACAAGAGTAAGTCGTCGGGCGTGTTCGCCAGCGATTCATAAAGTTTCTGCACATCGGGAGAATATTGGCCGACGAAGCCAGTGCCAGTGGCGACGCTCCGGTCTACGCCGACGCCGCGGGCGTCGGCGCGAATCCATTGTCCCCAGCCGTTGCGCTCCTGTGATTCGGGCGCAGGCCCGTAGTGACTGCCCAGGATGTTGGTGAGCGTTTGCAAACCAAGCACGCCAGTGTAGTTTTCATAGGCCTGCCACGAAGCCAGTTGGATGCGTGAAATTGTTTGGACCACGACGGGATCGTTGCCGAAAGTGAGTCTGGTCCATTCGTCGATAATGGCATTTGCCATCAGATTCGGATTCCAGGCGAGCCTTCCGAATCCGTACAGGTTTGCCATCGCCAAGTGATTTCCCATCCAGTCCTGATCGAGACCGGCATTGACGACGCCGATGTATCCGCCAAGGGGACGGTGGAAACTTTTGCCGGCAACAATTTGCTTTACGGGGGTCGAGTAGCCGTTGACACGCAGGTTGAAATCGAGAATCTCTTTCCACATGGGGACGAGAAAACAAGTATGCCGCTGCTGACCGGTATATTCCTGGGTGATCTGCAACTCGATTCCGGTATTCGTGTGCGGAAGGCCGCCCAACAAGGGAGACACCGGCTCGCGAACCTGAAAGTCGATGGGACCATATTTAATCTGAATGATCACGTTGTCATCGAATTTGCCGTCCAGCGGGTGAAAGACTTCGTAGGCAGCTTTCGCTCGGTCATTTTTCAGATCAGTCCAGTCGAGATGGTGGTTATAAACGAAGGCGCGGTAGAAAACGATTCCACGGTGCGGCTTGAGGGCGCGGGCAATGACATTGGCGGCATCGGAGGGAGTGCGCTGGTAGAGCGAAGGACCCGAGCGACCTTCGGAATCTGCTTTGACGACAACGCCGCCGAAATCTGGAATGTTGCGATAAATTTCGTCGAACTTCTTCTGCCACCAGGTTGCGACGCGAGGATCCAGCGGGTCGAAAGTGTCGAGAGCACCGGAAGTTTTGGGTAAGCTGAGGTCGACCGCGATTCCGAGTTGAACTCCCCAGGGGCGGAAGGCTTCGGCGATTCGGGCAAGCTGCGGAATGAACGCCGGATCGAGGATGTGCGGATCGGCGTTGACGTTGTTCACAGTGCAGCCGTTGATGCCGACTGAAGCGAGCAGGCGCGCGTATTCAGAAACCCGCGCGAGATCGGGCCGAACGCTGCCGTTTTCGAAAAAGATGGAACGGCCCGCATCGCCGCGTTCGATGGTGCCATCGAGGTTGTCCCACTGATTGGCCCAGCGGATGGGGACTGAGGGTTCTTGTAATTCATTCAGCTGGAAAACATTCTCCTGCATTGCGATCCGGTTCAGAAAAGCAAAGACTCCGTAGAGTACCCCGCGGTCGGTGGCCGCGGTGATGATCATGCAGCGCAAGCCGCGTACTGCTCCCGTCGTCAACCAAAATGAATCGCCGTGCAAGCCTTCGATTATTTGTAACGCCGGGGCAATATTTCGAAGTTGCTGGGCGGTGCCGATTACGATGGCGCTTTCGGTTGGAGGGCCAGCGGCAATTCGAAGAGTCCTGCCTAACATGCCCTTCACACCGCGGACGAGCTCGTCTTGAGCGCTTTTGGATACGATTGTGTGGTCGAGCGAAAGAACAGTCGCAGGGAGTGCGCGGTAGCGTTCGGCGGCAGCAGGCTCGAGACGGGCATAACGGAGCCAGGCGTCGTGGCCGGTTTCCGCATGAGTGGTTGCAGCGGTGCACAGGACACATGCGAACACAAATATGAAATGAATTGTCAGTTTCAGGTTCTTTCCTGCTGGTGACCAAATCGTTAACGTACACGTATTGCGAATATTGTGGCACAATGTGGCATGTTGAAAAGCGAGGCAACGCTGCGAATCAATATTGTCGAGCGAGGAAATCCGCGATGCTCGGTGTGTGGACAGGAGTTTGGGAGTGAGGGTTTTGCGACGAACCTGATCGAAGCCTTTGCCCTTCACGTTCGCCGTCGCCACATGCAGGACGAGATGAGCAGAAGTGTGCTGCGTGAATATGCACCTCCTACTGCTGCGAGAATCGGGCGGGTGCAGCAGCGATAGCTCTAGTGCAGATTTTCGGCTCAAGAGTTTGGCCCCACGCTGCGTCACCTTCGAGAATTAGAACCTGCCGGCTGGCCCTGATTCTCTAACCTTCAGGATCTGATCGGACGCCACGTTCCGCACCTGCTGGACCAGACCTGACGGCCATCGGATTTCAATGAGATCGACAGAAGTATTTGGCCCCAATCCAAAATGAACCGGGCCCGCGCTTGACGACGCATAGCCCGCAGCCGTCGATTTGTGATCGTACTGCGTAGCGTTTTTGGTAACCACTTTGATGCGCGCTCCGATTCCATCGCGGTTGCTCTTGGTGCCCTGGAGCTTGATCTCCAGCCAATGATTGTTTCCCGGACTGTCATTCATCCAAATTTCCGCCGGAGCCTTGAGTGCGGTCACCACCACATCGATGCGGCCGTCCCCATTCAGATCTCCGATGGCGGATCCGCGATGCCGCGCGGGAGGACGCGAAGTGAGTCCAGCTTCAGCGGTAAAGGCGGCGAACTTCATGTCACCCAGATTACGGAAGACTGTGTTCGGCTGTTCAACCGCGATGCGAGGCTCCGACAAAAGCGATTGCACGTGACCGCGGGAAACGAAGATGTCTTTCCAGCCGTCGTTATCAAAGTCAGCAATGGTTGGCGAATAGCCGCCCATGGGCAGGCTTAGCATGGTCATGCCGCTTTCTTCGGTCACTTCAGCGAAAGTTCCTTTGCCAGTGTTGCGATAGATAGGAAATGTTTCGTTGTCGAGAGCGACAACGACAATGTCGGGATATCCGTCATTATCGAGGTCGCGGAAATCGACGCCCATGCCGGAGATAAACACTCCATCTTCCCGTAAAGCTACATTCGCGTCGAATCCCATTTCCTGAAATGCATTCCCTTTGTTGCGAAAAAACCAATTGAACTCTTTATCGTTGGCAACGAAGACATCCATTCGTCCGTCGAGATCAAAATCTGCAGTTGCGCCTGCCATGCCTTTTCCGGGATGCTCGCGCAAGCCCCATTTCACGGATGCATCCGTGAAAGTTCCATCTCCGTTGTTGAGGAAAAGCTGGTTCGGAGTTGGCTTGTACATCTTTGGATTGCAGTAGTCGGCGTGGCCGTCGATGGGGCACGAGGGCTCGTGCTTGATGTCCCACTTCATGTAGTTGATGACGAAGAGGTCGAGCAGGCCATCGTTGTTAACGTCTACCCAAACCGCGCCCACGGACCAGAGCGGCCCATATTCAGGATCCGGCTTGTTCAGCCCGGCTTTGGCCGTGACATCGGTGAACGTGCCGTCTCCGTTGTTGTGATAGAGCGTGTTCTTGTAAACACCGGCGACGAAAATATCTTCGTAGCCGTCGTTGTCATAGTCGGCAACTGCGACACCCATATCGTAGCCAGTGCCAGCAAGCCCGGCTTTGGCAGTGACGTCGGTGAAATGACCGTGGCCGTCATTTTCGAAGAGATGATTGGAATATTTTGGAGACGATTTGCGCAGCGTATTGATGTCGGCTCCATTGGTAAAAAATATGTCGAGTTTGCCGTCGTTGTTGTAATCGAAGACCGCCACGCCTCCGGCCATAGTTTCAGGTGCGTGGCGTTCCGGAGTTTCGTCGCTGTCGAGTTCGAAAGGAATCGGCTGATAGGCGAAATGGATGGGGCTGATTGTGGTTGCGTGACCGGCGATTGAAGAATCAGCCGGCGGCGTTGTTTGGATTGCAATTTTCGCCGCAGCCGAAAGATTTGGAGTCGGCGCATACAGGATTGTCGACAATAATGCCACGAACGCTACGTTCTCCATTCCACAGTGTTTCAATTGCATATTGTCAATTTCAGATGTCGCAAGAACAGTCGGCTCCTAGTCCGGCAGGGTCCGCTTTCCTCTGATCTCAAATTTTGCTTCCGTGTGCGGAGCAGCGCTTCCGGGCTGTCCGCCACCAACGGTAATGCGGTACGCGCCTGGGGCAACGACTCGGTCTCCCTTGTCGTCGACCTCGCTCAGGTCGCGCTCGTCCAGAATAAAGTGGACGTGCTGCGCATCGCCGGCGCCTACGTGCATTCGCGTGAAACCGCGCAGAGCGTGAAGCGGAGCAGTCGGAGACTTGGGGAAACTTAGATATAGTTCTACGACTTCATCGCCATCTCTCTGGCTGCTGTTGTGCACATCCGCATCCACGGTGAGAAAATCGCCGGCATTCAGTGTGTCGCTGGAAAGCTTCAGATTGCTGTACTCGAATTTGGAGTAACTAAGTCCATAACCGAAAGGATAGAGCGGTTGTCCCTGAAAATAGCGGTAGGTACGGTTCTTCATGGAATAGTCTTCAAAGGCAGGCAACTGGTCGACACTTTTGTAAAACGTTACGGGCAAGCGGCCGGCAGGATTATTCAAACCTGCCAAAGTTTCGGCGACCGCGGTACCGCCTTCTTCACCTGAATACCACGCGTCGAGAATAGCGTCCGCGTGTTCGTTCGCCCAATTTACAGAAAGAGCGCTGCCGTTCATCAGCACAACCACGAGCGGCTTGCCGGTGGTCTTCATCGCCTCAAGCAGATCCTCTTCGTCTTTGGGTAGATCGAGGCTGGTGCGATCGCCGCCCTCGAAGCCGGGAACGTCGACTTTCATCTCTTCGCCTTCTAGTTGGGAAGTGATGCCGACAACGGCCACAACCACATCGGCATTCTTTGCCAAAGCGATCGCGGTTGGAATGGGATCGGCCAGAAGGCGAAGCCATACCAGCTTGAGGCCTGTGCCCCCTTGTCCGTATTCCAATTTGATCGAATAGCGATGTCCTTTTTCAAGGTGGATGGTCGCATTCGTCGGCTTGGGGTCGTGCAACAAAAAGTCATCGACGATGAGTTTGCCGTCGAGCCAAAGACGGTTCATAGAACCAATGTCGCCGATTTGATAGTCGCCCGATTCATCCGGAGTAAGAAATCCCGTCCAGCGCACGGAAAAATCCTTCATCCCCGGAGGCGGAGGCATCGACGAGCGCTCGGGATGAAAGCGCTGCAGGTCGATGGCTTTGTCTACCCGGACGACTTTCGGAGTGCCTTCGAAGTTAGGATTAGAAAAATATCCTCCAGTGAGTCCGGGCTGGCCGTCCGTAGTGGAGAGAACGGTAGACGGAATGAGTTCCTCTTCCCGAAGAAAGTTCATGCCCGGAGTATAGGTCACCTGGGCAGAAGCGAATTGCCGGCGGATGCCGTCGAGCGCGGAAGTTGCGTGAGATGCCGTGCCGCTGTAGTTGCCGTGCAGGACGCGAGTGGATTCGGCGAGCGGGCCGACGACTGCAATATTTTTTGTCGCTGGACTGAAAGGAAGGACGCCGTCATTTTTCAGAAGGACAATCGACTCCTGCGCCGCGCGCAGCGCGAGTGCGCGGTGAGGCTGGCTATCGATTTCGGAATCCGGAATATCCGCATAGGGCACCAGTTCGGGAGGATCAAACATTCCCAGGCGGAAACGCGCGGTGAAGAGGCGCTTCAGCGATATGTCGATATCTTTTTCGCTGAGCAGGCCCTGTTTGGCTGCGTCGAGAAATTTTACGTAGTCGGAGTTGTCGTTGGCCTGGGTAAAGAAATCAGCGCATTCATTGTCCATGCCCGTCTTCAGAGACACGGCTCCGGCTTCGGCCATGCTCTTCGTATAGTGATGGCCGTTGAAAATATCGGCGACGGCGTCGCAATCGGATACGACATAGCCGTTGAACTTCCAGGCGCCGCGAAGTTGATCTTCCAGCAAAAACTTATTGGCGCAGGCGGGTTCACCATTCACGCGGTTGTAAGCGCACATGATCGAGGCGGCGTTGCCTTCCACAATAGCGGCGCGGAATGCAGGAAGATAAGTATCTTCTTCGTCGTGCTTCGACACTTTCACATCGATCATGTGGCGCGACGGTTCCGGTCCGCTGTGTACGGCGTAATGTTTCGGCGTGGCAATCACGCGAAAATATTGTGGGTCGTCTCCTTGCATTCCGGTAACGAAGGCGACTCCCATCCGTCCAGTAAGAAATGGATCTTCACCGTAGGTTTCCTGACCGCGGCCCCAGCGGGGATCGCGGAAAATATTAATGTTCGGTGACCAGAAATCAAGGCCTTCCATAATGTCGCGACGCCCGGCGCGCACCGCCTGGTTATGCTTGGCGCGCGCTTCTGTGCTGATTACGATTGCCATATCGTGGATTAACGGAGAATCAAAAGTTGCGGCGAGTCCGATCGGTTCGGGGAAGACGGTGGCAGTTCCTGCATTGGCGACGCCGTGAAGAGCTTCGCTCCACCAGTCGTAGCCGGCTACGTGAAGGCGCGGGATGGCTCGTGCCTGGTTTACGAGTTGAGAAGCTTTTTCTTCAAGCGTCATTCGCGACACCAGATCGTCGACTCGTTCGTTCAGCGGCAGCAACGGATTGAGGTATGGCGGGATGCTGGCAGGCGGCGCGGTTTGCGCGATGGAACGGAATGCTGCTACAAAGATCAAGGCGATGACCAAGGTAAATACGCGGGCGCGACCTTGAGGCATGTAGAGGATCTCCTTGCGAAATCTCCGAATCGGGAGATTGGTTCGAAGAGAGTGGTACGAAGCCGGGACGAAGTATAGCACCGTCAACGTACACGGAAAACTTTGTAGAGTTCGATCATGAAGAGTTTGCGCTCGTTGGAGTAAGAAAGCGAACGAAGAATGGCTGCCGGCTGGTTCAGGGGCTAGATGATTTGGGAAGCGAGCTAGAATGGAAACGAGAGGATGAGCGCAGCCAGACACAAGAAAGATAGGCGCGGAATCCACCTGATCGCGGAACTGGCTAATGTTTCGATCGGGACGGTTGACCGTGCCTTGCATGGTCGCCCAGGAATCAATGAGTCCACGCGCCAGCGGATTTTGAAAATCGCCGAGCAGATTGCCTATACGCCGAACCTTGCGGCGCGCTCGTTGTCGGTTTCCAAAGCGAGCGCTCGCATTGGAGTATGCATCCCGCGGGAAATCCATTTTTTCTACGATCAATTGTGGGGCGGAGTGCTGGATGAGGCGCGCAGTGTAGCGCAGCATGGGATCCAACTGGTATACCGGCCAGTACAGACGTTAGGAGAGGCGGACACTGAGGCGTTCAAGGAACTCATGCACGAGGGCGTGAACGGAATTGTTCTCACCGCAGGAAATCCGCAAGCGCTTGCGCCTTTGATCGATGAAGCCGAAAAAAAGGGAATACCGGTGGTTTGCGTTTCCACCGACGCGCCGGAGAGCCGGCGATCGTGCATCGTGTGTGTGGAACCGTTATTGAACGGACGACTGGCGGGAGAGCTGATGGGAAAATTTGTGCCGCCGGGCTCCAAAGTGGCCGTCATTGCTGGCATGTTGAGCGCTGAAGATCACCGGCAGAAAACGGCAGGCTTTTCCGATGCGTTTCCCCGCAACTGTCCGGGAGGCGAGATCGTCAGCGTCGTGGAAGGGCACGAAGACGAAGACGAGAGTTTTCAGAAGACTTTTGATCTTTTGGGTCAGGTTCCGAATCTTGCCGGACTGTACGTGAATACGGTCAATTGCCTTCCCGTGTGCCGGGCGCTTGGCGCACGGGGTCTGGCCGGAAGAACCAAGCTGATTACGACGGATCTCTTTGCAGAAATGTCTCCCTACTTTGAGAAGGGGACGATCACGGCATCCATTTATCAGCAGCCACATCGTCAAGGCCAGCTGGCGGTTCGACTGATGGCAGACAATCTGACCGGCAGAGTTCCGTTCCCGCCGACCGTCCATCTTAGCCCGGGAGTTGTAATGTCATCCAACCTGCGTCTTTTCCGAGAGATCCGTTTGGCGGGAGTGAAGTTTGACGACTCCGCACTGGGGTCGGCGAATCGCGCCAGGGCCGGGAACAAGGCTCATCTCCGGGGTAAGACGGAAGCAGTCAGTTAGGCCCTCCAAATCAAGATCTTCTACTGCAGACCCGGTCGAAAAATCCGGACATTTTTTTGCCGTGAGGGTCCGTGATTCTGAGCGGATTCAAGAGTTGAATATCAGGGATTTGAGATTTTTCTTGACAAAGGCCGGGGAAAGAAGGTAAAAGCTGCTCCTGATCGTTAACGTTAACGCTGGGGCGCAAACGCCAGAGGGATGTGGACCATGAAGTCTCACTCGTCTCAATTTGCCGGGAGCATAGTTGATTCCGTGAAAGGCCGCGGTCGGAGTCTCGCGGTGCTTTTCCTGCTCTGCCTCGGCTTGTCATTCCACGCCTTCGGCCAGGAGGCGACTATTCTTGGGACCGTCACCGACCCGTCCGGTTCCGTCGTACCCAACGTGAAGATCAGAATCACCCACGTGGAAACGAATGAAGTTCGAAACATCGTGAGCAACGACACGGGGCAATATGTCGCTGCGGATCTCGCCGTTGGTCACTATAACGTCAGCGCCCAAGCCTCGGGCTTCAAAATGGAGGAGCACAAGAACGTGGTGCTGAACGTCGCCGATCGCGCCCGGGTGGACTTCCAGCTGCAAGTTGGATCAGCCAGCGAAACGGTTAGCGTGGAGGCCAACGCGGTCAGAGTTCAAACTGACACCGGAGAGGTCAGTTCCGTCGTCACCGGCCAGCAGATTTCGCAGCTTGCCACCAACGGCCGCAACGTATTTGCACTCGAAGCGCTCACGCCGGGCGCTTCCAGCATACAATCCGATTTCCAGGTCCCGACTTCAGCCGGCGGCGACTTCAACGTCAGCTTTAACGGACAGCGAGTGAGCCACAATCTCTGGCTGGTCGATGGTGGCGAGGCGGCGGATCGTGGGGGTGGCGGCGGGGCTGACGTTCTGCCCTCGGAAGACGCCATTGCCGAATTCCGCACCTTGACCTCGAACTACAGCGCGGAATACGGCCTGTCATCAGCGGGCACGATCAGCATGGTAATCAAGTCCGGGACCAAGCAGCTTCACGCCACCGCTTTCTATTTTGGCCGCAACGATGCGCTTGATGCCCGCAACTATTTCAATCCGGCGCCCAACCCGGTTGCCGAGTTGCGCTTCGACGACTTCGGTTTCAATGTCGGCGGACCGGTGAGCTTTCATCCGTCGAGATCGACTCCAAAGACGTTCTTCTTCTACAACATGGAATGGCGCCGCTACATTCAGGGCGGCATCTTCAACGTAACCGCACCTTTGGCCAGCATGTATCCTGACGCGAGTGGTGACGTAGTACTGCCGAGTACGCTCTCGAACGGCAACCCACTGAACGTGGTGGTCCCGGCCAACATCGCGAGCCTTGACACAGGTTGCTCGGGTGCAGTCCAGGCTTCTCTTGTGCCTGGAGGCCCGTTTCCCGCTAACACAATTCCGGCTTGCGCAGTGAATTCCAATTCCGCCGCTCTGCTAAAAGCTGGAATCTTCCCCACCCCCACCAACACTTCCACTTGGGCGTTCATCGGAGGGAACAAACAACCGACGACGGGTAAGGAGGAACTTGCCCGCATCGACCATCAGTTCAACGATAAGTTCTCCATCTTCGGCCACTGGATTTCCGACCAGGCCATTCAAACCTACGGCACTACGCAGTGGAGTGGTGACAATGTGCCAACGGTTTACAATACCTTCGGAAATCCGTCGTACAGCGCGGTGATTCATGCCACGCACGCGATCCGGGCCAATCTGCTCAACGAAATTGCCTTTAGTTACGACGGCAACCGCATCCACATCCTGCCCGCGGGCGTCTACGCGCAACCTTCAGGTTTTACGGAGGGTGCGAACAAAATCTTCTCTGGGGCGAATGTCGACAACCGCATCCCGGACATTCATTTGGCTGGGAGCACCGGCAGTGACTACACGGTCAATTGGCTGCCTTGGAACAACACCGCGAACGATTACCAGATTCGCGATGACCTATCCTGGGTGAGAGGAGCGCATCAGCTGAAGTTTGGAGCCGCCTGGGCGATCTATAAAAAGTCGCAAGACTACTTCGCCGAAACTCAAGGTGGGTTTACATTTAACGGATCAGCTACGAGTCCGGCGGGATGTACGGGCTCGTCGACTGTAACGTGCGGCTTAGACTATGCCGACTTTATCCTTGGCGACGCACAGGCTTATAACGAGAACGCTTACAAGGGTACAGGCTATTGGACCGCTATTTCCCCGGACGCCTACGTCCAGGACAACTGGCGCGCCACTCATCGGCTCACTCTGAATCTGGGCTTGCGCTGGGACGGAATTCCACACACCTACGAAGCCAACTATAACCAATCGAATTTCTATCCCAACCAGTACAACCCGGCCGATGCTCCCACCTGGGTACCTGGCACGAGTGATGGGCAGATTTGCGGAGGCAGCCCGCTTCCCGCTGGCTGCGCCGCGCCCAGTCCGGGTTTGGGTACGAGCCCTATATCACTGCTTTCGTCCTACCAGTTCTATCTGAATGGAATGGGCATTGGAGGCAAAAACGGAAACCCCAGGGGACTTGTGGACAACGCCTGGTGGAACTTCGGGCCACGCTTTGGTTTTGCCTACGATCTGTTCGGCAATGGCAAGACTGTAATTCGCGGGGGCTACGGCCTGATGTACGAGCGTATTCAAGGTAACGATATGTATAACGGCGCAACCAATCCGCCGTTTGGATACTCGCTCGGTACCAACAACGTATTGTTCTCCAACCCTCACTTCACCTGGAACGGGGGACAGATTACGGTTCCAGTCGTGCCAGCTGGCGTGGTGGGGATCAACCAGAATTACCCGACGCCTCGGACCTCCACGTTCAGCGCCGGTGTGCAACAAGCGGTCGGAAGCCGGGCTGTTTTTAGCGTTTCCTACGTTGGAGCCTTAGACAGACACGAGAGCTACTGGCAGGAGATCGAGCTGCCGCCAGCAGGCGAGTTAGCCTGTTTGCAGGCTTCGGCTAATTGCACCGGCGCTCAGCCGGCATTCAACGGGCTTGTACCCTACCAAGGCTACAGCTCCATTAAGCAGGCCTTTAACGGCGCCAACTCACACTACAACTCGCTGCAAACGGAATTGCGTGGGCGGATCACTCGCGATCTGACCCTGCAGGCAGCTTACACGTTATCTCGTGCCATCGATCCCTCGACTGGACAGAACAGCGGCAACAACGGGTGGGATCTCTCCTGGGTCACCAACCCCTACGCCGGGTGGAGATACGACGTCGGGCCGTCGGTGCTTGACCGCACAGACGTCGCATTCTTCAACTTTGTCTATAACATCCCGGCGTTCCGGGACAGTCCCAACCGCTTCTTGAAGACTGCGGTCGGAGGCTGGCAACTTTCCGGCATCGTCACAGTTGAGACAGGACCGCCGGAAAATCTGAGTATCAATGGCCAGAACGTTTCCAGCATCTTCCCGGGCGGGGATGTGAACAACCGCCCCGATTTGGTCGGGAGCCTCTCCTACCCCAAAACGCCAGTCGTGAGCAGCTCAGGAACTGTGACCGGAATTCAATGGGTCAATCCTGCGGCATTTGCGGCGCCGGCGGCAGGGACTTGGGGAAACTTCGGATTTGACGGGGTGCGCGGGCCTGGCCGCGATAACTGGAACCTGGCGTTGTTTAAGAACTTCGCCCTCAACGAGCGCGGCTCGGCATTTCAGTTCCGAGCCGAAAGCTTCAACACCTGGAACCACACGCAGTTTGGAGGATCCGGCCAGAACGGCGGATTTAGCAATAACTTTGGAGCAGGCAACTTCGGCCAAGTGACGAGCGCCTTCGACCCGCGTGTCTTCCAGTTGGGAGCAAAGCTGATCTTCTAGCAAGGTCGGTAGCGCTAATCATGCCCCGCTCAGCTTGCGAGCGGGGCTTTTCTTGTGCTCATCGATTCCGCGGACCGCGCTGCAGCGTTCCAGGGGCTTATGATTGAGAAGCACAAACTAGGGTTCGCAGGTCTTATGACGAGGAAACTGCATTGGAGTGTCGTTGCGGTTGTTTTGTTCGCTGTCCTCCCGATTAGTTTGTTTTCGATCCGTGGCAGTGCGCAGAGCGCTACTCCCTCTGACGCCATTGCTCTTCAACAAGAAGGAAAATGGCTTGAGGCCGCCGAGGCTTGGCGGGCAGTCATCCGCAATCACCCCAATGACGCAGGTGCGTATGCCAGCCTGGGAGTGGTTCTCTCCAATCAACAAAAGTACTCGGAAGCGGTTTCTGCCTACAAAACAGCGCTTTCGCTCAACTCGAAGTTGCCTGGCATCGAACTCAATCTGGGATTGGCGGAGTTCAAGCAAGGGCGCTTCGATGCGGCGATTCCGGCCTTTCGGGCAGTTCTTGCAACCGATCCGCACAATAGTCAGGCTTCGATGCTGCTGGGCCTCAGCTATTACGGCGCCAAGCGGTTTGCGGAAGCCACGAAGTATCTTGGACCCGCGTCGAAGTCCGACCCCGCCAATGCGGAGTTGCACGAAGTGCTGGCCCAGAGCTGCCTGCAGGCGAAAAAGTACTCGTGCGCTCTGCAAGAATTCCGTCAGATATTGCGGCAACAGCCGAACTCGGCAGCTGCGCACATGCTGACCGGAGAAGCGCTAGACGGCCTGCAGAGAGACTCCGAAGCTATCGCCGAGTTCCAGGAGGCGGCCAAGGTTTCGCCCGACGAACCCGACGTTCATTTCGGTCTTGGCTATCTCTACTGGAAGTCCCACCAATACGATGAAGCCGATAGGGAGTTCGAGAAGGTATTAGTGCTTGATCCTAAGCATGCGCAGGCCCTGACGTATTTAGGGGACATGGCGATGAAGAGAATGGATCCGGACAAAGCTCTCATCCTGCTGCGGAAGGCAGTCAGCGAAAAAAGCGATATACGCCTCGCCTATATGGATATGGGTGCGGTGTTCATGCAGCAGAAGAAGTACGCGGATGCAGTGGTAGCGCTTCGGCGCGCGGTTGAGTTGGATCCTGCTCAGCCGGACGCACACTACCGCTTGGGGCGAGTCTATCAGGCTATGGGGAAAACGGTGGAATCGCAGAAGCAGTTTGCCAAGGTGCGAGAACTGCATGAGAAGTCCGATGAGCCGTTGGCTATGAAAATTTCCTCGAGTCCACCTCCGCTGCATCCGTAAGCGAAAGCACTGTTGGTACGGTGCGCCGGTTTGCGCGGTGCGTTCAGGACTGACGCCGGGGTGCGAATTTAGCGCAATAAAGAAGACCTATCGCGAACAGGACCGCGCCCCACCATACGTTGGCGTGCAAATGAAACAGGACAACGCCGGGATTCGCCGGAGGATTTACCAGTTGGTAAATTCCAGCGGCCAGGATGAGCGCACCGTTTACTGCCAGCGAAATGCCGATGAAGAACCAGATCGAAATCATTCTGACTGCCATCTGCCTACCTCGATAGTGCTTTACCAGAAAATAATGTTGAGTAGCACAAAAACGATCGTGACCACGCCCGCCCAGAAAATAGGCTTCTGATACCAAGGAAGATTTCCGACCGAAGGCACGTCCGTCAGCCCATATACCAAACCTGTCAATTGACTGTCTGGTATCGGTTTCGTGGCGAGGCTTACAATTACGGTCACCAGCACGCAGGTGATGAATGACCAAAGCGCTTGATACATATCTTGAGCGAGACCTTTGGCGTGTGGGGAAAGTGCGACGTAACGCAAGGCGGAAGGATCGACTTTTACCCAGGTCCACATACCGATGGAACTGAGCGTGCCGCAGAGTAATCCCCAGAAGCCGCCAGAGCTGGTGGCACGCTTCCACAACATTCCGAGCACGACCGTGCCGAACAAGGGAGCGATAAAGAAGCTGAAAAGCGCCTGCACATAATCCATGATGCTGGCGAACTGCATCACCAGATACGCCGTGCCAACGCTGATCAGCACGCCGATAATCGTGGTCCATCGGCCCATGCTCACGTAATGGTGATCGCTGCCCTTACTGTTGATGAACGGACGATAGATGTCATAAGTCCACACCGTAGTGAAGGCGCTGACATTTCCCGCCATGCCAGACATGAAGCCGGCGATCAGCGCTGTAACTCCCAGGCCAAGCAGACCGGGACCACAATAGCGGGCCAGCATGAGCGGAAGCACATCGTTATAGCTATGAGCTCCAGTAACGGCGGCTACGGATTCCGGAACCAATTTCTCCGGCAGCACGGCCAAACCGAGTAGGCCGGGCAGGATGACAATGATCGGTACGAACATCTTGAATCCGGCGCCGATGATCGGCGCCATTTCTGCGCTGCGAATATCTTTCGCGGCCAAGATGCGCTGGACCACTAAAAAATCTGTGGTCCAGTAACCCATCGAGATCACCGCTCCCAGTCCGAACACGATGCCGACCCAGTTGATTCCCATGGGATTGTTGCTGAATGAGCCTAATCCGGCCCAGAGATGGACATACTGTTCCGAAGCTCTGTGAGTAATTTGCAGTTTTAGATTTGTCCAGCCGCCGGCTTCGTAAAGCCCGAGGATCGGAATCAGCAGTGCCCCGGCCCAGATGAGAAAGAACTGCAATACTTCGTTGAAAATGGCTGAGCGAAGGCCGCCGAGGGTTACATAAATAGCCACGGTGAGCGACGAAACCCAGATGCTGAAATTAAGATCCCAGCCGAGTACGATCTGCATGACCTTGGCCATGGCAAACATGTTGACGCCGCTCATGAGCACGGTCATGAAGGCGAACGAAACCGCAGACAAAGCACGGCTGGATTCGCCAAAACGCAACTTCAAATATCCCGGCACCGAATGGGTCTTGGAAATGTAGTAGAACGGCATCATCACCAGGGCCAGGAAGAGCATCGCCGGGATGGCGCCGATCCAGTACCAGTGCGTGGCCAGAATGCCGTATTGGTAAGCGGAGCCAGCCCAGCCCATCAACTCGAGCGCACCGAGATTAGCTGAAAGAAAACTGAGCCCGGCCACCCACGCGGTCATCTCGCGCCCGGCCATGAAAAAGTCTTCGCCGGTATTAGCCTGACCTTTTAAGTACCAGCCGATGGAGAGCACCAAAGCAAAGTAAAAGACCACAATGACAACATCGATTGTGGAGAGATGCACCAGATGAGTGGGCACAGCCGCTGCCAGCAGTTGCGTCATCGGGTTATCTCACACCCAGCAGCAAGTCAACCGTGAGTTGATCGAGGTACTCGTAAGGCAGGCGCTTTTTCAGGATTACATCTTTGTCAAAAACGGTGGCCAACAATTGGGAAGCGGCCTGTTTTGAGTAATGGCTCAGAGGGGGAGTGCCGTTGTGGTTCTTCGAAATCTCGGCCAGCACCGCCTGTATATCCTTGTCGGCATTCCATCGTTTCGCCTTCTCTTTCAGGATTAAATACGTGCGCATGCAACCGCGAGCGAAGTCTTTCACGCCGGCGTAATCCTCGGTGCGGTAGGCGTGGGCATCGAAGTGGCGAGAGCCGCTATAGCCAACATCTTCGAGAAATTTGACCAGCCAAAATGCCGACTTCAGGTTGGAAGATCCGAAACGGAGGTCCTGGTCAAATCGGCCGGGCATCTGGTCGTTCAGATCGATGTGAAAAAGCTTGCCCGCTTCCCACGCCTGGGCGACAGCATGCATGAAGTTCAGTCCTGACATGTGTTCATGGGCCATCTCCGGATTCACGCCAACCATCTCCGGATGATCGAGAGTGGGGATGAAGCCCAGGTATTGGCCAGTGGTAGCCATGTAGATATCGGCCCGAGGCTCGTTGGGCTTGGCTTCTAAAGCGAACTTCATGCCGTAACCGCGGTCGAGATTATATTCGCACAAATAGTTGACGGCTTCGCGCAATCGTTTGATCGCGTCGTCGGCGCAGCGACAAGCATCAGTCTCGACGCCTTCGCGGCCGCCCCATAAGACGAAAATTTTTGCTCCCAGTTCTGCGCCAAGATCCATCGCTCTCATCGTCTTCTGCACAGCGTAGGCGCGTACTTCAGGATCGTTCGAAGTGAAAGCTCCGTCGCGGAATATGGGGTGGAAGAATAGAGAAACGGTCGCCATCGGAACGACGATTCCATTGGCCTGGCAGGCCTTCTTGAAGGAACGAACGATGCAGTCGCGTTCGGCGGGGGTCGCGTCGATGGGAACCAGATCGTTGTCATGCAAGTTGACTCCCCAGGCCCCGACCTCGGCGAGCATGGAGACAATCTCTGTAGGGGAAATCGGCGGACGTACAAAATCGCCGAATGCATCGCGCCCCCGGTTGCCGACCGTCCATAGCCCGAAAGAGAACTTGTGTTCTGCGCGAGGTTGGTAATCATTCGTATCAGACTGACGACTAGACATGAACAGTTCTCCACTTGGCGAACGTTTATAAAGTTAATTCAATATGGACTTCATTGCAGGATAGATGCGCCGATAAATCACGTACGCCCTTTCCAAAGCCAGAGAGTCTTCAGGGTCTGGAGCGATATTGCCGACGACACGCACTACAGATTGGCAGGCTTGGTCCACAGAAGACCAGGTTTTCGCTCCCACTCCGGCCAGGATTGCCGCGCCGTAGGCTGCGCCTTCTTCCGCTGCGACCGTTTCGACGGGTTGTCCATAAATGTCAGCCTGAATCTTTCGCCATAGCGGGGATCTGGCGCCGCCGCCGCCGAGACGAATTTTTGTTACTGGCACTTCCATCTCACGAAAAATGGTGAAGGTATCCCGCAGGCTGAAAGCGACTCCTTCGAGGATTGCCCGAATTACGTGACCTCGGGTGTGAGAAGCAGTTAAACCAACCAGCATTCCGCGCGCCGCGGGATCGACGTAAGGAGTGCGCTCGCCCATTAAATATGGAGCCCAAAGCAGACCGTCGCATCCGGCAGGAGCTTTGGCCGCTTCAGCGGTGAGGCTTTCATACGATTGCTGCCGGTCGTCCGCGCCGAACTGATCGCGGAACCAACGCAACGAAAGTCCCGCAGCCTGGGTTACGCCCATCGCAATCCAGCGTCCCGGAGCTGCGTGGCAGAAAGTATGGACGCGCCCTCTGGAGTCGAGCGCGGGACGATCAGTTGCCGCAAGGACGACTCCGGAGGTTCCGATGGTTGCGCTCACGGTTCCGGGGGAAACGATTCCCATCCCGATGGCGCCGGCGGCCTGATCTCCCGCGCCAGCCACGACAGGAGTGCCTTTTTGCAGGCCGGTGGCCTCCGCGCCGGCATCGGAAATTTGTCCGCAGATTTCAGGAGACTCGTACAGCTGGGGCAAAAGAGATTCGTCCATTTGAACCAGGTTCAACATCGCTTTCGACCACCGGCGGTTGGCAACGTCGAGCAGCAGTGTGCCCGAGGCGTCGGCAACATCGGTGGCGCGTTCTCCGGTTAATTGAAACCGAACGTAATCTTTGGGAAGCATGAGAGAGCGAACGCGGCGCCAATTCTCCGGTTCATTTTCTCTGACCCACAGGCACTTGGTGAGAGTGAAGTTAGTGAGGGCGGGATTGCAGGTGAGTTGAATCAGCCTGTCGGCGCCGACTTGAGCGGTTAAGTCCCGGCACTGTTTTTCAGTCCTAACATCACACCAGATGAGTGCAGGCCGTACGACGCGGTCTTGCTCATCCAGGAGAACGGCTCCGTGCATTTGGCCGGAGAGGCCGACGCAGGAAATCTGGTCACTACGGAGTCTGGCTTGTGCGAGAGCACGGCGCACAGCTATGCCGCAGGCACGCCACCAATCACTAGGGTCTTGTTCGGCCCAGCCTATCTGGGGAGATGAGAAAGGTTGATGGTCCTCGGTAGCGGATGAAACAACGCCGCCTTTCTCATCGAGGATGAGAGCGCGCGTTCCTCCGGTTCCCACATCAATGCCTAAGAGGTAAATTCCCACCGATTGCCTGCTGGCCGCCCTGAGGACGGGAAAGCCGTGCTCCCACCGTGTACGTTAACGACAACGTATAGTACCATGCGTTTCCTGGATTACAAGGGCGGAAATCAGTGCTCCACTAACAAGTCTCCCGAGGGGCCCTGCGCTACGCTCCGACATGACTGGCATTGATTCTAAAGCAGGCCTGGAGCGGATTACTAATCTCATGACGCAAGGCCCGCTCCTGTCTCGGCTTAGGTCGTAGTAGCTACGGCTGGCTGGGGAAACAGCGGGGGCGCCTGGTGTGGGTCGGAGTCTTCGTATTCTTCATGATCTGTGAACAGCGGACCCCCGCTGATCTCGAATATGGAGTCGAGATGGGTGAACCGTAAGACGTCGCGAATGGCCTTGCTGGGATTGATCAGGCGCAGATACACTCCTGCGGCATGCAGCGAGACCAGAGCGCCGATTCCAGCGGCGTCGATCGCGTCGGTCTTTTCGAGATCGAGAATGATGTTGCGCCCGTGCTGCCCTACAGCGGCGCACAGGAGGGCAGTCTCATAGCCGCGAACAATTCTTCCGGCGCAGCGGAGGATGACAGTTTCGGGGAAGCTTTTCAACAATTACATTCAACACGATGGAGACCTCTCTTTTCTTGAAACTTCTCTTTTCTGAAGTGACCTGGAGCGAGTGTCACGCTTTCTTTTCGACGGGCGAAGCGGGGAAAGGTCCGCATCGTCCGCGCATGCTGTTGCGAAATTTCTCGCGTTCTTCGGGGGTCATGTGCTCCCAGCGTTCCATCATCCGGCCACGCCATCGCCAGTGGCGGTGCGGACCGCCGCGGAATCCGCCAAAGAGAATTTTGCTGAGAACCAGCAGTCCCAGAGCTTGCCAGTAGGTGATGACATGCCAGCCGAACAAGGGGGGCGTGAGCCAGTTCCACAGCCGCATGACGAAAAAGGTAAAGACGGCCAGGAACAGTATTGCGAAGAAAGCAAACTTCAAGATTCGTAAAAACCAGTTTCTTTTCATGGTTGAGTCCTATCGTTTCGAAATTCGTCGTAGATGGCCTGCAGCCGCTCGCGCAGATGCAGCACCGCATAGTGTTTGCGCGAAAGCAGCGTGTTCACACTGACTCCGGTTTGCTCCGCCAGCTCTTTGAAGCTGTATCCCATCAGCTCGTGCGCGACGAATACTTCGCGCTGTTCCGCGGGTAACTCATCGAGCGCTTCGTCGAGCTCTTCCAGCAGCACGCTGCGCGCGTAGGCAGCATCGGGACCAGCGTCAGGGGAGGGAAGAAGTTCTTCGAGCAAGAGTTCTTCGCCATCGTCCGCGACCTTAGCCGGTTCGTTGCGCAACGCCTCCCGGCTCCGCTTGCGAAATCGATCCGTGATCCGGTTGCGGGCCACGCGAAACAACCAGGCCGTGACTTGCTCGACTGGTTTCATCATCCGGTAGGCTTCGACAAGTTCGTAGAAGACGTCCTGGAGGATATCCTCGGCGTCGCCGGGATCGGCCACACGCTTCCGGATGAAGCTGCGGAGACGGGGCTGCTCGCGCGAGACCGCTTCTGAGATACGTTGGTCCTGCTCCACCATCGGCCACCGGCTTTTCAGAGCCTCGTCCATCTACTGATATAGACGAATGAGCGAGAGGAATATTTTAGTGTAGCCTCTGGGAGTTGTTGCGCTCAGGAATGGGGACAAGTTAAGGCCCTCAAAAGGCGGCACTTAAGTGCGGAAACGCAAGCAAGGGGCAGGAAAAAACGCACTAGGACCACGTAGAGCAAATGGACACTGCTAAGTCAACGACTGCTGCCGTCAGAAACGAGGGAACGCGCTATAATTTTTGTCTGTCTATGCAGAATCTGCGGTATGCGCTGGTGGCGTATGTAAAAGGTCCGGTGGGGGAGTTCGTGGAGAGCCTCCGGCGGGAGCTGCATCCTGATTTGCCGCATTTTGCGGCGCATCTGACGCTGTTGCCACCGCGGCCTCTACGCGGAACCGAGAGCGAGGCATTGCAGGTTCTAGCGGCGATCTGTGGACGGACCGAACCTTTTGAAGTGACGCTGGGTGGGATGGACAGTTTTGCTCCGACCACTCCGACGGTGTATATCCGAGTGGCCTATGGGGCGATGCAGATGTGCGATCTGCACGAGCATCTCAACACGCAGGCGTTGGAGTTTGTAGAAGAGTGGGCGTACATTCCGCATCTGACGATTGCCAAGATGCCCAGCGAAGCGGCGGCGGAGCAGGCCTTGCGGATTGCCGGGCAGCGCTGGGAGGAATATACGGAAGGCCGGCGCGTCCTGCTGGAGCGGTTGACTTTTGTGCGGGAAAAAACTCCGAATTGTTGGATTGACCTGGCCCCGGTTCCTCTGGGCGGGAGGCTGGTTTCACCGTAGGGGGCTAAAGCCCCAACGAATTTCAAGAGCTTTACGCGGCGCTGAAGCGCCGCTCTTCCACGGTGCTGCTGGAGTTCTTCTTGGGTGCCGACGTGCCGCTCTTGCACGGTTCTGCAAGGATTCTTCTTTGGTGCTGCAGGGGTTCTTCTTGGGCGTCGGTGAGTATCCTTCCTTTCGCTCCGCGATTTCGCAGTCCCATGAGTTACCTCCATTAGTTACTAGCTGTTACGTTACCCCTGACCGGTTGGAATGGCCCCTGGTACATTTCCCTCCCGTGCATTGCGGAGACGTAGGGCGGGCTGTAAACAAAAGAGAGGGAAGTGCGATATCCGCGCGGGCAGCCGCTTCAGGCGCGGGTTTCAGAACACCCAGGGGGACAGAGAATGCAGATTGGGGTCTACGGTTCAGGGTTTCTGGGAACGGTGATTTCGGCCTGTCTGGCAGACTTTGGCACTCCAGTTTCCTGCTGTCATCCCGACCGGACGCGCATGGTGGAAATGGCGCAGGGGAACATCCCTTTCTTTGAAAAGAATCTGAAAGAGATTATCCGGAGAAATGTGCGGGCGGGGCGGCTGGCCTATTCGACCGATATTGAATCTTTTGCGCGCAAGGCGCAGGTCATTTTTCTTGCCGAAGATGGAGCGGAGAATCTGACCGACGTTGTGATGCGGATTGCGCGGCTCGCACCGAAGCCTCCGATTCTGACTGTGGTGACGCCGGTGGCAGTGGGTACAGCGACGGCTCTCGAGAAAAGTTTGAAGGATGCGGGGCTGCAGGCGACGATCGTATCGCAGCCGATGTTTTTCACCGATGGTTGCGCGGTGGAAGATTTCAACTGGCCGGACCGGTTGATTCTGGGGTCGACGTCGAATGAAGCGGTGCATGTGCTGAAGCAGATTTTTCATCCGCTGGTGATGCGCGGAGTGCCGGTGATCGTGACCAATCAGGCGACGGCGGAACTGGTGCGGGAATCGGCGACGGCGTTTGTGGCGACGAAGATTTCCTTCATCAACGAAGTGGCGGCGTTGTGCGAGCGAGTGGGCGCGGACGCGGTGAACCTGGCGCTGGCTTTGGGGCTGGATAAGAAGATTGCTCCGAGATGTTTGCAGCCGGGAGCGGGGATGGGCGGCGTGTTTGCCGAGTCTGACATGGATTCATTGGCGCAGTTGGCGCAGGCGAACGGCGTTCCGCTGAAAGTCTTGAGCGCGGCACGGGATGTTAACCACAACCTGGCGGATCGGCTGGTTGACAAGATTGCGGCGGCTTTGAATTCCGTCGAGAACAAGGATGTGGGAATTCTGGGATTGGCGTTCAAGCCGAATACGAATTCAGTGGCGGGATCTTCGGCGATCCGGTTGGCGGAAACGCTGGTGTCGAAAGGCGCACGGGTGCGGGCTTACGATCCGGTGGCGCTTGCGGATGCAAAGACTCGGCTGAATGGGTCGGTGCGATATTGCGATTCGGCTTATGCAGCGGCGGAAGGTATGGATGCATTGGTTGTGGGCACGGGGTGGCCGGAATTTCGCGCGCTGGATTTTGAACGCATCAAGAATCTGCTGAAGAAGCCAATCATTGTAGATACAAAAAATCTGCTGGACTCGGTACGGCTGCGCGCAATGGGGTTTGAGTATGTGGGCGTGGGGCGCGGGTGAGCGTGGCCGGTGAGGAAGTCTGTAATCCGGTAAGGCGCCGGACGTTTTATTTCCTTCTTTCGGGTTTTCTCGACAGTTTCTCGTTCACTTTATTTTGTTTGCCCTTCTCTGCTGTGATTCACGTGGTGAGTTCGGTGTGGTGCCGCTTCTTGACCGAAGGGGAGCTACCCCGGCGTTGAAACGCCGGGCTATTGTCAAACGTCCTACGGACGATTTCTTTTTCGGCGCGTCGGCAGGCCAGCGGAGTTGGAATACATGGGGTGAGGCGCGGTTGTATAATCAGCGTGGTGGTGGGAATAGCTCAACTGGCAGAGCACCGGACTGTGGCTCCGACGGTTGCGGGTTCGATTCCCGTTTCCCACCCCAGAATTTCCTGCCTGTTGCTTTCCTTGGTCGTTACTTCGAGATTTGCTTCCAGGTTTGACTCGTGCCTTTATTCCTATTTCGGGAATAGATTCCGCGGTATAGGCCCGGATTCGTTGATTATCGCGTTTCTGCAGACTAGAATCCGCAACGTCTTCTCGAATGCGGTTTCCATTGTCTTCGCATTCCGGTGCGAGGAGCAATAGATTACGGCCCCCGCGGTTGAGATTTCCCGTTCTATCTGGAGGCCTATGAAAACTTCTTCCGGTAAGGGCAAGAAAGACAAAGCAACGATTCCGACAGCGGCGAAAAATGGTCCGCAATTGATGCCCGACTTATTTCCCATCGTTGGCATTGGAGCGTCGGCGGGCGGGCTGGAGGCATTTTCCGAACTGCTGCACAATCTGCCGGAGAAAACCGGGATGGCATTCGTGCTGGTGCAGCATCTCGATCCTAAACATGAAAGCGCGCTGCCCGAGATTTTGGGGCGGACTACCAAGCTTCCGGTGGAAGAAGTAACGGATGGCACGGTGGTGCAGCCGGATCATGTTTATGTGATTCCGGCCAATACCAGCATGATGATCGACGACGGAGCGTTGCAGTTGAGGGCGCGGACGACAGTGCGAGGTCAGCACATGCCGATTGACAATTTCTTTCGCTCGCTGGCAGAAAAGATCGGACAACGGGCAATCGGGGTGATCTTGTCGGGCACAGCTTCGGACGGCACCGAGGGCTGCCGGGCGATTAAGGATGCGGGAGGTTTGACGTTTGCCCAGAATGAAGAGTCAGCGAAATATGACAGCATGCCGCGCAGCGCGGTGCACGCCGGGTGTATTGATTTCATTCTTACGCCGAAGGACATTGCGCGGGAGTTGGGTGGAATTGGGCAGCACCCTTACGTCACGCACGTGCTATCGGGTGCCAAGGATGAATTTCGCGGGATGGAGGGAGGCGAAGTGGACGCACTGTTCGGCTTGCTGCGTGAATCGACCGGAGTGGATTTTACCAACTATAAACACAGCACACTGCAGCGCCGGATCCGGCGGCGCATGGACCTGCACAAAATTCCAAATCTGAAGGACTACCTGCTTTACATCGCGAAAAAGCCGGAAGAAGTGGACGAGCTGTATCGCGATTTATTAATTAATGTAACGGGATTTTTCCGCGAGCCGGAATCGTTTCTGGCATTGCGCAAGCACGTCTATCCCGGACTGTTTGAGGGGCGCAAGCCGGACTCGCCGGTAAGAGTGTGGGTAGCGGGGTGTTCCACGGGCGAAGAAGCTTATTCGATTGCGATTACCTTACTGGAATATTTGTGGACGCACACCCGGAACATTTCGCAGGCGGCGACGGCGATTCAGATTTTCGCCACTGACGTGAGCGAAACTTCGCTGGATCGCGCGCGCAGCGGTTTGTATTCGAAAGCCGCAGTTGCAAATATTTCGGCGGAGCGGCTGAAGAGATTTTTTGTGCCGCAGGATGGTGGTTTTCAGGTGAATAAGTCGATCCGGGATATGTGCATTTTTGCCCGGCAGAATCTGGTGAAAGATCCGCCGTTCTCGAATCTGGACCTGGTGAGCTGCCGCAACCTCCTGATTTATCTGGGGCCGCTTTTACAGAGGAGGGTTATCCCCACTTTGCATTACGCATTGAAACCCAACGGCTATCTGATGTTGGGGGATGCTGAAAGTCTGGCGGGATTCGGCGATCACTTTTCGCTGGTCGACAAGAAAGATAAAATCTATCAGAAGCGAAAGACCACGGCGCGGATGGCAACCTACTTCGCTACCACGGATTATTCGCCGCGCCGGGAGGAAGATGCAAAGACTGGACTGCATTTTCCAGCTCCTTTTACGGTAGAAAACGAAGTCGAGCAATTGCTGATTAACCGATTTGTGCCCGCCAGCGTGGTGGTCAACGATCAATTAGAAATTGTGCAATTTCAGGGCAAGACTGGGACTTATCTGGAGCCGGCCGCGGGGCAGCCGTCGTTCAGTTTATCGAAGATGGCGCGCGAAGGCCTGGTGGTGGACTTGCGCGCGGCTCTGAGCCAGTCGAAAAAGAATAATCAGATAGCGCGCAGGGAAGGAGTGCACTTTCAATCGGAAGGAAAGGCGCTTGAGGTGGATCTGGAGGTGCTTCCGCTGCGAGGGCAGGGAGCGCAGGAACGCTATTACGTAGTCGTATTCCAGGAGCCGGCTGCGGGACGGGCCAAATCGGCGGCAGAAACTGGCGGCGGCAAAACCAGAAAACCGGATACGGCGACCGCCGAAAGCCAGAACTTGAGACGCGAGATTGCACAGTTGCGAGCGCAGTTATCGTCGCTGATTGAGGATCATGAAACCACGCTGGAAGAATTTAAATCGATGAATGAGGAAGTGCTTTCCGCGAACGAGGAGTTGCAGAGCACAAATGAAGAATTGGAAACGGCCAAGGAGGAGCTGCAATCGACCAACGAAGAGCTGATGACGCTGAACGAGGAAATGCAGAACCGGAATGCAGAGTTGAGCTCGGTGAACAGCGATCTGCTCAACCTGCTGGACACAGTAAATCTTCCGGTGGTAATGGTGAGTCTGGATCTGCGGATCCGGCGGTTTACGCCGCCATCCCAGAAGCTGCTCAATCTGCAGCCCAGCGATATCGGGCGGAGGTTGGGTGAGATTCGAACCAATCTTGAGTTCCAGGATTTGGAGACGCTCGTACAGGAAACCATCCGCAGTGCGAGTGAACAGGAACGTGATGTTCGGGAGAAGAGCGGCGCCTGGTATGGCTTGCGCATCCGCCCGTACAAAACATGGGACAACAAGATTACCGGGGCGGTGATCAGTCTGCAGGATATCGACACGCTCAAGCGAACGCTGGACAGGACGCGCGAATATGCCGACGAGCTGGTGGAAAATTCGCAGGGATGCATTTTGCTGCTGGACGACAAGTTGCGGGTGACAGCTGGGAATCGGGCTTTCTACCGCACCTTCGAAGTGACCGCGACGGAGACGGAGGGCAGTTCGATCTATGAACTGGGGAATGGGCAATGGAATGTGACCGGACTGCGGCGTGTGCTGGAGGACATCATCCCGAGAAATGTACAAGTGAGCGATTACGAAGTAAGGCATGATTTTCCCAAGCTCGGTCCGAGGACCATGGTGCTCAACGCGCGGCGGGTTGAACTGCAGCCCGGGCATCCTTCGATTTTGCTGGCCATCGAAGATGTCAGCCGGAGAAGCCAGCAGGGAGTTGCGTGAGGTTGAGGTTTGTGCGCGGCGGGAAAGTCCATATAGCATTGCATTTGCACTTCTTCGTTTGCGGTTATCGCAGAACCATGAAAGAGTGGACTGGATCGGAGTAGACATGGCCAGCCTTCAGGCACTCTGCACTATCTGCGAACGCGAGTGACCGCATTCACTCTCTTAGGAGACAGCGATCTTGAGCTTTTGCTTGATCGCAACCAGGAGATTATCGTGCGGCACGTCTTTGGGGATGACTCCGGAAAGCAGCTAGATCATCGATGGAGTCTGGTGGGTAAAGAAAAAGAGGATCTGATAAAACTAATCCGATTGATGGCGCAGGAAAAGAAGCGACTTGGGCATCGGGATTAAGCAGAAATGCGGGAAATGTTGTTCAGACGAAATCTCGAGAACCCGGCCTGAGAAAGCTTCTGGCGTAGTTCTCGTTGCGGCGGTAGAATTCAATGATTCGATCGTAAGAATGAGACGGATTTTCAATCCATTTCGGAAGTCTTCATCTCGAGATCTCTCGTCCCGAGACCCACTGTTTCAAGACTCCTCGTTTCGATATTCTCCATTTCGGTCCACTGGCGGAAGTTTGGGTCCGCTCGAGCAACGGATACTTGACGCTTTGTGGGCACGGGGCAGCGCCACAGTGCGCGAGCTGGTGGATGGCGGCTGTGAAGACCTAGCATACACCACCGTGATGACGACTCTCGACCGTCTGTTTAAGAAGGGTGTGCTTACGCGATCGGAGGAAGGCAGGGCGTTCCGCTACGCGGCACGGTTTAGTCGCGAGGAATTTCGCCAGGAAGCGGCGGGGCACGCGTTTCGGCAACTGCTGGATGCTAGTCCAGGTTCGTCGTTGCCGCTGTCGTTTCTGGTGGAAATCCTGGGAGAGCGGGATGCGCAGTTGCTCGATGACTTGCGCAAGCTGGTGGAACGCAAGCGGCGGGAACTGAGTCAACGCGAGGCGGAGCGTGGCGAATCGAGTTCCGGCAGGGCCGGGCGAACGGAGTCTGAGTAATGTTTGCCCTGCGCGGAGTGGCAGTCTCCTTTTCGATTTTCTTCATCTTTTATAGTGTGCTGACCCTGGTGGTTGCCTTGGTGTGGCGAAGAGTATGGGATTATAGCCGGCTGGGTTCGGCAAGCAGCTGCGCCGATGCGCTTTTTGTCTTGCGCATGATTCCGTGGATTTTGTCGTCCATTGTGACGCTCGCATTTGCGGTTCCTTCGTTCCTCTTACTCGAACCGCGAGCGGTTCGGGAATCGATGAGTCCAGTGTTGGTGGCGTTGTGCGTCTGCGGAATGGCGGGGATGCTGGCCGGAATGTGGAACGCGGCGGCGGCGTTGCTGCGAGCTGCGAAAACGGTAGCGGGCTGGTCGAACCGAGCGCGCGTGATCGGGAGCAGCGATGCGGATTCGGGACAGCCGGTGTTGCTGCTGCGGACTGCGGGAGATGCGCCCCCGTTGACTGCGGCGGGCATTTTGCGGCCCAGCGTGTGGTTATCGGATACGGCGGAGTTCGTGCTTACGGAGCGCGAATTGCGATGTGCCTTGCGGCACGAAGTGGTGCACCTACGGCGGCGAGATAATCTGAGGAAATTACTTCTGAGGCTTGTGGCGTCTCCGGGGATGACGGAACTGGAGAGTGCGTGGCGCGAGGCGACTGAAATGGCGGCCGACGATGCGGCGGTCTCGAATGCGTCAGAGGCGCTGGATCTGGCTGCGGCCGTGATCAAGCTTTCGAGGTTGGCTCCTCTGGCCGCTGCGGGCGAGCTGACTACCGCTTTAGTCCACAGCCCGGCGGAGTCAGTGAACGCGCGCGTGGAGCGCCTGATTGCGTGGACTGAGCCGCAGAGTTTCGGTCCAGGATATTCGCTGCGATATTCCTTATGCGCCGCAGCGGCGGTTGTGGCTACGCTGGCCGTGAGTTATAGCTCGTTACTCGTGCAAGTGCACGCCGCGACGGAGTGGCTGGTGCGGTAAATGTCTGATTGCATCCGAGCCACTCCGAACGAGAACACCTTCTTTCGTACGTCGCTGCAGTCGTCGATTTGCTACTCATCGATCCGCTGGACGACCGATAATATCTTCCACTGTCCGTCCAACTTTGAAAGTGTCATGTAGTCCACCCAGTGTGGTGTGACGAGTTTGGCGGACGCGATGTCTCCGGAAATATCCAGGACACTGATTTGTTCCGTGCGCTCCGCCCGGGGAATATCAGGCTCGCCGAGAGAGCGTACTTGCTGCGACATCTGAGTACCAGTCTGTTCCCTCATCGGGATGTCGCCATGAATCACGTGTTTGAGGTAATGCGGATGGAGGGTTTGCTCCAGTCGCGCTGCGTCGCCGGTGTAATAACCCTCGATATAGTTCCGCACGGTTGCGCTTATGGCGGAAGAGTCGCCGGTCGTGGCGGGTTTGGTTTGAGCGCTGGTTGAATTGTGGACAAGCAGAAAGCATAGGGTGAAAGCGAGTGCGAGGCGTTTCATGGTGGAGCATCTCCGTGACATCGGAACGGTTCGGGCAGTTGGATTGTGGCATTGCGGATGGGTGAGCACAACTGCACCAAAGTTCATGTCTGCGGAGAAACCTGCCGCTAAGTTTGCGAGATTTGTCCGATTTCAGAAAACTACGCGCACGCCCAACTGGGCGGCGAATGGGATTCCTACGGTTGTGCCGGGACCAAAGAAATCGCCTAAGGCGCCGCCGGCAACGCGAAGCTGGTTGATGCTGGTGATGGGTTGCATGGAGGTGCACGTCACATTGATGCAGATGTCTGTGATGTTGCCAAGTTGCGCCTGCGCCGAGGGCACGGGTAGCAGAGCGATGTTAGTGACGTAGTTCGCGCCGGGATTATTGCGGTTGAAGAGATTGAAGAATTCGGCGAAGGGCAGAATCTGCCAACGCTCGCCGATTTTGAAAGGACGAGTAACGCGGAGATCGGCTTGGATGTAAGGTGTGCCGCGGACTTCGTCGAGACTCTCGGGAACTCCGTTCACTGAAATGCGGCCAGTGCTGGTCGCGTTGGTGATGGTGAAGGGGCGTGCGCTTTCAGCCTGGGTGATGGTGGTGAGCTCGAATCCGCCGGGGATGTGAAGTGTTCCGGCGAGAACAAAGCGATGGGTGACGTCCTCGCCGGAGGGCCCATAATCTCCAGGCCCGAATGGGTTCAAGGGATTGCAAACGCCGTTCACGTAATCAAAGAGTTCGCCGAGGAGGCATCCCCAGGTTTTTGCTTTGGACAGCGTGTAGTTAGCGGTCAAGCTAAAGCGGCGAGATACGTTACCCTGTAAGTGCAGCATAAGTGAGTTATAGCTCGAGCGATTGTCCGACTTAAAGAGATTGAGGTCGGGAACTACGCTGGCTTGGTCGCTGGAGTAGTTGGGATCGGACACGGGGATAAGTGGCGTGAAAAGATTTGTGCCCCCGGTGAAGCTGTAGGCGCGATAACCGTGATTGCCCTGTTCGTGCGTGTAGTCAGCGGCTAACGTCCAATGCTGATTGAAGGCATGCTGAACGCCTCCGGTCGTGTGGATGGCGTAGGGAGTCCGGTAGTGGCCGTCGATCAGATTGCCCGCACCACCCGCAGCATCGCCCGTGACACAACCCGGGCCGACAGTGGATGGAGGATTACCGGCGACGAAGGTGCAGGTTCCTGTTGTGGCGTTGGTCGAGTTGACGCCCTGAAACGCGGTGGCCCATCCGTTTTGCGCGAGGTCGTTGTAGAACATCCCAAAACCGGCGCGGATTACTGTTTTGCCGCTTTCGCCGGGAGAATATGCGATACCGAGGCGCGGGCCGAATTGGGCGCGATCATCGTGCGGAACGCTGACCGGAATCTGCAGCGCTTGAAGTGTGACGTATGCAGGATTGTCGGCTTGACTGCGGCCGGAGGCGGTGAAGAGACCGAAAGTGGTCTGGTAACGCAGGCCGTAATTCACGGTGAGATGTGGAGTGGCGCGCCAGGAATCTTGCGCGTAGAGAGCGAGGCGCTGCACGTTCTGCGAGAAGCTGCCGTCGTGGGCGGGAGTGGTGGAAGCGCCAGCGGCAAGGTCGTCGAGAAATACCGAAGGGCGGCTGAGCTTACATAGTAAGTTGGATCTTGCGGGAACGAATACAGGGTTTCGGCATTGCCGGGAAATGCGCCGCTGAGCACGGGTTCATGAATGAAGTTGACGCCGAATTTAAAAGCGTGGTCGCCGGTGGCGTGGCTTACGTCGTAGCGGAGCTGATATTTCTCCTGATTACGCAGGTCGGGGAAAAGCGTGATCGGCGTGGCGAATTGATTATCGCCGAATGTTTCGAATCCAGAAATGGTTTGTGACGTGGAGCTAAAGGGAAATGCCAGCGCATAACCCAGAGTGGAATTGCGGGCCTGGGTGAGATGCAATTC
This sequence comes from uncultured Acidobacteriaceae bacterium, assembly GCA_963696285.1. Taxonomy (GTDB): domain Bacteria; phylum Acidobacteriota; class Terriglobia; order Terriglobales; family Acidobacteriaceae; genus Sulfotelmatobacter. The sequence goes on from CAVOJP010000007.1 coordinate 1,073,700, forward strand.
GCTGACGTCGAATACGAATGCACCCAGCCACCTGGGGATTGAAGGTGTAAGTGTTGCCGATGACCGCGTTCCAATAATTGTTGTGCGTGGTCAGTCCGGTGGAGGGAAGCGTGGCTTGTTGCACCAGAGCGTTGTGGGTGAGGTAGTTGTCTTCGGAGGTGCGCAGAAACCATTGCGACTTGGGAGACTGCGACCAGTCGAAGCGGATATCTCCGATGTAATCACGGAAGGGGATCGGAACATTCTGTGGCACGGCGATTGAGGAAACGCCGGGAACCAGGCCATCGGCGGCCAGTTGCGCGAGCGCGTTGAATTGCGTGGCGCTGGCGGGGCTGTAAGCGATGCTGGCGTCTTCGTGGACGTATTCAATCGAAGAAAAAATCCACAGCTTGTCACGCTCGATCGGACCGCCGAGCGTACCAACATAATTCTGACGCGAGAAGGGCTGCTTGGGATTAGGAGCGGGATTCTCAATAGGGAAGCGCGCGTTGAGCGTGGCGGCGCGTTCGTAGAAAGCTCCGGTGCCATGCCACTCGTTGGTGCCGCGTTTGGTGGTGATCACGACGGAGCCGGCGGTAGTGCCTCCGGTATCGGCATCTTCCTGAGCGGTTTGAAAAGCGAATTCCTGAATGGCATCAGGCGAGAAGTTTTGCAGGAAGCCACCGATCCAGTCATCGGAATTATCGCCGCCATCAACGGAGAGTTCGTTGTTGAGACCGGAGCTGCCTCCGGTGGAAACGGCGGTGATGCGCGCTTTGGTGGGGTCTGAAGGTTCGACCGGTTCAGTACCGGGGACAAGGTACGCGATGTTGGCGAAACTGCGCGCGGCCAGCGGGAGCGTTTCAAGGTCGTTGCTTGTGACTACGCCCTGGTGAACGGCGCTGGCGAGATCGATGACCTGTGTGGTGATGGAGGACGGCTCGGACTGAACGTTTACCGTTTGCTGCACCGAAGATGGCGTCATGGTGACGGTGATGTCGCGAACGGTGGCGACGGCGATTACGACTTCGGCCTGCGTAGCGGCGAAACCTGTTGCGTTTACGGTGACGTGGTAGTTGCCGGGCGGAAGGTCATCGATGCGGAATTCGCCGCGGTCTTCGCTGGTGGCTTCGCGCTGTACAGAGGAACCGGAGAGTCGCGCGATGATGTTGGCTGATGCGATGCGGGCGCCGGTGGCGTCTTGAACGGTGCCGCGCAGTGAGCCGCGCGGGTTTTGGGCGTGGAGAGGCAAGGCGAGCGGGATGATGAGAAAAACGGCGGCCAGAATGAACTTTAATTTCATGAATCAGGCTACATTCGAGATTAGAGAGAGGCGGTAGCTACTACCAGAGGTCGTAGGGTAAACGGTTGACAGGCGGGCTATCCTAAAGAGCGCTGTCCGAGAGAGAGTTGATCCTATATGAGTGCTCTTTCTATTCATCTCGATAGACTGTTTCGTTGGCTGCCGAGCGTCGGTCTCGAACCGTTGACTCAGGACGTCCGCATCGTCGAGGTTCATCGCGATGCAGTCAACCCGGATGACGGGACCTATCACGTGCGCCGGGACGAGTTACTCACACCCTCGGACTATGAGGTCAGGTTTGAGGAGCTGTTGCGGGCGGGTTATCCCTGGCTCAACATGTCGTGTTACGGAGTTCATCAAGGTTTGTTACTCGTGGCAATCGAAGTCCCCAGTCCGCGGCCGCTCCAGCCGGCGCATGCCACGTCGGTCAATCTTTCCGGTTCGGTTTGCACCGGGGACATTGATTCCGTTCTCACGATCAAATAGCGATTAATCCGACCAGCGTTGCGGGGTGCGATCCCAGCGATGCTTTTTCAATTCGGCGAGCAGGTTCGCGTCGAGCGGGCCGGCGTCACTGGCCGCGACGTTCTGGCGTACGTGTTTCGGGTCGCGCATGCCGACGATTGTGGTGCTGACCGCGGGGTGCGACAGGATGAAGCGCAGAGACATTTCTGGCAGGGTCATGCCGGTGGGAACGATTTTCTTTAGTTCGTCTACGCGATGAATTGTGTTGGCGAGATTTTCCGGACCGAAGTAGCCGGAGCGCCAATCGGATTTTGGGAACCGAGTTTCGAGCGTCATCTTGCCGCCGAGGCTGCCTTCGTCGAGCGGCACGCGCGCGATCACGCCGATGTTGAGTTCCTGGCACAGGGGAAATAATTTGTCTTCCGGCGCCTGATCGAAGATGTTGTAGATCACCTGGACGACGTCGACTAACCCGGTGTGCAGGGCTTTGATGCCGTTCTCCGGCTCCCAGCGATTCAGGCTGAGGCCGAAGGAACGGATCCAGCCGCCGTCTTTTAATTTTTCTACGGTAGAGCGAAATTCAGGATTCTCGGTCCAGCTATCGTCCCACACATGGAATTGCAGAACGTCGATGGAATCGACGCGAAGTTTCTTGCGGATCTGGTCGGCGTATTTCAGGACGTGATCCTGGGAAAATACATCGTGATATTTGTATTCCGGGAGCGCGGGCCATTTGTCATTGGCGGGAGGAATTTTCGAAGCGGCGTAAAGGCGCTTTTTGTTGCGGGCCATGGTTTCGCCGAGAAGGGCGTCGCTTTTGCCTTCGCCGTAGGCCCAGGCGGTGTCAAAGAAATTACAGCCAGCGTCGACCGAGAGTTGCAGAGAATCGAGCGACTGGCGGTCATCGGAGCCGCTCCAACCACTCATGCCCCAGAGCCCATAGGCAATGTCGCTGACTTCGAATCCGGTGCGGCCCAGCTTGCGATATTTCATGCGTCTTCCCTTTGAAGGATTTTTATGAATTCCGAAGAACTGACATCGTAGCAGTTTTGATGGGACCGGTTGAAATGCGCAAGGAAACCGAAAACCTTTAACACAGGGGGCACAGGGCTCACAGGGTAGAGCCGGTGGCGTTTTGTTAGTTGATTTTTCGATGGGAGGCATCGAGATTTTGCAGTCCAGCGATGGTGCTCGAAGTGGTTCAATGGAACTAGATTATTAGCTTTAGACCCTGGAGGTTCCCCTATGAAATCCGAATTTAATACCCCGCCATCTTCACCCTATCCCGGGGAGGAGTTGAAAGCGCCATCTTCGCGGTTGTTGGATGAAAAAATTTCTGATGACACGGGCACTGAGACGAAGGTGGATAGCGCGTTCGCGCCCGCCGGTTTGAAGAATCCGTTCTGGAAATAAGACGGGCTGCGCAGATCGCGGTGCATGCGACCGTGATAGAAGTTGGGGCCGCCGGCAGCGCCAGTTGCAGAAGTCCTTCGCTTCGCTCAGGATGACAAGGCGTACTGGGAACTCTTTGGTTTGTCTTCCTAGCGCAGGATTGGCAGGCAGAGGCAAGGGCGGAGTGCGAAGGGCAGCGTGGACATTTGTTGGAGCGCGGGATGGAGTTGCGCGTCGCGGCAGGGTTCCAGTGTGATCACGAAGGGTAGCGCGCTTTTCTCGCAGCCCGGTTTTTGCAGAACCGCGTCGATGTTCAACTGGTGAGCCGATAAAATCTCGGCCAGACGCGCGATGATGCCAGGCTGATCTTTCACCACAAATCTCAAATACCAGGGCGTCTCGAAGTCGCAACTGATTTTTGGAGACGCGAGATTCAGCGGATGGCGCGGACGCGCGCCAGCCGAAGGACTCTGCGCTATAAACATCAGGTCTGAGACTACGGCAACGGCGGTGGGATCTCCTCCCGCGCCCGCGCCCAGAAAAGCTACATCGCCACCATATTTCCCGGAAGTTAAAACCAGATTCAGATTCTTCTGCACGCGTCCGAAGGGCGACGATGTGGGAACCAGGCTGGGACCGACCTCGGCGAACAGTGTGGTGTCTTTCAAATCGGCGCGCGAGATCTGCCGGATGGTGCAGCCCAGCTCTGCGGAGTAATCGAAATCCACCGCTTCGATCGTGCGGATGGTGCGGGCGCGAATGTCCTCGGGAGAAACACGAACCTGCAGTCCGGCAAGGGCGAGGATAGAGAGTTTGGCGCGGGCATCGCCGCCGTCAAGATCTTCGCTGGCGTCGGCCTCGGCATAGCCGCGCGCCTGGGCTTCTTCGAGGGCCTCGCTGAAAGGGATGCGGTCGTTCTCGATGCGGCTGAGAATGTAGTTGCAGGTGCCGTTGAGAATTCCTGCGATGCCGTGCAGGAGATCTCCGCAGAGTCCGGTATGCAGCGCGGGGAGAACGGGAACGCCACCGGCGACGGACGCGCCGAATTCAAGACGGCAACCATTCTCGCTTGCGAGTTGGAGCAACTCCGGACCGCGACGGGCGATGAGTTGCTTGTTGGCGGTGACCACCGATTTGCCTGCGTTCAGTGCACTTCTTACTAATTCCTCGGCTGCGTGCAGGCCGCCGATCAGTTCGATGACAATGTCGACATCGGAGTTGAGAATTGTACGAAAGTCTTCGGTCCAGATTACGTCGCCTGGAACCCACGGTTGTTTCTTGCTTTCGACATTGCGATTACAGATATGGGTGAGGCGGAGCAATCCATCACTATTCTTGCGCTCGCAGAGAATTTTAGCTACGGCGCGGCCCACGTTCCCGAAACCTACGAGGGCAACTCGACGCGTGGGGAAACGATCTCCGGGAGGGGAGGATGAGATTGCCGGACCGTCTGGCGAAGTTTTTGGCAAGGCTGCTCTCGAAAAGCGGAGACTCAGTTTTACCATACGTTTGGAACAAGTGGTGTAAGGATAGCGAGCCGAACCCGCGGGTATTGTGTCGTAAAAAGCGACAGATCGCGTGTTTCGCATGGATCCCTCGTTGCGCAAAAACGGTTGCTCGGGATGACATGGAGTGGGCGCAGGCGGCTTGGCGGGCAGAGGCAGCATCAAAGTTGGTAATATAATGCGATCCCGCCGCAAACAAGGAAACGTCTTACTGCGAGGAATCACACAAGCGGAACCATTTAGCAACGGCGCCTCTCGCCTCTTGATGCCGAGCGCTGCGGTCCGCCACTACGCCCGGTTCGGGGAGGAGAATGGATGATAGGAAAGTTCGCGATGGCGACTGCGCTGAGGCTTCTGATCTTGACAGTTTTGTTAGCGGGGCACGGGTTGGCGCAAGCGCCGGTCACGGGTGAACCTCCAGCAACTCCGGCGCCGCAACAACCTGCAACGCAGCAGCCATCTGCCACGCAATCTTCCGCGGATCAGGAAGTCACGGAGGAAGAGTCGATCTCACGCCGCAAGAAGCCCAAAAACTTTAAGAACTGGGAATATAACGTGGGCCTCGGCGCCAACGTTGATAGCGGTACCACGAAGACGTTCGTGAGGGGCGGAGGTCCGCTGGTCGCGGGCGGTGTGGCGCGGAATGCGAGCAAGTATTTGGGACTGCGCGCAGATGCTATTTTTGCCGACTTGCCGCTGCGCCAGTCTTCTCTCACTCTGGCCCAGGCGGGAAGCGCGTCGAGTTATCTTTTCGCGCTAAACGTGGGCCCGGTCATTAATATTCCGGTGACCAAGGATTGGGGCGGTTATATTCTGTTTGGTGGCGGCTATTATCATCGCTGGGGAACGCTCAGTTCCAACACAACTGTTCCGGGTTCGTTCTGCACTCCATTCTTTATATGGTGGACTGGTTGCGCGGCCGCGAGCATTCCGGTGAGTGGAAGTTTTACCACTTCCGACCAAAACCACTTCGGCTACGACGTGGGGGCGGGTATCACGCGCAAGACGCCCAGCGGGGTTGAAATCTATGCGGAATTCCGCCTGATGCACGGGTCAGGGAACGGCACGACAACCGATGTTCGGCCGATTACGCTTGGTGTGCGCTGGTGACGAGCGCGGAGTGGCGCAAGCGTGCTTATTCCGGATTCGTGCGGTAACTCCAGAGTTCGCTGGTGCGCTGCTGTAACTGCACGAATGAGGAAGCCGGAACAGGCTTGGAGACGGCGGCGCTGGAATTCGCTTCGGCGAGCGCGGACTCGACGATGTGATGCGCGGGAGCCAGGGAGCAGACGGGATCGGTTGCCGTGGCATCGCCGACAAGCAGCAGGGCCTGGCAGCGGCATCCCCCGAAATCCTCGGTGCGGCGATCGCAGCTGCGGCATGGTTCGGGCATCCATTCTTCGCCGCGAAAACGCTGGAATGACGAAGAATCCCGCCAGATGCGTTCCAGTGTTTGTTCACGAACATTTTCGAAGGTGAGGCCAGGAATTACTTCCGCGGCGTGACAGGGAAGAACTTTTCCTGAGGGATTGATGAGCATCAATCTGCGTCCCCAGCCCCCCATGCATGCTTTGGGAAAACGAGCGTAGTAATCGGGGACAACGAAATCGATGCGGATGCGTCCGGCGAGGCGCTTTTCGGCTGCAGAAACGGCTTCGACAGCTTTTTCCAGTTGTTCTCGCGTAGGTAGTAGCGCGGCCCGGTTCTTTAGTGCCCAGCCATAGTATTGCGTGTGGGCAATCTCCATGCGGTCGGGGGCGAGTTTCTCGATGAACGAGATCATCTCTTCCAGGTGATCGATGTTTTGGCGATGGATGACAAGATTCACGGTGAAGGCGATTTTGTGGCGGCGGACCAGCCGCGATAATTCAATCTTGTGGGCGTGAGCTTTTGCTCCGGCGATCCAGTTGGCCACGCCCTCGCGGGAATCTTGAAAACTGATTTGAATGTGATCCAGTCCGGCATCGACTAACGCTTGCAGGCGCGATTCCCCAAGACCGATGCCGGATGTAATGAGATTGGTGTAGAGCCCGGCGGCGCGCGCTCCGGCGACGAGTTCGATGAGATCGGGGCGGGCTAGCGGTTCGCCTCCGGTGAAGTGGGCGTGCAACATTCCGAGCTTCGCGGACTGCTGGAAAATGTCGACCCATTCTGCTGTGGAAAGTTCCGAACCTACTTGGGCGAGCTCCAGCGGATTCGAGCAATAGACACAGTGCAACGGGCAGCGGTGCGTGAGCTCGGCGATGAGGGCTAGAGGGTTCGAAATCATTAAGAATTCTCGCGCGTCATTCGATCAGTAATCGACGATCCGCTTTTGGCGTAGTTGCTCGAGGAACTGGGTGATATCGGCGCGAATCTTGTCGGGATCGGCGACGGGGAACTGAGCTTGTAGTTCTTTGATGATTTCGGCGAAGGTGCGTTGGCCGTCGCAACGCTCCAGGATTTGCCGGCCTGTGCCTTGAAGTTTGATTGCACCTTCGGGGAACAGGACCATGCGTTCTTCGACGCCGGGTTTCGAGTCTCCGCCCCAGCGGCATCCGGTGGCTAATCGTGGCTGGCTGGTGTCGGAGGGAGGGGGCATGCTAATGTCGGCCCTTCAGCCGCTGTATGCCGCGAGAAAAGCAGGTTCCTCGACTTCGCATCGCGATTGACAAAACTAATCGCAATGCTGCACTCGGAATGACAAAGCTTATTGTTTCTGAATTTTGATTCATCTCAAGCTTGCCTCGATTTGGAATGCGCCTGGCGGAGGCCATCCGGGCTCGACGTATGCGAAGTAGAGCGCGTCGAGCTGCGCCCACAAAATGTCGCACTTGTCACGCAGGGCTTGAATTGCCAACTCCTGATCGGCGCGGGTCTTTGCATTATCGAATACATAATTCAGGGCGAATTGTGAATCTTCAGGCGCCTGAAAAAGTCTCGCTTCGAAATAGTCAAGACCTCCGGCGAGCCAGGGATAATACTCACGCAGTTTTTCCACTCGAAGGGTGATGAGCTTGGTGGAAAACAATTCAGTGAGTGACGATGCCACGGCTTCCAGCAGAGAACGGCTGCGAACGATGTTGAGATATTCATTGACCGCGTAACGCGTGGCGGGAAGAATACCTTTTCCGGCGCGTACTTGAGCGGGGTCGAGACCCGTAGCTTCGGCCAACTTTATCCAGCGCTTGATGCCGCCCTCGCTGGTGGCGTCGCCATCGTGATCGACCACGCGCTTGCGCCAGGCGCGGCGGAATACCGGGTCGGGGCCGCGCGAGAGGATGATTGAATCTTTGATCGGAATACTACTCTGATAGTAGTAACGGTTCAGGGCCCAGGCCTGTAGTTGTCCCCGGCTGAGTTTGCCTTCGTGCATCAACAGATGAAAAGGATGTTTGTGATGGTAGCGCTCTTCGCCCGTGGCTCGTAACTGTGCGCGCAACTCTTCGAGCGAAAGCAAGGGGCGGGCTTGCGTTGTGGTGTCGGTTTCTACAGGTTGAACTGCCATCCATCCTCCGCGATCTCCCAACCGGCGCCCCGCACCTGGCGATATTGAGGACTTGCCTCATCCAGCATGGGATTGGTGTTGTTGATGTGTAGGAATATTTTACGCGGACGGCGCACTCCCGCCAACTTAACCAGCGTTTCTTCGACGGGCACGTGGCCCATTTGTCGAGCGGTTTGTCCGCCGCTTTCCAGACGAATGAGTTCGTCGTTGCTCCAGAAGGTGCCGTCGAAAAGCAGGAGATCGCAGGCATCAAGTTCCGCGAGTAGAGCGTCATCCACTTTAGGGACGGCGGGCATATATGCCAAGCGAGCTCCGGATTTCGAATTCGTGAAGAAGAAGCCGAGAGAAGCTTCTCCCGGGGATAGTTGCGATTGTCGATGCGCAGTGACGTACGCCGGATAGTGAGTAGCCAGCGACCACGCGCGGCAGAGGAGACGGGAGTCCTCGCCGTGAGAGTCGCGCAAGGAAAACTCTTTTCCGGGTTGAAAATCTGTCCACACGGTTTGATCCGGAACTCGGCTCAGCATGCCGAACATGGAATTATCCTCGCGTAGTATGCGGCGGACGGAGCTGGTGGCGTGAATGCGCAGGGGTTGGAGTTCGCGCATCAGGAGGAGTCCAAGGACGTGATCGAGGTCAGCATTTGCGAGGGCCACGCCGGCGATTGGGGAGTGCCGCATGCCTTGTTGGGGATGCAATTCGGGCGTCGCTTCGATCTGAGCGCGCAGGTCCGGAGATGCGCCCAGCAGAAACCATGTGCTGCCGTCTTCGGTTAGCGCGAGCTGCGTTTGGGTGCGCGGCTTGCCGTGGAATGTGCCGGCTCTCACCGCCCGGCAATTGTGGCAGGCGCAGTTCCATTGGGGAAAAGCGCCGCCGGCGGCGGAGCCAAGAATCTTTACTTGCATCTTTGGGAGTTTAACGCGGGAATGGAAGCGGAAGGTAATTTGAGAGTCGATTAACGACCAAGGACACTAAGGTTCGCGAAGGGACTTGGGCAGTTGCTCATTACCGCTCACGAGACCACTTTAGAAATGTTATCCCTGGCCCGCGGCAGCAGCGCAGCGGAGCGGATCGACATCCCAAAGTTTGACATCGGTGGAAAGGTTTTCAACCCCAACTTCGCCGGCCATTTCGGTGCCAGGCTTGCCGCACCACACGATGCGGAATTGAGCTTTCGTGCCCTGGTAGAGCACATCAACCACGTCTCCGGGCTTGAGTCTCGCATCGACACATTGCAACGTTGCACCACGGCCACTGATGTTGCGCAGGCTGGCGGGCTGAGTGAAGGGGCGCGAAAATGTATCCATGCCCCAGATTTGAACGGGAAGGTCAACGTAGATACGCGACTGTCGGCGCCTGTCCATTTCGACTCTCCTCGGCTCGAAGCGAGTTCAAGGGATGGTAGGCGGTGAAGATGGGCAAACAAAGGTAACCACAGTTACCTGCGGAGGTGTCTCTAAAGTTTGCCGGGAGAGTGGGGCTAATAGATTCTGGCGCGGTCAGTTAATCCTTTCATTCGCTAATCCATTAATCCGTTAATCCATGTCGCCGAGAGAGCAGGCGCCGGAGCCGCGAGGATCGCCGCAGGAACCGCAAGCGCCGCGGGGAGCGGACGCGCTGCTGGAGCCTTTCGCGGAGACGGCGAATACACTGAGCTGCGGGCTCAACTTCTTGCTTTGGCATTTGGGGCACTTGGCTTTGTCGCGGCCAAATACCAGAGCTTCAAACTCGTGCTGACATTCCTGACAGACATATTCAAAAATCGGCATGTGGAATCACTCCTATGCAGCGGACTGAACCTATTAGAATCGTTTTGCGGGAAGTTCGCAAACTGGGCGCAGGTAAGGCGGTTCGGCCGGGGTGAGAGTTGTGACACGCGAGATCCTTTCGTCGCGCCTGAGGCGCGCTCGGTCAGGATGACAATCATCTGATGTTTCGTTTTCGTCTGCGCAACCTTCGACGGCACGAACTTTGAATGCACAAACTTTGAATGCACGAACTACCATCGAGGCCAATCTGACGGAGAAGCCACCCTTTATTTGCACGCAGTTTCGGCCGCGCTCGTGGCTGCAGGGCGGCCATGTGCAGACTCTGGCTGCATTTTTTCTTTCGCGCCGAATCGATTTGCCCGAGGCCGAACAGCGATTGATTGAGGTGGAACCCGGAATCCCCGTTTTGTGCCACTGTCACTGGCAGAAAGAACGGAGCCGCGCGTTGACTTTGATTGTGGTGCACGGGCTGGAGGGATCTAGCGAATCGCAATACATGTTGGGGATTGCGCGCAACGGACTGGCCGCGGGCATGAATGTGATACGCATGAACCAGCGCAATTGCGGTGGGATGGATCATTGCGCACCCACGCTTTATAACTCCAGTCGATCCGGGGATGTTGCGGCGGTGGCGCGAAATGTTGTGGAGCGCGACGGAGTTCGAGGCTTTGTGCTCATTGGATTTTCCATGGGCGGGAATCTGGTTTTGAAATTGGCCGGGGAGTGGGGAAGTAACGCGCCCGCGGAATTCCGTGGTGTGGCGGCAGTGTGTCCGGCGGTGAATCTGGCCGCGGGCGCCGATGCGCTGCACGAGCCAGCCAACCGCATTTACGAATATTATTTTCTGCTGCAATTATTCCGCAGGTTTCGGCGCAAGGCGCGATTGTTTCCCGAAGTGTTTGATGCATCGCGCCTGCGCGGGATCAAGAGCCTGCGCGAGTTCGATGATCGCATAACGGCGTACTACTGCGGTTTTACGGGAGCCGATGATTACTACGCTCGCGCTGCTGCCGCGAATGTTGTGGAGCGGATCGCGCGTCCTGCGCTGGTGATCCATGCGGCCAACGATCCGTTCGTTCGCATATTGCCGGAGACGCGGCAGAAGCTGGTGTCCAATCACAGCATTACTTATCGCGAGACCGCAGACGGTGGACACTGCGCGTTTGTCGGAGATCGCGAAGGACTTTCCACTTATGACGGGCGCTGGGCGGAACGGGAAGTGGTGGAGTTCGCCAAGCAATTTCAATAAATCGTATGGCGCGAGTACTTCTGCCCGCCGGGCCGCTTGCACAAAAGCTCGCGGGTAAGAGTGCCAGTGACCCCCGCATTCAATTGGCGCGGGCTGGACTTCGAAACCAAGCCAGAATCTCAGCGCCGTGGCCTTTCCATCTTGTCCGCAGGAATGCGAGGCCGAGCATTGCCAGAAAAATGAGGAGTAGTCCCGCAGATGCGGTGCGAATGCTGGTGCTATGTTTGGGCAGGATGGAAACTCGACCGTAGACGAATTCAATGTGTACCCAATAAACCAGGAGCGAGGCTTGGCCCAGTTGAATCAAAGGGCTGAAACCCCACTGTGCAGCGCCCCAGCGGCACCACGCGTAGCAGGCGGAGAGAATGATCAACAACATGCCGATTCGAAGCAGGAAAAAATCCGGGCTGGTATGCCAGTAATCGTAGACGAGATAAAGCTGCCGCGGCTGGGCATCAAGCCAGCGGCTGCCGGCAATCAAAATTAAGCCTGCCGCACCCGCTGCAAAGAACGTTTGAGTTTCGCGGTTTTTACGACGCTGATACTGCAGGATAAATCCGACGGCCAAGCCGGCGAAGGCGAAAGCTGTCCAGGGAAAAATAGGGAACAACCAGGCCTGCGGCGAACCCAAATTATGAACGCCGTCGATATAGGATTCCAACGGCCACGGTAGCCAGCGCGGGCGCCAGGTAGTCCAGATGAGCGGCGTGAGGAGAGAGATCAGCAGGGCGGATCCAGCGGCGGAAAGGATCAATGCGGACTTTGCTTGCGGACCTCCTCTGATCGATAAGACGAACCAGCACAGAACGCCCATCAGCATCATGGAGAGGCCGATGGTGTTGAGGATATCCACGCGCAACAGATCGCTGAACGGCGCCCAGCCCCAGGCGACGACGTATTCCTGCAGGCGAAAGAGCAGGCCGAAGGCGAAGATTTCCGCGCCGCGACGGATGGTGGTATGGGCGATTTGTGCGGGGGCAAGATTTTTGCTCCACAGTTTCTCTGTGACGAGAGCAAACGAGATTCCTGCAAGAAATAAAAATAAAGGAGCGGGGAATGTGCCGCCAAGTTGCGAGTACATGAAGAATTTGCTTTGGCGCAGGCTGGGAGTGAGCCAGGAGTCGTAACAATGGGTCTGAAACATCAGGACGCAGGCCAAACCGCGCATCCAGTCGATATAAGCCAGCCGGGATGGAGAAGCCGAAGTCAACGCGACACCGCATGATACTCCACCCAAGGCATGTGATAAATTTTTCTAAGGGGCGCGTAGCTCAATTGGATAGAGCACCGGTTTTCTAAACCTTTTGGACGTCGCCGAGCATCTCGATGTACCGAGGCATATCGAATAGCATCGAAGCGAACAATCCCCAATGTTCATCGATGTTCCCTACACTTCAGTCCGGCGCTTTAAACGATAGGGAAGAGTACGGAGACGAATCCGTTCCGGCGATTCGAGTGGCACACTATTGGCACACCCGAAACGGCCTACCAATATTATTCTCTCAAAAAAGTGACATTACCCGCGACCCCGGCGACGACCGAGGCGTTCTCGATTCTCCTGCAACACTTCGTCGTAGGTTATTATTCGGACCGAAGGGTACTCGGCTTTTCTTTTCTGCCAGAGATTGGCATCTTCGGGGGGCGGAGTTCGTCCAATCAGCACAGCCCTCTGTGCCGATGTCGGAATGTATCCGAGCGCCTTCTCAATATTCTTTAGATTAAGAGGTTCTCGTAGGCTATCTGCGTAGTCACTGACCTGAGCCAAGGCTTGTGTCAAGGCGTGCGCCGGACCCCGATGTAAATACCTCTTACTCGCCAATAGGTCTGCCTCGGGACCCTTCAGCTCCAACAGTTTTACCCACTCGCCGGAATCGCGCGGAAGAACAGGAGAGATTGCGAAATCTGGTGTCTGCTTGTTGGTTGCGAAATATGGTTGATGGGAGACTGGAATGCCCATCATTGCCTCAGCCAAGAAGTCTGAGTGCTCCTCGAAAAAATGGTGGAACTGTCGTTCCCCAGCTTTGGGATCGTTGAGCAGCTCTTCGAACAGCAATGCTTGGTAGTCGGCTCCGTACTGTTCGCGCCCAATCGTCACAAATCCGTAAAACCGCCGCCGATCCTTTCCGCCAAAGTAAAACTCACTCTCTTTTGAATCCCTTTTGTGAAATGCCCGCCTGACGCGATAGAGCCCGTGATCGACCGTCACCAAAAATCCGACTCTTTCGTACTCAGCCATCGCACGCCGGTGGTATTGATTGATGATTTGTTCAATTCTGTTCCAGGTCACCGGGGTGGCGTACCCTTGGAAAAGCATTCGTTGGGTTACGTCTACGACAAATTCCACGTCTAGTCCGTCGTAGGCCTCATGCCTATGCCCATGCCTGGTCAAGACAATGTGAGGAATTCTTTTCCATTTGCGCCCGTCCCGCATCGCGCATGTTTCAGGGAGGTTGCGAATTTGCTCCGAGATGTCGGCATTGAGCCAGTGTGCCTCCCATGTTGTCACCTCAGAAAGAGGAGTGAGGTTCCAATCCGGCCCGTCTATGAGTCCTACGGACATGTTCGGTTCCATGAATACGATCGCGTCGATCGACGCAAATTCGGACGAAGGAGCGAACAACAAATAGCGAACGACTTCAGCGCCTGGCATCCAGTCAGCAATGCAGAACTTATTCCACAGCTCCAGAGCTTCGCGGCTGAACTCAGGCGTCGTGCTACATGTCAAGAGCAGATTCACGAGAGCTTGTGCGACGCTTCAGCTACCATTGGATTGTAGCGTTTCATTGCCGAGAATTGGGGGATACCCGAGTTTCTGGCCCTCGGGTCGATTAGAACAAAGTCGCAGCGACGAACAATAGAATGAACATTCCCACGACCGTGAGAAGCAAACCGAAAGTCCCAAATAGCTTCTGAGGGTAGGCGACCTCTTCGATCTCCGTGAGTGCGGGAAAAAGGGCCTTGTTCGTGAATTTCATCTCCATAACCTTGGCCTCGTAGTGCGTCCAACAGAAATTCCGTGCGAATAAAGACAACATTGCAAGAATCAGGCACACAAGTCCTAGCTTGAGTGCAATCGGATGCCGGATTTGCCCATGCACTTTATCCATCACCGCCGTGATGATGAGAGCCACGGTACCGCCGTCGAGTAGGGCGACCCTCTCGTAGAACGCGCTCTGATGCAGCCTTACTTGGCTATGAGTATTGAAGTAGTAATATCCGAGACCTTCGCCGTAGGTTCTATCGAGCAGTTCTTTTGTCGGGCCGGATTCCGCCATATATTTAGGAGTTATCCCTCAGGATTTCTGAATCTCAGTATCGAGCGTCGGCTGCGCTTCGCTTGTTTTAACCTTGCACGGGACAAAATCTGGATCAAACCACGACAGGGCCGTTTCCAACAATTCCGTCGGTTCGATTCTTCCCTTCCCAGATTGCTGAGAAAGAAAATTACCCAAACCAACCCCGAAGGCGTGAGAATAAATTAAATGCAGCTCTCTACTTTGTCCCAGGCCGGTGATCATACACATCACCCCACCGGCGAGTTCGAATCCCCGTAACCCATCTCCGGGATAACAGCCTGCTATTAGCAGTACCAAGCCCAGATTCAACAGAAATCCTGCAGTCGCGCGTTGGCGTTCGTGCGGGTCGAAATCCGATCCGTCCTTTGCAAGAATAATTCCCTTAAAGACCCCGATGAGCAAGTATCTACGCTCCTGATCCGGGTCCGTCAACTTCTCCTCGGGCGTGACTGGCAGAGACTTCTGCCATCGTTTTATTAGCGTTACTGGCCATCGCAAGATGGCCGCCAGCCATCGGCACCCAAGGGAAACGACCGAAAGCAAGACCTTGCCGATTACGAACGCGATGAGCGTCAGGAGTACTAGCCGAGTTTTATATCCGAGCATCGTGGTCGCGGATACCACGGAGGCAACGAAATGACTGCGCTTCAGAAGGAATAGAAAGAGAAAAATTACGCCCGGAATTAACGCCGCGTAGAGTTCGTGCAACAGGTAGATCGGTGCGAGCAGGAGTTGTCTAACTGAAATCGCCTTAATCGCATCCTTAGCTTCCATAGTTTAACGAATTGTGAGGCGAGCGCGTCGAGAACGCAACCACAAAAAACTCGCCTCAAAATTCACACAACATTCGGTTTCTCTATGTCACACTCTGATTGCTCTCCGACCGGTGGATCCAAGCCCAAACTGAGAATGCGCCCTCTGCCGAATCCGGCGGGTTTCGATGTGATACCCAACTGGCAGCGAGCACGCGTGAGGGTTCGTTCGGCGATGCCTTTCTGCATTGCCGCTTGTTCGACTTCCAGGGCGGGGCGAGGTCCGTTCGACAGCTGCTCCATCAGGAAGTTCTGTGCCTGATCCTGAAGCGACTCCCGGCGCTTCGCAGGTTGCGGCGCGACCAAATCCTCGGCCTTCAGCGGCGAGGGTCCCGTCCATACGATCCGGCAGATGTGATCCTCTTTCGGGGCATTGGGATTAATGACCTCGATGCGGTATCCGGTGCTGGTGCCGATGGGCGCGTTGTTTGCCTTGGTGAGAATCAGGGCGTGGTGGTTGGGATCGTCTGGTCCGTGGCCCGCGAGCATCTGTGACCGAACCTTGGTCACAAATGCAATGCTTCCCAGCACTTTGAGCATGGGCCGGGCCTGTTCACCCTTCGACAAATGGGCGATCAGGAGAATCACGCAGTTGTACTTACTCGCAAGATCGCCCATGCGCTTCAGTACCGGCCCGACTTCATTGGCGCGGTGCATATCGGTTTGCCCGCCTAGAAAGTCGGTGATGGGATCAATGACAATGAGAAGAGGTTTTACCTCTTCTATGGTTTTCTCGATGATGTCGATGTCACACAGGGAAATATCGAGGACCTTCTCTCCGTCGTCGGTTACAGTGGACACACCTTGGAGATAGGCAACCTTGGAGACATCCGCCCCGGCCGCCTCCAACCGCGGATAGACCGTGCAGGGTAAGGAGTCCTCGGTGCCCATCATGAGCACATTCGCCGGTCGTCCATCTTCTTCTAACAACTCGCCGGTGGTGGACATGGGTACACGCCCTCTCGTTACCGAGGCCACCCAATCCATCGTGATGTAGGACTTTCCTTCGCCCGCATCACCACCCATGAGCGACAGCACGCCCATGGGGAGGTAGGGATAGATCAGATACTTAAGCTTTCGGGGTGTCACCGTGTCCATCCAGATTAGTGATGGCTTTGAGGGCGCAACAACTTTCTTTCCGTCGCGGCGATCTTGGTAACGTTTGAAAACGCTGTCGGCGATCTTACCTAATTCCTTCTCGCCCAGTGACGTTTTGCAATTCTCGGCATCCCACGCCTGCGCCATCGCCCGCAACATTTTCTTAGTGATGCGCCCCTGTTTCTCATCTCGGCAATAACGGTCGAGGTGAGCGAACAACATCGTGTTGCGGCCCTCCCCATCGTCAAGGGGTTTCGGCCCGGCATCGTTTCTTGCTTCCGTCCTTACGGCATGGGCGCGCGCCCGTGCCAACCACTCGTCGGCGTTTGGAATTTGAGTAAAGTCGGGGAGGGCGTCGATCGGAGAATCTTGCTCGTCCAACCAAGTATAGATGCTGCCGTTGAAGTGTCGCGACGGCGGCAGCACCACATAGTTTCCCTTGGCGCGAGTATCGATTCCGGTGCCCAGCGTGTTGGTGGCTCCGCCGCGGGCCACGTTTACCCGGAACCATCCATGTTGTCCATTACCGGTGCGAGCGATGACGGGGGAGAGCGGTGGTGGTCCGACCTTGTCGATCAGTTCTAGATAGGTTTTATCGCCACCGTGACGCGGATCAATATCAATAACTGTGGTGAAGAAATTTGTGTCTCGGGATTCGAGCCCGGTGGTACTCCCGCCGATGTTTGCGGTGGGCCAGCGCGTCCACCATTCCGCAATCTGTTTCGGATCGGTGGTTGCTTCACTTACGCCGTGTGCATTCCGGGGATGCTTGCCGGAATTGCTGCATCCCTTTCCATCCTTGCAGTCGCAGACGCCATCAACCGGCGTGTACAGCGGGAAGACCGCGAGCCCTGCGCTCGCGTAGGCGAGAGCCCAAGCCATATTGTCGTAGGTTCCATCGGGTTTTATTTCAAGTGTGGACTTTGCGGAGGTAGTAGCGGTAGAATTTTTCGTCACCTTCTTTTCTAGGCTCGGCGGGATTCGGCGCCCACCGGGCCTTTTCCTTTGGCGCCTTCATATTGGTCAACCGACCCGGCGAAGGTTCGCCGCCGACCTCTTTCCGCTAAGGAGCAGGTTTAGAGGTCGGCCAAAAAAAAGACCCTAGTTACAAAGTCTGTGCGACGCGCTCGGCGTCTCTGGCCGACTGCGACAGCACCCGGCGTAGTGCGTCTTCCAAGGCAGTTACTTGCTCCGGACGCAGCGAGACGTTACCGATCTCAAACTGTGAGACCAATGTCTGGCTCATCCCCGCGTGCCTCGCAATCCGGCCTTGGCTGATGTGCATGGCTCGGCGGGTAGAGGCGAATTTCTGGTTCTTAGTCATAGCTGGCACCCATCGTTTTCTAAATTCCGAAGCGAGCTAATAAATAGTAGAGCGCCTCACCTATGATGTCCAGTTGACTGCAACTAAAGGGGTTAGCGGAGTTAGTCGAGGTAGGGAAGCGTACTGAGACGTAAGGAAAGGAAGAAAATCTCGAAAGTAGAATCTTGTGGAAAAAAGCGAATCGGACGGAGTGTCGCGACTCGGGCTTCGGGTTTTCGACGACCACTCTTTTTTTGGCAATCACTGGGTAGTTTATAGAAGATAAAAGACTTACGCGTGCCAACAGAAAATAAAGGACTTACGCGTGCCATTTCGGGGCGCTGTTGGCACGGCTAAGCGGCTATTTTATCTATAACTTACCCAGTCATTGCCAAAAAAAGAGTGGTCGGGAGAGGAAATTCTTTCTAGCTAGCAGGCTGGACGTCTCCGATAGACTAGAACCGGCCCTTAACCCCAGCGGGGAGTCTCGCGGCGTGCGCGCCCTGACAATAAGGTGAACTGAAATCGCACTGACCTGAATTTATGTTCAGATATCCGACAAATCAGCGTCTGGAAATCACGCTCCGACATCTGCGTGGCGAGCGCGCCGTGAACTTGTCCCGCGAGTACAACATTCCCGAACGTCAGATAAGGCGCTGGAAGAAGATTGCGATTGAGGCGATCATCAAGCGCCTGAGTGGGCAGTTAACCTTCGACGGCGGTCCACTGCACAACGCCCGAGCGGCGATGCGACGACTCTACGAAGATGTGAAGGATTGGAAACCAGATTTCAGCCGGCTGGATTCTGTCACGATTCCCGAGGCACAAGACCCGAAACCCAAGGCCCGCTAGAACGCGGTTGGGCCGCTGTCACGGTCCGTCGAGAATCTTTCCGCGGTTCGACCGGACCGACGTTCTCGTTGTATTTCTACAAGAATCTTGCGGAGTGACTCGGCAATGCTGAACAATTGCAACTGCGCAACGAAAAATCCGATACCAAGGCCGAGTGCAACCAGCCACAGAAGAACTCCAAAAAATTCCATTCGCTTCGTTCCTTTCCGAACCTGCCAGCGTACTTGTTTATACAGCGTCTCGCCGGTTAGGCGTAGCTAGAAGTTCGAATGAACTAAAAGACTTTTAAGCTCCCGAGGCTCGAATTACCCCTCTCGGGCCTCGGGTCTCACTACCGAAGCGCGTTATATAAAGTTCCGACGCTGACGTTCAGCTCTCTGGCGATATCTCTCCAGGCGACGCCCGACTCGCGCATCGTCTTGATCTTCGCCGTACTCACCTCGACGCGTGGCCTTCCGACGTGAATGCCCTTTGACTTCGCATGCCGCATCCCGGCGGTGACTCGCTCGGAGATTAATCCCCGCTCGAACTCCGCCATCACTCCGATCATTCCGAACATTGCCTTGCCCATCGGCGTTGTGGGGTCGAGACTCTCGCGCATGCTGACGAGCGCGATGCCCAGGGCCTCGAACTCGGCGAGGGTGTTCACCAGGTGACGAAGTGAACGCCCAAGCCGGTCGAGCTTCCAAACAAGAACGAGGTCAAACCTCCGATGCCGCGCGTCGAACATCATTCGATTTAACTGGGGCCGCGAATCTTTTGACCCCGTAATGCGGTCTACGTATTCACATAACACGGGCCATCTTCTCTGCGCGGCGTAGTCGCGCAGCTCCCCGAGTTGCAGCTCGGGATGCTGGCGACCATCGCGCGGATCGGACACTCGGGCATAGAGGGCGATGCGTTTGGGATCGGTGGTCATTTCACGACCACCAGGCCACGACGCACCATGTCGAATAACATCCACCGCACCGCCTTGGTGATATCCATATCCGTCTTGATGGTCTTTTGTTTCTGGACCTCGGCGAGGATCGCCGCGAAGGGCGCGGAGCCGAGTTTACGGAGCGCGAGCAGGCAGGCGCCTTTGTGGGTGTTCGCCTTGATGTTTTTCGGCGCCGACTTCTTGGCGTCGGCGGATAGGGAGTAGACGTTCGCATTAGGGTGGACGGTGACGGGTTTCTTTGAGTTTGCCATGGTGTTTTCTCTCCTGGTGAATAGATTGACGTACGTCAATTCGAATATTGATATACGTCTATATAAAAAGGTATGCCTTAATGAACCGAAAGCACAGGAAAAAGACCTCCGTGGATTCAACGAGTTAGGGAAGGATTTCCCATGCCCTTTTTGAACCCATAAGGCGGGGCCGGATGGCCATCCGAGACCTTATGGGGCCTAGAAACGGCAGGAAACGGGCCTATCGCGGGTGTTTCGAGGGGCGTCCGATGGGTAGTTTTGAGGCCCGGATGTCGAGACTCGGGCCTCGGATCGGCAAAAGTGAAATGGGAAGGTTGAGGTTCGAGGCACTGGCAGCGGAGTCATGCGGGGAGTTGATAGCAGAGGCAATAGATCAGTGCATCGGGTATTGAGGAATGTTTTTCAAACAACCAAATCTTGACCCACCCACCAGCGCAATGGCGCCGTCTCCCTCCGCTGGAATTTTTGGAGTGCTCCCGTTCTGCTAGCGGCGTGCTCAAACTGCGTGGGGTTTCAGGTCAAGCATAGTCATGCGGTCCTTGGACATCAGTTTTTCTGGATTATGGAACCCTAATGGTATTCCGGGTGCCTGTACCGAAGAGCCACTCTCCTCGTGCGCCGCTAGTTTCTTGTTGAGGTCCAAGAGAAAAGAGAGGATGTCCTGTGTAGGCGACATCTGATAAGCCGAACGAACGGCGGAATCAAGTTCATGCTGAGCACTTTTGAGCGGATTCTCGCCTGGTAGCTCGATCAAACGATACAGCTTCCGGAAGCTTAGGTTTGCCTGCACCATCAGGTTTCTTCTGACCTCGCGAAGTGCCCGTGAAGCTTCGGCCACTCCTATGACATCACTGAATGCTGGCGACTGAGGCCACGGGAACGTGTCGAATACGGTATCGGAGGTATAGCGGAAGCGCTCCGTGAGCGTGGAACACCTTTCGATAAACCAGTCCCAGTGTATGGCTGACTGCAGGACACCAAAGGAATAATCATCCTCAAAGGGGAAAACCATGCACGCGGCATTGGGCCGGATACTGGGTGAGACAAACTCAAAAATTGGGCGCTTGGTGACTTGCCCACACACGATATAACGGGAAAGAATCTTTATCTTCTCTACCATCTCGCCCCTGGCCCAGCTAAGAAGCCACCATTGCTTCAGAAAATTGGCGTGGTGCAGATTTACTTTTGCTTCTGGGTTCTGTTTCAACACCTTGTTATTTCGAACTTCCTCCTTCTCGGCTGCTTTCAGACGGTCTGGCAAGACTGCTTTCTTTACGATTGCAAATGGCGCCTTGTATTTCGAAGATTCAACAAGATCACGAGGATGAAAGTCGATGACATACCGCTTCGGGTTTGGCGGGAACGTAGAAAGCATGTCATTTACCGTCAAGAAGGGAAAAATCACCTCTTGGTTTCTTTCATCCTCATCGCACAGAGGAACCGCCTTGTCTGGCGATAGTAGAAACCCCTTGTGACCGTGGGTCTGCCCCTGGAAACACGCCTTGGCGTCGGCGTTCGTCTGCAAGCGCTTCGCGCTCGTTACGTCGGTGTTGAAAGAGAGTGCGGAATTGATCTTTTGAAATTCGGCGCGCCGCCAGGGGCCCTGTCGATCATTCCCCACCAGCTCAAATAGAACCTTGGGGATGTCGTTAGCCTTACCCTTTACCCAATTCACAATGGAGACATGCACGGAGGCTTCTCCCGACCATGGTTGCGAAGAGATCGCTTCCGTTATAACTCCGTCGTGCTGAACGATGTAATCAAGCCCACCCTGCCGCGAGTAATTCTGGCGGATCGTATTGGTGCCGACCAGTCCAGCACGTTGACCTTCCCTGAGGAAGTCATGTGCTCTCCGGAACCAGTAGACGCAATAGTCGGCCCTGCCCGGGACGTCGGGGTAGGCACTTCGAAGCTTCTGGATGTAATCGGCACCCAACTCCTGCTGCATTTTGTTCTTCGACTGAAACGGAGGGTTGCCGATAATCGCATCAGCTTCCGGCCACGCGCTAAACAATGCGTCCGCGCAAAGTACGTTTCCTTCAAGATTGTCTAACGGGAGCGCTTGGTTGAGGAGATCACCCTGAAATTCGCGGAACCGCTCTCTGCCTTCTAGCAGGCTGAATTCTTTTGCGAGCGCAAGTGTCACCTTCGTGAGTTCGGCCGCGAACGGTGTGTGATCGATTCCATAGAATTGTTGAGTGCTCACCGCAGATCCTAGGGCGATCTTCCTGGCTGCGTCGACACCGAACTCGACGTTGACTCTCGCAATTATGTCCTGATCGATTCTCGACAGTTCTCTATAAGCCACGTACAGAAAATTGCCGCTTCCACATGCGGGATCTAGGACGCGGAAACGTTGGATGGCTTCCCGAAGTGTCAGGAGCTCCTTTAGAGTTTCCGCGGCTTCCATTTGACGCCGAAATGGTCTGACGATAGTCGGCAGAATAACCTTCTGGATATCCGCCTCGCTCGTAAAATGAGCGCCGTGTGCATGCCGCTCTGTCTGATCCATGCTGCTTTGAAAAAGCGAACCGAACACTGCAGGTTGAACCTTCTCCCAGTCCTCGTTGGCCGCCTGCATAAGCAAGAGCACTTCTCCACTGGTCAATTCAACTGGATCGATCTGCTGAAACAGTCCACCGTCGAAATAGGGGACGCCCCTGTAGCGGCCGCCACTGGCGGGTTCGGACGTATTCATCTGCTTGAAAAGATTACCTATCAGGTCGTACGACTTTGGGGCGCTGTCGCATTCTTCAAGCAGTTCCAGAAATATGCCGCGGGGAAGCAGCCCGACATCCTGAGATACCATCGCAACCAGGCATTGCAGAATGAATCGCTGAGATTGCGGCCGGTCCTTCGTCCGCCTCAGGAGGGAGTTGAACACAACAGCCAGCTTATCTGCCGCCGATCGTGTCACAGCCACGCGGTTATTCCCGAAGCGCGGCTTCTTCTCGACCGGTAGAAAGAAGCTCAGTGTCTCATAGCGCTTGGGCAAATCGGCGAGGCGCACGCGATCCATTGGCTCTTCCATTTGCTCATCGAATTCGTAAATCCAGAACTCGTTGAAGTTGCACAGAACCACGTAACGGGGGCGGTGTGGAACGGAATGAAGCCAGTATTCGAATGCCTGTTGATAGTGATCTCGCAGGTTCTCCGACCTGCTCTTCATTTCTAGGATTAGGCGGGGTTTCCAGATCAGGTCAATGAACTTAACGTTTTTGCCGCGCTTTTGGCGGTCCTCAAGCGTTGCGCCTGCTTCCTTGTAGCCCTCGTGGCCAAATGCTTGGAATAGCCGGTCGCAGAAGACTTGTGCTTCGCCTTTCTCATCGCCCTTGAGCCTTTTAGCGTACTCTACGAATCGCTG
This sequence comes from uncultured Acidobacteriaceae bacterium, assembly GCA_963696285.1. Classification (GTDB taxonomy): domain Bacteria; phylum Acidobacteriota; class Terriglobia; order Terriglobales; family Acidobacteriaceae; genus Sulfotelmatobacter. The sequence goes on from CAVOJP010000007.1 coordinate 1,096,765, forward strand.
AAGACGTTCGATTTGGTCATTCGTCATGACCCGCGATTAGAACATCCGGAAGCATATGCGTGTCAACAGCTATCTGTGCTTCGACTTGGTTGTCCTTACTCCATCGCTAATCCGCTTCGCCGCAAGTTTCGCGAGTCCTAGAAGTATCCCCGAATTGCTGATGACCGCATCTGGCCACAGTTTTTGAGCCGCCGCTTTTAACAGGGCAAAATCCTCGCCACTCATCTTTACGTTAACTTGGACCGTCCGCTTCCCGCTGGATTGCATGCTTCCATGTATCCGTCGTAAAGCCTTTGCATGCAACGATACTGTTAATACTATTCGTACCCAACTCGCTCATGCGAGAACTGGAGGTCCGATGAAGGGGATTGTGTTGCTTTCGCTTTTGCCCGCATTCGCACTGGGGCAATCTCAAGTAGAACTGCATCATGACACAACCGCGCCCAAGACAACGATAACAAACGTAATGTCGAAGGCTTTTCGCGACAAAGCGTACCGCGCAGTAGATGCTCTGAATCGTCTTCCACCCTCGCCATCCCTGGATGATAAGGGACCCACATTTGATCAAAAGTTGCTGGACGCACAGAAAGCGATAGACGAGGCGAAATACGCCACATCCAACAATCGGGACAGGCAAATTCTCAAGAAGTTGCAGGCCTCAGAGCTGCTGAGTGAGAGCATGGTTCAGTTTGACATGCTTGATCGCCGCTGGGAATCTTTCGACAGTGCCGGGTGGCAGTGCCGGGCCGAATTAAGTTACGCATTTGAACCCGATAAGTTGACAGCTCAAGGAAAGGCAACGGCAAAAGAGGACAACTGCCTTGCGAAGAAAAAAGAGGCATTCGAGGGGCTTCAGTAAGTCATCCCAGAAAGAATAATCCGGACCGGGTGCATGACTCCCCGGTCCGGCTGCCCAGCAAGATTCCGGCGCGAAGGCCGCGCGCCGGGAAGGAGTTACCTGGGCAAACTTTTTTATTTGTGTTCGATCTCTTCGCCGAAGGCGTCTACCGTTTTCGTCTTAACAAACTTGTCTTTGGTTCCGACCTCGGGTATGACCAGTTTTTTATCAGCATCCAAGCCGGCATCGTCCATGGTCCCATTGTTGTGGTGGACCTTTTCAAGATTTCCTGAGTTCACGTTTCCTCCTCCTCGGGGCCGGGTCACATAGGCATGAATGGCCCGTTGCAACTGATGGTGGACGAGACCGGCCTTGTATTGGATTTTGTAAGCTTGAGCTTTGGAGAGCCGTTCGGGCGACCAATTCTCTAAAATCTCCAGGGCCTTCTTCAATCTGTCCCAATGGATGTGATCCCCGGACTTGGCCAGTGGTTCATGCCTCTGGACCTTCTCGTTCAGTCCATCGTCGGCCATATTGTCACCGCGCAGTTTTCTGGGTGCCATCTCTCCTACCTCCGACCCGCGTTCGGTCCCGCGTAACGTTGCCATTCCGCCTTTAATTTTTCTTGCGCGGCCAGGCGCTCGGTCACCGCTTCCTGATCTTTGAAGGTGGTTAGCGCGAAGAACGATTTGTCTGCCGCCTCACGCGCGACCATCAATGCTTTGTCGGCGGCGCGTACTACCGCGAGATTCTTGTCGTGCTCCCGGTGCAGCTCGTTCAGCTTTCTCTGACGGTCGCGTTTTGCCTGCTCCTCCCACGCCCGCTCGAACTCTGGCAGTAACTTCGCCCTCTCCTCCTCCGCCTCGACGATCGCGGCGGCGAGGCCGGCCATCTCGCGTTCCGTATTTGTCCGATCAGTTGCAATACCGTCGAGCCGTCCCCGGATGCCGGCCTTTTCTCTACCGGTCGAGTCGGCGAAGCTTCGAACCAGGCGATTCTCTTCGCGTGTGAGCGGCGTCAGTTCTTGCTCTGCTTTCTTTCGCCGCGCGCGCAGATCGTCGAGCCGCGAGTCCAGGGCGCGAATTTTAGTTTCTACAGCGGAGGCGGGCCTTTCCTGCTCCGTCAAAGCGGCTGATGTGCTCATATCATGATCTCCGGAAGATCGAATTTAATTTCTGGCATTAGGGACTTGCGGCGTCCGCTGGGATAAAACCTGATGGGAAATTCGCCGCCTGTGAACTCACTCGCGCCAATGTTCTCTGCGCGAAGCCGGACGCAGTCGGTGCGGACCACACGCGCATCACATCGAATCCAGTTACGAAGTCCACCGGGGAGCACCGCCCGGACGATGCTGCCATCTGGGGCGAGTCCGGTGACGACGCTGACATCGATGCATGCCCAATCTTTTATTGCCAACCGGGGTAGCTCCACGAAGATGTCGGCGGACGACGACGGGGCGGGGCGTGGACTGTTTGTTCCATCGCCTCGCCCCCGGATCGTATGCGTTTTGCCTAGGAGTGAGCGCATGTAGGCCCACCCTACCGTGGGGGTGGGGCGGCTGCATGCATCACGAGCGTAATGCGGAACGTAACCTCTAGGACGAGTCTTCCCTCTAATGCCGTTTACTGGCAGATGCCTTCGGCAATCGCCATGCGGTGGGTCCACTGTCACCGGCGACGGGCGTCAACATTCGCCTTCAGTTCGTCGCGCAACTCTTTAGACGTCTCTAGATTGCTGAGGACTACAGAACCGTCTTTGAACACGAAGCTGACTCCGTGATGGGGACAATTGAAAAGGCACAGTACGTCCGGGTTAGTCAGAATTTCTTCCGCAGTAATATCGGCACCTTGTCCGAAGCAGTCAGACAACGCGCTGGTCGATGTTTGAGGACGCGTGATACGCCGAGCGAGTTTCTTCCAAAAGACCCCCATGCCACGGTAGTCTGCGAATATAACCTCTCCGCTGTCAACGAACAGCAATGCATGCCGCTTGAAGAAGAGGTCTAGTCTTCTCGCCCTTATTGCCGCCCCCGCAGCACACTTGCGTTCGATTCGAGCTATCTTTTTGGCCAGATTCTTCTCCTCCCTAGTGGTAGGGGCCTTCTCGATGGCGAGCGGCGGTGGACCGGCGTTTGGCAACACGGCGGAGGCGGCGACGGCTCTTATGCGTTGTCTCCTTCGTTCCAGCGAGGCGAATAGGCTGCGCTTGTCCGTGCCGAGCACTCGGCTCAGGGTTGAAATCTGGTTTCGTTCCGCCCGCCAGTCCGATGGCGTGGACGCAGTGACAAAGGTGGTGCCGTCCTGCCGCTTGTAGACCTTGTGCTTGTTATGACGCGCAAGGTCGAAGCCATGACTGCTGAGAAGTCGCTCAATAGCGGTGATTCCCATCTCACTCCTTATTATGATTGCCGCTTGTTTTTTTGATTTGTTTAGGTTGTGTGAGTCAGTGGAGACAGCATGAGCTGGACGGCTCCCTCTGGCCTGCGATTAGCGCGGCTCCTCCTGCTTCGTCGACCTATCCGGCTTCACAAATTTCTGGAGGGCGTGAAACGGAATCATCTTTCTGCGACGTACAGAAATGGTCGGCAGCTTGTGCGCCTTTACCAGGTTCTCCACGGTCTTCAAGCAAATTCCGCCTAGGTAATACCTCGCATCTTCCATAGACACCAGCAGCGGGGGTTGACCATTTGTGGGAGGCGTTGGCGTCGCCTTCTTCCTCTTTCTGTTTTCGTGTTCGTGCATTTTCGGTATGCCTCCTTGCCCTTCGAGAGATATAATCTCTTAGAACGCTTCCCGTAGTACTAGGGAAGATCGGAGGGAAGCAAGTTGTATGGAGGATTGGTTCACATTGCCGGCGCGAGTGAGTGGTACGATTCGCCGCCATGCGATTGTTGTGGACGACGCCGAGGAAAAAGACCTGCTGTGCTCGTTCAAGCCAAAAAAGTCGTTTCGCGAACTGTCGATCGATTTGCTGAACGTCGAGACTCGGGAAGATCTGGCTGAACTCTTGGCTCAATGCGGGTATGCCCCCTTACAAGATGTTGACTCGCTTAGACAGTTGCGCAGTAAAGCCGCATCCATCGAAAGCAATCACCGCTTCCGTTGGGACCCGCGCCGGGATATCACCGATCCGGTCTGGAAGAACTGGCTGGAGCGTCGGGATGTATCCCGAGAGTCCCTGCCGAAGTACCTGAAAAACTTGCCGAATGATGAACGGAAAACATTTCAAGTTCGCAACCTCATGGAGTTGGACGGTCTGCGATTCTTCCCGGTCACAGATGAGAGCGACCGTTTGGCTGTAGAGATCGAGGCAGCAGACCCGGTAACTGCAATTGGGTTGGGAGCAGAAGAGGCCGCGTTGAGGGGTTTGGGTGTCGTGCGTTGCCGGTTTCGTCGATGTGGTCGGTTCTTCCCGATGCCCACGGGGCGAGGCCATGCGCTTCTCTACTGTCCCACCGAAAGACGCGACCCCACGATAAGCGGAAATCTGCCGAAGAGCAGATGTTACGAAAAGGAGAAAAAGGCGCGAGAACAAGAGCGCCGATTCGAACAAAACATGAAATGGGCGACGGCAGGAGAGGCGCGGTGGAAAAAGCTGTCCAAGGCCACTCGGGCGACCCTCAGCAGAAGCAAATTTATCGCAGAGCACGCCTTCAGGATTAGCAAAAAAGAGAAGCCGCCATTCACCGGCTCGTTTGTGACGCGTTATTTGCCAACGAAAAAGAGGATGCGATGAGAAAGGGTTTACACGCGCGTGGAGTGTTTGAGCGACCGCCGGAGTCTAACAACTGGTATATACGATTCCGTGATGAGAGCGGGAGGATGGTCCGCCGCTCCGTCGGGCACGGAGCCAAGGCAAAATTGCGGGCTGAGCAAGAGGTGGAGACTTTGCGCAGCCAAGTGCGCCTGGGCCAGCCGACTATTAAGAAGGCGCCCCCTCCGCCTCCGGCCACGTTCGCGGACTTGACAGAGGCGTCGCTGGAATATTCTCGCGCGCGAAACGCCAGTTACAAGGATGATGTGCTGAGGATGAAGAAGATCAACGAACGATTTGGCCCACAGACGGCGGAGGAGATTACGCGCTCCGAAATTGACGCTTGGCTTACCGCTCACGAGGAATGGACCGACGCAACCAGAAATCGATATCTGTGTCTGATGAAACGGACCTTCCGGCTGGCAGAAAGTGACGAAAAGATCAAGAAAAATCCCGCGCGACTCGTCCGGATGCGGAAGGAAAACAACCAACGCATTCGATACTTGGATCAGTTGAAGCCGCTGCCCGCACGCGAGGATTGGCTGAAGCCATACAAGACGGAGGAGCAACGCTTGAGGGCCGTAATCCGAGAGGAATTTCCGGCCCACGAAGAGGAGTTCCTGATTGCTCTAAATACGGGAATGCGTCGAGGCGAGCAATACGGATTGGCCTGGGATAGCGTGAACTTCGAGCGGAAGATGGTCACAGTCTTGAAGTCAAAGAATGGTGAAACTCGTCATATTCCGCTCAATACCGTCGCCCTAGAAGCATTCAAGGCTCTGTTACCGAGTATGGAAATCAGCAACCGCATTTTTCTGGCCGAGCGACGACGAAAAGGTACGCGTCGGGCGCTGAAAAATGCGCGGCACTGGTTCGAGAAGGCCGTCGCCAGGGCGGGTGTGCGCGACTTTACTTGGCACTGCATTAGACATACGTTCTGCTCACGTCTGGTGATGGCCGGCGTGGACCTGAGGACGGTACAAGAACTAATGGGTCATAAGTCATTGAATATGGTGCTCAGATACGCGCATCTTGCCCCGTGCCATCTAAGCGGGGCGGTAGAGAAACTCGGCGAGTATCGCTCCTCGGAAGAGAGGACCCCCGCAAAAAAGAGACTCCGGGCGCGGCGTGTGGCAAAATGAAATAAGTAAAATTCTCGGAGCCGGTCGAACTAGTGGCACTCTATTGGCACACCGTCGGCGGGATGTCCGTAAGTCGTTGAGGGCGCGTAGCTCAATTGGATAGAGCACCGGTTTTCTAAACCGGTGGTTGCAGGTTCGATCCCTGCCGCGCCTACCATCTTCTATTGTCCTCTTAGAATCAGGGATTTAAGGCAGCTCTTTTTTCTTTCGATGTTCGCAGGTTTCCGTGTTGAGGCAGGATTCGGCCAGCACGAGGCGCTCTACCGGTTTGCCCCCGATGATGTGGGAGTCGATGATTTCGTCGACGTCGGCTTCGGTGACGTGTCCGTACCAGACGGCATCGGGATAGACGACGATGTTTGGACCGTGCTCGCATTGATCGAGGCAGCCGGATTGATTGGCACGCACTTTGCCTTTGAGGCCACGCTCCGCCAGTTTCTGTTTGAATAATTTCTGGAGTTTTGCCTGGCCGCTGGGATCGCAGCATCCGCGCGGATTTTCGGGCGGGCGCTGGTTGCCGCAGATGAAGATGTGTTTTTCAAATTTGGGCATGATTTAAGGGATGCACGAGTTTAGAAAAGGCTTGGCTGTTTAAAGATAAATTTACTGGCGGGGAAAGTCCAAGGCTTGAAACACAGGGGTCACAGGGTTACACAGAGGGAAAGCCGTCGGCTCCAGGCGCTCGTTGCTAACTGCGGCGTGGGCGCGATAAGATATTTCGTACACATCTTCCCCGCTTTTTATCCCAAGTGAGCCTTTAGACTAATTGCCGCGGCAAGGCGTGTGCGACCCCGGTGCTCTACGCCGGCGCGGTTGTGCGCCGGCGAATCCCTGTGACGGAGTGGGCAGTGAAACGAGGCAAGACCGCGGTAATTGTCGGCGCTCAATGGGGCGACGAAGGCAAAGGAAAAATTGTCGACGTTTTATCGGAGAGCTTCTCCGTGGTGGCGCGCTATGCGGGCGGGCATAATGCCGGGCATACGGTAATCATCAATGGCAAGAAATTCGTTTTGCAACTGGTTCCCTGTGGAGTATTGCGGACGGCTTGCCGCAGCGTGATCGGCAACGGAGTGGTGCTCGATCCCATGGCATTTTTGAAGGAAGTGGGTGGGCTGCGCGATGCGGGGGTGAGAGTCGACGGAAATCTTTTCGTCTCGAACCGGGCGCAGGTAATTCTGCCCTATCATCGCATGATCGAGTTGGCGGCGGAGAATGCCCCTGGGCGCGTGAAGATTGGGACGACTTCGCGCGGAATCGGTCCGGCTTACGAGGACAAGATGGGGCGTCGCGGGCTGCGCGTGGCGGATTTACTCGATCTGCAATTGTTAAAAAAACACATTGAGAATGCGGTGCGCGAAAAAAATATGATTGCGCACGCTCTGTTTAATACTGAGCCGCTTGACGCAGACAAAATGTATACGGAATACGCAACGGCTGCGGAGAAGATCGCACCGTTCGTCTGCGATACGGCAGTTTTGCTGAACCAGGCGCTGGACGCGGGTGAGGCGATTCTATTCGAAGGCGCACAGGGAACCATGCTCGACATCGATCACGGGACTTATCCGTTTGTGACTTCTTCGAGCGCCACGTCTGGCGGGGCGGCGATTGGGACCGGCGTGGCTCCGAATGCGATCCAGTCGGTGATCGGACTCACGAAGGCTTATTGCACTCGGGTGGGTGAAGGTCCTTTTCCCAGCGAAGAGAAGGGTGGGTTGGGCGAGCAAATAAGAAAGCGAGGCAATGAATTTGGCGCGGTTACAGGGCGCCCGCGCCGTACCGGCTGGCTCGATTTGCCGTTGCTCCGCTACGCGAGCATGATCAACGGCATTTCCTGGCTGGTAGTAACCAAACTGGATGTGCTCGATGAGCTCCCGGAGATTCCAGTCTGCGTTGGCTACGTGGTCGACGGAAAAAAGACGATGGAAATTCCGGCGCAGTCCAGCGGCTATGACAAGCTGGAATGCATTTACCAGAAGCTACCGGGCTGGCGGACATCCACGCAAGGCATCACGGACTTTGAAAAATTGCCCCAGCAGGCGCGTGAATATTTGGCGTTCGTGGAGAAGGAAACGGGCGCGAAGGTCGGGCTCGTATCAACTGGGCCAGACCGGGACCACACGATTTTCATGGACGATTTCGCGAGAGAGTTGAAGAGTGCCTGATCCTGGGACAGCACGCTGGAAAATCTAGACTTGACTTCTGCCTTGGTCAGGCACTAAGACTACTTGCTACGATTTGGTAAGGAGCGCACGAATGGTGGTTTTGGCAGTCACCTGGATGGCCAAAGCAGGGCACGATGGCGATGTGGTTCCAATTTTTGCCAAGCTGACCGAGGAATCGCGAAAGGAACCGGGCTGCCTGATGTATCAGGTGCACCGGCACAAGACCGAGCCGCGCAGATTCTTCATCTACGAACAGTACAAGGACGATGCGGCGCTTGAAGCGCACCGCACCTCGCCTCACTTTTTGCAGCACGCGCGCAAGGAGTTGCCCAAGGTCGCGGATCGGGTGGAAGGGCATTTGTACGAAGCATTGGGATAGGTACGTGGTGCGGGCGCACTCGCCCGCGAGAGCCATCGCTTTGCGCCTCCGATCCGAGACGTCGCTAGCTCTTACTTCGCCAGTTCATATCCCGCAAAGAAAAAACTTAACTCAAAGCGAGCCGTGTCTTCGGCATCGGAGCCGTGAATCGCATTATGCTCGATGCTGGAGGCCCACTTCTTGCGGATGGTTCCATCCTCTGCATTGGCCGGATTTGTGGCGCCCATCAGCTTGCGCAGATCGGCGATGGCGTTTTCTTTTTCAAGGGCCAGAGCGACAATCGGTCCACTGGACATGAAGTCGGTGAGCGAACCGTAGAAAGGACGGCTAGCGTGCACGGCGTAAAACTGCTCGGCCTGATGCTTGGAAATTTCCAGCATCTTGATAGCGAGAATGCGGAAGCCATTCTTCTCGAATTGTTCAATGATGTCGCCGACTGCATTTTTGGCAACCGCGTCAGGTTTCACGATGGTAAGAGTGCGTTGCAGAGTTTTCATAGTTCGTGGGTAATTCGTCCTTAGTCGTTGGTTTAATTTTTACTTGTCGCCGGCGGAACCATGATCCCTCGCTTCGCGAGGGATGACAACTGCGTCTCGTCCGCCTAAACCTTTACTCCAAGAGCGGCGGCGAGAGTTTCGCCGATGTCGGCAGGAGATTTTGCCACGCGGATTCCTGCGGCTTCCATGGCTTTGATTTTTTCTGCAGCGGTTCCTTTGCCGCCGGAGATGATCGCTCCTGCGTGACCCATGCGGCGTCCAGGAGGGGCGGTTTGTCCGGCGATGAAACCGACGACTGGCTTTTTCATTTTTGTTTTTACAAATTCCGCAGCGGTTTCCTCGGCGTCACCGCCGATCTCACCGATCATAATGACCGCTTCGGTTTCGGGATCGCGATTGAACAAATCGAGCGCGTCGAGGAAGTTGGTTCCGATAATCGGATCGCCCCCAATGCCGATAGCGGTGGATTGTCCGATGCCGCGCTGCGTGAGTTGATGCACCGCTTCGTAAGTGAGCGTGCCCGAGCGCGAGACAATGCCGACCGAACCTTCTTTGTGAATCGACCCCGGCATGATTCCGATTTTGCATTTGCCGGGAGAAATGATGCCGGGACAATTTGGGCCGATCAGCCGTGAGCGCCGATTCTGCAAAAACTCCCACGCTTTGACCATGTCGAGCGTGGGAATGCCTTCGGTGATGCAGACGATGAGATCGAGCTCGGCGTCGGCGGCTTCCATGATGGCGTCAGCGGCGAATGGCGGAGGGACGAAGATCACAGTGGTGTCGGCGCCGGTTTTTTCCACGGCTTCCTGCACGGTGTTGAAAATGGGCCAGCCTTCGTGAGTCGTGCCGCCCTTGCCGGGAGTGACTCCGCCGACGACTTGCGTGCCGTACGCGGCGCAGGCTTTGGCGTGGAAGGTGCCTTCGCGTCCGGTGAGGCCCTGCACGATTAATCGGGTTTGCTTGTTAACCAGGATTGCCATAAAAATGATTCCTCACTGCGAATGATGTTTCTTTTCAACGTTAAACCGCGCGCGCTGCAGCGACCACTCGATCGGCCGCATCCTTCATGGTCTCGGCAACAATGAAGTTGAGGCCGGACTCCATCAGGATTTTCTTGCCTTCGTCCACGTTCGTGCCTTCGAGGCGAAGCACCACAGGAAGTTTGATGTTAGTTTTCCTGGCCGCTTCAACGACTCCGGTGGCCAGAGTATCGACGCGCAGGATACCGCCGAAAATATTGATCAGAACGGCTTTTACGTTTTTGTCGCTGAGCAGAATTTCGAAGGCGTGCGCGACTTGCTCGGCATTCGCTCCGCCGCCTACATCGAGAAAGTTTGCTGGCATGCCTCCCGCGTATTTGATGATGTCCATAGTCGCCATGGCGAGCCCGGCGCCATTCACCATGCAGCCCACGCTGCCATCGAGCTTGATGTAGTTCAGGCTGTATTTCGAGGCTTCGACCTCGAGTGGATCTTCTTCTGTTATGTCGCGCAGTTCGCGAATATCAGGATGGCGGAAGAGCGCGTTGTCATCGAATGTGAGCTTGGCATCGAGCGCGAAGAGGCGGCCGTCGGTGGTGGTGATGAAAGGGTTGATTTCGACAAGCGACGCGTCGGTGTCGAGAAATGCCTTGTAGAGGTTGGAAAGAAACTGCACGGCGGGATTGATCTGCTTAGCGCTGAGACCCAACTTGAAGGCCATTTTGCGCGCCTGAAAACCTTCGAGACCCATGCCGGGATCGATGTGCTGCTTCAGGATGGCATCGGGATTTTCGGCGGCGACCTGTTCGATTTCCATTCCGCCTGCGGCCGAAGCCATGAACACCGGCTTGCCTTCGGCGCGGTCGACCAGGATTCCCAAGTACAATTCTTTTTCGATGGGAAGGGTTTCTTCGATAAGAAGGCGGCGCACAATGCGGCCTTCGGGGCCGGTTTGGTGCGTGACCAACTTCATGCCCAGCATCTTCTCGGCGATGTCTCCCGCTTCATTGGCGGATTTGGCGATCTTTACGCCTCCACCTTTGCCGCGGCCACCGGCATGAATTTGCGCCTTCACCACGACACCGGTTGCACCGGAGCTGAATAATTCCTTAGCGACTGAATCGGCTTCTTCGCGCGAGGTTGCCATTGTCCCACGAGGGACGGTCACACCGTATTTCTTAAGAATTCCCTTACCCTGGTACTCATGGATTTTCATAATCGCTCGTCAGTAAAGAATCGGAAGGAACTCGCTTGCGGCTATCGACTGAGGGCAGCAAACCTTTAATTTTATAGAAGGGGAACGGATTAGGGCAAACGCGGATGCGCGTCTTTTCGATGGGCGGCACATCTAAGGTTCAATCTAAGTTCAATCTGGGAAAACGCACTGCGCGAGCGGAACCGGATCCCGGAGCAAAGAAAGGCTTCCAGTGAAACTGATTTCGCTTAACGTCGCTCGCCCGCGCCTGGCGCTCTATAACGGGGCGACGGTCAACACTGGCATTTTCAAGAAACCGGTATCTGGGCGGGTCGCGCTGCGCACATTGAACCTGGAGGGCGATCAGCAAGCGGACCTGACTGTTCATGGCGGTCCTTACAAGGCGGTCTACGCTTATCCCGCGGAGCATTATGAATTTTGGCGGCGGGAGTTGCCGGATATGGATTTGCCTTGGGGAATGTTCGGGGAGAATTTTACAACCGAGGGATTCGGCGAAGATGAGGTCCATGTTGGCGACCTGTTTCGAATTGGATCGGCCGACGTAATGGTCCGCCAGCCACGCATGCCGTGTTATAAGCTGGCGCTCAAATTTCAGCGCGACGACATTCTGGAACGATTTCTGCTTAGCGGGAGAAGCGGAGTTTATTTTTCCGTGGAGCGAGAGGGGGAAGTGGGCGAAGGAGATTCCATTGAACTGGTCGAGCAGAACCTGAGTGGCATTACTATCGCGGAAATGAACCGCTTGTTCGTCCGAGAGAAATACAATCACGAGTTGCTGCGGAAGGCGATAGCCACGGCCGCTCTGCCGGAGAGTTGGCGGGAATATTTTCTGCCTAGACTGAAGGCGCCCGGTTCAAACACCTAGAGGCCTGGGCCCTTCTATTGCAAAGAGACTTTTTACCTTACAATTTCGAGGAACATGATACTCGAGGCGATTCACCGCATCGCAAATCAGAGCCAATCTCTCTCGCGAAGAGAAGCACGCGATGTGATGGCGGAAGTGCTGGCGGGGAACGGCACGGACGCGCAGATCGCGGCCCTGCTGGTGGCTTTGCGGATGAAGGGCGAGACGGTGGAAGAGATCGTCGGCTTCGCGGAAGCGATTCGCGCGGCGGCTACTCCGTTGCCGATTCCGGTTGCAGGCGAGGCCTCGATATCTGCAGCGCTCGACTTAAGTGGCACTGGCCGGGATGCACTGGTCGAGTCGGCTCCGGCTGACGGCGGCCTTGTCGATACCAGCGGCACTGGCGGGGATGCGTGCGGAACTTTTAACATTTCAACCGCCACGGCATTCGTGACCGCGGGAGCGGGCGTACGCGTCGCCAAACACGGCAACCGAAGCATCAGCTCGAAGTGCGGTTCGGCGGATGTGATGGAAGCGTTGGGAGTGAGTATTCAATTGACACCGGAGCGTGCTGCGCAATGTCTGCGCGAAATTGGAATCTGTTTTTTGTACGCGCCCGATTTGCATTCGTCCATGAAGCAGGTGCAGAAGGTGCGGCGGGAGTTGCGGATGCGCACCATGTTCAACCTGCTCGGTCCGCTGACGAATCCGGCGCATGCTTCGGGACAAGTGGTTGGCGTATATGCGCTGGATATGGTAGAGAAGCTGGCCGAGGCTCTCAGTATGCTGGGATTGCGTCGCGCGCTGGTGGTTCACGGTCTGGACGGGCTTGATGAGATCACGATCAGCGGGCCCACGCGCGTGGCTGAGGCTCGGGAAGGTACGGTTCGGACGTACGAAGTGGATCCGGAAGACTTCGGTTTGGCGAGAGCGACGTTGCAAGATATCTCCGGCGGCGACGCAGAGGAAAACGCGGCGATCATTCGCGAAGTTCTAAGTGGAAAGAAATCTGCACGACGGGACGTAGTGTTATTAAACTGCGCCGCGGCCCTGGTGGCCGCCGGAAGAGTCGATCATTTGCGAGATGGAATTCCCGCGGCGGCGCGCGCAATCGATTCTGGCGCAGCCGCGGCGAAGCTGGCAGAATTGGTACGCTTCACTGCAATTGAGGGGATGTGAGGGTACATGTCTTGCGTGCTTCGAGCCACCGGTACAAACTTTGATGTAGACGAATTTCTGAAGACATCTTCGCTTGACGCTCTGACAGCTTTTCATCGCGGCGAACTGCAATCTCCAAGCTCAAGTGTGACGCGGAAGAGCGATTGTTCTGGGATGAACGTCAGCGTGAGCACGCGTGAGGTTTCCGATCTAAGAGGCCAGATAGAGGATGCGATTGAATTTCTGTCGAAGAACGATCGCGAACTGAAGCGTCTTCGCGACTTTCCCGATTTGCAGCGGATGGATCTGGACTTTCCGATCGAAGATCGTGACGTGGTCTACCAGCGCGATGCCTTTCCTCATAAACTTCTGTCGCTGTTGGGAAGGCTGCGTATCGGACTCATCGTTTCGCGCTACCCGGCGCACTCCGGAGTTGAAGGTCAAGTCTCGACCCAATGATTGCGGCCGGAAGTAGAGGAATGCCAAGAGTGCAACGATTCAGTTCTGATTATTTCCCAGCATCGCTCGACTCGATTTTGAAGGTATTGTTTGTCGTATCGCTCTCTGGCACGCTGCCGTCGTTAACTATGATTTCCTGAGGCGGCTTTGGAACTTCCACACGAATGACGCCATTGCTCTTGCCGCGCACTACAAGGCGCTTTATCACTTCTCCGCCATCGAACTTAACGGTAAGAGGAACTTCTGCGCCTGCCGCGCCTAGATTTTCTACTGTAATGGTGAGCATGTAACCTGCGGGCAACATCTTGCGGGAAAATGCAGAGGATACTTTGAAATCGGGCAGGCCACGGTCGCGATAAACCCAGTCGTCGAAAAACCATTCCAGATCGCGTTGGGTTTGCGCTTGAATTAATCGCGGCATGTATGAGGGCTCTTTGTCTTGCTCTGCATGATACAACGCGATCGCTTTCTTCAGCGCCTGATCGCCGAGCATGTCGCGCAGCATCCACCAGACGCACATGGCTTTGCTGCGATAGAGTTCCTCGTCGTAGGTGTTGACTAACGATTGGTTCACTTCGTCTTCTGATCTCGGAGCGGTTGGTTTATCGGCCGATTGTTCCGCGCTGCTGAGCGCCGCGCGGTGCGTTGCCATGTAATCGATGGCGGTCTTACGTCCATTTTGTTGTTCGAGGTAAAGAGCTTGCGCGAAGTGGGCCAGGCCTTCATTGATCCAGGGGCGAGGCGAGGTGAAGGCGGTGTGAGTCAACTGGAGGGCGGCGGCAAGCGCTGCGAGTTTCGGATCGGGGCCGGCTAACGAGGTCAGCAGGAGAGATCCGCTCTCAAAGGGCGCAGCATTTGGATCGGATAAATCCGCGGTCTGTGCTTTGTTGTGCGGCGCGCCGAACCATTCGGTAACCAGCGGAATTACTTTCTCAGCGGAGTCGGCGTAATTTGTAGCAGATGTATCGTGCCCATGCAGGAAATGAACCGCTACGGCGGGCCGATCAAGGAGTTCATAGTCAGCCATCACGAACGTGGGTACTATCGATGCCAGTTGGCGAAAAGTGCAATCGGCAACGAACTCGTGCTGTACTTCGTGCGCTACGGGGCAGGTGCTTGCATTCACCAGCAGTTCCGGCGCTTGCTCCTGATCGTTGTCCCCAACATCCCCAGGATCATTCTTTGGATCATTCTCGGGATCATCCGGCACGGCGACCTGCAGATGCATGGTGGAAGCGGCTTCTCGCGCTCTCCACCGTCCCTCCACTTCGAACAGACTTTTTCCTTCCGAGAGCGAGGCGGCTTCGGTTGCGACGGGATACCAGGCAACATTTCCGAATCCGCGGACAGCGGTGAACTTCGGACTGATCTGGTCCCAGTCGGAATCGTTGGCCTGATCCTGTGGCGCGCCGATGCGGGTGAGGCGTGTAGCGTCCAGTACGATCACGCCTTCGTAGGCAATCTCCAATTCGATGGAGGCTCTCGGAGCGACGGCTTCCGGAAGAGTGACGATGGCTTCGGAGAGCGAGCCGGTGTGATCGATATCGGAAGTGTACGGCTGCGAGACAAACTGCAACGCCTTACCGTTCGCGTTGATAGAACGCCAACTCAGGGAAGACGAAATCTGCAACACGGCGAGCTTCTGCGGAGCTGGGGAATCATTGCGAAGAGTGATTTTGCCGCGAGCACCAAGCCGTTGCTGTGCGGGCTCGATACGGACGTGCAGGTCGTAATTGGTGAAGGTGAAAGCTTCACGGTCGATAGAGAACGCGTTCAAGGCAAAGACAAACGGCCAAGAAAAGACACATAACAGCAAGATTCGTAACTTCATTGTGCGACCGCAGATGCCTCGTTCGTCTTCGCGCGGCGCTGGCGCACAATTTCATACATCACCACAGCTCCCGCGACCGACACGTTCAGCGAGGGGACTTTCCCCAGCATTGGAATTGAAACCAGGAAGTCGCACTTTTTCTTTACCAGGGTCGTGGAGTCCTTTGCCTTCGGCGCCGAGGACGAGCGCGCAATCCATGTTGTAGTCAAGGGCGTCATAAGTTTGCTTGCTGCGTTCATCGAGGCCAACGGTCCAGATGTTGCGTTCTTTGAGGTCTTCGATGGTGCGGGCGATGTTGGTGACTCGGGCAATCGGCAAATATTCGCTGGCTCCGGCGGAGGCTTTGGTAACGGTGCCGGTGACGGGCGCGGCGCGGCGTTCGGGAATGACGACGCCATCGGCGCCGGCGGCATCGGCGGTGCGGAGGACGGCGCCGAGATTGTGCGGGTCTTCTACGCCGTCGAGCACTATGACCAAAGAATATTTTCCGCGCTTGGCGCCGATTACGTCATCGAGATCGCTGTATTGTTTGGCCGAAGTGACGGCCACAACTCCTTGATGCGCGGCATTGCCGGCCATGCGGTCAAGTTCCACGCGGGTAAGAAAACGCACGGGAACTCCGAGCTTGCGGCAGTCTTCGATCATGCGCTGCAGGCGGATATCGTGACGCTCTTTCGCCATGCCGACCCACTGGAAAGCGCGTCCGCGGGCCTTGAGCGCCTCGGTGACAGCGTTGATGCCGTAGATATAGTTCATGAAGTATCAGTGTACCGAAAGACGGGATGTGGCGCGGGCGCCCACGCCCGCGTTACCTCAAGCGCCGGATGAATTGGTTAAGAAGCGCACGATCTCTTCTGGCTCGGGACGCTCCGTGTAGTCCTCGTTTGCCGAAGCGTAGAGCACCGTTCCGTCGCGATCGATGATGTAGATTGCGGGAATCGGCAACTGCCAGCTGTCGTCTCCGTTCACAAAGGGAAGGTTGACAAAAGCGCGCTGGTAGATCGCCTTTTGCTCGTCGGGAACGCGGTAGGTGAGTCCGAATTGTTTTGCGACTTTGTTGTCGGGGTCGGAGAGGAGCGGGAAGCGCAGCTTGTGCTGGTCGCGCATGAAGAAAGATTGCTGAATTGTCTGCGGTGAGATGGCTGCGAGAGTTGCGCCTGCTCGTTCGATCTCTGGCAGGAGAAGGTTCATGGCTTCCATTTGGCCAACGCAGAACGGGCACCAGCGGCCGCGGATGAAGCAGAGCACGAGGCGGCCTCTGGCGAGCAGGCCCGAGGATCCGATGTTCGTGCCGACCTGATCTTGTAGCTCGAATTCAGGAATTTTCGCGCCGACGGGGAGAATATTCGCTGCCAGGTGTTGTTGCTTCAGAGTGGCGATGGTCACGGCATGGACGGCTTGCGTCTGCTGCGGAACGTATTTTGAGATTAATTCCTTGCGCTCGGCGAAGATTTCGCGCAGCGAGCGAATTTCGGTCTCGGGACTCGACTCTTCGAGAGAACGCCATTTCATGACCGGAGTCCTATGAGCAGTAGAGATCCTTCGACTGCGTTACCACTCGCTTCGCGAGCGGCAACTTCGCTCAGGATGACAGGTGCCGAGAAAGCATTCACAATTACCTACAGGAAATTCTTCGCCTACATTCCCGGCAACTTCATCCCGGCCATCCTGCGCGCGAAGCTAGGTTTGCCCATTTGCTTGAACATTTTTTTCATCTGCGCGTATTGGCGGAGAAGATTATTTACTTCCTGCACGGTGGTGCCGGAGCCGCGGGAGATGCGTTTACGGCGGCTGCCATTGATGACTTCGTGGTGGTTGCGCTCGTGGATCGTCATCGAATTGATGATGGCCTCGACGCGATTGATTTGTTTTTCGTCCACATGGTCGGCAGCTTTTTGCAGGCCGGAAAATGGGCCGATGCTGGGGAGCATTCCCATCAGGTTCTTGATCGAGCCCATCTTTTTTACCTGCCGAAGCTGGTCGCGAAAGTCTTCGAGGGAGAAGCCGTCGCCAGTGAGGGCTTTGGTGGCCATCTCTTGCGCCTTCTTTTTGTCGAGTTGCGATTCGGCGCGCTCGATCAGCGATAGGATGTCACCCATGCCGAGGATGCGGGAGACGATGCGGTCGGGATGAAATGGCTCGAGGGCATCGTATTTTTCGCCGACGCCGATGAACTTGATCGGCTGGCCGGTGACTTGGCGGATGGAGAGCGCCGCGCCGCCACGAGCATCGCCATCCATCTTGGTGAGAACCACTCCGGTGAGCGAAAGTTTTTTGTGGAATTCGTCGGCGGAGCGAACGGCGTCCTGCCCGGTCATGGCGTCGGCGACGAAGAGAATCTCAGACGGATTCAGCAACTTTTTCAGCGACTGCATCTCGTTCATCAGTTCGTCGTCGATGTGCAGACGTCCCGCGGTGTCGACGATGAGAACGTCACAGCCGGAAACGATGGCTTCGCGGCGGGCTTCTTTTACCAGTCGCTCGACTGCTTGTGTGAGCTGCTCGGGCGTCGTCGCTTCGCCGACATTGCCTTCGTAAATCTGCGCTTTGACGGCTTGCGCGACAATTTTCAATTGCTCGCGAGCGGCGGGACGGTACACGTCGACCGAAACCAGCAGCGGTCGGTGGCCGCCGATTTTGAACCAGTTCGCGAGCTTGCCCGAGGTGGTGGTTTTGCCAGAACCCTGCAGCCCGGCCATCAGCACAACCGTTGGCGGCTGCGAAGCGAACTTCATGCGCGCCGTGTCTTTGCCGAGGGTCTCGACCAGTTCGTCGCGGACGATTTTGATGACCTGCTCGCCGGGAGAAAGCGCGGTGAGCACTTCCTGGCCCACGGCCTTCGCCTGTATGCGGTCAATTAATTCTTTGACCACTTTGAAGTTGACGTCAGCTTCGAGCAGCGCGAGGCGGATTTCGCGGAGCGCCTCGGCGATGTTTTCTTCGCTGAGGCGGGCCTGGCCGCGTAGGGACTTGAAGGCGCGTTGCAGTTTTTCCTGAAGATTCTCGAACATAATTTAACGATGATTCTAACAGGCTGCATGGCGACCGCCGCACACTGGATGAATTGCCAAGGTCTTTGAAGTGTAGGTTGGGATTCGCTAGTGTGCCGAAGGCACGGGATGAGAAAGCCCGGCACGGCAGTGCCGGGTGGCCAGACCCATTCGGTCTAGAGTCCCTTTAGGGACGGCAGTTTCTCTTGGTGCGCTATCAGGAGGCGATCGGGTGACGTCCCTTCGGGACTTGCTCCGTCTTTTCACTGCTTCCCGGCACTCCCGTGCCGGGCTTTCTCATATCGTCCCTTCGGGACTGCGAATGGGCGAGATCGATGACCGTTTAGGGAAGGTATTTTCTCGGTACTTTTCCTCGTGTGACGTCGGACACAGACAAAAGAGTTCTTACCTGCGGATAGTTTTCGCATGGCTCACAAATATCCGAACATTCTTATCCATTGCGTCTTTAGCACTAAGGAGCGGCGAGACTTGGTTCCTCAGGAAATACTGCCGAGGCTGTGGAAGTATTTTGTAGGGATCGGCCGCAATCACGGAATTGCGGTGCTAGCCGCGGGAGGTATTTCAAACCATTCGCATTTGTTGATTGCATTGCCGTCGGATATGACCGTGGCAAAGGCTATGCAGGTCCTGAAAGCGAATTCGTCACGCTGGTTGCATGAGCTTGGGCTGGATTTCGCGTGGCAAGCGGGGTATGGAGCGTTTAGCGTGAGCAGCACGAATAAGGAGGCAGTGAAGGGTTATATTCTGCGTCAAGCAGAGCATCATCGGAAGCGCTCATATGAGAACGAGTTTGAGGCGATGTTGCGGAAATCGGGAATGCCGTTTGATGCGAAGGAGGCTTTCGGGTAGGAGTGTGCCGTCCCTTCGCGACTCGTTCGTCTTTCCAACTCTTTCCCGGCACTGCCGTGCCGGGCTCTCTTATGGCGTGCCTTCGGCACTGCGTCACTGGTAACCACTTGCCTTCTACTTAACCTTCGGCCTCACCATCTCAAATCTTTGTGTCGTCCTTGTGTACTGCATGCCGCCCATGCGTCCGATGAGGTCCAACGAATTGCGATCGAGGCGGCCATCTTTTAAATGCGCGTCGTTGATGTGAATCGAAACGATTTGGCCGATCACTAAGCTGCTGCTGGTGGGGGCGGGAGAGAAGTCGAGAATCTGATGGAGCTTGCACTCAAAGCTGACCGGAGATTCGGTGACTCTTGGCGGGCGCACGATTTTCGATGGCTGTGGAGTGACCTTCGCTAATTCAAACTCGTTCACAGACGCGTCGTATTCGCCGCTGGTCGAATTCATAGCCTCGCGAAGTTCGTAAGTAACAATGTTGACCACGAATTCCCGCGTCTCGCGAATATTCCGGAGCGTATCTTTTGGTTCGCCATGGCTGGATTGCGCTTGCTTCGATGGCCGCAGTCCCGGCGCAAAGGCCAGCAACGGAGGATCGACACAGACACAATTGAAAAAGGAAAAAGGCGCGAGATTGAGCGCCCCCGATGCGCTCGTCGTGGACACCCACGCGATCGGACGCGGCGCCACGGAATTGAGCAAAATACCGTAAAGCTCACTGTGAGAAATGTCTGACGGGCTGACGATCATCTCATCGAGTATAACTTTTCAGGCGGTCACTTGGTTACGGCGAAGACTTCCTTGGCGGCGATTACGGTGTTGCTGTGGATGGTCACCGTGTCTTCGACGTTCTGGGCGTAGCCGCCGGCGAAGGTGACCATGACGGGGATGCTGCGAGCGCGGGCTACACGGAAGACGAGCTCGTCACGTTTTTTTAATCCATCGATGGTCAGAGACAAGCCGCCGAGCTGATCTTCTTTATAGGGGTCGGCGCCGGCGATGTAGCAGAGCAGGTCAGGCTCGGACTGACGCAGGCCTGAACTCAGGGCGTTGTCCAGCCACGAGAGATATTCTTCGTCGCCCATGCCATCGGGGAGATCCACGTCGATGGAGGACGGCGGCTTCCACTGCGGATAGTTGTTGTGCTGATGCAGCGAGATGGTGAAGACGTCGGTCGCGTTGGGATTCTTACGCCGGGGTCCGTGGATGGCTACGGGCGAACCCGAAGCGGAGGGAAGCGGGTCGCCAGGGGCACGCTTGGCGGCGAAAATCGCGGCCGTGCCGTTGCCTTGATGGACGTCGCAATCGACCGTCATGGCGGTGCGGATTTTGCCATCGCGCTGCAGGCGGCGAATGGCGACGGCTACGTCGTGGATCATGCAGAAGCCTTCGCCGTGATCGGGGAAGGCGTGATGGAATCCACCGCCGATGTTGACGGAGACGCGGTCGGCCAAGGCGTGGTTCGCGGCGAGAATCGAGCCTCCGGCAGCGAGCCAGAAGGCGTCTACCAGATCGCGCGAATAGGGGACTTCGAGTGCTAATTCCTCGCGCGGGCTGAGAGTGCCGGTTCTGAGTTTGTGCACGTAATCGGGCGTGTGCACCAGCAGGATGTCGTCGTCGGAGGCGGGCTGCGGCTCCAGAAAGTCGGTGGTTTCGGCTGCACCGTTTGCCAGCAGCCGGTCACGAACGCGGTTGTATTTTTCGGCGGGGAAGACGTGTTGGCCGATGGGGAGATAGTAGCCGTCACTGTAGATAAGTTTGAAGGGGAGCATGGGCTTACGCTTCCCATCATACTGCGGCAACCGTCAGGACCGTACTTTGCGAGTAGATGTGGAAGGGGTGCGGGCTTCGCTTACGCGTTACGCCGGTTGAGCGCGAGATCCTTCGCTACGCCTGAGAAACGGCTCCGCTCAGGATGACAGTCGTCCCGGTGAAGTCAAACTCCATCAGTACCAGAGATACTCGCCTTTGCTCAGAATGACAGGACGGCGAGGACTATCGTTTCTTTATAGTTGGAGGTGTCGTTGCGATTATCGACCGGCGGACCGGCACGATTGCGCCTTTCGCGGGATCGGCGGCGGCGTGGGCCCGGGTGAGGACTTCTTCCTGGATGTACTGCACGAACTCCTGAATCTGGCGCTGCATTTCTTCCATGCGCTCGCGCATTTGCAGGATGATGGCCATGCCGCTGATGTTCACGCCGAGATCGCGGGCGAGGGACAGGATGAACTCGAGGCGCTGGAGATCTTCGTCGGTGTAGAGGCGGGTGTTGCCTTCGGTGCGCGACGGCTTTAAGAGTCCCTCACGCTCGTAAAGCCGCAAGGTCTGGGGATGGATGCCGTACATCTCGGCTACTGCCGAAATCATGTACGCGCCTTTGGATTTACGTTTGGTCATCGGCTGTCATGCGAGGTCAACAGGCAATTTAACCACAAAGGGCGCGAAAGGCACACGAAGATCGATGAAGGAAGACGGTTGCGGATCGATCTTCCTGTAAGGATGGTTCTTATGCCGCTGGTTCGGCTTTGCGTTGTGTTGCGGTCCAGCCTTGCGGCTTCAGCAAATGGTTGACCGCATACGCCACCACGCCCGCGCCGATCAGGATCATGCCGAATTCGAAGGAGCTCATGTTCCAGATCTGTTCATGCTCGCTGCGGATGATAGAGAAGGCGAGCAGCAGCATGGGCGGGATGCCAATCGCGATCGCGCCGAACAATCCCCCCGGAACGCGGAACGGGCGCGGCAAGTCCGGTTCGCGGAAGCGGAGCACGGCAAGGGCGATGAACTCCAGCATCAGGCTGAAGCCGTAGAGAAGGATATCGATTGTGACCAGTCGAGCAAAGCCCAGGCCGAGGCACATGGCCCAGCATGCGGCGAGCGCGAGGATTGCAACCCAGGGGGCGCGCGATTTTTTCTGTAGTTTGGCGAAGATGCCAGGCAGCATGCCGTCCTGCGCCATGGCAAGAGGCAGACGCGAGTAGCTCATGACTAATGCGTTGAACATGCCAAAGGCGCTGATGATTCCGCCGAGGACTACGCCCACGCGAAGCAATGGACCGCCTAACAGGCCCGCGATATCTGCCCAGGAGCCAGTTTCCCACGCCGTAGCTTTCAGACCGGTCATCCACATAGCGGCGAAGGGAAGAACGTAGCTGAGAGCCACGATGGCGACGGCGACCAGCATGGCACGCGGATACGTGCGCTGCGGCCGCTCGACTTCTGTGGCGATGGTGGAGGCGTTATCCCAACCCATGTAATTCCACATGCAGATCAGGAGACCGCCCAGAATATCGACCGTAGAAGTGGTCGGCTTGGTGACGGCGTTGGCCAGTGCCCCGAACTTGAACGGAGCAAGAATCACGATGGCGACGAATGGCGCCGACAGGGCAAAGAACAGCCAGAGCGATGTGAGCGAAACTACTTTCACGCCGGCGATATTCAGCAGCGCGCAGGCGATCACCACGGCGAGGGCGACCCACCATCCGCGATTTGCCTCCTGGAACCAGGGGAACATGCGAGTGAGGTAGGCCACAAATAGCGTGGGGTAGATTGCCATATCGAAAATGGAGGCGACCAGTGAGAGCCAGGCTTCCTGAAATCCCCAGAAATTTCCCATGGCGCGGCGCACCCAGGCGTAGTAACCGCCTTCGTAAGGAAGGGCGCTCGAAAGCTCGCCGATCATGAAGGCTGTGGGCAGGCTCCATAGCAGCGGGGTGAGCAGCAGGATGAGGATCGCACGTCCGTAGCCGGCACCGTGGACGATGTCTTCGGTACCGTAGGTTCCGCCTGAGACCATAAAAAAAGTCGCGGCGACCAGGGGCCACAGCGTGAGGCGAACTAAACCTTTTCGAGCCGGTTTTTTCCGGTTGGGGATGACGGAGAGAGGCTGGGGATTTCCGGTTTGTTGGTGCGGGGCGCTAGCTGTTGCCAATTTCGATGTGTCCCTCCTCAAGCGACTCACTCTCAGCTACTCCACAACGGGCTGGGTCGTGTTTGAGCTTTCTGGTTTTTAGATTCCAGAAATCGCGCTGAAGTTAGTTCGCATTTGTGAGATTACGGGAAATTCGCAACGATGCAAGAAAAATGTGAATTTTTTGGAAAAAGTTTTATGCGGAGTCGGGTACGGACGTAACGTCAGAATCTTTAACACAGAGGACACAGAGGGAACACAGGGTAGGGCTACTTCTCCCAGGCTTTTCCGTCTACCATGCGTTTGATTCCGTCGCGCAGGTGCAGGACATAGAAATTGATTAGCAGACCTACGCCGATGCCGCTCAGGCGCATGTAGGAGAGCAGTTGCGCTTGATGAACTGGATGAATTGCGTCGACGCTTTTCACTTCGACGATAACCGAATTCTCGACGATCAGGTCGATGCGGTAACCAAGCTCGATCTTTTCTCCGTCGAAAACAACCGGCAGTCCGACTTGGCACGCTACTCCGAGGCCGCGCTTTCTGAGTTCATGGGCGAGACAGCCCTGATAAGCGCTTTCGAGTAATCCAGGACCAAGAACAGAATGGACGTGCATGTCTGAGGAAACAACGGTGCCGGTGACTTGATTGACTCGAAGACTGCGGAAGCGAGTGGGAGCTGCCATTCCAACTGCATAACACAGTCAGAGTGATTTACCCTGTGATCCCCGTGCCCCCTGTGTTAAAGATTTTGGGGTTATTCCCAATCTGACCTAGACCTTCTTCCAGAGTTCTTCCCGAGGATCTTCAGGGTTCAGTTTGGCCAATTCCTTCAGCAGTTCTTTGGTGCGCTCGTCGCGCGGCATGGGGACGGTGACAGTGATCTCGACGATTTCGTCTCCGCGCACACCCTCTCTAGTGGCGGAAGGCACGCCCTTTTCGCGCAAACGCAGTTTCTGTCCCGGTTGGGTGCCGGGGGGAATTTTCAGTAGAGCACGCCCGTCGATGGTGGGCACTTCAATTTTGGCCCCGAGCGCAGCCTCGGCGACGCTGACCGGAA
This sequence comes from uncultured Acidobacteriaceae bacterium, assembly GCA_963696285.1. Classification (GTDB taxonomy): domain Bacteria; phylum Acidobacteriota; class Terriglobia; order Terriglobales; family Acidobacteriaceae; genus Sulfotelmatobacter. Next base: position 1,120,854 of record CAVOJP010000007.1, read on the forward strand.
CCGTAAGATAGATGTCGTCGCCGTCGCGGCGGTAGACGGGATGCTCATCGATTCGAATGATGACGTAGAGATCGCCAGCCGGGCCGCCGTGAGCGCCGGCGTTGCCTTTGCCGGCCAGCCGAATGCGCTGGCCGTCGCGGGTGCCGGCCTTAATGCGAACTTCCAGGGGCTCGGTGCGGCTCACCGTGCCTTCGCCGTGGCAGACGGGGCAGGTTGAAACGTTTTTTCCCGTCCCATGGCAGCGTGGGCAGGTGACGTTGAACTTCATCCTTCCACCGGTTTGCGTGATCTGGCCGGTGCCGTTGCATTCGGGACACTTTCCCGGCGCTTCAATGTAGCCCTCGCCGTGGCAATTCGTGCAAACGTCCTGGCGCGTGATGTTGAGGCGCATGACGCCGCCGCGAATTGCGGTCCAGAAGGGAACGTTGACCTGATACTCGAGGTCCGAGCCGGCTTCGGGACCAACCTCGGTCGCCGCGCCTCCGCGTCCACCACCAAAAATTCCGGAGAAGATGTCCTTGAACCCACCGCCGCCGCTCCCGGCGCCGCTGCGCCGGCCTCGGCCTGCGCTGTCTACCAGGTCTGAGAAGTCGAATCCGCCGAAGTCAAACGGAACGCCCTGCCCGCCGCCTTGTCCGGCGGTTGTTCCTCCCGGCCCGCCTCCGGCAAATCCGCCGCTGCCACCACCGCGGGCGTAGGCCTCAGCCGTCGCGGGATCGATGTTGTCCGAATAAAATCCAACCTGATCGTAAATTTTTCGTTTTTTTGGATCGCTAAGAACGTCGTTGGCTTCGGAAAGAGACTTGAACTTCTCTTCGGCAGTCTTGTCCCCGGGATTGACGTCGGGATGGTACTTGCGCGCGAGCTTACGAAACGCCTTGCGGATCTCCTCCGCCGAGGCAGATTTTTTCACGCCGAGAATTTCGTAATAATCTTTTTTGGTTGTCGTTGCCATTTCTAGGTTCTGTCATCCTGAGCGAAGTTTTCTTTCGCAAAGCGAAAGGAAACGAAGTCGAAGGACCGCATATATCCTGGTAGCGATACCAACCTAACAGGGAGTTCTCTCATCGACCCTTAATCGCTTCCCCGGCAAACGCCATCTTTGCTCCCCACGTCTCCGCCAAGTCTTCCCATCGTGGATTCTTCGACTCGATCAAAGCGATTTTCTTCGCGCGAATCCAGCCCTTCAGTTGCTTTTCGCGTCCGATGGCCTTATGTACATCGTCGAAGCTCTCGTAATAGACCAACCGGTCGCAATGATACTTGCTGGAGAAACCTTCAATCTCGCCACGTTTGTGCTCGAGCGCCCGGCGGTAGATGCTATTCGTCATGCCGATGTAAAGCGTTCCACTTCGGCTGCACACGATGTAAACGAAATACTCGTGGTCTTTCACAGCAACTCCATAAGCCTGTCATCCTGAGCGAAGTTTTCATTCGCGGAGCGAATGGAAACGTAGTCGAAGGATCCCATATCTCACACTCTCACCAGGGAACGCCTCAGGGAGTTCTCACCGCGTCTTCAGCATCATGGGAGCTCGCCTCACCGCACGATTGCATGGGGTCCTTCGACTCCGTAGCTGCTTCGCTCCGCGAAGCAGCTACTTCGCTCAGGATGACAGAGCGATTTTGACTCCCTGCAATTGCCTTTTCAATTCGGTACTCTTTGCCTGTCTTGTTCTAACACCAGCAAAGACTCGGTTTCCCCTCGGTCCTCATAAACCGGGATCGGCCATGCACCTGTGGGCCCCGAAACGAACACCCGCCACTGTTTCTCATTCTCGGCAAGACTTAGAAAATAAGTCTCGTCATTCACCTGAAAATCCATTTTCATTCTCCCCGGAAAAATTCACTTCATTCAAACGTAAGGCGCGGGCATGAGTGCCCGCGCCACACGATCCAAGCTAGAAGCCAGGAGCTGGCAGCTCTTACTTCTTGTCCTCTACATCCACATATTCGGCGTCGATCACTCCTTCGTCTTTCTTCTGACCGCTGCCGTTGCCTGAAGCCGCGCCTGCTCCATCAGTCGGAGCGCCGGGGCCTGCCCCGGATCCTGGAGTCGCCTGGGCTGCCTTGTACATTTCTTCGGCCAGCTTGTGCGAAGCCTTGGTCAGGTTCTCGCGAGCCTTATCCATTTGCGCCTTGTCGTTCGACTCGAGCGCTTTCTTGGCGTCGGCTACGGCGTTCTCCACGTCGCCACGGTCGGAGCCGGAGATCTTATCTCCAGAGTCGCGCAGCATCTTCTCGACGTTGTAGACCATGCTGTCGAGTTGATTTTTGGCTTCGATTGCGTCGCGCTGGGCTTTGTCTTCCGCCGCATGCGCGTCGGCTTCCTTGGCCATGCGCTCGACCTCTTCCTTCGACAATCCAGAGGATGACGTGATCGTGATCTTCTGATCCTTGCCGGTGGCCGTATCTTTCGCGGTCACGTTCAGGATGCCGTTGGCGTCGATGTCGAACGTTACTTCGATCTGCGGCACTCCGCGTGGAGCGGTTGGGATTCCGGTCAAGTGGAACTTGCCCAGAGTCCGGTTCTGCGCCGCCATCGGACGCTCGCCCTGCAGCACGTGGACTTCAACCGACGTCTGATTATCAGCCGCGGTCGAGAACGTTTCCGTCTTCTTAGTAGGAATGGTCGTGTTCCGCGGAATCATCGGAGTCGCCACGCCGCCCAAGGTTTCGATCGAAAGCGACAGCGGAGTCACGTCCAGCAGCAGCAGGTCTTTCACTTCGCCGCCGAGCACACCCCCCTGAATCGCCGCGCCGATCGCGACCACTTCATCGGGATTCACTCCCTTGTGGCCTTCCTTGCCGAACAGCTCTTTCACCAGCGCCTGAATGCGCGGCATACGAGTCTGCCCGCCGACCAGCACAACTTCGTTAATCTTGCTGGCATCGACGCCCGCATCTTTCATGCACTGCTTGCACGGACCGACTGAGCGCTGAATGATGTCTTCCACCATGCCTTCGAGCTTGGCCCGGGTCAGCTTCTTTACCAGGTGCTTGGGACCGCCCGCATCGGCCGTGATGAAGGGCAGATTGATTTCCGTCTCCATGGTGGTGGAGAGTTCGATCTTGGCGCGTTCCGCCGCGTCGCGCAGACGCTGCAGGGCCATTTCGTTGCCCTTGCCGCGGAGGTCCAGGCCTTCATCCTTCTTGAATTCATCGATGAGCCAATCGACGATGCGCTGATCCAGATTGTCGCCGCCCAGGTGCGTGTCGCCGTTGGTGGCTTTGACTTCGATCACGCCCTCACCGACTTCCAGAATGGAAATGTCGAACGTTCCGCCGCCAAAGTCGTATACGGCGATCATTTCATCTTTCGTTTTGTCGAGGCCGTAGGCCAGCGCCGCTGCCGTGGGCTCATTGATAATTCGCTTTACGTCGAGGCCGGCAATCTGCCCGGCATCTTTCGTGGCCTGCCGCTGTGCATCGTTAAAATATGCGGGAACGGTGATGACCGCCTCGGACACTTTCTCGCCGAGATAGTCTTCCGCAGCCTTTTTCAGCTTCTGCAGGATCAGCGCGGAAATCTGCGGGGGCGTGTACTCCTTGCCCTGCGCCAGCACGGCGACGTGGTCGCCCTGCCGCACAACCTTATATGGGACCATCTTGATCTCTTCCGTCACTTCGTCATAACGCCGTCCCATAAAGCGCTTGATCGAATAAACCGTATTCTCCGGATTGGTGATCGCCTGGCGTTTTGCCACCTGCCCCACCAACCGTTCCCCAGTCTTGGTAAAACCAACCACGGAAGGCGTGGTGCGCCCCCCTTCTTCATTGGGAATAACTTTGGGCTCGCCGCCCTCCATCACCGCCACGCAAGAATTGGTGGTTCCAAGGTCAATTCCAATAATCTTGGCCATAGTCGTCTCCTCTTAACTCTCCAGAATCAAATAAGTGCTTTATAATCATTGCGCTTATGATTGCCAACAGGTCCATGCTAAGACCTGAGTGGATTGCTGTCAAGGTTTAGATGCTGCAGACAGGAAGGAAGTTGCGAGAAGAACAACGGCTGCGCTAGGGCCGTTCATGCGGGTGACGGCTGAGTTCCGGGGTTCTGCCACCAGGAGCCCTCAAATGCGCAACGGCATATATCGAAAACTTGACGGTCCAAGCAGTAGAGTGGGTTTGAAACTGAAGAGAACAAATTCAGCGCAAAACAAAACGCCCCAGACTCATTCGAGTCACGGGACGTATGTTGATCAGCCCTCCCCCAAGTGCTGCTCAATCAGGAGACTAAATGGAAGGCGGGTTTGGGTAAATAGCCAAGAGGTGCTATTACCTCGCACGAAAGTCAGTGCCGCTCGGGAACTATGGTAATCAAGGTTTTCGGGGATGTGAAGTAAAGCGGTTTCTGCAGAAACCATTTTCAGGAACTGGCCAGTTGGGTGAGCCGCTGCCGATCAATCGATCTCCGGCCGCCAAATCGTCTCGCCGCCGAGCGAATGGTAGAAGCCCCAGCCCGCCAGGGCGACGACGCTGAGGAGGGCGAGAAGGAAGGTGTTCATATACCAGGCGGAGGTGTCGACGGTAAACGGGACGTTTGCAAGCATGTTGACGGTAAAGATGGCGCAAGCCAGCGGAATCAAGCCGAAGCGATAGACAATCAACACCGCGATGCCATAGATCACCGCCCACATAGGCAGGTCCACGGAGACATACGAGGACGGAAGTCCCTGAGCCAGAGCGAAAATGGCAACAAACGCAATCGCAGCCAGCCAATCTTTGCGCAGTAAGTATTTCAATCCCAGCAACAGGAAGAAGAACTGCAACGTCCCCAGAATCGAACCCGGGATCTGCATCAACCAGGCGCCCAGCGCCTCGCGTCCCCCCGCGAGATAATCGGTTTGGGCCATCACGGGCGCGGCTCCGAGATGCGAGAGGGGAATTTGGCGGAGCTGGAAGATAAAGACCCAGACTGCGCCCAGCATCACGCCGAACAAAATGTCGCGTCCCACCAGCGGGTCGCGAAACTGGCCGGAGAGCAAGCGGCTCCAGGAAATAATCGTTTGCGGCCAGCGCCGCCGGACCCAGGGTTCGAGGGCAAGATACAACATCCAGGTCGTGCCTGAAACAAACAGCGCGGTGCTTACTGCAATGAAGAACGCGCCAACTATATCCATACCAGCAACGATGTGCCCGCGACACAGCCACAACAGCATCTCGAGCGCAAACATTATCGCGGCCAGACGAAGTGCGCCTTCACGATCGCCGCGCCCCCGCCGATAATTCAGCCGCGCCAGATGAATGACTCCAAAAAAGAAACCTGCGGCTAAGGCCAGCAAGATGTACTGCTGTATTTTTTTTCCCGTCGGGGGCTCGCTCTTCATGCGATCCGGCTTGGTCCAATCGCCGATGAGCGAGAAAAAAACTGGTTTGCCGTGCCACGCAGCAGCCTCCACGCGCAGCGCACGCGTCGTTCCCGGCCAGGTTCCGGTCCATGCCGAGCGAGTATCGGAGGCCGCCAGCGAGTTCCATACCGGCTCTGCCTTCTGAAACTGCGCGGGATCCAGACCCGCGGCGGCGAACAGAATATTCCAGTCGAATGGCGAGAACTGCGTATCAATTCCGTCCTTTTGCGGGGGAATCGCCTGAAAATATGTGAGCCGGCCCTGCGGGTCGAGTTCCACGTTAATCATTCCCGAAAGTGTGGGCGGCGGGTCGTCTCGCGTGACAATTCCCGGGTTCAACAATTGATCCTGAAATCCTTTCGCCTCCATGTCATCCGGACTCTGCCGGTACCAAAAGCGGAGCAGCGAGGGGCGCGCCGCCAATACTCGATTCCAATCAGGAAGCGGTTTATCGTTCTTCTCCACATATTCCTGAAAATCGCTGTCGTACTGCAGGTCGGAGACGCTGTCCACCGGCCGCTCGGTATATCCAAGACGCGCGATAATGTCGCGCGCTTTCTGGGTAAGTACTTCCGGCGTCAGTTCCAGCCGCATTCGGCTCAGGGCGCCATAGTGAACGCCAAGAAACGTGATTATGCCCAACGTCACCAGCAGTGAAGCGAGACAGGCCAGCGCGGTCCGCGGACGCAGGCCAGCCGTCTCACCGGAGGCTGCGACCAGCTGCGGCGATGGTGTCTCGCCTGCAGCCAGAGCTGCCGCCAACGGGTCGCCGCCCGGCAAAGCCGCGGCTACGCTGAGGACGGTTGCAGGCCGTGCCGATGGTTCGTTCTCAAGGCAGCGAAGGATGACGCGTTCAATGACCGGGTTGAGATCTTTGACTACGGACGAAGGCCGGCTGGGAGTTCTGTCGGCCGCACTGCGCAGTTTATCGGCGGTTTTCTCCGAAAACGCACGTTTACCGGTGAAAACTTCGTACAAGACCAAGCCTAAGGAATAAATGTCGCTGCGAGTGCTTACTTCTTTTCCTGCCAACTGCTCGGGGGCCATATAGGCGGGAGTCCCGCTGCGCACGTCAGCGCCGTGAATCTGATCGGCGATTCCGGCTAAACCGAAATCGGTGATGACGACCTGGCCGCGGCCATCGAGCATGATGTTGGCGGGTTTCAGATCGCGATGCAGAACACCCTTGGTGTGGGCTGCGGCGAGGCCGGCACAAAGCTGGCGGGCGATATCCAAGGCTTTATCTTCGGGCAGCCGTCCGATGCGACGCAGAAGGGACGCGAGATCCTCGCCATCCACATATTCCATGGTGAAGAAGGTGTGGCCTTCGACATCGCCGACGTCATAGACCCGGCACACGTTGGGATGAGAAACCCGGCGGGCGATCCGCACTTCATTCTTGAAACGTTCGAGTAGAGCTTGATCGCGGGCGGCTTCGTCGGGAAGAAATTTGAGGGCTACGGGCTGGCCCAGCGTGAGGTCATCGGAGCGGTAGACCTCGCCCATGCCGCCTTTACCCAGCAGAGCGATGATGCGGTATCGGCCAGCCAGCAGCCGGCCGGGAAGAAAACGGCCTTCGCTTAGATATTCCGACGAACTGGTAGGCCGCGACGAAGTTGCCGAGGCAGGGTGCGGAGGCAGTGGCGAAGTTGCCGTGGCGAAGTCGAGGGTGAGGACGTCATCCGTGTTGCTGGTGGACGCTCCACAGGCGGAGCAGTAACGGCCAGTGGCTGGTACTTCGGTTCCACAAGATGAGCAGGCAGGCATGAAATTTATTGCTACAGTCTACCGCGTTCAGAAAGAAAGCAGCAGGCAAACGAGGTAACTGAGTTTGGCCTGCTGAAGGTTACTCAGGATTCTCAATAAGTGCAGATCGCCCTCATGGGTTGCGGGTAGCGGCCGATTCAAACGTTAGCGCCTTGGCTGCGCGATGAGGATTCTCTATATGCGAATTCGGACTTCCGCTTTTCTGCTCCTGTTGTTTCTTTTGAGCTGCAGCTCGACTCCGCGGACAACTCTGGCTACGCCAGCTGCGGCACGGGTTTACCACGGTACGGCATCGGTCGGCGACTTTATGACCATCACGGTGAACGCGGGGGCGCAGACTATCGCTTATACCGACGTGTCGAACAGTACGAGCGGGACCGTGCCCTATATTGTGAATTCGGATGGAACTTATACACTGAACGATCCCACGGGCGACTTAGTGGCGGCGTACGAAGTACCGAACTACGCGTTGCTGATTCAAGCTGCCAAAACTGGGCCGATTGCCAATACACCGGCGTTGATTACGGCGGTCGAGAGCGGACAGATTTCGCTGGCCACCTTTGAAGGGCAGGCCTACAACTTCATGCAATTCCGCACGGCATCCGGGGGACTGAATGTGGGTTCCGTGAACGTAGGCACGGATGGAACGGGATCGACCTCAACATTCTCGCCTTACCAGTCGTACAACCAGGGCAACCAGGGAGGCAGCCCGTTTAACTCCGGCGCGCTGGAGATGGCCACGGCACAGCTTGATCCCTCCGGAACATTCCTCAAGATTCTCGACCCGGACGGCACCAACTACGACTATGTGTTCGGTACAGCCAATGGCATCTTCGCCGTCGACACTCAGAACGGCGCGATCCTCGGGCTGAAAAAGGCAGCCAGCAAGAACTTTGATCCGACAGTTGCGGGAACCTACAAGGGGCTCTATTACCAAAAGACCAATGCCACTACCGGGGCGGGCAACGTGGAGGCAGGCACTCCGGGCATGGGTAATGCGACGCTGGTCGTAACGGCGGGTGGCCAGCTTACTATTACTGACTTGAGCGGAAATCAGATGGTGCAGGCGACGCTCACCCCGGTCGCCGATGTTTCGTATCTCTACGGAACCGCGGGCGAACTGTCCGACCCATGCTACGGATTATTCACCTTCCGCATCTCCACGGCCACCGCGCAGCAGGATCTCTTCGTAACCTTCATGGGGCAAGCCATGCTGTTCAGTTCCTTTACCGCCAACCTGCCGTGGGGTTCGGCGGGCACTTACAATTATTTTTACGGCGTCGGTTTGAAGTAGAGCGTTTCGCTAGTGCTATAGCAAAATTCTGCAATCCACGGCCAAGGCCCAAGCTCGAAGGCCGGCTTGTATTACCATCCAAGCGATGGGCTCGCGCTCTTTCGGTTTCCTCAATAACCCTTTGGTGATGCTGTGCATGGCTGCCGGGCTGCTGGCTTTTGTGGTGCAGTCTGGCGAGTTGGGTACAGCAGACACGATGCACCGGCTGCAGGCCACGCATTGGCTGTGGACTTCCGAGCCGCAGGTTTTTCCCAATGAATATCCAGAGTTCGGCCTGCATGGGCGCGGAGGCCAGCTCTACGGCTGGTATGGCATTGGGCAATCTTTATTGATGCTTCCTGCGGATCTGGTGGGTACGTGGGTTTCTCACTGGAAAATGTTTGCCGACTATAGCGATGATCCTGCGGTGCGCAGCATTGTGGTGAGTTACAGCACGAGCATCCTGGTAAATGTGCTGACCGTGCTGGTGGCCTTTCGCCTGCTTCGTCAATTGCGATTCAAGGTGCGGGAATCGGTGCTCGGTGTGCTGGCACTGCTGTTTTGTACTACGCACCTGCACTACACGCAGAACATGATGGAAAACAACTACATCATGCTGCTCACGCTGGCGGGATTTTGTTTTCAGTATGAATGGTTGCGAACCGGGGGCAGGCGAGCGCTGTTTCTTGGCTGCGCTGCCTTGGGATTGAACCTGTTGACGCGGTTAACGACCGGCCTGGATTTGGTTGCGGCAGGAATGTTCATTCTTCTCGTGTTTTGGTTTGAAGGAGTGCGGGCTCGTGAACTGTGGAAGAGATTTGTCGAGTACTGCAAGGTTGCGGCTCCGGTATACGCGTTCTTTGTTTTGATCGATCGGCTTTATCAGTTCTACCGTTTCGGATCGTTTACCAATACCTACGTGTCGTTGTTTGCGAAAGAGCAGCGATTGCAGGATCCAACGCTGCCGGCGAATTTTCCCTGGAGCACGCCTTTTTTCGAGGGCGTTCTTGGTCCATTGTTTAAGCCGGAGAAATCGATTTTTCTCTTTGATCCACTGCTGCTGCTGGCGCTTGTGCTGCTGGTGATGCTGTGGAAGCGGTTGTCGCCGGAGGTCCGCGCGTATGGCGTGACTTCGCTTGTTCTGCTGGCCGGCTATATCTGTTTTTATGCGAAGTACACTTATTGGGCGGGAGACTTTGCATGGGGCGACAGATATGTGTCGACGGCGGTGGAACTGGCGGCGCTGCTGGCGGTGCCGCTGTTGTTGCGGTATCGCGTCGAGCATGAGCGCATGGATGTGGCGAGCGGGGATGGTGCTGATCGCGGTCAGTCTGGTAATTCAGCTTGCCTCGCTCGCCTTCTGGCTACCGCTGGAGGTGTACCAGATGGAAACGCTCGGCCATCCAACGTTTGTGATTGCGCTGCGCTTCAAGAACATCGCGGCGTTTGCACTGGGCAAAATGGATGCCTGGGGACTGAATAATGAATCCATGACGCAGGACGCGTGGGATTACGTTCACATTACGACGTGGAATTTTCTGCCGTTCTTGTTAAGGAGAGTGGGGGCGGCGCCAAGGTGGGTGGTGGATTTGACGTTTGTGGTTTGGGGGGTGGGGATCGCAGCGCTGGGGTGGGTTTGCGGTAGGCTGTTATTCCTATATGGTAGAATGGTAGAACAGGAAGGTAGAAGGTAGAAGCCATGAGTCTTAATATCAAAGATGAAGAAGCACATCGTATGGCGCGGCAACTGGCCCGATTAACCAAAGAGAGCATGACGACGGCGGTTCGTGAGGCGCTGCGCGAGCGGTTGGAGCGTGTCCGCGGAAGCAAAAACGGCGGCTTGGCGGAACGCCTACTGAAGATTGGAAGAGAGTCGGCCGCCCATCTGAAGGAGCCTTACCGATCCATCGACCATGGGGAACTGTTGTACGACGAGAAAGGAATGCCAAAGTGATCCTGGATTCCTCGGCCGTCGTCGCCATTCTGCGAGCCGAGCCGGAAGCGCCAGCAATTGCGCAAGCTATCGACCGCAACGAAGTGCGTGGAATTTCGGCCGTCAATTATATGGAGGCGGCCATTGTGATTGACAGTGGGGGCGACCCAATAGCCACTCGTCGCTTCGACGATTTTTTCCGCGAAGCTGGGATAATCATTGAGTCCGTGACTTTCAGGCAAGCAAAGATCGCGCGCGAAGCCTATCGCGATTTTGGCAAAGGGCGGCATCGTGCTGGCCTCAACTTCGGTGACTGTTTCGCTTACGCGCTGGCCAAAGAAAAAGGCGAGACATTGCTGTTTAAGGGGAATGACTTCTCCCACACCGACATTGAACCTGCCCTAGAGTAGCCTGCCACGCCCCTTACGCGTCAGTCGTACTTTTCGTAGCGGATGGACTTCCGATCCCAGCCCAGGGACTTCAGCAATTCGCGATTTGCTTTCACCATTTTGTCCAGCCCGCAAATATATGCGTGCATCTCAGTTTGGCCTTCGGCAATTTTCGGAACGTGCTGTTGCACGTAGCCACGTAGTCCTGACCAGTTGTCATGGGCGCGGCTGAGAGTTGGCAGGTAATGAAAGTTAGAATGAACAGCGGCGAGCTGCAAGAATTCGTTGTGGTAATAAATGTCTTCTTCACGACGGTTGCCGAACAAAAGAAAAAGCTGCTTTCCTTGATGGCGCGACTCATCCGCTAAGAGCCAGTGGAGCATGGAACGGAAAGGAGCAATGCCGGTGCCGGTGGCGATAAAGATGGTGTCGCGCATCGGAGGGTGAAGGATGAAGTCACCGAATGGTCCTTGAACAGAAAGCTCGTCTCCCAGGTTCATGTCACAGAGAAAATTTGACATGAAGCCATCCTGCACGCGGTTGAGACAAAGTGCGAAGCGGTTATCGTCGGATGGTGGCGAGCAGATGGAATAGGCGCGAGTGATTTCCTCTCCATCGGAGTTCGAGTGGCGGAAGGAAAGCCACTGGCCGGCGACGAAGCCGAAACGTTTTTCTCCGACCACCTCGAATTCGAGATGCTTCGTGTACTCCGATAAGCCGTCGGAGGACAGGAGGCGGGCGGTAAGAGTTTTGAATGGGGACATCTACTATCTAGATGAGATCAACTACAGGAAAGTAGCGTGAAGACAACGGTCGCTAAGAAAGGCGCGCCTACTCAACCGTGACGGACTTCGCCAGATTGCGCGGTTGATCCACGTCGCAGCCACGGCGGACGGCGATGTGATAAGCCAGCAGTTGAAGAGGAACGATTTCGAGAATCGGCGAGAGATTCTCCGGCGCGGCGGGTACGTAGAGGACGTGGTCGGCCGACTCTTTGATTTCTTCGTCCCCTTCAGTGGCGAGCGCGATAACAACACCGGAGCGGGCTTTTACTTCTTTCAGGTTCGACATGGTCTTCTCGTAGCGCAGCATCGAATCGGGATCGTTCACGTTGCGAGTGGCGATGATGACAACAGGAAGATTTTCGTCGATCAGCGCGTTGGGACCATGTTTCATCTCGCCAGCAGGATAGCCTTCGGCGTGGATGTAGGAGATTTCTTTCAGCTTCAGCGCCCCTTCGAGGGCGATCGGATAATGAATACCGCGGCCAAGAAATAGAAAGTCGTGAACCCGCTGGAAGCGTTTGGCCAAGTCTTCGCAGGCTTCATCATGGGTCAAGATGGTTTCCAGCTTACCGGGGATAAGCGTGAGTTCTTCGGCGGCGGAGCGGATTTGTTCCGGGGTCATGGCGCCGCGCACTTGCGCAAGATAGAGAGCGAAAAGATATAACGCGGTGAGCTGGCAGGTGAAGGCTTTGGTCGAGGCTACGCCGATCTCGGGGCCGGCGTGGGTGTAGATGGTTCCAGCTGCTTCGCGCGTAATCATGGATCCGACCACGTTACAGATGGCAAGCGTGTGTGAGCCTTTGGCTTTGGCTTCGCGCTGGGCGGCAATGGTGTCAGCGGTTTCACCGGACTGCGAAATGACCAGGGTGATGGTGTTGTCGCTGACAATGGGATCGCGGTAGCGCCATTCGCTGGCATAATCGACCTCGACGGGTACACGGGCAAAACTCTCGATCATGAACTTGCCGGCTTGCCCGGCATGCCAACTGGTGCCGCAGGCCACGATGTTGATTTTTTTTGCGGCGCGAAATTCGGCTTCGCTGATCTGCATCTCGTCGAGAAAAATGTGGCCGGTATCGAGGGAGACTCGTCCAAGCGTGGTTTCGCGGATGGCGCGCGGCTGCTCGTAGATTTCCTTGAGCATGAAATGCTTGAAGCCGGCCTTTTCCGCCATGATTGGATCCCAGGTCACGTGCTGCACCTGGCGCCGGATGGGCCGGCCTTCAAAATCTGTGAGATCCACGCCAGCAGGGGTAACAACTGCGAGATCGCCGTCGGCCAGGAAAAAGATATCGCGGGTGTGATAAAGGATGGCGGGAACGTCGGAAGCAACAAAGTATTCGTCATTGCCCAGGCCGATGACGAGTGGAGGACCGTTGCGTGCAGCCACGATTTTGTTAGGTTCGTCGACAAAAATCACGGCCAGGGCGAAGACGCCAGTGAGTTCTTTCACGGTACGGCGAACCGCGTCTTCCAGAGAGGGGCGATGGCCATTGCCGGTTTTGAAAAGATGTTTTTCGATCAGGTGAGCGATGACTTCGGTATCGGTTTCCGTGGAGAACTTGTGGCCTTCCTCGATCAGTTTCTTTTTCAGGCTGAGATAGTTTTCCACGATGCCGTTATGCACGACGACGATCTTGCCGGTGCAGTCGCGATGGGGATGAGCATTTTCTTCGGTGGGACGGCCGTGCGTGGCCCAGCGCGTGTGACCGATGCCATAGGTCCCTTCAAGGGGTTTGAGGCGAATCGCTTCCTCCAGGTTGCGCAGCTTGCCTTCGGCGCGGCGCAGTTGAAGTTGATCCCCGTTGCCGGCGACAGCGATACCCGCTGAGTCATAGCCGCGGTACTCAAGTCGCCGCAGGCCCTCGATAATGATGGGAACTACTTCCTTTTTGCCGACGTAGCCAACAATTCCACACATGCGGGAACTCCAGGAATTCAGTCTGCGAGGGAGCAGCGAAACTCTTCGATGACTGGGTTGGTAAGTACTTCACGGGCGATCCGCTCAACCTCGGTCTGAGCTTGTTCGCGGCTTAATCCGCCATCGAGCGTAAGCTCGAAATACTTCCCCTGGCGCACTTCTTCCAAGCCTTTATAGCCCATCTTTTTAAGCGCGCCATGGATGGTTTTGCCCTGAGGATCGAGCACGCTCTTTTTGAGCGAAACATATACGTAGGCCTTCATGGAAGGATGATTATACGTCAGGTGCGAAGACGGTATTGCTACGGCGTTACTAAAGTCAACAAGAGCGAATCGCAACCCGGGCTAGCGAAGGCTGGCTAACGTTCACGATTTCTCGTTACGAAAAACGAAAAAAAGCAGTCGAATCGCCGAACCCTTAACTGGAACTGAGGTTTTCGATCCTTCGTTCCAAGTCGGACTTAGCACGCTCCAGCATGCTGCGATGCTGAGAGTTCGAGCTGTCCTCGAGCTGCCTGACCACGTTTTTGAGGGATAGCTGAAGGCTCTCTTTTTCGCGAAGGCGATCAGCCTCTTCCCGCGTCAGTCGCGGCTTCTTAAGGGTTTGTTCACTCGCCGCATCTTCCTGCTGCGCCTCAATTGACTTACTTTCCCATCCCCGAGCCATATAATAATTATATTCCCCCACTGGGGCAGAGCCATGCTCGACCCCAAGCTTCGATACTTTGTCGGGATTCGGATTCTGTTACGAAAAACGAACTCGGGAAGCTAAGTGGTTATCTGGCAGGAAGACCGACTATAATCCCGGCGGTTTTACGAACGCTCATGGTGGCTCTGCAGAGGGGGTAGAGCCGCGGGAGCCATGCGTCGATGTCCCCCTCTGATTTGCCGAGCCTTAAGATCGTTCTGCGCCGTTCGGCGCTGCGCTTAGCGCCCGCGCTTTACTGTTTGCGACGCGGACCCGAATGCCTGCTCCGAGATCTGGCCGTCCTCCAACCGTCGCTTTTTCTCCTTTCTGGATTCGAGTTTCTTACGCGCGGCCTTGCCCCGGCAATCCTTAAAAACAAAATGTACGGCGGAGCCGGCTTATGACCAGCCATCCGGAGGATAGGAATGAAGACAAGAACAAGGAAAGGAGCAATGCGGCTTCGTTCGCGGTTCCCGAGTCGCTCAAAGAATGGGAGGATCTTTTACGGGTTCATGCCACGGCGTCAAAAGTAGGCCTCTGCATTTTGGATATGGAACTCCGCTACGTCGGAATCAATCACGCGATGGCGGAGATGAACGGCGTCGCGGTGCAAGAACATCTGGGGAAAAGTGTTCGGGAAATCCTGGGAGATTTTGTCGAGCTCATCGAGCCGCACCTGGCCAATGTGGCGGCGACGGGACAGGCTGTTCTGAATCGGGAAGTTAGTGCGGTATTGCCGACCAGGACTGAGCCGGGCCACTGGATTGAACACTATGTACCCATTCGAGACTGGAGAGGCCGGGTGGCACAGATCGGCGTCGTTGCCATCGAGATTACCGAACAAAAAAAGCTTGAAGAATCGTATCGGGGCGTTTCAGAAAAGCTAAAGACGGAGAAAAAGCGTGGCCAGGTGATGACGGAAGTGGGCCGTCTGCTGGCAGAGAAGTGGGACGTGCAGGAGGTTTTTCCACGGATATCCGCCTACCTGCGGCGGGTCTTGCGGCAGGAATATGCGGCGCTTTCGTTGCGCGACGAAAAGAGCGGAGAACTGGTGCGGCAGGCCATTGATTTTCCCCTGGCAAAGGACATCAGTTCTGGCTCCGAAATCAGCGCTCCGCGGGGCCCTGGAGGCAAAGCCTTGCGGAAGCGCGTGCCACTCATCTTCACGAAAGAGGAGATGAAAGGGTTCGATTCGAAGATTACGAACCATATTTTGACAGAAGGATTGCAGTCATTGTGTTGCGTTCCCCTGATCCGGCCCAAGGGAGCGTTGGGCGTGCTGGTGCTGGGCAGCACACGAGCCGACGCCTTCCAGACCGACGACCTAGAACTCTTAAACCAGGTAGCCGCGCAGCTTGCCACGGCTCTGGAAAACTCGAGAATCGTAGAAGAAATCGACCAATTGAAGCAGCGGTTGGGCCGGGAAAAACGTTATCTGGAAGGGCACACTCACCAGCGGCTTCATGTGGAAGGGATCGTCGGCGAGAGCCGGGCGCTTATGAGTGTGCTGGATCAAATCTCGGTGGTTGCCGACAGCGACGCCACGGTTCTGCTGCTGGGCGAAACCGGGACGGGCAAGGGTCTGGTTGCGCGTGCGATTCACGCCAGTAGCAAGCGGAAGGACAAGAGTTTCATAACTTTGAACTGTGCCGCGATTCCAACCGGGCTGCTGGAGAGCGAACTATTCGGCCACGAAAAAGGGGCATTCACGGGAGCGATCCGACAGAAGGTAGGGCGACTCGAACTGGCTGACAAAGGCACACTTCTCCTCGATGAGGTTGGCGAGATCTCCCCAGAATTGCAACCGAAGCTGCTGCGAGTTTTGCAGGACCGTGAATTCGAAAGGCTAGGTGGGATTCGAACCATTAAGGTGGATCTGCGGCTGATCACAGCCACGAATCGGGATTTGGCCAGGAGCGTGGCCGACAAAGAGTTTCGCAGTGATTTGTTTTATCGCTTAAATGTGTTCCCGATTCGTATTCCGCCACTGCGCGAGAGACGAGAGGATATTCCCATTCTGGTGCGATATTTTGTGCGAAAATTTGCCGCCAGGATGAATCGTGTAATCGAGACGATCCCTATTGAAACCATGGAGGCGCTGACCAATTGGCATTGGCCGGGGAATGTCCGCGAGTTGGAGAACTTTATTGAGCGATCGGTGATCCTGACGGAAGGGACGGCCTTGCGATCTCCTTTGGCCGACCTCAAGGCAGCGAGCCACGTTGTTGAGTCTTCACTGGAAAGCACTGAAAGGCAGCATATTATACGGATTCTTCGCGAGAGCGGGGGAATGCTGTCAGGACCGAAGGGAGCGGCTCGCCGGCTAGGAGTTAAGCGAACAACGTTGCAATCGAAGATGAAGCGGCTGGGAATTACGCACAAGGATTATTCGGGACCGCATTGAAAAAGGTGATGTTGATGTGGGATGTTCGTGACACGGGCGTGCCGACTTATTTATCGTCTGCCGACTTATCGGCAGGCGCCAGAGAATTCCATGAGAGCTCATCTGCGAAGATCAGTTTTTTCTAACAGTTAGAGGGTTGCTGGCGGAAGAGTCATTCTGGAACCACACCTGCTCTAGCATCTTCCTAATCGGGAAAACTAGAAAGCGTTTAGAGGTCTTCTCGAAGGCGGATGGACGAGCCGCGGACTCGTCGCAAAGGGCTCGCTTGGGGCGTGAACCTTGTTAGTTGCCAGGAATCACCCGCCGAACAATTTGGTTCGCTTGCTGCCGGAGCGCACCAGCACATCTTTGAAAAGTATTCAGGACTTGCAGGTTGAGGTTTGGCGGGGGCGTCCGCTGGCTCTCGAGGAGGATTGGAGCTCCGGCACCCCGGCTTATCCCGTTGCACCCACTCTGGGACAGTGGGTGGATGGCACTCTACCCAGTGGCACGCCGGAAATCGACCCGTTGTATCTGTTCGTCAACCAGTTGGAGTGGGAATACACGGCAGATCCGTCGGCGGCGTGGGAGGTCCTATCCGCGGCGCGCAGCCCGAACTCGGAGACGCGTGCGCATGCCTTATCCCTGTTGGAACGTACGCAGGATCTGCAGCCCCAATTTCCGGAAGATTTGGTTTACCGAGAAAGAGAGCGGCGCAGTTCCACAAAGGAGGTAGACATGAGGGCTCCCTACGGATTAGACGTGATCGAAAGTTGCATGAATTGCAAGACCAGCCGCGACGGTTATTTCTGCCGGTTTTCACAGTCGGTATTGAGGTCGGTGGACGCCGCCAGCTACCACAGTGTGATGCCATCCGGAGCGCTGCTCTTCGTAGAGGGTCAAGCGCCGCGGGGAGTGTATGTACTGTGCTCGGGAAAAGTAAAGCTGTCAACTACGTCGAAAGAAGGCAAAGTCCTGATCCTGAAGCAGGCCGAGGCGGGGGAAGTGTTGGGGTTAAGTGCGGCTGTGTCCGGCACGAATTACGAGATGACGGCGGAAACTTCTACGCCATGCCAGTTGAATTTCATTGGCCGCCAGGACCTGATGACGCTGTTGCAAAAGGAGAGTGAAGTGGGTGTGCATGCGGCGCAGTCGCTGAGCCGTGAATTCCAGGGCGCGTATCGAGATATTCACGATTTGGTGCTGGCCCGCTCGTCGTCCGGGAAGCTGGCGAGACTTTTGTTGTCGTGTGCTCCGCGGGGAAGTCAGGAACTGAACGAGCAGCGGTTGCATTCCGCCATGACCCATGAAGAGATGGCCCAAAGGATTGGTTCATCGCGAGAGACGGTTACGCGCTTGCTAAGTAATTTAAAGAAGAAAAGATTAATACGTCTGGAAGGAGCGACGCTGGTGATTCGAGACCGGACAGGGTTGGAGGCTTTAGCTGTCTGACGATTAGGGTAAAGGGGGTGGGTTCGAAATTTCACCTGGGTTGCGCTTCCATCCCGGCCGATCTGGCCGCTTTGAGGCTGGGCAGAACTGAGCTGCATTTGTATACCGGTACGCTGATCAAGGATTTGTACGCCGCCGTCGAAAGAGCCGAGCACTCCGCGGGTTCAGGCTCAAGTGGGGATTCACGCTCGCGGGCAGTTCGCGCCAGCGAGCGCTGCGCGGAAACGAGCCAGTCACAGCCCAAAGAGTTCCCGCAAACGTTTGGTCTGGGCCCGACTGACTGGAATCTCGCTCTGCTTCTTATCGTCCATGCGCAACTGGTACGAGCTTTTGAACCAAGGCACGACTTCGCGGATTCGATTGATATTCACCAGGTAGGAGCGGTGAGCCCGCCAGAACAGTCCCGCGTCCAGGCTGGAGAGTAGTTCCTCCAGAGTCCTGCAGTTGGAGTGACCTTCCATTCCAGAAGGTCCGGCCGTGACTACCGTGATAACTCCCTCTTCGATCCAGGCGTAGCAGATCTCGCGTTGATCCACCAGAAACATTCGTCCCACTGCCTTGAGCAGAATCTTCGTACTCTGGGTTTTCGGCGCTTGCAGCATGCGCATCAAGGTATCGATTTTCTCCGCTGGCAAGCTTTCGGTTTCCTGCTGAATCCGGGCCTTCTGAACCGCCTGAGCGACGCGCTTTTTGTCGAACGGCTTCAAAAGATAATCCACTGCGTTAACCTCGAACGCCTTTACCGCATATTGATCAAACGCCGTGGCGAAGACGATTTTGGGCAGAGGAATTTTCTTATCGAGAAGTTTCTTGATGACGCCGAAGCCGTCCAGTCCCGGCATTTGGACGTCGAGAAAAACCAGATCGGGAGTGTGTTCTTTAATGAGGTTGATGGCCTCGAGACCGTTTTTACCCTGGGCCACGACATTTACATCGCCGGCGCTTTTCAGCAGGAAGGCAAGTTCGTCGCGGGCGAGTTGCTCATCGTCCACGATTACTGCAGAAAGGGGCATTCTTTCTCCTCAGATCAGGCCGTGAGAAAAGTATAGCGACCGCGTTTTGCAGGCGTCAACGCGGGCGTTCTCGACCGTTCGATTTCCTCAGCGACCGGGCGAATCAGAGGGTTAGTGGGGTTGCTGCATCATGCCGGGCATCTCCATCTTTGTGAAGCCGGCCGGAGGCTCAAACAAACTGGCGGGCTGAGTGCCTTCCTGGATGTTGTGTAATTCTCCGCTGCTGTTCTTGCCCTGCCACTTCACCGGGAAACGCAGTTTGGGATCCAGCCAGAAGTGGTTCACGTCGCCGCTGGCCTTCGTCGCTTCGTACTCCACTGTAGTGCGGCCATTGACGGTTTCATTGCCAACTTTATGGCAGCTTCCTCCCTCAGCATGTTCGATCTTCTGCCAGTCGCCGCAGGCGTTCTCAACATCGCCGGCGCGGAAGAAAGCATTGGTGTAGGACATTCGCTGGCTCTGCGATTGCGCGGGCATTTCCATATACATGTGCTGCTGGGGCATGAGCACGAGTGAGGTCTGGGTGGCGAAATTTACAATGACCGCGCCTCCGCTGCGCGGCCCGCTAGCCGCCGGTTCAATGCGCATTTTGTCCTTGGCGAAATAAATCTTTGCCGTGGTTGGCGTGCCCGGCTTTTGCAAGTCGACGATATCGGCGGAGAACTCAGTTTGCGCCAGCGCGAAGCTGGCGGCGAAAATCATCGCGAAGAACAGCGTGAAAAAGCAGGAAATGCGAGCGACGAATCGAAGCATAGGAGTCTCCTTGAAAGGATCACGCGCCGAGCGAAGTAGGACGCGCTCCATTCCGTAACGAAAGCGATGGAATGATAGCAGAAGGCGCGAATTCAGGCCGCATTCTCGAGCGCCAGCGCCATGCCCATGCCGCCGCTTACGCAGAGCGTAGCCACTCCGCGGCGTGTGTTTCGCTTTAGCATCTCATGCAGCAACGTGACGGTAATGCGCGCACCGGTGCAGCCGATGGGATGGCCAAGCGCGATAGCTCCGCCGTTCACATTGAGCCGGTCGCGGTTGAAATTTAATTCGCGATCGCACGCAATTACCTGGGCGGCGAAGGCTTCGTTCAGTTCGATCAATCCGAAGTCGTGCAGTCGAAGGTTGTGTTTGTCTTCCAGTTTGCGAAGAGCGG
Organism: uncultured Acidobacteriaceae bacterium; assembly: GCA_963696285.1. Lineage (GTDB taxonomy): Bacteria > Acidobacteriota > Terriglobia > Terriglobales > Acidobacteriaceae > Sulfotelmatobacter. The sequence goes on from CAVOJP010000007.1 coordinate 1,140,955, forward strand.
GAACGGGGCCGATCCCCATCGTGCGGGGATCGACTCCTGCCGAAGTGACAGCTGAGATGCGGGCCAGTGGCTTGAGATTGTTGATCTTCACAAAATGCTCACTAGCGAGAACCAACGCGGCAGCGCCATCTGTGATGCCCGAAGAATTTCCCGCGGTAACTGTTCCGGTTTGCGAAAATACCGGAGGCAGTTTGCCTAACTTTTCCATAGTCGCGTCGGCGAAGGGATGCTCGTCGCGGCTGAACGTCATCGCGCCCCTCCTGCTTTCAATTGTGACTGGAACAAGTTCGGTTTCGAAACGTCCTGCCGCAATGGCGCGGGCGGCGCGGGTTTGGGACTGGAGGGCAAACTCGTCCTGCTCCTCGCGGGAAATTTTGTAATGCTCCGCCAGGAGTTCGGCAGTTTCGCCCATCACCATCTTCGCCATGGGACAGAAAAATCCGTCGCGATACATACCGTCGACCAAATCCTGATTGCCGAGGCGGTATCCCCAGCGAGCCTCGAGATAATAAGGAACTCGCGACATGGATTCTGTGCCGCCGGCCAGAATGCAACTGGAGTCGCCAAGAAAAATTGCCTGGTACGCGAGCGCGATGGATTTCAATCCCGAGGCGCAGGCTTTGTTCACGGTGAATGCGGGAACTTCCTGCGGCACGCCGCTGCGGATGGAAATCTGCCGCGCTGGATTGGGACCGCCTCCCGCTTGCCGGGCGCTGCCGAAGATAGTTTCCTCTACTTGATCGGGCTCGGATTCCGGCACGCTCAATCGCCGCTTTGGCGGCCACTGCGCCCATATCGGCCGAGGTCAGCGACGCGAGCGATCCGCCGAATTTGCCGATCGGCGTGCGCACGGCGGAGAGAATATAGACGGCCTGCAAAGTGCTTCCTCCAAACGTTTGAGTTTAGCAGGGTGGGAAAGGTGCGGAAACGCGAAGCTTTGATTAGAGTACATGTGACCCTTCGAGTGAGGAATAATACTTAATAAGACTTGGCCGATAATCACTGTGTAACTGGATAGGGTTAACGCCGCGGGCTGAATGTTGGCCCGGGGTTTCTGTTGATAAGCGATGCCAGCACCGTTCCTCCCTATTGCCATTCCCGCTAAGCTCCTGCATAATAAATGTTTGTTTTGACCTCGCCGGACTCTTCCGGAACAAGGATATATCTCTGTGTTAATGATTCGACTGGCGCGCATGGGTGCGCGTAAACAACCGTTTTACCGCATTGTGGTGATCGAGAAGGCACGCGCGCGCAATGGGCGTCCGGTGGAAGTGGTGGGGACTTATAATCCTCGGACCAATCCCACCAGCATCGAGTTCAAGCGCGAGCGAGTCGATTATTGGGTTTCGAAGGGCGCGCAGATGTCAGAGCGCGTGGAGAAACTCTATTCCAAGCCTGCGGCTGCTCCAGCGGCCTCCGTAGCGTAGGCGTCGTACAGACTGATCCTCATGACTGAAGCTAGCGGAAATGTTGGCGCTCTCGTCGAGAAGATTGCGAAGTGGATCGTCGATGCTCCCGATGAGGTTTACGTCGACCATCTGGATGGCGATGTGATCGAACTGGAAGTTGCCGAAGCGGACGTGGGCAAGATCATTGGCCGGCAAGGACGCAACGTACGCGCTTTGCGAACGCTGTTGAGCGCTGCCGGCGTGCGGACACGGAAGCGATACACGCTGGATGTCATCGACTAACGGCCGGACAGCCGAGGCCTGGGTGCCGGACCATTCGCGATCCTGACACAAGTGGCGAGTTTATTACCCTGGCCCGGGTGGTGAAAACGCAGGGCCGGCACGGCGAAGTTGCGGCCGAGATTTTCAGCCGGGTTCCCGACAGGTTTAGTCCTGGCATGAAGTTGCTGGCGCTGCCGCGAGAGGCAGAAGTTCAACGCCGCGAACTGGAAGTGGAAGAGCTTTGGCCGCACAAGGGATTGCTGGTTTTTAAGTTCGCCGGAGTGGATTCGATTTCCCAAGCGGAAACGCTGGTCGGATGCGAATTGCAGGTCCCGCAAAGCCAGCGTTCGGCGTTGCAGCCTGGCTGGAATTATGTAAGCGATCTCGTCGGTTGTGCGGTGATGGATGGTGGCCGCGAGATCGGGCGGATTGAGGATGTGCAGTTTGGAGCAGGTGAAGCGCCTCTGCTGATTGTGCGCCGGGCGAGCCGGTTGGTGGAGATTCCTTTCGCCGAAGCTTATCTCGAGAGTGTGGATGTTGAGCGCAAGCTGGTGCGGATGAATTTGCCTGATGGTTTGCTCGAGGTGAACTCGCCGCTAACGGCAGAGGAGAAGCGGGAGCAGGGTGCCGGAAGGAAAAGGCATTAACCACAGAGGCCACCGAGGAGCACAGGGTAAAGCCTCTGTTTTACCCGGTGCCCTCTGTGTTAAAGATTTTTGGTTTCCGCGATGAAGGCCGATATTGTCACCATCTTTCCGGACTTCTTTCGTGGACCGCTGGATTATGGCATCACGCGCCGGGCTCAGGAAATGGGGCTCGCGGAAATTAAGGTGCACGATCTGCGGAAGTTTACTCATGATCGTCACCGCACCGTGGATGATCGTCCTTTTGGTGGCGGCGAAGGCATGGTGTTGAAGCCGGAACCGCTGTTTGAATGTCTGGAGTCGCTTGGTCTGGCTTCCCGAGGGCAACGGGTCGCGGGACGCGCGAAGCAATCAGTGGTTCTGCTCTCGGCGCAGGGGCAGCGGTTTAGTCAGCAAGTGGCAGCGGAGTTGTCTTTGCTCGACCGCATTGTTTTGGTCTGCGGACGATATGAGGGAGTGGACGAGCGAGTCGCGGAGTTTCTCGCCGATCGCGAGATCTCTATCGGTGACTATGTTTTAAGCGGGGGCGAAATCGCTGCTGCGGTGATTGTGGAAGCGGTGATGCGACTGCTTCCGGGAGCGGTTGGTAACCAAGCGTCAACCCAGCAGGAATCATTTACGGTTGACGTGAAGAAAAGTTTGGGCGGTGCGGATTCGACTTGTGGGTCGAATGGATTGCTGGATTATCCGCACTACACGCGGCCCGCGGAATTTCGCGGGATGACGGTGCCGGAGGAATTGATGTCCGGCAACCACGAAGAGATTCGGCGTTGGCGGCGGCAGCGAGCGCTGGAGAAGACTTTTCGCAATCGTCCGGATTTGCTGGAAGGCGCGACGCTCAGTGCGGAAGACCAAAAGTATCTCGCTGGAATTAAGCGGGATGAGTGCGAGAAACAGAAGATCTAGATTTTTGACGTCGGAATTTTGAGAACCAGAATTTTAAGAGGGACTAAATATGTCGAACTTAATTATCGAAAAACTGCTGGCGAAGACCCAGCGCACCGATATTCCTGCGTTCCATCCGGGCGACACCGTCCGCGTGCATGTGAAGATTAGAGAAGGCGATAAGGAGCGCTTGCAGGCGTTCGAAGGCGTCGTCATCAAGCGCGACAACGGACCGCAGGCCAGCTTCACCGTGCGCAAGATCAGCTTCGGTCAGGGTGTAGAGCGCATTTTCCCCGTCCACTCCAAGGTGATTGATAAGGTGGATTTGCTGCGCTCATCGAAAGTGCGCCGCGCGAAGCTTTATTATCTGCGCGGGTTAAGAGGAAAGGCGGCGCGTCTGCGCGACGTCGAATAGAAGGCGCCGAATAGAAATGGTTCGATCGCCCTGCTGGTGCGGCTACAGGCCTTGCTAGTTGCGGCTACAGATGAGACCTGAGTCGATGCCTTTATCTGGCGGCTGCTACCAAGGGCACGGTGACCACTTCGAGATCGGCGAAGTCTTTATTGCGGCGCCCTTTCACTTGTTTCAACACGTAATCCAGCAAGGGACGATCGCCCTGGCGGATCTCGTGAAATTCCACGCCCATGGCGCGATTTCCCGCCGTATAACGCACATTGCCTTTCAGGGCGACGCTCACATCGTAGATATTCAGTGCCAACCTTAAGTCAGTGCCCGGGACCAGAAGATTGCTGGCGCTGACCAGACAGCCATATTCTGAAATTTGTTCCACCCGGCCTTCGAGGCTGGATTGTCCGCCTATCTGCAATAGATCGGCTCCGCCTTCGACGTCGAAGCGTGGATGACGGCGCCGGTTCTGGTCGGTTCTGCCGAAGGTATTCATCGACATTTTTTTCTTTGGCGCATCAGGGTTGATGGGCAGATACTGCTCCTGCATTTGCCGCAGTTCGTCTTCCCAGGGAGTTCTTGCACCTTCCACGCACTCCACCGTGAACTGGCCGCGCAGGGCGGAGGTTGGGTCTGCTGTCCACACCACCTGGCAGATGGATTTGTTGCGTCCGCGCTCAACCGTGATTAAGTCCCCGACTTTCACGCCACGAAAGCTGAGCAAGCGCGCGCCACGGGGATGAATATCGTAAGTGCACGCCATCTCCGGACCGCCCCGCTCGCCGTTCTGCATGTGGGTAAGACGCACCGGAAGAGCCAGGTGGACCAGTTTGTCCATTGGCACAACCCCGGGCGGCATAATACCGGGCTGCGGTTCGATTGGTTTTGCGCTCAAAACTACTCCTCGCGGAATCGCGATCTACCGTGAACATAGCAGTACATGTCCCACTGGACAATGTACGGTCGTAATCGAAGTAATGGTTACCTTGTGGCGACTATCATGGGCCGGAAGTAGCACGAATTATTCACAGGATAATTTCACCCTGGCTTGCGAGAATGGCTTATGGCGGTGGAAGATGGTGAAAAGTTTCTCTCATGCCTCGAACTGCAAAGGTCGTATCGGAATTTTCTCTTTCTCCGTCAGCGGTAAAACTGCGTCTGCTGAAGAAGCTGCGCTGCACATTGCGTTACGAAAAAAAGGCGTGGGACGCGGGCGCGATCATGGTGGCCGGAGTGGACGAGGTGGGGCGCGGATCTTTGTTTGGACCAGTGGTGGCGGCGGCGGTTATTCTCGAGCGCGGATACCGCATTCGCGGGCTGCGCGATTCGAAACTGCTCTTGCCGGAGCGTCGTGAACAGCTGGCGCCGCGAATTCGGGAACATGCTGTGGCATGGGCCATTGCGGCGGTGGATGCGGCGCGCATCGATCAGATCAATATTTACCATGCGTCGCGCCTGGCCATGCATCAGGCGGTGATGCGATTGCAGCCGGCGGCGGATCATTTGCTCATCGATGCCATGCGGCTGGATTGCGAGCTGCCGCAAAAAGCCATCATTCACGGGGATGCACTTTCGGTTTCGATTGCAGCAGCTTCCATTCTCGCGAAGGTCGAACGCGATCGCATGATGTGCGAGTGGGACGCGGTTTTCCCCGAGTATGGGCTGGCTTCGCACAAAGGCTACAGCACTCCGCAACATCTGGCGGCGTTGTTGGAGTACGGGCCGACGCCGCTGCACCGGCAATCGTTTGCGCCGGTGTGGAGTAATCCGGTAGAGCAGGAAGTATTGGAATTCGACTAACGTGGCCGACTATTCGAGGCCAATATTCCGTATACACATAAATCTGATATATTTACACATAGCTCGAGGTGAGCATGCGCACGAATATTGAAATTGACGACCGTTTGATGCGCCAGGCCATGCGGTCTAGTGGCGCACGTACGAAGAGGGCAGCGGTAGAGGCTGGGCTGCGCCTGCTGGCAGAGACGCACGCGCAAGGGTCGATCCGGCGGCTGCGTGGAAAGGTGCGCTGGGAGGGTGATCTCGAGCAATCGAGGACTGGACGGGTTCGAGCCTGAGGCTGAGAGATGGTGATCGTCGACACTACCGTGTGGATCGACTATCTTCACGCCATCGAAAATCCGGAAACGCTTTGGTTCGACCGTAAACTTGAACGCCGACGGATGGGATTGACCGATCTGATTCTTTGCGAAGTGTTACAAGGGATCAGACACGAGCGCGATTTCGTGCAGGTGCAGAGCGAACTGTTGAAGTTCAAGATCTACCGCACTGGGGGAAGTGAGTTAGCGGTTGCTGCTGCACAGAACTATCGAGACCTGCGTCGTTCCGGCTATACCGTCCGGAAGACAATCGACTGCCTGATCGCCACATTCTGCTTGTTTGGCAAGCACGAACTTCTGCACCGAGACCGCGATTTCGATTGCTTCGAGGAAATGCTCGGCTTGAAAGTTGTGCATGCCGGGAAGTGAGCAGTCATCCCTAGTGTCTTTATCTCAGCGGACAAATCTTTGGTTCGCTCATGAGTCCTTGGCAACCCTGCTCGGGCGAAGAAATCCACGCTTTGAAGATCAGTTGCCCGTTGCTGGGGTTTTGCCGGTTGAGTTGGAACTGAGTTGGTCCACCAGTTCTGTGTTATGGATCAGCGCCTGGCGCAGAATCTCTGCTTGCTGCCGGGCGGTGGGCCAGTCTTGTTTCTCGACGGCTTCGGTTAGTCCCGGCAACTCCAGGTGCGCGTAGGTGAAGCGGGCCCCGTAGAGAATGTGTTTGAACCAGGGACGGCCGGGGATGCCATCGGGATTGAGCCAGTTGCGTTCGACTTGCATAGCGCCGTGATTGATAGTGGTGGCGAGTTTGGGATCGATTGCGCCGGAGGCCAATGCACGAGCTGCGGAGTCATCGAGGCGCTTACCGGCGGTTTCAAAGTCGTCGATGGCATCGAGTACTAGCTTCAGGTCCAGTGGTGGCACCGGCCGGGCTTCGCCCGGCTGGACAGCCGAGGGCGGCTGTCCCCACAGGGCTTCATCCTCTCGCCACTTATTCTTGCCTTTCTCCAACTCATTTACGAACTGGCGGATGTTGTCGGCGTAGCTGGCGAAGTCGAAGGGAAGCAGGTCGGCGTTGGCCAGGCGGAGCGCGAGAACTCCCCAGAGCTGCGTCATGAGAGTGTGATAGCGATAGCCGGGATCGCCGAAGTGGTTCATCCAGAAAAAATCGTCGTAGGCCGAATGGTAGACGCCGTATGGACCATCGAATTGCAGGCCGAGGACCGGCATACCGACGAAATTTAAGAACACGGTGTGGTCGGAGCCGCTGCCGATGCGGGTATCGGCAAGGTTTGAGTCCGTGACATCTTCGGTTTGTTTGGCCTCGTGGCGCTCCCGCGCCGATGATTCTTTCCAAGCTTCATACAAACTTTTGCCCGAGGGATCCTGCAGCGTGTGTGCGGTTTCGACCAGCATGGGCGCGAGCGACGCTACTGCCTGTCCATGGAAGTTTGGGCCGGAGGTAGAGGAGTCGACGTTGATGTAGGCGACAGCTTTCTTACGCAGTTCGTCGGCGAACTGCTCTCCCCACTCGGTGGAGCCCGTAAGCCCCATTTCTTCGCCATCCCAACTGCAGACGACGATGGTTCGTCGCGGCCGTATCCCTTGCCTGGCTAATTTTCCCAGCGAGCGGGTGAGTTCCATCATGGACGCGGTGCCGCTCGACGGATCGACGCCGCCAAAGACCCAGGCGTCGCGGTGATTGCCAAGCACGATCCATTCGTCGGGTAACTCCGCACCGCGAATGCGGCCCTCGACCACATAGTAAGGCTGCGTGGAGTTATCCATTTCGATTTTTACGTGGACGCGAACGCGCTTGCCGCCGAGGTGGTATTTGAGCGGTAGCCCACCTTGCCAATCATCCGGCGCGAGCGGGCCGTCCATTTGGGCCAGCAAAGGCTTGGCATCGTGCCAGGAAAGCGGCAGCGCCATAATTTTCGGAATAGAAACTGCCTGCTCGACGGGAATGCGTTTGGCGCCGGGAATCGAGGCCCATCCGGGAGTGAGCGGATCGCCGGGGACCATAAAGTCGTAAGTAATAGATCCGCGCTGAATGTGATACTCGGGGCCCCATGGGCCGTTGGGAACGACTTTGCCTTTCTTGAATCCATCTTCAGCGGGATCGCTGTAGATAAGAATGGCGGCCGCGCCTTCACGTTCGGCGGTGAGCGCTTTGAATCCGCGATAGCTGTAGGGATTGGAATAGCGGACGAGAACGACTTTACCTTTCACGTCGATGCCCTGCTTGCGCAGAAGATCGTAGTCCTCGGGATTGCCGCTGTGGGCGTAGACGAGTTGAGCGGTGACTTCTCCGGAGGCAGACATGCCGCTCCACGCCGAGCTGATGCTTTTATTTTTTAAGTCCGGATCGCCAGGGACGGGCATTTCCCGCAGCACGGCGCGGTAGTGAACGGGCGCAACCATTTCGAGCGAAGTGAATTTTGGATTGCTTCCGTAGACATCGTAACGGCGGATGATGACATCATCGAGGCCTTCCTGTCGCCACTGATCGGCGATGTAGCGGGCCAGTTCGTTGTTGCGCGGAGAACCGGCAACATGCGGCTCGGCGGTGAAGAGATGATGTTGACGGCGTTCTTCGTCGGGGGAGGGGATTGCTTTGAATTTTGTCTCGATCTGATTTTCGCGAGTTGCCGAGGAAGGTGTGAAGCCCAGGATGGAGGTCTGAGCGCATACCGGTAGGGTCGTGCACAGCAAGAGAAGGGGTATTCCCAGCAGCGAGCAAATTGAATTTTTATGCCGCCGTTCTTCTCGCGGGTTCCGCCGGTGCCGGCTAGAAAGAGCTTGAAACGCAGAGTGCGCTGAGAACTTCCGCGGAGAGCGCTGAGGCGCATCTCCGCAGGCGGAGTGCATATTGTTTGCTCCCCTCTTACAGAAGGCTATTTGGGTTTATAAATCTCCGTCAGCAAGTCGGGCTTCGATTCATCGCGAACCAGATGGGGGTAACGCTCCCCGCCGTGGTAATCGATTTTGTAAGTCTTGTAGTAGTCGGTGTTCTCGATTAGAAGTTCGAGCGGCGCGGTACCGTTCTTGCCGGCTTTCAGCGCGTCGCGCAGAACTTCGGGAGTGTATTGGCGGCTATTCACGGCGACGAGTTTCATGCCGGGACCGATTCCGGCAAGCGCAGCAGGCATGCCTTCGATCGTGTCAGTGATGACCCCGTCTTCGCGAAGGTCGAGGCCGATCGAAAACGCTCCGCTTGCAACGTGGCCATCGCTTTCCGCACCCCGCAACAACTCCGATTGCGTGTCATCGTAAACCACCTTCCATCCGCTGCCCTCGATTCCACCAAGCGGCGCGCCGGGGCCGTGATTCGTAAGGCGCTCCATCCAGAAACCGCGCCAGTCGTACGGAACAACTTGATTCAGAGCGTTGACCACATCGTCGAACGTATAAGTCTTCACCATCGGTCCAGTGCTTGGCGGTCCATGGAAGAGATTGCAGAAATCATCCAGCGACTTCGCGCCTTTACTCTGTTGGCGGATGATGACGTCGGCCCAAAGCCAGTCCAAAGTGCCTTCGTCATAGAAATCCACCCCACGGCGCCAGGAGTGCCAGGCCTCGGGAGCGAAGTAAAGCTGGGGAGCTGCATCGGCCGTATCTTGTAAATTGCGCCAAGCGCGGCCGGGTGTGTGATCCATCCCGGCGGCGGTGAGAGACAGGTCGTCGCGCGCCTGCTCAGGAGTGAGCAAGCCGCTGCGCGCGGTGAGCACGGTACCGAGATAATTAGTTAGTCCCTCGTACACCCAGAGTAGATCGTCCTGCATAGGCTGTTCGTAATCCGGCGTGGTGAGGTCGGCGGGGCGACGATATTTTCCATTCCACGAATGAACATATTCGTGAGGCAGCAGGCTGGCTTCCAGTTTGCGGGCGGTTTCGTCTACCAGTCCGCGCTCGCCTACACGGCTGTCATCGGATTCGTGGTGCTCCAGGCCGAAATGCGCGACGTGATCGCTGAGGCTGAAAAGAAAATGGTAGTCGCGATAGTGATGAGCTCCGAAAAGCTTGTTGGCCTGTACGACCAGATTCTTGTAGTGATCCCAGACTTCCGGCGGAGGTTCAAGCGCGGCGGCGCTATCGGCGGCAACGTCCATCTCAGTGGGAGGATCGTCGGCGAGTTTAACGACTTTGAGAAACTCGCCGGTGATTACCGGCGAATCAACCAGCGTGTTCAAGGGCGCCGGTTTGAACGAGATTTGCGTTTCACCGTTGTCTGCACTAGTGGATGCGATGGGCAGAGCGGTGCCGTACTTCCAGTTGGCGGGAAGTTTCAGACTGGCGATGTAAGTGAGTTCGTCGGCCTTCCAGCCCTTGGGATAGAGAAGAACTTGATTCCAGCTGATGACCGCCATCTTGTCGGTGGCGGAAGAACCGGCGGAGAAACCGCTCTCAAAAGTTGCAGGAGAAAGGAAATCCAGTTCAGCGTTCACTTCGCTTTCTCCGGCGGGAACTTCGACGTGGATAGTGAAGCCATCGAGCAGGTCGCGGCGCCACTTCAGGGTTTTGCCGCCGGCGAAAAATTTGAGGCCCGCGAGATCGATAACCGGTCCGTCGGGTGCGTGTTCGCCGGGAATCCATTTCGGATAATAGAGAGTCAGGTCTCCGGCGCTCGCGGGAATCTTAAGTTTAGCGTGGAAGATTTTGCGTGGAGCCGATGTGGCATCGACAAAGATAGTTATGGCTGGCGGTGTGGCGGATAAAGCGGAAAGAGAAGAGAGAAAAAGAACGGAGATCACTCCCAGGAGTCTGGAGAGTTTCATTTTTGTAAGGCCCCCATGGTCTCGATGAAACAGACGAACGAATGCCACAGCATTGCAGAATTTTAGATTTTAGCAGTCAAAGAGAGCTGCGGTACAGAGTCGCACCAGCGCTGCTATCATTCGACGATGTTACGGCACGGGAAATTTATCACCTTCGAAGGTCTCGACGGAACCGGGAAGAGCACGCAGATGCGCAAGCTGGCGGAGAAGCTGCGCACCGCCGGATACAAGGTGATGGAAACGCGTGAGCCAGGAGGAACGGCGACGGGTGAGAAAATCCGGCGCCTGTTGCTGGACTCGAAGACCGAGGGATTGTCGCCGATGGCTGAAATGGCTCTAATGTTTGCCTCGCGCGCACAGCATATTGCGGAAGTGATCCAGCCCGCGCTCGATCGCGGACAGATCGTTCTGTGCGACCGCTTCACCGATTCCACGGAGGCCTATCAGGGCAGCGGGCGCAAGCTGGGAAGTAAGGCCGTCCTCGAGTTGCATCGCATTCTGTGTGGGGATTTGCAGCCGGATCTGACCATTCTGCTCGATTCCGATCCGGCGAAGAGTGTGGGCCGGGCACGGAATCGGAACCAAATTGCCGCCGAGCGCACGCACAAAAGCTCCGCCAAACACGCTGATGAGAACCGCTTTGAGCAGGAAAATCGCGCATTTTTTGCGCGCGTGCGCGAAGGGTACATGGCGATTGCGGCCAGGGAACCGGCACGCGTCGTGCTAGTGGATGCGAGTGGTACGCCTGCTGAGACCCAGCGGAAGGTTTCGGCGACAGTGGGGAGTAAGCTGGGGCTAGGAGTGGATTGATCGCATGAACCCAGATAAAAACGCATTTAGCGCGAATGCCGATAGGGAGAACTAGTCGAACCTCATGAGCTTCTCTGATTTTCACGGCAACGCCGAAACTGTCCATCGCCTGCGCGATATGCTCGCGCGAAATCGCTTTCCGCACGCTGTCATTCTTTCGGGCCCGCGTGGATCCGGTAAGTACACGCTGGCGCTGATGCTGGCGCAGACTTTGAATTGTCTGGCGCCGATTGAGACGAACGGTCTGCCTGATTTCTGCGGACAATGCGCGAACTGCCGCCGCATCGCACAGGCCGCCGATCTCGACGCGCGTTTTGCCGAAGCGGTAGAAACGCGTGAAGGTTTGCGAGATGCCGACAAGAAAGACACGCGGCTCTTCGTGCAGTCTCATCCCGACGTTCTGATCATTCCTCCCGACCCTCCCCAGATGATGATCAAGGTGGATCAAGTACGGCGGGTGATTGAGACGATCTATTACCGGCCTTCGGAAGCGCGGGAGCGCGTTTACATTTTCACCGATTCGGCGTTTATGAAAGAGGCGGCGAATTCGCTGCTGAAAGTTCTGGAAGAGCCGCCCGACTTCGCGACGATTTTCCTGCTCTCGGAAAATCCCGGCGAACTGCTTCCCACAATCCGATCGCGATCGATGGTTTTCCCACTGGGTGCTTTGCCCGTAGAGGAAGTGGAACGCTATCTGGAAAAACATCGCCCGGAGTGGAAGCCGCAACAGCGGGCTCTGGTGGCGAGGCTGTGCGAAGGCGCAGTGGGCCGGGCCCGCAGCTTTGATCTCGAGAGCTATGTCGCTGCGCGATCCGACGCGCTGACGATTCTTAACTCCGCCCTGCTCGGAGGCGAACACAGCGCGCTGTTTAAGGTCACGGAAACTTATCGAGCGGGCGCTGAAGGGCGGGAGAAAACAGAAAACCTTCTGCGCACGTTATATTCACTCCTGCGCGATTTGATGTTTCTAAGTTCGGGTGCGCCCCAACTGGTCCACAACACCGATATTCAAAGCCAGCTTCTGAAGCTGTCGGAGGTGGCCGATTTCGAATGGATCACCGCGGCTTCAGACCGGCTGGCCGAAGTGGAACGCGGGATGCGCCGCAATTTATTGCGATCGTTATCGCTCGACGCCCTGGAGCTGGCTTTGGAGAAGAGCGCCTGAGCGATTTCTAATTACCGATGGTTAAACTTATGCATTTTCAGTCGGTTACAGAGATTACTTCAGTGGTTCTACTCCCTTCAGAGTGATTGCCCGGCCTACCTGGCGCGCCTATAATTGACTCACTCTGGTTTAAGAAATTCTCCGTCAGGTTCCGGGTAGCAAGATGCGAGGGTGAAGTTTGTCTTCGCCAGATTGAGGAGCATAGAAGCCCGGTAATGCGAAAGCGCCTGCAAATCGCACTGATGGCAAGCACCGTAGCCGCGACCACTTTTCTTCTCACACCACAACTCCGCGCCGAGGACGGCGATGGAGATCCCCAGAAAATCACCGCAAGCGATGATCATGGCCGCACGATTTACGTCAATGATTCTGCCCCTGCAAGCCGGGCGCGACGCGCATCGGAGCCGGAAGCGCCACGACGGACGCTGATGTATTGGAGTTCCAAGGAAAATCGCTGGAAGCCGGTGCCTCCGGCGAATGCCGCGGCCATGCGCGCGGCGCGATCGGCGGCGGCGGAAGTCAGCCAATATGTGAGCCGGGAATCGAACCAATCGGCCAATGCGAAAATTATAGCTGCCAATTTCCGCGGCACGCTCACTACGGCGGCTGATATTGATAGCGCCATTGAGGAAGCCGCCGCCCGGCACAATGTGGACCCGAACCTGGTGCGAGCGGTGGTGAAAGTGGAATCGAACTTCAATCCGAATGCCGTGTCGCGCAAAGGGGCGATGGGACTGATGCAGTTAATGCCTTCTACGGCGCGGCAATTGAAGGTAAATAATCCGTTTGATCCGGAACAAAATGTCGACGCCGGGGTTCGTCATTTAAAGCAACTGCTCGAAAGTTATGGTGGCGACATCAAACTGACCCTGGCCGCCTATAACGCGGGTGCGGGAGCGGTGGCGCGCAGCTCAGGCGTGCCGCGCTACGCGGAAACCCAGAACTATGTCCGGCGGATTACCAATCTTTATTATGGCCGTTCCGCTTCTAGCGCGAGTGAGGTTTCGCACAATCCCGTTCGCGTTCAACGAGATGCGCGGGGCGTGCTTTACATCAGCAACACCGAATAGGTTAGCGGCATCTGTTATTTATCTTTTTATCTGTCGTTATCTCTCAGGCACCCAGGGAATTAGTTCAACCAACCGGTTCATCGAGCAGAAACGAAAGCGCGGGCTGGTGATTTTGAATAGCTCATCGCGGGAGCGTGGTCTGTGGGGAGCATTGCTGGTGCTGGCCTTGTTGGCGGCCCAGCCGGCGCACGCTCGCGCGCACCATTCCGATGCCTGGGCGCGGGAGCACTTCGCTGCCGCCGAGCGCATGCGCGAGGCGCTAAACGGGCGGCCTCCGCTGGACCGGACGCGTCGGGATTATCAGCGTGTGGTGAATGCTTACCGGCTGGTTTATCTCGGGGCGCCCACTTCTTCGAAGGCCGATCCCAGTGTGGTTGCCGTGGCGGAAACCCTGGTGGAAATGGGTCGGCGCTACGAAGATAACAGCATCCTGAATAAAGCCATCGTGGAGTACAAGTTCTTGCGCCGGGAGTATCCCGGGAGCAGGTATCGCGCCGACGGATTATTCACCGTTGCCGAAGTCTACAAGGACGATCTCAACGATTCTCAGGCGGCCCGCGCGTCCTTCGAAGAGTTCTTGCGCCACTATCCTCACAACCGGCTGGCAGACGACGCCCGGCAGGCCATTTTGGAGATCGATCAGCAGGCGCTTGGCAAGAATAAACAGCCACAACCTGCCGAAGAGTTGGTGCGGTCGTCGAGAGACGCGAAGGACGACGGCGAAGGGGTATCGAGACAAGACGAAAATCCGGTTTCGCGCGTGGCGTCGACAAGAGACGAGCCCATGCTGCCGCATTCCGGCGGTCTTCCTAGAGTGACTGGCATCAGGCATTGGTCCACCCCCGACTACACTCGCGTCGCCATCGATGTGGAAGGAGACATCAAGTTTTCTTCACAAAGGATCGCGACTCCGGCGCGAATTTTCTTCGATCTGAAAGGGACAAAGCTGGCTTCCACCTTGGTGGGCAAGAGCTTCGATGTAGACGACGGGTTCCTCAAGAAGGTTCGAGTAGCGCAGTTTGCCCCAGGACGCACTCGGGTGGTGCTTGAAGTCGACAATCTATCCGATTACGACGCGTTCCTGCTGCCGAATCCCTATCGCCTGATTATCGATATTCATGGCAAGAACTGGAACGGCCGGCAGCGAAGAGAAGCGGCAGAGAGTTTGATGACTCAGAATTCGCCGGGTGGGGCCGCTGCGGTGGGAAGCGATGCCGATTCGAGTTCCACGCAACCCGAATCGAATGCCTTGGCTTCATCCGAGCCGGCGACTCCGGTTGATACGGAACCCGAAGCAAAAACAACACAGATCGGAAGCCGGCGCGATCTCGGGATTGGAAGTGCGAAAGCGCCCACCGCCATAGTAAAGAAAGTCGTTGACGCAGATGACGACGACGAGAATGCTGAACTATCGGTGCCCGCGCCAGCAAAGCGGAGCATTCCGGCCAGCCGGAAGAACTTACTCTCGGCGCGTAATTCCGGGATCCCGAAGAAGATTGTGGATAACGATCTCTCCGACGAAAAAGAAGCTGTAAATTCCGGCCTCGCCCAGGCTGGAGCCGATGAGCGAACTGAGCCGCAGGCTGGGTCCAGGCGCACGCTGGCTTCGAGCCGGGTGCGAAGAGACACTCATTCTGATATTCGCGAAGCGCAGCCGACTGCCAGCGGCGACCGTTCTTTGATTCGTGCACTTGGCCTGAAGATCGGCAAGATCGTGATCGACCCCGGACATGGAGGCCACGACACCGGCACGATCGGTCCTAATGGTCTGGAAGAAAAAGATCTCGTCCTCGAAGTCAGCCGGCGTCTGGGTAAACTGCTCGAGACGCGGTTGGGCGCGGAGGTGGTTTATACGCGCAAGGACGATACCTTCATTCCACTGGAAACTCGCACGGCAATTGCGAATCAGGCGCGAGCCGATTTGTTCGTTTCCATTCATGCGAATTCGAGCCACGATTCCGCCGCCCGCGGAGTTGAGACCTATTATTTGAACTTCACTTCTTCCCCAGAGGCGCTGGAGGTGGCGGCGCGGGAGAACGCAGTTTCGGAGAAATCGATTTACGAATTGCAGGATCTGGTAAAGAAGATCGCGCTGAAAGAAAAGATCGAGGAGTCGCGGGAATTTGCCGGAGACGTGCAAGCGTCACTGCACAGTGGCTTGGCGATGAAAAGCCCGGCGATTCGCGACCGCGGAGTGAAAAAAGCTCCATTTATCGTATTGATCGGCGCCAACATGCCCTCGATTCTGGCCGAGATCTCTTTTGTCAGCAATCCTACCGACGAGCATCGCCTCGCTACCAGCGAGTACCGCGAGCGCATCGCCGAATCGCTCTACCGCGGCATTGCCAAATATGTGAATGGGCTGAGCGGGGTGAAAGTGGCGAGTAAGATGGATAAGGCTGCGAGGCAGTAGATTCGCCAGAATTTCCGACATCATTGATAACCCTGTCTTAATCAACCCGCCGATAATTAGTCCCGAGGAATTCGTATCCGGAAACTTTTTCCCATGCTGTGTGGTCTAATTACTGGAGGGATTCTGTGTCTCGCGGTGTCTTCATGCGTCTTTCCAAGTGGGTAGCAATATTCCCCGTCGTTCTAGTTCTTGCCAGCACTGTCTTTGCTGCAGCCAGCGATTCGACTGCGCCGCCGATTCTTCCAAAGCAGTTTGGCGGGTGGCAAATGCAGGGCGCGGCTCAACCTAGCAAGGATCCCGCCGTCGCCGATCCTTCGAACGCGGCGCTCCTGAAAGAGTATGGGTTCAAAGACTTCGAATCGGCCACTTACAAGAGTGATGATGGCCGCACTCTAAAGATTCGGGCAGCGCGGTTTGCTGATGCCACGGGCGCTTTTGGCGCCTATACGTTCTACCTGCAATCGGGCATGGCGCGGGAGGAAATCGGAGATCAAGGCGCGTCGGCGGACCGGCGAGTGTTATTTTATCGTGGGCACGTCGTAGTCGATGCAGTGTTCAACGAGTTATCGGTGATGTCGGCGGCGACCTTGCGCGAACTGGCGGGCGCACTGCCACGGCCTGGGGGCAACGCCGGAAACCTGCCGCCGATTCTCGCCTTCATGCCGCATCATGGATACCATGCGAATACGGAAAAATACGCCGAGGGACCTCTGGGCCTGAGTGCGATTGCGTCCCCGATTCCCGCCAACCTCATCGATTTCAGTACGAACCCCGAAGTAGTGCTCGGCCAATACTCGGTTGGAGGCGGAGAAGCTACGCTGATGCTCATCGAGTACCCAACCCCGGCCTTGGCAGCTGAACATTTGCGCCGCATCGACGCCGCCAATCACGCCGCGCAGCCGCAGGCGGGAGTGGAGTCCGTGGAAAACATCGGCCCATTTTTTGACAAGCGTACTGGACCAATTGTGGCGATTGCGGCTGGACCGCTTTCGCAGAGCGAAGCCCAAACGCTGCTGGGCGCCGTGAATTACGACGCCAGCGTCACCTGGAACGAGAACACTTACTTTGACAAGAGAAACAACATTGCCAACTTGCTAGTCAATATTATTCTTCTGTGCATCATCGGGGGGGCAATCTGTTTGGCGGCGGGAGTTGCATTCGGCGGCGCTCGCGTATTGCTTCGGCGCTATTTTCCGGGTCGATTTTTCGGGCGCGAGGATCAAATCGAGTTCATCTCGTTGGACTTACGTGAGGCTGCGGCGCAGGTGTCTCCTACCCGTCCCAGCAACCCGCCCGATGCGCTAAACGGTTCTTAACTCTCTCAGAAATATCGGTTTAGGAGCATTTGAGGGGGGATGAGTCTCATTTTGAAACATTTCGCCCCTGTATTGACCGATTGTGTAAGTTATTGAAAGTAAAGACATTTATTTGCTAAAAATTGCTTGACACCCTGCTTTTTCGGCCCATAAGATTTTGGCAGAAAGTTTCGACGGAATTTTCAAGCCTCTGTTGGAACTATTCTCCCTTGAAAAGAGAAGGTCGCCCTGTTGCCGGGCGGCCTTTTCGTTTTCGCAGTCATCGATTTTGCGCAATCCGCTCCGCAATTCTCCCTTGGATACTTTCAGAAGGAGTCACGGGAACTCTTTCTTCAGCTTTACGTATCTTCTGTTGAACGTTTGTTAGCGAAACCGGAGGCAATCATGTTTTGCGACGGATGCGGCACTGCGGTGCAACCTGGACAAGCTTTCTGCAGCCGTTGCGGCAAGCAGGTTGTTGGTCCGGTAACGGCATTTCACCCTCGGCGGAGCCGCGTGCAGGAGCACGTTCATCTGCTCGGCATCCTTTGGCTGGCGGTTTCCGCCTTGACTACGATCGGGGCCGTGGTTCTTTTCATTATCGCGAATACATTATTTCCCCACTTACGCGAAATGGGCGCGCCTCCGGAGACGCCGACGAGGTTTCTGCATGTGTTCTTGAGCGCCATCGCTTTGTTTGTACTGATCAAAGCAGCAGCGGGATTCATTGCCGGTTGGGGTTTGTTGCAGCGCGAGCCTTGGGCGCGCGTTCTGGCGCTGGTTCTGGGATTTATCTCGCTCTTCAACATTCCGTTCGGCACGGCGGTGGGCGTGTACACGATGTGGGTGCTGCTGCCCGGCGCCGCGGAGCGCGAGTATGACGCTCTGGTTGCGTCCCGGGCCGCATGATTGCCTGCACAATCGGTATAATCCCCTCCTTTTTCTTTTCGGAACACCGAGATCAACGACCTCTGCCTTTACCTCGCCGGTGATTTGATAAACTGTGAGCGTCCACCAGAAGCCGACGTAGCTCAGTTGGTAGAGCAGCCGATTCGTAATCGGCAGGTCAGCGGTTCAAGTCCGCTCGTCGGCTCCATTCATTTTTGTAGCAGCCTCAACTCCCGCAAACGAAATTGTTTGGCAGGCATTTTTCTCCGGGGTGATCCAGATCACTGCGCCCTTCAAGCGAATTTCTTTACAGTAGGGCTACGCATGGACGGATTTTCCATCCTTACCAACTGCAAGCGTGCCGTGGTGGCGCTGGTGCATTCCGTAGTGTTCCTTTTAATTGCGGTGAGGCAGATGGTCGCGGCCGACCCCTCGGCTGGTATCTGGGTACCGTCCACGGTGCGACCCAGCACTTGGGTCCTTTGCGGGATCTTCTCTATCGTTTCCGCTACCCTCTTCTGGCTCTTCATTATTTCCCGCGGATGGATGGAGAGATTTTATTTCGGATTCTGCACAGTCAGCGCGGGGTCAGGCCTTCTTCGCACTGCCGCAGGCGACCAGACATTCCATGCCGGCCTTTATATAAGGGTCGTCATGCTGGTCAGTGCCGTGCTGGTTGGGCTGATGATCGTCCGCAAACACTCGCGCGCTCGTTCGGAATGTTCTGAAGCAAATCCTTAGCGGGAACTTATTACCCGCAATTCAGGTAAACCGGTTTGTGCCCGTGGCGAGTTGGCCTTATGGGTGAAGTCTTAGTATGCTGGCGACGTGTCCTATCGTGACGAGTCTTATCCGGACGAGCGGCGCGAGCGGCGGCGGCTAGCGGAGACCTATGCCGGCATGACGGATGGGGAACTGCAGCGGCTGGCGCGTAGCGCAGAGTCGCTGACTGAGTTGGCCTGGGACGCGCTGGAAGATGAGATGGATCGCAGGCATCTGGATTGCGCCGAAGAAGTTACGGCGGAGTCGCGCCAGGAAATGGAAGTGCGGGAGTTGGTGACGATTCGGCAGTTTCGCGATTTGCCGGAGGCGTTGTTGGCGAAGGGAAGTCTCGAGTCGATGGGCATCGAATGTTTTCTGGCCGACGAAAATCTGGTGCGGCTGGACTGGTTCATTTCGAACTTTATCGGCGGGATCAAGCTGAAGGTGCGCGTTCCGGATGCAGCCAACGCGCAGAAACTTCTGGACGAGCCGATTCTCGAAGGCCTCTATGTACAGGGCATCGGGCTGTATGAGCAGCCGCGGTGTCCGCAGTGCCAGTCACTGGATGTGAATTTCCAGGAGCTGGACCGTCCTATTTCTTACATGAGTGCATTTCTGCATATGCCGATTCCAGTGCAGCGGTCGGGCTGGCGGTGTCATTCGTGTGACGCGGAGTGGGAGGACGATGGGGTGGAGGGCAGGGCGGAGCCACACTCCTAATGTGTCCGGTCAAATCGTGGTCCTGCTACTGCGCCGAATGTCGCCGCTTTGATCCAAGCCTTCCGGTTTCATTATGAAACTATGCCCCGATTTCTAGTTTCGCGAAACCCTTGCGGATCACGTCAAGCGTATCCTTCGCCAACTTGAGCGCTGGTAATTCTTCCTGCGTGAACCACCTGACTTCCGCCGCGTCGCTGGCGGCGGCGAGATCACCCGCAACCCGACGGCAGAGAAAATCAATCAAAACGTAGTGATATTGCACGCGCTGCTCGGGATTCAGCAGGATGCGGTCAAAGACGCCGAGAAGTTCGCCGGGTTCGACGGTGAGTCCGGTTTCCTCGCGAGCCTCGCGGATGGCGGCATCGCGGACCATTTCGCCGACTTCAAGCACGCCTCCCGGGATGGACCATTCGGCTTGCAGCGGAGGGTGAAGCCGCTTCACGAGGACGACGCGCGAGTCTTCGACGATGATGGCTCCGACGCCTACCAGCGGGACTTCGGGGAATTCGCGTTGCATGGTGTAGGCATTCTAGCGAACTCGAGAGTTGTCGGGGGCGCCGGCAGGACCAGAGCTTTGCTCGGCATGGACAGCCGAGGGCGGCTGTCCCCACATGTTTCAATATTGGCCTCACTTTGCTCGGCTGACGGACGAAGGCGTCCGCCGCTCCACTTGGTTGTGGTTAAATGATGATCGCTATGGCACTGGAAGAATACAAGCGCAAGCGGAAATTTGAGCAGACGCCCGAGCCGCCACCCAAAGTGGAGAGCAAGGCCGGCCACCGGTTTGTGGTGCAGAAGCACGATGCCACGCGACTCCACTATGACTTTCGGCTGGAGATGGAGGGAGTTCTGAAGTCTTGGGCTGTGCCTAAAGGTCCGTCGCTCGATCCGGCGGATAAGCGGCTGGCGATGCAGGTGGAGGATCATCCGGTTTCGTACTTCGATTTCGAAGGCATCATCCCGGAAAATAATTACGGAGCAGGCACCGTGATGGTTTGGGACGTGGGCACGTGGCAGCCTCTGTCTCCGGTCCCGGTGGATGGGAAATATGTTCCGGGCACTGAAGCCGAAGCTGCCGCTATGCTGGCAAAGGGCGATTTGAAATTTCGCCTGAATGGCAAGAAGTTGAAGGGTGATTTTGCCCTGGTGAAGATGAAGGGCCGGCGTCCGGGAAGTAAGGGCAACGAATGGTTGCTGATCAAGAAGCACGACCAATACGCCGTCGACGGGTACGACATCGATGAGTATGACGAGTCGGTGCTCAGCAAGCGCAGCCTGGCGGAGATCGCTGGAGATGCGGGATCGAGAGAATGGAAGAGCCGTCCATCTGCCGGGCGCGGCAAGTTGAAAGCTGCCTGGCTCGCCGATGCAGTGGCCGAGCTGGATAAGAAGAATCCCGCCAAGAAGACGACGGCTAAAAAAAAACAAAAGAATTAAACACTGGGGACACGGGGGAGCACAGGGTAAAACAAAATAAGCTAGATCCAAGGAATTACCCTGTGTCCACTGTGCCCCCTGTGTTAAAAGCTTCTTCTTCTTCTTCCACTCCTCTCAAGCGTCCGATGCCGAGCGAAATCTATCCCATGCTGGCGACGCCCATTGCTGAGCCGTTTGATGGAACAGACTGGTTGTTTGAAATCAAATGGGACGGCTACCGTGCGGTTGCTTTTATCGATAGCGGCAAGGTGCGGCTGGTTTCGCGAAATCAGAACGAACTTACGCAGCGTTATCCGGAGCTGAAAGACTTACCGGAGTTTGTCAAAGCCAAAAGCGCAATTCTGGATGGAGAGGTTGTCGCTCTGGACGAGCAGGGAAGGCCTTCGTTCAGCTTGATGCAGCAGCGAACTGGATTTCGTCCTGGAGGACGCCGCGGCGTGAGCAATGCGGATGTGCCCGTGCTCTATTATGCCTTCGATCTGCTGTATCTCGATGGCTACGATTGGCGCAAGGTTCCACTGGAAGAACGTAAGAAGAAATTGGCTTCGATCCTGGTCACTGGCGATTCGCTGCGCTATTCCGACGACTACGAGCGGGAAGGGAAGGCATTGTTCGAAGTTGCGCGCCAGAAAGGCCTGGAGGGGATTTTGGCAAAAAAGCGTGACAGCATTTACCAGGAGCGGCGCAGCAGCGAGTGGCTCAAAATAAAAATCCGGCATCGCATCGAGTGCGTAATCGGCGGCTACACCGAACCGGAAGGCAGCCGTGCACATTTCGGATCGATCGTCCTCGGACTCTACGATAGGCAAGGCAGGCTGATTCACGTGGGGCAGGCGGGCAGCGGCTTTAATCAGGGATCGCTCGACGAAATCTCGAAGATGCTGAAGAAGCGGGAAACGAAGCAGAAGCCGTTTTATGGAGAGGTGGAAGCTCTACGAAAAGTCTTCTGGGTAAAACCCGAGCTTGTGGCCGAGATTGAATACGCGGAATGGACCGAGGGCGCAAGTGGCGGCAGCGGTCCAAAACTTCGCGCCCCAGTATTCCTTGGTCTGCGTGACGATAAAGATCCAAAAGAATGCCTCCTGGAAGAAGCCATGAAAATCAGCACAGGGGCCTGAGCTTTTCTACTTGATGTCCTTCATGGGCAGCATCGTGCCGTAGTCGCGACCACTGGGATCGACTGCGCGCGCCACTACCGAAGTGAAAGCGTCGCGCAACTCAGGATATTTTGTTACCAGTCCTTTCATCACCGCCATGTTGCTTTGGTAGGCCTGATTTGTATTCGAAACATCCGGCACGTCGTAACGGACGATGAGATCCAACTCGTTGTTCACAACTTCAGGAAAAAGGTCGAGCAGTTTGTAAGTCGTGGTGCCGGAGGCGAGATCTACAGTCTTGCCATCCCCGGGCTGATCTGCGGGCTGTGCTTTCTGCGATTCGTCATAAAGCTTATCGGTGACCAACGTGCTCATGAAAGGCAACGGCGAAATTAAAGAACGTGCTTCCACATAGTAAAGCCAGGCATTGTGCGTTTGTCCTTTCGCCTTGAACTCGCGCGCTCGAGTACTGAACCAGTCGCTATCGTGTCCGCCGATTTGCGAAGGTTTTACGTACAGGCCGCCTAACTTCCAGTCGGTCCCGAGCTGTTGCAAAATGAAGGAGACGTAATACGGTCCCTTCGATGTCGCTACGTCGAGAATCACCACGGCGTATTTTCCCGGGGGTAAATTATTAAGATAGAAGGCGGCGCTGTTGGCGGTTTGGCCGTTCCGGCCAAACACGCCGCAGTAGAATTCCGCGCGGGCAATGGGCGCGACGCCCTCGGCTTCCAGCAGGAATGGCGGCCGAGCTGTGGCTTTCGAACCGGCCAGAGCAGCCTGATTGTCCTTTACCGTGGCTTCGATCGCGGAAAAATCCGAGGCAAGGCTGGGGATTGCCGCTTGCCGGAGCGATGCCGCATCGCCTTTGGCCAGGAGATCGAAAAAGTGCTGACCGGCAGAAACCAGAGCGCTACGCGTGGCTGGCTCCATATCACTCGCTGTGGTGCAGGTTTCAGCGATGGCAGTGCTCGCGCAGCACATTAATGCCAATGCCACCCATGCCAGAACCGATTTGCTCTGAACTATAGAAATTATCTGTTGTGTGAAGTAACGCTTCGAACCTTCTGCGTCAGCCACTCTATTTTCCCCCAGAAAATTGTACGCCCGGCGTACTCACCGAATGAAGGAACTTTCATTTTACGGTCCCCCTCACTCAATAATTTAAGGTCGCCCTGCAAGAGGATAAAGTCAATACGTTCTGATGGGTAGTGCGATCAGTGGCTGCTGACGGAGCCGCATTCAGAAAGCGGTGCTAGAATTGTGGTAAGAACTTTGCTGTGTCCCCGAATAACGCGATCTGAATCAGGAGTTCTCATGGGTGGCCGACTAAAGATTACCGGATTTATGCTGGCCGTGGTGTTATGCCTGCCGATTGCGGGACGCGCGGACACGCAAACCACCCCAGCTCCGCATCGCGCCCATAGCAAGAACAAGAAGAAGACTGTTCCGCCTCCTTTGCCTTCGGGGACGCAGGGTCCGGTACCGCAGATTCCGCTGGATGCAATCCCCGCGGTTGCGCCGGAGGTTAGCTATGAGAATGGACTTTTGACGATCAATGCGCCGAATTCGACGCTGGGGGATATTCTGCGCAGCGTGCGCAAGCATACTTCCGCCGACATCGAAATTCCGGCATCGGCCAATGAGCGAGTGGTTACGCGCCTGGGACCCGCGCCGGCCAGGGAAGTGATGGCTGAGCTGCTGAACGGATCGCGCTTCAATTACATTCTGCTGGGGTCACCGGAAGATGCCAATGCGCTGGTACGGGTGGTTTTGGTAGCAAAAACACCAGACACACCGGCGGGCCAGCCTGGCCAGACCGTAAACGGCGCTCCGCCCCCCGCCGCTACGAATCCGACAGCGGATGCGCAAGCGGAAGCGGCGGAAGAAAACATCGACGAAAGCGCGGACCAGAGTGCCGCGGACGCGGAACAACCCGCGGCGAACCCGGACCAGCCGGGAGTGAAGACGCCGCAGCAATTGTTGCAGGAGATGCAGCAGCGACAAATGCTGATGCAGCAACAACAGGCCAACCAGCCGGGCGCGCCGCCGGTCATGCCGGCTCCGCACCAACCACAGCCGCAACAGGATCAATAGGACGGTTTCGAAAAGCTGTGAATTTTCTGATTGTGTCCTGATCGACTACGGCCGATTGCCGGGATGGCTCCAGCGCGATTGTACGACCGTTGGCGATTGTCTGGCAGATCTTGAGGCGACTTCCTCGTCGGGAACATTCCGAGCTTTTTCCAGCAGCGACCAGTCATGCTCTACATCACTTTCTGAAACTTTAGGTGGGTTTCCGCGACGCAGTTCCTCGCGCAATCTGGCCTCGAGAATCTCCTGAGCTAATCGTCCGGAGGATTGCGTCGCAAAGATGTTGCTCTGCGCGACGCCCACGGTCACCGCTTCGCCCGCAACCCGCATGCGCAGAACCGGACGCCCTTCGGAATCGAAGCCGGGTGCGGCATTGCTCATCATCCGAAAAAGACTCTTTTCCAGGTGCGGTCCAGGGGCCTCGGCGATATCGGCGGCAACCAGATGGTTGAGTTCGATCTGGTAGGATCGCCGATCCTCTGCGCCCACTGGCGGTTCCAACTCCCGGCCAGCATTAAAGACCATTGCCCGTCTCGCGGGATCGAAGTGACCAGCGTTGGTGCCCACGTACACAGCCGCTACGCATCCCGCAAAAACCGGGCTCGCCACTGCGCTCGGAACGATATATTTTTTTGACTTGAAGAATGACTCGACAACACCGTGCACCGCGGTACTGCGCGCAGCGCTGCCTGGAACCTGCGGGATGACATAACGTGAAAATGCGAGCTGAGGATTACGCTCGCTGAATTTAACCATCCTCTTCGCCATCTGCTTGGGAGTGGCGATGCCCACATCGGCGACGATGCTGCGGTGCAGAGCTTTCGGGTAATAGAAGTTGATCACGTCCTTCGTGAAATCGGCGCAGTTGCGAGAGACGGTGCGGAATTGAGAACGGTTTGGCGCCGCGTTGTAAGCGCGGATGAAAGCCCGGTCTTGCGCGGGAGAAGTTTCGATTTCAAACGCATATGCGGCCCGGTCATAGGCGGAGCCCACCAGTTCATACCAGTTTCCGCTCGGGGCCGCTCCGTCCGCTGAATCAGGTGCGACCGCCTCGAGATGCTTGCGGCGATACTGATCGCGCAAAAAACTGACCATCTTCGGATCTACGAACAGTGGAATATCGTCCGTCCGGTCGACCGCGTACAAATAAGGAATCAGTGGAATTGCCACCCAATCGTAGTGACCGATTCCGTCATAACGACTGATCACGGCACCAAGTTCTCCCGGCGCGCAAGGACGCAATAAAATCGGAGTCTCTGCGCAAACACCGGAGAGATAAACGGCGGCGTGTCCCGTGGCTGTAAAGAAGCCAAGCTTGCCATAAGGCTCCTCCAGCAAGAGCGTGGCCGAGGCGTGTGCGATCGCTGCCGAAAGCACGAGCATCACGAACGTAAGCCCGATCACACGCCGCATTTGAGCTAGGCCACGCATACTTCTCCCACGGAAAAACCCCCTAATGAGAACCCCGTTTCAGTAGTTTAGTTGCTGCTAATTGGCGTGACCAGTTACGGAAGTCAGAGCGGCAACATTGGCCTAAGCCAATGTCCTTTATTTCCAGGACTTTGAGGAGTCTTGATCATAAAAGCCATGTTAAATGCTCATGAAAGACGATATTTGCAAAAAAGTTAATCGGAAGAATTCAGTTTTTGAATGGCCCAGCCCGCGCTCTCGGCCACCACTTCGTCGTCGTCCGTTGCCAGTTTCTTGAGCTGCGGAATGAAGCTGCGGTCCCCGCTGTTGCCCATGGCGATGACTGCATTCCGGCGCAATCCGGCGCGTTTCGCGCGGCGTATTGGAGAGGTCTTGAAGGTGCGGCGGAATTCCTCGGTGCTGATGTCAGCCAGCCATTCGAGCGCGGGGTTCACCAGTTCTTCGCGCGGTTGAAAATCGGCTGCGCTGCTTGTCGGCGCTTTCCGGTTCCACGGGCAAACATCCTGGCAAATGTCGCAGCCGAAAATATGCCGGCCCATCCCGGAGCGAAGGTCATCTTTATCTTTGTCTTTGTCATCGTGCGGAATTGCGCCACGCTTTTCGATCGTGAGATAGGCGATGCACTTGTTGGAATCGAGCTGATACGGTGCAATGAATGCATCGGTGGGGCAGGCATCGATGCAGCGTGTGCAACTGCCGCAGCGGTCTGGCGCGGGCAAGCCCGGCGTGAGATCCAGCGAGGTCAGGATCACGCCGAGAAACAACCACGAACCGATCTTCTGATTGATGATGCACGTGTTCTTTCCGATCCATCCGATGCCCGCATACTTCGCGGCCACGCGCTCAATGATGGGACCCGTATCCACGTAACAGCGAGTCAGCAGGTCGTCGCTCGCGACCGCACTTCGCAGCGCAGCTTCGACTCGCAGGAGACGCGGCATAACAGAATCGTGATAGTCGCTCTGACCCCAGGCGTAGCGGGAAATCCATCCGCGTCGTTGATTTTCGCCGGAATGATTTCGCGCGTCGGTGGAGTATGGTTCTGCGGTGTTGTAGTTGATCGCGCAAACCACCACGCTTCGCGCCCACGGGGCAGAGTTGGCCAGAGATGCTCGCTTCAACCGACCCTGTTCATTGCGCGCTTCGAGATACTTCATCTCGCCGGCGTTTCCCTCGGCAACCCAGAGGGGAAAATATTCGAGTTCCGGCGAGTCCTCCACAGGAGCGATGCCAGCAAGTTCGAATCCCGCATCGGCAGCGGCTCTCGTTATTACGTTCGTAATTTCAACGGCGTTATGCATCCATCCGGCAAAATCTTACCTCAGGTTCCTTGCGCCTTTGCTTCCGCGTGGACGCCCGGCGGCGGTGCTTGATTGACCAGCATCCAAAACATCCCGATGTGCCGGATCGCCTCGCCGAACTGTTCGAAGTCAACCGGCTTTTGAACAAAAGCGTTCACTCCTAAGTTATACCCTGTGATCAGATCTTTTTGCTCTTTGGACGAGGTGAGAATCACCACAGGGATAGTTTTCGTTCGATCGTCGGCGCGCATTGCCCGCAACACTTCGAGCCCATCGACTTTCGGAAGTTTCAGATCGAGCAGAATAAGTTTCGGAGGATGAGGAAACTTACGCCCCTTATATGCGCCACGGCAGAAAAGGAAGTCCAGCGCCTCGGCTCCGTCCTCCACCACTTCGATGTCGTTGGCGATTTTATGGCGCCGCAATGCGCGAATCGTAAGCTCCACATCTTCTGGACTATCGTCCACGAGCAAAATCTCAACTGCGTCCGACATGCATCACCTCTTCATCAATGGTAGGTTCTGATTCCTGGGAGGGGCGAATCTCCGGCATTCCCAAGGTAAAGAAAAACGTCGCTCCTTGATCCAGCTTGGCTTCCGCCCAAATTCGCCCGCCGTGTTTGCCGATGATGCGCTGCACAATTGCCAGCCCCACTCCTGTCCCCTCAAAGTCGCGAGCCTTGTGCAACCGTTGAAAAACTCCGAAAAGCTTATCCGCGTATTGCATCTCAAAACCCGCGCCATTGTCCCGCACGAACACGACGCGCTCACCACTCTGCATCATCTCTCCTACCTCAATCACCGCATGGTCGCGCTTGCCGGTGTACTTCACTGCATTCGAAAGCAGATTGACGAACACTTGCTTCATTAGTCCTGGATCGCATTCCGCACTGAACAACTCGCCGATTCGCCACTCGATCTGACGTTCAGAAGAGTCCGGTTCAAGATCCTTAAGCGCTTCGCGCAGCAGCAAATCGAGTGGCGTGGTCTCGATTGATAGTTCCTGCAGTCCGATCTTCGACAGGCTCAGCAAGTCATCCACCAACCGCCCCATGCGCTGCGCACTTACCGTGATTTTCTCAATACAGCGCCGGCCATCGGCATCGATCTGAGACCCGTAATCTTGAGTAAGCACTCCCGAATATCCCGCGATGTGCCGCAGCGGTGCGCGTAAGTCGTGAGCCACCGAATATGCGAAACTCTCCAATTCAATATTGGTCTCCGACAATTCGGAAGTGCGCCGTTCCAGCCTCTCATTCGCTTGCTTCAGGCTTTGCTCTGCCTGGTTGCGCCGGGTGGTCTCGGAGTGAATCACAAAACCCTTTACCAGCAGAATAAGGATAGCCAGAGTGTTTCCGTAAAAAATTACCGCCTTGATTTTTCGTGTACTGGCTGCGGCCGTCGCTAATCTGCGGCTCAACAGCTGTGCTTCGGTGCGTCGCATCCCCGCGATCTGGGCGGCGATCAATTCCATCCATAGTTCACCGTCATTTCCCTGGGTTACCGCATCCACTCCGGCCAGGAGCCCGCTACGCGTGCGCACGTCGATGCCGGCACTCAGTTCGGCCAGCCGGGCTGCGATCAGGGGATCGAGCCTCTGGATACTTTCCCGCTCTTCGGGATTGTCCTTGATCAAGTCGGGCAGCTCTTTCATGTCTTCGCGCACTTGATCAACCCCGGCCCGGTAGAGTTGCAGATGCCGATCCTGTCCGGTGAGCATGTAGCCTCGTTGTCCGGTTTCTGCCTGGGTAATATCGATGCGAATCGTCTGCAACTTCTCGACTACCAGCAGCGTGTGAATCACCCACTGCCGATCCTTCTCGTTCCTCACTTCGCTCCAGAAAGAGAGCGTAGCTATGCCGACAAGAATTAATAACGCACTCGCGGCAATCGCTTTGCTGGAGAAGGTCATCGCATGATCAAGAGGGAATCGTCCTTTGTTTCATCGGCTATCGGTACCGGCGCTTTAGTCTCTTGTCAGAGATGAGAAAAAGAGCAGAGGGAATGCAAAGGTGGCTTCCTTGCAGAATCTGAAAGAATACTAGGACAAGTTGATCTATCGAGGTGTCGTTCCAAATTGGAACGGCGCTGCACTTTTTACTCGCAAAATCATTCTCCCGCTCTTGCCCAGCGTTTAAGATTTTTAGCACAGAGTCACGCAACCTTAAAGCTGCGCGTTCTCCGAATAGGTTTCCCAGGAGATAAGTCCATATGCCACAAACCACGCACGCCCAGACTCCCACCATTCAAATCTCTGTCATTAACGAGAGCACCGTGCTGGCCGAGGCGGATGTTACGCCGGTCGTAGCCGCGCTCCAGAAACAAGTCACCAACGACTTTCGCCCAATCTGGGGAACGGACGCAGAACTCACCATCGTTCCCAAAGGTACGCAACCAGCCAGCGGAAGCTGGTGGCTCGTTTTGCTCGATGATTCTGACCAGGCGAACGCTCTCGGCTACCACGACCTCACCAGCGAAGGTCTACCCCTCGGCAAGGTATTTGCCACCAGCGATCTGAAGGCCGGCACTTCGTGGACCGTAACCGCCAGCCACGAGTTGTTGGAGATGCTTGGTGATCCCAATATCAATCTCACAGTATTTGTACAAAACAGCAACACAGCGGGAATGCTCTACGCCTACGAGGTCTGTGACGCCTGCGAAGATGACAGCCTCGGCTATTCGATCGATAACATTCTGGTTTCTGATTTTGTTTATCCTGCATGGTTCGAAGGTTTCCGAACGGAGGGTTCTACCCAATTCGACCGTGGGAACAAGATTCAGCTTCCGCTGCATTTATTGGCGGGCGGCTATATCGGGACCTTCACTGTGAACTCTGGCAGCGGCTGGCAGCAACAGACTGCGGAGAAACATCCCGCCAACCTGCGCAATCGCGGAGCGGTAGGCACCCGCCGCGAACGCCGAAACATTCCTCACGAGTTGTGGGTGAACAGTCTGCCGCAACGAAAGATCGTAAGCAATGCGCAGAAATATCTGCAACAGTTGAATACGATCCAGAATCGGCGGGCCGCAGCCGCCTGAAAACTGCCTGAGGGCTCCTGTTGTGTCGCCCCGCGCGTGAAGGCGCGGGGCTTTTTTATGGAGCGTGCTCAAGAGTCAATTGCAATCATCGCGCCTGCCGCAGAGTTTCCTCTGCTGCGGGATCTCTGTATCGTGAGAGAATTATTTCTCTATATTTGGTTTGAAGTCTGCTTGTCCAGGAGACGGCAATCAACGTTGCTACCGCAAGTGTTCTACTCATCATCTTCGTCGCCACTTTGATCCGATCTACCTTTGGTTTTGGCGAGGCCCTCGTAGCAGTGCCGTTGCTTGCTTTCTTTATTCCGCTTGAAGTTGCTGCTCCACTGGCAGTGCTGGTGTCGATTACGATTGCCGGTATCGTGGTGGTGCAGGATTGGAAAAAGATTCACTTGCCCAGCACCGGCTGGCTGGTGCTGTCGACGCTGTTTGGAATCCCGCTGGGGCTTTTGCTTCTAACGAGCATTCATCAACGGATTCTCAAAGGGACGCTGGGATTATTCATCGTTGCATTTTCTGTCTATTCCCTGATTGGAAGGCGGGCAATCGGCCGCTCACCGCTGGAGTTAAAACGCGACAGCCGGGGATGGCTGCTGGTATGTGGATTTTGTGCCGGAGTGCTGGGCGGAGCCTACGGCATGAATGGTCCGCCGCTGGCCATTTACGGAGCCATGCGCCGCTGGTCCGCGCAACATTTCCGGGCAACTCTGCAAGGATATTTTTTGCCAGCCAGCATCATTGGCATGGCTGGGTATTGGCTCGCAGGACTATGGATTCCCACCGTGACCCACTATTATCTGCTGTCATTGCCAGCCACGGTGATCGCAGTATTTCTCGGCAGAGCGATCAATCATCGTCTGCATGGAGAAGGTTTTCTGAAATATATTTACCTGAGCCTGGCAGGGATCGGAGCGGTGTTATCGATCCAGGCAATCGCTGGTCGGAGATAAGTAAAGGCCGGTCGGAATACGGTTTCGGTGGGTGCGCTTTTACATCCCCAGCTTCTTCACTTCCTCGTTGTAGTACTTCCGGTAAAGAATATCCCACTCCTGCGAACCTTCAAGAATGGTGCGCTTCTGGCTTTCAATCTTCAGCCGGGCAGCTTGATCGATTCTCGCTTCCTGGTTGAGCAGGTCTTCGAGAATCTTGCGGGTTTCCTGCCGGATGGTGTTCGGGTCTTCGATGAAATCAACTTCGTCCATGCTCTTGAGCGCATCGGCTACCGCCCGCGCCAGCACGTTCACTTTATCGCGGCTCAGTCTCACAGCACCGCCTTGTACTTGCGCACCAGTTCGCTTTTCACTTTGCGGAACATTTCCTGGTAGTTGGCGCCGGTTTTATTCATCTCTTCCGAATAGGCTTCGAGGATCACCCGCACCTCATCGTTGATGCGGTCTTCGAGGGTGAGTTCGTCGAGCAAAGCGGCGTGTACGCGCTCCGTCACTTTGGGCACGGCGGTGGTTTCGATAGCCTTTCCGGCAATCAGTTTCTTGGTAACTTCGCGGGCCAGGTAGCCCACATATTCCTTGGAAAGAAGCATGAGCGGATAGAATGTCCTGTATCAGCAGGGGTTTTGTTTGCGAACCATAGAGTGTAACACGGCGTTCATATACTGCGTGCCGCTATCAGAACTGGATATCGCGCTAATCCGCCACAAGGAGCACGACGGGGCGCTGAGATGAATACGATGATTTCGAGCCCTCGTAAAATCTTCGCCTCCTTTGTGGCTTATGAATTCCGGACGCACACTGGGGTGCGTCTGGCGCTGGCACCTACCCCACCAAACAGCTTACAATGCTCTCGTAAGCGGAAATCTCGATGTCACCCACTCCAGAAGATTTAAGCATCCTTAAAGATGACATGATCGCCTTCATCGAGGGCCATGGCATGAGCCGTTTCCATGGCTACGTGGATTACGACGAGGTGCAGTGCGTCATGTGGGAGATGGGCAACAATCCCGACGGCTGGAAGGATTTCGTTGAACTGGCAAAGAGTGCCGGCGCTCCATTTCTTACCATGCATTCCTGGAAGCTCGAGAGGGAAGAACTGGACGAGCTGGTGGAACGGTTGGCGCACTCTGAGTTCAGTGACGGGGACGATGTGGAAGACGCCCGGTGGCTGCGCGCGCACGTGGGCAAGGTGGGATTTTTGCAGCTCGGTTGGGCTTATCAGGGATCGATGTTTCTCTGCGAATCCAGCACGGAGTGGTACGAACGATACCAGCGCCTGCTGGAAGTCTCCGAGGATTTCGGCGGCATTCCCATCGACGAACCGGACCAGGACGACGAGACCTAATCGTGCAGGGGAACGCACGCTGGCAACTGGCTGCGGATGATCCAGCGCGGGCGCGGGCTCTGGCCGCGAGCCTTCGTGACTTGCCCTTGGTTTCTCACGCGCTGAATGGACGATCGTCGAATGGACGATCGTTAAATGGACGATCGTTAAACGGACAATCCAGCGCCAGTTCTCTTCATACGCTCGCGGGTCTGTTGCTGCGCCGTGGATTGAGCGACGCTGAAGCTGCAACTCGTTTTCTTAGTCCCTCGCTGACTCATCTGCATCTCCCCGAGCAAATGACCGGACTGCGCTGCGCTGTTGATCGTATCGATGCCGCCATCGAACGCAAAGAGCCCATCCTGATCTATGGCGATTACGACGTCGATGGCACGATGGCGGTCATCATTCTGAAAACTGCCATTGAACTTTGCGGGGGAACCGCCGATTTCCACGTCCCGCACCGCATTCGCGAAGGCTACGATATGCGCGATGATGTGATCGAACGCGCCGCCGCCGCCGGCACTCGGCTCATCATTAGCGTGGATATGGGCATTCGAGCCTTTGCTCCGGCGGAAAGCGCGCTTCGCCTCGGTGTTGACTTGATCGTCACCGACCATCACTTGCCAGGCCCCGATGGCATTCCAAAGGCTCACGCGGTCGTAAATCCCAATCAATCGGGATGTGAGTATCCATACAAGCAACTTTGTGGGGCAGGCGTCGCCTTTAAAGTTGCGCAGGAACTGATGCAGCGCCGTCTCGCAGAAAAAGATCAGACACGTTTGCTGCTGAGTTTTATGAAGGTTGTCGCCATCGCGACCATAGCCGACGCTGTGCCACTGACCGGTGAGAATCGGGTCTTCGCCAGCCTCGGCCTCGATGCCCTGCGCCGCGCGGTCAATCCGGGGCTGAAGGCGCTGCTCGAAGTTTCGCAGATTTCAACCAAGCGTCCGCCTAATTCCACCGAAGTTGCCTTCCGCATCGCGCCACGCATCAACGCCGCCGGTCGCATGGATGTTGCCCGCGACGTGATCGAACTATTCAACGTGAAAGATCCCGACCGCGCGCGGCTGCTTGCAGGAAAATTGGATCGCCTGAATGCCGAACGGCAGGAGGAAGAGCGACGCATTCTGCGCTCGATCGACGAACGGATCGCCGGCGATTCGGCTTTGTGCGAAGCTTACTGCATTGTGGTGGATGGCGAAGGCTGGCACCGCGGCGTGATTGGCATTGCCGCCACGCGCATCGTCGAGCGTTATCACCGGCCCGCGATGGTCATTTCGCGCGATGGCGAAGAGGCCTTCGGCTCTGGCCGCTCCATTCGTCCTTTTCATCTGCTGGAAGCCGTGGAGGCAAGCTCCAGTCTTTTCACTCGCTATGGCGGACACTCCCACGCGTGTGGCTTTGCCATGCCATCGGCAAACGTTACGCAATTGCGATCCGAATTAGACGCGTTCGCACGTTCGCGACTGACCGCAGCGGACTTCGATCCCGTGCTCGATGTAGAAGCTGAACTGGATCTGACGGAAATCACTCCTGCGCTTTTTCAAATGCTGACGTTGTTGGAACCTTATGGCACGGGAAATCATGAGCCCGCCTTTAGCGCCCGTGACGTGCGACTGATCGCGCCGCCGAAAATCCTGAAAGACAAGCACATTAAACTGAAGCTAAAAGCAAATGGAAACGCCGCCGCTGTTTTCGACACCCTCGGCTGGAACATGGCTGAACGTCTGCAGCAATCGCCTCTTCTCGCCGGAGATGCCATCGACATCGCCTTCACCGTCGGTCAAAACGACCATCCTGATTTTGGAGGCCTCGAACTCACACTGCGCGATTTCAAGGGCGCAACGCCACTTGCCGACGACTCGAAGAGCAGTCTGACTTGTACCAAACCGCGTAACTGACGGGAAATCTGCGCCTACCACATCTGGTAATAACCATCGCGACGAGTCATCTCCACAGGAACCCCGAACACTGCCGTCAGGCGCTCACTCTGCAGAATCTCATCTTTGCGACCATCGGCCACAATGTGTCCCCGGCTCATTAAGACGACGCGCTCGATCTCCGGAATAATGTCGCCCAGGTCGTGGGTTACGAGCACGATTCCAATTCCCGAGTTCGCAAGAGCGCGCATCGTATGCCGCACGCTTTGCTGGGCCGCAAGATCAAGGGAATTGCAGGGCTCGTCGAACAACAGCGCCCGAGGATTGTGCACCAGGGCGCGCGCAATCAGAACCCGCCGGGCTTCTCCCGAGGACATCGCACTAACCGGTCGATCTGCCAAGTGTGAGACTTGCAACTGCGCCAGAGTGACATCGGCCAGTTCGCGCTGCTGGGGATCGATCAAGTGGTGCGGAAATACCTGGATGCTGCTGAAAAATCCCGACAAGACGACGTCTCGTCCACTGGCCTCTCCCGTACAAGAGAGCATCAGGTCGTTCGAAACGATTCCCAGAAGGGTCCGCAAGGCGAATACATCCCAGCGTTCCTGCCCCAGAATGCTCATCGAGGAGTTTTCCAACGCCACCGGATAACATTCGCGGGTAATCGTTTTGATTAGCGTTGACTTGCCGCAGCCATTCGGCCCGAGAATCGCAATATGTTCATCGCTACGGATGCGCAGACTAAAGTCATCGAGTGCGATCTTCTGCCCGCGCATGACCCGAATGTGCTGCAAGTCCAAAAGTGGCGGCGTTTCCGAAGTCATTCTTATCACAGTGTAGATGAAAGGCTTGCCCGGTCTTGGCTCCGATAGGCGCGGCGATTACCGGGCATCGTTCGTTGGAATGAGGTGCTGCCCATGTAGTGCATACAACCTAATGCTAAACTTCCGGCTCTACTCACTCGGAGGTGCGCCCTTGCGTGATTCGCTCAGAGTTACTCTCGCCCTCACGTTCTTAGTCGCCGGATTATTCGCCCAGAACAAACCAGCGAAGCCTGAGCCGGCTCCGGCCCCCGCCGTTGTGCCCATTGACACATCTGCTCGTCTGCCGATCAAACGCGTGGTCCTCTACAAGAATGGCGTGGGCTACTTCGAGCACGCTGCTCGCGTGCAGGAATGCAGGAACTCAGCATCGATTTCACCACGGCGCAACTCAACGATGTGTTGAAGTCGCTGACCGCTGTTGATCTTGGTGATGGACGGGTTTCATCCGTACGTTACAACTCGATCGCTCCGCTGGACGACCTCAAGCAGAAAGAAAGAATCGATGGGCTTTCGGCGCAGGTTTCCGATCGCAAGCGCGAGAGCGATCAGATCATGGCCGACCAAAATCGCATCCGCGAAAACATGAAGGCGCTCAAAGGCACCTCCGAAGAAAAGGCTTTATTGCAACGCTATGTTGGCCAGCTCGACACGCAGGAAAGCCGGCTCGCGATTCTGCGTCAGCAATCGGTCGATCTCACCACGCAGCAAAACCAGGCCAGGGCCGAACTGGACCGGATGATTATGGAAGTGAATGTGGATGAGACCTTCTGACGGTCGAGTCGCAGCGATTAAACAAGCGATTACGCGATATGGGGGCCGAATACGAGACGGTCCAGCGTTTTGAATTAGACTGGCTGAATGCCGCTCCCGGTCTATCGCTTACGACGCTGGCTGGCTGTAATCGCTGTGCTCTTCTCGGCGGTAGTTGCGGGTATGTATATTTACGCGCGACTGCGCCAGCACAGCGTACTTAAAGGATTCCCGGGCAGGATTTCCTACGACATCAAGCAGACCGCCAGCGGTTTTCAATTTTCAAAGTCGCAGGCGGGCCGCACGGTCTTTACGATTCGCGCCAAAGAGGTTAAGGAGTTCAAGCTTAACGGCCGAGCCGAACTGCACGATGTCACCATCATTCTTTACGGCAGCGACACGTCGCGCTTCGATCAGATCTATGGCGAGAACTTCACCTTTGATCCGAAATCCGGAAATATTACGGCGAAGGGCGGAGTGCAAATCGATCTGCAAGCCAATCCCGCGGGCGTCAGCGCGCCTGATCAGGCCACGCCCAAAGAACTCAAGAACCCCATTCATCTCACCACCAGCGACCTGGTTTTCAACCGCGATAGCGGGGATGCCTCCACAAACTCGCGGGTGGACTTCCAAACCCCGCAAGCCACCGGCTGGGCGGTAGGCGTACAGTACTCGGCAAAAAGCAAAACGCTCACGCTCGCTTCGCAGATTCACGTGACTTTAAGCGGGCAGGATGCCGCGAGTATCTTCGCTGCCCACGGCACTATCACTCGCGACCCGCGGGAAGTCATTCTGGATCATGCCCGCATGGAGCGCGAAAGCGGAACGCTGCAATCGGACCAGGCAACATTCTTTCTCGGAACGGAGAATGAAGTGGAGCGAGTCGTCGCCACCGGAAACGTGAACGCGGAATCCGCGGCGCAACAAGAAGATCAAATGACCGCCCGCGCTGATAACGCCGAACTCTTGCTGGTAAGCAAACAAAACCTGCTGCGGACGGCGACCCTCACCGGTCACGTCCATGTCGAGCGCATCGGCTCTCGCCCCATGCAGGGCGATGCCGGGCGCGTGATTCTCGATTTCCTGGGTCAAAACCAATTGCAGAATGTGCACGCCGCCGATGGGGTGCGCCTGGCGCAGCACGGCGCGAGCGCCAATACATCCGGGGCAAATTCCTCGCCACAGAATTTCGACA
The DNA here is from genome assembly GCA_963696285.1 of uncultured Acidobacteriaceae bacterium. Classification (GTDB taxonomy): domain Bacteria; phylum Acidobacteriota; class Terriglobia; order Terriglobales; family Acidobacteriaceae; genus Sulfotelmatobacter. Next base: position 1,177,845 of record CAVOJP010000007.1, read on the forward strand.
TAACTGCGCCGATCATAGACTTCTTCGTCGTTGACGGGCGCCGGCTCGACCGGGCGCAAACTTCCGGCGCGGCGCAGATCACAATCACGACAGCCGCAAATCAGAATTCCACGAGCGAATCGGCGCAAAGCACAGTCATCACGGCTGGCCGGTTCGACGCAAAATTTACCGCAACGGCGGAAGGTCAAAGCCGCCTGACTTCTTTCCACGGCGCGCCGAATGCGAAAATTGTGAACCTCGCGCCCGGACTGCCCGACCGCGTGAGCACCAGTCAAACGCTCGACGCCACATTTCTCCCTGAAGGCGGCATCGCATCCATCACGCAGCAGGGAAGCGTTGCCTATACGGACAACCAGCCCCCGGAGAAGCGAACCCAAGCCTGGGCGGACAAAGCACTCTATACGCCCATCGACCAGATTCTGCTGCTGGCCGGGAAGCCGAGAGTCGCCGACGGCGGCATGATCACAACCGCGAACACAATTCGCATCAATCGGGTAACCGATGACGCCTTCGCCGACGGCAACGTCAAGAGCACCTACAGCGATCTCAAGGAGCAACCAAATGGAGCGCTGCTTGCTTCTTCTTCGCCGATTCACGTCACCGCCGCTAAGATGACGGCGCACAACTCTCCCGCCATCGCTTTATATGAGGGCAATGCCCGACTCTGGCAGGACGCCAACATCATCGAGGCTCCCTCGATCCAGTTTGACCGCGAGCGCCGCTCCCTCGTCGCCCAAGGAAATACAACGCAGCCGGTCTCGACTGTTTTGGTTGAGGAGAAATTAGACCATCCTAGCGATGCAGATACGGGCAAGAGTGAGTCGGCGAAACCTCAACATAGAGGCGAAAATAAATCGAACAAAAAAACTGAGGAAAAACTCGATCAGGATAGTCCCGTCACCATCACCTCAGCCAAGCTTACCTATGCCGACGACGACCGTCAGGCTCACTACACCGGAGGCGTCACAGCCAAAGGGACTGGCTTTGAGGCAACCGCCGATGAGATGGATGTCTATTTGTTGTCGCGGAGCCAAGCATCTACAAGTCAATCACTTAGCGCGCCCGGTCGGTTGGATCGCATGATCGCCCAAGGCCACGTTGTCATCCAGCAACCGGGGAGACGAGCCGAGGGACAGACCCTTGTTTACACAGCCTCCGAGGACAAATTTGTCCTCACTGGCGGACCGCCTAGCATTTTTGATGCCGAACGTGGCAAGATTACCGGGGTTTCGTTGACTTTCTTTAGGACCGATGATAGGGTGCTCGTAGAAGGCGAAGCAAGTACTCCTGTGGTAACACAGACGCGAGTGGCCAGATAAAAAAGACGAATGGCAAGATAAATGCGTACCTTGGCCACAGATGAAATTGGCAAATCATACCGTGGCCGCCGCGTTGTGAATGGTGTCAGCCTGCGGGTAGAGCAGGCGGAAGTAGTTGGATTATTAGGTCCTAACGGCGCAGGCAAGACAACCACGTTCTACGCCATCGTTGGCCTGATCCCCCCTGATACGGGCCGCGTGTTGTATGACGACCAGGACATCACTGACGTTCCCATGTACCTGCGGGCGCGCCAGTATGGCATCAGCTATCTCCCACAAGAAGCTTCGGTATTTCGCAAACTCACGGTTGAGGAGAACATCCTCGCGGTGCTGGAGGCGCAGCCGATGTCATGGCACGAACGCCGCGAGAAGATGGAAAAGTTTATTGATGAACTTGGCTTGGAGCACATTCGGCAGAATCGAGGATACGCACTTTCCGGCGGCGAGCGTCGCCGGGTGGAGATCGCCCGCTGCCTGTGCATCAATCCGACTTTCATCCTGCTCGACGAACCATTTTCCGGGATCGATCCCATCGCCGTTCTCGACCTGCAGAAAATCATCAGCAGCCTGCGGGCCAGCGGCATCGGAGTGCTGATCACCGATCACAACGTGCGCGAAACGCTTTCTGTAACCGATCGCGCCTACATCATTGACGACGGCCGAATCTTCCGTCATGGCAAGCCCGAACAGTTGGCCGGCGATCCGGAAGTGAGGCGGGTGTATCTGGGAGAAAGTTTTTCGTTGGTGTGAGGTTTCAGAGTTTCAAGGTTTCAAAATCGACGATTGACTCCGGCACCTCGAAACTCTGAAGCCTTGACACCTTGAAACTTTGAAACATGGTCCTCTTACAACACAAACTGAGCGTCAAGCTATCCCAGCGCCAGATCCTCACCCCTGGCCTGGTGCAGATGGTCTCCGTCCTCGCGCTCAACAAGCTCGAGCTCAAGGACATGATCAACGCCGAGATGGTCGAGAACCCGGTTCTCGAAGAGCTCGAGGAATCAGTCCCATTAATCGACGAAGTAGGCCGCAAGGAAGAAGACCGCGACCGGCTCACCACCAAGACTTCCACCGAAGAAGCTCCCATCACCGCCGAGAAGAAAGATCCGTTTGAGGAGATCGACTTCGGATCGTTTTTTCAGGATTATCTCGATCCCGGTTATCGTACTCGCGGCGAGATGGAAGAGATCGAACGGCCATCGTTCGAGAACTTTCTATCCAAGCCGACCACGCTGACCGATCATCTGGCCTGGCAACTGGGCGCGTTAAGCCTGCGCCCGGAGGTTCGCGAAGCCGCCGAGCAGATCATCGGCAACCTGAACGAAGACGGCTATCTCATCGCCAGCGATGAAGAGATGTTGGCGTTGCTCCGCCTGCGACGCCGGAGGCCGATGCTGCCGCTGCCAGAAACATCGTCATCGAAGCGCAAGCCCTGGGCTTGGATCAATCCGCTTCCGGCGACGCAGTCGCGGAAGATGAAAATCTTGTCGCCGATCCTCTAGCTGCCAATCCGTCCCTGACGGATTTGGACGTCCCGCTTGTGCAGGAATCCACTGCGGCGGAGTTTTCCGCCGCAGATGCTATCAGGAAAAGCTTTTCTGGCGAAATGTTCACCGCGGCATTGGCAACCAATCCATCGGAAATTTCTTTCGGGTCGCAGAATGTTGGCGCGCAAAATGGAAGCATCGGCGCTGCAGCCGCCGCTTCCGCCCCGGAGCCAGCAACTGCCACGCAACTTGTTGCCGCGCCGCCGCGCCCGGTTTACAAGGCGAAATTTACTGCCGCAGATTTGGCGGAAGCTCTTGAAGTGATTCGCCAGCTCGATCCTCCGGGCGTGGGCTGCCGCGATCTACGCGAATGCTTGATTCGCCAATTGCGTCATCATCAGCAACAACTCGCTCTCCATAAGAATGGAGACAAGCCGGTCAACGGCACCGCGCAAGTCCTGCAGGATGCCATTGCGATTGTTGATCAGCACTTGCGCGCCGTGCAGAACAAGGCGCATAAAGAAATTGCCAAAGCCATCGGTCGTCCGGCGGAAGCCGTGCAGCAAGCCCTCGACTACATTCGAACCCTCGATCCCCGCCCAGGCTTGCAGTACAACAAGGTGCAGGCGCGTCTGATCGAGCCCGATGTTGCTTTCATCAAACACGGTGACGAATGGCTGGTGCTGATGAATGACGATGATCTGCCTCAGCTTCGCCTGAATCCTGCCTACAAGAAACTGGTCACTCGCGATACCAACGATAAAAATACTCGCGATTACGTCAAAGAGCGCTACAAGAGCGCCATCCAGCTCATCAAGAATATTGAGCAGCGCAAGCAGACGATCACCAAGGTTTGTTATTGCATCGTGGCCCGGCAGCAGGATTTTCTGGAAAAAGGCATCGACCAGCTGAAGCCGATGATGATTAAAGAAGTGGCCGAAGAAATCGGCGTGCATCCTTCCACGGTGAGCCGCGCCGTAGCTAGCAAGTATGCCCACACGCCGCAGGGAGTATTCGAGCTGCGCTACTTCTTCAGCGAGAGCGTGCAAGGGCCTGAGGGCGGCAACACTTCGTTGCTGATCCTGAAACGCCGGGTCAAGAAATTAATCGACGAGGAAGATCCCAGCCGTCCGCTGACTGACGAACAACTCACGCGCATTCTGCAATCGCAAGGCATTCAGGTCACTCGCCGCACCGTTGCCAAGTACCGTGAAGACATGCGCATTCCCAGCACGCACCAGCGCCGGGTAAGGGAATAAGATCGAAGTTAGAAACTAAGAATTCAGAAATCAGAATTCAAGCGCAGATGAAGATAGCCAGCGCCAGGGTCGCCATCCTTTCAAGTCCGAACTGTCCTGTGTTCCTCAGTGCCCTCTGTGTTGGAAGACTTCAGGATGAGAGCACTCCGACTTTTAAATCGAACTCGTATCGCAGTGCCCAATTCGTTTCGAACAAGAATCCAAGGAGGGGCGCTCATGAACGTGGAATACACCGGGAGGCACTACGAAGTAACTTCCGCCATCCGCAAAGAAGTAGAAACTGGCCTGGCAAAAATCCGCAAAATTCTTGGTGATCGCTTCGAAGCCAAAGCCATCCTCTGCGTCGAAAAGCACCGCCACAAAGCGGAAATCACCATCAACCTGCGCAATGGCCCGCTGGTCGGCCTGGCTCAGGCCAAGGACATGATGATCGCGGTCAGCGGAGCGCTCGACCATCTCGAAAAGCAGGCAGTGAAATACAAAACGAAATGGGAGTCCAAAAAGCGCTCCGCCCGCAAGAGCGAAGAAGTAAAGAAGTGGAACGGCCACTCTCCCGAAGCCAGAAGTTCATACCAAGGTCGGAATAACGGAGAAAACTGCCGTGCCTGTCGCCGTGCACCGCTATCCTCCGGTGGCCAGGACCACCGAGGTTCACGTGGTTCGCTCCGATGAGGCCGTCGCCATGCGGCCCATGACTCTCGAAGAAGCCATCAAGGAAGCTCACTTCCGGGACCGCGACGTCTTCGTCTTCCGCGACCCCAAAGGCAAAGTCATGATTCTGCACCGCACTCGTGACGGCAAGATGGAACTAATCGAAGCTCCGTAGGTGTTTGCGAGTGGTCCGCAGCGCATCGACATTCAGTCGCTAATCCCCACTCGTTCACATTCATTGACGGGATTCTAAACCGCAGCCTAACATTGGCGCTGAAGGAGTGCCCTGTGATCGGTCAGGTTCTCGGTCATTGCCGCGTCGTGGCGAAGATCGGCGAAGGAGGAATGGGGGTCGTCTATCGCGCCTACGATGAGGTTTTGCACCGCGATGTAGCCCTGAAAGTCGTGAAGAAGGATGCTCGACTGGATGCGTCGTCGAGCCAGCGTCTACTGCACGAGGCGCGCGCTTCTTCCGGTCTTGCTCATCCCAACATCTGCACGATCCATGAAGTTGGCGAGAATGAGGGCGAGCTCTACATCGTGATGGAACTGGTCGAGGGCAAGTCTCTCGCCGACATGAGCCTGGGCGGCGGCCTGGCGCCGGAGTCGGTCCTGCGATACGGCATTCAGATCGCGAGCGCACTCGCCCGTGCTCATGACCGTGGCATCGTTCATCGAGATCTGAAGACGGCGAATATCGTCATCACCTCTGATGGCCTGGTCAAAGTTCTTGATTTCGGTTTAGCCAAACAGGTGGGCAGCGGCGTCTTCGAGGGACCTACACGATCGCTTGCGAGCGTGGAAAACGCATCGAGCGTAAGCGGCACTTTGCCCTACATGGCGCCTGAAATTTTGTGCGGCGAAGCGGCCGACCATCGCTCTGATTTATGGGCGCTTGGAGTTGTCCTCTACGAATCTGCCTCCGGACGGCTGCCATTTGAGGGACGCACGGGCTTCGAAATCAGCTCGGCGATCATGCGCGAAATTCCTAACCCCCTGGGGGCGCCTGTGCCTCCCGGCCTTTGGGCGATCATCCAACGCTGCCTCGCCAAGGAACCCGCACAACGTTATCAACGCGCGGGAGAAGTTCAGGCGGCCTTGGAAGCCGTTCAGTCTGCCGGCATCGTTTCTCCAAGCCCCGGCCCTGATCCGAATACACCCAGAACTACCATCCTGCACGGTGTGCAACACGCTCATGTTAAGAAGGGGGACCTTCTTTTGTTGGTAGGAACCACGAAAGGAGCATTCATCCTGCGCTCGAATGCGCAGCGCAGCCGTTGGGAGGTGGGTGGCCCGTATTTCCATGGGCACACTGTTTACGCATTGGCCTACGACGCCCGTGGCGGCCAACACCGCATATGGGCTGCGCCCTCGAGTTACTGGGGCACCATGTTGCGATCGAGCGACGATTTCGGAAAGAGCTGGACCAATCCACAGCAGGCGCCGATTCGATTTCCCTCGGATACTGGCCTTTCCCTGAAGAATATCTGGCAGATTGCGCTCGGACGACCCGAGGAACCTAACGTGCTTTATTGCGGGGTAGAGCCGGCCGCGCTTTTTGAAAGCCGGGATGCGGGCGAAACCTGGTCGCTGGTCAGAGTTTTGTTCGACCATCCGCATCGTCCGCGCTGGGTGCCCGGCAACGGCGGATTAGCCCTGCACACGATTGTGCTTGACCCTTCTAACAACCAGCGCATGTATGTGGCAATCTCAGCCGGGGGCGTTTATCGGACTGACAATGGAGGACTCAGCTGGACCGCACAAAACCAGGGCGTGCGCGTGATGTTCGCGCCCGATAAGTATCCAGAGTTCGGGCAATGCGTACACAAGATCGCGATGCACCCGGCTCGTCCCGAACGCCTGTTCCTGCAAAATCATTGGGGTTTGTATCGCTCTGACAACTGCGCGGAACACTGGACTGACATTGCTAACGGAGTGCCATCGGATTTTGGTTTTGCCGTGCTCATGCACCCGAGAAATCCCGATTGCGTCTATGTCGTGCCGGTCGAGTCCGATGAGTTTCGCTGCGCATGTGAAGGCCGGCTGCGAGTTTACCGAAGCCGTAACGCCGGAGCTTCATGGGAGCCTCTGATGCGCGGTTTGCCGCAAAAGGGCGCGTATGAAACTGTCTTGCGCGATGCCATGACAGCGGATTCACTCGATCCGGTCGGGATTTACCTGGGCACAAGGAGCGGACAACTCTTTGGCTCGCGCGATGAAGGAAGAAACTGGCACAAGATACTGGATGGATTGCCCTCAATAGTTTGCTTGCGGATCGCAGTGGTCGAAGACGAGTCTGCCAGCCTGAGGCCGGCTCGTCCTAAGGCTGCACGAGCCCATCAGGCGAAATCCCATTCGAAAATCAAGAGACGAGCATCCAAGAGTTAATCCAATGCCGGTGACTTTTCACATTCCGGGAGCGCTGCGAGAGTTCACTGCTGGACACAGCCGAGTCCAGATCGAAGCTTCGCCCTCGACTTTGGCGGACGCGTTATCGGCGCTCTGGACGCTGTATCCAGGGGTTCGAGATCGCATTGCTACGGAGCAAGGACAAGTACGAGAACACGTCAACATTTTCATCGGAGATGAAAACGTCCGATATACCGGCGGGCTGGCGAGTCCCATTTCTGCCAACTGTGAGATTTCGATCGTTCCCGCCGTGAGTGGTGGCTGAGTTGCGTACATCCAATATCAGTGCGGACGTGGCGCGCGAATGACAGTCCTAGGCGGCGTGCTAGAATCCCGCCGAGGAATTTGCCGATGTCTACTCGGTCGAGCTCTACGATTATTTTCATTCTCCTGATGATTCCGTGCGCTTCGCTTCTCGCACCAGGGCAGGCCGTGACGCCGCCAGCAAAGCTCTCCGTGCACTGGGAAGAGCTTACCGCCGCTGATTTTCGTGAGGGCATTCATCGCTCCCAGGAAACTTGTCTGCTTCCCTTCGGAATTCTGGAGAAGCATGGACCGCATCTTCCGCTGGGCACCGATTTGCTGGATGTGCGGTACGCCGCGCTGCACGCAGCAGAGAAAGAATATGCCGTGGTCTTTCCGGAATATTATTTCGGACAAATCGCCGAGGCTCGCCACGAACCCGGAACCATCGCTTACAGCCGTGAGATGCAACTGGCACTGTTGCAGGAAACCACGGACGAAATGGCTCGCAATGGCTGTAAGAAAATAATCGTCGTCAACGGCCACGGCGGAAACGAGTATTTGCTCCCGTACTTCGCCCAAACCCAGCTCGATAAACCACACGATTATGTGGTTTACATTTTCGATAAACGCAGCCCCGACAGCGGCGGCCCGCAGAAGAAAACGTCTATCGACATGCACGCGGGAGAAAGCGAAACCTCGAAGATGATGATTGCGCGCCCCGACCTGGTGCATATCGACCGTGCCAACCGCGAATCCGGCGCCGACCAGCACCGCCAGAATCTTCCTGAAGGGGTTTATACCGGTATCTGGTGGTACGCACGCTTTCCCAATCACTATTCAGGAGACGGCTCCGCGGCAACCGTGGAGCTGGGAAAATTTCAAATGGATTGGTGGATCGATGCCGTCGTCAAAACCATCCGCGCTGTGAAAGCCGACGAAGTAAGCCTCAAACTGCAGAACGAGTTCTATGAAAAAAGCAAACACCCGCTGGATACGCAGCCGTAAAGTCAGATTACGAGTTCCCGATGAGCACTCCTGTGATAAACACCAACGCTCCTCCTAATCCGACTTGCAGGGCGGCCGAAACCCATGGACTATCCATATAACGCCGCCGGATCCAGGTGATCACTCCGAGTTCGACGACCACCACCGCGCCCGCGGCCCAGAGTGCCACGCGAAAATCTTTCAGCAGGAACGGTAACGTATGTCCGATGCCACCGAGAGCTGTCATCGCTCCGCAGATCAAGCCCCGCACCCAGGGATGGCCGCGCCCTGTGAGACTTCCATCGTCGGATAAGGCTTCTGCAAAGCCCATGCTGATGCCTGCTCCTGCGGACGCCGCGAGCCCGACCAGAAATGCATCTCGGGAGCTGTGGGTAGCGAATGCTGAAGCGAACACCGGCGCCAACGTCGAAACCGAACCATCCATCAACCCCGCCAGGCCGGGCTGCACAATCTGCAATACGAACAAGCGGCGTTGTGCCCGCTCTTCGTCGGCTTTCACATTGGCTGGAAGTTTTTCCTTGTCGAGTTCCTGCGCACGCTCTTCATGCTCACGTTCTTCATTGATCAGATCGTCGAGCAATTGGCGAATACTGGCATCCTGGGTGCGCGCCGCAGCCTTTTCGTAAAAACGCCGCGTCTCCACTTCCATGGTGCTGGCTTCCTTGCGCACTGCTTCGATGCGCAGCGGGCGAATCAACCAGAGTGCAGGGCGCTCCACAAATCCGCGTACGTCCTGGCGGCGAATCAGGGGAATATGCTCGCCGAATTTCTTGCGGTACATTTCAATTAATTTTCTGCGATGTTCTGATTCTTCCTCCCGCATGCCCTCAAACATCGACGCCGACGCCGGATAATCCTCCCGCAATCCTTCGGCGAAATCGGCGTATACCCGCTCATCTTCTTCTTCCAGGGCAATGGCCAAAGCCAGCACTTCGCGTTCCGTAAGTTCGTGAAACTTCTTCATGGCGACTTAGCTTACCTGTGCGAGTGGGGCTTATACAAATCGAAAAGTGAGAAATGAAAATTGTCACATGCAATGGTGAGCAGTATCACTTCCTCCCCTGTATGCGGCCTTCGATGCTACTATCCAGTGCATGACGCCTCGAAAATCGTCTGCGCCCGCGAAGCGCGAGAAAGTGCCATCCAAGAAAAAGAAGCAGGCCATCGCGCGGGAGAGCAAGCATGCTCCGGAACTAGTAATCATCACAGGCATGAGCGGCTCGGGCAAAGCCTCCGTGCTGAAGGCGTTTGAAGATCTTGGCTATTACTGCGTTGACAACCTTCCTGTTGAACTGATTCCGCGCTTTGCCGAAATGGCATTACAGTCCACTGAGATCCGCCGCACGGCTCTGGTGGTCGATGTGCGTGAAGGATCGAAGCTCGATCAACTCCCGGGAATTCTCAAAGCCGTGCGGCGTACCATTCCAACGAAAGTTGCTTTTCTCGAAGCTTCCGATGCCGCGCTGCTGCGACGTTTCAGCGAGACGCGCCGGCCGCATCCCTTGGGTATCGACGCGCCGGTCAATACCTCGATCAAGGCCGAACGCCGTCACCTGGCAAGCATTCGTGCCTTGGCCGATATTGTTATCGACACATCGAAGTTCAATGTGCACGAACTGCGCGCTCACATTACAGAACGCTTTCGCGAGCAAGCCTCGGGAAAAAGCATTCTGGTTTCCTGTGTCAGCTTCGGATTCCGTCATGGCGTGCCCGAGGAAGCCGATCTGGTCTTCGATGTGCGCTTTCTGCCCAATCCACATTTTGTGCCAGAATTTCGAGCTTTGACCGGGAGAGATCCGCGTGTGGTGAAATACATTCAATCGTTTCCACAAACCAAGGAATTTATCCGGCGTATCTCAGACCTGCTCGTCTACCTTCTGCCGCACTACATCCACGAAGGCAAGAGTTATCTCACTATCAGTTTCGGATGCACCGGCGGCCAGCATCGTTCAGTCATGATTGCCGAGGAAGTAGGCAAGCGGCTGCATAAAGCAGGATATCGACTGAAGATTACGCACCGGGATATGCCGAAGTAGGCTGGGCCGCGGAGGGGATATGCTTCCCAGCCACTTGGGGTATTTCAGGCCCGCGAAGTAAAATGAGCCCTTGCAATTAATTCTTATGTTACTCGCAACTCAGCATCGCGGCCTCGCCGGAGTTCTATGCGGCAACTGATGCGACTGGTTCGCTACGCGATCCCTTATTGGTGGCAGATCCTGTGCTCCGTGGTTCTGATGGCGTTGGTTGGAGCGCTCGACGCATTTAAGTTTCTGCTGATTCGACCGGTATTTGACCGGGTATTGAATCCTTCTACGGGATCGAAAGACATACAACTATTTGTAATTCCAATTACGCACCATCCAGTTTACCTGCAGCAATTGGTCCCTTCGCGCTTTACGAATGCCTGGACGATGGTTGCAGTCGCTTTAGTCGGTTCCACGATCCTCAAGGGAATTTTCGATTACACCGGCACATACTTGGTAAATCACGCGGGGTTCGGCATGATCACAGATCTGCGCGATGATCTTTACAACGCGATCATGCGGCGCTCCGCGGCATTTTTTTCTAAACACACCACGGGAACTCTCCTCTCCGCCATTATCAACGACATCGAGCGCGTTCAGTACGCTATGTCCACGGTGCTCGCCGAATTTCTGCAGCAGTTGTTTACTTTTATTTCGGTAGCCGCCGTGGTGATTGTTCTTGGCGGGAAACTTGCCTGGGTGCTTTTATTGTTTGTGCCGATCATTGTCTATTCATCTCGAAAAATTGGGTCTCGCGTGCGCACCACTACGCGGCAAGGGCAAGACAAGCTGGCGGAGATACAAAATATTCTGCACGAAACGATTACCGGCAATCGGATCGTAAAAGCGTTCAACAGCGAGAAGTGGGAGATCTCGCGCTTCCGCGGAGCGGCGCGCCGTCTGTTCCGCGCCAACCTGCGCTCGGTTGCGGCAACCGCGATCAGTTCGCCGCTCATGGATATTTTCGGCGTCATCGGAATTGCTCTTCTCTTGAACCTGGGCCGCAACCAGGTCAAACACGGTGAGATGACGCCAGGAATCTTCGTGGCCTTCATTACGGCTGTGTTCAGCCTTTACAATCCGGTGCGCAAGTTTGCCCAGTTCAACAATAATTTTCAGCAGGCGCTGGGTGCTTCCAGCGAAATTTTTAAGTTCATTGACGTTGAGGATGATGTCCGCGAGAAGCCGCATGCCAAGCGTCTGCCGGCTTTCTACAAAGCGGTCCAGTTCGATCATGTGAGCTTTACTTATGGAGGCGATTGCGCCGAAGCTCGCGTGTTGCATGATATCAACCTTGAAGTTCTCCGCGGCGAAGTCGTCGCTATTGTCGGGTCCAGCGGTTCGGGAAAGAGTACGCTCGTCCACTTGATTCCGCGCTTCTTCGACGCCACTCAGGGACGCCTGCTGATCGACGGAAATGACCTGCGCGATGTGACTCTTGCGTCGCTGCGAGAGCAGGTCGGGATTGTCACGCAAGAAACCGTCTTATTTAACGACACAGTTCGCAACAATATTGCTTACGGCCAGCCGCATGTGCCCTTAAGAGAAGTGCAAGCCGCGGCCCGGGCGGCTTTGGCGCATGACTTCATTCAAGCCCTGCCTAAGGGATACGATGAGGTGATCGGAGAGCGTGGCGTGCGCCTTTCTGGAGGAGAGCGCCAGCGCATCGCCATCGCCCGCGCGATTCTGAAGAACGCTCCAATTTTGATTCTGGACGAAGCCACATCGGCCCTCGACAGTGAGTCGGAGGCTCTGGTGCAATCTGCGTTGCATAATCTCATGAGCGGACGCACCGTGTTTGTGATTGCCCACCGGCTTTCCACCGTGCGCCGCGCCGACCGCATCGTGGTAATTGAAAATGGCGCCATTGCCGATATTGGCTCCCATGAAGATTTAATGACAAAATTGGGGACGTACCGCCGCTTATACGATTTGCAGTTCGCCGATTTCGAGCACAAACTGGAGCCGGCGCAACCGAACTGACGTCGGCTGCAATTGGAATACATTTATGCCTCTCCGCTCTATGACAGGTTTCGCGCAAGTTAAAGGCGAACTGATAGGTCAGTCTGGTGGAAGCACCGGCTCTAAGGCGAGCGAGCTTTCCTCCGCTCAGGGCAACGGCCGGCTTGCATTCTCGCTTTCCCTGAAATCGGTGAACCACCGTTTTCTCGATCTGCATTTCCGGCTGCCTTCGGGATCCGACTCCATCGAGATGCAGCTTCGGCGTTTGCTCAAGGAAAAGATCGCGCGCGGGCATGTGGAAGTTACCCTAAGCCTGGAGCGCGGTGGCGGCGAGGCCCTGGCGCTGAATCGCCCGCTGGTAAGCGCCTACATTGCGGCCTTTCGCGCCGCCGCCCGCGAATTTGCTGTTCCGGCGGAGCCCGATCTTAACGCGATTCTACGCGTTCCTGGTGCACTCGATTCCGCCGGCAATGGCGTAGATGGCGCGCTGGAGCCGGCTGTGATGGCAACTGTGGGCGAAGCGCTTGAGCGCCTGAACCAGATGCGTGAACAGGAAGGGCGCAGCATTGAGCGCGAACTCCGCGAACGCATGGATCACCTGCGCGCTGCCGTGAAGGTTGTGCAGGATCACCGGCGCGCGATGTTGCAAACCTATACGGAACGTCTACAGTCACGTCTGCACGAATTACTCGGCGCCAGCCCCGACCGGGAACGTGTGCTGCAGGAGGCCGCGCTTTTGGTTGACCGCAGCGACATTCAGGAAGAAATTGTTCGCCTGGAAAACCACGTCCAGCATTTTCTGGATTTGCTCGATCAGCAAGGAGAAGTTGGAAAGAAACTCGACTTCCTGCTCCAGGAAATGAATCGCGAGGCCAATACTCTGCTCTCGAAAACCTCGGGCCTGGCCGGCGAAGCGCTGAAGATTACCGAAGCCGGCCTTAGCATGAAGGCGGAGATCGAAAAATCGCGTGAGCAGGTGCAGAACCTGGAATGATTGCTCCGTCGCACAAGCCACTGGTTTACATCATCTCGGCCCCGTCAGGCTCGGGGAAATCGACGCTGGTCAACGAGCTATTAAAGAAGGTCAGCGATCTGGAATTTTCCATTTCTTATACAACCCGGGCTCCGCGCGGCAGCGAGGTCAATGGCCGACAATACTACTTCGTCTCGCGGCCTGAGTTCGAGAAGATGATTCGGGAAGATGCGTTCCTCGAGCATGCGGAAGTCTTTGGAAATTACTATGGAACGGCTCGCTGCTTTTTGTCGAACGCCGAACAAAATGGACGCGACCTTTTGCTCGATATCGACGTGCAAGGCGCCAAACAAATTCAGGATAAAATGCCGGACGCGACCAGCATCTTCATTCTGCCCCCGAATCGCAAGATTCTGGAAGAGCGCCTGCGCAAGCGCAGCGAAGATAGCGACGAAGTGATCCAGCGGCGCTTGGATAAAGCGACTAGCGAGATTGAAAATTACCATCGCTATAACTACATTCTCATCAACGACCAACTGGAAGACTCGATCAAGTTATTGCGTGCGGTCGTACGGGGCGAACGGCTGCAGCGCGCGAGCCGTCCGCTCTCCGAGGAGGAGGGAAAGATCGTGGCGCTGGCGGATTGCTGCCGGCTGGCTAATGTTCGTGACCGCCTGAAGCGGATTTTGGATTCATTCAATCCGCCCGCAGATCCGGGTCGGCATAGACCTCAGTAACCGAGGTGGAGGACTGGAACCCCCACAACTTTGAGTTTCATGGGAAAATAGGAGCGGAGTTCTTAGCTGCCGCTGGCGAAGAACGAAGCACTCTAACTTTCGGCAATCAAAAAATTTGTTCCGGTTACACGGAGAAGAAATCCATGAAACTGATCGAAGGCTTCGACAGCAACTATCGCTATATTTTGGTCGCCGCCCGCCGCGCCCGGCAACTGCAATCCGGAGCGCCGCCGGTGGTGCAAACAAATTCCCGCAAGCCCTGCCGCATTGCACAAGACGAAATTCGCGCCGGCAAAGTGAAGTGGGAAATTCCTGAAACCCGAAGTGCCGCCGAGCAAGCTGCCGAAGTTTTGGACCAGGCATTCGGACACGACGCTTAGTGTGTCGTTGAGCCAGGTTGTTGAATAAGGTCGCTGAAGTGGGTCCTTATCAAGCTTCCAGGGCGCCGAGGCGCGGCGGAATCGATCGCGTCTTCGGGCGCGGGCATTACAAACCATGAAGGTTGCTCTCGGAGTTACGGGCGGGATCGCGGCTTATAAGGCGGCTGAGATTGTGCGCCTTCTGCAAGACCGCGGTGTTCGGGTGCAAGTGGTTATGACTCGGGCGGCTCAGGAGTTTGTTCGACCCCTGACGTTCGCTGCGCTCTCCGGCGAAAAAGTAATTACGGGAATGTTCTCAGCCTCTGAGGAGCAGGCTGCGAACATCGATTCTGCCATCGAACATATCGCGGTCGCCCAGTCGATTGATGCGCTGCTGGTTGCGCCTGCCACCGCCGATATTCTGGCGCACTTCGTGCAGGGCATTGCCAGCGACTTTCTCACCACGCTTTACCTCGCTACCACGGCTCCCGTCATAGTCGCGCCCGCCATGAACGTGAATATGTGGAATCACGCCGCGACCCAGGCGAATCTGGAAATTCTTCGCCGGCGCGGTGTAAAGATCGTCGAACCAGGCTCTGGTTACCTCGCCTGCGGCATGACCGGAGAGGGAAGGCTAGCCGAGAATCAGTCGATCCTGGCGGCGGTGCTCGAATCGCTGGGTGCGGCGCAGGACCTGAGCGATGAAACCGTGCTCATCACCGCCGGCCCGACCCGTGAAAAGATCGATCCCGCTCGCTATCTCACCAACCGTTCCAGCGGACGCATGGGCTACGCAGTAGCCGAAGCCGCTCTGCGCCGCGGTGCGCGCGTGCTTCTGGTCAGTGGTCCCACGTCGCTGATTCCGCCCGCAGCAGCTGAGATCACGCGGGTAGAATCGGCCGAGCAGATGCGCGATGCCGTGCTTCATCTATTGCCTCACGCCACTATTGTGATCAAGACCGCCGCGGTTTCCGATTACCGTGCGAAATCTGTGTCCCAACAAAAGATGAAGCGAAAAGGGCCGTTCATGCTCGAACTTGAACCGACCATGGACATTCTTAAGGAAATTTCCTTGCGTAAGCAGTCGCAGATCGTGGTGGGCTTTGCGGCGGAGACCCAAAACGTGCTCGAGAATGCTCGTCAGAAGCTGGGAGACAAACAGCTCGATGCCATCGTCGTGAATGATGTTTCCCGCGAAGGAATCGGATTCGACTCCGATCGCAACCAGGTAACCATCATTACGGGCGACGAAGTCGTTGATGTTCCCGAGACCACGAAGTGGGAAGTAGCGCAGCGCGTGCTCGACCAAGTGGTGCGCATCCGCCAACAGCGGAAGTCTTCGGTGAAAGCATAACGCGAGTTTTCCGCACCGGAGTACAATTCCATAAAACATCTAACAGGAGCATGCGATGACCCAGAAAATTATCGAAGTGATTGGAACGTCTAAAGACAGCTTTGCGAAGGCTGCGGAGAATGCAGTGGCTGAGGCTTCGAAGACCGTGCGCGGCATTAAATGGGCTCATGTAGATTCGCTCGACATGCAACTGGATGGAGCGAAAGTGTTGCTCTATCGGGCGACGACCAAGATCTTCTTCGATGTGGAAAACTGATTCACGATTCTTTCCTACTCTAAAACAGATGGTGACCCTTCCACTTGATCCGGAATTGCGACGTGCGCTCTCCGAGCGCGTTCGTTATTGTCAGGAGATG
Organism: uncultured Acidobacteriaceae bacterium; assembly: GCA_963696285.1. Lineage (GTDB taxonomy): Bacteria > Acidobacteriota > Terriglobia > Terriglobales > Acidobacteriaceae > Sulfotelmatobacter. The sequence goes on from CAVOJP010000007.1 coordinate 1,193,986, forward strand.
GGCATCCATGATTTTTACCGGCGCGGCGCGGAGGGCTCACTGCTCACGCAAGCTGAGCCTCACACATCTGCAATCGCACCCTTACCAGAATCAGAACTGCGAGAGGAAATGGCCGCAAGAAAATCCGCTGTCGTGGTTGAAGAAAATATCCTCGAAATTATTTCACCGAAGCCAGAGCACGGAGTGGCCGATCCTGCCGCCGCACTCGGGATGATTCGCGAAGATCTCGGCGACTGCACGCGCTGCAAACTTCATGAGCAAGGCCGCAAGCAGATTGTTTTTGGCGTGGGCAATCCGCACGCCGAGTTGATGTTTATTGGCGAAGGCCCCGGCGCGGACGAGGACGCGCAAGGGCGAGCCGTTCGTCGGTCGTGCCGGGCAGTTGCTCAACAACATGATCAAGGCAATGGGCCTGCGACGCGAAGATGTCTACATCGCCAACATCGTCAAATGCCGTCCGCCCGGCAACCGGCAACCGGAGCGCGACGAATGTGAAACCTGTTCGCCATTCCTTATGCGCCAGATCGCAACCGTCAAGCCCAAGGCGATTGTTGCGTTGGGTGCCACTGCGGCGAAGAACCTTCTGGCCATGAACGCGCCTATGTCTGAGTTACGCGGACGCTGGTACGACTTTAAGCCCGCTGGAAGCGATTCTTCCTGGCCCGGCACGCGCCTTGCTGTCACTTACCATCCTGCATTTCTACTGCGCGACCCGCGCCAGAAGGGCGAGGCTTGGAAGGACCTGCAGATGGTGATGAAGTATCTCGGAATCGCCCCCCCCAAAAAAGCTGCCGAATAAGTCCCGGCTTCGCGGCCGTGTAGTGTCACTGTTATTCTCAGGGATCAATGCCCGAGTTCTGCGATGTCGCCCTGCCTGTGCCGCTCGACATGGTTTTCACTTACCGTGTTCCCGCCGCGGCCGCGCCTGTGGTCGGAGGCCGCGTGCTCGTGCCTTTCGGCCAGCAACGATTGACGGGAATTGTAGTTGAGCTACACGATCGCAGGCCGTCGCTAACAATCAAGCCTCTACTCAACGTACTCGATATTGCGCCAGTTCTCGATGAGCAACTTTTGCGCCTCGGCCGTTGGATCGCGGACTACTATCTTGCGCCACTCGGTGAAGTCTTCCGTACGATGCTGCCGCTCAATGCGGAGTTCAAACGCGCTATCGCCTACCGCATCACCGCGCAAGGCCGGATGGCGCTGCATTTGGCGGGAATGTCAGGATCGTCCGCGCGTTCTCGCCGCACTCCGGAGGAGCAAGCCGGCGAGTTTCGCGTGCTCGACTACCTTGCGGCGCAGGAGCCGGAGGCAGGAGAGAGCGCACAAGTCCGCGAAGAAAGCCTGCGCTCGGCGACCCGCGTCTCGAAATTGATCTTGAGCGGGATGGTGCGAAAGAAGTGGCTTATGCGGGAGGATGTATCCGACGTCCGAGATGCGACGCGTACCGTCAAGATTGCGCTCCTTAAGTCGGCTGAAGGCAAACTGAACGACAACCAGAAAAAACTTGTCGAGACGCTCGCCGCGTCTGGCGGCCGAGTTGCGGTGGAGATGCTGCAAGCGCTAGAAGTCCCACGGACAACTCTGGCTACGCTGATCAAACGAGGTCTGATTGAAATTGTGGAAGAGCCTGCGAGCTTCGCGGTTTCGCGCAGCAAGCCGCGGCCTTCGCGCCTCGAATTTGATTTCAACGCAGCGCAGCAGGCCGCGCTGAATTGTCTCCGCGAAACCGTTGAGACGCGAAAATTCTCCGGCATTCTGCTTCACGGTGTTACCGGCTCTGGCAAGACCGCGGTCTATTTGGCGGGTATGCGAGCAGTGCTTGATGCTGGGCGCTCGGCCATTCTTCTCGTCCCTGAAATTGGACTTACGCCGGCTATTGCCGCGGATTTGCATCAAATCTTCGGGGAGGAAGTCGCTATTCTTCATTCAGCGCTCTCCGACAAAGAGCGCGCGCAGCAATGGCATCGCATCCAGAGTGGGGAAGCGAGCGTGGTTGTCGGCACGCGCTCCGCGGTCTTCGCTCCAGTCTCGGATCTGGCGCTGATCATCGTCGATGAAGAACACGATTCTTCCTACAAACAGGAAGAGACGCCGCGCTATCACGCGCGCGATGTGGCGGTGGTCCGTGCCAAAATGGCGAATGCGGTTGTGGTTCTCGGGTCGGCCACTCCATCGCTGGAATCGTATTTCAACGCGAAGAAAAACAAATATGCACTCGTCGAGCTGCCAGATCGCGTGGAGCAACGCCCTCTCCCAGAAGTTGAGATCATCGACATGCGCCAGGAATTCCAGGAGACAGGACAGGAGCAGGTCATCTCACGCAAACTCGCCGCCGAAATCAAAGATCGCCTCGAACGTAAAGAACAAGTTATGGTGCTGCTGAATCGCCGTGGATATTCGCCTGTGGTGCTGTGCCGCACTTGCGGGAAAAAGCTGGAATGCCAGAACTGCGCGATTGCCCTCACTCATCACAAGCGCGAGCATAGGATGATCTGCCACTATTGTGGCTACACGGCACCTGTGCCCAAAGCCTGCGCGCACTGTGGCAGCGAGTACGTTTATTTTATCGGCACGGGATCGGAGAAATTGGAAGAGTTGTTACACGGCATGTTCCCGCAGGCGCGGATTGCCCGCCTCGACCGGGACACTGTGCGCGGGCACGAAGATTTCGAGCGCACACTGAACGCGCTTAACCAAGGCGAACTCGATATTCTGGTGGGCACGCAGATGATCGCCAAAGGGCACGACATTCACGGCGTCACGCTGGTCGGTGTTGTCGGCGCCGACAGCGCGTTGGGAATGCCCGACTTTCGCGCCGCCGAGCGCACTTTCCAATTGCTTACACAAGTCGCCGGACGAGCGGGCCGCGGTCAGTCTCCCGGCAAAGTTATTCTGCAAACTTATTTTCAGGATCACTACGCGGTGCAATACGCGGCGCAGCACGACTTCGTTGGATTCTATGACAAGGAACTGCGCTTCCGAAGTTGGATGCATTATCCGCCGTATGCCGCACTAGCCAATGTTCTGGTTCGCAGCGACAAGCTCGACGAAGCGCTACAGTGGTCGGGCACGCTGGGGAAATGGTTTGAGCAGACTCGCCATGAAGGCGTGCGCGTCCTCGGCCCGGCAACCGCACCCATCATGCGGCTGAAGCGAGATTACCGTTATCACTTCGTGCTGAAGTCAGAGAGCCGCGAAAAGTTGAACGCTACGCTGCGGGCGATGCTGGCTTATGCCGCGCAACACAAAATTCCCCGCACGCAGGTAATTGTGGATGTGGACGCGATTTGGTTGATGTAGAGCGTTTCGCCAGATCGCATAGCGCTGAAACGGGGCTGGGGCGGACGAGGCGTCCGCCCCTCCACGTTACTCTTTGATTGCGCCGATGTTTCCTCGGATCACCACCACTGAAGCGGCCGGCAAATCGTACATCGTGTCTTTCTCGGCGCTGATCTTCGTGTGAGCGATTGGGCCATCGGGATCAGCCCAACCTTTGCTGGTTGCGACGATGGTATGTTCCGCACCGGCTTCCGCGTGCGCCATGAAGCGCATTTGCGCCGGATGCCATTGATACTGCGCGCTTCCGAAAGTTGAAACCTCAACTGGCCCCGTGAAGCTAACGCTTTTATCCGCTGGTCCGTTAAACACAATCCGAATCCGATGGGCATTCTGCTGGTCTCGATTGACTAACATCAGAGCCCAGGTCGCATCCGGCCGCTTCACCGCATACGCCGTCACTAATTCATGATTGGCACCATCTTCTAGGTCACTCTTTGCAGAGAAAACCTGATGCTCGCCGCCGTCCGCCTGTGCCCAATCCAGATTGATTAACTGCGCTACAAAAAACTGCGCCAGCGGCTGTTGAATCTGATAATTGGCATCAACCGTAAACATTCCAAACGTTCCCGGAGAACTGTTGCATCCGGGCTCCATCTGCAGCGGCAAGTAATGAAAGAAATAAACGGCATTGCCGCCGGAATTCAAGACCGATCCGATGTAATCGGCGAGCCAGACGCCGGCAAAAATATCCTGGTAAGTCTCGCTGGCGCCGGACGAAAGATTTCCTTCCGTGATGAACATGGGCATGTCGGCCGGAATTCCATCCTCATGCCATACCTGCATAATGTGACTCACTAACTCGGGCTCGTCATAAAGCATGCCCCAAGGAATTCTGCAGGGATCAAATGGGTAATGCTCGAAGGAAAAAAATGCCAGATCGTTCATTCGCCCGTGTTGCTTGAGATAATCAATGAACCGCGCCGTCCAGGAAACTTTCCCATTCGCGTCTGGCCAGACCTCGATGTCTTTATTTACTCCCTGAAACGACGGGCCACCCAACTTCAACTTAGGATCCACGCGATGCAGGGCGGTCGCCCACTGCAAATAAAGTGCGGCGTAATCCTCCGGCAGCATGTACTGCCCGTCTGCCTCTTCGCCCATCTCGACGTAAGAAATAGGATAACGACGTTTCTCCAGGTACGCAATTTCTGCCGTGGCATTTTCGGGAGTGTCATACAGCATCGCGATCGGCACCATCGCCGGCAGCCCGCGCGTAATACCGCTGGTAAAGAAAAGATCAAATCCCATCTGCGCCTGCTTGGTCGATCCCAGATCCGACGGCTGATGCCAGGGGTCAACCGACGAGCTATATGTCGTTGTCTGTTCCTGATCCGGCGTGTGCCGCATGACGTCGTGAAACGCGCCATCCGCCGTGATGGTGCCAAGGTAGAGTTCGCGAATGGCATAACCCACGCAATTACGCGGGTCGGCCGGTCCGTCGGCGTCGCAAGTGTTCGACGATTCGGTCATCCAGATTCGCAGGAATCGCACCTGCATGGGAGCGGCACTCAAGCGAATTGTCTCGGTTTTGCCTTTACCATCCGTAATCGCCCCTTGCGGAAACGTCTGCCAGGCACCGCGCGTAACGGCCCGAATGGGATCCTCGCCCGTCCAGTACTGCACCACATAATGTCGAGCGAAAGGTTCTGCCCAGGCAATGCGAATACTGTCCACCTGCTGAATTTGCGCCAGGTCGATGACCACCCACTGCGGGTGCAGGGAGTCGCTCTCTCCCGTGAAGCGTTCAGTAAGATATGGATTGCTCTTCCAGAAAGTATTTAAATCGCCATCGTCCAGCCGCGAGAACCCGACGTTGTCGGTACCGTCATTGCGGGTGGTGCCGCGCCGCGGCAGCCCGTACCCGTACGAGTAACGGATCATTTCCGTCGGAGTCGACGAGCCAGTGAAATATCCTTTGCCGCTGGCGGCGCTGCCATTGCTCCACGTGCCTTGCGGATTCCAGTGCCAAGCTTCGATGGCGAGCTCGGTGTTCTGGCGGTAGGTGACTGGCTGCCAGCCTGAAGCGAGAGTCTTTTCGAGGGTCGGCTGCTGTAGATCTTTGTCGATGGCTTCGACGCCAATGCGGTCAACCCCTGCCCCCAAAGTTTCCTTCGGCACAAAATGATTCGTGGGATGGGAGACATCAACTTCGACCACCTGCGCGCGATGCGATGTTCGCAAAAGAAAACCATCCGATAAGAAGCGCGAGATACGCCGTAATTCTTTTCAAGGTAGGCCCCTGTGTTCGGCTTACTGAATCGATTCAATAAAGGAGTATACGGGAAAGGATCGAGAACATCCTAGAATAATTTCGATTTCTAGTTCCTTCGTGACTGAGCTGGCTCCGCAGACTCGGGAAGCCTCACAAAAATCCAGCGGCTATTGTCGCACGCATCTGATGCACCGACTCTCTGCCAGAGAAGAATGCGCCAGCGGCGCCGGGGTAAGATGTAACCGCAAGCATGAGCAGTGCAAATGCCGCCAGCCATAATCGCGCGCCTGAAACTCGCGGCCACTCTGCCACTTGCGGATGACGAAAGCTGCTCAACCACAGCAGAGATGGCCCAAATAAACCATCCCAGTCCACAGGAAATACGCCATTGGCAGAAGAATCAGAATCGTCATCCGCGACACGAATTTGTGGGCGCGCGGCGCAATCGAAAAAATAATATGTCCGCCATCGAGTTGCCCGCCAGGCAGCAGGTTGAGCGAGGTCGCCAGCATTCCCACCCAGGCCGCAATGGCAGTAGGGTGCAGGAGCACTCGGTTTAAGTGGGAACGGCAGCCGGACCATGAATCAGGCCGGCTAGGAGTCAGCAGTCGATGCAAGATGCTGAAAAATCAGCGGATAGCCGAGTTCATAATCGTCGGGGCCCGAGTCGAAATGCATAGGCTTCGACCATGTCAGCGAAACTACGAGAGCTACGAGGGCGACCACGAAACCCGCGATGGGTCCCGGCAATTCCAATGTCGAACAGAGCGGTTCGGGAACGGATGCGTGACCGAATGAGAATGACCGCTCCCATCGTCCCAATCGGATTGGCACTGGAATGAAGAACGGCAGCGTCGCGTACACCCCATAGCGGCGGCAATATAAGTAGTGGCCCATTTCGTGGGCCAGAAAGAACAGCATCAGCGTGGCCATGAAGGGCAAGCCGCCCAGCAAACGCTCTGGATGCGATCGCACCCATTCCGCCGGAAAAAACGGAACCGTCTCTCTCTGCCCGGCGTGATCGACGATGGGATCGTCGCTGAACGATAACGCTTGCCGATTGTGCTGAAAGTTGTACTGCATTCGCGCGCCCATTACCAGTGTGGTGAAACACGTAGCCAGCAACAAAAGTATATGCAGCCAGTACCGTGGTTTCGGCCGGCTCGGAGCCCACTCCGGCAGCGGCCGGTAGTATTCGAGTGTGGATGAAACTGAGGAAGGAGTCGGTTCCGGCATGCGATTTTTCGGCCTCGCGATTCCAGCGAGGCCTTTCCCTTAGATGCTACTACTCGCGGCAAAAATGCGGGGTGGAAATGCAAGAGAGGTTTCCCTCTAACATAAATCAAGAAAGTCTTGCGTCGATCTTCACCCGATGGAAAAGCGAGAAGCTAGCAGCCAGCAGCTTCAATCGATCGATTGAAGTTCCTTACCCGGTTTGAAGCGCACGGCCTTGCCGGGAGGAATCGAAACCTCGGCGCCGGTTCGGGGATTGCGCCCAATTCCAGTCTTGCGGGGACGCACGTTGAACACGCCAAATCCGCGCAGCTCAATGCGATTGCCGCGAGCCAGCGAGTTCTTCATGCTTTCGAATACGGTTTCCACTGCCAATTCAGCCTTGGTTTTAGTAATGCCGGTTCTGGCCACCACTTCGTTGATGATATCGAGCTTAATCACGCAAGGCTCCCGGATGCAGTGTGAATATCGCGCTTCAAGTTATTGATGCTATGGGAGATAACGAAGATTGTCAACGGGAGCATCTGTAGCGTAAACGGGGCAGGAAAAGCAGCCGCAATTGGCGATCTTGGATATTTGGTAATTTCAAGCCGGAACGAATGTAGGCATGGGCGCAGCGATTGACTTTCCAACCGGCTATCGCCCGCGCTCTTCTTCCTTGAACATGTACTTAATTGCGGGCTTGTAGATCATTAAGTTGGGTGCGCCATCTTCGCGGATCACCTTGATGCAAGTTTTGTCGTACCATTCGATGACTCCGTGAACTTCCTCACCATCGCGCAGCACGATCACCATTGGCGTCCGTGATTGCATCTGCTTCTGATAATAAAAATTCTCGGCATTGGTCTGCTCCGGAGGCGCGGTCTTCCGCCCGCCGCCGGCCGTGCCCGCCCGCTCGCCACGGTCGTATCCGCGGTCCGATCCGCGCTCCGGACGCTCGTGCCGATCGCGGCGTTCCGCCATCTGCGTGTGGTTGGAGTTGTGGGTGGGATTGTGGTTGCCGTGGTTGTGATCCACGCGCGGCAACGCCGGACGGATCAGCTTGCGATTAGCAAAATTTTCGTCATCGGCTAATGGCTTGGCCGGAATCGGATCCATAGTTTCTTTCATAGTGGCGCTGCTCCTGCACACGCACTCGCGCAAACCGCAACGTAAAAAACCCTTGGAAGAATTACGAAGGCGTGAAATTTTCCCTACCGTACCACACAGGTTTCCCCGTGACAATGGAACTCTCGTGCCAGTACCCCCCACCCATTCACATCCGGGTGGGCGATTACTGAAAACTCCTGGTTCGGACTAATTAGTATTGGTCATATCTGTGCCTCTGCGTTCCCGGCCGCTCCAAGTGACTACCGCCACCAGCGTTGCGACGAGCACGACGGTCCAGGCCAAAACTGGCGGATACATTCCTCGATATCGGTTTTCCGCCAGTCTCGCCTGGATCACTACGTTGCGCGAAGACAGCAGATTCCCCAGTTGATAGGCGAAACCCGGGAACGTCCCCCGCACCTCAGGCGGAGAGAGTTCATTCAAATGCGCAGGAATTACTCCCCATGCGCCCTGCACCATGAACTGCATCAGAAATCCGCCCAGCGCAAGCATGGGAACGGTGTGCGAGTAAGCCCACAAGGGAATCACCGGAATCGCCAGCAGCGCGGCAATCACAATCGCCTTCCGTCGTCCAATGCGCTCCGACCAGGTGCCAAACAAAATTCCGCCTAACAGCGCGCCGATATTAGCCACCACTGCGATGAACATCACCGTCTTCGGATCGAGGTGATGCCCCTTGGTCAGAAATGTGGGATACAGATCCTGGGTGCCGTGGCTAAAAGAATTAAAGGCAAACATCAGCACGACCAGCAGGGCAAAAGTACCAAAGTAGGTGAGAATGTCCTTCCCCAAACGTCGCTGCGGATTTTTGTTCGCCTGCCCTTGCAGCCACGCGGGCGATTCATCCACCTTCGTGCGAATGTAAATCACCAGGAACGCGGGGAGCGCGCCAATCACAAACATTCCGCGCCAGCCCACAAATCGAAATACCGTACCGAAAACCAAAGCCGCGAATAGAAAGCCTATGGAATAGCCTTCCTGCAACAGGCCGGAGAAAAATCCGCGTCCCTCGGCGGGCAGAGTTTCGAAGGCCAATGCCGCTCCCACGCCCCATTCCCCGCCCATCGCGATTCCGAATAACGCGCGCGTGATTAGAAAAACTTTCAGTGATGGGGCGAAAGCCGATGCCAGTTCGAACACGGAGTACGCGATGATATCCACCATCAGCGTGGGACGGCGCCCAAATTTGTCCGCCATCATTCCAAAAAGAAATGCGCCCAGCGGACGAAATGCCAGGGTAAGGAAAATCGCCTCCGCCACTTCTGAAACCTTGGTCTGGAATTGCGTGGCAATGGCGCTGACGCAGAAGGTCAGAATGAAAAAATCAAAAGCATCCAGCGACCAGCCCAGGAAACAGGCGGTGAAAGTGTTCCGTTGCAGAGGCGTGAGCCGGCGGAAATGTCCGAAAAACTCCATCGAAGTTCCTCCGCGCATTCATTACCAGCTGGTAAGTCCAGCGAATGCTAGCATATGTTTTCAGTCAGCAATCAGAAATCGACATTCCCCTATGCCCGACTCCGACTACCCCCAACAGCAGGCGCCTGATTCGCTGATGCTCACTGGCTTCTGGTATCGTGCACTGCCAGCCGACCGCGTACATCGCAATCAACTTCACAAATCCATGCTGCTCGACATCCCGCTAGTCATCGGACGGGACCGCGCGGGCCGTCCCTTCGCCTTGCGCGACGCTTGTCCGCACCGCGGCATGCCACTGAACGGGGCAAGTTTTGATGGAGAAAATGTCGAATGTCCCTACCATGGTTGGACTTTCGACGCCCATAACGGCCAGTGCCGACTCATCCCCTCACTCACCGCTGATCAGACCTTGAAGGTCGATCGCATCTACGCTGGCAGTTACTCCTGCGAAGAGCAGGATGACTTTATATGGGTTTTCATTCCGGATCCCGGGCCGGCGGGTGCGGGTTTCAGCAAGCGCGATGAGGCTCCGGAGCCCGTACCGCGGATCGAAAAATTCAGCGAAAAATTTAGGTGCGCCTATCTGACCGCAGACATGCCGGTTAGCATCGATCACGGCATCATTGGCCTGATGGATCCGGCGCACGGGCCATTCGTTCACCAGGCGTGGTGGTGGCGCAGCCGGCACAGCATTCACGAAAAGAGAAAAAACTTCGAGCCCGTTCCTAACGGCTTCCGCATGAGCGCCCACACTCCCAGCTCAAATTCCGCGCCCTACAAGCTGTTGCGCCTCTACGCGGCCGCTGATTCCATTACGACAACCATTGATTTTGTTTTGCCTAATTTGCGCAGGGAAACCATCCGGGCAGGAAAGTATTGGTTCTCATCGCTGACGACGGTGACGCCCATTACACGTAATCAGTGCCGTATCGACGTAGTCGCCGCCTGGAATCTCTTCCGCTGGATGCCGTTCGGTGCTGAGTTGTTGAAGTTTGTCTTCGCGAAATTCGTCGAGCAGGATCGCCGCACCATGGAATTGCAAGCTGAAGGCTTGAAACACAATCCGCATCTCATGCTGATTGACGATGCCGATCGTCCCGCCAAATGGTACTTCCAGTTGAAGGCCGCTTATCTCGAAGCCAAACGCACCGGGGCTGAGATGAAGCATCCCATGACGGGGCCAGTTACATTGAAGTGGAGAAGCTAGGAAGGGGACGCGCCTCAGCAATCTGATTTGGCTTTACGGGCTGACCCTTTTCAGCAAGTTCCGCTACGTAATACTCACCTCGGTATATGTGCCATAAACGCCGCGCAGAGCCTCGCAGATTTCGCCGACGGTAGCGTAAGCGCGGACTGCATCGATGATGTAGGGCATCGTGTTGGCAGGGGAAATGTTTTCATCCGCGACGACCCTCGGCTCTTGCGCGGCGATTTTTTTCAGGGCGTCGAGACGGCGTTGCACTTCGTCATTCGACCGCCGAGCCCGGAGCGCCTTCAGCTTCTCCGACTGTTGCCGCGCTACGCTTTCGTCGATGTAGAGAATATGCGGGGACTCTTCCTCGACTACAAATTCATTCAGCCCGACGATAACTTTTTCTTTGGCTTCAGCGGCACGCTGAAACTGATAAGACGCCTCGGCAATTTCCTTTTGCGGATAGCCGCGTTCAATGGCCTTCACCATGCCGCCCATTGCATCTAGCTTGCTGAAGTAATCGAGCGCGCCTTTTTCCATTTCAAGCGTTAAGGCTTCAAGGAAATAGGAACCACCAAGCGGATCGACAGTGTGAGTTACGCCGGATTCATATGCAATGATCTGCTGTGTACGCAATGCGATCCGGGCGGCTTCTTCCGTAGGCAATGCCAGGGCTTCGTCGTAGGAATCGCAGTGCAGCGACTGCGTGCCCCCGAGTACGGCCGCCAAAGCCTGCAGGGCCACTCGCGCAATATTGTTCATCGGCTGCTGGGCTGGCAGTGACACGCCTGCAGTTTGAGTATGAAAACGCATCAGCCACGTGCGCGCGTTCTTCGCTCCGAACCGGTCTCTCATCACTTGCGCCCAAATCTTTCGGGCGGCGCGGTACTTGGCGATCTCCTCGAAAAAGTCGTTATGAGCATTGAAAAAAAAACTCAGACGCGGGCCAAAGTCGTCCACATCGAGTCCACGCCGCCGCGCCCACTCCACGTATTCCACGCCGTCATAAAGCGTGAAGGCGAGTTCCTGCAACGCAGTCGAACCGGCTTCGCGGATGTGATATCCACTGATTGAAATGGTGTTGAAGCGCGGCGTGAACTTTGATCCGAACTCAAAGGTGTCGATGACCAAACGCATCGACGGCGCCGGAGGATAGATATATTCCTTTTGCGCAATGTATTCCTTGAGAATGTCATTCTGAATTGTGCCGGAAATGTTTTTCCAGTCTGCGCCTTGCTTCTCGGCGACGACCAGATACATTGCCCACAAAACCGATGCGGGAGAATTGATGGTCATCGATACAGTCGTTTTTTCCAGATCGATGCCGGTGAATAAAATCTCCATGTCTTCGAGCGAATCGATGGCGACGCCGCACTTTCCTACTTCGCCCTCGCTCGCTGGATGATCGGAGTCATAGCCCATCAGCGTGGGCAAATCGAATGCTACGGAAAGTCCGCCGCCTCCGTGCTCCAGCAAATATTTGTAGCGCTGGTTGGTCTCCTCTGGCGAAGCGAAGCCGGAGAATTGCCGCATGGTAAAAAGCTTGCCGCGATATCCCGTGGCATGAATACCGCGGGTGTAGGGAGGCTGGCCGGGATAGCCGAGATATTTTTCTTCGCTCCAGTCTTCAGGGAGATCCGCTGGCGTGTAGAGACGGCGAATGGGCACGCCCGAAATTGTGGTAAAGCGCGCATGGCCGAGCTCATCGAGGTTCACCCCAGTCGGCGCGCCAATCGGGTGTTCGGGCGCCTTCTCGATCGTAGGGGCAAGCGTTTTTTCTGCCCAGCTCTTCTCGCCGTCGGAAGGATGACGGTTTTCAAAAACGTCAGCAATCGGATTGTCTGCAACCTGCGGCTTAGACGATTTCTTCTCCATACGAACCCCGGTGCTCTGTTCCGATCATAGGGAAGGCAGCGTTTACGAGCAAGGCGCTTGGATGTGGATCAAACGACCGGTCGGTCGTGAGCAGAGGATGATTCATTGCGGCTGAGTTCCCAGGCCTTCGCGTATTTCCAGGAGACGTAGACCGCATGGTAGAGATGCAACAACAGACCTTCGCGTCCATCAAGAAAGCCGAGGCGGAAAAAATAGTTGTAAATAAATGTCGTCATCGGGCGCAGCACGATGTTGACGACGCTGAAGCGAACCCTACCTTTGCCCTTCGCCAGGACCATCTCAGCTCCCAGCGATGAATAGCGGTTCATGTGCTCGATGTAATCGGAGAGCGTGGGGTAGGAGTGGTGAATGATGTCAGACCCGCCGCCCGAGTCGTAGTGGAACGTGGCGTCGTACGCTTGGTGGCCGGGTTGCAGTTTCACATCTTCGTGGACCGCGCGGTCTTCAAAGCGACCACCGCCGCGCTTGAGCAAGCGTAACTTCGGATCGGGATAAAATCCGCCGTGGCGAATCCATCGTCCAAGGAAGTAGTTGCGTCGAGAAAACCAGAATCCTGCAGAATGGTTCAGAACGTCGTTCGAGCCGGAGAGTACCAGCAGTATGAAACTTCGAGCGACATGCCCAACTTCCTCATCTCCATCCAGGCTCAGAATCCAATCTCCCGTAGCCTTATCGATCGCAGAGTTCTTCTGCGCGGCGTAGCCTTTCCATTCTTCGACGAAAACTTTCGCGCCGAACGATTTCGCGATCTCAACGGTTCGATCGGTAGATCCTGAATCGACGACAATAACCTCCCCCTTGCCATCGCAAATCAGCGGCTTCACGCTTTCCAGCGCGCGGCCAATATTAGCTTCCTCGTTATGCGTAATGATGACGACGGACAGAGTCACGTCAGGAAGAATACATCGTCGAGCCTGAGACGGAGAATTGACGGCGAAGCATCCCCGCTTCCGAGAAGTCGCTAACAGGCTCGCGGCTAGGAAGGCGGCGCCTGGGGCTGATTGGGCTGAGCGTTGGGGTTTAAGTCCTGGCGCGGAGCCACGTAAGGTACGTTCGGCAGATGCGTAACCTGGCCACGCGTGGCTTCGGCGACGTCGATGTTCGAGTGGTCTAACAGCAATCCCGTGGCGCGATCGAGTTCGATGCACGACTTCTCGTACGCAGCCTTGGCGGAGACCAGATTCGACTCCGAGGTGGTCAGGACCGACGCGTCCTGCAGGATGGCAGTTGTAGTGGTGAGTCCGACTTTCAGTTTCTGTTGATCAGCATCGAGTGTCTGGCGAGCGAAGTCGACAGCATACTGGGCGGCCTGCACGGAAGCGCGATTCTGTCTTACGTCGAATTGCGCGTTGCGCACTTCAATGCGAACCTGATTCTCGAGCTGATGCAACCGCACCTGGGCCTGACGGTCCTCCAGTTCGGCGCGCACCTGGTTGGCCTGGGCTTCGCGGTTGCGCAGCGGGATATTCAACGAAAGTCCTACGCCCTTGTCGGGGGCGGTAGAGTTGAAGAGTTGGCTCAGAGTGCTGCCGTAGCCCACTGGCCCGCCGTTCACGAAAGGTGGCGGAGCTGTAACACTGCTAAAACAAGTTGAGATAGCGGGATTACACGTTGGCGGCAACAGCGCCGGATTGACATTGCCGCCAACCCCCGATCCGCCGTAATAGGCGTATGCATCGAGAGTCGGGAGCAGCGCATTGCGAACGGCCTTGCTGCTCAGTTGGCGGGAGTTGAGGTCGATGCGTGATTCCACCAGTTCCGCGCGATGCGCTAGAGCCTGATTAATCAGATCCTGCGTGGGGACGACAAGCTCCTGCTCGGGAAGCTGCATGGTCGAAGTCGGAATCACGTCCGCTTCAGCGAGCATCGGATCTTCGATGTTGCGGCTCAGCGCGTTTTTCATGAGTAACTGTTGCAGCTGCAGGTTGTTCTGCGCCAGGATCAGGTTTTGCTGGTCGGTTGAAACCGTGCTTTGCGCGCTTACGACTTGAATCGGGGGAACAGTGCCTACTTTCGCCTGCTGCTTGGAATCGTCCAGCGCTTTTTGCCCATAAGTGAGCGCTTCCTGCTGCACCCGCACATTCTCGTAGGCGTATACCAGGTCCCAATACATGTTCTCAATCTGATCAACGGTGGTAATGACTTGCAGGCGAAAAGCAACATCGGAGATCTCCCGATTGTTTTTCGCGATATGAATAAAACGCAGATTAGGAAGCGTACCGAAGCCTTGCAGAAGATTCTGCGTGATCCGGAACTGGAAGCTGGAACTCAGGTCCGGAGTCAGCAGACTGGTGGGATTATTCGTGGTGACATGGGTGTTGTTGAATCCCGCGGACAAGGCCGTACCCCACTCAAAGCCCTGGGTGTACGCCAAATTGGCGGTGTAAGTATTCTGCGCCACAACGGGGACGGGGCTGAAAACGCTGGTGGATTCGGTGTCGTTTTTGTCGAGTTGCAGCGTGCCAGTGATCACCGGATCAAAGCTGGTAATGGGCGAGCCGATGCCGAGCGTAGAGCTGACTAAGCCGTTGGTTCCAGTTCCGATTCCGCTGGCTGCGACGGTAGTTCCGCCTGTGCCGGAGCCGACCGTACCACCCAGGCCACCGACGCCGCCGCCCGGAGTATTCTGCACGATGCCTGCATTGACACCAAGAATGTTGGCCCCGGACTTTGCCCGCAGGTAATCGGTATCAGCGATATTGAGGTTGTAGCGGGCAATATCAAGATCAAGATTGTTTTCCAGCGTAAGAGCAACTGCATCGTCGATCGAGAGATAAATTTTTCCATCGCGTAGCAGGGAATCAATCCGAGGCGAGTTGCCAAATACCGGTTGTGGCACCTTCTGCGCTTCGTAGGGCTGCAGAATATGAGGTAGAGCAGGTCGCGGTTTGGAATAATCCTGCATATGCACCGCCTGCGCCGGTGCGGAAACTGGCGTGGCCTGGGGCGCGGGAGCCGATGGCACATTCTGCGCCAACAATACCGGCCATGGTGACTGCATGCAGGAAAAAAAGATAACCGTTGTCAGCAACACGCGAGTATGAGAGATCTGCTTAATCAGTCGGGCTAAAAGCAAAGACATAGTTCGTCTCCTTGGGCGGAAACCGTATCGCGGCATAGAGAAAGGCAAATGATGTCGAAAATTGGATGCGCCAGTGATTTTGCGTTCACAGCCATCTTAGCGGGACGCGGCACGAGAAAAGCATCGGCAGATTGTAAAGAATTGTGAGAGAAAAACAGACGCAGTTCGCAACTGCGTCTGTTTCTTCTTCCGTTTGTTTTACTGAGGCGATTGCGGAGCAGCCGCCTGCGGGAGTGGTTGCGCCACCGAAGGCAGTTCCTTGCGCGGAGCGATATAGGGGACACTGGGCATATGGGTCACCTGGCCGCGGGCCGCATCGTCCACACTAATGCCGTTGTGATCGAGCAAGTCGCCGGTCGCGCGGTCCAGTTCGATACGCGACTTTTCATAAGCGACTGTCGCATTCACCAGAGTGGACTCCGCCGTCGCAAGTTGGCTTTGATACTGCAAAACCAACGTTGTGGTCGAAGTGCCGAACTGATATTTCTTCTGCTCCGCGTCCAGCGACTGGCGTGCAAGATCCAGCGCAGCTTTGGCGGAGTCCACACTGGCGCGGTTTTGCTGCACGGCATACTGTGCATTGCGAACTTCGATTCCGACTTGGTTTTCGATTTGCTGCTGGCGCATCTGCGCTTGGCGATATTCAAGTTCCGACCGAACCTGCACGGCCTGCGCCGCACGATTACGCAGCGGAATGTTGAGTGATAGGCCGATTCCCTTGTCGGGGTTCGTGGAATTCACCAACTGGTTCAGGGTGCTCCCGATGGGGGTGGTGGGGAAGATCGGCTCGGGGTTCGACGCACTCAGGGGACCCGCCTGGGCGCAGCCGAATGCCTGTTGCAACTCGGTCCTCGGGTTCGAGCAAACGTTGGCCGGATTCTGACTCCCTCCAACGCCCGCTCCTTCGTAGTAGGCGAAAAGATTAAGCGTGGGCAACAAAGCGCTTCGCACTGCCTTGTTGCTGTAATCGCGGCTATTCAAATCGATACGGGTCTCCACCAGTTCAGCTCGATGGCGCAACGCTTCATTGATCAAGTCCTCGGTAGGAACAATCTGCTCTTGCGCCGGAATTTCCATTGTGGAAGTGGGAATGACCTCGGCCGTGGCTAGCATCGGATCCTTCAATGTCCGGGTCAGCGCGTTCTTCATCAATAGTTGCTCCAGCTGCAGATTAGTCTGAGCTGTCGTCACGAGTTGCTGGTCCTGTGCCACGGTGCTTTGTGCGCGCACCGTCTCAATGGGAGCCAGGCTCCCGATCTCGACCTGCTTCTTCGTGTCTGACAAAGTCTTTTGCGCGAAGGCCAACGACTCATTCTGCACGCGTGCGTTTTCGTAGGCATAGACCAGATCCCAATAAATGTTTTCGATCTGATCTACCGAGTCGATGATCTGTAAGCGAAAGGCAACGTCCGTGAGTTCGCGGTTATTCTTGGCGATATGAATAAAACGTGTATTCGCGGCGAATCCGAAGCCCTGAAGAATAGGCTGCGTGACTGTAGCTCTGAAGTTGGAGTTCAAAGCCGGGCTGACGCTCGAGAAGAAGCTATTCGTCGTCTGCCGTGTATTGTTGAAGCCCACCGAAAGATTCATTCCCCAATGGAAGGCCTGGTTGTAAGCGAAGTCTACGGTCCCAGTGTTCTGAACCAGGCTGGTATCGGGAAGAACGCCCTGAAAGATGCTGGTGGCGGTCTGGCTCAGGTGATCATCTTGCAGCGTGCCGGTAATAATCGGATCGAAGCTGGTAATGGCGGGGCCGACGCCGAGCGTGGAACTTACCAAGCCATTGGTGCCTGCGCCGATGCCGCCAGCTCCAAGGCTCGTGCCACCGGATGAAGCTCCGGCAGTAGCCCCAATTCCGCCGACGCCGCCGCCGGGCGTGTTCTGCACCACTCCGGCATTGACGCCGAAGATGGTAGCTCCGGCCCTGGCGCGCAGCACGTCTGTGTCGGCGATATTCAGGTTGTAGCGGGCGATGGCGACGTCGAGATTATTCTCGATCGCCAGCGCGATAGCGTCATTCAGAGAGAGATAGAGCTTGCCATCGTGCATCAGGGAATCGATGCGCGCTGTGTTGGCAAGATTCGGCGGAGCCACACGCCGCGGAGTGTAGGGCCCGACGGGATTGGGAAAATGCGAGACCGGCTGAGAATAGTTCAACACAGGAAGACGCCCAGTCTCCGGGGTGTTCTGCGGGGCGGGCGCGGGCGGTGGTTCCTGAGCTGGCGCGGCGATCGTCAAACCCGCCAGCATCCATGCTCCTAACAAAAAAGCAGCGGCGCTCCACCGGATCTTTGAAGCTATGCGTGCGAATGGCATCTACTCATCTCCGTTCATGATGGCCTTGCAATCAAAAGACTAGGTGTTAGACGAGGCTTCCGATTACGCAAACGAGAATCTATTCAACGTTTGGTACGCAACGGAAGCCGCCGAGGTTCCTGAAAAAAGAAGCTTTCGAAAGGTACTTGCAGCATCCCTTCGCGGTGAAACGGAGCCCTGCCCTCCGGGCCCCGCCGCGGTTCGCACCCTGCTGCGCGAACCGCGAGCATCTCTCTGCGAGATGAAAGTTGATGAAAACCAACAGTATATCTGATGGAGTGGGTTTCATTGATCGCTCCGCGCTGGCGGAAACTGATAAAGTCCTCGCAGTGCTTTCGAGATCATCTGAATATCTGACGTCCTTGACGGCGTGGAAATTTAAAGCCGAGAAGAGCTTTGGATGACTCGCCCCGGCTTCGGGACTCGAAAGATGGCATGCGCAATCTCAAGCTCATTCTCTCCTACGACGGATCGGAATTCTTCGGCTGGCAGGTTCAGCCGAATTTGCCGACGATTCAAGCAGTGCTTGCCTCAGCCATTGGACGAATCACCGGCGAAAAGGTATTGCCGCAAGGCTCAGGTCGTACGGACGCCGGAGTTCACGCATTAGGTCAAGTCGCGACATTCGTTACGGAGGCAGCAGTGCCGGCAGCCAATTTCGTCAAGGCTCTGAATGATGTCTTGCCCGCGGCCGTGCGAGTTCTCGAAGTGGAAGAAGTCGCTCCGGATTTTCACGCCCGGCATTCGGCGCGGGCCAAGACTTATCGTTACCGCATTTTTCGCGGCACGATCTGTTCGCCATTCCTGGCGCGATATGTTTGGCATTATCCTTACCCTCTGGATGAGGAAAGGATGACGCGCGCTGCGCCTTTGGTTGAAGGCGAGCACGATTTCACTTCTTTTGCTGCGGTTGATCCGGAGCGGGGACGCGACGGCGAACCCGTATCGAATCTGCGGCGCATTTTTCTTTCAAACTGGCGGCGGGATGGAGACGAGTTGATCTACACCGTCAAAGGATCAGGATTTTTGCAGCATATGGTTCGCAATCTGGTAGGCACGTTTATTCTACTGGGGAAGGGAACGCTGCAAATTGACGACATGGCGCGGATTCTGGAAGCTCGGAATCGCTCCGCCGCCGGAGCGACCGCGCCCGCCAGCGGATTGTTCCTGGTGAATGTGGATTACTAGATGCGCTTTCAAAGGCTAATCGCAGAGGGCACGGAGAGCGGTCGCGGAGAGCGCGGAAGACTCTTTCGAATTTTGATTTGCTATGGGGATGGAACTAGAAGTTGCGGTGCGTAAGATTTCGTCGATGAATCCGGCGACAGGTGAAGTTCTGCGCGAACTGGAGTGCGCGAGTGAGAGTGAAGTGCGCGCGGCGGTAGCACGGGGGCGAGCCGCCCAAGCGTCATGGGCTGCGATGGGAGTGCGGAGCAGGATCGCTATCCTCCGCGAATTTCAGCGCAGACTGCACGAAAAGAAATCGGAGATCGCCGAGGCGATCTCGCGCGAGGCAGGCAAGCCCGTGGTGGAAGCCCTGACCACCGAAGTGCTCGTGGCGCTCGATGCGGCCCGATTCTTGATCGATAACGCATATCGCCTGCTGCGCGACGAACCTTTACCGCATGGCAATCTTGCAACTAAGCTCAAACGCGGCCTGCTGCTGCGGGAGCCTTATGGAGTTGTGGGAATTATTTCGCCATGGAACTACCCTTTTTCGATTCCCGCGACAGAAACCCTGGCGGCTCTGGCTGCGGGCAATGCAGTGGTGCTGAAGCCTTCTGAAGTCACTTCCCTTGTGGCACTTGACTTGCGCTCGGTGCTGGGTGCTGCGGGCGTGCCCGCGGATATCTTCCAGGTCATCGTGGGAGATGGTGCCACGGGCGCAGCGCTGATTTGCTCGCAGATTGACAAACTAGTATTCACCGGCAGCGTGGCTACGGGCAAGCGCATCGCGACAGCTGCCGGGGAACGCCTCTTGCCCGTAGTGCTGGAACTCGGAGGTAAAGATCCCATGGTGGTGCTCGACGATGCCGACGTTGACGTCGCCTCCAGCGCAGCCGTGTGGGGCGCGTTCATGAACGCCGGCCAGACTTGTTTGTCTGTGGAGCGCTGCTACGTTCATCGCAATCTGTACGCAGCATTCCTTAAAGAGTGTGTCGAAAAGACGAAAAAACTGCGAGTCGGGCGTGGGCTTGATCCCGCAACTGATGTTGGGCCGATGATTCACCAGCAGCAGTTGCGAATTGTTGAAACACATATCGAAGATGCAGTGGCTCGCGGCGCTAGGATTCTCGTCGGAGGCTCACGACTTCCGGAACTCGGCAGGAATTTCTATAAACCTACAGTTCTCGCCGACGTGACCCACGAGATGCGAATCATGCGGGAAGAAACGTTTGGGCCAGTGCTGCCGGTGGCGCCGTTCGATAGCGACGATGAAGCCGTGAGTCTGGCCAATGATTCGGAATTTGGCCTGGCGGCCAGTGTGTGGACGCGCGACGCCGCTCGTGGCGAAAGGCTGGCACGGCGTATTCAGGCCGGTACGGTGCTGGTGAATGATGTGATTTCCTGCTTCGGAATCAGCGAGGCGCCCCACGGCGGCATAAAATCCAGCGGCATTGGCCGCTCTCACGGTCGCTTCGGATTGGAAGAGATGGTCCGCCTGAAATATCTCGATGTGGATCTTACTCCGGGAATGAAGAAAGTCTGGTGGTACGGATACGGCCAGAATTTCGCGCGGCAGATGGAAGGATTTTTGGATATGCAGTTCGCGCGTCGACTGGGGGCGCGGATTCGTGGCGGCGTGCTCGCGGCTGGTGTGATCCGGCGCAGACCTTTGTAACAATTAGCGACCTCGCATGAATGAGGAAAGAGGCTTGAAGAAAAAAACACTCATATCCTGGAGCAGCGGAAAAGATAGCGCCTGGACGCTGCACGTTTTGCGTCAGTCGAACGAATATGAAATCGCCGGTCTCCTGACCACGTTAAATGGCAATTTCGATCGCGTCGCCATGCACGGCGTTCGGCGAAAACTGCTCGAAGCTCAGGCAGAGGCCGCCGGGCTTCCTTTGTGGAAAGTTCCATTGCCTTGGCCGTGTTCCAACCAAGAATACGAAGCGGCAATGAGCGCCGCATGCGCAAAGGCAATCGACGCCGGAATACAAGCTGTTGCTTTCGGCGATCTCTTCCTTGAGGACGTACGGCAATATCGCGAGGACCGCATGCGTGGAACCGGACTCACTCCGGTTTTTCCCATCTGGCACTGTGACACCCGCCAACTCATCCACGAAATGTGCGGTGAGGGACTCCGCAGTCGAATCGTCTGTCTCGATCCGCAGAAGCTTCCTGCCTCGTTTGCTGGGCGCGATCTCGACTCGCAGCTAGTGGCCGAGTTTCCCGCGAACGTCGATCCTTGCGGGGAAAAGGGTGAGTTTCACACTTTTGTGTACGACGGTCCCATGTTCGCGCATGCGGTCTCAATAGAAAATGGCGAGGTAGTGACGCGCGACGGATTTGTTTTTGCGGATCTAACCCTGCACGCACCAACGGAAGCGAGCGAGAAAGAGAAAGTGCGGATTTAGAAATTGCGCTGAGATCTTATAACCGGGATCACTCTGTATAGCGGTCGCCGTGGCTGGGCGGTTGTGAAATCACGAGAAAGCGCGCAGGGCCGGACGATGGATTGCTGATCTGGTGGCGCGCTCCCGGCAGGATGCAGATTCCACTTCCCGCACCCAGCAAAGTGTTGCGCCCTTCTACTTCCATCATCACTTCGCCTGAAAGTACGTAGAAAAACTGCTGCGCTTTCTGATGATAATGCCGGACCTCGGCAGCGCCAGAGGGAAGCAGTTCTTCAATAACGCTGAGATCAGCATCTTTCACCAAATGCCAGCCATCACAATCGTTTCCCCAGCGATAGTGTTCGGCGTTCGCACGGCTCACTGAACTTGACCGGCTGATATCGTTTGCCATGCTTTCATGTCTCCTGGGGACAGTGTATCTTGTGTCCATGAAAAACCATTCGAACTCAGATCCCAAGCGTGAATTGCTGCGCCACGGCCTGGCAACGCTGGCCTACCGCGGGGGCAAGGCGATCCGCAGTGCCCCTCCCGCGTTCGCTGATTTCAGCGCGTCAGAAGGTACGCGTACACCAGGGAATATTCTGGCCCACATTGGCGATCTTTTGGACTGGGGGCTGTCGATCGCCGCCGGGAAACAGGCTTGGAAAGACTCAAAGCCGCTTCCCTGGGAAAAAGAGAGCGAACGATTTTTTGCGGCGTTAAAGCAGTTCGATGACTATCTGGGATCTTCCGAGCCGCTGCATGCCACGCCGGAGAAACTTTTCCAGGGCCCCGTTGCGGATGCCCTGACGCACATCGGGCAGATTGCGATGCTGCGCCGCATGGCGGGAGGTCCGATCCGCGGCGAGAACTATTTCCAGGCCGAGGTAGCGGTGGGTCGCGTTGGGGCCGAACAGGCGCAGCCGAAGCGGGAGTTCTGATAGTTGTTGATTCTTGAGAAGGAATTTTCAAAATCACTCAGCCCGGTTGCGATAAAGCGATGCATCCACCTGCTGGGACATTGCTTCCGCATCCAAATTGACACCCAGGAATTCGGTCACTTTCTTAGCGATTGTTTGCGCATCGCGCAGCACTTCATGGTAGGGAAGACGCAATGTTTTGACGTAAGCCTTGCTATCGAGCCAGGTATTTGCTGAACGCAGGATCTTCTCGAACGGCGCGGCGACAGAGTTGTCAGCCGTGGGCTTCGCTGTTCCCCTGTGACGCATCATCACTTCCTGCGACGCCAGCACCTCCTGCATGGGCCTCTGCATAAAAATGACTCGATACTCGTGGCCTGCGGGAAGCGAAGGCAAAAGGAACGAGATCACTTTCACGGCTTTGCCTTCCGCTTCCGCAATGCAAGCCGGGTCCTGAGGAAGTTGCTTGATGCGCTCCCACTCAAGATAACCCCGAGGATTATCGACATCGGCCCGGCGCTCGCCGTCGGAGAGGATGGGCATTCCGCCTGCGGCCAGCATCTGCATCATGAGCGACGTGCCCGAACGTGGCAAGCCCGAAACAATTGTGATCATAAAATTGTGAATATGCTCTTCTAAAATTCCGACTCAAGAATCGCGGATGCACGAATCAGGGCTAGCATACGACATCGCACGCTTGGGTTGGCCTTTCCCCTTCGAGTACAATGACGCTCGTAAGGCCTTAAGACGTAAGACCCAAAATCCGATTCAGCGGCGCTCGCGCCGCGCAACGAAGGTGAGCCTGTGGCAACTGGTGAAATCGCTGCTTCGAGCCCGCAAACTCCTGCGCAGCTTCCGCATCATAAGGTAAAAATCAAGAAGGCCGGGCAGCGCGCCTGTAACGAGAAAAATGAAAAGGGAAAATTCTGCGGTGGCCATTTGAAGCGCTGGTTCTATACCAAGGACGTAATCGAACAAGCCTGCGGTGACGCCGAAAAGGCCTGGGGACCAGACGCTGAAGTCTACCGCTGCGAGCATTGTCAGACGCTTTATCTGCCGAATCCCGCGGAGGCAAAAGTGAATGTCGCAGGACAGGGAATGATTTCAGTATTCGGATTGACGCTGCCGCCGAAAGAAAAATAGGTCAAAGAGTTTTCACCACGAACGATGCCAAGGTTCACAAGGAGCTTCTTCGTGGAACTTCGTGCCCTTGGTGGTTCATAGATTGCACGATCTCCTGAGATGAATACTTCCGAACTCATCTACGACTGGAACAAGAATCATCCGCCGGGATTGAAACCTCCAGGTCCCGTACTGCTCAACGATGAGAGCCTGCGCGACGGACTGCAGTCGCCCTCGGTCCGCGATCCATCGATCTCGGAAAAAATTGAGATTCTTCATCTGATGGAGGCGCTCGGCATCGACTCGCTCGATCTCGGCTTGCCCGGCGCGGGCCCACGTGCCGTCGAACATGTCACGGCCCTAGCCCGGGAAATCGTCGCGCATAAGTTGAAAATTCACGCTAACTGCGCGGCACGCACCCATGAGAACGACATTCGTCCGATTGCTGAAATCGTGCAGAAAACAGGTCTGCCGATCGAAGCGGCGACATTTATCGGCTCCAGTCCGATTCGCCGTTTTACCGAGGGATGGTCTGACGATTTTCTTTTGCAGACCACCGAGAAGGCCGTGAAGTATGCGGTTTCACTCGGCCTCGAGGTCATGTACGTCACCGAGGATACCAGCCGGTGCGATCCCGAAACCGTGAAACGGCTTTACACGACCGCAATCAACGGCGGAGCGCGGGCTATCGCGATCTGCGACACGGCCGGCCACGCCACCCCCATGGGTGCGCTGGCCCTGGTGCGGTTTGTGATCGCAGAAGTGGTAAAGCCTTCCGGGGAAAAAATTCGCGTGGACTGGCACGGCCACAGCGATCGCGGGCTCGCAATTGCCAACTCGATGGCGGCGATTATCGCCGGTGCAAATTGTGTTCACGGCTGCGCTATCGGACTGGGCGAACGCGTGGGCAATACGCAGATCGATCAGATGCTGGTCAATCTCAAGTTAATGGGTATCGGCCCTTGGGATCATCAGGATCTCACCAAGTTGAAGCATTATTGCCAGGCAGTGGCTCGCGCTACGGGAGTGCCGATTCCCGCGAACTATCCGGTAGTCGGAGATGATGCGTTTCGTACTGCTACGGGCGTCCACGCCGCGGCCATCATCAAGGCTTATCACAAGAATGATGTTCTGCTCGCGAACTCGGTCTACTCGGGCGTACCTTCCCATGTCTTCGGACTGGAGCAGATCATCGACATCGGTCCCATGAGCGGCAAGTCGAATGTACTCTTCTGGCTGGAACGGCGTGGCATCCCAGCCACCGACGAACTGGTTGAGCGCATTTATCAACGCGCCAAGACGAGTGACCACACTCTGAGCGACGCTGAGGTTGTGGAGTGTTTACCCGCGACCGCGAAGCAAAATTCGTGAAGCAACATCGAAATCAAGTGAATCAGAGACTTCATGCCCGATAACATTTCTAAACCGTTACGTCACGCGATTCTCGGCGCAGGCGGCGTTGGCGGGTTGATTGGCGCATGTCTCGCGCATTCTGGAGATTCCGTCACGCTGGTCGTGAGACCGGAGACGCTTGCGTCTTATCCCGGAAAGCTTCGTTTGGAAAGCCCATTTGGAAACTTTACAGTCGATATTGCGGTCGCCGCGGAAGTGCCTCACGCGGATGTGCTGTGGATCACGGTGAAGGCCACGCAACTTGACGCGGCGCTCGCCGCTTTCAAGAATCCTGATGCGGTGCGAGCGATCGTTCCCTTACTCAACGGTATCGATCATCTCGCCGTGCTGCGTGCGAAGTATGGATTGGAGCGTGTGATTCCGGCCACGATTGCGGTCGAAACCGAACGAGTTAGCCCTGGGCACATCATCCATCGCTCCCCGTTTGCGCGGTTGAATGTTTTGTCTTCGGGCCGCCCTCTTCTCGGAAGCACTCTGGACCAGCTTCAGCAAATTGGTTTTACCTGCCGCTTCATGGACGATGAACCAACGCTGATTTGGGGCAAGCTGGTTTTTCTCGCGCCTTTTGCCCTGTCGACTACCGCTGCCGATAAAACCGTCGGGGAGATTCTTGCCGATCCGCAGTGGCGCAGTCTGGGAGAGGCTTGCGTTCGTGAAGCATGCGCGGTTGCCACCGCTGAAGGCGCGAAGGTTGATGCGGAGGCAATTCTCGCCGGGGTAAAGGCGATGCCTGCGAATATGCGCAGCTCCATGCAGAAGGATGTGGAACGCCACAATCCTCCAGAACTGGACGCCATCGCTGGGCCAATTCTGCGCGGCGCGAGCCGTCACGGGATCGCGGTTCCCGTCACTAAGAAATTGGTGGCCGCAGTAGAACAGCGGGCGGGATACGCCCAAAGCCGGCCAGCTTAAGTGCGGTGAGCGGTTCGTGTCCGGGGGCGGGGAACGCTGGCACCTTGGGTCACTGAGTGAAATCGCGATGGTACGCCAACTGGCTTAGGCAAACCATTTCCAGCCTGAGTACTGACAGACGAGAAGACCGAAACCGAGCGCGGGAATAGCACACACCAGACCACCCCACCCCGCAAACGGTGTAACCAGCATGATTTCCGTTATCACGACTGCGAAAACGAAAAGCGCCGACGTAAGCAACCGCCGGTGCAGAGTTCCAAGGTAGGCGAATGGGAATGAGAGCACCCCGCAAACGGCACCTCCATAAAGAGCACCGAACAAGACAAAGGGGTCGGAAAGCAATTCCGTTGTAGACAGCCCATACGCACCGTCTGCCGGCGGAAGACTAAATCGAAGCATCACGACAAAAGCAAACGCACAAATTAAAGCTGCTCCGATACAGAGACCGAAAACTTTCAATCCGCGAGTAACGATAACAATCAGCGCCAGACGCCTGAGGCTGTGCATAGCACCTTGATTGTAGAGAGGAAGGAACCGGCCAGCGTCGTTACTGTTGTAACCGGGCGATTTAGCTCATTGAGAATTTGAACAAATCTATTGACCACTCTGGAAACTCTGAAAATTACTCGCGGCAATTACGCCCTTCGAGCGCGTATAAAGTAAGGAGTCTTTTACGGTAATCCTGCTTAGTGTGCTAACTGTGATTCCAAACAGGCGCGAATGCTCGAAAAAGGGCGTGTTTACTGAGCTTTTTAGCATTCTTACATTATTGTAAGATGACGCAATAACATTCCATGAGCCCCACTCCCCCGCGCGCGGATATGCCGGAGGTTGCGCCGACGGTGCAGCAGGATGTCGCCCGCCTGGCGGCATCGCCGGAAGTGCGCTCGGCATTCAACTGGTTGCGGACGCAGGAGCCGCAACTGGCGCAGTGGCAGATGGAAATGGCGCGGATCGCCGCGCCCCCGTTTGGCGAGTCGGCGCGGGGAGCATGGCTGGCGGAGCGTTTTCGCGAAGTCGGCCTCGACGATGTTCGCATCGACGATGTGGGCAACGTGTTCGGTGTGCATCCGGGGTTCGGGCAGCGCTACATCGCGCTCAGCGCGCACATCGATACGGTTTTTCCGGCGAACACGCCGCTGAATATTCGCCAGCAGGGAAGCCGGTTGTACGGCCCCGGAGTTTCCGATAACGGTGCGGGGGTAACAGCAATGCTGGCCATCGCTTCATTGCTTCGCTCCGTCCGGTTACGGCACGCTCTGCCGTTTGTGTTTATCGGCAACGTGGGCGAAGAAGGCGAAGGCGACCTGCGCGGCATGCGGCACATTTTTTCTACGCCGCGCTGGAAAGATTCGATCGCTTACAGCGTGGTCCTCGATGGCGCAGGCGCGGACACGATTGTCGCTGAAGCCCTGGGCAGCCGGCGCTTTGAGGTCATTGTTCGCGGCCCGGGCGGGCATTCGTGGAGTGATTTTGGCGCGCCGAACCCCATCGTGATTCTGGCTCGTGCCATCGATACGTTTTCTGCTACGCCCGTACCCACGGCGCCGAAAACGACATTCAACATTGGAGTGATTCGCGGCGGCACGTCGGTAAATTCGATTCCGGAATCGGCAAGCATGAAAGTCGATATCCGGTCGACCTCGATGACGGAAATGGAACGCCTGGAACAGACGCTCCGGCTGGCGCTGAATCGCGCAGTGGAAGATGAAACTCTCGGGGCTGAGATGCGTTCCTCTCAGCAAAAACGGCCCCCCGGAGTGAACTGTGAAGTAGTGGCAATCGGAAATCGTCCGGCGGGGGAACTGGCATTAAGCTCGCGCATCCTGCATGTGATTCGAGCGGTCGATAATCAGTTGAATAATGCGGCGCAGGTGCAGCGGGCATCGACCGACGCGAACATTCCTCTGTCGCTAGGGCTTGAGGCGATTGCCATCGGTGGCGGCGGTTCCGGTGGGGGCGCTCACACGCTGCAGGAATGGTTTGACAGCAACGGGCGCGAACTTGGGTTAAAGCGCATTCTGCTGACGATGCTGGCGCTCGCAGGAGCGGGGGAATAATGGGTCAGAACTGGATTCGATGCTGTTGGGTCAACTTGGTATTTCTAAGGGCGATTCTTTTTCCCCTTGCGATTTTAAGCGCGCAAACTGGGTCTCAAACTCCAGGCGACGCAAAACCCAAGGCCGACCTTATTTTCATTCACGCGAATGTTTACACCGGCGTGCCTTCGAATGCACAATTCAGTTCGATCTTGCGCGAAGAAGCCATCGCGGTGCGTGGCGATCGTATTCAGGCGGTGGGGAAGAACATCGATATTCTAAAGCTGAAGGGGCCACAGACCCAGGTTATCGACCTCGGTGGCCACTTCGTCATGCCGGGATTTAACGACGCGCACCTGCACCTGGCCGATGCCGGGTTGCAGAAGCTCAATGTGGATCTGACGGGAGTGAAGACACTGGAAGAATTCCGCCAGCGCGTATTGGCAAAAGTGGAGACGGCCAAACCGGGAGTATGGATTCTAGGCGGGGGATGGGACGAGACCATGTGGCCGGTCAAGACTCTACCCAGCCGCTGGGACCTGGATGAAATTTCCAGCGGGCATCCGATATTGCTGGATCGGGTTGACGGTCATTTAGCTGTAGCGAACACGCGAGCGCTGCAATTGGCAAATGTCACGATCGCCAGCCGTGATCCCGAAGGCGGCCAGATTGACCGTGATGCCAACGGCCAGCCGACCGGCATTTTAAGAGACACCGCGCAGCAGGCGGTACGGGCAGTGATTCCGCAGCCAACACTTGAAGAGCGCCGGCAAGGAATCGAAGTCGCACTCGCCGACCTGGCCGAGCATGGCATTACTTCGGCCCAGGATTACTCGCCAGCCTGGGAAAATTTTCAGATCTACGAGGACCTGGAAAAAGAAGGCAAACTCACGGCGCGTATTTCCGAGTGGCTACCCTTTGACGAGTCCATTGAGGAATTGCAGAAAAAGCGCGATTCGCATCCTCAGGCCGATCTGATGTTGCATACCGGAATGTTGAAGGCTTTTATGGATGGCTCTTTGGGCGGCCATACGGCCGCCTTACTGGAACCTTACTCGGATGATCCGAAAACCTCCGGCCTGCCGCGCTACCTGCCCACGAAACTCAACGAAATGTCCAAGGAGCGCGTACTGGCGGGGTTTCAACTGGGCTTCCATGCGATTGGCGACAAAGGTGTGCAGATGGCTCTTGATGCCTTCGCCGAGGCCGAGAAAGCAGCGCACGAGCAAAAAGTGAAAGCGCCCAACGGCGGAGACGATTTTCGTCTGCGCGTTGAACATGCCCAAGTCACCACTCCCGCACAGATCGCGCGCTTCAAAGAATTGAAAGTGATTGCTTCGATGCAGCCCAGCCATGTGCTCACCGATATGCGCTGGGCTCAGGATCGGTTGGGGCTGAAGCGTGCCGCAACGGCCTATGCGTGGGCGGCGTTCTTGAATAAGGGCGTGCCGCTGGCCTTCGGCACGGATTATCCTGTCGAGCCGGTAGCGCCCTTTCGCGGGCTATACGCGGCGGTCACGCGCAGGAGCGAGGATGGCAAACAAGAATTCTTCCCGGCGCAGAGGCTGACCATGGACCAGGCCATCGCCGCTTACACAACCGGCTCGGCATTCGCGGAATTCGAAGAGAAGGAAAAGGGCAAGCTCACGCCGGGGATGCTTGCAGACCTGGTGGTGCTGGATCGCGACGTGACCGCGTCTGCTCCAGAGAAAATCCTGATGACCAAAGTACTCCGCACCGTGGTCGGAGGAAGAACTGTTTACCAGGCGAAATAAATCTTTACGTACGGAATGCCGCACTCTTGCGTCTAATCAACGTCGGGTACGAACGAGCGATCGCGAGGGCGCGATCGGTGCGTGGACCTTAATCCCCTTTTTAAATTTGCAATATCGTAAACAGGTATAATTGAACAGTTTATCGTCCTCGGAGGAAGCAGGGATATGGATTCGCGGGCATTTTGGCTGCGTTTGAAAACTCATCGCTGGATTTATTCGTTCAGCATCGTGACCACACTGGCGCTGGGTATTTTGATTGGCACAGTCGTCTCTTATGGCGTGAAGGGCAAGGAAGGGCAGAAATCCTCGTCTTCTGACGCTACTCCGTTGACCGTTCCATCTCCCAAGCAGCTATCCGGTGAGTTTTCCCAGATCGCGAAGCAGTTGGGGCCGACCGTCGTAAACATCAACACCGAGTCGATGATTAAGAGTCCGCATCGCCGCCGCGGTGAGCAGAGCCCTGACGACGATGACAATGGCGGCGGTGGTAACGGCGGCATGGATGACTTCTTCAACCGCTTCTTCGGCGGCCAGGGCGGTCCCGGCGGACCCAACGGCGATGCTGCAATTCGCGAGCGTTCTTTGGGTTCAGGCGTGATCGTTGATCCCAAAGGTTACATCGTTACCAACCGCCACGTGGTCGAAAAGGCGGACCGGATTCGCGTTCGTTTGCAGGACGATCCTCCCGGCGTGCAGCATGACGCCAAAGTGATCGGTGAAGATCAGGAAACCGATCTGGCGGTGATTAAGATCGATATGTCTCGCGCAGTACCCGCGGCTAAGATGGGGAACTCCGACAGCATGGAAGTCGGCGACTGGGTGCTGGCCATTGGCAGCCCATTCGGACAAGTGGGTACTGTGACCGCCGGCATCGTCTCTGCTAAGGGTCGCGATATCGTTCCGGGCCGCCAGTTTCAAACTTTCATTCAGACGGACGCAGCCATTAATCCAGGAAATTCCGGCGGACCGCTGGTTAATCTGGATGGCGAAGTAATCGGTATTAATACCGCTATTTTGAGCGAAACCAATGCCTACGCGGGTGTAGGATTCTCGCTCCCATCGAACACCGTGGTGCAGGTTTACAACCAGCTTATTGGACCCGAGCACCGGGTGGCTCGCGGTTCCATAGGCATCATGTTCGACGCAGTTGAGAACCCCGCCATCACACGAGTTTATGGAAATGGCACAGGCGTCACGATTTCCAGCGTGGTTCCCGGTAGCCCTGCCGATCAGGCTGGTCTGAAAGTCGGCGACACCATCACTACAGTCGACGGAAAGAAGGTCACAAAAGGCTCCGAGTTGGTAGCCGACATCGCTTCGCGCAAGCCGGGGTCGAAGGTGGATCTCGGTTTCGTGCGCAACGGCAAACAGCAGGATGCCAGCGTGACCATTGCAGACCGGGCAAAGCTGTTCGCTGCGCGGCTGAACGAAGATGAGGGCGGTAACGACGAAAGTACGCCTAAGCAGGACAAGTTCGGTATCAGCGTGCAGAAACTCACACCGGACATTGCTGAGAAACTTGATATACCGGCAGGTAAGGGCGTGATCGTGCGGGATGTAAAGCCAGGGTCCTTTGCCGATGACATCAATTTGGGCCGTGGCGACGTAATTCTTGAGGTCAATAAGCAGCCGGTCAACAGCGAAGAAGATTTCGCCAAAGTGGAGAACAGCCTGAAAAGCGGCCAGGACGTGGTATTCCTGGTTCGTCCCCGTGGTTCTTCGCGGCAGGATGGAACCATCTTCGTACCTGGAACACTTCCGTAACCTGGAATCAGCCAACGGGAACTGGCATTGCGTCATCCGATAGAGGATGATGTCAGTGCCAGTTCCGCTTGGCCCTTTTTTAGGCCGGGCCACTTTGGCGGAAACTTGAGGTTTGCCTTTGGAGCCAAAACATCGCGGGAAAACCGTGAAGGGATCCTTGGGCGCGATTTGCGCTCTGGCGGCGATGTGCGTTTGTTTGCTGCCCGCCAGAGGACTTGCGCAGGACTCCGCGGCTCAGTCGTCTTCAACCAAACCAACTGCGCCTCCCAAGGCTGCGGCTTCTAAAAAGAAAGCGTCTACTCCGGCAAAAGCGCACTCCGCCGCGCATCCCTCGACCGTCAAGCATTCCAAATCAAGCACAACGTCTGCCACCCATAAAGGTAGAGTGAAGTACGCGAGTTCGCGCAAGAGCAAAAGAAAGCCGCGTGGCCAGCAGAAAATTGATTCCGAACGGGCGCAGGCCATTCAGGAAGCGCTGATCCGCGAACATTACATGACTGGCGAGCCTACAGGAACATGGAACCAGGCCAGTGAAGACGCCATGCGTCGCTATCAGGCCGATCACGGATGGCAATCGAAGGAAGTTCCAGACTCGCGCGCGCTCATTAGTCTCGGGCTAGGTCCGAGCAACGATCATCTACTGAATCCCGAAAGCGCCATGACGTCGGGGCCTAACCTCTCACACGCAGCCGCGCCGGTTAGTTCGACATCCCAGAGCCCAGTCTCGCACGGTGCAGATCCAGGACCGCGCCTGAGTCCGACCTCAGCCCCATCGTCAGAACCGATTCCCGCCACTCCGGATCACGACGCACAAGGCCCGCAGTAGTCCGTGTAGAGCGGGCGCCCCCGCCCGCTGCCTTTGGTATTGTTGTTGCCGGTTTCCATTCTAATTGCCGGAAGATTTCCGATACCCGCTCGTAACCGGCTTGGGAAAATAAGGCAGAGGCCGCGATTGAATGATAGCCTGAGGATTAGCCTGCACGAGCGCGTCGGCAATTTCCTCGCCACAGATTTCGGCTGCCGCTTCACGAGCCGTGGAAAGAATTGGAATTCGCTTCTCGGTGTCATGCGCGTCCGTGGCCAGCACGTGGACAGCGTTATGTTCCAGCAGCCAGTGCGCGGCGCGGCGCACCCGTTCCCCCCAAAATCCGGTAAGCGCCGAGCCCGTCATCTGGATCACGCAACCTTGTTCCGCCCACTCTACTACGCGTTGCGGGCTCTCGCGCAGAATCGGGTTGCGCTCCGGATGCGTAATCACCGCCGTAATCCCACGGTCGCCAAGCTGCATGAAGCAGTCGGTAGTCTGCTGCGGCACGCTGTAATTGCTAAGCTCCACCAGCATGTAATGCGTGCCTTCGATGGCATAACGCTCCGGGTTCGCCAGCACATCCTGCAAATTGTCGTAGGAAAGATGGAAATCGCAGCCCAGGCTCACCGTCAGCGCGTTGCCCACGAGCTGCTGCAAATGCGCGACCACTCCCTGCAGATAAGCCCGGTCGTAGTGATAGCGGTCGTTGGCATGCGGAGTCGCTACCTGGTGCGTGATGCCGTCAGCCGCAGCCATCCGGCACATGGCGACGGACATCTCCCAGGATTTCGATCCATCGTCTACTTCCGGAAGAATGTGAGAGTGAATATCGACCACGGTTGTAAAAACACGAGCGGCCCAGCGGGGTTGCGCTTGATTTGATTTAAGCAGATTCGTGGGGAAAGAGAAAGTGTTGCATCCACTGACATCCCGAGAGTAGCGAGGGATCTTGGTTTTGGTCTAGCCCCGTAGAACTCGGAAGACGCCGATCCCTCACCAAACAGTAGGCAGCACCCGCGCATTTCGAATTGAGCGGTCGGCGGTGACCAACGAAAGGCCTTCCACCATGCCAGTTGCTCCAATGATTCGATCCACTGGACCTTTTGGATAATTCGTGGGCAGATCAAAAGCTTGAACGCAGATGCGGCCAGTAATCGGCAGAACCCGAAAGCGCGCCTCGACATTGCTCATGAATGATTCCAGGCTGACCTTCAGTTGGATGCGGCCCTTACTGCAGAGCATGGCCAACTCGAGAAGAGTGACTGCGGAGATAGCGAGACCATCTCCGTCCTGGCGCGCTCGCACGATGGCAGATTCTGCCTTCTTCGAGATTCGAGTCACGTCATCGGCGAGCCAGATCACCACGTGTGTATCGAGCAGAATCAATAAAGGTCGCCCCAGTCTTCGGGGCTAAATGCCGGGGCGATAATGTCGCCAACAATCTTGACCTTACCGGACATAAAGCCGAAAATTTCGTCCTTGCCTTTGTCCTCGCCCGCGGGCACCAGCTTCGCCACCGGCTTGCCGCGCTTGGTGATCAGCACAGCCTCCCGCTTGGCCTGGACTTCATCCATGACCGCCAAACAATGAGCCTTGAATTCGCCTGCCGCCATCTTTCTCATGGAGAACCCCCCCCTTGGATCATGGTCATTATACTATAGTCATGCAAGATGATCGAAGGCTATTTGGAAGCAGCGCCGCCACGCTTGCCGCACCTTCCATCCCTTCTGTAGCATCAATAATAGGCATTCATAAGGAGCAATTATGGCAACCGATACTCTGGCATCTCCGGCCACGCTTGGCCAGATTCCCACCAAAGTCCTGAAGAATTTTATCGACGGCGAGTGGGTCGAATCCTCGACCGGCGAGACTTTCGAAAATCGCAATCCCGCCGATACGCGCGACGTGGTCGGCATATTTCAGAAATCTGCCAAAGCCGATGTCGACGGTGCGGTCGACGCGGCCAAACGCGCCTTCGCCAAGTGGCGACTCGTGCCCGCGCCGCGCCGCGCCGAGATCGTCTTTCGCGCCGCCGAAATTCTCATCGAGCGTAAAGAAGACTATGCACGCGAGATGACCCGCGAAATGGGCAAAGTGCTCAACGAAACTCGCGGAGATGTGCAGGAAGCTATCGACGCGGCGTATTACAACGCTGGCGAAGGCCGCCGTATGTTCGGCCCTACCGTTCCTTCGGAGCTGCCCAACAAATTCGCTATGGCGGTGCGCCAGCCGATCGGCGTCTGCGGCATGATCACGCCGTGGAATTTTCCCATGGCTATTTCCTCCTGGAAGCTGCTCCCGGCGATCGTTTGCGGCAACACCTGCGTCATCAAGCCGGCGCAGGATACTCCGCTCTCCACGTTCAATCTGGTTCGCGCCCTCACCGACGCTGGCCTGCCCAAAGGCGTCATCAACATCGTCGCTGGATTCGGTCCAGACGTAGGCACGCCACTGGCCGAGAATGCCGACGTGCGTGCCATCTCGCTGACTGGATCTTCCGCCGTGGGCCGCATCATTGGCGGCATCGCGGCCAAGAGTTTCAAACACTGCTCGCTCGAGCTCGGCGGCAAGAATCCTATGGTTGTGCTCGACGATGCGAATCTCGAGCTCGCCATCGAAGGCGGCCTCTGGGGCGGATTCGGCACCACTGGCCAGCGTTGCACCGCAACCAGCCGCATCATCGTGCAGAAGGGTGTCTACCGCGAGTTCATCGAACGCTATGTCGCCCGCGCCAAAAAATTAAAAGTTGGCAACGGTCTCGACGAGACGACAGAGATGGGGCCGGCCATCAACGAGAAACAACTTCAAACCGATCTCAGCTATGTCGAGATCGGCAAGAACGAAGGCGCGAAGCTGATGTGCGGCGGCAATCGCCTCGACAAGGGCGATTATCAATACGGCTGGTTCATAGAGCCGACGGTTTTCTCCGATGTCGATCCCACGATGCGCATCGCGCAGGAAGAAATCTTCGGACCGGTTGTGTCCATCATTCCCTGCGACGGCCTAGAAGACGCCATCGAGATCGCCAACGGGATCGAGTACGGGCTTTCATCGTCTCTCTATACCAAGGATGTGAACAAGGCCTTCGCCGCCATTCGCGACTTTGACGCCGGCATCACCTACATCAACGCGCCAACGATTGGTGCGGAAGTGCACTTGCCTTTCGGCGGCACGAAAGCCACCGGCAACGGCCATCGCGAAGGCGGCATTGGCGCGATTGATTTCTATACGGAATGGAAGTCGGTCTACGTCGACTATTCGGATACGCTGCAAAGGGCTCAGATCGATCGCGGGGAGTAAAGATCTTTAACACAGGGGACACGGGGAGCACAGGGTAAGGCAATCGGTTAGAATTACCCCGTGATCCTCTGTGACCCCAGTGTTTAAGTTTTGATCTTAGCTCAATGCCCACCACTCAAGCACGCGAAGTCACCGCTGCCGCCCGTCTCGACAATGTTCGCTATGCCATCCGCGACCTCGCCTGCGTGGCCGACGAAGTCATTCAGCAGGGACACAAAGTTCTTCCTCTAAATGTCGGCGATCCACTCAACTTCGATTTCCAAACTCCCCCGCATATCATTGAAGCTGCCTACAAAGCGATGCGCGACGGAAAGAACGGCTATGCTCCGTCCCCGGGTGTTCCGGAGGCGCTCGATGCGATTCGCGGCGAAGCCGCGCGCAAGGGCATCACGACGGTACGCGATGTCTTCGTCACATCGGGTGTGAGTGAAACGGTTGATCTTTGCATCTCTGCGCTGGTGAATCCGGGCGAGGATATTCTGACGCCGAAGCCTGACTACCCGCTGTATTCGGCCGTGTTGTGCAAGCTCGGAATTCCGATCAATGCCTACGATCTGAATGAAGAAGACGCGTGGCAGCCGGAACTGGCGGACATCGAACGCAAGCTGACGCCGTGTACGCGTGCGATTGTTCTCATTAATCCTAACAATCCTACGGGCTCGCTGTGCTCGCGGGAGATGCTGGAGCGGATTGCGGAGATTGCGCGGCGGAATAATCTTGTCGTCTTCTCGGATGAGATCTACGACAAGTTAATCCTCGAAGAGACTCCGCACATTGCTTTCGCCTCCGTCGCTCCCGACGTCCCTTGCATCACTTTCGGCGGCATGTCGAAGAATTATCTGGTTCCCGGTTGGCGCATTGGATGGGGCATTGTCTCTGGCGATGCGGCGGCGGTAAAGCCTTACACCGAAGGCATCCACCGTCTGTTGCGGGCGCGCTTGTGCGCCAATCATCCCGAGCAATATGCCATCAGGCCCGCCCTCGAGGGGCCGCAGGATCATCTGGTCGACGATGCGCGCGCAAGCTTGCGCTCACGCCGCGATCTGACGCAAAAATGGTGCGAAACCACGCCGCGCGTGAGTTGCGTTGCGCCTCGCGGCGCCTTCTACGCTTTCCCGCGAATCGACATTCCCGAGAGCGACGAAGTTTTCGTCAAGGAACTCATTCGCCAGAAATATGTGATGGTGGTGCACGGCTCTGGCTTCGGACAGAAGCCCGGGACGCAGCATTTCCGCATCGTCTTCCTGCCGGATGAAGGGACGCTGACCAAGGCTTACGCTTCGATCGGCGAGTTTATTCGAGAGCGCTACTAAACTTGTGTCATGCCTGCTACGGCTGGTGCGTCAGCTTATATTCCGTAGTTCACGGCGCGGAGGGCATCCTTGTAGGCATCGCGGGACTGGGCAGCTTTGGCATGTGCGTCTTCCTCGCGGAAATGTGCGTCGTCCCATTTTTCCATCGCGATCATGGAATGGTCGACAGTCGCTAAGGCTTCTTCAGCGCGAATCGCGTCAACCCACCTGTCAGTTGCCTGTTTGTAGGCGAGACGCAATTGATCCAAGTCTGCCGAGGTTAACTCTGGCGCAGTCATGGCTTGCAGACTAATGGCGTTCCGTACGTCGGTCAATTGAGTTAGGCGAATTTAACGGAAAATTAACATAAGCGCCAAAGCAATTACTGTCCCGCACCTTTCGTGCCTTCAGTTCTGGTATCGAACTCTTCAGCCATCCAGTGTTGCAGTGCGGTAATATTTTGCGGGCGCCCCAGAAAATTCTTTACCAGATCGTTTGCTGACATCGATCCGCCGGGTTCGAGGACCACGCGGCGATAGCGCATCGGCGCATCGCCGGCTAACAAGTTGTTGTGGTCGAATTGCAGGAAGAAATCTTCGGCAATTACCTTGTCCCAGAGGTAGGTGTAATAAGCCGACGAATAGCCGCCGAGATGGCCGAAGGAAGCCCACTGATGCGTGTCCGGCAGCGGAGTGAATAAAGTGTAGCGGCTGGCGTCATCGAGAGTTACCTTGTCGAGATCCACATTTTCCGGCTTGGTTTTGTAGATGTCATAAGAGATGGCGCTGAAAGAATTTTGCCGCCCCACCCAGCCGCCGCGCCCGAATGCGGACGCGCGATTCATGCG
Organism: uncultured Acidobacteriaceae bacterium; assembly: GCA_963696285.1. Lineage (GTDB taxonomy): Bacteria > Acidobacteriota > Terriglobia > Terriglobales > Acidobacteriaceae > Sulfotelmatobacter. The sequence goes on from CAVOJP010000007.1 coordinate 1,231,537, forward strand.
CTCGACCAGTTCAGCTGGAATCGGTTCGCCGGTTTTGTAGTGGCGAGCGAACTTGGCCAGCACTTGCGGACTACTGATCCATTCCTCGAGCATTTGCGACGGAGCTTCGACAAAATCGGATTCCATGGTAATGCCACTGATCCCCGCCCATGCCTGCTGGCCGCCGAGGATGTGGTGCATGAGATGACCGAATTCGTGAAAGAAAGTTTGCACATCGCCATAATCCATCAGGCCGGGATCAGTGGCAGTGGGTGCGGGGAAGTTGCAAACCAGGATTGCTTCCGGCAATTGCTTGCCGCGAATGCCGTCGAGCACCGGAGCCATTTCGGCATGGCTAAACTTGCCGGGGCGCGGATGCATGTCGAGATAGAAGCGGCCAATCGGCTTGCCGCTGTCGATGACGATCCAGGTTTCTACTGCCGGATCCCACGAAGGCACGTTCTGTTCCTGCTGAAAGCTGACATGGAACAGGTCAGCGGCGGTATCGAGAATGCCCTGTTTCACTTCCATGAACGGGAAGTACGGGCGCACGGATTGAGAATCGAAATTGTAGCTCGTACGGCGGACTAGTTCAGAGAGGTAGCCGCGTTCGTAATCCCAGATCTCTTTTGCGCCAGGGTCAGTCTTCTGTTTTTCCGCGAGCAACATTTGAAACTCGCGTTCCGACAAGGCGCGGGACGCGTCGTTCACCTGCTGAATGAAGTCAGCAATATTTTTGCCTTTGGCTATCATCTTGTCGGCAGCGTTGTAGTCGGCCCACGAGGGATAGCCGAGGAGCGTCGCGATTTCGTAACGAGTCTTCATCAGGCTGGTGAGGACTTCCTGATTCTTCGGGTAGGCGCGAGTGTTGAAGGCGAGGGCCATGCGGCGGCGCAGAGAATCGCTTTTGGCGAAACTGAAGACGGGAAGCGAGTCGGGATAATCGGTGGTGAGGCGAATCTTTCCGTCCGCGCCCGGCTTGTGACGATCGATGTAATCCTGGGGCAGGCCATCCAATTCAGAAGGATCCGCTTCGATGGTTTTTTGTCCATCGGAAATATTGCGATCGAACATGGACTGCTCTTCGCTCGCCTGATCGTTTAATTTTTTCAGACGAGCTCGCGTAGCATCGTCTTTATCGACACCGGCGAGACGAAATTCGAGAAGTTGGCGAGTCACGTAGTAACGGGTAGCCGAGTCGACTTGGGAAAGATCAAGCGCCGCGAGTGCGTTGTAGACATCGTGATTAAGGGCGATGGCGGTCTGTGCAGCGCTGGCTTTCGTAAGCATAGCCGTGGCGTGGTCGCGGAAAGTGGCGTCGGGATGGACCTGTTCCATAAGTCCGGCAAAATACGCAGCGGAATTGATTTGATGAAAAGCCTCATCGAGCGGGGCAAGCGTGTTCTCGATGGTGCGCGGGCCTTTGGCTGCGAGCAGATTGTCGATAGAGCGCCGGCCAGCGGCGAGGCGGTCAGTTTCGATTTTTTCGAAAGCAGTTACATCCGGCTTGCTGGCCCAGATTGTGGGCTGAGAAACGGTAATTTTCTGTGCGGAGAGGACGGCTGCGAGTACTAACGGAAGGCAGAAGAAGATGGCTACGCGAGCTGCTAGTAACATGAATAACCTCGTCGAGGAAGCTTTCGGAACGGATGGAACGATTTAGTCCGATGATTTCGGAACAAACTTAGAAGTGCAGACAAATTGTTGATGACCAGGTGTTGCGATGTCAAGGGATGCAGGAAAATCGCAGGTTAACAAAACCGGAGTCGATTGTTGTGTCAGTCTGCTACTTGCGTTCAGGCGAATCGTCGGAAAGAGTTTCGCGGAAAGCATCGGTGAATTTGTGACTACCATCCGACGCCAGAAGTGACCGAGGAAACGTCAGCCATGATCCTGTAAGAATCGCGAAGGCCATAGGTTGGTCACGGACTCACCGAAGAATGGCCTCTTTTAACTCGGAAAACGATCGGCGTAAGGTCGCAAAGTGGAAGATGCCGAAAGGTCCATCGTGTCGACGAGAGTTCGTACCAAACGAAGGTAATGTTCCTGGTTGATTACCTATTCTTCGAGTTAACAGGCTTGTGGTAACGTTTGAACTACCGCATATTCAAAAGGCTTAAACAGGTTTTTCGTCCACGTGTCTTCGTCGACTCGCAAACCGGGTATTCACATTGCATGGACCACGGTCACCTACCGCAGTGTGGCCATGATGATCCTGGCCGGGGTACTCCTGTTGCTGCTGGCGATGCGATTCACGTTCCCGCAGTTTACGGAAAACGGCATCAAGGCGGCAGATGATGTGGCCAATAAAATCCTGGAGCGTGTGGCGGGGATGGCTCCAGCTGCAGGGAGCGGCGTTTCCACGGCACAGCAAGCCCACTTTACGGCGCTCGATGGCACGGTGCGCGTGAAAAAAGGTAGCAGCAGCAGTTGGCTGGCGGCGGATTACAACGTGCCGCTGGATAAGGGTGATGTGGTCCAGACCGGCTCCGAAGGCATGGCGAAGGTGGTGTTCAATGACGGCACCAGCTACACCGTGAAACAGGATTCACTCATCGTGATCGAAGAAAATTCGGCCAACGATCAACAGCAAACCAACGTGGCCGTCGCCGTGAGCACAGGAACCGTGGATCTTTCGACGGCAACTTATTCTCAAGGTTCGAAATCGCAGGTCATCGTGGACGGTGCAACCGCATCTCTGGCTCCGGAATCGACCGCGCAGGTGCACAACGATCCCAAACTGGATCAGCACGAGATTTTGATGAAAAAGGGCGTCGGCGAAGTCACCCGCAACGGCGAAACGGTGCAATTGGCAAATTGGGAGAAGGTAAGTTTCCAGGCAGCCTCGCCGCACATGGAAAAGGCGAAGGGTACTGGGCCGCCGACTCCCATCTCTCCCGCCAACATGGCGCCGATCTTTACTTCGGGTGAGACAACCAAGGATGTGGAGTTCTCCTGGACTCCGATGGCGAATGCCGCGGGTTACCGCCTTCGTATATCGAGAAATCCGTACTTTTCTTCTACACTGGTAGACAAAAGAGTAAACACTGCCGACGTCACGGTTACAAGTCTGGGCGAAGGTGCGTACTACTGGATGGTACAGTCGTACGAAGCGTCCGGAAAAGAGTCGGTAGAGAGCGAGAAAAATCGCTTCACGATTATTCCCAAGGGAAAACAGTCGGAAGCCATCGACTTGGAATTGGATCCGTTCATTCAGCATGGGCACGTGATTGAAGTTACCGGCAAGACTCAGGTAGGAGCCCGGGTGATGGTGAATGGGCGGGAAGTACCGATGGTTACTACGGATGGCACGTTTCATTATTTCACCCCGCCACTGGCGACCGGCGAAGCCGTAATTACAGTAACGGCGCAAACCTCGCAGGGGGGAGTGAATACGCAGCAGAAGAAAATAATTATTCAGTAAATACGCTACGAAGTTCGCGTAAGAGATTGGGAAAACCGGGTTCGCCCGGAAAAATCGAGCGGTTCGAATCGGCAAAAGCGAGAGAAGACTTCGTCATGTCAAGCAACGGCTTTCATTCATCACGTTCCCACAACCTCAGGTCGTTATTCAGCCTGTTCTCGAGCGATCTGGCGATCGACTTGGGGACGGCCAACACCTTGGTGTACGCGCGCGGCAAGGGCATCGTCGTCAACGAGCCTTCCATTGTCGCCATCAACAAGAACACCGGCGAAGTGGAAGCCGTCGGCAAGGAAGCAAAAGAGATGCTGGGCCGGACGCCGGGAAACATTGTCGCTATCAAGCCGATGAAAGACGGTGTCATCGCCGACTTCAAAGTCACCGAAAAGATGTTGAACTATTTCATTCAGAAGGCGCACAACCGGAAGATGCTCGTACATCCGCGCATCGTGATTGGAGTGCCTTCGGAAATCACCCAGGTGGAAAAACGCGCGGTTATGGATTCGGCCTATCGGGCCAAGGCAAGTGAAGTGCATCTGGTGGAACAAGCCATGGTGGCGGCAATCGGAGCGGGACTGCCGATCACCGAGCCGAGCGGCAACATGGTGGTCGATATTGGCGGCGGAACGACCGACATCGCGGTAATTTCCTTGAGCGGCATTGTCTATTCGCGTTCGGTACGGATGGCGGGAAACCAGATGGACGAAGCCATCATGAACTATCTGAAACGGAAATATAATTTACTGATTGGCGAACGTACCGGCGAACAGATCAAAATGGAAATCGGGTCGGCACATCAACTCGACAAGCCGATGACCATGGAGATTAAAGGGCGTAACCTGATCGAAGGCGTACCAAAAACCATTACGGTGGATGATGGCGAAATTCGCGAAGCGCTGAGCGAATGCGTGTCGACGATTATGAATGCGATTCGCGTGGCTCTGGAGCGGACGCCGCCAGAACTTTCTGCCGACATCAGCGACCGCGGCATTGTGCTGACTGGTGGCGGCGCGTTGCTGAAGAATCTGGATAAGCGCATTCGGGAAGAAACCGGACTGCCGGTTTCGATCGCCGACGATCCATTGTGCAGCGTGGTGCTGGGTACGGGCAAGATGCTCAGCGACTTTAAGCTGCTGCGGAAAATTTCGATTGAATAAGGTTTCAAGGTTTTAAAGTTTCAGGGTTTCAAGGCCCCAAGATTGGAACCTGCAACCTGATTCTGAAGCGGACGCCACTCCTTGAAGCTTTGAAACCCGAAACTTTGAAACTTTGAATTTATGGAATCCGTACTCGGCCGTTACCGCAATCTAACCATCCTGGTAGGCGTTTTGTTTCTGCAGGTGCTGGGACTTGCGGTACAAGTGAAACGCAGCGGCGATTCGCCCGAGCATACGCGTCTGATCCGCATCTGGGCAGTGGATACGATTACTCCGTTCGAGCGTGTTCTGGTCTGGGCGCAGAACAGCAGTACTAACCTCTGGCATAACTATTTTTACCTGCGTGGAGTGCGCGCGGAAAACCGCCAGCTCAAACAGCAGATCGAGCAAATGCGCCTGCAGCAGGTGCGGCTGAACGAAGACGCCGATCAGGCACACCGCTTGCAGCAGTTGCTGGGTTTTCGCGAGCAGTTCGTCGCGAAAACCGTACCCGCGCAAGTTATCGGATCCGGCGGCAGCGATCTTTCGCGAATCATTTATATCGATAAAGGCACGAACGACGGCATCAAGCGGGATTTTGCAGTAATTACCGCGAACGGCATTGTGGGCAAGGTTCTGGAAGTATTTCCCAGCGTTTCCCAGGTATTGCTGATCAACGATCAGACCAGCGGCGTCGGCGCGATGTTGGAGAAATCGCGCTTGCAGGGCGTGTTGAAGGGAACGCCGGATGGCGAAGTAATTCTGCAACGGGTGATGAGCGACGAAAAAGTCGCGCCCGGCGACATTGTTTTGAGTAGCGGCGGCGATCGGATCTTTCCCAAAGGCCTGCCGGTCGGCACGGTGAGCAAGGTCAGTCCCGGTCATGAAATGTTTTTGAACATCCAGGTGAAACCTGCGGCTGATTTGAGCCGTCTGGAAGAAGTGCTGGTGGTCACGCAAAAGCAGGAAGAAGATGCGGTGGTCGAGAGCGGAACGCACGTGCGCGCCGCCGACATTTTGGCGCAGCGCTTGCCCTCGGTGCCGGATAAGCCTCCGGTCGCGCCTGCACCCGCGCTGAGCGTTGCTGCGAAGCCGACGAGTTTACCTGAGGGCCCAACGAAACCCAAATTCGTTCCACGCGCGGCGACAACGGCAGTGACCGGCGTGCCGGGCGGCAGAGCGGTGAGTGTGCCCACCACGAACGCAGGTGCCGGCGCTGCGAACGCTTTGCACAAAGTGCCGGTGCCCGCCGCACCCCCTGCGGGCAGCAATCAAACTGGTGAGGTTGGGAAGAAGGCCGCGGAGCAGGCGGTCGCCGACGAAGCGGCACCGAATACCACTTCTCGAAACGCAGCCGCCTCAGATTCGGCGGCCTCGACTTTATCGACCACGGCCGCGCGGCCTAAGGCACCCGTATCCAAACCCGCTGCAGCGCCCGCTGCAACCACAGACGATCCCCACTAGCGTGCCCATCACTTACACTTCGGGCGAGCAGATTGAAGTCTACCGGTTCAGTATTCCGGTAACCGTAGGCGTACCCTTGCTGGCATTATTTTTGCAGGCATTTGTGCCTCGGCGGTTTCCCTTCTTCTCGATCTTCGACTTGCCGCTGCTGGTGACCATTTTCTTCGCAATGGCACGGCGTAATCCGATTTCAGGCCTTTTGACCGGAGCGGCCATTGGCTTGGCGCAGGATATGCTCGGTGCCTATCCAATTGGAATCTACGGCATCGCCAAGACCGTGGTGGGATACTTTGCGTCTTCGCTTGGAGCCAAGCTCGACGTGGAAAATGCCGGCGCCCGCTTCCTGGTTACGCTGGGATTTTATCTGGTACATGCCGCCGTTTATTTCACCGTGGCGCGCGGCATGGTGAACATGACGTTGAACTGGAGCTGGAGCCGTGGAATCCTTGCCGGACTGGCAAATGCCTTTCTGGGCGTGGGATTGTATTTTCTGCTGGATAAGTTCAAACAGAGAACTTGAAAGGCAGTGGTCAGTGGGCAGTGGTCAGTGCGTGGGTGCAGGCAGTGACTTCCGTTACCGTCTCGCTAATGCTTACGGCTTCCTGACACATTACAATGAGCTGAAGCCCCTCTACGTTCAATTCTATGAAGTTGTGACCGGTCGCGGGCTAAGGATTGACTAGCCACTAGCAACTGGCCACTGGGAACTGATTTTCTGATGTTCGGTCGTGATGAAAAAGTATCGGCGATCCGCCTGACGGCGGCACAGTACCTGATCCTGGCAATTTTCCTTGTGCTGGCCTACGGATTGTGGCGGCTGCAGGTCATGCAGACCAATCTGTATGCGACGCTGGCGCAAAAAAACAATATCCGTAATGTGCCGATCCTCGCGCCCCGCGGCAAAATTCTGGACCGCGAAGGGCGAATCATCGTAGACAACTATCCGTCGTTTTCCGCGCTGCTGCTGCGCGATTCATCGCGTGACCTGAATGCTGACGCCGACCTGATCGCGGAGGGATTGCATCTGGATGCGAACGAAGTGCGAACTCGCATCCGCCACTTCGCCTCCATGCCGCAGTACCAGCCGATCTTTCTCAAGGAAGACATTACTCAAGATGAGCAGGCCTTCATCGAAGCGCATCGCAACGAACTGCCGGAACTCGATACGATCAGGGCCGATCGGCGTCTTTATCCGCGCAATGGATTCATGGCTCATTTGATCGGCTACGTGGGCGAAGTCACGGAAGATATGCTCAACCAGCCGCAGTTCGAACTCTATAATCCCGGCGATGTGGTGGGAGTCTCTGGCGTGGAGCGGCAATACAACGATGCCTTGATGGGAACAAATGGCGCGCGGCGGGAGCTGGTGAACAGCCACGGTCGCGAAGTTGGGCTGCTGGGAGAAACGGATGCGATCCCGGGAAAGCAGTTAAAGCTCACCGTTGATATCGATCTGCAGATCGCGGCCGAGGAAGCGCTGGAAGGGAAGAACGGCGCGATCGTCGCCATGGACCCGCATACCGGAGAAATCCTGGCTATGGCGAGCCGACCGACTTTCGATCCCAACGATTTTGCCGTACGCGTTTCGCGGGATGAATGGAACAAGCTGGTTACCGATCCCGACAAGCCTCTGCTGAACAAAGCGATTCAGGCGCAGCTGGCCCCCGGCTCCACTTTCAAAATCATCATGTCGGTTGCGGGTTGGCAGGAAGGCATCGCGCAAGATCTGCATGTGAATTGTACCGGCGGCGCGGAGTTTTATGGACGCCGCTTTGGCTGCTGGGTGAAAACCGGGCATGGCGCGGTCAACCTGGAAAAAGCCATCTACCAGTCTTGCGACGTGTTCTTTTACACACTGGCGGAAAAGTTAGGCATCGAGCGCATCGCCAAATGGGCCACTGCATTTGGTCTGGGACAGAAAACTGGAATCGACTTGCCCAACGAAGTGAGCGGAGTGATGCCTTCGGAAGAGTGGAAAATCCGCAACTTCAAACAGAAGTGGTTTGCCGGAGAAACCATCTCAGTCGGCATCGGACAAGGAGCGGTTGCCATCACGCCAGTGCAGTTGCTGCGCGCCATTTCCGCAATTTCAATGGATGGCCGCATGGTGGTGCCGCACGTGGTCGATCCCCAAGAGCTACCCAGCGGATACGTCGAGACCAGCCACGTTACGGAAACGAAAACCGTCCCCATCGATCCTAATGGATGGACTTACATTACGGATGCGATGTCGAGAGTGCTTCTGCCGGAAGGCACGGCTCCTTCCGCACATATTCCCGGAGTTGATATCGCGGGGAAGACTGGATCGGCACAGATCGTTTCGTTGGCCACGCGCGCCAAGTTCAAGAATAGCGAAGATCTCGCACAGAATGGCTGGTTCGTTGGCTTCACGCCGCGGCGAAATCCCGACATCGTGATATGCGTGCTTTTTCAAGGCGGCGAACATGGCAAGTTGGCGGCCCGCATCGCCACGCAGGTGCTCAAGGCCTACGTCGATAAGCAACGCCGCATACCCAACAAGGTAGTCGAGAAACCGAAGGGCGACGGCAAAGTTGATATGGGTGCTCTGTGGACAGCGCCCGATGGCGACAAGTTGGAGGGCGGCCGATTTTCTCTGGAGTTGCCGAAGCGGCCAGCAACACTGGCAACCGCTGCGCCGGGGATGTATTAAAGAATTGAGGACAGTGTTGCCACGAGAGCTAGGAGCTAAAAGCTAGAAGCTTCTTTATGTCACGCTACGTTTCATTTCGCGATTTCGACTGGCTGCTGCTGGTGTTTGTTCTCATGATCTGCGGCCTGGGTGTGATGGAGATTCGCAGCGCCACTATGCACACCAAGTTTGCCGGCTCGCATATCAAGCAGATGTACTGGGTCGCGGCCGGAGTAGGTGCGATGTTTCTGATCAGTCTGTTGAACTACCAGGCGCTTTTAGAAAGAATCCATTGGTTCTACATAGCTGGGGTCGCCTCGCTCATGGCCGTCCTGATTTTTGGGCAGAAGTATTTGGGTGCGAAGCGTTGGATCAAGATGCCCGGGGGCAACCACTTTCAACCCTCCGAGTGGGTCAAACTAATCCTTATCTTGGCGATGGCAAAGTTTTTCACGGATTTGCGGAATCGCGAACTTTCCTGGCCTGACTTCATGAAAGCTGGAGCCATCGTCGTGATTCCCATGCTCCTGGTTTTGAAGCAACCCGATCTCGGGACGGCTCTTACCTATATTCCCATCGCGATCATGGGAGTCTTTCTGGGGGGAATGCAGTGGAAGCAGGGGATGTTGGTGGCCGTGCTGGCGGGAATCGGCATAGGCGCTGTCTTTTTCGTCCCCCGAGTGCACATTCTAAAGAGCTACCAGAAACAGCGGCTTACCAGCTTCCTGGAGCCGGACGCCGATCCCCAGGGATCGGGGTACCAAGTTGAGCAATCCCTGATCGCAGTAGGTTCCGGAGGATTATGGGGTGGCAAAGGCTCGCAAACACATGGCGCTTTCCTTCCAGTTCCACAAACGGACTTTATTTTTGCGGCATTTTCCGAGGAGCATGGATTCGTGGGCGCGCTGGGGGTTCTGCTGTTATACTTCATTGTGCTGATGCGTTTGACGCAGAACGCGCAAACAGCGCCCGACCGCGCTGGCACGTTTGTGGTGATGGGTGTGGTGGCTGTGCTTAGCTTCCATATCCTGGTCAATGTCGGCATGGTGGTCGGTTTTATGCCGGTCACCGGAATACCTTTGCCGCTGATGAGTTACGGTGGGTCTTCCGTTCTGTTCATGTTCCTGGCGCTGGGGATGGTAATGAATGTTCGTATGCGCCGGTTTGTGAATTAGCTGGGTCAATCAGAACTGGGTCAACCAAGGGTTTTAGCCTGAGATCAGGTCAGCCAGCTAAGGATCATGAAGGTGTGCAGCGGAAGTTTGAAATGGCAAGGCGGTAGAGTGATTTGCTGCGCATTCGGCGCAGCCCCAAAAATATCGATCGCCCTCGCGTAAAGAGGGCATTTCACCGGAGATTCGAGGAATCGAAGGCCGGGCAGGATTGAAGCAACAAAAGCTGCTGGCAGGGAAACGGCCCCCCGACTGGAAACGGTCTGAGAGTGCGGTCACAAACCCGGCAGACGAAAGCGAATAGTGCAGAAGATACCCAAGCTTGTGCAGCGGATTCGGTCAGGGAGCAACCTCCCGGGCCCTAGCCGTCCCTTATCCGGGGCCAGCATCGCGACGCTCAATTCTCCCCGTTCCTTCCTCACTTCGCCCCGGTGAACCCCGCGCGGCTTTTTTAATAGCCCCACGGGACCGGAGTGTCCATGAATAAAGAGTTGTTCGTTTCTTCCACCCCACATGAAACCAAGGTGGGAATGGTGGAGGATGATCTGCTCGCGGAAATCTACCTCGAGCGCGAAAATGAATACACCTTAGCCGGATCCATCTACAAAGGCCGCGTCACCCGAGTCCTTCCCGGCATGCAATCGGCCTTCGTCGACATAGGCCTGGAGCGCGATGCCTTCCTCTACGTCTCCGACTTTATGGAGTTGGAAGAGCATGACGAGGACGTGACAGATGTTGTCCCTGCGAATCGCGGCGTGCAGGATATGCGGCCGCAACCTGCACGGACCGACGACGCGTCCGCGGTGTCAGAGGAGGGTCCTGCCCTAGCGCAAGCCGAGTTCGAAGAAAGCGCAGGCAGGGACTTCGAGAGTCCGGAAGAACAAGCGGAGAACCAACCTTCGTCAGTAGCTCCCACTGGAACAGACGCCTCCTCCAGTCGAGACTCCCAGGAGCGCGGAGGCTGGCGCGGACGCCGCCGCCGCCGTGGCGGCCGCCGCGATGGCGCGGCGATGTTCGCAATGAAGTCCGTGGCGATGGACGCGAACGAGGAACTGAGCCTCGCATAGCGGCGCCGGTATTAGAAAGCGCACCTGCTCCGGCAATTCCGCGTCATCAGGAGCCGAACAGAAGCCAGCAGTTTGGACCGCCCGCAGGTTACCAGCCGATCATCCTTCCCGGCGAATCGATTTCCAAGTACCGCGGATTATCGCAGCCGCCCGCGTCGCAACCTTCGCGAGCGCCGGAAGATCAAGGAGAGCGACAGCAACCCGAAGGCCGGGGATTCGAGCCATCTCCGCAATCCGGCACCGAAGCCCCTGCGCCAATCGCCGCCACTTTCCCGGACGACGAACCAATCTTCGCCCGCCGGGAAGTGGGTGCGCGGCCGCAGCTTGAAGAACGTGGGCGGCACGACGATCCGCAGCCCCACCAGGAGACATCCGTAGAGTCCGCGTCAACGTCTGTGGATTGGAACCGCGAATTTCACCGGCGAGATGTTGAGGGAGCGGTGATTCCCGAGGCGATACAGGAGGCTTTGGACGAAGAAGACCAGGGAAGAGTAATTCCTGAACTTTCTGAGGAAGCGGTCGCCTCCGCGGCTCGCGAGGTCGTCGCTTTCGCATCGCCTGGAACCCTGGAAGAAGAGACGATCGACGAAGAAGAAGCGGACACCGTTCGCTATGAACAGTCGTCCGACGAGGGCTACGAAGAATTTGAAGAGGAAACCCGGGCCGCCGGCCAACAGGGTTCCGACAGCAGAAATGAGTTTTCCGATGTGCGGGCTACGGTGGATGAAATCCATATGTCTTCGTTAGCCGAAGCTGGAGTATCGCCAGTGGAAGGCGCTCCGGCGGAGAGTGAGGAAGACTCCGAAGAGATGGAACTGGAGGAAGCGCAAGCCCAGGCGGAGGCGTTGCTCGCCGCCGAAGCCGGAGAAACTGGCACAGCGGATGCTCGGGCTGAGGTTCGTGCTCCCGCGGCAACGGCAGGTTACACCCAGCGGGCTCCGCGTCCTCGGCCTGGCTTTGATCGCCAGCGCGGCGGACGGCGCGGAGGCGGACGGCGTTTCCCGCGTCGCGAGTCGCATGAGATTCCAAAAATCAGCGATCTGCTGAAAGAAGGTCAGGAAATCCTGGTGCAGATTGCCAAGGAACCCATCGGCAAGAAGGGCGCGCGCATCACCAGCCACATCGCATTGCCGGGAAGGTTCCTGGTCTACATGCCCACGGTCAATCACACTGGCGTCTCACGCAAGATCGCATCAGATGAAGAACGCCAGCGGTTGAAGCGGATCGTGATGAGCGAGCGCGACAACGGCCACGGAGGTTTCATCGTCCGCACCGCAGCGCAGAGCGCCAGTGAAGAAGAATTGCGCGCCGACATTCGTTTCCTGAAAGGTCTGTGGAACGACATCAAGACCCGTGCCGAAGCGTCGAAACCACCAGCCCTGATCTATCACGATCTCAACGTGGTCGAGCGCGTCCTTCGCGATCAGGTTACGTCGGACTTCTCAGTGATCTGGGTCGACACCGAACCGGAGTACGAACGCATTCTGCGTTTCTTCAATCGCTTCCAGCCCGGATTGGTGAAGCGAGTGAAGCTCTACACTAAAGAAACGCCGCTGTTCGAACAGTTCGGTCTCGCCGAAGAGATGAACAAAGCGCTCAAGTCGAAAGTCTGGCTGAAGAGCGGCGGCTACATTGTGATCAATCAAACCGAGGCGCTGGTAGCCATCGACATTAACACCGGCAAGTATGTGGGCAAGACTTCGCGCCTCGAAGACACAATCGTTAAAACCAACGTAGACGCGATCAAGGAAATCGTTCGGCAAATCCGGCTCCGCGATCTCGGTGGCATCATCATCATCGACTTCATCGACATGGATGAGCGCCGCAACCGCCAGCGCGTGATGCAGGCCCTGGAAGAAGAACTTCGCCATGACCGCGCACCGTCGAAAGTTCTTCAGTTCAACGATTTCGGTCTGGTTGCCATCACGCGGAAGCGTGTAAAGCAGTCTCTGGAACGCACCATCGGCGCTCCATGTCCATATTGCCAGTCCACCGGATACGTGAAATCACTTACCACGGTCGTGAACGAAATTTACGTCGAGATGCGCAAGATCGCCAAGCATCTGGAGCATGAAGATGTCATGCTGCGCGTGAATCCGGATGTGGCCAAGGAGTTGAAGGGGAACAATGCTCGCCTGCTGAACGAGATGGAAGAGCTCACCAAGCGGACGATCATCGTGAAGAGCGATCCAGCGCTGCATCAGGAACAGTTCGACATCAACTAGCTGTCAAGCTATCAGCGCCCATGTGGGGACAGCCGCCCTCGGCTGTCCGCCGGCCCTCAAACTCAGTCCGCCTTGGGTTTTGAAGACTTCCTTATCGCGACAATCACACCGATGATAATTCCGAGAGGAACACCATATTCCAAGCCAACCAGCGGAAGCCACGGCTGATACTCGCCGAGATGAACCCAGCCCTTGTTCCCCGCCAAGCTCGTGACGACGCCCAGCAGGAAGAGAGCTGAAGAGGAGAGTATAGCCCCCGCCAAAACAATCCCGACGTTTCTGACTGTTTTAATTTTCAACTGAGAACCGGAAACTGAGAAATGCCGCTAGCTTCCTGGATGCGCCAGAGCTTTCACCGCTAGATCAGAACGTTCGCGCAGTTTCTGCACGGTTAAATGAATTGCCTTGGCCGATGGCGCGTCTCCGCTCTCCGCCATCTTAGCCACTCCTGCGGCCTCTTCCGTGGCCGTGCTCGCGATGTCGAGCAACACCACAAGCGCATCGGCGTGAAGTTTCCACAACGAGGACATGCTCTGGCTGCGTTTGAGTTCTTCGAGCTCCGTATTCACCCGGGCTACGCAGGAAACCAGCCGAATCAGGGTGCGAGCTACGTCGGCGCGAAGGCTCTTCTCTTCAAGGAATCCAGCATTGTAGGCATCGGCTTCTGGCGCGGTCAGCGTCAGATTGAAAAAGCGCATCGGTACAATCTGGCGATACTTGGGATCGGCTACACGCACGAAGACGCGAATTGATTCCTCGACGCGCCGTAGTTTTCCTTCCTCAACCGAAATTTGCTGAGCCGTGATGGCGGGAGGCTGGAATGCTTGGGGCGCGGCAGGTAGTTTGGCTGCGGCCGCTCGCGCCGGCTTAGCCGCCGCCGCTGCCCCACCAGAAGCGGGTATGCCGCGTCCTGCACTGGGGGCCAGCAAGGACTTGCGAATCGGTGGGCGTCGATCGAGTTCCTTTTTCAGTTTCGAAACTCGCCGGAATTTCTCCAGGGCGCTGCCGTAATCGGCCTGCAGCATTTCTTTTTGTTCGATCGCGGCCACATGTTCGACTGTCACTTCTACTCCGTCGACCGTGCTCAGAATACTGCCGCCCATTTCGTCCAGAGCCTGTGCGAATTGTTTGATCTCGCCCAGAGCTTTGGTAAAGAGCTCATCGAACCGTGCGCCAAATGCGGCATTGTGGGCAGCGACCGTAGCCAGTACACCGGGATGATAGAAAGAAGAATCCAGCCAGCGTTTCAACTCGCGCACCCGTGAAACGATGCCGGAATCCATGAGCGAATTGAAATCGCGGTAGCGTGCAATTTCTTCGCGCAGCGGGTCAAAGTTGCGCAGCAATTGCACATGCTCTTCCGGAAGCGACGGCACGTCGGTATCGGCGAGGATTTCGATCAAAGCAATTTCGAATGGAGAAAGAGGCAACGCACCATCCAGCCCATAGCCTTGCTGCTGCCATTGGCCTTGTACCCGCGGATGACGATAGAGAAAAGTTGAAATCAAATCGGTCTTGTCGCGGTTGATCTCGCTGGGCTCACGCCGCCGCACAAAATACCGCAGCAGCGCCTCGGCGACTTCTGAATCCGTATCTGGCGTTAGCGCCTGCCGCAACATGGCAGGTGTGATCGCCATGTCGAGCACGTGGAGCCAGCGATACATCCGCGAAAGAGTTTCCGGGAGATCCCGATCAATGTGGCGGAGCGCAGATTCGTCGAGGCCGCCGGGCAGAGGAACCTCGCCGCCAAGTAGATCGCGCAGCAGCTTCTGATAAAAACCCTGGACTGTAGCCAGGATTGCCAGCTCAAATTTAAGATCTTCGGCCAAGCACGCTCCGCGAGCGAGATTCTCCCGGTTATTTGGAGAAATTCTTTACTGCTGTCTAAGTAAAAAGGAATGTTACCGATGCCGCAAGTTACTACCGGAGCGACACTGTTAAGCGTTGACGTTCGCTTCCCCCGGAAGTGCATGAACTTCCGCGCGACGAGGGAACGTTCCGCGCAAAGTTCGTGGAATTGAAAGGGATGAGTGCGGTTCGACCTCCCGCCACGCGCCCGAGATGGAAAGACGGCGGCGGAGTGGTCTTGTGCGGGTAGCTATTTGCCTTTTTTTCGTTCGTTCTCTTCCATTCGCGCTTTCACCAGCTTCCTCAGAAGCCGCGAGGGCAGAGGCTTTTCGGGCGCGAACTGGATGGTCCCTTTCGCTGTTCTGAAATTCTTCAGGTCTTTTTGGAACTCCTTGATTGGACCCGCTCCCGGAAAAACACTGCAATGATTGGAGAATGCCGCGAAACTCATCAGCATTCCGTTGTACTTAAAAGTTGGAATGCCATAGCTGATAACCTCCGTCGCCTCCGGAGGGATCACGTCGCGAACGATCGTGCGAACCCTCTGCAAGGCGCCACGGGATGGCTCGGACAGACGTGCCAGGTATTCGTTGACTGTCTTTGGAGCTTTAGTTGCCTTGCCAGATTTCGCTGGTTTCTTCACCCTGATCTCCTTATTTCTTTATCGACTTTAAGATCTCCCGCGCCGCATTCGCCCCGGACCCCCCGGTCAAGCCCGCACCGGGATGCGTGCCGCTGCCGCAAAGAAACAGCTTTTCAATCGGCGTGCGATACCGCGCCCAATCGAGTAATGGACGCATCGTGAAGAACTGGTCGAGCGCAAGATCTCCGTGGAAAATTTGCCCCCCCGTCAATCCGTAAACGTCTTCCATATCCTGCGGAGTGATGATTTGGTGATGCAAAATCATCTCAGGCAGATTGGGAACATATTGTGCGAGCGTCTGCACCACGGTTTGTCCCAGAGGTTTGCGCTGTTGTTCCCAATCTCCGTTCAACTTATATGGCGCATATTGCATGTAAATCGACATCACGTGCTTGCCCTCGGGAGCGAGCGTGGGATCAGTGAGGGAAGGGATCGTGGCTTCGAGATAGGGCTGGCGCGAGAAGCTTCCATATTTTGATTCGTCGAAGGCGTGCTCTAGATAATCGATCTCGGGACCAATGTGAATGCGCCCCATAAGCGCTGCGTCGGCTCCGTCATTCAGAGCGCCGAAAGTCGGCAGGCCGGATAGTGCTAAATTAACTTTCGCGACCGTTCCATTGCCGCGAAAATGCTGAAGCTTCTGCACAAAGTCGGGAGAAAGATGCGTGGAATCGGTCAGCTTTAACAGAGTGCGCTTAGGGTCACAATTCGAAATGACAGCGTTAGCACTGATCTCCTCGCCGGTACCGAGCAGCACACCAGTGGCGGCGCCGTCTTTGATACGAATTTCAATAACCTCTGCCTCGGTTCGAATTTCGACTCCAGCCGCCTTCGCGGCGGAGGCCATCGCTTGTGTGAGTGCGCCCATTCCACCAGCCGCAAAAAACGCACTGCCGGCGGGATGAGAATCTCCCGCGGCGCGAATCAGTAATTGCAGGCTGCTGCCTGCCGACCATGGACCCAGAAACGTCCCGAAGATTCCGCGAGCCGCGATCATCGCGCGCAACAATTCCGTCTCGAAATACTCCGCCACGAGATCGGCTACGGCCATCGGCCCCCAACGCAAGACGCGGTACAAATCCCGCTTGCCCAGGTTGCGCAATGCGCGGCCGGTCTTGAGCATGCTCCAAAGATCGCCGCCACTGGGTTGATCGATGTCGGGCGGAGTGGTGGCGAGGACTTCGGCAATTACTTTGCTGATCTTGCTTAGTGAGTTCGCGAACTCAGCATATTTCGCCGCATCTTTTTGTGAGAAGGCAGCGATTGAGTTCGCAGATCTGCTTTCTTCCTGGTACAGGGAAAGCGAGCGGCCATCGGGCGAGAGCGCGGTGACGCTAGTCTCAGGTGTAATAAGGCGTAGGCCGTGCTTTTCCAGTTGCATGTCACGGACGATATCTGGACGAATCGGACCTGCGCTGTGCGCCAACGTGGAGCAACGAAAGCCAGGATGAAATTCGTCGGTGATCGCCGCGCCGCCAACTTGCCCACGGCGTTCTAGGACAAGCGGCTTGAATCCCGCTTTTGCCAAGTAGAACGCGGTGACCAGCCCATTGTGACCGCCGCCAATGATGACGATGTCACGTCGGTCAGATTTATTTTCTGGCATGGCTAGGCCGCTCCCTTGCTGTCTTTCAGCATTTCGAGAGCCGCGAGACGTCCCGGCGCGCCCATGATTCCACCGCCAGGATGCGTGGCCGAACCACACATGTAGAGATTTTGAATCGGTGTGCGGAAGCGCGCGTAACCAGGCGCTGGACGCAGAAAGAAAAGTTGTTCCAGCGAAAGTTCGCCTTGAAAAATATTGCCCTCACTCAATCCCCACTCGCGTTCCAGGTCGAGCGGAGTAATGACTTGCCGGTGCAGAATAATGTCTTTGATGTTGGGTGCATATTCGGCAATCGTATTCACCACCGTGTCTCCGAAAGCTTCTTTCTGATCGTCCCAATTCAGCCCGGGGCGCAGCTTATAAGGCGCATACTGCACAAAGCAAGAAAGCACATGCTTGCCCGGAGGCGCAACGGACGGATCGGTGAGCGATGGGATGACCATATCAATATATGGCTTGCGCGAAAAATTTCCGTACTTGGCGTCGTCGTAGGCGCGCTCCATGTATTCCACAGAGGGTGAAATAGAAATGGCGCCGCGCAAGTGCGCACCCGGTCCGGGAATGGCTTTGAAGTTCGGCAGCGCACCGAGAGCCATGTTTACCTTGCCCGAAGATCCGCGGTACTTGAAGCGGTTGATGTCTTCGAGAAAATCAGCTGGCAAGTGTTCGGCTTCGATGAACTTGTTGAAGGTGAGCCGGGGATCGACGCTCGAGGAAATTGTTTCTGCGTAGATTTCGTCACCGTTAGCGAGAACTACCCCCCTGGCCTTGCCATCTTTAACAATGATCTTAGCGATGGCGGCCTGCGTACGTATCTCGACTCCGGCTTCGCGAGCGGCGTCGCCAATGGCATTGGAAATCGCGCCGGTGCCGCCGCGGGCGAATCCCCAGGCGCGGAATGCGCCATCAATTTCTCCCATGTAGTGATGGAGCAGAACGTAGGCCGTACCAGGGGAGCGCACGCCGAGGAACGTGCCGATGATGCCGGAGGCCGACATCGTGGCTTTGAGCACGTCGGTCTCGAACCATTGATCGAGAAAATCGATGGCGCTCATGGTCATCAGCTGAACTTGATTGTATTTGTCGTAGCTCGACATGCCCTGGAAGCGGCGCCCGATGAAGAGCAGTTTCATCAGTTCGCGCGGGTTCAGAGTGTTGGGATCGGGCGGCACCATGCTGAGGATCGGTTTCACGAAGCGGCACATGGCCTGCATGGCCTTGCCGAATTCGTCGTAGGCTTCGGCATCGACGCGGGAGTGGCGGGCGATCTCTCGGTGAGTTTTGCCGTGGTCGTTTACGCGCCACAAGTAATCGCCGCTAGGCATGGGCGTGAACGTGCCGTCGAGCGGGAGAATTTCGAGACCGTGGCGCGGCAGATCGAGGTCGCGAATAATTTCCGGGCGCAGCAGCGAGACTACGTAGGAGCAGACGGAGAACTTGAAGCCGGGAAAAACTTCTTCGGTGCAGGCCGCGCCGCCGAGAATGTGACGGCGTTCGAGCACCAGCACTTTCTTTCCCGCGCGCGCCAGGTAGGCGGCATTGACCAGGCCGTTGTGGCCTCCGCCGATCACGATCACGTCATATGAATTGGGCATAGCTTTTAGCCTTAGGTGTTAGCTTGCAGATTGAGAAAACGCAATGATACGCGTGATAAGAAAGCTGGGGCGGGGAGATTAGAGTCCGCTAGGAAGGACGGTCCATTGGATGAGGCGGCGCATGGGAGACCAATTGTAGCGCATAAATCGAGCGGTTGTCGCGGAGTATGATGTTCCGGAGTAGGAGGTTTTGAACACTCGTCCAGTATGAAATGGAAATGGTTGATAACCCTTGTAGTGGCCCTAGAAATAGCAACCCTCGTCGTTCAGTTCGGCTTATCTGCGCTGCAGGGGCGGGCGTTTGGAGATCCCAGGTTTCCCAATCTAATCGTATTTCATGGAAGCGTTCCACATTCAGACATCTTCGATTTTCGAGGCAACTTCTTTTTGTCGGCTATCGAATCAACGGCACTGTTTACGTCAATCGTTTTTGGGGTCGCTTTTGCTTTTAAGCTAGCAAGACTCGCGAAGACAAGATCAGGCTGACTTTCGAGTGGCGTCATCCCGAAGCCCCGCGTTTTCTCCAGCGGGGCGAGGGATCTCCTTCTGATCTGCTGCTGCGGGGTCAGGCTTGTACTCGTTGCCCCAATTCTTCGCCAAGTCCTCCCAGTGCGGATTCATCGATTCGATGAGCTTTATCTTCTTGCTCCGCCGCCAGCCTTTGATTTCTTTTTCGCAGGCAATGGCGGCATCGGGATAGCAGAAGCGTTCGTAATAAACGAGTTGTGTGAGGTTATATCTGCTGGTGAATCCGGGAATGAATTTGCTCTTGTGTTGCCAGACGCGGTGCGGGAGGTTGCCCGTGACGCCTGCGTACAGGACGGCGGACTTTGGGCCGTCGGTCATGATGTAGACGAAGAATTGCCTGGGAGATCGCATTGTTCTTCTTTAGCGCACCAGGGATGCCTTTGTCTGTGACGAATGAACATAGAGTCGACTTAAGGGAGATCCCTCGCCCCGCTGGAGAAAACGCGGGGCTTCGGGATGACGCCTCCGATGAGGGTTCCAGCGTATAATCCGGTCTCGAGTTCAATATTTATTGAGGCTACTCCGTTGCCCATTGGAACCGCGTTTCACGAGAGAACTTTTCCACTCTGCCAAAGCTTGAATTACCGCGAGTGGTCGGGATATTACACGGTCAGCGTGTACGAGGTGCATCACGAGCACGAGTACAACGCGATCCGCAATGCGGCCGCACTGATCGATATTTCTCCGCTGTACAAGTATTTGATCACCGGCAAAGACGCGACGCGGCTGGTGAACCGCGTGATTACTCGCGACATTAATAAGGTGAAAGTGGGGCAGGTGATCTATTGCTGCTGGTGCGATGAAGAGGGCAAAGTTATCGACGATGGAACGATTTCGCGGCTGGAGGAAAATGTTTATCGCTGGACGGCCGCCGACCCCAGCCTGCGCTGGTTCCGGCAGAATGGCCTGAACATGGACGTGCAGGTCGAAGATATCTCCGAAAAAGTGGCGGCCCTGGCGCTACAGGGGCCTACTTCGGCGAAGCTGCTGAAGTCAGTGGCCGACGCCGACATCGCAAACCTGAAATATTTCCGAGTAACTCACGGCAAGATCGCAGGCGTGCCGGTGGACATTTCGCGAACTGGATACACCGGCGATCTTGGTTATGAGATCTGGATTCCACTAAGAGAGCCCAATGACGCGGTGAAGGTTTGGGATGCTCTAGCGGAAAAAGGAAAGCAGTTTGATCTGCATGCAGCCGGCATGCTGGCACTCGACGTGGCACGCGTCGAGGCCGGTTTGCTGTTGATCGAAGTCGATTACAGCAGTTCCAAAAAGGCTTTGATTCCGTCGCAGAAGTATTCGCCGTACGAGCTGGGCTTCGCCAAGATGGTTCATCTGGAAAAAGAAAACTTCATCGGCAAGCGCTCTCTGGAGCAGGATGCGAAGAACGGCGTGCCGCGGCAGTTGGTTGGAGTGGAAGTCGATTGGACAGATGTCGAGGCACTGTATGAACGCTACGGTCTAACTCCGGCTGCACCGAGCCAAGCCTCGCGTGCGGCGGTTCCGTTGTACTCGGGAGACAAGCAGGTTGGGAAGGCCACGACTACGAGTTGGTCGCCGATTTTGAAGAAAATGATCGCGCTGGTCAGCGTGGAAACTGAGCACGCGAAGCTGGGGACCCAGTTACAAATGGAAATTACGATCGAGGCGATCCGGCTGAAAACGAATGTAAAAGTAACTGCATTGCCTTTTTTTAACCCCGCGAGAAAAACGGCGAGTCCGGTATAGAGCCTCGTGCGGGTAACAGCAGCCCGCGGCTCTCAGCACGCAATAGCTGTTCCCAGATTAGCTGTTTACGCTTCCTTCTCCGGCCAGATCATGCGAATACCACGGTGTAGAAGGTAAAGCATGACCAGCGAGGCGACAAACATCAGCCAACCTTGAAATTCGTGGAAGAATCCCTGCGCCTTATCCGGATCCCAGTACTGAACCAGCAGTCCCGTGCCTACGACGCGTAGACTGTTTGCGGCGACAGCAATCGGAAGGGAAGCAATCGCCAACAGCACCCGCACAGACGTCTTGCGTTCCATCAGATAGCCATAGATTATGGCCAGCGTTGCCAGTGACATCAGCGAACGAATGCCGCTGCAGGCGTCGGCCACTTCCAACGACATTGCCGGAAGCATGATTACATTCCCTTCGCGCAGAACGGGTACGCCCAACCAGGGCAACATCGTGCTGGCCACTTTCGATGCCAGCAATTGCAATGGGAAAGTAATCTGGTTGAAAACAATCGCGGGGATAGGGATCATCAGCAGCAGGAACGCCCAGGGAAAAAGAATAGCGCGGAAGAAAGTCCATCCCAGAAAAAGTACGGTCAACCCGGCCAGCACAATCAGTAACGAAACCCGGGACAGGAAAATCTCCGCGCCCATCTGCCCAAGAATGAGCACCGATAATCCGAATCCTAAAATCACAACTCCATACCAGGAGGGTTGCACCTTCACACGGGCCAGCCGGGCGCGTTCCTGCCAGATTACAAACCCTGCAAAAAGCGGAACGAAGAATCCGTGGGAGAAATTTGGATCCTGCCACCATTGTGCAACCAGGTGGAAAAGGGTTGGAACATAGAGCCATAACAGCAGGCCAGCGAGGGCGATGCTTTGCCACGCCGGGGGCCACGCCGGTTTAGCGGCGAGCGCCTGGTGCGCAACTGGGGGCTCAGTCTGCAACACTTGGCTCAAGAACCAGCCTCTATCTTCCCGGGGGATGCCTACAGCATAAGCGAAGTTAGTAGCCCCCGCAATTGAAACCTCATCCTGCCGTAACCGGCAGAGCACTCTCCGAGTACTCGAAAATTACAGGAAATACAGTAAGTTGCTCTGCTCTGGTGGAGCGTAAAATTTGGTTCGCGTTAGGTTACAGTTTACTGTCGCAGTTGCCCTTCGAAAAGGCATGCAAGGAGAAAGTATGAAAAGCAAGTCAATGGTAGTGATTGTGTTGTTGTTACTCGCCGCAACCGCATTGGCACAGGACCGCGACCAATCGGCGCGGTCGCAAGAGCGCATCACACGGGAAGTTCGCCACGAACTTCTCATGCTTCCTTACTTTGGCGTGTTCGATTACATCGCCTATAAAGTGGACGGCTCCACCGTAACTCTGTTGGGACAAGTGGTCCGCCCTTCGTTGAAGTCTGACGCAGAGAATGCCGTGAAGCACATTGAAGGCGTCGAAAAGGTGGATAACCAGATCGAAGTTCTTCCGCCATCGCCCATGGATGACGGTTTACGGATTCGTTTGTATCGCTCGATCTACGACTATGCTCCGCTGGAAAAGTACGCTCTCGGTATACAGAAGCCGATTCGTATCATCGTGAAAAATGGCCGCGTGACCCTGGAAGGCGTTGTCGACAGCGAGGCTGACAAAAATCTGGTCAGCACGCGAGCCAATCTTGTGCCAGGTATCTTTTCGGTGACGAACAACTTGCAAGTAGCTCCATCGAAATAGGAATTCCAACATTCCGCCGGGCTTATTTCGACAAGGCGATGAAACCGATTACCCGAATGGATTTTCCAGCGACGGGCTTTGCGAGGTGAACAACTCCGAGCCGTTTTCTGTGATGTGCATATCGTCTTCGAGGCGAATGCCGAATTCTCCTCGAATGTAGATGCCGGGCTCGTTGCTGGTTGTCATGTTCGCTGCCAGCCTGGTAGCGTTGCCGCGAACCAGATAAGGCCATTCGTGGCCGTCCATGCCCATGCCATGGCCCAGGCGGTGGGCAAAATATTTGTAATCGGGTCCATAGCCCGCGTCGACAATGACCTTTCGCGCCGCCGTGTCTACCGCGCCGCATGCCACAGCCGGACGCGCAGTGGCTAGGGCCGCTGCCTGTGCGCGGTGCACGATGTCGAACACTTTCTTCATTTTGTCGCCCTCTTTTTCTGGAAGCTGCCCCAGCACGAATGTGCGCGTAATGTCAGATTGATATCCCTCCACGGTGCAGCCATCGTCGATCATCACAATAGAACCCTCGTGGATCACCTGGGGCAAGATCGATCCGTGTGGATAGGCGGTGAACTCATCTACCTCCACGCTGGCTTCACCGGGGAAGCCTAGTTGTTCGTAAGCCGCCGCGATCATGGCGCCCACCTGTTGCTGTGTCATGCCTGGGCGCAACGCCCGATAAACCGCTTCATACGCGGTTAGCGTTACTTGAGCCGCCAGACGCATGAGCGCGACCTCGTGGGCGCTCTTAATCATTCTGCAACCGGCTGTCACCGGCGTAGCGCTGGTCAGCGTGAGCTGCGGCGCCGCTTTCGCAATACCATCGGCAAAGAAAAAGCGCACGGTTTCTTCAATCCCCAGCTTGCCGGTGGCCATGCCGCTATCTTTCAAGCCCTGGGCCAGCAACCGATACGGACTCTCGTCTTCTTGCCAGGTGCGAACGTCTGGACGTTCTCCATCCGGTGCGTCCGCAATCTGCTCGCGGGCGCGGCCTTCTTCGAATGCCGGACAAACATAAAATGCCGATCCTTTTGCGGGCAGCACAAAGGCAAACATGCGCTCACCGCCCCACCAGCGAATTCCGGTAAAGTAATTCAGCGAGGTGCCCGACATCAGCACCATGGCATCGATCGCATTCTCGGTCATCAATTGCCGGGACCGCTCCAGGCGCGCCGACCGTTCTTGCCGGGTAATGGGAGTCGCTTCTCCTTTGCGAGACTTTAACCCCACCAGCGATGGTGGTGAGGAAGTCTCGTTAGACTTTCCGTTCTGAACCAAACCAAGAGCCGCGAGCGGAGATAATGCCGCGACTGTCCCAACTCCTCCCACTTCAAGAAACCGCCGCCGCGAGATCATGTACCCCTCCGAAAATAAAAATGAAAATGACAGCCTCGTCATTATAGGGGTTGAAAGTAGCGTTGCCGTCCCGCCGTCTGTTCGGAGGGCGTGCTCGGCCGCCGCGTCGAATGCCGACGCTAGTCTCCTCCTGCCATTGTGTATTGCGATCACTTATCGTAGAGGCGGACTTTCAGAGCGCCGGTTGCGCCATTGCTTGCGTGAAGGGTAGCCGAATGTAAGCAGCGCAATATGGGGAATCGATTTTAGAGTTCGGGATTCTCCAGGCGGCCGCTGGGGCTCAAGCCGCCCGGGTTTTCTGTTGCAACGCGTGCTTGAGCGCACGTAGAGCGTAGATGGCGTCGTCTAAAGCGTCTCTCTCCAGGTCAACATTCGCTCCAGTCCCGTGAAAGAGCTCCCGCGTCCGCGCAATGACGGCGGACTCGGCATCGGCAAGCTCTTGTTCTATGGCGGATGCGTCCGTCTCTAGAATCGCCTTTCGGGATTTAGCTCGCCATTCGTAAGGCTGCATAACTCAACGCTCGCTACAGGCGGTTGAGGAAAAGGGCACTTTTCCGACACCCGTCCCATTTATATGGGACGCCAAACAGACTTCACTTGTCTGTATCCTATGACACGCTGATGTGTGATGCAGCGCCGATGAGAGGCACCGCCGTCGGATTTGCCGATCGAAACATCCGGATTTGTAATTTATCTCTCGGGGGGGAATTGAGAATCGGAAGTTCGGAGTTCGTCCCAGCCGCCACTCGCGGTATAGTTAGCTTCTCATTGAGGACAACTCGGTGGAGATGCAGAAAGGAACGGCAATGGCGGCCAGCTATACAGGCGGTGGACGGATGGTGGCCCACAACATGGTCACCACACAGTTCGAACTGGACGGCTTCCGCGTGACGCGCACGCTGGGAGTGGTGCGCGGCATCGTGGTGCGCTCGCGCTCAATCTTTGGCACCATCGGAGCTGGCTTGCAGACTCTGGTCGGTGGCAACATCACGCTACTAACGAATTTATGTGAGAAAACCCGCGCCGAGGCTTTCGACCTGATGCTGATGCACGCAGCCGAACTCGGCGGCAACGCCGTGGTCGGCGCTCGCTACGATGCGACGGAAGTGATGCAGGGCGTCACCGAAGTGCTGGCCTACGGCACGGCCGTGTTCGTCGAACTGGCAAAGTAAAAGAATTTTCGATTACCGATTTCCAATTGTCGAATGGAGATACAAGTCGCACTTCAACCTGCGAATGCGGATTTCCAATTGGCAATCGCAAATCGGAAATTGGCAATTGATACGGGCCGCTCCATCTGTCTGTGATTGTTTCCAGAGCGGTTTCGAGGG
Organism: uncultured Acidobacteriaceae bacterium; assembly: GCA_963696285.1. Lineage (GTDB taxonomy): Bacteria > Acidobacteriota > Terriglobia > Terriglobales > Acidobacteriaceae > Sulfotelmatobacter. The sequence goes on from CAVOJP010000007.1 coordinate 1,257,005, forward strand.
TTCCCTTTTCTTACTCCAATCCCGCATGAGGTATATTCGTCGGGTTATGAAACTCGTGAGCGTTGTCTTCCTTTGTCTATTGTGTTGTGTCGATGCCTCCGCGATCGGCCGCTCGGCCTCCTACAAATACAAGCGCCTGGGCAGTGAACTGGATGCGCAAACTCGCACCGACCCTGGCATTGCCATGATGGGCGGCGGCACCGATCTTGACGAAGCGTTTCGCTGGCTCTGCGGCAAGGGCAACGGCGGCGATTTCCTGATTCTTCGCGCGCATGGAAAAGACGATTACAACAAGTATGTGAATAAACTGTGCCAGATGAACTCCGTGGCCACGTTGATCATTCCGAATCGTAAAGCGGCGCAAGAGCCGCGAGTGGCGCAGATCATCAGCAAGGCCACGGTAATTTTCATCGCCGGCGGAGACCAGGCACGCTACATCAACTTCTGGAAGGGAACTCCAGTGCAGGACGCCCTGAATGCGCACGTGGTCGCCGACAAGCCGATCGGGGGCACCAGCGCAGGATTGGCGGTGCTGGGCCAGTTCGTTTATGCCTGCCTGGAAGACAAACCAAACGACGCTGATCTTACCTCGCGAGAAGTTTTGTCCGATCCCTACAACAAACGCGTCACCCTGGTGCGCGACTTTCTGAAAGTGCCAGGCCTCGACAACATGCTTACAGACAGTCACTTCGCAAAGCGCGATCGCATGGGCCGGAGCTTGGGATTCCTGGCGCGTATCGTGGCCGACGGCTGGTCGAAGAATCCGCGCGAAATTGCCATCGATGAGAAATCGGCTGTGCTGGTGGAGGTCGATGGTCGAGCCAAGATAGTGGGCACGGGCATGGGAGCTTACTTCCTGCAGGTGACGGACGCGCCCGAAGTTTGCAGACCTGGGCAGCCTTTAACCTTGCGCAACGTGGCTGTGTATCACGCGCCCACCGGCGCCGCGTTCGATATCCGGGGCTGGAGCGGCGAAGGAGGCGAACCCTACTCAATCTCTGTAGAAGCCGGGGAGGTTCACACCAGCCGCCCTGCGAACGCGGTCTACTGAGGATCTGCCTTCGTAGTCCCTGATGCCGGCGTTGACTGCCTGAGCTGATCGGGTAGTATTTTCTGCCGATACGCGAAGATCTCCCGCATTCGGCGCTCAATGAAAAGTGAGTTCGCGACTGCGCCCAGCGGACCCAAGCCTACTTCATAGTCAATTACGTCACGCACCAGCGTACCTTCGATGCCAATCCGCGCCTCTGGAATGAATTCATGCCGGTGATGCCAGTGGTGGAATGGTCCTTTTATCTGCATATCGGCGAAGTATTGGTTCCATTCGAATTCCGTAATGGCAGCCGTCCATTTGCGCCGCCAGGAGAGGAATCCGATTGGACGAAACGAAGTATCGATGATCGATCCCTTCCCGGCAAAATGATGAGCATTGACTGCGTCCTGACCAGGGAGCGCTGGAGGGACGACCAGTTGGAAGCCGTCAACCTTTGTAGCCGTCTCCGGTGGCATCAGCCTCGGCAGATTCTCGGGATTCGAGAAAAATGCGAACACCTGAGGAACAGGAAACGCTACCCAATCGGCAAAGTGCAGTCGGTGGGTCATAGTCGGAACTCGACTGCTGGCGGCATAGGAGAATGACCACGAAAATTCGCGATGATATGGACACGCAAGCTCCGCGCCTGGGCTTGGATCCTGAATTTCCACAAGGAAGCGCTTGACTGGCGCGGAGTGCAAGAAAAATCGAAGCGAATGAATAGCGAAGGAATATAAATCCTAAACGCAATATCTTGTGGTCGTACGATTAGTTAACCACAAGTCCTCGTATTTTACCCCGGCATCCAAAATAGGAAGGCCCAACCTTCAAGTTTCCTCTTGACAATCAACAACTTACAGATAAGATGTGGTACAAAGTGGTACGGAGTGGTCAAACAAGTTAACGCAGTGGAAACGGAAGCTGATAAAGAGGAGCCGGTGGGAAACCGACCCAAAAGCACGACAAACAGCCCGAACCACCCGAGTTTGACCGAATTTTGCGCCGCTTTTACCTCCCCGGTTGCTGTGGAAGTGGCTGTCAAGAGCATAGGCCTTACACATGTTTCGCGGCAATCACCCAACTCGCGTCGACGAAAAGGGACGGTTGAAGATTCCCGCCGAGTTCAAGCGGGTGATCGACGAGAAATACAGCCAGCAATTTTACATCACAAGTTTGGACGGGGATGTTGCTCAAGTATATCCCTTCGAGGAATGGGAGCGGATCGAGCAGAAGTTGGCCGGGCTCTCCACTTTCAATCCAACGAAGAAGAAGTTTCTAAGCAAGGTCAACTACTGGGGACAGGTCGTCGAGATGGATGGGCAGGGACGGTTGCTTATTCCGCAACTGTTGCGGGAGGCGGCGCGCATCAAAGGCGAGGTTGCGGTGAGCGGGTATCAAACTTACTTGGAAGTCCGCAACATCGAAGCCTACCAGCAGAAAGTTCGGGAAGAAAAGTTTACGCCTGACGATGAGAAGACGCTCGACGAATTGGGCATCTAGTGGGCGAGGGTTCAACAGACACCCCTCAGGGGGTTGGGCATGGTGGTGGAAGGGAAGCGAGCCATGTTCCGGTTCTTTTAAAAGAAGCGATCGACTTTTTAAACGTGCGGCGTGGCGGGACCTATATCGACGCCACGGTGGGCCTGGGCGGACACAGTTACGAAATCGCAAAACGCCTCGGCGCACTGGGACATTTGATTGGGCTCGATAAAGATCCAGCGGCGCTCGGAATCGCGCAAGCAAAGCTGACCGGGGAAGATTTTCCAAAGGTAACGCTGTTGCAATGCTCGTTCGCCGAAGTCGGAGAGCGGTTCGGCAAGAATTTTGCCGACGGCATCCTGGCCGACATCGGCGTAAGCAGTTTGCAACTGCAAGATGCGGCGCGCGGATTTAGTTTTCAGGCGGATGGACCGCTCGACATGCGGATGGACCCGCGGTCGGAGCATACCGCCGAACAAGTGGTAAACCACCTCGACGAGCGCGAGCTTGCCGATGTGATTTACGAATTCGGAGAGGAAAGGAGGTCGCGGAGAATCGCCAGAGCCATTGTCCGGTCGCGGCCGATACGATCTACCGCACATTTAGCGGATGTCATATCAGCCGCGGCCCGGCCAATGAACCAGGCTGAACGCAGAATTCATCCCGCGACGCGAACCTTTCAAGCTCTCCGAATCTTCGTAAACCGCGAACTGGACGATCTGAAGGCGCTGCTGAAAGCGGCGCCGCGGATTCTGAAGCCAGGAGGACGCATAGTGGTGATTAGTTTTCACTCGTTGGAAGATCGCATCGTAAAGGATGCCTTCCGCGAGGGTGGAATTGAGGACAAGTACTTCGGGGTGTTGACCAAAAAACCGGTGACTGCATCCGAAGAAGAGCAAGATCGTAATCCGCGGTCGCGCAGCGCAAAATTGCGGGCGGCGGAAAAAGTTTAGATTCCGGAAAACCTGCCGGAGTCCCCGGCACAGCTGTAATGGCGTGCCGGGCGTTCAGATTCTAGTGAAACAGGTTCTGAAAAAGGCGGACAAAGATCCGCCGATGTGGAAAGGCTTCCGGTTCGAGGCCAGGTTCTGGGTAGGAATTCGAGTTGGAAGGTGCGGGATGTACACAGGAACTTTGATCACGGATTTGATGGCGGTGGTGGAACGCGCGGAACAACGCGCTCAACAGAAGCGCATGTCCGAGGAACGCGTGTCGGAAGAAATGGACCTGCGGCGGCTTTTCGATTTACCCAGTTCGCAGCAGACAGAATCCATCTTTGCGGGAGCAGCCTAATGGCAACGGCAGCGGCAATGCGGATGGCAGTCCCGGCGGCGCGGCGAAATACATTTTTCACCGGCACGCCCGAGATTTACTTCGCCAAGGCGATCGACAATTCGCGTTTGGTGAAAGCCGAAGATCCGGGACACAATCGCGAGATGAAGCAATTTGGCACCGCCCTCGCGCTTCTGTTCCTGCTGGTGTTCACCTACGCCTGGCAACACTTTCGCGCAATTGAATACGGCTATCAGATCGAATCATCCAAGCGCGAGCTCAGCAATCTGACGGAGATGAACCGCGCACTACGCCTGGAAGATGCTAGCTTGCGCGATCCCGAACGCATTGATGTGATGGCGCGGCGTATGGGCTTGGTGCCGCCAGAACCGGGGCAGGTGATCCGAATGGATGGTCCTGCACTGGAGCAAAGCAACGGTCCGGTGATGGCGAGTGCGGCCCCGATCACGGTGCTGGCGAGGCAGTAGCGCGCATAGGCCAAGAGCCGAGCCTTGCTCGGCGGACAGCCGAAAGCGGCTGTCCCCACACGAATTTATTGGCGGTCCGCCGGAACGGTGGTCCGCCATGTCTGTCTAAGGACGGTTCTACCAAAGATTTTTCTCACTCCGGACAAAGCTTGAGAGCAGCGATTATGAGTGCAGGTAACTCCCAACTCGGCAAGAACTCTCGCCTCTACCTGCTGGGCGGAATGCTTCTGTTCTGGTGCATTCTGATCTGCATCCGGCTCGTCTACCTGCAAGTCTTCCAATACGGCAGTTTCGTGAAGCAAGCCGAACATCAGCAGCAGCGCGAGATTCCACTCTCCGCCAAACGCGGAGTTATCTATGACCGCGCGGGTCACGAACTGGCGATGTCCGTGCTCGTGGATTCTGCATTCGCTGTTCCCTCCGAAGTGAAAGACCTTCCGACCGCTGTTTCTCTGATTACCCGCATTACCGGCGAAGACCACAATGTTGTGCTAGCCGATTGCCGCAGTCACAAAACATTCTGCTGGGTGGCGCGGAAAGCGGACGATGAAACCATCGAGCGTATCAAGTCGCTGAACCTGCAAGGCATCCATTTTCAAAAAGAACCAAAACGTTTTTATCCGGCGCGTGATCTGGCGGCGCAAGTAGTAGGGACTGTCGGAATGGAAGATGCCGGCCAGAGCGGCATCGAGCATGAATTCGACGACGAATTGCGCGGCCACGGCGGAAAGATGTTTATCTCCGTCGATGCCCGTCGCCAGTGGTTCTCCGACGTAGAAAAACAGCCGGAGCCCGGCGAAAATGTCGTTCTTACCATTGACAAAAACATTCAATACATCGCCGAGAAAGAGTTGGACCAGGCGATTCACGACACGCAGGCGATTGCCGGCACCGTGATTGTTGAAAACCCGCATACCGGAGAAATTCTGGCGCTTGCGAATCGGCCTACGTTCAATCCAAATCTGCGCAAGCAGATCACACCCGGCGCGCTGACCAACCGCGCGGTGAGTTACATTTACGAGCCGGGATCGACCTTCAAGCTGGTAACAATTTCTGCGGCGCTGGAAGAGAAGCTCACAAATCCGGACGAAATTTTTGACTGCCAGATGGGATCCATCGTCTACAACGGCATGCGTATTCGCGACTCCAGGCCGCATGGCTTGCTGCCGGTGTGGGGTGTATTGGCAGAATCGAGCGATGTGGGCGCGATCAAAATTGCGCTTCGTCTCGGCGAAGATAGATTCTACAAATACATCCGTGCCTACGGATTCGGACAACAGACGGGAATCGAATTACCCGGCGAAACCCGCGGCCTGACCAAGCCGGTTAGCCGCTGGTCGAAAGTTTCCATCGCGGCGATTTCCATGGGACAGGAAATTGGCATCTCGGCCGTCCAGCTTTCGGCTTTGATTTCCACCTTCGCCAACGACGGCGTTTGGATCGCACCGCGCATCGTCGCTGGAACGCTCGACCCGCAAACTTCACCGGGAAAAAACTCACCGCAGACGGTGGCGTTTCATCCCGGAACCTCGCGGCGCGTAATTTCGAGTTACACCGCGGCCGAGATGCGGTCGATGATGCAGAAAGTCGTGCTCGAAGGGACCGGCCGCAAGGCAATTCTGGAAGGCTACACATCGGCCGGAAAGACGGGCACGGCGCAAAAAGTGGATCCGGCCACGGGCGCGTATTCGAAGACCAAGTACGTTGGTTCATTCGCGGGATTCGCGCCGGTAAACAATCCGCAGATTGTCGTAGCTGTGATTCTGGATTCCGCTGTAGGTCTGCACCAGGGCGGGCAAGTTTCAGCGCCCGTGTTCCGCCGCGTGACCCAGCAGGTGCTCGAGTATCTGCACACGCCGCACGATTTGCCGCTGGCACCCAACCATCAGTTACTGCTGGCGCAAGTCAAAGACGAAAGATAAAGACCTGGAGGAAGGAACTCCAGATCATCCCGGCGAGCCGCTGGAGACGGCGGATGTAAACGGATCTGTTCCAGAACCCGCGGTTGGCAGGACAAGTGTGGCGCGGGCGCCCTCGCCCGCGATTGCCGGCGGCGACGGACAAGTCGTCCAGGCAGCAATGCGGCAGAATGACTCATCGCCAGCACCTTCCGATCAACTACCCGCAAACGCACGCTCCGCCGACGACCCCGCGGCAGCGACGAAAACTCCAACTACTGGAACCGTTGTCCTGGACATCGAGCAGGGTGGAATCGAAGTCCCATCCTTCGTAGGAAAAACCGTCCGCGGTGCTGTGGAATCTGCTGAGGATGCTGGTCTCGAACTGGAAGCCGTAGGCAGCGGCGTGGGCCGCGAGCAGTCTCCACCCGCCGGCTCACACGTGGCCGCGGGAGCGCATATCACCGTGCAGTTCGGAAGGTAAAAGATGTCACGCTCTGCCCTGTGCTCTCTGTGTCCCCTGTGGTTAAGCCCTTCCGTTTGACCCGCCGAAAAACCACGTGATACGGTAATCAGTCAGCTTTTCCGCGGATCAGCCCACGTGCCCCGAGGTTTCGATTGTCTTCTGTTGAATCTATGCCAGCCGGTACCACGCCAGCCATCCGCAAGACCGCTCTGAATGCTGTCCATCGCCAGATGGGGGCAAAGATGGTCGACTTCAACGGCTGGGACATGCCGGTCGAATATCCGGCGGCGATGGGCTGCGGAGTCATCAACGAGCACATGGCGGTGCGCACCGGCGTTGGCATCTTCGACGTCAGCCACATGGGCGACATCCGCCTTGCAGGCCCGCAGGCGCTGGCCGCAGTGCAGCATATCTCGATGAACGACGCCTCGCGTCTGGCTGTGGGCCAAGCGCAATATTCGGCTTTGCTCTATCCGCAAGGGACGTTCGTTGATGATGTGATCGTGCACCGGCTCGGCGAAGATGAATATCTGCTGGTGATCAATGCGGGTACGCGCGAGAAAGATTTCAACTGGGTGCGTGACAACACGCGACAGTTCGATTGCGCGGTGGAAAATCTGTCGGACGACTTTACGCAGATTGCGATTCAAGGACCGAAGGGCGTAAACGTTCTGCAGAAGCTGACGGATGCGGATTTAAGCGCAGTGAGGTTTTACTGGATCACACGCGGTTCGGTCTGCGGACTGAAGAATATCCTGATTGCCCGTACGGGATATACAGCTGAAGATGGTTTCGAAATTTATGTTCCCGCGGACGAAGCCACTAGCGAGCGAGTATGGAATGAAATTCTAAGCGCAGGCAAGGAATTTGGGATTGTCCCTTGCGGGCTCGGCGCGCGCAACACGCTTCGCCTCGAAGGCAAACTCCCCCTTTACGGTCATGAGATTTCCGATACGATTAACGTTTGGGAGGCAGGCCTCGACCGCTTCTGCAAGATGGAGAAGCCCGATTTTATCGGCCGCGCCGCGCTGGAGAAAGCAAAGGCAGAAGGCTTGAAGCGCACGCTGGTCGGCCTGGAGATGACCGAGCGCGGCATCGCGCGGGACGGACACAAAGTGCTGAATAGTGACGGCAGCGGGCGCGAGATCGGCTACGTGACTAGCGGATCTCCGGCACCTTTTCTGAAGAAGAACATCGCGCTGGCCTACGTGCCGCCTGCATTCGCGGCGCTAGGCACGCCGCTGAAAGTCGAAATTCGCGGGCAGGGTGTAGCCGCGCAGGTTGTGCCAACGCCGTTTTACAAAAAACCAAAAAAGGCTTAACCAAGCAAGGGAACTCAGTCGCACGGAGGGAAGCTACAAGCCATCATGGCATATCCATCAGATCGCAAGTATACGAAACAGCACGAATGGATTCAGGTGAATGGAACTACCGGTTCGGTCGGAATCACCGATCACGCGCAGGAGGAGTTGGGCGATATCGTCTTCGTCGAGTTGCCGAAGGTGGGCGCGGAACTTACTGCTGGCAAAACATTCGGTTCTGTTGAATCGGTGAAAGCGGTATCGGACTTGTATTCCCCGGCTTCCGGCACAGTCACCGAGACGAACGATAGTCTCGCCACTTCGCCGGAGAATGTGAACAAAGATCCGCACGGTTCGTGGATGATGAAGATCACGCTAAAAAATCCGGGCGAACTGGACGCGTTGCTCTCTTCTGCGGATTACGAGAAGTTCGTGGCTGAGGAAGGCGGACATTGAGTCATTGCCGATTTTCGATTTCCAATTGCCGAATAGATCAGGGTGAGAGTGACAGGGTTTCAATCGGAAATTGGCAATTGGCAATCGAAAATGATTTCCGACACGCCGTGCGGTACCGCTCGGGTTCCACAATCGAATTGACATCGAGCAACATCTAATCAACTTCCTATGCGCTATTTACCGAAATCTCCTGCCGACCGCGAGGCTATGCTGAAGGCGATCGGCCTGCGCTCGGTCGACGAGCTATTCGCGCCGATTCCAGCAGAATACCGTCTGAACCGTGACCTCAAAGTGCCGCGGCAAATGGCGGAATCCGAAATCGTCGATTATTTCCGCCAACGCTCAAAAGAAAACGGTGAAGGCCATACCAGCTTTCTGGGGGCGGGGGCCTACGCCCATTACCGACCCGTAATTATTGACTCGCTGATCTCGCGCGGCGAATTTCTCACCGCGTATACGCCGTATCAGGCGGAGATTTCCCAGGGAACCCTGCAATCGATTTTCGAATTTCAAACCATGATCTGTGAACTCACCGGCATGGAGGTGGCTAATGCTTCGATGTATGACGGTTCAACCGCCGCCGCCGAAGCTGTGATGATGGCGGTTCGGCTTACAGGACGCAGATCGGTAGTCCTAGCACGCAGTCTGCATCCCGAATACCGCGAAGTGCTTGCCACTTACGCAACCCATCAGGGAATGCCGCTGTCCGTGGCCGGTTTCGGCGATGACGCGCGCTTAGACCTTGCTGAGTTGCAGAAATCCATTTCCTCCGATACGGCTTGCGTCCTGATTCAATCTCCGAACTTCTTTGGCACGATTGAAGATGTAGCTGCCATCGCCGAGATCGCACATAAAAACGGCGCAATGCTTGTAGTCTCGATTGCCGAGGCGGTCTCTTTGGGAATTGTGGAGCCGCCGCACGAAGCGGATGTTATCGCCATGGAGGCGCAATCGTTTGGAGTGCCGCTCGGATTCGGTGGACCTTATTGCGGCGTGATTGCCACGCGGGAAAAGTTCGTAAGGCAGATGCCGGGTCGTCTGGTTGGTCAGACCGTCGACAAGCAGGGCCGGCGCGGGTTTGTCCTCACACTTGCGACTCGCGAACAGCACATCCGGCGCGAGAAGGCGACGTCGAATATTTGCACCAACCAGGCCTTGGTCGCCCTGATGGTCAACATCTTCATGACAGTCTACGGAAAAGTTGGATTGAGAGAACTGGCCAAGCAGAATCTGGCAAAAGCGGCATATGCGGCTGGGCAGTTGGCGAGGCATGGCAAGATTCTGTTTGGCGGCGCGCCGCGCTTCAACGAGTTTGTGCTTGAAACCAGCGAGGATCCGCATTCCATAAATGCGCGACTGCTGGAACAAAAGATCGTCGGTGGCTTGCCCCTGAAAAAGTTTTATCCCGAATTCGGGAACGCGGCGCTCTGGTGCTGCACCGAATTAACCACGCGCAACATCATCGACAAAGCAGCGGAGGTAATCGCAAAACCAGAAGCTGTGGCGCGCTCCGCCAAAGAAGAAGCCACAGTGGAAGAGGTGGCGCGATGAAGAACAGGATCCGCAAAGCCACCCGCCACGTGAATCAGAACGAAGGCTTGATCTTCGAGAAATCGTCGGCGGGGAAAGCCGCTTGGAAGCTGCCGCCACTGGACGTTCCCGAAGTGGATACGTCGAAGCTCCTCGGTTCTTCGGAGAGAAAAGATCTGGGCAACATGCCGGAAGTGAGCGAGATTGAAATCATTCGCCACTTTACCCGGCTTTCGACATGGAATTATGCCATCGATCTCGGCATGTATCCTCTGGGATCCTGCACCATGAAGTACAACCCACGCGTGAACGAGGCCGTGGCGCGGGTCGAAGGAATCGCAAATGGCCATCCCTACCAGCCGGAAATAATTTCGCAGGGCGCATTGCAGATCCTGAAGACCTTGAGCGAGTGTCTGATCGAGATCACCGGTATGGATGCGATCACAATGCAGCCCGCCGCCGGAGCGCATGGCGAGATGACTGGCCTGCTCATGGTGCGCGCTTACCACCATTCCCAAGGACGACCGCGCAAAAAAATTCTGATACCAGATTCCGCCCATGGAACCAATCCCGCGACGGCCGCCATGGTCGACTACTCGGTCGAAAACTTAAAATCGGATTCGCGCGGCATGGTCGACATCGGGGCCCTGGAAGCGCAGATGAATGAAGATGTGGCCGCGCTCATGCTCACAAATCCGAATACTCTTGGCGTATTTGAGCAGGAGATTCACAAAATAGCCGAGATCCTTCACGCCAAAGGCGGCCTTCTCTATATGGATGGCGCAAACATGAACGCGCTGGTCGGCAAAGTTCGCCCCGGCGATTTCGGCGTGGACGTAATGCACCTTAATCTGCACAAAACTTTTTCCACTCCGCACGGCGGTGGGGGCCCGGGATCCGGACCCGTGGCAATCAAAAAGAAACTCGAGCCGTTCCTTCCCACACCGGTGCTGATTACAAGATCCGATGGCGAACTAGGCTTTGAATACAATCGTCCGCAATCCGTTGGACGGGTGCGGGCGTTTTACGGAAACTTTGGAATGTTCGTTCGCGCCCTCGCTTACATACAGGCGAATGGCCCTGATGGCTTGCGCCAAACCACGGAAGATGCGGTGCTGAACGCCAACTACATTCGCAAGGGCCTCGAGGGAACTTACGAGCTTCCGTATTCCACTCCGACCATGCACGAAGTTGTTTTCAGCGACCGGCTCCAGGCTAAAAAAGGCGTGCGCACTATGGACATTGCCAAGCGCCTGATCGATTACGGTTTCCATCCTTACACGACGGCGTTTCCGTTGATCGTTCCCGGCGCGCTGATGATCGAGCCCACCGAGAGTGAGTCAGTAGAAGAGATGGATTTATTCATCGACGCAATGAAATCGATTGCCGAAGAAGTAGAAGAAAATCCCCAAACGGTGCTTGACGCGCCCCACTCCACGAGGGTTTCACGGCTCGACGAGACCGCGGCAGCCCGAAAGCCGGTGCTGCGATGGAAGCCCCCGGTTTAATTGTTGATTGATGATTTTTGATTGTTGATTGAACTCCGAACTGATTCGATTTCCAATCAACAATCAGCAATCAAAAATCAACAATTTCAGCGCCGCAAACTCACTTCGCTGAAATATCCACCGACGCCCGCGTTGTCTCCCAGTCAATCTGCATTGTGCAGCCATTTCCCGACTTGACGTAGGAAATCGTGAAATCCTCCACGGGTGACGGTAGTTTGCTCACCTTCATCGGCACGCGCGCTAGTTCATCGCTTTCATACTTGTAGGGAATGCCCCACTCACCGGTCTTCTTGTTGATGATCAATGTCCATTCGTCGGCGGTGGGCACGGTGAAGATGGTGTAACTGCCGGCGGGAATATTTTTTCCGCCAACCTCAACGTCGGTGCTGGGGACGAAAGTCGTAGCCTCATTTGCGCCGGTGCGCCAGACTTTGCCGAAAGGCACGAGATCGCCATAAATCTTTCGTCCTCGCATGCGCGGGCTGGAGTAATCGGTCTTGATGCTTTTTCCGCCGCCAAGATCGCACCTAGCTGAGGCCGCGGGGCTGGGCTTAGCTTTGCCTTCACCCATCTGCGCCATCGCCACGGTCGTGAACGCGATGGCTAATAGTGCTGAGAACTACAAGTCGTTTTTGCATGGTCTCTCCTGTGAGTGATTTCGCTTAGTGGCCAAACATTAGACGCGGGACAAGCAACAACGTCAGCAGCGGAACGATTATGACGCATTCCCCCGAGCGGTTACAATCGCTCCATGCCGGTATTCGATGAGAAGCGCGATGAATTGGAACACTACGAAACCATGATGGGCGTTCCCCGGGGGCGACTGGCGGTCACCATGGACACGATCACCGATGCCATGGCGCTCGTCGGCCAACACGGGGTTTACTGCCAAAGCCAGCGCTGGCCGGGCAAACCAGTGATGGATATTCAGATCATCATGAAGAGCCTGACCGACGCGAAAGAGCTGATACAAAGTGTGATGGAAGAGTTGAAGGGCAAAATCGATAAGTGATTTTGCCCTTCTGCGACAGCAGTTCGAGAAGTAGTTTTATTTCCCCGTCCGAATTCTCATGCCGTAGAACGAGCGGTATACGAAGAAGAACGACACGGCGAAGAATGCTAACGCCAGTACATTCGTGACCGTCGCGCCTTGATCGTGCGTAAGCGTGACTGCCAGTTCGACCGCCAATAATCCAAACAGCGTGGTGAATTTAATAACCGGATTCAGGGCGACGGAGGAAGTGTCCTTGAACGGATCGCCGACGGTATCGCCGATCACGGTCGCATCGTGCAGCGGTGTTCCTTTCTGCTTCATTTCGACTTCCACGATCTTCTTGGCGTTATCCCATGCCGCGCCCGCGTTGGCCATGAAGATTGCCTGGTACAAGCCGAAGATGGCGATCGAGATTAGATATCCGACGAAGAAGAACGGCTCGACAAACGCGAATGCCAGCGTGCCGAAGAATACGGCAATGAAGATATTCAACATACCCTTCTGCGCATACTTTGTGCAGATGGCGACTACCGCTTTGCTGTCGGCAACCGAAGCTTTCTCCACACCCTCCAGTTTGATGTTGGCTTTGATGTATTCCACGGCGCGGTATGCGCCGGTGGTCACGGCTTGAGTGGATGCGCCGGTGAACCAGTAAATCATGGCGCCTCCGGTGATTAATCCAAGGAAGAATGGAGCATGCAGCAGCGAGAGTTTATCCACATCGGCGGTGAGGCCGCTGGTGAGCGCCATGATGATGGAGAAAATCATGGTAGTCGCGCCCACCACCGCCGTGCCGATCAGCACCGGCTTGGCCGTGGCTTTAAATGTGTTACCCGCGCCGTCATTGGCTTCGAGCAGGTGTTTGGCGCGCTCGAAGTTCACCGCCATGTTGAAATCTTTTCTGACTTCCGCCTCGACGTTCGGAACCTGCTCGATCAAGGAAAGTTCGTAGACCGATTGCGCATTGTCGGTGACCGGACCGTAGGAATCCACTGCGATGGTGACTGGACCCATGCCGAGGAATCCGAAAGCGACAAGTCCGAAGGCGAATACCGCCGGTGCCAACATGGTTGCGGCTGCGGCTAGGCCCATCGTGCTGAAGTAAAAGCCGATGGCCATCAGCAGCACCATCGACAGGCCGAGGTAATACCCGGAGAAATTTCCGGCGACGAATCCGGAGAGAATTCCCAGTGAAGCTCCGCCTTCTTCAGCCGACGTCACTACTTCTCTTACGTGACGCGACTCAGTCGATGTAAAGGATTTCACCAGCTCGGGAATCAGCGCCCCGGCCAGCGTTCCGCAGGAAATGATGACCGCCAGTTTCCACCACTGCGAAACGTCGCCGCCAAGCTCCGGAATGATGTAGTACGAAACCAGGAAGGTTAGGGCAATCGAGACAATTGATGTCAGCCACACGAGGGAAGTGAGCGGAGTTTCAAAATTCATTTCGTCCGCTTTGCCGAAGCGCGCCTTGGCAATGATTGCGTTCAAAAAATACGACAGCGAGCTGGACACCAGCATCATCACGCGCATCACGAAAATCCACACCAGCAACTGAACCTGCACCGTGGGATTTTTCACGCCGAGCAGAATAAAGGTGATCAGCGCCACGCCGGTCACGCCGTAAGTCTCGAAGCCATCGGCCGAAGGTCCGACGGAATCGCCGGCGTTGTCGCCGGTGCAATCCGCGATGACGCCGGGGTTGCGGGCATCGTCTTCTTTGATCTTGAAGACGATCTTCATCAGGTCAGAGCCAATGTCGGCGATCTTGGTGAAGATGCCGCCGGCGATACGCAGCGCGGCTGCGCCCAGAGATTCGCCGATGGCGAATCCGATGAAGCATGGACCCGCGTAATCGCCGGGAATGAAGAGAAGAATGATCAGCATGATCAGGAACTCCACACTGATCAACATCATGCCAATGCTCATGCCGGCTTCCAGCGGAATTTGGTAAACCGGAAACGGCTTTCCGGGCAGAGATGCGAAAGCGGTCCGCGAGTTAGCGAACGTGTTCACACGAATGCCAAACCAGGCCACACCGTAACTTCCGGCGATGCCAATCAAACTGAAAGCCAGAATGATGGCAACGCGAGCGGCTTCCATGTGCTCCAGCAGGCCGAAATAAAGCAGGATGACGACCGCAATAAAAGCCCACAACAACAGAATGAACTTGCCTTGGGTGACCAGATACGTCTTGCAGGTTTCGTAAATCAGTTCCGAGATCTCGCGCATGGCTCGGTGTACCGGCAAATTCTTGAGCCGCATATAAATGACCATGCCAAAGCCAAGCCCGAAAGATGCAGAACAGGATGCCGATCATCAGCAGCTTGTGGCCGTCGATGGCGCCATTCAGGAAGCTCACCGAGGAAAGATCAGGAAGTTTCAGCGAGGCTTCCCCGCCATTGGCGGTTTCGCCCGCAGGTTGAGCCAGCGCCGAGCCAGCGCTCACGGCAAGCAGCGAAGCTACAGCAAAAGATGTTTTCAGAAAGCCAGATAGCACGCGGCGTGCTTGGAACGCAGCATTGGCGAGCCAGGTGCGCATAATGAGTCCTCCACAATGGTCGGTTGTTAGGAATTTATAAACGTGTTAAGGCACTGCCTTCCGGCTAGATATTCCCCTCCGAGCACGCCCTGTGCAGCTTCGGAGACCATCGCCGGAGTTCCGAACACGCTTCCACCGCAAACCTACAACGGAGTGTTGGAGCTTGGCCGCGTCGGATTTTGCGCCCGGCACGCTCAAAGCATATTAGAACTCTGCTCCAAACGTACGAGTGCAAAACGGGCATTTATAACATGTTGGCGGGATGGGGTCAATGACACGACCGAGGAGTTACCGAGGATGAGGTGGGCTAACTTCTCGGCGAGCTAATTGTTAACCTACTTCAGGTGCTCCACCAGAAACAAATCCGAAAGACTGCGGGTATAGCCGAAGACGTAGTGTTGCTCATCGGCGCTCATTAAGGGACAGGAGGATGCCACTACTCCAGCGGTGTCCACTGGGCTGAAGGATCTCCAAGGGGTGCGGCTTCCGGACTTGAGATCCAAGCGAAATGTCGGGCAGGAGGTTTCGCCGCGGTTTCCGATCAGCAGAATTTGATCCTCATTCTCCCAGTGCAACGGCAGATCACCCGGCCCCGAGCCGGGAATCAATTGCGGCTGACCTCCATCCAAGGGCAGCTGATAAAGGCCGTCACTGCCGATCGCAACAATGAATTTGCCGTCCGGAGAGAGCGCTGCACCGCGCAAACGAAATCCTTCCGGAGTGATGGCGTGCGGCTGACCGCCATCCAGATTCATGATAAAGAGCCGGGAGCCATGGCCGTCTTCGTGCCCCTCGAACAAGAGCCGCTTGGAATCGGGCAGGAACCTGCCATCGCGGGGAATAATATTTCCGGTTGGCAGCGCGCGTTGCTGGCCTACTCCAGTTGGCAGCAGTACGAAATCGGGCGGGGACATGTTCTGCCTTTGCACCAGCGCCCATTTGCCATCGGGCGAAAGCGCGCGCGAGCTACCCTCGCCCAATCGGACCGCAGAGGTGCCCCCGGTCTCACGAACAAAAACTGCGTAATCTCCGCCCCCGGCTTCCCCGGCCTCCGTAAACAGGAGAATCTTTCCATCCTGGGAAAGCGAAGAAGGCACAGTCCAATCCTGCCAACTGAGATCGCGCTCCTTGGTTTCGCCGGGAACCAGGCCAACTGCGCCAGCGCGCAAGGCGTCACGCGAAATAAGTGCGCGCCCGCCAGCGCCGGTGTCGTGCAAGGTAAGCGTTCCGGGAGCGGTGAGCAATTCGCGGGTTTTCCCGGAGAGCGTAACGCCACGCAGGGAACGGCTGAACCCGGTAGCGGTGGCAGTAAACCAAACCTCGTCGCCGGAAGGGCTCCACGCCAAACCGATGGCGCTGGCCCAGCGCTCGGTGAGGTCAGACTTCTTGCCATTCAGATCAATCGTGCTGACGACTCCACCATCATCGCCCAAGAGTGGATGGTCAATGAAGGCGATGTGGTCGCCCTTAGGAGAGAAGCGAGGATCGCTGACCCAGCCGGTTGTTTCATACAGAACCTTTCCGATGGGATATTCGAGACGGTCCTTCCCGCCCGCTGAGTGAACTACCGCGAGGGCCGTGCCGTCCGGAGTCCACGCCGCCGCCTCGACATTATCCAGCAGATCACGCGGCGCGTCTGCACCCACCGAGAGCTGCGCCAGCGTTCCTACATAGGTGAATGCATTGTCGGCGACGCGGAAGTGGTGCAGAACGGCCATTTGTCCGGCGGAGGAAACCGCCAGCACTTCGGTTTGCGGAAGCCCGAGGTCGCGCGACTCAGTGGAATTCGGCGAACTTATATAAACCGCCTGCGGATTTCCTTCCCACGAAGCGCTGTAAATGGCGGAGCGTGGATCAGGGGCAAAGCGCGCAGCGGTCAGAGCTCCGCGACGGAAGGTGAGCTCATGAAAAGTAGGAACGGGTCCAGAGGCGGTTCTGGTGCCAATCAGTAATCCTGCCACAGCTCCGGCGATCAGCATGACGATCGCTGTGCCGGCCAGCAAAGGGATGCCAGTCCGGCTCGGCGCAGCCTTAGCAGAGATTTGTGACGTTGGGGCCGGAACCGGAACTGGCGAAGCATCCGCATCTCTTGCAGCGGCCATTTGCCGCGAGGATGGATGCCAGTCGCGCTGCAGTCGCTTAAGATCGGCCCGCATTTCGGCCGCACTCTGGTAGCGCAGATCGCGATCCTTCTCCAAGGCTTTGTTAATGATGCGTTCCAGTTCCGGCGGAAGTTCGGCGTTGAGCTGCACCGGGGCAATTGGAGGCTTATTCAGAATTGCGTTGAAGATCGCCGCGGATGTGTTGCCTTCGAATGGCAGATGGCTGGTAGCCATCTCATAGAGCACCACACCGAAAGAGAAGAGGTCAGAGCGCGCGTCCAGTTCTTCGCCGAGCGCCTGCTCCGGGCTCATATACGCGACAGTTCCCAGCGCAGAGCCGGGTGAGGTCAACTGTTCGGGACGAACGACCGTAGGTCCAGCAGTAGCTTCCGCTTCAATCTTGTGGTCCCATATCACTTTCGCCAGTCCGAAGTCGAGAATTTTGGCGCGGCCACGCTCGGTTACAAATATGTTCGCCGGCTTGATGTCACGATGGACAATACCCTTGGAATGGGCAGCATCGAGTGCGTCAGTAATTTCAATCGCCAGACTAAGAAGGAGTCCAATCTCGAGCGGACGGTGAGTAATCCGGTGTTTCAGGGTTAGCCCATCCAGAAACTCCATTGCGATGAAAGACTGGGCATTGTGCTTGCCGATTTCATATATCGTGCAGATGTTGGGATGGTTCAGGGCAGAGGCAGCCCGCGCCTCTCGTCGAAAACGTTCCAGCGCCTGAGAGTCTTCCGCAAGATCATCGGGAAGAAATTTGAGCGCTACGAAGCGGCCTAGCTGAGTGTCTTCCGCCTTATAAACGACACCCATACCTCCGCCGCCTAATTTCTCGGCAATACGATAGTGGGAGATGGTCTGGTCGATCACGCGGGAAGCGCCTAAGCAATCGTATAGTAGGGGCTGAGATCGTGGAAGTCAAAGGCTGGAACCCAGCGAGGGACGGGCGAAGGCTCGACGCTCTAAGTCCAGTAAGTGCGGTCGAGCGAACGGTACTGGATGGCTTCGGCGATATGTTTGGGTTCGATCTGCGGAGTTCTCTTCGATATCGGCGATCGTGCGCGCGACTTTCAGGATGCGATCGTGAGCCCGGGCGCTCAGCCCCTGCTGAGTCATGGCACGCTCCAGCAAGCGTTCACAATCGGCGGAAAGCTCACAGAAAGTGCGAATGTGGCGGGATGACATCTGAGCGTTGCAATAGATTTTTTCGCGCGACGAAGCGAAGCGTTCCAGTTGTTTTCCGCGGGTGCGGATAACGCGATCTCGAATTTTCCCGGAGCACTCCGGTTCGTTGGTCGAGCGCATCTCCTTGTAATTCACGGCTGGGACATCGATGTGAATGTCAATTCGATCCATCAACGGGCCTGAGATTTTCGAGATGTAGCGCTGGATCATGGGTGTGGTGCAGTTGCACTCGCGGGTGCGGTCGTTGCGGAAACCGCAGGGGCAGGGATTCATGGCCGCAACCAGCATGAAGCGTGCGGGAAACATCAGCGACATGGCCGCACGTGAAATCGTAACCGTCCCATCTTCCAGAGGCTGCCGCAGCACTTCCAGGACGTTCCGGGGGAACTCGGGAAGCTCATCGAGGAAGAGCAGTCCATTGTGGGATAGCGAGACCTCGCCGGGGCGGGGAATTGCGCCGCCGCCAATCAGCCCGGCGTCCGAAATCGTGTGGTGCGGCGAGCGATACGGTCGTTTGCCGACCAAGCCGCTGCCCGGGTCGAGCACTCCAGCCACGCTGTGAATCTTGGTTGTCTCGAGCGCTTCTTCGAAAGTGAGCGGCGGCAGGATGGTGGGCATACGCTTGGCCAGCATGGTTTTTCCCGACCCCGGCGGTCCAATCATTAATATGTTGTGGCCTCCAGCGCAGGCGATTTCGATGGCGCGCTTGGCCGTTTGCTGCCCGCGCACATCCTTGAAATCAACCAGAAATTCCTGATTTTCCCGCAGCAGGGCATCGCCATCGGCTTTTAGGGGAGCGATTCCGTTGCCCGAATTCACGAAGTGAATTACATCCAGCAGCGAACGCACTGGATAAACATCTACTCCGCCCACCATGGCGGCCTCGCGGGCATTTGCCTCAGGAACCACCAGGCGGGAAATCTTGCGGCTGCGGGCCTCGAGCGCGATCGGCAGGGTCCCCCGGATACCTCGAACACCACCGTCCAGCGACAACTCACCTACGAAGAGACAGTCGTCGATCTCCTTTCGCGTCAAGCCGCCGTAGGCGCCCACGATGCCCAGTGCCATTGGCAAATCGAAGCCGGAGCCCTCCTTCTTAATATCCGCCGGAGCGAGGTTGATCGTGATGTGGGTGGGAGGAATATCATAGCCGCAGTTTTTCAGCGCGGCACGGACCCGGTCTCGGCTCTCGCGCACCGCCGCGTCAGGCAAGCCTACCGTGTGGAAGTGGTCCTGGTCAGTCTTAATGCCGGAGCAGTCGACCTCCACCTGGATAATATTGGCGTCAATGCCATACACCGCGGCGCTGAGAGTCTTGTAGAGCATCGATTGTGAGGGGAAACCTATAGAGCCAGAATCGGCACACGAAGGCCTGATCCGGAAATATCTACGTTATGCTCCCGAGCCCCGCAGCACAGTGATCGATGTCACAGTCGCAGCCTGTGGATCGTTAGTATCACCGCCCCGAACGAGAACAGGTCTGTGCGAGCATCGAGTTCCTTCCCCTTGACCTGCTCCGGCGACATATAGGCGACAGTGCCCAGCGCACTACCGGGACTCGTGAGATGCTCCTCCAACTCGACGGTCGAGGCGCTGAGGGCGATGCTCTCCTGCTTGGCGGTGACCTTCGCCAGCCCGAAGTCGAGAATCTTCGCCTGACCTCGATTCGTGACGTAGATGTTTGCTGGCTTGATATCCCGGTGAATGATTCCTTTGGAGTGTGCCGCGTCTAAGGCATCCGCGATCTGGATGCCCAGATCGAGTACCGTCTCGATCTCCAGCGGTTTGCCACCGATCCGGTGCCGGAGCGTCTGCCCCTCCAGCATGTTCCATGGCGATGAAGGTTCGCCCAGCGGATTCGTCAATCTCGTAGATCGTGCAGATGTTCGGGTGGTTCAGCGCCGATGCAGCTTTAGCTTCCCGCTGGAAGCGGCGCAACGCCTGACCATAGGCTCAAACGTCGCAGGCTCCGGGTCGCCCTAGTCGCCTGCATCGCCGTCATCGGGCTGTCAGCAGTTGGGACGTGGTATCTGCGCTCTGGCAGGACAACCCAGATTGATTCTCTTGCCGTGCTGCCTTTTGCCTCGGATATCCGAGCGGAACTCCAACGCCTGAAACGCCAGACCGAATCCACCAGAATAGTTGCCGCACACGCTGAGAGCCTGCGAATCGTGTGCAAGTTCATCCGGAAGGAACTTTAGGGCGACGTGGCGACCCAGTTTGAGGTCTTCCGCTTCGTAAACCACACCCATGCCCCCACCGCCGATTTTGCTGAGGATGCGGTAATGGGAAACCGGCCGATAGGTTGCATGCAGGCGGGCAGGCAGAGAAGTGCTCAGAGATAATCACCAGTAAAATCTTGTATGCCCGGTCGAAAATGCCATCACTGCAAGCAGTGGATCGAGGACGGAGAAGAGCACGACTAGCCCAGCAGGTTCATGCGCATTTTGTTGACTCGTCTTCCCGATATCCTTAACATTGCAGCCTAAATTCTGCACCATCCATGAGCGCCAGAGCAATCAATAACCCAGCATGCATCTCTATCACCTTCGATGACGGCCTGCGATGTCAGTTCGAACGAGCAGTTCCGATTCTGGACAAATACGGTCTTCCCGCTACGTTCTTCTTGGTTGCCAACACTGATCCGATCCACACAGACGGGTACTCGCATCCCGACTGGAGAAAAACCAACTGGAGTGACGCGGATATTGAATTCTTTACGAGCATGCATCGGCAAGGACATGAAATTGGTGCGCACAGCGTTCACCACCGATATCCATTCTTAGACACCGACCCGAAACTTGAGGCTGAGGGTTCCAAGCGATGGATCGAAGATCACCTTGGGGTGGAGGTCTGTTCTTACTGCTACCCTTTTTACCATGTCACCGCTCCCATTAAGAACGCCGTGATAAGAGCTGGATACAAGCAAGCCCGTGGGGGACACGTAAACTCCTACTACGACCCGCAAAGTTCAATCGATTGGTTCGAAGTGGACTGTCGGCAAATTTCGATGAAGAGTGAGAATGTCGAAGGATGGGTGCGGTCTGATTCGTGGCATGTGCTGACGTTCCACGGGATTGGAACGGAGCAAGATGGCTGGGAACCTATCCCCGAAGCCGAGTTCGCCCGCCAGATGGCAGAACTAGCGAAGCATCGGGACGATGGGTCGGTAGAGGTCGTAACCTTCAACACCGGAGCAAACCGTTTGCGGCAGGCGAAACAACGCCGTTCGTGAAGCCCTTTGCGGATTCCAAAGCGATCCTGCACGATTCTCAAGTTCGCGCCGACAAGGGCGGCGTCCGTAACCAGAGTCGAATCCGATTACTTTATTGGTCATACATCTCGTAATGCACGGAACACGGTTCCATTTCGATCAGGAAATCCTTGTCAAAATCGTAGTATTTCGCCACGTTGATGTCGTCTCCGGCAAAGGTGCGGATCGCTTCCTCGGACTCCCAGAACGTGATCATCAGAAAATGTGCAGTGTTGCCATCCAAACGACGTAGCGCGTAAGCCCCGTTATTGCCGGGGGTCGACCGGTAATCGGGGATAGCGACGGTTCGCATCAGGCTCAGGTACTCGTCACTTTTGGTCGCGGGGGTCGCGCCATGCCAGATTCGGGTGATCATGCGGAACTCCTTTCGGGTTATTTGCCCAGAACTATTAGATGTTGCATGCGGGCGACGGCGCTCAGCTCCCGAGTCAATGATTGAAATTTAGCCTATGACCAAGAATCCCGTGCGGCAGTGCTAGCCTATTGTGATGCAGAATCCAGTCAAAGACCGCATCGCAAAGTTACGGGAAGAGATCGCTCAAATCAGTGAAGCGAATCGGCAGTACATGGCAGGCGGGAAAAAGATGCAGGGCTCAGCGGGAGATCATGAACGTCGGCTTCAGAGACTGCAGGAAATTTGTGACGAATTGACGGCGCTGACCGACTGGAAAAAATTGTGAACATGCAACGTGATTTTGTCCTGTGCGATGCCCAACGTCTCTGGAACCTCCATACTGACAGGCAGGGTAGTGCAAGGTGGAACAGTTGCTCGCATTCTCGTCCCGCAAGCAGCGGATTCTATCTCCGATTGGGCCATTCAGTTCCTGTAATCGCTCGCGCAAATTACACTTTCTTTACGTTCGCCGCCTGCGGACCGTTCTTGCCTTCGGTGATTTCAAATTCAACTTGGTCGCCTTCTTGCAGACTCTTGTATCCCTCAGCCGTGATGGCGCTGAAGTGAACAAAAACGTCTGGGCCATCTTCTCGTCCGATGAACCCGTATCCTTTTGCGTTATTGAACCATTTTACCGTGCCTTGCATGCGCTCCTTGCTGGCATCCAGTCTCCCCGCATCCTTTGCCTTAGGACACGCCAGAAACCATATGGGATTACGATGCTGCTTAGGGCGATTTGGATGGGATGCTTTGGCTAATTCGGCTTTGGATTCACCACATTGTCCTGCCGCACGATCTGGTCGGCTAGACATTGGTAATGTACGGCACGTCCGCGTTCGTCTACCGTGCACTCTTCGAGCGTGTAGGGCCTACCGCAGATGGGGCAATTTAGAAGTGTGGGCATTCCGATTTCTATGGTGAACATCGTTGCACAAATGCGGCGGGAAGGGAACATGTCCCCAGCTTGAACGGGAATTCCCGAGGCATGACCGTGGCTGCTCACATCACCCTCGGTATCAAACCACTGAGGTCCATCGTTCGACTGACCGTTCCTCGGGTTCAGTGTGCGCATTTTTTCAAAATCGCAACATCACTCAGCGGACGGTAGCGCGCTCGGCATTGCTCACGAAACCCCCTAGCGCTGATCGATGTTTTTTAAATCCTGTGCTCCCGCCGCATGAAGCTCGATGGCTTCAACGATATCGGCGACCGTGATTTCCCTGCCTTTCTCGAATGCGGATTGAGAACCCATGATGTACGTCTGCCGCAACTGGGCGAAGGAGAACCCTTCGGTCTGCGTGATGGCGATCTCAAAGTGTTCGCCAGTTAGAATGGGGCTGAGTCGCCGGTAGTACTGACGACGCAAGGTGGCATCAGGATTTCGGAACTGCACCACACGGTCGAATCTGCCGGGTCGCTTCAGGATGGCGGCGTCCAAGCAAGTGGGATCGTTCGCCGTGGCCACCACAATTACACCATCGTGACTTCCTACGCCGTCGAGGCAATTCAGGAGTGTTTGGAAACTCACAGTGCGCTCTTGGGTGCGCTTCCCCTCAGTGGGGAATGCCCGGTCAAGGTCTTCGAGGATTACCAAGGACTTTCAGAAAGTTGCTTCGGCAGAGACTGACAGCGGAGAAAAGGAGAGAGTTGCTTGGCATCAATCGCGCTGGCGCCTCGTCATCGCGAGCCGGGTATGGCCCGAACGGGTAATTACCCAGTATTACCAGCAGGTATTACTTACCATTACGTTCTTGCGATTGTGCGATATAGGGTCCCAGCGTAGTTTTGGGACATGACCTACCGTAATCATAAAAACCAAACAGACAGCCGGCCTTTCGCATCAGCGAAGTTCAAGGTAACGTTACTAAAGTCAACCGTGGTCATCGCATTCATGGTGGCAGCTCTGGCTATGAGTGCGGTGGCGGGCGAACTGCCCGAAGCTCCCAGCAGTTCGCTCCGGATCTACGCAGCCATGACTCCAGTTGCCGTGGCGTCCGCCGCGCCGAATTCCGTTCAGAAGGCGGCCGAAACGCATACATTCGATAAGAAATTCGTGAGCCTGGCAATTATCTCCAGTGGCAGCACGTTCGCCGACTCTTATACCACGCTGTTTGCTCGGCAGAATTGGCTGGCCCACAAGCAGGGCGTCTGCAATATTGAAGTTCAGTCCGCTTACCTGTACGGAACTCACCCTACGGTTGGGCGCGCTTATGCCGTCGCCTCGGCGAAGAGCGCTGGATCCATCTTCGCCGCTTATTATCTACGTAAGCATCACAGCCGCTTCTGGAGTGCTCCGTTGGTCGCGAACTCTTTGATCAGCTTGGAAGGGGTGACTCAGAACATGATTGAGTGCAACTAGCCAGTCATGTCTTTCAATCTCATCGGACGAGCTTTTCCAGTCCAGATTGCATCGCGCGATGCAGGTTGTTTTACTGGACAACGAGAGTTATGGGTAGTGAGTGCTGCAGATTGCCTGAAGTGCCGGTGACCGTGACAGTATAGGTTCCAGCCGCAGTACCAGTTTGAGGAGTGGGGGAGTTCGGCGCGATACCGGTACCGCCAGCGCATCCCGTCATCAAGATCAAAGCCACCGTCAAGAAAGCAGCAAGTACGCGTGAGCGGGCTTTCTTGTTCCGGCCCTTCGATGCGATCAGCAGGATTCCAAATAAACCGATCACTTGCGATTGAATCCAAACTGCGTAGATCGGAGATCTTCTTGACCCACCCGGAACCGCCTCGGCAACGGTTGCAGTGGTCGAAATCGAAAGCGCTGAGGTCGCGTTGTTGGCGCCGGGCGTCACAGCGGCGGGCGACAGGGTGCAGGATGCTTGCGCTGGCAGCCCGCTGCAGGTCAACTTCACAGTGCTTGCAAATGATCCGCCGATCGATGACACCGTCAGTTTGTAACTTGCCGCCGAGCCTGGTTGGACCGTGTCGCTGTTTGGAGAACCAGCGAGGTTGAAGTCTGCGCCAGCGCCGGTGATGTTCACCATTTGCGGGCTGCCCTGGGCATTGTCACTGACAGTGAGGCTGCCAGTGCGCGTCCCAGAGGCTGTGGGCGTGAAGGTGACGTTGATTGTGCAACTCGAGTTCCCCGGCAGGGTAGACGGGCAGTTGTTGAATTGAGCGAAGTCTCCCGTGATTTGGATCGCGCTGAGGCTCAGTGTAGCGTCGCCTGTGTTACTGAGGATGACCGATTGCGCGGAGCTCGATGTTTTCACTGGCTGCGCGGAGAAAACGAGGCTCACGGGCGCGAATACAATCACGGGAGCGGGAGGGGCTGGACCACTTCCAGTAAGGGTCACAGTTTGCGGACTGCCCTGACCATTGTCACTGACCGCCAGAGTGCCGGTACGGGTTCCGAAGGTTGTAGGCGTGAATGTGACATTGATTGTGCAACTCGAGCTAGCGGCTAAAGTGGATGGACAGTTGTTGACCTGGGCGAAGTCACCGGTTACTTGAATGCTGGTGATGCCTAACGTTTGGTTGCCGCCGTTGGTGAGTGTAATGGCTTGGGCGGCGCTCGTGGTTCCGAGCGATTGCGTCGGAAACGCCACGCTTTGAGGAGCAAAGACTGCAAGCGGACCGTTGCCAACGCCAGTCAGGTTGATGACATGAGGCGCTCCCGCGGCGTTATCCTGAATCACGATTGAGCCGGAGCGGCTTCCTGCGTTGGTGGGAGTAAAGCTGACAGAAAAACTACAGCTTCCGGCCGCAGGCACGCTGGTTCCACAAGTGTCCGATTCCGCGAAGTCTCCGTTAGGCGTAATCGACGAAATCGCCAGCGGCGAACTACCCATATTGCGAAGGAGAACCGTTTGCGCCGTACTGGTCGCGCCCACCGACTGCGCGGCGTATTGCAAAGAGCTGGGACTTAACGATACAGATGGTGCTGAACTCGGCCCAATCTTCATTACAAATGCGTCAGTCCCACCTCCCAGCACATTCTGGAATGACCCTTGAGTCGTCGGCAGGTCGGTGGAGTCCGTTGAACCGGCAATATAGATGTTACCGTTGGAATCGAGAGCGATACCGGCCGCAAACTCGTCGGCACTTGCGCCCAGGTAAGTCGCAAATAGTTGTGTGCTCGCCAGCGGATCGATTTCTACCAGCAAAAGATCGCTTCCGTTCGAGTAAGGTTCGATCCCGTCGACAATTCCAAACGAGCTGCTCGATGTAGATGACAACACGTAGGCGTCATTATTAGAGTCGAGCGCGATGGCCCGCGGGGTGGCGTTGTTATTTGGGCCTAGGAAAGTTGAATATACCAAGTTCGATCCCGTAGGATTGAACTTGGTGACAAAAGCATAGTCGCATGCAAATTGAGATATGGTTGGGTTGCAGATTGTGGTGGAAGTGACGGGAAAGGTGCCATCACTAAAGGCGATCCCGGTGACATACGCAGAGCCCGAAGCATCCACCGCGATGGCGTCGGCCTCAGTTAGCGCCGCGCTTGATTCATAAAAATATGTCGAGTAATCCAAGGTCCCTGAACTGCTGAATTTGCCCACAAAGGCGACTATGGGATTCGTTTGTTGAGTCGAGTCAATCGCCAAATATGCGGATTGCGTAGTCGGAAAATTATAAGTATTTGTAACGCCGGCGGCGTAAGCATCTCCGTTGGCATCTACCGCGATGCTATTTATGGCACTATATGGGGAAGTCCAGCAGGGAGTGCCTCCGCAGTTGTAAGCCACATTTGTATTACCCGCAAAATAGGTGGAGTACGCCAGGTAAGATCCATCGGGGCTGAATTTCGTAAGAAATCCATAGTTACCGAAGAGTCCGTCCTGGTTCGGCTGCGCGGTTGCCTGGTAGGCATTAGCTACGGGAAAGTTTGTGGACGATGTATTGCCAGCAATCAGGACGCTTCCCAAGCTGTCGATCGCGATGCTCGCCGGCAAGTCCGAACCATTTCCCCCGAAATAGGTTGAGTACAACAGTGAAGAACCGTCGGCAGAAATCTTGGTTAGAAAACCATTGAAGGTTCCGGGATACGTGCCCTGATATGGATTTACTACAGGAAAATCGCTCGACGCGGTGCTTCCCGTCACATACACTTCGTTGGCACTGTCGAGCACGAGTGCATACCCATAATCCTGACTATTGCCGCCGATGTAATCCGCGTAGACAAGATTCGAACCGGTTGGGTCTAGTTTGGCAACAAATACGTGCATATTTCCTGCGGGAAGAGATCCGGGAGCGGCCAGTGGAAAATCGGTTGAATCGGTATACCCAGCGACGTAGACGCTGCCTGCGTTGTCCACGGCGATGCCTGAGGGCTCGTCATCTCCACTCCCTCCTAGATAGGTGGAGTAAACGAGTACGGGATCGATAACCATGGGCTTGCTCGGATCGTATTGACTAACATGGAAGGCAATGTGCGTCGAATCGTTCATGACATACGTGCCCGATACTCGCACGCGCACTCCGTCGGACTCCTGGTAGATGACTGGGCTTTGGAGATGAACCTCGCCACTGCTAGTCTGAAGTACTAGGTTTCCTTCCGCGTCGAGCGTCGTCTGAGCGGCTCCCGTGAGCTCAAATTGAATCTGGCCAGGATTTGCCCCTGGGGAAATCGCAAAGTCATACTCCAATTGCTGATGGCTTCCGTAATAAACCAGATCAATGCCGGGATATACATTCTTGTAACGAATTCTGGAATAGGTTGGAACGCCGGTGTGCCACTTGGCGGGATCGCGTCCAATAAAATAATTAACTTTGCCGGGCAGCAGATCTTCACCGACAATGGCTGGATTCTTTGATGCGCCCAACAGTTTGAATTGCAATGTTGTGCCTGCGGGCGGCTGGGAACCGGTCGCCGCGGTGGCCGAGTGGACACTTTCAGTTTGGCTTGGGCGCAAAGAAAGGACCATTGCCCCAGAGGTCAGAAAAGCCTTGTATCCCTTGCCGCGAGTGAGGAACTTGACTTGTGCGTCGCTCTGGCCGTGATTTGCCTCAAAGATAAGCGGCGAGGAATAGTTCACGTAAGCTCGTGGACCCTGACTCGTAGTGCTGGGGGATTCGGCCGGGACGTAGAGTTGTGCTGAACATAACACTGCGGTAAACAATAAAACTATGCTGACGACGTTTCTAGAGCGCATTCTATGTCCTCGCGTCCAATGGGTGCCCTACAGATCGAAATAATCGGATTCGCCGATCGCAACGTCTTGCGTCCGAAGGTAATGTCTCCGCAACACAGTCATGGATGCCGTGACTACATTTAGGGACCTGTAGCTATTGTTGGCACTTGCACGACAAACGCCAGACTACACATTGACGGATAGACCCGACCAAGATGAGGATGACGAAAGACTTATCTATTGAAAAAGCTTGAGGAATAGTTTGGTTGTTGCAATCGAATTAGACGGTTTCTGGAATGTTGTCTTGTCCTAAGACATCGTGCGAACTCCAACGGATTCAGGCGCACTAGCCCCAGCGGCTTCAGAATGTAGAAGGAGGAGATCCGGCTCGGGGGGTAGGCCTTGACCCTTGTAGTATTGCTGCGGAGCTTACTTCGTGTAACCGGGTTCAGCTTGTGTATATTGCCTTCATTCTCAATTCGCAACATCGCCTGTTGGCATCTCAGCGTTTTCCAGCTTTGCCAGTTCGATTGCCAACCAATTCTCCAGCAGGTTGAGATCTTGCTCGGGAACAAATGAAAAGCGAACGCCGGCGCGACCGGTGTCATTCGCGTTCACAATTTTCCCGGCGGCGTGAATCATGCCAGTGCTGCCGGGAAGGGAGAATTGCGTCAACATTTCCCGATTGACTGGCAGAGCCTGGGCACACTGCAGAGCTAGCCCACCCACGCTGAGGTCGCTGATTCTTGCCTGGATTTCTCCAACCTCCGCCACCCTTGCCACTACTGCAATATCGACTGGGACTCGAGCCGCCCTTCTGCGGTTTTGCAGCATAGTCCCGTACGCTGCCCGCATGCAGCGCCGGGCCTGCTCGGCATCGGTCGGCTTGTAAATCATGAAGTTGGCGCCCACGAGAAGTGCGTGGGTTTCCGTATGGCCGTTGACCATGGCAACAATAATGGAATTGCTGTTCGGAGATGATTTACGAGTAGCCCTCACGATCCGAGAGGGATCGAACTCACCATCCCAATCCACAATCACAGCATCCAGCCGGCGATGAGTGACTGCGTCCAGAGCCGAGTCCAATTCTTTGCAAACTTCGGTCTGGATCGCAAAGGTTTCCAGAATCTGATTCATTACTGACACTACTTGCGTATCGTGAGTGAAGAGAAGGCCGTCGAGGTGAACATATTCTTTCATAAGATCACTCGAAGGCTGTGGCACGTTGCCGACCAAACCCTCTCAATGCCCTAATATCTTGGCGATCCGTTGTTTGTCGAAGGCGAAAATGAGTTTTCGAAGCCTCCATGTGCTTTGGTTTTGGAATAGTGTGTTCTGAATAGACGCTTCGCGGCGCTAGTCCCTCGCAATAACATCCCTCCCGAACGAAAGGGACGGTTTGCCGGAAGATATTCGCGGTCTTGTTCGGATTTCGTAACAAAATGTCCAATCGCCCGACCCGATTTGCCGTCCAAGTGCGCATCGGCGCTTGTTTGCAACAGGGACTTTCCGGTTTTCGTAAACGAACTGGCTTTCGAGCCGTGCCGTATCGTAGTCGGCATATACTCTCTAGTTATCTGGCTCGCGACATTCTTAACGTTTCACAAACTGGGGGCTTTGTGCAGACACTATTCGCGGCGCTAGCAAGTCGATCCTCGAATACCCCAACCCTCGAACCATCGGGTTGGAGTTACCAATCATGACGAACGCAGAATAAGCGTTTTGTTGTCATGTGCATCTAATTGATGGTTCGTCAGTATAATAACTTATAAGCATATAAGAAGGTGGGGAAGCCTTTCGCTCGGGCCGGGCCAGATGAATAAGCTCAACACGTTTAAACTGTTGGTAATAGAAGATGATCCACGAAACCGGTCTTTGATTCTAGAGACACTTTCTCCGGAAGGACTGGAGATCGTAACCGCGAGTGACCCAGAGGCCGGGTTCGAACTCTTTCTGCAGGCTCAACCCAGAAACGTGGTGCTCGATTTGAACCTGCCAGATGGAGTGCTCATGGATCTACTTGAGCGCATGGTTCGAACCGATCCGTCGGTCAACGTAATTCTTATTTCGGACCATTATTCGGCGGATTCTGCGGTTGAGGCCATTCAGCGGGGCGCTTGCGATTACCTGACGCGCCCGATTGACCTCCCGAGGCTCCGCGTTCGGATAGCGAGCTTTCTTGCAGAAGCAGAGATACGCCAGAGGACATTGGGTCTCGAGCAGGAATTAGTCCAGACCTGTCAATTTGAAGGGATCGTCAGCCGCAGCCCGCTCATGCTTGAAGTATTCGCAAAAATGCGGCGAGTCGCTCCGCATTTTAGAACCACTCTCATTACGGGCGCCACCGGAACTGGCAAGGAGTTGGTAGCGAGGGCCCTGCACGCTCTTAGTCCCGCCCTGGCAGACCGCTTCGTAGTTTGTAACTGCTCGGCCTTGGTCGAAACTTTGGTAGAGAGCGAATTGTTTGGCTATGTGAAAGGCGCCTTCACCGGCGCCACTCAGGACAAGGCTGGCCTGTTTGAAAGCGCCGACGGCGGCACCATTTTCCTCGACGAAATCGGAGAGCTTTCCCCCGGTGCCCAGGCAAAATTGCTCCGAGTGTTGCAGGACCACCAAGTTCGAAGAGTCGGCTCGAACTCTCCCCGCAAAATAGATTTGCGGGTCATCGCAGCTACGAATCGCGACCTGCGAGCTATGGTGCGTGAGGGCAAGTTTCGCGAAGATCTTTATTACCGGCTGGCGGTAGTTGAGATTGAGCTACCGGCGCTCGCCAACCGACGGGAGGACCTGCCGCTTCTCGAGCGATACTTTGTGGAGAAGTTTGCAGCACAGTATGAAAAACCCATCGCCGGCATTACGAGAAGAGCACAAAGCCGAATGGCAACCTATCCTTGGCCGGGAAATATCCGGGAACTAGAGAGCGTGATCGGGAACGCTTGCATGATGACGGATGGCAAGTTCCTTGACATGGCAGACTTGCCCCTCAGAATCCAGACCCAATCCAGTGAACAATCGCCCACGGATGAAGCTCTATTTTCCCTTGAAGAAATTTCGCGCCGCCATGTCATGCGTGTGCTGGAGCGAGTCGGGGGCAATAAAGCACGTGCGGCGGAGATTCTCGGCGTTGGCCGCGCAACCGTCTATCAGCTACTTTCAAGAATGAAGCTTGAAAGCCGGGGCGAAAGCGCATAAAGCGAGTAAGACGCAACAGTTCCTACGCCTGAACAATTCTGGCCTATCCTGTAACCTGCAGGAGTTTGAGCCCACGGCAAGAATCTGGAGCACAATCCAGATTCTAGACATTTGCCCTCCTCATGTCAGTTTAAGTACTTACAGGCCATAGCTTCCGGCCAGAGATGGTTGGTAATTGAAGTGCTCAATGTAGACAAGCAAAGGGGTGACCCTTGACGTCCGATATGGCATTTGAATGCTTGCTGATCTCTCGGGACCCCGCGGTAGTTTGTGTCATGAACAAACTCCTTGATAGCCTCTCTATCTCTACGAAAGTATGTTTGAGTACCTCGAGAGCTTTTGATCAACTCGCGGGCCGCAACACCGATTTAGTGATTGTGGACTGGGACGAAGACTCAGCGGAATTGCTGACTGGCATCCGGAAGACTAACGGGTGGCGAAAACCGACCGTGGTTGCGGTGTCTCCGAGCGAATATACGGTTCGAGGCGCCGATATCGTGCTTCCCAAGCCCATCACAGACAGCTCGGGAGCGAAATCGTTGAAGGCTGCATATTTCAGAATGCTCTATGACCACCGCCGTCACACAAGATATGCATTGATGAGCAAAGTCACAGTGACGGATGAACGAGGCCGCTCTACCGAAGCGACCATTCTCGATATTGGCGACGGAGGGGTAGGGATAAGCACAAAAGCAGAATTCACGGTCGGCGATGTGTTGTGCTTTCACTTACCCCTGCCCAGCGCTGACAGAACGATTTATATTCAAGCCCGTGTTCAGTGGACTCGAGAGTATGGCGCCCTCGGGTGTGAGTTCCTTCGCATTCCGCCGGTCGATCTGAATATTCTTCATGATTGGCTCACCGGCAAGACCCAGATCAAGAAGCCTGTCGGTGCGCTATGAAGCCGACCGGAACCAAGGTACCTGCAGTTCCCAAATTGCCTCTCTCGGGTTTTGGACAAATGAAATGGTCTATCGCTTGACCTGACTGATCTATATTCTCCGCCTCCATATGCGTTTACGAAAGATACAGATTTCCAATTTCAAGACAGAGTTTGACAACACCCTGTAGTAGATCCTGCACTTGCGCGTGGCATTCCACGTGCACTTATGGAAGAAGTTGACCTCAGGATCTATAAGAGTCGGCCGTGATTAAGGCGATTAAGATCCCAGAGACTGTTGCAGCCTCTGGGATCAACAACAACTTCATAACTCCGTTATGCACGGCGGGCATTTCCCGACCTTAGCGCTCCTACTCTAAATGCCTCAAGGTTCAGAACGTAAGCTACTTGTGAGCGATAAGATCGAGACCATGAAACCTGCTTCTCGACAATTGACCGTTCTAGCGGTCGACGATTCGACTATATATCGTAAACTGGTAGAGCATTCCCTTTCTGGGGA
Source organism: uncultured Acidobacteriaceae bacterium (assembly GCA_963696285.1). Lineage (GTDB taxonomy): Bacteria > Acidobacteriota > Terriglobia > Terriglobales > Acidobacteriaceae > Sulfotelmatobacter. The sequence goes on from CAVOJP010000007.1 coordinate 1,289,611, forward strand.
GCGGTACAGTTTATTGTTTGCGAAGAATGGGCGAGCAGCTCTTGATCTGTTCGCCGAACACCACCCTGCCGTGGTTATCACCGATTGGGATATGCCTGATATCGGCGGACTGGAACTATGCAGGCGGATACGTCGCCACTTCCAGGATTTTCACTCTCACCTGATTCTGCTTACAGGCAATACCGACAAAGCTCAAGTTGTTGAGGGCCTTGCGGCCGGAGCCGACGACTACCTAACGAAGCCCTTTCACTCCGGGGAGCTTGTCGCGCGGGTCGAGGTCGGCCGCAGGTTCGTTGAACTTCATCGAGAAGTCCAGGCAAAGAATCGCTTATTGGAAGAGATGGCGTTGACGGATTCCCTTACAGGTTTGCCAAACCGCCGTGCGGTCGATGTTTGGGCTTCACGCCAACTGAGTGCTGCCGCACGGCATCACTTTTCTTTTTGGGTAGTGATGACTGACCTGGATTTTTTCAAGAAGGTCAACGATGCTTACGGACACGATGCGGGCGATGTTGTGCTTAAGACCTTCGCGGATATTCTAAAAGCCCACACTCGCCAGTCCGATATCTGTGCCCGGTTGGGAGGGGAAGAATTTCTCCTAATAATGACCCATGCCGACAAGGAAAGTATGAAGACTGCAGTCGGGCGGATAAGCAAGCAATTTGAAAATACGAGTATTTGCGTTGGCGATAAGAACATCAGGGCGACCGCCAGTTTTGGAATTGTCGGATTTCACGGTACCATGCCGCCTGACTGGAATACACTTTTGGCCCGTGCCGATACCGCCTTATACGCAGCCAAGCGCAAGGGACGCAACCGAATGGAGTTCGAACCCGACGGACTAAACTCACTGTCGAATCTGGAATGCGAAACAATCGGTGGCAATAGTCTGACTTGATTCTGTGTTTGACCAAGGCGTCAGCCTCTCCTGCTGCAGGCGTTGGGAGAACGGAGATCGCTGCGCAAAAAGCGAGATGGGCGAAGGTGCGGGCGGAGCAGAAAAAGGCAGCTTGAAATGTGTGGCCGGAGCCCGCCAACCTTGCGGGCTCTGTGATTTCTTTTCAGCAATTGACAAGAGTCCCTCTTAACGGACTGATTGCAAGAAGCCACAACTGAGTGTATTTCACAATTCCCCGGCCGACGGCATGATGGAACCTGCTCTGCGTGCGCCGGTTATGACCGCGCCGACCATGCCTGCGCAGGCATGGAGCGAGTTCAAATTCGAAATGAAAGAGCTTCCTTTGGCAATTTCCCAGGGTTTCGGCTTAATTGGTTTTTTAGAAGAATCTCGATTGCGTCGGCCGGCACCGGCTTGGAGTAAAGATACCCTTGAGCCAACTCGCAACCCATACTCCTCAGAAGGTCGACTTGCGCCTGTGTTTCGACACCTTCCGCCACCACATTCAGGCGAAGACCGTGAGCGAGCCCGACGATGACACGAACAATTTCGTGAGTCGCTGGATCGGTGTCGATGCGTGAGATGAAAGAGCGATCGACCTTCAAGGCGTCTACGGGAAAGCGCTGCAAGCGGCTGAGAGAAGAATAACCTGTCCCGAAATCATCGATGTCCAGGCGAACGCCGAGCGCTTTCAACTCGGACAGTACGATTGCAGACCTCTCGGCGTCTCCCATTGCGATCGTTTCAGTAATCTCGAGGTTGACACAGCCGGGGTCCAAACCCGTTTCCCGCAATGTTTCCCCAATCTGGACGGCCAGTTCAGGCTGTGCGAACTGCTTCGGTGTAATGTTTAGATTGATGGTGAGTGGCGGGTCAGATTTAAAAACCGCCTGCCATGACTTAACTTGCCGGCAAGCATCGTAGAGCAATTGACGATTGATGGGTAAGATCACGCCGGTCTCATCCGCAACGGCAATGAATTCTGCCGGCATCACCAAACCTTCAGGACGCTGCCAGCGACTGAGCGCCTCGAATCCCATGATCTGACCGTTAAGCAGCGAGACGATCGGCTGATAGTAAACGCGGAACTGGTCCAACTCCAGAGCTTTACGCAAATCGATTTCCAGTTGTAGACGTTTTATCGCACCCGCATGCATCGCGTGGTCGAATACTTCACTGCAGCCCTTACCAGTGCTCTTGGCGCGATACATAGCAATCTCGGCTTCGCCGAGAATATCTTGCGCTTCGGCTCCGAGATTGCCGCCGAAAGCAATACCAACGCTTGCCGTCAACACAATCCCTTGGCCATTTATATCGAACGGAATGGAAAGCCTTTGCTGAAGGCGCTCGGCCACGCGAATCGCGTCGCTGGGGTTTTGAAGCTCCTCGATGAGTAAAGTGAACTCGTCGCCGCCGGGCCGGGCGAGAGTACTCTCGCCCCCAAGAGGCTCTGGCATGTTAGCTATGCAAGAGCGTGAAATAGTATCTGTCCCACGGAGGGTCGCGCTTAGGCGCTGCGCGACCTGAATGAGCAGCAAATCTCCGGCGGCGTGCCCAAGACTGTCGTTAAAAACTTTGAACTCGTCGATATCAATGAACAGCACGGCGAATTTGAAATCCGTGTGCCGTCTGGAAAGAGTAATCGCACGTTGCAACCGGTCGAGAAAAAGAGCGCGGTTGGGAAGATCAGTCAACCCATCGTGAAAAGAAAGGTGATCCAGTTTTTCTTCTGCTCGCTTTCTCTGGGTAATGTCACGGTTCACAATGACCAGTCCCTCACTCTCCCCCTCTAAGCCATGAATGACGCTCGCAGTGGATTCAAGAAAACGCCAGGAACCGTCTTTGTGCCGGATGCGATATTCGAGCCGTTCTCCCCGACCGGTGTTTCTCGCTTTCTCGGCAGCTTCGAGCACACGCGCACAATCTTCAGGATGAATCTGATCCAGCGACGAGGCCATGTCCAGTTCCGCTGGAGCATATCCCAGAATTTTCTGGTAGGCGGGGCTGTTGTAGATGCGCCTCCCGTGACTGTCAATCACAGCAATCATGTCCTCGGCATTTTCTGTGATCAATTGAAACAAGTGCTCACGCTCGGCCAATTTGCGGCGAATCCCCTGCAACTCCCGCTGTTGGTAGACAGTGTAGAGATCGAACAGAAGCACGAGAGCGGCTAATCCGCGAACCCACTCTTTGAGATTGAGTGAATAGACGCTGTTGGGAGAGAAGTGAAAACCCGGGAACGTTAAAGCGAGGATACCGAATGTAAGAGCCAAGGTAACGACGACGGCGCAACCCCAAAGCCACCACTCGCGGCCCTCGACTTGGCGGATGCGGAGAGAATGTGGTTTTGCGCCCTCGAATGGAGTGTTCTTACCCAAACGCGTCGACCGCCTATTTGATTCTTGTTGCGATTTAATATGCCCGGGGTAATTGGATTCTAGTTGAATACAGAAGTAGAGAAAGTTACCAAAGTCTGGAATCCGAATTTAAGTGACCGCAGACAGCATGAGACCCGGTCGACTTGAGTGATGGACAATCAGTTATAGTCACTCGGTTAACATTCGATCAGTGCTAGTCAATTACCAACTGTATCTAGTAGCTAAATGCATTAAGTTTAGTTGGTGGGGTGATAATGAACTGCGGCTCAATCCCACGTCACTGGCAGCTACATCGTGTCGTGACTGAACACGGGTGTTCGTAGAAGCCTTAGTTGCCAGCGCTGAACCGGTTGTCATGGGCTATAGCACAGCAATGCTACGAACGCAGCACGCTCATGTCGGAGGAGATCATATGGTAAAGCACTACCCAGAGCAGTTGGGAACATTACCTGAGCGGCGACGGGAGTTGAAAATATTGCCGCGGTGAAGACCAGACTTAATCTCCTCCGAGTCTCGCTGCATCCCCTGCGTACGGACTTCAAACACAATTCCCAAACTCAGACGCGTCTATTCGGATCACTGCTCGCCCTCGTAGATCCGCACGCTGTTAAGTCCAATGAGATGCTTGATTTGCATTATTTTCTACTAATCATTGAGTTCGGCGCGCTCCTTGCAACCACTTGATCTGAAAAGTCGCGGCAGGCACGCCCTTCCCCGGTCGATGTCACCGCGACTACTCCCGGCTAATGTGAACCATCCGGAAAGATAACCACTACACCTACAAGGAGCGCCATGCGCAGCGTCATTCGTCCCTGCAGCAAGATATCATTTTCTGTTCCTCGACTTTTGCTTGGATTTCTGTTGGCTGGACTTTCCGTTATCACTCTCATCTTTCCTGTGGTCACAGTCGCGGCCCAAATAACCGGTAAGTCGAGTTCGTTATCGAACTCCAGTTCTGCAATACTGCTCCCGCGTCAAGGCAGCGGTCAGACTGCGCTTACGCCTTTAAGCCACGTTTCGCCCGCAATGGCAAGACTGCTCCATCCAGCCACCGCGAAGAAAAATTCCTTATTGCCCGAGTTCGGACTGGACGCGATTTTTGATGCGGTGCCAGCCTACGCGTCCGGCGGCGTACAGGCGTCTTCATCCGCGATGGGAGATCTGAATGGCGACGGTTTGGCCGACCTCGTCGTGGCGAACGAGTGTGCGAGCAATTCCAGTTGCGCTGGCAGCGTCGGGATCTTATTGAGCAACGGTGACGGAAGCTTTCAGGCACCCGTGAGCTACAGCACAATCGGTGCCGATGCCTCTTCCGTCACACTTGCAGATATGAATGGCGATGGCCATCTCGACATATTGGTGACGAATCAGTGCGCGAGCGCCAGCAATTGTAGTTCTACCGGCGTAGTCGTACTTCTGGGCAACGGCGACGGAACCTTCCAGCCGGGAGTTTCTTACGGCGTGCCCGGAAGCAATGCCTTTTCAATCGTAGCGGCAGATCTGAACGGAGACGGCAAGCTTGACGTCGTGGTCTCGGAGCAGTGCTCCAGCAACAATAATTGCAACGCTGGTTCAGTGGCCGTTCTGCTGGGTAACGGCGATGGCACGTTCCAGTCGGCGGTCTCCTACAACTCAGGAGGGCTCTATGCTTTTGGGGTCGCTGTGGCGGACCTGAACGGCGACGGTCATCCCGACCTGGTAGTGTCGAATTACTGTATCTCGAATTCGAATTGTACATACGGGACTGTGGACGTCCTGTTAGGCATTGGTGACGGAACTTTCCAATCTGCTGTTTCCTATAACAGTGGCGGTTACTACTCGAGATTCGTAACGGTGGCCGATCTGAATGCAGATGGAAAGCCCGACCTCATAGTGATAAGCCAGTGCAACAACTACAACAACTGCGATATGGGCAGCGTGGGTGTGTTATTGGGAAACGGCGATGGTACATTTCAGACCGCTTCCAGTTATTCAGCTGGCGAACAAAGCGCTTACTCGGCAGCCGCGGCAGATGTAAATGGCGATGGCAAATTAGATGTAATCGTCGCCGACCAATGTGATTACAGCAGCGAATGCGGTAACGGAATCGTGGCCGTACTTTTGGGTAACGGCGACGGTACCCTCCAGACGCCATCAACCTACAACTCGGGCGGGATAAGCCTCTCTTCGGTGCTGGTCAAAGACGTAAATGGAGACGGCAAGCCCGACATTCTGGCAACCAATGGGTGCGCCGACAACTCCTGCAGCGGCGGCTCGGTAGGAGTTCTTTTGGGTAACGGCAATGGAACCTTCGAGGCTCCCATCTCTTATAACCCAGGCGGTGAAGGTTCTCTCTCAATGGCCATGGCAGATGTGAATGGGGATGGCAAGCTTGACCTGCTCGTCGCCAATACGTGCCTGACTAACTCAAACTGCACTAACGGAACCGTGGGGGTGCTCCTCGGCAATGGTGACGGCACATTTCAGCCTCCGGTGGCTTACGGCGCGGGTGGCGTGGATACCTTTGCTGTGGCTCTGGCCGATGTAAATGGGGATGGCAAACTCGACTTGCTGGTAGCGAATGCATGTAACAACAACAGTAGCTGCAATAACGGTAGTGTCGGAGTATTGCTCGGTAACGGCGACGGAACTTATCAAGCGGCAACTGCTTACAGCTCGGCAGGACTCTATGCTGACGCGGTAGCAGTGGGAGATATAAACGGCGACGGCAAGCCTGACTTGGTTGTCACCAATGAGTGCAACGGGAATAGTTGCACGAATGGGACTTACGGAGTCCTTCTGGGCAATGGCGATGGAACGTTTCAAGCCGCAGTCTCTTACAACTCTGGTGGAGTGACCGCGACTTCAGTCGCACTCGCAGACGTAAATGGCGATGGCAAGCTTGACCTGTTGTTAACCAACCAGTGTTCTGACAATAACTGCACCACTGGCCAAGTCGTTGTGATGTTGGGCAATGGTGACGGAACCTTCCAGACGCCAGTCACTTATGGTACGTCTGGGTTATACGCTGGTTCGCTGGCGGTTGCAGATATCAACGGAGACGGAAAGCTGGACCTGATCGTGACCGATCAATGCGAATCCAATTCCATCTGCAACACTGGTTTCCTGGCGGTGCTTTTAGGCAACGGCGATGGGACTTTCCAGTCACCTCTCACGAGCGCAGTGCCTTCACCGCAATCTGTTTCTCAACTTATCCTGGCGGATTTAAACGGAGATGGACACTTAGATGTTGCCTCGGGTGCGGGAAATTTCCTGTTACTGGGAAACGGCGACGGCACATTCCAAACGTTCCAGCACCTCGGCGCGGGCGGACAAGGAATTGCGGCGGGGGATTTCAATGGCGACGGCAAAGCTGATGTAGCGGCAGGCGGCCTCACCGTACTGCTTAATGTGGCCTCAGCCTTCAAGTTCTCGACGATCACAGCACTTACTGCATCGGCCAATCCCGCGAATGGCCCGGTTAGCTTCACCGCCACGGTTTCCCCGTCGTTCAACGCCGGCTCCGTGAGTGGAAGCGTCACTTTTTACGACGGCCTGACTTCCCTGGGCAGCGTCGCGGTCGGCAGCAACGGACAGGCGGTGCTCAGCAATATAGGTCTGACTCTCGGCGTACATTCCGTTACTGCGATTTACAGCGGCGGTTCAACCTACCTGGCAAGCACTTCGCCAGCGCTGAATGAAACCGAAAATCAGTGGACCACGATCGCAACTCTGTCCTCTTCGCAGAATCCTTCCGCCTTCAATCAATCGGTTACATTCACGGCCACAGTGACGCCAAATGGTGGAGCTGCTCTCACCGGAGCCGTCGCATTCATGGATGGAAGCACGACTCTGGCAACGGTCGCACTGAGCAACGGATCCGCAACCTATACTACTTCTACGCTCTCGATGGGAACGCATTCGATTAGCGTTTCCTACGCGGGCGCTTCGCTCGACAGCGCCAGTTCGTCGGTGCTGAGCCAGATCGTGCAAAAAGCTAGCACCTCCACCGTGCTGACCGACAGTTCACAATCGGGCAGCCTCATCCTGAGCGCCACTGTAAGTCGGGCATCCGCAGGCACTCCCACGGGTACCGTCACCTTTATGGACGGCACCACCTCGCTGGGGAGTTCCGCTTTAAATGCAAGCGGGGTAGCGACACTTTCCACTTCGTTGCTCTCGGCCGGTGTTAACAATCTAACTGCGATTTATAGCGGAGACAGCGACTTCGGCACCAGCACGTCGAGCGCGATGGCGGTTTCCGCAGACTTCGCACTTTCGTCGTCTGCAGCGTCGCCTGCTTCGGTGACACCTGGCCAGCCGTCAACGTCCACCATCACGCTCAGTCCGAAGAATGGTTTCAATCCATCGGGAGTGGCCTTTACTTGCAGCGTCGCTCCCGCATCGAGTCCGTCGCTGGCTTGTTCGTTGGGCAAGTTATCAGTGGCGAACGATGTTGGCAGCGCCACACTTACCATAACTCCGGCTGGGAGCGCGTCTGCCCAGCTCTCTTCCCCCACTGGGCGTGGTTCGCGCGCCATGCTCATATTCGCGCTGTTGATTCCCGGAATGCTGTTTGGCACCGTGGGAATCGTCAAGCAGGACCGCAGTAAGTTGCTGGGGTGGCTGCTTGCCTTCGCTGTTCTCGGCGCTTGCCTGTTGCAGGGCGCTTGCGGCAGCGCCGGAGGTGCGAAGACCCCATCGACTAACGGCGGTACGCCAGCCGGCTTGTACACGGTAACAGTTGCTGGAAGTGCAAATGGAACACAACACACTACCACGGTGTCGATCAAAGTGAATTGAAGGGCAGGCACATCGGCAAATCGGCAACAAACGCAGATCGCGGATGGAATAATCGTGGTGAGGCAACGGCCAGGTGAAAAGCATGACACCAGAAATGACGTTTCAGTGTTTGCTCGTTTCTCATGATCCGGCGGTGTTCGTAACCATGGACCCCATACTCCGTGATTTTTCGATTAGTACAAACCTGTGCCCGAATCCTTCCAGCGCAGGAGATTTATTGGAAGAAGGCGGAAATGAACTGATAGTGATTGACGTTGAGAGCGACGGTTCATCGAAACTGATCGACAAGATCTGCAAAACTTTAATGCGCCATAAGCCCACCATCCTCGCCATTGCAACAACGGATTGTGCCGCGCCTGGCGTGAACGTTGTTCTGCGAAAGCCTGTGACGCCGGAATCAGGTACCAAGTCGCTGAGAGTTGCCTATTCAAAAATGCTGCATGATTACCGGAAACACACTAGGTTTGCTCTCATGTCCCCTGTTATGGCCAGTGACGAGAATGGGCGACCGCTTTCCGTGATAGTCACTAACATTGGGCGAGGTGGGGTTGGCCTCGCTACCAAGGAGAAGCTCGAAATCGGGACCATCGTATCTTTCGCGGTGCAGTTACCTGGACTCGGGAATGCCATTCATGTTCAGGCACGTGTTCTCTGGGCTCGGCGGTATGGAGCCGTTGGCTGCGAGTTCGTACACATTCCTCCGGGCGACCTTCTGATCTTGCATGCCTGGCTCGAAAGCCGTTACCGTTTTTAAAAAAGATCGATTTCCCGGCTAGCAATCGAGACAGAATATCGATGCGTAAGAGGATCCAGTAGGTTGAAGGTTCAATTCCTTCCGCGGCCTCGAAGTTCATGGGACCCGGCTACCGGCCCGCATTTGCTTCTGGCGTCCGGCTTCGGCAGCATCTCGGTTGTAGCGCTCATAACCCGCGAACTCATGAGGAATTGTCGAGTCGTCAGCCTTGACGATTTCTCACCGCTCTTTTGTGATCATGCCTCGGAAACCCGGACTGTCAGCCCAGCCCGGAGCGCCACCACCTGGCTGCCAAAAGAAATCTCGCCCCCAGGCGGGCGCCCCGGCTTTTGCATTCGCTGGCGCTTGCGATCAATGGTGTGCGATTTGTCTACCGGCCGCGTCGGCATCAGCGCGGGAAAAATTGCGGCAGGCTCTCCTCTTTGCCAGGGGCTGATGGTCGAGACGTTACCTGCAAGTGATGCTGGGGTTGTTCTTCGCCAATTCCAGGCAAGCGGTGTGTTGCTTCACGCTCTGCTGCTGATCTGCGACCGACTCTGGAGCGGGAGCACCTGCTGGCGAGGCTGGGGCAGGACCCGAAGTCGGCTTCTGCGCACTTGCAGTGGGAGCTTTGTCCAGCATTGCTTGAAATGCCGCAATCTCATCTCGCTGGCTCCAAACCAACGCCTGAGTCTGCGTTTTACAGTAATCGTCCGGATATTCCCAGACCGGCTGCACGGTCACTTTTGTCATGCCATCAAGTTCCGCCAGCGTGTATGACCAAACCTTTTTCGTGGTCATGCCGGTACAGGCACTGGAAGCAACGAAGAGCGCGCTAACAATGGGCATCTGCGCTGGCTTCGAGAAGCGAAATTGCAACTGTTGGTCGGAGTCGAGGGCGTACCCTTCGTTTAGATTCGCTTGAACGATGAGAGTCTTCACCGTTTGAGCAGATGCTCTGCTGGTGAATACGTACGGTCCGGGCTGCGCCTTTGATTTCTTATCCCGTGCCGCAGCCAAGGTCGTTATCACCAGAATTAGAATCAGAACTCGCTTCATACTTTTACCCCAAGCTTGACTGTAGCGAGAGGAAGCCGCGAACCGCTAATTACCGGAGTCATCTCATTCAGGGGAACTCAAGTTGGCTGGGCGACTAGGCGACTGGGAAGATGGAGATCGACCGGGCTAGATACTCGCGTCGGTCTGTTGCAGTAGAATGTGTCGTTCTTCAGATCAAAGTGGCCGAAGCATTCATCACTCCGAAAGTTGCTCGCTGGGCCAGAGAACGCATCGGCATATCGCCTGCTCAACTAGCCGATGCGCTTGGTGCCGATGCACGCGAAATCGAGGCGTGGGAGCGGGGGCAGACTAGCCCGCCATTCGGTAAAGCGCAAGATTTAGCCAAGACTCTTAAGGTCCCATTTGGGTTTCTCGTTCTTATCGGAGCCACCGCCCGAAAACACTCCAATCCCGGACCTTCGCACAGTCGTTGAAGGGCGACCCGCAAAGCTCAGCCCCGATTTTATAGAGTTACTCAACGATATCCTCGTAAAGCACGAGTGGTACCGGGAGTATTTAGAGGGGCGGCAAGCAGAAAGGCTGCCGTTCGTGGGCAAGTTCCGTACTGCCGATAACAGAAAACGCTTGACGGGTGGGAGTCCGTTAGTAACCAACATTGTGCAATGGCCTGATGATTCTTGCCGCGCGGTGCGTATAATTTACGATGGTTCGTCGATCGATAATTTAATGGCTCCAGCTTAACCCCCCAATGATGCAGGCCTCTTCCGGTAGTTCTCGGCGTTCCCGCCCTCCTCGCAACCTGGAGCGCGAGGAATCTCAGCTTTGGCGATGGATCTTGCTATTCATGGTGCTGCTGGCGACCGGCTTTGCGGTGCTGGCATGGGAGCGATTGGAAGCTCTGCCTTACCACCTCGGCCCGATGGCGGTGGGCGTGCTGGTTCTGTCGGTGCTTCTGGCCGTCTATGCCTATGGCCGCCGCAAGGAAGTGGGCGAACTCAAGATTCTGCTGGAGGATTTGCAGCAACATGTAGGCGCAGCCCCCTCGGAAGAGCAACTCGATCAACTGAACGAAATGATTGCGCGCTCCCAGCGCAACTTCAAAGAGCTGATCGACTCGATCGACGATGCGGCTTGCGCCGTATCGCTCGATGGCACTTTGCGTACGGTCAACAAACGTGTCAGTCAGCTGGTGGGACTTCCTTATACCGCGATCGTAGGACAGAAATTCTTCGAGTTTATCGAAGAACCCACCCGTGCCACCATGGAAGCAGAACTCGCACGCTTTCTGGACAAGAGGCACTGGGCGGGGACGGTGCGTTTGCGGTTCAAGGATAATTCCCGGCCCTTCTATTTCGATTGCGTCCTGAACGCAATCATGAAAAGCGGCGAAGTTGCGGGCGTGAGCGTGCTCGGGCGCGACGTCACCGAGCAACATGAGAAGGAGCTGCGCTTCACGCAACTTTTTGAGACATTACAAGAAGGCGCATATTTCAGTACGCCGGATGGCAAGCTGCTGGATGCTAATCCGGCGCTGGTCAGCATTTTGGGTTATGCCACAAAAGCCGAACTTCTTGCCCTCGAGCCTGCGCAGTTGAACATGGATCCCCAACAACCGGCGATCCTGGGCCGGGCACCCGATGATCGCGGTGGGGTGCGTGCCCGGGAGATCACGCTCCGCAAAAAAGATGGAAGCGCTGCCGTATTTCTGGAATCTTCTCGCGCCGTATGGGACGACGCTGGCAAGTTGATTCGGTATCAAGGCACATTAGTGGACGTCACGGAGAGGCGCAAACTTGAGCGCCAGGTGGCGCGCCAGGAAGAATTCAGCCGCCGCCTGCTGGAGAGTTTTCCTGATCTTATTCTGGTAGTCGATCTGGAGGAGCGTTATACATTCGTGAGTCCCCGGGTTCGTGAGTTGCTCGAGTGCCCGTCGGAAGAATTGTTGGGCAAGAAGATTTCCGAGACTCAGCGTCACTCTCCCGAACTATTGGAGCTTTACCGTGATGTGCTTGGCGGTAGCAAAGGATTTGGATCCGCCGAATATGGGGCGCGCCGCAGCGACGGAGGTGGCCGCACGATGCGTGCTTCTGCCAGCCAGTTTTTCGACGCCGATTCCAGACTCGCAGGCGTCATTATCTCCGTGCGCGACATCAGCCGGGAAAAGAAGTTCGAGCAGCAGGTCGTGCAGAGCGAACGCCTGGCCGCCATGGGAGCCATGATCGGCGGGGTTGCTCACGAATTGAATAATCCGCTCACCAGCATTCTCGGCGTGAGCGAACTTCTGCAGGATAGCCAGACCACCGACGCGGCCCGGAAACAGATTGCCATTTTGCAGCAGCAAGCGCGCCGTGCGGCCGAAATTGTTCACAACCTCACCTACTTCGCTACTCCCCCCACACCGGGCAAGACCCGCGTCAACCTGGGAGAGATCGTTGAACGCACCCTTAATCTCCACTCCTATTCGCTGCGCAAAAACAACATCACCGTGGACTTCGTGCGCGAGCCGGGGCTGCCCTATGTTCAGGGCGATCCCCACCAGTTGATGCAGATCTTCCTAAATTTGATTTTGAATGCGGAACAGGCCATCCGCGAAACCCGTGACCGGGGAACGTTGCGCATCCGTTTGGGAACTACGGGGAATTCAGTATGGGCGAGTTTTTTGGACGATGGTCCCGGAATCCCCGCCGAAATTCTCCCCAGCATCTTCGATCCGTTCTACACGACGAAGCGGCCGGGACGGGGAACGGGTCTGGGTCTGAGCATCTGCAAATCCGTAATGAAGGAGCACAACGGAACGGTTGAGGCCGCAAACGCTCCCGGAGGCGGCGCAGCATTTACGGTCTCACTCCCGGCGGCTGCTTCTCTAAACCCGGTCGATCTAGCCTGATCAGATTCTTTCGTCTGAACGTGAGCGGCTAGTTTCTTTCCACTGCCATCGCAACGGCGTTGCCTCCGCCCAGACAGAGCGCGGCGATTCCACGCTTCGCATTCCGCCGTGCCATCTCATAAATCAAAGTCACAAGCACTCGCGCGCCGCTGGCTCCAATGGGATGGCCAATGGCCACCGCGCCACCATTCACATTTACCTTGTTGAGATCCAACCCGAGCTCGCGTGTCACCCCCAGCGCCTGTACCGAGAATGCTTCGTTGAGTTCGTAGAGGTCGACGTCTTCGTTTTTCCATCCCGTCTTTTCCCAGATTTTTCGCACCGCATCCACCGGAGCCATCATCACCCATTTGGGTTCGACTCCGCTGGTCGTCTGTGCCACGATTCGTACCATCGGTTGAACGCCGAGTTCCTTCGCCCGCGTTGCGCTGGTCACGACGACCGCCGCGGCCCCGTCATTCACTCCTGGCGCGTTGCCCGCGGTTACCGTTCCATCTTTCTTGAACGCGGGCTTTAGAGCGCGGAGCGCTTCGATGGTCGTATCCTCGCGCGGCGATTCGTCCTTTTCAAAAAGTATCGGCGCTGCGCCCTTCTTCTTCGCCGGAATCTCTACCGGCACGATCTGCGATTTGAACCGGCACTCTTTCCACGCAGCGATGGCTTTGCGATGCGAGTTGACTGCGAACTCATCCTGTTCCTCCCGCGTGATGCCATATTTTTCGGCGACGTTTTCGCCGGTGACGCCCATGTGATAGTCGTTGTAAATATCCCAGAGCCCATCGTGAACCATGGAATCGATTACTTTGCCGTCGCCTAGCCGGTATCCCTTGCGAGCCTGCGGGAGCAGGTAAGGAGCGTTCGTCATCGACTCCATGCCTCCGGCGACGACGATAGAACTGTTTCCGGTTTGCACCGCTTGCGCCGCGAGAGCCACTGCTTTCAGTCCGGACCCGCAAACTTTGTTGATTGTCATGGCACCTGTCACGGGAGACAATCCTGCGAAGATTGCCGCCTGACGCGCGGGATTTTGTCCCAGTCCTGCAGGGAGGACGTTGCCCATGATGCACTCATCAATCTGATCGGACTTCAATCCGGCGCGCTTCACCGCCTCGCGCACTACCACGGCGCCGAGCTGCGTAGCGCTCAAATCACTCAGGCTTCCCTGAAATTTTCCTACCGCCGTTCGACAACCGGAAATGATGACAACATCGTCGAAACCCGCCATAGATCATGCTCCCGCGAAGATTCGCAACTTCATTATAGATGCTGCAGAACGCGAAAACGATCAGCTTCCGCGATATGGTCAGAGCAATCATCGATCGTCGCCACGGGAAGAATCTGCGGATGAAACCAAAAGCAGCCGACGGTCTCTCGTCCCCCGCGAGTCACATGCTTAGAAGATTTCATTGCTGCGCCGAGCACATTTTGTCGCTGACGCTCTCTGCTCTGTGACTTTGGTACAGCATCAATCGCCACATTACGTTCATTTTTTTCTTGACTTCATTTTTCATTAACTGAATACTTCATTTAGTTGCAACAAAACATCGTTGCAGATTTTTCCATGAAAATGGAAGGGAGAATAGAACCAATGGCAACCAAGAAAAAGGCAAAGAAGAAAAAGAAGCATTAAGCAGTCAGTATGAAGTCAAAGGGGGACGCCAAAAGCGTCCCCTAAGTTTTTGTCCCAAAAGTTGTCAGCGACGCCGCAAATCAATCAAGTGCCCTTGCTGCTGTCTTTCCAGCGTTCAGGCGAATGTTCGGAGCACGTTTTTCCCGCGCCGGACACAGCCCGCGAAAGGCGCAGAAGTTACAGTAGAAATCGGGCTTCGGTTTAAAGTTTCCCTCCGCGATGCCGCGCACGACGGCCAGCACTCGCTCTCGAGCTTGTTCTAATTGAAACTCGGTACGCTTCGAAACGATAGGAATGTTTCCTTCGAGATTATGAAACACTAATTCGCTCATGCGGTATCCCCACCTCTGCTCGGCAGCCATGGCATAGATGGAAAGCTGCAGGCTCTCGTCGGCATCCTCCTGCGAACGCGCCTTGCCGGTCTTGTAGTCGACGATCACCACGCTGCCATCGAGCGCGCGATCCATCCGGTCGATTCGCCCCGTAAGCTTGGTGCTGGCGATCTCCACGTCGAACCACTCTTCCGTATGCAGAACCTCGGGCAGTGTTCGCAGAGCGCGTTCCGGCGAGAAACTCTTTTAGTTGTTCCAGGCCCTGTTCCAAGTAGAGGTCGCGCTGATAGTCATCCTGAATTCCAGTCGAGAGCAGGTCGTCACTAAACTGCTGCAGCAACTCTTCGTCCGGCTTGGTCCTCTTCAGACGAACGGAGTCATAGTAAGTGCGCAACACCCGGTGCATCGCCGCCCCGTACTGCACCGCCGCGTGGAGCTGTCGCGAGAGTTTCCATTCACGCTCGAATTTGAACTGCAACGGGCAAGTTTCATAGGTTTCGATGGCACTGGCGCTCAGCCTGGCGTCCAGTCCATCAATCGCCGGCAGTTCCAGCCAGGCGGGCAAGCGGGAGCCTTCAGCATGAGCGGAGTCCGCGGCCGCGGCGATCTCAATCA
This sequence comes from uncultured Acidobacteriaceae bacterium, assembly GCA_963696285.1. Lineage (GTDB taxonomy): Bacteria > Acidobacteriota > Terriglobia > Terriglobales > Acidobacteriaceae > Sulfotelmatobacter. The sequence goes on from CAVOJP010000007.1 coordinate 1,304,886, forward strand.
ACTCGGGTTGCGAAGGCAGCGCCGCCCGTGATCTGAGCCATCGGTGTAATCCAGGGTTGCCGATCAGTTCGCGCAGGAAGCCCGCCGGCGTTTTGTCGCGTCCGATGCCCTGCTTTCCGTACATGTGCAACGAATCCCGTGCCCGGGTCATAGCCACGTAAAATAGCCGCCGTTCTTCCTGATCGTGCAGCGTCTTGTCGTCGCCTCCTACGGTCGAATCCGGATCACGCAACTCTCGTGGAAACTCCACCAGGCTCTCCCGATAACTGGCGGGAAACGACGGACTGGTAGCGCGCAGGATGAAAACGTGAGAGAATTCCAGACCTTTCGCGCCATGCGCCGTCATCAGGCGCACCGCATCTTCATTCTCATTTGACGCCAGCGGAATAGTTCCGCAGGCTTCGCGAAAATAACTCATATACTCAATCCACTCGTGCAAGTCTCCATTCTTGGTAGTAGGCTTCTGCTCCCATTCAGCCACAAACTTCAGCGCCGCCTGCATCACCGGCGAACTGAGGTCGAGACCGAATTGTTTCCCGATCAACTGCATCGCCACGCGAGCTTTCGCCTGTCTGCGGTCGACCTCGCCCCGCGCCTGGCGCACACATTGCAACACTGCCGGACCACCGACGACGCTATCCAGAACCGACGCCAGCGGAATCACCACTCCATCTTTCGACTCTTTTGCAATCGCCCGCAGCGCACTGCGAAGCTGTTCGGGATCCACTTCGAACTGCGGCAATGCTGCCACTCGAAACAGACTTGCATCGGAACTCAAATCGACCACGGTGGCAACGCAGGCAAACAAATCCCTTACTTCGGGTGTGTCGCTGACATCCATGTTCTCGATGGTGAAGGGAATCTCGTGCTCGGCCAAATGCTGCACGACGTCATCGCGATTCACATGCGAACGGTAGAGAATCGCGAAATCCTTCCACTTGCATCGCGCGTGGCGCCTCGTTTCTTCAATGATGCGAACCACGTCTGGCGCCTCAGCATCCCGCCCGTTAAAAGAGATCGCCTCAACGGGAAATGTGGGCACGGATTTTCCCTGGTGAATTGCTTCCTCCTCCCGCGCAGATTGCAACGGAATCCGGCGATATGCGAAGGCCCCGGGTTCTCCGGCTTGAAAGACGGCCGGATTCTTATCGACCACGGCGAACGCACTTTGCAGAATCGGAGTTGTGGAACGACGATTCTTGCCTAGAACGACAAGCTTGCTCTGTGGAAAATGCCGGCGAAAGAGATGAAACGCCGCGCTCGATGCGCCGCGAAAACGGTAGATCGCCTGGTCCGGATCTCCGACCGCAAAGATATTAGCGTCGTGCCCTGCCAGCGCCGCCAGAATCTGGATCTGCGCGAAGTTGGCATCCTGAAATTCATCAACCAGAATGAAACGGGCACGGCCCCGCTCCTCTTCCAGTACTTTTTCATCAGTCGCTAGCAATTCATGGGCTCGCGTGATCATGTGGCTGAAGGTGCCGTAGTTTTCTTCCCGCAGCCAACGCTCGGTAGTGGCAAATACGCGGGCAATTTCCTGGCACCGTCCGATCACCTCGGCATCGGTCAACTTTTCTTTCGACTTGGCGACGCGGGGGACCGCAGATTCCCCACGCTCAAGTCGCTGAACGTATTCCGCATACTTTTCCGGCGAGACCAGTTCGTCGTGGCAACGGTTTAAGAAGCGCAATAAATCATCAAGAAATTGTCCGACATTCGCGGCCCGCACGTAGTGTTCGAGGCGAAGTTCATGAATTCTTTTGCGAAGATAAATCCACAGATCTTTTTCGTCGAGCACGGCAAAGTCTTCTTTGGCTCGTTTCAGCAAGGCGTTGCAGTAATCATGAAATGTAGCCGAATGAATCTTCCTGCCAAGCAGCGCGCTGACGCGGTCACGCATCTCGCCCGCGGCGGCCACGGTATAAGTGAGCGCAAGGACTTCCTCCGGCCGGGCATTTCCTTGCTGTACAAGGCGCGCGACGCGATGAATCAGTACAGAAGTTTTTCCGGTTCCAGCGCCCGCCACTACCAGCATTGGTCCGTGAACATGATCGATGGCTTCACGCTGGCGATCATCGGGAAGAAATGGAACGAGATGAGATTGAACTTTGGGAACAGCCATTGGGGCTCAGAATACCACCAGGTTCAGAAATACGCGGGCTGTGAAAATCAGAGGGAGCTCAGCGCGGAAGCGGCAATCGCCATCGCCGCGATGGCAGCGGTTTCGGCGCGAAGAATTGTATTTCCCAGCGAAGCCGAAATCCAGCCGGCTTGCTGAAAGGCCTGAAGTTCTTCTTCCGACCATCCGCCCTCGGGGCCAATCGCCAGAACAATTCCACGACTTGCGTTTTCGTGGGTCGGTAGATCACGCAATAACCTGTGATTTTCCGCTTCAGACAAAAGTATTCGCAATCCAGAGGACAGATACAACGCCTCGGAAAGCTTTGCAGGCTCTGCGATTTCTGGCGGGGAGCTCCGGCGGCTTTGTTCCGCCGCTTGCCGAGCGATGCGTTGCCAACGCTCAACTCGCTTTCCAGACGCAGCGGCCAAATGTGAATCCGTACGGCGAGAGATCAGTGGCACAATGCGCGCGACACCAAGCTCGGTACACTTCTCAATCGCCCACTCCATGCGATCAAATTTGTATACCGCAAGAACCAGGGTGATGTCAGTCAGGCAAGCCGCAGAAATTATTTCGCCCAACTCAAACTCGACGCGGTCGTCCTTCACCAAAGTAATTCGTCCGCGGCGGACGCTCTGTCCGGTGGCGATATCGAAATCTTCTCCAACGCGAGCACGCAGCACGCGGACCAGATGATCCGCATGCTCGCCGATCAGGGCGGCGCGATCTCCGGAGACTTCGTCAGCAATCCAGCGTCGGCGGCTCATGACTTCGGCGGTTGGCAGCGTGTAAGGTAACCGAAAGTGCTGCTTGCACTCGCGAAAGTGCTTAGTCGAACAAATCCTTCATTTTGCCCAGCAGGGAGCGCACCAGAGGCTGGTTATCCACCTTGGCCGTAGTCTCGAGTTCCTGCAGCAATTCTTTCTGCCGCTTGTTCAGCTTGGTGGGAATCTGCACTCGCACTTCGACGTATAGATCGCCCTTACCGTGCCCGTTCAGCACGGGCACGCCTTTATTGCGAACGCGGAAAGTTGTGCCGGGCTGCGTTCCATCCGGAATCTTGAGCGTGTGCTCGCCTTCCAGCGTGGGAACCTTAATCTCCGCGCCCACCGCCGCTTGCGTCACCGAAAGCGGAACCGCGCAGTGCAGATCATTCCCTTCGCGCACAAAAAATGGATGTTCCTTTACGTGCAACACAACATAAAGGTCACCGGCCGGCCCACCGAAGGGACCGGCTTCACCGCCCCCGGTAAACCGGATTCGTGTGCCATCTTCCACTCCCGCCGGAATCTTCGCATCCACCGATTTTTGCCGCAAAAGCCTGCCTTCCCCTTTGCACTTTGGGCAAGGATCAGTGATCACGCTGCCCGCCCCCTGACACGACGGGCAGGTTCGCGCAATGCTGAAAAATCCCTGCTGATAGCGCACCTGTCCGCGCCCGGCGCAGGACTTGCAGGTAGTAGGACCTTTCCCCGGCGCCGCTCCCGAGCCACGGCAATCGTCGCAAGCCTCGTGACGGCGGACCGTCACATTCGTTTCAGTGCCGAAGACAGCTTCTTCAAATTCCAGAGTGATGTCTTCGCGCAGATCCGCGCCGCGTTGTACCCGGCTGCGGCGGCGTCCGCCGCCGAATGCATCTCCGAACCCGAAGAACTCACCAAAAATCTCGCCGAAATCCTGGAACACCGTGGGATCGAAGCCCGCGCCGCCCGAAGATGCGCCACCGACTCCCGCATGTCCATAGCGATCGTAGAGAGATCGCTTATCGGAGTCGGCAAGAATCGCGTAAGCCTCGGTTACTTCCTTGAACCGTTCCTCCGCATCCGGATTATTCGGATTGCGGTCAGGATGCCACTGCATGGCGAGCTTGCGGTAAGCGCTCTTCAGTTCAACTTCGGTTACCGTGCGGCTTACGCCAAGCACCTCGTAATAGTCGCGTTTTGCGTTCGTGGTCAGAATTGACGCCTCTCCTTCATGAGAAATAAAGCTGAGGTCGGAACTTACCTTCCAGGATTTTTGGCCACCTTGACCATGGCAGGACGCAGCAGCCGGTCTTTGAACTTATAGCCGCGCTGCAACTCTTCAATCACTTGGTGATCGGGAGCGGCGGAGGTTTCCACCATTTCGATGGCCTCGTGGAAATGGGGGTCAAACGCTTCGCCCTTGGCCGCGATCGGGTGCACCGAAAGCTTGGCCAGCGCACTCAGCAACTGCTTGTAAATCAGATCGACTCCGTTGCGGAAGTCGGCTGGTTCTGATTTCACCTGCAATGCGCGCTCAAAGCTGTCGAGCACCGGAAGCAGAGGTTTAATCGTGTCCGTAGCGGCATACTCACGAAAATCCTGCTGTTCTTTTGCGTTTCGGCGGCGCACGTTCTCGAACTCCGCCTGCATGCGTGCCAGGCGATCGAGCAGCGAGTCGCGCTCTGCCCTTAATTTTTGCAACTCCGATTCGGGAGTCGGACGCTTCCGCGCCCGCCGCTAAATTTGTTTCATTCTCTGTATCATCGCCAGGCGCTGAGAGTTCGTGCTCTAAATCCAGGCCCGTTCTTTGCGCTTTTGAGCGTTCTGCGTCCGATCGTTCCACTTCCGATCTACCGTTCACTTTACTCATAAAAAACGTGATTACTCCGATTCATTCAGAATTTTGTCGAACAGGCGCGCAATATAGGAAACTGCGGTCATGGTGTGCTGATAATCCATCCGCGTGGGTCCGATCACTGCCAGCGACCCGACCATGTCGCTTCCCGAGCGCGCCGGGGCTCCAATTAATACAAAGTTCTGCATCGAGGGGATCGCGTCATCCAGCCCAATGACCACTCTCACCGCTTCCTGCTTGACGTCGAGATAGGCACCGAGAAGTTTCGCGATTTTCTCTTTTTCCTCGAGGGTCTTCAACATCTCCTGCAGACGCTGACGATCCTCCTGCCCGGTGACCAGATTGGCCGCGCCTTCTACGAACACGACCTGCGTTCCCGCTTCTGCGGCGAGCGCGCCCTGCTTGTAGAGTTGCTCGATGGAATTCATCAGCTGATCGTATTCGCTGCGTTCCTGCTCGATTCTTCGCGCCAGTTCGGCGCGCATTGACTCCATCGTCCATCCGCGAAAATTCTCGTTGATGTAGCGGGCTGCGAGATCAAGTTCAGTTTGCGCCAGGTCCAGCCGCAATACCCGGTCGCGCACCACCCCGGAACGCGTCACCAGCACCGCCAGCACCTTCTGATCTCCCAGCCGCGAAAAATAAACGTGTTCCAGCGCATTCCTGGTGCCGCTGGAGGCCACGGTGACCCCAACATTCCTTGAAATCAGCGAAAGCACCCGCGAAGTACGTTCCATGAACTCCTGCACATCGCTGATGCCAGCCAGCGATTCCGAAATCATGCTCTGCTCTTGCGGGGCAAGCTGGGCCGTTCCAGAAATCTGCTCCACGTAATAGCGGTAGGCCTCGGGCGTCGGAATGCGTCCCGACGAAGTATGCGTCTGCTCGAGGAATCCAGCTTCCGACAAATCCGCCATCACGTTGCGGATCGTCGCTGGGCTAAGGCCTTCGCGATTCGATCGCGATAGCGTACGCGAGCCAACGGGCTCGCCCGTGGAAATAAAAGTTTCCACGATCGCGGTGAGAACTTCGCGTTCCCGCTTGCCGATGTTGGGATCAGAAGGCATGTTTATAAGATGCAAAGCCGGCGAGCCTTTCGGCCATCAGGTTCCAGCTAACTAATTTAGATGCAAAAACTTAGCTTCAGGACGCAAAGCGCCCGCGCTGCTTGGATTCTAGGAAGGCAGTGGGGTCCTGTCAAGGAGGTTAGTGAGCCGAGCGGTGAGGACTTCCGCCGTTTCCTCGCCCGTGCGTAGTCACTTTTTTAACTCCGCTGGCCAGTTCGTTAGCAACTGCAGCGGAGCCTGGGCTTCTTCTTCGGCGTGGTTGATGAGCAGACGCTTTCCGTCAGCGGAGACGTCGAAAGATATGCCGATTCCGGGCGCACTCGTGTTGAACAGACGCTGGGGCGTGCCAACCTCGATCTCTGAGCCCTTCATAGCGATTGGGCAGGCAAAAAAATCATTGGCAAGACTCTGGTAGAAAAGTTCCTTCCCGTCGGCCCGCCATGCGGGATAAGCCCCGCCGTTCGAGGACACTTTCCATTTTCCTTGGCCTCCGGGAAAACTCGTAATGTAAATTTCCTGCACTCCGGATTCATCTGAAACATAGGCCACCCAGCGGCTATCAGGCGAAACGCGATAGCTATTGATATCGGATTGCGGGGATGGCGGCTGCACGATTGCTATCGGCTTGGCATCTCCGGCAACAGGCACGATCCAGAGGGAGACCATTTTCTCGCCGTCACCCCGAATATAGGTCAAGTATTTTCCATCGGGCGACCATGCAGGGTAGTGGTAATTATTTTGCACGGAAATCAACGTTTTTTCCGCTCCGCTCCCATCGGCTGCCTTGGAGCGAATCTCGACATTGCCCCCACCTGTGGCCGTTCGCGCAGAGAACATAATCGTTTTGCCGTCGGGCGACCAGGTGGGCTCCTGAACGATCTGCTGGTCGAACGTAATCCGCGTTTTGGTCTTGCGCACAAGATCAAGCGTCCAAATGCCGGTCCCGCTGGCAAACGCCGCTCGCTTGTTGTCCGGCGAAAGACGAATATCAATGATGGTGCTCTCACCTGGATCGAAGTCAGCCAATGCCTTTCCTGAGCGGTCGAACCAGACGAGCTTGCTTTTCGCGGAGGCGGCATTACCGAGTTGGTACACCATCAGTCCGTTTTGTGACACCGCGAAAATACTGCGCCACACACCGACGTCGTCACGAAGGTTATTAAAGAGCGGAACCGCCGATCCCGAGAGCGCGCCCGACTGCGGATCAAACGGTTGAGCGACTAGAGCGGTATTGGCGCGATACAGCAAATACCCGGAAGCATATTGCGCCGCGGAATCGCTGGTCACGATCTGGCGAGTCTCTTTGTTATCCAGCGAAGCGAAGTAGATTCCGTTGGGCGTGGGATCGCCTCCAGTGTGACTGGTTGCGAGAAAAAGAAAGTGCTTGCCATCGGGCAGGAACCAGGGCCAGCGATGGGTATCGTGCTTGGTCTTCTCAATCAACGTTGCCGGCTCGACCGCCCCGCCTTGTGCGCTTACTTTCGAAAGTCCTCCGAGAAAATCCGGAGCGAATACAATCACATCGTCGGCGCTCCAACTTCCGCCGCGCGAGTTCGGAGCATCGGCTAACACGCTCACAGGACCGCCGGTCGCCGCGATCTTTGCTAGCTTGCCATTGGCGAAGAAACCGATGTAGCGGCCGTCCGGAGACCAAAAGGGATGCATTGCGTTCTGCGTACCCTCGAGCGGCTGCGCGGTGTCACTGTTCAGTGCCCGGACCCACAGCGTTTTGGTTTCGCCCGAATGCGCGACGAAGGCTAACTTGTCCCCCTGGGGAGACAGCACAGGCATACCCCCGGCGTCGCCGGTGGTATCCAGAGAAAATTTGTCCGGCGGAGGGATTTCGGCGCGCAGAGAAAGGGAGTCTGCGGAAGATCTCGCCCAGCGGTATCCCGCGAATCCAGCGAGCGCCACGAACGCGAGCACAACCATACCTGCCAGGGCTGCCCACGACTTCTTAAATTCCGAAGATGGCTTTTCAGATTCGGCAAGCGTGGAATCGGCAATCGTCGACTCGCCGACCCAACGTAGATCCATCGCGACGTCGTGCGCCGACTGGATGCGATCCGCCGGATCCTTAGCCAGGCAGGCGCGCACCACGCGATCGAGCATCGGCGGCGCTAGCGGCTGGCTGGCGCTGATCGGCTCCGGATCCTTTTCCAGAATCGAAGTGAACACGCTCAGTTGCGATTTGCCCTCGAACGCACGGCGTCCCGTGACCATTTCATAAAGAACGCATCCGAAACTGAAAAGGTCGCTGCGGGCGTCGGCTTCCGCACCCTGCAGAAGTTCGGGTGCCATGTATTGAAAGGTTCCGACGATCGAACCCTTCTGCGTGAGCGGGGACGCGGCAGCGGTGAGCGAGGCAAGGTTCACGGTCGGGGTGGAAGGCGTGAACGGACCGACGGCCTCCGCCGCGATGGAAATCTTGGGCTTTGCCAGACCAAAGTCCATCAGCTTTGCCCCCGCTTTGCTCAGCATAATATTCGCCGGCTTCAGATCGCGATGAATGATGCCCTGTTGATGGGCTTTCTCTAAAGCCTGAGCGATTTCTGTTCCAATCTTCAAAACTTGCTCGACTGGCAGCGCGCCCTTCACCAGGCGCTCGGCGAGCGTCTGCCCTTCGAGATATTCCATCACCAGGAATTGAGTGCCGTCCTGCGTGCCGATATCGTAAAGCGTGCAGATGTTCGCATGCTGCAGCGCAGAAATGGCTTTAGCCTCGCGCTCCATGCGTTGCTTCAATTCCGGATCAGAAGAGAGATGCGAAGGCAAAACTTTGATGGCGACGGTGCGATCGAGGCGCGTGTCCTTGGCGCGATACACCTCGCCCATGCCGCCTGCGCCCAGGGGGTTGAGGATTTCATAAGGACCAAGCTTGGTGCCAGAGGCTAGAGCCATGATTTCGGGCAATTTCGATTCGCGCAATTATAGTCCCGGGAGCACTGCGCATGAGCAAAGGGCGCAGCGCTCTGATTAGGATTACAATCGCAAGCCTCTTAGGGCGCTTTCCCGAACCATTCTTCGAACCACTCTAGCGATCGCAACGAATAATCCCGCGAGTCGGCAGGCTTAATCAACATGTGCCCCTCGTTCGGATACACAACAAGTTTTGTGGGCACATGAAAATAATTCAGTGCGTGCCACCACTCGACCGATTGTTCCATCGGAACTTCGCCATCGCGGTCACCCACCAGAATCAACGTAGGAGTTTTCACCGCTTTGACAAAGTGCATGGGATCGCTCTTGTTGTAAACCGCGGGATCGTCATACACCGACGCGCCGAAGAATGGGATCATCCATTCGTCGATATCGTTGAGGCCGTAATAGCTGAGCCAGTCGGAAAGTCCCGCGCCCGCCACTGCGGCCGCAAAGCGCTGAGTTTGAGTTTCCGCCCACATCGTCATGTATCCGCCATAGCTGTGGCCGCGAATGCCGATGCGTTTGGGATCAATCGGGTACCGCTTCACCAGCGTATCGACTCCTGCCATGATGTCGTGATAATCGCCGCCTCCGAAATCCTTTACATTGCCCTGCGTAAAAGCTTCTCCCTGTCCGTAGCTGCCGCGCGGGTTCGGGCAGAGGGCAAAGTATCCCATCGCCGAAAGCGGTCCCATATTGCGCTCATCCCACAGCGGAGCGCAGGCCGCAGACGGCCCTCCATGCACGCTAACTACGAGCGGATATTTTTTATCGGGGTCGTAATCCTTGGGCAGCATCAACCATCCCTGCACGCGCGTGCTGCCATTCATCCAGTGCACGTTCTTCATCTCGCCCCATGCCGGTTTCAAGTCGGCATTCACATGCGTGAGCTGGCTCCAATTTCCAATCGACCCCGCCCATACTTCCGGCGGAGCGCTCGGCGATTGCCTTACGATGGCAGTCGTGGCTTCCTTCGAGCTGGATGAAACCCAGGCGGCGCTGGCGGGACGAGCCAACTCTAGCCCGGTCCACAATGTTTTAATAGTGCCGCGATCCGTGTCTATGCTGGCAAAGCCGAAATTTCCGTCTACATCTTCGCGCGAAAATGATGCGATCGGCAGCCAATCCACGCGAGGGCATACGGGGACGCTTTGATGCCAGGAGTAAGATTTCGCGCAGCGCCGCCGGCGCTGGGAACTACATAAACATCTCCCCCAGTAGAGCCCTCGTCGCTCATCAGCCCTTCGATGAACGCGACGTTCTTGCCGTCAGGAGAGACACGCGGATCGGCGAGTTGCAACCTCGGCTTGTAAATCTCGCGCATCTCGCCGCTGCTGGCGTCGATTAAATAGAGACGCGCGATCCACCAGTTCGCATCGCCGTTGCCGTGAGCCGCAGTCGCCGCCCAGCCTTGGCCATCGGGCGTCCAGTCGTATTCGTAGACATACACGTCGGTCGGAGTGACTTGCGTCAAATGGTCGGTGCTCAGGTCGATCGTTGCAATGCGCTGCTCGAAGATTTTCTCGTCGATGACGCCTGCGAGCGGCGTCATCGGCTGCAGTGGTCCCGCAACGCGGGGCATACCTTCAATGAAAAGAATGGCGAGCTTTGAACCGTCCGGAGAAAATCGTGGAGCCTGAACATATCCTTTCAACTCCGCATGCTTCGCCAGAGTGCCGCCATCAGCGGCTGCGGTCCAGATCTGTGCGGATGGAACGTCGCCCGGAAGATCGGCGATGAAGGCAATGCGCTTACCATCGGCAGACCACACTACGTTTCGTATTGGAAGGCCGCCTTCTACCGCGATCAGCTGTGAAGATTGACCGGCAACATTTGTGACGGTAAGTTTCTTGTCCACGATGTACGCGACCTCAGTTCCATCCGGTGAGAGTGCAACATCGGTGATCCTTTTTGCGTGCGGCATGGAGTCGAGAACTGCGGCGGCGCGCGAGGCCGCGGGAGTTGAGTCTTGCGCGAAAAGGGAAGCACAGACGAGAGAGCTTGAGGCGATCAATAGAACTGAGAGCGAGAATCGACTTTTCATGATTGGATGCATCGCGGAAGGAGTATAACCGACCGGAATCTTCGCTCGCATCTTCCTCTGCCCTCCCATCTGCGCGTATCCTCAAACTTCTTCGGTTCGAAAAGATTCCACACATGAAGTCGAAACCACACGTCGCAGTAATCGGCGCCGGCGCCTTTGGCGGCTGGACCTCGCTCCATCTTCTCGAGCGTGGAGCCCGCGTTACCCTGCTCGACGCATGGGGCCCGGGAAACTCGCGTGCGTCGTCCGGCGGGGAAACTCGCATCATGCGCGGTACTTATGGTCCTGATCAGCCTTATACGCGCCTTGCCGCACGCGCTCTCAAACTCTGGACGAAATATGAACGGCGCTGGAACCGCCACTTCCTGCATCGCACTGGCGTTCTGTGGATGGTCAGCAGCCGCGATGATGAATTCGAGCGCGGATCCCCGCCAACGCTTCGCGAAGCGGGAATCAAATTTCACGAACTCTCTGCTTCACAAATGAAGAAACGCTGGCCGCAAATCAACTTCGAGGGCGTCTACTGGGGAATTCACGAACCGGAGTGCGGATATCTCGACGCTCGCGTCAGTTGCCAGGCTGTGGCCGACGCATTCGTTAGCCAGGGCGGCATGTATCGGCAAGTGGCGGTCTCGGCCGACGGTCTGGAGACAACGCCTGTTCGCAGCCTTACACTCGCGGACGGTTCGCGCCTTAAAGCTGACTACTACGTTTTCGCCTGCGGGCCATGGCTAGGAAAAATGTTTCCGCAAACACTGGGCGAACTCATTCGACCCACCAAGCAGGATATTTTTTTCTTCGGCCTGCCTGCCGGAAACTCGCAGCTTACCGATGCGCATCTTCCAGTTTGGGGAGATCATGGACAGCGATTTCTCTACGGCATTCCGGGCAGCGGCCGCCGCGGCTTCAAAATCGCCGATGACACGCGAGGACCCGCCTTCGATCCCACCAGCGGCGAGCGAGTGGTCAGCCAGACAACACTAAAACGCGTCCGCGAATATATCGCCTTCCGCTTCCCCGCGATGAAAAACGCTCCCTTGATCGAGACCCGCGTCTGCCAGTATGAGCAGACTCCCGACGGTAACTTTATCCTTGATCGTCATCCTCAAATAGACAACGTCTGGCTGGTCGGCGGCGGCTCCGGCCACGGCTTCAAACACGGTCCGGCGATAGGAGAACTGATGGCGGAGTTAGTCTTGAAGGATGGCGAAGTGAAGAGCCTCTGGCGGCTGGCGAGGTTTCACAAGAAGAACTGATAACCACAGAGGACACAGGGGTCACAGGGTAGTTCCTCTGTGTTACCCTGTGCCCCCTGTGTTAAAGATTTCCCTCACTGAATCTGAATCACGCTCGCCGGTTCGCTGGCTTTGATTTCTGATACCCGGGCCACGACTCTCCGCGCGAACTCGAATATCGATTTGGCGTGCGGCGAATTTTCCCCCTCGAGTACCACCGGCTTGCCGCCGTCGCCGGACCTGCGCACCTCGGGATCGAGTTCAATATTCCCCAGGAACGATACCCCGTACTGCTTCGCCATATTTTCTGCGCCGCCGCGGGAAAAGATATCGATCTCATGATTGCAGTGCGGGCAGGTGAAAAAGCTCATGTTCTCGACTACGCCCACCAGATCCACTTTCATCTGTTTGAACATTTCGATCGCTTTACGCGCATCCTGCAGCGAAACGTCGGAGGGCGTTGAAACCACTACCGCGCCAGTCAGCGGAACATTCTGCACCAGCGACAAGGCGATATCTCCCGTCCCCGGCGGCAGGTCGACGATCATGTAATCCAGATGTCCCCACTCCACCATCCCCAGGAATTGCTTCACGATCTGGTGCAGCATAGGGCCCCGCCAGATGATGGGCTTGTCCCCAGGATTCAGAAATCCCACAGAGATCACCTTGACGCCGTAGGCTTGCATCGGCTCAATACGATTCTCCCCAACCATCTTAGGCTGGCCGCTGACCCCCAGCATCAACGGAACATTCGGACCATAAACGTCGGCATCGAGCAAGCCAACTTTGTATCCCATCTTGGCCAGAGCGACCGCCAGATTCACCGAAAGCGTGGTCTTTCCCACGCCACCTTTCCCCGAACCAACAGCAAGAATTACATCAACTCCGGGCAGCGGTTGCGGTCCCTGTGCAGGCTGACCGGGATGAGCAGGCATATGTGCGTTCAAGGAATCACTCCAGAAGAGAAATCAAGACGTCAAAGCTTGATTATACAAGGCGGCCGGGGATCGTAGCGCCTTAGCGCTCTCCGCGGCATTTCTCAGCGACCTCTGCGATTGTGCTGTTGGTTCGACGAGAGCAGAAGCAAAACTGCAAAGCGCAAGAGGCGCCCTAAGAACATAGAAAAAAAATCAGTAGCCTTCACCTTCCAGCCGCACCTTGCCGCGAAACATGCGGAACACGAAAGTAAAATATCCGAGAGCCAGAATCAGAGCAATGCTCCACCAGATGATGCCGACCGTCAGCCCGTGTCGCCCGGCAGCGGTATTGTAGATAGTGAGGTTATAAGCGGCATTTGTACTCGACGGCAAAACATTGGGATAAAGAGCAAATGCGGCGCCTACCAGCATCCCCACGATGTAGAGCGCCGATCCGACAAAAGCAACTTTGTCCAGCCCTTTGCGGATCGCGTAAATCATCACCGCGAGACTGCCAAACACAACCATCGGGACCAGATACCCCACAACGTGCTCCTTATAGTTGTCGAGAACCATGGGCCGCACGTAGCAGGTAGCAATCACTCCCACAATGGTCAAGATCAATTGCACCGGCCACGCCCACAGCGCCACGCCGCGAACGCGCTGCTGCAGTTCATTCTCCGTTTTCACCGCTATGTACAACGCTCCATGCGCGGTCAACGTGACCACGGCGATCACGCCGGTCAATACGGTATACCAGTCGAGAATGCCGGTGTTGCCGCTGGCTCGGAAGTTGGTCCACAGCGGTTCAAAGAAGTATCCGTCCGCGCCGAGTGGCACGCCGCGCACTACATTACCGAGGGCCGCGCCGAAAAAAATGGCCAACAGAACGCTGGAGCCGCAGAAAATCAAATCGAAAAATCCCATCCAGACTGGATTTTCCATGTGCCCGCGCAATTCAATCCCGATTCCACGCAACATCAGCAGCCACAGCACCATCATTAACGGTAAATAGAATCCGCTGAAGCTGGAGGCGTAAAGCAAAGGGAACGCGAAATACAACATCCCGCCGGCAGCCAGCAGCCATACCTCATTCCCATCCCATACCGGCCCAATGGCGCGGAGAATCCTGCGGCGCTCCTCGCTGGTCTTGCCCGCTGCCAGATAGATGGCGCCAGCGCCCAGATCGAATCCGTCTAGCACTACATAAGCCGCCACCATTACGGCCACAATCATGAACCACAGTGTTTCCATTGGACTCCTTGCAAAAAACTACGCTTCTAATGCTGCGAAATTACTCCGGCCGTGGGCCCCTGCTCAATCTCCCTCCGCACCAGAAAGAGAAATAAAATGCCTAGCACCGTGTACATGCCGAGAAAACCCAGCAGGGTAAACATTCCGTTGCCTGCAGATACCATCTTCGAATACCCATCTGCCGTCCGCATCAGCCCATAAACCAGCCACGGCTGCCGTCCTAATTCTGCCGTCATCCATCCCGCCGTGTTGGCGATGTAAGGGAAGGGAAGCGCCAGCAATAAAATCCACAACATCCAACGCGTCGAAAACAATTTTCCGCGCCACAATAGGAAAGCGGCGACCACCATAATCGCGATAAAGATCGTCCCCAGACCCACCATGATGTGGTAACTGTAATAAAGCAGCGCGATGTTCTGCGGCCACAGATCCTGCGGGAAGGAATCCAGGCCCTTTACCTCCGCCTTCCAGGCCCGGTAAGTCAGAAAGCTCAGCGCGTTCGGAACTTCAAGCGCATTATCAATCTTGCGCTCATCCACATTTGGCTGTCCCAGAATGACCAGCGGCGCTCCCGGCTGGCCGACGAAGAGCGCTTCCATGGCGGCAAGTGTGACCGGCTGATTCGCGGCGATCATTCGTCCCTGGCCATCCCCGGTGGGAAACAATTGCAGAACGCTGAAGATCAATCCGGCGATCACCCCGACTCGTACAAAAATCCGCCCATGCGCCTCGAATTTTCCCCACAGCAGATAAAAGGCGCCGACCGACGCCATCACGATTGCGCCTGTAATCACAGCACCGCTCATGTTGTGCGCGTACTGCCACCACGCCCAGGGATTCATCACCAGCTCCCAGAAGCTCGAAAGCTGTAGCGATCCATCGGCGGCTTTCGCGAAGCCCACGGGATGCTGCATCCACGCGTCCGTAGCAATGATGAAATAACCCGAAAGCCACGATCCCAGAAAAACCGCTACCGCCGACCACCAGTGCCCGCGCGGGCCCAGCCGTTTTTCTCCATACAGAAATAGCCCGAGAAATGCGGACTCCAGGAAGAAAGCGAACATGCCTTCCATGGCCAGCGTTTGACCAATCACTCCACCCGCGTAGCGCGAAAAGTGCGACCAGTTCGTACCGAACTGAAATTCCATGGGAATCCCGGTCACGACACCGAGCAGGAAGTTAATGCCGAAGATCTTTGCCCAGAAGCGCGCCGCCTGATCGTAGATCTCGTCTTTGCGCCGAAGGCCGAGGGTCTTGAGCACCACGATCAGCGGCGCCAATCCCATCGTGAGTTGGGGGAAGAGATAGTGGAAAGTAACGGTAAACGCGAAATGAATGCGATGAACGAGAAGGGCACTATCCATAGGGTCCTGCCGGAAATGATCAGGGTACGCGTTACCTGCAAAAGAGGATGTGACGACTGTCACATCGGAGTTTACCGTTTTGCCTTATGCCGTCGCTCCGTCTCCGCACGCCGGATGTCGCGCCGCCTTCCGGCATCGTCATAACGTTGCCGCTGTTCGTCGGTCTCGGGAATCACCGGGGCAACTTTCAAACGGTTCCCGCTACCATCGATTGCAACAAAAGTGAGATGTGCCGAGGCGACGTGCTGCGAGCGGTCGGCGATGTAGTTCTCCACAAACACTTTTACTCCCACTTCCATCGAAGTCTGAAAAACCCTATTCACCGACGATTTCAGGATGATCAAATCGCCGACTCTCACCGGAACCAGAAAGTCGATGTGATCCACCGAAGCCGTCACCACATAACTGCGGGCATGTCGGTGAGCCGCCATCGCCCCCGCCAGATCGATCCAGTGCATTAACCGCCCGCCCAGCAGTGCGCCGAGCGGATTCGCATCATTCGGCAAAACGATCTCCGCCATCTCCGATTGCGAATCTCGCACCGGACGCGGGGTCAGCGTTTCTTCGCTCATAGTTTTCCTTTGCTCCTGCGAGTGGCATTCTGTTTTCGTGGGTAGTTCGATCGACCCGGCGTCGTATCAGCTCGCAAGTGCTGGATTCACTTCCCGTTTCTTTCTCTTCTCCACATACGATGCAAGAAAACATTCCGCCATTCGCTGCACGCGGTCATCAGCATGCTTCAACTCCCAATGCGCGGCCATGGCGTCAAACATCAATGTGCCATGTTCCACCGGAAGATGATCCCGCTCACATACATAACGAATCTGAATCTGGCCGCCATTTAAATTCGTCCTGTCCATGGAAACGGTTCGTGCCCCGAAGCGAACCGAGTCCCACACGCGTTCCCGCGGCAAGCGCCTACAGGTTGCCGCGTAGCCCAGATTGCAACCCTCGCGCAGGTCATCCTGCGACGGAACGGTATTCTCATGTCCCGGCGCAGTGCAGTGCCCGCTCCATCCGCCGCCCAGCGGAAGCCGGCTGGGGTGCGGCCATGAACCATTCTCTAACCTCTCCATCGGCATGAAAAATGGACACGCCACTACAGCCTCCGAGATCGCTAACTTTATTTAGGACTGCCCATTCTACTCTCAGCTATCGAACCACGGCGCCTATGAGTCACAGCAGTATTGGACGTTTATACTAATCTGGTCCTAACTAAGAACTGGGAACCGAGAATTAACTTATGGACCGCATCGCCGCCCTCAACGACATCCTGACCCAGACTCCCGACGACACCTTCGCCCGCTACGGTTTGGCAATGGAGTATTCCAAGCAGGGCGATTTGGATCGCGCTCTTGCAGAGTTCTCGATCCTGTTGAAATCCAGCCCTGATTACACGCCGGGATACTTCATGGCGGCCCAAACGTTAGTTCGCGCCGATAGAGTCAGCGATGCCAAGGCAATGCTCAATGATGGCATCGCCTCCGCCCGCCGCTCCGGAAATTTACATGCTCAATCCGAAATGGAAGCCTTGCTGACGGAGCTGGGATAGTTCGCGAGTTCGAGCGTATCGTGGGCTACCCTGTGCGCCCCTGTGTCCACAGTGTTTAAGCCTTTGATTTCGCGCAGAAATCACTTTGCCATCCTACCCATCGCCCGCTCCACCAGTCGCGGAAAATGCTGGTAGATCCTTACCGGGATGAGCATCGTCCACGGCACAATCACTTCCTTCTTCTGCTTTAAATATCCCTGTAGCGTAGCCCGCGCCACGCGCTCCGCAGTGATTCCTCGCACCGATTTGGGGCGCACCCGCTTCCGTTCATTCCCTTGCACTGCATTCTCCCCAAACGCCGTTCGCACGTAACCAGGGCAAACCGTCAGCACGTGGATTCCGTCTTTCTCCAATTCGACTCCGGCGCCTTTTCCGATCGCATTCATGGCAAATTTGGTCGCGCTATACGCCGCATGAAACGGCATGGGAATGTGGCCCGCGACGCTCGAAATATTGATGATCGTTCCACCGCCCTGCTGCCGCATCACCGGAATCACCGCTTGCATCGCCGCCACTGCGCCAAAGAAGTTTGTCTCGAACATTTCCCTGCACGCCGCCATATCCATTTCAGCCACGGAATCCAGCAGCCCATGCCCCGCGTTGTTTACCCAAACATCAATCCTTTGGAAATGATGCATTGTCAGTCCGATGGCGCGGTCAATCTCCTCGCGGTGCCTCACGTCGCAAGCCATCGCCAGGGTTCGCTCGGCGTGGCCCACCCGTCCCCGCGCCGCTTCCACGCGGCCGGCATCGCGCGAGAGCATAATCACGCTCGCTCCCTGATCGGCAAAAATCTTGGCAATCGCTTCCCCGATCCCCATCGAAGCGCCGGTTACGACCACAACTCTCCCTGCGAGTTCCATGACGTGCTTTTATGCTACAGAGTCTCCGAAGTCAACCTGCCGTGGCCGCCTTCAATGCTTTCGTCCTAACTGGCGCCGGCCTTGAGCGCAGCCCAAGAGTAGTTAATTCGTTTTTCTTCGTGAACCTTCGTACCCTTGGTGGTTAGTCTTGATCGTTGCGCCGAGCCGATTATTGTAGTCAGATACAATCAAAAAGCGCTTCCGTTCTGGAGATCCAGTTTGTGCCTTCCCTCATTCCCCTGTTCCCGCTCGATGTTGTCCTGCTTCCCAGCACTCCGCTGCCGCTGCACATCTTCGAGCCGCGCTATAAAGAAATGATCGCCGAATGTCTGGCGCAGAATCGGATTTTTGGAGTGGTTCGTGCCCTCGATCAGGGTCTCGCCAAAGTGGGATGCACCGCCGAAATCATCACCGTCGTGAAAGAGTATCCCGATGGACGCCTCGACTTGGTCGCCGAGGGCCGCAACCGTTTCGAAATCGTCGCCGTGAATCAGGATCGTACGTTTCTCCAAGGCGAAGTTCTTATGATTGAAGATGAACCGGGAGCGCCACCGCAGGAAGATGCCGCGCGGGCCGCTCAGCTGCACTCTGAACTGCTGGCCATTGCCGGAGCCAAACAAGATCTCTCCGCCGCCGACCCCGCGTTACTCTCATTCTATCTAGCCGGCTCCTTGCCTCTGGATCTGGATTTCAAACAGAAATTGCTTTCTCTGCGCTCCGAAGCTGACCGTCTTTCCATCCTCATCACGTATCTCGAAACCCTCATTCCCAATCTCCACCGCGCCGCCCGCGCCCGGGAAAAAGCCGGAGGCAACGGCCACATCCATTAAGTTTTTTAGGGTTAGCCGGTGAACCCCTGTGTCCCCCGTGTTAAAGGATTTTCCCAAGCTGGGGGCGACAGAAAGAGGAGGCCCGAACCGCGTATAATCCAGAAAAGTATTTCCCCGGGGGTTCCTCATGAGTCTTCCACGCACGCTCGGCGAATTGCGCCGCAGTCCATTTTCTGAAGAACGTCTGCGCACCCGCCGCGTGAAAGACGAACTCCGCGACAACCTGATCGCCCGCCTGCGCCAGCACGATGACTCCACTATTTTTCCCGGCATCGTCGGATACGAAGATACCGTGGTGCCGCAAATTGTGAATGCCATCCTCTCGCGCCACAATTTCATTCTGCTCGGTCTCCGCGGACAGGCCAAAAGCCGCATCCTGCGCGCGCTGACGACTCTGCTCGATCCGCACATGCCATACTTTGCGGGCTGCGAAATCCGCGACAATCCTTACGCTCCTATTTGCCGGCGCTGCCGCGAAGAAGTCGCGCGCCACGGCGATGAAACTTCAATTTCCTATCTCGCGCCCGACGATCGCTACGTTGAAAAATTAGCTACACCTGATGTCACCATTGCCGACCTCATCGGCGATATCGATCCCATTAAAGCCGCCCGTGGGGGCCATGAACTGTCGAGCGAGTTCACGGTTCACTACGGCCTGCTTCCCCGCGCCAATCGCGGCATCTTCGCCATCAACGAACTCCCCGACCTCGCGGGAAAAATTCAGGTCGGCCTCTTCAACATCATGCAGGAAGGCGACGTGCAGATTAAGGGCTATCCCATTCGCTTGCCGCTCGATCTCGCCATCGTCTTCAGCGCAAATCCCGAAGACTACACGGCTCGGGGAAAAATCATCACACCGCTCAAAGACCGCATCGGCTCCGAGATTCGCACGCATTATCCCGCAACCGTGGATGAAGGCATCGCCATCACCACGCAGGAAGCCTGGACCAGCCGCAACGGCCACGCTTCGCATATGCCTGCCTACATTCAGGAAGTGATCGAGCGGATCGCCTTCGCGGCCCGCGAAGACAAGAAAATCGACAAGCGATCCGGCGTTAGCCAGCGCCTGCCAATTTCTGCGATGGAGAATGTAATCTCGAACGCCGAACGCCGTGCCTTGCGCAACGATGAAAAACTCGTTGTGCCCCGCGTCAGCGACGTATACGCCGCTTTGCCCGCCATCACCGGAAAACTCGAACTGGAATATGAAGGCGAAATGAAAGGCGCGGACTTCGTTGGCCGCGAATTGATCCGCTCCGCTATCGCAAAAACCTACGACCAATATTTCACTGGCGCCAACGTGCAGCAAATCGTGCAGTGGTTCGACCTGGGCGGCGAAATCCAGTTATCGGATTCCGTCTCCGCCGCGGAAGCGCTGGAGAATCTGAAAGAGATTCAGGGACTGATCGACAAGCTCGGCCCGCTCGGCGTCTCTGTTAAAGAGAGTCCCGAACAACAAGTCTCCGCCGCCGAATTTATTCTCGAAGGCCTGCACGCCCACAAGCGCATCGGCCGCAACGAAGAGCGAGTGTTTAAGGCCGGAGAAAAAAAGCCCGAACCGCGCTCCGAAAAAAGTTTCGAGAAAGAAGAACCACCATATCGGCAGAGAAGGCAGTTCAATTAAAAGCTTATAACTACTAGCTCCTCGCCTCTGGCCGTGCTCGGCCCGGCTGGAAGATCGGAGCTAGAGGCGTCTAGCTATTATGAAACGCATCCGTTACTCCAAATACGTCCCTGACCCCGCCGGCGAGATGAGCATGGAAGATTTGCTCGGCGCGCTCTCCGATTACCTGCTGCAGAGCGGCTTCCAGAGCGACATGTGGTACGAGATGCCCGAGGGCGAGCAAACACTCGACGATCTCAAACGCGCCATCGAGCAGGCCCTCATGGATGGGGACGCTTTCGATGACGAAATGCGCGAGCGTCTTCAACAGATGTCGATGGACGGCGAACTCGACGAACTTATCGAAAAGTTGATCGAGCGCATGCAGCAGGAAGATTACATCTCCATCGATCAGCCACCCGATCCTGCGCGTCAGTCCAGCGTTGGCGGCCAGCTCGGCGAGAATCAAGCGCAAACTAAATTCGAAATCACCGATAAGAGCCTCGACTTCCTTGGCTTCAAGTCACTCCGCAATCTGCTCGGCTCGCTCGGTAAGTCCAGCTTTGGACGTCACGACACTCGGGACCTCGCCACGGGCATCGAAGCCAGCGGGTCTTCCAAAACCTATGAGTTCGGCGACACTCTCAACCTCGACATCACCGCGACTCTCTCCAGTGCCATCCAGCGCGAGGGCCTTACCCTGCCGCTGAACATCGAATACTCCGATCTGCAAGTCCATCAGTGCGAGTATCAATCTTCATGCGCAACGGTGCTCATGCTCGATTGTTCTCACTCGATGATTCTCTACGGCGAAGATCGCTTCACTCCCGCGAAAAAAGTTGCGATGGCGCTCTCGCATTTGATCCGAACACAATATCCCGGCGACTCGCTCTCGCTGGTTCTTTTCCATGATTCCGCCGAAGAAGTTCCGCTCTCCCAACTCGCCCGAGTCAAGGTCGGTCCTTATTACACCAACACGCGTGAAGGACTGCGCCTGGCTCAGAGAATCCTGCAGCGTCAACGGAAAGACATGAAGCAGATCGTCATGATCACCGACGGCAAACCCTCCGCCCTCACCCTCGAGGACGGACGCATCTACAAAAATGCCTTTGGCCTCGATCCGCTGGTCGTCAGCCAGACGCTCGAAGAAGTCTCGAAGTGCAAACGCGCTGGCGTGCTGATCAACACATTCATGCTCGCGTCCGATTATGGGCTGGTGCAATTCGTGCAAAAAGTCAGCGAGATGTGCCGCGGCAAAGCGTATTTCACCACTCCCTACACACTAGGCCAATACCTGCTGATGGATTACATGTCGAGAAAAACCAAAACAATTCACTAACGGAGGCCTGGAAAGGTTTCGTACTACCCTGTGATCCCTGTGTTCCCCCGTGTTAAAGATTTTCCCGTTCCCCAAACTGCTGATAATCTCTAGTATCCATGGCAAATTGCATTCGATGTGGCCGCCAGCTTCCGGGCTTTACCTTCGGCAAGAAGATCTGCCAGTGGTGCGTGCAGCACGAAAAGTATCAGCGCGGCGAAATCGCCGAGGATGCGCGTCAGCCGGTGATGCAGACTCCATGGGTCCGCCGCGGCGAATCTACCATCACGCTCACGCACATATTGTTCGGCATAAACGTCGCAGTGTTCGTGGGGATGATCATCGAAATGCTTCTCGCCGGCGGCAGTCCATTCCAGGAGTTCTCAGGACTGGAGCTGGTGCAATGGGGTGCGAATGTAGGTCGGCTCACGCTTTCTGGAGAGTGGTGGAGGCTCCTGACTTGTGTCTTCGTTCATGGTGGCCTGCTTCACATCGCGTTCAACATGTGGTGCTTGTGGGATCTGGGCGCGCTCAGCGAATCGCTCTACGGACGCTGGACCTTCGGCGTGATCTACATCATCTGTGGTCTGGGAGCCAGTCTCGCCAGCGTGGCATGGAATCCTCAAGTGATGAGCGTGGGCGCTTCCGGAGCGATCTTTGGATTAGCTGGCGCGCTCATTGCGGCTTTCAAACTCGGCGAATTTTCCGTGCCACGCGCGGCACTCTCGGGCCCGCTCCGCAGCCTGCTGGTTTTTGTTGTTTTTAATCTGGGCTTCGGAGCCGTGTCCGGCTTCACCGACAACGCTGCCCACATCGGAGGTCTCGTCACTGGCTTAATTCTGGGCGCGCTCATCGCTCTTTTAGCTCCGCGGCAAGATCAGGCCCCGCGCCGCGCTGCGATCTTTCTTGTAATCCTTTTCACTCTCGCAGTCGGGGCCACGGAACTGGCTCATCACTACGGTTTGCCGCTCCGCCTGGGTCGGACACCTTTCGCGCGAACTGACAATGTTCCGGAGAATAATTCCGGGCTGTTCCCGGATAGATGAATTTCGATAAGAAGAAGCAGCGTGCCTAGCTCTTAGTCAGGTCTCCTACCGCCCGCCAAGCCTGATTGATCGCCTCATCTGTATACGCGTAAGCTCCTGCGTCCGCGTTCGCGATTGCGATGCGGCCAAATGTTTTTCTCGCCACTTCGCACGGAGTGGTGCCGCCCTCCAGCCAGAACGAATCCCATAGCGAGTTGTATTCGTAGGCGTATCCGTGTGGCCAGCGGTTCACTGTGATAGCGGCAATATCGCGCGCAGGATCGAATCCTCCCGCACCCAGCGTCCGGGCAAGTTGGCCGCGAATCTCGCGCTCCATGGTTTCAAACGTGGTGTTGTATAACTCAATGCGGCCCAGCGTGTGCTGCTCGCGCGACGGCCGGCCTGGCTGGCACGGCGTCTTCATCATGTGAACCACAATCGGCTGCTCCGGCTGCCGTGCGCATTCGTAACCACCGATGCTCACTGCCAAGTCGAGTGCCACACGCGTGTGATAACAGCCGGGAGCATACACAGCATTTGTTTTCAATTTCTGGAACGAGGTCCAGTTGCGCAGCGCCACGTTCGTATAAAGCAGTGGAACTTTCTGCGCCGAAGCCAGAGCATCGCGCTGTGTCTGGGGTAACTCTTCGCAGATGTAGGGGATCACCACATGCCAGCAAGCCAGAACGCAATTCTTCGCCCGCGCCGTATACACCTTGCCGCCACGCGCGTAGGCGACCTCCACTTCTTTCGCGGATTCCGTGTCTCCGATATGTTTTACCCGCACAGCCGTGCTGTTCAATCGGATCTTCACTGGCGATGTTGCCGAATCCAGCCTGGAATAATTCGCCTTCGCCAGAACCACGTCCGGGGCCGTACTCCCTGGCATGACGTCCGGAATCAGTTGCCGGACCAGAAGTCGTGCGATGCTTGCATTGCCATCGGGAAAGTGAAAGAAATATTTCTCCGCCTCTTCATTCGGAATCGCATCGCGATTCATTCCCTTGCCCGGCGCGGGATCGAGCTTCATCCCGGCGAATCCGGGCATGTCGAAGCCCCACGCATCCTGCGCCGCAACCGCATCGATGCCTAAGCCAAACAGAGGCTGGGGCACGGCTTGAAAAACTTTCACCACATCTTCGTGAACTTTGACAACGTCTCTCAAGAAATTGGCGTAGCTGATGCGGGCGAGCTTTGCTTTCTTCTCGGTGGAAGTCAGGCCAGGAAAGTAGTCAACCTGATCACGAAGCAGTCGCTCGAAATCGGTCTTGGCTTGCGGCGCAATCGGCGCCTGCGCCAGCATTTGCTTCCACGCCGAGTGCTCATTGGAGTTGATGTAATCTTTTTCGCCGCCGCTGAATGTCGCTGGGCTCACTACCAGGCGATCCACGCCGAAGGTCTCTTTATCAAAGAAGATTTTCGATCCCAGCCCAAACGAATGATAAAGATTCGCGTCGTGATACTTGGGATACGAAGCCACATCGATCCCCAACTCCTCGATCACTCCGCGCGCCACCTGGCTGTACGGCGCGGGACTTTCAATCGAGTACGTTCCGCCAAAACCCAGGCGGAAGGCGTCGCTCACGCGAAACTCGTTCCGCTTGGCGTGTCCGCCGAAGTCGTCGTGGTTGTCGAGGATAAGAATGCGAGCATTCGCACCTGCACTCTTGCGATAGAAATGTGCAGCCGCCAGCCCGCTGATTCCGCCGCCCACAACGATGAGATCGAAAGTCTCACCGGTATCCTGCGGTGTCCCGGCGTTCTCCCAAAAAGTCCCATCGCGCAACGCATGCGCGGCATCGAACGATCCCGGATGGCTGCCGCGCATTCCAGTAAGAGCCGGCGGGTAATAGGATGGAGACTTTTCCGGATTGAAATCGCCGCCGAAGAGCTGCCATGGCATCATGGCGGCGCCTGCAGTCACGGCCATTCCATTGAGAAAATCACGCCGCGTGATGCGGCGGTTCATTCCGAGTTCGCGGTCGGTTTGGTCGCTCATCTACTGGTCGGCTTTCTTTACCGCCAGTTCTGCACCCTGAAAACCAATGCGGCTGTGCGTGCCGTCGCAGAAAGGCTTGTTGACGGAGCCACCGCAACGACACAGAGAAAATGCCGGTTTGCCGGTGAGGTCATACGGCGTACCATTCGACGTCGACAAGTTCGACTGAACCTTCTGGCGCCTCTACGCGATATGGGCCATTAGGGCGGATGGTGATCTTTACTTGTGCCATCAGTAAGATTCCTCCAACCTTGTGGGATTCTAGTAAGGCTAAAAGATATCACTAAGGGCAAGGGCGTGTCGCCGGGTTCAGGCTAGATCTCAAACATAGCAGTGCTTCCGGCCACGGGAAAGTACAAACTGGGCGGCCACTCAACTATAGTGGCAACTCTTGCGATGTCGGGAAATGATGCTGTTCGCGGCCGACCTTGCCGTCATATTTCGTGGTCATCTTGAAGAGCTCCAAACGGCCATCCGAAGCGAGGAATCGGCATTGATCTCGTAATGCCTGCATCTCAGCCTCGGCGAGCGGTGAAAAATTGACCGCGACTTTCAGATTCTGCTCTAGCACCTGCAAGGTGTCGACTCCGCTGATTGTGGTCGCGACGGGTAAGCTCATAGCATAACGCAGCCCTTGCTCCGGAGTGACCGCGCCGTGGCGCACCAGTTCGCCGCTGCCTCCGAGGCTCTTCATTCCAAGCACGGCAATCCCACGACGGGTCGCTTCCGGCAGAACGTGCGTTTCAAAACTGCGAAAGGTTGCATCGCAGCAGTTCAGCGGCATCTGTACCGTGTCAAAAGGGAAATCGTGCGACAACATTTTCAAATGAATCTCCGGATCTTTATGTCCGGTGAATCCTACAAAGCGTACTTTCCCCTGCTGCTTGGCCGCAGCCAGCGCTTCAGCGGCGCCATCGGGTGCGAAGATCAAATCCGGATCGTTATCGTAAACCACTTCGTGAATTTGCCACAGATCGAGGTGATCTGTTTGCAGCCGGCGCAGCGATTCCTCCAGCATGCGCATGGCAACTTTCTTGTCGCGCCCATGAGTGCAGACCTTCGTCATGACGAAGGCCTGATCGCGTTTGCCTCGCAAAGCTTTTCCCAGCCGCTCCTCACTGAGGCCGTCATGATATTCCCAGGCATTATCGAAAAACCGCACGCCGTGGTCGAAGGCTTTAGCGACAATTTCCATCGCCGCCTGATCGGTCTCCACCGACCCAAGATGATAGCCGCCGAGCCCCATAGCGGAGACTTGCACTCCGGTACGTCCCAGCGCCTTTTTCGGCACTTCTCCGGCGGGAATCTGCTGCGATGCATCGGACTGTTGCTGCGCCATACTCCCTCCAGCCAGGAGCGGGGCCGCGCCCAGCACGGCTGCTCCTTTTATAAAACTTCGGCGATTCCATTCGAACTTCGAAGCCAAGTTGTTCCCCAAATACTTGTTGTTAAAAACCGCTCGTCTAAAATTGCTTTTCTGGAAAAGGGTGTCCCGTGTTCATCTCAGCTCCCAGCATGTCTTTGACTTCGGACTGCTGCGTGTCCAACGGGAATCCATGAGCGAGACGAGCCTCCGGGTTATCAAACTTCAACGACAGTTTGTAGAGTTCGTACCTGCCGTCGGCTGCGTCGGGCTTGCAGCGCTCGCGAAGCGCATCCATTTCCGCGTCCGTCATCGGAGTGAAGTTCTGCGCAATCTGCAGATTCTGGTGCAGCACTTCCAAACTGTCGATACCGGTAATTGTGGTAGTGACTCCCCGAATGCTCATGGCATAGCGCAGTGATTCCTCTGCGGTGATTACGCCATGCTTGATGGCATCGCCGTGCCCGCTGAGCGGCTTCATGCCGAGAACCGCGATACCGCGCTTGGTAAGTTCTGGCAGAACCTGTTTCTCGAAGCTGCGGAAGTTGGAGTCGAAAGCATTCAGCGGCATCTGCACTGCATCGAATGGAAACCCGGTATTGAGCATGGCAAGGTGAACCTTGGGATTCTGATGGCCGGTAAATCCGACGAATCGCACCTTTCCATCTTTCTTTGCTTTTTCGAGAGCTTCGGCCGCTCCGTTCTTGCGGATGAAAAGCTCAGCGTCGTTATCAAAAGCCATGCCGTGGACTTGCCAAAGATCGAGGTGATCGGTTTGCAGCCGGTGCAAGGATTCCTCCAGCATCAGCAGCGCAAGGCTCCCATCGCGCCCGTGCGGACAAGTCTTCGTCATTAAAAAAACTTTGTCGCGGCGTCCCTTCAGGCCGGCGCCCATCCACACTTCAGTCTTTCCGCGGCGATACTCCCAGCAGTTGTCGTAGAAGGTGATTCCGCCATCGACCGCTTGATGAATAATCTCGATCGCAGTTTTTGCGTCGGGAGCCTCACCGAGGTGATGGCCTCCGAAGCCGAGGGCGGAAATCTTCGCGTCGGCGCGGCCGAATTTTCGCAGAGGGATGGTTCCGGCTGGAAGTCTGTGGCATGGATTCATCCAATCATGAGGAGCAGATAGTAAGTTGGACTAGGATGCAAAGATCGAAGGCGCGGGTTGACGGAGAAAAGTTGACGAAGAAAAGCTGCGATCAAGCCGCCAGCGAGTTCGCGCGGATCAGGCTGCGGTACAAATCGAGATAGTCGTCGATCATCCGTTTCGCGGTGAAGCGCTCGCGGGCGCGAGCGAATGCTCGATCGGCGTAGGCCTGGCGAAGTGGCCGGTCGGAATCGAGCTGAGCAAGCATTGCCGCCAGGCTGCTGGCGTTGTTGGTGCGGAAGTAAAGCGCGGCGTCCCCCCACACTTCGCGGAAGCTTGGAATATCGTTGGCCACAATGGCGCAGCGCGAAAAAGCAGCGTCAAGCGGCGCCATGCCAAGCGGCTCGTAACGCGCTGTGGCGGCATAGACGGCGGCCCGGCTGTACAGCGCGCGCAACTGAGACTCCGTCTGGGGGCCGCGGATCGCGACGGTTGCCTGGCTGGTTGAGACTTTCACGTCGGCGCGAATGGGAATGCGCGGAACCGGCACAGTTTGCTCCGCTCCCACAATGCAAACCGGAAATGGGTGGACGTGCTGGGTAAGAAGAAAGACCTGCTTGCCCGCGTCAACCAAGCGTCCGATCGAAAGCACGGAGTCGTCTTTGCTGATATACGGATTAAAAAAAATCGGGTTGCGTCCGGGATAGATGATGGCAGCCCGTCGCGGCCGGCTGTACGTCGAAATCAGAGTGTTAAGCATGCACGCCGAGGGCGCAACCACCGCGTCCGCCGCAGCGATGCCACGGATAATCGTTTCTCGATACCACTTCAGCCAGCGCGTGGGCCGCGGCGAACAACCCTGCACCGCCTCCGCCCAACTGATCAGGTCACCGTGAGCCATCACCACGCGCGGAACATCGACCGAAAGATCGCCGTGGCAGAACTGGTGGAGCTGCAGCAAATCCGGATGCACCTCACGCACCAGGTTGGCCAGAAATTCCGAGGACTCGGCAAGATCTTGCGGAGCCTCATCCATCCACTCCAGCCGGAACGCTGTGGGCCGGTATTCCAAGCCGTGCAAACGATCCATCCATACGGTCTGATCCGGGAGAGGAATCTCGCCGAAAGTGACCAGAGTGACTCGCACCCCGCGCGTCACCAGTCCAGTGACGAGTTCCCGAGCGTAGGTCCAGGAACCGGACATCGTATCGGCAGTGACCAGAACGTGCAAAAAAGGCCCCTCAGGCATGCGGAACGCCGCCTTGGACGCACGATTCCGCTGCAAGCTGCCCTATTCTAGTGCAGAATGAGGTCAGGAACGAAAACTTTTCTTGCATCCCCTCCTGTTTTGCATGGTTGTGGGCACCTATTTCGTGTGAGAACTATAGCCGTCACGAGGACCGGTTAGTTCGGCCCCAGCCTAAGCCGCATTTCGCGCGCTAAATTGTCGACCGCCCGGATTTTTTCCGCAGCCGGGCCGGGCACGCCAGGAACGGACATTGCCAGTTCGCACGAAAGCAGCATGGAAGTGAGGCTTTCCCCCATCTCGCTGCGAAACTGTTGCTCCACCGAGCGGCGGGCCTGCGTTTCTTCCCGCTTGCGGCGGTGCAATGCGGAGCGAACTTCTCTTACCAGCCGCTCCATACCGCTGACTGCAAAATTGATGTAAACCGGGAAGGCTGTGTCCAGATGTTCCAGTACCTGGTCGCTCTCGGCGGGTTCGTTTTCCAGAATAAATTGATCCATGACCACGGCGGAATAAGTTTGTTCCCGTAAACGGGCCATAGCCTGCTGTAAATTTTCTGCCCAATGGGTCTCATTCCCAGTGGACTCGTTCAAAGTGGCGGCGCACTCTGGTCCGCGTGCTGACGGTGTGATGAGTAAAATCATGCTGCTTCTGTAGCACGTCAGGTTCCACGCTTAATTTTATTGAAAAGGTGAGAGTTATCGAGTGCGCCAAGCTTGCGCCTCCCATTGCGGACCGTGAGCCAATCCAAATTGAAAATTGGCTGCTTCGTTCCACGTCTAAGCGTGCGCTGCGTAGTCTTTCAGCTTGCGGTACAGAGTGGTCTTGCCAATGCCCAATAGCCGCGCGGCCTGCAACTTATCGCCGTTCAGTTCGGCAATAGCGCTAAGTATAGTTAACCGTTCCAACTCAGCCATCGGAACGATTTTGTTGTGCCCGTTTCCATTCCCGTTGCTGGGCACGACGATCGCGGTCCGTCCGATTGCCGGCGGCAGATCGGCAACATGGATGAGCGGTCCGCTAGTGAACGCGCAAGTCCGCTCCAGACAGTTTTCCAACTCTCGAACATTGCCGGGCCAGTCGTAGGCCAACATCACTTTCAGGGCTTCATCGCTGAGAATCTTCTCCTGACCCGAGGCGCGAGAGGCGCGCTCCATAAAGTGAGCAATCAGCACCGGGATATCCTCGCGGCGCTCGCGCAGTGGCGGAATCCGAAGGCTAAGAACGTTAAGCCGGAAATACAGGTCGCGCCGGAAAGCCCCTCCCATCACCGCCTGCTCCAGATCGCGATTGGTGGCTGCGAGGATTCGGACGTTGATGGGAATACGCCGCGTGCTTCCCACCGGGCGAATTTCCTTTTCCTGAATTGCCCGTAAAAGTTTGGATTGAAGATCGACTGGAAGTTCACCTACTTCGTCGAGAAATACCGTTCCGCCCTCGGCAATCGCGAGCAATCCGTCTTTCGCCTGATTGGCCCCGGTGAATGCGCCCCGGACGTAACCAAAAAGTTCGCTCTCGATCAGCGTAGGCACCAGCGACCCGCAGTCGACCGGAATGAAAGGTTTGTCGCGAAAGTTTCCCGAGTAATGGATGGAGCGCGCCACCATCTCTTTTCCCGTGCCGCTTTCCCCGAGAATCAGCACGGGATGCGAGCTGCTGGCCGCCTTGGAGATAATGCGGTACAGCTTCTCCATTTCCGGCGCGCGCCCAACCAGCCCGCCATATCCCTGCTTGGATTTCAGCTTCTCCCGCAAGATCCGGTTTTCCGTCTTCAGCTTGAGATGGTTCGAGACGCGATCCAGCAGGAGCTTGAGTTCGTCAATGCTGAACGGCTTGGTGACATATTCGTAAGCCCCATGCTTCATGGCCTGGACTGCCGATTGCACCGTTCCATAGCCCGTGACCACGATTACCAGCGCTTCCGGACGCTGCGCCTTGATTTGCCGCAAAACCTCCAGACCACTCGCCCCCGGCAAACGCAAATCGAGCAGGACGGCATCCATACTATGACTCTGTAACAGACGATAGGCGTGCTCTGCGGAATCGGCGACATGGGCGATAAAGCCCAGTGATAACGCCACTTCCCGGCAAGCTTCCCGAATCGAGCGTTCATCATCGACGATGAGCAGGTTGAGAAAATTGGCGGCCAGAATTTGCGGTGCGGGGATCGACGGACTGATGGCGGCTGACGTCATAAAAGGGATTCCTTCTGAAGCTCTTGAACTGCGGTTAGGGAGTTATCGGATTGTGGAGTGGAGAGGCGGGTAAAATCTGCGCTGGCCGACTGAATGATCCGGGGAAGCAAAATCATGACTCGAGTGCCCCGGCCCGGCGCACTTTCGAAGTGAATCAACCCGCCATTGGAAGTCACGATACCGCGGACCGTAGTTAGCCCCAAACCTGTACCTTGGCCCGCTCCCTTGGTGGTAAAAAAAGGGTCGAATACGCGCTGTCTGGTATTTGTGTCCATACCGCAGCCGTTGTCCCGAACCGCCAGAACAACACAGGGAAAAGCGACCTGATCGGCGGACCGCCCTGAGCTGGGAACGCTCTGAAATTTGGAGTTACTGGTCTCCAGAACAATGCGGCCGCCGGTGGGCAAGGCATCTCGCGCATTCAAAATAAGATTGACCAGGATCTGCTGCACTTGCGCGGGGTCGATCTTGACCAGGCCTAGCTCCGGGTCAAGTTTGAGTTCGAGCACGATATTTTCGCCGATGAAATGGGTCAGCAGATCCTGCATCGCCTCGGCAATCTGGTTCAGGCACAAGGTGCGGACCTGAGAGGCGCGTGGCCGGGCAAAAACCAGCAACTGACGCACCAAGTCCGCAGCCTGCACAATCGCCGAACGAATCTCTTCGGCATAGCGACGCCGGAGGTCGCTTGCATCCAAGCTTGCCAGCAAAAGATCGCAATATAGCAGCACTCCGGTTAGCAGGTTGTTGAAGTCATGTACCACGCCCCCCGTCAGGCGGCCTACTGTTTCCCATCGCTGCGATTGAAGCAAACTCTCCTCGACAGCGCCATTTTCGCCATCCGGGTCAGCCATGAGCAACGCATGAACCGGTTCCTTTCCATAAGCGGGAAGACGCCAGCCTGTCCAAGTCCTCGGTCTCATCCCAACTTCACCCTCCGCTCCCCGAACGCGGATGCTGTCGCGTGTCGAATCCAGCAGTTCGCGGAGAAGCGATTCGGTTGCGCTGCGGTGTTCGGGAGGAACTAAGTCATAAACTTGTAGGGGACGCTTTTCACTCAGGCCCGAATCCATCGCCTGTTCAAAGGCCGAATTCATCTCCTCGATTACTCCCTTCGAATTGCACCTCGCGGCGGCAACCGGAGAGTGTTCGAAGATGGAACGGAAAGCCGTTTCGGTGGTTTCAGCGACATTCTGTTCCGTCCAGGGAAATGGAGTGGCCGTGTTCATATTGATACTTTGCCGTGGAAGAAGCAGGAAAGGAACTGCAAGATGCTTCGACCGGTACCTCGGTGCTTCCCAAAACGGGACCCAATCACCGCCTTGCAGCCTTGCCTTCCCAAGTTCAAGCGTCACTATAGGAGGCCCAATCTGACACCGCGAAGGGCAGACGTCACCCATTTCTCCAATGGGTCTGTGCAAAACTAGCTAAGAGATTTTAGGTGTTATGTTTAAGAGGAAATAATTAAAACGTCCACACAAGTGAATGGAGAGACAAGCCTGGGAAGAACTCTAACGTTTGGCAATCGAGTTTGCGTCGGGAAAAGCCACCGGAGCTGTAAGACGGAAAGTCAGCCGGTGTCCTTTTTGGATTCGAAAGCCCTGGGATCCCACTGCCATCCCATTTCCTCCGGAAGCTACGTTCAATGGCAGCGTTCGACTCGGAAGTTCCCCTGGCGAACAGGTTTGATGTTCGAAGCCCAAAAACTCTGCCATCCACGGAAACCGTGTTCAAAGTAAGCTCAACATAACCGGGATCGGGACTGGATCCCGGCCGGTTCATAGATGGTTGCGCCAACTCTACGTGCCCCGTGACCGGAGCACCGGACGCGATCACCGTATCTCCGTTTATTGCCAGCCGTCCATCCACCGATGCGGTGAATGTATCCCCGGCGCGAACCTGCGCGAAGGCTAATGGCTTCTCCAGCCGCACGGTGATCAGTGTGCCGGCGGGAAGGCTCCGGAAGTGGGATGTCGCCGGGAAAGGCGTGCTGACGGTCGGCTTACCGTCTGATGGCACCGCTGGATGAACAGTGTCGTCATTTACCTGATCTGGATTCTGGTGGAAGGGAAGGGGTTGCTCGGCTGCTGTCGAGCTCGGCGCTACATCGCCTCGGCGAATCACACTGGAACGAGCGCAGCCGGCAACAAGGCTGAGTGCGGCACAGAGCGCCACCAGAACTAAGATAGAACAGGGCCGCACTCGACGTTGTACCATGCTAAATATGGTTGCTCGAACTAGTCTTGTCGGGCTAGTGGCAACTGAAGTACCAGATCGTGGCTATAAGAATCAGAGAGTTGCAAAATTAAGAGGCGTCGGCGCAGGTAGAAGTTGCTTTCCGCCGTGCAAAAAACAAATCGCGGAGAGCATGATGCTCTCCGCGAAAGTCTTTAGCGAGAACCGCGAGTTAGTTCGATCCGCCCCCCGCATTGGCGCTCTGCGATTCGTTCTCCGGCTGTGCAATCACACCATCGAACGGGGTCGCCGCCACGTAGCGCCCGTGTACCACGCTGATGCGGCGCAACGGATATCCGGCGTCTGGTCCACGCTGCCAGCTGCTGCCACCGTCGGTGCTCTCGAAAACCACGCCAGTCTGGCCGCTGGTCGCCAGCAGACGCCTGTGGCTTCCGTCATAGGCCACCGAAGTGATGTCCTTATCAGGCAAGCCGGTAAGCACATGGTTCCAGCTCTTGCCGGAATCCGTGCTATGGAAAACGCCTTCGCGAGTCGCAACCAGGACTTGTCCATCCGGAGTCACGGTCACGTTGCGGATGTTGATGGGATAGGAAGCCAGCACCGCAGGCTGCCAGATTTTTCCTTCATCCTGCGAAACCAGCACTTTGGACCGCGTAGCGGCGACCACCAGGCCATCCTGCGCCTGCACCGAAACGAAATCCTTCTCACCCTCAACCGGACCGCCCATCCAGATCTTGCCGTGATCCTTGCTGGTGAACAATCCCGCCGACGTGGCTTCGAACCAGCGCGCGGAGCTGAGATCCGCATCATTCACCCGGCCTTCCATCACGGAATGGCTGCTGACGATGGAAGTTACATGCTTCTTCTTTCCGCTCTTCAACGTCACGGTCCGCGAAACCGTCTTTTCGATTACGACTTCATTGATCGGGTGCCAGGTCGAAGTGCCCGGAAGAAGCTCAAATGCGCCCCGGTTGGTTCCTGCGATTAGAGTTCCGTTGCTGGCTTGTTTTAGCGTGAATACATCTCGGCCATCTAGCCCAGAACTCTTCTGCTGCCAGTTCTGTCCGTCATCGTGAGTGAAGAACACGCCGCCAAATTCGCGGTCATTGACCAGGCCGATGTAAATCGTATTCGGTTCTTTTTCATCAGCCAGGATGGCGCTCACATATCTGTGAGAATATCCGTGGTTTGACGACGTGAAAGTCACGGCCGAATTGTCGCTGGCCAGCACGCCGCTGCGGTCAGTCGCGAGCAATACGCGCTGCGAGTTTCGCGGATCGACCAGAACATCGTTCACTACCACTTCCGGGCTGCTTGCCAGTTTCCAGTTCTTGCCTTCGTCAACACTCTTCCACAAACCTTCGGTGGTGCCGGCGTAGACGATCGCCGGGTTGCTGGGATCCTGTCTTAGAACGCGGGTGCGTCGCGCGGTGAAGGGAATGCCCTTCACTTTGTCGAACAGGTCGCCGCCGCTGACGCTCTTGTAAATGCCGGAGCAGGCGCTGGCGAAAACTTCAGAAGGATTGGCCGAGCTGACGATGATCGAGAAAACGTCGGAATCATCGATCATGCCTTTGTTAATGTGCTGCCAGTTGGCGCCGCCGTCGCTGGTCTTCCAGGCCAAGTGCCAGGTTCCCGCATAAACCACGTTCGGATCTTTCGGATCAACCGCAATCGATTCGATGTTCTTGACGATGCCGTCGCTGGGAGAAATCTTCTGCCAGTTGTTGCCGCCATCGTTGCTGCGGTAGACGCCATCCAGGGCGCCTGCCACTACAACTTTATTGTCGGAGGCAGAAACTGCCATGGCGCGCACCGACTTGCCATGCATTCCCGGCAGAGCTTCCCAATCCTTGCCGCCGTTGTGGGTGCGGAAAATGTCGCCCGCGCTCTGATCCTGCACGCTCCAGGCGGAGACGAAAATGTGCTTCGAATTCTGCGGATCAAACACGATGTGGTCGAGAACGTAGTCATCGCCAGCACCGAGCTTGGCAAACCTTGACCAGCTGTGGCCGTTATCCTCGGAGACGAAAATTACCCCTGTGCTGGTACCTAAAAGGATGCGATCCGGATTGTGCGGATCATAAGCGAGGCTGCGGACATCGCCGCCATCCGGACCCAGAACCGACCACTGGCGAGCTCCCGAGGCGAACGCGCTCAGGGAAGCTAACAGCAACAAGATCAGTAACTTAACTGAAGCGGATTTCATAGTGATTTTCAGCCCCACATTCGAAAAAGGTTAGATGCGAAAGCTAGCCTGACAGGCCAGCCTATACCCCAGCAAGTTACTGAAGGACACGCAGAAAAAAGGGCCGGTCGAGTTTCCCGACCGGCCCTTTTACGTCTCGGCAAACTACTGCGCTTTCTTGGCGGCCGCTCGTTTGTGAGCTGCCGGCTTGGGATGGTCCGGAATCGCTTTGATCCTGGCTTCATCCACGGATTCAGTTCCCGTCGAATCGAAGGTCGCACCTGAGGGCACGATCCAGTATTCGGCCGTCTTAGTTCCACCGCTGCCGGTGCGAACCTCAATGCGGCTCGGGTCTATGTGCTGTTGCGCTTCGCCTTCCGTCAGATAGAACTTGGAATCGACGGCGCGTTCTGCCGCAAGATTCTTTCGTTTCTCTGTCGGTTCAGCGTTGCCCACAATTACCAGCTTGCTGTCCGGATTCTGCTGCAGGTTTTTAGCTACATCATCCAGAATAGCCTTGCAGGTGTTGTCGACGCGCCACGGCTTCACGGGATTCGGGAAGTCGCACTGGCTCAGTTTGGCGGCCTTCGGCGGCGGAGGCGGTGGATTTTCCACCGTCGCTTGCGTCGAAGCCTGGCCCGTCAAACCACGCGAGTCGGTACAGGTTGCGGACACAGTAATCGTGCCCGGTTGTGCTCCGTTCGTGGAAAGAGTCGCGGTGCTGCCACTGCCGGAGATCGTGCCGCCGCTGGCGGTCCAATTCGAGACCGTCACCGGTACGCCATCAGGACTGGTGCAGCTGCAGCTTACTGTCACGCTTCCACCCGCTTGTACGCTCGAGGGGCTCGCCGTGCAACTCATGGTCGGCGGATTCTTCGGAGGCAACGGCTTGATGGTATAAGTCGCGGAGCAACTCGCCTCCCCGTTGTTCTTCATCTTCGCATCCGTCACGTGCGCTGTGACCGTGTAAGTTCCGGGCGCCGCATCTTTGGTATCAATCTGCGCGGTGGTGTCTTTGCCGGTAACCTGGCCGCCATTGCCGCTCCACGCATAAGTGACCGTGTGCTTGGGATTAAAGTTGCTGGTCGTAACCGTCGCAGTGACCGGCTCGCCCACCATCACTTCCGTCGGCTGGACCGAACAACTCGCCGTCGGCGTGACCGCCGGCGCTCCGCCCCAACTGAATACGAGGCCAGTGCGCAGGCGAACTCCATTAAAGGAGGAATGCCGCAAACTGTCGTCGGGCAAGGGGGCAACAAAATCGCTGTAGTTGTGCTCTGTCCAAACGTAGTCGGCTTCAAACAGCCGGAACGCGAGCCACTTCTTGATCGGCAAATCCATGCCACCGCCCAGAATCGCTCCGATGCCATTCTGCGCATTGAGTCCGTTTACCGAAACTCGATTCAAGCTGATAAGCGTGTGAATAAAATAATTTGCATTATCCGTACGCCAAATGAATCGGGGACCAATCGATCCTGTGGTCTCGTAATTGCCGCTTCCCCAGTTATGGCCAAAATCAGCTTCCGCGCCCCAGTGCGGGTCGAAGTTGTAGGTGATCGCGCTGCCGAATCCCGGAGACATGTCAGGAATCTGGTAAGGGGTCGGACTGTTGAAATTGCCGAACGCGGCAGGCACTGTACCGCCGGGATGCAGCCACTGATATCCCACAAACAAATCCCATTTAGGATTCGTATCGCTCTGCGAGAACGCCGGGAGAGAGATAAGTGATACTGCCAGAATAGCCAACAGACTTATAAATAGTCTGCGCTTGCTGAACTTAGAACTGTGTGACATTACTTTCCTCCATATATCGACACAACGATCCACCTGCACCTTAGTTTTGAAGAGATGGCCACAAGTGTTGCAGGCGTAGATGCATTATTGAACCCTGTATTTTGGGACCCGTCATTCTAACGCAACGCAATCTCAAAGCGAAAGTGATTTTCAGGATGACGTAACGAAAATTTAAACTTGCTGGCTTGTCTCAAATTGACATGAAATAATGCGGATTCAGCTTCCGATCCATATATTGAAGTTGGCAAACCGCCGCTTCCGCACCTTGCCCGCCTTAAGCGAGCCGCGTATGTTTGTACTTCTAGCCAGACACTCCAGCTACCTGGACTGAAAAGGGCTACACAAGAACTAGGGCAAGAACATAAGGAATGAGCCAAGAAAAAATATTGATCGTGGAAGATGAAGAGAACGAGCGCACCGGGCTCGCCGAACTGGTTTCCTCCTGGGGCTATCGCGCTGAAACCGCCACTGACGGCTCTGACGGGCTGGAGAAAGCCGAACGGTGGAACCCTTCCATCGTCATTACGGACCTCAAGATGCCGCGCATGGGAGGCATCGAACTGCTGCAACGCCTCGCCGAGCAGGCCCAGGCCATGGCGGTGATCCTGGTTACTGCGCAAGGCACCATCGACAGTGCGGTCCAAGCGATGCGCCTGGGGGCCTACGACTACATCACCAAGCCGATCGATACCCAGCGTCTGCGCGCCATGCTGCAAAACGCCTCTGCCCTGCTCGGCACGCGTGCTGAACTCGAGAGCACGCGCCGCCGCCTGCGCGATTCCGGTTCCCTCGGCCAATTGCGAGGAACCTCCCGCAAGATGCAGGAGATATTTCGCCTGATCGAATTGGTCTCTCCCAGCACTGCGTCGGTTTTGATCACTGGCGCCAGTGGGACCGGCAAGGAGTTAGTAGCTCGCACCATCCATCAACTCAGCCCGCGCCGCGAGCGGCCATTTGTCGCCATCAATTGCGCCGCGATTCCCGAAACTTTGATCGAAAGCGAAATCTTCGGCCACGAAAAAGGCGCTTTCACCGGCGCTTTGGAACGCCGCACCGGGTGCTTCGAGCTGGCCGAAGGCGGCACCATCCTGCTCGACGAAATTGGTGAAATGCCGGTGGGCACGCAGGCGAAACTGCTGCGCGTGCTCGAAGATCACAAGCTGCGCCGCCTGGGAAGCAAGGTAGAAACCTCAGTCGATGTCCGCGTGCTCGCTGCCACCAACAAGACTCCCGACGATGCAGTAGCTTCCGGTGAGTTACGCAGCGATCTTTATTACCGCCTAAACGTATTCAATATCCATATGCCGCCTCTGCGCGAGCATAAGGAAGACATCCCCGACCTGGTGCAGCTTCTGGTCTCCGAGATGAGCACCAAGCACGGACGTAAGGTGGGTGCTGTCAGCGAGGCCGTGATGAATCTGTTCAACAACTACGCCTGGCCGGGAAACGTGCGCGAGCTGCGCAACACGATTGAGCGCGCGGTAATTGTCTGCGACAGCGGTATGATTGAAACCAAGCATCTGCCGCCCGGTTTCGGACACGCCATTCAGCGCACCGGTGCCAACGATCCCGATGCGATCCGTCTCGGAGTCGGCACCACCGTGGGCGAGGCGGAAAAAATGCTGATTCTTAAAACTCTGGAATCCACCAGCAACAACAAAACCAAAGCTGCGGAAATTCTGGGTATTAGCCTGAAAACCCTGCATAATAAGCTTAAGGAGTACGGTGCTAACACGGCGGAAGCAGACACCGCCAAAGAAGAAGCGCAATAATTTCGCGGCATCCTGGAGATTTTTTGCGCCAGTTCTCGATTTTCTACCCTCGGCATGCGACGTAAAGCCATCATCGTTCTCGCCATCACCTTCATGGTCACCGTGATGGTAGCGGCATTTTCCTATCTTTATATCTCGCAGATTCTCCGCCAGCGCATCAACAGCACCTACGAGAGCGCCGACCGCCTTACCCAGCAACTGGCGTACTTCGCCGAAAACGATTTGCCGGACCTGAGCAGCACCCGTGTCGATACGGATGACCCTGTGGCCGTGCGGCGCGCCCTCGCCGAGTATCTGCCCATGGATACGAATCTTCTGAATAATCTTGAATCCGATACGGCGCTGTGGCCCTACATTTATGATGCTTCCGTTGCCGATACCAACGGAAAAGCGTTGCTCCATTCCAATGCTCAACTGGTGGGCAAGCCGGTTCCGCAACGGCCTGATTTTCGCGGTGTCACCACTGCACGCTTTCGCGAGCAACTTCGCCTGGTCTACCGCCCCGCGGCAGTCTACGACGTGAGTTATCCGCTGCAACTTAATGGAGAACCTTTTGGCACGATCCGCATCGGCGTTTCCACCGTCTTTCTCCGAAACGAACTCACGCCCCGCCTCATGCACGCTCTCTATTTTTCAATCGCATCCATCTTCGCTTCGCTCCTGCTTGCCGCGATGATCTCCAACCTGGCTCTCGGCCCACTGAAGCAGATCAGCCGCAACCTCGACAACGTCAGCTTAGGAACAAGCGAAGACTTTTCTGGCAACGAGTCCGAACATGATGAATTCGGCCTGGTCACGCTGAAGATCGCGAACCTGGGACGCCAGATCCGCGACACCAAGGAAATATTCTCCGCGCTAAAAGACAACGTAGACCAGCTCATGTCCAAGTTGCAGGACGGCTTGATGCTGTTTACTCGTGACTCCCGCGTGGTTCTGGTAAGCGCTCCCGTGGAACGGTTTCTCGGACGCCCGCGCGGGGAGTTGCTGGGACGAACCGCGAATGAAATTTTTTCTGCCGATTCTTTCCTCGGTCCCATGGTGCTTGACGCTTTCGAGCGCAAGCGTCCGCTCTCGCAGCGCGAGTTCAGCGCCGCCGGTGGCCGCCGCGTTCAAGTCTCCATGGATTTCGTTCAGGAAAAAGGCACGCAGATCGGCGCTCTGCTCATCATGCGCGACGCTGAATCCGTGCGCCGCATCGGCGACGAGATCGAAATGTCACGCCGCCTCTCTGCCAGCGGACGCGTCACCGGCGGCGTGGCTCACGAAGTGAAAAATCCCATCAACGCCATCGTGCTTCACTTCGAACTCTTGCAGAACAAATTGTCGCAACTCGATCCCGACACTCGCCGCCACATGGACATTATTGGTAGCGAAATTCAGCGGCTCGATCGCGTGGTGCAAACGCTGGTCGACTTCATGCGCACCCGCGAACTGCATCTTGTGGAAGTGGACCTCCGCCGTCTGCTCGACGAAGTAGCTCTGCTCGCCGCTCCCGATGCTGCGCAACACAACGTCGAGATCAGGCGCCGCATGGCCGGCGAACCGCTTCTTATTAATGCCGATCTCGATTTAATGAAACAGGCGCTGCTCAACGTAGTCCTCAACGGAGTGCAAGCTATGCCCGATGGCGGTCCGCTGATCATCGCGGCGCACCGTGAAGGCAACGCAGTCGTGGCCGAGATCAGCGACCGCGGCATCGGCATCGCTCAGGATATGCACGAAAAGATTTTCGAGCTTTATTTCACCACCAAAAAAGATGGCAACGGCATTGGTCTGGCGCAAACTTACCAGATTCTCGATTGGCATCACGGCTCGGTAGAATTCGAATCACAGGAAGGGAAAGGAACGACGTTCCGTTTTCGCCTGCCCCTGGTTGGTTCCCAACTCGACTCTGAACCGATCCACCTGGAAAATCTGCTGACCGAACCTAGAGCCTGATTGTAGTGTGCCTGATTGTAGTGTGCCTGATTGTAGCGGGATTGTACGTGGAAGAACAGGTCAGCGCGGCCTAATGCGCCCGTGATCGGTTGGGCTTCAGCTCCTGCGCCCGCATTGCACAGTTTTCATCGTCGCGCTTAAAGCGTAAGATTTGGACAGTCTTCACCGCGTCTGGGATTGAAAGTCTAGGATTGAAATATGACTCTGGCC
Source organism: uncultured Acidobacteriaceae bacterium (assembly GCA_963696285.1). Classification (GTDB taxonomy): domain Bacteria; phylum Acidobacteriota; class Terriglobia; order Terriglobales; family Acidobacteriaceae; genus Sulfotelmatobacter. Next base: position 1,345,591 of record CAVOJP010000007.1, read on the forward strand.
GCAATCCTTTGGCTGTCTTTTTTTGTCCTGTCTGGTTCGAGTGCAGGCGGTCGGGCCTTCGCATCTGGGCCGAGCCTGCGCGAATCCGCGACTCAAGATCAAAATACCCCACCATCGTCGCAGGCGAAACCCGCGTCCACCGCAAATCCTCAGCCCGCTGCTGCCGCTTCCTCACCGCAGCCACAAAATTCTCCCGCTCCCGCCAGGAAACGCCCCCATCACAAAAAAACCAGCACTCCAGATTGCTCGCCTTCGCCCGCCCCGCTGAAGTCGCCGGGCGCTACTCCGAATGGAACTGCAGGCTCAACCAGCGCCGGGTCGGGAACCGTCCAGTCTGCTCCGCCCCCGGCAGCGAATGCAAAAAACCCCTGCCCTCCTCCAAAAGTCGTTGTAAAAGACGGAGGATCGGACGAACCTACGATTGAATTAACCCGGGGCACATCCGAGCAGCAAGCTTCACAGCAGCGTTACACTACCGAACAATTACGAACCGCAACCGAAGAGAATCTGAAGAAGCTCGCCGGACGCCAACTTACCGCCAGCCAGCAGGAAATCGTAACCCAGATCAAACAGTTTATGGAGCAAGCCAAATCCGCCGTTGCCGACGAAGATTTAGAGCGCGGCCACAGTCTCGCCATGAAAGCCCACTTACTCTCCGAAGAGTTGCTCAAACCCTAAGCTATGTTTCTTTCGCGTTCTTGCGCGTGACTCGTGTCGTTTTCGGTACTTGTTTTCCTTTCATCAGGAACAGTACACTTCCTTACCGCTCGCAGCGCAATCGCAAACAGGAAGTTCAATCCCATGAAAACCAGAAACATCTCGCGCTCCGCACTTTTTCTTTTTGTGCTAATGGCTGCCTTTCCGATTGCATCGAGAGCCGACTCAATCATCTTCAACGACTTCGGCACCGGCCACAATTACAACGCCAAGACCGGCCTTGCGATCGGAGGAAAAAACTCCAATCCCGGATTTGTTGAATGGGGCGAAGCATTTGTTCCTAAGGCAAAATTTGATTTATCAGCGATTACCATGGCGCTGGGTTCAATCACAGGCTCGAATGGTGTCATAGTAAGTTTGGAGACCAGCATTGGCGGTGCCCCAGGAAAGACACTCGCATCATGGTCTTTTCTGGCATTGCCGCAACTTGGGACAACCAGCAGCATGGTGCAGACGATGACCTTCGCGGATGCGATCGTGCTGCAAAAAGGTCAGACCTACTGGCTAGTGACAGCCCCACTGGCCGCGAATACGCAGGCTGTGTGGAACCTGAACTCGACCGGCGTCACCGGCCTCGGCGCCGTCAATTTCGGAGGTGTCTGGCTGACTGCCCAAGTACCATCGGGCGCTTTTGAAGTGGTCGGCAAGAGTGTAGTTCCCGAGCCTGCCGTGTGGCTCCTCTTCGCAACGGGATTGCTGGGAATCATGGGTGCGATCAGCACAGAAAAAAGAGAAAATTACTGCGGAGCGCGCTGAAACGCAATTTGTCAGGGCCCGAGGTCAAGCGTTTTTTTAGGAATCGTAACCGGCGAGAAATCAAGGAAAGCGAGGTCAAACACCCATGAAGTGGACAAGCAAACTGATTCTTGGCGTGCTCACCGCTCTGGCGATGATGTTCCTTACATATACGCTGCCCCGAGGGGGCGCGGTGCGCGAGGCCGCCATAGTGCAGTTTCCAGTCACTGTCGGAGTGTGGTCGATCTTCGTTCTGCTCTTCGTGAAACTGAAATAGGCAGGTCCCAGTTCTCACCCTTGACTTCCTTTATCTGCGGGGAAGAAAATCTCTCTATGCACCGGCAAGAGGGAGCGCACAGCCTGCCCTGCGCGCGGTCCCGCCTGCGGCAGCGCCTCGTCTAGATGTGCCGGTCTAAATTCGTCCGGACTAACTGAGGCAGCGCTGTGCATTCCTGTTTGATTCGATTTGCTGCGCATTCACCACTCCTGATCCTGGCGATCGCTTCACTCATAGCCCCAATCACCTTCACTGCGTGCGGATCTAAAACTGAGCAAGCGGCTGCGATTTTGCCGGCGGCCACGCTACCCCCTGCAATACCGGCGGCTCAACCCGTGCTTCTTTACAACGGAACTGGCACCTCCGCCGATGTCCAAGCGGTCGAAGCGGTTCTCGGCAATTTGGGCATCGGTTATTTAACCGCAGATGCAAATCAGATGAATGCGATGACCGAGCCACAGCTGGCGGGGTACAAGCTGATCATTATCCCCGGCGGCAACTCGATTACCATCGGCGAAAATCTCACCGCACAAGCTACCTCGAACATCCGCGGTGCGGTACAGCAGTATGGCGTCCACTACCTGGGGCTCTGCGCCGGCGCATTCTTCGGCGGCTATTCTTCTTACAACGGGGTCGATCTCACCGCAGGCGTCGCCTTCGACTTCTACGCCGATGAATACAAGGGAATCCATGAGGAGCCAGTTGAAATTTCTTTTCCCAGCGGCGATCCGCTGGATGTCTACTGGCAGGATGGTCCTCAGCTTTCCGGCTGGGGCGACGTGGTCGCAAAATTTCCCGATGGCACTCCGGCCATCGTCGAAGGCCAATCCGGCAACGGATTTGTGATCCTCACCGGCGTCCACCCCGAGGCTCCAGAGAGCTGGCGCGCATCGATGAACTTCACCACTCCGGCGTCAGTAGACCAGGCTTACGCGGCTACAGTGATCCAGTCCGCCCTTACGGGAAGCCCGCTGCCCCACTTTTAAGAACACGACTGTGACCAGGTTTTAATTGCAGGTGCTGATCCTATCCTCTAAATTTATCGACCGATCCAACTTTGTCTGGCCGCAGCTTGCCGAAAACCGCATCTAACGCCTGATGCCGGACCGTGCCTCAGCTCGATCGCAGGTTTGGACTCGCGAAGACGAACAGTGTCAGCGGGATCGGCGGAGGGTATAAGGCGGTGACGTTCAGATTTTTACTGTTTCTCTGAATCGAGCCAACATTCTATCTACGCCGATCCATGAGTCCAGCCCCACGAACATTCCATCTGTTCCTAAAATTCATTCGGAAGGCGAAACCGTGAACGACACTGACAAAGCGAAAAGCAACAACGAACTGAACAAGGAAAAAGAAAAAGAGAAGCAGCAACCCAGGTTCGATTGGATCACGCAGCGTTACGCCTGCTCCCTGCCGAATATATTCAAGGAACTCAGATTGCAGATCGAGCAGGACGTTAAAACCCGCAACTCCCTGCGGCCCAATAATGCTCCTTACGAATTTGCGATTACCGATAATGACGACGGCTTCAGGGTTATTTTGAAAGCCAAAAATAAAGAGAAAGAGTTGGAGATGGCCGTAAGGTTCATCCTTGCCGAACATGCGATTGTGGTGCGGGATGATAAGGGCGTGGAGATGTTCGAGGTCACGCTCACATTTAATGAGTTGGGCGAGTGCCAATTAAATGTCAGCGGCCAACCGCGCGACTACTGGCAGGTACGACGCATGGCGCTGGAAGAACTGATGTTCCGGGGAAACTAGAACGCGAGGGAGCTGACATACCCCGCCATTCGCCATGTTATAATCTTGTATTCTCAATCGCTTAGAGCGTGGAGGGCCGTATCGACAAACGTTTTATCCGAACCAATGACCGCATCCGGGCACGCGAAATTCGCGTGATCGGCGATGAAGGGGAACAGATTGGCGTGATGCCCCCATTCGAAGCGCTCAGGTTAGCCCGCAGTAAGAATCTGGATTTGGTCGAGATTTCTCCCACTGCCCAGCCTCCCGTGTGCCGCATCATGGACTACGGGAAATATTTGTACCAGCAGGAAAAGAAAGAGCGCGAGGCCAAGAAGCACCAGAAAACGATTACCGTAAAAGAGGTCAAGTTCCGCATTAATGTAGACGACCACGATTACGAGACGAAAAAAAATCACGTGCTGCGTTTTCTGGATGAAGGAGATAAGGTAAAGGCAACCATCTTCTTCCGCGGCCGCGAAATGACCCGTACCGGGCTGGGCCGAACCATTCTGGAGCGACTGATTAAGGACGTGGAACCACAGAGCATCGTGGAGTTCCGGCCGCGCCAGGAAGGCAATACTCTGCACGCGATTTTGGCGCCTAAAAAGTCGGCGGCGGAACGCGAAAAAGAGAAAGAGAAAGAAGCCAAGCAAAAGGCAAAAGCCGAGCGCCAGGAAAAGATGCTGCAGGAAAAAATGGCGCAAGCCAAGTTGGCGCCGGAGAAAAAAGAAGAACAGCCGGTGGCAGCAGGAGTGGAAGCTGCGAATCCTGGTTCGCACGCCTAGAAGTTTGCACGCCTGACAAGTTTGCCGCAGATGGGCGTCAGTCGCGCCAGCAATCCCAGAGCATTAGAAGCAATGATTGAAAACAGCGGTGCGGTCGAGAAATGATCTGCACCTGATTCCGAGGAACTATGCCGAAATTGAAAACACACAAAGGCGCGGCCAAGCGCTTCAAGAAAACTGCCACCGGCAAAGTGAAGCGGGGGCATTCGGGTCTGCGCCACATGCTGACTTCCAAGGCCCATAAACGCAAACGTAAATTGGGTACCTCAACTCTCGTAAGTCCGGGCGATCTCCACAAAGTAAAGCGGATGATCCCTTATCAGTAAAGAGCATTGCTGATTTTGTGATTGCTGATTGTTGATTGAAATCTTGCTTCCACTGTGGGTCAATCAACAATCAAGAAATCAACAATCAGCAATTGCTCGAGGCGCGTGAAGAGGCCAGAGATTGCCGCCATGGCGAATCGTCCTTGCCTCCAGCCGCCAGTACAGAGAAAGAAAAAAGGAGAAAACGATGCCACGTGTAAAACGCGGAACCAAACGCCGCGCCAAACGCAAAAGAATATTGGACCGCGCGAGCGGATACTTCCTTACTAAATCAAAACTGTACCGTTCCGCGAAAGAAGCGGTCGAGCGCGGACTCAAGTTTGCTTACTCCGGACGGAAACAGCGAAAGCGTCAATATCGGTCATTGTGGATCGTGCGCATCGGCGCAGCCGCTAAACTGAATGGACTGAGTTATAACCAGTTCATCCATGGATTGAAAGTCGCCGGAGTAGAACTGGATCGCAAGATTCTGGCCGACTTAGCGGTGCGGGATGCGGCGGCATTTGCCAGTCTGGCACAGCAAGCAAAGGGCGCTATCGGCGGGGCAGCTTAGTCACGCTCAGCTTTCTAACATACTCACTGTCATTCCGAGCCGCTCGCAGCCGCGCCACGCGCGGCGAGAGCGAGCGAGGAGCCTGCTTTCTGTCGTTGGCTAAAACTGCAGGGTCCTCACCACGGCGGTTCGGAAATGACAAGCCCTGAAAGTCCTCGGGAAAATGGCCTATACCGTTTCCAAATTGACGGATTATTCGGCGACCGCGCTGGAGAAAGCCGCCGCTGAGTGCATTCGTGCGTGTACAGACGAAGCGGCGGGGGTTCGGGACGACGGGGAACTCAAGGCATTTCGCGATCGCTGGCTGGGACGTAAGAACGGCGTCCTCACGCAGATCAATGATTTGTGGCTGAAATGCGCTCCCAGGGAAGCAAAGCGTGAGGCGGGTATTCGCGTCAATGAATTGAAGTCTCGAATTCAGCAGTTGGTGGACGGGGCCCACGTTGGCCGTGCCGACGGCAGCGCCGCCGACCAGCGGGTGGATATTTCTCTTCCCGGCATTCGCCGTCCCATCGGTGCAGAGCATCCGGTCATTAAGACGACGAACGAAATGGTTCGCGTTTTTCAGAAGCTCGGCTACTCCGTGGCTGAAGGGCCCGTCATCGAGACCGATTATTACAATTTCGAAGCCCTGAATTTTCCGCCGAATCACCCAGCGCGCGATACGCAGGATACTTTGTTCATCGCAGGCCAGCAATCGAAAGCGCAGCGCGAGCGCTTGCTGCTGCGTACGCACACTTCTCCGGTACAAATCCGGACGATGGAAAAGATGCGGCCGCCGCTTCGTATTGTGATTCCCGGGACAGTGCACCGCAACGATCCGCCCGATGCGAGCCACTCGCCAATGTTTCATCAGATCGAAGGGCTGGCGGTCGACACCAATATTACCTTCGGCGATTTAAAGGGAACGCTTGATCATGCTATGAAAGAATTCTTCGGATCGAGCGTGAAGACAAGTTTTCGCCCGTCGTTTTTCCCCTTCACCGAGCCCAGTGCGGAGATGTATGTTTCGTGCTTCATCTGCGGCGGCAGCGGACGCCGCGGCACTGACCCCTGCCGTCCATGCAAGCAGACGGGCTGGATCGAGATTCTCGGCTGCGGCATGGTCGATCCCAACGTATTTGAATTTGTGAAAGACAACGGCTATGACCCCAAGAAAGTTTCAGGTTTCGCCTTCGGCATGGGCGCGGACAGGATCGCGCTGTTGAAGTATGGAGTGGATGATATTCAATTGTTCTTTCAGGGGGATGTGAGGTTCCTGGAGCAGTGGGCGTAATGGCTATTTCGCCCTCTGTCATCCTGAGACGCGTTCCTCGCACAAAAGCATCCCTGCAGTCTGGCACCAAAGATAAAGCGCGTTCGCTAAAGCCATAAATGAAGCTCTCTTCACAATGGATTCGTGATTTCGTCGATCTCACCGTCGATAACCAACGGCTCGCCGAAGATCTGACGGCGGCCGGTCTTGCGGTAGAAGGTGTTCAGGGAACCGGCGCAGACACCGTATTCGAAATGGAGATTGGAACGAACCGTCCGGACGCGATGAATCATTACGGCGTGGCGCGGGAGGCGGCGGCGATATACGACTTGCCGCTGAAGGTTCTCAACCACGGAACTACCCTCATCTAGAGGAGAAGCAAATTTCCCCATTCAAGTGGAAGAGCCGCAGCTTTGTCCGCGATTTTCTGCGCGCATTATTCGCGGCACGTGCATCAAGCCTTCTCCTGAAAAGATTGCGCATCGATTGCAACTGCTGGATCAGCGGCCTATCTCCAATGCTGTCGATGCCACCAATTATGTTTTGTGGGAGATGGGCAAGCCCACGCACGTCTTCGATCTCGACCTCCTCGAAGGTGGGCGACTTATCATTCGCAAAGCGAAAAGTGGAGAGAAGCTGAAGACGCTCGATGGCGTCGAACGCACATTAACCTCCGATGATTTGGTTGTAGCGGATGCGAAAAAGCCGGTCGGCCTCGCCGGAGTGATGGGCGGCTTCGACACCATGATCACTGACAAGACGCGGAATGTTTTGATCGAGTCGGCGTGGTGGGATCCGCTCACCGTGCGCAAGATTTCGCGGCGGCATGGCATCCATACCGACGCTTCGCACCGCTTCGAGCGAGGCGCGGATTTTGAGTCGACCGTTTTATCCTGCGATTTGGTCGCAGCCCTGATTCTCCAATCAGGTGGTGGAGAACTTGTCGGCGAAGTGATCGACGTGGTGTCGAGAAAGATCGATCAGGCGCCGGTGGTGTTGCGCCTTTCAGAGGTGCAGCGCATCCTGGGCGGCAATCTGGAGGCCGGGGAAATTTTTGGCATTCTGAAAAAGCTTGGCTTCAGCGTAATTCCCGAAGGCCAAGCGGACGCGCAATTCCGCGTACACATCCCGAGCTGGCGGCTGGATGTGGAGCGCGAGATCGATGTGATCGAAGAGATCGCACGGCTGCATGGTTACGATAAGTTCGAGAATACTCTGCCGGCCTTCAGCGGAGCGGTTGTCGAGCCGCCGCATGCCGCTATGGACGCGACTTTGCGCGCGCGAGCATTGGCCCTGGGGTATGACGAGGCGGTGTCGCTGACATTTATTTCCCATGCGGATGCGGAAAGATTTTCGTCCGCTTCGGTGCTGGAACTGGAAAATCCGCTGAGCGAAGAAGCGTCGGTAATGCGGACTTCGATGGCTCCTGGAATGCTCGACATGCTGGCACGGAATCTGAATCGTGATTCGGAAGATGTGCGGCTCTTCGAGATGGGTCACGTGTTCGAAGTGCGTGACGGGGAACGGATCGAGCCTGCACGGTTATGTCTGGGAGCGACAATGGTAGCGGTGAAGAGTTCGCTTACCGCGGGCGGTGCGCTGGATGTGAGCAAGGGCGACCATGGACTGGCGGCCGAGGCGTTTCGTTCTTTCAAGGGCGACGTGGAGAGCCTGCTCGCGGCGTTTGCCTACGTTGAGCAGAGTTTTGACCGGGAGACGGCGGAATATTTTCATCCCGGACGCTCGGCGCGGGCGCTAATGGATGGCAAAGTAGTGGCTCAGTTTGGGCAAGTTGCCGAAGACGTTAAAACTGCGAGGAAGTTGCGTCAGGATGTTTTTTTGGCGCAGATCGATCTTGAGCAGTTGCGCGCTATGGGATTGCGGACGGCGCGATTTGCGCCGCTGGCAAAGTATCCGGCTGTGGAGCGGGATTTTTCATTTGTCTTTTCCGACGACGTGGAGTTTGCGGCGATGCGCAGGACGTTAATCAGCCTGCGCTTGAAAGCGCTGCGGGAATTCAAACCGGTCGAGATTTTCCGTGGTGGGTCGATTGGGGCGGGGAAGTACTCCATGCTGCTACGGGCGCGCTTCCAGTCGGATGAAGGCACGTTGCGCGACGAACAGGTAGCGGAGTGGACTGCGCAGATCGTGGCGGCGCTGCAGGGGTTGGGGGGGATGCAGCGGGCGTAGCTGCAATTGTTGATTTATCGTTGCTGATTATTGATTGAAAAGCTTTTCCGGCCTTCTACTTTCCGAGCAGTCTTGAATCAACAATCAACAATCAGCAATCAGCAATTTTCTTTGTTGTGCTAATCTGCCAGCTATGGCGGACGTTATTTCTTCTCTATCCATCCAGAATAAACAATTTCTTAGCGACAAAGTTTCGCAATTTACCGAGTCGGTGATTCGGGAGATGACCCGGCAGGCGATGCTTTATGGCGCGGTGAATCTGGCGCAGGGGTTCCCGGATTTCGCGGCTCCGGTGGAAATCAAAACAGCAGCGCGCGACGCTATTGAGAAAGACGTGAACCAGTACGCGATTACCTGGGGCGCGAAAAATTTGCGCAACGCGATCGCGCACCAGATGGGCGTGTGGCAAGGGATTTCCGTTGATCCGGAAAAAGAAATTACGGTTTGTTGCGGGTCGACGGAGGCGATGATCTCGACTTTGCTGGCAGTGTGCAACGCGGGCGATGAAGTGGTGATCTTCGAGCCTTTCTACGAAAATTACGGCCCTGATTCCGTGTTGAGTGGGGCGCGTCCGCGGTTTGTAAAGTTGAGGCCGCCGGGTAACGACGGTGGTGAGTGGACGTTCGATGAGAGGGAACTGCGTGCGGCGTTTGATAAGAATACCAAGGCCATCATTGTCAATACGCCGAACAACCCCACCGGCAAAGTCTTCACGCGGGCTGAATTGGAGTTGATTCGCGACTTGTGCGTGGAGTTCGACGTGCTCGCGATTACGGATGAGATTTACGAACACATTTTGTATGACGGGACCAAACACATTTCAATCGCGTCGCTGGAGGGAATGCAAGAGCGAACAGTAACGATAAATGGAATGTCGAAGACATACAGCGTAACGGGATGGCGCGTGGGCTGGGCGGTTGCGCCGGAGAAGATTACGAATGCAATCCGCAAGGTGCATGATTTTTTAACGGTCGGTGCCCCGGCTCCGCTGCAGGAGGCAGGCGCTGCGGCGTTGAGTTTGCCGGCGGAATATTATGCGCAGCTGGCGGACGGATACCGGGCGCGGCGGGATCATTTAATTCCGGCGCTGGAAACTGCGGGGTTTAAGTGTTTCCTTCCGCGCGGCGCTTATTACGTGATGACGGATATTTCTGCGTTTGGATTTGAAGATGATGTTTGCTTCACGAAATACTTAGTTAAAGAGATTGGCGTGGCGGCGGTGCCGGGGTCGAGCTTTTATCATGACGCGAGAGATGGGGCACGGCAGGTGCGGTTTGCGTTCTGCAAGCGTCCGGAGACTCTGTCAGCAGCAGCGAAGAGGTTGGAGAGGTTGCGGGAACGAAGGTAGAGTTGCGCAGCGAGAAGTGGCCCGATACTGCTGGGGCCACCGGACAGCGGAGGGCGGCTGTCCCCACATGGTTCAACGCTGATTCGGCAAAACGGCGGGCGAAAGGCTTGCTTTTACCGTGGCCGTGGGCAGTTCGTCGCCGCGAAAATATTTCGCTTTTTCTTTTCCTTCCTTCAAATCCGCGGCTTTCATTTCGGGCATGGCCTCGTAAGGCTTCGAGTAGTCGTTAGCAGCGTTCCAGAATAAAAATCCGATGCCACCTTTTTCCCTTGCGGTGGCCACTTGCACCTTTATGTATTCCGGCGAGTAGGTCTTGGTGCGCCAACGGAAGGCTTGCAGCCATGGGCGGATGACGACTCCACTACCCTTCGTGATCAGCTCGAAGCGTTGCATGGATTCCCCGATGAAGTGCTCAGGGGCATCTCCGGGATGCTCGATTCCATCCATACCAAAAAAATGTGAAGGGTAAATCATGGGCGAGAGCACGTCGCAGTATTTCGCCATGCCGACAATGTCTTGTCCGGTGTGAGAGAGGTCGACGGAGCGCTGCCAGGCCATTACACCGAAGACGTCAAGCGAGAGCAGGACTCCGGTGGGGTGGAGTTCAGCATAGGCCCGCTTCAGGAAGGCGGTGATCACGTCAGAACGCTGGAGCATGTGAGCTTTGCAGGAGACGTCAGCCGTGGAGGTTCCGCCTTGCTTCGCATCGGCGGGACGGGCGAGGCGCCCGTCGCCACATGAGTCTTGTTCTCTCTGGTAGACGAAGCTGGCGTCCTTCTGGTCGCCTTCGGCGGGGAAGCGGACGTAGTCGAATTGAATCTCGTCCGCACCCGATTGCGCGACGAATTTGGCGAGGGCGATATCGAAGTCCTGCACTTTGGGTTGAGAAGGATCGGTCCAGACCAGCTTGCCGTTTTCCCGCCAGGGCTGCTTCGTTTTCTTGGACTGTACTGCGAGTTCGGGATGTTCGACGACCATGCGCTCGTCGCGGAACATGGCGATGCGGGCAATGGCGTGCATGTTCTCGGAGTGCAGGAAGTGGACGAACTTGGGCAGGTCGTGAATATAGACCTGGTGCCTGCCGAGCAGCGGGTGTTCGAACGGAATGTTCACGCTGCCATCGGAATCTTTAATGTCGAAGACCACGGCGTTGCCTCCGACTTCGCGCCAATGGCGGATGATGCGCATCCCATGATCGCTGGCGGCCATGATGCCGGTGAGGTAGATGGCGCGGACTTCAAAATCCTTGGCGACAGGAACAGTTTTTTCGACGATCGGCGCGGGCAGAATTCCTGGGATTGTGATTTGCTCGCCGGCCTTAAGAATGTTCCCCGAGCGATTTCCGTTCGATTCGCGGATAGCATCGGCCAGTTCGGATGATGTGAGGTAAGAGGTGTTCTTTACGTATTGACGGGCAAGGGCCGGAATCGTGTCTCCGCGCTTCGCCGTGTAGAGCAATGTTGAAGGCGACGACGAGAGCTGCGGCGCGGAAATGTCCGGCGGTTTTACGGCCGGGACCATTGTGCTGACCGGTTCCAAATGCGCAGCTTGCGGCGCTTGCGCGGTCGGAGCTTGAGCGGCCTGCGCAGAAGCAGAGTGGGAGTTCAGCCGAACCGCGGCCAGGGCAAAGAGAACGCACGACACCGCAGAGATAGTAAGGATAGACGAGCGACGCAAAATAGCCTCCGAGAACGGCCTGATCGCGATGCTATCCCGCAGGCAATGGAGCCGCTAGTTACTAGCGGTCATCTCCCCGTTGGTGGGCCGAGAGCCAAAAATCTTAACCACAGAGAGCACAGGGGAGCACAGGGTAGGGCGGCTGATTAGGACTGGACCGGCACAGTCCCTTCCATTGTGCGCAAATTATTTCCCTTGCGGCTCTTTCCCTTTTTATCGGGCTCTGTTCTAATCTCGTGGCCGGGCGCGTAACTCCTGCCGATAGAGGCTTTTTGTTTCCACAAGTGATTGTCTGACCGTGGCCAGCGGCTTGCTTATTTGGGAGTACCGGGGACGCGCTACCGGGGCTGCGAGCGACGGTTTCCAAGTGACAAAATTTGTCATCTTAAAGAACTGGGGAGTCGCGAAGTAAGGCCCGGAGAATCCTTGGCAACGCAGGCAAAGGGCCGAGGAAACGGCCTGGAAAAGGAACCAGATTCCCGGTGCAAGCCGGATCATTCAATTATGAGAACGAATCTCGCAACCGTACTCGATCCCAACCGCCGCAGCAACGATGCTGGAGAATTTGAATCCGCCCTGCGCCGCAAGATCGTGGGCCAGGACCAAGCCGTCGAAAAGGTAGCCGAGATTTACCAGATGTTTCTGGCGGGACTGAATGCGCCGGGGCGCCCGGTGGGCAACCTGCTTTTTCTGGGGCCGACTGGCTCAGGAAAGACTCGCGTGGTAGAAGCCATGGCCGAGGCTCTGTTCGGGGATTCGCGGGCCTGCATCAAGATCGATTGCGCCGAGTTTCAACATTCGCACGAGATTGCAAAGCTGATTGGTTCGCCTCCGGGATACTTAGGACATCGGGAGACGCATCCGCTGCTTACACAGGAAGCGTTGAACCAGTGGTTCACGGAAAAGTTAAAGCTCTCGATTTTATTGTTTGACGAAATCGAGAAGGCTTCGGACTCGCTTTGGCAGTTGCTGCTCGGAATCCTGGACAAGGCGACGCTCACGCTGGGCGACAATCGCCGGGTTGACCTATCGCAATGCATCATCATCCTGACCTCGAACCTGGGCGCCAGCGAGATGACCAACCTGGTCGACGGCGGCTTTGGATTCGCGCCGAAGGTAGTGGAAGTCGATAACAATTTCGACGATAAGATCCAGCGCACGGCGGTGGAAGCGGCGCGACGGAAGTTCACGCCGGAGTTCATGAACCGCATCGACAAAACGGTCGTCTTCAAAACGCTGCGCGACGAGCATCTGGCTCAGATTCTTGAGATCGAACTGGGCATGGTGCAGCAGCGCGTTTTAATGGCTGCGGGGGCGAACCAGTTTGTTTTCAATTGCACGACAGGCGTGAAGCAGTTTCTGCTCAAAGAAGGAACTGATCCGCGGTATGGGGCGCGCCATCTGAAGCGGGCAATCGAACGCCATCTGGTCTTCCCACTGGCGAATCTGGTTGCAACCGGCCAGGTAAAGCTGGGAGATTTTGTCCGCGTGGATATGGCAGCGGAGGCGCAGATGATCTTCGTGAAGGAAGCGGAGAACACCATGGCGCCGGTACTTCTGGAGCGCTACGGAGCGGCTGCCGCTAATATGCCCGCCACACGCGCGGCGCGCACCGCTGTAAATGGACGTCGCGACTTGGGAGCAAGCCCGATCGCGGAGAGCAAATAAGCTACTTCGATTTTACCAACTCGCTTGACCGCATCTCGCGAGCCTCTTAGCGCCGGAAATTTTTCCGGCGCTTTTTTATTTCCGATTCTCGCCGAAGAAAAAATCTCACTCGTAAGTAAAAGTGAGATTGTCGAGATAGACGGTGTATGGAGCCTGTTGATAGTTTCCATCCATCTGATAGTTGATCGTCACGCCGTACCAATTCACTGCTGAGCCCGGGTCGTAGTACTGGTTGAGGGTATTGGTTACTCCATTCAACGTGATGGACTGATAGAGCAGTTGATTATTGGAGGTACGTTGCACCTTGATGGTCAAGTGGTTCCAGGAATTGTCGAGCGGATAACAAGGGATGCCTGTCGGAGTCCAGTGGGCGGTCAGGTTATTCCAGACGTCCCATTCGTGGCCGCCGGCGATGCGGCACTCATGGCCCCAGATGAAACCGAGATTGTCGAAGAACTGGTTGATATCGAACTCCACGGCCTGTGAGAGTTCGAGATTGGTCCCGTAAAAATACACGTCGTAAGTAAAGTTGTGATACGTGGGAACCAAAGTCTGATTGGTGTCAGGCATGCCTTGAGAAGAAAACGCGCCGATCAGGTGGTTGTTAAACAGTGCGTCGGAGTAAACAGCGGTTCCACCCAGGTCATATTCCGTTGCCGAACCACTCATGGACGGAGACTTGATTCCCTGGGTCATAGCGTAAGTGATGCCATCACAAGGCGAGGGCGAGCAATCGATGAAACTTGGCGGGCCCTGCCCGTATTCTCCCCAGCCAGCGCTTTGCTGCAGGTTGGAGAAGGTGTTTCCAGGGTTTGAAACCGGGGTATTGGCGACCGTGATTTGCAGCGATTGTTGTTTTGATACGCCCTTCGAATCCGTAACTGAAACGGCAAAGCCGAAGGCTCCGGCGGTGCTCGGTGTCCCGGAGAAGGTTCCCTTGTTTGCGTTGAGCGCCAAACTGGTGGGCAGTTGGCCGGAGGCGAGCGAAAAGACGTAGGGTGCAGTCCCCCCGCTCACGTTGAGCGCAGCACTATACGCCGCGCCGACTGTGCCCGAAGGAAGTGTATTCGAAATTGTGAGGGCAGCGGTTGAATTGGTTGCCGGTGGCGGAGTGCTGCCGCTGGCGGCGGGAACAGAAAATCCGGAACAGGCGTCGAGTACAAGAATCCAAGTCAGAAGGATAATCAGGGCTGCGCACTTGGGCAAAGTAGATCGACGCGCACGCCTTTTATGCGGCGGGCCGGGCAGGGGGATAAACATCCATCACCTCTTGAAAAGCGTTCAAGAGGACACTCAAAGGGAGAGTCCTTGGCCGGACTCTATCCCGCATACCATCAGGCAACCAGATCACCAATGGGAGCGACCTTTGGAGATTTCTAATGGTTATCGCTGAGCGGTCATCCCCGCGCGACAGGGCTTCGATTGATTCGTGCTCCGTAGCGTTTGCATACTGCCCATCCCATGGCGGTCAGGGCAGCCAGCACGAAGAATATTGTCGCGCCGCCTTCCGGAACGGCTACGGGCTTGATGGGATGATAATGGCGCGGTTCGGGCTTGAAGATGATATGCCGATCAGAATCTCGCCTGCTCACATTCTCTGGGGACTTCGTAATCATTGATCTACGCCTTCTATTCTTAAGACCTACTCTTAAGACATGGTGCTCGATAGATTCGGGCAGATTGATCTTACGCAGCAATGCTGTCGAGAGAAATGGCATGAAGGGGGCGGTACCGAAGTAATGATCCTGTACTTGACCTTCGACAAAAAAGCGGCCCGGTGGGAGCCGAGCCGCGAGCAATACAGCAGGACAACGGGACTAGAACGTGATCTCGCCCTTGATTTGCAGAGCGCGCGGAGAAGCATCGGCACCAAGGAAAGAGCCGAAGATGCTGGTGGGAGTAGCTACGGTTCGAACAATTGATCCGAACTGCGAGTTCGCGATATCTCCAATCGGCTGGTCGAAGTTAGGATGGTTCAGAACGTTGAAGGCCTGCGCGCCGAACTGGAATTTCGCGCCCTCCCAGTGCGGGATCGGAATCGTCTTCATCAGGGTCAGGTCCGTGTCGAAATACCTTGGACCGTAGACTTGATTGCGGCGCTCGTTTCCGAAACTTGCAACCCCGCCGGGCCCGATCGCTGAGCTGAACTCAGATGGAGTCAAGCACGGCGTGGTCGCCGCCGAGGAACTGCATGTGAGCGGCCCGACAGAGGAATTGGCAAACAAGTCCTGACCGAGCGCAGGCCCATAATTGTAGGCATTCAGCACTCCCGTGCTACCCGAGTCTATGACCGTGAAGGGCAGGCCGGTTCGTGCAAAGAAAGTCCCTGAAACCGTCCAATCCAAAAGTGCGCCCCACAAACCGCGTAAATTCGGCGTGTTGTAAACGTAGCTCGCCTGGAACTGATGGCGAGTGTCGTAATCAGCATTGCCATAATTGGAGGCGCGGAAGTTGTAAGGATCCTGCGGAGCAAGAATGCTGGTGTTGGTATCAAAGTTGTAAGGGAGGAAACCTCCGTTGGAGATGTCGTCCAAAGCGTGGCTCCAGGTATAACTGGCTTGCACCTGGAGAGAGTTCGATACATGGCGGGTGAATTCGACCGTGAGCCCGTTGTAATTCGAGACGCCGGGGTTCGAAGCCTCGGTGACTACCGAGAAGCGAGAATCCAGCGGGGCAGTTGGCATACCTACAAACGCAGTTACCGGCGTGCCCGCCGCTGTGCTCAGGGCTCCTAAACAAGCGCCATTGCAATAGCTGTTCAGACCCGGATTCAAAAGCGCCAGATAACTTCCATGATTGCCGACGTAGTCGAGTGAGAACGACATCTTCGCTCCCAGCGGCTGCTGGACCTCAAAGTTCCACTCGTCGTACGTGGGGTAATGAATGTTATTCGCGGAGTTGGTGATGGCCGGCGGACTGAACAGTGGAGCAACAGCGCTGATTTGAGCGAGGTTCAGTCCTGAGCTAAAGCCGGTCGTAAACGCCGTATTGGAGGCAGTAGTGGCGGTTTGGGCGCTTCCCGGAAGGCCGGGAGCAAGCAGACCTCCACTGGCGACGAAAGTGTTCTTCAAAGGAGAGTTTGTGTCGAAGGAAGTAGCAATGGTTCCGGGGAAGACATCGGCAAAGATGCCGACGCCGCCGCGAACTACTGTCTTTCCGTCACCGAACGGCTGCCAGGCAAATCCGAGCCGCGGTTCCCAACTGATGTTCTGGTAGTTGGGTAGCGCCTGGTGCAGACCGGTAACAATCGCCTGATTATAAGGCTGCGATGGGTCGTGGGAGATGCTGTCGAACGAATTACTCAGACGGGCAAAGCAATTCGTCTGGCAGATCGGGTTGGAATCGTGCTCCGCGCGCAGAGCCAGCGTAATCTTCAGATGGGGCTTGATGGCCCACTCATCCTGAGCGTAGAGGCCAAGAGCATAAAGAGCGAGGGGCTCGGTAGGCCGAGTGGCATAGGCCTGCTCGTAAGTGTCAACCGTGCCGGAAAAGAAGCTTCCCAGGTTGGCAAATTCTGCGATGGGAACAGTGGCCGCGAATCCACCCGGCGAATAATCAGTGATGTCGTTGCGGCGGAAGTTCACACCGACCTTAAAGTTATGTTTTCCTCTCAACCAGGAATAGTCGTCTGAGATCTGGTATTGCGTTACGTTTCGACCCTGCGGCCATTCAGAATACTCCAGGGGGTTTGCAGTCGGAGAACCGGGACTTTGCAGCTCCCCGCCAAGGAACGCCAAATCATAGGGCATGAGCGCCTGCGAAGCGGGCAAACTCGCGGTGGCGAATACTGCGCTATACCAGGATCCCGAGAGAATGAACTGGTTGATGCCATTGTTTCCAACCGTGTGCGTCTCCTGGAACTGACCTTCGTACTGTGGCTGGTGACTGACTGCGTTCAGCAGCGGGTTCAACGGATCGGTATAGGTTGCCTGCAGTCCATGATCGGTTCGGAAGTGCACAAAAGCACGGTCTTTGTTTCCGATGTTCTGATCAACGCGAGCCGTCAGAAGCCATTCGTCGGTGAGATTGTCGATGTTGGATTGGAACTGTAGTGCGCAAGGAGCGCCCCCTGCGAGCGTGACGCCACCATCGCATCCGCCGGCGGGCAGAATGTTTGCGGCGCGGTTTTGGCCAGAAGCGCCGTTATAGATGGAAAAAATCCGGTTATAAAAGGGAACTTCCGGTGCAGTAAGGGGATTTGCGCTGAGATTCGCAATGGTCGCCGCTTCAAAGGCTGCGCTGGGCACGTTAACCGGCTGAGCAGTTGGTATCAGCAAACGCAGCCCCTCGGTATCCATGAAGAAAAACGTTTTGTTTTTCCTGATAGGTCCGCCGATAGAAGCAGCCCATTGGTTTGCATTGTCAAACGGGCGCGGAGTCGCTGGCGTGGTGTTATTGTTGAACCAATCATTGGCGTTCAGAACGCGCCCATTCCAGAAGTATTCGGCATTGCCGTGAAAGCTATTGCTGCCGGACTTGGTGACGTAGTTCACGTTGGCGCCAGCCAGTTCTCCATACTCGCCAGAATATCCGTTGCTGACCACGGTGGCTTCGCGAACGTCATTCGATCCCAGGAACAGATTGGTCGCGCCGGAATTGTTCAGGTTAAGGAAGGGATCGTTTTCATTCATGCCATCGACGGTAAAGAGGTTCGAAGTGGCGGAGATACCGTAGACCGCGCTGTTGCCGTAGCCAGCCTGGGTGTTCATCGTGGCGCCGGGTGCAGTCTGGACGTAGTAGCTCAGATCGTTGCCCGGATTGGGCATGTTCGCGATGGTTTCTGGGGTGATGTTCGTGGAAACGTTTCCGTTTTCAGTTTGAACTACGTTTCCGCCGGCACTTACTTCCACCACCGTAGTATTCGCGGAGGCCAGTTCGAGTTTTATGTTCAACGTGCTGGCCTGGCCCACACTCACAACTGTCTTTTCTTGAGCGGACTGAAATCCTGAGGCGGTAACCCCAACCGAGTAACTGCCTGGATTGAGCAATGCGAAGCGGTATGCGCCGGTGGACGAGGTCGTCCCGGTTTGCTTGGCCCCGGTGTCGAGATTGGTAAGACTAACCGCAGCGCCAGGAACGGCTGCTCCGGTGGGATCTAAGACCGTGCCTGCTATATCGCCCGAAGTAAGCGATTGGCCCAACGAAGGGATTGGGAAAAGAGTCAAAGCGAAGAGAAGAAGAAAAGTAAATTTACTGGTCAGTGAAACAGGAACGTCTTGCGCTTTCATAAAATCGATCCTCCGGCAACGATTACGTTAAGAAAGGTGAATTCCTGGAAGGGAACTCACATAACAAACCTATGGTTGCGAGCGGAGTGTCGTCGGGTCCACTGCGACGGAGACTCAAGTACGTAGAACTGCTGCGCAGAACAGCTCAAAGCGGAACTGAAATCTCGTATCCGAGATAAGTGCTAAAAAACACCTACTTCGTATGGAAGCGACAACGTTAGAGAATCTTAGGGTTGACGGTAAAAGTCCATCGGGGAGAAACCTTAATGAGAGGCCGGAAAAGTATCTAATTAAAAAATACTAAGGAAGAATCGCGATTCCTAACCACCGGCCTTCAATTCCGTCAGCACCTGCTTGGCGATTTCCTTCAAGGTCTCGAACACTCCCGTACCTTGAAAGGCGACGGCTTCGATAACGGCCTCGTTTTTCTTACGGAGTTCTTTGCTGAGGACTTCCGTAGATAAAATATTCGGCAGGTCGCGTTTGTTCAGCTGCAGCACGTAAGGAATTTTGTTGAAGTCGTAGCCGTGTTCTTTCAGATTCGACATGAGGTTGTCGAGGGCTTCCACATTTGCATCCATGCGCTGCTCCTGCGAGTCGGCAACGAAGACGATGCCGTCGACGCCGCGAAGAATTAATTTGCGGCTGGCGTCGTAGAAGACCTGTCCCGGTACGGTGTAGAGATGGATGCGGGTTTTGAAGCCGCGCACCGAGCCGAGATCAAGCGGCAGAAAATCGAAGAAAAGAGTACGCTCGGTTTCCGTGGCGAGCGAGATCATCTTGCCTTTCTGCTGTTCCGCGGTCTTCTGGTAGATCACTTGCAGGTTCGTGGTTTTGCCGCCCAATCCTGCACCGTAATACACGATTTTGCAGTTGATCTCGCGGGCTGCGAAATTGATGAAACTCAAGGCTTTCCTCAAAAGCGCGGACGGCACACCTTCCCGCGCGCAAAAATATCCCTTTGGGGGCTCGGGGCTTTTATACCACACGCAGGGGACTGCACGCAGGTTACTCAGGTGACCCCTCGCCAAAGTGGCCAAGAAACTGGGAATCGGGATGGAATTGTTGATTGTTGATTTCCTGATTGCTGATTGCGACCGGTGGCCCAATCCAATCGAAGTGTCCTGAAAACTCTTCAATCAGCAATCAGCAATCAACAATCAGCAATCGTCTAACTCCTAACGCGTTACAACAGCCGGATAGTATCCATCTTTCGCATAGATCTTCAAATGCGGACGATCGACCAACACTTCGATATTGCGGTAGGCGGAAGTAGTGGGCGTCTTCGGCCGCGCTGGAGTGTAGCCAAGAGTGTATTGATTCCGGGCATCACTCATGGCTTGGGCATAGGTATCTTCAATCGCACTCAGAGAAAGCTCGCGATAGACCGGGAGGCCGCCGGTAGCGGCGACATACTTTGGCAGAATATCGTCGTAGCCCTGGCGCGGCAGGTGTAGCCGTTCCACTTTGTCATAAACCGGAAGCGCGGCGCTCCCAACCGCGACGGCCTTAACCTGGATTTCCTTGGATAACAATAACTTGAGAACATCGCGATAACTTGCCTGGCTGCCGAACTCCCGGCCATCGCTAATCACAAAAATGATCTTGCGCCGGAAACGATCGCGTTTGCTCAGGTCGAGGGCAGCTTCCAGAATGGCGTCGTTAAGCACGCGGGATTGCTTCGGAGGTGTGTACACAGGCTGCGTGGGGCTGCCCACAGGCATTCCGTTAATGATGGGGCCGTTCGGTGCAAGCGGACCGCTTAGCACGGCCGGTCCGTTATTGCTGCCTCGTTCGGTCTTGATCTGGTTGAAGACTGCCGTCAGCTTTTGCGTGGGCGCGGTAAAGTCGCTGACCTCGCTTACTGTGCTACTGAAGGTGTAAAGGGCAACTTCGTCATAAGGTGCGAATGCGGCGATCAGGGCCGGGAAGGTCTGGTTCACCTTCTGCACCGTTGAATCCGACATTCCCAGGTCCATCACGATCGCCACGGAGAGAGCAAACGGGTCCTGGGTGAAAAAGCTAAGCTTCTGCACAATCCCGTTTTCCTTGACAATGAAGTCGGTAGGTAGAAGGCCATCGACTCTGCGTCCGTCACTATCCCGAACCGTCACCGGAAACTGCACGAAAGTAGGGTTGACTCGTATTTTGTAAAGCTCCTGCTGGCCGTTCGACGTCTTTACCGGGGTGCCTGGCGGAAGGGTCTGGACCGGAGGCATCGGCGGAGCTGTGGGGTTTTCGTCCGGCGGAGCCGCGCCGGCATTCGCCGGGGGAGTATTGGGCTGATTCGTCCAAGGATTCCGGTCTGCATTGGGCTGTTTCTTTTCCGGCTTAGGCGCGGGCGGAGGCTCCGCTGGCGTGACCGAAGGCTGAACCGTAGGCGCGTCTGGGATATCGGAACTCGTCGCCGATTGGCCTTGCGACGGCTGGGCTTGCTGAACCTGAGGTTGCTGAGGCTGGGACTGCGGCGCTTGGGTCTCAGAGGTCTGGGCCGACGCTTCCAAAGAACCCGGGCCGAAGCAAAGGGCAAGATATGCAACGACCAAAAGACTGGTCACCCGAACGGATGGCACGGCAATGCTTCTGATACGAGCCGACGTTTTGTCGCTCACACTCACCTTCCCAGTCTTCTAAGAATCGTCATGCTGAAAATAAAACCATCCCTCTTTTATCTTGGGATGCCTGAAGCTGCCCACTTGGTGCATCTAACGTTCAGGACTAGACTAACAAAAAGCCCCAAGAGAGATTATTCCATGTCCAGATTATCCGCTTACCGAAGATTTTTGCCTAGCTTGGCCTCCGCCCTGGTATTTTTCCTGACTCTGTCGGGAACAGTTCTGGCCCAGAGTTCGAATTCGGCGCCTTCGAACCCCAGCGACGCCCAACAGGCTCCCGAGAAGTCCGATGAGACATTGAAGGTCAACGTCAACGTGGTAGGAGTGTTTTTCAACGTCAAAGACAAGCACGGCATGCTGATTCCCAATCAGACCAAGGATGATTTCCAGGTTTTTGAAGACGGCAAGCCGCAAACCATCAAGTACTTTGCCGCCGAATCAAACCTGCCGCTCACCCTTGGCATCCTCATCGATTCATCCGGCAGCCAGATCAGAGTCCTCGACATGGAGAAAGAAGTGGGCGGAGCATTCCTTCGCCAGATCCTTACCGACAAGGATGAAGCTTTCGTAATCGACTTCAACGTGGAGTCCGAACTGGTGCAGGATTACACTCGCGACGTTCACCGCTTGCAAGCCGCTCTGAACAAAGTAAGGATCCAGAGCGGAGTCGTAAGTGGCGGCAGCGGAATACCCGGCCTCGGACAGGGCCCGGTCCCCGTTCATAACGCCCCCGGTACGGTGCTCTACGACGCAGTTTATCTTTCCGCGCATGACATGCTTGCCAAAGAAGTTGGACGGAAGGCGATGATCCTGCTTACCGATGGCGAGGATGAAGGCAGCAAGCTCAAGATCAAAGATGCCATTGAAGCCGCTCAGAAGGCCGACGCGATCGTGTATGTGCTGCTCTGCGCGGATCGCGGCTTTTACGGCGGTTTCGGCATGGGATATTCGGGCGCGAGTGAAATGGAAAAGCTCACCGAGGCCACCGGCGGTCGCATGATCAACGTGGGAAACAAATTCGACAAATTGAAAGAAGCCTTCGACCAGATCGCCGCCGAACTGCGCAGTCAGTACAACCTGGGATACACATCGACCAACCCAAAACTCGACGGCACCTACCGCAAACTGGAAATCAAGAACAAGCAGGGTTACAAAATTCAAACCCGCGCTGGATACTACGCGACCGCGCGGGAGCCGTTGCCGCAATAAAAACCGCAGAGGCGGGTGCCTGTCCTGTGAGCATTGCTGGTGATGGGATCGAAGATCCCTCTTTCGCTTTGGCCGGGAAACATTTAGCCTGTTGACGCTGAATGAACCGGAGGTTCGCCGTGCCTTCAAAAAGCGTCTCGCCTTTTTCCCGCCGTTCTTTTCTTCAGCTTTCTGCCGCCACCGCAGCACTTCAAATGATGTCCGAACCTATGCTGGCGGCTGCGGCGCGCCCGCGCGCATTTTCCAAGGACGGCGTGATGATCGACTCCAACGAGAATCCGCTGGGGCCGGGCCAGGCCGCGCGTGAGGCGATTTCCGGCATCATCCCTCTAGGCGGACGCTACCTCGACAATCTCACCGACGACCTCCTCCACCTGTTTGCTCAGCAGCAAGGTCTTAACCCTGATTGGGTTCACGTCTTTCCCGGCTCCACTCCAGCGCTCCACTTTGGAGTGATTACTTTTACTTCGCCGCAACGGACCTATGTGACGGCCGATCCCGGTTACGAAGCTGGCATGTTCGCGGCAGCGGCAACCGAAGCCCGCGTGGTGAAGGTTCCGCTCACCAAAACTTACGCGCATGATACGAAGGGCATGATCGCCGCCGCTCCAGATGCTGGATTGTTTTACATTTGTAATCCCAATAATCCGACGGGCACACTCACACCGCACTCCGAGATTGAGTACCTCGTAGAAAACAAGCCCCAGGGGTCGGTCGTAATGGTCGACGAGGCTTATATCCATTTTTGCGATGCACCCTCGACGCTTGATTTCGTCAAGGCGGGAAAAGATGTGATTGTGCTCCGCACTTTTTCAAAAACGTATGGCATGGCCGGATTACGCTGCGGACTTGCTATCGCGCGTCCCGACTTGCTGGAAAAACTGATGGCACGCGCGGGTTGGAACTTTATGCCCGTCACCGCCGTCGCTGCCGCCTCAGCCAGCCTGAAAGATCCGAATCTGGTTCCGGAACGCAAGCGCATTAATGCCAGCGTGCGCCAGGCAACTTTTCAGTGGCTCGACAGCAATGGCTACACCTATATTCCTTCGGAATCAAATTGTTTCTTGCTGAATACAAAACGTCCGGGCAAAGAAACAATCGATGCCATGGCCAAGCAGAATGTTTACATTGGCCGCATCTGGCCGATCATGCCCACCTGGGTTCGCATCACCGTGGGCACGCAGGATGAAATGTTGAAATTCCAATCTGCGCTACAGAAGGCGATGGGAGGGACGACCGCATTCTCGCTGCAGCCGCTGCGACCAACAAGAAACCCTAACCTCGAACGCCTGCTCTAGAACTTTAGATTGTGTGGAGGGACGCGGCGTGGAGCGGTACTCCTGCGCGCGCCTGCTCAGTTCTTTCCTTTGTTTTCGCTCCGGAGCAAATTATTAGTTTCTTCTTTCCTTTATCTCCTAACAAGAATTACTCCCGACAAAGGTCTGTATTGACCAGCTATCCGCGAGCAAGAACCTGATACTGGAGGTCTACCCTGTAATCACAGACGGAAATTCTGGAGGAGAACAAAATGTGGGAATTCAAGAGCGTAGCCCCTTGGGCACACAGGCTAGCGATACGAAGTCTGGTTCTGGCGGGAGCAACAACTTTTCTCGTGCCTTCGGCCCTGGTGCCTGCCGCTAGTGCGCAAGTTAGCATTGGCATAGGCGTAAATCCGCCCGTCTGTTCCTACGGCTACTATAACTATTCACCATACGGCTGCGCACCTAGTGGTTTTTACGGACCAGGCTATTTCTATAACGGTGTCTTCCTGGGCGTAGGCCCATGGGCAAACTGGGGATACGGGCATGGCTGGGGTGGTCATCGCTTTAGCGGTGGCGGTGGAGGAAGATATGTCGCCGGCCGAGGCAACGGTGGTCACCGCGCCTATGCGGCCAACCGTGGACACAGTTCGGGAGCGCGCGTTAGCCGCGCCAGCGGCGCCCGAGCCGCGGCGCCTCGTGGTGGTACATCTCATGGTACGTCTCATGCCGCAGCGCATGGCGCAGCCGCCCACGGTGCAGCGTCTCACAGCGGCGGTGGCGGATCGCATGGCGGTGGCGAACATCGCCAGCCTTAGCTGCTGAACGTGACGGCGCCTGAAATAACCAGCGGCGGAGTGTAACAACTCTGCCGCTTTTCATTTTTCGCGCAGTGCGTCGATGCCATCGAATTGCGTCGCTCACTCTGCGGCCAACCGATCTTGTGCGCCGGAATAGTGTATG
Organism: uncultured Acidobacteriaceae bacterium; assembly: GCA_963696285.1. Classification (GTDB taxonomy): domain Bacteria; phylum Acidobacteriota; class Terriglobia; order Terriglobales; family Acidobacteriaceae; genus Sulfotelmatobacter. The sequence goes on from CAVOJP010000007.1 coordinate 1,370,139, forward strand.
TAACGATTCGGTGTCGAAATGCACTATCTGGTAGACGGGGTCGTGCGGGTGTGATTCGTCGCAAGCGAGCAAGCCCACGACCGGTGAGGTGGACATGTTTGCCCGCAAGGTTTCTGCTCTGCTAAAGCCGAACTCAGTTTCGAAGTTCGCCAAACTCATGGAGGGCGAGGTTCTTCCCTGGCTGCGAAAGCAAAAGGGATTTCTGGATCTAATTATTCTGGTCGTCCCGAATGGCAGCGAAGTCGCAACCATCAGCTTCTGGGATCAGCCTGCGAGTGCCGAAGCCTACAACAGAAGCGGCTATCCCGAAGTGCTGGAAATTCTGGAGGGACTTTTGGAAGGGTGTCCTTATGTTAAGACGTTCAAAGTTGTCAGCTCAACACTGCAAAAAGTTCCCTCAGTAAGGCCCTCTGACCCCGAAAATCTTCAGGAGACGGGGCCGGCACAATCTCGCTATCCCTTAGTCTGAAATCACTCGGCAGGTTCGTCCCAGGCCACGGTCCGCTTCTCACGGCTGCTTTTGTGCGCCAGGATTACCGCTCGCATGGTGCGCAACGCTTGCTCGGGCGTTACATCCAGCGGCGCTTTTTTCTCGATGGCGTCGCGAACATTGGCATAGAAGCCGCGATAGTCGCCGCGGTCTGTTTTTACTTTAACGGCCGGCTCGGCGACAAGGCTAAGCGTTCCCCAAAGCTCCTCGGGTTCGACTCCCCAATCCGCTCCCCAGTCGGTGCCTTGCGGATAATCATCGGAGCGCAGGCGTGCTTCCTGCGGGTCCATTCCGTACTTAACAAAAGATCCCTTCGTACCATGAATCAGGAAATGCGGGCCGGGCGCGTAGGCGATGATGCGGGCGCGGCCCATCGCGCGCAGGTGAGGATATTCCAGGCAGACGTCAAACGAATCATCCACCTGCGAAGTTTCGCGCTCGCAGAAGGCCGACGCGGTGATTGACTTCGGCTCGCCGAACAATACGAGTGCCTGATCGATGACATGAGGACCGAGATCAAATAACACGCCGGCTGCGGGCTGATCGGCTTTTTCACGCCACGCATTCGGCTTCGGTTCCGGTCGAAAACGGTCGTAACGGCATTCATATTCGACGATGGTGCCTAAACGCCCTGCCCGCACGAGTTTTTTTATCGTGCCAAAATCGCCATCCCAGCGACGGTCTTGATAGACGGTAATCAATCTTCCCCGCTCGGCCGCCAGCCGTACTAATTCTTCGGCTTCGCGCAGGGTCGGCGCGAAAGGCTTATCCACCACGACATCCCGGTCGGCCAGCAGACAGGCGCGTGCCAGATCGAAGTGCGAATCGTTGGGAGTTGCGATCACGCACAGCTGAATTTGCTTGTCGGCCAGGAATTCGTCGAGAGTACGCGCGACGCGGATGCCGGGATATTTTTCCTGAGCCCGCGATCCCCTGCGCTCCAGAATGCAGGCGAGCTCCAACCCAGCTACCCCGCATATCACCGGCGCGTGAAACGCCTGGCCTGCCATGCCGAATCCGATTAATCCGACTCGCACCATGTTGACTCCTTATCTTTTCGGTGCTGAATACTACGACCGCCCTATCAATTTACAGCGTTTTGCCGATATTGCGGGGCGTGGCGTCATCGTATAACGATGAAGAGTTCTTCCGCTGCTGGGTCGAACTGAGAAGCCAACGTCTTAGGAGGCATAGATGCGATTCGGACCATTTCTGGTGATTGCTCTGTTGTTGCTCATTCTGTGGGCCGGTGCCTTTCTGATGTTCCACGTAGCCAGCGGACTGATTCATCTGCTGCTGCTGTTTGCAGTGATTTCGTTTGTAGCCCATCTCGTTATGGGCGCCAGAACGGCTTAAAGATCGAGCGAAGTTGCTGTCGATCAGGCTAACCGGCTCCATCGCCGGTAACTTCGGCTCGAGTTTCTCAAGGCTTCCCTTCGGGGCAGCCTTTTATTTTTGTGACGGCCCCTGTTTGGTGCAAGTTTTGTTTATTTTTTACGGTCCGTATGTCTTACGATCCTGGAGACGCCGGACGAACTTCAGTCCTGACCACACGTCAGTGACGGCGCAAACTTTTACATCTACAAGACCCGCAGCTAAGCCTATCTGACGCACGACATTTTCATCCACATCGGTGGCGACTCCAGAACTCTTTTTCGGCCAGCTTACCCAGAACATCCCGGCCGCAGCGAGTTGTTTGGCCATCTTGCTGAATTCTTTGGTTAACTCCAGGCGCGATTGGGTGAACAACATGACAAAATCCAGCGGTGACTTCTCGAGCGAGGATTTACGCTGGTCAATGCTGCATTCCGCCAATGCGCCTGACAGTTCGGCGCGAACCTCATCCGGGATGTTGACCAACTGCACGTGAAATCCCGGCTTGATTCCCAATTTTTTGGGAAGTGGTGTTCCAGAATATCCTGGCATCAAGTAGACCGTGAAAAACCGAACATCTTTGATTCAAACTAGACGGCGGAAGCTGAAAGCGCTCTACTGCGCCACAGGTGCGTAATACCCGCGGCGTGCTCTCACCCGGAAATTCTTGCGGTCATTGGCCACGATCTCGATCGTGCGGAAGTGCCCGTCGGACTTGAAGTCTATGGGCTTATAGGAAACATCGTACTGGCTGCGCAGCTCCTCCTGAATTTCGGCGAAGGCGTTGGTCACGTCGCGAATCTGGAAGGGGAAAAAGGCGCGCCCGCCAGTGGCGTCGGCGATGCGCTCGAGCACTTTGTCGCCCGCTCCCTTGGTGCCGCTGACATTGGTGCTGATGGTGTAGATGATGGCATCGGCACGCTGTGCCATTTCGATGGCTTCTTCGCGGGTTACATGGCTCTGATTGTCTTCGCCATCGCTCAACAGAATGATCGCGCGCCGGGTGGGGCCGCCGTGCGGCTGTTTCAGCAGCTTATCGCGGCAGGCGTAATAAAGCGCGTCGTACATGGCAGTGCCGCCGCCGGGGCGCAGTTCGCGGACTCCATGCCCCAACTTTTCCGTGTCGTCAGTGAAATCCTGCGTAAGCTCGGGCGTGACATCAAAACCCACGACGAAAGCCTGGTCATAACGCTTGCGAATTGTCTGGTTCAGGAATTCAATCGCCGATTCCTGCTCGAACTTGAAGCGGTCGCGTACCGAGGCGCTGGCGTCGATCAACAGGCCCACCTGCAGCGGCAAGTTCGTTTCCGCGTGGAAGCTGCGTATCTCTGTAACCGGCTTGCTATCATCCACAATGCGGAAGTCGGCCTGCTTCAGATCGGTTACACGCTTGCCGTGCTTGTCGGTCACTGTGAATACTACATTTACTTCATTGGTGCCAACGCGGATCTTGGGAATTTCTGCGTTGCCCGCAGCAGAATCGTTGGCATTCTGCTCGCGTTGCGACCTGCGCAGCTTGATTCGGCTCCGGCTGGCGCCGCCGAGGCTTGAGCGGAAGTAGCAGACGAGGTCGCGGGCGATGCTTGCGCTGTTCCTAACTGCGGCTCAGCAGCCAGAAGCAGGAAAATAGCCGCGCATGCTGCAGCGGAGGCTGTTGTGAAAATGTGTCTCGTGAAAATGTGTCTCGTAACAATGCACCCCAATTTGACTTCTATTATATCCGCAACCCCCGATTTGGGCAGCGGAGTTCAGGCGCGGGGTGCACCGTCGTACAATGTCTTTGGAGGCTGCTTCGATGATAAGCCATGAAAAGTTCCAGCAAGGACGAGGTTGGGCCTATCTGGCGGGGATCGTTATTTTTGTGATGGTTGCAGCTTGGAAATTCCTGGTCCGGTAGACTGCGCTTTTTCGAGGATCGGCTCGAATTAAACCTTCGAGCAATCGCCCGGCTAATCGCTCGGCGCCCAACGCTTCATTTCATTTCTATCTTCCTGAGGAACTCTCGCAACTCTTCTGGCAATTCGCTGCGCAGGGCAACTGTCTTCGAGGTGCGCGGACGGATGAATTCCAACTGCGCGGAGTGTAGAAAATTTCGCGCCAGGCTGATTGCAGCCGAAGGCCCGCGAGCTTGTTTCGGCGCACCATACATCGTATCGCCCACGATTGGATGCCCCAGTGTTGCCATGTGCACACGGATCTGATGAGTGCGTCCAGTATCGATTTTCACATCGAGCAAAGTAAATTTCCCAAACTTGGTATCCAGACGGCGTGTGACACTGTAATGCGTGACGGCGGGGCGTCCGCCTGCGAGCCGTGTCGTCATGCGCGTACGGCGGATGCGATCGCGGCTGATGCTTTGGGTAATCGTGCCGGAATCTTTCTTCACCCAACCGTGGACGAGCGCTACGTATTTCTTCTTTACTTCGCGGGCGGCAAATTGGGCGCTGAGCTTGCGATGCGTTTCATCGTTTTTAGCAACCACGATCAATCCGCTGGTTTCTTTATCGAGACGATGGACAATGCCGGGACGTAAATCTCCGCCCACTGCAGATAAACTCCGCATGTGATGGAGTAACGCATTCACCAGGGTTCCACGATTACGAGCGTCATCGGTGGCGCCAGCGCCAGCGTGTACCATCATTCCCGCGGGTTTGTTGATCACGGCGAGGTCGTCATCTTCATAAACAATGTCAAGCGGAATGTCTTCCGGCGAGGCTTTGAGTGAGCGCGCGCTGTGCATTCCCGAGGACGGTCACGCGCTCTCCCCCGCGCAACTTGAGTGAAGCTTTCGCGGCAACATCGTTCACTAACACTTTGCCTTCGGCAATCAATTCCTGCACTCGGGCACGGCTCACGCTCGAAAGCGTCTTGGTAAGGAATTGGTCCAGACGCCGCTCTGCATTTTCCGGCGCGACCGAGATGAGAATGGGAATTGATTCCGGCATTCGCTGCGAAGGATACTACAGGCTATGCTATGAGATCGTTTAACCGCATAACCTTGTATGCATAGCGCGCAAGAAACCGATATTAGCCATGAAGAAAAACATCTGGAGAGCGGTGATCGAAGTAGCTTTTATCGTATTCCTGTTTTATTCCAATCTTTTGATGGGTGAATTCGAGCGATCGGGCTTGGGGTCGAGAAGGGGTCTCGCTTGGGCGTTGCGCGATGTCTTTACCACTGCAAATTTTGCAGTCGCCCTCCTAGCGGCATTGATCGGTTACGTGCTTTTCGAATTCCTTCGAGAGAAGCTATAGAAGCCCCGCGACTGCAGAAGCACAGTTACAAACCGATCGCTAGATCTCTCTACTCCACTGCGTTTGCAGCAATTACGTGACGGTACCATTCGGCGCTCAGCTTCGGCGTGCGCGTCTGAGTCTTGAAATCCACATAGTGGATGCCGAAACGCTTGCTATAACCATCCGCCCACTCGTAGTTATCCATGAGACTCCAAAGAAAATATCCTTTGATCGGATAGCCTTCCGAGGCGGCGCGATGAAGCTGAGAAAGGTGATTCCGCAGATACATGACGCGATCGGTATCCTCAACGCGACCGTCGCTGGTGACCACATCATCGGCGGAGCAGCCGTTCTCGGTGATGTAAAGAGCGCGCGGCTTCCAGATATCGCTGACGTTGCGCACCGCCCAATAAGTGACCTCAGGTCCGATAAAGAGCCAAGGCGAAGCCATATGCGGATAGGAAGCCTGGCGCTTTTCGACAACGTAACCAGCGGGCGAGGAGTCCGCACGAACATAATCCGGGGTGTATGCATTCAGCCCCACGAAATCGAGCGGGCTGCCGATAATCTTCATGTCGCCGGCTTCGACTTTTGGTGCGTTGGCGCCTTCGCGCTGCAGATAGCCGTCAGTGTATTTGCCTTCCATGATCGCGGTTAGAAATGGAGCATTTTCCTCGCGCGTGGCGCGATGCGCAGCTTCAATCTGCTCTGCATTCTCAATCACCGGCACATATACGGTGGCATTTTCGGCGAGGCCAATTTGCGTGCCGCTCTTGGCATTGGCCCGGATCGCCTGTACCGCCATGCCATGGGCCAGCACACCATGGTGACGGATTTGATTCACTTGGGCATCCGGCAATTTCAGGCCAGGCGCGAACTGTCCGTTCTTGTAGCCCAGGTCGGTGAAGCATACGAGTTCATTGGTGGTGAAAAAGTGACTGACGCGATCCGACAAATGCTTCGAGACGTAGGCCGCGTAATCGGCGAAGGCCTTCGACGTGTCGCGTGACTGCCAGCCACCGGGCAAAGCCTGTGGCAGATCCCAGTGAAACAGCGTGATGTAAGGCGCGATATTGTTTTTCAGCAGTTCATCGACTACGCGTTCGTAATAGTCGAGACCTTTCGGATTCGGCTGCCCAGTGCCATCGGGAAAAATGCGAGACCATGCAATCGAAAATCGATAGCATTTGGCGCCCAGATTTTTGAGCAGCCGTACGTCTTCTTTGTAGAGATGGTAGGAGTCGTCGGCGACGTCGCCAGTCTCACCCTGAAAAGTCTTTCCCGGGGTGTGGGAAAAAGTATCCCAGATGGAAGGCTTGCGCCCGTCTTCCTTGACCGCGCCCTCGATCTGATAAGACGCAGTGGCGCAGCCCCACATGAAGTTGGCGGGGAATTGCAGCAGAGTAGGATTCTGCGCCCACGCAAAGCGTGGGAGAGTTGAGGCGGCAAGCGCGGCCGCGGCAGTTCCGCCCAGGGTTTTGCCGAACCGCCGGCGTGTGATTTTTTTCATCCGCACAAGAGTACCACTACGCGCGGCTGGAATTGCGGTTTTCGAACACGAAAATTGCTAGAACCAGAGAGTTGCGCAAAGCAATGCGAAAGCTGATTCGCTACCGCGTCGCTGCGGCCGGATGCGCCGCAATGTCTTTCTTCATGCCCGGGCGCAGCCACCAGATCAGTCCGCCCCCGATCACCAGACCGATTGCGATCAACTGCGTTCCGGACATTGCTCCGCCAAAAACTGAGCCGCGGCCGGGATCGTCGCGCAGGAATTCTAGGAAGAAGCGGGCCACGCCATAGATGAAGAGAAACGCGCCGAAAACCTGCCCGTCGAATTTTCTGCGTTTCAGCAACCACATCAGAAAGAAGAAATTTGCCAACTCAACCGCCGCTTCGAAAAGCTGGGTAGGCTCGAGCGGAACGTTCAGTGGAGTGCCTGTAATTTGATTCGCGAGCGGATTGCGAAACACCACGCCCCAGAAATGATGCGTCTCTTTGCCGTAGCAGCATCCAGCGGCGAAACATCCCACGCGGCCGATGGCGTGGCCCAAGGCGAGTCCCGGCGCAAAAGCGTCGCAGGTTCCAAGAGCGGGCATGTTATGCCTGCGCACGTACCACCAAGCGGCAATAAACGCGGCAATCAGGCCTCCGGAAAAAACGCCTCCGGCCTGCAGCGTGGTAACGCTGAAAATCTCGCCAGGATGCGCTTTGTAGTAGCCCCACTCATTAATTACATAAAGAACCTTGGCCCCGATGATTCCGCACAGGACCACTAAAATTCCCAGGTTCCAAGCGTTCTCACCGTCAATGCCCAGGCGCTCCGAGTTGCGCACGCTGATCCAGAGGCCAAGCAGAACTCCCAGGGAAACTAAGAAGCCGTAGGTGGGTAGAAAGAAACGTCCGAAATGAACTAGTTGCGGATACACAATAAGTTGGATGCAGGAATTACGGAATTTGTACCAGATTCAGTCTAGCAGGAATGATCGCGAAGGGGTGCGGGCTGCCTATTGTTGATTTCTGATTGATGATTATCGATTAAGACCCGTCTGCCCGGGCTTTTCAATCAACAATCAAAAATCATCAATCAGCAATAATCAAGCCGACCCACTGTGCCGTGTGACGGGCCGAGAATGAACCGTCAGGTAGACGTTGGGAACCCGCCGAGACCCTTTAGGCATCTCCGCATGGCGGAGCGTTGCACACCGGATCCTAGTTCGAGTCGAGTCCCCGTTCATTCAGCATTGGTTCAAAAATCGGTTACCGCCATCACCAACCCCGCAGGCCGGCTTTCACTCTGGATGCTAGGAGAACTCGCCGTGAATTAGCAATAGGGAACGCGCAAATAGTTGGCAGAACAGTTGCAACCAAAGTAATCGCAGCGGACCATTCCGGGCTTGCAATGGTGCGATTTCACTCTGCCCTATTCCCTGACCGTTGAGGCTTCACGGCTTGTGGACGTGAAACTTATCAATGATGGCCGTTGCCGTACCGAGCAACGCATAAGCTTTTGGATACGCCCCAGATTGACTCTCCGCGAGCGAAATGGCCTCGGACGTTCTGCCTGCACCAACCATCCACTCGGTGAGATTCCATAATGGCCACACTTTGTCTTCGTCCTTGAGACTGCTGATCAGTTCCTCGGCGCCAGCAAAATCCAAAAGCATTCCGCGGGCGACCGCGATCTGTTCGAAGACCATTGCCGGCGCGTCGTCGCGGGCATTGAACGCCGCTTCGGAGGCAAGTTGCACCGTGAGCGGCGCTTTGGGGTCACTTGCCTGTGCTTGCCGAACTGCGAGTTCGGAGAGTCCCTGGGCGCGTTCGCCGGCCTCCTGAATCAAATCGATCACTGCGAGTGCCTGTCTGTAATCACCCGAACCAACAAGTCCATCAGCCACGGCTCGCAGTGAAGCATTCCGCAAAAAGTCGCCCTCCACCAGGTTCGCTTCCTGCATCGCGGCAGCCGCATCCCCGTGCAGGCTCTTTTCCTCGGCAATATTTTCCAATGCGGTATCCCGCAGGTAGTTGGGAGGCAACTGATGCGCGGTGTCGAGCGCTGCCTCGAACTGCCCGACAATAGCCTGCGTAGATGCCAGCACGCTCTCGTCTCGCTGCTTCTGCCAGGGATCGTTAACCGTGTTTACGAAAGCATAAAAGCGCTCGACTGTGGCCAGCGCGTCTTCGCGGTCGCCCGCATACATCAGCCTTCTTGCCACATTCTGATACAGGTAGGCAATCGAGTCGTTGAGATTAGGGTCGAGGGGCGCAGCGCGTGCACGCTCTTCTTCGCGCTCAATTGCGTCGAGCGCCTCGTCGAGCGTTTTATGCGCGCCCGGCAAATCGCCTGCCTTCACTTGCTCATTGTTGATCCACATTAATGCGTTGACCAACGGAGTGACACTGCCCGGGCCTCTGATCATATTTGTAGCCGCGAGCGCATCGTCAAACTGCTTTTTCATCGCCAATTGTGTCGCGATGAAAGAGCATGCGTTCGCCTGGAATTTTGGGTCTGCTTGGCCAACCAGATCGAGTGCTAACGGCAAATTTTCATGGGACGCTAACAATCCGGCCACCACCTCCACTGCGGCGCCAGTATTGTCGCGCTTTGCATTCGCACGATAGGTTGCCAGCGCGCCCTCAACATCTCCGGCAGCGACCTGCTTTCCGGCAATGTTTGCCAGCGCGCTGGATTGCTGGGTTTCCTCGATTTCCGGAATGAGAGCGCTGGCTTCGCGCAGAATCGATCGAGCCTCCGCGTCACCGGGGACGTCTTGCTGCGCGCCTGCATTGAATGTAAAGCGGAGGACAATCACGAGCAGCCAAGCGACGTTGACTGGAGCAGTCGTCGCTCTGAGCCGCATACGAGCCTCCTGCGTGTGGGCTAATACCGGGATGGATACTCAGAAATCAAAATTGGTTGCATGTTGCCGGCGCTGCGGGAAGAGGCGAGCGGCGGAGTCAGCCCGCCTTGCGGTTCTCGCCCAGAACTTCATCGAGCGCATTGGCCAGCAGATGGGCGCGCTTCTGATAATCGGTGGTGCCGGAATCCTGCTTGCGCTTCAATAGATGGTACTCATCGGCAATATTCAGCGCCGCCAGCACGGCCAGGCGCACTGTATCGATTGTGTTCGTCGCCTCGGCGACCGCGCGCATTTTGGAATCGACATACTCGGCGAGCTTCAAAATATATTCCGGATCAGACCCGCGCAAATTGTAGGCTTGATCAAAAATTTCCACGCGCACGCTGCCGTTTTGCGCGTCTTTCAGCGTCGAATCCTTAGCCGCTGTAGCCATAGTCAGTAATCCTCGCGACGCTAACTTGCGCGTTCCTCGGCGATTGAATCGATCTGTTGCAACATCTTTTCTACGCGACCGCGAATCTCTTCGCGCTCCTTGCGCAACTGCACCGTCTCGCGCCGCAGCGCAACCAGCTGTTCTTCGCGTTCTTCCAGTTGCTGGCGGGCGCGCTGGGCATCGCGTTCCGCCGCAGCCTGAGCCTGCCGCGCGCCTTTGTACATCTCGATCGTACGGAAAATTTTCTCTTCCAGCACCTGAAAACTGTCCGCCGGAGCCTGTTCTGTCAACTGTTCCACCGCATTCAACGCCATGATTGCACTTTCCCCGAGAGGAATTCGAAACTTTCCCGAAGTATACTCCTCCCCGCTGTGGATGGAGCATGGCCCGGAGGTGCCGATCTCGCTTTCTCCGCCCGACTCTGGATATGCTTCCCGGCACAAAACATACAACCCTCCTTGCGCGCGGCGGGCGGGGTCGCAACTCACCCTCAGCTATAATATTCTGTAACGCTGGTTGGGTTAAGCCTCGTCCCCTGCTTCGCCTTAGGAGGGATTCAGCCTCGTTATGAGTTTCGATACGAACCACGAAAACCGCAGCTGAAGGAGTTCCGCATGGCGATCGAGAAGTCGGAAAATATCTGGCACAACGGAAAATTGATTCCCTGGGATGAAGCGACGATCCACGTCATGTCACACGTGGTCCATTACGGCTCCTCGGTGTTCGAGGGAATCCGCTGCTACGCGCCGCATTCACGGCCGGCGATTTTCCGCGCCAATGAACATATTCAGCGTCTGCTTGATTCCGCCAAAGTCTATCGTATCGATGTGGATTACACCCGCGATCAATTGGTGAAAGCCATGCTTGAGACGGTAGGCAGCAACGGTGTATGGCCGTGCTACGTGCGTCCCATCGTGCTGCGCGGATACGGCGAAGCGGGAGTGAATCCTTTCAACTCGCCGACCGAGGTTTACATCATCAATTATCCGTGGGGAAAATATCTGGGCGGCGAGAGCGAAGGCTGTGACGTGTGCGTTTCTTCCTGGACGCGGCTGGCTCCGAACACCCTGCCGGCAATGGCCAAGGCGGGCGCAAATTATATGAATTCGCAGCTCATCAAGATGGAAGCCATCGTGAATGGATACGCGGAAGGCATCGCGCTCGATGTAAACGGCTATGTGAGCGAAGGCTCGGGCGAGAACGTGTTTCTGGTCCATCGCGACAAACTGGTCACGGCGCCGCTCGGCAATTCCGTGCTTCCCGGCATCACCCGCGATTCAGTATTGCAGATCGCGCGAGATCTCAGCATTCCTATCGTTGAACAGATGATTCCGCGCGAGATGCTTTATATCGCCGACGAAGCCTTCTTCACCGGTACGGCAGCCGAGGTCACGCCCATCCGCTCGGTCGACAAAATCAAAGTGGGCAACGGAGTAATGGGCCCGATCACCAAGGCGATTCAGAAAGAATTTTATGCCATCGTCCGCGGGGAAAAGGACGATCGCCACGGATGGCTGACTGCAGTGCCGGTAGGCAGCAAGCAGCCGGTCGGCGTGTAAGGGTTTGCTGCGGTAAGTTTCAGGGACGCGACTTTATCGCGTCCCTTTTTTGATCTGCCGCACCAGCTGGCTCGACGGGAGACCAAGTTAATCGCGCAGGAACCGCAGATGACTATTCGGCGCTGCCCGGAACCAGCGCGGCTGCCGCGTCGAATCCGATCTTGCTGTGGGTTCCGTCGCAAAACGGCTTGTTCGTGGAAGCGCCGCAGCGGCAGAGAGCCATTTTCTCTCCCGCTTCAATTTTGTTGCCGCTGGCATCAAGCAGGTTAAACTTTCCTTCAACCAGGTATGGGCCTTTGGGCAAAACTTTAATGCTTGGATCCGGCATTCGATGTTCTCCTTTTCTATTCGTTCAAGTTTGAAATGCTAAGAAAATTGCTGCCCTTACTTCCGATGCGAATCCAGACTCCACGGTCCGGAACCGAACTGCGAAATGATCAGCGCGCCGCCCAGCATCGATAAGTTCTTCATGAACATGACGATTTGCATTTGATGCATCATGGGATCCTTCACCGCCCAGAAGTTATGCATCATCGGTGTGACACAGACCAGAAAAAGAACGATCAGCCAGGCGCCAAGCCGGGCGCGGTAACCGAGCAGAATGGAGAGACCACCGGCGACCGCCAGAACTCCCGAGACGGGCACTGCAACCGAGGCTAATGGTACCCCCTGTGACGCGGCAAAGGCGGCAGTTGCACTTAGAAAGTGCCTGGGCCCAGCCATCAGAAAGATGAGGGCGAACAATAAACGGCCTAGGAATACGATCGGTCCAATTGCTCCTGATGGAGTGGACACTTGCGAGAGCATGGTCCCGGTTGAGCTAGTGGTTGACATTTTCTTTCTCCCTGATTAGTGAGTTTTCAATACTTTTTTATCCAGCGGAATTCGTCCGGTTTCGGGCAAAGTGCGGATCATTACGGGAATGAATGTTGCGCTTCCTGCTAATTGAGATGTCGGCGCCTTTAACTTGGTTACAATAAATAACTTTTACTGCTTTACATAGTAGGCACTTTAAAGTAACCTAGTAACAATATGGCCAATTCACGGAAATCGGCAAAATTGGCGTCCCCTTGTGCCATTGGCGGCCTGCTGGAGTTGCTCACGCGGCCCTGGACGATGCACATTCTATGGGCGCTAAGTAACCACGGCCCCATGCGCTTCGGCGTACTCCGCCGGCAAGTGGAGGGTATCTCTTCACGGGTGCTGACAGAGAGGTTGCGCACTCTGGAAGACGCGCGATTTATCTTCCGCCATTACCAGCCGACCATCCCTCCCGCCGTCACGTACGGGATAACCGATCGCATGAAGGATATCGAGAAGGTGCTGCATCAGCTCGAGGAGCTCTCCCGAAAATGGCAGGGCGAAGGTCAGCCTCCCACGACCGGGCGCGCGCATGGAAGCGCGGGCCCCAGCGCAATTGCCCGGATGTAGATGTTCCAAAGTTCTTCTAATCTGCACTGAAGGCTGGGCCCGCCTAAGAAATAGACTCATTACCTAGGTCATCTTGGGGAAGGTGACGATTCGGTTCATCATAGGCAAGCTTGTGAGGCGAAGCGCCTCCCGGGATATCCTTCGATGAATATTGATGATCTGCTGCGGATTGCGACCGAACGCAAGGCCTCCGATTTGCATTTGAAGGTGGGTAACTATCCTCACCTGCGCATTGATGGCGAACTGGTGCCATTGACCGACCAGCCGCGCGTGAGCGCAGAAGACATGCTGACCATGGCGTTCAGCATGATGTCGGCGCGGCAGAAACAAAAATTCAAAGAGACCACGGAAATCGACATGGCCTACGGCGTAGCCGGCCTGGGACGATTCCGTGTCAACATCTTCCAGCAGCGCGGCAATGTCGGGCTGGTGCTGCGCGTCATTCCCACCAAGATTCGCGCATTGGACGAATTATTTCTACCGAAAGTTGTCGAGCAGATCTGCGAGATGCCGCGCGGGTTGGTGCTGGTTACGGGCGTGACTGGTTCCGGTAAATCGACCACGCTGGCCGCTATGGTAGATCGAGTGAATTCCAGCCGCGCCGAACACATCATCACCATCGAAGATCCCATCGAATTTCTGCATCGCGACAAAAAAGGATACGTAAACCAGCGTGAAATCGGGGTGGATACGCCGTCATTCAGCGCGGCGTTGCGAGCATCTCTGCGTCAAGATCCCGACGTGATTCTGGTCGGCGAAATGCGAGATCTGGAAACCATCTCGACTGCGCTGCACGCGGCGGAGACCGGCCACATGGTTTTCTCGACTCTGCACACGCTGGATGCCGTGGAAACCGTGAACCGCATCATCTCGATTTTTCCGCCTCCTGAGCAGAAACAGATTCGGCTGCAGCTGGCGGCGGTTCTACGCGCCATTGTGAGTCAGCGACTGGTACGCCGTTGTGATTCCGATGGGCGCGTGCCCGCGGTTGAGGTGATGATCAATACCGCCTTCATCCGTGAGTGCGTACTCGTTCCGGAAAAGACGCGGTCGATTCGTGACGCGATTGCGGCAGGCACGTCGCAATACGGCATGCAGACTTTTGATCAGTCGTTGTGGGATTTATTCCAGGCCGGACTGGTAGCTTACGAAACCGCACTGGAAAACGCATCGAACGCCGACGATTTCAAACTGCGGATGCAAGGCATTGCATCCACCGCAGATATTTCTCGGCAGTCGATGCAGTCGGCCGGTTTCGGCGGAAGGTAAAGTCCGGGTTTCGGTTTCGACTTGTGGCTTTCCGAAACGGAAGCTGCCGTTCCATTCTCTTCACTTTCCCGTCCCCAAATCGTTTATCGTTAGCGCATGCCGTTCTCCCGACCGAAGAAGCGGTCGTATTCCGAAGATGAGCTGTACGAATACGCGGTGGGCGCACTGGCGCGGCGCATGCGTACGGTCGCGGAATTGAAGCGTTTATTTCGCGCGCGGGTGGAAGATGCCGAATCCGAATACGGGCAGACGCTGATTGAATTGGTGATCCGGCGGCTTAAGGATCGCGGCTACCTGAACGATTCTCAGTATGCGGCCTATTTTTCTTCGCTGCGCCGGGACAATCAAAAATTTGGGCGGAGACGTGTGATCACCGATCTGAAAATAAAGGGCGTGCACGCGGAGGTAATCGAAAAGGCAGTAGATGCGGCTTTCGATAGGGTCAGCGAAGAAAAACAGGCTCGCGAATATCTGCGGCGCAAGCGCATGGTGAAGCCCAAGGATCAGAAGGCAACGGCGCGGATCTTTCGGCAACTGTCGCGCGCCGGGTTCGGAACGAAAACGATTTTCAAAATCCTAAAGAGTTGGGATGTGGATGAGGAGACCTTGACGACGCTGGAAAGCGAAATCGTCTGACTCTGCACTGCTTGGCAAATGTCGCCTCGATGTTGCATACTCCTGCCGTACCAATCTCCGCTTGCAGGAGTCACTATGAAGATGTTGAGAGTCATTCTCTCCGCCGTAATGCTTTGTGCAGTATCGCTCGCTCTGGCTCAGGACGTGAATTCGGACGTAAAGAAAACCGCCAAAGATACAAGCACAGACACCAAGAAAGCGGCCACCAAAACCGGCCACGAAACCAAGGTCGTAACTAAGGACGCCGCAAAAGACACCGACAAAGGCGCCAAGAAGACTGGACACGAAACCAAGGTCGTGGCAAAAGACACGGCAAAGGACACCGATAAGGGCGTCGACAAGACTGGCCACGAAACTAAAGTGGTGGCCAAAGATGCGGCAAAGGACACGGGCAATGCCGCCAAGAAAACTGGACACGAAACCAAGGTAGTGGCCAAAGATGCGGCAAAGGACACCGGCAAAGCCGCCAAGAAAACCGGCAGTGCCGTGAAGAAGGGCGCCGAGGACACCGGGCATGAGGTAAAGAAGGTCGGCGAAAAAATGGACGACACGACGAAGAAGAAGTAATTCTTCTCGTTCACCTGCAATGGCGCGCTGCGTCGATTGCGATTGCGCATCACCCGGAGTGCGGCCTCTTTTCATACTTGTGGTAACGCGAAGCGTGGCAGCGATAAACCCACCTGCCGCCTGCGCTCACGCGGAGGTTTGCCTCCCGCAGTGCTGACACGCCCGATGCTAGAATTATTTCTGCTCCCAAATGATGCCTACAGGATCTGAAATTCGACGCCGGTTCCTCGACTTTTTTGTGCAGAAGGGACACCAGGAGGTGCATTCGTCGTCGCTCGTGCCGGCGAATGATCCTACGCTCCTTTTCACTAACGCGGGGATGAACCAGTTCAAGGACGTTTTTCTGGGACTGGAGAAGCGCAATTACTCCCGCGCGACTTCGTCGCAGAAATGCGTGCGTGCCGGTGGCAAGCATAACGATCTGGAAAATGTGGGGTTCACCAACCGGCATCACACGTTCTTCGAAATGCTGGGAAATTTTTCTTTTGGCGATTACTTCAAGAAGGATGCGATTGCTTATGCGTGGGAACTGATCACCTCGCCGCAGTGGTTCGGGATCGATAAAAACAAGCTTTACGCGACCATCTTCAAAGGCGAAGCTGGCGTGGAGCGCGACGTTGAGGCGTACGACTTGTGGGCGGCGCAGGGCGTCCCTAAAGATCGAATCTTTGAGATGGGGCTGAAAGATAACTTCTGGCAAATGGGCGACACCGGACCTTGCGGGCCATGCAGCGAGATTCATTACGATATGGGGCCGGCGGCATCGGAGCAAGGTCATGTGGACTGCCGCTTTCCGTGCGATTGTGGACGTTATGTCGAGATATGGAATCTGGTGTTCATGCAGTTCGACCGCGATGCGAGCGGGAAACTGAATCCGCTGCCCAAGCCGTCGATTGATACGGGCATGGGACTGGAGCGGGTAACGGCGGTCCTGCAGGGAGTGATTTCGAATTACGAGACGGATCTGTTCACGCCGCTGATTGAGCGAGCGGCGGAGCTCACCGGCTGGGCGGACGAAGGCGTCAGCCGCTCCGTGAGCTGTTCTTCCCAAACAAACGGTGGAGCGACGGACGCCCCCGTCCGTCGAGCCCAGCAAAGCTCGACTGGTTCTCCCAGCCACAAATCCGCCGCCTCCCTCAGAGTGATCGCTGACCACTCCCGTGCCGCCACCTTCCTGATCTCCGACGGAGTGCTGCCGTCGAACGAAGGCCGGGGATATGTTTTGCGCAAGATTATTCGACGAGCCATCACCCATGGACGGCTGCTAGGACAAACGAAACCTTTTCTGCATGAGATGGTGTTCGCGGTTCGCGATCTTATGCAGGACGCCTATCCGGAGTTGAAGGAGACTGCCGAAAGGGTTTCGCAGAGCGTGCTTGCCGAGGAGACTCGATTCGCACACACCTTGGACGTTGGTTTAGAAAAGTTGGAAAATCTTTTAGAAACATCCCTGGAGCGGCTATCCGGCGTGGAAGCCTTTAAGCTTTACGATACTTTTGGCATGCCGCTCGATTTCATGCAGGATGCGGCTCGTGATCGGGGGCTCGAGTTCGATCAGGCGGGATTCGATCACGCGATGGAAGAGCAAAAGTCCCGTGCGCGCGCATCCTGGAAGGGGGGGGCTAAGCAGACGGCGAATCCTGCTTACCAGCAACTTCCGAAATCAATTTTCGAAGGCTACCGGCAGACCCGATCTGACGGATGCGAAGTGCTAGCGATCATCAAGGATGGTCAGGGCGCTCGCGAACTCAAGTCTGGAGAGTCTGGCGAGGTCATCCTGGATCACACGCCGTTCTATGCTGATTCCGGCGGGCAGGTTGGTGACAAGGGATGGTTTTATTCCGACGATCACAACACCATCGTCGCTGAAGTGACGGGATGCTATGCGCCGATCCAGGGAGTGCGGGCGCATCAAGTTGTTGTGAAACAAGCGATCCGCGTGGGCGACAAAGTGGATGCAGTGGTGAACGCCGATGTTCGCCGGTCGACAATGCGAAATCACACGGCTACGCATTTGTTGCATGCCGGGTTGCGCGAAGTTTTGGGAAAGCATGTGAAGCAGGCTGGGTCGCTGGTAGCCCCGAATCATTTGCGCTTCGATTTTTCGCACTTCACGGCGGTGGAAGACGCAGAGTTGCAGGACATTGAAGACATCATCAACAAAGAAGTTTTGCGCAACCAGATCGTCGAGACGATTACCGATGTGCCGATCGATGAGGCGATCAACACTTATCACGCGATGGCGCTGTTCGGGGAAAAGTATGGCGACAAGGTGCGCGTGGTGCGGATTGGCGATTTCTCGACCGAGCTTTGCGGTGGCACGCACACGGGCGCAACCGGCGAGATTGGGTTGATCAAGATTCTGAAGGAAGGTAGTGTGTCCTCGGGCGTGCGGCGTGTGGAGGCGGTCACGGGCGAGGGATCGCTGGCGCATTTCCGCAAGGATCATGCATTGGAAAATTATGTGGCAACTATGGCCGCGCATTCCGACGCCACCTCTCCCGCTGACGCGTTGAAGCTGGAACTCGACAAGAAAGATGCTGAGATCAAACGTCTGGCGCGGGAACTGGACCAGGCGCGGATGAAATCGGCCTCGGCTTCGATCGGCTCGGCGACCGTTGGAGACAAAATAAGAGAGGTGAATGGCATAAGAGTTCTGGCGCATCGCGTGGACAATCTCGAACGCGCGCAACTGCGGACACTGGTCGATCAACTGCGCGACAAGATCGGCTCGGGCGTGGTGGTACTGGGATCGGCTTCGAATGGCAACGTCTCGTTGATCGTGGGGGTCACGAAGGATCTCACCAGCCGGGTGCAGGCGGGAAAAGTCATTGGACCGGTAGCGCAGAAAGTTGGCGGCAAAGGCGGAGGCCGTCCCGACCTGGCCGAAGCCGGAGGAAAAGATGCTGCCGCACTGGATGCTGCGTTGGACGGTGCTTATGGCGTTGTGGAGTCGCTGCTGGCATGAGCACGGGCGGAACTCCCATAAACGAGCGCCTGCGCGTTATCAAACACAAAGGCCATGTAATTTTCATCATCGACTTCTCGCACTGTGCCGCGAAAGAAATTCTATTGCTGCTCGATCTGGTTCGCGCCGATATCGCACGCCACGCTCCCGGGTCATTGCTCACTCTGGCTGACTTCACTGAAGCGCAGATCGACAAAGCTGTGGCCACGCGGATGAAGGAAGTTCTTGCGCTGGATCGTCCGTATGTGAAGAAGTCGGCATGGGTTGGGACCGAAAGCATGCCGCATGTGTTCTACGAGCACTTCAAGAACTTTTCGCAACGGGACTTCCCGCTATTCAATACGCAGGAGGCTGCAATGGACTGGCTTGTCGAGGACCAGTCTTAGAGCGAAGCCCTGAGGCCTCTCCCAAATAAGGACGAACGTCATCTGCTGGTGAAGTTTAGCTGCTCATCAACCACGATAACCCGCCCATTCCGAGATATGATTGAGGTCACGTTTTGTGACCTCAAATGAAAAAAAGAATTAGTGCGACACTTCTCAAGATGCCGAAACACCGGGTGAATTTACCTTATGCTGTGGAATCACGTATCTTGCTGCTTCGCCATCAGAGGGTGATTCTCGACGCCGACATTGCCGAACTTTACGGCGTTCCGGTGAAGGTCCTAAATCAGCAAATCAAGCGCAATCAGAAACGCTTTCCTGCCGACTTCGTCTTCCAGCTCAGCGCCAAAGAATACGAAGGTTTGAGGTCACAAATTGTGACCTCAAAAGAGACGCGCGGTGGGCGGCGATATCTTCCATATGCATTTACCGAGCACGGTGCAATTATGGCGGCAACCGTGCTTAACTCCGAACGCGCTGTGCAGATGAGCGTATTTGTAGTGCGCGCGTTCGTCCGACTACGCGAGATGCTGACGAATAATCGTAAGCTTGCCGGAAAAATTGATGAACTGGAAAACCGGTTGGATAGCCACGATTCCACGATTCAGGATTTGATCGAAGCGATCAAGGAATTGATGACGCCCGAGGATCCGCCGCGAAAACGTATCGGATTCCAGCTTCCTGCCGGCAGGAGTAAAGGGTAAAGCGGGAAGGCACGTGCATGCCGATTGAAAGCTCACCCAGACCTGCCTGTCCTCGTTTATTTGCTTAGTTCAGTAACCGTTGGGTTCGATTCTTGTTCGCGGGCAAGACTTTATTTGTGATAAAGATGATGCAGAGTTCAGGGATAGCAACTCCGTGCGAAAAGCGATTAACCACCTTAAGAAATCAGATGCCGTCTTGCGGGCGATCATCGCTCGCATTGGACCATGCCGCATGCAGTTTGGCCCACCCGAATTTCACAGCCTGGCCGAAGCCATTGCTTATCAGCAACTGAACGGCAAGGCAGCGGAAACAATCTTCAATCGCTTTGCCGCCCTGGCCGGCGAGCCGCTAACCCCGGAAGGAATTCTCAAGCTCAGCGATGAGCAAATGCGGGCCGTTGGATTGTCCAAACAAAAGTCAGCCTATTTAAAGGATCTGGCGACGAAGACAGCTGCCGGACTAGTGGATTTCTCGCGGTTATCGGAGCTATCAGATGAGCAAGTGATTGCGCATCTCACGCAAGTGAAGGGTGTTGGCGTTTGGACGGCTCAAATGTTTCTGATGTTTACACTGAAACGACAGAATGTGCTGCCGACCGGCGATTTCGGAGTACGCATGGCAATGTATAAATACTATCTGGACGCCCAGTGCGGGAAAACGGCGAGGAACTCCTCCAACGCCGGAAAGAAATCTATGGTCGCGAAGAAGGCCGGGAAGCGCAAGATCAAGCTACCCACCCCTGAGCAAATGGAGAAAATCGCGAAGCGCTGGGAGCCTTACCGCAGTGTGGCGTGTTGGTATTTGTGGCGCAGTTTGGATATAAAAACGCTTTGAGCCAAAATCGAGAACAGCATCTCTGTGCTCGAAAATGTCCACTGTGATTAAATGGATGAGATGGCTGATCTCAAGATCCGAGTACTGGTGGCCAAGCCGGGCCTCGACGGTCATGACCGCGGTGCTAAAGTAATTGCGCGCGCTTTGCGCGACGCGGGCATGGAAGTGATTTATACCGGATTGCGGCAGACACCTGAAATGATTGTAAGCGCGGCGCTGCAGGAAGATGTGCAGGTCATCGGACTGTCGATTCTCTCCGGCGCGCACAATGCGATCGTCCCCCGCGTGATGGACCTGCTCAAACAAAACAAGATGAATGATGTTCTAGTCCTGGTGGGCGGAATCATTCCTGATCAGGATATCGGCGCGCTTAAGCAGATCGGCGTCGCTGCCATTTTCCAGCCCGGCGCGGCGATGGATAACATCGTGAAGTTCATTCGTGCGAATGTAAAGGGTGCAAACGTACCGGCCGCAGGTTGACTGAGTCGTTGCGGCAGTCGGTAGTTTTGTGATTGAAGCGCTTGTCCAATCCGCAAACGACTCTCTGCACGGTCGGCTCAATTTCACCGCATGCCAATAGCGAACTTGATCAGCATCCGGCAACAACTTTCACGTACCATCGGCCCCGCCCCGTGGTATTGGAAAACGTTTCCCGAACTTTATTCTGTCGCCGGGCAACGGTACGTTTGGACGCATCACGGCGATGAAGGTCCGTTGGGTTATGTGGTTTCGTTATCGCTGGAGCACGAACCGGATAAGCCTCGCCTGGCGCTCAACACATACTGCCGGCCTTTTGCAGTCTCTCCGGGTTGTCTGGGAATTTGGTGTCCAGAGGGGCGAAACATTCGCTTCGCCGGTTTCAATCCAGATCAGGCCGAGCCGTTTGAACTCGCAGAAATCGCGGGCTGGTTCAAGCCGTCTTCCGATCGGATCTACTCCCGGACGCCACCAATCGCTGACTTCGAGCTGCCTCTTACGCTTAGTCCAGGCACGCACAAAATTGATGTCCCCAGCGAATTGGCCACGATCGACGAGTTAATCATACCCACAAGTTATAAGGCGCTTTCGAACGACGATCCCGCGTTTGCGTTGTTCGCGCTCTATCTGCAAGGTGGGTTGGTTGAAGTCCTGCCGCAAAAATGGTTTACAGCCTCGCAGTACCAGGTGGGCAAGCAATGGATTTCGCGCGCCGGTCGCGATGCGGAATCGCAGCGCATCTTTGGAGAATGTTTTGGCGCGGGAACCTTCGTGCTGGAAGAAGATGGCTGCCGGCTGGCAGAGTGGCTGGATAAGAAGCCTTAGATTCAGGCGCGAGTCTTAAGTCGGTACGCTCCAAATCAAACCTCCAATGAGCCAGGAGGGTCCGACTGCACAACGAGCCCGAGTGTGCAACCGCGACGATTCCCAACTAGAAAATGAACTTCAATCCGAGTTGGATTTGCCGGGGTGCGAAGGCGGCGTTGGGCTTCATGAAATTTTGCGGCTGCTGGTAGAAGGCGGGGTAGGGTGTTCCGTTTACGTAAGTGGTGTACTGCGTGAAAGTGGTGGCTTCGGCGGTGAGGCCGTCGGACGTAATGGCGACCCGTTGGTTGTCGCGGTTGAAGAGGTTGAAAGAGTCGGCGGTGAATTCCAGGCGGTAACCGTGGCCGACGTGGATTTTTCGTACCAGGCGCAGATCGGTGGATGAGTAATCGGGACCGGTGAATCCGTTGCGGCTGTAGCCGGGGAGACGGTCGTTGTCGTAGTTGCCATCCTGATTGGGATCGCCGCTGACCGTAGCATTGACCGGGCGTCCGCTGCCGGCGGTGACGATGCTGGAAATTTTCCACTCATTGAAAACATGACCGAGGAGTTCGTGGCCGCGATGGAAGAATCGCGGCTCAGCGGAGAAGGCTGCAACGAAGCGGTTGCGTTGGTCGGTGACACTGGGGCCGCGCTCGGCATTGGGTTGATAAGAATTTTGAACTGTGGCCGGTTCACCCGCGACCAGAGCGTCCTGACCGTCGTCGATGGCGTGAGCGTAGGTGTAGGAAAGACGAAGGTAGGTTCCGCGAGACATGCGGCGGTTGATGGAGAGAGTTGCGCCGTTGTAAACGCTGGAGGCGGCGCTTTGGAATTCGTCGATCTCGCCGAGCTGGGCGATGGGACGTCCGAGAGGATTAATGCACGGAGGAAATGTGCAGGTCGCCGACTGGGTGTATTGCCAGGTGGCGAAGGAATCGACGGTGTAATAGCCGTTCTGAAAAATCGAGCCTGTGGAATCGAAGATGGGATAAGTGAGGGCGACCGGTTGCGGGAGGTTGACGTCGAGCGCGCGGATGAGATGTTCGCCGTGGACATAAAGATAAGAGACGGCGACGGTGGTGTGGCCGGCAACCTCGCGTTCGAGAGTAAGACTAGCTTGCTGAACACGCGGAGTGACGAAGTTCGGAGCGAATGCCGAAACATCGTGGGTGACGCCTTCGGTGAATCCCTGTGGAAGATTGCAGTTTGCTGAGGTGAGCGAGCAAGTGACGAGCGGGTTGGGGTAGGTAGGAAAAACCTGACGGTCGGCGTAGGTATTGTTGTTGAGAAAAACCTGGGCATCGTTGATTCCATTTTCGGTGGCGATGGCTGAGTTATAGATCTGCGGGATACGCACGTAGAAAATTCCGTAGCCGGCACGGATGACGAGCGGGTGGTTCTTGCCAATCGAGTACGCGAGTCCGGCGCGGGGTCCGAAATTTCGCGGATTGTAGGGGACCTTACCGGCGGGTGGAAACAGCGGGTTGGATTCAAGTCCGGTGGTGGTGAAGGTTTGCAGATCCCAGCGCACGCCGAGGTTGACGGCAAGGTGATCCGTGACGCGAATCGTGTCCTGCGCGAAGGCGGCATAGTCGCTGCTGTTGGGGTTGGACGCGGATTGACCAAAATTCTGCAGATAGTAGTGAGGGACGGCGTGGGCATAAGCGCGAAGCGGGGTGAGCGGGAGCCCGGCCTCTTCGGGTACGAAGGTGAAGGGGTTGACTTTGATTTCATCGAAGAGATATTCGCCGCTTTCCTGGCTGGGAAAGAAATCATAGATCCATGTGATGAGAGTGTCTCCGCCAAACTTAAATGAGTGGCGACTGGTATCGAGACTGAGAGTCTCGGCAAGCTGGGCGCGGTGCTCGCGGGTGGCGCGGGGCAGTTGGTCGGAGCGTCCGATGCCATCGATGATGTCGGTGACTTTGATGAGCGTGTCGTTGGTGTTGGTATAGGACTGGCGCAGGTCGCGGGAGAACTGGGCGCGGAGATGGCTGATGAGGCGCGGGGTTAGCCCTGAGGTGAGCGAGGCGGAGCCGGTGTCCGTAGAGACGGTTTCTTCGCCGTTATCGGAGATGGAATCGTAAGTCACGGGACTGGCGGGGTCGAGGAATACGTTGTTCGATCCCCAATACCGGGAAGAGTTATAGCGCAAGGCAAGCTGGTTGCGTGGCGTGAGATTGATATCGAGTTTGGCGTAGGCAGCGTTGCCGATTTGCGCGGCGGGAAAAGATCCTGCGTAGGAGCTGAGTTTGGCGGCGGCGGCAAAAACGAGGGCCTGGTCGCTGGCTTCGTAATCGCCGGGCGAATAAGGTCCGGTTCCGGCTTGAGGGACGACCTGCATGGTGCCGTCGAGAAATTCGACGACGTCGGGCACATGGAAATAGTGCTGGTCGAAACCTCCGAAAAAGAAGACTTTGTTTTTCTTGATAGGACCGCCAATGGTGCCCCCGCCCTGCTGTTGGCGGCTGTGGGGCTTAAAACTCATCATGGGATCGGCTGCGCCAAATCCGCTGTCGCGAATGTAATAGAGGCCGGTTCCGTGCCAGTGATTGGAACCAGACTTGGTCACGACATTTACGACTGCACCCCCAGCGCGGCCAAGTTCGGCGCCATAGGAGTTTGTGGAGACGCGGAATTCCTGCACCACTTCGTTGGAAAACTGGTAGGGCGTGCGGTAGAGGCCGCGGGCCTGAGCGAAGAAGGCGTTGTTGAAATCTCCGCCATCGACGAGAAAGCTGTTCTGGAATCCGCGCAGGCCACCGAAAGAGAGATCTCCGTTGGTGGAGGAGGTGAGGCTGCGCGGATCCTGCGTGACGCCGGGTGAAAGCAGCATGAGATCGGAGAACCGGCGGCCGTTGAGCGGAAGATCGGCGATGGCACGCTCGTCGATGAGAGTGGAAACGGCGCTGGGATTGGTGTCGACGAGTTTGGGTGAACCGGAGACGGTGACATTTTCCTGCGGGCCGGCGATGGTGAGATGGAATTCGATTTCGGTAGCGGCGCCTACGTCGACATGAAGCAACGGAGTTTTTTGCGGTGACATTTTATCGGCAACGGCGCGGGCGGTGTAGTCGCCCGGAGGCAGCAGGTCGAGCGAGAAGCGGCCTTCGGAGTCAGATGTGGCAGAGTAGCGAACCCCAGTGGCGGAACTGACGACAACCACGGAAGCCTGGGCGATGTGGGCTCCGGCGGGATCGAGCACGGTGCCCTGGATGGCGCCGGTGGCGGCGTCCTGAGCGGAGGCTGTCGACGATGGTAAGAAACAAAGGGCAATCAGATACAGATACAGTGAGGCGCGTCGCATGAGTCCCACCTTTGGTTGCGATGAGGCTCGGAGACTGAGTCCCGCAGAGCTTTACCGGAAGCCGTGCGAGTTTAGGGAAACCACGTTCTGTATAGCATGGGTAAGGCGAAGAAGGTTGTGACGAAGCGTAGTTCTTTTTGGGAGGAGTGCAGAAGTGGGAAAGCGGAAGGCTTTAGAAAATGGGGGCGTCCGAATCGGGAACCTTGAGACTGATTTCTTGCTTTTGGGTAGCGAGGCGCTGCGCCACCCAAAAGAGCTTGCGCCAGAGAAGCAGAGAATTGCTGAATCGATTCTAGCTCTTTGTTCTTATCGCAATCCCCAAATCGCGCAGCTGCGAATCGCTGACTGGTGTTGGTGCGTCCACCATCAAGTCCACAGCGCGGGCGGTTTTAGGGAAGGGAATTACTTCACGCAGGCTTTCGGCACCGGCAATGATCATGACGATACGATCGAGGCCGAGGGCGATGCCGCCGTGCGGAGGCGTGCCGTATTCGAGAGCTTCGAGGAAGAATCCGAACCGCGCGCGGGCTTCTTCTTCAGTCATGCCGAGGGCACGGAAGATTTTGCTTTGGATATCCTGGCGATGAATACGGATCGAGCCCGAGCCCAGCTCCGTGCCGTTTAATACCACGTCATACGCCAAGGCGCGAACGGCGCTGAGCGGAGATTGCGGATCTTTCACCGATTCAACTCCAGCCTCGAGCAGTTTCATATCCTCTTCATGCGGAGAAGTGAAGGGATGATGCGCGGCCATCCACTGCTTTTCACCCTCGTCCCATTCGAACATGGGGAAATTTGTGACCCAGAGGAAGCGGAAATCATTTGCCGGGTCGCCGGTCTTCTTGAAGATGCCGTGGCGGTCCGCATATTTTTGCGCCAAGGCGAGACGCAATAATCCGGCCGACGCGTAGATGGCCAGCTCTTGCGGGGTGACTTTGCGATGCGCAGGCATGGCGGTTTGTGGACCGGACTGCGCAGAGCTTGCGACCAGAACGATTAGATCTTTCTCTTGGGCTCCGCATTTTTTTTCAATGGCGGCCGCCGCTTCCGGAAATTTGTTGCTGATGCGTTTGAAATCTTCGAAAATCTTTGCTCCACCCTTGGAGTGGAACATAGGCTTGATGTCATCGCGCTCTTTGCGCGAGAGTTCGCCGACCTTGGGGGTGCGAATCGCAATCAGCGGGAGATTTGCATTGATCGCCAGCTCTTGCAAATTTTCCGGCGTGAAACATTCGCGGACGTCGGTGAAGGCGGGCAGGCGCAAGTCCGGCTTGTCGATACCGTAAAGGCGTATGGCTTCGTCGTAATCCATGCGGGGGAATGGAGTCTTGATTTCCGACCCGGCGGCACGGAAGGCGGCGGTGAGAAATCCTTCGACCACTTCCCAGACGCGCTCGGGCTGCGGGTAGGACATTTCGAGGTCGATCTGGGTGAACTCCGGCTGGCGGTCGGCGCGCAGGTCTTCGTCGCGGAAGCAGCGCACGATCTGAAAATATTTGTCGAAGCCGGAGATCATTAATATTTGCTTGAACATCTGCGGCGACTGCGGCAGCGCGTAGAACGTTCCAGGCTGCACCCGGCTGGGGACAAGGTAATCGCGCGCGCCTTCGGGCGTAGAGCGGGTCATGAAGGGAGTCTCGATTTCGAAGAAACCCTGGTCGGAAAGATAATCGCGAATGGCTTTTGCGACCTTGTGACGAGTCTCGATATTGAACTGCATCACGTCGCGGCGGAGATCGATATAGCGATATTTCAAGCGCGTCTCTTCATTGGTAAGCGCCGTGTCCGATGGCAGAAATGGCGGCAGCTTGGATTCGTTCAGGATGCGCAACTCTTCGGCCACCAACTCGACTTCGCCCGTGGGCATATTTTTGTTGATGGTGTTGGCATCGCGAAGCTTCACCGTGCCGGTGACGGCGATGACGTACTCGTTGCGCAGGGCTCCAGCTTTTTCGTGGATGGCAGTATCTCGCTCGGCGTTAAAAACAATCTGAGCGATGCCGGTGCGGTCACGCAGATCGATGAACAGCAGGTTGCCGTGGTCGCGGCGGCGGTTCACCCATCCCATGAGCACAACTTTCTTGCCCGCGTCTGAGGGACGCAGGGCACCGCACATGTGAGTTCGTCGCAGATCGCCTAAGAAATCGAGCAAAGTGTGTGTCCTTATAACAGAGAGAAATAACCACCCAACCTGAGGGTTGAGTCTTGCCAGTTAAGCCTGATTGGTGAACCAAGAATTATAAATGGAGTTTCGGTTACTAACGGCACGTTTCCTGTACGCCGGTTGAAGAGCTACATTGCTGCTATGTCCACCGGAAGCGGCCACGCCAGATACCGTTGCGCACAATGCGAGATGTCAGAAGACAGTTGCGAATGCGACAAATTCTGTTGTCTCTGCCAGACCACGCTCGACGTCCGAATTTGCGAAGACGGGCTGATGTACTGCGAGCCATGCCGTTCCGCCTGCGATTACAAGACCTCGGATTAAGGTAACGGCACGCTCGAAATTATCGGTGGATGATCCTTTCGCGCAAACACCACCGCAACTTCCTTCCCGCCGTCAGTTCAGGAAAACCGCAGCATGATTGAAGTTTAAAGCCTTCATGCCGATATAGGCCTTGAATGGCAGGAACCCTCACCGTGGTCCGGGCCAGATCAGCCAAATTCTGAGGAGATCTTCATGTCGACATCAGCCGTCTCGAGCAGTTCGTTGTACCAGCAGTTGCAGTCGTTTTTCCAGACCCGGAACAGCGACGAGCAACAGCTAGGACAAGCACTCAGTTCAGGCAACCTGGCCAATGCTCAGGTTGCCTACAACAACATTACCGCCCTTGGGCAGGGAGGGCCGTTCGCCAATGGGAATCCATTTAAATTGTCCCAACGTGAGCAGGATTTCACCGCGATAGGACAAGCATTGCAATCGGGGGATCTAGCTGGCGCGCAGCAGGCCTTTGATACGCTCCAGTCCACTTTTCGCGGGAATACCCCGAAGGGGCCGACTGCGCAGCCGGTATCCAGCACAGGGGCTGGGGCCGCAGCCACTAGCGCAGGTAACACAGGTCCGGAAATCGTGCTGAATCTCAGCAGCAACAGCGGCGGAACAACCCCGACCACAGCAGCCGGCACCTCCGCACCAGAGATCATAATTAACTTAAGCAGCAGCAGTGCCACCCCAGCGGCGCCAACCGCTACGCCCACCACTACCGGCCCGGAGATCGTGCTCAACCTGAACAGCAGCAGCACCAGCCCGGAGGAAATCACCATCGGCATCAATAACTCCAGCAGCGGGGAGCAGGTTTCCATCAGTGTGGGTAACCCGGTTTCAACCAACCCGGTTTCAACCAACCAAGCTCCGACTAGCCAGAGCTCCAACGCGCCGCAGGTTACGCTTAATCTGGGAGCCAACAGTAACGAACAAATTGTTTTGAATTTCCTGAACGCTCTATCCAGCATCACTCCCGCTTCCGGTACGAGCGGAAGTTCGGCGACCAGCGGCGTCAGTGTTTCGGCCTAGGATCTAAACCAAGCCGGCGTAGCCAGTGGAATACCCCCTCCACTCGCCACGCCGGCACTTCCGGAAGAAAAACCAGATGATCGATGATCGATGACCGGCGATTCGCGATCAGCGGGGAATGTATTCGTCGAGCAAAGGAATTACATCCGCGGTAAAGGGACGAAGCCGCTGCTCGGCGGCGTCTGGGGTCTCCCCCGGAAGCATGTCAGTCGTGATGCGGACTAACGCGCCATCGCTGCGGTTCATCCGGATTGCGTCTTTCACCAGATAAAACTTGGCCCAATATTCGCTGGCGACGCCACGATCATGGGCCCAATACCAATAAAGCACCAGCTTGCGGGCCTCGGCTCTGGCGATGACGTAGCGATTTGCCGGGAACGGGGAATGCCCGGGCAAAGAAATGGTGACCTGATCATTTCTCTCCGGAGTCCATCCTGCTCCAGGAAGACAGTGTTTTGGAGAGTGGATGGTATCTCCGGTACGCTGGCTGGGGAAGTAAGCGAGAAACAGATCAACGTAGGGCAGATCGCTGCCTGGATCGCGGTAGCCGCGTACCAGGAACTCGCCGGCACCCAGAACATCAAGAGTTTCCTTATCCAGAGGAATGTCTTTTCCGCTCCAGTTCCCCAATTGGGCGGGAAACGAGGACAGCGGCTGGCGTGGTGGGATGGTCTCGGTGCGGGTGCGCGCTTGCAGAAGAATCGCAGTAAGCGCGATTAAGCTTGCAGCAAGCGCAAAGCGCCAGCCACTGGATTGATTCAAGGCTGCTTCCGTTCCTCCCGCCAGAATCTGCGAATCGTGCGATTCACAAGATGAGAGATAAGGCGAGATTTGCGATCCAACCGACATCAGTCTACCCTAAAATTCCAGGAAATGATCGAGGGTTCGAGCCTTGGCCGGGGTATTGGAAAGGACGAGCGCGATCGTGACAGCCAGCGACGCTTCTTGTCTATTCATGCTTTTGCAATATTTGCATGAAGCCGGGAAACATTGTCCTTGGAGTGTGCGGGTAAGTCACCGGCAAGGTTACTGTCAAGTGGGTAAATACTTTCCCTTTTGTGCGGAACCATGTAGCGTATTGTGGGAAAGCTTTTTTCCTCTCTGGAAGCAGGGTGTGTCCGCTAAGCTATTGAAAAGAGGGTGCCAACGGGATACGACACCAGTCCGTAGCTGTCGAGAAGGATGGCATTTGTCGTGCTTTGCTGTAGTCGGGTGATTAAGGGTGACCTGTTGACTGTGGTCGTCCCTTGAGAGTAGGCCGTAAAATGGAACCAAGTTTCCTCCCAAGCTCGGCGCTGAGTACAGAATCCGGGCTCCCTGTTAATGAGTTCGTGGAGGGAGTAAGTCCGAGCATGCGCAGCGTAGAAGCCGTGATGCGGGAGGTTGCGCAGAGCGAAGTTCCGGTGTTGCTGTTGGCCGAGAACGGAGCCGGCAAGAAGGCGACAGCGCGGCGGATTCACGAGCTTTCCCGACGAAGAGGGAAAAATCTTCACCTTTTTTCCTGCTTGAACGTAAAGGCAATAGAGTTTGGAAATCCGAACGTTCATGATGGTTTCGAAGGCGGTGGAACAGTTTTTCTGGCGGAGATTGCTGAATTAAGCGCGCGCGATCAGGCGCGGTTGCTGCAGATTTTGCGGCAGGAGAGTTCTGGAAATGGGGCGCAAGCTCCGGTCCGGCTCATCTGCGGCAGCGCCCGCGACCTGGAAGCGGAAGTGAAGGCGGGGAATCTTCGTGAAGATTTGTATTACAGAATCAGCGGCGTCTGTTTGCGGATTCCGCCACTACGCCAGCGCCGGGAAGACATCCCAATTCTGATGGAACACTTTCTGGGAAAATTCGGTCGCGATTTTCAGCGGGCGGTGCCGGCGCTCAGTGAAGAAACGCAGCGCTTGTTCCAGGAATACTCGTGGCCGGGTAATGTGCGGGAGTTGGAAAATGCAGCCCGGGCGATCGTCGCTCTTGGCGATGAAAACGTCGCCATGGGCGGGTTGCGCGCCATGCTGCGGCGGCCCCACGCTGAAAACGACAGTGGGCGAATTTCGCTAAAGCAGGCGGCCCGGGCTGCGTCCCGGGAGATGGAGAAGGAATTGATTCTGCGAGCGCTCACCCGTACCCGCTGGAATCGCCGCCGTGCCGCACAGGATCTTCAGATCAGTTACAAGGCTTTGCTGTACAAACTGAAACAGATGGGGTGCTCTGAGTACCGGGCCTCCTGAATGATTGAGCTTTGAATGTTAACGCGTGTTCAATGCTCATAGGAGAGCGCATGAAGAAAGTGATAAAGCTTGCCTGCCTGGCAATGTTCGGTTTGATGGCCATTGGCATGTGGGCTCAAGAGGATGCCAACTCGCCGAAGCAGGCGCAGGCAGCTGTTCCGGAAGTTCGGGCATCGAATCCCGGCGGGCGTTCGGATTATGTGATCGGACCAGACGATACGCTGCGAATTTCCGTTTGGAAAGAGCCCGATATGAGTGTCAATCTGCCGGTGCGGCCGGATGGCAAAATTTCAATGCCTTTGCTGGACGACGTTCAAGCGGCCGGCATGACTCCGATGCAGTTGGGAGCTTCGATCCGCGAGAAGCTAAAGAAATATATTGAGGATCCGCGGGTTACCGTGGTCGTGACGGCCATGAACAGCCAGCGGATTTATGTGCTCGGCGAGGTAATCCACACCGGGGCGATGCCTCTATTGCCTGGTATGACCGTGCTGCAGGCGCTGTCCAGTGCCGGCTTCACCCAGTTTGCCAACCTCAAAGCAATCTATCTGTTGCGCGTAATCGATGGGAAGCAGACCAAATTACCATTTAATTACAAGGACGCAATCAAAGGCCGCAGTATGCAGCAGAATATCGCGCTGAAGCCGGGAGATACCATCGTTGTCCCGTGAGCTTGGCAATAAGTTGGAGAGGAATCGAAAATGACTAAAGGCCAAATTCTAATGACGCTGACGTTGAGCTTGCTTTCGGTCAGCGTGGCCCGGGCGCAGAGCGACGAGAATCAGACTCCAGCTCCGACACCCGTGCCGGCCTTCGGGCAGGAAAACCCTGCGCCGCCAGTGAGCGAGAATCCGCCCATTTCCGCGATCGACCAGCCGGGACTGGAACCTCATGCGGCGCCCGAAAGCTTCCTTCTACCTGGCCTGCATTTCAGCGAGTCGATTGATTCGAACGCGGCGAATACCGTCGGTGGGTCATCGACCGGTTCCGTTACCCGAGGCTTGGGAAGTCTGACCCTGCAAAAGCTGTGGAGAAACTACGATGTGGCCGCGGACTACATCGGCGGAGTCTCTTACTACAATGTGGCCGGCGTTGGATTGCAACAACTGCAGCAGTTCGACATTGACAACCGCATCAACTGGAAGCGCGGCCAACTGGCGATTCGAGACGCATTCAGTTATTTGCCGGAAGGCGCCTTCGGCTTTGCCGCCTATGGCGGAAGTGGCGCCTACAACTTAGGCATGGGAAGCATGGGTACCGGCTTGCTTGGTGCCAATGCGTTTGCCGGGCAGAGCAATGTCTTCACCGGGGGCGAAGGAGTTTCACTCGGGCAGGTGCCGCGAATCACGAACCTTGGGTTGGCGGACATTGTCGAGTCCCTCACGCCGAGATCGTCGTTGACTCTGGCTGCGGGCTACGGACTCGTCCACTTCGACGGTGATCTCACTGCGTCGACCGCTTTGGACAACAACATTTCCTTTATCGGCAGCCGCGAAACCACCGCGCAGGTCGGGTACGACTACAGCCTCAATGCGAAGGACCAAGTCGCCCTCAGCTATGGCTATCAGGGCTTTGACTTTTCGACCGTGGGCACTGCGTTTCACTCGAACGTAATCCAAGCGTTGTACGGTCACCGCATCTCCGGACGCTTGAGTTTTACCATCGGCGCCGGTCCGCAGTTTACGCACATTGATGCAAACCCGCCGGTCTGTCTGAGTATCTTTGGCGCTCTGAGCGTGCCTCTCAACGAATGCACAACGGACGGCGGGACCATCGCGGTGATACATACCAGCGCCAACCACATTGGCGCTGTAGGCAGAGTTTCGCTGCGCTATAAATTCCCGAAAACTTCAGTCTCATTTACCTTCCAGCGTTATGACACCAGCGGCTCCGGGATTTTCGCCGGGTCGCTGAGCAACATTGCGCTGCTCGATATGCGCCGGCCGTTGAGCCGAATCTGGGATCTTTTTAGCGACGTTGGCTACTCCAAGAATTCGCGCTTGCAAATTCCGGGATCGGCGGTAAACGCCAATGAATTTACTTACTGGTACGCAGGCATCGGAGTGCATCGTCAGTTCGGACGCAGCCTGCGAGGATTTGTGAGTTACCAGTTTAATGACATGACGTTCGATACATCTTGTCCACTGGTTACCACGGCAGGCCCTGGTTTGACCGCATGCAGCAACCTGTCGCGGCGGCAGGTGGGATCGATTGGACTGGATTGGACTCCCCGGCCAATCCGGCTTGACTAATTTTTGCAGCTGGCCGCAGTAGGCCGGCGGAACGGGAATTGTAATGATGGAAAATCGCGAACTTACCATGGACGATTATCTGGCGATGTTACGCCGCCGGATGAAAGTGATTCTGATCCCGGCCCTGCTGGCGCCGCTGGCCGGATTTCTCGTCTCCTATGCGTTTCCCTCCAAGTACACCTCGCAGTCGCTGGTATTGGTGGAAGGCCAGAAGGTGCCGGAGGGCATCGTGCAGCCGGTAGTTACCGCCGATCTGACCGAGCGCATCGCTACCTTGCAGCAGCAGGTGCTGAGCCAGAGCCGTCTCCAGCCCATGCTGGAGCGTTTAGGGTTGGCCAAGCCGGGTCAGAATGTAGACGACATTATCGATAGGATCCGTCTCAGCATGACGGTCGAGCCAGTGGTAACCGATCTCTCTCAGATTGGAACGACCAAGCCGAAGCCGGGCCAGAGCAGCCCGGTTCCGGGCTTTTATGTGAACTACACCGATTCCAATGCGCGCGAAGCGCAGCAGATTTGCAACGAGTTGACGTCGCTTCTGCTGGAAGAGAATTTGAAGTCGCGTGAAGATGTGGCGCGCGGCACCACCGATTTTCTCAGCAAGCAAGTGGAAGATACCAAGCACAATCTCGATGACCTGGATAGCAAGCTGGCGGCCTTCAAGAAGCAATACATGGGGCAACTTCCCGGCGACGAAGACAATAATTTAAAAATCCTGATGGGGTTGAACTCGCAACTTGACGCCAACACGCAATCCCTGAGCCGTGCGCAGCAGGATAAAGCCTACACGGAATCGCTGCTGGCCCAGCAGGTGGCCGCGTGGAAGAGTTCGGGTTCGGCCAACAATCCGCAATCTTTGCAGCAGCAGCTTGCTCAGCTGCAGTCGCAACTCATCGACTTACAAGGCCGATACACCGCCGACCATCCGGACGTGATCAAGACCAAGGCGGATATCGCCCAGGTGAAAAAGAAACTGGATGAGATTAATAATCCCTCGAGCGACGCAAACACAACTACGCCCGATAAGGAATCTGCCTCCGAGCCTCCCGAGATTCGCCAGTTGCGGCTGCAGGTGCATCAATATGAGGACTTAATCAGCCAGGCCACGCGCGATCAGAAAAAGCTGCAGCAGGAAATCTCCGTCTACCAGGGGCGAGTTGCGCTGAGTCCGGCGATCGAAGAACAGTACAAGGAGCTTGCCCGTGATTATGACAACACGCAGAAGAACTACCAGGACCTTTTAGCCGATCAGAGTAAGTCCGACCTTGCACTCAAGATGGAGCAGCAGCAGGAAGGCGAACAAATGCATCTGCTGAACCCGGCCAGTTTCCCCGATTCGCCAAGCTTTCCCGTCCGGCCGCTGTTTGCCGGTGGCGGTTTGGGCGCGGGCCTGGCGCTAGGGATCGGTCTTGCCTTGTGGCTGGAATTGCGTGATAAGTCCATCCGCACTCAGGCTGACGCCGAATCCGCGCTGGAGCTCCCCATGCTGGTGGCGGTTCCCTGGGTTGGGGAGATGGTTCCCGCCAACGGTAATGGCAAGGGCCGTTTCTGGAAGCGCACCAAGCATCCGCAGGAGAGCGAGGAGACCGCCAAGTTTTGACTGGGATAAGAGCACGAGGGTAAGCGAAAGATTATGTACAAAGAGTTCTATGGCCTGCGGGCAAATCCGTTCAACGTCAACCCCGATCCGCGTTATCTGTTTCTGACGCGGCATACCGAGGAGGCGCTGGCGTGCCTGACCTACGGCATCCAGAGCCGCAAGGGATTTGTGCTGCTGACGGGGGAAGTGGGAACGGGGAAGACGACCCTGATCAACAAGTTGCTGGAGTGGCTCCGGCTGCAGCAAGTGGCGACGGCGTTTATTTTCAATTCGCGCCTGAACACGACACAATTTCTCGATTACATGATGGCGGATTTCGGCATTCCTTGCGATTCGAAATCGAAGAGTCAGGTTCTGCTGCGCCTCTACAACTGGCTGCTCGATCGTTATCGCGCGGGTGAGACCGCCGTGCTCATCGTGGATGAAGCGCAGAACCTGACCGATGAAGTCCTGGAAGAAATTCGCATGCTCACCAATCTGGAGACCTTCACGGAGAAGTTGCTGCAGATCGTACTGGTAGGCCAACCTGAATTGGAGCAGAAGCTGAAGCAGCCGCAACTGCGGCAGTTGCGCCAGAGATTGACTCTGCGGGCGAAGACTCATCCGCTTACGCTGGATGAGACCAAAGCTTACGTTCAGCAGCGCTTGCGGATCGCGGGCTCCAGCGGCCAACAGATTTTCGATCCAGAATCGCTGATTGCGATTCATCGCTACGCCAGCGGCATTCCGCGGGTCATCAACCTGCTTTGCGAGCACTGCCTGGTGAGCGCGTTCGTGGATCAGCAGAAAATAATTCGGCCGGCAGTGGTGGAAACAGTGGCGCGCGACTTTGATTTGAGCGATGGCAGCGCCGCGAGTGCAATGACGACGCCTCCGCCGTCTGTTGATCCCAGAAAGCTTGACCTGGTGGATACTTTACGTTCGATTGCCAGTTTAGCCGACCGCTTGCGCGATGAAGAAAAGGACCTCCCCAAGGAAAGGAAATTATGAGCAGAATTCACGAGGCACTAAAAAAAGCCGAAGAAGAACGGGCGGCACAGGGGGGACCGTCCCAGGCGAACTATGCATCGACGGTGGCGGAGCATCCGTCCGTAGCTTCGCCGGAAGAGCAGCGCGGTGAAATGGCTGCGGGTTTGCCCGCGATCGGCGGATTGCCGCCGAGTTCCGCGATGCCGGCATTCGCCAGTCCTTTTAGTCTGGATGCTTTATTGAGCCGCTGTGTTCCTCAGCCCTGGAGTCCGGACGAGAAAACAATGTTGTTTTTCAACGGTGACGACCACGCCCGGGGAGCGGAGGAATTTCGCACGCTGCGTTCCCGGCTCTACCATGCGCGGGAGAAGACTCCGCTCAAGAAACTTCTGATCACCAGCGCGTTGCCCAAAGAAGGCAAATCTTTCACCGCCGCTAATCTGGCCCAGGTCCTGGTGCGGCAGCATGGCCGTCGCGTATTACTGATCGATGGCGACCTGCGGGGTCCGCGGCTGCACATGATGCTGGGCACAACTTCGTCTCCCGGGCTGGCGGATTATTTGCAGGGCAGATGCGACGAATTTTCCATCATGCAGCGTGGGCCCATGGAAAACCTGTTCTTTATTCCCAGCGGCCAGGAAATTTCCGACCCTGCGGAACTCGTGTCCAATGGCCGGCTGAAGCTGCTTCTCCAGCGGGTGGAAGCCCTGTTTGACTGGATTATTATCGATTCACCGCCGGCCGTCCCAGTTTCTGACGCCAGCGTGCTCGCCAAGGCTTGCGACGGCGTGCTGATGGTTGTGCGCTCCAACACTACCCCCACCGATATGGCGCGCCGCGCGCGGCTGGAGTTTCCCGAGGATGCGCTGGTTGGAGTCGTTCTGAACGGCACTGATGCCGATGCGATGCCTTACACGCGCTACTACTACGAGGCCTATCAAAAAGACGGGACCGAGTCCAAGACCCCGGGGAAATAGGAAAACGTGATCCGGCTGTTCAAAGTCTATTATCCGCTGCGCACGCTGGTTCTGCTGGCGGGTGAAGCCCTTATCGTTTGGGTTTCGTTCGTTCTGGGTACCATGCTGCGCACTCAGGATAGCTGGCTGCTGCTCAATGTCGAAGGCGGCTACATCAAGATTCTGGTGGTTACGGGGGCGGTGCTGCTGCTTTCGCACTGGTTGGATCTTTATGATTCCTCCAGCGTAAGCAAAAGCTGGGATCAAAGTCTTCGAATACTGCTTGTCCTGGGATGTGTGGCTCTGGCGCTTTCCGCGGTTGGTTTCCTGTTCCCGGCGTTGCTGCCCGGAAACGGTTCGGCGCTGTTCGGAATCATCATCCTCACCTGCACACTTTTTTGCTGGCGTGGAGCCTACGGATGGATGGTGAAACAGCCATTCCTGCGGGAGCGGGTATACGTGCTCGGCACGGGGGAACGCGCGGAGCGGCTGGTCAACGGTCTGCGCGAGCGCTCGACGATGGGGATTGAAGTGGTCGGCTGGACCGGGGATGCAGAAGGGGAGTTGACGCGAGACTCCGTGGCGTCGCATTTATTAGCCATGACTCGCAGTTCCCGAGTCCATCGCGTGATCGTGGCCATGCCCGACCGTCGCGGAACTTTACCCGTGGAAGAATTGTTGGACCTGCGGCTGGCAGGGTTAAAAGTTGAAGAAGCCACTTCCTGGCTGGAGAAAATGTCAGGGAAAATCGAAGTGGACCAATTGCTTCCGAGTTGGCTGATCTTTGCCGAAGGGTTTCGCTTCAGCACTTTCTTCCGGCTGGTACGACGCTTACTGAACTTTTCCGTGGCGTTGATTGCGCTGATCTTCTCGCTGCCTCTCCTGCCATTCATTGTGCTGGCGGTCAAGTTGGGATCGCCGGGTCCCGCGTTATATCGCCAGCAGAGAGTCGGACGGAGAGGAAAGATTTTCTACTGTTATAAGTTCCGCACCATGCGTCAGGATGCGGAAGCCGACACCGGCGCCACCTGGGCGGCGGACGACGATCCCCGAATCACGCGGGTGGGGAAATTTCTGCGCTCCTCGCGGTTGGACGAAATCCCCCAGCTATGGTGCGTTTTAAAGGGCGACATGCACTTTGTGGGGCCGCGGCCGGAGCGGCCTGAGTTTGTCGAATGGCTGAGTAAGGAGATTCCATACTACGGCGTGCGGCATGTGGTTCGGCCGGGAATTACGGGCTGGGCGCAGGTGCAATACAAATACGGAAACACGCTCGATGATGCGCGCGAGAAACTGCAGTACGACCTGTTCTATATCAAGAACGCCTCCATCGGTCTGGACATGCTGATCATGTTTCAGACCATCAAAATCGTGCTGCTGGGCCGGGGCGCGCAATGACGTGGATTTTCTGGGCCTCAGCTCTTCTTATCGCATACACCTACGTGGGCTACGCGGCCTGGTTATGGCTGCAGGCCCTGCTGTTCCCCTGGCCGGTGATGCGCATGCGTCAGGACCTTCCCATTTCCATCGTGATGGTTGTGCGCAACGAGCAGCGGGTTCTGGAAGATAAGCTGCGGAATCTGTTGAGTCTGGATTATCCGCCGGAGCTTTGTCAGATTGTGCTTGTCTCCGATGGATCTACCGACCGCACAGAAGAAATTCTGCGCGAGCATGTAGACAATCCGCGAATTCAGGTAATCATGAACCAATTGTCGCACGGGAAAGCGAGTGGGTTGAATGATGCCTTCAAGTTGGCCCACGGAGACCTCGTGGTCTTCACCGACGCACGTCAAAAGATTGAACCTGGAGCGCTTCGGGTTCTAGCGGAGAGCTTTGCCGATCCGGATGTCGGCTGCGTCAGTGGTGAGTTAATGCTGGGCGACCTTGATTCCGGCGAGACTGGGCGCGGCATGGGCCTCTACTGGCGCATCGAGAAGCAGATTCGCGAACTGGAGGCCGCCTCGGGATCGGTAGTGGGCGCTACCGGCGCCCTGTACGCGGTGCGGCGAGACCTGCTGAGCGCAGTGCCCGAAGGAACCATTCTGGACGACGTGTATATCCCCCTACAGGTGGTGAAACAGGGCAAACGCGTTGTATTCGAGCCGCGCGCGAGAGCTTGGGATAGTCCAGACCTGGGCGGTGGACTTGAATTTGCGCGCAAGGTGCGTACTTTGAGCGGTAACTATCAACTGGTGCAGTTGATGCCGTGGGTTTTGAGCGGCCAAAACCCGGTGCTGTTTAGATTCGTGAGTCATAAGCTTTTGCGCTTGGTGGCTCCCTTCGCTTTGGCCTTAATGTTTATCGCCTCGTTGTGGCTGAAGGCTCCGTTGTACCGAGTAGCTCTGATTTTGCAATTGGCCTTCTATGGGCTCGGAGTGGTGGCCCTGGCGCGCCTTTTGAAGCGAGGGCCGGTAGCGCGTGCGGCCGATGCGGCCGCAACCTTCGTGTTGCTCAACACGGCAGCGGTGGTGGCTTTTGCGAACTTCGTTTCTGGAAGGAAGGCCGCATGGAGCCGATAAGGCCCCGAACGCCCATCCGTGGCGTACTTGCAACCGAAGCAAAGCCCAGCCGCTGGGGAGCGGACCGGTTGCGAAGACTCGCAGCCGATAGCAAGACCAGAAGCACTCTCGCCTACAGCGCCCTGATGTTTTTTTCCTGGATCTATTGGTTTCGCCCGGAAGATTTAATCCCCGGACTCGATGCCGTTCCCATCAACAAGATTGCAGGTGGGATCGCTTTGCTGGCGCTCATCTTCGGGGTTCCTGCGAGCCGGCGTCACAAGCTAACGATCGAACTCAAGGTTCTTCTCCTTCTCTTGTTTCAAATGCTGTTGTGCATACCATTTGCGGCATGGCGAGGCGGAGCTTTTGACACAGTCGTAAACAAGTTCTCCAAGGGCGTCATCGTCGCGATTCTGATTTATATGGTTGCCACCTCGGTGAACGAAGTTCGTAAGCTGCTGGTCATTCAGGCCAGCGCGGTTGCGCTGGTGACCGTGGTATCGGTCTTTGTTCACCATACGGAATACGGTCGGCTGATGGGAATTCAGAAAGGCATTCTGGAAAATCCCAACGACCTGGCGATTAATATCGCCATCAATTTTCCGTTATGCGTGGCCTTCTTCTTTGCCGCCAAGAAAACCGCTGCCAAATTGTTCTGGAGCGTGAGCTTGGTTTTCATGGCGTATGGCGTGGTCGCGACTTATTCCCGCAGTGGTCTGCTGGCCATGGTGGTGACGGTCCTAATCTGCATATGGGAGTTTGGCATCAGGGGCAAGCGTACGGTGGTCATCGTGAGTGCAGCGCTGGCGGTGTTTGTGAGCGTCGGGGTAGTGCTTATTACACCCCACTACCTGGTTCGTGTCGAGAGCATATTTCGGGGCAACATCCAGGGGTCGGGGGACAGGAATTCTCTGGAGGCTCGTAAGGAGCTGCTGAAAGAGAGCCTGATGCTCATGGTCAAGCACCCGGTGTTCGGCATTGGACCGGGGAACTTCGGGAGTTACACGCTGACCTGGCGCGTCGCGCACAACACATACAGCGAGTTGGGAGCCGAGACTGGTGTGCCCGGCGTGTTTCTTTATGTATTGATGCTCGCACTCTCGATGCGCAAAATAAAAAAGGTGCGAAAGTTGCCGGGTTATCAAGCCAGCGAAGATATCCGCTTATGGACCAGTGCGCTATGGGCGGCGCTGGCAGCCTATATTTCCGGGGCTATGTTCGCATCCACGGAATATAATCTGTTCCCTTATTTCATGGTGGGTTACATCTGCGCGGTTTATCAGATTGCCAGCGTGGCGAAGGTTGCGAAAGATCCTGTGGAGGATAAAGGCGGCAAGAAAAATAAATTTGCAAGGACGGCAAAACGCGAACGGCCGCTGGCTTGGACTCGTTAACTGGAACTGGCAAGAATGATTGAACAATCTATCGTCGCGCAGGTCAGCAGGCCGGTGGCCGGCAACTCTTACGCATCGGAACGCTTCGAGGTGAATCCGTGTGCGGAATAGCTGGCATGGTCGGCAACGCCGGCGACATTGTCGATGCCGCTGACGTGCGGCGCATGTGCCAAACCATTGTTCACCGCGGTCCGGACGATGAGGGCATTTACGCCAGTGGCCCAGCGGGACTGGGCATGCGGCGCCTGAGCATCATCGACCTTGCCGGTGGACGGCAGCCGATTCATAACGAAGACAAAAGCTTGTGGGTCGTCTTCAACGGAGAAATTTACAATTTTCCTGAGCTTCGCCAGGAGCTCGAGGCACGCGGCCACCGCTTCTATACCCATTCTGACACCGAAGTCATCGTTCATCTATACGAGGAAATGGGGGCGGACTGCGTGCAGAAACTGCGCGGAATGTTTGCCATTGCCTTGTGGGATGAGCGCAAGCAGCTTCTGCTGCTGGCGCGCGACCGCATGGGCAAGAAGCCTCTGCACTATGCTCGCCACGCAGGCCGGTTGCTATTCGGATCGGAAATTAAAGCTCTGCTGGCAGTGGATCCGGAATTAGCAGAGATTAATCCGGAGGGCCTGCTGCAATATTTTTATTTCGGATATATTCCTGATCCGCACAGTGCCTTTCGGCGCATTCATAAACTGCCGGCCGGGCACTTGATGGAATATTGCCAGGGCGAAGTGAAGATTCGCCGCTACTGGGATTTGCCCGAGTATGGCACGCATCCGGCGATGAGCGAAGAGGAATGTCTCGACGAGTTGGAGCGGCAATTGGAAGAGGCGGTACGCATTCGCTTGATCAGTGATGTGCCGCTGGGAGCGCTGCTGAGCGGAGGCGTGGATTCTTCAATCATCGTCGCTCTGATGGCTCGGGTGAGTTCCGGAACCGTAAAGACGTTTTCCATCGGCTTCCAGGCCGAGCAGTTCAACGAATCGGAATATGCGCGCCTCGTAGCGGAACGTTTTGGCACGGAGCATCACGAACTGGTGCTCGATCCGAATCTGGAGGAGACTCTCACTTATCTCTCGCAAATGATGGAAGAGCCGTTCGGCGATTCCTCTATGCTGCCGACTTACTACGTGTGCCGCATGGCGCGGCAGCAAGTTACAGTCGCTCTTTCCGGAGATGGCGGGGACGAGTTCTTCGCCGGATATGACCGATATCTCACGGCACTGGAGCGGCAGAAATTCGACCGGCTGCCGGAATGGCTGGGGCGAGTTTATCGCAATTCGCTTCACGATCTTGTTCCAGGCGGAATGTATGGAAAAAATCTGGCGTGGAATGCGTCGCTGAATACGCGCGACCGCTACCTCGATGGCATGTCGTTCTTTCCCGCATTACATCGGGAGCGGGGATTGTTTACCGATTCGTTTCTGCAAGCGGCAGGACGGCTTCCCGACCCGTTGCTGCAATGGCAGCGATTGTACGACGACGCTCCCGGCCATGACCCTTTAAGCCGTCTACTTTACCTGGACACCAAGACCTATCTGGTTTCCGACATTTTGACCAAGGTAGATCGAATGAGTATGGCGACTTCGCTCGAAGTGCGCGTGCCCATGCTCGATCACAAATTCGTGGAATGGGTGACCTCACTCCCGCTGGAGTGGAAGCTGCGCGGCGGGACGCGCAAACATATTCTGAAAAAGCTGGCGGAGCGTCTGGGGATTCCCTCGGCGCTGCTGCATCGCAAGAAGCAGGGCTTTCAGATGCCGCTGGTGGAGTGGATGAGGAACGATGTGAAGGATCAATTTCTTCGCGTGTTACTCGAGCCGCGGACTTTGCAGCGTGGATATTTCAAGCCAGAGGCGGTCAGATCGCTGGTGGATGAGCATGTGCGGGGCCGGAGAAATCGTTCGGGATTGCTGTGGCGCATGCTGGTGCTGGAACTGTGGCACAGGAACTTTATCGAGTCGCCGGACCAATGGGGCGCTCAACACACGCCGCCGAATATTTTCGCGGGCGAAACAAAGCAGTCTTTGCGGACGGAAGCGGCAGTGGTGTCCGCGGAGCAAGAAGCAGCGAGCAACTGAAGCGCAACGCGGTACTGAATATTTTTTAATATGCAGAGCTTAGAAAAAACCATGAAGGCGAAGCCAGGGGTTGGTTCACGCAGCAAAGCGCCAGTGTTCGTGCTCGGTTGCGGGCGGTCGGGGACAACCTTGCTGTATCACATGCTCCTGTCCTCGGGAAATTTTGCGGTCTATCGCACCGAATCGAATGTCATCAATCTGCTGGAGCCGAGATTCGGCGATCTCAGCGTGGCCAGAAATAAACGCCGCCTGTTAGACGCCTGGTATGAGACTCGTCTCTATACGTTATCGGAATTGGAAAAGGCTCCGCTCGAAGAGCGGGTGATGGCGGAGTGCAGAAATGGCGGAGATTTTCTCAGCATTATCATGGAGCAGATGGCCCGCAAACAAGGTGTCGAGCGCTGGGCCGACACCACTCCAGAGCACCTGCTGCACCTGCATCGCATCAAAGAAACAATTCCCAACGCGTTGATTATTCATATCATTCGCGATGGGCGTGATTCGGCGCTCTCTACGGAGAGGCAAGGCTATATTCGCCGCTTGCCCTGGGATAAGACGCCATCGGTCATGGTTGCGGGCGTGTATTGGGAGTGGATGGTCAACAAGGGCCGCAAAGATGGACGCGATCTGGGCGCGGATTATACGGAGGTGCGTTTCGAGGAACTTGTCGGAAATCCGCGAGAAACCTTGGCACGTCTCGGATCATTTATCGATCATGATCTCGATTACGATCGCATCCAGAAAACAGGAATTGGTTCAGTCAGCGCTCCCAACACTTCGTTCGCGGAGGTCTCGTCGGAAACATTCAATCCGGCTGGCCGCTGGAAAAACAGTTACACTCCCGAGAACCTCGCGATGTTTGAAGGGCTCGTCGGCGGAACCTTGGAAGAACTAGGATACGAATTGGGCACGACCGATCGCACAGCGCTCAATCGTGCCAGCTTAAAGCGCATGCGGGCCACTTACCGCAAATATTTCGATAGCAAGC
Organism: uncultured Acidobacteriaceae bacterium; assembly: GCA_963696285.1. Taxonomy (GTDB): domain Bacteria; phylum Acidobacteriota; class Terriglobia; order Terriglobales; family Acidobacteriaceae; genus Sulfotelmatobacter. The sequence continues at coordinate 1,413,451 of CAVOJP010000007.1, forward strand.
TTTATCTGAAGGCAAAGACGCCGCTGGGAAAATTGCTGGTAACGCGCGATCTGTCATGGATTTGATTTACTTTTGCTGAATTTCTGATCGTTCTTAACCGCATTTTGCGCCCGTCAATTCCCGATAAAAATCGAATACTGCCTGCACATTGCTTTCGTCGATGCCAGCGATCTGCGTGGCGGCGCGAGGGCTGCGTCAAACTATCTTCGATCGCGTGCAGAAGCGCCCCCAGGTCTGACTTAGGAATCAACTGGACGCCGGCAGGTCGCATGCCGTTGTCGCTGGCGATAACCGGTGTGCCTAGATGGAGTGCTTCTCGTACTGAGACTGCATCCCCGTCAAATAGCGTAGTGCGCAGCATCAGGTTCGCCTGGGAGATCGCCGTCATTGTGACGGCGTGCGGAACGTCACCACAAAGCAGGATGTGTTCGGCATAGGTGCAGGCACGGATCCTGCCGCGCAGTTCCTGCTCCAGGCTTCCCGATCCAATTAATAACAATCCGGCTGACGGAAACTTTTGGCGGACTTGTCCCAGGACTTCGATCTGCAAGGCAAGATCGTATTCTGGTTCCAGCAGGCCTACTGAAATGAGGACGGGACTGTGCTCGCTGAAAAAAGATGCGAGAGGTTCTGGTAGCGCCGCCGCTGAGTTTTCTTCGGGCAGAAAAGAATGCGGGTAGATTAAGCGCGTGCGTTTTGGGTCAACACCCAGGCGCTGAAAAAAACTGATGATCTCCGGATTTACGCCGATCAGGCCGTCGAAGCGGCGAAGCACATAGCCGGCAAAAGAATTTCGTGTCGTAGTCTTGCCTTCGGCGGATGAGGGATAGCCTCCCGAATGAAACGTCATCACCGTCTTCGATCTGCGCATGAGCGTACAGGCAAGAGCCAGACTAAGGAGCCTTCGACTCAGCATTCCACCCACATGAAGGTGGAGGACGTCGTAATCCAATCGCAACAAAAGTCGAATCAGGGCTGCAGCAGATTTCGGATAGTAGACCTCGTCGGAGTCGGGCTTTCGGTGCCGGGTAATGTTGATCACCGCGCAGGGCACGCCGTGACGGCGGAGAAAAGTGCGGATGGCCACCAGGTTGCTCTGAACTCCGCCATGCGGCGGCGGGTAAGGACCTAGCTGAAGCAGTCTCATCGGGGCGGTGCAGCGAGAAAATCTTCGATATTAATGGGGCGTGGCTCGCGCTCTCGCGCCGATTGCAGCATACAGAGACAGCCGAGAGTGGAGCGCACGCCGTCGCGCACCGTGATGTCGGGCGGCTTGCCTTCCTTCAATGCGGCGAAAAAGGCTCGCATCTGCGCCTCGTAGCCTTTTTCGGCAAACCAGCTTGAACTCTTTCGGATCATTCCAGTTCGCAGAACAGACTGCTTGAAGTCCTCAGCGGAAGCCCCAACTCCACTGGCGAAAACTTCCACTCGCTCACCGGCCGAAGTCTGGCTTCCAACGGTCGAATAAGTTAAATTGGCGATGGATCCGTCGGCAAAGCGAAACGCAGCAACAAGATTATTTTCTCCGATGGGATCTTTCTTGTCGGTGGGAAGCGAGTAAGCCGATACTTCGACCGGCTCGGAATCGAGCAGCCAATACATCAAGTCTACGAAGTGACATGCTTCACCAAGAATGGCCCCGCCGCTGGCAGGGTCAGCCATCCAGTAGGAGCCGGAAATCCCCGGCGAGTTGATCCGGCAATTCAACACCGCTGGGCCGGAACACTTGGCCATTTGTTTTTTCAGCGCAAGATAGGTGGGCGCGTAGCGGCGGTTAAATCCCACGGTAAGTTGCTTTCCCGTTTCTTCCACCGCATGAAACAACTCGCGGCACTCCTCTTGCGTGAGGGCCATCGGCTTTTCGACAAAGACGTGCTTGCCCGCGTGCAATGCGGCAAGAGCCTGCGCCGCGTGTTGTTGATTGCGGCTTACAATCACGACCGCCTGAATTTCCGGATCCTTCAGAATTTCCGCGTAGTCACTGGCACAATAATCCGCGCCGAATCGCCGGGCATAACTCTTGCCCCGCGCCCCGCTGGAAGAGTGGATGGCGCGCAGCCGTACTCCGGGAGTTTTCTTGAGGTTCGGCAAGTGAGCCCAGCGCGCCAGATTACCTGCACCTACCAAAGCGACGCCGATTGCTGAGGTCGCGCCTGCATGCCCATTCACCTCGATGCGACGTTTCGGTTGAAACTCTGCCAGGGGCGAAGCTAAGTCCGCAGCCGGATATTTCACCAGCACAGCCAGGCTGTTCGTGGACGCATCCATGATGGTTTCGTACGCCTTGGCCGCGTCTTCCAGCGGGAAGCGGTGCGTGATCAGCGGATCGATCTGTATCCGGCCCTGCGATATAAGGCGCAGGAACTCTTCCATGTTGCGGTTTTCCGTCCAGCGAACGTAGGGCAACGGATAATCCTGTCCCTGCAGTTCGTAAGCTGGATCGTAGCTTCCGGGTCCGTAAGCGCGCGCCATGAATACTTGAATCTCTTTTAAGTAAGTTTCATACCAGGGAAAATTCAGCTCGACGGCGCCTACATCCACGATGCGGCCCCGATCGCGGCAGATGTCGACTGCGATCCGGCACGGTGCATCTGATTTAGCGGCGGCGGCAATAATTACGCAATCGACCCCCTGGCCGTTGGTGAGTGAGCGAATCTGCGCGGACAACTCTGAGCTTCCCACCAGCGCCGCATCCGCACCCAGGCGCCGTGCCAGTTCCACGCGATCCGGCTTGAGATCGGTGGCGATAATGAATCCACCCTGCAGGCGCGCCAACTGGGCGATCAGCTGGCCGACGAGCCCGAGCCCAATGACGGCAACTTTGTCGCCGAGGGAGATATTAGCGATGCGCACTCCGTTGATGGCGATACTACCCAGAGTCGTAAAGCAGGCATGATCGAACAAAACGTTTTCCGGCACGCGCGCCACCAAGTTGCGGCCAACGCGAACGGTTTCTCCATGGCCCGTTCCTTCACCGCCGTAGGCAACTCGGTCTCCGACTTCGATGCCGATGACGGTGGGATGCTTCTCCGCTACTAGACCTGCACCTGCATAACCCAGCACCGCATATTCGCTGAACTTTGCGTTCACTTCGGCGAAGGTCTTCATCGGACCTTGGGACTTCAGCACGCTCCAGATTTTTCCCAGTTGAGAAGGATTATCGGCGACTGCTTTCAGAACTCCTTCATTGTGAATGCTGGCAGTTTCCGTCCCACTGCTGATCAGCGAATAAATCGGACGGATCAGGACGTGATGCGGGCTGACAACGGGATCAGGAACCTCGTCGACAATGATATCCTTCAGCCCTTTTCGGAGAATTTGTTTCATGAAGGTTCGGGAATAACCTAGGCCGCGAGAATGTAACAATCAGCGCAAATCATAAATTGCCCTAAATATATCAGAGCTATCTTTTAGTCACAGGTTACGGTCGATAGGACCGACTTGCAATTTCTGCGACAGACTCAGGGCGCGACGTTCTTCGTTGCCTCAGAGACTGCGTCAACGTCAGCGCCGATGTCTTTGCCGTCTGATCCCGCCTTTCGATAACGACTGGACGGCGAAAGGTGATAGTCTCCGCCGATTCCATCGTGATAATCGACGAAGTGAACTGCTTTCCAGTCGTTGACAAAAAACTGTTCACAAGCTGGCGCAGCGCCGCAGTGCGGAGTCTTAGGGTAAGGGTCCCCGGGCAGCATTGGCTTGTCGTTGGTTTGCACGATCACGTTGTTGGTAAAAATCCAGGAATTGTCGAAGCAGCGCTCGAGCAGCGCGACGGTTCCACCCGGGCCCAGGCAGGTGGGGCGTCCACCTCCTGGCGGAAAAGCATGGACGCCCAAGTTCCCAGAGCCCACCAGGTTATTACGGAAGATAAGTTTTTCAATCTGCGCTTGCGGCCCGTCGTACGTCACGAGAATGCCGGCTCCGGTGGGGAATCCGGTGTTGTGCTCGATCGTCAAATCATGCGGCCAGTTCTTCTCCTGGTTGGTGCCAATCGACCAAAGCCAGCCATTCGCGCAGCAATCACCGGGCGCGTAGGTCTGAGTGTTAACGTCTTCCAGAATATTGTCGTGGATATTCACCCGGGCAATTTCGCCGGAAAGGAAACTGCAGTGCCCAGTGCCGTTGCCCGGCTCGCCGCGGCAGGTGGTGGCGTCAGTTGCGGCGATGCCAATGCCGTTCACTGTGTGACGAACAATGTTGTAGCGAAAAGTGAGGTCGCGCACCACGCAGGAAGGACATTGGCCGTACTGGTTTTTTGGATAAAGCAGGATGGCCGTACCCTTTTGCGATTGCGCCCAGTTGTTTTCGAAGATGTTTCCTTCGATCAGTTCGCGAATTGAATTCTTGGTTTCGTACAGATTCTTCACCGAAAATTGTGTTCCAAAAAAGCTGGGATGTTTATGCCACCAGGTCAGCGGCTTAGAGACGTAATTGTGGCGGAATTCGATGTCGGAGAGAGTGGTATCGGCGCGATCCGCCGCCCCAAAGCACATTTTCGCCGGCAGCCTCCAGGAAGTTGTTTACGATTTTAACTGGGCCAATTCCGGTGACGGAGCCGATGGCCGAGGAGTCCGCTCCGTTGGCCGACGTTTTGGAATGAATGTCGGAAATGAAGGAGTCGACGATAGCAATGTAGGAACTGGCTTCGAAGACGATTCCCTTGACGTCTTCGCCGGTGGGAGAGCCATGGATCCAGCACCGGTCAAAAATGATGTGGTCGGCATTTTTCAGCAAAACCAAATTCCAGAAGCCGCCGCTCGGACCATTTGTTCCCGTGTCGGCGATTTCCAAGACCGACGAATCGGTAATGATTGGCCCCAGAGTCGTTGCCAACAATCCTGTTCTGGTGTGGGGATCCAGCGATGCGAGCCATCACATTCTGGGTAGAGCTACATTGCACCGCGGGCCTTCCGGGAAGGGAAGCAATCCCGGCGTAACAGGGAGTGATGCGCGTGCCTTCCGCAGGTAGGCTGGAGTCCGGACTACCGGTTCGAAGAATGATCCAGTGGTTGTCGTCGCAGGACTTGGAAGGGAGTTCGAAGGAGCCATCGAATGTAGCCCCCGGCTGCAGTTCGATAACATCCCCGCAAGCTGCGCGGCTCAACGCTTTTTGTATGGAATCGCCCTCTTTCAGCCGCCAGACTTTTCCCGGCGCTGGCGTTTCAGCCACTGCGCTTTTTACATAAACCCGGGGCAATTCCGCAGGACCGTCGAAGTCCCCGGCAGCTTGCGCGATTGCCGGAGCAGCCCCCGCGACGCAGCCCATGATCAGGGCTGCCAGCAATGGTAAGTTATTTATATGCTTAGACATAGGTGCGGCCGAGATCCGTCGCGGAACAAGAATCCACGGCCCATATAGTATATCCGAGGTACGGTTGCGCTCGCATCGGCTTCAGGGGCGCGGCCTGCCGGCGCCGCACGTTTCGACCGAATCCTTCGCGGCGTTTGCGGGCAGGAGCAAGGGATGACATATTAGATTTCGGCTCGTCGAGCGATCATCCAAGGGCGAATGTTGGAGGCAAAAGGAATGGATACACGGGATAGTCGATTATCGGAGCGCGACCGGGCTGAGATTGAACGCAGCGCCGAGGAAGCTCGGAAGATTGTTCTCAGGGGAGTCGATCGCGCTCAACTTGATCGCTACCGGGATCCACCGGGCGATACTCCTTTTGCTCTCGAATATGCGTTTCATCTGCTGGGCGACGTCCGGGGCAAGACTGTGCTCGACTTCGGCTGCGGGACCGGGGAAAACATAGTTCCCCTGGCGGAACGCGGAGCCCGCGTAATTGGCATGGATATTTCGCCGGATTTAATTGCTTTGGCACGAGAGCGCTTGAATGACGCTGGACTGGAAGCGAGGCTGGAAGTTGGTTCCGCTTACGATACGGGGCTGCCCGGCGAATCGGTGGATGTAATCTTCTGCATCGCTCTGATTCACCATCTTGATATCGCTCGGGTAGTGGAAGAAATGGCCAGGATTCTGGTCAAGGGCGGCATAGTCATCCTTCAGGAACCAATCCGCTTTTCCCGGACGTACGCCTTTCTAAGAGGCCTGTTGCCCGCTCACGAGGACATTTCGGAGTTCGAACATCCTTTGACCCGCGAAGAACTTCGCATTGTAACCGAGCGCTTCAAGGTTCTGGAGCAGCGCTATTTCCGGCTTCCGTTTATGCCGCTGGTACGGCGGTTTGTGGCGCCAGTGGGGCCTGCAGCTTCGAGACTCGACCGCTGGATCCTAAAAAACCTTCCTGGCGCAGAACGGTTTGCCACAATTATGACGTTGAAGCTCCAGAAACGGGGTTGAGATTTTTTACGAATCAGCGGCAGGAAACTGAGTGATGAGCGGCGTCGCAGAGCGCGACGCCGCCTCATATCTTCCGATTACAGCACGCCGGCTGTAGCAGTCTGTAAGCCCTCGATATCGGCGCCCGGGTCTTTCCCGTCGGTGCCGGCATTCTTGAACGGGCTGGTTGGGGATAGCTGATAGTTTCCGCCATTCCCATTATTGAAGTCCATGAGGCCCAGCGAATCGAAGTTTGGCGCTTCGAAATTACGCGCGGGAAGTGGACTTCCGGGTAGTAGCTTCGGCGACTTCGTCGAGGTATTCGCAAACACGTTGCCCGCCGCAGTCCACGTGTCTCCCATGCAGCCGTTCAACGTGCCAACCATCCCAGACCCGAGCGGCGCGGCGCATCCCGGCTTTTTGTTCCCGGGCAGAACCTGATGGAAACCGCCTTCTCCAGTCGTCATCAAATTATTTTCGAATGAGAAATTCGCGAAGACCTGGGGCCTAGCCACAATGGTGACGTTCGCAATGCCGGAGCCCACGGGAAATCCGGTGTTGTGGTCGATCGAGATATCGTGCGGCCAATTCGTGGGCTGATCGGTTTGGATGTTGAATAGAAAGCCATCGCTGCAGCAGGCCCCCGGAGAATAAGTCGTTTCGTTGATATCGTCGAGAACATTGTCATGGATGCTCAGGTTGTAGAGGCCACCCGAGAGATACACGCAATCTCCCGTGCCGCCCCCCGCCTCACCTGGACAAGTTGTTGCATAGACGGGCGCCATTCCAATTCCATCCACCGAGTGGCGAAGTATGTTATAGCGGAAAATGACGTCGTGAACGGCGCACTCAGGACACTTTCCATACTGATTCTTCGGAGTGAAGAGAATCGCGGTGCCTTTTTGCGCCATCGCCCAGTTGTTCTCGAAGATATTGCCTTCCACGAACTGGCGAATTCCGGTTTTACTCTCGAACAGATTCTTGGTGACAAAGAGCGTCCCGAAATATGTGGGGCTCAGCTTCCACCAGGTGAAGGGTTTGAAAATGTGGTTTCGGCGCATCTCCACGTCCGATACGTTGGTGGTAGATGCTCCGCCGCCCCAGAGAACGTTCTCTCCCGCGGCTTCCAGGAAGTTGTCAACAATCTTGACCGGTCCGGGGCCAGTGATCGAACCGATCGCCGCGGAATCTGCTCCCCAACCCGAGACCTTGGAATGAATATCGGAGACGTAGGAGTCGATTACGGCGATATATGAGCTGTCGGTGAACTCTACGCCTTTGACATCCTCACCAGTCGGGGAGCCGTGAATCCAGCAGCGATCGAAGATGATATGGTCGGCACCGCTGAGTAGGATGAGATTGTAGTAGCCTGCGGAGGCGCCGTTGGCTTCAGTATCGGCGATTTCCAGCCCCACCAGCCGGTAGTAATTGGTCCCCTCATCCGTGCCAATGATTTTGTCCGCTTTGGCTATGCCTGCTACACGGGCCATCACATTGCTAGTCGAAGCACAATTCAGGGCGGGACGACCCGGTAGCGACGAAACTCCCGCGTTGCAGGGCGTAGCCCGAACGCCCTCCGCGGGCAGAGTTGAGCCTGTGGCGCTGCTCCGAATAGTGATGTAGTGGTTCGCATCGCAGCTCTTCGCGCGCAAAGTGAATCCGGGATAAGTTTGCCCGGCCTGGAGCACCAGCGTATCGCCACAGTTTGCGTTATCAATCGCAGTTTGCAGGTTTGCGGATGAAGATACCGTAGTGACCACTGCAGGCGAGGGCGTTGACGTCATGGACGTCTCATAACAGGCTATAGGCGCGGCCGCGGGCCCGTCAGAGCTTCCAAAGTTGGGAACATCTCCGGTTTCACAATAGCGATTATCCGGACCCGAGGTCGGAGTCGATCCGCTCCCGGGATTGCCTGTGGGCGCGGATGACGAAGCGATCGCCACGCTCGCCATGCCGCGCGAGGACGGGTTCGAAAGGCTGGTCGCTACGATTTGAAAAACAGTACCGGGTTTAGCATTCGGCACAACGAACAGCCCGGTTTTAGAAATGACTCCTCCATTAGCCGACCAGGTTACCGCCGTGTCGGTGGTGTCGCTCATCAGCGCCGAAAACTGAACGTTGGCGCCCGGCTTTACCATTGAATTTCCCGGAGTGAGTTGGATGAGTGGCATGGCTACGTGCTGATCGGCAGCCGCGTTGGATGCTGCTGTGGCGGGTGTTATCGCGGATGTGCATCCTACGGTTGCCAGAACGGCGAGGAAAAGGATCCCGGCGAGGATAGCGCTTTGATAGGCAGAGACCGACTCAAAAGCTCGGACAAGCTTGAAACGATCCAGGGGGAGTTTCATCTTTACCTCGAAGCGAAATAATTTGGATCGAAATTGGACGCCGTGAAAGCTGGCGCGCCCACTGTCAAACCTTAGATTGGGCTTATGCAGGAGGACAGATAACCGCAGGACAGGGCCCTAAGAGCGCGGAAGTACATGCCAAAGGGGAGTGGCCTAAAGAGTAGAGTCTTTCGTTTTCCGAGATTCCGCTGGGTTCGGGGGTATGACTACTTCTTGCAAGGTGCGGGCAAAGTCATCGGCCACTTTGGTCCAGCTGTAGTTTTCCTGAACCAGCGTCCTGGCGGCGGTTCCCAGTTGCTGCCGTCGTTTTGCATCGCGAAGAAGCGAAATCACCGATTCCGCGAAATCCTTGGGTGTATCCGCGAGAAGAATATTCTCACCTGACCGCACCGCCAGGCCCTCGGCGCCCACCGACGTGGAAACGACAGCTTTGCCCATCGCCATGGCTTCAAAGATTTTGAGCCGGGTGCCGCCGCCGATGCGGAGAGGAACGATGCACACAGCGCCTCGCGCCACGAATGGTCGAATGTCGTTGACCCAACCGGTGAGGCGAATGCTTTTCTCCGTTTCGGCCAACGCCTGCAGTTTGCGAGACGGACTGCGGCCGACTACTTTCAGCGAGACATCAGGGCATTGCAGTTTAATCAGCGGTAAAATTGACTCAACAAAATAAAAAATCGCGTCTTCATTTGGCAGCCAATCCATCGAGCCGGTAAAGACCAGGGAATTCGCGATTTCCTCTCCGGCCGTGGGCTGGAAGTACTCCACGTCGACGCCGGTAGGGATCACGGTTAGCTTATCCGTGTTTAGGAACGACGCGAAGGCGTCACGATCCGTCTCCGACACGGTGAGCACGCGTTCGGCAAGCCGCAGGTAGCGTCTTTCCGCAGCTTCCATCTTTCGCCACTCCAGCCAGGAAATCGCCTTCCAGACAGCGTTGCTGGCAACTTCATAGTGGCGTCGCCAAATCGTAGCCTCCACGTTGTGAGTGAATAAGACCTTGGGAGTCGAAGAGTTCCATGGGATCACGCCTGCTGCGGCCATAAAATCGCAAAGAATCACGTCATATTTATTCTGATCGAGCAACGCGTGCAATGCACGGCGCACTTCAGGGCGGCAATATTTTGTGATCCCGTACGGCTCTGTCGAGAAAAGGCGAACGCCATATTCGCGCATCTCGGCAAAACTTTTTGGTGCGGGAATTTTCAGAGGTATCGAAACCACGTGCTCAAACACGTTCTTCAACTCAGCGTGAACGTCGGGTTCGTGCGCGGCGTAGAAGGTAAAAAAAGTGACAGAGTGTTTGCGCGCCAACTGCCGAAGAATATTGTAGCTGCGGATTTTTCCACCAGTGTCGGGTGGAACCAGGCCGCCAGCTTTAACCCACAGGATCTTCATGGCCGCAGCGGTTACCAGCAAATCCCTTCATAGGGGCCGGATGACACAGGCCGCGATTTCCGCTCGAGATTTACCAGATCAATGACTGTGTGATCTGCTCGCAGGCACCGGCGCAACTCGTCTTTATTCAGCCCGCGGGTTGCGATCACGACGACCTCGGCATCGCCGACAACCTCTTTCATGCTGGTCGAAAGCAGAGAGCCAATGTGGGGAATCACTTCTTCAATATACTGCCGGTTGGATCCGATCAAGTGCCCCAGCGAGACATTGTCATCCCAGATGCGAATTTGCCGGCCCTCGCCGAGCAGACGCTTCACCAGTTGCACCTGAGGACTCTCGCGCAGATCGTCAGTGGCGGCTTTGAAACTTAATCCAAGAACAGCAACTTTCTTCTTGCCGGTTGTGAGCACCATCTCAACCGCGCGATCCAGGTGTTCCTCATTGCTCGCAAGAATGGACTGAAACAGCGGCAGGTTAAGGTCCAGTTCCTTGGCTCGGTAGCTCAACGCGCGTACGTCCTTGGGCAGACATGAGCCTCCGAAGGCGAAGCCGGGTTTTAGATAAGTCGGAGAAATATTGAGCTTGGTATCAGCGGTAAAGATTTCAGTTACGGTTTCGGCGTCTACGCCTAGTTCCTTGGCCAAGCGTGCCAATTTCATTGGCAAAAGAAACTTTTACGGCGTGCCACGCGTTGCAAACATACTTCACCATCTCTGCGGAACGAAAAGAGGTTTCGAAGATTCGACCCGGGACCCATTGATAGACCGTGCGCAAAATGCCGCTGTGTTTCGGGTCTGCTGCACCGATCACAGTCATCGCAGGCTCCAGAAAATCGGCAACAGCCGTGCCTTCACGCATAAACTCGGGATTGACGCACACCCCAAAATCTTCGCCAAGTTTTTTGCCGCTGGATTTCTCGAGAGCTGGAACAACAATGGTTTCGGCGGTTCCGGGTAGAACGGTGCTGCGCAGCACAACCAGGTGGAATCCATCCTTCTTCTTCAGAACCTGTCCAATATCGCGGCAAACCGGTTCGATGTGACCGAGATCGAGTTTGCCATTCCGCAGACTAGGAGTTCCCACACAGAGAAAAGAAATATCGCTGTTCATCACGGCATATGCGGAGTCTGAGGTGGCATGCAAATGTTTGGCAGTATGGCTCTGGGAAATCAGATCGCTCACGTTCGGCTCAACAATAGGACTTCGGCCAGATTCCATGGCCTCGACTTTAGACGAACTCAGGTCGACGCCGATTACGTTATGCCCCTTGTGTGCCAGGCAGGCTGCCGTGACCGTGCCCACATAGCCTAAACCGAAAACGCTAATCGATGGATTCATGCGGAAGACTTTATTCCTCTTTCATGCAACCGTGAGACATTTTCACGATTGAAGGCGTTACAATCACACACACTCGGTGCGTGCACCACCCATTCGTATTCAGCGGCGCAAACCCCAGATAGTATTTAAGCACGGGGGTGGAGTTTGCACGGGCTCAGAGGGATAAACGTAGGTAACTTAGTCCGAACTCTTTGCTTTCGATAGGATCATTCTCGGTGAGTGTGAGTGAAGACAAAAAAACGGCGGCCGATGTGCTGGCCATCGCCGACGCGGGCCGGAATGATCAGTCGAAACATTCCCGACGCAAAGTTTTTTACCTGGTGGACTCGCTCAATATCGGTGGAACAGAAACCCAGGCGGTGGAATTGGCGCTGCGGATTCCTGCGGCCGGATACGATGTAACCTTGGGCTGTCTCCGGGCTCGGGGTCCATTGCTGGAACGACTGCAGGGAAGCAATGTTGTGGTGCGAGAGTTTTATCCTAAAGGCGGGATGGATAGCCCAGCGGGGCTTTATCAGTTGTTGCGGTTAAGCTGGTTTCTAAAGAAGGAGAAGTTTGACATCGTACACACTCACGATTTGTGGTCGAATCTGCTCGGAGTTCCTGCGGCTCGGTTAGCGGGCATACGGGCAATCGTTTCCAGTCGGCGTGACCTCGCGCACTTCGACTGGTACCAGGGCAAGCGCCGAAAGTGGTTGCGACGCATTCAGAATTTGGGTGGCGCAGTGCTGGCCAATGCCACCCCAATCCGTGCCGCGCTGATCGCCGAGGATGGATTTGCGCCGGAAAAAGTGCGAGTGATTCATAACGGGGTCGACATCAATCGATTTCAGAAAAGTGGGAGTGATCGCGATCAGATGTTTCCTGGTGCTGGCAATGGCAAGCTGATCGTGCTGGTCGGCAACATGCACACCGATGTGAAGGGGCATCCCTGGCTGATTGCGGCGGCCCCGGCGGTGGTTCAAGAGTTTCCATCTACTCGATTCGTTCTTGTGGGCGACGGAGAGCAGCGATCAACTTTCGAGTCGCAAGTTGCGAATCTGGGCCTTGAGCAGAACTTTCTCTTCCTTGGCCGCCGTGCCGATATTCCGGAGATTCTCGGCTGCTGTGATATCGCCGTGCTTCCTTCACGGGCTGAAGGTCTGCCGAATGCTGTGCTCGAATACATGGCTGCGGAACTGCCGGTCATCGCCAGCCGCGTGGGAGGGAATGCCGAATTGATCAACGACGGAGTAACCGGACTGCTGGTGCCGCCCGAAGATTCGTCAGCCCTTTCATCCTCATTGTTGAAGCTGTTGCGTGACCCAGCGGTAGTGCAGCGGATAGCGCAAGGCGGATATGAATCCACAGTACGAAATTTCAGCTTCGAGAGGCTGGTGCGAGAAGTAGACCAACTTTACAGCGAACTTCTACTCCAAACCCGAGGAATGCGCTAGGGATGGCAAATCATTCCAAATGGAGAAGCCGTCTGGATCGTCTTACTTCCATGGATCGGCGCGAGCTTTTTGACCGCTCGCGGCAGTATTTGACCGCGCGCACGGATCTGCTGCGGTTTCGAAATAGTGCGGACTCTCAGAACGGACCAGCTCCTGCGGAACCGGAAACGTATGGGCGATTCTTCTTCGCTCCGGCAGATGTTCCGTTGCTGTGCTGTGAGCTGAAACAGGTTTTACCTTCGCAAGCGAACAACATCATCCTGCAGGCGGAAAAGATCTGCGCCCACCGGTTCGATCTCTTAGGTTACAAAGATCTGGATTATGGCGCGGAGATCGACTGGCATTTGGACGTTGTGCATGGCAAGCAGGCACCGCGCAAACCTTGGTTCAAGGTGAAGTATCTCGATTTCGAAGAGGTTGGGGATTCGAAGATCACCTGGGAATTGAACCGCCATCAGCACTGGGTCACGCTGGCCAAAGCTTATCGGCTTACGGGCAACGAAAAATTTGCACGCGAGATCTTCGCCCAGTGGACGCATTGGCGTCGAGAGAATCCGTATCCCGTAGGAATAAACTGGACGAGCAGTCTGGAAATCGGCTACCGCAGCTTGTCTTGGATTTGGGCTTTCTTTCTGCTGCAGGATTGTGCCGTTTTTACACCCGAGCTGCGCCGTCAATGGCAGCATGCGCTGAGCTTGAACGGACGGCACATCGAAACTTACCTATCGACATATTTTTCTCCAAATACGCATTTGCTGGGGGAAGCGCTCGCGTTGTTCTTCCTGGGAACTTTATTCCCGGGGATGAAGAACGCCGTGCGTTGGCAACGGCGCGGCTGGGATATCCTGCAAGCTGAGGCCGCAAAGCAGGTCAGGAAAGATGGATTCTATTTTGAGCAATCGACTTACTATCACGTCTACGCGTTAGACATCTTCCTGCATGCGCGGATTTTGGCCGAACTCAACGGGGTTGAGATTTCCCCGGCGTTCGATGCGACTTTGGAGCGCATGCTGAATGCATTGTTGTTGCTGGGGCGAGCCGGGATTGCACCGAGCATTGGGGATGACGACGGAGGACGAATATTCGATCCCCTGCGTAATCGGGCCGAGCACATGCTCGATCCGCTCGCCACCGGTGCCGTTCTCTACCGGCGTGGAGATTTCAAATTCGCTGCGGGGAATGTGCGTGAAGAAACGCTCTGGCTGCTGGGCATCAAGGGGATGGCAGCGTTTGATTTGTTACCGACTTCAGAACCGTCTGTCAGTTCGACAGCACTTGCAGAGGGCGGTTTCTACCTGATGGCCGATGAAAAGTCAGGACAGCAGTTGCTCATCGATGCCGGACCATTGGGAGCAGGGAGTGGGGGCCACGGCCATGCTGACGCGTTAAGCATTTGCCTGGTTCGCGATGGACGAAATCTTCTGATCGATCCCGGAACATTTGAATATGTTGGCGATGGCGATGAGCGCGCCCGCTGGCGGGGCACCGGCGCTCACAACACGATGCAGGTGGATGGCTTCGATCAGGCAGAAGGCACTGGACCGTTCTCCTGGAAGAATCCTCCGCAGGTCAAAGTAGAACAATGGGTCAATGGCCAACAATTTGATCTGTTTCAAGGCAGTCACAATGGATATTCCCGACTGCCATCTCCGGTGATTCACCGCCGGCGGGTTTTTCACCGAAAAGAAAAGTTTTGGTTGGTGCGCGATGTCGCCGAAGGCAGTGGAATCCACCAACTCGAAATTGCCTGGCACGTCGGTCCTACTCTTTCTCCAATGTCTTCAAAAGACTGCGTATTCGCGGACGATCGAGATGGCATTGCGTTGTTGACGGCTGATGGACACGGGTGGTCGCAAAGTGTGCACCGTGACTACTGGTCTGCGGCCTATGGGCACAAGGAGCGCGCCAGCGTGGTCAACTTCGGGACGAAGGTCGAACTGCCGGCTGATTTTGCCACGCTTCTGATTGCCAACCGGAACTCCCCCACTCACACGCCACAGTTGGTCAGAATCAATCAGTTCGACGGCGAAGCTGTTTGCGGTTATCGCTACTCGGATGCGGCCGAAGAACACAATTTCTTTTTTGCCACGCAACCCCGACCCTGGGCTTTGGGAGCATGGGCCAGCGATGCCAGTTTTCTCTATTGGTGGTTTGATCGCGAAAGGGAAGAGTCTGCGCTGATTGTGTGCGGCGGTTCTTTCGCGGATGCCGGAGGCAGGCGCGTGCTCACCTGTGATAAGCGAGTAAGTTATGCTGAGATAGTGGGTTCTGCCGCGAAGTCTGAAATTTTCTCATCAGATCCGGAACAGGTCACGCTGCAGATGCAGCTTGATCAGGTGATCGCGAACGTGAGTGTGCAAGGGAATGATCCCAAGAGGATGGGCGTGTAGCCATGTGTGGAATCTGCGGTATCTTTCATCCCGAGCGAACCCGGCGTGTAAATCGTGACCTGCTCGCCGGAATGAACCAGCAAATCGTCCACCGCGGCCCGGACGATGATGGCTTCTTTGTCGAAGAGAACGTCGGGCTGGCGATGCGCCGCCTCAGCATCATCGACATTCAAACCGGACATCAACCCCTGAGCAATGAAGACGGAAACGTCTGGATTGTCTTCAACGGTGAAATTTATAACCACCAGGATCTGCGAAAAGATCTCGAATCTCGTGGCCACCGGTATCGCACCAAAAGCGACACAGAGACTATCGTCCATTTGTACGAGGAATACGGAAGCGAGTGCGTTGAGCATTTGCGGGGAATGTTTGCTTTCGCCATCTGGGATCGCCGCAAGAGAAGGTTATTCATTGCGCGGGACCGGCTCGGGATCAAGCCTCTCTACTACCGCTTCGATAGCAAGACGTTGTTGTTTGGTTCGGAGATCAAAACCATTCTCGCCTATCCCGGAGTTAAGCCGGAGTTCAATCACGGCGTGCTCGCCGAATATCTTGCTTTTGGTTACCTCGCGGGCGAAGAAACGATGTATGCCGGAATTCGCAAATTGATGCCCGGCCATACGATCACGATTGACGAGCTAGGCCCATTGGAGATTTCGCCTTATTGGGATCTGGACGTTAAGGTCGACGATGGAAGCCGTCCGGAGGAGTACTACGTCCGTACTTACAGGGAACAACTCGAAGCATGCGTCTCCAGCCACTTGATGAGCGATGTTCCGCTGGGCGTTTTCCTGAGCGGCGGGTTGGATTCAAGCGCGATCGCTGCGCTCACCACAAAAATCCGCAAAGAGCCGATCGAGACTTTTTCCGTAGGCTATGGCGAAGAAGCTTATAGCGAACTTCCGTATGCCCGGACGATCGCCGAACACTTGAAATCGAAACATCATGAAGTCCATCTCAGCCGCGAAGAATTTTTTCAGACCCTGCCTCGACTAATCTGGCATGAAGATGAACCAATCGTTTGGCCGTCCAGTGTGGCGCTTTATTTTGTGGCGCGCCTGGCAAGGGAACGGGTGACGGTAGTGCTCACCGGCGAAGGCAGCGATGAAACCTTGGGAGGATACACGCGCTATCCGTGGACTCTGCTGAATTTGCGCATGGACGGGATTTACCGCGCCCTGACGCCGAACCTGTTGAGACGCGGATTGCGCAACGGAATCGGCTGGGCTCCGCTCGGCGCGGCTGCGAAAAGGAAATTAGCGCATACGTTCCTGATGCGTGACGGTGCTTCATGGCCGTCTTTCTATTTCGATAATTTTTATTCGGCATTTTCCGCGGCAGAACAAGATGATTTGCTGACTCCCCAGGCGAGACAAATGGCCGGCGACGCCTATGCCGGATCGATGAAGTACTGGGATCATTCTTCGGGCGACCTGTTGCATCGGCTGCTCTATACCGATATCAAAACTTATCTGGTCGAACTGCTCATGAAGCAGGACCAGATGAGTATGGCGGCGTCCGTCGAAAGCCGCGTGCCATTTCTCGATCATGCTCTGGTCGAGTTCACTGCCAGCATTCCTGCGAAGTACTCGACGCGGGGAATGGCGGGAAAGTGCATTCTGAAATCGGCGGTGCACGATCTTCTGCCTGACTCAATCGTGCATCGGCAGAAGATGGGATTTCCCACCCCATGGGCCTACTGGCTCGCTGGCCCGTCGCTTGATCACCTTCGGGAGCTGTTGACGGAGCCGCGAACGTTGGAGCGCGGACTTTTCCAGGCTGACGCCGTCGAACGGTTGTTTCGCGAGCACACGGCCGGTCATCGCGACCATGGGAACCGCATCTGGCGCTTGCTGAATCTGGAGCTGTGGCAAAGGATATTTCTGGATGGCGAATCAGTTCCCGACGTCACGACCTCTCAAGTCGATTCTGCGGTCAATAAATGATTTCTTCAGATTGCAGACTCCGATTGACCAGAAACGACGGTAACGATGGTTAGAAAGATAAAACGCGTCACACTCGACTTGCTTCGTAGCGGGGGAGTTTTCGAACTGGTGGCGAACAGCAAATGGCGCCAGAACCGGCTCCTGATCCTCTGTTATCACGGAACGTCCCTTGAAGATGAGCATCTTTGGAGACCGGCACTCTACATGTCTCCTGAAGTGTTGCGGCAGCGGCTGGAAGCTCTGCGAGCGATGCGCTGTGCCGTGCTGCCGCTGGGTGAGGCTCTAACGCGGTTGCGGTCCCGCGATCTCCCGCCACGTAGCGTTGCAATCACGGTCGACGACGGCACCTATGATTTTTACAAGCAGGCTTATCCACTGCTGAAAAAATATGACCTTCCCGTGACTGTTTATCAAACAACCTATTACACGGATCACGAGATGCCGGTTTTCAACCTGATCTGCTCCTACATGTTATGGAAGAGACGCGGGGAGCAACTGGTTGCGCCGCATGAGCTCGGACTTTCCGAGCCCATGGACTTGCGCACCGAACTCGGGCGGCACCGGGTCGTGCGCAGCCTGATGGACCTCTCCGCCCGCGACAACTTGAGCGGATTGCAAAAGAACGAACTGGCGCGAAAGCTGGCTGTAATTCTCGGACTCGATTATGCCGCGCTTTCTTCCAAACGTATTTTGCAAATTATGAATGCGCAGGAACTGGCGGAGGTAGCCTCGAACGGCGTCGACATTCAACTACACACACACCGGCACCGCACGCCCGAGGACGAGACGCTGTTTAGGCGGGAGATTACTGAAAACCGGAATAGAATTCGAGCCCTGACTGGCCGCGATGCGAGCCACTTTTGCTACCCGAGCGGAGTCTACCGGAAGAAGTTTGCGGCATGGTTGCAGAAGGAAGATGTTGTCTCCGCAACGACGTGCGATGCCGGACTTGTAGACAGGAATGATGACCCGTACTTCCTGCCGAGACTTGTGGACAACAGCAACCATAGCCAACTGAATTTTGAAAGTTGGGTCAGCGGCGTGGGATCTCTGGTTGCCGTGCACAAGGCGGCAACGCAGCGCTACATCGTGCCTGCGGGATAAGCTCGAAGGACTTAAAGCACAGTCGATTTCTTATTTCGATTTGAAATGAAAGACTTCGTAAAAAAAACACTTGTCAGCAGCGGGTTGCTACGCCTCGCGGCCAGTGCGCGTGGCCCGACTGCAGCAATTCTTATGTATCACTCGGTTCTTCCGGATCCTTCTCAGTGGGTGGACACGTATGGCGAAATCGCCCACTCTGAGTTGATCTTCCACGCGCAGATGGAATTGTTGGCGCGGGAGTTCCGTCCGATCAGTCTTGACCAAGCGACTAAACACATCCTAAGCGGCAGCAACCTGCCGAGGCGATCGGTCGTCGTTACTTTTGATGATGGCTACGCGGATAACTATGAAGTTGCCATGCCGGTATTGAACCAGGCCGGCGTGCCTGCGACGTTCTACGTGACAGTGGATTGCGTAGAAAATAAAAGACTGCCGTGGCCGAGCCGCCTGCGCTTTTCTTTCCGCAATACCAAGCTGTCCGCCTGGAGGGATTCAGATGGCAAGAAATGGCCACTGAATCTTCCTGCGGAAAGGGAAGCGGCCTTCCTGCGGAGCTGTGACGCGTGTTGCCAGCTCGGCGGCGCTGCGCAAGAGAATTTTGTTGTGGGCGTCGAGCGAGAGCTGGAAGCGAAGATGCCGCGTCAGCAGAACTCTCCAATGTTGAGTTACGAGCAAATGCGCACGCTGCGGCGGCATGGACACATTGTTGGTTCGCACACCATGACGCACCCCAACATGGCCTACATCAAAGCGGACGACGCCGTTCGTGAACTCACAGAATCGAAGCGGCTGCTTGAACTGAATCTTGAGACGCCGATCCGGCATTTCTCCTATCCCTGTCCGGCGCTTTCCCCGCATTGGAGCGCACAGACTGCAGAACAAACTCAGCTTGCGGGCTACGAGACGGCGGTCACCACGGATAACGGCCTGACGCACGCCGGGGACAATCCGTTTTGTCTGAAGCGGCTTCGTCCCACCAAAACCGTGGAAGGCTTGCGCTGGAACCTGGAAAGTGCCTTTGCCGGACGCGCAATTTAATCCATTGTTAACCGACTCGTACGGGCAAAATGTGCAGAGCCCGAACACAGGTTGCGGAACGGTGGCTCAAGTCCAGAAAGGATTCTGAGCGTCAGAGATAAAGCAAAGATCGCCATCGAGCATGCTTAGGTCGAGGATAGGCTCGTTTCCCAGCACCTTCTTCGGGTCATAACAATAAACCGGAAGGCTGCCACGCGGCCGAAAGCCTGTTTGGGCGAACGCTTCGTTCATAACGTCGATGGAAAATCCCGCCACAATTTCGGCGGTCTCTGGAAGTTTAGCCGCAGTGAGTGTCGCAAGAGAGCAAGCAACCATCCACGTTGGGGCATCGTTACGGTCAACGCGAAGATCGACGATGCGTGTTTGTTTTCCGACTTGAGCCAGTAAGAAATAGCCGCAGGGGCGCTTCGAGTGATGGAGGACGAATGCAGAAAATACCACCGCGGGACAACTCAACATGCGATTCAATCCCGCAATCGTGCGCTGCGATGTGAAAAAATCCACCGCAGTCCCGTTCAAAATAGATTCAAGGGAAGAGTCAAACTGAGAGATTCGAGTCACCTCCCAATCCCTCGGTGACGCGGGCAAAGTCGCAAGACTCCAACTGGCGTTTCTGAGCAGCCGCAATGGGGCCTTCCAATTGAAGTGTGGAGTGTCGCGATACTGCAACCATGGGCGTACGACGCGAGCGTGGAGCTTTACTTCGCCAACTTGCCGGTACCCAATTTTCGTAAGGATGGATCTTGTATCCGAAGAACCGCCGATCGTTAAGAGAACATTCGTGATGGCCGCCACCTTCTTGAGCAGCAACAGCCCAGAGCCGACTACGGTACGGCTTGCCGCCCAGTCGATGAGATGAATAGCATCCACATCTGCTCCCGGCTTTTTAAGGCGCAGAGGCCAGACGCCGCCGTGGGCTACGATGCCATCCTCATTTCTTAAGACATAGCTGCGGTCGCGATGCCAGTCCGGGTGATCGGAGAAATATTTCCATTGAAAAACGTCGGGACGAAAAGAAAGCAGTTCGAGATCAGCCCGAAAGGTCGCTCTTAAGAACTCGATAACGGCGGTCTGTTCAGAAGGCAGGCTGGCAGCGAATTGCAAACTCATAGTTTTGCCGGCTGATCGGTGGTCGAACTACAGCAGCAATGCGGCTTAGGATCAGAATTTCGCAGGCGCGCTCACCTGCTCTACTTGAGGGCTGCGTGACAATGTGTACCCCAGGTTCTGCATCACCGAGCCCCAACTATCCTCAATGAGCGCTACAGCTTTTTCCGAGAGATCGGATTTCCAGCCTCCGGCCTTGGCGCTGCGGATAAAAGGTTTGTCCAAACGGGTCTGCTTAAGCTGCGCATACTTCCGCGCCTGAGCCTTTTCCAGGGCCCGCATGCGCTCCGGAGAGCTCAGTTCTTCGGCTTTGGCAAGATGCTCAGGTGAGGCGTCAATGTTTTGCACCCCCGCTTGTTGCAGAAATCGTGCCAGCGTATAAAGTTCGCGTTGTGTGTTCTCTTTCATGTCCTCGTAGCGGACCAGGAGAAAGCTATCCCTGCCCTGCCGCATTGCGATCCAACTCATCACATTGTCTGCCCAGGAACCGGACCACGGGTCGAATTCCGCAGCCATGAACCTTGGAATGAAATCGTCCATAGGATAGCCGTCCGGTATATTCCGCGCTTTTACATTGTGATGATAGAAGGAGACCGCAACGTCCCGGGGGTCCCGCACAATGTAAATTACTCGCGGATACCGCGGCTGAAAAGGTTCATGACTTTTAAGCAGCCGAGGCCGCGGCAGCTTTCGCAGTTCGTGGTCGGGATTGAAATAAATCTCGGCAACGCGGGATTCAATGTTGGCGAAGGTAGCAGGTTCGTCGAGACGCAAAAGATTACCGATCAGGAATCGAGTCCAGGTATTTCCCGACCGAGGATAGGAGACGATAAAGACATCGTCGTCAAAAACAGTAAGATTACGTCCCGCCAGTTGCTTGCCGGTCAAAACTTTAAGAGTCGCGCCCAGAACCCGACGAACCCTCTTCCCATTCGATTGTTTCATCGTTGCAACCTGTACCCGCTCAAGTTCGGAGTTCGGACTACGATTACACTGCTAGCAGTTCACCCTTTTACCAGTTCGCGGTCAGCATCGGCATCCATCACCAGATCGTAGCCTAGTTCTTTCATGGTTGCTCCCCACGCCTGCTCGATGGTCCTGACCGCGTCCGGCGAGAGCTTATTTCGCCACCCACCGGACTTCGCCTCGCGTACAAAAGCAATATCCTGGCGTGTGTCCTTGGTGGTTCCCCACTGCTTCGATTGTTCCTTCTCCAGAGACTGCATGTGAGCTGGCGGAACTCAAACGCACCGCGCGCTCGATGCGCTCGGGACGGGGATCGATCCCCAGCACCGGCGCCAGGTTCCTGAGTTCCTTCGCGGGATCGGCCAGAAGATCTTCGTAGCGAACCATGGAGAATCCGGGCTTGCCCTCCCGCAGTCGCACCCAACTGAGAACATGGTCCTGCCAGCACCCCACTCGGTCAGCATAGGGAACCACGTTGGCGGCTACAAAGCGATTGACGAATTCATCCATCGAGTAGCCATCGGGAATCACCCGCACCTTAAGATTGTAGAAATAAAACGAGACCGCAACATCTCGCGGGTCGCGAACGATATAGATGACGCGCGGATATCGCGGATCAAAACACTCATGACTTTTCAGGACGCGGGGCAAGCTTCTCAGCCGCCGATCCGGCGAATCGTAGATCATCGGCACCAGCCGGTCCATGTTGGTGAAAGTGACAGGTTCGTCCTGCAGGAAATTTCCGAACAGAAAACGAGACCATGTGCTTCCGGACCGGAAGTAGCTGACGAGGAAGATGTCATCGGGAAATACGGTGAGGGATCGTCCCGCCGGAACTCGGCCGAGCGCGCATGCCGCTACCGTTTTCAAGTGAGTCAAGATTTTGTTCGGTTGCTTCACCTTACTCCCGTTCTAAGTTCACTTCTACGCTTCCTCCTGATACGTCTCCACCAGGGCGAGCGATATTTCGTCCTCTTTGTTCGCGCCCAAAACTCCTACGTCCCAGGCACGGTTCGTCCAGAAGGCCCATGCCAGGCCGAGTCCGTATACCAAGCTAGCTATCACCAGTTGTACCAGAAGCGGAAGCAGGCGATGCGGAACATACCAGCGTTGCATGAGGAGAAGAACCGCCACTAGAGGAATGCATAACACGATAGGAAGGACAAACGCGCGATACAGATAAGTTCTGAGTTTGATGCCTAGCAGACGGCAGAGATGCAGAGGCAGAAAGAGAATCATGGAACAAGTGAGAGGAATCGCGGTGCCGATGGCGTCTCCCATGATCCCGTAGGGACGCACCAAGATGATGCTCAGGATCAGGTTCGCGACGCCCTCAGCCAGCACCACCCACGCCCAGGTTCGATGTTTTGCCATTCCCCAGAGTGTGCGTCCTGAGGCAGACTGCGCCAGCATCAACGTAGTCGGATATAACAGCACAAGTAGGACAGGATAACTGGTGCTGACATACTTTGAGCCAACCCACGCCTCAATAACAGATTTGCCCAGGACTGTAAGAATCGCCGTGATCGGGAAAATGATAAAGGAGCAGGCTCGGTTGCCGACCACGAAGATTTTTCGCAGTGCGTCGAGGTCGCCTTTCGCTTGAGACTGGCTCGACATGGGAACGAAAATCTGGGCCAGGCTGCTGACCACTTCTGACGCGTAGTCCACCAGCCGCGAGCCGATGGTAAAGTAGGTGACCGCAGCCGCCGATACCATGGTGCCAATGACCATGGCGTCGGTTTTAAACCGCAGGCGCCCAGCCACGATAATCATGAACGTCGTCCCGCTGTAACTCGCGATGCGTCGCAAGCTGGAGCGGCTTACATGGTGAAGGCCGAGCCTCAGTTTCAAGTGGCGGAATACGGCTACGGCATTAATCAGCCCGCTGAACAACGGCATGCTGACCGTGATCAAAGCTACGGTGAGCAATCCGCGTCCATGCTGCAAGGCTACAACAATCAGCAGCACGCGGATCAGCGTCGAACTCATGGTGGTGAAATTCAGCAGGTAGAAGCGCTGTAATCCCTCCAGAATGCCGCCGAAAACGCCAAGAGGAAAACCTAGAGAAACGGCCGTGCCCGCCATCAGCAAGAGCCATCGCGCCGTAGAAACGAAATCCGCCGGAATCCGGAAGATGGAACTAACGTAATACGAGGCGATCAGGGTGATGGCCATGGCCACAACCCCGATGCCCGTATAACTGAACATCGCCGTATTCACTAACCGGTTTAGTTCTTCCTCTTCGTTGGTAGCGGAATACTTGGCGACATAGCGAACAATCGACGATCGAATACCCAGGTCGAACAGACCGTAATACCCGGTGATGGAGAAGATCAGAATCCAGAGTCCAAATGCGGTATCACCCAGGCGATGGAGAATGTAGGGCGAGAGAAAGATTCCGGAAACAACATTCACGCCCAGGGCAAACCAGCTGGACCCGACGTTGCGCAGAATTTGGCGTTTGTCGAACTTCATGAGCCCTGCTGCATGTGCACGGTGAACCGCGAAGCTTGATCCTCTTCGCGCGGCGGCCGTGGCTGAAGGCTTCGCTGGCTCACTCGGCCCATTGCTTCCCTCAGAATTTCCCCGAATTTGCGGACGTGGGGCTCGCGCAGGATTTCCAGATGATGAAAATCCATCTCCCAGATTTCAACACCACTCCGCGTTCTGGCGCCCCATCCCATTTGCGGATCCTTCACGTAGTAAAACTGCTGCTTCGGGCGCTTGAATAAAATTACCGGAGCCCGGAATTGCGCAGGAGTGAAATCTTCAGGCCAGTAGACTTGTGCCCAGTCTCTTCGCGGCGCGCTCTTGCCGAGCACGTGATCCACCTTGTTCCGTGCGATGCGCTGATAGGATGCAAATCGTGCACTCAGGTTGGGCGTCCTCATCTCTCGTAGGCGCCGGCCATAATAGTGAATCTTCCACAGCCAGCGCCTCTGGCTGTGCTCCAGCACCCAGGTATCGAAAATGGCGAACAGGCCCACCTCTTCGCCTTGCGCTTCCAGCCCCAATACAATCTGTTCCCCAATATGGGTTCCTTCACATAGACCACCCAGGCAATACGGCCCGTGAGGCTGCGCGCTGCGAATCGCGGCAATATATTCATCGGTCATCGCCCGCATTTCTTGGCGGGAATAAGGGCGCTTACCGTCGAGGACAGGTGCATGACCTTGAACCTTGTACACCGTTTGTTCGGAGCCCATATGCCGCGCCAGCATGGCATATCCCAGCGATTCTTCGCCGGGCGGAACGATGGCAAAAAAAGGCACGCTGCCGCTCTCCCCCCGCTGAATCTCCATCAGCACCGGATCGCTTGTGTCCTGCATCTGGGTGATGAGTTGCGCCAGCGACTCCACGGTCGCTCCGCGAAACAAAGCGGAAAGCGGAAGCTCCTTGCCAGTTATTTTTTCTACTTCCGACAGCACGCGAGCCGCCATCAGAGAATGTCCACCGAGATCGAAAAAATTATCTCGAATGCCGATATTCGGGACGTGAAGCACACTCTGCCACATCTTTACCAGAGTCGCCTCCAGTTCATTCCTTGGTGCAATCACTTCTCCGCTCTCCGTCGCAGCCCAGTCCGGAGCGGGAAGCAAGCGCCGGTTGATCTTTCCATTCGGATTTAACGGCAGCGCAGTCATCTCCACAAAGGCGCTCGGCACCATATATTCAGGCAACCGTTTTCGAACTAGATCTTTCAGTTCAGCGCCAGGAATCGACGCCCCGGAAGGGACGACATATGCCACCAGACGTTTATCGCCGGGATTATCTTCCCGCACAATCACCACGGCAGATTGCACCCTGGGATCTTTCGCGAGGACCGCTTCAATCTCTCCCAGTTCAATACGAAAACCTCGCAGCTTTACCTGATTGTCGATCCGTCCCATGTATTGGATGTTTCCATCGGCTAAGAAACGAGCCAGGTCTCCGGTCCGGTACATGCGCGCCCCGGTTTGCTTCGCAAATGGATTCGGAACAAAACGCTCCTTCGTAAGATCGTCTCGACCAAAATATCCTCTGGCCAGGCCATCCCCCGCCAAATACAACTCGCCCGGTACTCCAATCGGCAGCGGTTGACGGTATTCATCGAGGATGTAAGCTTGAGTATTGGGAAGCGGACGTCCGATGGTTACTTCGGCTCCGCGTGGTACCAGAGTATATGTGGAGTAGGTGGTGTCCTCCGTTGGACCGTAGAGGTTGTAAACCTTGCTGACTGCAGTCTTGTCGTAGATGCGCTGAGCCAGGCTGGTGGGCAGCGCTTCTCCCGCCAGGTTGACCACCTGAACCGAAGCCGGGACGCCTTCCAAGCGAACCAATTCAGCAATCGCGGACGGCACAGTGTTAATCAGAGTTACTTCGCGCGCCGCCGGCAGCTTGGGCAAAGCCAATGCGTTCTCCGCGATGATGACCGTGCCTCCCATACTGAGTGGCACGAAGATCTCAAAGATCGATAGATCGAAGCAGATCGATGTTGAGAAAAGTGTCCCGGCGACTTCCTGCGGCAGAAAAACCTCTTGCGCCCACTGAACAAAAGTTGCGGCGCTACGGTGTTCGAGCGCAACTCCCTTTGGCCGGCCGGTAGAACCGGAGGTAAACAGAACATAACCCAGATTGCTCGGAGCAACATTGCGGCCGGGATTTTCCGTGGACCGTTCTGCAATCTGCTCCCAATCCGCATCCAGGCAAATCAAACGCGCGCCATGCGCGGGCAGTACATTGGTCAGGTTCCGCATCGTAAGCAGGATGGGCGCTTTGGCATCCTCCACAATGGCGGCGAGCCGCTCTTGCGGATACGCCGGGTCGAGCGGAACATATGCTCCGCCGGCCTTCAGGATTCCCAGAATCCCGACCAGCATCTCGATCGCGCGCGCGAAACAAATACCCACCAGCACTTCCGGTCCCACTCCCTGCTCGCGCAAGTAATGAGCCAGTTGATTTGCGAGGGAGTTCAGTTCAGCGTAACTCAGACGCTCCTCCTGGCAGATCAGCGCGATCGCTTCCGGTGTGCGCTCCACTTGCTGCTCGAAAAAATCGTGCATGCACAGGTTGCGCGGGTAGTCTCTGGCAGTGGCGTTGAAGTCAATCAGAATCTTGTTTCGTTCCGACTCGCCTAGTAGCTGCAGATCGAAAATTCGCCGGGTGGGGTCGGCTGCAACGCCTGCAACCAGGGTTCTGAAATGTTCAGCCATTCGGCTGATAGTGGTTTTTTCAAAAAG
This sequence comes from uncultured Acidobacteriaceae bacterium, assembly GCA_963696285.1. Taxonomy (GTDB): domain Bacteria; phylum Acidobacteriota; class Terriglobia; order Terriglobales; family Acidobacteriaceae; genus Sulfotelmatobacter. The sequence continues at coordinate 1,440,027 of CAVOJP010000007.1, forward strand.
ATCGGTGTTGTAACTGAGCCTTGCCTCAATGGCATCGGATCGCTCGGTAAGATTGAGAGACAGGTCAAATCTCTCGATTCCGCTTTCTATCTCAAATGGAATCGCGCTCACTTCGGCCGACCACTGCGTACCCAGGTGGATCTGGCGGAATTGGAAAGCAGCCTGGAACAATGGATTGCGACTCAAGTCCAAGTCGAGCGGAAGCTCGTCCAGCAAAACTTCAAAGGGAACATCCTGATGGGCAGACGCAGTTGTAACCACGTCACGAACGCGGACCAATAGATCGACGAAGGCCGGATTGCCGGATAAATCTGTTCGCAGCACGAGCAAATTCTCCAGCGGACCGATCACTTTTTCGAATTCGGTCCCGTTCCTTCCGGACACTTCGAGTACCCACGATTACGTCCTCTTGCCTGCTGTAGCGCAACAAAAGAATATTGAAAACTGAGAGCAGGGTTACGAAGAGTGATGCTCCACGGTTCTCACCTAGATTCTGTAGCCGCTCCACTTCCGATTTCGCAATCGAAAAAGTGTGAGATGCGCCAGAGAAGGTCTGCTCCGCTGGGCGAGCGCGGTCGATGGGTAGATCAAGGCTGGCAGGAAATCCTTCGAGTTGCTTTTTCCAATACGCGATTTGTTCCTCGGAAAATTTGCCCTGGTGGGAAAGAAATTCGCTGTACTGCACCGCGGACGCAGCAGTCCAAGCCTTAGCGATTTTATAAGCCTCGTAGCGCGATGCTGTTTCCCGCAAAAGAATTTCGAGCGAAGCTTTATCGCAAACGATCCGATGCGCAACCACGAGCAACACATTTTCCGTGCCCGACAAGTGGTAAAGGGAAGCTCGCAGCAGCGGAGCGTGTGAGAGATCAAATGGCCGGCGCGCTTCATCGCGCGCCAACTGGTTCAGGGTCTGGTCCCGTTCCTGAGGAGAAAGGTTTTCCAAGTCGCGGGTGGTGAGTTGAGCAGAACAGGATGCCAAGGAAACAGCTTGGGGAATGCCATCCGCGACCTGGAAACCGGTTCTGAGGATCTCGTATTGCTGAACAACTTCGCTCCACGCACGTTTGAGCTTGTCGACGTCGAGCGGTCCGGTGAGGCGCAAGCCGTACGAGATGTTGTTAGCAGGATTGTCAGGGTGCAGCCGTTCCAGTACCCAGAGTCGTTCCTGGGCGAGTGAAAGTGCTTTTCCCTTGGTCAAAACAATCCGCCTTGTTCCGTCGCTTTGAACTTTATGGCAAGAGCGCCAAACGCTCACCCATTTTACTTCGCCGTGGTTTCAGCGAAGTTACAATCACCAGTCTCAAAACACACTTAGTAACTGCCAGCGTCCACTCGCGCATTCGCATGGATGTATGGTTCCACCAGAGCGAGCAACTCATCTTTCAGAAACGGTCCGCTCGCCAACAGGCCTGACAGCAACGGGTCCCGACGGTTTGCCGTCAGCTCGGTTTTTTCCAAAGTGCTGACAAAACCGCCTGCACTTTTTACCAGGGCCGCACCCGCCACTACGTCCCACTCATTCTTTGGGGTCAGTGTGAAAGTTATATCGGCAAGTCCCGCCGAGACGAGAGCGAGCTTGTAAGCTACCGATCCCATCGGACGAATTGTGAAAGCAGCATTCTCAAATGGTTTCCATTCGCCGCGTTTCACTTCGCTGCGGCTGGCAAGAACCAGAGCGCCATCCAGACTTTTGCGCTGGCTGGGTAGTGCAGGCTTTCCGTTATAAAGAACGCCGGAATCGATCGATCCCAGAAAAGTTTCATCGCTGGCCGGGTTGTAGATTCCCCCAGCCACCGGGCGGCCATTCTCCACGAAGCCTATCGAAACGCAGAATTCCGGAATGCCCTTCACGAATTCACGGGTCCCATCGAGAGGATCGACCACCCAAACCTGAGATCGTTGCAGGCGGATGGGATCGTCCACGCTTTCTTCGGACAGCCAGCCTTCTGCGTCGCGGAGAAGTTCCTTACGCAGAACGGCGTCGAGAGCACGGTCGGCTTCGGTTACGGGGTCGTGTCCAGCTTTATATTCCGTCTCAATCGCTCCCGGAGTGAAGCGGGCGAAGACTGCGCGGGAAGCCTCAAGCGCGGCGTTTATGCGTTGCAGTATGAGAGTGTAAGAAGTTAAGTGCATAATTTCTTGTTAAGCCATCAGCATACGCGCGCCGGTTGCCAGCAACACGGCGCACAGGATTCTTCTTAGCCACGGTACCGGTACCCGCGTACTTAAGTAAGAACCCACCAGACCCCCAGGTATCGAACCGAGCACGAGCGCGCCCACCAGACGCACATCAACATTGTGCATACGAAAATGCAGCAGGCTGGTTACGCCAGTGAGGATGAGGGCGTGAACAATGTCCGTGCCTACCATGACCTTCGGCTGAAAACTGTAAAACAACAGAAGCATCATCATGACGATGCTGCCCGAGCCCACCGAGGTGATGCCGACCAGAAATCCAGCCACTAAGCCAATAAGGGACATCCAGACGAACGATTTCATCGTCGGCGGACGCACTGCCACGTGGTCCTCGATTTTTTTCTGAAAGAACAGAAAAGTGGGAATGCAAATCAGCAGAACTCCGACTGCAACGGTGATGAAATGATTTACTCCGTTGCCATAAACGTTACGCAAATGAACCAGGAAACTGACGCCCAAGAAGGACCCGGGGGCGCTGCCGGCGGCCAGGGCTAAAACAACCTTGCGGCGCACCGTACCCTTGCGCAGGTGAACAATGCTGGCGCCAATTTTTGTGACGAAGTTGAAGAGCGCATCCGACCCTACGGCGCGAAGAGGAGGCACGCCCAAACCAAAAATAAGAATTGGGAGCAGCAAGACGCCGCCCCCAACTCCCGTCATTCCGATGAGGGTGCCAACTCCAAAACCGATCAAGCTCTTGATCAGCAGATCCATGACAGTACCGGCCTCAGCCTCTCAGTCGAATGCTGGCATCGACCGGGAAGCGTTTAGGCCGACTCCGCCGTTGTTCCAATAAAGCCTTCCCGTTCCAGGTGCAGAATAATTTCCTGCGCCGCCTCTTCGGCAGACAACTCGCCCGTGTTAATGACCACGTCTGCGTCAGTCGGAGCTTCGTAGGGATCCGAAACTCCTGTGAACTCCTTGAGAATTCCTGCGCGCGCCTTAGCGTACAAGCCCTTGCGGTCACGCTGCTCGCAGACCTCCACCGAGGTGGCAATGTGCACCAGAATGAAGCCGCCATAAGGTTCAATCATCTGCCGCACATGTTTGCGCGTGGCGTCGTAAGGCGCAATGGGCGCACAGATCGCGATGCCGCCGTTCTTCGTAATCTCCGAGGCCACGTACCCGATGCGCCGGATGTTGATGTCTCGATGTTCTTTCGAGAATCCGAGTTCCGAGGAAAGATGCTTGCGTACCAGGTCACCGTCAAGAAGGGTGACTGGACGTCCGCCGGTTTCCAGGAACTTCGTTAGTAATACGTTCGCGATGGTCGACTTTCCCGAGCCTGAAAGCCCGGTAAAGAAAATAGTGACGCCCTGCTTATGACGTGGTGGGAAACTCTTGCGCAGTTCCGCTACAACTTCGGGGTACGTGAACCATGCGGGAATCTCGCGGCCTTCGTTCAGGCGTTGCCGAAGTTCCGTCCCGGAAATGTTGAGTACGCGATCTCCCTTTTTTACCTCGTCATCAGGAACATATTTGTCCTGGTCCTCGAGATAAACCATCATATTGAAGGGAACCATGGTGACGCCGATGTCGGCCTCGTGCTTCTTGAAAACCTCCTGGGCCTCGTACGGTCCATAGAAGGGCTTGCCGTCGGTGTCTTTGCCCGGTCCTGCATGATCGCGGCCCACGATAAAGTGTGAACAGCCGTGATTCTTGCGGATGATGGCATGCCAGATTGCCTCGCGCGGTCCGCCCATGCGCATGGCCAGCGGCAGCAAAGAGAGTTTCGCGGTCGATTGCGGAAACTTAGACAGCAACAATTGATAGCAACGCACACGCGTGTAGTAATCCACATCGCCGGGCTTGGTCATACCGACCACGGGATGGATCAGCAGGTTGGCCTCGACTTGTTTAGCGGCGCGAAAGGCGAGTTCCACGTGCGCCCGGTGCATGGGGTTACGAGTCTGGAAGGCAACTACGCGGCGCCAACCCTCGCGGCCAAATTCCGCACGCAGTTCGGCTGGAGTCAAACGCAGGCTGCGAAAATCGTAGTGCGAGGGAATTTGGGTTCCCTCGATTTTTCCTCCCACATACCAGGGGTTGGACTTGTTCATTACGTAATCAGCGCCAGGATGAGCCGCACTGGTGCTTGCGAAAACCGACTTGGCTTCTTCTTTGCGATCTGGTTGCCATACGTCCTCCACGTGCAGCACGGCCAGCATTACACCCTCGGGATCGCGCAATGCGATTTTGCTGCTGCCCGCCGTGAGTTTCTTGGCGAATTCCTCGGTAACGTCGAGCGTGATTGGCATCGGCCAAATTACGCCGCTGGCCAGCCGCATGTTGTGGCAGACGCTCTCATAGTCGGCGCGCGTCATAAAACCCTGCAGCGGAGAAAATCCGCCCGTGATCAGCAGCTCCAGATCGCAAAGCTGGCGGGCTGTCAGATCCCACGACGGCCATTCCTTGGAGTGGGCCTTCAATTCTCCGATTCGTTGCTGCGCCGCAATGAGGTTAATCAGTTCACCGCCGTGCGGCGGAATAAGATGGCTGGTTGAAGCGGTCAAGTGCTCTGCCTCCTGGTTTGTTTATATCTATTCTTTAATGTCTATTATCTTTATCGTATTTGATTGGATTCAATCCAGTGTCACCACGCTGAAGCAAAATCGACTGCAGATGCTGAGGGGAAGGAAAAGCCCCCTGGGACTTATGCAACAGAGTATCACTTCCAAGCGGCTCTGGAAAAACGGATTGGTCCTCGCGAATAACCAGACAATGCAGCAATTGGAAGACCTTAGCTGACTTGCCCGAGCCATGGAAAGGAATGACAGCGAACGATTTCGCCAGGGTCATCCCTAACGCGACCTCGAATCGCAGGTTGGATGTGAAAAGAATTGCAACATCAGCCGGTGTTGTTCCACGGCCCGAAGAAGAGCGAGGCACCTAATGCCAGTGAGCCAATCTCCAGTCCCGGCCGCGGACGCACAGAGCGGCGCTGTAGCCAGCGCCGCCGGATACCTCTCGAATCGACCACCGTTCCGCCTCCGCGCTATCAGGCCGAGTGGCGAGTAGCGCATTCGTTTCCAAAGCCTCAAGGGAGACATCGAACTGGCTGAGAGGGAGCGACAAACCTTCGCCGATTGCCTTGATATAAGCCTCCTTCCGGGTCCAGCATCGGAAGAAGGCTTCCACCTTTTCATAGTCAGGCAAAGCCGCAAGTTGCTTCTGCTCGGAGGCGGAAAAAAATCGCTGGGCAATGGATTCAACATCGAAATCGCGGCGGATCTGTTCCACGTCCACTCCGATCTCACGACGGCGGGCAAAAGCGTAGAGCGCAATTCCACCCGAGTGGGAAACATTGAAAGTGATGCCGCTGCTCGGCATATGCGGCACCGAGAGAAGGGCTTCTGATTTGTTGCGTAAGAAAAGCTCAATTCGGAGGGCTCAGTCAGCAACAATGCTGCCAGAATCGTACGCAACCACGCGCGCGAAGCAACAAAGCGCTGGCGGTCGGCGGCAAAGTGAAATCGTGCGGCTCGGCTTCGTTCATCCGGGGAAAGCACCTCCTGCCAATCGGATTCATGGCCGCGAATGGCCTCCAGATCAACTCGCCACAGTTGCACCTCGTCTTCCGCGAGCTCGATCCGCGGCATACGGAAGCTTGGATTCGTGATGTTCATGCTGTGGCTCATGCAGTATTCAGTTTTTCCGGGTTCGGCAGATACGCCCCTATCCATCATAGCGGGAGCACCCAAACCGCAAAGACACTGAACCCGTAACCGCTCAAGGGTTACTTTCTGGCTAGGTCCTCTAAGGAGAAACGTGTTCTAATTGGAGAGCCGCTGGTTCGAGAGTGAGCGGGCGGGAGATTCTCCATGATGAAATGCAAGGCTGCCTGCTGGTTTGCCGTCGCAGCCGTATGGACCTGTCTAGCCACAGCGCAGAATTCTCAATCCCATTTGTCTTCGACGCAGCCGCCCGATCCGCTGAAGGCTGTAACCAAGCCGCTGACTGAAAAATCCGCCACGCCAGCCCAGCACAAGTCCTCGGCCGCGATGCCGCCGGTTCGCAGAACGAATACGAACGCGGAACTCAGCCACCTGGAGCGGCAAAAAATTGTTCTCAGCAATGATCCGAAAAGCGTCACTCCAGGTTCGCACGAAAAAATGCTGTCTCAGCGAAAACTCCTCCCCACCGAAAACGACTGAAACGTCGGCCGGCACTAGCGCTCCGATCGATTACAAATATCAGAAGCCAGCCGGCGGAAGACAGTCTGATACGCCCAACGCTCGCACCCCCAATTCCACCACGCCGCGCGTCACAAAGAAAAATTGATTATCTTTCCAGGGATAAATCTTCCCAGAGGATAGCAGTCTATTTTTGGTTTTGGACGGTAGACGCTGGAAACGAGGCCTGATCCGCCGCTAGGGCTTGGTCAGGTCGAACCGCAGGTTCGGTGATGGAGTATTTCACCAGGCACCAGAGTGCGCGCACGCCATCCTTCCACTGAATCTTCTTGCCTTCTTCATAGGTACGGCCCCAGTAGCTGATGCCGACTTCATAAATACGCAGTTTCCGTTTCGCAATCTTCACCGTGATCTCGGGCTCGAAGCCGAAGCGTTTTTCCTCCAAAGGGATTGACTGGATCACCTCGCGTCGAAAGGCTTTGTAACAGGTTTCCATATCGCTGAGGTTAATGTTGGTGAGCGCGTTGGAGAGCAGGGTGAGAATCCAGTTGCCGACCGAGTGCCAGAAGTAAAGTACGCGATGCGGCCGGGCGGAAAGAAATCGTGAGCCGTAAACCACGTCAGCGCGGTCTTCCAACAACGGCTCCAGCAAGACCGTGTATTCCCCGGGATCGTACTCCAGATCGGCGTCCTGGATGACGAGGAAATCGCCCGTGGCTTCCTGAATGCCGCGGTGCAGAGCCGCGCCTTTGCCCATATTCCGAGGCTGCAGCAGTACTCGAACCTCTGGATGGTTCACCTGCAACTCCGCGAGTATCTCGCGCGAGCCGTCGCTCGACCCATCGTCCACGCAAATCAATTCGATATCAAGCGCCACCGAAAGCACTCTCTCCACCACCTGCCGCAGCGTGGCACGTTCGTTATACACCGGCATGATGACGGAAAGTTTCATTGCTTTGAACAGCTAGTGTAATGGAAAAGGATTGAGCGAATTGCAAAATGTGCACTCTGGCCTTTGTCAAGGTTCAGCGTTACGCAATTGGAGAAAATTCCTGGAAATTATCACGGGAGCGCGAAATTTGGTGGCTCACGTGCAATCGCGGTCCCTAAGGTTGTCTTTCCATCGGAAGATGTAAAATCTTCAGGGTGTATCAGTAGTATACTGTAGTTTACTCCTAGGGTATTCACCTTAGACCTCAGACAAGGGCTGAGGAAAATCTCCACATCCAGATAAAAAAGATTTAAACCTCCGCAAATTGGAGCCCAGCCAGCCAGATCCATCGTTGAGCTATGCCTTGCTGCTCGCGCTACGCAGAATGCAGCCTGAGGTGCGTTTAGACCGCTGTTCGCGCGCAATTTTGGATCATTCAACGAAATGATGCGAGTGAATGGATCGGCCTCTGCCTCGCATTTTGCGCTCCGTCCAGATGGAAAACCCATGCCTGTGGGAATGGCTGGTCATTAATCACATCCCTCCCGACGCCAAAGTGGCATGGTAGATGCTAGGAAATATGCAAATCCAAGCTGTGCAGTGTTGCCGGAACTATTTAGACCAGGGGGCAGGAAAAGTGATGAGCGAGCAGTCCGTTCGCCTAGGACCGCGCGAAAAGCAAATTGTCGAACTGTTGTTGCAAGGCTGCGATAACGCCGAAATCGCCAAACAGCTCAAAATGGCTCGTAGAACGGTGAAGGCCCACTTCAACCGCCTTTTTCTTCGTTTCGGAATTACCGACGGAATCAAGCGAGTAAAACTCGCAACACTCTTATATCGGAGGCAGTCATGTTCCCATACGAACGCTACGGAAACCGCATCCCGAGCGAGCGAGAGCACCGTGTCATCGAACTAGTCGCCCAGGGCTTGAAGAATCGCGACGTGGCCGATGCCATCGGCACAACCGAACACGTAGTGAAGAATTATCTGCGTGTTATTTATGACAAGCTTGGCCTCTGGAACCGGGTAGAGCTGGCGTTGTGGTATGAATCGCGCAGGCCAGGCGCCGGATTTCCGTCGGCAATTGCCTGAGAACTGGGTGTCGGTTGACCGGGCTAGCGGCAACCGAATGCCTGCAGGTTACGCAATCGTTCAGCAGCAGCGCCTGCTCCCTTTCGGGCGGCAGCGTCCAACAACAAGCGAGCTTGATCGCAACTTTTTGATACTCCGTCTCCCCGAAGGTATAAGTCGGATAAGAGTAAAGTTGCGGTCAAGTTCTGCTTGGCCACCGCCTTCCACAACAGCATCGCGGCTTGATGACTATCCCGAGCCGTACCCGGACCGGCATTCAAGTACCTTTTTGCGAGAGCTAGTTCTTCTGCCCCGCTCTGTCCCGGCAGATCTGCGGCGGGATTCGCCGAGGCTGTGGCCACCGCAGGAGCGGGGCGGGCTTTCGCCGGCACCGGGGAACTTCTACCCTGAAACCTCCCATCATTCCCAGGAGAAACCGCAGCTCGATCCTGACTTGGCGCAGCGGAATGGATCGGGGCATTCGCCGGCGTGTTGCTACTCGTGGCATTAGGCTGTGTGCCGGTCGCCGCTGGCGCGTCCGCAGCCGCGGGGGCTTCGGACTTCGCTTCCGGAACAGCTTGTGGAAGCGGGGCTGGCGCGGTTCCGCTACTCCAAAATGCCGAGTTGTTTCGCCAGGCCACATAAACCAGCAAGCCCAGCACAATCGCCACAAATAATCCCGCATAAATTCTGTACGGATGTCGAGCAGGCTCCGACTGATATTCGGAAAGCATGCTGAATTCCGCCGGAGTGTTTTCTGGCGGCGGTGGCCACGGCGGGTTCGGAGTCGCGTAGCGGTCCGGCACTGGCACAATCGTAGTCGCTAAGCCGGGATTTGGCTGCAGAAGATCCCTTGGCTGCGCACCGGCCTCATGCCAGCCAGTGGACGTAATCGGCTCCGGTTCTTCAAATGGCTGAAAGGGCTCGATCGAAGATGGTAGAGGCGTGCCACACATACCGCAGAATCTTTGTGGTGCGACATTTTTGTGGCCGCAGGATTCGCAGGCGACCATGGCCCGCTCCGCAACGGCACCAGAATCCGGCGATGAAATTTCTTTGATCTCGTCTTCATCTTTATCTTTCGGCCAGATATTCTCCCTGGCCGAAGTTGCAGGGGCAGGTGGCATCGAAGGCGACTCAAGGGACAACTCGCGAACCAGGTCAGAAACCGCTTGGGCGCGCTTTTCCGGCGGGCTGGTGAAGTAGACTTCTGCCCACCGACCCATATGCGCCGCGAGGAGGGGATTGACCAGCGGATTCAATTCCGTATCCGGCAAGATGCCAGCTTCGGCTCTAGTGTCGTTTGTGGGTTGGGCCACCGTTATTCTCCCCAAGAAGGCGATAGTTATGATTGCACTCCCGGCGAACAAGGTTGTCAATTCCTTGCCGGGAGCCAGTAATTTGCTTCAATCGCATGCTCTGCGGGACGCGGGTTCGAACTGGTCCAACTGAGCTTCGTGCTGGCTGGTGAATCTGCCTTTCGGCGTTTTTCCATACAGTTCGGAGCCCGGGCAATAGTAGAGAGCTGTATGAGTATCGATCCACACCTGCGTGCTCGGATTCCCGAGATACTTGTATTCCGGAGCTTCGGGGGCTTCGGCCAATCCTAGATTGATCAGCAGTTTGTCGAACAGGGAAAGATCGTCCGCCGGCGGTTTACGCCGCAGCGCATTTCCCACCGCTGTGGGCGCCCCGTCTGTAGCGCGCACGGAATGGTTCGACAGCATTCCCCAGCAAATGGCGACCAAAACCAGAATTACGGCGACTGCGAGATAAAAATCCCCGCGCCGTGCTCGCCAGAAGCGCGCGAAGGCGCCGGGCGTGCGTGTCTGGCTCAGCGCCTCCAGAAAACTACGGGCCTTCGCGGCTGAACTCCATGGGGCGTCTGCCTGAGCCGCCGGGGGAAGTGTGTTGGAAATGTTTTCGAGATCCTGCGGCGGGCTCTGCAATTCTTCGGATGCCAGTGTTGGGCCGCTCTTTTCGGCTTCGTTCGCAGCAGTGGATGGCGCCGTCAGCGAATCATTTTCTTCCAGCACCTGCTCGTCTTCTAGAACCGGCTCTTCTCTCAGCCCAGGCGCTTGCAGCAGCGGAAGAGAAAACACATGGGCAAACCCGGCGGCACTTTCAGTTGGATCTACCTTGGCGGGCCGGTCTATGCTGGGCTCGGTGAAGTCGAGGGCGCGTTCAGGCAGAGGCGCAAAAGGAAGGTCCTGACTGGCTTGTTGCATGTGCAGAGCCGACGCCAGTTTGCTCTGCAGTGTGGAAGAATCACTCTCGCCTATGCGCGGCGCTCCGCATTTGCCGCAAAATTGTTCATCATCGATCAGCAGATTGCCGCACTTCCAGCACGCGACGCTCTCCGTGGCTCTGGCCGGGGCTGCATCGGCTTCCTGACTCGGGAGCCATTGGATTCTTATCGCTAGCCGTTTCGCTCGCGCGGCTTCCCGGTTGACCGCTCACTAAAGCAGCCAGATTGGGTTTGATTTTTTCAATCGCGGCCAACATGGAAGAGCGTTCCGCCGCCATGGATTTTCTGAGCGCGTGGCCAGCATCCCGGCCAAGCGCTTCGGTCACGAGTCCTGCCATCAATTGACAGGTATGAATGTCCTGCTCGGCAAAGCCATTCAATCGATCGAAGTAAAGTTCCAGCGCGCCTGCAGTGTTGCCATCATGATAGATCGGAACTGCGATCAGCGACTGAATCCCGCGCTTGCGGCACAGCTCGGAATCGACGGCAGGAGCACCGTTCAGGTTCGGCAGCCGCAAAACCTCACCTGTGTGCACGCAACTGGCGCAAAGCGCCGTCTCCAGTGGGACTTCGCTACCTAAGGCTGGCGCCGAAGCTCCCATGCAGGCGCGATAGCGAATGGTTTTCCCCTCCAGCGTTGCCACGGCCGCGCCACTGCCGGCGGCAAAGCGAACTGCACTTTCGCAAACCAGCGCCATAGCCTGGTCCGCGTCAAGGTGCCGAAACTGGATCTGGCGCTGTGTTTCCACGATCTCGGCCAGAATTACGGCGTAGTCTGGAATAAGCCGTGAACTCTGCTCCGCAGAATTGCCGGTCTTCAGCGTTAGCGTTCTTTCGGTGTCCTTCTCCGGCTGCAATGTCTGTTCCTTGTCCGCGTCGACGCCTTTCTCCACCTGGCGCACTTGCCGATTGTGCTCCTGCAGCAGGTAGGCAGCTTCCAGAAGTTTTCCAAAAGTCCGCTCCTCGAGACCGGATTTTTTCTTTTCGTCACTCACTGGTCTTTTTTTGGTGGAACGCCCGCAGCCCCGGAAAAATCTAAATCGATTCTAGTGCAATTCATGAGAAAGGGAATCCCGTTACCAAACCTTGCCGCATTAAACGCGTCGGCTCCGTTGCGGCCAACACGGCCGTAATTAGCTTCGCGAAGCCAAGCGGGCATGTGAACGCCGTATCAATTTCCCTCTGTGCTCTCCGGGAGATCCGCCTTATAGGATTTGGGGGGAAGCAAAAACTGCATACCGAAATAACCGAGGAAATACGACTGGTCGCTGCGCGAGGCTTCCAGACTGCGTCCTGCCATGAGCAGAAGGATAACCGGACGATGTAGCTTATAACGGGCGCCAAAGTCAATCGTGGGCTGGTTCACGGAAGGATGAAACGTATGTTGATAGTAGAACTCCATGTCGAGTTCTAGTTTTCTGGTGACGTCGCGCCCCACCACCAGTCCGAGAAATCCGCTATCCGGCCCTTTGTGGACAAACTGGTAGCCCATCTCATAATTCACATCCACCGGACCAATCTTTTTCGAGAATTCGATAGGAAGAAGAAAAGACTGGCTCGCCGAAGTGACGCCTCGGCGGACCGCATCGTTAGGATTATTCAGGAAGAGCTGCGGGAAGACAGAAATGTCAAGCCCCGACTCGCCTTTGTCGTAGAAGCGCCACTTTACCCCGGGATTGGACTGGCCCATGCCGTATTTGGCCGGGGAGGAAGGACTCTGAACGCGCAGCCAGGCATTCTCGTATGTCAGCTGGATGCGATCGCCAATGCCGAAATTGATATCCACGTCCGGGGTGTGCGTAACCGACTGATCGCTGTAGAGGAAAGGCATGTAGCCGAGATTGATTTCCCAATTCAGATTGCCCGGTGTACCCGGATCGTTGGTGTAGTAGGGAGGTCCCCCTTGGGCGAAGGCAGGAGCAACGGTGACCAGGAAAAGGAATATGCCTAGGACGGCGTTTCGCCGTTTGCTAGCAGCCCTACAAACGCAGCGCGGAAAATATGCAAGCGGCGCTTTCTCAACGACTTGAGCCCTTGTCGAGCCATGATGAATTCGTACGTTTTGCATAGATCTTTTTGGGTGTACGTCGAGTTGACCTGTCAGAATGGCGTCTGGGCTCAGTGGTAGCTTACAACATGCGGGAGACGGGTGTGCGGTTTCGATGGCGCATAACTGGGTGAAGACCGGTTGAGAAGGGCTGTGCAAAAGCATCGGCATCACCGAGCAATGCGCTCTGAGTTGAAGCGGTGCGGGAGCGCTTGGCCCATCTTGGGAAACCTTCTTTGTCTTCTGCTAAAGCAAAGCTTCGTTCTTCACGGGTAACCTTCGCGGTAAATCGTCGGCCACCCAACCTTCGTAAATGTATGAAAGTAATCGGTCACATCGAATGCGGCGTCAATTCGATATCCCCTTGGAAGTTGCTGACTTCCAGTCCAGGCGATTGGGGACAGACCAGTTTCAGCTGCAAAATCCGGCGTCCCTTCCCAATCTGGAACGTTAGAGACTAACCCGGCGTTCCAAATCTTTTTCGCGAGCTGAGGTCTTTATCCCTAAGTGTAGGTGGCCGTTGGACCTAGGTCCGAGGCAAACGGTAAGCGAAAGTTTGGCGAAACAGATGCAATAGCGAGAGTGACAGCATGGTCGAGAAGATCGAAAACTGATCAGGGAGGAACTTCATGATGGATCTTAATGGAATCAAGGTCACGCCGAGAGACCAGCAGGTGCTCAACCTGCTGGTGCAGGGATGCAGCAACAAGGAAATCGCAGGCCAGTTGAGCATTAGTCCACGCACCGTAAAGCAGCATCTGCGAACCCTCTTTCTTCGGGCGGGAATCCGCGACGGGCGCAAGCGGGTGAAGCTGGCGATTGCAGCTTTCGAAAATCGGGAGGTGATTCAATGATGCCCCGGGAGCGTCTGACGACAAAGGAAATTCAAGTGGCCGACCTGGTGTGGCAAGGGCTCACGAACCGTGAGATAGGCAAGCTACTGGGCACCACCGAGCAGGTGATTAAGAATCATCTGCGAAGCACCTTCGACAAGCTGGGAGTTTGGAGCCGGCTGGAGCTTGCGATGTACGTCGCTAGCCATGGCGGAAAGGACTGGCTGGCGGAGGATCGCCCGAGCTTCTCCGCGGGTCGGGCCGCAGCGGTTTAGGCAGGGTCTCAACCACCTTGCTGCCCAGACGCTGAGGGGCGATGTGACGAAGCGCCGTCACGAGCAACGGCGTTCATCTTTCGGTCTCGTACCTGCCACTAGCGATCTCTCTCCCAGGACGCAGGCTGTTTTCTGCAAAAGGTTTCTTCTGCTTGCCCGGGAGCGGAACGACGAACTCGTAACCTATTGAAATAGATGGATCGCCGACTTCTGTGGTCGGCCTCTAAATTGCATAGGTAGCCTCGACCCTAAGCGAAGCGCAAGAACATTGGCGGGGTTTTCGATTCCAGGCGCGATGGCATGGCATACAAAGAGATTTTCTGGATGGCTTGCGATTCTACCGAGCAACTGCGGGCAGAATACGGCCCTTTTCACACCCGGGATGAGGCCGAAGTCGAGGCCCAAAAGCTGGGATTCAGCTATTTGTTGCGTTATGAGCACTTACTCGATGAAAACGAAGAAATCCAGGAAGTTCGCTGCATCTTTCTGGAATTGCCCGGCGCGAGCGTCAGTACCTCTTCGACGGTCAGTCTGCACACTCGTTGTGCCACCTGTGGAGCTTCCGCAACCCACGATAAAAGCTGGCGAGCCGAGGTATGGGCCGATATCCACGAGTTCGAGCACTCCCGCCATCGGGTGCGGCTCTTTGAACATGCCCGGGGTAAAGGTCTAAAGGAAATCAGCGGCTGGCGCGCATAGGAGGCTGCAATCCGCAGGTTGCTTAGGCAGGCGTAGACAATTCACTGGCTGCGGCTCGATCCACGAACCAGATCAGCTTGCCATCGGTCGGCTTTACCAGTTTCGAGGGAAATTTCTCGCCCGGGGCTTTTCCTTCCAAAACCTCACGCAAAACCGTTGCCTTATCAGTTCCGCTGACCAGGAACATTACCTCCCGCGCTGCGTTCAGCAGCGGCAGGGTAAACGTGATGCGGAAGGTTTTGAATTTCTCCACCCAGTTCGCTACCACCAGGCGCGATTTCTCCTGCAACGCGGCGGTCTCCGGAAACAGGGAGGCACAGTGCCCATCCGGCCCCATGCCCAGCAGGATGAGGTCGAAGCGGGGAAATTCTCCCGGCTGCGCGGCGAAAAAATTTCGCAAGGTCTCGTCATAGGCTGCGGCCACTGCGGCAGCGTCTGGATTCTCGGTACAGACGCGAAAGATATTCCCGGCCGGCACCGGAACCTTCGACAGAAGGGTTTCCTGTGCCATGCGGTAATTGCTTTCCGCGTCAGTGGGAGGAACATGGCGCTCGTCGCTCCAGAAGAAAAATATCTTCTCCCACGGGAGACTGGCGCTGGCATTGGCCGCGATCAGATTGTAGAGACTTTTCGGAGTTGAACCGCCGGAAAGGGCGATCGTGAAGCGTCCGCGCTGCGCAATAGCATCGGTAGCGGAACGGATCACTTCCTCCGCGGCGGCTTGAAAAAGATCCTGCGGCGTGGTCAGCCTGCGAACCTCGACAGACGCACTCACGACGCGCCCGCCAGAACTGCATTGGATTTCGTTGCCGCGCATCGGGCCGCGCCCAGTAAGCCAGCCTTGTCATTGGTGATAACCTGCACCGGAATGCCTTCCAGCAGCGGGCGCAGTCTCCCCTTCTCCAGAAAAGCCTTCATGAAAGCTGGCCCCATGAGCTTGGGAAGGATCTTGGGCGAGATTCCGCCGCCGAGAAAAATCCCTCCCGTCGCCATCGTCTTCAGTGCCAGGTTTCCAGCCTCCGCTCCATAAACCGATATCCAGAGATCGAGCGCAGCAACGGCTAAAGGATTGGTCCCGGCTAGTGCGGCATGGGAAATGGCGGCCGCTGCACTTCCTCCAGCAATTTGCGCCGCAAAGCCCGCAGGTTCGCTGCTGCTATCTTTGCTGCGCAGAAATTCATAAACATTCACCAGCCCGGGCCCGGAGAGGACGCGCTCATAACTTACATGGCCAAAGCGAACCGCCAGAAAGCGCAAGAGGTCGATCTGCAAATCGCCTTGCGGCGCGAAATCCGCGTGCCCGCCTTCGCAGGCAAAAACCTGATGCTGCGTTCCGTCCCAGAAGAGTCCGGCTTCACCCAAACCAGTTCCGGGAGCAATCACCGCTTGATTTCCGATGGCCAGGCTTACCTGATTCAACGGTGTGAGGTCTTGCGGGTTGAGCGCGCCAATGCCCCACGCGCTGGCCTCGAGATCGTTGATCAGGAGAGTGGCGGGAAGTTGAATCTGTTGTGCCAGGCGGGACTGCTCAATCACCCAGGGCAGATTTGAGGTCTCGACGCGACCATTGTGCACTGGTCCGGCGATTCCGAAGCAGGCGGCCTCAGGCCGGGCGCCCGTCTCCTTAAGAAATTTGGAGACGATCTCTCCCAATTCGTTGTACTCAGAACTGGGATATATACTCTCCGAGATCAGCCGCAGATTGCCGTTCTGGGTTTGAAAATAGGCCAGACGAGCGTTGGTTCCTCCGATATCGCCGGCCAGGATCATTTCTCGAAGTTCCTCCAGCGCCGCCCGTCGCGCTCCAACAATTCGTCACCTTCTTTCGGTCCCCAGGTGCCTGCCGCGTAATTGGGAAAGTTGCGCGGCGGCAGCGCCTTCCAAAGATCGAGGACCGGATTTACCACGGTCCAGCCTGCCTCCACCATATCGGCGCGCTGAAACAGCGTCTGGTCACCGATCATGCAATCGTGCAGCAGGCGTTCATAACCTGTGCTGGGCTGTTTTCCAAAGTACTGCTGATACTCGAAATTCATGTCCACCGTTCCCAGGCGCATCACCGGGCCTGGTACTTTCGCGGCGAACTGCAGGGAGATCCCTTCTTCCGGTTGGATGTGCAACACCAACTGGTTGGGCATGAGATGTTCCACCGAAGTGTCACGGAACAATACGAACGGAGCGCGCCGGAACTGGATGACGATATGAGTATTGCGAGCCGGCATGCGTTTTCCAGTGCGAAGATAGAAAGGAACGTCCGCCCATCGCCAGTTATCGATCAGCAGCTTCATAGCAACGTAAGTCTCGGTCCGTGAATCGGGTGGCACATCTTCTTCATTGCGGTAGGCTGGAACCCGTTTTCCATCGACCATTCCTTCGCCATACTGCCCGCGCACCGCCCGAGTCAGAACTTCCTCATCGCTCATGGGCTGGATCGCATGCAATATCTTTGCCTGCTCGTCGCGCACCGCATTTGCGTCGAACGAAATCGGCGGCTCCATCGTCGTGAGGCTGATCAGTTGCATGATGTGGTTGGGCACCATGTCGCGCAGCGAACCGGCGTGGTCGAAGTAGCTGCCGCGACCCTCCACGCCAACCGTTTCGGCTACGGAAATCTGTACGTGATCGATATAACGGCGGTTCCAGACCGGTTCGAAGATTCCGTTGGCGAAACGGAAAGCCATAATGTTCTGAACGGTTTCCTTGCCCAGATAATGGTCGATCCGGTAGATCTGCTTTTCGTCAGCCACCTTGAGGATCTGCTGATTCAGAATCTTCGCCGATTCCAGATCGTGACCGAACGGCTTTTCGATAATGACTCGGCGCCAGTGTCCGTCGCTCTGATCCAATAGTCCGTTGGCCGCCAACTTCTCCACGATAGGACCGAAGTAGTTTGGAGCCGTCGCCAGGTAATAGAAAAAATTCTGATGGGTGGAGTGATCGCGGTCGATCTTCTCCAGTTGATCTTTCACCTTGGGAAAAAGCTTCTCGTCATTGAAGTCTCCGGCAAAATAATAGAAGCGGCGGGAGAAACTCTCCCAAAGCGAGTCCTCCACGCAATCGCCGCAATACTGTTTCACATCTTCCAGAATCCGCTTGCGGAAATCCTCATCTGACATGTGCGCCCGGGCCACGCCCAGCACCGCAAACTCCTTCGACAGCAAGTCCGCGCGCGCGAGGTTGTAGAGCGCAGGAATCAACATGCGAGCGGTGAGATCACCGGCTGCGCCGAAGATCACCATCACACATGGATCGCCCTGTTTGCCAACGCGCGGCACTGCCGCAGTAGGTTTTTCCGCCAATTGAGCCGTCATAAGATCCTCAAAACTCGTGCTGTAGCTTTAAGCCGTTTTCTTAGTATTGGTCGCGGCCCCGCCCCCGCCTTCGCCGCCTTCCACATGCCCACCGAATTTCTGCCGCATGGCAGAAAGCATTTTCTCAGCGAAGGTATGTTGCTGCCGCGATCGGAAGCGAACATACAACGCTGCCGTCAACACATCCGCTGGAACCGCCTCTTCAACGGCTGCCTGGATCGTCCACCGCCCCTCGCCGGAATCCTGCACGTAACCTTCGTATTCGGCGAGCGTCGGGCTCTCGGCTAAAGCCATCGCTGTAAGATCGAGCAGCCACGAACTGACGACGCTTCCCCTGCGCCAAACCTCAGCGATGTCGGGCAGATTCAGATCGTATCGAATATTCTCCGGCAATTCCTTGCTGGTGGCGTTCTTGAAGATGTCAAAGCCCTCGGCGTAGGCCTGCATGAGTCCATATTCGATGCCGTTGTGCACCATTTTCACGAAGTGCCCCGAACCCGAAGGACCGCAATGAACGTAACCTTCCTCCGCTGTCCCGCCAAGCTTTTCCCGACCCGGTGTGCGCGGAATATCGCCTTTCCCGGGCGCCAGAGTTTTGAAGATGGGATCGAGCCGCTCTACAGCTTCGTTCGGTCCTCCAATCATCATGCAATAACCGCGATCAATACCCCAGACACCACCGCTGGTTCCGACATCGACGTAGTGAATGCCCTTGCCTTTCAGTTCGCCGGCCCGGCGCACATCATCCTTGAAGTAAGAGTTTCCGCCATCGATGATGACGTCGCCGGCCTGCATGTGCTGCGCTAGTTTTTGCACCGTCTGTTCGGTCGGAGCGCCGGATGGCACCATCACCCATACCGCGCGTGGCGGAGTGAGCTTTGCCACCAGGTCTTCCAGCGAAGACGATCCACTCGCACCTTCGTCCGCAAGTTTTTTCACCGCCTCCGCGCTCAGATCCGAAACTACAAGCTTGTGCCCGGAGCGCATCAGGCGTCGAGTCATGTTCGACCCCATGCGGCCCAGACCGACCATACCTAGCTGCATCGCTCAGCTCCTGGACGTCAGAATGGAAAAGAAAGTAGCGCCGGCATCCTGCCGGTACTGCGAAACCATGCGCGCGTTTTCGCCACGGCAGCGCCCCGTGTAGTCAATCCGTTCGACTGCCATTTCCCGGGTGGCTGTTTTACCGAAGCTGCAAGAGATTCTGCCGCGCAGATTTCAGCCGGCTCAAGCAGTCTTCCCTTTTTGCTGAACGCTTTTTTCCACCGCATCCAGCAACTTGTGAAAAGCATCAGCAAACAGCTTCACTCCGTCCGTGGTCAGTTTCGTGGTCACCTCTTTGATCGAGATGCCGGCCTTTTCGAGGTCATTCATCACCTTCTGAGCGGCGGGCACGTCCTCAGTAAGGCTGTTGCGCACTCGACCGTGATCGCGGAAGGCGTCCACTGTTGCCGGAGGCATCGTATCCACAGTATCCGGCCCGATCAATTCCTCAACGTACATGACATCACGATAAGCAGGATTCTTCGTGCTGGTGCTGGCCCACAGCACGCGCTGGGTCTGCGCCCCCTTGGCCGCCAGCGCCTCCCACCGCGCCCCGCTGAAGATCTTCTGGTAGCGCTGATAAGTCAGCTTTCCATTGGCAATCGCAACTTTTCCCAGCAAGCTTTTCAGGAGTGCCTGCTGCTGCGCATCCTTGGTGGTTTTCAATTTCTCTTCGATCAGCGAATCCACAAGGGTGTCGATACGACTGATGAAAAAGCTGGCCACTCCTGCCATCTTCTTTAGATTTCCACCGCGCTTCGCCAGATCCTCGAGCCCGGCAATATAAGCCTCCGCGACTTTCTCGTAGACTTCCTGCGCGAACAACAAAGTCACATTGATGTTGATGCCTTCGCTAATCAGCTGGCGAATTGCCGGCAGACCTTCCGCCGTGCCCGGCACTTTGATCATCACGTTCTCGCGATTCACCGCCTTCCACAAGCGGCGGCCTTCGGCGATCGTCTCCTCCGTCTTCAGAGCGAGTAGCGGAGAAACTTCCAGGCTGACGTATCCATCGCGGAACTTTGAGCTCTCGTACACCGGCTTGAGAATGTCGGCGGCGCCCTGAATGTCGCGGATTGCGATCTGCTCATACCGCGAGGTCGCATTCAGATCAGGCTGCGAGGCCAGCGATTGCAACATGTCGTCGTACAGGTTACTGTCGGCGATGGCCTTCTCAAAAATCGACGGATTCGAAGTCATGCCCCGCAATCCATCTACATCAATCATGGTTTTCAGTTTCCCGCTTGTGATCAAGTCGCGCCGTATGTAGTCGAGCCACATGGACTGCCCGTACTCGAGCAAGGCTTTGAGGGGATTCGAGACTTTCGCGCTTTCCAGAACTTCCGTGGACTGCATAATGATTTCTCCTTGAACTGACGGCGGACGTCCGTTATTCGATAAAAATTCTCAGAATCAAAGTGCGGTTGAAGCGGAAAAATCGCGGCTATTTTTCCGCGATTGCTTTGTGCGCCGCAGCCACCACTGCATCTGTGGTGAAACCAAAAAACTTCAGCAAATCCTTCAACGGCGCCGAAGCTCCAAAGCGATGCATGCCGATCATTTGTCCCTTCAAGCCAACATAATGCTCCCAGCCAAAAGTAGCCGCCATCTCCACCGAGACTCGCGCGGTGACTGAGGGCGGCAGAACGCTCTCTTTGTAAGCCCTGTCTTGACGATCGAAAATCTTCCACGCCGGCATACTCACTACTCGTGCCTGAATGCCCTCGGTCTTAAGTTTTTCGTAGGCCTCGATGCACAAAGAAACCTCGCTGCCCGTTCCAATCAGAATCACATCCGGTTTGCCGCCGGGCGCATCGGCCAGGATGTAACCTCCTTTTGCTGTCCCCGACGCCGCGGCATATTTCGTACGGTCCAGAGTTGGCAGATTTTGCCGTGTCAGCACCAGCGCAACCGGCTGGTGTTGCAGTTGCGCGATGATCTTCCAGGCTTCGGTTACCTCATTCGCATCTCCCGGACGAAGCACAATCAAATTCGGCATCGCTCGCAGCGAGGCCAGTTGTTCGATCGGTTGATGAGTAGGACCATCTTCTCCTACTCCAATCGAGTCGTGCGTGAAAATGAAAATGGAAGGAATTTCCATAAGCGCGGCCAGCCGGATGCTGGCCCGCATGTAGTCGCTGAAGTTGAAGAAAGTTGCACCAAACGCGCGGATTCCAGAGACGACCAGACCGTTCACACTCGCCGCCATGGCATGCTCGCGCACGCCGAAATGCAGATTGCGCCCCGCATAGCTGCCCGCTTCAAAATCACCGGCGCCTTCAAACTTCAGAGTGGTCTTATTCGAGGTAGCCAGGTCGGCCGAGCCGCCGATCAGCCAGGGAATATTTTGCGCCAACACGTTCAGAACTTTTCCCGAACTCTCGCGGGTTGCAATTCCTTTCGGATCAGCCGGAAACGTCGGCAGATTTTTCTCCCAGCCCTCGGGAAGTTCGCGGCGCTGCATACGATGCAGTTGATCTGCCAACTCCGGATATTTCTCTTTGTAGCCCGCAAAAAGTTTTGTCCACTGAGCCCGCAGGTCACGTCCGCGCTTTCCGATGCCATCCTGAAAGTGCTCGCGCACGCCTTCCGGCACCAGAAATTTGGCATCTTCCGGCCACCCATAAAATTTCTTTGTCAGCCGAACTTCTTCTTCGCCGAGCGGCTCTCCATGAGCTGCATTGGTGTCCTGCTTGTGCGGCGATCCGTAGCCAATGTGACTGTCGACGATGATTAGCGTCGGACGATCTTTCGTATCCAGGAAAACTTCAAAGGCCCGGGCCAGCATCTCCAGATCGTTGGCGTCAGTGACCCGGGTCACATTCCATTCGTATCCGATGAAGCGCGTGGCCACATCTTCGCTGAATGACCAACTTGCCGGACCGTCCAGCGTCACATGATTGTGATCGTAAATCCAACAAAGATTCGAAAGCTTCAGATGGCCCGCCAAAGATGCGGCTTCACCGCCTATGCCTTCCATCAGGTCGCCATCGGAGCACATGGCGTACACATTGAAATCAAAAATCTCGAAGTCAGGCCGGTTGTAATTCGCTGCCAGCCATTTGCTGGCGATCGCCATTCCTACACTATTTCCCACACCCTGGCCGAGCGGCCCCGTAGTTGTCTCAACCCCAGTGGTGACGTGCGATTCAGGATGCCCCGGCGTCCTGCTCCCAAGCTGCCGGAAGCGCTTAATCTCCTCCAGCGGAACCGCGAGTTCTTTTAACACCTGATTGTTCTCGTCAACTTCGCGCACGCCCGCCAGATAAAGCAGGGCGTAGAGCAGCATGGACGCGTGCCCGTTCGACAGAACAAAGCGGTCGCGGTTTAACCATGTAGGATCGGCTGGATCGTAGCGCAGAAATTCCTGCCACAGGCAATAAGCCACCGGCGCTAAACCCATAGGAGCGCCAGGATGCCCGCTATTAGCCTGTTGAACCGCGTCGATCGCTAAAGTGCGGATTGTGTTGATGGAGAGTGTATCCAGTTGCTTCCCGGTCACCACCGCCTGTTCGCTGGCTACCATGCGATGCGAACTCCTCTCAGGGACAACCTATGCTGGTCTGTTCCTATTGCTTATTACGCTGGTCAATATTATTAGAGTTCTGAGGACAGCAAAGGGTTTCAGATACGCACTGAGTGTATCAATTTCCTGCGGAACAATGTCGGCTGGTTTGTGAAAAACGGGGAGAACGAGGACTAAAGCTAGAGGCGCATGCAGAAGAGAATTAAGCTATTTCAGCAACTGCAGATAGCTGCTTTCACTAGTCGAAGCCCGCGCAGTTTCCTGAACATATTTAAGAAACTGCCGGAGATTTTCCTTTTCGACGGCATCCATCCCTTCGAAGCGGATGCGCACCCCCGCAGCTGGAGCGCTGCGAGTGACCACGCCATTCAAGGCTAAGCCTTTCACCCAGATCTTGCCGCTGGCCACCCAAAGCCCAATTTCCACCTTGGAGCCTCCGCTGACTTGAGCCGCAGTTTCCACCTGGCAGCCGCCCATGCCGGTGTTCGAAAGGTTCCCCCAGATGGGAGCGCCTGATCCATCGACTCTCAGTTCCACCGCGACAAAGCATCTGATTCTGGGATGGCGGCGGCGATCCTGCGCCCAGTTGGTGCTGAAAACGTCAGGTTCAAACGGCGGTACGGCCGATGCAGCCGCGGGCAATGATTGCTGGTTTGCGGCTGTTCCTTGCGCCGAAGCGGCCGGCTCCCGCGAAGCCTGTTTGATTTCGCGCATGGCGGCCAGCAGAGCCTGCTCTCGCTTCTCAGGCGGCGCGTCGCGGTAAATCTGCAGCAGCTTTCCCAGGTTACGGGCGAGGTCGGGATCGGCGAGTAAGCCAGTCCAGTCCGTCGCCGCCGTGCTCGACTTCGGATTACTCATAAAAATTCATTGAGATCTTAATTGGGGAACCAGGTTGACGAATCAGCCGTTCTGGAAAACCGGCGCGTTGACGAGCCACCTGCGTGTTCAGGTTGAACCACGCGTCACCGCTCGACAAGATTACCTAAGTCATCCGAAACGGATCTAGTGCGATTCAAACGAAACTTCAACAATCCCGGTAGTTTCTTCTGATGAGGATGCAAACTTCCACTTGAGAACTGCCTCTTTGGCGGAGTCCAGCAGCACCGGATTTCCTCCTACGATCTTCGTAGACTTAACACTGCCGTTGGGACGAATCACCACTTCCACCTTGACTGTCCCGCCAATATTCATGTGTTTTGCCAGCTCCGGATAAACTGGCGCAACCTTGGTGATTATTTTCCGGTTCAGAGCGCCGCGGGTTTGCGCTGCAATAGTCGTTGCCATCGCGGCACACACTACCGTTGCGATGAACCAAGTGGGAATGCTGCGCATGGCAATACCTCTTAAACTCTATTGCGGATTGGCGGCAGGTCCAAGTGCCGAAAGTAGCGGGTTCCAGCCGGGCGCGAATTTAATGTTGATTTGCTTTACCTCAAGAACTCTCGTCGCATCCAAGCGTGACGGGCGGAAGGGTGCACTATATTAGACTGTTCCTGACTTCAGCTTTTGCATCCCGTGGAACCATAAGCGAATCAATACCAAGGCGTTATGTTGTAGCGCATGCAATGATTAGGGGCGTCTCGAAA
Source organism: uncultured Acidobacteriaceae bacterium (assembly GCA_963696285.1). Taxonomy (GTDB): domain Bacteria; phylum Acidobacteriota; class Terriglobia; order Terriglobales; family Acidobacteriaceae; genus Sulfotelmatobacter. The sequence continues at coordinate 1,463,927 of CAVOJP010000007.1, forward strand.
ACTCTATAATGGGACTCTTTTCAGATCTGGAAATGGATCGTCGCGCACTTCACTCAAATCGCAGATTTTTCGCGTGGATGCTGGCTCCACTATTTTTGGTACCTAGCCTGATGGGTCAAACTTCTATGCCATCACCCTCTATCTCCCTGCCGGGATCGCAGAGTCCTTTCACTGGCAGCCAGCCCGAGGGCACAGCGAGCGCGGAAGTCTTGCAACTCAGTTTTCAGGATGCCATCGACCGCGGATTGCGCAACAACCTTGGCCTTCTTCTCTCCGGCGACCAAGCCATTACGGCGCGGGGAGAAAGATGGAAGGAACTCAGCAACCTGTTGCCCGACCTCGAAGCTCACTTGCAAGAAGATGTTCAAACTCAAAGCCTGACTGCCTTGGGCTTTAAAGGCAATCTTTTCCCTTTTCCGCTTCCGCGTGTAATCGGTCCCTTCAACTATTTCGATGCGCGCGCAAACGTAAGTCAATCCATTTTCAATTTCAGGGATATTGAGCAGGAGCGTGCTGCGTCGGAGCGCTTGAAGTCCGCGAAGTACAGCTACAAAGACGCAAGAGAACTCGTCGTTCTGGCCGTGGGAAACGCTTATTTACTGGCCATTGCCAGTGCCGCTCGCATCGAAACCGCCGATGCTCAGGTCAGCAATGCGCAGGCGTTGTATCACAAGGCCGCCGATCAACAGAAAGCTGGTCTCACTCCGGCCATCGATGCCTTGCGCTCTCAGGTTGAATTGCAAACCCGGCAGCAGCAGCTGATCGCGGCGCGAAACGATTTCGCCAAGCAAAAGCTGTCGCTGGCCCGCATCATTGGCTTGCCGTCGGGCCAGGAGTTTGTCTTAACTGAGAAAGCTCCATACCAGGCTTTGACTCCTTTGCCAATCGATGTGTATTTGCAGCGGGCTTATACCTCTCGGTCCGACTATCAGGCTGCACAGGCGCAGGTGCGGGCTGCGGAGTTGGCACACCGTGCCGCGGCAGCGGGTCGCTATCCGACAGTGGGCCTCGACGCCAACTATGGCGACATCGGCGTAACCCCGGCCCAGTCAAATGGAACCTGGCAGGTGAACGGAGGAGTCAATATCCCCATCTTCGCTGGAGGAAAAGTCCACAGCGATCTGTTGGAAGCTGACTCGCAATTGAAGCAGGCTCGTTCGCAGCTGGGTGATCTTCGCGGCCGCATCGATTATGAAGTTCGCAGCGCACTGCTTGATTTGAACTCCGCGGCGGATCAGGTCGAGGTCGCCCGCAGCTCTGTCGATCTGGCGGAGCAAACGCTCACCCAGTCGCGCGACCGCTTCACTGCGGGTGTTACCGATAATCTGGAAGTAGTTCAGGCGCAGGAGGCTGTCGCCGCCGCCCATGAGAGTTATATCGAGAGCTTGTACGCGCACAACCTGGCCAAGGTGGAGCTGGCTCGCGCCATCGGCGATGCTGAACAAGGAGTGGAAAGGTATTTGAAAGGCCAGCACTAATCGACATCTATCGATATCTATGGAACCGACGACTATGGAACCGACGACGCAAAGCCCCACGCAAAACCCTCCAGACACCCAGCCGGATCAGAGCGAATCGCGCAACAAGCCGCTGCCCTCCACGGAGCGGGACTTCCGCCGCCCTGCACGCACTGCCAGCCCCGGGTTCCGCATCGCCATCATCATTGGAATCGTCGTTCTCTTAGTGGTTGGATTCTTCGTCTACCGCTACGTCACGAGTTATGAGGATACGGATGATGCTCAAGTTGATGGCTATATCAACTCCATCAGCGCCCGTATTACCGGACACGTGACCAAGCTGGCGGTTCAGGATTATCAGTATGTGCAGCCTGGAACAGTCTTGGTCGAACTGGATCCAGCCGATTATCAGGTTGCCTACGACAAGGCGCGTGCTGACTTCGAGGATGCGCAGGCTGCCGCTGCCGCTGCCGGCGTGAACGTTCCAATCACCTCCGTGAACACGACCAGCCAGGTCTCCGCCACCGAGGCGGACGTAGCAAGCGCGCGGGCTGGAATCTCCGCCGCCAGGCAGCAGTTTGCATCAGCCAAGGCACAACTCGCTCAAGCCGAAGCGAACGATGTGAAAGCGCAAAATGATCTGGGACGTTACCACCAACTGGTCGACAAGCAGGAGATTTCGCAACAGCAGTACGATCAAGCGGTAGCATCCGCCAGAGCCAGCGCCGCTGCCGTCGATTCGGCCCGCGCCCTGGCCGATGCCGCTCAGTCGCAGGTAACGCAAGCGCAAGGGAAACTGGTGCAGGCGGAGGCCAATTATAGCTATGCCCAGACCGCACCCAGACAGATGCAGATCAGCCGCTCCCGCGCCGCATCGGCCGAGGCGCAAGTGTTACAAAAGAAGGCCGCTCTCGATCAGGCACAACTGAACCTGCAATACACAAAGATTACTTCTCCCGTCGCCGGTATCGTCAGCGATCGCACCGTCGATGTAGGGCAGAACGTGGCTCCCGGCCAGGAGTTGATGAAGGTGATCCCACTCAACGATGTCTGGATTACCGCCAATTTTAAAGAGACTCAGCTCCGCTATATGAAGGTTGGCCAACCTGTCACCATTGAAGTGGATGCCTACGGTAGAAAATATAACGGCAAGGTGAACAGCATCGCTGGCGCAAGCGGCGCCCGCTTTAGTCTATTGCCCCCGGAGAACGCGACGGGCAACTATGTGAAGGTCGTGCAGCGCATCCCGGTTAAAATCGTGCTCGATCCTGGCGAAAACAAAGATCAGTTGCTGCGCCCCGGCATGTCGGTGGAACCGAAGGTGTGGATCCGGCAATGAGTGCTGCCGCACCGCCCCTTGAAAACGCTGACATCTGGCGTCCTGCAGTAAATCCGTGGATCATTGCGATCACCGTAACGCTGGCGACTTTCATGGAGGTGCTCGACACTTCTATCGCTAACGTCGCATTACCTCACATCGCGGGTGGACTCTCCGCCGGGCAGGATGAGAGCACCTGGATTCTGACTTCCTACCTTGTTTCCAACGCCATCGTGCTTCCCTTGAGCGGATGGCTGTCGTCGATCATGGGCCGCAAGAATTTCTACATGAGCTGCGTGGCCCTGTTCACCATCAGCTCTTTCCTGTGTGGCTTAGCCCCGAATCTGGCAACGCTGATCATTTGCCGCGTGCTGCAGGGTGCCGGAGGCGGCGGTTTGCAGCCCAGCGAGCAGGCCATCCTCGCCGATACTTTTCCGCCGGCGAAGCGGGGCATGGCTTTTGCCGTCTACGGCGTCGCCGTGGTCACAGCTCCTGCGATTGGTCCCACGCTCGGCGGGTGGATTACCGATAATTTTACTTGGCGCTGGATTTTCTTCATTAACATTCCCGTCGGCATCATCTCCATTCTGCTTACCACACGGCTCATTCAAGACCCACCTTATTTCAAGCGCCGCAAGCTTAAGGAAACCACCATCGACTACGTCGGACTGAGCTTTGTAGCCTTGGGCCTCGGAACGTTGCAAGTCGTACTCGACAAGGGCCAGCGCGATGATTGGTTCGCATCGCACTTTATTTTGGCACTTACCATCATCGCCGCGGCGTCATTGATCTTTGTAATCTACTGGGAGTGGAAACATAAAGATCCCATCATCGATCTGCATCTTTTCCGCGATCGCACGTTTGGCATTTCCAATCTCCTGATGTTCATGCTGGGATTTGCTTTATTGGGCAGCACGCTGCTGCTGCCGCTTTTCATGCAAACCCTGCTCGGATATACCGCGGAAAAATCGGGTTTAGCTTTGATGCCTGGCGGCTTCACCATCATGCTCTTGTTGCCACTCGTAGGATTTCTGCTCTCGCGTTACAGTCCACGTTGGCTGCTGGTGTTCGGCCTCGTCATGCTTTCCGTTTCGTTGTTTCATATGACCAGCTTCGACTTGCAAATTGATTTCCACACCGCAGTCATGGCTCGCGTTCTCCAGGCCGCTGGCATGGCGTTTCTGTTCGTTCCTATTAATACGGCGGCCTACGCCTATCTGCCGCGGGATAAAAATAATGCCGCTTCGGGTTTGATGAACCTGGCGCGTAATATCGGCGGGAGCGTGGGAATTTCTTTAGTCACTACCATGCTTGACCGCCGCACTCAGGTTCATATGAACGATTTGTCCGGTCATCTCAGCGCCAGCAACCCTGCGTTCCAGTCGGCGCTGAAGGGCGCAACCCAGGCCATGCAGGCGCATGGCGCGAGCGCTGCCTATGCCGCCCAGCAGGCCTATGCTTTGATCGAAAATACGGTACAACGACAAGCCACCATGCTGGCCTACATCGATGACTTCCGCTTGCTGGGATGGGCTATCCTGGCCATGATTCCCATGGTGTTCTTGATGAAAAAAGGCCGGCCGGGCGCGATGGCGGTACACTAGAGGAGGGTTCCATGTTTCGCCTCATCACCATTGAGCGAGAGTACGGCAGTGGCGCCGGCGCCATTGCCGCACAGCTGGCCAAGCAACTGGGATGGAGTCTGTGGGACCGGCGTCTCACCGAGGAGATCGCCCGCTTGGCGGATGTCGACCCCTCCGCTGTCAAGCGCTGCGATGAGCGCATGGACAGCCGCTTCTACCGCATGGCTAAAACTTTCTGGCGCGGCAGCTACGAACGCAGCTCTCAACTCAGCGGTCAAACCTTCGACACCGATCGCATGATGGCCATGATGGCAGAAATCACGGCCAAAATTGCTCAGGAAGGGAACTCCATCGTCGTCGGCCGCGGAGCGCCGTTTTTCTTGCGCGAACACCCGGATGCTTTCCATGTATTTCTCTATGCGCCGCGGGCGGAAAAAGTGCGGCGCCTGGTGCGGGACGGGGCCAAGCAGTCGGAAGCCGAGGCTCTGGTCGATACCGTGGATCGCGAACGCATCGCCTACGTCAAACATTATTTCGACGCCGCCTGGCCCACTCGCTCTCTCTACCACGTGATGATCAACACGGCCATCGGGGATGAACGCGTCATTCAAACAATTCTCTACACCATGCATTTGATCGAAGGGCGTCCAAAAGCTACGGATTACGATCCGCAGAAGGCTACAGCGTCAATCTAGGTTGATTGCGGCCGTCCGTGGCGTTGCGGTGCAGGACAACAATTTTCCGCACAAACATCAGCACGCGGCCCCATCGTTCCCAGCGCGCGCCTCTCCAATCCCGGATTCATCCGCTCCAGAATCAGTTCCCGAATCATGCCAATAAACTTCGGATGCACCCCCACCGTTTTGGCGCGGCTCATGGGCAGGCCCAATAGGTCGCAAAGCTGCTGCGCTTCGATATCCAGGTCATACAACACTTCCATGTGATCGGAGAGAAAGCTGATTGGAGCCAGCACCACCGCCGATGCCAGATTCTCCGCTTTCACGCGGCGCAGGTAATCCAGAATGTCGGGCTCAAGCCACGGCTGTCCCGGAGCGCCGCTGCGGCTCTGATAGACAAGCACGTGATTTGTCAGGCCCAGCGCTGCCGAAACCAGTCTTCGAACTTCATCCAGCTGTGCCACATAATCGCTGGTATTCGCCATGGACATCGGAATACTGTGCGCGGTGTAAATGATCTGCACATTCTGCCGCACATCCGCTGGAATAGCCTGCAGCGCCTCTCGGACGCGCTCTACAGTCGCTTCTACGAATCCAGGATGATTGAAAAACACTCGCAGTTTATTCACTTCCGGCGCGCCCGGCCCAACTTCGCTCTGCGCGCGCGCAATATTTTCGCGGTACTGCCGGCATCCTGAATACGAGCTGTACGCCGAAGTGATGAAGCCGAGAGCGCGGCGAACGCCATCCTGCTTCATCTGTCGCAGTGTATCCGGCAGGAGCGGATGCCAGTTCCGGTTCCCGAGATAAATTGGCAGCCGAGGTCCATGTTGCTCCAGTTCAGTTTTCAACGCGGCGATCAGATCGCGAGTCTGCTGGTTAATCGGGCTCTTGCCCCCGAAATGGTAGTAGTGCTCAGCCACCGTCAAAAGCCGTTCGCGGGGAATGTTTTTGCCGCGCAACACCGTTTCGAGGAAGGGAATCACCTCTTCTCGAGATTCCGGCCCGCCGAAGGAAACAACCAGAATCGCGTCGTAGTTCCCGCCAGAGTTCAGATCAGATTTCATATCAAAAGATTTTTTCAGGAAACATTACAAAATCTTCCCGGCAACAACTGGAGCCAAGGTTGACGTTCGATCATCTATAACGTCTCACGATGTGCTCCTCATTGCCAAATGCCGCTCTTCGCGAATCGCGGAAGCCGCATGTTAGGCTTTTGCGGAAGCGAATGAGGACGCCTGAGTGATCCGTCGGGTCTTTAAAGCATTTCAATATCGCGATTTCCGCTTGATGTGGATTGGCGCCTGCACCTCCAGCATCGGCACCTGGATGCAGATCGTCGCGCAAGGCTGGCTCATCTACCGCCTCAGTCACTCGGCCTTCTTGCTGGCCCTCGATCAATTTCTCGGCGGAATTCCAATCTTTATGTTCTCCCTGATCGGCGGTGTGGTAGCTGATCGCGTGGAGCGCCGAAAAATTTTGCTTGGCTCGCAGTACGTTCAGATGGCCACAGCCGGAATACTGACAATTCTGGTAGCCACCGGCGTGGTCCATGTCTGGCACATCCTAACCCTCTCATTCATTTCCGGCTTTGCGCAGGCTTTCGGCGGGCCAGCCTACCAAGCTCTGATTCCAACTCTGGTCGAGCTAGACGACATGCCGAATGCCATCGCACTGAATTCGATCCAGTTCAACGTGGCCGTAATGGTTGGGCCGGCGCTGGCGGGCCAAGCTCTAGCCAAGCTAGGTGAGAAATGGTGTTTCGGTCTGAATGCGCTTTCTTTCCTTGCCCCCATCGTCTCGCTTTCACTCATCACTGCCCGCTTTCTGCCGGTCAGGACCAGCGAGTCCATGTTCTTTAGCCTGAAGCAGGGAATTAAATTCGCCCGCAAGCAGAGTTCGATGGAGGCTTTGATTCTGCTGGCTTTCTGCATGACCGCGCTAGGGATGCCCATGCGGACCTATATCCCAGTGTTTGTGAAAGACATTTTCCATCGCGGTCCGGAAACTTACGGAAATCTCCTGGCGCTCATGGGGTTGGGTTCGATCTTCGGTTCGCTGATGATCGCCAGCGCCGGCAACTTCAAGCGTAAGGGACTAGTGGCGCTGCTGGCGCTAATCTGCCTGGGCGCCGGAATTTCCGGATTCGCGCTCTCGAAATCCGTACCGCTCAGCGGCACCCTCCTGGTTCTCGTCGGTGCTTCCATGATGGCAGTCTTCGCTACCGTAAACTCTTTGGTGCAGTTAATTACAACCAACGAAATGCGCGGGCGCGTCATGAGCGTTTACAACGTCGCCTTCCGCGGAGGAATGCCCCTGGGGAATCTTTTATCCGGGTGGCTGGTTCCCGTCTTCACCGCGCCGATTGTTTTGGGAGTGAACGGATTCCTGCTCGTTCTCCTGGCTCTCTACTTCTTGCTGGTGCAGCGGCGTCTGGCTGCGCTCTAAGATCTTCGCTTTGGCGATCCCACCCTTGCCGGCCTTGCCTTAATCTTCTAATTCTCTGTCGCTGCCCGGCGAATTATGTAGAATACGCGCTGAGAAACGGAATCCCCGCCTAGAACGATGATCCGCGGGATCCACCGAATCGCTTTCTGATTGCTTTACTGATACCTCCGGAGTAAATCGAGTGGCCGACACGACAAAGATTTCAGCAGGCAACTCGCCCGCTTCTCAGTCGATTCCGGAAATTGATATTCTCTGGATCACCGCTGGCTTGGGTTGCGATGGCGACACCATCGCTATGACCGCCGCATCCCAGCCCAGTATCGAAGACATCGTCCTCGGAGCAATGCCCTGGATTCCCAAGGTCCGTTTGCATAATCCTTTTCTCGCCATCGAGAACGGCAACGATTTCCTGAAGCCCTTCTATCGCGCCGCCCAAGGCGATCTTGCTCCCTTTATTCTGGTGGTCGAAGGTTCGATTCCCAACGAGCACAATAAACAAGAAGGTTACTGGGCCTCGCTGGGCACCGACGAGAAGACCGGTCAACCGATCACAACCTGTGAATGGATCGATCGGCTTGCGCCTCGCGCCTGGGCCGTGATCGCGGCCGGAACCTGCGCGACCTACGGCGGAATCCACGCCATGGAAGGCAATCCAACCGGCTGCATGGGCCTTCCCGATTATCTGGGATGGCAGTGGAAGTCGGCGGCAAATATCCCCGTCGTTTGTGTTCCCGGATGTCCGGTGCAACCGGACAACTTCATGGAGACCCTCCTTTACCTTCTCCACATGGCCGGCGGACGCGCTCCCATGATTCCGCTGGATGATGCGCTGCGTCCCACCTGGCTTTTCGGCGCCACGGTGCACGAAGGTTGCGATCGCGGCGGCTACTACGAGCAGGGAGAATTTGCCGAAGAGTACGGCTCTAAGCTGTGCATCGTAAAACTGGGTTGCTGGGGTCCGGTGGTGCAATGCAATGTGGGCAAGCGAGGATGGATGGGCGGAATTGGCGGCTGCCCCAACATCGGCGGCATTTGCATCGGATGCACCATGCCGGGTTTTCCCGATAAATTCATGTCTTTTATGGACCAGCCTCCGGGCTCGCTTTTGTCATCCAACGCAGTAATGACTTATGGCAGGGCGATCCACGCTTTGCGCAGGTTTACCCAGGCTTCGCTCAACAAAGAGCCCAGTTGGAGACACAAGGCGTCGAAGGTAGACGTCAGAAGTCAGGAGCCGCGAGAAATTTAAAGTTGGAAAAGAAGCAAACGCCGTTCGCGGAAGAAAGCATTTGATTCCCCAACTCAGCCAGGTCGATTCCAGCTCCACAGAGATCATCACTCCCGCCGAGGCCGAATCTCTACTTGTCGAGCTCGCCGCCGTATTTCTCAGCAACTCCACTCAGCAATCAGCCGCGCCCGACGCTGCGAATGAGGATGCTGAAGATCAGGAAGAACAGTTCCCGAAGGCCGATGCAATCTATCGCGCCTTGGTCGAACAAATTCCCGCCGTGATTTTCATGGCTCACCTCGACCGCGGCATTGGCGAAGCCTACGTCAGTCCTCAAATCGAAGCGAGTCTGGGATTTTCGCAGGAGGAATGGCTGGAAGATCCCATCCGCTGGTATCAGCAAATCCATCCCGATGACAAACAACGCTGGAGCGTGGAAGCTGCCCACATGTTCCTTTCCGGTACCCCGCTGCGCTCCGCCTACCGCGTGATCGCACGCGATGGCACAGTGGTCTGGTTCCATTGCGAAGCCAAAATGATCCGCAAGAAAAATGGCCGTCCCTGGTTCATCCACGGCATTGGGTTCGACATTACTGAGCTTAAGCAGATCGAAGAGGAACTGCAGCAGGAACGTAATGTAGTTTCCGCAATTCTGCATACGGTTGGCTCGCTGGTCGTGGTGCTGGATCCGCAGAATCGGATCGTCCGCTTCAATCGCGCCTGCGAGCAGGTGACGGGATATTCTTTCTCCGAGGTCGAGGGAAAATATTTGTGGGACCTGTGCGTCGTTCCCGAAGAGGCGGAGCGCTTCAAAGCCATCGTCGACCAATTGCGAGTGGAGAATAGCGGCAAGGATTACGAGATGTCCTGGGTCACGGGCGAAGGTTCGCGAAAACTTATCGCCTGGTCCGGCACAATTCTTCCCGCTGAACACGAATCTCCTGCCTACATCATTGCCACCGGCATCGATATCACGGAGCGTAAGCGGCTGGAGAAAGCCATCCTCGAAATCAGCGCCGCGGAGCAGCGCCGCATTGGCCAGGACTTGCACGATGGTTTAGGCCAACACCTGACCGGCATCGCGTTCATGAGCAAAGTTCAGGAACAAAAACTCGCCGATAAAGGTCTTGCCGAGGCCACGGAAGCGGCCCGCATCGTCGGATTAGTAAATGAGGCAATTAACAAAACCCGGCAACTGGCGCATGGCTTGCTTCCGGTTGCTTCCGACGCTCATGGTCTGATGTCGGCCCTGAAGCGCTGGGCCGTTGAAGTGGAGGATCTCTTCCACATTTCTTGCCGCTTGCGCGTGGATCATCCCGTCCTCATTCATGACGCCAATGTTTCCACTCATCTTTACCGCATCGCGCAGGAAGCGGTGAACAATGCGATCCGTCACGGCGAAGCCAAGAATATCGAAATCAGCCTTTCCGCCAGAAAAGGATACGGTACGCTGACAATAGAAAACGATGGCTCCAGCCTGCCGGAAAACGCCATGAACCAGTCAGGTATGGGCATGCAAATCATGAACTATCGAGCCCGCATGATTGGTGGATCTCTCACCGTTCAGCCCGGCGGAATGTTTGGGGTCACGATTACCTGTGAATTTCCACTTCCGGAAGCGCATTTGAGAATTGAAGAGGTTACCCATGATCGCTAAACCGGTCAACAGCAATTCCGTTGTGAGAAAAAAAACCGTGTTCGTGGTAGATGATCATCCTATTGTTCGGCAAGGCTTGACGCTGCTCATCAACCAGGAATCCGATCTCACCGTATGCGGGGAAGCCGAAGAGATGCACTCGGCTTTGTCGGCAATTCATGCGGTTCGCCCCGACATCTTGATCGTCGATATATCGCTGAATGGCCCGGATGGGTTGGAGCTGCTCAAGAATATTCGCATCACTTCCCCGCGTCTTCCCGTTCTGATTCTTTCGATGCACGATGAATCCATTTATGCCGAACGTGCCCTTCGCGCCGGGGCAAATGGCTACATTATGAAGCAGGAGGCCACGGAGAAAGTATTGGTGGCGCTGCGGCGAATACTTAGCGGCGAAATTTATGTCAGCGAAAAGATCGCCAACAGCATGCTGCAGCACTATGTTCACGGCGCCCATCCCTCGGAACCTTCCTCGGTCGCGGAGTTGACCGACCGCGAATTGGAGGTCTTCCGTCTCATCGGCGATGGTCACGGGACGCGGCAGATCGCGGAGGCGCTGCACCTCAGCGTCAAGACCGTCGAATCCTACCAGGCTCACATCAAAGAAAAACTTTGCCTGCGAAGCGCACGGGAACTGGTTCAGCACGCTGTGGAATGGAATGTGCGCGAGAAGACGACCCCTGCCAGCTAGATTTTGCTGAAATCTGAAATCTTTGCGCTGTATTTCGTCCGTAATTATGTTTTCCCTCCGCGATTCCCTGTAGGGGTTTCCCCGATCTCATTTCTAGGATTTCCTTTGCGAAATAAATAGGGCCACTGCCCTTGTCCTGTTTTGGCCGCTGGTCGATTCTAGATTCCGATCTGAATTATTAATTAAGACGATCCAGAAGGAGTGCAGCCATGGGCACGTCTACTGTTCCGTATGGTCGATCTACGCAAAAGGCGCCTGCAGTGAAAGAAGTCCATATCCTGTGGATCACCGCTGGCCTGGGCTGTGATGGAGACTCCGTTTCGATTACCGCAGCCACTCAGCCAAGCGTCGAAGATGTTCTGCTAGGCGCGATACCGGGCTTGCCGAAAGTGCATCTGCACAATCCCGTCCTGGCCTACGAAAACGGCGATGACTTCATGAAGTTTTTTTATCGAGCCGAAGAAGGGAAGCTGGAACCCTTCGTTCTGGTGGTCGAAGGCTCTATCCCAAACGAAAATATTAAGAAAGAAGGCTACTGGGCCGCCCTCGGCACCGATCCGATCACCAAGCAGCCCATCACCACGAATGAATGGATCGACCGCCTGGCCCCGAAGGCACTTGCGATCATCGCCATCGGAACCTGCGCGACTTACGGCGGGATCCATGCGATGGAAGGAAATCCCACCGGCTGCATGGGCCTCGCCGATTATCTCGGATGGGATTGGCGCTCGAAAGCCGGACTGCCGATCGTGAATGTCCCCGGCTGCCCGGTGCAGCCCGACAACTTTATGGAGACGGTGCTTTATCTTCTCTATCAAGTTGCAGGATTGGCGCCGATGATTCCTTTGGACGATCAACTGCGTCCGACATGGTTGTTCGGCAAAACCGTTCACGAAGGCTGCGATCGCGCTGGTTACTACGAGCAGGGCGATTTCGCGGAAGTCTACGGCTCGCCGAAATGCATCGTGAAGCTCGGATGCTGGGGCCCGGTCGTAAATTGCAATGTGCCCAAGCGCGGATGGATGGCCGGTATTGGCGGTTGCCCGAACGTCGGCGGCATTTGTATCGGCTGCACCATGCCAGGATTTCCCGACAAGTTTATGCCGTTCATGGATGAACCACCGGGAGCCCACGTCTCCAGCAGCGGCATAAGCGTCTACGGTCGTGCAATCCGTTCGTTGCGCTCCATCACTCAAAACACGGTGAACAAAGAACCGAAATGGCGGCATCCGCGCGCCGAATTGACGACCGGTTACCACCCACGATCGTATTAGGAAACCATCGTATGAATGAGAAGCCGGGCTATTGCTAGACCGATTGCAAAAATTTAAGGAGCGATCACTATGAGTACCGTCACTGCCCCGACGAAAGACGTTCCCAGCAAACCGAAAAATCTGGTGGAGATGAATTGGGACCCGATCACCCGCATCGTCGGTAGCCTGGGCATCTTCACCAAAATTGACTTCGACGCCAAGAAAGTTGCCGAGTGTCACAGCACATCTTCCATCTTTCGCGGATACAGCATTTTCATGAAAGGCAAAGACCCGCGCGATGCTCACTTCATTACCAGCCGCATCTGCGGAATCTGCGGGGATAACCATGCGACCTGCGCGACTTACGCGCAAAACATGGCCTTCGGCGTCAGGCCGCCGCATATCGCGGAGTGGATCGTAAATCTCGGCGAAGCCGCCGAGTACATGTTCGATCACAATATTTTCCAGGACAATCTGGTCGGCGTGGATTTCTGCGAGCAGATGGTGAAAGAGACGAATCCAAAAGTCTGGGCGAAAGCCGAATCTACTCCGGCCCCCCATGCCAACGCCCACGGCTTCCGCACCATCGCCGACATCATGCGAGCACTCAATCCCTTCACCGGATCCTTCTATCTGGAAGCCCTGCAGATGAGCCGCATGACACGCGAAATGTTCTGCTTGATGGAAGGCCGCCATGTTCATCCTTCAACGCTCTATCCCGGCGGCGTCGGAACCGTGCCCACGGTTCAACTCTTCACTGACTACATCGTTCGCCTGATGAAGTATGTCGAGTTTATGAAGAAAGTCCTCCCCCTGCACGACGACCTGTTCGACTTCTTCTACGACGCATTGCCGGGATATGAGGAGGTCGGCCGCCGCCGCATCCTGCTCGGCTGCTGGGGCTCGTTCAACGATCCCGAGTATTGCGATTACACCTACAAAAACATGACGGACTGGGGAAGGAAGATGTTCGTCACTCCGGGCATCGTGGTCGACGGCAAATTGGTCACTACCGATCTGGTGGATATTAACTTAAATATCCGGATTCTCCTCGGCAGTTCGTATTACGACGATTGGAAAAACGCCGAGACTTTCGTCAAGGCTGATCCGCTGGGAAATCCAGTCGACAAAAATCATCCCTGGAACCAGACTACGATTCCTCGTCCACAGAAGCGCGACTTCAGCGGCAAATACACCTGGGTGATGTCGCCGCGCTGGCTCGATAAACGTACGGGCGATCATCTCGCACTCGACACCGGCGGCGGTCCGATCGCGCGGTTGTGGTCAACGGCGCTCGCCGGCCTGGTTGATATTGGCTACATCAAAGCCACCGGCAACAGCGTGAAGATCTATCTGCCGAAAACCATGTCGAAACCCGAAGTGGAGTTCGAATGGAAGGTTCCGAAGTGGAGCAATGCCATCGAACGCGACCGCGCTCGCACTTACTTCCAGGCCTATGCCGCCGCCTGCGCTCTTCACTTCGCCGAAAAAGCCATGGAAGAGCTTCACGCTGGCAAGACCAAGACGTGGTCGGATTTCAAGGTCCCGGAAGAGGCCATTGGATGCGGCTTCCACGAGGCGGTGAGAGGCGTTCTTTCCCATCATGTCGTGATCCGCAAAGGAAAGATCGCCAACTACCATCCCTATCCGCCCACTCCTTGGAATGCCAATCCCCGCGATATCTATGGCACGCCGGGACCGTATGAAGACGCAGTGCAGAATACGCCAATCTTCGAGGAAAACGGCCCGGACAAGTTCAAAGGCATCGATATCATGCGCGCGGTTCGCAGCTTCGATCCGTGCTTGCCTTGCGGCGTGCACATGTACCTGGGTGGCGGAAAGGTTCTGAAGACTCAGCATTCTCCAATGTTTGGAGTGCCGCGTTGATCATGGGTCAGGCGGGAAAACGACAGGAGTGAGGGCCGCAAGCGGCCTTCACTCCTTAGCAGTCTGTTATGAAATTTTTCGTGAAAAACAATACGGCGAAATGACCAATATATGGCCAACGATAACGACAAGCATTTTCAGGCAAAGGTTCAGCGTATCGGCGAGTTAGTCCACGACCTGGAAAATATTGCAGATCCGGAAACCCGCGCCAGCGCCAAGGCCCTCGTGCAGCTCCTCTTGGAATTGCACTCGGCGGGACTCGAACGCGTTATGGAAGTCGTCGCCGCCAGCGGAGATACCGGACAGCGCACCATCGACCAACTGGGTGGGGACCCTCTGGTCGGCAGCTTGCTGATTCTCTACGGTCTTCATCCCCTCGACATTGATAGCCGCGTGGCCCAGGCTGTCGACAGGATTCAGCCCCGCGTTCGCAAGAGCGGAGGAGAATTGCAGTTACTCGGTTCTCAGGGTGGGGTGGCTCGTTTGCATTTGCAAACTACTGGCCACGCCTGCGGATCTACGGCGAATACTCTTAAGTCGATGGTCGAGGAAGCGCTCTACGAAGCTGCTCCCGATTTGCAATCGTTAGTGATCGAGGGGCTCGAAGATGAATCGGGCTCCGCAGGGTTTGTGCCATTGGGCAAACTGGGCGGAGTAATCGCCGCCTCTCCGTAATGACCAAGCCGTCTTAATTGGAACTCCGGAACCAATTAGGTGTTTGAATCGCGGGTCAGAAATGAAGACAGTTCAGCCAGCATACGAAAATGCTTTCGGGGCGTTACGGCAGTTTATCCGGCCGCGGAAGCGCGACATGGAGCGCTGCGAACTATGCAGTGCCGAAGTTGCGTCCGAACACCCGCACCTGATCGAGCCCGGTACGAGAAAGCTGCTTTGCACCTGCAACGCCTGCGCAATTTTATTCAGCGGTATGGGAACCAGATACAAGCGCGTGCCGCGCCGCGTACTTGCGCTGCATAATTTTCATCTCTCAGACGGTCAGTGGGAAAGCCTGATGGTACCTATCAGCATGGCGTTCTTTTTTCGCAGCACCCCGGATGCAAGAGTGGTCGCATTTTATCCCAGCCCCGCGGGCGCAACCGAATCTTTGCTCCCCCTCGAAACCTGGAAGGATATCGAAGACGCAAATCCGGTCCTTGGCGAAATGGAGCCTGACGTCGAAGCTCTTTTGGTCAACCGCGTCGGCCACGCGCGTGGATTTACCGCCGCGGAGTATTACGTGCTCCCCATCGATGAATGCTACAAACTAGTCGGCTTGATTCGCGCTAACTGGCATGGTCTATCCGGGGGAACCGAGGTCTGGCAACAGATTGGCCAGTTCTTCGATGGATTAAAGCAACGGGCCACGGTGGTGAAAGAGGAAGCGAATGCCTGACCTGAGCTTCCAAATCGAGAAAGCAGAACCGCAGCGCTTCACTGTCGCGCCGACCCTCCTGTTCAAACTCCGCATCACCAATGCCGCGGCCAATGAAACCGTGCATTCAGTCGCATTGCGCTGTCAGATTCAGCTTGAGGTAACTCGACGACAATACACTCCTGAGGATCAGTCTCACCTGCAAGATTTGTTTGGCGAGGCGGATCGCTGGAGTCAGACTCTCAAGACCATGCTCTGGACTCACGCCAGCGTGGTCGCCCCTGCGTTTCAGGACACTGCGGTGGTCGATGTTCCGGTGCCGTGCACATTCGATTTCAACGTCGCCGCGACAAAATATTTTCACGGTTTAGCCGAGGGCGACGTCCCTTTAAACTTTCTTTTCAGTGGAACTGTTTTTTATGCCGACGAAAGCGGATCGCTGCAAGTGGCTCCCATTCCGTGGGATAAAGAAGCTCGTTTCCGCCTGCCCGTAAAAGCCTGGCACGAAATGATGGAGATTTATTATCCCAATACCGCGTGGCTCTGTTTGCGCCGCGATGTTTTCGAGCGCATGTATCAATACAAAGTCGGGCGCGGAATTCCCACCTGGGAGCAGGCGCTGGAGAGTCTCCTTCCTGAATTAGAGACGGTGAAGCGATGAACACGAGTCTCATCGACGCCATCGCTAAAGCCGTGCTCTACGAGGGATACATGCTCTATCCCTACCGTGCGTCATCGGTAAAAAATCGGCTGCGCTTCAACTTTGGCGTACTCTATCCGGAACTTTACAGTGAAGCGCAAGCTGGTTCTGACGCCTGGACGATGCAGACTGAGTGCCTTGTCGAAGGCGCTTGTTCTGCTATCGAAACTCCTGCGATCGAAATAAGAGTGCGTTTCCTGAAGCTGGTGTCCCGCACCTCGCGCGATAGAGCCGAGGCATCCGCGCCTTGGCAAGAAGCCATTGAATGCGAAGTAATCGTGCCGCCTCAGAATTTGGACGCGCTCGTTGTCACCCCGCTGCAATGGGATTTCGTTTTCCCGGCGAAAGAAGAAAGCGAAGACGTGGGCGATGGAAACGGCGAGATCGCAGGACGAATCGACCGGATCCAGCAATCCGTTCAAGGCGCCGTCTTGGTCAACGCAACCCCCGTCGCCGCCGCTCTGTTCAAACTACAGGTTCAGGTAAAAAACCTGACTCCGTTGGAGCTTAATCCCGACCAGACCAGCCGCGATTCGGCTTTGATGCAATCGCTGGTCTCCGCGCACACGGTGCTGGGCGTAGTGAATGGTCAATTCATATCCTTGCTCGAACCGCCCGAGTGTCTGAAAAATCTCGCCGCCAGTTGCGAGAACGTCGGCGCATGGCCGGTTCTGGTCGGAGCAGTAGGCCAGCGCGATACCATGCTGGCCTCACCCATTATTCTCTACGACTATCCGCAGATCGCGCCGGAAAGCCCAGGCGATTTGTTCGACGGAACTGAGATTGACGAGATTCTCGCGCTGCGCATTATGACCATGACAGAAGACGAGAAACGCGAGATGCGAATGACCGACGATCGCGCCCGCAAGATTCTCGAAAGAACCGAAGCTCTCCCGGTGCAGCATCTCGCCAAGCTTCACGGAACACTCCGGGAGTTACATTCCATGAAAGAGGACACGCCATGAATGAATGGGAATGGCAACTCCTCGAAGCCAAAAAGCCGGTCGACGATCTACGCATTTCCGGTGTTGAAGTCCGCCCCGGCAGCCGCGTCCGGCTTCGTCCCCGCTCCGGCGGCGACATCATGGACATCGCGCTAGCTGGCAAAGAAGCAATCATCGAATCGATCGAACAGGATTACGAAGGAAAAATTCATCTCGGCGTCGTCCTCGACGAGGATCCCGGCAGAGACATCGGGCTGATGCGTCAACCCGGCCACCGTTTTTTCTTTACTGCCGAAGAAGTGGAACCCTTGCCTCCCGGCGATGACGATAAAACTCGCCTATCGAAAAAGCCGAGGATTCTCGTTGCCGGAATCGGCAATATTTTTCTTGGCGATGATGCTTTCGGAGTCGAGTTGGTCCGCCGCCTGTCTACCCGCCCTCAGCCAGACGCAGTTCGAGTGACCGACTTCGGCATAAGAGGCTACGATCTCGCTTACGCTTTACTCGACGGCTACGACACAACCATCCTGGTGGATGCGTGCCCGCGCGGGGATGCGGCCGGCACTCTGTATGTAATCGAACCTGACTTGAACGATCTCGGTGGTCCGGAAGAACAACAAGACGCCGTTGAAGCCCATAGCATGAATCCCTTGAACGTGCTGCGGCTAGCCAACTCCATGGGCCCGCTGAAACGCGTGCTGCTCGTGGGTTGCGAGCCGCAAACCCTTGGCCCGGAGGAAGGCCAGATGGGATTGAGCGAACCGATCGAAGCTGTGCTCGATGATGCCGTGAAAATGGTTGAATCGCTGATTGAAAATATTTTGACTGAGAACTCTGTTGCAAAGAATACAAAAGCTAACGACCGCGAACCAAACTCACTGAGAGGAGACTGCCATGGCGATGCGATTGTCTGAGGATACAAATCACTTCGGAACCGACAAGGAAACGTTATACATGCTGAGCGGAGCGGCGCTTATTCTGTTCGGAACTGGATTGATTCTTTCCAACCCGACCGTTCGACGCTACCTCGGGCAAATCGGAGTCGGAAGTCTTCTAACCGCTGCCTTGCCCGATGTTGACAGGTATTTAAAGCTTCGCAACATGTGAGGGACTAGAACGCCGAATGGGAGCCGCAACCGAAACTCGCGTTCATTACGTGACTGATGCCAGAGCCAGCCAGTTCACGGTACAGGTATCTTCCGGCGGATTGCTGTCAGCGTTCGGACACAGTCCCACAATCGCGATACGCGATTTTTCGGGCGCAGCAGAAGTCGACCTGGACGATATTTCTCATTCTTCTCTCAAGGTCACGATCAAACCAGATTCGCTAGCCGTCAGGGACGACATCTCGGACAAAGACCGGCGTGAGATCGAGCGCACTATGAAGATGGATATTCTCGACACCGACGCATATCCTGAGATTGTCTATGAGTGCTCGAAGATCGACACGAATAAAGCCGGCGAAGGGCAATATTCCGTAACCCTCAACGGCGATCTCACCATGCACGGGATCACCCACACCGAGCCAGTGACCGCTCGAGTGGCGGTGACTGGCGATTCATTGCGTGCTTTCGGAAGCTTTTCTCTGTTGCAGACGGACTATGATTTGAAACTGGTCACCATTGCTGGTGGTGCGCTGAAGGTCAAAAACGAATTGAAGTTTTCATTTAATATCGTCGCGCGGAAGAAAGCATAACTTATGTGTCTCGCCATTCCCGGACAAGTCGTTGAACTCTTTCCTGATCAGCCGAATACCGCGGTGATCGACGTGGTCGGTGTTCGCCGCAAGGTTGACCTGGGACTTTTGCAGGATAATTTGCCGGTGCAAGGCGACTGGGTTCTCATCCATGTGGGCTTCGCCATGAGCAAGATCAGCGAAGCCGATGCCATCGACCAGATGCGCACACTCCGGGCGCTGGGCGAGGCCGAAGCAGCCATGCAGGAAGTTCAAGGGTATGGAATGGAAAACGTAGAAACGGAAAATGCCGAGAACTCCGAACCCTCGCCAGGCATCTCAATGCCAGGCGTAAAAAAGGATTGGGTATGAAGTTTGTCGACGAGTTCCGCGAGCCTGAGGTCATTACCAAAACCTCCGCTGAGATCCGCCGCCTCGCCGATCCCAAACGCCATTACCGCATCATGGAAGTCTGCGGCGGGCACACTCACGCCATTTACCGCTTCGGCTTGAAGGATTTGCTTCCCTCGAATATTGAACTGATTCACGGTCCCGGCTGTCCGGTCTGCGTTCTTCCCATGGGCAGAATCGACGATGGCCTCGCCGTCGCCCAAAATCCCGACGTGATCTTCACCGCATTCGGTGACATGATGCGGGTGCCCGGAACGCAGGGCAGTCCATTGGAGCACAAGGCGCGCGGGATGGATGTGCGCATTGTTTACTCTCCTGCCGACGCGCTCAAGCTTGCTGAAAAGAATCCCGACAAGCACGTGATGTTCTTCGCCATCGGATTCGAGACCACCGCGCCTTCAACCGCGCTTACGCTGATGAGAGCGAAGGCACAAGGCGTCCACAATTTTTCCGTATTCTGCAACCACGTCACGATCATTCCGGCGATTCGCGCCATCCTCGATTCTCCCGACATGCGCATCGACGCCTTCATTGGTCCCGGCCACGTATCGACGGTGATCGGTTGCCGGCCCTATGAATGGATCGCCAAAAATGAAAACAAACCGGTCGCGGTCTCCGGATTCGAGCCGTTGGATATTCTCCAATCCATCGTGATGGTGCTGCGTCAACTGAAGGCCGACGAGGCCATGATCGAGAATCAATACAAGCGCGTCGTTCCATGGGAAGGGAATCGTGCCGCGCTCCGTGCCATGGCCGAGGTTTTCGAGTTGCGTCCATATTTCGAATGGCGAGGACTCGGTTTCATTTCTCAGTCGGCATTGCGACTGCGGCAAAGCTACGCTGAGTGGGACTCGGAACAACGTTTCCAGGTTCCCGGAGTTCGAGTTACCGATCCTAAAGCGGCGCAGTGTGGCGAAGTTCTCAAAGGCGTTCTGAAGCCGCATCAATGCAAGCTCTTTGGCAACGAGTGCACGCCCGAACATCCGATCGGCGCGCTTATGGTTTCATCCGAGGGATCATGCGCAGCGTACTTCAATTACGAACACCGCAAAACGGCAATGGTGACCAGCATAGCGTCCGTGGCTTAGAGGTTGCCGCGGTTGAGCTCGCTTCTGAGATCTCTCCGAAAATTCGTTTCCGCGAGCCGCAGATAGAGATGGCTCACGGAGCTGGAGGTAAAGCCAGCCGCCGCCTGGTAGAAGGTCTCTTCGCTCCGCTGCTTTTTGCATCTTCAGCAGAACCGCTGGGAGATGCCGCCCATCTTGATTTCAACGGCACGAAAATCGCCATCACCACCGACAGTTTCGTCGTCAAGCCTTTGAGCTTTCCCGGCGGTTCCATCGGAGAGCTTGCCGTGAATGGAACCGTAAACGACCTCGCCGTTTCCGGAGCCAAAGCCGAAGCCATGGTAGTCACCTACGTGCTCGAGGCCGGGCTGCCCACGCCCGTCCTCGAGGCTGAAGTCCGCGCCATGGGAAATGCGGCCCGCAGAGCCGGCGTCACTATCGCGGGTGGCGATACAAAAGTGGTCGAACATGGAAAAGCCGATTCCATGTACATCACGACCACCGGAATCGGACGTCTTATTCACGGTCTGAAGATCGATGCACGCTCCGTCCGCGCGGGCGATAAGATTCTACTCTCCGGCCCCATCGGCGATCACGGCATCACGATTCTTCTGGCGCGTGGAGAACTTGATCTCGAAGCCGACTTACGTTCGGATACGCGTTCCGTTCTGCCGCTGGTCGAGGTACTCGCGCACGAGGCCGGTCCCGGCGTCCGCTGGATGCGCGACCCCACCCGCGGCGGCGTGGCTACTTCGCTGAACGAACTCGCCCGCGACTGTGGGCTCGGCATCGTTCTCATGGAAGAAATGATTCCAGTGCGCGACGCCGTACGCGGTGCCTGTGAGTTGCTTGGGCTGGACCCACTGCACATTGCCAACGAAGGCCAGTTCCTCGCCGTCGTCGCTGCGGAGTACGCCGACGCCGCGATCAATGCTTTGAGCCTCGCTCCCGGCGGTCAGGATGCGCAAATGATCGGCGAAGTTCGCGAACAGCCCTCAGGTGCGGTCTTAGTCACCACACGTTACGGCGGCAGCAGGATTGTGGACATGCTGGTTGGCGATCCCCTTCCGCGCATTTGTTAGGATTTAGGTTAGTGCCATGGCCACAGTTTGTGGGCTCGCGACTCAAGTGGAAGAGCGCCTGCTCACGCGTAACCGGATCGTCGAAGAATTCTTTTCCCGCGAAGCTCCCCGCTTGGCGGGGGCCTGCCGGTCTATGTCTGAGCGCTTTCTCAAGGGAGGACGCCTTCTCGCCTTCGGACGCGGTCCCTACGCCACCGATGCGCAACACGTCTCCGTAGAATTTGTTCATCCCGTAATCGTCGGCAAGCGCGCCCTTCCTGCGCTGGATCTTTCTATGCTCTTCGGTCCCTGGCTCGATGCGATTCTTCATTCTGAAGATATCGTAATGGGATTCGGGCCGCCCGATGGTGACGATGAGATCCGCTCCGCCCTCGAATTTGCCGACTCGCGAAAGGCCTTAACCTTTGCACTTCCCGGCGTGAAAGGCTCCTACGCCGTTGCAGCGTTTACTCACGATCCCTTCATTCACCAGGAAATGATCGAGATTCTCTACCACACTCTATGGGAAAGTGTTCACGTATTTCTGGAGCACCGCGAACTCGGCCACGACGTTGGCGATGCCGGATTTCTCTATCCCTACCTCGGTCAGGAAAAGCAACAAACCCCAAACTTGCTCACAGAAGTTGCAACCTCGATTGGCATGAAAGTTCAGGATGATTCGAACTTGCGGGCGCAAGTGGCGCATGAGCAGGCCGAACAGATCAGCAGCGCTGCACTCGCGATTCACGAGCGCCTCGCGAGAGGGGGCAAACTCATTCTTTTCGGAAATGGCGGATCGGCAACCGATGCCAACGATTTCGCGATCGATTGTGTGTTGCCCCCGGCTGGCTATCATCCAGTTCCGGCCATTTCGCTTTCCGTGGAGCCCGCAAACATTACTGCGATCGCCAACGACGTGGGAACCGAAGTAATTTTTTTGCGTCAACTGATCGCGCAAGCCCGTCCGGAGGATATTGCCGTAGGGATCTCGACGAGCGGCGGCTCGCGAAACATAGTCATGGCGCTGGAAGAAGCCCGCAAGCGAAAATTACTGACCGTGGCGCTGCTCGGTTATGACGGCGGTGAAATTCGGCGCAGAGAGCTAGCCGACTTTTCGCTGATCGTCCAATGCGACTACATTCCGCGGATTCAGGAAGTGCAGGCTTCCATCTACCACATCATCCGCCAAATCCTGGAGGAGCTGGCTCGTGGCTAAGCTTGAACTTTTCGGCACGGCGCGCTGTCCGCACACCCAGGAAATGCGCGAATGGCTGGAATGGAAGCGCAGTGATTTCTTGGAGTACGACGTCGAAGCCAACCCCGCCGCGCGCCAGCGCATGCGCGAACTTGCCGCTGGACAACGAGCTGTGCCCCTTCTGGTAGAAGATGGTAAGGTAATCCAAATTGGCTGGCAGGGCCGCAGTTGCTTCGTGGATGTGGACTAAGAATGCCCAGTGCCTGTTCTATTCGCGTTCGCGGCGTCGTGCAAGGCGTTGGGTTTCGGCCGTTCGTATATCGCCTGGCTCGCGCCAACACACTTGCCGGATGGGTTTTAAATGGCGAGCAGGGAGTCGAGATTTTTCTCGAAGGCGCGGAAACAAATCTATTGGCATTTGTGGACAATCTGAAATCAGAACCACCGCCTGCCTCCAGCATTACGGAAATTGAAGTTCATCGTGCAGACCCGATCGGATTGAATGAATTCACAATTCGCGAGAGTCAGCGCAGCGATCGTCTTACGGTTCGCATTACTCCAGACCTTCCAGTTTGCGATGCGTGCCTGAGAGAATTGTTCGACCCTGCCGATCGGCGCTACCGCTATCCGTATATCAACTGTACAAATTGCGGTCCTCGCTACACGGTTGTTCTGCGCCTGCCCTACGACCGGGACAACACGACGATGAAAGATTGGCCGCTTGACGAGTACTGCGCCGCGCAATATCACGACCCGGAGAACCGCCGTTTCGACGCTCAGCCGGTCGCGTGTTCGGCCTGCGGCCCCGGCTATCACCTACATAAACGTGATGAGGCTGTGCAGGGAAGCGACGAGAGCATCCGCCTCGCTGCCCAGCTTCTTCGCAGCGGTAGCATCCTTGCTGTGAAAGGACTGGGCGGCTACCATCTGGTGTGCGATGCCTCGAATGCCGCCTCTGTTGCGGCTTTGCGAGAACGCAAGTTCCGCAAAGAAAAACCTTTTGCCATCATGGCAAGAGACATAAACGTTGCGAGCGATTTGGTGAATCTCTCAGCCGAAGCTGAAAAGCTGCTTACATCCGCGGCGCGGCCCATCGTGCTCGCCCCCTCGAAAACAGACCTCAACCGCGTTGCGTCAGAAGTTGCTCCGAAAAATAGTGAACTCGGCGTGATGCTGCCTTACACCCCTCTCCATCATCTGCTGTTCGCAGCAGATGCGCCCGAAGTGTTAGTCATGACCAGCGCAAATCGCTCGAGTGAACCGATTGCCTACGAAGACGAAGAGGCAATCGATCGCCTCTCTGGAATTGCCGACGCATTCTTGATTGGAGAGCGTCCGATTGCGCGACGAGTCGATGACTCGGTGGTTCGTGATGGAATCTTCGGCGCTGTCATTCTCAGGCGTGCACGCGGCTATGCCCCGGGCGCCGTTGCGGCGTTGCCTACAACACGTCCAATTTTGGCGGTCGGCGCCGACTTGAAAAATTCAATCACACTGGTTGTCGATGGCCAGGCTTTTATGAGCCAGCACATCGGTGACTTGGCGCATTACGAGTCGCTGCGCGCTTTTCAAGAGACGATTCAGGATTTGATTTCCATGTACGAAGTCCGGCCAGAGGAATTGCTTGTTGTGCACGATGCGCATCCGCAGTATTTCTCTACGTGTCATGCCTTAACACTCGACGTGACCCAGAAACTCGCAGTACAGCACCACCGTGCCCATATCGCTTCCGTGCTGGCAGAGCAAGGCGAATGGGAGAAGCGGATAGTAGGTGTCAGTTTCGATGGCACCGGATACGGCGATGACGGCGGGATTTGGGGCGGCGAGCTTTTCGTCGGAAGCATTAAAGACGGTTTCGATCGCGTCGCTCATTTGCGCACTGCAACGTTGCCGGGTGGTGACGCAGCAGCGGAGTACCCCGTACAGGCCGCAGCAGGTTTTCTGGCGCAGCTTGACGACTTGCCCAATCTGACTGCGCCGCCTTTCAACTTTCCCCCGCGCTATCTGCGAGCCGTCGATTTAGTTCAGAAACATGTCCGAACATTTCCCACTACTTCTATCGGCCGACTCTTCGATGCGGCGGCTGCGCTGTTAGGCTTTACGCGCGCGGTTACGTTTGAAGGTCAAGCCGCGATGTGGCTGGAGCAACTTGCTGCGTCCGCGCCAATGACGGAGCCGTATCCATTTCCATATCTCGAGCACGAACTAGATTTTCGGCCGTTGCTGCAATCCGTGGTGGGCGACAGAATCCGCGGCCAGTCTCCGGCGGAGATTGCGCGTGCCTTTCAATGCGGATTGGCTCGCGGCCTTGGCGATGCAGTTGTCAGCCTTTGCGAAGGCTATGATCTCAACCACGTAGTTCTGTCGGGAGGCGTTTTTCAAAATGAGTTACTCTTGAAGGATGTTAAGTCGCTGTTGGAGGCAGAGCGTTTCAAAATTTGGACGAATCATACCGTTCCGCCGAATGATGGAGGCATCAGCCTGGGGCAGGCGGCCCTGGCGGCGTTCGCAAACTTGAATTGAGTCAGCTATGCACGAACTTTCCATCGCAATGAGCATCATCGAACTGGCGCAGGAAGAATCGGAGCGTCGTGGCGTCCAGGTGAGTGCGGTGCATCTCAAGCTGGGCGCGCTGTCTGGCGTGGTGAAAGAGGCTCTGTTGGGTGCTTTTGAAATGGCGCGCGAAGACACTCCATTGCGTGCGAGCCAGGTTGATCATCGAAGAGTTGCCCGTTTTGATTGATTGCAAAACTTGCCAGGCGCAGCGCCCCATCAGCTCAGTGCAATTATTTTGTTGTGCGGAATGCGGCACTGCATCAGGCAAGGTGGTACAGGGCAAGGAACTCGAAGTGGTTGCACTGGAGATCGAAGAATGGGATCACAGCCCCGTTTAATAGAAGTCCGGAAGAACGTCCTGAAGCAGAACGATATAATCGCGCGCTCGCTGCGCGAGCAATTCCGTGCCGCCGGCGTATTTGTTGTGAGCCTCGTATCCAGCCCCGGCTCGGGCAAGACTATGTTTTTGGAAAAAACACTTACCTTGCTACGTCAAAATTATCGCGTGGCCGCGCTCGTCGGAGATCTTGCCACGGAGAATGACGCGATTCGATTAGCGCGCAGCCAGGCTCCCGTCAAACAAATTACCACCGGTACGCTCTGTCATCTCGAAGCTGCCATGGTGCAAACTGCGCTTCAGGAATGGAAGCTCGAGGAACTCGACTTTCTGTTCATCGAAAATGTGGGAAATCTGGTTTGTCCCTCGTCGTATGATCTTGGCGAGAATCTTCGCCTCGTGCTCATCTCGGTCACTGAAGGGGAAGATAAGCCGCTCAAGTATCCGACTATTTTCAACAGCGCCGACGTGGCCGTAGTCACCAAAATGGACTTGGCCCCGGCAGTTGAATTCGACTGGCAAGCAGCCTACGGTAATATCCAGGCGGTGCGCCCGGGAATGCAGGTGATCAAGCTCTCCGCGAAGTCTGGCGAAGGAATGGATGAATACCTCGGTTTCCTCAAGAAACGTTTAAACGAATTACGCGTGGCCGAAGTAATCTAGCAGAGCGCACCGAAACTCCATGATCAGCTTTCTGTCGATTATCGCGGTGGGATTCTTTCTCGGGATGCGTCACGCCACCGATCCTGACCACGTGATCGCGGTGACCACCATCGTAAGCCGGCAGCGCAATCTGCTCAAAGCCGCGCTGACCGGAATCTTCTGGGGGATCGGCCACACTTTGACGATCTTCGTCGTAGGCAGCGCCATCATTCTTTTTGATGTGGTAATCCCCGCGCGCATCGGACTTTCCATGGAGCTTTCCGTGGGACTCATGTTGATCATATTAGGTGGCATGAATATTGCCAGCTTCATGCGCACGACGCGTGCCATGGCCCGCTGCTACCCAGGAATCTGAAGTGATCCATTCCCATCCTCACGTTCACGGCGATTACATCCATAACCATGCTCATGGACACGTGGCGGAAACACATTCCCACAGCCATCAGACTCCGCTTACTTGGCTGGATCGCATATTTGGCAGAATCGGACTCTATCAACAGTTGCGTCCATTGGTTGTTGGGATCGTTCACGGACTTGCTGGTTCGGCCGCCGTCGCACTCCTTATTCTCACAACGATTCGGAATCCGCACTGGGCGATGGTTTACCTGCTGGTCTTCGGCGCCGGCACAGTTGGCGGAATGATGCTGATCACGATGAGCATCGCTTCCGCGTTCAACTTCTTTGGAAAGAAGCACGCGAACTTTTCTCAGTGGCTGGGATTCGCTTCCGGCTTGTTAAGCCTGGCCTTTGGTCTCTTCCTCGCCTACCAAATCGGCTTCGCGAATGGACTTTTTTCCGGCCACCCGCAATGGACGCCGCGATAGCGATCCAATTCTCCGCGGCACAGGTCGCCCGCTTAGTTCGACAACGACGGTGGGCTACGATTCCTTTTCTCTTGTTTCTTCTACTCACGCCGCCCGGCCTGCACGCGCAAGCGATTCTCTTAAATGGCCGCGCCATCGACCCCCAAGGGAAAGCTCTGCCGGGTGTTTCCGTTCAAATTCTCAGCCAGAATCAGATTGTTGCCGACGCGATCTCCGGCGCGGACGGGAAGTTCGTCGCCAAACTCAAATCATCGGGACAGGTCACCCTCAGGGCCGAGGCTCCCGGATTTCGTCCAGTCGTCCAGCCAATTACGGTTCGGCCAAGTGGCAACTCAGCGATTGAGATTCGAATGGGTCAACTTTCCTCTCGAATAGAAAATGTCACCGTGACCGCCGATGTGAACGAAACCGATGTGCTCTCGCCCGACCCCGGTGAGAAAGTTTTCGTCCGTCAGGAACTGCTTGACGCGAATCCCGGACGCCCCGGCGCTCCCGTGTCGATTCCCGGATATCCCGTCGAAACCGCTTCCAGCGGCATCAAAGCTCCGCAATATTTCGCCCCCGGCGTCGCGGGAGATCATGGCGAGCCCATTGCCCAGTACATTGCAGTCGGCAGTTACTTGGTGCCGAATAATCTCTCGGCCAATGCCCATGGCAATGGATATGCCGACCCCAATATATTTATTCCCGAAGTTCTGGAAAGTGTTCAGGTCGATGGCGGAGCATTCAATGTTCGCGAAGGAAATCATTCCGTCAATCTGGCCGCGACGTATGGATACCGCTCCCGCCTTGATCCATTCCTCACTCTTACGGGCGACTATCGGGACATTGATCTAGTCACGGGCTTGAGCCCTTCGCCCGATTCCTGGATAGCCTTGGAAGGCTCTTATGGAAATGGATTCCTCGATCGACTGGAGCATCGCCAGCAATACAAATTCAATGGCGAACGATTGTTCCACATCGGCGAGCACCGGCTCACGCTTTTTGGTATCGGATATTACGGATTTTCTTATGTTCCTGGACTTGTTCCGATTTTCCCGGAAAATCAATACGACAGCAATTTCCCGAACTTCGGCGACACCATCGATCCCCGCCAGAAAGACCAGACCCATACAGCGCTGGTCGCTCTCAATGATGTATGGCGGCTCAGTTCAAGCCAACAACTGCAGTTCTCCGGATTTTTCCGTTCTTACAACCTGTCGTTGTTCTCAGATTTTGGTCAGGGCTTGATCCGCCAAAGCGAGTTCCGTACGGTTGCCGGCGGCAGCGCGAACTACGTGAACAGGTTCGCCGAATATTTATCTCTATTGGCAGGTTTTGAATATAACCGCGAGGCTCCACGGCGCGACGACCTCGATCATTACGGATTCTTCAATCCCGCCAACTCCAGCGATTACGGCCCCTTCACTCCAGTCGACGGAAACAACATCACCATTGGGTCGCTTACGCCTTACATTGCGGCCGAAGGCGCGTTGTCACACTACTTCCGCTACTATCTCGGATGGCGCCGTGATGAAATTAATGTCGACAATGTCGATCTTCTGCATACGCAAAACTCTTTTCAGAAATGGGTTGGCGTGAATTCCCCCAAGGCTACTGTTTCTTTTCTTCCCAAAGATTCGTGGTACGCGCCGCTTGTCTCTCTCAGCTTTGGTCAGGCATTCTTTACTGAGGATCCCCGCATCGGTACGGGAATGGCAGCAGGAAGCCCGGTTGCGACGTCGCATTCTTATCAGGTGGTCGCCAGCAAGACCGTGGCGAAGACGGACCTACGACTCATTCTGGGCCACGTTACCAGCAGCGCGGAACTGGCAAGGCTTGATCCCGATACCGGCTTGCAATTCAACGAAGGCCCGAGCCGGCTTCGATTCATCGCGATTACCGTACGACGAAACTTCAGCCAAGGTTCGCTATTGGCAACTTTTTCCAAAGCCGATGCGCGCGATCTTGACACAGGCCAGCCCACCCCCGAAGCGCCGCGAACAATTTTTGATTTGCTGGGAACCATCCGAAAACTTCCGTTTCGTTTGCAGGCGCGAGGAGAATTCGAATATGTCGGCACCAAGCCCTTGGGCACAGGGTGTAGCCCCGCGAACTCGAATGCTGAATGCAGCGGAACGCCAGTGAAGGAATTTCGCGGCGCAGTGATCCGGCCATTTATGAACGCACGCTTGACTGCTGGTGTAAATTTTCTCGTCGCCTCCGGATACACCGGGCAGACAACCGAGAACTTTTATCCTTCCGACATCCAGGAAGTTGTCGGCGTTCGTATCCCTTCCTATGCCAGCATCTCTTTCACCTACCGCTTTGCTCGCGCTAATCCTTAACTCAGAGCAATCATCTAACAGCAACCCATTTTCACTTCGCCCTCCACCGTGAGTGGCGGCCCAAATGCCTCGACGGGCGCGGGCGCACCGTTCGCCACTGCGATCCAGCGCCGCACCGCATCAAACACAACCAGCACTACTCCGAGGATAAAGATCACCATGAGGATCGAATCCAGATACCCGGTAAATACCAGCCCGGGCTTGGAGGTCAATGGCCAGAAAATATTCTTGATCGAAAGTACTCCCGCCGTCAGCGTGGTCACACCCACAAAGCACATGGGCACCGCCGTGATCCAGGCATACTTCTGTTTGCCCATGTTGATAAGGAAAGTCGTGGCCACGGCCAGCGCGATGGTTGCCAGCAACTGGTTTCCAGTTCCGAACAACGGCCATAGCGTGGAAATATTTCCGGTGTAGATCAGGTATCCCCATCCCAACACTACAAAGAAGCTTGTAATCAGGTTTCCCGGGAGCCACGCGCTGTTGCCGAATGGCTTGTGCACTTTGCCCATCAACTCCTGTAGAACGTAACGAGCTACGCGCGTTCCCGTATCTACCGTAGTGAGAATGAAAAGCGCTTCGAACATAATGGCGTAGTGATACCAGTAGCCCATCAGGCGAGCCATGCCGGGCAGGCCGCGGAATATTTGCGCCATGCCAATCGCCAGTGAAACCGCGCCTCCCGTGCGTCCCGCCAAATGTTCGCCGACTTCACGCGAGAACATATCCAGATTCACTGTGCTTAATCCCAGATGGCTGAAGACCGCCGGCGTGGTGTTGATGGCAAAATAATCGCCCGGAGAAAGAGAGCAAGCCGCAATCAGCGCCAGTACACCCACCAACGACTCCGCAACCATGGCGCCGTATCCAATAAAGCGGGCGTCAGTTTCCTTATCCAGCATTTTCGGCGTTGTGCCGGATGACACCAGCGAATGAAAGCCCGAGATCGCTCCGCAGGCAATGGTCACAAAGAGAAATGGAAATAGACTTCCTTTGATGATCGGACCGCCGCCATGAACGTACTGCGTAAAGTTCGGAAACTGAATGTTGGGATGAACTACGAAAACGCCGATGACCAGCACGGCGATGGTCCCCAGCTTCACGTAGGTGGAGAGATAATCGCGCGGTTCCAGCACCAGCCACACGGGAAGAACCGAAGCGACGAGTCCGTAGATGGCCATCAGGAACGTGATCTGATGCGGAGTGAAAGTCAGGGCCGTTGCCCAACCGGTCTGCGCCACCCAATGTCCGGCGATCACACTGCCGATGAGAAGCACGACACCAAATATGCTGGGCCCGGTAACGGTAATTTTTCCGGCGTGACTTTTGAACATCCAGAATCCCATGATGACGGCGATGGGAATCGTCATCCCGATGGTGAAAACTCCCCACGGACTGTTTGAAAGAGCATTGACCACCACGATGCCGAGCCCGGCCAATGTGACCAGCAGAATAAAGAGAACGGCGATCATGGTTACCAATCCGGCGAACGGACTGATCTCAGTACGAGCAATGTCCGCGATCGAGCGTCCGCGGTGACGCACCGAAGCCACGAGAACAGTGAAATCCTGCACACATCCGGCCAGAACAGCTCCGATCAATATCCAGAGGAAGCCCGGCGCAAACCCAAACTGTGCAGCCAGAGTCGGCCCAACCAGTGGCCCCGCGCCCGCGATGGCCGCGAAGTGATGTCCAAAAAGTACCCACTTTGGCGAAGCAACATAATTATGTCCATCCGGGTACATGTGCGCCGGAGTGGTGCGGCGATCATCGAGCGCCAAAGCTTTTGCCGCAATGAATGCGCTGTAATAACGGTAGCCCAGGGCGTACACGCACAATGCGCCCAGCAGAACCGGGAAGGTGTTCATTCGTTCGCTCCAGGGCCTGCGGGAAGTGGCGTCCGCTGGTCCAATCGAGGGCATCCTACACCCATTCTCGAATCGCGCACAATAGCTTGCGGCACGCAAAATCAGAGCTACAATTCCATGCGTCGTGAATCGACGGTCGCTATTAATTATGATCGCCACAGGAACCGAGAGGATGGCCTATGCCGCCAGAAAAGCGCACTGCAACTCAGGAACAAGGCCTCGTTCGCTTTGGTCTCAGCCTCGCCACTTGGAGCGAGCGGTGGTTCCCGGATCCGCTGATCTTCGCGCTGCTGGGAATCGTAGTGGTCTTCGTGGTCGGTCTTTTGCTTCACCAAAGTCCCAGCAAGCTCGCCATACAGGGCGGAAAGAACTTCTGGTCGCTGGTTCCGTTCACCATGCAAATGGTCATGATCATCGTAGGCGGCTATGTGGTCGCCTCCACGCCGATCGTCTATCGAGCCATCCGCGCCCTCGCTGGAATTCCCAGGACGCCGCGGCAAGCGGTTGCCATGGTCGCATTGTTCTCCATGCTTACCTCGTTGATCTCCTGGGGTCTGAGCCTGATTTTCAGCGGACTCTTCGTCCGCGAGTTGGCTCATCGTGTCAAGGGTATGGACTACCGCGCCGCCGGCGCCGCCGCATATCTCGGCCTGGGAGCAGTCTGGGCGATGGGTCTCTCATCTTCCGCCGCCATGCTGATGGCTACCAAATCCGCCATGCCTCCAACGCTGTTCAGCATCAGTGGTCTGATCCCGCTCACTCAGACTTTATTCCTCTGGCAAAGCATCGCGACCACCGCAATCCTGATTGTGCTGTCGGTTCTGATCGCCTATCTCTCCACTCCCTCGCCAGAAAATGCCAGAACAGCCGAATCCTATGGCATCCAGTACGAACCGATTCGCTCGAGTTTGGAAGAGAAGACGAAACCCGGCGAGTGGTTGGAATACAGTCCCCTGCTCACAATTCTTGTAGTCGCGCTTCTGATCTGGTACCTGATCGACGTTTTCCGCACTTCCCCGCAAGGCGCGCTCGCGGCGTTAGACCTCAATACCTACAACCTGATGTTCATCACAGTCGGTCTGTTATTGCACTGGCGTCCCAAGCGTTTCATGCGTGCCGTAGCCGAGTGCATTCCGGCCACCGGGGGAGTGATCATTCAATTCCCCTTTTATGCAGTGATTTTCGGAATGATCGTGGGAACCGGGATCGCCGAAGCCCTGGCGAAATTGTTTGCCTCCGTCAGCACCCACAACACATATCCGCTGCTGGTGGCAATGTATTCGGCGGTGCTTGGAGTTTTCATTCCTTCCGGCGGCAGCAAGTGGGTTATCGAAGCTCCCTACGTTTTGCAAGCCGCAAACCTGCATCAGGTTCATCTGGGCTGGACGGTACAAATCTACAATGCGGCGGAAGCGTTGCCCAATCTGGTGAATCCATTCTGGATGCTGCCGCTTCTCGGCATATTGAAATTAAAGGCTCGTGACATTGTGGGCTACGGAGTGCTGCAGTTGATGGTTCACATTCCAGTCGTGTTCTTCTTGTGCTGGCTCTTCGCTCGCTATATTCCGTATTTGCCGCCGATCAAGTAGTAAGCGCAGCATCTCAGGAAGTCTGCGTTCCGAGGAATACGAAACCTTGCGTCAGAAGCTAAGTTGATTTCTTCGGTCGGGAAGCGGTTCCAGGAAGGGGTACGAAGCGGGATTTCAGAGATTCCCCCGCCAACCGTATGTGCTCTTCGAGAGCGACGCGGAGTTCAGCTAACACGCGTTCAACGCCCTCGCGCGTCTTTGCGGCTACCGCTTCACTGCAAAGCCGCCTGATTCGTTCTTCGGTGAAGCGCGGCACGTGCTGAATTTTATCGAACGAGGCGTAAGAATTTTATAAAGAGCTGTAATGTTTTTCGCGAGCCCTCCGAGTGGCGATACTAATGGGAAGAGGACTGGAGAAGAACTCTGGTGCGCCAGGAGAGATTCGAACTTGAGGCGCTTGCGGGCGTGAGCGAAGCGGGAGCCCGCAGCCGAAATCCTGAGCCTGGGGTTTCAGGCGAAGGATCTGGGAAGTGAATGGTGCGCCCGGAGAGATTCGAACTTGAGGCGCTTGCGGGCGTGAGCGAAGCGGGAGCCCGCAGCCGAAATCCTGAGCCTGGGTTTCAGGCGAAGGATCTGGGAATGCATGGTGCGCCCGGAGAGATTCGAACTCCCGACCTATTGCTCCGGAGGCAATCGCTCTATCCATCTGAGCTACGGGCGCACACCAATAGCTTCAGTTTACATGCAGGGTTGAGAAGCATCAACGAGATGCACCGACAGACTTCGGACCTTAATAGCGACCCCGTCCCCCGCCACCACCGCCGCGGCCCCCGCGGTCGCCGCCGCGATCTCCGCCGCGGCCGCCACGGTCGCGCCCTCCACCGCCGGCATGCTCGGTTTTTGGACGTGCTTCGTTGACGTTGAGAGTGCGTCCGCCTACTTGCGATCCGTTCAATGCAGTAATGGCTTTTTCTCCGTCTTCGTTGCTGGCCATTTCCACAAAGCCGAAGCCGCGCGAGCGTCCGGTGTCGCGGTCCGTCATAATGCTGACCCGGTCCACTTGCCCGAACGGTTCAA
The DNA here is from genome assembly GCA_963696285.1 of uncultured Acidobacteriaceae bacterium. Lineage (GTDB taxonomy): Bacteria > Acidobacteriota > Terriglobia > Terriglobales > Acidobacteriaceae > Sulfotelmatobacter. Next base: position 1,497,729 of record CAVOJP010000007.1, read on the forward strand.
ACATCTGCCGGAGTTCGTCTTCTGATGTGTTGAAGCTCAAATTTCCCACAAAGATATTCTTCAAGCGTCTTCCTCTGCACTGAGCTGTCGAAGTGCGAGCTCGATGGGCGGACTGGCAGGTTGGGGACACCTTCCTGAAAATCGAGACCGGAGCCGGCGAACAGTCGAATGCGGCGAGAAGTATAGCAGGTTTGTCAAGCCGGCCATGTTAAATGGCCGGAAATACGCGTGGCTAGCGCTTCGCCCAAAACATAAGAAGCTGGACCGGGACTTTGCGGGTGGGGAGAAACCTCAGGCTTCTTCCAATGCCACTTTGGCCCGCTTCTTGCGGCTGTTCGATTGCAGGAATTTTTTTCGCAGGCGCAGCGACTTCGGTGTGATTTCCACGAATTCATCATCCGCGATGAATTCGATGGCCTGCTCTAGATTCAACTGCCGGAAGGGAACCAGGCGGATCGCCTCGTCTGCGGTTGAAGCGCGCATGTTGGTGAGTTTCTTCTCCCGCACTGCGTTGACGTCCAAATCATCGTCCTTCGCGTTTTCGCCGATGATCATGCCTTCGTAAAGTTCAACGCCCGGCCCAACGAAAAGTTCTCCTCGCTCCTGCAGGCCCCACAGCGCATACGCCGTCGACAGCCCGGCGCGGTCTGCGATCAACGCGCCGGTAAGCCGGTGCGGAATTTCACCTTGCCACTCTGTATATCCATCGAACAGAGAATTCATCACAATCGTTCCGCGCGTGTCAGTGAGCAATTGACTTCGCAATCCAATCAGCCCGCGGCTGGGCACCCGGAACTCAATGCGCACCCGCCCGTAGCCGTGGTTGTGCATATTGGTCACCTCGCCCTTGCGCGAGCCCAATTGTTCCATCACCACGCCGACGAATCCTTCCGGCACGTCCACCGTAAGATGCTCCACTGGTTCCATCAGCTTGCCATCGATGCGTTTCGTAACGATCTCGGGTTTACCCACCATGAGTTCATAACCCTCGCGGCGCATCATTTCGATGGTGATGGAAAGCTGCAGCTCGCCGCGACCTAAGACTTTGAACGAATCGGTGGTGCCCATCTCTTCCACACGAAGAGAAACATTCGTGAGCAGTTCCTTGGCCAGGCGCTCGCGCAGATTGCGCGACGTAACATAAGTTCCTTCACGTCCCGCGAAGGGCGAAGTGTTCACCGTGAAGGTCATCGCGATGGTCGGCTCGTCGATCACAATAGGCGGCAAAGGCGCCGGATTGATCGGGTCGGTTATTGTCTCGCCAATTGTGATGCCTTCAACCCCGGCTACAGCGACAATGTCTCCCAGCACGGTCTCGGTGATATCAGTTCGCTTCAACCCGGAAAACGAAAACAGCTTCGTGATCTTGGTCTTGTGCATCGTTCCGTCGAGCTTTGCAATCACCACGTCTTCGCCCGTAAACATAGTTCCGTTGAAGACGCGTGCGATCGCCAGGCGCCCGAGAAAATCGCTATAGTCCAGGTTTGCGACGAGAATCTGCAAGGGGCCGGCCGGGTCGCCCTGAGGAAGCGGAATCGTTTTTAGAATCGCGTCGAACAAGGGCTGCAGATTTTCACCGCCGCCTTGAATATCCGTCGATGCCGTTCCCTCCTTCGCATTGGTATACAGAACAGGAAAGTCGAGTTGATCTTCTTTCGCATCAAGATCAATAAACAAATCGTAGATTTCGTTGAGCACTTCCTGCGGACGCGCATCCGGCCGATCAATCTTGTTAATCACCACAATTGGCGGCAGCTTCGCTTCTAAAGCCTTGCTCAGCACATAGCGCGTCTGCGGCAGCGGACCTTCGCTGGCGTCCACCAGCAGCATTACTCCATCCACCATCTTCAGCGCGCGCTCGACTTCGCCGCCAAAATCGCTGTGGCCGGGTGTATCAACAATGTTGATCTTCACGTCGTGATAAAAGATTGCCGTGTTCTTGGCCAGGATAGTGATGCCGCGCTCGCGCTCCAGTTCGTTCGAATCCATCACCCGTTCGACATGGTGCTCATTGGAACGAAAAGTGCCGCTTTGTTGCAGCATGGCGTCGACCAGCGTGGTCTTGCCGTGGTCGACGTGCGCGATGATGGCGATGTTGCGAATGCTCAAACTCAAAGTATGGCTTTTCCTTTGTTGGGCAGATTGAATCGATGGGCGCACTCAACCTTTACGCGGCTGAACGCTCTCTATACTTTACTATGGGCGGGGACTTCTCAGGAGATTACATCCTACTTACGTTCGTTTGAAAGCCCAAGGCGTCTGCCGTGAAAGGTCGCAGAAGCCTATCAGCCAGCTTCGCTTTTCTGCTTGGGCATACTCTTGCCCGCCAGGCACGCTTCCGCTTGCCTAACTGCGCGCTGCGCCGCAAGGATTCCTCCATTGGTCGTGGATTCCGGACCTTCGGAATCTGTGTTGGCAAAGAAAATACGATCCATGGAATGCCGTGCCAGCGGCTGAACCTGCGTGTACAGCCCCGGTGTCGACATATATAAAGGATGCCCGCGCCGGTAAATGTGAACTTCGACCGGATCAATATTCAAGCCGGGCATCAGCTTCTGAAAGTCGCTCAGCACGTTAGCAGCGACCGCGCGTGATCCGGTTTCGCTCAACAGCTGACTGCGCTCCTCTTGCTTCATCGGGGTATAGCAACTCAGAATGTTGAACTTCTGCCGGTATCCTGGCTGCTTTTGGATGACCCAATCAGCCACGACGAAATCCGTGAACCTGTTGCCCGGGCACCACGTGTCATAGCCATGATTGAAAACTGGTTTGTCGAAAATCAAATTCACCACGGGATAGGGGATGTAGCGAATCTGTTGCATGGCTTCGCTTTGCTTGTCCGGCAATCCATCAACGATGCGCCGCGTGATGAACTTGGGCGTCGCCATGATCACGGCTTTGGCGGCAACAGTCTTCAATTCGCCGCCCAGCATATAGGTCACCTGCACTTCTTGTTTCTGCGGAACCACGGCCACGATGGTTGCGCCGGTCTGCATGCGGTCCGGATGCTTCGTCTGTAGGATCCCCGCCAGCTTTTTCGTGAGCGCGCCCAGACCGCCAGGCCAAGTATAGCGGTCGTCCACGCGGCTTTCTTGCACCATCTCTTGTAACGTTTCAATCGCCAAAGCTGCTGCCGTCGCTTCGCTTGTCGCGCCCCAATTCGATGGGCCAAAATTATCCCACCACTGCTTTAGCTCTTCCGGATATCCCTTCAAAAAATCGGAGAATGGTTGATTGAAAAGTTCTTGACTGCGCTTCTCTACGTCGATCGCCAGCATTTCTTTCTTGAACTTCTTGAAGCTCTCGCGAATGGGCTCCGCATATGGCAACTTGTCCAGGCCCTCGCCCCAAGTATCCAGAACTAATTCGCCATGGATGATGCTTCCATCCGAACTGTTAACCGGCAGCGGCTCCAGCCCAATTTCTTTCGCGAAGTGGTAAGCGTATTCGTCCTTGGTCAAAAATGCCGACCCGGTGGCGTAAGTGCTGCCTTCATATTCCATCGCGTACGCATTGCCGCCCCAGTGCGGCTCTTTCTCCAGCAGAAGGAAATCGCGATGCTGCAGGCGATAAGCCGCCGCCAATCCACTCACTCCGCCGCCGACAATCACCACGTCACGCCGGGCCGAAGCTGAGGGCCGGGTAAAAAACCCGTTGCCTTTGTCGCGCACCTGATGACAGATCCGGTTGTCTTCGCCGTCGACATCAGCGGGCCGACCCTTCTGTGCATCATCGCTTTGCGCCGCCACCAGCGACAGATCGATCGGACATCCTGCAGTCACCGCTCCTGCCACCACAAACTTGATAAAGTCTCTGCGATTCGCGCTCATCCCGCGTTCCCTTCCACAGCTTCGACCATTTCGACGCCCGCATCCGCTCCCGCTTCGCCACGCATGCGCAAGCGGTACCAGAGCACGATCGCGATCAGCGAGAACAAAAAAATGATCGTGGAAACAGCATTGATCTCCGGTGTAATGCCCCGTCGCAACCGGCCCCAAATTTCCAGCGGCAAAGTATTGTCGCGCCCGATCAGAAAAAAGCTGACCGCGATCTCGTCCATCGAAAGTGTAAAAATCAGCAGAGCCGCGCCGATGATCGGCAGCTTCAGGTTCGGCACCGTGATACGCCAGAATGTTTGCCAGTAATTTGCGCCGAGATCGAGCGATGCCTCCTCCTGTGCCCGATCGAGCTTCTGCAGTCCCGCGAATACTTCCGTGGTTGCCACGGAGATCAACGCCGTCCCGTGTCCCAGAATAATTGTCATCAAGCTGAGCTTTGTTCCCGTCACGTTGAATAACATCAGCAACGAAAGTCCGGTGATAATGCCCGGCAGAATCAGCGGCAAGAGCACCAATCGACGGAACAAGGCTTTCCCCGGAAACTGCACCCGCTCCAGAGCCAGCGCCGCCGGTACGCCGAAGATCAGGGAAATCGCCATTGCGGCAAACGCCACCTGCAAGCTGTTGAGCACCGAATCCCAGATCGGCCCATCGGCGAAAAGCGTGCGATACCAATCGAGAGTGAGATGATGCGGCGGAAACCCGCCCACGCCCTCCCCATTGAACGAGTAAATAATAAGGATTGCAATCGGCAAATACAGGAAAGCGAAAACTGCCACGGCATGAAAAAGCAACCAGCGTGAGCCCGAGACAAGTCTGTTATCGCTCACGAGAAGCTCCATTTCTTTTCCAGGCGCTCGGAGAAAAAGAGCAGGCTCACCACCAGCAGCAGCATGCAAAGCGAAATCGCTGCCCCCAGCGGCCAGTTGTAGGCCGCACCGAACAGGCTGACGACAATGTTTGAAATCATGATGCCGCTCGGACCACCCAGCAACAGCGGGGCAAGAAAATCACCCAGGCTCAACACAAAAGCAAACGTTGCTCCGGCCACCACTCCCGGAATTGAGAGCGGAAAAATCACTTTCCAAAATGTTTGCCCGGGAGTTGCCCCCAGGTCGTGCGACGCCTCCACCAGATTGCGCGGAATGTGCTCGAGCGCTGCGTAAATCGGCAAGAAAGCAAAAGGCGTGTAGATGTGCGTCAGCGTCAGCACCACGGCAAACGGACTGTATAGCAAGAACTCGAGCGGATGCCTGGTTACATGCACATACTGCAACAAAGTATTCAGCACGCCATCCGAGCCCAAAATCGTTTTCCACGCATAGGCCCGCACCAGGTAGCTGACCCATAGCGGGATGATGACCAATTGATACAGCAGATCTTTTTTTCTTCCCGCGTAAAAGGAAAGAAAATACGCGACCGGATATCCGAGAAGCAGCGAAAAAATAGCGACACGCGCGGCAATCCACATCGAGCGCAGCAAAGTCTGCCAGTAGATGTTCACTCGCAGCAATTGACGGTAGTTGTCGAGGTTCCACGAATGCATGATGGTCTGCGATGCCGAGACCGACCAGAAGCTATAGCAGAACATCAGTAAATACGGCACCAGCAAAAAGACGGTCACCCAGATTAGAGGGGGCAAGGCGACGGCTGTTTTGTAAGCTCGAGAAAACATCAGGTTCTTTCCGCAGACTCGCGCACTAGAACCGCATCCGCTGGCGAAAACTCCAGTTCGATATTGCCCAGCACCGCACCGCTGGCTGGAATCCGCACCACGAGTGTCAGCCCGTTGCCGCAGTCCACTCGGATCAACTCCGTCGCTCCGTGAAAGGCCTGGTGGCTTACCTGTCCGCGGACGCGAACATTGCCAGCCTCCCGCGGATTCGGCAAGGCCAGCTGAATATTTTCTGGCCGCAATGAGAACTGAGCCGGACCATCTGCCAACGCAGCTGTCCACATTAAGGGACCGCAGCTCACAACTCCCTTACTCACTTCGCCCTTCAACAGATTTGTGTGTCCGATAAACTGCGCCACATAGGCTGTGGCCGGGTGTCCATAAATCTCCCGCGGCGTTGCCACCTGCTCCAGTTCGCCGGAGCGCAGCAACGCGATCCGGTCTGACATCACCATCGCCTCTTCCTGGTCGTGAGTCACGAAAATGAACGAGATTCCCACATCGCGCTGCAGGGATTTCAGTTCGACCTGCATCTGCCGCCGCAGATTTGCGTCCAGCGCTGAGAGTGGCTCATCCAGCAACAGTAGTCGGGGACGGTTTACCAAAGCCCTTGCCAGTGCAACCCGCTGTTGCTGTCCGCCGCTGATCTTCGAAGGCTTTGATTTCGCGTGCGTCGACATTTTTACTTTTTCCAGCGCTTCCGAAACCCGAGAGACAACTTCCGCTTCCGGCCTCTTCGCCACGCGCAGCCCGTAAGCCACGTTTTGCTCTACCGTGAGATGGGGAAACAACGCATAGGACTGGAACACGGTGTTCACGCGCCTACGGTAGGGTGGTTGGCGATCCAACTGCTCATCTCCCATCCAAACTTCACCCGCTGTGGCCGTCTCAAACCCGGCAATGATTCGCAACAACGTCGTCTTGCCCGACCCACTCTCTCCCAGAATGGTGAGAAATTCTCCCTCCGCTACATCCAACGAAATATCGCGCAACACTGCATTCTTGCCAAAAGCTTTGGCAACATTGCGAATTCTGAGCAGCGGCGCTCGACCCGCGGCATCGGCAGCAGACGTCATGGCGATCTTGAAGGCAGTCATCAGTCCAACTATTTGAGGGCGGAAGCTCGAAGCCGGAAGCTGCTTTTTACTGCGCGGCCTTCACTTCGTTCCAGATCTCGTTGTACTTGGCGCGCCGCGGCACATTCTGCCAAAAGTAAAGTCGCTTCTGATAATTATCGACGTCATCCAGGTGCAGGCCCTTCACTTCTTCCGGAGTCATGAACTGCGCTGCCTGGGGATTCGCCGGAGTGTATCCGGTAACGTCCGTTATCTTTTTCTGCGTCTGCGCCTCGATCATGTATTCGAGAAATTCGTGAGCGAGATCCTTGTTCTCGCTGCCCGCTGTGATCATCAAGTGATCGATCCAGCCGGTCGTATTCTCTTTCGGAATCGTCTCGCCCACGGGAAAATTGACCTTGCGCAGTTGGTTCGTCATCAGCGGCCAGCCCATGGCGGCGACGACTTCGTGATTCTGAAAAAGATTCGTCAACTCACCACCCGTCGACCACATCTTGCGGATATTCGGTTTCAACTCCAGCAACTTCTTCTTCACTGCTTCCAACTGTTCATCACTCAGGTTATAAAGTTCTGACGGATCGGGCTTGTCGAATCCCAGAACCTGCGCCGCCATATAAATCGTGGAAAGATCGTCCCACACAGAGATTTTGCCGCGGTATTTCGGATCCCACAGCACATTCCAACTGTCAGGTGCCTGCGCAAAAACCGTTGTGTCGTAGATCAGCGGATCCGGCCCCCACATGAACGGCACTCCATAAACCTGGCTCTTCATACGCACCAGCGGCAGGGAAGTGAGCTGTGGCGAGAGTTGTCCGTAGCTTGGGATCTTCGTCAAATCCAGCGGAGCCGCCAGTCCCGCCGCGGCGATCGACGTGGCTACATCGCTCGACGGCGAAATCACGTCATAGTTTCCGGCACTGCCACCGCGCAGTTTCGCCACCAGTTCATCACTCGATCCCATGTAGGACGCGGTGATTTTACAGTGATGCTGTTCCTCAAAAGCCTTGACGAAGGAAGGATCGGCATAGCCCTCCCACACCAGCAGATTCAGCGTCGGAGTCTTCTTCGCGCAGGAACCGGTAAACGCGGCGATCGTCAGAAGCGTTGCTAGTATCGCGGCCCGTCGGAAATCCATATTCCCTCGCAGTTCATAACGCTCTTGCGCAGCCATTGATTAAAGACAATGCGACTCAGAAAGTCGGCGGCGTGTTTACCCACAACAGTAAAGTCTCGGTCCGTCCCGGATTTCTCCAGTGATGCGGAGTCGCGCTCTCGAAATAAAAACTGTCGCCAGTCTTCAGCAGGTACTCTTCTTTCTCTAAAGTGATCATCAATTGACCGCGCAACACGTAGAGGAACTCTTCGCCCTCGTGCGTGTAAGAATCGCCGCTGCCCGCATCGGGCGCCACCCGAAACAGATGCGGCTCCATCACGGTATTCCCCCAGGCCAGCAACTCCATGCGGACCCCAGGACCCGCTTCCAGAACTTTTCTTTGCGCCGGACGTACTTGCCGTGTGCTCGCGCCCGTGGCATCAAAAAAATCCAAAATGTTGGTCTTATAAAATCGTGCTAGCTTGCGCAGTGTTCCCACCGACCCGCTCATCTGCGAGCGTTCCAGTGCGCTCAAAAATCCCACCGAGATGCCAACCGCACGCGCCACCTGCGCCAGGGAGATCTTCTGTTTCGCGCGCAACTGCCGCAGGTGCGATCCTATGGCTCCCGCATTCCCGTCCGCTGCCGGACGGGCCCGGCCTTCGCGCCTTAGCAATTCGACAATCGCCGCCGCGTTCAACCCGCGCACCTTGCGCAGGAACCGTGCCCTCTTCAAAAGCTTGACATCATCGGCCGTATAGAGCCGGTATTTGCTCTCCGTGCGCCGCGGACGCGTCAGACCCAAACTCTCCCATGACCGGATCACCGAAGGCGAAACTCCAACCCGCCGAGCCACATCTCCGATCTTCAAGTAAGCTTCAGCGCTCGACGAATTCATCGTTTACCGGCAGCGTATGAAAGTTTTCTATCCGAGGCAGCGCGTTTTTATCCTTGACAGTACGCGTACCTCTTCTCTAACCTTGCGGGATTATAGCAAGGTTGTGGCTGCACACAAGCTGTCGCTTTCAAGAAAAATACTTCTGCCAAAGATGCTTGGAGGTTCCATGCCGTCACTGCGGGCCCGCTGGGCCATAATGTGTCTGGAAGCGATTTGCCTGATTATCGCGATCTCTCTTCTGTCCACTTCTCTGCTTGCTCAAGGAACCGGCGGACGCATCCTGGGCCGCGTGGCCGATCCCAGCGGCGCCGTACTTAGCGGAGTGAAAGTTGTCGCCCTGAATGACGCTACAGGAGCTGCCCGGGACACGCAGACCAACGGTAGCGGTGATTACGGCTTCCCCGACCTGCCGGTGGGAACCTATACGCTTACTTTTGAATTAGGGGGATTCAAGAAGGACATTCACAAAGGTATCGCGCTCGACGTGAATCAAGTCATCACGCTGAACATGACGATGCAGCTCGGTGCGGCGCAAGAAATTGTGGACGTCACATCAGAGGCCCCACTGGTCGATACCACCAGCACGCAATTGGGCGCGGTGGTCAATAATCGTTCCGTGAACGAGCTTCCGCTGAACGCTCGCGATACCTACCAGTTTCTTCAGTTGCAGCCCGGCGTGCAATCGCAATTGGGTTCAAGCGGTGGAACCTTCTATGGTAGCGACGACGCCGGGGCTGTTTCCGTGAACGGTGGCCGGGGGCGCGCCAACAATTTCAGTGTGAACGGAGGCGACGCCAACGATCAGTTCGTGAATCTGCCGACCATCCAGCCGACTCCAGACGCCATCGAAGAGTTTCGCGTCATCAGCAATACCTTCGACGCGGAATATGGCCGCAACTCGGGCGCGGTGGTGAACGTGGTTACGAAGTCGGGCACCAATCAGTGGCACGGCGACGTCTACGAATATTTCCGTAACACGGTGCTGAACGCCCAGGGATATTTCAACACCATCAAGCCGCAGGAAAATCAGAACCAGTTCGGCGGAACGTTCGGCGGCCCAATCATGAAAGATCGCACCTTCTTCTTCGTGTCCTATGAAGGCCGCCGCATCCGCCAGGGCATCCTTTCTCCTGCCGTCACTGTGCCCAGTTCTCAGGAAACTCCATCGCCTACCAACCTGGTGAACGGGCAGATCGTGCCGACTTCTCGGATGTGAATCCCGTCGCTGGCGGAAACGCTCGCCATTTGCCGGGGTACTGACCAATTCCTCGATTTTGAGCAGCCGACCGGGCTGCAGGCGGCCACAACCGCTGTCGGCGGCGGAGCGATTGCCAGACGGCGCAGACTAGCGACGATTTTCCCAAACAGTCAGATCCCGCTCGCTTGTATGGATCCCACCGCCGTTGATCTGTTGCGGTTTGTTCCGCAGTCGCCCAACGGCGGTAATCTGATCACGACCGTTCCGACCGCGCCGACACGAGGAGATCAATTCACCGTCAAGGTCGACCACAGGATCAATGACAGACAGAATCTGAGCTTTTACTACTACTTCAACAACGACGCGAATATTTCAGCCCTTTGCGACTTCAAGTGACCGGAGCCAATGTCCCCGGATTCGGCAGCATTATCGCGCAGCGATATCAGCAGTGGAATCCCACCCACACCTGGACAATCAGCAACGACCTGGTCAATGAGGCGCGTTTCAACTACATCCGCGAAGCTCAATAGACGTTTCAGCACCCGGAAAATACCGAACTGGTGCAAAATTCCTGTCCGCACCGCGCCCTCCTGGCTTACCAGCGTGACCGGAGCCCCGCCTTGTTTTTATGGCGATTGTTGCCAGCCACCACTACGGCATACGATCCCTACCGTGCCAACCGCACGGGCGTTCCCTTCATCTCCGTCTCGGGCGGATTCGCCCTCGGCAACGACTCCGAGGGCGAACTGCCGCAAACCGGGAATTCATTCCAGTGGTCGGACAACATGACCTAGGTCTAAGGCGTACCACACCATCAAGTTCGGCGCGGATGTGCGCCGCTCAGCAGTTCGACCAGATTCTCTATTACAACGTCAGTGGCGAATAACCTTCAACTACCACCGAAGATTCCGTAACTATGACGGCGCAGACAATCCTGCTACCAATTTCTGCTGGGCCTCCGATACAGTTATACAGGGCTCGGCGCAAGCCGAAGACATCCGCAACAGCGGCCTATATCTGTTCGCGCAGGACAGCTGGAAGATCAAACCGTCTCTGACGTTGAACTACGGCTTGCGCTGGGAGTTGGACACACCTTTGGCGGACGCCCTCACCACGTACAAACTTTTCGCCCCGGTCAGAACTCTACAGTATATCCTTGCGTGCTGGCTCCAGCAGACAAGCCAGCATCGGCGCCAGTAATTGCGCAGCGGCCGGTGTGCAGCCCACTGGCTTAGTAGTTCCTGGAGACTCCGGCGTGCCTGCCCGGCTCACCCAAACTTATTACAAAGCCTTCGCGCCCCGCATCGGCTGGCTTGGAGCCAGCAATCCGAAGACCAGTATTCGCGCCGGTTGGGGTTTGTTCTATAACCCGATGGAACAACTCGTACTCGAACAGTTCGGTGCTGAACCTCCCTTCGGTGGCAGCACCTTCTTGCCGAGCAGTTCCTGAACCACGCCATTCATTTCGCAAACGGCGGTACCGTATCCGAATCCGTTCAACGGAATACTCAGCCCGCCCGGAACGGCGCAAGACTGGGCGACATTCCGAGCCCATGCTGCTCTTCGGCGATTTCCAGCCTCACATGCGCACTCAGTATTCCGCTCAATACAATCTCAACCTCGAACAGGAGTTGGCTCGAGACCTGAAGCTGGAAGTCAGCTACGTCGGAACCCAAGGGCATAGGCTGCTGGCCTCGCATGATATCGAACTCCGCAAACCCGCAAACTTGCCTCGACCTGAATGCGACTCTCGGTGCAGGCACTTGCGGCCAGTTCCTCGAAGACAGTCCTTTCTTCATCCCGGGTGGAACCACAATTGCTGCCCGGGGCCTTGCACCTTCCTAACGCTCGGAACAATCATGCATCCCCGGCCAGGCACGACGATCGGTCCAAACGGAATCACGCTGGTTGGATTGCGACCATACTCCTCTCCGAATTGCGCTCCTTTAACCGGCGCAGGCTGCCCGGTCGACGGTGTTCCCGTGTTCACTAGCATCTTTGCCCAAGACACGATCGCCGCTTCCGCCTACAACTCGCTGCAGGTCTCGCTGGAAAAACGCTTCTCCCACGGATTGCAGTTCACGCTGCCTACACCTGCAGCAAGTCGATCGACGGGGCGTCCAGCTTTGAAGAGACTGTCAATCCTTTCCCTTACCAATCCAGCCGCGCCCTCTCACTTTTCAACTCGCGCGCAACGCTTCGTTGTCAGCTATCTACTGGGAATTGCCCGTGAGAAGATACAGCGGAGTTGAAGGGAAGAGTGTTGGATGACTGGGCCGTGTCCGGAATCACCAGTTCCAAACCGGATTTCCTATCCGCATCACGCCGGAGATGCGACAACGAACTGATCAACAGTTTCGACTTCGAGCTGCCGGGCGAACCCAATCAGTTGCCCGCTTTAAGTGGCAAAGGCCGCAAAGCAACGGGAACTATTATTTCAATAGCCCTGCCAGTCAATTTCGATTTTCACGAGGCCGGAGTCTTCTGGCTATCTGGGCAGCTCGACCCCGCACCATCTGCTGTGGACCGGGAATCAGCGAAAGCGATTTTGCTCTGGTGAAACTTATTCCCTTCAATGAGCATACGCACATGGAATTTCGCGCAGAAACGTTCAATGTCTTCAACCACACTCAGTTCTATAATCCGGACGGCGATAGCACCGACGGCGCGCAGTTCGGCCAGGTCACTCAGGTCAAAGATCCCCGTCTGATGCAGTTTGCTCTAAAGTTCTACTTCTAGTTTGCCCGAGTAAGATGTTTATAGCTTAACTGCACCCGGGCGGTTCTTCCGCCCGGCATTCTAATGGCCGCCGGTTCACCAAAGATCACGACGGCTTGAGCGATCCTGGAGCAGTCTGATGTATCCCGAACTACAGAAGGAACTCGACACGTTCGAGCGCCGCACACCGAAATCAGCCGAAGCCCACAAAAAAAATCTCAAACGAATTCCGCTCGGCGTGGCCAGCAACTATCGCCATTACGACCCCTGGCCAATCTTTGTGAAAGAAGCCAGCGGCAGCAAATTTCGCGACCTCGATGGCAACGAATATATCGATCACAATCTGACTTTCGGCGCGCTTATGGCGGGACACTGTCATCCCGCTGTTATGAAGGCTGTAGAAAAACGTCTTTCCACCGGAACCATGTATGGCATGCCGCATGACATGGAATGGGAACTTGCGGAAGAAATTTGCGATCGCTTCCCGGTCGAAATGGTCCGCTTTGGTAACAGCGGCACGGAAGCCACCATGCACGCGATTCGTCTGGCGCGCGCTGCTACCGGTCGCGACAAAATTATTAAGTTCGAAGGCGCATATCACGGCCTGCATGATTCCGCTCTGGTCAGTGTAAAGCCGCACGCACCGGAGTTTGGCGACATCGATAACCCCATCGCCGTTACTGGCGGATTGGGAGTGCCGAAATCTGCAATCGCGAACGTAAAGATTGCTACCTTCAACGATCTCGGTACCGTCGAGCGCCGTTTCAAAGAAAATCCCGGCGAAATTGCCGCGATCATTCTCGAACCCATTCTCATGAACGTTGGACTGTGCATTCCGCAGCCCGGCTTCCTGAAGGGCCTTCGTGACCTCGCCACCAAGTACGGCGCGCTGCTGATTTTCGATGAAGTGAAAACCGGCGCCAAACTCGGCTGGGGCGGAGCCAGCGAATACTTCAACGTTCACCCCGACATGATCTGCCTCGCCAAATCGATCGGCGGAGGCTTTCCGCTGGCCGCGTTCGGCGCCAGTCGGTCCGTGATGGATCTGATTTCACAACACAAAGTCTTCCACGGCGGAACGTACAACACCAACCCGGTTTCCATGGCCGCGGGCTTAGCGACTTTTCGCGAAGTCCTCACCCGCGATAATTACGCGCACGTCGATAAACTCGGCAAAAAACTCGCCGACGGATATCGCAAGACTATCGCGAAAGTCGGCCTGCAAGCCTACATTGCGCAAGCCGGGGCCAACGGCGCGCTGATGTTTTATCCGAAGGAAATTCGTAACTATCGCGACTGGACTACAATCGATATCGACCTCTGGCGCCACTACTGGTTCGCCATGGTCAACCGTGGCGTGATGGCGCAGCCCTACTGGTGGGACGAGCAGTGGACGATTTCCGTTCAGCACACCGAAGCAGATATAGACAAGCATCTATCTGCCTTCGATGACATCGCCGCCTCGCTGGCGAAAGCCCAGCAAGAACGCGAAGCGCCCGTCGCTGTAGCGCACTAGATTCGTGGAGAGGCGGACGCCCTCGTCCGCCTCTGCCATGTAACCTTTGTCATTCCGAACTGGGCGTAGCCCGTAAGAGCTTGCCCTGAGCGAAGTCGAAGGGAATCTGCTGTTTTTTCATTCAGCGAAAAGATTTTGTCCACCGCCGCCCAACCCGCCACTCAGACCCACCTGATCCGTGCCCTCGGACGCCGCGACCTCGTCCTCCTTTTCGTTGTCGCTGTCTTTAACCTGAACGTCGTCCCCTCGATCGCCGCCAACGGTGGCGTCACCATCTGGCTCTGGATCATCTCCCTTCTTCTTTTCTTCTGGCCTCAGGGCATCGCCGTCATCGAACTCGCCCATCGCTATCCCGGCGAAGGCGGAGTCTATCTCTGGGCCAAAGAAGTCTTCGGCGACTTCCACGGATTTCTCTCCGGCTGGTGCTACTGGACCAACAACATGCTCTACGTGCCGACCGTCATGCTTTACTTCGTCGGCGTGTCCGTCTATGTGCTCGGGCCAACCCATCTCGGCCTCGCCGATAACAAAGTCTTCGCCTCGACCACTTCACTCATCCTGCTTGCTCTTCTTACTATTCTGAATATCGTCGGTCTGGGCGTCGGCAAGTGGATCAACAACCTCGGCGCCATCGGCACATTCATTGCAGCCGCCGTCTTGATCGGCCTCGGCATTGTGATCTGGTCACGCTTCGGCACCACCATCACCGTTGCGGATTTCAAAATTCCCGCAGACCCGCGCTTCGTCCTCAATTCTTTCGGCGTCATCTGCTTTGGTCTGGTCGGCCTCGAACTCGCCTCCGTCATGGGAGACGAAATTCAAGATCCCCGCCGCACGCTGCCCGGCGCGGTTGCCTGGGGAGGCGTGATCTCGGGCGTTCTATACGTTGGTGCGACGCTTACTCTACTTATCGCCGTAGGGAAAAATGTCAACGTGCTGCAGGGCATCGTTCAAGCCGTCAGCCACATGGCTGCCAGCCTTGGCCTCGGCTGGATCATTATTCCCTTCGCGCTGATGCTCAGCCTCTCCATCGCCGGCATCGGTTCGGCATGGATGGGCGGCTCCGCCCGCATCCCCTTCGTCGCCGGCCTCGATTCCTACATGCCCTCATGGCTGGGCAAAATCCATCCGCGCTATGCCACACCTTACGCCGCATTAATCGTGCAGGGAATTGTCTCGGCGGTTTTAGTGCTCGGCAATTTTTTCGGCTGGTGGTTCTGGGACAAATTGATGGGAGCCATCGGATTGCTGCCGCGGTTATACCTCAGCCCGGCCGGCGCCGGCGAAGTGTTTCAGAAGCTTCTTTCCTTAGCTGTGGTTCTTCAGTTGGTTCCGTTCCTTTATATGTTCGGCGCGCTCATCCGATTTGCCCTGAAAGAATCCGTACCCCAAGGCCAGTACAGCCGCACGACGCTGTTCCTCGCGGGCACGAGCGGTCTGTTCACCACTGCGCTCGGCATCGCGCTGGTATTTTTCCCGGCCCAGCAGATCACCTCGCTGTGGTCCTACGAATTATGGATGTTCGGCGGCACGCTGTTCTTCGTCGGCCTCGCCGCATTCTTTTTCTACGTCTACGGCCGCCGCAAAGTGCCGCAACCAGGCATCGGAAAGGGCGCGACTTTAATCGTGCCCTTAAGCGATTAGTAAGGATCGGGAAGGGCACGACTTTAGTCGTGCCAATAATGCGCTGCTTGATCCGGGGCTTTAGCCCCCGAGGCAATCAGGAGGTCGAAACAATGCCCAGCGGAGTTACCACAGAAGTCCGCACTTATCAAATGTATATAAACGGCGAATGGGTCACGAGCAAGTCCGCGAAGACTTTTCCTGTCTATGATCCTTCCACCGAAGAAGTCATCGCCCAAGTTCCTGAAGCCGGTGCCGACGACATCAACCGCGCCGTGGCCGCCGCCAAAGCCGCTTTTGAAGACGGCCCATGGTCAACTTCAACCGCTCAGGAACGCGGACGTGTCCTCTTCCGTCTCTCAGAAAAAATTCGCGCCAATCTTCCCGCGCTCGCCGAACTCGAATGCCGCAACACCGGCAAGCCCATCGTCGAAGCTGAGTTCGACATCAACGATGCTGCGACCTGCTTCGAATATTACGGCGGCCTCGCCACCAAAGTTGTCGGCTACGTGAATCCAGTGCCCGACAACGCGATGTCGCTCTCGCTCAAAGAACCAGTCGGTGTCGCTGGACAAATCATTCCCTGGAACTATCCACTCCTCATGGCCGCCTGGAAACTCGCGCCCGCCATTGCCGCGGGCTGCACGTGCGTACTTAAGCCAGCAGAGCAGACTCCGCTCACCGCGCTAGAATTAGCAAAATATTTCGAAGACTGCGGCTTACCGCCGGGAGTCGTCAACATCGTGACTGGCTTCGGCGAAACCTGCGGCGCTCCGCTCGTCCAGCATCCCGACGTAAATAAAATTGCCTTCACCGGCAGCGCTGCGGTCGGAAAAACGATCGTGAAACAAGCTGCCGATACAGTGAAGCGCGTCACGCTTGAACTCGGCGGCAAATCTCCCAACATCTTTTTCGCCGACGCAGATTTCGAAGCCGCCATCGACGGTGCTCTCTTCGGCGTCTTCATCAATCAGGGCGAAGTTTGCTCCGCCGGCAGCCGCATCCTGGTCCAGAAATCAATTTATAACAAATTTGTCGAAGCGATGACCGAGAAGGCAAAGAAGATCAAGCTCGGTCCGCCGCTCGAACGTGAAACCAAGATGGGACCGCTCGTCAGCAAAGAACAATACGACCGCGTCAACTCCTACATCGAAATCGGCAAGAGAGAAGCCAGGCTCACTTCCGGCGGAGGACGCCCCGAGAAGATTGGCAAGGGCTATTACGTCCAGCCCACAATTTTCTCCGACGTCTCGAACTCCGCGCGCATCGCTCGCGAAGAAATCTTCGGCCCCGTTGCCGCCGTGATTCCCTTCGAAGACGAGAAGGATGCGCTGAAAATAGCGAACGATTCTCCCTACGGTCTCGCCGCAGCTGTCTGGACGCGCGACATTTTCAAAGCGATGCGCGCCGTGAAAGCTTTGCGGGCAGGAATCGTTTGGGTAAACCACATGCAGCCAACTTACGTCGAAGCTCCTTGGGGCGGATACAAGCAGTCCGGCTTCGGCCGCGAACTCGGCCCCTGGGGCATCGAAGAGTATCTGGAAACCAAACAGGTCTACATAAATCTGAACGAGCAGCCGATTGGTTGGTACTAATAATAATGAAGATGCGATCTCTAAAGTCTTGTCATCCTGAGCGAGGATTGATCTTCGCGCCCCAGCGCGAAGATCAACCGCAGTCGAAGGATCTCTGCGGTTTTCTCAGCCGCGTCAATTCACGAATCTCTACGAGAAACTAATATGAGTACGATTCGTCTCAACACACCCATCCCCGGTCCCAAATCCCGTGCGCTCTCCGAGCGCCGCGGCAAAGCCGTGCCCCGCGGCCTTTCTCACGGCACACCTATCTATGTCGCGAAAGCCGAAGATGCATGGCTCGAAGATGTCGACGGCAACCGCTACATCGATTTCGCCGGAGGCATCGGCTGCGCCAACGCCGGCCATCGCCAGCAACCCGTAGTCGATGCGGTGCGCACTCAGCTCGAAAAATTCCTCCACACCTGCGTCCAGGTTACGCCCTACGAAGGCTACATCCACCTCGCGGAGCGCATGAACCAAGTCACGCCTGGCAAGTTTCCAAAGAAGACAATCTTCCTTAACACTGGTGCCGAAGCCATCGAGAACGCGGTAAAAATCGCGCGCGCCTATACGAAACGCCCTGCGATCGTAGCCTTCGAAGATGCCTTCCATGGCCGCACCATGATGACGCTCGCCCTCACCAGCAAAACGCATCCCTACAAAGCGGGATTCGCACCCTTTCCAAGTGAGGTTTATCGCGTCCCATTCGCGTATTGCTATCGCTGCTCTTACAACCTGAAATATCCCTCGTGCGATCTCTATTGCGCGCGCCATCTCGAAGATACTTTCAAACGTGTCGTCGCTAACGAGGAAGTCGCGGCGGTCGTTGCCGAACCGGTCTTGGGCGAAGGCGGCTTCGTCGCCCCACCGCCGGACTATTTCAAGGTTCTCATCGACCTCTGCCAGAAGTACGGCATCCTCTTCATCGCAGACGAAGTTCAATCTGGTTTCGGACGCACCGGCACTCTATTCGCCAGTGAACGTTACGGCATCGAGCCCGACCTGCTCATCACCGCGAAATCTCTCGGTGGAGGTTTGCCGCTGGCCGCAGTAACCGGCCGCGCGGAAATCATGGACGCTCCCGCCCCCGGTGGTCTCGGTGGCACTTTCGCTGGCAATCCACTTTCTTGCGCCGCAGCACTCGCGGTTCTTGATTTATTCGAAACAGAAAATCTGCTGGCCCGCGCCAATGAACTCGGCGATCGCTTCCAGCGCCGCGCCCGTGAATGGCAGCGCCGCTGGTCGATCATCGGCGACGTGCGCGGCCTCGGCGGCATGCAGGCCATCGAACTGGTCAAATCACAGGAGTCGAAAATTCCAGCCGCGGACGAAACCAAACAGATTACGCAGTATTGCTACGAGCACGGCCTAATCACAATCACTGCCGGTTCATACTCGAATGTGATCCGCGTCCTGGTCCCGCTCGTCGCAACCAATGAGCAAATGGACGAAGGCCTCGACGTTTTGGAATCCGCGCTAGCCGCGATCTGCGATAAGAAAGGCGCGGTAGCAGAACTGGTCTAAAAGTTTGTCATCCTGAGCGAGGATTGTCGTTCGCGCACCGGCGCGAAGGACAACCGCAGTCGAAGGATCGCTGTAACCGTATATCATTAGAAAGTGCCGTAAGGCGTTTGCACGATGGTCCTGATGCAGCCGTGAGAAAGTAAAAGCAACTCTTCGCGATAGCAGAGGAACACATGACAGCAGTCGCAGCACCCCCAGCCCTCAAGCTCACCAACTACATCAACGGCCGTTGGACCGATTCGTCCGCGAAAGAATGGCGCGAAGTAATCAACCCCGCGACCGGCGAAGTGCTCGCGCAAGTCCCACTGGCCGAAGCCTCCGAAGTGAATCAAGCTGTGGAAGCCGCCGCCGCGGCCTTTCCTGAATGGCGCCGCACGCCGCCTGAAGACCGCATCCAGCCACTATTCAAGCTGAAGATGCTGCTCGAAGATCACATCGACGACATCGCCCGCATCATCACCCAGGAAAACGGCAAAACTTTCACCGAAGCCAAAGCCGAGATGCGCCGTGCTATCGAAAACGTCGAAGTCGCCTGCGGCATTCCCATGATGATGCAGGGCTACAACCTCGAAGATGTTGCCCGCGGCATCGACGAGATGATGATCCGCCAACCACTCGGTGTTACTGCCGCGATTGTTCCGTTCAATTTTCCGGGCATGATCGCGTTCTGGTATCTGCCCTATGCCATTGCCACCGGCAACACATTCATCCTCAAACCATCCGAGCGCGTCCCACTTACGATGCGTTATGTCTACGAACTGCTGGAAAAAACCGGATTGCCCAAAGGTGTAGTGGGTTTGGTTAATGGCGGCAAAGCCGCAGTGGATGCGCTTCTCGATCATCCGAAGATTCGAGCGATCAGTTTTGTCGGATCAACTCCGGTTGCGAAATACGTCTATTCCCGGGCCGCAGCGAACGGCAAACGCGCGCAGTGTCAGGGCGGAGCGAAGAATCACGTAATCGTTCTCCCGGACGCCGACATGCCCATGGCCACGCAAATCATCAGCGACAGCGCCTTCGGATGCGCTGGCCAACGCTGCCTTGCCGTGTCAGTTGCCGTAACCATCGGCGAAGCGCAAAAAACTTTCCGCGATTCGATTGCCGACGCCGCTTCCAAACTCAAAGTCGGGAACGGCCTCGATAAAGATGTACAGATGGGACCAGTGATCACGCCGCAAAGCAAAGAACGCGTGGAGTCGCTCATCGCCCTCGGTGAAAAGCAAGGCGCAAAAGTTCTGCTCGATGGCCGCAACACAAAGATTCCGCAATACGAATCCGGCAACTTCGTAAATCCCACGATCCTTGACGACGTTCCGGCAACCAGCGATCTTGCCGACACGGAAATTTTCGGCCCCGTGCTGAGTCTGGTTCACGCCGACAGCATGGACGCCGCTCTCGCGTTCCTCGAACGCAGCGCCTATGGCAACCAGGCGTCGCTGTTCACCTCGAGCGGCTCGGCGGCTCGCCGCTTCCGTTACGAAGCTCCAGCGGGAAATATCGGCATCAACATCGGCGTTGCCGCGCCCATGGCCTACTTCCCGTTCAGCGGATGGAAGAACAGCTTCTTCGGCGATCTTCACGGACAAGGTCGCGATGCGATTGAGTTTTACACCGACAAAAAAGTTGTTGTCGAACGCTGGGCCAAAGAGCACAGCAGAAAATTCTAGCAGGTTTTCTTCGGATTTACCCAGTGAACTGTATGTCCTCTGTGGTGCAGAAGTCTTAAACACAGAGACACGGGGATCACAGAGGTTTCCAAAAGGATTAATCATGACCACAATCGCTGAAACCGTTTCGATGACCGGCAAAGAAATCGTCGACCTCTCGCGCAAGCACACGCTCTACGAATGGTCCGCGCAGTCGAAGGTCGATCCCATTCCCGTGGCCAGCGCGAAAGGAATTTATTTCTACACCCCGGAAGGCAAGCGCTTCATCGACTTCAACAGCCAGCTCATGTCTGTCAACATCGGACACGGCGACCCGCGCGTCATCCAGGCGATCAGCGAGCAAGCGTCCACGCTCGCGTATGCGAATCCATTTATGGCGACGGAAGTCCGCGCGCGGCTCGGCGCCAAGCTTGCCGAAATCACTCCCGGTGACATCGACACCTTCTTCTTCACCAACGGTGGCGCCGATGCCAACGAGAACGCCATCAAGATCGCGCGCTTCTTTACCGGACGTCACAAGATCATCGCGCGCTATCGCTCTTATCACGGCGCGACTGCGGGAGCGATCAGCCTTACCGGCGATCCTCGCAGATGGGCTGCGGAGCCTGGGATTCCGGGCGTGATTCATGTGCTTGATCCTTATCACGGCATCGAGCGCGGATGGGAATCGGCGGAATCTTCGCTGGCCATGATCGAAGAGACGATTCAACTCGAAGGTCCGAACACAATCGCCGCGTTCATTCTTGAGCCGGTTACTGGAACGAACGGCGTTCTCATCCCGCCTGACGGATATCTCGAAGGCGTGCGCAAGCTTTGCGATAGGTACGGAATCCTGATGATTGCCGACGAAGTGATGTCTGGCTTCGGACGCACTGGCGCGTGGTTTGCGGTTGATCACTGGAAGGTTGTTCCCGATCTGCTTTGCATGGCGAAAGGATTGACTTCCAGCTATCTTCCTCTCGGCGCTGTGGGCATGCGGCATCACATCGCGCAGCATTTTCAGGACAAGGTGTTTTATGGAGGGCTGACTTACAACAGCCATCCCATGGGCTGCGCGGCGGCGCTGGCGACCATTCGCGTGTATGAAGAAGATGGGCTGATCGACAACGCGAAAAAGATGGGCGCGATCCTGACGCAACTCGGAAGCGAACTGCAGGCGAAACATCCGTCGGTGGGAGCGGTGCGGTCGATCGGATTATTTGGCATCATCGAACTGATTCGCAATCGCAAGACGCGCCAGCCGATGGCGCCGTTCAATGGCACGTCCGATGAAATGGCCGCGCTCGGGCGCTTCTTCCGCGAGCAGGGGCTTTACACGTTCGTGCGCTGGAACACCTTCTTCACCAATCCTCCGCTGTGCATCAACGAGCAGCAACTGCGCGAAGCGTTTGCCATTATCGACCGCGGGCTGGAGATTACGGATAAGGCTGTGAGCTAGCTATTGGCTCCTAGGTTGAGGTAAGCGACGGCGCTGCCACCAGCGAGGTTCACTTTCTGAGTGAGCCAAAATATACGCGCCCGATCGCACCCACGGAGAGACGAACGCTTTCGCTCCGGAATCTTCGATTCCCGAGGTCACTCGGATTGAACCCCGATGGAATGGGCTCACTCTGTGGAACTTACCGGCGAAGGTGCACCTTACATCGGCGAGATCTTGGACGCGGCATTCTCAAACGCCCAAGCGGTCGTGGTGCTCTTCTCGAACGGTTCTCTTTCGTCTTCCGGCTCACACGCGAGTGTGATCCCCGTCACGGTGCCAGACGCTCACACTTTCTACACTAACAATCGAGTTCACATATTTCGAAAGGTCCATTTCGGAGATCATAATCATGGCCTACGTAATCACTGATTCCTGCATCAAAGATTCGCTCTGCGTGGATGTTTGCCCGACCGATTGCATCCATCCCAAACAAGATGAGCCCGGTTTCGAAGAAGCGACTCAACTCTTCGTAGACCCTGCAGAGTGCATCGACTGTGGCGCCTGCATCCCGGCATGCACTTCGGATTCGATTCTCGCAGCCGATGACCTCCCGGAGGATAAAAAGCCGTTCATCGACACGAACGCCGCTTTTTTCAAGCACTGAACGAACGGTTGCCAGCCGATGAGAGGAAGCCCGCTATTTGACTTCTGCTTCCCCCCATCGTTATCGTTGCCCGCATGAACGTAGTCAAGGCCACCCGCAACTTCGAAAAATGGCTGGGCCTCCGCACTCATCTCGACGAAAAAGATCTCCGCCTGAAGCACGCTCGCATGAAGGCGGAGCTCTTCCCCTTCTTCCGCGCCACTTACTACCGCTTTGCCCAGCTCTGGCCGCAGATTTGTCCTGATCTCGCAAAGGCTCCGCACGTCCTCGCCGTGGGTGATCTCCATGTGGAAAACTTCGGCACTTGGCGGGACATCGAAGGCCGCCTCATCTGGGGCGTCAACGACTTCGATGAAGCCTGGCCCATGGCCTACACCATCGATTTGGTGCGGCTCGCGGTCAGCGCCCATCTCGCGGTCGAGGCTGGGAACCTTCCCCTCAAAAAAGAGGATATCTGCGACACCGTGCTCGAAGGCTATCGCGAAAGCTTGCGCGAGCAAGGCTGTGCCTTCGTGCTGGGCGAAAAACATCAATGGCTGCGCCTGATTGCCGAAGGCGAGCTGCGCGACCCGGTTCGGTTCTGGCAGAAAATGGATGCGCTCCGCACTCTGAAAACCGAGCCGCCGGTCAGCGCCGTCGATGCTATCGAACACCTTATGCCCGCGCCCGGAATTCGATACCGCCTGGCTCACCGCGTGGCTGGACTGGGCAGCCTGGGCCACGCCCGCTATGTTGCCCTCGCTGATTGGCACGGCGGACGTATTGCCCGCGAAGCTAAAGCGCTTGTCCAATCTTCGAATTGCTGGGCCGAAAGCGTCGGCTCCAAACAGCAAAAAGGTCCGGCCGAAATTCTCTACCAAACCATCATCAACCGTGCCGTCCGTTGTCCCGACCCCTTCGTTCAATTGCGCGGACGCTGGATTGTCCGCCGCCTCGGTCCCCATTGTTCACGTATTGAACTCGCCTCCTTGCGCGGCCCTGATACCGAACTCCGCCTGCTCCATGCCATGGGATTTGAAACCGCAAACATCCATCTCGGCACCCCGTCCGCTCGCAAAACGATCCTCCGCCATCTCAATAAGCAAAAATCGAGATGGCTGCACCACGCCGCGGAAGCCATGCTCGAAACGGTTCGCGGAGACTGGGAATTCTGGAAGAAGAAGGGATACAACTGAGTCAATCCGTCGGATTTACTCTCCCGCACCAACTACTAGCTTACAAACTCAAGCGCTGAAGCGATTAGCCGATCTGACCCTTGACGCTTGCCTATTTGCAGAGCGTTCGACATCGAACATACGTTCTACAGCGAATACTGTAATACTTCCGCTTCGCCCTTATGAACCAGTCAGAGAGTGACCGCATTCAGGAGCTTTGCTCCAAAATCGCGGTGGAGCAAGATGGGCAAAAATTTCTGCGGCTGGTGCAAGAGCTGAATCGTGTCTTGTCTGCCAAGGATGGGCGCCTGCAAAAAGGAGACAGCCATCGAAAGGAAGATTAATTTCGTGGGTTTACCCACTTGAGCGTCCTTTGCCGGAGCGGCAAACGACAATCCCGGAATAGTCATATCTACAGGGGAAATGCTAGGAGTTTTCTCCGTATGTTCTACCTTCTTATTCCTACTGATTTCCATTGAGATAACTGCTACGGATACAGGCTTCCGGAATAGCGGAAGCCGGTCGGAGGCATCCAACGATTATGGGAACGGATGCCTTAGTGGAAGGAACCATCATCGCTAAGCGAGCTACAAAAACGGGCAGGCTGCCTTCATTGCATCCCGGCGCGCGCACTGACGCGGCCGGGAAAGCGGTGTGCAATTTGATTCTGTTGTCGCTTCCCGATAAGGAGTACAACCTGCTTCGTCCCCACCTGGAGACGACCAGCCTTCCACAGCACAGAATTCTGCAAGAGCCTGGCGAAAAAATTGAATTTGCGTACTTTCTAAACGACGGCATGGCGTCGCTCGTGGCTCTCAGTCACGACGGGAGAAGTGTGGAAGTCGGTATCGTCGGCAAAGAAGGCATGGTCGGGATGTCGCTTACCCAGGGACTGCGCCTCGAGATCTTCCGGGCGATTATGCAAATGTCGGGAAGTGGAATGCGCATCCGGTCGGAGGTGTTTCAGGATATTCTGCTTTCCGCTCCGGGACTACATTCACAACTGGGCCGTTTCGCTCTCATGCACGGCATGCAGGTTGCCCAGCTCGCCGCCTGCAACCGGCTGCACGGAATCGATCAGCGCCTGGCCCGCTGGCTGCTGATGTGCCAGGACCGCTTCGATTCTCAGTCGCTCCCGTTGACTCACGACTTCCTCGCGCAAATGCTCGGCACCGGACGTCCCAGCGTAAGTCTGGCCGCCGGAATGCTGGAAAATGCCGGTCTGATTGAAAACCTTCGCGGCACGGTGAAAATCTTAAACCGCAAAAGCCTCGAAGCCGTTGCCTGCGAATGCTACGGAGTCATCCAACACTTCAACGGTAGCCTGGGCCTGAAATAAGCCTACGCATCGCTTTCCTTCCTTTGGGTTTTTGCCTTGTGCGGCCCTGTGTCCTCTGTGGCGAAAGACTCTGAACTTACTGAGTACTACCTCGAGCCGGCAACTGCGTTACACTATCTCGCGCCTATGCCGACTGCGGGCCTCGATGTCGATAAACTGCTCACCGAACTCGAAGCCGCCAGGAATCTATTCGACTCGGGCAACGCTTCGCGCATCATTAAACTTCTCACTCAACTCTCAAAATTCCAATTCACTGACCCTCGCCAGCTCATTCGCTTCCACGAAAGTCTGCTTTTCCTCCGCGCATTTCCTCACTCACGCTCGCTCAATTCTCGAGTCGAGAATCTACTCACTGCTTTTTACCACCGGGTGGAAAGGCTTCACGCTATCCGCGCCGACATGTCCCTCTTTGATGACTTCGACACCTCCGGCATCGCCGGCACCACCATGCAGGACACGCTCTCTTTCGACGTTGTGCAATGGCTTGTGCGCCGCATCCCTGACAATGTAGAGATTGCCTGGAATGATTACTGGGATGACTACGAAGCCGAGCGTCCCCGCGGATCGATCTGGCCGCGCTTCATTCCAATGCTCGAAGAAGATGCCGACGTGGAAGCTAATATCCCTTGGCGGAACTGGCTCGATGCGGCACGAGGCCGCGAAAACCCTCTCCCATGGCTTATCCAGCGCTTCGAGCAACTCCCGCTTCCAGCGCGCCAGCGGGCCGAACTCTATGACTCGCTCCATCTGCCCGTTTGCTGGCGGCTCGAAAATCTAAAACTTTCACGCACCCGCAACTGGGCTAGCCCGCGCCGTTTCCATTTCCACGATGCACCGCTCATCCGCCGCAGCGAAGTTTCGCTTGCTTTCGAACTGGCGCGGCCCGCCCCCAAACTCCAAAAGCTCTCTGCTGCTGCGGGAGAGTCGGTAATGAATGCGATCCGCGAGGTTATGGTGGTTCGCTACCGCGAGCTCTACGGCACCACGCTGGGCGATCCGCGCACCGTCGTGCGTGCTGATCTGGGCCGCGGCGTCGTCATGCATTTCTGGGGATTGCCGGCGGATCGCCGTCTTCCGTTGCGAGCTTACCTCGCCGGCTACACTTTAAAAAACGGCGTCCCCATCAACTACATCGAGGCCATCGGACTATGTGAGTGGATCGAAGTCGGCTTCAACACCTTCTACACCTATCGGCAGGGCGAAACCGCGTGGATCTACGCTCAGGCTCTGCGTTGCTTATGCGCTCTCACCGCAGCAAAATGGATTTCCATTTATCCGTACCAGATCGGCCAGAATAACGACGAGGCCATCGATTCCGGCGCCTTCTGGTTCTATCGAAAACTAGGCTTTCGCCCCGGCCGCGCCGATCTGCAAAGCTTGTGTGAGCGAGAAGAGAAAAAAATCACAGCGAACCGCGAATACAAAACTCCGGCGCGAATCCTCAGACGTCTCGCCGAGGCGTCACATGTTCTATGATGTCGGTCCATCCGCCCGCGGCCAACGGCCAGGTCCCTGGGACACTTTTTCCACCCGCAATCTTGGCCTGCTCATCAACCGCCGGATGGCCCGCCAGTTCGATGGCGACAACCGTAAAATCCGCAGAGCCTCCACCGTGGCGATAACCCACAACTTGAAACCGAATCTCGCCCGTTGGAGCCAAAGCCAAGTCCAGTCTCTGGAAAACTGGTCTCTAATCCTGGCTCTCATTCCTGATCTTTCGCGGTGGTCGCTCGCCGAAAAAGATCAACTGGTTAAAATCATTCGCACTAAATCCACTGCCAACGAAATGACCTACCTCCGCCAAACTCAACGCCATGCACGCTTACGCGCCGAGCTGCTCCGACTCGGCTCGTAACCATCCGCCCGGGGTGCCGCTCGCTGCCTCGCCCAGGAAAGAGCCGCGATTTTACCCGCGCTCGGTTATACTTTTCCTGGGTAGGGCACCATGTTGGTCGAAGCATTGCAGTCTCGCCTGAAAACCCTCGAAGACGAAATCCTGCGCTTCGCGAACCTCGCTTCTCAGACGTCGGAAAAAGACCAGCAGGAAAATCACTGGCTCATGGCCAAAGATTTGCAGCGTGAGGCCCGCCAATTGCGCGCTGCGATCGCAAAAATTGCACTTGACGATCGGAGCTCGATGTCGCACAAATAAATTTTTAAAAGTGCTTTCAGCTCGGCGTGATCAGGCTTGCGATTCCGGGATTTTCATTGCTCAGTCGTAGTACCTAACTGTTTCTTCCGCACAGCCGAAAACGCCGGACTATTCTTCAACCGTTCGGGAAAATGTTTTTCATACCTCGCCAGTCCGGGGCAGATCAAATGATGCGCCCGTGTAAACCCGAATGTCTCCATCTCATTCATCGCCTCGTCCGCGGTCCAGCCTTCCTCCGCCATACGGTAAGCCGCCACCATCATTCCCGTACGGTCGTCTCCCAGGCGGCAATGCACAAAAACTTTTTTTCCTTTGTTCTGCTCGAGAACTTTAAGAAACCTGGCAAACACTTCGTCCCTCGGCCACGGACAATGCCACGGAATCGCCACATATTCCATTCCCAGACTCTTCACTGTCTTTTCTTCGCTCACGTCATTGGCATGAGTATCGACTATAACGTTGATCCCCAACTTCGCTAACGCCTTCAATCCCGACGTGTTCAGTAGTCCGCCACGATAAAGGGTTGGCGTAACCTCGCCAAAATTCGGCACGCCTTTTTCCTGAAGCTTGCGCCCAATTACGCGTGTTGCCGGCGACTTCGACCGGTTCTCAGGAGCACTTGTCTGGGGCGCAGCTCCGTCGGCACCGGCGCCAATCACCAACAACAGAAAGATACCAAGAATGCGAATCCGACGATGCCTAGATTCCTTCATGCAGACATTCGATACCGCAAAGTATTTACTCGGACGCTTCTACAGGAAAAAAGACAAATCATTTGTTCGCTAAGGAACATACAAATCAACCCCCTCGACTGGAGACTACGTTTTCGGCCCGCCTCAGGCGGCACAGGAATAATGATGAACGCCAAGATCTCCAGTTGCGCAATCTGCTCCAAGCCTCTAGATCCCGGGGCGGCCGCCATCGATGACCGCGGTCTTCCGGTACACGAGAAATGCTACGCCCTCGTCGTCAAAGTGAGAGGAGTCAGGGGCGGCGGCCACGGGGCGGTCCGCTGCCCTTATTGCGTCGAGGATCGCAATTTCAAACTCATGAAGCCTAGAGCCGACGGAGAATGGTTCCTCTGCTCCACTTGCGGCCACGCTATTATGCCCGGCAATTTGTCTTACCGTTGCAACTGCTCCAAATGCATCGAACTCGCCTAGCCAGGGGAATGTCTCTTTCGTCTGTGAGCCGGATTGTCCGTCGACGATCTCCTCGCTTGCGCGGGCGCAGCTCAGGAAGTAATCTCGAGCAAATTTCCCTCAGTGTCAGCAATCACGGCTTCGTAGTATCCATCGCCGGTGAGTCGCGGGACGCTTAAAATGCGCACTCCTGCGGCTTGCATCTCCTGGATCAGATGATCCACTGCGGCGCGCGATCCCACGGAGATGGCGAGATGCGCCGGCCGGGAGTCTTCCCCCGGAGACGTCATCAACTCAAGCCGTGGGCCCGACCCGAGCGAAAGAAAATAAGATTTGAAATCGCGCTTCGTACTCGAATACATCGGGCCAGAAGTAGCTTTGAACCATCGTTCATAGAATTGGCGGGCACGCTCCAGATCGCCAACCCACGCAGCGGCATGCTCAATGCGCGCACTCGAATCTCGCGCCGCATCCACCAGTCCCAGCTTTGCCAATTCCCGACGAAGTGAAGCAGGATCGGTAAACACAATGCCGTGCATGCCCATTGCGATTGCGGTTTCTACGTTCTTCTCCATGTCGTCAATGTAAACCGCTTCCGCCGGGTCGACACCGTGAGTTTTAAAGAAAAGATGAAAGATACGAGGATCAGGCTTGAGCAAACGCACTTCGCCAGAAAGCACAATCCCTTGAAACCAGTGCAGGAATTCGAATCGCTTCAGAGAAATGGGAAAAGTTTCCGCCGACCAGTTGCTCAGCGCATACAGAGGAACTTTACGAGCGCGCAATTCTGCCAGGATCTCGACCGTGCCACCAATCGCACCTCCCAACATCTCCGCTTGACGTTCAATCCACGCGTCGATCAACTCCGCATGGCCGGGATGCTGCGACTTGAGCAGAGCACAGGCCTCCGCAAAAGTTCGTCCCGCATCCTGCTGAGAGTTCCACGAAGCGGTGCAGACATTGGCCAGAAAATGTTCCATGGCCGCCTCGTCTCCAGCAAAAAGCTTCCGATATAAATGACGTGGGTCCCAATCAATCAACACCCCGCCGAGATCGAACACCACCACCGAACGGTTCGCCATGATGAAAGTTATTTTATCAACTGCCTGTTGGACTTCACCCCCGGCGAAAACCTCTGTGCCGAGGCAGCGGAGTCTCTCGCAATTGAGAACAACTCCCGAGGTAGCCGATTTCATTCAAAGCCGGACTGAAAGCCCGGTGACGAACCGCTGTCCTGCCTGCCCCGGATCTTAACGCGTGGCAGGGACACCAGTCCGTCGCCTCTGACCTTGATTTTGATCTTGACCGGAAAGGGGATCGTCATTCGTACCCCGAACTCCGTAGCGGATGAACTCCACCGCCTTCCCCGATTCACCCACCAGCGAGCAGATCTTGCTCTCACTTTTTTTGCCTTGCTCCGCGTTCCGACTCGTGTTCTCATGCGAACCGATCAAGTTTTAACGTTAGGAGGATGATCATGCGCCCGAATAATTTTCCGAAGTTCCCTGCACTCACGCGCCGCCAAGCGATCGCCACCCTGGGCGCCTCCTGCGGCATGCTGGCTGCGGCACCGCTGCTTTTCGCGGCCCCGCAGGAACAGACCATGAAAGAAATACCGTCCACTGCGGCGAATCATTCGCGAACCTCTTTACATCAGGAAGTAGATCTCAACGCCGTCCCGCGGAAGATCTACGAAGTGCTCCTGGATTCCAAACAATTCTCTGCCTGCACTGGTCGGACCGCTGAGATCGACCCAAAAGTCGGCGGAGCCTTCACTTTGTTCGGCGGATTAATCGTCGGACGAAACGTCGAACTGGTTCCCGAGCAGCGCATCGTCCAAGCCTGGCGCCCCACTCACTGGGACCCCGGCGTCTACTCGCTCGTCAAGTTTGAACTGAACCCAAAAGGCTCGACCACGAATGTTGTTTTGGACCACACCGGCTTCCCCGAAGGCGATTACGACAGCCTGAGCGACGGCTGGAAATCCCACTACTGGAACCCGCTAACGAAATTTCTCGTCTAGCGAGGCTAGCCATGTAGGACGAACTCGCCTGGCCGTGGCTCGTCATCCCGAGGAATCGAAGTCGCATAGATGACGCGCCTTCTAACAGATGTCATTCCATACCAGGCTGCAAGCCGAATGAGGAACCTGCTTCTGCTGTAGCCCGAACGCAACCCCAGATAAGATGGTGCCACGAAAAAAAGGCCACGATTCGCATCGTGGCCTTTCCTGTTCAAATCCGTGGCAAAAAGTTCTTAGTGTCTTCCCCCGCCGGGCCCGCCGCGTCCGCCGCGATCCCGTCCACCGCCACCGGGCCTGCCGCCACGTCCGCCGCGTCCGCGATCCCGACCACCACCACCACCACCGGGCCGTCCACCGCGTCCACCACGGTCTCCGCCGTGCGGACGGTCTCCATGCGGACGATCGACGCTACTCACCGGCGCTCCGCCTTCGCGGTTGAAGTTCGGCTCATCGTCAGGGAAATCGCCTCCGCCTTCAATCACCATCGATCCGGTTAATGCCGGAGCAGGAACTGCTTCGCGCTCTTCGCCGCCGCCTTCAACCGGAGCTGTTCCGTCGCCTCCGCCCATTTTTGCGCGTTGCTCTTTCAGAATTGCTTTGCGCGATAACCGGATGCGATTGCCTTCAACCGCCAGCACCTTCACCAGCACCTGATCGCCTTCCTTCAACTCGTCGCGGACATCGGCAATGCGATGCTCCGCCACTTCGCTGATGTGCAGCAATCCATCGGTGCCGGGAATGATTTCGACAAACGCGCCAAAATCCGCCAGCCGCGTGACTTTGCCGAGATAAGTTTTGCCAACTTCAGCAGTCGCAGTGAGATCGCCGATAATCTGCAGCGCCTTCGCCGCCGACGCCTGATCACTCGACGCCACTTTCACCAATCCGGAATCTTCCACATCGATCTTGACTCCAGTTTGTTCTACGATCGAGCGAATCATCTTTCCGCCCGGCCCAATCAGATCGCGAATCTTGTCGACCGGAATCTGCACGGTGTAGAAGCGCGGAGCGAAATCAGAAATCTTCTCGCGCCCGCTGGTAATTACTTCTTCCATCTTGCCGAGAATATGCAGCCGTCCGCGCTTCGCTTGCGCCAACGCTTCGCGCATAATCTGCGAAGTGATGCCGGCAACTTTAATATCCATCTGCAACGCGGTGATTCCATCTTTGGTTCCGGCAACTTTGAAATCCATGTCGCCGTAATGATCTTCCGCGCCCGCGATGTCGGTGAGAATGGCATACTGCTCGCCCTCCTTCACCAGTCCCATAGCAACTCCAGCGACGGGAGCCTTCAACGGAACGCCGGCATCCATCAGCGACAACGACGCACCGCAAACCGTCGCCATCGACGATGATCCATTCGACTCCAGAATGTCCGAGACCACGCGCATCGCATAAGGCCACGACTCCTCCGACGGCAGCACCGCCGACACCGCGCGCTCTGCAAGCGCGCCGTGTCCAATCTCCCGCCGGCCCGCCCCGCGCAGGAACGCAACCTCCCCCACCGAAAACGGCGGGAAGTTATAGTGCAGCATGAAGCGTTTTTTGGCTTCGCCTTCGAAGCCTTCGAGGCGCTGCATGTCATCTGATGTGCCTAATGTTGTAGTTACCAGGGCTTGGGTTTCGCCGCGGGTGAAGATGGCGCTGCCGTGGGTGCGAGGTAAAACGCCGGCTTCGATCCAGATGTCGCGAACTTCGTCGAAGGCACGGGCATCGGGGCGGCGCTTTTTCTCTAACACTTCTTCGCGGAAGATTCGTTCGCGCAGCGTTTCGTAATACTGTTTCAACTTCGCCAGGGCTTTTTCGTCGTCCTCGGGAATTTCTGCTTGCAGCTTTTTCTTGATGTCTTTGACCAGCGTGTAGCTTTCGGCTTTAGGATGTTTTTTGGTGTCGAGCGCATCCGACAGTTCTGCTCCGACTTTCTTTTTCAGCTGATCGTAATAGGCTTGGTCAAATTCCGGCGGGGTGACTTCGCGTTTTTTCTTGCCGGCTTTGGCGCGCAGGTCGTTGATGGCGGCGCAGATCTTCTTGACTTCGTTGTGACCGAAATCGATCGCCTCGACAACTAATTCTTCGCTCACTTCTTTTGCGCCGGACTCGATCATCACGATTCCATCGGCGGTGCCGACGACCATGATGTTCAGCGTGCTCTCGCGCATTTCATCGTAGGTGGGATTGATGACGAACTGTCCACCGATCTGGCCGACGCGCACGGCGCCGATGGGACCGAGGAAGGGAATATCGGAAATTGTTAGTGCGGCGGATGCGCCGTTAATTCCGAGAACGTCCGGATCGTTACTGGCATCGGCGGAGAGAACGAAGGCGATGACTTGCGTCTCGCACTTGAATCCCTCGGCGAACATCGGTCTGACTGGGCGATCGATCTGCCGGCTGGTGAGTACTTCGCGATCGCTCATGCGGCCTTCGCGCTTGATGAAGCCTCCGGGAAAGCGTCCACCGGCGTAGGTATATTCGCGATAGTCGACGGTGAGCGGGAAAAAATCAATGCCTTCGCGGGGATCGGGGTTGGCGGTGGCGGTGGCGAGAACGACGTTATCGCCCATTCTGACAACGGCTGCGCCGTGGGCCTGTTTGGCCAATTTTCCGGTTTCAAACGACAATTGCTTCCCGCCGGCGAGGTCGACGGTGACGGTGCTGACTTCTGGTTTCATATTCATCCTTTAATTTTCTGGATCAGGGGCGCGGTTGCGCTTTCCGGTTGGCGCGGGCTGCGTGGTGATTGACCTGGCTCGAACTGGTGAAGCTCGAATTGCTCAATATGGAAAGGCGCGTAGGCCATGGGTAAACGGAGCTGGATAAGCGGCGCCAATAGGAGCTTGGGTTGCGAGATACGCTTCGAAATACGCACGAAAAAATTTGGTCAATGCTGTACCGGCTTCGAAGAGGAAGGCGGTGCGCCCAGAGATTACTTTAAGAAAATCCAGTGGGTGTACGACGTATTTTTTCCCCATCCTAATTGCAAAAAGCGCAATTAGGATGGGCCACCCACTTCACAAGTGGGCCACCCGGATTTACTTGCGGATGCCGAGTTTTCCAATGACAGTTTTGTAGCGCTCGGAATCGTATCTCTTGAGGTAGTCGAGCAAGCGACGCCGCTTGCTGACCAGCATGAGCAGGCCGCGGCGCGAGCCGTGGTCCTTCTGGTGCGTTTTGAAGTGATCGGTCAGTTGGCCAATGCGTTCACTGATAATGGCGATCTGAACCTCCGGACTCCCGGTGTCAGTCGCGTGCGTCTGATACTGGTCAATGACAGATTTCTTTTGCTCTCTGGCTAACACTAACCTGGTGCACTCCTGTTCTCAGTTTCGATTTATCCTGGTGACAGTAGTGAGGATAACAGGCGGGGGGTGGGGGTGTAAAGGCGGAGGGAAGCGGAGTTGGCGGAAAACAGCAGGTTGCTCACCGGGCTTTCAGCCCGATTCGGAATGACATCTCATACCCACCGGCCATCCCCGGGTCTTAGGTGAGCTTACGGGTTCAGTTCGTTTCTCAGCTGCTTGGAGAGTTTCTCGATTTGCTTGAGTTTGAGGATGACTTCTTTTGGCAGTATGCCTTTGCGGACGCTTTCGATGTCGGCGGGAATGGAGCCGGCGGCTGTGGCCAGAGCGAGGGCATCTTTCTGCAGGCGGACGGGATCGATTTGCCGGATGGGAGTTGGCATGTCGCGATCCGTAATGCGCAATTCGTGGGAGCCGTTCATGGTGGGGGAAACTGGCGGGTGACCTATTTGGGCGTGGGCTGTAGTGCAGAAGATGAGAGACGCCAGGGCGATCGCGAAAATGGCAGTGTTTCTGGTGGCAGTCCTTGTTTCGGTGATCGTTGTTTCGGCGACCTTTGTTTCAGCGATCTTTGTTCCGGCAATCTTTGTTTCAGCGATCTTTCTCTTTCTCATAGCAGCCCTCTACGAGTTAGAAATTGCGCGCAAGTTTATCCTAAGTTTGGATTTGTGCAACCTCTTTCTTGAACAAAATGTCAGGGGGCGTTTCGTTTTGGGCTGGCCAAGGTTTAGGTTCCCGGCGAATTTAGGTGCGAGCAAAAACTGCTCGCTTCGAGCGAAAGAGGCCAGACGGGGGAATCGGGCGGCTACGGAGTTTGGGGTAGATCGAGGGGAAGAAGATCCGTAGCGAAACTGGAGTGGCCAGGCTGGCGATGGCGATAAAGCCTGCAGATAGAACAAACAAAAGGGCCAGCGGTCAGCAAAATGAACTCCGGAGGTTTTGGCAGCCAGTTTGCTGGGTTGGAACCCCAGAGAATGACGCTCAATAAATGTCTCTCGGAGGATTGAATGAAAAAGCATCTACGGTCCATGTGGACCCTTGGAACCTTTGCGACGCTGCTGACGGTGGGGATAACGCTCAACGCGCAACAATCAACAAGCACGCCGCCAGCGTCGACCGACCCATCGGCTGCACCACAGTCGCAACCCGCGCAACCTACCGACCCGACGGCTCAACAGCCGAATACGCCGACACAAGCGCAACCCAGCCAGACGCCGGATCAAGGGGGACAGGCCGCGCCTAATACGCCGAGCCAGCCATCGGCCACCGCCACGGATGCGCAGACATTTAGTGGCACGATCGTGAAGGCGGGCGACAAGTATGTGTTGCAGGATGCGGCCTCGGGAAAGTCTTACGACATTGACCACCAAGACCAGGTCAAACAATACGAAGGCAAAAAAGTGCGCGTACACGGAACGTTGGACGCGAGCGGCAAGATCCACCTGCAGTAGGTCAAGGGAAACTTTCAGTTGTAAAGAGGCTGCGACAGTCGCAGCCTTTTTCTCTTTGGGAAACGAAACGAGCAATTCGAGTGCGTGTCAACTTGTGCAACATGGGGCGGGCAATATGCTGGCGGGCGCAGTGCCGCTAGCGTAGAGTTCGTAAAAGACAAATAGTAGAAGCAGTGGAGAAAGACGTGGAAGAGAATACTTTCGACAAGACCGTGCGATCCGGTTCTTCGGAGACGGAAAAGAAGCCAGCATCCAGCGCGGGCGGCCGAGTGCATTGTCTTCGCTGCCATAGCGAGATCGATAGTTACGTTTTCACCAGGTTAACCTTTCATCCGTATGGCTCGGCCGGCGGCAATGTAGTCCTGGAGTGCGCCAAGTGCGGACACATCGAACTGATGTCGCAAACTAGTCCCTTGTTGCGCGGGTTAACGGCGAAGCCGGTGGCTGTGGGCGACGGCGATTAGATAAACCTCTCCAGGAAGTTTTCAGTAGAATCCCAACAGCAGGAATGAGCGGGCACATTTCTGGGCGGTGGCGGCTGAGGCCCTTAGTCTGGGTTCAGCGAATTGATTTGCACGGGAAGACTCCGGCGTAGAACTTGCAAACCTAAGAGGAATCTCTGGAAAGGAAATGATTTGGCGATTCTGGTAGTCGGCGGAGCGGGATACATTGGAAGCCATGTGGCGCGGACTCTGCGACGCCATGGATACGAAGCCATCCTGTACGACAATTTGTGCGCCGGACACGCTTTTCTTGCGCACGGCTTCGAGTTAGTAGTGGCGGACATTGCGGATAGCGAGCAATTGACGAAGGTGATGGGAAGAGTGGATGCGGTGATGCACTTCGCTGCGTTCGCATCAGTGGGAGAATCGGTACAGAATCCGCGGATTTATTTTAGAAATAATGCGGAAGGTGGACTGAACCTGCTGAACACGGCCCTGGATGCGGGAGTGCGAAGATTTATTTTTTCCTCGACCTGTGCTGTGTATGGTGTGCCCGGGAAAGTGCCGATCACGGAAGATACGCCGCGGCAGCCGGTGAATCCCTACGGAACATCGAAGCTTTTCTTTGAGAATGCGCTGGAAGCTTATGATCGCGCATATGGGTTGCGTCACATGAGCCTGCGATATTTCAATGCGGCAGGAGCTGATGAAAGCGGCGAAATTGGAGAGTTGCACGATCCGGAAACGCACTTGATTCCCGCCGCACTAAAAGCGGTGACCGGAGAGCGTGGCGAACTGGAGTTGTTTGGAGACGATTACCCGACGCCCGATGGAACCTGCGTGCGCGACTACATTCATGTAAACGATCTGGCTGACGCTCATGTGCTGGCGCTGAAACACCTCGAGGCGGGGAATAGTTCCGCGGCGCTGAACTTGGGCACTGGAGTGGGATGCTCCGTAAAGGAAGTGATTACTGCGGTGGAAGAGGTGACAGGGTCGAAAGTTCCGCGACGTATGGGGCCGAGGCGGCCCGGAGATCCTCCGGCGCTGGTTGCCGACCCAGCGCGCGCGCAGGCGCTGTTGCAGTGGAAACCAAAGCGCTCTTTGAAGGAGATTGTGGAGACGGCATGGCAGTGGGAGCGGGGCGGCCGACAGAAAGTGCGCAAGGCGTAGGGGAAACGGAAAGGATCGAGTATGGGGAATGATCTTTCGGGGAAGAAAGTCGCGGTTCTCGGAGCGGGAAAGATGGGAGGAATCCTGCTGCAGGCGCTGCTGAAAAACGGCCTGCTGGCAAAGGAACTCACCAGGGCGACGGTTGCGCATGAAGAACGCGCTCGCGCGTTGAGTGCGAAACTGGGCATACCGGTTGGCACGAATAATCTAGAGGCGGCGAAAGACGCCGATGTTATTTTGATCGGGGTGAAACCGCAGGTGGTGGAAGAAGTTGTGGCCGAACTTCGCGGGCACATTTCACCGCGGCAGTTGATCATCTCGGTGGCGGCGTCGGTCCCCAATAGCTTGATTGAGAAGACCCTGGATGCCCCGGTGCCGGTGATCCGCGCGATGCCGAATACGCCTTGCCTGTTGAGCTGCGGAATGACCGCTTTGGCAAAGGGAAAGTACGCCGAGGCCCGGCATGTGGAGACCGCAACTGCCATGTTCGACGTGGTGGGGCGAACGGTGGTGGTGGATGAGAAGCATATGGATGCGGTGACCGGGCTTTCAGCCAGCGGTCCGGCTTACATTTACATCATTATCGAATCGCTGGCGGAAGCGGGCGTGAAGGTGGGACTGCCGCGCGATATTGCGACCCTGCTGGCGGCGCAAACTACGATGGGAGCGGCTCGCGTGGTGCTTGAGACCGGGGACCATCCGGCGCTGTTGAAGGATGCGGTGACGACTCCAGCGGGCTGTACGGTCGACGGCATCATGGAGCTGGAAGAAGGCAAACTGCGGGTGACGCTGATTAAGGCGGTGGTAAAGGCGGCGCAACGGGCCAAGGAACTGGCTTTCGCAGGTTGAAGTTTTTCGCGGCTGGCTTGTAAATGGCACCGGCGTGCCATTTACCGGCTTCCGCCTTCAGTCTAAAGTCTCTGGGAAGACGTGCCTGGTATGGGTTTTCCTTCGGTGTATCCTGTCTTAACGTTGGTGATCCCCCCTGCGTTGTGCCTAACTGCTTGCGCCCGGAGTGCGCGTGAATAGCTCCGACTTTGCTGCTACAGCTACCTGTTGATCGAGGAGAACAGAGTATGGCTCACCCCGCGGTACCGTTGCCCGAAAAGATGGACAGGATAAGAGTGCTAGCCGCGGAAAGCACTTGGATGAGCAGCCAGTTGCTGGCGGAGGCGCTGGCGCAGGACTGCCGGCTGGAAGTGATCGGAGTGGAGCCGAAAC
Organism: uncultured Acidobacteriaceae bacterium; assembly: GCA_963696285.1. Classification (GTDB taxonomy): domain Bacteria; phylum Acidobacteriota; class Terriglobia; order Terriglobales; family Acidobacteriaceae; genus Sulfotelmatobacter. The sequence continues at coordinate 1,535,614 of CAVOJP010000007.1, forward strand.
AAGCGTCGATCCTGGCTGCGGTGGCGAAACGAAGGCCGCATGTGATTCTCCTCAGTTCGGCTTTGGAGGATTCCGCGAGCCAGGGTTTTGAGTTGGCCCGCCAGATTTCTCTAGCGAGCCCGGGAACTCGAATCATTCTCTTGATGGATGTTTCCCATCCTTCCTCCGTGGTAGAGGCGTTCCGCTGTGGGGCGCAGGGGATTTTCTCGCGGACAGAATCGTCGAAAATCCTGGCGAAATGCATTCATAGCGTGCACCGAGGCCAGGTGTGGGCGAACAGCGCGGAGTTGGGCTACGTGATTGGCGCGTTGAAGGACTCTGAGCCGATGCGCTTGGTTGAAGCGGGCGGTGGAGCGGTGCTTTCGAAGCGCGAGCAGGATGTGGTGCGCTGCGTGGCGGAAGGTTTATCGAACCGGGAGATCGCCACCCGCCTGAAACTTACGGAACATACGGTGAAGAATTATTTGTTTCGGATTTTTGACAAACTTGGGGTTTCCAGCCGCGTGGAAGTGGTGCTTTATGTTTTCCGGTTTCATAAGGAGTGGATCGCGAATTCGCCCAGCCAGGCACACATCCAAGCCAGTGTCGCCGGCCCTCGACTGCTGAATACTCCACGGAAGGCGGCGAGCATGATGCCTCCGCCGCTGCCGCCGACGTTAGCGTCAGGAATCTAGCTGATCCTAATTTTATCCAAAATTCTGGGTTCTGAAATTCTGGGTTCTCAATCTCCGGAGCTATTGCAGTCCTAGCGTATCTGCGGCCGTCTCCACAATCGATCGTCCGATCATGAGCGAGGCTGTGGCTGCCGGAGAGGGAACATTCAGCACGTGCAGCATCCGGTCTGAAGGAACAAACTTGAAATCATCGACCAGCACGCCCTCGCGCGTGACTGCCTGGGCGCGCACGCCGGCTCCGCCGGGGACCAGATCCGTAGGCTGCACGGCTGGGACCAGGCGCTGCAATGCGCGAACGAATGCGGCCTTCGAAAACGATCGGTGAAATTCGTCGAGACCGCTGCGCCAATTCTTTGCGCCCATGCGCCAGAATCCGGGAAAAGACAGCGACGAAGCGAGATCGCGCAAATTGAAATCAGTGCGGCGGTAGCCTTCGCGACGAAATGCGAGGACCGCGTTGGGTCCGGCATCGACCGTGCCGTTGACTCGCCGAGTGAAATGAACTCCGAGAAATGGAAATCGCGGATCGGGCACGGGATAGATGAGACCGCGCACCAAGGAAGAGCGCTCGGGGATGAGATCGTAATACTCGCCGCGAAAGGGGACGATCATTACCTGCGGATCGTCACCGGCCATGCGGCTGACGCGATCGCTGAAAAGTCCGGCGCAGTTGATGAGCGATGCGGTGGAGAATGCGCCACGGTTGGTTTCGACCACGATTTCATTCGAGCTGCGTTTGAGCCCGCGCACGGCGTGCGAGGTAAGAATTGTTCCTCCCTGGGCGGTGATGAGCTCGGCGTATTTATCGCAAACGGCAGCATAGTTTGTGATTCCGGTGGAGGGAACTACAATGGCCCGCAGTCCGGTGGCGTTGGGTTCGATCTCGCGCAATTCTTCCGCGCCGATGGATTTCAGACCGGTCAATCCGTTGGCGATGCCGCGACGCCACAATTCCTCCAGCCGGGGAAATTCTTCTTCTTGAGTTGCCACGATGACTTTGCCGCAAATCTGGTGAGGGATGCCGTGTTCGCGGCAGAATTCAACCATGGCGGCTGCGCCCGCCACGCACAGTTTCGCTTTCAGGGAGCCGGGCTTGTAATAGATTCCAGAATGAATGACGCCGCTGTTGTGGCCGCTCTGGTGGCGGCCAACGTGGTCTTCTTTTTCGAGCAGAAGTAAGCGTATGCGGGGAAACCGACGCGTAATTTCTAGCGCCACGGCTAGGCCAACGATTCCGCCGCCGACGATCGTGACGTTGTAGCGGGAATCAGTCATGGGCGCTGGCGGCGGGCGCGTGGCATTGAGCTGAATTTTTTCGGTGGGTCTGCAAGCGTTCTAATACTAATTCACAACTTCTAATTTATAACCAGGGTTACGGTGGAAGCGTTGTGAGATAGCGTTCCAGACGTGCCGGTCACGATGATGGTATAGGTCCCGGGTTGGGTGCCCTGTTGCTGGGTGCCACCGCCATTCCCACCACCACTCCCGCCGTTGGCGCCTCCTCCCCCGCAGGAGGAAAGCAGAAGTCCGAGCAGGAACAGTGCAAATAATGAGGCGGGCAATATGAGCTTTCGTTGCTTTCGGCGGCTGTGAGTTCCGAGAAAGGCGAGTGCGGGGAGCGCAAGCCAGAGAGCGTAATAGATCGAAGGCTTAGCATTGCTGGCGGAACTTGCCGTGGTGGTTATGGTCATCACTACGGCCGCCGAGCTGCTGCCGGGAGTGATTGGGTTCGGAGTAAAGCTGCACAGCGAGACCGCGGGACCGCCGGAACAGGATAGGGAGACGCCATTGGTAAATGAAGCGCCTACCGGCAATACGCTGAAATTGTAACTGGCGGATTGTCCTGGGCTGATGGTTTGAGTGGCCGGGGTGGGCGCGGCCAGAGTGAAATCCTGAATCACGGTAAACGGGAGAGTCAGGGAATGACTGGGAGAGCCGCTGGTGTCCTGGACATTGACGTTGATGCTGTATGCGCCGACCGCGGCGTTCGAGGGAATATTGATGAGCGCGGTGATTGTGACCGGCGAGCCGCTGAATGGGATTGGGTTTGCGGGTGTGAGCGTACATTGCGTGCCGGAGAGCGCAGTTGCGTTACAGGTGGCATTGGCGGAGCCGGTGTAATTGGGCGTCAGAGAAATTTTGGCTGTCTGCTGGGATCCTGGGTCGGCGGAGGGAAACGGCTGCGAGATGCCGAGCTGAAAGCTGCTGGCTATGGTGAGTGAGAGCGTGGTCGAATGTGAGAGCGCACCGGACACACCTGTAACGGTAATAGTGGAAGTTCCGGGTAGGGCTGTAGCGCTGGTAGCGATGGTCATAACCACTGCGGCGGCGGCGCTGCCGGGAGTTACGGGGTTCGGAGTGAAGGTGCATGTGGAGTTTGCGGGAGCACCCGCGCAGGAAAGAGTAACGGGGTTAGAGAACGCGGTACCGACCGGCATCACGCTGAGGTTGTAGGTTGCGATTTGACCGGAGCCAACGGTTTGAGTGGGGGGCGTGACGGCGGTGAAAGCGAAATCCTGTACGGTGAGAGCGATCGGCCAGGAGTGGGCGGGTTCGCCGGTGGAATCCTGAGTCGTGAGCTTGATGCTGTAAGCGCCGACGGCTGCGTTGCTGGGAACAGTGACGGTGGCTGTAATGGGAACCACTGAACCGACCCCTACAGTGACTGGACTGACCGGGCTAAGTGCGCATGTCGCATTGGGGAGGGCTGTGGCGTCACAGGCGAGACTAACTTTGCCGCTGTAGGAGTACTCGGAGGTGAAGGTGAGATTTGCCGTGGCGGGAGCACCGGGGATGGTGGCGAGCGTTTGCGTTCCGGCGATGATGTAGTCGCCGACGGAGAAGGGAACTGGCAAAGGGTTGGAAATCGAACCTGAGGTGCCGAGGACGCTGACCTGGTAGGTTCCGGGAGAGAAGCTGGTGCCGTTAATGGTGAGTGTGGCAGTGGGCGAAGCGGCCGGAGGCACGGCGACGCTGACCGATGCTGGACTGATGCTGCAACTGCCGCTTCCGAAGGCGCTGACGCAACTCAGGCTAACGGTGCCAGCGAAGCCATCTTGCGAAGAGATGGTAATCGAGCCGGTGGTGCCCGTGCTGCCGGCTTTCACGTTGGGAAAGGCCGTGGGTTCGCTGAGTGCGAAAGTCGGGTTCAGAATGACGTCCGCGGCGAATGTGGTAGCCAGAGGAACGGGAGCGCCGTTGGTGTTGGCTTGAAGCGTGACGGTGTAGTCGGCGATTGGAGTGGTGGCGGGGACGGTTACGGTCGCTGTCGCCGTCACTGGCGAGGCGGAGGTGAGATTAAAAGTTGCGCTGGGAGTGAAGGCACAAGTCGCGCCGTGGATCAGCAGACCGATGTTGCAGCTCAAGGTCACGCTTTGATTGAAGGAACCTTGCGCGGAGAGTTGAAAGCTTACAGGTAGGGAAGTCGCACCCCGAGGCACGTTCACGCTGGCTGGGGAAGGTGCCGTCATACTGAAGCTGATGACTTGCAAGGTGAGCGCCGTGGTGTGGATGGTGTTGTTGGGATCAGTACCGGAAGCCTGCAGGTTGAAATTGTAATTTCCGATGGTGCTGCTGCCGGCATTCAGGGAGAACGCTGCGCCGGCAGGAGTTGGGGTGAGGCTGCCGGGGCTCGGAACGCAAGGGCTGGGCGCAGCTGATGCTCCGGCGGTGCACGTGAGTTGAACGGAGTTGTCATAGCCGTTGAGCGATGTGAGTGTTCCGGCGAAATTTACCGTGTTGCCGGGAAAGATGGTTTGCGTGGCGGTTGGCACTGAGATTTGAAAATCGGGTACGGCCAGCAGATTGTACTGCCAGACGCCGCGACCGTAGGTGGAAGCTCGCAGCAACTTTTGGCCGCCGGAATTGAAGATTGCCAGCGCAGTGACGGCGACGTTGGGCAGGAAGCCGGTTGATTCCACGCTTGAAGTTGGGCCGAGTTCGGTCCAGGCGGCGATGGACGTTAGGCTTTGAAAAACACCGACGTCGGTGGCGACATAGATAACGTGTGAGTTGGGATCGACGACGACCGCATTTACTGGAGAATCTGGAATTGCATTTGTGCCGGTGCCGCTGAAGTCCGTCCAGTTCGCTCCGGCGTTTGTGGTCTGCCAGATGTGGCCGGGACCACCGGTGAATCCCATCACGGTGACATAGGCGGTGTTGCCGGTTGGGTCAGAGGTATCGATGGCAACGCTCGAGATGGGGAATTGATTCGGGTTGATGCTGGCGCCAGCGGGGCCGTTGAGCGTCGTGTTGGTAAATGTTGAAGACGTGCCGGAAACTGCTGTGGCATTCGTGGTGACCCAAATGTTTCCGCCGGGAGGCGAAGCCGGATTATTCAGTCCGGGGCCGTCCGTGGTGGAGTAAATAACCTGTGAACCGTTCGCATTCGTCGGTCCGCCGGCGGCCAGAGCGCGAATGACATTTACTTCGTTCCCGGCGCAAGTGCCGGTGCCGAAGGTTTCGAAATTCAGGCTGAGTGCGGTGAACGCGCCTCCGGATCGCGGACCTTGCCACACGCGACAGGTTCCAACGAGCAATGAACTTGTGGATTGCGGATCGAGAATGTAAGGGAAATAGAATGCACCGTCGTCGCCGCCGACGTCGGCGCTACTGATGACTGTAGTGAAATTTGAATCGTTGCAGTCGATTCCGGAAGAGCATTGCTGGATACCGAGACTTCCTGATCCTGTATCGGGATTCGAGGCGAACCAGTTGCCGGTGTTGGAATCGAGCGCACTGTAGCCGCCGTCGCCGGAGAGAATATTTCCCCAGGCTGAACTTGTCGTCGCTGTCGCGGTTGCGGGAGAACCGTTGTCCTGCGTGCCTCCGAAGATCGTGTTGGGATCGGTGGGATGCTGCGAGAAGCTGACGAATTGGGTCATCGAGCCGAGATTCTGATTGAGGTCGTCGAATTGATTTGTCCCCGAGCACGAACCGGTGGTGAGGCCGGTATAACCGTTCAGCGCGCGATAGATGCCACCATCGTTGGCGAAATACATCAGGTCGGAACCGGAAGTTGGGATCGTATAGGCGATGGCGTGCTGGTCGGGATGAACGTGGGCGAGCGCGCTGAGCGGGTCACAGCCATAAACGTGGGTGAGATTCAGGAAAGGCGTGGCGGCGCATGTGGGATTGAGGGAGCTGATCGAACACTTATATAGATTGATGGCTCCGGCATAGAGATCCGTCGCAGTTCCGTTGGGAACGGCCGAGAGCGCGAGGTTGTAGAACCCTTGCTCTACGCCGCAGCCGCTGACGTCTCCGCAATTGATGATGCCGCTGTCGTTGATCTGGGTCCACGATGCGCCGCTGTTCTCGCTTTGCCAAATTCCCTGGTCGACGGGATTGTCGTTGGAGTCAAGAGAAATGAACCAGACATACATTTCGTTGCGTCCGGGCACGACGGTGATTTCCGCGCGATAGATGGGGCAGGTTGAAACGTAGTTTGATGGACAGGCTGCGGTGTTCAACAGGCCGGGAGTGCCTGGCTGATTTGCCAAGGCCGTCCACGTAACGCCATCAGGCGACGAGTAAAAGCCGTGATAGCGGAGGGCCGCGAAAAATAATCCGGCCGTTGCGTTGTACACCACCGAGGTTGCCGACGTTGCTTCAACCGTTCCGCCGGAAAAGAGTGAATTGTAGGTCCAGGTTTGTCCGGCGTCGGTCGAGCTGTAGAGGCCGCGATATGTGTTGGAAGTCAACGCGCCAGAGACTTCGCCTTCGGAGCTTGCGGCCATCGCGGCGACGATGGTATTGGTCTGGCCACTGGCAGTGCTGAAGGCCATGCGAGTTCCGCCGAGGCCGCTGAACGACAAGGTGCCGCTGTTGGCAGAAGGGATTAACGTCCAGGTACTACCGCCGTTGGCGGAACGTAAGATGCCGAGGCCGAAATAGGAGTCGGCGGAATTGTCGGCTTCTCCAGTACCGATCAGAATCACGCTGTTTGCAGGGTTGGAATTTCCCGGCTGAATCGCGATTGAGCCGATCGAGAGCGTAGCCTGGCTATCGGTCACCGCCGACCATGTCACATTATTGGCGATGCTGCTCGCGGCGTTAGCGGATTTCCATACTCCGCCTTGCGCGCCACCGATATAAATTGTGTTGCCGGTCGGGTCGGCGGGATCGATTGCGACGGCGGTGGCGCGGCCGGCGACCTGATGATAATCCTGAAAGCCGGTACCGGTGGCATCGGAGGCGAGTGGTACGGGACCAAGCGACGTCCATCCGCTGGTAGACGTTGATGGTTGGGAATCAGGATGAACTGCGCGGGCGAGCGCCAGTCGAGCCGTGCGGGCCTGCATTTTCACTTGGTACGCGCGATGGCGTAACTCGGCGGCTGATTTGCCGGGAATCGTGCGTCCATGCAGGAACCAGTCGGCGCGCTCCTGTTCGTGATCTTTTTCACCGTCGCCATCCTTATCTCGATCACTCCCCGCAATCGAGGTGGGCGTCACATTTTTCTTTGCGCCTTGCGCTTGCGCAGGTGATGCCGCAAGAAGCGGCAAAAGTAAAAGTGAGGAAGCGCGAAGGGCACGACGGACTGCGGGACAAATCATAAAGAGTGGAGCGGACGAGGCAAGTATCGGAGTGGCGGAGAGCGGGGTCAATCTCAATCGCGAATAAATTGCGATTGAAACCATTTCGGGAAGCTATTCTGGGAATCGAAGAATCGCGCTGTACAATTTGCAAGCAATATGTCGATTGACTGGCAGGCATTCGGTTTGACGATAGAGTTGGCGGTGGTGGTGTCGGCGATTCTTCTGGTCGCTGGTTTGCCGCTCGCTTATTGGATCGCATTCTCGCGCTGGCGCGGGAAATTTCTGGTGGAAGCGACGGTGGCGCTGCCGATTGTGCTGCCGCCGACGGTGTTGGGATTTTATGTGCTGGTTGCGCTCGGTTCGCTGAGTCCACTGGGGCGCTGGTGGCAATCTCTAACGGGACATACTCTAGCTTTCACGTTTCCCGGACTAGTGATTGGATCCATTTTTTACAGTTTGCCCTTTGCAGTGCAGCCTTTCGCGGCTGCGTTTTCTTCGGTTGATCGGAAATTGATAGCAGCTTCGGGCACACTCGGAGCTTCGCCGCTGCGCACGTTCTTTCGCGTGATCGTCCCGCTTTCCATGCCGGGTTTGGTCACGGGCGTGGCGCTGGCCTTCGCCCATACCATGGGCGAATTTGGCGTGGTGCTGATGGTTGGCGGAAATATTCCGGGCGTGACGCGGACGATTTCGATCAGTGTTTATGACCAGGTGCAGGCTTCGAATTATGCGGGGGCGAATGCGATGGCGGTACTGCTGCTAATCTTTTGCTTCGCGGTGTTGGCGGTGGTCTATGGGCTGAACCGCAGAACGCTGTGGCAAAAATCATGGCTCCTGGGACCGATGAAATAGACGAAGCCTTCATGTCCTCGCCGGTGGAAGCAAAATCCGCAAAATCGATTCTGACAGCCAGCATTCGTAAGACTCTGGCTTCCACGGAACGTGAGTTTTCACTCGATGTGGAGTTCGGCGCTTCCCCCGGATTTACCATTCTTTTCGGCCCGTCAGGGGCGGGTAAAACTACGCTGCTCGATTGTGTGGCCGGACTGGCTACGCCGGATTCGGGACGAATTGCCGTGGGAGATCGGATTCTCTTTGACGCGAACTCTGGCATGAACCTTCCCGTCGCAAAGCGTGGCGTGGGATATGTGCTGCAGGATCTGGCGCTGTTTCCTCATCTGACGGTCGAGCAAAATGTTGAATATGGTCTGGCGCGGCTGACGCGATCTGCGAGAAGAGCACGTGCGCAAGAGATGTTGCAGGAGCTGCACATCGATCATTTGCGGGGACGGCGCCCAGCGGAAATTTCAGGGGGAGAACGGCAGCGCGTGGCTCTGGCGCGGTCACTGGTGATCGATCCCTGCGTGCTTTTGCTGGATGAACCGCTGGCGGCTCTCGATGCAGCGACCAAGGCGAAGATCTTGGACGACTTGAGGCGTTGGAATCAGGCGCATGGGATTCCTATTCTTTATGTGACACACAGCCGCGAAGAGGTGATGGCGCTGGGAGAACGGGTGATCGTATTAGACCGGGGCCGGATCGTCGCGCAAGGGACGCCGCATGAAGTTTTGCGGGCTCCGCTGCAGGAAACGGTGGCGCAGTTGGCCGGTTTTGAAAATATCTTCGATGCGACGGTTTGGCTGGTGCACGAAGATCGCGGCACGATGACCTGCCGCTTGCCGGGCGACGAGGCGGGGAGGTCCGTTCTTTTGGAGACGCCGCTGATTCGCGCCGAAGCTGGCTCGCGGCTGCGCGTGGGAATCCGTGCGGGCGACATTCTGCTCGCCATTGCCAAGCCTATAGGACTCAGTGCGCGTAACGTGATTGCAGGACGCGTGGTCTCTTTGGAAAGGCGCGACATGATCATTTCCGCACGCGTCGATTGTGGCGTGGAAATGGATGTTTACCTGACTCTCGCAGCGCGCGACGATTTGCAGCTTGCGGCCGGTCGAGAGGTGTGGTTGGTGATCAAGACGCATTCGTGCCATCTCATGCAGAAATAAAAACTGGAAATTTGGCGTTTTCTCTGCGTCCTCTGCGGCGGTTCTTCGCGCGCTCTGCGGGTAAAAGCTTTTAAGCCCAGAGGGCACAGAGAACGGCCGCAAGGTTCGCGGAGAAAACATTTTTCTTCTCATTACTGCATTACTGCATTCTGAGTTCTGCGTTTTGCAGTTCGCTTTGCTGCATCTCGATCACGGCAACCCATTGGCCCTGGTGTTCTTGTGAAAATACGATGCGACCTCCGAGGATGTGAGCAATGGCGGCCGGGGGTAGATCACGGTGGAAGCCGAAGAATTTTGTTTTCAAATCCGTCCATGCTCGCCAATGGTCCCAGCGGGTGGGGCCGGGTTCGTATTTCGTCGAGAAGATGAGAGCGACATCGTAATGGGAGCGAAAATCGGCGGAGGAAAGAATTTCATCCAAAGAAAAGTCCTCAATGCGCACGATGCTCATGGGACGCGTAATATAGCCGAGCCAGGGGCGCGTGAGTTCGTCCGATGCAGGCCACGCAGTAAGCACGCGCGCCATGGGATAACGCGCTTCGAGAAACTGTTCGCTATTTTCATGCAGCACAATGTAATCCCGGTAGGCGAGATTGTCTTCCGGCGAGAATCCGTAGGGAGGATTCCAGAACCACGCCGCCACGAAGGCCAGCACAACGAATGCGATGGCTGCCGGCCACCATTCCACTCTGCGCCATAGCGTGGAAACCGACACGATGATGATCAGCGGAACGGCCGGAAGCATATAGCGCGCCAGCACCGCGCCGCCGATCAATGCCATGGCCACGATATAAGTCAGGATGACAACGTAGAAAATCATTTGCACGGGAATGGTGATGCGAGGGCGTCCGGAGGCGGAATCGCGCAGCGGCGGAAGCATCCACAGCGCAAGTAGCATGGCTAATGTGAGAACCCAGAGATGAAGATAGCCGCCGATCTGCCACAGCCGCATGATCAGAGCGAGAAGGAAACGGGTGGGACTGAGCGTCGCCGCGACGTTGTAGCGGAAAAATTCAGGATTGCCGAAGACATATCCCATACGGGCGTAGTGGTAGGCGTACCAAAGCGCCAGTGGGACTGCAGGGATCAAAAGGGAGACGACGCGCAGCGGGCGGGTATCCTCGATACGCCATAGCTTGCGAAACGAGGTTCGTCGGGCCAGAAAACCGACGACCTCCCATGCGGCCAATGCAAGGGGAGCAAGAATCGCAGTTTCTTTTGCCAGGGCTGCGAGGGAAAACCAGAGTATGGTGGCGAGCTTGCGCTCTTCTATATAGGCCGAGAGTCCCCAAAAGATCAGGCCGGCGGCGGCTAGGTCTACCTGCGCCAAGGAGCTTTGCGCGAAGAATACGGGATAGACAGCCGTGCACAGGGTAGCTGCAATCGCAACTCGCGAGTTGGCAACGACCTCGGCTAAGCGGAATACTCCGACGAGCGAGAAAGCGGCGAGAAACAGCATGGCCGTCCGCGTGACCACAGGAGTGTAGCCTACGACCTTCCACCATAGGGCCAGCCAGGCCATCACCAGCGGCGGATGTGCGTTCGAAAGCGTGGAATGCGGAATGAGACTTCCGGTGAGCAGGAGGTCGCGCGCGGCAGGAACGTAGTAGCCGGCCTCGTCCCAGAAGTAGGGCAGGCGGAGCAAGGGCAGATGGAGAAGAAAAACAAACACGAAAAGAATCGCGAATACCAGGGCTGGGTACGTGCGTGACCAGCGCGTGGGAAGGCTTTGGCCAGGCTCAAGAACTTTCAGAATGAGCCTCCTGCTCTAGTCTGTCGGGCTCTCATGCGTCTGACTTCGGCGGACGCGGTTTTAGTGAACCTGGCCGCCGGCAGCCATGCGCGGGTCAAGTTTGATTTCGCCGAAGGCGGTTTCGTAGCCGTTGACGTTCTGCTGCAGCAATCCGAGCAGCGCCTTGGCTTGTTGCGGACTCAGGTAGACGCCTTGAAAATTACGGACCTCGACTTGAGTTTCACTCTGCTGTTGAACGGTGCCAAAAACGAGGAAAAAGTCCCAGACATTCACTCGCATTTGCACGCTGTTGGCATAGGATTCCCGGTAATCGGGAGCATTGGTCAGCTTGACATTGGGTTGCGGCGGAACGCTCATAGTCAAGCAGTGTAATGACTTTGCCTTTCGAAAGGGAAGCCGCTGGGGTTGAAATCGGGTCCTCACGCTTAGGTTCGCGAGCCTGGTCGTTTCTGTATTTCGTATGACAGAAAATGTCATTCCCTCTGCTAGTTTCTGGCGAGGCCGGATGTCGCGAAAGGTCATGGCCATAAGCTACTTTGCTGAAATCAAAGGGGTTGTAGGATGTCTGTACCAGCTTCGTCTGGCGTTCAAAGTGCGGGAGTTGGTGACGTTCCGAAATTGAAAAATGCGCGAGTCCTCTATGACCCATAAGCCTGAAGACGCGGCCATCGAAGAAGAAATTATTCTCCCGGAAAACCTGCTGCCTTTGGGTTCGATTCTGGGAGAAGGCGTTACGCCCCTGGATGTCAGCATGGTGCTGGCGAAAGTGTTTCGTGTGCAGTATGCGGAAGTCGCGCTGCTCAGGCTGGATGGTGGCCTGCTCAAGTTCATTTTCCCCGAGCACCTGCGCACTACCGGTGCGATTCCGATTTCAAGCAAAGCAGTGGCGGCGCATACGGCTCTCAGCAAGAAAGCTGAGATCTTCAATAACTTCGCGCGCGTAAAGCATGCCAGTATTTTTGAGACGATCAAGCCGGTGGGGGCCGAAACCGACGAACAGGTCGCTCCTGCTCCGATTCAAAAGCTGATGTCTGTTCCTATCCTCGATCCGAACACGACCGTGCTGGGTGTTCTGCAGATTTCGCGGAAGGGTCTGGATCCGAAGTTTACCCAGGACTTCAGCCGCGAAGATCTGCATGATCTGGAACTGGCAGCGGGACTGCTGGCGGCCTCGCCTGTGATGCAATCCAACTAAGGCTGTCCGAATCTGACAAGGCTAGAGGATGCGCTCGTTGAGAATCGAGGAAGTGCCAATGAGTGCAATGGCGATTTGGCAACAGTTGACCCGCTGACATCAAGTGTTCTTGCGGAAAACTTTTCGCGTATTCGAGCAGCTTGAGGACGTCGTCAACGACATTGTCAATTTTGTGGGCTAACGATGCGCCGGGTCTCGAAGGCAAATATCCATTCAACCAACTATTGCATTCGTTTGAGGTCCATTATCCAATCCGTTTCCCACGTTTTACCACCGTCGGTTGATTCTGCCTGCTCCCAGTGACCTGAGGCGGGTGTGATCTCGGACCATAGGAGCCGTGTGCGGACTGGTTTCCCGCCTTCGGTATCGTCGTTCGCATAGAACGTTCCTAAGCCATTGTGAAAGCTGCCTCTCACCGGCGGATCCATCGGACCAAGTGGCTTCCTGCTGTCCAGCCACCAGATCGACCACTGCCCAGTCTTGGCGTCGAACGACCGGGTAGCTACGCCGCGGTAAGTGCCGCCCGGAACCTCAAACACAGTGTCGTCGACATTCGCGTAGCCACCCATCAGTGGCTGGCAGAATAATGTCCCTTCGAATTCGAGCCACTCGTGACTGTTGACGAGGCGACGCTTCAGCTTTCGATGATGGATTTGCCAGCGTCCGAATAAAAAATCGAAGTCATGCAGTCCGGGCGGCTCGCGGTCCGCATGACTCATCTCTTGTCCCAACCCCGGTGAGGACTGCGCCACAGTGAGCCCCGACCACGCCAGGCTTATCCCCAGGCACAAGATCACAGCGATGCGCTGACGTATTTCCACGTATGACTCCTCTTCGTACCGAAATGCTGCCGACCCAGCCTAGCACATGGCTGAAGCAATCACGCGATTTCACTTTTGACCGCTGGGTCAATGAGTGAAATGGCGATTTTTCGACAAACTTTGCTCTCAACGCTTCCCGGAGGATTATCGAAGTAGATGAACAGCGCCATATCCCAAAATTACAAAACCGAGCACAATCAGCGCTACCGAGAACTCAACTGGTGGCGGATCGTTGTTTTCAGCCACTTCAGGCAGACCACGGACACCCATTCCCCTCCGCATGATTCCAGACAGAACGAGTCCCAATCCAAAGATACAAGCGAGGACGCTTTGAAGACGGTCGTGGCTGAGCATCGCCCTTCCCGGTTGCAAAATCTGCAATCAGCAGTATAGCTGTCGAGACTGGCGATTGCGCTCATAGTGGGGATTTGAGTGAAATCGGGATGTTACGCCAACCATACGGCCACGGTGGACCTATCAGTGAACGACGGAGTGATGGGATGCCGTTAAGATCGAGAACGTCACCAAACCGACGATAACCGCCAGCACTAGCGAGGAGATTGAGGTTAAAACCAAACGTGCGAAGAACCGTGGCAGCCGGGACGCCTCTACATAAATTGTCAACGCCAGAGCAGCGGTTACGCCGGAACCTGCCAAACAACTCACAGAGGCCATCAACCAGTAGGTAGCCCACCGCTGCATAATGGCTACATCCGCCTCGCGCCCTCGTACTCCCAGCAAATCTCCAACAGCAATTCCTTGCCCTACGCAGCCTAAATAGCAAAACGCAGATGCAGCAGAGAGCAACACGGCGCAAGTTCCCAAAATCCAGAAACGAAGCACGTCTTGTCGATCAGTGGAGCCTTCATTCACGAAGGAAATGTACACCCTGACAAGTCAAAATTCCATGTGGCTGTTGTAAACAGGCGTTTGCACTCATTGAGAATTGGCCGAGGTCAATGAGCGAAATCGCGATGTTTACGCGAATGATAGTCACAGCGAGGGCTGTACCCACAGACAATGCAGAAGCGGCGATGAAGGTGTAGAGAAGCGGTTGCCGACTCTCTCTAAAGAATGCGAGAAGGGTGGGGAACCCGGCATCGTGCCCACCTCAAGTGTCGTCAGAATATTATTTTCGTCTTGACTACGTAGGCACGGTAATCGGAATACACATGCTGCTCTCGAAACACCTGGCCACTGACCTCCGCCGTAAGCACGACCTTTTGCGGAAGCCATAAAGGCTCGGTTTGCGCAACTTGGGTTTCTCCAAAATAGATGTCGGCAGTGAGCCTCTGCAGGGGAACATCGCGCAGGGGACCGAGGAGATCGGTGCGCAAATGCACAATGTGGAAGTCCGATTCCTCAACCCAGGCGATGCCCTGGTAATAGATTGGAAGCGTCTGCCCCTCAAACCGAAGCTCTGCGGGAGATTGCACTGAAGCCGGTACTTGTGCAAATGCGATCACGAAGTTGTTATGCCCCTTAACGCGCTGCCGTCCTAGATAGCGGAATCTGGCTTGAGAGCGATTGGAAGGATAGAAGTACACCCAGCCGTTGGCAAACCCCTGGCTCAGCGGCAGAGCTGATTTGTTGTTTGTGCTGGCTTCCAGGCTCAGACGTTGCAGGTCTGCAATTGACACGCCGCCGGAGATCACCGCCGAGGGGTTGGGGGTCTCGCCCAGGATTTCTGCTTTATGCTGCAAATCAACGCGATACTCATCCAGGCTTACATCGTTCTCCGTGCGGTGAGACAGGATGAGGTATTCGAAATCTTGCCGGGTTGGCTTGGCATCACTTCGCGCCTGGAGGACTTCTTCGTGCGCAATGAGGCTTGGCATTTTGTGAAAAAGCGCTTCCGCCTTATCGCCAACTTTCTCCAGAAGAATGGGTAGTTCTTCCTGGTCCGTTGCCGGCTTGAGTCCCCGCAGTTGGGGAATGGCTTTCAGAAGCTTCTGGAGAGTGAAATCCACGACGGTCGCTGAAGGTTCAGTGGTTGACGGCTTCTGCGCATTGTCGGTTGAAGGAGCGTTCTGGATGGTGTTTGGTTCGCTCTTCTTTTCGTCCGTCTCGGCAGCCCGGATGGGTTCAACCGCCGAGCAACAAGCAGGAATTGCAGGTTTGGACGCACTCCCGATGCCAGAGCCTACTACTGCAACTTGACCGTCCGCTGCACCCAAAAGGCAAAGGAGAAATGCACACGCCTTGGCGGTGGCGCGTTTCATAACATGATCATAGCTCAGGATGGCGGAATGGGCCACCAGCTGATGCAATCAGAGGCGATTGCGCTCGAAACCCCTCAATGAGCGTAATGGGGATTTATCGACAACGGTGAAGCAGAACACAGCCAACCTGCAGTCATTCATTGACTCGCCACGTGTGAGCGCCTAGGACTTGGGCCAGATAATCGGGCAGGTCATTTCGCACTATCGGGTCTTTGAAAATCTTGGGAGTGAGGGAATGTAAGTTCGTCGGGCCTAAATTGGGTGTAGGATTCCCATGTCTTCCTTGAACGTGCAGTGCGCGGCTTTATCGTAACGTAGCGAGCAAGCAATCCCGAGAACGCCCAAACATGTTTCTCCGGGGGCGTGTCGAACAGTTGGCATCTCGCTCCCACGATGGGTTCTCGGTAATCCTCGGGAGATGCCATGTCATCTGCACGACGTGTGAGCACGCGGTCTCTGGTGTCGGCTGTCCTGTTTCTGCTTTGTTGCTCCTCTCCTGCCTTCACCCAGAAAGCGCCAACCAAAAGTTCCACCTCGCCCAAGTACGATCTCCAAACCGAGAACAAGGCCAAAGGAGTCGTTGACGAGGTGAACGTCTTGGATTTTGGGACACGCAAGGACTTCATCCAACTGATACTTAAAGATGAAAGTGAAACAGTCGTCGTCTACGTTTGTCCCAAGCCGTTTGAGGAAGAGATGGGAATTACTTTCGCGAAGGGCGAACAGATTTCGTTTACCGGCTCCAAGGTGAAGGGGGAGGAGTCCGAAGTAATTCTTGCTCGGGAAATTGTGAAGGGGAGCGACACGTGGACGTTCCGCGACGCGAAAGGCAGTCCGGTTTGGGACCCCCGAACCGGCAAATAGGCAGCCTGCGGGGCCGATGAGTGCAATCGGGATATTACGACAATGACTATCAAAGCTCACCTGGGGTGGTGGGTCGTTTTGAAACGAAACTCAGTCGTCTCCATGTTTTCGAATGTAATTGAAGGGGCTGAAAAGGGCCGCCGGGACGCTTGCCTCAATCACAAGCCATAGTAGCGGTTGGCCGGCAGTATGGAGTTTGAGCAAAGCTGTGCCGGCAACGCAGAATACGAACATGAAAACGAAGTCCAAAAGCCATTCGAGCTGTTTAAATTTCATCTCATACCGCCGCGCAACCGCTTCTAATAATCCCACCAATTCTTCCAAACTCCAAGTGTGATTCGCTGAGGCCAATTAAGCTCACTTGTCCGCTCGATACATAGCCTCTGATTCGTCCATTCGCTGAATTAGTGCGACAAAGGTGGAGAACACCAGCCATGGATCTTAGTGGATAGTTGAGGAAATCGGACGGTTGACGTTAACAGGCGTTATCACTCATTGAGTTCGAATCCGCGTTGTCCACTAAAAGCTGCAGGGCCAAGCTGGAACCAAATCCCGCCACTCACCGGGGACGCAAGCCGAAATCGGCACTGTGCTTCGAGTACATTATTGGGAGTTGTCTCGCCAGCTAAGGATTCATTCAAGGAGCTATCCGTGGCGTTCTTGCTGCTGCTGGGACTCGGCGCCGTTGCCTGGGCGGGCTATAGTTTGATTACCGGAAAAGGCTACTACAAGGGTTGTCCTCCAGGTGGTTTCGACCGTGCCGGAAATCCGTTCAATTTTTGGGCTCCGACCATCATCATTTTCGGTATCGGTGTCTGTGCAATTCTGGTTTATCTGGGCGTGATTCCTTTGCCGCAGCGGTTGAATCGCTAATGGCCTGTTTTGGACACCCGTAGGATTCATTGTTGTTAAGCGATTACAAGCATTGACTTGAATTCCTAAGTGGAATTGAGTAGCCGGCTCAGGCGTTTGAGGTGTTTGGCGGGAACATGATTCCCCAGAAGGTCTCGGCCCGTTCGTCCTGCTCGACGAACTCGATTGCGTAGGTAAGAACGCCCTCCGATGCCGCCAACTGGGCGACGACGCGCGCCGAGAGCCTGGCGCCTTGCTTGTTATTTACGGAGACGACCGAGCCCACCAGAAGCTCACGGCTGAGTTGGACGGCGGCTCCGTGCTTGTTTAATTTCGTGGCCTTGGCAGCCGGGATGGTAAAAGAACATTTCTGCCGGTCTTCGCCGGATAATCCGACCGAAGCGTGGAGCGCCATGCGATTGCTTCGGCGTTTTGCCATCGGGCTGCGGCCGGGGGTTGCGTTGGCGAGCAAGTCCGATGGGTGCGATTTCGGGCGGGGGTGTGCAGGTTTCAGATTCATCGTGATCGGGACATTAGAATGTGGTCGTGGTGGCTGCAATGTGCCGTTCGTCACCACTTGAGGTTACTGCGCCGAACCTCTTGATTCTTCGAAGTGAAAGACGCGTTGCGTTGCGGCACGAAATAGGACATGTACCAGATTGGACTCGGTGCGGGCCACGCTTGCGCCGGCTGCGAGCCGAGAGAGGTGGGAAGGTCCGAGGGCAGGGAGCATTCTGTCGTCGCCGTAACACTTCGCTGCTCTCGCCTTGACGGCCGCTATCCTCGCGTTGTAGTCATGGGCGAACAAAAGGCGAATATATGAGTTCCTCTCCGCTGTTCCCCATTCTGCAGAAGCCGGCGCTGGTGGGGATCGCCCGGCTGGCGGCGGAGGGAGAAACGCTGCGCGAGGGGCACGACGTTGAATATTTCACGCTGCCGGCGCGCTCGTTGCTAAACCGCTGCACCGGCGTGCGCATGCCTTTCACCTGGACAATTAATCCTTACCGCGGGTGCGAGTTTGCCTGCAAGTATTGCTATGCCCGCTACACGCACGAATTTATGGAGATGCACGACGGGGCGGAGTTCGAGCAGAAAATCTATGTGAAGCAGCACGCGGCGGAGCTGCTGCGGCAGGAGTTGCGAAGGGTGAAGCCGGGAGAAAGCATTTCACTGGGCACCGCTACTGATCCTTATCAACCGGCGGAGCGGCGCTATGAGATTACGCGGCGAATACTCGAGGAGTTCGCGCGGCACCGCGGATTCGAGCTGGGGATTGTTACGAAATCCAATCTCATTGTTCGCGATCTGGATTTGCTGCGGCAGGTTGCGCGGAATAATGTGTTGTCGATCCATATCACGATCACCACGCTGAATGTGGAACTCGCGCGAATTCTGGAGCCGAGCGCGCCGCGTCCGGATTTGCGGATGGCGGCGGTGCGCGAAATCAGCGCAGCGGGAATTAATGTTGGCGTGAGTTGTTCGCCGGTGCTGCCGGGAATTACCGATTCTCCGGCGGACCTCGAGGCTCTGGTGCGAGAGGCGGCGGCAGCGGGTGCGCGGCATATCTTTGCTAATCCGCTGTTTTTGAAGCCGTGTTCTGCGGCGGTTTTTCTACCGTTCCTCGAACAGCAGTTTCCGCAGTTGGTTGAGAGTTATCGGCTGCGTTATCGGGATCGGGCGTTTTTGCCGGCATCGTACAGTAAACGTATCGGACAGCTGGTTTCGCGCTTGCGGGAGAAGTATGGAATCAGACGCGCCGATCCGCGGCAAGCGAAGCTTGCAGACAAATGGCCGGTGCGAGGACTGGAGGAACAGTTGGCGCTGTTCTAGGAATTTCCGATTTCCGATTGCCGATTGTTCTAGAACGTTGACGATTCAAAATTGGCAGTTGGAAATCGACAATTGGAAATCCAGTCTTACCCCTTCCTCTATAATCACTGCATCCTATGGCGACCGCGCCCCCACCGGCCACCGCTGAGCGCGCTCCTCTGCGAGTGCGGATGCAACAGTTCTGGCGGCGAGTGACCGAAGGCATGGAGTTGTCCCAACTCTGGTCGCAGTTCCGCACCGAAGCCCGTGCCAGCTACCGGTTGTACTCTCGCGACGTTGCGGCCAGAACTCCCGATGACCTGGCCCGCCGCGGCCGCCGCATGCACGTCGTAAAGGAGTTCTTCTGGGCCGTTCTGGAGAAACTTTCTCCGGCACGCCGCGTGCTGTTATTAGCGGCGATGATCCTGCTGGTTTTGCCTACTTTTGGCGGCGTCAGCTATCAGGGAAGCGATCACGAAGCCCACGTGGTCGAACTCGATTTTCATTTCTGGGGCGGCTTGCTGATGTTCCTGCTGCTGATGCTGGAAATTGCCGACCGCGTGGTGATGAAGCGCGATTTGCAGATTGCGCGCGAGATCCAGACCTGGCTTCTGCCCGGCGCACCGCCGCAGATTCCTGGACTTGCCATCGCCTACGCCACGCGTCCGGCTAACACCGTGGCAGGAGATTATTACGACGTGTTTCCGCGTCCGGGAAAAACCAGCGAAGAGAATCGCGTAGTGTTTGCCGTGGCCGATGTCGCCGGCAAAAGCATTCCCGCGGCCATGCTCATGGCTACGTTCCAGGCAAGCCTGAAGACGCTTTCCACGGCACAGGTTGCACTGCCCGAGCTGGTTGGCAATATGAACAAGTATGCGTGCTCGAACAGCCAGGGAGGACTGCGGTTTACGACTGCGTTTCTTTCCGAGTACGACGCGGCGCGGCGCATTTTCACTTACATCAATGCCGGTCATAATAATCCCATCCTGCGGCGCAGCACGGGATTGATCGAGCGGCTCGACGTGGGAGGGTTGCCTCTGGGTATTCAGGCGGAGGCCAAATATGAATCGGCGAGCGTGGCCCTTGCGCCGGGGGATTGGCTGATCATCTTCACCGATGGATTGGTCGAGGCCGAAAACGCGAATCAGGATGAATACGGCGAAACCCGGCTGCTGAATGCAATCGCGGCCGGCGCCGCGGGCACGCCAGCCGAGATGCTCAACCGACTAATGGCCGAACTGGATTTGTTCGTGGGCAACACCCCGCAGCACGACGACGTCACCTGCCTCCTGGTGAAAGCGGAATGATTCTGCATCATCGGGAGACGAGCGCTAAGCACGCGATGCCAGAACAATCTACTGAGCTATCACGCACTGACTGGCTATTCTTTGCTGGATTGCTGATCGCGACGCTCCTCACGTTTTCCCTGACGTTTAATTTCGGATGGGTTTACGACGATCCGCCGCAGATTCCGCAAAATCCAAATCTGCAATGGAGCCGGCTCGGTTATTTATTTACGCACCAGCTCTGGGCATCCACGGCCGCGGTGCAGGGTCGTTTTTACCGGCCCTTGCTGACGCTCTGGTTTGTGCTGAACAAGACATTCTTCGGACTTAATCCTCACTGGTTTCATGTAACCACGGTTCTGGCCCATGCGGCAGCCACGGCACTGGCATTTTTCGTGGCCCGCTCGGTATTGAGAGATGTGGGCGCGGCTTTGTTGGCCGCCGCCATCTTCGCGCTTCATCCGCTTCAGGCGGAGTCGGCTTCCTGGATCTCCGGCGTGAATGATCCTCTGGCCGCTGCTCTCTGCTTTGGCAGTTTCCTCATTTACCGCAAAGCAATAACCCAACAGGTCAACCGGGGAATCTGGTGGATGCTCGCCGGCCTGTTATTCCTGCTGGCACTGTTTGCCAAAGAAGTAAGCATCGTCCTGCCGGGAATTATTCTGATTGATCTGTGGTCGGTCTCTCGTGATCGGTCAACTGGGTTGGCCAGTTCCACTTTCCCGGTGGTCTCCACATACGGAATCGTCAGCGTTCTTTGGCTGTTTGTTCGCTCGTGGGTGCTGGGCGGAGCGTCGGCTGTTTCCGCTCCCATTCCGTGGAGCACGGTTTTGCTGAGCTCACCCAAAATCATTCTTTTCAATTTGTATCGCGTGATTTACCCGCGAGGCCTGAGTTCTCAATATGGCTTGCGCCTGATCGATTCGCCAGCTACATCAGGATTTCTTCTATCCGCGCTGGCTTTGATTGTCCTGATTGCGCCCGCCATCATGGCGGCGCGACGCGATTCCCGTTTGTGGGTGGCTTTCGCGTGGCTGGTCTTGCCCGTACTTCCAACCCTCAATCTGCGCTGGATGAACCAGGATGATTTCATCCACGACCGCTATCTATACATAAGTATGCTGGGGATGGGCCTGCTTCTGGGATTCGGCTATTCATGGATAAGAAAGAAATGGCCGGGGCTGCAATCGGTTCGACTCCTGGCGGCTTGCGCCGTAGTGATTCTGGCTTTTGCCAGCGCCGTGCAATCGCAGTATTGGGCAAACGACGTCAGTCTGTTTTCGCGCGCAGTCGAGCGCGCTCCAAACAACGAGTGGGCGCAATTGAACTACGGATCCGCTCTAAGTGCTCGCGGCAAATTTGCCGATGCCGCCCCTTACTTTGTTCGATCCTACGAGTTGAAGCCGGGGTGGCGTGCGGCGGATTTTGCCGGCTTCGCCTACCAGCAGGCTGGAGATATATCACAGGCGGAGCGTTGGTTCAGCACTGCGTTACAATTGGATCCGACGGTGGCTACGGCGTGGTTTGGACTGGGGCAAGTCCGGCTGCTGCAGCATCGTCCGCAGGAGGCAATTCCTTATCTGCGAAAGTCTCTGGAACTTCAGCCCGAAGCCGACGGAGTTCACTACGAGATGGGGGTTGCGCTGGAACAAGTTTCTGAGCGTTCCGCGGCAATCGAGGAATACAAGACCGAACTGCAACTTCATCCTTACCAGAGCGGAGCACAAAAAGCGCTTGAGCGGCTGCAATCCAGCGGTGGCAGACAAGCAAACTGAGCTCAACCGATGTGTATGCAAGACCGCCGGAAAGCGCCGTTCTAAGCTGGGAGGGCGACGTTCTAAGGTAGGAGTGCGATGACAGGAATTGTCACGCTTTCGCCGGATTTTGGCAACGAACGCCGGTATATAGCGGCTTAGGGTAGAGACTAAAGTGCAAGGTAACATTGAAAACGAAGCCCTTGCAGTAGGCCGTCCGGAACCAAGGTAATCTGGCGAGTTTGGCATGGCAGGTGCGAACATCAAGTCCGACTGCGTCATTCCATGACCAGCATGAATATAACGAAAGTCCAAGAAGAGGGGAAAATAGAGATGCGGAAACAACAGAAGGGTTTCTCACTGATTGAGCTGCTGATCGTGGTGGCAATCATCCTGATCATCGCAGCTATTGCGATTCCTAACCTGATGCGCGCCCGTATGGCGGCGAATACGTCGTCTGCGGCCGCTTCCGAACGAACCATCGTCACCGGCGAAATTTCTTATTCTGCCGCGTTTCCGACGATTGGTTTCACCAGCTTGCTCGCTTTGGGCGGCACTGAAGGCGTTGCCTGCGTTCCGAGCAACACCACAGCCTGCTTGATCGATGCCAACCTGGCCAACAACGGCACACCTCCGGGAGCCGGCAAGAGCGGTTACACGTTTGCCGTCACGGACGTGACAGCTGCGCCTAGCCTCATTCCGAACGAGTTTGTAACCACCGGAACCGCGCTCAGCCTGACGACCGGTACCACAGCGTTCTGCGCGGTTGATGACGGCGTGGTGCGTAGCGTGGCTCCTGGCACCGCGGCTAACGTGGCCGTCGGCGGCTATGGTGCTTGCCAAGCTTTGGCCCCGCTCCAGAACTAACAAGGGTGGGTTTGGAAGTCTGTTGGAAAGAACAAGCCGAAGGGCGGCGAACGAAAGTTCGCCGCCCTTGGCTTTTGTCAGAACTTCTTATTTTTTGGAGGTTCTCGATGCGACTTAATTTGTCAGCGCAGACTTGCTCTTTCTGGCACTGGCTCGCTCGGGAAATCCGAGGCTTGCCATCTCGCTGAGAATAAAGACTGGCCCAAAGCAAGTTGAGCTTTGCCGATGCCACAGTTTGGCCCTTGGTTTGCGACTAGAACTGTGTCTGTTAATCGTTTAAAAGCTATGGAGCAACGAGACAGACCCTCGAAAGAGAGAAAAGCTTGATGGACAAACAAAAGGGTTTCTCACTGATTGAGCTGCTGATCGTGGTGGCAATTATCCTGATCATAGCGGCAATTGCTATCCCGAATCTCATGCGGGCCCGCATGGCCGCGAACGACGCTTCCGCGGCTGCCTCGATTCGGTCGATCAACACAGCGGAGATCGCCTATTCCGCAGCCTACTCGACGATTGGTTATCCCTTGACTCTCGCGACTCTGGGCGGTGCAGCCCCGTGCACGCCGGGCACAGCAACCGCTTGTCTGATTGATAACTACCTGGCCACGAATGGTGGCGGCAACGGCAAGAGCGGCTACAGCTTCAACGCTACCGGGTCGGCCAGCGCGGGGAGCGCCAGCAACGATCAATTCTATTCCACCGGCACCCCCTTGAGCGTATTGACTGGGACTCGCGCCTATTGTTCGATTGAGGATGCGGTATTGCGCCTTCAGCCTGCGGGCAACATCACCCTGGTCGGCGGCTATGGTGCCTGTGCGGGGCTGAACGCGATGAGCAATTAGCAGGAGTAGACATCGAGTCTCGCGGCACATGCAGTGACCATCGTAACTTTCTGCCAGTACAAAAATTTCGACTAGTTTCATATAATTTCCTCGAGAAATTAAATTCTTCCACTCCATGCTGGAGCGTTATGCCTGCGATTGAAATTCTTGGTTTGGAAAAAATTTATTTAATAGGATTCTGGCGGAAACGTCCGAAGTACGGTCTTCATCCTCTGCATCTCACGGTGGAAGATGGCGAGATATTCGGCTTCCTGGGACCGAACGGAGCCGGCAAGACCACGACGTTGAAACTGCTGATGGGGCTGGTCTTTCCGACGTCCGGATCGGCGCGCATTCTGGGTCGGGATTGGACCGATCCGGAGGTGAAAGCGCAAATCGGTTTCCTTCCCGAGCAGCCGTATTTTTACGATCACCTTACCGCGCACGAGCTCTTGAATTATTACGCTCAACTCTCCGGAGTTCCGGCGAAGGAGCGTACGCGGCGGGTGGAAAGCACATTGCAACGCGTGGGCTTGCCGGATGTGAAGGGCGTGCAGTTGCGGAAGTTTTCCAAAGGGATGCTGCAGCGGGTGGGAATTGCGCAGGCCATTCTGCATGATCCCAAGCTGGTTTTCTTCGACGAACCTATGTCCGGGCTTGATCCCATGGGGCGGCGCGAAGTGCGCGACCTGATGGAGCAACTCAAGCACGAAGGCAAGACTGTTTTCTTCTCCACGCACATTCTTTCCGATGCTGAAGCGCTTTGCGATCGGGTTGCGATCATTCATAAAGGCGAAGTTCGCGGCACCGGCCGGGTTGCGGATCTGACATCGAGTGTTCAGAGCAAGGTGGAAGTGATCTGGCAGAGTACGCAGGTGCCAGCATCGATGAAGGCACTGGGCGCCGAGTGCCACGTCACGGGAGATACGGTGCGCGCCATCATTGACGAGACGCAGCAGGATGCGGCCATCGACGCACTGCGCCGCGAGCGCCTGCGTTTGATTTCGCTGACGCCGGTGCGAACCTCGCTCGAAACTTATTTCATAGAGAAACTGCGGCGCGCCGAAACTACGGCTGCATCCGCCGTATGAGATCGGCGCATGACAACACACGCATGAGGAGAACGGCATGAAAGCGCGAGTGATGCATATTGCGTTCAACACGTTTCGCGAGGCGGTGCGGGACCGCGTGCTGTACAACCTGATCGCATTCGCCGTGCTGCTTTCGGGAGCGGCGATCCTAGTAGGTCAGATTTCCATCGACATTGAAAAACTTGTGGTGATTAATCTCGGTCTGACCGCGGTGTCCTTGTTTGGAATTGTGATTGCGATCTTCATCGGCATCGGCCTGGTCTCGAAGGAAATCGAGAAACGCACGCTTTACACAGTTCTGTCGCGCCCGGTGCGCAGGTGGGAGTTTATCGTCGGCAAGTTTTTTGGCCTGGCTGGCACCCTGGTGGTGAATACGTTCTTCATGGCCATCGGGGTTTTTGCCGCGTTGTTTTATGTTTCCCATAAGTTTGTGCGAGCAGATGCATTGATACTGGTTGCCCTATATTTCATCATTCTCGAATTCCTGATGATCTGCTCGCTGGCGCTGTTGTTCTCGTCATTCTCTTCGCCGCTGCTATCGGCGGTGTTCGCCTTCTCCTTATTTGTGATAGGCAGCTTCGCCGAAGATTTGCGCGGGTTCGCCAGCATGGCGCATGGATTTATGCGCTGGCTGGTGACGGGTGCGGCTTACCTGGTGCCAAATCTTTCTGCTTTTAATATCGTCAGCTCCATCGCACACGAGCAGCCGGTAGCGGGGCAACTGATCTGGCAGAACACGTGGTATGCCATGTTCTACGCGGCCATGGCTCTGAGCGGGGCGGTGCTGATCTTCGAACACCGGAATTTGAAATGATGCCACGTCGCAAAGTTTCCATTGTTGCCAGGCCTATGCGTGGCAGTGTCTCTGGCGTCCAGCGCTGTGGTGCTTCACCACGTCGATCAACTTCGTCCGCGGGCCACGCTGGAAGATGTGTTGTATCTGAATTCTCCAAAGGTGCTGAAGCGGGTCAGCCTGGGATATGACGGGCTGCTTGCCGATATTTATTGGACGCGCGCGGTGCAGTATTTTGGCGGGCGGCACCACGACAGCGCGCAAAGTTACAGCTTGCTCTATCCTCTGCTGAACCTGACCACGCATCTCGATCCGCAGCTGGTGGTGGCGTATCAGTTCGGAGCCAGCTTTCTGGCTCCGCCGCCGCCGAACGGGGCCGGGCAACCGGAGCATGCCATTCAGTTGATGGAATACGGCATTCAGAATAATCCCAACGACTGGAAGCTGTATTACGATCTGGGTTTTGTCTACTACATGAATCTGAAGGATTACGGCAAGGCCTGCGGAAGGCATTCGATCGCGGGTCGAAGGTACCGAATGCGCATCCGTTTCTTGCGGGTGTTGGCGGCTCAGATGGCGGATCATGCAGGAGATTTTGACACGGCACGAATGCTCTGGTCCGCGACCTATCAGAACAGCCAGGACAAGCAGATCCGCGCAAATGCGATTGAACATCTGCGCGGCTTACGCGTCGATGAGGACGTGACCCACCTGCAGGAAGCGGTAACCCGCTTTGGCCAGCGCACGGGACGATTGCCGGCGAGCATGGCAGAACTGGCCGCAGCCGAGCATTTGCCGGGAATTCCGGTCGATCCCGATGGACATCCCTATAAGCTGACTTCTGAAGGCCGCGTTGAAGTGCGGGTGCCTGATGATTTTCCTTTCGCCACCAAGGGCCTTCCTCCGGGATTCGTGGCGCAGCCTAAATTCCACGGCGAATCGTAGCAATCTCTGCTTCGCTTATGATGGCGAAGCATGGATGGCAACAAGGATGCCTCGTCGGCTCCTCTGCGCATCAGCGTGTGGCGCTCCGCATGGCATTGGTGGAGAGATGCTGGGGTAAGCGACGGACGCGCGGTGGCTGCATGGCAACTGCTGAGGATTTTTGTTGAGTTCGTTCGCGATTCGACTCCGGAGCGGCGCCGGCAGCGCTACGGCGACGCGGAATACGATTGGGAGTACCGGGTCAATACCAGCAGCGCAGGCGTGGGCTGGCGCGACAGGTTACTGGGATTTTTCTACTCGCCGTATCAACCGACGGAATCCGTTCTATTCCACGAAATGATCGTGGCTGTATCGGAGCGGGCGGGCTTCGACTTCCGCGAATTCATCTTTCTCGATCTCGGCTCGGGGAAGGGACGGGCGCTGCTGATGGCTTCCGATTATCCCTTTCGCCGAATCGTGGGCGTGGAGTTGTTGCCTGCGCTGAACGATGCCGCACAGGACAATATTTGCAAGTACCGAAGTGCGTCGCAGAAATGCTTCGCGCTGGAATCGATTTGCGGGGATGCGGCTGAGTTTGCTTTTCCGGATGAGCCGACCGTGCTCTTTCTTTTCAATCCCTTTCCGGAGAGTGGATTGAGGAATGTAATTGCGAATCTGGAGCAGAGTCTGCGGGAGCATCCGCGACGGGTTTATGTGCTCTATCACAATCCGTTGCTGGAGCATGTGCTGGGCGCAAGTATTGCGCTAAAGAAAATTGGCGGGACACATCAGTATGCAATGTACGGATCGCGGTGAATAATTTTGATGCAGTGCAGTTTGCTGTGTGATCGGTCTAGGTCACGTCGTAAAGCTGCAACGGACACGCCTTTGCATAATGCGTGAAATCCAGGTCGGTGGTGAATATCTGCCATTCCCGCCGGATCGCGGCGGCGCAGATCAGGAAATCGATTGCTGATCCGGCGATGCCCCGCGATCTGCACTGGTTGTGAATGTGGGCGGCTTCCTCGTAGTCATCAGCGCTGAGATTCGGTTCGTCAAAAGCGCGCAGATAATCGCGTAGTTCTGTGAAGGTCTTTTCCTGCCGGATGCCGGAAAGCAATTCCTGTCGAACCGGACCGAGGAGTTGAGCGCGCCCATCGCGGATGAGTTCTTTCAATGCGGAAGTCAGAAGTTGCTCGTGGGGGTTCAGTTCTGTAAGCGCCCGCCGGAGCGCGAGCGACCAGATGGGCGTGTCGATGAGAACCAGCATACTCAGGAATGCGGTCTTTTGCGCTCAGCTTTGTAATCGTATTCGGAATCGAAATCGAATGAGCCAAATGCTTTAAGAATGCGAAGTTGCTTGCGTCGCGTTCACATACTCTGCGAGGGCAGCTGTGACGGCCTCCTTCTTAGTCTTATGACCGCCTGCATAGCGGGCTTCTTCGATCAATTTGTCGTCTAGCGCCAGGTTTGTAGGCATGTGTGTATCCTTACACATCTCAATGTGTAAATCAAGGAATACTCAGGCAAGGTTTGGCTTCAAAGGAGACACTCAGCCACGGGTTTCTCAGGAGAATAGAATCAGAGGATGGTTCGATTTTATATGTCAGCTTTTCTTCTTAATCTTGTTCTCAGTCTCGCGCTGGCCGTGGGCGCCTCGGGCGAAGATGTCCACGCTATCGCCCAGGCGGTGGACGAGCATTACAACCATTTGCGGACCCTGGAGGCGGAATTTACGGAGATTTATCAGGGGTCGGGGATGGGGCGGACGGAATCGGGGACGCTTTGGCTGGCGAAAGGTGGGGCGAAAAAACCTGGCAAGATGCGATGGGAGTACCGTTCTCCAAGGGACAAGCTCTTCGTGAGTGACGGGAGAGATGCGTGGTTTTACGTTCCGGGAGACCGGCAGGCGCGCAAGACGGACGCCCGGAAGCTGGACGACATTCGATCTCCACTTGCGTTTTTGCTGGGCAAGAGCCGGCTGGAAAAGGAATTACAGGGTTTGTCACTGGCTCCGGATGTGCAGCCGATGGTAGCGGGGGATGTGGTTCTGAGGGGGGTGCCGCGGGCTTTGGCAGACCGGGTGAGCGAGATTCAGTTGGAAATCAACCCGGAGCATCAGATCGTGCGAATTGTGATCGATGACGTGGATGGATCGACGACCGACTACCGTTTTAGCGAACAAAGGGAGAACGTAGAGATCCCGGCAGGGAAGTTTGAGTTCAGGCCGCCTCCGGGAACGGAGACTGTGGAGGGCGAGGCAGCGCCATGAGCTTTTCCCCATTTGTTCCGCGTCCGATTGGGGTTACTTGCGATACTGGAAATGCGCGAAAGCAGAGCGAAGGTCAATGGAGATGAGGAGCGGGAATGTTAGACTGAGCCGAGAGGGTTGTGGCCCTGGCGGAAAAACAAAAGTAAATGGCGGAATTTGTTGTAAAACTCGCGGATGAGCGGGGCCGGCTGCACCAGCAAGTGGAGCACGGCTATTCCGTGGCAGAAGTGCGCGACCGATTCGCCTCGCAGGGTTATCTCGTTTACTGGGTAAAGCCGCAGGGGATACTCTCTGGCTTCTCCCTGCGGGGCGGGCGCAAGCTGAAACAGAGTTCGTTTCTGGTGTTCAACCAGCAATTTCTAACCCTGCTCAAGGCGGGGCTGCCGATTTTGAATTCGCTGGATCTCCTCATCAAGCGGCAAAAGGATCGTAACCTGGGGCAGATTCTGGAGAACGTGCGGGAGCGGGTAAAGGGTGGAGAGTTGCTTTCCGACGCTTTTGCCACGCATCCCGCGGTTCCAAAAATCTATACCACCACCCTGATGGCCGGGGAGAAGAGCGGAAACATTGATGAGGTATTGACCCGCTATATCAACTTTCAGCGCCTGGCGATGACGTTCCGCAAGAAGCTGTTTGTATCGCTCATCTATCCCACGCTGCTGGTGAGCGTGGTCACCATTATGGTGATGTTTTTGTTCACCTATGTCGTGCCCAAGTTCGCGGAATTGTTTGAAAGTCTGGATCAGAAGCTGCCGGCTATCACACTGTTCATGCTGGCAGTGGGACAGAACGCGCAGAAATACTTTCCCTTTGCAATATCGGCATTCGTTTTGGGTGGATTTGTTTTGTGGCAGTGGCGGAAGACGGATCGCGGCGCCGATCAGATCGACCGGTTGATCCTGAGCGTGCCCTTGCTTGGGGATATCCGGCTCAAGCATCAGGTGGCAACATTCTCCCGGATGCTTTCGACGCTGCTGCAGGGCGGACTGCCGCTGGTGCCATCGATGGAGACGGCAGGTACTTCGATGACCAGCCGGCGCATCTTAAAAGGTGTGATGCGGGCGAGCACCAGAGTGCGGGAAGGGCAGGGGCTGGCCAGCAGTCTGGAGGAACAGAATATCTTTCCCGACCTGGCGGTGGAAATGCTTGAGGTGGGCGAATCCACCGGGGCATTGCCGGCGATGCTGAATTCCGTGGCGGAGTTTTATGAAGAGGACGTGCAGACCGCCCTGGGAGCCTCCATGGCGCTGATTGAACCGCTGATTCTAATGGTGATGGCAGTGTTCGTGGGAGGGGTATTGATCTCTTTGTATTTGCCGATATTCACCCTGGGAGTCCATTGAAAAATAGCTCTTAGCCGTTAGCTCTTAGCTTTTAGCCAGAACCAAAGCGAAAGAGTCAGGGGATAAGAGCCAAAGACTACGAGCTAGAAGCTAAGAGCTTGTTTTTCGGGATGTGAGAAATGGCGATGGCGGAGAAGAAATCACTTTTCGTGCACGGTGAGAACGGCGGGCAGGTGGTGACCACGGGAAATCCGATCACCGACCTGGAACGCGCTCAGGACGTGGCGCGGCGCTATCGCTGCGAGTTTGTGGACCTCGCCGATTTTCAGCTTCATCATGAGCTGTTCAAGAAATTCTCGCCGGAGCTGATGTTCCGCTACAACTTCGTTCCTTTGGAAGAGACTGCCGATGGCAAGCTGGCAATTGCGATTGCCGATCCCAGCCAGCTGATGATGATCGATGAGATCAGCTTGCTGCTGCAGAAGCGAATCGTCACCAAAGTGGCAACGCTGAAGCAGATCAGCGACATCCTCAAGAAGACGGAGCAATCGCAACGCGTTCTGGAAGAGGCCAGCGAAGGCTTCCAGATTATTCGGGAGGATGAGAATACCGGCGCGGAAGAGACGCTGACCATCGACAAGCTGACCGCGGCGGGCGATACCAGCCCAATCATCCGGCTGGTGGATACCACGATTTTCACCGCGCTGCAGCGGCGAGCGTCTGACATTCATATAGAGACGCGGGATGATTCGGTGGTGATCAAGTTCCGCATCGACGGCGTGCTGACGCAGGCCATGCCGCCGATTGGCAAAGAACACCATTCCACCGTGATCTCGCGTGTCAAAGTGATGAGCGAACTGGATATTTCCGAGCGCCGGGTGCCGCAGGACGGGCGGTTCCGGGTGAAGTATAACGGGCGCGCCATCGACTTCCGCGTCTCGATCATGCCCTCGATTCACGGCGAAGACGCCGTGCTCCGCGTGCTGGATAAAGAATCAATGAGCGAGAAGTTCCGCTCGCTGACCTTGGAGGTGGTTGGGTTTGATGAGGATGACCTGAAAAAGTTCCGGCGCTACATCAAAGAGCCGTACGGCATGGTGCTGGTGACGGGGCCGACAGGCAGCGGCAAGACGACTACGCTTTATGCTGCGGTGAACGAGATCAAGACCGATGAAGATAAGATCATCACGATTGAAGATCCCGTCGAATACCAGTTACGCGGTATCACGCAGATTCCGGTCAATGAGAAAAAGGGATTGACGTTTGCCCGCGGCTTGCGTTCGATCTTGCGCCACGACCCGGACAAAATCATGGTCGGCGAAATCCGCGATACCGAGACGGCGCAGATCGCCATTCAATCCGCGCTTACCGGGCACCTGGTCTTCACTACGGTTCACGCTAACAATGTGGTGGATGTGATTGGCCGATTCCTGAACATGGGCGTCGAACCGTACAATTTTGTCTCGGCACTGAACTGCATTCTGGCGCAGCGGCTGGTGCGGTTGATTTGCGAATCGTGCAGAACGCCGGTGAATTATCCGCCGGAGGTTTTGGAGGCGAGCGGGCTGGATCCGGCGCAGTGGTCGAAGGTGCCGCTGTATGAGGGCCCGGGATGCATCGAGTGCGCGGGCACGGGCTTCCGCGGGCGAACTGCGATTCACGAGTTGCTGGATCTGAGTGACCGCATCCGGGAGATGATTCTGGCGCGGAAACCCACATCGGAAATCCGGCGCGCAGCACGCGAGGAAGGGATGCGATTCCTGCGAGAGTCGGCGCTGGATAAAGTCAGGCTCGGACTGACTACTTTGAAAGAGATCAATAAGGTCACCTTCATCGAGGCCATGCGGTAACAGATTCCGCACAACCGAATGAATTTTTGGCATCGCCGGGCGCGCAGGCAAGCTCGACAGGCCAACGCCTGAAGTTCCCTTCCAGCTATTGCATTTGGCGTGGCTGGGCGTTTGAATTGTACAAGTGTCAATTAGAAAGTCGAACGGCTGAAATGAGTTCTGGAAACAATACGGCAAAACCCAAGCTGGCGTGCGAGATTGCGGCGGATCGCGTGCTCGTGGGCAGGGTGGGCGCGGATGGACGAACGCTGGAAGCTTGCGCGGCGCGCGAACTAGCGCCAGGCAGCGTGGTGCCTGACCTGGTGGAAGGTAATTTGCGCCAGCGCGAAGCAGTAAGTGAAGCCGTGCATGAGACCTTGAGCAGCGTTGCGGGAAGGACGCACGACGTGATTGCAGTGGTTCCGGATGCGGCGGTGCGGGTGGTTCTGCTCGAGTTCGATACCCTGCCTGCGGATGCGGAGGAAGCCTCCGGTGTAGTGCGGTTTCGCATGAAGAAATCTCTGCCGTTTGACGTAGACAAGGCACGGGTTTCCTATCACGCGCAGAAAACCAGTGAAGGAGTTCGCGTTGTGGCTGCAGTCGCACTGGCCAGCGTGCTGGAGGATTATGAAACTGCCGTCCGCAATGCCGGATTCAGTCCGGGAGTGGTGGTGCCGTCGATGCTGGCTGCGCTGGGCGCAGCCGAGGGGCAGAAGCCTACGCTGGTGGTGAAGGTGGATGCGCGGACTACCAGTATCGCCATCCTCAACGCTGACCAGTTGCAGCTTTTCCGTACCCTGGAAAATACGCGTGGCGTCACCATTACGGGTGAGCAATTAGCTGAGGATATTTACCCGTCGGTAGTTTTTTTTCAGGATACCTATCACTTGAACATCGAAAAGATATTTGTGGCAGGGTTGTCAGATACCGGAAGTGCAGCGCCAGCGTTACGCTCGCAAACCGGGGCGGAGGTTCAGGAGCTGGTAACTTCGTCGCAGTTGGGGGTTAGCACAGGAGGGTCGGTACCCCGCTGGAGGATGGCCGGAGTAGTGGGGGCGCTGGTTTCTTAAGCAGGTAACGCTCCCGGGCAAGGGCGCCTCGGGCTTATTGCGAGGCGAAAAGCGCGGCATCGGGCCTCACAGATTCTTCGGCGAGCAACTTGCGCTCGCAGCAGAATGTACAGATTAGGTTATGCGTCTCGATATCAATCTCGCCAGCCAGCCGTACGAAGATGCACGGCAGTTCTGGATGCGTTGGGGAACGGCGCTTGCGGCCGTGTCTGTGCTGACGCTGGTACTGCTCACGATCACAGTCACAGGATGGTTCGCGGCGCGCCGCGATCACACCAAAATTGCACAGTTGAGAGCCGGCATTGCGCAGCGCGACGCCAAGCGCCAGCAGGCGGAGCAGTTTTTAGCTCGGCCGGAGAATCGTTCCACGCGGGATCAGTCGCAATTTCTTAACGAACTGATCGAGCGCAAGGCGTTTTCCTGGACGCGGGTTTTGGAAGACCTGGAAAACGTAATGCCGGCACGCGTTCATCTAGTTTCCATCCATCCCGAACTGGATGACGACAACCAGTTGAAGCTCAAAATGATGGTTGCAGGCGACTCGCGCGACCGGGCTTTGGAGCTGGCCCGACGTATGGAAGATTCGCGGCGCTTTACGCAAACGTATGTCGAGACGGAGGCGTTTCGCCCTTCGAATAGCGGAGATCCGTTTCAGTTCAATATTGTTGCCACATACGTTCCGGAGACAGTTCCGGAGCCGGCGGCAAATGCGGCGCCGGCCGCGAAAACAGAAATCTCCAAGCGGAGCGCGCCCTGATGCCCGATTTGCGTCAGACTCGTAAAAGGATCAAGACCGTGCTGGCGGTGCTGATCGGCGTGGACCTGGTAGCACTATTAGTATTGTTTTCGCCGCTCGTAGGTTCGACCGACTCACGACGGTTGCAGCTCAACCAGTTGTGGAGCGAGCTGCAGACGAAAACCCGGCAGGTTGAACCCCTCACCAATCTTCCGAAGAAGGTGGAGACAGCACGCCACCAGATCGCGGATTTCTACAAAAAGCGTTTTCCCACGCAGGATTCGCAGATTCTGGTTCAATTGGGAAAGGTCGCGACCGCGAATGGGGTGACGATCGATCAGGCTAAATATAAGGCCGAGGAAGCTGATGTGGACCACCTGCAACCGGTCGAGATGGACGCGGATCTCTCCGGGAGTTACGTGGCGTTGGCCCGGTTCATCAATGCCCTGGAGCGCGACGACATGCTATTCATCATCAGCAGTGTCGAACTCGGCGGCGAGCAGACCGGACCGGTCAAGCTTCACATGAAACTGGAAACGTATTTGAGGTCAGGAACGCAGTGAAAGTGGGAACGGAAAATCGGAGAAACACGATCCTGGCGGCGGTGCTGGGAGTGGTGGCCGTAATCGCGGTCGCCTACCAGTTTATTCCGTCATCGTCGACGATTGCCTCCACGGGGACAAGCACGAATCCGATCACATCACCGATTGGCGCAGTCACGCATCCGGCGGCGCATCACGGCGCTGGATCGGGTAAGAAAGAGCACGCGCCACAGAGCCTCGATCCGACTCTTCACTTGCAGCAGTTGGCTGCAACCGAGCAGATCAAGTACGAAGGCTCGGGAAGAAATATTTTTGTATCGCAGGCGGAAGTAACGATTCCGAGCCCGCTTGGTACAGGGGCTGCAGACCACAAAGATGCGGCGGCGGAGACTTTCCACCTACCGCCGGTGGCAGCGCAAGCCCCGATTCCACTGAAGTTTTTTGGCTTCGCCAATCAGCCGGGAGAAGCGAAAAAGGTTTTCCTCTCCAAGGGAGAGGATGTTTTCATTGCCGGCGAAGGCGAGATTGTCGACCGGCGCTACAAAGTGGTTCGGATCTCCGCGACATCCGTCGAGATTCAGGATGTAGTCGGCAGCGGTCCGCCGCAAAGTATTCCGTTAACGCAGGGATAAGATCGAATCGTGAAGATTTCCAGACAGTTAATGCGTCCGCGCCATCGTACGTTGGGTAGGGTGGGCCGCAGTTCACGTGAAGATGGGTACGTCCTTCTCACGCTGCTGCTGATCGTCTCGTTGTTGGCTATCGCCTTTACGTATTCGATTTATTACGATCAGAAATTTGCCCTGGCGCAGCGGCGCCGCGATCGCGAAGAGGAACTGATTCATCGCGGAGTGCAATATTCGCGGGCGATTCGCGCCTATTACAAAAAGTTTGGACGTTACCCAACGCGACTGGAAGATCTCGATAACACCAACAACCTGCGCTATCTGCGCAAGCATTACAAAGATCCGATTACCGGCAAGGATTTCAGGCTGCTGCACTATGGCGACCCAGGTGTGACTCTGGGCGGCAGCTTTGGCGGTGGAGTGATTCCCGGCGCAAATACGGTGGGACAGATGAATGGTTCCACATCGGGATCTGGTTCCGGTTCCGCGTTTGGCGGCTCAGGATTAAACTCCGGATTCGGCAACTCACAATCAGGGTTCGGTGGCTCAGGCGGTTTCTCGCAATCGTCATCATTCGGGGGAAGCTCGAACAGTTCCTTCGGCAGCAGTTCGAGCTCGCAAACATCTTCGTCACAGCAGGGAACAACGACTCCGACTGCAGGCACGGACGCCTCTCAGCAGGGTACGCAGACTTCTGGAGCCACCTCGAGCGATGCCACCTCCAGCGGCCAACAGGTGGTTTCCGGCGGCCCGATTGTGGGAGTGGCCAGCACCAGCAAGGAAACTACAATTCGCGAGTTCAATCACAAGCGAAAGTATAACGAGTGGCAATTTGTTTACGACCCGACGAGCGATACGGGCGGCCTGATAAGAACGCCCAACCAGCCCCCTTTGCAACTCGCCGGGCAGCCGATGCAGAACGGACAGAACGGGCAATCCGGAAACTCGAGCACGAATAGCAGTTCATTCGGGCAGGGAACAGGATTCGGCAGTAACAATTCCTTCGGTGGTAATAATTCCAGTTCGTTCGGCGGTGCATCCGCGCCGAGCCCGCCGCCGGCGAATTCGCCGCAACCGCAGTAAGTACTCCCGCACTGAGCCTTTGAAAAACCAAAGGCCTCATCGTCAGATGAGGCCCCTGGAACAGCTGGAAATCTATACAGAAAATCGATACAGAAATCTATACAGAAATCTATACGCTGAAAGACGATCCGCATCCGCACGTGCTCTTCACGTTCGGATTTTCGAACTTAAAGCCGGCACCTTCCAGAGTCTCGACGTAATCTACCATGCATCCATTCAGATACATCACCGACGTAGCATCGACGAACACCTTCAGGCCGTCCATTTCGAAGGTCTTGTCCATCATGCCGGCGGCGTTTTCGAACTGCATGGAATAGGAGAAACCAGAGCAGCCGCCACCGACCACGCCGATGCGGAGACCGGCAGGCACGGGATTCTGCTGTCCCATGATCTCTTTTACTTTCGATACCGCACTGGGCGTGAGCGTAACTGGCGCGGTCTTCTTGACTTCGGGAACGTTGGTGCTAACTCCTGGGACGGTGGTGGTAGCCATTTATATCTCCTCGGCTCTGAGATTATTAGATTATACCAGAGGGGGGAAACTGGCAGGCACAATCCTGCCGTCTTTGACCAGTCGGCTTCCAGCCCTCAGTAACTTAGATGCCCTATGGGGGCCGGAGTCGCAGGTTCGACCCAGCGGCAAGGCTTGGTCCCAGCGATTCCTGCGGCAGGGCTTGCCAACTGGGTCTATAATTATTTCCGTTACGGCACTGCGGAATTTCAAATGCGGTAGTTGAGCTACGCATTCTGGAATTCGCGACGACCGAACAAAGCTTGCAATTTGTCGAGGTGTAGCTATGACCTGGACGTGGACTCCTTTACTGCTTGGCCTAGCGAGCGTGTGGGGCCTTTTCACCATCGGGCTGATCATCCTCCTGATCTATCGCAGTACGCTCACCATGCATGAGGATGAGCAGTTGTATCTTGACGATGCCAACTCGCACATGCAACAGGAGCAGACGGAATTATTGGTAAAGGTGAATCGCCTCACGAAGCCGGTGTGGGTATTTGGCGCCGGATCAGGCGTGTTACTGCTGGTACTGCTGGGCATGTTCATTTATCAGGGACTCAACGCGGTTCAGTAAGCGCCTGCGAATTGCAAGCCGCAGCCTGCCGCAACCCTGCTAACTGAAATATCCAGCGCGGGGTTGTGCCTTGACGGGTGCGGCGGCGGCTGGGAAAACCTCCTCTAAAAACAACCAACCGCTTTGTATAATCCAGTAGCGTTGCGAAAGTGGCGGAATTGGCAGACGCACCAGACTTAGGATCTGGCGGGTAAAACCGTGGGGGTTCGAGTCCCCCCTTTCGCACCAACACATTGGCCGATCCTGGATCGGCCTTTATTTTTTGACCTGCTCTTGAGTTGATGCGATCGAGGGCCGGCTGCATGTCACGGCGAAGAGCGAGATGTATAGCACCCTCGATGCTTATTCGTTTACGCAATATCCCGCAAGAACACGAGCCTCGCCGCAAAAGGCTAGGGAATAACGGCTTCGACTGCGGGAGTCTGGCTGCTTTCGCGCCCCTCGGTATCGACTGCTGTGGTCGCATAATAGTACGTGCTGCCATTGGCGACGCTGGCATCAGTGTAAGCGGTCGAAGCAATCGGGCTCGCATTCACCTTCTTCATAGTTGTTGCGGTTGCGCCGCGGTAGACGTTGTATCCGGAGACGTCGCTCGACGTCGAAGCCTTCCAGCTTAGATCAACGACATGTTCCGCCGTGGCTTGGACAACAATGTTGTACGAGACCTGCGACGTTTTGCCGCCGCATCCGGTCGCCTTCACTGAAAAAGAATAGGTGGCTGCCTTTGTCGGCGTTCCCGAGAGGTCGAGAGCCGTGGTTGTGCTGGATGCCGTTGCAGTGACGCCGGTGGGAAGCGCGCCAGAGGCAATTGCCCATTTGTAGGGAGTACAGCCGCCCTTGGCATTGATGACCTCAGAATAGGTTGTGTCGACGGTGCCGTTAGGCAAAGTGGGAGTGGTGATGGCAATGTTCGATGCCAAACATTGTGCTGCGAATGAGAGCATTAAAAGGGGGAGTAGCCAAGTTTTCATGAATCTATGCTGGCGCGGGATCCGGATTTTCGACAGATTGCAGAGGTATGCAGACTAGCTGGAGGTTTGCAGACTGCTGTGTCGAGTATTGAAAAAAACTTTTAACCATTTTGTTCGAGGATGCATCGCTCGTGGGAAAGTCGACCAGATAGCTATGCGGGGGCGGCGACTTTGTGACGAAAGTGGACTCAGATTGCGGACAGGGCTCGCGGGGCGCTGGCTGAATTTCGATTCCGCGCGTCGATTGCCTCTGTCTTGCTCAGAGTTTGACTGAACTAACCTAAGGCTGGGCGGCAGGTTTCTCTGCTGGCTTCTCAAACAGTTTAGGGTCGATCGCAGGATTTAACTCGATTGTCTTGTACTCGGAGGTGCTGGAGTCCTGGCCGTTCTGTTTGTTGTGGCGCACCAAGGGGAGTGTGATGCCGCTGATCGGCTTCCAATCGTCCATGTCAGTCTCGCCTTGCACGGGGCCGTGCTGGCCGGTTGTTCTGTAAGTCTCCTTCAGAATGTGGCCATTGTGAGGATCGACCCACCAGCGGATCGCGGCGCCATCGGCGTTCACGTCCACGATGCGAGCTTCGACGTCGCCAACTTTTTCGCTTCCACCGGCGAAGAAGAATACGTTTGGATCTTTCGCGCGCGCGGCGATGAAAATCGGATCGCGTTTAATCTGTTCCAGAGTTTCGGTTTTTCTGGCATCTGGCCAATTTTGTACTTGCCCGTTGGGCAGGCTCATGAAAGCGGCGTCCGGAGTGACGACGATATCGATGGCTCCGTCAGGTGTTTGCATTTCGGCGTGCAGATGATCGGGATAGACAATCACACTTTCCATCTGCATGGGAAAGTCGCCCTGCGGCGTCTTTTGGGTGAGCGTCATGCTTGCTTTCACGGCCTTGATCGATGAAAGCTTGGCTTCGCCCCCCATCGCGTCCACGACTTTTGCCGCTAAAGCTTTGCCTTCTGGGTTTGACTGAGTGGGTTTGGAATTCTCTTCCTCCGCATTTTCTTTCTGGGCTCCCGGAGGCGGAGGAATGCTGATGTCGATAGTCTTAACCGGGCCGAGTGACGAAAGAGGTTTGTCGAACTCTTTTGTATTGCCAACGACGAGCACGGCCAACTGATCGCGGTGGACATACTTTGTGGCAATGCGATTTACGTCCGCAGCGTTCACTTTTTGAATCTCGGCGGGAAACTTGTCAAGCCAGTCGGAGGGATAGCCGTAGAACTCATAGGTCATGCGTTCGGCGAGAACCTTGTCGGGGGAATCGAGGCGGAAGATGAATGCGTTCAAGATAGCGTCTTTCGCGTTCTTAATTTCATTATCCGTGATGGGATTCTTGCTCAGATCCTCGATGTCTTCATCGAGCGCCTGGATGGACTCGACGGTACTTTGACTCTTGGTGCCGGCGACGAATTGCATCATGCCGGGATGGCCGAAGTTTGTTCCAATGCCGCCGCCGACGTTGTAGGCCAGGCCACGCTTGGTGCGAATGTCGTTGAACAGGCGCGATGAGAATCCGCCGCCGAAGGCTTCGTTGAAAACGGCGATGGAATAATAGTCTGGATTATTGCGTGTTGTACCCAACCCCACCATGTGAATGCTGCTTTGGTTTACATCTTCTTTCGAGATGAGATAGTAACCGGGAGAGGCAGGATGGAATTCGATTTTATTTTTCGGAAGCTCGGCGCCTTTGGGCCATCGACTCAAAAGCCGCGCGGAGCTTGGCTTCCATGGCGGCGGCATCGAAGTCACCACTGAATCCCAGGATGATGTGATTGGGATGAACGTGAGTCTGGTGCCAGTCGATTAAATCCTGGCGTGTAATGGCGGCGATGGTGGAATATTCAGGCTCACGCGCGTAAGGATTGTCGGCTCCGTAGGCCAGCTTGGCGGATTCGCGTGCCGCGATTTCTCCGATTTCATCATTGCGCCGCGAGATGCCGTCTTCGGCTTGCTTCTTCGCGATATCGAGTTTGTCGGCGCGGAATTCTGGATTCCGTAACACATCGACGAAGATTTTGAAGACATCATCGAAATCGCCTTTCAAGCAGGAGAGGCTGATGCTGGTTGAGTCGGGACCACCGCTGGTTTCTACTTTCGCGGCGCGTATTTCAAGAAAGTCATCGAGTTGATCGCCGGTTTGAGTCTTTGTCCCGCCCGTGCGCCAGACTTCGCCGAAGAGGTCAACGAGTCCAACTTTTGCGACAGGCTCGCTGCTCGAACCGCCGCGAATGCGGGCGCTGCCGCTGATCAGCGGTAATTCGTGATCCTCCTGCAGGAAGATCACCATGCCGTTGGATAGTTGAATCCGTTTGGGTTGCGGCGGATGAAAAGACGGCAGAGTTGGGATCGGAATCTGCTGCCACGTAGCTTCCTGCGCGGCGGCTTGTGGGATCGACATCAGGGTCATCGCGGCCACGACCACGGTTAAGAACAGAACGCTGCGCGTTTTTCTTGTCATTGCGCACCTGCCTGATCTGGAGAGGCTGATTCGCGTGGTCCTGGATCGGCGGAGCTCTGATCGTTAGCGCGTCCTGCTGCTTTGGTTGTCTCGATCACGCCAACCGTGCGATTCGTCTCATTAAAGGTTTCGTTGGCCACGCGGCGGATGTCGGCCTTGGTTACTTTGTCAATGCGGTCGACTGAGCGGAACAGTTCGCGCCAGTCGCCATAACGAGTTTGGTAGGTAGCTAGCTGAGTGGCAAGCCCTTCGTTATCACCCAGGCTGCGGATCAGGTTGGCTTTGCTGCGAGTCTTGATCATCTGCAACTCGTCGTCGCTGATATCTTCTTTTTTGAGACGATCGATCTCCACATGGATGGCGTCGGCTACTTCCTGCGGAGTGTGGCCGGGTAGCGGGAAAGCGTAGAAGGCGAAAAGATGGGGATATTTCGTGCCCGGCAAACCGCTGAATCCAGCGGAGAACGACGCGATCTTTTTATCGCGGACGAGCGCGCGGTAGAGACGGGAGGTGCGGCCTTCCGACATCAAATCGGTGATTGCGTCATACACCGCATCGTCTTTGCTTCTGTAGTCAGGCCGGTGATAGCCCTCAAGGTATAGCGGCTGGGTTTGCTCCATCAATTCGACCTTGCGTTCGGAGTTCTGCGGAGGCTCGATGGTAGTGGTTTCATCCGGCTTCTGGCTCATGGGCAGACGGCCGAAATACTTTTCGAGAATCGGCATGACCTGCTCGGCTTTCACATCTCCGGCGACCGCGACCACCATATTCGCGGGCACATAGTATTTGTCGAAGAATTTCTTCGCGTCGGTGGCGGAAAAATAATTCAAGTCTGACATCCAGCCGACAGTTGGCCGATGATAGGGATGAGCTTCGAAAGCTGCGGCATCAAACTGTTCGAGCAGGCGGCCGATGGGATTGCTATCTGTGCGCAAGCGGCGCTCTTCGATTACAACGTTACGCTCTTTATAAAACTCGCGCAGCACGGGATGAAGGAAACGTTCGGATTCGAGATAAGCCCAGAGCTCCAGGCGGTTCGATGGCAGCGAGTAGTGATAGCCGGTCTCATCGTAGTCTGTGAAGGCGTTAAGATCCTGACCGCCATTCTGCTCGATGATCTTGCCAAACTGATTGGGCACCACGTATTTATCGGCTTCGGCGATGGCGCCTTTCCAGCCTTTTTCCAGTTCCTTCAACTTGGCCTCGTCGCGGCCTACTTCCTTATCACGCTCTGCGATGTAGGCGGCATAAGCGGTCTCGACTTTTTCTAAAGCAACTTTCTCGGCGGCGTAGTTGGTGGTGCCGATCGTTTCCGTGCCTTTGAACGCCATGTGTTCGAACATGTGCGCCAGACCGGTTTGGCGCATGGGATCCTGCGCGGAGCCGGCATCGACCAGGGTAAAGAAAGAGAAGACCGGCGCCTCCGGGCGCTCGCAGATGAGCAAGGTCAGGCCGTTAGGTAGTTGCTTGACGGTGATGCGCTTCTCAAAAGATGCAACATCCTGAGCGCAGCCGAGCGCCGTAACGATCAAAACGATGGCTAGGGACCTGAGTGCAGGTTTCATCGGAACTCCGGGCAATCGAAACGTACTTGGTTGGATCATTCTTGCGTGAACCATGCTTAGACGGTGATGAAGGGTAGAAGTTTCGAAATTACGTGGCAGGACGGGAAGTTGTCAAACGGCCGACTGCGTTTATTTAGCCAAAAGCGTAGGGAGAGGGCCGTATTTGGCGTTAGGCGGGGTTTGATGCACAATGCCTGCTGGAGCGTGCGCGATGGATTCGACGATTGAGGTTCAAGGCAAGCAACTCAAGCTGTCGAACCTGGAGAAAGTTCTTTATCCAGCGACGGGTTTTACCAAACAGCAGGTCATCGATTATTACGTGCGGATTGCGCCGGCGATGCTGCCGCATTTGGCGGGGCGGGCGCTCACGCGCAAGCGCTACCCGAACGGCGTGGATGCGGAATTTTTTTATGAAAAGAATGCGCCGCAGCACCGTCCCGATTGGGTGAAGACGGCGCCGATCTGGAGCGAGGGAAATCATCGCACGGTGCATTACATTCTGGCCAACGATCTGCCTACGCTGGTGTGGCTGGCAAACCTGGCGGCGATTGAGTTGCATCCGTCGCTTGCATTGGCGAAAGATATCACTTGCCCGACCATGATGGTCTACGATCTCGATCCTGGGCCGCCGGCGAACATTGTGCAGTGCTGTCAGGTAGGGATGTGGCTGCGGGAAATCTTCGATCATTTTGGGCTACAGAGTTTTCCCAAGACTTCCGGCTCCAAGGGATTGCAGATCTACGTGCCGCTGAATACTCCTACCACATACGAATCCACTAAGACTTTCGCGCGTGCTTTGGCACAGTTGCTCGAACAGGAACATCCCAAGATGGTTGTGTCCGATATGAAAAAGTCGCTTCGGAAGGGAAAAGTTTTTGTCGACTGGAGCCAGAATGACGAACACAAAACCACAGTTGCCGTGTACTCCTTGCGGGCGCGCGAGCGCCCTACGGTTTCGACTCCGGTAAGTTGGGATGAAGTGGAACAGACGCTCAAAAAGAAAGATGCGAACCGGCTGGTGTTTGAAGCGCCGCAAACGGTTGCTCGCGTGGAAAAGATGGGTGATCTATTTGCCCCGGTACTCAGGTTGAAGCAGCGGCTTCCAGACCTCAAGGCGGTTGCGGGTTCAGCGGCTGCAGAAGCGGATGAACCGATTTCGATCGCGGCCCAGGCCGAAGAAGAACCAAAGAAAGTCAGTCGCCGCGCAGTGAAGAAGGTCGCAAAGCCGCGAACACGCAAGGTATAATCCCGTGCTCTGCCGGGGCTTCGAGAAAACATAATGGCTCAACTATTTGTCGGGACATCCGGATGGGCTTATCCAACATGGAAGCCTGATTTTTATCCGGCGAAACTCGCGCAGAAAAAGTTTCTCGAGCATTATGCGACACAACTCAATACCGTTGAGGTGAACTTCACGTTTCGGCAACTGGTGAAAGAAACGACGATCCAGAACTGGATCGAGCAGACGCCCGCGCACTTTCGTTTCGGCGTGAAGGCTCATCAGGTAATTACCCACATTAAGCGATTGAAGGGAACGGAAGAATTTCTGCCGCGTTTTCTGGCGACGGTTGCACCTT
Organism: uncultured Acidobacteriaceae bacterium; assembly: GCA_963696285.1. GTDB lineage: Bacteria > Acidobacteriota > Terriglobia > Terriglobales > Acidobacteriaceae > Sulfotelmatobacter. Next base: position 1,578,986 of record CAVOJP010000007.1, read on the forward strand.
TGGCGAGTGCGGGAAAACTGGGCCCCGTGCTTTTTCAGTTGCCGCCGAACCTGAAGGCGGATGCAGTGCTGCTTAGAGATTTCTTGACAACCGTTCCCCGCGCCTTGCCCGCAGCCTTCGAGTTCCGTCATGATTCGTGGTTCACCGATGAGACGTGGGAACGGCTGAAGTCTCATGGGGTTGCGTTGTGCGTGGCCGAGACGGAAGAGCGGACCACGCCCGATGTGGTTACAGGTCCGTTTGTCTATTACAGGTTTCGCAAGCCGAACTATACGGAGGAAGAGCGGCGTGGGATGGTAGCGCGAATCGGTGAACACATGGCTGCCGGGCGCGACGTCTTCGCGTATTTCAAACATGAAGAGACTCCGGAAGGCGCTTTGTACGCGCGGAACCTGCTGCGTGAGGTAGGACAGATGTAATTCGTAATGCTTCCCAGCCGCCGATGATTGATCTTCTGGCACCCGGTTCGTCACTTCCACTAGCGTCCGATAACGAGCATACTTATTCTCCCGATTATGGCTTCGGATGCCAACTCCCGCGTGCTTTCCAGTTTTCTCGATTATTTGAGAATCGAAAAGGGACTGGCGCCCCTCACTACGAGTGCTTACGCTACAGATATCTGCCAGTTCTGTGAGTTCCTGGAAAAGCATAAGCGCGCAGTACTGACGGCGCGCCGTACCGATGTCCGCGAATTTCTGCAGCAGCTTTTTTCTCATCGGGTCGACGGACGGAGCGTGGGGCGGAAACTCTCGGCGCTGCGACATCTTTACCGTTATCTTTTGCTGGATAAAAAAATCGACCATGATCCTACCCTTGACATTGAGTCGCCAAGACAATGGAAAGTCCTGCCAAAGGCATTGGCTCGCGACGAAATGGAATCGACATTGGCTGCTCCGCTCAAGCGCCAGATTCCAGTGAGTAATTCTAAACAGGCTACGGCGCTGGCAATTCGCGATCGAGCCATGTTGGAAGTTTTCTACGCCGGAGCGCTGCGGGTATCGGAAATGGTCAATGCAAAACTCGAAGACCTGAAACTGGACGCCGGATACATGCTGGTGCGAGGGAAGGGCGACAAGGAGCGGGTAGTGCCGCTGGGGAGGTCGGCGCAAGATGCGCTGGGTGAGTACCTGAAGCTAGCGCGCCCGGATTTGGCTACAGGAAAGCGAAGTGGGGCTTCCGCTTCCTTTTCCGTCATCAATTCGCCTCTGTTGTTCATCGCTCGCGGAGGCCGCAGGTTAACACGGCAGCGCGTTTGGCAGATGGTGCGCGCGGCATCGGCTGGCTCAGGGCGCGCGGCTTCTCCGCATATGCTGCGGCACTCTTGCGCCACGCATATGGTGGAGAATGGAGCCGATTTGCGCACAGTGCAAACCATACTGGGTCATGCGGATATTTCGACAACGCAGGTTTACACCCACCTGGCGCTCGATCGGCTCAGAACGGTTTATCAGAAACATCATCCACGGGCGAAGGCGAGATAGCGACGAAATTGTTGATTTCTGATTGTTGATTGGCGATTGGAGTAAGCTTTCCGAAAACGTCGTACTGGCGATTTTCAATCAGCAATCAACAATCAGCGATACGAATTGGAAATCAGCAGATGAACAAGGAAACTACCATCGTCGGAAAGGCTGTAGCCGATTTCCTGCGTCATCTGCGGGAGCGTAACGCTTCACTGCACACGATTAAGGCTTACAAGCAGGATCTGACTCTCTTCGCCGCCTACGCAGGTTCACGTGGATGGAAACAGATCGATCACATTGCTGTGCGGGGATTTCTCTCGCAACTTTATGACAAGGGTCTGAGCAAGACTTCCGTGGCGCGGGCGCTTGCGGCCGTGCGGTCGCTCTATCGCTGGCTGGCGCGGGAGGGGGTGGTGCAGCAGAACCCGGCGAAGCTGGTATCCACTCCGAAGCTGGCAAAGAAACTTCCCCGCGTGCCGACGATTGAAGAAATGAACTTTGTGATCGACGGAGAAATGCCAGAGGTCGCGGCTTTTCCGGAGCGTGACCGTCTGATGCTGGAACTGCTTTACGGATGCGGCATCCGCAATTCTGAACTTACAGGGATCAACCTGGAAGACATTAGCCTGAGTTCAGAAGCAATTCTGATTCGCGGCAAGGGAAAAAAAGAACGCTATGTTCCGTTTGGTGATTCCGCGAAGAGGGCGCTTGCAGCGTACTTACCGGAACGGCAGAAAGTTTTTGAGGAGAGTGGCAAGCAATCAAGTGCGTTACTTGTCAACCAGCGTGGTGGGCGGCTCACCACGCGAAGCGTTGGACGAATCATCAAAAAGATTGCCGTTGCCAAAGGCCTCTCACCAGACGTTCATCCACACACGTTGCGGCATGCTTTCGGAACGCACATGCTCGAAGAAGGCGCCGACCTGCGAGCCATTCAGGAGTTGCTTGGGCACGAGCGACTGGCGACTACCCAGCACTATACGCAGTTATCGATGAAACATGTGCTCCAGGTTTACGATCAGACGCATCCGCGTGCGAAATAGCTTAACGCCGCGGTATGCGGCGTCAAGCACGAATGCGAAGCTCCTCCCACATCGTCACGACACGTGCTTTCAGTTCCGCAGTCAGCTGCTCATAAGCGGATTCCGATGCTTCGCTCTCCGGCGGCGGAAGAATGGGATCGCCGAAGATTATTTTCAGCGGCTTGAAACCCTGAAACGATTTGTTTCTCGGCCACACTTCGTAGAATCCTGCGATGGCCACGGGCACGATTGGTACCTGCATGTGAATCGACAAGATAGCTGCTCCTTTCTTGAAGACTTTCGGGGTACCGTCAATCGAGCGCTCGCCCTCGGGATAAAGAATGAGGGGACGCCCTTGCCGCAGGCCGTAGGCTCCGGCGCGCATGGCGGGAATTAGATTCGCATCTGGATCTACCACCACGACGCGGACGGAACGCGCGAAGCGCCGCATAAATCCTTCGCCGAAAATTTCGCTGGTGCCGACGGCGAATGTTTTATTAAAGACCGGGGGCGGAAGCACGCTGGCCAGAATGGCCGCATCAAGATAGCTCTGATGATTGGAGGAGATTAAGTATGCGCCGGTTTTCGGCAGCTTATCGATTCCGCTCACGTGCAAGTTGAACCGGTCAAGCGCAACCACCTGGATCAGGCGCGAAACCAGATACCAGAATGTTGCACTGGCGGGTTGCGGCATGGCCAAGGCAAGGACTTCTTCGGGATCGGGCTCCTCAGCCAGAATCGCTTTCCATCCGGCGAAGGTGGTATGGGCCGCAGAAGTGCGGGCGCCACTGGCCGCGCTTTGCAGCACGGCGTCGACCAAGTCTCGCACGGTGTAGATTCCGGCGAGTTGCGATTCGTCGACATCGCCGCCAAGTTGTTCTTCGAGTTGGCTAAGCAACTCGACGCGCTGCATGGAGTCAAATCCGAGGTCAAGTTCCAGATTATGCGTGGGGCGCAACTTTGTTGGCGGTGTGCGAGCGGCCTGGTGAATGATGCGCAGCGCCTCCTGCACGGTGGGCTGGTCCAGCCACGCGGTTTCCTGTTCGGTGAGCGGACGTTCGGCTGGCAGTTCGGAATCCTCTGAAAGCTTGCTCGTTTCGTTTTCTTTTACGCGCTTTTCCACTTCGAAGCGTTTGATTTTGCGCGTGGTGGTGCGAGGCAGATCTTCCTGCCAGATCTCGTAACTGCCGATGCGTTTGGTGGAAGCAATCTGCTGCGAGAGGCTTTCGATGTCGTAGCGGATCACCTCTTTTGCGTTCACAATTTTTTTCTCGCGCAGCACATCGAAGTCAGGCACGATCACGGCGTGCAGGCGGTCGCCGACTTCGCCAGGTTTTGCTTCGAGTCCGATTACCGCAAGTTCCTTGATGTAAGGTGACTTCAGATAATGCGCCTCAACCTCTTCGGGATAAATATTCTTGCCGTTGCTGAGCACGATGATTTCTTTCTTGCGGCCGGTGAGAAACAGATTACCGTTGGCATCGAAGTAGCCGAGATCGCCGGTGTAGAGCCAACCGTCGCGCAATACTGCAGCGGTTGCATCGGGACGGTTCCAATAACCCTTCATAACGACCGCTCCGTGTAGAACGACCTCGCCTGCGGAGGGACTGCCATCCTCCGGCGGTTGCTGGTCAACGATCTTGGCCTCCACGCCCTTGAGCGCTTTACCCACGGAGCCAATCACATTGTCTTTCGGCGAATTCGCGAAGACCGCTGCGGTTGTTTCTGTCAAACCGTACGCTTGCAGGACGTCGATTCCGAGATCGTGGAAATCGGTTGCGATCTTGGGATCGAATCGTGATCCTCCCGTGACGAGATAACGCATCTTCCGCCCAAGAGTTTCGTGGATCTTGCCAAAGAAAAGCTTGCCGGCATTAATGCCAATTTTTCGCAGATTGCGATTGAGGGTAACTAGAGCAGCAAAGATTCTTCGCGTTAGAATTCCGCGCTTGCGTATTTCTTCAAAGATGCGCTGGTGAATCAAGTAGAAAAATTGCGGCACAACCGCGAATGCCGTTATGTTGCGCTCGCGCAACGCCCGGAGGAGTTCGGTCGTATTCAAGGTTTCAAGATAAACGACGCGAGAGCCCTTCACTAACGGAAGAAGCAGATTGGCCATCTGGGCGAGGACATGGAACATGGGCAAGACGCCCAACAACGCGTCGGACGGGCCGAGGTCGACCCAGTTGAATACGGCTTCCACTTCGCCCAGAAAATTGGCATGAGTGAGCATCACACCCTTGGGATCGGCAGTGGTTCCGGAAGTGTAGAGCAGGGAAGCGATGTCATTCGCGGCGGAGGGGATAGGCTGAAAGTTCCCTGGGCCACTCTCGAAGATCGTCGGCAAGTCCGTCGACCAGGAATCTTTCGTGGTGCGATCAGACATGCGCTCCGGGTCCATGAGTACGAGACGAACGTGAAGGTCTGAAACAGCTTCGCGAGCGGATGCGGCATGTTTTGCGTCGCAGAAGAGGACTGACGTTCCACTATCCTTTAACAAGGTAGCCAGTTGGTCGGCATGCAGCGCGGTGTCGAGGGGAACGACCGTGCATCCCGAGGCAATGATCCCTAGATACGCTGCTACCCAGCGTGGATGGTTGTCGGCCACGATGGCCAAGCGCGATCCGCGTTCGAATTTATTTTCGTGGATCCAGTGTCCCACCGATTCGGCCATCCGGCGAAGCTGGGCATAGGTGCAACCCTCGACTTGATCGTTGCGTTGGAGTTCGAGGGCAGTATTGTTCGGCCAGCGCTCCTCGCACTCGACAAAGCGGTCGTAAAAAGTTGACATGGGTCGTGGGGAATATACACGAAAACAAGCTACTACAGTTCTGATAAAGGGGATTTCCGGGAAAGAGGCGGCTTGCTGGATCGGCTTCTGCTCATGTGAGAGAGGCGTTGCGTGACAGGTTCCAAATCACCTTACTTTGCATCTAAATATGCTAGGCTAAATGGGATACGCTAGGGCAGTCCCCGCCCTCTGAAGGATTTCACAGTTTGATAAACACTTTTATTGGCAAGGTTTTTGGGACCAAGAACGAGCGCGTCGTCAAGAGCATGATGCCCCGGGTCAAGGCCATCAACGCGCTCGAACCGGAGATGCGGAAGCTCAGCGATGAGCAGCTTCGCGCCAAGACGGACGAGTTTCGGCAGCGCATTCGCGAAGGATTGAGCCGTCTCGAGAATAGTCGTGCAGCGGACTTGAACGCCGAAGCGGAAGCCGACGTCGATATCGATCAGGCAAAGCGGATGGAGAAGGAGCAATACGAAGCGCTGCAGGAAGTTCTGGACGAAATCCTAGTGGAAGCTTTCGCGGTTGTGCGCGAGGCTGGGCGGCGTGTGCTGAATATGCGCCATTTCGATGTGCAGTTAATCGGTGGCATGGTACAGCACAAGGGAATGATCTCGGAGATGAAGACGGGCGAAGGCAAAACGCTGGTGGCTACGCTTCCAGTTTATCTCAACGCGCTCGGCGGGCGCGGCGTTCATGTGGTGACGGTTAACGATTATCTGGCCAAGCGCGACTCGGAATGGATGGGCAGGCTTTACCGGTTTCTCGGACTGACGGTGGGCGTGATCGTTCATGATCTGGATGACGAGCAACGGCGGGCTGCCTATGCGGCTGACGTTACTTACGGGACCAACAACGAGTTTGGTTTCGACTACCTGCGCGACAACATGAAATTCGATCTGAAAGATTGCGTGCAGCGCGGCCATAATTTCGCGATTGTCGATGAAGTGGATTCCATTCTGATCGACGAAGCCCGCACACCGCTGATCATTTCCGGCGCGAGTGAAGAATCGACGGACAAGTATTACAAGGTGAACCGGATTATTCCGAAGCTGGAAAAGGGCGAGGAAATTGAAGGCCCTCCCGGCGAAGCCGCGGAGCTTACCGGCGATTTCGTGATGGATGAAAAGCACCGCAACATTACCGTCACGGACGAAGGCTGGCTGAAAGTAGAGCAGCTACTTGGGATCGGAAATATTGCCGACCCGGAAAACTGGCCGCTGAAGCATCATGTTGAGACCGCAGTCAAAGCGCATGCACTCTACCGTCGCGACGTTGAGTACGTGGTGAAAGACGGCGAGGTCATCATCGTCGATGAATTTACGGGACGCATGATGCCGGGGCGGCGCTGGTCGGATGGGCTGCACCAGGCGATCGAAGCCAAAGAGGGCGTCAAGATTGAACGCGAGAACCAGACGCTGGCGACGATTACGTTCCAGAATTATTTCCGCATGTTTAAGAAGCTTTCGGGCATGACCGGTACGGCGGAAACGGAAGCGACGGAATTCGACAATATTTATAAGCTTGATGTCATCGTTATTCCGACCAATAAGCAGATGCAGCGGCTGGAAAATCCCGACGTCGTTTTCCGCACGGAAAAAGAAAAATATTTTGCAGTTGCCGATGAGATTCAGAAGCTGGCGGAGAAAGGCCAGCCGGTGCTGGTGGGCACCACGTCGGTTGAGAAATCCGAGCGGATCGACCAGTTGTTGAAAAAGAAGGGCATCAAGAATCACGTCGTATTGAATGCCAAGTTTCACGAACGCGAAGCTGAGATCGTGGCGCAGGCCGGAAGAAAGGGCGCGATTACGATTGCCACAAACATGGCCGGCCGCGGTACCGATATCTTGTTGGGCGGTAATCCTGAATTCATGGCCAAGCAGGAGTTGGTGAAGAAGGGAATCGCGCAGCAACTGCGCGTAGCACAGGGCAAGATCGAAGGTCCGCAAGAAGATGGAATCACTTCCATTTTTTATTACAACGGCAACGAGTACACCGTTCCCACCGACAAGTGGACCGACGCTTTCAATCGCTACAAGGTGCAGACTGACAAAGAACACGATGACGTGATCGCCGTCGGAGGGCTGCACATTCTCGGCACGGAGCGGCACGAATCGCGGCGCATCGATAACCAGCTTCGTGGACGCGCTGGCCGGCAGGGCGATCCGGGATCGTCGCGCTTCTATCTTGCGCTCGAAGACGATCTGATGCGCATCTTTGCCAAAGAGTGGGTCTCGAAACTGCTGGAGCGGCTGGGCATGGAAGAAGGCGTCCCGATTGAATCCAAGCTGATCAGCCGGCGCATTGAGACTGCGCAGAAGGCGGTAGAGGGGCAGCACTTCGAATCCCGCAAACATCTTCTCGAATATGACGATGTAATGAACAAACAGCGCGAGGCTGTGTATGGTTTGCGGCGCCGTTTGCTGGAAGGGATGGATCAGAAAGATCTGATCCTGGAAGATTATGTTTCCGCGATCCTTGGCGATTTGATGGACGAGTATTGTCCGCCTAAAGGGCACGTCGACGATTGGAATATCAAAGGATTAAAAGATGCCGTTTTTACCCGTTTCGGCGTGGATTTTATTGCCGAAGGCGTGAAGCCGGAAGAACTGAACCGGCAGGAACTTGGCGACGCCATTTTCGAGAAGCTGAAAGAACGCTATGACGCGAAGGAAAAGCTGATCGGGCCGGAGGCCATGCGTCATCACGAGCGCATGATTATGCTGAGCGTGCTCGACTCACAGTGGAAGGATCACCTCCTCAGCATGGACCATCTGAAGGAGGGAATTGGTCTGCGCGGCTATGGCCAGCATGATCCGCTGGTCGAGTACAAGAAAGAATCGTTCGACATGTTCGAGGCCATGTTGCAACGCTTCCAGGAAGACACGGCGCGCTACCTGTACCTCATGCAGATTATCGAGCGGCCGCCAGATGTTGGCCCCGAAGCGGCTGCGGCGCGTGGTCTGGAAGCAGGGGTTCCGTCGGGAAGTGGAGGCAATGGGCATCATCCTCCCCGACTGGTTGCGACTTCCGCGGACGATTTGGAAGAGGCTTTTATGCGCCGCAAGCGCCGCGAGTTGGAACAGGCGCGCATGGCTGGAGCCGGCGACGTGCAGCCGGTGCAGCAGGTCGTGCGAGGTCAGGAGAAGGTGGGGCGTAACGATCCTTGTCCTTGTGGTTCGGGGAAGAAATATAAGAAGTGCCACGGTGCATAGGGAATCGCCCGAGAAGAGCAAAAGTCTATTCGGAGCGAGAGGCGAATCTTTTCTGCTTCACTCCATTGAACGTCATTTCTTTCGCTTGGCTTTTCGTCTGAGCCTTCCACTCCGAAAATAATCCGGCGTAATTCGTAGTGATGTAATCTGCCGGCGTTACTGCAAGTTTCTTCGCCGTGGCATCAATCCATCGCGGCGGGCCTTCGATCTCGCAGAAGTTTCCGATGGGCGTTTCATCGACCACGACGTGGCCCTTTCCATCGGCCCACTCGGCGCGATATTTTTCGTAGCGAAAAGATGGCTCGTAGCCCAGTGCACGAAGAATCAAATCCGTTTTCTTGCCATCGGCAATGACCGTTTCCAGTTCCTCGCGGCTGCTGTGCCGTCCGGTTTTCTTCTTTGCTTTATGCGTCAGCTTCCATTCCCTCCCATATTTCCGCAGCCGCAGCAACTGTTGGCGTCCCCGCAGAACCTCTCCCGGCAAATCATAGAGCGTGTTCATCTCATGGGTCCGTCGCGTCACGATGCGGAAGCCCGCTATGCGCAGCTTGCGGCCGAGTTCCTGAAGGTCGGAGGCGCGGAACTTAATCTCAATTTCCTTGTTTGCGGCCATAAAAAGCAGTATAGATTTCTCCGCAGTTGCATCCAAATAGCGCAGTGGAGAATACTTTAAAAATAGGAGGATTTATGTCTTGTTTGCAGAGGTTGCAAGTTTGGATAGCGGCAATAGTGGTGTGCACCGGATTGGCTGTTCTGCCCGCATTTGCGGCGGGCACGCAGACTTTTACTGGTAAGGTGAGCGACGCCATGTGCGGCGCAAAGCATGAAGAAGGCGTCGACCCGGCGACCTGTGTTCGGGCCTGCGTGAAGAAAGGCGCGAAGTACGCCTTGGTTGTCGGCGACAAAGTCTATACGCTGGACACGCCGACTCAAGCTGAAAAAGATGAGCTGAACAAGTTGGCTTGGGAGCAGGCGACGGTGAAGGGTACGGCCAACGGAGATACGATTGAGGTTAAGTCGGTAATGGCGGCGAAGTAGTGGGCTGACAAAAATCCCAATTGCAGCATTAGTGGGCCAAGACGGACGAAGCGGGAAGGGCTGCATTTTTCCATCTTGGCCAATCCCTGGTCGTGCGATGGGCTCCGCGCTGTTGTCCGCGCCGCGCGCCAATTAATTAAACGTCGGCAATTTCACCAGGTCGTTCGCGGGAACCGATTCCATAGGCTCTCCGGCTTTGCGCCAGGCGGTTAAGCCGCCGACAATCACGAACGTGTTGAAGCCTTTTTCCCGCAGCAGGTGCGCCACCCGGGCGCTGGTCGCTTCGCGCGCTCAAGTGCAGTAAAGATAAATATCTTTATCCTTCGGAAGGTTCTTGATCTCTTCTTCCAGATTGTTGGGCTCGATGCGGATGGAGTTCTTGATCCGGGACGATCCGGAATCGTAGTAACCGTGGCTGCGGACATCGACGATCTGCACCCGGTCTGCATCTTGCGAAGCCAGCCGTCGGGCTAACTCTTCTACCTGTATCCGTGGCACTACGCTATAAGTCTTGTTCTTGCGATATTGCACGATGCGGTAAATTGCGTAAACGGCGAGTGCGGCGACGATCACCCCTTCCAGGGCACGCCCGGCCGCATGAAAGCCGCGCAAAAGTGCGGCGAGAAAATCGCGCGAAACATATCCCACCAGCAGGTACGTCAAGGAGTAAACCAGGGCGCCGGCGAAATCCAGGCGCAGAAACTGTGAGAAGCGCATCTTCATACTTCCCGCCAGCGGAGCTGCCATGGTATTTACGCCGGGGATAAATTTTGCAATCACCAGGGTAATCTTGCCGCGCTTGTAGAACGATTCCGCGGATCGCAGGATGCAGGTTTCCGGATTGATCGACACGCGACACAAAAATCCCAACAGCGCCCACCCCATGTACCGCCCTAACCAGAATTGCGCCGTATCCCCAAGCAGCAACGCTGCGACCGCCACGGCAAGAACGTACGGACCCCACAGCGCGTGCGCCCCCACAGCGGCCCCCGCCGCCACCAGCGCAAGCGCGGCCGGAAACGGCAGTCCGACCGCCTCTGCCAATAACAGGCCAAAGGTCAGAGCGTATCCGTGACGCGCCATGAGCAAGTACAAATCCATAGACACAATTGGATCGGGAGAATTAGAAAACGGTTCAGTATAAAGAAAATTCTGAACGCTGGTAAGCAAGTTACTTCAATAACCACCCGTCGGAGCCATACCAGGAATTGATTTGCGGGTATGTAATGACGCTTGTGTGGTGACTTTTGTGAAGTTGTCGGGCTGTCAGCGAAAAGCCCCAACCTCCCGGGGAGAAACAATGAATCGTTTTCTGATTATCTTAGGCATCATTCTGTCGGCGATGCCTGCGTTTGCCAACTCAATTGGTTTCAACGGTACGGGCAGCTATGCCCAGACTGTCGCGGAGCCGGGAGTTGAGTCTTACATTTACGGGTACAACTACCAGAGCACACCGACTGGCTACAACAATATGGAGTTTGAGGTTTGGAATTGTTGCGGTGGCAGCTCCAGCATGACCAACTTTGCCAGCGGCGTTCTGATGGATCAAGTGATCAAAGGCAGTAATTCACTTTATCTTTACGGCAATTTGTTTAACTCAACGTTCAATTCCAAGACCGACGTTCTGACCGCGATGTTCAGCGGTTGGGAAGAGAGCGACCAGAAGGGACAATGGACCTCAGCCGATTTTACCGGGATATTTACCGAGCACGTGAGTACCAACTTTGTGAGCTACAACCAGAACGGTCTCCTGGAAATCAACGGCAATCTCGGAAACGGCACTTTGACGGGCCTTCCCGGCGGATCGTACAGTCCGGTGCCGGAGCCGGGAAGCCTCGCGTTGATGGGCACAGGCCTCTTTTGCATGGGCGGATTTGTGCGCAGGAAACTCCGGATTTGAACGACCCGCTTGACGAGGCCGCGATCGGCTGGCGGGAATCTCAGATCGTAAAGAAAAAGCCAGCCGATATCGTGGAGATTCGGCTGGCTTTTCGTCTTCCTTTGTATCCCCGAACTATTTGCTCATCGAGTCGTTGTTCATCGATCCGCCCTTGAGCATCTTCACGCTCATGACGTGGATCGAATTCTTGTCGGCATAGACGTGCGCGCTGAGCTGCACGTGATGTCCTTCGTGGCCCTTCAACTCTTCGGGATTCATCACGTCCCAGCTCTTGCCGTCTTTGTCGTTCACGAACACAGTTTTGTCGCCTTCCATTTTGACCGTGCCTTTAAGGGTCATCAGCGGAGCCTTGGGCGCCATCTGATCGGTCTGGGTTTGCGACATGTTGTTGTTATCCTGTTGCGCGAAGGCGGTCAAGCTCATCGCGAAAGTGATTGCCAGCAGACAAACCATCAACTTTTTCATGGGAGATCTCCTCGTCTTCGTTTTGAAGAACCTGGCCAGATTCGTACTGCTGTATATGTAACGCGGTTAAACCACGAATGGATTGGTGCATCCTCTGATAACTATGGTGAGTGTTGGTCGCCGTAACCACTGAAGAGGTTGCCGCCAATCGCAGGAATTCAGGAATTCGCGGCTAAAACCTGCGTTGTGCAAAACAATTTATCAGATTTGGTTGCCGAAGTTGTCTGCGAACCCTGACGTTGTCTCGCCGGGATGATGAGAGAAACTTAATCGCAAAGAAATGCGGCTGAGGTCGCTGAGATAACTATCCAACTTTACTCTGCGATCCCAGCTTTCGACTTTACTTCTCCCGAGCGACCACGAAATCAGGCGCCCATAGCAGAGCCCGCTTGATCTCGGAATCAGGGAAAGTGGAGAGCGCGTTTTGAGCCGACTCCGCATACCGTGCGGCGCGCGCAGTCGCGGCATTCAGTGATCCGTAGCGCCGTAGAATATCCATAATCTGTGCGTGGGTCACGCCATTGAAGGCGCGGTCCTGAAGAATGGTTTCGATTTTGGATCGTTCTTCGGGCGTGCATCGCTCGAGGGCATGAATTACAGCCATCGTGACTTTGCCCTCGCGCAAATCGCTGGCCACGGGCTTACCCAGAACATCCTCAGACGCGGTGAGATCGAGGACATCGTCAACAATCTGAAAAGCCATGCCCAGGTCATGCCCGTACTGGCCGAGAGCCTCTTCCTGGGCTGCCGTTGCGCCGCCGAGAATCGCTCCCAGCCGCATGCAAACCGAAAAAAGGCAGGCCGTCTTGCGGTAGATCAGATCGAAATGCTCATCCAGTGTAATCAACTGGCCGAGCTTTTCCATCTGCAGGAGTTCGCCTTCGACCATCTGCTGGGTCAATTCGATGAGCGTGTCAAGAATGCGGAAGTTGCGTTCCTGCACCGCCACCTTGAAGGCTTGCATGTAAAGCCAGTCACCTGCCAGCACACATTTGGAGTTGCCCCACTGCGTGTTGGCCGCGGGGCGGCCCCGGCGCGTCTTAGCCTCGTCAATAATGTCATCATGCACCAGCGTGGCGGTATGAATGATTTCGACGACAGCCCCAAGCCGTATCGCACCGCGCCCCCGGTAATGGAACAGTTTGGAAGAAAGGAAAAGAAGCGCGGGACGAATTCGCTTGCCGCCGCCGTTTCGCAGATACTCGCCGATTTCCGTGATGGCTTGCACGCCGGAAACAGTATCCTGGCCGAATTCGCCCTCGAGAGCCGCAAGATCCTCGTGCAGCAGGTCGAATATTTCTTTTCCGTCGATGATTGGAGGCGCGCTCAATGCAGAACCTGATCGTGTTAATTCGTTCGATAATTTGTAAACTGCAAGTCGATTCCAAAATCGTGCTGCCGCAACGTGGAAATTACTTCCTGCAGCGTATCGCGGTCTTTACTACTGATGCGCACCAGGTCTCCCTGGATTGAGGCCTGCGCTTTTTTCTTGGAGTCTTTTACCAGCTTCACAATCTCGCGTGCTTTTTCGATTACGATTCCCTGCTGCATCGTTACTTTGCGCTTCGACGTTCCCCCGGCAGCAGACTCTACCGGACCGTACGTCAATCCCTTTAGCGAGACTCCGCGCTTGACCAGTTTTTGCTGCAGAATATCGTTCACCGCCTTCAATTTGTATTCATCGGCGGAATGCAGAACAATCGCATCTTTCTCCAGTTCGATATTCGATTTTGAATCCTTCAAATCGAATCGAGTATGAATCTCTTTTAGTGCCTGCTGGATGGCGTTGGATACCTCCTGCAGATCGATTTTGCTCACGATGTCAAAGGAATTGTCAGGCATCGGATTTCAATTCTTTCTGAAATAAAGGAATCTAACTCTTGAGGTTATCAGGAAGAATCGGTTTTGTAGAGGGTCAATCCGCGGAAACTTTCTTTTCAGTGGTTTCAACCAATTTGAAAAACTTGTAGAAATTGCTGCTGGTCTGCCGGCCGATTTCTTCTGTGGTGGAGCCGCGCAACTCGGCGAGTTTCTGCGCGGTATGCTTCACGAACGCGGGCTCATTGCGCTTGCCGCGATTAGGCACGGGTGCAAGATAGGGGGAATCCGTCTCGATGAGCATTCGATCGATGGGGACTTGCAGAGCGGCATCACGAATTTGCTGTGCCTTGGGAAAAGTCAGATTGCCAGCGAAGGAAATCATAAAGCCCATATCGAGCGCGCTTTTCGCTTGCGCCCAGTTTCCCGTGAAGCAATGCAGAATTCCTCCCAACCCGTTTGCGGCCCAATGATCCTTTACGAGTGCGACGCAATCATCCCAGGCATTGTCGCTGGCTTCCGAGGGACGGCAATGGATGACAATGGGAAGCTTCGCCGCCGCAGCCAATTCCATTTGTCGGATGAAAACTGTCTTTTGCACATCGCGCGGGGAGTAGTCGTAGAAATAATCCAAACCAATCTCGCCCCAGGCAATCACTTTGGGGTGTTTCGCGAGGCGTTCCATATTCTGATAGGCAGACTCATTGGCAAGCCGGGCCTCATGCGGATGAATGCCGAGTGTGGCATAGATAAAATCGTATTTCTCGGCTAGCCGAATTCCGCAGTCGACGTCTTGAGGTCCGTCACCGTTGCCGATAGCGACGATGGCCTGCACTCCGGCCTCACGCGCCCGAGCAATCACCTGCTCGCGATCGGGGTCGAATCGTTCGCCATCGAGATGCGCGTGGGAGTCTACGAACATGAAGTTAGTTAATGTGGGGACAACTAGTAATCGATCGCCCTACTTGAGCCTGGCTCCCACCGGCACATCCTCCAAAAAGCCTGCTAATACAGGCTTTCCGCCTTCGAGCGAAGCGGCTACAATCATGCCGTTCGATTCCATTCCGCGAAGCTTGCGCGGCGCGAGATTCGCTACGATCACCACTTTGCGTCCGATCAACGTTTCTGGCGCATAAGCTTCGGCGATCCCAGCCAGCACTTGTCGCACTTCGGTTCCAATATCAATTTCCAATCGCAGCAGCTTGTCAGCTTTCGGCACGCGCTCTGCTACCTTCACCAAACCCACACGTAGTTCGACCTTGGCGAAATCGTCGATTGAAATTTTATCGTTCACCGCGGGTGCTGCTGGTGAAGTGACTGCAGCATTCGTTTGCGCAGGTGCCGCCGTCGTTGCCGCCACAGGCTCCGCAGCAGGCGTATTCCTGTGCTCCTCTTCCATCTTCTGCATCCTTTCAATCGCGCTCTTATCGGCGCGCGGAAACACGGGCTGCACTTCGCCCAACTTGGTTGCCAGGGGAAGCTGTCCCCAGGTTAATTTGTCGAGCGCCAGATTCTGGATATCTCCCAATCCCATCTGCGTCCAGATCTTCATTGTGGCATCCGGCATCACAGGGTGGGACAGCGCGGTTGCGATACGCAGAGCTTCGGCGGCGGTGTAAAGCACAGTCGCCAAACGCGAACGGCTGTCTTCATCCTGTTTTTCACCGAGAGCCCAAGGTTCGTTCTCAACAATGTACCGATCGACCGCTGCGATGAGTGCCCACACTGCTTCCAGCGCTCGCGAGAATTGGAACTGATCGAACAGCACTCCGAATTCGCGGATCGTTTTTCGCGCCGTCTCGGCGATGGCGTCGTCCGCCGCGGTTTTCGAAGCCGCATGCGATGGATACGGCACCTCGCCCTTGAAATAGCGATTGATCATCGTGAGGGTCCGGCTCGCAAGATTGCCCAGCCCATTCGCCAGATCGGAGTTGTAACGCTGCACTAGCGCGTCGAAGGAAAACGAACCATCCTGACCGAATACAACTTCGCGCAGCAGAAAATAGCGCAGAGCATCGGCGCCCAGTACGTCGAGAATCGTTTCCGTGCGCACAATGTTGCCGCGCGATTTCGACATCTTGTTCTCTTCAAACAGCAGCCAGCCGTGGGCGACGATGGTTTTCGGCATGGGCAACCCTGCAGCCATCAGAAAGGCCGGCCAATAGACGCAATGGAAACGCACAATTTCTTTGCCGATCATCTGCACATCGGCTGGCCAGAATTTCTTGAAAGCTTCCTGAGCTCCGGCGTGCGACGATCCGTAGCCAATTGCGGTGATGTAATTCGCTAGCGCATCGAGCCAAACGTAAATCACGTGCTTGGGGTCGTCGGGAACGGGAATACCCCAGGTGAATGTCGAGCGGCTGATCGACAAGTCGCGCAGTCCAGACTTTACAAACGAGATCACTTCATTGCGTCGCGCATCGGGGCGAATAAACTCCGGATTTGCATACAGCGCCAACAACTTATCCTGAAAGGCCGAGAGCTTGAAGAAATAATTTTCCTCATGCACCGTCTCGGTGACACGGCCACAAGTGGGGCAAGGATCGCCGGGTTGCGCGCCATCGACGTAGAGTTCGTCCGACACGCAATATTGGCCGGTGTACGTTCCTTTGTAGATGTAGCCGTTGTCGCGAATCTTGCGGAATAATTCCTGAACGCGCTTCTTGTGGCGATCTTCGGTGGTGCGAATAAAGTCATCGTTCGAGATGCCCATGCGTTTCCACAAACGGCGGAACTCGGCTGAAATCTCGTCGGCATACTGTAGTGGAGTTTTCCCCGCAGCCTGCGCGGCGCGTTCAATCTTCTGCCCGTGTTCGTCTGTGCCGGTAAGGAAAAAAGTATCGTCGCCCAGAAGGCGGTGCCGCCGCGCGATGGTATCGCAGGCGATGGTCGTGTAGGCGTGCCCGATGTGCGGTCGCGCATTCACGTAATAAATCGGCGTCGTGATGTAGAACTTCTTGCTCATAGTTGGTTCGAATGGTTCGTCAAATCCGAAGAAGCGAAGCACATTACTCAGTGCGCCTCTGTGTCCCCTGTGTTTAAGATTTTCTTTCGCTGCGAAGATAAGCCTGCGCCGCTTCCTGCATCACCATTTTCAACGGCACTCGATTCTCCATCGCGATCCGCCGGCAATCTTCATACTCGGGGGCATAATTGGTGACGGTGCCATTCATGCTGGCAATCTTCATGCGCACCTCGCCCCAGGGTGTACCGACATTTTCCCAGCGGCGGGCCAGCGCCTGACGAGTTTCCTCGCGCCGCCGGACACCCAGCGTAGTCGTCTCGGTGAAGATCAGTCGCGTCAGTTCGCCTGCATGTTCGGGCTTGCATAGCACGGTGAGCAGCGTGCCGGGTCGATTCTTCTTCATCTGCACCGGCATGGCAAATGCATCCAGCGCGCCCGCCTCGAACAGTCGATCCATCACATAGCCGAAGACTTGTGGATTGAGATCATCGAGATTCGCCTCGAGCACGGTGACAGTATCGGTCGGACGGTGTTTGCAGCCAAGGAGTGAGGAGTAGCTTCTCCAACCGTCAAGCGCAGCACATTCGGATGTCCGGGAAAATCCCGCGTCCCCGCGCCATAGCCTGACCTCTCAATCTTCATTTCCGGAAACGAGGTGAAGCGCGAAGCGAGCGTTTTCACGATCGCCGCGCCCGTGGGGGTGACCAACTCCATCATCGGGCCGGAAGAATATACTGGCGCATTCGCAAGTAACTCGACCGTAGCCGGCGCCGGTACGGGAATCGTTCCGTGCGCGCACTTTACGGTGCCGCCGCCAACGTTCAGCGGTGAACAAATAATCTCATCCACTCCCAGCGCCCCGGCCCCTACCGCGGCGCAGACAATATCCACCATTGCGTCCACGGCGCCGACTTCATGGAAGTGCACGTTCTCAATCGATGTATTGTGAATTTTGGCTTCGGCGCGCCCCATGGCCACAAAGATTTGGATGGCAGTTTTCTTTGCGACCGCTGGAAATCGAAGCGGCCGAAATGATCTGACGGATGTCAGTCAGGCCGCGACCATGCTCGTGAGAGTGCTCATGAGCATGAGGATGCGTGTGAGACGGACTGTCATGCGGGTGCCCATCGGCTTGAGGATGTGTATGCTCGCCGTGGTCATGGGAATGCGATTCGTCGTGGGAGTGTTGATGGCGCGAATGCTGCTGCTCCCAATATACTTCGCGCGGTAAATCTTTTTCGCCGTTCACCCACACATCCGCCTTGGTGGCCGAAATTCCGGCGCGCACGACCCGTGAAATCTCAAGCCGGGCCCCGATCTTGAGGGCTGCGATGGCATCTTGAAAGACCTTGGGCGCAACTCCAGCATCGAGCAGCGCACCCATAAACATGTCGCCGCTGATGCCGGAAAAACATTCGAGGTAGGCTATACGCATAGAGAAACAGTCGATTTTTCATCATAGGGAACCGTACACTGTGCGTCAATCCAGCCGCTGACGATCCGGCCTCCGGCGTGCGCTCTGCTAGAATCACTGTTCTCAAACAGCAGAGGGAAGCCTTGTATCGTCGTCTTGAACAGCATCTGACGCAGAGCATCACGCGATTTCTTGCGGAGCGCAACCCCGGAGTGAACCTGCCTCGCGTGGTCATCGAGCAGCCTCCGAAAGTGGAACTGGGCGATTTTGCCATTCCTATATTTCCTTTCGCCAAGCCGTTAGCGTAGTGCGCCCTTGAAGATCGCGGAAACTATTCGCGCTGGGATCGGCTCGATCGAGGGCATCGCGGAGTTGCAGGTTGCACCGCCCGGCTATCTGAATGTCAAAATCGATCGTGGATGGATGGCTGCGGCGCTGGTCGCTGACCGAAAGCCCTCCGCTGAGATTGCCGCAGGGAAGGTTCTGGTTGAGCACACCAGTATTAATCCCAACAAGGCGGCGCATATCGGCCACTTGCGGAATGCGGTGCTGGGAGACACGTTTGTTCGGCTGCTGCGGTACGCGGGCAGGGAAGTCGATGTCCAGAATTACATCGACAATACCGGTGTGCAGGTCGCCGATGTGGTCGTAGGTTTCACGCACATCGAGAAAAGATCGCGCGCGGAGATCGAAGCCCTCATTCGACAGCCGCGCTTCGACTACTACTGCTGGGATTTATATGCCCGCGTTTCGCAGTGGCACGAGCAGGACAAAGCAAACCTGCAAGCGCGTCGCGAAACGCTGCACGCCATCGAAGACCCTGCGAGCGAAACGGCGGCGATCGCAGAGCTAATTTCGACTGCCGTGTTGCGTCGCCATCTTGAAACGATGGACCGTCTCGACATCGAATACGATTTCTTGCCGCGCGAGAGCGAAATCCTGCACTTGCATTTTTGGGATGCGGCGTTTACCAAGCTCAAGGAAGCGGGTGTGCTCACTTACGAAAGCGATGGGAAGAATAAAGGCTGCTGGGTGATGCGGCGCGCGGGAACGGCTTTAACCACAGGGGGCACAGAGAACACAGGGGAAAGCCAACTCATTTCCGAGGAAGATCAGAAAGTGATCGTCCGCTCCAACGGAACTGTCGGCTATGTGGGCAAAGACATCGCCTACCATATGTGGAAGTTCGGCCTGTTGGGGCGCGACTTCGGCTATCGCAAGTTCTACCGCTATCCCAATCAGCATCAGTGCTGGATATCCGCGATGGAAGGCGAGAAAGATCATCCGCACTTCGGCGACGTTGCCGAGATTTACAACGTGATCGATGCGCGGCAATCGGAAGCGCAAAACACGGTGATCGAGGCGTTACGCGGGCTCGGCCACAACGAAGCGGCTGACCACTACACGCATTTTTCTTACGAGATGGTCGCACTCACCCCGCGTTGCGCCGCCGAACTGGGTTACACCCTAAGCGAAGAAGACAAGACGCGGCCCTACATCGAGGTGAGCGGACGCAAGGGCTTCGGGGTGAAAGCCGATGACTTGCTCGATCAGCTCATCGTGTCCGCCAAGCACGAAGTAGATTCGCGACATCCGCAGCTGAGTGATGCGGAGCGGCTCTCCATCGCTACGCAAATCGCGATTGGTGCTCTGCGCTATTTCATGTTGAAGTTCACCAAGCAATCGGTGATCGCGTTTGATTTCAAAGAAGCGCTCAGCTTCGAAGGCGAGACTGGGCCATACGCGCAATACGCCGTGGTCCGTGCCGTCGGCATTTTCAAGAAAGCTGGGATCGATCCCGACGTGTTTTCACAAGAGATCGCTAGTAAGGTGTCACCTGAAAGCTTCGCGGATTTCCTTGGAGGCAAATCTGGAACTGAGATCTGGGAGCTCTGGCTGGCCGCGGCCAAGACCTCCTACATTGTGGATCAATGCATCGCAACGACTGAGCCGGCTTATCTCGCCAAGCATGCCTTTCAACTGGCACAACTTTTTAATACGTTCTACCATCGGCATCCCATACTGAGTGAGGCAGATGAGAAGCGAAAGCAGTTCCTGCTGGCGACCGTCGCCGTGGTGCGCCGCGAATTGAGTCGCACGCTGGCGGTGATGGGCATTACCGTACCTCCGGTTATGTAGAAGATAATGCCGAACACTACTACTACAAATTCGCCCGTACCTGTCCGTCATTGGCTGCGCATTATTGTTCGGAGTGTATTCATACTTGTCATCCTGCTCGCGGCAGCAGGTTTCTTTTATGAAAATATTTCGGAAGCGCGCGATCGCCGCTTTCATCCCATGCCCGGTCGACGCGTTGATGTCGGCGGTTACAAATTGCATATCAACTGCACGGGGCAGGGAGCACCCGTAGTGGTTCTCGATTCCGGCCTTGGCGATAGCAATGTTTCGTGGATGAAGGTACAGCCGCAGATCGCCAAATTTACGCGAGTCTGTTCTTACGACCGCGCGGGACTCGGTTATAGCGATAACAGTCCGCGTCCGCGCACCAGCAAAGTGATGGCGGAGGAGTTGCAAACGCTTTTGCAAAACGCGGGAATCTCGCCGCCTTACGTCCTCGTAGGGCACTCGATGGGCGGATACAATGTTCGCCTTTTTGCCAGCTTGTATCGCAGCGAGGTTGCGGGCATGGTCCTGGTGGATTCTTCGCATCCGGAGCAGGAAAAGCGTTTTCCGCAGGCCTTGAACGACATGGACAAAACCTGGGTGCGCGAGCAGGAATTTATGACGTTGGCCATGCCGTTCGGGATTCCGCGATTGCTGGGCTTCTGCGGCAGCGATGCGAAGGTTCGTGCCGCCGATTGCAATTTTCACAGCTACCGGGAGGGTCTTACAGAACTGAAAACTTTTCCCGAAGGCGCGGCGGAGACGGCCACGACGGGTTCGCTGGGCGATCTGCCACTGGCTGTGCTGTCTCACGATCCCAACGCGCCGGTATCCGATATCCCCGCCGATCTGGTTAAGCCTATGAACGACGCGTGGGAACAAATGCAAGACGAATTGGCTCATCTCTCATCCCGAGGAACGCGGACGATTGCGAAAAATAGTTCCCACTACATTCAACTCGACCGGCCGGAGGTGGTCGTGGAAGCGATTCGAAATGTGGTGGATCAGGCGCGCCAGCTTCAGTCCGAGCGGAACCAAAGCGCTGAGCAAAAATAGCTGGAGTTATGTCAGACTAAATGCAGTACGCTGCCAGGGAATGTGCCGCTGGAGGTCAGGCGAAAATGTGCAGAAATATCAAAACTCTTTTCAACTTTGATCCGCCGGTGAATGAGGCGGAAGTGCGTGCAGCTTCGTTGCAGTTTGTTCGGAAGATTACTGGATTCAACAAGCCGTCGAAGGCAAATGAAGAATACTTCGTGACTGCGGTCGAGGAAATCGCAGGCGTTTCTGAGCGTCTGCTCCGTTCGCTGGAGACGACCGCGCCACCGAAGAACCGGGAAGAAGAGGCCGCCAAAGCCAAGGCGCGAGCCGCGGAAAGATTTGGAACTTAGTTAGCCTCGCATGGACGCGATGGGACCGGCCGCCTGAGCATCGCCTATTGGCCTCTCATACTCTTGCTCGCAACCATCCTTAAGTTACAATAAATACAATACTTTACACGGATTTCCTTGGGCTCGACGGGCATCTTCGGGTTAACCGGGATCATCTAAGTGACTGAGGCTGGGGAGCCTGCGAGTTATGGAAAAACCACTTCGTTTCCCGATTGCAATCAGCACGGCGATTTTACTGGTGACAAGTTTTGCCTGGGCCGCTCCGGCCCCGAAGGCAACTCCGCAAGCAGTGCCGGCGTTTCCCGGCACGCTGGTCAATGCGCGTTACGTTTATGTGACCAGCTACGACGGAGACCAGTTCAACACAAACTTGTTTCCCGACGACCGGCAGGCCATTGCCACGGTTCAGGACGCGCTGCAGAAGTGGGGCAAGTTCACGCTGGTCTACCAGGCGAATCAAGCCGATATCGTGCTGATGGTCACGAGCCGCCCGTCGGAAGATATTCTCGCGGTCTATGACGCGCACGGCTGGCCGCGCAACCAGTATCTGTGGCGCATGACTGGACGCAGCGGTCTGCAGCAAGGCGAGGCTCCACTGGTCACGAACATGGAAAACGCTTTTGCTCAGGCGACGAAGAAGTAGTCCGCTTCGCGTTAAGCTTTTCTTCCGGCAATAATGAGGCCGGCACCAACCACCACCAATACAACGCTGAGGGCCGGCGGAACTTTTTCGTCATGCTCGGTGGTGACGCCAACGTGTGCATCACCCACGTTTAACCCGTGATGCTCGGAGTGCGGCATCGGAATGAAGAACGAAACGATGCCCAGGATCAGCACTACTACTCCCGCTACGGCCAGACCTCTCATATTGTTTTCCCCCCGCTTAGAGTCGGCAAGACAGAAGCATTCGAGCCGATGAACCCGCATGAGATGCCAGTCCCGGCGAAAAGGCTGCGAGAAAGGGAATAAAAGACAAGTAGAGCCGCGGATCTTAGGAACGAGGGAGAATCCTGGTAACCTCTTTCTCCGCTAGTCTCCGCGCATCCGCGGCTCGATTTTATTTGGCAAAGCCCTTTACGAACTCCACCACGCTGCGCAAGGCAATACCCGACGGCCCTTTAGCGATCCAAGGTTTCTGATCTTCCATCCAGGCAGTGCCGGCGATGTCGAGATGAATCCAAGGAGTATCTTCAGCAAATTCCTTCAGGAACATGGCTGCATTAATAGCGCCGCCCCAGCGCCCGCCGGTGTTCATGATGTCGGCGATGGTAGAGCGAATCTGTTCTTTGTATTCGTCATCGAGCGGAAGCCGCCACATTTTCTCTCCGGCTTCGGCATTCGCTTTTTGCAGACGCTCGTAGATGGCGTCGTCATTGGCGAAGGCGCCGACGTTGGCATACCCGAGGGCGACCACCACGGCACCGGTCAGTGTTGCCGCATCGAGCAGATGGGTACAACCGAGCTGGCGAGCGTAGTAGAGACCGTCGGCTAGAACGAGTCGGCCTTCAGCATCTGTATTGATAATCTCAATCGACTTGCCGGACATGGCGATCTGCACGTCACCCGGCTTCTGCGCTTTGCCGGATGGCATATTTTCCGTGGCGCACACGATGCCGATTACCTTCACTTTCGGCTTCAGCATGGCGATGGCGCGCATGGCGCCGATCATCGTGGCGCCTCCGGCCATGTCGTATTTCATCTTCTCCATGCCGTCGGCGGGTTTGATGGAAATACCGCCGCTGTCGAACGTGATGCCTTTGCCGACCAGACCGACTACCGGTTTCGCGGGAGCACCCGCCGGTTCGTAGGTCATCACGATGAGCGCGGGCGGTTCGTCGGAACCCTGGGCTACGCTCCAGAATGCGCCCATTTTTAGTTCTTTGATTTTGTCGGCGCCGTAGACTTCGCATTTCAATCCAACTTCCTGGCACATTTTCTTGGCTCGGTCGGCGAGGATGGTTGGCGTCATGCGGTTGGAAGGCTCGTTCACCAGGTCGCGGGTGAAGTTTTGCGATTCGCCGATGATCTGTGCTTCGTGAGCGGCTTTCTCCAGCGCGCCGTGATCTGCGTTTCCGCTAGCGACAATCGTGAGCGCATCGATCTTCTGATCCTTGCGGTCGCTCCGGTAGTAATCGGGATCGAAGTTGCCGACCAGCGCGCCTTCGACGATCGCGCGCACTGCTTCTTCGGCGGGAATGCTGGGTGGAGCGATGAATGCGAAGTTGCGGAGTCCGCGTGATTTCAACGTGCGCACAGCCGCACCGGCGATTCGGCGTAGCTCATAGGCGGTAAATTTTTTGGCCGTGCCCCCGCTGATCAGCAGAAGGCGCTTGGCTTTGAGTCCGGAGGGTTTGTGCAACAAATTCGATTCGAATGGCTTGCCCGTAAGTTCGCCGCTGGCCAGCAAATCGGCGGCGGCAGATTGGGCCGCGCCATCGCCGGTGGCCAGTTTGAGTTGCGGCTTCTCTTTCTTGTCGGATGCGGACTGGCTTTTGGCGGAAGAGTCTTTTTCAGCGTGATCGAGTACAACGGCGACCAGGGATTCGGTTTCGAGTTCAGCAGGCGTGGCGAATGAGAGTGTGGTTTTCATAGAGGTTATAAAGTTGTTCCAGGGAACCTTCTAGTATCGTCGCGAAAAGGCTAGAAGTGCAAGCGAACTAGCCTCAGTTCGCGGGGAATGAAGGAATCGTCCATGCGTTGGCGCTGGTGATGACGGGGCCAAACGCCAGAGCGTGCCCATCGGGCGAAGCTGTGAGCGCGAAGATATCCCAGCTGGATTTGAACAGCGGCTTAGATGTGCCGGTGAGTTCGGTGTGCACGATTGAAGTTCCGCGGGACGAGTAGCTGGCGAGAAACAAACTCTTGCCGTCCGCCGCCCAGGCTACGGCGACCAATTCAGTCCACGGCATCACGGAGAATTTTTGCGGCGCGCTGCCATTCAAGGGAACGAGTTGAACGTCAGCAACTTTATAGTCGAACACGGAGAGAGCGACGCGGCTGCCGTCGGGCGAAAGATCCCAACGGGTTAATTCCTTGTTTGCTGGAACCTTGACCAGCTCCGCTTTCCGTCCCTGCACGGGATCAAAAGCGGAAAAAGCAATCTGGGTGTCGTCAGCTTCAGCGACAACGCAAGTGCCGGGCGCATGCGAGGTGCAGCGAAAACTGGGATAGCCTCCGGATGTGTCGGTGGGATCGTCGCCATAATGAAACGAACGAATCCCCTTTCACGTCCATTACAGTTTCTGCCGGACCGCCTCCGATGGGAATGCGCATGAGTTTTCCGGAGTTGGCCTGCGCATTTTCCGTCGTCATCGGCCACTGCAAATAGAGCAGCCATTTGCCATCGGGAGAGATTTGCGGTGCGCACTTTTCTTCCGAGCCAGTCACGATGGGTTCGGGATTGCGATCGGCCACTCCTTGTCTGTAGATATCGAAACTTCCGCCGAGATCGGAGTAGAAAAACATTGTCTTGCTGTCGAGCGACCAGCCTCCGGGCCAATCGACGCGGTCGTCGAGAGTGAGCCGCTGTGGAGTCTTTAACGCGTTTCCGCCGTTTTCCAATTCGGCAATATACACATCACTTTGCGCCTTGTGATTGAGGAAGACCAGACGCTTGCCGTCGTTCGTCAATTCCGGATTGTTGAAGAAGAAGCCGGTCCAATCGGTCAGGCGCCGTGGATTTCCTTTGGCCTTGCCGGTTGCTGGATCGAATCGCAGTTGCCAAAGATTGGAGTCGTACTGGTTGGGCGGTGGCTCACGCAGAGAATAAATAAGACGCCCGTCTTGTCCCCAACTCTCATCGCTGAGCCGTGGATTGGAAAGCATAATGACGGGATCGGCGCCCTGCGCGTTACGACTTTCCAGCACCACTTTCGCTTCGCCATTCGCGTTCCAAAGTCTCGCGTAAGCGATTCGCTTGTCGTTGGCCAGCCAGGTGGGAAAGAAAATATGCATGCCGGCTTCATGCTTCATCCACTCTTTGGCATTGCCGCCGTCGGCATCCATTATCCAGACGCCGTGCTTGACCGCGTCGCGAAAGACAATTTTGGTTCCGTCGTGGGAGAGCGATGCGTCGTGAGCGTCATCGCGCAACTTTTTCAGCGTTGCACCGATCACGGAGATCACCCAGGTGCCTTGCTTCTCCTGAGCCACCGGGCCGCTGACCAGCAATTTGGTCCCATCCTGGGACCATTGGATACGGGCTCAACGGAAGCAGAAAGCATCTGGGATGGGAAGCGATTGCGTTTCGCCGGTACCGAGCAGGCGGAGATGCAATCCTTCGAGATCGGCGTAGAGAAGATATTTTCCATCTGGCGAAACGGAGGTGACTGCGACTGGATCCTCGGAAGAGTTGGCGGTGAGTTGCTGCGGTTTTAATTCGGCTTGGGTATAAGGCTGTTGCTTGGTGAACCATCCGGCAAAATAACCGCCAGCCAGGACTGCGATGATCGCACAAGCGACGATCGCCGCGGCAATGATTGGCCATTTTCGAGACTTCGATTGCGCTGCGGCGCGGCCGCAACCGAACCCGAAACTGCGGCGATTTTCGAGGACTGTGTATCCCGCTTCAGACGGTGCAAGTCAGCTCGCAGATCGGCGGCGGTTTGATAACGGAGCGTGCGATCTTTCTCAAGGCATTTATTGATCACCGACTCAAGTTGTGCAGGAAGATCGGGATTGAAGCGTACCGGCGCAGTTGGCGGCTTGTTCAGAATTGCATCGAAAATAATTGCGGAAGTGTTTCCAGTGAATGGCTGGCGTCCCGTGGCCATTTCGTACATCACGGCGCCGAAAGAAAACAAATCGGTGCGGGCGTCCAGGTCTTCGCCGCGGGCTTGTTCCGGAGACATGTAAGCCACGGTGCCCACGGTGCTGCCGGGGCTGGTGAGATTGGCGTCAATGGCCATGGTCGGCAATGATCCGCCGGCAGGCTCGAATTGCGGCATCGGTCCGCTCGAGACTTTTGCTAATCCGAAATCGAGAATTTTGGCTTGGCCGCGTTTGGTCAGAAATAAATTTGCCGGTTTTAGATCGCGATGAACAATGCCGGCGGAGTGCGCCACATCGAGCGCATCGGCCACCTGGGCGGCGAAGTCCACGACTTGCTCAACCGGGATTGGCTTGCCTTCGATGCGGTACTTCAGCGTAGTGCCTTCCAGGCACTCCATGACGATGTAGAGCCGGTTCTCATACTCGCCGATGTCGTAAATGGTGCAGATGTTGGGATGGTTCAGCGCGGATGCGGCGCGGGCTTCACGCTGAAAGCGCTCGCGGGCCTGGGGATTCTGCGCCAGATCTTCAGGAAGAAACTTGAGCGCTACACGGCGGCCGAGACGCTCATCTTGAGCTTCGTAGACCACGCCCATTCCGCCACCGCCGAGCTTCGACACGATGCGGTAATGGGAGATTGTCTGTCCGAGCATGTGGCCGCAATGTTAACAGACGCGGGTGCGGGATCGAAAGTCCAACCCTTGCGGCTGGTTTCGGGAACTTATTCATCGCCTCGCGCGTAAGTCTCAGCGGGATGACGCTGTTCGGCCGCCTGCGGTATGATTCCATCCCGTAGCCAAAACAGGGGTTTGTTCATGAAGATCCGGTGGGTGATCGTGTTGTTTCCGGTGGTATCCGTGATTGTGCTGTCTCTGCTGGTAAAGGAACACGCGGCGAGGGCGGCTGCACCGCAAAAAACGGGAACTCCAATATCAGCGCCGGTTGGAAATGCGGCTTCAAACGGCACGCTGGCAATTCCTGACACCACGCTGGCCATCAATTCGGACAAGCCTATGTCGCAACGCGTGGTCCACTACGAGATCGACGCGAAATACGATGCTGCGAGCCATACCGTGAACGCGAGCGAGGTGCTTACCTATCACAATCTGACGGGCCAAGCGCTTGATCATTTTCCGTTTCATCTTTACCAGAATGCATTTCAGCCGAACTCGACGTTCGTGCGCGAGGCCAAGGTCGCCGGCAACCGGGATACCGGCTACGAGAAGTGGGAGACAAAGGAATACGGGTCGGAAGACATCAAGAGCATTGAGGTGGTTGGGCAGGGCGATCTGACTTCGGGCTTGAAATTTATCCAACCCGATGATGGCAACAAGGACGATAAGACCGTCGTTGACTTGCCGCTGGCAAAGCCGATCCCGCCGGGCGGATATGTTCAGTTCAAGATTTCTTTTCAGACCAAGTTTCCCGAGACGCAGGCGCGCTCCGGTTGGAAGCGCGATTTCGTGTTGGGTGGGCAATGGTTTCCGAAGGTTGGCGTTTGGTGGCATGGAGCCTGGAATTGTCATCAGTATCACGCGATGTCGGAATTCTTCGCCGACTTCGGAGTGTATGACGTCAAGCTGACGGTGCCGCAGTATGAGGTGGTCGGCGCGAGCGGCGTGAAAGTCGGAGAGGTAAACAACTCTGACAAGACGAAAACCATAACCTATCACGGTGATGACATTCATGATTTCGCATGGACGGCCAGTCCGCGCTACAAGGTCAAAGACGACGGGGTTTTCCAGGGAGAGATGGGGCCCGTGCAAATGCGCATCCTGATGCAGCCTGCGCACTGGAGCCAGGTGGGGCGGCACGAAAAAATTCTGAAAGAGTCGCTGGAGCATTTCGAAAATTGGTACGGGCCGTATCCCTACAAGACGATCACGCTGGTCGATCCCGAACCGGATTCGGCGGCGGGCGGGATGGAATATCCCACCTTTATTACCGGCGACACGAGCTGGTTCATGCCGGAAGGACTACATCTGCCCGAGGTCGTCATAGAACACGAATTCGGGCACCAGTACTGGTATGGCATGGTGGCGACTAATGAATTTGAAGATGCCTGGATGGACGAAGGGATTAACAGCTACACGGAAGTGAAGGTGCTGGATTCGATTCTGGGTAAGAAAACTTCGATTTTGAATTTGGCCGGCGCCACGATGGGCGAGCGCGAAGAGCAACGGCTCATGTATATGGGCGCGGCCGACGTCGATCCCATCGCACAAAAGGCCTACGACTATTACAGCTACAACTCTTATGGCGGCATTACTTATGGCAAGACGGCCAGCGTGCTGCTGACGCTCGAAGGCATCATCGGCGAAGACACCATGGCCAAGGCGATGCACGTCTATTTCATGAAATATCGCTTCACCCATCCCACCAAGGAAGACTTTCTGAAGACGATTGAAGATGTTTCGGGAAAGAATCTGCGCTGGTACTTCGATCAGGCGATCTATGGTTCGCAGGTGATGGATTACAAGGTGCTGAAGATCGAATCTTTCCCGGTGAACTGGTACGAAGACAAGAAGGGCGCCTCAAAAAAGGACGACAAGAATACCGTCTATCGCTCTTACGTATGGCTGCAGCGCAAGGGCGATTTTGTCATGCCGGTGGATGTGGAGATCAAGTTTGATAACGGCGAGAAAATCCGCGAGCACTGGGACGGGGTGAGCCGCTGGACGAAGTTCATGTATGAGAAAAAAGCCAAAGTGGAATCGGCGGAGATTGATCCGGATCACAAAATCCAGATTGATCGCAACGATTTCAATAACAGTTACACGGCGGAAGGGCATGGAAAGCCGGCGCGTAAGCTGGCGAATTATTGGCTGTTTATGACGCAATGGCTGGGGCAGGCGCTGGCCTGGTGGGGAGTTTAGGGCCGGCTCGAGCGCAAGCGCGGCGATAAGAATCGGGGCAAAGACGCATGGTAGAGCAGCAAGGTTTGTTAAGCGGCGGTTGGGATCGGGTGACGCGCAACAAGCGGTACATTGTCTGGTTCTATGTGCTGAATCTGGTGTTGGCGTGGCTGGGCGCAGCGGCGTTCAGCAATCAGCTGCACGATTATCTCGACCACAGCCTGCTGTCGCAACGCCTGGTACACGGATTCGATGTTGGAGTGCTGGTCGAGATGTTTGTTCAGCCCGAGTTTGGTACTACTCACGCCGCCAGAGTTTCAGGGTTGCACTTTGCTTTGATTTTTTTCTTCGCCACCGCGCTCTTTTTGCCTGGCGTGCTGCAAGGCTATGCCTCTACCTACCATTTGCCGCGAGAGGATTTTTTCCGCGCCTGCGGGCGAAACTTGTGGAGATTTATCCGCCTGTTGATTGTGGCCGGTATCGTGATGGGAGTGGCGGCCGCCGTACTGTTCGGCTTGCATAGTGTTGTCGAAAAGAAAGCACTGGAGAGCACGCACGAGCTGCTTTTGTTTGAAGTACGCGTGGTCGACATGATTATTATCTTTCTGGTGATGACGGCTTTACGCATCTGGTTTGATCTGGCGGAAGCCGACATCGTGCTCAGCGATCAGCGCGCGGTGCGACGATCGATTGGCACAGGCCTCCGGCATACCTGGCGGAATCTGGGACACCTGGTTGGAAGCTACGTGGTCGCCACGATTGCCGCGGCAGTCGTGCTCGTGGCCGGGCTCTGGGCGTGGATGAAGTTGGTCCCGCCGGCCAGTGTGCTCGCAGCATTTCTTGTCAGTCAGTTGATTTTGCTCCTGCTGCTGATTCCGCGCTTCTGGCAGCGCGGGGTAGCTGTTACCTACTACCTGCAGAATATGGTCGAGCCGGTTGTGATCCAGCCGATCACGCCTGCGCCGGTTGCTCCGGCGGTGAGCGAACCCATTCCTGCGCCCGTCATTTCTCCTCCGCCCCCTGAGCCGCAAGGGGCGTAGTTTCCAAAGATCGTCTTAAATGATTTCCTTGTGTGATCGTTCGATCTTAATTAGATTATGGCGATCGTGATGCCGCGATTGCCCCGGCCGAGGTCGGGATCGTTCTTGAGATCGCGATTGCGACTGCAGAAGTTTCCAGGTCGTTTCGTCCGATTTCGACCAGTTCTCGCCAAAGATGCAGCCGCGAATCTGACCGCTTTGAACCATCTCGACTAAGCGCTTTTGCACGGCAATACGAATGTCTCCGCCCGCGCCGGTTGAGCCGTAGCCGTGGATCAGCTTTAAGAGAGTGAGTTTGGTTTGGCGTGCCAGGGTCAGCTCGCGGTCCAGGCGCTGCAGGGCTTCGGGGACTTCGGGCATATCGGATTTGAGGTTCACGGTTTTGATGGTGCATCCCTCAGTTGGTATTTTCGGTTTAGAAATCGCTGCCGACTGTGCGCCGAATCCCGCAAATTGCCGGCTTTGCCCGGCTGGACAGCCGAGGGCGGCTGTCCCCACATTTTTTCTTTGCCGAACTTAAGCGCTTACTTCTTCCGGCTCCTGATGGCTTCTCTCGCTTCTTTATCCGCGGTGCGGCGGCGCTCGGTTTCGCGTTTGTCCCAGAGCTGCTTGCCTTTGGCTAAAGCGAGTTCAACTTTTACTTTGCCATTTTTGAAGTACATGCGGACAGGAATCAGCGTCAGCCCCTTTTGCTGCGTCTTGCCGATCAGCTTGCGGATCTCTTCCTTGTGCATGAGCAGCTTGCGGGTACGCAGGGGAGCGTGGTTGTGAATGTTCCCATGTTCGTAGGGGCCGATGTGGGCATTCAAGAGCCAGAGTTCGCCGTCTTTGACCAAGCCGTAGGAATCTTTGAGGTTGGCCAGGCCGCCGCGCACCGATTTGGCCTCGGTTCCGGTTAAAACCACGCCACACTCAAATTTTTCCAGCAAGAAGTAGTTATGGGAAGCGATCCTATTAACGGCAGCATCCCGCTGGCCGGAGGCCGTAGGATCGCGACGGGGGGACTTCTCGGGGCTGGGTTTGGTTTGATGTGTAGATTGTCGCGGCATGGTCAGGGTGGTGGCTTTATCTTAGCGCGAAATGCGGGGCAAAATGTGGTGTCCGGCTTCCGGCCACCGGATTCCGGACCGACCATAGCAGGTCTTTACCCAGTGGGGCTAAGACCAAAGAGTGTAACTGCCGTGTGTGCAATGAGATGGGGAGGCGCGAAGGCCGATGCTATAATCGCTGCAAAAGCATCATTTTTGTACTTCGAGCAGGTCGCTGGAAACGGGCGGTCGAGGCGATTACTGCCTCTCCCGCGAGGATTTCCAGCAAAGATTTTGAGACGAGGACTGTCGAATGAAACGTCTGATGCCTGCGGCGGTTGCGCTGCTGGTTCTGGTTATCATACTCCCCGCGATTGCCGATAAGGCCAAGACGATTTACGAGAAGGCCCAGGACGCCGAGGCGCGCCAGAACTACGAAGCCGCTTACGATCTCTACAAGCAGGCCTATGATTTGAAACCGAAGGATTTGCGCTACCGCGCATCGTTCGAGCGCATGCGCTTCAAGGCCGCGGCCACGCTTGTTCATCAAGGCCAGGGGCTTCGCGACCAGGGCAAACTGCAGGAAGCGCTGGCTGACTTTCAAAAAGCCGCACTGATCGATCCCTCGTTGTTTATTGCGCAACAGGAGTTGAAAAAAACTCTGCAGATGATCAATGACAAGGAGAATCCTCCGCCGCAGGCCGCAGGTCCTCCGGGCAGCATAGAACGGAAGATCAGAGAAGCAGGCGGTCCAGTCGAGTTAGCTCCCATCTCGAACACCCCTCTCACCATCAAGGCCACCGACGACAGCAAGGTCATCTATGAGACGATCGGCAAAATTGCCGGAATCAACGTCCTGTTTGACCCGGATTACACCTCGCGCCGGATTAAGGTTGAGTTGAATGGAGTGACGCTGCAAGATGCGCTGGAGATTACGGCGCTGGAGTCGAAAACCTTCTGGCGGCCGGTGACTTCCAATACGATTTTTGTGGCGCAGGACAATCCTGCCAAGCGTAAGGAATTGGAGCAGAGCGTTCTAAAGACTTTTTACCTGCAGAATCTTTCGCAGCCTACCGAGTTACAGGATGTAGTAAACGCGATTCGCGCCGTTCTGGACGTGCAGAGAGTGCAGCAGTTGCTCTCGCAGAATGCGCTGGTAGTTCGCGGTACCCCCGACCAGATCGCACTCGCAGAGAAATTGGTTGAAGATTTGGATAAGGCGCGCCCGGAAGTGGTCGTCGATATCGCAGTCCTGCAGGTGAGCAAAGACAAATCGCGTACATTAGGATTGAGTCCTCCGACCAGCGCCACGGTAACGCTGCAGAGCAATCTCAATACCACTACTCCGACGACTTCAACGACCGGGACTACGACGGCCAGCACCACGGGTTCCACCGGACTCGAACTGAATACTCTGGGCAACCTGAACGCGACCGATTTTCAAGTGTCGATCGGGTCGGCTAATTTGTCAGCTTTGATGGGCGACACCGACACCAAGATGTTGCAGAACCCACAAGTGCGCGCGCTGGATAACCAGAAAGCGACGCTGAAGATCGGGGAACGCGTACCCGTGGCCACCGGATCGTTCCAGCCAGGAATTGGCGGCGTGGGTATTAACCCGCTGGTAAACACTCAGTTTCAATATCTCGATGTTGGTGTGAATATCGACGTCACGCCGCATGTGCATTCCGACCGGGAAGTAACTCTGAAGATCACCATGGAAATCTCTTCGGTAGTCGGTCAGTCGAGCATTGGCGGCATCAGCCAGCCCATCATCGGGCAGAAAAAAATCGAGCACGAAATCCGCCTGAAAGATGGGGAATCGAGCCTGATTGGTGGAATCATGGACGATTCGCAAACCCGATCCCTGGCCGGCATACCTGGATTGGCACAGATTCCCATCCTTAAATATCTTTTTGGTCAGGTAACGCAGGATAAGGAGCAGGACGAGACGATCTTCGCCATCACTCCGCACATTATTCGCGGAACCAGCTTGAGCGAATTAAACCAGCGGGCCATCGATATTGGGACCGCTAATGTGGTGCAACTGCGCGAGGTGAACCATTCCGCACCCATTACACCAGCGGGACAGTCGTCTCCTGGCCAGACCCCTGCGACCCCGGCCCCGGCAATTCAGAACTCGAACCAGCAATCCACTCCGGCTCCGGGAACGCAGGGAAGTGCGAACTTCCTTTTTGATCCGGGGCAGATCACAGTTAAGAAGGGGAACACATTCGTTGTGAATCTATTAATGTCTGGCGCTCAGAACGTGTATTCCGTGCCGGTGCAAATGAATTACGATCCCTCGAAACTGCAGTTGGTGAACGTTTCCAATGGCGGATTCCTCTCGCAGGATGGGCAAGCGGTTGCTTTGGTGAAACGCGAAGATCCCCCTGGAACTTTGCAGATCACGGCGGCCCGGCCGCCCGGGTCGGGCGGAGTTTCCGGGCAGGGAGCCGTGCTCACCCTGACATTTGAGGCAAAAGCCGAAGGACAAACTCCGCTCACCATTACCCGGGGCGGAGCGCGCGATCCGGGTTTGCAGGCCATCACGGTGAACGGCGCACAAGCGTCGGTGACCGTGCAATAGCCGCGTTGGTGAGGATTACTTTTTGAAGAGTAGAAGATGAAGCTAAGTAGATTTTGCAGGGGGCGGGGAACGAAGCCCGACAGCGGATTCACGCTCCTGGAACTGATTATTGCGACCACCATCCTGTTGATCCTGTCGACCATGGCTGTGCCCATGGCTCGCCTCAGCATCAAACGGGAAAAGGAGCGCCGGCTGCGGGCTGATCTGTGGGAGATGCGCGATGCTATCGATCGTTACAAGATCGACGCCGACCGCAATGCCTTTCAGACCAAAGTGGACAGCCAGGGTTATCCCCCCGACCTGGAAACGCTGGTAAAGGGCGTAGACGTGCAAGGGAAAAAGGTCCGGTACCTGCGCAAGATTCCCATCGATCCCATGACGGGCACCACAGAGTGGGGCATGAGATCGATGCAGGATGATCCGGATTCCGATTCATTTGGCGGACAGAGTGTGTTTGACGTTTACACCAAATCGCAGGACGAGGCGCTCGACGGCACGAAGTATAAGGACTGGTAAATGGTAAGCAGATTTAAAACCCGCGGCAGTTCCGGTTTCACTCTGCTGGAAATGATGATCGTGATCAGCATCATGGTCATTCTGATGTCGATTGCGCTCCCCATCTATAACCAGTCGGTGGTGCGTTCGCGCGAGGCCGTGCTGCGTCAGGACTTGTTTGAGTTGCGGTCGCTCATCTCGCAATATACTCTCGACAAACAGAAAGCGCCGCAATCGCTGGACGATCTGGTGACTGGGGGCTACATCAAAGTCATTCCCAAAGATCCCATGACGAATGAAGCGAACTGGGAGGTCGTTCAGGAAGATGTGCTATTAGCTGTGGACCAGCAGGATCCTGGAATCAGCGATGTTAAGTCGGCATCGAGTGCAAGCAGCAGCGACGGAACCGCCTACAACACTTGGTAGCCGTTGCTATAACTGCATCTAAGCCCCCAAAAATTTGTGCTTGCTATTCGCTTGGGCCGGCGTAACGCCGCGGTGCAGGCAGAACTACAGTCCCACTCACATCGATCGAAAATGTTTTCTCCGCGGAGATGCCATCGAGACCCTCGGCGGTGAAGCGTACCTTGTAACTTCCGGCCGCCGTATACGTATGAGTGAGGCTCGCACCGTCGGCGACTACTCCATCGCCGAAATCCCAATGATAAGCAAGCGCGGGAACACCGTCCTTGGAAGCCGCACCGGAGAACTGAAGCTCTTCTCCAATTTTTGCTTGAGACGGTACTTGGTAAGCCATCGCTGGCGCTGCTGCAGGAATTGAAGTATCAATAATCTTTATGAGCTCGACAGAGTGCGCACGCTGATTCTCGACGCGAAGAGTTTGGCGATCGATCGGCCGCGGTCGCGGTTGATCCGGCGCAAAGACATCAAGCAGGTTGTAGGAATGCCCGGCGGAGAGATGTAAATCAGAAAGAGTGAAAGCATGAGAAGCAGCATGCTCTGTCCAGTTGAAGACCGCCAGAATGGACTGACGCTGATCTTCGCGCAACAGAAAAACGCTGGGCTGTTCATCCTTCTCGGTATAGGTCAGAAGGTCTAAAGGCAACGAAGCCCGTCCGAGTTTCACCATCGCCAGCACGTCGGGATTCTTTACCAACGCTAAACGCTCTTTATCACCTCCCAAAATTGTCAGATCGTCGCCAATTTCAAACATGCCTCCAGAAACTGCCGCCAGCGCAATCGAGACTTGAGCCTCACTCAAAGTAAGCGGAGCCTGAATGGTTCGCTCCTCCAGCAGTTGGCGGGAAACAGTGAACGCGTCCGGATCATCGATGAAAAAATTGCGATGCATGTAATACCGCGCTGCAATGCCGGGTTCGGCTTCTTTACTGCGTTGAAACGCGTGACCTGTATCCTGCGATACGCGGCCTTCATCGACTAGCCCGACAGGATTCAACATGGGACTGCCATCCTTATCGAGGAGCACATCTTCGCCCACCGCCCTGCGGATGACCTCAAGGCCGATTCGCTGCGCTTCCAGTGCCGTGGTGTTGGGGCGATGGTAATAACCCTCGATCGCCGTGTTGTCCATGAAGTCGAGCTTGATGTAGCGCGCGCCCCACTCCCGGGCTAGGGTGCGGTAGGTTTGCCGAAGATATTCCTGCGCGTCCGGATGCGTAACATCCAGCACGAATAGCCGTTCGCCTTCTACCTCTTCGGCATTTCCAATGGAAATCGGATCGCCATGTGCGTTGTGTAGCAGCCAATCTTTATGATGCTCGTAAATCCAGGCGCGCTCGCCGACTTCAAAAGGCGCCGTCCAAACTCCCACCTTCAATCCCAATCGGCAGATGCGGTGAGTAAGATCCCACATGCCGTTGGGAAATTGAGATGCGTTCGGGGTCGCGTATTCACTGCGCGAGTATGCATAACCCAGGTCGAAATGAAAGTAATCGTAGCCCAGGGTCTTCAGGTGTTCAGCCAGCCACTCCGCGTTTGTGAGAGCCGCGC
The DNA here is from genome assembly GCA_963696285.1 of uncultured Acidobacteriaceae bacterium. Classification (GTDB taxonomy): domain Bacteria; phylum Acidobacteriota; class Terriglobia; order Terriglobales; family Acidobacteriaceae; genus Sulfotelmatobacter. The sequence goes on from CAVOJP010000007.1 coordinate 1,615,344, forward strand.
CCTGGGTAATTTTCGTGTAGAAGGCTGTCCAGCTCCACCAGCCCAGCATGTTCTCCGCAGCGATGCGGCTGTGATGCAATTTTCGAATCGCTGCGCCATAGTTCTCCAGTTGTGAGTGGTAATCTTTTCCCGCAGCAAACATCACGGGTTCAGAGGTGATGGACTCATCTGCGGCAAGTGGGACGTTTAATTCGATCAGATTCTCCGCCGGCCCTTCTCGCAGACCGGATTCCGGATCGCTGGCTTGTATCTCAGTCGTGCCAGTGGAATCGACCGTGAACGAAGCGATGCCGGAACCACTCGGTGGGGATAGGTGAGTTTGCAAATGAATGATCGTGAGAAAACGGTCGGAGGTGAGAGCCCCAATAAACAAGCTCTCTTTGCTCTCCCGGTTATAAATAAGTTGACTCCCCACGGCGCGATGCATTCCCTGAAGAGCTTTTCCTAAATCATAAATCTGTAGGGGCGGCCAGTCCTCGCTGAAACTGTCTGAAAGAACTCGATCGCTGGTCTGAGTACCGTCGAGATCGATGATTTTGTCTCCGATTGCCTCAAGGCTGCGAAGACTTTGGATCGTCACCGAATTCGTCGTCTGATTTTCAACTTCAACTTCAACTACACCGAAGGCTTGGCCATCGTAAATTTGCAATCTATATGCAAGGTTGGGAAAATTTGCGATTCCGGACGAAGTGACGGTAATTGTCTTGCCGCGACCGAGAGCATCTGTAAACGTCGTTTGCAATACTTCATGTTTCGGATAGTCCGTGGACCGAACCCACTTGTGATCAATCTCGGCCGCGACCCTTGCCTGAATCACGGCGTGTGCGCCCGCTGCGGTTTGAATCTCGTAAGTGCCGTCGCGCTCCTGAACCGACACGGCCGGACCTTGAGGATTAGCAATTACTTGCGCGGTCATAGCAGGGCTGGCAAAAATCACGAGCCAGGGCATCAAGCGAAGGGCAATCTTCGCGCCACGAATCCTACTGGCTGGAGTTTTGTGAAGCCGAAAACCACGGAAAATGTTTCCAATCATGTATTGTTCCTTATCCGCGAGATCTTAATTTCCGCTCATGCAGCATCCGCGCTGCGGGTGAAGGGCCACGTGGCTTTCCATCTCGCCCAGATGAAGAAAACCACAACTCCGGTGAACAGCGTCAGCAATCCGATCTCGATGTAAAGCCAGCCTGAGGTGAGAAAAACATATGCCCAGCCAAAGAACGCAATGATCATAGGTACCGGATAAAGCCACATCTTGTACGGCCGTGCGCTGTCGGGAAGCTTTCGCCGCAGCAGCGGAATCGCGAATAGCTGTCCTAGAAACTGCACCAGAATTCTGGTCGTGATTAAAGCGCTGACGAGCTGATCAAGTTTAAGGAACGCTAAAGCAATTGATACGCCGCCCAGAACCAGAAGCGAAACTTGCGGATAGTTTTTCGTCGGGTGCAGTTGCGCAAACGGGCGAAAGAAATAGCCATCGATGGCGGCAGCGTAAGGGATTCGCGAATAGCCGAGAAGCAGCGCGAACACTGAGCCAAAGGCCGACCACAATATCAGAATGGTTACTCCGATCGCGGCTCGCCGCCCGTAAAGCCGCTCCATGAAATCGGAAACAATGAAGTTGGAATGAATCCCTTCCCGCCAGGGAACCACGCCGATGATGGCGAGATGCAACGCCAGATATCCTCCGCAGCAGATGGCCAGCGAAATCAAAATCGAGCGCGGCACCACGTACGCCGGATTCTCGACCTCGTCGCCGATGTAGCAGACGTCGTAATATCCCAGATAGTTGTAGACGGCGATGAGAGTAGCGCTGCCGAGCCCGAGCACGAATCCGCGATTAAAAGTCAGCGCTCCGGGCGGGAAATCGAATGCCAGATGGCGGTTGAAGTGAGGGAAGCCGGTGACCATCACAGTCACCATCGCCAGCACCGTGCCAATCCACAGCGTGAGCGTGACTTTGCTCAAAAATGTGATCTTTCGGCATAGCAGGAATAAAGCAACCAGTCCCGCGGCAACCCCAACGTATTGCTGGCCTCGACCGCTCAAGCCTGGCCAGAGGTAGGTGGAATAGTTTCCAAATCCGAGCATGCCGGAGGCGACTTCCAAAGGGCCGCTCAGAACGAACTGCCAGATGAAAAGAAAAGCCATCAGGCGTCCCCAAGTTTGATGGCCGTAAGCTTCGCGAAGAAAATGGTAGCTGCCTCCGGAGCCAGGCAGCGCTGCCCCTAGTTCGCTCCATATCAGGCCGTCGGAAATTACGATGAGCGCCCCGGTCAGCCAGCCCAGCATGGATTGCGGCCCGCCCATGGAAGCCATCAGTAAGGGAATTGTGATGAAGGGCCCGATGCCAACCATGTTGGCCATGTTCAGGGCCGTGGCCGGAAGTAAGCCGAAGGCGCGCGTCAGGCGGGGGTAAGTTTCGGTTTTCGAAGGCATAGGCGGACAGTAATAGCACCCCGACGTGCGCCGGGTTATTCAATTTACGTCATTCCGTTTGCAAGGCGCGAATTTACCGAGTGGGTGTTCATTTGTCAATCGCAATGTCCGTTTGTGATCGATTTTTATCCCACACTCTCACTTTTTACGATACAAATCGTCACATCCCCAATACAATTGTGGCGCAGTGCCTGATCGAACCCCCAAAAAGACTCAGGCCAGGAGAGCGCAAACATTCATGCTCGCAGAAGAGCGCAGGTTTCGCATTCGAGAGATTCTTTCTGGTCAAAGAACTGTCTCCGCCTCCGACCTCTGCGCGGCTCTGGGGGTTACCGCCGCGACGATTCGGCGAGACCTGGCAGCGCTCGAGCACGATGGCGTGCTTGTCCGTTCCCACGGGGGAGCTGTTTCCCGGATGTCCAGCACGAACTTCCAACCTTCCTACGAAACTTTGTCGCACAGCCATAGCGCCGAGAAGCAGGCGATCGCGCGCGCGGCAGAGCATTTCGTGCTGGATGGCGAGACCGTGTTTCTCGAGGGAAGCACCACAGTGTACGAGCTTGCCCGCACTTTACATCAGCGGAATCGCCTTACGGTCGTGACGAATTCGCCCACGATCGTCTGCCAGTTGCAAAGGAGTTCCGGCGTGACGGTGCTTTGTACCGGCGGCGATCTTCAGAAGGATACTTTCTATTTTTCCGGCGAGTGGGCGCAGCGCGCTCTCTCTGAAATTCGCCTGGATAAAGCGATTCTCGGAGTGAGTGCAATCGATCTTTCTTACGGAGTTTCAACCGCAAACCACGCCGAGGCGCAGATCAAAAAGATGATCACACGCGCGGCGAAAACCCGCATCGCGTTGGCGGATCACAGTAAGTTTGGCGCTCAGAGCTTCGCTTATGTTGGTCCGGTGACAGAGATCGACATACTTGTAACCGATTCCGGCACTGACGCTAAATACGTGAAGGCGCTGCGTGAAGCCGGGGTCGAGGTTGTGGTGGCGGATGGTCAGGACGGGCGTAAAGCGATCGCGAAACGAACTAATTCACGCAAATAAGTTGACATTCGCTCAAGATCCCGGTAGTTTGAGTCCGACTTTTAGTGCTGCGAAAATAGTGAGGAAATCGTGAGCGACTGCGGCAGGAAAATTCGTTTGAACCGTGTGCTTGGAGGCTCGCAACGCCGAGCCCTGGTTGTCGCTTTCGATCATGCATTGGTGCTGGGGCCGATTCCTGGAACGGAAGATCCCCTCGGTAAGATTCGACAATTTTCTCAAGCCGGTGTCGACGCCTTGCTGTTGAACCTCGGTCTGATTTGTCAATTCGCGAACTCGACAGGTGCGGGCTCTATACCACCGTTGATTGCGCGCATCGATTGGACGACGGTTTGGTCGGCGATTGGGCAGAATGGAAGTGGCGACCTGCACAGTTCGCTTCTCGCGCATCCCGAAGATGCCTTACGACACGGAGCAGATGCTGTTCTTACCTATCTCGTGGTCGGCACCGGAGATGCGGAGTTTGAGATGAAGGAGATTACCCGCAACGCCGAAGTCGCCCGCGAATGTGAACGAGTCGGAATCCCACTGATTGTTGAATCTCTGGCACGCGGGAAGAATGTGCAGACCCCGGGCGACCCCAAGTGGCTCAACCTCCACACCCGGATGGCGGTCGAGCTTGGTGCAGATGCGGTTAAGACGGATTACAGCGGGGATCCTTCCTCCATGCGTTTGGTGGTGGAGAATTGTCCGATACCGATTCTGGTGCTGGGCGGAAGCCGTCACGCTTCCGACAAGCAAGCTCTTGATGTAGTGCGAGAAGTGGCGGTGGCCGGTGCGGCCGGCGTCTTCTTTGGCCGCAATGTCTTTCAGGCCGACAACATCAGTGGATTTCTGAAACAGGCGCGAGCTGCTCTGGACGGCGCGGCGACAGCAGAGTTCCAAGCTATCCCAAGATGATTAAGTCCGGTTCCCATTCCCGGGGCGTTTTTCGCAGCAACAATGTGATCGACGGCCGCTCCGGATTTCGCCTGCAGGCAGATTGGGGTCATATCTCGGTTCTTGCGGGTGGTGGGCATATCTGCGAGTTGAATTTGAATGCCTGTTCCGGCGTGAATCCGCTGTGGCGGCCGCCCTGGCCCACGATCGATCCATCCGATTACAAAGTTTCGAAATATGCTCGCCGCTACGGACCGCCGCCAGACGGCAAGCTACTTTCCGGCATCGCCGGACACAGCCTCAGTTTTGATCACTTCGGGCCGCCATCTGTGGAGGAAATTGCAGCGGGTCTCACCACTCACGGCGAAGCTCCGGCGTTGATGTGGACGATTCAGAAGCAAGCAAAGTCGCCAAAGCCGCTGCTGCAATATGGTGTGACGCTTCCCAAGGCTCGAATCAGCTTTCACTCGTAAGCTAACTCTCGATCGCGAGAATCCAGTGAGTTTATTGCGAAGAAGAGGCAACCAATCTCAGTAGTTATGACCGGCCGATTTCCTGGAATGAACATGTGACCTTTGGTCCGCCATTCCTGGAAGAGAAAACCACCTGGTTCGATATGCCTGCGACGCGGGGGAAAGTTTGTCCAGCAAGTTATAGCCCTCGATTTTCTCTTCAGCCAGACGCTGAGTTTACCTGGCCCGAAGCCCCGACAAGAGATCGCAAGCAATGGAACCTGCGCACCACGCCGGCCGAGCGCTTTGGACACTACACGGCGCAATTGCTTGATCCTCAACTAAAGATTGGCTTCATTGCCGCGTGTAACCCGCGTCTGAAGCTCCTCGTCGTCTATGCGTTTCGACGCGCAGACTTTCCCTGGGTGGGGAACTGGGAAGAGAGACACAGTCGAACCTCAGCGCCGTGGCGAGGAAAGACGTTCTGTCGAGGACTGGAGTTCAGCTCGACTCCGTTTTCTATCCCGCGCCGCGAAACCATCGAACAGGGGCCGTTGTTCGGCGAACCGACGTATCGTTGGCTGCCGGCGAAATCCAAGGCTCAGGTGCGCTTTCTGATTTTGTTATTTGAGGTACCGGAGACATTTGGTGGCGTAGCGAGCGTTTCTTTTGCCAACAAAAAGATCGAAGTTATAGAGTCTGGAGGTCGCGGACGGAAGCTCGCGGTCGCGGCGGATAACTTCTTGTGAATGCTGCGAGCGTTGCGCAATCTTGTGCCGCGATGTTCGTTGGCGCGACTCATCGCATTGCTTCGACAGTTTGGATGAAGGCCTTAGCTTTGTAGCAAACCGAAATTGAAGCTTCTTATGAGTTTGCTTGCCGTCGATATCGGATCGAGCAGATGCAAAGCGGTGGCATTTTCACTGACGGGTAAAATACTCGCTCAGCACGCTTGTGCCTACGCACCGGAATTCCCCGCTCCTTCGCATGCGGAGCTAAATCCCGAACGCTTCTGGCAAGCGGTGTGCCGCTCGGTGCAATCGGTGGCCAACAATCTTTCCGATCCGGTTCGGGCACTGTGCCTGAGTTCTCACGGCGAAACGTTTGTGCCAGTTAATGAACACAACCACGCAATTGCTCCCGCAATTCTCAACCAGGACAATCGAGCTGCGGAAGAAGCGGTGTGGCTGGAAGAAACAATCGGAAGAAAAACGCTTTTCGAAATTACCGGCCTCGTCGCTCATCCCATGTACCCGGTGCCAAAAATTCTTTGGTTGCGAAAGCACCGGCCGGATATTTTTACTCCGTCGGTTCGTTTCCTTACCGTGATTGGGTACGTGCTTGCTCGCCTCGGACTACCTCCCTACGTCGATTATTCCTTGGCTTCACGTTATCTGGCCTTTGACACGCGACAGCAAGGCTGGTCGGAAGAAATTCTTGCTGCAACAAAAATCGGCGCCGAGTGCCTGCCAGTTCCTGTGCCGGCAGGAACAAGTTTGGGAAAGCTCAGTGCGTCAGCAGCTGGCCCACTGGGTCTTTCAACGGAAACAACTGTGGTGCTCGGCGGGCATGATCAACCTTGCGGAGCACTGGGAGTTGGCGTTATGGATTCGAGCCGCGTGGCCGATTCGATTGGCACCTACGAATGCCTGGTGGCGGCATCGGATCACCCCTGCCCAACGGACGCGGCCCTCGCGGCTTCTCTCAACACGTATTGCCACGTGGTTCCGGACAAGTTTGTCACGATGGCGTTTTTTCCATCCGGGATCATGATCGAGTGGTTCCACAATCTGTTGTACTCTCACAACGACGATTCATCTGAGGCGGAGTCGATCCATTACGCGACGCTAGAGCAAGATGCTCCATGCGGTCCGACGGGCCTTTGCATTACTCCCAATCTGATTGGCACGTGCAATCCTGATTTCAATCCGCACGCCCGTGGAATTATTTCCGGCTTGAGTCCGAACAGCAATCGAAGCCAGATCTACAAAGGCATTCTCGAAGGGCTTGCCTGCGAACTGTCGCAGATGACTGACATTCTTACCGACGCGGTGGGAAATTTTCGAGATGTCTACGTTACTGGTGGAGGGTCGCGGTCAGCTCTGGGTCTTCAGTTGCGCGCAGCGCTGTCGGGCCGGCGTCTTCATAGAATGGAGTGCCCGGAAGCAGTGTGTCTGGGCGGAGCCATTCTTGCTGGAGTGGCGTGCGGGGAATACCGAACCTTGCGTGAGGCCGTAGATCTCGTGGTTCGCGATGTCTCGATGGTATTGCCTGACCCCGAGATTGCAGTAGCCTACGCGCAACAAGTCAAACAATACCGCCGATTGAGTTCGGCGATCAACGGCAACTGAAGTTCAAGTCGGCAGGAGGAAATTTGATACGACCCACAATCGGATTCATCGTGTTCGGAGTTCATAAAGATGGTCTAAAAGACCCGATGGGCATGCCGTTTATTGACGACGCGCTCGTCCAGCGCGCCAAGAGCGCGCTGGTGGCCGCCGGTCTGAATGTCGTTGAGCATGGCGTTGTTGTTGCCAGCAAAGAAGAAGCTCGCGCCGCATTCAAAAAAATGAAATGCGACGACGCCATCGATGCGGTCGTTCTCTTTTCCGGTACGTGGGTTTGGGCAGCGCATCTGGTTGGAGCAATTCGTGATTATTGCGGTAGCGGAAAAGGTTTACTCATCTGGACGCATCCCGGTTCGCAAGGCTGGAGGCCGGTCGGCGGATTAGTACTACACGGCGGCCTGCTAGAAATCGGTATCCCGCACAAATTCGTATACGGCAGCCTGGAGGAAAAAGATACCGTAAGCAAAATCGTCAGCTATGCTCAAGCCTCGCATCTCAAAAACTTTTTAAATATGTCCACTATCGGTACGTTCGGTGGCCGCGGTATGGGGCAAACCTGCGGCGCTGCCGATCCCTCACAATGGATGAGAATGTTCGGCGTCGATATCGATTCACGGGATACGACGGAGTTGAAGCACGCTGCTGAAGCAGTTTCCTCGAAGGAACTGGATGAGTTGCGGACTCGCTTGAAGCAGTTATTTGACCGAGAGCCAGAACGCAATGACATAACTGAACGATCGATGCGTCTGTATCTCGCGCTGAGAAAAATTGTGGCAAAGGAAAAGTTTGATTTCTATACCATTCAATCTTTTCCCGGGCTCGCCGGTGATTATTCTGCCACTTGTTTTGCCCAGAGCATGATGCTGGAGGATGGAGTTGGTACTTCTACGCTGGGCGATTTCAATACCGCCCTCACGGTTCTTCTGCTCACCAAGTTGAGCAAGGAGCCGGTGTATTACGGTGATCTGCAGCACATTGATAAGAAGTCGAAAGAAATCAAGATTATCGGGGATGGCGCTTGCCCACCGTCGTTAGCGAGCAAGCTCGGCCCGGCGGGTTTTTCTGAGCACGGTATTCCGACGGAAGGCGAAGCAGGCGGCCTTTCTGTTAAGTTGATCTGCAAAGTTGGAGAAGGCGTGCTGGCGCGACTCGGCAGGGTGAATGGTGAATTTCAAATGGTCATCACACGAGCCAGCATCTTCGAGCCGCCGGCAGATCAGGTAGAAAAGCGGCTCAACGAATGTGGCATTCCATTCTGGCCGCATGGTTTCGTGACGGCGCAATGCGACATCGAAATGTTGCTGCAGCATTGGACCAATGAGTATGCATGCTTGGGTTACGGCGAAGACCTGTACCCGGCTCTTATAGATTTTTGTGAGATCACGGGAATCAAGGCAATCCTTCCCTGAAGTCTCAACCGATCACTGATCGACTCAAACCGGAGTTAGCCGAACAAAAATGCGCGACAAAGACGCTACTCGAAGAACTTTCCTGAAAGGTGCAGGAGGAATGTTGTTAGCCAGCAGAATGACTGCACATTCCTATGCCCGGATTCTCGGTGCGAATGATCGCATCCGGCTGGGACAGCTAGGATGCGGAGATCGCAGCGAAGGCCATGTACACATGGCTCAACTCGCCTCGAAGCAAATTCCCGTGGAGACGGTTGCCGTTTGTGATCTTTGGAACCGGGCTCGCGAACGCCGTGCCGCGCAAGTGAAAAAGGCTTTCAACCTCGAGCCGCAGATCTATCAATACTCGGAAGATATGCTCGCCAGAAAAGACATCGATGGCGTAATGATCGCGACCGGAGATTTCCAGCATGCGAAGTTATGCAGCGAAGTGGTGCGGGCGGGCAAGGATTGTTATGTCGAAAAGCCCTTCGCCAATGTGCTGGCCGAGGCGAAGGAAGCTCGCGATATTGTGAAGGCATCCAGGCAGGTTGTGCAGATGGGGACGCAGCACCGCAGCCAGGCTTATCCGCTGGCCGTGCGGGAGATCATTCGTTCGGGAAAGATCGGCGACATCGTCCACATCGAGCAGGAATGGAACGTCAATGAGGAGCGCTGGCGTTTTGTACCGGCAGATACAGGTATCTCTCCGGAGATGTTGCAAGATTTAAAGATGGAATGGAAGAGCTGGCTCTACGGACGAAAATCTCAGCTCCGCGAAGAAGACACCGACTGGAAGCGCTGGCTGCTCGGAAAACCAGATCGACCATTCGATCCTCACGTCTATCTTGAATTCCGGCTCTACAAAGATTTTTCTTCCGGCATCTTCGACCAATGGCTGAGCCATGGCTGCGACCTTGTTCATCTTTGGACGGACCAGGCCTTCCCCTCGAGTGTCGTGGCGAATGGCGGCGTTTTCATCTGGAAAGATGGGCGTGAAAATCCTGACACCTGCGTTGCCGCTGTGACCTATCCAAAAGATTTCCTGTACACCTACAAGACTACTTTCGGAAATAGTTACCGCAGCTTTTCACGCATTCAAGGCCGGAATGGAACCATTGAGAATTATGGCGGCGAGGGCGCGTCATTGTTCGTCACAACGGAAGAAGGCGGGAGGAAGGAATTCGATCCGTGGGAATCCGGTCCTGTATATTCCGAAGTACCGATTGTAGGGCCGCCCAACGACGCCGCGGCCACACTTAAAGTTTCCGGAGCGACGTCGCCGAATTCTCTGGGGCCGGACGATGACGATGTCGTCCATATGGTCGATTGGCTCGAGGCTATGCGGGCGCGCAGGGAACCGAATGCCACTGTCGATCACGGCTTTTCCCATTCCATTGTCTGTATCATGGCCGCGCAGGCTTACTGGGCGGGAAAGAAATTTTATTGGGATCCTCGACGCGAGGAAATTACTGATCAGCCGGTATGACTCATTCTCAACTCTGCAATCTGACAAAACAGCTGTAGCAACAACACTTCTCAATTCCACGGAGGAATGGTGATCGGTTACTGCATCAGTCAAATGAGGATTTCTTACGTGAGCAGATTGAGTGCACTGCTATTGCTGATCGGGGGCGCTCTTCTTTCGTCTGCGGGGCAGTCATCCGGCCATGAACAAACTTTAAAAGTGAGTGTGAACTCGGCGGACGGCAAGTACACAATCGCGATGCCGGGTGACGCTTCATACGCCGTGCGCGCGGGAATCGGCGCGCAGGTCGATGGACGCTGGATTCACGCCTCCGATTATCCGCAGCCGGCGATAGAGCACTCGAAAGTCCAGGGATTTCTCGGTGAAGCTACCGACTGGCAAGTTACTTACTCCGGATTAACGCGGCAGCCCGATCTGATTTATCACCTGCGCGCTTATTCGAATGAGCCATTCGGCGACATCCAGGTGACTGATTCGAAACACAACTGGAAAACCAATTCATGTCGAGAGCATCCGTTCGGTCGATGCAACCGCCGGACCGGGCACTGATTTGGGAGTCATTGATCTCGGCGCGCCGGTCCTCGACGATCGAATTCTCTCCGACAGCTTCAGCGAAGACCGGCCCGCTATGACCATTCGCAATTTTGCGGACGCCGAAAACCAGATGCATCGCGCCGTTGGCAGCCAGCTCATCTACAATCGCCAGAGTCATCAGAGCTTGTTTCTCGGCGCACTCTCCAGCGATCGCTTCCTGACGATACTACGGCTTCATCTCTCGGGCTCCGGCGATGCAACCCGAGTTGCCTCCTACGAAGTCGATTCGACGGGGACCACCGAGATGGCCAGACTAAATTCTCTTGAGCATTCCTCCGCGGAAGACCAAGTGGAGTTGAGTCTGCCGGTCGCTTCGGGCGGGGAACTGTCCTCGGAGCGCGTGCTATTCAGCTTGGCTACTGATTATCACCGGCAGCTGGAGACTTACGGATCCTTGATCCGGAAGATTCATCAAGCGCGAATCTCTGCGCCTCCGCTGATGGGCTGGTGGAGTTGGACTGCCTACTACTTTGGATTAAATGAAGGAGCCGCGCTCACCAATGCGCAGTGGGAAGCAGAGCATCTGAAATCGTTCGGCTATAGCATTTTCCATATCGATGAAGGCTATCAGTATGCCCGCGGAGAGTACATCACTCCAAACGCAACTTTATTTCCTCAGGGATTGGCTCCGCTCGAATACAAAGTCCGAGGTCTGGGCCTCACTCCGGCGATCTGGACGGCTCCATTTGAAATATCAGAACGCTCCTGGGTTTATCAGAATCATCCGGACTGGCTGGTGAAGAACGCAAAAGGGCAGCCCATCCATGCCGGTACAGTCGTCGATAACAAAGATCAGTTGTTCGTGCTCGATACAACTAATCCAGAGGCGCAAGAATATCTTCGAAAAACTTATTCCATGCTGGTCAATAATTGGGGCATCCATTCCATCAAGATGGATTTTATGGATGACAGCCTGATCGAAGGTTACTATCACGAACCCAATACGACTGCGCTCGAAGCCCAGAGAATCGGGCTGAAGATCATCCGTGACACTGTGGGCGACAACGTCTATTTAGATAAAGATGGAAGCGCCATGCTGAACCCGGTCGGTTATGTGGATTATGGCCGGATATCGCAGGACACGGGCCACACATTCGACGCCAGCAAAGAAGCGGCCCCCGGAATTGCCGCCCGCTACTACATGAATCGCAACTTTTTTGTGACCGATCCGGACGCATTTACGGTATCAACCCAGACCATCGATGATCAGTCATGGCACGAGAGCCACAAGCCCGCCACTGTGGACGATGCCAAGGTTTCGATTGCGCTCGCGGCAGTTTCCGGTGGAATGTTCGAGATCGGAGATGCGCTCCCAACTTTGTCGAAGGCTCCCGAGCGCCTGGCGCTGGTTCAAAATCAGGATCTGATCAATATGATTCGCTTGGGGAAGGCATCGATCCCATTAGACCTCATGAATTTCGCGCCCGAGGATGCGCAGCCCAGCATCTTTTTTCTAAAGGAAGATGACCGGCAAAGTATTCTAACTGTCTTCAACTGGACCGAGAAAGACAGGGATCACTCAATCGATCTCGCAACCGCCGGATTGCCTGCGACGGGTCAGTATGCAGTTGCCGATGTCCTGGACGGCAATCAGAAGATCGCGGCGGTTGCTTCCGGAGTGCTGGCCTTCCATCAGCCGCCTCATTCAGTACGCGTTTTTAAAATTGTCGACGGACACATTCCCGCAGTTGCTCCCGCACTCAAGACAGAACATCCTTCCGCGGGAGATGCTGGTAGTACGCTTACGTTCGCGGCGCACAGCCAGGGCGGCGACGCAGTGCTCTCCTATCACTGGGATTTTGGTGACGGCGTAACCACGGAGGGAACCGATGTGAAGCACACCTATACCGAGCCGGGTGAATTTAAGGTGCAGGTGACGGCCGCCGGCCTCAGCGGTTTAAGCGCAGAAGACCACTTCGAGCTGCGCATCTCCGGCCACATGCCGACAACTTTTGAGCCTCAGAAGATCAAGCGTTACGAACCCGAAAGGTGAGGGATCCTTCAAAGGGGAGTCCTTCGATCTTCGACTAAGATATTCCCAGTCAGAGTCTTCACTCTGCTCGCCGTTAGCGATGGCTTTGCAGAAAGTAATTTCGATACTCTGAGTCTCGAAACGCCTCCGTCCCTCCGGCCCGCGTAGTGGAGAGCGCTGCCGTAACATTCCCGGCATTCAGGCAGCTTTGCAGATCGCCACCACGGAGAAACTGGTGCAGGAATCCGGCATCGAAGCTGTCCCCGGCCCCGACAGGATCCACGATTTCGACCCTGGCCGCCGGACTGACAAAGCGATCGCTGCCACGCTGCGCCATCGCTCCCTCCGCGCCGCACTTTACCACAATGAGCGGCACCATTGCGGCCAGTTTGGAAACCGCGTCCTCGATGTTCTGAGTGCCAGTAATCTTCTTCGCCTCTCGCGCGTTTGGTAAGAAAATGTCCACATACTGCAAAGCTTCTTCGATATCCGGTTTCCATTCATCGTCCGGGTCATCATTGGGATCGAGAGAAATAGTGAGCCCATGCTGTTTCAGCTGGCGGAAGATATCTTTCACATGCGGCCGCAAGCCGCGCTGCAGGTAAAACGACGAAAAATGAAAGTGACGGGACGACGACAAATACTGAAAATTCAGATGCTCTGGTTTTAAATCGAAGATCGTCCCCGGATAGGTCAGGATGTTGCGCCAGTTCCCATGCTGCAAAATCACGGTGAGACCAGTCTGCGCGCTCGGGTTTCGGATGACTTGCTCCACATGAACCCCACTGGCGGAGAGGCGCTGCAGCGCGATATCACCAAAAGAATCGCCGCCGATGCAGGAAACAAATCCCACTCGACTGCCCAGTGCGGCCAGATTGTGGGCCACGATTGCCGAAGAGCTGCCGAGCGTCAGCATCATATTCTCGGCAAGCAGTTCGCGTTCGGGTGGCAGAGTTTCAGGAAGTCCATAGAGGATCAAATCAAGGTTGAGTTCTCCAGCGATCGTGACATCGAATTTTGACAATGAATCCTCCGTGACTGCCGCACTGGTCTAAGAATGATTTGTCTTATTGATCGCGTTTGTGTGCCGGTGGCTTGCGGGCCGTGGCAGATGCGTTTGGCTGGCCAGCATGAACCTGAGTAACTTCGATCCCTGCCTTACGCAACTGAGCGATATCATTCTTGGGAGCGAGTCGATCCGTAATTACCCGGTGCACTGCCGAGGGAGGCGCAATCATGGAAAGACTGCGGCGGCCGAATTTGCTGGAATCGCACACCGCCACCACGATTCTCGCGACGTCCATCATGGCGCGGTTTACTTTTGCTTCCAAAAGATTCGGGGTGCTCAGGCCGCTCTGGACGTCGAAGCCGTCGACCCCGAGAAATAGGATATCCGCGTTCAAGCGCCGCAGCGTTTCTTCCGCGATCGGCCCAACCAGCGAGAATGAATTCTTCCGCAGAGTTCCGCCCGTGAGAATCACTTCCAGTGAAGAGCCTGCTAGTTCCGCCGCGATATTTACCGCGTTGGTAATGATCGTAAGATTCTGATGATGGCGGAGCGCTCTGGCGATGGCGGTCGTAGTGGTCCCGGAATCCAGAATCACCACCTGGCCTTCTTCCACCATATGCGCCGCAGCGGTTGCGATCTGCATCTTCTCCTTGCGATGCAGTTTCTCTTTTTCTCGTAGAGTGGGATCTTCGAGCGCGCCCTCATGGGCCGGTAGTGCCCCGCCATGGGTACGATGAATCTTTCCCGTGGCATGAAGAATTTCGAGATCCTTGCGAATGGTCACTTGCGAAGTGCGAAAGCGCTTGCCCAGTTCCGCCACAAGTACGCGGCCCTCCAGGCGCAGAGCTTCCAGGATCGCCCGTCGACGTTCTTCGATCAGCATAAGTTTTGCTCACAAGAGCGGAAGAATCAGTGACCGCGTTTGTGAGTAATCCTTTCTAACGTGATGAGCTTTCGTTTGTCCATTAAAAAGGCAAGGTCCGGGGGTAATGGAGCGATGCACTTTGCGCTTGACTTCTGCTCTAAACGCAAGTAAATGTTTATATGCGTAATAAAACGAAAGTACGCGCGTAAACCAATCTTTCCATCTTTTGCGCGGCATTATCACCCAGGAGTCTGTCGCCTTGAATGCTCTGGCTGAACTTCTCGACCTTTCGAAAGCAGCAAAGATCGAACGCGGTCTGTTGCACACTCCCGCTGAGATTGCGCAGCAGCCTGGTACTTGGAGCGCAACATTTTCAATCTTTCAAAAGCAGCGCACCAGGCTCGCCGACTTCCTGAAGAGCGCCGGGCTTGATATATCGACCGGTTCGAAACCAACGGTCTTTCTGATCGGCGCCGGAACTTCCGACTATGTGGGTAGAAGTCTGGAGCTTCTGTTTCGCCGGCTTTGGCAATGTGAAGTCACTGCAGTTCCCAGCACCAGCCTTCTTACCCACGCGGAAGAATGGCTGTTGCCCGGCCAGAAATACATCTGGATTTCGTTCTCCCGCTCCGGCGAAAGCCCGGAAGGGGTCGCGGTTATCGAAAAAGCTTTAGTGACTCATCCGGAGGTTCATCACATTGTCGTGTCGTGTAACGCAGAAGGGCGCATGATCCGCAGCGTTGCCGGCAAGCCACAAGCGTTCGCCGTTGCGCTGGAGGATGCCGTGAACGACCGAGGTCTGGCGATGACCAGTTCATTTTCGAACATGGTCGTATTCGGCCAGTGCATGGCTCATATTCATCAAGTCGCCACGTACGAATCGATACTCAACCGGCTTGTGGAAGCGGGAAAGAGTTTTCTTCCACGTGCTGCCGATGCTGCGGCAGCGCTGGCGGCTGAACCTTTCGAAAGAGTTTGCTTTATCGGATCCGGTGCACTCGAAGGGGTGGCCGTCGAGTCGGCCTTGAAGGTGCTGGAATTGACAGCCGGCGAAATACTGGCGCTGTCGGAATCCGTCGTCGGTCTGCGTCACGGTCCCATGGCAGCGCTTGATGAAACCACTTTGCTGGTTGCTTTTCTCTCCAGCGATGAGAGAGTTAGGCATTACGAAACAGATCTGTTGCAGGAGCTCACGCGAAAGGGAATCGTGAAAACTAAGATCGCGGTAGGCGGACATTCCGAGTTGTCCCTGGATGGTTTCGCCGATCGTTACCTTTCGCCCGACATTCGCACGGCAGTGCCGGATGACTGTCGTCCACCGGTGGATATCATGTTCGGCCAGTTGCTGGGACTGTTTTTCTCTTTGCGCTGCGGCTTGATGCCGGACCGGCCCAGCCCCGGAGGCGTGATTAACCGGGTGGTGCAAAATGTGAAGATTTACTCCTGATTTCCGTTGCTGTTCATAGAGAGCGTCCAAATCGATCATAAACGAACAAAACAATCAACAAACGAGCAGGCTATGTTAAATTCGCGCAATCGCAAAGCCTGATACAAACACATTTGGCTCTCGGGGAAGGTAGACCATGAAGAGGAAATCTCGCAACCTGTCGCCGGCATCTTGGTTCATAAGCTTCTCCGTCGCAGTCATTCTGGTTTGCGGATCGGTGGCGCCGTTGCGCGCCCAGTACACCACCGCGCGGCTCAGTGGAATCGTCAGCGATGCCACCGGCGCGGTGGTGGCAGGAGCCACTGTCACCGTTCAAGATGTTGGAACCGGATATAGCCAGACGGCCACAAGCACCGATGCGGGCGAGTATCTTTTTCCTAGTCTGCCGGTTGGAAATTATCAGATCAAGGTTTCAATGGGCGGCTACACCAGCTATGTTCAAAAAGGGATTGTGCTTTCCCTGGGCCAGGCCGCATCCCAGAATGTTCAACTGCAGGTGGGCAGAGTTGAACAACAAGTGGTAGTGACGGCAAATTCTTCGCTCGTGACGACTGACTCGGCCACAGTAGGCCAGTTGATCGATCAGAAGGAAATCAGCGAATTGCCGTTGAACGGCCGAGACGTGCAGCAGTTGGTTTTTCTGGCACCCGGCACCACCAACGTGACCGCCAATTACTGCGCCGCCAACTGCGAGGGCGGAGTCTTCCCCAGCGAGCAGTATGCCAAGGTAAATGGCGGCGGCGCGAACGGTGTGAATTATTTGCTGGATGGTGTGGACGCCAACGACACCTATATCAATACGAATGTGCCCTTCCCCAACCCTGACGCGATTCAGGAATTCAATCTGATTACTGGCAATATGAGCGCCAGCTTTGGTAACGCGATTGGAGGCGTGGTCAATGTAGTTACAAAATCAGGAACCGACCAGATTCACGGAGATCTGTTTGAATTTCTGCAGAACAATGTGCTGGATGCCAGCAATTATTTTTCCGGAGGACTGGTCAACCCTCTGAAGCAAAATCAGTTTGGCGGCAGCGTCGGCGGCCCCATCATCAAGAATCGGCTCTTTTATTTTGGCAGCTATCAGGGGACGCGATTTCGGACCGCACAGAATGGACAGATTGCCTCGGTGCCGAATGCCGCCGAACGCACGGGAGATTTTTCAGACCTGCTTCCCGGAACGCAATTGGTGAATCCAAGTACAGGGGCGAACTACCTAAATAATCAAATTCCCGTGAGTCCCGTGGCAACGTACTTTCTAAACCACATACCGCTGCCCAATGGAGCCAACGACCAGCTTACGTTTAACGGTGGTCCGGACGCGCAGAATACCGATGAATACCTGGCCAAGATCGATTTCAACATCGGAAAGCATCATCTCAGCGGGCATTACTTCCAGATGAATTACACAGACCCGGTCTATGTCCCGCCGGCTAACAATCTTCTGCAACTCCGCGGTGACGCGGAACACCTGGTCTTAAAAAACATCAGCGTTGTCGATATCTTTACCATCTCGCCGACCCTCTTGTTGAGCAGTTATTTCGGCTATAACAGCGAGAATGGCACAACTCTGTCATCGGCGCCTTTCAGCTTCGCCGATGCCGGCTCGAATATCGCAGTACCACAAAACAAGGGAGGTGGAGAATCCGCCGTTTTGAACCTGACCGTCGGCGGAGACATATTTCTTCCCGGAACTCCCTATGGATTGTGGAATCGCGGCGATCAATCCTTGCGCGAAATTGCTACTTGGATGCACGGCAAGCACGAAGTGCAGTTCGGCGGCGAAGTTTTACGAGTTCGCCTGCCTATGGGCAATCAATACCAGGAAAGTGGTGTTTTCGATTTTGAAGATCTGACCGGCAGTCCTCTCGCAGATTTTGAAGTGGGCGCCGTATCCTCGTTCACGCAGGGCGGTGGACTTTACCTGAATGTTACCGGTTACCGGGAAAGCCTTTTTGTGCAGGACAATTGGAAAGCTACTCCCCGCCTGCTGTTAAGTGCGGGTCTCCGCTGGGATCCTTTTTTTCCTTATACCGATAGCGACGGTAGAGTAGCTTGTTTTGTTCCGGGAGCCCAGTCTCAGCGCTTTCCCAATGCCCCGGTGGGGATGTTGTTCGGCGGAAGCCATCACGATCCCGGATGTCCGGCTTCGTCCATTTATAACAATCCAAAAAACTTTGGTCCGCGCCTCGGCTTTGCTTATCGCATTACAGAAGACGGTAACACCAGCATTCGCGGCGGAGCCGGTTATTATTACGAAGCGCCGAACACGGTCGCATTTGAGGACGTAGTCGGCGTTCCTCCATTTGCTCCCATTATCAACCTGTCGAATGTAAGCTTTGCCGATCCATATGCGGGATCCGGAGTCACGAATCCGTTTCCCGGGCAGTTTGGTCCTGTCAATCCAACTCCGAGCACTGCTATATTTCCCTCGGGCGGTATCTCATTCAGTCAGATATTCGATCGTCACTTCCGCTTGCCGATGGTCCTCTCCTGGAATCTGACTGCAGAACGCGGATTCAAACAAGACTGGATGTTGCGCGTGGCCTATGTGGGCAACAACGGACATCATTTAAGCGGCACGGGCGACCAGGAAAGCGGCCTGCTGCAGTTGAATCCCGCGATTTATATTCCGGGAATAAATCCTAGTACTGGTGCTCCATATTCGACCGAGGCAAATGAGTCCTCGCGCCTCGTTTATCCAAATTATGGTTCTATCGGGTCCATCAATTCGGGAGTCGACAGTAACTACAATGCTGCTCAAATCACACTCACCAAGCGCATGACGCATGGCTTCTCGTTTCTGACGAACTTTACGTGGGCCAGGGAACTGGACGACTTTGCGCCGACGGGAGGATCGCCTTATTTGACTAATAGCTGCTATTGTGGCCGCTATTTCGATTACGGTCCTTCGGACGACGATCTTAATAAGACCTTCAAAATTAATGGCGAATACCTGGTCCCCCGCGCCGGCGTGCCCAAGGCAATCGACAAAATTGTAAATGGATGGGAGCTTTCCGGAACCGTAGGCTGGCAGACAGGATTTCCGTTTTCCATCTTCAGCGGCCAGGATAATTCCTTGAGCGGCATGTTAGGTGACCGCGCCGATCTTGCGGTTTCCAGTGTTCAGCAAGCCGTGCTGGGCAGCGGCCGCTCTCACGCCGCCGAAGTGCAGGAATGGTTTAACACGAACGCATTTCAAGAAAATGCAATCGGCACTTTCGGAGATACGGGAAAGAATATTCTTCGCGGCCCCAGGTATTTCGATGCCGATCTGGCTGCCGTGAAGAACGCCAAGATTACCGAGCGAGTCTCGATGGAATTCCGCGCCGAATTTTTCAATGCGTTCAACAACGTAAATTTTGGCAGGCCGGACGGCAACCTTGCCGATCTCGGCACCACCTTCGGAGAAATTACCGGAATGGCGGGTTCGTCCTCGTCTAATACCTACGGGACGGCACAGCCAAGAATCATTCAGTTCGCGGTGAAGTTTTCATTCTGAGATCGAGTGAAATGCTGCAGATCAGGCCGAACAGATCCTCAGCTTCACGCTCATCAGCCACCTGCGTGAATCAGTGCGCTCATACTGCGCACGGTTCGAATAGCTAGTAGTAGCCGCAGAATGAAACGAATCCGGCCGTCACCTGCCCAAACTAAATCCCGTTGACTTCGCTTCTCGACTTTGCTGTACTTAAATCGTTCTCAACGGTGAAGGAGTTCACCGAAACCGCTGTTCCCACCACATAGCCGGGAGCAGCTGATGACTCCTGACAAGCGGCCCTTGTCGCGGAGTTGTTTCCCGGCAAAGATTCCGCAAAATTTGAGCGATCTTTTGTAGTTAAAGGTCAGGCTTCGCCCGATCGCAACGACGCTCAAACGGAGCCGACTGCCGCTGCCTCGCTGGCCGGCAAATCTGGTGAAAGTGTACTGAAAAGGAAAGGAACGAGGCGACTTGCTGAAATACGTGATGGTGGGCGTAGGAGGTTGTCTAGGTTCGATCTTGCGTTTTTGGCTGGGCAGTTATATCGGCAGCAGAATGGGAACGCGGTTTCCCTATGGTACGTTCGTGATTAACATCACGGGGTCGTTCCTGATCGGCCTGGTCTTTGCCTTGATGACGGCCAGAACTCATTGGAGCCCGAACTGGAGATATTTGATTCCGATTGGCTTCATCGGAGGCTATACGACATTCTCCAGCTTCGAATTTGAGACATTGCGCACGATCCAGGATGGCCAGATCGGCCTGGGCTTACTCTATGTCGCGCTAAGCGTGATCGTTGGCTTTATTGCAGTATGGGGTGGCGTTATGGCCGGGAGGGCGATTCCATGAAGCGGAAGCTTTCGCACTGGGAGCTAACGTAGTCAGGCACTCACCAAGAGCACGTGTTCCACTTTGTGCGACCTGACAATTTTTTCTTGGACATTTGTGTTTTGGGTCGGTCGAAGACGACTGTAACGACAGGAGGAAAATGTGCTGACAGCAGGGCCGGGTAAGAAGGTCGGCATTTACGTAGCCGAGGACCAGCAGTACCACGGCAGCGCGACCTATGCAGCTATTCTGGATTTTCTTTTTTTCCGTGGCGTATCGGGCGCAATGGTGACGCGTGGCATTGCTGGATTTGGGGCAGATCATCACATGCAAACCACCAGCCTCGTGGACCTTGCGGTCCATTTGCCGGTCAGAATCGAGTTCATCGAAACTGCGCAGAAAGTCGAAGAGTTACTACCCAAATTGCAAGCCATGGCCGGAGCCGGACTGATTGAGATGCACGACACCACAATTGTCAAGCCTGCCGAGAAGCAGCAGAAACATCCCGCGCCTGAAATGCCTGCCCTGAAGCGTGAGGGTAAAGCAAAAATGATGCGGATCTACGTCGGCGAAAACGACAAGTGGAATGGCAAGCCGTTATATGAAGCCATCGTCGATGGTCTGCGATCGAACGACATTGCCGGCGTCACGGTCTACCGCGGGATTCTCGGTTATGGTGCCAATCGGAGGATTCACAAGGACGCTGCGCTCAGCCTTTCCCATGATCGGCCTATCCTGCTGTCCGTGGTTGATACGGAAGAAAAACTGAAGGACTTTATACCGATTCTTGACCAGATGGTGAAGCAGGGCCTGGTCGTGCTATCTGACGCGGACGTCATCAAGTACACGCATAACTATGAAAAAGCCGAGCGCCGCGAGGGGACACGAATATGAAGCTCGAAGGAAAGGCCAAAATGTTGCGCATCCATTTTGGCGAAGATGACAAGTGG
The DNA here is from genome assembly GCA_963696285.1 of uncultured Acidobacteriaceae bacterium. Lineage (GTDB taxonomy): Bacteria > Acidobacteriota > Terriglobia > Terriglobales > Acidobacteriaceae > Sulfotelmatobacter. The sequence goes on from CAVOJP010000007.1 coordinate 1,636,533, forward strand.
CACGGTAAACCGCTCTACGAGGCCATCATAGCCAAGTGCCGGGAACTCGATATCGCCGGTGCCAGCGTGTTTCGCGGGATTGAGGGCTACGGAGCAAGTACGCTCATTCATAAGAAGCATCTGCTGCGTTCTTCCGATCGTCCAATCATGGTCTCAGTGATAGACACAGAGCAGAACATCAACAAATTACTTCCGGCGCTCGATGACATGGTGGATGACGGACTGATTGCGATGTCAGAGGTGGAAGTCATCCGCTACGTGCACGAGGACGGGAAACGCTCTCCTGCTCCGTAGCTAAGTGCAGAATGCACAAGAGCAGCGCGGGCGTGAATTCGATTCCGACTCAACTGCTCAGGAGTTTTGCGTGTTGATGATGGGCCGAATTTGTTTACAACTCGATCCTTGGTGTCTCGACCTGTACTGATCTGAATTCCGTCTGCTACAATTCAGCACAGAGCATGGACAGATGCTCGACGTCGCGATAGCCTGCGGACGGTTTTTTGACGGTTTTTCGTTGTCTCCATTTACTGTCCATTTCATGCCGAGAACTGGTTACATTCGGCGGAACGGATTGGAGCAGAAGCGCAAATGTTGCGGGCTAATGCTTTCAGGCGATCGAAAACGAACGCGCATTCGTTCTGCGGTTAAGCCCGGACTCGAATCCCCCGGGGCAAGTTCCAGGGCCGTGTCGAAGAAGTCGACACCGACCGCGAGATCAAATCCGCTTGCTTGAAGAGTTCCTTGCCTTCCTGTTAGAACTGCTTTGCGACCAGCGCAGACGCGTCGAGCCCAGACTTCTAAGGTCACTTAAACAGGCAGATCGCGAACAATAAAGCCGCTACCATGACTATCGATGGTCCAGCACCAAATTTCGGAGCCATAGCGTTCAGCAGTAACCCAGCCCCAACCGACACGGCGCTCGCGACTGACGAAGCAATCAGAAAGTGGGACATCTTGTTGGTCAGACGGCGTCCAATGGCTGCCGGCAGGATAATCAAGGAACCTGCCAGGAGTGCCCCCATGAAGCGCAATCCCACGAGTATGGTCAAGCTGAAGAGCAAGAGGAAGAAGAGGTCGACGCGATCGACCTTTACTCCAGTTGCCATTGCCAGTTCCGGAGAGAACAGAGTCAACACGAGTTGGTCTCGCAGTTTCCAGATCGCGGCAATGATGAAAGCCACTGCGAAAGCACCCAGAAGAAAGCCAAGCAGCGAAGTCGCATGATTTTCCCCGAACAGAGCCTCGATCAACTCATCGCTAGGTGTTATGGCAGCCCCAATTCCAAGCGCCGCTGCGAATACAACGCCGATCGCGCTCTCAGTTGCCAGCCCCGTTTTCTTCTGCAGTTGCCATATCAGCAGCGTTCCTAGAAAAAGTGTCGTCGCGGCGCCAAGCAGCGGATTGATCTTCAGCAAGAACGCCAGTCCGAATCCGGGGAGGGCCAAATGAGAAATGACGTCTCCAGCGAGAAGCATGCGTTTCATCAAGGCAAAGCTTCCGACCAAGCCGGCTGCCACGGCGAAGAGAAGGGCGAGCATTATCGAGTAACCGGCGCTGGTGTGAGATAGCCATGACATAAAGTTGTCGGAATCAGACTCCGTGGTGGTCCTGGAGGTGCCGATAGAACTTGGGTGGAGCTGAGTAAAGGGCCTCCAATGCCTCGGGAGTGAGCACTTCTTTCGGTGGGCCAAAACAAGGCTTCCCCTTGCCAATGCACAGGACCGTTGTGGCGTAGCGGTAGACGACACTCAGGTCGTGTGAGACAAGAACTACGGTTATGCCCTGCTCTTCTTTAATGCGGTTGAGCAATTCATAGATGCGCTCCTCGGTGAGTTCGTCGAGGCTGGCTGTCGGTTCGTCGAACAGGATCACGTTCGGTCGCCCTAAAAGTGCGGCGGCAATCAGTATTTTTTGAAACTGCCCACCCGACAGGATGCCGATGTTCGCGCTCAGCAGTTCAGCGGTAAGATTGGTCACCGTGGCCGCCCGCTCTATGTCCGCCTGGCTCAATTTAAGGAAACGGGCCTCGGCATTCAGCAAGTCACTCGCCGACAGTGGCAGTTGCCGGTCAGCGGCCACCCTTTGCGGGACATAACCGATGCGTGCACTCTCCACCCAGTGAATCTCCCCTTGGTACGGGAGGAGGTGCAGAAGGGTTTTCAGCAGCACCGTCTTTCCTGCACCGTTGGGGCCGATGATAGCCAGCATCTCCCCCGCATGGAGCTCAAAACTCAGACCCGATAGGATGCTGCGCCCATCCAAGTTTACTGTTAACCCTTGTACCGAAAGAATTGTCTTCGCCAGCCCCTGCATCTCAGTCACTCACCATTTCGCCAGTCATTGGACTTATGCTGTGATCGTGATCGCAGCCAGATACCGTTCGCCAGCATGAGCGCGGTGAAGGCCACGACACGCCTTACGAATGCGTGCGTCAACCACAGTACTCCTAGTTGCAACCGCCGAGCTTCCCTCTCAGAATTACCTTGGTGGCGGGAGGCTCGTCTCAATTCCGTC